>CAWIYY010000024.1:0-32974 GCA_963840435.1 uncultured Acidimicrobiaceae bacterium | reverse complement strand
CGTCGCCCGCCTGAATCCAACCCTGGGTCGGACGTGGCCGTCTCGGGTGGCCTCGCCCGACCTGCGCGGCGTCAACATCACGTCGGACCCGAACGACGTGGGCGGGACGGACCTGGCCAACCGGGCCTGGGACCCGTTCTGGGAGGCGTGTGCCGACCTGAAGCTGCCGGTGCACTTCCACATCGGGGCCAGCCTCACCACCATGACCGACTTCGGGAGTTACCCCTGGGAGTCCCAGGTCGAAGACACCAAGTTTGGCCATCGGTGGGACGCATCTCTTGTCGGCAACGCCCGGGTGGTGACGAACATCATCCTGAGCGGCATGCTCGACCGCACCCCGAACTCGAGATGGTCTCGGTGGAGGGCGGCGTGGGCTGGATCCCCTTCATCCTCGAGGCCCTCGACTACGAAATGGCCGAGAACGCCCCCAGGAGCCTGGAGAAGCTGTCGCTGCTGCCCTCGGAGTACTTCAGCGGAACCTCCACGTCACATTCTGGTTCGAGAAGAACAACCTGCCCAACCCGATCGAATCGGTCGGGGCGGACAGCATCCTCTTCGAGACGGACTTCCCCCACCCCACCTGCCTCTACCCCAAGTCCCTCGAGACGGCGGCCGAGAAGATGTCGACGCTGGAGCCGGCGGTGCAACGCAAGATCCTGGGTGAGAACGCGGCCAAGCTCTACCGGCTCTGAGTGGCGGGCGGCGGGTGGCCGGCGCATCCCTCGTGTGTCACGAAGATGCCAGACAAGTCGGCGCGACGGGCCGCGCGTGACATATGTTTGGCCTGCATGAAGCCCGCAGGCGACAGCATGGCGCGTCACGACAGTCCCGCGACCGCGACGGGCGGCGGGAAGGACAAGGCCTGGGCCTTGGTCATGACCGACCCGCAGACCGGGCTGCCCAACGAGATGGTGGTGCAGGACCGGCTCAACCAGGCTCTGGTTCGCCAGCCTCGTCACGGGGGTGAGGTGGTGATCATCACCGTGACCCTGGACAACCTGGCCACGATCAATGAGGAACGTGGGTTCGACGTCGGCAACACCGTGCTGCTCGAGGCGGCGCACCGCCTCACGCACGTATTGCGGACCGAGGACACCGTGGGACGGACCGGCAAGTACGAGCTGAAGACGGTCATCACCGTGGCCGAGGAGAGGAACGTCAGTCCCTTGACCGATCGGCTGCGCAAGGTCCTCGACGAGCCCATCGACGCCGGTGACTCCTCCCTGCGTCTCGAATCGACCCTCGACGTCCGCTTGGCCGAGAACGCCCGCTGAGTCGCGGGCGCCCGCGCAGCTCCGGCGCCGCTGACCGGGCAGAAGACGCCGCCGCCGCAGGACGCGACTACGGGCGCCGGCCGTTGGGCATGACTTCGTCCAACCCCCACTGGTCGAGCGAGTTCAACTGGACCTGGTCGCCCGTGGCTTCCACGATCCTGTTCCCGCCGACAGAGATGGCGGTGTGGTCCACGCTCGTCCAGTCCGTCTGCGAAGTCCCCCAGAAGACCAGGTCGCCCGCAGCGAGATTCGTCAGCGCCACGGGTACACCCGCGGTGTTGTACTGGTCGTTGGCCACCCGGGCGAAACCGATGCCGTCGCCGTTCTCCCACGAGGCCAGGGCGAGTCCAGAGCAGTCGTAGCCCACCGGTCCGTTGCCCCCCCAGATGTAGGGCTTGCCCAGCTGCGCGAAGGCGAAGAGGACTGCCTTGTCGCCGGGCGTGACCGGTTGGAAGAGCAGTGCCTCGGTCGGCGGTGCTGTCCCCTCCGCATCGCCGAAGCCATAGGCGGTTCCGTTCTGCTCTTCGACCCAGTAGCCATGGCCCGAGTGGCTGGCCACCACCTTCTCCGCCGGGTCGAGGCTGCCCGCGCCGGCGGCCGACCCGAAGAAGCCGGCATCGCCGTAGTTGAAGATCCCTCCGTCGGAGGCCACCATCCAGTACCCCTTGCCGTCCGGGGTGGCCGCCATGGCGACGATCGGTTGGTCGAGGTGAATGGAGCCGGTCGAGCCGTAGAAGGCGGCGTCGCCGAACGAGAAGATCCCGCCGTCGGAGGCCACGAGCCAGTAGCCCTTGCCGTCAGGCGTGGGCGCCATGCCGACGATGGGCTTGTTGAGTGCGATGGAGCCGGTCGAGCCGTAGAAGGCGGCGTCGCCGAACGAGAAGATCCCGCCGTCGGAGGCCACGAGCCAGTAGCCCTTGCCGTCAGGCGTGGGCGCCATGCCGACGATGGGCTTGTTGAGTGCGATGGAGCCGGTCGAGCCGTAGAACGAAGCGTCGCCGAACGAGAAGATGCCCCCGTCGGAGGCCACGAGCCAGTATCCCTGCGCGTCCTTCGTCGGCGTCATGGCGACGACCGGATGGTTGAGCGGTCCGCTGACGGAGCCCAAGGCGCCGGCCGAGCCGAAGTCCCACACGGACCCCTGGGCGCTGGCCAGCCAGAAGTTGTCCGAGGGGATGCCCGTCAAGGCCGCCACACCGCCCGAGCCCGACGCTCTGACGGCGGCTCCAGCCGTCGGACCGAGGCTGACCACCAGGGTGGCGCAGAGGAGGGCGCCGGCGATCGCTGCGGCCGCCCGACCGAGTCGGGCAGAAGCCGAGGTGACGCGCCCGTGGGCGCAGGGCCGCACTTCGACATGCACTCTTCATGGATCGTCGGCGAGGGCCGACCTCTTGAGCTCTGCACCCGGCGTGCCCGCCCAGAGTTGGGGAGCGGTTGCTCGGGGCGGATCGGACCGGACCGGACCGGACGTGACGGATCGCCCGCCATCCGTCAGAGACACCGCACTCGGAGTGCAGCTTGTCCACGATCGACCATGGGTCTCGAACAACGGCTTCATTGCCCGTGTCACGGTCGTTGTAGCCGGATTGGCAGGAAACTACCGTTGGCGCTCGTCAGGCTTGAGTCGATCGAACGGGGAGACGGCGACATGAATGCACGAAGGCGGGTTGGCGTGAGCGGGGTCGTGCTCCTGACGGGTGTGGCGCTGCTCGTCACGGCAGGACCGATCGGGGCTGGCGCCACCAACGCTCCGGCGCACAAGGGCATCGGAGCCCTCGATTGCGGCATTTCGGGAAAGGTGAAGTTCAACCCCCCGCTTGGTGCGACGTCGACTCCGACCGCGGTCAAGGTCAAGATCGCGCTCAATGCCTGCAGCGGATCGAATGCGGGCGCCACGGTCACCGGGGGTCAGATCACGGGCACCATCACCGGCACACCAGCCGGTGACTGCGCCGCCACTGCGTTTGACGCGACGGGATCGCTCACGGTGACCTACGACGTCAAGAGCGGAGATCCGAGACTCACGCCATCGACCCTGGAGTTCAACCAGGTGCAATCCTTCGGCACGTCGGACTTCGAAGGCGAGGTGACCGGGGTGGTCGAGGCCGGATCGTTCTTCAGCAACGGATCGTTCCTCGACTTGCAGTCGACACAGGCCTCACCGTGCGGTGCCAAGTGGACGACGGGCACTACCGGCTCCTTCCAGGAGGGCTGAACCGGTTCACCTCGGTGGGCGGCGCGACGTGACCGACTCGAGCGCGCCAGGTGTACCCCAAAGCCAGTCGGCCGATCCCGGTTCGGTCGCACTCGTGGCCGACCGCCTGGCCATCTCCGACCTCGTGCACGCATACGCCCAGGGCGTCGACCGACGTGACCCTGAGGCAGTGGCCGGACTGTTCACCGAGGACGGCACGTTCGTCGCCTACGCCACACCGGGTGCGAGCGAGCCGACCAGCCGGAGCCACGGGCGGGCGGAGATCACCAAGGCGATCGCCATGGCACGGCACTACCGGTCGACGACGCACACCATCGCAAACCATCTGGCGTCGATCGACGGCGACCGGGCCACGGGCGAGACACGCTGCGTCGCCTACCACGTCCTCGGTGACGAAGGCAGCGAGGTGCTGCTGGTGTGGCACATCCGCTATCTCGACACCTACCAGAGGCGGGCCGGCGGGTGGCGCATCCACGAGCGCGTGTTGCGGGTGGATCTGGTGAGTGATCAGCCGCTGCGCGCCGGCTGACGCCCACCCGGGCCCGGTCAGGCAGGAGTGAGCTGCGCCCTTTCGGCCGCGTGACGGAGCTCCTCCCTCGCTCCCGCGAGGTCGGCGGAGCCCAGATTGATGACGACCCTGCGTGCACCGAGAGCAGCGGCCTCGTCCAGCGTGGACCGGTCGACGGTGGCCGAGGACGTCACCCCGCTCAGCGTGACCTGAATGGCGTCCGGATCGCGCCCGGCCGCAGCTGTCTCCGCATCGAGACGGCGCAGCGCCTCGGCCAGGGCGTTTCCTCGCAGACCGAGGGAGAGCCAGCCGTTGCCGCGACGGGCCGCCCGGCGGATGGCCGCCGGAGACGTCCCGCCCACTTCGATGGGTACCCCGTCGGACCGGACGGGCCGGGGGAACGACTGCACGCTGGAGAAGGAGAAGTGATCTCCCTCGAAGTGTGCACCTCCGCTCGCATCGGCGTTCCACAGGGCGCGCATGGCGTCGATGGCCTCGTCCGCACGCCGGCCCCTGCTCGCGAAGTCGACACCCGCCGACTCGATCTCCTCTCGCATCCAGCCGAGCCCGACTCCGAGACGGAGCCTTCCTCCCGAGAGACGGTCGACCGTCGCGGCGCGTTTGGCCAGAACGAGCGGATGGTGCATCGGAAGGACGAGGAGGCCGGTGGCGAGACCCAAGGTCGTCGTGACGCCCGCCACGTAGGCCAACGTGTCGAGGGGGTCAGGGATCACACAATCGGCGGGCAACGGCACCCGCCCGGATTTCGAATAGGGATACCGACTGGTGTAATCGACGGCCATCACCACGTGCTCGGGCAGGACCAGCGACTCGAAGCCGAGCCTCTCGGCCTCGCGGGCGAACGGTGCGATCCAATCGGGATCCGCGAAGTCGGCGACGCTCACCGGGGGGATCACGGCCAAGGCCGCCGGCCCGCCCCGGGGTCGACGTGCTCCTTGGGTAGGGTCCCCCACGGCCTCCCATCTTGGCCCACCCCGCCGGAGTCGGTGGGACACCGCGGGAGGGGGGCTGGGTGGGGCGCGATCCCGCCGGGTGGTCACATCCAGATCACGCTCTGGCCGCTGATTCGGCGGAAACGGAGCGTGGCGCAATGCGGAGGAGGGCGTGATGGAGAAGTCGGTGTCTGGTGACACCCAGGTCTGGTACGACAAGTTGGAGCTCGCCGAGTTGGTGGCGACCCTCTCCTCGGCCGTCGACCGGGCTGACCGGGAACGCATCGCCTCCTGCTACACCCAGGACTCCTTCGACGACCACGGCACCTTCAAGGGCAGTGGTCAGGAGTTCGCCGAGTTCGTCAGCCGCCCGGGTCCGATGACGTCGATGCACCACCTGATCGGGCAGTCGGTCTTCGACGTCCGGGGCGACGAAGCGTGGGGGGAGACCTTCTACGTCTTCCACGGCACGGCGGGGACGGCCGGTGTTTCGGGCCATGGCCGCTACGCCGACTACTTCCGGCGGGTGGATGGGACCTGGAAGCTCGCCTATCGCCGCGTCCTGCCCGACGCCGTGCCGGCGGGTGACGACCCGGGGGCATATTGGTCCTCGTTCCGCGGAGAGCAGGATCCAAGCTACGACCGGCGTCGCGGGCCCGGCGACGAATCCGATCGATCCGTGGAGACGCGACCCTGAGGACAGGGCACCAAACGAGGGCCAGCGTGGGCGAGGCGGGACTTGAACCCGCACATCCTTTCGGACACAGGAACCTGAATCCTGCGCGTCTGCCTATTCCGCCACTCGCCCGAGTGACCGGCCAACAGTAGTCTCTGCGCCGCCTGGCCCCGGCCGAACGTAACCAGGTGACCAGGTCAGACACCCGGTGAATCCCAGGTCGGGGCACCTGGCCAGTAATCTCTTGGGAACCATGGGACTCCAGCAGTTTGAGGAGCGCCTCGAGCGTCTGGTGGAGGGAACGTTGGCCAAGCCGTTTCGAAGCAGCCTCCAGCCGGTCGAGATCGGCCGCAGGCTGACCCGCGAGATGGACCTGCACCGGCGGGTTGGTGTGCGGGGCCTCATCGCGCCCAATGCCTTCGCCGTGACTCTGTCGCCGGCCGACGTCGGCCGCTTCGCCAATTTCATCGACGCCTTGTCTCGCGAGCTCTCCGACGCCGCCCGCGAGCACGCCAAGATCGAGGGCTACTCCTTCGTCGGGCCTGTCGAGGTCGAGATCTTCGAGGGCTCGTCGCTCAAGGCCGGCCGCTTCACGGTCTCGGCCGAGGTACGCGAGAGCGAGGACGGCGGGTTCCTGGCCGAGCTGGTCCTCCCTGACGGGCGCCGGGTCACCGTTGGATCCGACGCCGTGGTCATCGGGCGCCTGCCCGAGTGCCAAGTCGTGCTGCCCGATTCCAACGTCAGCCGGCGCCACGCCGAGCTGCGGCGGAAGGGCGACGGGGTCTTCGTCACGGACCTCGGCTCCACCAACGGCACCAGGGTGAACGGGGCTCCCATCCGGGAGCACCTCCTGGCCAGCGGGGACGAGATCAGCGTCGGGTCGACGCGGCTCACCTTCGAAATGTCGTGACGGCAGCGGGCGCCGTGGCGGCGGTCCTGCTCGCCACGCAGAATCTGAATGCCGTCCTGCACATCCTGCAGTGGAGCGTCATTGCACTGATCTTCATCTTCTTCCTGCGCGTCGTCCGGGCCGTCTGGGTCGAGATGAGCCCCGCCACCATCCGCAAGCCACGCTGGGAGCGCCGTCAGGAGCGGCGCGAGGCCAAAGCGGGAGGCGAGCCCGTCGAGCGACAGGGACGCAGAGAAGGCCGCCGCCGGCCGCTCTACCTGACGGTGCTCCAACCTCCCGAGCAGGCCGGCCGCAACTATGACCTCGACGACGAGTTGACGATCGGGCGCTCACCCGGCTGCGGCGTCGCCATGACCGATGACATCTACACCTCGACGTTGCACGCCCGTTTGTTCCGACACAACGACCAGCTCTGGGTGGAGGACCTCGGCTCCACCAACGGCACGTACGTCAACTCCGAGCAGATCTCCCAGGCCATGCGCTTGGGGAAGGGTGACCTGCTCCAGATCGGCTCGACCGTTTTCGAGGTGGCCCGGTGACCGTGTTGCGTTCGGGCTCGGCGACGCACGTCGGGCGCGTCCGCCCCGTGAACCAGGATGTCCCTCTCGAGCGTTCGAACCTCTTTGCCGTCGCCGACGGCATGGGTGGTCATGTCGGGGGAGAGGTGGCGGCGCGGGTGGCGGTCGAGACCCTCGAGCAGGCCTTCGAGCGCGCCCCCAGCGCGACCGGTCTGCGCGAGGCCTTCACCGAGGCGAACACTGCTGTCTGGCGCGAGAGCCTGGCCAACGAGGATCTCAGGGGGATGGGAACCACGCTCACTGCGGTCGCCCTGGTCGGAGGGGGAGACGGCAAGGACGTGCTGGCCCTGGCCAACGTGGGCGACTCCCGGGCCTACGTGTTCTCCGACGGGCAGATGGTCCAGGTGACCGACGACCACAGCCTGGCCGAGGAGCGGATGCGCCATGGCGAGATGACCGAGGCCGAGGCGGCCGTCCACCCCCAACGCCACATCCTCACCCGGGCCCTCGGCGTGTCCTCCGAGGTCGAGACGGACATGTGGGAGCTCCACCTCCGCTCGGGTGACCGGATCCTGCTCTGTTCCGACGGGTTGTCCAACGAGGTGGATCCCCACGAGATGTCCCAGGTCCTGGGCGCCGTCTCGGACCCTGACGAGGCGGCGCAGCGCCTGGTGGACGTGGCCAACGCCAATGGGGGCGCCGACAACATCACCGTTGTCATCGTCGATGTGCAGGTCGGTGAGGACATGAACGGATCGGCCGCCCTGGTGACACCGATCGGCCGGTCGACCAGCCAGCCGACGGCGACGACGCCGGTGGTCGGCGATCCCGGGTCAGAGCCGGCCGAACCGGGCGAGGGCGGAGCTGAGGGGGCAGGGGAAGGCGACGGGTCGGACGGGGAAGGCTCGGCGCCGGGTGCGGCCGCCGGTGCCGCCGCCGGCGCGGCCGCGCTCGACGACCGCCGCGCTCCTCACGACGCAGCAGCAACCGCCCCCGTCGGGCCTGTCGGAGACCCACGCCGACGAGACCCTGGCGCCAGGCGCGCAGCTCGGCTTCGGCGACGGGCACGATCCGGCGACGCTGGCCGAGGACGGCCCGCGCAGCGACGAGTTCTTT
Source organism: uncultured Acidimicrobiaceae bacterium (assembly GCA_963840435.1). Lineage (GTDB taxonomy): Bacteria > Actinomycetota > Acidimicrobiia > Acidimicrobiales > RAAP-2 > Bog-473. The sequence goes on along the minus strand of CAWIYY010000024.1, from coordinate 24,804 downwards.
CTCGGCAGCCCGACGGCCGCCGTTCCGGTGGCCCGGAGCACCGCCCGGGTCCCGCCCCAGGCCCAACCGTCCCCGGCCGCCGGCCGCCCTCCCGACGAGAAGGAGAGTCGGAGCCAGCGCCGTCGCCGCTTGGGCATTCCCCGACGGATCACCTTCCGGGTCGTGGGCTTCGTGATCCTGGTGGCGGCGGTGCCGGTGGGGGCCTATTTCGCCATCCGCTGGTACGCCTACGACAACTGGATCGTGACCACCCAGGGCACGCAGATCGTGGTCAAGCAGGGGCAGCAGGGCGGCGTGCTCTGGTTCCACCCCAAGGTGGTGTACCGCTCGGAGCACTCGACCAGTGACGTGCCCCCCGTCGCCCTGGTCGCCCTGCACGCCGGGGTCCAGAAGTCCTCGTTGGCCAAGGCCAAGTCCTACATCGACAGCCTGGCGACGACCACCACGACAACCACGACGACCACAACGACGACCACCCAGCCGCTCACCCGTCACCTCGCTCCGGCCGGCCCGGGCCCGACCACCACGAGCACGACCGCGCTCACGACGACGACCGTGACGGTGCTTCCCACCACCACGGTGCCTGTCGCCGCCGCTCCCGCGGGCGCACCGTGATGCGTTCGCGGCCGACCCACTCGTCCCACCCGCCAAAAGGCCCGACTGTCCGGGTTCTCGTGGGACACCACGCGTAGGCTCTGGGCCCGATGCAACCCGTCGATACCCCGCGCGTCTACTCGGGACGCTACGAGCTCACCCATCTGGTGGCGCGCGGCGGCATGGCCCAGGTCTACCGGGCCGTCGACCGCCAGCTCGATAGGCCGGTCGCCCTCAAAGTCCTCTTCCCCGAGCTCTCCGTCGACAAGACCTTCGTCGAGCGGTTCCGCCGGGAGGCCCAGGCCGCCGCCAACCTCTCGCACCCCAATATCGTCCCGGTCTTCGACTGGGGCGAGGACGACGGGACGTACTTCATCGTCATGGAATACGTCGACGGCCGGGCCCTCTCGGCCGTCCTGAAGGATCCCGAGCCGCTGCCGCCCCGCCAGATCGCCAACATCGGGGCCAGCGTGGCCGCCGCCCTGGCCTTCGCCCACCGCCACGGCGTGATCCATCGCGACGTGAAGCCCGGCAACGTCCTCATCACCCCCGACGGCGAGGTCAAGGTGACCGACTTCGGGATCGCCCGGGCCGTCAACACGGAAGAGAGCCTGACCCAGACCGGGGCGGTCATGGGCACCGCCGCCTACTTCTCGCCCGAGCAGGCCGAGGGCAAGGCGGTCGACGCCCGCAGCGACATCTACTCGCTCGGCGTCGTGCTCTACGAGATGGCGGTCGGCAAGCCGCCGTTCACGGGCGACTCGCCGGTGGCGGTCGCGTCCAAGCACGTGCGCGACCAGCCCGTGCTGCCCCGGGTGGCCAACCCGGCCGTGCCCACCGCGCTCAACGCCATCATCATGAAAGCGATGGCCAAGAATCCCGACGACCGTTACGGGTCGGCCGAGGAGCTGCGGGCCGATCTCCTGCGTTTCGCCGACGGGCGCCCGGTCGAGGCGGTCGATCCCGGGATGACCTCCATGATGACGGCGCTCGGCAGCACGTCGGTGATGAGCCCGACGACCGGCCGCACCATGGCCGTCCTCGACGGCACAGCGGTGCACCCCGGACAGGAGGACCTGGAGCGCAAGAAGCGCAACCGTCGCCTCATCATCCTGTTGGTGATCCTCCTGGTGGCCCTCGGCATCATCGCCTTCTTCCTGTTTCGCTCCGTCCTGACCTCCAAGGTGAGTGTCCCCACCGTGACCCAGCTGCCTGTGAGCGTGGCCACCCAGACGCTGAAGAACGACGGGCTGACCGTCGGCACCACGAGCTTCGAGACGAACAGCAAGCCCAAGGACACCGTGCTGTCGCAGAATCCGACCGCAGGCACATCGGTGAACAAGGACTCCACCGTCGATCTGGTGGTGAGCAACGGGCCCAACATCCCGATCGTCACCGTGCCTTCTGTGACCAATCAGCAGCTGACAGCCGCCATCAATGCGATCAAGGCCGTGCACATGAGCTACACCGTCAACAACGTCACCAGCAACAAGCCAGTCGGCACGGTGCTCTCTCAGACGCCTGCCGGCGGAACCAGGGTCAAGCAGAACGTGCCGGTGGCACTGACCGTCTCGGGGACGCAGAACCAGGTCCCGGTACCGAGTGTCATCGGCCAGACCCCCGTGACGGCGGCCGCCACCCTCAGCCGGGCCGGCCTCAACCTCGGAGCGCAGACCTCTGGCTGCTCCGGTCAGGTGGCCAACGGGCAGATCGCCTCGCAGAGCCCCGCTGCGGGAATCAACGCCGATCCCAACGCCGCCGTCAACGTCGTCATCTCCCAGTGCGTCTCGGTCCCGAGCGTTGTCGGACAGTCGGCGAGCGCAGCCCAGAACGCCATCACCGGGATCGGCCTGGTGCCCAACACGACCTTCGACACTGGATGCGCCAACGGCGCGCAGCCCGGCAATGTCGACAGCCAGAGCCCGGCCTCGGGGACCCAGGTCGGCAGCGGGAGCACGGTCAGCATCTCGGTCTGCCAGGCCAGCACCACCACCACGTCGTCGAGTACGAGCACGACGGGCAGTCCGACCACATCGACCACCCTGCCGACGAACCTGCGTGGCGGGGGCGGCCCTGGAACCGGTACCGGTCCTGGTCCCGGCCCGGGCGGCCCCGGCAATCACGTCAAGGTGAACTGAGTCCACCGCCCGCCGCGCACCGTCCACCGCAGTCGCAGGCGCCCAGCCGTCCGTGCGGTCAGGCCTGCGCCGCCGCCCCCAGCTGCGAGAGAAAGTTGCCGAGCAGCGCCGGTCCCGACGCCGTCAGCACCGACTCGGGGTGGAACTGGACGCCTTCGACGGCGAAGTCCCGGTGGCGCAGGCCCATGACGACGCCGTCGGTCGACCTCGCCGTGACCTCGAGGCAGTCGGGCACCGAGTCGGGCGCCACGACCAGCGAGTGGTACCGGGTGGCCACGAAGGGGTTGGGCAGTCCGGCAAAGATCCCGCTCCCGTCATGGTGGATCTCCGAGGTCTTGCCGTGCATCAGCTGGGGTGCCGGCACGATCCGGCCCCCGAAGGACTGGCCGATGCACTGGTGTCCCAGGCAGACGCCGAGCAGAGGGATCTCCCCGGCCAGCGCGGCGATGGCCTCGAGGCTCACCCCGCCGTCCGCGGGGCGTCCCGGCCCCGGCGAGATGAGCACCGCGTCGGGCTTCTCAGCCCGGATGCCGGCCACGTCGATGGCGTCGTTGCGGAACACCACCGGTTCGGCGCCCAGTTCGCCCAGCTCCTGGACCAGGTTGTAGACGAACGAGTCGTAGTTGTCGACGAGGAGCACTCGCGGTCCCATGGGCCCGCGATCGTACCGCCGCCCGGCCGGGCGTCCGCCCGGAGCGCCCCCCTGGCGCTGGCTAACCTCTGACCCCGTGGCAACGAGCACCAAAGGACCGGGCAGCGGCTCGCGCAAGGGAAAGTCGGCCGGGGGCCGGACCACCTCGAAAGTGGGCCGGTACAAGTCGCCCGAGGAGAGCGGGCGCTACACCGCGCCCATCCCCAAGAGCGTGCGCCACAGCCCACGGTGGTTCGGCGCGCTGATCCTGATCCTGCTGATCGGCGGGGTGGCCGTGATCACGGTCAACTACCTGGCCCGCCTACCCGGCCTGGCCCACGGCTCGCCCTGGGGCCTGGTCGTCGGCCTCGTGATGATCTTCGTCGGCTTCCTGCTGGCGACCAGATATCGCTGACCGGTCGGCGGCTCCCCTGACGGGGACGGCCCGGATGTCCTGCCGGACCCCGTTCCGGGGGCCGGACCCGGATCAGCCCAGCCGCTCGATGACGGTGGCGTTGGCCAGCCCGCCGCCCTCGCACATGGTGAGGAGTCCGTAGCGGCCGTTGGTGCGCTCGAGCTCGTTGAGCAGCGTGCCCATGAGCTTGCCGCCCGACGCGCCCAGGGGGTGGCCCAGTGCAATGGCGCCGCCGTTGGGGTTCACGATCTCCATGTTGGGGTGGTGCTCCTTCTCCCACGCCAGCACGACCGAGGCGAACGCCTCGTTGATCTCCACCGCGTCGATGTCGTCCAGGGTGAGCTTGGCCCGCTCCAGCACGGCGGTGGTGGCCGGGATGGGGCCGGTCAGCATGGTGACGGGGTCGACGCCGGCCAGGGCGAACGCGTGGAAGCGGGCCCTCGGCCGCAGGCCCAACGCGTTGGCCTTCTCCTCGCTCATGATCAGTACGGCCGAGGAGCCGTCGGTGATCTGCGACGAGTTGCCCGCCGTGACCTTGCCGTCCTCCTTGAAGGCCGGCTTCAGGTTGGCCAGGGCCTCCACCGACGAATCGGGACGGATCCCCTCGTCGGCCTTGAGGAGCTCGGCGGAGTCGTTCCCCTCCTCGTCCTTGACCGCCACCGCGATGATCTCGTTCTCGAAGCGGCCTTCTGCCGTGGCCCGCGCCGCCCGCTGGTGACTCCGTACCGAGAAGGCGTCGAGCTCCTCGCGTGAGATGCCCCACTGGTCAGCGATCATCTCGGCCCCGATGCCCTGGCCCTGCAGGCGGTTGTGGCCCTCCTCGTCGCGGTAGCGCGCCATCATGCGCGGGCCGAACGGGAACCCGAAGTCCTTGACGACCGAGGAGCCCATCGGTGTGTGGGTCATGCTTTCGACCCCCGCCGCCACGACGATGTCGTAGGCCCCGGCCATCACGCCCTGGGCGGCGAAGTGCAGGGCCTGCTGCGAGGATCCACATTGACGGTCGATCGTCGTGGCCGGCACGGACTCGGGCCAGCCCGCGGCGAGCACCGCGTTGCGGCCGATGTTGAGCGACTGCTCGGAGACCTGCATGACGCAGCCCATGATCACATCGTCCACCAGCGCTGGGTCGAGATTGTTGCGCTCAGCCAGTGCCTTGAGCGTTTCGGAGGCCAGGTCGACGGCGTGCCAGCCCCGCAGCTTCCCGTTGCGCTTCCCACCGGCTGTCCGCACGGCATCGACGATCACTGCGGTGGTCATGGGTGTCTCCTTACCAATTCCGGCGGGCCGCGCCCTGCCGGTCCAGAACAGGAAGCCAGTCTACCTGGGCCCTCGAAGCCGGCCACCTGGGGCAGGGCGTGCTCCCGGACAGCCGGTCCAGCCCCATTAGGGTCTGCCGGCGATGGCTGAGACGGACCGGGTCACCCCGAAGGACACCCAGAAGGACGCCCAGAAGGACATGGACCGTTGGCTGGGTGACGGCGGCATGCCAATCATCGGGCTGGTCGGCGGCGCCTTCACCACCTATGGCGTCGACGGGGAGGACCTGGGGTGGGCCGGCGGCACCTTCACCCCGACCGAGCTGGCCTGCAACCCACACGGCATCACGCAGGCCGGCATCCATTCATTGCTCCTGGATGCTGCGATGAACTTCGCCATCAACGCCGCGCTGCCCCGCAAGGCCCGGACCCGGGGCACACTCGAGATGAAGACCGAATGCATGCGCCCCGCGCGCCTGGGCGAGACCTTCGCGTTGCGAGGCGAGGTCGTGCGCATGGCCAAACAGGTGGCCTACGGCGAAGCGTCGATCCGGGACGTCGACCGAGCGCTCGTCAGCCGGGCCACGGGGACCTTTCTCCTGCATCGGCCCGAGTCCACACCCACCACCTGACCCCTACCGGGTCCCGCCACCGGGACCCGGGGTGTGTCTGATCTGTTGCGGCCCGACGGAAGCCTCCGCCGTCTGCTTCGCCTGCCGCCTGGTCGGACGCCGCCTCGCCCTGCCCCTGGTCCCCGTCTCCGTGGCCCGCCTCTGTCCGCTCCCGGGCCCGCTCTACACGGTGCTCATGGGCTACAAGGAATCGCCGGTTCCCGAGGCGAGGGCACGCTTCAGCCCCATGGTGTGCGAGCTCTTCGATGCGTTCTTTGCGACCCATGCCGCCTGTCTGGGCGACGACGGCTCGGTGGACCAGGTCCTGGCCGTCCCCTCGTCGGCCCGGCCGTCCGGGCCACCGCTGGCCGCTGCGGCCGGGTTGGGAGACGTCGTGCAGTCGAGGCTGTGCGCGCCTTTGCGGGACGACCTGCTCTGCCGCGGCCCGGGGACGCTCGGGCACATGCGGCCCCAGCGCGACGGATTCGTCGTCCCGGCCGCCCGGCGCGCCGCCGTGCAGGGGCGGCACCTGCTGCTGCTCGACGACACCTACGTCAGTGGCGCCCGGGCCCAGAGCGCAGCCGCCGCCCTGCGTCTGGGCGGCGCAGCGTCCGTGAAGATCGTGGTCGCAGGCCGCGTGCTCCGACCCGACCGGGTGCCGGCGCACGCCGACTTTCTCCGCCGCCAGCTCACTGCGATCTCAGGGCGCTCGGAGGGAGCGGCCTGTCGTTGCTGCGCTCAGACGAACGCGCCGAGCGGATAGGACACGCCGGTCAGCTCCTCCGAGCATCTCCACAACTCGGCGGCGCTGGCACCGTCGCGTCCCCGGCGCGACGGCCGGGTCAGCCGGGGCGATCCGACCAGGCCGAAGAGCCGCGAGGGTCCCACGTAGTCTCCGGAGTGGACCGCTGGCGATGTGGCCGCACAGAGCACGGGCAGGGCCCCGTTCACCGTCGTCTGTCCCAGGGTGGATCCCGCGGTACGCCCGAGGGTGCGGCGCACCCGGCTGTCGCTGAATGCGGTGCCGTTGCCGGCCAGGTTGCTTTGCGTCCAGCCGGGGTGCGCGGCTAGGGCCATCGTGGCCAGGCCCTCGCCGGCCAAGCGACGGCTCAGCTCGCGGGTGAACAACAGATTGGCCAGCTTCGAGGTGCCGTAGGTCACCCACGAGTTGCGCGGCTTCGAATGGGCGACGTCGTCGAGGTGGAGGCGACCCAGGTGGTGCATGTGGGAGCTGATCGTCACCACACGTGACCGTTCGGTCGTCACGATGCGATTGAGCAGGAGGCCGGTGAGCGCGAAGTGACCGAGGTGGTTCGTGGCCATCTGCAGCTCGAACCCGTCGGTGGTCTGGCGGTACGGCGTGCCCATGACGCCCGCGTTGTTGATCAGGAGGTCGAGGCGGGCGTGCCGGGACAAGAAGGTCTCGGCGCCCCGCCGGACCGAATCGCGGTCGGCCAGGTCGAGTGTGAGCAGCTCGAGTGACGACCGTGTGAGCTCGCTTTCCAGCCTGTCCCGGGCCTTGCGCGCCTTCTCCTCGTTCCGGCAGCCCATGACCACGTGCGCACCGTGGTCGGAGAGCGCCCGCACCGTCTCGTAGCCGATGCCACTGTTGGCCCCCGTCACCAGGGCGGTGAGCCCGGTCAGGTCCCCGATGTCCGCTGCACTCCAGGTGGCGCCCTGGGTGACCTCGGTGCCGGGAAGCCGCTTCATGGGTTTTGCAGGCTAGGCGTTGCCGATGTGATCGGCCGGTACCGTCCCGAGCTTGCCGGCCTCGAAGTCCTCGAAGGCCTCGATGATCTCGGCTCTTGTGTTCATGACGAAAGGCCCGTGGGCCACCACGGGCTCACCGATCGGCTTGCCGCCGAGGACGAGGACGTCCAGCGCGCCATGGCGGGATTCTTGGGCGGGGTTGGCCCGCAGGACCAACGCGTCACCTGGACCGTGCACGGCGAGCTGGCCGGTACCGAACGGACGGCCGTCGGGGCCGATCGTGCCGCTGCCGGAGAGCGCGTAGACGAGGCCGTTGAACTCCGAGGGCCAGGGCAGGACCAGTTCGGCACCGGGTTGCACGGTCGCGTGTACCAGCGAGATCGGGGTGTGGGTGCTGCCGGGGCCCCGGTGGCCACCGACGTCGCCCGCGATGACGCGGGCGAGCGCGCCCCCGTCGGGTGAGGTCAGCAGGACGACATTGCCCGCGTCAAGGTCCTGGTATCGGGGATCGATCATCTTGTCCGAGGACGGCAGGTTGACCCAGAGCTGAATTCCGTGGAACAGGCCGCCGCTGGCAATGAGCTGCTCCGTTGGGCGCTCGATGTGCAGAATGCCTGATCCTGCGGTCATCCACTGGGTGGAACCGTTGGTGATCAGGCCGCCACCACCGATGGAGTCCTGATGTTGGAAGGTGCCGTCGATCATGTAGGTGACGGTCTCGAAACCCCGGTGGGGGTGCCAGGGGGTCCCCTTGGGCTCGCCCGGGGCGTACTCGACCTCGCCCATCTGATCCATGTGGATGAAGGGGTCCAGGTCGGCCATGGAGACACCCGCGAAGGCTCGGCGCACGGGGAATCCCTCACCCTCGAACCCCGCCGGAGCATCGGTGACGCTCTTCACCGGCCGCACGACGGCGCCAGCCGGCGCCTGGACCCGGGGCAGCACCAGATTGTCGGGAACGGTTACTGCAGGCATGGCAGCCTCACTTCCTGTTGCGAACTCCAGGCACTGTGGGTGCCTCGTCCGTGCGGCACACGCCGGCCACCAGACGACACCCGTGTAACACGCAGCTCTGGTCTTCTGTTCCGCAACCGGCGTCAGGACGCGTCGAGTCGGGCCACTTGTTCGGCGCTCAGGGACAGTTCGGCTGCCGCGGCTGATGCCTCGGCTGTGGCGGGACGACTGCTACCGGGGATCGGGATGACCCGAGGACCCTTGGCCAGCATCCAGGCCAGTGTCACCTGCTGGGGGCTGGCACCCACCTCGGCGGCCACCTCGGCAAAGCCGGCGTGGTTCTGCTCAATGCGGTCGGTCTGGCCGATGCCCCCGAGTGGGCTCCAGGGGATGAAGGCGATGCCCAGCTTTTCGCAGTGCTCGAGTTCGCCCTCGGACGAGCGAAAACGAGGTGAGAACTGGTTCTGCACGCTGGCCAGGCGACCACCCAGCACGCGTTGAGCCTCATCGATCTGTTCAACCGTGGCGTTGGACACGCCGGCCATGAGGATCTTGCCCTCGTCGAGAAGGTCGGCCAGCGCGCCCACGGACTCGGCCCACGGGACCTTGGGGTCTGGGCGGTGGTACTGGTAGAGCCCGATGGCGTCGACCCCGAGGCGTTTGAGCGAGGCTTCGCAGGCCTCCTTCACGTAGGCCGGATCGCCGTGCACCGTCCAGCTGCCGTCTCCGGGCCGGCGATGCCCACCCTTGGTCGCCACGAGGACCTCGTCGGTCGCGCCGCCATAGGAGGCGAGCGCCTCGGCGATCAATTCTTCGCCGTGGCCGTGCTCGTTCACGCTGAGTGAGTAGGCGTCGGCCGTGTCGATGATGGTGACGCCGGCGTCGAGCGAGGCGTGAACGGTGGCGATCGCCTGGGCGCGATCGGGGCGACCTTCGATCGAGAGCGGCATCTCACCCAAGCCGATCGCGCTCACTGTCCGGTTGCCGATAGGGCGTTGCTGCATGTCGGACCTCCTCGTTGGGGTGTCGGAGGCAGCTCCATGGCCAGCATCTCCGGGACGGGACCAGACGATACCGGGGCAAGCATGCGGCCCGCACAGGTGAGCGTCCCCTGCCTGGAAGGCTGCTCTTTCACGTCATCACGTGAAAGCCAATTCGGTAGACGAGTGCGTCGTCATGGATGGGACCGGCGTGGGCGGCCCGTTGGCGCAGCGTCTCACGGTCTGGTTCGCCGGCCCGTCGGACGTCGGCCGCACTGATGGACGAGAATGGGATCAACTCCATGCTGTCGACCTGAATCTCGGTCCGGCCCACCCGGTAGCGCCCGCCCACCCTGACCTGGCGGCGGCGCCACAGGCGAAAGCTGACCGTGATGTCGCCCGACGCGATGTCGTCGTGCAGCTCTTTGCTGAATTGCACCGCAGACAAGGCTAGGTCCCGGTGCAGACGTCAGCCGTACTGCCAGACCCGCATCCAATCGATCGACGTCGTCGCGGGCAGCTCTTGGGACATGTCCTGACCTACCGGCGAGTCGGACCCGTAGCCGAGCGCCGAAGTGAAGGCCATGAAGAATGGCTGGTTGAAAGGACCAGGGGCTGCGTCCGGGCTCTGCACGTAGGGCGCATAGGTGTCGGTGATGCACGGCATGCCGTTGAAGTAAGCCGTGATCGTGGTCGGGGTCCAGAGGAGCGCGTAGGTGTTGAACTGTCCAGCGGTCTCGGCGCCCGCGATGGAGCAGTAGTCATTGGTCGCGTTGGGATCGTCCTGTGAACCCGGGAAGTGCACCACCGGCACGTCGGTGGTCGGGAACTCCGAGTAGAACTCGCCGTAGTCGATCTCCCCGCTGTCCGGAAAGGGGCCGAACAGGGTCTGGTTCTCGGGATAGAGCCACAACGTCTCCTGCAGTCCTAGCAACGTCGAAGCCGGCAGCTTGGCCCGGGCCTCGAAGAAGCCGTAGCGCTGAGTGAAGATCTGGTACGAACTGACCATCCCGCCTTCGAATTGGGTCTGTCCCTGTCCGCACGCCTGTGGGGTTGGCGTCTGCACGACCGAGAGGTTGAGCGTCCCTCCCGACTCGGAGATGGTGTCGGGGTTGTCGACGTAGCAGACCAGATCGGGCGCCGCACCGGTCGTGTAGCCGCTCGTACTGCTGAGCTGCGGCTGCCATTTCGACGTGTCGAGCGCATCGCCGTTGAACTCGTCGTCGAAGGTGCACTGCCAGCTTCCCGAGGGTGCGGCAACCGGTGGCGTGGAGCCCGAGCACTGGGCGGCCGGGTCAGACCCTGTGGAGGTTGTCGTCGTGCTCGTCCCAGCGCCCAATCCGGTGCCGGCGCCAGCGCCGATTCCGGTGTCGATGCTCTTGGCGCCGGGCCGGCCCGCCGAGCTCGTCGTCGTCGTACTCAACGGCGTGGGCTCGCCATGAGCGGAGCGGGTCAGCGAGGTCGCAGACGCGCCGGTCGCCGAGCCATGGGGGGGCGTCGTCCCGGGAGCATGGCTGGGCCCAGCCTTGGTCGGAGTGAGGGCGGACGCCGCTGTTCGGGCGCCCACGTCTTGGCTCTTGATGGAGGTCTGGGGCCCGCTTCGCACCGGGGCAGGGCTGGTGAGCAGTGCCAGCAGGACGGCCAGCACGACAAGGATCCCGCCTGTGGGCCCCAGGTACCGCAACCTGGAAGTCCGTCTCGACTCCGCCATCGACCGTCTCTCCCTTCGCAAGACGTATCGGGCCCGCAGCCCTGGTTCCTTGCGCGGAAGTGTCCCGGCGACCGAGTGTTTTCCATGTGTTGACGGAGCGTGTGTCCGATTCAGCCCTTCAGGAAGGTCTCGCCGAAGGCCGCGAGCCACTCCACGGGACCAGGGGCGACGCTCCAGGGAGCGCCGATGATCGTCCAGTCAACGCCCATTTCGTTCATCTCGCCGAGGCGGTGCCGGATCTGCTCGGCGTGGCGCTCGAAATTGGACAGGCTGTGCCCGCCAAAGCCGAGGATTAGTTGCATCTCGTCGAAGCGGTCACCCGCGTAGTCCTTGAGTTTCGAGAGCCGTTCGTTCAGCTCCTCCTGTGACGTGACGGGAGGAGTCCGGGCGGTCTTGGCCACCGAGGCGGGTGCCGTCATGGGCATCCAGCCGGCGGCGAAGCGGGCCGCCCGCTTGAGCGCGGCGTCCGAGTTGCCCCCCATCCAGATCGGCACGCCGCCGTTGCGAGGAACCGGCCGAGCCTGGATGTTGCGGGCAGAGAAGTGCAGGCCCTCGAAATTGAAGGGTTGGCCGCTCCAGTGCAGTTGCATGACCTCGAGGGCCTCGTTGAAGAGCGCGTTGCGTTCGGAGAAGTCGACGCCGAGGGCGAAGTACTCCGACTTGAGGTAACCCGCGCCGGCACCCATGTAGAAGCGTCCGTCGGACATCCGGTTCAGCGTCGCCGCGCTCTTGGCCAGCAGGAGGGGGTTGCGGTACGGGATGACGCTGAGGTTCGTCACCAGAGCCAGGTTCGTGGTCACGCCGGCAGCTGCGGCCAGCGCCACGAAGGGATCGAGGCTCTGGTGTCCACCCGTCTCGAGCCACGATGCACTGGGCGCCGGGTGCTCGGTCAGGGCAATACCGTCCCAGCCTGCAGCCTCGGCGGCGGCTGCCACCTCGGGGATCGCACCCGCGTCGAGCAGGTCGATCTCGCTGCCTGTCGCCTCCGGGTATTGCAGGATGAATCGCATCGGCCCTCCCCTGTGTGGCGCCCTCCGTGGCGCCGGTGGCGTGCACCTTATCGATGGCCGGCTTGAGGAGGCAGATCGAGGCTGGCTCTAGCGTGAGTGTGTCGGGACCGACGAGAGGAAGGCTGCCGATGGACGCGCAGGCCGTACAGGACAAGCTGGAGATCCACGAGCTTCTGGCCCGCTACGCCAGGGGTGTGGACACGAAGGACTGGGAACTCTGGAAGAGCGTTTTCACGAGCGACGCCCTCGTTGACTACAGCTCGGCTGGTGCTCCGGTGGGACCACCACATGAGCTCGCTGCCTGGCTCGAGCGGGGGTTGGCGGTCGTCCCCATGACCCAGCACTTGATCAGCAACATCGAAGTGGATCTGGACGGGGACAGAGCCAAAGTCCGGGCGATGTTCTTCAACCCCTTGCAGCTGCCGGGAATGGCGGAGATGAGCTTCTGCGGCGGCTACTACCACCATGAACTGGTGCGGACCGACGATGGGTGGAAGAGCGAGCGACTCGTCGAGGAGAACGTCTGGTTCGTCAACCCTCCGGGCTGATCGCGCCGCCGACGGAATCAACGGACGAGCCGCCGTTAGGCTTCCCGCATGCAGGCGCAGATGACAGCGCAACCCGAGAGGCCGTTGGACGAAGGAGGGGTCAGGATGCCCAAGCTGGCTGCAGGCCTCCGGGTCGTGGACGCCGATTCACACATGACGGAGCGATGCGACCTGTTCACGGCACGTGCTCCGAAGGGCTTCGAGGACAAGGTGCCACACGTCGAGCAGGTGACTTCCAACACCTCGTTGATGCCGTGGGCGAAGGCAACGTGATGTTCGAGACGGATTTCCCCCATCCCACCTGTCTCCATCCGAACCCGGTCGAGATGGTCAGCGAAAAGGTGGCCTCACTTCGCCCCGAGACCCAGCGAAAGATCATGGGTGAGAACGCCGTCAAGCTCTACCGCCTGTCGCCGACCGGCGCCTGATTGCCGAACCATGCCTCGGGATGTTTCCTCGAGCCACCGGGCCGGCATCAGATCGACATCCGCCAGACCCTGGGTTCCACAGTTCCTTCGGTCCTGGTGGGCCTCAAGCATGATCGCAGCGTGCCCGATACCACAACGCGTGAATTACACGAAGGCGGAGCGTCTCAATCCTGAGGCTGCACTTGTCGCGCGCGGTCGACGGTGCGCCCTGGCGGTCTGCGCTCTCCTCACCGCCAGTGCCGGGACCCTGTTCGTCGCCCACCCGGCCGGGGCTCGAACAAGCGCCGACGACGTATCAGTGCCGATCGTCACGAAGCAGGCCAGCGACGGGAGTTGGCTGGCCACTGTGGACGTCAGCGTGGCCGGCGGGCCGATGGTGCCTGTGCAGCTCGACACTGGCTCTTCGGGCCTCGTGATCGATTCGACCGCTGTGGGGAAGGCAGCCCGTACAACCGGCCAGCCCTACTCCTCCGGCTATATCAGTGGCGCGGTGAACGGACAGATCGACACTGGAACGGTCTCAATCGGTGGCCTCAAGAGCACCTCGAGCACGGCATTCTCCGTCGTGTCGCTCAGCTCCTCGGCCGGCAAAACGTGGGCCATTGGACCGATTCGGGGAATCTTGGGCATCGCCATGACGGACGACGCCTCTCCCACAGCGGTGTACTCACCCCTGCTGCAGCTGCCGAGCCCGTATTGGCAGGGTGTCACGGTGAACGTGGCCAAGGGCCAGAACGCGACCGGATCTTTGACCATCGGCCCCGTTCGGGACAACAAACACGCGCTGACTCTGCCCATGTACCCGGCTGCACCCTCGACCTATCCCAATGGCCGACCCGCCTTTCAGAAGGACACCACGATGTGCTGGCAGATCGGCCACATCCCGAGCAGCTGCGGACTGACTGACATGGACCTGGGTGATCCGAGTCCGGCGGTCAACACGAACTTCCGCGGCTTTCACGACGGGGACACCTTCAATCCGGGGCAGAAGGTCAGCATCACGTCGCCGTCTGGCGCGCCAGTCTGGAGCTTCAGGACAGGATCCAATGTCTCGGTTCCGAATCTCCTCAAGGTGGAGCCGTTGTCGACCGACTACACCGAGTTCAACACGAGCATCGGATTTTTCTTCGCTCACTCGCTCGCCTACGACGTGACAGGCCGGCAGTACCTCGTTTCGCCGAACCCTTTGAACCGCTAACACAAACCGCCGCCAGCGTGGCCGGAGCGCGAGACGGGCCTCGATTCGGTACGAGTCTGCAGGGCGTGCGACGCTCCGACGCTCGCTGTCTCCGCACAGATCGGGACGCGCTGCAATGGAGTACGTTGAGCCGATGACCGCGGTCCGGTCCACCGCTCAATCCCTGCTCAATGGTGAGAGCACTCTCGTGCCCTCGCTGGCGGTCGGGATCATTGTCGGCGGCATCTCCGTCGCTCTGGGCACCCGCCGCGGCGAGTTGGAGGTAGAGGTCGCCCTGGCCAGCATGGCGACGTTCTTGTTCGGTGTCCTCTTGGCATTCACGATCGCACGCGCCCGTGAGCGGTTGCTGCTCCTTCAGGACACGATCAGCAAGAACGACGCTGCCCTCTTGTCCATCTATCAGATCGTGACCGTCTTCCCCGAGGAGGAGCGGGTGCGTATCCGTGGCCTCATCGACGAGCAGTTGACCTCCGAGATCGACTACCGGCTGGTGGACCACCACTACTCGACCCCAGCGTTCCTGGCGTTGTCTGCGGCCATCTACGCCCTCGAGCCGCAAACCCAGCAGCAGATCGGGGCGTACCGCGAGGTCCTGCGCCTCTGCATCGATGCCGGATCCAACCGGGCGAGCATCGAAGCCATCACCGGGCAGTCGCTCTCGCCTCTCGAGTGGTCAGGCTTGATCCTTCTGTTGCTCCTACTGGTCGGGCTGATCGCCGTCATCCCGGGCGGGACACCGCTCGGCGCCCTGGCCGCCGGCGTGCTGGCCGGCACCCTGACGACCTTGATGATCCTGCTGCGCAAGCTCGACCTGCTGCGATGGCACGAACGGGTCTCGATCTGGGAACCGACCACGCGCCTGTTCCGATGCATGGACCTGGATCCCTACGTCCCGCGGCTGGTCATCGACTCCGGCCGGTACCGACCGGCGGGCCGGGTTCGGGTGGTCGACTATCCGGACCCCTACCCCGACCGTTCCTCCAAGGTCGTCACCGTTGAGTTTCTGGACGGCGATGGGCGGCTGTCGACCGGCATGAATGCCTCGCAACGGGCGCCTTCCGACGGGCAGGCGGGAATCGGGACGTTCGAGAGTTGACCGAGTGACAGTGAGAGCGCGGACCAGCGGAGTGTAAGGCCCAGGGGTCTGCCGTAGAGTTGCCCATGCACCCATTCGACGGTGCTGCTCGAAGGAATGAGTCCATGGGGTGGCCAACCTGGAATACCGCGGCGTCCGGCGGCTCCGAGGCCCGACATCCGCTCGCGCCCTACTTCCCCCGGTTGGTCACAGACTGGCTGACCAATGCGGCCGATGAGCGTTACCGGGAGCAGATTGGCACGGTTGCCTTCGTCGATATCTCTGGGTTCACCAAGCTGTCCGAAAGTTTGGCTCGTCACGGAAAAGTGGGTGCAGAGGAGCTGACCGCGGCCATCGACACCTGTTTCGTTTCACTACTCGCCCTGTCGGGCCACTACGGGGGCCGTTTGCTCAAGTTCGGTGGCGACGCGTTGCTGCTCTTTTTCTCCGGTGAAGCCCATGAGGCGCGCGCGTGCCGCGCCGCCATTGAGATGCGGCGTGCACTCCGAGAGGTCGGGCGCATGACCGTGTTAGGCCAGCGGGTTGCCTTGCGGATGTCGGTGGGGGTCCACAGCGGTCGATTCCATTTCTTCCTCGTGGGCGACTCGCACCGTGAGTTCATCGTTGCCGGTCCTGAGGCCAGCACCGTTGTGACCATGGAGGGAACCGCTGGCGCCGGTGAGATCGTGCTGAGTCCGACGACCGCAGGCGCGCTCGGGACGAGTGCGGTCGGCGCGGCGAAAGGTCCTGGCATCCTCCTCCGACGCGCTCCGTCTGTCCCGGATGACTCGTTTCTTCCATTCGAGTCTGTGGCCGACGACGTCGACTTGGTTCGTGGTGTCCCCGTGGGTCTGAGAGATGCGCTGGTCACCGCCCATCAAGAGTCCGAGCACCGTCGGGTCACTGTGGCCTTTGTCCACTTCGACGGGACGGACGAGATGATCAGCCACGAGGGCCCAGAGGTGACGGCCGGGCGCCTTGAAACTCTCGTCACTGTCACGCAGCACGCAGTCGAGCGCCAAGAGGTCACGTTCCTGGCCACTGACGTGGACCGCGACGGAGGCAAGATCATCCTCGTGGCGGGGGCGCCGGCAACGACGGGAGACGACGAACACAGGATGCTCCTCGCCGTGCGCGAGATCATGGACGCCGGCGTCCCGTTGCCGATCCGCATTGGGGTGAATCGGGGCTCGGTCTTTGCAGGTGAGGTAGGCCCGCCCTACCGGCGGACGTTCACCGTGATGGGCGATGCGGTCAACCTGGCGGCTCGGCTGATGGCCAAGGCTGAGGCGGGCCAGATTGTGACCACTCCAGATTTGCTGGCCCGGTCTCGGACTCGGTTCGAGACGGTCGATTTCGAGCCCTTTTTCGTCAAAGGAAAGTCCCTTCCGGTGCAGGCCCAGGCCGTAGGGGCGCACGTTGGAACTCGGACCGTGGGAACGACCGTCGAGCTGCCTCTGCTCGGTCGAGAGACCGAGATGCGACGGCTGGCGGAGCTGGCCGCTGCTGCTGCTGGCGGGCACGGTGCAGTCGTGGAGATCGTCGGCGAGACCGGTTCGGGCAAGTCGCGGCTGGTTTCGGCGCTGCGCCAGATCGCCTCGGACCGGATGCAGCTGACTGCGGTCTGTGAACGGTACGACTCGTCGACGCCGTATCACGAGGTCCGACGGCTCCTACGCTCCCTCCTCGACCTCCCCTCCGAAGGCGGGGACAAGGCGGTGGCGGTCCGATTCATAGCGGAACTGAAAGACCGTGCCCCGGAGCTCGTACCTTGGGCACCTCTGATCGCCTTGGCCATTGGGGTCATCGTTCCCGACACTCCCGAGTCCCGTGACCTAGAAGAGGAGTTCCGCCGGCCGCGACTGGCCAGCGTCGTCATCGAGCTTCTGGCAAGGCTCCTTCCCGACGCCGGGCTGTTCATCATCGAGGACGCCCACAACATGGACGAGGCCTCGGCCGACCTCTTCGGCCACCTGGCGGCGGCTGTGGGCGCCACTTCCTGGCTCTGGTGCATGACGAGATCGGACCTCTCCTCCGGCTTCGTTGCCCCCGAGGGGAGCAGCACCCGGATCGAGCTTGGACCGTTGTCCGAGGAGGCAGCGCTAGAGCTGGCCCGCGCCGCCACTGAAGACGCCCCCCTCTCCGAGCGCGAGCTATCCCTGCTCGTCGCCCGATCGGGGGGAAGCCCGCTCTTTCTGCGGGAGTTGATCTCGGCAGCCCGGAGCGGGAATGCCGTCGAGAACCTGCCGGAGTCGATCGAGGAGGTGGCCGCCGCCCGTATCGACCGACTCCCGGTCGACGTCCGGCGTCTGCTCCGTCGGATGTCGGTCCTCGGGCAGTCGTTCTCTGTCGGCCTCCTGGCCGACGTGATCGACGACCTCCCGCCACCCGAAGACTCCATATGGCACCAGATGGAGGAGTTCGTCACCCGGGACAGCACGGGGATGCTGTCATTTCGCGACAGCCTGCTGCGCGACAGCGCGTACGGCGGCCTGACGTTCCGGCTCCGCCGCGAGCTGCACTCGCGGGCGGCCGACACCATCCGCCGACGATCGAACGACGGCCGCGAAGAGCAGTCCGAACTCCTTTCGTTCCACTTCCTGCACTCGCAACGTTTCAGCGAGGCCTGGGAATTTTCGCTTCGTGCGGCCGACCGTGCGGTCGCTGTCTACGCCAACTACGAAGCGGCTGAATTCTTTGAACGGGCGATTACCGCGGCCAGACGACTCCCGAACCTGACCTCCGGCCAGGTTGGCGCGCTCCACGAGGCGATGGGGGATGCGCGGAACCGATCCGGCGAGTACACAGCGGCAGCCGGGGCCTACCGATCGGCTCGCCGCCTGATCGGGGACGACCCGGTGTCCCAGGCGCGTCTGATGCTGAAGCTGGCCCGGGTACAGGGCTGGCTGGACCGTTACGGCAACGCGCTCCGGTGGATCAGTCGGGGACTCCGGGTGCTCGAGCAGGCCAACGGTCTGGATGCCGAAAGGCAGCGGGCGGAGCTGCTGGCCTGGTACGGGCGGTTCTGTCAGGAGCAGGGTCACCACCGTCGGGCCGTCCGGTGGTGCACTCTTGCCTCCGAGGTGGCCGAGTCGGTCGGCGACAAGGCGGTCCTGGCCGATGCACTTCGGGTCATGGACTGGGCAGCCATGGACCTCGGCGAGCTCGATCGCCCCGACAACCTGGAGCGGGCGCTGAGTCTCTTTGAGCAGCTCGACGACCTGCCAGGGCAGGCCGGGGTTCTCAACATGCTTGGTGGGTTCGCCTACTACAAAGGTGATTGGGAGCAGGCAAAGGACCTGTACCTCCGTGCCCAGGTCACCGTCCGCCGGACCGGCAACGCCGTCATGGATGCGTTCTACGTGTTCAACCTGGGCGAAATCGCACGCGACCAAGGCCATCTGGACGAGGCGGAACGGGCCCTGACTTCGGCGCTCCGAACCTGGCGCGCCGCTGGCTATCGGTCGGGAACAGGATACGCCAAGGGCATGCTGGCCCGAGTGGCCATCGGCCAGCAGCGCTACGGCGACGCCCGGCGCCTCTTCGAGGAGGCGATCCAAGAGCTGTCGGACATCGGCAGTCGAGGCGAGGTGTTGGAGGTCCAGTCCGGCCTTGCCGAATGTCTGCTGCTCAGCGGAGACACCGCCGGCGCCCTGTCGCTTGCCGACGAGACGATCTCTCAGGCCCACGCCCTTGGCGGTATGGCCTATCAGATTCCCGCTCTTCTTCGAGTGCGTGGTGCCGCCCTCGCCGTCGCCGGCGACAGCGACGGTGCTCGCCAGTCGCTCCGGGAGAGCCTGCGGGCTGCCGAGATGCGCGACGTGGAGTACGAGGCGGCCAAGACGATGCGGGTTCTGGCCGCCGTGGAGACCGACCCGCACGAGCAGGAACTCCTGGCTCGCTCGGCGGCACAGATATTCGGAAGGCTCAAGGTCGAATGGACCCAGGATCTCCTGTCTGCGGCTCCCGCCGGTCTGGTAGAAGCAGCCGACTCGTCCGAGGCGTAGGGCGAACTCCCTTCCTTCGTCTGGCGCCCGGACCTGGCCACATGGCCGTTGACCAGATCGGTCCGGCTGGTTATCCTCACGCCACCGGGAGGTTCTCAGTCAGCGAAGTTCGTACGAACCGTCTGGAGCGTCCTCCGAGCGGCGAATCCGAGTTCGGATCGCCGAGTACTCGCCCGAGCAGTTCTGACGTTTCACGAGCTGGAGGTCGTCATGTTCAATACCGTCGTGGTCGGGGCAGATGACTCGTCCACAGCGCGACAGGCCGTCGTCGTGGCGGCGGACATCGCCAAACTCACAGGTGGCACTCTTCACATCGTGACGGCCTATCAGCGGAAGTCTGTCCGCGTCCAAGACCTGCCCGCGGAGTTCCGTCACTCTGCGACCCTCAACCCGGCTGATGCGCTGCTCCACGAGCTGTCGCTCATCGCGAAGGAGCGTGAACTGGAGTCGGTGATCCACCCCGCGTTGGGTCAGCCGGCCGAGGCGGTCATCCGAGTCGCCGAACAGGAACAGGCCGATCTCATCGTGGTCGGAAACAAGGGGATGGCCGGGACCCGACGTGTGCTCGGCAGCGTTCCCAACTCGGTGGCGCACGGTGCGCCCTGTTCAGTGCTGCTGGTGGACACGCACGAGGCTGTCTGACCCTGCAGAGAACGGTGTCGGCGACCCAGCCCCGGCGCACCATCGCAGTGGACCGAGGGCGCTGGCGTCGGTAAGAAGGGTCAGCCGTCGGCCGAACTCCCGTCGCTTCCTAAGCCGGGGGTGCCGACGACGACCCGCTGCGCGGCGTCGGGAAAGCGTCGTCAAGCCACGTTCGCCGGCGGTCTCCTAGTGGAATTTGGGCGGGTCGCCCGGTGGCACCACGATCGTCTCGACGACAGTACCGGCGTCGGTGGGATTGCCCTGAGGGTCGGGTGACTCCGTGATGGACTGCACGCATGGGGCCACGACGGGGTTCCCGCATTGCGGCAGGAGACCGGTCGTGACGTTGGTGTTGCCGAAGTAGTCCGTGAAGGGAGTCTGTGACTGATAGCAGACCTCGAACGGGACGTACCACAAGCCAGCAGCGCTGGCATTCTCGAAACTCACCGTGAAGACGATGTTGGCGTCCAGTCCGAAGTCGTCGAACGTGGTCACTTCAGGCGCGTGCCGGAATTGGTCGTTTGAACCGCAGTCGGGCGCGTCGTCGGGGTCGACGGAGGTGAGGATGGTGCCCGACGTCGATGTCGAGTTGATCTGCACTGTCTCGGAGGAGCCATTGACGGTGCCTGAGCAGCCATCTCCGGTGCAGGGAGTGATTGCGTCGACCACGTCGACCGAGTCGGACACTGTCGCTGTCGATCCGGCAATGGAGGAGATGTTCACAACCGCCGTGTAGTCGCCGTTGGAGGCGTAGGTCTGCGTTCCCGTGACCGTGTACGTCGTTCCCGATTGGCTGATGGTCCCGCTGCTGCTCGTGCCGTCGCCCCACAAGATGGTCGCGGAGAAATCGGCTGGGGGAGCACCCGAGTAGCTGTCCGTGAATGTCGCCACCGGAGCGGTGAAGGAGACTCCCGTGGTCTGCGTGGGGATGGTCGCCGGGCTGGCCGAAATGACGTCGGGCACGGCGCTGAGCGACACGTTGTCGAGCGTGGGACCTTGGTGCTTGTCCGTCGGAGTGGCGTCGCCGAACGCAATTTGGCTGGTGCTCGACGTTGCGAAGAACGTCGCAGTGTTCTGCACCCAGTGGAGCGGCCGGCCGACGCCGACTGCTTTGACCTTGTCCAGTGCCGAACCGTTCACGCTGACGGCCATGGTGTGCTTCATGCCGGGCTTCTCGTCGCCATTGACTGCTGACCAGAAGGACAGCGAGTACTCGACGCCAGGCGTGGTCGACACGTTCTGGTAGACCCCACCGGGAGCGCGGGTCGAGCCGGCGAGGTCGATGGAGTAGTTGCCGTCCTCTGCATTCCAGTAGTCGTTCGACGTCAGGTCGACGCTGCCGGGACTCTCGCCGTAGATGGCCGGGGTGAACACCGTCCAGTCGCTGATCGTCGTGGAGTTACCGGCCGGCACGGTCTCGAAAGTGGTCGTCGGCGTGGCGACGCTTTCGAAGCTCCCGTTCTGGATGAGATTGACGGGACTGGCCGCGGCGGTTGTCGCTGCCACCGAGATCCCAACGGCGGCGCTACCGATGACAGCCAGGATCGCCACCACACCGACACTGATTCTGCAACCTGCGTTCCCAAGCATGGCGTAAAAATAACAGCTCGAGGCAGGGCAAGCCTGGGCGGCTATTTCTTACGTCATTTCCTGCCGGTTTGGGTACCAACGAAGGCTCTTGCACTGGTCGTGGAGCAATCGGGGTTCGCCGAGGTCGCCGGGTTGAGAACCATTGTCTCGCCCTCGCCCTCGCCCTCGCTCTCGCCCTCGCCCTCGCGCTTGGCGAGCGGCCACTTGGCTCAGGCCACGTCACTCCGTCGTGGTCACGGCCACTTGGTCGAGCTCCCCGAAGCATCTGAACGACGGGCCCGCTGAATGCTGATGGCGATCTTGGCCACTCGATGAGGTCGGAGACGGCCCTGTTATCGGCGGCGGGGATCGGCGGTGGGGCTAGCTGGAATCGAACCAGCGACCTCAGCATTATCAGTGCTGCGCTCTAACCGACTGAGCTATAGCCCCGAGTTGGGAAATTCCCGACTATACCCATTGCCCCAGCGCGCCCAAGATCGGTCCGGCGCCCCGCTGGTCCCGGTCCCTACCCGTTGTTCAGGGTGGACGTCACAAGATTCGCGAGTGCATCGGCACCCGGTCCGTCGATGGCGAGGTGGGTTCCGTCAGCACCGAACCACCCTGGATTCTGGGCCGCGAGCGTGGCCCAGTCGGCCACATACACGTTGGGATAGCGGGTGGCGCCGGCGGCGATCACCGCATTGTTCGGATCCTGCCACGGGCGGTCGACATGGATGTTCACAAAGACGACCCGGCTGGCGCCGGTGAGGATTGCCATCATGGCGTCGAAGTCGGTATCGCTGATGGGGCCGTTGGTGCTCAGAGCGACGATGACCTCGGATCCGAGCTGGCCGGAGGCCTTCAGTTGCTGCAGGAGTGCCTCGCCGTCCGACCACTGCCTGCTCACCGCGGCGTCGACGGTGACGCCGGGAAGGTCGGTCTGCAGCGGATCCTGGTAATCGAGCATGACCGAGTCGCCGACCGCCGTGACGTGACCAGCCACGAATCCGGGGCCGGGGGCCGGCAGCGGCGTGGTGCTCTGTGCAACCGTCGTCGAGGTGGTCGAGGGAGGAGTCACCGTCGGGCTCGTGCGACTCGGCGACGATGTCGTCGTCCGCGGTGCCCTCGTCGTTGATGTGCTCGTCGCCGGAGCGACGGCGCTGACCTTTGTCGCAGCCGACGTCGATGTCGAGGTCGACGTCGTCGCGGCGGCGCTCACGGTTGCTGTCGGTGTCGAGGAAGACGATCCCGACGCCACCACGGCAGCGCCCACCGTCAGTGCCGCCAGGAGCAGGCAGAGGACGAATGGGACGGATCGAGCTGATTTTCGGGTGGCGGCGCCGGCACGGGCCATGCGCCAATTGTCGCCGTTGCGCTGCCGCGGAATCCCGTCACCCCTCATTTCGATCGGTTACCCAGGCAGAACTGCGTCTTCAGGCCAGAGACGCACCGCGATCGACTGGCTCGCCGTGGCCAGAAGATCGCCGTCCTCTGACCAGAGAAACGCGATGCCCTGCGCGTATCCCCCGACGAGGGCGTGGATACGGATGTCGCAGAGAATCCACTCGGTCGGTTTCAACTGCACCATGCGCAATGTGTTATCGAGGCTCCGGCCCATGGCACGGCGCCCGATCGGTTGCGAGACCGCACCCGACACGTAGTCGCCGACGATCCCGAGCGTGGCGGCCGACGGGCTCAGGTGTCCCGGCACGCGGGCCCAGAGCGCCGAGTTCGGGCTGCCCATGGTCCCGTCCATCTCCTCGAAGGATCGCCCGACAGCGGTGCGGACCTCAATGCTGTCCATGATCGTGTTGCGAAAGAAGTCAGGGAGGAAGCGGGCCGGACACGCGTCGGGCGGGGGAACCTTGGGCGGCTCGGCCCAGATGCCGGAGATCTCGAGGTCATCCTTCCCGAGGGCCGCGTTGACGGTCAGAATCTCTTGCCCGTCCACCCTGCCGATGGCCCTGCCCTGGGTGACGTGACCTCCGACCGCAGCGAGCGTCACCTCCCAGCGCAGCTCCGCCCCGCGGAGCGCGTACGAGAGGTATTGCGCCGTCGCCCAGACGGTCGGCCGACCCGTCGCTGCCTCGAGGGCAACCAGTGCTGCGCCGAGCCCACACCCACCGAACAGGAAGTTGCCCGGCGTCGTGAGCTGCGGAGAGACCTGCATGCGCCAGTGCAATTCGTCGCCGTCGGGCTCCATGCCGAGGAAGGTGCGTGCGTCCACGAGGCCGCACCCTAATGGGGCCATGCCGCGGGAATGCGGCTCCGCCGAAGCCGGCACTCGGACGATCGAGGGCACAGAGCGCGCTGCGCCTACAATCGCACTTCCGGCGACGACGGATCAACGAAGTCCGGGGGTGTAGCTCAGCTGGAAGAGCGGCGGCTTTGCAAGCCGTAGGTCGAGGGTTCGAGTCCCTTCACCTCCACCGGGGCGATGACAGAGCTTTCGCGCCCGACGGCCCGCGTCTCGGTGGAGCAGATGCGCCTACGGGCAGCCGCTCTTGATCTTGGCGGCCACGAACCCAGCGACGTGGTTCCCGTTCAGGCTGGTGCCGCTGTCGTCGGCGAACGTGTACAGCGGCTGGTTGTGGTAGCGGACCTGGAGACCCCCCGAGGTGGCAACGGTGCTCAGGCAGTCCGCCCCTTTGGGCTTGGTCTTGCCCGCCGGCATCATCAACGGCGGCCACACGGACAAGCACGATCCGGTGCAGGCGCCGCTCGGGTGGATGTAGAGGCTGGCGCCGCTGGTCGTAGCGAGCATGTTGCCTACAGGGGCACGGGACACCATCTCAACCACCGTGGCGCCCTTGCCGCCACCAGCTGCCTGTGCCGGCTGGACTCCTGGCACCAGCAGGGCCAGCCCCGTGAGTGTGACTCCTGCGACGCCGGCGCGGAGCGCGAGCCCCTGCTTTGAGATTGCCATCGATCCATCCGCCTTTCCGTAGGTACCGAGTACGTTCCCCAGCAGTTACGGATGGCGACGCCGCTGGGATTGGTTTCCAGCGCGGGGCAGCCAAACGGCCTGCCACACCCGCCCTCGTGCTCGAGCCCTGAGTAGCGTTGGGCCGTGACACATGATCCGAAGCGCATCGTGGTGTGGGGTACCGGTTTCGTCGGCAAGATGGTGATTCCCGAGGTGCTGCGCCACCCCTGCTTCGAGCTGGTCGGCGTCGGCGTCTCGGCCCCGGACAAAGTCGGTCGGGACGTCGGCGAGATCTGTGGCATAGACCCGATCGGGCTGGCCGCGACCGACGACGTCGACCAGCTGATCGCCCTCAACCCCGATGCACCTGGTCCACTACGGCCCTACCGCCGCCCACG
>CAWIYY010000023.1:0-42965 GCA_963840435.1 uncultured Acidimicrobiaceae bacterium | reverse complement strand
CCTGTCTGGCCGGGGCGCGGGCGGTCGATGCCCGCATTGTCGGGGCGGACCAACCTGCACGAGCTCGCCCTCGGGGTGACCGGAGAGTCAACCCGTGGTTCGGGACGCCGGTGAACCCGCTGGACCCGGCGCTGGCCCGGGCGGCTCGTCGAGCGGCTCGGCCGTGGCGGTGGCCACGGGCGAGGCCGACGTCGCCTACGGCAGCGACACCGGGGGCTCGGTCCGTATCCCCGCCGCCTGCTGCGGTACGGCCGGACTAAGACGACCTGGGGTCGCATTCCACTCGAAGGCGTGTGGCCGCTCTCTCCCAGTTTCGACACGATCGGTCCGATGGCCCGAGACGTGGCCGGGCTGGTCACCGGTATGGAGCTCCTCGAACCCGGTTTCGCCGTGGCGAGGGTGGCCGACGTGGCCGAGCTCCGGGTGGGACTCCTGCCCGTCGAGGCCGACCCGGTTATCAGCGCGGCGATTGAGCGGGCCGTACGCCTGACCGGCTGGGAGTGCGCCGAGCTCCCGTTGGCAGAGGCCTGGCAGCAGGCCACGGCGTACGCCGGCCTCCTCCTCGTGGTCGAGGCCTGGTCTTCGGACGAGGCCCTCATGGCCCACGATCCCGAGGGGATCGGGGCCGACGTCAGAGAGCGGCTCACCATGGGGTCGTCGTTCGACGACGGCACCGTGCGCGCCGCCTGGGCCACCCAGCGTGAGTTCGAGGCCGAGCTCCGGCGTGCCTTCGAGCGGGTGGACGTCATCGTCACCCCGACGCTGAGCATCTTCCCGCCTCGGCTCGACGAGGGCGACGACCTGCTGGTCACGCGCTGCACGCTGCCGGTCAACCTGGCCGGCGTGCCCGCCCTCTCCCTGCCGGTGCCGACGGGCGGCCCCTTGCCGGCCAGCATCCAGCTCGTGGGCCCGGCCGGCAGCGAGGAGCGGCTCCTGGCCATGGGCGCACACCTCGAGGAGGCGGTCCGCGCCGGCTGACGCCGCCCGCGTGCCGGCGCACCGGGCCGTGGGGTCATGCGCGGCAGGGCCGGCCGATGGAGCGGACGCATAGGCTGGGCTGGGCATGGAGATCCAGGTCTGGTCCGATTTCGCCTGCCCGTGGTGTGCGCTCGGTCTCGCCCGGCTCGACGTCTCGCTCGGGCAGTTCGCACACGCGGACGACGTCACCGTCGTGCACCGTTCGTTCGAGCTCGACCCCGCTGCGCCACCCCGTCGGGACATCACGATGTCCGAGGCGATGCGCCGCAAGTACGGCATGGGGCCCGAGCAGGTCGAGGCGGGCCATGCCCGGCTGAGCGAGATGGGGGCCCAGGTCGGCTTCGTCTTCCACTTCGAGCGCATCCAGCTCGGCAACACGTTCGATGCCCATCGGGTAGCCCAGGCAGCCCGCGGGAGCGAGCAGGAGCAGGCAGTGATCGCCGGCCTCTTCGCGGCGTACTTCACCGACGGGCTGCTCCTCTCCGACCACGAGGTGCTGCGCGCAGTGGCGCGCTCGGCCGGCCTGGACGATTACCTGGTCGACACGGTGCTCGGGGGCGAGCTCTTCGCCCGCGAGGTACGCCTGGACGAGGCGGCCGCCCAGGAGCTCGAGGTCACCGGCGTCCCCTTCTTCCTCGTCGACGGGCGCTGGCCCATTCCGGGTGCGCAGGATGTCGAGACGTTGACGACCGTGCTGGAGCGGGCCTGGTCCCGCGCCTCAGCGCAGTGAGTCGAGGATCTGGTCGACCATCTCCACCGTGGCGTCGGGGTGGAGGAAGGCGAAGCGAGCCACCGTCTCGCCCTCCCAACTGGTCGGGGTGACGAACGCCACCTGGTCGTTGAGCAGACGGGCCGACCAGGCCTCGTAGTCGGCCTTGACCCAGCCCGGACGTCGGAACAGCACGATGGACAAGCCGGGTTCGCGAACCAGCTCCACGTGGGACACCGCTTCGATGCGCTCGGCTGCCCGCCGGGCGATGGCCAGTCCCGCCTCTACCGCGTCCCGGTAGGCGTCCAGACCGTTGACCGCCATGGAGAACCAGATCGGGAGCCCTCGGGCCCGCCGGGTCAGGTGGAAGGCGTAGTCGCTCGGGTTCCACTCTTCGGGGTTCTCGCTGTGCAGCACGTCGAGGTACTCCGCGTCCTGTGTGTGGACCGCCTTGGCCAGGTTCGGTTGCCGGTAGATCAGGGCGGCGCAGTCGAAAGGGGCGAAGAGCCATTTGTGAGGGTCGACGATGAAGGAATCGGCCCGCCCGAAACCAGTGAACCGGCCGCGCTCCGACGGGGCGAAGAGCGCAGCGGCGCCGCCGTAGGCCCCGTCGATGTGGAACCACAGTGCCCGCTCCGCTGCCACGTCGGCCACACCGTCGAGTTCGTCGACGATGCCGGCATTGGTCGTGCCGGCCGTGGCCACCACGCCGATGACGTCGGGACCCCGAGGATCGTCGCGCAGCGCGGCACGCAGTGCATCGCCGGTCAGCCGATGGTTGCGTGTGGGCACGGGGAACGTCTCGACGCCCAGGACGTGGCAGGCCTTCCCCACCGAGGAGTGAGCGTCCTCGCTCATGGCGATCAGCGGCCGGAGCGGCGCCTCGGCTTGGCGACGGTACGCCGTGGTGTCCCGGGCGACCATGAGGGCCGAGAGGTTGCCGGCCGAACCGCCGGCCACGAAGCACCCGCCCGCGCTCTCGGGGAAGCCGGCTTGCCCGGCCAGCACGCCGAGAGCCTGGTTCTCGGCCACCACCACTCCGGCCGCCTCCAGCCAGGAGGTGCCGTGGAGCGAGGAGCACGACACGAACATGTCGAAGAGGAGCGACGCCTTGGTTGGCGCAGCCGGAATGAAGGAGAGGAAGCGCGGACTGTCGCACGACACCACGGCCAGCGCCAGCTTGTCGGTCCAGAGCCTGAGCACCTGCGCCGGGTCGTTGCCCTTGGGGCCCATCAGCCCCGCCAGCTCTGCGTCGAGGGAGGACACCAGGCCACCGAAGTCGAGCGACACCGGATCCATGGAGAGTCGTTCCCGGCAGGCGTCGATGATCAGGTCGGTCATGGCCGGGTCGAAGTGGAACATGGCATTGCCCATCAGAGCGACGACCTCTTCGCCCGCACCGCGCGCCACGCCTCCTCGGCCCGGCTCGAGACTTCGTGTGGGGAAGACCCGGTCTTGGCGGCAACCAGCACGACGTCGTCGAACTCCGGCTTGGCCCGCCCGGCCGTCACCTTCATGCGGACGGTGATCCCGTCGATCACGACCTCGTCCATGCTGCGGGCCACGGGCCACCGCTCGACGGCGGTGGCCCGCACACCTAGCGTGCCCGTCGCCCGCTCCATCTCGGAGCGCAGCACGTCGAGGTGGACGGCGTCCGTGAGGACATGGAGCACGTGACCTGGTCGCCCCTTCTTCATGGTGACGGGGCTGACCCAGGCATCGAACGCCCCCGCGTCGAGTGCCGTTGAGACGGCATAGCCCAGCTGCTCCCCCGTGGCGTCGTCCAGGTTGGTCTCGAGCAGCACGGCGTCATGTCCCGGACCGACCGCCCTGGTCGCCCGCTGTCCCACCACCACCTGGGTGCAGTTCGGGAGGTCGTCGAGCTCGTTTGCGCCACCTCCGAAGCCCGATGCCGTGATCGTCATGTCCGGGAGCGGGCCGAACGTAGAGCACAGCGTGGAGACGAGCGCGGCACCGGTCGGTGTCGTGAGCTCGACCGCCACGTCACGCCCGTAGGTCGGCACGCCTTCGAGCAGGCGCACCGTGGCCGGAGCCGGATTGGGGAGCCGGCCGTGCGCGCTCCGCACCGAGCCGGTGCCGGTCGCCACGGCTGAGGCCCCGAGGACATCGACCCCCAGTACCTCCAGCGCGCTCGCCGTCCCCACGATGTCGACGATCGCATCGTGCCCGCCGACCTCGTGGAAGTGCACCTGATCGACGGCCTGCCTGTGCAGAGCTGCTTCGACGGTGGCGAGGGCGTGGAAGGCAGCCAGAGACCGCTCGGCCACCCGAGGTGGCAGTGCGGCCCCTTCGATCAGTCCAGCGATGGCGGCATAGGTGCGCACCACCGCATCGTCGCTTTCGACCACGACGCGGGTGCAGGCGATGCCGCCGCGTAGCCCCTCCTGCACACGCAGCTCCCAGCCTGGCAGCTCCAGGCGCCCGAGGAGCGCACGGACCTCGCCCAGGTCGGCGCCTGCGTCGAGGAGCGAGCCCAGCGCCATGTCGCCGGCGATGCCGGCGAAGCAGTGGAACCATGCAACTGTCTCCGGCGTGGCCTCGGTCACGGCAGGAGCCGGGCGATGGCACAGGCTGCGCCGTAGCCGTTGTCGATGCCGACGACCGTGATGCCGGACGAGCAGGAGGACAGCATGGTGAGCAGCGCGGTGACCCCTTCCAAGGCGGCGCCGTAGCCGGTGCTGGTGGGCACGGCGACGACAGGAGCCGGCGTCAACCCCCCGATCACGCTGGCCAAGGCCCCTTCCATCCCAGCGATCACGACCACGGCGTCGGCCATGGCGATGGTGTCGATCTCGGCCAGGAGCCGGTGCAGGCCGGCGACGCCGCAGTCCACGAGCATGGTGGGCGCGAAGCCCAGGGCGACGAGAACGGCGACGCACTCGGTGGCCACGGGCAGGTCTGCCGTACCAGCCGTGATCACCGCCACCGTGCCGGCCCGGAGCGCCGCGGCGCGGAACACCACTGTGGCCAGCGGTCCGCTGTCAGACACGGTGCCGGGACCGTGGCCCAGCGACGCTCCGATGGCGGACACCGCCTTCACCTGCGCCTCGGTCGCCCTGGTCAAGAGGACCGGCCCGTTCGTGGCGGTGAGGAGCTCCTCGACGACGGCGGCACAGTGCTCCGGCGTCTTGCCCGGCCCGTAGACGGCTTCGGGCATGCCCTGGCGCAGGTCACGGTGGTGGTCGACCCGGGCAAAGCCGAGGTCGGAATAGGGCAGCCGGCGCAGCTGGCGCACCGCATCGTCCGGCGAGCACCGGCCGTCAGCGACCGCTTCGATGAGCGAGCGAAGGGAAGAACTGTCCATGAGCTGCTCTATCCTGCCCAACTGTGAAACCTCCTGCGACCACGGTGGCCTATTTCGGTCCACCGGCCACCTTCACGCACGAGGCGCTGCTCACCCAAGCCGACCTGGCCTCGGCCGAGCTCGTCCCGCTGGGGTCGATCACCGCGGTGCTCGAAACGGTGGCGAACGGGGAGGTCGACCAGGGCTTCGTCCCGATTGAGAACGCCATAGAGGGGACGGTGAGCGCCACCATCGACGGGCTCATCCACGACGTGGAGCTCTGCATCCAGCGTGAGGTCGTGATGGACATCCACCTCCACCTCATGGCGCGCCCCGGGGTCGAGCTGGCTGACCTGACCACCGTGTCCTCGTACCCTCACGCTCTGGCTCAGTGTCAGAAGTACCTGGCCAAGGCGCTCCCCGATGCCGAGCAGCGAGCGGCCAACTCGACCGCCGACGCTGCCCGCGTCCTGGGCAACTCGGACTCGACCGAGGGAGCGGCCATCGCCCCGCGGCTCGCCGCCGAGCGCTACGGACTCGTGATCCTGGCCGAGGACGTCGAGGACCACCCCGACAACCAGACCCGCTTCGTGCTCGTGAGCCGCGACCTGGTGCCCCGGGCGACGGGGCACGACAAGACCAGCATCGTGTGCTTCCAGCGGGCGGACCACCCGGGCAGCCTGCACGGCATCCTCGGGCAGTTCTCGGCGCGCAACATCAACCTGACCAAACTCGAGTCGCGACCGACCAAGCAGGGACTTGGTGACTACTGCTTCGTCATCGACCTGAGCGGCCATCTGGGGGACGAGGTCGTCGCCGATTGCCTGCGCGATCTGCACGCGGGGCTGGCCGGGGTCAAGTTCCTCGGCTCGTACCCGGCCGCGGGGGAGCACGGCGAGCAGCAGCGCCGCCAGGCGGACGCGGCGTGGCAGGCGGCCGACGACTGGTTGGGGACGTTGCGCACCTTTCTCGAGTAGCCCTCCGAGGGAGTCCGGGGGATGGGTGCTGGTACTCTGCGCGGGGAGGGCTCATGGCGCAAGAAACCATCGATGTCGACCAGCATCTGTTCGAGTCGAGGACGACCTGGTCCGATTACATCGAACCGGCGCACCGGGGCAACGCGCTGGCCATCACCGACGATGCCGATGGCTGGCCCTGGCTGTCCTGGCGGGGAGCGCAGCTCACGCCGCTCGAGGTGCCCATCCCGGAACGGTCGTCCCTGATCGGTGACGACCGGCTCCGCCGCCTGCGCGGCGAGCGGGCGCCTGCGTCCTTCGAGGAGCTCGTGCCCGATTCGTACCGGCTGGCGAGCGCCCGCCTCGACTCGCTCGACCAGTTCGGCCTCGACGCCGCAGTCCTCTTTCCCAACTACGGACTCCTGTGGGAGAAGCGGCTCTCCACGGACCGGGTTGCTCAGCGGGCCAATGCACGCGCCTACAACCGCTTCAGCGCCGAGTCGTGCAGCGATGGCCAGGGCCGGCTCTACGGCGTGGCCCATCTCCTGCTGCACGATCCCGCCTGGGCCGTCGAGGAGATCGCCCGCGTGCGTTCGGAGGGCATCAGGCTGGCCATGGTGGCTCCGGCCCCGGTGGACGGCAAGCCGCTGTCGCACCGAGACTTCGACCCGGTGTGGGCCGCCTTTTCCGAGTACGGCGTCGCGCCCGTCTTCCACGTGTCCGAGTTCGAGAGCCCGTTGGATCCGGCCTGGCGGGAAGGCGAGCTGGAGGACGGCGAGCAGCTGTTCGACTCGATCTTCTTGTACCTGGCGCCCGCCGTCGCGCTGGCCAATCTCATTCTCAACGGCGTCCTCGAGCGGTTTCCCGAGCTACGGATCGGCGTGGTCGAACTGACGGCCAACTGGGTCCCGCAGTTTCTCCTGCACATCGACGGAGCATCGGACTTCTACGCCCAGCGCCATGGCGAGCCCTTCCGCAAGCTGGCCGCCCGTCCCTCGGAGTACTTCCTGCGCCAGGTTCGTGTCGCGGCCCTGCCCTATGAGATGCCGAACCGTCTCGTGCCCAAGGTCGGCGAGGACACCTTCATGGTCGGCAGCGACTGGCCCCACGCCGAAGGAGTGGCCGATCCGATGCAGGCAGCCGAGCGCGCCGTGGCCGGACTGAACGATCGGGCGCGCGCGAACCTCCTCGGCGCCAACGCGGCCTGGTTGCTCGGGCTGTGACCATCGACCTCGACGCCCGGGCGGCGGAACGAGAGCGGCTGCGGACGACCTATCTGAGGGAGTCGTCGGACCGACGCCCATCGATTGCCCGCGGCATCCATCATCTGGCTCTGCTCTGTTCCGACGTCGAGCGGACCATCCGCTTCTACCAGGACCTCCTGGGCTTCCCGCTGGTCGAGCTGTTCGAGAACCGCGACTACCAAGGCTCGACCCATTTCTTCTTCGATCTTGGTCACGACAACGCTCTGGCCTTCTTCGACTTCCCGGGGCTTGATCTGGGTCCCTACGCCGAGGTGCTCGGCGGCTTCCACCACCTGGCCATTTCGGTCGACAGGGCCCAGTGGGAGGCGGCGAGGAGCCGGTTGGCCGACGCCGGTGTGGCCACACAGATCGAGAGCGAGGTCAGCCTCTACTTCGCCGACCCGGACGGGGCCAGGCTCGAGCTCATCGCCGAAGACCTGGGTTCGCTCTACGGCAAACCGCTCCACTGATGGCGGTCACCGGGCTGGCCAACCTGGCCGTGAAGGTGCGAGAGGCCGACCTCGAAGCGGCTTGCGCCTGGTACGAAGCGGCCGGTGCCACGGTGACGGCGCCGGTGCAGTGGGAGAACGGCCGGCGCGCCGACGTGCAGCTCGGCGTGCTCGCGCTCACCCTTTTCACCCAGGCCATCTACGAAGACGCCTGCACGCTTCCCGATGAGGGATTCCTTCATCCCGCGCTCTTCGTCGACGATCTCGACGCTGAGCTCTCCCGCCACGCCGTCCTGTGGGGTCCACGCGTCGTGAGTGGTCCCTTCGGCACCCGGCGCATTGCCTTCGTCGAGGCTCCCGGCGGCATCCGGCTCGAGTTCATGGAGCAGATCGAGGATCCCCCCGGCTGACGATCCCGGTCGGCGAGCGAGTCAGCCTGTGAGGATCCGAAAGAATCCGCTCTGGCGCCCGTGCCAGCAAGACCTTCGAGGATGTCGAAATGGCTGCCGTCAGGGCGCCTCGAACACCTCTTCGAGCTCGGCCACGACCGTTTCTTTCGGCGGGGGAACCGCGGCGACCTCGGACAACCGCCTGATCGACCGCAGGGACGGGACCGTGGCCAGCCCGGCAGCCGCCGTGACCACGAGCAAACCCGCCGCCACGGCGAAGGCCAGCGTGTACCCGTCGGTCAGTGCAGAAGCGGTATGCGCCGGAGTCGCGATGAGGCCCTTCAGCGAAGAGGTCGTCTTCGTCGCCGCGATGGTTGCCAGCACAGCCAGGCCCAGCGAGGCCCCGACGGTCCTCGAGGTATTCAGCAACCCTGAAGCCAGACCGGCCTGCTCGCGGGGCACGCCGGCCGTTCCCGCGACGGCGATGGGAGTCACGGCCAGTCCCATCCCGAGGCCGATGAGGACGAACGGGACAAGCAGGTCGGTCAAGAAGCTCGAATCCGGGGTGATGAAGGTCAACCAGCCCAACCCCACTGCCGCCACGAGGGAGCCGAGGACGATGAGCGGGCGCGGACCGAAGCGAGGCACAAGGCGCGATGTCACCTGGGCGCCGGCCGCGATCAACAACGTCTGGGGGAGGAAGGCCAGGCCGGCGCGGAGAGGGCTGTACCCGAGCACGTGCTGCATGTAGAGCGTCTCGAAGTACCAGGACCCGAACAGTGCTCCGAACATCAGCAGCATCACGATGTTGCCGCCGGCGACGTTGCGCGAACGGAAGATGCCAAGGGGTACGAGCGGTGCCTTGGACACCCGCGCCTGAAGGTAGAGGAACGCCGCGATCAACAGCACGCCCAAGGCGAGCGGCATCAGTACTTGGGTCGAGCCCCACGAGTTGGTCTCGGTCCGCACGACGCCGAACACGATCGCGGTGAGACCCGCGGTCACCGTGACGGCACCCCAGAGGTCGAGGTGTCGGTGGTGCAGGTCCGCCCTCGACTCGGGCACGTAGCGCAGCGATGCCACCAAGGCGACCGCGCCGATGGGCACGTTGACGAAGAGGATCCACCTCCAGTCGAGGAATTGGGTCAGGATGCCACCGAAGAGCGCGCCGGCCGATGCGCCGGCAGAGGAGACCGCGCTCCAGGCGGCGAGAGCCTTGGTCCGAGCGCGGCCTTCGGCGAAGGACGAGGTCAGGATGGTGAGGGTGGCAGGCGCCAGGATCGCCGCCCCAAGTCCCTGCACGGCTCGAGCGACGATCAGCCAGGTTTGGTTCTGGGCCAGACCGCCGAGAAGGCTCGAGGCCGTGAACACGGTGAGGCCGAGCAAGAAGATTTTGCGGCGACCGAACAGGTCGGCGGCGCGACCGCCGAGCAGGAGGAACCCGGCAAAGGTCAGCGTGTACGCGTTGACGATCCACTGCAGACCCGAAGTGGTGAAGTGGAGGTCCTTCTGAATGGACGGCAGCGCCACGTTCACGATGGAGGCGTCGAGCACGACCATGAACTGGCCGACGAGGACGATGCCAAGGACGAGCCAAGCCGGGACGGTTCGGCCGGGTGCGATTTCTATGCCGCTCGTGGTGTCTTCGAGCACGCGTCTTCCTTTCCGCTTTCGCTCAAACCGGAACAACCCCGATGCCTGCCCAACACTGGTCGGATGGGCGCTATTCCCGTCCGCTGGGGGGCACGCCGGGGTAGACCTACGGTCTAGCGGTCGGATGTGACAGGCTCGGCCGCGATGCTCGAACCGCCCCCAATCCAGCTGGTCCGCCCGGCGGCGCTCGCCTCCAGCGTCCCCTATGCCTATGCGGCCGCGCCGCACGGCCGCTCGCTCTACGTGTTCACGGCCGGTGCTTGCCCGCTCGACGACGCGGGCGCCACCGTCGCCCCTGGTGACGTGGCTGCCCAGGCGGAGCAGGTCATGGAGAACCTGGCGGTGACGCTCCGAGCCGCGGGTGCCGAGCTGGGGGATGTGGTGAAGACCACCGTCTACGTGGCCAGCGCCACCCGGGAGGACCTCGTCACCGCTTGGCAGGTAGTGCGGGATCGTTTCGGAGACCACGATCCGCCCAGCACGCTGCTCGGGGTGAGCGTCCTCGGCTATCCCGGGCAGGTGGTCGAGGTCGAGGCGGTGGCCGCCCTGCCCGAGTCGTGAGACGCGCGGTGCCGGACTCGGAGCCGGTGGATATCGCAACGGTGGTGGCAGCGGACGCCGAGGAGTCCGTGGTCGCGGACGGTGCGCGGGCCGCTTCTCGGTGACAAACTCGATTCCACCATGAAGGTCCACCTGGTCGACGGCAGCTACGAGCTGTTCGAACTCACGTGCGCGCAGACCCTGACAAACCGATTTCACGCCCGGCCCTGATCGCGTACGACCGTTGCGCGCCGCCCCGGACCGGATGAGGTTGCGTGTGTGTGCCCCGGATTTGTGCCCTCCGATTGAGTGCGGTGGCATCGGGGGTGATCACGTGGGTCTCCGGCGGACAAGACTGGACGCGTGACGCAGGGCTGGCGTGTACAGCGAATGGACCACCGGGACCCATTGGCTCCCGTCGAGGACATCGTGCGGCTCATCGACCTGGCTGGCCCGGCCACGGCTGCCGCCTACAGCCGCAGCGACGTGGTCGAGGCGCTCAACGAGCAGCAGCCCGCCGCGGTGGCGTTCGCGTCCGGGCAGCTTGTTGGCGTCGCCGTCTCGCTCATGGCCGGTCGCGACGCGCATCTACTCGCCCTGGCCCTGCACCCGGATTGGCGGAACCGGGGCATCGGCTCGGCGCTGCTCTGGGAATTGGATCAAGAGGCAATCCATCGCGGCGCCGTGCGCATGTTGGCCTTGGTTGAGCCGGGTCAGGTCGGGGAGGTCGCCTTCGCGCACCAAGGGTTCGACCTGATCAGCGGACTCCACCTCTACGTCAGGGCTGCGTCCGTTGTGCCCGAGGAGCTCGAGATCGTGGAACGCTACGGCGGTCATTTCCCGCCGACGGGCCTCTGGGAGGAGATGAAGGGGTTCTCGACGACCAAGGAGCTCCTGGAACGCCGGATCGTCGCTCCACTGGCACATGCCGAGCTGGCTGACCGCGTCGGGCTGCGAGCGCCCGCCGCGGTCATGCTCTTCGGGCCACCCGGCACAGGCAAGACCTCGTTTGCCCGTGCCATCGCGTCCCGGCTCTCTTGGGCGTTCGTCGAGCTGCATCCCTCACTCCTCGGCCCTGGCACCGCGGGCGCAGCGAACCTGCGTGCCGCGCTGGACGACCTGGTGCACGTGGACCGCTTGGTGTGCTTTATTGACGAAGCCGACGAAATCGCCGCAGCACGCGCGAGCCGACCCGAGAGCCAGCCCATCGTGAACGAGCTCCTCAAGGCGATTCCAGTCTTCCGGTCCCGTCCGGATCGGCTCATGGTGATGGCCACCAACTCCATTGCCTCCATCGACCCGGCGATGCTCCGACCGGGACGCTTCGACCTCATCATCCCTATCGGCCCTCCCGACAGTGCCGGACGTGCTGAGCTGGCGGCCGAGTTCCTGGAGAAATGTGATGTCGAGGATGTCGCGGAGCGTACTGAGGGATTCACACCTGCTGACTTCGCGTTGGCAGCCCAGCGGGCCGCCCAACTCGCTTTCGAGCGGGCGCTCGGCGGGGGCGCGCCAGAGGTGACATCCGCCGACTGTGTCGATGCCGTGTCGCGGACGCGACCCAGCGTCCACGACGAAGCAGCCGCTGCCTTCGACGAGGAAGCAGCCGCCTTCGCCAGGTTCTGAGCCGAGCCTGACGCCAGATCGGCGGCCGCCCAGGGAAGGAGCAGGGCTGTGCCCGGAGTTGTGCCCTTTTCCCGTCCTGAACGCCAAAATCGCTGGTGTGGCAGGCTTTTCGCATGAAGGTCCACCTGGTCGACGGCACCTACGAGCTGTTCCGCCACTTCTTCGGCGCACCGCCGCATCGCAACCAGGCTGGGGTGGAGGTCGCCGCGGCGCGTGGCGTCCTGAGCTCGGTCTTCCAGATGCTGACCGACGGTGCGACCCACGTCGGCGTGGCGACGGATCATGTGATCGAGTCCTTTCGCAACGACATGTGGCCCGGCTACAAGACGGGCGAGGGCATCGATCCCGAACTGCGGTCGCAGTTCTGGCCGCTCGAAGAGGCACTCAGCGCCATGGGCGTCGTTGTCTGGGCCATGGTCGACGACGAGGCGGACGACGCCCTGGCCAGCGCGGCCGCCGTCGCCGCCGATGATCCCGCGGTCGAGCAGGTCGTCATCTGCACGCCGGACAAGGACCTCGGACAGTGCGTGCAGGGGACGCGTGTGGTGCAGCTCGACCGGCGCAGGGATCACCTCATCGACGAGGACGGAGTCATCGAGAAGTTCGGTGTTCCGCCGGCATCCATCCCCGACTACCTGGCGCTGGTCGGGGACAG
The DNA here is from genome assembly GCA_963840435.1 of uncultured Acidimicrobiaceae bacterium. GTDB lineage: Bacteria > Actinomycetota > Acidimicrobiia > Acidimicrobiales > RAAP-2 > Bog-473. The sequence continues at coordinate 30,462 of CAWIYY010000023.1, read as the reverse complement.
TGCGGACGGCTTCCCCGGGCTGGCTGGCTGGGGGGCCAAGTCGGCCTCCGCCGTCCTGGCCCGCTGGGGCCGCATCGAGGACATTCCCGAGGATCCCGCTGCGTGGGACGTCACGGTGCGCAGCTCGGCCAAATTGGCGACCACCCTGCGCGACGACCGTGCGCACGCGCTGCTGTTCAAGCAGCTGGCCTTGCTGCGCGTCGACCGGACGTTGCTTCCGTCCGTCGGCGACCTTCGCTGGACGGGACCCACCGATGACTTCAGCGAGATTTGTCGCAAGCTCGACGCCATCCCCCTGTCCAAGCGGGTGCAGGCCCTGGCGTCAGAGCGGTCATGAGCGGGAAGTCGTCCTGACACTGCAGTGTGAACATCTCGCGATCCTGAGGTTGATTCGTCTCTGAGGTGACAGGACCCCGCGCACAGCGGGTGTTCTCAGCGAACCAGAACTGGTCCCAGTAGAGCGCCCGCCTCTTTCTGAGGCCTGAGCCTCGGGGGGTGGTGAAGGGCGCCTTCACCCGATACCCTATAGGGGTATCAGGTAAAGGAGCGTCGCTATGAGACCCGGCTACATCGACGACAAGGAAGTCATCCAAAAGCGTCTGCGCAAGGTCGAGGGCCAGGTCAGAGGCATCCAGCGGATGGTCGACGAGGACCGCTACTGCATTGAGATCCTCGAACAGGTGTCAGCGGCCACCAAGGCCCTCCAGGCCGTCGCGCTCAGCCTGCTCGACGATCATCTGGCTCACTGTGTCTCGGACGCCGTGCGAAACGGCGGCGACGAGGCGACCGAGAAGCTGACCGAGGCTTCGGCTGCGATCGCGCGGCTCGTCCGCTCCTAGACCGATGTTGGCGACGGCCACCGTCTTGGTGGATATCGGGCGCTCACTGCGCGAAGGGTTCTTCATGTTCTGGGAGACCCTGTGGCCGCTCGTCCTCGGTTTTGGACTCTCTGGTGCCGTCCAATCTTTCGTCGGTCGCGAGTCCATGGAGCGCAAGCTTGGCAATCACCGGCCAGCCGCTGTCACGCGGGCCTCCTTGTACGGCATGGTGTCCTCGTCGTGCTCCTACGCCGCGTCGGCGATGGCCAAGTCGCTGTTCGTCAAGGGCGCCGACTACGTCGCTGCCATGGTGTTCATGTTCGCCTCGACCAACCTCGTGATCGAGCTGGGCATCGTGCTCGTCGTGCTGATGGGGTGGCAGTTTGCCGTCAGCGAATTCGTCGGCGGCATCATCATGATCGCCCTTCTGGCCAGCGTCGGGGGCCTCTGGCTCCGGGGCCGGCAGATCAGCGGGGCCCGGGAGCGGCTCAGCGAAGGGACCGACAGTGCTGAGCACCACCATGGCCCGGAGGAGAGCGACCAGCTCCAACGGCAGCCTCTCCCGGTGCGCCTGCGTTCCAAGGCAGGCTGGGCCGACAGCGCCACGTACACCATGTCCGATCTGACCATGCTGCGCCGCGAGTTGGTCATCGGCTACACGGTGGCCGGGTTCTTGGCTGCCCTCGTGCCGACGTCGGTGTGGCAGGCGGTGTTCATCAGCGGCCACGGCTTCTGGACCTCCCTCGAGAACGTCATCGTCGGGCCGTTCATCGCCATCATCAGCTTTGTCTGCTCGGTCGGAAACGTACCGTTGGCGGCAGCGCTCTGGAAGGGCGGCATCTCGTTCGGCGGGGTGATCTCGTTCATCTTCGCCGACCTCATCGCCTTCCCCCTCCTCATGATCTACCGCCGCTACTACGGCACCCGGCTGATGCTGCGCATGCTGGCCGTGTTCTGGGCACTCATGTCGACGGCTGGGCTGATCACAGAGGGGATCTTCCGGGCCGCCGGCCTGGTTCCGACGATGCGTCCGACCACCGTGGCCCCTGCGCACTTCTCGTGGAACTACACCACCTATCTGAACATCGTCTTCTTGCTGCTGTTCGCCCTGCTGTACTGGACCTACCGGAACCGGGAGCGTCTCGGAGCGGGAAGGGGCTACGCCAAGGACCCCTCGTGCGGCATGCAGGTCGAGATCACTCACGCGCCGGCGTCACTGCAACGCGGCGGCGAGCGTTTCTACTTCTGCTCGGACCAGTGTGCCGAGCGATTCGCGTCGGACGTCAGCAGCCAGGCCGAACATCACCATGCCGAACATTCGTAGCGCGAGCCGTAAAGACAAACGGAGGCATCGGCGTCCCGAAGGAGGAACGAATCGTCGAGCGGCTGGACAGGATGGTCGCTGACCGTCACATCACGGAGGACGAATTGGCTCAACCCGGTGCGGCTGAGTGACGCCTGAGTGTGAGGCGGCGTCCAGGTCCGTCGAGCTGACCCTCTCTTTTTGGAAGCGTCCAAATGCGCCAGCGGCTTCTTGTCAACCCATCGGCCAACAGACGACCCGGACAGTTTCAAATCGTCACTCGACGACGCACTCGGCTGCGTGTTCGCGTTGGCGTCACATCTGGACCAAGGCCAGACGGTGAACTTCGCCCTCGGTGATGGCAACCCCTTCCACCCTTCACACCAAACGGTGGATGTGTTAGACCGGCAACCACGGACCAAAGGGGCATTCTGCTCCCCGGCAAGTTGCCAGCCGGAGGCAGAGTTCGTTGGGTATTACGTACCGACGATGGCGGGACGAGCCGCCCGCGATGGGAGACACCATGTCGAGGATGCACCGTCCGCGCGGCGTGCGAGCGCTCGCTGCAGCAGTCACCGCAATCGCTGGGTTGGGGACTGGCGCCGTCGTCGGGGGCATGACCGCGTCGGCCACCTCAGCCAGTGCCCAGACGCCGGCGCCGCAGCACTACCTCTGCTACCAGGCTGCCGCCAAGGCGGGTTTCAAGGTTCCCAAGGGCATCAGGCTGGTCAACTCGCTTGCGCCCAATGGCTTCATCCCGACCGTTGGGGCGGCCAACGTGCACTGCAACCCGGCGCTCAAGGTCGTGCCGGGGGCCCAGTTCCCGATCACGAGCCCGACCTGGCATTTCTTAGGGTGGGCAATCACCGCCACGAAGCAGCGGTCGGCGACCGTCACCGCGACGAATCAGTTCGGTACCGCCTCCCTCGTGACCCAGTCGCCGACCGAGCTGTTGGTGCCGTCGTGGAAGAGTCTGACCGGGTTGCCGAACCAGAGCCCCACGACACCTCCCGGTGAAGACCACTACACCTGCTATCCGGTGAGCTACGCGGTCGGCGCTCCCAAGTTCACCCCGCCGTCCCCGGTCATGGTTCAGGATGAGTTCTCGCCAGCCGCGCTGACCACCGTGAAGGTCGGTGTGCCGAAGACGCTCTGTGTGCCCACGGAGAAGATCTTGCCGACCGGGCTCACGTTCCCGATCAACAACGCCTCCCTCAACTACGTGTGTTTCAAGGTGTCGAAGACCCCGATTCGCCCCCACGTGTTCGACGAGAACCAGTTCGGGCAGGGCAAGGTCGTCATCACGGCGACCCAAACACTGTGCGTCCCGACCACGTTGGGGAGTTCAGGGGGCTGACCCTCGTTGCAGACTCTGGGTCGCCGCGGTCGTTCGAGCGGTGTCGAGTAGGGCGAAGGTTGAGCACCTCTCTGACGCCACCGTCTCGAATCAGTCGGGGACCGGGGCGCCCTGCTCGAGATCCGATACGTCCGTCTCGCTCGGGCCCATTCGACGGTCGATCCATCGAAGCAGTGAGCGGGATGCTTCGACCACGAGCTCACGATCATGGGTGACAATGTGGTCGTAGTGCCGGAATCTCTCTTCGCCGCCGTCGCCGAGATCATGTGACACGACGGCCGCTGTGTAGTTGGGCCCCAGCACGATCACATTCCATTCCCGGGCCAACGTGAGATCGGCGGGCACGTCCACCATTTGAGAGTCGAGAAGCGCCATCGCGCTCATGTTCGTCCCGAAGACGGCCGCGAACGATGCCTGGCGGGCGAGCTCCTCGAAATGAATCCGGTGCTCCCTGGTCAATCCGCGACCGTCCTGAAAGCACGCCAGGAGAACGAAGGGGGCTCCGCTGGTCATCGCTCGATGCCCGAGAACGGCGCTGATCCGTGTGAGTGTGCCTCTCTCCGTGGGCGCCGAGTCGCGATGCTTGCTCACCACTTCGAATGGTGTGGCGGAGGCCTCGTCCTCTCTTGTGCGCAGCAAGGGGAAGGCGGCCCTCGGGGCGTGTCCTTCGGAGGGGAGGGGCTGGGGGCGCCCGTATCTCCAGCCTTGTCCGTACGTGGCCCCGTAGCCGCGGGCGGCGACGGTCTCCTCCTCGGTCTCGATCCGCTGGGCCAGGATGGCGCCGCCACTCATCTCCGCATAGGCCCGGACCGTCGTCTCGATCTCTGCAGCATCATGAAAGTCGTCCTGCATCAGGACCCGAAGATCGAGCTTGACGACATCTGGGTGCAGGATGGGGAGAAGAGCGAGCGAGGCGGGCGTGGCACCGACATTGTCCAGGGCGACACCCCAACCATCGGCCCGGGCCCGGGCCGCGGCCTCGAGGACAAGGGCTGGTTCGTTGCGGAGGTCCTCCTCGTCGATCTCGACCACGACGCGCGAATTGCCCGCGCGCCCGATTGATGTCCTCGGCCAGGTCCTTCGGATAGGGGTGGAGCAACGTGCTCGGCTTGAAGTTCAAGAACACCGTCATCGACGGATGGAGCTTGGCCTGACGCGCGGCCGCGAAGGCGGACGCGGCGCACAGCCAATCCAGTTCCTCGACTCTTCTCAGTCGCCGGGCGGCGTCGAAGAGTGCCAACGGGTTCTCCACGACGCTGCCGCGTGGTCCACGGCTCAGCGCTTCAAAGCCGACGACCTCGCTGTCCGCCAGATGGACCAGTGGTTGGAAGAAGGTCTGTACCTGACGTCGATCGAGCACGCCGGCCACGGCTGTCGCCGTTTGGGCGCCCCATCGCTGTTCGTCATCCACCATTTCCGCGAGACCATGAACGCTTCACGGGCGTCACCTTGCCACACCCGTCTGTGACCACCGAACTCATGCCCGTCGAGTTACGTGACGGCACCGGCCAGTGCTCCCGTCGGGTCGACTGGCCCAATGGCGGTTGATGGCACGCGAATCGTCGGGAGGATCCCCGTCACCTTCCCTTGCCGCGCCAGGTCCCAGTCCTCGGCGCTCCATCGGACAGCTCGGCTGACAAGGCGCGCCCGCAAACCCGGTGGGGATGACACGGCAACCGGTGATCGGAGGTGTGAGAGCTACCCCCCGGCGCCGGAGTTGGAGCCGCCCCCGGTCAGGGTGGGGTTTTGGCAGTTACTTGCAGTCGGAGGCGGCGGAGTCGTGCCACCCGGGAGACGCCCGGCTGCTTGAAAAGCATCTTCGATCAGGTTCGGGGGCAAAGGTGCGTAGCCGAGGTCTGCCACCGTGCTCTGCCCGAGGCAGACGACGTACGCGATGAATTGACTCAGTTCCGATCCTTGTGTCGAGCTCATGGTGACGTTGCCGCTCCCGTCGCATGAGACGCTCTGCGCTGCCGCCAGTGCAGGGACGCACTGGGTCACGAGGTAGCTGTACGCAGACAAGGGATACGCGTCGGGCGCAGTCTCGTCGAAGACACCGCTCAGGTTCTGGGTCAGGTCGGCATTCAACGTCGCCCCTTGGAGAGCATAGGCGGCGTTCTGCGCCGTCGGCTGGACCGCGTCGCCGGCCGCGTTCACGACGGAGGCCACGGGAAGGCCGGTGTTCTTGGCGTAAGGGGCCTCGACATAGGCGATCCCGCCGTGCGTGCCGACGGGTCCTTGGGACGAGGCGTCTGCGCCGTTGACGCCCACCAGAGCAGACAGATTCGGGAACTGCGAGCTGGTCGGGACGCGCTTGCCGAAGCGAGCCCAGATGACGGACGCGCCCGGGGGAACCTTTGCCACCTGTTGGAAGGCCGCGAGGAGATGGGGATCCGCGTTCAGGAGGTAGTCCGACAGCAGGTAACTCTCTCCCGAGGCGTCGGTACGGTAATACGGCGTGATGCGCTGATGGCGCAGGCTGAGGTCAGGATTCAACGCCTCGATGGCCGGGTCGTTCCAGAAGGAGATGGCGCCGGTGAAGATCTTGGCGATCGTCTTGGCGTTGAGCACCAGATCGGTGATCGGCTTGCCGCTCGCGTCCTTGAGGTTGTACTCGAGGGCAAGTGACCCGCCGAGGTCCGGGACGTATTGGTAGGGGTACGCCACCTCGGATGGGCTGCAGTTCGATCGGCCGGCCGCATAGGAGAAGTCGCTCGCCGCGAAGTTGACGGTCTGCTGGCAGAAATCGTTCAGGCCGATCGCCGAACTGGTCGGCGTGAAGTTGATATTGCCTCCGTCCAGGTCGTTGAACTGGCCCTGCCACTCCGTGATCGCCGCACCGGCAAAGCTCGAACCCGTGGAGGTCAGCAGCGGCATCGGAGTGTTCGCACCAGCCGTCAGCTGGCCGACACCCAGGGCGGCCAGGACGGAAACCACACTGATAGTGAAGACAAATCGCATGGACACCCGCACCGTCGTCTCTCCTCCGGGTCTGCCTCGAAACGAGGAATGTGAGGTGGTCGCAGTTGTGGCTTAGCACTGAGCGTCGCACGCCGACAAGGGGCTACCCGGGAGGTCACGACGATTTCACTTCTGCGCCGCATGATGCGGTGGCTGGTTTGTTCGGACATACTCGGCCACTCCTGGGCGGAGAGCTTGAACGTGGTTCACCCCGCCCGTTTGTGGTGGGTCAGCTGTTGACCAGATTGATCGCGAACAGGCGTGAGAGGAGCGCCGCGCCCGACGAGCTCTCGGAAGGTTTCGTTGCGAGGCTCGCACACGCCTACGGATGCGTCGAGCCGCCAAGCGGTGTACGTGATGAGAACCGTCCGCGACCCTTCGAAGGAGGCAACGCGGAGGGGAGTGGTGAGCGGAGGGAGAGGGATTCGAACCCTCGGAAGCTTGCGCCTCGCAGCTTTTCAAGAGCTGTGCATTCGTCCGCTCTGCCATCCCTCCAGACGGCTCAGCGCCTCATGCTAGGTGACCACCCTGGCCGGCCGGCCCGTTGGTCCACTCGGCCAGCTCGACCACAAGTCCGGGCCCGTCGAGGAAGACGAGGCGCCGGTCGTGGAAGTCCATGACCTCGTTGCGCGGGGTGAACCCGGCCTCGGCGCAACGGGCCAGCAGTCCGTCGAGGTCGGTCACCCGGAAGCAGACGTGGTTGAAGCCGGTGCGGTCGAGTGTTCCTGCCCCGTCGTCCAGCGCGGCCGCCGGCCGGTGGAAATGCAGCAGCTGAACCTCCTGGTGCACCGGCGCGCCCTCGAGCACCAGCGTCACATGGTCGGCCTCCCAGTCGGCGATGCCCATGTAGCGCTCCATGGTCTCGCCCGAGACCACGACGGCCACCCGCTCGACGAAGCCGAGCAGGCTGAAGAAACGCCGGGCCTCGTCGAGGTCCGTCACGACGACGGTCAGGTGGTCGAAGCCCTCGTTCATGCCTTTGGCCGGTGCCCTACCCCTTGGTGTCGCGGGCCCGGGAACGCAGGCGACCCCGGATTGCCTGCTCGAGGATGACCTTGCGCAGGCGCACCACCTTCGGCGTGACCTCGACGCATTCGTCCTCGGCGATGAACTCGAGCGAATGTTCGAGCGAGAACGACAGGGCCGGTGTGAGCCGCTCGAACTCCTCCGCCACCGAGGAGCGCATGTTGGTCAGCTTCTTCTCCTTGGTCGGGTTGACGTCCATCTCCTCGGCCCGCGCGTTCTCGCCGACGATCATCCCCTCGTACACCTCCTCGGCCGGACCCACGATCAGGGTGCCCCGCTCCTGGAGGTTCATGAGGGCGAAGGTCGTCGTCAGGCCACGGCGGTCGGCCACCATCGAGCCGTTGCGCCGGGTCCGCAGGTCGCCGTGCCAGGGCTCCCACCCGTCGAAGACGTGGTGGAGGATGCCGGTCCCGCGCGTGTCGGTCAGGAACTCGGTCCGGAAGCCGATGAGCCCGCGGGCAGGCACCCGGTAGTCCAGGCGGACCCAGCCGGTCCCGTGGTTGACCATCTCGAGCATGGTGCCCTTGCGCAGCGCCAGCAGCTGGGTCACGACACCGAGATATTCGTCCGGCACGTCGACCGACACCCGCTCCACCGGTTCGTACACCTTCCCGTCGATCTCGCGCGTCACCACCTGGGGCTTGCCCACGGTGAGCTCGAAGCCCTCCCGGCGCATCGTCTCGACCAGCACGGCCAGCTGCAGCTCACCCCGGCCGAGCACCTCCCACATGTCGGGTCGCTCGGTCGTGGCCACCCGGATGGCCACGTTGCCCACCAGCTCGGCGTCGAGCCTGGACTTCAGGAGCCGGGCCGTCAGCTTGGTCCCGTCCTGGCCGGAGAGGGGCGACGTGTTGATGCCGATCGTCATGGCCAGGCTGGGCTCGTCGACCGTGATGGCGGGCAGGGCGATCGGGTTGTCGGGGTCGGCCAGCGTCTCGCCGATGGTGACCTCGGCCAGCCCGGCCACCGAGACGATCTCGCCCGGGCCGGCCGACTCGGCCGGCACCTGGTCCAAGGCCTCGGTCACGTAGAGCTCGGTGATCTTCGTCTTCTCCACCGTCCCGTCCAACCGGCACCATCCCACCATGGCTCCCTTGGTGAGTGTGCCGTTGTGCACCCGGCAGATGGCCAGCCGCCCCAAATAGGGCGAGGCGGACAGGTTGCAGACCAGCGCCTGCGCCGGCGCGCCCTCCTCGTACGACGGCGGGGGTACGTGCTCGAGGATGGCGCGGAACAGCGGCTGGACGTTCTCGCCCTCGACTCCTACCCTCTCGCTCACCCAGCCCGCCTTGGCGTTGGCGTAGAGGATGGGGAAGCTGATCTGGTCCTCGTCGGCGTCGAGGTCGAGGAAGAGCTCTTCGACCTGATGCACCACCTCGGCAATGCGTGCGTCGGGCCGGTCGACCTTGTTGATGACCAGTACCACCGGCAGGCGGGCCTCGAGCGTCTTGCGCAGCACGAAGCGGGTCTGGGGCAGCGGACCTTCCGACGCGTCGACCAGGAGCAGGACGCCGTCCACCATGTTCAGCCCGCGCTCGACCTCGCCGCCGAAGTCGGCGTGGCCGGGCGTGTCGACGATGTTGAACTTCACGCCTTCCCAGCGCACCGCCGTGTTCTTGGCCAGGATGGTGATGCCCTTCTCCTTTTCGAGGTCACCCGAGTCCATGACGCGGTCGGTCAGCTCCTGGTTGGCCCGGAACGCGCCGGTCTGGCGGAGGAGGGCATCGACCAGGGTCGTCTTGCCGTGGTCGACGTGGGCCACGATGGCCACGTTTCGGATGTCGTCGCGACTCTTCATGGGGGAGCCAACGATAGAGGACGGATGCCGCCGCCCCGACGGCGGGCCTCAGGCGGCGGGTCGCAACGCCGCGCCCGAGCCTGCCAGCACCTGGGCGACCGCCTCGGTGGCCAGGGTCAGGACGGCCGGTTCGGGCTCGAGCCGGACCCAGTGCCCCGAGTCGGGCCACCACCCCACCACCCGTCCCGGCCGGGCGCCCTCAGCGTTGCGCAGCGACTCGACCAGCGTGACGAGCGAGAGTTCCCCCCGGATCGAGCCACGGCGCGGCCCCGTGAGCACCACCAGGCTGCCGAACCCGGAGCGCACCTCGGCCCGGCTGCGCACGGCCAGCAATGCCGAGTGGGGGCTGTCCCACCAGCGGTCCCGGCCGATCACCACCCCGGCGCCGAGGGCCCGCCAATCGAGGGCACACCAGAGCCGTGTCGTCCAGGTCACCGCCTCGGCGCCCACGGCGGCCCGCCCGGCCGGGGGCAGCCCGGCCAGCCAGCGGTCGAATCCCGAGACCGACGGGCTGCCGTCGTGCACCAACCGGGCGATCTCGGCCACTCGGGCCCGTACGGCGTCGAGCGGCGTCCGGGACTCTCCCGCCACCAGGGACCGCAGAGCGGCAAGGCCCAGCGCCCGGCGGGCGGTCCGCGCCGACCAGGCGAAGGAATCCAGCTCGCCCGGCCCGGCGCCGTTGGTGCCGAAGGCCAGGCGGACTTCGTGGTCGGTGACGCGGAAGGGACCGCCTCCGGCTCGTCGGACCGACAGTCCCGCCAGCGCGTCGCGGGCGTCGCCCAGGGCCGACGTCCAGGCCACCTCGTCGAGCGGTGGCAGCGGGGACAACAGAGCCTGGGTCAGTTGCTCAGCCATGCCGCGCGTCCGGCCCGGCCAGCCAGGCGCACACGTGCGACGCCATGGCCCGCAGATGCTCCTCCCGCACGTCCTCGATGCCGTAGCGCCCCGTGGCCGACTCCAGCAGGGCCAGGCGGAAGGGGGGCGTGCCGCTGCGCAGCGTCTCGAGCAGGGCGAGGAAGTGCAGCGAGCGACGCTCCCGGGCCCAGGGTCCGCCCGTGGTCAGGCCGAGGGCGCAGAGCGAGGCCACGCCGGGCTGCGGCACGCCGACGAGGAGATCGGCCACGCCGTGCAGCACCACCTGGCCTCCGGCCAACGGGATGGCGATGCGGTCGTCGGTCCGGGGCAGCCAACCCGGAGCGAACCGCGGCACCAGCCCCGCCAGCTGGGAGGCATGCGACGCCACCGTCTCGGCCAGCAACGTCCGCTCGGTTCCCGCCAGAGACTCGATCCGTTGCACCATTTCGTCGGATCCCTCCGCTGCCAACGCATCACGCGCGTCACCCAACGGGTCGCCGATCGTCCCGACGTTGACCAGCTGGCGGAAGAGGGCGTGGACCAGGGTGTCCACCAGCAGCTCGTCGCCCGTACCGTGGGCTTCGCCCTCGTCGCCCCGATCGCCCGTCGCCGACCCGAGAAGGCGTCGCGTCCCCAGCACGAGCGGACCCGATCGGTCATCCCGGCTGGCCGCCGCGCCGTAGGCGGCGTCCTCGAGCCAGGCCCGCAGCCCGCCGGCCAGCCCGGGGTCGAATCGTGGCCGAGTGGCGGCGCCGCTCCGGAGGAGCGACAGCACCTCGGACCCGCCCGAGCCGGCCCGTGACCCCGCGCCGACCGGCGCTTCGTGGGTCGGGCGTGGGGCGACGAGGACCATGGCCGTGCAGTGTGCCCACGCGATGTGACAGCTCCTCTACCCTGACGAGTGATGGTCGCTGCCCTCGTCCCCCCGATGTTGGCGACCAACACCGCCTTCTACGTCGTCTTCGGCATCTTCGTCGTGGCATTCGTGGTGCTGGTTGTCCTCACCATCAGATGGGCCGTGCGTCACGACATGGCGGGGTGGAAGGTCTGGCGCAAGGAGCAGGAGGAGGCGGCCCGTGCCGCCGGCACCCTGCCGCCCGACGGCCCGCCGACCCGGCCCCGGGGCGGGCGCCCCAGGACATGACGAGCGTCGATCCGCCCCCTGCGCCCGACGACGGCGAGCTCGACCCCGGGCCCGACGGGGCTGCCGACGGTCGCCGCACGGAGGGCGACGTGGCCCGCCGCTTCGCCGGATCGGGTTTCTTCGGCGCTCTCTCGGCTCCGGCCGTCGACCGACGCAAGGCCGACCGACACCGCGCCCACCGAGACAGCCACCGCGCCGGCGACCGCGCCGGCGATGGTCACGTCAGCTGGACCCGGCGCCTCGGTGCCCGCTTGGGCCTGCGGCACGATCCTCCTCCCGCCCCCCACCCCACTCGCACCGCCTTCGTGCTGGCCGGCGGCGGCAGCCGGGGCGCCGTGCAGATCGGCATGCTCGAGGAGCTCACCCGCCGCGGCATCCGGGCCGACCGCGTCTTCGGTGCGTCGGTCGGCGCCATCAACGGGGCCGCCTACGCCGGCAACCCCACGCTCGAGGGCATCGCCCACATGGCCGACGTGTGGCTCGGCGTGCGCGGCACCGACATCTTTCCCCGCGCCACCTTCGACGGCCCGTGGGCCTACTTCCAGAAGCGAGCGGCCGTGCACGCCAACACCGGCGTGCGCAGGATCATCGAGGAGGGTCTCGACTACGAGCGGCTCGAGGACGCCAGCATCCCGGTCGAGGTGGTGACCACGTCGCTGACCGACGGCCGCGAGCGCTGGATCGGTCATGGCCCCGCCACCGAGGCCATCCTCGCCTCGTCGGCCATCCCCTCGATCTTCCCGCCCGTCACGATCGACGGCGACATGCTGGTCGACGGCGGCGTCGTCAACAACGTGCCCATCAGCCGTGCCGTGGCCGCCGGCTGCGACCGCATCTACGTCCTGCTGTGCGGGCCGCTGCACTACCACCCCCGGCCACCCCGGCGACCGGCCGAGGCGGCGCTGACCGCGTTCTTCGTGGCGATCCACGCCCGCTTCGTGCGCGAGCTGACCGCCCTGCCCCCCGGGGTCGAGGTGATCGTCTTCAGCGGCGGCGGCGACCCGTCGGGCCAGTACCGTGACTTCTCGGCCACCGCCTCCCTGATCGAAGAGGGCCGGGCCGAGGTGCGCGACGTGCTCGACCGCTACATCGGGACCTCGCAGGATCTGGGCCTGCCGCTGGTCAGCCCGCCGCCTCCACCCGCCGGACCCATCCCGGCGGCCCCCGAGCCCGTCGCCACCACCACCGTCCCTTCCTCTTCTTCCACTTCCCCCTCGCTCTCCTCCTCTTCCACTGCTTCCACTTCTTCCCCCTCCTCTTCCGGTCCGGCAGGCCCGTGACTCCGGCCGGGGCCACGCCGGCCGACGGCTATCTCCTCTCCAACGAGGCCCCTGAGGCGATGGACCGCTTCGAGGCCTTCGCCCTCCTCTTCGACCCCTCGACCTTCCGCCACCTCGACGGCCTCGGCCTCGCCGCCGGCTGGCGGGTCTGGGAGGTGGGGGCTGGGGGGACCTCGGTGCTCGACCATCTGGCCGCCCGGGTCGGGCCCACCGGGCACGTGCTGGCCACCGACCTCAACGTGTCGTGGGCGGCTGCGCTGGACGCTCCCAATGTCGAGGTGCGGGTGCACGACGTGGCAGAGGACCCCCCCGCCGAGGGCTCCTTCGACCTGGTGCACGCCCGCCTGGTTCTGGTCCACGTCCCCGAGCGTGACCGCGCCCTGTCACACATGGTCGCCGCCTTGCGCCGCGGCGGCGTCCTCCTGGTCGAGGACGCCGACCCCGCCCTGCAGCCCCTGAGCTGCCTGGAGGAGATCGGTCCGGCCCAGGTCCTGGCCAACCGCATCCGCCGCGGCTTTCGGACGCTGCTGGCCGAGCGGGGCGTCGATCTGAGCTACGGGCGCACGCTGCCCCGACGCCTCCGCGCCGCCGGCCTGGTGGACGTGGCAGCCGACGCCGCCTTCCCGGTGACCCACCCTGCTTGCAATGCCCTCGAGACCGCGACCATCGACCTGATCCGGGACCAGCTGCTCGACCACGGGATCTCCACCGAAGCCGAGATCGACGAGCACCTGGACAACGTGGCGGCGGGACGGCTCGACCTGACCCAGCCACCGATGATCTCCTGCTGGGGGCGCAAGAACGTCGCCTGAGCGAGGCGGCGTCGCAACCGTCACAACATCCTGGTGGAATAGGACGATGCCCGAGGTGACGCCCGAGTCGCTCTTCCACCCGGCGGTGGCCAGCTGGTTCGGTCGCCGCTTCCCCGACGGACCCACACCGCCCCAGACGGCGGCCTGGCCCCACATCGCCGCGGGCGAGGACGTCCTTGTGGCCTCGCCCACGGGCTCGGGCAAGACGCTGACCGGTTTCCTCGTCGCCATCGACGCTGCCTACCGCGCCGCGGCCACCGGATCTCGTGCCGCCGGAACGCCCGAGGTCCTCTACATCTCGCCCCTGCGAGCGCTGGCCGTCGACGTGCACGAGAACCTGCACGTGCCGCTGTCGGAGATCCGGGAGGAGGCGGCCCGTCTCGGCTATCCCGACCCGGGCTTGCGCGTCGCCGTGCGCACCGGCGACACCCCACCGGCCGAGCGCGCCGCCATGAAGAAGCAGTCACCCGACCTCCTGGTGACCACGCCCGAGTCGCTCTACCTCCTCCTCACCGCGCCGTCCTCGCGGGCGTTGCTGCGCGGCGTGCGCACCGTCATCGTCGACGAGGTGCACACCCTGGCCCGCGACAAGCGGGGCAGCCACCTGTCGCTGAGCCTCGAGCGTCTGGACGCATTGGTCACCGAGAGCGGCGGGAGTCTCCAGCGCATCGGCCTCTCGGCCACCCAGCGCCCGCTGGAGCTGGTGGCCCGCCTCCTGAGCGGCGTGCACCCGAAGCGGCCGCCCACCACCATCATCGACTGCGGTCACCGCCGAGATCTCGATGTGGCGATTGAGCTGCCCTCGACCGAACTCGAGGCGGTCATGAGCGGCGGGCAGATGTCCGACATCCTCGACACCATCGCCGAACACACCCGGCACCACCGCACGACGCTGATCTTCGTCAACACCCGGAAGATGGCCGAGAGGGTGGCCCACCTGTTGACCGAACGCCTGGCCGAGGACGAACCCGGACGCGGGGCAGGTGACGTCGACGCCTCGCTCCTGGTGGCCGCCCACCACGGCAGCCTTTCGGCCGCCCGACGGCGCATCGTCGAGACCCGGCTGCGGGCCGGCGACCTGCGGGCCCTGGTGGCCACGGCCTCCTTGGAGCTGGGCATCGACGTCGGCCCGGTGGAGCTGGTCTGCCAGATCGGATCGCCCCGCGCCATCGGCACCTTCCTCCAGCGCGTCGGCCGGGCCAACCACCACCGCGAGGGCACGCCGGCCGGCCGGCTCTACCCGACGACCCGAGACGAGCTGGTGGAGTGCACGGCGCTTTTGGCGGCCGTGCGCGAAGGACGGCTCGACCTGCTCCAGCCGCCCGTCGCCCCGCTCGACGTGCTGACCCAGCAGATCGTGGCCGAGGTGGCGGCCACCGAGGAGCGCGAGGTGGAGTTCCTCTGGGACCTGGTCCGCCGGGCCGCGCCCTATGCCGAGCTCTCTCGGAAGGACTTCGACGAGGTGGTGGCCCTGGCCAGCTGGGGCATCGAGACCGGCCGAGGCCGCCGCGGCGCGCACCTGCACCACGACGCGGTGAACGGTCGCCTGCGCGCCCGCCGGGGTGCCCGGCTCGCCGCGCTGACCGGCGGCGGCGCCATCCCCGAGACGGGCGACTACCGGGTCGTACTCGATCCGGACGGCGTCACCGTCGGCTCCGTGCACGAGGACTTCGCGGTCGAGGCGACCGCGGGGGACATCTTCCTGCTCGGTACCCACTCGTGGCGGGTGGCCAAGGTCGAGGTGGGCACCGTGCGCGTGTACGACGCTGGCGACCTGCCGCCGACCGTTCCTTTCTGGCTCGGGGAGGCTCCGGCTCGCACGGCCGAGCTGTCAGAGGCCGTCTCCGATCTACGGGCCGCGCTCGAACCGGTGCTGCGCGCTGGCGAGGGCGAGGCTGCCCGTGCGTTGGTGCGCCAGCGTGCTGGCGTCTCCGCCGAGGTGGCCCAGCAGGTCGTGGCCTACTGCGCCGCCGGGCTGGCCGCCCTCGGTCACCTGCCGACCCGGGAGCGCATCGTCGTCGAGCGCTGTTTCGACGACAGCGAGGGCTCGCAGCTGATCGTGCACGCGCCCTTCGGGGGGCGCATCAACCGCGCCCTGGGGTTGGCCCTGCGCAAGCGCTTTTGCGTCTCCTTCGACTTCGAGCTGCAGGCCGCCGCCGACGACGACACGGTCGTGCTCTCGCTCGGCCCCCAGCACAGCTTCCCGCTGACCCGGGTGCAGGACATGCTCTCGAGCCAGGCCGTGCCCAAGGTGCTCACGCAGGCGGTGCTGCTACATCCGATGCTGGCCGCCCGTTGGCGCTGGAACCTGAACCGTGCCCTGGTGCTCCCGCGCATGAACGGTGGCAAACGGCGTCCCATCCACCTCCAGCGCATGGAGGCCGACGACTTGTTGGCCGCGGTGTGGCCCGGCCTGGCCGCCTGCCAGGAGAACGCAGCGCCCGGGCCGGTGGCGGTCCCGGACCATGTGCTGGCACGCCAGACCGTCGACGACTGCCTCCACGAGGGGCTCTGGGTCGAGGGCCTGGTCGACGTCTGGTCGCGCATCGAGTCAGGGGCCATCGACGTGCACACCGTCGAGTCGTCGGAGCCGTCCCCCTTCTCGCACGCCATTCTGAGCGGCCGCCCGTATACCTACCTCGACGACGCGCCGCTCGAGGAACGGCGCACCCGCGCGCTCTCGTTGCGGCGCGGCCTGGGCCAGCTCGGACCAGACGGCTTGCCGGTCCCGTCCGACGAAATGGCGGCACTCGACCCTGACGCCGTCGCCATGGTGCTCGAGCAGGTGTGTCCCCAGCCGCGCAACGAGGACGAGCTCCACGATCTTCTGCTCTCGTTGGTGGCCGCCCGCCCCCACGACGACTGGGTCGGGTGGTTCATCGCCCTCGCCGCCGATGGCCGGGCCGCTCTGGTCGACGGTTGTTGGGTGGCCACGGAGCGCCGGGACGCCGCCGCCTCGCTCGGCCTCGACGACGACGCGGCCGCTGCCTGCATCGGCGGTCACCTGCAGGTGGCCGGGCCTGTGTCGGTGGAGCAGCTGGTGGCCGAGGCACCGCTGCCGGCTGGTGCGCCGATGGGCGCACCGCTCACCATGGCCCGGGCCCGCACCGCACTCGCCCGCCTCGAGGCAAAAGGATCGGCCATCGAACTGCCCGACGGGCGCTGGTGTGCCCGTCACCTGCTGGTGCGCCTGCACGGGGCCAGCCGCAGCCGTCGGCGCGGCATGGTCGAAGCCGTGCCGATTGCGGACTACGTCCGTTTCCTGACCGACTGGCAGCACGTGACGCCCGAGTCGCGGCTGGAAGGTCGCGCCGGACTGCTCGAAGTCGTCGAGCAGTTGGCCGGGATCGAGGTCCCCGCCGCGGAGTGGGAGCCGCAGATCCTCTCGGCCCGCGTCCGCGACTACGAGCCGCGCTGGCTCGATGAGCTGTGTCTCTCCGGTGAGATCGTGTGGGCCCGCCTGACGCCGCGGGCGGAACGGCCCGGTCGTAGCGGCACACCGTCGCCGGCCACGCCCTTGGCTTTCGTGCGCCGCGACGACCTCGAGACGATGCTGCGCGCCGTGCGTTCGGGCACCCCCGCAGCCGAGCCAGAGTTGGGCGCCGCCGCCGACGTGCTGGCCGCGCTCCGGTCCCGGGGCGCCTGCTTCCGACCCGAGCTGGCTCCGGTGACCGGCCGGCTGCCGGCGGAGGTCGACGAAGGGCTGTGGGATCTCGTCGCCCGCGGGCTGGTGACGGCCGACGCGTTCTCCGCGGTGCGTTCGCTGCTCTCGGCCCGGGACCGTTGGCGCACCCGGACCGTGCGGCGACCCTCGAACCGCTTGGCCCGCCGGCGGGCACCCGCCGGAACGGGCATCGGCGAGGGCCGTTGGTCGCTGCTGCCCGGGCCCGAGGTGCTGGGCAGCCCGGCGGTCGACGACGGCGTGCTCGTCCCCGGCAACGAGGAGCTGGCCGAGGCGGTGGCCCATCAGCTCCTCCTGCGCTGGGGCATCGTGGCTTGGGAGATCTGGGGGCGCGAGTCCTTCAAGGTGCCCTGGCGCGAGGTCGTTTGGGCTCTGCGAAGGATGGAGGCCCGGGGCGTCGCACTGGGTGGGCGTTTCGTGGCCGGGCTTGGCGGCGAGCAGTACGCGCTGCCCGAAGCCTTCGAGCAGCTCCAGCGGGTGCACCGCCGCGGGCGCGACGGTGCGCAGGTGACCGTGGCGGGGGCGGACCCGCTCAACATGACGGGCAGCATCGTGGGCGGTGCCCGCGTGCCAACGCGCCGCAACCAAAAGGTGGTGTACCGCGACGGCGTCGTCGTCGAACGGCTCGAAGCAGGATGAGCGCGTGGCCAAGCGCAGCATCGATCTGAACGCGGACGTCGGCGAGGCAACGGACCCGGACGGCATCGAGCGCGAGCGCGCCGTGCTCGCGCTGGTGACGTCGGCCAACGTGGCCTGCGGCGGCCATGCTGGTGACGAGGCCTCCATGACCGAGACCGTCGCCGCCGGGCTGGCGCATTCCGTGCGGGTCGGCGCCCATCCGTCCTACCCCGACCGGCCCGGCTTCGGCCGCCAGCCCATGGACATCGACCGGAACGAGCTCCGGGCGTCGCTCGACGCACAGCTCCGCGCGCTCCAAGCCGTGTGCCGGGCCGCCGGCACCGTCATTCAGTCGGTGAAGCCCCACGGTGCGCTCTACGAGGAGGTCGGGAAGGGCGGAGCGGTCTACGAGGAGCTGCGCGACGCAGTGCACGACGTCTGTGGTTCGGGCACGCCACTGGTGCTGCCCTCGGGCTGCCGGGCCATGGCCATGGTGCTGCGCGACGGCGTGCCGGCGCGCGAGGAGGGATTTTGCGACCGGGCCTACCGGGGCGACGGCGGACTCGTGCCGCGGAGCGAGCCGGGCGCGGTGCTGACGGACCCCGAGGAGGCGGCCCGTCAGGCGCTGAGCCTGGCCCGGGGTGCGGTGGCCACGGCGGACGGATCCATCCTGACGCGCTGGGTCGACACCCTGTGCATCCACGGCGACTCTCCCGGCGCCGTGGCGATCGCGACCGCGGTGCGCCGGGTGCTGACCGAAGCGCGCATCGGGCTGGCGGCTCCCGCGTCCGCGTGAACCGGTCCATGCCGCGGGGGGCGGTACGCCCGCTCGGCGACCGGGCCTTTCTGATCGGCGTCACCGATCCCGAGGATGGACGCGCCCTCGCCGCCGGCCTGGCCGACGCACTGGGTCAGGCCGCGCGGTCAGTCGACACGGTGTGCGGCTTCGCCACCGTCATGGTGGCCCTGCGTGATCCGGACCTGGACGCCGCCGCGGTCGAGGACGTGCTGCGGCGCCATGCGACAAGCCGCCCGCCAGCGGGCGCGTCGCCGGTCGGCGGCCGCGAGGTCGTGGTGCCCAGCGCCTTCGAAGGGCCCGATCTCGACGAGGTTGCCGCTCTGACCGGCTGCCCGAGAGACGAGGTGGTCGCACTGCTCTGCACGGCCAGGCTCACCGTCTCGGTCATGGGATTCTCGCCGGGGTTCGCCTACCTCGACGGGCTCCCCGCAGTGCTGCGTGCCGTCCCCCGGCGGGCCCGGCCGCGCCCGGCCGTGCCGGCGGGCTCGGTGGCCCTGGCCAACGGGCACGCGGCCGTCTACCCGACGGCCTCGCCCGGCGGCTGGCAGCTGGTCGGGCGCACCGCCTTCCCCCTGTTCACGACGACGGCGCCGCCTTACGCCGTGCTCGCCCCGGGCGACGTCGTGCGCTTCGCCCGGGCCGGGCCGGACGCGCCCGTCGTGCCCGAGTCTCCGGCGGCGCTCGCCTGGCCGGATGTCGGCGTCCGGCCGGTGCTCGAGATCGTCGCGCCCGGGCTGCGCGCCGTGCTCCAGGACGCCGGGCGCTCCGGCGTGGCCGCCATCGGCGTGCCGCAGGCGGGCCCGGCCGATCCGGACTCGTTCGTGTTGGCCAACCGTCTGGCGGGCAACGGCGACGGGGCCGGCGCGCTCGAGATCACGGCCGGTGGCACGCGGGCGCGCTGCCTGTCCGCCTGCCACGTGGCGGTGGTCGGCGGCGCACCGGACGTGCGGGTCGACGGAGCCGCGGTGCCCTCCGGCCGGGTGGTGCCGTTGGCCCCGGGCCAGGTGCTCGACGTCGGCCGCCTGCGCGGCGGGCTGCGGGCCTACCTGGCCGTGGCCGGAGGACTTCTCGGACCTGAGGTCTTCGCCAGCCTGGCCAGCGACGAGCTGAGCGGCCTGGGTCCCGGGCCGCTCGGGCCGGGCCGGGTCCTCTCGGCCGGACCGTGGGCACCGCCGCTCGGCGATCACCTGTCGCCGGGCCTGCCCCGCCCGGTCCCGGGTGACGCACCAATGGTCCTGCGCATCGTCGCCGGGCCGCACGGCGAGCAGTTCTCCTCCGACGTCCTGGCCCGTCTGGCCGGCCGGCGTTTCCGCGTCGGCGAGTCGAGCAACCGGGTCGGCCTGCGCCTCGAGGAGATCGGGGCGGACGGTGCTCGGGCCGACCTGGTGGCCAACAAGGGGAACGAGTTGGACTCACAGGGCGTCGTGACCGGTGCCGTGCAGATCCCGCCGGGCGGTGAGCCGGTCGTGCTCGGGCCCGATCACGCCACCTTGGGCGGGTATCCGGTGGCCGCCGTCGTGCCCTCGGTCGACCACGCCCTGCTCGGGCAGTGCGCCCCGGGCAGCGAGGTCCGGTTCGAACCGGTCGATCTCGACGGGGCGCGCCAGGCCTGGCGGGCCTGGCGGCGCCGGCTCGGCGACGCCGTGCAGGGCAACTACCCCGTCACGGCGGGGTGAGCATGCTCAGAGGAGCAGCTTGACGGCCGTTCCCACGCCGATCACCACCACGACGACCCGCAAGGCCGGCGCGGGCAGGGCCAGCGCCACCTTGGCCCCGATGAAACCGCCGACCAGGCTGCCCAGCGCGAGCAGGCCGACCGCCTCCCAGGCCAGGCCGCCGTGGATGAGGAACACCACGGCGGCCATGGCGTTCACGACCATGGAGAGCACCGCGCGCAACCCGCTGGTGTGGGCGAGCGAGAGGGGCAGGGCCAGACCGAGGACGGCGAGGAACATCACGCCCATGGCCGCGCCGAAGTAGCCGCCGTAGACGGAGGCGACGAAGACCCCCACCACCAGCAGGACGGGCCGGGTGCGGGGATGGGCCGAGCCCCGGTCGAGAGCCCGCCGGAGCAGAGGCTGCGCGGCGAACAGGGCGGAGGCTCCCAGGACGAGCCAGGGCACCACGTCGTCGAAGGTGGCCGAAGACGTCGTGAGCAGGAGCAGGGCGCCGGCGATGCCACCGGCCAGGCCGACCGGGGTCAGGCGGAGGAGGCGGCTGCGCTGGTCACCGATCTCCTTGCGGAACCCGGCGGCCGAAGCGAGGTACCCGGGCCAGATGCCGATGGTGTTCGTGATGTTGGCGGTGAGGGCCGGGTAGCCGAGCCCGAGCAGGATCGGGAAGGAGATCAGGCTGCCCCCGCCGGCCACGCCGTTGAAGATCCCGGCGCCCAATCCTCCCAGGATGATCAACACGACGTGAGACGCAGGCACGGCGCGCAAGAGTACGGGAAGGCCGCCGTTCACCCCACGGCGCCGGACCCGCAGCAGCGAGCCCGGCAGGTGACGCCAATCGGGGTGTGAGCATGCAAGATCTTTCGCCGACCAGCGCAAGGTTCTCGGCGAGACCCCGTTCCTCGCAATGTAGAGGAATCCCCACCCTGTGGGGACGGAAGGGGTATCGCAGCATGAGGGGTCGCATCCGAATCGCGGGAGTGGGCGTGGGGGTTCTCACCGTTGCCTGCGCGCTCGCGTCTTCGGCCGGCGCCGCGACCACGCCGCCGACGTGGAACCTCAAGGCGGACGGGGGCTTCGTCTCGCTCAACCTGCTCAACAAAATCGAGGTCTCAGGCGGTGGTTCCGAGGCCGATGCCAGCAGCTCCAACCTGGCCGAGGCCCTGGGCACCGGCGCCTGTCTGTCCAGTGCGGCCACCTCGAATCCCTGCCCGACCAGCCCGGCCAACGTCGGCAGCTTCGCGCTCGACACCACCCAGAGCGCCGTGCAGAAGAGCTCGGGCGGTGCGGCCGCGCCGAGCCCGTCGGGTTCGAGCAACTGCGCCGTGCCGGCGGTCAACGCGGCACCGCTGCTCTCCCTCGGCCCGGCCTGCGGCAGCGCGACGGCCTCCGAGGACGCCAACGGCAACCCGACCGCCGAAGGGACGGGCAGCCTGGTCGGTGCCCAGGCCCTCTCACTGAGTCTCAATTCGCTGCTCAGTTCGGGCCTCGGCGGACTCTCGCTTCCCCCCGCCGCCAAGCTGTGCGCGGGCATCCCGGCCGCCACCTCCACGGGCGGCTCGGGGTCCAGCTCGCTGCCGACCCCGGTGAGCACCGTCCTCACCACGGCCAACGGCCTGCTCTCGGGCCTCACCCACGGCAAGCCGCTCGCGGCCACCTCGGTCGACTCGAGCAGCCCGCTCGACGGCGTGTGCTCCATCGTGGGCGGCGTGGTCAACGAGCTCGGCACTTCGCCGGCCGCCGCCCTCCTGAACGACGTGACCAGCTCGGCCGGCATCTCGGGCCTGCCCCCGCTGCTCACCATCACCGCGGGCGGGTCGGACTCCAAGGTGGCCACGGCCGACGACGGCGGCACGCTCACGGCGACGGCGACCCAGGAGGCGGTCGACCTCAACGTGCTCGGCATGCTCGACATTCAGGTCACCCCGACCACGTCGTCCGTCTCGGTCGACACGGCCACCGGCCAGGTCACCCCGACCTGCAACGCAGGCCTGGTCAACGTCACCGCGGCCGGGCAGGCGCTACCTCTCTCGCAGCTCAATGCGCTCGGGTCGACCATTGAGGCGGTCCTGACCCAGCTGGGCGCCACCCCGCTCGGCACCGTCCTCGACCAGCTGCTGAGCTTCCAGCCCGACCCGGTTTTGCTCAGCTGTACGCCGAGCACCGCCGCGGGCGGGACCTCGGGTACGGCCACCGCCGACAGCATGGACCTGAACCTGGCGCCCGCCGTCAACCTGCTCTCGCTCGACGTGAGCAACGTGGACGCCTCCGCCTCCACGACGTCGGCCGCGCCGAGCATCGCCACGTCGCCCTCGGTCACCCCCTCGGTCACGCCGACGGCCCCAGCCGCACCGGCCGTGCCCGACGTGACCAGCGTGCACACCGGCGAGTTCTGGGCCGGCCCGCTGCCCATTGTGCTGATGGCCGGCATGGGCCTGGCCGGGCTCGCCCTCATCGCCCGCCGCCGCATCGCCTCGGCCGGCCGTGCTCTCCTTCCGATCTCCCGCCGCCGGGGTGGCCTATGAGCCACTGCACCGACCTTTCCACTGGGTCGGGGCGGCGGGCCGCCACCGGGCCCGGCCCTCGGGACCTCCTCCGTTCCCCCTCCGGTTTCGGGGGCCGGCCCGGCGGCAGCCTCACCCAACATCCAGGAAGAGGAGCGCACCGGATACATACCGACGAGTTGTAGCCCCAGGGCCGGGAGGTTCCGCCGAGCCGGCCACGCCGAAGTGAGCGCACACAGATCTCGGAGGATCTGGAGAAGGGGAAAAGTCATGCAGCGGGAACCGATGCTGCGAACTGTCCGGGACGGGATGGCGGAATCTCGTCCCGGGCAGTGGCAGCCCGTCAAGGAGCGGGATCGATGGCGGGCCTGAAGAACGTGCGCCGGGTCGGCGTCACGTTTCTCGGGGTGGTGCTGCTCTTCACCGCACTCTTCGCGGCCGGCTACGCCTACGCCCACCAGGCGCATCAGCGTCATGCCCAAGCCGTCCTCCTCTCGAGCGAGAGGGCGGCCATGGCCAGGATCGCCGCGCGGAGTCACGGCGCCTCGTGCCAGGTGAGCGGCGTCCAGCCGGGCGAGCTCTCGGGCATCTTGCGCATCCCGGCCATCAACCTGCAGGCGCCGGTGGAGGAGGGCACCGACGATCCCGAGCTCAACGTGGCGGTGGGGCACGATCCGCAGTCGGTCTGGCCCGGCGTCGACGGGGCCGCCGTCTTCCTGGCCCACGACGTCAGTTACTTCGTCCACCTCAACGCGCTCAAGCCGGGCGACGTCGTCACCTACGCCACCGCCTGCAACACGGTGAAGTTCGCGGTGAGCAGCCAGCAGGTCGTCCCGGCCGGCTCGCCCGTCTCCAGCACGACCGGCCCCAGCCTGGTCCTCGACACCTGCTGGCCGCCGAACGCGCTGTTCTTCACGCCGGACCGTCTGCTGGTGCGGGCGACCGAGGTGGGCGCGGCCACCAAGGGCGCCAGCCTCGATCCGGGTTCGCAGTTCATCAAGACGGTGCAGGCCACCGACTTTCGGACCTCGGCCCCCTCCGCCCTGCAGGCTCAGGGTCTGACGCTCGAGCAGAACGAGGCGCCGATGGGCACCATGAACCTGGTCGGCGCCTCGCAGGCCTTCGCCCAGTCGCCCGGGCCGCTCTCGCTGGAGGCGGCCGCACTCGAGACGTACTTCGGGGGTCTGCACACGCTGGCCCAGAGCCAGTCGGCCTGGTGGTCGGCCCTGGCCCCGGGGGTGCCGATTGCGCCCCAGCTGGCCGGGGCCACCGTGGCAGGGCACGATTCCCCGCTCGACGTGGAGATCGACTCGGCCGGCGGGAGCCCGAGCCAGGTCGTCCTGCGCACCACGGTGACACTGCTCGGCGGCTCCGCCCCGGGCCCACACGCCATGACGGTCGTTCTCCCTGTTCACAGCGGCGAGGTGACCATCGGGAGCTGGAGCCTGAGCTAGGTCACACCAGGGTTGTTCGTCCTTTGGGCGGCGGACCGCAAGAGGCGTTTGGAATGACCGTTTCCTCCATGAGGGCCGCGGTTTGGTTCGGAGGGAGGGACGGAACATGAACATGAACGTCAACGAGATCTACGACCTGCTTCTCGAGATGGAGTTGGGGCCGCCCGCCGGCACGCCGGCCGGCGGTGGGGTCGAGGCCGTGCTGGGTGGGGAGAGCGACGCCGCCGTTGTCGAGGCCGGCACCGGTGAGGCCGAGGCGGCGGAGGCCGCGGAGCCCAGCCGGTTGAACGGCTTCGGCCGCTACCGCAACGCCGCACTGGTCGGCGCGGGTGGCTTGGCCTGCGCCGCCGTGGGTGCCTTGCTGGGCGGGATGGGTGGCTACTTCACGGTCGCCCCGGCGTCGGCCCACGCGGTCGGGGCCACGGCCCAGGACACGCCCCTGGCCGACGCCATCAACGGCGCCGCGCCGCACTCGGGACAGACGGGCCGCGGGTCGGGCGCCGGCGGCCTGGCCACCTTGGCCGATGTGGAGGGCTCCTTGACCAAGGGCATCTCGAGCTTCTCGGTGTTCAGCGCCGACCCGAGCGCCAACGGTGCCGCCGGCGCGGCGGGCTCGAGCTCGAGCGGCGGCGCTGGTGCCCTCGGTTCCGGCGGTGCGGGCTCGGGCGGATCGGGCGGTTCGGGGGCCGGCTGCGCCAGCGGGGACGCCGGCCTGGCCAGCCTGGTCGACAACGCCACCTGCACACTGGCCGGCATCGGGTCTCTGCCCGGGAGCGGCACGGCGGGCCTGTCGTCGCTCGGCGCGCTGGTGGGGCAGGTGACCAGCACCCTCTCGGGTCTGAGCGGCCTGACGGGTTCGCTCGCCACGTCGACCGGCTTGCCCCTGCCGAGCGGCTCAGGCGGCAGTGGCGCGTTGGGCCTGCCCTCCACCGGCTCGTTGACCGGCGTCGTCAACACGGTGACGGCAGCAGCAGAGGGAGTGACCGGCAAAGCGGGCTCCTCGCTCCCGCTGCCCACCTCCGGGAGGGGGAGCGGTTCGGGCTCGTCGCCCACGCTGCCCAGCCTGCCCGTGACCACACCGACCCTGCCCGGCCTGCCGGGCGCCCCGACGCTCAGCTCGACCGGCGGGTCGACGACGGTCGCCGTCCCGACGCCGTCGGTGCCCGTCCCGGTGGGGACCACCATCACGATCGGTGGCGTCTCGGTCGGCGTGAACACGGGCGGCTCGTCGCCGGGCGCCACGCTCAACCTGCCCTGAGCACTCGCAGCCTCCTCGGTGGCCACCGTTCCGGCCTAGGGTCGGGGCCTTCGCCCCGGCCCCCCGAGGAGGTCCCATGGTCAGGCTCACCTGCCTGCTGCGTCGCAAGGACGGTCTCTCGCCCGCCGAGTTCCACGCCCATTGGCGCGAGGTGCACGGGCCATTGATCGCGCGCAGCCAGAGCGGCCGCTTCGTGGTGCGCTACGAGCAGCACCCGCGCCCGCTCGACGACTACCGCGGCGACGACGACCCGGGTTTCGACGGGGTGACGGTGCAGTGGTTCGAGACCATGGACGACTACCGGGCCCACATGGCGGAACCGGACTTCCCAGAGATCTGGGCCGATATCGAGCGCTTCCTCGACCCCGGGCGGCTCCACTTCATCGTCACCGAACACCCGCGGGTCGTGATGGGCGACGAGACGGCTTCATTCCCCCTGGCTTGACGGCGGTGGCGGGAGGGCGCTGAGCCCCGGCCCACCGTGTCCGGCCAACGGTTCGGGCGCGGGTGGGTTGGAGGGATGGTCGGGCGCGACGGGCTCGGCCCGCTCCGCCACCTCGCCGGCCTCGGTCACCGGCGGTCGGGGCACGGCGCGCAGGGTGCCACGGGTCGGCGGGAGTCCCGCTTCGGCCTCGGCCCGGCGCCGGGCCATGAGCTCGGACAGGTCGCGCCACTCGCGGCCTTTGATCGGGCCCACCTGGCGGGGCAGGCCACGCAGGAGGCGCTCGACCTGACGGCGGTGGTGCTCGGCCATGCCGCCCATCAGGAAGACGGTGGCGGCAGGGAGGCGCTCCTGGCCGGTGCCCAGCTCAGCCAGGCGCAGGCAGGCCACTTCGGCGTCCTGCATGCGGCCGAGCTCGTCCTGGAGCGCGGTGAGCTGGCGGACGAACCGAGCGGTGCGGCCCCCGTAGACGTCGGAGCTGAACTCGAGCGCGTAGCGCAGCCGCTTGCCCCGGATGCGCAGGCGGTGGAAGTCGGTGACGACGCCGGTCTTCTTGGCCCGCTTCGCCGCCTTGGCCACCGCGTGGTGGCGGGCCTCGACGAGGTCGGGCAGCGCAACGACGGCGGGCACCCGGGTGGCCACGGAGCGTCGGGCCGGGCCCTGCTGCACCATGGCGGCCAGGCCCTTGGCCAGCCGTTCCCAGCGGACGGAGTCCAGGGCGTCGAGCATGTCGGCCCGGGCCTGCTCGCGCTCGCGCTCGATCAGCGCGGCCAGCTCGCCCAGCGGATCGTGATCGCCGGGGGGGAGGGCGGCCGCCAGCGCGGCCGTGTCGGCTGCCATGTCCGAGAGCCCGTCGATCTGGACGTCGAGGTCGCGCACGGCGCCCAGGACGCGCCCGAGCCAACCCAACTCCTCACGGAAGGTCTGGGCCCGCACCGGCAGCACGTTCGAGAACAGCGCGAGGGCGGCCCGCAGGCGCCGGGTGGCCACCCGCATGTCGTGGAGCTCCTCGATGTCCTCGCCGAGGCGGGTCCCGGGTTCCTTCTCGCGCAGGACGCCGAACTGGCGCCGAAGCACCGCGTAGGCCAGCTCGCCGATCGTCGACTCCGGGCTGACGGCGGTCGGCCCCAGATCCGGCGCGCTCGGGATGTCCTGGCCGATGGCGAGCAGCCCGGCCTCGAACTTCGAGAGTCCGGCCGGCTGGAGCCCACAGGAGGACCGCAGCTGGTCCACGATGGGTTCGAGCGCGCTCAGCCACTCCGGCTGGACCTCGACCTCGACCCGGCGCAGCTGCATAGGGCGCTGCCCGTTCCCCACGACGATGACGGTGTCATCGAGCGCGATCTCGGCTGCGTCGACCCCGCCGACCCGCAGGACGAACGGCCGCCGGCGTGTGCGGACCTGGAGCACCTCGCGCAGGGGATGGGCGCCGACGATGGCCCGGAGGCGCCTCCCGACCGGGCCGTCGGGGCCGAGACCGCTCACCCCGTTGGGGGGCATGACCTCGGTGACCTCGAGCCGCTGGCGCAAGCCGTTGCCCGCGGCCGGGCGCGTGTCTTTGAGGGTGACCTCGTCGTTGCGGCCCCGCCGCCGGGTGCGCACCACGAAGCCGGCCCGGGCGATCCGCCAGTCGGCGGTGTCGAGATAGGAGTCGGTCAAGCGGCGTGGCGTGCGGGCCAGCGCGGTGACCGTGCCGCCGTCATCGGTCTCGACCGACAGTGTGGGCAGGGTGGCCAACCAGCGCTCGACGGGCCGCAGGTCGAGCGCGTCGAACTGCCACTCGATTTCGACAGGGTCGTCCGCCCGCCCCTGTCCCTCCCTGGTGCTCGACATCGCGCCGAGGCTACAGCCGGCGCGCCGCGTCCGACTTGGGCGGGAGTTGGGCGGCAATGCCACCAGTGGCGGCGAGGGCGACGATAAGGTGCCGGGCGGTGGTGCGACGGGCGATGACAGCCGAACTTCCTTCACCGACAGATGTCGTACGGGCCGCCGGCGGGCTGGTGGTTCGCCGCCTCAACGGCGACCTGGAGATCGTCGTCGTGCATCGGCCGGTGCACGAGGACTGGTCCTTTCCCAAGGGCAAACTCGAGGAGGGCGAGACCTTCGAGGTGGCCGCCTTACGCGAGGTGTCGGAAGAGACGGGCATGACGTGCCGCCTGGTGCGCTTCATCGGGCACACCGAATACGTCGATCGCAAGGGCCGGCCCAAGGCGGTGGCCTACTGGGTCATGGTCCCGGTGGCCGGCGCCTTCGCTCCCAACGACGAGGTCGACGAGTTGCGCTGGCTCGAGCTCGAACGGGCTTCGCACCTTCTTTCCTACCCGAGAGACTGCGAGTTGATTGCTGTCCTCCAGGCCGCTGACCAGGTGGAACCGCTCATCTGACGTGACCCGATCCTGGGGTTGCACCAATTTTCACAAGTTTCTGAAAACGAGTGGTTTAGAAGAAGCTGTGTGGGGAATAATGTGTCTCAGCGATCTACCGCCTGATCGCACTGCCGGCGTGCGTGCCCCAGTCGAGAAAATCCAGGACCTATCGCCAAGGGCCCTGTGACTGCGCTTCGACGTAATCGACTGGGGCACCGTCGGCGCTTTCGTTTCAGTCTCGATGTCGTCGATGCGCGTCATGGAGCGCGCGCGATGCACAACTGATTGCAATTTTCGTGTAGTCAGTTCACCAACACGGCAGCCCCATTGACCCGATCGTGGCGCAGGTCGCGCAACGCGGCCTCGGCGTCGGCCATGGCGTAGGGCGTGGCGGAGACGCGCAGCCCGATGCGGGCCGCCTCCTCGAGGAAGTCCTCGCCGTCGCGCCGCGTGTTGGCGGTGACGCTGCGCAACGTGCGTTCTTCGAACAGGTGACGCTGGTACTCGAGGACCGGCACGTCGCTGAGATGGATACCGGCGATGGCCAGCGTCCCGCCCCGGTCCAAGGCGAACAGGGCGGGCGGCACCGCGGTACCGACCGGGGCGAAGAGGATGGCGGCGTCGAGCGGCTCGGGTGGCGCGGCGTCGGCTTCCTGCCGCGCTCGCGGCACCGAGCTCGAGGGCGAGCGCACGAGCCTCGGCCGAGCGGGTCATCACGTGGACGCGGGCACCGCGGGCGAGGGCTACCTGCGCGGTGAGATGGGCCGAGCCGCCGAAGCCGTAGATGCCCAGCCGTCCCCCCTCGGGAACCTCGGCCCGGAGCAGGGCGCGATACCCGATGATGCCGGCGCAGAGCAGCGGCGCCGCCTCGACGTCGTCGAAACCATCGGGCAGCGCGTAGGCGTACGCCTCGTCGACCAGCGCGTAGTCGGCGTAGCCGCCGTCGACGTCCCACCCGGTGAACTGCGGCGCCACGCACAGGTTCTCGCGTCCAGATGTGCAGAACCGGCAGACGCCGCAGGTGTGGGCCAGCCAGGGCACGCCGACGCGGTCGCCCGTGCGCCAGCGGCTGCATTCCGGGCCGAGCGCATCGACCAGGCCCACGACCTCATGGCCGGGGGTGACGCCGGCGTGACGGGGCGGCACGTCGCCCTCGGCGAGATGGAGGTCGGTGCGGCAGACGCCGCACACCCGGACCTGCACCCGCACCTGGTGCGGACCCGGTTCGGGCACCGGGCGCTCGACCCGCCGGAGCGGATCGCGGTCGATCGGACCAGGACGGTCCACCACCCAGGCCTCCATGACGGGCGCCATCGGAGCCAGCGTACGGGGCTCCTAGCATGAGGACGAGCAGGGAACAGGGAGCCATGGACACGACCCGGGCCGACAGCACGAGGGTGACGCTTGCCCGCGAGGCGGCGTGACCGCGCTCGTCCTGGCCGGCCCGACGGGGGAGCGCGAGCACGACGGCGGCGCCCGTCACCCCGAGCAGCCGGCCCGGCTCGAGGCGGTGATGCAGGGCGTCCGAGCGCTCGGAGGCGGTCACGAGGTGGTGACGCCCGAGACCGTCGAGGCCCCGTTCGAGGCGCTGGCCCGGGTGCACGACCCGGCCTATCTGGACGCGCTGGAGGCCTTCTGCCACGAGGGCGGTGGCGCCATCGACGCCGACACCTACGCGCGCCCGGACTCGTGGCGGGCGGCCCGCCGGGCGGCCGGGGCCGGCTTGGCCGCGCTGGCCACGCTCGAGCAGCGCCGCGACGCGGTGGCGTTCGTGCCGGCGAGACCTCCGGGGCACCATGCGACGGCGGGCCGAGCCATGGGCTTCTGCCTCCTCAATTCCATCGCCGTTGCCGCGGCCTCGCGCACGGCCCGGGGCGAGCGCGTCCTGATCGTCGACTGGGACGTCCACCACGGCAACGGGACCCAGGACATCTTCTGGGACGACCCCGACGTGCTCTACGTCTCGACCCATCAGCACCCGCTCTACCCGGGGACGGGGCACGCCGCCGAGGTGGGCGGCCCGGCGGCGGCGGGATCCACGGTGAACCTCCCACTGCCCCCGGGCGCCACGGGGGACGTGCTGCGCGCCGCCCTCGACGGCAGCGCCCGAGGCGTCATGGAGGCGTTCGCACCCGATTGGGTACTGGTCTCGTGCGGGTTCGACGCCCACCGGGACGATCCGTTGGCGCAGCTTGCTCTCTCCAGCGGGGACTTCGCCGACCTGGCCCGGTTGGTGCGTGAGCTGGCGCCGCCAGGCCGGCTCGCCCTCTTCCTCGAAGGCGGTTACGACGCCCGGTCGCTCTCGTCCTCGG
>CAWIYY010000022.1:0-26510 GCA_963840435.1 uncultured Acidimicrobiaceae bacterium | reverse complement strand
GCTCTTCCCCCGGTTGATGATCTCGAGCACGAACGCCGCCTATGACCTCACCATCAAGAACTCGGCCAGCCCTCCGTACTCGTTGAAGGTCATGACGGTCGTGGCGGTCGTCCTCGTCCCGATGGTCGTCGCCTATCAGTCCTGGAGCTACCACGTCTTCCGCAAGCGCCTCTCGATGCCACGCGCCGGCGCCGAGGAGCTCGAGGCCAGTGGTTCGGCGGCCGCGCTGGCGCGCCCCCGCACCGGCCGAGTCGGACTAGCAGCATCCGAGCCGACTCCGGCCACGTCCCGGGTCGGGTGAGGCGCTGCCGATCAGAGTCCTGGGCTGCTCTGCATGATCCCGCCATCGGCGAAGATCGTGGTGGCCGTGATGTAACTCGCACCGTCGCCCGCCAGAAAGGCAACGACGGAGGCGATCTCCGCTGGCTCGGCCATGCGGCCGATCGGGATGGCGCTGTTGAGCTTGGCCAGCGCAGCGGGGTCGTTGATCGTCTGGGCGTTGATCGGTGTGTTCACGGCACCGGGCCCAACGCCGACGACGCAGATGTTGTGCGGCGCCAGCTCCACGCCCGCCGTCCGGGTCAGCATGCGCATGCCACCCTTGGAAAGGCAGTAGGCGGTGTTGCCGGGCATCGGCCAGTCCTCGTGCACCGACGTCATGTTGATGATGCGGCCGCCCCCACCCTGGGCGATCATCTGCTTGGCGGCCAGCTGGGTGCCGAAGAATGCGCTCTTCAAGTTCACCGCCATGACCTTCTCGAACTGCCCCTCGGTCGTATCGAGGACCGAGGTCCGGGTCTCGATCCCTGCGTTGTTGACCATGACGTCGAGCCGGCCGAAGTTCGAGACAGCCGTGTCGATCATCCGCTGGATGTCTTCCACCTTCGACACGTCAGCCTCCACGCCGATCGCGGTCTCGCCCAGCGCGTGGAGCTTGCGTTCGAGCTCTTCAGTGGCGTCGGGCTGTGTCACGTAGTCGATGACGACCTTGGCTCCCTCGGCGGCCAGGGCGACGACGACCGCCGCGCCGATCCCCGTGTTGCCGCCCGTCACGATGGCGACCTTGCCCTGCAGTGCCTCTGCCATGCCTACCTCCATGCCGCACCCGCGATGGGGCTCCGAAGCGATGCTGGCACGCTAAGCCACCCGCTGGGTCCCTGCCACCGAGGTCACGCGCCTGTCACGTGAACACCGGCCACTTGATTGGCCTACATAACCCCCATAGCCTCGCTCTGTGACCACGGAAGCGTCCGCCGCCGAAGCGGAGCCGGACACCTTCCCCCCCATCGCCGACTACGGGTTCCTTTCGGACTGCGAGAACAGCTGCCTCATCGCACCCGACGGCTCCGTCGAATGGCTGTGCCTGCCACGCCCGGACTCCCCCAGCGTCTTCGGTGCCCTGCTCGACCGCGCGGCCGGCAACTTCCGGTTCGGTCCCTCCGGGACGCTCGTGCCCCACCAGCGGCGCTATGTGCCCGGCACCATGGTGCTGGAAACGACATGGCATACACCAACGGGCTGGCTCCTCGTCGAGGATCTCTTGGTGATACAGCCGGTCGCCGAAGGGGGGCGACGACCCGATTACCGCCGAGCCCCCGGTGATGCCGCGCCAACGGGCACGCTTCTGCGCCTGGCCACCTGCATCGAAGGCCATGTCGAGGTGGTGGTGAATGCCGTCCCCGTCTTCGAGTACGGAGTCCAGACCGGGATGTGGAACTACAACGATGACGGCTACGAGTCCATGACGGTCTGCCCGCCGGTCGGCGATCCCCTGCTGACCGTCACGTCGACCATCCGACTTGGCAGCGCCGGGGCTCGTTGCTACGGCCGTTCGACTCTCGACAAGGGTCAGACTGCCTTCGTCTCGATCTCGTGGTCGGGTGGCCAACCCACCACCATCGAGGAGGCACAAGCCCAGCTCGCGTCCACCGTCGTCTATTGGAGGGACTGGCTGTCCACCGGAACGTTCCCCGACCATCCCTGGCGCAGCTACATGGAACGCAGCGCCCTGACGCTCAAGGGTCTGAGCTACGCGCCGACCGGCGCCATCATGGCGGCAGCCACCACCTCACTCCCCGAGACGCCGGGCGGGGCGCGCAACTGGGACTACCGCTACACGTGGATCCGCGATTCGTCTTTCATGCTGCGCTCGCTCTACCGGCTCGGGTTCGACTGGGAGGCCCTCGAATACTTCGCCTTCGTGCTCGAGGCGATAGCGGGTGGGACAGGCGACTTCGAGTTGCAGATCATGTACGGGATCGACGGGCGCAAGGACTTGACCGAGACCACGCTCGATCACCTTTCGGGCTGGCGGAATTCGAAGCCGGTGCGGGTCGGCAACGGCGCCTGGGACCAACGCCAGAACGACGTCTGGGGCATGATCATCGACGCCGTCGACATCCATCTCCGTACGGGCTCGTCGCAGATCGTCAATCCGGTCTGGGAGGGCGTGTCGAAGATGGTCGATTCGGCCATCACGCACTCGGCGGACCCCGACCAGGGCATCTGGGAGATACGGGGTGATCCCGAGCACTTCACCGCTTCGAAGGTCCTGTGCTGGGTGGCCATGGACCGCGGGGCTCACATGGCCCGCATCCGCCGCGACCATGACCGTGCGGAGACCTGGAAGAAGGCGGCGGACGACTTGAAGGCGGAGAT
This sequence comes from uncultured Acidimicrobiaceae bacterium, assembly GCA_963840435.1. Classification (GTDB taxonomy): domain Bacteria; phylum Actinomycetota; class Acidimicrobiia; order Acidimicrobiales; family RAAP-2; genus Bog-473. The sequence continues at coordinate 23,852 of CAWIYY010000022.1, read as the reverse complement.
CCTGGACAAGGGTGTCGAAGGCCGGGGCCGCTTCCGCCAGCACTACGGCAACGAAGAGCTGGACGCCTCGCTGTTGTTGATCCCGATCCTCGGATTCCTGCCGCCCCACGACGAGCGGGTGCGGGCCACCGTGTTGGCCGTCGCCGACGAGCTGACCGAGGACGGGTTGGTGCTGCGTTACAAGGTGGACAGCACCGACACCGGGTTCGAGGGCAAGGAGGGCACGTTCACGATCTGCTCGTTCTGGCTCGTCACCGCGCTCGCCATGATCGGCGAACAGGAACGTGCCCGGTCGCTGTGCAAGAAGCTGCTCAACTTCGCAGGTCCGCTGCAGCTGTACGCCGAGGAGATCGACGCCACCACCGGCGAGCACCTGGGCAACTTCCCTCAGGCCTTCACGCACTTGGCGCTCATCGACGCAGTCGGTCGCCTCATCGAGGCCGAGCGCAGTCCCGGCCCGACCTGATTTCGGGGGCTCACCAGCCCACCAGAACGATGAAGCATGACCCCGCTCGTGCACCCGGCGGGTGTGGGGAGGTCCACTCATGGCCGAGCACTACGACGTGATCATCATCGGGACGGGCGCCGGCGGGGGAACGCTGGCCCACACCTTGGCCCCGTCGGGCAAGCGGATCCTGCTCCTCGAGCGAGGCGGCTTCCTCCCGCGCGAGAAGGACAACTGGGATCCCGGCGCCGTGTTCGTCCAAGGTCGCTATATCTCGCCCGACAGGTGGAACGACAAATCCGGCAAGCCCTTCCAACCCGGAGTCCACTACTACGTCGGGGGCGCCACCAAGCTCTACGGCGCCGCGCTGTACCGCTTGCGGCCCGAAGACTTCGGAGAGGTCACGCACGTCGACGGTGTCTCGCCGGCCTGGCCGCTCGGCTACGAGGAGTTCGAGCCGTGGTACACGAAGGCCGAGTGGCTCTACCAGGTCCACGGCCACCACGGTGAGGACCCGACCGAGGGTGCCTGGAGCAGCCAGTACCCGTGGCCACCCGTCAGCCATGAACCCCGCATTCAGCAGATCTCGGACGATCTGGCGAGGGCCGGCTACCACCCGTTCAACGCGCCGTGCGGCATCCTCCTCGACGAGGCCAACCCACCGGCCAGCACCTGCATCCGCTGCACCTGGTGCGACGGCTATCCCTGCCTCGTGCATGCCAAGGCCGACGCCGAGGTCATCGCCGTCCTCCCGGCTCTGCAACACCCGAACGTCACCCTCCTGGTCGACACCGAGGTGACACGGCTCGAGGTCAATGCCTCCGGCCGGACGGTCACCGGTGTCGTCGCCCGGCGCGGCGGTGCCGAAGAGGTCTTCGCGGCCGACATCGTGGTGGTCTCGGCCGGGGCGACCAACAGCGCCCGGCTGCTCCTGTCCTCGGTCAGCGACGCGCACCCCAACGGGCTGGCCAACGGCTCGGACCAGGTCGGCCGCAACTACATGTTCCACAACTCCAAGGCGGTGGTCGCATTGGCCAAGGAACCCAACGGCACCGATTTCCAGAAGACGTTGGGGCTGAACGACTTCTACTTCGCCACCTCCGCCTACGAATATCCGATGGGCAACATCCAGATGGTGGGCAAGTCCAACGCCGAGGCCATGAAGGGCGAGGAGCCGAAGCTCACCCTCTTGGCACCCCAGTGGAGCCTGGCCGACGTGGCCGCCCACGCCGTGGACTTCTGGCTGACCACCGAAGACCTGCCGAGGCCCGACAACCGCGTCACCCTGAACGGCGACGGCAACGTGCGCCTGGACTACACCTCGACCAACGACGAGGAGGCGGGGCACCTCTACGAAGAGTTGAAGAAGATCTTGAACCACATCGGGATGGCCTCCCACCACGTGCTGGAGAAGAACCTCTACATGTCGATGGGCGTGCCCGTCGCCGGGGTGGGGCACCAGGCGGGCACGTGCCGCTTCGGCGCCGACCCACAGACCTCCGTGCTCGATACGAACTGCAAGGCCCACGAGGTCGACAATCTCTATGTCGTGGACACCAGCTTCTACCCCAGCATCGGTGCGGTGAACCCCGCGCTGACCGCCATCGCCAATGCGATCCGCGTCGGCGAGCACCTCACCCAACGACTGGCCTAAGCCTGGGCCGGACCGGCGCGCCCACCCGCGAGGAAAGGACTGTCATGAGCGCACACCCACGCCACCGTGTCGTCGTCGTCGGTGGCGGCTTCGGCGGCCTGCCGGCGGCCCGCGTGCTCTCAGGAGCCAAGGTCGACGTCACGCTGATCGACCAGCGCAACCATCACTTGTTCCAGCCGCTCCTCTACCAGGTGGCGACGGGCATCCTCTCTCCCGGTGAGATCTCGCCCGTGCTCAGGCACATGCTGCGCCGTCACGAGAACGTCGAGGTTGTCCTGGCCAAGGTCACGGGGTTCGACCTCGAGGGGCGGGTGGTGCACACCGCGGCCATTCCGGGCGACGGGTTCGACTATCCCTACGACACCCTGATCGTCGCCGCGGGGGCCGGACAGTCGTACTTCGGACACGACGAGTACGCGCTGATCGCGCCGGGGATGAAGACGATCGACGACGCCATGGAGCTTCGTCGACGCGTCTACGGCGCCCTCGAGATCGCCGAGACGCGCACGGACCCCGCACAGCAGCGCTTCTTCATGAACTTCGCCATTGTCGGGGCCGGCCCGACCGGCGTGGAGCTGGCGGGCCAGATCCGCGAGCTGGCCGCCCGCAGCCTGACTCGCGACTTCCGCCACATCGATCCGACCACCGTCCGGGTCATCCTCATCGACGGCGGTGCCCAACCCCTGGCCACGTTCGGGGACCGCCTCTCCGAGCGGGCCGCCAAGGCCCTCGAGAAGATGGGGGTCGAGCTCCGCATGGGTCAGCGTGTGGTCGGCGTCGACCCGCTCGGTGTCGACATCGAAGGGTCCGATGGGACGAAAGGTCGCTTCGAATGCGGCACCACCATCTGGGCGGCCGGGGTGCAGGCCTCCCCGCTGGCCGGACTGCTCGCCGAGGCCACGGGGGCTTCCACCGATCGTGCCGGACGCATTGCGGTGCTCCCGGACCTCACGCTGCCCGGCCATCCCGAGGTCTTTGCCGTGGGCGACATGGCGACGGTCAACAACCTGCCCGGGGTCTGTGAGGTGGCGCTCCAGGGCGGCCTGCACGCCGCCAATACGGTCAAGCGGCGGCTGGCCGGCAAGGACAGTGTGCCCTTCAAATACCGCGATCTCGGGAGCGCGGCCGCCATCGGCCGCTTCAAGGCCGTCGTGAGCGTCCGCGGGCTTCGCCTCAGCGGCCTTCCCGGCTGGGTGGTCTGGCTCTTCGTCCACGTGGCCTTTCTCAACGGCTTCGGCAACCGGCTGCGCGCCCTGTGGCGTTGGAGCCGGTCGATGCTGGGACGGTCCCGGCCCGAACGGGTCTTCAGCGTCGGGCACACGGGCGGCGACCTGAGCCTGCCCGACGAGGTCAAGGCCAAGGTCATGCCCAGGGCCTTCCCGATCCTCGAAGCCGACATCGGGCTGATCGACCGCATGGCGAGTCAGGACCTGCCAGGTCGTTCGCCCGCACCCGACGGCACCGCCGAAGGCCTGGCCTGAGCCGGCGCCTCAAGCCTCTGCGCCGCCGGACAACTATGTTCCTCGGATGATCCTCGACCGCTTCCTCGTCACCGACCACGCCGCCGTCGTCACCGCCAGCGGGCGCGGCATCGGTGCCGCCACGGCCGTCGCCCTGGCCCAGGCCGGAGCGGACGTCGTGCTGGCCGCCCGCACCGAGGCGCAACTGCGCCAGGTGGCCGAGCAGGTCGAGGCGGCGGGACGCCGGGCCGTCGTCGTCCAGGGCGACCTCACCGACTACGACCTCATGGCCTCGCTGGCCGAGCGGGCCCAGAGCGAGTTCGGCCGGCTCGACATCGTGGTGAACAACATGGGGGGCACCATGCCCCGGCCGCTCCTCGACACCTCGCCCCGCTTCCTCGAGGAGGCCTTCCGCTTCAACGTGGCGGCCGGGCACGCTCTGGTCCGGGCCGCCGTGCCGCTCATGCTCGAGGGCGACCACGCCGGCGGGTCCATCGTCAACATCTCCTCGGTCATGGGGCACGTGGCCGGCCGCGGCTACCTCGGGTACGGCACGGTGAAGGGTGCGCTGGAGCAGTACACCCGCCTGGCCTCACGCGACCTGGCGCCGCGCATCCGGGTCAACGCCATCGGCGTCGGCTCCACCGCCACATCCGCGCTCGATATCGTGATGTCGAGCGACGAGCTGCGGACCCTCATGGAGAAGACCACCCCGCTCAAGCGGTTGGGCCAGGTGGAGGACATCGCGGCCGCCATCCTTTACCTGTGTTCGCCGGCCGGCTCCTACGTCACCGGCAAGGTCCTCGAGGTCGACGGCGGATTGCAGTCGCCCAACCTCGAGATGCCGCTCCCCGACCTCTAAGCCCTCGAGCACCAAGGAGCAACCCATGCCGTACCGCGTCGTGCAATGGAGCACCGGCAACGTGGGTCGACACGCCCTGGCCGGCATCGACGCCCATCCCGAGCTCGAGCTGGTCGGGCTCTTCGTCTCCAACCCGGACAAGGTCGGACGCGACGCCGGTGAGCTGGCCGGGCTGGGCCACCCCATGGGCGTGGCCGGATCGGGCGACGTCGACGCCCTCCTGGCCCTCCAGCCCGACTGCATCGTCCACACCGCCATGGCCGACGACCGCATCTTCGAGGCGCTGGCCGATCTCGAGCGGTTCCTGGCCGCCGGGATCAACGTCGTCTCCTCGAGCCCGGTCATGCTCCAGTACCCGGCACCGGACGATCCGCTGGCCGCGCCGGTCATCGCGGCGGCCCAGACCGGGGGCGTCTCGCTCTTCGTCAACGGGGTCGACCCTGGCTTCGCCAACGACGCGTTGCCGCTCGTGCTCAGCGGGGTCTCGGAGCGCATTGAGGAGGTGCGCTGCTCGGAGGTCCTGAACTACAACACCTACAACCAACCGATGGTCCTCTTCGACATCATGGGCTTCGGCCGTGCCCTGGACGACGTGCCGTTCCTCCTCTCCCCGGGCGTGCTGACCATGGCCTGGGGCAGCGTGGTGCGCCAGATCGCGGCGGGCCTCGGGGTCGCGCTGACCGACATCACCGAGTGGTACGAGCGCGAGCCGGCGCCCGAGGACTTCGAGGTCGACGCCGGCACCATCGAGAAAGGCACGGCGGCGGCGCTCCACTTCGAGGTGCGCGGCCTGGTGGGCGACAGGGCGGTGGTCGTGCTCGAACACGTGACGCGGTTGCGTGACGACCTGGGCGCCTCGTGGCCCCAGCCGGCCGGGCAGGGCTGCTACCGCGTCCAGATCACCGGAGAACCGAACTACACCCTCGACCTGCAGCTGATGGGGACCGACGGCGACCACAACACGGCCGGGCTCAAGGCGACGGCCATGCGGTTGGTCAACGCCGTGCCGGCGGTCGTGGCCGCCCCGCCCGGGCTGGTGACCGCGCTCGACCTGCCCCTCATCACCGGGCGCGGCCTGGTCGTCACCTAGGAAGACGAAACCCCGCTGCCACCCGCCTCCTCGAACGCGCTGGGCGACGGGGAGCGCAGTACGAATTCCACCAACGTCGTCATCTCGTCAGAACAGGGCGCCGAGGCCGACTGGTCGTTTGCCCATCGCCCACCCGGACAATTTCTCGGTAGGGTCGTGAGCAAGAGCCGGAAATGCACCACCACTGACGGCTCCGTGAGGAGGGCAGAGGTATGACCACATCTGACAGCACACCAGAGTCAGAACTGGCCAAGTTCGACGAAGTGATGGTCACGCACGAGGACTCGCATCCCGATCGTCGCGAGCACGCCAAGGCCAGGCCGAGGCCGGATGACGACGAACTCGAGCGTCGGACCGAGATCGAACGTGCGGAGGTCGGTTTGCCCGAGGAGGACGAGGGCTGACTTGCTCTCAATGGTCTCGTCCATCCCGTGGAGGCGGGACGGTCAGTCCACGACCTCGCTCGTCTGCAGCACGGGCGTGATGTTGGTGTAGTTGGCGATGTCGGCCATGATGGCGGCGGTGCCCTCGTTCGCCATCGCCTCCTCAAGGGCCTCGGGCGACTCGAAGCGCAGGTGCACCGCGGCAACGTAGGGCCCGTCGAGCCCGCGGTCGATCTCGGCGCTCGGCAAGCCCCAGGTGCGCAGGCAGAGCGGGACGTGGCTGTCCCGGTAGTAGTCGTGGTCGAAGGTGGCCCCTTCGCCGGCCGGGTAGAGGACGCTCAGGCGGATCATGTCGGCTCCTTTGTGGGTTCGCCTCAGTCTGGCCCGTCGAAGCGGCAGGGGGAGCATCGATCGGCCCTCTGCCAGGTCACTATTCCCAGGCGGTCGTCACGGCGACCGTCACCAGCGTTGTCGCCCCGCTGGGGAGGTAGCTCACAGTCCATTGTGACGAGCGTGTGTCCGGGTACGTTGCGTCCCCGCTGCTGCATCCGTAGTTCAGCGCGACCTGATCGACCACGTTGCCCGTGCCTTGAATGACCTGGCATTGGTCACCGTTGGCGAGAACGAGAACGAGCGGCCAGGTGCCGGTGGGCGGCAATCCGTTGGAGCTGCTGGCGAGCGGTTGACTCAGCGTCAGCAGGGAGACGTCGAAGTTCAGGTAGGGCGTGCTGGCGCAGGCGAGTTGCGTGATATTCGTCGCGGCCGGTGCCGCGAAGCAGGGATCGTAGGTCCCTTCGTCGGTGCTGCATCGGAATGCATGCGCATTGGTCGGATCGGCGTTGGACGCGTCGATGACCGTGCTCTGTCCGTACACGTTGACGTAGCCCAGATTGGTGACGCAGCTACCTCCGGAAAGTTGCCCGATCACATGGAACTGCGGGCTCAGCGCTCCCGGGCCTGCCCAGGGGTTGTAGCTCTGGACGGCCGTGGTCGAGGGGAGGGCGGCGTTCGCGACCGCCGGAGTCGGCGCGGTGGGCGCGGCCGAAGGTGGAGGCGACACGGGTGGGGACGCAGCCGGGGGATGCGCAGCTTTCGGGCCTCCGTGTTTGCTGTGCGGGCCGTTTCCCTTCGAGCCTGCAGCCGGGGCCAGCGCGTGACCGCCGCTCGAACGACCCCCACCGCCACCGAGCCCCGCAATGCCGAACGCCGTCGCAGCGGCGAGGAGCGCGAAGAGGGTGAGGCTTGCCGTCATCACCCGGAGCCTGTGCCGGTGGCGACGCCGGGCTTCTTCGATCAGATCCTCGGGCGGAGGCGGTGGCGGCCCCGGAGGCCGGGTGTCGAGCTGTGTCATTCGACATCGCCTCCTAGGCCAGGCCCTCGATCATCTCGATGAGATCTTCTCGCCGGAAACCCTGGCTTCGGGCCAGCGCGACCAGTTCCTTCGCCTGGAGAAGAACGACGCTTCGTTTGGGAGCCTGTCCGGCCACCGTGATGCCTCGTCCCCGGCGGAACTCCAAGAGCCCCTCGTCCCGGAGCTGTCGCAGTGAACGAAGCACGGTATTGGCGTTCACGCCGAGGACATGGGCCAGATCTCGTGCCGGAGGCAACCGTTCGCCGGGGAGGGCCTCACCGTCGGCCATGGCCCTCCTGATCTCGGCGGCCACCTGTTCGTGCAGGGGCATCGGATCGTCGGGGTCTACCCGCCACTCGTGCATTGTGCTAGTCACGCTAGCACGATAGGTTCCTCAGCGGAAGTCCCGGCTGGCCGGCACCGCTGTCCCGACCACGAGTGCCTCCACCCGCTCGGCGTCGAAGCTGACCGCCCCCTGCCCCCGCCGCACCCGGCCCCGGATGAGCAGGACGGGCGAGTGCCGGGCCACGTGCTTCCAGCGGGCCCAGGCCCCGCGCGAGAAGACCACGTTCACGTGTCCCGTCTCGTCCTCGAGGTTGACGAACACGGCGCCCCGCGCCGTCTCGGGGTGCTGGCGGTGCGTCACCACCCCGGCCACCGTCACCCGGTCGCCGTCGGCCCAGCGGTGCTCCAGCTCCGACGCGGTCACCACGCCCATCGCCTCGAGACGCTCGCGGGCAACGTGCATGGCCGTGCGCTCCGGGGCCAGCCCGAGCGCCCACAGGTCGTCGCCCACCGAGTCGCAGAGGCTGGGCTCGGGCAGCGGCGGCGCCTCCGCCCCCACCACCACCCCGGGCAGGCGGTCGGGCGTGCCCTGGGCCGCCGCCCCGGCCGCCCACAGCAGGCGGCGGCGCACCGCCGTCATCGACCCCAGCGCGCCGGCCTCCTCGCCCTCGGGGTCGAGCGCCCCGCCTGCGGCCAGGGTCTCGAGCTGCGCCTGGGTCACCCCGGCCCGGCGCACCAGGTCCTCGCCGCCCGACCAGGGCCGGCCGGCAACGATGCGCTCGGCCGTGGCCTCCCCCACCCCGCGCACCGACCCCAGCCCCAGCCGCAGCACGGGGGCGGGCGCCTCGCCCTCGAGCGAAGCCCCCACCTCGGAGCGGTTCACGTGGGGACGGCACACGCGCACGCCGTGGCGCTGAGCGTCGGCCACCAGCGACTGGGGCGACCAGAACCCCATCGGCTGCGAGTTCAACAGCCCGGCGGTGAACGCCGCCGGGTAGCGCAGCTTCAACCAGGCCGACGAGTAGACCAGGTGGGCGAAGCTCACCGAGTGCGACTCGGGGAACCCGAAGTTGGCGAAGGCGGCCAGCGCGTCGAACACCTGGTCGGCCACCGGGCCCGTCACCCCCCGCTCGGCCATCCCCTCGTAGAGGCGGGCCCGCATCTTCTCCATGCGGGCGGCCGAGCGCTTGGCCGCCATGGCCTGGCGCAGTTCGTCGGCGTCCGCCGCGCTGAAGCCGGCCACGGCCACCGCCATCTCCATCAGCTGCTCCTGGAAGAGCGGCACGCCGAGCGTCCGCTCCAAAATCGGCTCGAGGAGGGGGTGCAGGTAAGTGACCTCCTCCTCGCCGCGCCGGCGCCGGATGTAGGGGTTGACCGCGTGCCCCTGAATGGGCCCGGGCCGGATGAGCGCCACCTCGATGGCGATGTCGTAGAAGCTGCGCGGCCGCACCCGGGGCAGCGTCCCCATCTGGGCCCGGCTCTCCACCTGGAACACCCCGACCGTGTCGGCCCGGCAGAGCAGGTCGTAGACCTCGGGCTCCTGGGGCAGCTGTCCCAGGTCCACCGTCACCCCGAAGAAGTCGCGCACCAGGTCGACCATGCGGTGCAGCGCCTCGAGCATGCCCAGGCCCAGCAGGTCGAACTTCACCAGCCCGATGGCCGCGCAGTCGTCCTTGTCCCACTGGAGCACCGAGCGGCCGGGCATGCGCCCCCACTCCACCGGACAGACCTCGACGACCGGCCGGTCGCACAGCACCATGCCGGCCGAATGGATGCCGAGGTGGCGCGGCCGGTCCAGCACCTCGGCCGCCAACTCGGCCACCAGCGGCGGCACCTCCTGGCGCGCCGCCACCGCCTCGTGCACGGCCGCGGCCGACGACGGCCCCCGTCCGTGCCCGGCGTCGATCCCGGCCGACCAAGCGTCCACCTGTTCCTGGGTGAAGCCGAAGGCCTTGCCCACGTCGCGCACGGCCGAGCGCGGCCGGTAGGTGATGACGTTGGCCACCTGGGCGGCATGGCGCCGTCCGTAGCGCTCGTACACGTATTGGATCACCTCCTCGCGGCGCCCCGACTCAATATCCACGTCGATGTCGGGCGGGCCGTCACGCGCCGGGGAGAGGAAGCGCTCGAAGAGCAGCCCGAGGTCGACCGCGTCCACGTTGGTGACACCGAGCGCGTAGCAGACGGCCGAGTTGGCGGCCGAGCCGCGGCCCTGGCAGTAGATGTCCAACCGCTTGCACACCTGCGCGATGTCCCACACGACGAGGAAGTAGCCGGCGAAGCCGAGCTGGCCGATCACGTCGAGTTCGTGCGCGATCTGCTTCCACGCCCCCGGCACCCGTTCGCGCTCGGGCGGCCCGTAACGCTGGCGCGCCCCTCGCTCACCAGCTGGCGCAGGTAGCCCTGCTCGTCCATGCCCTCGGGCACCGGGAAATCGGGCAGCCGCGGCGCCACCAGGCGCAGGTCGAAGGCGCAGGCCCGCCCGAGCTCGGCCGCTCGCTCGACCACGCCGGGCCAGCGGGCGAAGCGCCGCGACTGCTCGGCCGCCGAGCGCAGGCAGGCCGCCGGGGCCGAGGGCAGCCAACCCTCCAGCTCGGCCAGGGGGCGGCGGGCCCGCACCGCCGAGAGCGTGGTGGCCAGGGGGAACCCGGCCGGGGTGGCGTAGTGCACGTTGTTGGTGGCCACGGCGTCCACCCCCCACTCCACGGCAAGGCGGGCCAGGGCGTCGTTGCGCGCCGTGTCGACCGGGTCCCCGTGGTCCCACAGCTCGAGGGCGAGGTTGGTCCGCCCGAACGCCTCGACCAGCCGCCCCACCTCCCGGGAGGCCGCGCTGGGTCCGGCGTCCATCAGCGCGGCGGGGACCGCCCCCTTCCGGCAGCCGCTCAACACCACCCAGTGCCCGCCGGCGGCGCGGGCCAGCGCGTCGAGGGTGAAAACGGGCTTCCCCTTCTCCCCGCCCGCGAGATGGGCGTCGGCCAGCACGGTGGAGAGGCGCGCGTAGCCCTCGGGGTCACGGGCCAGCACCAGCAGGTGGGCGCCGGTCGGATCGGGCTCGCCCGTGCGCGGGCTGGCCGGGGCCAGCGTCACCTCGGTGCCGAACACCGTGGGCAGGTCGCACGCCCGCGCCGCCTCGGCGAAGCGCACCACGCCGTAGAACCCGTGGTGGTCCGTGAGGGCCAACGCGTCCAGGCCGAGCCGGTGCGCCTCGGCCACCAGCTCCTCGGGATCGCTCGCCCCGTCGAGGAAGCTGAACCCCGAGTGTGCGTGCAGCTCGGCGTAGCGCTCAGTCATAGAGCGCTTCCACCCACCACTGGCCGCGCTCGGTGCAGAGCAGGCGGGCCACCCCGTCCGCGGTCACGACCTGGAGCCGGGCCCGGCGCCGGCGCACCGACCACCAGCGCTCGGTCACCGGCCAGGGGCCGGCCCAGCCCACCACCTGGGCCCAGGGGCCGCCGTCGACCGAGAGCCGGTCGACCGGTGCCGTGAGCAGGCCCCGCCCGCTCACCACCATGGCGTTCCCCTCGACGTCGATCAGCTCGGCCCGGGGCGGAGCGCGCAGCACGTCGGTCGGCGCCGGCGGCGGGAGCTGGCCGGGCCACGGGGCGCCGCCCGGCCCGGGATCGGCCTCGGGGCTGCCCCAGGGCACCAGCACCGAGCGGCCGGCCGGGTCGCGCCCGCCCTGCACCCGTCCCATCAGCACCGCCTCGATGCCCAGGCGTTCCTGCACCTTGACGAAGGAGCGGGCGGCACGCCGGTCCGCCTCGGAGGCGCCACCGAAGAAGCCGGGCTGGAAGGGCGGCGGCGGTGCGTCCCCCCGGTCGGGGTCCTCGCCCCGGGCCACCCGGAGCCGGCGCTCAATCCCCTTGTCGCGCAGGCCGGCCAGCTCCCCGCTCTCGCCCCGGGCCACGGCGTGGCAGGCGGCGGCGTCGGGCCCGAAGCGGTCGGAGACGTTGGCCGCGGGCAGCGCGGCGAACTGGCCCAGGGTGGTGATCCCGAGTCGTTGCAGGGTGACGGCGAGGTCGGGCCGGGCCAGGGTGGCCACCGACCACGGGGCGAGAAAGTCGGCCGTCCCGCCGGGCGGGACGATCAGCTCCGCCCGGGCGGCCAGCACGGCGGCGAAGAGGCCGTCGGCCACGCCGGCCGTGGCCTCGTCGCCCACAGCCGCGGCCAGGCGGGACACCACCGCCTCCTCCCCGCCGAAGAAGCGGGCCGGGCCGCGCGCCGGGAGGGCGCAGACGCCGAGACGGACCGCGTGCACCCAGGGGCACAGCTCGCCCGCCCGGGCCACGACCCCGGCGAAGCGCCGGGCCTCTTCTCCCCGCTCCCCCTCCTCGAGGAGGTCGGGGCACCAGATGACGACCAACCGTTCCATACCTTCTCTACCGCCTTCTCCACCACCACGCCGCTCAGGCCGCCTGCGGCCCGTCACCGGGACCGGCGTCGGCCGGCCCCTCCTCCATCTCGGCCGCCAGCGCGGCCACCGCCCCCGAGCCGGCCGGGAGCCAGAGCGAACACTCACCCACTCGGCCCGCGGCGCGGCGGCCGCTCACCCGGACCTGGGCCCGGCGCCCCTGCAGATAGCCGTGCCCCCGGCCCACCCCTTCCCACTCGACCTCGCCCACCGAGAGCGCCAGGTCCCCGCCCACGGGCCAGCGGCCCGGTCCCTCGAGCAGCACCACCAGCGCGGCCTGGCGGTCGCGGGCCCGCGCGCTCAGATGCCGGGCCGCGGTCAGGCCGGCCCGGCCGGGCGGGCGCACCAGGACGGCGTCGACGCCCGAGAGGAGGTCGCCGGCCGCCTCCGCCCAGCCGGCCCCCGGATGCGGGACGAAGACGACGCGGCGCAGGTCGAGCCCGAGCCCGGCCGCCGCCACCACGCCGGGATCGGGTAGGCCGACCGCGGCGCACCAGCTCCCCGCCTCGGTGGCCGCGGCCAGGATGGCCAGGGCCAGCGTGGTGGCCCCGTGCCCCGGGTGCCCCTCCACGGTGACGGTCGTCCCCCGGCGCAGGGAGCCACCGGGGAAGAACGGGGCCAGCGGTCCGGGCACCGGCAGGGTGCGCCCGGCCACCGGCGTGGCCGGCTTGACCCGGTCGGCCAGCCCGGCGGGCAGGGTGCGCGAACGGGGGGACTGCGGGTCGCCAGCCTGGAAAGCGAACATATGTTCGTACTGTACCGACGCCGGGCCAATCCTGCTCCGGGAGACAAACGACCAGCTCAGGGACGCAAAGCGCGACGGTGACATCCGCACGCCACAATGCAGCCCACATGTGCGGACGCTTCGCCCTCTATACCCCGCCGGCCCGCCTGGCCCGCTACTTCGGCGCCACCCTGAGTGAGGAGGCCGCGCACGAGCACCCCAGCTGGAACGTGGCCCCGACCGACGAGGTGCTCGGCGTACGCGACCGGTCCACCGACGCCGGGACCGTCGAACGCACCCTCCTGACCTTCCGTTGGGGCCTGATCCCGTGGTGGTCCAAGGACACCAAGTCGGCCAGCCGGCTCATCAACGCGCGCCGCGAGACCGTGCTCACCAGACCCTCGTTCCGCGAGGCCTTCGAGAAGCGCCGCATCATCGTCCCGGCCGACGGCTTCTACGAGTGGCGCCGCACCAAGAGCGGCGGCAAGCAGCCGCACTTCTTCACCCGGGCCGACGGCGCACCCATGGCGCTGGCCGGCCTGGCCGAGCGCTGGCGCGACAAGAACCTGCCCCCGGACGCCCCCGCTGTCCGCAGCTGCACCATCATCACCACCTCGGCCGGTCCGGACATGGAGGGCATCCACGACCGCATGCCCGTGCTGCTCGACCCGGCCACGTTCGACCTGTGGCTCGACCCGGCCAACGAGGACACCGAGGGGTTGCGCGCCCTGCTCTCCCCGCTGCCCGCCGGGACAGTGGCCCACCATCCGGTCGGGCCCCGCATCGGCAACGTGCGCAACAACGACCCCGAGCTCATCGCCCCGGCGCCCTGACAGCGCGCCGTGGGGGCACCACGCCACGGGACACCGCACCGTGAAAGGATGCCGACATGACGGGCCCCACACCGCGCTTCGATCGACGCACGCTCCTCTCCGCCGCGCTGGCCACCGGCGGGGCCGCTGTGCTGGCGGCGGCCAGCCGAGGTGACACCGCCAGGGCCGGGGCGGCCATCGCCCGGGCGGCGGCCGCCACCAAGCCGGCGGGATCGGACCTCGGCGCCATTGAGCACGTGATCTTCCTCATGCAGGAGAACCGTTCCTTCGACCACTACTACGGCACCTACCCCGGCGTGCGCGGCTTCGACGACCACCCGAAGGGCGACCTCGGCGTGTTCGCGCAGGACTGGCCGGGCGGGCGCGACCGCACGCTGCTGCCCTTCCACCTCGACTCCTCGCTGGTCATCGGCGAGACCACGGCGGACCTCGACCACAGCTGGCGGGGCGAGCACCTGAGCCGGGGCAACGGCACCAACGACGCCTTCGTGCGGACCCACGTGCTGCCCGAATTCGAGGGGCCCGAGCACGGCGTCCTCACCATGGGCTACTACAAGCGCCAGGACCTTCCCTTCTATTACGCACTGGCCGACGCCTTCACCATCGGCGACAACTACCACTGCTCGGTGCTCGGACCGACGCACCCGAACCGGCTGATGGCGCTCTCGGGGACGATCGACCCCTCGGGCCACGCCGGCGGCCCCGTTCTCGAGACCAGCTCGTCACCCGACGTCATCTACAGCGCGCACTGGGACACCATCCCCGAGGTGCTCGAGGACGCCGGCGTCAGCTGGAAGGTGTACACCCCGACGGGATCGATCAACCAGCCGCCGTTCTTCGAGCAGCACGGGATCCTCAGCGACGCCATCCTCCCCTACTTCGCCCAGTACAAGAATCCGAGCTCGGCCCTCTACCAGAAGGCCTTCCTCCCGCAGTATCCGAGCGACTTCGCGGCCGACGTGGCGTCGGGCCAACTCCCGGCCGTCAGCTGGCTCCTCGCGCCGGCCGGCTACGACGAGCACCCCTCGGCGCCGCCCGCCCTGGGCGAGTGGTACACCAGCCAGGTGGTGGCCACGCTGACCTCGAACCCCGAGGTGTGGTCCAAGACAGTGCTGTTCCACATGTACGACGAGAACGACGGGTTCTTCGACCACGTCCCCCCGCCGGTCCCACCGGCCGGGACGCCGGGCGAGTACCTGACCCAGCACACGCTGCCGGCCGATGCCAACGGGATCCATGGTCCCGTCGGCATGAGTTTCCGGGTGCCCCTGCTCGTCATCTCACCTTTCAGCCGGGGTGGCCACGTGGCGTCGCAGGTCTTCGACCACACCTCGCAGATGCGCTTCCTCGAAGAACGCTTCGGCGTGCGCGCCCCGAACATCTCGGCCTGGCGACGCAAGACGGCGGGCGACCTGACGTCGACCCTGCACCTCGGACACTCCGACGCCACGGTGCCAGCGCTACCCAGCACGGCGAACGACACGGAGGCGGACATTCTGGCCGAGGGCATCACCGGGGCCCAGATCTTCAACCTCGACACGGACATGCCGGTCTACCCGGTGCCCGAGCACCAGTCGATGCCGAGCCAGGAACGGGCTTAAGGGGCCTGTACCGAGCCCGATTCGGTGTCAGGGATCGGCGCCGATTGGGCCTGAGCCAGCAGGGCGGAGCGGTCGGCCGCCAGGATGTAACCACCCTTGATCGCCTTGTCCAGGCTCTTGGTGTAGTCGGCGATGTAATCCGCTTTGGTCGGGTACAGCGCGGTCAGGGTCGACGCGCTGAGCGGTATGGCCGAGCCGAAGAGCGAGCAGATGACGGTGGCTCCCGCCGGAGCCTGTCCGCTCAAGGTGGAGATGGGGGTGTCGACTGCGGGCGTGCGCACGCCGCCGATGACGTTGCCGTACTTGTCGGTTTCGTAGGTGGTGGGTTTGGTGCCGGCCAGGCGGAAGGGTGCCGGCGTGGGCGGCGGCGCCCCGTCGACCACCCACTTGTCGAAGGCGGTGAAGGCGGCCTGGACCACCTGGTGCTGGGGCCCGTCGTTTATGGGCTGAGTGCAGCCGAGGATCGAGCCGTTGCCGTTGACCAGATAGGCGTCCGCGTGCGAGGTGCCCGCCACCTCCCAGGTCCGGATGCGAGCGGTGTTGGGTTGTTGCGCCGCCGCGTAGCCGAGCGTGGTGAGGTCGGTCTGGGTCTCGAACATGAACACCGGAACGGTGAGGTCTGTCCGGATGCGTTGGTCGCCGCTCAGCCCGGTGCCCGATCCGATGCCGGACCCACTGCCGCCCCGGCTGTGGATGAAGATGCCGTCGAAGGCGTGAGTCACCGGTTGGAGGGCGTCGGCGAAGTCCGTCATGTAGAAGGCCGACTGTGACTCGCCGGCGGCCACGATGTGGTGCGGGTGGAGGGATCCGAGGACGTCGGCCCCGTGGTTCTTGCGCAGGGCCAGACCGATCTGGGCGAACATATCGAGCGCGTACTGGTCCCCCGGATGGTGCAGCGTCCCGTAGCGACTCGGCTCCTGCTGCACCAACCCGCCACCCGTGCTCTCGCCCAGGATGGAGGTCCCGCCCTCGATGGCCAGTTTCTGAGCCGAGACACCGACCCAGGCGTACCCGTCGCGCATGAGCATCGGGTTGAGGTAGTCCCAGTCGGGCGAGGACTCGCCGGCCGACACGTTGAGCCACTCCACGATGACCGTGCCGTTGAACTTCTTCGGCGACGAGGGGCGGCGCACGATGATGCGGGTCTCGTAGGGAGCCGACGTGGTGGGGTTGATGGTCAGACGCCCGTCGGACGGACTGGACGTGGCCGTGAAAGCGTGCGCCGTCCCCGAGGCGAAGTACTCCTGCTCCACGTAGCCGTTGGCCGCCAGAGGGGTGGCGACAGCCGAGATCGGTTCGATGATGTGGCCGGTGGTGACCGGTCCGCTCAGCGTGGCCGTCGCGCTGTACACGGCGCTCTCGCCAGCGGCGCCGGCCGGTGCCGCGCCGACCAGCGTGCCGAGGCCGACGGTGAGGACGGCGGCGACGGCGATCCACCTCTGGGTCTGCATCCGGTTGCTCCTCCGGCCGGCACCCCCTGACCCCGCACCGAGCGGGACCCCGGCCGATCCGGCGACGATGTTAGGGCCGCCGGCCGCCGGGGGCCGGGCGCGCGCCGCGCGCCGCGCGCCGCCGCGCGCCGCTCAGCGGGCATAGACAGGCTTAGCCACGATGACATCGGGCTCGCCCGGGCGGAGGCCGGCCTGGTGCCGCTCCCCGCGCCAGCCGGTGCGGGCCAGGGCGGCGAGGAAGTACCGCTCGTCGAAGCCGAGCTCCAGCCAGCCGTGGGTCCGGCTGGACCAGACCGAGAGCCCGTCGAGCCGAGGGCCCCAGGGATAGGCGAGACGCTGCACCGGCTCGGCGGCGAAGAACACGGCGCCCTCCGGGCGCACGATGCCATGGAGGTGGCGCAGCATGGCCAGGTGATCCGCGCAGTGGTGGAAGCTCTCGTAGAAGACCGCGGCGTCGAAGCGCTCCCCCGCGGCGAAGTTCAGCATGTCGTCCTGTTCCACGGTGAGACGGCCCGGACCGCGCACGCGGCCCGCGAGCAGGCGGCAGAAGTTCTCGTCCACCTCGACCGCGGTCACGTCGAGGCCGGTCGCCACCATGTCCGCCGTCAGATTGCCCCAGCCGGGACCGAACTCGACCACGCGGCGCGGACCGAGGTCGGACAGGCAACCCAGCAGGTGGCCGCGGGCCGCCAGGTCGCGGCCGACCATGGCCAGCGACCCGCTCTGGTACGGGAACGGCCGCTCCCGGGCCAGCTCCAAGTCGAAGGGCGAGGCTTCGTGCGCCGTGTCGTAGGAGTCGCGCCCCGAGATGCGGCGGTAGAGGTCCCAGGTCCACTCCTGGTACGGCACGGAGAAGGGGTCCTTCGGCGGGGACGAGGGCAGGGCGAGGACGAACGAGCCGAGCAGGGCGTGGGCCTCGTCGGGCGCCGTCGCCATGAGCGCGGTGGCCCGGGCGAGCTGGGCGTCGAGCTCGTCGAGCGCAAGCTGAAGCGGTCCGGGTCGACCGAGAGCGGCGCGCACCCGCCGGCCGGCTCCCGAGGGCAAGGCGTCGACGGCCCGCCCGGCCAGCCCGGAGGCGGCGCGCCGCGAGCGGCTCAGGTCCATGGGCGGCGGCGCTGCAGCACGGGCGGGCCGCTCAAGAGGGCGGGACCGGTGTGGCCTCGTAGGTGGTGGCCGTCGCCCCGGTCAGGCGGTGCAGGGTGCGCTCGCCGAAGACGGCCTCGTGCGGTGCGGCCAGATGGGCGTCGAGGGCGGCCTGGGTGTCCCAGCATTCGAAGAAGCGGAAGGTGTTGGGCGCTTCGGTGTCCTCCGACCAGACGTACTCCACGCAGCCGGCGTCGCGCCGGCTGGCCGCCGTCACCTCGGCCAGGCTGGCCAGCACGTCGGCGCGGTCGGCCGGGTCGAAGCTGAGCGAGCCGGCGATGATGATCATGCCGGGAGGGTACTGCGTCAGGCCGCGGACCCCACGGTGGCCAACTCGTCCTTGACCAGCGTCCCGCCCTTCACGACGGCGAGCAGGCGGGCCGGATCCTGCAACACACCGATGTCGGAGAGTGGGTCGCCGTCCACCACCACCAGGTCGGCCAGGTAGCCCTGGCGCACCGAACCGAGCTCGTGCCCGCGCCCCATGAGCTCGAAGCCGTTGCGGGTGGCCCAGCGGATGACGTCGAGAGCGGGGATGCCGGCCTCCTTGACGTAGAACTCGAGCTCGTCGGCGTAGCGGCCGTGCGGCAGCCCGATGGCGCCGTAGTCGTCGCCGACGAGCAGCTTCACGCCGGCTGCGTTGGCCACGGGCAGGATGGCCAGCGACCGCTCGATGTCCTCGGCCATGGCGGCCGTGAAGCCGAGGCCCCCGCCGGCCATCAGGTCGGCGAAACGGGCCGGGAAGAGCTGGCTCGGCACGAGGAACGTGCCCATCTCGACCATGCGGGCGATCGCCGCCTCGTCCAGGCCGTCACCGTGGTCGACCACGTCGATGCCGGCGTCGAGGGCCATGTGCAGCGCGGTGCGGTTGGCGATGTGCCCGCGCACGAGCGCACCGCGCTGGTGGGCGGCCTCGATCCCGGCCGAGATCTCCTCGAAGGTCATCTCCGTCTGCTCCGCCGGGGCGACCGTGCCGTGGCCGCCCGTGACGAACATCTTGATGATCTCGGCTCCCTGCTTGATCTCCTCGCGCACGGCGCGCCGGAACTCGGCCGGGCCGTCGGAGCGGTGGATGGCGCCGCGGGCGCCCACGTCCCAGTACCACGGGAAGCTCTTGTCGCCGGCGTGCCCGGTCGTGCTGACGTCACGGCTGCCCGCCATCAGACGCGGACCGGGGAAGAGGCCCTCGGCGATGGCAGCCTTCATGGAGGCGTCGATGGCGAAGGGCGCACCCGCGCTGACCGCACCGGTGAAGCCGCTGCGCAGCAGGAGCTCGAGGTGGTGGGCGGCCCGGACCGCCTGGAGCGCCGGCGGCTCCTCGAGCCCGAACGGCGTCACCTTGGAACCGAGCTCGTGGTACGTGGCGTGGAAGTGGCTGCTCACCATGCCGGGCATGACGGTGCGCCCGCCCAGCTCGACCACCCGGTCCTCCGGTGCGGTCTCGACGGGCGCCGCGACGGGACCGACGGCGGCGATGCGACGGTCCTCGACCACCACGGTGGACCGGGGCCGCAGTCCGTCCGCATCGAGCACGGTCGCGTTGCGCAGGACGAGGCGCGCCATGTCCCGGCCCCTACTTCCAACCCGTCAGCACGTGCTCGAACCACCACTGCGGGGCGGCGGTCACGAGGACGTTCATGTCCCAGTAGTCGCACCAGCGGGTGATGCGGCCGTCGTACACCTCGTGGACGGAGGCCACGGGCAGCGCCATGGTCTCGCCGGTCGGCCAGGCCCAGTGCTCGATGTGCTCGGTCATGACCGCGGTGTCGCCGGCCACCAGGTGCCGCCGCTCGTCGCGCAGCTCGGTCAGCTTCCCGAAGGCCAGGGTCAGGCGGCGGACGATCTCGTCGGGCCCGCGGGCCACGTCGTCCTCGGGCGTCTCGGCGTCGGTGTACTCGCCCTGGGGTGTGAAGCGGGCGGCGGCGGCCTCGAGGTCCTGGCGGTACAGATCGGCCCAGAACCCCTCGATCAGCGTCCGGTTCTCGTCGACGATCCCCACGCAGCACCTCCCGGTCGCGCCACCGTTGCCCGGCGCGCCTGCGCACGCACCTCGGCGCGCCCGGACGATAACGCACCAACGCCGGCGATGGCTCCTCGCCCACTCCGAGGACGCGTCACCTAGGGTGGGCCGCGCCGCGACGGCAGGGGGTGGAACGTGACGTATCGGGTGATCCAGTGGGCAGCGGGCAACGTGGGCCGGGCCGCCATGGAGGGGGTGCTGGCCCATCCGGACCTCGAGCTGGCCGGGTGCTGGGTGCACAGCGAGGCCAAGGACGGGGTGGACGTGGGCTCCCTCATCGGCCGCGACCTCCTCGGGATCACCGCCAGCGCCGACGTCGACGCGCTGCTGGCGCTCGAGGCCGACTGCGTCGTCTACAGCCCGATCTTCGCCGACCTGGCGGTGGTGACCCGCATCCTCGAGTCGGGCAAGAACCTGGTCACGCCGCTCGGCTGGTTCTACCCGCCGGGCGAGGAACGGGCCCAGCTCGACGCGGTGTGCCGGTCCGCCGGGGTCACGCTGCACGGCACGGGTATCCACCCCGGCGGGATCACCGAGCGCTTCCCGCTCATGGTCTCGGCCCTGTCGGGCTCCATCACCCGGGTGCGGGCCGAGGAGTTCTCCGACATCCGCACCTACGGCGCGCCCGACGTCATCCGCGACTGGATGCTCTTCGGCAAGACACCCGAGGAGTCGCGCCAGAGCATCATGGCCGAGGCGCTCGGTGGCGGCTTCCGCCAGTCGGTGCACATGGTGGCCGACGAGCTCGGGTTCGATCTCGACCCCGCCCTGCGCACCACGCACGAGATGGCGGTGGCCACCGCGCCCATCGACTCGCCCATCGGGCCGATCGCCCCGGGCCGGGTGGCGGCCCAGCGCTTCAAGTGGGAGGGCCTGGTCGACGGCGAGCCCGTGGTCACGGCCGCCGTCAACTGGCTGATGGGCGAGGAGCACCTCGACCCGCCCTGGCGCTTCGGCCCCGACGGCGAGCACTTCGAGGTCGAGATCACCGGCGATCCCGACTGCCTGGTGACGTTCCGCAAGCTGCACCCCGCCTCCATCGAGGCCGGGCTGGCCCGCAACCCCGGCATCGTGGCGACGGCGCTGCACTGCGTGAACGCCGTGCCCTACGTGTGCGCGGCCGAGCCCGGGCTGCGCACCTACCTGGAGATGCCATTGGTGGCCGGGCGCGCCGCGGCCGGCCTGGGGCGTGGCCGCACCGCCTCGTGATCCTCGACCGCTTCCGCCTCGACGACCGGGTGGCCGTGGTCACCGGGGCCGGGCTGGGCATCGGGCGGGGCGTCGCCCTCGGGCTGGCCCAGGCCGGCGCCGACGTCGTGCTGGCGGCGCGCACGCCGACCGACCTCGAGGAAGTGGCCGCCCTGGTCGACGCCACGGGCCGGCGGGTGCTGGTCGTGCCGACCGACGTGACCGACCAGAGCCAGCTCGTGCAGCTCGTCGAGGCCACGCTGGCCGAGTTCGGGCGCCTGGACATCGCGGTCAACAACGCAGGCGGGGCCATGCCCCGGGCCGCCCTGGACACCAGCGAGGGCTTCTTGGAGCGGGCGTTCCATTTCAACGTGACCGCGCCTTTCACCCTGACCAAGCTGGCCGCCCGGGCCATGGTCGACACGACGGGCCACGGGGCGGTGGTCAACATCTCGTCGCGCTCGGCCAGCATGACCCAGACCAGCTTCGCCGCCTACGGCGCGGTCAAGGCGGCCCTCGACCGCATCACCCGCAACATGGCGCCCGAGCTGGCGCCCCGGGTCCGGCTCAACGCCATCGACGTGGGCGGCGTGGCCACCCGCTCGCTCGACATCGTGCTCACCGACGACGTTCTGCGGGCCCAGTTCCTGGCCGGCACGCCGATGGGCCGTCCCGGCGAACCCGAGGACATCGCCTGCGCCGTCCTCTACCTGGTCTCCGACGCCAGCTCGTGGGTGACCGGCAAGGTGTTCGAGGTCGACGGGGGGACCGAGGCGCCCGCCATGGCCGTGCCGGCACCGCCGCTCGAGCCGACGGCGGGCTGACCGTTTCGGCATGACCGTGCCCAGACCGGCCGGAGGCGACGAGGCCACCGTGCTCTGCTCGGGCACGCTGCGACCCGGCATCGGTTTCCGCACCCGGGTGGCCGCGGCACGTGCCGGCGGCTTCGACCACCTCTCGCTCTGGGGACGCGACTACCAGGACGCCCGCACCGAGGGGCTGCGCGACCGTGACCTGCGCGCCATCCTCGACGACCACGGGGTGTCGGTGGCCGAGCTCGATCCGGCCTGGTGGTGGCTCCCCGGCGCGGCGGACGTCCACGTGGCACCCGAGCACGACAGCGAGCGGATCTTCTCCTTCGGCGAGGCCGAGCTCTTCGCCGTCGCCGACGCCCTGGGGGCGCGCTCGCTCAACGCGGTGGACATCTTCGGCGGTCCGTGGTCGCTCGACGACGCCGCCGAGAGTTTCGCCGGCCTGTGCGCGGGCGGCCGAACACGGGCTCCTCGTTCAGCTCGAGTTCCTGCCCTGGTCCAAGATCCCCGACCTCGACGCGGCCTGGTCCGTCGTGCGCCAGGCCGGCGCGCCCAACGGCGGCCTGGCCGTCGACGCCTGGCACTACTTCCGGAGCGGCTCGGCGGGGCAGAACACCCTGCGCACCTTGCCCGGCCATCGCATCGTCGGAGTCCAGCTGTGCGACGCGCCCGCCGCCGCCGAGCCCGACCCGATCCACGCCACGCTGCACGAGCGCCTCCTGCCCGGCCTGGGGGAGCTCGACCTGGCCGGCCTGATCGCCGACCTGCGGGCGACCGGCACCACCGCGCCGATCGGGGTCGAGGTCTTCTCGGACGCACTGGCCGAGCTGGCTCCAGAAGAGGTGGGGCGGCGGGCGGGAGCCGCCCTGCGCCCGCTCCTGGCACCGCCACCCTGACGCCCGTCCGCGATGATGTCGGGCCATGGCACGCATCGTCCTGGTCCACGGAGCCTTCAACGAGCTGTGGGGACCCAACGAACTGAAGGCCCGCTGGCTCCCCGCCGTCCGCGACGGGCTGTGGCATCACGGCGTCGAGGTGTCCGACGTCGACGTCGACGTCTGCTTCTACGGCGACCTCTTCCGCCGCCACCCCGGCACCGAGGAGGAGGAGCTCCTCGAGAAGGCCCGCCCCGGCATCGCAGAGGTGCTGGGCGACCTCGAGGGCGCCGCCGCCCTGGCCGCGATCGCCGACGCCGCCGGCGAGGCGGTGTTCGAGCGCACCGTGGACATGGTGGCCGTGATGAGCGCCGAGCCCGAGATGCGCGACCGCCTGCGCGAGCGCATCGAGGCGGTCGTGCACGACGACACCCGCGTCCTGGTGGCCCACTCCTTCGGAACCGTGGTGGCCTACAGCGCCCTGGCCGCCCATCCCGAGTGGCCGGTGCACACCTTCGTGACGCTCGGCTCACCGCTGGCCGCACCGGTGCTCCTCGACGGCCTCGACCCGGCGCCGGTGGACGGCCGGGGCGTGTGGCCGGGCAGCGTCGAACGCTGGGTCAACGTGCGCGCCCGCAACGACAAGGCCTGTGCCTCCTCCCTGGCCGACGTGTTCGGTCCTCGGGTCGAGGAGGTCGTCATCGACAACGGGCACCGCTCCCACGCACCCGAGCCCTACCTGAACTCGCGTCGCACGGGTGCCGCCATCGCTGAGGGGCTGCGCTCCTAGCGGGGGCGGCGACGCAGCGAGGCGTTGGCGATCGACTCGGGCACCCAGCCGACGTCGGTCTCGTTGAGGTCCACGCCGGGCGGCACGATCTCGTCGATGCGGTCGAGCACGTCGGTGCTCAGCCGCAGCTCGAGCGCCGGCAGCTGGGACTCGAGGTGCTCCATGGTGCGGGGGCCGATGATGGGCGTCGTCACGGCCGGGTGTTCGAGCACGAAGCCGAGCGCCAGCTCGATCAGGCTCAGGCCCGCCCCCTCGGCCAGCTCGCTCAGCTGCCCGACCGCCTCCACCTTGGCCCGGTTGCCCGCGATGGTCGTGTCATAGCGGGCGGGCTGGACTGCGGCCCGGCGGCTCGTGTTCTCCTTGCCGGGGCCGAAGGCGCCCGAGAGCCAGCCGCCGGCCAGCGGGCTCCACGACAGCACGCCGATGCCGTACTTCTGGCACATGGGCAGCACATCCTCGACGGCGGCACGAAAA
>CAWIYY010000021.1:0-101312 GCA_963840435.1 uncultured Acidimicrobiaceae bacterium | reverse complement strand
AGCGCGCACACATGGGACAGCCGACCCCCGAGCGCAGCTCGGCAAAGTTCTCGGGCCAGCGGTGCGCCACGCCCTGCAGTCTTCCAACCGGGCCGCCCGCCGTCCACGGCCAACCGTGGACGAACCGTCGTGGACTGCCGGGCGGCGCCCGCTCAGGCCGAGAGGTCGGTGCGGGACTCCTTCGCTTGCCGCTTGTCCGCGTACATCGCCGCGTCCGATTCGCCCATGACGTCCTCGAGATCGCTCATCGGCCCGCCCACCGCCACGCCGATGCTGGCCCTGGCCCTCCGACCCCGGATCACGACGCTCGACACGGCCTGGTGGAGGCGTGCCGCGATCACCTGACCGTCGTCGGCCGAGGCGCCGGTCGCAAAGATGGCGAACTCGTCGCCCCCCAGCCGGCCCACGATGTCTTCCTTCCGGGCGGCGCCGGAGCAGGCCTGGGCCACGCTCCGGATGAGCTCGTCGCCGGCCTCGTGGCCGAAGCGGTCGTTCACTGCTTTGAGGCCGTCGACGTCGATCGTCAGCACGGCAAAGCAGCTCCTCCGCCGGCGCGCCGCGACCAATTCGATGAAGCCGCGCCGGTTGGCCAACCCCGTGACGACGTCGGTGGTGGCCTGACGGACGAGCTCCGCCTGCGCCTGCCCCAATCGGGACCGGAACTGGTGCAGGGAGACGCAGATGGTGGCCCCCATCGCGCCCCACAGCGCGAGCACGCGCGCGGTCACCACCCAATCCTGGTGATGCGCCACCGACACGACGGTCAACGCCACCAACATCGACCCCACCGTCTCGACGGACTGGCGCAGCGTGCCGCTCACCGCGACCGCGAGAACCGGAATCAGCAAAATGATGGTCAGGCCGGACGGGCTGTTCGTCTGCGACAAAATGAGCAGCAGCGCCGAGCCCAAGTAGATCTGCGGGCTGGCGTTGAGGAGCCAGGAGGGTCGACCCCCCGGTCCGACGAGCACGGCGATGCCCAGCGCGAGGAGCGCGGCACTCAATCCCCACAACGCCGCGTTCTGCAGGTAGCCGTCGATCAACCCTGAGAATTCCGCGGCGACCGCCATGGCGATCATCGGCAGGAGGGAGCGGCGAAGCGCACGATCTCCGCCGACCAGGGTCACGTCACAACGTGTCGTCACATTTGGCACAAAAGTTGAGCGCCTGGCGTGCAACGCCCGGGCGCTCCCCTCGGCCCCGCCTCAACCGGCTCGACTGACCTCCGCCGCCGCCTCGCCCGCCGCCTCGACCACCCGGGCCAGCACCGCGTCGTCGTGGGCTAGGCCGGGAAAGAGCACCTCGTAGGGCCCCGGCGCCAGCGCCACCCCCCGGCGCAACATGGCATGGAAGAAGGCGCGATAGGTGCCGTTGCCCGCCACCGCCTGGGCCGTCAGGTAGTCCGTCGGCGGCACGATCGGGCCGTCGGCCGCCGGCGCCAGGAAGAGCCCGACCAGCGGGCCCACGGCAGGAACGGCCACGGCCAGCCCACCCGCGGCGACGGCCGACTCGAGCTCCTTGGCGAAGACGCCCACCCGGGCCGCCAGCGCGTCGTAGTCGGCCGGTCCCACCTGGCCCAGCACGGCCAGGCCCGCCGCCGTGGCCAGCGGATTGCCCGACAAAGTCCCCGCTTGGTACACCGGGCCGGCCGGGGCCAGCTCGGCCATCAGCTCGGCCCGGCCCCCGAACGCACCCACGGGCAAGCCGCCGCCGATGACCTTGCCGAAGCACCACAGGTCCGGCGTCACCCCCGACCAGGCGGTGGCCCCGCCCGGACCCAGTCGAAAGCCGGTGATCACCTCGTCGAAGACGAGCAGGGCCCCGGCCGCGTCGCAGGCGGCGCGCAGGCCGGCCAGGAAGCCGGGCGCCGGCGCCACCAGGTTCATGTTGGCCGCCACCGCCTCCACGATGACGCAGGCCACCGTGTCGTCGAGGTCGGGCACCACGTTGTAGGGCGCCACCACGGTGTCGGCCACCGCCCCCGCGGGCACCCCGGCCGAACCGGGCAGGCCCAGCGTGGCCACCCCGCTGCCTCCGCCGGCCAGGAGCCCGTCGGAGTGTCCGTGGTAGCAGCCGTCAAACTTGATCACCCGGTCCCGGCCGGTGGCGCCGCGGGCCAGGCGCACCGCGCTCATGGCGGCTTCGGTGCCCGATGACACCAGGCGCACCTGCTGGCAACCGGGCACCCTGGCGCAGATGGCCTCGGCCAGGAGCACCTCGCCGGGGGTGGGCGCTCCGAAGGTCGTGCCCACCGCCGCGGCCGCGCCGATTGCCGCAGTCACCACGGGATGGGCGTGGCCGAGCAGGACGGCGCCGTAGGACTGGACGAGATCGATGTAGCGGATGCCCTCGGCGTCGACCACGTAGGGGCCCCGGCCCGAGAGGACGGTATAGGGGGTGCCCCCCACCGAGGCGAACGAGCGCACCGGCGAATCGACGCCACCGGGGATGACGCGCTCGGCCCGGGCGAACCAGGCCGCGTTGGTCGCCGCCGACTCAGCCACCGAGCGCCTCGGCCACCTCGGCCGCGAAGTAGGTGAGGATGAAGTCGGCGCCGGCCCGCTTCAGCACGGTCAGCTGCTCGAGGGCCACGGCCGGGCCGTCGATCCACCCGGCGGCCGCGGCCGCCTTCACCATGGCGAACTCGCCACTCACGTGGTACGCCGCCAGCGGCACGGACACTGCGCCGCGGGCCAATGCCAGCACGTCGAGCGACGTCATGGCCGGCTTGACCATGATCATGTCGGCCCCCTCGGCCACGTCCTGGGCGATCTCGGCCAGGGCCTCGCGCAGGTTGCGCGGGTCCTGCTGATAGGCCCGGCGGTCGCCCCCGCCCGCGATGGTCACCTCGACCGCGTCCCGGAAGGGGCCGTACAGGGCCGAGGCGTACTTCGAGGCATAGGCCAGGATCCCCACCTGGTCGTGCCCGCCGCCGTCGAGTGCGCCGCGGATAGCCGCGACCTGGCCGTCCATCATCCCGCTCGGTGCCACCACGTCGGCACCGGCCTCCGCCTGGGCCAGAGCCACCCGCTGGTAGAGCTCGAGCGTGGGGTCGTTCAGCACCTCGCCCGACGGCCCGAGCACGCCGCAGTGCCCGTGGTCGGTGTACTCGTCGAGACAGAGGTCGGCCATCAACACCAGTTCGTCGCCGATGGCGGCGCGCAGCGTGCGCAACGCCACCTGCACCACCCCGTCGGGATCCCAGGCCCCGCTGCCCTGCGCGTCTTTCTGCGCGGGCACCCCGAAGAGGATCAGCCCGGGCACGCCGAGCGAGACCAGGCGCTTGGCCTCGGCCAGCAAGGAATCGAGCGTGTGCTGGACCTCGCCCGGCATGGAGGCGATCGGGATGGGGGATGCGGCGCCCTCGCGGACGAAGAGCGGCGCCACCAGATCGTCGACGCCGAGGCGTGCCTCGGCCACCAAGCGGCGCAGTGCGGGCGTCCGGCGCAACCGGCGCAGGCGGCGGGTCGGAAAGGCGTCGGCCATCAGCGCAATGCTACGAGGCGTCGTCGGGCCGGCGGCCGAAGTGGTCGACCAGCTCTTCGACCATGCCTGCGGCCGTCGCACCCCAGGCCTCGAACACGTTGGCCATGCCGGCGGCCCGGGCCGCCGCCGCCGTGGTCGGCCCGATGCACACGACGTGGGGCGGCACCGGCACCGGCCCGCCGTCGGGCCGGGTCAGCGTGGCGAACGCCTGTACGGCCGAGGTGGCAGCGAAGGCGATCGCGTCGGCCGCGGCCACCCTGTCCAAGAGGGCGGGATCGGGCGCGGCCGCCGGCACCGTTCGGTAGGCCTCGACCCGCTCCACCGTCCACCCCTTGTCCTCGAGGCCGGACGGGACGGTGGCGGGGGCCAGGTTGGCGCAGGGGAACAGCACCCGCCCACTGCCATCGGCGAATTCCTCGACCAGAGCGCGCCCGCTGTGCTCTGCGGGGACCAGGTCGGGCTCCACCCCGGCCTGGCGGAGCGTGTCGGCCGTTGCCGGGCCTACCGCGGCGACGGCCACCCCAGCCAGGGCCCGGGCGTCGCGCACCTCGCCCATGAGCCGGTCCACTGCGTTCTGCGACGTGAACACCACCCAGTCGAAGGAGGCGAGCCCCGCCGCGGCGGCCCGCAACGCGTGCCCGGCGTCGGCCGCGTCGGCCGTGCGCATCAGGGGCAGCTCGACCACCACCGCACCGGCCTCTTCGAGCGCGCCCACCAGGCCGCGGGCCCGTTGACCCGAGCGCGTCGCCACGACGGTCCGGCCGGCCAGGGGCCCAACGGTGGGTGCCGCGCGCCCCGTGCGCCCCAGGGCGGCCACCGGGCCGATCACGATCACCGCCGGCGACTCCAGCTCGACCCCGGCCAGGCCGGCCAGCGTGGTCCGGACCACCCGTTCGGCCGGCAGCGTGCCCCGTGCGATCACGGCCACCGGCGTTTCGGGCGCCCGGCCACCCCGCAGCAGCGCGTCGGCCACGGCGTCGCGCGTCGTCATTCCCATGAGCACGACCAGCGTCCCGCCGGCACGGGCCAGCGCCTCCCAGTCCGGCCCGGCGGCACCCCCCGTCTCGCCCACCCGTCCGGTGACCACCGTGACCGACGAGGCCAGACCCCGCTGGGTGACCGGGATGCCCAGCGCGCCGGGCACGCCGAAGGCTGAGGTCACTCCGGGCACCACCTCCCAGTCGATGCCGGCCGCGCTCGAGGACCTCGGTCTCCTCGCCGCCCCGGCCGAAGACGAACGGATCGCCCCCCTTGAGTCGCACCACGGTGGCCGAGCGCCGGCCGTGCTCCACCAGGAGCCGTCCGATCTCGTCCTGGTCGTCGCCCGCCGATTCGGGCACCTTGCCCACGTCGATCAGCTCGGCCGAGGGCGGCACCAGATCCAACACCGCCGGGCTGACCAGGCGGTCGTGCAGCACGACGTCGGCCCGCCGCAGCAGCGCCGCCCCGCGCCGCGTGAGCAGGCCGGGGTCCCCGGGACCCGCACCCACCAGATAGACGGTCATGGGCCCGCCTCTTCCGCCAGAGCGCCGAAGCCCTCGAGGCCGGCCGCCCCGCCCTCGAGCAGGGCCCGGGCCACCTCGGCCCCGACCACTTCGGGATCCCGGCCGCGCCGGGCCAGGCGGATCACGACCCGCCCGTCTCCGCTGGCCGCCAGCCCGACGACGTCGAGCTCGGCTCCGTCGGCCAGCGCGTACGCCCCGACGGGCACGCTGCAACTCCCGCCCAGCCCGGCCAGGACGGCCCGCTCCGCCCGCAGGGCCCGCTGACTCGGCTCGTGGTCGATGGCGCCGAGCAGCCGGCGCGTTTCTTCGTCGTCGGTCCGGCACTGCACGGCCACCGCACCCTGACCGGCCTGGGGCAGGACGTCGACCGGGTCCAGCACGTCGGTCAGCCGGTCGAGCCACCCGAGCCGTTCCACAGCGGCCACCGCCACCACCACTGCGCTGACCTGGTCGGACTCGCCCACCGCCACCCGGCGCGCCATGTTGCCCCGCAGTCCGGTGAAGACGAGGTCCGGCCGCAGCCAGGCCAGCTGGGCCCGGCGCCGGGCCGACCCGGTCGCCACCAGCGCGCCCGGTATGAGGTCGGCCAGCGTGCAGCCGACGAGGCCGTCGCGGGCATCCCCCCGGACCGGCACCGCGCCAAGCACGAGGTCGGCCGCCATCACCGAGGGCATGTCCTTCGCCGAGTGCACGGCGGCTTCCGCCCGGCCGGCGCGCACCGCCGCCTCCACCTCGGTGACGAAAACCCCCTGCCCGCCGATTTGGTCGAGCGGCGATGCGACGTCCTGGTCGCCCCGGGTACGCACGACAACGGGCTCGATCTCGAGCCCGGGGTGGGCCCGGCCCAGCAGTTCGGCCACCAGCTCCGTCTGGCGAAGGGCCAACGGCGACCCGCGGGTGGCCAGGCGCAACGTTCCCATGACAGCGACTATCCCATGGGGCCGCTGCGGCCGGCTACAGGTCGAAGAGGGTGCGGAGCGCCTCGACCAGGCGTTCGCCCTGGGGCGTGCCCGCCGTCTCCTTGAGCAGCACCGTCGGCTCGTGGAGGAACTTGGTCAGGGCGGCCCTGCTGGCCGCGTCCACGTGCTCCCACTCGGCCTCGGTCAGGTCGGCCAGCTGCGCCCGGTGCCGCTCGAGCTCGGCCACGCGCAGCGACTCCAGGCGGGCCCGGAGCGAGGCCACGATCGGGGCGGCGCCGCGCTGGCGGCTCGCCGTGCGAAAGCGTTCGACCTCGTCGGCCACGATGCCGAGGGCGGCCACCGATTCCTCCGCCCGATCCCCCAGCGCCCGGGTGACCGATTCGCGCAGGGTGTCCATGTCCAGGAGGGTGACCTCCTCCCGCTCCCGCACCGCCGGGTCGACGTTGCGGGGCACGCCCAGGTCGATGACGAGCAACGGGCCGGACAGCGCGGAAAAGTCGGCGTTGTGGAGGACGTGCGCCTCCGCCGCCACCGCCGAGAGCACCACGTCAGCGTGGGCCAGCTCGTCGGCGACCGATTCCAGCGCTGCCGCCCGCAGGTCGAAGGTCGTGCCCTTGGTCCCGGCCACCAGGTTCTCAGCCCGGCTCAGCGAGCGGTTCACCACGACGACCGCGCTCGGCGCGTCGGACGCCGGGATGTCCGAAAGGGCCCGGCTGACCCCGAGGCCCATGGCCCCGGCACCGATCACGACGACGCGCGCCCCGCGCAGGCCGGCGCCGTCCGGTCCCCGGGCCACGGTCACCGCCGCGTAGGCGAACGAGGTCGTGCCCTGGCTGATGGCGGTCTCGGTCCGCACCCGCTTGCCCGTCTGCAGCGCGTGCCGGAACAGGGCGGAGAGAACGGGGCCACAGGTGCCCTCCCCCTGGGCTCGCTCGAGGGCCCGGCGCACCTGGCCCACCACCTCGGTTTCTCCGGTCACCACCGACTCGAGACCCGAGGTGACCGAGAAGAGATGGGCGGTGACGTCGTCGTCGAAGCGGATGGTCGCGTGGGCCGAGAGCTCTTCGACCGAGGCGCCGGACTGCTCCGACAGGACGTCGTAGATCTCGGCCACCGCGTCGTGGAAGCGGTCGACCACCGCGTAGACCTCGGTGCGCAGGCAGGTGGAGAGGACCACCGTCTCGAGCACGTTGCGCCGGTGGCTGAGCGAGCTCAGCACCTTGTGCAGGTCCTCGTCGGGCACGGCCGCCGCCTCGAGCAGTGGAAGCGGTGCCTGCGTGTGTTGGATCCCTACGACGACGACGGACACTCAGATCCTTCCTGGGTCGGGCCGCAATTCTGCCGGTCCCGCGGCACGGACCGCCAATCCCGAGATCGAGGGGCTGCCGGCGTCGTGAGGCTACCGGGCCTCGGCCCTTCGGCTGCCGCGTCGCCGCCCGCGTCGCCGGCTCGCGGGCGCGTCCTCAGGCCAGGTCGGGCGCGGCCGACATCCCGACCGAGCGCAGGATGGGCGTCTGCTCGGCCGTCCCCGCACTGCCCGCCCGCTCCGGCCCCTCCTCCTGCTGGGACCGGTAGAAGCCGAGCACCTGAAGCTCAATGGAGAGGTCGACGTAGCGCACGAGCACCGCCGGCGGCACATTGAGGACGCGCGGCGCGAAGTTGAGCAGCGAGGTGACGCCGGCCCGCACCAAGAGGTCGGCCACCTGCTGGGCCGCCCAGCCCGGAGTGGCGATGACGCCGATGTCTGGCCGCTCGGCGGCCCGCAACGCGGCCAGCTCGTCCATGTGGCGCACGGTTATGCCCTGGATCTCCTCGCCCACCACGTCGGGGTCGACGTCGAAGAGCGACGTGATCTGGCAGCCGCGCGACGCGAAGCCGGCCGAGTTGGTAAGGGCGCGGCCGAGATTTCCGATGCCGACGATGCCCACCGCCCAGTTGGCGTCCACGCCGAGGGCCCGGTCGATCTGGGCGATCAGGAACCCGGGTTCGTACCCCGAACCCCGGGTGCCGAAGGAGCCGAGGAGCGAGAGGTCCTTGCGCACCTTGGCCGCGTTGACCCGGGCCAGGGTGGCCAGCTGCTCGGAGGACACTGTCGATGCGCCCGATCGCGCCAGCTCGGTGAGGATCCGTTGGTAGACGGGTAGGCGCAGCACCGTCGCTTCGGGGATCCGCCGGGATCCGGCCGCCGGCTTCGGCTCGTCGGGAGGGTCGACGCTCACCGCCAAGAGGGTACCGAGGTGGGTCCCGCAGGCACCAAACGCCTACCAGGCCAGGACCACCAGCTCTCCGCCCACCACGTTCAGCCAGCGGGCGGCCGAGGCCTCCCCGGCCACCACGGCCAGGTGGCCGTTGGCGTCCACCAGCAGGCCGAACTCTCCGTGTCCGAGTTCGCCGAAGGCGTCGACGCAGCGCAGCTGCACCCCGTCGGGCACCAGCGAGTAGGGCAGGCCGTCGAGGTATTCCCGGCCCGGGGCGCCGCGGGCGGTGGCCAGCTGAATGGAACCCGCCGAGGGGAGCCCGGCCACCCGGGCGTCGGCCACCGTCGCCGCCAGCTGCAGGTTGCCGTAATGGTCGACCCAGGTCACCTCCGCGCGCAGGCAGGCCCGCCCGTCGGCCAGCCGTCCCTGCTCCACCACGCCGCCGATCAAGCGCACGAGCGAACGCGGGTCGGTCACCTCGCCCAGCTCGAGCAGCGGCGTGCCGGCGCAGAGGGCGGCGGCGGCGGGGCCGAAGAGGTCGCGCCCGTCGAAAGTGGAGCCGCGGTCGGGAGGCGGCGGCGGCCGGTGCAGTTCGACCACCCGGGCGATCGGGCACTCGCCGGCCTCCTCGGCCGCGGCCACCAGTAATCCGTTGTCCGGACCGACGAAGTACATCGTCCCCCTGGCCGGAAGCGCCACCTCCAGCCCGATGCCCCGTCGCGCCGTCCCGACACCCGGGTCGATCACGGCCAGCACGACCCCGGGACCGAGATGCGGCACCGCCCGCACCAACGTGTGGCTGCCGGCCCGCACGTCGAAGGCGGGGATGTGGTGGGTCAGGTCGATGACGGTGGTGCCGGGGGCCCGGGCCTGAATGACCGCGTGCACCACCCCGGCGAACTCGTCCTGCGCCCCGAAGTCCGAGAGGAAGAAGACGGTGTGGACGGGCCCGGTCGGCACGGCGGCGGCCTCAGCGGGCCAGGTTCCGGGACCGTTCCGTGGCGGCGGCCACCGCCTCCATGAAGGCCGAGCGGGTGGCCCGCGCCTCGAGGACACGGATGCCGGCCGCCGTGGTGCCCGCGGGCGAGGTCACCTCGGCCCGCAGCGCGGCCGGGTCGCGCCCGGTCTCCTTGAGCAGGGCGGCCGAGCCGGCCATCGTCTCGACGACCAGCGTGTGGCTGACGTCCCGAGTCAGGCCCATCTGCACCCCCGCCTCAATCAAGGCCTCGGCCACCAGGAACAGGTACGCCGGTCCCGAACCCGAGAGTCCGGTGACGGCATCGAGCAGGCGCTCGGGCAGCCGGACCACGGTGCCCACGGCCGAGAGCACGTCGGAGGCCCAGGCCAGGTCGGCCGAGGTGGCAAACGAGCCACCCGAGATGGCTGTCACCCCGGCGCCGACCAGCGCGGGGGTGTTGGGCATGGCCCGCACGACGGCGGGCTGGCCGCCGAGCGCTGACTCCAGCCGCTGGGCGGGCACGCCCGCCACTATTGAGAGGACCCGGGTCACCCCGGTCACACCCAGGGCCCGGCACGCTCCCTCGGCCGCGTCGGGCTTGGTGGCCAAGACGGCGCCGGGCAGGCGCTCGCCCCCGTCCGTCAGCAGGCCGGGTTCGGGCGCCGAGTACGTGTGCAGTCCGGCGAACGCCGCCTCGAGCTCCGCCCGCCGCTCGGCCAGTGGTTCCACCACGGCAACCTCGGACGACTCGATCCAACCCGACGTGACCAGACCCCCGAGCAGGGCGGTGCCCATCTTCCCGCCGCCGACGATGAGCAGGCTCGACATACCCGCGACGTTACCGACCCCCGCCCCGGACCGCAGTGGGCACCACGCCGCCCGGCCGCCCGCCCCCGGCCGCCCGGCCGTCAGCGCCGGGGCCGGCGCCGGTAGGTCGATGGGTGGCCCAGTGTCATGGCCGTTGGGAAGTGGTCGTCGGTGTAGAGCACCGAGGATCCGGCGATGCGGTCGAGCTCCTCGTCGTCGATCAGGCGGGCCGGCACCCGACCCACCAGGTACACCGCGTCCTCGGGCCCGAGGGCAAACCACATGCCGAAGAGCTGGGCGTTGCGCCGCAGCAGGTAGGCGTAGACGTCTTCCTTGTTGGCCTCGGGCGCGGGCATGAACTGCGCCTCGTGGTGCAGGGTGCGCTGCTTGAGCGTGAACCACACCGTGATGAAGTCTTTCTCCTCACCCGTGAAGCGGAGATACCAACGGAACGACGCCGTGCGGTCGGTCACCTCCTGGCGCTCGGCTGCCACCAGGAAGCCGCCGGCCGCCAGCTCGCGCTCGGCCCAGGCGTCGATGCAGGCCACGGCAGCGGCCATCTCGGGTTCTTCGGGCAGGTCGACGAGCGGCACGGTGGCGGCCCCCTAGCCCCGCCGCGACGGGGCGGAGCTCGGCGCGGCGCTCAGCTGCACTCGACGAGGCGCCCGGCGGCGAGCTCGTCGTGCAGCTCGACCAGCTCGCGGGCCGCCGCCCGCCAGGTGTAGCGGCGGGCCCGCAGCACCGACGCCGTGGACAGGCGCTCGGCCGCCAGCGGCGCGTCGAAGACCCGGCGCACGGCGGCGGCGTAGGCCACCGGGTCGGGCTCGTCGACGAGGAAGCCGGTGTGCCCGTGATCGACCAGCGTGGTCAGCCCGCCCACGGCCGAGGCGACGACCGGCGTCCCGCAGGCCGCGGCTTCGAGGGCGACCAGCCCGAAGGACTCCGAGCGGCTGGGCACCAGGCAGACGTCGGCCGCCCGGTAGTAGGACGACAGCAGCTCGTGGGGCTGAGGGTCGACGAAGTGCACGTGGTCACGCACGCCCCGGGCGTCGGCCAGGTCGAAGAGGCCCTGGAGCGCCTTCTCGCCATGCGGCCCGCTGGGGCCGCCCACCACCACGAGGCGGTAGGGCTCGGTCCCGCCGTCGAGCAGCTCGGCCAGGGTCTCGATGGCCACGTCGGCGCACTTGAGCGGCTGGATGCGCCCGACGAAGAGCAGGAGACGACCGTCGAGCGGGAGCCCGAGGGCACGCCGGGCCTGGGGCCGGTGCCCGGGACCGAAGAACGCGTGGTCGACGCCCGGCGGCACGATCCGGATGCGGCCCGGGTCACCGCCGTAGAGCGAGGCGATCTGCTCCGCCTCGACGCTGCACGAGGCCAGGACGGCGTCGGAACACTCGATGATGGACGCCTCGGCCTCGGCCCGCCGGTGCGGCATGTCGGCCTCGACCTCCTCGGGCATCGACTCCGCCTTGACCCGGTCGAGCGTGTGGAAGGTACAGACCAGTGGCAGGTTGAGCTCGTGCTTGATCACGTGTCCAGACAGCCCCGACAGCCAGTAGTTGGCGTGCACCGAGGTGTAGGGCAGGCCGCTGGGCCCAGCCGATCGCATGGACTCGAGCACCTGGGTCGTGAACTCGTCGACCACCGTGGGCAGCGTCTCCTTGGCCACGGCGTGGAGCGGACCGGCCGGCACGTGGTGCACGAGCAGGCCGGGCTCGACCTCGACCACGGGCGGCAGGTCGGACGACCAGGCCCGGGTGAAGACGTCGCAGGCCACCCCGGTCCGGGCCAGCGCGGAGGTCAACTCGCGCACGTACACGTTCATGCCACCGCCGTCGCCCGTGCCTGGCTGGGCCAGGGGGGAGGTGTGCAGGGAGAGAACGGCGAGGCGGCGCATTGCGTCGGGAAGCCTACCGGCGGCCCGAAGTTCCGATCCGGGGCTGCGATCCGGGGCTGCAGCCCGGGCCGCCGCTCCGGCGGGGGGCAGCGCCGAGGCCAAGAAGCGTTCGGACCTGGGCCGACGGAGTCAGGCGGAGGTGGCGGTCGACGGCGCGGCCACTACCACCGGGGAGTCGTCCGTCGCGGCCGGCTGGCCTCCGCTGCCTCCGTCGCCTTCGCTAGCGGCATGGGCCGCAGCCGTGGCCTGGGTCGTGGCCCGAGCGGCGGCCTGGGCCTGCTCGTCCTCGAACTCGCGGCGGAACGAGAGGTAGATGCGCACCAACGCCTGCTTCTGGTCCTCGCTGATGGCCTGGTCCGCCATGATGACCCTGGTCAGATCTGGCGTCCCGTCGGGCGGCTCGAGGATGCCGGCCTGGACGTAGAGCGTCTCGGCGGAGATGGCCAGCGCCTTGGCGATCTGTTGGAGGATCTCGGCCGAGGGACGGCGCAGGCCGCGCTCGATCTGGCTGAGATACGGGTTCGAGATGCCGGCGAGCTCGGAGAGCCGGCGCAACGACAATCGAGCCGAGCCCCGTTGCTCCCGGATGAACGCCCCGAGATCGTGCCAACGGTCCTTGGGGTCAGTGTTCATCGGCGCAGGTCCGTGTTCACTGGCGTTGCTCCATGCTCACTCGAGCAAGCGTACTGCCCTGTGTCGTGAGGGGCGGGTGAGATGGGGACGCGGTGGCGATGTGGTCATGGCGCGTCCGGGGCGAGGCGAGTGGCCGTAGGCACCTCCGTGTACCGGGTCGACCCCCCAGCCCAGAGCCCGGGTCCACTGCGCCAGAGGTCGGGTAGGGTCCAGCAGGCAGCACCGGCAACGAGACGACAGACGACAGAGGAGATCCCCATGGCCGATTACACGCTTCCCGATCTGCCCTACGACTACAGCGCCCTCGAGCCCCACGTGTCGGCTCAGATCATGGAGCTCCACCACGACAAGCACCACGCCGCCTATGTCACCGGCGCCAACCAAACGCTCGAAAAGCTGGCCGCCGCCCGCGACAAGGACGACTTCGGCGCCATCGTGGGCCTCGAGAAGACGCTCGCCTTCCACATCTCAGGCCACGTCCTGCATTCCATCTTCTGGAAGAACCAGAGCCCGGACGGTGGCGACAAGCCCGACGGCGCGCTGGGCGCGGCGATCGACGAGAACTTCGGCTCCTTCGACAAGTTCAAGGCGCACTTCACACAGGCCACGTCGACGATCCAGGGCTCGGGCTGGGGTGTCCTGGCCTACGAGCCCCTCGCCGGGCGCCTGACGGTTGAGCAGGTCTACGACCACCAGGGCAACGTCGGCCAGGGCTCGGTGCCCTTGCTGGTCTTCGACGCCTGGGAGCACGCCTTCTACCTGCAGTACAAGAACGTGAAGGCCGACTTCTTCGCCGCCTTGTGGAACGTCGTCAACTGGCCGGACGTTGCCGGTCGGCTCGACGCGGCGAAGGCGTTGAAGATCCAGGGCTGACCAACTCGAGGTGACGTACTCGGCTGGCCCGACTGTCTAAGACGGCAGGGCCCGGCGGGGACGGGCCGGCGCGTTACTCGGCCGGCGCGAACTCCAGATGCTGCTCGCAGTGCCGCCGGGTGGGATCGCGCTCGAGGTCGGCCGGCAGGATGGCTGTGGCGCAGGTCTCACAGGTGCCGTAGCTGCCGGCGCTCATGCGCTCGAGTGCCAGGTCGACCCCGTCGAGCACCGTGGCCGATCGAGTCAGTTCGGACTCGTAGCGCTCCTCCATCGGCGCCGAATGTAGTCCTCCCGTTGCGTATGAAACGCCGATTTCGTGCTCCAACGGTGTCAGAATCCGTTTACCAGCGCTTCTTCTGGGGAAGAAAGCAGTGCAACCGGTATGCGGAGCCCGACAATTCACTGGACCGAGCCCACTGCCGCTCACAGCGATGTCGGCGCAGTGGAAGTCGGGATGCTGCGCGCCTGTCGGTCGTTCCCCGGTCGGCCCAGTTCAGTCCGTGAGGCCAGGCGTTTCCTGTGCCAGGTCCTGCCCGAGGATTGCCAGGAGGTCGGCGAGTCGTTGGCCCTCATGCTCTCGGAGCTGGCCACCAACGCGGTGCAGCATGCGGCCACCGAGTTCGATGTTGCGGTCGAGCTGATCGAGGGCGGACGATCCGTCCGTGTCTCGGTGACCGACACGGCCGAAGGCTTCCCCATGCCCGAGACGGCGGCGCCCGACGCGCCGTGTGGTCGGGGACTGCAGATCGTGAGCTCACTGGCGGACAACTGGGGCGTCGACCTGCATCGCGAGCCTCCGGCCAAGACAGTGTGGTTCTCGTCCGTGCTGCCCGAGCTGCCGGCGGCGTCGTTCGAGATCCCGGTCGCCGTCCCCATGCACTGGGAAGCGCGCGCCCTGCTCGACAGGCAACCGAGCGCGGCCAACGCCCTGGACCGCCTTTTCGATCCCGCTTCGCTCTTCCCTGACGCGGCCTGGGCGGGGCTCGGCGTCACCGTGCTCGACGAGCTACGCGACGCAGTGGTGGCCACCGACGCGCAGGGCCAGATCCGCTACACCAACGCGGCGGCCGAGCAGCTGATGGGATGGCCGGCGGGCTCGCTGATCGGGCGCTCCGTGCTCGACATCGTGGCCAACTCCGTCGCCGGGCAGCTCGAGGGCGGCTTCGAGGACTTCGTGGACTCGCAGGTTCCGGCGCTGCTGGGCCGGCGCATCCCCGCGGTGATCCGGCGGGCCGACGGCACCGAGGTGGACACCGAACTCGTCATCTCCATGTTCGACCACGAGACGGCGGGCCCGGTCATCGTCGGCATCTTCCGTCCCCACGACGACAGGAAGCTCCAACGCTGGTCCGAACTCACGACCGAACTCCTCGAGATCATGCAGGACGCGCCGATCGACGACCCGCCGGCCGAGCGCCTGCTCTCGACATTGGGCCGCCGACTTGGCTGGGACATGACCGCGCTGTGGACGGTGACGCCACGCCACGAGCTCGTGTGCCACGACGTGTGGGTGCAAGACCCCGAACTGGCATCCGCGACGGCGTCGGCGTCGGCGTCGGCGTCGGCGTCGGCGTCGGCGTCGGGAGACGGAGTCGAGGCTCCCTGCACGCACTGTGGGAGCGAGACGCTGGCCCGTCTCGTCATCGAGGAGGGCCAACCGCTCTGGATCAGTGACGTCGCCC
Organism: uncultured Acidimicrobiaceae bacterium; assembly: GCA_963840435.1. Taxonomy (GTDB): domain Bacteria; phylum Actinomycetota; class Acidimicrobiia; order Acidimicrobiales; family RAAP-2; genus Bog-473. Next base: position 86,353 of record CAWIYY010000021.1, on the reverse strand, counting down.
AGGACCCGCGTTGCGCCCACGACGCGCTCGGCGCCCAAGGGCCTGCGCAGCGTCTACGCCTTCCCGATCCTGTACCGGGGCGCCTGCGTGGGCGTGGTCGAGCTGCTCAGCCGGGAGCGGCGCCAGCGCGACCGTTCCGTGGTCGACCTGATGGACGCGGTGGCCGGCCACCTCGGCGAGCTGCTGCACGCGTCGGCGCTCCAGGCCGAGCGCGAGGGCCTGGTCGACGAGTTGCTCGAGGCGCGCCGGCGCAGCGAGTTCCTCCTGCTGGCCGCCCAGGTGCTCTCCGAGTTCGTGGACTACGGCGAAATGGTCGAACGCCTGGCCCGGGTCTCGGTACCCGTGCTGGCCGACCTCTGCCTCATCGACCTCGAGGACGACGACAAGCGGATACGCCGCATGGCGGCCTGGCACGCCGACCCGGCCAAGCGGCCGCTCGCCGAGGAGCTCAAGAACTGGTACGCCCCGCTGTCGACCGGCGACGACCCGATCATGGAGGTCATGCGCACCGGCCGCTCCATGTGGAGTGCTGAGATGTCCGACGAGTTCCTCCACGCGGGCTGCCGGGACAAGCGCCACTACTCCATCCTCAAGGAGCTCGGGTACACGTCGTACATGACGGTGCCCCTGCGCACACGAGAGGGTGAGGTCATCGGCACGGTCACCCTGGTCTCGTGTGGCTCGGGCCGGCGCTTCTCCGAGAAGGACCTCGATCTGGCCGAGCAGCTGGCCAAGCAGGTGGGTTCGGTGGTCAGCCGGGCCCGGGCCTACGACCGGGAACGCCGGATCTCCCACGAGCTCCAGCGCAACCTGCTGCCCGACGCCATCCCGGCGGTGCTCGGGTGGGACGTGGCGGCGCGCTACCGGCCCGCTTCGGCCGGCCACGAGGTGGGCGGCGACTGGTACGACGTGGTGCCCGTGACCGACGACCTGGTCGCCCTCGTCGTGGGCGACGTCGAGGGTCACGACCTCAGCGCGGCCAAGACGATGAGCCACCTGCGCCGCACCTTGGGCATGCTCCTCCTCGAGGAACGCTCCCCGGGCCGGGCGCTCGAGCGCCTCAACAAGTTCTGCCTGCTCGGTGCCGAGCAGCGACTGGCCACCGCGCTGGTCGGCGTGCTCGACCGCTCGACCGGGGTGATCTCGTTCTCGTCGGCCGGCCACCTACCGCCGGTCCACATTCGCAATGGCCGGGCCACCGAGCTGGCGGTGCCGCCGGCGCCACCGCTCGGCGTGCAGCCGTGTCGCTACAAGGACCACACGTTCCTGCTCGATGACGGGTGCCTCGTGATGTTCACCGACGGCCTGATCGAGAGGCGCGGCATCCACTTCGACGACCGCCTGGCCGTCCTGGAGGCGTCCCTGGACTCGGCGCCGGTCGACGACCCCGGCGTGGTGGCCGACTTCGTCATCGACGCCATGACGTCGGACGGCCGCAGCGCCGACGACATCGTCGTGCTGACCGCCCGCCGCCGCGAGGCGGAGAGGACCGCCGTCCTGTTCTGACCCGCCAGGCCGCCGGCGACCAGCGCCCCCTGGTTCGACCGGCCTGGCGACCGGATCACGGTCGCACTCCGTAGTGTGTCGGCCGTGACTCCAGAGGCCGCCGTCGCCCCGCTCGTCGGCGCCCACATGCCGGTCCCGTGCCTCGACGGCACCGAACGGCCGTACCGTGACCTCGACTGCGGCGCCTCCACCCCGGCCCTCCAGGTGGTGGCCGACCGGGTCAGCGAGTTCTTGCCCTGGTACTCGAGCGTGCACCGCGGCGCGGGCTACAAGTCGCGCCGGGCCACCGCCGACTACGAGGCCGCCCGCGCCAGCGCCGACCGCTTCGCACACCGCCCGCGGGAAGCGGACGACGTGGTGGTGTTGGTGCGCAACACCACCGAGGCCATCAACCAGCTGGCCTACCGGCTGCGCCTCGGGCCCGACGACGTGGTGGCCACCACCGTGATCGAGCACCACGCCAACCTGTTGCCCTGGGCCCGGGTAGCCCAGCGGCGCTGGGTCGAATGCGGGACCGCGGGCACCTTCACGACGGCCGACGTGGTCGGCGTGCTCGACGACGGCCCCACTCCCGCCCTCCTCGCCATGACGGGCGCGTCGAACGTCACCGGCTGGCTGCCGCCGGTGGAGGAGATCTGCGCGGAGGCACACCGGCGCGGCATCCCCGTGCTGCTCGATGCGGCCCAGCTCGCCCCCCACCGCCCCCTCCCTCCGTGGCCCGACTACATCGCATTCAGCGGGCACAAGCTCTACGCGCCGTTCGGGGCGGGCGCGCTGATCGGCCCCCGCCGCACCTTCGCTGTTGGCGATCCCTTTCTGGCCGGCGGCGGCGCGGTCGACCTGGTCGACCTGGACGAGGTGATCTGGACGGAACCGCCCGAGCGCGAGGAGGCGGGCTCGCCCAACGTCGTGGGTGCGGTGGCGTTCGGCGCGGCCATGGACGAGCTCGAGCGCATCGGCTGGGACACCATCGAGACGCACGAGCGCGCCCTGTCCCGCCAGCTGCGCGAGGGGCTGCGCGCCATCGACGGTGTGACCGTGCTCGGCCCGCCGCCGGACACCGACACGCTCGCCGTGGCCTCCTTCGTCGTCGCCGGCATGCACCACGCGCTGGTGGCGGCCCGGCTGAGCGCCGAGTTCGGCATCGGCGTCCGTCACGGCTGCTTCTGCGCCCACCCGTACCTGATCCGCCTGCTCGGGGTGGGCCAGGCCGAGTTCACCCAAGCCCGCGAGGCCGTGCGCCGGGGCGACCGCAGCGGCATTCCCGGTGCGGTTCGGGCCAGCTGTGGGCTGGGCACCTCGGGCGACGATGTGGCCGCCCTGCTCGAGGCCCTCGCCGCGCTGGCCGCCGGCCTACCGGCGCCCGTGCCCTACGAGCAGGACGGCGTGACCGGCGACTTCTGGCCCGCCGGCGAAGCCAGTGGTTGGAGCGAGGGCGACCGCCCCGCCGGTGCGGCCTGCGCCCGAGGCTGACCCTCCCCCACGACCCTCCCCATGACTCCCTCGATGACCCGCCGATGACATTCCCATGACTCCCTCGATGACATCCCCTATGACCCGCCGATGACCCGGCCCACCCTTTCTCGAGTCCGATCTCTGGCCGTGGCCACCGCCCTGGTCTCGTCGATACCCCTCCTGGCGGCCTGCACCTCGCCGCCGGCCGGCAGTGCCTCCACCCGCGACGTGGCCTGGGTGGCGACGGACGCCTCGGTGACCCTCCCCGGCTCGGACGTGACGCCGGTCGACGTCGTCACGCGCAAAGTCGGAGCGAAGATCGCAGTGGGCAGATTGCCTTCTGCGTTCGCCTATACGGCGGGCGACCGCGGGCTGCTCGTGGTGGCCCAGGGCGACGACACCCTTTCGGAGATCGACCCGGCGACGCACGACGTGGTGCACTCGGTCGGCGTGGGCGTGGAACCCGACGCGGTGGCCGTGGCCCCCGGCGGCACCGGTGGGCGGGGCATTGCGCTGGTGACCAACTTGGACTCGAACAACGTGACGCCGGTCGACCTTGGCACCTGGCGGGCGGGCAAGCCGATCGCCGTCGGCAGCGAGCCCGTGGCGGTGGCGGTATCGGTCAGCCCAGCCGGGGTCACGGCGTTCGTCGCCGACTTCGGCAGCAACCAAGTGACGCCAATCGACGTCTCGACCCTGCACGCAGGCCCGGCCATCACCGTCGGTCCGGGGCCCGAGACGGTCGGAGTCTCGACCGGGCTGGTGTTGGTCGGCAACTTCTCCAACAGCACAATGACCCCGATCAACGCCACGACGCTCCAACCGGAGAAGGCGGTGGCGCTGCCGATCAACCCCACGGCCATGGCTGCGGCGCCCTCAGGGACGACGACCTACGTCTGTGGTGGAGCCGGCGTCGTGCCCGTGACGGTGAACGCGCTGGGTTTGGCCGTGGGCACGCCGATCTCCCTCCCCGACGCGGCCCAGGGCATCGCACTGACGGAGGACGGGTCGGTGGCCTGGGTGACCCAACAGGCGGGCTCCGTGATCCCGGTGACGCTGGCCACCGGCAAGCTCGGCAAGCCACTGCGTCTGGGCGGACACCCCTCGGCCATCGTCATCGGACCTGGTTGAGTTGCCAGCTCGAGGCCACGGCTTTGTTGGCTCGAGCGTTTTGGCTCGAGCGACCTGGAAGTGTCGGTCAGGTGCTGCTGTAGACGGCTCGGGCCCGAAAGCGCAGGGCGGGCTCGGTGAGCTCCTCCATGTAGTGAGCGGCCCACCCCGAAATGCGCGCCACGGCGAAGAGGGTACGACCGGTATCAGGTGGCATCCCGGTCCCCCAGCTCAAGGCGGCCAGGGCAAGATCACAGTTGGCCATGGGCACGTCGTGGGCTGCCGCGATGTTCATGACCTCGCGGAAGAGGGCCCGGCGCTCCTCGCTCAGCAGTGGCTCGGCCAGCGCCAGCAACGCCTCGAAACGCGGATCGCCGCTCTTGTAGACGGTGTGGCCGAAGCCGGGAACGACACCTCGGTCGCGCAACGCATCGTCGAGGGCGCGTGCCGCGCCGTCCCGCTCCGCCATGGCCAACAATTCGTAGGCCTGCTGGCTGGCGCCGCCGTGCAGCGGACCGGCCAGGGTGACCAGCCCAGCCAAAAAGGCGTCGTAGGGATCGGCGCGCACCGAGGCAGCGATGCGTACGGCCATGGTCGACGTCGCCAGCTCATGGTCGGCCAGAAGCACGAGGGCCGCGTTCACCGCTGCTTCGGGGAGGGCCGTTGTCGTTCCCGTCAGGCGCGCGGCGAGCCTGGCCGCGATGCTTGCGGAGTCGTCCTCACCCCCCGTGGGCGAACCGACCACCTCGACCAGCGCTGCCGTCGCCCTTCGGGCCGCGCTCGCCACCGCGTCCGGGCGCCGATCCGAGCGGAGCGGATCGTTTGCGCCGCAGACCACCAGGGCCCAGCGCATGCGGTCGAAGGTAGCCAGGAGCGGACAGGGACCGAGATCGGGTGCCCGCCAGTCGCCACGACCTTCGTCGACGACGACGCCCTCGACGGGCTGCCACAGCAGCTCCGCCACGTCCTCGAAGCGCCACTCCGCCGCCAGCTCGGTGGCCAGCCTTCCCCGGTAGAGAGGCCCGAGCTCCTGGTTGAGCTGCGTCACACCGGTCGTGATGGTGGCCATCCGGGTGGCCGTCTGGCGCCCACCCCGGCTGCGCGCCGCCACCGCCTCGACGTGCTCGAGGTCGAAGAGGCTGCCCCGGCGGTCAGGGTCCGGGTGGGACACGAGGAGCCCCCGGCTCACGTAGGCGTAGAGGGTGGAGACCTTTACCCCGAGACGCCGGGCCGCCTCCTCGCTCGTCAGCATGCGATCCATCACCCGCACCTTACATTGACTTGATCAACGTTTACAGACGCACGATTGTCCAGGCATAGTTGAACTTATGGAAACCATCGTGCGCGATCTCATGACTTCACCCGCCGTCACCAGCGCGGCGGACGACACCCTGACCTCGGCCGCCAGCCTCATGCAGGCGGCGGAGACCGGATCGGTCGTGGTGACCGATCACGGCAAGGTGGTCGGCATCCTCACCGAGCGGGACCTCCTGCGGGCGGCGGCCGCCTCGGCCGACCCCGACCGCGAGGCCGTCCGGCTCTGGATGACGGACCGGCCCGATGTCCTCGGGCCGGATGAGCGGGTCGACGCCGCCTGGGCCAGCCTGACCTCGCACCACTACCGGCACTTGCCGGTGGTCGACGACGGCCGCTGTATCGGCGTCGTCTCACTGCGCGACCTGATGGGAGTGGCCCGCATCCGCCCGGCCAGCGAGACGAGCGGCGACGTGCCGCCGGGACTCGAGGGTGTGGTCGTAGCCGAGACCACCATCGGCGACGTCCGCGGCCAGGAGGGCTTCTACCACTACCGCGAGTACTCGGCGGTGGAGTTGGCCGAAAAGCGAAGCCTGGAGGACGTCTGGTACCTCCTCTTCAAGGGCGTGCTGCCCGACTCGACGGAGTCGGCCGCCTTCGCCAAGGTGGTGCGGCGGCGGCGGACCTTGCCGGCCGGCCTGCACACGCTGCTCCCTTCCATCGCCGAGCGGGGTGCGCCCCTCGACGTCTTGCGTACAGCGGTGTCGCTGCTGGGCGCGGAGCTGGGCTGGCAGCCCACGCATGACATCAGTGCGGAGGAGCTCGCCGAGCAGTGCCTCACGCTGTGCGCGGTCGTGCCGACCATTCTTGCCAACGCCTACCGACTACGCGAAGGCCTCGAACCGGTCGAGCCGCGGGCTGACCTGGACTTCTCCGCCAACTACCTCTACATGCTGACGGGCGAAGTGCCGACGGCCGCCCACGCCCGGGCGATAGAGCAGTACATGGTGCTGACCATCGACCACGGCTTCAACGCGTCGACCTTCACCGCTCGGGTCGTCACCTCGACCGGGGCAGACCTCGGGGCGGCGATCGTCGCTGCCATCGGCGCGCTGTCCGGTCCGTTGCACGGCGGCGCACCGAGCCGAGCCCTCGACATGCTCGATGCCATCGGGACACCGGACCGGGCCGAGGAATACGTGCGGTGCGCCGTCGAGCGGGGCGATCGGATCATGGGGTTCGGTCACCGGGTGTACAAGACGGACGATCCGCGTTCTCTTCTGTTGCGCTCGGTCTCCGAGCAACTGGGCGGTCCGCTCGTGGAGTTCTCGCAGTCGGTCGAACGCACGACGGTCGACGTGCTGGCCGAACTGAAGCCGGGGCGCCAGCTCTACACCAATGTCGAGTTCTACGCCGGTGTCGTCATGCACACCTGCGGCATCCCGCGGGAGATGTTCACCCCGACCTTCGCCGCCGGCCGCACCATCGGTTGGAGCACACACGTCATGGAGCAGGCCTCGCACAACCGGCTCATCCGTCCCGCCGCCCGCTACGTGGGGCCGCCCCCGCCGCAGCCGGTTCCGGCGGTCTGAGCCCGGCTGGCCAATCGGTCAACTTCGAAGCCAGCAGAACGGGTCGGATACCCGACTAACCTGGTCTGAGTTCTTCAGTTATCGGGGAGGAGGCCAGGATGCGCACCGACGATTCGACCACGGCTGCGTCGGTTCGCGGCCAAGACCACGACCAGGCCGGGCACCGGCTCCGGGCGCTCTTCTCGTTCCCGAACCCGGTCAACGAGGTATCCGCACGGCTGGTGGCGGGTGGTGTCGTCGTCATGGTGGTGCTCACGATCGCCTTCGACCTGCGCTGGGCCACGGCGGTCATCGCCTACGGCTTCGTGGCGCGGGTGCTGACCGGACCGAGCCTCAGCCCGCTCGGCCAGCTGGTGACCCGGGTGATCACGCCGCGGCTCGGCCTGGCGGAGCGACCGGTGGCTGGACCGCCGAAGCGCTTTGCCCAGGGCATCGGCGTGGCCTTTTCGGTCACCGCGCTCATCTTGACCGCCGTCGGTGCCTGGACTGCGGCCGAGGTGGTGCTGGCGCTGCTCGGCTGCGCGGCGCTGCTCGAGTCGGCCTTCGCCGTCTGTCTGGGCTGCATGACGTTCGGGCTCCTCATGCGTGCCGGCGTGGTGCCCGACGAGGTGTGTGAGCGTTGCAACAACATCTGGTCTACGACGCCGGTCTCGCACGCCGGCTGAGCCGCGGGGTGGCCCGCCTGAGAAGCGGCTCGGGCCGGTACGGCTGCGTCAGTCGTCGTAGACCAAGACGCCGCGGATGTTCTTTCCGTCGCGCATGTCCTGGTAGCCCTGGTTGATATCACCGAGCTTGTAGGTGTTGGTGACCATCGAGTCGAGGTCGAGCTGACCGTTGCGGTAGAGCTTGAGCAGCTTGGGGATGTCCGAATGGATGTTGGCCGAGCCGAAGATGCTCCCGACGATCTGCTTCTCCATGATCGTGAGCTGCATCAGGTTCAGCGTGACGTCCAGCTCGAGCATCGGGTGGATGTTGGTCACCACGACCCGGCCCCGCTTGGCGGTCAGGCCGAGAATTGAGTCCATCATGGAGCCCCGGCCAACGCCCATGGCGCAGATGACCTTGTCGCACATGTGGCCCCACGTTTCCTGCTCGATCAGCCCTTTCGCCTCCTCGACCGAGGCGGCGACATGCGTGGCGCCGAAGGTCGGGGCCAAGGTGCGCTTGAGCTCGACCGGGTCGATGGCGAAGATCATTTCGGCGCCGGCCAGCCGTGCCCCCTGGAGCGCGGAGGCACCGATGCCGCCGATACCGATCACGGCGACGTTGTCTCCGGGTGTGATCTCGGCGGCATAGACGGCCGATCCCCATCCCGTGGTGACCCCGCAGCCGATGAGGCAGGCCTTGTCGAGGGGGTAGTCGTCGAGGATCTTCACGCAGGAGGCCTGGTTGACCACGCTGTACTTGGAGAACGTCCCGAGGCAGACCATCGTCGAGACGTCCTGGCCGCGGGCGTGGTGGCGGACGGTGCCGTCCATCTGTTTCCCGGACATCAGGATGGCGCCGTTGTCGCAGAGGTTGGAGTGGCCGGTGGCACAGGACGGGCAGGCGCCGCAGGCCGGGATGAAACCGAGCACCACGTGATCGCCCGGTTTGAGGCCCGTAACGCCGGGTCCTACCTCCTCGACGACGCCGGCTCCCTCGTGGCCGCCGATGACGGGCAGCGGAACGGGCATGTCCCCGGTGACCAGGTGCTCGTCGGAATGGCACATCCCCGACGCGGCGAGGCGGACGAGCAGTTCGCCCTCCTTGGGCGGATCGAGCTCGATGGGCTCGACACTCCAATCACCGTGACGTTCCCACAGGACGGCGGCTTCGGTCTCCACGGTTCCTCCCCAAGGTCTGCTGGGCTCTGACTGCGCTCACCCAACGCTACAAGCCCCGGATGTGTCGGTCGCCGCTACCCAGTCTTGGTGTCCAGGTTCTGACCCTCGATGTCGATGTCGGGGAGGGCCCGATCAAGAAATCGTGGCAACCACCAGGCCGCTCGTCCGTACAGGTACATGGTGGCGGGGATCACCGTCATCCGTATGACGAAGGCATCAATGAGGACCCCGAGCGCGAGGCCGAAGCCGAGTGATTTGGTGGTGGGATCGGGGGAAAAGATGAAGCTGGCGAAGACCGAGATCATAATGATGGCCGCCGAAGCCACGACTTTGGCGCTGCCGACGTAGCCGTCGGCCACCGCGGCCGTGGCATCCTCATGGACGAACTCCTCGCGCATACGAGAGACGAGGAAGACCTCATAGTCCATGGCCAAGCCGAAGAGGATGCCGAGCAGCACGATGGGTAGGAAGCTCAGTACCGGTTGCGGGCTGGCGATCGCGAAGAGGCCGTCGAAATGCCCTTCCTGGAAGACGAACGTGACCGCACCGAACGCGGCCAGGACGCTGAGGACGTATCCGGCCACCGCCGTGATCGGGACCAGCAGTGACCGGAACACCAACAGCAGGATCACCACACACAGGATGATGATGACTGCGAGATAGAGGGGCAGTGCCGACGAAAGCTTCGCCGAGATGTCCACGTTCAAAGCGGTCTGACCGGTCACGAACGTCTGCAGCCCGTACTTCTCCTGCCCAACCGTGGCCACCTGGCGTATTCGGTTGATGAGTTGCGTCGTGGCCGGATCGTTTGGCCCGGTCGTCGGCGTGATCGTGACGAGGGCGACGTCTTTGGCCGAGTTCACGATGGGGTTCCCGATGGAGGCGATGCCCCGGGGCAAGTGTTGTTTCGTCTGGGTGTAGTAGGTCGTGAACCCCTTGACCTGGGTCGGCGTGGCTCCTCCGGGCGCGTACACGACGACGAGGAGCGGCCCGTTGGCACCGGGACCGAAGCCCTCGGCTATCAGGTCGTACGCACGCCGGGTGGTCTGGCTCGTGGGCTGCGACCCGGCGTCGGGAAGGCCAAGTCGCATGTGCATGAACGGTGAGGCGATGAAGAGGAGGACGATGACGCCGACCGCGGTCACCACCACGGGACCGCGCTTGAGCAGACCGACGTAGCGCCGGGACAACGGCACGAACCCAGGTGCTTGGGTCTTCGCGATCTTCTGCTTGGCCCACCGGCTCTGAATGGTCCAGGTTCCCACAAACCCCAACAACGCGGGCACGAGGGTTGTGGCGACGGCCACGGCAACGACGACTGCTCCCGCCGCGGCCAGACCCATGACTGTCAGGAAAGGAATGTTGACGATGGACAGGGCGACCAAGGCGATCAGCACGGTGAGGCCCGCGAAGCACACAGCCGAGCCAGAAGTCGCCACCGCCCGGGCGGCCGACTCTTCAGTGCTCAGGTTGGTGATCAACAGCTGGCGGTACCGGTTCATGACGAAAAGCGAGTAGTCAATCCCAACGGCCAACCCGATCATGAGGGCGAGAATCGGTGTGGTGCTCGATTCGTTCACGAGGGCCGTGAGCGCCAAGAGGGTCAGATCGGTCACGGCCACGCCGACGATCGCCGCCACAAGGGGCAGGAGGCTGGCATAGACCGACCCGAAGCCGATCAGGAGGATGACGAAGGCCACCAGAATCCCGATCGACTCCGTATCGCTGGTGGTACTTGCCTGGGCCACCTGGCCGCCGAAGTTGACGGTGATCCCGGCAGCCTTGGCGGGCCCGCCCGAGTCGAGCAACGCGTTCTTGGCAGCCGAGGTCACGTTGCCCACCGGGACCGGGTAGGCGACCGTGGCGTAGGCAATCCGCCCGTTCTTCGACACCGTGCCGGCTTGGAAGGGATCGGTCACCAGCTCGACCTGCGGGTCTTTGCGGAGCTGGGCCAGGGTGGCCTCGATGGCCTGACGACGCTGTGGGTTCGCGAGCGTCTCGGGCGCGGGCACCGAGAACACGATCTGGGCTTGGGTACCACCGGTCCCGGGGAACTTCTCATTGAGCAGGTCGAGCGCTTGCTGGGACTGCGTCCCCGGAATGGTGAAGGAGTTGCTGGTGGGCTGCTTCACCGTGGTGGCGAGAACGGCCATTCCGACTAGCAGCACCAACCAGGCGACCAACACCAGGGCGCGATGCCGGAAGCTCCATCTCCCCAGTCGGTAGAGACCGGACGCCATGTGCACCCCCTTGGACCGGCTACGCAATGAGATGTTAGGGAGCCGGCACCTGGAAATTGAGGAAGCTCACTCAATCTCCGTCAGCGACACCGCTGAAGCTGGCTTCGAGGAGGAGCCAGTACTGCTCCAGTTCGTACTCCGCCATGGGCGTCGAATGAACATTGACCCATCACAATCTGCGTCAGGCGCAGATCGGGACACTTGCCATCCGCCATCAAGTGGTCCGGGCCTTGTTAGCGTCGGCTCCTTGACCTGCGGCGGGGGTATAACGATGACTGGGGCTGCATCGAGGACACTTCGCCGGATCGGATCGGCAGGGCACCGTCAGATAGTGAGACGGGTCATCGCGGTCGTCTCGCTCGGGTTGGTTGCTCTCCCTCTGGTCGAAGTCGCAACCACGCAGTCGGCCGATGCTGCCGGCACTCAGTCCTTCGCGTACATCATCGCCGGGAGCTCATCGGGGACGCTCACCACGATCAACATCCCGGCCAACACGGTGGGAACCACCAAGGCAGTGGGGGCCTTTCCGGCTGGTGTGGCGATCACTCCGAACGGCGAGACCGCTTGGGTCGCCGCCGGAGGGCCGAGTGGCACCGTGACGCCCATCAATACCGCCTCTGAGACGGCGGGTACGCCCATCGCTGTCGGCCTCAACCCCGGTGGTCTGGCCATCACGCCCAATGGCCAGACACTGCTGGTTGGTGCCGGAGGCGGCAGCGGCTTCGTAACGCCGGTCGATCTGGCCACCGACACCGCCGGGTCCGCTATCCCGACCGGGAGCGATCCGAGCTCCATCGCCATCACCCCGAACGGGCAAACCGCCTATGTGACGAACTTTGGCAGCAGCACGGTGACTCCGATCGACCTCGCCACGGACACCGCTGAGCCGCCCATCTCCCTCGTCGGCAACCCCAACGCCATCGCCATTACGCCGAATGGACAGACGGCCTACGTGGTGACGGACAACGCCAAGGTGACCCCGATTGATGTCGCCACGAATAGCGCGGAGTCCGCCTTCTCGATAACCGGCGGCTCCGATCCCTTTTGCATCGCCATCGCCCCGGACGGGCAGACCGCGTACGTCACGGACAACGCGACAAATGAGGTCATGCCCATCAACCTCACCACCGAGTCCACGATGACCCCCATTGGAGTGGGGAGTGCACCCCAGGGCATTGCGATCACGCCCGACGGACAGACTGCCTACGTGGCCAACGACGGCGACGCATCGGTGACAGCCATCAACCTCTCCACCGGAACGGTCGCGAGCACGATCACGCCGCCCGGCATTACGACCCCCGGCGCCATGGTGGCGATTACCCCGGACCAGGCGCCCGCGGCCGCCTTCAGCGTCACAACCGGGGCAGCCGGCTCGGGGACCGAATTCAACGTGTCGGCCTCATCCGCTCCGCAGGGCACCATCACGTCGTACGCCTGGACCTTCGGCGACGGCAGCGCAACGACAACGTCAGCTCCCACCGTCGACCACGTCTATGCCAGCGTGGGCACCTACACCGCCACTCTCAGCGTCACGGACTCGGCCGGGACCTCGACCACGCAGGTCTTCACCGGACAGACGGTCAGCAAGAACGGCGGACCCTCGGCCGCCACCTCCCGAATTCTGACCGTCCCCGCACCACCCGGCTACTGGCTGGCCACTGGTAACGGGAGCGTCTTCGGCTATGGCGACCACTCTCCTGACGGTTCTCCCGCAGGGGCATCGAACTCGCCTGTGGTGGGCGTGGCCTCGACACCTGACGGCAATGGGTACTGGCTGGTCGCCTCAGATGGTGGCGTCTTCAGCTACGGGGATGCCCGGTTCTACGGCTCCGCGTCGTTGCTGCGCCTGAACAAACCGATCGTCGGCATGGCCTCGACCCCGGACGGCAAGGGCTACTGGCTGGTCGCCTCCGATGGGGGCATCTTCAGCTACGGGGATGCCCAGTACTACGGCTCCGCGTCGTTGCTGCACCTGGACCAACCGATCGTCGGCCTGGCCTCGACCCCTGACGGCAAGGGGTACTGGCTCGTGGCCTCAGACGGTGGCATCTTCAGCTACGGGGATGCGCGGTTCTCCGGCTCGGCGTCGTTGCTGCATCTTGACCAACCGATCGTCGGCATGGCGGCCGATCCCGACGGCAATGGGTACTGGCTTGTCGCGTCAGACGGTGGGGTCTTCAGCTACGGGGATGCGCAGTTCTCCGGCTCCGCGTCGTTGCTGCACCTGGACCAACCGATGGTCGGCATGGCGGCCGATCCCGACGGCAATGGGTACTGGCTGGTCGCGTCAGACGGAGGGGTCTTCAGCTACGGGGGTGCCCGGTTCTACGGCTCCGCCGCTGGGCCCGCCGATCAGGACTTCGTGGGGATGTCTGCGCCCGCTCTCAGTCAGAACCTCAGCCAATAGAACCTGCAGGCCACCAGCCACTGGGCCGCCTGCCCCGGCCTCGCCTTCGAGCACCTCGGCCGATGATTCGGCCCGGCGACGCCTCACCCACACTCGACTGGCAGTGACCGGCACCGCAATCGCAAGTTCATACGCGACGAATCCCACCCATCCGAAGAACTTCAGAACCAGAAGACCGCCACCGGCCAGGACAACAGCGAGCATCCTGCGAAAGAAGAAGTCCACCGGAAGCCAATAGAAAGGACCGAGTTCTCGGGAAAGATCCTTCCTCCTTCTTCGGGCCACAGCCTTTTCGGATATCGGCACGGGCAATTCCCAGCTACGCGGGTCGTCCGCACGCTGGAAGCCACTCGGCATCTGCGTCTCTTCTGTGAGAGGAACCGGAGGCACCGTGAACGGTTCGCCAGCGACCGGATCACGGCTTTCAGCCCATCCGTCTCTCACCAGATCGGTGGGCTTCCCCACGGACATCCAGCGCGCTTCGTGGCGGTTGTACGGGTCCGTGCACCAACCTTCGAGTCCTCTAGTCACCGGAGCAAATCCTAGGGCTGGGGCACGGACCCCACCAGCGCGAGCCTTCGGCCCACGTCATCAATTCGCTCGAGGGCCAGGTCGTTGCGAACCCGCCGGGGCGGAGCCTCAGGGCATTCGAGCGCTGGAACCGAGGCTGACTTCCATCACGGTACCGGTAAGCACACCCCGGTCCTGGACCAGGTACATCACGGCGCGGGTGACATCCTCGGCTTCGATCCAAGGCTCGGCGATCGGATTGCTACGGGTCAACCGCCGAACGAATTCTTCGGGTACCTCGCTGTCAGGATCGGGCTGCAGCATCGGAGTGTGCACCGCGCAGGGGCACACGACGTTGACGGTGATCCCGTCGTTCGCCACCTCAAGGGCCAGGGACTTTGCCAGGCCGATGACACCCCACTTGGTGGCGTTGTAGGCGGATTGGCCCTTGATCCCCATACGGCCGCCCATGGAGGCAGTGACGACGATCCGACCCCAACGCTGTTCCAACATGGGAGGTACCACTGCCCGGAGCGTCGTGAACACCCCGGTAAGGTTGGTAGCGAGCATCTCATCCCACGACTTGTCGGTGACATCGACCAACGGGCCAAGGGTAACGATGCCGGCATTGGCCAACGCGATATCGAGCCGGCCGAACTCCTCCAAGGCGTGCTCGACTCCGGCATTGACCTGGCTCGCGTCTCTCACGTCGACCGAACGAGAGAGGCAACGGCGACCCTTCTCGTTCACCAGTTTGGCCGTGAGGTCGAGATCCTCCTGCGTACCAAGTGCATAGGGAAGCGATGACATCGGCCCCGGCACGTCCCACGCCACAATGTCGGCCCCTTCGGACGCCAACGCGAGCGCATGCGCCCTTCCCTGTCCCCGCGCTGCTCCGGTGATAAGAGCCACTCTCCCGTCCAGCGATCCCATGGTCGGTCACTGTAGTGATCGACGAGGGTTGATCGCCCTCTGTGTTCATCCATCCGTCGCAGGTGTTCATCTCCCCGCCACCTGTCCTGCGGGACCTCCGCCGAGCGGAGATCGAATGAACCCCGTTGAGGATTTGGTCGCCTTGACCCCACCTGAGGTCACCTCTAGCTTTGCTCGCGGTTGTCGAGGTGGGTTGAGGACGCTGCCGTGCGGCCACCGATAGAGAGGAATCTGCAATGGCAGAATCACAGTCGAAGTACAAGCTCGTTTCGGCCGATGGGCACCTCAACGAGCCTCGGGACGTGTGGACCTCGCGGGTGGCCACGAAGGACAAGGACCGGGTGCCGCGTGTGGACAGGCTGGCAGACGGAGATGCGTGGGTGTTCCCTGGGTACGACACCACGCTCCCCTTCAGCTGGGGAGCGACGGCGGGGCGCCGCCCTGAGGACATGGGCCAATGGTGTACCTACGATGACATCAATCCCGGCAGCTATGACCCGGTCGCCCGGGTCAGAGAGATGCAGGAGGACGGGGTCGATGCCGAACTGATCTTCGGATCGAACAACCCGCGCACGTTTGTGGCCGGCCACGAGGACGCCGATCTCCATCACGAGATGATCCGGGCTTACAACGACTTCATGTCCGAGTTCTGCTCGACCGCCCCTGATCGGCTCGGTGGCACTGCACTGCTCCCCAACCGTGGGGTCGAGGGTTGCCTCAAGGAGATTGAAAGGCTCTCTGGGATGCCCGGGTTCGTGGCCTTCCTCATGCAGCGCTACCCCAACGGTGGGCCATCCATCACATCCGAGGACGACGCCGTTTGGGAGGCGATCGAGGCCAGCGGGATGCCACTCACCATCCATGTGGGCCTGGTCGAGGGAAAGATGGGCCAGCGCACGGTGGCCACGAATCTCCCCGGCACCGGCCACTTCTACGATGCACCGAAGCGGATGCTGCAGTTCATCTTCGCCGGGGTGCTCGACCGTTTTCCCAAGCTTCGAATCCCGTTCATTGAGGTCGATTGCGGGTGGATCCCGTACTTCGAGAGCCAATGTGACGACAACTTCCTGCGCCACCGCAGGGCGTCCCTGCGCGACTCCAAGCTGACCCGTCTACCCAGCGAGTACATGCAGGAGTTCTTTCCCGCCTCGTTCATCACCGATCCATTCGCCGTCGACAATCGCGCTCGCATCGGTGTACACCGGATGCTCTGGTCGAGCGACTACCCCCACATCACGACGGACTGGCCGCTGTCGTGGAAGACGATCAACGCCACGTTCACCGACGTTCCGCCAGACGAGAAGCACGCCATCCTGTGTGGCAACTCTCTCAGGCTCTTCAAGTTCGACCAGGTCGGGAGCACCTGACAGTTGACGGCGAGAAGCACGGATCCGGTCGACCGGACCCGGGCCAGCACTTTTGTCATCAGCATCACACCGTTCACCGAAGACGGTGCCCTCGACGAGGTTGCCCTACGGGGGCACCTCAGGCGCATGGCCGCTGCCGGCATCGGCGTCTACCTGGGGGGTGGTGGCAGCGGCGAAGGCTACGTTCTCTCGCCGGACGAGACGAGGCGGTTGCTACAGATCGGCGTGGAGGAACTGCAAGGGAAGGTGCCGATTCGCGCCATGGGCGTCGAACCACGGACGTCGCTCGACATGATCGAGTATCTCGTGATGGTCCGCGCCATCGGAGTCGACGCCGCCCAGATCTACTCTCTCGACCAGGGGCACGGCCACCGGCCGACGCGGGACGAGATCCATCGGTACTTCGATGACGTGTTGCGGGCGATCGACTTCCCCGCCGTGCTCTCCACCCATCAATCGGTCGGCTATCAAGTGCCGGTACCCATGCTGATCGAATTCGCCGATCGGTTCGACCACCTGATCGGGATCAACCTGAGCCACCAGGACCTGGGCTATCTCAGCGCCGTCATCGATGCGCTGGGGGACCGGCTGGAGATCCATGTCGGCGGGCCGCATCTGGCGCTCACCGCGCTGTCGCTCGGCGGCACCGGGTACCTGAGCTCAGAGGGCAACCTGGCGCCCAAACTCTGCGTCGAAGTGATCAACGCCTACCGGGAGAACGCCGCGTGGCGCATGGTGGACTCCTACGGAAAACTGCTCCGGCTGTCGAACACCTTCTACGCGGCCGGCGGGATACGGGCCACCAAGGCCGCCCTCAATGCGCTCGGGCTGCGCGGCGGCTTTCCCCGCCTGCCCCAGCTGCCGGTGCCCGACGCCAGCGTTCCACCCCTGCTCGACACCCTCGAGCGACTCGGTATCGGGGCTATCGAGGGCTGGGGGTAACCGTCGCCCGGGAGTGGAGACATCTGCCGGCTCGATGACCGGGATGTGGTCATC
This sequence comes from uncultured Acidimicrobiaceae bacterium, assembly GCA_963840435.1. GTDB lineage: Bacteria > Actinomycetota > Acidimicrobiia > Acidimicrobiales > RAAP-2 > Bog-473. The sequence goes on along the minus strand of CAWIYY010000021.1, from coordinate 69,157 downwards.
ACCGGCGCTTCGTCTGGACTCGGCGTCGCCGTAGCAGTGGCGGCTACTCAGCCGCCAGGCGTCGTCTGATATCGGCCCGGAGCTCGCCCTTGGCCACCTTGTCCCCCGATGAGCGAGGCAGGTCACTGAGCTGGACCAGCCGCTCGGGATACCACTCCCGGCTCACCTCGCGGGTGGCCAGGAACGCGGTTATGTCGGACAGGGTGACAGGGACGTCGCCCCGCGTCGACACGTAGACGCAGACCCTCTCCCCGACGATCTCGTCTGGCATGGAGACGGCGGCGACCAGCGCCACATCGGGATGCTCGGAGATCTCCGCCTCGAGTGCTGGTGCACTGATGTTCTTCCCGCCCCGGATGATGATGTCCGACGTGCGGCCGACCACCCGCAGGTAGCCGGTGTCGTCGATTTCGACCACGTCGCCCATGCGCATCCAGCCGTCGTCGGTGAACAACTCGGCGTTGGCCGCGTCGTCGTCGAAGTAGGCGATGCAGGTCGCCGGTCCCTTGCACGCCGGTACTCCTACCCGCGGTGATGACGTCACGGGATCGCCCCGATCGTCGAGGACCCGTACTTGCATGGCGTCGATGATGCGGCCCGCCGTGCCGAGGCGCTGTTCACGCGAATCGGTGAGGGTGGTCCCGCTCAGCACACCCGTTTCGTTGGAACCGTAGAACTGAAGCACCTTGGCGCCCGTACGCTCCTCGAACGCCGCCGCCCGGGCAAAGGGAACGGCTTCGCCTCCGGTAAAGAGGACGCGCAGCGACGTCAAATCCAGCCCATCGAGGCCAGAAGAGTTCAGCATCATGATGAACTGGGTACTCACGCAAGCCAACACCGATACGCGGTGGGTGGCCATGGCGAGGAGCACCTGGTCGACCTGAAATCTGGGGGTGACGACGGTCGGACACCCGAGCACGCTCGGCGAGAAGTGGGCGGTCCACAGCCCGAACCCGAAGGGGGCGGGCACGGCGCTGAAAAAGACGTCCTCGGGCGTGAGGTGGCCCGCTTGCGTGGCCAACTGGTGGAAGTAGAACCAGCGGTTCGCCGTGTGCATCACACATTTGGGTAACCCGGTGGTGCCAGAGGTGGAGTTGAGCATAAAGAGGTCATCAGGTCCGAGGGACCGGCCGTCGAGGAGCCGGGCCACCTCGCCCTCGTCGGGTGGCGGGACGGGGACCCCGTCGACCACCGCCGTCGCCTCTCCAGCTGACAGCACATCGGGCACCACAATGTGCCGCAACCCTGGCGCGCCGTTCACGCGCAACGACGCCACCAGTTCGCCGGCCGGGCGCTCCTGGTGGTGCTCGTGGGTGAGCAGCGCCGTCGCGCCGGTCAGGTGCAGGAGATGACGAATCTCGGCCGGCCCGGCGCGCGACCCCACCCCCACCACCACCAATCCCGCCTTCTCAGCGGCCAGGAAGGCCGTGTGCACGGTCGCGCCGTCCGGCAGGATCACCCCCAGCTTGGTACCGGAGTCGAGCCCGGCGCGCGCCAGCACGGCGGCGAGCTCCGACGAGCGCCGGTCGTACTGGGCCCAGGTCAGCGCCCGGTCCTCCGACGGGCCGGCCACGATGTACGCCGGTTGGTCGGGATGGGACGCCGCATGGCCGGCCACGACCTGGGCCAGGGTGCGGGTGCCCCACCAGCCCGCGTCCGTGTAGGCATCAATGTCCGACTGGTCGAACATCTTCAGTCGCTGCCCATGAGGCAGTCGACGATCTCGAACTTCTTGGTCTTGCCCGATGCGGTCAGGGGAAGGGAATCGAGGATCTCGAGCTGCTCGGGCAACTTGTACGTGGCCACCCCGATGGCACGGAGGCGCTCGACCATGGTGGCGAATTCCAACTCCGTTCCGGGCGCCAGCACCACACACGCGCACACGCGCTCGCCCAACCTCTCGTGGGGAAGTCCGACAACCGCCGCCCGATCCACCTCGGGAAAGTCCAGGAGGAGGTCCTCGATCTCCCGTGGCGTGATGTTCAGTCCTCCCCGAATGATGATCTCCTTCTTGCGCCCGACCACCGTCAGGTAGCCGTCCTCGTCCATCGTGGCCAGATCACCGGATCGGACCCACCCGCCCGGGGCGAAGGTGGCGGCCGTTCGCTCAGGGTCGCGGTAGAAGCCGACACAGGTATTGGGCCCTCGTACGAGAATCTCCCCGGCCACGCCGGGGGGGCAGACGCGCCCCCCGTCGTCACGCAGTTCGACCTCGACGCCGGTGAGCGCCACACCGTCGGTACCCGTTTTCTTGTCGACGGGGCTCGCGGGCCGGTTCCAGGTGGCCACCAACACTTCGGTCGAACCGTACAGGCGAAGGACCCCGATCCCACATGCCCCGGCACGCCGCACGAGTTCAGGCGGGACCGGCGCGCCACCGCAGCCGAACCTGGTCATGGAGCTGAGGTGATCACCTCCCCGGCGCTCGGCCTCGGCCACCACATCCTGGAGGAAGGTGGTGGAGGCCAGGGTGTAGCTGGCCCGGTGGCCGGCTATCAGGTCGCAGGCAACCGCAGCATCCCAGCGGTCCTGAAGCACCAGCGCCAACCCGTGATAGATGGCCAGGCGGACCCCGTAGTTGAAGCCAGTCGAGTGCCCGATGGGCGACGGCATCCACACGACATCGCTGTCGTCGAGCCCGAGATCCTGCTGCGCCACCCGGACGCTGAAGTTGGCCGTCTCCTCGGTGTGCATAATCGCCTTGGGGGTCGCCTCGGTCCCCGAGGTAAAGATCAACTCGGAGACCACGTCGGGCCGTTCGCCCTCGCGACCTGCCGCGCCCGCCTCTGCGGCTCCGCCACTTCTGTCACGGGCCAGCGTGTCGGCGAACCATACGGCGGGGGCGTGCACCGCCCCCGCCGTGGCGGGACGCGTGTCGGCGACCACCACGTGCACCGTGGAATGGCCCGAGTCTGCAACAACCGCCCGCGACTCGGCGAGATGGTCGTAGTCGCGGTAGACCGCCGGGGTGCACAACACCTTGGGCTGGGCGACCGTGAGGACGTGGAGCAGCTCGCGGCGCCGGTAGATGGGGAGCAGGGGGTTGATGATCCCGCCCACCCGTTGGGTCGCCAGTGCGATCACCACGAATTCGTACCAGTTGGGCAGCTGGATCGACACGACGTCGCCCCGGCCGACCCCCCGGTCAACCAGCCAGAGGGCAAACAGGGAGACGTCGTGCTCGAGCTCGGCATACGTGTGGACGGCCTTCCCGTCACGGTCGATGACAGCCACGCGCGCCGGGCCTGCCACGGCCACGGCTGCGAGGCGTCCCGAAAGGGTCGTGGAGTCCCACCGCCCATCCCGGCGGTAGGAGGCAGCACACTCGGGCTCCGTCACCATGTCGCGGAACATCGACCGCTCCCTCCTTGTCGACCAAGCTACGCCGTGTGGCACGGCGGGTACTCCCCCATCTCGCGGCGGCCGCTTGTTGGTCTGGCCCATCGCGTTCTCGCCTGATGGGTGAACCACCGATGGCCATGCCGCCGAAGATGGTTGTACATGTCGAGCCAGCTGTCCAGGGCACTGGTCCGCGCTGCGTGTGACCCGTGACGCCGGGCGCAGGCTGGTCCATTGCGCATGGTCCGCGACCTCCGTCGCCGCGGTCCCGCCGAGCTTGTTGCGATGACTGCTCGAACCCACCCAGCTAGCGGTCGGTCGTCAGGATCAGGGCGGAACCATCCATGAGCGCGCCCGACGTCACGACGACCACGTCGTGCCGCGGCGACTGGCGCGCACCGCCCCGTCCCTGAACCTGGAGCACCGCCTCGGCCACCGTGTTCATGCCGTGCAGGTAGCCCTCGGCCAGCAAACCGCCGCTCGTATTGGTGGGCAGCCGCCCGTCGAGTGCACACCCGCCCGAGCGCACGAATGCTCCCGCCTCTCCCCGCTCGCACAGTCCCAATCCCTCGAGGCCCATCAGGACGGTACTGGTGAAGCAGTCGTAGATCTCGGCCACGTCCACGTCCTGCTGGCGCACGCCGGCACGTCCGAACAGCTCGTCGCGCAGCCAGCTCGTGTAGTTGCGCGAATAGTCCTCCCACAGCAAATGGTCGCCGATGTCCAGCCCCGGACGGGGGCCGGCCCGGTAGCAACCCGAAGCCACCACCGCAGGCGGGTGGGGCAGGTCGCGGGCCCGCTCCAAGGACGTCACGACCACCGCACAGGCCCCATCGACCTCGACGGTGCAATCAGAGCGGCGGAACGGATCGACCACGTAGGGCTCCGACAGGTACTCGGCCAACCCGAGTGGCTGACGGCGCACCGCTCGCTCATTGGCCTGGGCATAGGTGCGCTGGCTGACGGCCACTGCCCCCAGGTCCTCGGGGCCCTGTCCCGTCTCGTAGAGGAAGCGCTGCGCCCACATGCCCACGTACATCAGGTAGGCCCCGTACCCGATCGGGTAGCGGTACTGGCCGCCCATCCCGGCGAACTGCATTGATCCGACCCGGGCGCCCGAGCGGCCGTTGAGCGCACGATACACAACCACTACATCGGCGTCGCCCCTGGCCACAGTCTGGGCCGCCTGCCACACAAGATGGCAGGGGGCCTGGCCACCCAGCTGGAGATCGAGGACGCTTCGCAGTGGCCCCATCCCGAGAGTGCTGGAGACGGCGACGCAGGGCACCGAGTCGTTCGAGACCATGAAACTACCCATGGCGTCGACGTCTCGGAGGCGGAGGCCAGCGTCCTCGACAGCGTTGGCCACCGCCTCAGCGGCCAGCGACAGGACGCTGCGACCCGAGGCGCGGCTGAAAGGCGTGAAGCCGGTGCCGGCCACTGCCGCCACCCGACCGGGGCCGTGCACCGTGTCCGTCACGCCCGGTGAGGATCGGTAGCGAAGTACAGCTCGGTCCACGAGGGATGGTCCCTGAACCGGGCCACCACCGCTGCTCCGATGGCCAGAGGAAGCAGCGATTCGACACGGCCCAGGAGTCGGGGGCCCTCGTCGAGTTCCACGGTGGCCACGGTATAAGGGAGTTCAGCCCCATAGCCGGGAGAGACGGCAACGTGGGCCGTCACGAATGAGTAGACGACACCTCGACCGGCCGATTCGACCTCTGCGAAGGTGCAGGTCGCGCACCAAGGACAGCGCGGCATCGGAGGGTGCCGCGGTCGGCGACACTCTTCGCAGAGCTGCAGAAGGATGCGATGCTCCCGCAGACCTTGCCACCAGGCCGCGCTGTCGGGGTCAGGCTGAGGAGCGATCGCGTCCACGCTCTCGGCGGGGTCGATCGTGGTCACCGGCCCCGGAAGCGCGGCCTGCGCTTCTCGAGAAAGGCCGCCAACCCTTCGGGTGCGTCTTCCGACGTGAGGCAGTAGTAGGCGTTGCGCTCCCTCTCGAATCGGAGTCCACTCGAGATGTCCCCGTTTGTAGCCCACAGGCCTTGGAGGACCGCTTTGGCGTTGGCCACGGCGAGGGGGCTCTTGGATGCCACTTGGCGGGCGAAGGTCAACCCGCTCTCCAGTAGTGCATCGTCGTCCACGCAGCGGACAGCCAATCCCCAGTCGACCGCCTCCTCGGCCGAGAGGGACCGTCCCGAGAAGATCAGCTCGGATGCGCGTTGCAGGCCGATGACGCGTGGAAGCAGGGTGAGCACACCACCTCCACCCATCTGGCCGAAGTTGAGATGCCCATCGGACAGGCGCGCGCTGCGGGCAACCAGTGCGAAATCGCAATTGAGCAGCAGCTCCAGCCCCCCGGCCGCCGTCAGCCCATTGACGAGGGCCACCACGGGGAACGGCAGGTCACGAAGACTCCCGAACACCCGGTGGATGTCCTCAACGAATCGGGGAAAGGCGCTCGGGTCGCGCTGCAGCGCCACGTAGCTCTTGAGGTCGCCGCCAGCGCTGAAGGCTCGACCGGCCCCGGTCAGGAGCACGCAACATACGTCTTCGCGCCGGTTTAGGCCGTCGACGACCGAATGAAGCTGCCTCACCATCTCCCAGTCGATGGCGTTCAGGGAGTCCGGACGGGACAGCGTGACCAGCACGGCCACGGCCGAGGCGTCCGGCTCCCTGCCCTCAGAGTCAAGAAGGAACTCCTCAACCAGCACGGATGGTTCCGATGAAGGCTCATTCATCACTACCTTCACTATCACGCCGGAAGGTTGCGATGGGGTTGAGCGTGAACGGGAGGCTGGGCAGTTCGGTACCTCGGGGACGCCCTGCCTGATAACCCGGGGGCGTCTCTCCGCACTTCTGGCGGTTCCCCTTGTATCACCGGAGTCGACGAGCGCCGGAGGTTGCAGGAGCTTCGGCCAGCGAATCGATGCAAGACGAGAGCGCGCTTGCAAGTCTCGATCTCACCGGGTTGGTGAGCTTGCGGAGCATCTGCTCCTCCACAGCGTTGACTGAACTGTTCGCAGATCTCAAAGTGCGCCGACCAGTCTCAGTGAGCTCAGCTTGGAGGACGCGTTGGTGCGCCGGATGAGGACGCCTCACAACGAACTCGAGCCTCTCCAGTTCTTGTAGCACGGCGTGCATGCTCTGTGGCGTCACGAATGCCCGACGAGCGAGGTCGGCATTCGAGAGCCCGGGCTCTTCGTCTAAACCGGTGAGGACGGCAAACTGGGACACCGTGAGACCGTGAGAGCCGAGGGCATCGGCCATCGCGTCGTGCAGGACCATCTGCGCCCTCTTTATCAAGTAGCCCACCCTGGCCATCGTGACCTGGTCCACACTCACCTCACTATCAGTGTACCTGATATAATCTCAGGGTACCTGATACAGGTTACCTGATCCCACCCACAGAAATGGACATCCAATGACCGCACTCGGCCCTGATTTCATCGCTCTCCAGGTTCGCGATCTGGAGGCTTCCGCAGCCTTCTACACCGAGCACCTTGGTCTCGCCCGCGCTCAGGTGAGTCCGGACCACGCGGTGGTCTTCGCCACGGAGCCCATCGCGTTCGCCGTGCGGGAGCCACTCGTCGATCTTGAGGCGGTCGAGCACCTCGGGTGGGGTGTGGCCATCTGGCTGAAGGCGGACGATCCGCAGGATCTGCACGATGCCATGGTTCTCGCCGGGGTCCCGATCCTCGTCGCACCTTTCGATGGACCTTTCGGTCTCACCTTCACCTTCGCCGATCCCGACGGCTACGCCGTGACTCTTCATGGCTGAGACGACTCTCACCACAAACCTTGTTCTATCCCCGAAGGGGCCGTATTCGTTGGCGGCATCGATTCGCTACCTCGAGGGATTCGCTCCAGCCGCCTACGAGAGCGAGTCAGCCGCGAGCTTGGAGATGGCCTTCTGCGTCGACGGCTACTGGGATCCAGTGGCGGCACGCGTCCACGAGGAAGGCGGTGCGGTTCACTGCACGGTTCACGGGGACGACACGCTTGCCCCAGCGGTCATTGCGGCGGCAGTGGAGCAGGTCGAGCGGATCCTGTCGCTCGACATCGACGGTCGAGGCTTTCCGGACATCGCTCGTCACGACCCAGTAGTCGCTCAACTCCAGTCGAGGTACCCAGGCCTTCGCCCCGTGTGCTTCTGGTCGCCCTACGAAGCGGCAGCGTGGTCGGTGATCGGACAGCGAATCCGAATCGTTCAGGCTGCCGCAATCAAGGCTCGCATCACCGCAGAACACGGTGAGACCATCGATCTTGGCGACCGAGTTGTCCGCGCCTTCCCGAACCCAGCCAAGCTGGCCCAGCTGTCGACGATCACTGGGCTGAGCGAGACGAAACTTCAGCGCCTCCGAGGTGTCGCCGCGGCCGCTCTCGGTGGGACCCTTGGCGCCGCCCAGCTGAGGTCACTCCCTCGTTCCCAGGCTCTCGAGGAGTTGATCGCCATTCCCGGAATCGGCCCGTTCTCGGCCGAACTGATTCTTCTCCGCGGCGCAGGTGATCCGGACTTCACGCCCACCGCCGAGCCGCGTTTCGCTCGAGCAATGGCGATCGCCTACGACATGAAGGCACCGCCCAGCGCCGCCAAGATCGCCGAGATCAGCGAGGTCTGGAAGCCCTACCGCACGTGGGTCGCGCTCCTCCTCCGCATCATGCTCGAAGACGAGACCCACGAGATTGCAGGACAAGCCATCACCGGGACGAATGAAGTATGACGCCGTGTGGGTGCCCCCTACAGGGAGGCTGGGGCTCGAGTCGAGCCTCCTTCACCGGGCGCCCCAACGAGCAATCATCCGTCGAGGTCCACTCTGCCGGCGGCGCGCCAGCATCGGAGGGTGCGCCCTAACTGCCGGGCTGGAGACCCCTCACGCTGCTCGTCCTGGCGATGCAGAACCGCCAGGTGTGCTCCGCTGATCTCATCCACAGGACTTTGGCGGGCCAGTGCTGGTCAGCTGACTCTAAATACGCGGTACTCGACGCCGGCCGCCAATCGACGGCCCTCAGCAACAAAGAGACTCGTGGTCATCCAGCTGTAGCGCTCGTCTCCGGTTTCAAATCGTGGCGTCGTACGGAAGTATTGGTCATTCCAGTCGGTCGCTGTACTGGTCGCCGTCGCATTCATGACCTTTTCGTTGAGCTCAAGCAATCCCGTGTAGTGGGCATAAATGTACGCACCATCGTCGGTGACCATCTGGCCCCGCACGTCAATCTGTCCCCACCCGTCGGAACCCAAGGTGATCCAGTCGCCGCCACCTGACAGAAGAGTGCCGTTCAGTCGCTTCCCACTCACCTTTCCCTCCGCTATCTCCAAGAACATTCGATTCCCGAACATCACGGCTGGTTTTATGCTGGCGGAAAGATCAAATTCGTGAACGAGTTCCACGGACACCTCCTCGTCTCGCAAACGGGAGCGTACGGCCGGTTCCGGTTCGCCGGCAAGGCGTCACTTGATCGCCGGAATGTCCACGAGGAAACGGTCCGGATCAGGTGAATACCGCACAGTTCGCAAGGTGTCGTTACTCTTCACGCCTGGGGTTCATACTGGCGAGGGCAACCGGCTTCACAGAGCGGTCGGGCCAAGCATGCGCGAACAGTGACTCCGTTCGCCGGGAGCGTGACCAGATGCTCGAGCTACCGGTTGCGGAATTGTCGCAATGGGAGGATGAAGGTTGGATGGAGAGGCGCCGCATATCGACAGAGAACGCTCCGAAAGCGCTTGGGCCCTACAGCCAGGCGATTGTCGCCAATGGGTTCGTCTTTTGCTCAGGCACAGTGGGCATCAATCCCGACACAGGCTTGCTCGCGGAAGGAGTGTCAGAACAGACAGAACAAGCGTTGTTGAACTTGGCAGCCATCCTGGAAACGGCGGGGTCGTCGATTGATCAGCTCGTTAAAACGACGATCTTCTACGCAAACGTCGAGGATTTCGCCGATATCAACGAGGTCTATGCGCGTCACATGCCCGATCCTCCGCCAGCTCGGTCAGCTCCCGCCAATGTTGCCTTGCCCCACGGGCTTCTTATCTCGATTGAAGCAATCGCCACCCTGGAGAACGGGAGCTGATCTGTCCAGAGCATGCCGCCAGCAACAAGCTGAACTGGGATTCGGTGGGCCGCCCGGGTCTCGATCCCGGCACCTTGGGATTAAAAGTCCCCTGCTCTTCCGGATGAGCTAGCGGCCCGCGACCTGCACGATAACTGGCGAGACAACTTGCGCATGTTAAACCGCCCTCCGAGCCGGGCCGCCAACGCTTCACCTGAGCCCTGATCCACGGGAGACCGGCCGGACGCGGAACAAGACCCCTGTCCGAAAGCCATCTGAACCCACCCGAATTGATCGCTGGCTCCAGGCCGGGGCCGACGCCAAGGCCAAGGCCGACTGAGCAGATCGATATCCCCAGCCCTTCGGTCGGCTCTGCTCAGGCGGGACTGACCACGAATTCATAGGACACACCGCCCTGTGCAGGCACGGTGGCGAGGTCACGTCCGGCCGGTATCCGGATTGTTTTAGGCGATAGGTTCGTGTGCAAACGACGCACCGTGACCACTCCACCCGTCGACGGGACGGGTACCGCAATCGTCCCAGTCGTACCCGACGGGCTCCGAACTTGAAGAGTGAAACCGCCAGTACGAATGTCCTGAGCCCAATCAACGCTGATCGCCCCTGCTGGTGTGGGCACTTCGCCCTCAGCCCATGTCAGCGTCCCGGGGTGGGGATCTATGGACCACTGGGTGAAGCCCGCGACAGTCGGGCTGACTCCGAGCACCTGGTTCGACAACTGCGCAGTCGCCCCGCTGGCCCAGCCGTGGGCCAGGCTGGTGCTGGCGCCGAAACCAGGGACGCCATCGGCGGCCACGAGTTCCCAGTCTGCTCGACTGTCGTCGGGCCCCGGAGCGTCCATGTGACCCCACAGCTGCTCGATGAGGTGTATGGCGCCATCTGTCTGACCGGTGCCAAACATGGCAGCAACCTCGTCGTTCGTGATGAACGGGCTCACCTGGGTCCGATACGCCGAGTTAGCCGTGAAGGCCTCGGGTCCGTTGCGGGTTGTGGGGAGCAGCCGCTCCATCCGTTGCAGAATCGACACTCCCTCTGTTGCGGGAGGAATCCCGAACTGAACGGCAAGCGCGTTGGCGTCCTGGGCCACCACGTCGGGCTCGAGGTTGGACATGCCATAGACCCCGATGGTGGGGTTGAAGAGGTATTGGTTGATGGCGCTACGGATCTGCGTTCCCGCGAGTCGGTAGGACGCAGCCTCTGCACTCTGACCGAGTGCATCCGCCATCGTGGCGGCGTTGACGAGAGCCTCGTAGTAGATGTCGTTGAAGGCAGTGACTTCGCCGATCTTGTCGCCGTCGTAGTAATCCCAGTCCTGACCGTTCTGGTTGTTGGTCACCAACAATCCTCGGGTGTCAACCAGTGACCGGTCGTAAGCGAGCTCGCGCGTGATCGTCGGCCATTGAGCTCGTACGAATGCCAGATCCTTTGTGTACAGGTAGTAGGTGGCGATATCGTTCACTACATCAGTCGAATAGGACGCCGAGTAGGCCGGGGTGGGCTGAGGGAACGTACCGAGCGGTGCAGTGGGATTGACGTTCGTGCCCGCGGCGCCATTGGCTTGTTGATAGCTGGCCAGCAACTGCAATGATCCCTTGATGAAGGCCGGATCGTCTGTGGAGTCGAAGATCGTGGGGGCTTCGGTCCCGAGATCGCCGCTCCACACCACCCTGTCTCGCTTGGCGCCGTCGACGACCGTGGCGATCGGATCGGGAGTCGAAACGTCGGGACCGGCGAAGTGAGCCAGCGCAGAGTTCTCGTCGAGAGCATTGGCGAACAGCGTTGTGGCCCCCTGACGGACATCGAGTCGTCGGAACATTGCCGTCGATGCCACGGGAAAGAGGCCGACCCCGCCCTGGCGGTAGATCGGTACGCCCGGCTTGACCGACGTGTTGATGCTGGCGACCGTCTTGTGGTCGATGGAGGTGGTCAGCGTCGAACCGTCGACGGTGGTCCGGATCGACTGCCACCGGGCCGCGTCAAGCCTCGGTAGTCGCACGGTGAGGATGTTCGCGAAGAGATCTTGCCCGAGCACCACCACCGAAAGGGTGGAGCCCCGTTCGGGGTCCGAATCGGCTCCAAGCACAAGGAGATAGCCACTCGACGGTGACTCGGCGCGTACCATCCATCCCGTGCTCTTGGACACCACCCGAGTCTGGAAAGACATCGAATAGTTGGTCCAGTCTGAACTGCCTGCAAGCAGCTGTGCACTCCCCCCGACTGTTCGGAGGGCGCCGTTGACGATCTGCCAGGCGGGCGGCACGGAGTTGGGTCGGATTTCGTTGAGCTGGGTGGTGTATGCGCCATCGAACCAGATCCGATTGAGCAGCGCCGAGCTCGAATCGAACCAGCCGCGGTAGTCATCTGCCGTCGCTCGCACCGCAGAGAATTCGATGCCTGCCGACGACAGCGTGAGGCGCCCAGGTGTGGTCAGGGCTATCCGCTCGTAGCGCTCGCCACCCTGGATGAGACCCGTCGTGAGGAGACCCGGGTAGGCGACGATCAATGTGTCGGCCCTGGAGTCGTCTCCAGCAGGACTCGCGCTCGGGGCTTGATCTCCTTGGGCACTGAGATACTGGCGACCTTCGCTGTATGCCGCGGTCAGTGTCGGGGTCCCGCTGACCGACTGGACGTCGAAGAACGGGACGCCTCCGACGTCCTCGCCGTAGTCGATGATCGCCGAGGCCACCGGCCCGCCGAGTCGGTCAGTGAGCGTGACCTGGCCATGACCAGAAACGAGCGAGCTAGCGCCGGACACCGATCCGCTCGTCGAGACTACGGCCACAGGCCTGACGTCGTTGCTGCGCGGGGCAGGGACGTCGGCGGCCCAGTTTGGACGAGCGGGCCAACCTGGTGCCGATGCAGCGCCGATCGGTGGCGCGCTCAGGCCGGCAGCGACGACAACGGTCATCGCGGCTACCGCCAAGCCCGACCAGCGCTCTCGTCTCATGGCCATCGGAACCCAAGAGTATGAGACAAGGGTCCTCTCGACATTTGACAGCGGGTGCCCAGCGAGTCGGGGACCGGGTGCAAAGCTTGTCATCGTGGGTGCCAGCCATCAAGGAACCGCTTCGGCTCGCCGAGCCGATCTCTCCGATGTTCAGGAGCTGGCACGGTTGCGATGGACCTGGCGGGCGGTGGAAAGAGGCGAACAGGGGGATCCGGACCGGTTTCGAAGCGACTTCGGAGCCTGGATGGCCGAACATCGCGGGACGCATCTGCCCTTCGTGGTCGAGTTGGACGGCGCTGCCGTGGGCATGGCGTGGCTCGTGATCATCGAACGGATTCCTGGGCCTGAAAGGTGGACGAGGCTGTCTGGCAACGTCCAGAGCGTGTATGTCGTGGCCGAACATCGGGACGACGGCCTGGGAACTCTGTTGATCGGAAACCTCATCGAAGGAGCCCAAGAGATGGGCCTGGAATATCTATCCGTTCATCCGAGCCCGCCTTCATTCCCGTTCTACCGTCGCCTGGGCTTTGGCGGAGATGGAAGTCTCCTGTTCCTTCCACTCGGCCCCGAATAGCCCGACCAGGTTCGTAGGTGGGGTTAGGCGACGGGTCGATAGTCAGCGAACTCTCCACAACGAATACGACTGGCCTGTAACTGCCAAGGACGCCGGGCAACGGGGCAACGGGGCAACGGCCCTGGTTGAACGTCTCGATGCCCTCGTTCTGCGTCACTTCAGCTGCCGGCTCTCCTGGACAAGCCGGCGTGAGGTCGAGTCGTGGTCCCGGACGTTGTCCCTGAAGTGCCTCCGCAGACACAAATCCGGCTGGAAATGACTTCAGAATTGACGTCGCTTTGTCGACATGCAGGGTTACGTTGACGCTTCGCTCGGACGTCCTTGGCGAGGCCCGCGACCTTTGATCATGAACAGGCGGCTGCGGAGCATGGGGCATCCAGACGGATCGTTTTCGGACGGTCGGTTCACTCGAAGAAACCGAGCCCGCTGGGTCGCGCTCCGCCTCCTCAGTTGCCTGGCATTGATCATCACCGGCGTCGTGTACTTGAGTGTGCACACGCAGAGCCCTGCCTCTGCAGACACACCGTTCACGTATCTCAATGAAGAGTTCACCGAAGGAACCTTTCCCCCCACGAGCTGGACGGCACCCGAAGGGACGTGGTCGTCGAGCTGCGCCGTGACGGCTCCGGCCACCGGGTGCGCCGCGGAGGCCTCCTTCACCGGAGGCGCCGTCGGCCTGGACCAATTGGAGTTCAATCCGGTCTCTGGGATCCCGGCCAACGTTCAGAACCTGACCCTCTCGTTCTATTCGGACTTCAGCCCGGACTCGACGACCTCGGGGGACTCTGTCAGCGTGAACCAGGCTTCTGTTCCCGGCGACACCGGCGACTTCAACATGCTTGCCAGCATTGCCGGAGCCGGAGGGAGCGACCAGACCGGAGTACCCGTGCTTCACACAGTGGCCCTCCCAAACGACAACTTGCCCTTGTCGTTCCGTTGGACCTCGTTCGGCGACACGTCCAGCGCGTCCTCAGAGACGTGGGCCATCTCCAACGTGACGATAACGGGCACGGTGCCCGCACCTGGCTACTCCCTCACGGCCAACCGGGTGGAGAACACGGACTATCCGCACATCGTCGCCGGCAATCCGGTGACCATTCGTCTGTCGGGGTCGTCAGACCCAACGGGGGACGTGTTGCAGTTTTCGATCTCGACACCGCCGACCCTCGGCACACTCGGACCGATCACACAAGTGGACAACACCGACGCAACGGTTGTGTACACCACACCTGCCACGGCCTGCCCGGACCCGGACGGGATCAGTGGGTTTACCTGTGCTGACCCCTTCTTCTTCACCGTCCACGACGCCGAAGGGAACGTCAGCGCGCCGGCTCAAGTCGACATCAACATCCTCCCGGGAGGGGCGAGCGGTCAGGTCCCAGAGATCACCGCGCCACTGACAGAGCAGTACGAGACCATCTCCCACAATGCGCAATTGGTCCAGGGGGCCGACCTGTCCTCGGCCGTCTCCGTGGGACCCGGGGCGTATCCCGACGAGGTGGAGCTGGACGTCCAGGCCTCCACCGGCAACATCGACTTGAACAATGCGGTGGTCTCAAATGTCTCCTTCCTCAACGGAACGGCGAGCGGAGACCAGCAGATCGATCTGGCCGGCAGCGTTCAGCATCTGAACGAGGCCGTCGGCGAATTTCTCTACTTCCCCCCAAGCGGCACGACCCCCACCGCCACCATCACGCTTTCGGCCAGGGATCTCGGACCGACCGGATCTGGACCTGCGTCGGCACCGGTCACGGAAACGGTCACGATCAACGGCATCGTCAACAACCCCCCGCCGCTGCTCTCCCTCCCAACGAGCCCGCTGTCCATCGCCACCAACGCCGGAACTCTGGCCTTCCCCGCCGGGCTGTCGTCCGGCATCTCGTTGACTGACACGGGCGCGTCTCTGACAACCGAGGACGAGGTCACCCTCAGCGTGAGCGGCGGGACTCTGGCCCTTCCGACGTCCGACACCAGCGGACCGACCCAGCTCGTGACGGAGCAAAGCAGCGGCGGGGGAAGCTCGCTCGACTTGACGGGCACGGTGGCGCAGCTCAACGAGGCACTGCCCGATCTGACCTTTGACCCCTCCGGGCTGCCCTCCGAGACGGTGGTTCTCAGCGCCTCGGCAGTGGATCCCGACACCCAATTGTCCACGTCTCAGGAATCAGTCGACATTTCGGTCGTCGAGGCGCCTTTCGCGTTCGGTGCCACCTCGTTCACCGCATTGGAGGGGACGTCCTCAACGTTCTGGCTGTGTGCTTCGGGCCCTCCAGGAGACCCGCTGACCTTCACCATCACCACGAGCACTGCCAGCGGCACGCTCGTCGCCGATCCGTCCGCGTCGAGCGCCACCTCGGGTTGCTCACAGACTCTCGGCCTCGAGGCCTACATCTACACCCCGAATCCTGGGTACACGGGGTCTGACAGCTTTACCTACGCCGTCACCGACAATGTCACTGGACTCGTCAGCTTCGGGAACACGGTGTCCATCACGGTCGTCATGCACCAGCGGCCGACCGCCTTCGACGTCTCTGCCTCGACCCAAGAGGACACGCCGGTCGACGTCGTCCTCTGTGCCGAGAATCCGGAATCTGGGAGTTCGTCACTCACCTTCACCATCACGGGAGGACCGCTCTTCGGGACGTTGACCGACCTCGGGACGCCCAGCGTCAACCCCTGCAACCAGGGCAACACCGCCGAAACGTTCGCCTATTCGCCGAACCAGGGCACATTCACGTCAGACGGAACCGACACCTTCGACTATTTCGTCAGCGACGGGACGGTCAGCGCTCCGGCTACCGGCACCATCAACGTGACCACCCTCACGCCACAGGTAATCGGCTACTCGGCCACCGTCAACGAGGACAGCTCCATCGGCCTCAACCTCTGTGCGACGGCACCCGAGGGGCCCATCACATTCACGATGACCTCGCCACCGCAGCATGGCACCCTCGATCAGGAAGTCGCCTCGGGCAACGGCCCGAGCTGCCCGAGCGGGTATTTCAACTTCGGCTACGAACGCTATTCACCCGATCAGCTCTACTCGGGGTCGGACCAGATCGGGTTCCAGGCCACCGACGGTACGCGCACTTCGGTGGAGGACTTCATCGACATCACCGTGGAGCAGGTGGAGATCCCTCCGACGGCCAACTCCCAAACCGTCCAGGACATCGCGCCCCACCCGGTGGATATCACCCTTACAGGCACCTCGCTCCAGGGCTCGCCCCTGACCTACCGGGTGACGGGAAATCCACAACACGGAACGCTGAGTGGGACGGCGCCCGACCTGATCTACACCCCGTCGATCTCGAGCGGTACCGACACCTTCTCGTTCGTGACCAACGACGGTACCGCCGACAGTCAAAGCGCGACGGTCACGGTCGATATCACGACCCCGCAATTGTCCTCGAACGTGTGCTACGCCGGATCGCAACTGAACCTGAACCAGTACAACTGTTCGGGCTATTTGACCAGTGTCGCCGACCCATTGCTCGGGACGGTCGAACTCGCGCACACCTCAGGGGTCCGCGGCTCCGAGCTCAGGCTGCAGGAAGCGATAACCAACCAGAGCGCTGTCAGCGATGCCGTCACGATCACCGGACCGGGCTCAACCGCGGACTGGCCGGTCTTGTACGACTTCGAGGGAGGTGACGACACGAGCCAGGTCACCGGCTCAGGTCTGACGACCACCCTTGGTCCAGCGGGCTCGAACACGGCAACGGCGTATCTACAGATCATCGTGTTCACCCCGTTCAACCAACCCGCGCCGGCAACCGTCTCTGTTCCAGTCTTGGCTGTCTCAGGCAACAACGCGGATGTGTCGACGGTAGAGCCGATCGAGGTGCAGAACGGGACCTCGACTCCAACCCTGGCTCTGGCCCAGGCCGACGGCAGTGGGGGCGCCACGTTCCCGAACTCCCTCGGGATCTCACCCCCTCTCTACAACGGTGGACCGGCGGGTGGAGTGGACATTGAAGCCGGGATGTCCGGAACTGGGGTGAACAGTTTCCTCCTCCAGGCGCAGGTGGAGGGCGGCTCGACGAGCGGAGTTACCCCTACATTCTTCCTGGCCTCTCTGAACGTGACCTCGGCGGTCCTCGCGGGCACAGAAGTGATCACCTGTTACGCAGGTCCCGAATCGTGCCCGCCGCTACGGGCTGTGCTGACCCCAGGATCGGGATCCGGGTACTTCAGTTTCCAGGTGACGCTCACCTCGACGATCGACGGTCAGACTGCATTCAACTTTGCCAGCGTGCAACTCGCCGGTTCGGTGGGTCCGGACCTGTACACGATCAACCCGGACAACGGGATCGGTGTGTTCGAGTCCACGCCGGCGACGCAGATTGTCTCTCGGCCCACCGAGCTCTCCGGTTCAGCCAGCCAGGAGGTATTCCTGCAGAACGACGGGGACGTCAGCGACACGTTCTCGGTACGAGCGGCCATAGCGGAGGCCTCCGGCGATACCAGTTCCCTCAGCGTGGCGGCCACCCAACCCGGCTTCTACGGCGACCTGGGCAACCCCGTCGACGTGACGACGGCGCTGAAGAACGGCTCCTATTCCGTCACGATCCCCCAGAGCGACGCCGTTGAGTTCTTCGTGACCGACAACGCCGGGCCGACGACGGCAGCCTCGACACCCAATGTGATCTTGACTGCGACATCGCAACTCGACCCGAACAAGATCGACTCCTACGAGGTGACGTTCCCGACCTACTTCTATCGGCCCGACGCAGTCCTCACCGGCCCCGACGGGCTACCGATCGGCGCGAACGTGTACCAGCAGACGTACCTGGGTCCAAATGGCAACAACCAGGAGGCCGAGTACGACGTCGACCAGGCTCCGACCACCATCGACGTGACGCTGGCCGATCGCGGTCAGGGCGCCTGGCCGAGTGGTGACGCAGTGGTCGTGAAGGCGCCCAATCAAGACTCCAACTTTGACGTGAGCTATGCCTTGCTCCAGCACGGCACCTCGACAGACGTCACCGCGGCCATCACGGGATCGGGCCTCGACCTGACGCTGCCGACTCCGGGATCGCCCACGCCTGTCATCGCCATGAGCGTGGCCGCTTCGACCACGGCTCTCGCCGGACACCCCGGCTGGTATCCGATCTCGGTGACCTCCCAGAGCACGTTGCCGTCGGGGTTGGCGGACGTCGTCGTCGTCGGGCTCTACAACACGGGTCAGAGCGAGCTCCGCCTCGCCGGCCTACCCCAGCCGGAGCCGTCCGACATCACCCAGATGGTCAGCGATGACGGATTGACCAACCGGGTTCCCCCTCTACCGTCCGCCGGATACGAGCCTGGGGTCACGTATGGCGCGTACAGCGACCCCACTGGCCAGAAGTTCGCGTACGTGTCGACCTACGACACCTTCGACCTGCAGGTCGCTTCGGAGAAAGTCAGTCCGACCCCCTATCGCATCCAGATGGTGGATCCCGGCCCCACGCTCGCCGGGCTCCCCACCTGGGAACGTGACGTGTTCACCTCGCCTTACTTCAACGGCCCTCTGCTCGACACACCCGCTGATCCGTTGGCCGCAGGCTCGAGCATCAATCCAACCTTCACCGTCGGAGGTGAGAACGTCACCAGCGCCCTGGAGGGCGGGACGTACACCACGCCTGCCCTTGGGACCAACCAGACGTTGGATCTCCAGGTCTCTTTCTCACCTCCGCCTGGAAGCTCCGAGCGCTACACCCCCCTCAAGTTCAATCTGATCAACGCGGACACCGGCGAACTCGAAGACGTTCTTGTTCTCGACCCGAGCTCCATCGTCTCGTGCAGCACCGATGGCAACCAGCAGCAGCAGGCCACCATCTCGACCCCGACCGGTCCCAGCCGGCTGAACTTCGAGGCCTTCAACCGGCAGGACCCCGGCAGCACATCCGACTGCATGCAGCAACTCACCCACAGCTGGATCACGACGGCCCCGGTGGTCTTCGGGTCCTTCGTGCCGGCGACGGCGAGCACCTTGGCCGGAGGCAACACCCCCACCGGCCTCTGGTTGGTGCCCCAGGCCGGGACGATTCTCAGGATCGATACCGACACCCTCACCGTGACCGGCAGCAACGTGAGCGCCTACGTCGACTCGCCGATCCTCGACTCGGACGGAACGGTCGATACCGCGGTGGCCGCGTCGGGCTACGCCCACTACTACTACCTCGGCAACTATCAGGAACTGACCTGGAGCACCACCGATCCGACGAACGGGATCGAGGTGTCCTCGAACACCACCCTTCCGCCTTCGCCCTTCCCCCTGATCAAACCGAGCACATCGGACTGGCCCAACAACACCATGACCGCCAACCGCTACTTCCAGGTGGACGGGGTCGACGGCACTCCGGTGATGGTGGGCGAAATGGATGTCGACACGCCCTGGTACCAGGGAGACATCCCCCTCGTCATGGAGCTGAACGCCACTGACGGCCTCGACCTCAATTACGCGGCGCCCTCTCAAACCACCATGAACCTTCCCGGAGACGACAGCGTCTCGTTCTACGACGTCTACTGGACGACCAACGACGACGGCACGGTCGTCCAGGGTGGCTGCCTCGGGATCCCCGGAGAGCTCTACACCGTCCTCGGGTTGGGCTCGGGCGGCCCATCGCTCTGCCTCCTCGGTGCCACGGTCACCTTCGAACCCATTTCGCAGACCCCCGGGGCCGAGGCGAAAGTGTCGAAGATCACGGTCCAGCTCATGAACCCCGGCATCGGGGTCAAGGGGAGCCCTGAGTTCAACATCAACAGCTTCTCCGGTGAGATCGACCTGGACCCAACCACCGAGGACGTGACCAAGGTCGTCCTCGACCCGGTCTTCGGGGTCGGTCCTCCGACGCCCTGCCAGCTCTCGCAGAACAATGGTCTCGTCACCGGGCTGAGCAAGGTCCCGTATCTCGCGTGTCCCACCAACTACTTCTTCTTCAACGCAAAGATCACCTACCAGCAAGGTGGCTTCGACAACGGGAACAAGGCAGGGAACGGTTTCGGACTGCAGTTCAGCGGGACGTTGACGTTCCTGAACGCGATCAACCTGGCCAACGTCGAGGCCGACATTTCGACCAGCCCGTTCAACTTCCACTTTGCCGACAGCCCCATCGACCTCTCCATCAGTCCCAGTATCCCCGTAAGCGCCAACGTCACCTTCTCGGGTGACGTCGGTGCGAATGGATTCGACATCGATGTCTCCGGCGGGATCTCCGTCGACGGCGTCAACATCCTGTCGGCCTCCGGTGTCCTCTCGACCATCGGCATCGGCGTCTGTGGGGGCGCGCTCGGTGTCAGCATCGGATTCGGCGATACCTGGGGAGATGCGCCACAGATCTACGCGTCAGGTTGCACCACGAGCCAATACGACGTGGGGACCTGAACCGACATGAAGAGACGGATCGTGCGCGTGACTCTCGGACTGGCGGTGCTGCTCGTGCTCACCGGATGCAACCTGGCGGCCAAGGTCGTGGTCCAGCCCAATGGATCGGGCTACTACTCGGTCATCATGACCGTTCCCAGTGACGCGTCCAACCCGGGGCAGGTGCTCTACAACGCCGTCCGCAAGGGGACGGCCAACAGTGACTTCCCGCTCACCGTCACGCCATACTCCTCGAACGGCAACAGCGGAGCCGAGATCACGTTTCACTTCCTCTCCCTGGCCGACCTCAACACCGAGAGCCATCGTCTCGCCGCCGAAGGGAACGGCGGAATCGCCGTCACGATCAACCGTGACTCGGCAGGCTGGAATTTCTCGGCCTCCACGCCCCAGAGCCTGATCACTCCCTCCGACAGCCTCGGGACCGGCGTGGGCAGCGGCTCTACTGGCGGTTTGATCAACGCATCCCAGTTGAACTCGCTGATCACCATCGACCTTGTGGTCCAACTGCCCGGGGCGCCCGCTGCGAACAACGCCAAGACCGTGAACCATTCGGCCACCACGTCCACGTTCACCTGGAATCTGTCGGCGTCCCAACCCGGGTCGGGACTCCGGGCCTCGACGAGGTATGTCGGCAATCAGGCCAATGTGAAGTTGGCGACCGCACTGACGCCGGTCGCTTCGGGTACCAGCTCGACCCCTGACGGCGGGTCCGGGTTGTCGGGCAGCACCATGGCACTGGCGGCCGGTGCCGCCGTCGTCGTGGTCGGCGCCGGCGCCGCCGCCTTGATCCTCGCCCATCGCCGCCGGAAGATCCTGGGCCCGGTGGCCAACGAGAGCGTCATCCCCCAGGGCGGCTGAGGGCCCGGCGCCACGGGCCGAGGTCAAGAGCCGGGTATCGCTGCGCCGTCTGGTCGAGCAGCTCCTCGCTCCAGACCGGGTGTCCCGGCGGGGGCCAGCCGAAGAGCTCCAGTTGGCGCGGCGTCGAGCCCTCGGCGAACCGTGTCCACTCGAGGCCGGTCGAGCGGCTTTGCTGGGTGTCGTACCCGATCCACTCCGTAGAGGTGTTCTTGAAGGCGACGGCCAACACGATCCGGGCGCCCGTACCCGAACCGAAGGGCGCGCCGCGATGCCAGCAATTCGATCGATAGGCCAGGTACGAACCGCGGACACCCGCCGCCGGCCGTTCCGCCTCGTACACCCCGGGGTCCATCTTCGGCATCACCATTCCGTACGGGGAGTCGATGTGCGCAGTCTCGGGCACGGTGACCAGCCGGGTGGGGTTGTCGTCCGCGGTGACGTCGGTGAGGTAGAGAAAGCCCTCCAGGTTCCACCACGGTGACTCGGATCCCGGAGGAAGCCACGAGTGGTTGCGGTCGATGTGCATCGGCTGCTCGTAATTGGTCACGCCGGCGTACTTGGCGCTGGCATGCGCCTGATAGAGCCGGATGTCGGTGTTGTCGAGTGCCCGCTCGGCGAAGTCGACGATCGATGGATGCACGCACATGCGGTTCAGCGCCCCCGTGCCCGGAAAGGGAAACGCTCCGGACCACCGCTGCTGGTCGGGACGGAATCCTGGACCGTCTTCAGGCCAGACGAACACCTCCTTGGGCTTGACCGGACGGCCGATCCAGCGTTCCGTGACCGCGTCAGGCTCCGCGTGCAGATCCTCTGCCGAGGGAAAGAGGGTTCCGATGTCCTCCGCCAACGCGTCGATCTCATCGGTACCGACGAGCCCGTCCAGCAGGACCCACCCGTCTTCGCGCCACGTGTCGACTTCGGCGTCCGTGGCCCTCCGTGACGTCACCATGAATGCTGTTCCTCCTCCTCCATGCGGCGTCGGCAAACCGTCCCGGCCGTCCCCAGTGTGGCCGACGGCCCGAAACCTCTTGGCGTCGAGTCAGCCGACGTCTGCCAGCCGCGCCACCAAGGGCCCCCAGGTCTCCTCCAGCCAACGCGTCGGATCGGGTCCTGTCGAACGGATGACGATGGCTGCGGCTCCCGCCGCCGACAGTGCCTCGGCGTCGCGCAGGATGGCGTCGGCATCGGCATCCTCCGGGACCATGGTGAGCGCAGTCACTTCGATCTCAGCCGGATTGCGACCAACGTCCTCACAGTGGCGGTGCAGCACTTCGACCTTGTGGGCCACCGTGTCCGCGTCGCCGATGATGTTGCAGGCGTCGGCGTACATGGCGACCAGGCGCAGTGTCTTGCGTTCCCCACCGCCGCCGATGAGGATGCGCGGCCGCGGGGAGCTGACGGGCTGGGGCACGCACAGGGTCTCTGCCAACCGGTAGTGCAGGCCCTCGAAGGCCCCGTTGTCGTCGCTCCACATCTGGAGGCAGATCTGCAGCGTCTCCTCGAGCCGTTCGTAGCGCTCGGCCAGGGGCGGGAAGGGCACGCCGAGGCCGAGGTGCTCCCGCTCGTACCAGGCGGCACCGAGTCCCAGCTCGGCCCGGCCGCCCGACAAAACGTCCAGGGTGGTGATGGTCTTGGCCAGGAGGCCCGGATGGCGATAGGTCACCCCGCCCACCAGCATGCGGAAGCGCAACCGTTCGGTCTTCGCGGCCGCGAAGGAGAGCGTGGTGTAGCCCTCGAGCATCGGCTCGTCGGCCGGCCACATCATCTCCATCTGGAACCAGTGGTCCATGACCGACAGGGTGCGCACGCCGATGGCGTCTGCCGTCTGGGCCAGGGTGGTGAACGTCGTTCCGATCGCCGCTTGTCCCCCGGGCCAGGTGAAACGCGGGACGTGGATGTCAAGATGCACGGAACGGCCTTCCTCTCGTCGTCGGGCCGAGGGTACCGCCTGTCTCGCGGGATCGCCCCTCCTCGAAACGGTCGAGGCCGCCAAGCGTCCCTGTCCGGTCCCGGCCGCGTCCGTAGGCTGACGACATGACGACGAAGGGCTGCGCTCGAGCAGCGGGTCTCCTCCTGGCGGTACTGGCTTCGGCCCCACTGCTGCTCGGCGTCGGGGCCGGCACCGCCTGGGCCCAGGGCGAGACCACGACGACGGAGGTCACGACCACCTCCACCTCGGCGCCCCCCTCGACGTCATCGACCACGACGACCACCACCCTGGCGCCGACGACCACAACGACGGCACACCCCACGACCTCCACCACCCACGAGCCGACCACCAGCACGACGCACCCGACGACCACGACCACCAGGGCCTCCTCGACTTCCTCGTCGACCCCGTGGGGCTGGATCATCCTGGCCGTCGTCCTCGTCCTCGCCGCCATCCTCGTCGCGGTGCTGATCGCCCGGTCCAGGCGCCAGGGTCGTGAAGTCGACTGGCAGCGCTCGGTGCGCCCGGCCGTCACGGCGGCGGAGCTGGCTCGCGATCTGGTTCTCTCGCAAACCGACAACGACGACGCACAGCGCAGGGCCAGCGTGAGCGTCCAGGTGGAGGAGGCGGTCGAGGGATTGGAGCGGGCGGCAGACACCGCTCCAGACGATCTCAGCCGCAACATGGCGGCGCGCAGCGCCGAGAGCCTGCGTGGGCTGGCCTTCGCCGTCGAGGCGGACCACCTCATGCGTTCGGGGGGCGAGCATCCGACAGGCGAGCAACTGGCCGCGGCCGCGGCCGCCCGTCGGAACCGGGCCGCCGAGCTCGAGGCCAACCTGCTCGAGCTCAAAGCGGCGGTGGCGCCGCCGGTCAACGGGCGCCGACCAGCGTAAGGAACCTGGCCGCCAGGCGGCGGCGTCCCGCCGGCTCAGCCGCCGAATGCACCACTCAACAACGCACCGACCTGGCGCACGGTGGCCGCCGTGCCGGTCGGCATGTTGAAGACGAAGTAGTCGACGCCGGCAGCGGCCAGCTCTCCGACCCGGGCCACCAGCTGGTCCGCCGTCCCGATGTCGGAACCTGACGGATCTTGGCCCGTCGCCTGGCGCAGGAACTCCCTGGTCGCCTCCGTCTCCTCGTCGCTCGCCGTGAGGACAAGCGTGCTGAGCCGGCTCACCGTGACTTCCGAGGGGTCACGGCCTTCAGTCCGGCAATGCCCGCGCAGGACGTCGACCTTGTGGGCAATCTCCGGCGCGTCGCCGAAGAGGTTGCACATGTCCGCGTAGCGGGCGACCAGTTGCAGCGTCCGCTTCTCGCCGCCTCCACCGACCAGGATGGTGGGTCCACCGGCCTGGACGGGCGGGGGCACGTTGCGGGCCTGGTGGATCCGGTAGTAGCGGCCGTCGAAGGTCGGCGCCTCCTCGGAGAACATTGCCCGACAGATCTGCAGCGCCTCCTCCAAACGGTCCAACCGCTCCCCCGCCGGCGGGAAGTCGAAGCCGAGCCCTTCGTGTTCGACGTCGTACCAGGCAGCGCCGATGCCCAGGATGGCTCGGCCGCCGCTGATGACGTCGAGCGTGGTGACGATCTTGGCCAGGTGGGCCGGGTTGCGGTAGGTGACGCCGGTGACCATGGTGCCCAGCCGGACCCGCGACGTGCGGGCGGCCAGCGCTCCGAGGAGCGTGTAAGAGTCGAGCATGGGCGCGGCCGGACCACCCATCGGGGGCAGTTGGTAGAAGTGGTCCATGACCCAGACCGAGTCGTAGCCGGTCTCCTCGGCCGCCCTGGCCCGCTCGACCACCTCGTCGAAGAGAGCGGTCGGCGTGTCGCCGGGGGCGAAGTTCGGGATCTGCAATCCGAAGCGCATAGCCCGAACCTAACCCCGAGCCCGCGCCATCATCACCAACCCGTCCGGCCTCGCAACCAGGCCAGGGCGACCTCGCCCTGCGCGGCCTGGAACGGACGCAGGGTCGGCAGCCCCGGCGGCGGCGGCCGGAGGGAATGCGACACGAAGAAACCGGCCACGGCGGCCAGCAACGTCGTGAGGGCCTCGTCATCGAGACGCCCCGACGGGACGCAGAGCCCCAGCAGCCTCTCGGGCGGCGGGCCGCCCTCGAGCACCACCGAGGGCGCCCAGGCGACGAGGTCGAAGGCCGGGTTCCCCACCGCAGCGTGGGGCCAGTCGACGAAGACCACGCCTCCCTCGGTGAGCAGCACATTGTCCGAGCGGACGTCGCCGTGCACCAGGGTCGTGCCGGCGCAGGCGGCCGGCCACGCGGCCTCGAGCTCGGCCAGCTGGTCGAGGTGGGACCGCGCCCACGGATCGAGGCCCGGCGGCGGTGCCCCGGTTGGGGCCCCGGACCCGATCTCAGCCCCGGACCCGGACCCAGCGCCGGACCCGGACCCAGCCCCGGCCAGTTCGGACCAACCACCGAAGAGCGCCCGTGCATAGTCGGCCAGCGGTTCCAACGTCGGCGCCGGGGACGGTGTGAGCTCGTCGTGCATCGTGGCCAGCGCGGTCGCCACCCGGGCCAGCTCGTCGGGCTCCCAGGGATGGCGGGGCGGGCGGCCGGCTACCACCTCGAAGGCCAGCGCCACCCAGTCCCCGTCGTCGTAGGTGTCGAGGAGCCGGGGATAGCGGGCCGACCGCGGCAAGGCGGACGAGATCACGATCTCGCGCCGGTGCATCCGCGGGGAGTCGGGGTTGAGCTCGCCGCCGACCGCCTTGACGAAGACGGACCGTCCCGCCCACTCCAAAATGGAGGTGGCGCCGGGCGAGAAGCCCCCGACCAGGTCGCGCACGGCGAGCGGCGGGCCCGGGCCGAAACGCGCCGCCCAGGCCTGGACCGCCGCCGGCACCCGGGCCCACGGAAGGTGGACGCCGGCCGCCGGGGCGGTCGGTGTGGTCACGAGGCGGCGGCCCCGGCGGCAGCCAACGCCTCTTGGATGCTGGCGACCAAGCGGCGGGCCGACTCGGCGCTGAGCTCGACGGCGACCCGGGCGCCCGGTCCACGGGACGGATCGGCGAAGTCGATGTTGAGCGTGTGGGCGAAGGGCGCATGGTAGGGGTGGTCGAAGTAGACGTTGGCCGACCTGACGCTGAACCAGCCCTGGGCACCCTTGGCGCTCCCGGCGATTTCGGTGTTGACGGTGAGGTAGGAGCACATGGTCAGGCCGCCAGGAGCTTGCCGTAGAACTCGAAGATGCGCTGCCAGCCGTCGACGGCGGCCTCGGGCCGGTAGGCCGTGCGCTCGACGCTGAAGAAGGCGTGGCCGGCGTCGTCGTAGCGGTGGAACTCGTACTCCTTGCCCGCCGCCTGCAGCGCCGCTTCGAGCTCGTCGACCTGCTCGCGGCTGGGGAACTGGTCCTCGTTGCCGAACAGGCCGAGGAGCGGGCAGTGCAGCTCCGGGGTCCGGTCGACCAGCGCGGTGACCTTGAGCGGGAATCCCTCGGGGACGGTGCCCACGACGAAGGCGCCGTAGCAGTCGACGGCGGCGTCGACGGGCACGCTGATGGCGGTCAGGAACGAGTGGCGCCCACCGGAGCAGTAGCCGATGCAGCCGACCTTGCCGTTGGAGGTCGGGAGGGCACGCAGGGCCTCGATGGCGCCCCTCGCGTCACCGACGAACTGGTCGTCGGGGATGCCGCCGGCCTCACGGGTGGCGGCCGCGGCGTCGTCGGGATCGACATCGAGCCCCTGGCGGGCGTAGAGGTTGGGACAGATGGCGTTGTACCCGTTGGCGGCGAAGCGGCGGGTGATCTCCTTGGTGCCCGAGTCCCAGCCGGGGAGGTGGTGGATGACGAATACCCCGGGGAAGGGGCCGGCGCCGGCGGGGAGCGCCTGGTAGGCGTTGATCTCGGCGCCTTGGTAGCCGGTGTAGGTCACGTTCTTGGCCGAGAGGGCTTCTTCGGGTGCTGCCACGGCTGGTCTCCTTTACGTTCGTTGTTCGTGCGTGCGGTTCGTCGTCTGGTCTGCGCTGCGCCGCCCACTATGGCGCGGCTTTCGGGCCTGACGGCGCCGCAACCGGCATGATGAGCGGGATGCGGCGCTTCTTGGTGCTGGTGGCGGTGGTGGTGGGTGGGACGGCGTGCATGACGACGGTCGCTCTGGTGGGGGGCGGGACAGGGGCGGCGTCGGGGGCGGCGGGCGCGTCGTCGCCCAGCGTGCGGACGTTGCTCGGCCCGCAGACGCTGGACACGCCCGGCGGTATCGCCCTCGATACAGCCGGCGACCTCTTCGTCGCCGACACGGGCCATTGCCGGGTCCTGGTCCTGCCCGTCCGCAGCGGGACGATCGATGGGCTCCGGGTCCAGGCCGGACACGTCAGCGTCCTGGCCGGCGGCTCGTGCACCGGTGCCCACTCGATCGGCCACCCGACCGGGGTGGCGGTCGACTCGAGGGGGGACGTCTTCGTGGCCGAGGCCACCGCTCAGAGGGTGCAGGAGATAGAGCCAGGCGGGGTCGAGCTGTCGGGGGGCCGGGGCAGGACCACGAGCCGGGTCCTCCCCTCGCCGCAGGTGGTCACCGTGGCCGGGACGGGGACGGCCGGCTTCAACGGCGACGGGCTGGCCGGCACGGCCAGCGAGCTCGACCAGCCGACCGGCGTCGCCGTGGATGCGGCCGGCGACCTCTTCATCGCCGACACGGCCAACTGCCGGGTGCGCGTCCTGCCCGCCCACGAGGGCACGGTGCTGGGTCGCCCGGTCTCGGCCAGGATCATGACGACGGTCGCCGGCACGGGCGTGTGCGGGTCGGCCGGTCAGGGGGGTCCGATCAGCGGCGCCCAGCTCTGGAACCCGGTGGCGGTGGCGGTCGACCGGTCGGGCGACCTCGTCGTGGCGGACAGCGGCGACCAGTCGGTGCTGCTGGCCTCCGCCGTCGGGGGGACGTTCTGGGGGACGGCGGTCGGGGCGGGCGACATCGGCGTGGTCGTGGGTGGGACGGCGGACTACGGGCCGTATCTGGCTGACGGGCTGGCGGCGACCGGCGAGACGGCCGAGCTCAACGACCCCCGCGGCGTGGCGGTCGGACCCACCGGCGCGCTGTACGTGAGTGACGGGTTCATGCAGGCGGTGCGGGTGGTCCCGGCCACCACCGGCACCCTGCTGGGCCGGCCGATGCAGGTCGGCGACCTCTACACGGCGGTCGGCGCCGTGCCCGTCACCAGCTCGGCCGGGCTCGGCGACGGGACGAAGTGGGTGGTGACCCGGGTGGGGACGGCCGTCGGGGTGGCCGTGTCGAGCTCCGGCGCCCTCTACGTCAGCGACTCCGGCCTGGACACCGTGCGGGTGATCAGGGGGTCGGCGTCGTGAGCCGGCTCAGCCGACGCCGTTTTCTGGCCTCGTCGGGCGGCGTCGCCGCCGGGGCGGTTATAGCCGACCAGGTCGCGACGGCGGCCGGGGCGTCGAGCGCCGACGCCACCACCCCGTCCCAGCCACCGTCGGGCACCACGACCCACTTCTCGGAGTACTTCGAGGCCGCCTCCTCCGCCTCTGCCGCCCCCCCACGCACCCAGGACCTCACGGTCAACGGGTCGGTGGCGCCGCTGGGCGTCGACCCCGACGGCTGCTCGTTCGCCTGGACGCTCCACGCCCCGGGCCGCAACGTCACCCAGAGCGCCTACCAGGTCGTCGTCCGCCACACCGACCCGAGCCCGGGCTCCGGCCACGCCGCCACCGTCTGGGACAGCGGAACGGTCGAGTCGGCCCAGCAGGCGTTCGTCGCCTACGCCGGGCCCACGCTGGCCGCCGACGCCGCCTACACCTGGACCGTCCGGGCCAGAGTGGCCGGCGGCGCCTGGGGCCCGCCGTCACGGGCGGCCGCCTTCGCCACCGGCCTCCGTGACGCCGACTGGGACGGGGCGACGACGTCGTGGCTCCAGCCCGCCGGCGCCTCCAACCAACCCGACCGGGTCACGTACCTGCGCAACGAGATCAGCCCGCCCAGCGGCACGCTCCAGCGGGCCACCGCCTACCTCTCCGCCGCCCACACCTACCGCTTCTACGTCAACGGCGACGCCGTCGACGCCTGGCCGAGCTTCTCCTACCCCGACGAGCAGTACGTCCGGGCCGTCGACCTCACCCGCGTCCTGCACCCCGGCCAACCCAACGCCCTCGGCGTCCTCCACCGCTGGTACGGCCCGGGCCAGGGGCGGCCGGCCTCGGCGCCCGGTCTCATCCTCCAGGTGTCCCTCTGGTACCACGATGGGCGACACGTCGTCCTCGGCACCGACGCATCGTGGCGTGAGCGCCCGGCCGAGTGGCTGCCCACGCCCCAACGCAACAGCGACGGCGGCGACTTCGTGGAGTGGATCGACGGGCAGGCCTACCCCGAGGGATGGGCGAGCCCCGGCTACGACGACAGCGACTGGTCGCCGGTGACGGTGATCGGCCCGTCCGGCTCGGCACCGTTCTCCCACACATACGCGCAGCGCACCGACATCGAGGAGACGGTGGTCGAGCCGGTGCGCCTGCACTCGCTGCCCAACGGCGCAGTCGTGGCCGACTTCGGCGCTGTCTACGCCGCCCGCCCCCGCGTCGAGTTCGCCTCGGGCATCCCCGGCCAGACGGTCGCCCTGCGGGTGGGCTATCTGCTCGATCCCGACGGCCAGGTCTCCACGCTGCACGGCACGCAAGGCACGAACCTGTCGTTCACCTACATCATGCGCGACGGCGTGCAGGTCTTCGAGGCCTTCACCTATCTCGGCTTCCGCTATCTGCAGATCGACGGCGCGGGACAGGGTCTCGGCCGTGGGCAGGTGGCCGCCCTGGCTCGGCACACCGCGATGCCGGCGGTACCCATGGCGACCTTCTCGACCGGGAACCGCATGCTCGACGTGGTGTGGCGCCTCAACGCCCGCTCGTGCCTCTACTGCAGCCAGGAACAGTTCGTGGACACGCCCACGCGGGAGAAGGGGCAGTTCACCTGGGACGCCTCCAACGAGTCCGAGGGAATCATGCGCTGCTACGGCGACCAGAACCTGAGCTGGCAGGGCCTGCGCGACGTGGCCCGCGGCCAAGCCCGCTACTGGCCCGACGGGCGCACCAACGCGGTCTACCCCAACGGCGACGGGGCGCGCTGGTACGCCACCTTCAGCGCCCGCTACGTCGAGTGGCTCTGGCGCTACTACACGGGGACGGGCGACCGGCCGACGGCGGTGCAGTTGTACCCGTCGGCCGCGAAGGTGGCGGCGTGGCTGTGGTCGGCCCGCCAGAGCGGCACCGGGCTCCTCTACGGTCTGGGCGACACCAGCAACGGCGACCCCGTCTACGACTACGACCTCACGGTGGCGGCCGACACCGCCAGCAACGTGCTGGCGGTCAACGCGTTCAACCGGGTGGCCCAGCTGGCCACGGTGGCCGGCGACGCGGCCGGCACCGCCCTGTGGGAGAGCCGGGCGACCCAACTGACGGCCGCCATCAACGCCACGCTGCGCCGACCGGACGGCGTGTACGTCGACGGGGTCGACGCGTCGGGCGCGCAGAGCGGGCACGCCTCCCAGGAGGCCAACGTGCTCCCCCTGGCCTACGGGGTGGTACCGGCAGCCGACGTGGACACGGTCGCTTCGTACGTGGCCGGGCTGGGCATCTCGGTCGAGCCGAACCACGGGCTCGAGCTCCTGCGCGGCCTGTCGGCGGCCGGCCGGCCCGACACGGTGGTGCGCACGCTGACCGATGCCACCACCCCGGGGTGGGCCCACGTCGTGGCGAGCGGCGGCACCTTCACCTGGGAGGTGTGGCGACCGAGCGACCTGATCGGCGATTCCATGTCGCACGGGTGGGGGTCCTCCGCGCTGGTGGCCATGCAGGAGACGTTGCTCGGAGTGGCCCACGACGAACCGGGACCCGACGGGACGATCCGCCTTGTGGTCGCGCCCCCGGCCTCGGGGCTGCCCCGGGCCTCGGGCTCACTACCCACGCCGGCCGGAACGGTCGCGCTCGTCGTGGCAACGGCGAGGATCGGGCATGACGCTCTCTCTCGTCGTCCCGGCCAACGCCTCCGCCATGGTGCAGCTGCCTTCCTCGGACCCGTCGGGGGTGCGCGAAGGCGGCGTTCCCGCAGCCAAGGCGGCCGGCGTCTCCGTGATCTCGACCGACAACGGCATGGCCGTGCTCTCGGTGGGGAGCGGAAGCTATCGCTTTACCACCGCCTGACCCCGACGGCTTCCGACGTATCCCGAAATTCCCCGACAGTTCCGACAGTCCCCGACTCCGGTTGTCTCGCCAACTATTCGCTGCAGGTGGCTCCAGCGGGCGGCGTGGCCCCAGCCAAGAGGTAACTCTGCACGTCGTCCCGGACGCAGCCACTGTAGAAGTAGGCCACGTGGTCGTCGCCCTCGACCGTGAGCAACGAGGCCCGGGCGAGTTGGTGCGACACGCTCACCGCCCACTGGTATGGCGTGGCCGGGTCACCTGTCGTCCCGACCACCAAGATCGGCGGCGCCCCCGCAGCCGCCACCGGCCCGACTGGGCGCGTCGGAGGATCCGGCCACACGGCACATTGGGCCTCGCCCCAGGCGAGCAAGGGCCCGAATACCGGCGCCGACGTTTTGAAGACGTCCGCCAGGAACGAGTATGCGCCGAGGTTGTGACTGGTGGGGTGGTCGAGGCAGTCGATGGCTGTGATCGCGTCGACCGCATTCGAGGATCCGCTCGTGTTGTAGTGCTGGGACATGGACGCTGCAGGCGCCGTGTTCCCCGCCGCATCGGCAGCGAGGGTGTCGCCGAGCTGAGGCCAGCTGTCACGCGCGTAGAGGCCGTCGAGCAGAGCGTCGTAGAGCTGTCCGGCGCCAGCCGTCTGGCTCGGGCTGCTCCCGGGCGTGGCACCGAGAAGACCCAACAACGCAGTGGTCGGGTCGCCAGCCGGGCGCCACGGGCACGATGCCGTGCCGGCGCACCAGGCGAAGAACTGTCCCAACACCGACTCGAAAGCCTGCGCCTGCTGTTGTGACATCTGGTTGAAGGTGAGTGCGGGGTCGATGACGCCGTCGAGCACCATCGCCCGCACGTGAGTGGGAAAGAGCCGGGCATAGGTCAACCCGAGCAGGGAGCCGTACGACTGACCCATATAGGTGAGCCCACTGTCTCCGAGGGCTTGGCGCAAGCGATCCATGTCACGGGCCACGTCGATCGTGCCCACGTAGGGCAGCAGGGTGGGGACGCTGGCCTCACAATCGCCGGCGTACTGGCGCAGCGCAGCCATGGTCGACTTGATCTCCGCCGGCGTGGCGGGCACGGGATCCGAGGTGACGTTGGGCTGGCTGGGTCGCTGGTCGCACTCGACGGGATCGCTGCGCTCCACGCCGCGGGGATCAAACGTGACGATGTCGAAGTCATCGAGGACTCCGGGCGTGAGCACGTTCAGCTCGTTGGCCATGTCATTGATGCCGGACACCCCCGGGCCGCCGGGGTCGATGACCAGCGATCCGATCCGGGCCGACGGGTCCTCGGCCGGATGGCGGGCCACGGCGATGGGGAGGGTCGGGCCTCTCGGGTCGGCGTAGTTGAGCGGAACGATCAGGGTGCCGCATTGAAGGTCACCCATGCAGGGAGTCCAGGTGATCGGCGTGACCGGCAGTTGGGTGGTCGAGGTCGTGGTCGACTCTTTGGACGAGGCCGATCTCGAAGTCTGTCGGACGGCGGTTTGGCTGGAGGCGTGCGAGCGGGCGGCAGCGACCGAAGTTGTCGCGCTGGCCGCGTTGGCGTCGCCTGATGAGGTCGGCGCGGTTGCGGTGCCGCACCCGGCAAGCAGCGCCGCGGAGACGACAACCCCGATGATGCACATGCGGGTCCCGTCGAACCTCCTCGTCACTCGACACAGCGTCGCACGTCCCGGTCGAGAAAATGAGGCGCCCGGGTGCGACCGTTCCTAGTGACGAAGACGGACGAAGACGGGCGGAGAGGAGTAGTGGGACGACGAAAGGACCAGAAGTGGGCGACCTGGGCAAACGAGAGGCCATCGAGCATGGCCACGCCGGCGCGTCGGCGTGGGCCGAGTACGAGCGCCGGCGCCAGCAGGACGAGGCCCGCCGTCGGGCCCGCTTCGGCCCCCTGGCGCCGTTGGTCCGTGTCCTCGTCGGGCCCAAGGCGTCGACCGAGGCTTGGGCCCGTGGTGCAGAGGGCGAGGAACATGTCGGCGACCTCCTCGACAAATGCTTCGGCAGCAACGGAGTCGTGCTGCACGACCGACGCGTCCCCGGCCGCCGCCTGAACCTCGACCACCTCGTGGTCGTAGCATCCGGAGTCTGGGTGATCGACACCAAGCACTACCACGGGCAACTGGCCCGTCGACAGGTTGGCGGCTGGTTCAACGCCCGGGAGGTGCTCACGGTGGGACGACGAGACCAGAGTCACCTGATCAGTTCGGCGAACCAACAGCGGGCCATCATCGAGCACGCGCTGGCTCGGGATGCCTCAGTCCGGGCTGCGCTGTGCTTCACCGGCGTCGAGCTGTCGCTGTTCGCCCGACCCTTCGTCATGGACGGCGTGTTGATTACCTGGCCCAAGGCACTCGCCAGGTCACTCTGCGCGCCCGGTGTCCTAACCGAGTCCTCCCGGTCCGAGGTTGCGGACCGACTGGCCCAGGCGTTTCCCTCCTACCGTTGATGAGCGACGTGGTCCGGCGACGTCCGCGCTGCCTCCGCCTCCGCCTCCGCCTCAGCTGCCGCCACCGCCGTTAGTCCGGGGCCTCGGTGCGCAGGATCGGGAAGAGGATGACATCGCGTATGGAGGTGACCTCGGCCAGGAGCATGACGAGCCGGTCGATCCCGATTCCGATGCCCGACGTCGGGGGCAGGCCGTACTCGAGCGCCCGCACGAACGCCCGGTCGGCCGGATGGGCCTCGAGATCGCCGGAGGCGGCGGCAGCCGCCTCCACCACGAACCGTTCCTCCTGCTCCTCGGGCACGTTGAGCTCGCTGTAGCCGTTGGCCAGCTCCTTGGCGTCGATCACCAGCTCGAAGCGGTCGGCGATGGTGGGGTCATCGGGGCGGTGGCGGGCCAAGGGGCTGACCTCAACTGGGAAGCCGCAAATGAACACGGGGTCCAGCGTGGCGCTCTGGAGGAGATGGTCGTACAACTCGAAGATCAGCTTGCCCGAACCCCAGGAGTCGAGGAAGGCCACGTCGTGCGCCTGGCACACCATCCGTACCTTCTCAACCGGGTCGCTCGGATGAAGCCGTTGGCCAACGGCCTGCTCCAGGAGGTCCAGTAGTTCCCGCCTCGGCCATGGCGGTGTGAGATCGACCTTGCGTTCTGCCACGGTGAAGCTGAGGCTGTCGACCGCAGCCTGGGCCGCCGCCACAATTGCCTTCTCCGTCAGGTCCATACCGTCGTGCACATCACCGAGGGCACGGTACGCCTCGAGCGACGTGAACTCAGGACTATGGCGGGTGTCAATACCTTCGTTGCGGAAGTTCCGGGCGATCTCGAAGACACGCTCGTAGCCGCCGACCACCAGACGCTTGAGGAAGAGTTCGGGCGCGATGCGCAGGCTCAGGTCGATGTCCAGCGCGTTGGAGTGCGTGATGAAGGGTCGGGCGATGGCGCCGCCGGCCTGGCTCTGGAGGATGGGCGTCTCCACCTCGACGAAGCCCTCACTCACCATGGTGTCACGCAGCGACGCCAGCGTCTTGAAGCGGACATCGAACACCCGGCGTGAATCCGCATTGGCAAGCAGGTCCACCTCGCGCTGCCGGTAGCGCGTGTCATCGTCGCTCAGCCCGTGCCATTTGTCGGGTAGGGGGCGCAACGCCTTGGACAACAGCGTGAGGCTGGTGACATCGACCGAGAGCTCTCCTCGACGGCTCGTCACCACCTCGCCCGAAGCGCCTAGCCAGTCCCCGAGATCGAGTCGGTCACGCACCTCCATCGCAGTCGGGTCGAGCTGAGAGGCGCTCATCAAGAGCTGAATGCTCCCGCTCACGTCGGCCAGGGTTAAGAACACGAGCTTCCCGTGCCCCCGGATGCTGCTGACCCGGCCGGCCACCTGCACCTGGGTGCCGGTTCGCGTATCAGCAGCCAGGTCGGCGTAGCGCTCGTGCAGCTCGGCCGCAGTGTCGCTGCGGTCGAAACGCATGGGATAGGGATCGATGCCCAGGGAACGCAACGCATCGCGCTTGGTCCGCCGCTCGCTGATCAGAGCATCGACGGTCGACTGGTCCTCGCGCTCGACCACCTCCAACCTCCTCCGGGCGCGGATGCCAACGGACCCACGCTGCAATCTGGACTGAGAAGCTTACCGAGGTAGACCGACGGCACAGAAAACAATTTCCCCATCCTCGCCGGGTGGGAGGTCCGACCGTCGTCACCATTGTGGCGATCGCGTCCGTCGTCTTTGCGATCGATTAGCGGGACGGGACGCTCAGCGGTGGAGCTCGGTGGCGCCTGGTTTGCGTTTGCTCGCGGTCATCACGGGTGGCGCCCAGGCGCTGATCACCACGACGCCGGCCGCCATCACCATCAGGCCGATCACCGAGACGGTGATGGCTGGGGCGCTGGTGCGCAGACGCTCACCGAACAGCTCGATGCCGAGGGCGATGGACGCCAGCGGATCGACGATCAGGATGGCGGGCTGCGAGGCGGCCAAGGGGCCAGCGGCGAAGGCCGCTTGCAGGAGGAGCATCCCGAGGACGCCACTGGCCACCACTGCGTAGAGCTGCCAGTGGACCAGCAGAGCGAACCAGCCCGATTGTGAGAGCAGGTCGGTGGCCGCCTTCACGAAGGCGGCATCGATGGCCCACATGAGCGCGGCCGCACAACCCAAAAGCGCGGCGCGGCGCGGCGGCGAGCCCGTCCGGCTCAAGATCAGCAGGAGAACGATCACGGCTCCCCGGATAGAGAGCGCCCACACCCAGTCGCGGACCGTCGCCACCCGATGACCTTCCTCGGGGCTGGCGGCAAGGAGGAACGCCGCCAGACCGACACAGATCATGAGGGCGGCAGTCCAGGTCCTCGAGCGGATCGTCTCGTGCATCCAGTAGCGGCGCAGGGCCAGGGTGAAGATGAGCTCGGTGACCAGTATCGGCTGCACGACCGCGAGCTCTCCGTAGTACAGGGCGATGGCCTGGAAGACGAAGGTGCCGCCCATGAAGAGGAGGCCGACCAGCCAACGCGGGTCGCGCACGAGCGCCCGGGCACTCTGCCAACCCTTCAGGTCCTCTGGTTTTGACACCGAGGCCTGGCGCTGCAGGACCGCAGTGGTGGCGTTGGAGAACGCGGAGAGAAGGGCGAAGAAGATGGCCACCGTCAGCCCTCAGAGTTTCCTCGCGTGCCGATGGCGGACGACGAGGGCGCCACCGCGCCCTGGAAGGGGATCTGGGTCGAGGCGGCGCGGCCGTCGTCGTCCTCGTCTCTTCGCCCGGCGAAGCCGGAGAAGCCGGAGAAGGCGGCCAAACCGGAAAGCTCGGCCAAGTCTGGGAACCGGGCGAAGCGGGAAAACGTAGTGAAGATGTCGAACTCGGCGCGATACGGCAAGGACAGCATCGTCGCACAGGACCGTCCGGAGCCCGCCGCACCGGGGTCGATCAGGCTCCGGGCGGCACGTCCCACAAGCCGACGGGAGCACCGCCGAGCGGGTAATGGCCGGGCAGACGCTCGCCCGACATGGCGCGCTCGAGTCGTTGCTGCATCCCGGGAAGCAGCGTGCCGGCTTTGATCATCGCCATGAAGGTGGCGCCGGCGTTGCCCACATCGAAGAAGTCCCGCTGCCACGACCACTGGAAGTTGCCGCCGTAGCGGAACCAACTGCCTCCGAGGCCCGCGATCTCGTAGTTGGTCCCGTCGGCTTTGGTGGCGTCGGCTATCTGCTTCCACAGCCCGAGGACCTCGCCCTGCTGCTCGTCGATGAGCACGCGTTGGTACGGGTAGGTCCACCCCTCGAGCCCGGCCATCTCCAGGCCGAGCGCGACCTCGCGGATCTCTTCACGCCCGACGACCATGAACTCGTCGTTGGGGCCGACGTTCCAGCCGTACGTGGCGTCCTCGGTGTACATGTCGGCCTGGCGGTGCCAGTCGCGCTCGGCCTCGCTCTGGCGGTTGACCTCGAGCCAGCGCTCGACCATCTCCTCGAGTTCGGCACGCGGGTAGGCGGGCATGTCAGTCCTCCTCTTGTATCGAGAGTGCGTGGGTGGGGCAATACTTGACCGCCAGGAGAACGGCGTCACGCAGCTCCTCCGGCGGTTCGGGCTCGAGCACGGTGAGCTCGCCCTTCTTGTCGACGGAGAAGACATCGGGTGCCTCGCCTTCGCACGCGGCGTGGCCCTGGCAGAGCTCCCGGTCGACGACGATCCTCATGGGGCGGTTGGGGTTGCGGAGGCGGAGGCGGCGACCCGGCGCCGGTAACGCACTCGGCACGGCTGCTCGAGCTGGACGACCATCTTCGAGTGGTCGTTGCGGTACGAGTCGAGTGGTTGGGCCGCTTCGAACTCCCAGCCCTGGAGCAGGACGGAGAAGATGGCCTTGAGCTGCATCATGGCGAAGGCGGCTCCGACGCAACGGTGGCGACCGGCGCCGAAGGGGATCCAGGTCCAAGGGTTGGTCCGGTCCTCTTCCCTCGGTCCGAGGTAGCGCTCGGGAACGAAGGCGTCGGGGTCGGCGAAGTCCTCGGAGAGGCGATTGCAGATGGCCGGGCTGGCACCGACGAACTTGCCCCGGGCGATACGGAAGTCGGCGTAGGTCAGGTCCTCCATGGCCACCCGTAGCAACAGGATGAGCGGCGGGTGCAGGCGGAGCGCCTCCTTGATGGCCGACTCGAGCCGGGGGATCTCGCGCAGCGCCTGGAAGCTCACCTCCGAGCCGTCGGCGTAGAGCTTGTCCAACTCGTCGTTCACCGACGCCAGCTCGCCGGGATGGCGCAGCAACTCGATGAGGGTCCACGCCGCCGTGCCCGATGTGGTGTGGTGGCCGGCGAACATCATGGAGATGAACATGCCGGTCACGGTGTCGGCGCTGAAGCGGTATGAGCCGTCTTCGTTCTTGATCGACATCAGCACGTCGAGGAGGTCGGACTTGCCCTCGGGCGGGGGCGACCCGTCCGCCCGGCGTTCCATGATCGCCTGCACCAGCTCGACCAGGGCCACCCGGGCGTCGTCGCGGCGCCGGAAGCTCTCGATGTCGGCGTACGGGTCGACGTAGGCGATGGGGTCTGTGCCGCGTTCGAGGTCGTGGTACAGCTGGGCGAAGCGCCCGTCGAGCTCGTTGCGGAAGCGGGGCCCGATCAGACAGGCCGACGAGGTATAGATGGTGAGCTCGGCGAACCAGTCGAGCAGATCGATCTCGCCCTCGTCTGCCCATCCTGCCACCATCCGCTCGACCTCGTGGGCGATGGTGGCGGCGTGCCCCCGCATGAACTTGTCCCGCAGGGCCTGGTTGTGGAGCATCTCGCGGCGGCGCTCAGGGGGCGCGTCGAAGACCACGCCCTTGCCGAAGATGGGCGTCATGAACGGGTAGGCCTCGGCCTGATCGAGCTGCTCCTCGGGGGCCCGGAAGTAGAACTCGTTGGCGTCGGCCCCCGTGAGCAGGACCACGTCCCGGGCTCCCAGCGTGAACTCCCCGACGTCCCCGCACTCGGCCCTGACCCGGGTCATGAGCTCGATGGGGTCATGGGACATCTCGTCGAGGTGGCCGTTCTCACCCTCGCCCCCCGACACCCGGGGTGGTTCACGGAGCCCGGTGCTGGTCGTCGACATCCTCGCCCCCTTCCTACTGGCTCTGGCTCTGGTCGCCCGGAACATGGTCGAGCGGGGCCTCGGGCTGGACCTCGACGATGCTGAGGTGCGTCCCCCTGGGAGCGGCCACGGCGTGGGCGATGGCCAGCGCTACCCCCTCGGGGCTTAGGAAAGCCGAGTGCCGAACCAGGCCCCAGCGTGTCCACTCGGCCAGCACCTCGCCGGTCACGTCGGGGTCCCAGTCCATGCCCATGCCGGTCAGCGTCGGCCCGGGGCGCACGATCACCGCCCGCACCCCCGTCCCCTCGAGCTCCATCTGCAAGGCGGTGACGAAGCCCTCGAGCCCCCACTTCGAGGTGACGTAGGCCGACATGCGGGGCCGGGGATGGGCCACCACGTCGGAGGTCACGAAGACGACGTCGCCCCGGCGTCGCTCGACCATGCCGGGGCCGAAGGCGCGCACGAGGCGCTGCGCGCCACCGACGTTGACCCGCAGCACTTCCTCGAAGTCCTCGGGCGACGTCTCGAGACCCGAGCCCGGCATGTTGCGGGCCGCGTTCGAGACGAGCACCTCCACTGGTCCGAAGGCGCCCTCCGCCTCCTTGGCGAACTGGGTGATCGACGATGGGTCGGCCAGATCGAGGTGGAGGCCGACCGCCTCCCCACCTTCGTCCCGGATGCGGGCGGCCAGCTCCCGGCAGATCTCGGTGCGGCGGGCGCCCAGGACGACCGGGTGGCCGGCGCCGGCCAGCGTGCGCGCCGCCGCCGCCCCGATGCCCGACGAGGCCCCGGTGACCACGACGGGTCGGCGCGCCGGATGAGGGTCGAGGCGCGGCATCAGCGCGGCGTAACCGTCGTCGGCAGGGCGGCCAGGCCACGGACGTTGATGGAATGGACCCGCACCACGCCCGACTCGTCGATGACGTAGTCGCGCACCCGGCGCACGAGCTCGCCCAGGCCGATGCGGGCCTCCATGCGGGCGAGCGCCGCCCCCATGCAGAAGTGGCGGCCGCCGCCGAAGCTGATGAGGTTCTGCGTGGTGCGGTCGAGGTCGTAACGCTCGGCGTCCTCGAAGACCTCCTCGTCCCGGTTGGCCGAGCCGATGAGGAGGAGCACCCGACGCCCCGGTCCGATGTCGACACCTTGCACGGTCACCGGCTCCCGGGTCACCCGCAGGATCATCTGGGTCGAGGTGTCGTAGCGCAGAGTCTCCTCGACCCAATCGTCGACCCGCTCGGCCCGCTCGGGGTCGGCGAACGGCTTGGCCCGCTCGGCCGGGCAGCGGGCGCCCCACAGCCAGGCGTTGGAGAGCAGCTTGGTCGTCGTCTCGTTCCCCGCGACGACGAGGAGGAAGAGGAACGAGATGACCTCGTCGTCGGTCAGTCCCTCGCCGTCGATCTCCTGCTGCAACAGCGACCACGTGAGGTCGCCGCGTTCGTGGCGGCGGCGGTCGGCCACCATGTCGGCGTAGTACCCGGCCAGGGTCAGCGCGGCCTCGACGCCCTCGGGCGGCACGTCGTCGATGCCCTCCTCCCGGTGCACCAGCAGGTCGGCCAGGCGGCGGAGCTCGGGCCGGTCGGACGGGGGGACACCGACGAGTTCGGAGATCACATCCATGGGCAGGCGACCGGCGAAATCGGCCACGAAGTCGAAGGTGCGTGCGTCGACGGCGGGCTCGAGGAGCTGGATCGCCCGCTCCCTGATGCGCTCCTCCATCTCGGCCACCCGCCTCGGGGTGAAGCTCTTGCCGACGATGGAGCGCATGCGGGTGTGCCGGGGCGGATCCATGGCCAGGAACGACATCGCCTTGTGGGCGTCGGGCCCGAAGGCGGCCGGATCGAGACTGACCCCGTAGGCACTCGAATAGCGGTCGACGTCGCGGAAGGCGGCCAGGACGTCGGCGTGCTTGGAGAAGGCGAAGAAGTCGAGCGGCTCGTTGTAGAAGACGGGCGACTCTTCTCGGAGACGGGCGTACGTCGGGTAGGGGTCCTCGTGGATGGCGTAGTCGTAGGGGCTGTACGCCAGCGGGGCCAGGGTCGTCACGACGTCGTGCCGGCGTCGACCTCGGCGTCGGCGTCGGTGTCGGTCGGTCGGGTGGTCATCAGCCGAACCGCCTCGACCACGACGGCGGGGACGGCGTCGAAGGACAGATGCCCCATGCCAGCGCTCAGCAGGGCGCCGGTATAGGTCACGGTCAGGACGTTGCGGACGGCCGGGTCGAAGCCCGGGCCGAGGGCAGAGGCCAGGCGGCGGCTGATCTCGGCGCCGATGCGGGACCGTACCCGCTTGACGTCGGGCCCGTCGGCCAGCAACGCCGTCGTGCACACCGCGACGGCGGGCGTCGCCATGGTGTCGAAGCCCATGGTGCGCACGGTCTCGGCCATCCGCTCCTCCACCGGCCGGTTGACGTCGACAAGATGCGGCGACGACTGCATCCCGCGCCACAGCACCTCGGCCAGGAGGTGGTCCTTGCCCGAGAAGTACGTATACGCGGTCGCCGGGGCGAGGCCGGCCCGCCGGGCGATCGTCCGCACCGTGATCTCCCCGTACCGGCGATCCTCGGCCTCGTCGGCGGCGGCCGCGACCAGGCGTTCCATCACCTCGGCCTGGCGCTCGGACAGACGGCGCCGGACGGGCTGGACGGCTGCGTCGTCGCCGACGTAGCCGACGTCCCCGACGTCTCCCTCCACCGACTCGAACAGGCTCATCCGACCGGCCCCGGACCCGACGTCCCGTCCGGGATGTCCGGGATGTCCGGGATGTCCGGGATGTGCGGCGTCCCGTCCTTCATGTCGGGGAAGGCGAAGGTCGCCGCCGTCGTCATCCGGGTGATCTTGGTGATGTCCTTCTCGGGCAACGTCTCGGTCTCGTCCTCGATCACCACTTCCCACCGGCAGTGCGGCACCCGGTCGGTGGGGACACGGGGCGGCCGGTGCACGTGGCGGATGTGGGCCTTGGGGTTGACGGCCTGCGCCGTCACGTCGAACGTGCCGTCCTCGATGTGGTGGCACATGTTCGTCACCATTGCGTCACCAAAGGGCTCGGCGTCCATCAGCGCGCCGCAGTAAGCCAGCTCGAAGTAGCCGTGGCGCTCGTCGACCATCTCGTAGTGGACGTCCATGTAGTGGTGCGGGAAGCCTGGGTCGAGCTGGAGCACCTTGAAGATGGCCGAGATTCCGTCGCCCTCGATGTTCATGATCTGGCGCAGCCGGTCGCCGTAGACCGGGCTGGCCCCGGCCCACTCCTCGATGGCCAGCTCTTTCACCGCGTCAGCTCCGTACTTGATGCCGATGGCGGCGCACATGGACCGGTCGAGCAGGTGGACGATGAGCCCGTACTCCCGGACGAGCCTGACCAGGGCCTCTTTGGACAGGTCCTCGTAGTCGAAGCTGGGGTCGAACTCCCCCGAATAGTCGGCCCGCCCGACCTCGCCGTTTCCCTCAGTCATATGTTCGGACTGTAGTTTGGACACTTGTCCAGATCTAGGGTCCCCGACGCCCCGACGCGGCCGGACCGAACTACCCGACACCAGCCGCATCGCCAGGGGGGATCTCCTGGCCCCGTCCTGGCGCTGCCGCCCCACGACGGCGGCGAC
This sequence comes from uncultured Acidimicrobiaceae bacterium, assembly GCA_963840435.1. Classification (GTDB taxonomy): domain Bacteria; phylum Actinomycetota; class Acidimicrobiia; order Acidimicrobiales; family RAAP-2; genus Bog-473. The sequence continues at coordinate 26,811 of CAWIYY010000021.1, read as the reverse complement.
GACGCGGCCATCGCCGGCAACTGGGCCTGCGGATTGTCCAGGTCGGTATGGTCAGGAAAGCGGGACCGGGTGATTGCCGTGTCGCAGCGCAACCGCACCGCGACGATCGGGATCAACGGACGCTCGTGGTACAGGCCCGACAGGCCCTTCGGGGGGTACGAGCAGTCGGGCATCGAAAGGGAGATGGACGTGGTCGGATTCGAGGAGTACCTACAGGTCACATCGTTGCCAGGGCCGGCATGAGCGACGACGAGCGTGCCGCCGGCATGGCCAAGATGGAGGAGATCTACGGCTTCTCCGTCGACCCAGACACTATCCCTGGGCGCTATACCGCCATGACGGTCGACCACCTCTTCGGCTCGGTCTGGACGAGCGACGAGCTCGACGTGCGCGACCGGCGCCTCATGACGATCGGCGTCCTGGCCACCCTGGGAAAGAGCGACCTGCTCGACATGCAGTTCGATCGCGCCCTCGAGGGAGACGAGCTGACGGTCGACCAGCTGCGAGAGGTCGTCGTGCATCTGGCGCACTACATCGGCTGGCCGATGTCCGTGGAGATGAACCAGACGGCGGAGAACGTCATCGCCCGGCGGGCCAAGGCGGCCAAGACGGCGGGGTCGGATCAGTGATGGCTCGGTGAATCGCATCGAGACGCAGGACATCGCGCCCGGTGTCCGGTTGATCGCCTTCAACCGGCCCGAGGTGCGCAACGCCTTCGACACCGCCATGTACCTCGAGCTCACCGAGGCGCTGCGCGCCGCCGACAGTGACGAAGCCGTCGGTGCGGCGGTGCTGACCGGTCGGGGCACGGCGTTCACCTCGGGCCAAGATCTGGCCGAGATGGCCGCCATCGCCACCGGTAGCGCAGTCGAGGGCGCCGGTCAGGGCTTCATGGGCCTGCTCGACTGCATCTGCGACATTTCCGTCCCGCTCCTGGCTGCGGTCAACGGCGTCGCCGTCGGGTTGGGCTTCACCATGCTCGCCCACTGCGACCTGGTCCTGGTCGATCCGGCCGCCCGACTCCGGGTGCCTTTCGCCGAGCTCGGTGTCCCTCCCGAGGCGGCGAGCAGCGTGCTCTTCCCCGCCGCCATGGGCTGGCAGCACGCCGCCCGGATTCTCCTCACCTCCGACTGGGTTACCGCTCCAGAACTGGTCGAGCTCGGACTCGCCCTCGCCCTCAGCTCACCTGACCAGGTGGTCGACGAGACCGTGGCCCTGGCCGCACGCATCGCTGGCCATCCCCGCGTCGCCACCCGCGCCATCATCTCGTTGTTGCGCGCCGGCCGGCGCGACGCCGTTCTCGAGGCCAACCGGCGCGAACAGGGCGCATTCGGCCGCCTCCTGGGCGGCGCGGCCGAGTCGGGCACCCTGGCCGAGTTCGCCGCCAAGCGACCCTGACCGTGCGCCTCGGCATCACGGCCGCCTTGACCGACCTCGACGTCACACCGGCTGCGCTCGCCCTGGCGATCGAGGAGACGGGATTCGATTCGTTCTGGTTGCCCGAGCACACGCACCTGCCGGTCCGTGAGGACGCGCCGCCCGCCTTGGTCGAAGGCGTGCGCCTCGACGACTACAAGCGTTGTCTGGACCCGCTGGTCGCCTTGGCCACTGCAGCCGCCGTGACCGAGCGCATCGGGCTCGGCACGGGCATTCTGCTGGCCGCCCAGCACGACCCCATCGTCCTGGCCAAGCAGGTGGCGACCCTCGACCATCTCTCGGGCGGACGAGTGACGCTGGGCGTGGGGATCGGCTGGAACAGGGCGGAAGCGGAGGATCACGGCGTCGACTTCGAGCGCCGCTGGTTCGTCGTGCGCGAGCACCTGGCGGCAATGGAGGCGATCTGGTCGAACGACCAGGCGGAGTACCACGGCGAGTTCGTCGACTTCGGCCCGACCTGGTCATGGCCGAAGCCGGTCCAGCAGCCCCGCGTGCGCACGTTGATCGGTGGGGGGGCCCGCGAGTCCGTCTTCGCCGCTGTTGCCTCCTACGCCGACGGCTGGCTCCCCATCGGCGGCGGCGGCCTTGGCGAGGCCTTGCCTCGCCTGCGCGAGCGGGCCGAGCAGGCGGGACGTGACCCCGATGCACTGAGCGTCGTCCCGTTCGGGACCATCGCCAGCGAGAGCAAGCTCGAGCACTACGCCAGTCTGGGCATCTCCGAGGTCGTCCTGCGCATCCGGGCCGGGTCGCTGCCCGAGGTCCAGGCCCAGCTGGAGCAGTTGGCCCCCCTGGTCCGTTTCGCGGCAACACTGGAGAAACCATGACTGACCTGATCGACGACACCGCCCCTCGGCTCGGCAGCACGACCCCGCTCCCGAAGATCATCAGCGTCGACGACCATCTCGTCGAGCCCGCTCACCTCTGGCAGACGTGGCTCCCCGTTCGCTTTCGGGACCGCGGCCCCAAGGCCGAGCGCCGGGGCATCGGCGAGATGGAACACATCGGTGGCGGCACCTACCGCCAGTCCTTCGATCCCGACGGACCCCAAGCCGACTGCTGGGTCTACGAGGACCTGGTCTATATCAACAAGCGCCACGTGGCTGCGGTCGGATTCGACCGGGACGACATGACCATGTCGCCCATCACCTATGACGAGATGCGCCCCGGCTGCTACGAACCCAAGGCCCGGATTGCCGACATGGAATCGAACTGGGTGGAGGCGAGCCTGTGCTTCCCGACGTTCCCTCGTTTCTGCGGGCAAACATTTCTCGAAGCCAAGGACAAGGAGCTGGCCGAGGCCTGCGTCATCGCCTACAACGACTTCATGGTCGAGGAGTGGTGCGGTGACAGCGACGGCAAGCTGATCCCGCTCTGCATCATCCCGCTGTGGGATGCAGAGAAGGCAGCCGCAGAGGTGCGGCGCAACGCGGCCCGGGGCGTCCGGGCCGTCTGCTTCAGCGAGATTCCGCCCCACCTCGGCCTGCCCAGCATCCACAGCGGGTATTGGGATCCGTTCTTCGCCGCCTGCGAGGAGACGGGAACCGTCGTCTGCATGCACATCGGCTCGTCGTCCAAAATGCCCGCGACTTCGAGCGACGCCCCCGTGGCGGTCGCGGCGACGCTCAGCTTCGGGAACGCGATGTCGTCCCTCTGTGACTTCCTTTTCTCCGGCGTGCTCATCCGGTTCCCCACGCTCACGCTGGCCTACTCGGAGGGCCAGATCGGTTGGCTGCCCTACATCCTCGAGCGAGCGGACGACGTCTGGCGCGAGCACCGGGCATGGGGCGGGGTGAAGGACATCGTGCTCGAGGCCCCGTCGACCTACTTCCATCGCCAGGTCTACGGCTGCTTCTTCCGCGATCAGCATGGCCTCGACTCCATCGACGTCATCGGCTCCGATCGCATCACCTTCGAGACGGACTATCCCCACACCGATTCGACGTGGCCGGACACACGGGCCGTCGCCGAGCAGATGGTGCAGCACCTCGGTGACGACGACGTCTACCGCATCATGCGAGGCAACGCCATCGCCATGCTGGGCCTCGACATCACGTGAGACTGGGCGACGTCGCCAACCCGGAGGCGGCGACTTGGGGTAAGCCACTCGACGGGATCCGCGTGCTTGCCCTCGAGCAGATGCAGGCGCTCCCCTACGCGACCCAACTCTTGGGGCGGCTGGGCGCCGAGGTGGTGAAGGTCGAGGCACCCGGCAGGGGCGACCTGGGTCGCAGCGCCATGCCTGCCATGACCGATCCCGCCGGACGCAGCGTCGGCGCCACGTTCATCCGCAACAACCTCTCGAAACGCTCTCTCGTGATCGACCTGAAGCAACCCGCCGGCCGCGACCTGGTGTTGCGACTGGCCCCCCACTTCGACGTTGTTGCAGAGAACTTCCGGGCCGGGGCGGCCGAGCGACTTGGTCTTGCCTACGCCGACGTCGCGGCGGTGCACGACACGGTCGTCTACCTCTCCATCTCGGGCTTCGGCCGTCCCGTGGGCGACATGACACAGTCGCCCTATGACGGCTGGCCTGCCCTGGCCTCCATCGTCGAGGCGATGAGCGGCGCCTACGAGTTCAAGCGGCCGGAGGGGCAGCCGCCGATCGGCTCACCCATGGGCGGACTCGGCGACATCGTGACCGCGCTCTTCGCCGTGATCGGCACGCTGGCCGCTCTCCGCCAGCGCGAGCGCACGGGGCAGTCACAGCAGGTCGACGTGGCCATGCTCGACGCCATGGTGGCGGTGCTCGACGTCGTGCCGAACTTCTGGTCGATGGGCATGCCGATGGGCACACCGTGGCCCGGCATCTTGCACGGGTTCAGGGCCCGCGACGGTTGGTTCATGCTGCAGGTCCTGCGCCCCCATCAGTGGCCCGATCTGGCCAAGGCGATCGGAAAACCCGAGTGGGCGGACGACCCTCGCTTTGCCACCCCCCAAGGCTGGCTCGACCACCTCGACGAGGACATCCGACCCGCGCTCGAATCGTGGGCGTCGACCAAGTCGAAGCGCGAGGCCTGCGACGCTCTCAACGCTGCCGGGCTGGTCGCCGGCCCGGTCGCCACCGACAGCGACGTCGTGGCCGATCCCCATCTGGCGGCCCGTCACATGCTGGTCGAGCACCCGCGCACAGACGGCGTCGATCAGCCCGTGCTGATCCCCGGGCTCCCGGTGAAGTTCGGTTCGGTGGCCGAAGGTCCCGAGGCGCGCGTGCCATGGATCGGCGAACACACCGACGAGGTTCTCGAATCCGAACTCGGACTTGGCGCCGAAGAGCTGGGCCGGCTTCGGGCCGACGGCGTGATCGCCTAGCGACAGCTACAGCTAGGAGGTGTCGGGGGAGCCCGGCGATCCTCGAGGAGGACCCGTCCCCGGTTTGACCGTGGAATCCGAACCAGCCCGGCTGATCGCCGTCCACCTGGGCGACGGTCGAGACGTCAGGGCCCGACCGCTCGGCCCCACGAACACGATCTCCCCGTTGGCGTCACCCGAGACGGTCCAGCCCTTCGAGTGCATCAACCCATGGTGGAACTTGCACAACAACGCAAGGTTCGGCAGGTCGGTCTTGCCACCGCGCATCCACCAGTGCAGATGATGCGGCTCGGTAAAGATCGCATTGCGGCAGCCGGGGAAGCGGCAACAGCGATCGCGACGCCAGATCTCCCGGCGCTGTGCTCCCGTCGGAAGCCGGCGCTGGCGCCCCTCGTACATGGTGTGCCCGGCGTCGTCGTCGACCGCGATTGCGAAGGTGCAGTCGCAGATCAAGCGCCTCACCGTCTCGAGACTGAGCAGTCCACCGCGCTCCAGATCGCCCACCAACTCGGACGGATCACCACTCTCGTCGACGAGGGCGGCCAACGGAGCGTGGAGGACCGCAAAGTACGGACTCCGCCCGCTGCCTCCGCCGGATCGACCCGAGGCACCGACCCGGAACAGCCCGAGGAACGCGTCGTACTGCCTGTGGTCCCAGCGCGTCTCGCCGTCGCTGGGCAGGGCCTTGGCGTGTGTCTCGACCGCGGCCCGCACCTCGGCGAACTCCTCGGCGGGGAACTGCACCGACATGGTGTGGCAGGCCTCGTTGAAGCGTGTCGAACCGATGGGCTTCTCCTTCTTGCCCATCGGGTCCGGGCCGCGGCGTCGGAGCGATCCGGCCACTTCTCCCAGCTCCACCACCGTACGCTCGCTGGCGCAGGCCGCCAGCTCCCGGTCGGTTTCGGGTGTGGCCAGGCCCACCACGGCCCGCATCTTGTCGAGGCTGATGTCACCCGAACTCAGCGCTTTGGTGAGATGTGGCAGGTCCATTGCTCGTTCAGCCACCCTGCCGTAGTTCCGGGCCGACGCAACGGACAGGCCGAACCGCTCGACCTGCCAGTCCTCCGGTGATGCCGCTCCGTCTGACCGAAAGTCCTCGCGGCGCATCACTTCGCCGAGCAACTGGACGATGCTCCCGTCGGCCACCGCACGGAACCGGTGCCATGTCTCGAGCTGCGAGGCCAGTTCGTCGCCCGTCATCCCCGCCACCGTGGCCAGGTCCAACGGACGGCTCTGTCGGAGCACGCGATCGAGGGCCGAAGTGGTTGCCGCCTGCCGGATGGATCCCATTACTGAAAAACGGTCGTCCCCAACGGTGGCCGTACGGACCAAACGGAAAATCAGTAGCGGGGCAGGGCCACGAACGCGACGACGTAGGCGAACATCGCTGCTCCGACCAGGGTGCAGGCGTGGAACACCTCATGGAAACCGAAGACGCGGGGCCAGGGGTTCGGACGCTTGAGGGCGTAGACGAGGGCCCCCGCCGTGTCGACCAGCCCGGCCAGGACCACCGTGGCGAAGCCCGCCCCGCCGAGGGCTCGCACGAGCTGGGGCGCCACCACGACGGGACACCAGCCCACCAGCACGTAGGGAATGGCCACCACCCACTGCGGTGCGTCGAGCCAGAGCTGGCGCATCGTGATTCCAGCCGCGGCGCCGACCCAGGCCAAGGTCAGGACCAGGACCTCGGCCCATCCGGTGAGCGACAGGCCGACCACGGCCGTCGCCGTGCCGGCAATACCCACAAAGATCGCGCTGTGATCCGCCCGACGCATGCGGCGCCAGGCCGAAGCCGACCAACGGATCCGATGGAAGGCCGCGCTGGTGCCGAACATCGCCAGCTGGCTCGCCACGTAGACACTGAGGAGGGCGGTGGCGGCCGCATCAGGTGCGGCCGCTACCAAGAAGGGGCCGCCGATCAGCCAGCCGACGAAGGCAGCGGCATGGAGCCACCCACGCATCGCCGGCCGGTTGCCAAGGTTGTCGGCCAGACGGCCCTGCTCGCCCTGGGCCACCGTCGTCACGAGGTCACCATCGCGTCGAGACGGTCGGCCCGCTCGATGTCACGGCGTGAGATGCCCAGCAGGAACAGGATCGCGTCGAGAAACGGCACGTTCAACGAGGTGTCTGCGGCCTCGCGCACCATCGGCTTGGCGTTGAAGGCGATCCCGAGACCGGCAGCCGCCAACATGTCGATGTCATTGGCGCCGTCGCCCACGGCGATGGTGCGGGCCAGCGGCACGCCGGCCGCTTCCGCGAACCGGACCAGGGCGGCCGCCTTGCCGGCACGGTCCACGACTGGGCCCTCGAGCTCGCCCGTCAGCACGCCACCGTCGACCGCGAGCTGGTTGGCCGCCAGATGGTCGATACCCATGCTCTCGACCAGGGGCGCAATCACCTGGGTGAAGCCGCCGCTGACGACGGCCAGCTCGTAGCCCAACCGTTTGAGGGTGCGCACCAACGTGCGTGCGCCGGGGGTGAGCACGATCCGCTCGCGGACGGCGAGCAGGTCGTCCCAGTGCAGACCGGCCAGCAGACCCACCCGACGTCGGAGGGCGCTCTCGAAGTCGAGGTGGCCCGCCATCGCCGCGGCGGTGACCGCTGCCACCTCCTCGCCGCAGCCGCGCCGCTCGGCCAAGAGGTCGATGACCTCGCCCTGGAGCAGGGTGGAGTCGGCGTCCAGCACGATCAGGTGCTTGGCCCGTCGATGCAGGCCGGCCACCTGCACGGCGATGTCGACCTCACGGGTCGCCGCCTCAGCCGCCAACGCGCGGCGCAGCTGCCCGAGGTCGGCGCTGGCCACCGTGAGCTCGTAGCTGTGCACCGGGTACGCGGCCAGACGCACGACGCGCTCGATGTTGCCCCCGCTCGCTGCGATCTGGCCCGTGACCGCCTTGAGCGTCGCCGCGTCGATCTCTGGCGCGAGCAGGGTCACCGTGTGATGCTCGGGGTCACCCGTCTGCTCGGTCTCGACCAGCGGGTCGACCGACACCTGCACCCCCCACCCGGAGAGCCAATGGGCCAGGGCGGTGCGGACAGTCTCGACCGCGTCCGGCTGAACGGAGACCTCGACGCACAACAAGAGGTGTCCGTGGACGCGGACCTGCTCCACGTCGTGGACCGCCACCTCTCGCTCGGCCAGCCCGGCGAAGAGCCGCTCCGAGATGCCGGGCCCGTCCTGGCCGCTCACCGTCACCAGGTACGGGCACGGGCACGCCGAAGCCGGCGACGATCCCGTCACGGGAGGGCCAGGTCCTTCTCGTCCACCCACCCGCGGCCTTCGATCCATCGCCGCACGACGCGCGCCGGCACCCCGGCCACGACGCAGCGGTCGGGAATGTCACCGCGCACCACTGCGCCGGCGGCGACGACCACGTGTTCGCCAATCTGCGCTCCGGGGAGGATCACCGCGTTCGCGCCCAACCAACTGCCCGAACCGATGCGCACCGCCGCCTCGGTCGGCCATTGGCGGCCGATCGGCTCCACCGGGTCAAGATAGGTGTGGTTCTGGTCAGTGATGTAGACGTAGGGCCCCGTCTGGATGTCGTCGCCGAGCACGACTTCCCAGTGGCCGACGATGTGCGAACCACGCCCGATGAGGCAGCGGCTGCCGATGGAGACCACGGGGTCCGTCGGCATGACCTGACCGGGGGCCATCCCGGCGGTCAAGCTCACTCCGGGCCCGACGATGGTCTCCTCCCCAATGTGAATGAGGTGCTCGTTGTAGATCGCTCCCTGGGGGAAGATGACGCACGCTCCACGACCCATCCGACCGAAGCGACGACCTCGAGGGTCGTCGGGGCCGATGGCGCCGAGCTCGCCCGCGGCCTCCCATGCCGCGTGCACGAAGCGGGACAGCGGCCGACGCAGCGGGCCGGGGATCGAGCGGACCCAGGTCACGCCGGAATGGTAGGGGGTGTCGGACCGGCGCTCTGACGAGGGGGCGCAGGAGCCCCCGTGTGACTGCCAGGTAAACTCGTGAGGTGCGGCCCCTCCCACCGGACGGCGGCTTCTCTTCCGCTGAAACACCGCAACCCGAGGACGGCCATCTCGACCGCCGTCAGTTCCTCCAGTTCTCCGCCTTCGGCGCCGCCGGTTTGGCCCTGGCCGCCCGAACACCGAAGAAGGGGCCCGGCCGCCGCGTGCCGGCCCAGGCTCGTCGCCCGGTCAAGAAACAGCAACCCGCCGTGGTCAACACAAAGCTGGCCAGTGGTGTCGTCATTCCGACGGCGCCCTGGATCATCGACGAGAATGCCAAGACCGGCACGCTGGACTGGGTCTGCTCCGAGGTCCAGCCAGATCACGCGCTCGAGGGCTTCGCCAGCCAAGTCAGCGCCGTCCATGGGGACGACATCGCGCTGTTCGTGAACACCATGGCGCAGGCGGTGCAGGTCCAGGCCTATCGGATGGGCTACTACCAGGGCTTGGGCGGACGTCTCGTCTGGCAGAGCGACATGGTGAAGGCGGGTGCGCAGCCGTTTCCAGTCGTCTCTCCTGGGATCGGCACGGTGTCCTGCCCATGGTCGCCCACCATGACCATCAGCATCACCACCGAGTGGCCGCCCGGCTGTTATCTGCTCAAGCTGGTCGGCAACGGCGGGCAGGAACAGTTCGTTCCCCTGACGGTCAGGGACGACTCGTCCAAGGCCGCGTACGTCCTGCAGAACAGCGTGACCACGTGGCAGGCCTACAACCTCTACGGCGAGTACAGCCTGTACTACGGCCCCACCGGCAAGGGAGGCCAGAATTTCGCCAATCGGGCCCGAGCGGTTTCCTTCGACCGCCCCTACCCTCAGACATGGGCGTCGGGCGCGGCCGACTTTGTCGGCAACGAGCTGCCCCTGGTCTTCCAACTCGAGCGGCTGGGTGCGGACATCACCTACTGGACCGACGTCGACCTGCACGCCCAGCCCGACTTGCTGGCCAACCACCGCTGCCTCTTCAGCATGGGACACGACGAGTACTGGTCGACGCCCATGCGCGACGGCGTCGAGTCCGCCGTCGCCGCGGGGATGAACGTCGCCTTTCTCGGGGCCAACGCCTGCTACCGCCAGATCCGGCTGCAGTCGACGTCCGTCGGGCCCAATCGCCTCCAAGTCTGTTTCAAGGATGCGGCCGAAGATCCGATCGTCGCCCAACAGCCGGCGCTGACCACGGTCAACTGGGACCAGGCCCCGGTGAACAACCCTGAGTCGAGCCTGATCGGCTCCATGTACCAGTCCGTCGGGGCCAAGGCCAACCTCGTCGTGACGGACGCCTCCACCTGGTTCTGGAGTGGCTGCAACCTCGACGACGGTCACACCTTTCCAAAGGCGATCGTCGGCGAATACGACCGCTACGTGCCCGCCATGCCCGGTCCGAGAAACGTGGACGTCCTGGCGCACTCCCCGGTTCCCGGCCAGCTGAACTGGTCCGACGTGACCTACTACACCGCTCCCGGCAACAGCGGCGGCGTGTTCGCCAGCGGATCAGCCTCGTTCGTCTCGTTGCTGTCCACCACCGGCGTCATCTTCCCCAACGTCGTCCCCGGCCCGTTTCCCGGCATCAGCGCCGAGATCAACCGGGCCATGGAGAACCTCTACGGCCGCTTCGGCCTCGGCCCGGCCAGCAGTTACGGCAGCTCCGGCGGCAACTGGACAGAGGTCTACACGGGCTCCTCCGCCGATGCAGGCACCGCGGCAACGTCCAACTTGGCATGAGCAACCGAGCGTGACCTCGACCGCCGTCGACCGACGGTCAAAGAACCCGCCGATGCCATCGGTGTGGCCCGACCGGCACCCGCGGTCCACCGTCATTCACCTGGACTTCGGGTAGCTGGGACCTGCCGTACGACCATCCCGACGGACCAGGCTGACGTGTGTCCGTGCACTCCGGAACTCTGGGTGTGCCACCACTTCAGACTGCCGTCCACCTACCATCGTCCCGCAGACATGACCAGACAAGACCAACTCCGCCCGCGGGCGCGCCGGCCGCTCGCCTGGGGCGTCCTTGGTGCGATCGGCCTCGCCGGACTGCTCCTCAGCGCCTGCTCGTCGCCTGCGCACAAGGACGCCGCACCACCTCGGAAGAAGCAGACGACGACCACCTCGACGACGCCGGCGCCGGATTGCCCGCTCACCGGCGCGCCGGCCCCGAGCGGCCAGGTCCCCCAGCGACCTGCCCTGGCGGTCAAGATCGACAACTATCCGGCGGCCCGGCCCCACCAGGCCGGTCTCGACAAGGCGGACATCGTCTTCGAGGAGCCCGTCGAGGGCGGCATCACTCGCTACGCCGCGGTGTTCCAGTGCCAGGACGTCTCACTGGTCGGTCCCGTGCGGTCGGCCCGCAACATCGACATCGGGATCCTGGGTCAGCTCGGCACACCGCTCGAGGTCCACGTGGGTGGGATCAACCCGGTGCTGGCCAACCTCAACGCGTCACCGATCGTCAACGTCGATCTCGGCTACCTCCCATCCATCATGATTCACCCGCCCGGCCTTGTTCCTCCTGACGCCGACTACACCTCGACCGCGGCCGCCTACGGCACCCACCCCACCATGACCACGCCGCCGGCGCCGCTCTTCACCTACTCGAAGACCGTCCCCGCCGGCGGCGCCCCCGTCTCGACCGTCAACATCGACTTCTCGGGAACGTCCAACGTGACCTGGAAGTACAACGCGACGTCCCAGCTCTTCCAACGTTTCTACAACGGCACCATCCCCGACACCCTCCAGGACGGAGCCCAGGACGCCGCCGCCAACGTCGTCGTGCAGTACGTACAGATCAGTTACGGACCATGGGCCGAGAACTCAGAGGGCGGTCTCGAGGTCCAGGCCGACCTGTACCCCAACGCAAGCGGGACGGCCGTGATCTATCGCAACGGGATGGCCTATCCGGCCACCTGGCATCGCACGACCCTCGGGTCGCCTACCCAATACCTCAACGCGTCCGGCGCAGTGATCCCGCTGCAGCCCGGTCAGACCTGGGTCGAGTACGTGCCGAACACCATCCAGGCCGCCACCACGCCGTAGTTACGCATCACCGGCGGTCGGCTTTCGGGCCACCACCGCCAGTAACAGACACTCGTCGGCCGCAGCGAAGACGCCCGGGTGCGCGCTCGCCTCGGCCTCGTCGAACACACGAGACGCCACACCCCGACGCATCAGGTTGAGGCCCTTGCACTCGGCAACCTCGAACCCGGCGCTCGTCAGCTTGTCGACCAGCTCCCCCGCCGCGTATTCGATCTTGTGGTCGTGGTTCATGGGCACGTCCGAGCGCAACCGCCACGCCGGTCCGTTCGGTGTGTCCAGACAGAACCAGCCGCCCGGCGCCAACACCCGATAGGCCTCGCGCACCACCGCGTCGCCCTCCTCCTCGCTGACGTGCTCAATCGATTGTCCGCTGTAGACCATGTCGAAGGAACCGTCGGCGTATCGACCCAGATCCACCATGGAATGGAAGGCGAACTCGACCGGGCCCAGCTCCGACTGCACGGACTCCCCCGTCGAACCACCCTGGTAGATCTCGTCGCGCTCGTCGACCGGGAGATCCACCACCACGAGCTGCTCGAAGGGGTACGGGTATCCGAGATGGACGAGCGCACCGTCCGGCAGGCCCTGGTGGGTACCGCCCAGGTCGAGGATGCGGGCCGCCCGGGGTAGCCCGGCCACGAATTGGCTCCGGCTCACGTGCATCGAGAGCAGCACGTTGCCGATGGGCACCTGGCGCCTGAACTCCTCGGAATGGGCCAGCGCCTCGGCCACACCGTGCCGTGACAGGTCTCCACGTGCGAGTTTGGTGGCGTACTCGACCCCGCCCGGCCCGTCCGGCTCACGGTCGAGGATCACGTTGAACGCCATGCGCACGGACTGCTTCGGCGGAAGGTAACGAAACGGCACGGTCGGCACGACTCGGTCGAAGATCCGGTAGACGCGCTGCTTCCACGTCAGGGGAGATGGCATCGTTCCATTCTGGTCCGGATCACCGCCTCGCCCAGTCCCAGTACTTCGCCGGGCTGGCTGCGGGGCCGCCGACCCCGCCGGGCGCCGCGACCTCGTCGTCACGCGAAGCGCCCCGGACCCGGCCACCTGAGGGAGTGCAGTGACCGTCCGGGGGCTTCGTTGCCGTGAGCGGCGGGGTAAGACCTATGAATCGATGGAGATGGGCATGTCGTCGGGGTCGAGCACGTCTTCCTCGGCCAGCTCGTCGACTTCCTTGGGAGTGAGGCACTCACGCACCCGATCGTCGATCTCGGCCATCAGCTGCGGGTTCTCCGACAGGAACGTCTTGACGTTCTCGCGGCCCTGGCCCAACTGCTCACCCTCGTAGGTGAACCAGGCCCCGGATTTCTTGACGAACCCGAGCTCGATCGCCACGTCGAGCAGCGAACCCTCGCGGCTGATGCCCTTGCCGTACATGATGTCGAACTCCGCCTGCCGGAAGGGGGCCGAGCACTTGTTCTTCACCACCTTGACCCGGGTCCGGTTGCCGACCACGTCGGTACCGTCCTTGATGGACTCGATCCGCCGGATGTCGAGCCGGATCGACGAGTAGAACTTCAGGGCCCGCCCACCCGGCGTGGTCTCCGGCGACCCGAACATGACGCCGATCTTCTCCCGCAACTGGTTGATGAAGATGGCGATGGTGTCGGACTTGGCCAGCGTCCCGGTCAGCTTGCGCAGGGCCTGCGACATGAGGCGGGCCTGCAGCCCGACGTGGGTGTCGCCCATTTCGCCTTCGATCTCGGCCCGCGGCGTCAGCGCCGCCACCGAGTCGATCACCAGGATGTCGAGCGCACCGGAGCGGATCAGCATGTCGGCGATCTCGAGCGCCTGCTCACCCGTGTCCGGCTGCGAGATCAGCAGGTCGTCCACGTTGACCCCGATGGCCCGGGCGTAGACCGGGTCCATGGCGTGTTCGGCGTCGATGTAGGCGCAGATGCCGCCGTTGCGCTGGGCTTCGGCCACCGAGTGCATGGCCAGGGTCGATTTTCCGGACGACTCGGGGCCGTAGATCTCGACGACGCGACCACGTGGCAGCCCGCCGATCCCCAGCGCCAGGTCGAGCGAGAGGGCGCCTGTGGGGATCGACTCGATGTTCATCCCGAGGTTGTCCCCCATCCGCATGATGGAGCCCTTGCCGAATTGCTTCTCGATCTGCCCCAACGCAGTGTCGAGTGCCTTGTCCCGATCCGTTTCGGCCATCTCTCTCCCTCTCTGATCTTTCACTTTCTGCTTTCTTCGATCTGGTCGACCCTACGGAGAGGGTGTGACGCGGCGGAAACTGCCTTTTGGAAAGCATAACGAACGTGTGTTCGTAGAACGTGGACCCTCGGCGGAGGCCTCGAACTGGGGAAGAACGGTCGCCCGCGGCGACCGAAACGGGCAGGCTGAACCACCACGGGCGTGACCGGGATGCCTGACGGTCGCGTGCGAAGCTGACCAGACCGAGGGAAGCGGAAAGGGAGGTCTCGTGCGGGTCAGATGGCTGGTGGCCCGACCCGTCGTGGTCGGCACCAGGGGCACCCCCTTCGTCCTGACCGCGGGCGTCGCCGTCGGGGCGGCTGCGGTGGCTCTCCTCGCTGCATCGGGACTGGCCTTGGCACTGGCATCGGTACCGGCGTCGGCCTCGTCACCGCACCTCAGCGCCGACACCCTCTACCGGACCAGCCTGGCCACCACGAAGTCGTGGAACGTCCACTACGTCTCCTCCTCGACCCAGTCCAAGACGACCCTCGAGGAGAGTGGGAACGCCGGGCCGGCCTCGGGCACGCAGCTCATCCACCTGGGCTCGGGCGACGCCCTCACGGACAGCGCCACCATCGACGTCATCGGTGGCACGTCGTATCTCAAGGCCAACGCCGGCGCGCTCGAGATGTTGGCTGGCTTTAGCGCGTCCCAGGCCACCGAGGCCGCCGGGCAGTGGATCCAGTTCTCGACCGACAACAGTGCGTTCTCCTCCATCGTGGCGGGCGTGCGCTCCACCGACCTGTCCACCGAACTGGCGTTGAAGGGATCTCTCAGGCTCGGGCAGCCGCGCACCATCGACGGCGTCGCGGTCTATGCCATCAAGGGCAAGCAGACCCTCGGCCACAAGAGCGTGTCCGTCGTGCTCTACGTGCGGGCCGACGGACGCCACGTCCCCGTCGAGGAGGACTCGCTGAACGCGCACGGAAAGCGGACCGTGGCCGAACACATCGTCTACTCGTCCTGGGGAGAAACTGTGCGACCGAAAGCGCCGCAGGCCAGCATCTCCATCGGTCGCACGAACACCGTCTGACCCAGGTCCCCGGCTCGCCCTCCAGGTTGCGGCCTCCCGCCCGGCGAACCCTGCGGCGGCGCAGGCCGTGCGAGAATGGGTGCTTCTGACGGGACGGGCAGCCATCTGTGCGCCACCCACCCCACGACCCCCCAGGGAGAGCCCAGGTCATGCGCCTCACGCGCCACAACCACGCCCGAAACTCAGCGGTCCCAGCAGCCCCAGCAGCCCCAGCGGCCCGAGCGGCCCGAGCGGCCCGAGCGGGAGCGTCCTCAGCGGCGCTCGCCGCAATCGCCGCCGCCGCCACCGTCACCACCGTCTCGCTCGTCGGAATCGTCGGCCTCGGCGCCGCCCCGGCCGGGGCCAGCCGGCCGGCCAGCGCCCAGACCGAGTACCTGGCCGCCATCAACGCCGCCACCGACCAGGGCGTGCACTACGTCTCCAAGGCCAAGCAGGGCAAGGTGGACTTCAACGTGACGGGCGACACCGGTGTGAAGTCGGGCACCCAGACCCTGAACCTGAAGCAGGGGTCCACGCTCGAGCACATGACCGTCGTCGCGGTCGGGTCGACTGGATACGTGAATGGCAATACCACGGCCCTCAAGGACGTCATGGGTCTCTCGAGTGCAACGGCCAAGAAGTACGCCGGCAAGTGGGTCTCGTTCGACCCGAGCCAGCAGCAGTACAGCGAGCTGGTGGCGGGTCTGCTCAACTCGCAGGTGGCGGACGAGCTCAAGATGAGCGGCCCCTTCCACTACGGCGCGACGAAGACGGTCGAAGGCAAGCAGGCCATCGCCATCGTCGGCGCGGTGAGTGACGACTCGGGCGACTCGGTTCCCTCCACGCTCTACGTCGCCGCCAGCGGCCCGCCGTTCCCGATCGAGCAGACCACCGGCGCGTCGAGCAAGCAGACCATCGCCGGCAGCGTGAGCTTCACGAAGTGGGGCGAGAAGGTCACGCAGAAGGCTCCGGCGCACGCGACGTCGGTCAGCAAGCTGGTACCGGCGTCCGCCTCGAGTACCACCACGACGGGCTGAACAACGTCGCCCGGTGAGCGAGAGCACTGCCGAGATGCAGGGAACTCGTGAGGCGGGAAGCAGCCCGGTACCATGGCGCGGATGGGGGTGCGACGGTACGTCCGGCCGATAGCGGATTCGGTCCAGAAGTACTTTCCTGGTGGCTACTACTTCGCTGTCTACAACAACGCCGCCAAGGCAGTGGCGGCCCCGGCCGGTGAACGGGACCGGGCCTTCGCCGCCTTCTTGAACCGGAGCGAGGGGAAGCACTGTCTCCAGATCTCGGTCAAGGACCATATTGGTCACAAGTTCGGTTCCAACTGGGTCTCGGTCGACAAGTACGACGACCGGGACTTCATCGACCGCCACGACGATCTCGAGAGCCTCGAGTTCCCCGACGGGACCTTCGACGCCGCCGTCTGCTGGTCGGTCCTCGAGCATGTTCCCCATCCCGACCAGGCCATCGCCGAGCTGCTCCGGGTGCTCAAGCCGGGCGGGGAGATCTGGGTGCAGTTGCCCTTTCTCTTCCCGTATCACGAGAGCCCGCGGGACTACTGGCGGGTGACACCGGACGGGCTCCGGCTCTGGATGTCGGACTTCGACGAGATCGCCTGCGCCTGTGACTACTGGGCCGGAACCAAGTTGGTGGCCGCCACCTACTTCTACGGGACCAAGGCTGCCCAGGTCGAGGTCGCGGTCGAGGGGTCGGGCGAACCGTCACCGGAGCAGACCTAGAAACTCCAGTCCGGGGACGACTCAGCTACAGACCGATGCGCGCCGAGTTCGACCGGTTCAGAACGCCGGGCCGAGTCGCCGTGGAGCATCCGGTTGTCTCTGCCCGACGGCTCCCCTCCGGAACTGGCCGCCGCCCGGGCCATGACAACCGTCGGCACGGCGGTCACCGCGTCACCTAGGTCCGTATCACCGTGTCCGATGCGGTGATCCTCCGCTCCCCCGCTCCCCCGTCCCCTGCTCCCATGAGCAGGAAACAGGGTGGAGCCGTCTGCTCCGGCGTGTTCGCGTGCCGGGACGATCAGCTCGATCCGCTGGCTAGGTTGTAAATGGTCACGCCACCGACCGTCTCGGACGTGAAGTGTGATTCGACCCACGAGGTGATCGCCGAGGCGTCGTCGCTGCCGCCGCCGGCACCGCCTCCTCCGCCGATGCCGCCACCACCACCGACACCGCCGCCACCACCGACACCGCCGCCACCCCCGGCAATGTAGTAGTGGATCTTGCCCTCGGAGACGTACTTCTCGAACTGGGCGAGCGTGGGCGCCGGGTCGGTGCCGTTGAAACCGCCGATGGCCATGACGGGGTCGCCGCTGGCCAGCTGGTACCCGGCCGCATTGTTCGAGTTCACCGTCGCCGCGACCCAGGTGTATCGGCTGGCGTTGGCCTGCAACTTCTTCGTCAGCGCCGCGTTCGACGTACTCGAGTTCAGGAACCCGCCGCCCGCAGCACCGCCGCCGCCAAAGGCGCGGCCGACACCCGCGCCGCCGCCGAACCCGCCGAACCGATGGGCCGACCCGCGGTTACCGCTGTTGGCACTGTTGCCAGTGCCTGTGCCAGTGCCAGTGCCAGTGCCAGTGCCAGTGCCCGTGCCCGTGCCGGTGCCGGTGCTGCCCCCCGGGAAACCACCACCGGGGAACCCACCGCCGGCAGCGGCACCGGGAAAGCCACCACCAGCGAAGGCACGGCGGAAACCGCCGCCCGGGCCGCCGCCGGCGAACCCGCCACCGGGACCGCCACCCGGCCCCCCGAACCCGCCCTGGGGGCTCGGGGTGACCGAGGGGATGGCACCGCTGTGCGGTGTGTTCGCGGTCGCCACGGTCGAGAAGAGGGGGGCAGCCAATGCTGCGCCGAGACCGAGCATCGAGGCGGCGGCGATGGCCAGCTTGGGCACGGACCGCAGCAACGGCAACAGGAGGATGGCGAGGACACCCAGGACACCCACGATCAACACGAAGGGACGCAGCCAGGGGAACCAGTTCGCCGTACGGCCCAGGAGCACGTAGCTCCACCAGACGGTGGCGGCCAGAGCGGCGGCGAGGCCGAGGCGACCGGGCCAGCTCTTGCGGCGCTCCCACAAGCCCATGGTGGCGATCCCGACCAGTCCGCCCAGAGGCGCCGCCAGAGCCACCGTGTAGTAGGGGTGGATGATGCCTTGGGCCATGGAGATGGTGAGCCCGATGCAGACGAGCGAACCGCCCCAGAGCAAGAGCGCGGCGCGTTCGCGGTCGGTCCGACGGTTGCGGATGGTGATGGCCAGCAGCACGGCGCCCATGATCAGCGCGCCGGGCAGGAGCCACGACGTCATGTTGCCGAACTCCGCGTTGAAGAGCCGCGTCCAACCGGTCGGGCCCCACATGGAACCGCTGACCCGGCCGCCGCCCACGCTGCCCGACTCGTTCCCGCTGAGCCGGCCGAAGCCGTTGTAGCCGAAGATGAGATTGAGGATGCTGTTGTCCTGCGACCCACCGACGTAGGGACGATCGGAAGCCGGCGTGAGGGCGACGACGGCCACCCACCAGCCGCCGGCGACCACCACGGAGAGCCCCATGACGACGGTCTGCCAGACCCGACGCCACCAGCCCGTCGGCGCGGCGAGCAGATAGACCACCGCCATCACGGGAATGATCAGGAACGCCTGCATCATCTTGGTGATGAAGCCGAAGCCGACGAGGGCTCCGGCCAGCACCAACCATTTGGTCTGGGCCTTCTCGAGACCGCGCATCGTGGCGTAGGTGGCGCCGGTGAGCAACAAGGCAAGGAGGGCGTCGGGGTTGTTGTAGCGGAACATCATCGCGGCCACCGGGGTCAGCGCAACGACGAGGCCACCAATGAGCGCGGCTTGCGCGCTGAACCAGCGGCGCACGGAGAGATACACCAGCCCGACCGTGGCCACTCCTTCGAGCGCCTGCGGGACGAGCATGCTCCACGAGTTCAAGCCGAAGATGCGGGCCGAGATCTCCATCGGCCACAAGAAAGCCGGCGGTTTGTCGACCGTGATGAAGTTGGACGAGTCCGACGAGCCGAAGAACATGGCCTTCCAGCTCTTGGTACCGGCCTGGACCGCTGCGGCATAGAAGGAGTTGGCCCAGCCACTGGCACCGAGGTCCCAGAGATAGAGGAAGGCCGTTCCCACCAGAAGTACGAGGAGGGCGGGCCGGACCCATGATGCGTCGCTCTCCTTGCCCCGGAAGAACCGGTGCAGGCGACCGGGGCGGGGGCCGGGCGGCCAGGCCGATCCCGGCGGGCGGCCGTTGGTCGAAGCGGAGGTGGGGTCGGTGCCGTTGGGGTCGGTGCCGCTGGGGTCGGTGCCGCTGGGGTCGGTGCCGCCTGGGTCACCGGTCGGCGACCCCGTGCCCGGGGAGGCAGGGCCGGCGGGGCGTGCGGGGTCGGCGGGCAGGGTGGCCGGCGCAGGCAGATCGAGCACCCCGACGGTGTCGGGGCGTGCGGTGCGGTCCATCAGGGGGAGACCTCCATTGCGTGGGTGGCGGGACGCGTACGGGGGCGGAAGACCCAGGCCCGTAGCACCGAGAACCGGAAGACGGCGGCGACCATGTTGGCCAGCGTCAGGGCCAGCACCTCGGCCAGCAGGAGTGAGGGTGCGACCCACTCGGCGACGAGAAGGCCGAGAGAGGTGAAGGCCAGACTGACCATGAAGAGCAGCACGGTGACGAGGGCCATGCGGGCGTGACGAGCCTGCCCGTCGGCGCCGCGGGCCAGCTCCTTGTGCACGGCCGTGTTGAACAGGGTGGCCAGGGCCATGGCCACGGCGTTGGCCCCGAACACGCCAAGGACGGGGCGCCAGGCCACGAAGAGGAACAAGTAGCCGAGCGTGCTCACCACGCCGACTCCGGCGAAACGCAGCAACTGATCGGATGTAACCTCACGCACCCCGGCGCGCGGCAGTCCCTTGGGGCGACGCACGAGCATGCGCCAGATGCCGCGCAGGTCGTCGGTCGCAGTCGACACGATGTCGACGCGCGAATCGGGATCATCGACCCAGTCGACCGGAACCTCACCGATACGCAGGCCGAGCCGCTCGGCGATGACGAGCAGCTCGGTGTCGAAGAACCATTGGTTGTCCTCGACCAGAGGCAAGATGCGCTCGACCGCATCTCGCCGTAGCGCCTTGAAGCCGCACTGGGCGTCGCTGAAGCGGCCGCGCAACGTCATGCGGAGGATGAAGTTGTAGGTGCGCGAGATGAGCTCACGCTTGGGACCGCGCACGACGCGGGCGCCGCGGGCCAGACGCGATCCGATGGTCACGTCGCGATGGCCGGAGAGCAACGGTGCGACGAGCGGCAGGAGCGCATCGAGCGAGGTCGAGAGGTCCACGTCCATGTAGGCAACGACCGGGGCGCTGCTCGTCGACCAGGCCTCACGGAGGGCGAAGCCCCGGCCCTTGCGGTCAAGATGCAAGGCCGCCACACCCGATAGGGAGTCGGTCAGGGCGGTGGCCACCGCATAGGTGTTGTCGGTGCTGGCGTTGTCGACGATGGTGACGACGGCGCGGAACGGGAAGGATTCATCGAGGAAGGCGCGCAGCGCGATGATGCGCTCGGCCAGTTGGGGTGCTTCGTTGTAGACGGGGACGACGATCTCGACGTCGACGGGGGTGTGCCGGGGATCCATGTCCACCTCGTCGGGGGCCAGGGCTGTCATGCCCTGCATGGTGGGGGCGGCGGCTCCGGTCAGCGTGAAGCTCAGCTGTGGATGGGATGTGAATCGAGGGGCGGGCGTGCCCCGGTGTCAGCTGTCCGTTGCCGCCGGCGTCGGGGCGTCGGGAACCCGGGCGGTATCGGCGTCGGAGGCGCCGGGGGGTGTGACGGCCGGGGCTGGCGCGGTCGGGGATGCGTCGGTCGGTGCGGTCTTCACTGGGGCCGGCGTGGGGGTGGCGGTGGGGGTGAGCGTGAGTGCGGGGGTGGGGGTCTCGGAGTGGGTCGGTGCGGCGTCGGCATCGCGGTCGGCATCGGCGTCGGCGTCGGCGTCGGTGTCGGTGTCGGTGTCGGGCTCCGATGTGGCGGTGGTGGGGATGAGCACGGTCACGGTCATGCCCTGACCAGGTGCAGAGTTTGCAGACACCGTGCCGCCGTGTGCGGTGACGATGGCGGACACGATGGAGAGGCCGAGTCCACTCCCCCCGCTCCTCCGGGCTCGGGCCGGGTCGGAGCGGTAGAAACGCTCGAAGACACGCCGCGCCTCGTCGGCCGGCATGCCCGGGCCGCTGTCGCGCACCTCGATGCGTGCGTCCTCGCCCACCTGGTCGACGCGCACCGTCGCCGCCGTCCCCGGTGGCGTGTGGGCGCGCACATTGGCCAACAGGTTGTCGATCACCTGGCGCAGGCGGTCCTTGTCACCCGTGATCTCGATCGGGTTCGCCGCCCAGAACTCCACGGGCCACTGGGGCCCGACTGCGGTCGCCGTGCGGACGGCCTCGGAGGTCAGGGCCACGAGCTCGACGGGTGTGCGCTGCATGGGGGCACCCTCATCGAGCCGGGCCAGGGTGAGGAGGTCGCTCACCAACCGATCCATGCGTGCCGTCTCGGTGCGGATACCGGTCATGATGCGGGGCAAGTCCTCGGCGTTGGTCGCCGCGCCGCGCTCGAACAACTCGGCGTAGGCGGAGACGGCGGCGATCGGCGTGCGCAGCTCGTGTGAGGCGTCGGCCACGAACTGGCGCAGATGGTCCTGTGACTCCTGGAGCCGTTGCTCCGACGCGAGGCGAGCCGAGAACGCCGCCTGAATGCGCTCGAGCATGACGTTGAGCGCGCGGGCGAGACGGCCCACCTCAGTTGGCTGATCGGCGCCCGGTACGCGCTGATCCAGATTCCCGGCGGCGATCGACTCCGCGGTGGCCTCGACGTCCTCGAGCGGGCGCAGCCCGAGACGGACGAGCCACCAACCGCCGGCGAGGGCCAGCACGAGCGCGCCCGCCGTGACGGCGAACTCGGTCAGGAAGAGGGTGTGCAAGGTGCTGGTCTGCTCGGTCAGAGGCTGGGCCTGGATGAGGACGGCGTTGTCCTGGGCTTTGGTGGCAAGGACACGGAAGGCCGGACCACCGGGCGCGATGGACGAGGTGGTGAAGTAGACCGCCTGTGTCCCGTTCGGTTGCATCGTGAAGCCGGTGATGTGCGGGGGCAGTTGCGGCCGGTAGGGGTGGCCATTGACGTAGGCCGGGCACTCGAGCCCGCCGACGACATGGCTGTGCTGGTCCACGACCGACTCGTAGGAGATGCCGATGGCGTTCGGGAAGCCCGGTCTGGCGACGGGCTGGCCGGAGTTCCCGGAGTTGCCGGCCCCACCGTCGCCAGCAATACCCGGCGGGGCCAGACAGGTCAGGGTGATCTGCCCGGTGAAGGGATTGCCGTGATAGTGAAACCCCTGGGCGGTCAGTTGCTGGTCGACCTGCTGGTAGAGCGAGGAGCGCAGGGCCGAGTACGTGGCGAAGTCCGCCACGACGAGCGCCGCGATGGAGATGAGCCCGACCGCGACGAGGAGCCGAAGCCGTAGCGACACTCAGGCTGCTCCGCTGGCCGCTCCGCTCCCGGCGGCCGACTCGGCCTCGCGCAGGGTGTAGCCAACGAGACGGATGGTGTGGATGAGGGGAGGCCCGAACTTCTCGAGCTTCTTGCGCAGGTAGCTCACGTAGGTTTCGACGACGTTGCCATCGCCGCCGAAGTCGTAGTGCCAGACGTGGTCGAGGATCTGCGACTTCGAGAGCACGTGGCGCGGGTTGAGCATGAAATAGCGCAAAAGGTTGAACTCCGTGGCGGTCAAGTTGATGATGTGCCCGCTGCGTCGCACCTCGTGCGCACTCTCATCGAGCTCGACGTCCGAGAAGCGCAGGATGCCGTCGTCCTCGGGCTCGTACCCCGTCCGACGCAGGATGGCATGCACCCGGGCGATGACCTCGGCCAGCGCGAACGGCTTGGTGACGTAGTCGTCACCGCCCACGGTGAGGCCGGCCAACTTGTCCTGCAGCGTGTCGCGCGCGGTCAGGAAGAGGACGGGGACGCGTACGCCATCGGCCCGCAGGCGGCGGGTGACCTCGAGTCCGTCGAGGTCGGGGAGCATGACATCGAGGATGACGAGGTCGGGCGGGTCCTCCTGGGCCTGGGCAAGTGCCTTGCGCCCCGTCATGGCCTCGTCGACGGTGAACCCCTCGTAGCGCAAGGACGTGGCCACGGCATCGACGATTGAGGGTTCGTCGTCAACCACCAGGACCCTGGGTCCGCTGTCAGTCTTCACAGCACATACCTCCCTGCCTCACAGGCTCACACGCTCCCGTGGCCCCCCAGTGTGACCCGGCTGTGGGCCTCCTGTGAGCGCGGGTGGTCCGCCCGGGTGGTCAGCCAGGCAGGGTGTCGAGAGCGCGTCGGACCAGGTCGAGGGCAGAAATGCTCCCGTACTGGCGCACCCGCTCGCGATCACCGGGAACCCGGAGCTCCCGGGTCTGCGCGGGCTGACCGGGGAGGCACAGGCCGACGAAGATCGTCCCGGGGGCGACACCCTCCTGCTCATCAGGCCCGGCCACGCCGGTGATGCCCAAACCGACGTCGGACCGGGTGACCCGGCGGGCCCCCTCGGCCATGGCGGCCGCCGCCGCCTCGGTGACGACGGGTCCCTCGGGAACGCCGAGGACGTCGAACTTCACCTGCTCGTTGTAGGCGACGACCCCGCCGCGGAACCAGGCCGAGGCGCCGGGGACATTGACGAGCCGGGAGGCGATGAGCCCGCCCGTGAGCGACTCGGCCACGCCGAAGGTCAGCCCCCGGGCGACCAGCCGGTTGGCCACCGCGACCTCCATCGATTCGTCGTCCACCCCGAAAACGATGTCGCCCAGGGCGGTGCCGATGGCCTGGCGCACCTCGACCTCTTCCTTGTCGAGCAGGGCACCGACATCACCGAGGGTGCGGGCCCGCGCCGTGATGCGCACCTTGATCCCCTCGATACCCGAGGCGAGGAAGGCCAAGGTGACGTCGCTCCCCTCGTCCAGCGCGTCAATGCGCCCCTGGAGCGACTCGGCCAAGCCGGACTCGCTGGCGCCCCATGTGCGCAGCACCCGGGAGGCGATGACGCTCTCCTCTCCCGCCTCAGCCATGCGGGCGCGCAGGTCGGGCAGGATGGCGCGCTCGAACATGTCGGCCATCTCGTAGGGCACGCCCGGGACGGCGTAGACGACCTTGTTGCCGACGGGGCAGATGAGCCCGGGAGCGGTGCCCATGGTCTGCGGGATGAGGGTGGCCCCGACGGGGACGTCGGCCTGGCGCTCGTTGTTAGCCGTCATCTCACGACCGCGGGCCCGGAAGAAGTCGGCAATGAAGGCGACGATGGCCGGGTCGCGCACCAGCTCCACATTCATGACGTCGGCGATGGCCTCGCGGGTGATGTCGTCCTGGGTCGGGCCGAGCCCGCCGCACATGATGACCCCGTCGCTGCGGGCCAGTGCGGTGCGCAGGGCCAGCGTCATGCGGGTGTGGTTGTCGCCCACCGCCTGGTGGAAGTGCGACGTCACACCGTTGGCGGCCAGCTGGTCGCCCAGCCAGGCGGAGTTGGTGTCGGCGATCTGGCCGAGCAGGAGCTCGGTGCCCACGGCGACGATCTCGATCCTCACGGCCGTCGACCTTAGGGGGCGGTGGGTCGGTGCAGCGCCCGGCGCCCATCGAGCAGGTATTCCGCTCCGGTGTAGAGGGTGAGCGCGCAAGCGAACCAGATGACGGCGACCTGGAGCGTGTGCTGGTGGGCCAGCGGCGGGATGATGCAGGTGCCGACGGCGATGTCCTGCACCAGCGTCTTGAGCTTGGCTGTCGAGCGGGCCGGTATGGAGACGCCGCGCCGGCCCACCCAGGTGCGGTAGAGCTGCATCCCCACCTCGCGCGCGGTGATGAGCGCCACCGGGAGGGCGGGGAGGTGCCCCTGGGCGGACAGCGTGATGAGCGCGCCGAGCACCACGGCCTTGTCGGCCAGGGGGTCGAGGAAGGCGCCTGAACGCGTGGTGCCCTGCCGGCGCGCCATGTAGCCGTCAAGCCCGTCACTGGCGGCCAGGAGGAAGCCGACGACGACGTTGACCCACGAGGCGCCCCAGGTGACAAGCATGAGGACGTAGACCGGCGCGGCGAGCAGGCGGATCACGGTGACCGCGTTGGCCGGGGTGGCCAGGGCGCTCGGGCCGAAGGTGAATTGGTGGCCCGGGGTGTCCCGGGTGGTCTCGCTCACGGAGCAGCACCCTCCGGCACGGCCGAGGCCGCCAGGACGAGGGCACGGTCGCCGGCCGGTTCGGCCCAGAGGTCGGGGCCCTCGGCCGCGGTGACGGTCATGTCGAGCAAGGATCCCACCGCGAGCTCTGGGGGAAGGTGCACGATGCCATCGATCTCGGGCGCCTCGTGGACGGTGCGCCCCTCCCCCGGGGCGTCGACCAGGACCTGACGCACCTGGCCGACCAGGCCGTCGCGCCCGGCGGCGGTGATGGTGTCCTGCAATTCGGTGCACTCGCGCAACCGCTCGAGGGCCAGCTCGGGTGGCACCTGATCGGCCAGCCCGGCGGCGTGGGTGCCGTCCTCGTTGGAGAAGGTGAAGAAGCCGGCCCAGTCGAGCTGGGCCGCCTCGAGGAACTGGAGGAGCAGGTCGTGGTCGCGCTCGGTCTCGCCCGGGTAGCCGAGGATGAAGGAGGAACGGAAGGTGGCGTCGGGCGCGGCGCGGCGGATGTCGGCGATGCGACGCAGGAAACGCTCGCCGTCGCCCCAGCGGCGCATGTTGGCCAGGAGCGGGCGTGAGACGTGTTGGAGGGACAGGTCGAAGTAGGGCACGCCCGTGGCCAGGACGGCCTCGATGAGCTCGTCGGTCAGGCCGGAGGGATAGAGGTAGAGGAGGCGCGTCCTTTCGACCCGGGCCGCCACCTCGTGGGTGAGGGCGGCGATCGGTGAGGGTCCGGAGGCGGTGCGGGTGCGACGGCCGAGTCCGGTGCGATCACGACCGTAGGAGGCGAGGTCCTGGGCAACCAGGACGACCTCGCGCAGGGGCGGCGCACCGGCGTGCTGGCCCGCGGCCAGGGCGTCGACCTCGGCCAGGATCTCGCGGGCGGAGCGGGAGCGCTGCTTGCCCCGGAACGACGGGATGGCGCAGAAGCCGCAGATCCGGTCACAGCCCTCGGCGACCTTGACGTAGGCCCACGGGGCGCGGGTGGCTGGGCGGGGTAGCTCCAGCAGGTCGAAGCCGCCGGTGGGAGCCGGCGCATTCGCCGGTGCCCGGGTGGCGCCGAGCGCGACCGGGACGGGTGACGGGTGGGGCGGTGCGATGAGCTCCTGGCCGAAGCCGGCGACGAGGTCCACCTCGGGCAGCGCAGCGATCAGCTCGTCGCCGTAGCGCTCGGCCATGCAGCCGGTCACCACCAGCCGCGAGCCCTCAGCCCTCAGGTCGGCCAGCTCGAGCACGGCGTCGATGGACTCCTGGCGTGCCGCCTCGATGAAGGCACACGTGTTGACGACGACGAGGTCGGCCGAGTCGGGACCCGCTGCCGGCCGGTAGCCGCGTGCCGCCAGGTGACCCTCCAACTTGTCGGAGTCCACCTGGTTCTTGGGACACCCAAGGGTCTGGAGCCAGTAGCGACCCACGTCTACGACACACTCCTCGTACCAGGCCGTCCCCGCGCTGCCGCGGGGCCCGGCAGGCCCGCGCCGGCACGGGCCAGATCAATCCGGAGGGTCCGGGCCCAGCGGGCCGGCCTCCGAGCGGAGAGGGAGGGATTTGAACCCTCGGACCCGGTTACCCAGGTCAACTCATTAGCAGTGAGTCCGATTCGGCC
>CAWIYY010000020.1:0-139988 GCA_963840435.1 uncultured Acidimicrobiaceae bacterium | reverse complement strand
TGCCTTCGACCAGCTGGGTCAGGCGCGCCGCAACGGGCGTCGTGATCAGGAACAGCAGCCAGACGTACTTGGCGTCAGACGCCGCGGTCCAGGCCAAGATGATGGAGAGCGCGATGATGCAGAGCACCAGGGCCACGCGGATGCGGGCAGCGCGCTCCTCGTGCGGCGACCGGTGCTTGTCCTCCACGAGGCGGTGGCGCGCCGCGTAGAGGACGATCCACTGGCTGGCCAGGCTGATCAGGGCCAGGTTCAGCGCGAACAGAGTGATGGCCACCGGGTTGCTGCCGTAGCGCCCGATCAGGTCCGACGTGAACGGCATGAGGGTCAGAGCCAGCAGGAAGCCGAAGTTGCGCCAGGCCAGACCCTCGCTGTGGCCCCGCATGTTCCGCATCGCCCGGTGATGGACGAGCCAGAACTGCGAAATGATGACGAACGACACCAGGTAGCTCGTCAGTTCCGAGCCGTCGATGTCGAGGGCGTGCCACAAGTCCTGCGCCGAGTGGGTATTTGCGACCATTGCGCTCGCCGGAACCTGGAGCTGGAGGACGAGGAGGGTCAGCGCAATGGCGACGACGCCGTCGGTCAACGCCAGCAGGCGGTCGATGCCCGGGATGTTCGTGTCTTCCGGCTCGGCCACCGGCCAGAGCATGGCAGATGCCCCCCTCCCGGGAGGGGCATTGCGGTTCGGGCAGCTGGCTTGCTCAGACGAAGTCGGATCCACCGTCCACGTTGATGGAGGCGCCGGTCACGTAGCCGTTGCGCCGCGACACCAGGTACGCCGTGATGGTGGCCACCTCGTCGGGGAGGCCGGCCCGGCCCAGGTCGGCCGGCTGGTGGAAGTGCTCGTCGATCCAGTGCATGACGTCGTGGGGATCGGTCGGGTCCTTGTCCTCGGCGGCGAAGATCTCCCGCAGGTTCTCGGTGAAGCTCGCGGTGACGATGGTGCCGGGGCAGATCGTGTTGACCAGGATGCCCTCGGGGGCCAACGACTTGGCCAGGTTCTTCGAGACGCTCGAGACGGCTGCCTTGGCCGCCGTGTAGGCCACGATCAGCGGGCTCTGGCGCTGCACCGAATGGGCCGAGAAGATGCATATCCGCCCCCATTCGGCGGCCCGGATGGCGGGCAGGGCCGCCCGGACGCTGCGCACGCACGACATGGTGCCGAGGGCGAACGCCTCCTCCCATCCGGCGTCGTCCAGCTGCTCGAAGCGTCCGGCGCCGGGGCCGATGGTGTGGACCAGGATGTTGAGCGCGGGCCAGCGGCGGCTCACCTCGGCGAAGCCGTCCTCGATCGAGTGCGCGTCGGTCATGTCCACCGAGACGCCGAAGGCCTCTGGTGCCCCGGCGGCCAGCAGGGCCTCCACCGTCTCGTCGAGGGCCTGGCGGCCTCGGGCCATGACGGCGACCCGGGCGCCGTCCGCCGCCAGCACCCCGGCCACGGCCCGGCCCATTCCCTTGCTGCCACCGGTCACGACCGCGGTCGCGTCAGCCAGTCCTAAATCCATGCGGGTCAGCCTCCTCGCTGTGTCTGGTCAGATCCTCAGGCGCCGGCGTCGTAGGTCGCGAGGTAGGGCGCGAAGCGCTCCCGGACCTGGTCGGCGTCGAGGCCGAAGTCGGAAAGCTCGTAGGTGTGGCGCCCGTGCGCACCGGGCTCGTGTCCGCCGGCCCAGCGGCGCACCGCCTCCTCCGAGGTGTCGGAGAAGACGAGACCGATCTGTTCGTAGGCGCCGGTCAGCGCGCGAATGGGGTCGCTCTGCAGGTCGGCGAACGCCACGTCGGCGAAGCGGTCGTCTCCCACGCGGTCCCGGAAGTCCATGGCCCGTGACACGCCCTGGACCCAGCGATCCAGCTGCTCGGTCCCGAGCTCCACCGCGTCGTCGCGGTCACTGCTCCAGCCCCGGATGTAGTGGATGATGCTGCAGACCGAGCCCAGCACGGCCGCGGGGTCCCGGTGGCTCCAGAGGAACTTGGCATCGGGGTAGGTCTCGATCAGCGCGTCGAGGGCGAACATGTGCACCGGGGTCTTGAGGTGCCAGAGCCGGGGTGGGCAGTGCCACTGCAGGAGGCGCAGCACCCGCTGGTGGTACTCGTAGGTGACCCGCATGTCGCACTCGGTGACCCACGCCATGTAGCCCGGAACCCGGGCCATGCCGTCGAAGTGGACGGTACGGAACGTCATGCCCATCAGGTCCTGGCACTCCGTCGGCGTCGTCGCTTCCTCGTGGTGCATGCTCGCCATGAGCGGATACATCTCGTGCATCATGGCCAGGCCGGCCTCGGTCTCCGCAATGCGGGGATCGCTGTGCTGTGTCGCCCCCTCGGGTGGCGGGCAGGGCGAGCTTGACTCCCAGAGCCGCAGCGAACGGAACTGGGGATCGGCGGCCACCAGCTGGCTCAGCGCGGTGGTCCCGGTGCGGGGGAGCCCGATGACGAAGACCGGCCCCTCCACGTCCTGCCGGGCGATCTCGGGGTGCTCCCGGTAGGTCTGCTCCACGCGCAGGCGCGACGAGAGCAGCATGACCAGCCGGGCCTGCTGGACGAGTTCGCCCACCTCGGTCAGGTCGGCCTCCTCGTTCATGGAGGCGATGAGCCGTTCGAGGCCGTCGCGATGCCCGCCGTCGCCGAAGTCGTCGAGCCCGCTCTGGCGGCGGGCCTCGTCCTCGAGCTCGTCGGGCCCGAGCGTCATCGGGTGAACCGCTTGCTCACCGCCAGGCGCCGCGCCGCCAGGACGGACTGGCGTTCCTCCGGTCCGACCCGGCGCGTCTGCGCCGGCAGCGCGTCCACGACGTCGGACACTGGGAGGACGCGGGTCGTGGGCACGGGGGCCGTGGCGGAGCGCACACAGCGCAGGATCATCGGTCCGGCGCTGTGACCGGCCGTGTCGAGCCAGTTGGCCACGCCGGGGTCCTCGTGGGCCACGACGGCGCGCACGATCCCGTCCTCGTCCACGTCGGCCTGGAACCCGTTGAGGCTGCTCTGGTGTGCGGCGTAGTCGATGGTCTCCCACCACGGGTTGCCGAGCGAGTAGCTCCAGTAGAGGCCGTCGGGCGGGGGCACCTCGAGCAGCAGGGCTTCGCCCGGGGCCAGCTGCCAGGACCCGATGACGGGACGGTTCTCGGCCGCCGCCCCCATGGCGGTGCCGTCGAGCGGGGGCAGGAAGGAGTTCGGGGTCTCTGGCTGGGAGAACTGCAGGAAGAATTCGAGGTTGCCCACGATGAAATCGCCGAGGGCCACGATCTGGCGGGCCACGACGGCGCGTGGGTCCTCGGCCGGCCGGGACGATCGGTCCGCCGCCGGGCCGATGCGCTCGATCGAGAGAGAGGACGCGACCTCGTTGTCCCAGTCGTAGAAGAAGTGGCGGATCACCAGGTTCGACGCGTCCTCGGCCAGCGGGAGCCAGTTCCCCTCGTGCTCCTGGGGCGAGAGGACGAGGTCCACCTCACCGCCCGGGCCGAGATCGAGCTCGTCGAGCAGCACGTTGGCCGAGGAGGCCATGCCAGCCATGGACTGCAGGCCGACGTAGCGCGCCGTCCCCCGGTTGCCCCGCATCCGGTAGGACTCGCCCGGTCGCAGGGAGGCGCCGGCGTAGATGCAGTCGGGGCAGTCCATGCCCCACTTGTACGTGTTGTCCACGCCCGACACCTTGAGGGCGACGACCGAGTCGGGGTCGGCCCGCAGTCCGGCGTCGAGGCCGAGCCCGAGGAGGACGAGCAGATGGCGGAAGCCCGAGGCCACGTCCACGGTGTTGGCGGGCCTGCCGTCGGCGACCACCACCTCGGCCGACCGGCGCAGAGCGTCGAAGAGGTGCGACATCGCTCTTCCAGAGACGAGATCCTCCGCCGTGGCGTCTCCGGCTCGTGCCGCCTCCCCGACGGAGAACGGCATCCATGACGGGTTCTGGAACGAGGTGCTCACGCGCGCCTCCACCCCATTGCCACCCATTGCCCTGTGTGCACCTTCCACCCCCGGCTCGTCTCGGCTGGGTCATGCTGGCCCGCCGCCCGCAGAACCGTCAACCGAGCATGGCCCGGGCAGCAGACCCCGATGCGGGTTCGGTCACAGACAGGCTCGGGCACCGGCATCTAGCGTGTGCGCCCGGGAGGTCTCGCGGTGGGGACGGGAGGAAGGCGAGGGCGCGCAGCATGAGTGTCGAGGCGGCCATCCCCACACTGGTCCTGATCGGCCTGGCCGCCGTCCTGGCTCCGCTCATCGCCGAGGCACTCAGGCGTTTCGTTCCGGTCCCCGAAGTCGTGATCCAGATCGGGCTGGGGATCATCATCGGCCCGTCCGTGTTGGCGCTGGCCCACCCGACGTCCTTGGTGACTGCGTTCTCCGACTTCGGCCTGACCTATCTGATGTTCCTGGCCGGGACCGAGCTCGACCTGGCGACCATGCGCCACGGCCACCTCGGCCGGGCAGGGAGTGCCTGGGTGGTTTCGCTCCTGCTCGCCCTGGGCGTCGGGGCCATCCTTGCCTCCACCCACCTGGTGCTCGATTCGGTGGTCGTCGGCATGTGTCTCACCACGACGGCGCTCGGGACCCTACTGCCCATCCTGCGCGACAACGGCGTCCTGAAGACCTCACTCGGCCCCGTGATCCTCGCCGTCGGGGCGACCGGCGAATTCGGCCCGATCGTGGCCGTCGCCGTCCTCTTGACCAACCGCGATCCCAGGGTGACCTTCCTCCTCCTCTTTCTCTTCGTCGCCATCGCCGCCTCCGCCGCCGTGCTGGCCCTGCGGGTGCACCCGCCGCGCTGGGTCGCCCTGCTCCGCAAGCACATCGATTCGACGGCCCAGCTCCCGATCCGCATTTCGGTGGTGCTGGTGATCCTGCTCGTCTACCTCGCCCTCAAGCTCAGTCTCGACGTCCTGCTCGGTGCCTTTGCCGCTGGGGTGGTGGTCCGCCTCTTCATCGAGGGGGAGGACCGGGAACGGATCACGAGCAAGCTCGAGGCCATCGGGTTCGGGTTCCTCATCCCCATCTTCTTCATCGAGAGCGGCATCACGTTCGACCTGCACGCGCTGATCCACAAGCCAAAGGTGCTGCTGCTCGTCCCGGTGTTCGCCTTGCTCTTCCTGCTCACCCGGGGCCTGCCGACCTGGGCCTTCTTCCGCGGCGTCATCGCCAAGGGCGAGCTGGCCGGCCTGGTCGTCATGTCGGCCACCGGCCTTCCCCTCATCGTGGTCATCACCACGCTCGGCGTCGACGAGCACCGGATGAAGCCGCAGAACGCGGCGGCCCTCGTCGCCGCCGGCATGCTCTCCGTGCTGGTCTACCCGATCGTCGGGTTGCGCCAGATGCGCCGCGCCGCGGCCAAGGGCGAGAGCGCGGGCAGCACCGAGTCCACGGCAGACCCTGCCGACCCCGGTCCCTGACGGGAGCGCCGCGGTCGGTGGCCCGGAT
Organism: uncultured Acidimicrobiaceae bacterium; assembly: GCA_963840435.1. Taxonomy (GTDB): domain Bacteria; phylum Actinomycetota; class Acidimicrobiia; order Acidimicrobiales; family RAAP-2; genus Bog-473. The sequence continues at coordinate 134,585 of CAWIYY010000020.1, read as the reverse complement.
CGTCCGTCTGCCTGATCGACGCGGCCGGGTCTTGTCAGTCGTGCGGCGCCTCCGGGCCACCGGCCAGGGTGGTGACCGCCTCGTTCACCGTGGAGAAGAAATGCTCCTCGCCGATGCGGTCCAGCAGGCCGCTGCGCCGCAGCGTCTCGCGCAGGTGGTCGCCCGCCCGGGCCACGCCGAACGACATGTGGTCGCGGCCGAAGGAGTCGAGGACCCGCCCCAGCGCCCGCGCCCCGGTGAAGTCCACGTCGGCCATGGCGATTGCGTCGAGCACGACGATCCTCGTGGTGCCGGGCGCCCGGGTCACGGCGTCCGCCACCTGCTCGCGGAAGTGGGTTGCGTTGGCGTACCAGAGCGGGGTGGCGAACAGCACGGCCAGGACACCGGTCTGCTGGGCCGCGTCGGGGTCGGCGGCCAGGGGCGTCCAGCTGGTGGTCCCCGCCACCCGGCCGAGCACGGTCAGCTGGGACTGGGCACTCTTGCGGATACGGTCGAGCATGGCCAGCACCACGGCCACAACGATCCCTTGCTCCACGCCGACCAGCGCCACGGTGAGCAGCGTGATCAGGGCCAGCGCGAACTCGAGCAGATCGAAGCGGGCGACGGCCGACAGGTCGTGCAGGTGGAAGATCTTCCCGGCCACGAAGATGAGGATGGCGGCCAGCGTGGCCAGCGGGACGTCCTTGAGGATCCCGGCGAAGGGGATGAGCAGGACGAGCACCACGGCGGCACCTAGCGGGCCGGCCTGGGTCCGGCCACCGGCCGTGGCCACCGCCCCGGTGCGCGGCGGGCTGGCGTTGACCGGGAACGACCCGGACAGACCGGCCAGCACGCTCCCACCCCCGACGGCGAGGAAGTCGCGACCGGGATCGATCTCGTAGGCGCCCCTGTCCGCAAAGGCCCGGGTGGTGGCCGCCGTCTGGGTCACCACCACCAGCGCCACCACGGACGCCAGCGGGACCAGGCTCTGCACCGTCGACCACGACACGCCGGAGAGGCCGACGTGCGGCGCGCCGGCCTTCACCGTCCCGAGTACCGGGACGCCATGGGCTTCGAGGTCGAGGGCGGCCACCAGCGCAGTGGAGAGGACCATGCCGATGAGCGCAGCGGGGATGCGTCGGTCGATGCGCTCGCTCACCAGGAGCAGAGCCAGCACGCCGAGGCCGATGGCCAGGGCCCAGCCGTTGGCCTGATCCAGATGGGTGACCACGTAGGCCACCCGGTGCTGGTCGGTGCCGCCGGTGGGCGGGAGTCCGAAGAAGTCCGGGAGCTGGTGGGCGACGATGATGACGGCGACCCCGCAGAGGAAGCCGGTGATGATGGGAGCGGAGAGGAACTCGGCCACCCAGCCCAACCGCAACACACTGACCAGCACGACGAGGATGCCCACCATCACGGCGAGGATGGCCACCTTCTGGGCGTACTGGGCGCTGCCGCTCAGAGCCAGGTGGGCCACACCGGCGGCGAAGAGCGGAGCGATGGTCGAGTCGGCACCGACCGACATCTGCGGGTTGGAGCCGAGCAGCGCGAACACGACGGTGCCCGCCACGAACGCGTAGAAGCCGGTGATCGGTGGCATTCCGGCCAGCCGGGATGTGGCCAGCTGCTCGGGTATGGCGATGACCAGCAGGGTCAACCCGGCCACCAGGTCGGGCCCGGCCCACGAGCGCTGGTAGCCCCTTAGCGACGAGAAGAGCGGCGGTCGGCCCATCCGGGCCATCTTCGCCCACCGGGCCCTCCCGGCCCATGGACCCGAGAGGCCAGGCTGCCGACGGACCAATTGAACCGCCGATGGACCCAATTGAATTGTCTAGTGTCGGTCCGACTGCGGGGGCGCCGGGGGCGGCCGCCGTCCGCCACCGCCCCAAGGAGGCCCGACGATGAGTGAGTATCCCTATGCCGACCGCTTCGCGGTCAACCGCACGTTGCCCGAACGCGGCATGTCGCGGGCCGAGGTGCTCGGGCAGCTGCACACCATGGCCACCGAGGAGGACGCCTTCTGGGAGACGGGGAAGTGCTCCGGGACCATGTACTGCGGCGACCACGAGCATTACCACTTCATGAACGAGGCCTTCGGACTCTTCGCCCACGTGAACGTCCTCCAGCGCGACATGTGCCCGAGTGCCACCAAGTTCGAGGCGGAGATCATCGCCATGACGCTGGGACTCCAGTCGGGCGACGCCGCCACCGCCGCCGGCGACGACCCGGGCGGACTCGTCACCACCGGCGGCACCGGGAGCATCCTGCACGCCGTCCTGGCCTACCGCGAGCACGCGGCGCAGAGCCGCGGTGTCACCCGGCCCAACCTGATCAAGCCCGAGACGGCGCACCCCGCCTTCGACAAGGCCTGCCACCTCTTCGGGGTGGAGCTCCGCCGGGCGCCCGTCGATCCGCGCACCACCCAGGTCGACGTCGGCTGGGTGCGCGAGCACATCGACGACCAGACGGTGGCGCTGATCGGCTCGGCCTGCAACTACGGCTACGGCACCGTCGATCCCATCACCGAGCTCTCGGACCTCGCCCTCGAACGCGGGGTCGGCTTGCACGTCGACGGCTGCCTCGGCGGGTTCATCCTGCCCTTCGGCCGCGAGCTCGGCTACGACATCGAGGCCTTCGACTACGCGGTGCCCGGCGTGACGTCGATCTCGGCCGACACCCACAAGTACGGGTACGCCTTCAAGGGATCGTCCGTCCTCACCTTCCGCTCCAAGGAGCTGCGCAACGCGCAGTACTTCTACCTGACCGACTGGAGCGGGGGGAAGTACACCTCGCCCGGCATGGAGGGCTCGCGCTCAGGCGGCCTCATCGCCGCCACCTGGGCCGCCATGGTCCAGATCGGGCACGCCGGCTACCTCGACTACGCCCGGCAGATCTTCGAGACCTCCTTCGCCATGCAGGAGGCGGTGACGGCCCACCCCGAGCTGCGCCTGGTGGGCAAGCCGACCTTCCTCTTCTCCTTCACCTCCGACGACTTCGACATCTACCACGTGAACGACTTCATGCGGACGAGGGGCTGGCGCTTCAACGGGCAGCAGTACCCGAACGCCCTGCACATGGCGGTCACCCGGCCCCAGACGCAGGCCCAGGTGGTGCCCGAGTTCGTCGCCGACCTGGCCGACGCCGTCGCCTACGCCAAGGCACACGCCGGGGACGCCCCCAAGTCGGGCGCCATCTACGGCGGCGTGGCCGGCGGCATGACCGAGGAGGCGGACGAGTTCATCCGGACCGTCATGGCCGACATGCTCGACGGCCAGTCGGCGCTGCCCGCCCCGTGAACCCCGCCCCGTGAGCCCGGCCGCGGCGAAGAGCGCCCCGGCCGACTGGGTCGCCGGCTGCCTCGCCGCGCAGCAGGCCCTGGTCGACGATCTGGACGGGTTGACCGACGGCGCCGCCCGCCGGCCCAGCCGGCTGCCGGGCTGGACCGTCGGCCACGTGCTCACCCACATCGCCCGCAACGGTGACAGCGTGGTGTGGCGGCTCGAGGGCGCGGCCCGGGGCGAGCTGCGCGATCAGTACCCCGGCGGCGTCGCACAGCGCGCCGCCGACATCGAGGCCGGGGCGGCCCGACCGGCGGCCGAGCTGGTGGCCGACGTGGTCCGCAGCGCCGACGCCGTGGCGCGGGTGATGGCCGAGCTGCCCGACGCGGCCTGGGACGCGCCCTCGCGCACGTCGCGCGGCGTGGTCGAGGACTCGCGCGAGTGCGTCTTCTCGCGCTGGCGGGAGGTGGCCGTGCACCATGGCGACCTCGGCTGGGCCGACGTGGAGCTGCCGGCGGCGCTGGTGGAGGTGTGGCTGGCTCGCGAGCTGCCCCGGTTGCCTGCACGGACGGACCCGGCCCAGTTGCTGGCCTGGATCATCGGGCGGGGCGACGCGCCCGAGCTCAGCGCCTGGTGAGGTTCAGCTCGAGATGAAGGCGTTGCCGGCCCGGTCCACGGCGACGCAGTAGGTCGTGGTCGGGCACGAGATGGCGGTCAGCCCGTGGCCGTTGTCGATCGTGGCGGCCGGGCTCCAGGCCGACCCGTTCCAGCCGAAGACGCGTCCCACGGAGTCGACGGCGCGGCAGAAGGTGGTCGTCGGGCAGGACACCCCCGTGAGACCCGAGGCGTTGGTCCCCGTGACCGCCGGTTCGCTGGCGATCGACTGGGGGGCCGAGAAGGTGGTCCCGTTCCAGGTCAGGACGGCGCCGCTGCTGTCGACCAGCACGCAGAAAGTGGTCGTGGCGCAGGAGACGGCATTGAGCTGCCCCTGGCTGTCGGCGTCGCCCGGCTGGGTCCACTGGCTGCCGTCCCAGACCGACGGCCCACCCTCGGCAGCCACGCAGAAGCTGGGGGAGACGCAGGAGATCTGGTTGGCCGCCCCCCAGGCCCCGAGGTTGCCACTCCAGCTGCCGCCGCGCAGGGCGAACGAGTTCCCCTCGCCGTCGATGGTGATGCAGAAGCCGGGACCGGTGCAGTCGACGGCCGTGAAGCCCTGGGCGGCCGGGATGGTGGCCGGCGCCCCCCAGCTCGTCCCGTTGTAGAGGGCCACCTGGTTCAGGCTCGGCGCGGCCGCGCAGAACGAGGGCGACGAGCACGAGAGGTACGAGACACCCGAGGGCGCGGGTGAGGGCACGGCGGGACCGAGCGCCGTCACCGTGGTGAAGGCGAGTCGGTAGGTGAGCCCCTTGGACGAGCCCATCACGCAGTAACCGGGGGACGGGCACGACACGGCCGTGAGGACGGTGCCGGGCGCCACCTTGACCGCCGGCGACCAGGTCCCGACCGCCGCGTTGCCGGCCGCCGTGGTCGTCGTGGTGGGGCGGTGCGTCGTTGTGGTGGTGGTGGCCGAAGGGGCGGGACTGGCACTGCACGCGCCGGCCACCAGCGCTGTGAGGACGAGCGTCAGCGCGACGGCGGGCGACCGTCCCCGCACTAGTGGACCGCGAGCCCGTTCGTCTCGAGGGCCCGGTGGCGCGACCAGGTGTCGAGCACGATCAGCGTCTTGGTGCCGGTCACCCGGCCGCGCCGGCGCAGCTGCTCAATGACTTGCCCCAGGCGCTCCACGTCGGGAACCTGGAGCCAGACCAGCGCGTCGGGGTCGCCGGCGGTGGTGAAGACCGCCTGCACTTCAGATAGTTGCATCGCCGTTTCCTGAATCTCGTTCAGATCGGCCGTGCCGGCGAAGCGCACCTCGGTGAAGGCCTGGATGGGTCGCCCGGCCTTGCGGTGGTCGACGACGACGGTGTAGCCGGCGATCACCCCCGTGCGTTCCAGCCGCTCGATACGCCGTGTCACCGCCGATGCGGAGAGCGAAACTTGCTCGCCGATGTCAGCCATGGTGCGCCGTGCGTTTTGCGACAGCAATTCGATGATCTGATGATCAATCGGATCAAGTTCCTCTGTTCCCATGGCCGTAAGCCTAACGAGACAAGCCTTGCTCGCACATTCAGTGCATGCTCGGGTTTATTGTTGTTGCTCCGTTGCGCGAAAGGGCCGGTTCTCAGGAGTCCTTGCGATGCACGGAAACCGCGTAATTCTCAGCCTGGGCCAAGGGAAGCCGGTCCCAGGTCGACCAGCGGTCTTCGAGTGCGAAGCCGGCCGCTGCGGCCAGGCGGTCGTGCTCGGCCGGCCCGAATCCCCCAGGCTGGAGCGAGTAGCCCGAGACGAGCCGCCCGCCCGGTTCGAGCCAGCGGGCGGCGTTGGCCAGGACCCGCCCCTCGCTGCCCGGCTCCACGAAGATCAGGACGTTGCCCGCCATCACGACCAGGTCGAAGGTGCGGCCGAGGTCGAGCCCGGGATCGGTCAGGTCCCCCTCGACCCAGCGCACGTGTGGCCCCTTGGCCCGGGCCGCCTCCAGCATGAGGGGGTCGACGTCGAGGCCGACCACGGCGCGGCCTCGACGCGCCAGCTCGAGCGCCACACGGCCGGTGCCGCAACCGGCATCGAGCACGGACGAGGGTTCGTAGGAATCGACCAGCGCGGCCTCACCGTGCACGTCGACACCCGCGGCCTCGAGCCGGTCGAAGCGCGCGTCGTAGTGGACGCCGCGCGGGACGTCGCTGTCGCGCCAGCGGTCAGGCATCCGTCGCCGCGCTCGGAGGGTGGTCGACGCGGACTAGGGCGTGTCGGGGATGGTGATCGAGCTGCCACCGGGGATGGTCGGGATGGTGATCGTGGTGGCGCCGGCCGGCAGGGCGAAGAGGCTCGAGGACGGGTGAGCGGAGTACTTCACCATCTCGAAGTAGTTCTTGCCCGATCCCGAGTAGGACAGGAGGCCCTGCTTGGTCACGCAGTACTTCCCGGTCTGCCCCTTGCGGGTCACCGAGATGCAGGTCGAGGCCTGGCCGGCGATCTTGGCCGACGACGCCGAGAGCTTGATGCCGAGAACGCGGGCGACGGCGGTCTCCTCGGCCTCGGAGAACACGCTCAGCACGGTGCCGGCGCTGAAGATGTCGGCCGTGGCGGCGAGCGGGTTGTTGCCCTTCTCGGTCAGGCACTGGAGGGAGCCCGAGCTGCTGGCCTTCGTGGTGGTCGTCGTGCTGGCGGCCGATCCCGAGTTGCCCGAGTTCCCCGAGTTGCCCGAGCCGGAATTCCCCGAGTTTCCGCTGTCGCCGGAATTCCCCGAGGCGTTGGGGGAGCAGTAGTAGGTCGTCTTGCCGTTGTTGAGGATCACGCTGCCGCTGCTGGCGAAGTAGCTCTTGGGCGGGGACTGGGCGATCGACACCGTGGAGGTCGTGCCGCTGCTCACCGACTTGTACTCCACCGAGTAGGTGAGGTGCTTGCCCTTGTCGATCTGCGTCGTCAGGGCCTTGAGGTTCTGGGACGAGACGGATTTGGCCGAGGCCGGGGCGGCGGCCCCGAGCACGAGGGTGCCCAGGCCGAGCGCCGTGACGGCGGCGGTGACGATGATGGTCGGGCGAGTCCGCATGGAGCAGACGGTAGCCCTCCTGCCACCCCAATTGCACTGAATTGGCACTCGGTAGGGTGGTTCTCGTGTGTCTCCTGGTCATGGCCTCACGGGTGGTGCCCTCCGAGCCACTCGTCGTGGGGGCCAACCGCGACGAATTGATGGACCGGCCGGCCACTCCGGTCACCGTCCTCGCCCCCTCCGGTCCGCGCATCCTCGGCGGGCGCGACGAGCAGTCGGGCGGCACCTGGCTTGCCGTCAACGAACACGGGGTCTGTGCCGGCCTGACCAACCAGCCCCTGGGCGACGACAAGGATCCGTCGAAGCGATCGCGCGGAGATCTGCCCCTCGCCCTGGCCCGCCACGCCACGGCGGCGGCCGCCGTCGAGGCCCTCGTCGCCGGGTACCGGCCGGCGGACTACAACGGTTGCTGGTTGCTCGTCGGGGACCGGACCTCGCTGTGGTTCGTCGACTTCACGGGCACGGGTCCCGGCCCGGCCAGGGCCACCGCGTTGCCGCCCGGCGTCCACGTCCTGGAGAACCGGGCTCTGGGCCAGCCCTCGGCCAAGGTCGATCTCGTCCGGGCCGCGCTGGGCGAGCCCCGCACCGGCGAGGCGGTCGACGCCGCCTTCCGAACGGTGCTGGCCGACCACCGCATCCCCGAGGACGACGAGCGCCCCAACTCCGCCAGCTGCGTGCACCTCGACACGTTCGGGACCCGGTCCTCGTGCCTGGTCCGGGTGGGGGCCGGCACGTCGGTGCCCCGCATGTGGGTGGCCCCGGGCCCCCCGTGCAGCACGCCCTACGACGACGTCAGCGCGCTGTGGCAACGGGCCGAGACCGGTGACGTTCAGTCGCGCACGAGCGGCTTGTAGCGGATGCGGTGGGGCTGGTCGGCGTCGACGCCCAGGCGCGCGTGCCGGTCGGCCTCGTAGTCGCTGAAGTTCCCCTCGTACCAGCGGACCTCCGAGTCGCCCTCGAAGGCGAGCACGTGGGTGGCGATGCGGTCGAGGAACCAGCGATCGTGGCTGATGACCACCGCGCAGCCCGGGAAGCCGAGCAACCCGTCCTCCAGCGCGCGCAGCGTGTCGACGTCGAGGTCGTTGGTCGGCTCGTCGAGCAGCAGCACGTTGCCGCCGCTCGAGAGCACCTTGGCCAGCAGGACGCGGTTGCGCTCGCCGCCCGAGAGTTCGCCCACCTTCTTCTGCTGGTCGCTCCCCTTGAACCCGAAGCCGGCGACGTAGGCCCGGCTGTGCAGCTCGCGCCCGCCCACCACCATCCGGTCCACCCCGCCGGTGATCTCCTCGAACACCGTGGCCTGGCCGGCCAGGCTGTCGCGGGACTGGTCCACGTAGGCCAGGCTGACCGTGGATCCGAGGGTCAGGCTGCCGGCGTCGGGTGCCTCCTCGCCCACGATCATGCGGAAGAGCGTGGTCTTGCCGGCGCCGTTGGCCCCGATCACCCCGACGATGCCGCCCGGGGGGAGGATGAAATCGAGGCCGTCGATGAGCAGCCGTTCGCCGAAGGCCTTCACCACGCCGGCCGCGTCGACCACCTGGTCGCCCAGCCGTGGCCCCGGCGGGATGGTGAGCTCGACCTTGTCGGCTCGCCGCTCGGCCGACTCGGCCTCGGCCACCAGCTCGTTGTAGGCGGTGATGCGGGCCTTGCCCTTGCTCTGCCGGGCCCGGGGCGACATGCGGATCCAGTCCAGCTCGCGTTCCAGGGAGGCTTGGCGGGAGCGGTCCGCCTTCTCCTCGGCGGCCAGGCGGGCCTGCTTCTGCTCCAACCAGGACGAGTAGTTGCCCTCCCAGGGGATGCCCGCCCCCCGGTCGAGTTCGAGGATCCAACCGGCCACGTTGTCGAGGAAGTAGCGGTCGTGGGTCACCGCCACCACGGTGCCCGGGTAGTCCTGCAGCGTGCGCTCCAGCCAGGCCACCGACTCGGCGTCGAGGTGGTTGGTCGGCTCGTCGAGCAGCAGCAGGTCGGGCTTGGAGAGGAGGAGGCGGCAGAGCGCGACCCGGCGCCGCTCGCCGCCCGAGAGCGTGGTGACGTCGGCGTCGCCCGGCGGCAGGCGCAGGGCGTCCATGGCGATCTCGAACGTGCGGTCCAGGTCCCAGGCGCCGGCGGCGTCGATCTTGGTCTGCAGATCGGCCTGCTCGGCCAGCAGGGCGTCGATGTCGGCGTCGGGTGAGCCGAAGGCCGCGCAGACGTCGTTGTAGCGGTCCACCAGCGCCTTCACCTCGCCCACGCCCTCGGCCACGTTGCCGGCCACGTCCTTACCCGCGTTGAGCTGGGGCTCCTGGGGCAGGTAGCCGACGGTGAAACCGGGGGTCAGCCGGGCCTCGCCGCTGAAGCCGTCGTCCTCGCCGGCCATGATCCGCAGCAGCGAGGACTTGCCCGATCCGTTGGAGCCGATGACGCCGATCTTCGCCCCCGGATAGAAGGACAGGTTGATGCCCTTGAGCACCTCGCGGTCGGGCGGGTAGAAGCGCTTGAGGCCGCGCATGGTGTAGATGAACTGAGGGGCCATGGCGACCAGTGTGCCCCACCGACCGGGAGTGCCATGATCGTCCGGCCTCCGGGCCGCCACTCGCGGTGCGGGGGAACGAAAGGGGAACCCGAGTGGCAGACGCTCCCAACATCCTGCTCGTGATGTCCGACCAGCACCGGGCCGACATGCTCGGCTGTGCCGGCGACGCCAGCATGCACACTCCGACGCTCGACCGGCTGGCCGGCGAGGGCGTGCGCTTCTCTCGCGTCCTGTGCCAGGGCCCACTCTGCATGCCCTCGCGGGCCTCGTTCATGACCGAGCGTTACGTGCGCGATCACGGCATCTACACCAACTGGGCCGAAATCCCCGAGGACAGTCCGACTTACGTCCGCGCGCTGCGCGAGGCGGGGTACCACACCTCGCTCCTGGGCAAGGCCCACCTCTATCTCGACGAGCAGCTGACCATCGCCCACACCGACGACATGGCGCCGCGCCTCGAGGCGCTGGGCTTCGCCGAGGTCTTCGAGACGGGCGACAAGTTTCTCGGCAAGATCCCCACCCGCTACACCGACGCGCTGGCCGCCCGGGGCCTGCTCGAGACCTACCAGCGGCACATCGCCGACCGGGCCTACCAGGGGGAGAACGAGGACGGCCGCAACGCCACCAAGTGCGTGCCCATGTGGGATTCCACCCCGATGCCGTTGCCCCTCTCGGCCTACGTCGACACGTGGCACGGGACCGAGGCGGTGCGCTGGATTGAGCAGTACGAGCGGCCCGAGCCCTTCTTCCTCTTCGTGGGGTTCCCCGGGCCGCACGACCCCTGGGACGCTCCGGCCGAGGCGGTGGACCGCTACCGCGACGTCGACATCTCCATGCCCGTCTCGACAACCCGGCCCACGCTCGAGGGGACCGGTCGCTACAAGCGGATCCTGAAGGGCTTCCTCACGATGTCGGACTCCGAGTCGATGTCCGAGGATGCCATCAGGGACATGCGGCGGGCCTACGCGGCCGACATCTCCGTCATCGACCACGCGGTGGGGCTCATGCTGGGTGCGCTCGAGCGCAAGGGCCTGCTGGACAACACCTGGATCGTCTACACCACCGACCACGGCGAAATGGCCGGCATGCACGGGCTCATGTCCAAGTGCGTCCTCTACGAGGGGGCGGTGCGGGTGCCCCTGATCATCCGGCCGCCGGGCGGGTGCGCGCCGCGAGTGGTCGACGCGCTGGTCGAGCAGCTCGATGTCCCGGCCACCGTGCGCGCCCTGGCCGGCGCGCCCGACCTGCCGAGGAGCGAAGGCCGGTCGCTGCTCGAGTGTGTGTGCGACGGTGCCCCCGCCCCGGTCCACCCGGTGGCCGTCAGCGAGAACTGGGGCTTCGCCTGCTTCGAGACCGAGCGACACAAGCTGGTGGTCGACGAGGACGCCGTCGCACCCTGCCAGCTCTTCGACTTGGCCGAGGACCCGGCCGAGGACCACAACCTGTTGGCCGACCCCGCCGCGGCCGTCGTGGTCGACGAGCTGATGGAGACCCACGTGCGCCCGTTCTTTGCGACGCCGCCGGCCCGGCCCCACCCGAGCATCTTCACCGGCAGTTAGACACCGGAGCACCGGAGCCCGCCGCGCCGGACCGGAGGCAGAACCGGTTCGGCGGCTAGATCCACTCGACGGTGGTCCGGATGGGCCGGTGGTCCGAACCGCCGTCGGGCAGCACCTCGCCCGAGACCGGGTGCAGATGGCCCCGGGTCAGGATGTGGTCGATCTGGCTGTGGGGCGACCAGGCGGGCCAGGTGCGGCCCACCACCGCTCGGTGCCAACCCGGCAGGAAGAAACGAACGAGCGGACCCCACGTGTTCATGTCGCCCGAGAGCACGGCGTCGGGGCGGGCGTCGCTGCCCAGGCGCCGCCGCAGCTCGGCCCAGGTCCGGTGCGAACCGTAGGGGATGTGCGGCATGTGGGTGCCGACCACCGAGACCGGCCGGCCCGCCACCGACAGATCCACCACCAGCGCGGCCCGGCGCACCCGGTCGGCCCGCAACTGGCGCAGCGGCACCACCCGCGTCGCTTCGACGGCGAGCTCGGAGCGCACCAACACGGCGATGCTCCACGTGCCCGGCTCGGCATCTTGCCAGCGGGCGAGCGCCTGCACCTTGGCCGGCTGCGGCTTCACGCCGTCCATGTAGAGGGCACGGTTCTTGTCGGAGAACGAGGGTTGGGCGATCCACGCTTTGCCGGCCGTCGCCTGGGGCCGGATGCGCCGGCCCTCGCCCAGCGGGTGGGTGTACACCGCGTAGCCCAGCGCGGCGGCGACCTCCTCGGCCTGTCCGGTGTCCTCGCCCGCGGTGGTCCAGGACTCCTCGAGCACCACGACGTCGGTGCCGAACGACGCGATGGAGCCGACGTAGTCGAAGGGCCGGCCCCGTCCGTCCATCCCGCAGTGCATGTTGAAGTTGGCGATGCTGAGCACGGTCCGGGCGACGATAGGCCGTCGACATGCCCGGCGGCGACATGCCCGGCGGCGAAACGGCCGGAGGTACGATCGTGGCGGTGGCACCGGGGGACGCGCAGCTGGCCCGGCGCCTGCGCCCCTTCACCACCACCATCTTCGCCACCATGTCCGAGCTGGCCCGCGCCACCGGCTCGGTCAACCTCGGGCAGGGCTTCCCCGACACCGACGGCCCCGACGAACTGAAGGAGGTGGCGGTCGAGGCCATCCGGCACGGCGACAACCAGTACCCGCCGAGCGCCGGCGTTCCCGAGCTGCGCCGGGCGGTGGCCGAGCACCAGCGGGCCTGGTACGGCCTGGAGCTCGATCCCGAATCCGAGGTCCTCGTCACCGTGGGCGCTACCGAGGCCATCGCGGCGACCTTCCTCGCCCTGTGCGAGCCGGGCGACGAGGTCGTGATGTTCGAACCCTCCTACGACTCCTACGCCGCTTGCGCGTCGATGGCCGGCGCCGTGCCACGGCTGGTGCGCCTCCACCCACCGGACTGGTCGTTCGACCCCGACGAGCTGGCCCGGGCCTGCGCCTCGCCCCGGGCCACCATGCTGCTGCTCAACACCCCGCACAACCCGACCGGCAAGGTCTTCTCGCCCACCGAGTTGGGGCAGGTGGCCGACCTGGTCCGTGCCCACGACCTCCTGGCGGTGACCGACGAGGTCTACGAGCATCTTGTCTTCGACGGGACCCACGTGCCGCTGGCCACCCTCCCCGCGATGGGTACGCGCACGCTGACCATCTCCTCGGGCGGCAAGACGTTCTCCTTCACCGGGTGGAAGGTCGGCTGGGTCAGCGGCCCCGCCCCGCTCGTCGCCGCCGTGCGGGCGGCCAAGCAGTTCCTCACCTACACCAGTCCCGCCCCGCTCCAGCTGGCCGTGGCCTCGGGGCTGGGCTCGCCGCCGGCGACCATGTCGCGCTTCGCCGCCGAGCTGGCGGCCAAGCGCGACCTGCTGTGCGACGGGCTGGCCGGCCTGGGGTACGTGGTGCACCGCCCGGCCGCCACCTACTTCGCCACCACTGACATCGCACCCGTGGCGCCGGGGCTGAGCGGGCACGAGTTCTGCCTCGCCCTGCCCGGCCGCTGCGGCGTGGTGGCCATCCCGAGCTCGGTCTTCTACGACCCGGCCGACGGCGCGGCCGGGGCCACGCTGGTGCGCTGGGCCTTCTGCAAGCGCGACGCCGTCCTGCGCGACGCGCTGGCCCGCTTAGCATCATGGGGACCATGAGCATCCCGATCACGTGGGTCGACGCCTTCAGCGACGGCATCGGGGGCGGCAATCCGGCCGCCGTCTGCCTGCTGGACGAGCCGCTCGACGAGACCCGCATGCAGGCGCTGGCGGCCGAGCTCGGCATCTCCGAGACGGCCTACCTGACGCCGACGGACGATCCGGTGCAGTTCGGCCTGCGCTGGTTCTCGCCGGCCACCGAGATCAACCTCTGCGGCCACGCCACGCTGGCCTCGGCCCACGTGCTACGCCAGGCCGGCACGGTCGACGGTTCGGTGCCGGTCACCTTCCACACCCGCAGCGGCGCGCTGTCCGCCTCGTTCGACGGCGACCGGGTCGAGCTCGACTTTCCGGCCGATCCCGTTGCCCTGCGCCCCCTGCCCGCCCCGCTCGAGTCGCAGTGGCCGGGTGCGGTGGTCGAGTCGGGACTGACCACCAACTTCGTCTTCGTCGTGCTGTCCTCGGCGGCGGCCGTGGGCGACTACGTGCCCGACCTGCGCGCCATCGCGGCCAGCGGGCCCAACTCCCTCCTGCTCACCGCGGCGGCCGATCCCGGCTCGGGTGCCGACTACGTCCTGCGCGTCTTCGGCCCCCTGGTGGGCATCGACGAGGACCCGGCCACCGGGTCCGCCCAGTGCGCGGCCGGGCCCTACTGGGCCGAACGCCTGGGCCGCCCCGAGCTGGTGGCCCACCAGCTGTCGGCCCGGGGCGCCACGCTCTTCGTGCGCCCCGTGGGCGACCGGGTGCGCATCGGCGGGCGCGCCACCACGGTGTTGACCGGTCACCTGTGCTAACCACTGCCGGCATGGAGGCCACCACGGCGGGCCTGCGCACGCTCGTCGAGGGTCACGAGCCGGGCTCGCCCCGCGAGGTGGCGGCGAAGGAGCGCTTCCTCACCGAGCTGGCCCGCCTGCCTGCGCCCTGCGACGAGCACGCCGGCCCGACGCACGTGACGGCCTCGGCCATCGTGGTGGGGCGGCGGGGCACGGTGCTCCACCTCCACAAGCGCCTCGGCATCTGGATGCAGCCCGGCGGCCACATCGACGCCGGCGAGACGCCCGAGGTGGCCGCGGTCCGCGAGGCCACCGAGGAGCTCGGCCTGGCCGTGGCCCACCCCGACGGCGGCCCGCTCCTGATCCACCTCGACGTGCACGAGGCGGCCTACGGCCACGTCCATCTCGACCTGCGCTACCTCCTCTTCGGAGCCGACGGCGACCCGCACCCGCCGCCGGGGGAGAGCCCCGACGCCCGCTGGTGCAGCTGGGACGAGGCGCTGGCCATGGCCGACCCCGCGCTGATCGACGCCCTGCCCGTGGCCCGCGCCGCCTACGAGGCGTTGGTGTGACCGACGCCCTCGAGCACCTGCTCGCGGTCCAGGACGCCGACACCACCATCACGCAGCTGCAGCACCGCCGGGACGCCCTGCCCGAGACGACGGGACTGCGCGGCGTCGAGGCGCAGCTGGCCTCGTTGGACAGCGAGCGGGCCGAGGCGCTGGGCCGGCGCGACGTGCTGGCCGCCACGCAGAAGGACCTCGAGGCGCAGATCGCCGTGATCACCGAGCGCCGCCAGGGTATTGAGCAGCGGATGTACGCGGCGACGGGCTCGTCGACCCGCGACCTGCAGGCCATGAACGACGAGGTGGTGCATCTCACCGACCGGCGGGCCGAGCTCGAAGAGCTCGAGCTGGTGTCGATGCTCGAGCAGGACCCGATCGACGCCGAGCTGAACGCCCTCGACGAGCGGGCTGCGCCGTTGCGCACCCAGGCCGACGAGCTGCGGGTCGAGATCGTGCACCGGCAGGAGGAGATCGACGCGGAGCTGGCCGTCGCCGGCTCGGCCCGGGCGGCCGAGGCCGCGCAGGTCCCCACCGCGTTGGTGGACCGCTACGAGACGCTGCGGGCGCGGCTGAAGGGGACCGGGGCGGCCCGGCTGATCAAGAACCACTGCGACGGCTGCCACCTCGAGCTCTCCTCGGGCGAGGTGGAGCGGATCCGGGCGCTGCCCCACGGCGAGATCGCCACGTGCGAGCAGTGCGGTCGCATCCTCGTGCCGGTCTGAGGGGCGGTCCGTCCCCCGTGCTGATCCTGGTCCGTCACGGCGAGTCCGAGGCCAACGCCCGCGGCCTGCTGCTCGGGCGGACCGACGCCGCCTTGACCGAGGCGGGGCGGGCCCAGGCCGCCGCCGCCCGCGCCCTGGTGCGCGACCCGGTGGTCGAGGTGCGCACGAGCCCGTTGGCCCGCGCCCGCGACACGGCCGACCTGCTGGCGCTCGGCCCGGCGCCGACCGTCGACGAGCGCTGGGTCGAGGTCGACTACGGCGAGTTCGAGTGCCAGCCCCTGGGCGACATCCCGGCCTCGGTGTGGCAGCGCTGGATGGCCGACCGCCACTTCCGCCCCGAGGGCGGTGAGACCCTGGCCGAAGTGGACGAGCGCATCGGCGCGGTCTGCGAGGAGCTCTTCGCCGCGGCGGGGGCCGGAGCCCGGCGCCCCGACGGCGACGTGGTCGTGGTCAGCCACGTCACGCCGATCAAGGCCGCCGTGGCCTGGGCGCTCGGGACGCCCGACCTCTACTGGCGCCTCCACCTGCGCACGGCCTCGGTGACCCGGATCGGCTGGAACCGCGACACGCCGATCCTGCACGGCTTCAACGAGGTTGCGTTGGCGCCGGCCGCCGGCCCGGCGCCACAATCGCCCGGTGCCTGACCCCGTTCTCCCGCCCACGCTGGCCGACCTGCGCCCGCCGCCGGGATCCGACGAGCTCCCGGTGCACCGGCGCACCATCACCATGGAGGTGTTTCTGCGCGACGAGCACTTCGCCGTGGTGGGGACGCTGCGCGACGAGCGCCCGTGGGCCGAAGGCGGCTACAGCCCGCGGCAGCTGCACACCATGGAGCTCGGCATCGTGGTGCGGCGGGCCGACCTGACCATCGTCGACGCCGAGGCGGACATGCAGACGTTCCCGCACGCGGAGTGCACGGCGATCGAGCCGCACTTCGGGGAGCTGGTCGGGCTGTCGGTCGGCCGCGGCTACACCAGCGCGGTGCAGGAACGCTTCGGGCGCGAGCGCGGCTGCAGCCACCTCGAGTTCCTGGCCCGCGCCCTGGGACCCGCCGTGATTCAGGCGACGACGTCGGCGGCGGCCTGGCAGACCACGCAGAGCGGCGTCTACCCGGACGGCGACGGGAGCCGGGGCCTGTCGTTCCTCACCAACACCTGCCACGTGTGGACGCCCGACGGGCCCGGAGCGCAGAAGGTGGCGCTCGGGTGGCGGCCGGGACGGCTGGGCTACCCCGCACCCTCGGTGGCCGAGGTGCGGCGGCGGCTGGCCGAGGGTGAGGAGATCGGCTAGCCGGCCCTCAGCAGGGCGCGCCGACCGTCTCGGTGTCGGTGCGCGGGCGGCCCGAGCCGATGGGCTCGGTGCAGAGCGCGGCGAGCATCCGGGCCATGACCCGCTTGGCCACGCGGACCTGGAGGCCCGACGTCCGCCGCATGCGCTCCCAGGCCTCCCACGACACCGCGGTGTCCATGGCGTCGAGATACTCGCCTCGCGACGCGTCGCTCATCTCGGCCAGCTCGGGGGCGAACGTCGCCTTCAGGCTCTGGAGGAGCAGCGCGTCGGCCACTAACACGACGTCGCTGACGCCCGGTGAGGTGATCATGTGACGCACCATGGCCCGGCGGACCGGTGAGATCTCCTCGAAGAGCGCGGCGCGGTGCGAGACGACCCGCTCAATGCGCTTCACGAGCGAGAGCTTGGGCGAGAGCTCGGGCATGCCCGACCACTGCTCGCGCAGTTGGAGCGCGGCGACGTAGTGGTAGAGGTCGTCGAGATCCGAGAAGTGATGGAAGACGAGACGGAGGGAGACACCGGCACGCTCGGCGACCGCTCGAGCCGTCGGCTCGGTGTCGCTCTCGCGCAGCAGCGTGATGAGCGCCTCGCCCACGATGCGCCGCGTGCGCTGACCGCGGGCGACGCGACCGTCGCTGGCCGCCTCGTCGGTCAGGGCAAACATGCCCTCGAGGTCTTGAATGGTGATTTCGGGTTGTGCGGGGGGGAGGGAGACATCGAGCTCGACGCTCGCATCGCCCGCTCCGCCGGCAGGAGCCGAGGAGCTGGGGTTCACTGGCGCACCTTCCTTACATAATGGGGGGACAACTCCCGTTCGCCAAAACGGGGGTCGGAAGGACAGGACAAGTGTGCCGTCCCCGTTGCCATTTTTGGGGGTCGCGGCCCGCTTTTGTGCGCGGGTTGTGTCAACGAAGACACAACAATGCGTCGTATCGGGTTTGACCCTTTCGCACGAGCGTGCCGTGGTCGGCGGTGCGCGGTGCGTGTTGCCGGCGGTCGGTTAGGGCCGGTCTTCCGGGCGGGGGCCCGGGCTGTGTTCAGCGCGGTCATCAGTATGGTCGAGCACGATCCTGCCCGCCTCGAGCGTCACGCTGGTCTCGCAGCGCGCGGCCTCGTCGGGCCGGTGGGTGATCACCAGCACGCTCCGACCGTCACGGTCGGCCGACGCCAGCGCGCCGGCGAGGACGGCACCGGCGAGCTCGGCGTCGAGTCCGCTCGTCGGCTCGTCCAGGAGAAGAAGCGGTCCGGGGGCAAGCAGCGCTCGGGCCACGGCCAGCCGTCGCCGCTCCCCACCCGAGAGGGCGACGCCGTCGTCGCCGACCGGCGTGTCCAGTCCGGCGGGGAGCGAGGCCACGAAGCCGTCCAGCTGGGCCGCGCGCAACGCGTCGTCGATGGCGCCGTCGCTCGCGTCGGGCCGGCCCAGGGTGAGGTTGGCGCGCAGCGTACCGGCGAAGAGCTGCGCCCGCTGGTCGGCCAGCGCGCAGGCGCCTCGCACGTCGCCCTGGCGCACGCGCGCGACGTCGGTGCCGTCGACGGCGAGCGTGCCCTGCTCGAGCGGCCAGAAGCGGAGGAGCGCATTGACGAGGCTGGACTTGCCGGCTCCGCTCGACCCGGTGACCGCGAGCGTGCGCCCGGCGGGCAGCGACAGGCTGATCCCGTCGAGGGCGCGGGGGAGGACGGCGGCGTAGCGCAGGCTGGCATCGGCGAAGGTGACGTCGGGCACGGCCGGGCCGAGCATGACGGGGTGCGGCGGATCGTCCACGGGGATCGCCACGTCCTCGAGCGCGAGCAACCGGTCGGCGGCGGCCCGGACGGCGAGGGAGCGGGCCACCGCGAGGGGCACGCCCGGCACGGTCTCGAAGGTGGCCAGCGCGGCCAGGGGCAGCACGGCCACCATGACCTGACCGAGGGTGTGGTCGTGCACGGCGACCACGCCGAGGGCCAACACGGTGCAGAGCGCGACCGCCTGGCAGAGGGCGATCACGAGCCCGGTGGCCGTGGCCAGCGCGGCGTGGTGACGTTCGAGCGCGTCGGCCCGCCCCGCGCTCTGGGCCAGCGCGGCGAGCGCGGCCCCGTCAGCCCCGAAGGCCAGCAGCTCGGGTGCGCCGGCCAGCGCGTCCACCACCTGGGCCGAGAGGGTGCCGCCCAGCGCGGCGATCTCGTCGTCCCCGCTCCGGCGCCAGGTGAGCCAGGCGGGGACGACCAGCGCGACGGCCAGGGGGAGGCCGAGTCCGAGCGCGGCCCAAGGCAGGATGAGGCCGACGGCGACCGTGCCCAGCGCACAGGCGCCGACGGCGACGGCGACGGGTAGCACCGTGCGCAGGTAGAGATCCTGGAGCGTGTCGACGTCGTCGATGGCCCGGGTCAACAGGTCACCGCTGCGCCATCCGGCCAGGGCCGCCGGAACCCGGGGGGTCAGGCAGTCGTAGAGCCAGACCCGCCAGCGGGTGAGGGCGCGCAGCGCGGCGTCGTGTCCGACCAGCCGCTCGCCGTAGCGCAGGGGACCGCGCAGGAAGGCCAGCACCTCGACGGCGGCCAGGATGCCGACCAGCGCGCCGAGACCCGGGCGCAGCGCGGCCCGGCCCACGACGTAGCCCGAACCGGCCAGGAGCCCGATGGTGGCCGCGGCCGAGGCCAGTCCGAGCAGGCCGGCCAGGGCGAGGCGCCCGTAGGGGGTGCCCGGCTCGGCCAGGATCCGGCGCAGGGATCGGCGTCTCACGAGGCCACCAGCCCGTAGGCCCGGGCGGGGAGGGCGACCACCCGGTCGAAGGAGGGGAGCAGGGTGGGTTCGTGGGCCGCCACCACAATGGTCCGCCGGCCCAGCCACGGCTCGAGCGCCGGCGCCATGCGGGCCACGGTGGGTGGGTCGAGCGCCGCGGTGGGCTCGTCGAGCAGCACAATGGGCGCGGGGCGCAGCAGGGCGCGGGCCAGCGCCACCCGCTGGCGTTCCCCCGCGCTGAGCGTGAGCCCGTCGTGTCCCAGCTCGGTGGCCAGACCCCGGGGGAGGTTGGCCATGAGGGCCGACAGTCCGACCGCGTCGAGCACGGCGACGAGGTCGTCGTCGGTCGCCTCCGGAGCGCCGAGCCGGAGGTTGTCCGCCATCGAGGTCGTGAAGAGATGGGGCCGCTGCGGCAACCACGAGAAGGACGACCGCCACGCCGCGGCGCTCAGCCCCGTCGCGGGCACGCCGTCGAGGGTCATGGACCCGGCTGCCGGTTCGCACAGGCGCAGCAGCGCGGCGAGCACGGTCGACTTCCCGGCTCCCGAGCCCCCGATCAACGCCACCCGGGTCCCGGGCGCCAGGTCGAGGGCGAACCCGTCGAGCGCGGGCCCGTCCCGGTGGGGATAGGTCACCCGCAGTCCGTCGACGTGGAGCGCCGGGGCGGACCCGACGACCGTCACCCGGGCCGGCCCGCCCGACCACTCGTCCCGGGCGGGCAGGGGGGTCGCGAGCACCTCGAGCACCCGGGCCGCCGCCGCCTGGCCCTCGGCGCTGGCGTGGAACTCGGCCCCGGCCCGCCGCAGGGGAATGAAGATCTCGGGCGCCACGAGCAGGACGGCCATCGCGGTCTGCAGGTCGAGCTCCCCCCAGAGGAGCCGCAGTCCGAGCACCATGGCCACGAATCCGACGCCGAACCCGGCCAGCATGTCCATGGCCAGCGCGGAGAGGAAGGCCGTGCGCAGCGTGCGCATGGTCGCGCTGCGCACCCCTTCTGTCGCCGCCGCCACCTCGCGCCGGCCCTGCTCCTCACGTCCGAAGGCGCGCAGGGTGGGCAGGCCCTCGACCAGCTGGAGGAACCGGCCGGCCAGGGAGCCCAGCCGTCGCCATTGCCGCGCCGATCGCTTCGCCGCCTCGCGGCCGAAGAACACCATGGTGACCGGGACGGCGAGCACCAGGGCGATCACGACCACGAAGGCGAGCCAGTCCTGGCTGCCGACCCAGATGAGGAGGAGCGCGGGGATGATGGCGGCGGTGGCCGCCTGGGGCAGGTACCGCGCGTAGTAGGTGTGCAACGAGCGCAGCCCGCGGGTGGCCGTGACCGAGAGCTCGCCCGGCCGCTCGCCGGCCAGCCAACCCGGACCGAGCGTCAGCGCGTGCGCGAGCAGGTCCGCCCGCAGGCGCGTCACCACCCGCTCGGCCGCGCCGTGGGCCGAGATGTCGCCCGCCGCGTGCAGCACGGCGCGCACCCCGATCGCCAGCCCGACGAGCACCAGGGGCCGTGCCACCGCGGACAGGGACGCGTGGTGCAGGAGCGAGCGCTCGACCACCGTGGCCAGCGCCACGGCCTGGACCACGATGGTCACGGCGCTCAGCGCGGCCAGCACCAGCGAGACGGCGGCCATCCGGCGCAAGCCCGGCACCCGGGCGGCCAACTCGGGATCGACCAGGCGAGGCCCCCCTCTGGGGCGCCGGGGGGCGGTGCTCAGATCCGAAATGTCGTGTCCTTCAGCTCGACGGTCCGGCCGGCCAGGCCCTCGGTGAGCGTGGCGCGGGCGGTGGGTGCATCTTCGCAGGTGGCAGCGGTGCGGGCCCCATCGGGCAGGTCGGCGACGATGACCGTGCGCACCGGGTCGAGCCGGTCCGCTCCGCCGTAGGTGACGGTGGAGGAGGCCACGACGGCCCGGGTGGGGTCCGGCGCCGGCGCCTCGGCCACCGGCAGCGTCTCGGTGGCGGCATCCGCCTCGGCCGCCAGGTCCGCCACCAACGCGGCGCCGGCGGGCGGCGTCGCAGACCACACGGCCAGGCCCGGTTTGGAGAGCATGCCCGAGACGGTGGTGACCAGGCCGAGCTCGCCGGTGGCCTCCCGCAGCCGTCGGCCCAGGGCGACGGTCGAGAGCAGGACGTAGTGATTGAAGGGGCCGCCGGCGAACGCCATCCCACCAGTCAGGGTGGGGGTCCCGTCCAGCGGGAGGTCGAGCTCGCGTTGCTGGACCCGCACCGCGGCCGGGAAGCAGGAGTACAGCTCGGCCAGGGCGATGTCGCGCAGCGGCCGCCCCAGCGCGCTCGCCGCGGCGCGACCGAGGACACCCATGGCGGGCCAGGCCTGGAGGTGGCGCCGGGCCGTGAGGGTGACCGCGCTCGAGCAGTGCAGTGCGACGTGCGGGAAGAGCCAGCGGTCGAGCGGCACGCCCGCGGCGGCGGCGGCTTCGGCGGAGCAGACGAGCAGCGCGGACGCCTGGTCCACCGTCCACTGGCTCGAGTGCCACAGGTTGTAGGGAAAGGAGAGCGGCCGGTTGGCCGGTCCGGGCTGTGCGATCTCCTCCGCCCGGCGCGGCGCGGGAAAGGCGGCGTCCGGATTGCCCTGGGCCACCTGGTTGAAGCGGGCCCAGAGGGCGGCGATCTCCCGGCTCTGGGCCGACGCCGTGCGCCCCTCGGCCGCACCGAGCGCGTTCTCGATCAGCGCGTACTGCTGCACGACGGGCCACACCATGCCGGCCGCCACCTCAATGGGGGCGACGAACTCGGGCGGCCGCGTCACGATCTGGTCGGGCGGACCCACCTCCTCGTCCGTCTCGACGCCGCCGGCCCGCGCCCAGGCCCGGGCCTCGCCGCCCACCACGGCCACCACGTCACTCTCGCCGTCCTCCACCAGGCGGAGCGCGTGGTTGATGACCTCTTGTTGGGAGACGCCGATCTCGCAGAGCACGGTGCGGGCCCCCGCCGCGCCGACCCGCCGGGCCAGGGTGCGGGCGGGGTCGGTCAGCGTCCACGACCCCTGGGGAACGAGGATGCGGTCGAGGCCGGCCAGCAGGCCGGGCGCACCGGCATCGTCGCCCGCCGCGCGCACGGCGCGCGTCATGAGCTCGCTGACCGGTGCGCTGTCGTTGGCCGTCCCCAGGCCGACGAGCACGGGGCGGCGCGGACTGTGCAGGTGCGTGTGCGCAGGTCCGGTCACGGCCGCCGATGCTACGGTCCGGCGATGACGACGGGCGACGTGGGCAGGTGGGAAGGCGCGCTCTCCGACTTCACCAAGGAGAGCTTCGAGGCGGAGGGCACGCGGCGCGCCGTCTTCCGGCTCGGCAGCGGCCCGGCCGTGATCGTCATGAGCGAGGCCCCGGGCATCTCCCCGGAGCTGGCCGTGTTCGCCCGGCGCGTCGTGGCGGCGGGCTGCAGCGCGGTCGTGCCGCACCTCTTCGGCGACGTGGGGCGGCCCACAACCGGCCTCTCCTCGGTGAAGATGCTCGGGCCGGCCTGCATCTCGCGCGAGTTCTCGTGTTTCGCCCTGAAACGGACGAGCCCCGTCACCACCTGGCTGCGCGCCCTGGCCGCGTCGGAGCACGAACGCTGTGGCGGCCCCGGTGTCGGTGCCGTCGGCATGTGCTTCACCGGAGGCTTCGCTCTGGCCATGATGGTCGACGACGTGATGCTGGCACCGGTGCTGAGCCAGCCCTCGCAACCCTTTCCGATCAGCAAGCGGCACAAGGCCGACATCGGCATTTCGGACGAGGACCTCGCTCGGGTCAAGCGGCGGACCGAGGCGGGACAGTGCCTGCTCGGGCTCCGCTTCAGCAACGACCCGTTCTGCTTCGAGCAGCGCTTCGAGACGTTGCGCCGCGAGCTCGGCGACCGTTTCATCGCGGTCGAGATCGATTCGGCACCGGGCAATCCCTACGGGCATCCCAAGAACGCGCACTCGGTCCTGACCCACCATTTGGTGGACCGGCCGGGAACACCCACCCGCGCCGCGCTGGACCAGACCCTGACGTTCTTCCGCGAGAAGCTGGGGGTGGGCAGCGGTCCCGGGCCGCGGCCGCCCGATCTGGGCGACTGACCGGGCGGTCTCAGTCGCCGGCTTCGAGGATCTCCGCACAGACGCGGGCACCCGAACGCACTGCGCCCTCCATCGATCCGTAGAAGGCGGTGGCGGTCTCCGTGCCCGCCCAGTGCACGCGCCCGACCGGCTCCCGGATGCGCCGCCCGTACTGGGTCAGCACCCCCGTGGGGAAGCGACCGAACGAGCACCCTCGCGTCCAGCGCTCGTCGGCCCAGTTCAGCTCCAGCAGCTCGAGCGGCCGGGCCGCCTGCGGCCCCAACCGCACCGACAGGGTGCGCAGGAGGAGCTCCCGGCGTTCCTTCTCACCCATGGCCCACAGCGTTCGGGCTTGGGGCCCGGCGGCGTAGGTGGCGAGGACGCCCGGGGTGTGGCCCGGCTGGGTGGTGTCCAGCGTGACCTCGGCCAGCTCGTCGGTGGCCACCGTGGCGCCGTTGGCACCGTCGGCCCGCCAGAACGGCTCGTCGTAGATCGTCACCATCTTGATCTCGGTGCCGGCCGGCATCTGGTGGATGAGCAGCGCGTGATCGGCTGGCAGGGCGGGCTCGAAGCGGATGCCGCCGGCCAGGGCGCGGGGGAGGGCGAGCACGGCCCGGCGGGCCCGGACCCTCACCGCGTCGGACGTGACGTCGACCCGGTCGCCGGACTGGGCGATCGCGGTGACCGGGGCGTCGAGCACGACGGCGTCTCCGAGCGCGGCCGCCATGGCGTCGGGAACCTGGCCCACCCCGCCTTCGAATTGCGAGTCCTGGTATCCCCCCTCGAGAGTCATCAGCGCCTCGACCCCGCCTGAGGCGTGCACGAGGAACAGCCAGTTGAGGAGCGACACCTCCGAGAGGTCTGCGGCGAAGCAGGCACGCACGGTCGAGTCGATGAGATCGCGGGCCAGGCGGGTCGGCACGTTGAGGGGATTGAGCCAGCTGCGCACGGTCTGGGCATCCCACGCTGCGGCCCGCCGCGCCGTCCAGGGCGCATGGACCGGCACCCTCTTCGCCATCGCGTTCATGCGGGCGATGGCCTGTCCGGCGCTCAGCAGCGCCACCGGGCTGATGCGGGGAACGTTGCCCCGGTAGCGCCGGGCTCTTCCCCCGTTGGCCAGGACGTAGTCGCCCTGGACGTAGGTGGGGAAGGTGGCGACGCCCATCTCCTTGGTCAGGGCCCGGAGCTGGTCGTGGCCGGGCGCGATGAAGCAGGCCCCCATGTCGACCGGGACCCCACCGGCCGAGGCATGGGTCCAGATCCGACCCCCGACCCGGTTCCGAGCCTCGAGGACCACGACCGAGCGGCCGGCCTCGCTGAGCTGCCGGGCTGCGGTCAGACCGGCCAGGCCCGCTCCGACGATGCAGACGTCGGCCTCTCTTGGTGTGCTCGCCGGCATGCACCCACCCCCGATCCCGGGCCCGGGCCTCGGGCCCGGGCCCGCAGGCGACGGTAGTGCAGCGGGTCCCATTGAGCACCGGCCGGAGCGGCGCGACGATGGGAGTGTCGGCGGAACCGTCCGCCCCGGAGTGGCTGCGACGCTCCTCCACCGAACACGCGAGGTGTGCAATGTCCGAATTCGTCATGACCATCAACGGGGAGAGCGCGCCCACGGAGGGCACCTTCGGCGTCCGCAACCCCGCCACCGGCGAGGTGTTCGCCCAGGCACCCGAGTGCTCGCGTCACCAGCTCGACGCCGCCTTCGACGCCGCCGCCAAGGCCGCCCGGGAGTGGAAGTCCGACGAGGCGGCGCGGCGTGCCGCGCTGCTGGCGGCATCCGAGGTGCTGCTGGCCCAGGCCGGGACCGAGCTCGCCCCGACACTCACAGCCGAGCAGGGGAAGCCCCTGGGCGACGCCGCCATCGAGGGTGTCGCCGCCGCCATCTGGTGCCAGTACTTCGCCAACCTCGAGACGCAGCCGGTGGTGATCCAGGACGACGACACCGCCTCGGTCGAGCTTGCCCGGCGTCCGCTCGGGGTGGTGGCGGCCATCACGCCCTGGAACTTTCCGCTGACCCTGGCCTTCTGGAAGATCGCCCCGGCCCTGTTGGCCGGCAACACCCTCGTGTTGAAGCCGTCGCCCTACACACCGCTCACCACCCTCAAGGTGGGCGAGCTCCTGCGCGACGTGTTCCCCCCGGGTGTGCTGAACATCGTCAGTGGCAGCGACCAGCTCGGCGCCTGGATGACCACGCACCCCGTGCCGCGCAAGATCAGCTTCACCGGCTCGGTCGAGACCGGCAAGCTCGTGGCCCTGGCGGCCGCGCCGGACCTCAAGCGCGTGACCCTGGAGCTCGGCGGGAACGACCCGGCCATCGTGCTCGACGACGCCGATCCCGCGGTCGTGGCCCAGGCCATCTTCGCCGGAGCCTTCGCCAACAACGGACAGGTGTGTTCGGCCATCAAGCGGGTGTACGTCCCCGAAGCGCTCTACGACGAGGTCGTCGAGGGCCTGGCCGCCCAGGCCCGATCGGCCAAGGTGGGAGAGGGCACCGAGGAGGGCGTGACGCTCGGGCCCATCAACAACGAGCCGCAGTACGAGCGGGTCAAGGAGCTGGTGGCGGACGCCCTCTCGTCCGGGGCGACCGCCGTTACCGGCGGCAGGGCGATGGACCGGCCCGGCTACTTCTTCGAACCGACGATCCTGACCGGCCTGACCGACGGCACGCGCATCGTCGACGAGGAGCAGTTCGGTCCGGCGCTGCCGGTCGTGTCCTACCGCGATCTCGACGACGCCATCGACCGGGCCAACGCCACCCACTTCGGGCTCTCGGGCTCGGTCTGGGGTGCGGACGCCGACCGAGCGGCGGCCGTGGCCGCGCAGCTCGAGTGCGGCACGGCGTGGGTCAACACCCACCTGGCGCTCGCGCCCCAGCAGCCCTTCGGCGGGTTCAAGTGGAGTGGTCTCGGCGTGGAGAACGGCCCGTGGGGCCTGGCCGAGTTCTCCGAGCACCAGGTGGTGTACCGCTCGAAGGTCGACAACGGCCTCAACCCCGTCACGGCGTCCGTCGTCTCGTAGGGAGCCTCGGCCTCGGTCGGTCCGTCGGTCCGGGGTCCGGTCACCCACCCGGGTTGGGGGACGGCGTGGGATTCCGGGTGGGTGACACGCACCCGCGGGGGTGGATCAGCTGGTGGTCGAGGTGGTGCCGCCCGAGCCGTGCTTCGGGCCGTGCGTGGCACCGTGCCGGGTGGCGGCGTGGTGCAGGCTCCCGGGGTCCAGCAGCTCGCGCATCTGATGGACGTCCTTGCGCCCCTGTTTGACCGCGCGCTCCGCCTGCCCGATGGAGGACTGGGCGCTGGACAGCAGGTTGTTGTTGGCGTTCCATTGCGCCGGCGTGTAGCTGAGCACGGTGCCGGCCAGCCCGTTCGTTGCGTTGGTGGCCGCCGTGATCTGGCTGTTGAGGTTGGTGAGCAGCGGGCCGAGCGTCGGCCCGTTGGCCGGCGTCTGGTGCGCTTGGGCCTTGCCCGCGGCGCTCGTGAGCGCGGGGACGGCCGTGTTCGTCACCCGGGACGCTTCGGCGTCGACGTGGGCAGCCGGCAGGACCAGCCTGTAGACCCGGAAGCCGCTGAAGATGGTGCCGTAGTCGGCCG
Organism: uncultured Acidimicrobiaceae bacterium; assembly: GCA_963840435.1. Lineage (GTDB taxonomy): Bacteria > Actinomycetota > Acidimicrobiia > Acidimicrobiales > RAAP-2 > Bog-473. The sequence goes on along the minus strand of CAWIYY010000020.1, from coordinate 107,791 downwards.
TCGCCTGCTGCACGGTGCCGTCGGCCGCGATCTTCGCGTCCAGTTGCTGCAACGGTCCGATGTCCTGGCCCAGATAGGTGGCGAGCGCGCCTTGGCCTGCACCCAGCCCCTTGGCCGCCTTCACCTTGCTGACGGCCTCGGTGAGGACGTCCACCCGCCGGCTGATCTGCGTGTGGGCCAGGCTCTGGATGCCAGCGAGCGTGGTGGGGAGGGTGGTGGTCGTGTGGCTCCCGCTCGACGTGGCGGGAGCGCCCGACGACGTGGCCGCAGCCGCGGCGCCGCTCGCGCCGGCCAGGGCCGCCGTGGAGGCCAACGCGACCGCGCCGAAACGGATCAGGCCCGTGCGTCCCTTCGACATGTCTGCTCCTCTCGTCCGGGTTTCCGTGGAATACCCTGCTCCGCATCATGAATCCCCAGGGTGAATCAGGTGTGTGCCAAAGATGATGGTTCTGTAAGGGCAGCTGGGAATGGGGCGTTTGCCAGGGCGCCAGATGGAAGGCTGGTGGGGTGAACGCCGAGAACGGAACGGTGGTTGTCGTCGAGGACGATCCGCATATCGCGGACCTGGTCGACCTCTACCTGCGCCGGGAAGGCTTCCGGGTGCTCCTGGCCGGGGACGGGGAGAAGGGCCTCGAACTGTTCAAGCAGTCCGATCCCTGGATCGTCATCCTCGACGTCGGCCTGCCGGGCCGGCGGGACGGGTTCGACGTCTGCCGGGAGATCCGGGCCCGGGGGACGGTTCCGGTGCTCTTCCTCACGGCCCGGGACGACGAGGTGGACCGCGTCCTCGGCCTGGAGATGGGGGCGGACGACTACCTGACCAAGCCGTTCTCGCCCCGCGAGCTGGTGGCCCGGGTCCGGGCCATCCTCCGGCGGACCCGCGAGGGACCCGCCCCGCAGGAAGTGGTCGCCGTGGGCGAGCTCGAGGTCGACCTGCGCCGGCGCGAGGTGCGCCAGCGCGGCGATGCGGTGTCCCTGACCACGCGCGAGTTCGACCTGCTCGCCTTCCTGGCCAACAACCTCGGGCTGGCGCTCTCCCGACAGCAGTTGCTCGACGGTGTGTGGGGGACGGACTGGTACGGCGACGAGCGCACGGTCGACGTGCACGTGGCCCAGCTGCGCAAGAAGCTGGGGACCGATCTTCCCCTCGCCACCGTGTGGGGCGTCGGCTACCGGTTCGGCTGAGGCTCGTCGATGCGGCAGCGATTGATGCTGGCCATGGTCGGCCTCGTCGCGGTCACCCTCGTCGTGGCCGGGGCGGGTGGCCTCCTGCTCACCCGGAAGGCGGCGCACGACCAGGCGACGACGCAGCTGGTGTCCGAGGCCAACTCGCTGACGTCCGGCCGGCTCGGGGTCGAATCGAAGCCTGATCTCCAGATCATCAAGAGAACCTTGCGGCTCAGTAACGCCTCTCTCGTCCGTATCGACGCCTTGGGCAGGGTCAGGACGAAGTTGCCGGACGGGATCACCCGGGCGGACCTCGACGTGCCGGCGCTCCAGAACGGGAGCACCGTGTCGGGCAGCGTGGGCAACCTGGTCTACGCCGTGGCCCCGGCCCAGCTGACGGTCGAGGAGCGCAGCCGCCTGCACTTCGACGGCACCTTCGCCATCCTGCTCACGCGCGATGTGGGCGATCTCGGACCGAGCTGGGTCTACTTCATCGTGGCCGGCGCGGTGGGGCTGGCCGTGGCCGCGCTGGTGGCCGCACAGATGAGCCGGCGCATGGCCCGTCCGCTGGTCGAAGCGGAAGTGGTCACCGCTCGCATCGCGTCGGGCGAGTTGGCCAGCCGGGTGCCCGTGCGACCGAACGACTACCCGGAGTTCGCATCGCTGGCGGGTTCGATCAACGACATGGCGCAGAGCCTCGAGGACAGCCGGGCGCGTGAGCGTCACCTGCTGCTCGCGGTGTCGCATGATCTGCGGACGCCCTTGACCTCCATCCGCGGCTTCGCCGAGGCCATACAGGACGGCGCGATCGAGGACAGCAGCCAGGCGGCCGACGTGATCATCGCCGAGGCGAGACGCCTCGAGCGGCTGGTCGGAGACCTGCTCGACCTCACCAAGCTCGAGGCGCGCCAGATGTCCATCTCCCTGCGCCCGACCGACGCGGCGGAGGTGGCGTCGACCACCGCCGAGGGGTTCCGACCGGCCGCGGCGAAGAACGGTCTGCAGATCCGGGTCCATGTGGCCGGGCACGAGAACGGCGGTTCTCCGCAGTCCCCCGACGTGGCCGCCGACCCGGACCGCCTGGCCCAGTTGCTGGCCAATCTCATTGAGAACGCCATCACCTACGCCGAGACCGTCGTCGCCGTCGGCGTCACCGACTATCCGGAAGCCGGGGTCTGCCTCATCACGGTGGACGACGACGGGCCGGGGATCGCCGAGGCCGATCTGCACCGCGTGTTCGAGCGTTTCTACCGCGCCGACCGCGGCCCCAATCGACGCATGGGCTCGGGGTTGGGCCTGGCCATCGTGGCCGAGCTGGCGACGGCCATGGGCGGTTCGGTGCGGGCCGAATCGCCGCTCGGGCCAACCGGGGGTTCACGCTTCGTCGTGACGCTCGGGTACTGGCGCGGCAGCGTTCCTCAGCTGGTTCCCGTCTGAGCCGCTCCGGTCACGCCCCGCGACGGAATTCCCCACACTTCTGTTGCAGATTGATCGGTGGGGCGTGCGGGTACCGCAGGCGCGTGCTAATACCGTCCGACGCAATCGGTTCAAAGCCGAATTCGAGCACGGGGAGTTGGAGCATGAGTCGCAGGCGGCGCGCAGGTTCATTCAGATCCATCGGATTGGGGATGGTGGCCACCGCCACCTTGGTGGCGGTGAGCCTCACGGGCAGCGCCATGGCGTCGGCCAGCGATCCTGCGTCGACCCACGCGCAACTCGTGCCGGTGTCGGGGGGCAACGACCCAGCCGCGCTGCCCGGTTCGCGCGTCTTCGGCCAGACCCCCAAGACCACGCCCGAAACGGTGTCCTTCGTCCTGACGGAGCAGAACCTCGCGCAGCTCGAGGCGAGCGTCGAGAACGGCGTGAGCTCCTATCTCACCGTGAGCCAGTTCGCCAAGCAGTACGGGCAGAGCACCGCGCACATCCTCGCCCTCGAGCAGTACCTGCAAGGGTTCGGGATCACGACGCAGTCCTACGCCGACGACGTCGACGTGGTGGCCAACGGGACGGCCGGTGACTTCGACAGGGCGCTCGACGTCAGCCAGCAGCAGGTGAGCGTTCCGACCCAGGCCCAAACGGGTGGTCGCCAGGCCGTTCCGGCCCAGGTCGTGCACGCCGCCGTCGGGCCGGCCATGCTGCCCAGCGACATCGCCAGCTACGTCACCGCCGTCCTCGGCCTGTCGAACTACTCGGCCTTCGCCAGCCAGGCCCAACACATCTCCCCGAGCGTCTCGGCCCAGCCGAACAGCGCGAACCCCTGCGTCAAGCTGACGGGCGTGGACTCCGCCTGCAACACGCCCCAGAACTTCGCGTCCAACTACGGGCTCTCGCCGCTCTACCAGGACTCGGACCTGGGTCAGGGACAGACCGTCGGCATCGTGACCCTGGCCGCGGTGGATCCGGGTGCACCGCAGTACTACTGGAAGAACGTGCTGGGGATGAGCAACTCGGGCCGGACGGTCACGATCGAGAACATCGACGGCGGCCCCGGGGCTCCGAGCAACAGGGGCGGCTCGAGCGAGTCCGACCTCGACGTGGAGCAGTCGGGTGGCGTTGCGCCGGATGCGAACGTGGTCGTGTACCAGGCACCCAACACCGACCCCGGGTTCGCCGACGCCTTCTTCACCGCCGCCAGTCAGAACCTGGCCGGTTCCGTGTCCACCAGTTGGGGCGAGTCCGAGACCGACCTGACGGCTGCCGTTGCCGACGGCACCGAGACGTCGGCCTACAACGCAGCGTTCAACGAGGCCTTCCTCGAGCTGGCCGTGCAGGGACAGTCGACGTTCGCCTCGGCCGGCGACGACGGCGCCTACGACGCCTTCGGTGACCTCGGTACGACCAACTTGTCCGTCGACACCCCGGCCGACAGCCCCTACATCACGTCGAGTGGTGGGACGACGCTGCCCTGGTCCGGCACCCTCACTGGTCCCGGTGGTTCCGCCGAGGTGAGCGTGTCGCAGCAGCGGGCCTGGGGCTGGGACTACCTCTGGTCGGCCTTCGCCACCACTGCGGGAACGACCGTGAAGCAGGTGACGCAGAACCCTCAGAACGACGGCGGCGGTGGCGGCGGCTTCAGCGTCCTGTACAACACACCCACGTACCAGCAGGGTGTGTCGGGCACGGACGAGTTCACCGCGGTGCCCTATCTCGTGCCGAAGCGCTTCGTGACGATCGACGGCAGCAGCCTGCCGACCCGCTGGAAGTTCGACCCGAACCCCGGAAACGTCTCGGGTTCCGCGTCGGGTCGGGTGGAGCCGGACCTGGCGGCCGACGCCGATCCGTTGACCGGCTACCTGCTGTACGCGCCGTCCTTCGCCCAGGCCGGGGACCCCGTCCTCGAGGGCGGCTGGGGCGGCACCAGCTTCGTCGGGCCGGAGCTGAACGGCTCGACCGCGGTGATGGAGTCGTTCCTCGGCCACCGGGTCGGTTTCTGGAACCCCTGGGTCTACAAGTTCGCCCAGCAGAAGAGCAGCCCGTTCCTCCCGCTGCAGCAGGTGGGCACCGGCAACGACAACCTGTACTTCTCGGGGAACCCGGGTGCCGTCTACAACCCGAGCACCGGTCTGGGTACGCCCAACCTTTCGGCACTCGCCGTCGACTTCGGCCGGCAGTAGTCCGCACGACCCGGGTCGGGCGTTCTCGCGTCCGGCCCGGGCTCTGGCCGGTGCGCCACGTTGCGCAGCAGGGGTGTGGCGACGCCGGTCAGCCCGAAGGCGACGGCACCGGGCGCACGAGCGCCGGCGCGCTACTGATCCCGGACGCTGCTCACGAAGTCCATGAAGGCCTGCGAGGGTTGGACTCCGAGGTCGGCCAGCATCCGCTCGCCCCGTGAGACCGCGGCCCGCATGCGGCTGCGGTTTCCTGCCTCGAGATGCAGGGTGGCCAGCTGGAGGTAGTAGCGCTCGTCGGAGGGGTTGGCGGAGATGAGCTCCTCCAGCAGCGAGAGCGCGTCCTGGCGGCTTCCCGATGACAGCTCGCGGGAATAGAGAAGGTCGAGCAGCTGCAGACGCGTCCCGTTCAGCGTTGCTCGCGGCCCGGCCGTCCACTCCGCGTGCCGGTCGGAGGGCAAGAGCTCACCGCTGTACTTGGCAAGGGCGTCACGGGCCAAGGCCGACGCCACCTCGGCCGGGAGCGTTCCCTCGAACGCCGCGGCGGCGGCCTCCTCGAAGGCGCCCACGTCGGTGACCACCCAGTCCTCGAGGCAGATCACGTTGTCCGAGCGCGCGACGATGTCGCCGCAGGCGGACTTGATCCGCCAGTGGATGTTGCGCAGCCTCCTGATGCCGACGCCCGGTTCGGCCCCCGGCCAGAGGAGCTCCGCCAGTTCGTCCACCGAGATGCGACGGAACAGAGCGATGATCTTGAGCGCCTGTGCCGCGTGGCCGAGTGGAATGACCGCCGGTTCTCCTTCATAGGAGACAGAGAAGTCCCCGAGAAGGCGGAGCTCGACCGACGGGAGGGGCTCGTTCGCCCGCCTCGTCGATCGCTGCGGCGACCCGGCCGCCGGTGTGAGACCGGGTCCGGACTCGGCGACGCGCTGGCCAACGGGCGCGGGGATCCCCCCGGTCGGCTCATAGCGGGCGGCCGGGCCGAGCTGTGCCGCGGCAAGTCGGCTCCAGCCGACGGCTCCGCACTCGTCGAACTCCGTCTCGGCCCGGGAGAAGTTGAAGAGCGCCAGCTCCGGTATCCCGAGTCGACGCTGCCTGAGGGCGGCGACGAGTTTGCGGTGGGCGCTGACGAACGGGCTGGGCGCATCGGACGCGGTGGCCGTCTCGCTCGCGCTGAGAGTGGCCGAGGATCCTGTCTCCTCGTTCCAGTCGGCCACGGCGGCGGGGGAGGGATGCTCGGTTCCAGGTGCCACCGGGACGTCGGCCCCGAGCAGCCCGAGCTCGTAGTGACTCAGCAGAGCGAGGTGCAAGAAGACCTGGAGCGAAGGCCAATCGAAGCAATCTTGATGGCCGGACCGGTGGTCACACTCGTCCTCCAACGCCTGCAACCAGGCGTGGGCGCCGCGCACCCGACCCTTTTGCAGCTCGCAGTGGGCGAGGGAGCTCAGCACCTGGACGTGTGGGAGGTGCAGAGCGGTCTGCTCCAGAGCGAAGAACCGAGTAGCTGATTCGAGTGCGCGCGCGGTCTGTCCGGCGCAGGCGTGCACCCACGCCGACCACCCGAGAGCGCGGGCGAGCAGCGTGACGTCCTGTACCTGGTTCAGCTGGGTGACGGCGAAGTCAGCCGCACTGACCGCTTGGGGAACGTCGCCCGCGTACAGCCGAGCGCGGGAGCGCACGAGCGCGACGGCGCCGGCGAGCGAAGGATCACCGGACGCCTGCACGCCCTCGTCGATCCACGCGAGCCAGCGACCCATGAGCGCCGGCGTCGCCACGTGCACCAGCGCGCTGCCCAGGACGTAGGCCAGCTGGGGCGAGCCGGGGAAGCCCGCGCCCGAGCCGGAGCCGGCCAACTCGTCCATGGAGTCCTGCATGGCGTTCTTCTCGAGCGTTCCGGGGCCCGAGAGGATGGTGCTGACGGCGTCTCGGGCGAACAGCGCCCATCCACGCGCGCCGGGACGGTTCTGGGCGAGGTCGACCGCACGCTGGGCGTAGCTCTGTGCCGCGACGAAGTCATCGATCAGCACCGCGCTTGCTGCGGCATCGGCCAGCATGATCGATGCCGTCTCCGGCTCGGTTGCCCCGCAGACCTCAGCCCCGGCCGCCATCTCGGCCAGCGAATGAGGTGACGCGTGCAGCGAGAAGGCGCTGCGGGCGGAGCGGTAGGTGGCGTGGCCGATGATCGCAGCCGACACGTTATCCGGTGCGACCCGTTGCAGGCAGACCCGGGCCCGGTCGGTCCGTCCGGCCGCCTGCCAGAGGGACGACGCGTCGATGAGGTGGCGGGCCGACTGCTCGTTCGTGGGCGCGAAACGACTGGCCAGCACCAGGAAGCGGGCCGCCCTCTCGAGGTCGGAGCGTTGGGATCCCGCCTGGGATGCCCGCACGCAGAGAGACATGAGCCTCTCGTCACGAGCTGGGGCGGACGTGGCGGCCAGGATGGCTGCTTCCTCGACCATCCCGGCTCGTACCAGCGCGTCCGTGGCTGCGTGGCGGGCGGCGCGCTGCGCTTCGTGGGTCGCCAGCTGGAAGGCCGCGGCGCGACAGAGAGGATGGATGAAGCGGACCCTGTCCGCACCGATGCTCAGGACTCCGAGAGACCGGGCCGGGCGCAGGGCGTCAAGCGTCAGGTCGACCCCGGACAGCGCCTCCTCGAGGACCGCCCGTGGCATCTCCGCGGCCGACGCCACGGCCACTGCCAGGCGAGCGTCCCGATTGAGCTCCTCCGTCCAGCCGCCGAAGCCCTCGGCCAGCTCGAGCCCGAGCGGAATCGGAGCTGGCAGCGGCACGAGGCCGGCCAGCTCGTCTTCCGAAAGCCTGGAGGACGCGAACAGCATCCCGGCCGGGTTCCCTGCTGTCGTCCGCCAGAGATCGGCGAGCACGGCCGGGTCGGGCGACTTGCCCGTACGGGTCTTCAGCAGTTCGGCCGACTGCGCCTCGGTGAAGGGCTCGAGCCGATGCGAGGGGAGCTCGAACTGCAACGGCGACGTCGAGCCGTCGAGCGCGTCCCGCCAGGCCACGACGAACGCGGCAACAACGTCAAGCTCCGGATCGAGCACGGCGGCTGCGATGGCCTGGGCGGCTGACGCGTGCGAGGCGGGGCACTCGTCGAACACGATCAGGACGGGCGCGTCGCGTGCCTCGGCGGAGGCGCGGATCGCGGTCCGGGCCGCCTGCTGCAGTTCGTCCGCTGCCGTCGATCCGGCGCCGTCGAGTCGGAACAGCCTTTGCCACAGCTCGAGCGGCATGGCACATGCCGGCACGGGCAGGGTCACTCGGGTGAAGTCGTCTGCGTGTGCCAGGGCGTCGTCGAGCAGAGAGGTCTTTCCCGAGCCGGCCAGTCCGTGGACCGCAGCCACTCCTGGGCGCCCGCCACGGGCGTCACGCACCACGTGCTCGATGTGCGTCCGCGCTCGCGCAAAACTGGCGGCCGCTCCGTGACGCGCCGCAGGTTCTTCTTGACCCAGATGAGCTCCGGGGTCGGTGCCGGACCGCCGCACGACATATTCCATGGGATCTCCCGCTGTATTTCCTCGCCAATAGGAAATGTCACAACGCGTGACCGTGGACGGAAACTACGATGGATACCTGCTCGTTTCAAATCACGCGAGCACAATTGTGACGCCAGTTCTCATTTGGAACAACCCCGTTGCGTCGGCGAACCGTGCGGTCGGCGCGGAGGCTTCACCCACTGCGCAACGAGTCGACGCGGACGAGTGACGCCAGCGCGCACGGCCAGTGCGTGGCCCGACCGGCACTCCGGAAGCCCGCAGGAAACGGACGGTCGTCTCGGTCAGGCCACAATGTCCGCCGGCGGCGCCGCCGCCTCGTGGGGCTCGACCTTCAACGCGCATCGGCGCGCCCCGCTGGCAAGTCCCCGACCGAGATGGAGGAGTTCATGGAGCGTCTGAGCGGCAAGGTGGCCATCGTCACCGGCGGCGGAGGGGGGATCGGGGGGGCGTCGGCCCGGGCCCTCGCCCGGGCGGGAGCGGCGGTGCTGGTCGCCGACATCAACGAGGAGGCCGCCGAGTCGGTGGCCGCAGAAATCCGGTCGGCGGGCTCGCAGGCGGCGGCCTATGTGGTGGACCTGGCCGTCGAGAGTGAGGTCAAGGCGCTCGTGGCCGCGGCCGTTTCCCAGTTCGGCCGACTCGATGTGCTGCACAACAACGCAGCCCTGACCGACTCCGAGTTTCTGAGTAGGGATACGGCCGTGACGGAGCTGGAGGTCGACGTCTGGGAGACGTCGATGACGGTGAACCTGCGCAGCCAGATGTTGACCTGCAAGCACGCCGTCCCCGAAATGGTGCGCACGGGCGGTGGATCCATCATCAACATGTCGTCGGGCGCCTCCCTGAAGGGCGACCACACCAGGACCGCCTACGGCGTGGCGAAGGCCGGGGTCAATGCCCTCACGCTGTACGTGGCCACCAGTCACGGCAAGCAGGGCATCCGGGTCAACGCCATCCTCCCCGGACTCGTGCTCACCGACGCGGTCCGGGCTCACCTCGACGACACCATCATCAAGTCACTCGGTCGTGCGGTCCTGACCCCGTCGGTGGGCCAGCCCGACGACGTGGCCGACGTCGTCGTCTTCCTCGCCTCCGACGAGTCCCGCTACATCACGGGGCAGCTGATCGCGGTCGACGGTGGCATGGGTGCCCACGGGGGCACGGGCGCGAACGGCTGAGGGGAGGACCAGGGCGCGGCGGCCTGCCTCGGTCTACGTCGGCCCGAGGACGTACTCGCCGGTCTCGGGGTGGTGGTACCAGCCGCTGGCGGCCTGGGTGCCACCGTCGACGTGGATGGTCTGGCCCGTGATGTAGCTCGAGAGGCTCGAGGCCAGGAAGATGGCGGCACCCGCCATCTCGTCGACGTGACCGGCCCGGCCCATCGGCACGGTCTGTCCGAATCGCTCCTGCATGCCCTCGGGGTTGGGGGCCACGGAAGCCAGGCCCTCCGTCCAGGTGATGTCAGGTGCCAGTGCGTTCACTCTGATTCCGTGGGGCGCCAGCTCGAGAGCGGCCGTCTTGGTGTACTCGATCACCCCGGCCTTGGCCGCGGCGTAGGCCGCGTAGCCCGGCGCCGCCCGGACGCCCTCGATGGACGTGACGCTGATGATGCTGCCGGTCAGCGAGCGTTGGACCATCTGGCGGGCCACCCGTTGGGTGCACAGGATCACGTGCTTGAGGTTGGAGCGGTAGAGGGCGTCCCATCCGTTCTCCGACGTCTCGAGCAGCGGGGAGTTGAAGACGCCCCCGCGTTGTTGACGAGGATGCTGACTGGTCCCAGTTCGGCCAGCGTGCGCTCGAGCGCCGCATCGACCTGATCCGACTCCCGGACGTCGACCTGGAGGCCGAGGCCAGCCACCTCTTCGCCGGCCGCCGCCGCCGTGTCGGCGTGGCGCTCCCAGACGGCCACCTTGGCGCCAAAAGCGGCGAAGTTTCGAGCGATGCCCCGTCCGATGCCGGATCCACCGCCGGTGACGACGGCCACCCGATCGGTCAGCAGAATTGAGCTGGGGTCGATTGGCATGGACGGCGACGTTACATTGTTATGTGACAGCCGTGTCATAGACGAGAGCCCCGGGTGGAGACCTGGGGCGGATGGGGGGTTACGTGCCCAGGATCGAGCCGATTCCGTTGGACCAGATGGCGCCGGAGCCGCGCCGGATCATCGAAGAGGGGGTCGAGGAGGGGCTCTACGCGACGCCCATCCCGCTCCAGATCTTCGCCTACAAGACCCAGCAGATCATCATGACCGACGCGGCGCGCCACGTCATGGGGAAGGGCTCCCTGTTGGGAGGCCGGATCATCGAGCTGTTGCGGATCAGGAGCGCCCAGCTGGGGGAGTGCCAGCCCTGCATGCAGTCGAGGAAGCACGACTCCATCACCGACGAGGACGTGGCCTGCCTCATCGCTCCCGGCGGGGGCGACCTCAACGAGCAGGAGCGCTTGGCCGTCGAGTTTCTCGACCTGCTCTCGGCCGATCACCACGCCATCGACGACGAGGTCTACCGCAAGCTCGGCGAGCACTTCACGGCCGCCCAGATCATCGAGCTGGGTTTTGCCTGTGCCGGATCCATGGGCCTGCACCGGTTCATCCACACGCTCGACGTCTTCGGCCAGAGCGCCCCGGTCATCCCGTTCAGCCCGGACCAGGTCGATTCGGCCATGGACGAGCCTGCGCTGCACTCATGAGCCAGACCGTCCTGGTGACGGGAGCCACGGGGCTGGCCGGCGCCAACATTTGCAAGCAGCTGGTCGAGCGGGGCGACACCGTGCGTGCCCTCGCCCGGGAGACCGCGGATACCGCTCCGCTGAAGGCCCTCGGGGTCGAGGTGGTCAGCGGTGACGTCACCGAGGCTGACGACGTCCTGCGGGCCGCCCAGGGGAGCGATTCGGCGATTCACTGCGCCGCCTTGTTGGGCGGGGCCAGCCAGAACATGGCCGACTTCGAGGCGGTCAACATCAGGGGCACCAAGAACGTCCTGGACGCCGCCGAGGCGGTTGACCTGCGCCGGGTGGTCGCCGTGAGCACCGGCACCTTCTTCGACACCGCCGGAGGGCTCGATCGGGAGGACGCGCCGGTCACCAAGGAACCCAGCCAGGACCCCTACACCCTCACCAAAATGGCGGCGTTCGAGGACGCGATGGCCCGCGCCGCCAAGGGCCGGGACGTCGTGAGCACCCACCCGGGAGCGATCTTCGGGCCGTCCCCGGTGGCCAGCAACGCCCTCGGGACCACCAGCTTCAACCGGGTACTCCTGTCGGCGGCCCGGGGCCGTATTGAGCGCTACCTGAAATTTCCGGTGAGTTGGGTCTTCGGGGAGGACATCGCGGCGGGGTGCATCCTGGCTCTCGACAAGGGAGTGTCCGGCGAGCGCTACATGCTCGACGGTCGTCCCGAGGACGTGGTCAGCATCGCCAACGCCTGTAACCGGGTCTGCCGTCTGCTCGGTCTCGATCACGAGGTGGTCGACGTCATGCCCTCCGACGACCCCGAGTTGGCCAAGGTGTTCGGACCCACCCTCGTCGCCATCTCGGAGAAGGCGGCCAAGGACCGGACACCACGAAAGAGCCTCGAGGACTCCAAGACCTACAAGCGTCTTGGCTACAGCCCCATCTCTCTCGACGAGGGGCTCGAGCGCACCATCGAGTGGTTCGGAGCATTGGGGAAGATCGGGCCTCACTAGGACGCATGGGCTGTTCCGGAAAGTGGGGGGTCCTCGGACCCCCCACTCTGCTGTTTGTGCTGGTCGGTGCGTCGACCGCCGCCCCCCCTCGAGGCGGGTCGGCGCCCCAGCGGGTGTCCGAGGCGGTGGTCCCGACAATGGGGGTCGGGGCGGCCGTCAGCACCAACTGGCCCCCGAACGGGGTCGCCACTTCCCATCGGTGTGTGGGTGGGTTGGGGTTGTCGGGGGTTGCCTACCTCCCACCCGCGGGCCCCGCTCCCGTCGATCACCGTCGCCCCCAACTCACTCGGTGAGGGAGCGAAGCGAAGGGCCATCCCGATCGCCCCAGTCGAGTTTGAGGGCCGGTCGGATCTACTCGACGGTGTCATCCCGGGGCGCGCCACCCACCTTGGGGGTCCGTCATCCGATTCCAGTCCGGGCCGTGTCTGTCGTGCCGCCGACATGCATGCCCCGAGGGGAAGCCAAAGGGGCCACGCGCCCCATGGAGAGGACGCTGTCCCTCTCCGGTGGCCGCCAGCACCATCGGATCGCCCCTTGATGATTCCTCCACCGCTCAGACGGTCCTGAACTGCGCCCTCGGCAGAGGCGGAGCCGCCCCCCAAACGACCCCCGCCTGTGGTGGGTCGTGGCCTCTGCTACGCCTCCCGCCGACGACCCACCTGAAGCGGGCTCGGAGGGGCTGCAGCAGAGTCGGCAGAGGGGGTTCCACCACCCCGAGCTGAGGTGAGAGTCGGTCCTTCTTCGCGGAAGCCGGCCAACGCTTGGCCCGCCGTGGCTGGCCCGCCCAACGGCTTGCCGGTGAGGTCAGAACTGGGGGGTGCTGGGGCCGCCTCCGAGGGGGGTCGCTCGCTGCCTTCGCTCTCTGGCTGCCAATGCGAATGCGACGTTGGGCTGGGGGCCTCAGGTGGTGAACGGGGGGTCCTCACCCACACTCTGGCTGCTGCCTCCTCGGCCACCTGCGCCACGGTCTCAGGTGCAGTGAGGGGGAGTTGAGAAGTACGTCCCCTTTCAGTGGGCGGCTGAGGTGGGTTGTGGAGGGCTAACGCGACCCACCCCCTTTAGGGGGTCATGAGATGTGCACCACGTCTGGGTGCCCCCTTGTCACCCGTCCTCGTGAAGGTCATTCCCTCCGCCAGAGCCGGGGCCAGCGCGCCGCGCCGGCCGACACCTAGAGGTGGTCGATCAGCCCTTCAGAACATGTCGCCCCGTCCGCCTCGGCGCGGAACCGGACCTCAGATCGATTCTGAAGGTACTCGACGCTGCCCGACCTTCAGCCCTTCTGCATCGAGGGAGGTACCGCGAGCAACCCGCCTTCGGGGGCAGCACTGCACATCCGCTGCGGCGATCACTGACGCGGGCGGGTTCCCCGGGACGGAGTCGAAATCGAAATCAGGCGGCGGATCGGGGATCGCGGGACAGGATCCGCGGCAGAGATCACCGTGGTCGGCGGGGGTTGGCCGACGCCAAGACCCCCCATCTTGGGGTGTGATGGGACGGAGCAAGATGGGAGAGTGACGACGTGTGCTCGCCGCTGCACGTGCGGTACGGACGACTCCGCGTTCCGAGCTCGACGTACAACGCGCGTGTTTCACGTGGAGCCATCTCAACGCGCGAGTACTCGTCGGAGAGTAGGGCGTTGGCCGCGATTGAACGGCTCAAGCGTTCGACACTGAGCCGAACCCGAGCCGCCCAGGCGACCAACGATCGATCGCCGGTGCTCGACAAGAGTCGCCGACGAAGCAAATCGCAGGGAACGAGTATGAGCGTTCTGTCCCAGCATTGCTCGCACCGACCGATCTCGGATGCAGCCGGCAAGCGGCCGGACTGTGAAGCGGCTCATCCGGACTGGCGACGCACCCTGGACGAACCGGGTTTCGGCTCGCCTCGATCGCGTCATGTGCTCGGTCTTTGCCGTCCCCTGCTGAAAGCACGGTGCAGCACGAGATCTCGAGACAACCACTCAGAGGTACAGACCGACGGTTCGGAACGGAGACCTCATCCGCCAACCGGACAGAAATCTCTTCAAGGGGGCGAAGCGTCGTCGCCGTGTCAGTCGAACCGCTCGACTTCCACCAACTCCTCGTTGCCTGGTCGGTGGCAGTCGAGATCGGGTCAGGCACAACAACCACCTCGGGATCCTCGAGCTCTCGACGAGAAAGGCCTGTGGGCTCGCCTCGCATCGAACGTTCACGGACTGTTCTCTCGTGGATCCCATCCTGAGGATGACGTGCTGGCATTCTCAACTCTGACCAGTGCCGGTGCCGACGAGGCTGAGGTCCAATGCCCGAGCAGGGACACCGGTGCGGTGCTAGTACTCACACCGACAGTGCATGAGGCGACACTCCAGCAGGGAGGGTGCCATGTCCGGTTTGTGGATCCATGTTCGGTATCGGTTGGCCCGACTTGCTGCAGCGATTGCCCTCGCCGGGGCAGCACTGACCGTCGCCTCGGTCGCACTGAACGCCGGTCCCGTTCGCGCTGGCGCGGCCGGTTGTGGAGTGACGCTCGGAGCGCCCCAGGTTCAGGGTGCTGCGGGCAGTTTTGTGTTTGTCGTTCAGGCCCTCCCGACCGTCCCCGGTGAAGCGTGCAACGCAACGATCGCCGTAACCGGCACCATCGCTACGTCCGGCGGGACTCGACCGACAAACGTCAACGGCAACGGTGTGTCGACCGCGGTCACCGTGAGCTTCCTGCCCGGCGAGCCCGGTCCCGACATCCTCTGGGACTGGTCACCGCACTGCGCGGACCCGGCGTCTCTGCCTTACCAATTCTTCGCAACGAGTCCAGCGGCCGGTGCCACGTCAGCATCGATTTCCGGAGTGTCACCCTGCAGCAGCTTCGGCAACGTGACCACGTCGACACTCCGGGCGCCGATCGTGCTCGTGCCGAATCCGGGTGACTACGTCGCAATGGCCGGAGGCGACGGCAACCTGGGCTACTGGTTGATTCAACGGGGTGGCGGCATCAGTCCTTTCGGTACCGCGACGAACAAGGGCATGCCCTTTACCAATGTCTCTGTGGCCGGTGTCGCCAATGCAGGCGACGGGGGCTACTGGGTGGCTGACGCAGACGGAGGCGTCTTTGCCTTCGGCGCCCCGTTCTTCGGCTCGATGGGCGGGATTCCCTTGAATGCGCCGATCGTCGGCATCGCCGCCACGCCCGACCACAGCGGCTACTGGCTGGCTGCGGCAGACGGAGGCGTCTACGCCTTCGGCGACGCTGCGTTCTACGGCTCGGTCCCTGGAGTCCTGCCCTCCGGGACGTCGCTCAACCAGCCCGTCGTGGGTATCGCGAGCAGCCAGGACGGGAAGGGTTACTGGTTGGTCGCCGCGGATGGGGGAGTGTTCTCGTTCGGTGACGCCCGCTTTCAGGGTTCGATGGGCGGCTTGCATCTCAACAAGCCGGTCGTCGGTATTGCCGAGAACGATGCAGGCGGCTACTGGCTGGTCGCGAGTGACGGGGGCATCTTCTCCTTTGACGCGATTTTCCACGGCTCGCTTGGCAGCATTGTGCTGAATGCGCCGGTGACGGGCATGGCGGTGACCACCGACGGCGGGGGCTACTGGATGGTCACAGCCGACGGCGGTGCGTTCGCCTTCGGTAGTGCGCCCTTCTTGGGTTCTGCTGCCTGATTCCGGCGACCCCACGGTCGCTGCTGCCCGGTGTCATCGTGAGTCTGGCGGTCGGACGAGGCACGGCCGAGGTGCCTTTATGCGAACGCTACGTTCCGAGTCAGTCCAGCCCGATCAACCCGGATGGGGATTCCGGGCACCATGCCGGTGACCGCCGTCATCGACCGCCATGCCTCCGAGACCGCGAGCTGTCCCTTGGTGGACCTTGGACGACGAACTGGCGACGCTGGCGACCGATGCCACCCAGCGTCAGGCCAGGAGTTTGCTCCGGCCGAAGCCAATGGGGCGGAACGTCAACTCTTTGCCCGTCGCAGCAGGGAAGGTGATAAGGGACGCCGCGACCGTCAAATCGAGAAGGTATGGCGACACGCTGCCTAAGCCGCTCTCGCTGATGCCAGCGATCATGCAGTAGACGATCAAGAACAATGCCACGGCCCGCGTGGGTCCGCGAGCCCGAGTGAGAGTTGTCAGCAGCAACAGCAACAACACCGCGCCGACCAACACGTCTCCGAAGATGCCCTGGTCCTGATAAATCGATATCCAACTGCTGTCAATGGACAGTCCGTTCAGCGCCGGGTTCGTCGCAACGTTGACCGCATCGTTCGATAGGCCGCTGCCGAAGATCACGTTCGGGAGGGGTCGTTGACTCGAGAGCACTGCCGACCATGCAACCGTACGACCAGTGAGACTCGTCAGTCCCTGCGCGCTCTCTCCCCGTGTCAACCAGTGCGTCAACAATGGCGCCAGGGGCAGCGCTACGACCACAAGAACGATGAGACCAGTCGCGAAGAACCGACGAACTCGGCGTCTCGCCAAGACGAGACTGAGGCCGGCAACGAGCAGCCCGACGATCATGGCGAGAAGGGCCGTACGCGTATGGGTCAGCACGCAAACGATCAGGGCCGGCACTGCGATCACGAGGGCACGACGGGGAGAAAGGAGACGGCACAACCAGAGCAATATGACCAGACCAGCGAGTTCGCCCGCGAAGTGAGCGACCTGTGTCGCCCAGATCGGCCAGATCGTCCCACTGAGGCGACCCTCTGGCAGGGCCTTTCCTGGCCAGATCAAGAGTCCGAGAACGACTGAGCTCACGACCAAGCAAAGGAACCAGATCTGACTACGGACAAAGAGCAGGTCTCGCCTGCCCCACCATGGGGTGAGCAGCCATAGGACGAAGAGAAAGGCGATGAGGCGGACGCTTCGGAAATCGGTCCCGATACCGACGAACCGAATGCTCATCATGAGGGAACTGACTGCCAGGATGGTGTAGAGCCCGAGGAACCAGTTTGGTCGGATGCGCAGCCGCGGATTGATGGACAAGACCAAGATGACAGCGACAATCAAAGAGCCCTGGGTCATGACTTGTGCGACCCTGTGCGGGATCGGCAGAACTGATGTCCCGGGAGTGAGGGCGTTGAAGAAGAGCAAGCACCAGATGACGGTCACCCGTCGCTCGCGCGGTTCGCGTCGGCGGCTCGGGTTCAGACTGAGCTCGGCTGCAGCAGTTGCCACGATCCGCTTACACCGACGATCCGGCTGATTCCACCCCAGTCGAGGTCAACCGAAGATCACCAGGAATGAGAACACCAGAACTTTCGTCTTGGGGATCACGGTCCAAGAGAATGACAGAGCGCAGGGAGACGCCAGCCTCGCTCAACATCTCTCGGGTGACGTCCATCCGGGTGAGCGTGACCCCACGAGGGGACATGACCATCACGGCATCCGTCGCCCACGGTGTCACTTGCTCCAGACCGAATCCGGCGTCCAGCGTCAAGAGGACGAGAAGGGCATCGGCGTCTTCGGGAGGTGGCTTCTGGGCCATGGCCAATGGGTCCTCCGGGGCTACGAGAACTCTCACAGGTGGGCCTTCCCCAGCCGAAAGCTCGAATATCTCCATCGACTCGGGCGTTGGGGAGAGGCCGAAGATCGAGGTCAGCGGTCGGTCGTTCGAGGCGTCGACCACCATCACCCGGTGACCTTCTGCGGACAAGGCGAATGCCAAGGAGGCAACCGCCAACGCTGCCGGCTCGGGAGTCCCAACTGAGACGACAGCGAGCGCCGAACCGGGCGCCGATTCGAGGTGGCCTCGCAGACGGCGCTCAATCATCCGCAGGGCCGGACTTGGCGTCCGGAGCCTTCGGGACAACCGCGTCCCATGCAGCAGGCGTGGGCTGCGGTAGCGCTCGAGGCTCAGCTCCACCGGCGCGCCCAGGGTTGCGGCCACGGTCGAGCGATCAAGAGGACGCTCCGACAGGAGCGCAGAGAAGATCACCGCCGCAATGCCGATGGCGAGACCCGCGACCAGTCCGGAGAGCGCGTCCACAACGACAGCCTTGATTGTCGATACCGGAGTTATCGCGGCGGGATCTAGAACGGAGTTGGAATGGTCGGTGGATTGCTCGGTCAGAAGCGCTTGCTGGACCTGCGTCTGCAACGTGAAGAGCTGTGACTCGTCCTCGCTTCTCAGATTGACCAGGTCGGTGAGGCGATTGCTCGATTGCGTTCCGGGTGAGGTGCCCGAGAGATTGCTGATCTG
This sequence comes from uncultured Acidimicrobiaceae bacterium, assembly GCA_963840435.1. Classification (GTDB taxonomy): domain Bacteria; phylum Actinomycetota; class Acidimicrobiia; order Acidimicrobiales; family RAAP-2; genus Bog-473. The sequence continues at coordinate 89,653 of CAWIYY010000020.1, read as the reverse complement.
GCTGTTCAGAGCGTCGATCTCGGTGTTGAGGGATGCGATCTGCGAGTGCAGCCCACGAACGAGTGCGTTGGTCTGCAAGCCCAGCTCTGAAGCCTGGACGTCCAGGAATGCCTTGGCGACCGCTCTGGCCCCCGCCACGGCTTCGGCTTGGGTTGAACCACTGAACTTTATCGACAGGATGTTGTCGCTTACCGACAGACCGCTGTACTTCGACAGCAACGCGTGGGGAGTGGTTTGAAGATGACCGTCGGCAATCGCCCTCTCGGCAACGACGTTCGTCTTCAGCAGGGAGACGTCATTCGCCGTCACCGATGCTGGATTCGCGCCGGCGGGTATGGTCAGGTAGAGATCGGTCTGGGCAGTGAACTTTGGCGGAATCACGAAGTGGAGACTCGCGCCAACGATCAGACCGATGAGACCGGTGATGAGCCAGATCCGTCGCTTGCGACGTATCGTCGCCATCAACCCCCGAAGGCCAATCGTGGAGCCCAAGACTGCGTCGTCGTCGTCGTTCATAGTTGTGGACATCGTCAGTGCTGTTGGCGTGTGAGTCGCTCCGGCGAACTGCCGGCATCGGTACGGGCGGGGGAAGGAAGCAGACGGAGCGTGTCGTCCCTCATGGAGCCGGTCGTGTTGTCGGTTGGCTCAGGATTCACTACGACGACACCGTCCAGGACGAATCCGCTGTCGGCAACCGTCAACGCCAGCTGGGCGAGCTCGTCAGCAGTGACGAAGTTCGGAGAGATCGACAACAGGTTGATTGCATCGGTCGATGTCAGATTTGCCGATGTACCGTCAAAAATCGCCACCGTGACGATGAGGGTGTACGGAGCTTCATCAGTGTCGCCAAGCCCCACGGTGATCGGCAATCCCCGACCCACAGGCTGGACACCGGTGAACGCCGCCCGCAGAGGCGCCAGAGACGTGCGGCTCGGCCCAACAGGGTCTTCAGGGAGGAGCGCGGTCGGTGTCCCAGATCCCGCCGCCTGTAGCGCGAGTCGGGGACCGGTGGTCATGGCTGGTGAGTCATCGGCGAACGAGATCACTCGAACGGCCTGTGGTCGGCCGACTCCGGTTGGAATGGTGCGGAGCAGGTGCCGCAGGGCCCATTCGTCGATAGCCCGCGGTCGTTCTTCGAGAAGAGTTCGCCAATCGAAAAGGGTGATGCAGCGCGGTGCCTCGAGCGAAGCGATGACTGGCGCGCCCGCGACACGAGCAATCTCATCTCGTAGACGCAACCGACGCCCGCGCTGGAGACGAATGAGGACAAACGCCGTGCCACCCAACAGCCCGATCAGAATCCCGACGATGGCAAGTTCTATGGCAAGTCCGTCCTTGGAGGCTGGTTGGGTGGTGGCCCTCTGGAGTATCCGAGTGGTGTTGACCGTTGAACCAGTTTCAAGTTGAGCGTTCGTGATCTGGCCGGTGACCCTGTTGAGTTCCAGCGAGACCTGGTTCTGCTCGCTCCGAAGTGAGCCCAAAAGATCGGTGTCTTGTTGGCCGGCGCTCGATCCCGCGCCTTCAGAAGCAACGCGGGAAGTGACGGTGTCGATCTGACTCTGCAAATCGTTTATCTGTTCGGTCAGCAGGTCGGATTCGTGCTGGAGGGCGGTCACGGCGGCTTGCTCAGTGCTTCCCTGCAAATTGCCGATGTAGGTGACATAGCTCGCCGCCACGGCATTGGCCAGTTGCACGGCATATGTACTGGCACGATCCTGAGCCTGGATCTGCAGAATCTGTCCACTGAGCGGCGTCACGGTCACGAGTTTCTTGACACCTGATGCTCCTAGTGGTGGCGACACTTTGGCACCGGCTGCAGCCAGCACAGGTGTGCTCTTTGCGATGAGGGCATTGGTGTTGATGCTGTTCCCGGTGGCACCGGTGTTGCCGGTGTTGCCCGAGTTCCCCGCAGTTGGTGCGGTCGGCGGCGGAAGGAGGACCAGGGCCACAGCCGTTTCCTTTGCCGGAGTGAACAGACCGTAGGCGAGCCCAGCGATCCCGCATACGGCCGCTACGACAATGATCAATAGCCGTCGTCGGCGCATTTCCTGCAGCGATGCGCGGAGGTTGAGAGGCTGTTCGGTCACTGGCTGCGCACCGTGGATTCAGTTACTGACTCCGTCCGCCCGGCGTGCGCAGGCTCGGTGTGGTCCAAGAACACGGCGAGCTGAGCGCGATTGTTCAGGTCGAGTTTGCGGTACAGGCGGCTTACGTAGTTGCGCACCGTCTTCTGACCGAGTTGTAGTTGCGTAGCGATCTCCGCGTTGTTGGCGCCTTGCGCGATCATCCTCAGAACATCTGACTCCCGTTGGGTCAAATGGGTAGGGCGTTCTTCACCGAGGAACCATTGGGCCGCCTCGCTGCAGAGAACCTGATCACCCAGGTGGACAGAGACCACCGCGGCCTGGATCGCCTCGGGGGAGGAGTCCTTCAGGAGTACGCCCGCGGCACCGGCGATCATCGCTGGGCGTACGCGCCAATCGGGATTGGACGTCAAAATCAGTGTCTTGGCCGTGGGGCACTCCGAAGAGAGAAGCCGCACAAGGTCGATGCCGTCGGCTTGTGAGAGCTCCAGGTCGATCAGGACGACGTCGACGGACTCTGCGATACAGAACTCCAGCAGCTCCGGCTCGCCTTGGGAGACCTCAATGACATGCATGCGGTCGTCCTCGCCAAGAAGCCGAGCCAATCCCAGACCAAAGAGACGTTCACCGACGACCAGGACCACCGAGATCTTTGTCCCGGCGACCGAAGGGCCATCCGAGGGCCCACTTCGTTCTTGCGACTGAGATAGTTCGCTGTTGAGCACTGAGTTCGGGTCCCCGAGGCAATAATTGTGACGAGTTGACGAGCCCGGAATGGGCGACTGAGGTGTCGCTCAACGCGCTCACTGAGTTGACGATTAGACAGAGCCCCGAGGGTGCCGGGTGATACGTGGGAGTGGGACGTTTGCCTATCGACGGTAGGACAGTCCCGTGGCCAGGGAGTCGTCGTTCAAAAGCCCCTGCAACTGGGGTTGATCCGACCTAGTCGGCCTGGAATCGACAGTACGAATCGGCGGCACGAAGGAGCCCAGCCGACCGGCATTTCAATCTCTGTATCTACCGAATGGGCAAGGGCTCTAACCAGTACGGGCGTTCTCTCTTTCCGTATCTCGCCCCAAAACCCCACCTCAATGACTCGTACACAGGCTAGCGAGCGTCCTGCTCGCGACGACCGAGACGGGTAACCGGTATGTCTCTACGAGGGCGGTTGCCCGTTCGCGGGGCCGCTGCGAATCGCGCCACCACGACGATGATGGACCAGGGCGTGGCATCGGCATCCAATTTCGTCGTTGGAGTCGTGGTTGCTCGAATCAGTGGCCCCACTGGTCTGGGTGCCTACGCTCTTGCTTTTACGGTCTGGGTCCTGTTGACGATGCAGTATCGGGCCATGGTCACCGAGCCGATGGTGATTCTGGGCGATATGCGTCGGGACGACAGCGACGAGATCGTTCGGGCGGGCGTTGCCGGAGTTGCGACCTTTGGCTTGGTAGCAGCGTGCCTCGTCGCCGCGGTCGGCACGACGTGCCTCGCCGTCGGCCAACACACCTTCGGAGTGGGCCTTCTCGCGTTGGCTCCGTGGGTGCTGGTGCTCGAGTTGCAGGATTACTGGCGCCAGGTCGGCTTCATGCAGGGGAAGCCAAAGAAGTCCCTTCACAACGACCTCGTGTTCAACACCTTCCAAGCAATGGCTTTCGCGGGAATCTTCCTCTTTGACCTGCATTCTGTCTTCGACGTCATCTCGGCCTGGGGCGTCGGCGCCGCGGGCGCCTCACTCTTTGGCTTCTGGCAATTTCAAAATACGCCCGACGTTCCGCGGGGGAGGTGAGTTCCTTCGTTCACGTTGGCCGACGAGCCGGTGGCTGGCCAGTGAACGTACCGCGAACTGGGGGGCACAACAGCTCTATCTGATCGTGGCTGGTGCGCTGCTTGGCCCAGCGGCGCTCGGCGGTCTAAAGGCCGCCCAAGCCCTGGTGGCCGGACCGACGAATGTGATCTTGAATGGCAGTGGAAGCTTTGGTCTGCCTGAAGCCAGTCGGCACTTTGCCGAGCGCGGCTGGGTCGGCATGGCGAGAGTGACCCGCATCGTGACGGGGGCCGTGGTCCTGGCTGCAGCTGCGTGTGGCGTGGTGGTTCTCCTATTCGCACCAACGCTGATCAGATTGCTGTACGGCCCCCAGTTCGTTGCGTACGCGTCCTGCGCACGGATCTTCGCAATCTCACTCACGATCTACGCATTCTCCATGGGGCCGATTCTCAACCTGACCACCACACGCCAGGTCCGACCGCTCTTCATGCTGCAGCTAGTGAGATTGGCCTTCTCGGTAGCGGCCGTTTGTGTGTTGGCCACCGCATTTGGGGTGACAGGCGCCGCAGCAGCAGATCTGCTGACATCCGCCGTCACGCTGACGGCATTCCTGACGTTGCAGTCTCGGGTTCGCCGTACGTTTCACGAGACGCATTCCCAACCTGGCGGTCGAGCTGGCGCCAGTCTTGAGGCTGTTCGACGACGGCTTGTGAGGAACGCCACCTTCCTCATCTTGTTGAGTCCGCGAAACGAACCGGTGAGAACTCCCGAGTCGTCAAGAACTCGATAGCCTGCGCCGGCGTCTATCTCGGTTCTACGCGGCCGCTTCTCTATGAATGAGTGATCGACAGCGTTGGCTCGGTCCCAGTCGCGCAGGCTGCGGTCAGGTAGGGGGATCGCCGGGCACGTTGGTGACCCAAAGTCCCTCGAGCGCAGCGCGGTGACAGCGGGCAGCCAGGCTGGCGGCCTCGTGGAATAGCTCCGATGAGCGGCACATTGGTGGCGTCGTCGAGAAAGCGCAGGATTCAGAGCTCGCTCAACAGCTTCTCGTCGACCCAGGCCTGGGCGCTGAAGTCGTCGTCCTCGAGGGTCAAACGAAGGGCAGGCAGGCGAAGGACACGATCGAGTCGGGGCAGGCCGGATCTGACCGCTCGGACCGGCCAAGGTCACTGACCACGCTGAACGCAGGCTTCTGGTTGGCTGAGGTCGTTACCCTTCCGGTGGCATCGTCCTTCCCCGAGCTCGACGTCGAGAAGGTCAGACGCTGGTGCCGCGACCGCGTCCGGGCCAAGTTCGCTGACCAGGTCCGCCTCGAAGTTTCGAGGTGGGGCAAGTCCAATTTCATCCACGAGTGCCGGGCCTGTCTGGAGGGGGTCCGCCCGGAGGCTGGACCAAGACAGCTATCGCTCAGATACGGCTATTGAGGGCGACGGCACTTGCACCCTGTGCTTCGGCACCACTACGCCAAGTGGACGATGTACTTCGACCTCGACACCAACCGGTCCATCACTGCGATCCTCGATGAGATTGGCCTAGATCCCACCGGCGTCTTCTGGGGTTAAACCCTCCAAGTGAACTGACGGCTCGGCGCGCCTACATCAGTTCAGACCGAGGATCACTTCTCCTGCACTCGGCGGGACGTCAGCAGCAGTGCGATGCCTCGCTCGGTCGTTTCTCAGCTTCGAAGTGGGACGAACTCCACTGGTGGATGGTTCAGTTGACGGGGAAGGGTGGGAAGCTTCCATGATTGCCGGCGGGGCTATACGGAAACGCGCTGCGACGGGAGGCAGCGAACTGGGTTAGAAGAGGCCCTCTTCGTACGTGAAACCCAAGTCGTCTGCAATAAGTCGAATGAGAGGAAGCTGTCCGGGTATTCCTTCGCGCATCGGGAGACTGATGACACGGGCCCGAATTGGTCAATCGATGAACGTCGATCGCCGGCGACAGGACATGAAGATCGAGGCTCGCTCAATCGAGACCTCCGAGCTCATTCTCTGGCGCCCCAGAGGAGGGAGCGCGTGCGTCGTTGACAGCGCCATTTCTGCACCTGTCAGACAGCGGCTACCTCATCGGTCAAGGTATTGAGGTCAGCCGGCAGTCTGATGTCGTCTTCAACGATCAGCGCTCGATCTCGCCCGTACGCGATGACCTTCTGAAAGGTGTAGGAGTGACTTCGGGCACCCTGCGTTACCAGCAACGAACTGAAATCACGCGAGTAAAGGATCAATCTAAGCGCTGTCGCCGAGATGCAGAGTAGGGCTTATCGATGCCACGCATGACCCAGTTCAACCCAGTGCATTGCAACTCGGCGACCACCTGCGTCTGTCGATACGGCGATCCAAGTTGGTGAGACAAGCGTGGATCGGGGTGTCCGATTTCCTTCCGACGCCTATGGCAGACCTGGCGCTGAACCGAGGGCCGCCTCTTCTTGTTGAGTGTGGGGTTTGCGGGACTGAGATTCGCGAGAAACGGGCAGAGATCGGACGGTCCTCTTGCCGCGAAGCCGATGCGCTATTCGCGGGGCCGTGAAGTGCGTGCCCGCAACGAAGCGCATGAGTGGGCCCAAGCTGGGAGCAGCGAGAGCTCCGGTGAAGAAGAGTCCGGGCACGTTGGACTCAAGGTGGTGATCCAGAACTGGAGCGCCTGCAATCACCTTGACATCTGAACGCAGGGAAGGCGTGAGATAGGTGAGACGAGTCAGATCGAATCGAAATCCCGTCCCGGCAATGACATGATCCGCCGTCTCGGTGACTACAGCCCCCGTGGGGCTACTCAGCTGGAGTTGGACACGATCACCCGCGGCGGCAACGTCAAGGACATTGTGACCCAAGAGCATCGGCACCTTGCCTTCGACTCGCTCACGTAGCCACCAGGCGCCCGCTGGTCCCAGGAAGCTCAGGCTCTTCTCGACTCGAGTGTCTTTCGGCAAATGCCTGAATACATCGGGCAGCCGGTCATAGGCCCAGCAAGTCCACCCTTCGCACAGGCGAACTACAGGCCTCCGGAACTGCTGCAGCCTGGTTGGGTTGGCTGGGTTTGGTACAGGCCACGACAGGGTGTCGTTGCGAGCGACCATCTTTACCGATGTTCCCTGCTCGAGCAGCAGGGCTGCAGTCTCGAGGGCTGACGAGCCCGATCCAAGAATCAGGACCTCCTTGCCGCGGAACTGTTCCAAGTCGGAGTGTTCCGACGAATGCGTGACCAGGTCGTTCGGCAGTTGCGAAAATTCTGACGGCACGTAGGCAAACGGAATTATGCCCGTCCCAACCACGACCTTGTTGGCTTTCAGGCTTTCGTCATTGGCGGTACGGATCAAGAAGCCACCCGCTGGGTCCCTGGACAGCGATACGACTTCGGTCTCGTCGATGTCGGGAACCAGCTCGTCGGCGAACCATGTTCCGTAATCGATGAACTGCTCCCGCGACAGGGGAATAACTCGTTCGTGGTAGACCTCGTTCGCTTGGCTGCAGTAGTCGCGAGCCAGGAAGCCGGGACGGGGCGCCGAAAAGTCAGATGCGTAGGGTTCGGACTTCAGGCGCATTCCCGCAGGCATGTTGAATCGCCATGCACCCATGGGGCGGCCGAAAGCCCTGTACTCGACTCCCGCTTGCCGCAGGTGGGCTGCCACGGAAAGTCCGTTTGGGCCCGCTCCGATAATCGCAACGTCAGTGTTGGACACCATGATGCTCCTTTGGAATCAGGTTCGAGTCGGTATCGGACGGGCCGGGCGGTCTGTGTCCTTGGTGAGCTTGCGTCGTGCGAGCGTCACATTGGCGGCCAGAGCTGCAATTGCGGGCCCAAGATCCTGTCTGTCCATGTAGTCGTAGCTCTGGCGGTGCATGAAGTCTCGCGCGAAGGTCGCGATGGCCGTCTGCGGTGGCACTCCGTCCGGTTGCCTTCCTCGGCTTCCGATGTTCTCCCACAGCCATTTCATGTCGCCCTTCAAGTACCGCATCTTGATCCCGGTGCGGTAGCCCGACACGGCAGACAGAGGTTCACCGGCCGCCCACTGCCAGAAAAGAGTAGGAAAGGGAACACCCGATCGAACTGCCACCTCGATCGAACCGGACATCCGAGCATTGATCTCCATCAAGAGAGGGCGACCCGCAGCATCTCGGCGGAATTCGACCTCGCAGCAGCCCTCCAGGTCCAGATTGCGCACCAGAGCCAAGGCGGCCGATTCCAGGTCCGCTGGCATGGGAATGCTCTCCCGCACCACCGAGACTCCACCAAGAACCGGTGTTGTGCGGTAGGCCACTTGTGCGAACTTCGCCCAAACCTCGCCATGCGCGTAGAAGACCATTACCGCCTCTCGAGGACCATTAGCCATCTCCTGAATGACTGGTGAGCCACCGAGTTCGATGAGTTGTTCCACGTAGCGGACGGCTTCGGTTTCGTTGAGCACGGCTTTCGATACCACCCGAGTCGCACAGTCGGCGTTGGAGACCCAGGACTGGGTTGGCTTAATGACCGCCGGGTACCCCACCTCAGCGAGAGCCGCCGGAGTATCCTCGGCGCAGTCAATCGGAATGGTCCGCGGGCACGGGATCCCCAGCTCGGCCGCAGAAGCGAGAGTGCGTTTCTTGTCGTTCGCCGCGTCAAGTGCTTGCTCCGATGCAAGACGCGAGCCTGACGCCATGTTGTTCAAAGCACGACCGCCACGACCGGAGAGCCGAAATCGAACCATCCATCGATGGGATCACCACGCGCGTGGGGTGGGTATCGGCGAGCTCGAGTACTGCTCGTGCGTAGGCGTCTGGGTCGTCGTGGTAGCTGGGGAGTCGGTTCGTCTGCACCGACCAACGAGAGGCAAACGTCGGGACTCCAAAGCGTGAATCACACAAATCGGAACATTCAGCAGTGGCGACCCGCAATCCGCTGCGACCCAGCGTGCGGGTGGTGACGAGTGCTTGCCTCGCGTGACCGTCGATGACGAGGGCATCGATGGGCACGCGGGAACGATCGTGGGTCAAGGTCACCGCTCTCTCAGATTCCGTGTCCGTTGGAGATGCCCGTCTTGTGGGCCATCTCTCGGTTCGCCGAGAGCGATGTAGGCACAGCATCGGAGAGTCGGCCACCCTGCCTTGTTCGATTGTCCTTGCGCACAGCGCCGAACTTCCACGGTCCATCGCCCGAGCGCATAACCGTCGATGGGGGTTCGCCCGACTCTTGAACGAAGTCACGAAACGCCTGGTTGTCAACGTCGTCCACGAGGACGAGACCCCCCTGGTCTATTGCAGGCCACACCGTTCTGAGTTCGAACCGCATGTTGCGAGCTGTGTGAAGGCTGTCATGCACGAACATGTCCACCTTCTCGAGGCGTGAGACAAGAGGGGGGAGCTGTTTGCGGCTCGAGCCTCGGACATACGTCCATCTGTCTCGGCTGTTTGCCGGGACAGCTGAAGCAGTCTCGTGGTGAAACTCCGGGCGTAACGGGTGAGGAAGATCCACGCTCCAGAGGTGACCGTGGCCGTTCAGGGCCATGGCCTCGAGGATGAGCCGACTCGTCACACCCCGCGCAACTCCGGTCTCGATCACCGTCTTCGGACGCAGGTGCCGGACGGCACACCACGTGACGGCGCCCAATGCGGGGTCAGCGTCGCTGTACTCCCCGTAAGTCCAGCGACCGAACGCGAGTCCCAGCTTGGCCAGGTCCCTTTCGATGTCCGACCAGACACCGTGAAAGTGGTCGAGTTCGTCGCACGGCCATGGAAGGCCGAGTAGCTCATGGAAGGCGGGTCCGAAGTCCTCTTCCACGGAGTAGTCGACAGCGACGTCGAACAAATGACCCGAGAGTGCCTCAGGAATCGTCTGGAGGGTCTCGACTGGATCCGCCTTCAAGGCCCGAGCGAAGCGTCCCATGTAAGCAGGAGCTCTGCCGATCCGCGACGGAATCCGCCGCGTCTTACTGACAAGTCGACTCAGGTGGGAATGGGTTGGCGGCATAAAGGTCAATCCGTGCCACGGGCTACACGCTGAACTTCGTGCTCCGATGCATGGTGGAGAGGCGCGACCAGGAGGATCTGATACCAAGGAGCGTCCAGAAATGGACACGCGGGCGTGCGAATTAGCCGAGTCATCCCCAGCCCTTGCGCCTCAGTCCGCCCGCGCTCCGCGGGCAGAGGATTTCCATGCGAGACCGACAACTCACATCTGTAGTGAGCGTCAAAAGGTCGCTCCGATACGTGCAACCCCTTTTCGTAGGCGTTTTCGGCTTCGAGCATGGTCCGAGCTCCCCGGTCACGAGCCCCTCCTGCATTTCTTGGCCGCGGCTTTCCGCCAGAAGGGACTTTCAGACCCGAGGTCAACCTTGTTGGGTCGGATTCTGGTCGGATCTTTGTCGGATCGGCCCGGCGGAATTTCCAGCACCACGCCCACGGTGTTAACGCCCTGAAAAATTTCAATGTGAGTGCACTTTCTGCCTCGCACCGGCGAGGGGACGGCAGGTTGCCACCGGACCGATCGACGAATCAACAACTTCGATGGATGGCAAACGCATCGAACAGACCGCCCCACTCGTGAATGATCTGGGAAAGAGGAGGGCGTGGTTCGTCTGCAGGAACGACGTCCAGCTGTCCTGAGAAGCAGCGCTCTGTGAGCAGACGGGCTCGCGTGGCCTGGCCTCGGCCCGGTACGAGCAACAAACTGTGCCAGTGGTGATGTTCGGCGTAGCGACCTACAAATTCCGCCTCGCCTCGGGTGTTGCCGGAGACATCCACGAAGCACACGACCGACACCCGAGGAATCTTGGGGCATGAGGTGTCGGCGTAGGCGCTCCCTTGGGAAAAGAGGAGGACAGGGGCATATCCCTTCTTGGCAAGCGAAACTGCGTCTCTCTCTCGGGTTCCTTCGTTACTGCCATTGAAGCTCACGATGGCGTTGACGTGCCGCGGTTGATCCCTCGCGGGGTACACAATGAGCCGAAGCGTCGCGGCCACAAAGACTGCGACGACCAGCACGACGACTCCGAGCCCTGCGAGCAGCCATCGTCGGCGCCTTCGGTTCGGCCGCCTTTGCTCCTCGACTGGAGTTGACGCCCAGTCGCCTGAGATCTCGTCAGGCAACGCAGGTGCGATCTCCCCCGGAGGGTCGTCCCCATCGCCCGTATTCGGTCGGCCGCGAGCGGTCCTCAGTGGTATTTGCTGCACGAATATCTCACAAAAGTTCAAGAACCATCTGGACTACGCGGGTGTCTGGAGGCTGTACTTGCCGAAGCAAGGCATGGCTGCGCGACACGACAAGTCGTCCTGTCCCCACGAATGCTCCTTTCGTTACTCGAAAGGTGTCCCGAGGACTCGAGGAGACCGAAGACGTCCTAGCCATTCCTCCTCCTTGCCGCGACGTCAGTGCCGGCTAGTGGGATCGACGTCGCTCTGCGCCTCGCCGCTCCGCAGCCTCCCGGTAGACGTCAAGTGTTCCCGCTGCGACCGCACCCCAGGTGAATTGCTGAGCCCGACGGATCCCATCGGCGCGCATTCTGGATGCTCCTGAACCAGTGGCCTCCAGAATCGATTGAGCGATCGAGTCCGGACTATGAGGGTCAGCGAGAATTGCTGCCCCGCCGGCGATCTCGGGCATCGAGCTGGTGTTGGACGTGACAACCGGGCAGGCGCACGCCATCGCTTCGAGGATTGGTAATCCGAAGGTCTCGTTGAACGAAGGGTAGACCAGGAGGTCCGCGGCCCGGTAGAAATGGACGGTTTCCTCGTTCGGCACGCCACCGACGAAGACGACGTCCTCGGCGATTCCGAGCTCGACTGCCAACTGGTGCAATTCGTCCCCATAACGTTGGTCTCGCTCGGCCCCGAGGATCACGAGTTGACGTCCCCCAAGCTCGTGGCGGGCGAGGCGCCAGGCGCGCAACAAGCCGTCACAGTTCTTGTAGCGCCACAGCGACGAAACGAAGAGCACGAACGGTCGTGAGACTCCATGGGGGGCTATTCGCGCCCGCGCTGCGTCGCTGTCACCTGGCTTGAAAATGTCGTGGTCAACCGCTTCGTAGATCAAGCTGACCTTTTGGGGGTCGACCTCGAGATACTTGTCGATCTCGGCACGCAGACTGTTGGAATTTACGATCACCGCGTCCGCGAGGCGAACCGAGCGCTGGTAGTTCAGACGGCGATAGGTCCGAGGCGCCAGGCGGATGGATTCCGGAGCCGAGTACGCATGCATCGTCTTCATGTGGATCACAAGTGAGCGCGTGGGTTTCACCAGTGGAGCAATGGCGGTGCTCAGTAGATCGACATTGTGACGAGGGAGTAGAACGGGCGACATGAGGTGTTCACTCGCCGTACGCAAGACCCGGTGCTCATTCGACCAAGGGAAGGTTATGTAACGAACGGAATCCCCACACTCTGGGAAATAGTGCTGCACAGCTGGGCTCACCATGAGGTGGAGCATTTCACCGGGTCGAAGTCGACTGGCCATCTCGGGCACAATGCGTGTCCAACACCAGTGAGCGCCAGACGGTTGACGCGGGTCTTCGGTAAGGAGGTTGAGAGCCATGTTCAAGCGTGTCTGGCTGCCCGCCGAATCGGAGGTTAGGAAATCGTTGGAACTCCGAGACGGGGTCGTTTCCGCGCCAATGGCCATCAGGGGGCTCTCAAGAGGTGCGCCACGGTCTGTTAGAGCAGACCAGGGCGGGTCAGATACCCGAATTCTCTAAAGGTAGAACGGCCGTTCACGGCGACCGGAGGAAAGAGTCCCTGCTCAATCGACGAATTGGAGCACCGTCGTGAAGGTGTCCGAACCGAGCCCGCTGCAGGATCCTTCTCCGATGACTGTCCGGGCCGGCTGCTTCTCTCCAAAATGCGCGGAGTACCACCCGAGGACCGGGTCGGTCTGACCTCTCGTAAGCGACCACGAGAGTCCGTTTGGAACGCAGAGGCTGGCACTTCGGGTTCCGTTTGCCCAGGTCAGCTGCACAGTCTGGCCCACCATGCAGGCATCGATGTCGGGGCCCAGGTGCAACGCAAGCCGAAAGGCGTGATTTCCGGTCGTCTCGAGGCAGTCGACGATCTCAAGACGTCTAAGTTGACTGTCCAGGCGAACGGACCTGCGGTGGCGCACCGGTGGACTGAGCACACGGTAGCCATCGTGCCCGGCGGACCATGTGGTGATATCCCCCCGTGCGTTCCTCTCCAATTCGAGCAACGTGCTCTGTGCATGGCGAGTCCACATGAAGGGACCGCCCGAGTTGGACTGGTCTTGTCCACCCACCTCGATGGTGTTGTGGGCCAGAGTGGAGCGAAAATACCTGCGCCAGCTGGGTTCGCCGTGGTAGCAGTACGTGCCGGGGTCGGCGAGGACATCCACCCCGTCGTGTCGCACTTCGATTGCGAGGGCATCGGCGTGGGCGTGGGCGGCGATCGACAGAAATCCATGTGGGCCCGCATCGCATCGGCACCAAATCTCCTTGCCGTCCGATGGTGAGCTCCGCAGAAGACTCATGCCGGCATCGGGGTAGTGGCTCGGGCGAAGGTCTGAGCGCGCTGACGGGTGACGGCCGGCCATCGAGCCCAGGAGAGTGCTGGTCACCGTGGGCTCGACTGTCGGCCACCACGCTGGAGGGTCGAACAGAGCAGCGCCGAGAGCGAGGAGGCCCGGCCACCGCTCGGCTGCGGGAGGGTCAATGACGAGAGCCGTCCCGTTGTCGCCATCTCCCTGGCGCGGGGCACGAAGATGCACATCCACCGTGGCGGCAACCACGTCGAACATCGAATACAGCGACGCCCAGAGATCGGGCGAAAGAGGACGGCCCGACCAGCTGGCCTCGGCTGCTGCAACCACCGCAAGCTCGGTCACAAAGCCGTGGTAGTCGAAGGCCATCTCGCGATTGACGCCACTGGGAAACGTGTTGTTTCTCAGCTCGCGCTCGAGGACATGGGCAGCTTCCTCACCCCAGCGCTCACTCTCGTCAAACCAGTCAAACGCAAGTGCCCCGACTAGCTGACCTGCGACTTCGGCGATGACGTGGTTATTGGCGGACGATCCCTGACTGCGGAAGGAATCGAGGTAGTGCAGGTGCCACCAGATTTGGGCACGTGCCACCTGGTTGCGCTCAAAGAGATCTGCTGCTCCGGCCCAGCCGTCGAGCAGACGGCGGACCCAGACCCAGCTGATCAGCCGTATCCCGGCCTCGATGCCGCTCGTCCAATGAATGCCCGAGAGGAAAGGGTTCTGGGTCCACCAGGAACGGAGGTGCAATCCAGCACGTTCGGCGTAGCGATCATCATCCGAAAGGCTGAAAGCTGCCGCGAGCACCGTGAGGTGATGCATCCGGGAGAGCTCCCAGATCTGCTTCACGTTTCCCGTGACGTCCTCGGAACGATGGTTGACCTTGAAGCAATAATCGACCTGAGGTGCTCGCCTGCCAGTAACGGGATCGAAGAACCAGTCTGGATCCTCCATGTCGAGACGCGACGCTCCGAGGACCTCCCATCGTCCAGCCAGTATCTCGTCAGCCGCTTCGATAACCCTTTGCCGTACTTCGAACGGTACAACTTGTCGCATTTCAGCTGACGGAAAGCTACGGAACTGAGGATCACGAATTGAGTTCCAGGGAGCCTCTTCGTGCGCGGCGAGGAGCGACCACGTCTGGGGTGGGTTTCCGGGTACGACTTGCCGGGACGCCCACCGTCTGCGACGCACGTGTTCGGAGATGCGCCATCTCACTTCGGAGGTAGACATCTTGGACAGGCGCTGCAGGCGCCACTCGAGGTCGACTGAATTCATCGAGCAGGCAGCTCCGCGCCCCCCAGGATCCGACTCACAGCGGTTGGAGCGTCTGGCTCGCGACGCCCGACGTTGCCGAGAGAGTGGCGCGCGTCGTGGCCGTCAACGACTCGAGGGAGATGGGCATCGGTCCACCCGTGCGAAGCGCGTCGATGAAGGCCTTGATCTGCGCGGGCTGGCCCTTGTCCGGAGAGCCGAGGTGCCGAGTGACGCGAGCGCGCGCACCCGACCAGACCGTGGCCCGCCTGAAATTGTCGAGCCGGGCCGTTCGCCCGCCTCTCGAGGCCTCAAAGGTCTCCTTGGGGAACTTCCGGTGAGCGTTCGTCAGGTAGGTCACCGTCGCCAGCGAGCCGTCGCCATAGCGAAGGCTTACCTGTACCTCGTCAGGGCCTGCCGCCGGAATTGTCGTGACTTCTACGGGTTCGCTGCCGATCCACCAGCTCACTGTGTCGATGAAATGGCCACCTTCGCCCACGAACCGAGAGCCCTCGAGTTCGCTGTCGCGGTACCAGCTGTCCGACCCAAGTTGTCCTGCGTTGACGAGGTACCGGGCGTTTGTCGGCTCGGGCGATTCTCCGAAGCGCTCCCGCATCTCCGCGAGGAGCGGAGCGAACCGGCGGTTGAATCCGACCATGATCTTGTCGTTGCCGGTGGCATCCACCGTCGCGAGAATGCGGTCGAGCTCATCAGATGTAAGAGCCAAGGGCTTCTCTACGAACACCGCTTTTCCCGCCTCGAGGGCACGGCATGTCAGCGCGGCATGGGTACTGTGCCGAGTGACGATGAACACGGCGTCGATCGTCGGGTCCTCGAAGACGGCGTCCGTATTGGTGCTGGCATCTCCAAAGCCGAACTTGCGCTGGGCGTTGACGGCTGACAGCGAGCGGCGTGTCGCAACGTGGGCGAGCTCGATCCCAGGTTGGTTCGCGAGGTGCGGAAGGAGCATCGACGAGGCGTAGTTCCCAGCGCCGACAAAACCAATCCGCACATTGCTCTTGTCGTCGCCTTGACGGAGAGTCGGCGAGCGATATGCGGGTGCGGGCGTGGTGCGTCCGCCGGGCGCGGCTTGGATTTGAGCGTGAACTGGAACTTGCGAATCGAGTTCCTTCGGCTCGTCGTATTCGAAGAGGAATCCGACACCCTGCAACACGCCGGACCCCAGCTGTTCGTAGACACTCGCCGCGTCCCGAAGAGGGAAGATCCCGCCGATAAGCGGCTCGGGATCGACTTCTTTCCTGGCCACAGCATTGACAAAGCAGTGAAGATTGCGTCGCTCCGTCCATCGTACGTAGCCAGCCGGGTAGTCGACGCCCTCTATTTCGTATTTGGGGTCGTAGCGGCCGGGACCGTACGAGCGGGAGAATCGGACTTCGAGCTCCTTCTCGTAATAATCGTTCCAGGGCAGGTCCAGCTTGCACTTGCCGATGTCGACGACCATTGCCCGGTCCCGCGCGAGGCGTGCTGCCAGTTCCACCGGTTGATTGGAGGAGCCTCCTGCCACAAGGAAAATGCGGTCGGCACCTAGTCCGCCCGAGGCCTTGAAGAGTGCTTGCTCCACCGCCCGGGATCCGTCGTCATCGGGCGCGGTGCACAGCAGAGCGCCAGCCTTCTCAGCCAGCCGGCATCGGCCCTCGTCTGGGTCCAATCCGACCACTTGAACGCCGGACGCCACGAGCAGTTGCACTACGAGCTGTCCCACCAAGCCGAGGCCGATGACGCATGCAGTGTCTCCGAGTTGGACGTTTCCTTGACGAACCCCTTGAAGAGCGATCGAGCCCACGGTGGCAAACGCGGCCAGCTGAGGCGACACGCCATCAGGTACGGCCACGCAGAGATTCGTTGGCACCCAGTTGATCTCGGCGTGGAGGGCGAATTCATTGCCTGCACAGGCCACAAGTTGACCGACGGCGAACTCCTCGGCCCCTTTACCAACCTCGAGCACGACGCCCGCAAGCGAATAGCCCAGCGGTGAATACGAGTCAAGACGGTTCATGGCCTTCTTGTACGTCGTGAGGGCGCCCTGCTGCTGGACGGTCTCGAGCACCTTCTTCACCTGGTCGGGACGAGCGCGTGCCATTCCGACCAGCGACAACTTGGACTCTTCCACCTTCATCATCTCAGTCCCGGTGGAGATCAGGGAGTAGAGCGATCTCACGAGGACTCCGCCCGGGGCGCACGATGGCGCAGGCGCGTCGATGACAGCGAGTTCCCCCGAACGGTAATTCTGAGCGACTTGCTTCACCGTTCTTCCGACTTCCTTCCTTGACGTGGAGTCACATCGTCACTCCGGCTTGGCGGTTGTGGCGATACCAAAATTCGAGGGTCAGCAGTTGCCAGATCTGCTTCGACCGGTCCTCTCTTCCCGAGCGGTCCTCTTCAACGAGCGCGGAGACGGCTGACCTGTTCAGGAAACCCGTACCAACAAGCTCGCCCCCGAGCAGGGAGTCGTCGATCACCTCGCGCAAATCGCGTGTCACCCATGCCCGGAGCGGTGCCGAGAATGAGGCCTTCGGGCGGTACACGATCTCCTTCGGAAGCCATGCCAGGGCGGCGCGCTTCAAGGCGATCTTTCCGCTTCTCTCGGAGACCTTGTCCTTCCCGGCCCGTGAGAACGCAGCTCGAAAGACTTCGGGATCAACGAAAGGAACGCGAACTTCGGTTGATGCCGCCATGCTGGCTCGGTCGGTGTAGGCAAGGTTCAGGCCGGGGAGAAACATTCGCGTATCCGCCAGGCACATGCGGTTGACCTGGTCCGAAAGCCGATTGTCCGCGTAGAGTTGCGAATGTTGCTCGAAGACGTCGTGGATATCCCGTTGCAGATCAGGGCTGAGGAGCGCCGCCAACTCGGCGGGAGCGTAGAGGCTGTAGCTCCGGCGAAATGCTGCCTCTTCGGGGAGCTCGGCAAAAGTCGCGAACCGCTTGGCCCACCTCGCGTAGCGAAGACCACGGCCGGCAGCGGTGACGGGTAGTCGCTCTATGACGCCGCTCGTCGAGCGATGGACGAACCCAGGAAGGCCCCGGTATCGGCCGGCCAGAACGCATGCCTGGTGTTTCCGGTAACCCCCGAAGAGCTCATCGGCACCCGTCCCCGACAGGATCACCTTGACGCCCGCCGCGCGGGCACCCTCGGACATAAGCAGGGTATTTATGGCGGCCGGATCGCCGACGGGTTCGTCGAGGATTCCGACCATTCTCGGGAGCAGGTCCACCACGTCAGGCTGCAACTCAATCTCATGCAGGTTGATGCCGTGGCGTTGAGCGAGCTTTCGGGCGTAGACGGCGTCATCGGGCATCGCTTCGAGCCGCTGGTCCTCAGCCCGGAACGTAATGGTGTAGGCGTCGATCTGCGGGTTGGCCTGCTTCGCCAGTACCGTCACGATGCTCGAGTCGAGGCCACCGGAGAGGAAGCTCGACACCGGGACGTCCGCGACCAGGTGGGCGTTGACTGAGTCTTCTATGACCTCCCTCAGGTCATAACTGGTCTCCCGAGCGGCAGCCGCTTCTTCCACGATGTCAAAGTACGACTCGACGTGACTGGTGCCATCGGGCCTGAACTCAGCCCAACTGCCCGGTTGGAGCTTCTCCACACCCTGTACTGAGCACATCTGATCTGGCACCCAGTAGTAGAGCATGGACGCCGCCAGAGCCTGTGGACGCATGTGCAGCTCAGAACCGAAGGCTCCAACGAGTGCCTTCAGCTCGGAAGCGAACACCACTCCGTCCTTGCGGCGAATGAAGTGCAGGGGCTTGATGCCGAAATGGTCTCGAGCGAGGAAGAGGGAGCCAGTCGCTTGATCGAGTATGGCAAAGGCGAACATCCCTCGAAAGCGCGGAAGACATTGAGGTCCCCAACGACGCCACGCCTCGAGGACGACCTCAGTGTCGGAGTTGGTAGTGAAGGTGGCTCCTGCCGAGGCGAGCTCCGCTCTGATTTGTCGGTAATTGTAGAGTTCGCCGTTGTAGCAGAGCACGAGCGGGTGCTTGACCAACGGTTGTTGACCGTGCTGTAGGTCGATGATCGAAAGGCGACGATGGGCGAAATGCGCGTCGACACGCTCGTCGGCGTACGAGAACCAACCCTCTTCGTCCGGACCGCGGTGGTCGAGACACCGACCCATCTTCTGGGTCGCCGCGTAACCGTCGACTTGCTGGTAGGCGCCGGCTATACCGCACACAGGTCAGCCTCCGGCCGTGACTGCAACACGGGGCAGACTCTCGGTCAGTGACTCGTAGACCTCGACGTAAAGAGGGGACTGGTGATCCCAGGCGAGCTCCTTTTCGACCCGAGCACGTCCGGCCATTCCCATTTCGCGGCGCCTCGGCTCGTCATCCATGAGGTCGACCAGCAACTGCGCCAGTTCACTGACGTCGTTCGGGGTTGCGTAGACGGCGGCGTTACCGGCTGAGAAGCGGGTCTCGCGGAGATCGAATGCGACCACGGGTAGAGCGAATGCCATGTATTCCATTGTCTTGTTCATCGTGGACACGTCGTTCAATGGGTTCTTTGGATCTGGGGAGATACCCACGTCGGCCGTGGAGAGGATTGTGGCCACCTCGGCATCGGGGATGCGCCCGGTGAACGTCACGAATTCAGAGAGGTCGAGGCGTTGACTCGAGCGCGACGAGGTCGTCGAAGCAGTCGCCAGAGCCGATGAGAGTGAAGCCGATATCACGACGACCAAGTTGGTGCACAACGTGATCCGCCATCTCCAATACAAGCTCCACACCGTCCTGTGGACCCATCACACCCAGGTAGGCAGCCATATGACGTTTGTCCCGTCGAAGGCCTGGCTCCGCCGTGGTGCGACGGAGCTTGGTCAGGTCGGGGCCGGTGCGAACGACGGTCATGTTTGTCGGAGCGATTCCATCGCGATCGAGGACGATCTGCCGATACGAGTTATTTGTGGAGATGACGTGGTCTGCGGTCCTTGCGGTGCGACGCTCCATGAGGCGGAGAGCCCGGTAGATAAGTCGGTTCCCGTCCGGAAAGCGTGATTCGTACAGCTCGGGACACAGATCGTGGTGATCGAAGACAAAAGAGGATCCGTGCAGAACTCGAAACAGGAGCCCGATGGGCCAGAAGAGGTCGGGAGGATTGCAGCTCTGAACGACGGCGAACCGACCGCTCATGCTCGCTCTGAGGCTCAGGAAGAGCGTTGCCAAGAATGAGTAGACATATTCGAGGACGAACGACACACCCGACGTGCCGGGCGCATAGGAGGGGTACTTGTAGAGGTCGACCCCGTTGAGCCGGTAGTACGTCGGGTCCCCTGGTGCCTTCGGACACACGACGGCGACCCGGAAGCCGGCCGCGACTAGCGACTGGCACTCGAGCCATACACGGCGATCGAAGGGCACCGACAGGTTCTGCACGAGAATAAGAACGCGTTCTCGCTTGCCCGGAGACTTTCCCCCAATAGAGCGTTCCCGGGCTATCCGCTGCTTGGTCTGACTGGGGTTAGTCACCAGGCGAAACCTTCGTAGCAGTCCAGGGACTCGATCTCGGGTCCGAGCCGACCGTCGAGGTCGATGATCCGCGACGGCCTACATTCGAGCAACGCCGCGACGACCTCATCGTTCGAATGCGAGACGATCGCAACGTCTGCGCCAGCGATGGCCTCTTTGGGGCTGTCGGTGAGTATGCGCCTGAGGTGCGGAAGCTTCGATTCGACGTACTGACGGTTGGCACCGACGAGTGACGTGGGGTTGAGGATGGGGTCATGAATCCGAAGCTCGTACCCCTTGCCCAGCAGCGTCTCTGCCAGATCGACGTAAGGGCTCTCACGAAGGTCGTCGCTGTCGGGTTTGAAACTCAGCCCGAGCATCGCGATCCGATGGCCCTCACCGGCAACAACACGGTCGATGGCTTCATCGATCGAAAGCCGGTTGCTCGCCAGAGTGCCCGAGAGCAAAGGTATGTCGATACTCTCGGTGCGGGCGAGATAGAGGAGCGAACGAAGGTCCTTCGGAAGGCACGATCCGCCGAAGGCAAAGCCGGGTCGTAGGTACCGAGGTGAGATGTTAAGTGAAGTGTCCTCACAGAAGAGGCCCATGACTTCCCGGCTGTCGACACCGAGTCGACTGAAGACCCGTCCAAGTTCGTTTGCAAACGAAATCTTGGTTGCGTGGAAGGCGTTGCACGCGTACTTCAGGGCCTCAGCCGTGCGAGGATGCACAACCCGCAATGGAGCATCAAGAAACGAGAAGAGGCGCGAGATCGAATCGATTGCTCGCACGTCCGAGGCACCGATGACCGTGAACGGCGGCGCGTAGAAGTCGGCGATTCCGGTACCCTCTCTGAGAAACTCGGGGCACATTGCGACGCCGATGGCGGGCCCTGAATCAGGGAAGGCATTTTGCAGAATCGCAGTGACGTCCTCGACCGTGCCGGGTGGCACCGTGCTTCGGATCACGACAGTGTGGAACTCGGGCGCACTGAGCGACTCCGAGAACGGCTTGATGATGTCCTCCACCACTCGGTAGATGTACCTGAGGTCGGATTCGCCACTGGGTGACGAAGGCGTGCCCACGCAGAGGAGCGACACGTCGGCGTTCTCAAGCGCCTCTTCTGGCCGGACGGTTGCGTGAAGAGTGCCTGCGGCGACACCCTGTGCCACCAAAGATTGCAGACCCGGTTCAAGCACCGGACTCTGTCCTGCTGAAATGGCAGCAACCTTCAAGGCGTCTGGGTCGACTCCCCAGACGTCATGACCATTGGCTGCGAGACAGGCCGAAGAGACGGTGCCGACATAGCCGAGGCCGAAGACCGCGACTCTCATGCCGACATGGGGGACGTTGCGGACGAAGGTCCGCGGCGGGAAGACTCCATATGTCAGACGAGCGGCGGAACGGCCCGCAGATACACCGTGGTGTGCCCGAGCTGGCGGCTATCTGGTCGGGCGACCGACGCCACGTACGAACGAACTCGTTATGAGTGTCGCTCAGGAAGCGCGACTGCGTCGAACGTTCGCTGGTTTGGAGGGACTGACCCTGGTGTGGTCCAGGGACCATCCTGAGCGGCGTGCCAACGCAACGGCCGCGAGCTGAGAGTTGACGCCGAGTTTCTGGAGAATCGACTTGATCTGTGACCGAATTGTGGAGATCGACAGGAACGCGGCCTTTGCAATCTCCTCAGCACAGTGACCTTCCAGGAGCTCAGCCAAGACGACTACTTCGCGATCGGTCAGCGTCGCAAAAAGCTGCAAACGGGGATCCTGCCAGGGCTGATCTCCAGGCTTTGCTGCCAAGGGTGCTGTCGACTCCTCCTGGCCCTGTGGCGGAAGACCAACACGGAGCAGGCGGGTGATCGTTCGGAATAGGTGGTCGAACTGCACCCGCCTGTCGACGATCTCCGATGGGCCGGCTCGCAGCCATGCGGCGCTCCGGACCTCGTCGTCCGCAGCGTCGATGACGCAAACCTGCAGGCCCGCCCCGCAGAAATGCTCGATGAACGCCGATCCGGTGGCGACGTCCAACGATCGAACATCGAAGAGGACCAGATCCGGTCTCCATTCGATCCCGCGTTCGATCTCTGGCTCGGTAGGCGAGAGATGCATGGTGGCGAAGCCCCGCGTCTCAAGGGCGCTGGCCAGGGCGCCAGACAGAAGATCGTTCCCCGTGACCAGGATTCTCGTAGGAATTCCCGTGGAGAGAGGTCTTGTTTGGATGAAGGGGCTTATCACGTGTGCCCGAGCCTGACGGTCTCGTTAGCTGTAGCCCGCTCACGATCCGTACTCGATGACCGGTAGCGCGCAATCTCAACGTCCGAACAACGCGAGACCCTCGACAGCGATCGCTCAGCTGGTGTCCGCGACCATGCCGGCACCACTCGGGCCTGGCGCACGTCGCCATAGATTATTCCACTCATAATTGGTTCTACCGCCCATCACGGCGAACCGGTCTCCACTCTGGCTTCCTGTAGGCAACGCCAATTTTGCCCACAGATCTACGCGCCGATTCGCTGCCTCGAATGCTAACGAGCGGCGTCGGCTTGCGCAACAGCGGTGGTGCGACAATTGGCGCTAGGGATTGACAACATCTCGGGCACCGTTTGGTCATCCCAGCCGTTCGTCAACACCTGAAAGGACACGTGGCCCGTCGTTGCCGGCGAATCGGTTTTGGCGACGATCCGGCTCGTGGTCCCAGGATTCTCGTCGCGAAGCAACAGCGTTGCGCGTCGAATTGCAGCGAGGACGCGGGCACGACCAAGGGGCGGCAGTTCCTCGAGGCCGCTTACGCATTGCCGGGGTATGACGACCAAGCCAGCTTGCTGGGGATCGACGAATACCACGGCGTCCTCATTGTCGATCCCGGCATTGTAGGCGGCTTCGGCGAGCGTGCTCAGGCTGTCCACCCACTGCACGATCGCGCAAGACCGGCATCCCTCGACAGGGGAAATGCCCTGGGTGGGAAGTTGCAGCACATCGCTCCCTCGATCCACGTCGGGCCTCCTCAATCCGTCCATCTCGACAGCATTCGCTTCTGTAGTACCCATGCCACTCCGTAGACATAGGAGTAGGTCAAGTACCTGTGCTGATACCAGTTTCCTAGATGATTGCAGTGCCTGTGCTGATACCAGGTAGGTGGATTATTGCAGTGCCCCTGCTGATACCAGGTAGCTGGATTATTGCAGTGCCCCTGCTGATACCAGGTACCTAGATGATTGGGCTGCCGTTGTTGATACGCGGGGGAGCACCTGTATGGGCACGGCCCGGGACCGGCCCCAGTCCCGGGCCCCGGGCTCCGGAGGCCGGCACCGCACCGGCTGGGCAGCCCCCGACGGGGGGCGGAGACGTTCCTCTACGTCGAAGCGCGACGGCGTCAAACCTTGTCGCTAGAACTCGGGCCCGTCATCGTCCTGGCGACGATGCAGAAGACGATCGCCCATCCATACCGGATTCTTTCGCTGGAGATGCCGTTGCGCGAGAGGCGCCGTCCCCGGCTTGGCCAGAGGCCAGCCTCTCTGGCTTCCACCGCCAGCCTTCTCCGAACACCCGCGTCGGACGACAAGTCTTGACACGCACGCCGTGGCTCTTTCAGCGGAGAAAGGAGACGGAGGATCATGATCGCGTCCCCCAAGAACTCACCTGCTTCCCCAATAAACACCATCGTTCCCCAATAAAGGGGATGACGAGTCCCAGCTATTCGGGGACTATGTCGGTGCGACTGATGCGGATGGCGACCGCTTAGTTGCATCACGGTTGAAAATTCGGGGGGTACCGAATTGGAGAATTATGGTGGTGATCGATCAGGCAGTGGAGACCGACCGCGAGGTCGAACGGGGATACGTTCAGAGAAAGTTCGGTGAGGGAGACGATCTCGCGGAGGTTGTGTTCGACGCCCGGGCGGGGTCGAGCGAAGCTTGGAATACCCTCATCCTGCGTTTCGGCGGATTGGTGGCGGCAATCGCCAGGCGGTGTCGTCTGAACGACGCCGACGTCGCAGAAGTGTCACAAACGACATGGCTTCGCCTCGTGGAGAACATCGACCGCATTCATCAGCCGGAGCGGCTCGGAGCATGGCTGGCAACAACCTCGCGACGCGAGAGTCTGAGGATCGCAACCCGACGGGCCGTGGTCTCAGATACCGATGCGATGTACCTGTTGGCCGACGACGAGCTCGACCCTCTCGACCACGAACTCCTGAAGGAAGAGCAGGTCAGAGCGATTCGCCAGGCCGCCGATCGGCTTCCGCCGCGCTCGTCAGCGCCTTCTCGGTTTGCTGATGGGCGACAACGATCTCCCGTACGCGGAGATCGCTGAGCAACTGAGCATGCCGATTGGCAGCATCGGGCCTACGAGGGGTCGGTGTCTCGAGCACCTCCGTCAACTGTTGGAAGAGGTGGAGCAGAACCAGACCCCGGTGCACCACTAGGGCGGCTCACGCCGCCTTTGGCGAGCACCAGAGACTGGGGTTTTAGCCGTCTACCAGCCTTCTCGATGTATCACGACGGAGTGGCCGGTGCTCTTTGGCTACGACAACAGTCGTTCGAAATCCCTGCTATCCGTCACGGAGCTGAGAGACACATGAGGGCTCACACGCGCGTCGTCAGAGGGGGAGAAGCTTCACTGGTTGGCACGTGAACGCGGACCCCGAGCACCCGGTGCAAGGGCATCGCGTTGGCCTGTTCGGCCTTCTCGGGTCGGGCAATATCGGCAACGATGCCTCGATGGAGGCGGTGCTGCGGTATCTGCAGTCCCGACATCCATCGGCCGTGATCGACGTCATGTGCTCCGGACCAGAGACTGTGATCGAGGAGTACGGAATAGACGCGGTCCAGATGTTTTGCTTCGACCGCCGCAGGACACATCTGACCGGCCGGCTAGCAAGCATGCTGAGGCTTCCGAGCCGGGTACTCGATGTCTTCCGCATCTCGGCGTGGGTACGCCAACACGACATCGTGATCGTGCCCGGCGCCGGCGTCCTTGAAGCGAGTCTTCCGTTGCGCCCATGGAACACTCCGTACGGCCTGCTCCTACTCAGTGTTTCGGGCAAATTGTTCAGAACCAAGGTGGCCCTCGTCAGCGTTGGAGCGGGCCCCATCCACAAGCGAGCCACACGGTGGCTCTCCGACCGTGCTGCCCGGTTGGCCTTCTATCGGTCATACCGTGATCCGGGCTCCCGGGAAGCCATGCGCCGACGCGGCCTCGACGCCGGTGATCCGGTCTTCCCTGATCTGGCCTTTGCCCTACCGCTTCCCACTGGCCATCGCAGTGGGACGGGTGACTGGTCCACAATCGGGGTGGGCGTCATGGCATATGGCGGATCGAATGACGACCGCGATCGGAGTCGAGAGATCTACTCCTCATATCTCGACAGCATCAAGGAGATCGTCCGCTGGCTCATCGACAATGGACGCAGGGTGCGTCTCTTCATCGGAGACACTGACGGATCCGATGAGGCAACAGTGCGTGAGATACTGTCCGATGTACGAGCCCTCCGACCTGGACTGGACGACTCCTGGGTGGTGGCCGAACCGGTTGCCACCTTCAGCGACATAATGCAGGCCTTGGAGCCTCTCGGGGCTGTGGTTGCGACTCGCTTCCACAACCTCGTCGCCGCGGTCATGCTCTCCAAGCCGACAATAGCCGTTGGATATTCGGCCAAGCACAGTGCGCTGATGGCGGACATGGGCCTCGCCGAGTTCTCCTACTCAGTTCATTCGCTGGACGTGGACGCCCTGACCGACCAGTTCCTCGAGATGGAGCGGCGCTCCGAGCAACTACAGGACTTCTTGTCCGCTCGTACGGCCGAGAAGGCCGCATTGCTCGAAAGGCAGTTCGACGAACTGGATTTGGTCGTGTTCGGTTCAAGCGTGACAGAGCATGATGAGAGGGCATCGGTCCCAGCACCGTGATCGACAGCACGCTGGAAAAACCGGGAGAGATCGGATCGCGGCAGGCCGGATCTCTCGTTTATGGGGCAGGCCTGAACAACGCGCCTGCGTGTCGATCCTGCGGTGGATGCTCCGGCAACCTGGTGTTGGACCTCGGCAACCAGCCCGCGTGCAACTGTTTTCCGGGATCTGGAGACCTGGGCTCCGACCCCTGCTTTCCGCTGATGATGTGGTTGTGTTCGTCGTGCGGCCTGGCCCAGCTCCTCGGTGACCCGATGCTGGCGGAAGAAACGCAGGGCGCCGAGCCCGAGGCATTGGTCGCTCAGGCCGCCGACGCGGTGGAACACCTTGCAGCGGCGGGATTGCTTTCAGGAAGGTCTCATGTCGTCGAGTTCGCCAGTCCCCACGGTGGTTCTTGGCTCGGGCTGCTGGAGGCTCGGGGCCTCACGCCGGCGTCCGAAGAGGAGCCAGGCGATCTGGTCATCGACTCATTCGGGATGATGCACGACGCCGATCAGTCCTCGGCGTTGGCTGCCCGCGCAGCCCGAGTCGCCCCCGGGGGGGTTCTCGTGCTCCAGTACCACTCGCTGGCTACCATCATGCGATTGGGCCAGTGGAACGCCCTCCGTCACGGGCACTTTGCGTATTACTCAACTAGGGCTCTGGTCGCCATGCTGGCTTCCAAGGGCTTTCGTGCCCGATTGGCATGGCAGTTCGATCTCTACGGCGGAACAATTCTGCTCGCTGCAACTCGAGAGTCGGATCTCAGCGTCACCTCCGATGGATCGGTCGAGGCCCTTCTGGAGGAGGACGGCCGGGTGGGGGTGGACGACCCCGCCGAGGTCGGAATTCTCCAAGGAGAGGTCGAAGCACACGTTCGAGCGTTGCGCGAGTGGATCGTCGACCAGCAGTCCGGTGGAAGCAGGGTTCTGGGGTACGGCGCCGCGTCGCGCTCGGTGGCACTTCTGTGTAGCGCCGGGCTCGATCGGAGCCTGCTACCTGCAATTGTCGACGTTTCGCCATCGAAGCAAGGGCTTCGGATGCCTGGAACGGACATCCCGATCGTGGGCCCGGCAGCACTCGTCACGGATCCTCCGCAGGCAGTGCTCCTGTTCGTGCCCGACCTTCTCGCCGAGGTCCGTCGTGCCTTTCCCCAAATCGAAGATTCAGGAGGCACGTGGGTGGATGCTGAAACCTTGCGGCCCTCGAAACACGTCCTCGGCCAACCACGGGCAGCGATTTAGTCTCAGGAAAATCCCAGCTCAGGGCGGGCGTATCAGGGAGCAGGTCCTTGCCTCTCTTCCAATTGCTCACCGTTGTTGTCCATTGTTCACTTTCGGTCGGATTGAGGTGTCATGTCGACCCAGTGCGTCTGCCGCTTATGCGGTGCAGGCCTCACAGAGACGTTCGTCGACCTCGGAATGTCTCCGCTCTGCGAGAGCTACGTCGACCCGGACGCGCTCGACCAGCCCGAGGTCTTCTACCCGCTGAACGTGCGTCTGTGCTCGGAGTGTCTCCTCGTGCAGTTGCCTGCATACGTGTCGGGTGAGGACATCTTCTCCGACTACGCCTACTTCTCGTCGTACTCGGATTCTTGGGTAGCCCACGCCAAGCGGTTCGCGGATTCGTTCATCGAGCGACTCTCCCTAACGGAGGACAGCCTTGTCACCGAGGTCGCGAGTAACGACGGGTACCTGCTCCAGCACTTCAATGCCCTCGGCGTCCCCATCCTGGGCGTTGAGCCGGCGAAGAACGTGGCCGAGGTTGCCCAGTCCCGTGGCATCCGAACGGTGGCCGAGTTCCTGGGTTCAACGACGGGTGGCTCAATCGCCGAGCGCTACGGACGGGCCGATCTGGTAGTGGCGAACAACGTCTTCGCGCACGTCCCTGATATCCGCGATTTCGCTGCCGGTCTGCGTGCGTTGGTAAAGGACGCTGGGTTGGTCACCTTGGAGTTCCCTCACCTGCTTCGACTGATGGAGCGGCGCCAGTTCGACACCATCTACCACGAGCACTACTCGTATCTCTCCCTGCTCACCGCCGGCCGGGCTCTCGCCACGGCGGGACTGCGTGTGGTCGACGTCGAAGAACTCGACACGCACGGGGGCTCATTGCGTGTCCATGCGCGTCCAGAGGAATACGCGAGTGAGCCCACCGTCGGCGTGACCGACGTCCTCGAAGAGGAGCGCCTCGCCGGCCTGCACACGCTCTCCGGTCACACTGGGTTCGCCCGGGAGGTATTGAAGATCAAGAGTGACCTGCTGGACTTCCTCGTGGGCGCTGCGAGAGCGGGACGATCGGTGGTGGGGTATGGCGCTCCCGGCAAGGGCAACACCCTGCTGAACCACTGCGGCATCCGGGAGGACCTGTTGAACTACACGGTCGACCGGAGCCCGGCCAAGCAGGGGAAGTTTCTGCCCGGTACCCATATCCCCATCTATGCCCCCGAACATCTCGCCCTGACCCGACCGGACTTCATCTTGGTCTTGCCCTGGAATCTCAGGGATGAGATCTCCGAAAACCTGGAATACGCCCGATCGTGGGGAGCGCGTCTTGTCTTCCCCATTCCGGAGCTCGAGATCGTCTGATGGAGGTCTGATCGTGAAAGTAGTTCTCTTCTGTGGCGGGCTCGGGATGCGAATGCGTGATGCAAACACGACGACGAGCACGACCGTCCCTAAGCCCATGGCCCTTGTCGGGGAACGCCCGCTGCTCTGGCACGTGATGCGCTACTACGCCCACTACGGCCACACCGACTTCATCCTCTGTCTCGGCTATGGCGCGGCCGCGGTGAAGGATTTCTTCCTTAATTATGACGAGACCCGCTCGAACGACTTCGTCTTGGAGAGAGGTTCCCACGAGCCAACGCTCTTCCGAACCGACATCTCCGACTGGCGGATCACGTTGGTGGACACAGGTCTGAATTCACCGATCGGAGAGCGGTTGCGTCGTGTCCGCAACCTGCTGGCCGATGAGCCCATGTTCATGGCGAATTACTGCAGATGTCCTCACCGACGCCCCGTTGCCAGACATGATTGAACGGTTCGCCGACAGCGACGCCGTAGCAAGTCTCCTTGCCGTCCCACCGCAGTCCTCGCATCACGCTGTGGACATCGGCGATCATGGCGTGGTGACGGGAGTCACGCCGATGCGGGATCTGAATCACTGGGAGAACGGTGGGTATTTCCTTCTCCGACCCGAGATCTTCGACGAGCTCAACGAGGACGAGGATCTGGTCGAGGACGCGCTCGTCCGCCTGGTTCGTCGCGGCCGGGTTTTGGCCTACCAGTACAAGGGCTACTGGTCGCCGGCTGACACCGTGAAAGAGCGAATTCATCTCGACGAGCGGTACCACCGTTCCGACTGTCCGTGGATGATCTGGGACCCAGAACGATCGGGTTTGCCGGCTCGGAATTTCGACGGCCCGGCGGCTGCCGTGCCTGTCCAAAGGTCAGCCCAGTCGTCTCTTCCTGCGGAGCGCTGACTCGCGACCATGCTTCCCCTCAATCTCGAGCTGCCGGCGGACAGGCCCTTGTCGGTCCTGGCGATCGGCGCCCACCCCGATGACATCGAGATCGGGGCGGGAGGAACCCTCCTGACGCTTGCAGAGAGCAGGCTGGGCATGAGCGCTCGCTACGTCGTATTCACCGGAACCGAGGAACGCCACGTCGAGGCACGCAGTGCCGCCGCGAGCTTTCTGCCCGGCGCCGATGTCACCGTCGACTTGCACCAGCTTGCCGAAGGTCGGTTTCCCGCATTGTGGGATCGCGTCAAGGACGTCCTCGAGGATGTGGCACATGACTGTGCACCTGATGTCATCTTCGCGCCTTCATGCCACGATGCCCATCAGGACCATCGAATCCTCGGAGAGGTGCTGCCGACCGTTTTTCGCGATCAGCTCATACTGTCGTACGAAATTCCAAAGTGGGATGGAGATCTGGGACGTCCTTCGCTCTACTTTCCTCTCACGTCAGATGTGGCGCATCGCAAGGTAGAGCTACTGCACAAATGCTTCCCCTCACAGGCCGCCCGCGACTGGTGGGACGACGAGGTGTTTCTGGGGCTGGCCCGGCTCCGGGGTATGGAGTGCCGGGCACCGTACTCGGAGGCATTCACCTGCACGAAGTCGGTGGTGCGGCCGCTGTTACCGTCGCCTGTGCAGACTGCAGAGCGCGTCGTGTCTACAGATGGCATCACTGCGGGCGAGCTCGGGCAATGAGCGTGTTCGTGGACCCCGACTGTCCCGCTCCAACGCTACGGCAGAGCATCTATCGCGGTGATGTGGTCATTCTGACCACGCTGCCCTCGGTCCGGACCTTTGTCGACTACACGCGGGAACAACTGGTCGATCTCTTCAAGCCCTACGATCCCGAGTCTGTCCATGAATACATCGAGAAGGCCGAGATGGCGAAGTTGCTCGGTCGGTGGAAGCCCCGCTTCATGCACGCATCCATATCGAAGGAACTCGTCGGCGCGATCACACGGGAAGCGGGATTCTGCGCCGAAGGAACCCACTACGACGTCCCAAAGCCCCGGACGTCCTTCCCGGTGGATCATTTGACCACAGGAATCGCCTACGCCTTTCCATGGCACCGCGACGTCTGGTACGGCGCTCCTGCCCAACAAATCAACTGGTGGCTTCCCATATTTGCCGTTCGCGAAGACAACGCCATGCGCTTCGATCTTCAGAACTTCGATCGAGCGGTCACAAACAGTTCGGCGGAATTCGACTACTACCAGAACAACACCGCTCGTCTGAGTACCGCGTCACAGATCTCGAGTGAGCGACAAGTCCGGCCAGCGGCCTTGAACCACACACCAGTTGACGAGCTCGTTGTCCTTCCGCCACCAGGGGCAGTGATGCTGTTCTCGGGTGCCCAGCTCCATGCATCGATCCCCAACACATCGGGAACAGCACGTTTCAGCGCCGATTTCCGTACGGTCGACGTCGCCGATCTGCATGCAGGCGATGGCGCTCCGCTCGTGGATGTCGAGTGCACGGGCACCGCCATTCGGGATTTCTGCAGGGTTTCGGATGGGGCTCCGTTCGACGAGGCATCCGTCGTGCGCCTCTTCGGGGACCCACCCGCGGGGTCAACACTGGTCTTTGCTCCGGCACGGGAGGAGCTCAATGTCTAACCGGCAGACGAACTGGAGAGGGCGGTCCAATTGGAGTACGCGAGAAATCGGCAGCGTGCCGGTCGCGGGTCACGTATGAGGAACCTGAGTTCACTACCGAGACTGAGTATCGGTCTTCCTGTCTACAACGGTGAGCAATTTCTCGGCGAGGCCTTGGATTCGCTTCTCGGGCAGACGTACAAGGACTTCGAGCTCATCATTTCGGACAATGCATCGACGGACGGCACCGCTGACATCTGCCTGCGTTACGCAGAGCAGGACTCACGGATCAGGTACGTCCGCCAGGCGCGCAACATCGGCCTGATCCCGAACCACGACTTCGTTGTCGAAGAGGCGAGAGGTGAATTGTTCAAGTGCGCCGCCTACGACGATCTGTACGGACGTGAGTTGCTAGCGCAGTGCATCGAAGCGCTCGATGCAGATCCCGACGCGGTGCTAGCGCACTCGTGGTCGGTCATGATCGACGAGTCTGGGACTGTACTCGGCACGTTCGGGAGTGGAGTTGCCATGGACTCGCTGAACGCACCAGACAGGTTTCGCAACGTGCTTTTCGACGGCTGTCACGATTACGAGTATGGCGTCACCCGCACGCGATCCCTCCGGCGAATGATGAGGCGGGGGAGTTATCACCACGCTGATCGGATGTTCAATGCCGAGCTTGCGCTGTACGGCCGGTTCCAGCTCGTTCCGGACTGGCTGTACTTTCGCCGGGAGCACAGCGGGAATCCTCCGCAGACTGTTCGTGACCGGTGTGCGACATTCGATCCGCGACGGGCAGACAAGTGGCGACACCCTGCGGTTCGATTGTATGGGGAGTATCTCTGGGCGTATATGAGGGCGATAAAGAAGGCACCGCTCTCGGCCGCCGACAAGCTTGAGTGTTATGGCCACTTCGCGCACTGGATGGTCTCCAGGACGCTGCCCGTTGCCGGTCGAAGTCTTCGTCGCGAGCCGCTGCAGGAAGATCCCCTCTCGGCCACGCCCTTTATTCCGATCGACTCCATCGTGGCTGGCCGCGACCAAGAGTCTGCCTTATACAGTCGACCGGCACGAGCGATCGGCGGTGGAGTGGAAGGTCCCGTAACGCGGGCAACGTGATGCGGAAGAGGACTCTCTGTGTGGGACGGCTGCAGTGAGGGTGGATGAAGTGCCGCGGATTGCGGGTGCGAAGGTGTTCACTCCGACACCGCATTGCGACAGTCGAGGATTCTTCTGCCGGACGTTCGACGTTGATGTGGCCCGCAGTGCGGGCATTGATCCCGATTGCTTTACTCAGGACAGCGTTTCGAGATCCTCGCAGGGCGTCGTGCGGGGCCTCCACCTGCGACGGGGCTCCGGGGAATCGAAGCTGGTCCGGTGCTCGTTCGGCTCCGTTTACGACGTTGTCGTGGACCTGCGCCCTTCATCGCCGACGTACGGCAATTCGGAGAGCTTCGTGCTTCGTGGTGACGAGCAGGTATCGCTGTATATCCCGGCAGGCTGCGCGCACGGCTTCCAGGCCCTCTCCGAGCCGGCCGACGTGTCCTATCGTATCGACCGTCCTCACGACCCGACGGAGGACCTGACGATCGCATTCGACGATCCTGATCTGGCGATCCCGTGGCCCCTTCCGGTGACTGCAATGTCAGAGCGCGACCGAATGGCGCCGCAACTCTCCTCGGTGACGCAGCTCTTGTGATGCGCTCAGGAGTGTGACGCCGGCAGCGGCGTTGAGGGCTGCAGGCGCAACATGTCATCGATGAGCCCGGCTGAGAGCAGCTCTTGGATCCGCCGAAGTCGGACGTATGCCGAGGAGACGAAATCGTCATGGCTGAAGTTCCAGTCGGTGTAGGCCCTGACGAGCTCATCGACCCCGGTGGATACGCTCCATTGCAACTCTAGGTCCGGAAAGGTCGCTTCCAGTTTTGAGAAGTCGACGCGGTAGTTGCGCAGATCAGGTCCGGCCGAGGCGGCGAGCGAAACCGTGGAGTCCGGCACCGCTTGTCGGACCATCTCGGCAATATCGCGGACCTGTACGTTGTCCTCGGAGCGGCCGACGTTGAAGGCTTCGTCGTGCACCAGTTCGCGCGGCGCCTCCAGTACCGCAAGGAACGAGCGACAAATGTCTTCCACGTGGACCAGCGGTCGCCACGGGGACCCGTCGCTCTCGAGAGCGACTCTGCCCGTTGTCATGGCGACCGCGGTCAGATTGTTCACGACGATGTCGAGGCGCAGCCGAGGGGAGGACCCGTAGGCCGTGGCATTGCGAAGGTAGGTCGGGCTGAACGAATCGTCGGCCAGGAGGGACAGCTCCCGCTCAGCCAAGGCCTTGGTCTCTCCGTAAGGTGTGACCGGGAACAGCTCCGCCTCCTCGGTGACCGCTTGAGAGCCAGCGGCACCATAGAGACTGCATGAGGAGGCGAACAGGTAACGCCCGACTCCGGCTTTCTTGGCTGCGCGAGCAAGGCAGAGGGTTCCATCGAGGTTGATGGAGTAGGTGGCCGCACGGTTCAGGTGTCCCACAGGGTCGTTGGACAGGGCAGCCAGGCAGACCACGGCGTCGTAGCCGCTGCAGTGGCTCGGCTCGACATCTCTGATGTCCACTCGCGGGCGAAGAGCGACGTCCTCTGGCCCTGGGCCGAAGTCACAACCCGCGTAGAGATCGAGGTCGAGACCGTCCACGGTGTGGCCCGCCGCCCGCAAGAACGGGACAAGAACGGCTCCGATGTAGCCTCGATCACCTGCTACCAGGACTTTCACTGCTACCCCTCATGCTCAATAGGAGTGGGACGCGCACGAAGTGGCGCTCCCTATTGGAGCGGAGGGCACCGCCGGTGATACGGCGCGAATGCCGGGGTGGTGCCAGGAGACCGGTTCAGGTCAACCCCAGGTCGGGCGCGGTGCCTGCCCTTGAAGGTGTTCCGGCCCCTCAGAAACCAGTCGCTGCGATGATCGGCCCGTTGAGGTGGCTGCCCGACATGTCACCGAG
This sequence comes from uncultured Acidimicrobiaceae bacterium, assembly GCA_963840435.1. Classification (GTDB taxonomy): domain Bacteria; phylum Actinomycetota; class Acidimicrobiia; order Acidimicrobiales; family RAAP-2; genus Bog-473. The sequence goes on along the minus strand of CAWIYY010000020.1, from coordinate 55,628 downwards.
GAAGGGTGCGTCCCCGTAGGGGTACACCTTTCCGAGCCCGGTGGAGATCCAATAGCCCCCTCCGTCTGCGGTGTCGAAGATGGCAGTTGCCGGATCGAGTCCGCTGGTCGCACCCGCAGGCAGACCTCCCTGAAACGTGGCGTCTCCGTAGGCAAAGACCTGTCCTGCTCCGTCGAGGATGTAGTAGCCGCCGCCGTCAGGTGTCCGGACCATCGAGGTGATGGGGGAGGTCTGGGGACCTGGTGCACCCAAATACGGAGCGTTCCCGAACGAATAGATGTGGCCCGTGGAGGTCACCAGCCAGTAGCCGTGACCAGAGGCGTCGGGAGTCACCGCGACGGCCGGTCCTGAACACCCGCCGATACCGGGACACGAACCGGCGAAGGTGGAGTTGAAAGCGAACACTCCGCCGTCGGCGGCCACCATGTAGTAGCCCTGGCCATTGGCAGAGGGCACCATGCCGACGATGGGCGCGTTCAAGCTGTTGGGAAGGCCCGAACCCGCCGGATGCAGGCCGAGACCCGGTATCGACCCGACGAAGGGAGCGTTGAAGGCGAAGACACCGCCGTCGGCCGCGGCCAGCCAGTACCCATTGTTGCTCGGGGTGCGAGTGATACCCACAACGGGCCGTTGGAGCGTGAGCGACCCGGTGGAACCCTCGAACGGCGCGAGCCCGTAGCTGAAGATACCGCCGTCGGAACCGGTCAACCAGTAGCCATGGTTCCCTTCGCCGATCGGCACCATGTTGACGCTGAAGTTCGTCGTGTTGAACGTCTCCGGGCCGCTTGTGGAGGCGATCTCAGTGCCGTACTCAATTTGTGTCGGAATGTCCCACGCGTGGGCGAAGCCGTGTGCGACTTCCCACTGGTATGCCGCAAGGATGTCAACCGAGCCCGATGCGACCTGCGTGTCACGGAAGAACATCAACTCCGAGCCGTTGGCAAAGAAGTGATACGGCACGCCATCAAGTGTCAAGGCGTATCCATTCGGCCCGGTTGCCTGCGTATACCAGAAGCCCTGCCCACCGGCCCACTGGTTCCAGATCATCGTTTCGTGGGCCCAGTTGTCGGTCCACAGGTCGTAACCGGCATCCCAACTGTCTCCACCGTTCATTGGGTCGCTCTCGCCGAACGTTGACGTGATGGAGCTCCAGCCAGAGATCGGCGTCGTTGATTGGTGGGTACGGCCGCCAACGTCGTACTCGGTATCGGGGTAGGTCTCGACCTGGCCGCCGATGTTGGGCTGGTTCGATACGGCACTCCACGACGTGTTGCTGCAGACGTTGATCCTCTGTGGGCCGTGGGTACCACTCCACGCGTCGTTGTTCACCCACCAGTTCTCTGTGCTGCCGGGGTCGGTGTTATCCGTTGCGTTCGGGTCGCTCGAGGTGTACGTGGGGTTGGTGCAGGTGGAGGCTGCGCTGGCCGGACTGGGTCGTGCCGAGAGCCCGATCAGGGTGAAGGTGCCGGCGACAAGGCCAATAGCGAAAACGGCGACGACCAATCTGCGCAAACTGGAGCGGTCGATCACGACGCGGCACCGTTCATTTGTGAGTTCCCCCTAGAGGATCGATGCTCCCAAGTTCCCAAGAACCGTACCCCGTGGGCGTCGGACGAAACCGCCAATGCGTGTCCCAAATTGAGAATAGTGACAAGGTCACATTCACCAGCTGCATCCAGCTTTCAAGTCCTTCTCATTTCCCCTGACCTGGAGCAATACGGCTCTGTTTCAGCCGATCCCCGCCGATCTGCCATACGAGGCTTGACACAAATCATGAGGAGATGTCCTGTCGCCAACGCCGCGCAGGGTCTGTCTCGAGATCACGCCCGACTGACCCTGCCGACAAGGAGCCAAGCCCGTTGCATGCAGGAGGTTGCATGCGGGCCAGGTGCTCCGAACCGATCATCGCAACCAAGTTGATCTTGCCCGACGACTCGCTTTGTTTGTCGGTCTGATCGGCGTCCAACATCGGATCAACGATCCACGTCGATCAGACCGACAGCGCGGACCCCGAGGGCATCGTCGCCCCGCCCGCCCAGCCCTCAGAACCCGGTCGCCGCGATGATCGGCCAGTTGAGATGGATGCCTGAGATGTACCCGAGGGCCGGTGCGTCGCCGAAGGGGTAGACCTTTCCGAGTCCGGTGGAGATCCAATACCCCCCGCCGTCTGCGGTGTCGAAGATGGCAGTTGCCGGATCGAGCGCGGTTGCCGCACCAGCAGGCAGACCGCCCTGGAAAGTGGCGTCTCCGTAGGCGAAGACCTGTCCTGCGGCGTCGACGATGTAGTAGCCACCGCCGTCAGGGGTTCGAACCATCGAGGTGATGGGGGTGGTCTGGGGGCCCGGCGCGCCGAAATACGGAGCGTTCCCGAACGCATAGATGTTGCCTGTGGAGGTCGCAAGCCAGTACCCGTTGCCCGAGGCGTCGGGGGCCACCGCGACCGCCGTGCCCGAACACCCGCCGATGCCAGGACACGATCCGGCGAAGGTGGAGTTGAAGGCGAACACTCCGCCGTCGGCGGCCACCATGTAGTAGCCCTGGCCATTGGCAGAGGGCACCATGCCCACGATGGGCGCGTTCAAGCTGTTGGGAAGGCCCGATCCCGCCGGATGCAGGCCGAGCCCCGGTAGCGACCCGACGAAGGGGGCGTTGAAAGCGAAGACTCCGCCGTCGGACGCGACGAGCCAGTACCCGTTGTTGTCGGGTGTGCGGGTTATCCCCACCACGGGACGTTGGAGCGTGAGCGATCCCGCGGAACCCTCGAACGGCGCTAACCCGTAGCTGAAGATTCCGCCGTCTGAGCCCACCAACCAGTAGCCATCGGTCGGCGTTGACGATTGCAGCGAGGGCGGCGAGGACGGGCTTGCAGTTGTCGTCGTCTTCGTCTTCGTCTTCGATGGTTTGGTCGTTGTCGTCGTCTGCGGCGAGGTCGTCGTTGTTGTCGTCGGCGAGGTCGTCGTCGTTGTCGTCCCGCCGCTCGGCACCATGTTCACGCTGAAGTCGGTCGTGTTGAACGTCTCCGTGCCGCTCGTGTAGGCGATCTCGGTGCCGTACTCAATTTGTGTCGGAATGTCGGACGCATTGGCGAAGCCGTGTGCGACCTCCCACTGATATGCCGCGAGGATGTCAACCGAGCCCGATGCGATCTGTGTGTCACGGAAGAACATCAGCTCCGAGCCGTTGGCAAAGAAGTGATACGGCACCCCGTCAAGCGTCAAGGCATACCCGTTCGGCCCGGTGGCCTGTGTGTACCAGTACGACTGACTTCCGGCCCACTGGTTCCAGATCATCGTCTCGTGGGCCCAGTTGTCGGTCCACAGGTCGTAACCGGCATCCCATCCGCCGTCGGGCGGGTTGGACTCAGCGAACGTTGACGTGATGGAGCTCCAGCCAGAGATCGGCGTTGTCGACTGGTCGGTACGCCCGCCAACGTCGTACTCGGTGTCGGGGTAAGTCTCGACCTGCCCGCCGTTGTTCGGCTGGTTCGACGTGGCATACCAGGAGGTGTTGCTGCAGACGTTGATCGTTTGCGGGCCGTGGGAGCCACTCCACGCGTCGTTGTTCACCCACCAGTTCTCCACGCTGCCGGGGTCGGTGTTATCCGTCGCGTTCGGGTCGCTCGAGCTGTACGAGGGGCTGGTGCAGGTGGAGGCCGCGCTGGCGGGACTGGGTCGTTCGGAGAGCCCGATCAGGGTGACGGCGCCGGCGACGAGGGCAAAGGCGAAAACGGCGACGATCAATCTATGAAGACTGGAGCGGTCGATCACGACGCGGCACCGTTCATCTCGTCATTTCCCCCTTCGAGGCGCACGGCACGCCAACTTCCTCCGGCTATCACTACCCAGTGCCAGTTGGGAGAAACCCCCGCTGCCGTGCCTGTGGGGGGCACTGCGGGGTTGTTGTGAGTGCGTTGTCAAACCAGTTGTCCTTCCGGAAATGCGGACCCGGTCGATCTTGAGCCATGCGGCCTGGCCTGACCAATGTCCGCCTCGGGTCGAGCTCCCTCGCGTTCGAGGTTGCTGTACCGGGCACCATCGCCATGGTGAAGCAAGACCCGGTCGGGTCGTTGTCGTCACCGGTGAGGCCGTCGTTGTTGCTGTCCCGCCGTTCGGCATCATCTTCACGCTGAGGCCGGCACCATCTTCACGTGGAGGGCCGTCACGTTGAACGTCTCCGCGCCGCTCGTGGAGGCGACCTCAGTGCCGTACTCAATTTGTGTCGGGATGTCCGAAGCCTTGGCGAAGCCGTGTGCGACTTCCCACTGGTAGGCCGCGAGGATGTCAACCGAACCCGATGTGACCTGTGTGTCACGGAAGAACATCAGCTCCTTGCCATTGGCGTAGAAGTGATACGGCACGCCATCGAGGCTCAGCGCGAATCCACCAGAACCCTTCGCCATGCGGGGCCAGTAGGCCTGCGCCCCGGCCCACTGGTTCCAGATCATCGTCTCGTGCTTCCAGTTGTCCGTCCACAAGTCGTAGGCGGCGTCCCATGACCCGGCCGGGCTGTTGGTCTCGGCGAACCTGCTTGTGATTGAGCTGTACGCACTAATCGGCTTGGTCGTTCCTTTGGCGCGTCCCCCAACGTCGTACTCGGTGTCGGGGTAGGTCTCGACAGCCCCGCCGTGGTTGGGCTGCTGCGACACCGCGTACCAAGACGACTTGCTGCACACGTTGATCGTTTGCGGGCCGTGGGAACCACTCCACGCGTCGTTGTTCACCCACCAGTCCTGGCCACTGCCGCGGTCGGCGTCATCTGTTGCGTTTGGATTCTTTGAGGTGAACGTGGGGCTGGTGCAGGTGGTGGGCGCTGCGTTGGCCGCCGCCGTGCCGAAGGACGCGACGCCGGTTCCAATTCCCAACGCACTGATCAAGAGGACTGCCGTGACGTTCTTCTTGCTCGGTTTCATTGTGGGGCTCCTGTCGAAGAGATGTTCGGCTGGCGTCAACCGACGTCCAGGGCGTCATGGCACTCATCGACACGGGTATGCGATGAGGACCGGTTCGTGACGCTTGGCGTCCCGCCGAACGCGGTGTCCTCTAGCGTAAACACACCGATCCCATTGGAATTCAGCTGATTCGCACGGTCGTCGCATTCGAGATCGATAGCGATGACTGGCGAGTAAGGGGCGAAGACCGATCCACCGCTGGTGACTTGTCCCGGCCGGTGTCGTGACTGTCATCCGAGGTGATCCCCGAGTCCTCGACCGTGGTGTTGGTGGTCGTCGGGCCAGAGTCACCGTGCCCACCAATCGCGGCGCACGACTCGCGAAGACCCAGTCGGAGGTGTTCATCGACTTGGGACTTGCTGCACTGCGGCGGCAAGGAATTTTGATTGCACTCTTCTTCAAATCGTTACGCGAACGACACCTGACATCACCTGCCGTACACGCGTCGTTTACCGCGGCAACACGGATCGTTTCCATTCGCTCCGCGAGCCGTGTCGACGTGCCCGACGGATCGCCGCTCGGTCATGGTTGGCGAGCGTCGGTTGGCCCGGTTTTGGCCACGGGATTCTGTCGTTCAGGGTGCAAATACCTCGTACGCCACTCCACTCGTGCGGGACCCGAACCAGCTTCCAGGCCTCTTCGTCCGTACTGACGAGCGAGTGAAGGTGAGCCGGCCTGCCGGCTGGATTCTGGAGCGACAAGAAGGTCTGGTCGGACCGAACGCGGTCAGCCCCATGACCTGGGCGTCACGTACGAGGACGCTCGGTGTGTGCTGAGAGCGGCGTGCGAAATCGAAGGAAACGGGACTGCTGCGCGTCCTGTCTCAGGCGCGCCGTCGACCGACGTGGGTGGGGTCCCATTCAGTGCCTCGTTTCGGAGCAATCAGCTGGTCCACCTGGTGAGACCGCTTCTCGATGACGGTGACGAATGGATAGAAGTGGAACGAGTCGAGTGCGAGCTGCAAGGCCGTCGGCGGCGTTCCCCTCATTGCCCTCGCCCCCGGCGGACGGGCGTGCAGTCCGCGGGAGAGTCCAAAGACATAGTCGAGGAACGGGTTGTATTCGCCGTGAACGTCCTCACAGACGTACACCCCACCGGGTCGGATGTGCGGGAGAAGCGCCTCGAGTGTGGCGATCTGTTGGAACATCTGGTGCCCGCCGTCGTCGATGACAACGTCGATCTGGGGGACCTGACTGAGGAACCGCTTCCACAGCGCAGGGTCAGCCTGGTCGCCGATGAAGATGTCGATCCCCGGTCTCTCGTACGCCTTGCACTCGGGTCCGATATCGACTCCGTAGATGTGGGACTTCGGACCGAAGTACTCCTTCCACATGTCGAGACTGCCTCCGCTGTAGACGCCGATCTCGACCACGTGCACCTCACGGCCCCTGAACTTCTCGAAGTGGCGCTCGTAGATCGGCAGATAGTGCTGCCACTTCCAGATCCCCCGGCCCGTCTCGTGCGCGTCCACGTACATTTCGAGGTCGGTCGTCTCTGTCCGCTCCGGAAGAGGGCCTTGGTTCGCCAGGGAGTTGTGACCCCAGGCGAGCCCGCGTTTCGATTGGACGAGCATGTTCTTTGCTCTGCCGTACCGATCCTTGACGAGGTCGACGGTCTTCATGGACGCTCATCCTTACAAAGAGCGGGCCGATTTGGTGACGGTGAGCCGGCCTGCAGGTGGGACTCTGCGGGCGGCGAGCCCCTTACCTGGGTTTACAGGTTCAGCGCACGCTGCGATCTGCGTCCCCGCTGATGGCTCCGACACGACATTCGCGGGTCGTCGCCGTTGTCATGAGGAACCGATCGAGGACCGGGCTTGTCGGCGGGCGCAGGTGGGAGTCGTCTCCATGGTTGCGCAATCGGATGTTGGTGACATCGCCGTCCACCTCAGGGCGCGTGCAGCGGCCTCTGGGTTATCGGATCCGACCAGCAAACGATTGGTCATTGTCGGCCATCTCACCGATGATGTGTTCCGCGATGGCCAGGGATGCGGTCGCCGCCGGCGACGGTGCGTTGCGTACCAAGGTGAGTCGCGGCTGATGGTCAATGACGAAATCGTCGACGAGGCGTCCGTCGCGCGAAAGCGCCTGCGCGCGCACTCCCGTTCCGGAACGAACGAGGTCTGTCCGATTCAGGTCGGGCACGTAGGCTCGGGCACGACGCAGGAAGACCGAAGAGCTCACTGAACCACAGACCTCGCGAACGCCCATTCGCCAGTGCTGACGCGCCATCTTGCGCATTCCCGGATATCGGGCCGTGCGCCAGAGGTCTCGTACCCGTATGTCGCTCCAGCCATACCCCTCCTGGGAGAGGGCCAGAACGGCGTTGGGCCCGACGTGGACGTTGCCGTCGAGGCCTCGAGTGAAATGAACTCCAAGAAACGGATAGCGCGGATCCGGGACCGGATAGACGAGACCGCGAATGAGCGACGTTCGTTCCGGTGTGATCTCGTAGTACTCCCCCCGGAACGGGATGATCTCGGGATCGCTGGGCGCCCCGACCATGCGAGCCACCTGCGACGACTGGAGGCCGGCGCAGACGACGAGATGGTCGAAGATCCGCTCGTCGACGTCGGTTGCGACGCGAACCGCGTTGCGCTCGTCGTGGATCTCCCTGACTGGGTGCCCGAGGATCACCTCGCCGCCGGACCGTACGACATCGGCGGCGAGCTCTTCGGCAATGCGACGAAAATCGACGACCGCCGTTTCGGGGATCAACAGTGCCGACAGTCCCCGAACGTGTGGCTCGCGGTCACGAAGCTCTGCTGCGTCGATCACGCGCGAGCCAGCGATACCGTTGGCCTTCGCTCGATTGGCCAGTTCGGACAAGTGTGGGAGTTCGTCCTCGCGGAGGGCGACGATCACTTTGCCGAGCACTTCGTACGGGAGCTGCCGCTCGGCACAGTAGGCACGGAGGAGTGCGCCCCCGCGTCGGCACAACGTGGATTTGAGTGACCCCGGAGGGTAGTAGACGCCCGAGTGGACAACATTGCTGTTGTGGCTGGTCTGGTGGGCCGCGACCGTGGATTCCTTGTCGATCACCGTCACCTCGACAGCAGTCGCCTGCAGCAGTCGGCGGGCCACCGCGAGGCCGACGATGCCGGCACCGATCACGCCGATGCGTGCTGTCGTCGGACCGTTCTCCGTCATCACGCGCTGAAGGTGTGCTGCGCCGCTCCGACCGGGTCGCACGCCGCTCGATGGGTCATGGGTTGCCCCGACCCCCCAACAGGTTCTCTAGCCACCGCCTGACCCTATCCATGGCGTGGCCCGGCCGTCTGCCGTCTGCCGTGTCCGGGCTCCGACCGGGCCGCCGTCATTTCGAATACTGCGAAGAGCGCTCCACAAGGCCCACGGTTGGGCGTTGCCTCATGGTGGCAGCCGAACTGGCGAGGCCCTGTCAGACCGTCGATGTGTTCACGGTGTCGTCGACGTGCGTTTCAACGAGAAGGTCGAACAGCTCGGCACCATACCGGTCCATTTCTTCGCCGCTGGTGGGGCACCCACAAGGCTGACGATTTGATAGCTGCCCGGGTGATGGATCCACGTTGTGCCGATGAGGACAGCCCAGTTTGGGAAAACGAATCCAGTCACCTTGAAGCTGCCGTTGGGAACCCCCGGATTGGTCTTGAGGGCAGAGAACTTGAAGGTGGCAGAGAGTTCGTCCCCAGACGAGCCGTCGTTACGCACAAGGAGCGTGAGCGCGGTCGGACCCTGTTGGCACCCGAGATACGAGCCCTTCCAGGTGCCGATGAGTTTGGCGCGCGACGGGGTGGTCGTCGCTTTGGTGACAGAGAAGGTGCCGCACCCTTGGGCCGTCCCGCTGAAGGTATCTCCCGAGAGGGATCCATTGAGCCCGACCATCGAATAGGTCCCCGGTTGAATGATCCATGCGTTCGGGTTCAAGGTGATCGAGGTCGCTGAGGCGTAGGTGCCCGTCATCGAATACTCGCCGGGCAGTATCGACGGAGAAATCGGATAGAAAACGAAATCGGCGGTGAGAGCCGTTGAAGGGCCTTTGATCTGGAGGTGGAGACCCCGCGCCGAGCCTCCGCAGGTGTAGGTGCCGTCCCACGCGCCGTCGATCGGGGAGCTCGAGGTGCCTCGTTGGTGGAGTGCGTCGACACTGCGCCCCGTGGTCGCCCCGGCAGAGTTCACGAGCAGGGTGACGGCGGCGGTCGCCACCATCGCGGCGCACGTGACCAGCCTGAGGGACCGCAGGATGTTCCGGTGTCGTTCGCTGTGGCGCAGATTCATGGGTCCTCCGAGGGAAGGTGTCGCAACTGGGGCGGTTACGCACGAACAGGGCCGAAACACACGCACTCTGCGGCGCTCGAGGTGATGGGTGCAATCGAGAAGAGCCCGATCACAGCGTTCGCAATACATGATGAGCGGGAGGAGGCGTTCAGGGCGTCGCGGATCCGCCCCCCGCACGATGATCTTTCACCGCGTGTCACATTTGTGTCGCGTCCCTCCGGTGGCTCTGTGACCACAGGTGACGGTGAGCCGGCCTGTAGGCGGGATTCTGTCCGGATCCCCCGAGGGGGATCGTGGGTGGCCATCCATCTGAGCGGCCTACCTGGGGAGCGCCCTCTCTCGAGGGCCGGACGAGCAGCCCGTCTCCCACGCTTGGCCTTGCTCCGGGTGGGGTTTACCGAGCCGGCGGGGTCACCCCCACCGCTGGTGCGCTCTTACCGCACCCTTTCACCCTTACCTGTGCGAGCCCGGAGGCCCGCCATCGGCGGTTTCCTTTCTGTGGCACTGTCCTGCGGGTCGCCCCGACTGGCCGTTAGCCAGCACCCTGCTCTGCGGAGTCCCGACCTTCCTCGATACGGTCACGCCGCACCGCGGCCACCTGGCCGACTCACCGTCGCCACCAGTCTGGCACCGGGCCCGGGCCGGGCACACCATCTCGGTAGGGTGGACTTCGATGTCCGGCGGCGCCAACCAGCTCTTCGACCCAGAGACCCCGCCCGAGGCCCCCCGGGTGGCGCCCCGTGGGGATCAGGAACCGCCGGCTCCCTCCGGCGCCGCAGCCCCGGCTCAGAGCGCGCCCGAAACGGTCTCCCAGCGCCTGGCGGCGCGGGTGGCCGCGGCGGAACGCCGGGCCCGGTCCGGCGGCACCCGTCCCGACCCCGGGGCGGAGTCCGGGGGCAGCGCGGGGTACGACCCGGAGCTCCATCGCGACACCCATCCCGACGTCCTCTCTATTGGGGGTCTCTACGAGCAGGTCGAGCAGGCCCTGGCCCGGGCCTTCCCGCGCACCCACCAGCTCTGGGTTCGCGGGGAGATCCACCACCTCTCCGACCACCGCTCGGGCCACCTCTACCTCGAGCTCACCGACCCCGACGACAGCGCCGGGCGCTCGGGGCCGCGGGGGCGGGGCGGCGTGCCCACCCTGAACGTGAAGTGCTGGCGCACCACGTGGGCCCCGCTGCGGCACACGTTGGCCAAGGAGGGCATCGAGCTGGCCGAGGGCATGATCGTGGTCCTGCGCGGCTCGCTCGATCTGTACCGGGCCAAGGGTGAGCTCAGCCTCGTCCTGGTCGAGATCGACGTCACGGCCATCCTGGGGCGGATGGCGGCTCAGCGCGCCGCACTGCTGCGCAAGCTCGAGTCCGAGGGCCTGCTGCGGGCCAACGCCGCCCTGCCCGTGCCCGAAGTCACGATGCACATCGGGTTGGTGGCCAGCCCGGGCACCGAGGGATACAACGACTTCCTCGGCCGCCTGACCGAGTCGGGCTTCGGCTTCCGTGTCTCCTTCGTCCCGGTGCCCGTGCAGGGGACCCACGCCCCGGCGGCCATCGCCCGGGCCCTGCGCTTCTTGAGCCGGAGCGACTGCGACGTCATCGCCCTGGTGCGGGGCGGCGGATCGAGAGCGGACCTGGCCGCGTTCGAGAGCGAGATCGTCGCCCGCGCCGTGGCCACGGCGGCCAAGCCGGTCTTCACCGGCATCGGGCACACGGGCGACGAGACCGTGGCCGACATCGTGTCGGCCCGGACCTGCATCACGCCGACCGAGTGCGGGCACGCCATCGCGGTGGCCACCCGCCAGTGGTGGAGCGCGCACGTGGCGGCCCCGGCCGACGCCCTGGCCCGGCGCGTCCCGGCGTTCCTGGCCGACGCCGAGGGGCGCGACGCGCAGGCTCGCGGCCGCGTGGCGGCGGCGGCCCGGCACCAGCTGCGCACGCACGCAGAGCGCCTGGGCAACAAGGCGACCTCCTTGGCCCGGCGGGCGCCCGCCGCGCTCGACGGCTGCGAGGGCTCGGTGCGCACCCGGGCGGCCCGACTGGTCTCTGCCCCGGGCGGGCACCTCGACCGTTCCGAGGAGCGGGTGCGCTCGCTGCGCCGGTTGCTCGACGCCTACGACGTCGAGCGCCAGCTCGAACGCGGGCTACAGCCTGACCGTGCGGCCCGACGGCTCGCTGGTGCGCGGAGCGGGGTCGGTCGGCCCCGGCGACGAGATCGTGACCCGCTTCGCCGACGGTTCCGTGCAGAGCCGGGTCGAGTCCACCCGTGTCGCTGCGGGCGGGACAGAAGAAGGAGAGACACCGTGAGTGCTGCAGCCGACGCGACCACCGACGCCGTGCCGGTGGAGACGCTCAGTTATACGGAGGCGAGCCGCGAGCTCGATGCGATCGTCTCCTTCTTCGACCAGCGTGAGGTGGACGTCGACGTGCTGGTGGCCCGCTTGGAGCGGGCCACCGCCCTGATCGACGAGCTGGACAAGCGGTTGCGCCAGACCCGGGCGCAGGTCGAGGAGCTGGTGCCGCGGCTCGAGACCCTGGCCCATGAAGCGGCAGCAGGAGGGGACGCAGATGGGTGACGCCGCGGGCGACCGGGTCTACTTCAAGCAGTTGCTCTCGGGGCGCGACTTCGCGCACGGCGACGTGATGGCCAGGCAGATGGTCAACTTCGCCTACCTGATCGGTGACCGGGAGACGGGGGAGGCGGTGGTGGTCGACCCGGCCTACAACGTGGCGGACCTGCTCGACATCGTGGCGGCCGACGGCATGCGCCTCACCGGCGTGCTGGGCACGCACTTCCATCCCGACCATCTCGGCGGGCAGATGGGCGGCTGGTCGCTCGAGGGCATCAGCACGCTGCTCGACCTGGCCCAGGTGCCGGTGCACGTGCAGAACGACGAGCTGCCCTGGGTCGAGCGCACCACCGGCGTCGGCGCGAGCGATCTGGTCGGCCACGACAGCGGCGACGTGGTGCGGGTGGGCGAGGTGGCCATCGAGCTCATCCACACGCCGGGGCACACGCCGGGCAGCCAGTGCTTCCTGGTCGACGGCCGGCTCGTGGCCGGCGACACCCTCTTCCTCGAGGGCTGCGGGCGCACCGACTTCCCGGGCTCGGACCCGCTGGCCATGTACGAGTCGATCCACACCCGGCTGGCCCGCGTGCCCGACGAAGCCATCCTCTTCCCGGGCCATCTCTACTCGGCCGATCCGTCGGCCTCCATGGGGGAGACCCGGAAGTGGAATTACGTCTTCAAGCCCCGCTCCGCCGAGGAGTGGATGGCGATGTTCGGGTTCTGACGACTACGAAGTAGGCCGTGACGAACGAACAGCTGCACGCCGAGAGCACGGTCATCGTCGTCGGCGCGTCCCTGGCCGGCTGGCGCGCCGTCGAGACGCTGCGCACCGACGGCTACGAGGGGACGATCTCGCTCGTGGGCGGGGAGCGCCACCTGCCCTACGACCGGCCGCCCCTCTCCAAGCAGGTTCTCGCCGGGACGTGGCCGCCCGAGAAGGCCGTGCTGGCCGACAGGCGGCGCTCGAGCGAGCTGCTCGTGCACGAAGTGCTCGGCCGGCGGGCCACGGCGCTCGACGCGGCGACGCGCACGGTCACGCTCGAGGACGGCACCGAGCTGCGCGGCGACGGGCTCGTCATCACCACCGGAGCGGTGCCCCGCCGGCTCCCCGGGACCGAGGATCTGGGCCAGGCCGACGGCCTCTTCACCCTGCGCACGCTGGACGACGCACTGGCGTTGCGGGCCGCGGTCACGGCCGCCGAGGCGGCGCGGGTGATCGTCATCGGCGCCGGCTTCATCGGGGCCGAGGTGGCGTCCACCTGCGCCACCCTGGGTTGCAGGGTGACCGTGCTCGAGGCCCTGGCCATCCCGCTCCAGCCCATCCTCGGCCCCGAGATCGGGGCGCACTGCGGCTCGCTGCACGGGGCGCACGGAGTCGACCTGCGCACGGGCGTTGCGGTGGGCGCCGTGCGCCGGGCGGCTCAGGGCGGGGGCCTCGAGGTGGAGCTCGACGGCGGTGAGGTGCTGGCGGCCGACGTGGTGGTGGTCGGCATCGGCGTCGTCCCCGAGACGGGGTGGTTGGAGGACTCGGGCCTCACCCTCGAGAACGGAGTGGCGTGCGACGACCGGTTGTTCGCGGCGGACGGAGTGGTGGCGGCGGGCGACGTGGCCCGCTGGGCCTGGCGGCACGACGGGTCCGAGGAGATGATCCGGATTGAGCACTGGAACCTGGCGGCCGAAGCCGGCGTCGCCGCGGCGCGCAACCTGCTGGCCGGACGTTCCGACGCAACTTCTTTCACTCCCGTTCCCTATTTCTGGTCGGACCAGTACGGCGTCCGCTTCCAGGTGATCGGGAGTCCGCGGGGGAGCGACGAGGTGAAGCTGGTCGACGGCTCGTTCGAGGAGGGCAAGTTCGTCGCCCTCTTCGGGCGCGACGACCGGCTCAGCGCGGTGATGGCCATCGGACGGCCGCGCCAACTCATGCTGTACCGGCCACTGCTCCAACACGGCAGCAGTTGGCAGGAGGCCTTGGCCCACCAGTCGTGAGGGCCCCGGCACTCGTGCGTACCCAGTCGCGGGTGCCTGGGATGCACTCCTGGGGCGGCCGCGCGCTCGTGCGCGCCGGGCTCTCCGGCCTGCCTTCGGAATAGGGCCGAACGGCCCTACTGGCGTTGCGAGAACCGGCTTATCTTCGGCGCGCGCAGCGTCGAGTGATGCGGTCGTGCGTGCCTCGCACCCACGCTCCGCCGAACGGGGGCGCCCATATCGGCCGCTTTCTTTCACCCCTTTAGCCAAATTGTGGCTTTGTTGCGTTTAGGATGCCTACAATGCCGCACTGAAGGCCCTCTTGGCGACCACCCTTCAGGTGGGTCTTGTTTGGCGAACGAAGGAAGGAACCCCCCGGCATGCGTCCGAATTGGTTGAGCCCGAAGTCCACGCGCGGCGGTGCACACAGCGCCGGTCGTTGGTCGACGCGAGCGCGTCGAAGCGTCTTGGGTGCCCTGGCGTCAGTGCTCACGCTCGTCGGCCTGGTGGCGTTTGCCACGCCGTCGTTCGCGCACGACAACTTGGTGAGCGGCACGTCTGCCTGTGCCTCGCCCCTCGGGACGGGCTACGTCGTCACGTGGACCATCTCCAACGACTACTTCCTGACCGAGACCGGGAGCGTCACGCATGTGACCGGCGGCCTCGGCTCGTTGAGCGCGCAGACCTACTCCATCGCCCTCACCCCTGCGGGCACGCCGCAGGCGGATTGGTCGAACGTCAAGATCATCCAGACCCTGCCGGCCGGATTCCCCACGACCAACCTGACGATGCGCATTGCGAGCACGTGGTCCGACGGGCACCAGGGGACCGACGTGGGGACGGCCAGCATCGCCGACCTCAACTGCGCGGCGCCGCCGACGCAGACGCTGGCCGGTCACATCTTCCTGTGCCAGAACAGCAACCCGACCCAGACCGAGGAGTCGGGCGGCACCATCAGCGCCACCGGTCCGCAGGTCGTGGCGAGCCAGGGCAACCCGCTCACGCCGCTCAGCGTCAAGGCGGGCGACTACACCATGACGGCGACGCCGCCATCGGGCTTCATATTGGTCGCCTGCACCGGCTCGTCGACGCCGACGAGCGATGGGAGCTCCGCCACCGAGCCGGTCACCGTGCCGAGTGGCGGCGCGGGCGTGGGCATCTTCTACGTGCAAGCGTCGGCGCCGGTCACCACACCCACGACGATCACGCCCTCGCAGCCGGTGACGTCGCCGTCGCAGACCACGCCGCCGGCCACGTCGCCCGCGTCGACCGCCGCTCCGGCGACGACTCCGGTGGCCACCTCGCCGGCCTCGCTGGCCTTCACCGGTGCGCCGGTGGGCAAGGAATGGATCGTCGGCCTCCTCGCGTTGATGCTCGGGAGCGGACTGATCCTGGTCTCCCGCCTGCGGGTGCGCCGGCCCCGGCACGCCCCCTCGAAGCAGTAGTCGCGGTCGCCGGGAACGGCTGACTCAGAAGGACAGACCCGAGAGATCGGGAATGGTGGCCTCGGCCTTGGCCCTCGCCGCGAGCCAGCGCTCGCGAGCGGCGGCCCGGCCGAGGTCTTCATTTTTCGGCTCGACGATGTGGCGTGGGGAGAAGGTCCGGGCCAACTCCTCGGTCGAGCCGTAGATGCCGATGGCCAGTCCGGCCAGCAGGCCGGCACCGAGCGTGGTCGCCTCGAGCACGGGCGAGATCTCCACGGGGCGGCCGATGGCGTCGGCCAGTGCCTGCACGAAGACCGGGTTGTCCGACATGCCGCCGTCCACCCGGAGGGCGGCGATCGGATAGCCGCTGTCGGTTTCCGAGGCCTCGACCAGATCGGCCCCCCGGTGGGCCACGCCCTCGAGCACGGCCCGCACGACCTCGGGCCGTCCCGAGCCGCGGGTCAGGCCGATCAGGGTGCCCCGGGCTCCGAAGTCCCAGACGGGAGTGCCCAGACCGAGCAGGGCGGGCACGAACCACACGTCGCCCGAGGTCTCGCACTGGGCGGCGACGGTGGCCGACTCGTTGGAGGACGCAATGAGGCCGAGGTCGTCTCGCAGCCATTCGACGCACGAGCCGGCCGAGAGCATGACGGCCTCGGTGCCCCAGGTGATCTGGCCGCCCACCCGGAAGGCCACGATGGGGAAGGTCCCGGCCCGGCCCCGGCTGGCCGACGCCGGCGCTCCGGTGCTGCCGGTGCACTGATCGAGCATGCCGCCGGTCCCGAAGGTGGCCTTGGCCAGTCCGGGCAGCGTGCAACCCTGCCCGACCAGCGACGCCTGCTGGTCGCCGGCGATGCCGCAGATGGGGGGTGCGCCCTCGAGAGCCTCGGCATGGCCGACGCTGCCCGACGAGTCGACGATCCGGGGCAGCACCGGGCGCGGGATGCGCAGGCGCTCGAGCAGAGGCTCGTCCCAGTCCACCGTGGCCGGGTGGACCATGGCGGTGACGCCGGCGTTGCTGGCGTCGGTGACGTGCAGGGCGCCCGTGCCGGCGCCGGTGCCGGTGCCGGCGCCGCCCGAGAGGACCCAGGCCACCCAGCTGTCGACCGTCCCGAAGCAGAGCTCGCCGCGCTCGGCGCGGGCCCGGTCCGGATCGACGTCGTCGAGGATGGCCATGACCTTGGTGGCCGACGCGTTGGGGGCGAGCCGGATGCCCTCGGCCTGGAGGGCGAGGCAGGTGCCGACGGTGCGCAGGTCCTGCCAACCGATACCCGGCGCCAGCGGCGTGCCGGTGGCCCTCTCCCAGACGATGGTCGAGGCGCGCTGGTTGGCGATGCCGACGCCGTCGACCGGACCCCCGTCGGCCAGTGCGCCCCGGGCGACGGCCAGCACGGCGCCGGCCATGGCCGCCGCATCGAACTCGACCAACCCGGGCGCCGGCGTGTCCGGCAGGACCGGTGCGTAGTGCACGTGCTCGACGGTGGCATCGGGGCGCACGATGGCGGCGCGCACCCCGGACGTGCCGACGTCGACGACGAGGACGCTGCCGCCACTCACCGGGTCACCACGGTGGGCGGGCCGAAGGGGGAGGGCAGGCCGAACTTGCCCGGGTTGAGGATGCCGACGGGGTCGAAGGTCTGCTTCAGCCCGGCCAGGACGTCGAAGCCGGGGCCCAGGGCCGCGGGCAGGAAGCGGGACCGGTTCAACCCGATGCCGTGGTGGTGACTGATGGCGGCGCCCTGCGCGATGGTGGCTTCGGTCACCGTGTCCCAGGCCTGGCGGTAGTAGGCCTGGCGCCAGGTCTGGTCGTTGCCCCCATCGGGGCCGCGGCCGGCGAAGGTGAAGTACAGGCAGGCGCCGTCGGTGTAGGCGTGCGACTGGTGGGCCGAGGCCACCAGGGTCCCCTCGACCGAGGTCAGCGCGCCGATCACCTCGTTGAAGAGGGTGGGCAGTGCGGCCCAGGGTCCCGAGATCTCCACCGTGTCGACCACGATGCCGCCCCGCCACAGCGGGGCCAGCTGGGAGACGTCGTTGCGGTGGCCGAGCCAGCGTTCGACGAGCTCGGTCGGCAGCGGCCGGGCGTCAGCCCCGCCACATTCCTCGTCGACCACCGCCATGGTGGCGGCCAGGAGGGCGGGGTCCGTCTCGTCGAGGACCACCAGCACGTTGGTGTCGGGCTGCTCGAAGTTGCGGGCCGACTCGGTGGTGTCGTAGAGGCGGAGCACGGCCGGGGTGGCCCCCCGGCGCATGATGCGACGGCAGGCATCGAGCCCGGCGGCGAACGAGGTGAACCCGAAGGCCCGCCGCTCCTGGGCCGGCGGCAAGGGGTGGAGGCGCAGGCGGGCCTCGGTGATGACGCCGAGCGTGCCCTCGCTCCCGACGAAGAGCTGGGTCAGGTTGGGCCCGGTGGCGGCGCGGGGACCGTGCCCTTCGGTGTGCACGACGCGCCCGTCGGCCAGGACCACCTCGAGCCCGATCACCATGTCCTCGATCTTCCCGTAGCGGGTCGAGTACTGACCGGCGCCCCGGCAGGCCAACCAGCCGCCGACGGTCGAGAGGTCCATCGACTGGGGCCAGTGGCCGACCGTGTAGCCGGGGCCGACGCGGCCGAGCGCGTCCTCGAGGTCGGGGCCGAAGGTGCCGGCGCGCACGTCGGCGGTCAGCGACACCTCGTCGAGGTGGACCACCCCGTCGAGCGCGGTCAGGTCGAGGGACACGCCGCCGTGCACCGGGATGGCGCCGCCGCAGACGCCGCTGCGCCCGGCCATGGCGGTCACCGGTATGGCCGCCCCGTTGCAGACGGCCAGCACGGCGGAGACCTGCGCGGTCGAGTGCGGGCGCACCACGACCGCCGGCCGCTGGGGCACGGCACCGGTGGTGGCCCAGTCGATGGCCAGGGGCCACCAGTCCCGTCCGGCCTCGGCCCGCGCCGCGTCGTCGGTCACCAGGTCGGCCCCGGTGGCCCCGATGCGTTCGAGCACGGCGGGCGGCACCTCGACCAGGTGTGCGGCGAGGCGGTCGGTGACCGCGCCGGGCTCGGCGTCGATGGGCGTGACCGGCGTGGGCGTGGTCACCCCGGCGCGACTCCGGCCGTCAGGAGCTCCTTGTGGCGGGTGTCGGTGAACTGGGCGATCTGGTCGGCGACGGTGGCGGCGTCCCAACCCAACTCCTCGGCCACGAGGGCGGCCACCGCCGGCGCGGCGTCCATGGCGGCCTGGGCCCGCTGGATGTCGGCCCGGGTCCGTCGGCCCAGCAGGTCGTCGAGCGTGCGGGCCATCTCCTCGCGCACGGCGTAGAGGAACTCGGCGCCGGTGTAGGGCAACCCCGCCACCACCGGGTCGAGCAGGGCGGGGCGGTCCTCGGCCAAGGCCAGGACCTGCGCCGCCTCGGTGCCGTAGCGCCCGAGCAGGCGGGCGTGCGGCTGGGCCAGGGAGACCGGGTCACGCGTCTTGGTGGTGGCCCCGAGCAACGGCAGCGTCTTGGTCACGCAGCGGCGGCGGCGGGGCGACTCGCCCAGGCCGTGCACCACGGCGTCCACCGTGTCCTGGGCCATCTTGCGGTAGGTGGTGAGCTTGCCGCCGGTCACGGTGACCACGCCGTGCGACGAGGTCATCACGGTGTGGCGGCGCGAGAGGTCGGCCGTACGCTCCGAGACGTGGCCGCCGTGGGCCGGCGACTGGAGCAGCGGGCGCAGTCCGGCCCACACCCCGGTGACGTCGGCCCGGGTCAGCTTGGACGTCGTCACGTTGTTGGCCGCCTCGAGCAGGTAGTCGACGTCCTCGGGCGTGCAGGCGGGGTCGTCGAGCGGCCCGTCGTAGTCGGTGTCGGTCGTCCCCAGGTAGACGAGGTCGGTCCCGGGCCAGGACACGACGAAGATGGAACGCCGGTCCTGGGGCACCGGGATCACCGCCGCGATGTCGCAGGGCAGGCGCTCCGCCGGCACGGTGACGTGGATGCCCTTGGCGGGGCGGATGGAGTTGGGGTGGCTGCCCTCGTCCATGGCCCGGACCCCGTCGGCCCACACGCCGGTGGCGTTGACCACCACCTTGGCCCGGACGTTGAACTCGGACGAGGGGTCGTCCTCGACCGGGCGCACCACCGCGCCGTCGACCTGGCCGCCGGCACCCGTGGTCATGGAGACGACCGGGGTGTAGTTGGCCACCGCGGCGCCGAACTCGAGCGCGGCCGTGCGGGCCAGGGTCAGGGTGAGGCGGGCGTCGTCGGCCCGGGCGTCGAAGTAGAGGAAGCCGGCCACCAGGTGATCGGTGTTGAGCGTGGGCAGGTGGGCCAGCGCCTCGTCCTTGTCGACCTCGCGGTGGCGCTGGCCGATACGCCAGCCTCCCGTGATGTCGTAGAGCCACAGGGCCGTGGAGTAGGAGCGGGCGACGGTCTTGGAGACGACGCCGTCCTTGCCGAAGAGCGGGATCAGGAAGGGGAGGGGTGAGACCAGGTGCGGCGCGTTGTCGAGCAGGCGCTGGCGCTCGGCCAGGTTCTCGTAGACGAGGCGGAATTCCCTCTGCTGGAGGTAGCGGATGCCCCCGTGGACCATCTTGGAGGACTTCGACGAGGTGCCAGAGGCGAAGTCACCCTTCTCGACCAGGGCCGTGCGCAGCCCCCGGCTGGCCGCGTCGAGCGCGACGCCCGCACCGGTGACGCCGCCCCCGATGACGAGCACGTCGAACGACTCGTCGGCCAGCCGGCGCAGGGCGTCGTCGCGGCGAAAGGGGTGCATCGGTTCCAGCCTGCCACATCCGCTCGCGGATCGATCGGGCCTGGTCAGGCGGTGGGTGCGGGTGTGCGGGCTGCTCAGCTGCCGTCGGGGAAGCCGCCGCGGTGCAGCACCATCGGGTAGTGGGGCAGCGTCTCGGGTCGCAACACCCTGGCCCGCCAGTTGGTGGGTTGCCGCCGGGGACGAGTCGAGGGTGCCGGCGCCGACGAGTGGCTCGAGCGCAGCGCGCAGGGCACGGAGGCGGCGTTGTCCGTAGACGGAACGCCATGCCTCTTCGGTGGTGGCGAGGAGGCGTTCGTACTTGGCCCGGGCCTGCACGCCCTTGTCGGTGAGCCGGACGACCTTGCCCCGCTCCGCCGGGTCGGGCTCGACCACCGCGCAGCCCCGACGCTCCAAGAAGCCGGTGCACATGGTGTTTCCCTCCCGGGAGACGCCGGTCAGGCGGGGCAGCTCGCGCAGGCGCTGGGGGGCGCGACCCAGGACCCGCAGCGTGGTGGCGCTGATGGGCAGCGACACCCTCGACTCGGCTTCGAAGTCGAGGGTGAAGGAGTGCAGCACGCCGGCGAGCAGCGTGACGATGTCGTCCGTGCCCGGTCCGGGCTGGTGGCTCGGTGTTCCCGCTCCGTGTGCCTCGGCCCTGCTGTTCCCGGCGGGGTGCACGATGGGCAGGAAGGCGGGCGGATCGACGGGCAGTCGGGTGAACAGGTCGGCCAGGGCGTGGTGGAGGCGCTCCACGGTGGCAGTCGCCGAAACGGGCGCGCCAGCGCTCGTCCATGGCGGCAGGCAGGGTGGACCAGATCTCCCGGGCGCGGCGGCCGTGGCGGGTGGCACGCACCGCGGTGGCGGCGGGGAACGGCTTGGTCAGCGTCTTTCCCTCCGGCGGGACCAGGCGGAGATAACCCCAACGGCGCAACCCCTCGAGGAGCAGTTCGTGCGTGCGGGCCCGCTCGCGCAGGGCGGCGACGGTGAGGCCGTCGGGGCCCACGTACTGGAGCACGTTGGCCCAGCAGACATAGGAGACGAGCCAGGGTGCGTGCGCCCGGCGCGGTCCTTTTCGTCGTCTTCGGCGGCGGCGGTGGTGGCGGTGGCGGTGGCGGTGGTGTGGTCGGTCGTGCGATGAGGCAGGTTCAGCTCTGCCAGGTTGTCGAACTCGATGGTGTAGGCGACCAGCACCTGTGAGATCAGTGTGGAGAGCGGGAGGCTGGACGGTGCCGACAGTGCGGACGGTGCGGGAGGCACAACATCCATGCTCGCGTGCGCCCGGCGTAGGGTGCCGGCTCGGTGTCCCTCCTTCCTCTTGACGACCCTTGGGCCGACTACGCCAGGAGCATCGTCGAGATCGTGCGCCCGGCCGAGGGTGATTTTGTGACGGTGCGTGCGGCTCGGGCGGGTGAGACGGGCCGGTGGCCCTGGCCGACCCCGGAGCCGGTGCCCATCCTCACGGCCTGGGATCCCGGCGAGGATCGCCCAGGGCGCCTGGTGAACCGCCGTCTCGGGACGGAGCTCGAGTCGGACCTCCGCCCGCGGGCCCGCCGGCTGCTCTTCGCCGTGGGTGTCGACCCCTTGGCGGAGCACCGCGAGGAAGGCGTCGCCGCGCTCGGGCTGGCCGTAGACGAAGCGGTGGCATTGGGCGCGCGCTACCGGCAAGAGGCGATCTTCGTCTGGACCCCGGACGCCTGGTCGGTCGTCTCGTGCCGGGACGACCGCCGGGTCGACTTCGGCTGGTCGGTTGCGCTCCTGCGTCCGATGTAGAGGCCGAAGCCCGTCTCGGGCCGGTCTAGGACCCGAAGGCGTTCGCCGTCCCGTCGCTCTCGACGATCGAGTAGCCGGTGGCATCCGCCTGGGCCAGCAGTCCGACCACGGAGTCGCTTCCCCCCGGCAGCGCCGTGGGGCCGGCGCCGAGTGAACCGTAGAAGTGGGCATCACCTTCCGCGAAGACCCCGCCGTCCTTGGCCAACAACCAGTAGCCGTCGCCCGATGGGGTCGTGGCCAGCCCGAGCACCGGCTGGGCCAGAACCAGGTTGGCGAGCGAACCCTCGTACGGGGCGTCACCGAAGGCGAAGATCCCGCCGTCCGCCCCGACCAACCAGTAGCCGTGTCCCGACGGGCTGGTGGCCATGGCGACAATGGGAGCGTTGAGCACGGTGGCGCCCATGGAGCCGTAGAAGGAGGCGTCGCCGAAGGCGAAGACCCCGCCGTCCCTCGATACCAGCCAGTAGCCACGCCCGGAGGGCGTGCCGATGATCCCGACCATTGGGGCATTCAGGTGCAGTCCACCGGTCGAGCCCAAGTACGACGCGTCTCCTTCCGCAAAGACCCCGCCGTCTGCTCCAACCAGCCAGTACCCCCCGCCGTCCGGGGTCGAAGCGATGCCAGTGATCGGGGCGACGAGATGCACGCTGCCCACCAGGGAACCGTGGAAGACCGCGTCGCCGTAGCTGAAGACCCCGCCGTCGGGGGCGGCGATCCAGTAGCCGTTGCCGTCCGGGGTAGTGGCCAGGAGCGGGCCAGCCGTCGAAGGACTGCCTGTCGAAGGACCGGTCGTCGAAGAAGCCAAGGTTGGCGAGGCGATCACGATCGAACTGGCGGCCGTGGCCGAGGAACCACCATTCCGAGAGACCGTCTGACCGGTGAAGATCTGGGTACTCGACGTCCCGGCCGAATCGGTCACCGTCAGGGACACGGGGTAGGTGCCGGCGCTGGCATACGTGTGCGTGATGGTCGGGTCGGTCGTCGTCGCGGTTGCGCCGTCCCCGAAGTTCCAGGCGTACGAGGCGACGGTGCCGACGGGGGCGGACGAGGCCGAAGCGTCGAAGGACGTGGGCGAGTCCGAAACCCCGGCGCCCGTCGTGAACGAGGCCGTGGGTGCCTCGTCGGGCGCGACGGCGACGCCGAGGGGTGCGCTGGCGACCGCGACTGTGGCGGTCACCGAGTCGGTGCCGGTATCGATCACACTCACGGTGCCCTCGGCCTGATTCGTGACAAAGGCCTTCGTCCCGTCAGGCGTGATGGCGACGCCACCGGGGAAGTTGCCGACCGCGACCGTGGCGGCGACCGCGTTGGTGGCCGTGTCGATCACGCTGACGGTGTTGCCGCTGGTGTCCACCACAAAGGCCGCGGTCCCGTCGGGCGTGATGGCGATGGCACCCGGGCCGATGCCGACGGGAATGGTGGCGGTGACCGTGTTGGTGGCCGTATCGAGCACGCTGACGGTGTCGTCGCCCACGTTGGCCACATAGGCCGCGGTGCCGTCGGGCGTGATGGCGATGGCACCCGGGCCGATGCCGACGGGAATGGTGGCGGTGACCGTGTTGGTGGCCGTATCGAGCACGCTGATGGTGTCGTCGCCCGAGTTGGCCACGTAGGCCGCGGTCCCGTCGGGCGTGACGGCGACTGCGGCCGGGCCGACGCCGACCGGAATGGTGGTAGTGACGGTGTTGGTGGCCGTGTCGATCACGCTCACGGTGTCGGAGCTCCCGTTGGACGCGTAGGCAGTGGTCCCATCGGGAGAGATGGCGACCGCGACCGGCCTGGCGCCGACCGGAATGGTGGCTGTGACCGCGGCAGTGGCCGTGTCGATCACGCTGACGGTGTTGTCGTTGGTGTCGGCCACATAGCCAGAGGTCCCGTCGGGCGTGATGGCGATGGCACCGGGGGCAGAGCCAACGACAATCGTGGCGCTGACCGTATTGGTCGCCGTGTCGATCACGCTCACGTCGTTGTTCCCGCCGGCCACGTAGGCGTTCGCTGCGTGGCTGCTCGCTGCTGCCGACCCGGCCCCGGCCAGGCCGATGGCCGTTGCCGCGCCGGCCACGAGAACCGCAACCACGAGGTGGTGGGCTGGTCGTCGAAGGCCCGGTCGATCGTCAGTGCACCTTCGGCAGACGCACTGAGCTGCAGCACCTCGATTCGAACTCCGGCGTCGTGTACCGCTCGAATCCCCGGCCGCGAAGCTCAACGCGCCGTTGCCCCGTTCGGCACTGTTCCCCACAGAACTCTGCAGTCTCGGGTCGAGCAGAAGGGTGGCCATCTGGGGAACCTCTTCAGGGGGATCGGTCACGTGGCTCGGGGAAGTCTATTGAGAAGGGCGCGGCGCGCGGGCTGGGATGACTCGTCAGATTTCTGCCGCGTTGCTGCGCGCCAGCGTGCGTGTACGAGCGATGCAGAGTGCATCCGCATCGGCCGTTCCCCGCCGCGAGAGCGTCCACCGTTTCATGCACGCAGAGAAATACGCTTCAGCGTGGTGGCGAACGCGCCGAAGTGATGGCGTGAGGGGTGGGCCGGAGGTTTAAGACCCGGTCCCGAGGGGGAAAAGCGCCTTTCAGTAGTCGACGTTGGGATCGTCGGACCTGGCGCATTTAGGAGGACGGCGATGAATCGCTTCGACGAGTACGACTCAGACGAGGAGTCTGAGCACTTTTATTTCAGTCTTGTCCCTGATGAGGAGCGTCGTCGGTACTGGGCCGAGCGCGGCTGGTCCCAGCGCGTCGACGACGACTTCACGGCTGGCGCTGTGTTGTTCGCCGATCACGGTGCCGAGCTCGAGCTCCGCCGAGAGATCCGTCTCTCAGAATTGTGGGGCCGTTGTGAAGGCGGTTTCTTCACCCTCGTGGAATTTCGTGAGTTGTCCGCTCTCATCGCCGAAGTCGACGGGCTGCGCGGTTCTCTCTGCATCGACTGCGCCATGCTCGACCGTCCCAACGTGAGTGCCAACTGGTCGCTCGGCAACACGAACCTGTGCCGCGGCCACCTCCGTTTCCGCCTCGCTCACGCGCAGATCGACGGCGGAGGTCGGTACCACCCGGTCTGAGCCCACCGCCCACGCGGGAACCACCGCCGGGATACCGAGACCGTGCAGAATGGGCGCGTGACGCTGGCCGCCCGGGTCTTCTCCGCCTCCTACCTCACCGGCTCGTTCGTCCTGCGTTCGGGCCGTACGGCCGACCACTATTTCGACAAGTACCGCTTCGAATCGGATCCGGCGCTGCTGGCCGAGATCGTCGACGCACTCGCTCCGCTCGTCCCGCCTGGGGTCGAGGGAGTAGCCGGGTTGGAACTGGGCGGCGTCCCCCTGGCCACCATGCTGTCGGCCAAGACGGGGCTCCCGGCCTACTTCGTGCGTAAGGAACCCAAGAAGTACGGGACGGAGAAGGTGTGCGAAGGGGGCGACGTGGACGGCCGCGCCCTCGTCATCATCGAGGACGTCGTCACCACGGCGGGCCAGATGGTGCTCTCGGCCCAGGACCTGCGAGCCGAAGGCGCCGTGGTCGAGCACGCATTGTGCGTCATCGATCGTGAGGGAGGCGGGGCCGAGGTGGCGGCAGCCGAGGGCATCGCCCTGCGGGCGCTCTTCACCATGAGCGAGCTCGAGGCCTTCCGGGCGGCGACGGGCGGCTGAGGCTCGGCACGCCGTGGGTCTGGTCCCGGTCCCACTGCGCCGGCCGTCCGATCAGCGACAATTCCGCGGTGAGCGTGGACCTTCGGCCCTTTACTCGTGAGCAACTCGTTCTGGTCGAGCCGTGGTTCGAAGACCCCGAGACGCAACGATGGCTGGGGACGCCGGATTGGCCACTGATGGCGCTCGAGCTCGTCGACGCTCCTCTTGGTGAGTTCCGAGGAGCGCAAGAGACGGGCTCCTACCGAATTCTTGGCCTGGGACGGGGACGCACCCGTTGGCTACATCGACTGCGGAACCTGCGACCGCTGGACCACCTGGGAGGGTGGCCAAGGTGGGCGAGGAGTCGTGAGTGTCATCGACGAGCCATCGGGCGGACTTGCCTACGTGACCGACCCAGCTCTTCGGCGAAGGGGTTACGGCGTTGGCATGATGCTGGCGTTGCTCCAGGTGCCCGCTCTCGAGCATGTTGCGCTCTTCGCGGCGGGAGTCGAGCCTGACAACACCGCGTCGGTCCGGTGCCTGCTCTCGGCTGGATTCGGTCCTCTTGACCCAGAAGCGGGGGCGGACTGGGAGGGTTACGTGTACTACGCAAGGCGGAGGACCTGAATGGCCGTGACGTGTGTGTGCTGCTCATCGTCGGTCGATTGGTGGGTCAGGTTGCGCTCGCACCCCGACCAGCCGATCTGCCACGACTGCCTGGGCGGGCTGAACGCACAGCGAGACGGCCAAGTGCAGCTCATGAAGGGAACGTGGCTGGTCACGGGTTTCGAACCGATCTTCAAGGTGTCCGATGTGGCTCGCTCAGTCGCTTGGTTCGAGCGTGCAGGCTTCGAGGTGTCGTTCCACGACGACACCTACGCCTTTGCGCACCGAGATCTCCACCTCACGATCCACCTCGCCCACGCTGACGGAGGATGCGACACTGCTGGGCACGGTGCCCTCTACCTCCATTGCCAGGACGCCGACCGAGTGGCCGAGGACTGGCGAGCGGCAGGCATCGACGTCGAGGGCCCGCGGGACGAGGACCACGGCAAGCGGGAAGGCTTCATCACCGACCCCGACGGCAACGTGATCCGGTTCGGCAGCCCTGTGCGCTGAGAGCGATCCGGGCCGCCGGGGCTCAGGTTCCGGCCCGACTTTGACAACGATTGTCGAAATGGCGCCGGCTCCCGCTAGGGTGACCACTGCCATGCAGTCACCCGACGCACTGACCGATCTCTTCCGGGCCCACGGTCGCAAGATCACGGCCCAGCGCCAGTGCATCTTCCGGGCTCTCGAGGGGGACGCCACCCATCCGTCGGCCGAGCGGGTGCACGAGCGGGTCCGCCACGAGATGCCCAACATCTCGCTCAAGACCGTGTACCAGACCCTCAACGACCTGGCCGACCTCGGCGCCATTTCGGTATTGGAAGTGGGGACCGGCCAGGCCCGCTTCGACCCCAACGTCGAGACCAGCCATCACCACCTGGTGTGCCGCTCCTGTGGCAAGGTGCGCGACCTGGCGGCGGAGTTCCCCGGGCTCCAGGTGTCGCGACGGGCGGCGCAGGGATTCGCCGTCGACAGCGCGGAGGTCGTCTTCCGGGGACTGTGCGACGAGTGCACGGCTGGGCAGGACCGACAGGATCACAGCACCAGGACCACAGACCACCGATAGAAAGGCAACAACAGATATGCCAGGACTGAAGGGGAGCAAGACCGAGGCCAACCTCAAGGAGGCCTTCGCCGGAGAGAGTCAAGCCAACCGCCGTTACCTCTACTTCGCCCAGAAGGCGGACGTGGAGGGCTACCCGGACGTTGCCGCGCTCTTCCGCTCGGTCGCCGAGGGTGAGACGGGCCACGCGTTCGGGCACTTCGACTACCTCCGTGAGGTCGGAGACCCTGTGACCGGCGTGCCCGTGGGCGCGACCGAGGACAACCTCAAGTCGGCGATTGAGGGTGAGACCTACGAGTACACCGAGATGTACCCGGGCTTCGCCAAGACGGCACGTGACGAGGGCTTCGCCGAGATCGCAGAATGGCTGGAGACTCTGGCCAAGGCCGAGAAGTCCCACGCCGGTCGTTTCACCCAGGGGCTCGAGTCGGTCTCCTAGGCGCAGCGGCCCCGGTGACCGCCACCTACGACCCCACCGATCCCAAGTACTTCGATCCGGCCGCGCTCCGCCAGGAGCTCGACCGCGTCTTCGACCTGTGCCACGGGTGCCGGCTCTGCTTCAACCTGTGCCCCTCGTTCCCGTCGCTGTTCTCTTTCATCGACGAGAACGAGGGTGACGTCAAGAAGCTGACCGACGCCCAGCGCAACCAGGTCGTCGACGAGTGCTACCAGTGCAAGCTCTGCTACGTGAAGTGCCCCTACGTGCCCCCGCACGAGTGGGAACTCGACTTCCCGCGCCTGATGAGCAGGGTGCACGCGGTGCGCCAGAAGCAGCTGGTGGGCGTCAGGGAGCGCGTCACCGACGAGTTCCTCGGGCGGACCGACGCCATCGGGCGTGCCTCGGTCCTGGCGGAGCCGGTGGTCAACTGGGCCCTCGGCACGCCGGGGTCCTGGACGCGCAAGCTGATGGACAAGACGGTCGGCATTGCCTCAGAGCGTCTCCTGCCGCCCTACGCCAAGCAGCGCTTCACCACCTGGTTCAAGGGCCGGCGGGGCAGGGCCCCGGCCTCGGGGACCGGCGGCAGGGTCGCGGTCTTCCCGAGCTGCTTCGTGGAGTACATGGAGCCTGACGTCGGCAAGGCAATCGTCGAGGTCTACGAGCACAACGGGATCACCTGCTCGGTGCCCGGCGGCACCAAGTGCTGCGGGGCACCCTGGCTGCATTCGGGCAAGGTGGAGCGGTTCGAGCAGGTGGCCCGGCGCAACGTGGCCGCTCTGGCCTCGGCGGTGCGCGCCGGCAAGGACGTCGTCGTGGCCCAGCCCACGTGCGCCTATGTGCTCAAGAAGGACTACCCGCTCTACGTCGGGTCGGCCGATGCCGAGCTGGTGGCCTCGCACACCTATGACCCGGCCGAGTATCTGATGAAGCGCCACCGGGACCCCGACGACCCCTTCGAGTTGCGCGACGAGTTCCCCGGCGTGGCCGACGGCTCAGTGCCCGAGAGCGTCACCTACCACGTGGCCTGCCACCTCCAGGCCCAGAACGCCGGACTCCGGAGCCGGGACCTGCTGAAGAAGGCCGGGGTGAAGTGCACCCTGGTGCAGCGCTGTTCGGGCATCGACGGCACCTGGGGCTACCGCTCGGAGAACTACGAGCTGGCCCGGAAGGTGGCGGGGCCGCTCGGACGGGAGGTCGAGGCCGCCGGCAACGACGTCGTGTGCGGCGACTGCCACCTGGCCAACGGTTCCATCCTCCAAGAGACCGGTCTGCGACCCGAGCACCCCATGCAATTGCTGGCCCGGGCCTACGGCGCCGGCGAGGCCGATGGTGAGGGGCGCCGGTCGTGAGCGGGAGGCGCGGCGGCGGGACTGACGGTCGACGATGTCCTCGACCTGCGGGCCTACGAGCGGGTGCGGGAGGGGTACCGGGCGAAGGTGATTGCCCGCAAGCGGCTGCGCCGGGTCGGTCTTGGCCCGATCATGACGCTGGTCTTCGAGTGCCTCGACACGGTGCGCTTCCAGGTCCAGGAGATGGCCCGGGTCGAGAAGATCATCAGCGACGAGGCGATCCAGGTCGAGCTCGACATCTACAACCGGCTCCTGCCCGCGGTGGGGGAGTTGTCAGCCACGCTGTTCATCGAGCTGACCTCCGAGGCCGAGCTGCGGGAGTGGTTGCCCAGGCTGGTCGGGATGGAGCGGGCGATCGGGATCTCCGTCGGCGGCCAGGTCGTGCCCAGCGAGCCCGAGGCCGAACATGCGGCGGCCCTGACCCGGGACACGGTGACCCCGGCGGTCCACTACCTGCGCTTTCGCTTCTCCGAGTCCGAGGTGGCCGCCTTCGCCGGGGCCCCCGACGTCGCCCTCGAGTCCCTGCACCCCGAATACCGGGCCCGGACCGTCCTCTCCGCCGAGGTGCGCCGAGAGCTGCTCGGCGATCTGCATGGGACAACAAAGCCCTTAGAATGGTCCTGACCAGGGACAATTCTGTTGCGCAGATCTTTACAGACGCTCCAAGTGTGCGTCATACTCTTCGTTCGCTGAATTCGGATCCGGTGCCATCGGCGATGCCGCCGAAAGGGCCCCCGAACAGGGCGAATGTCCGTACCCGCCGTAATTCAAATTTAGAGGAAGTGTTTCCCATGATCGCCACCACGTGGCGCAAGCAAGCAGCCTGCCGGGGTCTCGACGTCGAGGCGTTCTACCCGGTTTCCGAGGACGAGGCCGACGCGGCCGAGGCCAAGGCTGTCTGCGCAGTCTGCCCGGTCCGCCAGGCCTGCCTCGAGCACGCTCTGGCCCACCGAGAGCGTGAGGGGGTCTGGGGTGGCACGACGGAGCGGGAGCGGCGGCGCATTGTGCGGCAGCGTCGCAAGTCGGCCTGAGCGGATTCAGGGCTTCTTCTTCAACGCTTTCTTGACCGGCACCGTGGTCGTCGTTGTCGGGGCGCCCAGGGTGCAGGGGTAGGGGTTCCACGGCTCCGGCTCGGTGTTGGTGTAGACGTCGCTGGGGATAGTGGTGGTCGTCGTCGTCTCACCCGGGTAGGTCGTGGTCGTCGTCGAGGTCGAGGTGGTCGACGTGCTCGACGTGCTCGACGTGCCTGAGCCGTTCACGGTGAGGGTCGATCCGGCGATCAGGAGCGAGACGGTCGTGCCGTTCAGGTCGGGGTCGGGCACATAGGTGATCGGGCCGCTCAGGGTTGACCCGAGCGACACGGCCGCGCCGTAGCCCGTCGGACCGTAGAGGATCTCGGAGTCGCTGCCACTGCTGAGCTGGGTTGCGTTGCCGATTTCGGCCACCTTGAAGCCCGCATCGGTGAGCGCGCTGCGCCGTGTCGTGGGCGATCCCGTTCACCGTCGATGCGTTCAGGACGTTCACCGTCACCTCGCCGTGCGGCACGGCGGGTGCGATCGTGGTCGTCGTCGTCGTGCCCTTGCTCTTGGTCTTGCCCTTGCCCTTTGCTCCGTTGGCGGGAGTCGTGCTCGTGGTCGTGGGCGGGGTGCTCCCGATGGCGTTGAAGGCGTTGATCATGTTCTGCGCGTACGGCTGTGCCTGCTCGAGCACGTCCGCCCCACCGCTGGTCACGTACCCGACGGTGGGGAGTGTCTCGGTGACCAGATGAGAGGAGGGCAGGCCCCGGAAGATCTCGGCGATGTGGAGGAGGTCGGCCTGGCTCAAGGTGTCGTCGATGGTGACGTTGCCCACGGAGGCGCCGATGAAGCTGTTGATGGCCAGCGGGTTGGTGATCGATGCGTTGACCTTCGCGAGCACGGCCCGGAAGAATGCGTCCTGGCGCTGGATGCGGCTGAAGTCCGACTCGCCGTCGTAGTGCCAGTAGCCATCCTGCATGTAGTAGAGATGGCGACTACGCACGAGCTGCAATGCCGTGGTGCCGTTGACCACCTGACAGCCGGTCTGCGTCACGTAGAGCCCCGTGTACTGGTCCTTGACCGGGGTGGGGAAGTCCATGGTGATGCCACCCAGCGCGTTGACCATGCCCGAGAAACCTTGGAAGCCCACCGACGCGTAGTGGTTGACGGGGACATCGAGCACCTGCTCGATCGTCTGTACCAGGAGATCGGGTCCGGAGTTGTAGGCCGCGTTGATGCGGTTCATGCCCGAGATGCCGGCAACGTTGCCCGGAATGTCGACCCAGAGGTCACGGGGGATCGAGAGCAGGGTGACGGTCTTGTTGGCCGGGTCGAAGCGGGCGACCATGGTCACGTCGCTGCGCTGGCCGCCGGCATCGCCCTCGTTGCCGAAGGCGCGCACCTGGGTCGAGTTGTCGACGAAGGCGCGCGAGTCGGATCCGACGAGGAGCAGGTTGAAGGGTTTCAGCGGGTCGGCCGGCTGCGCGATGAGGTGCTTGGAGTGCACCTTCTTGATCTGGTCGAAGCGGTAGTTGGCGTACACGTAGAGGCCCCCGGCCCCGGCCGCGATGACGAGGATGAAGACGGCGACCGTGTAGAGGATGCGCCGGCGCCAGCGGTGCCTGCGCTTGCGGTCCTTCTTCTTGGACTTGCGCAACTCGGCTTGGAGGTCGGCCCGCGACTTCGGGGGTTCGGTCATGACGACGGCGTCCGGCTCGCCGTCGGGCACTGGGGGTACAGGAGGTGCCGGCGGTGGCCCCGCGGCCGACCCGAGCGGCTCGAGCTGACTCTGGCGTCTCGGGGTTTTCGGGCTCGTCGGGGGTCAAGAGCCAGAAAATACCTGGCTGGAAGCTCCGATAGCCTGCACCGGTGCAATTTGACCTCTCCGACGAGCTCCTCGAGCTCCGCAATTCGGTGCGGCGCCTGGCCCAGGACAAGGTGAAGCCGCGGGCCCGGGCCATCGACAAGAGGGCGCCTACCCGACCGATCTCTTCGAGGCGTTCCGCGACGCCGGCCTGCTCGGGCTGTGTATCCCCGAGGCGTACGGCGGTTCGGGGGCCGGGATTCTGGGACTGGCCCTCGCCATCGAGGAGGTGGCCAAGTACTCCAATGCCGCCGCCCTGATGCTGCTCCTGACCCGTCTGCCGACGGGTCCGGTCATGATCGCCGGCACCGAGGAACAGAAACAGCGCTACTTGCCCGGGATCTGCGACGGCAGGCTGAAGGCCGCCTTCGGCCTGTCCGAGCCCCAGGCAGGCAGCGACGTCATGGGCATGCGGACCCGGGCCGTGCCCGACGAGGGGTCGGGGTCGGCCGGCGGCTGGGTGCTCAACGGCACCAAGTGCTGGATGTCGGGGGTGTCTGAGGCCGACTGGTACACCGTCTTCGCCAAGACCAGCGAGCCCACCAGCCGGGCCCACGACTCCATCACCGCCTTCATCGTCGAGCGGTCCTGGGACGGTGTCGACGTGGGCCGGACCGACCACAAGATGGGTGTGCGCGGCGTCGACACCGGCGAGCTCCTCCTCACCGACGTCCACGTGCCGGCGGAGAACGTCATCGGGGAGGTGGGCGGCTTCCGCCTGGCCATGCTCGGGCTCAACGCCATGCGGCCGATCGTGGCGGCCCGAGGGATCGGCCTGGCCGAGGGCGCGCTCATGTACGCCACCGACTACGTGCAGCAGCGCGCCGCCTTCGGCAAGACCATCGCCGACTTCCAGGGGATCCAATGGGAGATCGCCAAGTGTGCGGTCGACATCGAGGCGGCCCGGTTGCTGACCTACCGAGCGGCCGTGCTGGCCGACCAGGGCAAGTTCACCAAGGAGTACGTGCCCTACCTCTCGATGGCCAAGTACCACGCCACCGAGCTGGCCGTGCGGGCCTCGTCTCTGGCCGTCCAGCTGCTCGGTGCGGCCGGCTACATGGAGGACCACCCGACCGAGCAGTGGTACCGCGACGCCAAGCAGCTGACCATCGTCGAGGGCACGTCCCAGGTGCAGCTGGGTCTGATCGCCCGCGGCGTGCTCGACCGCGACCTCTGGTGGGACTGAGGTGGCAGTGACATGGCACTGACCTGGCCCGAGGTGCTGGCCCGGTTGAGCCAGCGCGCCCCGCTGCGCGAGGACGAGGCCGAGGAGATCATGGGCGTGGTCTTCCGTGGTGAGGCCACGCCGGCCCAGGTGGGCGCCTTCCTGACCCTGCTGCACGCCAAGGGCGAGACGGCGGAGGAGGTGACCGGGCTGGCCCGGGCCATGGTCGATGCGGCCGTGCCGTGCCCCCTCGGCACCGACGACGTGGTGGTCGACCTGGTCGGTACCGGTGGTGACCGCCTGGCCAGCATCAACGTGACCACGCTGGCCTCGTTCATCACGGCGGGTGCCGGCGTGGCCGTGTGCAAGCACGGAAACCGCGCCGCGTCCTCGTCGGTGGGGACGGCCGACGTGCTCGAGGCGCTGGGTGTGGCCCTCGATGTCGGCCCCGAGGGTGTGGCCCGCTGTGTGGCCGAGGCCGGCATGGGCTTCTGCTTCGCCCAGGCCTTCCACCCGGCCATGCGCTTCGTGGGTCCCGGTCCGGGCGGAGATCGGCGTGCCCACCGTCTTCAATTTCCTCGGACCCCTGACCAACCCCGCACGCACCCGCTACCAGCTGGTCGGCGTGAGCGACCCGGCCATGGCGCCGATCATGGCTGACGTGTTCGGGTCCACCGGCAGCCGGCGTACCTTCATTGTCCGGGCGGACGACGGCCTCGACGAACTGAGCGTCACGTCGCCCTCGACGGTGCTCGAGGTGCGGGGCGACGGCTCGGGCGACTACGAGCTCAGCGAGTGGCGGGTCGACCCGGCCGCGCTCGGGCTGGCGCCGGCCACCCTGGCCGACCTGCGGGGCGGCGACGCCGCCTTCAACGCGGCGGCCATCCGCTCGGTGCTCGAGGGCGAGACGGGCGCCGCGGCGCGACATCGGCGTGCTGAACGCGGCGGCGGCGCTGGTGGTGGCCGGGCGGGCCGACGACCTCGAGGGCGGGCTGGAGCTGGCGGCCGAGTCGCTCGACAGCGGCCGGGCCCTTGGTGTGCTCGACGTCCTGGTCGCTACCTCGCAGGCGGCTGCAGGAGCGCGGCGCCAGCCGACGGGCTGACCCTCCAGGCCCGCCGCGGCGCGTGTGCCCCGGGGTCGAGTGCCGGAGAGTCGGGTTGGCACAGGGCGACCACGCAGCCGCCGAAACCGCCGCCCGACATGCGGGCACCCAGGACGCCCGGCTGCGCCAGGAGCTGTTGGACGAGCTCGTCCACGGCGGGGACGGAGACCAGGTAGTCGGCGGCCAGGCTGCGGTGGCCCTCGGTCATGACCTCACCCAGTGCGGTCAGGTTGCCCCGCTCGAGGAGGCGCTCGGCCTCGAGGACGCGTGCGCACTCGGTCACCACGTGGCGGGCCCGGCGACGCAGCACCGCGTCGGACAAACCGCTCAGGTCGCTCAGCTCGCACAGGCCCAGCGGGCGCCCGAGCTGCTGCGCGGCGCGCTCGCACTCCGCCCGGCGGGTGGCGTAGGGCGAGTCGACGAGCAGGCGTGGTGCCTCGCTGTGCACGACGACGAAGGCCGCCTCGTCGGGCACCGCCACCTGGTGCGTAGCGAGCGTGTGGAAGTCGATGGCCAGCGCGCACCCCGCGATGGCCCCGGCGATGGCCAGCGGATCCAACAGGCCCACGTGCGCGCCCGTCGCCCGCTCCGCCTCCTGTTCGGTGCGGGCCAGTGCCAGGGGATCGGGATCGTGGCCCAGGGCGAGGAGCAAGGCGACCGAGAAGGCGGCGCTCGACGAGAGGCCGGCCCCGACCGGGATGGTGCTGGTCACCTCGATCCGCCCGCCCGCGCCGTCCGGTGGCGGACGGAGACGCAGGAGCCCGGCCGCCAGGAGGGCGTCCGGCGGGAGCGGGAGCCAGTCGGTCCGGGTCGCCCAGTGGGACCTCGAAGGGGTCGTCGGGGAACTGGTCGGACTCGACGCCGACGAGGAAGCTCCCCGGCTTGGGGGTGAATTGCACCTCGGTGGCCAGGTCGATGGCCATGGGGAGCGAGCGACCTGCGTTGTAGTCGGTGTGGTCGCCGATGATGGTGACCCGGCCGG
Organism: uncultured Acidimicrobiaceae bacterium; assembly: GCA_963840435.1. Classification (GTDB taxonomy): domain Bacteria; phylum Actinomycetota; class Acidimicrobiia; order Acidimicrobiales; family RAAP-2; genus Bog-473. Next base: position 20,776 of record CAWIYY010000020.1, on the reverse strand, counting down.
GTGCGCGGGCAGTGGGCACGACCCCAGCTTGGCGCGGCGTGCCGGCGTCGGCGCGGCATGGGTCCGGGCTTGACCGGTGCCGGGATCCCGGGACACGATCCTGCGATGACTGAGCGCAACGGACCGCTGCACGGGATCAAGATCATCGAGCTGGCGGGGATCGGTCCGGGCCCTTTCACCTGCATGATGCTGGCCGACGCCGGCGCCTCGGTGCTGCGGCTGGAGCGCGCGGCGCCCGGTGCCGTCGAAGCGGGGGAGCAGTTCAGGAATTCGGGGCAGGGCCCGTACTGGGACCTCCTCAACCGGTCACGGCCGTCGGTGGGGATCGACCTGAAGAACCCCGACGCCGTGTCGCTCGTGCTCGACCTGGTCGAGCGCTCCGACGGCATGGTCGAGGGCTTCCGTCCCGGCGTGACCGAGCGCCTGGGCATCGGGCCCGACGAGTGCCTGGCCCGCAACAAGCGCTTCGTCTACGGACGCATGACCGGTTGGGGTCAGGACGGTCCGATGGCTCCGATGGCGGGGCACGACATCGACTACATCTCCATCGGCGGCGCCCTCTGGTCCATGGGCCGCGCCGACTCCAACCCCGTGCCCCCGTTGAACATGGTGGGCGACTTCGGCGGCGGAGGGATGCTGCTCGCCTTCGGCATGGTGGCCGCGCTGCTCGACGGCGGCGCGCTCGGGCGAGGGTCAGGTCGTCGACGCCGCCATGACCGACGGGTCGGCCCTCCTCATGACCATGATCCACGCCTTCCGCCTCCACGGGATCTGGAACGAGGAGCGTGGCGCCAACATGCTCGACACGGGCGCGCCCTTCTACGAGGTCTACGAGACGTCGGACGGGAAGTGGATGGGCGTGGGTGCGATCGAGACGCAGTTCTACGCCAGGTTGCTCGAAGGTCTCGGGCTGGCGGACGACCCCACGTTGCCGGCCCAGATGTCCCGGGCGGACTGGCCGGCGCTCAAGGAGCGCTTCAGCGCTCTGTTCCGCACGAAGACCCGGGATGAATGGTCGGCCATCTTCGAGGGATCTGACGCATGCGTCGCACCGGTGCTCTCTCCCTGGGAGGCGCACCTGCATCCGCACAACGTGGCCCGCTCGACGTTCATTGAGGTGGAGGGCGTGGTGCAGCCGGCGCCCGCACCCCGCTTCTCCCGCACGCCCTCCGGGGTGTCCTCGGCGCCGTCACCGCCCGGGGCGGACACGATCTCGGCGCTCGTCGAGTGGGGCGTGGAAGAGGGAACGGTCGCCAAGCTGCGCGAGTCGGGGGCGTTGAGTTAGTCGCTCGATCCACCCGTCAGCGGCCCGGCGATTTGTCACAACCACTCCGTACTCTGCCGGTGTGGCGGCAGGTGCAGTTGCGGCGGGAACAGATGGGACGGCACTGATCGACGAGGTGACCGGCGCGGTGCGCACCCTCCGTCGGGCGGTGCGGGTGGTCGCTCCCGGCGCCATCTCCGGCGACGAGGCCGTCGCCCTGGTCGATCTTCTGGCCGAGGCCGAGCGCATCGTGGCGTCGGGCGTGGCCCGTCTGACCCCTCGGGTCATGGAGACGGGTGCCTTCGCCAAGACGGGTCACGCCTGCGGTGCTGACTGGCTGGCCGCGGCGTCCGGGTCGTCGGCCGGGGCCGCTCGCTCCCGCCTGGCCGCCGCCGAGCGTGCGGCCGCGGAGCCGGCACTCGCCCGGACCCTGCGCGACGGCCACCTCTCGGCTCCCGAGCTGAAAGTGCTGAGCGACGCCGCCCTGAGCGCCCCCGACTCGCTGCCCGAGCTGGTGGAGATGGCGGTGGGAGAGTCCAGCCACAAGGAGTTGGCCGACGCGGCCAGCAGGGCCAAGTGCGCGGCGCGCAGCAACGAGTCCGCCCGCCAGCGCCGGGCGAGGGTGCGGGCGGCCCGTCACTTCGACTGGCATCAGGACGAGCACGGGGGTATCCGGGGTGAGTTCCTCTGCGACGAGGTGGCGTGGTCCCGGGTGGGGCCCCGTCTGGAGGCGCGGGCCAAGGCGCGCTGGAAGGAGGCGGGCTCGGTGGAGGGGGAGTCGTTGTCGGCTCACCGGCTCGACGCATTTCTCGAGCTACTCGGCACCGGGAGCGACAACGTCCCGCAGGCCGGGCAGGCGCATGCGCTGGTGATCGTCGACGCCGCAGCGCTCCGGCGCGGCAGTCTGCGCCGGGGCGACACCTGCGAAATCGAGGGTGTCGGTCCGGTGTCGCTCGAGATGGCGACCGAACTGCTGGGCGAGGCCACAGCGCAATTCGTCATCACCTCGGGCCGTGACGTCACTGCGGTGACTTCTTCGACCCGCACCATTCCGTCACGCGTCGGGGCCGCACTCGTCGTGCGCGACCGGACCTGCGTCGTCCCTGGCTGTGGCAAGCGCCTCGGTCTCGAGACGGATCATGCCGACGTCGATTTCGCCCAGGGCGGCAAGACCGACCTGGGCAACCTGGTCCGTTTGTGCCCGGCGCACCACGACATGAAGACGAACGGCGGCTGGAGGATCGTGGGGGGACCCGGGCGATGGAGATGGTTGCCGCCGGAGCATCCGCCCACCGCCGGTCGCATTGCCCGGACCAGGAAAGTCGCGGTGGCGAGGGCGAAGGCGTACCGGCCGAGAAGAACCTGACGCGTACATTGGCATGGTGGCCATGCCCCCCAAGATCGAGCAGTTCAAGGACATGGCTCGACAGGCCGTACACGACGTGTTCGACCAGGCGCACCCGATCGGTCGCCTCTCGCTTGTGCAATCGGCGATGCTGGGCGGCGACACGCTGGTCACGATTTCGCTCGCCGGCTCGCTGTTCTTCTCGATCTCGCCGAAAGCGGCCGATCACGAGGTGCTCCTCTACCTGCTCTTCACGATCGCGCCCTTCGCCATCGTCTCCCCGCTTCTCGGCCCGCTCATCGACCGGAGCCGGGGAGCCCGGCGGTTCATGGTGGTCTCCTCAGGCGTGGGGCGGGCCGTCTTGTGCCCGCTGATGGCCACGCACATCCACAGCTTCCTGCTGTTCCCGCTGGCCTTCCTCGTCCTCGTCTGTTCGAAGTTGTACGCCGTGACCAAGGGTGCGTTGGTACCCGAAATGTCGGCTCTCCAGGGCGCCGACGAGTCGGGGGAACAAGCCGGCTACGCCACCTTGAACGCCCGTCTCACCCTGATCGGGACCGTGAGCGGATTCATCGTCTCCGTGCCCGGCGTCATCCTCTACAAGTTGGGAGGTTCCGCCGCAGTCCTGGTCTTCGCCACCCTCGTGTTCATCGCTGCCGCCATCGCCGGCACCCGCCTTCCCGTCTTGAGCGGGGGCCGGGGGGAGCAGTTGTGGGCCGACAAGACGACCGCGGTGCGCGAGTTCGGGCAGGGTAACGACGAGCGGCAGGCCCGGGAACAGGACCTGATACGCCTGCAGCCCGTGGCCCACCCAGAGGTGATGCTGGGGTTGACCGCCATGTGCATCGTGCGCGGCCTGACCGGGTTCATGACCTTCATGCTCGCCTTCGGGCTGCGCCGCATGAAGGGGGTCGGCCTCGAGTGGTACGGCTACGTCCTCGTGGGCACCGGGATCGGCGCCATCATCGGCCTCGTCCTGGTCGGACGATTGCGCAAACACCTGACCGAGCAGCAACTGCTCTTGTCCTCGCTCTGGCTCATCGCCATTTCGGCCGCGGGCATCGCCGTGTGGGGCACGCTGTTCGCCCAGGTCATCTTGGCCTTCACCGTCGGGCTTTGTGGCGCCGTGGCCCAGCCCTCCTTCGACGCCATGACGCAGCGCTACATCCCGATCTCGGCCCAAGGCCGCGCCTTCGCCCGCTTCGGCATGCGCCAGCAGCTGGTCTGGGTGATCGGGTCGCTGATTCCGCTGATCATCTCCTTCAAGCTCCCGCAAGGAGACGCCACCATGGCTGTGCTGGCCGCGCTGGGCGGGCTCTCCTACGTCTCAGGACGGCGGGCCGCCCATGCACCGAGCTTCCTCCAGCGCGACCTTCGCGAGATGCCCGGAGGTGAGTCGGCCGGCTAGCCCAGCCGCTTCTCGAGCGCGTCGACCTGCTCGCTGAGCGCGCCGGGGAGGCGATCGCCGAACTGTGCGTAGTACTCACGGATGAGTGGCACCTCGGTCCGCCAACCCTCGGTGTCGACCCGGAGCAACTCCTCCATGTCCTCTTTGGACACGTCGATGTTCTCGATGTCGATGCTGCCGGGAGCGGGGACCGCACCGATCGGTGTGTCGAGCGCTTCGGCCTCGCCGATGACCCGGTTGAAGATCCACTCGAGCACGCGCGAGTTCTCGCCGTAGCCGGGCCACAGGAACTTGCCGTCCGCACCCTTGCGGAACCAGTTCACATAGAAGATCTTCGGCAGCTTCTCCGGGTCGGGCGCCGTCGCCCCGATGCGAAGCCAGTGCGAGAAGTAGTCGGCCATGTTGTATCCGCAGAAGGGGAGCATGGCGAAGGGGTCGCGGCGCAGGTTGCCCACGGCACCGGCCTGGGCCGCCGTCGTCTCCGACGCCATGATGGAGCCGAGGAACACTCCGTGCTCCCAGCCGTTCGACTGGAACACGAGCGGCACGACCGAGGCGCGGCGGCCGCCGAAGAGGACCGCGCTGATCGGCACGCCCCGGGGGTCCTCCCACTCGGGGGCGATTGCCGGGTCCTGGCTGGCCGGTGCGGTGAAGCGCGCGTTCGGGTGCGCGGCAGGCGTGCCCGACTCGGGCGTCCAGTCGTTGCCCTTCCAGTCGGTCAGGTGCGCCGGCGGCTCATCGGTCATGCCCTCCCACCAGATGTCGCCGTCGTCGGTGAGCGCGGTGTTGGTGAAGATGCAGTTGCCGTCGAGGGTGAGGATGGCGTTCGGGTTGGTGTGGGTGTTCGTCCCGGGCGCCACACCGAAGAAGCCGGCCTCAGGATTGATGGCGTAGAGCTGTCCGTCCTCGCCGAATTTCATCCAGCAGATGTCGTCGCCCACCGTCTCGACCTTCCATCCCTCGATGGAGGGGATGAGCATGGCCAGGTTCGTCTTGCCGCAGGCGGACGGGAAGGCACCCGTGATGTAGCGGGTCTCACCGTCGGGCGAGGTCAGCTTCAGGATCAGCATGTGCTCGGCCATCCAGCCGGCGTCCCGGGCCATGACCGAGGCGATGCGGAGCGCGAAGCACTTCTTGCCCAGGAGGGCGTTGCCGCCGTAGCCCGAGCCGAAGGAGACGATCTCACGGGTCTCGGGGAAGTGGACGATGTACTTGTTCTCGGCGTCGCAGGGCCACGGCACGTCGGCCTGCCCGGGCTCGAGCGGCGCGCCGACCGAGTGCAGGCAGGGGACGAACTCGCCGTCGTCACCGAGGACTTCGAGTGCGCCCGTGCCCATGCGCGTCATGATCCGCATGGAGACGGCCACGTAGGCCGAGTCGGTCAGCTGCACGCCGATGTGAGAGATGTGGCAGCCGAGCGGTCCCATGGAGAACGGCACCACGTACATGGTCCGCCCCTTCATGCAGCCCTTGAAGAGCCCGTCGAGGAAGTCGCTCATCTCCTCGGGGTCACGCCAGTTGTTGGTCGGGCCGGCGTCGATCTCCTTCTCGGAACAGATGAAGGTGCGGTCCTCGACCCGGGCCACGTCGCCGGGGTCCGAGTGGGCCCAGTAGCTGTTGGGCCGCTTGGCGTCGGAGAGCTTGGTGAAGGTACCGGCATCGACGAGCTCCTGGCAGAGCCGGTCGTACTCGTCTGCCGAGCCGTTACACCACTCGATTCGGTCGGGCGTGGTCAGTGCGGCCACCTTCTCGACCCAGGCCAGGAGTTTCGCGTTCATCGTTGGCGCCATCGTCGGGGGATCTGCTCCTTCTTCGGGCCAGTTTCAGTGGGGTCCAATGCTAGGCATGTGCCGTGGGATCCCCCAAACCAACGGACCTGCCGGCAGTCGCCGGTGAGGACGACGTGTTGGAGTTTATTCGGGCGATCCTCGAAAGCGGAATCGAGGCGTTCGGCTTGCGCGACGACGCTGCGTTGGTCGAGGTCCCCGGGGGCGGACCGCTGGTCGCCTCGGTGGACAGCGTGGTCGAGGGGGTCCACGTCGATCTGTCGCTCAGCACCCCGGCTGACGTGGGGTGGAAGGCCCTCATGGGCGCGGTGAGCGACCTGGCCGCCATGGGCGCTGCGCCAATTGGTGCACTGATTGCACTCTGCGTGCCGGGCGGATCGGGAAACGGCGAGGTGGCGCTCGGGGTGATGGAAGGTGTGGCCCAGGCGTCGACCGCCGCCGGCTGTCCCGTGGTCGGCGGGGACGTGTCGAGCGCTGGTCAGGTGGTGGTGGCCGTGACCGTTCTCGGCACCGTGGCGCCGGGAGGATCGGCGGTGACCCGAGGCGGGGCGGCACCAGGGGACGCCATCCTGGTCACGGGGCCGTGTGGCGGATCGGCGGCGGGACTGCGCCAGCTGCGCGCCCACAGCGGTCTCGGTGAGGCGTACCGCCGGCCCGTGGCCCGACTGCGTGAGGGAGACGCGGCCCGGCGGTACGGCGCCAAAGCCATGATCGACGTCTCCGACGGCCTGGCGCTCGACCTGCACCGCCTGGCCGATGCCTCGGGCGTGGGCTTCGAGCTGGGTGACGTGCCGGTGGCCGAATGGGCGTCCCTGGAGGAGGCGCTCGGCGGTGGCGAGGACTACGAGCTGGTGCTCACCGTCGCCCCGGCGGACGAGGAAGAGCTCATGGCCGGGTTCGAGGCCGAGGGTCTGCGCCCGCCGCTGCGGATGGGCGTGACGGTGGCGGATGCCACGGAACGCATGTTCAAGGGTGCTCCGCTGCCCCGCCTGGGCTGGCAGCACACCTTGGGCTGAGGCGGCGTCCCGGACGAGTTGCTAGGCGCTGGGCTGGTAGTTCCGGCGCAGCGGCTTGGTCACCTTGCCGGCCCGGATGCACGAGGTGCACACATGGAGGCGCTTGGGCGCCCCGTCGACGACTGCTCGCACCCGTTGCACGTTCGGGTTCCAGCGCCGCTTCGTGCGCCGATGCGAGTGGCTCACGTTCATGCCGAACGACGGCTTCTTGCCACAGATATCGCACACTGCTGCCATTGGAGAGAACCTTCCTAGCGAGGCCGCGGCGCAAGCACCAGCTGGGCCTTCACGAACGGGGCGAAAGGTTAGCATCCCCTGCCATGAGCACCCCGGCGACCCTGGGCGCCGACGATCTCCGTGCAGTGATGGGGGGCTATCGCGATGCCCTCCGCCTCCATCAGACCGACATCAACCGGCTCAACGTCTATCCGGTCCCCGACGGCGACACGGGCACGAATATGGCACTGACTCTCGAGGCGGTGGTGAGCGAGCTCGAGGGCGTCGGGGCCGGATCCGGCTTGCCCGAGGTGTGCAAGGCCATCGGGCACGGGTCGCTCATGGGAGCCCGTGGGAACTCGGGCGTCATCCTCTCTCAGCTCCTGCGGGGCATGAGCGAGCGCATGGGGGCGAACGGAGCGGCCGACGTGACCCCCGAGGTCCTCACCGAGGCGATCGCCCATGCCTCGGACCTGGCCCGCAAGGCCGTGGTCCGTCCGGTCGAGGGCACGATCCTCACGGTGGCCTCCGCCGCCGCCAGCGGCGCCGCCCGGGGGACCGGACTGGTGGGTGTGGTCGAGAGTGCACGCTCGGAGGCAGCGGACGCCCTGGCCCGCACCCCCGAGATGCTCCCCGTCCTGGCCCAGGCCGGAGTGGTCGACGCCGGCGGCACCGGCTTCCTCCTCCTGCTCGATGCCTTCCTCTTGGTGCTCGACGGTCGCCCGCTGCCCGAGCCCGCGGGCGGACCCGGTCCCGATCTCTCCAAGCTGGGCGCGGGCTCGACCTTCGGTGACGGTGCCGGTCACCTCGCCGGTGGCGAGATGTACACGGTCGGCGATCTCCGCTACGAGGTCATGTACCTGCTGGCCGCGCCCGACGACACCATCGAAGGGTTCAAGGACGTGTGGGCCGGCATCGGCGACTCCATCGTCGTCGTCGGGGGGGACGGGATGTGGAACTGCCACATCCACACCGATGACATCGGCGGGGCCATCGAAGCGGCGATCGAGATCGGCAAGCCGCAACGCATCCGGGTCACGGACCTCGAGGAGCAGGTCGAGGAGGAGCGCTGGGTCCGCGAGAACGTGGGTGCACCCGGTGCGGGTCCCTCGGTCGAGGGCGTGGGGCCGGTCCCGACGACCAGCGTCGTGGCCGTGGTGTCGGGTGACGGCATCGGGCGCATCTTCCGCTCGCTCGGTGTGCACCACCTGGTGGTGGGCGGTCAGACGATGAACCCGGCGACGGCCGATTTGGTCAAGGCGGTGGAGTCGGTCAGGTCCGACGATGTCGTGATCCTGCCCAACAACAAGAACATCCGGCCGGTGGCCGAGCAGGTCGACGGGCTCACCCACAAAAGGGTGCGGGTGGTGGCGACCGGCTCGATCGTCGAGGGCTTCGCCGCGCTCTTGGCCTACGACCCTGCGGCCGGGGCCGACACCAACGCGGCCGCCATGGCCGAATCGGCCGCCCGGGTGGTGCCGGCGGAGGTCACGCAGGCCGTGCGCGATTCGACGACCGACGCGGGCGAGGTGCGGGAGGGCGACTACATCGGCATCTCGCGTGACGGTGTGGTGGCGGTGGCGGACAACGTGGTCGTGTGCACGCGCCTGCTCTTGAGTCGCCTGCTCGAGGACTCCCACGAACTCGTGACCCTCATTGAGGGCGAGGGCGCTCGGGTGGCCGACACCCGGCGCATCGAAGAATGGCTGTCCGAGGAGCACCCCGCCGTCGCGCTCGAGGTGCACCAGGGCGGGCAGCCCCTCTACCCCTACCTGCTCGGGATTGAGTAACAGCCGCTCCCTGCGAGACCTGAGCGAGCGGCCGGTCTCGGTCCTCGAGCGGGTCTCCGAACGCCGGGCCGAGCACTTGGCCCAGTTCGGGGTGGAGACCGTCCTCGACCTCCTGACGACGTACCCGCGCCGCTACATCGACCGGACCCGCCAGGCGGACGTGTCCGACCTGGTCGTCGGCGACGAGGCTGCGGTGCTGGCCACCGTGCAGTCGGCCCGCTCCCGTCGCTCCAAGCAGGGACGGGCGGTCGTCGACGTGGTGGTGCGCGACGAGACGGGTCGACTGGCCATCGTGTTCTTCAACCAGCCCTGGCGGGCCAAGCAGCTCGAGCAAGGGACCGAGGCCATCTTCTTCGGCAAGGTGGGGGAGTACCGGGGCACCCGCCAGATGGTCAACCCCGTGGTCGACGTCGTTGCCGGCGTGTCGCCGGGGCGCCGGACGCTGCGCATCTTGCCGGTGTACCCGGCCTCCGCCAAGGCCGGCCTCACCAGTTGGGAGATCGGGAGCTTCGTCGAGGAGGCGCTGAGCCGGGCGGGGGAGTTCCTCGACCCGTTGCCCCCGACGTGGCGCGACTCGCTCGATCTTTGGGACCGCACCGCCGCTTTCGGGGCCATCCACGTGCCCGAGTCGCTCGACGTGGTGGCACCGGCCCGGCGGAGGCTGGTCTTCGACGAGCTCTTCCGGTTGCAGCTGGCGCTGGTGTTGCGACGCCGGGCCTTCGAGGTGAACGCCCGCGCCCTGCACCACGACGTCTCGCCCCGCGAAGTCACCGGTGCCGTCTCGGGGACCCTGGTCGCACGTTTCCTGGCCGGGTTGCCCTACCAGCTGACCACCGCGCAACGTCAGGCGTTGGCCGTCATCGTCGCCGACATGGCCGGCCCTTTCCCGATGCATCGCCTGCTCCAGGGCGACGTCGGCTCGGGCAAGACAGTGGTGGCGGTGGCCGCGCTGCTGGCGGCCGTCCAGAGCGGGCATCAGGGCGCGTTGATGGTGCCGACCGAGGTACTGGCCGAGCAGCACATCAGCGCAGTGCGGGCGCTGCTGGGCGACCTCGAGGGTCCGGGTGGCATGGCCGGCGGCGAGGTGCGGGTCGAGCTCCTCACGAGCAAGGTGAAGGGCAGGGCGCGGACGACCGTCCTCGAAGGCCTCCGCTGGGGCGGCATCGGCCTGGTCGTGGGCACCCACGCCCTGCTGACCGAGGAGGTGGCGTTCCGCTCGCTCGGCTGCGTGGTGATCGACGAGCAACACCGGTTCGGCGTGGAGCAGCGGGCCACGCTGCGCAGCAAGGGTGCGGACGGCGACCCCGACCTCCTGGTCATGACGGCGACGCCCATCCCGCGCACCGCGGCCATGGTCATCTTCGGCGATCTCGACCTCACCACACTCGACGAGCTGCCACCCGGTCGCATTCCGGTGACCACCACCTGGTTGCCGGGTGATCAGCCCAGCGCGGCAACGGAGGCCTGGGAGCGCGTGCGCTCCGAAGTGGCGGCGGGACACAGGGCCTTCGTGGTCTGTCCGCTGGTCGAGGGCTCGGCTCGCGTCGAGGCGAAGTCGGCCACCGAAGAGTTCGAGCGCCTGTCCGTCGGCGAGCTGGCCGGCCTCAAGGTCGGCTTGATGCACGGTCAGATGGCGAGTGCCGCCCGCGAGGAGGTCATGGAGCAGTTCCGCTCGGGTGGGCTCGAGGTGTTGGTGGCCACGACCGTGATCGAGGTCGGCGTAGACGTGCCGCAGGCCACCGTGATGGTGGTCGAGAGCGCCGACCGCTTCGGTATCGCCCAACTGCACCAGTTGCGGGGCCGGGTCGGCCGGGGTGCCGACGCCAGCTGGTGTTACCTCCTCGGCGGTGAGGAGGGCAATGAGCGCCTTGCAGCGGTGGCCGCCTCGACCAACGGCTTCGAGCTGGCCGAGGAGGACCTCCGCCTGCGGGGTGAGGGGACCCTGCTGGGCGCCCGCCAGAAGGGCCAGAGCGATCTTCGGCTGGCATCGCTGAGCGACCCGGGCGACCTGGCGTTGCTCGAGGAGGCCCGGCGGGTGGCCGAGGTGCTCGTGGGCGAGGACCCGATGCTCGAGTCGTACCCGGACCTGGCCGACGAGGTGAAGTTGCTGTTGAGCGAGGACGAGGGCGAGTACCTGTTCAAGAGCTGATTCGCCGTAGGGTGGTCGCGATGCGGGTCATCGGAGGCCGGAGCCGGGGGCGCCGGCTGGCGGCCAAGCTGCCGCAGTCCGTCCGCCCGACCTCCGACCGGGTGCGCGAGTCGATCTTCGACATCCTCGGCTCGCTCGGGGGCGTCGAGGGCCTGGACGTGGTCGATCTCTTCTGCGGGAGCGGGGCCCTGGGAGTCGAGGCGCTGTCGCGGGGCGCCTCCGCGGCCACCTTCGTGGACGCCGACCCCGGCGCACTTGCCGCAGTCCGCCTGAACCTGGCCGCGGTCGGCCTGGCCGACGAGTCGGCCACCCTGGTCCGGGGCAAGTTGCCCGGCTGGCTCGAGGCGGCACCGGGGCGCTCGTTCGACCTCGCCCTGTGCGACCCGCCCTACGACTTCGACGCCTGGTCCGAGCTCCTCGACGGGTTGCAGGCCGACCTCGCCGTCCTCGAATCGTCCGCGGCAATTCCACTGAGAACGGGGTGGGTGGTCACGAAGGAGCGCCGGTACGGCGGTACGCTCGTCACTGTGGTTCAGCGCACCAATTCCGACTCGTGAAGGTCGCCCTCTTCCCGGGTTCGTTCGACCCGTTCCACAACGGACATCTCGAGATCGTGGAGCGGGCCAGCCGACTCTTCGACGAGGTGGTCGTGGCCGCGCTGCGCAACCCGCAGAAGAGCGCACCCCTCTTCGACCTCGAAGAACGCCAGACCATGCTGGAGAAGGTCACGGCCCACTTGCCGTCGGTGCGCATCGTCTCGGTCTCGACGCTGCTGGTCTACGTGGCGGCCGACGTCGGGGCCACAGCCATCGTCCGGGGACTGCGCGCCGTCTCCGATTTCGAGACCGAGATGCAGATGGCCCAGATGAACAACCACCTCTCGGGGGTCGAGACCATCTTCATCCCGACCAGCTCGAAGTACTCCTTCGTCGCATCCAAGCTCGTGCGCGAGGTGGCCCGCTTCGGCGGCGACGTCTCGGCCTTCGTGCCCGAAGTGGTGGCGGACGCCCTGCGGGCCAAGTTCGACGAGCCGCGAGGGAGTGAGGACTGATGAGCGACCAGTTCCTCGACATCGAGGAGGAGCAGCCGATTGCCGAGGTCGGCGTCGAATCCATCCTCAATCAGTTGCTCGACGTGATGGCCGCGGCCAAGTCGATGCCGCTCTCATCCTCCGCCATGGTGTCGCGGGAGGAGGTCACCTCCCTCGTCCACGCCGCGCTGGAGGCGATGCCCGACGAGTTGCGCCAGGCCCGCTGGCTCCTACGCGAGCGCGAGGAGTTCATGGCCGAGCGCAGTCGTGAGGCCGAGGCGCTGATGGACGACGTCCGGGCGCAGGCCGAGCACATGGTCCAGCGCACCGAGATCGTGAGGCAGGCCAACTCGGTGGCCCAGCGCATCCTCGACGACGCCAACGAGGAGGCCCGGGCGCTCCGGCACCAGGCCGAGGATTTCGTGGACACCAAGCTGGCCGGAATGGAGATCGTGCTCGACCGGCTGACCCGCACCGTGCAGGCGGGCCGGGCCAGACTGGCCGCTCCCGTGGTGGGCCCGAGCCAAGAGGACGAGGAAGCTGGGATTGAGGAGGACGGCTTCTTCGATCAGGACCAGTCCTGATGGCCAGCGACCCCTTTGTGGTCCACGTGGCGCGCCTGCGCCGGGCGCCGGCCCGCTCCGAGCACGTCGTTCGCCGGGGCGAGGTGGCGCTCGCCGGGCCCATGGACGCCGCCGGCATCGATCCTGGTCGCAGCGTGGTCCCCGCCGGAGCCGAGGCGGAGGCGGATCTTGAATTGATCCCATTCGAGGGCGGCATCGAGGCCGCAGGCACGGTCCGGGCCCCGTGGGTCGGCCTCTGCCGCCGCTGCGCCGAGCCCGTCACCGGTGAGCTGGAGATCCCGGTGCACGAGCGCTTCGGCAACGACGCCGACGACGACTTCTACCCGATCGTCGACGACACGATCGATCTCGGGCCGCTGGTGCGCGACGCCATCGTCCTCGAGCTGCCCATGGCCCCCCTGTGCCGGGACGACTGCGCCGGCTTGTGCTCCCAGTGCGGGGCCAACCGGAACGAGGGCGACTGCGGCTGCGTTGCCCCGGTCGACCCCCGATGGGCTAATCTCGACGCGCTCCGGTAGTCCGAGGCGGCATCGGCGCGCCCCACCCAACCGTTTTTGGAGACCCGTCATGGCCGTCCCGAAGAAGAAGAAGTCCAAAGCAAAGGGCCACTCCCACCAGGCCGGAGCCTGGCGGCTGTCCCTTCCGGCCCTGAGCGTGTGCCCGCACTGCCAGAGGTCGAAGACACCGCACGTCGTGTGCCCCAATTGCGGCTGGTACAAGGGTCGCCAGGCGATCGAGGTCGACTGACTTGAGCCGGAGGGGCGAGCGTCCGACACCGGAGACGCTGGCCAGCCTGCCGGTGGCCGTCGACGCCATGGGCGGCGACAAGGCGCCCGGAGAGATCGTCGAGGGCGCCAGGCGGGCCTCCGAGGAGCACGGGATCGCCATTGTCCTGGTCGGCCCACCCGAACAGGTCGGCGACACCGGCGGACTCGAGCTGGTGCCCTGCACCGAGGTCATCGGCATGGACGAGGACCCGGCCGGCGGCGTGCGCCGCAAGAAGGACTCCTCGCTGGTTCGTGTCGCTGAGCTGGTGCGCGACGGCAAAGCCTCCGCCATGGTCTCCGCCGGCAACACCGGTGCCACCATGGCCGCGGCGTTGCTGCGCATGGGCCGCCTGCCCGGCGTCGTCCGCCCGTGCATCGCCACTCCGCTGCCCCGCCTGGGGCGGACGCCTGCGGTGCTGGTGGATGCTGGCGCCAACGCCGAATGCACGGCCGCCATGCTGGTGCAGTTCGCCCAGATGGGGGCTGCGTACGCCGCGGCACGCTTCGGCACCGCATCGCCCACCGTCGGGCTGCTCTCCATCGGGGAGGAGCCGACCAAGGGCACGCCCCTGGTCAAGGAGACACACGGCCTTCTGGCCGAGGCGAGTGCGGCCGGCGGTTTCGAATTCGTGGGCAACCTGGAGGGCCGGGACCTGCTGCCCTCGCCGGCCGACGTCGTGGTCACGGACGGCTTCACCGGCAACGTCACCCTCAAGACCCTGGAGGGGTCGTTGCGTTTCCTCTTCGACACCCTGCTGGGGGTGTTCGGGACCGACGACGAGACCAGACAGGCCTCATCCACGCTCCTGCCCCACCTGTTGCCCCTCGTCGCCGAATTCGAGCCCGAGAACACCGGAGGGGCCATGCTGCTCGGCACCGACGGGATCTGTGTCATCAGCCACGGTTCCTCGAGCGCAACCGCCATGATGAACGCGGTCATCGTGGCCCACGAGTGTGCAACCCGGGGGTTGGCCGACCACGTGGCGGCGGCGGTGCGGCCCAGGGGAAACGACTGAAAGTCCCAGCTCAGGGGCGGTAAGTCGGCGGTAACACCCTCGTCACACGTACACTGGTCCCGTGCCAGCGGAAACCCACACCAACCAGGGCCCCCTCGACAGGAACGGGGTCTTCGAGCTGATCCGCGACCAGCTGGCCGACATTTTGGAGACGGACCCCACGTCGATCACCGAAGGGGCTTCGTTCGTCGAGGACCTCGACGCCGACTCCCTGGCTCTCATCGAGCTGGTCGAGGCGCTCGAAGAGGAGTTGGGGGAGCGAACCGTCGGCTTCCGCATCGACGACGAGGACCTCGAGGATCTGCGCACGGTCCGGGACGCTGTTGACTACGTCTACGCCAAGCTCGAGGCGGGTTGAGGCCGGCGCTGAGGGTGCGGCCGTCCTGGCCGAACGACTTGGCTACGTCTTCGCCAACCTGACGCTCTTGCAGCACGCCCTGGCCCATCGCAGCTGGTGTGGCGAGCGGGAGGGTGGCGCGCCCTCGAACGAACGCTTGGAGTTCCTCGGCGACGCCGTCCTGGGCCTCATCGTGGCCCGACACACCTACGAGCGGTTTCCCGACTTCCCCGAGGGCAAGCTGGCCAAGGTCCGCTCCGCCGTGGTCAACGCCCGCGTGCTCGCCAAAGTCGCCGCAGGTCTCGGGGTGGGTGACGTGCTGCTCCTGGGCCGGGGCGAAGAGACCTCGGGCGGTCGGACCAAGGCGTCCATCCTGGCTGACGCCTTCGAGGCCGTCCTCGGCTCGGTGTACCTCGACGGCGGCTGGGAGGCGGCTGAGCACCTGGTCCTGCGGGAGCTGGGCGAGGCCATCGAGCGGGCGGGGCAAGAGCCCGACGACTTCGACCACAAGAGCCGGCTCCAGGAGAGGGCGGTGCGCGAGGGAGACGGCACGCCTCGCTACGTGGTCGAGGGATCGGGGCCCGATCACGATCGGGCCTACGTGGCCGAGGTCTTCCTCGCCGGGAGATCGATGGGCCGGGGCGAGGGTCGCTCGAAGAAGGACGCGGAGCAGGAGGCGGCCCGCCGCGCCTGGGAGGAGCTGACCACCAGTGCCTGAGTTGCCCGAGGTCGAGACCCTCCGCCAGGACCTTTCCCGAGAGGTGGTCGGCCGCAAGATCAAGGCCGTCTCGGTGGCCAACGGCCGCTCGGTGCGCCGGCATCCCTCGGCGAAGCAGTTCCGCGGCATGCTCGAGGGTCGGACCATCAAGTCGGTGGGTCGGTTGGGCAAGTACCTGCTCATGACCCTCGACAATGGGGACACCCTCGTCGTCCACCTCGGCATGAGCGGCCAACTCCTCCGGGTGAAGTCGGTCAAGGATCCCAAGCCGAAGCACACCCACGTCGTGATCACCTTCACCCAGGGTGGCGAGCTGCGCTACGTGGATCCGCGGACCTTCGGCGAGCTCTTCGTCTCGACGCCCCCCCTGAAGGCGGATGGGACGCCGCTCTCGCCGGTGTCAGGGACATCGGGCGGGGACGGGACGGCCATCCGCAAGGCGGTGCCGGAGCTGGCCCACCTGGGGTTCGATCCGATCGAGGATCTCATGAGCTGGGACCGCTTCGGCCTGCTGCTGCGCCAGCATCATGGGGCCATCAAGCCCCTGCTGATGGACCAGAGCTTCACGGCGGGCATCGGGAACCTCTATTCCGACGAGATGCTCTACCAGGCCGGCCTGCGCTACGACCGCCCCGCCGATTCGCTCACCACGACCGAGGTGCGCCGGCTCTACCGGGCCATCGTCGAGACGCTGGCCGACGCGATCAAGCACCGGGGTTCCTCGCTGGCCGACGAGCAGTACCGCGACCTCTTCGGCGAGCTGGGGGATTTCCAGGGTTCGCATCAGGTCTACGACCGGGAGGGCGAGCCCTGCCGGCGCTGCCGCAACACGATCGTCCGGGTCAAGGCGGGCGGGCGCTCGACCTTCTTCTGCGATCACTGCCAGATCTGAGCGCGGCGGGGCCGCCAGAGTCCCCCCGACCCGGTAGGCAGCCGGTAACGTCGCCCCGATGTTCTTGAAGTCGCTCAGCATGAAGGGGTTCAAGTCCTTCGCCGACCCCACCGTGTTGGAATTCGAGCCGGGGATCACCGTGGTGGTGGGACCGAACGGGAGCGGCAAGTCCAACGTGGTCGACGCCGTCACCTGGGTACTCGGGGCCCAGGGCCCGCGCTCGCTGCGCTCGGCCAAGATGGAGGACGTCATTTTCGCCGGGACGTCGTCGCGGCCCCAGCTGGGCCGGGCCGAGGTCTCGCTCACCATCGACAACGCGTCGGGCAAGCTGTCGGTCGACCTGTCCGAGGTGACCATCACCCGCACGCTCTTCCGCTCTGGCGACAGCGAGTACGCCATCAATGGTGCGCCGTGCCGCCTGCTCGACATTCAAGAGCTGCTGAGCGACTCGGGCGTGGGGCGCCAGCAGCACATGATCATCGGCCAGGGCCAGCTCGACACCGTGCTCAACGCTCGGCCCGAGGACCGGCGGGCCATCATCGAGGAAGCGGCGGGCGTGTTGAAGCACCGGCGGCGCCGCGAGCGGGCCGAACGCCGACTGGCCGCCACCGCCGAGAACCTCGAGCGCCTCGGTGACCTGGTGCGCGAGGTGCGCCGCCAGATCCGCCCGCTCGAGCGCCAGGCTGCAGCCGCCCGCTCGCACGACACCGTGGCGGCCGAGCTCCTGGCCGTGCGCCGCTACCTGGCCGGCAGCGAGATGGCCGACCTCACGAGCCGGCGCCTGACGGCAGGCCAGAACCTGGCCGTGTGCCGGGACGAGGAGATCGAGCTCCACGGCGCCCTCGAACAGCTCGACGCCGAGGCGACGTCGACCACGGCCGAGCTGGCCTCGCGCCGCGAGGAGGACCTGGCCAACGCGCTGGGCCGGGTCCAGGGTCTGGTGGAGCGGGCCCGGGGTCTCACCGGCGTGCTGCGCGAGCGCGGTCGGGGCGTCGTGGCCGCGTTGGATGCGGCGGCCGACGAGGACGTCGTGTCCACGCTCGAAGCCGAAGCGGCACGCCTGGCTTCCGAGCTGGCGGCCGCCGAGGGCGAGGCGGCGGCGTCGGGGAGCGGGACCGAGCAGAGGGAGCTCGAGCAGGCCCTCGAGACGGTGGACGCCGAGGAGACCGCGCTCCGCGAGCGGTGGGCGGGCGCACTGGGCGACGCCGCAGAACCGGACGAGGCCATGGCCGCCGTGCGCACGCGCCGCGAGCTGCTCACACGGGCCCTCGCCCGCGAGCAGCAGGACATCGACGGGCAACGCGCCCGGGTCGAGGCGCTCGAGCAGCGCAACACGGCCGCCGCCGTGCGGGCCGATCTGCAGTCGAGCTCCGCCACCGAGCTCGAGCAGGCTGCGGCGGCACTGCAGGCGGACCTGACGGCCCGCAGTGCCGAGCTCGAAGCGGCCGCGTCGGGGGCGGAGACGGCCCAGGCTGCGGCCGACGAGGCCGAGGAGGCCCGGCACCGCACCGCGGCCCGGGCCGAGGCGCTCGAGCGTGCGCTGTCCGACCTCCAGGGGGCGGGCGGCCGCGAACTGCTGCGCGAGGTCGACGGGGTCG
Organism: uncultured Acidimicrobiaceae bacterium; assembly: GCA_963840435.1. Lineage (GTDB taxonomy): Bacteria > Actinomycetota > Acidimicrobiia > Acidimicrobiales > RAAP-2 > Bog-473. The sequence goes on along the minus strand of CAWIYY010000020.1, from coordinate 2,859 downwards.
TCGGTTCTCTGGTCGACCTGGTCGAGATCGACGAAGGATGGGACTCCGCCTTCGAGGCGGCCGCCGGGGCCGGGGTGGCCGCCGTCGTGGTCGACGGGCGCCGTTCGGCCCAGGCCGCGCTGGCCACCCTGCGCGAGCGGGGCGTCACCGGCGCGGTGTTGGCCCCGCGCTACTCGAACGGGACCGAGACAGCCGGGGCCAACGACCTGCCTGCGGGCAGCAGCGCCGAGCCGGTCCGGGCACACGTGCGGGCCCGCCGGGGCGGCGACGCGGCCGAGTCGGTGCTCGACGCATTGGTGGGTCGGGCCGTGCGGGTCGACGGGTGGGAGGAGGCCATCGACCTCTCGCTGGCCCGGGACGACCTCATCGTGGTGACGCCCGAAGGCGACCGCTTCGCGGCGACCGGGTGGCGGGTCCGTTCGGGATCGGGCGTGGTGACGGCGGTGGCGGTCGAGGAAGCGGGCCAGCGCGCGGAAGAGGCCGCCGCCAAGGCCGAGCTGGCCCGGGCCGCCCTGTCCGACGCGCGCATCGCGTTGGCCCGCTGCCGCGACGGGCGCGCCGCGGCCGAGCGTGCATCCGACCGGCACGCGTCGGCCCTCGAGGCGGCCGGGATCGACGCGGTCCGGGTGACCGAGGAGCGGAAGCGCCTGGGCACCGAGCTCGAGGAGGCCCGCACCGCCGTGGCCGAGGCGGAGCGCCGCCTGGCCGAGGTGACGGCCGAGGGCACCCGGTTGGCCGACTCCCTGCCCGCGCTCCAAGAGGCGAGCGCCGCCTGGGCCGAGCTGGTCGCACGCCGTCAGGACGTGCGCCGGCGCCAGCAGGAGCTCGAGGTCCGGGTGGCCGGCCTGGCCGAGCGTCGCCGCGTCCTGGGCGAACGCCAGGCCGAGGTGGAGCGCCGTCTCCAGGGGCACGCGGAGGAGCGAGCCTCCGCCGCCGCCCGCCGCGAGCGGCTCGAGGCCGAGGGCGCGGCGCTGGCCCGGCTGGAGCAGGTGGTCGAGCGCGAACACGAGCGGCTCGACGGCATCTTCGACGCGCTGCGCCACGACTACCAGGACCAGGTCGACGCCGTCCGGGCCGGCGGCGAGAAGCTCGAGCAGCTGCGCCAGGACCGGCACACCACCGAGCAGCGACTCGAGGCCGTGCGGAGCCGGACGCGCACCCTCGACCTCGAGCTCAACGAAGTCGATCTGCGCACGGAGTCGCTCGCCGAGCACATCGGCCGCGACCTCGAGGCCACCCCCGAGCAGCTCACGGGACTGCCCGTACCCGACGCGCCCGAGGGCCTGTCGCTCTCCCAGCACGCCGCGGAACTCGAACGCAAGCTGGCCGCGCTGGGACCGGTGAACCCGCTCGCCCTCGAAGAGCTCTCCGTGCTCGAGGAGCGTCACAAGGAGCTCGAGGCACAGGTGGACGACGTGCGGGGCGCCCGGCGCGAGCTGCACGAGGTGGTGCGCACCCTCGACCAGGAGATCATGTCCTCGTTCGCCTCCGCGGCGGCCGACGTGAACGAGCACTTCTCCACCCTGGTGGCCATGCTCTTCCCGGGGGGCACGGGACGGCTGGTCCTGCTCGAGCCCGACGATTTGTTGAACACCGGCGTCGAGATCGAGGTCCGCCCGGCTGGGCGCAACGTGCGCCGGGTGTCCCTGCTCTCGGGTGGTGAGCGCTCGATGGCCGCGCTGGCCTTCCTCTTCGCCGTCTTCCGCAGCCGGCCCTCGCCCTTCTACATGATGGACGAGGTGGAGGCCGCGCTCGACGACGTGAACCTCAGCCGGTTCCTCACGCTGGTGCACGAGTTCCGCGACGAGGCCCAACTGCTGATCGTGAGCCACCAGAAGCGGACGATGGAGACCGGGGACGCGCTCTACGGCGTGACCATGGCCCCGGGCGGTTCCTCACAGGTCGTGAGCCAGAGGGTGGCCAAGGAGAGGGAGCCCGCCTGATGGGATCGCTGGTCATCGTTCTGGCTCTGGTGGCCGTGCTGGTGCTCGTGGCCGGCGGCACCGCAATGGCGCGCAGCCGGCGCCGGCTCCGTGAGTACGACGACACCGAGTACGACGAGAGCGAAGGCACGTGACCGTCCTCATCATCGTCATCGTCGTCGCGCTGGTCGTCCTGGCCGCCGTCGGCTTCGTCGTCACCCGGGGCCGCCGCGGCGGGGGAACCGCGACGGCGCCGCCCACCGAGGTCGCCCGGCCACCGGCTCCGCCGCCACCCCAGGCACCACCCACACAGACCCCCGTCCCCGTAGCCGAACCGGAGACGCTCGACGAGATCGAGGTCCTCGAAGAGGCGGTCGTCCCGGCCGAGGAGGTCGCGCCGCCCGCCACCTACCGCAGCCGTCTGGGCAGCGTGCGCGGGCTCTTCAGCGGGGCCGTGGCCTCGCTGCGCACCGGCCGCATCGACCAGGCCACCTGGGAGTCGCTGGAGGAGGCACTCATCCGGGCCGACGTCGGCGTGGCCACGACGGACGCGCTCCTCGACGAGCTCAAGGCGAAGGTGGCGACCAAGGAGGTCTCGGGCGGCGACGATCTGCTCAAGGCGCTCGGAGACTCCATCCGCCGGCTGCTCGAGACGGCGGGGGAGCGGACGCTGCGCTTCGATGGCCTGGCCGGCAAGCCAGACGTCTGGCTCGTCGTCGGTGTGAACGGCGTGGGCAAGACGACCACCATCGGCAAGCTGGCCCGGCGCCAGTCGGCGGACGGGCGCTCGGTGCTCCTGGCTGCCGGGGACACCTTCCGGGCCGCTGCGGCCGAGCAGCTGGCCATGTGGGCCGAGCGCACCGGCACCGAGATCGTGCAGGGCGCCGAAGGGGGCGACCCCAGCGCCGTCGTCTTCGATGCCGTCCAGCGCGCGGCG
>CAWIYY010000019.1:0-19207 GCA_963840435.1 uncultured Acidimicrobiaceae bacterium | reverse complement strand
ACCCCCAAGCCGGGGAGCTTCCTCGTCGGCGTCGAGTCCGACCAGTTCCCCGACGACCCCTTCGAGGTTCCACTGGGCGACCCGGACCGACTGGCTCCCCTCCCGCCGGACGCCCTCCTGGCGGCCGGGCTCCTGCGTCTCCGTCCGCCACCGGACGGCGCGGGCGGGCGGATCGAGGTGACCAGCACCATCCCGGTCGGGGCCGGCCTCTCGTCGAGCGCCGCCTTCTCGGTCGCCTTGCTCCTCGCCCTGGGCCACGATCCCGATCCCCTGGCACTGGCCCGCACCGAACAGGAGGCGGAGCGGGCGACGGGCGCGCATGTGGGCCTGTTGGATCCCCTGGCCATCGCCGGGGCCATCGCGGTGGCGCGCTGGCCATCGACTTCCACACCCTCGCCACGCACCAGGTGGCGGTGCCCGAGGACGCGGCCTTCGTCGTCGTGCACAGCGAGGCACCACGCCTGCTCGTCGACTCGCCCTACGCCACCCGCCGGGCGGAGTGCGAGCGCGCCGCGGAGCAGCTCGGGCGCCCGCTGGGCCTGTGCGAGCTGAGCGACCTGAGCGGTCTGTCCGACGCGGTGCTGCGTCGCCGGGCCCGCCACGTGGTGACCGAGTGCGCCCGCGTCCTCGAGGCCGAGCGCCTCCTCGAGCGGGGCAACCTGACCGCACTGGGTGAGGTCATGACCGAGGGCCACCGCAGCCTGGCCGCCGACTACCTGGTCTCCGTCCCCGCCGTGGACGAGCTCGTCCAGCAACTCCTGGCCCAGCCGGGCGTCCTGGGCGCCCGCATGTCGGGCGGCGGTTTCGGCGGCTGCGTGGTCGCCCTGTGCCAACCCGACTCTCCGGCACTCGACCCAGGGGCCCACGCGCCGCGGCGGGCCTGGAGGGTCAGCCCGTCGGCTGGCGCCGCGCTCCTGCAGCCGCCTGCGAGGTAGCGACCAGGACGTCGAGCACCCCAAGGGCCCGGCCGCTGTCGAGCGACTCGGCCGCCAGCTCCAGCCCGCCCTCGAGGTCGTCAGCCCGCCCGGCCACCACCAGCGCCGCCGCCGCGTTCAGCACGCCGATGTCGCGCCGGGCGCCCGTCTCGCCCTCGAGCACCGAGCGGATGGCCGCCGCGTTGAAGGCGGCGTCGCCGCCCCGCAGGTCGGCCAGGGTGGCCGGCGCCAGCCCGAGCGCGGCCGGGTCGACCCGCCACTCGCTGAGCTCGTAGTTGCCCGAGCCGTCGCCCCGCACCTCGAGCACCGTCGAGGGCGACGTGACGCTCAGTTCGTCGAGGCCGTCGTCCGCCCGGACAATGAAGGTACGCCGGCTGCCGGTGGACCCGAACACGTCAGCCATGATCGGCGCCATGGCCGGGTCGCTCACGCCGACCAGCTGGTAACGGGTGCGTGCGGGGTTGGTCAGGGGTCCGAGGAAATTGAAGACGGTAGGCACGCCGATCTCCGCCCGGACGGGACCCACGAAGCGCATGGCCGGGTGGAAGGCCTGGGCGAAGCAGAAGCCCATGCCGGCCTCGGCCACACAGCGGGCCACACCCTCGGGGCCGACATCGAGGGCCACACCCAGCGCCTCGAGCACGTCGGCCGTCCCCACCGACGAGGACGCGGCGCGGTTTCCGTGCTTGCACACGGCCACGCCGGCACCCGCCGTGATGAACGATGCCAGCGTGGTCACGTTGATGCTGGCCAGACGGTCACCACCGGTACCGACCAGGTCGACCACCACGTCGTCGGTGCCGAGGGGGCACGGCACGGCCGCATCGACCATGGCCCGGGCCAGCCCGGTCACTTCCTCCGCCGTCTCGCCTTTGGCGTGCAACAGGGTCAGGAAGGCGCCCACCTGGGCCGGCGTGGCCTCACCACGGAAGACGACGCCCATAATCTCCTCGGCCTCGTCCTCGCGCAGCGGAGCGCGCTGGCTCAACCGGGCCAGCACCTCGGGCCAGGTCAGTGCCATGTCACTGCCACCTCAGTCCCACCAGAGGTCCCGGTCGAGCACACCGCGGGCGATCAGACCCAGCTGCACCTGGGACGTCCCCTCGACGATGGTCAGCTGCTTGGCGTCGCGGTACCACTGCTCGGTCGGGTGGTCCTCCATGTAGCCGGCCGCACCGAGCAGCTGGACGGCCAGAGAAGAGGCCCGCACCGCCAGCTCAGTGGCGTGGTACTTGGCCATCGAGAGGTAGGGCACGTACTCCTTGGTGAACTTGCCCTGGTCGGCCAGCACGGCCGCTCGATAGGTCAGCAACCGGGCCGCCTCGATGTCGACCGCACACTTGGCGATCTCCCATTGGATCCCCTGGAAGTCGGCGATGGTCTTGCCGAAGGCGGCGCGCTGCTGCACATAGTCGGTGGCGTACATGAGCGCGCCCTCGGCCAGGCCGATCCCTCGGGCCGCCACGATCGGCCGCATGGCGTTGAGCCCGAGCATGGCCAGGCGGAAGCCGCCCACCTCCCCGATGACATTCTCCGCCGGCACGTGGACGTCGGTGAGGAGGAGCTCGCCGGTGTCGACGCCGCGCACACCCATCTTGTGGTCGGTCCGGCCCACGTCGACACCGTCCCAGGACCGCTCGACGATGAAGCCGGTGATGGAGTCGTGGGCCCGGCTCGTGGGCTCGCTGGTCTTGGCGAAGACGGTGTACCAGTCCGCCTCGGACACCCCCGACATCCAGCACTTTGTGCCGTCGAGCACCCAGCCGCCGGCCGACCCCGACCCCTCGTCGGGCACGGCCCGGGTCCGCATGCCCATGACGTCGCTGCCTGCCTGGGGCTCGGACAGGCCGAACGCGGCCTTCAGCGTGCCGTCGCAGATCCCTGGCAAGTAGCGCTGTTTCTGTTCCTCGGTGCCGGCGATCATGACCGGACCCGTCGGCAGACGGGTCAGGAGCAGCATCAGGGCGGCGGCATTGGAGTACTTGGCCACCTCCTCGATGGCGAGGGCCAGTCCCAGAATCCCGGCCCCCGAACCGCCGTAGGCCTCGGGGATACACAGCCCGAGCAGGCCGGCGTCGCGGAACGCCTCGAAGAGATCGGTCGGGTAGGCGCCTTCCTTGTCGATGGCCCGGGCTCGCGGCTTCACCTTGTCCTGGGCCAGACGCCGCACCGAATTACGGAGCTCGAGAAGCTCGTCGGAGAGGTCAAATTGCACCGGTGCAGGCTATCGGAGCTTCCAGCCAGGTATTTTCTGGCTCTTGAGCCCCGACGAGCCCGAAAATCCCGAGACGCCAGAGCCAGCCGAGCCGCTCGGGTCGACGGCGGGATCGGCCGCGGGGCCACCGCCCGCGCCTCCGCCACCCCCAGTGCCCGACGGCGAGCCGGACGCCGTGGTCATGACCGAGCCCCCGAAGTCACGGGCTGATCTCCAGAAGGAGTTGCGCAAGTCCAAGAAGAAGGACCGCAAGCGCAGGCACCGCTGGCGCCGGCGCATCCTCTACACGGTCGCCGTCTTCATCCTCGTCATCGCGGCCGGGGCCGGCGGCCTCTACGTGTACGCCAACTACCGCTTCGACCAGATCAAGAAGGTGCACTCCAAGCACCTCATCGCGCAGCCGGCCGACCCGCTGAAACCCTTCAACCTGCTCCTCGTCGGATCCGACTCGCGTGCCTTCGTCGACAACTCGACCCAGGTGCGCGCCTTCGGCAACGAGAGCGATGCCGGCGGCCAGCGCAGCGACGTGACCATGGTCGCCCGCTTCGACCCGGCCAACAAGACCGTCACCCTGCTGTCGATCCCCCGCGACCTCTGGGTCGACATCCCGGGCAACGTTCCGGACATCTCGGGCATGAACCGCATCAACGCGGCCTACAACTCCGGACCGGATCTCCTGGTGCAGACGATCGAGCAGGTGCTCGGCATCCCGGTCAACCACTACGCGTCAGTGGGCTTCCAAGGTTTCTCGGGCATGGTCAACGCACTGGGCGGGATCACCATGGACTTCCCCACCCCGGTCAAGGACCAGTACACCGGGCTCTACGTGACGCAGACCGGCTGTCAGGTCGTCAACGGGACCACGGCACTGCAGCTCGTGCGCAGTCGCCACCTCTACTACATGCAGGACGGCTCCTGGCACTACGACGGCGAGTCGGACTTCAGCCGCATCCAGCGCCAGGACGCGTTCTTCCGGGCCGTGCTGGCGAAGGTCAACGCGTCGATCACCAACCCCCTGGCCATCAACAGCTTCATCGGCGCCTCCGTCGGCAACGTCACCATCGACGACACCTTGAGCCAGGCCGACCTCCTCCACATCGCCGAGATCTTCCGCGGCCTGCCCTCCTCCCACCTGGTCACCGAGACCCTCCCCACCGTCGGGTACGTGACCAGTGGTGGGGCGGACGTGCTCGAGCAGGCGCAGCCGTACGCGCAGAACATGATCAACGCCTTCAACGCCATCGGGAGCACCCCGCCCACGACCACGACGACGACCCTCGCCGGCGGAGCGAAGGGCAAGGGCAAGACCAAGAGCAAGGAGACGACGACCACGACCGCACCCGCCGTGCCGCACGGCGAGATATCGGTGAACGTCCTGAATGCATCGACGGTGAACGGCATCGCCCACGACACGGCCAGCGCGCTCACCACGGCGGGTTTCAAGGTGGCCGAAATCGGCAACGCAAGCCTGCTCAGCAGTGGGAGCGACTCCGAGATCCTCTACGGCCCGACGGGCTACGGCGCGGCCGTGTCCCTCGGGTCAACCCTGAGCGGCCCGATCACCTATGCGCCCGACCCGGACCTGACCGGCACGACCGTCTCACTCCTGATCGCCGGATCGACCCTCACCGTGAACGGGTCGAGCACGCCGACCACGTCGACCACCTCGACCTCGACGACGACCACCACCTACCCGGGTGAGACGACGACGACCACCACGATCCCCGGCGACGTCTACACCAACACCGAGCCGGAGCCGTGGAACCCGTACCCCTGCACCCTGGGCGCCCCGACGACGACCACCACGGTGCCGGTCAAGAAGGCGTTGAAGAATAAGCCCTGAATCCGCTCAGGCCGACTTGCGACGCTGCCGCACGATGCGCCGCCGCTCCCGCTCGGTCGTGCCACCCCAGATCCCCTCGCGCTCTCGGTGGGCCAGAGCGTGCTCGAGGCAAGCCTGGCGGACCGGGCAGACTGCGCAGACAGCCTTGGCCTCGGCCGCGTCGGCCTCGTCCTCGGAAACCGGGTAGAACGCCTCGACGTCGAGACCCCGGCAGGCTGCTTGCTTGCGCCACGTGGTGGCGATCATGGGAAACACTTCCTCTAAATTGAATTACGGCGGGTACGGACATTCGCCCTGTTCGGGGGCCCTTTCGGCGGCATCGCCGATGGCACCGGATCCGAATTCAGCGAACGAAGAGTATGACGCACACTTGGAGCGTCTGTAAAGATCTGCGCAACAGAATTGTCCCTGGTCAGGACCATTCTAAGGGCTTTGTTGTCCCTTGCAGATCGCCGAGCAGCTCTCGGCGCACCTCGGCGGAGAGGACGGTCCGGGCCGGGTATTCGGGATGCAGGGACTCGAGGGCGACATCGGGGGCGGTGGCGAAGGCGGCCACCTGGGCCTCGGAGAAGCGAAAGCGCAGGTAGTGGACGGCCGGGGTCACCGTGTCCCGGGTCAGGGCTGCCCCGTGTTCGGCCTCGGGCTCGCTGGGCACGACCTGGCCGCCAACGGAGACCCCGATCGCCCGCTCGATCCCGACCAGCTTGGGCAACCACTCCCGCAGCTCGGCCTCCGAGGTCAGCTCGATGAACAGCGTGGCCGACAGCTCCCCCGTAGCGGGCAGGAGCCGGTTGTAGATGTCGAGCTCGACCTGGATCGCCTCGTCGCTGATGATCTTCTCGACCCGGGCCATTTCCTGGACCTGGAAGCGCACCGTGTCGAGGCACTCGAAGACCAGCGTCATGATCGGGCCAAGACCGACCCGGCGCAGCCGCTTGCGGGCGATCACCTTGGCCCGGTACCCCTCCCGCACCCGCTCGTAGGCCCGCAGGTCGAGGACATCGTCGACCGTCAGCCCCGCCGCCCCGCTTCCGCTCACGACCGGGGCTCCTGACCCTCGGCCTCGCCGACGCCATAGGCCCGGGCCAGCAATTGCATCGGGTGCTCGGGTCGCAGACCGGTCTCTTGGAGGATGGAACCGTTGGCCAGGTGGCAGTCGCCGCACACCACGTCGTTGCCGGCCGCCTCGACCTCTCGTCCCAGCGGCCCCGCCACCGTGCGGGCCAGCTCGTAGTTCTCGGAGCGGTAGCCCCAGGTGCCGTCGATGCCCGAACAGCGCTGGACCAGGGTGCACTTCACCCCGGCCTTCTTCAGCAGGTCCCGGCTGCGGAGTCCGGCGTTCTGCGCCTGGAGGTGGCAGGCCACGTGGTAGGTGACGCTCTCGGGCACGGAGCCGTCGGCCACACCGGGGAACTCGTCGCGCAACTCGAAGGTGTCGTCGGGGTCCCGATGGCGCTTCATCAGATACTCGGCCGGGTCATAGGTGTGCGAGGCCACCAGCTCGGCATCAGCCGTCCCGACGTAGAGCGGGTAGTCCTTCTTGAGCACATAGGCGCACGTGGGCTGGGCCACGACCACGTCCTTGCCGGCGCGCACGGCCGAGGCCAGCGCAGCCACGTTGCGCCGGGCCACCTGCTCGAACCGCTCCACCTTGCCCGAGTGCAGCCAGGGTGCCCCGCAGCACTTGGTGCCGCCGGGCACCGAGCAGGTGACCCCGTTGTGCTCGTAGACCTCGACAATGGCCTTGCCGACGTCCGGCTCCATGTACTCCACGAAGCAGGTCGGGAAGACCGCGACCCTGCCGCCGGTCCCTGACGCCGCGCCCCTGCCCCGCCGGCCCTTGAACCAGGTGGTGAAGCGCTGCTTGGCGTAGGGCGGCAGGAGACGTTCCGAGGCGATGCCGACCGTCTTGTCCATCAGCTTGCGCGTCCAGGACCCCGGCGTGCCGATGGCCCAATTGACCACCGGCTCCGCCAGGACCGAGGCACGCCCGATGGCGTCGGTCCGCCCCAGGAATTCGTCGGTGACACGCTCCCTGACGCCCACCAGCTGCTTCTGGCGCACCGCGTGCACCCTGCTCATGAGGCGCGGGAAGTCGAGTTCCCACTCGTGCGGGGGCACGTAGGGGCACTTCACGTAGCAGAGCTTGCACTGGTAGCACTCGTCGACGACCTGGTTACGCTGGGCATCGCTCAGCTTGGTGACGTCACCCTCGTTCTCGTCGATGAACGAGAACAACGACGGGAACGAGGGGCACAGGTTGAAGCAGAGCCGGCACCCGTGGCACAGGTCGAAGACCCGGTCGAGCTCCTGGCGGAGCGCGGCCGGGTCGAAGTACTTGGGATCGGTGGGGTCGTAGGTGGCGGTCACCGTGGCCGCTGCGCCTAGGAGACCGACTCGAGCCCCTGGGTGAAGCGACCGGCGTGGGACTTCTCTGCCTTGGCCAGGGTCTCCAGCCATTCGGCAATCTCGGCGAAGCCCTCGTCACGTGCCGTCTTGGCGAAGCCCGGGTACATCTCGGTGTACTCGTAGGTCTCACCCTCAATGGCCGACTTGAGGTTGTCCTCGGTCGCGCCAACGGGCACGCCGGTCACCGGGTCTCCGACCTCACGGAGGTAGTCGAAGTGTCCGAACGCGTGGCCCGTCTCACCTTCGGCGACCGAGCGGAAGAGCGCGGCGACGTCCGGGTAGCCCTCGACGTCCGCCTTCTGGGCGAAGTAGAGGTAACGGCGGTTGGCTTGACTCTCTCCGGCGAAGGCCTCCTTGAGGTTGGCCTCGGTCTTGCTCCCCTTCAGTCCTGCCATATCGGTTGTTGCCTTTCTATCAGTGGTCTGCGGTCTTGTTGCTGTGATCCTGTCGGTCCTGCCCTGCCGTGCACTCGCCGCATAGCCCCCGGAAGACGACCTCCGCGCTGTCGACGGCGAAACCCTGCGCCGCCCGTCGCGGCACCTGGAGACCTGGGAGCTCCGCCGCCAGGTCGCGCACCTTGCCACAGGAGCGGCACACCAGGTGGTGATGGCTGGTCTCGACGTTGGGGTCGAAACGGGCCTGGCCGGTTCCCACTTCCACCACCGAGATGGCGCCGAGGTCGGCCAGGTCGTGGAGGGTCTGATACACGGTCTTGAGCGAGATGTTGGGCATCTCGTGGCGGACCCGCTCGTGCACCCGCTCGGCCGACGGATGGGTCGCGTCCCCCTCGAGAGCGCGGAAGATGCACTGGCGCTGGGCCGTGATCTTGCGACCGTGGGCCCGGAAGAGATCGGTCAGTGCGTCGGGTGACTGCATGGCAGGGTCACCCTAGCGGGAGCCGGCGCCATTTCGACAATCGTTGTCAAAGTCCGCCCGGGGACCGTTCAGCCGGCGGGCGCCGCCCGGTAGGCCTCGAGCTCGCTCATGGTGAAGAGCGCCCGCAGGGCGATGCCCTCGGCTGCCGCGACGTCGGCCCCGCCACCCTCACGATCGATGACGCACAATGCGTGCTCGACCACGGCACCTTCGGCTCGCAGGTCCTGGGCCGAGAGCACCATCTGGCCCCCGGTGGTGACGACGTCCTCGATGATGACGAGGACGCGGCCGTCCACGTCGCCCCCTTCGCACACCTTCTCGGTCCCGTACCTCTTGGGCTCCTTGCGCACGAAGTAGGCCGGAAGCCCGGTCTTGGCCGACAGCATGGTGGCCAGGGGGACGCCGCCCAGCTCCAATCCGGCCACACCCTCGACTCCGGGCGGGACCAGCGGGGCGAGTGCGTCGACGATCTCGGCCAGCAACGCCGGGTCCGATTCGAAGCGGTACTTGTCGAAATAATGGTCGGCCGTCCGGCCGGAGCGCAGAACGAAGGAGCCGGTGAGGTAGGAGGCGGTGAAGACCCGGGCGGCCAGTGTCACGCGCCCATTCTGCATGGTCTCGGTGTCCGGGCGGTGGTTCCCGCGCCGGGGTGGGCTCAGACCGGGTGGTACCGACCGCCGCCGTCGATCTGCGCGTGAGCGAGGCGGAAACGGAGGTGGCCGCGGCACAGGTTGGTGTTGCCCAGCGACCAGTTGGCACTCACGTTGGGACGGTCGAGCATGGCGCAATCGATGCAGAGAGAACCGCGCAACCCGTCGACTTCGGCAATGAGCGCGGACAGCTCACGAAACTCCACGAGGGTGAAGAAACCACCTTCACAACGGCCCCACAATTCGGAGAGACGGATCTCCCGGCGGAGCTCGAGCTCCGCACCGTGATCGGCGAACAAAACTGAGCCGGCCATGAAGTCGTCGTCCACGCGCTGGGACCAGCCTCGCTCGGCCCAGTAGCGGCGACGTTCCTCATCAGGGACAAGACTGAAATAGAAGTGCTCAGACTCCTCGTCCGAGTCGTATTCGTCGAAGCGATTCATCGCGGTCCTCCTAAATGCGCCAGGTCCGACGATCCCAACGTCGACTACTGAAAAGCGCTTTTCCCCCTCGGGACCGGGTCTTAAACCTCCGGCCCAGCCCTCTCGCCTTCACTTCGGCTCGTTGGCCGCCGCGCTGAAGCGTATTTCTGCGAGTGCGGGAAACGGTGGACGGTCGGGCGGTGGCGGAACGGCCGATGCGGGAGCGCACAACATCGCTTGCGCGCACACTGCGGCGAAGAACAACCGAAGAACAACCGAAGAACAACGAAAAAAGAGACGGGTCATCCCTCCCTTCGCCGAGCCACCTCAATAGACTTCCCGAGCCACGTGATCGATACCCCGTGAAATCGATACCCCGTGAATGAGGTTCCCCGGATGGCCAGCCTTCTGCTCGACCCGACACTGCCGCGTTCTGTGGGGATCCGTGCCGGACGGCGCACTGCCGCGTTGAGGTCCGCCGCCGGGACGTCGCGCGCTGCACGAGGCCGGAGTGCGCATCGAGGTGCTGCAGCTCGGTGCGTCTGGCGACGGTGCACTGACGATCGACCGGGGCTTCGACGACCAGTCCATCACCTCGTGGTCGCGGTTCTCGTGGCCGGAGCGGCGACGGCCATCGGCCTGGCCGGAGCCGGGTCAGCCGCAGCGAGCGGCCGTGCAGCGATCGCCTACGTCGCTGGCGGGAGCAACGACGTGAGCGTGATCGACACGGCGAACAATACGGTCAGCGCCACGATTGTCGTTGGCTCAGCACCCGGTGCCATCGCCATCACGCCCGACGGGACCGCGGCTTATGTGGCCGACACCGGCGACAACACCGTCAGCGCGCTCGACACGGCCACCGCCGCGGTCGCAGCCACCATTCCGGTGGGCGCCAGACCCGTCGCGGTCGCCATCTCCCCCGACGGGACCACTGCCTACGTCGCCAACGGAGGCTCCGACAACGTGAGCGTGCTCAACACCGCCACCAACACCGTCTCGGCCACCATTCCGGTCGGCGTCGGCCCGGCCGCCGTCGCCATCACGCCCGACGGGACCGCGGCCTATGTGGCCAACTCGGGGAACGACACCGTCAGCGTGCTCGACACCGCCACCAACACGGTCACCGGCACCATCCCCGTCGGCATCGGCCCGGGTGCCATTGGCATCACGCCCGACGGGACCGCGGCCTATGTGGCCAACTCGGGGGACGACACCGTCAGCGTGCTCGACACGGCCACCAACGCGGTCACCGCCTCCATCCCCGTCGGCATTGTCCCGGATGCCATCGCCATCACGCCCGACGGGACCGCGGCCTATGTGGTGGACACGAGCGGGAACACCGTCAGCGTGATCGACACGGCCACCAACGCGGTCGCCGCCACGGTCGGAGTCGGCAACTTCCCCGGTGGCGTCGCCATCACGCCCGACGGGACAAAGGCCCTTGTCACGAACCAGGCCGACGGCACCGTGAGTGTGATCGACACCGGCACCGACTCGGTGACCGCCACGGTGCCAGTCGGCAGCGCACCCCTCGGCGTCGCCGTCGCGCCCGACGAGGCACCCACGGCCTCGTTCACCACGGGCGCTGGAGTGTCGGACTCGCCCACGTCGTTCGACGCCTCGGCCTCGTCCGCCCCCGTTGGCACCGTCGCCTCCTACGCCTGGAACTTCGGGGACGGCGCAACGGCGACGGCGAGCGACCCGACCATCACGCACACGTACACCAGCGCCGGCACCTACCCCGTGTCCCTCACGGTGACCGATTCGGCCGGGACGTCGAGCACCCAGGTCTTCACCGGCCAGACGGTCTCTCGGAATGGCGGCCCCTCGGCCACGGCCGCCAGTTCGATCGTGATCGCCGCGCCAACCCTGGCTTCTTCGACGACCGGTCCGTCGCCAGGCAGTCCTTCGACAGCCGGCCCGCTCCTCGCCTCCACCCCGGACGGCAACGGCTACTGGATCGCCGCGCCAGACGGCGGAGTCTTCAGCTACGGCGACGCGGCCTTCCACGGTTCCCTCGTGGGCACAGTGCACCTGGTCGCCCCGATCAGTGGCATCGCGTCGACCCCGGATGGCGAGGGGTACTGGCTGGTCGGAGCGGACGGCGGTGTCTTTGCCGAAGGAGACGCGCCGTACGTGGGCTCGACCGGTGGCATGCACCTGAATGCCCCCGTCGTCGGGATCATCGGGACGCCCTCTGGGCATGGCTACTGGCTGGTATCGAAGGACGGCGGGGTCTTCGCCTTCGGCGACGCCTCCTTCTACGGCTCCATGGGCGCCACGGTGCTCAACGCTCCCATTGTCGCCATGGCCGCCAGCCCTTCGGGACACGGCTATTGGTTGGTCGGGGCGGACGGTGGGATCTTCGCCTTCGGCGACGCCCGCTACGAGGGTTCGCTCGCCAATCTGGTCCTGGCCCAGCCGGTGCTCGGGATGGCCACCACCCCATCGGGCGCCGGCTACTGGCTGTTGGCCAAGGACGGCGGAGTCTTCGCGGAGGGTGATGCCCACTTCTACGGCTCACTCGGCGACGGCCCCGCAGCGCCGCCGGGAGGAACCGACTCCGTGGTCGGGCTGCTGGCCCAGGCGGATGCCACCGGCTACACCATCGTCGACAGCGACGGGACGGCGAACGCCTTCGGGTCCTAGCACCGGCTTCGGCGGCTACATCGGGCGCAGGAGCGCAGCCGACCAGCCGAAGTCGACCCGGCGGTCGTCGCGGCACGAGACGACCGACCAGGCGTCAGGAGTCCAGACGAAGATCGCCTCTTGGCGGTACCGCGCACCGATTGCCACGGCTTCGTCCACGGCCAGCCCGAGCGCGGCGACGCCTTCCTCACGGTGCTCCGCTAAGGGGTCGACACCCACGGCGAAGAGGAGCCGGCGGGCCCGCGGGCGGAGGTCCGACTCGAGCTCAGCGCCGAGACGCCGGTTGACCACGCGGCCTGGGCGATCCTCACCAGGATCCCAGGCGGTGAGGATGGGCACCGGCTCCGCAGTCGGCCAGGGCCACCGGCCCTTCTCACCCGCCCGAGCGGCGCGCACCGTTACAAAATCGCCTTCGGCCGGGCGCACGATCTCGACGATGCTGCTGGCGTAGTCGGCCCAGGGGTCGTCGGGAGGAAGGAGGGACACCGACCCGGCACCCTATGCGGGGCGCACGCGAGCATGGTGCGGTGGCTCCCGCACGATCCGCACGATCTGCACCGGCTGGCCTCCCGCTCTCCACGCTCCTCGCACAGGTACTGGTCGCATACACCATCGAGTTCGACAACCAGGCAGAGCTGAAACTGCCCCATCGCACGACCGACCGCACCGAACAGGCCGCCGAAGAAAAGGACAACGCCGGCGCGCACGCACCCTGGCTCGTCTCCTACGTCTGCTGGGCCAACGTGCTCCAGTACGTGGGTCCCGACGGCCTCACCGTCGCCGCCCTGCGCCAGCGGGCCCGCACGCACGAACTGCTCCTCGAGGGGTTGCGCCGCTGGGGCTATCTCCGGCTGGTCCCGCCGGAGGGAAAGACGCTGACCAAACCGTTCGCCGCCGCCGCCGTGGTGCGCGCCACCCGCCACGGCCTCCGCGCCAGGGAGATCTGGTCCACCCTGCCTGCGGTGATGGACGAGCGCTGGCGCGCCCGTTTCGGCGATGCCGCCGTGGAGCACCTGCACGCCGCCCTGGCCGACGTGTTCACCCGACTGCCCATCGATCCGCCGGCCTACCTGCCCATCGTGCACTCCGCCGGCAACAGCAGGGCCGAGGCACACGCAGCGGGACCACCGAGCCACCAGCCCGGACCGGGCACGGACGACATCGTCACGCTGCTCGCCGGCGTGCTCCACTCCTTCACCATCGACTTCGAAGCCGAGTCGGCGGTGTCGCTGCCCATCAGCGCCACCACGCTGCGGGTCCTGGCTCGCGCCCCCCAACGCCTGCGCGAGCTGCCCCGCCTGACCGGCGTCTCCCGGGAGGGCGTCACCATGTGCACGGGCTTCTTGGAGCGTCGGGGCTGCGCGGTGGTCGAGCCCGACCCGGCCGCACGGGGCAAGGTCGTCCGGCTCACCGACAAAGGCGTGCGGGCCCGGGCCACGTACGAACGCCTCCTCGCCACCACCGAAGAGACCTGGCGTTCCGTCTACGGACAGCGCCGCCTCCGTGCCCTGCGCGCCGCGCTCGAGCCACTCGTCGGTACCGGCACCCTCGACTCCTCCCCTCTGGCCGCCGGCCTCGCCCCCGATCCCGCCAACTGGCGGGCCGGGGTGTCGCGACCCGAGACACTGCCCCACTACCCGCTGGTGCTGCACCGCGGTGGCTTCCCCGACGGCAGCTGACCAGGCCCGATCGATCCGCGAGCGGATGTGGCAGGCTGGAACCGATGCACCCCTTTCGCCGTGACGACGCCCTGCGCCGGCTGGCCGACGAGTCGTTCGACGTGCTCGTCATCGGGGGCGGCGTCACCGGTGCGGGCGTCGCGCTCGACGCGGCCAGCCGGGGGCTGCGCACGGCCCTGGTCGAGAAGGGTGACTTCGCATCGGGCACCTCGTCGAAGTCCTCCAAGATGGTCCACGGGGGCATCCGCTACCTCCAGCAGCGCGAATTCCGCCTCGTCTACGAGAACCTGGCCGAGCGCCAACGCCTGCTCGACAACGCGCCGCACCTCGTCTCACCCCTCCCCTTCCTGATCCCGCTCTTCGGCAAGGACGGGGTGGTCTCCAAGACCGTCGCCCGCTCCTACTCCACTGCCCTATGGCTCTACGACATCACGGGAGGCTGGCGTATCGGCCAGCGCCACCGCGAGGTCGACAAGGACGAAGCGCTGGCCCACCTGCCCACCCTGAACACCGATCACCTGGTGGCCGGCTTCCTGTACTTCGACGCCCGGGCCGACGACGCCCGCCTCACCCTGACCCTGGCCCGCACGGCGGCGCTCGAGTTCGGCGCCGCGGTGGCCAACTACACCCCGGTCGTCTCCATGACCACGGGTCCCGGCGGCCGGGTTGACGGCGCGGTGGTGCGCCCGGTCGAGGACGACCCGTCGACCGAGTTCACCGTCCGGGCCAAGGTGGTGGTCAACGCCACCGGCGTGTGGGCCGACGGGGTCCGGGCCATGGACGAGGGCAGCCACCCCAACGCCATCCGCCCCGCCAAGGGCATCCATGTCACCGTGCCGGCGGAGCGCCTGCCCTGCGACATCGCGGCGGTGATCCCGGTGCCCCAGGACCGGCGTTCCATCTTCGTCGTCTCCTGGCCCGGGACCGACCTCGTCTACCTGGGGACGACCGACACCGACTACGACGGGCCGCTCGACGACCCCGCCTGCACGCCCGAGGACGTCGACTACCTGCTCGAGGCGGCCAACAACGTGACGACGTCCAAGCTGACCCGGGACGACGTCACCGGGGTGTGGGCCGGACTGCGCCCGCTGCTCCAGTCGCCGGCCCACGGCGGCCACGTCTCGGAGCGTACGGCCGACCTCTCACGCCGCCACACCGTGATGACCTCGTCGCACGGCGTGGTCACCGTGACCGGCGGCAAGCTCACCACCTACCGCAAGATGGCCCAGGACACCGTGGACGCCGTGGTGCGCGGCCTGGGCGAGTCGCCCCACCGCCGCCGCTGCGTGACCAAGACGCTCCCGTTGCTCGGGGCCACCACCAAGACGCGTGACCCGGTCTCCCAGGCCCAGCCGCACGCCCGCCTGCTCGGGCGCTACGGCACCGAGGCGGCGCACGTTCTGGCCTTGGCCGAGGACCGCCCCGCCCTGCTCGACCCGGTGGTGGCGGGGTTGCCCTACACCGGCGCCGAGTTCCTCTACGCCGTGCGCGAGGAGATGGCCCGCACGCTCGACGACCTGCTGGGCCGACGGACCCGGGCCGACATCCAGCGGGCCCAGGCCGCCATGGACGCCGCGCCGGCGGTGGCCGCCCTCGTGGCCGAGGAGTTGGGTTGGGACGCCGCCACCGTCGCCGATCAGATCGCCCAGTTCACCAACACCCGCCACAAGGAGCTCCTGACGGCCGGAGTCGCGCCGGGGTGACCACGCCCACGCCGGTCACGCCCCTCGACGCCGAGCCGGGCGCGGTCACCGACCGCCTCGCCGCACACCTGGTCGAGGTGCCGCCCGCCGTGCTCGAACGCATCGGGGCCACCGGGGCCGACCTGGTGACCGACGACGGGGCGCGGGCCGAGGCCGGACGGGACTGGTGGCCCCTGGCCATCGACTGGGCCACCACCGGTGCCGTGCCCCAGCGGCCGGCGGTCGTGGTGCGCCCGCACTCGACCGCGCAGGTCTCCGCCGTGCTGGCCGTCTGCAACGGGGCGGCCATACCGGTGACCGCCATGGCCGGGCGCAGCGGCGTCTGCGGCGGCGCCATCCCGGTGCACGGCGGCGTGTCCCTCGACCTGACCGCGCTCGACGGGATGGTCCACCTCGACGAGGTGTCGCTGACCGCCGACGTGCGCGCCGGCACCTTCGGCCCCGACCTCGAGGACGCGCTCGGCCGCGTCGGCCCCGGCTACACGGTCGGCCACTGGCCCCAGTCGATGGACCTCTCGACCGTCGGCGGCTGGTTGGCCTGCCGGGGCGCCGGTCAGTACTCGACCCGCTACGGGAAGATCGAGGACATGGTGATCGGGCTCGAGGTGGTCCTGGCCGACGGGCGCGTCGTCCACACCGAAGGGCACGGTCCCCGCGCCGCCACCGGGCCCAACCTGACCCAGCTCTTCGTCGGGAGCGAGGGCACGCTCGGCGTCATCACCGAGGCCCGCCTGCGCCTCCACCCCTTGCCGCCGGCCCAGGAGCGGCGGGCCTTCGGGTTCACCTCGTTCCCCGCCGGGCTCGATGCCTGCCGTCGCATCATGCGCCGGGGGGCCACCCCGGCCGTGCTCCGCCTCTACGACACCACCGAGTCGGCCCGCAACTTCGAGCAGCCCGACACCAACGTGCTGGTGGTCCTCGACGAGACGGACCCCGCCCTCCTGGCCGCCACCATGGCGGTGGTCGACGAGGAATGTGGCGGGGCTGACGCCCGGCCGCTGCCGACCGAGCTCGTCGAACGCTGGCTCGGCCACCGCAACGACGTCTCCCAGCTGGCCCCGCTGTGGCGGGGCGGCATCGTGGTGGACACGGTGGAGATCTCGGGACCCTGGGCCGCACTGCCCACCCTCTTCAACGAGGTGATCGGCGCGCTGGTCTCGGTCGAGGGGACCCTGGTGGCCTCGGCCCACCAGTCGCACGCCTACACCGACGGCGCCTGCCTGTACTTCACCTTCGCCGGCCGCGGCCCCGATGGGGGCAACGACCAGACCTGGCGCCAGGCCTACTACCGCCAGGCCTGGGACACGGTGACCGAAGCCACCATCGCGCAGGGCGCCGCCATCAGTCACCACCACGGCATCGGGTTGAACCGGTCCCGCTTCCTGCCCGCGGCCCTGGGCCCCGGCTTCGACGTCCTGGCCGGGCTGAAGCAGACCTTCGACCCCGTCGGCATCCTCAACCCGGGCAAGTTCGGCCTGCCCTCCCTCTTCGGCCCCCCACCGTGGTGACCCGGTGAGTGGCGGCAGCGTCCTCGTCGTCGACGTCGGCACGTCCGGGGTGCGCGCCGCCATCGTGCGCCCCGATGCCACCGTCGAGCACGTGCACTACGCACCGGTCCTGCCGGACACGCCGGCGCCCGGGTTGGTCGAGTTCGATGCGGCGGCCATGGCCGGCGCCGTGCTGGCCGTCGCCCGGGGCGCACTGGCCGACGGGGGTCCGGTCGACGGCGTCGGCATCGCCAACCAGCGCGCCTCGACCATCGTCTGGGAGAGGGCCACCGGCACGCCGCTGGCGCCGGGTATCGGTTGGCAGGACCTGCGCACCGTCGGCACCTGCCTCGCCCTCCAGGCCGAGGGCATCCGGCTCGCCCCCAACGCGTCGGCCACCAAGGTCATGGCCATCCTCGACGACGTCGATCCGGACCGGGCCCGCGCCGAGCGCGGCGAGCTCTGCTTCGGGACGGTCGACAGCTGGGTGGCCTGGGTCCTCTCGGGCGGCGCCGGCACCGGCACCGGCGCCGGCACGGGCGCCCTGCACGTCACCGACGCCAGCAACGCCGGCGTCACCGCCATGGTCCACCCGGCCACGGTGGACTGGGACGAGCCTCTGCTCGAGCGCCTGCGCATCCCGCGCCCGGTGCTGCCCCGGATCGTCGACTCGTCGGGCAGCGTCGGCCATGCCGAGGCTCTCGAGGGCGCACCCCCCATCTGCGGCATCGCCGGCGACCAGCAGGCGTCGCTGGTCGGGCAGGGTTGCACGCTGCCCGGACTGGCCAAGGCCACCTTCGGGACCGGCGGCATGCTCGATCAGTGCACCGGCAGCACCGGAGCGCCGGCGTCGGCCAGCCGGGGCCGGGCCGGGACCTTCCCCATCGTGGCCTTCCGGGTGGGCGGCAAGATCACCTGGGGCACCGAGGCCGTCATGCTCTCGGCTGGCTCGTGCGTCGAATGGCTGCGAGACGACCTCGGCCTCATTGCGTCCTCCAACGAGTCGGCCACCGTCGCCGCCCAGTGCGAGACCTCGGGCGACGTGTGGTTCGTGCCCGCCCTGCTCGGTCTGGGCACTCCCGTCTGGGACTTCGGAGCCCGGGGCACCCTGATCGGCCTGACCCGCGGCTCGGGACGGCCCGAGGTCGTGCGGGCCGTGCTCGAGGGCGTGGCCCACCGGGGGGCCGATCTGGTCGAGGCCTCGGAAACCGACAGCGGCTATCCGATCGCCGCCCTCCGGGTGGACGGCGGCATGTCGGACAACCCGGTCTTCGTGCAGGCACTGGCCGACGCCATCGGCCGCCCCGTGGAGATCTCGCCCGTGCTCGAGGCGACCACGCTCGGTGCCGGCCTGCTGGCCGGACTGGCCATCGGCATCTACGGCTCGACCGAGGAGTTGGCCCGGACCTTCTCCCCACGCCACATCGTCGAGCCGAAAAATGAAGACCTCGGCCGGGCCGCCGCTCGCGAGCGCTGGCTCGCGGCGAGGGCCAAGGCCGAGGCCACCATTCCCGATCTCTCGGGTCTGTCCTTCTGAGTCAGCCGTTCCCGGCGACCGCGACTACTGCTTCGAGGGGGCGTGCCGGGGCCGGCGCACCCGCAGGCGGGAGACCAGGATCAGTCCGCTCCCGAGCATCAACGCGAGGAGGCCGACGATCCATTCCTTGCCCACCGGCGCACCGGTGAAGGCCAGCGAGGCCGGCGAGGTGGCCACCGGAGTCGTCGCCGGAGCGGCGGTCGACGCGGGCGACGTGGCCGGCGGCGTGGTCTGCGACGGCGACGTCACCGGCTGCGAGGGCGTGATCGTCGTGGGTGTGGTGACCGGCGCCGACGCTTGCACGTAGAAGATGCCCACGCCCGCGCCGCCACTCGGCACGGTGACCGGCTCGGTGGCGGAGCTCCCATCGCTCGTCGGCGTCGACGAGCCGGTGCAGGCGACCAATATGAAGCCCGATGGCGGCGTCGCCGTCATGGTGTAGTCGCCCGCCTTGACGCTGAGCGGCGTGAGCGGGTTGCCCTGGCTCGCCACGACCTGCGGACCGGTGGCGCTGATGGTGCCGCCCGACTCCTCGGTCTGGGTCGGGTTGCTGTTCTGGCACAGGAAGATGTGACCGGCCAGCGTCTGCGTCGGCGGCGCCGCGGAGTTGAGGTCGGCGATGCTGGCCGTCCCCACGTCGGTCCCCTGGTGCCCGTCGGACCACGTGCTCGCAATGCGCATCGTCAGGTTGGTCGTGGGAATCCGGCCGGCAGGGTCTGGATGATCTTGACGTTCGACCAATCCGCCTGCGGCGTGCCCGCAGGGTGAGGGCGATGGAGTAGGTCTGCGCGCTCAACGA
>CAWIYY010000018.1:0-36610 GCA_963840435.1 uncultured Acidimicrobiaceae bacterium | reverse complement strand
CAGAGCACCACGCAGCGCGTCGTTTGTGCCCGATTGCGCAAGAAGTGCCATTCGGCCCCCACCACCGCTCCGGAGCGTGGCCACGCGAGGAGTTCATCGCGCTCTCCGTCACTAGGCCTTGCGCCGGGCGCCTGGCACGGAACCGCGTCGAGCGTCTCCCCTCCCGCGACGTCGTACCTCAGAGGGCCACTGCCCGGGCGTATGTTCTCGCTCCATGGAGCAGCCCGTCGCCGATCTGGTCGGTCAGACCTGCGCGTCCTCTTCTGCGGCATCAATCCCGGGAAGCTCTCGGGTGACCTCGGCCTGCATTTCGCCCGATCGGGGAACCGCTTCTGGAAGTTGCTCGCTGCCGGTGGATTCACCGACTCCGTGCTCGTCACCCGCCGAGCAGGACACGCTGCCTGCGACTCGGCGTAGGCATCACGAACCTGGTGGGACGGGTCACCGCCGCCGCCAGCGAACTCAGTGCCGCCGAATTGCGTCAGGGGGCGACGGAACTCGCAGGCCAAGGTGGAGGATCCTGCGGCCCCGGTGCGTCGCCGTGCTCGGCCTCCAGGCCTACCGGACGGCATTTCGCGACCGGAAGCCGTCATCGGTCGCCAACCCGAACGTTTCGGTGGTGCCCTCCTCTGGCTGCTACCCAACCCGAGCGGCCTTCAGGCCCGGTATCAGTTGCCTGAAATGAGTCGAGATGTTCAAGTCGCTCTATGTCGCCACCCAGCCCACCGATCGGGACTCTGCCATCCCAGATGGCTGAAGGTCGGCGCCGGGATCTCCGAACGCCAGCGGGCGCTCCGGGCCTCGAGCGAACGCGACTACCCCTCCGTCACGGCCGGGCTCAGTGGCTCCGACAACCTCTCTTGATCGAAGACGCCGACGACGAGCAACCACGCCGCCGTGATCATGTAGCACGTGGTGGTGACCAGAGCGACAGCCGCAATATAGAGACCGGCCAGGTAGCCGAACACGAAGAGTGCCGCGCCCGTCATCTCTGCCGCGTGGACGAGGCTTCCGCCAACGATGCGAGAGAGCCTGAGGCCGTCGCCCATCCGAATGGCTCTCGCGTAGCCCTTGGCAAACACGGCGAACGAAATACCGGCGACGACGAACAGTTCTGCGCCGATTGCCACATGGTTTTGCGCTCCCATGAGGACGAGCGCACACCGCATGAACACCAGGGCCAGACCAGTCAGGGTGTTGATGGCCCGGTTGCGATGTGTGGCGTCGGCGACGATCAATTTGAGGTTGAGTGACATCGCCACGAAGACCAAGCCGGTGAGTGTGATTGCGCCTGTTCCGACCAGAAGAAAGAAGTTCGTCCACTGTCCAGGCCTGAAGATCTCAGCGGCAATCATGACCAACCGTAACAAAGCACATCACGCTGCAGAGCCCTGCGGAGCTCTGTCGCAGCTCGCAGCGACACGTCCATTCGGTTCTCTTATCGATGATTGCAGACGAGGTGGGTCACGCCGCTCGGGGTGGTCACCGACTCGATGTCGAAGCGTTCTTCGAGGCCTTCGAGTCCTTCCCACAATGGCTCGCCACGCCCGAGGACGATGGGAACGATCGCGAGGTGCAGGTAGTCGATGAGGTCTGCCGCCAGGAACTGGCGGATGGTGTTCGGTCCGCCGCCGATGCGGATGTCCAGCCCACCGGCGGCGTCCCGGGCAAGCGCCAGGGCCTCCTCCGGGCTGGCGTCGATGAAGTGGAAGGTCGTCCCTCCCTCCATCTCGATGGGTGGATGGGGGTGGTGCGTCAGCACGAACACCGGGTTGTGGTACGGCGGGTCGTCGCCCCACCACCCCTTCCAGTCCGAGTCCCCCCACGGGCCGCGCACCGGTCCGAACATGTTTCGGCCCATGATGTCCGCCCCGACGCCGGGCCTCCATCGGCTGGCGAAGCTGTCGTCGGCGTGGGTCGTTCCTCCGGTCTCACCGTGGAGCTGGCGAAAGGAACGGGTGGCATCGAACCATCTCAGGAGTCGACCCCCGGCGTGCCCGAACGGCGCATCGGGACCCTGCCCTTCGCCCGAGGCGTAGCCATCGAGTGAGACAGAGACGCAGTGGACACGGACTGACGACATTGCGATCTCCCTCCGAAGGGGCCTGCGATGCGACCGAATCTAGTCAGGCGGGCGTCTCTCCACAGCTGAATGCCGGTCCGATCCGGTGCGATCCGATCAGACTTGTAGGCTGTCGGTGTGCTGCGCTTGCATCATGTCAATCTCGGGGTGCCAGTGGGCGAGGCGGAGGCCGAGGAGACATTCCTGCTCGAGGTCCTCGGCTACACGCGGGTGCCAACGCCCTCGGAGCTGACAAAGGCATTCGGTCGGCAGGTCCGGTGGTTCGAGAGCGAGGACGGGAAACAGATCCACCTGAGCGAGGATCCCGACCACCACCCGGCGGCTCGGGCGCATGTCGCGGTCGAGGTCGGAGACGACCTCCCGGCATTGGTGGCGAAACTCGATCAGGCGGGCGTCGAACACGCAGCCTTCGACAGCGCCGACCTGCACGTCGTGTTCTGTCAGGATCCCGCCGGCAACCGATGGGAGCTGCGGGGCATCGCCCCTGCGTGATCCCGGCCGGCGGAGACGCGTCTCGAGGCGAGACGCAAAGGATGGCCGCCTGATTCAGCCTGCAGTCAGGGCTGGCCGACTGCGCAGTACTGGTCCATACGCCGCGTGGTCGAGGTACCCGCAGGCGTCACGAGTCCGATCACGGATCGCCACCGAAAGGTCGGGAAAACCCGCCGGCCGAAACACCGGTGACCTCCAATGATCGACAGCCTTGCTCTTCGTAGGCTGACGACGTGGACTTTCGACGTCGGCCAGACCCACGATTCCTGAGGGAGAACCCGTGATCGGGTTCCTCGTTCGGCCGTGGCGCGGCATGACGCTCTGGCGGTCGCTGGCCTGGCAGGCGCTCGACTTCCCACTCGGACTCGTGGTCGGCATCTGCCTGACGGTCCTCGTCGTCCTCAGCGTCGGCTTTGCGGTCACCTTCGTGATTGCCATCCCCCTGGTGTGGTTCACGTTCTTCCTCGCCGCGCAGCTGGGCCGGTTGGAACGCTCGCGGGCCGCCGCCCTGCTCGAGGTCAATCTCGCGTCGCCGCACGCCCCGTTCGAGAGCGGGAACTGGTGGAGCCGCCTCCGCCAACGTGTGACCAGCGCCAGCCGATGGCGGGAGATCGGCTATCTCTCGCTCGGACTGCCGATCCAAGGGGCGTTCGGTGCGGTGGTCCTCGTGCTCTGGTCGGCCGCCCTGGCCCTGGCCGCGCTTCCCGCCTATGTGACCCACCTCCCGAGCCGCTCTGCCGATCTCGGTGTGCTCCGCCTCCATTCGGGTGCGGGAGCGGCGACCGCAGCCATCGTCGGCGTCATCGGTCTCCTCGTTCTGGCTCCCCAGGCCACGATGGGGCTGGCCGCCATCGATCGGAGCGTCGTGCGGTGGTTACTCGGTCCACACCGGCAGTCGGACCTAGCCCTGCGGGTCGACGAGCTGGAGCTCAGCCGCAGCGCTGCGGTGAGCAGTGCGGAGGCGGAACGGCACCGGATTGAGCGGGACCTGCACGACGGGGCCCAGCAGCGCTTGGTGGCGCTGGCCATGGATCTCGGGCGGGCCCGTGAGCGCTTCGACACCGACCCTGCGCGCGCCCGCCAGCTGGTGGACGAGGCGCACGAGGAGGCGAAGGCGGCACTGGCCGAGCTGCGCAATCTGGCCCGCGGCATCCACCCCGCCGTGCTGACCGACCGCGGGCTCGACGCCGCGCTCTCCGCCATCATCACCCGCTGCCCGGTGCCGGTCACACTCGACGTCGACGTCCCGACACGACCGCCGGCCTCGGTGGAGAGCGCGGCGTACTTCGTGGTCGCCGAGGGCCTGACCAACGTCGCCAAGCACGCCAAGGCCACACGGGTGGACTTGTCCATCGTGCTGCAGAACAATCGGTTGGTCATCCATATTCGCGACGATGGTCTCGGTGGCGCCGACGCGCTCCAGGGCAGCGGCCTCTCCGGTCTGGCCGACCGGGTCAGCGCTCTCGGAGGGTGGATGCGGGTGTTGAGCCCGATCGGCGGTCCAACGAGCGTGATGGTGGAGATCCCATGCGGATCGTGATCGGTGAAGACGCGGTCCTGCTCCGGGTGGGTGTGATCCGGGTGCTTGACGAGGCCGGCGAGGACGTGGTCGCCGAGGTCGGTGACGCGCCAACGCTGATCGATGCGGTCGAGTTGCACCGGCCCGACCTTGCCATCGTCGACGTACGCATGCCGCCGGACATGACCGACGACGGACTTCGAGCGGCGATCGAAATCCGCCAGCGCTGGCCGGAGACGGCAATCCTCGTGTTCTCCCAGTACGTCGAGGAGGTCTTCGCGGCGGAGCTGCTCGGGACCGGTACCGAGGGTCTTGGCTACCTGTTGAAGGATCGGGTGGCCGACGTCACGGAGTTTGTGGACGCCGTTCGCCGGGTGGGTGGCGGAGGCACCGCGTTGGATCCCGAGGTCGTGGCGCAGCTGGTGGCTCGGAGTAGACGGCAGGACCCGCTGGGCCAGCTCACGCCGCGGGAGCGCCAAGTGCTGGCGTTGATGGCCGAAGGGAGAAGCAATCAGGCCATTGCGGCTGCGCTGGTCGTCAGCGACGGTGCGGTGGAAAAGCACGTGAGCAACGTGTTCGCCAAGCTCGATCTCCCGCCCGCGGGACCCGACAACCGACGGGTACTCGCCGTCTTGCGGTGGCTCAACTCATGACCGTGATCACACCAGCAGAGCTACACGGAACGCAGACGCCGGCCGTCGTCCCCCCGGCGCGGTCGCCTCGGGCCCGCGTGGCGTGGACGGTAGCCGGTCTCGTCGTGGCCATCGCCATCATTCCGGCTCTCGCCCTCAGTTTCATCGGCTCCGCTGCCTACCAGGCACTGCCTTCGCAACAGCGGGTGTTCATGGTTCCCATCACCGCAGTGACAGTGGAAGCCAGCAGCGGCGATATCACGGTCGAGCGCGGCAAAGGCGTGGGCACCGTGGTGCGCACGTCGGGGGTGCACGGTTTGACGTATCCGACGGACGACGAGCACGTCGTCGGCCACACCCTGGTCATCCGGTCGAGTTGCGGCTCCATGTTCTTCAACGATCGATGCAGCCGGAACTACGTCCTGCTACTGCACTCCCCGGTGGCCGTCACCGCAGATTCGAGCGAAGGGGACGTCACGATCGCTGGCACGGAACGATCGGTGTCGGCCCATTCCGATCAGGGAGACGTCACGGTGACGGGTGGCTCGGGCACGGTGCAGGCGTCGAGCGGGCAGGGCGGCGTGACCATCTCACGATCGGCGGCCACGTCGGTGTCCGCCAGTTCCGGTCAGGGCGACGTCGTGGTCGAGCTGACCTCCTCACCCAACCGAGTCACTGCGACGTCGGGTCAGGGTGACGTCACGGTCGCGCTTCCGAGAGGGCCGAACTTCTATCAGGTGCAGGCCACCTCGGGTCAGGGGGACGTCTCCAACACCGTGGGCAACGACCTTGCAAGTGTTCGGGTCGTGCGGGCAACCTCAGGTCAAGGAAACGTGACCGTCCGCTACCGCTCGCGTTGAGCTGATCGCATCAAGCTTCGGGCCCGAGGGCATGGCCCACGAACGCCTCCCGGAGCGTGTGGAGCGGACCCCTGCTCACAGAACGAACCAGGGCGACGCGTGTGCGCCGATGGCACAGCAATCCCCGGCCCCGCTCGCGCGCGCTAGAGAAGGGCGCCTTGAAGCTGAAGATGCCCCGGTCGGACGCCAGGAATAGGTAGTCCGCGCGTCGGCCCCGGCGTGATCCGGCTCAACCCGGATCGAATCGATCGAGGCCGAGCGCCTCCTCCCCGATGGTGATCGACTGGCGGAGTTGTGCAGTGAGGGAGCGCAGCCGGGTCAGCGGGTCGGACTCCACCGGCACCACTCCATCCCACTGCGGGTCGTACGGGTCGAACTCGAGCTCGCCGGCGGGCAGATCGGGACGGGCTTCGAGCATGGCGCGGGCGGCGGCCCCTTCTCGCTCCCCGATCGGATCCTCCTCCCGGACGTCGAGCTGGAGCACCCAGAACGACGTTGCAAACGTGACGAAGGTGCTCGATGTGAAGTGCACGTCACCGTTCGTTCGAGATCGCATGACCACCTCGATGCAGCGAGCCTCGCCTCTCGGGTACACAGTGCAGTCCAGGAGCAGCTGCTGCGTGGGGAGCGCGTTCGGAATTTGGAGCCCGTAGCGAGCGCTGTCTTCGAGCAGGTCGTCGAGATCGATGTTCCCCGACTCGTAGAGCTCCATGGTCATCATGAGGTCGGCCCGGACCTCTCCTTCGTCCAGGCTGGTGAAGAAGGGTGGCTGGTCCGAATAGCGCTCGTCGACGAATGCCGTGCCCTGTTGCCAGCGCATCTGTCCCGTCCGGTTCTGGCAGAGGGGCCACCCGAATGTCTCGAACGAGATCGATCGGAGGAACGGATCCGTTGCCCGCTTGTGCTGCAACGAATCGAGGTGGTCGGCCGCCCCGGTGATGCCGCCGTCGAGGGCGGTGACGAAGATCGCCTCGGCGCCCGAAAGGTCACCCGCGTCCTGTCGCACCAGACCGAGGTCGAGCAGCGCGTCGCGATGGCCCGCATCAACGGCTCGTCGGAACAGTGCCTCGGCTTCAGTGAGCTCGCCACGGAAGCCAACGCGATTCCCGAGGTTCACCATGGCGATCGGTACGCCGCCCTCCGCCGCCTCCCGGTACCAATACTCGGCCCCTTTGTTGTCTCCCTCTTGTCCGAGGGCGTACGCCAGCTGGCACATGGCCTCGAGATCTCCCGCCTCCGCCCTTCCGGTCAGCTCCTGCTTGGCGACGGACTCGCCCATCGGATCGTGCGCCATCGGATCGTGGACTCAGGCCGCCCGGCGCCGCCGGAAGCGTCGGGAGCGGCCCGCCTCGAGCCGTTCGGCCCGCAGGCTCTCCGCCGCCCCGTCGTCGAGCGGCGCCAGAACGGCGCCGTCGAGGGCCCACGACAGGAGCAGGTCGGCCAGCGCGGGGTTGCGGGCCAGCACGGGACCGTGCAGATAGGTCCCGACCACCCGGCCGTCCAGCGCCCCCTCGGTGCCGTCGCCGTTGCCGACGCCGGTCGAGACCCGGGCCAGCGGCTGCGCTCCCTCCGCCAAGGTGGAGCGCCCGCCGTGGTTCTCGAAGCCCGTGAGCACGGGCAGGCCCAGGCTCTGGTCGGGTTCGGCCACCACCTCGCCCACCGCGCGAGGCAAGGCCACCTTCGCCGTGGTCACCGGCAGCAGGCCCAACCCCTCGTGCGGCTCGCCCTCCGCGCCTGGAAAGCTCCGGCCGGCCACCTGGTAGCCGGCGCACACGGCGAGGACGACCGCGCCATCCGCCACTCGCCGGGACAACCCGCCGTCGTCGAGCAGGGTGCGCGCGGCGCGGACCTGGGGCCCGTCCTCGCCGCCGCCGAGGCAGTAGATGTCCGCCCCGGGCAACGGGGCGTCGGACGCCGCCTGGAGCAGCTCGACCGCGAGGCCGCGCCACTCGGCCCGGCGGGCCAGGATGAGGCCGTTGCCCCCGTCGCCGTAGGTGCCCAGGAGATCGGGGTAGACCACCGCCACTCGGAGCGGGCCACTCACGCCGGCGCCCCCAGCAGGTCGTAGAACGCGGTGTAGTTCCCGATGACGTCGACCGCCGCCACGGCGGACGCCGCGTCGGCCTCCGCCCCGGCGTCCGTGCCGCCCCGCGCCGCGGCCAGCACCGCAGCCACCGGATCCGGCTCGGTGGCATGGTCCACCCCGGCGTACTGCAGGCGCACCGAGAGATCGCGGTAGCGATCGCCCGTGGCCACCACCCGGCGCCCGGCCAGGCGCTCGTAGGGCACGTCCCACAGCCAGCTCGGGTCCGCACCATCGGCCACGCGGGCGTTGATGCTCACGACCAACGGGGCGTCGTCCTGCACCACCAGATCGAGCAGCTCCTCCCAGCCGGCCGGGTTCTTGGCCAGCATGAGCCGGGCCCGGACGTCGCCGAAGCCGCGCACGGTGAAGCGGCCGGCCACCTGCTCCACCGACTCGATGGCCTCGAGCGCGGCCAGCGGGTCGACGCCGCACGCCTCCGCGGCCACGGTCGCCATCAGTGCGTTGGCGAGGTTGAAGCGACCGGGCAGGGAGAGATGGAGGGGCAGCGCCCGCCCGTCGGACCACACGGCCAGCGTCGATCCGTCCGGGGCCGCCTCGAGCGAGACCTCGGGCCGGGGGCGGGCGAAGTCGCATTCGGTGCAGGCCCACGTCCCTTCGCCGTAGCGGATGCGACCCTCACACGAGGGGCAGCCCACGGCATCGAGCTGCCAGCGCATGCCGGCGCCCACCCAGTGCACGTCGCGGGCCGCGCTGGCTGCCCAGGCCACCAGCGGGTCGTCGGCGTTGGCCACGACGTGGGTCCGCGGCGCCGCCGCCAGGGCGGCCCGCCAGCGCGCCGCGATCATGCGCACCTCGTTCGTGCGGTCGAGTTGGTCCCGCGACAGGTTGAGCAGCACGACGGCGGCGGCGGTGGTGGCGGTGAGCACCCGCGGCAGGTACGACTCGTCCACCTCGAGCACGACGCGTGGCGCATCGGTGCCGGCCAGCGCGGCCACGTGGCCCGGCGGCATGTTCGATCCGGTCTCGTTGCTGACCACGTCGTCACCCAGGGCGCCGAGCGCCACGGTGAGCAAGCGCGTCGTCGTGGTCTTCCCGTTCGTCCCGGTGACCAGCGCCACCTGGCGACCGGCGCTGAGGTGCTCGAGCAGCTTCGGGTCGACCCGCAGCCCAGCCCGGCCACCGGCCACCGTCCCCTCGCCCCGCCCGAGCCGGCGCGAGGTGGCGTTCACCGCCCGGGTGGCGACGCTGCCCAGCCGCGCTCTCACCGTGGCGGTTTGGTGCGCGCCAGCTCCTCGGGGGTCGGCTCGTGGCGCACCCGCGACTCCGCCGGCAGCAACGCGCTGATGGCCTTCATGATCATGGCCGTGTCGGCCTTGGCGTCGGTCAGGGAGAGCGAGAGCGGCGCCCCCACGCGCACCGTGACCTTCGGTGGCTTGCGCACCAGCGTGAAGTCCGGCAGGCGGGCCGAGCGCGGCCACACCTTCTCGGTCCCCCACAGCCCGACCGGCACCACGGTGGCCCCGGTCGCCGCGGCCAGGCGCGCCGTACCCGTCTTCCCGTGCAGCACGGGATCGAAGAAGTCGTACCCCCGCGGAATCGTTCCCTGCGGCAGCACAATGACCACCTCGCCCGCCTTGAGCGCCGACTCGGCCGCCCGCAGCGGCTGATCCGACCCACTCCCCCGGTCCACCGGGATGCCGCCGATGGCCCGGGCGATCTGCCCGACCACAGGCGCGTCGAAGATCTCCTT
Source organism: uncultured Acidimicrobiaceae bacterium (assembly GCA_963840435.1). Classification (GTDB taxonomy): domain Bacteria; phylum Actinomycetota; class Acidimicrobiia; order Acidimicrobiales; family RAAP-2; genus Bog-473. Next base: position 27,227 of record CAWIYY010000018.1, on the reverse strand, counting down.
CTTGCCCAGGAAGCGGACGGGCCGCCCGATCTCGCGCGCCACCAGGGCGAGCGCGGCCACGTCGAAGTAGCTCCGGTGGTTCGAGGCCAGGAGCACCGGGCCGCGGGACGGTACGTGCCCGACGCCGCGGATGTCGAAGCGGGCGTAGGGGAAGGACATCGTGCGGACGAATGGCCGCAGGACGTGGTACGGCTCGAAGCCGAAGAAGTTGGGCACACCGGGGGGGCGGTCCCAGTGCTCCACCTGCCAGCGCCGCGCCGTGGCCACCAGGGCAAGGGACGGGTCCGGGTTGACCGCGTGCGCGGTCCCGACGCTCGAGAGGAGCGGGACGTCGAAGATGCTGTCGCTGCACGCGTGGCAGTCGGAGAGGTCGACCTGGTTGTTCCGGGCCCACTCCCGTACGGCCCGCAGCTTCCCCGTGCCCCAGACGAAGCCCTCGTAGAGCCGGCCGGTGTAGCGGCCGTCCCGGACCTCGTACGTGGTGGCGATGAGGTCGTCGAAGCCGAGGGCCTCGGCGAAGGGGGCGATCATGTCGGCCGGCGTGGTCGTCGAGAGGACCAGCTTGTGTCCCTCGGCCCGGAACGCGCTCAGGTGTTGGGGGGCGAACGGCGCCACCAGTTCGCTCAGCCCGGCCACGGCCCGACGGCCAGCTGCTTGGACCTGGTCCTGACGCCAACCCCGGGCCACCGCGGCGGCCGCCCGCACCAGGCCCATGGAGAACAGGTTCTCGCCCAGGCGGTCGTTCACCGCGTAGAGGAGCCGGTCCCCGGGGAGCGACCGCCCCTTGGGCAGCACCCCCTCCTCCACCATGGCCCGGCTCAGGACCTGCCCCGAGGCCTGGCACAGCAGGGTGCGGTCGAGGTCGATGAAGACGGCGCTCGTTGCCACGCTCCAGAGCCTAAAGCAGTTGGACCGTCGGCCCGGGTCCGAGAAAGCCCAGCCCAACAGGGTCGAAAATTAGGAGAAGGGATCGCCGGGGGGGAGGGCGATCCCTTCTCAAGACTCATCAGGTCGGAGGGGGGGTTTCCGTTTCCTGCGGTCTGAGGAACATTCTTGCGCTGGCTTTCTGATCTGTCAATCCGTTTATACAGATACTTACTATCAGTTATACTGATGAGTAACGACACTGCCGCGACCAGTCCTGACGGGAGAACCCGGGTGGAACTGAAACACCTGCAAGCACTGCTGGGTATCGCCGACACCGGCAGCTTCTCGGCTGCGGCCGCAACCATCGGCACCGTCCAGTCCAACGTATCGGCCCACGTGGCCCGGTTGGAGCGCGAGCTCGATGTGCAGCTCGTGGACCGGGCGTCGGGCCGCCTGACCGAGGAAGGTGAGGTGGTCGTCGAGCGGGCCCGCCGGGTCGCCTACGAGCTCGAGGCGATGGTGGCCGACGTCACCGCGCTGCGCAAGGAGGTCGTGGGCACCGTCCGCCTGGGCATGATCGGCACCACCGGCCGCTGGCTGGTGCCCCAGCTCTTCGACCTGCTGCGGGTGCGCCACCCCCACATCCATCTCAACGTGGCCGACGGGGCCAGCGCGCCCCTGGAGCAGCAGCTGGCCTCGGGCCAGCTCGACCTGGCCGTGGTGACCTTTCCCCTCAGTGGTGACGAGGTTCTGGCCGCCCACCTCTTCGACGAGGACCTCGTCCTTCTCGTGCCGCGCAGCCACCCCCTGGCCAACGAGAGCTCGCTCCCCCTCGAGCGCCTCTCCGAGCTGGAGCTGCTCCTCCCGGCGCCCGGCACCGCGCTGCGGGCCGAGATCGACAGCGCCGTGGTGCCGGCACGGGTCGAGTTGCGCCCGGCCATGGAGCTCGACGGCGTGCGCCTCATTGCGTCGCTGGCCTTCGACGGCTACGGCCCCGCCCTGGTCCCGGCGACCGCCGTGCCCGGCCACCTGCGCGAGAGCTTCGCCGTCGTCCGCATCGAGGGCCTCCCCCGGCGCCGGGTCGGGGTGGCCCAGCGCCGCCGCGGCCTGCTCTCTGCTCCCGCCCGGGCGGTCATCGACGTGCTCGACGTCGTCGTCCACGACGCCCTGTCCATGCCCGAGGGCATCCACCCGGCCTGATCCGCCGCCCGACCCGGTGCCCGGCAGCCGGAACCGGAGCGCGATCCCCGCTCCCCCGGCACCTCAGGCCGCCGCGGCCTCCCCCCGGGGCTCGCGCCACATCGTCCAGATGGGCGGCCCGTCCCCGGGCAGCGGCACCTCCTCGACCACCTCGAACCCGTGGCGCCGGTAGAAGGGCACGTTGCGCTCCTTGGACGACTCCAGGTACGCCGGCAATCCCTCGGCGTCGCAGTGCTCGAGGACCGGGCGCATCAGCGCCGACCCCACCCCTTGGCCCTGCCGGTCCACCGCGGTGCCGAGCGAAGCGAGATACCAGTGCGGCTCGCGCGGGTGCCTGCGCTCGATCGTGTCGAGCATGCGCACCGTGGTCACGAGGTTGGTCGCCACGTAGGGCAGCACGGGCAGCATGGTGAGGAGGCCGGTCAACCCGGTCAGCAGCGGCTTGCCGGCGGGAGCCCAAATGGCCGAACCCGCGTAGCCCTCGGTGGTGTAGCAGCCCCCGAAACCGATGTAGTCGGCCTTCATCTGGGTGCGGAAGTAGGCCCGCAGGCCGGCCTCACGCCGCGCCGGGTTGCGCATCAGGTGGGAGGCCACCGGGTCGTCCCAGAACGTCTTGGCCAGCTGGCTGGCCATGGCCTCGATGTCCGCCGCCACGGCGCGCCGCACCGCGACGTCCCCGCCGCTCGCTCTGTCCGGGTCGCGTTCGGTGTTCAACATGGAAGCTTTGCGTACCACGCCGGGGTGGCGGGCGGCAACGGGCCGGACCAGGCTCCGCCCGGCGAGGCCGTGGCGTGAGCCTGGCCGAGGGCGACGAGGTCCGGGACCAGGCGCAATCCCACGTAGATCCCACCCGAAGGCGTGAAGTGGACGCCGTCCGAACAGCGCACGTTCACCGTGCCGACGGCGCCGGAGTAGTGGCCACCGGGCGAGACGACGCCGTTGAGGTTGAAGACGTAGACCCGCCCCCCGCCCGGCAGCGTGCTCGACGCCGCCACCTGACGCATGGTGGCGTTGTCGACGTTCACCCGGGCTGGCGCATCCTCGGGGAACGGCGACCCCGTGGGCTGGTCCCCGCTGTCGTAGTAGGGCGACGTCATCAGGACCACCGCCGCTCCCTTCGCTCCCAGCACGCTGACCGCCTGGCGGAAACGATGGCGCAGATAGCGGTCGAAGGAAGGCTGGCCGATGTTCTCCCATTTGCCCCCGACCTGCTGGTCGAAGGTCTCGCCGCGCGCCGCGTAGAGGACGATGTCCGGGTTGTACGTGTCGATCCAATGGCGCCAGGTGGCAAAGAGGGCGTCGGGGTTGCTGTTGTCGCAGGGCGCGCCCGGCGGGGCCTGGAAGATGGCCACCTTGATCTGCCCCGTCGTCGCCACCGAGCAACCGGGCTGCCCCTCGTCGACGATCTGCACGTCCTCGGTCCGGGCCACCTGGGCCAGGCCGACGCCCAGGGTGCCGGCGATGGAGTCGCCCACGACGAGAACCTTCACCTGGTGGGGCGACCGGGGCGGGTCCGGTGGCGCCGGGGTCAGGTAGGAGGGGAAGGGGACGGTCGTGCTGGTCGAGGCCACGCTCGTCGTCTCGCCCGCCGCGGTGGTGCCCGTGGTCGAGGTCGCAGTGGTCTGCGGCGCGCGCAGCGTCGAACCCTCGAGCGCCGAGGCTCCCACGGGCACCAGCGTGCTGGCGACGACGGCGCCCACCGCGACGGCGGCGCCGATGGGCAGCGCCACCCAGGAGCGCCACGACCGCAGCGCGCCGCGGCGGATCGGCATCTCAATGAGGTCGTAACTCAGGGCGGCGATGGCCACCGTGATGCCGACCCGGGCCAGGAACAGCGGGTAGACGCCCCAGTGCAGGCGCTGCGGCGTCATGATCAGGAGCACCGGCCAGTACCAGAGGTACACGCCGTAGGAGATGCGGCCCCACTGGGGCAACGGCGGCAGCTCCAGAACCCGCACGACCAGCGAACGCGGTGCGGCGACGCAGCCGAGCACCACGGCGCCGGCGGCCAGGCTGGCCACCAGGAAGCCGCCGCTGAAGGCGAAGGTCGTCGTCTCCGAGGTCGTGCACCACAACGCGGCGGTGCCCGCGGCGCCGACCACACCGAGCACACCCGCCAGAGAGCGGAACCACCTGCGCTGCGCCCCCTCGCGCCACAGGGTCAGGCCGATGGAGATCGCCGCGCCGACCAGGAGGGCCTGGGCCCGGCAGTCGGTCCCGTAGTAGGCCCGCGTCGTGTAGCCGTTCGGGGCCAGCAGGGCCATGGCGAGCGCCGAGGCCAGCGAGCCCAGGCAGGCGACCGCGAAGAGCGCGTGCAGCCGGCGCCGGCGCGACGACGACGCCGCGTCGCTCCCGACCAGGCCACCGCCCCCCGCCGCCGCTCCCAGCAGGAGGCGCCCGCCCCCGAGCACCGGCACCTCCTCGTCCGAGGGGCGCTGGACCCGGGCCGAGGCCCGGCGGCCGCCCAGCGTGAGCACGGCCAGGACGACGAGCGGCCACACCAGGTAAAACTGCTCCTCAATGGCCAGCGACCACGTGTGCAGGAACGGCGACGGCTGGGTCGACGGGTTGAAGTACGTGCCCCCGCTGTGGATGGAGTACCAGTTGGAGTAATAGAAGACGGTGGAGACGGCCTCGCCCACGATGTTCTCGCTGGAGAGCAACTGGGGCCAGATGGCCATGACCAGTCCGACCACGGTCACCATCAAGAAGAGAGCGGGCAGCAGGCGCCGGGCCCGTCCGGCCCAGAAGCGGCGCAGGCGGATGGTGCCGCTGCCACCCCACTCCTTGACCAACAGTGATGTGATGAGGAAGCCCGAGAGCACGAAGAAGGCGTCGACGCCGTAGAAGCCCCCAGGCACCGAATTGAGGCCGGTATGGAACGCGATGATGGAGAGGACCGCGAAGGCCCGGATGCCGTCCAACCCCTTGAAATGGCCAAGCGTGGGTCGGGCGCCAGTTGCGTTAGCGTCCGTGCTCATGCTCCGCCGCAAGTTACTGCCGGTACCCCGCGCCAACGGGACACCCCCGGTTGCGTCCCGGGTGTGCTGCACGACCCGTCGCCCCGGCCAGGGTCCGGGCGCCCAGTGCACATGACCGTCACGTGCTGAGGATCGGCATCCTCGGGGCGGCCCGGATCGCCCCGCCTGCGGTGATCAAGCCGGCCCGGCGCACCAAGAAGGCGACGGTGGTTGCCGTGGCCGCACGGGACCGCACCCGTGCCGTGGCCTTCGCGCAGAAGCAGCACATCGAACGCGTCATCGACAGCTACGAGGAGCTGGTCAACGACCCCGAGATCGACGCCGTCTACAACCCCCTGCCCAACGGCCTGCACGGCTACTGGACCATCGCCGCCCTCAAGGCGGGCAAGCACGTCCTGTGCGAGAAGCCCTTCACGGCCAACGCCGACGAGGCCAGGACCGTGGCCGAGGTGGCCAGCGCCCACCCCGGTCTCGTCGTGATGGAGGCCTTCCACTACCAGTACCACCCCTTGACCCGGCGATTGGTCGAGATCCTCAGTTCGGGCGAACTGGGCCCGGTCCGCAACATCGACGTCGCCTTCTCCGCCCCGCTGTGGAAGAAGGGCGACATCCGCTACCAGCTCGCGCTGGCCGGCGGCGCCACCATGGACATGGGGTGCTATCCCGTCAGCCTGCTCCGCCTCCTGGCTCCGGGCCCCCGGGTCATCGACGCCCAGGCCAAGCTGTCTTCGCCCGGCGTGGACCGGGCCATGGACGCCCACTTCTCGCTCTCCGACGGGGGCAGCGCCCATATCGGGTGCTCCATGTTTTCCTCTTCGGTGCTGCGCATGCACGCAGAGATAACGGGCGAGAACGGCAAGATCTCGGTTTTCAACCCCTTTGCGCCCCAGTACGGCCACCGGGTCAAGGTGACCACCTCGCTCGGCTCCCGCAAGGAGCGTTTCAGCCGCAAGCCGACCTACGACTACCAACTCGAGGCCTTTGTCGCCGCCGCTGAGGACGGGGCACCGTTTCCCACAACAGCGGTCGACGCGATCCGTACCATGGAGCTCATCGACGCCATCTACACCGCCGCCGGTCTCCCCCTCCGTCAGCCCACCCCGGTGGCCTGATGCCGCTGTCCGCCGACGAGCTGTCCGCCCTGGCCGACGCCGCCCTCGAGACGGCCTCCGGCTGCCAGGCGGCCGAGTTGCGGGTCGAGCGCGTCCGCAGCCAGACAATCCGCCTGCACGACGCCAACCCCGAGACCACGGCGGACAGCACCGACTTCGGTATGGGCGTGCGTGTCGTGGTCGACGGCGCCGTGGGCTTCGCCGCCTCGGTCGACGTCCGGCCGGAGGAGGCGGCGAACCTCGTCCGCCAGGCCCGGCAGATGGCCGCGGTCACCAGCCACGCCGGCGGGGGGCGAGTCGAGCTGGCGCCCGAACCGGCGCACGGACAGGTGGAATGGACGAGCGCGTTCGAGATCGACCCGGCCACGGTGTCGATGGCCGACAAGACCGCGCTGCTGGCCGAGTGGAGTGCCCGCCTGGGCCGCCACGACGTCGTGTCGCACACCTCGGCCTCTCTGCTCTCCGTGTCCGAGGACACCTACCTGGCCGATCTGAACGGGACCCGGGCCACCCAGCACCGGGTGCGCGTCCAGTGCCAGCTCGAGGCGCTCGCCCTCTCCGACAGCGGCTTCGAGACCATGCGCACGCTGGCCCCGCCGGTCGGCCGGGGCTGGGAGTTCCTGGCCGGGCCGGCATCGAACGGCAACTGGGACTGGGACGCCGAGCTGGCCGAGCTGCCCGAGCTGCTGGCCGAGAAGCTGGCCTCGCCCTCGGTCGAGGCCGGCCGCTACGACCTGGTGGTCGATCCCTCCAATCTGTGGCTCACCATCCACGAGTCCATCGGCCACGCCACCGAGCTCGACCGGGCCGTCGGCTACGAGGCGGCCTACGCCGGCACCTCCTTCGCCACCTTCGACAAGGTCGGAAAGCTGGTGTACGGCTCCCCCGTCATGCACGTGACCGGTGACCGCACGGTCGAGCACGGCCTGGCCACCGTGGCCATCGACGACGAAGGGGTCGATGGCCAGTCCTTCGACCTGATCCGCGACGGCATCCTGGTCGGCTACCAGCTCGACCGGGGCATCGCCGCCGCCATGGGCTACCAGCGCTCCAACGGGTGCGCCTTCGCCGACTCCCCGATGCACGTGCCGATTCAACGGATGGCCAACGTGTCGCTGGCCCACGCCGGCCCGGGCGGCCCGAGCACCGATGACCTCATCGCCGGGATCGAGCGCGGCATCTACATCGTGGGCGACAAGAGCTGGTCCATCGATATGCAGCGGTACAACTTCCAGTTCACCGGGCAGCGCTTCTACCGGATCGAGAACGGGCACCTGGCCGGCCAGCTGCGCGACGTCGCCTACCAGGCCACCACGACCGACTTCTGGGGCGCCATGGAGGCGGTGGGCGGCGAGTCCACCTGGGTGCTTGGCGGTGCCTTCAACTGCGGCAAGGGCCAGCCGGGCCAGGTGGCGCCGGTCTCGCACGGGTGCCCGTCCGTGCTGGTGCGCGGCGTCAATGTGCTCAACACCCGCGAGGAAGCTGGCCGGTGACCCTGACCCACCGGGTCGGCTGCCGGTGATCCCGGCCCAGGAGGTCGTGGAGGGCGGCGTCGCCGCGGCATCGGCCGCCGGCGCCGACGGCTGCATCGTGCTCGTCGAGGAAGGGAGCCACGCCGACGTGCGCTACGCCCTCAACAGCACCACGACCAACGGCCTGCAGCGCAGCCGCTCCGTCAGCGTCATCGTCATCGCGGACAACGCCGTCGGCACGGCGCGCCGTTCGGGCGTCGTCGGCGTGGACGGGGTGACCGACATGGTGGTCGCGGCGCTGGCCGACGCCAGAGCGGCCGACCCGGCCGAGGATGCCTTCGCGCTGGTCACGCCGGACGAGGCAGCCGGCAGCGGCCGGGCCTTCGATCAGGGACCCGAGGAGACCGACGCAGGCGCGCTCGATCCGGTGCTCTCGTCGCTCGGGGGAGCCTTCGAGCGGGCTCGCACCCGCGACGTCGAGCTGGCCGGCTTCGCCGAGATCGACATCGAGACGCTCTACCTGGGCAGCTCCACCGGGCTGCGCCTCTCGCACGTCCAACCGACGGCGGCCGTGAGCCTCGTCGGCCGCACGGCCGACGGCACGGGGTCGGCCTGGGTGGGGATACCCGCGGTCGACACCTCGCTCGAGGCCATGGAACAGGAGATCTGGCGCCGACTCGACTGGGGCAACCGGCAGATCGCGCTCGAGGCGGGACGCTACGAGGTGATCCTGCCCCCCTCGGGGGTGGCGGACATGATGGGCATGATCGGCTTCGACGCCATGGGCGGGCAGGACGCCGAGGACGGCAGCACCGTCTTCTCCAAGGAAGGCGGCGGGACCCGCCTGGGCGAGACCATCACCCCCCTACCTTTCACCCTCTTCAGCGACCCCTTTGCGGCGGGCGTCGAGTCCATGCCCTTCGTGGCGGCGGGCGCCTCGAGCTCGGAGGTCTCGGTCTTCGACAACGGGTTGCCCACGGAGCGCACGGACTGGCTGCACGACGGGGTCCTCGCCCACCTGCGCTACCACCGGGCCGGCGCGGCGAAGTCCGGAGTCCCCATGGCGCCCTACATCGACAACCTGCTGCTGCACTGTGACGGCTACGACGGCGGCTCGGTCGACGACATGGTTGCCCGCACCGAGCGCGGGCTGCTGCTGACCTGCCTGTGGTACATCCGTACGGTCGACCCGGCCACGCTGCTCATGACCGGGCTGACCCGCGACGGCGTCTACCTGGTGGAGAACGGCAAGGTGGTCGGCGCGGTCAACAACTTCCGCTTCAACGAGAGCCCCGTCGACCTCCTGGTGCGGGCCACCGAGGTGGGCACGCCGGTGCGGACACTGGGACGCGAGTTGGGTGAGTACCTCAACCGGACGGTGATGCCGCCTCTGCGCATCCCGGACTACAACATGAGCACGGTGAGCCAGGCCAGCTGACAACGAGCCGGTCAAGGGCGGGCACGCCCGACCACGGATCCGGTCACGTCACCGTGCCGTCGCGAGGCGAACCGGCGTGCCTCAATCAGGAAGCGCTGCGCCGTCGAGACGAACGAGCCATCCTGCTCGATCCGCGCGTGCATGCGACGCAACTCGGTGTCGTAGGCCTCGGCCGTGAAGCCGGGCACCGTCCAGAGCACCTTGCGCAAGAAGTGCACGACCGCGGCCACGTCGAAGAACTCGACGCGCAGCGCGCACGACTCCAGCCGGACCACGTCGAGTCCGGCCGCCTGCGCCGCGTCGGCGGCTCCTTCGGGCCGGCGGCCTTCGTTGATCGGTGTCGGACCGAGGAAGAATTCGGTCAGCTCGTGGTTGGACCCGGGGCCGATCTGCTGGGACAGGTAGGTCCCCCCGGGGCGCAGCACCCGGGCGACCTCCTCCCACAGGGTCACGACGGGATGCCGGCTCACCACGAGGTCGAAGGACGCAGACGCGAACGGAAGCGTGGGCTGGTCGGCCACGGCCACCACGTGGCCGCCGAGCGGGCGGAGGCTGGAGCGGGCCACGGCGATATTGGGCGGCCAGGACTCGGTGGCCACCAGCAGATGTGGTGGTTGTCCGATGCCCGCCAGCACCTCACCACCGCCGGTCTCGATATCGAGGGCGGCGGACACGCCGGCCATGCGCTCCTCCATCAGTCGGGCATAGCCCCAGGGCGGCCGCTCCTCGTTCGCCCGGCCCGCGAACCAGGAGAAGTCCCAGCCCTCGACCGGGACGGCCGCGCCCTCGGCCACCAGCTCCTCGAAGGTCACGGATCGAGCGACCGGTACACGGCGTCGATGATGGCCCGGTTGCGCGTGCTCTGCCAGCGCGGGATCACGTGGTTCATGACGTAGCCGAAGGCCAGGTTGGCGTCGGGATCGGCGAAGCCGACCGCACCGCCGGTGCCGAAGTGCCCGAAGCTGTGGGCATGGGGACCGAAGGGACGGCGGGGCGTGGTCGGCTTGAAGCCGAGCCCGAACGCGACCTCCTCGTGGAGGATCGGGCAGTAGCCCTCCGACTGCGTGCGCGTCGCCTCGGCCAGCAGGTCGCCGGAAAGCAGCCGGCCCGGTTCGAGCAACGCAGCGTAGAAGCGAGCCAGGCCGTGCGCCGTGCCGTGCCCGTTCGTCGATGGCACCTCGGCCGAGCGCCACTCCGCGCTGTTGGCGACGCCCATGGAGGAATACCCCGGTGGATTGAAGTAGCTCAGCATCTCCATCCTCACGTCGCCGCTCAGCGCGCCGAAGTCGACCGCGGGCGCGCCCGGCGAGTCGAAGACGATCTCCGCACAGCGATGGCGCTCGGACAGCGGGACCCCGACATGAATGTCGGCGCCGAGTGACTCCGCCAGACCCTGCACGCGGCCCCGGCACGAAGCGCCGCTCACCCGGCGCACCACCTCACCGATGAGATGGCCATAGGTATTGGTGTGATAGGCGTGGCGGGTGCCGGGCGCCCACCAGGCTTCTGTGGCGGCCAGGGCCGCCGCCATCCGCGGCCAGTCCCAGAGGTCCTCGTTGGTCAGCGGCTCCACGATGGCCGGCACGCCCGCCCGGTGGCACAGCGCGTGGCGCAGGGTGGCCGATTCCTTGCCGCCGGCCCCGAACTCGGGCCACACCGCGACGAGCGGATCGTCCAGGCGGATCAGCCCCCGGTCGACCAGCTGCAGGGCGAGCACGGCCAGGACGGGCTTGCCGGCGGAGTAGTAGTCCACGAGCGTGTCGTGGCCCCAGGGCGCGGAACGGTCGGCATCGACGAAACCACCGGCCAGATCGACCACCGGAACCCCGCCGATCAGGACACAGACCGCAGCACCCAGCTCGCCCCGGTCGGAGAAGTTGCGCCCGAACTCCTCCTCGACGGCGCTGAACCTCGGGTCGCAGGTTCCGGTCACCGGCGCGGACACGGCGGCATTCTCGCACCGGGAGCGGCGTGCACCCGGATCCTGCGCCGTCAGTCACCGCCCGGACGCGGCGCGGCGGCAGGCTCGCATCCCGCAGGAGGAGACTGCCGCCGCGCTGCTTACGACCCGTGGACCCCGATCAGAAGCCCGTGCCGGCGATGATGGCACCGTTCAACCTGGTGCCACTCATGCCACCGGAGTTGGTGGCGTCGCCGAACTGGAACACCGCGCCGTTCGCCGCGGCAACCCAGTAGCCGTTCCCGCTCGAGTCGGCAAAGATGGCCGAGGCCGGGTTGGCGCTGCTCACCGAGCCAACGGGGCCACCAAGGCTGGCTGCGTTGCCGTAGGAGAAGACCTGCCCGTTGGCGTCGAGGATCCAGTAGCCCAAGCCATCCGGCGTGCGCACGGCTGACACGATCGGGCTGCTCTGCGGGCCGGGTCCGCCGAAGTAGCTCGCGTCACCGAAGGCGTAGACGTTGCCCGTGGCGGTCACCAGCCAGTAGCCCTGGCCGCTGGCGTCGGGCATCACCGCCACACCTGCGCCGGCACACCCGTTGGCCAACCCGGGGCAGGAGCCCGCGAAGTGGGCATCCCCGAAGGCGAAGACACCGCCGTCGGAGGCCACCATGAAGTACCCACCGTCGTCGATCGATGGCACCAGGCCGACCACGGGCTGGTTCAGGCTATGCGGTCGACCGGAACCAGCCGGGTAGAACCCGAGACCGGGGAGGGACCCCATGTACTGGGAGTCTCCGAACGCGAAGACGCCGCCGTCTTGGGCGGTCAGCCAGTAGCCACCCTCGTCGTTGGTCGGCGCGATTCCCACCACGGGCCGCTGGAGGACCAGGCTTCCGGTGGAGCCGTGGAAGACGGCCGACCCGAAGCTGAAGATGCCTCCGTCCGACCCGACCAGCCAATAGCCCTGGGGCTTGGAGAGCCCGACCACGGCGCCGGTCGTGCTGCTGCCCACGTTCGTGCCGACGGCCACACACAAGGCGGCGCTGGCACAACCCGACCCGACAAGGTTCGTTGTCCCCGAGACCGACTGCAGCGTCCCCGGCACCCCGTTGCTGATCGGGACCACGAAACCCGCGCTGCTGGGGCTGGTCATGGACCCGGTGCCGATGCAGTAGCCGGCGCTCGGGCAGGCCACACCTCTGAGCGGATCGCCCGTCAGGGTCGTGACGTTCCCCGTTTGTCCGTTGTTGATGGGTACGACGACGCCGTTGTTGCCACCGGCGTCGGTCCCCACGGCCACACACGACGTGGTGCCCCAGCAGGCCACGCCGGTCAGATCGCCGGCGTTGGCGACGGCCTGGGCTGCGGCGGCGGTGCCGTTGGTGATGACCGTGAAGACGCCTGGCGTACCGGCACCACCCTGCTCACCGACGGCCAGGCACCAGGCCGGACTGGTACAGGCCACCTTGTTGAGCGTCCCCGTGCCGGTCACGTGCTGGAAGTTGCCGTTGTCCACGACACCCTGATGCGCCGTCGTGTCCACGCCGACCTCGACACAACTGGTTCCAACACATCCGATTCCGTTCAAGGGGAAGGTGGTGGGTGTACTCCCGGCCGGAGAGCCGAGCGAGATCGTCTCGATGGTCCCCGTTCCACCCGTCACAGATCCGACGGCGTTGCAGGTCGACTGATTGATACAGGCGACGTCGTTGAAGGTCGTGCCGGCGCTGCCGACGGACTGGGCCGCCGCCGGCGTTCCATTCGAGATGGGCACGACCTCACCCGAGGTCGCTCCGTTGTCGCCCACGGCGACGCACGCGGCCGACGTGTAGCAAGCCACCCCGTTCAGATTCTGGGTGCCGCTGACGCTTTGCGCAGTACCCGTCGTGTAGCCCGCCGCCGAGGCGAGCTGTGATCCGCCGATCGCCAGCAGGCCAGCACCCAGTGCAAGTGCTGCGGCCGCCACACTCAACGAGCCCATGCGGCCACCCGTCGATTCCCGCCTCAGCCATCTCTTCTCGCCGGGCAATTTTCTCTTCGTCATTCGAGACCTCCGGACTCATGTCGGTTCGCTCCGTCGGAGCGAGCTTTCGTGTCACACGGCTGATCTCCGTGCGGGGGTTTCGGACGCCATCAGTGTCACAGCGACACGGGATTGCACCGCGCCACCGAGTTGCGTCTGCCTAATGACTTACCCGGTTTCGCGGGGCAATGCACGGAACTGTCATCCGGGTTGACCGCCCTGACGTGGATCTTTAGGAACAATTAAATCTGGGGATAGTGCCTGCAACGGGTACTTCGCTCGGCTCTCGCTTCACGCCGGCGAGGGAGCACCGCCATGGTGCATGCCGCGCCGTGCGCACACGCACGAGTGATCAGCCCCGGTCGCGCAGAAGAATCTCATCGGTCACTCGGAGAGAATTTCGGCTCGCGCGTGCAAATGGCCGGCCATCGGTGGTCACGCAGCCGAGCTGGCGGCGGAAGAACTTGAGGGGACTCCTCAGACCTGATTTATCCGCCTCACGCCTCGCGAGTCGGCTCTCCATGCTCAGCGTTGGGAAGGCCACGTCGCCAATATGCCTTCGCAGAGATCTGATCGTTCTCGAATCCCCGGTCCGCGAGGTGCCGCTGAAGAGTCCGTACCGCACGCGCCTCCCCCGCAATGTAGGCATGTCCACGACCGACCGGCAGAGCGAAATCGGTCAGCGCCTCCACGAACAGCGACGTATCACCAGGTGCGGACAGACCCGAACGGTGCAGCCAATGCAGATCCGCTCGCTGACCCTGGCTGATTTCGAGTCCTTGTTCGTCGGCAGGAGTGTCTACCTCGAGGAGTGCCATCGCCGTGAAGGTGGATGGGGCGGCCTCCATCATCGCCAGCGCACCGGGCATCCCCGTCTCATCCACGACAAACAGATGCCAGTCAGCATCCACGCGCAAAGTGATCTTCCCGCGTGGACCAATTGCGTCGATCCGGTCGCCGACTCTGGCCGCGCGCACCCAATCGGTCCCGGGCCCGAGGCCGTGGAGAGAGACATCCAGAGTCACGGCCGAACGTGCGACGTCGAAGGAGCGGATCGTATAGCGGCGATTCACCACTCTCTCCTGCGCTTGTGGCACTCTCAGCATCAGGTCCTGGCCTGCCACGTAACGAAAACCGTCGAGGTCAGAAGCGGTCAGGAGCACTCTCTGCAGGTTGGGTGAGAGTGGTTCGGACTCGATCACCTCGAGCTGCCACAGCTTAGCGTCGGCCAACGGCCCGCCTGCGACGCCCACCAGATCAAGCATTCGATCAGCGCTCATGGTGATCAGGTCTACCAGGAAGCGATCCAACGGCCAACAGGACGGTGGTAGTAGTCAGCGGTTTGTTGCGGCTCGCTCAAGTTACGCCCGCAATGCCGAGCGACTCGCCCACTACTTGAACTCCAACGCGTAGGTCCGAGTCGGCACAACGGGAACGTTCGTCCCAGTCACGGTGATCACCAGGGTCGTCCGGCTCAAATCTGGGCGAACATTCAAGGTGAAGTCATAGAGCGACCGGAGGCCTTCGCCGGTTGGTGGTGCTGGAGTCTGGAGCAGGTACCCACTGATGTCGCCGTCGGACGACGCGAAGGAGACGCCAGGCAGCAGAGAGCGACCGGCACCTGCGTCGACCCAGAGTACGTCCGTTTCCGGATTGATCATTGCGACCGTCGGCTCCGGTTCCGCGATGAACACGTTGATCTGTCCGTCAGCGAGCGGCTGCCTGCCGCCAACGAGTGCGACACGGAATCGGACAGGTCCTGCCTGGATCTGCGTAGGGCCCAGACCGCCCTTCTCGTTGATCGGGAGTTCTCTCTTGTCCTTGACATAGACCAAACTCACGTCCGGCTTTGTACCGTTCAGCTGTTGGCGCCAGACGATGAACGTTGGAAGCGTAAAACACGCTGCTGCAACCGCTATCAATATTGCCGCGACGCCGATTGCCACTGCTTCCGCCGGGTACCACGTACTCTCTGCGCTCCCTACCCACCCTGGGAGAAAAATGAGGATGACAGCCAGGGCAGCAAGGAAGACGGTCGCCACCCCCACAATCAACGGGATAAGCCAGCGGGTGTTGCCCTCGATCAACGACCAGAGACCATTTGGGGGTTGATCCGGTCTGGTTCCATTGTCCGCCGCCCGGGGCCGAGCCTCTGGAACGGACGCCGCGGCCCCTCCACTGATTGGGCTTTCGGCCTGCACATCGGACCGACGTTCGGTTGCTATCGCTTCGTGGCGCATTTCCGTCCATGCTGAGGCGGCGCCGGGATCCGCAGTCCCCGCTACCCCGGGTGGGCGGCTCGGCGCCTCATTTGCACCCGTCTCGTCAGCCGCCGGTGGCGCTCCGCCATTGCCACCGCCACCATTGGCTCCAGAAGGAGCAGTGCCAGCCGACCCGCCGTCCCCTGCTCCCGATGCCCCGGGCGGAATTGGATTCGAGCCGTTGAGATCCCTCATCGTCTGTGCAGCCTGCGAACCGAGGTATGCGCCCAGGGTCTTGTATGCATCGAAGCGGTTGCAGTCGAACCACTGATCGGCCGTCCCGTCATTGGGAAACCCAGGATCGTCCTGGGTGTACTCGAGAAGGTCGTAGGGCAGCGCATGGGTCAGGTCCGTCTGAGCGAAGATCAGCCGGCCCGTCATTTCGCCCTGCTCACCTATTGCCGGGTAGGTGATCGTCCCGCTGATAACCGCAGATTTCGAGAGCCGCGAGTTGAGCTTCGAGAATGGTTGTGCAGGATCAAACGCGGTCCCGCTGCCGGCGCTCAGCGCCTCTGGATCGTCGAGAACGATCTCCACGCCGAGCTCCTCACGCGCGAGCATCAGCGCGCCCGCCAAGGTGTCGGCCATCGGCTGCGTCGCGCCGGAGGCGTCGAAGCAATAGATGTACTGGTAGCGGTGCCGCAGCGTCTCGACGAGACCGAGGTTGTCGTAGTGCCCGCCGTCGGTACACAAGAGGAGGCGGCTGTGATCAGAATGGATCCCGAGAATCTCCCTGGCAAAATACGAAAGGCCTCTGATTCTCGGCAGGCCGGGAACGGTCCAGTCGGCCCAATGGGCGCACTTCAGGGCGAGAAAGCGTGGGTTCGGCAGCCATGCGCCAAGCCGCACGTTCGTCAGGGCCAGGAATACCTCATAGTCGCGGGTTTGGGCGCCCATGGCCGACGCGATGGCGGCACCGGAGATGGCAGTGGCCGCCTCCACCGTCAGGTCTTTGCCGACGACGTTGCTGACGAGGCTCTCGAGGACGTCCGTCCTGACCCAACCCACCTGGGGTCCACCCACATAGTCAGAGCGGAGAGCGTAGGAGACCGCTCGGCGTCCTGGCGGGGTGCGCGCCTGTCCGGTCAGATTGGCGGAGGCGGCAAATGTCACGCCAGGCCACGGGTCTCGTTGGCTGCCGTACCTGCTGAGACTGGTGGCCTCGTCATAGGAATAAGGGACGGCCTCCGCAATCTTTGCCCCGTTCGGTTGCCCATTCGCACCGAAATTCTGGCGCCGAACCGCGAACGCACTGGCCAGGCGGCGCCGATAGAAGGGGTGAAGGCTCATCGAGGTCTGGTCGAGAAAGATCGCCAGAAACAACAGAGGCCCGACCACCAGAAAGGCCCACCAGGACTTGTCCAATCCGCTCGTGGCGACCCAACTCGCAATGACGATGCCCACAACGAAAAGGGCCAAGAGTGCGATCCAGATGAGAATCCTCTGGACCATGCTGTTCGGGAGGACGCCGCTGACCGCCTTCTCGCCCTTTTTCACGTCAGTGAGCGCCGTGGAGACAACTTGCTTCTTGCGCCAGAGCGTCGCGGCCAACACGGCGCCATACGACAGCGCGGCGGACACGCTGGTCACGGCCACCATCGGCTTCGAAGAGATCCCGAGATGCCAAGTGAGCACTGAGCTCAACCACACCACTGCAGGAACCGCGACTCCGACGACGACGAGCAGTAGTGCGGCGATGGCAACACCCGCCGTCACGCGTGCCATCACCGCCGGACGAGATCCCCTGAAAGACCACCAAAGCAGCTCGGCCACATAGACGAGCAGCACAAGGACGAACATCGCGGCAATGCCGAGCGTCACGCCCCACGGTACGGAGGGGTAGCCCGGCGCATTGGTACCCGCGCCGGCGAGCAGTCGAGTCCGGAGAGTCTGCAATCCGCCATCGACGATTGGAACATTTCGGTAGAAGAACCCGATCGCCAACCCAACTGTGGCAATGGAGAGCCCGATAATCAGAAACGAGGCAAGGAGATTGCGAAACAGGACGCCGAGGGCCACCAGCCACTGACCGAGCCCGTCGGAGAGATAGCTACTGTGGCGACGGAGGTGGTCCTCCTCGACCGAGCCGGGCGAAAAGACATCGTTGGGCTGGGCTTCCGTACGCCCAGAGTCGTCGACACGTCCAGACTTTTCGTCCCTCTTGCTCGTGAGCGCGAGCTGGATTCCACCGTTCGTATAGCCACCGCCCGAAACCGAGACGATGCGATCGATGCCATCGAGACCTCCCAATTCGGTTCGCATGGACTGCAAGGCCCCCAGCGCGACAGAGGCTGACCGGATACCGCCACCCGAGAGGCAGATCGCCGTCTGTTTCCCCCGGACACCCGGTGACTGGCTGTCCTGGGTGAAGTGCACGGGCGCCATGCTCCGATCGTCCCTGCTCCACCACCCCCGCCCGATAGAGGTATCCAGTCTTATCTTGCGCCCCAAGCCCCAGTTCTCAGATGCGGATTCGTTGGCGGCGGCCGACTCGATCGGTGGCGGCGGGATGATCCAGGGACTCTCTGCTGTTTGCGGGAAGACCTTCTGCGCATCGGCCCACCGCTTCATGAAGCCACGATGCGTGACCAGCCGCGAGAAAGCGTTCGCCAGCGCGAGAAGGCCAATCGGCACGACCACCAAGAGGGACGTGAACTTGATGAAGGAGGCCGCCGAAGCGACCCGGAAAATCCAATCACCCGAGAGCGGCCTCGAGCCGAGAGCGACAATGAGCAGCACGTCCTGAACGACGTTCGACATGGCAGCCACAACTGCGGCGAAGTACCCCACGAGCGCCCACCGCAGGAGCCCGGCTGTCCAGAAGACCTTTCGCCCTAAGTAGCACGCCAATAAGAGTCCGGCCGTGTACCCAGCGATGAGAGCGAAGTCCCAATAGAGACCGGTCCGATACACGCCCGCATGTCCATGCACGACCTCTTTTGCGGCGCTCGCAGACCCGGCCCATTGCAGCAAGACGGGATAGACGTGGCTGGGCACGTTGAGGACAAAAGCCACGATGCCTCCGGCGACCAGACCCAAAGACAGAACCAGGCTTGTGACACCCCAACCCAAACCAAGGCTGCTGCGTTCCGACCTCGCCATAGCTGACCCCCCGATCGCGCCCCGTTCGGAATTCAACACGCACTTTTGCATGGGGGTAGCAGTCGATCAACTGTTTCCGGAAACGAGGTAACTCGTGAACCCAAGTGCAACGCGGCGCGCGGAGCGAGGACTCCCGTGACCGGTCGACCAATCGATCACGGTGACACAACGGCGTCGGTTCCTGATCAGGGTCGCACGCCAACCGCTGAAGGTCGCTTGGTCCGCCGTCGTCTTCGACACGAGCGGGCCCATTCGTCACGCCGATGGATGATCGTCAGGCATCACCGATCCCGGCGCCCCACGATCGTGCGCCCATGAAGAGAGAGGGGGCTGGAGCATCTCGTTCCTCGACCGAGAACGAGCGACCAACCTCGCACACCGCCGCGCGGCGATCGCGCCAGACCCCGCACGAAGACGTCAAAGCTGGGCTGGAGCTGAGAGCCGACCGACCACCCGGCGTCTTTCGCCGGGCTGTATTGCTCAGACCTTCACACCCGACCGGTTGATCGTCGCCTCGTCCGTACCCAGATACGACTCGATCACCGCGGGGTGCTCCAGCACCTCGGCCGGCGTCCCCTCGGCAATGACCGAACCAAGCTCCAGGGCGATCATGCGGTCACAGATTGCGGTCAGCAAGGGCATGTCGTGCTCCACCACCAGGATGGAGCAGCCGGTGTGCTGTTGCACCCGCACCAGGAGTGGCCCCATGGCCTCCGTCTCGCGCTGGGCCACCCCGCCCGATGGCTCGTCGAGCAGCAGGACCCCCGGCTCCTGGGCCAGCACGCAGGCCAACTCGACGATCCGCCGGGTCCCGGTCGACAGCTCCCCCACCAGCTTCTCCCGGAAGGCGTCGAGGCCCATCATCTCGATCAGCTCCTCGGCCCGCTGGGCCGCGTTGGCCTCCGAGTCGAGCGACGCCGGCAGGCGCAGGCCCGCCGCCACCATGTCCCGAGACTTCAGGTGACGTTCCTGCGCCACCTCGATCGTCTCGGCCACGGTGAGCGAGGGGAACAGCCGGGCCTCCTGGAACGTCCGCCCGAGACCGGCCGCCGCACGCAGGTGTCCCGGCCAAGCGTCGATGTCAGCTCCGCCCAGCCGGATGCGGCCGCCATCGGTGGCCAAGAAGCCCGACACGCAGTCGAAGAACGTCGTCTTCCCAGCCCCGTTGTGGCCGATGAGCCCGAGGATCTCGCCGTCGCGCAACGTCAGACTGATGTCTTCGATCGCCGTGATACCCCCGAAGGTCTTGCGCACGCCGTTGCACTCCAAGATGGCCGGCGCCTCGGCGGACGGCGGCACCCGGCGCCGGTTGTCGGCCACGATGAGCGCGGACGACGCCACCGGGCGATCGTGGATGTCCGAGGGGCCGGCGTCGGGCGTGACCACCGTTCCCTCGACCGAGCCTGCTCCCGCGATGAAGACCGAACGCAGGATATCCGGCCGGTCGAGGAGATCAACGGTGCGCCCACTGAAGCGCACCTCGCCCTTCTCCAGGAAGACTGCCCGCTCGGCCAACTCGAGCGCCACGTTCACCGATTGCTCGACGACCACGATGGTGGTTCCCTGTGCGTGCAGGAGCTTGACGACTTGGAGCAGCTGGGCCACCACCGTCGGAGCCAGGCCGAGTGAGAGCTCGTCGATCATGAGGACCTTCGGGGTCACCATGAGGGCCATGCCGAGCGACAACATTTGCTGCTCGCCACCCGAGAGGTTGCCCGCCTGCTGGTGGGCCCGCTGCCGCAGAATCGGGAAGAGATCGAGCACCCGCGCCTTGGCCTCGACCACAGCATCATGGTCCTTGCGGATCATCCACGTGCCCAGGCGCAGATTCTCGTCCACCGTCAGCGTGGGGAAGATGCCCCGTCCGCCCGGCATGAGGGACAGGCCGAGCCGAGCGATGGCCTCGGCCGGCTCTCCCCCGATCGGCCGGCCACCCAACCGGACAGCACCAGAGCCCACCTTGACCAGACCGCTGGCCCCCTTGAGCAGCGTGGACTTCCCGGCACCGTTGGTGCCGAGCAGGGCCACGATCTCGCCCTCGTGCACCTCGAGGTCCACGCCGAAGAGGATCTGCACCGGTCCGTAGGACACCTCGACCTTCTGACACGACAGCACCGGTGGCGGGTCGGGAATGAGATCGTCCACGAATCCGCCGTGCCCGTTGCCGACTCCGTTGCCCAGCGTGGGCAGCGGGACCGGGGACGTGTCCTCGTCTCGGGCCAGCGGGGAAGGCGCCAGCTCGGGCTGCCAGGGCACGGCGTCCTCGCCCTCGCCCTCGCCGTCCCCCTCGCTCAGCGCTCCCTCCAACAGGGCGCTCTCCTCGGGTGCCGCGTCGACCAGCTCCACCCGCTTGTCCGCCACCAGACTGGGCACGAGGATGTCGCGGCGGAGGGCCACCATGCGCAGCAGCCGGTCGCGGATGCGCTGGACGCCGTCGGCCAACCCACCGGGCAGGAACAGCAGAATGAGCAGAAGCCCGATGCCGGTCAGCACGAGCTGGTACTTGGGGAACGTGTAGCTGAGAACCTCGATGAGGGCCACGCCCATGAGCACTCCACTGATGGAGCTCAGCCCGCCGATCACCGCCATGGAGAAGACGACCAGACCGTAGGACGGGTCGAAGGTGTTGAAGCCGACCGCCCCCAGCAACACGGCGTAGAGGCCGCCGGCCACCCCGGCGATCACGCCGGCCAGGACGAAGCTGGCCAGCTTGGTGCGCACCGGCGGCACCGACATGGCCGCGGCCGCCTTCTCGTTGTCGCGGGTGGCCAGGAGCACCCGCCCCGTCCGGGCCTTGCGCAGCCCTTGAATGAACACGATCGTGAGGACGAGGAAACCCAGGCACACGAAGTAGAAAGACTTGTTCGAGGACAGGTCGAAGCGCTGCCAGAGCACCGGCCGCAGGAACGACTGGGGGATGATGTTCGGGAAGTAGGTCGGGTTCAGGAAGAAGGAGTCGATGGCCACCCCGAGCGCGAGGGTCACGGCGGCCAGGTAGGCCCCCCGGATGCGCAAGGCGGGGATGCCCACGATGACGGCCAGCAGGGCGCCCGCCAGGCCCGCCGCCATGAGGCAGAAGAACAGGTCGACGTTGGCCTTCTCAATGAGGTCCCCCGCCACCACGCCGCCCACTCCGGCGAAGGCGAACTGCCCGAGGCTCACGTTCCCGGACCAGCCGGTCAGCACGACCAGCGAAAGCGCGATCACGCCGTAGATGAGGGCACCGGTGTACTCCAAAGTGATGCCCGGGCTGGCCACCAGTGGGACCACGAGCACCACCACGGCGACGATGGCCAGGACCGCGGTGCGACCCACCTTCACCTCGGGCAACCTGCGCAACGCGTCCGGAATGGGCTTGAGGATCCCGGTGGAAGAGAACGTCTCCTCGGCGTCGTCGGCCCGGCTGCGCTTCTTCTGGAGGAAGAGGAGGCCGGCCAGAATGGCCACCAGGTTCACCACGTCCCCGGTGGCGCTGCCGTACTGGGGAAGGTTGAACTGCACCAGCCCGCTCGTCACCCCGAGCGCCACACCCGCCCCGAAGGCCAGCGGGAGGTTCTCCATGCTGGCGATGATGGCGGCGGCCAGTGCCGGCAGGATGAGCGCCGGACCGGCCCCGGCCGCGATCGTGACCCCTTGGGACGGCGCGCTCAGTGTCGTCGTGAGCGCGGCGATCACCCCGGCGATGATCCATACCAGGGTCGACAGCCGCTTGACCGGAACGCCGAGCAGTCGGGCCCGGTCCGAGTTGTCGGCCACCGACCGGACGGCGATGCCGGCGTCGGTGCGCAGCAGGAACCAGCCGAGCGCGACGAGGACCACCGGCACGACGATGGCGATCAGGAGGTCGTTGCCGTTGAAGAGGACGGGGAAGAGCAGCACGTGGTGCGAGCTGAGCGGCGTGGTCACCGTGCCCACGATCGACGGCCCGCTGAACCACCCCGGCACCAGGATCTGGATGCCCCCGAAGAGCTGGGCCAGGCCGATGGTCACCACCATGACGATCAGGCGCGGCGCGTTGAAGAAGCGCCAGCGGATGATGAAGTCGACGAACAGACCCAGTGCGGCCCCGACCACCAGGGCCAGGAAGAGGCAGACGAACCAGTTCACGTGATGCGCCAGGTTGAGCTCCACCGCCACCGTGGCCGCCAACGCCCCCATGGCCCCGTAGGAGAAGTTGATGACGCGCGAGGCGCGGTAGGTCAGCACCAGGCCGAGCGCGAGCAGCCCATTGACTGCGCCCAGCTCGGCCCCGAGCAGGATCTGTCCGCGGGGGGCGTCGTGCGGCCACAACGCGGGCACGGCGAACAGGACGACCAGGGCCACCGCCACGGAGATGACGACGGCGCGCAACCGCGCCGGCGTGTGGGCCCAGGCGTTGCTCAGGCGTGGCGGTACGTCGATGGACACGGCGCCGCCTAGGAACCCGAAGGCGGCGTGATCGGGAACGAAGAGGGCAGCGGCAATGGCCCTCCGGCATAGGAGCCGATCTTCGTGCGGGTCGTCGAGAAGACGTACGCCCCGACCTTGTCGTCGTAGGCCGAGGTCTTGGTCGGGTCCCAGTAGATGAACGACCAGTCCATCTGCGGCGTGTAGTGCCCGCTCGGGAAGTCCCACGTGCCGTAGAGCGCGTTGGAAGCGCCCGCTTGGCTGCCCGGGTAGGCCCGCATCCCGTTCTGGAACGACTGCGGCGTGAGGTCGGGCCCGGCCATCTGGATCCCGATTGCCATCTCGTACATCTGGGCGTAGATCAGGTCCACCGCATTGGCCGGCTCGCTGCTCGGGTCGATCGACTTGTAGGCGGCGTAGCCGAACGTGTCGTCCTTGGGCACCGTGGCCCCGTCGAAGCTCACGCCGAAGGCGTGTGACCACTCCGACTGGTCGAAGAGCTGGCCCACGATGTCCTGGTCGGTCAGGGCCACGCCGGCCACCACCCATTCAGGGGTGTAGCCCTGCTCGGCCGCCCGCGACGTCAGGTACACGGGGAAGACCGGGTCGCAACCGCAGAACACTGTGGTGATGCCGTCGTTCTGCAACTGGCTGATGACGTTCGAAGCCTGACTCGACAGGGTCGACAGATTGAGCTGGTACGAGATGTTGTCGGCGATCGGGTGCCCGGCCGCCTGCGCCTCCTGCACGGCCGACTGCGCCGCGCTCTGGTACCAGGGGTCGCTCGGGGCGATGATCGCCACCTTGCGCGGCTGGTTCTGCAAGCTGCCGCCCGCCCACTGGGCGTTCCCCCCGGCCAGCGACTTGAGGTAGAGCTCGCTGGTGGCCTCGACGACGTCGTTGGACTCGGTGTCGAGGCTCCACATGTACGGCGCGTACTGGCCCATGAACGAGGCCGAGAGATAGGGCGCCCCGAAG
Source organism: uncultured Acidimicrobiaceae bacterium (assembly GCA_963840435.1). Taxonomy (GTDB): domain Bacteria; phylum Actinomycetota; class Acidimicrobiia; order Acidimicrobiales; family RAAP-2; genus Bog-473. The sequence continues at coordinate 3,507 of CAWIYY010000018.1, read as the reverse complement.
GAGATCACCTTCTGCTGGGCCAGCGCCACGTCGTAGGGCTCGGTCACGCCGTTCAGCTCGGCGAAGGCGTGCAATTGCTGGGCCGAAGTCACCGCGTCGGCGTCGGCCTGCTGTTGACCGCTCCCGAGTAGCTCGTTGGTGATGGAGCCCTGTCCGTTGAAGAACTCGATGTTGAGCTTGCGCCCGTAGAACTGGAAGTGGTTGTCGAAGTAGGTGGCCAGCGCCTGCACCGTGCGCTCGATGTCGGCCGTGGTGTCGGTGATGTCGGCTCCGCCCAGCGAGGCCAGCGTCTGCTGGAAGCTCTCGGAGTCCGACGTGATCCGGTACGACACGTTGATCGCCGACGGTGTGACGCCGGCCGAGCTGGCCCCGCCGTTGCTGCCCGAGAAGGCGATGCAGGGGGGCGAGTACGGGTCGCCGGCCACCTGCTCGGCCTGGCCCGGGCACGAGCCCGTCTTGCCGGTGGCCGCACCGGCCGCCGCCGTCGTCTTCGCGGCCGCCGTCGACGACCCGCCTGCCGCACCACCAGCTGCAGCGCCGGACGGCCCAGCCGCTGCTCCCCCGGCTGCGCCAGCGTCGGTCCCGGCGCCGGTCGCGCTCGCCCCGCTCGCCGCGCTCCCGGCGCCGGATGTGCTGGCCGCCTGCGTCTCGTGGACGATCTCCTCCTGCGGGGCCTTGGTCGGCACCAGCATGGCCATCAGCACGAAGGCCACCAGCAGGGCGGCCAGAGGGCCGTACCCCTTGAGGAGTCTGCTGTTCGACTTCACGGCGCTCAGCCGCAGGTTGCTCCCGGTCGCCTGCTCGTTCATTGCGTGACCTCCGTGACTGCGTGCAGCGGGCCACGTCGGCGCTGCCGCACGTAGTCCCACGTGAAGAGCCCGCTCAACAGGGCGATGACTCCCAACCCGATGGGAACGGCGACGTTCCCCGTGTAACAGCCGCCGCCGGACGGCCCGAGGCTGAAACAGTCGGCCGTCTTGTGCAGCGGCCCGAGGGCCTGCGCGCTCGGCCCGGTGCCGCTCGAGGGCGTCGAGCCGGACGAGGTCGACCCGGCGGGCAGCGACGCGGACAGAGACGAGTCCGAGGGGGTGAACCCTGCCCCCGAGTTGCCGGCGGTCAGTCCGGCCGCCGCCACCCCGCTGCCGCTGTTCCCGCTGGCCCCCAGCGACGGGACCGAAGCGGCGGGCGCGCCGGCTGGACCGAAGGGCGACGAGCCCGCCTGGTCGTTGGTCAACGCGGTGGCTCCACCCAGGAGGATGTTCATGTTGCCGCCGCCGGCGGCCACGCCCGTGCCGATGTCGCCCACCGTGACCTCGGTGGCCAGGTTGCAGTCCGCGTTCAGCAGCGCATTGACGACGGCCTCTCGCTCGGCCTGCACCGAGCCCAGGTTGGCCCCGATCAGCTCCTGACCGAGAGCGTTGTCGTCGATGCCGACCTCCAGCGGCGAGATCACCACGGTGCCGTCGGGCAAGGTCGACTGGACGGGCCAGACGATGGTGAAGCCGATGGACGACAACGCGGTGTTGATGACATCGAGTTCCGATTGGGGTGACACGTCGGCCGCCGAGAGATCGACTGGCACGCCGGCCACCGTGAGCGAACCGATGGAGAACGTCCCGGTCGTCTGCGTGGCCCCACCGGACTGCTCCTCGGCGTCCCAGTGCAGGCCGCCCAGGACGACCAGGCCGTTGGCCAGCGACAGCTGGCCGATATCGGCCGTGGCCCAGGCCGTCCGCGTGTTGCCGTTGTCGACCGAGGCATGCGTGCTCGTCGTCATGTCGCCGACGTCGATGACGTTGCCCGGCGCGCTGGTCGTGGCCGCGGTGGTCGTCGAATCCGATGACGGCTGCGTCGTGGCGATCGCAGTCTCGTTGCCCACGCCGAGACCGGTGTCCGTCGATTGCGGCGTGATGCTGTCGGTCAGGTCCTGGTTGCCGTTGGTCGACTCTGCCTGCTCCGGCGGGGGCACGTCGCTCTGGGGCAGCGTCGGTGGGGAGTTGTTACAGCCGTCCGACTCGAGCGCCGTCCCGATGGTTCCGAGGTCGATCGTTTGCGAGAGCGACTGGGCCTCCACGTCCTGGTAGTCCGAGATGGAGGTGGCCAGCGTGATGGCATAGCTCAGGCCACCCGTGGTGGGGGCGAGCGACATCGCCTGCGCCTGGGCCTGCCGCGTTCCCGGACACGAAGGACGAGTCGGCGCCCGAGGTCGTCCCCAGCTCGACCAGACCGACGGCCGAGAGCAACGCACAGCCCAGGCCGATCCGCAGCATGGCCGGCGTGTACTGGCGCTGCCGCAGGCGCGGCCACATCGACCGAATGGTCCTCTTCACCCGGTGAACCCTCCCCTTGAGCACCGGGAGCAGAACGTGCGTTCGGGTGCTTCCCTACGGCTGCTCCCTCCGGGGCAGCGAAGGGGGCGAGGCCAGCCAGCGCCCTGCCCGGCGGCTGAAAAACCTGCTCAGCGCCCCCGGAGGCCCCACCCGCCGCCCGCACGTCGTCGACCGGCCCGTGCCCGGCGTCTCGGAACGATCCACCGTTCCTCCCGCCCAGTGCTGCCCCACCCCCGCAGGGTGCACCCCGGGCTCCCGCGCCCGGAGTTACCCGACAGGAGCAATCAAGGGTGGCTGGGGGGCGGGCCCAGCGAGAGGACCCGGTCCGAGAGGGCGCGCAGCTGCGGGACCCAGGACTCGAGCGGGCGCACCACCAGGCCCTCGGCCTTCCCGTGGTCGTCGGCCCGCCGCAGCGTCACCGCGTCGCCGGCCAGGGGAAGTCGGACGAACGCCTCCGCCTCGGCCGCCTCGAGCGACCCACCCTGCCGGCGGAGCGAGAGGACCGAGTCCGCACTCAGCTCGCCGTCGTACCCGCCCTCGATCCCGACGAGATACCGCTTCGCCTCCACGTGCAGACCCACGATCCCGGCCACTCGCTCCCCCAGCGAGGCGCGCACCGCGTCGGCTCCGGCGCCGGCGTGCGCCTCGTCGGTGCCGCCCGGCAGGAGGTGGCCGATGTCGTGCACCAGGCCGGCCAGCGCCAGCTCCACGTCGTCGGGATGCGCGCGCTCGAGCAGCGCCGCCGTCTGCAGCGCGTGGTCGAGCTGGCTGACCGGCACCGCCGGGCTGAGCTGGCGGGCCGGACCCAGCGTGGCCAGCAGGTCGACCAGCTCGTCCACGCTGAGGTGGTCGGGGGTCGGCACGGTGGGCATCCCGCCATTCTCCCTCGCTGCGGGTACCGTGACCGCTCGTGCCCTGGACCCCGCCGCCCCGCAGCCCATGGATGCAGAAGATGGTCGCCCTCGGGCGCGGCCTCGGTGACGACGGGCGCTCGGTCATCTCGCTCGAGCCCGAGGTCCTGACGGCCGCCGCCCGGGCGACCTCCGGGCTCGACGACTTCGGCGACGACTGGTGGCAGGAACCCTTCGCCCGCCTCTGCGCCTCGCTCGACGGAGAGGCCAACCTGCACCTGCCCGGTCGCCTCCGCCTCCGCGGCGAGCTCCAACTGATCCTCCAG
>CAWIYY010000017.1:0-228446 GCA_963840435.1 uncultured Acidimicrobiaceae bacterium | reverse complement strand
TCAGCCGCCACAGCCCTATTCGCCGGTAAACCGAAACTCCGCCTGCCAAGGACCGTCGGAATGGACGACCTCCCAATAGCGCTTTGCGATGTTCTCGGGATCGAAGGCGGTACCCGCAACGATCTGCCCAAGGATCGTCAAGGTCGCGACGCGGACGCCATCCGACTCCAGATCGGCTCCAAGCATGGTGGCGGCGGACCGGAGCGCTGCTTTGCCGAGCGAAACGGTCGCGAGGACCGGGATTGGATTGTCTGCGAAACCGCCACCGGTCACGATGATGGTGCCGGAGCGGGCTGCCCGCATGGCAGGAGCGGCAACCTGTGTCATGACAATGGCGCTGATGACGTCAACCGCATAGGCCGTCTGGAGGTGCTCGACGCTCGAGCTCAGGAGCGTGTCGGGAGCTCCCATGACTGCGTTGTAGATGATGAGCCCTGGCGCCCCCTGCTCGCTGTAGAGCTGCGCCATCCGAGCTCCCAGGGCTTCAGGGTCGCTGGCGTCTCCTGCGATCGTGTCAATCTGGGCTCCGGTGTCAACCAGGCTGCCAGCGAGGTCGCGAAGGCCGTCCGTGTTGCGAGCCACCAAGGTCACTCGATAGCCGCCCTCGGCGAAACGACGAGCCACGGCCATTCCAAGACCCGGCCCGGCCCCGACCAGCAGAAGACGACGGTTATCGATCGAGGAGCCAGAGTCACTTGCTGAGTCTTCGGGCATGAGGCTGCGTCCTTTCCGTCGAATGTTCGTCACATTCTCTTGCGTACCAACCTTGCCAGATGGCGCAATCAGACGCTCCAACCGGCCCAAGGGGTGCACGGGAGGCACGCGTTGCGCACAGGCCTTGAACCTCGCCAGCGTCGAAGTGGTTCTCCGATCGAGTTGACCAGCCTGTCCTCCCGCTCTCGGGGGCGCTCGCAGCGCTCCAGGCGATTCCCGACTCAGGGGGTTGAGCCGGCCCCAGGACGACGGAATCGTGAGCCCGTTGCGGGCCGTTTCGTCAGGAAGCTACCGCCGTGGATGCGTCGGCTCAGCCGGCACTCGCAACGCACGACGACTTCGACGTGGAGGCGTTGCTCTGCTCGGAGACGATGCTGGGGCTCGAACCCGCCGCCGTCTTCGGAGTCTTCACCAGGTTGAGGTTGTTCGTCTCGCCGGTGAATCCCTTTTCCTCGCACGTTGGAGCGAGCGTCGTTCCATTGTTCGTGGCCGTCTCGATTCGCAGCGTGGTGCCTGCGCCGAACTTGGCAACGGTGTAATTGCCATCGCCAAAGACACCGAACTCTGCCGCGCTCCAACTCGACGCGAGGTCGACCACGCTGTCAGAACCGGTGACCGCGTATGCGTTCGTTGCGGTTGTCAGGGTGCCGACGTCGTTTCCTCCTTTGGCGGCGGAGCCTTCGAGCGAAACGCTGGCGAGACCAGCGGCGGTCAAGTTGGAGGTGGGAACGGTAGCGCTGTTCTTGTAGCAGTCCGGGCTGTCCGTGAACCAGCCGGCGGGGCACGTGGATCCATAGTTGATGAGCCAGTACTGCATGAACAGTTCAGACTGACGTTCCGTGGATGGACTCGTCGTCTCGACGAACTGTTGCCATCCCTCGCACTTCGTCGGGTTGCTTGCACCCGAACATGCTGGGCTCCCAGAAAAGAAGCTCGAGTTGAGTTGGAGGCTGAAGGTGTTGTGCATCTTGGGATCCCCCGTCACGGGAACGACCCCCTTCTCGGTTATCCCAGGGCTCACGAAAGGAAACGACCCGGTGACACTGCTCAGCAGGCCACCCGAGGGGACCGCCGAGTAGTCGACTCCATTGCCGACCGTGGAGGGAGTGCCCGAGGAGGTCGCCGGTCCGAACGGGACATCGGGGGCCGTTTGGCATGTGACCGATCGCCACTGCACCACCGGAAAGGCTGCGGTGAAACACCCTGAGCTCGAGAGAGGGAGCGCATGAATGGCCTGCTGCCAAGACGACACGCTCGGGCTGGCGGCCCCACCCGACGCAGGGATGAAAACCATCCCCAGAAGCAACCCAAACATGCCGATAAGAGCTTTCGCCATTCGCGATCCCATTGCCCGCCTCCTCCGACTGAGCCGCAATCCCTGTGTATACCGCACGGGCGATCGGGTTTCAAGGTGGCGGAAGGGGTTTCCATCCTGAACGTGGACGGAGCGGATTGCCTGATCCGCGAGAAATGAGTTCCTGTCGCGTCCGGTCTGCACCAGGACCGCGGCAAGTCCCGGCCGTTCAGGTCGTCCGTCTTCCCCGTCGGATCAGTTGATGTGGATCCCCGAGATCGCACGGGAGATCACCAACCGCTGAATCTCGGACGTCCCCTTCCACCCGACGCAGGGAGGAAAACCATCCCCAGAAGCAACCCACACATGGCGACGAGAGCTTTCGCCATTCGCGATCCCATTGCCCGCCTCCTCCGACTAAACCCGCAATCCCTGTGTATAACGCACAGGCGATCGGGTTTCAAGGCGTCGAAGGGGCTCTCACGCTGATCTTGGATGGAGCGGGGGTTGCCTGATCCGCGACCGAAATGACCGCCGCCGCGTCCGATCTGCACCAGGACCGGGGGCACACCCGACCCGTCAGATCGTCCGTCTTCCCCGTCGGATCAGTTGATGTGGACCCCCGAGATCGCCCGTGAGATCACGAGCCGCTGAATCTCCGACGTCCCCTCGAAGATGGTGTAGATCTTCGAGTCCCGGTGCCACTGCTCGACGGGGTTCTCCCGCACGTAGCCGTAGCCGCCCAGGATCTGGATCGCCTGCTCGGTCACCCACACTGCGTTCTCGCCGGCGTAGAGCTTCGACATCGAGCCCTCGCCGTTCTCGAACTTCTGGCCCGTCGAGGCCATGTTCGCCGCACGATGCACCAGCAGCCGTGCCGCGTCGGTGTGCATCTTCATGTCGGCCAGCTTGAAGGCGATGGCCTGGTTCTCAATGATGGCCCGCCCGAACTGCACCCGCTCCTTGGCATAGTTCAGCGAGTACTCGTAGGCCGCCCGGGCAATCCCGACGGCCTGCGCCCCGACGATCGGGCGGGAGGCCTCGAAGGTCGCCATGGCGGCCTGGGTCGAGGTCTTCTTGCCCTCCTTGGCCCTGGCCAGGCGCTCGTCGAGCTTGTCCTTGCCTCCGAGCAGGCAACGCCCCGGCACCCGGCAGTCGTCCAGGATCGACCTCGGCCGTGTGCGACGCACGGATGCCCATCTTCTTGAACTTCTGCCCCTGCGAAATGCCGGGCGTCCCCTCGGGCACCACGAAGCTGGCCTGGCCCCGGCTCCCGAGGGTGTGGTCGACCGAGAGCACGAGCACGTGCGTGTTGGCGATGCCGCCGTTGGTGATCCAGGTCTTCGTGCCGTTGAGCACCCACTCGTCCTTGGCCTCGTCGTAGACGGCCCGCGACTTCAGCGACGAGACGTCGGAGCCGGCGTCGGGCTCGGACACACCGAACGCCGCCAGCTTGATGTCGTCGGGCGTCCCGAAGCACTGCGGGATCCACTCGCCGATCTGCTCGGGCGTCCCGTTGGCGAAGATCCCCGCCACGGCCAGCGTCGAGCCGAAGATGGCCAGAGCGATCCCGGCGTCACCCCAGCTCATCTCCTCGTTGACGAGGCACATCATCAGCCCCGTCGGATCGCTGAAGGCCTGGGCGATGAAGTCGAAGGAGTACAGCCCGTTCTTCGCCGCCTCCTCGATGATGGGCCAGGGCGTCTCCTCACGCTCGTCCCACTCGTGGCCCGCCGGCCGCACGACGTTCTCGGCGAACTCGTGGACCCACTTCTGGATCTGCAATTGGTCCTCGTTCAGAGCGAGCGAGAAGTCGGACATGGTGATCCTCCTTGGAAGACCGGCCCAACTTCACGTCAGGCCGGCGTCCGTCAGCAACGACACACAAATCCCTCGGAGCGACCCCCGACGCCATGCGTGCGGGCCCCAACCACTCCTCGGTTACTACACAGTAACCTGCCGCCGCGTTTCCGTCCAGTCACCGCCGTTGTGCCACCCCGACCTGGACTTTCACCCGGTGCTGCCCCCCGGCTGGGCTCCTAGAGGTGGTCGTTCGGGGGCAGGCCGACGGACGCCCGGAGCCGGTTCTGGTCCCTCAGGTACAGCTGGCTGTCGAGGATGGTCGCCAGGGTTGCCCAACTCCTGTCGCTCGAAACGCCCCATCCATCGACCGAGCGGACGGTCCGGCTGAGGTCCGCGACATAGGCGTGGACATCCGATCGAACGGGTCCGGGCCAGTCTTGACCGGCGAGCAGATGCGCCAGTCCGGACATCGGTTGCGTGATCTCCCGGGCCGTTGGAAGCCGAGCCAGAGTCGGGTCCTCCAGGTCCTCCTCGTGAGCCAGGTTCACCCGGGCAACGGCCGATTCGAAGGACTCGACGTCTGTCAGCAGCTGGACGGCGGCGCCCGTCGCCGGCACCAGCGCGAATCCGTCGTCGTGCGGGCGGGAAGGCACCAGGAACACGTGACTCGTGGTCGAGAGCACCAGTGCGCGGGAGTAGCTGAGATGCGGCGGGCGATGATCGACCTCCAAGTCCTCGAAGGCCACGGTGGACGTGAGCGGATAGGGCACATCGGTGGTCGTCGCCTCACCGCTGGCCGGATCCTCCTGGACCCACTCCGCCTGCGAGAAGCGGTCGGAGCCTCCGTAGTCGACCTCGATGGAGCGGCTCCAGCCGACGGTCACGTCGTGCACGTTTAGCTTCCAGCCCCGAGCGCCCCGGGTCATGTCGCAACGCGACGAGATCGCCTGGCCGAGAGAGCCGCGACCGGCGTCATCGCCTCGTATTTCAGGGCGGTGTCGCTCCAAAAGACGCCGTAGGACGGAGACGACCCCGAACCCGACGACGACGTCGTCGAGCCTGGGCTCTGCCGGAGTACGTCCCGAGCTGGATGAAAGGCCCGCCCGGCATCCCGCTCTGCAGACCGATCCATGTCGCGGAGTCACCGACGGGGGAGGTGTCGACCACCGACGGAACCCGCCACTCCACGCTGATCTGATCCGCCGACTCCTCGACCCGATAGCCCCCGAACCCCGTGACCGGCCCGAAGCCGATCGCCGGCGGCCGCCCCGCCATGCTCGACGGTCGACCCGACCCCGTCAGCGACCGCAGTGAGTGTGGCCACGACGATCAGCCGCGACCCGGAGCGTCCAAGGGACGAACGTCGCCGTCGACGCAGCTCCGTCTCGCCTCACCTGTCCACCCAGCCGTCGTCGGTCCGCCCGGAGATCCGCGAGGAGCGCACAACCAGCTATCGGCGCGCCGTCGGCGCCAGGTGAGCCCCGGGCCTATCGCCTGGCCGCCCCGGCTCAGGCGCGAGCTGGGTGGCGCCTCACCGGTGGATGGCCGTCCCCGCCGGCGTGTCCTCGACCGTCCACCCGAGGGCGACCAGCTCGTCGCGCAAGGCGTCGGCCCGGGCGTAGTCCTTGGCCAGCCGGGCCTCGTCGCGTTGCGCCACCAATTGGGCGGACGCCTCGTCGACCTCGCCGGACTCTCCCCGGAGGGACACGCCGAGCGCCGCCACCAGGACGGCCGCTGTGCGGGCCAGGACCTCCGCCCGCTCCTGCTGGCCGGCGTCGGCCGCCGAGTGCGCCGCGCTGACCAGCTCGAAGATGCCGGCCAGCCCACCCGCGGTGTCGAGGTCGTCGTCCATGTGGGCCCGGAACGAGGCCAGCGCCTCCGGGTCGAGGTCGACCGCCGGCGGCACCCCGTCGACCACGAAGCCGTCGGGCGTCTGCTCGAGCACGCCGCCAACGGAGAACCGCCGGGCCAGCGCGTCGAGTCGTCCCAACGCTCCCTCGGCGTCGTCCAGGGTCTCGGGCGTCACCTCAATGGGCGACCGGTAGTGCGCCCGCAGCACCAGCAACCGGTAGGCCCGGGCGTCGTGCCGGGCCAGCAGATCGGGCAGGGTCGTGAAGTTGCCGAGTGACTTGGACATCTTGGTGCCCTCGACCTCGACCCAGCCGTTGTGCATCCAGTGGCGGGCGAACTCCTTGCCGTCGGCCACTGCCTGGGCCCGCTCGTTCTCGTGGTGCGGGAACCTGAGATCCTGCCCCCCGCCGTGCAGGTCGAAGCCCTCGCCGAGGAGGTCGAGTGACATGACCACGCATTCGGTGTGCCACCCGGGTCGGCCGTCACCCCAGGGCGAGGGCCAGCTCGGCTCGCCCGCCTTGGCCTTCTTCCAGAGCGCGAAATCCAGCGGCGAACGCTTGTCCTCGTTGGCCTCGACCCGGGCCCCCGACTGCAGGGAGTCGAGCGGCTGCAGGGCCAGCAGCCCGTAGCTCGGCACCTTGGCCACCTCGAGATAGACGCCGTCGGCCGTCTCGTAGGCCACGTCGTTGGCCTCGAGCTCGTTCACCAGTGCCACCATCCGCTCGATGTACTCGGTGGCGTGCGGGATGTCGTGCGGCCGCAGATCGCCGAGCGCCTCCATCGACTCCCACCAGCTGGCCTCGAATTCCGCCGCCACGTCGGCTTCGGTCCGTCCCAGCTCCTCCGCCCGCCGAATGATGTTGTCGTCCACGTCGGTGATGTTCGCCACGTGGTGCACCCGCAGCCCCTCGAAGCTGAGATACCGGCGCAGGATGTCGAAGGTGAGGTTGGCCCGGCCGTGCCCGATGTGGGGCAGGTCGTAGACGGTGGGACCACAGACATACATCGACACCTGTCCCTCGGTGCGCTGCTCCAATGGGCGCACGGACCCCGTTGCGGTGTCGAAGAGGTGCAGCATCCAGGTACGGTAACCCGATCATGTCAACCCCCCCGAACAGCTCGCCCCGGGTGCCCGAGAAGCCCACCCTCGACGGGCTGGAGGAACGCTGGTCCACCACCTGGGAGGCGGACGGCACCTACCTCTTCGACCCCGCCACCACCCGGCCAGACGTCTTCTCCATCGACACGCCGCCACCCACCGTCTCGGGCTCGCTACACATGGGCTCGGTCTTCGGTTACGTCCAGACCGACGCCATCGCCCGCTACCGGCGCATGCGGGGCTGGAACGTCTTCTACCCGATGGGCTGGGACGACAACGGGCTGCCGACCGAGCGGCGCGTCCAGAACCACTACGGCGTCCGCTGTGACCCGTCGCTCCCCTACGACCCCGGCCTGCGCCCGACGAGCCGGAAGGCCGACGTCCCGGTCACCCGGCGCAACTTCATCGAGCTCTGCGAGGCGCTGACCGAGGAGGACGAGCACACCTTCGAGCAGGTGTGGCGCCGCGTCGGCCTCTCGGTCGACTGGGAGCTGACCTACACCACCATCGACGACGACGCCCGCCGCGAACGGCCAGCGCGTATTCCTGCGCAACCTGGCCCGAGATGAGGCCTACGCCAACGAGGCGCCGACGATGTGGGACGTCGACTTCCAGACGGCGGTCGCCCAGGCCGAGATGGAAGACCGGCCGACGGCCGGCGCCTATCACCGCTGCGTTCCGCCAGGACGGGGGCGCCGGCATCGAGATCGACACGACGCGCCCGGAGCTGCTGGCGGCCTGCGTGGCCGTCGTCGTCCACCCCGACGACGCCCGCTAGTCGGGCCTGGTCGGCACCGAGGTCACCCCCCGCTCTTCGGCGTCGAGGTCCCGGTCCTCACCCACCTTGGCCGACCCCGACAAGGGGACCGGCGCCGCCATGATCTGCACCTTCGGCGACGTCACCGACGTCGTGTGGTGGCGCGAGCTCGACCTCCCCACCCGCTCGATCGTCCAGCGCGACGGGCGGCTCCCAGACCGAGCGGCCGGCGTGGCTGCCGAGGCGGCAGGCCGGGCGGGAGCGCTGGCCGGCAAGAACCAGGCCCAGCGGGCGCAGGTCGGAACTGCTGGCCGCCTCCGGCGAGCTGGTCGGCGATCCCCGCCCGATCCAGCACGAGGTCAAGTACTACGAGCGAGGCGATCGGCCGCTCGAGATCGTGACCAGTCGGCAGTGGTACATCCGCAACGGGGGGCGGGACGACGATCGGCGCCAGGCGCTGCTGGCCCGGGCGACGAGCTGCGACTGGCACCCGGCCTTCATGCACGTCCGCTACGAGCACTGGGTGACGGGCTCAACGGCGACTGGCTGATCAGCCGCCAGCGCTACTTCGGGGTCCCGTTCCCCATCTGGTACCCGATCGGCGCCGACGGCACCCGATCACGGCACGCCGATCCCGGCCGACGAGGCGTCGCTCCCCGTCGACCCGCCACCGAGGCTGCCCCCCGGCTACACCGAGGCCCAGCGCGGTCAGCCGGGCGGGTTCGTCGGCGACCCCGACGTCATGGACACCTGGGCGACATCGTCGCTGACCCCCCAGATCGCGGGCGCCTGGGAGGACGACCCCGACCTGTTCGACCGCACCTTCCCCATGGATCTGCGGCCCCAGGGGCCCGAGATCATCCGGACCTGGCTGTTCTCGACCGTGCTGCGCAGCCAGCTCGAGCACGGGACCCTGCCGTGGTCCCACACGACCATCAACGGCTGGATCCTCGACCCCGACCGCAAGAAGATGTCGAAGTCCAAGGGCAACGTGGTGACCCCGACCGCGCTCCTCGAGGAGTACGGCGCCGACGGCGTCCGCTACTGGGCCTGCAGCGGCGCCCCGGGACCGACACCGCGGTCGACCCGGCGCAGATGCTCGGTCGCCGGCTGTCGATCAAGGTCCTGAACGCGTCGAAGTTCGTGCTGGCTCCTTGGCGGCGAGCCGGTCCGCGGCGAGACTCACCGAGCCGCTGGACGTGGCGATGCTCGCTTCCGCCTGATCGATCGGTCGACCGCCGCCACCGAGGCTTTCGAGCCTACGCAGCCACGCCCTGGAGCGGGCCGAGACCTTCTTCTGGTCGTTCTGTGACGACTACCTCGAGCTTGTGAAGTCGCGCGCCTACGGCGAGGACAGAGCCGCCGGCGCCCACTCCGCCCGGGCCGCGCTGGCCCTGGCGCTCTCCATCCAGCTCCGGCTGCTCGCCCCCTTCCTCCCCTTCGTGACCGAAGAGGTCTGGAGCTGGTGGCAGGAGGGCTCGATCCACCGGTCGCCGTGGCCCCACGTGAGTGAAGTCGGTCCGCACGCCGGCGCCGAGCCGCACGTGCTCGACGTGGCCTCCCAGGTGCTGGGCGCGGTGCGTCGCGACAAGACGGCCAACAAGCTCTCCATGAGGGCCCGGGTGGCGCAGCTCACGGTCTACGGGCCACCCGACGTCCTCGAAGCCGTCTTTTTCGGCCCAAGGCGACCTGATCGACGCAGGCGGCCTCGACAACCTGGTCACCGTCGAAGACCCGACCTTTCGGGTGGAGGTCGAGCTGGCCGACGAGGCCGGCTGACCTGTCCCACCGGAGGGCGACTGGGCCGTTGCGCCCTCCCGAACACCACGCCGGCGCCGTGGCCGGCTCGCTAGCCCTTCGCGACGTCCACGACTTCGGATGGGCCTCCCCGCTATCTGATCGGCCGCCGGAGTCGGCCCGGCGGCACCCGGGGTGGGCCGCCACGGCGGCCTCGAGGAAGTCGGCCACGCCCGACGTCGTGGCGAGGCAGCGCAGAGAGGCGAGGACGTCGAAGGCGTGCTGGGCCAGGGGCAACTCGGCGTAGGCGACGGGCTGGCGTGACACGGCGCGTAGCCGCTCGACGAAGGTGCGGGCGACCTGGACCGGGACCAGGGTGTCGTTGGCCCCCTGGAACACGTAGAAGGGCGGGGCGCCGGCGTGCACCCGCTCGGTCGGCGAGGCGGCCTCGAAGACCTCGGGGTGCTGGGCGAACGTCGTCTTCATGACGGACTTTTCGAGCATCTCGAGCAGACCGGGGCCGTAGGCGCCCGAACCCTCGGGCGAGCCCGTCATGTCCATGACCCCGTAGAAGGGGGCGGCGGCCTGGACGGACATGTCGACCTCCTCGAAGCCGGGTTGGAACGAGGGGTCGCCCACGGTCAGAGCGTGCAGGGCGCTCAGGTGCCCGCCGGCCGAGCCCCCGCTGATGGCGACGAAGCTCGGGTCGCCGCCGTACTCGCCGATGTGCTCCTTGACCCAGGCCACGGCCTTCTTGACGTCGACGATGTCGTCGGCCAGGTCGCCTTGGGGCTGAGGCGATAGTTGATCGACACGCAGACCCACCCCCGGGCGACGAGCTCGAACATCATCGGCTTGCCCTGCTCGCGCTTGTCACCGATGACCCAGGCGCCGCCGTGGACGTAGACGACGACGGGGGCGAGGGCCGGGGCGGTGGTGGTGGCGCCGTCACGGGAAACGGCCCCGTGTGAGGATGTCGGGGCGATAGGCGGGACCGGTAGACATCGAGGCGGTGGCGGGAGAGGCCGTCGCCGGCGTAGTCGATGTTGCGGATGACCCGCACCGCCCGGTTCTTGATCGGGATGGCCCGGGTCAGGCGCCACCAGCGGCCCCAGATCGGTGCAGTGGGCCGGTCGGGGACGGGGAACGTCGTGCTGCGGACCTCGTCGAGGGAGGCGGCGACGACGCGGTGGGCCCGGTAGCCCGCGACGCCGAGACCGACCAGGCCGACCCACCCTACCACGACCAAGACGAGGCCGACGTCGCCGGCCCAGTTGCTGAGCGCCCCGGCCCAGATGAAGAGGCCGATGGCGACCGCCTCCCAGACGATGTTCTGAAAGGCCAGCTCGCCGGCGATCCAGCCGGTCGCGAAAGAGAGAACGGTGCCCGGCTCCCGCCGGATCGGCCGGTAGGCCATGAGCACCGCGAAGCAGCCGATCACCGTCACGGCCAGGAAGGCGTACGGCACGACGTATATCATCGCGGATGGGGACGGATGGCCCGGAGAGAGATCGAGGCGGGTGGCCGGCCGGCTCGCGGCCGCGGGTCCACGGCGGCCGGCGGGCGGCCGGCAGGGCATGGCGGGCGGTCGACGGAGCTGGTCGCCCAGGTCGAGCCGACAGATCACACCGACGACTTCGCGCCGAGGTTATGAAGGGAACGATCACGGCCGGTCCAGGCCCAAGGAGTGCCATGTCCCCCGAACGCCTCACCGGGCTCGATGCGAGCTTCCTCTACATGGAGACACCCCACCCTCCACATGCACGTTGCCATCGTGGCCGTGTTCGACCCCTCGACCGTGCCCGGCGGCTACTCGTACCGGCGCATCCGCCAGCTCCTCAACGACCGGATCCCGCAGGTCCCGGTGTTCCAGCGCCGCCTCGTCGAGGTGCCCATGCGCCTGGGCTTCCCGGTCTGGGTGGACGACCCCGAGTTCGACATCGACAACCATCTTCGGCGGGCGGCGCTGCCCTCGCCGGGGGGCATGCGTGAGCTGGCCGAATTCGCCGGCGACGTCATCAGCCGCCAGCTGCACAGGGACCGCCCGCTCTGGGAAATGTGGATCGTCGAAGGGCTCAAGGACGGGAAGATCGCCCTGGTCGTCAAGATGCACCACAGCACGATCGACGGCGTCTCGGGCGCCGAGTTGCTTGGATGTTCTTCGACCTCGAACCCGAACCGCCTGAAGGCGGCGCACCTGACCGAGCGCCAACTCGACTCGCGCATACCCTCGGGCTTCGAGCTGGTGTCCCAGGCGATGATCTCGGGCCTGGTGGCTCCCTTCGAAGTGGGTCGCATGGTGTTGCGCACCGACGCGGAGCCTCTTCGGCATCCGGGCCATACGACGCAGCGAGCCGGCGGGGAAGGCGGCCCTGCCGCTGACGGCGCCGCGGACGTCGATCAACGTGGCCGTGCACGCTCGGCGGCGGGTGGCCTTCGCCACGGTGAGCCTGGACGACGTCAAGCGTCTCAAGAACAAGATGGGCACGACCGTCAACGACGTGGTGCTGGCCATCTACAGGGGGCTCTGCGCAGCTATCTGCTGGCCGGCGACGAGCTGCCCGAGATCCCGCTGGTTTCGGTCGTCCCCGTCTCGGTGACACCGCGACATGGCCCAACTCAAGGGGTCCAACAAGGTCTCGGCCATGTTCGTGCAGTTGCCCTCCCATCTCGAGGACCCGCTCGAGCGGTTGCAGGTGATCCATGACGGCACCAAGGGAGCCAAGGAAGAGCACAAGGCGCTGGGGGCGACGACGCTGCAGAACTGGGCCGAGCACGCCACGCCGAATTTGTTCGCGGTCGCCGCCCGTCTCTACACCGGGATGAAACTGGCGGACCGCCATCGGCCCGTGGCGAACCTCGTGGTCTCGAACGTGCCGGGGCCGGACTTCCCGCTCTATCTCGGCGGGAGCCAGCTGCTCGGCATGTTCCCGCTGGGCCCGGTCATGGACGGCATGGGACTGAACGTCACGATCATGAGCTACCGGGGGGTCCTGTACTGGGGCTTCGCCTCGGACGCCCGTGCGGTCCCCCGCCTGTGGGACATAGCGGCGGCGGTGCCGCACGCCCTGAACGAGCTGCTCTAGGCGGCCGGGCTCGCGGCCGAACCGTTCGACGTGCCCTTGCACCTGGGGCCGGGGATGCCCGAGAACGCCCACTGGGTCCGGACATCGGCGGCGTCCACCACGACGGCCGAGTCGGCGCCGGAGTCGGGGGCGGCGGCTTCCAGCGCGGCCGCTTCGGCGGCGACTTCCCCTGCAGGCGCTCCGGACTGGCGGGGGCGACCGATACGGATTCCGGGCCGGTCGGGCCGGAGGAGGCCGGTAGCGTGAGCGCATGACCGTACGGGTGCGCGAGCTGGGACACATCGTCCTCTACGTGCGCGACGTGCGCCGCTCGGCGGCCTTCTACGGGACGTCCTCGGCTGGCGCCAGATCCTGCCCGACCCCTCGGACGCTGGGTCCGGCGCATCGATGGTCGCCGCCTTCTCTTGGCGGACGCCCCACGAGCTCCTGCTGATCCAGGTGGGCGAGGACGCCGCACCGGTGCCGCCCGGCCGCCGCGTGGGCATGTACCACTTCGGCCTCAACGTGGGCGAGACGGACGACGACCTGCGCGAGGCGCTGGCTGCCGTGGTGGACGCGGGTGGCACCGTGGTGGGCGCCTCCGACCACACCGTGACCCACAGCCTGTACATCCTCGACCCGGACGGCAATCAGATCGAACTCTACGTGGACGTCCCCGGGGTGGACTGGCAGTCCGACCCGGCGCTGGTCGCGGCGCCGATCCGGCCGCTGCGGCTCTGACCGGCGTCGACCGCCCGGCCCGCCCGGTCCTGTCCAACTGCTCGACCGTCCAACTGTCCGCCCGGCTCAACGGCTCGACCGCTCATGACGATGGAGCACGTCGTGACGACGATGCTCGGCGCCGCCGACGACATTGCCGCGGTCGATGCGGCGTGCGATGCGCTGGCCCGGGGCGGCCTGTGGTCGTGCCGACCGACACGGTCTACGGGTTGGCCGCTCGTCCGACGGACTCCGAGGCGGTGCGTGCGGTGTATCGAGCGAAAGGGCGTCCCGAGGGGATGCACCTGCCTGTCTTGGCCGCCGACGTCGACCAGGTGCGTGCGCTGGGCGTGGCCTACGGTCCGACGGCGCGGAGCTGGCCGGGCGCTGGTGGCCGGACCCCTGACCATGGCGTTCGCCTTCGAGCCCGGGTCCGGCCGGCCGGAGTGGCTAGACTGGGCGAGACGAGGTGGCCGTGCGCATCCCGGATCATACGTTTCTCCGCGCCGCTCCTGGCGAAGACCGGCGTCCTCGTCGTGACCAGCGCCAACCCGCACGGCGTGCCGACACCGCGCACGGCCCAGGACGTGGCAGCGGGCGGCCTCGGGTCGTCCGTCGACGTGATCATCGACGGCGGTCCCTGACCGAGGTCCCCTCCACGTTGGTCAACGTCTCCGGGTCCACGGCCGTGGTGGAGCGTGAGGGTGCCATTGGTGCGGACGAGATCGACGCCGCGCTCGTGCCGGGGTGCGATGAGCCGCGCCGGCACGACACCGGGGCGGGGCGATTGCTCCTTGCGCTCGAGACGTCGTGTGACGAGACAGCGGCGGCCGTGGTCGACGAGAACCTCGAAGTCCGCTCGTCAGTGGTGGCGAGCCAGATCGACCTGCACGCGTCGTTCGGCGGCGTCGTGCCCGAGCTGGCCAGCCGGGCCCACACCGAGACCATCACGGCGATCGTCCAGCGGGCCCTCGACGAGGCGGGCGTCTCCCGGGGCTCAGACCTGGCCGGCGTGGCGGTGACGTACGGACCGGGCCTCGTGGGCGCGCTCCTGGTCGGGATTGCGACGGCGAAGTCCCTCGCCCTCGGGTTGGGGAATCCCTGTCGTCGGCGTCAACCATCTGGACGGGCATCTGGCCAGCGTCTACCTGGCCGACCGCGAAGTGCCCTTCCCCCAGACGGCATTGCTGGTGTCGGGCGGCCACTGCATGCTGACCCGGGCCAGGGCGCCCGGGCGGTACACGCTGCTGGGCGAAACGGTCGACGACTCCATCGGGGAGGCGTACGACAAGGTGGCCCGCTTCCTCGGGCTCGGCTATCCCGGCGGCCCGATCCTCGATCGCATGGCCGGACCGAAGGGGCAGCCGACACCCTGGGGTTCCCCCGCCCGATGCTCGACCAGGGCTATGCCTTCTCGTTTTCGGGCCTGAAGACGGCGGTGGTCAACTACGTCCGGGCCAATCCCGACTTCGACGTCCAAGCGGTGGCGGCGTCGTTCGTGGCTGCCTGCATGGACGTGCTGATCGCAAAGTTGCGACGGGCTCTCGAAGAATTCCACGATCCGGCCCTGGCCATCGTGGGAGGTGTGGCAGCCAGCCCGGTGCTGCGCGCCCGAGCCCAGTCGCTGGCGGACGAGTTCGGGACGCGGCTGCTCATCCCGCCTCAGTCGATGGCCACGGACAACGCGGCGATGATCGGCGTGGCCGGGTGGCAGAAGCTGGCGGCGGACGAACCGACCGACCCGGCGTTCGGGCCAGAACCGGACCTGCGTTTGCAGTTCGGCTGATCCACGTCTCCCCGACGGCGGCTCCTGCGGTTTCTTCTGCATTTGTACTGACACTGCTTCGTCGGGCCGACCATTCTCCCAGTGGTGGCACCCACTTCGACAAACAGCACAGGTCGGTCCGACCGGCGGGCCGCTCAACGGGCTGCACTCGACGAGTCGTCAGCTCCGATGAACGCGGCCGAGGTGGCCCGGCTCTCTGACGAGGAGATCTGCTCACTGGCAGAGGAGGCCTTTGTCATCCGCTCTCGCCAAGACGCCCTACTCTGCCTGCTTGGAGGCGAGCTCGACCGGCGCGAAGGCTGGCGAGCCAACGGGGCAACCTCATTGTTGGCTTGGTTCCAAGAACGCCTCGGCCTCAGCGTTGCCAGCGCGCGGACGTACGCCACGGTGGGTGAACACCTGATCGACCTGCCTCATCTGGCTCGCTCGCTGTCTGCGGGCCAGGTCTCGTTGGACAAAGCCAAGGTGGTCGCCGGGGTGGCCGGGCCCGAGGACGATAAGGCATGGACCGAGTCGGCAGAGAGTCTCTCGCTGCACGATCTCGGGGCCCTGGTCCGCGCCCAGGCTCTCCCGTCGCGTGCGTCGGACAAGATGGACGAGGAGAAGCGCTCGCTGCGCTTCAACGACTCGCTACGCACGATTGTGGCCCAGTTGCCCCCCGTCTCCTATGGCGCGGTGCGCGCCGTGCTCGAAGAGCGGGTCAAAAAGATGGGTTCGGACGGTGAGACCTCACTCGACCAGCGCCTGGCCGACGCCCTGGTCTCCAGCGTGACCCGATCCGGGGGTTCGGGCTCGGCCCGGCTCCCCCTCGTGGTGGCCCACGTGCCCTTCGAGTTGTGGCGCGACCCCGATTCCGCGCTGCCGGGAGAACTCGAACGCGGTGGCCTCATCAGCGCGGACGTAGCCCGGCGCCTGCTCTGTGACGCCACGGTGGTCGTCGCCCTCGACGACGCCGAGGGCCACACCATGTACGAGGGACGGGCCCGGCGCTTTCCGAGCGAGACCCAGCGCCGTGAGGTGATCCGTCGTGATCGCCACTGTGTCTTTCCCGGCTGCGCCAACGTGCTCTTCACCAACTGTCACCACGTCGACGAGTGGAGCGCCGGCGGGCGGACCGACCTTCCGAATCTGGTCCTCTTGTGTGCACACCACCATCACCTGATCCACTCCAAGCTCTGGTCGATGTCGGGCAACGCCAACATCGAGCTGCGCTTTGTCGGCCCGACGGGCCAGGTCATGACCTCGCGGCCCTCTCGGCTCTGGACCCAGATCAGCGACCCCAAGGTGCTGGCCGAGCGGCGTCAGGAGGCAGTGGGGGGCACGGGGTCGAAGGGGATGCCGCCTGGTCGACCGGGACGACCGGGACGGCCGGACGGGAGAGCACAGAGCCCGGATCGGGGCGGTTAGGTCGCCCGTTCGAGGCGGCGACGGCGGCGACGTTCGGCCCGGGAGCCGAACAGGTGTGAACCAATGTCGAGCAGGACACCGCAGGCCACGATGATCCACCCGAAGGTGTCGACGCCCTTCACGGGCGCGTACACGAGCGCGTAGAAAAGCGTCGTGTAGGGCAGGAAGATGAAGCCGATCACGCCCTCCCAGCCAGAGCGGAAGGCGATAGTCAGTCGATCCGTGAACAGCCAGACGAGGAACAAGGCGAAGCGAGCTGAGATGGCGGCGATGAGGGCGAAGATGCAACCCATGAGTCAGACCGGGAATCCGCCGGTCGCCGTGTTGGTCGATCCGGTGTCCTCGTAGGCAGCGATCGTACGGACGCGACGACGGATCTCTTCGTGATCCGGACCCAGCGTGAAGGCGAGAGTCACGTGTGCACCCCCTTGGTGCCCCAGGCTAACCACCAACCCAACGGTCTGACGGACCTCGCTGGGCCGACCGATCGGTTCTCTTTCGGCTCAGTACAGGCCTACTACGTTGCCGTCACTGTCGATATCGATCTGCTCGGCAGCCGGATGACGGGAAAGGCCGGGCATGGTCCTCATATCTCCACTGACGAGATACACGAAGCCGGCTCCCACATTGGCCCTTGCCTCACGGACCGGGAGGCGCCATCCACGAGGCGCACCCTTGAGCGCCGGGTCAGACGAGATGGAGAGATGGGTCTTGGCGATGCAGACCGGCAAGCGACCGAAGCCAGCGCGCTCGTAGGTCTCGAGCTGCCGGGATGCCACTGGCAGGAAGTCGACGCCGTCGGCCCCGTAGATCTCCGTAGCGATGATCTCGACCTTCTGGCGCAAGGTGGCGTCGTCGTCATAGAGCATGCGGAACTGGCTCGACTCTTCACACGCCGCCACGATCGCTTCGGCGAGCTCGACCGCACCCTTGCCTCCCTGCGTGAAGTGGGTGCACACGGCAGAACGCGCCCCGACCGATGCCGCGATCTCACGGATGGCGGCGTGCTCGGATGGGAAGTCGTCGTCGAAGGCGTTGATGGCAACAACCGGGACCACGCCGTGACGTCGGACGATTGCGAGATGGGCCAGGAGGTTGGCCGCTCCGAGTCGTACCTCATCGGGGTTCTCCTGGAGCATGGCCTCCGGCAGCGGCCGACCCGCGATCACTTTGTGCCGACCCGAGTGCAGCTTGAGGGCACGCACCGTTGTCACGACCACGGCTGCATCGGGGATCAGCCCGGAGGTTCGGCACTTGATATTGAAGAATCGCTCTGCACCCATGTCCGAGCCGAACCCGGCCTCGGTCACCAGATACTCACCGCCGTGGATGCCGATGAGATCGGCCACCACCGAGGAGTTCCCGTGAGCGATGTTGCCGAAGGGACCCGCATGGACCAGCACGGGGGTATGTTCGAGCGTCTGCAGCAAGTTCGGTTTGATGGCGTCTCGCATGATCACCGTCATGGCTCCCGCCGCCTTGAGTTGCTCGGACGTAACGGGTTCGCCCTCCGGCGTGTACCCGACGACGATCCGTCCGAGCCGTTCGCGGAGATCCTGTAGCGACGTTGACAGCGCGAGCACGGCCATCACCTCTGACGCGGCCGTGATGTCGAAGCCGGTCTCGTTTGGAATTCCGTCTTCGCGTGATCCGAGGCCGCTGACGATGTTGCGAAGCGAGCGATCGTTGACGTCGATGACGCGCTTCCAGGTGATCGCTCTGGGATCGAGCCCGTGTTCGTTGCCGTTGTAGAGGTGGTTGTCCACCATTGCGGACAGGAGGTTGTTCGCCGCGGTCACGGCGTGGAGATCGCCCGTCAAATGGAGGTTCAGATTCTCGAACGGGACGACCTGGCTGTACCCGCCACCGGCGGCACCTCCTTTGATGCCGAACGTCGGTCCCATTGAGGCCTGTCGTATGGCGATCGTGGCCTGACGACCGATACAGGCCAGCGCCTGCCCGAGCCCGACCGTCGTCGTGGTCTTTCCTTCCCCGAGCGGCGTCGGTGTCACGGCCGTCACGACCACGTACTTCGCCTTGGGACGGTCCGCCAGCGCGGCAACCGCGTCCAGATTCACCTTGGCGACATGGTGGCCGTACGGCTCGAGCAGATCTGATCCGATCCCCATCTGTGCAGCCACGTCGGTAATTGGCAGCAGCGACGCCCGGCGGGCAATCTCGATGGCCGGGGGTAGGGACATGGTCCGGGATCATGCCAGATGGAACGCTCGTCGCGGGTCGCAGATGGAGTCGTGGCCTGCACCACTGGACGGCCGATGGTCCGGGAGTAGCGTGGCTGGCACTGGGAGTCGACCCAGACACGAACGCAGGAGAGGTGCCATGTCCAAGGCAGACGGAGTCTTCATTTACGTCGGGACCTACGCCAGCGAGGTCGATGCCCGTACCGA
Organism: uncultured Acidimicrobiaceae bacterium; assembly: GCA_963840435.1. Classification (GTDB taxonomy): domain Bacteria; phylum Actinomycetota; class Acidimicrobiia; order Acidimicrobiales; family RAAP-2; genus Bog-473. Next base: position 209,805 of record CAWIYY010000017.1, on the reverse strand, counting down.
CTACGATCTGGTCAAAGAGCTTCACTCCCAGGGAGCTGTCGGAACGTACGACGCTGCCGTGATCACCAAGGACGGCGACGGGAAGGTCCATGTGAACAAGGACGAGACCACGACGCGCCACGGTGCATGGGGTGGCGCCGGCGTGGGGGCGCTCGTTGGGATCCTCTTCCCACCGTCGATCATCGGTTCGGCCATCGTCGGTGCCGCGATCGGCGGCGTAAGCGGTCACCTGTGGAAAGGGATGTCCCGCGCCGACGTCAAGGAGTTCGGCGACATCATCGACTCCGGTGAAGCGGCACTGGTGATCGTCGGTGAAACCAAGATCGAGGCCTATCTCGAGAAGCTCGAACTCAAGGCCACGAAGCGAGCCACCAAGGAGCTCGAGCTCGACAAGGGGAAGATCGACGAGGCCGTCCAGGCGGCCGCGAAATCCATCTCCTGACAGCCGACGCGGCGGCAGATGCCGGATTAAGCAACCAAGTCGGAGACGCAGCGCGCACTAGCGTGACGGCGATCAATCGCCCGCCGGGATCCGTCAACCAATGATCGCCCTTCGCGTGCTGTCTCTCCTGTTGGGCGCCATCATGGCCCTCGCCGTCCTCGGGTCGGCGTTGAAGACTGTGGTCCTGCCCGAGGAGGGTTCGCCGAGACTGGCCCAGGCGGTCTTTGCGACCGTGTACCGGTTTCTCGTCCCCCGGTGGACGAGCGAGGACTATACGCGGCGCCTGCGGCGCATGTATGCACCAGTGGCGTTGGTCACGTTGCCTTTGGCTTGGATGATCCTGATGGTGGTCGCCTTCACGCTGATCTTCTGGGGCACCGGAAGCCTGATCTGGCAGAAGGCGTTCGAGGACAGCGGCTCGTCCCTGACGACCCTCGGATTCAGCGAGCCAGATACGACCAGCCGCATCTGGCTCGCCTTCATTGAGGCGACGATCGGTCTGGGCCTCGTCGCCCTGCTGATCAGCTATCTGCCCACCATCCTCTCGGCCTACAGCGGACGCGAGAAGGGGGTCGTCCGTATCCGTCCTATCGCCGGGTCACCGCCTTCGTCAGTCGACCTCTTGCTCACCCTTCAGCGAATCGGTGCCCTCGACAACGTGGACTTCTGGCGCACCCAGTCAGACTGGATCCTCGACCTCGAACAGACCCATGCGGCGTTCCCGATGCTTTCGTACTTCCCGGAACCGCATCAAGGCCATTCCTGGGTGGCCACGACCGGAACCCTCCTCGATGCGGCGGCGCTGGTGGTGTCGGCGTCTCCACGGGATGAGGGAGAGCACTTCTCCGACCTCGAGAAAGGACCGATGATGGTGCTCGTCTACGGGATGCCCGCGTTCGTACGGGTGGCCAGCTCGGCGGGCATCCCATTGCCCGAACCGACACGGTTCGAGGACGTGCGCCCACATCTGGACGAGCCGCCACCTGCCATCACGATCGACAAGGGGGAGTTCCTGCGCGCTCGCACGGCACTGGTCCCGATTCTCGGGGACGGCGCATTGAGTCCAGAGGAGGCCTGGCCGCACTTCGTCTGGCTCCGAGCGGCATACGAACCCGCTCTGCGCGCCCTGGCCGGACTGACCAAGGCTTCGCCTGCACCCTGGACCACCGACCGTCCGGCGACCGTCGGACGGCCCCACTTCTTGCGCCGACGGCCACTGAACGTGGACTGGTCGGTGCCAGCCGGGACCCCAACCGTTGCGGCCGGCTGACCCCTACAGGTGGCTGAACCCGCCCGACTCTTCCTTGGTCATCGAGACGGTCGTGGGATGGCGCTTGAAGTGCGCGATGGAATCCTTGAAGTCGTTGAGGAGGCAACCAGCGAGGTCCCGGCTTACGCCTTGACGCACAAGAATGCGCTGGACGGCCACGTCGGAGACCGAGCCGGTCAGTGGATAAGCCGGTACCTGCCAACCCTGCACCCTGAGCCGGTCGGCGAGGTCGTACAAGGTGTATCCGGGATCCTCTCCCTCTTTGATTCTCCAGGCCACAGAGGGAATCCCCTTCTCTGGATCGGAGTCGCAGAGGAGCTCGAACGGACCGAGCGTGACGATCTCGCGAGCCAGGAACTTCCCTGTGTTGTAACAAGCATCGTGAACGTTTCGGTAGCCGTCGCGACCGAGCCGGACGAAGTTGTAGTACTGGGCGACGATTTGACCTGCCGGCCGAGAAAAGTTGATCTGGAATACCGGCATGTCGCCACCCAAATACGTGACGTGGAAGATGAGGTCGTCCGGCAGTTCCGAGGCATCCCGCCACAGCACCCATCCCACCCCAAGCGGAGCCAGCCCGAACTTGTGTCCTGACGTCGAGATCGACTTGACCCTGGGCACCCGGAAGTCCCATTGGATGTCGGGTGCGCAGAACGGGGCGAGAAAGGCCCCACTGGCTCCATCGACGTGGATGTCGACGTCCAAGCCCTTCTCCGCCTGGAGCTGGTCCAGGGCGGCGGAAAGCTCCAAGACGGGCTCATAGGAGCCGGTATAGGTCACCCCGAATGTGGGCACCACCATGATCGTGTTCTCGTCCACCCGCTCCAGCATCTGCTCGACGTCCATGCTGTACCGGCCGGCGGCCATTGGAACCTCTCGCATTTCGACGTCCCAGTACCGTGCGAACTTGTGCCAGACCACCTGCACCGGTCCGCAGACCATGTTGGGAGAGTCGGTGGACTTGCCTTCGGCTCGTCGCTTGGCCCGCCAACGCCATTTGGCGGCCATTCCGCCAAGCATGCAGGCTTCTGACGAGCCGATTGCCGAACAACCCACGGCGGCCTCGGTTCCTGGAGCGTTCCAGAGATCCGCGAGCATCTGTACGCAACGGCGTTCAAGCTCCGCCGTCTGGGGATACTCGTCCTTGTCGATGAGGTTCTTGTCAATGGAGATGTCCATGAGGCGATGGACCTCAGGTTCCTCCCATGTCTGACAGAAGGTGGCCAGGTTCTGACGAGCGTTTCCGTCTAGGAGAAGCTCGTCCGAAATGGCCTGGAACACCTCATCCGGGCGCATCTGTCTGGTCGGGAAATCCTTCGAGGGCAGCGTGGACAGCAGATCTCGGTCCGCGTAGATCGAATCGAGCATTCCCTCGCGCACCGTCTCCCGCTTATGCAATGGCATCGCACGACCCTCCTGGCTCGGTCCGGCTCTCGACGTACCGTACCGGTCCAATTTAGGTGCGCGCGATCACCACTGCTTTCCCAGTCAGCGTGAGTCTGGGCGCCTGAGCGGCCAGATCGCGGCTCGCTCGGCTCAGCTTGCGAGAAGCTGCAGCCGAGCCTTGTCCGCTCGCTGGTGCGTCATGACACGGCGGCGAGGCGCCGGACGGGTCACCACAGGTGCGGTGCGAACAGTCTCGTTACGGTCGGCCAGCTTTGAACGGAGCTGTCGCAGTGCCTTCGTGTGGATTTGGCAGACGCGGCTCTCGGTCACCCCGAGAAACTCACCGATCTCAGTGAGAGTCAGGCCGTCGTAGTAGTACATCATCAGGACGGTCCGCTCTCGATCGGGCATGGCTTCGACGGCGGCAACGAGTGCCTCCTTCGACTCCTTCGCCTCGAACGTGTCGACCGGACCGTGCGACTTGTCGGGCAGGGTCTCACCGAGGGTGGACCGCTCCGAGCGCTCGCCTCCCCGCAGCACCTCGTCGAGGGCCATCATGCCGACGGACGAGATCTTTCGCAGCGCCTTGTGGAAATCGCCGACGCTCATCTCGAGCTCGGCCGCCACCTCGTTCTCGGTGGGCGTCCGGCGCAGGGTCGACTCGAGGTGAGCGAACGCCTGCTCGACCGCCCGAGCCTTGGTGCGAACGGAACGGGGAACCCAGTCGATCGATCGCAGCTCGTCGATGATGGCGCCCTTGATGCGCGGAATGGCGTAGGTCTCGAAACGTAGGTTGCGGTCTGGCTCGAAACGCTCAATGGCGTCGATGAGGCCGATGATGCCATAGCTCACCAGATCCTCTTCATCGAAGTGGCGAGGCAGGCCGGACAGCACCCTGCCGGCCACGTATTTCACGAATGGCGTGTAGAAGATGATCAACTGGTTGCGAAGATCCGTCGAAGCGGTCTCCTTGAACTCCAACCACAGACCATCGATGCCACTCTCGATCGGCTCTTGCGCCATCGTGGATTGACGCGACGTCGATCCCACTGTTGTCCCCCTCACTGGCACCCTCCGACGGATGCCACTATTTGACACCGTCCGACCGGTGCCACTCCCCTCTTGAGCTCACTCATTTGAACATGCGGTCAAGGCTTGTTCAGGAGTATCAACCACTCTAATTACCAGCGTTCTTGCAGGTCGGTGGCCTATTGGTTGTCAGCCGGTTGCAAGGCGAATGAAATGACCCAAAGCCGGCCTGCAAGGGCCATTTGCCGCCAGTGAGTGCCTCCGACACGCGGACGCGGCGGCATTGAGACCGATGGAGCGGTCCGACTCCCTCACACGGGTAGCGAAACGTCATTCGGGCGTCTGCATGCCAACGCCCGGCGCGTTGACAACACATTCCTGTCGCAGGCGCGAGGAGCGGCTGTTGGGCGACCAGCTGATCGTTCGTTCGATCGGTCTCCTCTGCACTCAGAACGCACAACGCAGCTACATCGGGTGCGCCGAGAGCGAGAAAGTCGCCGAGAACGAGTGGCAGTCGGCGGATCGCCAGGGAATCGTGAGCATTCGGGACGGGACACACACCAAATCGGTCCATGTCTCAGCACCAGTCGACACAAGAAAACTCACGACGGACGCGTCCGTCATCACCCTCGCAGTGTCTCCAACGAAGTGGCTTCGGAAGCAATGGCTGTCTTGCAACTCACGTTCAGTCGCGCAGGGGAGCGGTCAGCCGCACGGCCACAACAAGCTTGGTCTCGCGCTCGGCACAAGTGCATCCAACATCAGCAGCGCGACGCAGCGAAACGCTCCTGCCGACAAATGCCGCGAGAACATCAACACGAGCACTCGATTCCCTCAAGGCCATGCCTGGCGAAGCCGACAAATTCCAAGGTGGGGCGCATTGTCCCGACCTCTCGGACTCATATCCGCCAGTGGTCGACGACGCACCCGGCATTGGAGCATCGACCCTTGTGGACGGAGATCACTCGCAGCTATGAGCAGCACCAGCAGCCAGACCTCGGCATCGGCCCGGACCAAGGGCTCGACGGGCTCCGAGACGGAGTCGTTCGCGTTCGACGCGGTCTCGCTCGCCATGGTCGAGAGCGCGCCCACGAACATGATGTATTGCGACCGTGACCTGGTAATTCGATACATCAACCCGGCAGCCCTGGAATCTTTCCGCTCCCACCAGACGGTCCTTCCCGTACGCGCCGACGAGGTCGTCGGATCGAGCATCACCGTCTTCCACCGCAACCTTGCCGAAGAGGCCGACGGTCCCGGAACCATCGGTTGCCTCCGTCGTCGCGCCCAGGTGAACTTCGGCGGCGCAACCCTTGACTTCCTCCTCACGCCGATTCCTGACGCTCGGGGCGAGCGCACCGGCGCGGTTGTCACCTGGTCGGTCGTTGCCGACCCTGGTTCGGCGCCTGGGTCCTCTGAGACGCCTCCGGCCCCGCCTTCCCGGCCCAACGAGCCCATGGGGTCGCTGCTGGCGCAAATCACCGAGCATGCGACATCCCTCGCCGGCGCCTCGGAGGAACTGACCGCGACAGCCACACAGCTGAGTGGCGGAGCGGAGGATACGGCAGCCCAGGCCGCGTTGGTGGCCAGCGCCAGCGAGCAGATCGCGGCCAGCATCGAGAACGTTGCGGGCAGCACCGAGGAGATGACCGCATCGATCAACGAGATCGCCCGCAATGCAGAGGACGCGGCCGCCGTGGGCCTGGAGGCCGTCCGAGAGGCAGAGCGCACCAATGTGACCGTTGCGAAATTGGGTGAGTCCTCAGCCGCGATTGGAAAGGTGAGCCGGGTCATCACCTCCATTGCCCAGCAGACCAATCTGCTGGCCCTCAACGCCACGATCGAGGCCGCACGCGCCGGCGATGCCGGCAAGGGCTTCGCCGTTGTCGCGAACGAGGTGAAGGCGCTGGCCCGGGAGACCGCCCGGGCCACAGAAGAGATCTCCACCAAAATCGAAACGATTCAGCACGACACCGCACGTTCGGTGGAGGCAATCGGTCGCATCGGCCAAACCGTCATCCGGATCAACGACATTCAGATGACGATCGCCGCAGCCGTCGAGCAGCAGCTCGCTACCACGAAGGAGATCGCCCGAGGCGTCTCCGAGATCTCGCATGGCGCGGGTCAGATCACAGAGAACGTCTCAGCCACGGCAGAGATGGCCCGGACCAGTGCCGGTGGCGCGTCGAACACCGAGTACGCCGCCACAGAGCTCGCCCGCCTGGCTTCGGAACTCGAGCAACTCGTCACGGACTTCAACGAGCAGTAGGTGATTCGCGTGGTCTGTGTCGGAGGGTGGAGACGAGAAGCGGCCCGATCAGGTGAACGCCATGCTTGACGAGATCGTTCGCGAGTTCGTCGCGGAGAGCTACGAAAGTCTCGACCGAATGTCTGCGGACCTCGTGACGCTCGAGCAGGAACCGACCAACCCCGAAACGCTGAGCTCCGTCTTCCGGACGATGCATACCATCAAGGGAACTTGTGGATTCCTCGGCTTCGGCAAGCTCGAGGCGATCGCTCACGCGGGAGAAGACCTGCTGTCGCTCATTCGTGATGGGATCCTCGAGATGACCCCCGATGTCGCCTCGGCTCTCCTGGACGCGGCCGACGCCATACGTGAGGTCCTGCTCCACGTCGAGAGCGACGCCACTGAAGGCCCCGGCGACTATCGAGGGCTGGTGGAGCGCCTCGCTGTCCCGGCCCAGGCCGGCCCGATGGTGTTGGCCGACCCGGTCGACGATGTCGAGCGGCTGGTGCGCGCCGCCGCCATGGGGGCCGGAAAGAGCGTTGCCGGCGCTGGAGACTTGACCGTCCGTGTCGACGTGAAGTTGTTGGACACGCTGATGAGCACCGTGGGCGAGCTGGTGCTGACCCGGAATCAGATTCTGCAGCAGGCGGACACCGTGGGTGACGAGGGTCTCCTGGCATCGGCCCAACGGTTGAATCTCCTCACGGCAGATCTTCAAGACAGCGTCATGAAGACACGCATGCAGCCCATCGGAACCCTGCTGAGCGGGTTGTCACGCCTCGTACGTGACCTTGCGCTGACCTGCGACAAGCAGGTGGAACTCGAGATCGAGGGCCACGAGACAGAGCTCGACCGGACCCTCATCGAAGCCGTCAAAGATCCCTTGTCCCACTTGATCCGCAATGCCTTGGATCACGGTATCGAGCCCCCCGCGCTGCGGGCGAGACACGGAAAATCGCCTCGAGGCCGGTTGACGGTCCGTGCCTTCCATCAAAGCGGAGAGGTCAACCTCGAGATTGCCGACGACGGCAGGGGCATCGACCTCGACCTGGTGCGGCAATTGGCCGTCGAGCGCGGGTTCGTCGGGTTCGAGCGGGCGCAGACGATGTCAGATCAGGAAGCGGCATCGCTGATCTTCTTGCCTGGGATCTCGACCGCCGATTCCGTTACGACTGTGTCCGGGCGGGGCGTCGGGATGGACGTGGTCAAGACCAACATCGAAGGAATCGGCGGCAGGGTGGATGTCGCTACCCAGCGCGGCATCGGCACGACCTTCCTTATCCGGGTCCCTCTGACGCTGGCCATCATGCCGGCGCTCATCGTGACCTCAGGAGCTGAGCGCTACGCCATTCCCCAGGTGAACCTTCTGGAGGTGGCCCGGGTCGACCCGGACCATGCAACCGCATCAATCGAGATCCGTGAGGACATCGCTGTGTGCCGCCTACGCGGGCGACTCCTGCCGCTGGTCGAGCTGGGCGTTGAGCTCGGCGACCACCCGAGCCAGGTGCCGGCGGCCCTCTCCGAGGGCCGTGCGATCGACATCGTGGCACTGCAGGCGGGACACCGGCAGTTTGCGCTGGTGGTCGACAGCGTGCACGACACCGAGGAGATCGTCGTCAAGGCGTTGGGCCGGCAACTCACAGAGCTCATCACGTTCTCTGGAGCGACCATCATGGGTGACGGTCAGGTGGCGCTCATTCTCGACGTGGCTGGGCTCGCTCAACGGGCCCGCGTGCGCCCTGTGGAGCAGAACCCGGTTGTTCTCCCCACGGAGACAACTGAGAGCGAGACCACCACTCAGAAGCTGCTCGTCATGGGCGTCGGCGGCGGGCGGCGCATGGCTCTGCCAATCGAATTGGTGCAGCGGATTGAAGAATTCTCCCCTGGTTTAGTCAAACGGACTGGCGGCCTCGAACTCGTGCAGTACGGGGATCAGATCGTTCCGCTGGCGCGCCTGTCGGGTTTTCTCGGCGTGGAGCCGGCCCGAGCCACCGACGAGGTGATGCCGGTCGTGCTGGCCAAGGTCGAGGGCCGGATCATTGGTCTGATCGTCGACGAGATCGTTGACATCGTCGAAGAACAGGTTTCGAACTCGGGCCACCGAACCTTGCCTGGCATGGTCGGCTCGGCGAGCATCTCGGGTCGCGACACGACCGTCATCGACCTGGATCAGCTCGCAGACCACATGCAGCTCGAGGTGACGGCGCCATGACACCGACGCAGCTCTGCACGTTCCTCGTGGACGACCTCTACTTCGGAGTCGACGTCTGCGACGTACAGGAGGTCGTCCGCTTCCAGCGGGTGACGCCGGTACCGCTCGCCGCATTCCCGCTTCGTGGCCTTATCAACCTCCGCGGCCACGTCGTGCCAGCCATCGACATGCGGCGGTTGTTTGAGAAGCCGGAGCGTGAGCCGGACCAATTGCCGATGAACATCGTCTTGCGGACTGAAGACGGTCCGGTGAGCCTCCTCGTTGACGAAATCGTCGACGTTGTCGAGGCCGACCCCCACCTCTACGAGCCACGCCCCGAAGTCATGTGCGGGCCCGTAAGGCACTTCATCCATTCGATCTACAAGCTGCCCGAGCGGCTGCTGCTGGTGCTCGACACGGAGCGCGCGGTGAGCGTCAACTGGGCCAAACGGGAAAGCGCATGAACAATGCTTGACGCACCAGAAGGAAGTGCCGCCCTCCACGGGGCGGTCGCCGCAACAGCCCACGCGCCGGGGACGCTCCGCCGGCACGCGCTGCGGCCGGTCGACGGAACGTCCAACTCGCCGCGGCCGTACCACGTCCTCGAGGGCGGCAACGAGCGCACGATCTTGGTGGCCGAGGACGACCACAGCTGCCGCTCCGCGCTCCACCACTATTTCGAGCGCAGCGGCTATCGGGTGACTGAGGCGGCTGACGGACCATCGTCCTTGCGCGCTGTGTTCCAGCACTCGGCCGACCTGGTCATCTTGGACTTGGGCCTGCCCGGGGTCGACGGCACCGAAGTCCTGGCCAAGATCCGGCGTCACAGCGCTGTGCCGGTCATCGTCTGCTCCGGGCGTGACTCGGAGGAGGAGCGGATACGCATGCTCAATCTGGGCGCCGACGACTTCGTCGTGAAGCCGTTCTCCTTCGCCGAACTCGAGGCACGGGTACGGGCGGTGCTCCGCCGCGGCAACAACGAGCCCACGGTGACCCGAATGGAACACCGTGGCCTGGTCGTCGACCGCGACACCCGCACCGTGGCGATCGACGGAGAATCAACCCCAATGACCCGAAAGGAGTTTGATCTCCTGGCCTTCTTGGCCGCCTCGCCTGGGCAGGTGTTCTCCCGCGAGGACCTCTTGGAACGGGTCTGGGGCTCAACTGAGCAGTGGCAGGGCCGCTCGACCGTGACCGAGCATGTCCGTCGAGTCAGGCTCAAGATCGAGCCCGATCCGGATGCCCCCCGCTGGATCCTGACCGTGCGTGGAGTGGGCTATCGGTTCTGCGTTCCGGAGGACTGACGCATAGAAACGCTGAGACAAGGGTAAGTCCCCGCTGAGTGTCGGTAGCCCCGGAGAGCCACGCCCCGGTTCAACGTCTTCGAACCCCATCGCACCATATCGGCACAACGAAATAGGCCAAAAGTCCTATGGAGGAGATATCGCCTCGAGCCGACATTGAATGAGACAGGGTGCGCGCCCGTGGGACCAGCAGGTGAGGTCACGCACGGGATTGCCCAGCATCCTGGCAACCCGCAGAGGGGGCGGGAGACATGAGCGGGACAGACACCAACACAGGGGTCGACCTGGCAGAACAGGTTGTCCGAGGACTAGAAGGAGACCGACGGGACCACGTCCGTGCCGGTGAAATCGCGGGCCTGACTGGGCCGTCGGACACTGCAATGCGAGTGGCCGCGCAAGGCCAAAGGAGCAAGGAGGTCAGTCCCCGATGACTGCACCGCCTGTCGATGTCGACGTTCGCCGGGAGCAACATGCCGGCGGGGTGCGGACGACCGAGTCGTCCGACGCATCGTCGCGACCTGAGCACCTCAACGGTCGCACGATCCTGGTCGCCGAGGGCGACAGCCAGTGCCGGGTCGCGCTACGTCATCACCTGAAGCGCGCCGGATACCAAGTCACCGAGGCGAACGACCCGGCCACGTCCCTCCAGGGCGTATTCACCCAAACGGCGGACCTCGTGATCCTCGACCTCGGAGCCGCGGAGATCACGTCGGAGGTGCTCGCTCGGATCCGACGGCGGAGCACCGTGCCGGTGATCGTGTGCGCCGCACAGTCTTCAGAGCGTGATCGAGTCCGGGTGCTGAACCTCGGGGCAGACGATTTCATGACCAAGCCCTTCTCGTTCGCGGAGCTCGAAGCCCGTGTCCGAGCAGTCCTCCGCCGAGGGAACAGCGCTCCCTCCACCACGCTCGAACACGGAAACCTCGTCGTGGACCGCGGGACGCGAACGGTGACGGTCGGCGACACGCCCGTGACAATGACCCGCAAGGAGTTCGACCTTCTCGCCTTCCTCGCGGCTTCGCCGGATCGTGTCTTCTCCCGTGAGGATCTCCTCGAGCGGGTCTGGGGTTCGACCGGACGCTGGCAGGGCCGCTCCACGGTGACCGAGCACATCCGGCGAGTCCGACTGAAGATCGAGACGGATCCGGAGAACCCGCAGTGGATCACCACGGTGCGAGGGATCGGCTATCGCTTCTGCGCTCCGGCGGCCTGAACGGAGGTCGAGCCGAACGGCTGGTCTCGCCCGCCGTCGACCTCGCCGTCAGCTCGGTTAGAGGTGAACCCGGGCACAGGGACGGTTGGTGCGCATGGACGAGGTTGAGCCAAATCGCCGTATCGTCGGGCGTCGCCGTATCGTCGGGTTTCGATTCTGGTAGCCCTCTACGGCACGCGCCTCGACGCCGTGCCTTGCTGACTCAGGGGCGCACGCTGCTCATGAGGTCGAGAACGTGAAGTCCGCGTTGGTGCAGTCCGTCGGGTAGGTGGCAACTGCCACGTACTCGGTCGTACTCCCGCTGACCTGCCATACGGCCAGAGACGGCGATTGAGAGAGGCAGGAGACGGACGGATCGTCGGTGGCGAAGCCCGTCAGGGGTCCCACTGGCGCCGCACCTTGGGTCGTCGGAATAGCGGTGCCACTCACCTTGTCGAGCGTGACCTGGGTCTGGTTCCAGAGACCTGTGTACACGTATGACCCCGGCTGTCCTGGGGCAGTTGTCGTGGTCGTCGAGCCCGATGACGTCGTGGTGGTGGTGGTTGGCATTGGCGGCCCGGTGGTCGTGGTCGTCGTCGCCGGTTGCGTCGACGTGGTCGTCGTCGACGACGGAGACGGGCTCCCCCCGCTAGGAGGAACGGAGGCGAATGTCAAGGAAGGGCCGGTCGGTGCGTTGTTGGCGGCGGGAGGGAAGCCACAGAGCGCAGCCAGGTTGCTCAGGGCGTTGCCGTCCATGCCAAGTGCCCAGATGCCGACGCCGGCAAAATTGCTGAATCTCGCCATCTCGGCGGCGTCATAGAGCGAGGTGGGATCCTCGAAGAACGTCTCGTGCCACTGGTTCCCCACCTGGTACGAGGTCCACCCGGTGTCGGTCACGGGATCCCAGTAGAGCGGGTGTCCGCTGGTCAGGATCTGCCCGAGGGATACGTCGGTGGCAGGCCCTGTCGCCGTGGCCACCAGGGTGCCGTTCGTGGTCGGCCAGTCGATGCCGAAATAGGGCAGGCCCAGGATGACCTTCGAAGTCGGGACGGCGGAGGCGTACTCGTCGACGGTGGTCTGGTCGGAGAACAGTCCGCTGGTGAGAGGCGAGGAGGCCGACGCGCTGGCGGCCAAATTCGGGCTGTACTGCATGACAAAGAAGGCGTCGACCAGGGGTGCCAACGCTGGAATGTCGTAGAAGCCACCGGAGTCCGTCGCCGAGCTGGCGTAGGTGTCCATGGTCACCTGGTAGTGCGGGTTCGCCCCGTGCAACGCCGACGATACGGCGCCGACCAGGCGCGTCAGCCCGGCCTGGTCTGCGTCACCCTCGCCTTCGAGGTCGAGGTTCACTCCATCGAGGTTCTTGGCGGAGACGGCGCCCAACAATGCGGAGCCGAGCGTGCTCGCTGCGGTGGCCGAAGAGGTCAAGGCGTTGAGCGATGCCTGGTCGAAATCCGTCACGGTGAGCACGACACGGTCGTTGGCCGCATGGGCCCTCGTGATGAGGTTGGAGAAGCTCTGGCTCTCGTAGCCGTTCCATCCGGGTCCGGACTCTTCCAACGTCCCATCAGGGTTGATTCCGACGGAGAAGTAGGCCAGCGTCGAGATGCCCTGCACGTCGAAGCCACCGCTCGATGGGAGTGTCCAGTACGGGGCGAAACCGAAGACTTCGTGTGGCCGCAGTGGCGGGGCCGCCGCCAGGCTGGGCGGTGCGGCGACGGGCGGTGTCGTTGCGGCTGGCAGGTGGCCGGCGCGTTTCCCGTGACCAAAGAACCCAGCCGCCTCAGGCAGGTCGACATTTCCCTGCATCCCGGAGCGCAGGGCCTGATCCTGCGACCACGAGGTGTCGCGGGAACCCAGCGTGTCGGCCGCGCCACCGTGCAGAGCCAGCCAGCCGATAGCGACGGTCAGCACCAGCGCGGTGCACAGGGCACCCAGGCTCACCACGCGAATGGCCCGCACACGCACGCGATTGCGCCGCCGGCGGTGCTTCGCTCGGCCGCGGCCGTGCCGCGGTCTCCCGGTCTTCGACGCGTTAGTCGGAGCCCCCGTTGGATCACGTGGGGGTAGCGAAGGCGGAATTGGTTTGGCCGTCTGGTCGTCGATCTGGTCCACGGTGTTCAATCGACCGCTGGCGGGAACGTCGGGGGGAGACCCGCAGCGGCTTGAGGTTTCGACCTCTCAGGGCCTTGGTGAGCACCCGACACGGTGCTCACGGCCCCAAGAGTATCTCGCATCAGGTCTGCAAACTTCTGGTGTGTGACGAATGGGTAACTTCTGTGACCACGAATCCTCGCTTCGCTCAGTGTTTTCGGTGAGATCGGCTCCCCCGGGTTTGGCTCTTGCCCTCTCCAGACTGAGGCCCTCGGGCACGAAGTCCCGGCCGCCGGGGCCTGTGAGGTGATCCAGGTGGTCAGGTGGTCTGGCCCGGGGGCAGGCCGTCCTTGCCCCAGATCGCCACGTGAACGGGCTCGTTCATCCACGCCAGCTGCACGTCGACCAGCAGTTCGGCGCCCGCTCTCGTGTCGATGTCCAGCGCGCCCTCGGTAACCGAGGGCAGCGACAGTCCGGTGGGCGAGGGAAGCATGCCCTTGAGGTTGCCACCAACAATGTTGACCAGTTCCCCGACGGCATCGAGGACGTCGCCCTGGTCGACTTCCTCGAGATCCGCAGCGAACATGAGGGCGGCGGCTCTGACGGCGGCGACCGACGAGCACGTCAAGCTGACGAGCCCGTTCCACTGGCCGCTGATGAACACCGTGCCGGTGAGCGAGGCCGGCGAGGGCACCATCGGGATGGGGATGACGTCGTCGCTCTCGGGCAGGAACGCCCTCCAGACCGAGGAGGTGATCTCGGTGACCACGTCCTCGGTCAACACCATGTTCATCATCGTGCTCGTCCCTTCGTCGGCAACGGGTCTTCTTCTCCCCCAATGCCCATGAGGTTGAGCTTCTCGGCCACGGCTTCCTGTGTGAACGGTTTGATCAGATACTCGTTGGCTCCCGCCGCCAGCGCGGCGCTGATCTCGTCCAACTCGCACTCGGTGGTGACCATCATGATCGACATGGGAGCGAACCGATCGTCGGACCGGAGGGTCGAGACGAGCTCGAGGCCGTTCATTCCGGGCAGATGCCAATCCACCAGCGCCAGATCCGGCACGTCGTGGGCGGCGAAGTACTCGAGCGCCTTCGCTGCGTCCTCGACCTGTTCCACGTCGGCCCCGAGACCGTGCAAGATCCTGGTGAGGATTGTGCGCATGGCACGGGAGTCCTCCACCACCAATGCCTGCATCACACCGCCCCCTTCTGCCACACAGTTGCGCCGGCGACCGTGTGGCCCGTGAGCCCGGTCGACAGGCTGAACACGCTCTCGGCCGTGCCGAGGATCAGGTACCCGTGTGGTGCCAGTTGCTTGCTGATCAGAGCGATGATGCGCTCCTTGGTGTTGTTGTCGAAATAGATGAGCACGTTGCGCAAGAAGATGATGTCGAACTTGGGGAGCAGCACGGGCCACTGACCGGCCAAATTCAGCTGCGAGAACGAGACCATGCGGCGGATTGATTCGTCGATGACGTAGTGCGCTCCGTCCCGGGTGAAATAGCGGGTCAACATCTGAACCGGCAGGCCACGGTTGATCTCGAGCGTCGAGAACCGGCCGCTTCGTGCCTTCTCGAGCACTGTGGCACTCAGGTCCGTCCCGACGAGCGAGCAGGTCCAGTCCTCGAGTTCAGGGAAGTCCTGCCTGAGCAGCATGGCCACGCTGTAGATCTCCTGGCCCGTCGAGGCGGCCGCGCTCCAGACAGAGAGTCGGCGGGTGGCCTGATTGCGCCGAATCACATCGGGAATCAGACCCTCGCGCAGCGCACTGAACGGCTTGAGGTCGCGGAACCAGAGCGTTTCGTTGATCGTCAACGCTTCGATCACGCTCGTGGCGACTTCGGTGTCATGGCTCTGGCGGATGAGATGGACCATGTCGGCGATCGATTCCATGCCGTAGTGCCGGGCGACCGGTCCCAGGCGGGAGGCAACCAGGTAGCGCTTGTCCTCTCCGAGGACCATGGCCGAGCGCTCGAGAAGGAAGGTACGCAGGAACTCGAAGTCCTGGCGCTCCAGCTCGGGGGCGGGACTCGAGGCGACGGTCGTCATGCGCCGGCTCGCAGCGACAGGGAGCCGCTCGCAGGAGTGCGACGGTACAGACCGGACCGAAGTGCGGCGGAGGTGCGGGCGACCGGGGTCATCGGGACACCAATGCGGAGTTGGCGGGCTCAAGCTGGTCGGCCCCGTCGAGGGCGATGAGACTGAGGCGCCCCGAGCCGTAACCCTCGACCGTCACCTCGAGATTGAGCTGGGTCGGTGCGGCGACCAGCCGTTGATCATCGGGAGGGCGCTCGAAGTCGGCCAACAGCGTGATCTCGGCCAGCGTGCAGCGGACGGCGCCCGGGTTGGCCAGGCCGGCGAGGACGTCGGCCACCTCGTAGAAGCTCTGGGTCAGGGCCTCGGTGAGCACGCCCGCGGCGGCCCACTCGGCTGCATCGACCGCTGGCGTGCGCGAGAGCGCGGCGCCGGCGGCCGCCGCAAACGAGATCTCGGAGACTGCGCAGGCCACCGGGTACCCGTCGGTGCCGACGTAGCGGGCGACAGCGCGGGCCACCTCGCGCCGGGGTGGCGCAGACGGCACGGTCCACACGGGCCGCCGCAGCAGGCCTTCGAGGAACGAGGCGACGGTCGGGCCGGCCGAATAGGCCGTCGTGGTCTCGGTGGCGACGGCGTTCCAGCCGAGGGCGTGGGCCACCTGGCGGGAGAGGCTGTCACCGGTGAAGGGTTTGGTCACGACGAACGACGCACCGGTCTGGTAGGCGCGGAGGCGGGTGGCCCGGGTGGACTCGGAGGTGATGAAGCCGAGCGGTCCGGTCCAGCGCTCCCGACGCAACGACTCGAGTAGCTCAATGCCGGTCATCTCGGGCATGTTCCAGTCAGAGAGCACGAGGTCGACGCCGCCAGAACGGACCGCAGCCATGGCCGCCGCGCCGCAGTCGGCCTCGACGATGTCATAGAGATCGATGCCGGTGCGGAGCTCGCGCCTGATGATCATGCGCATTGCCCTGCTGTCGTCAACGACGAGGACCCGCAACGCTCCACCTCCCTGTGTCGGCTTGTGTCCTCCACCGTGTCGGTACGACCAGTGGTGGCAACGCCGAGGTCCTCGAAGCGGCTGTCCTCCCGTTCGACTTGATGACCCGGTCTTATATCGACGGCGCCCGGGGGCATCTTGAGCAAGGCCGCGGCATGCCTGCCCAACGCAAGAACAACGTCGCCCCGAGAGGCGCAACCGCCTCGAATCGGCTTCAGTTCTGGACCGAGCGTTCCGATTGAATCGGGGTCAGCGTCACGTCATGGACCGGCCGCCAGGTCGCGTCCCTGGACGAGCAGGAAAGGACTCCGCCAGTCGTGATCCGGGGGAGAACGAAGCAACACGAGGCGTCGAGATGGTCGATCTGAGCGAGCGCACCATCCCAACAACGGGCTCTGAGCTCATCGTGGCGCGCCAACCGGTCTTCAACCACCGGTTCGACGTCGTCGGGTACGAGCTCCTCTTCCGACCGACCAGGCACGCCCTGTCGACGGGCCAGCCCGAGGATCACCTCCAGGGTGATCTCATGACGGCCCAGGTCCTCTTCAACTCGGTCGAGATCGGGGTCGACCGCCTGGCCGGCGACCGTCTCGTCTTCTGCAACGCCAGTCGGGGGACGCTGGTGGGCGACATCCCCATCGTGCTGCCGCCCGAGCGGACGGTGATCGAGGTGCTCGAGTCGGTGGTGATCGACCAGGACGTCCTCGACGGCTGCGCCCGTCTGCTCGACCAGGGTTTCACGCTCGCCATGGACGACTTCACGTGGTTCGACGGCGCCGAACGCATCCTCGAGATGGCCTCGATCGTCAAGGTGGACCTCATGCTGGTCCAGCCACACGAGCTGCCGGAGTTGCTCGAGCGCTGCCGGAGCTTCGGCGTGACCCTGCTGGCGGAGAAGGTCGAGGACAAGGCGCAGCTCGATCACTGCCGCTCCCTCGGCTTCGAATACTTCCAGGGCTACCTGCTGTCACGCCCGCAGATCGTCCAGGGCAGGGGCCACCGCCTCGAGGGCTCTCGCCTCGCCGTCCTGCGCATCGCCGAGCACCTATGGGATCCCGACGCCCGGATCGACACCATCGAGCGGTTCGTGCGGTCCGACCCCGCCCTCTGTGTCCAAATCCTCAAGGTGGCCAGCATCGGTAGCTCGCACGGAATGCGGCGCACCGTGCGCTCGCTCTACGAGGCGCTGATCCTCGTCGGCTCGCGACGGCTGCAGGCATGGGTGACGCTCATGCTCGTCATGGGCCACGACGTGGCGCCCGAAGAAACGCTCTCCACGGCGCTCGTGCGAGCCCGCCTCTGCGAGCTGCTGGCCGAACAGATCGAGCCGCGGCTGTCCGACGAGGGCTTCGCCACCGGCCTGCTCTCGTGTCTCGATCTCCTGCTCGGCGTCCCGGTGTCCGTGGCCCTCGAGGAGCTCAACATCGACGCCGAGGTCGAGTCGGCCATCCTCGACCACGAAGGCCCGCTCGGGGCGGTCCTTCTCGAGGCGCTGTTCCTGCAGACAGGGGAACACCGGACAGGCCGGCGCTCCGGGCTCGACACGTCGGCCTTCCAGGTCAGCTACGTCGAGGCGGTGGCCTGGGCGGACGAGATGGTGCAGTCGCTCTTCGGCACGCCGGCCGAGACCACATCGGCGCTCTCGGCCAGCCCGACGCGACGCTTCAGTTCGCCCCGGCGCTGAGCTCACGAAACGTACTGAGTCCGCCACGGCACTGACGGCAGCCCGCCGCGCCGAGTCCGGCGGTCACGACCCGGCGAGTCGCCAAAAGGACGGTCAGGCCACGAGCGCGGAGGCCGGCCGGCGGTGGATGGGCCGGGCCGACCGCAGTGCCGGCGACAGCGCATAGACGTAGGCCAGCAGGCGGGCGACGGCCATGTAGAGCGCTTCGGGGATCTCGTCTTGGATCTCGCAGGCGCCGTAGACGGCCCGGGCCAAAGGCGGGTCCTCGACGATGGGGACACCGTGACGGGTCGCCTCCTCCCGGATGCGGGCCGCCACCTCGTCACTCCCCTTGGCGACGACGCGGGGCGCGGACGAGCGGCTGCGGTCGTATTTCAGGGCCACCGCAAAGTGGGTCGGGTTGGTGATGACCATGTCGGCCCGGGACACCTCGGCCATCATGCGCAGGCGGCTCATGGCCCGCTGGCGCCGGCGGATCTGGCCCTTGAAGCGCGGGTCACCCTCCCGCTCGCGCATCTCGTCCCTGACCTCTTGCTTGGTCATCTTGAGATCGGTGGACAGCTTGCGGCGTTGGAACGAGTAATCGGCCAACCCGAGCAGGAGCCCGATGACGGCCAGCGTCCGCACGAAGCTCAGGATCTCGGAGCCGGCGTAGTCGATGAGCGGCGCCATGGCGACCGGTTGGGAGCCCATGAGGGTGTGCATCAGGGCGATGATGTCGCGGGTGGCGAAGAGCGCGATCACGCTCAGCTTGATCACCGTCTTGGCCAGTTCCCACAACCCGCGCACGGAGAAGAGCCGTTTGAGCCCGTTGATCGGGTTGAGCTTGGAGAACTGGGGCGTGATGCCCTTGGCCGAGAAGACGAACCCCACCTGGGCCACCGAGGCCAGAAGCCCGATCACCGCGACGGTGCCGGCGAGCGGCAGGATGATGAGGAAGGCGTTCTCGAGCCCCGTACCCAGGACGCCCAGCGCACCGGGGATGGTGGGATGGGCCATGACGTGGGCCGCCAGAGCCTGGACGGCAAGGATGCGCTGCTCGGCGTAGCCGAAGGCGGCGGGCATCACCATGGTGAGGACGAGGAGGGAGAACCAGCCGCCGATCTCGGGCGAGCGGGCCACCTGCCCCTTCTTGCGGCTGTCCTTCTTCTTCTTCGGTGTCGGCTTCTCTGTCTTGGAGTGCCGGTCCCCTGCGGCCATGGTCGCCTACGTCCCCGCCAGCAGGACGGCGCCGTCGTGCACGCCCGCGCCGACCAGGTTGTTCACGTAGCCGGGCAGCACGGTCACGCTGGCCCCGATGAGCAGGAAGCTGAGCATGATCTGGAACGGGAAACCGAGCCAGTAGACGTTCATCTGCGGAATGGCCTTCGACACCATGCCCAGGACGATCTGGGCGGCGAAGAGGACGATGATGACCGGCGCCGCGATCTCGACGGCCGCCGTGAAGAACGTGGCCACGGTGGACGTGACCATGTGGGCCAGGGTGCCGGTCGAGGACAGGGTGAGGCCGACCGAGCTGAAGGAGCGCAGGAAGCCGTCGACGATGAGCAGCTCCCCGTTGCCGGCGAAGAGCAGAACGATGGCCACCTGCTCGTAGAACTGGCCGAGCATCGGCGTCTGGTTGGCCGAGAGCGGGTCGACCGCCGGCGGCAGGACGATGCCGCCGAAGAGGTCGGCCATCGACCCGGCGGCCGTGACGGCGCTGAGCAGGACGCTGACGATGAACCCCAGCGCGGCTCCGGTGAGGACCTGGACGGCCACCGCGCCGATCAGCGCCGGAAGGGTGAGCGGGACGTTGCTGCCGGCGACGTGGGGCGCGACGACCAGGGCCAGGCTCATGGCCAGGCCGATGGTGACGATCGTGGGCATGACGGCCCGGTTGCCGAACGGCGGGACGATGAGCAGCCAGGCCAGGGCGCGTACGAGGGCCAGGACGAACCCCACCAACAGGGGCGCGCTGATGTCGACCACCACGGCCGATCAACCCCCGAGCAGCTGCGGAATCTGGTTGAACAGGGCGTCGACGTAGGTGATGAGCGTGTCGAGCATCCAGTGCCCGCTGAAGAGGAGGACGAGCGACACCGCGGCGAGCTTGGGCACGAACGTCAGGGTGAACTCCTGGATCTGGGTCACCGACTGGAACATGGAGATGATCAGCCCCACGGCCAGGCTGACGCCGAGGATCGGCGCCACCAGCTTGAAGGTGGTGAACATGGCCTCGATGGCCATATGGACGACCTCGGCCTGGGTCACGTCAGTGGAAGCTCGTCAGGAGGGAGTGGGCGATGAGGGTCCACCCGTCGATCATCACGAAGAGGAGGATCTTGAAGGGGAGCGACACCAGGGTCGGGGGCAGCATCATCATGCCCATCGACATCAACGTGGCCGAGACGACGAGGTCGATGATGAGGAACGGGACGAAGATGACGAAGCCGATGATGAAGGCGCTCTGGAGCTGCGAGAGCACGAAGGCCGGGATGACGGCCACCATCGACACGTCCTGCGGCTTCTTCGGGTTCTCGTGGGCGGCGCTGGCCATGAGCTCGAGCTCGCTCGTGTCGGTCTGACGGAGCATCCACGTCTTGAGGGGCACCTCGGCCCGGTTGACCGCCTGCGTGGTGTTGATCTTCCCGTTCATGTAGGGCTGCAGGGCCACGTGGTTCATGGCCGAGAGCGTCGGGGCCATGATGAACAGGCTGAGGAACAGGGCCAGGCCGGCGATGACCTGGTTCGGGGGGATGGTCTGCAGGCCCAGGGCGTTGCGGGTGAGGCTGAGCACCACGACGATGCGGGTGAAGCCCGTCAGCATGATGATGGCCGCCGGGGCGATGGCCAGCAGCGCCACGGCCAGGATGATCAGGACGCTGTCGGACGGCTTGGACAGCGAGTTCTTGAAGTTGATCTGGACCGACGACCCCGACGCGGCCAGAAGCATGTGGATCATCGTCGGACCGTGCGATCACGCAGTCGGTCGAGGCGCTGGTTCCACGAGAACATGGTCGACGACATGGATCCGGCGGCGGACGAGGCGGACGAGGCGGAGGAGGTGGTCGACGGGAGCTGCGTCGGCGACTGCTCGGCGCCTGGGTCTGCGTCGGCTGCGTCGGCTGCGTCGGCTGCCTCGGCGTCGGCGTCTGCGTCTGCGTCCAGGTCCAGCACCGAGCCGTCCGAGACGCCGGCCTCGAGCTCGAGGACCTGGCCCGATCCCGGGGCGATCCCGTAGGCGGCCGGGTCGAGCTCGCTCAGCGTGGTGATGTTCTGCGCGGTCACGCCGAGCAGCAGGATGCGGTCGTCCAGGCGGACCGTGACCAGGGTCTGGCCCTTGCCGAGCGACTGGCGGGCCAGCACGTCGACCTGGCGCCGGGCGACCCGGCCGCGGCCCCGCGACCCGGACCCGGGCAACCCTCTGCGACGGACGACCTGGGCCAGGACCCAGAGGACCATGAGCACGACGAAGAGGGAGATGACGAGACGGGCGAGCAGGCTGAACACGGACACGTGGGCGTCCGTATTCGAGACCGCGGCCCTAGCCGTCGCCGCCAGAATCCCTGAAGGTGGGAACACGAGTCCGCTCAGTGATGCGTCGGCTGGCCGTCGGTCATGACGATGTCGAGGATGCGCACGCCGAACTCGTCGTCGAGCACCACGACCTCACCGCGAGCCAACAGGTTGTCGTTGA
This sequence comes from uncultured Acidimicrobiaceae bacterium, assembly GCA_963840435.1. Classification (GTDB taxonomy): domain Bacteria; phylum Actinomycetota; class Acidimicrobiia; order Acidimicrobiales; family RAAP-2; genus Bog-473. The sequence continues at coordinate 188,250 of CAWIYY010000017.1, read as the reverse complement.
TCAGGACGTCGACGGGGCTGCCGGCGGCCCGGTCCAGCTCGATGACGCTCCCGGTCTGGAGGGCCAGGAGCTCACGCAGGAGCATCTTGGTGCGACCCAGCTCGACCGTGACCGTCATCTCGACCCCGTGCAACAGGTCGAGGGAGCGCTCGCCGGAGGCGGAGCCGCCGGCCATGGGTACGGCCGGCGTCCGTGCGGCGGTGGCGGCGCCGACGGCAGGTCCGGACGCCGGCACAGCCGCCGCGTCGACCTCGCCCTCGGGCGGCGTCGTCGATTGTGCAGTGTCTGTCATTGATTCTCCCCGTGGTCAACGACGACACAGGCCAGGCGCTTGCCGCTGGTCGTCGGGAGGACGTCAAGATGGTGTTGGTCGCCGACCACGAGGGACAGTGACGCACCCTGGTCGTAGGGCAGCCCGACGACGTCGCCCACGGCGAGGTGGAGGAAGTCGGCCGGGGTGAGCATGGTCGACGGGAACAGGACCCGGATGTCGACCGGTGTCTCGAGCAGGCGCCGGACGACGGCGTCGGCGTCGCCGATGCCGCCCGTCATCTCCTCGTCCTGGTTCTGGATGTCCAGCGTGTCCACCAGCGGCTGCACGATGCTGAACGGGAAGCACAGTTCGAAGGCGAACCGGGCGTCTTCGTGCAGCTCGAAGACGAGCGGGACGAGCAGCGCCATGTCCGTCGGACGCACCGGCGGCAGGAACTGCGCGCTGTTCACCTGCATGGGTGTCCCGATCTGCAGCGCCATGACCGGTGCCAGGACCGAGGGCAACTCGGAGAACAGCGCGTCGGCCGCGTCGGCCACCAGGCGCTGCTCAATTTCGGTGAGTGGCCGCTCGACCTGGTAGCGCCCGTCTCCCTTGCCGCCCATGCGCAGGTCGACGACGGTCATGGCCAGCGGCAGCGGCACGTGCAGGACCACCCGGCCCTGCAGGGGCGCCATCGTCACTGCGAACAGGCAGGTGGGTTCGGGCAGCTGCCCGGCGTACTCGCCCCAGGTGTGCTGCTCGAACTCGCCCAGGGTCAGCGTCACCGGGGTCCGCAGGCGGTTGGTCAGCAACCCGCTCGCCCGGTGCGCCAGCGTCTCGTAGAGGACCTGGAGGCCGCGGATGCGGTTGCGGTCGAGCGTCTTGGGCATGCTGAAGTCGTGGACGCGGATGTTGGTGCGCGCCGCTTTCTTGGGCGCACCGCCCTCCCCCACGACAGCCGGCCGCGTGCTCGCGCCTGCATCCTGCACAGCCAGGTCCTCAGTGGTCATGCCATCTGGACCAGCGACTGCGTCACCGTCGAGTCAGTGTTCACGACCTTGGTGTTGGCCTGGTAGGCCTCTTGCGCCACCACGAGGTCGGTGAGCTGGCCGGCCAGGTTGACGTTGGACGACTCGAGCGAACCGCCGACCAGCGTCCCCCGCCCACCCGTGCCGGGCGCGCCGATCTCGGGCTGGCCGGAGTTGGGCGTCGTCACGAAGTCGAGGTTCCCGACGGAGTCGAGTCCCCCCGGGTTGGCGAAGTTGGCCAGCGCCAGCTGGGCGATGGTCGCCGTCTGGCCGTTCGAGAACGATCCGACGATGGTGCCGTTGGAGTTGATGGAGTAGGAGGTCAATGTCCCCGCCGACGCCCCGTCCTGGCTGACTGCCTCGGCGGTGGAGCCGCCGGCGAACTGGGTGAACGACGCAGCCGTCCCCGGCGCCGGGAAGTCGACGTTCCAGGTGTCACCCGTCGGGAAGGTGAACCCCGTGGGCATGGCACCGACCGGCAACGAGAATGACCCGTTCGAGTTGGGGGTCACGCCCGTGATGGACGACACCTGACCCGACACGGGGTCGAACTTGATGGTCGGCTGGCTCCCGGCGGCGTACAGATTCTGCGAGGCCCCGGCCGCGTCGGTCACGGTGGCCTGAACCGTCCAGGCGTTCGGGGTGCCCGCCACCTGGGTGAAGGTCAGCGTGACCGGAATGGCGTCACCCAGCGAGTCGTAGGCCGTCACGGTCGCGGTCACCGGCGTCGACGTACCCGAGCCACCCCAGGCCGGCAGGTTGCCGCCCATCGTGATCTCGGTGGTGGCCTTGGCCGGGATGACCTGGCCGGTCGGGATGGTCACCGAACCGATCGGCGCGTTGGTGTCGATCTGGCCGTTCACCGCCTGCCAGCCCTGGATGAGGCCGCCGGTCGGCGTGTCGAGGTTGCCGTTGGCGTCGGTGGAGAGCTGGCCGTTGCGGGTGAACACCTGCTGGCCGCCCTGCTCGGCGACGAGGAAGCCGCTGCCGCTGATGGCGACGTCGTTGGGCTGGTCGGTCTGCTGGAGCGAGCCTTCGGTCAGGTCGCTCGAGATGGCGCCGACGCGTACCCCCGAACCCACGGCCAGCGGGTTGATGCCGGCTCCGGAGCCCGAAGGGGACGGTGGGGCCGTGGCACCGGAGATCTGCTCGGACAGCAGGTCGACGAAGTCGACGTCCTGCTGCTTGTAGCCGTCGGTGTTGACGTTGGCGATGTTGTTGCCGATCGTGTCGAGATACGTCTGCGTCGTATCGATGCCCGACACGGCGGCGAGCAGTGCTTGATCCATTGTGTTCGGTTCCCCTCCTGATTGATGTTGCGTGTTCTCGAATACGAATACGAATACGAATGCGAATACGAATGTCGTGGCGGTGGCCTCGGCCGGCCGCCGGTCCGTGCTTACGAGCTCGGCGGCGGTGCCGTCCCGACCGACTGCACGTCACTGAGCGGCACCGACGTCCCGTTGACGTTGAGCATGGGGCCGCCGGAGGTCTCGAGCGACACCCCCTGGACGACGCCCGACACGGTTGTCCCGTCGGCAAGGGTGGCGCTGATCGTCTGACCGATCATGGAGGTGGAGGCCTGTTGCTGCTGCGAGGTGACCTCCTGCTGTTGCGAGGTGACCTCCTGGCCTACTTCCGACTGGAGCTGGGTCATCGTCTCGACCTCGGTCAGCTGCGCCGTCTGCGACAGGAACTGGGTGCCCGAGGTCGGGTTGAGCGGGTCTTGGTACTTGAGCTGTGCCACGAGCAGGTTCAAGAACGTGTTCGGGTTCTGCAGGCTCTGCAGCGGGTTGGCCGAGGCCGAGGACGACGACGTCTGGCCGGTGGCGCCGGCGCCACTGTTCGAGTTGACGGGCCCTACGGTCATGGCTGTGCGCTCCTGCTCCTGGTCCTGGTCCTGTGCGGTCGGTGTCGGTTTGGCCGGTGTCGGTGCGGTCGGTGCGGTCGGTGCGGTCGGTGCGTGAAGGAAGAGGAGGGGGTCAGGTGCCCAGGGTGAGGGCGGACTCGTAGGCGGTCTTGGCCTGGTTCACCACGGAGACGTTTGCTTGATAACTCGTCTGCGCCTGCACCAGACTCACCATCTGCTGGCCCAGGTCCACCGTCGAGACGCGGATCATGCCCTTGGAGTCCGCCTGCGGGTTGCCCGGGTCGTATTCCTCCGTGCCCTCGCTGCTGCCGAGCTCGATCCCCGTCGCCACACCCTGGCCCGCCCCGTTGGGTTGGTCCGAAGGCAGCGGCACGGCGTCGACGTACTGCGTCTGGTAGGCACCTTGGCTCGTCGGCCCGGTGTCGTCCGCGTTGGCGATGTTGCCGCCGATGGCGTCGATCCATTCCTGCGCCGCGTCGATGCCCGTGGTGGCGATGGGCATCGCCCCGAAGAGGCTCATGAGAAACTCCCGCCGGCGGCGCCCTGCACCAGCCGGAACTGCGCGTTCAGCAGCTCGACCAGGCTCTGGTACTGCATGGTCTCCTGGGTGGCCGACGTCATCTCGGTCGGCAGGTCGACGTTGTTGCCGTTCGTGGCGGCCGGCGCGGTCGAGTTGCTCACCACGGTCTGGGCCGTCCCGCCGCCCGGTGCGTCCATAGCGTTCTGCAGGCTCTGCTCGAAACTGACGTCCTGAGCGGAAAAGTTGGGGGTGTCGTCGTTGGCGATGTTGTTCGCCGTGGTCTGCTCTTGGAGCGAGACGCCGTCGACCGCGAACTGCAGGACGCCCAGGATGCCGTCTGACACGTTCCCCCCCTCGGATGGTTCACTCGGTGTCACGAACACGGTGTGTGTTCCTGACTACTTCGTCGTGCCCATCCTGGGCGGTTCGTGCCGGCAGTCCCTGCCAGCACTTGGACTATCGGACTAGGCCAGTTCCATCTTTAGTGTTGGCTCACCGCATGACACTGCGTTGATCTGATGCGGCGGTGTCCATCTGTTCTGCTCCGGACAACAGGCTCCAGCCCGAGGTGTCGAAGTACGCAGCAAGGCCGTCGAGGAACTGTTTCTCGCTGCCGAAGCGCGCCGGGACGTCGCCGTAACGCCGCACCATCCGGCGCTTGAGCGCGCTGCCGAAGTTCTCGGTGCGCGAACACAGGGCATCGAGCGTCGAGCGCTCCACCGCGACGACACAGGAGGCCAACCGTGCGTTCCCATCAGCTGTCCGGCCGGTCGCCGTCCCGAAGGTCTCGAGCATCGTCGACGAGAGCACCTGGTGCCCGTCGACCACCCGGATCTCGAGTGCGCCGCCCTGGGCGCCCGGCGCGAGCTCGCCGCCCCCGCTCCCCCAGCGCTGGTCGACCTCCTCGTAGCCCAGCATGACCAGCAGCTGGTTCATGGCGTCGCACACGGGAACACCCAGGCGTTCGGGCGGGATGCGGGCACCACGACCGATGGACTCTGCATGGACGGAGCGGGTGTGCCAGATCTTGTGGTCGGACGGAGCCAGCGGGTCGTGCTGACCGACGAAGGCGTCAGCGCGGCGGAGGGTTCCATCCACCCCGAAGAGGCGCCAGACCTCCTCCATGGACTCATCGGTCCTGGTCACGAGGTCCTCGTAGCGCAGCCGGAGGCAGCGGCCCGGGTGGCGCGCCTCGAAGTCCAGCATGGCCGCCGTCCGCTCGATCCAGTAGCCCGCCACCGCGATGACCCCGTTGGTCGGGCTCATCTGCGCGTACGGGGCCAGGCCGTACGTGTCGAGGCCCCACTCCGAGGCCTCGAGTGCCGAGCCGATGACGTCCATGGCGTGCCGGTGCAGGAGGACGAAGCGTGCGTCGGGCCAGGCGGCGGCCAAGCGGTCCATGGCGGTCACGTTCGAGAGCGACTTGTCGCACCAGCGCGTCTTGCCCGCGTCCGACAGGTGGGTCGCCATGAGGTCGTCGACGACGGCGCGGGCCCGAGCGAGAGCGTGCTCAGCCGCGAGCCCGGCGGCCTGGGCGGAGTCGACGTAGGCATCGAGCAAGGTGGCGATGTCGGTCTCGCCCGGGCACGAGAGCTCGTCGTGGGCGTCGATCAGCCAGCGCAACAGCGTGGAGCCGCTGCGCGCGTTGCAGACGACGAAGACCGGGGCAGATGCGCTGGCGCCGGCGTTGGCGCTGCCCATGTTCACAACCGCAGGTCGACCCGGCGGCCGCCGGTCAGCGGGACCTGAGCCGTGGTCTGGTCGTCGTCGGAAAGGTAGTCATGGGCCAGTGCGCCGGGCGTGCCCGCCGCTGCGTGACCGTCCGGCGTCTGGCCCTGACGGGGGTCAGGTTGCGCGGAGCCGAAGTCAGCCAGGTCGACGGTGACGTGCCGTTCGCTCCCGTCGCTCAACTGGCTGTGCAACTGGCTCATGGTCTGCGACAGCGCAGCGTGTCCGGTGGCAGAGTCGGCCCAAAGGCTCACCGAGACCTGCTCGCCGACGATGCTGACCGTCGCCTGCACGTTGCCAAGGCCCTCGGGCTGGAGCGACAGGGTGACGGATTGGCTGCCGTCGTCTCCCGCCCGCAGAGGGTTGAGGACGGTCAGCACCTGCTGCGACACCGAATCATCAGGCGAGCTGGCGGAGGCAGTCGACGCGGCCGCCGTGGCGGCACTGGGCGTGCCGGCCGGCGCAGTGGGAGTGGTCATCGGCCCCACCGGCGCGGGTCCAGCTCCGGCAGACGACGCTGAGGCCATCCGTGCCGCGCCGTTCTGCGCTGATGACGCGGCCGGACTCGACCCCGGACCCTCGGCTCGGGCCAGCTCGGCAGCCGACCGGGTCGCGGGCTGGGTCATGTCCGTCGCTTGTGCTCCGGTTGGACCTGTCCCACCGGCCTTGTCGTTGGCGGGGACTGGTCGCGTGCCTGCCGCTGAGATCGTTCCGTCGGCCGACGCGGTGGCCCCGTCGGCCGTGGAGCCCCCGTGAACCGCGGAGGGCGCCGGCCCGTCGGATCCGGCCCGGATGCCATCGACTGTCGGGCCGGAGTTCCCAGAGGCCGAACTCGTCTCGGCCGAACTCGATTCGTCGGCCGAACCGGAGTCGGCCGGTTGTGCGATGTTGGCCGGTTGCCCGCTGCGCTCGGAGGGGCCCGAGGCGACAGAGAGGTCCGATGCTGCGCCGGCGGCAGCAGCTGAGTCGTCGCTGCCGGCTGAGCGGCCGGCGGTCGTTGGGCCGGCTTCCGCAGAAGTGCGGGCAGTGCCGGTTCTCGAGTCTGCTGCGCCCGAAGCGCCCAAGGCGTCCGAGGCATCCGAGGCGGAGGCGGAGGCGGAGGAGCCGGGGCCCGAATGTGGCGCGGTCAGGGTCGCGGCAAGGAGGTCAGATGGCGACGTTGCCGTGCCGTTGGCCATGCCGTTGGCGGCGCCGCCGTCGGCAGTTCGTCGGTGTCCGCCACGGGCACCGTTGGCCTTGCCACCGGCGCCGGAAAGGGACGACCCCCGGCTCGTGGACGTCGCCGAGGAGGACAGCGTCCCCGACACGGTGCTCGCGGTGTCGCCCTTGCCGTCACTGGCATCGGCTGCGTCGGGCGTGGTGGATACGGGCGCCGGGTCTCGATCGTTACCCGGGGCACTGGACTGCTGGGTCGCTGCCGCATCGAGCGCATCGTTGAAGCTCGACGGTCCTCCCTCGCCGGAGTTGCTGCCGGAGGCGGCGCCGGTGGTTCCGGCTCCGATGCTGCCCGCGGCAGGACCCGTGGCGCCGGGTCCACCGGCTCCGTCGGACTCTGTGGCGGCTGAGACTGATGTCGACACGGAACCGGGCGCGGGACCCTCGGACTGCGGCGCCAGATGGGGTGATGCCGACAGCAGGTCGGCCATCGCAGGAGCTGCAGTCACGCGGTACCTCCCACGAGGCTCATGATCGTGCTGACGTAGTGCTGCGTCTCGGGGTAGGGCGGGATGCCGCCGTACTGCTCGACCGCACCCGCGCCGGCGTTGTACGCGGCCAGGGCAAGCGGCACCGATCCGAACTTGTTGATGTCGCCCGAGAGGATCTTGGCCGCGCCGTCGATGGCCTGTTGCGGGTCCATGGGATTCACGCCGATTCCCTGGGCGGTCGACGGCATGATCTGCATCAGCCCTTCGGCGCCGGCCGAGCTCACGGCGGACGGGTTGAACCCGGACTCGACCTTGGCCACGGCGGCCAGCAGCGTGGGCGAGACGCCGTACGTCGCGCCGGCCGAGAGGAACATCGAGGCCAGGTTGGAAGGCACGTTGAGGGAGCCCGAGACGGAAGCCCCCGGGGAGGAGGCGGCGAAGGCCGTCGGGGCGGTACCCGAAGCATCCGAACCGAGCACCCGGCGGATGGCCACGGGTTGCCCCGCCGCCGACACCGACTGCACCTGGACCGAGGTTCCCGTGTGGGGCGCATCGATCATCTGGCCGTTGCCGATGTAGATGCCGACGTGACCGGGCGACGACGCCGTCCCGTCGCTGCCGGCGAAGAAGACGAGATCGCCCGGCTGCGCCTGGGCCAGCGAGGGAACGACCTGACCCACAGTGGCCTGCTCCTCGCTCGTGCGGGGCAGCGACACGCCTTGTTGGCCGTAGACGTACTGCACCAAGCCCGAGCAGTCGAAGCCCGACGGGCTGGTGCCGCCCCAGACATAGGGCACGCCGAGGTACTTGGACGCGTCGGCCACGACGGACTGTCCGCTGGCTCCCCCGGTGCTTCCGGTGGCGTCGGCGGTGACTGAGCTGGCGAGGGTGGACGGCGTGGTCGTGGCGGTAGCGGTCGACGAGGTGGAGCCACTGGCGGATGGGGCCTGGCCCTCGACGGCGCCCTGGATGGCCGAGAGGATGTCGCCGAAGTCGCCGTGCTCGGCGTCGGTCTGGATGGTCTGGCCCAGGCCTTGCACGGCGGACTGCACCGACGTGACCTGGGCGACGATGGGCGGGACGGGCATCTGGTCCGTCGTGGGCGCGACCGACGTCATGACGAGCCCTCCGGTGTCGGCTCGCTGTCCGTTTTTGGCGTGGCCAGCCGCCTGGTCGTACGGCTGGGACTGCGACTGGTGACGCTGTTGATGTTGTTGTTGTTGTCTCCTGCCCTGCTGCGATGTAGCGGGCGGTGACCAGGTCGTCGACAGAGGCCGTCTCTCGACGGGCCTCGTCTGTCCGCGCCTCCTCGAGCCGGCGCAGCTCAAGGCGCTCGAGCGCCTCGACACGCTGGGCCGCCTCGCGCCACTGTCGTAGCGCGACGGCAGCCTGGGCCTCGGCGAGGGAGAGGCGCACGTGGGCATCGAGCAAGGTAGCCGCGGCAAGGTCGGCCGACGCCGCCTCGCGCTGGAACACCGACGCCGCCACGGCACCGCTGGACACGGGGACCTCGCGGTAGTGCTGGGCGGCCCGATCGCGCCCGGTCGACGCTTCGTGCACCTGGCGGTTCTCGCGGGCGAGATCGGCCTTGGCCGATTCCTCCTGGGCCCGGCGCACCCGCAGCACGGTCTCGAGCCGGAAGCTGCGCCGGCTCACGATGCCTGACGCCTCTGGACGGCCGACGGGGGCGGCGGCGGCGGGGACTGGACTAGGGAGGGGGACGGGTTCATCGTCAGGGTGAGATCGGGTACGGCAGCGTCGAGGAGCGCGGCGAGCAACGCCCACGAGCGCTCGGCCTGTTCGGTGACCTGGACGTCCTGGCAGAGGAAGGCCTCGATGAAGTCGGACAGGGCCACGGCCCGGTCGACCACGGGGTTGGTCCCCGAGACGTAGGCGCCGATCTCAATCAGGTCCTTGGCGTCACGGGCGGCGGCCAGCAGCTTGCGCAGGTCCCGGGCCATGGCGCGCCGCTCGGGGGTGGTGATGGCCGGCTCGACCCGGGACACCGACTCGAGCACCTCGATGCTCGGGAAGTGACCCGCCGTGGCCAGCCGGCGCGACAGCACGATGTGGCCGTCGAGCACCGATCGGGCGGCGTCGGCGATCGGCTCGTTCATGTCGTCACCCTCGACGAGCACGGTGTAGAGGCCGGTGATGCTCCCCCGGTCCGACGTCCCCGCCCGCTCGAGCAGCTTGGGCAGGAGGGAGAAGACCGAGGGCGGGTAGCCCCGGGTCACCGGCGGCTCGCCGGCGGACAGGCCGACCTCGCGCTGTGCCATGGCGAAGCGGGTGAGGCTGTCCATCATGAGGACGACGTCTTTGCCCTGATCGCGGAACCACTCGGCGATGCGGGTGGCGGTGAAGGCGGCCCTGATGCGCACGAGGGCGGGTTCGTCGGACGTGGCCACGACGACCACGGCGCGGGCGAGACCTTCGGGCCCGAGATCGTGGTGGACGAACTCGTTGACCTCGCGGCCTCGCTCACCGACCAGGGCCAGGACGACGACGGGGGCGTCGGTGCCCCGGGCGATCATGGAGAGCAGGCTCGACTTGCCCACGCCCGAACCGGCGAAGATGCCCATGCGCTGTCCCCGCCCGCACGGCGTCATGGTGTCGATGGCGCGCACCCCCAGGGCCAGCTGGCGGTCGATCATCTCGCGGCGCAGCGGGTGCGGTGCCGATCCCTCGACGGTCACGGTCTCGGTGTCGACCAGCGCGGGGCCGTCGTCGATGGGCCGGCCCAGGCCGTCGAGGATGCGGCCGAGGAGGCCAGCGCCGACTTCGACGCCCATGGGCTTGAGCGTGGCCTCGACGGGCGCGCCGAAGTGGACGCCCTTCAGGTCACCGAAGGGCATGCAGGCCAGGCTGTCGCCTTGGACCGCCACCACTTCGGCGTCGAGCACCCCGCCGTCGCGCCAGACGCGCACGGCATCGCCCACGGCCGCTTCGATGCCCTCGACCTCGAGACGGAGCCCGACCAGCCGGCTGACCCGGCCGGTGCGACGTGGCGCGATGGCCTGGCGTGCTGCACCGATGGCCGCCTCCTGCCACTTGGTCATCGCCGGCCCCGGGCGCGCTCGAGGATCGGCCCCTGAGTGGGCGCCGGCTCCGACGATTCGGACGGGTGGGTGGCGGAGAGGAGGGCCCAGCGGACCCGGGCCAGTGCGGTCTCGATCTGGGCATCGATGCGGCAGGGGCCGGCGTCGATGACGCAGCCGCCCCGCTCGACCGATTCGTCGGGCACCACGGTGACCCGGCAGTCGGTCACGTAGGCCTGAAGCTCGGTCGCCTCGATGACCTCGTCGGGGTGGAGGCGCACGATCAGGTCGTCGCCGGGCGCGGTCAGGCGCAGGGCCCGGCGGATGGCGGCAGAGACCAGGCTGTCGGAGAGGGAGAGCTCGTGGTCGACCAGGGTGCGGGCGAGTTCGACCGCGAGCGTCGCTGCGTCCTCTTCCACGACGGCAATGGCGTTGGCCCGGCCCGCCTCGAGGGCGGCGGCCGCCTGGTGCAGGGCTTCGGCGCCCCGGCACAGCGCGTCGAGGCGGGTCGACTCGGCCGAGACCCGGGCTGCCTCGAGCCCGGCCGCGAAGCCGTCGCCGTACGCCTCGAGGCGAGCCGCCTCGGCCCGGTCGGCCGGGGACTGCTTGGGCGCCGCCGCGGCCGCGCCGTTCTCGACGTGCAGGGTGGCGGGCTGGGCATGCTCGACGGCACGCCCGCGCAGGACACGGGCGGCGCGTCCGGGCGCCACCTTGGACCGGGGCTCAGACGACAAGGTCATCGTCACCTCGCACGAGCACGATCTCGCCGGCCTCTTCCATCTCGCGGACGATCTTGACGAGCTGCATCTGCGCCGTCTCCACCGTGGAGAGGCGGGTCGGGCCGAGCATCTCGATCTCCTCGACCAGGTCCTCGGAGGCCCGCTCGGACACGTTGCGCAGGAACTTGTCGCGCACCGACTCGTCGACTCCCTTGAGAGCGACGGCCAGGTCCTTGGGCACCACGTTGCGCAGGACCCGCTGCAGCGTGCGGTCGTCGAGGGCGACCACGTCGTCGAAGACGAACAGCTGGTTGCGGATCTTCTCGGCCACCTCGGGGTCGAGCGCGTCGAGCTCGGTCAGGATGAGCTTCTCCGAGGCGCGGTCGACGTTGTTGAGGATGCTGACCAGCGCGGGAATGCCACCTGCGGCCATGCGGCTGGTCCCGCCGGGCTGGAGCAATGTGGCGAACTTCTTCTCGAAGACGGCGGCGATGTCCTGAACGACCTGCGGGTCGATCCGGCCCATGGTGGCGATGCGGTCGGCGACGTCGACGCGCAGCTTCTCCTCCATCTTTCCGAGGATCTCGGCCGCATGGTCCGAGGCCACGTGGACCAGGATGACGGCGATGGTCTGCGGGTGCTCCTCCGCCAAGAACGCGTTCACCTGGAGCGGGTCGAGACGGTGCAGCAGCATGAGCGGTCCGTCGATGGTCCCGTAGACCTGCTCCATGACCTCGTCGGCCCGGTCGGCGCCGAGGCGCTCCTTGAGCAGAACCCGCGCCGCCTCGGCCCCGCCCTGCTGGACGGCGACCATGCCGTTGACCCCTTCGAGGAACTCGCCGATCACGTTGGCGACCACGGTGGCGTCGAGCTGGGGCAGCTTGGCCATTTCGGTCATGAGCATGACCACCTCGGACTCGCTCATGGACTTGAGCGCGACCGCGGCGCGATGGGTGTCCATCTGGGCCAGCACGGTGGCGGCCTTCTGGGGTCCGGTCAATGAGGGCATGGTGCGTCCTTCACCCCGGGCCTAGCCATGTCCGACAGAGGATGTCTCGCGCTCCTTGGTCCAGGCCCGGAGCAACGCCGCCACCTCGGCCGGCTGAGAATCGATGAACTTGCCCACCTCGGCCGTGCGGTCCCCCGCGTCGGAATGCTCGCCACCGATGGCAGCCACCTGGCCGGTCAGCTCGGCGCCCTGGTCGTAGTCGAGGGCGACGGCCATGGGCGTTGGCACGAGCACCGGCGTACGGCGGGGCACCCGGTTCTTCTTGGCCGAGCGCCAGAGCAGGAAGAGCACGGCGGCAATGATGAGGACGACGACCGCGGTGCGGATGAGGGCGCTCATCGACGCCTTCGAGTTCTGAGCCTCGGCAGCCGCGGCGGCCTTGCTCGCCGCGGCCTCGGTGGCCGTCGAGAACGGTGCCTCGCTCATGACCAGGGTGTCGCCCCTCGCCGCACTCACGCCGGCGGCCGCCGCGACGCCCTGCTTCAGGGTGGCGAGGCTCACGCCCTTGGGCATGCTCTTCTGGTTGACGAGCACGGCGATGGACTGGTTCTCCAGAGTGCCCGGAGCGTTCTTCTGTGTCTGGGTGACCGTGCCTGTGGCGTAGTTGGTGGTCGACGACGAGTTCTGGAAGTTGCCCGAGCCGCTGTTCCCCGTGGCGGTGGGCGTCCCCAGCGTGCCGCCAGCGGTGGCGCCGCCGGTGGCCGTCTCGGTACTGGTCTGGGTCTCGGTCGGCGTCGAGACCGGCTTGCCCGTCGTCGGGTCGGTCTGGAGACCGTTGGTCACGGTCGACACCTGGTTGAAGTTCAGGTTGGCGTTGACCTGGATCTCGGCGTTGCCCTGGCCCAGCACGCTGGCCAGGTAGGACGCGATCTTCGCCTGTTGCGACGTCTCGAAGTTGCCGGTGGCGCTGTCGTTGGAGCCGGCCGAGGTGTCCACGCCCGGTCCCGACAGCAGGTTGCCGTTGGAGTCGGCCACGGTCACCTCTGAGGAGTTGAGCCCGGGCACCGAGCTGGCCACGAGGTGCACGATGGCCTGGACCTGGCCGCCCGAGAGGGTGTTGCCCTGGGCCGTGTCGACCAGGACGGAGGCGCCAGTGGGCCCGGCGTTGTTGACGGCAAAGGTGTTGGCCTGCGGCAGGGCCAGGTTCACCTGGGCGCCGGTGACCCCGTGGATCGACTCGATCGTCGACTGCAGCTCGCCCTGGAGCGCCTGCAGGTAGTCGGCGTCCTGGGTGGTCTGGGAGCTGGTGATCCCCTCCTTGTCGAGGATCCCGAGCCCCACGTTCGAGCTGGCGGCGGGGAGGCCCGCCGCGGCCATGGTGATGCGCTCCTGGTCGACATCGTTCTGGGGGACGAAGATCGACGATCCGCCGTCCTGGAGCTGGTAGGGCACATGGTCCGACGCGAGCTTCTGGGTGATGGACGCGGCGTCGGAGGGTTGGAGGTTGGTGAAGAGCGGCGCGTAGCTGGGCTTGGAGGCCACGCTCATGAAGAAGTAGCCACCGACGAGCATGACGAGGACGGCGACCACGGTGACGGCCTTCTGTCCGGGCGTGAAGCCGTCGGCGAAGCGGCGGGCGCCGGCTCGCCAGCGGTCGACGTCGGCTTGGGCGACGAGAGCCATCAGAAGCTCATGCCCATGATGGAGTTGAACGCATCAAGCGCCTTGGTCACCATGGCCTGGGTCACCTGCGTGTCCACCGAGGCCTGGGTGGCGGCGACCATGGCGTCGCCGATGTTGCCCTGGCCGGCCGCCACCTGGGCCGCCTGGCCGGTGGCGTTGGTCTGCACGCTCTGGAGCTGGTCGACTGCATTGAGGATGCTGTTGGAGAAACCGTCGGAGGCGGACGCGGCACCGGCGGACGATGCATCGGCGGCGGGGGCGGTGGGCGGCGACGGTGGAGTCGGCGGAGTCGGCGGGATCGGAGCGATCACCACGAGCGAGTCTCCAGTCCTGTGCGGACGTCGTCATTCGCCCTGCGGATACTGCTCGGGGACACGGTCACCACCTCTTGGACGTCACGTCGACGGGTCGCTGCGCTGACGCGCGTGCGACACATCCTCCGTGCCCTTCCTGGGCCGTTTACCGCTGGCAGTCCCTGCCCGCAACCTCTACTTCGGAGTCATGCAGGTTGACCTTTAGCCACGCTGTGCGGCGTTGACCGCTTCGTGACAGTTACACCGTCAGCGTCAGGCGCGTGCGTCGACGTAGGCGGCGCGCTGACGGCGTCCGCGCTCGGCGTGACGCAGCGCAGTCGCCACCGACGCCCGGGCGTCGACCATCTCGCCTTCGAAGGCCCGGGTGGCCCGGAGGAGCTCTTCGGCCCGTGGGCGTAGCGACTCGGGCAGCGGGCCCAGCTGGTCCAACGCACTGGGAGCACGCAGCGGCGGGCGTTCGACGTCGCGATAGGAGAAGGCCTCGCGCTGCGCGCTCAGGTAGGCCTCCATCGCCTCGAGCTCGCTGGTCCAGGCGGCGTGGGCGGCGTTGGCGGATGGCGTCGGCGTCGACGTCGGCTCCGGCTCGTTCTCGTGGGCCGTCATGCGCCCACCGCAGCCGCGCTCGCCGTCGCGGCCAGCCGGTCGCCGGCCTCACGTTCGGCCGCTCGTCGCCACGCCCCGGCCAGGTCCTTGACGACCTCGATGACGCGTTGGGCCTGGGCGCGGTTCTTCTGCATGTTTGCTTGTAGCAGTTCCTTGTAAAGGGCGAAGTAGAGCTGCGACAGGTCGTTGGCACCGTTCCATACGTCGGTGCGCAGGGTGCCGCGCAGGGCCAACAGGATGTCCTGGGCCCGGCAGAGCCCGTCATTGACCGCTTTGAGGTCCCCCCGCTCGAAGCCGCTGTCCGCCTGGCCGAGTTCGAAGATCATCTTGTCGTAGAGCATGTTCAAGCGCGCCGCCGGCGTGGCCGTGATGACGGCCTCGCGCAAGTAGCGCCGCTTCATCTCCTCGGCTTTGGCCGCCGGTGACGGCATGGTCCCCCCTCCCGCCTCTAGGTCTACGTCTTCGTGGTCGTCGTGGTCGTCGTGGTCGTGTGCTGCGTTGCGCCCGTTCAGCCGCTGCTCAGGCTGGAGAGTGCGCTGGACAGGGCCGAGCTCTGGCTCTTGATCGACCCCAGCGTCACCTCGAGCTGGCTGTACTCCGCCTGGAGCGACTTCTGCTCGGCGGCGGCCAACGACTGGTCGAACGAGATTTCCGTGTTCATGCTGGTGGCCTGCGTTGTCAGGCCCTGGGCAGCCAGTGTGATGGAGCCGTTCACCGGGCTCGACATCGCGGTCGTCAGGCTGTTGAGGCTCTGAGCGATGCCCGGCTGGTAGTTGAAGGTGCCGAGGTCGGTCGCCGAGGTGATCCCACTCACCGAGACCTGCAGCGAGAGCCCGCCCAGGGTCGGATCCGTGACCGGCGCGCTCAGGAACTGGCCCGAGCCGGTGGCCGCCACTCCGTTGATGGTGCCGGCCACGTCCGTCCCGTTGAAGGAGGCCGCCGTGCCGGCCACCGCACCGGCCAGACCGGTGGTCCCCGCTCCGGTGTTGGTGGAGGTGACCGAGAAACCCGCCGCACTGCCGAAGTCGGACGACGTCAGCTCGAGCTGCTGGCCGTTGACCACCTGGGCGGACAGCGAGATGCCGGCGCCGGCCAGCGCGGCGTTGATCCCGTTGGCCACGTTGGCGAGGGTCTCTCCCGCCGTGGTGGCGTAGTTCACGCTCAGGCCGTTCGCTCCGATGGTCAGCGTCTCCGCGTTGCTGACGGCGCCGCCGCTCAGCGTCGAGCCGGCGTCTGTCGCCTGGGTAGCCGAATGGCTGACGTTCACGTCATAGCTCCCGGCCTGGGAGGTCGGCGACGCGAAGGAGAAACTGACGGCACCGTTGTACGTGGGCGACGACGGACTGAAGCCGCCACCTTGGGTAAAGAGGTCGGCCACGCCGGTCGGGTTGGCGCTGAAGGCGGACTCGAACTTCGACTGGTCGAAGCTGATCTGGCCGTTGTCGAGCGTGACGCCCACGCTGGCGCCGTTGCCGAGCGAGGAGGAGCCCGCGGTCGCCGCGAAGATGCCGAGGACCTGGTTCTGGAGGTTCTGGAGCACGGCCGAACCCATCAGGGGGCCGGCGACCTTGGTGGAGGCGTTGTAGCCGGCGAATTGCTGGATGTCCGACAGGACCGTGTTGGCCGTGGTGACCAGGCTCTGCACGGCGGTCGACATGGCCGTGGCGTCGGGCGCCACCGTGACCGTGACCGGGGTGGACGTGGTCGAGTCCACCGTGACGGACAGTCCGGGCAGCAGCCCGGCGAAGGTGTCGGTCTGCGAGTTCAGGGTGTAGCCACCGGCTCCACCGACCTGGATTTGCGCGTTGGATCCCGCCGTGGCGGTGCGCAGCGCCCCCAAAGAAGACGAGGAGAACGCGCCGGCATCGACTGAGAGGTCGGCGGCGTTGCCCGTGCTCGAGGACGAGAGCTGCAAGATGTACTGGTTGGTGCCGGTCTGGACGGCGGAGGCGATGATGCCGGTCCCGGCTGCGTTGATGTTCGCCACCATGTCGGCTAGTGACCCGTTTCCGGTCGAGATGTTGGAGGCCGTGACCGTGCCTGTCGACAAGAGCGAGCTGTTGACCGTGGGCAGCGCGCTCAGCCCGTTCAACGTGGCCGAGATGGTGCCGCCCGATCCCGAGTTGAGGCTGACCGTCGCCCCGGCGGTCACGTCGGTGAGCGTGTTGGCCGTCCCGTCCACCGTGACGACGCCGTCGACGCCCGTGGCCGCGCTGGCCATGGTGCTCAGACCCAGCGTGGCCAGGGCGGTTCCGCCCGTCACCTGCAGGCTCTGCGAGCTGCCCTGGTCGGCCGTGGACAGGATCAGATTGCCGTTGAGGTCGTAGCCGGCCTGGAGGACACCGGACGCGCCCGCCGCGCCGATGGCCGATTGCACCGCACTGAGGAGTCCCGATCCGGTGTAGCCGCCGACGGGACTGTTGCCCAGGGTCAAGGTGTAGGCGCTGCCGTTGACGGTCACGTTCACCGTGTTGTTGCCCGCTCCGATCGTCACGGCGGTCTGGTTCCCCACCCCGCCGGTGCCCGTGGTGGAGGCGGCGGCAGAGGCCTGGGAGACCACGACGGAGTGCGAGCCGATGGTGAGGCCCGATCCGGCGGCCAGGTTGGCCAACCCGAACTGCCCGCCGCCCTGGGCCAGCAGGAAGGAGGGGTTCGTGTCGACCACGTCGGCGGTCGAGGAGACCGTGCCCGACGAGACGAGCGAGTTCGCCGCGGCAAGGGACAGGACGTTGAACGACACCGATCCCGAGGGCGTGCCCGAGGAAGCGGTTGCGCTCACCGCGCTGCTGTCAGAAGAGGTGGCCTTGACCGCTCCCCAACCCGAACTGGAGGAGATGGCCTGGGCAGCGGTCTGGAAGGCCAGCAGATCCTTGTTGATCGACTGGTAGTCGGCCGCCTGGGAGTTCAAACCGCTCTGCTGGTTCTGCAGATCGGTGATCGGCTCCTGATAACTCGTCATCAGAGCCTGGATGATGGCCTGGGTGTTGAGGCCCGAAATGATGCCGTTGTCGACGATCGACGGTGTGCCACCCGCACCGGAACTCGAGGAGGCAGCGACGGTCATGAACTCGGGGTCCTTTCGTACGTGCGGGGGTTGCGACTACTCGACGTGAACGCGCCCGGCGTCGGCAGACTCACGACGACGGATGATGTGCCGCGTCCCCGGAAGCGGTCGGGACCACGTGGACCACTTCCGGGGACGACGGACACAACTGGTTACTGCAGGAGCTTCAGGACGAGCGAAGGCTCCTGCTGCGCCTGTGCGAGCATCGACACACCTGACTGCATCAGGATTTGGTCGGTGCTGAACGTCGCCGTCGCCTGAGCGAAGTTGACGTCAACCAGGCCGCTGTAAGCGGACTGGAGGTTCTGCTGACCAACGGTGAGGTTGGCGACGATGGCCGTCAGTTGGTCCTGGACGGCACCGACGTTGGCCTCGATGGACGCCACAGTGTTGATGGCGGCCTGGACGGCTGAGATCGCGGCCTGAGCCGACACGGCGTTGCTCACCGCGATCGACGTCGTGGACACACCCAGGGACGCCGACGTGGCGGCCTGGATGGTGATCGTCAGCTGCTGGTTCGTGTTGTCGAAGGCGCCGACCTGCAGCACCTGGCCTGAGAACGATCCGTCCAACAGGGCCGTGGAACCGAACGAGGTGGTGTTGGCGATCTGGTCGATCTGGTTCTGCAGAGCCGCAAACTCCTGCTGGTTGGCCGACAGCGACTGCGTGCTGTTGGTTGCACCGTTCGAGGAGTTGATGGCCAGCGAGTCCATCGTCTGGAGAAGCGACGAGATCTGGTTGAGCGCGCCGTTCGCCGTCTGAATCATCGAGACGCCGTTCTGCGCGTTCGACACCGCCTGCTGGTATCCGTTCGACTGGGAGAGCAGGTCTTGAGAGACCACGTACCCAGCCGGGTTGTCGGCGGCGCTCTGAATCTGCAGACCCGACGACAACTGTGAGATCGCCTTCGACATCGCAGTGTCGGTGGCGTTCAAGTTGTTGTAGGCGTCAATCGCCGCAATGTTTGTGTTGACTACTAGGGAAGACATCCGTTCCTCCTGGTTAAAGCCCCCTCCATGGGGCGCATGCCAATGATGGTTCCCTTCACCGAGGTCAACGGGTTCCCCCTCCTCGCCCGAATCTGGGCACCGTTGAATATCTCGGCGTGGCCCAACGCGCCTTGAGCGACGAATTCCCCCTTTTGTCTGGGCGTTGTCCGATCCTCAACCCCCTGAGATGGACGCCCGATACCAGTGCATGCGCCGACCCCCTGCCACCGTCGTGGTGCCGGCCTGGAACGCCTGGGAGCAGACCCAGGCCTGCCTGGAGTCGCTCCGTCCCACGCTGGGCGTCCAGGACCAGGTCGTCGTCGTGGACAACGGTTCGACCGATGCCACGGCGGCCCGGCTGAAACTCTTCTCGTGGGTCGAGGTCGTCACGAACCAGTCCAACCTGGGCGTGGCCGAGGCCTACAACGTGGGCGCCGGCCTGGCCCGGCACGAGCTGGTCGTGTTCCTGCACAACGACACGGTCCTGACCGGGCACTGGCTCGACGAGCTGCTGGCGCCCTTCGACGACGACGCGGTCGGTGCCGTCGGGCCCCGCTCGAATTTCTGCTCGGGACCCCAGGCCGCCGACGGTGCCTCCTACCTCGACGGCGACACCGCCGCCATGCGCCAGTTCGCTCGGGAGTGGGAGCGAGCCCACCGGGGCGCCGCCTCGACGACCGAGCTGCTGGACGCCTTCTGCCTGGCCGTGCGCCGTTCCGCCCTCGACGAGGTCCTGGGCTTCGACGAAGACACGCTGGTGAGCGGCATCGAAGAGGACGACCTGTGCCGGCGCCTGACCGCCAAGGGCTGGCAGCTGCGCCTCGCCCACGGCGCCTTCGTGCACCACGCGGGGCACCGGACCTATGTGGCCAACGGCGTCGATTGGTTCGCCGAGCGTGATGCCAACCGGTCACGCTTCGAGGAGCGCTGGGGTGCCACCGTGCCCAAGCCCTTCCCGCTGATCTCCGCCTGCCTGATCGTCAAAGACGAAGAGGACAACCTGCCCTCCTGCTTGGCCTCGCTCGAGGGCCTGGCCGACCAGGTCGTCGTCTACGACACCGGATCCGCCGACCGCACCGTCGAGGTGGCCAGGGAGTTCGGGGCGACGGTGCTCGAGGGCTACTGGGACGACGACTTCTCCCGCGCCCGCAACGAGGCGCTGGCCGCCTGCACCGGCGACTGGATCGCCTGGCTCGATGCCGACGAGACCCTGCGCTGCCCCGACGTCCCCCAACTGCGGGCCTCCCTGGCCCGCACCGGGCCCGAGGTGGACGGGTTCAGCGTCGTGATCGAGAACACCACGGGTGCCGGCGTCGGCTCGATGTTCGTCCACTCGGCCTGCCGTTTCTTCCGCCGCTCGCGCTGTGAGTGGGCCGGCCGCCTCCACGAACAGGTGGCGGGACGCGGCACCCACCGTCCGGTGGCCACGACCGCGCTCACCGACACGGTGCGCATCCACCACACCGGCTACACCTCCGAGGCCATGACCTCGCGGGGCAAGGCCGAGCGCAACCTGCGGGTGGCCGAGGCCGAGGTCGAGCGGTCCGAAGGCTGGGACAAGGGTTTCTCGCTGACCAGCCTGGGGCGGTCCTACATGACGGCGGGCAAGCCCGAAGAGGCGCTCGACTACTGCCGTCGCGGCGCGGAGTCGACTACGAACCTGATCACCCGCCGCCTGGCCTACCGGACCATCGTCGACGCGCTCGTCGCGCTGGGCCGGTTCGACGACGCACTCGTCGCGCTCGACGACCTGCGCCAGATCAGCGACAAGACGGTGCTGGTCCAGGTGCTCGAGGCCAACATCGCCCGCCAGCAGGGCCGCCACGAAGACGCGCTCGCCTTGTTCGAAGTGGTCGACCAGTCGCAGTTCGACGACGACGGCTTCGAATACGACGCCACGATGTTCGCCCAGCAGCGGGCCGAGTCGCTCTCCGCCCTCGGTCGTTCCGGCGAGGCGGCCGACGCGCTGCTGCACGTGCTAGCAGACCGGGGCGTCCTCGACTCGCACCTGGGCACCGTGGTCGAGTACCTCGACCGGGCAGGTCGTTCGCTCGAGGACCTGGCCCTGGCGCTGCCGTCCGACCAGCTCCCTCAGTTTTTGGCCCAGGTGTTGCAGCTCCGCGAGGACGTGGCCGACCGGGTGCTGGAGGCCTGCCTCGAACACCGGCCGGCCGACAACCTGCCCGTGCTGGCCACGGCGGCCACTTTGGCCCGCCGGTTGCCGCTCGAGCGCGCCCTGCAGTGGTCGGCCCGGCTGCGCGCCTGCGGTCTGGACAGCTCGTGCCCGCTGGTCTTCATTGCCATCGACGGTCAGCGCAGCACCGTCGAGCGTGCTCGGGCCGTCGCCGCGGGCTTCAAACTCTTCGGCGATCCGCGGTTGCCCGCCTGCTTCGGCGACATCCTGCGGGCCGCCAGCGACGACGAGCGCGGCGGTCATCGCGGCCGAAGCGGCCGTTCTGTGCCCGGCGCTGCTCGAGGAGCCGGGCCTGGCGCTCTCGGGCGACCCCCGCTGACGCAAGTCACGCGCCCACACTGACGCCGGTCACTCACCGACGCTCACGCCGGCCGCAGAGAACAGACCGACCGATCGGCCCCATGCACCCGGGCCCGCAGGATCAGTTGGGACGGGTGCGGCCGGTCAGCGCCAGCAGGCGTTCGGCGGCGATGGCGGCCGAGGCCTCCCAGGTGAAGTCCGAGACGATGCGCCGGCGCCCCGCCTCACCCAGGCCGTCGAGGACCGCCGGATCGTCGACGACGCGGCGGAGGATCCGGCCGAGGACGTCGGCGTCGGGTTCGGCCCACCAGTAGCCGATCGGAGACGGGCCGATGTCGGGCAGCTCGACCGAGGACACGGTGGCCGGGACCAACAGTGCGTTGTCCTCGTTGCAGAAATCGAGGCAGGCACCGTACCCGGTGACGATCACGGGCAGGCCGCTGGCCATGGCCTCGGCGATGGGCAGCCCGAACCCTTCTCCCCGGTAGGGGTGCACGAGCACGTCACAGCTCCGGTAGAGCATGGCCACCTGGTCATCGGTGAGCTCGTCGTCGATCAGCTCGACCTCGGCCGAACGCGGATCCTCGGCGACGGCTCGCAACTGGTCGTCGATGGTCGAGCCCGCATAGACGTGGCCGGAGCCGAAGGCCTTGACCACCAGGCAGACGTCGTCGTCGGCGCTGAAGGTCTCGAGGTACGTCCGCAAGAGGACGTCGATGCCCTTGCGCTGAATGGTCCCGCCGACGAAGAGCAGCGTGCGCGACTTGGTCGTCGCCAGTGGGTAGGCCGGCCCGCCCGGTGCGAAGCGCTCGGTGTCGACGCCAAGGGGAACGACCGCGACCTTGGACTCGGGGAGGCCGCTGCGGACGTAGCACTCCTTGACCCAGGTCGTCGGGCACCAGACCTCGCTGACATTGCGCTGGATCTGGGGGATCCAGGCCGAGGGCATGCCGCCGAACTCCCAGGGTTGCATCACGACGAGTGGCGACGACCCCGCCGAAGACAGGTCGGGCGGCCAGCGGTGACGCACGACCACGTCCGTCCGGTTGGGGTCGCCGGTCGGCGGCTGGGAGCGGACCATGCGCTCGACCTCGAGGGCGGTGTCGGGCGAGAACGGAGGCGCCTCCCGGCTCAGCGGCGCCACGCTGACCTTCCCGGCCGCGGCCAGGCTGCCGGCCAGGGAGCGGTTGGCGCCGGCCAGACTGTGGTGGGCGTAGAAGTCGCCCTCCCAGGCGACCCGGGGCGCCGCCGGCTCGGCGGACCCGGAGAAGGAGGGTCCCCCGCCGCTGCCGAGGGGCGTGGAGGCGCCGAATCCGGCCCCGGCAGCGAGCGCGTCGACCCGCTCGACGACCGACCGGGTCACCTGCTTCCACTGCCAGCGGCGCTCGACGTCGCTGCGGGCCCGGGCCCCGATCCGTTTGCGCAGCGCCGGGTCGGTGGCCAGGCGCTGGAACACCTCGACCAGGTGCGCCCTCGAGGGCTCGGCCCAGCGGTGGCCGCGGTAGAAGGCGAACTCGGCCCGGTCGTCGACCGGGTGGAGCCCTTCGATGTCGAGCAGGACACTGTTCTCGTCGTCCATGAACGCGAGGTTCCCGCTCCAGCGGGTGGCCACGACCGGGATGCGGCACGCCATGGCCTCGAGCATGGGCCGGCCCCAGCCCTCTCCCCGCGAGGCGCTGACGTAGACGTCGGCCGCGGCGTAGAGCCGGGGCAGGTCGGCCATGCTGAGCGGGCGGTCCAGGACGACGATCGGCGCCACGTCGGTCCGCGCCTTGCCCAGGAGCTCGAGGTGGGCGTCGACCCGCTGGTCGATCGGCGCGGCGGTGCCGATGGTGCCCGTGACCTGGGAGGCCCGCAGCACCAACGAGACGTCGTCGTCGGGCCCGAAGGCCTCCGCCCAGGCCGAGAGGAGGACGTCCCACCCCTTGCGAAAGGCCCATTCGAAGATGGAGAGGAACACGGT
Source organism: uncultured Acidimicrobiaceae bacterium (assembly GCA_963840435.1). Classification (GTDB taxonomy): domain Bacteria; phylum Actinomycetota; class Acidimicrobiia; order Acidimicrobiales; family RAAP-2; genus Bog-473. The sequence goes on along the minus strand of CAWIYY010000017.1, from coordinate 165,389 downwards.
GCCCCGCAGGCCCGGGACGCGCAGCGGGCGCAGGCCGGGGCGGAACAGCGTGGCGTCGACCCCGCCGGGCACCACGTGGATCGGCACCGTGACGCCGGCGTCGGCGAAGGTCTCGAGGTTGAACGAGGTCGGCACCCACACCTCGTCCATCTGGTTCAGGCGGCCCACCCAGTCCTGAGGGATGGAGTCCGTCTCGAACATGGTGCGGACGACGTTGGCCGAGGCGCCGTGGATCCTCGTCGCCGCGTAGCCCGGGACGTGAAGGACCGAGACGAAGGGGTGCCCGAGGGGCAGCTCGGTCGCCCGGTGCAGGGCGAGCAGCCGGTCGGGGGCCGATGCGGCCAGCTGCTCCACGAACTCGGAGAGATCCTCACCCCACGGGCGCGCCGTCACCGGGTAGCCCCGGTGCTGCATGGCCAGGATCATGGCCCGGGCCTCGTCGCCGTAGCCGCTGAAGTTGAAGAGGGGCGCCTGCCAGAGCAGCGGGATGTGCCCGATGGGCGAGTTCAGCCCTCCGGCCCCAGCCCCAGCGCCGGCCCCAGTCTCGGCCCCGGTTCCAGCTGCGGCCCGGGCCCCGGCGGCGCCGACCGAGGCGACCCGTCCCGACGTCGTCGGTGCACCGGCCCGGTGACCGCCGGCGCCAGCAGGGGCGCGCCGCGGCGTGACGCGCCCGCCCGCGCGAGTTCGACTGCCGGACTTACGACTTCCGCCGTGGGGCACGGAGTAGAGGGTCGTCGCGAACGGGGCTCGCGTTGAGGGCCTTTTTGCCCGGAGCCCGCACGCGACTTCGCCCGCAGCCGGACGGCGACTCGGGCCTCCGGACGAGGTCTCAAGGATCACTGAAAGTTGGTCGATAGCAGGCATGAGGTGATCGAACCCCTGCACGCCCCCGGGCGGGCAGACCGGTACGGCGTCACGAACCGAAGGAGGACCAGTTGCAGTTCTTCGTGGCATTCCACCAACTCGACGCGCTCGAGGGGATGGAGGGACGCTGCGTCACGGGGCTGTTCCCGCACCTGCGCCTCGTGTCCCTCCTGCCGAGCGACGTCACGGCCCATGCCGCCGCCCGCCTGCCCGTCCACCTACGCGACCGCATCGTCGTGGACCCCGCCCCCGAGTTGGTGGGCACCGGGCTCCACGGCGTGCTCAGCACGGACAGGGCCGAGACGCAGCAGCTCCTGACCACCGTCCCGCCCGACGTCATCTTCGACTGGGGTGGCCTGTCGATCGCCTACGAGCGCTGGCTGCACGGGGTCTACCTCCCCCACTGTTCGAGCACCGCCCTCTACAGCCCCGAGGATCTCTACCCGCGCGACTGGACGAACGAGCCCATGACGCTCGAGATCGTGGGCAACTGCGAGGCCTACTTCATGGAGCAGCAGGTCCAGGCGGTGGCCGCCCAACTCGGCGTGCAGATCACCTCGTACCACACGCTGCAGAACCACCCGATCGCCTCGCCGCCCTCTGGGGGCGGGCACGCCACCGCCCGGCTGGTCGTGCCGCCGCTGCGCTACATGCACCACGACATGCTCGACGACATCGTCGTCCACCCCGACCCCCACCGGCTCTTCGAGGAGACCCGGGCCCACCTCGTGGCCTACCTCGACTCGGTCCTGGTCGGCCACGACGACGCGCCGCACTTCGTCAGCGGCTTCATTGAGCCGTGCATCAATCCGCTGGGCGCGTCGTTTCACACGCCCGACCTGTCCAACCTCAAGTTCTTCGTGCGCTGCCTCAATGAGGTGATCGTCGAGTGGTGCGACGTCCACGCGCAGGCCTGGTACATCGACGCCAACGAAACGGCGTCCATGATCGGCAAGAACCACGTGGACGAGGGCCCGATCACCTACTACGCCCACCGGATCCCCTTCGACCCCTACGACGACTGGGTCGAGCGCGACGAGCCCGTGGCCGCGGTCCCGGTGCTGCGCAGCTTCGACATCCGCTCCTCCCAGTTCTACTCGGCCATCGTGCGCGAGGTCTGCACCCGCCTCGTCGTGCTCTCGGGCCGGGGCCAGGTCAAGGCGGTCATCGTCGACCTCGACAACACGGTGTGGCGAGGCCTGGCGTCCGACCAGGTGGTGGGCTCGTGGAACGGGCGGCCCCAGGGCCTGGTCGAGGCGCTGAAGGTGCTCAAGAAACGCGGTGTCCTCCTCGCCGTAGCGAGCAAGAACGACGAGGCCTACATCCGGACGCACTGGAACCGCATCCTGCATGAGTACGCGGAGGTGCCGCTCGGGTGCTCGTTCAGCCTCGACGACTTCGACGTCGTGCGCATCGACTTCCGCCCCAAGTCGGTCACGGTGGGCGAGATCCTCAGCGAGCTCAACATCGGGGCCGACAGCGCCGTCTTCGTCGACGACAACCCGCTCGAGCGCGAGGAGGTGCAGGCGGCCTTCCCGGCCATGCGCATCTTGGGTGCCGAGCTCAACTACGTGCGGCGTGAGCTGCTCTTCAGCCCCTTCACCCAGCGGGCCCACGTGATGGCGGAGGACGCCAACCGCTCGTCCACGGTGCGCCAGCACGCGCTGCTCGAGCAGCACGTCGCCGCAGGGACGGCCGACGACTTCCTCGCTGCGCTGGGGCTGTCGTGCCGGGTGGCCGAGATCGACGACCCCCGTTCGGCCGCCGCGCAGCGGGCCGTCCAACTGATCAACAAGACGAATCAATGGAACCTCAACGGCGGCCGCATCAGCGAAGGCGAGCTGTCGCGGGCGCTGGCCGCGGGGCGACGGCTCATCGTCGCCCACACCAGGGACGCCTCGAACGACTACGGACTGGTCGCCGCGGCACTGGTCGACGAGTCCAGCCGCCGGGTCACGCACATGGTGGTGAGCTGCCGGGTGATCGGGATGGGTATCGATGACACCTTGGCCCACTGCTTGCTCGGCCGCTTCGGCCCGGCGCTCGCCTTCGACTACGCCGACAGTGGGCGCAACATGGCCGTGCGCAGCTTCCTGGCCGGCTACGGCGCCAGCGTCGACGACGACCACGCCTTCGAACTGCGGGACGGCCTCGTAGCCCTCAGCGCGGTGACACTGCCGCCGCACGTGACGGTGACCGACGAGGCGTCGGCTGCACCGTCAGGACCGACGGCATCGACGGCATCGACGGCAGCGCCCGAGGGCGGCGACGCCGGCGGCGCAACAGAGCGAAAACCGGCCGGCGCACTGTCCCGGGCCAGCTAAAGCCCACTTCCCCCTGCGCCGATACTGCACGGGAGAACGAGAGAACGAGCAGCCACCGGACGGCGCTCACACCTTCGGCCAGGGAACGGCCGACCCAGTTTGTTTGAGGTGTGATGACGCGCAATCGGATCGGCCTGATCGGCATCCCGGCCGCAGTGGTCGGGATCGTCGTCATGCTGATCGTCCCGATGCCGCCGTACGTCCTCGACGTGCTCATCAGCCTGAACATCTCGGCGGCCGTGGTCGTGATGCTCATGAGCATGCACGTCAAGAAGCCGCTCGACTTCTCGGCCTTCCCCGCCCTCCTCCTCGTGGCGACCATGTTCCGGCTGGCCCTCAACGTCAGCGCCACCCGCCTCGTCCTCGAGCACGGCTACGCCGGCGCCGTCATCGAGTCGTTCGGCAGCTTCGTCGTCGGGGGCTCCCTCATCGTCGGCTTGGTCGTCTTCCTCATCCTGATCGTCATCCAGTTCGTGGTGGTCACCGCCGGTGCGGGCCGCGTGGCCGAGGTGGCCGCTCGATTCACCCTCGACGGCATGCCCGGCAAGCAGATGGCCATCGACGCCGACCTGAACTCGGGCTCCATCAACGAGAAGCAGGCCCGCGAACGCCGGGCGGAGATCTCCAACGAGGCCGACTTCTACGGGGCCATGGACGGAGCGTCCAAGTTCGTCCGTGGTGACGCCATCGCCGCCATCATCATCACGATGATCAACCTGATCGGCGGGTTCGCCGTCGGCATCGTGCAACAGCACCTCACGGCCAGCCAGTCCGTCCACACCTACAGCCTGCTGAGCGTGGGCGACGGCCTGGTCTCGCAGATCCCGGCCCTGCTGCTCTCGATCTCGACCGGCATCATGGTCACCCGGGCCAGCACCGAGGACGACTTCGGCACCGACGTGCTCACCCAGCTCCGGCGCCAGCACAACGCGGTGCGGGTGGCCGCCGTCGTCATGCTCGCCCTGGCCATCATTCCGGGCCTGCCCCACGTCGCCTTCCTGATCGTCGGCGGGCTGCTCTTCCTCGCCGCCCACCGCTTCCGCAAGTCGGTCAACGCGCCCGTCCCGGTCGAGTCGCTGCTGGAGTCGGCCCCCGAGGTCGACTCCCCCGCCGCGTTGGCCGGCGAGGTGCGGGTCGACCCGCTCGAGCTCGAGCTGGCCCTCGACCTCATCGACCTGGTGGGCGACGGCGGCGACCTGCTCGACCGGGTCAAGGGGCTGCGGCGCAAGGTGGCCGGCGACCTCGGCCTCATCGTCCCGCCCGTGCGCACCCGCGACAACCTCGACCTGGCCCAGGGCACCTACAGCATCCGCCTGCACGGGGTGGAGGCGGGCCGGGGCATGGCGCCCCCGGGACGACTGCTGTGCATCGGCGACGGCATTGAGGCGCTGCCCGGCGAGTCGACGGTCGAGCCGGTCTTCGGGCTGGCGGCCAAGTGGGTCCCCACCGAGTTGCGCCAGCAGGCCCTCATGGCCGGCGTGACCGTGGTCGACCGCTCGTCGGTCATCACGACACACCTGGGCGAGGTCATCGCCGACAACGCCGGGCGCCTGCTCTCGACCCAGCAGCTACGGACGCTGCTCGATCTGGTCAAGGAGCGCGAGCCCGTCGTCATGGAGGAGATGGCTGCAGCCAACCTCAGCCTGAGCGAGCTCCAGCGCGTCCTGTGCGAGCTGCTCAACGAGGGCGTGCCCATCCGCGACCTGGGCCGCATCACCGAAGCGGTGAGCGAGCGGGCCCGGGTGACCCACGACTCGGATGCGCTGCTCGAAGCGGCCCGCCACGCGCTCGGCCCGGCCATCACCGCGCTCTACGCCGAGGACGGGACGCTGTTCGTGTTGACGATCGACGCCGTCGACGAGCGCATGCTCATCGATGCGGTGGCGCCGGGCGACGGTGGCATCATCCTCGCCATCGACCCGGGCCTGGCCGAGCGCCTGGCCCAGCAGACGGGCATGCTGGCCGAGCAGGCCGAGCAGGGCGGTCATCAGCCGGTGCTGCTCTGCTCGTCACGGCTGCGCCCGGCGCTCCAGCGCATGCTGCACGGCCCCGTGCCGCGCCTGCACGTCATGGGTGTCAACGAAGTTGCGACCAACGTGAAACTCGAGAGACTGGGGACGGTGCACCTTGCCCACGAAATCGCTGCAGCTTGACGGACCGGACCTCGAAGAGCTTCTGGCCCGGGCCATGACCCAGGCCGGCCCGGGCGGCCGCGTCGCCAGTGCCGACCGGGTCCGACGGGGCGGCATCGCCGGCTTCTTCGCCCGCGAGCACTTCGAAGTCGTCGTGGAGTTCGACGACGTCAACGGTCACGGTCCGGCAGCTCAGGCCGCCGCCTCTGGTGTGCCGGACCCGGTGACGGCGGGCGGACCCGACGCCGCCGCCGCTGCGCCGGTCGGCGCACGCAGTTGGACCGAACTGGCCGACGTGACCGAAGACGTGCTGGAGATCTCCGGCACGTCCGGTGCCGCTGCAGATGCCCGTGCCAGTGATAGTGACGGTGAGGCGGCGGCGGCCACGACGGCCACGCCCGCGTCGCCCACGCCACCGGCCCTCGGTTCGGAAGCCCGGATGCCCTCGACGCAGAAGGCCTCCTTCGCCGCCATGCTCTCCGCCATCGCCCGCGACACGGTCACCGGTGACGGGGTGGCCGCGACAACGCTCAACACGTCCAACACGTCCGGCAACGTCGAACCGCCCGAGACCGCTTCCGAGGACATGGCCGGCGACCCGGTGCCGGCGAGCCAGACCCCGATCCCCACGTCGACAGCCACAGCGACAACGTCGGAGGAGACGCCGATCGGCAGCATGGCCGTCGCTGCGACTCCGCCCTGGCCGGTCACGGCCGGCGGGACCCTCACCGGTGCGTGGATCGAGGCCATCGCCGCGGCCGCTCCCCAGCCGGCGTCGACTCATGTCCTCGCCGCCGATCTCTTCACGGACACGCCGGAAACGACCACCGACCTGGCCATCGTCGACGAGACGCCCGCTATCGACACCGCCGCCGACGGGGGCACCGGCGACGACGATGACGCCGACTCCGGATCACTGGTCCAGCCCGGCCTGGCCGCACTCGGCCTGCCCGCCGGGCTCCTGCCCGAGCGCACGGTGCTGTCCTGCCTCGAGGCACTCAGCACGTCGGACGACGCCCAGACCTACGTCGAAGTCGCGCTGACCTCTGCGCTCCAGCAGCTGCCCGAGGCACCGCTGCCACCGCAGCGGCCGGGCAGTCTGCTGGTCATCGCCGGCGAGCTCGACCGGGCACTCGAGTGTGCCGCCGCGCTGGCCGACCGAGAGGGCATCGACCTCGACACCATCGTCGTGGCCTCGCAGGCCCGCCACCGTCGCGGTGTCGCGTCGCGGCAGCTCGTGGCCTCGCCCGATCAAGCGGCGGACCTGGCCGAGCGCAGCCGGCGCCTGCCCCACGCGCTCATCGTCGCCCTCCACGCTCCCGTCTCGGCCGAGCCCGACCGCTGGGCCACCCGCATGCTGGCCGCTCTGGCGCCCACCGCGGTCTGGGGCGTCGCCGGAGCCACCCACAAGTCCGAGGACCTGGCCGCCTGGGCCGACGGTCTCGGCGGTTTCGACGCCCTCGCCCTCGAGGACATCTCGGCCACCAGCAGCCCGGCCGACGTCCTGGCCGCCGGCATCCCCGTGGCCAGCCTCGACGGCCGGCACGCCACGCCGGCACTGTGGGCCGCGCTCATCGCTGCCCGCCTGCTCCTGGCCCGCGCCGCGAGTCGCTCCACCGGCACCACGATCGAGGGAGTCTGACCCGTGGGTGTGCGCCGACCCGAGTGGGTCCTGGCGGCCGCGGTGGTCGTCTGCCTGCCGATGGTGCCCGGTGTCCTGAGCGGCGCCATCGGAACGACGGCCGCGCTCGAGCGTTTCCTCGGTGCCATCCTCGTCTGCTGGATCCTGGCCTCGATCGTCCAAGCCGTGCTCGACCGCTACGCCGACGCGGCCGTCCGGCGCGAGTACGAGGTGCAGATGGCGCGGGTACGCGCCCAGAATCCGACGCCGCCCTCGACCGAGCACGAAGGCTCCGGAGGTCCCTCCAGCCAGAGTTGAGCTGGACCTATACTCGCTGCTTGAGGCGAGTTCCCCGAGGAGGCGGCCCGTGCTGGTCCTGAGCCGCCGGTCCCACGAGAGCATCCGGATTGGCGACACCATCGTGATCACGGTGCTCGAGGTCCGTGGTGACCATGTGCGGCTGGGCATCGACGCACCCCAGGACGTCGAGGTGCACCGCCAAGAGGTCTACGACGCCATCCAGACGGCCAACCTGTCGGCCGCCTCGCCGGCGCCGGCCGCAGTCGCCGCCGCGGCCACCGCTCTGCGCCAACTGATGGGGAACGGCGCGGCCGAGACGGCCACGTCCGACGCCGGGACGGACGCCGACAGCGAGGACTGAGCTGCCCCGTCCGGAGTCGGGCGTCGGGGTCGGGATCGGGGTGGAAGTCGGGCGTCGAGGTCTAGACCGAGGCGGTCGCCGGCGGCACCAGCGGCTCTGCCACGTGGTACGCCGAGTCGTGCAGCACCACCTGGGCCGCCGCCCCGTTGCGCCGGTTGACCACGATCGGCCCAAGCAGGTTGGCCGTGGGCGCACTGCCGTCGTCGGACAGGGTCACGATCGAGAGCACGGAGGCGTCCTCGGCCCGCAGCTCCAGGCGTTCGACCGTCTCCTCGTCCACCGTGACCTGGTAGTCGGGGAACAGCACGCCCGGGGGCACCACGATGAACTCGACCCCGGCCGGGTCCGTCGCCCGCAGGCGGCAGAACGGCGCCAGGTCGCCCGGCATCGGCTCAATGACGAACGAGCGCAGCTGGTCGAAGCCGGGCAGCCCGCCGGCAAAGGTCACCTCGAGCACCTCGTCGGACGCGGTCGTCCGCTCGAGCAGCACGGAGGCAGAGGGAGTCGGGGGGGTCACGTCGTCGCTCGATCCACTCATTGGAGGAAGCTCACCAGCGACGACTGCACGAGTTGTGCCGTCGACCACAGAGCGGTCTGGTAGGAGTTCTGCTGCTGGGTGAGATTGGTCATGGCCTGCGGCAGGTTCACGCTCTGGATCCCCGACAGCTCGGTGTTCAGGGCGGCCTGCGTGCTGGTGGCCTGAGTCTGCAAGGCCTGCATCTGCTGGTACTGCGCGCCCAGCTGGGCCGCCTGGTTCTCGACGGTGCTGATGGCGTTGTCGAGGTTCTGCAGGTCCGGCCCGCTGGCGGCGGCCAGCGAGGCCTGCGTCCCCGTGCCGATGTCCTGGGCCAGTTGGGCCAGCACGCCCAGGCTCCCGGGCGTCGTGCTCAGCAGCCCGGTCGTGCCAGTGCCGAAGACGCTGTCGCCGGTCACCGAGACGGCGACCTGGGTCCCGGGGGCAACCGTGCGGGTCGGTGCGGCGCCGCCGCCGACGTAGGTGCCGTTCGCATCGAACGCGGTGGTCACGTTGCCGGTGCCGGCGAAGATGGCCTGGCCGTTGTAGGTCGTGTTGCCCAAGTTCACCAGCGTCTGCTGGGCCTGGGTGACCTGATCGGCCAGCGCCTGGAGGCCCGCCTGCGAGCCCGACAGCGAGGCCGAACTGACCGAAAGAACGGTCTGGCGCACCGACTGGAGCGTGCTGACGATCTCGTTCATGGTCGAGTTGCCGGTCTGGAGCCAGCCCAGCCCGTCGCTCGCGTTGTTCGAGTAGGTGGTGGCCCGGCTCAGCGCCGAGTTGATCTGCATGATGTTGGCCGCCAGCGACGGGTTGTCCGAGGGCTGGTTGACCACGTTGCCCGTGGACAGCTGCTCCTGCAGCTGCGCGATCGACGACTCTTCGTTGTTCAGGTTCGAGATCATCTCGTCGGACATGACTGACGGGGTCAGCTGTATCGACGGCAAGAACGTCCCACTCATGGGCATCGTCATGGCGTCACACCTTCCGTCCGGTCCGCCCGAAGCAGCGCACCCAGCGTAACGCTCCCGTCATCGGCCGCCTGCGCCACGTCGCATCTGCACGCCGACGCGTCATACCGCCGCCAACAGCGATTGGACCATGGTGTCGATGGTCGAGATGACCTTGGCCGAGGCCTGGTAGGCCTGCTGGTAGCCCAGCATCTCCACCGTCTGCTGGTCGGAGTTGACGCCGGTGACCGACGAGAGCGACGCCTGCAACGACTGGCTGAGGGACTGCTGAGCCTGGCTCTGGCTGGTCACGCTCTGCACCTGCGAGCCGAGGTTGGTGATGAAGGTCTGGTAGGCCTGATCCGGCCCGGTCGACGACGTCCCGAGCTCGGCCAGGACCTGGGCGTTCGACCCGTCGTTGGCCCCGTTGGTGGACGCGGTGGCCGCGGCCAGCAACGCCGGGTTCCCGACCACGGCCTGGTTCACCCCGATGGTGGCCGCCGCACCCGAGGCGTTGCCGATGACGAAGAGCGGCGCGCTGTTGTTGGGGCCCACGCCCGTGCCCGCCGCCACGTCGGTGTTGCCCGAGGCGTCGTAGCCCTGGCCCAAAGCGCCGTTGACGGTGGTGGCCAGGTCGTTGGCCACCGTGTTGAGCTGCGCCTGGTAGCCGGGGATGCTCACGTTGACCGCGGTGAGCAGTCCGGCCAACGTGCCGCTCGAGACCGGGACGGCGACTCCGGTGTTGTTCGAGACGACCGAGATGGTGGCCGGCGACCCGCTCGACTGCATGGTCAGCGAGTCGGCCGTGCTGCCCTGCACGAGCTGCACCCCGCCCACGTAGACGTTGATGGAACCGTCGGCCTGGCCCACGGTCGTGATCCCGATGTCCTGGCCCAGCTGGCCCACCAGATTGTTGCGCTGGTCGATGAGCGAGTTGGGCTGACCGCCCGAGGCGACGGTGGACACGATGGACTGGTTCAGCGCGGCGACCTGGCCCAGCAGGGTGTTGACCTGCCCCACGTTCGACGCGATCTGGGTCCCGGTGTCGTTCGCGGTCTGGGTCAGCTGCGCCGTGGCCTGGTTGAGCGTGGCGGCGATGTTCTCGGCCTGGTTGATGACCTCGGTCCGCGGCGCCGTCTCCGAGGGGTTGGTGGCGATGGCGTCCCACGAGGACCAGAAGGTGGAGAGCTGGGCCTGGAGCCCGTTGGCCCCCGGCTCGGGGAAGATCGACTGAATCGACGACAGCGTCTGCTGCAAGGCCGAGCTGTTCGCGGAGGAGGCCGAGGCGGCCAGATTGTCCGCGCTGAGCACGGCATCGGTGGCCTGGCTGACGTTGAGGATGGTGACCCCAGCGCCGATGCCGAGCGCGTCCCCCGCCGGCGTCGTCGTCAGGAGGGGCGACTCCGCGGCGTAGCCGGGCGTGTTCACGTTGGACAGGTTGTTCGCGATGGTGTCCATCGCGGCGTTGTCGGCCTCGAGGCCCGAGGCCGCGATGGCGAAGCCGGAGTCTGTCACGCGTCCCCCCTTTGGCTCACGGTCAAGCGGTGGCGTTCACCAGCTGCACGCCGTTGCGCGTGCGCCGGGTCGGCGCGCCCGAGGCCGCGTAGGCGACCGCCGGCTGCACACCCAGATAGGACAGCGCGTCGGCCGTGGCGGCCATGCGCCTCGCCAGGATCTCGCGGTTCGCCGCGGACACCTTCTCGATCTCGTCGAAGTGGTCGACCATGGCCTGACGGTGCCCCGCCAGGATGTCGTTCCACGGCTCCGGGGCGGCGGCTACCAATTGGGCCAGCGTCGGCGCGGCACCGAGTCCGAGCTCCTGCCCCACGGCGGCGACCGCCTCCTCGCGCTCGGTGTCGGCCAGCTCGAGCATCTCCACCACCTGCTCGACCTCGGCCGTGGCCCGGTCGAGCCAGGAGTGATGTCCCGAAGCCAAGATGAGGTGTTCCTCGGCCAGCTTGAAGCGGAGGAGCTCCAACACACAGCGCTCGCGCCACAAGCGAGTCGACAGTTCGTCGAAACCCATGGGTGCTGTATCGGCAGGTCAGCGAACCCGATAAAGCCCTTTTTGGCCAGCGTTGCTCGAGCGGCGTCACTGGGTGACGAACTGGGTCAGGTAGACGGCGCTGACCTGCTGCGCCCCCTCGGAGGTGCCGGCGATCTTCTGGACGGCGGCCAGCAGGCTGGCCTGGGCCGCGGTCCGCCCGGCCGGGTTCAACAGATCGGGCATGGTCAGCGCGCCGAACACGTCGATCTCCGCGTTGAGGAACTTGGGGTCCTCGAGCGTCAGTGTGGCCTCCTGGGCCGGCGCGGTGAGCTGCAGCGCGACGGTCACCTGCAAGAGGTGGCCGTCGGAGAGGTTGATGGTGTTCTGGGGCAGGCTCATGATCTTGCCGGCGGGCACCGGTTGACCCGGCTTGTAGTGCGGCGGGAACAACATCGGCTTGAGCACCATGCTCCAGGCGGCGAACCCCAGCAGGGGGACGCCCAGCCCGATGATGAGCATCTTCTTGCCTTTTCCCTTCTTCTTCTCGCCCTCGGGCTCTCCGCCCTCAGCCGTCGGCTCCTCGGCCGCCGCGGCCGCTTTCGTCATCGTCGCACTCATGACGCCTCACTCTGCCCCGGGGCGAGGATCACGACGTCGACCCGTCGGTTCTCCGCCAGATTTGCCGCTGTGGTGTTGGGGACGAGCGGGACGGGTCTGGCCGAAGCCGACCGCCTCGAGCCGGTTCGGGTTGATGCTGTCCGTGGTCGTCAAGCGTTCGACGACGTGCACCGCCCGCTCGGCCGAGAGCTCCCAGTTCGTGGCGTACGGGCCGCCGTAGATCGCCTGGTTGTCGGTGTAGCCCTGCACGGCTGCGTTGTTGGTGTTGCTCTGGAGCACCGAGGCGATCGTGTCGACCACCTTGTCGCCGGTGGTGCCGAGCGAGGCCGAGTCGTTCGCGTAGAAGACCTGGTCGCTCAGGATCTGCACCACCAGCTCGGACGTGGTCGGGGTGGGCGAGTTCTGGCTGATGGAGACGTCGCCCGTGAGGCCGGCCGCCGCCAGCGCGCTGTTCAGCTCGGTCTGGATGGTGCTCAGCGGCTGGCTGCCCGGCGGTCCCGCCGGCGCACCGGTAGTCGTGGTGACCCCGGGCGACGCCGCCGTGTTCTGGCCCGACTGCTCGGGGTGGATGCCCGGCGTCTGCCCGGAGTGGTCCACCAGGCTGTTGTGCTGGAGCAGGCCGGTGTCGTTCTTGACCACCGTGGTATGCCCGGAGAACGTATCGCGCAGCGCGTTGGCCAGCGCGGTGAACTTCTTCGTGCTGATTGTGCTCAGGGCGAAGAGCACGACGAAGAGCGCCAACAGCAGCGTGATCATGTCGGCGTAGGTGAGCAGCCAGCGCTCCATGCCGCCCTCGGCCTCCTCGGGTTCCTCGTGGTGCTCGCGCCGGGCCATCAGGCCGCCTTTTGGGTGCGAACATCTTCCCGATCCTTCGGCGGCAGGTAGGAGAGCAGCTTCGACTGCACCATGCGCGGGCTGTTGCCGGCCTGGATGGCCAGGATGCCGTCCATGACCAGGCGGCGTGCCCTGCGCCTCTTGCTCGCTGGCCCGCTTGAGCTTGTTGGAGATGGGGAGCCAGAACAGGTTGGCCGAGAGCACGCCCCAGAGCGTGGCGGTGAAGGCCTCGGCGATGGCCGGTCCCAGCACCTGGGGGTTGGACAGGTTGGCCAGCACGTGGATGAGGCCGATGACCGTGCCCAGGATGCCGAGGGTGGGCGCGTACCCGCTCATGTCGCCGAAGAACTTGGCCCCGGCCTTGTGGCGCTGCTTGAGCGAGTGGATCTCGGCCTCGAGGATCTCGCGGATCTCCTCGGGATCGTTGCCGTCGACCGTCATCTCGATGCCGCGCTTGAAGAAGGGGTCCTCGACTTCGGTGGCCGCCTTCTCGAGAGCGAGCAGGCCCTCGCGGCGGGCCACCTCGGCCAGCTCGACCAGCCGGCCGATGTGCTCGTTCATGTCCTGGGCCGTGCCCCCGATGGCCTTGGAGAAGACCGCCTTGAAGTTCTTGACGTCGCTCTTGAGGAAGCCGGCCACGGCCACACAGGTGGTGCCGCCGAACACCAGCAGCAGGGGCGCCGGCTTGAAGAGCACCATCGGGTTGCTGCCCTCCATGAACATGGAGGCGAACACGCACCCGAGCGCACCGAGGATGGCGAAGAGGGTGAAGCGGTCCTTCATGGCCGTCGCCCATCGGCAGCGCTGGGCGAGACGGAGTCGTCGCCTGCCCCTCCATCGAGCGGCGCGTCTGCGTCGTCGCCCGGGACGGAGGTGACGGAGGCGGGGGGCTCGGCCGGCGCCGACCCGTCGAGGGCGCGCAGGTTCACCGGCCGGGTCGCCCTGATCACCTCATGGGTGTCGACCACCGTGCCCGACGTTCCGCCGCGGACCACGCGCAGGTGGCCCTCGCCGGAGGGGTCGTCGTCACCCTCGAAGACGAGGCGGTGGGAGAGGGCGAGCACCGAGGCCCGGAACAGGCGGATGCGGTCGATCAACTCGTCCAGGGACTCGTGGATGACGAACTTGGACCCGTCGGCCATCGTGAGCACCACGTCGGGCGTGGTGTCAGCGCGCTCGATGCGGTCGGGATTGATCGCGACCTGATCGCCGTTGAGCCTGGTGAGTGGAATCATTGCGTCCGTGCCTTGTCTGGTTATGCATCCGTGCCAACCATGCGCTGGGGACGATCCGTTTTCGATCGGGGCGACCCCTGCTGTTGCGGTGGTATCGGAGGCAGGCTGAGGCGACTTGAGGTGCGCCGGGAATCGCGGCGCGAGACATGACCGGGAATTGTCTCCAGCTTGTGACCTCTGTCTCGGAAAGAGCCGAATGGCCCAGCTCGCAATCCCTGTGTCACCCTGCAAATGGGGATTGTGCTAGGCAACAAGACGTTTCTCGAGCCAATTCGAGGTGGACCAGTTCACATGGCGATTGACGTCGGCCAGGCGCGGGTTCGACAACACGCCGAAGGAGACCGATGGCCCCTGGTCGGGCGGTCGCGGGAGATCGCCCTCCTGCGCGAGGCCATCGCCCAGGGCCACGGCGCGGTCATCACCGGGCCGGCGGGCGTCGGCAAGACCGCGCTGGCCGCAGTCGGTGTCGAATTCGCCCATGAGCAGGGCATGGCCGTGGCGGCGGTGGCCGGGACGGAATCGGCCCGTGGCTTCGCCTTCGGTGCGTTCGCCTCGCTCCTCCCACGCGGCCTGACGCCCGGTCCGGCCGGACCCGAGACCCACGCCGAGCTCCTGCGCCAGTACACCCGCGAGCTGCTCGACGAGGCGTGTGGGCGTCCGCTCCTGGTCTTCGTCGACGACGCCCATCTGCTCGACGACGGCTCCGCCATGCTGGTCCACCAGCTGGTCCAGACGGGATCGGCCACGATCCTGACCTGCGTGCGGGCCTCAGGGCGGACTCTCGGGCCGGCTGCCGATGCCATGGTCGTGCTGTGGAAGGACCACTCGGCCCGGCGCATTGAGCTCGGGCCGCTCGGCGCACCGGCGGTCGAGGAGCTGTTGCTGGCCGTCCTCGGTGGACCCGTCGATACCTCGACTGCGCGCCTGATCGTCGAGAGCACGCTGGGCGACCCCCTTTTCCTCCGCGAGCTGGTCGACGGCGCCCTCGAAGCTGGGCTCCTGGTCGACGACGGTGGGGTCTGGCGACTCCGCGGGCCTCTGCAACCGACGCCGCGCCTGGTCGAGCTGGTCACCGTGCGGCTGGGCCCGGTCAGCGAAGGGGAACGCCACGTGCTCGAGCTCATCGCGCTGGCCGAACCACTGGCCCAGTCGACCCTCGACCAGCTGGCCGATCCGGCCGCGGTGGCGTCTCTCGAGGACAAGGGGGCGATCGCCAGCCGCAAGGACGGCCGGCGTCTCCAGGTCGTCCTCGCCCACCCGGTCTTCGGCGACGTCGTGCGCCTCGGCATCAGCGCGCGCCGCGAACGTTCCCTGGCCCGGACGCTGGCCGAGGCGTCGGGCGGACGCCGCCAAGAGGACACCTTGCACCTGGCCTCCCTGCGCCTGGTGGGAGGAGGGGGCACCCCCGAGCTGCTCGTGGCCGGCGCCCAGGCGGCGCGGGACCAGCGCGACTTCAAGCTGAGCGAACGGATGGCCCGGGCCGCCGTCGACAACGGCGCCGGCTTCGAGGCCAAGCTGCTGGCGGCCGAGGCCGCCCACGCCCGGGGTCGCTCCGGCCAAGCCGAAGAGGAGCTGGCGACGCTGGCCCTCGAGGCGACGTCGGTCTCAGAGCAGGTGCGCGTGGAGCTGTTGCGGTTCGACCACTCCTTCTTCAGCAAGGGCAGCGCCGACGTCGGCGCCATCGACCACATGCTGGGGCTGGTGGGCGACCCGGTCTGGCACGACGAGCTGCTCGCCCGGAGCCTGCTCGTCGAGGGGCTGACCCACGGCCCCCGTGCCGTCTTGTCGGTGGTCGGCACGGTGCCGGCCCGCAACCCCGGAGATCCGCGCTCGAGCCTGCACGCCGTCGTGGGCGACTGCCTGACCCATGCCGGCCGGCTGGAGGAGGCCCTCACGCTTCTGGCGCCCGCGCTGGCCGTGCCCGGGACCAGGGCACCGGATCCCGCGCCCAACGGCGGCGGGCCCGCCACGCGCCCGCCGGCCCGAGCCGAGCTGTGGAGCCCCGTCGGCTCGTACGGCCTGGCCCTGCTCGGCCTGGGTCGCCTCGACCAGGTCGAGGAGCTGCTGGTGGCCGCCCACGGCGAGGCGGCCTCGCACCCGGGCTCCATCGAGAACGCGGTAGTGGCGGCCAACCTCGCTTCGTTGCGCCTGGAGCAGGGCCGGGTCCAGAGTTCTTTTCGCGAGGCGACCAGCGCCGCCGCTGTCTTCATGGACCTCGGGCTGCCGGTGTGCGCCCGCCGGTGTTACGCCGTCATGGCCATTTCCTTGGCCCTGGCGGGGGTGGCCGGCAAGGCGAGCGAGACCCTGGCCGAGCTCGACGAGCTGGGGCTGCCCACCGACATGGAGTACGAAGTCGAGGTGCTCCAGGCCCGGGCCTGGGCCTGGGCCTCGGCCGGTGACATGGCCACCGCCCGCAAGAACCTCGAGGTCGCGGTCGACCTGGGCCACGAGGTGGGCGACCTGCTCGGCGTGACCCGGGCCCTGCACGGCTTGGCCCGCCTGGGCCGGGCCCGCCAGGTGGCCGACCAGCTGGGCGACGTGGCCAAGCAGGTGGAGGGCGAGCTGACCCAGGCCCGATTGGCCTACGCTCTCGCCGCGGCGGCCCGGGACAGCCGCTCGTTGGACGCCGCGGCAGACCGTTTCGAGGCGATCGGCGCGCTGCTCTATGCGGCCGAGGCCCTGGGTGAATCGGCCGTGCACTCGCGACGGGAGGGCCAGACCCGCGACGCGGCCGCGGCCCAGCAGCGAGCGGCCCGCCTGTTGGCCCGCTGTGAGGGCGCAGTGACCCCGTTCGTGCGGGCCATCGGTGCCCGGGCGCAGCTGACGCCGGCCGAGCTGGACACCGCGTTGCAGGCGGCCTCGGGCAGCACCGACAAGCAGATCGCCGAGCTGATGAACCTCTCCGTCCGTACGGTCGAGAACCGCCTCCACCGGGCCTACCAGAAGCTCGGTGTCTCGCATCGGCGCGAGCTGGCCGACGCGCTGCGCGACCTCCCCGGGGCCTGAGCCCGCTGCGGCCGTGGGCCGCTCCCGGCATGCGCCCCTGCCTGTCGCAGTCGTGCGCAAAGACTCCGCCCCAGGCCTGCCGGCAGCGCAAATGGGGACCTTGTGCCCTACGCTCGGTGACTCTTTCACCGGATACTGAAGGCCGTGACTGCAGCCGACTTCCCTCCACCCTCCAATGACTCGGACTGGCGTCGAGGCTTCGTGGAGGACATGGGTGGAATGGTCCTGGTCCACGGGGCGCCCCGTGCCCTCATGCGGGTCCTCGGCTGGATGGTCGTCTGCGAGCCGGCGGACCAGACCGCGGTCGACGTCCAGAACGAGCTCGGGCTCTCCGCTGGTTCCGTCTCGACCTCCCTGCGCTATCTGGGCGAGATGGGCCTGGTCCAGCGGGTCAGCCGGCCCGGCGATCGGCGCATCTTCTACCGGCTCAACACCGGCGGGTGGGAGCTCGTGCTCCAGCAGCGTTTCCGCGCCTTCAACGAGATCCGTCAGGTAGCGGACAAGGCCGTCGTGGCCGCCGCAGACCAAGCGAACGACCGTCTGCGCGAGATCCGCGACACCTGGACCTTTCTCGAGGCCAAATCGGCCGAGCTCCTGGTGGCCAGCAAGGCCCGCCGCGATCGTGCGGCTGCACCCCGAGGCGGGGCGGCACCTCTCACCCGCGACTGATCGGCGGCGGTCCCGCTTGCGGAGCGTGTCGGTCCGCGGCGTCTTGGTCTTGGGTTCAGCGGGTCGCTTCGAAGGTCGCGTACCCGGCCAGCGCGAACAGCACGACAGCGGTGACGATGCGCACGGTGGAGATGTTCACGAGCCGCAGCAGACTCTGACCGCTGACCACGGCGAGGCCCGCCACGGCCCACAGCGCTAGCACGGCGCCTACGGCGACCGAGAGGGGGTCGTGGTAGTGGGCGGCCAGGTTGGCGGTGAGGATCTGGGTCAGATCGCCCCACTCGGCCAAGAAGATCACTAAGAACGCCGTCACGGCCACCTGTCGGTGTGACGCCACCTCCTTCTCCACCAACTCCTCTTCCGACCGCTCCTTGAGCGCTTCGCGCAGGGCGAGCAGGCCCCCGACCGCGAACATCACGGCGACGATGATCTCGAGGGCGCGGTGCGGCAGGAGGTGGAAGAGCGCGACGCCGATCGTCACCGCGATCACGACGTGGACGGCGAATGCCGCAGCGGCGCCCAGCCAGACCTGGAGCGGGCGCCCCCGGGTCGACAACACGAGAGAGGCGAACATGGTCTTGTCCGGGAGCTCGCCCAGGAAGATGATCGGGAAGACGGCGATGATGACGTCGAACTGCAACACGGGCCTTTCTGCCGGGCCACCGAACGTAGCGCGCCGGGTTCGGTCGCTGCGTGCAGGACACTCTGTGGCGCCAGTGGCCAGGCCTCGAATCGATCTTTGACCCGATCGACGACTCGCCAAGCGGGCGAGGCAGGATCAGGCGCCGCTCTCGGCTGAGGCGGCGTCGAGCAGAGAACGTCCGGTCAGCTCGTAAACCGTCTCGTCGTCATGCTGGCGCCACAGCTCCAGTAACTCGTAGGAAACCGGGTCGCAGCCGTATCGCATGGGGCCGTCGCTCTCGAGGATGGCATCGACGATGGCGACCGCGGCGTCGGCGGGCTCGACCACCCGCGGATCGGCATGCTCCTCGCGCAGCCGGGCTGCCGCGACGCCCAGCGAGCGGTAGTGCTCGAACCGGGCGGCGTCCTGCTCGCCCGAACTCAGCCGGAACATGTCCGTGTCGACCGGACCGGGCAGGATCTCGACGACGCGGATGCCAAAAGGAGCCACCTCGGTGCGCAGGCTGTCGTCAAAGGCAGAGACCGCCGCCTTCGAGGCCCGGTAGGCCGAATAGAACGGCACCGAGGCGAAGATCGAGGACGAACTCACCGTGCAGACCACGCCCGGAGCGTTGGCCCGCAAGAGCGGGATGGCCTCCGCGGTCAGGGCCACCACGCCGAACACATTGGTCTCGAAGAGGCGGCGCCAGTCGTCCACCTCGGCGTGCTCGACCGGCAGGTAGTCGACGTCGATACCGGCGTTGTTGACCAGGACCCGCAGGTCGCCGGGGAACGCGAACGTGGACGGGTCGGTCACGTCGAGACGCCGCACTTCGAGGGAACCGTCGGCCTCCTCCACCATGGACGCCCCCGCAGCTGGGTCACGCATGGTGGCGACCGTGGCGAAGCCACGGGCGGCCAGCTCGAGCGCGACAGCCCTGCCGATACCGCGGCTGGCGCCGGTGACGACCGCGCTGCCGTGGACCGGCATGGTGGCGGACGGGTTCATCGGGCTCCTTTCCGTCGCGTTGATGGGCAGAGCACGCGCGTTGGTTGTCATCGCCCCGACACTATGGGTCGTCGGGACGGATCCGCACCCTGGGGTATCAGCTCCCGAGCGCCTGGGGTCGCGGGCCGCCGCCGAGGTCAGGGCGCCCACGACGTCACGAGCGGCCAGTGGGGCGGGACCCCGGCACGGGCACCGCGTCCCGCCCGACGGTTCGCCGCCGGCCGAGCGGCTGGGAAAAGATGAACCACCCGAGCAGAGGAGAGCGTTCCATGGCCACACTCGTCGTCGATCAACCCACCGAGGGCGTCACGCGGATCACCCTGCAGCGCCCGGAGCGGTTGAACGCAATGAACGCGACGCTCGTCGGCGAGCTGCACGAAGACGCTCGAAACCATCGCGACCGACACGTCCTGCCGGGTCGTGATCATGACGGGTGCCGGCCGGGGATTCTGCGCGGGGATCGATCTCTCCGGCTACGGAGCTGCACCGGGCGCGGACGGTCGGGGTCGGGTCGAGGACACCTTCGCCACCCAGACGCACATCGCCGGCTTGGTGCCGCGGCTGCGGGCCATGCCGCAGCCGGTGATCGCCGCCGTCAACGGAGCCGCGGCCGGCGGCGGGTTGGCCCTTGCCCTGGCCAGCGACGTCCGCATCGCCGGCGCGTCCGCCCGGTTCAACGTCGCCTTCGTCCGCCTGGGCATCTCGGGGTGCGACATAGGCGTGAGTTGGCTGCTCCCCCGGCTCATCGGCGCCTCGCGGGCCTGGGAGCTCATGCTGACCGGGCGGATCATCGAGTCGGACGAAGCGGATCGCATCGGGCTCGTCCTGCGCGTCGTGCCCGACGACCAATTGATGGAGGCCGCCCTCGACACCGCCGCACTGATCGCGGCCAATAGTCCCTGGGGCATCCGGATGACCAAGGAGGTGATGTGGTCCCAGCTCGAGGTGGGCTCGTTGCAGGCCGGCATCGACCTCGAGAACCGGACGCAGGTCCTCTCCTCCATGACCGGGGACATGCAAGAAGCGGTGAGCGCCTTCTTGGAGAAGCGACCACCGCGCTACGGGACCGGAACGGCGCGTTCCGAGCCTTGACGGGCGCGGTGAGTCCTTCGTTCTCCTGCCCCAGGGTGAGGCCTCGCACCAAGCAGGCCTGGCTACGTTGGAACAACTCATGGGGGCCACGGACAACAGCATTCGCCGCACCGGTCTGTCCCGATGGGTCGTTGGGTCGGTTGCCCTGGTGGCGGTGCTCTGTGCCGCGTGCTCGCCGGTTCCCCGGCGACGCGGAGGCTCTCGGTTCCGGCCGCGTCGGTCGCGCCCGCTGCCCAATTACACAGACGTCTGCGCCCCGCTGGGCACCGACTCCTCCGTCACCTGCCTGCGGGTGACCCTCGACGCCATCGATACAGCTCGGGAACACGAGGGGTCTGCGGCCCATGATGCTCCCGTCCAACTTTGCCCAGCTCAGCGTCCCCGAGCAGCTCTTCGTGGCCCTCGACGCCGAGCGGGTGGATCGCGGACTGGCCCCCTTCCTCGGGCTTTCCGCCTCGCTGGATCAAGGGGCCCAACGGGCGGCCGAAGCCGCTGCGCTTCCCGCCCGACCAGGCCACGGGTACGCCGAGGTGGGCCAGGAGTGGATCGGTGCCGTCGACAACGGTCTCGATGCCGACTATCAGTGGATGTACTTCGACGGACCCGACAGCGGCGTGCCGCAATGCACGAACGGGCAAACCTCGGGTTGCTGGCAGGACCGCCGGATCATCCTGACCCGGTTCGGCTCGGGGCACCTGGTCATGGGAGCGGGGTACGACCCCTCGGGCGATACCTCACAGGGTGATCGCGGTGGGTCCTCGCTGGCGGCGACGCTCGCCCTGGTGGCATCGGACCGCGGCGACAGCTACGCGTACACCTGGAAGCAAGCACTGTCGGCCATGGCCGTCGGGACGCTCCAGCCGCTCCATGCCATTCCGTCTTCCGAGTCGGACACCGGGATCTCCGATCCGTCCACCAACATTGAACCGATACCCGACTACACGCGGATCTGCGCACCCAATGGGCTGGACGATTCGCCTGTCTGCCTCGACGCCGTCCTGGCCGCGGTCAACCGCGCCCATGCTCTCGAGGGCATCCGGCCCATGGTGTTGCCTCCCGACTACGGCCACCTCACCGTGCCCGAGCAGCTGTTCGTGGCCGTCAACCTCGAGCGGGTTGATCGGGGCCTGGCGCCGTTCGTCGGGCTCACCGCCGCACTCGACCACAACGCGCAGCGCGGCGCCGACGACGCGAACGACCCCCCCGACCCAGGCCGGGCCTACGCGCTCGACGACGCCGAATGGGCCGGTGGATCGTCGAATGGACTCGACGCCGTCTACGGGTGGATGTACGACGACGGCTACAACAGCGGGAACCTGGACTGTGTCCGCCAGGACGACCCCGGCTGCTGGGGACACCGCAAGGGCATTCTCGACGACTTCGGCTCGGGAGCCAACCTCGTGATGGGGGCGGCCGTGAACACCAGCAGCGATACCCACACTGGAGACAACGGGGGCACCTCCATGGCGGTCACCCTGGCCGTGGCGTCGGCGCCGGTCCGCACCTTCACCTACCGCTGGAGCCAAGTCGTCACGACACTGCCCGCGTCCGGCACGTCCACGTAAGGTGACGCGATGTCCTCGCAGATCTACTTCAACCCGTCGTGCTCGAAGTGTCGCAGCGCGCAGGCGATCCTGGACGAGCACGACGTCGAGGCGGAGATGGTGCGCTATCTCGATGTCCCGCCGACCCGAGCCGATCTCGTGCACCTGATGGAGTTGCTCGGGATCGACGACCCCAGGCTCATGATGCGGACGGGCGAGGGGATCTACGCCGACCTCGCCCTGGGCCAGAAGGGGCCGACAGCGCTGCTCGACGCGATCGTCGAGCACCCCATCCTCCTGGAGCGGCCGATCTTCGTCCACGGCAACCGGGCCGTCATCGGTCGCCCGCCCGAGCGGGTCCTCGACTTGCTCTGAGCACGCGGTCCGGAGCCTGATTCCGGAGCTCGTCCCCTGCCGTGACTTAGGGTGAGCGGCGCCGGGCTGGCCCCGCAGCGCCCGGCCGGACACAAGGGGGACGGATGACCTCGCAACTGCTGATCTTCGGCATCCTCGGCATCGCCACCACCGCGGTGGCCTTCCGGGTCAACTGGCATCTCTTCAGCGGAGAAGGGAGCCGGCGGGCCGGGCCGGTGAGCCTCCTCGAAGGCACCTACTACGTGGTGGGCGTCTGTTCCGTCGTCCTCGGGTGGTACTTCAACGTGCGCTACACGCATCTCTATCCGAACGCCAACTACATCAACTACACGAAGATGCTCTTCACCAACTGGGCCGCCGACTCGGCCGCCCAGGACTACGTCATCGTGAACGTGGTCCTGATGCCACTGTGGACGATCGTCGAAGGACGGAGGCGTGGCTTGCACTGGGCCTGGATCTTCTTTGTCATCAGCCTGTTCACCAGCCTGGCCTTCTCCATTGCGCTGTTCCTCGCGTTCATGGAGCGCCAGTTCCGCTACAGCCGGGCGCCGGTCGCCTCCAGGACGGCATAGCCACAGTTGTATCCGGGAATGAACGTGACCCCGGGACCACCATGGCATCCGGCACCGCAGAGGTAGAGGCCCTCGACCGGCACCGGGTTGTCGGGCCAGCCGCGGGGACCCGGGCGGAACGGGCCCATGAACTCTGGCTGGAGGAGGCCATGGGTGAAGTCGCCGCCGGTGCAGCCGAACATCAACTCGTAGGTGAAGGCCGGGTAGTTGAGCTGGCGGTCGATCAGATCCGGGAAGTTGGGAGCCGCTGCGGTGATCTTGGCCACGATCCGCTCGGCCATCTCGTCACGCAGGCGGTTCTGCGACTCGCGGTCGGTCGCCACCGGCAGGTAGAAGGCGAAGCTGCTCGCCGCGTGCATACCTTCGGGAGCCAGGCTCGGATCGTCCAGCGAAGGGATCTGAAGGTTGAAGGAGGGTGACTGCGGCACCAGGCCTCGGACGCAACCCTCGAAGTCGACCTGCATCTCCTCCGCCGTCCCGAAGAACGTCACGTTGCGACCGAACGTGGTGTCGTTGAGCTTCTCGTAGGGGCTGCGGTACTCGGGCAGGCCGGACAGCGCGAAGTGGGCCTGGAAGTACGCGGCGCGGTGATCGATCGCCGCCACCCGGCGAGCGAACGCGTCCGGCAAGGTCTCCGGGTCGATCAGCTGGGCGAAGGTCGCTGTCGGGTCGAGGTTGGACACGACGACGGGAGCCGTGACAACGGTTCCATCGCTGCACTCGACGCCGTGTACCGCGCCCCCGTCGACGACGATCTTGGTGACCTTGACGTGGCGGCGGAGCTCGCCCCCGCTCCGCTCGAACATGGCGCTCAGGTGATCCGCCATGGTGCCCAACCCTCCGCGCACTTTCGACATCGTGGCCGTGCCCGGTGACGCCAGCGCGAAGGCGAGGCACAGCGCACTGCCCGGGGTGGCGGGTCCGCGGAAGGTGGAGTTCACCGAGAGAAAGCTCAGCATGCTGCGGACCGGTGCATGCTTCGACTTGTCCGGCAGGTAACGGTCGATCACGTCCATGACGCTCCCGAACAGCGCGATCTTGATCGCCTCTCGTTCGGTCTCGTTCGAGGCGCACTCCCACATCTCGTCGAACGAGCGCGGCCCTCGTCGTACGTCGAAGCGGCCGATGGCCCGGGCCGGGGCCTCGGCCCAGGCGGCCACCTCGGCCATACCGAGCACGGCCTCGATCCCGAGCGTCTCGCCCAAGTGCTCCAGCAAGAGCTCGGGGTCCGAGTACAAGAAGAGCGGGGGCTGGTCGTCGCTCCCGATGCTGGCCGACTGGACCTCCGGCTCGTAGATGGGACAGGAGCCCAGCTCCAGCTCCTCGAAGACCTCGTTGGGCACGGGGAACTGGATCGACCCGGCGAGCTCGAAGCGATAGCCCCGGATGAGCTCGGTCGTCGAGGCCATCCCTCCGATGAAGTGGTTCTTCTCCACACAGAGCACCCGCATGCCGCCCCGGGCCATGACGGTGGCCGCAGTCAATCCGTTGTGTCCCGCTCCAATGACGATCGCGTCGTAGTCCGGCATCGCCACGGGACTGTAGCGATCTCCTCGGTCGGCCGTCGGATTGCACGGAGTCAGTTCCCCAACCGACTCCACCGGCAACCGGATCCCTCTCCGTCTCGCCGCCGGCTGGCGTCACGACCGTCTCGGGGACGTCAGATCGCGGTTTTCTGTGCCTGGGCAGGGCCAGATACGCTCCGCCCGTGCCGTCAGACCAGCAACTCGTCGGGCGGGATTCGGAGATGTCAATCATCGCCCGCGCCTTGGCCGATCCCGGATCCGGCGGGGTGGCGCTGATCGGCCCGGCCGGCGTCGGCAAGAGTGCGCTGGCCCGCCAAGCCGCCGGGCTCGCACGCGGGCTTGGCCTGTCGACCTCGGTGGTCCGAGCCACGTCCAGCTCGTCCCAGGTGCCTTTTGCCGCGCTCTCACCGTTGCTCGCGTTGCTCGACATTCCGCTCGAGGGTGAGCGGACGATCTTCCGCGCCATGAACCAGGCCCTCAGGGCACGGGCCGACGACCGGCTGGTCGTGGTCGTCGACGACGCGCACGAGCTCGACGATGCGTCGGTCGCGCTGCTCGACCAGATGGTCGACACGGAATCGATCTTCGTGATCCTCACGGTGCGGCTGGGCGCCCAGAGCGGCGCCGGCACGCTTGACATGTGGAAGGACTTGCGGGTGCAGCGGGTCCAGGTGGACCCGCTGCCTGCAGGCGCCATGCGCGAGATCGCCTCCCTGAAACTCGGTGGGCCGGTCAACGCGGCAACGCTGCGCCAGCTGGTCAATGCCAGCGCGGGCAACGTCTTGTTCCTGCGTGAGCTGATTCAAGGTGCGCTGGAGTCGGGGGCTCTCCAGGCCCGCTACGGCATCTGGCGCCTCGATGGCTCGCTGGCCTCCTCGGCCAGGCTGCGCGACCTGATCGAGGCCCGTGTGGCCGGTCTCGATCACGAGGAGCGGACGACGCTCGAATTGATGGCCATCGGCGAGCCGCTCCCGCTCTCGGTTCTCGAGTCCGTGGTCTCCGTGGCGGCGGTCGAGCGCCTGGAGGAGCGAAGTCTGCTCGAGGCCGGGACCGACGGTCTCGAGCCCGAGCTGCGCCTGGCTCACCCCCTCTACGGCGAGTTGGTCCGCGACACCCTGCCCACCGTGCGCCGGGCCCGCCTCAGTCGTGCCCTGGCCGACGCGGTCGAGGACGCCGGAGAGGTCTCGGGCGCCGATGTCCTACGTGTCGCCGTCTGGCGGCTGGACGGCGGCGGGGGACGACCGGATTTCATCGCCAACGCGGCGCGCAGCGCCTTCCGCGCCGACGACTACGGGTTGGCCGAGCGGCTGGGTCGGGCCGGTTGGGAGTTGTGGCAACGGGCCGATGCCGCGCTCGTGCTGGGCGAGGCACTCGACCTCCTTGGCCGGGCGGCCGAGGCGGACGTGGTCCTTGCCGCGGCTGCGCACCACGCGACCACCGACCAGGTACGCACGAGTCTGGCCGTGCGGCGCGCCTCCCTCCTCTTCCGCTCGCTCGACCGCGCCGTCGACGCGCAACGCGTGATCGAGGAGACGACCACGGTGGTCCGTGATCCGGCCTGCCGGCGCGAGCTCCATGCACTCGAGGGGGACCACCTTCTCCTCGCGGGCGACGTGGCCCGAGCCATCGAGATCGATCAGCCTCTCCTCAGCGGGCCGGCCGACGCCGCGTTCGCTCAGGCCTCCCTCGATGTCGGCACCGCGCTCGCCCTGGCCGGCCGCAGCGCCGAGGCCATCGACCACACCTCGGCTGCGCTCGCAGTGCGGCTCGACCTCGACGACGAGCTCCAGCTCTCACGCACCGGCGTCTACGTCGTGGCCCAGAGCCTGGCCCTGGCCTACGCGGGCCGGCTCGAGGAGGCGGCAACCACGGCGGAGCTGGCCTACGACGTGGCCGTCGAGCGCGGCATCGTGGACGGCCAGGCCTGGCTCGGATCCGTGCTCGGCATCATCCGGCTCATGCAGGGGCGCTTGGTGCGCTCCGTCAACCTGTTCCGCGAGGTGGCCGGGCTGTTCGCCCAGCTCAACCACCCTGGACAACGCTGGGGTCTCGCCGGGATCGCTCTGGCGGCCGGGCAGATGGGTGACCGGGCCAGCTGCGAGGCGGCCGTCTCGGAGCTGGCCGCCATGCCCCTGCCCTCGGTGCGGCTGATGGACGTGAACGTGTTGCGCGGGCAAGCCTGGGCTCACGTCGCCGCCGGCGACCTGGGCACCGCCCGCGAGACCCTCTGGGAAGCCAAGCACCTGGCGGGTAAGTGGGGGCAGCTGGCCGGCGCGGCGGAGACCCTCTTCGACCTCGTGCGTATCGGGGAGAACGACGCGGTCGAGGAGCTGCGCGGGTTGGCCGGACAGGTGGACGGCGACCTCATGTCGGCGCGCGTCACCCACGCCGAGGCGATCGCGGAGCAAGACCCGCTCCTCGCCGGCCGGGCGGCCGAGCAATTCGAGACGATCGGCGCACTCCTTCTCGCAGCGGAGTCTGCTGCGCTCGACCACCGGCTCTCCCGCGGTCACAGCCTGCACCGGCGGGCGGCCGCAGCCTCGGCCACGGTTGAGCGGCTGTCCGCCCGCTGCGAGGGCGCGAGCACCCCCGCGCTTTCAATGGCTCAGGATGTCGAGCGCCTCTCGTCGCGCGAACGCGAGGTGGCGCTGCTGGCCGCCAGCGGACTCACCAGCCGCGCCATCGCCGAGCGGCTCTACGTCTCGAAGCGGACGGTGGACAATCACCTGCAGCGCATCTACACCAAGCTGGGGGTCACGGGCCGCCACCAGCTGGCCGCACGCCTGCGCGAAACCGCAAGGGACAGCGACAGCCCGGGCGACACGTAGCCCCGAACGCGCCGCGGCCGGCCGGCCCCGCCTGAAGACCGGCCGGCAGCGGTTCCAGCCCTCAGGCCGGCGTTGACCAGTCGATAGCAAGCGCGTCGGGGTTCGACGCGCTGAGCTTGACCGGAACGGTCGCACCGGTTGCCAGCCGGTGCAACTGCGTCAGAGGCACGACGACCGATGTCGAGATCGGTCGCGGGGGGCCACCTGGTTGGAAGATCATGAGCTCGATCGGGACGATCGGATCGTTATTGAGCATGCCGGTCGTCGTGCCGATCGACAGCACCTGGGCGCTCGCCTCGACCGCGTCGCCGGGCGGGGCAGAAAGGGCGGCGTTCATCTGCGCCAGCTGCTGGTTCACCGCCTGCATCCGAGCCACCCCGTCCTGCATCTGCTGACCGGGATCCCAGTTCTTGGAGACTTCTTTGGACTGCTTGCCGACCGCTTTGATGTCCCTGAGAAAACCCATGTCAGGCTGCCCTGTACAGCGAGTTGAATCGCTGTCCCACGGTTGGATTCGACCGCATACGGGCGTTCCACCCGTCGACCGCAGCCGTCCAGTCGGACTCGAGGACACCCTTCGATGCCGCCACGTTCGCTGCCTTGGACTGGTCGTAGTTGTAGGCGGCCAGCCCCTTCGAGATCTGCACGTAGAGCTCGAGGCTGACGCCGGCAATCGGCTCGAAGTCGGGCCCTTCGGCTGGAGCCGCCGCAGCCCGTTGGGCCTGGGCCTCGGCCTGCTGGGTCGCAGCCTGTTGGGTCGCCGCCAGCTGCCTGCTCTGCTCGGCCAGCTGGTTGGCCTGGTCAATCATGCCGGGAGCGGCCGCAACGGTCGCCTTCATGTCCTTCATCTGCTTGAAGATGCCCATCCGTTCCTCCTGGCTCAGTCGTGGCAAGCCCCTCGGACCGGGGGTTTCCAGGGGGCGAGCCGACGCCAGGATCGGCCAGATCGGCCTCGAAGTCGTGAGTATGGGGTGCTCAATCGGCTTGGCGGCGGCTGTGGGCGGCCGGTGGTCCCGAAAAAATTCGCAATTTTGGGCGATCTCTCCATCCCCAAAGGGCGGTGCGCCGTATCCCTGATGCCGAGGGGCCTCACGCCCCAACGCGACGACGGACCACATCCTCGAGGAGGTCGTTATGGCAGACCGGCCCATTTTCCGCTCCCATTCCAGTCGGGAAATCGGAGGATTTCACCACCGGGCTGTGACGGCCGGGGTGTTGCTTGCCGCCGCGTCGGGGTTCGTAACCCTCGGCATTGCGGGAACCACGTCTGGGACCGCGGGCGCCGCGTCACCACCGTTTCTCTCCGAATTCAATTCGGTGACGACGGTGGCGTCGACGGTCCCGCCCAACGGCGACGTCAACCCATACGGGATCGTGTCAGTGCCCACGAGCACAGGCAAGCTGGTCGCCGGAGACACGCTCATCTCCAATTTCAACGCCAGCTCCAACCTGCAAGGCACGGGCAGCACGATCGTGGAGATCTCTCCCACGGGGACGCAAACGGTGTTCGCGCACATCCACCGCTCCCAGCTGCCCGGCCGTTGCCCGGGCGGCGTCGGACTCACCACGGCCCTGACCGTGTTGGGAGACAACTACGTGGTCGTGGGCAGCCTGCCCGTCACCGACGGCGGCATGGGCACGCCTGAGGCGGGGTGCCTGATCGTGCTCGACCCAGAGGGGCAACCCGTCGAGACCTGGACCGGCAGCCAGATCAACGGGCCGTGGGACATGACAATGGTGCCGTCCGGAAACGTCGACGAGCTGTTCGTGACGAACGTGCTCAACGGGACGGTGGCGGCGGCAGGCCAACCTGTCAACGGCGGGACCGTTGTACGCCTCGACGTGAAGCTGCCCAACGGCAAGGCTCCGGTGCTCTTCAGCTCCACGACCGTGGCCCAGGGGTTCACCGAGCAACTCAACACGTCTGCTCTGGTGCTTGGCCCGACGGGCGACGCGGTGAACCGCTCCGGCACCCTCTACGTGTCCGATCCGATCAACAGTCGGATCGCTGTCGTGCCCAACGCCACGACCCGTACCAGCCCGATGCTGGGCGGTGGCTACACGCTGGCCTACGGCGGATCACTCAATGCACCGCTCGGGATGGCCCTGGCACCCAATGGCGACATCCTGACGGTCAACGGGGGCGACGGAAACGCTGTGGAGACGAATCCGTTCGGTACGCAGGTGGACACCGTCCAGATCGACCCGCTCAACGCAGGCGGTGATCTCTTCGGATTGATCGTGGCCCCGAACGACAACGGCGTGCTGTTCGTCGACGACGGCGACAACACCCTGAAACTGTTCGGCCCGGGGTAGTCGACCGGCCAGGCTGTCTGGCCGGAGTTCAGCCCGGGAGCCCGAGATGGAGTTCCCGGGCGACCCCGACCAGACCGCGCATGTCCACGAGCGCTACAGGACGGACTTCGTCGGGCCGCTCGCCAAGCCGTGCCGGTGCGCGTAGAGCGTTGCCTGCGCCCGGTCGCGGCTCTGGGTCTTGGCGAAAATCCGGTTGATGTGCGTCTTCACCGTGGTCTCGGCGACGAACAGTCGCTCGGCGATCTCGGCGTTGGTCAGGCCCGCCGCGATCAACGCCAGCACCTCTGCCTCCCGCTCGGTCAGCCCGTCGGGCAAGGGCACCGCCGTGGACGGCGAGCGGGATCGGTCCGGTTCGTCGCCGGGCCCGTCGTCGGGATCACCGGCCGCCCCGTGGTCGCTCCCCTGCTCGGCGGCCCGCAGCAGGCTGGCCTGGACGCGCGGGTCGAGCACCGACTGGCCGGCCACTGCCGCATCGAGGGCACGCCGGATGTCGTCACGGGACGCGTCCTTGGTCAGGTAGCCGGCCGCACCGGCGGAGAGGGCGGCCAGGATCGATTCGTCGTCGGCGTAGGTGGTCAGGACGACCACGGCAACGGACGGATGCTCGGCCCGGATGGCTCTGGTGGCCTCCACCCCGTCCATGCGCGGCATGCGCAGGTCCATGAGCACGACGTCGGGCTGCCCGGATCGGGCCAGCTCCAGGGCCTCGGCGCCATCCTCGGCCAGCCCGACCACTTCGGTCCCGGGGAAGCCCTCGACGATGGTGGCCAGGCCCTCGCGCACCACGCGCTGGTCGTCGGTGATGAGGACCTTCACAGCCGCACCGTCTGCTCCTCTGTGACCGGCGCCAGCGGCACCACCGCCTCGACCCGCCAGCCCTCGGCCGTCGGCCCCGCCTCGACGTGGCCACCCAGGAGGGCCACCCGCTCGGCGATGCCGCGCAGCCCGTAGCCGCCACCGCTCAGCGCAAGGAACCCGCCGCCGCTGTCGAGTGCCGCACCGTTGCCGTTCACGCCGTTACCGGCCGGTGCGGCACCGTTGCCGATGTTGCCGATGTTGCCGATTGGACGCCCCGCCGCCGCGTTGTCCACCGTCAAGGCGACCGTGTCGGACCCGAAGGCCAGCCGCACCGAGGCCGGGGCGCCCGGCGCGTGCTTCATGACGTTCGTCAGCGCCTCTTGAGCCACCCGGTAGAGGCTCATGACGACCGGGGCCGAGAGCCTCTGGAGCTGGCCGGCCACCGTGAAGTCGGCCTGATGGCGATCCGCGAGCCGGCGCAGCTGATCGTCGAGCGACGCGGCGTCGTCGCGTAGCGCCTGCACCGCTCCCCGGGCCTCGTTGAGCCCCTCGCGGACCAGCTGTTGGGTTTTCTCGAGCTGGACCCGCACGGCCGGACTGGTGTCGGGCTCCGAGTCGACCACGGTGGCGAACGCCTCGAGCTGCAGTGAGAGCGCGGCCAGCGTGTGGGCCAGGACGTCGTGAATCTCGCGAGCGAGATGGTTGCGCTCGCCCAGCAACTCGGCCCGGGTCTGCTCGACCTCGGCCTTGGCGGTCGCCACCTCCACCTGTGCCGCCTGATGGGTCCGCTCGACCACCTGGCGCCGGGTGAACCCGATCAGGCCGCCGACCACAATGGCGGCGACGCCGCCGAGGGCGATGCTGAGGGCGTGGTCCGAGACCACGACCGCGATGAGCATGGCGATCCACCCGCAGGCGCCGATGACCGCGGCCCAGCGGACGTCCCATGCGGTGGCCGCGCCCAGCGTGGCCACCGCGGCGAAGATGATGGCCGTCGGGGCGAAGGCGGCCAAGGCTCCGCCCGCCAGGGAGAGGATGATCAGGAACGGGGCGGCGGCCCACCCGACGCGTCCGCGTATGAGGACCCAGGTGAGCCAGGCCACTGTGGTCACGCCGAGGAGGACGAAGGCGACGGTGGCGTCGGTCCCGTGCTCGTACTTGCGGATTTGGCCGAGGGTGGTCGACGTGAGCAGCCCCATCGCCACGATGGCGATGGCATTGGCCAGGGGTGTCTGGGGGATCGGGAGTGGATCGTGCTGCGCGCTCACTGTGTCCATGATGCTCCCTGCTGCCGGGCGCGGCCGGGCGCGGCCGGGCGGCCCGGGCCTCTGGAGCCCAGGCCGCCCGCTGGGGGATGCCGCGTTGGGGTCGGGTCGATCAGGAACGGCCGGCCGTGTTCACGACCGAGCGTCCGCTGGCCGTGGAGGCCGTGGAGGCCGTGGGGACCGTGGCGGCCGTTGACGCCTGGGAGGAGGCCGTTGACGGTCCCGCCGCGAGCGCGGCGTCGAACTCTCGGCCCTGGTCGCCGCCCGGGTCCTGCCGGCTCAGCTGGCTCTGGACCACGTGGCCCCGCCAGCCCAGGACGCTGGTGCGCACGATGGCCTCGCTGAGCGCCATCAGGATGAGGGCGGAGGTCCACGCCGTCAACGAGGTGATCGAGTGGGTCACGCTGAAGTGCTCAATCGACTTGGCGCCCCCGTGCGACGCATAGAGCTGGAAGGCCAGGCGGCCGCCGGTCCCCAGGATCCAGAGGGCGGCGGCGACCAGTCCCGCCTTGGCCACCGGGATGCCGTCGCTGTCGGCCCGGATGGCGGTGAAGAGGGCGGCCAGGCCGCCCAGCGTGGCGCCGAGGACGGCGCTGCCCACGATCAGGTACAGGTCGTTGCCGCTCGTGGGTATCGCCTTGAGGTAGGTGATCGCCACATAGGCCACGAGGGCCACGGGGAGCAGCAGCCCACGCGTCGTCAGCTTCCGGCCCCGCATCTGGACCAGCACGAGGGACACGAGGGTGATGTCGATGACGTAATCGGTGAAGGTCATGGCTCCAGTCTCGGGACCGGGCGCCGCCGGGGCGTCCACCCACGGGTGGAACGTCGGGTGGATCGTCGGGTGGACGTGACGGTGAACCCGTCGTCCCTTCTACGCTGACGGCCATGGCAATGGGGAACCGTCCCGAGGTGCAGACCGCCCAGGCGCCGGTGGCCGCCCTCGACGTCGCCCTCCTGGCCCAGCAGCTCGGCGCCGCCCTGCTCCGGGTCCCCTTCCGCCACCCCCTGCGCAAGGGCGGCTCCAACCGGGCGGCCAACCTCGGCAAGAGCGTCACCCGCGAGGTCATCCGCAGCTTCATGGGCTACGCGTCGTCCCTGCCCATCCCCGAGTTCCGCAGTGTCGAGCTCGTGCTCGATGAGATCTGCAAGGTCATCATGCCGCCCATCGTGCGCGCCCTCGACGTCCAGGGCCATCCGGCCGAGCTGGGCGGCGTGCCCGGCATCTTCTACCGGCACCGCCTGCGCGAGCCCGTCGGCGTCATCCTGTACCTGCACGGCGGCGGCTACATCGGCACGTCGCCCCAGATGTACGCCTTCTTCACCTCCCGGGTGTGCAAGGAGACCGACTGCGCCGTCTTCGTGGCCGACTACCGCCTGGCTCCCGAGTTCCCCTACCCGGCCGGGGAAAAGGACGCCTGTGCCGTCTACGAGGCCCTGCGCGCCCTCGGCGTGCCGAACGAGCGGCTCTTCCTGGCCGGCGACTCGGGCGGGGGCGGGCTGGCCAACAGCGTGCTGCTGTCGCGCCCGGGCAGCCCCGGGTCCATCCACCCGGCCGGGCTCATCCTCTTCTCACCCGAGGTCGACCTGCGCCTGGACGAACCCTCGGTCACCGAGAACGCCCACCTCGACATCCTCCCCTGGAACATCCCGACGGCGAGCTACCTGCACGGCGAGGACGCCGCCAGCGCGTCCGTCTCCCCTCTCACCGCCGACCTCTGCGGGTTCCCGCCAACCTTCGTGGCCTGGGGGGGCGACGAGATGTTCCGCGACCCCATCCGGCGCTACGCCGACCGCCTGGCCGCCGCCGGCGTGCCCGCTCACGCCCACGAGTACGAGGGCATGTTCCACGTCTTCCAGATCCTCATGCCCTGGGCCGACATGAGCCACCAGACGTTCGCCCACCTCCAGGCCTTCGTGCAGAAGCAGGTGGCCGGCGCCCCGTCGTTCGACCCGTCCGTCCTGCGCGACATCCCGCCGCCTGCCCTGCCGTACGGCAGCTGACCTCGCGTCGCCCGGTCCCGGTCGTCCCGGAGGCCCACCACAACTGGAATCCATCATTCCGCTTCTGCTAGGAACAGGGGCGTGAGCGAGCGGCGCACCCACTACGGCGCCACCTTCGCCGTGCTGGCCACCGCCGCCCTGGCCTTCAGCCTCCTGCAGTCGCTGATCATCCCGGCCATCCCCCAGCTCGAGCACACGCTGCACACCTCGGAGTCCGGCGCCAGCTGGCTGCTGACCGCCTACCTGCTGAGCGCAGCCATCGCCACCCCGGTGCTGGGCCGGGTGGGCGACACGCTCGGCAAGGAGAAGGTCATCGTCGGCGTGCTGATCGCGCTGAGCGTGGGCACGCTGATCAGCGCGCTGGGGACCAGCCTGAGCGTGATCCTGGTGGGCCGGGTGATCCAGGGCGTGGCCGGCGCCATCTTCCCGCTCGCCTTTGGCATCATCCGTGACGAGTTCCCAGCGGCGCGGGTGGCCGGGGCCATCGGCTTCATGTCGGCCATCCTCGGCGTGGGATCGGGCGCCGGGATCGTGCTGGCCGGGCCGATCCTGGTGCACCTGAACTACCACTGGCTGTTCTGGCTGCCCCTCATCATGTCGGCAGCCGCGACCGTGGCCACCTTCTTCTTCGTCCCCGAGTCGCCCGTGCGGGCCCCGGCCGGCATCAACTGGCTCGGCGCCGTCCTCATGTCGGGCTGGCTCACCACAGGGCTGATCGCCGTCTCGTACGGGCCGAACTGGGGCTGGCTCAGTGCGACGATGGTGGAGCTCTACGTGGCCACGGTCGTCCTCGCCGTCCTCTGGGTCGTCTCCGAACAGCGCTCCTCGTCGCCGCTGGTCGACATGCGCATCATGCGCATCCGCGCCGTGTGGGCCACCAACCTGGCTGCGCTGCTCTACGGCTTCGGCTTGTTCGCCATGTTCATCACCGTGCCCCAGTACGTCCAGACGCCGACCAGCGCCGGCTACGGCTTCGGCGCCTCGGTCACCCAGTCGGGGCTCTATCTCCTGCCCTTCGCCCTGGCCATGGTGGTGGTGGCGCCCTTCACCGGCTGGCTCTCCCTGCGCATCGGGTCCAAGGTCGTGCTCATCATCGGTTCGCTGATCTCGGCCGCCTCCTACGGCGTGCTCGTGGTCGGCCACAACCAGTCCTGGACCATCTACGTCGCCTCGGGACTGCTCGGGGTCGGCCTGGCCCCGGCGTTCGCGTCGCTGGCCAACCTGATCATCGAGAACGTGCCGGCCGATCAGACCGGGGTGGCCACCGGCATGAACACCAACGTCCGCACGATCGGGCAGGCACTGGGGGCCGGCATCGCCACCAGCCTGGTGGTCAGCCAGCTGCTACCCGACGGCTTCCCCAAGGAGTCCGGCTACGTCCTGGCCTTCGCCGTGAGCGGCATCGGCCTGCTCGTCGCCGCGGCGGCCGCCTGCCTCATCCCGACACGCGGGCAGGAGACGGCGGTACGGGGCGAGTCCCACCCCGGCCTCACCGCCGAGGGCGAAGCCATCGTGGGCGCCATCGCCTTCGTGCCCGAGAAGCCGGCGTGACGGCGGCCGCCGGCAGCGCCACCACCGGCGGGACGACTACCGGCCGCCGCCCGCTGCGCCGCGACGCCGAGGTCAACCTGGCCCGCATCCTCGAGGCCGCCCATCTGGTCTTCGCCGAGCAGGGTTACGACGCCTCCATGGAGACGATCGCCGAGCGGGCCGACGTCGGCGTGGGCACGCTCTACCGGCGCTTCCCGAACAAGTCCGAGCTCTTCGAGGCCGTGGTCGACGAGGCCAAGCGGCGCAACCGCGAGATGGCCGAGGCCGTGCTGGCCGAGGTGCCCGACGCCGAGGCGGTCTTCGAGTTCGTGCGCCGCTGCGTGGCCGCACCCAGTTGCTGGCGAGCCACCACCGAGGCCCCGCCCTGGCGCTCCACCGGCACCGGGCTCGACCTGCTGGCACCCCTGCTCGACGAGCTCCTGGCCCGCAGCCAGCGGGCGGGCACGGTGCGGGCGGACCTGGCCGTGACCGACATCGTGATCGGGCTGCTCTCGGTGCGGGCGATTGCCGACGTGTGTGACACCGGCGGCGGTGGCGCGACCTCGTTGCGCTTCCTCGAGTTGGTGCTCGACGGGTTCCGCCCCGGCGCCCCGGCCGGGCCGGCGCGACCTCCCCTCACGGTGGCCCAACTCGACCGGCTGCTGCGTCAACGCTGACGAGCGTCGGGCGTTCCCGGCGCGGCACGGGCGATTGCTGAGGGGCCGCGTCCAGACCACATCCCCTGTGGGGAACGTGTTCGACCAGGTTGGGACGGCTCAGCTGTTGCCGAGGATGCCCAGCCGCTCGTCGCGAATGCCCTTGGCCCGCGACTCGGCGAAATGCTCGAGCCACTCGCGCAGCTCGACGCTGCCCGTCTCCTCGGCCCAGCGGCGCGGCATGGCCCCAAAGGCGTAGTCGGCCGGCAAGGCGGGGGGCGGCGCCTGCTCCGCCTTGCGAGCCAGGGCGACCTCGAGGGTCGGGGCCAGGCGGACGGCCTTGGCCGACACCTGGGCCTCGTCGCGCTCCTTGAAGGCGGGGAGCACCTCACGCCCGAACAGCTCGAGGGACTCGCAGATGTGCTCGTGGCGGTTCTTCCCCGCCTGGAGCACGAAGATGACCTGGTCGACGCCTGCCTCCTCGAAGCGCTCGAGGTACTCGCGCACCTGGGAAGGCGTGCCCGTAGCGCCGCGCAGCCCGGTCCGGTCCC
This sequence comes from uncultured Acidimicrobiaceae bacterium, assembly GCA_963840435.1. GTDB lineage: Bacteria > Actinomycetota > Acidimicrobiia > Acidimicrobiales > RAAP-2 > Bog-473. The sequence goes on along the minus strand of CAWIYY010000017.1, from coordinate 129,287 downwards.
CCGCGGCCAGCCTCGCCCCGAGGCGCTCCTGGCGCAGGGCGGCCTCCACCTCGGGCGAGTAGCCGTGATCGCCCCGGCGGTCCAGGAACTCCTCCCACACGTCGGTCGACCCGGGTTGGTGCTCGCCGAAGACGTAGTAGTGCCCGAGCGAGTAGCCGAAGAAGTTGCCGCCCTCGAGCCCGCGGGCCAGGGCCTCCTCCTCGTCGGGGTGGCACATCATTTGCGTGACGCAGGCGATGTTGGCGTTGACGGCCTGCCCGACGGGAACACACGACTCGGCCAAAGTGCGCTCGTAGTCCGACACCCACTTGACCGCCTCCTCGGGGTCGATGAAGGCGAAGGTGAGCGCGCCGATCCCCTTCTCGGCGGCCAGGAGGATGGTGTCACGCCGCGAGCAGGCCACCCATAACGGCGGGTGCGGCTTCTGCATCGGCTTGGGCACGACGTTGCGCGGCGGCATCTGCACGAAGGTGCCGTCGACGCCGGTGAAGGGTGTCTCGGTCATGCAGCGCAGCGCCACCTCCAACCCCTCGAGCCAGGCCGCACGCTTGGTGGCCGGGTCGACCAGGAAGCCGCCGAGCTCCGCCTCGGAGCCCGATTCGCCGGACCCGAACTCGACCCGCCCCCCTGACAGCAGGTCCAAGGTGGCCACCCGCTCGGCCGTGCGGGCCGGGTGGTTGTAGCCGGGCGCCGTCTGGATGATGCCGTGCCCGAGACGGATGTCCTTCGTGCGCTGGCTGACCGCACCCAAGAACACCTCGGGAGCCGACGAGTGGCTGTACTCCTCCAAGAAGTGGTGCTCGACCTCCCACACGACGTCGAAACCGAGGCGGTCGGCCAGCTCCACCTGCTCGAGTGCGTCCTGCATGAGCCGGTACTCGCTGCCTTCCTCCCAGGGCCGCGGCAGCTGGTGCTCGTAGAAGACGCCGAACTTCACGCGTCGCCCAGGGCGTTGAACTCGGCCAGGACGTCGGCGCCGTCCGCCCGGCTGGTGCACCAGTGCTCGACCTCGCTCCGGGTGGCCCGCCGGCCCTCCTCGCGGGCCGGGCCCAGGCTCTGGGCGAGCAGCGGATCCCAGATGCGCCCGATCATGTCCGTGCCGGCATGCCGGGTGCCGTTCTCGCCGACCCAGGTGCGGTCGCGGATCTCGGAGAGCGCGGTGCGTAGGTAGCCGACGTGGGGCGTCTCGTCGGCCCGGATGTAGCTCACCAGGCGGGCCGCCGCGCCGTCCCCAGCGACCAGCTCGGTGTCGGACATCCACGCTTCGGCCCAGGCGAACGTGTGGAAGGCCGAGATCTCGATGAAGAGGACGCGCACCATCAGGCTCACCATCATTTCGAGGTCGGGCAGGATGTCGTCGGGGAGCAGCCGCACCCCGTTCGCCCCGGGCCGGCTCGGCCCGAAGCCCATGCGGGCCAGCATGGCCTCGATATCGAGCTCGTCGACCGGACGCTCGAAGGCGATGTCGCGGGCGGCGAACCACATGTCGCGGTGACCGGCCTCCTCTTCCCACCCTGCCTCGTCGCGGCCGTGCGCCTCGAAGAGACCGCCCCCCAGATGGTCGATGGCGGTGCCGCGCACGTCCTCGACGAAGTGGCGCTGCAGGTCCTTCGGCTTGAGCAGGCGGATGTTGGCGCCGTAGCCCTCCACCGTCCCGATGCGGGTCAACGTGGCCATGAGTGGCTCGGGTACGCCGGCCCGGACGAGAAAGCGCGCCTGCTCGACGTTGGGGTACGAGCGCTCCCAGCGTTCGAGGGGCACGTCGATCAGCTCGGTGCCGAAGCGCTCGCAGTTCTGCTCGCCCCAGGCGGCGATGGCCGGGCCGCGGAACCGGGTCCGGGGCGACACGTAGGCGCCGTTCGCGTCGAAGCCGCCGTGGCAGCGCACCCCGCCGGCGAGGAGCGGCTCGCACACCGTCAGGTCGCTGAGGAGCTCGTCCTCGGTGAATTCCACCTGCGCCGTACCCATGGCCGGTCCTCCCCTACGGGTTCACACTGCGTGTCTACTGAGAAGTGTACACTCGCACGTATACAGACCGAAAGCAAACTCTTGCCGCGCGCCGAGCGACGGGCCGCCATCCTCGAGAGCGCGGCGCAAGCCTTCGCGACGGCCGGCTTCGCCCAGACCTCCATGGACGACGTGGCCGCACGCTGCGGCGTGACCAAGCTGATCGTCTACCGGCACTTCGCGTCCAAGGAGGATCTCTACCGCGCCATCCTCGAGCAGGTCTTCGAGCACCTGGGCGACGAGCTGCGCACCGAGCTGGCCGAACCCACCCGCAGCGGCCTGGGACCGCGCACCTTGCTCACGGTGGCCCGTGAGGACCCGGCCGCGTTCACCCTGCTCTGGCGCCACGCCGCCCGGGAGCCCCAGTTCGCGGCGTACGCCTCCGAACTGCGCGCCGTCTCGGTCGGCGTGGTGCGCCAACTCACGGGTCTCGACTCGGGCGACGCCCTCTTCGACGCCTGGCGGGCCGATGCGCTCTTCGGCTGGCTGGTCGAGGCCACCTTGACCTGGCTCGAGCGGGGCGACCCGGAGCGCGACGAGGAGTTCGTACAGCAGACCTCGGCCGGGCTGCGCGCCCTGCGCGACGCGTTCGCCTTGACCAGCACCTGAGCGCGGGTACGGCGACCCTGCCTCACTTCGTCGTGGGCCGCCTGGGATCCATCCTGTTGGCCAGCCGGGAAAAGCCCCGCGACGCGCCCAGCGCCGTCCTGGTCCCGGCCAGGCGCACCTTGTCCAGCGAGGAGGTGGCCGACAGGCTGCCCTGCTCGTACCACTTGGGCCAGCGCGCCCGGATGACCACGTCCTCCGCCTCGATCGTGAAGTAGTACAAGCCGATCGTGCGCCGCGGCGCCGAGGAGTCGGAGATCGGCTGCACGCTGTGCACCGACCACGGATCGGTGTTGAAGATCACGCAGGTGCCGAACTTCGGGGAGATCGACACGGTCGGCCGCTCGTCGCCCACGCGGTAGAAGCTGAGCTCGCCGCCGTCCCCCTCCTTCCAGTCCGGGTTCAGGTAGACCAGGACGTTGACCCGCCGGCACAACGGCGCAGTCGGGTGGAACGGGAAGTCGGTGTGCGGGATCTGCTCGCCGCCCTTGCCCCAGCGCTGGAGGCCTCCCCCGTGGAGGTAGGGGTCGGGCAGCAGATTCTCGAACCCGCTGAGGGCGACGAGGGCGCGCAGGAAGCTGGGCTCGCCCAACTCGTGCACCATCTCGCGGAGCAGGGTGGGCATGACTTCGATTTTCCGGCAACTCGATTTAGCCGGCTGTTGGTCGGACGAGCGGTCTGCCCAGTGTTCCCATTCCGGTCCCGGAAATGCCGCCTCGATTTCACCTGGCGCCACGAGCACGAAGTCGTCCAACACGACGTGCGGGAAGGGAGCAGCCGCCCTATAGCGGCTGGTCAGATCCGAGATCGCCGGCTCGGAGAGGCGGTCCAGATCGAAGCAGGACACGGGACAACTATGGCATGGGCGGCTCGGCCGGCCGTCCCGGTTGCGTGATCGTTGGGTGAACCTGTTACCTGGCCGGGCCCCAGCCGGTCAGGTGTCGGGCCCGCCTCCTTTGGTGCCGGCCCGGGGCCGGCCCCGCTTGGGCAGGTCCCCTGCCTGCCTGGGCATGCGCCCGGCTTCGGTCAGCGCCCGGCGCAGCACGATCTCGATCTGGGCGTTGACGCTGCGCAGTTCGTCGTTCGCCCAGCGGACCAACGCGTCGTGCACAGCCGGGTCGACCCGCAGGAGGACCTGCCGGCGGTCGCTCACTAATAGATGCTGCCCGCGTTGATGATGGGCGAGGCCGGCTGGTCGCCGCAGAGCACCACCATGAGGTTGCTCACCATGCTGGCCGTGCGCTCCTCGTCCAGTGAGACCACACCGTTCTCGGTGAGGCGATTGAGGGCTTGCTCCACCATGCCCACCGCCCCCTCGACGATGCGTGACCGGGCGGCCACCACGGCGTTGGCCTGCTGGCGCCGCAGCATGGCCTGGGCGATCTCCTGGGCGTAGGCCAGGTGCGAGATCCGGACCTCGACGATCTCGATGCCGGCCACCGCGACCTTGGCCGCCACCTCGTGTGCCAGCTCGGCCGCCACGATGTCGGTCGAGCCGCGCAGCGACGTGCCCGCTCCGGTGGTGTCGTCGTAGGGGTGACTGGTGGCGACGTGGCGGAGGGCCGACTCGGCCTGCACGGTGATGAAGTTCGTGTAGTTCTCGACGGCGTAGGTCGACTTGGCGGTGTCGACCACCTGCCACACCACGATGGCAGCGATCTCGACCGGATTGCCGTCGGCGTCGTTGACCTTCAGGTGGTTCGTCTCGAAGTTGCGCACCCGCACGCTGACGGACCGTCGCAGGGTGAGAGGGAGGACCAACCAGAAGCCCGGCTTGGTGACGGTGCCGACGTAGCGGCCGAAGAACTGGACCACCGAGGTCTGGCCGGGCGGGACGATGGCCAGCGCGGTGACGACCAGCGCGAACACGAGGATCGGCAACCACAAGATGCCTCGATCGTGCTTCGCGCTCAGGTACACGCCGAAGCCACAGGCGACGAGCACGATGACGCCGAGCCACCCGTTCACCGCCACGGCGGGGCGCTGCACGATGTCGACCCGGGCCCCCTGGTGCCCGACTGGCTGTGGTTGGGTGGCTGATTCGGTGATGCTCATGGGAACTCCTTCAAATGTGATATTAAAGTGATATCATATTTGACGGCAGTTGCCAAGGGACTGCCACCCGGTCACTGCCGCTGGGTGCGACCGAGCCCGGCCAGCCAGGACGCGACGAGCGTGGCCACCTCGGCTTCACTGCGACGCAACGAGTGGTCGCCCTCGACGAAGGACACGGTGACCGGGCCCGGGATAGCCGCAACCGCGCGCTCGAGTTCGGCCGGAGTGGCGAAGGCGTCCTTGCGGCCCGACACGAAGAGGCAGGGAACGTCCAGCTGACCGAAGTGCTCGGTGCGTAACCGCTCCGGCTTGCCGGGCGGATGGAGGGGGTAGCTCACGAGGACCAGCGCGGCGACATGGAGCCCCTCGGCCGCGGCCAACGAGCACATGCGGCCCCCGAAGGAACGTCCGCCGATGGCGATCCGGCCGGTGCGCACGCCGAGCTGCTCGGCCAGTGCCCCCGCGGCAGCCCGCACGGTCTCGATGCAGACAGCAGGCGGATCGGTGCGACGTTTCCCGGCGGCTTGCCCGGGGAACTCCACTCGTTCGACGGCCAGACCTCGGGCCGTGACGGCGTCGTCGATGGCCACGAGGCCCGACTGGTCGCGGCGGGCGCTCGCTCCCGGAGTCAGGACGAGGCCGGCGGGTCCGCGTGCGGGCATGGTCCCATTGTGCTCGACCGCCGCCCTCGGGCTCCCGAGCTGCCAGAGTGACGCGGTGGGTCAGGACGATCCGTCGGGGTGGGCGCCGCGCCTGGCCGCGGTGGCCGGAGCTCTGGGTACGCCGCGCCGTCTGGGCGGCACGGCGTGGATGGTCGAGGCGGGCGACCTGACCCTGGTGGCCAAGGTGGGCAGCGGCGCACGCGACGAAGCCGAGGGCCTGCGCGCGCTGGACGCCGTGCCAGGTGGCCCTCCGGTGCCCCGCATCATCTTGGTCGAAGCGGACCTCCTGGTCACCACCGCGGTCGAGCAGGCTCCCCGCACGGCCGCGCACGAGGAGACGCTCGGCCATGACCTGGCCCACCTGCACGCCCGGCCCTACGACACGTGGGGCGGAGGCTCCTCGGTGATCGGCACCTGCCCGGTCGAGCCGGCCGCTGTGCCCGATGCCGTGACCTTCTATGCCTTCCGGCTCCTAAGCCTGGCCGAGCGATGCGGGCTCAGCGGCGAACTGAGCCCGGTGGTGGACCGGCTGGGCGAGCTGCTCCCCCCGGGCGGACCCGCGTTGGTGCACGGCGACCTGTGGTGGGGCAACGTGCTCTGGGGTGCCGACGGGCGGGCCTGGCTCATCGACCCGTCGGTCCACGGGGGTCACCCCGAAGAGGACCTGGCCATGCTCGCCCTGTTCGGCACCGTTCCCGAGCGCATGCGGCGCGCCTACGCCGAGGTGCACCCGCCGGCCGACGGATGGGAGGACAGGGTCGGCTTGTTCCAGCTCGTCCCCCTGCTCGTGCACACCGTGCTCTTCGGCGTCGGCTACCGGGCCCAGGCCGAGGCGGTGGCCCGCCGCTACGCATAGGCGTGGCCGAGCCCGAGGAACACCACCGCGGGCCCGAGCAAGCTAGGGCTGACCTCGGTACTCGGCGTCGGTGACGTGGGCACCCCACGCCGTCTCGACCTTCTCGCTGTCGCCCACACCCTCGGTGATGGAGAGGTGCGTCATGAAGTGGTCCGCCGTGGCGCCGTGCCAGTGCTCCTCGTCCGCGTCGGCGTGAACGACGTCACCCGGACGGATGGTGAGAATGTCCTCACCGCGGGACTGCACGAGGCCGACGCCCTCTGTCACGTAGAGGGTCTGCCCCACGGCGTGCGAATGCCAGGCCGTGCGGGCACCGGGGGTGAAGTGGACTGCGTTCACCCGCACCCGGGACGGCTCCTCGCCGCGGGCGATGACGTCGAGGTAGACGTCGCCGCTGAACCATTCGGACGGGCCCTTCCCCGACGGTCTTTTCGGTACGACTTCCACGATCCTCCTCGTCTTGGCCTTCCACCTTGTTGCGCGTTCATCACTATGACCTCTCCGACGCCCGCGCTCTCCGCGCTGGCCACGGGGTCGTTCCCTCGGCGGATCTCCTCGGGGAGCCTTCCTGCTCCTCCACTAGCGTCGCTGCCCTCGGCACCGGGCTCAGATGCGGTGCCGAGAGGAAGGCGCAGGCCGACACGGTGACCTGGAGCGCGGCGGACGCGGTGAGTGGGACGACGGGGGACTCCGACGCGGGAGCGTCGGTTGCAGACGACCTCGATCTGATCGCCTCGGAGGGGCTGGCCGACTGGCTGGTCTCCCAGCAGGTCAGCCTGGTCTTCGGGACGCCACCGCACAAGTTGTGGCTGCTCGGTACCGACGACGGGGGCGAGCTCTCGGTCTACGACCGCGTGTTCGACAAGGTCATGGGGTTGGCCACCGACGGGGCCGACCGCCTGTGGATCGCCACCCGCTTCGAGATCTGGCGCTTCGAGAACGTGCTCGAAGCGGGACAGCGCACGGCGGACGGCCACGACCGTTTGTTCATCCCCCGGCACTGCTCGGTCGTGGGCGACCTCAACGTGCACGACCTGGGTCTCGAGGCCGAGGGGCGCGATCTGTGGGTCAACACCCGCTATGGCTGCCTCGCCTCGGCCAGCGAGACGTTCAGCTTCGTTCCTCGCTGGCATCCGCCGTTCCTTGCGGGACCGCAGGCCGGGGATCGCTGCCATCTCAACGGCCTGGCCATGGTGGACGGGGTGGCGGGCTACGTCACCTGTGTGAGCCGCGACACCGAGGTCGACGAGTGGCGGAACGGCCGGCGGGACCAGGGCGTCGTCATCGACGTCGCGAGCGGGGAGGTCGTGGTCGACGGCCTCTCCATGCCCCATTCCCCGCGCTGGCACGACGGCGCGTTGTGGCTGGCCAATGCGGGCACGGGCGAGCTGGGCCGGGTGGATCTCGAACGGGGCTCCTTCGAACCGGTGGTCTTCGGGCCCGGCTTCCTGCGCGGCCTGTGCTTCGTGGGCGACTACGCAGTCGTCGGTTCGTCCAAGCCCCGACGCGGCGACATCTACTCGGGACTGGCCCTCGACGACGCCCTCGAGAGCCGGGGTGCCCGGCCACACCTCGGGTTGTTCGTGGTCGACCTGCGCCGCGGCGAACTTGTCGAGTGGCTGCTGATCGAGGGTCCCGTGCGTGAACTCTTCGACGTCTGCGCCCTGGCCGGTGCCCGGCGTCCGGCCGCCATCGGGCTGCGCACCGACGAGATCCGCACCGAGTTGTGGTTCGACGACGAGCTGCCGCTGGTCGAGGGCGCGGCGGTCGGCATCCGGAGCGCGTAATCGGGTGGTCGAACCGCAGGTCCTCCAGCGCCACCACCTGCAGTGCTCGCCCGGCCTGCTCGAATGGCTGGCCGACGAATCGGTCTCCGTGGCCGTCGTGGCGGGAGGGCGCCTGATCGTGGTGAGCGCGGACAGGGCGATCGGGGACAGTGCCGAGATCGCCCTCGACGGCATTGCCGCCACGGCCTGGGACGGCGACAGCCTGTGGGCGTTCGACCGCTGGCAGCTCTGGCGATTCGTCGACGCCCTGGCCGGCGGACCGGCCCTCTCGAAGCGGCGACTGCTCCTAGCTCAGTCCGCCCACACGATCGGGCTGGTCGGAGCCAGCGACCTGGCCCTCACCTCGGCCGGGCCCGTGCTGGCCTCTTCCTTGTTCAGCTGCCTGGCCGTCCCCGACGACCGGCTGGCCTTCCGTCCCGTCTGGGCGCCCCCGTGGGTCACAGCTCTCCGGCCCGAATGGAGAACGGGGCTCAGCGGGGTGGCTGTGCGCAGCGGACTGGTCGACGCCGTGACGGTGGCCGCGAAGAGCGACGAGCCGGGGGGCGACAAACCCATTCGCGGCAGCGGCCTGGTGCTCACGACCGACGGCGAGGAGGTGGTCGGCGGGCTGACCTGGCCGCGCCAACCCCGGTGGTGGCACGACAGCCTGCTGGTGGCCGAGGGTGGATCGGGCCACCTCTTGGCGGTGCAATGGGAGCGTCAGGAAGTGGAGACCGTGACCGAGGTGCCCGGGGTGGCCGGTGGTCTGGCCGTGCACGGCTCCCATGCCGTCCTCGGTTTCAGCGCAGCCTCGCGCTCAGGGGTGGACGGCCTGGCGGGCGGGCGCCTTCCTGCCGGCGCGACCCCCCGCGACGGAATCAGCCTGGTGAACCTCGAGCGTGGCACCGTCATCGGCGAAGGCTGGTTCGCCGGTCACGCTGGGCCCCTGACGTCGGTGGCCGTGATTCCCGACGCGTCCTCCGCGTGCATCGTGGAACCGAGGAACGCTGTGTCGCACTCGACGATCATGGTGGAGCAGGCTGAGCCTCTTCGACCATCACAATCGTCGTGGATGCCGTCGCGTACCGTGGGTGGGTCTCGCGTCGAATAGCAGGGAGCTTTTGCATGGCAAGGTCTCACGTTCGCACCACTTCCGTGCGCACCGTCCGGAGCGAAGCACCGGATGCCTCAGCCTGGGTCGTGTTGCTCGAACCGGCCGACCTGGTCGCGGGCAGCGCAGCCGCTCAGCTGGCGCGACGACTGCTCGACCAAGGCTTCTCCGTGCTCAGCCTGCACCCAGACGCGCACTGCCCCGCCGCCGTCCTGCGCAGCACCATCGCCCGGTCGGTGGCGGACGTCACCGAGCCAGCCGAAGTCCGGCTCCCAGTCCTCTTCGCCGGAACGGGTCGCCTCGCCCCCATCGCCGCTCGGGCAGCCCTGGACCACGACGGGGCCGGACTGCTGTCCTACGACGGATCACTTCTGCGTGCCACGTGGCAGCTGCACCAGCTCCCCTCTCCCGTTCTGCTCGTCGGCTCACCCGAACTGCCCTGGACCACCTCGAGCGCGCTCTGGCTCTCGGCGCGGACTCTCGGGACGCGGGCGCGCTTGGTTGCCGACGGCGCCTCGACCGACCGGGCCCTACGCGACTGGGGACGCGCCGCAGCGCATGGCGGCTGGCCAGCCGCGCCGACACGGTCACGCCGTGTAGCTCTTCCGGTCGCCGCAGCCCTCGTGGTGGCGCCGGTGGCGGGGGTCCTGCTCAGCGGGACACCAGTGGGCGCGACCCAGCGGGCGGGCGACGGTCTCGTCGCGGCGGCGAAGGACACCTCGGAACGGGGCACCCTCTCGGGGGTCAAGGTCGGATCCCACCAACGCCACGGTGACGGCACGCTGCGATCGCACAGTCTCTCGACGACCAGCCTGACCGACAACGCGGGCTTCCGCTGGAACGTCAACACGGATGTCACAACCACACTGAGCGCGAGCTCGGCCAGCGGCGCCATCAACGACCAGGCGAGCTACACCCACTCCGTCACTGCAAGCACCGCCAATGGCGGCACGGTCCAGTCGGCGCTCGGCAACCCCTACGCCGGGTACGACGGACTCCTGCTGAGCGTCAATGGCGCCTGTGTCGGCGTTTCATCGACGTGCAAGGCCTACTCAGACGCGGGCCAGGCACAGGCCGACTGCAACGGTCGCGAGATCCTCTTCAACCCGAAGCAAATGTTCGGCCTCAATGTGTCCCGACGGATCTATGTCCCGAGTGACGACCACTTCGAGCGGACACTGAACGTCTTCAACAATCCCACCGGTGCCCCCATCACGGTGACCATGTCCACTGCCAACCTGCTCGCCTCGGGAGCTTCGACGGCGGTAACTGGTACCTCGGCCGGCGGCACCACGGCAGCACCGGGCGACGAGTGGGTGACCACATTCGGAAGCTTCTCGGGAACGACGAGCGTGACACCACGCCTGGGTCACGTCCTCCAGACGACCGGTGCGGCCCTGGGTGCGGCCGACGTCGACATCACCAATGGGAACCAGAACCCCACCTGGGCCTACACGTTCACCGTCGGGGCCGGGCAGACGGTGATCATCGGCAACTACGCGGTGGCGGACGCCACCATCGCAGCATCGGAGGCGGACTCGGCCCGGCTGGCCGCGCTCACCCCGACCGCCCTCGAGTGCATGAGCCCCACCGACGAGTCCGAGTTGGGCAACTTCGCAACCGCACCCGCCATCACCCAACAACCGCAGAGCGTCTCGGCGACGCCCGGCGCGACAGCCGTCTTTTCGGCCGCGGCGACAGCCGTCGGTCTCGACCAGGCTCCGAGCGTGCAGTGGCAGCAATTGTCCGGTGCCGGTTGGACCAACATTGCCGGCGCCACCTCACCCACGCTCTCCGTCGTGACACCCGCCGCAACCACCTACTACCGGGCGGTGTTCCACAACGGAGTGGGAAGCGCGGTCAGCCAGGCAGCCACCCTGTTCGCCAGTCCACTCGGCTTCTGGTTGAGCGATACCGCAGGCGGCGTGTACAGCTACGGGGCTCCGTTCGAGGGCTCATTGCCCGGGCTGCACGTGACCCCGGTCAAGCCGGTGGTGGGCATGGCCGGGACGGCGGACGGGAAGGGCTACGTCATGGTCGGGTCCAACGGCGGCGTCTACGCCTTCGGTGACGCGCAGTACGCCGGCTCCCTCCCCGGTCTGGGCATCTCGGTCGCCAACGTGGTCGGACTCGCACTCAGCCCCAGCGGCAAGGGCTACTGGATGGTGAGCAGCGACGGAGCGGTCTACGCCTTCGGTGACGCGCCCTACGAAGGCTCGCTCCCCGGCCTCCACGTCACCCCGACCAAGCCCATCGTGGGCATGGCGGCGACGCCGGACGGACGGGGCTACTGGCTGGTCGGCGGGGATGGCGCGATCTACGCCTTTGGTGACGCGCCCTACCTCGGTTCGTTGCCCGGGCTGCACGTCAGCCCTGCGCAGCCGGTCACCGCGATCGCTGTGACCCACGACGCGAAGGGCTACTGGATGGTCGGTGCCGACGGCGCCATCTACGCCTTCGGTGACGCGCCGTACTTGGGTTCACTGCCCGGACTCGGCGTCCGCGTGAGCAAGCCCATCATCGGAATGGCCACAGCCGGCGAGGGCTACTGGCTCTTCGGGGCCGACGGGGGGACGTTCGCCTTCGGGGGCGCGCCCTACCTCGGCTCGGCCGTCGGCTTCACGAGCGGCCGTTCCATCGGAGGGACGGCGGCCAGCTAATGGCCCGACGGGCTCAGGCGGAGAGCTCGGCCACGAGGCGCTCGAAGTAGGCCTCTGTCGCCTGGGCCAGATCGACCCGGGCGGGGTCGGCCAGCCACTGGATCTCCAAACCCATCAGCACGGCGATGACCTCGCGAGCGATCTGTTCGACGTCGAGGTCGGCTCGGAAGTTCCCCTCGTCCCGCTCGCGTTCGAGGACCGAGCGGACGAGCGCCCGCGCTGTCTCGTAACGATCGATGAAGAAGTCGTGGAGCGGATCGTCCGCGTCGAGGCTCTCGGCTCCGAGGACGACGTAGAGCCGGGTAAGGATCGCCGTCTCGGCGTTGTGCCGCCCGAGCTCGCGGAAACTCGACAAACTCAGCGAATCGAGGTCGAACACGTCCCGGCGATCCCGCTCGGCCACCACCTCCTGGAGCAACCGCTCCTTGGAACCGAAGTAATAGAGCATGCCCGTCGCCGTCATCCCGACCCGGTCGGCCAGTGCAGCCACACCCGTCCCGCGGTAGCCCTTCGCCGCGAACAGCTGAACGGCAGCGTCGAGGATCTGCTGGCGTCGACGGTCACCCCGGGGTTGGCGGTTGCGGGCGTCACCGCCGGCGACCCGCTGGCGCTCGCGGCCCCCCGACCGCTTCGAGGCTTTCGCTCGGCGTGGAGCGCTTCGTTCGATCGACTCGGTCATAGGGCGATCCCTGAGTCTGTCACCCCGGGCGATGGATCGGGAATCCACTCACTCGACGAACTGCGGGGCTCGGCTCGAAGACAGCACGGCGTGCGGCGCGGCGCAGCGCGGCGAGCACCGGCCGCCCCAAGACGAGGATGAGGACGGCACAGGTCACCGCCCTGGTCAGATCGAAGCCCATCGACGTCGTCAGGTCGAAGAGGAGGAACCGGTGGAGATTGGATGCGACGCCGGCGCCGGGGACGAACGAATACCTGGTCTCCGAACCCACGAAGGGCCAGAACCAGAAGTTCGTGAGCATGCCATAGACCAGCGCTGCCACGACGCCGTACCCGGCGAGAAGGAGGCGCTCGACGAAGCCACGGGCCACCGGAAGGCATCCGGCGCCGAAACCGATCCAGGCGGCCGCGAGCATCTGGAACGGGAGCCACGGACCGATGCCGCCGGTGACGAGAGCCGATGCGAACAGCGCGACTGCTCCGAGCACGAAGCCAAACCCCCGCCCGAACACACGACCGGCCAGGATGAGCAGGAACCACTCCGGCTCGAAGCCGTCGATTCCTGGACTGGCGATGCGCAGGGCGGAGAAGCAGGCGGCGAGGATGCCGAGGAGCGCGATCGCCTTCGCATCGATGCCGCCTTCGGAGAGCTCGGCCATCACGATGGCGATCAGCAGCGGGACCAGCGCGACGAACACCCAGGGCGCATCCCCGCTGTGGGCCGAGTTGGCCGTCGCGCTCTGGTGGATCAGCAAGGGCCACCCGAACGCCACGATGCCGAAGACGGTCGTGACGCCGAGGAGGAACGACGATCGATGGCCGAGCCGTATGGCCGGAACGTGGTGATTCCGAGCCCGTGCCAACGGCATCGTCACGATGGGCTCACTTCGAGTGCGTGTTCGACTTCGTCAAGGGTCAACCATTCGTCGGGCGCGAGAACCTTAGAGATCTGCGGCGCGAAGACCGGCGAGTGACAGACCACCTCGTGCGCCGGTCCGTCGGCGATCACTTCACCCTCTGCCAACACGACGGCGCGATGGGCCACCCGAGCGGCGAGCTCGACATCATGGGTGGCCAGGACGATCGCGTGCCCGGTCTCGGCCAGCTCGTGGAGAATGACGACCAGCCGGTCCTTGCTCGGGTAGTCGAGACCCCGGGTCGGTTCGTCGAGGAGAAGGACGGGAGGTTCGGGCGCCAGCACGATGGCGAGCGCCAGGGCCAGTCTCTGCCCCTCCGAGAGATCCCGAGGATGGCGCTCGGCTGGCATCCCGGGCAGAAGCCGGTCCAACGCCGCCTTCGTGGTGCCGTCGTCCAAGCTTGACGCCCGGTCGGCGTTGCGGCACTCGTCGGCAACCGATTCCCCGTAGAGGAGCAGACCGGGATCCTGCGGCACCAACCCCACCGCGCGGATGAGCTCGGCCGAACTCAACCGTCTGGGATCGCGCCCGCCGACCCGGGCCGAGCCACGACTCGGGGCACGTCCTCCGGACAGCGCGGTGAGCAACGAAGACTTGCCTGAGCCGTTGCGCCCCATGAGGACCGTGATCTCACCGCTGTGCACGACGAGGTCAATCGAGACCAACGCCACCTGCGGTCCGTAGTGGACAGCGAGATGGTGGGTCGAGGCCGCCTCTGCCCCTGGCTGCGACACCCGAGCAGAATTTCGAGCCGGATTCTTGCTGGCGATGCGGGCTCGCAGGTCAGGCGCCAAACGGCGGGCATCGCGCACGGTGAGCGGTAAAGGGTCCCACCCGAGCACCCGGCCCAGTTCGATCAGCGGCGGCGCGACGGGCGCCGAGCGCATGACGGTCTCGGGCGGTCCCACCTCGAGGGGACGGCCGCCCCCGGGTACCAACACGATCCGGTCGGCAAACGGCAGCACCCGCTCGAGGCGGTGCTCCGCCATGACCACGGTCAGACCGAGGTCGTGCACGAGTCGGGCCAACGCGTTGAGCACTTCCTCGGCCGCGGCCGGATCGAGCGCGGAGGTCGGTTCGTCGAGAACGAGGACGCGGGGAGAGGCGGTGACCACGGCTCCAATGGCCACCCGCTGCTGCTGACCACCGGACAGGGCACGCAAGGACCGGTTGCGCAGCTCCTGCAGACCCAAGAGGTCGAGCGTGTCCTCCACCCGCCGGCGCATGGCCTCGGGCGGCACCCCCAGGTTCTCCATGGTGTACGCCAGCTCGTCCTCGACCCGCTCGGTGACGAAGCTGGCCATGGGGTTCTGGCCGACGAAGCCGACGACGTCGGCCAGATCCCGTGGCCTGTGCTCTCGGGTCGACCTCCCGTCCACGGTGACCGTGCCGCCGAGCGTCCCGCCACTGAAGTACGGAACCAGCCCGTTGATGCAGCGCAACAGGGTCGTCTTCCCGGACCCGGTCTCGCCTATCACCACGCAGAGCTCGCCCTCCGGGATTTCGAGGGACAGCTGGTCGAGAGTCGGATCGGTGGATTCGGGATAGGTGAAGGACACCCGGTCGAAGCGGATCACGCGGCCACCGCTGCTTCGAGCTCTCGCCGTGACGACGCCGGCACCGGGCGACGAGCCGGCACGACGAACGCCGGAAGGGCGGCCACCAGGATGCCCGCCACCGGCAACAGAGGCAGCGGAGGCGCGGCCAGCGGCACGAAGGAGACGACCATGCCGGGAAGCTGGAGCGCGTGGGCCACCGTCATCGTCCCCAGCGCAACGACTCCTGATCCAACGATGAGCCACTCGGGTGCCCCCCAGCGATCCGGCCGATAGCGCGACCTCTGCAGCCGCCGACCTCGTGCGGCGAACCCGACCGCGCAGAGGACGGCGGCCGCAGCAATGAGAGGCAGACCAAGCCCAAACTCCGATCCGGCGTCGGTGACTCCGTACACGCCGACGGCCGCCAGCAGGAGGCCGACGATGGTGGCACCGGTGGCGAGGGTTCGGGCCGCGCCCCGCGCATCGCTGCGCCGGCCATAGCCCCGCGCGTCCATCGACGTGGCCAACTGGAGTGACCGGTCGAGCGCGCCTTCGAGGACCGGGACGGCAATGCCGCGCATGCCCCGCAGACCCTTCGTCGGGATGCCCCGCATGCGCCGGGCGCGACGGACCGAGCCGATCGTCTCGACCAACTCTGGCGTGAAGGAGAGCGCGACCGTGACCGCGACGCCCGCCTCGTAGAGGGCAGCAGGCAAGCAACGGAGCAGCCGATACGGGCTGACGAGCGAGTTGGCCGCACCAAAGCACACGAGGATGACCGCTATCTGCAAACCGAGAACCACGGCGGTGATGATCGACTCCAGGGTGACGGCACCGCCGATGCTCACCGCGGCCGCCCAGGACGGCAGCGGAACCCGCGGCATGGTGAACAGCACGTGACCCGGGACGCCCCGCTGGCCGAAGAGGATCTCGATGACCACGCGGACGAGGATCACGACGGCACCGAGTCGAAGGAAGAAGGCCAGGGAGCGGGACCAGGGATCGTTGCCGCGGCAACTGGCAACGACGAAGCAGGCGACCGCTCCGATCATCAGAAGGAGGAACGGGTTCGGGCTGATCGTCTGCATGGCGGACACGGCCAGGCATGCGGCCCAGGCCCACCAGGCCAGAGGATGCACCGGGCGGTTCGGACGTGGGCGGGTCATTCCTCGGCCGGTCTGCGCCGCCATCTCAGCCAGGCCACGCCGCCGAGCAGCGCGATGACCACGACCACGATGACGATGGGCAGCAGCGGGTCGCCACCACTCTGACCGTGGGAGGCGGCGGCGTCGGCCAGCCTGGTCGGGCTCGTCTCGGATTTGAGATGAGAGCCCACGAGCACCGGCGTGCTGGTCGTCGTGCTGTTCGTACAAACCACGGTCGACGGCGGAGCCTCCGCCGCTCCCTTGGGACTCGTGGTGGTCGTGACCGCGTTTACTCGACCCGCCGTGTGCGGCACAGTCGTCGATGTCGTCGTAGTGGTTGTGACTGCGATCCTTCGACCGGCGATGTGCGGCATCGTCGTCGTGGTCGTCGTCGTTGTTGTCGTGCTGGTGGCGCACACCACAGTCGAGGGTGGAGTTCCTGCTCCTCCGGCACTCGTGGTGGTGGTGACCGCGTTCCCTCGACCCGCCGTGTGAGGCGCCTCCGTCCCGGGGGCCACCGCGGTGGTGGGTTGGGTCGCTGGGGCCGTTGTCGGAGCAGCACCCGGTGCCTGGCCGCCCGATCCGCCACCGCCACCGCCACCGCCACCCGACGAACCACCACCTCCTCCACTGGTCGTCGTTGTCGTCGTCGATGGGCAGGCCTGAGCGAAAGCCGCGGCCGGGGTCACCGACGGCGGTGGCGCGGTGGGGTTGTCCGGACCGGGGTCCTGGTAACGCCAACCTTCGACGTAGTCCGTCCCGGCACTGGCGTCGTGCGACGCGGGCCCCACGTTGGCGTACGTCCACGTGTTCTTGTCAGGATCACCCTGCCAATACGACCAGTAGAAGAACTCCCCTTTCTTCGCACCGAGGCAGTTGGCCAGCCCATTGGCCGGGTAGTTGTTGATGGCACAGACCAACCCGGAGTTGTTCTGGGTAACCGTGTCCCCGGCCGTGCTCATCGCGTCGAGATCGCTGGCGCCTGGGTCGACGTTGGCCGCCTGGACCGATGGCGCGGCGCCGGAACCGTCGTCGATCACCACGCCCATGCAGACCTGGCCGCTCACGGCGCCGGCGGAGACGGACAGGGCCAGCGCCGTCAAGCCCCCGACAGACAGAATGAGGGCAGCGAGGAGGCCGGTATGCGGGCGGATTCGCATGATCAGCTCACCCCGAAGGGCGGTCCGGCGATCACCGTGGTGCTGGGTGCGGTGTGCATGCGTGTTCGCTTCCCGGACCTAGCCCGGAAACTCCGAATGCACGGGGTCACACCGAGCCCCGGTCCATGTGTCTCGACAGATGGGAACTCTTACTGCCCTCGAGGTATCCCGGCTGCACGACTCACTGCTGCAGTGAGTCGCTCACGGTTGCGGACCAGCGCCGGACTTGCACCGGCTTCCCCTTTCGGGCAGTTACTGCTGCGCCATACAGGCGCTTCCCACCGTAACACGGGTGCTCAGAACGGCGAGTCCCGATATTTCAGTGAACGCAACGGCACGAAGGGGGGAAGATGGGGCTGTGAAGATCGTCTCCTTGCTCCCCTCGGCCACCGAAATCGTCTTCGCCCTGGGCCTCGGGGACCAGCTCGAAGGCGTGAGCTTCGAGTGCGATTACCCGGCCGCGGCGCGGGAGGTGCCGATCGTGTCGGGCACCGTCCTGGACACGAGCGACGCCCGTGACGCGGCCCAGGTCGACGCCGAGGTGAGCGCTCTGATGGCAGCCGGGCAGTCGATCTACACCCTCGACGACGCCCGGATCAGATCGATCGGACCCGACGTGATCCTGGCCCAGGATCTCTGCCGGGTCTGTGCCGTGCCCTCGGGAGCGGTCGAAGAGGCCCTCGGGGTCATCGGCTGCCGGGCCGAGGTCGTCTCGCTCGACCCGGAGGGGCTCGACGAGGTGATCGCCTGCGTGGGCCAGGTCGGGCGGGCCACCGGCACCGAAGACCGGGCGGACGCGTTGATGGAGGAGCTGCACGCTCGCGTTGCTGCCGTGCGCTCCCGCGTGCACGGGAGGCCGCGCCCACGGGTCTTCGTCCTCGAATGGCCCGATCCCCCGTTCAACGCAGGCCACTGGGTTCCCGAGATGGTGGAGGCCGCTGGGGGCGAACCGGTGCTGTCCGAGCCACGAGCTCGCTCGCGCCGGGTGGACTGGGAGGAAATCGCCGCGGCGCAGATCGACTTCACGGTCTTCAGTCCGTGCGGTTTCGACCTGGCCGGCTCGGTGGAGCAGGCGGCTTCGTTTCTCGGGCGGCCCGAGGTGCCGCGGCTCGGCCGGATCGTCGCAGTCGATGCCAACGCGTTCTTCTCGAGGCCCGGTCCGCGGGTGGTCGACGGGGTCGAGCTGCTGGCCGAGTTGCTCCACCCCCAGAGCTCTGCGCGCCTCCCGACGGGCGCACACGAGTTACGCGCCCACTGAGATGGATGGACGAAGAAGCCTGCTCAGCCGCGAGATGGCGGATTAGTCGTTCCGAGCTACCTCGGGTCCCGTCATCCGGTTGAGAAGCGGGAAGGTCGAGGCGATGATCGCCAGCGACGCCACGAGTCCGCCCACCACGGTCGCCCAGTAGGCGATCCCGGGGAAGCGGAACGCGATGTCGACCTGGGAGTGGAGGTAGAGGGCGGCCGAGACGAGGCCGACCACGATCGACACCGCAGCGACAAGGAGGAGAGGAAGGGCACTTTCCAGCGCGACGACGCGATGCAGGAGCTTTGTGGGAGCGCCGGTGAGTCTGAGCAGGCTGAACGGCCGCCGACGCTCGCCCAACCCGGCGACGATGTTCACAGCGAGACTGCAAGCGGCGATGATCAGGCTTGCCACAATGATGATGTCGGTCATGTCCTCGATCATCGTAAGAAGGCGCGCGTTCGACGGATCGAGCGACTCGACTCCGAGCGGCTGGCCCTGGAAGGGAAACGCCTGTTCGAGCGTGGTCCGCACCCGTTCGAGCGAACTCGAGGACCCGTCGGTGCTTACGACAACCGCGTTGATGGGAAGACGCGCGGCCTTCGCCGCCGATAGGTGCGCGGACGGCCAGGCCGTCGACGAGGCATGCGAGTTGTGCCCAAGAACGTTCGAAAGGAAGTAGCCGATATTCGCCACCGTCGCTCCTCGAGCGCACGTGCCGATCGCCGGCGTCTTCGCCAGCTGGGCGCATGCGACAACCCCAGCCGGCCCGCCCCACTCCGCCTGCTCACCGGGCGGGAGTTGGTGGACCACCGCCACACCACGCACGCCCGGCATGGCATGGAGCTCAGCAAGCACGTGGCCTGGGACCGAAGACACTTCCGCGGAAGCGGGACAGTTCGACGTCGAGAAGCTGCAGAACGGTTCGGCGAGGGTGTCCTTTCCGGCGGTTCCTCCTCCAGAATTGCTGACGCTGGAGATGGAGCTGAGTCCCCCGATCAAGGCGCTTGCAACGAAAAGGGCGATGACGAGCCCACTGATGAACCGAAAGGCCGCTTTGGGATTGTCGAGCAGCCGGCGGCCGGCGATGAGCGTGGCGGGGCGACTGGCCCGCGTCGCCATCACTCGGGAACCAGCGGTCGTGAACCACGGTCCAGCCAGAACCAGCCCCACGACAAGGAGCACGAATCCCACGAGCAGCTCGAGAAGCTGGCCACCATTGCTGCCCGGCTTGCCATGCGCGTCGAAGTAGGCGAGTACCGCGACGCCAGCAAGGAGCGGGATGATTCGTACGATCCGCGGTGGGCGTGACGACGCTCGCCGGTTCACGCTGAGCGGCGATATGTGGACTCGACGGAGCGCGACCAGCGCGGACACGACGGCGGCGACCGGAACGCCGATCACGACCAATACAACGTCGATCCCGTTCAGTGAAAGGTCTCCTGGCGCGAATGGCGCTCCGGTGAACGGCACATGGTAGAGCAGCGGCCGGAATGCGAAGAAGAGTGCGAAGCCGACGGCAACGCCCGCGAGTGCCGCGACCACTGCCTCGACCGCGGAGACCACAGAAATCTGACGCGGCGTCGCGCCGACGAGCCGCATGGCGGCGAAGCGTTCCTCGCGTCGCGCCGCCGACAGCCGGCTCGCCGTCGCGATCAAGATGAGCACCGGCAGCAACAGGAAGACAGCTCCGCCAACCAGGATCCACTGCAGAACGGGTCCGCTCCCGACGGGGTTCTGGCAGGCAAGGCAGTTGGCGGGCGTGCGCTGGATCGCCCCGACCTCGACCGCACCAGGTGCCCGCGAGAGCTGGTTGGCAGTGTGGCCGATGACGACGATGAGCGAGTTCGGGGACGGCAGCGCCGCTGCGCCGATGGTCCCAATTTGGCGCCCCGGAAACCGGTCACGAAGCTCGCTCGCCGGCTGGGACGCGAGAAGCGTCGCGAGGGCCGGAGAGGCGTAGTAGGCACCCGGTCCCGGCGGGTGGGCAACCCCCGGCGGGACCGGAGCGGTCGGGCCCGTGGCAGCCACGTCCACGCGATCGATCGCCTGGTTGCCGAACTGATCGATGCTCGATAGCCACCACAGCCGGTCAGATGTGGGCGTGCCCGACGTCGATCGTGACGCTTGTGCCGAGGTGTCGAGCCACGCACCACGGTCGGTCTGAGCGTGCAGACCGTTGCCACCGGCCAGGGCAGCCAGCAGCAGTGCGACGCCGAGGGCGACGGCCGCCGCGGTGACGAAGACGCGCAGCGCGGCTTCACGGCCGCTTCCGAACGTCAGGCGCAGGCCGAGTCGGATCATCGGTGGATCAGCTCCGGCGACGTCACGAGCCCGTCCCGCACCATGACCTCCCGGTCCGCGTAGGCGGCCACACGGGGTTCGTGGGTCACGAGGATCACCGTCGACCCCTGCTCACGCGCGGCGCGCGTCAAGAGGTCCATCACCAACTCTCCGCTGAGCGAATCGAGCGACCCAGTCGGCTCGTCGGCGAAGAGCACGTCGGGACGGGCGACGAGTCCGCGCGCCAAGGCGACACGCTGGGATTGGCCGCCGGACATCTCGCCGGTTCGGTGGTGCTCCATGCCCTCGAGGTCGAGCCGTTCGAACCAGCCCCGCGCCTCACGGATGGCCTCGTGGCGGTGCATGCCACCGAGCAGGAGGGGGAGGGCGATGTTCTCCTCGGCGGTCAGCTCGGGCACGAGCTGACCGAACTGGAACACGAAGCCGAAGCGGTCGCGCCGCAGTTTGGAGCGCTCCCCCTCCCGCATGCTGTCCAGGCGCTGGCCGTCGAAGCAAACCTGGCCGGAGCTGGGAACGAGGATGCCCGCCAAGCAGTGGAGCAACGTCGACTTGCCCGAGCCGCTGGGGCCCATCACGGCGACGATCTCGCCACGCTCGACGGAGAGGTTTGCGCCACGAAGCGCCGGGGTCTCCCCAAATGCAAGCACCAGGTCGCGACCTTCGATGAGCACACCTTCGATCTGGACTGCGGTGGATCTCTTGACAAGATTCACGCCATCACCTCCTCTGCGAGCGGCGCCAGGCGAGCGGACGTGAGGTCGATCCAGCGCAGGTCGGCCTCCAGGTGAAAGAGGCCGTGGTCGGCGAGCAGGGCGTCGACGAGGTTTCCTCGCTGCTTCACGTCGGTCAGCTCGCGCATTCGCTGAATGTGCGCGGCCCGTTGCGTGTCGAGGTATTCCTCCGCCGGCCGACCGAGCATGAGCGAGAGCACGACCTTGGCGAACAGTTCTGTCTGGAGATGCGGCTCGGCCGGAACGGGCTCCGCCAGCCACGTCTCCACCTCGCTCTTTCCGGTCTCGGTGATCGTGTAGCGCTTGCGATCCGGACCGGATCCGGGCTCCGCCTCCCCCGCGATGGCTTTTCCGTCTCGGGCCAGACGGGCCAGGGTGGCGTACAGCTGGCCGAAGGGAAGCGGTCTGTCCTTCCCGAAGAAGGTGTCGTAGTCGCGCTTGAGGTCGTAGCCGTGGCTGGGTTCGCGTTCCAGCAGGCCAAGGAGGGTAAGAGGCACGCTCATGCCGCCACTATAACCTAAGAGTATACCTTCCGTCTATAGGCCAGACCGGACTTTCGATGAGGCGTCGGGCCAGAGCTGGGCCCGTTGCGCCCGGCCCGCGACAGCGGTTGCGGGGCCGGGGTCCGCATAAGACCTCGACGCCACCAGGAACGAGACGCGGCGGTGCCCGGCGGCAACAGTCGAGTGCGAGACAGCAGTCCTCCGTCTCCCGCGGAGCATCCGAGGGACGACAGATAAGGTCTCGGCGGAGCCGAACGGCTCGGGCAGCGCGGGAACGGGAAGAGGTGAAGATGGGAAGCGAGGGATTGCACGAGCCGGCAGAGTTGCTCGGCGAGCCGACGATCGACCGCCACCGGGCGTTCACGTCGCTGATCGAGGAACTCGAGGCGGTCGACTGGTATGACCAGCGAGTCCATGCCACCAACGACTCGAGCCTGGCCGACATCCTGGCTCACAACCGCGACGAGGAGAAGGAACACGCCTGTATGACACTCGAATGGCTCCGTCGCCGTGACCCGGCGCTCGATCGAACGCTGCGCACGTACCTCTTCACGAGCGAACCGGTGACCGAGGTCGAACACGAGGCCGAGGCAGCCGGCGCGGGCAGCGCAAGCGGTGGCTCGCTCGGCATCGGCAGCCTGAAGGGAGGCGAGTGATGGACCACCTCTATCGCGAGCTGGCGCCTGTCTCCGAGGCCGCCTGGGAGCAGATCGAGTCCGAGGCCAAGGGCCGCCTGGTCACCCACCTGGCCGCCCGCAAACTGGTGGACATGGTGGGGCCGCAGGGCTGGAGCCACTCCGCCACCGACCTGGGGCGGGTGGACGAGGTGGCCTCCCCCTCAGAAGGCGTCGCCGCCGTACAGCGCCGGGTGCTGCCGCTGGTGGAGCTGCGGGCCGACTTCTCCGTGTCGCGGGTGGAGATCGACGACGCCGACCGGGGGGCGGACGACATCGATCTGCCCGAGGTGGACGAGGCCGTTCGCCAGATCGCCCTGGCCGAGAACTCGACCGTGTTCCACGGCTACGCCGCCGCCGGGATCCTGGGCATCACCGAGTGCAGCTCGCACGAGCCGCTCACCATCGCGGGGGAAACGGAGCAGTACCCGACAGTGGTGGCCCAGGCCGTCGACGTGTTGCGGCGCGCCGGGATCGGTGGCCCCTACGGTCTCGCCCTCGACCCGGCCATCTACACCGGGATTGTGGAGACGGCGGAGCACGGCGGGCACTTGCTCTTCGACCACCTGCGCCGGATCCTCGAAGGGCCACTCGTGTGGTCACCCGGTGTCGCGGGCGGTGTCGTCCTGAGCCTGCGCGGCGGCGACTTCGTGCTCGACAGCGGCCAGGACCTCTCCATCGGCTACCGGAGCCATGATGCCGACATCGTGCGTCTCTACATCGAGGAGAGCTTCAGCTTCCGGGTGATCGAGCCCGACGCGGCGATCGCACTCCGTCGAGGCTGACCGCAGGCGGGGCTGCCCCGCTCCTCATTCCCGCTCTGCGTGCCGCGCCGAGCTGGGCCAGAATTCGCCCCAGCTCCTCGAGGTCGCTCGGCTCGAGCGCCGCGAGCGCGGGCGGCGGCGTGCTCAAGATGGCGTTGGCCCGCTTGGCGATCTCCCTCCCCTTGCGCGTCGCCTCGACCACCTTGGCCCGGCGATCGGTGGGGTGCGACTGGCGGCGGGCCAGGCCCAGCGACTCGAGGTCGTCCACCACCACGGTGGCGTTCGGCGGATCGATGCCGAGCTCGTCGGCCAGTTCACGCATGGACATGGAGCGGCGGGCCACCCGGCGGATGGCCTTGATCCGGCCGAAGCTCAGCCCGACGGCGTCGGCCACCTCGCGCCGGCGCTCGTTGTCGAGCACCAGGTCGCACATGCGGGCCCACACCTCGCGGGCGGCCTGGTCGCTGGGCGCAGAGCCCGGGGCAGGTGGGGCCGGGTCCGGAGCGGCGGCGTCGGCGCGGGGAGGGTTCATGCCGCCACCGGCTGCGCCGTCAGGTTCTCGGGATTGAGCTCGGCGGCCGTCCGCTGCGCGCTGGCCACGGCCCAGCGCGAGGTGGCCACGAAACCGAGGAGTACGATCACGGCGCCGCAGCCGGCGAGGATCCACCAGGCCGTCGGGCTGACGGTGGCCAGGCCGCCGTGCACCGACCCGCTCACCCCGGACGTGACCAGCGCGCCGCACACGGCCACCCCGAGGGTCTGGCCCACCTGGCGCGAGGTGGAGGCGATGGCGGCGGCCACCCCGGCCTGGGCCCGGGGCATCCCCGAGACCGCGGCGTTCGTGATCGGTGCGTTCACCAACCCGAAGCCGAGACCGAAGACCACGTAGGCCCCGAACAGCCAGGTGAACGGGGTGACCTCGTCGATACCGGTCAGCATGGCGCAGGCCGTCCCGATGCAGGCGCCGGCGACGACCAGGGGCAGCCGCGGACCGCGGTGGCCGACGATGCGGCCGGAGACGGGCGACGCCAGCATCACCAGCAAGGCCATGGGCAAGGTGTCGAGCCCGGCCCGCAAGGGGGAGAGGCC
This sequence comes from uncultured Acidimicrobiaceae bacterium, assembly GCA_963840435.1. Lineage (GTDB taxonomy): Bacteria > Actinomycetota > Acidimicrobiia > Acidimicrobiales > RAAP-2 > Bog-473. Next base: position 104,815 of record CAWIYY010000017.1, on the reverse strand, counting down.
GCGCACCTCTTGGAGGTAGAGCGTGTTCATGAAGAGGAAGCCGCCGAGCGCGGCGAACGCGGCCACCGCGGTGACCGTCGCCGCGGCGAACGGAACGGAGCGGAAGAACCGGAGGTCGATCAACGGGTCGCGCCGCCGGGGCTCGTAGAGGATGAAGCCGACCAACCCGACCAGTGCGGCCGAGAAGGCGCCCAGGATGACCGGCGAGGACAGGCCCTTGCTCGGCAGCTCGATGATCCCGTAGGTCAGCGCGGCCAGGAAGACCACCATGAGGACCTGGCCCACCGGATCGAAGCGGCGGGCCCGGGGGGCGCGCGACTCGGGCACGTAGCGCACGGCCAGAACGATGGCGGTCAGGCCGACCGGAATGTTGATCCAGAAGATGGAGCGCCAACCGGCCGACGAGACCAGCAGTCCTCCGAGCACGGGGCCGAGCGCCATGGAGACGCCGACCACGGCCCCCCACACCCCGACGGCCTGGGCCCGTTCCTTCGGATCGGTGAAGGTGTTGGTGATGATCGACATGGCGACCGGGTTGAGCATTGACCCGCCGACGGCCTGGAGCATGCGGAACACGATGAGCAGTCCCAGGCTGGGGGCAAGGCTGCAGAGCAGCGAACCGGCCGAGAAGACGGCGAGCCCGACCACGAACGTGCGCTTGCGGCCGAACCGGTCGGCCGTCGAACCGGACAGCATGAGCAGGCTGGCCAGGACCAGGGTGTAGGCGTCGATCGTCCACTGCAGGCCCGACACGCTGGCCCCGAGGTCGTGGCCGATGGAGGGCAGGGCGACGTTCACGATGGTGACGTCGAGCCCGACGATGAGCAGGCTCATGCAGCAGATGAGCAGGATGCCGATGCGACGGGGCCGGCTCAGCTCGTGCATGGCCGGGACGCCGGGTCCGGTGGGTGGACCGAGGGAAGATACTTTCATATTCATAACTATGATAGAAGTATCACAAGTCGGACCGGTCCGGTCAAGGGGGGCCGGCCGACGGGGGTTGCCGGGCCCATCCATCGCTGAAGACCGATGACGGACCGGGCCTGCCGTCGTTGTACCGGGCATGACCATGCACAGCACCAACGCCCACGGGCAGCGCACGCCGCATCGCTCAGGCCCGATGATGGAGCCGCCCATGCCTGCCATCGACTTCGACCAGGCCGTCGAGGCCCACCGCCGGGAGCTGCACGTGCACTGCTACCGGATGGTCGGCTCGTACAGCGACGCCGAGGACCTGGTGCAGGAGACCCTGCTCCGGGCCTGGCGGAACCGGAGCACCTTCGAGGCGGGAACCAACCTGCGGGCCTGGCTGTACCGCATCGCCACCAACGTCTGCATCGACAGCATCCGCTCCCGGCGCCGGCAGGTCCCGGCCGGGAGCGAGCTGGCCGAGGTCACGTGGCTCGAGCCCTACCCCGATGCCGCGCTGGACGGGATCGCCGCCACCGAGGAGGCGCCCGACTCGGTGGCGGTGGCCCGCGAGACGATTGAGCTGGCCTTCATCGCCGCCATCCAGGCCCTGCCGCCGCGCCAGCGGGCCGTCCTCGTGCTGAGCACGGGGCTGTCCTGGGCGCCCGGCGAAGTCGCCCGTGCCCTCGGCATGTCGACGGCAGCGGTGCACAGCGCGCTGCAGCGAGCGCGCCTGACGCTGCGCCGCCGGCTGCCGGAGGACCGCAGCCAGTGGCGGCACACCGCGCTCTCGGCGGACGAGCGCGCCGTGCTGCAGCGCTTCATCGAGATCCACGAGCGGGGCGACGCTTCCGGCGCGGCGGCCCTGCTGCGCGAGGACGTGGTCGCCACCATGCCGCCCGAGCCCATGACGGTGCGCGGCCTGGCCGCCATGGCACGGAACATCGACATCGCCTTCGGTCCGAACGCGATGGGGCAGTGGCACGCGGTACCGGTCCTGGCCAACCGCCAGCCGGCAGCGGCCTGCTACGTGCGCCGGCCCGGTGCACACGACTTCGTCGCCTACAAGCTCGACGTGCTGACCGTGGTCGGGGGGCAGGTGGCGGCGACGGTGACGTTCGACGACGCGCTCTTCGGCGAGTTCGGTCTCCCCGGGATCTGGTCGGACGACCTGCGCGCCGTCACCGCACACGTGCTCGAAGCAGGAGGCCGCCGATGACCGATCTCTCCCCCGCCGTACGGAACCTGGTCGACGGTCCCCACCAGGCCCACCTGGCGACGATCCTGCCCGACGGCGCGCCACACAGCGTCCCGCTCTGGGTCGGGATGGAGGGCGACCGGATCGCCTTCCTGACCGGGCCGGGCTCGCGCAAGGCCCGCAACTTGGAGGCCGACCCGCGGGTGGCCATCTCGATCACCGACCGCGAGCAGCCCTTCTCCATGGTGACCATCCGGGGCCGGGTGACCGAGCGGCTCGAGGGTGATCGGGTCTGGGAGATCATCGACCGAATCGCCACCGTGTACACCGGCGGACCGTACCCGGAACACAGCGACCGGGTGGTGTACCTCGTCGAGCCCGAGCACGTGGTCAGCACCGCCTTCGGGTGACGGCGGGCCGCGGGCGGCCCTATCCTGGCCGACCGGATCGCCGGACTCTCCGTCGGCGGGCACTTGGAGCAGTGCGACACGCTGAGCGAGGACGGCGACGGACGACCGTGGACCTGACGGGAGGACTGGGCGACGAGCGCGAGTTCGTCTTCGCGCAGCAGCCGGACGATCCGGACCTGCGCGAGTCGGTGAACGCGTGGCTCTGGGACGACGGCGGTGGGCCGGTGGGCCTGCCCCGGGTCGGGGTCGAGGCCGTGGCCGATCAATGGGAGACCCATGACCTCCAGCTGAACGTGACGACGACGGAGGGCCGCAATCTCAACCGGTTCGGCTCTGGCCCCGTCCACCCGGCCCTGGGATCGGACGGGAAGCCGCGCCTGCTGGGTGCGGGCCCGCTGGTCTTCGAACTGGTCGAGCCGTTCCGGCATTGGAGGATGCGTTTCCAAGGCCTCGCCACTCCAACAGCGGTGGAGGACCAGATCGCCGGCCGCCGAAGCGACGCGACGGAGGTCCCGGTGCTGATCGACATCGACATCCGGTCAACCGTCCCCCCGTGGGAGAACGGCGCGCTCCTCCCCGCGGCGAGGCGCGTGCTCGACGAGCAGGACGAGGGCGCCCTGATGGGTGGCCCCCGGTTCGAGCAGCTGTCGCGGGCGATCGGCACCGTGCGCATCGGGGACGAGGAGCGCGCCTTCGAGGGCGGCGCTCTGCGGGTCCGCCGGCAAGGCGTGCGCCGGCTGGGCACCTTCCGCGGCCATGCCTGGCAATCCGCCGTCTTCCCCAGCGGACGGGCTTTCGGGTACATCACCTACCCGCCACGCGACGACGGGTTGGCCACCTACAACGAGGGCTATCTGTTCGAGGGAGACGGCCCTCTCGTCCCGGCCTGGGTCGTCGAGGCGCCGTGGCTGCGGCGCCTGCAGCCGTCCGGCGAGGACGTCTCGGTCGTCCTGGAAACGGCGAAGGGCACGACGCGGATTGAGGGCGCTTCGATCATGTCCAACTTCATGGTCATGGGCGGTGTCGGGTCCAGTGCGGACTTCCCCGTCCTCCAGCAGGCCATCGCCCGCTATTCCTGGGACGGCGAGACGGCGCAGGGCATGATGGAACGTTCCATGCCGGGCGATCAGGTCACCCACCCCTGAGCGGAAACCAGGCGCGGCGGCGCTGCCCCCAATTTCTCCTGTTCTCCGCGTAGCATCTCTCGGGGTGCGCGAGCCGGCGGTGGGAGCAGGCGTGACCAGGGAAGGATCCTCCGCCCTGCTGGACCTGCTCGAGATGGGACGGCGCCCCGCAGCGACCCCCAGCACGGAGCCTCCGCATCGCCTGCGGAGCGCGGTGCGCTGGGGCGTGGCCCTCGCCACAACCGCGCTGTTCCTCGCCGCCCTCGGCTGGCTGATCCACGACGAGATGCAGGCGCACCAGCAGGCCGACCGGGCGCAGGCCGCGCGGCGCGTCACGCAGGAGAGGACGGCCGACGTCAAGCAGAACCTGGCCAAGCTGCGCCACGACGTCGAGGTCCTCGCCACCCGTGTCGGCAACGACAGCACCGCCTACGGCCAGGACGCGGCCCAGCTCACCGCCGCGGAATCCGAACTGGCTTCGACGCAGGCCGACGTCTCGCACCAGACCTCCCAGATCGCCGCACTGCACGCCTGCCTGGGAGGGGTCGAGCAGGCCCTCAATGCGCTCGCCGTCGGGAGCCAGGCCAACGCCATCAGCGAGCTGAGCTCGGTGGCGACGAGCTGTGCGACGGCGTCCGGTGGCTGATCGGGCGCGCCGGCGCAGGCGGCGGCTCCTCATCGCCCTCTCGGTCTGCACGTGTCTCCTCATCGCGGCGATCTGGACCGACGTGGATGCCCGGAGTCAGGCCCGGCACGACGTGGCCAGGCTCACGGCGGCGAACCGGCACCTGGCGTCGCTCCGGCGTCAGGTCACGGCGACGGTGGCGACGCGCGCCGCCGCCACGACGAAACGGGACGAACTCGAGTCGTACATCGCAGTGACGCTTGGCCATTTGGCCAGCACCAACTCGTCGCTCGACTCGACGAAGCAGACGGCCTTCCTGCTCGGCGTCAACATCGGCACCCTCGAGACGTGCCTGGGCGGCGTCCAGGGTGCGCTCAATGCCATCCGGGCCGGAGAGAACAACAAGGCGGCGAACGACATCTCGCTCGTCTCGGACCCGTGCACGCAGCTGGCCGGCGGTACGAAGTCCGGGCTCGTCTATCCCTTCGACTTCCCGGATCCCGACGTCATCCTGGTCGGCCAGACGTACTACGCCTACGCGACGAACTCGGTGGCCGGCAACATTCAGATCATCGATTCGGCCGACCTGGTGCATTGGACCGCGGTGGGCAACGCGCTGCCTCGGCTCCCGTCGTGGGCGGCCACCGGGTACACGTGGGCGCCCTCGGTGACCCGCGTCGGCGGTCACTACAACTTGTACTACGCCGTGGACCCGGTCGGGAGCTCCACGGAATGCATCTCGGTGGCGACGGCGGGATCTCCACAGGGACCCTTCACCGACTCCTCGAGCACGCCGCTCGAGTGCCAGCCGTCGCTCGGGGGCTCCATCGACCCGGCGGCCTTCGTCGACACGACCGGAACCTCCTATCTCCTCTGGAAATCGGGTGGACCCGGCACATCACGCATCTGGGCCGAGCAGCTCGATCCCTCGGGCAAGTCGTTCGCTGCGGGCTCGACCCCGACCAGCATCCTCTCGCCCGATCAGGGCTGGGAAGCGGGCACCGTCGAGGCCCCGGACCTCGTGGCGGTGAACGGCCGCTACTTGCTCTTCTACTCCGGAAACGATTGGGACACGGCCAACTACGCGGTCGGGGTGGCCACCTGCGCGGCCCCGCTCGGGCCGTGCACCGACACCTCCCCGAACGCCATCCTGTCGAGTGGCGACGGGATGGCCGGACCCGGCGGTGCGTCTGTCTTCCAAGATGCGCAGGGTGACGACTGGATCGCCTTCGCGGCCTGGAACCCGGGAGCGGTCGGGTTCCCCAACAGTCGAGGCCTCTACATCCGAAGCCTCACCATGTCCGGTGTCGTGCCGACCGTCGGTGGTCCGCCCTAGGCCAGGCCCCAGGCCGACGGCACCCGTCTCGGCATGCCGTCAGAGCGTCCCGTCGAGCACCGCGGGCAGCCAGGGGACCGCAGCTCGGGCAGCGGACAGCGCATCGGCCTCGGTCTCGAACTCCCGGTTCGAGTAGTAGGCGATCGGCGTCCACGCACCCATGTCCTCCGGGTCGCGGCGGAATTCCTCGAAACCGAACGTCCCGTCGGGCCGGACGAAGAGATCGACGCAACGGTCGACGGTCGGCGTCGAAGGACTGGCCAGGACCGACCAGGACGGGTCCAATCGAGCTGACACGGCGCCCACGATACGTGCGTCGGTTCGGCTGGCGGCGCGACCATTCCGGCGGGGGCCGGCCCGCGATCGGCGGGTCGATCCGGCCCGTCACATCCCTCGCCGCGGGTCCGAGCGCGCCGCCGCCAGCACGAAGGAGGGACGAAACGGAAGCTCGACTCGACCTCTCCACCCTCGCCCTCGCCCTCGCCCAGAGGCTCTCGACGGGCGGCAACGCCGGCGGAGCGGTGTTGACCCAGTCCTCCCCGCCCGCCGCCGCCGAGGAACCGGCGAAACCGCTCCAACAGGGTCGACGTCCTGACCAGGCGGCCGGGAGGAGACGGCGGACCCGGTCAGTGGGGCCGAGGAGGTCCCGGCGGGTGGGGTCGGGGCAATCGCTAGCTTGGGAGGCGCAGGTGCCGGTCACCCTCAGACCGAGGCACACTCATCGGAGCGCCGTGGGAGAGGAGTCCTTCGATGTCTTTCAACGAACAGGAGAAGGACTATCTGCACGCGCAGCGGCTGGCCCGCCTCGCCACGGTCTCGGGTGACAGCCAACCGGACGTGGTCCCGGTGGGCTTCGAGTTCGACGGCCGCCAGTTCTACGTGGGCGGGCTCGACCTGACCTCGACCCGCAAGTACAAGAACGTCACCGGGGGCAACGACCTGGTGGCGCTCGTGATCGACGACCTCGCCTCGACGACGCCGTGGACCCCGAGATTCGTGCGGGTCTACGGGAAAGCCAGCCTCACCCAACGAGAAGGCGATTCCGCTCCGAGCCTGCAGATCACCCCGACTGTCTCGTGGAGCTGGAACCTGGACGGCCAGTCGTTCCCGGCTGCCGCGAACGCCAAACCCCGGAAGTCGGTCCACGACGGGTAGCGACCATTTCAGAGCGGATCGCCGCCGATGGCGGCGCATTCGAGTGTCCGGCTAGTCACACACTCCTCGGTGCGCTGCCGGATCGACCACTCCGCCGCGGGGCAACCTGCTCTGGAGCTCCGGAACTTCCGGGGCCAGTTGGAGGCGCGCGCACTCTCGGACGTCATCACGATGCTCGGCGACGTCGAGGCCGCCGTGCGCAGAGGATGGTACGCGGCGGGCTTCGTCACCTACGAGGCTGCTCCCGCCTTCGATCCGGCACTCGGAGTGCGGGCGCCGTCGTCCCACCAGCACGACGCTTCGACCATTCCGCTCGCCTGGTTCGGACTGTTCTCCGAGGCATCTCCTGCCGCACCGCTCCCACAGTTCCACGTCCGACCATCCGCCGAGAACCGGCGCTGGTCGCAGTGGGACTGCGACATCGACCAGAGCGTCCACGCCAGCGGCGTCTCCCGCATCCGCGCTGAGATCGCGTCCGGGAATACCTACCTGGTCAATCTGACCACCCGCTTCCGACGTGCCTGGGCGCCGGGCGACGACCCATTCGAGCTCTACTGTCAGTTGGTCGGCAATGACACCGAGCGGCTATCACGCCTACCTGGAGACTCCCGATTGGGCCGTGGCCTGCGCATCTCCCGAGCTCTTCTTCGAGTGGCACGCACACGACATCGTCACCCGCCCGATGAAGGGCACTGCTCCTCGGGGGCGCTGGTCCGCTGAGGACGAGGCGCACGCGCTGGCGCTCTCCGGCTCGGCCAAGGAGCGGGCGGAGAACATCATGGTCGTGGACATGCTGCGCAACGACCTCGGCCGGATCGCCGTGCCGGGAAGCGTCACCGTCCCCTCCCTGTGCGACCTCGAGCACCACCCCACGCTGTGGCAGATGTCGTCGACCGTCCGGGCCACGACACCGGAGACCGTCGGTCTGCCGGACATCTTCCGTGCACTGTTCCCCTGCGCCTCGGTCACCGGCGCACCGAAGGTCGCGGCGATGTCCGTCATCGCCGAGCTCGAGGACTCGCCGCGCGGCGTGTACTGCGGAGCCGTCGGACTCGTCTGCCCGGCACGACCCGGTGTGCAGGCTCCCCCGTCGGCCCGCTTCGCGGTGGGGATCAGGACAGCGGTCGTCGACCGGGCCCTCCAGGCCGCCAGCTACGGCTCGGGCGGGGGCGTCACCTGGGATTCGACGGCCCCCCGCGAGTGGGAGGAGGTGCTCCTGAAGGCTCGGGCGCTGGTGGCTCCGGCTTCCCTGAGCTCGGGGGTCGAGGGGCTCATCGAGACCATGGCCTTCGATCCGGCCGCGGGGCGGGGCGGGGCCATCCGCCACCTCGGCGATCATCTGGCCCGGCTCGACGCCTCGGCTCGGTACTTCGGATTCTGCCCGCCGTCCGACGGGGTGGTCGGGTTGCTCGACGATGCCATCGCAGGGCTCCGGACTCCGGCCCGCGTCCGCCTGGTGCTGCGAGCGGGAGGAGCGATCGACGTGCAGACATCGCTGCTCGACGAGCCAGCTCCCACCTCGGTCCTTCTGCTCTGCGTCGACCTGGACCCCGTCGATTCCTCGGAGGTGACGCTCTTTCACAAGACGACCGATCGCGCCCGCTATGACGAGAGGGCGCGCCGCCACCCAGGCGCGGACGACGTCGTCCTCGTCAACGAACGAGGCGAGATCACCGAGACCACCCGCGCCACTGTGGCCGTCCGTCTCGGTGCTCAGTGGTACACGCCACCGCTTCGCTGCGGCCTGCTGCCCGGGATTCAGCGGGCCAGAGACCTGGCCGACGGTCGACTCCTCGAGCGGGTCATCACGGTCGACGAACTGCTCTCTGCGCCATCAGTGGCCACGCTGAGCTCGTTGCGAGGCTGGCGAGCCGCCCGCGTCGTGGACACCTGCCGATGCGGAGATGCCCCGACCGAGGCGCCGTTGCTCGAGTCGGGAGAGGGTGCAGTTGCCGCAGCGGTGATCCGGCGACCTGTCGCCCGGACCTAGTAGCCGGCGGCATCGGGGTCGACGAGCGGCAGTCGGAGCCACGAGAGCATCTGGCGCACCTGGTCGTAGGCCTCCAGGCGGGCGACGTCCGTACCGGCGGCTTCGGCCTCTTCCACGGGTTGCCACAAACGGTGGATCATGGACGGACCGAGTTCGAGCAGGCCACCGCTGCCGGCGGTCGCCCACTTGGCCAGGACGTAGCGGACGATGGCTCCCGGCGGCATGTCCAGGGCCTGCGCCAAATTGGCGATGGTGGTCATGGGATCGATGTGCGCGTAGAGCGCGACGTCGGCCTTGAAGTTCGCGTCGGGGTCGTCGTCCGACCACGGACCCGACCAGGCGCTCAGCTCGACCGACGTCGCCGGACTCCCCGGGCGAGGCGGTTCAGCCACCGGCGGTAACCGCCCGCAGCTCCGCCATCGCCGCCCGCATGATGTCGGCGAGGTCACGCTCGTCATCGCCATTGGCCCATCGTTCGAGCGCCACCCGGAGCACCGTCATGCCGGCCCCGGCGGCCAGGCTGGCCTGCGGTTCGCCCACGCCGCGCTGCGCGCAGGGTGCCCGCCACGGCCGCCGAGTAGTCGGCCAGCTTGGACAACTCACGCTCGCTCAGCTCCGGGTTGGCGACGATCACGGCTTGGCGTTGGGCCGAGAGGTCCCGGCGGCCTTGACCGAGCATCGACGCGGCAGCGTCGAGGCCGGCGGCCACGGCATCGAGCGCCGGCGCCGCCTCCGGAGCGCCGGCGACCCCCTCGACGATCCGTTCCCGCAGGATGGCGGACCCGCCGAAGAGCACCTCACGCTTGTCCGCGAAGTGGCGGAAGAACGTGCGCTCGGTCAGCCCGGCCCGCTGGGCGATCTCGGCCGCCGTGGTCTGGTCGAACCCCCGTTCGGAGTACAGAGCGAGCGCAGCCTCTTGCAACCGGCCGCGACTGTCAGGCTCCCATCGACCCATGCCTGCGATCTTAGGTGTTGACAGTCACTGACATGAGCCATAGAGTGATGACAGCAACTGACGTCACACCTCTGGAGGTCGCAGCAATGAAAGTCTTCGTCACCGGCGCATCGGGCTGGATCGGATCGGGCGTCGTCACCGAGCTGCTCGGCGCGGGCCACCAGGTGGTCGGCCTGGCCCGTTCAGCGGAATCGGCGCAGCGCATCGAGAAGTTGGGCGCCGTCGTCATGCGAGGGCAACCTCGACGACCCGGACGGGCTGGCCAAGGCGGCGGCCGATGCCGACGGGGTCGTCCACCTGGCCTTCGAGCACGAGGTGGCGTTCGGCGGCAACTTCGCGGCGGCCGGGGCCGCCGACCGGCGGGCAGTGGAAGCCATGGGTGCAGCCCTGGCCGATTCCGACCGGCCGTTCGTGCTCGCCTCGGGCATGCTCGGGTTGACGTTCGGGAAGACCGGCCACGGAGGACGACGGGCTCGTGGCCACCGACGCGGTTCGCGCGAACCCCGCCGGGGTGCGGGCGGCCACCGCCCTGCTCACCCTGTCGCTCCGGGGCGTCGGTGTCCGCTCGTCGGTGCTGCGCTTCTCTCCAAGCGTGCACGGCGACGGTGATCACGGTTTCATTGCCACCTTTGTCGACATCGCTCGGCAGAAGGGCGTCTCCGGCTATGTCGGCGACGGCACGAACCGCTGGCCCGCCGTGCACCGTTCCGACGCCGCCCGCCTCGTCCGCCTGGCCGTCGAAGCCGCCCCGGCCGGGTCGGTCCTGCACGCGGTCGGCGACGAGGGAGTCCCGTTCCGCGACATCGCCGAATCCATCGGCCGCCACCTGAACGTCCCGACCGGGTCAGTGGCGCCCGGCGATGCCGCCGAGCACTTCTTTCCCCTGGGCCACTTCGCCTCTTTGGACAGCCCGGCGACGGCCGCGGTGACCCGAGAGCGTCTGGGCTGGCAGCCCACGGGCCCGACCCTGCTCGAAGACCTCGACCAGGGTCACTACTTCCGCACGGTCGGGTGACGGTCCGCGGAACCTGACGCGGCGTTCTCCTCGGCCCGACGTCCAGCCCAGGCTGCGGTCCCCCCGCTCAGCGTTGGGTCGACGGCTCCGCCGCCGGAACCGCACTTCTCCGCGGCAGGACCCATCCGGGGCGCGGGAAGTGACAGGTGTACCCGTTGGGGTAGTGCTCGAGATAGTCCTGGTGTTCGGGTTCCGCCTCCCAGAAAGGTCCGGCTGGGCTGACCTCGGTCACGACCTTGCCCGGCCACAGGCCGGACGCCTCCACGTCGGCAATGGTGTCCTCGGCCACCCGGCGCTGTTCGTCGTCGAGGTAGAAGATGGCGGAGCGATAGCTGGTCCCGACATCGTTGCCCTGCCGGTTCACGGTCGTCGGATCGTGGATCTGGAAGAAGAACTCGAGAATGTCGCGATACGAGGTCTTGTCCGGGTCGAAGGTGATCTCGATCGCCTCGGCGTGCGTCCCGTGATTGCGGTAGGTGGCATGCGCGACGTCACCGCCGGTGTATCCCACCCGCGTCGACAGCACGCCGGGCCGCTTGCGAATCAGGTCCTGCATGCCCCAGAAGCAACCTCCGGCGAGGATCGCCTTTTCGGTGCGCTCGTTCACTTCGCAACCTCCTCTCTGTGTTGGGGTCCGTCGAACAATTCCTTGTACCGGCCGTAGCCCTCGGCTTCCAGGTCTTCGTAGGGCACGAAGCGCAGGGCGGCCGAGTTGATGCAATAGCGCAATCCGCCCTCGTCGGGAGGACCGTCGTTGAAGACATGGCCGAGATGGCTGTCACCGTGACTCGATCGGACCTCTGTCCGGCTCATGCCAAGGGTGCGATCCTCCTTCTCGAGCACGTTCGCCGGCTCGAGCGGGACGGTGAAACTGGGCCAGCCACAGCCGCTGTCGAACTTTTTCGTGGAGGCGAACAGGGGCTCACCCGAGACGATGTCGACGTAGATGCCCGCCTCCTTCTTGTCCCAGAACTCGTTGTCGAACGCCGGTTCCGTCGCCGCCTCCTGGGTGACGGCATATTGGCGCTGGTTCAACTGGGCAACGGCGTCAGGGTCCTTCCGGTAGACGTCTGTCATCACAACCCTCCTCGACTCGGCCTCCCCAGTTTCGCAGCTGATCGCCCGAACCGTGCCGGCCACGCGGACGGCGGCCCTCTTCCGGGCCGTCTCCGCCCGCAGGGCGAGCCGAGAGGAGGCCATCCGCCCTGGTGACGGGCGGCGGGCTCCCCCCGACGGACCCGGGCTCAGTCGATCGGGAGTGCGTACGCGCCGACCACGGTGGCGTCCATGGCGATCGGGCCCTCCTCGCAGCGGTCCGCGATCGCAGCCTGGAAACGACGGAACGCGGCCGACGACGCCAGCGGATTGGCCTCCCCCTCCAGCGTGGCCACGTGTACGAACGTCACCCCGTCCTCCAAGCGCAGGGTGACATAACGAAGACCGCCCGGATCGTCCGCGCCGAGTTCGGCGAAGACGGCGCGGACGAGGTCGGCGTTCTCTTCGGCGCAGTGCGGCTTGGTCCGGTAACGGACGACCTTGACCGTGCTCATGACTTCCCTTTCGTCCGCATCCGGTTGTTCCGCGCCTCGTGGGTCACCTCGGCCAGCCCGAGCTCTTCGAGCAGTGGCGGCATGTACATGCCGAAGCGACCGCGGTAGCCCTTGCGCATCCCGTACCAGCCGCCAACGGGGTTCGACGTGGCACGGCCAAACTCTTCGACCGTCCCGGGCGCCGGTTCCTTGCCCTCGTCCGCAGATCCGAGGGGGACCCAATCGCCTTGTTCTCGCAGCCACCCGGCCAGATCGTCGATGGCCCGAGCCTGGTAGGTGAGCTTCGTGGAACCGACCTGACAGATGACGATCGCCGGATCGGCCTCATCATCGCGGTACATCGTGTACTCGGACGTCCCTGGGGGTGTGTGCAAGATCCACGGGTCGTCCTTGGTGCCGGCGGCCATCAGCTGACTCCTCTCTCGATTGCTTCGACGTAGTACGGAAAGACCGATGTCCAGCCGAGCCGGTTTCCCTCCCGGCGCTGGGGTGCGCGCGCACCGAGGCGCTCCCAACCACTGTGGCGAATCTCGACGCGGGTGCGCTCCGCTCCGGCATCGACGAACCGGATCTCCACATCCGTGGCGTCCTCCGGGGCAATGTGCAAGTGCCAGGTGTAGGCGAGGCGGGACGGCGGCGCCCATGCGGTCACCCGCCCCCACTCGTGTTCGGTGCCCGACGGGGCCCGCTCGAAGATGCGGCCGCCGGCGTGCTCCTCGAAGACCACTTGGAGCCCGCGTTCGCCGCTGACGGAGTGGTCGGCCGGCCACCAGGTCGAGGCGCGCGTCGTCCATAGGGAAAAGGCCGTGGCGGGTGGACAGTTCACCTCGAAGGAAAACTGGAGCGGCTCAGTCACCGGACCTCGGGTCCACGTTCTCGGCGACGATGCGGAACCTCGTCGCCGCCTCTCCCCAGACCGCTTCGAGGTAGCGGCGGACAGCCTCGATCCCTTCGTCCTTGAGGTGGTACAGACGACGGTTCCCAACGGCCTCCTCCTCCACGAACCCGGCCTCTTTGAGGAGGCGCAGATGGCGTGACACCGCGGGCCGGCTGATGGGAAGCTCCTCGGCTATCTCGTGGACGGCGCGGTCGCCCTGGCGGAGCATGGCGAGAATCTCCCGCCGGTGCCCGTCTGCCAGCGCGTCGAAGGCCGCTGACTCACCCGTCACGGCCGGACCTCAGGCCGAGGGACTTCGGTAACATTTTAGTTACCGTAACGCGACAGTTACCAAGATGCAAGAGCCCGGTCGAGGGAGGTCGGGCCCCGCTTGCCCGTCGGCGGGACGCCAGCAGCTCGCTCGGGGCCGACGGGTGATCAGATTGCAACGGAGGGAGATCACGAAGGAGCACGGACGATGAGGAAGTTCTCGGTCAGACCCACCCTCAGGATCAAGGGTCGTACCTTCAAGGGCTTGCGCGGTTGGTCCGGGAAGCCGTTGCACCCGCCGCTCACCGACTTCCCCATCACCGCCTCCTATGTCATCGCCGCCATCTTCGACGTCGTCTCCTACGTCGGCGGCCGCGGCCACGCCTGGGCCCGAGAACTCTGGCATGCCGGTACCTTCGTCTTCGTCATCGGCGCCGCCGTGTCCCTCCTCGCCGCGTTGACGGGCCTCATGGACGCCTCGAAGTCCTCAGAAGCGGGCACCCAGGCCCGTCGCACCATCAACACCCACGCCACCATCATGATCACCGTGACCGTGCTCGCCCTGGCGGACATCGTCTGGCGCCTGAACGACTACCACACACATCGGGTCACCCCGGTCGGAATCATGGTCCTGTCGATCGTCGTCGCCCTGCTCGTCTCGCTTGGTGCGACGTTCGGCGGCACCCTGGTCTATGAGTACGGCTTCAACGTGGAGACGGCCGGAGATTCACCGGTCTGGCACAAGTCCGAGACTGACGTGCTGCCCGGGCAGCATTCGGACTGAGGGCGAGGCTCAGGACACCTCGGTCGAGACGAGTTCGTCCGGAGCATCCGCAGCGCGCCCGCCCGCCACCGGCTGCCCGGGATGCACGTTGATGAGCACCCCGCCGATGACCGCGGCCAGGACGAAGATCCCGGCCACCCAGGCGCTGGCCGTGGCATATCCGTGCACCGTCGCCTCGGCCACCAGGTCACGCGTCCCGCGTGCGTGCGCGGCCAGGTAGGTCGCCGTGGCGGCGGCCGCGATCGTGTTCAGGAGGGCGGTTCCGATGGAGGCCCCGATCTGTTGCGACGTGTTGGTCATGGCCGAGGTCACCCCGACGTCCTTCGGCTCGGCGTTCTGGGTGGCCGTGCTGATGCAGGGCACGATGGCCAGCCCCAGGCCCAGGCCGAGGAGGAGCTCGCTCGGGAGGACGTGGGTCACGTAGGCGGCGTCGGGCGTGAGGGTCGTGAAGAGCGCGGCGCCGGCCGCGGCCAGCAGAAGGCCGGGCACGACGAGGAGACGGGTCGGGACGCGCGGTAACAGGCGGCTGGCGATCTGCGTGGCGGCCAATGCGTTGAGCGCCAGGAGGGGAAGGAACGCGACACCCGTCAAGAGGGGCGAGTAGTGCTTGACCGTCTGCAGCAGGTAGGTGAGGAAGAGGAAGGTGCCGAACATGCCCGTCACGGCCAACAGGATGGTCAGGTACGACCCGGCCCGATTGCGGTTTCGCAGGACGCGCAGCGGAAGGAGTGGATTGGGCCCCATGCTCTGCCACACGATGAACGCGCCGAGCAGCACACCGGAGAGGATCAAGGCGACGATCACCTGGGTGGAGTCCCACCCGCTCGTGCCCGCCTCACCCAGCCCGTAGACCAGTGAGACCAGGCCACCACAGCCGAGGATCACCCCGAGCACGTCCAGCCGGACCCCGTGAATTCCCTCTCGTTCGGGGATCATCCTGACGGCACCGACGAGCACGAGCGCAGCGATGGGCAGGTTGACGTAGAGACACCAGCGCCAGTCGACGTACTCGGTCAGGAAGCCTCCGA
The DNA here is from genome assembly GCA_963840435.1 of uncultured Acidimicrobiaceae bacterium. Lineage (GTDB taxonomy): Bacteria > Actinomycetota > Acidimicrobiia > Acidimicrobiales > RAAP-2 > Bog-473. The sequence continues at coordinate 89,589 of CAWIYY010000017.1, read as the reverse complement.
GAATCAGCCCGAACGCCGAGCCGGCGATGGCGATCGTCGCGTAGATGCCGAAGGCCCGACCTCGTTCCCGCGCCTCGCTGAAGGTCGAAGTCAGGATGGACAGCACCGAGGGGGCCAGCAGGGCGCCGAAGAGCCCCTGCAGCCCGCGGGCGCCGATCAACATCAAGGTGGTCTGGGAGGCGCCCCCGATGGCCGAGGCCAGCGCGAAGCCGAGGACCCCGGTCATCAGCGTCCGCTTCGGTCCGAACATGTCGCTGATGCGCCCACCGAGGAGGAGGAACCCGCCGAAGGCCAGCGTGTAGGCCGTCACGACCCACTGGCGATCGGTGTTCGAGAAACCCAGTGCGTGCTGAGCCGACGGCAGGGCGATGATCATGATCGTCGAATCGAGCACCACCATGAGCTGGGCGCCGGCGATGACGATCAGGATCCACCAGTGAGCCCGGCTGGTCCCTTCCGGGGTGCCGGCCCGGCTGCGCTCCTGCAGCGTGGTCACCGCTTCACCCGCTGCACCTGGTCGACGACGTGCCGCTCCGGGAGACAATCCGGTCGACCTGGGCCTGGCTCAGGGCACGGTGCGCCAGCGCGCCATCCGCCGGCCGCATACCGGCGACGACGAGGTCGAGGTGCCGCCTCCAGGCGTCGGGGGCGTCGGTGCGGGTCGTCTCGAGCACGCCGCGCATCGACCACATCACGAGCGAGATATCGGTGCTCGTCAGATCCGAGCGGACCCGGCCGTGCTTCTGCGCGTCGGAGAGCAGCTGGGCGATCAGGTCCCGCGCCGTCCTGACCAGATGGTGATCGGTGTTCCAGAGCTTGGGCAGGCAGCCCAGATGCTGCGCTTGATAGGAGCTCGATACCTCCAAGAAGTGTTCGAGCCCGGTGCCGTCGGGCCACCCGGCCGCCTCGTTGGCCATGGCGATCGTCGCCTCCAGCACTTCGGAGACGAGCGCCTCGATGAGAGCGTCCTTCGAAGCGAACCGCCGGTAGAGCGTGCCCATCCCGACGCCCGCGACCCGGGCCACGTCGGCCACGCTGGCCTCGAGACCCTTTTCCTCGAAGACCTGGCCGGCCGCCACCAGCAGGCGCTCCCGGTTCTTCAGCGCGTCGCGGCGGATCGGTCGGGTGGCCACCGTGGCGGTTGGCTCGCTCCGCCTCGTCGCCGGGCTCTTATCCGGAGATTTCACTCCACTTAGCGTACCCGAAGCGGAGTGATCAGTCCACTTATTCTGGGCGTGCTCCGACCTTCATCACGCGCGGCCGCGCCGATTCCCCGGCCCGTCGCCCGTCATCGTGGTTCCCCTGCATGTTCGGAACGACCGGGCCTTGACGACAGGCAACCGTCCTCGTAGCCCCGGGCCGCGCGAGTTTGCACGAGCGGACCAGCCCACGACGAGCGCGTTTCGTCGCTCAGGCGCGGGCGGCGTTGAGACGTGCGGCCAGTCGCTCGAGCTCGTCGGGCAAATCCTCGGGGATGTCTCTGGCCGCAGCGCCTTCATCGTTCATCGCGTCGATGGCGCGCACCAACCCGCTCATCGCGTTGGTGAGGTTCAGAGCTGCGGCCCTGATGTTGTTGTCATCGTCGTTACTCACGAGCATCGCCTCCTTGGAGCGTCGTCCTCCGGGCCCTTGATCCGACCGGCCTGGTCAGGGATTGACGGCTTGTCCGAAACCCCGTTCTATCCCATCATGCGCGTCACCGCCTCGACCGCGCCAATGTGCCGCATTGTTGGCATCACAGAGGAGCTCCCTTCATCGTTCGTCGCAGGTGCGTCGCCACCCGACCATCGACGGATCCGAGTTGGGTTTCGTCGAGCATCCGTCGGATGCGCAGACGCCGGGCACCTCGTCGTTCAATTGCTTCACACGTCTGGCCACGGGTTCGTCTGCAAGGAAGGTGAGGCCCCACAGCGGGTGCGCCGGCGACACGGTGTGGATCGCGACCAGTGAGCGGCACTGGCACTGCGCCACTTCTCGCACGCTCATGTCGCACACCACGACGACGATCGGGCAACGGAGTTCTACGAGGCCGTGACCGCGGCTGAGTACTCATCGGCACATGCCACGGCGCCGGCATGACGTTCGACGACGACAGACGAAGACATCCGACCGAATTGGCTTGATCCAATCCGCGGACAGCCTGGCCCCGAGTTCTCGGAAAACCCCCGCCCACCGAGTTCCGTGTCGACCATTCCGGGGCGATCTGAATCCAACGCCTCCGGTTGGAGGTTGACCGCGGTGAAGCCTCAGACGAGTGGTTGCTCGCCGCTCAGCCGCGCGAGCAGGGACCCACCGAGCACGTCGAACGCCTCGTCGAGAAGGTCGAGCGGATCCGGTTCGGAAGGCTGGTCGGCCCAGAGGGTCATCACCTCGTCGACGATGACGAGCGCGATGCCCGCCGCAAGGTGCGCAGCAATGCGTGACGATGCAGGTGGGAACCAAGGGGCCAGGGCATCGGCCAACCGATCGCGGTTCCTGCGCTGTTCCTCGAGCCAGCGCCCACGCAACGTGGGCGTCTCGCGGAGAGTGCGCTGAAAGGACCTCGCCGCATCGGGCTGGGTGCGGACCGAGGACAAGAGCTCGGCCAAGGCCGCTCGCAGGACCGAGTCGAGTGACTCGGCGGCGTTGTGCTCCTCCACGAACCCGATGACGTCGTCCATGCTGAAGCTGGCGATGGCGGTGACAACGTCTTCCTTGCAGGGGAAGTAGCGGAAGAACGTGCGTGGGGAAACGTCAACCGCCTGCACGATGTCCTGGATCGTCGTTGCTGCGTACCCCCGTTCGGCAAACAGTCGGGACGCAGCTTCTGCCAATTCGCGGCGAGTCCTGTCCTTGTTCCGCGCCGTGAGGCCTCCGCTCACTTACTCATCCCGCGCCCCCGTGGTCGCCAGAGTGCACATGCCCGCTGGCGAACCACCAACTCTAGCCGATTTGTGCTCAAAAGGCAGAAACTGTCACTCTGGCAGAAAGCGCCATTTTTAGGGGGGCTGATTTCACCGTCCGGCCAGGAGGGAACCGACGTTGACGGAGGTCATGACAGAAATCGCCGTCCCGGCCCGGTTCCGCGGAAAGCCGTGGCTGACGCTGGTCGTGGTGTCTCTGGCGGTCGTGATGGTGGGCATCGACGGCTCGGTGGTGGCGGTGGCGAACCCGTACATCGGACGGGACTTACATGCCTCGCTCTCCGACCTGCAGTGGATCACGAACGCCTACCTGCTGGTGATCGCCGTTTCATTAATTTTGGGCGGCAAGCTCGGAGACCGGTTCGGTCGCCGCCGGGTCTTCCTCATTGGTGTCTGCGGGTTCACGCTCTCTTCGCTGGCCATCGGAATCGTGGGGACCATCGACGGCGTCATCGTCCTGCGCGGCTTTCAGGGCGCCTTTGCCGCGCTGTTGCTCCCCAACACAATCGCCCTCATGCGCGCGGCCTACCCTCCCGAAGAGCTCAACCGCGCGGTTGGTATGTGGGTCAGCGCCTCTGCGACGGCAACGGCCGCAGGTCCCATTGTCGGTGGTCTGTTCGTGGAGCACATCTCTTGGCAGAGCGTGTTCTTTATCAATATTCCAGTGGGCATCTGCACCGTCGTCATCGGAACATTCGTGCTGAGCGAGTCACGCGAGAGCAAGGTCGCCCCCTTCGACATTCCCGGGGTGGCGTGTCTGGCCACCGGTCTGCTCGCTATCGTCTATGCCCTGATCAACGCCCAGGGCTGGGGATGGGGCAACGTCAGGACGCTGGGCCTCATCGGCCTGGGGATGCTGCTGCTCATCGCGTTCGTGCTCGTCGAACACACGCGACAGGACCCCCTTGTGCCACTCTCGATCTTTGCCGATCGGTCGGTGTCGTTGAGCACGGCGATAGTCCTCCTCGATTTCTTCGCACTGTTCGGCGTGCTCTTCTTTGTGGGGCTCTACCTTCAGAGTGTGCACGGTTACAGTCCGGTCGAAGCAGGCGTCCGGTTGCTCCCATTGACGGTGGCCTTCGCCTTCTCGGGCAACCTGGGAGCTCGTCTGACCGAGCGGTTCGGGCCGGCGGTGCCGATAACAGGAGGACTCTTGGCCACCGCCATTGCGCTTCTGTCCCTTTCGACACTTCAGGTCGACTCCAGCTATCTCCATCTGTGGCCACCCTTCGTCCTCATCGGTCTCGGCATTGGCTTCGTCGTCACCGCGGCGACGGACGCCATCGTCGGCAACGTCCCGGTGGACGAGGCGGGGGTCGCCGGAGGAATTCAGACCACGGCGATCCAACTTGGAGGCGTCCTCGGCACAGCCGTCTGCGGTTCGATCTTGGGCTCCATAGTGGCGAGTGGGCTGGTGAACCACCTCCTTCGCGCCGGGGTGCCGCTCGAAGTCGCCCACACTGTCGCTCGATCGGCGGCGGAAGTCTCGCAGGGCCTGGCCCCCGTCCCCCGCGGCACTTCCGCTCACATGGCCCAACGCGTGACCACGGGCAGCCACGCCGCGTTCATGGACGGTCTGCACGTCACGATGCTGGTAGCCGGGATCGCGGCGCTCGTCGGCGCTGCGTGTGGACCCTTTGTCCGGGTGGGCAAGGATGCTTCAAACGAAGCGATTCTTCCTATCGCCTGATTCTCTCTCCATCTCGGACGAATTGCCTGTGGTCAGAGCAACGTGGGCCATCTCGAAAGAGGCCGCCACGGCTCCTCATGCGACTCCACTCTTCACCGCTTCGGCAAGAAGGGTGACCGAACGCATGCGGCCTTCCATCGTGGTCGATTGGTGGACCGTGATCAGCTCGTCGGCACCGGTCAACACGGCGAACTCGTCCAGTTGGGAGCTCACCTCTCGCGGGGTACCGGCCGCGGTATAGGTCAACATGTGATCAACGTGCACGGAAGCGCCTGCCGCCAGCAGTTGATCGGCCTGTTCGTCGGTCATGTCCTGATCGCGCACACCCAGTTGACGGCCATAGAGGCTGACGGCGCGGAGGCGCCGAATGGCTTCACGCTGTACCTGAGCCGCGGCTGTCGTATCGGCGGCAATCACGTTGATCCCGGCCATGACATACGGACGTTCGAGCTGCTCGGAAGGTCGGAACTCCTCTCGGTAGGACTGCAATGCGACGGTCAGCGCGTCCGGCGCGAAGTGCGAGGCGAATGCATACGGCAATCCGTAGGCAGCCGCCAGTCTCGCGCCGAAGAGTGACGAGCCCAGGATGTAGAGCGGAACCTGTGATCCCTGGCCCGGGACGGCTTCGACGCCCGGGACCCGGCTCTGACCGCTGAGGTAGCCCTGGAGCTCGAGTACGTCCTGCGGGAAACTATCGGCCGAGCGCGGGTCCCGGCGCAACGCGTACATCGTGTTCTGATCTGATCCTGGCGCTCTGCCCAGACCGAGGTCGATCCGACCTGGGTACATCGCGGCCAACGTGCCGAATTGTTCCGCGATCATCAACGGCGCGTGATTGGGCAGCATCACTCCGCCTGCTCCGAGGCGGATGGTCGTGGTCTGGGCTCCAACGTGCGCAATCAGCACACTGGTGGCTGACGAGGCAATGCTTGCGATGTTGTGATGCTCCGCGTACCAGACTCGCCGGTAGCCCAACTCCTCCGCCCGCTGAGCCAGCGCCACACTGGCAGCGAAGCTGTCACTGGCCGTTTCCCCTCGCCGTATTGGCGCCAAGTCAAGGATCGACAGCTCAGGCTGGGGCGCTGTCATCTCCCCCGGATCCCTGTCCTGGCTGTCCACATCTCGCGTTCATCCTCCTCGTCATCTCATCTTCGTGGTGCAGCATCTCCTAACGTTTGCACGAGCAGCACCGATAGGGGAAACACCTTGCTGCAGGAATCCATTCCGCCACGGACCGCACGCTCCGAACTCCCCGGGTCAGGCTCGATTCCAAGTTGTCATTTGCCTTGCCTTCATCAGGACGGCTTCAGCGCAGCTTTTCTGCGACATCGCCTCTGCCTCACTGAGCGAGGCGTGAGAGGAGGCTGCTGCGCCATGGAGGCCAATCCTCGAAGTTCACTCTCGGTCTTCCTCGGTACGAGCCAGAGATGGAAGTGGGCTGCCCGTTCCATCAAGGCCAGGTCGTAGACGCGCTCGACTCCGGTGGCGGCCTTGACCGCCGGTACCTGCCGATGGAGAAGGGTACCGATCTCAGTTGCCTCCGGCGGCGTCCTTTCACCGAAACCCAGCACCGCTGCAGGTGCTGGATACGCTCGTACTCGTGTGCCCGATCGAAGCCCACGTGGCGAGCCGATGAACGTCGTCGCGACCATCGTGGGCTTGGTCGTCGTGGTGATGACGGTCGCCGACGTCGTGTTCACCATGGTTTTGCCGAGGCGGCCGTCGGGGATCGAGCGCTTGAGCCTCCAGGTCAACCGGTGCGTCAGGGTGTGCTTCGTCCTGGCGTCCCGCGTGGCGAAGACGTATGAGCGCCAGGATGCAATCCTCGCCCCGACCGGCCCCGTCGCTCTCATGGTGCAGCTCCTCTTCTGGGCGGCGTGCCTGGTACTCGGGTTCGGACTCATCCTTGTCGGAGCGGGCGCCTCTTTCGCCGACGGGTTACTCCAGGCCCTCACGGCGCTGTTCACGGTGGGGGCCGTCCACAGCGGTGGCCCCGCCGACACGGGCGTGGATATCTCCATTGGCGCCATCTGGGTTGTGATTGTCGCCTTGCAGATCGCCTATCTGCCTGCCCTCTACAGCTCGTTCAACCGACGCGAGAGCCTGGTGGCTCTGCTCGAAAGTCGAGCCGGTACACCAGCGTGGGGTCCCGAACTCCTGGCCCGCCACCAGCTGGTCGGGATTGCCGACACGCTCCCGGACCTGTACGCCGCATGGGAGGGTTGGGCGGCCGACGTGGCCGAGAGCCACACCACGTATCCAGTGCTCCTACTGTTCCGCTCGCCTGAACCGTGGTACTCGTGGCTGCTTGGGCTGATCGCAGTTCTGGACGCTGCGGCGATGCATCTGGCACTCGCACCGAGCCGAGCATCTTCCCAGGCCCGCCTGTGCCTGCGGATGGGGTTCACGCTGCTGAACCGGGTCGCGACAACGCTCCGAATGGAGGTGGACGACGATCCGAACCCTGACGGCCCCATTGAACTGACATTCGCTGAGTTCGACCGAGCGGTAGTCATGCTCGTGGGCGTGGGCTTCGCCACCGAGCGAAGCGCCGAAGACGCGTGGCCCGACTTTCGTGGCTGGCGTGTCAACTACGAGAGCGTCGCCTACCGACTCGCCGATCGATTCACCGTGCCGCCAGCTCCGTGGTCGGGTCAGCGGCGTCATATGCGACAGGGTCCAGTCGAACCACGGCGGCCTCCCCAACGCCGGCCCGGCGGCGGCGAACCGTTCGTCTACGACCGGCCGACCGTCGTCATCGGACCCCGACGTAGCCTCATCCGCCGCGGTCGAGCCACGTCGTGACGCGATTTCAGCCGCCACAGGAGAGTAAACGGCGGCACGGCATTTCCTCGCCTTAGACTTTGAGTCCGACCGGAACTGTCTTCAAAGGGAAGAAGCGTTCGCCAGGATTCCCGCTAGATCAAGAGTCGATCCACAGCGCTCGTGATGTCACCGAACACGTCCTCAACGGACTGCTCACCATTGATTTCGAGCAGAATGCCACGCCGTGCATAGAAGTCGAGTAGCGGCTCCGTCTCAGTCTCGAACACTTTGAATCGGTGCGCTATCGCGACATCCTCGTCATCGCTACGTCCTTCTTGATTTGCGCGTGCTCGCAGTCGCGCATGCAGCTCGTTCTGACCGACCCTGAGGTAGATGACGGCTTGGAGCTCAATGCCCTCGATTTCTTGCGCCACGGAGTATGCCTCCTCTGCCTGACGGAGTGTCCTCGGGAATCCATCTAAGACGTAGCCACCTTGACGGGCCGCCTCGAGAACCGGCGTCACCAACATCTCGAAGACCAATTCGTCCGGTACGAGATCACCGCGCCTCAAGTAGTCGGCCGCAACCATCCCTATCCTCGAGCCGTTGTTGACCTCTGCACGTAGCAACGCCCCGCTCGACAGGTGGACAATGTGGTAGCGATCAGCGAGTTTTGTCGCCTGCGTACCCTTCCCAGCACCCGGATACGCAACGAGCAAGAGCCTCACACCCGTCACACTACGGGCACGGTCGATGGCATGCGCCTGACGAAAGCACGGGCAGCTCGAGAAGCGGGATCCAAGACGCGGAACGATCTTCCAGCTGGAGGGTTCGACGCAGACCGCTTGCTCGATCGTCAGAGGACAATCTGCAAACTCGTCTCCCCTCTGCCAGCGGGCCGCTCACGCCTCGCCACTTGGCTGAGACACGCGGCACGTCACTACTTTTCTCACAAAATCCCCACGACGCCGAGTGCATCGGCCACGTTGGGTCACCTCGACGCCAACTCCCGAGCGGCCCCGTCCCAGCCCTCCGACACGGCCGCAGAACCGAGCGGCGCGTACTTCCAAGTTGATCATGCAAAGGCATGTCAACACGGTGCTCAACCGTCAACGCCGAGAATGCTGATGGGACTGCGGCGGATGCACGATCGGACGCAACCACGAACACTTAAGAAGATCGTTGACTGTATTCGGTCGCTGGGCTTATACTCAAGCATATGCTTGAGCAAACGATCGACCTGGATCGAACATTTCAGGCGCTGGCCGACCGGAGCAGGCGCACCATGGTGGAACGGCTCACGTTAGGACCCGCATCCGTCAGCGAGCTGGCAAAACCCCTCGCCATGTCCCTTGCCGCTGTCGTCCAGCACGTCCAAGTCCTCGAAGCGTGCGGTGTCGTGAAGACCGAGAAGGTCGGGAGGACACGTGTGTGCCGGATCGAACGTGCGGCAATGACGGCCGCCGAACAGTGGATATCAGACCGACGCCGCGGCTGGGAAGCCCGCCTGGACCTGCTTGGCGACGTTCTGAACGAAGCAGCCACCAGTGAGGAGACTCCATGACCCCGTCCACCGTTTCCCATGACACATTCGTCATCGAGCGGACTTACGACTCCTCAATCGGTCAGGTCTTCGGGGCATGGGCGGATCCCAGGATCAAGGCCCGCTGGTTCGCCGGGTCCGCTGACGCATTGGGGGCTGGTTACGAACTCGACTTCCGGGTCGGAGGCCTTGAGGTAAACCGAGGAGGGCCTCCGGGCGGGCCGGTTTATACGTACGAGTCAGAGTTCCGCGACATCGTTCCCCAACAGCGGATTGTCTACACGTACGAAATGTACGCCGATGACGCTCGGATCTCCGTGTCTGTCGGCACAGTCCAGTTCCGTAGTCAAGAGGCATTGACGCATCTCGTCCTCACGGAACAAGGGGTGTTCCTCGACGGCCACGACACGGTGGCCCAAAGAGAAGAAGGAACCCGTTCCCTCTTGGATTCGTTAGCCGCCATCTTGCGCTCAGGTGCAGCGTGAGGAAGCAGTTCTGACCACCACGTCTCAGTGAACGACGATTTCGCTGGGCTGCTTATGAGGAGGAACAGTCGATGAAAACCTTGGCTTCATTCATCATCACCAGCCTCGACGGCTTCCATGAAGGCCTCAACGGTGAATTCGACTGGCCGATCGTGGACGAGGAGTTCAACGACTTTGCGATTCGCCAGCTCGACGAGGCGCAAACCCTTGGATTTGGCCGAGCCACCTACGAACACATGGCGGCTTACTGGCCGACGGATCAGGCCAGGGCCAACGAACCCGGCATCACGTCGCGGATGAACACCAAACCAAAGCTCGTCTTCTCCACCACACTCGAACACGCAAGCTGGCGCAATACCACTGTCGTCTCGGGCGAAGCTGTCGAGCAGATAGAGATGGCGAAGACCGACACCGGTGGGGAATTGCTCGTCCTCGGCAGCGCCCACCTCACCGCCCACTTCGTCGCCGCAGGCGTTCTCGACGAACTGCGGATCATGGTTTGCCCAATCGCCATCGGCCGGGGCCACTCCCTCTTCGAGGATCTGACGGATCGCGTCGCTCTCAGATTGACCCACGCCAGGCAATTCAACTCCGGCAATGTCCTACTCACCTACTGGCCGTCGGCTTCGCTACATGGCGACCGCAGCGCCACTGAATGTGCGGAATCGCGTTAAGAACTTCGTGGCGATGCGACGACCGTCACCTCGTGCGATGACAGAGTCTGAGTCGAGGAGGCGACCCGGTTCATCGTCGCCGAACAGCGAGTCGGTCCAGATTGCGGAGTCGCACGCGATCGCGTCACTCGAGTCGGTGTGGTCCACGCATTTTTGGGCCTGAAGCGGGCTCGGTCCCCATGAAATGTGGAACCATGATTGGATTGGTTTCACCCCACGGCCATCGTGGAGGCCCAGATCGAAGCTCAACGGCGCTGGTGGAGGCGGACCGCCCGCCATCGTTCGCATCGCCAGTATCGAGGCGTCCGGGGTCAGGGTTCCGCCGCTCGACAGGGAAGGCGAACGTTGAGCCCATCGGCCAAGCGACTGCAGAATTGGCTCGAACTCTCGACCCCACCCCGTCAGCTGATACACCCTCACCCGAGACGGTGGCGGCAGCTCCGACTGCTCCACAATCCCCGCCTGCTCGAGCTCACGAAGCCGTAGGGCCACCACCGACGCCGTGGCTCCGTGCGCATCCGCCAGAAGCTCGCCAAAGCGCTTGGGTCCGAGCATCAACTCGCGAATCACGATTATGGACCAACGGTCTCCCACGAGGTCGAGAGCGTGGGCCGCCGCGCAAGCGTCGCCGTGATCGGCGTAGCTCCTTCGAATGGGCATTCGGTCTGTTTAACAGATCTTGTACTCTTGAAACAAGAGTCCCCGATCTTTTAACGTGACCACCATGAGCCGATCACAGCAGACAGGACGGGGCAATGGAGCACCCGCTCTTCCGGCCCTCGCAGACCGGACGAGCTGGCAAGCCCAGGTGGACGAGCTCCGGGTCCGTGAGAAGGCGCTCACGCGAGAAGGGGACGCAATCGCCGCAGCCCGCCGCCGACTCCCGATGGTCGAGGTCGATCCGACTGTCACCCTCGTCGGCCGTGACGGTCCGGTCGCGCTCGTCGATGTATTCGAGGGCCGTTGCCAGCTCTACGTGTACTTCCACATGTGGCACGCCGGCCTGCCGGCAGAGCAGCAATGTGAGGGGTGCACCTTCTTCAATGGACAGGTCCGCGAGCTGACATACCTGCACTCACGCGATGTGACGTACGCGACTTTCTGCGAAGGACCTTATGACGAGAGCGCTCGCTATCGAGACTTCATGGGCTGGGATGTGCCGTGGTACTCGGCGCAAGACTCTGCCGAGCAACTCCTCGCCGGTCGCTGGTTCGGCATGCAGGTGTGCTACCTGCGAGATGGCGATCGAGTTTTTGAGACGTACTGGACCTCGGGCCGCGGTGCGGAAAAGATGGCGCCGGCGTACGGGCTCCTCGACTGCACTCCGTACGGCAGGCAGGAGACGTGGGAGGACTCACCGGCAGGCTGGCCCCAACCGTTTGCGACAAACGGCGATCAGTTCCGAACTGACGGTCGGCCGAGCTCACAGTGGTCGCGCTTGGCGGATGGGCGGTCTGACAGCCTCCTCGAGTCAGCCGAAGTCTCTCGTCAGTAGCGACACCTTCGATCCTCGCCTTTCGGGTGGGTCCGAAGTCGGCCCACACCCTCTTGTCGGCACAAGACGCCACATCAGATACTTCGAGGTGACCGTATGAGCCCATGGCCGAGCATTTCCGCCATCACGTTGTTCGTCGACGATCTCGACGCGGCGAAGACCTTCTATGAACAGGTCTTCGGCCTCCCTGTCTCTTTCGAAGATCCGGATTCGGCTGTCTTCAAGTTCGGCGATGTCCTCGTCAACCTCCTCGTTGAGTCTGCAGTCCCCGAACTGATCTCGCCTGCAGCTTCAGCCCCAACATCGGCAGGATCGCGGGTGCAATTCACCATCGCGGTTGACGACGTCGACGCACTGTGCGCCGAGCTGGTCGCCAGAGATGTCGTGCTGCTCAACGGTCCGATGGATCGGCCCTGGGGCGTTCGCACGGCCAGTTTCATCGATCCAAATGGTTACATTTGGGAGATCGCCAAGTAGCGGTCCCTCGGGATCTGACCCCATGCCGCTAGAGGGTCGCTCCGAGACGCTGCGAAACCGCCGAGCGGGAGCAGATCGTCGCTGCATCCCGCTCGGCTACCGGACTCGAGGCCAGATCGCTACCGCCTACTTCAGCGCTACTTCGACGATCTTCACGACGACCAGTGAGAAGGCGATCAGAAGGTAACCCCTCAAAATGACCAGACCGATCTTGCGTTGACTCGAGAGCACCGGACGCGACAGACGCTCGATTGCCGGCATGCGCCAGGTCTGACGGTCCAGCCACTCGACGGGCACCGTCAGCTCAGACGCCTTCACGCGCCCTGCGCGCGCCAGCACCACGAGACCCGTAGCGGCACCCACCGCGGCGCCGCCGACGAGGATGCAAACGATCTGGACGCTGGTGATGTCAGGGAAGAGCACGCTTGCGGTCAAGATGATGGAGAGCAGCACAAGGACCCAGATGACCCCAGAGGTGAAGACGTTGAGTCTCTTCGAGTTGGCCCAGGGCCCAAGTACATCCTTGTCGTTGCAGAGGAGCAGCAGGAACACCGTCGCGCTTGGAAGCAGAACCCCAGCGAGGGTCTGCACCCCCTCGGTCAGTAGCCCCAGCGGGATGCCGGGGATGAGCACGAGCGCGGCTGCCACGCCCATGAGTCCGCCGTAACAAGCATAAAAGCCCTTGGCTTGGCGCACCGGGCGGTGAAGTGAGTGCTTCACCCCGAGCACATCCGCACTGGCATAAGCCGTAGCTAGGCCGACTGCCGCCGCACCGATGATGCTTGCATCGAGGAGCGCAATGGCGAACAGATCACCAGCGACATGTGACGCATAGGCGCCCAGACCCTGGGCCACTCCTGCCGCGTCGGTGAAATGGCCGAAGCCCGACCGCCCGGCAAAGATCGCGTCGGAGAACCCGAACATCGCCGCTGCGCCGACAACCACGATGACGATCCCAATACAGAGATCGGCTCGCTCGTACTTCATGAACCTCGGCGTGATCCGCTTGTCGATGATGTAGGACTGCTGGAAGAACAGCTGCCACGGGGCGACTGTGGTTCCAACGATGGCGATGACCAACAACATGACCGTGGACAGTTGGTCGTGGGGCAGCCCCGGGACCACGAAGTTGTGCGCCATCTGACCCACGGGCGGGTGGACCATGACGTAGATAGGAATGAGTAACAGCGAACCGGCGACGAGCACAAAACAGATGCGCTCAAAGCGCCGGAAGCTCCCGGTGCTCGCCGCCGCCACGACGACCACCCCTGCCAAGATCACTGAAGGAATTTTGGGCAGGCCCAGGTATCCGACGGCAAAGGTGACCCCGATAAACTCGGTCACAATCGTCAGCGCGTTCAAGATGAACAAGTCGATGACGCTGAACGCCCCCCAGAAGCGGCCGAAGCGCTCGAAAATGAGTCGTGCGTGCCCGACACCCGTGACCGCACCCAGACGTAGCACCATCTCCTGGTTCACATACAGCACGGGGACCAAGAGCAGCAGCGTCCACAACAGGCGTGTGCCGTAGTTCTGCCCGGCCTGGGTATAGGTCCCGAACGCACCAGCGTCGTTGTCGCCGACCATGACAATCAGCCCGGGGCCGACGATGGCCAGCAGCGTCTTGAGCTTGTTGGACAGGCGCGGACGCGCCGCAACGTCGCCCCGGGCAATTGTGCCCAGCGCGCCGCGGATGTCGCCGACGTGCTCGGGATCGAGAACGGCGCCGGAGTCGAAAGTGTCGATCGTCATCGCCGACACCTCCCCTGCAGCTCGAAGAGCGCGCGTCCGACCGGCGGCGCGGTGCGCGCAAGGATTGCGGGCCCATGGCGGTCAATCGGCTTTCGGGCGCGCGGGGTCAAAACGGTGATGAAACGAGACATGTCAAATCCCTTCGGGTTGAAGAAGACGGCCGGCAGGAGCTCCATGAGCGCCGTGTCGCTGTGCCCTGAGGAGTGCTGACCAGCAGAAACCCCGAGTCAGAACTCGGAGACCACAGTGTTCAGCAAAGCAAGGAGATGCGTCCTCCGCGCCGGACGAAGAGATCGCCGGAATTCAGAGCTGCGCAGGATTTTCCCTTACGCGACGAAGCGGCTACCTCTGACGGATGGGCATCGGAGGAGGCCAAGTACTTGGGGGTTCCGTTCGTATGAGTTCGAACCGCATGTGGCTCACCTCCTGATCTCGTCGAGTGCTGTCGTTCTCTGCATTTTACCTGAATCACAGCTCCTACAGTCAACCGAGCCGTGACAAGAGTCTGGAACGACATTTCCGGTTGCACGAGTCGTGGAAAGGCTCAACCAGCCTTGACACCTCACGTTCGACCAGGGAGGGCGACCCGTAGCGCGGATCGCCTCGCCATAGCTGCGACGGGCATTTTCCCGGACGCAATAAACACAGCGATGAACACTAAAGATCCGCTTGGATTCGACCCAGAAGGCGTCGCGGCGCTCAGGCCCGGCATGGCATGTCAACCAGGCAGACCTGTATTCGGCATCGGTTCAATGCCGACAACTTTCGGACAGTGTGTGTCCCGAGCGGTCGCAATCGCGAATACGCCTCAGCAAACGGGTGGGAACAATCGATCGGCAGAGTTAGTCTCGGGAGATGAAGCGCGAGGTCGTCACCGGATACTGCTGGCCGCAATCGGTGAGCGCCGGTGGTCAAGTCGGACTGCACATGTCCTCATCAGGTGGGCGGCCCGTACGAGTCCAAGTGGTGAGGGTCGGAGCGCGACGCAATGTCGTGTTCAGTGCTCATCAGGTTGCCGCCGGCGAACACGAGACCCCAAAGGATGCTGCCTCGAAGGGTTGCGGCTGGCCCATCGCTTTGACCTTGGACATAGACCCTGCGTGGCGATCGGGGTACTACGAGGTCGTCATGGAGATCGACGTTGGGGAGAAGATACGGCGCGATTACGCCTTCTTCGTCGTCCGACCACCTTCTGGCGCGCGCATCGTCATGGCGCTCTCAACCAATACGTGGCACGCATACAACGACTTTGGAGGACCGAACCTGTATACCGGCGGGACGCACGTTGCGATGCGCCGGCCGATGTCGGCGGGCTATCTCTACAAGCCGCCTGGGAAGGGGCGCCGCGTCACGGGGACGGGGGCGCCTGATCCGCAGAATGCGGCGCATGTCGGCTATGTCCAAATCAACCATCTGTCCGGCTATGCGGGGTCCGCGGGCTGGCCCGACTGGGAGCTGCCGTTCATCGAATGGGCTGAAGGCCAGGGGTTCGAGATCAGCGTGTGCACGAACGCCGATCTGGAGGAACACCCCGAGGTTTTGGACGGCGCGAGCCTGTATCTCTCCGTCGGGCACGACGAGTACTGGTCTCGGGGGATGCGCGACTCTGTCGAGGCATTTATCTCCGCTGGCGGCAACGCGGCGTTCTTCTCGGGGAACACATCCCTGTGGCAAGTACGCATCGAGGGTAGCGATCACGATGTGATGGTCGGGTACAAGGGAGCCTTCAAGAACGACCCGTTGATGGGAACAAACCGCGAAGCAGAACTGACCACGTTTTGGTCCGACGTGGTCGTCGCTCGTCCCGAGAACCATATGACCGGCGTCTCCTTCACCCGCGGTGGCTATCACCGTATCGGTCGTAACGTGACCGCTGGTCTGGGTGGTTACACCGTGCATCGCGCCGGTCACTGGATGTTCGAGGGCACGGGGCTCGGCTACGGCGACATACTCGGCGCTGGGGCGACCGTAGTCGGCTACGAATGCGACGGTTGCGTGTTCACCTATCGCGACGGGCTGCCCTACCCGACCAGCGAGGATGGCACCCCACCGACCTTCGAGATTCTCGGCACGTGCCCGACGCAACACTTCACGCGCGAGACTGCACCTCGTCCGCCGAAGGCTGGCGAGCCAAGCGAGTTGGAGTACATCGCGTCACGCGTGTTCGGGACACGGGAGCCCGAAGCGATGGAGCGCATCCGTCACGGCCACGCTGTGCTCGGTGCGTACACGAACACCGCGGGCGGAACCGTCGTCACTTCGGGATCGACCGACTGGGCTCATGGGCTGGCTGGGCGTGACTCGCAGATCGAACAGATCACCCGCAACGTATTGACACGGTTGGGGTAGAGCTACAGGACGCGTCGTGCTGCCCCTGCCGGCAGAATGGTCCACCTGGATCGGCCCTGGACCGCCGGTTGGTCCGCATGGATCTGCCAACTCCGACCTCGGGCGGAGCCCACAGAGCACGTCTCGACAGGTCGCCCAAGCCCGTACCATCCAATGTCGGCGTTCCGTCGTCAGGGTCCCCATAGAGGTGATTCCTCTCTGGCTCAGGGAAACTTTGTGTGACGCGGTCGAGAATGCGGACGGCGAGGGTCGACGCCGTTTCAGTACCGAGCGCTTGTTGGATTCGGTGATCGAGGGTGCAAAGATCGCGCATATAACTGCCCATTCGCAGCCCCGAGACGGCAAGGAACTGCGCTAGCCCCCGGGCCAACTCCCCGCCACCATGGGCTATAATTTGGTTCCGCGATGCTCGCACAGGAGCGTCCCCAGCCGCCGAAACGGGACCAGTGAAGAAGCCTTTCTCCAGGACCCGGACACCGAGCACCGGGAACGCACCGAAGGTCTCGGTGCTCTCGGTCTTTCGAACGCTCGGCCTCCGCTCCCTGCGTCTGAAGATGGTCGCGTTCAGTTTCGTCTCAATTGTCGGCGCTTTGAGCCAAGCAATCCTCCTCTTGGTCATCTCAGAAGTCGCTTTGGCCGACGTCGAGGGCAAGCACTCGTTCCACGGGCTCGGCCCCAGCCTCACACCGAAAAGCGCACTCGTCGTCATGTGCGTCGCATTTCCGCTCTTCTTCATTGCGAGCGTGATGAGCACCTTTATCAGCACGTCTCTCTCGGAACAGGCGTTGACGACGACCCGTACACGTCTCGTCGGCGGGCTTCTTCCGGTCCAACTGGTCCCTTCAATCGGCCCAGCGCATCGGGCATCTCCAACACCTTCTTATTCAGAACGCCTCAGCCACCGCCAGTGTCGTCGGGAGCCTGACGGGCGGACTGCAGGCGCTCCTGATGACTGCCGGGCTCTTGGGGGTCGCCCTGGCAGTCGATCCGGCTGCGGCGATTGCCGTCATCGGCATCGGCTTTTTGCTGCTACAGGTGCTTCGGCCACTCAACGCCCGTACCAGGCGTCTGAATCGGGAGCTCTCCACGGTCACGAGGGCCATGGCCACACAGGTGACCGAGTACACCCGTTTGGCCCGGGACTTCCGGTTGTTCGGTGTGGAGAGCCGGATCATGGGCATGCTCCGCCGGACGGTCCGAAACACCGGTCGCGTGTACCGCAGGGCCGCCATTACCGGCAGCATCGCGCCCACCCTCTACCAGTGCTTCGCACTCGGAATCGTCGTCGCTATCGTCCTCGTGGGTTCCGGACACGCAACGTTCGCCAAAAACGGATTCGTCCTCATCCTCGTGATGCGATCCATCACCTACGGAGCGGCAGTCCAGAACTCGATCCAGAACCTTCGGGGCTCTCAGGGGATGCTGGAGGACCTCATGAGCGACCTTCGCAGCTTCGAAGCCGCTCGAGTCAAGCCCGGAGGGTCCATGCCCGAGTCCTTCGAGGTGGACTTCGATGCAGTGGAGTACTCCTACGACGGGGTGACGCTCGCCCTCAGCGGGATCACCATGCACATTCCGGAGGGGAAGATCGTCGGTATGCTCGGTCCGTCGGGCAGCGGCAAGACCACCATCAGCCAGCTCCTCTTGGGCCTACGTGAACCTACGAGCGGTCGGACCACGATTGGCGGCGCGGATGCTGCAGCGATCTCCAAGAGCGATGCGCACAACACGGTGGCGCTCGTGCCCCAGGAACCAGTGCTCCTGCAAGGCTCGATTATGGACAACATCAAGTTCTTCCGGGAATTTGATGATCAGCAGGTCATCGACGCCGCGACATCTGCCCACCTGCACGAGGACGTCGCCAGGATGCCCGCCGGTTACGAGACTCCCGTCGGTGAGGGCGGCGGCGCCCTGTCGGGTGGACAGAAGCAGCGCCTCGCCATCGCGCGTGCGCTGATCGGCTCCCCGAAGCTCATCGTCCTGGACGAGCCGACAAGCGCGGTGGACGGACGCACCGAGAAGCTCATCCGCCGGACCCTCTCCGAACTCAGGGAGCACGTGACGGTCGTGATCATCTCGCATCGCATCGAGACCACGGCGCAGTGCGATCTGCTCCTTGTCCTGAGTAACGGGAAGATCGCAGATTTCGGCGAGCGGGACGATGTCCTAGTAGGGGCGGCCTATCAGGACATCGTGTTGAGCGGGCAAGAACTCCGCGAGGACCAGAAGTTGAGGAGCTAACAGACGGCACACCCATGAGCTCGGGCCCGCTATTCGATCCCCGGTCCAGTCAAGAGTGGCCGGTCAGGGTGGCTTGAAGTTGGATCCAACAAACCCCGGATGAGGGCCGTCAGCAGCCGTTCGACACGCGCTTCGACTTCGACAACGGCGTGGGAGAGGCGAGGATCGCTTCGATAGAGGGCGGCGATCTCAGGACTTGGCGTAGCCATCTGCCAGAACGCGCCCGACAGTGAGGTGGCCGCTGCGATGAGGTCGACGGCATCGCGCTCGCTGAAGCTGGGCAGCAGTCTTCGGACAATGAGGGCGATCGCGTCCAGCTCGGTGTGGATGACCAGCTTGAAAGCACGCACCGCCTCGACGGAGACGTTTCGTTCGAGATTGAGCGGGGCCTGCGCAAGAAGGTCGCAGAAGGTGGCCCGGGCCGCGAGGGTTCGGGCGAACACGGCCGCCACGACGAACGGAGTGGGGTTGGTGAGCATCCCCAGTTCGGCCTGCAGTGCTTCGGACCACTCCTGCCATGCCTCCGCCGTCAGACGGAGAAAGATCTCCTCCCGCGTCTCGAAGTAGCGCAGGAGCGCCGACTTGTGCATGCCCACCGCCTCAGCGATCTCGGTCAGGGTGACCTGACGGATTCCCCGTTCGCCACCAAGTCGGCGTGCCGCATCGAGGATTGCCGTTTCTCGCAGTTGCTTCGCTGCGGTGCTGCGCGCCCGCTGGAACCCGGACTCCTGCACCTGGCGATATTAACACAACGGGGTTGCATTAATAAGACAACGGTGTTGTACTAGGAGACATGGAACAAATCTGGTTCATCACCGGCTCCTCACGAGGCCTGGGGCGTGCCCTGGTCCGGGCCGCCCTCGATGCCGGCGATCTGGTCGCTGCGACCGCCCGGCAGCCGGCGCAGCTCGACGACCTCCGCGCAGAATACGGCGGACGCATCCACACGATCGGCCTGGATGTCACCGACGCCCAAGCGGCCCGCTCAGCGATCGCAGATGCCCAGCAGCGCTGGGGCCGCCTGGACGTCATCGTCAACAACGCCGGCTACGCCAACGTCGGACCCATCGAGACCGCCGACGACGATGACTTCCGCGCCCAGTTCGAGACCAACTTCTGGGGCGTCTACCACGTCTCCAAGGCGGCGATCCCGGTGCTTCGAGAGCAACGGAATGGCCTTGTAATGCAGATCTCCTCTGTGGGCGGGCGCGTTGGCGGCTCGCCGGGGATCGCGTCCTACCAGGCCGCCAAGTTTGCGATCGACGGCTTCAGCCGGGTGTTGAGAGCCGAAACCGCACCGTTCGGCGTCAAGGTGTTGGTCGTCGAACCAAGCGGCTTTCGGACCGACTGGGCCGGCTCCTCCATGACCGTCCACGACATCCCCGAGGCCTACGCCCCGACGGTCGGCGCCATGAACAGCCGTGTCCGGCAAAGCACCGACGGGCCTGCAGGCGACCCGGCACGCGCCGCAGCGATCCTCGTTCAGGTCGCAAAACGCCGCAATATCCCCGACCACCTGCCCCTTGGGGTCAACGCCGTGGAAGGGTCAATTCGTCTCGACGAGCAACTCCTCGCCGAGGACCGCAGATGGAGCGACGTGAGCCGCTCCGCCGATTTCAGCGAGCCCTACCCGATTGAGCTCCCAGCCGACACCTCGGCATAGACGAACCATCTTGAGCGCGAACCACGACGTTTTGCCCGCTCCCCGGTGCAGCGGAACGTCGTGGTCTCTCCGCGAGCGCCCGCGTTCCCCGTTGCGACGAGACCGTCGGTCGGCCAGACCCGATACGGAGCCGCGGCTGACCCCATGGCGACAACCGGGCAATCACATTTCGATGGTTGTAACATTTCGCACCATGCCGGGGGGCTGGTACGCATGACTACTCGTGGGGCGCGCCCAACGCGAATCCACACCGCCTCCCGCCCCGGGTAGGACCTCCGGTGGGCCCGATCCTCGAGCCCTGGACAACGCTGCGAGAACACGGGCACGCTCAAGAGGACGACGTGCCGCTCCTCGCGGTCGATGAGGTCAGCGTCGGCTTCGGTGGACTGCTAGCCCTCGCCGAGGTGTCGATGTCCGTCAGCAGCGGCGAGATCGTCGGCGTCATCGGCCCGAACGGCGCGGGCAAGACGACACTGTTCAACGTAATCTGCGGCTTCGTTCATCCGAGCTCTGGCAGGATCAGTTATGACGGCACGGTCCTGCGTCGGCACCATCCCCACGACCTTGCGAGGCTCGGAATCGCCCGCACCGTCCAGGGCATCGGGTTGTGCGCCGGGCTGACCGTGCACGAGAACGTGATGCTCGGCGCCGAACCCGGGCTCCGCAGCGACCTGACATCATCCTTCCTCGGTCTGTGGCGGTCGAGCCGAGAGGAACGCCGGGTGGCGGCCAGAGCCATGGAGGTCCTGGACGAGCTGGGGGCGGCCGACTACGCCCGCCGACTTCCTGCCGCGCTGCCCTACGCCATACAGAAGCGTGCGGCACTGTGCCGTGCCCTCATGGCGGAACCACGCCTCCTGCTGCTGGACGAGCCCGCCAGCGGACTCTCGGAGAGCGAGATGGAGGCACTCGGCTCGAGGATCCGCAGCCTGACCGATCGCATGTCCGTCCTCCTTGTCGAGCACCACATGGATCTGGTCATGTCGGTGTGTGACCGAATCGTCGTGCTCAACTTCGGAGAAGTCATAGCCAGCGGCTCACCTGAAGCGATCCGAGCTGACACCGCCGTGGTCAGCGCCTATCTGGGAGACGAGGTGCGCGACCGAGCCTCGGCTGGACACCTGGAGTGGGACGGTGCTTGAGGTTCGGGACCTCAGCGTGTCCTTCGGTGCTGTGCAGGCACTTCGCTCGGTCTCCTTCGACGCCGAACCGGGAGCGGTCACTGCTGTGCTCGGGGCGAACGGTGCAGGCAAGACCACCCTGCTGCGCACTATCTCAGGCCTGGTGAAGCCCCGCGAAGGTTCGGTGAACTTCGACGGAGATCCGCTTCTCGGGCGTACCGTCGAATCCATCGCCCGGATGGGCGTCTCCCATGTACCAGAAGGCCGCGGGGTGATCGAGGAGCTGACGGTCGAGGAGAACCTACGCCTGGCGACCCTGTGGTCTCTGCGCGGACACCAGCGTCAGGAGGCTGTCACGAAGACCCTCGACCTCTTCCCGCGTCTGCGGAACTTCCGCAAGCGACACGCCTCCACGCTTTCTGGCGGCGAGCGACAGATGCTTGTGCTCGGCCGAGCTCTCATCTCACGCCCCCGGCTTCTCCTTCTCGACGAACCGAGCCTGGGGTTGGCCCCGCTGGTGACCGCACAATTGATGGCCTTGATACGAGACCAGACCGAGGGTACCGACCTCACTGTGGTTCTGGTCGAGCAGAACGCGCGCAGCGCCCTCTCAGTGTCGCACCATGCCGTCATCCTCAGCCTCGGCCAAGTCGTCGTCTCGAACGACGCCGCCACTGTGGCCGCCGACGAGGCACTACGTCACCACTATCTCGGGTTCTGATGCCGTGAGTCTCTTCTTCAACTACACGCTGGACGGCATCGCCAACGGGATGATCTACGCAACCCTCGGACTGGCCTTGGTCCTCATCTATAGAGCCACGAAGATCATCAACTTCGCGCAAGGCGCGGCCGGCATGTTGACGACGTTCATCGCCTTCAGCTTGTTGTCCCGGGGCGTGGGGTACTGGTGGGCGTTCGTACTCGTGCTGGTCATCGGTTTCGCCATCGGTGCTGCATGTGAGCGCATCCTCATCCGCCCTCTGCACGGAAGGTCAGAGCTAAACCCCGTCATTGTGACCATCGGACTGCTGGTCGTCTTCGAGGGCCTGGCCGGAGCGATCTATGGCAATGCCAGCCGCGGCTTCCCTGCTGCCTTTTCGCAGAGCGGACTCAGGGTCGACGGCACAATCATCGCGTTCTCGCACTTCGACGTGTTCATTCTCATCGCGGTCCTCGCTCTGATGGCGGGCACCCTGGTGCTCTTCCGATATACGGCCCTCGGGCTTCGGATGCGCGCGACAGCCTTCTCGCGCGAGATCGCCCGGCTCCTTGGGGTAAGAGTGGGCATTCTCCTTACTCTCGGATGGGGGCTGGCCGGGATCGCTGGATCACTAGCCGGCCTCCTCGTCGCACCCACGAGCTCGTTCGGCCCTTACTACATGGATCTCGTCCTCGTCTACGGCTTCACTGCTGCGGTGATCGGGGGCCTGGAGAGCCCAGTGGGCGCCTTGGTCGGCGGGCTCATCACTGGTCTGTGCATCTCGTACGTCGGCGGCTACCTGGGTTCTGGGCTCGAACCTCTCGGCGCCCTCGCGCTTCTGATGCTCGCTCTCATGGCACGTCCGGAAGGCATCTTCGCTCGTCCGCCGGCCAGAAGGGTTTGACATGTACTCCACCATCGTTGCGCAGGCACGGCACCTGCCTCGACAGCCCTTGGTACGCCACCTTTTCTGTGCGCTAGTTGCCGGGGTTGTTCTCTACGTCGTGGTCGCGCGGCTCAGCTCCTACAACCAGTACCAAGTCGGGGAGATCGCCGCCTACGTCGTGGCGCTGGTCGGGCTGAGCCTGCTCACCGGCATCAACGGTCAGATCTCGCTGGGCCACGGTGCGTTCATGGCCGTGGGCGCCTACACGATGGCGCTGCTGATGAACCATACCCAAACAAATTTCATCCTCGAATTGACCGCCGCTGCTGGGGTGGCCGCCGCGGCCGGAGTCGTCATCGGGTTGCCTGCCACCCGTCTCAAAGGCCCGTACCTCGCGGGCATGACGCTCCTCTTCGCTCTGGCGGTGCCGTCCGTCGCCGACAAGTGGCCCGCCACGTTCGGAGGCGACCAGGGTTTAACGACCACGGTCCCTACGGCGCCCGGATCACTCAGCGCAGAGGAGTGGCTCGCGGAGATACAAATCGTCGGAGCTCTGCTCGTCATGGTCCTGCTGGCCAACTTGTTGTGGAGCCGCTACGGCCGCGCATTCAGGGCCGTGCGCGATGACGAGATAGCAGCTTCATTGGCGGGGGTCCATGTCGCACGCACCAAAGTGGTGGCTTTTTCCATCAGCGCCGGATGTGCCGGGCTCGGCGGGGCGCTCCTGGCCTTGTCGACCGGCGTGGTGAACACCGGTGAGTTCCCACTCACACTGTCAATCCAATTGCTGGCGGCCATGGTTCTCGGCGGAACGGGGACGTTGATCGGCATGGTCTGGGGCGGGATCCTGCTGGTCTACCTACCGGAGTGGTCGACCTCGGTGTCCTCGGACTTCAATCTGGGCAGTGGGGCGAGCGCTTACCTCGCCACGATCATCTTCGGCGTTGTGCTGATCGTGGCGATGATCGCGGCACCCAACGGGATACAGGGAGGCCTGCGCTGGGCGTGGGGACACAGGCCGCATCCGGGCCCGGGTGGGCGCGGCGCACCGGTTCCGGTTTCGACAGCCGACTAGAGCAATGCGACATCCAACAAAGGGAGGAACGATGCGACAACGAATGAGAAGGCCATTCAAGAGTGCGATGTGGGCTCGCACCCTGGTAGCCGGTTTCCTAGGACTGACGCTGGGGGCGATACTGCTGCCGGCCACGGCGGGGGCGGAGAGCACGCCGGGGGTGACGTCGTCGACAATCACCATCGGCGCGACGGTTCCGCTCACCGGGCCTGCCGCACCAGGCTATGACGAAATCGCCCCAGCCATGAATGCCGTCTTCGACTATGTCAACGCGCACGGCGGCGTCTTCGGGCGCAAAATCCAATACAAGTACCTCGACGACGGCTACAACCCAGCAAACACAGCGACCCTCACGCGCCAGCTGGTATTACAGGACAACATATTCGCCGATGTGGGGTCTCTTGGGACACCAACCCAGTCCGCCGTGCAGGGCTTCCTCAACGCGCAGAAGATTCCGCAACTCTTTATTGAGTCCGGGTGCAACTGCTGGAGCAATCCCAAGTTCCCCTACAGTTTGGGCTGGCAGCCCCCGTACACCGTCGATGGAAAGATCCTTGGCGCATATATCAAGGCCAACTTCGCGGGCAAGAAGATCGGTTACCTGTACCAGGACGATGAGTTCGGTCAGGACGTGGTCAAGGGGCTGGACATGGAGATCCCGTCGTCCTCGGTGGTCTCCCAGCAGACCTACGACGCAGCAACCCTGGCAGGCCCACTCTCGAACCAGATGGCGGCGCTGAAGGCAGCCGGCGCCCAGGTCGTCGTGCTGGCGACTATCCCGGCCGCCACCGCCCTGGCGATGCTCCCCGCTGTGGCCATCGGCTACTCACCCCAGTACGTGGTCGACAACGTCGGCGCCGACGCCCCGACCGTCGGCCCGCTGCTCTCATCGTTCACCCAGAAGGGTGGGGGCACCGCGGCTCAGGCAACGGCTGCCGCCGGACTGCTGAACGGCGTTATCACAACCGCCTACTTCGCTCCTGAGTCAGATACGTCCAACCCGTGGGTGCAGACCGAGAAGAAGCTCCTCGAGAAGTACGCGCCCTCGCTCTATGCCAAGTCCGGGCTCGACGGAAATACCCAGTACGGAGTTGCACTGGCCTACACGTTCGTCCAGGCATTGGAAAAGGCGGGGAAAAACCTGACCCGTCAGGGCTTGCTGAACGCCATCGGCAGTGACGGCAAGAACTTCGTGACCCCCGGATTCGTACCTCTCTCGTACTCGAGCTCCGTGCACTTTGGGTTCGAGGGTGAGGAGGTCGTCAAGCTCGAGAGTTCGGCCCCGCCTGCTGTGACGCCCACAGGAAGCTGGATCGGTGGAGTCGCAGTGAGCCCCGTGGAGGTCACGAACCCCGGATCAGGCCCGATCAAGAAATACACCGGGCCCACGTCGGTCCCTCCGAAGAGCCTGGAATCCACGTCCTGACGTCCGCGGCGCTCCGGTAGCGGAGACTTTCGCCACCGGAGCGCCCGGACCGACATGCCAAATTCAGGCTCACCTTCGCCGTCTCTGCGTCGGCCATTGGGATGGCAGGCAGGAACTGCAGGGAGGGACAGGAACATCATTGAGGCCGGCGATGCAAGGCTCCGGTAGGACCGTGGCCTTTATCAATCACTGATCGACTGCTCGCTAAGCGGAGAAGGGCCATGTCGTATGGCGGGCGGGGCGTCACAGTCATCTGATGAGACGATGACCTTCGGGTTGTGTACCCGACATTTCAGCTGTTCACGGGCTCGCACCCTCCAGCCGTCCAGCCCACCGCACTGCTCAATCCGCGGCGTGCTTGTTTAAGCCCCGAGAACTCGCTGCACTCATCCGAGTTGGTCCGTCAGATTCCGACTTCGAAGGAGGTCAACGGATAGAAAAGCCCATCGAGCTGTCCGCTCGACCGGGACTCCAGCCCAGACTCGCCGACCCCTCCAGGGGAGGCGCCCGCTCCCGTTGAGCGACAATAATACGTCGGCCATGTTCGCCCGTCGCCAACAACCTCCAACCACGGCCGACGGGTCGTCGGCCCCGCCGCCGTCCCGGGGGTGTGTCATTCACCTTGTTCCCAGTGCCTTACATAGGGGCGCGCAGGTGTCAGCGCGCGCACTGGTCGACGAGCTCGGCGGTCCTGGCAGCGGGCACTACCTCGTTTCCATGTTCGAAGGTGACGACGAGGTCCCGGTGGACGCCACAGTCGGCCTGGCTGGCGGAGCGATGGCTTCTACCGGGTTCCGTCCCGCTGCCCTGATGCAACTCAGGCGCACCCTTCGACACTGGAAACCGGCGCTTGTAGTGGCCTACGGGGGTGATGCCCACAAGTACGCGGCAGTGGCGACCTCGGTGCCGGTGGTCTACTACGCGATCGGCACTCTGCCCGAAGCCGCCTGCCGAGGTCCGCGGCGGCTGCTGTGGCGCTTGCTGTGTTGGCGAGCAGCTCGGGTCGCCACCGTCTCGGAAGACGTCTCTGAGCAGTATCGGATGACGCTCGGTGTGGATGCACGCCGGCTCACGGTGCTCTGGACTGGACGCGACCCAACTGTTTACCGCCCAGCATCGCCGGACGACGAAGGCCAAGAAACCGGCGTCCGGGAACCGGGCAAGGACGTCGAGCTGCTGTTCGTTGGTTATCTCAACACAGGAAAGCGTCCCGATCTCTTCATTGAGGTCGTTGACGCCTTGCGCAAGCGGGGCCTGGCCGTCCAAGGACGCTTGGTCGGCGACGGACCGATGTATGAGATGCTCCAACCAATGGCGGCAGCGGCCGGCGTCGAAATGCTGGGCCGTCGGGATGGCGCTCCCGAAATGCAGCGGGCGGATCTCCTTGTATTTCCCAGCCTGCCGACGGGTGAGGGCATGGCGGGTGTCCTTATCGACGCCGGATTGTCGGGATTGCCCATCGTGGCCACCAACGTCCCGGGGGTGACCGACGTTGTCGCCGATGGCGAGTCAGGCTTCGTGGTCGCGGTGGACGACAGGGACGGGTTGATCGAGGCTGCGGCGAGCCTTGTCGTGGACCCAGGTCGACGTCGAGCCATGGGACGAGCCGCACGAGACCGGTGCCAGCGCTTCACGATCGGAGCCAGTGCAGACCGCTGGAGGCAGCTGATCGACGAGCTGAGCGCCGGAACCCGTTCCGGCGGCCGCCGCAATGGTCGGCGCAGCCCCGCGCCCGGCACCACGTCATCGGAAACTCCCGCCCGCCCGGTAGGCGACCTCTCTCCCTAAGACGGGCTATGAACGCCGGGACCACTGCAACGAGATAGAGAGCGCCAAGAACACGAACTGACACGTTCTTCTTCCCGTTCGATGACACCGCCGGTACTCTCTTGGCCCGGCGGCAGCCCATGATCTGGCTGGAGATCTGAAGAAGCCGGAACTAGTAGTCAGTCGCTCGATCCTGGCAACTCGCCATAGGCGGCGGGGAGAACTTGCCCCGAACTTCGGACAACCCCCAGGCAGCGGGTGGCACACCGGCAGTGAGTCCAATGAACCCAAATGGCGTCTGCACGGTCGCCGAAGAACGCATGAGGGCGCTCGATAATCAGGTGATGGGCTGCTGGCTCGCGACCTCAGGGGCTTCGACCATTGTTTCCCAGGTTGACACGAGTCCTTCCTCGAGCGACCGGGGCCTCCAGTCCAGCAACGTCGACAGGAGCGCAACGTCGAGAACGACGTTGCGCACGTCCAACTTCCTTTGCGGAATGCGTTCGACTGACAATGCCCTGCCTGTCACGGTCTCGACGAGATTGAGTACGTCGTTGATGCTGTGTCCGCAACCCGCTCCCACGTTCACAACCCGTGGCACAGAAGAGAGTCGACTCAGATCGACGACCGCCTCAGCGACGTCCCTTACAAAGACGTAGTCGCGAACTATGGAACCGTCACCAAAGATTCGAACCGGATTGTGCGCTTGGGCTGCAGCCAGGAAGGCAGCAACCACACCTTGTCCTCGTTCTGTTGGCTGAAGAGGACCGTAGGCATTCGAGATGCGGAGAGCGCACGTTGGTATTCCGTAGAGATCGTCGTACATAGAAATGTACTTCTCGGCAGCGAGCTTCATGATTCCGTAGGGCGTAATTGGATCAGTCGGCGCAGCCTCTTGAACAGGTAGCTTCGTCGGGTTGCCGTAGACGGTGCCGCCAGAGGAAAAAAACGTGAACCTTGTGCCCGGTCGGGATCGCAGACCTTCCAGGACGGCGATCAAGCCGGGGAGCGTCTTGAAAACGGTTTCGATCGGCGTGCTGGTGGACTCGGCTGGCAGGGGACAGCCCACCGCGAACACCACGTGGTCGGCATCGTCGAGCAGCGGCTCGAGGAAAAACGGATCTTCAACTTCACCGAGGGTAAGCGATGCGTCGGTAAGCAGCTCTCGACGAGGTGCAGGGGTGCGGTGACGGGCAACGGCCGTGACGTGCGAGCCGGCACGCAGGTAAGCCCTCGTGACTTCGGCACCCAGGAATCCCGTCCCGCCCATAACCACCACGTTTTTGGGCGGAGGCAGAAGTGGCCTGGCGTCGCTGCCTGAGCTAGGCCTAGCGGCTCGCATTCGGGGCTCCCTCAGTCGTTTGTCCTTGCCAGAGCTAGTCGAATGTTACTGGAGCCGACTCTGGGGGTTCCAACGTGTGAAGCGGAGGTCCACGAAAAGAGGGGTTGACAACTCGACAG
The DNA here is from genome assembly GCA_963840435.1 of uncultured Acidimicrobiaceae bacterium. GTDB lineage: Bacteria > Actinomycetota > Acidimicrobiia > Acidimicrobiales > RAAP-2 > Bog-473. The sequence goes on along the minus strand of CAWIYY010000017.1, from coordinate 61,115 downwards.
GGCATTGCAGTGCTGCTCACCGGGTTCCGCTGGCGGAGTTGACGGTCGATGCTGTCACCGGAGGTGACAGGAACGGGGCGCCGGCTGGAGAGGTCGCAGCGTCGAGGCGGGCGAGACCTGGCGGCGCCGGCACCGGACAGAATCCGAGAAGCTTCTCCTGCTGAGATCGCACTGAACCAGCTCATCGCCCAAGATGGGTCGTCAGCTCATACGCCGAACAGCGCACGCGTCACGCCGATGGGAAAATCAAAATAGGTGTCTGGGTAAGGTTCGTCTTTCAACGTGTAATGCCACCACTCGCAATCGTAGGATTTGAAGCCGCAATCCTCCATAATGGAACAAAGGCATTGACGGTTTCTTGCTTCGTCTGGCGCGATTGCTCTGGCTCCGTGGTGTGAGATTGGATCCATCAGGTCATGGTCACCGCCCATTGGAGCAAGTTCACCGGTGGCCAAATGAAACAAGGTCAAGTCGACGGTGCTGCCTCGACTGTGGCCTGATTTAGCGGCCACATATCCCCTTTCGCATATCTCGGGTCTTTCGATATTCGGATAGTGTCGCTCTTTCTTTCGTCCATCTTCCGGCTGTGTCGACCACCGCAGAAAACAATCGACGGCGCGTTGAGGACGATAGCCATCCCAGAGAAGCAAGCCGAAGCCGAGGGATGTTGCTACTTGTTGCGCCGACTGAAGAGCTGCGGACAGAGACATCGTACCGACGATTCGATTTACCAGATATCCGTCCACCGGCTTGCCCGTGAAGTTATCCCAGGTGGCGTACTTGGCATCCCAGCGGATCCCGGGGACAGCCTCGTCGACAAAGACGAAATCGCGATTCATCGGTCTCTTTCCAGCGCTGCCAACGACGCGATCCGGTCGATCACTTCGGCAAGCGACAGTCCTGCTGCTGCCATCATTCGCGGATATCGGCTGTATGAGGTCAGACCGGGCAACGTGTTCACCTCGTTCAGGACGACCGTTCCATCCTCCTTGAGGAACATGTCCACTCGCGCTAGTCCCCTGCATCCCAAGGTGCGATAGAGCGTCGTTGCTGTCACTTGAACCAGCTCACGTGCCTCTGCCGAAATATCGGCGGGAACGATGAATGTTGCGTTGTCAGAACCGCTCTCGGGCTGATCCTCCTGATGTATTCTGAAGAACCCATGAGAGAGGGAGACGCGATCGGGTTCGCCGACCGTCACATCCGCGTCGCTTCCAAGTACTGCGCATCCGACCTCGCTCCCGACGATGGCCTCTTCGATCAATACCTTCGAGTCGTACTCTCTTGCAGCTTCCACCGCACTCAACAGTTCTTCCTTTCGCGACACCTTGCTGACGCCGAAGGATGACCCCGAACGAGTCGGCTTTACAAAGACTGGGTACGTGAGCTGTTCGGGATCAACATCTACGTTCGGTGTGATGATCCAGAATTTCGGCGTGGCAATCCCAGCGCTTCGCGCGACCATGTAGGTCAGGGACTTGTCCATACACAGAGCAGAACTCTGCACATCGCAACCTACGTACGGGATACCAGAAAGCTCCAACAAACCCTGGATCGCCCCGTCCTCGCCCTGTTTGCCGTGCAGCACGGGAAATACCAGGTCCAAACGGATCGTTTCGTATTGTGTCCAGAACAAGCAATCCCCGTACGATGACTCCAGGACAAGCAATCCATGCACGTTTCTGTCGGGTGACAGCAATGTCGGACGGCAACGGCCCTCTTCCCAGTTTGCGACAGGACCGTCACAAAGCTCCCAGGCACCTCTTTTCGTGATGCCCACGTAGAACGGTTCATACTTTTCGAGATCGAGGTGTTTCGCGACCTCTTGCGCAGATTTGACTGAGACGTGATGTTCTTCGGAACAGCCCCCGAAGAGGATTGCGACTCTCAACCTATCCATGCCGATCTTCCTTCAAGAATTGCAAGCAATTGATGAGAGTGTCTTCGACCGTGTCGCTCAAGGCATGATCGGTGTAGTAGGCGGTATGCGGAGTAATCAGCACATTGGGTAGCTCCTGTAACCGCGACCACAGTTGATTCTCAATGGGCTTCTGGCTGTGGTTGGAGTAGAAGACTCCTTCTTCACCTTCGAGAACATCCAAGGCTGCGCCGCCTAGTCGGCCGCATTCCAAGGCTGAAAGGAGAGCCTCGGTATCGAGAAGTGCACCGCGTCCTGTATTGATAATGAAGGCGCCGCGTCGCAACTGCTCGATGCGTCTGACGATTCAAGAGGTGGCGTGTGTTCGCGCTCAGCGGTGTATGGAGCGTCACAACATCGCTCTGCTCCAACAACGCGTCCAGAGGCACGTACTCGGCAGAGGTCTTGGGACAACGGTCATAAGCCAGCACACGGCAGCCAAAACCCCGCAGCCTGTCTATCACTGCAGTGCCGATGCGTCCTGTTCCGATGACGCCGACGGTCATGTCGCGGAGTTCTCTCCCACGCGCGTAGTTCAATCGGTAGTCATGAGCCTGCACGCGGCTGACGGTCGATTTGGCATCGCGCACAGCCATCAGCATCAACATCACCGTGTAGTCGGCGACGCCGTCAGGCGAATAGGAGACCGGCTCGACGGAAATTCCGAGGGTCTTCGCGTATTCCACGTCGATATGGTCGAATCCAACGCTTCTCGTGGAGATGTACTCCACGCCGGCTCTGCTGAGCGCAAGAAGAGTGGACTTTGAGATTCGGGATTTGTGGCCGACGCTGATGCATCGATTCCCCAATGCCAGTTCAAGATTGGCCTCAGACACAGCTGCGTTGGTGAAAGTCGGCAGAACGCCGAAGCGAGGCGCCATTTCTCGAAACAGAACGGCTTCGTCCTGCCCGCACCCATAGATGGCGATTCCGTATTTTCGGACGGCGCTATCTGGTTTGGCAGGCGCACCATGGTCATGGGATGTGGCCGAGGAGGACGTGGAGGTCAGCGATCGGGACACCCACTTAGTCAAGCCAGCATGATGTTGCCAGCACGTAACGGATTTTCAATACGCCGACGATAGGTGCCCGCGACGTAGCATGATCTGAATGTGCGTGTGCTGATCGTCGAAGACGAGCCATTCATGGCGGAAGCCATCCGCGATGGCCTACGCCTCCAAGCGATCGCCGCTGACGTCGCAGGTGACGGCGAGACCGCGCTCGAACTGCTGCGCATTTACCCCTACGACATCGCCGTCCTCGACCGCGACATCCCCGGGCCTTCTGGGGACCAGGTCGCCGCACGAATCGTCGCGTCCGGGAGTGGCATGCCCATCCTCATGCTCACCGCTGCCGACCGGCTGGACGACAAGGCCTCCGGGTTCGCGCTCGGTGCCGACGACTACCTCACCAAGCCGTTCGAACTCCGAGAGCTCGTGCTCCGCCTCAGAGCACTCGACCGCCGGCGAGCCCATAACAGGCCACCGATCCGCGAGATCGCAGGTCTGCGTCTGGATCCGTTCCGCCGCGAGGTCTACCGCGACGGCCGATACGTCGCGCTCACCCGCAAACAGTTCGCCGTGCTCGAAGTCCTCGTTGCCGCCGAAGGCGGTCTCGTCAGCGCCGAAGAACTCCTGGACCGGGCGTGGGACGAGAACGCCAACCCGTTCACCAACGCCGTACGCATCACCGTCTCAGCACTGCGCAAGCGCCTCGGCGAACCCTGGATCATCGCCACTGTGGCCGGCGTCGGTTACCGCATCAACACCGATTCAGATCCCGGGCACAAGGGAGAAGATCTTGGATAGAGCCCCTGGATTGAGCGTTCGCCTCAAACTCACCCTCAGCTACGCCGGCTTCCTCATGATCGCTGGCGGCTTGCTGCTCGGCGCCGTGTGGGTGTTCCTGCTGCGATACGTGCCCAGGGGTGAGACGGTCCTCGTCCACGGCACGTCAGTCTTCGTATCGCCCGGCCGTGGCGGTCTCTTGCGGGATTTCGCTCCGGCCGCGACCATCTTGGGGGTATTCCTTCTGGTATTCGGTCTCCTCGTCGGGTGGCTGCTCGCCGGTCGGATGCTCGCCCCCCTCACTCGCATCACCGACGCAACCAGCACGGCCGCGACCGGATCGCTCTCCCACCGGATCCGGCTTCCGGGCCGCCGAGATGAGTTCCGCGAACTCGCCGACGCCTTCGACACCATGCTCTCCCGACTCGAGGCACAAAGCGCCGAGCAGCAGAGATTCGCGGCCAACGCTTCTCACGAACTGCGCACCCCACTCGCAATCACGCAGTCGCTTCTCGACGTGGCCCGCGATGATCCGGACCGTAACACCGGCGACCTCGATGAACGCCTTCGAGCTGTCAACGCCCGAGCAATTGACCTTACCGAAGCATTGCTTCTACTCAGCCGCGCTGACCAACGCTCCTTCATCCCCGAACACGTCGACCTGTCCCTCCTAGCCGAAGAAGCCACCGAAACGCTCCTTCCCTTCGCAGAAAAGCATGGCGTCACGATCGAGAGGTCGGGCGACGTGACCCCTACCATCGGCTCACCCACCCTCCTGCTGCAACTGACTACAAACCTCCTACACAACGCGATCGTCCACAACCTGCCTGAACAGGGCGCCGTGTGGATCACAACCAGCATTCAAGCCAAGACTGTCATGCTCACTGTCGAGAACACCGGCGAGCAGATCACTCCGAAAATGGTTTCGACGCTCATCGAGCCGTTTCAGCGGGGCGGCAGACGCACACGCACACGCACCGACGACGCAGGCGTCGGCCTCGGCCTGGCGATCGTCGAAAGCATCACCCGAGCACACGACGGAAACCTTCGTCTCACTTCCCGGGTTGCTGGCGGGCTCTGCGTCACGGTGCAACTACCCGCCGCGGCACCGGACCCTGGCAGACAACAAACGGGGGAATCGCACCCTCCTGAGAGACAATCAAGATCTGTGGATCAGCGGTCACGCGGCTGAACTGCTGGATTGCCCCAATCCTCGACCACAGTCCGAACGCAACAACGCTGGTCCGGCTTTCCGTCCACTGCACGAGACGCTTCGACCAGTATTGCAATGTCGCGGAGGCCCGATTTACGCGTTCGCTGAGACCGACCAGGTCATTTTGGACCTTTGCGCCTCAGGGCGGGCGACGCGGTGGCCTGGTGGCGCCGCCCTGCAATACCTATGGCGGTTGCCTTGATCAGAATCCTCAATGGTTCGTGGACCTCAGTCTGTCGACACCCCGCTCGACGCAGCGAGCTCTTTCTCCGCGATGTATCCGTCTCTTTGTGGTGATCGCCCAGCGATCGTGTGCAACGGGAAATTCACCCGGACCGACAGGCCGCCATCTGGCAGCGGATCGGCCGTAATGGAGGCGCCATGTGCAGAGGCGATTGCACGGACGATGGAGAGGCCGAGTCCGTGGCCGTCCTTGTTGACCGCACGGCGCGGATTAAGCCGTTGGAACGGTTGGAAGAGGCGTTCAACTTGGGCAGAAGGAATCACTGGGCCTGTGTTGGCCACAGACAAGAATGCCCGGTCTTCAGTCACGCCAGTCATGACCTCCATATCGCCTCCGACGATGTTGTGGCGCACGGCATTGGTGAGCAGGTTGAGGACGAGCCGCTCGACCAACACGGAGTCTCCATCGAGTGGCGACGGTGCCGTCGCCTCATCGACGTGGATCTCGAGTCGCTTGATCTCCGGCTGAAGACCAGCAAGGGTCGCCTCCACCATGGGCGCGAGGTCGACCCGCTCGCGTTCACCCAGACCACCTTCGCTGCTGGCGAGAGTAAGCAGGGCATCGATCAGATGCGCTTGTTCGTCGTTGGAGACAAGCACCTCTTCTGCGGTGGAGCGCCATTCGGCGTTGCTCGTGTCCGGATCGTCGAGCGCAACCTGGAGGAGATTGCGCTCGGCGGTAAGTGGGGTGCGCAGTTCATGGGAGGCGTTGGCAACGAAGTGTTGTTGGGCCTCAAAGGCACTTTCGAGTCGAGCGAAGAGGCCATCGAGAGTGTCGCCGAGTTCCTTGAGCTCGTCCTGAGGACCGGCGAGCGCCAGACGCTCGTGAAGGCTTGTCGAGGAGATCCTACGGGCAGTGCGGGTGATGGTTCGGATGGGTCGCAGCATTCTGCCTGCGACGAGCCATCCGGCGAGGAGCGCGAGCACGCGCGACGATGCCGAGCGCGATGGCCGAGTTCACGAGCAGCTCGTGCGAGTCGCTTGCGCGCTGTGCGGCTTGGATTGAGCTTGCCTGGGTCAGTTGGTGCACCGCCTGTACCAGGTGACTGGTGGCCTGCGCCAGGTGATGCTGGTCCTGCTCCAGGCCAGATTCCAAAGGAGGCGGCGGGCCCGGAGCCGCCGAACGGGTGACCGGTCGACGCCAGGGGACCCACTCCTGCAGGTTGTCCAAGCAGATTCAGGATATGGACCACTTGACCTTGGTCGTTTGCCACCGCCGCGTACGCCTTTTGGAGCGGGAGGTTCTCGAGATCCTGGAGGGAAGGCGCGCGGGGGATCTGGGGCAACGCTGGCTTTGTGAATGCGGTCGCCCGCTCGAAGAGGAGGTAGGTGGCGGCAACCAACGCGGCGCCGGAGATCAGGAAGAGCCCACCATAGAGAGCGGTGAGGCGGAGCCGGGCGGTTCGCCTTGGCGCGTGCAGCCATGTGGGCCGTCTGACCCCAGGACGAGAGATGGGCATCATGATCCTCCGATGCGGTAGCCGCTGTCGCGGACGGTATCGATAATCGACGGTTCTCCGAGCTTGGCCCGCAACCGATTGACGGTTGCCTTGACGGTCGTCGTGAACTGGTCGGTCATGGAGTCCCAAACTCGTTCCAGTAGCTCCTCTGCCGAAACAGGTTTGCCCTCGGCGACAAGCAGGCATTCGAGGACCGCGAACTCCTTGGGTCGAAGGGCAAGCGTTCTCCCGTCTCGGGTGGCCACCCGCTTGATCGGATCAAGTTCGAGGTCGCCAAAGCCCAAACGGCCCGTTTGGGGAGCCCCGGGTCGCCGCCCCAAAGCCTGCACCCGGGCCACCATCTCGCTGAAGTCGAATGGCTTGGGCAGATAGTCGTCTGCGCCCAGGCCAAGCCCTTCGACGCGGTCCTTCACGGAGCCGGCGGCGGTCAGCATGAGGACCCGGCTCTCGGAGCGTTGAGCCACGATGCTCCGGCAGATGGCATCACCGTCAGTGCCAGGCAGATCCCGGTCCAAGATCACTACGTCGTAGCGGTTGGCGTCCAGGCGGGCGAGGGCGTCGTCGCCATCGAGCGAGACGTCCACTGTCATCCCGTAGCGGCGCAGCCCAGCTGCGACTGACCGGGCCAGGCGTTCATGGTCTTCCGCTACGAGCACCCTCATTGTTTCTCCTGGTCACAAGCCTGGCACTCCGTCGGGCCAAATGGGGGGCGACCAGCCGCTGTCAGCGTCATCAAGGGACAGATTCGCAGGTCGCAGGTCACACGCAGGTCACACGTGTGACCGGCGTGTGACCGTCCTTCTCGTACAACGTTGCTGATGCGCGCCGACGACGAATCCGTGGCAGGCGGTGCCGAGAGGTCAGGTCAGGCACTGAACCATCGGCGATTGGGGTTCGTCGTTCTCGTCGCAGCGACAGTGTTGGCGCTCACTGCGTGTGGTGGTGGCTCACCGAGCCCACCGCACGTGGCCAACTTAGGGAAAAGAGCTGGCGATACCAGGCGAAGTACCACGAGCACGCTGCCCACCGGCAATGCGACGCAGTTGCTCAACGAATGGGCCACCTGCATGCGAGGCCACGGCGATCCGAGTCAAGCCGATCCGACCATCGACGCAAACCAGGTTATTCACATCACGATGTCCCCTTCGGTTCCCGGCGGGCTCCTCGGGCCGAACGGGCAGAGCGGGGCTGAGCCTGTGCCAGGCTCATACTGCGCGGCCTATCTGACAGGTGCCATCAATGCGTTGCAAGGCGCCCAGCAGGCCGATCTGCCGTCGCAGTCTGCACTGGAGAAGTACGCCAAGTGCATGCGAGCCAACGGGGTCCCTGACTTCCCGGACCCGGGCGGCGCACACATTTCTCCGGTTCCGGACAGCGATTTGAATCCCCGCAATCCAAGCTTCGAGCAGGCGGGCAAAGTCTGCACGAAGAAGACCGGCGTGAACGCTCCTGATGGCGGCGGCCCGCTTCCACCGGGAACCGTCGTATCGGGGCCACCCGGCCAACCGGGGATGCCGACCCTCGTCTACGTCGGCGACGACGCCGGCGGCTGATCTCCAGGCACAGACGGAATGACTGCCACAACCCTACGAAGCGTGACCTTTCCAATTCGGCACAAGGCCAAAAGAGGACGTGGATAAACCTAATGAGAGCTGAGACCCGATGTTTGGGGAAGGACGATCGCGCCGGTTTGAGGACTCCGACAAGGCGGCGGTACCAGAGACGGTCCCACCGGCAATCGGGCTGGCTCGCGATCTTCGTCGCGGCGGCCGCCATGGGCTTGACCGCGTGTAGTGGCGGCTTGGCGGACTCCCCGCATGTCGCCAAGTCTGGGAACAAGCACTACGACGGGAGGAGGCGTTGGCGGCGGAACCACGACGACCCCGCCAAAAGGGGACAACGCGACGCAACTGATGGACGAGTGGGCCACTTGCATGCGGGTCAACGGCGATCCCAACCAGACCGACCCGACGATTGACCAGTACGGGGTGATCAACATCACGATCCCGCAAGGGGTTACTGATACGTCGATCTCTTCGGAGGCGCACGGCAGCAGTGGTCCGTGTAGCCAGTACGAGCTGGCCGCCGAGAACGATTTGCGCGCCGCCAACCCGGTGGCACCCCCGCCGACCCAAGCCCAGCTGGTGCAGTACGTCGACTGCATGCGAACCCACGGAGTCCCGAATTACCCCGATCCCGGACCCAACAATGAAACCAAATTCCCGGCCGGCGTGGACCCGAACAGCCCGACGTTCGAGAACGCGAACAAGGTCTGCGGCAAGCAGGTCAACGCTCCAGCGTGGTGGATCGCCGGCACCGGGCCGCCAGGCGACGTCGTGGTGAGCAGTGCCGGAATCGGTCCTAACGGACCCATTCCTGGCAACCGGCCTGCGAGGGAAGTCCCCGCACAGGGCGGCGACAGCGGGTCAGGTTCCGATGGCTGAGTTTTCGCCGAGACGGATCGTGGTCATTGCGGCCATCGCCGGCGCCCTCTTCGGTGGGGTGGTGGCTGGCGTCGTCGCCGTAGTCGCCAATGTCGGCAACAACGACGGCGCGGCCGCGTCGTCGGGCGACAGCAGCTCGAGCACCACCGCGGCGGTGGTGCGGACCACGCTCGCCACGTCGGTGCAGGAGGGTGGCTCCATCGGCTTCGACGGTTCCTACACCATTGCCGCCCCGTCGGGGACGAGCGCCCAACAGTTGGCCCAGGACCAACAGGCCGTGGCGAAGGACCAAGAGAACCTCTCCGCCGACGAGCAGGCCGAAGCCGACGCCTCGACGGCGGACAACCAGGCGATCGCTGCGGCGCAGAGCGGCGTCGATGGCGCAGCGTCCACCTTGAGCGCAGACCAGGCCCAGGAGGCGCCGGACTGCGCCGGAGTCGGGGGCGTCCACTCCGGCGTGCAGCTCGGACACCCAGAAGGTCAGCCAGGACAAGGCTCAGCTGACCCAGGCCGACCAGCAGCTGGCCAGCGCCCAGGACACAGCGACGCGCGACCACGACCAGAACCAGGCCAAGGTCGCCTCCGACCAGACGCAGCTGCAGGGTGATCAAGCCATCCTGGCCCTGGCCCAAGCCAGCGCGCAGAATCCGGGAACGACCTACACCGCGCTCCCGAGCGTGGGCGATGTCATCAAGCAGGACCAGTCCGTCTACTCGGTCAGCAACGAGCCGGTGCCACTCCTCTACGGCTCGGTCGCCGCCTATCGGGCCTTCTCCGTCGGCATGTCCGACGGCGCGGATGTGGGCGAGCTGACGGCTGACCTGATCGCCCTCGGCTACGGCGCGGGCATGACGCAGTCCAACCACTACTCCTCTGTCACGGCCGCCGCGGTCGAACGTTGGCAGAGCGCGCTCGGGCTCCCGGCGACCGGTGAGATCCTGCTCGGCGCGGTGGTCTTCGAGCCCGGTCCGATCCGGGTCACCGCGGTCACGCCGTCGGTCGGCTCGGCCGTTGGTGGCGGGGGTGGCGGGGAAGCCAGCGCCGGGGGCGGGGGTGGGAGCGGCACGGTACTCACGGCCACGAGCACCACTCCGGTCGTCACCGTCGACCTCGACGTGAGTCAGGAGTACCTGGTGAAGCCCGGCGACGCGGTCTCGATCGTGCTGCCCAACGGAACCTCGAGCGTCGGCGGGCATATCGAGACCGTCGGCAACGTGGCCACCTGCCCGAGCGGCGGCGGCACCGGGTCCGGCACTGGTGCGCAGACCGGCAGCAGTTCGGCCAGCACCTCGACCTGCTCGTCGGGCGGAAGCGGCACCAACTCGGGCCCGACGGTGCCGGTCACCATCACCTTGGACAGCACCCCGGAGTTGGCCACCTTGGACCAGGCTCCGGTCAACGTCAACATCACCACGCAAACCGCCAGCAACGTCTTGGCCGTGCCGGTGAACGCGCTCTTGGCCCTCCAAGGCGGTGGGTACGGCGTGGACGTGGTGACCGATCGCACCAGCCACCTCGTCGAGGTCACCACCGGCCTCTACGCCAACAACATGGTCCAAGTGAGCGGCTCGGGTATTAGCGCCGGTACGCGCGTCCAGGTGCCGTCGTCATGACTTTGATTTTCTCGGACCCGACACTCCCGCTTCCGGCCCAACCGCTTGCAACGACGCCGGTCCTCGAGCTGGTCGACGTGGTGAAGGAGTATCCCGGAGACCCCCCGGTCGTCGCCCTGGCCGGCGTCGACCTGCGTGTCGACGAGGGCGAACTGGTCGCCATCGTGGGTCCGTCGGGGTCGGGCAAGAGCACGTTGCTCCACGTCATGGGCACCCTCGAACGCCCCAGTGGCGGCTCGGTCCGCATCGCCGGAGAGGACACCTCCACCATGTCGGACCCCCAGCTCTCGGGGCTCCGAGCCCGGCGCCTCGGCTTCGTCTTCCAGCAGTTCTTCCTCCTCGACGGCCTGAGCGTGCTCGACAACGTCGCCGACGGCTTGCTCTACCGAGGCGGGCGCCTGGCCGAGCGGCGACAGTTGGCGCAGGCGGCCATCGAGCGGGTCGGGCTCGGTCACCGCATGGGCCACCGGCCCAACCAGCTCTCGGGCGGCGAGCAGCAGCGAACGGCCATCGCCCGGGCGCTGGCCGGCCGTCCGGCCCTGGTCATGGCCGACGAGCCGACCGGGAACCTTGACTCGGTGACGGGGGCCTCCATCCTCGAACTCCTGCGCGAGCTGCACGACGAAGGCACGACCATCGTGGTCATCACCCACGACCACGAGGTGGCAGCGGCCATGGAGCGGCGCGTCGAGATCAAAGACGGAAGGATCATCAGTGATACGCCGACCGGTGAGTGAAGCCGGCGGCTCCCGACTGACCGGCCGCGACCTGCTTCGGGTCGGGAGCATCGGACTACGCAACCGGCGGGTGCGGGCGGTGCTGTCCGCCCTCGGAATCAGCATCGGCATCGCGGCGATCGTCGGCGTGCTCGGCATCTCCCAGTCGTCGAAGACCGGTCTACTCAACGAGCTGGGGCAGCTCGGCAACCTCCTCACCGTCCAGGCCTCCAGCACGGCCTTCGGTCAGCAGACGGAGCTGCCCACCACCTCCGAAGGCATGGTTGCTCGCATCGGGCCGGTCACGGATGTGACCGAGATCGGCGCGCTTTCCAATACGTATGTGTACCGCACCGCGCTTGTGCCGAGTATCGACACCAACGGCATCTCGCTCACTGCCACCGACGCCGCCCTGCCGGCCACCTTGGGAGCCACCGTGTCGCACGGCACATTCCTCAACGCGGCGACTGCCCACTTCCCGGCGGTGGTGCTCGGAGCGGAGGCAGCCAGCCTGCTCGGTATCGAGAACCTGGCCAACCCGACACAGGTGTGGATCGGCGGACACTGGTTCACCGTGGTCGGCATCTTGAATCCCGTGGAGCTGGTTTCCCAGATGGACTCCATGGCCTTCATCGGCTTCCCTGTCGCCGAGCAGTACTTCGGTTTCGACGGCCATCCCACCGAGTTGTTTCTGCGCGCCGTCTACACCCAGGTCAGCTCCGTAGCCGCCGTGCTGCCCCAAACTGTGAACCCACAGAACCCAACCACGGTGGCGTGGACCGAGCCGGCGGACATCTTGAAGGCCGAAGTGGCGGCCAAAGGGGCCTACAACGGATTGTTCCTCGCCCTCGGTGCCGTGGCTCTCCTCGTCGGCGGCGTCGGCATCGCGAACGTCATGGTCATCTCGGTCCTCGAACGGCGCTCCGAGATCGGCCTGCGACGGGCGCTCGGCGCCACTCGTCGCCATGTGGCCGAGCAGTTCCTCTCGGAAGCCGTACTCCTCTCGGTGCTCGGCGGCCTGGCCGGCACGGTCATCGGCTTGGCCGCCACCGCTATCTACGCGCGAAGCCAGCACTGGTCGGTGCAGATCCCCCCGGTTGCCCTCTATGGCGGAGTGGGTGCCGCCTTGGTCATCGGTGCCCTGGCTGGCTTGTACCCGTCGATGCGCGCCGCCCGCCTGTCGCCAACCGAAGCCCTTCGCACCGTGTGAAGCGCGTGACAACTCTCCTGGCCATCCCGTGATGCCACCCAGGGGATCGACCCGAGTTTCCGCATCGCTGAGACGCAGTCGACCACGCGGATCGTCTGGAGACCATCCTCGCAGCAGGATCCATCTTCACAGAGGGAGGAAGTGAGAAATGACGACGACGTACCGACGATCGGGCGCACTCGTGGGCCTAGTCGCGGCAGCCGCCATCGGGCTGGCCGCATGTTCGGGGTCCAGCTCTCCCCATGTCGCGAGCCTTGGCAAGACCAGCGCTCCTCACGTCGCGAGCTTGGGCAAGAGCGGAGGCGGCGGGTCTGCGGCCCCCACCACCGGGCCCACTGGCACCCCAACTCAGCTTTTGGACGAGTGGGCCACCTGCATGCGCCGCCACGGTGACCCCGACCAGGTCGACCCAACGGTGGATGCAACCAAGGTGATTCAGATCACATTGGGCGGCGACGATGGGGTGCGCGGCGAGGATGGCGCGTGCGGCGCGTACCTGAGCGCGGCACAGACGGCGCTGGGAGGCGGCACGCAGTCGGCGTCGTCGGACGAGGCGACCGCGCTCAAGTTCGCTCAGTGCATGCGGGCCAACGGTGTCCCGACCTATGCGGACCCGACAACCGCCAATAACCAGGTCCAACACGCAAGCAGTGGGAGTGACTTGAATCCAGCCAACCCAACGTTTCAGGCCGCCTCCACCCTGTGTACCAAGAAGACCGGCTACGTATCCAAGTTCAGCACCGGCGTCCCACAGCCCGGTTCGATCAATCTGAACATGGCGGGTGGTTTTGGGGGCAAATCGTGATTTGGCGGCAGAGGCGAGCCGGACGCGAGCTCTGGCGACTGAATGCAGATATGACTTGGCACTCAAGACTTCCAGTGCCACAGCCGCGGGGGGATCTGCGAGAAAGCAGGCGAGAAGTCCAAATAGGAACCCTGCGTACCGACACTCGGGCCTGATCGCGGCTCTTCTGGCCGTAGGAGCCACGGGGCTAACGGTGCGGCGGGTCGAGCGTCCCGCACATTGCCAGCTTCGGGCAGAGCGGCAGCAGAAGTGGCGAGAGCGGATTCACCTCGACGACTGTCGCTGCTGACAACCCAACTCAGTTGCTAGATGAGTGGGCCGCCTGCATGCGCGGCCACGGTGACCCCGACCAAGTCGATCCAATCGTCGCCGCAAGCGGTGTTATTGACGTCAGGTACCCACAAGGGTTCAACCCCAAGAGCCAAAGGGAAGGCGGTTCGAACAATGCGTGTGCCATCTATCTGACCATGGCATCGGCCGCCCTGGGCGGCCAGCTGCCCGTGCAGATCCCATCGAAGATGGTGGCCTTCTCCGTTTGCATGCGTGCCCACGGGATCCTCGACTTCCCCGACCCCACCAACACCGGAGGGATCTATCACTTTCCAATCGGAGTCCGCTTCAACAACAACGGCACCCCTATGGCCGCGCCCGGTACTCCCATCGATCTCGATCCGACCAACCCGACACTCCAGAATGACGCAAAGTTGTGCGCCCAGAAGGTCGGCGTCCCACAATGGGGGTACACGCCCGGCTCCGCACCGGGAAGCATCGTCGCCACTGTTAACAGTAGTGACTGATGGAGGTCAGGACGGTCACACCGAACCCCAAGTCCCCCCATCCCCATACACCATGGGGACAGTCAGCCAGAATTCCTCTGCCGAGCGATGCCCTCAGGCCCTATCCGTTACCTCGACATCGCCTCAGGGAGACTCCGAGCCGTCAACAGGTGCAGATTGCAGGCGTTCCACTGCAGCCACATCGTTGGGAGTGGCGGGCCGAAGTGCGGGCCACGCGAACCCGTTCAGCAAACAGACAATCTGCTTCTCCTCGCCCTCGGCCAGAGGAACACGGAGTTTCCTCGATCGCCGCAAGCCTCGGAGGAAGCGCAGACTGAAGGAATGCTCCCCCGGAGAGACCTGGTACAGCTTGATCTGCATGGGTGAGATGGCGCCTACCTTCGAGCCATCGAGGAAGACGCTGACAACGCCACCCTCACCGATTGCTGGGCTCTGTCGTTGGCCCCGTCCCCTGCCGAGCCGGGCTGCGGCCCGGGCCACAACCAGGGTGGGAAACGCAGGCCAAATTCGATTCGGGGCTCGCCAAAGTTGGATAGTCGCTCCAACCCCGTGATCCATGCCCACCGAGGTGTCTCCGACCCTTGTCGCCGCGACAAGGTCGGCGCTTTCACGATCACGGTTCACAGTTCTGTCTTACACCGATCGGTGCTCGATGAACAGTGACAAGGTGATGAAATTGCGTCTCCGTGGCTGGCGCGACTCGACGTTGTGATGGCGATGGGTCACCGTCAGGTACCCAGGTAAGCCAGCACCGCCAGGACGCGGCGATTGTCGTCATCGGACTGTTGTAGGCCGAGCCGCATGAAGATCGACGCAGTGTGCTTGGCCACGGCGCGCTCAGTGATCACCAACTGTTGGCCGATGGCGGCGTTGGATCGGCCCTCCGCCATAAGGCCAAGTACCTCGCGTTCGCGCGGACTGAGTGCGCTCACCGCATCGTTGTCCGTGTTCCGGGCGAGCAGGCGAGCGATCACCTCCGGGTCCATGGCCGTTCCACCGGCTGCCACCCGCCGAATCGCCTCGACGAAATGGGCGCTATCGAACACCCGGTCCTTCAGGAGGTAGCCGATACCGCCCGTACCGTCGGCCAGCAGTTCGCGGGCGTAGAGCTGCTCGACGTACTGGGACAGGACCAAGATCGGTAGACCCGGCACCAGCTTCCGCGCCGTGAGGGCCGCCCGGAGGCCCTCGTCGGTGAAGGAAGGTGGCAGCCGGATATCGACGATGGCGAGGTCGGGAGCATCAGCCGTCACGGCGGCGACAAGACTGTCCCCGTTGTCGACGGCCGCAACGATCTCCAGCCCGTGAGCCTCGAGCATCCGGGTCAGGCCGTCCCTCAGCAAGAAGAGGTCTTCTGCTATGACAATTCGCACGGGATCTCCAGCTGGGCGACCGTCGGTCCACCGGGTGGGCTGCTCAGCGCCAACACTCCGTCGAAGGCGCCAACTCGGCGCTCGATGCCGCGCATTCCGGTACCGCGTCCTGGGTCGGCACCTCCTCGACCGTCGTCGGTGACACAGATCGCCAGCATTCCCGGGCGATACCGAATGTCGATCCATGCCCGATGGGCCCCAGCGTGCTTGGTCACGTTGGCCAGCAACTCGGACACGGCAAAGTAGGCGGCCGATTCCACGGGCGCCGGTAAGCGCCCGATGGGATCGGCCGTGACCTCGACACGCAGCACGGAATCGAGGGCGAGAGCGCGGAGAGCGTCCGCGAGGCCCCGGTCGGCGAGGACTGGCGGGTGGACGCCGCTGACGAGGGCGCGCAGCTCAGCCAGCGCCTTACTCGACGCCTCACGAGCCTCGACCAGCAGCTTGCGGGTCGCCTCGGGATCTGTATCGAGGAGATCTTCCGCGGCGCCCAGCGCCATGCCCATCGCCACCAATCGAGCCTGCGCCCCATCGTGCAAGTCCCGCTCGATGCGGCGAATCTCGGCGGCACTGGCGTCGATGGTTTCAGCACGCGTCTGGGCCAGGTGCCGGACCCGCTGTGCCAAGGCTGGATCTTCGCGCGGACCGAGGATGACGCGGGCCAAGGCACCGTATGCCTGCAGCAGAACCGGCGTCGACCACAACGCCAAAGCGGTTAGTGCCACGCCCAGCACCGCGAGGGTTACCCGCTCGAGAGGGCGAGATCCATGGGATACGCCCACAAACGCATAGCCAATGCAACCGATCAATCCCACCGATACCAGGAGCACAGGCACCATCGCAACAATCCACCCGAATGAGGCGTTGATCACCACCCACAGAAGGTCCCGCATGGTGGCAGGGTCCGACATCATCCACCGCAGTCGGCCCACGCTCAAACTCTCGGCGTCATCGTCGGGCGTCGTCAGGTAGGACTCAAGGATCGGCAACCCTAGCCACTCGTCCGACAGCCGGCGGGTGAGTTTCGCCAGTCGGCGGGTACAGAGCAGAGCAACAAGGACGCCGTAGCGCACCACGAGCAGGTCGACTGCCCAGAGCAGCAGTGCCAACACGAGACCATGAGGTGGGGGCAGACCGACAATCGCCACAACGCCGAGCACAGCTAGGGCCGGTACCAGCGCCAGAACCGCGAGGATGGCCAGGCCGGCCACTGCGAGACCGAGAAAAGCTGATCCGCGAACAAGCCCGAGGAGTCCGGCGTTCAGTCTCTGACGTGACCCGCCTCTTCTGCCGTCTGTCTTCACGAACATCCCTGCACCGATCACGCGTCTGCTTCCCTCGTCGCGCTACCCCAGTCTGCCCGACACGACACCGCTGTGGCAGTAGGGCTGAGCACCCAAGAGGGGTGTACCTAGGTCCACCTGCAAGACGCCGCCTGACCGCATTCCCTGGTGACTACCCAACTCCTCACAATGGAGGCAATCAGCTACGGCGACGCAAAGAGCCGGAAACCAGGTCCGTCGACGTGATGGAGGGACGCATGAGTCAAACAACGGATACCGCACGCGATGACCTCGCGGCAACGGGGGTCGGCACTCCATGCAACGAGACAGAAGGTGCTGCATGAACGTCATCGAAGCCAACGACCTTGGGAAGCGCTATGGCAGCACGTGGGCCCTGCGTCAGTGCACGCTGGCCGTACCCGAGGGGCACTTCACCGCATTGGTCGGACCAAATGGCGCCGGCAAGACCACCTTGTTGAACCTGGCGGTCGGCCTCGCGGATCCGAGCTCGGGCACCATTTCTGTCCTCGACGGTCGGTGGGCTGGGTCATTGGCCGCGCTCGATGGGATCGCGTTTGTGGCGCAGAACGCGCCGCTCTACAAGAACCTCTCGGCCGCCGACCTGCTGCACGAGACGCGCAACCTCAATCGCCGCTTCGACCAGGGCTACGCCGAGCGTCGCCTCGGCGAGCTCGGTATCCCGTTACGCCAGAAGGCGGGGAAGATGTCAGGGGGCCAGCAGGCCCAGGTCGCGTTGACGCTGGCGCTGGCGCGCCGACCGAAGCTTCTCGTTCTCGACGAGCCCCTTGCCAATCTCGATCCGCTCGCCCGAGAGGACTTTATGGCCACGGTGATGACAGCGGCCGCGAAGGATGGAGTCTCGGTCGTGCTCTCCTCGCACGTCCTTGCAGAACTGGAACGGGTCGCCGACTACCTCGTGCTCGTCTCGCAAGGGAACATCCGGGTGGCAGGCGAGGTTCAGGATCTTCTCGCGGCCCACCGCTTGCTCATCGGCCCTGCTTCGGAATCCGCTCGGTATACACAGCACTTGAACGTCGTGCACGCGAGCAGTACGGCGTCGCAGGTGCACCTGCTCGTCCGCCACGACGCCTCCAATCCGGTGCCACCGGGATGGGAGGCGCGCTCGGTCACCCTCGAAGAGCTGACCCTTGCGTATCTGCGGGAATCCAGGGGTGGGGCGCCCCCCTGTCCGGCCCACGGTGGCTCAGGCGCCGACCACTCCGTGGTGACGCCATGACCGCGGTGACCGTACCGGTGCGCCCCGTGAAGAACGCCGGCTTGCCCCCACTGCCGTGGCGCCGGATGGCCTGGGTGAGCTGGCGACACCACCGAGTCGCGCTGGGCGGCGTCGCAGTCTTGCTGACCGCGCTGGCGTTATGGCTCTGGACCGCCGGCCTTCAGCTCCACCACGCGTACGCTGCGGCGGCGGCCTGTCACCCCTCAAGCTCTGCTGCCTGCCAGAACCTGATCAACAGCTTTCAGAGCACAAACGTCATTCTGAAAGGTGGCTTTGTCCTGCAGCCCCTGCCCGGGCTGATCGGGGCATTCGTCGGGGCGCCCATGCTGGCACGTGAGATGGAAACCGGCACCTTTCGCTACGCCTGGACCCAGGGCTTCGAGCGGTGGCGCTGGACGCTCGCCAAACTGGTCCTGGTCGGGATCGCAGTGGCCGCCATCGCCGGCGCCTTCAGTGTGCTCGTTTCTTGGTACTACCAGCCGTACCTCGCGACCGGCAACGGGAGCGTGTTTTCCTCGCCCTCTCCACTCTCGCCCGGGCTCTTCGATCTACGCGGAGTCGCGTTCGCCGCTTGGTCGCTGGCCGCCTTCGCAATTGGCGCTCTCGCCGGCCTGCTCATCCGCCGTGTCGTACCCGCGATCGTCGCCACCTTGGCTGCCTACACCGGTCTCGCCTTGCTGGCGGGAAACGAGTTTCGCCAGCATTACGTGACGCCGCTGGTCGTGAAAGGTTCGAACCTACCCAATTCCGCGTGGATCACCAGCGAGTGGTGGACCAGGGACGGGAAGGTCGCATTCGATGGCCGACCGCCTATCGACCTACTCCAGCAGCTCTGCTCCGGCTCTTTCGTCACTGGGCCTGGTGGCCGGATAGGCATAAGGGGCGCCTTTAGCCCAACGACGTGTCTCGTCCAGCACGGCTACACGCAGTGGTCCGACTTCCAACCGGCCAGCCACTTCTGGCCCTTCCAGTGGATCGAGGGTGGGTGGCTGCTTGCGCTGTCGATGCTGCTTGTTGCCGTGACCGTCTGGCTGGTCCGTCGCCGGGTGGCCTGAAGCGAGCATCCATGAAATCGCCGCTTTCGTTGCAGCCCCTACATCGAGCCATCTCCATTGCATTGGGGACGGGCCGCGTACGACCACCGTGGATTTCCGCAGGACGAAGGTGACGAAGTGACGACGTTCACCGTTGCCAGACCTCAGGAGAAGGACGCGGACCCTCGGCCGCTGCCATGGGGGCGTATGGTCTGGGTGACCTGGCGGCATCACCGAATTGCGCTGGGCGGCGTGGCCGTGTTCCTGGGCGCGTTAGCGGTGTGGCTGTGGCGCGATGGACTTCAGCTGCACCACGCCTACGCCGCCGCCATCGCCTGCCACCCGGCGAGCTCGACTGCGTGCAGTGAGTTGAACCTCAACTTCCATGTCACCGGCGGGATTCTGAAAGGTGGCTTCGTCCTGCAGCCCCTACCCGCCCTCATCGGCGCCTTCGTCGGGCCACAGGTGCTGGCCCGTGAGCTTGAGACTGGCACCTTCCGCTACGCCTGGACCCAGGGCTTCGGACCGTGGCGCTGGACGCTCGCCAAGCTCGTGATGCTGGGGGTCGCGGTGGCTGCCGCGGCCGGCGCTTTCAGCGTGTTGGTCTCTTGGTACTACCAGCCGTACCTCGCTGCCGGCAGACTCTACGACCCGACGTCCGCGCTTCCTCACTGGCTCTTCGACCTGCGCGGGGTCGCGTTCGCCGCTTGGACGTTGGCCGCCTTCTCCATCGGCGCCCTTGCCGGCACGCTCATCCGCCGGGTCGTCCCTGCGATCGTTGCCACCCTCGCCGGTTATACGTTTCTCGCGGTCGTTGTCGGAGACGTCCTGCGCGCCGACTACCAGCCCGCCAGCCACTTCTGGTCGGTCCAGGACATTGAGGGCGGCGGGCTGTTCGCGTTGTCAGTGCTGCTCATCGCAGCGACCGCCTGGCAGGTCCACCGTCGTGCGGCTTGAAACAGCGAGTAAGCCAAAGCACGCGGCATCGGGTGCTCACGACATGCCCGAGAGAGATGTCCCCAAGTGCATTGTCGTCATCGCTGATTCTTCCTCACTGGCGGAATCGTTCGAACAAGTAGTCCAATCACGCGCAAAGGAGGGTACGCCGTGCGTCGAAAGCCCCTGACCTTGCTCTCTCTAGTGCCTGTCATGGCCGGTTCGCTGGTGTTAGCCAGCTGTTCATCGCCCGACAGCCCCCCAGGTCCGACGGGGACTCTAACCGGAACACTCCAGGCTATGGCTGGTCCTTCCGGTGTAGGTCCGCGTGCTCTCAGCGGACAGATCACCCTCCACGGGTCCAATGGACATTTAACTGACATTGACGTCGGTGCAAACGGTCGATTCTCGGTACCCGTGTCCGTAGGCACATACACCGTCTCGGGACGGACTCCGCAGTACGCAGGAGGGACCGCAATATGCCACGCCTCGGGATCGGTGACGGTGGCCAACGGCGCCACGAGCATCGTGGTGGTTGATTGCCGAGCGGAGTAGCGGTGAGCAACCGAAGTGAAGATCGAGTCCGGAGCTCCACGCTTCGTTGCTCTCCTCAATGTCGTTGCTTTCACGTTGAGTACCAGAGGCTGCGTCGAACTCCGGTCCACATCGGAGTCTCGTCCTGGCAAGATCGTCTGGTTCGATGCCCGAAGCCGCGCGGTATCAGCCGGCCAATATCCTCTTCGTCGCTGGCGGTTTGGATCCCGACCTGGAGGCAGGCGATGGAACACAAGGCAAGAATGGAAGTCGTGCTCGACTGTGCAGAGCCAAAGAGGCTCGCTCAGTTCTGGCGTGAGGCGCTCGACTATCGCGACTACTTCGCGAGTGCGGACTTGGCTGTGCTCGTTCCTAAGGAGGGGAACGCTTCACCGCTCCTTCTGCAGGGAGTGCCTGAACCCAAAGTCGGCAAGAACCGCATGCATCTCGATATTGTGGTCGATGACATCGACACCGAGATCCGTCGGTTGCAGGCGCTGGGCGCTCACCGCAGCGACGAAGCCCCGCAGAGCTTTGGGGGAACTCGATGGGTCAGAATGTCAGATCCAGAACAGAATGAGTTTTGCGTGTCCACCGGCGTCGAGTGGTAAGGGTTAGATGATTCATCGATCTCGGGTATCCGGCGTTCTTTCCGTCTCCTGGTAAGCGGCGACGCATCGCTACCGTTGTGGCGCCTCCGAACTTTCGAGCCGTTGCATAAGCCTGAGGTTGGTCGGCATCTCCTTGGCCGCTGGAGGACGAAGAACGAGGGAAACGCACCCCGC
Organism: uncultured Acidimicrobiaceae bacterium; assembly: GCA_963840435.1. GTDB lineage: Bacteria > Actinomycetota > Acidimicrobiia > Acidimicrobiales > RAAP-2 > Bog-473. Next base: position 39,706 of record CAWIYY010000017.1, on the reverse strand, counting down.
TGCTTCTCCCCTCCTTTGAGCCACTCTTCTGCTTTCACCCACTGTTCTGAGGCACGTACGTCGGCGGATTCCGCACCAAGAAGTCGCCCTCAATCGCCTGGCACAACTTCGCGTCCTTCGCTGGCAGCGTGCAGGAGAGCACTGCGACATTGACGCTGTCTGTGGCGCCGGAGGAAAGCTGCGGGTAGACCATGGCGCCCATCGTGGTCAGCGATCCCCCAGAACCGGCCCCCGTTCCCGTCACCCGCACTGGGTCGGTGAAGGCCACGACGTCGGGAGTGAGAGGCGTCGTCTTCTCGCCTGACGGCACCTGGCAAGAGGGACCGGGAAGCCCGCTCTGTTGGACCTCCGACGCGGCGGCCGACGCGGGAAAGAACCCGCACACCAACTGCGCGCCGGGGAGATGTCCCGTGTATTCGCCTTGGATCTCCACGAGCTCGGCACCCTTGGGTGCGAGCTGGGTCGCATAGTTCGGCTTGCCCGGGGGGTACACGTCGAGCTTCTGGCCGCCATCGCCGGCGACCAGACCAGTGCAAGCCCATCCGCTCGGAGCGAGAACCGTGAGCATCCCGTTGGAATAGAAGCTGACACCTCGAGTCGAGCTTGTGCTCGGGAGTCGGCGGGCGACAAAGGGGCTCGGAGGAGATCCCGCTCCATAGCTCGTGGTGCATGAGACAACCGGCAGCACACTGATGCTCGGCGCGCTTGGCTGGGTGGTGTGCTTTGTCTTCGGCTGGCTCGCAGCGGAGGCGGCCGGCGAGGAGATGGCAATCACCAGTGCCGCCAGGCAGACAGGAACAAGAGAGCGTCGCATCGGCCGAGCCTACCGATCGTTCCCGGCAATCCGGGGACGAGTCAGGCCGCGTGTCCCAGCTGGTACCGGGGACCTGTCCAATCGGACAACCGCTCACGCCAGGTCGTGGGTGAAGTCGACCAGGCTGGCGAGTGGCACAGACAACGTTGAGGCGGCGGAGGCGCCATCGGAGCAGTGAGGAAAAGGTTCGACGACCGACGAGCTCTCCTGGCCGGCAGCGCCACCGAAACCGGTCGCCGCATCCGCCGATACGTCGGAGCCACGTTTACTGGTTTCGTCTTGCTGCGCTACCTTTGGTTCTCGCGTGCAGACTGCGATCCGCCACGGTCAGCCAACGGGACCCCAGAGTTCCGTCATGAGGCTGACCTTCTCCCGGCACAGCGCGGCGACGACGGACCTGGTCCTCGCGCTCGAGGCACCAGCGACCCGGCTCGTCATTGTGGCGGCACCTATTAGGAAATCCTGGCGACAGCAAATTCTTTTCCAGTGGTCGATCCGTCCGGGCGGTCCAACCGACCAGATCCGGCGCAACACCGCCAGCGAGCGCGTGCTCCGTCGGCCTCGCGAGCCTGAACCCCACAGCGCCGCCCCATTTCGCACCGGTCCCGCCGCGCACCGATGACGGGTCGGCTCTTTGACCTCGAGGGACGCCTTGCGCTGGTGACGGGGGCGGGGCAGAGCGTCGGCGCGGGCATTGCGCGGGCTCTGGCCGGCCAGGGTGCCACTGTGCTCGTAAATGACGTTGTGGCCGATCGTGCCGGTTCCGTTGCTGAGGCTATCGCTGCCGCGGGTGGACGATCGAGGCCGCTGCCCTTCGATGTCACCAACCTGGCGGCGGTCCAAGACGCAGTGGCCTCGGTGGAGCACGTTGACATTCTCGTCAACAACGCCGGCAACGGCGGATCCGAGCCAATGGCCGTGCAGCAGTTCGTCGAAATGGAACCCCGTGACTGGGAAGGACCCATTCGCGTCAACCTCTATGGCGTCCTGAACTGTTGCCATGCCGTCGTCGGCAAGATGTGCCAACGCGGGTGGGGACGGGTGATCACGATCTCCTCGGGCGCTGCAACGGCGGGCGTCGCGATTGGCGTCGCCCCCTACAGCGCCGGGAAAGGAGGAGCACTCGCCTTCACCCGCAGCTTGGCCCTCGAGATTGCACGCTCCGGAGTCACGGCCAACACGGTGGCCATCGGACTCATGGAGCTCCCAGACTCCCGGGCGACTGCGGGTCTGGCCCGCTCCATTCCCGTCGGACGGACCGGGAGACCCGAAGACGTGGCCGCAGCGTGCGTGTGGCTGGCGTCTGAGGAGGCTGCGTGGGTGACCGGTCAGACCGTGCAGGTGAACGGCGGGTCCGTCACCACCTGAGCCAACGGACACATTCTCCCGGTCAAATGATCCGTGGGGATCCGTCGAGCTCGTGCGCGGTGAGCCCGAGTTCGGCCAGCAGATCGAGGCTGACGTGGGTTCCGCCAGTCCGGTGCGGCGGGCAGTCGCAGAGCGCCACGACTGCCTCGACCATTTCCTCCATCGACTCCACCTGGTCGTCCGACAGCGTCGTACCCAGGAGCACTTTGGCGCCTTCGCTGATCACAGCAGCACGGGGTTCGACGGTGTTCACCCGCACCCCGCTCCCCGCGAGTTCTGCTGCCAGCGCATTCGTGAGTCGGTTCAGCGCCGCTTTGGATGCGCCGTAGACGCCGGTCGAAGAACCGAGAACGCCCAGTTGGAAGGGCGGCTCCCACTGGCGCGCGGTGGCGCTCGAAATGTTGACGATCCAACCCTCGCCGACTTCGAGCATCGCGGGCAGCACCGCCTGTGCCAGGTCGAAGGGGGCGTGCACGTTCACTTCGAAGGTCAAGCGACGTCGTCTAAGGGAGAAGTCGGCCAGGGGCTGGTAGATGGCGGCGGCGGCGTTGTTGACCAGAATCTCCAGCGGTCCACCGAGCCCTTCGATGGCCTGAGGAACGATGGCCGCACGAGCATCGGCGTCGGACAGGTCCGCCACGACCGAGACCACTCGTCCTCCGTAGCCACGGAGACGTTCGGCCGTCTCGAGCAGGGACCCCGCGAGAGTCGGGTGGTGCTCGAGCGTTCGGGCGGTGATGGCGATGTCGGCACCCTCAGCGGCGAGGCGCTCCGCAGTGGACGCGCCAATGCCCCGGCTGGCTCCGGTGATCAAGGCGCGGCGCCCGGCGAGGCGCGATCGTCCCACGCTCAGGCCCGGATGAACGCGGGTGAACGGTTCCCCTCAGGGAGGCCCAGGTACAGAATGGAAAGCTCGGTGAACGTGCACCGGCAGTTGCGGGCGAAGTAGTCGCTGGGCTTCGTCGGCAATATCTGATGTTCGTCGTACTTACCGTCTGCCGAAGCAAGCACGAGCTCTTCGCCGAAGCTCATTGCAGAAATGCTTCCGCAGTGTGCCAGATGTAGTCGATGTCGTCGCCGGAGAGAGCGTGGTTTGAGGGCAACACGATCCCCTGCTCCATGACGTCGTCGGCGCGGGGCAGCCCGCCCGCGGGGACGCGGCAGGGGACATTGCGGAACGCGGGCTGGCGGGTGATATTGCCCGTCCACACCATGCGGGTGTCGACGCCATGGCGCTCCATGTGCTCTTGGAAGGCCGCGCGCTGTATGCCTGAATCAGGGCGGATGCGCAGCGGGAACATGTGCCAGGCCGTGTCGAGCTCGGGCGTCGTACGGGCCAGTGCGAACACGTCCGAGCGCCGAGAGAAGTGCTCATGCAGCCTCGTGAAGTTCCGCTTCCGAGTGTCCAGATTCACCTTCAGCTTGTCCAGCTGCACCAGGCCAAAGGCCGCGGAGAGCTCTGAGGGCTCGAAATTCCATCCGATCTCGTCGAAGATGAAGAGGTTGTCGTACTCCAGCGAGCCGTCGTCGATGGAGGAGAAGAACCGACTACCGGTCCCTTTGGCCGACCCGAAGAGCTGGACCTCCGACCGACGACCCCACCGTCTCAGCAGTAGACAGCGATCGGACAACCTGTCGTCATCCAGGCAGACCATGCCCCCGGTGCCCGCCGCGGTGATGATGTGGCTCAGAGCGAAGGACGTCACCGAAATGTCCGAGCGGGTGCCGGTCGGGCTCCCTCGGAGGGTGGCTCCGAGCGCGTCGCAAGAGTCCTCCACAATCAGCAGGCCGTGCTCGTCGGCCAAGGCCCGGATGGCGTCCCAGTCGGGAGCGTTCCCGATCAAGTTGGGCACCAAGATCGCTTTGGTGCGGGGACCAATCATCTCAAGGATCCCGCCTGTGTCGACGTTGTACGTGTCGGGCTCGACATCCACATAGGCAGGAGTCACGCCCGCCCGCACAAGGGGCGCCACATCGGTGGAGAAAGTGAGGGCCGAAGTGATGACCTCATCCCCTGGCGAAAGATCAAGAAGCTCCACGGCGAGGTACAGAGCGGACGACCCGGAGTTGCACATGATGCCCCTGCGTTTGCCGAAGAGCTCGGCGATGCGCTGCTCAAACTCGCGCACGTGGCGGCCGATGCGTAGCGCCTGGGGACCGCCTCTCAGCACCTCGCACACTGCGGTCACCTCCTGCTCATCGTGCAAACTGCCGGCGTAGGGGATTTTTCTCGTCGCGGTCATCTGCGACCCCTGAGCTTGAAGACTGTCATCGCGTTCTCGCGCAGGAAGTACGACCACACATGGTCGCGGAAAGGTACTTTCGGCAGCTCGGCGAAGATCCGGTCCAAGTCGAGCCCCATGGGGTAGTAGCCCGCATACATGACCTTTTCGGTGCCCCGCGTATTGGCGTACTCAACGATCGCAGAGGGGTAATACTTCGGAGCGAACGCTGAGGTCATGTAGTGCAAGCCAGGCCACTTGATCATCAGCTTCACGGCCAGGTCTTCCCAGGGCTCTGCGCCGTGCCGCATCACAATGCGAAGGTCAGGGAAGTCATAGCAGACCTGGTCGAAGTGCATGACGTGCTGGCACTCTGACGGGACTCGTGGCCCAGCGATGCCGGCGTTCACCACAATTGGCAAGTCCAGATCGACGCAGGTTTGGTACACCGGGTAGTACCGCCGGTCACTCACCGGCACCTGCGGGTTGCAACCCGCAGGAAAGGTCGTGACGGCGACGATGCCGATGGCCGCGTGAGCGTCCCGGATGGCCCGGACCGTCCCACCGATATCGTTTGGATCGACCTCCAATCCGGAGACGAAGCGGTCCGGGTGTCGACGGAGGGCATCGACTGTCGCTGGGTTGCCGAGACCCGCAAGTCCGATGGCAATCCCGTGTCTGTCCATGGCCTCCAGCGTGACTGCCACAGGATCCTGTTCGGGGTCTAAGTGGTCTGGCACGTCCTTGAAGATGTACTCCGCTGGGAACTCCATCCCCTGGCTCTCTGCGTCTTTGGCCAGGACGCGCAGAGACTCGTATTTCCTTCGAGCGTCCGAACTCGGGAAGCCGATCATGAGGTCGACCACGCCGATGTCAGACGGCATCATGCCGACCGAACCTGCCTCGCCGGGTCGGCATCACGTTCAGGACGGTAGGAGACGCTGCGCAACCCATCCACCAAGCGCGGCAACAGCTCGGCCAGGTGCCTTCGATCAGTGGCCGACCATCCGGAGAGGACGTCGGACATGTGGCGCTCTGCCACAACGCTGAGACTGCGACGTACCTCGGCCCCCCGGGGAGTGATCCGGACGACGACGGCGCGACCGTCATCGGACGCCTTTTCCCGGGTGACCAGTCCGTCCTCGACCAGTTGCGCCAGCTGCCGTCCCGCGGCGGCGGGATCCATGTCAGTCAGCCGGGCGAGCTCGCCGATCTGCAGGCCTTCATCCTCCTGAATGCGCCGCAACAGCTGGAGTCCCGGCTGTGAGATAACGATCCCCGCTGCGGCGGCCTGGCGATTGTGGACCTTACGGCTGGCGTTCAGCCGGAAGAGCTGCCGCAGTGCATGCTCGATCGGTTCCAGCTCGTCCTCCGGTAGGTCGGCAGCGCCCGTTGGCACGCCTTGCAACGTAGCAGATAGTTGTAAGACTCTGTCAATTACTTTCGCTTCCGGGGCCGCACAGTTTGGACTCACCATCGAGACTGCTAGCCGAACAAGTGGCCTCAAGCGGGCACGGAAACGTCGCCGAACGGGCTCGAGTTGATTCCGTCGCGACATACGACCCGCTCGGGCTGCGACGAGTTCTTCCGCTTGGTACCGTCCCCCGAGTTCCGACCAGGGAGGAGACTCGCATGGCAGTCGGACTCGACCGCGAGGCATTAATTGAGCTGCAGACACACGGACAGGACCTGCCCTGGCTGCTTGCCTACTGGGCGGAACGCCGCCCCGACCATCCGCTCCTGGTCTGGGATCCGCCTGGCGGCTCGATTCGCACATGGACCTACCGCCAGATGCGCGACCACGTGTGGCGGATCGCCGCCGGTCTGACGCGGCGTGGAATCTCCAAAGGTGACCGAGTACTGATCCACGCCGAGAACAGCCCTGAGTTCGTGATCTCGTGGCTCGGGTGTGCCGTGGCCGGCGCCGTCGCGGTCACGACCAACACCCGCTCGGTGGCCAGCGAGGTCAGTTACTTCATTGAGAAAGCGGGATGTACTGCGGCCATCACACAGCCGAAATACGCAGCACTCGTGGCCGATGCCGGGCCAGACCTCAAGTGGATCGCCGTCACCCCTGACGACGGTGGAGAACCCGGTGTGGACTCCACCGCTGCCGGCGGTGATCACTTCGACTCACTCCTGGCCGACGAGACGTTCGCTGGCCGCGCCCCCGAACCCGGCCTGCCCTTCGGGATCATGTACACCTCGGGGACCACAAACCTACCCAAGGCGGTCGTCCACACCCACGCCAACGCCATCTGGGCAAGCCGCGTCGGCCCGAGGAATATCGATCTCGATCCGGACAGCCGCTACCTCATCTACTTGCCCTTCTTCCACGTGAACGCCCAAAGCTGGTCCTTCTTCTCCGTACTCGGCGTCGGGGCCACCGCGGTGCTCGTGCCCAAATGGTCGACCAGCCGCTTCTGGGACGTCGTAATCCGGCAACGGATCACCCATATTTCGCTGATGCCGTTCTGCATACCTGCTTTCGCCGACCGCCCAAGTCAGACCGATCTGCGGGTCGGAGTCTTCGGCGCGTTGATGCCGGACTGGGACCGCCAGTTCGGTCTCTCGGTCTATGCCGCGTACGGCATGACCGAAACTGTGACCCACGCGATCAACGGTAAGCCGTCCGAAGCCCTCCTTCCCGGCTCCATGGGTCGCATCGCCCACGGTTACGAGATCGCCATTGTCGACGAGGAGACCGGGCGCCTCTGCGAGGAGGGCGAGCCGGGGGAACTCTGGCTGCGAGGCACCAGAGGCGTACAACTCTTCCTGGAGTACTTCGACAGTCCCGAAGCCAATCAGGCCGCCTTCGAGGATGGCTGGTTCAAGACTGGGGACATCGTGATGCAGGGGCCTGGCGGAAACGTGTTCTACAGAGAACGAGACAAGGACCTTCTCAAGGTGGGCGGTGAGAACGTCTCCGCCCGCCAAGTCGAGGAGGTGGTCGGCCAGGTGCCGGGGGTAGCCCGGGTGCAGGTTGTCGGTAAACACCACGACTGGCTGAACCAGGTCGCCGTGGCTTTCGTCGTCAAGAGTCCGGGCGCCGCCGACGATGCCACTTTGGAACAGCAAGTCATCGAGACCTGCAAGGGCAAGCTGGCGGACTTCAAGGTTCCGCGGGCGATCTACTACGTGGACGACTTCCCCACCGGGACCTTAGACAAGATCCTCAAGAACAAACTGCGGGAGATGGCCGACGAAAGGCCACCCGTCTAGTTCGCATCCCGCTTCGTCCGTCGACAGAGTGGCCGTAGCGGATGAGGGAACCTCATCTATTTGCTTGCCGACGAAAGGATTTCACGATGTGACTTCTGGCGCGTTGCGCCGTGGTGCCTGGGGCCATCAGATCTGTGGCTCGCGGGCCTGCATCGGTAATTTGAGCACCAGCATGAAGGTGACAACCAGCGGCACCAGGCAACCCCACGCAGTGACCGCAAGGGCGTGGGTTGGATAGTGCGAATCGAACGAAGCGAAGAAGATCGTTCCCAGCACGGCGACGCCCAGGGCGCTGGAGAGCTGCTGGACGGCCTCGAGCACACCGGAGGCTGAGCCAACTTCGTCCATCCCGACTCCCGCCAGAATGAAGTCGAACAGCTGGCCGATGCTCGCTCCGGCACCGAGTCCGATCAGGAACAGTCCGGGGGCGAGGTCCAGCGTTGAGACCGTGCGGGCACCTGTCACCGTGACGGCCAGAATGATGGTGCCCGCCATCACGATCACGACACCGAGGTGAAGCAGATGACGCCCGAGCCGCCCGACAAGTGCAAGCCCGACACCCATCCCGACGATCATGCCGACGACCATGGCCATCAGAGTCAACCCAGCGTGGATCGGTGAGAAATGCTCGCCCAGCTGGGTGAACAGAGAGACGCAGAGCAGCAAGCCGCCGAACGCGCCGAAGAAAGCGAGTGCGACCAGGATCCCGCTGGTGTAAGTGCGGTTGGCCAAAAGCCCAGGCTCGATCAGCGCATCAGGGCCACGGCGGCGCTCCCACAGCACGAACACGCCGAGTAGCGCCGCTCCAGCAGCGAGACAGCCAAAGGTCGAGGCCGTCCACCCGTCGGCGCGGCCCTGGATCAGCGGGTAGATGATCGCCGTCAGTGCGACGCCGATCAACACCATTCCGCCAATATCGAGACGGATGCCCGGATGAGCGACAGTCCGCGGCAGCACTCGGACCGCGCCGGCGAACGCGGCGATGCCGACCGGTACGTTGATGAGGAAGACCAGCCGCCATCCGATCCCCCACAGATTGGCCTCCACCAGCGCACCTGCGAGTATCGGCGCAGCGAGGATCGAGAGACCCATCATCGGGCCGAAGGCGCCGAACACCTTGGTCATCTCTTCCTGGTCGAAGACCTCCTTGAGCATCCCGAACCCTTGGGGGATCATCAGGGCTCCGAACGAGCCCTGCAGCACGCGGAAGGCGATCAGCACCGCCGGCGAGGGCGCAATTGCGCAGGCGGCGGACATCACCGTGAAGCCGGCCGAACCGATGAGGAACAGGCGGCGGCGACCGAACATGTCGCCTAGGCGGGCCCCGGTGATCAGGAGCACCGCGAACGCGAGCGTGTAGCCGGCGGGCAGCCACTGCAGGGTGGAGGCACTGCCCCCGAGCGCCGCCCGGATCGATGGGCCGGCGACGTTCACGATCGTCGCGTCCATCAGATCCATGATGTTGGCGGCGATCACGACAGCGAAGACGAACCAGCGCAGTGGGTTGCGCGGAGCTGGGCGGGGACCGCCGCCAGAGGGCTCCGCCAGCCGTTCGGCCTGGACCAACGTTCCTGCGTCTACAACCGATTCCATAGTGGCCCTTACTGAGTACGCCGTTCGCAGTTATCACAGTAGCAGACTGAGTACACTGTTCGCAATGAGTTCGAGTCGTGGTGTCATCTGGGATCGTCCCGAGCGGGCAGCTCGCGGTCCCGCCCCCTCGCTCTCACGCGAGGAGATCACCCGGGCCGCGGTGTTACTGGCCGACTCGCTGGGTATCGAGGCGGTCTCGATGCGGGCCCTGGCGGTCGAGCTCGGGGTCGGAGCGGCATCGCTCTACCGCTACGTGGCCCGCAAAGACGAACTAATTGACCTGATGTTCGACGCGGTGATGGGGTACGACCTGCAGTTCGAGGTACGGGGGGACTGGCGCGAGGATCTTCGCTCGTTCGCTCGCGGCCTGCGGGCGATGACCCTCCGCCACCCCTGGATCGCTGTTCAGGGCGCCGGCCGACGCAATCTTGGACCGAACACTGCTCGGCTCTACGAACAGGTCCTCAGCTCCATCGACGGTCTTGGCCTCGAGATCGACGAGATGCTCGTGATGATCGAGACGCTCGATGCATTCATCCGTGGTCGCACACTCGAAGAGCTCTCAGAGCAGGAGGCAGTCCGTCGCTCCGGTCTCGACCAAGAGGAATGGATGCGAGTCCAGGCCCCCTACATCGAGAGTCTGATCGTCAGCGGTGACTTTCCACTCCTCACTCGCGTCGTCCTTGATGCTCGCGCACCCCACGATCCCGACTGGCTTACGCACGGCTTCGACATGGGTCTCGAGCGAGTACTCGATGGCCTCGCCACGATGCTCCCCAAATAGATCACGGGCACCTCTCGGCGATGTGACCGACGCCCTCAGGATCCTTCCGAAGCGACGAATGAGCTTGACGAGCTCGTTTGAACGACCTGTGGACGATCGATCCCATGGCGCGTCACGGCTCGCTGCCCCGTGAGCGGAGGGGTTAAGCGTCTCGGAGGAGCAACTCGTAGGTGAGGAGGACGAGGCCGTCACCGATCGTCTGGGTGCTGACGAGGCGCATCGGCCTTTTGCCGCCGGTCTCGCCAAAGAAGCGGTCGCCAGCCCCGAGCACGACTGGAAAGACGACCAACCGCAGCTCGTCGACCAAGTCGTGCTCCATCAGAGTGCGGCCGAGCTGATAGCTGGCAGGGACGACTATTTCTCCGTCGAGTTCCTGCTTGAGCTTTGAGACCTCGGTCACAACATCGCCTTTTAGAACCCTCGAGTTGTTCCAATCCGGATGTTCGAGGGTGGAGGACACCACGTACTTGGGCATCGCGTTCAACCTGTCAGCAAGCTCGCCACTCCGAGAGCGCCACCGCGTCCCGAAAAACTCGTAGCTCCGCCGACCCAGCAGCCAAGCCTCGGCGGCCAGAGCCTCGTCGAGCGCGACCCTGTTCCACGCTTCGAGGTCTTTCCCCCCAAACTCGACGAACCAGCCGCCGAGCCTGAAGTCCTCCTTACCGTCGGGGTCTTGGACCACTCCATCGAGCGAGACATTCTGCGGACCGCTCATCACGATCTTTCCCATTTTGCTTCTCCTCATCGTTAGCGTTGTTGGAGCCACTGATAAAGACGCCGTGGCGCCGGGAAACTGGGCGCCCGGAGACCGCCCAGTTCGCGCCCCGGCCGGCGTCTATACAGAATGGAACTACGACAGCATCCAGAAAGAAGGTGACGCGACGGTGGTGACATCCGACCTGATGTCGAAAGCGCGGGTCGGGGACGCTGATGCGTTCTCGGAGCTGACCAAGCCGTACCGTCGAGAGCTACATGTGCACTGCTACCGGATGCTTGGTTCCTTCCAGGATGCTGAGGACGCCCTGCAGGACACCCTGCTGGCCGCCTGGCAAGGCTTCGGAGGGTTCGAGGGACGCGCCTCGCTGCGCACCTGGCTGTACCGGATCGCCACCAACCGGTGTCTCGACGCGCGTCGCTCGGCCAGCCGGCGCCCGGCCAAGAAGTGGGACGTGCCCAAGGTTGAACCGCCGGAGCCGACCTCGCTCGGCGAAGTTCTCTGGCTCGAACCGTATCCCGATGCCCTTCTCGAGGGTTATAGCGACCTGCCGCTCGGTCCTGAGGCCCGCTACGAGAAGACCGAATCCGTCTCGCTGGCCTTCGTGACTGCCCTACAGGTCCTGCCGCCTCGACAACTCGCCGTGCTTGTCCTGCGCGACGTCCTCGGATTCCACGCGAGCGAGGTGGCCGGCATGCTGGACGCGACCGCAGAATCGGTCAACAGTGCACTCAAACGGGCCCGTGCCAGCCTGCAACGCCGGCTAGCGACGACTGTCGACTGCGAAGCGGCTCCCTCCGCTGGCTCACCCATCGAAGATGCGCTCGTCGCGAGGTTCGTCCGGGCGTGGGAGTCGGCCGATCTGGCTGCGCTCGTGGATCTGCTGACCGACGACGTCTTCATCTCGATGCCGCCGATGCCCTTCGGATACGAGGGCCGCGACGTCGTTGCGCGCTTCTGCGCCAGCCTGTTCGACGCTGACCGCCGGTTCGATCTCGTGCCGACGCGAGCCAACGGCCAGCCGGCGTTCGGTGCCTACCTACGCCCCGCAACCGGCATCCGCCACGGGACTGGCCTCTATGTTCTGACCCTCACCGGGAGCCGGATCTGCGCCATGACCCGCTTCGACAACAGCGCGTTCCCACGGTTCGGGCTACCGCACTCGCTTCCGAGTCGGTAGCCAGAACGAAGGGTTCTAGGGGTTCGCTCTTATGTCATGAGCGACGCGAGAAGAAAGGGGCTGTTGCAGCACACCTTCGAGTAGACGGACAAGGGAAACGCGCGTCCCGCCGTTGAAGCGTGTAGGTGGTCTCCAAGGTGGACGACAAGTTCGCCAGCCTGCGTGGTTGATCGAGTCTCTGCGCCCAGTCCCGGAGGGCAGAGGCGACCGAGGAGCGTCGCCGAAATGGCGTGGGCGGTCGAGTCTCGCGTGGACGGTCGCCTGGCCCTGGAAACTATCCCGCCCACCATTGGAGTACGCGTAACGCCCGCAAGGTCAGCCAGCGAGACGGTTGTCCGATACCATCGTCGATCTCGAACCAGACCCGGCCAGGCGGCCTCCAGTCGAGAAGCCAGTTTCCTTTGTCGGTTCGCTTGGAACGAACGTGCGCGGCGGCCTCGGCCAGTCTCGGATCCGGCCCCGTTCCGGTCAATACGGCAGCCGCGCGGAAGTGATCCAACGCCCGGAGGACGTCGTAGTGCCATCGGTTCGGATGGGAAAGGAGCAGAAACTTCTCCTCTGCCGGTTCCCGAGTGCTGAGGCGACGGAAAAGGCGGCGTTCCAGGAGGTACTCCTCACCCGAGGCCCGCGCCTCTCGGGAGACCGGGGTGCCGCCAGTGGCCCGCTCGTATTCGAGAAGCCCTTCCAACACGTTGAGTGTGGTAGCGAACGATGAACGAACCGAGCCGTTGATCCTCTCGCAATTCCATCCTCCGTCGTCGAGGCGGTCGTCCAGCAGCCTGGAGACGATGGAGGAGACGTCGACGCCGAAGTAGGCGCCGTCGGCAACGGTCCGGCCGTTGATGCATTCTTCGACCTCGCCGTTCCAGTAGGGCTGGGCACCCTCGTCCCACCGAGAGTTGGCACCAATCAAGGCAACAGCACGTTTGGCGCTCTCGCATGAGGGATCAAGGCCGAACTCGCGCAGTTGGGTCAACGAGAAGCTCGTGGCGGTCCATGGCTGGCCGATCTCCGTCCATTCGCGCCAGTCGAATTCGCGTGGGACAAAGGCTCCTCCGGCCCACTGTCCATCCGGGTCCTCGCAGGAGAGAAGTCGGGCTCCAAACCCAGCGGTCTCCACCCTGGCCCGCTCCGCTTGCCACTCCGACTCAGGGGCGTCGAGCAGATCGCGTTGTACCTGCCAGCGGATCGAAGCGTCCGAGTCGAGAAGCCATTCGATGGTTGCGAAGGATTCGCTCATCCCTTTCTATCGTCCCACCGTCCGACCGGGAGCGCACGAAGTCACGAACTCAACCCACGCGCTCGCCCGCACAGTGAAGGGAGCCAGAAAGGTGGATTTCAAGCCAGTTCAGTGACGCTCCACAAGCTGGCGGCGATCCCGACTTCCGACCGAGGTCGGTCGGCTGGTAGAGGGCCGGGACGTCGACCCGGATCACTGGGCCGCCCGCACCTCGGAGTCGCGTGTGAGCCGTGATCAGGTCGGAGAGGTCGAGACCCGGAGAGTCAGGCCGCAACTACACCCTTCCCTCCGGTACAACTCTGAGGGCAGCGATGCTCGGGACGAGCGAACCACGAGCGACCCGGCCGCGGTCGCAACTCGGCGACTCACCCTCAACGTGAATCAAAGCGACAACTGCTTCGCCGGTTGCGGCTGAGCTCCTTACTCGACTAATTTCACGTCGAGTTCGTTCAACAGCGCTTCCGCAGCGCACGGTCGAAGGAGGTGAGTCCGATTCTTTTCGTTCACAGTCGGGTGCTCAACCCTTCGCGCTGGAGCTGCTAGAGCTCCGTCGTCATCGGTCCTCGGGTGCCCGCATCTCGGATGCCCTGAAAGGGACCAAGACATGTCACAGTTTCACGAATCGCTCCCGTCGACCGGGAGCAACGCTCGATCCTTCACGCCTGACCCGGCGCGAAATACCTCTCGCTCGCAGGTTGCTCACAACGTTGCTCTGGTTCTCGGTGGTGGTGGGGCTGCCGGAAATGCCTGGGAGATCGGGATCATCGCAGGACTGGCCGAAGCTGGTCTCGATATGACAGAGGCTGCCGATTTGGTGATCGGCACGTCGTCTGGTGCCACTGCGGCAGCCCAGGTGCGCAGCGGCCTTCCGCCGGCCGAATTGTTCGCCTCGGTGCTGTCCCCGCCCGTTCGACCGGTCACACAGAACAGCGAACGACCGGCGGCCTTGCCGAGGGCCATGGTGGAAGAGCGGATGAGAGCCATCTCCGCCACCGCCACTTCGGCTGCAGATCTACAACGTGCGATGGGCGCATTCGGGTTGGAGAGCGACTCCATACTCGGATCCACGGCGGGACAGCACCGCGCCGTAGTAGCCGCCCGGTTGCCACGCCATGAATGGCCGGACCGGCTGATGATCGTAGTGGCCGTGAACGCCCACACCGGCGAGTTGGCTGCTTTCGACCGCGATTCGGGCGTCGATTTGGTGGACGCGGTCACCGCGGGCACTGCGCTGCCGGGATCGTCTCCCACGATCAGTATCAACGGCACTCATTACATAAACGGCGGGGTGCGCTCCCCGGAAAACGCCGACCTCGCCTCGGGCTATGCAAATGTCGTGGTGCTCTCGCCGTTCGGCGGACGAACTGGCCCGCTACCAGAAGGCCAGTTCGAGGGCATTCGCCGACCACCGGAATGGGGTATGGACCTGGATGGCCAGGTTGAGGCGCTGCGTAGGCAGGGCAGCCGCGTCGAGGTGATCACTCCGGACGCCGATTCTCAAGCCGCAATGGGCACGAACCAGATGGATCCGGCGACCCGCATCCCCTCCGCCCGCGCCGGATTCGCCCAAGGCGAGCAGGAAGTGACCCGCATGACATTCCTCTGACGATCGCACTGCCACTCAGCTGCGTCTAGGCCTAACTTTGCTTTCAGCATCAGTACCAGCACACGCATCAGTGTCGACGGGATGGCCACGGGCCTCACACCCATCGGATGTGATGAACCTATCGATTGAAGCCCAACGACGACCAACCTTGTCTCGCCGGCGCAGACGATCTGCCACCTCGACCGCGCATGCCGCCGCACGAAGCCAGTGGAGTCGTCGACCCTCAGGTGTCGCCGTCGAGTCCGAACACCGCCTCGAAGCTTTTACGGACACCGTGGTTGATCAGGTCCGGCACCGTCCATTCCGCGCTTGGGTCGGCCGCGATAGCTAACCGGGCCTGACGCCGGCGGGTCGACGCACGAACTCGGAAGCAGTACGACGGAGCAAAGCCATTTCGTCCACTGCCCTCCGTTCCCACGTCAGGCGGTTGCGAGCGTCGGCTCATGATCACCACCGATTCGCGCAACTCGGTCGGCCGCTCGCCAGATGCGAACTGAGAGCAGGACCATCGCTAGCGCGAACGGCGCCATCTGCAGAACGACCTTGGCGATACCGGCGGACGCCGTCTGTTCGGCAAGCTCGAAACCCAACGCGAAGAGGACTGCGAGCCAACGTGGTACGCGACCGCTGCGCCAGAGGGCGACTCCCATGATGATCGGCGCCACGAACTCGCTGAGGGCGTAGACGTCGGTGAATGCCTGGCCAGGTCCCGAATTGAAGTTGGCAACCAGAAGCCGAGCAGCCGCATCGCGCGGCACATGAGCTGTCGCTGCGGCTGCAAGATTGATGCCGCCAAGGACGTTGGCGACGACACCGCAGAAGGCACCGACCCCGCCGATCAGAACCGCGAAGGTAGCAGCCGAGGATCCACGACTTCGGATCAGCATGGCGATTGCGCCATAGGAGATGATCAGGGTGCCGAGAGCCAGCTCGGTGAGCGAGCTGGAGATAGAGAGCTGCGTATGGTGCTTTGCTGCGATCGGCAACACTTTGAGCGCTACGGCCGTCGTCGCGACTATCTGGTCGGTGCCCTTTGGATCGATACTCTCGGCCCCGATGTAGAGAACTGCGGTGAGGGGAAGAGCGAGTGCGAACATTCGTTGGCGGGTTCGTAAGGCGTGGTTCATTGACTTCTCCAGTCGATTGAGATCCGTTGGACCCGGTGCCGGTCGATCTGTGCGCTTTGTGGATCAGGCGTCGCGGTGCGACATCCGGATCGAGGCCGCCGCCAGGGCGGCAGCGGCGTAGACGCCGAGGACCAAGACCGCAGCACCTGGCCTCAAGAGTCCCGCCGTGTGATTGACCGTCACCGCGGCCTGGAGTGCGGTCCCGGGCACGTACTGACGGAGGCCGGCCGGAAGCAGCTGGCCGAGAGTCACGCCCCCGACGATGACGAGCACCAGTGCGGTAGTCGCCGCTGCGGTGTGTCGGATAAGGCCGCCGAGTCCGACCCCGATGACAGCAATAAGGCTCACTGCCAGGGCACCGAAGACCACCGCTTGGAGGACGCCGGGATGAGCGAAGGTCACTTCGAGGTGCTTGCCGGTGAAGATCTTCTGGCCGGCTTCAAAGCTAACCCCGCCCGCCAGCAGCGCCACCGGGAACACGAACGCGGCAATGACCCCAGCCTTTGCTGCCAGTACCCGCCGCCTCGCGGGCGTAGCAGCAAAGGTGGACCGGATCATCCCCGTGACGTACTCCGCAGTCATGGCCCGTACCCCAAGTGCTGCAAGCAGCACGGCACCGACGAAAACGACACCAAAGAGGGAACAAGCCGTGGGGTCGAACATCTGGCGCTGCCCCGCTGTCATCTTCGTCCACTGTTGGACTTGGGAGACGCAGAGGATCGATCCCAGGGCAACCGAGATGACAATGGCCATGACCACTGTCCGCCAGGTGGAGGGCAGGGTACGCAGCTTGGTCCACTCTGCCTTGGCAATCCTGCGGGTCCTGGGAGTCCGCACCGGCGCCGCCGGGGGTGTGAAGTGAGTCGTATCGATGGTGTGGGTCGCAGTGCTCATGTCAGGCTCCTTTGGTTGCGTCGACCAACTGGCCGGCGTGGTAGTCGGTTTGGTCCTTGGTCAGGTCGAAATACGCCTCTTCGAGCGACGATCCCAGTGGGGCCAGCTCGATCAGGGTGATGTCGTGGGAGCACGCGGCTCCTCCGATGGCGGCGGGGTCCATCCCGGTCACGACCATGGCGCCGTCTGATCCACACTCGATCAGGGCGCCGCGCTGGGTCAGGGCCTCGGCCAGATCGGTCTGTTCCACGGCCCGGACCCGGACGCTCGGGGCCGTGTGCCGGTTGATGAACTCATCGGTGCCGGCGTCGGCGATGATGCGGCCCCGACCGATCACGATCAGGTGATCGGCGGTCTGGGCCATCTCGCTCATGAGATGGCTCGAGAGGAACACTGTGCGGCCCTCTGCTGCGAGGGACTTCATCAGGTTGCGGATCCAGAGGATGCCCTCGGGGTCGAGCCCGTTGATCGGCTCGTCGAACATGACCGTCTCGGGGTCGCCAAGCAGGGCGGCGGCAATGCCCAGCCGCTGGTTCATGCCGAGCGAGAATGTCCCCACCCTCTTTCCCGCCACGTCGCTGAGTCCGACGATGTCGAGCACCTCGGCCACCCGGCGGCGGGCGATGCCGTTGCTGTCGGCCAGCCACATGAGGTGGTTGGCGGCACTGCGGCCACCGACGATGGCTTTGGCGTCCAAGAGCGCCCCCACCGAGCGCAGGGGGTCCGCCAGCTGGCAGTAAGGTTTGCCGCCCACCCGGACTTCGCCCGAAGTCGGGGCGTCGAGGCCCAGGATCATGCGCATGGTGGTCGACTTGCCGGCCCCGTTGGGGCCGAGGAATCCGGTCACCTGCCCGGGCCGGACCGTAAAGGAGACCTCGTTGACCGCCACGGTCTTGCCGTAGCGCTTGGTCAGCTGCGTTGCCTCGATCATGGTGCTTCCTTTCCTCGATTCGGTCTGGGAAGCAGCCTGCGCTGAGGGCCTGAGGTCCCGCTGACGTGGCCCTGAGGCGGGCTGGTCGGCTCAAGCACGCTGGACCTGGTCATCGGTCGTACCGTGGGGGCGGTGGAAGTGAAGCTCTTCGGCGAGTTCGAGGTGGTCAAAGGGGGTGTGGCCATACCGATTCGCGGGGCAAAGCAGCGGGCCCTTCTGGCTCTCCTGGCACTGAACCGAGGCAGTCCGGTCAGCGCCGACCGTCTGATCGACCAGCTGTGGGGCGACGGGCAGACCGCCAAACCAGCCAACGCCTTGCAGGCGCACGTCGTCCAGCTGCGCCGAACTCTCGGAGCCTCGTCCATTGTCACCTCCGAATCCGGCTATGCGCTCGATGTGAGTGCCAGTGACCTGGACGCAGCCCGGTTCGAAGACCTGGTAGCCGAAGGTCGACGTCTGAGCGCCGAGGGTGAGCTCGCCTCGGCGTCCGCCGTACTTGGTGACGCCCTCAGGTTGCGCCGGGGCGAGCCGCTGTCCGAATTCGCCTACGCAGGCTTTGCCGACGCCGAACGGGCCCATCTCAACGAGTTAGCCCTGGTGGCGACGGAGTACCGAGTCGAAGCAGACCTGGGGCTCGGCCATCACAACGAGCTGGTCGGCGAGCTGGAAGCGCTGTGCCGTGAGCACTCGCTCCGCGAACGCCTATGGGAGCTGCTCATGGTGGCCCTCTACCGGGCTGGGCGCCAAGCCGAAGCGCTACGTGCCTTCAGCGAGATCCGTGACCGCCTGGTCGACGAGCTCGGGATCGACCCCGGATCTTCTCTGCGTGACTTGGAGGCCCGCATCCTTGACCACGATCCGTCCCTCGCCGCAGAGCAACCGGCACCAGCGCGTGCGCCGTCGATGCCATCGCTGCCAGGCAACCTGCCTGAACCACTGAGCAGCTTCCGAGGGCGCCACACCGAACTGGAACAGATGGACCAAGCGATTGACTCCAGCCGGCTCGTCACGTTGATCGGCCCTGGCGGGGTCGGTAAGACTCGCCTAGCGGTTGCGGCTGCGGCGCACCGTCGCGACCAGCACTCCGGTGGCGCATGGCTGGTGGAGCTCGCGGGTGTCACCGATCCCGCAGCCGTCGCCCCGGTCGCGGCTGCGGCCCTCGGCGCCTCGGGGCCCGCTCTGGGCGATGACCAGCCCTCTGGATCCACCGCGGAGCTCATCGCCCGCCACCTCACCGGGCGCTCCCTTGTTGTCGTGCTCGACAACTGCGAACACGTCATCGACGAGGCGGCTGCCCTCGCCCAGGCACTGGTCGGGGCTCTGCCCGGCCTCCGGCTGGTGGCCACCAGTCGCGAGCCCCTTGGAGTTCCCGGCGAGTTCCTCATTCCCGTCGTCGGCCTGGTGCCGTCGGACGCGGTCGAGCTCTTCGGGGATCGTGCTCGTGCGGTGCAACCAGGCTTCGACCCTGGCGGACCGGCGGAAGCGGTGATCGACAGTATCTGCCGCCGGCTCGACGGCCTGCCCCTGGCGATCGAGCTGGCAGCCGCCCGCCTCCGGGCCCTCCCCCTGACGACCCTGGCCGAGCGTCTTGACGACCGCTTCGCACTGCTCAGTCGCGGTGCTCGCACCGCACTGCCCCGCCAACGAACCCTGCGTGCGGTCGTGGACTGGAGCTACGACCTCCTTTTTGACGACGAGCGTCGCCTGTTCGCTCGTCTGTCCGTCTTCGTCGGCGGCTGCGAGCTCGACGCGATCGAGTCTGTCTGCGCTGACGAGAAAGTGCCAAAGGACGATGTCCTCGACGTGTTGAGCCGGCTGGTGGATAAATCGCTCGTGATGGCCCCAATCGCGGGCGAGACGAGGTTCTCCCAGCTGCAGACGCTATGGCAGTACGGCGCCGACCGCCTCGATGACTCCGACGAGGCCGACATAGTGCGCGCCAGGCATGCGGCCTACTACCGCCAGTTCGCCGAGAACGCCAACGGGCGTCTCCGAGGTACCGGAGCATCAGTGTGGCAGGCCCGCCTGACCCCCGAGTTGGCGAATCTGAAGGTCGCGCTCGATTGGCACCTGGACACCAGCGACATTGATGCGGCGCTTTCGATGGTCTCTGGAATGGCGTGGTTGTGGTTCGTCAACAGCGACTTCGCCGAAGGTGCGCGTTGGCTGGCCGGCGCGTTAAGTGCCGCGGGGCAGGGCCGTGCCGAGCTGCACGCCACCGCCCAGGCCTGGCACGGCTACTTCGTCGGCATATCGTCAAGCCCCGCGTCAGGAGTCGTCGAGTGCGACCAGGCCATTGCGGTTTTGAGGTCTGGCGTCGACCGGGTTCGCCTAGCGGAAGCGCTGTTGCTCGGAGCGACGGTTCTGATACGCGCCTACGAATTCAGTCGCTCCATAGAAACCCTGGCTGAAGCGCGGGAGCTGCTGGAGTCCGACGAGCAGGGTTGGCTGCTCGGTGCGCACGACATGCTGGTCAGCTGGAATATGGCCTCGTTTGGGCGTCTCGACGAGGCCGAGGCGGCGGCCCGTTCGAGCATTCAGCGCTTCGATGCAGTAGGGGAAGTCCTGTTGGTGGTCAATTCACTGAACGCTCTCGCCGGCATCATCGCGGCGAAGGGAGATATCGAAGGCGCATCAGTGACCTACGAAGTGCTCCTAGAGCGCTGCCGGGCGACGGAGGAACACCCATACCTGAACGCTGCTCTGGTCGCTCTCGCTTCTCTGCGGTGTAGGCAAGGCGATGACGCCGCAGCCGACGATCTCTACCAAGAGGCTATCGGCTGTTCGTTCAACCCATGGTTGTCCGCAGACGCCATCGTTGGCCAAGCAGCAGTCGCGCGACGCCTTGGTGATCTGGTCCGGGCCAAAGGTTTGCTCGACACCGCGGCAGACCGCTACCGAGATGCAGACATTCCCGCCGGTCATCCCCGAGTGCTCGCGGGTCTGGCCTGGTGGGCGCTCGGTACAGGTCAACCCGATGCCGCTGTCATCTTCGCGGCGGACGCAGTCAGTGCTGCTGGGACGATCGCGGATCCAGAAACCCAACTCCTCGCGGATTCCGCCCTGGTCGCCGCGAAGGCGATTGCTGATCCCACCCAGCACAACGCCGAAAATTTCATCACACTTGCGCAGCAGCGAACCCAAGGTCCGGCGCATCGCTCTCTCACCGACGAGCCAGATCTCCTGGCGCTGGCGGCTCGCCTGACTCCGGCCGCCATCTGAACGTCCGCTCCCCAGAGCCATCATTTGCACGGCCCTGGTGCAACCGAAGCGCGGAACCTTTTTGGAGCCAGGCCTCAGCTACTTGCGCCCGCCGGCTCACCTCAGCGTCACCTCAGAGCGGCCTCAGGCCGGATGCCCAACCTGAGAGCCATGCAGCAAGATCACCAACAACCCACCAGCCGGGGAGGCCAACCGGTCTCCGACGGGCCCGCGGTCGAGGACCACGGTCGAGTCGTCACCGCCAACAAGCAGGCGGCCGCCTTCTATCGCCAGGCACAGCAGGCCGTGGGCTCGGCCGAAACTGTGACCGCATTACGTCATGCGATCAGCGCCGATCCATCGTTCGGGCTCGCCGTCGCCGATCTCGACGCCATCACACAGGCAGCCCCGAGCCCCATCAGTGGTCACCAGATGAACTGGGAACGCCACCACATCGAAGTGGTCCGCAGCGCTGGCGGTGGCGACGTCCGTCGCGCCGCCGACCTACTCCTGGAGCACCTCGCCAGCGTTGGCTGCGACCCTCTCGCTCGACGCATCGTCGCCGAACTCCGACAGCGCACGGGACATCCGGCTGGGCCTGAGGACCTCGGCGGCCCCTTCCTCCCGTGCCATCCCACTTGGTGACGTTCAATCTGACGGCAACCCGCCGTCGCTGCGCACCCAAGCCGACAGCGCCCCGACATAGCTAGTCGTGTTGCACGACCGTTGGACCAGACCGACGACCCGCTCCATGTGACGGGACGACAGCTCGCACGACAGAGGGCCGTCGAGATCCAGCCCTGGGTGTCGGGGACGCCGCCGAATACCGCGGCAGGGGTCGCTTCGGCGTCTGGGCTCATCGGAAGCCCAGCCAGGTCGTCTGGCTGAAGCGATCGCCCTTGCGGAAACCCAGGCCTCGGACCGGGCGCACCCGGAACACGAGCACACGCCCACCGGCATCCCGGTCGCTGAACGCCCCGTCGCGCACAACGAAATCCCACGGACCGGTCGGGTACTTGGCCGCGAACGCGGTGGCGACCGGTTGGAGTTCGGCGTCGTCGGTCACCTGCTCGGCCTGGCCCTCGAGCACGACGTCAAGCGCTCCCGCTCCAAGGTCGCTCCGCCCGGTCGTCAGCACACATGACGTGTTCTCGGCCAGGTTCCTCGCCTTACGCTCCTCTGGCCCGGTGGCGAACCAGAGCGCCTCCGCGTGCCAAACAGCGATCAGCGGCGTGACGTGCGGTCGCCCGTCGGGACGTACGGTGGTCAGCCAGAAGGTGTCCGCGGTAAGTAACTCCTCAAGTCCCGCCGCCCAAGGCGTCGGCGTCGAGTCTGGCTCGCTGAACCCATGGATCTCTGCTGTCACGCCTTCGGCTGTCATCCCATTGCCTCCCTCTCCGGATCGACACATCCGGTTGCGATCTGCAAGTGACATCGCCGACCTTACCGAGACGACTCGGTCATCCGCGGTGGCTGGGTTCACCACCATCACGTACCCTCGAGCATCGTCCCGGCACTTTGCTGGTCACGGGTCGTGCTCTCCGTAGCTACCCAGTCGCAGCACTCCTCAAGGCTGTCGCTTCCACGTCGACGTCCGCAGAGACAGCTCGCCCTATCGGTCCCGGTGACGTTCGGGTTACAGACCCGACCGGGCGATTGGCGGCACGTCAGTTGGGTTTCTCGCTGCGAGGTATTCAGCGTGGGCGACGCCACCGCAGCCGCAACGCAGATGGGAACTCGAGGAGCGCGGGAGATCGTCGGGGTGCCGGTCAAAGAGTCGTTCTCCGCCACACAGTGGGACCAGTGCCACGACGATACGCATTTCGTCAATCAGACCTGCGGCCGACACCGACGCTACGACCCGGGTGCTATCGGTTCCCGACGGAGCCCACCGCCCGGCTCGAGCATCCGACGCGGGTGCTGCCCGTCGACGTAGCCGATGAACGGCGCCATGATGCTGTAGCCGAGAAGCTCCTGCACCCGCTCGGGCAACGTAGCGACGACGTCGGGCGGGACGGCGAGTGCCATGTTCTCGATCTGCCGCATCCACGGCTGGCAGTACTGCGGCGTGAGTCCGAGCCGGACACCGTTACTGCGGTTCGCTCCACCGCGATGCAGCGTGGTGCCAAGGAAGACGACGACCGAGCCCGGCGACATCTCGACCGTGCGAATCCGTGGGTCGGTTGCAGCGATCGGTTCACTCCCGAACAGATGGCTGCCGGGAAGCACCTCCGTCGCGCCGTTCTCTGCAGTGAACTCGTCGATCGCCCAGACCGCCGAGACGCCCACCGGGCTGCGGGGGCGGGGGATGCCGCAATAGCCGTCGTCGGGATGGAGCGACTGCGCCGTCTCCCCAGGGTGGACGTTGATCGCTATGTTCGCCGACAGTAGGCACGGTGCGTCGAGGACCGCATCGACGAGCTCGAGCACCGAAGGATGAGCCACCAGCTCGGCCGTCGCCTGGGATTTGGTCAGCAACGCGTACAGCCGTTGGCTGCGGAAACCCTCGAAGTCGTTGCGGCCGAAGGGCGCGGTGGCAAGGTACGGCGCAAGCTCCTCTCGAAACCGGCGCACGAGATCCGTCCCGACTGCCTCGTGCAGCACGACAAAACCCTCCGCCTGCAGTTCTTCTATCGGGGAAGTCACACTAGAACATTTCTCTAAAATATTCCTCTAGTCAAGGCTGCCGACCGAGTAGCCTCGGCGCCGATGTCGGCTGTCGTCACTGAAACTCGTCCCCGCCGCCAGGCGATCCTCGAGGCCGCCTTGGAATGCTTCCTGGCCAACACTGTCTCGGCCACCACGATCGACGCGATCCGCGAACGGTCCGGGGCGAGCGTCGGGAGCATTTACCACTTCTTCGGCAGCAAAGACGGGCTCGCCACCCAGCTCTATGTCGAGGTGCTCGCCGACCACCACGCAAGCTACCTCGACGCTCTGCAAGCCAGCCGCTCCGCCAAGGTGGGCGTCACTGGAGCGGTGCACGCCCACCTCAAGTGGGTCGCCGCCAACCGCGATCGAGCTCGTTACGTCTTCAACTGGCGAGAGCTCGAGGTGATCGACCGGGGCGAGCCGGCGGTAGCTGTGCTGAACGAGGAGCTGTACCGCATCGCGTCCGACTGGCTTGCCGGGCACGTTCGTGCGGGCCGGATCAGGTCGCTGTCACCGCGGATGTTCCAGGCACTCTGGATGGGCGCGACGCTCGAGTACGCCCGGCTGTGGATGGCGCACCCGACGAGCGCCGCCGACCTCGCCGGCGCCGGCGACGCCCTCGCTGATGCCGCCTGGCAAGCGGTGCGAGCTCGCCGCCCGTAACCGCTGGTCGGGCACCTACTCCCTCTGAACGAGAGCGGGCAACCAGCAGTGTGGAGTCCTGTAGGGCGCCGCCCTTAGGGCTGGTCAACAGGCACCTTCCTCAGACGCCCACGTGGACCGCTCCAACGGCACGCTTGCGACCTATGGAAGCGAGCACACGCTCGCCATCGAGGCTCCCGTCCGCGAGGACTACCTGGTCGGCCGCACGACACCCACGACGACCTGGGCTGGAGGACCGAGATCGGGTGGCCGATATTCGACACCGTTCAGGGCCGGCTCCGTGGCGAGCCGAGGCGACGTTCTTTTCACCGGAACCTAGTTGTATTGAACTTATCTTGATGCTAGTCTCGTCTTCCGTGGCCAACGCGAGCAGTCGACAGCGCCAGCCCACCTACCACTCCCCTCTGCGGGCCCGGCAGGCGGCCGAGACCCGGAAGACGGTTCTCGGTGCGGCGTCGCGTTTGTTCACCGAACGGGGTTGGGCCGGCACCACGCTGGCCGCGATTGCCGCGGAGGCGGGGACCGCCGTCGAGACTGTGTATTCGGCATTCGGATCGAAATCAGGACTACTGATCGCCGCCATCGATGTTGCCATCCTCGGCGGCGACGGCGAGGAGCCGTTGGTCGGGCGGCCCGAGTTTGCTGAACTCGGTGTGGGCGAACGCTCCGAGCGGCTCGCACGAGCTGCTCGGATCATCACCCGAGCCCTTGAGCGGGCCGTTCCGCTGATGGGATCGCTGCGAGAGGCATCGGCCAGCGACGCGGCTGTCAGCACCCGATTGCACACATACGAGTCGGACCGACGGGCCGTGATCGCGGCCGGCCTCCAGCTCATAACGGGATCCAAGGCATCCGAAACGCTGGTCGACTCGATGTGGGCGCTGGCCAGCCCGGAGGTTTTCACCAAGCTCACCATCGAACGGGGCTGGCAGGTGGAGGACTATGAGCGTTGGCTCGTCGAAACAGCTTCCGCTCTGATCGAGGGTGCTGAACCTGCGGCGGAGTCGTTCGATGATCGATGAATGGTCGTTTCAGCGCGTGGCGGCGATTGCTGCCGTTGTCTCACTACCGCTGGCGGCCGCGAACCTGATCGCCATGTTGGCCACGGTCCACTTCAACCTCAACGGCATGACCGACCCCCTCGTTCTCCTTCATGCCGGGGAGGGGGCAGCACCGCTTTGGCGCTGGAGCATGATCCTCGACATACTCGGCTACTACCTGCCGATCGTGCCGCTGATCTTGCTCTTGCGAAGTTCCCTTCGTGACCGGAGCCCAAATTGGGTCGACCTGTTCGCCCTGTGCCTGTTGGCCTACTGCTTCATCGGTGCCGTGGGCGGAGCTGAACTTGCAACCGCGCTGCCGACCTTGATTCGGGAGTATGCAACGGCATCCCCGTCGCACCGCGTGAGCCTGGAGGCGGTGTTCACCGGCTACTCCGACGGGATCTACCGGGGGCTGTGGAATCTGCTCGAAGAGTTCCTGGCCGGAATCGGGTGGCTCGGGCTCGGCCTGGTCCTGCGAGCAGATCGGCGTCCGCTGGGCAACGCCAGCCTCGTGCTCGGGGCGGCCTGTTTGCTGGACTCCTTCGGCACGGCCATCAACGTCGAAGCCGTCAGCTCCATCGGGCTGATCGTCTATCTCGTCCTGGCGCCCGTCTGGGCCTTCTGGATCGGCGTCGGTCTCCTGAAAGGGACCGAACGGCGCCCCCGTCTTGAACGGCCTGTCGTGGCGGTGACCAAGTTAGATGCTCCAGCGGCCGCATGAATCTCACGAGTCATTGCCAGCAGAGATCGATGCCCGATGAGCCGATCAGGACCCAGCACAGGCGCCGACGTCGAGATCCGACCGATGGCTATACAGGACATGGACGCGGTGAGCGACGTGATCGGGCTCGCCTTCGCTGAGAACCCGAGCACCCTGGCCAACGTGAGAGGCGACCGGGAGCGGGCTCGCCAGACCATGCAGGACGCCGTAC
This sequence comes from uncultured Acidimicrobiaceae bacterium, assembly GCA_963840435.1. GTDB lineage: Bacteria > Actinomycetota > Acidimicrobiia > Acidimicrobiales > RAAP-2 > Bog-473. The sequence continues at coordinate 13,519 of CAWIYY010000017.1, read as the reverse complement.
GCATCGCCAAATTCGGACGGCCCTGGAGCCACGCGCTCGTCGCGGTGAGCGCGGGCAGGATCATCGGCGCCTTGAATGCGGCGGAGTGGCCGCATTGTCAGCTGAGCATGGTCGAGAAGGTAAGGACGGCTCCTTCGATGATTCGTATTATGAGGAGCGCGCTCCCAAGGGCGTTCACAATGATGGGCAAACGGGAGGCCGCCGATCCCCCGAAACCCCATTGGCATATCGGACCGCTCGGCGTACGACCCGAACTTCAGGGTCGTGGTATCGGGAAAGCCCTATTGGAGAGCTTCCTCGCCGAAGTCGACGACCACGAGGCAGCAGCGTTCCTGGAGACCGACGTCGACCGCAACGTCATCTTCTATGAGAAGGCCGGATTCACCGTCACGGGTCGAGAAGAGATCGTCGGAGTCGATACCCGCTTCATGTGGAGGGACCCGCGCACACCCCGGTCACCGCGTTGACACGATTCCGACCTCATCTCGTGCGAGCGATGGCTGGGCTGCAACTCACCGAAGTCATCGCCAGCGCGACCACGCCGTCGGCGACTCGGGCCCGACTCAATCGCCTCGGCGTTCCGCCGTGGGTCCGACCCGCTCTTCCAGTGATCAAGATCACCTTGGCCGCGGGACTCCTGGTAGGCCTGCGGAAGCCCCGGATCGGTGCAGCCGCGTCTGCGGGTATGGTCGGTTTCTACGCCGCTGCGGTCGGTTTCCATCGCATTTCAGGCGACCCGATTATCCTGTCAGTTCCCGCCGCAGCGTTCGGAGCGGCCGCCGCCGGATGTCTCCTCGATTGGTGATTCCCGAGTCCCAAGAGAGCACCCCACAAATCTGCCCCCAAATTGGCTCTGGCCAATTGGGCGAGATGGACTGATCAGACTGACCAATTCGGAGCATCCGCCTGAAGTGTTGGAGCACACCCCCGTCTTTGGTCTTTCGTCCTCGACGCAGCCAGGCGTGCCGTAGAGTGGCGTTCAAATTGGTGCATCCCGCACCTCCCCGCTCAGAGCAAGGACCGCGGTGGCCGAGCCGACCACGGAAAACCCGATCACCTTCGCCGAGCTGGGCCTGCGCCGCGAGCTGCTCGACACGCTCGTCACATTAGGCTACGAGGAACCGACCCCGATTCAGGCGGCAGCCATCCCGGTCCTCCTCCAGGGGCACGACCTGCTCGGACAAGCCGCCACCGGAACTGGAAAGACGGCAGCCTTCGCCCTCCCGATCCTGCAACAGCTTGCCGCCGACGAACGAGGCCGAGAACCCGTGGCATTGATCCTCGTGCCAACCCGTGAGCTCGCCATGCAGGTCTCCGAGGCGCTTCACCACTACGGCCGCCAGCTCGGAGTTCGAGTCGTCCCGATCTACGGCGGCCAGCCCATCGGCCGCCAGTTACGGTCCCTCGAGGCGGGCGTCGACGTGATCGTGGCCACACCCGGCCGTGCTCTTGATCACCTGCGGCGGCGAACGCTGCACCTTGCATCGCTCCAAGTGATGGTCCTCGACGAAGCCGATGAGATGTTGGACATGGGCTTTGCCGAGGATCTCGAGGCGATCTTCGCCGAGACGCCACCAGGCCGCCAGACGGTGCTCTTTTCGGCCACGCTCCCCAGCCGCATCGATGCCATCGCGCGTAAACACCTCCGCGACCCAGCCCACATCCGCATCATCGACGAGGTACGCAACAGCGATGAGTCGCCCCGGGTGCGGCACTCCGCCTACGTCGTCCAACGAGCACACAAGGCGGCCGCCCTCGGGCGGATCCTCGACGTCGAGTCGCCGACGGCAGCACTCGTGTTCTGTCGAACTCGAGAGGCGGTCGACGGCCTCACCGAGACACTCAACGGCCGTGGCTACCGCTCTGAAGCTCTGCACGGCGGGATGAGCCAGGAGCAGCGGGACCGGGTGATGGGTCGCCTGCGGGGCGGGACTGCCGACCTCCTCATCGCCACCGACGTAGCCGCACGTGGTCTCGACATAGAACAGCTCTCCCATGTCATCAACTACGACGTGCCCTCCTCTGTGGACACCTACGTCCACCGGATTGGGCGGGTGGGCCGTGCCGGTCGAGAAGGCGTCGCCATCACGCTGGCAGAACCGCGCGAGCACAGGATGCTCAAGACAATTGAGCGGGCCACCAAACACAAGATCACGGTCGAAAAGATCCCCACTGTGGCGGACCTTCGTGAGCGACGTCTCGACCTCACCCGCGCCGCACTGCGCGAAAGCCTCCTCGGAGACGACCTGGACGGCTTTCGAGTGGTCGTCGAGTCGCTGGCCGAGGAGTTCGACGTGATGGAGGTGGCGCTCGCCGCCGTCAATCTCGCTCATGCCGCAGTTGGAGGTCCAGAAGATGGAGAGGACATCCCCGACGTGGTCGTCTCGGTGCCACCCAAGGAGCGGGCCCGCAATGGCCGAACCAACCGAAGCCAGCGCACCGCTGGGGCTGGGACGACCCGGCTCTACATCAGCCTGGGGCGGGAGGCGGGGTTGCGGCCTCAGGACCTGGTCGGGGCGATAACGGGCGAGACAAGGCTCAGCGGTCGCAACATTGGATCCATCGAAATCTCGGGGCGCTTCTCCCTCGTTGAGGTGCCAGAGGACGCCGCTGACGAGGTGATCAAGTCGCTACGCGACACCAAGATCCGAGGCAGGCGGGCCACGGTGCGACGGGAGCGCTTCTAAGCCGCAGGGAGTACGGGGACCGTCAGGGATTGCGGTCGAGACGGATCTTTGAGAACGCAGAAGGACCGACGCCCGCTTCCAAGCAGTAGGTCAGGTCAAGACGTGGATGAGGAAGGCGGCCGTTCACGACTTCACTGCTGATTCGGTCTCGTTCGCTGGTCCCGGCCACGTCAGAAACGCAATCAGGTTCCCACGACGAGGGACCGCGCCTCTGCGGAGCCAACCACAAGATCGTGAAGATCGCCTCCAACCTCGAGTCGGCTCGACTGATCGACCCCGCCGATCCTCATCGGCTCAAAGCCTGCCGTTCGGATCAGGTGCTCGACCTCGTCGCTCCCATGCTCGTCCTCGGACACGTAGAACAGGACCGCGGGCTCGGGCGACCGGTGGCTCGAGGACTCGAAGAGATCGGCCGACATGGTGCCGAACGCAATGGCAAAGCGTGTCCCAGTCGGCAACCACCCAGCAACAGTTTGGCCCGATGACTGTCCTTCCGGTAGGAGTCGCACGACCTTGCCTTGTGCGTCGAGTCCGACCGGATTGCTGGGAACGACGAGACATGTGTCACCCAGGGCGTCGACGATCTCGTCGATGACGTCTTTCAACACGGAAAACCGTAACGCAAGGACGACCGCATCGGCTCCCTGCAAAGCGCTCCGATTGTCGAGCGCGACGACCGCCGCTCCACCGATTGCCAGGGCCAGCTTTTCCGCCGACTCCTTGTCGGCGCTCGAGAGCTGAAGAGCCTCGCCGCCGGCAGCAAGCTGACGCGCGATGGCCGATCCGATGCCTCCGGTGCCGATGATCGCCGTGGTCATGATGGAGACCTCCGCTCCGTCACGATGCTCACTCCGACTTGCTCGATGACCATTGATCGGGGAACCAATCTCCTCCCGGGTCCGTCGTTTGTCCCACTTCGATCAGATGACCATCGGGATCGCGGATATAACAACGGATTTCGTACTGGTGCTGCTTCGGTGGCGTCAGGAAATCCGCACCGCGCGCGCTCCATTCGGTGTACACGGCATACATGTCCGTCACTCGTATGTTGAGGAAACTGCTGACCCGGTTGGGATCGGCGGGCGTCTCAAGGGTGACCTCCGGCTTGTCGTCGGTCGGCCCTCCGCCGACGTTGATGATGATCCAACTGTTCGACAGTTGGACATACGTGAGCCCTCCAGGTCCGGAGAACGCCTCCCTGCCCCCGAGCACGTCAGTGTAGAAGCGGTGAGAACGCTCGACATCGTCCGACACGATGAAGTGGGCCAGCACGATTCCCTCTGGGGCCGGTGGGAGCTCGTCGGCAGGCATACTCGATGGCCAGTGCTCGGGCACCCAGTCCCCGTGTGGGTCGGTGGTCTGGCCCACTTCGATCAGGTGACCATCGGGATCACGGATATAACAACGGATTTCGTACTGGTGCTGCTTCGGGGCCGTCAGGAACTGAGCACCCCGCGCGCTCCATTCGGAGTACACCGTCTCCATGTCTTTGACCCGAATGTTCACGAAGCTGCTCACCCGACTTGGGTCGCCGGGCGTCTCCAGGGTGACATCCGGCTTGTCGTCGGTCGGGCCTCCGCCGGCGTTGATGACAATCCAACTATTGGACAGTGCGACGTTGGTCGGCCCCCCGGGCCTGGAGAAGGCGACCCGGCCCCCGAGGACTTCGGTATAGAAGCGCCGAGAGCGTTCGACATCGTCCGACACGATGAAGTGTGTGAGCAGCATTTCCTCTTGGGGCGGTGCCTCGGGCATCTGCTACCTCCGATTGTCTTCCACGGTCAGAGCCGTGCCATCTGGCCCTGCATGGGCTGCAAGGGCGGCGGCACTTTGGCGATCGACATTCGAAGGGTTTTGAAAGCCGAATCGAACATGGTCCAGAGACTCGTGAACGGCTCCATGACGTCGCTGGACACCACGGGGATGACGAGCGCCTCCAGCTTGAGATTGGCCGGTTCGCTACTCGGCGATCCGCCGGGTGCGCTCTGGCCATCGATGGTGCTCATCCGGGTCTCCTCTCTGCCTGGTCCCGAGGGGATTGTCGCACCCGGGCGAACGCATTGCACCTGGAGTATCCCTCGCAGGCGGGATTCGACGTCGTCCCAGCGTACGGAGGCCCAATGGCGATGCACGGATGGCACGTCTCAACCTTCCGCCCGGGCCAGCAGGCACGAGTTCCTGTGATCGAGAACCGGAGCGGAGGACGGGTTCCCCGACCACCCAGGGTCAGCGCTTGATTCCGATGCTCTTGCCTTCGGTGTACCGGATCGGCTCCTCCAATGTGTCGACGAGGAATTGCTCTCGGTCTCCTCGTTCCCACGCCTCCCGTAACCCCGGAGCCGCCAAGTCGAAGTCAGGCCGTATTTTCTTGAACACGTCCCTCAGATCTATGTGGAGCTCTGCCATCGTGGGCCGGCCCCAGTACCAGTATCCGTTGTAGATCTTGAAGATCTTGAGCCCGGGCTCGAGGACGAACGTGTGGGGGATCATCGGGTCGTGCGGCTCATCCGTGAACTCTTTGATGTCCAGATCCTTCTGGACGAGCCGATCAGGGTCCGACAGGAACGGCCACGTGGCGCCGAGCGCGTCCCGGAACTCATTGATGTTCAGCTGATTGTCGGTCGAGATGAGGGCCAATCGCGTGTATGCATTCCTGAACTCGGGATAGACGTCGACCAATTGCCCTACGAACTGATGCTCTTTGGGGTCGAAGCCGCCACGCGACAGATGGAGCACCATCGGGTTGCCCCCTTGGAGCTCCGACAGGGACCGCCGCCGGCCGGATTGATCGGCGAGCTCGTAGTCTGGAAACGTCTCGCCTTCACGGATGTCTCTGCGCATGTGGCCTCCAAACTCGAAAGGGGCTGCTCCAAAGTTCCCACGCCAGTCCAGCAGATGTTCAGGTCGATTGCGTGCGTCGTTCGCTCTGAGAAATAGCCCAAGCCGCGTTGACGAGCCCGATATGGCTGAACGCCTGCGGGAAGTTGCCAAGGAGCTCCTCGCTGGCTGGATCGACCTCCTCGGCCAACAGGCCGACGTCATTGACGAAGGTTGCGGCACGCTCGAAAACGGCCCGGGCCCGAACCGGCTGGCCCGCCTGGGCCAGGGCCTGGGCCAGCCAGAAGGTGCACAGAAGGAAGGTGCCCTCCTCTCCCTCGAGGCCGTCATGGGACCGATAGCGATAGACCAATCCCCGCTCGTCCGTGAGTCGCTCCTCTATCGCGTCAATCGTGGCCAGCACTCTCGGATCGTCGGCCGGGAGAAATCCCACCAGTGCCACCATGAGGTTGGATGCGTCAAGCTCGTCCGAGCCAAAGGACTGGGTGAAGGCCTTGGCCCGGTCACTCCAGCCCTTGGTCACGATCGCCTCACGGATCTGGTCACGCGTCTGCGTCCACGACCCGATTCGAGAGGAGGCGTCGAGCCGGTCGGCCAGGATCACCGCTCGATCGAGGGCCACCCAGCACATCAGCTTGGAATACAAAAAATCACGCGCCTCACCCCGCACCTCCCAGATTCCTTGGTCCTTCTCCTGCCACCGGCGGGCGGCGGCGTCGGCCAGCTCTACGAGGAACTTTCGCGTGGCTGGTGCCAGGTCGGTGGGCCTCTCCCACTTACCGGCGTCGGCCAGTGGCCCGACCCGGTGGGTGTCGTCGAACAGGTGGTCCGACATGCGGTACACCGCGTTGAGCAACTCGCCGTAGACGTCGAGCTGGCGTTGTTTCCAGGCCGCGTTGCCCACCCGGACCGGCGCCGAGTGCCGCCAGCCCTCCAGCTGCGGCAGCTCCCGCTCGGTCAGTTCCCGTTCACCACCGATGCCGAACATGATCTGCAAGCCATCGCCCCGATCGAGCGAGCCGGCCGCGGCCGAGGAGACGTAGTCGAAGAACTGGTTGGCTTCGTCGGGACAAGCCGCCACCCAAAGAGCCTGGATCGTGAAGGAAGCGTCCCGGACCCAGGCGTAGCGGTAGTCCCAGTTCCGGGAACCGCCGACCACCTCGGGCAACGACGTGGTCGCCGCCGCGCAGATGGCGCCGGTGGGTGCAAAGGACAATGACTGGAGCACCCGGCCGCTGTGGTGCACCATGTCCTTCCACGGACCCGCGTAGGCCTGATGGAGCTCAGACCACGACTCCCACGCCGCCACGGTGTCTTCGAGCCGAGCGCGTATTTCCGACGGGCTCCAGACCCTGGCCGAACTGCCTTCAGTCTGGTTCCACTGATGCAGGGCGAAGCCCATGCTTTCGCCTTGAGCAAGTTGGAACCGGCCCGAGGCCCCGGCACGGTCAGGGTCGAGCGTCAAGGCCACGGACGTCGACAGCACCAGCCCGTCTGCGCCCCCCGATTCTCTCACTCCACCATCGACTGCCTCGAGCGATGGATGCCTCAACCCGTAGTCGGGCCGCGGGACGTACTCCAGGGACAAGTCGACCCGTCCCTCCGTGCAGTTGGCGCGCCGGAGGAGAACGTGAGGCGCTCCTTTGCCGAGCTCGTGTCCCCGATTGCCAGAACCCACGGCGAGTGCATCGGTGATCGTGACCGAACCGGTCGGCGTGCGCAGCGTGGTTTCCAGCACCATGGTGCGGTCGAGGTAGCGCCTGCTGACTTCCGTCGCATTGGTGGCCCCGAAGAACCAGTGCCCCGCTTTGTCGTCGAGGAGGCGGCCGAAGGTCGAGGGGCTGTCGAACCGCGGGAAACAGAGCCAGTCGATCGACCCGCTCCGGCTGACCAGCGCAGCGCTGTGCCGATCCGACAGGAGCGCATAGTCAGCTATGGGGGTCCTGGTCACGTGAGCTCCTTCGCTTGAGGATGCGCGACATCTGATCTGGCAGCGCCGATGGACATCAGATCGCCCAACTGCGCCTGGAGAGGGACTATCGGCTATCGGACTGCCATACTTCGCGAACCTAGCCCCGGCGACTTGGACGGGGTAGCGGGTTGGCGGTTCAATCCTCGACCACAAGAGCCAAAGTGCGCCTTCCCCGAAAGGTGCCATTGCGACGGGACGCTTCTAAACTCAATCTGGAGTCCGCACAAGGCGCGCTGGCTGCGTGTCCGCCCTAGCCGCCGGCAGAGAGGGACGAAGGGCGCACCCGAGAGGAGGTCTGCCGTGAGCCTCGGCTACGACCAACCGCTGTACCTGTTGGCCTTCGATCACCGGGGGTCGTTCGAGAAGGGTCTTTTCGGGACCCAGGCACCCGTCTCGGCCCAGGTGAGGGCTGGCATCATCGACGCCAAGGAGCTGATCTTCGATGCCCACCTCGAGGTCGTGAGGAACGGTCTCGTGCCGGCACCGGCTGCCGGCGTCCTCGTGGACGAGGAGTTCGGAGCGTCGGTGGCGCGCAAAGTCAGGGCGGAGGGCACGCCGCTCGCCATGCCCGTAGAGAGGTCAGGTCAAGACGAGTTCCAGTTCGAGTACGGCGATGATTTCCGTCAACACATCGAGGCATTCGACCCGACCTTCGCCAAGGTGCTCGTTCGCTACAACCCCGAGGGGGACGTCGAGCTGAACAAGCGACAAAGCGAGCGCCTGGCCCGGCTCTCGCGGTGGCTTCGCGAGCACGAGCGCAAATTTCTCTTCGAGCTCCTGGTGCCCCCCACAACCGAGCAGCTCGACCGCTACGAAGACACTGGAACCTATGACAAGGAACTGCGGCCGTCTCTCGTCGTCGAGGTGATCCGAACTCTGCAGACAGCCGACGTCGAGCCCGACGTGTGGAAGATCGAAGGACTCGATCTGGCGGAGGACTGTCAGAAGGTTGTGACCCAAGCCCGAAGCGGAGGCCGTGACGGAGTGGCCTGCATCATCCTCGGCCGAGGTGCTGACGAGGCGAAGGTGCTCCATTGGCTACGGGTGGCGGCTTCGGTAAGAGGCTTCGACGGGTTCGCCGTGGGGCGAACCATCTGGTACGACGCACTCGCTGGATTCCTCGCGGGACAGGTCTCCCGGGACGATGCAGTTGAGAAGATCGCTGGGAGATACAAGGAGATGTACGACGCCTACGTTGCCGCCACGTGAACAGGAATTGGCGAATCTATCCCGGCCCGATTGGTGACGACAGCCCGGCGAAAAGAGAGAGGAAAGTTGAGTCATAACCGTCGCCCGGGCCGTCTGAGATCGGCCATCGTCGACGCCAAGCTCGTGACATGGTCAGCTCCTGGACGGATGGGCCATCGAACATGTTCATTACGACACTCTGAGCGTCAGCTCGTTTCGTGCGAGTCGTCAGTGAGCGGAGACGCCGTCGAAAGCACCTGAAGGCCGGGTCTTCCTGACAACTCCGCAGAGACGTCGGTTGCTCAAGTGACGGCAATACACCGGGTACCTGGTAGGGAATTCAAATGGACGATCGATGACAACTCTCTCTCAAGTCTCTGATGGTGGCCGTCGCCGCCACGCCCGCTTGGCTCACAAACGCGAGACGAGCTCAGCGACGATCTCCGCCGCTGGTCGGGACCGCCTGGCCAGCGCGACGCTCTGTCCGGCCCACATGGAGAGCGCTTCAATGTCACCTGTGGTCCCAACCATCGGCGGGGCCGGCTCGTAGCGGACTATTGCTTCGCCCGAAGCGAAGTGCGCAATGACATCGCCCACTCCGGGCCGATTCTCCAGAGGCGGCCGGCCCGCGGCCTCCCACATCGCGGCCGTCGAGTTGCGGAGCGCGCGGTGGGGCGAGTCCGGCCAGTCGACGTCGTAGAGGTCGGGGTACCACTCCGCGTTGGTTTCGACCGCGTCGATCAGGCGAGCGCGGTACTCCTGGTGGATGGGCATCTCCTGGGCAAGCAGAAACTGGGTACCGACCCACGCCGCCTGAGCGCCCAGGGCGAGGACGGCGGCCACGCCGCGAGCGTCCCCTATCCCACCGGCCGCGATCACTGGCACCGGCGCCACCGCGTCCACCACGGCGGGCACCAAGGGGAGCGTCGCGATCTGACTCCCCACGTGCCCCCCAGCCTCCCAACCCTGGGCCACGATGACATCAACTCCGCTGGCCACCGCCCGCCGCGCCTCTTCGGCGCTTCCGACCGTACACAAAACGAGTCCGCCCGCATCGTGGACCGGCTCGATGTAGCCGGCAGGATCTCCCAGGAAGAATGACACGATCTGCAGGCCGGCATCGAGGGCTTCATCGAGACGCCGGTGCTGATCTGACGTGAGAACCAGGTTGCCGCAGAAGGGACGATCGGTCAGCGCCGCCGTCTCGCGCACCACGGCTCCTGCCGGATCAGACCACGTCAGCGTCAGCATGCCGAGTCCACCAGCATTCGAAACCGCTGCCGCCAGTTCGGGCACCGCCACCATCGCCGCCAAGACAATCGGTTGTTCAATCCCGAGAAGTTCGCAGACCGGCGTTCGCACTCCTGCCACCTACCCCTTCGATCCGGGCCGTCCTCCATCCGACACGGCCAGATCCTTGTTCGTTCCTCTAGGACTCATACGACGTGGGCATCGATTTGGCGGCCCGTTTGTTCCAACCGTGAAAGTTCGAGTAGTCGCCTGCATTCCAGGCCTCGCGCAAGCCCGGTTTGCTCAGGTCCCAGTCAGGGCGGACCTCGCTCGACGCAGCGCACAGGTCGGACCACAGGTCGTAGAACGACGGGCGTCCCCAGAACCAGTAGCCGTTGTAGATGCTGTGAATGAGGAGTCCAGGCTTGAGCACCAGCGTGTGGGGGATCATCGGATCGTGCTCGGGGTCGGTGTACTCCTGGATGTCGAGGTCCTTTTGGATTGTCCGAGCTGGGTCCGAGAGAAAGGTCCATTGGGCGCCGACGGCACCCCGGAACTCCTGCAAGGTGTGGTGGTCATCGGTGGCGATGGTGACGACCTGGGTGTAGGCGACGGCGATTTTCGGATAGTTCGCTGCGAGCTCCAGGTGCTGCTGATGTTCCTTCGGGCAGTAATTGCCTCGCGCCAGGGTGACGATCATCGGATCGTCGCCCTGGAGCTCACTGAGTGTGCGAACGGTGTTGGTGTGATCCGGCAACGAGTAGTCGGGGAACACGCCACCTGGTCTGATGTCGGATCGCATGGGCTGACTGCCTTTCACTGGACGATGCCTGGGGGGATCTCAGTGTTGGTGGACTGGAGGCGACTCAGTCGCATGAAGCGTACCGCCGCACGCACCGACCCGCCCCCAGAGGGCATGCGTACGCAAAGTTGAGGACGTCCCTAGAAACCTCAACCTCGATCACCCGCCCGAACGCGAAGGTAGGTCAGGGGGCCGCGCATGGGCGGGAGGGCGCGAGAAACGGATTCCGTCCTCCAGACCGTCGAGGGTCGAGCCGCCCTCTCGTCCCGCCGTTACCCGCCGCGGGCGCCCATTTTCGAAGATGCGATCTTCCGCCACTGCTTCGCTCGCCGGAAGAGCCAGCCGCCCTGGGTGAGGACGGCCCACCTGAGGTCGTGGCCAAACATGTCCCACCGACCCGGGTAGCGGTGTGAGCTGACCATGCCGGGCTGCATGAGGGCGGCGTGGTGGGTCGAGAACGTCCCGAGGTCAACGTCGGGCAGCACCGGCTTGAGCTGATTCCAGGCGTACGCCGCGTCGTCCACGAACTTGGGGAAGGCGAGGAGCACCACGGGGATGCTGTGCTCGGCGGCGGTTTGGAACAGGCGATGTTCCTCTTCCGCCAAGATCTGGATCTGCCGTCCTGGTCTCCGTTCCCGCCACAGCCCGCCGGGGGCTGGCACGCCGTGCTGAGCGAAGACGTCGATCCGGCTGGCGGCGCTCTCCTGGAGGTCGCGGATCGGAACGAGAATGGCGTCGATACGACCAGGATCGAACCCGTCAGCGATGAGGTCGTCGAGGTACTCCGAGATGTAGGGGTGCTTGACGACACGCGGGGAGCTGTCGGCCCGAAACTTGCGTTCGAGGCCTGCTCGAGCGGCCTCGACGTAGCGCAGATCGTCCGTGCCGGCGTCGAGGCCGCAGGCGTCCAGCAATTGGACCAGAGCGGTTGTCCCGGCCCGGCCTGTTCCCGCGATCAAGAGATGGCACGAGGCGCCCATCGGATCCCCCGAACTCACCGTGACGCGCTCGGCCATCCGCGACCTCAGCGAGCGAGCACGGTGACTGCGGCGGTGCCAGGAGCCCCGTAGACCTGGGCATAGCCGACGCGCGGGTCACCCTGGACCTGGCGGTCGCCGGCCTGGCCGCGGAGCTGGAGCACGAGCTCGTGGACCTGGCGGAGGCCACTGGCTCCGATTGGCTCTCCGTTGGCGATGAGGCCGCCGTCCGTGTTGATCGGCATTGGGCCCGTGATCTCGGTGGCGCCGTCGGCGAGAAGCTTCTCCTGATCGCCGTCAGCGCAGAAACCGTTCTCAGCCATATGAATGACCTCCGCGCCGGCGTCGGTGTCCTGGACCTGAATGACGTCAACGTCCTCGGGCCCGATCCCTGCTTCTTCGTAGGCGGCGCGCGATGCGTACACGGTCGGGGCAACATCTTCTACAACTGGAGCCCAGGTGGTGTTGACCTCGTACGAGCCGTAGTTGCGTGTGCGAATGGCAGTCGCCTTCACGTACACCGGCGTCTCCGTGAAGCGATGCGCGATGTCGGCCCGACAGAGGACCACCGCCGCAGCGCCCTCGTCGGGAGCACAGAACATGTACGAGGTAAGCGGGTAGTTGAGCATCGGGGAGCTGAGAATCTCCTCCTCGGTGATCGGCTTTCGGCGGAAGGCCTTCGGATTGAGGACGCCGTTGCGGTAATTCTTCGCCGCCACCTTGGCCAACGTCGTCGGGGAAACGCCGTGGTCGTGCATGTACTTGTTGATCTTCATGCCGAAGAACTTGGTGGTGACGTACTGCCCGTTCTCCCGATACCAGGCAGGCACGTTTGTGGTCGTCGGATCACCCTTGAAGGAGCCGCGAGCGTGCTTATCCGTGCCAACGGCCACGACGATGTCGCCGTTGCCGGAGCGAATAGCGTTTGCGGCCTGTTGGATCGTGGCAGCCCCGGTCGCACACGCGCTGAACACATGGATGAACGGAAGGCCGCTGAGACCGACCAGACCGGTGAGGGGGTCGGTCCAGACCCCCCAGCTCCCGCCGAAGGCGCACTGGACGTCGTTCCACGTCACACCTGCGTCGGCCAACGCCAGCTCGACGGCGTCGGCGGCCATCTCGTACGGGGACTTGTCGCCGTGCCGACCGAAAGGGTGCAGCCCGACACCGATGATCGCGACGTCGTCCATTCAGCGCTCCTCACTGTTCTGCACGCCGACGGGCGCGAAGGCGAAAGTCATGATCTCGTTGCCGTCGTTGTCGACAGAGAACGGGACGATTCGGAGCACGACCTCCATGCCGAAGTCGAGCTCTTGGGGATTGCACGTCGTGAGCCGCGACTCGACGCGCACCACATCGTCGAGTTGCACCAGCCCTATCCCAAATGGCTCGAAGGACTGACCCGTTGGGTCATTCCTATAGTCGACGCTTGGCGGGAACTCCTGGGTCGTCCAAGACACGAGGGTGCCGCGGCGGGGTAGGGGGAGTTCAGCCATGCTCTGGGTGCCGCAGCGAGGGCACCGCGACTGCACCGGGAACGTGACCGCCCCGCAGCCCTCACATTGGCCACCGAGCAGCTCCGGATCATCGGCCGGCCAAGTGAATACGTTCGCGATCGGATTCTGCATCAGTGTCCCTCCACCGTCTGACTCAGCGGGCTCAGGCTAGCCAACGCTGGTACGAACAGTGGTTGAGATCGGGCGCGAGAGGTCCCATTCGACCCGAGAGACACCAAAGTCCCGGCGCTCAGTCCATGGACCCAGCATTCCGGGACTTCGGTCAACCCGTTCACCGACCTTCTGTGAACGACGATGTCAGTGGCGGG
>CAWIYY010000016.1:0-46008 GCA_963840435.1 uncultured Acidimicrobiaceae bacterium | reverse complement strand
GAAGGCCTCTGCCTTCGCTCGGGTCCTGGCCGGGCGGCTCCAGGAGACGGGCGGACCCACGGGCTGAAGCCGATCTGCCGCGGGACGGCGGTGCTGCGGCCGTAGCATTGGGAGCATGACGATCGACGGCCAGGAGGACCTCGACGGGCTGTGGCGGGCGGCCCGGGTGGTGGCCGAGGCGCGCCAGGACATGGTGGCGGCCGTCGTCCCCGGCATCACCACGGGCGAGCTCGACGCCATCGGCCGGGACGTCTTCCGGCGACACGGTGCCCGCTCGGCTCCGCGCCTCACGTACCGCTTTCCGGGATCGACCTGCATCAGCGTGAACGACGAGGCGGCGCACGGCGTGCCCTCGCTGTCGCGGCACCTGCGCGCCGGCGACCTGGTCAATCTCGACATCTCAGCCGAGCTCGACGGGTACTTCTCCGACACCGGGATCAGCGTGGGCGTGGGCCCGGTGGCCTCTGTGGCCACGCGCTTGCTCGAGGCAACCCGGCAGGCCCAGGCCGACGCCATGGACGCGGCCCGACCGGGGGCGCGGTTACGCGACATCGGACGGGCGGTCGAGCGCCGGGCCCGTCGCCACGGCTTCTGCACCATCCGCGACCTGTACGGGCATGGCATCGGGCGCGGGCTCCACGAAGGACCGCAGGTGCCCAGTGTCGACGACGGACAGCGCACCGTTCTGCACGAAGGGCTGGTCCTGGCGGTCGAGCCCTTCCTCTCCGTCTCGGCCACCCATGTGGTCGAGGGCGACGACGGCTGGACGCTGCGCACGTCGGACGGCAGTGCGGTGGCGCAGTTCGAGCACACCATGGTGGTGCAACAGGCCGGGCCGCTGGTGTTGACCGCCTGAGGCAGGCCGCAGCGGGCACGGCTCGAGGCCGGACCGCTCGCTGTCCTACTGGAACCCGGTTCGCCCCTACCCGGCCATGTTGGCGCGGGATGTCGCGGGGCAGGAGAGACCGGGCAGCCCGACTACGCCCTTCGTTCGCGGTTTTGTGGGTGTACTCCGAGTTGGTGCCAGTCGGACTCCGAGAGATGGATGTCGTAGTAGCTGGCCGCCTTCTGGATGTTTGCGAAGGCTACGGCACGATCGGCATCGGATACGTCGATGACCTGGTCGAACCGTGCGATGGCGTTTCGCACATGCGCTGCATCGGTGAGTGGCTCTTTGCGCTCTTTGGGAAACGCGAAGACCGTGTCAGGTAGGTCGCTTTGGGTCGTGACGCGACCGTGGCGCTCGTCCGGCTGCCACGTTGCTTGTGCCGTTTCCATGGTGGTACCTCCATCCGTTGACGGGATTCTGGTGTGTGCTCATTCGGATCGGGACTCCTGCAAGGCTCGTCCGGTCCCACCGATGCGGACGAGGTGAGGATCAGGGACGGCTCGGGCTGTCCATCCGCCATCGGGGTGACCGGGTCGACGCCGCACTTGCCTTGGATGCAGTCAACCCAAAAAGCGTAGCGACGCGGCAACGGGCTGTCGACCGTGAGAAGGACGTGGACCTCGTGGACAACGGGGCACTCAGGCGGCGTTTTGGTGCCCGACGCTACGGGCGTTGGCCATCTCATCGAGACCCTGGACGACACATGCGGTGGTGACGTCGCCGTCCTCGAGGTCTGTGCTGCACTCGCTCGGTAGCTCCGCGACATGGAGGTGGCACGTGTGACCGCAGATCAATCTTCGGAACCGCTCCCCTGGCTCAGATGACCAAGGTCCCTCCCTTTCCGCTGGCGTGGAAGGATTGAAGACATGCCGGATTCCCGCGTCACAGTGGCCCAAGAGTTCTTTCAGAAGCTTTTCGCAGGGAATGTTGCAGCGGCCTCCGAGCTCCTCGATCCGCAGGTCATCGATGTGGTTCCCGGAAGTCATCC
Source organism: uncultured Acidimicrobiaceae bacterium (assembly GCA_963840435.1). Lineage (GTDB taxonomy): Bacteria > Actinomycetota > Acidimicrobiia > Acidimicrobiales > RAAP-2 > Bog-473. The sequence goes on along the minus strand of CAWIYY010000016.1, from coordinate 44,131 downwards.
ACCCTCAGGCGTCTTTCAAGGCGTGCAGGCGGTTACCGCGCACCTTGCCAGCTTTCTCCAAAGCACCGAGGACCCAATCGATGTGCTCGAATGGGAAGACTGGATGGCTGGGGTCGACTACGTGGCGGCGGTCGCCAACATCCATCTGCAACGGGCCGGCCAACAGCACGATTTCCGCGTCATTTTCCTCGTCTCGGTGACCGACGACAACGGTCCGCAAAGAATCTCGAGGATTGAGTCCTTCTACAGTGATCAAGCAGCATTTGCGCGTTTCTTCTCAGTCGAGGCATAGCCCCGTCGACCAGGATTCGTGGCCGCTGAGTCAGGATCTCCGAATTCCCTCTTCAAATCCGACCCGCTCCGGAGTGCCGGTTCCGGGCCAGCCTCCAGAGACCGGCTATCCCCCGTCCTCGCACACGCCAGGTTCTGGCACGGACGGGTTCACCTGCTCGTGCGATCGGGCGACACCGGCCGTGATGAAACCGATTTGGATCTCGAACAACTCGTCCGCTTCTTCAGGAGTCACCCCGGCAGGATTGCTTCCGGAAAGCGGCCCTCGCCGCTGGCGGGGAGCGTGCAGGCTCGACCCCTGTTCCATGGCGACGAAACCGACTGTCGCCCACATGAGAAGTCGGCACGCCTGCACCGCGGCGTCCGCCGGCAGGCCTCCTTCACGCATCGCGGCCAGCAACGGTCGGGACGCCTCCACGTACGCATCCCGGGCCGCGCCGAGATAGAGACGACTGTCGGGAGCCAGCTTCAGTCGGCTTCGCAACTCTCGGCACCAACGTTCGGCGTAGGCAAGCCACGCCTCCTCCGCGCCCTGCTGCGGTGCCAGGTCGGCGAGGAGTTGGTCGGCCACTGCGTCGATCAGGGCAGCTTTGTTGCCCACCCGGGTATAGAGCGGCATCGGCGAGACGCGTAGTCGCTCAGCGACGCTGCGCATGCTCACTGCGTCCAAACCTCTCTCGCGGAAGATCACGATCGCAGCGTCGACGATATCGTCGGCCTCGAGCTTCAGATCGTTGTGCTTGCCCATCAGTGCCCCTCGATGATGCTCGTGGCGCTCTCGAGCAGCATGTCGGTCTGACTACCGAAGAACTCGTGGACCGCCTTCTTCGATTCGCCGCGCAGGAACTTGGCATAGCTGCCCTCGAGGACGATGCCCAGCTTCCAGCGGGCGAACACGTGGTACCAATCGATTCCGCCAACGTCGCGATCGGAGCGCTCCGCGTAGCGCGCCTGCAACATCGAGCGCGCTGGCATCTGCGACCGATCGAACGCGGGACTCGCCGCCACGCCGAGAGGAATTGTCCCCTCCGGTCCGGGATGGAAGATCATGGCCCACGCGAGATCGATCAACGGATCCGCAATGGATGCCATCTCCCAGTCGACCACTGCGAGCAGTTTGGGCGGAGCATCCGGCGCGAAGAGGACGTTGTCGAGCTTGTAGTCCCCGTGCGCCAGCGCAGGCACCTGATCGACCGGTCGGTGATCGTCCAGCCACGATGCGACGCGAGCGGCCGACGGAAGGGGGCGACCGTGGTACGACTCGAGCTGCGACATCCAGCGGTCGATCTGACGTGCGAGGTAGGGCCCGGAATGGGCGAGATCCCCCAGCCCGCACTGTTGCCAATCCACGGCGTGGATCGCCACGAGTGCGTCGATCAGTTGCTCGAGCGCCTGCGACTGCCCCTGGGGATTCGCGGTCCAGGCTGATGGGATCTGGGCGCGCACGGGGACACCGTCGATGCGTTCCATGACGTAGAACGGCGCGCCGAAGACGTCAGGATCGTCGCAGGCCAAGACCGGCCGGGCGATCGAGACCGCTTCGTCCTTGATCGCATCGAGGATGCGGAACTCGCGCAGGACGTCATGCGCAGTCGCCGAACTCGCGTGCACGGGGGCCCGCCGCAGGACCCACCGCTCTCTCCCCCGCTGCACGCCGAAGATTTCGCAGGATCCACCCCCGACCATCGCTTCCACCTCGATGGCGCTCGAATCACCGAGCCGGCCGTCAAGAAAATCTCGCAACGCGTCGAATGATTCGGTCATCCGACCAATTCCTGCTCGACGATCTCGACGACCTGCCCGATGCGTTCGATGACGAAGTCGGGAGAGCACTCCTCGGATCCGGGCCGGGCGTCGGCGACGAGCAGCGCCGTCACCATCCCCAGAGCCTGAGGGCCAACGACGTCGTGAGCTGGACTGTCACCGACGAACAGCACCTGTGCCGCAGTGCACCGGGCCTTCTCGAGCGCATACTCGTAGATGCCATGATCCGGTTTGCACGACTGTGCCGATTCCGAGCTCGTGCACGCGTCGATGGAGGACTCCAACCCCAGACGTCGGACGAGCGCTTCGAGTTGTTCTTCGTCGATGTTCGAGACAATCTGGACATGCAGTCCCTGCTCCCGAATGCACCGCAAGGACTCGAGGCAGTCGGCCCGCAGCCGGGCGGCCTCAATCGTCGCTTCGTACTGGCGATCGACCGCGGCTCCGACCTGTTCGTGATCCAACTCTCGGCCGAACGCTCGGGCCATCTCCACGAAGGCCTGGCCGAAGAGCTCGCGGTGGAGATAGTACGGACGCGATGCCACCGATCGGTAGGCGACTCCCAATCCCTCGCGATAGCTCGCCCGCAGTGCATCGTCGGATGCCGTCACCCCGATGGCGTCGGCTACAAACCGCAACTGACGCAGGTGCACGTCACGCAACAGTCGACTGCTGAAGAGCGTGTCAGCAAAATCGAAAAAGACGGCCTGAATCGGCTCCCGGCCGGTCCACCCACCGATGCGCCCGGCGACTGACCCCGGCGTCATCGGGTGCTCTCTGCCAGCTCGCCGACGGCGACGGCGCCGGCTGGCATCACCAGTCTCGCCATGGAATCACGATCCCGCCGGACCGAGACGCACGCTTCGGTCAACTCGGCGGAGATCCTGTATGTCCTGTGCGGTCATTGCAGCCCCACCTCGGCGCGCAGCGACGCCCACTTCTCCAATGCCTCTGGGCGACGGCTAGGGATGTGTTCCGTCGGCCAACCCTCGACCGGCGTGTAGCCCTTCAGAACCGTACGAGCCAGCACTGACTTGTGGAGCTCGTCGGGCCCGTCGCCAATGGGTCCGAACCTCGTCGAGCGGTACCACTCCTCCACCGGCAGATCGGTTGAGTACCCGAGCGCGCCGCAGACCTGGATCGTCCGGTCGAGCACCGCCAGCACCACTTTCGACACGTGAGCCTTGACCATTCCCAGGTCGGCCCTCACCGTGCTGGCCCCGTACCTGTCCATCTTCCAAGCGGTCTGGAACGTGAGCAGCCGGGCCGCCTGAATCTCGGTATAGGACAACGCCACATAGTCCTGGACCATCTGATGCTGCGCGAGCAACTTGCCATGCGACGCTCGCGAGACGGCACGCTCGCACATGATGTCGAGCGATCGCTGCGCTTGTCCGAGCCAACGCATTGCGTGGTGGATACGGCCACCGCCGAGACGCTGTTGAGCCAGGACGAACCCATCGCCTGGTGCACCGATCAAATTATCGGCAGGAACACGGCAACCCCGAAACACGAGCTCGGCATGGTTCCCGATCTGGCCGAATTCGACCTCGGGGTGTGCCATCGTGCCGATGTCGCGTGCGATTTCCATGCCCGGGGTTCCGGCGGGTACCACGAAGATCGACGCGTGTCTGTGCGGTCGCCCTTCGGGGTTCGTCTCGGCGAGCACCAGAATGACGTCAGCGACTGACGCATTGGTGATGAACCACTTGTGACCCTCGATGACCCATTCCTCGCCGTCCTTCGTTGCGGTTGTTCCGAGAACCGTCGGATCGGAACCGGCGAGAAAGGGCTCTGTCAGTGCGAACGCGCTCGAGATCTCGCCTCGGAGATTTGGCCAGAGCCAGCGATCCTTCTGGGCGTCCGTCGCACCGTGAGCGAGCAGTTCCATGTTTCCACTGTCGGGTGCTTGGACACCGAAGATCGTCATCGACATCATGCATCGTCCGATGATCTCTGACATCAATGCGAGTTTCAGCTGTCCCAGACCTGGGCCGCCCAGGCTCCGATCGAGAAATGCGCCCCACAGGCCGCGCTCCTTGACCTTGGACTGAAGGTGCGCCTTGACCATCCCCCATTCTTCAGCCGGAAGTTCCCGAAAAATGGGTTCGAGCGGGATCAGCTCGGTGTCGATGAATGAGCGCATCCACTGCAACTGTTCCTCGAACTCGGGTTCGGTCTCGAAATCCCAGGCCACGTCAACCTCCTTCGCCCGGGAAGGCCTCGAGTATGCCGGCGAAGCGGGCTTCGACTGTCGGAGCTTCGCCAGGGTGGGTGACGATCCAGAACTCCCTGTTGCGAACGGCATCGAGGACGCGTACGGCGACTTGTGCGGGCGTGAGACCGGACGGCCCGGTGAAGCCCTCGCGGATCATGAGGCGCACCGACTCCGCCATCTCCGTTCTGTGCTCGGAACCCAACGCTGCCGGCCGTCCGCGTTCGGACTCCATCACCTTCGTGTCGACTGAGCTCGGACAGAGAACACTGACTCCAATGGGTGTCTGCTCGAGCGCCAGCTCCTGAGCCAGGGTCTCGGAGATCGAGACCACCGCCACCTTGGTGGCGCTGTAGGGTCCTATGAAGGCGACGCCGCTCAGGAGTCCCGCGATCGAAGCGGTATTGACAATGTGCGCGGGAGTGCCTTGCTCGCGCATGATCGGCACAAAGGTGTGCACCCCGTGCACGACGCCCCAGAAGTTGACGCCCACCACCCATCGCCAGTCGTCGAGCGTCTGGTCGGTGATCAGGTTGAACGTGGAGACACCGGCGTTGTTGCACAAGACGTCGACCCGCCCGAACCGTTCCAGCGTCGTCGCCGCGAGCCGGTCGACTGCAGCAGCGTCGGACACATCCACCTTGACGGCGAGAGCAACGCCACCCCCGGCCTGGATGCCCCGCGAGACGACTTCCGCCTCGCCCTCCTCGAGGTCAGCGACAACGACGGCTGACCCCGCCGCCGCAAACCCCTCGGCGAGTGCACGTCCAATACCGCTGCCGGCTCCGGTGATCACCGCCACCTTGCCTGGGCCCATCACGACGTTGTCCTGCGTCTCGGTCATGCCGCTCTCCCCGTGTCTTTTTTCAACCGCCGTCGAGCATGATCAGCTCACCGGTCAGGTAGGACGATGCGTCGCTGGCCAGGTAGAGCGCCGTCCCGACGATTTCGCTGGCCGAGGCGATGCGACGGAGGGCGACCTTCGACGCCATCTCTGCCTGCGCCTCCTCCGATGGCAGAGACGCGTGGAGGCTGTCGGTGTGAAACGTTCCGCACACAATCGAGTTGACCCGGATGCCGCGCGACCCGAACTCCTGCGCCGCCGCCTTCGTCAGCGCGTTCAGGCCGGCCTTTGCGGCGGCGTAGACGACGGTGAACGGCGAGGGGTACATGGAGGCCTTGGAGCTGATGTTGACGACAGACGAGCCAGGGGGCATGTGCTGAGCGCTCAGCGCCGTGAGCCGGAGCGGACCCTTGAGATTGACGGCGATCGTCTTGTCGAACAAGTCGGAGGTGACGGCGAGCAGCGACGGCGGAACGGGCGCGATTCCGGCGTTGTTGACGAGTACGTCGATGCGCCCGAACTCCGCGACAGTGAGGTCGACGAGCGCTTCGCACTGCGCCCAGTCGCCGACGTGGCAACTCACCGCCAGGGCGCGCCGGCCCATTTCCCGTGCCTCCTCGGCCACGACCTCGCACTGTCCGAGCTTGCGGCTCGCCACGACGACATCCGCGCCCGCCTCGGCGAACCCGAGCACCATCTCGCGACCGAGACCCTTGCTGCCGCCGGTCACGATCACGACCTTCCCGGTCGCGTCGAGACTTGGGATCACGGCACCATCACGAGCTTGCCGACCACACGGCGGTCAGCCATGCGTTGCAGCGCTCCGGGCAGCTCGTCGAACGAGACTTCGGCCGTGACTGCATTTGTCAACCGGCCCTCGCTCACGAGGCGGGAGAGATTCGCGTGAATTTCATCGAGCTCGGGGCGGGTATAACCACCTGCGAACACGCCGACGAGCGAGGTGTTCGTGACGACGAGTTCGAGAGTCGCAGGCTTCGGCCATTGGCCGCTGGCGAAACCGACGGCGAGGAGTCGCCCGTTTCGGGACAGTGCCGCGACGGCGTCCTCGGCCAAGGAGCCGCCGACGGGGTCGAAGATCAAGTCAACCCCGCGTCCGGCCGTGATCTCCCGGAGTGCCGGAGCCACCGGACCCTCGGTGTAGTTGATCGTTGCGTCGGCCCCAAGCGTGCGGCAGAACGATCCGCGAGCTTCATCGCTCACCACGGCAACCACCTGGGCTCCGAGCGCCCGTCCTAACTGAACGGCGGCGATGCCGCTCCCACCTGCCGCGCCCAGCACGGCCAGCCACTCTCCTCGAGCGACGCGACCGCGATCGACCAGACCGATCCAGCCGGTGAGGTGCGGGATCCAGAACCCGGCTGCCTCGCGGTGGGTGAGTCCGTCCGGTACGGCGAAGGCCGAATCAGCAGGGGCCAGGCACTCGTCGGCGAATGAACCGAACCCCTCGGTGAAGGCGGTGACGCACATGATTCGGGCGCCGATCGGGAGGTCGACTCCGGCGCCGCTGGCGGTAATGGTGCCTGTCGCTTCCTGGCCCGGGGTGAACGGCAGCGGCGGCGTCAGGGGGTAGGTGCCACGGCACATCAACACGTCGGGGAGCCCGATGCCGGCCGCCTCGATGCGGATGCGGACCTGCCCGGGTCCCGGTTGTGGAGGCTCCAGCTCGACGAGGTGCATGACGTCGCTGGGCTCTCCGGCGCCTTGTACCTGCCAGGCGCGCATCAGGGGATCCGGACGCGAACAGCGGGTCTCGTCATGCCGCATCTCCCTCGTCCATGCTCACGCAGCCCGTTCGTTGGCTGAAATAACAGCGTAATCACAGGCCGATGACCCACGTCAAGCTCCCGAAGGGGCTCGTGGCGTGGAGTCGAGCGGGCGCTGGGGATTGCTGAGGGCATCGCTGCACCTCGCGTGGACGCCTTCCCACCCGGATGATCTGGGGTCTGGGCCGCCCCTCGCCGCCAGCCTTTGACGTCAGTGGCAGAGTTCGGCTCGACCGGAGCCGCGGCATCTGCCTGCCAGCCCGGCCTGGTCAGGCACTCCCGATCCGGCGAATCTGCACCTGATCCTCCTCAGCCCGGTCAGCGATGATGGGCCGGGGGGCAAAGTCCACCACCTCGCCGGGCTCGGCGTCCGAGACCTCAGACGTCACGGCCGACGTGGCTGCGGGCACTCTGGCCCGCCCGTACCGGAGGGCGAGCGGGACGCAGGCGGCCAGGGTGGCCACTCCGCCGAGCATCACGGCGACCCGAGGGCTGCTCACGTCGGCGATCCAGCCCATGAGCGGAGCTCCGATAGGGGTGCTCCCGAGGAAGGCGATGGCGTAGAGCGCCATCACCCGACCGCGCATGGCCGGGTCGGCCTGCATCTGGATGGTCGCGTTCGCCGTGGAGATGAACGAGATGCTGCAGAGTCCCATGAAGACGAGGGCCACCAGAGCGACCGCCTCGGTGGGCGCGACCCCGACCACGAGGAGCATCACGCCGAAGGCCAGGCCGATGATGCTGAGCATGGCGATGCTGGGCCTGCTGCGGTGAGCGACGATCAGACCGCCAATGACAGCGCCGATGCCCATGGCTGCCATGAGGGCGCTGTAGGTGCCGGCACCGCCGTGGAACGTCCGGGTGGCCAGGAGAGGAAGCGTGGTCGTGAAGTTGAAGGCGAAGATGCCCACCACCGCCATGGCCAGCAGTGGATCCCGCAGTTCGCGGGTCGACCACACGTAGCGAAAGCCCTCGCGGACCTGCCCCTTCGCCCGCACGACCACCGGGCGCTGGTGGAGTTCGGCCGGCCGCATCATGAACAAGGCCACCAGGACCGCCACGTAGGACGCGGCGTTCACCAGGAAGCACGCCGCCAGGCCGACAGCGAAGATGAGGATCCCTCCGATGGCGGGTCCGATCACCCGGGCGGAGTTCATGACCACGCTGTTGAGGCTGATGGCGTTGGGCAGGAGCTCCCGGCCGACCATTTCGGACACGAAGGTCTGCCGAGCCGGGTTGTCGAAGAGGTTGACCACGCCGAAGAGCGTGGAGATCAGGTAGACCTCCCACATGGTGATGCTCCCCAGCGCCACCAGCAGGCCGAGGGCGAGGGCCAGCAGGCCGGACACGGTCTGGGTGACGTAGAGAAGCCGGCGCTTGTCGACCCGGTCCACGACCAGCCCACCCCAGCTGCCGAGCAGCAGCATCGGCACGAACTGCAGGGCCGTCACGATCCCAACGTTGAACCCGTTGCCGTGGAGCTGGTCCGAGAGGACCAGCAAGCCGAGGGCGACCGCGTGCATCCAGGTGCCCGAAGCCGAGATCACCTGGCCGACGAAGAAGAGGCGGTAGTTGCGGACGCGCAGCGCCTGGAAGGTCTGTCGGGCCGCCCGGGCGATCGGGCTCATCCGTCGGCCACCAGGTGTTCGAGCAGGCGGGTCAGGTCGTTGGCCTGTGCCCTCTCAGCCGGGTCCAGATCGGCCAGCCGCCGGGTCAGAAAGGCGTCCTTGAGGGTTCGGATCCGCTGGAGGTTGCGGCGACCATCAGCCGTGATCCTCACCCGGACCACCCTCCGGTCGTCGACGTCGGTCTCCCTGGTCACCAGGCCCGCGCTCTCCAGGGTGGTGACCAGCCGGGTGACCGTCGGCGGCTGCACCTGCTCGGTCGCGGCGAGCTCGCCCAGGGTGGGATTGCCCAGCCGGTTGACCGTGCCGAGGGCCGAGGCCTGCGCGGGCGACAGACCGGCCAGGGCTTGCTGGCGGAGCTTGCGGTTCAGGCGAGTCACGGACACTCGAAGGCGGGCGGCCAGTTCTTCGTCGGTTGGAGCGTGACCATCCATCGCCTGCGGGTCTGCCAAGGCCGAGGGACGGGAAACACTCATGCCGCCAGTATAGTTACTTTTGCTAACTAATAGAGCGCCCGCGCCGACGTCACGTGGAAACCGCTGTTACCGGAGGGTCGCGGGCCCAAGCTGGTCACACCGTCGGGCCGATCAGCCGAAGCGAGCCTGGCTCCCACGGTCGGGGACCGTCGATCCGGTGAGGTAGCCCTCGATCAGTTGCTCGGCCTCGCCCCTTCGCTGGTTCAGGTGAGCGACTGCGTCCGACCCGCCGTCCTGATCCGTCTCCACGAACAGCGTCACGCCGTGATCGCCCAACCGTTTTGATTCGTACATGGCGTTGTCGGCGCGCGCAATCAGCGTGTCGGAGTCGAGCGCCTTCGTGGTCCAGACCACGCCGACGCTCGCTCTCAGGTCGACCCTCTCCGAGCCGATCTGGACCGATGTCGTCAGAGCGGCGGAGATCCTCGTGCCGATCTCCATGGCCAGATCCGAGCTGTGCACCCTCGGGCACACCACCAGGAACTCGTCACCCCCGAGGCGGCCCACGAAGTCTCCCTGGCGCAGGGCTGTCCGGATGTGACTGGCCGCAGTCACGATGAGTCGGTCGCCCGCGGCGTGGCCGAACTGGTCGTTCACTGCTTTGAGCCCGTCGAGGTCGACGAAGACCACGGCATGGCCCACGTCGTCGTGGTGCGCGTTGATCGCTTGGTCGACGAGCTCAATGGTGGCCGAACGGTTGAAGCACGATGTCAGCTGATCCATCGAGGCCCGCACTTCGAGCTCCTCGTGGAGACGCGCCGGATCCGTCACGTCACTGAGGCACCCCACCGCCCCGTTGACCAGATCGGCGCTGTCGGTGAGGGGGCGAAGGCTGAGCAGGCACACGCGGTCCTGCGTGGCCACTGAAGCCGTGTCTGCGGACGGCACGCGCAGCCTGATCGGAACGGCGTTGACCGATCCACCTGCGAATGCTCTGGCCAGCGCGGTCGCCAGGGCCCGCTGGTCGTCAGGCACGACGGTGGCCATTTGCGCGTCGAACGAATCCTGAAGGGGGACGCCCACAATTGCGTGGAGGCTCTTGTTCGTGAGCGTGATGCGTCCGTCGAGGTCGACCTGGAAGACGCCAACCGGGAGCGCATCGGAGAGCTGGTTCAGGAGCTGTTCCCGGGCTTGGAACTGCTCCTCGAGCGTTGCCTCGGCCGCACTCACTTCCTTCATGCAGGTGAGGACCCGCGGGTCGTCGCCGTCGCTGACCCGATTCTCGGTTTCCACCCACTTCCAGGAGCCGTGGGCTGTCTTGTATCGTCCGCGCCACACGCCGGTGAGCCCGGGCGAGGTGATCATCTCCATCCACGCGGCGACGGCCCCCGCCTGGTCCACGGGGTGGATGAAGCTGGTGGAGGGCGATCCGACCAGTTGTTCTGGGCGCCAACCGAGCAACTCGACGATCGCGCCATCGACCTCGGTGATCACGCCCGAGACGTCGCGTGTCATCTGCACGACTGGACTTGGACTGTCCCAGCCGGCGACACCAACGGACGCCTCTGACATTCCCGATCTCCTCAAAACAACCAGGCCTCCTGCCCAGCCCCTCGCCAGGAGGTGGCGCTGGGCGACATCAGTGCTCAAGCGCTCGCAGTTCTCAGGATGATCGGCACATGTCATGGCTGGGAGCAGGGAATTTCGTCCCCGTTGTCGAATATTTGGCCTCCGCAGGGGCCGAAACAGGCATTCTGGGGAGTGATCCAGCTGGGACCCCCTCGCCTGCCCGTGCTCGGGGTCACACGGGCGCGGCCGCCAGGCGCGGCGAGGTCGACCGGCTTCCCGTCATCTTCGTCATCGCCGTCCTCGTGGCCCCGGTCATCGCCCGCGGCTTGCGCCCGCGGTCGTGCCCGAGAACCTCGTGCCAGGGTCAGGAAACCGTGAAGCTCGTCGCCGAGGTGGCCGTACCAGCGGGCGTCGTCACCGTGATCGGGCCCGTGGTGGAGCCCGCCTTCAGCTTGATCACGATCTGGGTCGCCGAATCCGAGACGATCTTCGCGTTCGTACCGTTGACGGCGGCCGCGGTGGCTCCGTCCAGGTTCTTGCCGGTGACGGTCACCTTCTGCCCCACCGCACCCGAGGACGGGGTGAAGCTCTTGACGTCCGGTGTCACTGCGGTGGTGATCCGCCCGACGGAGGTGGTGCCGTTGTTGGAGAACCACAGCGCTCCATCAGAACCGGCGGCGATCCAGATCGGCTGGTTAATTGTGGGATCCGTGTAGTTCGAGATGGCGCCCGCGGTCGTGATGCGCCCGATGGAGTTGTTACCGTTGTTGACGAACCACAGGTCGCCGTCCGAGCCCACGGCGATTGCCACGGGCTCGCTCAGGCTCGTATCCGTGTACGAGTGCGTCACCGTGCCGGTGGACGACATCTTCTCAATGGCGTTGCTGCCGGAGGCAGCCGGCAGGTTTGTGAACCAGACCGATGAGCCGTCCGCGGTGATGCCGTAGGGGTTCGTGATCCGCGTGTCCGTGAAGATGCTCACACTGCCCGTGAGGGAGATCTCTCCGATCGAGCTGGTCCCGCCTGGATTCTGGTTCGTGAACCAGAGGGAGTTGTTGGGGCCGGCCGTGATGGCGTACGGGCTCACGATGCCCGCATGGGTGAAGTTGGTCACCGAGCCGCTGGTCGTGATGCGCCCGATGGAGTTGTTCCCCTGATTGGTGAACCACAGGGCCCCATCCGTTCCGGGCGTGATGTCCACCGGCTTGCTGATGGTCGCGTCGGTGAAGTTGCTGACGACACCGGACGTGGTGATCTCACCGATGGAGTTGTTGCCGTAGTTGGTGAACCACAGCTCGCCGTTCGGGCCGGCGGTGATGCCGACCGGCTCGTCGATCGTTGGGTCGGTGAAGTTGCTCACGGTCCCCGTAGTCGAAACCTCACCGATGGAGTTGTTGTCGATGTTGGCGAACCAGAGGGACCCGTTCGGTCCGGCGGTGATCCCCTCGGGCGCATCCGTCCCGCCACCGGCATAGCTGGTGACCTTGCCCGCGGTCCCGGCGCCGGCAGAACTGGCGACAAAGCCCACCGCGAGGACGGGCACCGCCACCACCAGTGCACCCCAGGCACCGAGCCGACGGCGCCTCCCTACCCGAATCGTCGGTCGCCGCCTCGGTGGCCCGTCCGACCCGTACGACCCGTCCGACCCGTACAAATTGTCCACCTTCAGGAAATTGCTTCCGCCTTCGATCACGTCCGCCTCCTAAGCCGCCCAGGGCTGCAACTGCCGTGCCCGAGGGGGACGATAGGAGACCACCGGGCGAGAATCCAGAGGCCGAATGTCACATGGCTGTCCCCGGTTGGGCACCTGGCCGCAACGACGACGCCGCCGGTGGGCGCGACACGACCACGATGTGCCAGGTCAGCTGGTACGAAAGCCCCGTCGTTGCGTGCGGCGGGCTGGCTACTCCGCTGCGGGAGCCTCCGCGACGGGCTCAGCGACCGGCGCGTCGACGGCAGGGGCCTCCGTTGCCGGTGCCTTGACGGCAGGGACGTCCTCCGCTGCTGCCACCTCGGCGGCAGGCGCCTCCGCGCTCTCGGGGCCGGCCTCGCCGCCCTCTTCACCCTCACCCGGCTTCACCACGTGGGTGCCGACATCCTCCGCGAAGTCGGCCCAGGCCGCCTGCGCCTCGGTCTCCGGAGTGAACTCGCCCTCGGCGTAGTCGAAGCCGCCGATGTAGTTCCCCTCGTCGTCGTAGGCGTGCTCGCCGAAGGCCTCGCGGTACTCCTCGGAGACCTCGCCACCCTCGGCCGCCTGCTTGATGGAGAGCGAGATGCGGCGACGTTGCAGGTCGATGTCGATGATCTTGACCCAGAGCTCTTCGCCCGGTGTGACCACCTGCTCGGGCAGCTCCACGTGGTGGACCGCCATCTCCGAAATGTGCACCAGGCCCTCGATGCCGTCGCCCACCTGCACGAAGGCGCCGAAGGGCACCAGCTTGGTGATGCGCCCGTAGACGAGCTGGCCCACGGCGTGGGAATCGGCGAACTCCTGCCACGGGTCCGACTGTGTCGCCTTGAGCGAGAGCGAGATGCGCTCCTTGTCCAAGTCGACGTCCAGCACCTCGACCTCGATCTCGTCGCCCACCGCCACCACCGAGGAGGGGTGGTCGACGTGCTTCCATGACAGCTCGGACACGTGCACCAGGCCGTCCATGCCGCCCAGGTCCACGAAGGCACCGAAGTTGACCACCGAGGACACGACGCCCTTGCGGCGCTCGCCCTGTTTGAGGTTCTGCAGGAAGTCGCCCCGCTGCTCCTTCTGGGCCTCTTCGAGCCAGGCCCGCCGCGACAGCACCACATTGTTCCGGTTGCGATCGAGCTCGATGATCTTGGCCTCGATCTCCTTGCCCACGTAGGGCTGGAGCTCGCGCACCCGGCGCAGCTCCACCAGCGACGCCGGCAGGAAGCCGCGCAGGCCGATGTCGACGATCAGGCCGCCCTTGACGACCTCGATGACCGGTCCGGACACCATCTCGCCGTTGTTCTTCTTCTCCTCAATCGTCGTCCAGGCCCGCTCGTACTGGGCGCGCTTCTTGGACAGGACGAGGCGACCCTCCTTGTCCTCCTTCTGGAGGACAAGGGCCTCGACGTGCTCGCCGAGCTTGACGATCTCGGCCGGATCCACGTCGTTGCGGATGGACAGCTCACGGGCGGGGATCACGCCCTCGGACTTGAAACCGATGTCGAGGAGGACCTCGTCCCGGTCGATCTTGACGACCGTGCCCTCGATCACGTCTCCATCGTCGAACTCGATGATGGAGTCGCCCATCGCCTGCTCGAGATCGGCGTCCGCCAGGTCGTCGTCGACGATCGGTCGGGGGTGGTAGTTCCCCTCGGCATCGAAGGTGCCCATCTGCTCGGGCGAAAGAAGGGTGGTGCGTACGTCTGTCATGTGGTGATGCTCCTTGCTGGGCTGCACTCTGCAACCGCAGGACCGCGCCGGGGTCAGGTCTCGATGGATATGTGGCCCACTGCCGGTGCCAGCGGGGCGTGTCATCGTACCAGCTCAGCCAAGCTCTCGGTCCTCCCGATCCGGCTCGCTGCAGGCCGCTGGCCCCGCGCCCCGGCCCCTGCGCTCAGCCCTTGGCCGCCGCCCAGCTCGGTCCCGTCGCCACCGAGACGGTCAGGGGGACCTTGAGGTCGGCCGCCCCGGTCAGGGCGGACTCGGTGAGGCGGTGGGCCTCCTGCTCCTCCCCCGGAGCCACCTCCACGATCACCTCGTCGTGGACCTGGAGCACCAACCGGCTCTCGAGCGCGTGGGTCTCGAGGTCACGGTCGAGCCGGACCAGGGCCATCTTGAAGATGTCGGCGGCCAGACCCTGAATCCCGGCGTTCATGGCCTGGCGTTCCGCGGCCTGGCGCACCCGGTAGTTCGACGCGTTGAGGTCGGGCAGCGGCCGGATGCGGCCGAACTGGGTCTGGGTGAAGCCGCGGATCTTGGCGTGGGCCACCGTCTCGTCCATGTACTGCTTCACCCGCGGGAAGGCGCCGAAATAGCTCTCCATGATGGCGGCGGCCTCCTCGACGGCGACGTTGAGGCGCTGGCTCAGCCCGTAGGCCTCCATGCCGTAGGCCAGCCCGTAGGAGACCATCTTGGAGAACTCCCGTTGGGTGTGGGTCACCTCCTCGGTCGCAATCCCGTAGACGGCCGCGGCCACGGTCCGGTGCACGTCGGCCCCCGTCGTCATGGCGTCGATGAGACCCGGGTCCTCGGAGAGATGGGCGATGCAGCGCAGCTCGACCTGGTCGTAGTCGGCCACCAGGAAGGTCATGCCCGGGGCCGGGACGAAGGCCCGGCGGAACTGCTTGCCCATTTCGCTGCGCACCGGGATGTTGTGCAGGTTGGGCCGGTCCGACGAGAGCCGTCCGGTCCGGGCCACCGTCTGGCCGAACGAGGCGTGGATGCGCCCGTCCGGCTGCACCTCGGCCAGCAGGCTCTCGCCGTAGGTGGACCGGAGCTTCTCGACCTCGCGATAGGACAGCAGCGCCTCGACGATGGGGTGCGCCCCGCGCAGGCTCTCCAGCGTCTGGGCGTCTGTCGAGTAGCCGGTCTTCGTCTTCTTGCCCGGGGTGAGGCCGATCTCCTCGTAGAGGACCGTGCGCAACTGCGGCGTCGAGTTCACGTTGAACTCGTGACCGGCCAGCTTCTGCACCTCGCCCTGCAGGGTGGCAGCCGACGCGGCCAAGGAGTCGGCGATCTCCTGCAGCTCGGTCCGGTCGATGCCGATCCCCGCGACCTCCATCTTGGCCAGGACACGTACGAGCGGGGTCTCGATGTCGTCGTGCAGCGTGGTCATGTCCAGGGCGTCGATGCGCTTGCGGAAACTCGCCTCCATGCTGGCGACGTCGATCGCCTCGGCGGCTGCCTCCTCGGCCACGTCGCGGACCGCCTCGCCGGGCTCGACGATGTCGAGCGAGAGCTGGCCCGTCTGCTCGCGCAATTGCTGGAGCTCGTACTCGCCCGTGGAGGCGTCGAGGAGGTAGGCGGCCACCGAGGTGTCCATGACCAGGCCGGTCAGGTCGATGCCCAGCGGGAGGAGCGAGCGCATCGCCTCCTTCACGTTGTGGCCGATCACCTGCTGCCCCAGGACGGCATTGAGCTTCTTGGTGACCGACGCCGTGGACAACAGATCCCCGGGCACCAGCACGCCGGATCCCGCCTCGTCACCCTCGGTCGCCACCAGCACCAGGCCGGCCAGCTCGCTTCGCCCGGGAGTACCGGTCCAGCGGGCGGCCAGCGAGAGCCGCCCCGTTCCCAGCGCGCCCAGCGCCTTGGTGACCTCGCTCGCCGACGTCGGCAGCGCGACCTCGCCCAGCTCGATGGCCGGTCCGAGCGGCTCTTCTACCGCTACCGGCGGCGCCGCCCGCGGCGCGCTCCCCTCGGCCGGCTCACCCAGTGCGCCGGCGTCGAGCAACTCCTCCATGCGTTGCCAGACCGTCTTCATCTCGTACTTGTCGAACGTCTCTTCCGCCGTCCCTCGGTCCCAACCGCCGAGGGTGAGCTGGTCGACCGAGACCTCGAGCGGCACGTCGCGCACCAGGGGGATGACCCGGGCGTTGGACCGGGCCAGCTCCTGGTGCTCGGTCAGGTTCTCGCGCAGCTTGGGCGTCTGCTCGTCGAGATGGGAGAAGACGCCGTCGAGGTCGCCGTACTTGGTCAGGAGCTTGGCGGCCGTCTTCTCCCCCACTCCGGGTATGCCCGGCAGGTTGTCCGACGGGTCACCCCGCAAGGAGGCCAGCAGCACGTACTTGGACGGCGGCACGCCGCAACGCTCCATGATCCCGGCCTCGTCGTAG
Organism: uncultured Acidimicrobiaceae bacterium; assembly: GCA_963840435.1. GTDB lineage: Bacteria > Actinomycetota > Acidimicrobiia > Acidimicrobiales > RAAP-2 > Bog-473. Next base: position 27,824 of record CAWIYY010000016.1, on the reverse strand, counting down.
AGCGCGTAGTCGCTGACGCCGCGCTTGTTGTAGAGGACCCGGACGTAGGGGTCGGTGATCAGTTGGAAGCTGTCCCGGTCGCCCGTCACGATGACGACCTTGTGCTGACGTTCGGTCGCCTCCGTGGCCAGGGTGGCGATGACGTCGTCGGCCTCGAAGCCGGGCGCCTCCACCACCGGGATGGCCAACGACGCCATGACCTCGCGGATCATGTCGAACTGGGGCGGCAGGAGCCACGGCGTCTGGGCCCGGCCCGCCTTGTAGTCCTCGAGCATCTCGTCGCGGAACGTTGGCCCCGGGGCGTCGAAGGCGACGGCCAGGGCCGACGGCTGCTGCTCTCGGATCAGGTACACCACCATGGAGGTGAATCCGTGCACCGCGTTGGTGACCAGGCCGGTCGAGGTGGCCAGCGTGTCGGGGAGCGCGAAATAGGCCCGGAAGGCCAGGGACATCCCGTCAAGGAGGAGGAGTGGTCCTGATTCCTCTGGGCCTGTCGCCATGACCCTGGAGACTACGGCGTCAGTGTGCCGTCGATCACTCTCTGGGCCACGTCCCGCATGCGGGCCCTCGTCTGCATGGCCGTGCGCTGGATGAACCCGAAAGCGTCGGCCTCGTCCAGGTCATCGCGGTCCATCAGGACCTGCTTCGCCTCGTCGACCACCTTGCGGGTGGCGATCTTGTCCTCGGCCCCGTCGCTCGAGTGCTCAGCCGCGATGGCCCATTCCTGGCGGGCCTTGGCCAGGACGTCTGCAATGGCCGGCAGCAGCTCCCGGGGCTGGAACGGCTTGACCAGGTACGCCGACACCCCGGCGTCGCGAGCCTCCTCAATCAGATCGCGCTGGCTGAACGCCGTGAGCAGCAGCACGGCCACCTGGTGGCGCGCCGTGATCTCCCGGGCGGCCCGGATGCCGTCCATCCCGGGCATCTTGATGTCGAGGATGGCCAGGTCGGGCCGGTGCTCCTCCACCAGTTCGACGGCCTCGTCCCCGCGGCCTGCCTCCCCCACGACCTCGTAGCCGGCAGCGACCAGGATCTCCTTCAGGTCGAGACGGACGATGGCCTCGTCCTCGGCGATGACGACGCGGGCCAACGGTGCGTTGCCGCTCATGCGGTACCGGTCGACACGGCAGCCAGGAGCTCGTCCTGTCGTTGCTCGAGGTCGGCGACGGCCTTCTGGAGTGCGTCGCGCGCCTTCACCATGGCATCAGCATGACGGGCAGCCTCATTGTGCTCGTGGGTGGCCAGGGGTGTCTCCGAAACCAGTGCGCGTACCCGTGCCTCGTCAGCCGACTCGAGGACGACTGCGAGCTGCTCTTCCAAGACGGCCAGTTCCTCCCGCGCCCGCACCAGGCGGGCGTGGACCTCCCTGATCCGTCGTTCGAGCTGGGTGCGACGCATGGAGCGTCAAGTGTACGTGGCGGGGAACCAGCGACGTTGCGCATTCAGCCTGGCCAGGACGCCTTCGTCGGGCCAATTCCCCACGCCGGGCTGGTCGGGCACCCGCACCCAGCCGTCGGTCACGGGCGGGTAGCCGCAGGGATCCTCCGCCAGGTAGGTGGTGGGGTCTCCGACGTCACTGACCAGGCCCGTCGCATCCTGGGCCAGCCGTGCCGCCAGCGCCAGGTTCGAGGCGCGCCCGAGGCCGGCCTCGAAGAAGCCTCCGACGAAAGTGGGCACGCCCGCCTCCCGGCACGCCGCGTGTGCGGCCCGGGTGGCTCGGACGCCCCCCAGACGACCCGGCTTGAGGCAGGCCATGGCGCAGGCCTCGTTGCGCAGCGCGTCCAGGACCCTGCGTGGCGTCGTCAACGACTCGTCGAGGCAGATGGGCACCGGGAGCCTCTTGGCCAGTTCGGCCAGGGCGATGAGATCGGCCGGAGGGAGCGGCTGCTCGACACAGACCACGTCGAACTCGGAGAGGCGGCTCAGCGCGTCGATGTCCTCCGGCGTGTTGTCGAACGAGCCGTTGGCATCCACCTGGAGCACCAGGTCCCGATGGTCTGCTCGTATCGCCCCGACCGGCACCGCCTCCCAGCCGGGTTCGATCTTGACGCGGACCCGGCTTATCCCGGTGGCCACGACCGCGTCGGCCTGCCGTCGCACGACGTCGACCTCCCGGTCGGCGGGAATGCCGACCACGGCTCCGACGGGCATCATTTCGAACCCAGGTTCGATCTCGAGGGCCTGGGCCATGGAGTGGCCCGCGGCACGCAGCTCGGCGTCCCAGACCGCCATCTCGAATGTCGCCGCCAGCTGTCGATCGGCCGGCGCCGCGCCGAAGAGCGGGGCCACCTCGGCCCCGGTTGGCAGGTCACCCCCGCGAGCTCGACTTGCCTCCATCAAGCGGAACACCCCCCGGGTCTCGGCCGCCTCCTCGACGACATCGACATTCGGGTCGACGGCAGTGCCCTCGGACAGCGCCGCGCACTCGCCCCAGCCCTCGGCGCCGTCAGCCACCACCCGGACGAAGAGCATGGAGCGCGTGCGATGTACGCCCGCCGCCGTGCCGATGTCGTGCACGAACGGGATCTCGACCCGGACGAGCTCGATGCCTTCGAGCTTCATCTCCTTTTGGCTCCCACACCGTCACCGTAGATCGCAGCTTGTACGCTGGGATCTTCTAGCCCGGATGGCGGAATGGCAGACGCGGCGGCCTCAAAAGCCGCTGTCCGAAAGGGCGTGTGGGTTCGAGTCCCACTCCGGGCACGTCGAATTCGCAGCGTTCTCGCAGTTCACTGCCGTAGTCCCTGGCGGGCACAACGCCCGAAATCGACCGGATGATCACAACAGATCACAAGTCGTGCCGAGGAGGGATCGCAATTGTCGGACGACAGCTGGAACTTGGTGGCAGTCCCCATCCTTGACTTCGTGCGTGAGAACTCGGACGAGATGGATTGGGTCAGCTTCAGCGCAATCATGTCCGGGACCGGGCTCGATCCAGACCAGATCATCGACGAGGTGGAGAGGCTCTGTGCCATGGGCCTCGTCAACTGCCGCTTGCGATGGTGCACAGCGAAGCGATCGTGGTCGGCCTAGCCAGAACACCCCGGCACGGTGCGATCGAGCTCGCTCAGAGGGAGAACTTGGACGGGAGGACGGCCTTCGTGAAGGCCATTGGTCCGCAGACCACCTAGGGGTCAGTTCTCACCTTCCGACCCGCCGCCACCGTCAGATAATGCCTCGGCCACGGCTGAAGCCCCCAGCTTCACAAGCGACCCGATATACCTGCTTGTCGCGACGAGCTCCTGCCGGCGGGCATCCTCGATCTCCTCGGATTCCACTGCCTCACCAGCTCCAAGCCGGACCAGAATCCCGGTGACCCGATCGGTGGCTTCTACGTAGTCCTTCATCGCGTCCCTCTGAGCCATGCGGCCGAGACTATGCGGGACACGGCGCGAACTTCCGCACTGCCGGCAGGGAGAGCAGTCACGGCTGGCGTGCCACAATCGGTCGCGACCGTTTCAGCTATGACCGCTTGGTTGGCGTTTGGTGTCGCAGCCCTCGAGTTGACGGTCGGAGGGATCTCCCTAGGCCTCACCCTGTACCTCTTGAAGACACAACGGGAACGTGACGGGGGCGCCTCGCACCAGGAGGGCGACGAAGTCATCTGAAAGGTCGTTCCGGCTCCATAGCGCTGACGAGTCGCCGAAGGGCGGCCGTCAATCGATGAAGTCGTCGCGCGCGAGTGGGACGGTTCGTAGACCGGCTTCGTGCGCAAGGGTCCCGTCTGGTCGGGGCCGGAATCGATCAGCAAAGACCTGCACGAAGTGCGCTCCTCTGAGGCATGAATTTTTGAATGACTTTGTTACGATCCAACTATGAGAAGCATCGTTGTGTTGTCCTTCATCAGTCTCGACGGCGTGATGCAGGCTCCAGGCGGACCGGAAGAAGACATCTCAGACGGTTTTGCGTACGGTGGCTGGACCCCTCCGTATGCGGATGAAGTCTCGGGCGCTCTCATGGGCGAACAAATGAGCATGCCGTTTGATCTACTGCTTGGCCGGAAAACCTACGACATCTTCGCGGCGTATTGGCCAAAGCAGGATCCGACGACCTTGGCAAATGTGCCGTTCAATAAGGCGACAAAATACGTTGTCTCTCGTTCATCTCCGAAGCTCGACTGGGACAAGTCTGTGCTCGTCGACGGAGAGATCGTCGCGAAGCTGCAAGAGCTGAAGCAGCAGGACGGCCCAATCCTTCAGGTGCATGGCAGTAGCACTCTCGTACAGACGTTGCTGCAGAACGACCTCGTTGACGAGCTCTGGCTCAAGCTCTTTCCAGTAACGCTCGGCAAAGGAAAGCGCCTCTTCGCAGAAGGAACGATGCCGGCGGCGTTCGAGCTCACGGGCTCCAAAACATCACCACGTGGCATCATCTTCGCCAACTACAAAAGGGCTGGAGAGGTGAAAACCGGTTCATTTTGATTTGTTCCGTTATCCCAAGCCACCGGGGCGCGGACCGAACCGAAGCCAGTCCGACAAGCAGCCGACACGCAGCGCATCTATTCCTCCGCCGGCAGGGCGCTTTGACACGCGCCCTCTGAGCACACGCTGACGGAATGGATCGCCCTGCTGTGGAGGTCCTTCCGGCTGCCGAGGATGCCTCCGACCCAGACCGAATGAACAATCGCACCCGAGACGGCGGACCCAGCGAGTGGCGTCCCTCTACCGCGAGGTCGACCCGTGGCGCCGCGGAAGTCGCTGGCGCGGAGCGGCCCCTCAATGGGTGGAAGAGGGGCCGCTGCACCTCGCCTCGTGACTGACGTAGGTGTTGCCCCCGTTATACCCGGGCCGGCAAGCGGATCGTTCGCGCCCCTCTAAGGATGGCGCAGGGTCCCCCTACGCTGGTCGGATGTGACCCTCTACCGCCTGCGCCACCCGCTGCGCCGTCGGTGGCTGCCCCGGCCCGTCAAGCGCGCCCGTCGGGGATGGTGGAGGGTCAGGCACCTGCGGCCCTGAGGATCCAATGCCGCCTACGGCTTCGAGAATCGGATGGGGCCGGACGAGGGCCGGCCGGAATCACGGTACGCAGGCATCGCTTGCTTCGTTCCGAAACCCAGTGGGCGCCGGTGACGTTGCGCACGCACGGCCCCTCCCCGCAGAGTCCATCCACCGTCGATACCGTGTCTGGCATGAGCCAATCAGTGGAATCCACGTCGCTCCAGTTGATCGAGGAGTTCCCAAGCCGCGACTTCCTGCCGCGGGCTGTTCTTCCTGCTGTTTCGGAGAGAACCACTTCTGACCGATGACGGTGCGTACGTCCAAGAGCTCGAGAGCGGCGCCATGTCTCCTCGTCAACTCGTCGAATGGCTGGTGAGCTCGGCGGAGTGGAGCCATCTCGCGCCCATGACCGAGTGGGGCGCCTCCCTGCACTACGGGCGTGGCGTGTTCATCCGCAGCCTGCCGCGCGGCAGGCGCATCCTCGACATCGGTGGGGCGTCGACGGCCGACCCCGCCGGGGGTCTGGTCATGATGGGTTATCCGTACGACTTCGAGGAGTTGGTCATCGTCGACCTCCCCACCGAGGAGCGTCATCCCTTCTACCAAGACGAATCGCGCCCGACATCGGTCACCTGTGCCCGTGGCCCTGTGTCGTACCGCTACCACTCCATGACCGAGTTGGGTGGCCTGCCCACCGCATCGTTCGACCTCGTCTACAGCGGTCAGAGCATCGAGCACGTGACGCGCCCGGAGGCCGACGTCGTCCTGACCCATATCCGGCGCGTCCTCACCACTGATGGTCGCCTCGCCATCGACACCCCCAACAGCAGGATGACCCGGGTGCAGCAGGCCGCCTACGTGGACCCCGACCACAAGTACGAGTATTCCCACGAGGAGATGCTGGCCCTCCTCCGGGGCAATGGCTTGGTCGTGGAGCGTGCGCACGGCATCAGCTACGGGCCTGCGTCCATCCGCACGGGCGAGATCGACCTCGGCGAACTGGCCACACGACGTGGCCTCTATGACGCAGTGGAGGACTGCTACCTCCTGGCCTACGTGTGTCGAAAGCCGGGGCCGTACAACCTCAAGGCGGCGCTCCACAGGGCCTGGTGGAGAGTGGCGAAGCCGTACTCGGTCCCCCAGCGGCTCCTCCGTAAGGTGCGCCGCCTTGGTGGTCGCGGCGCCAGCGCGCTTCGGACAGGTACGCGCGCCACCTCAGCGCGGGACGCCTCTTGAGCGAAAGAAAGCATCGGACAGTCGCTGGTGCGCCGCGTAGCAATGAACGCGTCATCGAGACGGTCCTCGATCTCGGGCCGGCGTGCCTCTTCGTACTGGTGCTCTCCTCGCGGCTCTGCTGCGCCACTGGCTTCGATCTGCTCGGCTGAACAGCGGCTCATCGCGACCTGGCACGGCCGTTTCGAGCAGAATTGAGCCGTTCGGGTCCGCCGATCCACACCCGGTCGCACTCGCCGTCCCACCAGGTTTCCGTTCGGTAACCAGCACCGGAACCGTCGTGACACACCGATTCCCACTGCGGGTACGACCACGGGCGCGGACTTGGGTCGGGGCGCCCCCCACATGCCACACTGTGCGTTCCATCAGTCCCCGTCGATTGGAGTCTTCGGACACGTGTTGGTCTTCACCTTCCCCGGACAGGGTTCGCAGCGCGCCGGCATGGGTGAGCCGTGGGTCGACCATCCCTCGTGGGAAGTCGTCGAGGAGGCCTCGGCCGCTGCCGAGCGCGATCTCGCCCAGTTGCTCCTCGAGGCACCGATCGAGGAGCTGACGAAGACGGAGAACGCGCAGCTCGCCACCACCGTGCTCAGCCTGGTGGTGCTCGATGCCGTCGAGCGGATCGGCCTGGCCCCCGCCGCCTGCGCGGGACACAGTCTCGGCGAATACACCGCATTGGTGGCCAGCGGGGCACTCGGCTTCGAGGATGGGATCCAACTGGTGGTGGCCCGGGGCGAGGCGATGGCCCGCGCCGGAGAAGAGGCTCCCGGGACCATGGCCGCCCTGCTCGGCATCGCCGACGACGACGCCGAGGCGGCCTGCATGCGGGCCGAAGGCGATGTCTGGATCGCCAACTACAACGCGCCGGGCCAGGTCGTGATCGCAGGCACCGCCGAGGCGGTGGCGCGGGCGGGCGAACTGGCCAAGGGCCTGGGCGCCAAGCGGGTGATGCCCATCCAGGTCTCGGGTGCCTTCCACACCCCCCTGATGCAGGGCGCCCGGGCGCCGCTTCGCAAGGCGTTGGCCGAGGTCACCTTCCTCACCCCCGAAGTGCGCGTGGTGGCCAATGTCGACGCGCACGTCCACGACGATCCCGCCGAATGGCCCGGCCTCCTCTCGGCGCAGCTGTGCAGCCCGGTGCGCTGGCGCCAGACCCTGGAGACCTTCGCCGGGCTCGGCTTGACCTCACTGGTCGAGCTCGGACCGGGTGGCGTGCTCAGCGGGCTGGCCAAGCGCAGCCTGCCCGAGATCCAGTCGCTGTCGGTCTCGAAGCCCGAGGATCTCGATACCCTTATCGACCAGGTGGCCCAGGCCGACACATGGCAGGCCGAGCCTGCCCTCCACCAGGGCGAGCATCTCTACATGTCCGAACGGGTGGTCGTGAGCCCGTCCAGTGGCATCTTCAGTCCGGAAGGCTCGCTGCAGGCACCAGGCACGGGTCTCCTTCCCGGCACAGGCGACGGCGGCTCTTCGTCGGTCCTCGTGGGCGATCTCGTCGGACGGGTCGGGATCTCTGAGGTCCGCACCCCGTTTGCCGGTCAAGTCATCCGTTGGCTGGCCGCCGACGGCGAGCGCGTGCAGGACGGACAGCCCCTCGTCTGGCTCCGGGTACCCGACACCTTCTGATGGCCGTCGTGCTGGTGACAGGCGGGACTCGTGGGATCGGCGCGGCCTGTGTCGGCTGGTTCCTGGCCAACGGCGACCAGGTGGCCACCACGTACCGCTCCGATGAACCTCCCGCGACGCCGGAGGGTGCAGGTGATCGCTTCTTCCCGGTGCGCTGCGACGTGCGCAGCAGCGAGGACGTCGAGGCGGCCTATCGGGCGATCGAGGAGCGTTGGAGTCCGGTGGAGGTGTTGGTGGCCAACGCCGGCATCACGTCGGACGCGTTGATGCTGCGCATGAGCGAGCAAGCCTTCCTCGACGTGATCGATGCCAACCTGACCGGGTCCTTCCGGGTGGCCAAGCGCGCCGCGGCGAAGATGCTCCGCCTGCACAAGGGGCGCATCATCTTCGTGTCGTCCGTCGGAGCCTTCGTCGGTCTGCCTGGGCAGGCCAACTACGCCGCGTCCAAGGCCGGGCTGGTCGGGATGGCCCGGGCCATCGCTCGCGAGGTGGGCAGCCGCCAGATCACGGTCAACGTCGTGGCGCCCGGCCTCATCGACACCGATATGACCACGGCGCTGGGCGAGGAGCGGGTCGCGCTGATGACCAGCCAAGTTCCCCTGGGCCGGGCTGGGCACGTCGGCGATGTGGCGGCGGTCGTGGGCTTCCTGGCCTCGGATGCTGCTGCCTACGTCACCGGGGCCGTCCTGCCGGTCGACGGCGGTCTCGGCATGGGCCTGTAGCGTTCTAGGAAACAAAGACAAAAGGAGCCAAAAGAGTGGACAGCGACGCAGCGTTCGAAAAGTTTCGCGAGTGCGCCGTGGAGGTATTGCAAGTGCCGGCGGACAAGATCACCAAGGAGGCCAAGTTCGCCGAGGATCTCGACGCCGACAGCCTGGACCTGGTCGAGCTGGTCATGGCCCTCGAAGAGGCGTTCGACGTCACCGTCGAGGAGACCGAGCTCGAGGACATCGCGACCGTGGGACAGGCCTACGACCTGATCTCGTCCAAGCTCTGATGCAACTCGGCATTGGCCCCGACGGCCCCGTCAAGGGGCGGCGCGTCGCCGTGACCGGCCTCGGCGCAGTCAGCTGCTGCGGGGTGGGCGTCGACGCGCTCTGGCAAGGCCTCCTGCATCCCTCGGTCATCGGGGGTGAAGCCCGCGATTTCGATCCCGAGGTCTGGTTCGGCCCGAAGGAAGTGCGACAGGTCGATCGGTTCGCCCAATTCTCCGTGGCCTCGGCAACGATGGCCTTCGAGGACGCCGGAGACATCGACGTCGATCCGGCCAAGGCCGGCGTCATCTTCGCCACAGGCGTCGGAGGGTTCGAGACGCTGGCCGAGCAGGTCGGCGTGTACAACGAGCGGGGGCGCGTCGCGTCTCGCCCCGCCTCGTCCCGATGATGATGGCCAACGCCGGTGCCGCAGGAATCTCCATGCGACTCGGCTGGCGCGGACCCTGCGAGGTGATCTGCACCGCGTGTGCCGCCGGCACGCATTCGGTGGCCGCGGCGGCGCGCCTCGTGGCCACGGGCCGCTGCGAGGTGGCCATCGGGGGCGGCTCCGAAGCCAGCATTCACCCGGTTGCCATGGCCGCCTTCTCGAACATGACTGCACTCTCCACCACCGGTCGCTCCATGCCCTTCGACATCCGGCGAGATGGCTTCGTCATGACCGAGGGTGCCGGCGCGCTCGTGCTCGAGGACTGGGACCGGGCCGTGGCCCGGGGCGCCACCATCTACGCCGAGGTGGCGGGCGGCGCCAGCACGTCTGACGCCCACCACATCACCGCGCCGGCCCCCGACGGCTCGGGCGCCGTCGCCTGCATGGAACTCGCCTTGGCCGACGCCGGTATCACCCCCGGCGACGTCGGCCACATCAACGCGCACGGCACCTCGACCCCGTTGAACGACCTGGCCGAGGCCCGGGCCATCAACAAGGTCTTCGGCGAGCCTGGACCGCTCGTCACCTCCACCAAGGGGGTCACCGGCCACGGGTTGGGTGCCGCCGGTGCCATCGAGGCGGTGGCCGCCGTGCTGACCATCCACCACGCCACCATCCCGCCGACCGCCGGCTACGAAGAGCCCGATCCCGAAATCCACCTGCGCATCGTGCACGGCGAGCCGTTGGCCTGGGAACCCGCCGCTGTGCTGTCGAACTCCTTCGGGTTCGGCGGCCACAACGGCTGCCTGGTCCTGCTGCCTCCTGGCTGAGCCCAACCGCTAGCGTCACTGCCTCCTCCAGTGCCGCCGGGCGGCGCGCGGGGTTCGACCATGGCAGACGACGGCATCACGAGCGCGCGCAGACGACGACCCGCCCTGTGGGCCGGCGTCGCAATTGCTGTCGTCGCCGCAGGTGTCGCCGCCGGCGTGCTAGCCACCCGCAGCACTCCCCCGCCCCCGGCTCCGCCCACCACCCGCGCCGTCGCGCTGGGCGATTCGGTCCCCTACGGCCACGGACTGGCCAACCCCTACCAGACACCCCAGCTGGGCCTGCCCAGCGGCGCCGTGTCCCAGGGCCCGTCCGCACTGGCCTATCCGAGCCTCGTGGCGCACGCGCTCGGTCTGTCCATGAGCGTCCGTCCCACGAATTGCCGTCTCGTCAAGGACCAACTGGCCATCAGCGGCGCTGTGGCCGATGCCTCCGACAACACCGCACGGGACACCCAGTGCCCGCCGCCGCCCCTGCAGACACGCAACCTGGCCGACGAGGTCGCGGCCGCCGGTCTGGACGCACACCCGGCCCGGCTCGTCCTGCTGCAGGCCGGGGCGGACGACATCGACTTCGCCGGCTGCCTGGAGAACGAGCTGGTCCGCGTGCTGGGCTTCGACATCGGTTTCGGCGCCACCTGCGTCGGCAACGGGACGGTCACCCCGGCGATCGCCCAGAAACTGGACGCCGTGCGGGCCAGCCTGGCCGCCACCATCGAGGAGCTGGCGCCGCATACCACCACGGTGGCCGTCCTCGACTACTACCAGCCCATTCCCCAGCCGGCACAGATCGTCGACGGATCCGTCCACTCGCAGGCCGGCACCAATCTGGTCTGCTCCGCCCTCGAATCCAATGCCGGCTCCACCGCGGCCGCGGCGCAGGTCGTGCTGGCCGCGCTGAACCGGGCCATCGCCGGCGCTGTGGCCGACGCCAGGGCCGATCACGTCGCCAACGTACGGCTGGTCGACGTCAGCGGGACCATGAACGGGCACGGCCTGTGCACTGCGGACCCCTGGGTCTTCTCAGCTGAGGGCATCCCGGCCACGACGCTCAGCGGAGATCTCACCAGGATCCTGGCCGCCAACGCCTGCACCGCCACCGACGCGGTCCATCCCAGCTCGTTCTGCCGCTCGCTCCAGGCCAGTGCGCTGGGAGCCGTGAGCAGCCTCAAGGACTACGTGTGGCGCGTGGCGCATCCGACTGCCGCCGGGCAGCGAGCACTTGCCCTGGCCACGGAACGGGCGCTGCGCGTCCGCGGCTAGTCGATGGCCTGGCGGAGCGACGTGACGAACGCGGCCGCACCGTCCGGACCGCCGCCCTCGATCAGACGTCGGACGAGCGCGGAGCCCACGATCACTCCGTCGGCCACCTGGCACACCTCCGCCGCCTGCTCCGGCGTCGAGACGCCCACACCGACGCAGACGGGCATGTCGCTGACGCGCCGGACGCGCTCGACCACGCTTGCCGCGGCGCTGCCGAGATCGCTGCGCTCACCGGTCACGCCCATCCGAGCCACCGCGTAGACGAAGCCACGGGCCCGGGCACAGATGCGCTCGACCCGATCGGGCGGGCTGGACGGAGCCACCAGGAGCACGGTGTCGACGCCCGCCGCGTCCGCCTCGAGCGCCCAGGGCTCGATCTCCTCGATGGGTAGGTCCGGCAGGATGGCGCCACCGATGCCGGCGCCGGCCAGGGACCGGGCCATCCGCTTGTGCCCGGCCCGGAAGACGATGTTGTAGTACGTCATCACGGCGATCGGCACGGGGGCTTCGGCCCGACCGATGCCGTCGATCACGTCGTCGGGCACGATGCCGCGCCGCAGCGCCCGCAGCGCCGCCTCCTGAATCACCGGGCCGTCCATCATCGGGTCCGAGAAGGGGATGCCGACCTCGACCGCGTCGGCCCCGGCCGCCACCACCGCCGCCAGGGTCTGTTCCCAGTCCTCGGTCATGCCGCCCATCACGTAGGGAATGAGAAGCTTGCGCCCCTCCTCGCGGCGTGAGCGCAACTCCTTCTCGAGTTCAGCCATCGCGCCGTCGCCCGAAGATCTCGCGCACCTGCGCCACGTCCTTGTCCCCTCGGCCCGAGAGGGTGATCATCACCGTCGAACCGGCCGGGAGGGCGTCGGTGCCCGCCGAGCGCGCCACCCAGGCCAGCGCATGGGCCGATTCGAGCGCAGGGATGATGCCCTCGGTGTGGCTGAGCAGCCGGAAGGCCTCGAGCACCTCCTCGTCCCCGGCCGTCGAGTACTCGGCCCGGCCGATCGCCGCCAGATGCGCGTGCTCGGGCCCGAGTCCCGGATAGTCCAGACCCGCCGAGATGGACTCGGCCTCCTCGATCTGTCCTGCCTCGTCCTGGAGGAGTTGGGAATACATCCCGTGGAGCACACCGGGGATCCCGTTGGTGATGGCGGCTCCGCCCTCGGCCTCCACGCCGACCAGCCGGGCCTCCGAGTCCACGAAGCCAGCGAAGGTGCCCGCGGCATTGGAGCCTCCGCCGACGCAGGCCACCACCACGTCGGGCGCGGCTCCGTCCAGGAGGGCCCGACACTGCTCGGCCGCCTCCTCGCCGACGACGCGCTGGAACTGGCGCACCATGTAGGGGAAGGGATGGGGTCCCATGACCGATCCCAGGCAGTAGTGGGTGGTGTCGACCGTGGCCACCCATTCGCGCATCGCCTCGTTCACCGCGTCCTTCAAGGTGCGGCTGCCCGAGGTCACCGTCCGCACTTCGGCGCCCAGGAGCTCCATGCGGAACACGTTCAGCTCCTGCCGCTTGGTGTCCACCTCGCCCATGAACACGGTGCACTCGAGCCCGAAGAGCGCAGCCGCGGTAGCCGACGCCACCCCGTGCTGCCCCGCACCAGTCTCGGCGATCATGCGCGTCTTGCCCATGCGCTTGGTCAGCAAGGCCTGCCCGACCACGTTGTTGAGCTTGTGCGAGCCGGTGTGGGCCAGGTCCTCCCGCTTCAGGAGCACGCGCACACCGAGCCGCTCTGACAGGCGCAGACACTCGGTGACCGGTGTCGGGCGGCCGCCGTAGTCACGCAACAGGTGCGCGAGCTCATCGCGGAACGCGGGATCGGCCCAGGCGTCATCGAACCACTTCTCGAGTTCGAGACACGCCGTCATCAGCGACTCGGGAACGAAACGGCCGCCGAACTGGCCGAAGCGACCGTCCTCCCCTGGACGTTCCGTACGCTCTGGCCCGCTCATCCGTCCCGCCAGTCGTAGGGTTCGCCCTCCACCTCGTCCGGTGCATCGCGCAACGAGGCGTCGTCCGCCGCCTTTCGTGCGTTGGCGATGAAGGCGCGCAGGAGCAGCGGATCCTTTCGTCCCGGCGATGACTCCACCCCGGTCGACACGTCCACACCGGCCGGCCGCAGGTTGGCCACGGCGTGGGCCACGTTGTCGGGGCGCAGACCACCCGAGACGATCAGGCGGTGGTGGTCCGCCACGCCCTCGGCCAGGCGCCAATCGAACACCTGGCCCGAGCCGGGGTTGTCCCCGTCGACCAAGAGGTAGTCGGCCCCGAACTCGTCGAAGCGAGCGATGGCTCGCTCGCCAGCCCGGAAGGCCTTGATCACCGTCGGCACCCGTTTCCGAACCCAGATGGTCTCCTCAGCGGTCTCGTGGCCGTGCAGCTGGGCGGCGCCAAGCCCGGCCACGTGGATGGCCTCGGCCACCCGCTGGGGCGCTTCGTCGCGGAAGACCCCGACGGTCAGGACGTGCTCGGGAAGGCGCTTGGCGATGTCGCCGGCCAGCTGCGCCGACACCTGGCGGGGCGACGGAGCGAAGATGAACCCGATGGCCGACGCGCCGAGGCTCACCGCCAGCAGCGCGTCGGCCTCGGAGGTGATGCCACAGATCTTGACGAAGAACTCCCCGCTCATCGCGGGCCTACGGGATGCCCGATCAGGCGGTGGAGCTCGGCCGCCCGGTCGCTCGCCCGTACCAGGATCTCGCCCACGAGGATGGCGTCGTACCCCGCGTCGGCCAGGCGCCGGGCGTCGTCGCCGTCGCGGATGCCCGACTCGGCCACTGCGATCACGTCGGACGGGATATGCGCCGCCAGCGAGCAGGCGCGCTCGTGGTCCACGGTGAAGGTCTTCAAATCGCGCTGATTCACCCCGATCACCCGGGCGTCGGCCGCCAGTGCCCTGTCGAGCTCGGGCTCGTCGTGCACCTCGACCAGGGCCGTGAGCGAGAGTCTCCGGGCCAACGCGGAGAAGGATCGGAGCTCGTGGTCGTCGAGCGCCGCCGCAATGAGGAGGACGGCGTCGGCACCCATCAGCCGGGCATCGGCCACGTCGGCCTCGCTCACCACGAAGTCCTTCCGCAGCACCGGCAGACCGGAGGCCTGGCGAGCAACCTTCAGATCGTCCGGGCTGCCGCCGAAGTAGTCCTGGTCGGTGAGCACGGACAGGCAGGCCGCACCTCCGGCCTCGTACTGCTGGGCGACCAGATCCGGCTGGAGTGCCGGGTCGAGATCGCCCTTGGAAGGCGAACGCCGTTTGATCTCGGCGATGCAGGCCAGTCCCTCAGTGCGCAGGGCGGCCGCGAAGTCGCGGGGAGCCGCCATGCTGGACGCCTGATGCACCAGTTCACGGAGATCGCGGCTGTCGTCGTCGGCCTGGGCGCGATGGGTGGCCAGGATCTCCCCCAGGTAGGTCGGCATGACGCTTCAGCGTAGCGGCGGGCTCTTTCACCACCGGTGCGCTCAGGTCAGGGGCACTGCCCGTAGGGGTCGATGGGGGCATTCGACTGCCCCATGAGTACCCACGAGTTCGACGCTTCGTTCATGTAGGCAGCCGGGCAGGGCTCAGCAATCGCGATCACGCGCTGCTCGTCGCAGGGTGAGTGCTCCGAAATGCAGCTGGTGCTCGCTTCGTGGCCTTGTGCAGAGGCCGGGCACTCGAGGGTGAATCCCGGCGCGGCGTACGCATTGAGATAGAGCAGCGCCGGCGCGCAGCCCCAGGCGGTCGCCTGCCCGGCCGGCGGCACCGCCGAGGCCGGGGTGGCCGGCGGCACGAGGCTCTGGGTGGGCGCTGTCGTCAGCTGGGTGACCGGGGGTGAGGACAGCGCCGCAGAGCGCACGATCGTCCGGGTGTGCACCGAGCTGGGCAACGAATACGCCCCGCCCGTCCCGACCACTCGGCTGTTGGGTTGACCCCCCAGGCCCATGGCCAGGGCAGCGATGGCGCAGACGGCGAGGGCACAGGCCGCCAAGCCGATGGACCCCAGCAATCGAGTGAACTGCACGATCCGTCACCTTGCCCGACGTGGCCTGGCGGTTCCGACTGTTCCGCCCAGAGGAGAATGCTCCGAGGGCACGGGACGCTAGCAAGCACCCCTGTGGGCCGTCCACACCATCCCGCTTGACTATGTGTGGATGCGGGTCAGGATCCTCTCGCGACGCCGGCGTGCCTCACGGGGCAGTTCGCAGCTCGTCGGCGCGGTCTCGGCGGGTGTGACCGTCGCGTCCTTGAGCATCTCGGCCAGGCCCGCGTAGAGCACTTCGATCGTGAAGTCGTCCACTTCGATCGAAGCTGTCTCGGTCCCGTCGTCCGCGACCTGCGTCACCTTGATCATCCCCTCAATCTCCTACCAGCCGCGCACGGGTCTCTTCGCCCTGGCGCTCAATGGCGATGCAGTCCCCATCGCGGAAGATCCAGCCGATCTGCCGCCAAGGATTGAGCTCGGGGAGCTCGTCGGCGGTCGCCGTCGACGCCGCTTCTTTCCGGTGCTCCCGCTGTCTCATGGACAGAGCGTGCACCCCCGGCGTGTCATGTCCGGTGACGGCAGGTTGCAAAAGGGGTGCGCTCCACGTCTGCACAACACGTGCCTGAGCCCACCCATCTTCCCAGCTCACAGCGGTGCGAAGCCACCGGTACCGACGGGCGACCCGCGGGTGGCCGGTCTAGCGGGCGAAGAAATGCCAGCCGGCGAACATCACGACGACCACCAGCACAACGCGCAAGACCGATCCGGTGGCCACACGGCGGACGACAGCGGCCGGCCTGGCCAGACTCGAACCTCGACGGTACGAGAGAGCCCACAGCCCGAGCGTCGCCGCCCCGAGCAGCGCCCAGACCGCGTAGAAACCGCTCGAGTTCATGCCTCACTCCGGGCGGTACCGGCGCGCACCACGAAGGCGCAGAGGCAGAGCCAGGCGAAGAACACCACTGCCTTGAGCACGTAATAGCGGTCCACGGCGTCGACCATGGAGCTGAAGGTCGGATGATCGGCCCTGCTCCCGCGCGCCGCATAGTCGGCCAGTTCCCAGACAAGGATGGCCACACCGAGGATGATCCAGTCGCGATAGGGGTGCCGCCCCGGAGCGCGCACCGGCTGGGGGCGCAGCGGCCACCGAGCGACGGCCAACACGCCCAGCAGGACGATGGGGATTCCCGTCATCACGTCGGCCGCCACCGAGAACGGCGTGGTGGCCGCGGCGCCAAACGCGTAGGCCACCCCGGCGACGAGGAGCGCCGCCCTCTCCCAACCTGCAGGCGTGCGCTGGGTCATGACGATCAGGCCAGCGGCAGCGTGGCCGCGCGGGCCGGATGGGAGTGGCCGATGCCGTCGCCCGAGCGCAACCGGACCGGGCCGGGCGCTTCGACGCTGCGGTGCAGGTAACCGAGACCGACCCAGCCGCCCAGCACGCTGCTGCGGACAGCCGACGTCACCGTTCCCACCACCTTGTCGTCGGCGGCGCCGTCCCCGTCGGGAGGTGTCCCGGCGTGCAGCGTCATGCCCCGGGCCATTGACCCGTCATCGTCGGCCGCGAGGAGCCCGACCAGGCGCCGCGGCACGTTCGAACCGCGTGCCTCGATCCGGGCCACCAGCTCCTGGCCCGTATAACACCCCTTCGTGAAGCTCACCGTCCGCGCCACCAGGCCGGTCTCGGCCGGGATCGTCTTGGCCGTCAGCTCAGTGCCGAGGGCCGGCACACCGGCCACGATCCGGCACTCCTCGACGGCGTCGGCGCCGCAGCGCACCAGGCCGGCCGGGAGCTCGTCAGGACCGAGCACGACGTCGCCGGGACCGAGCAGGTCGATGCCCGTCCACCCGTTCCATTCGAAGGGCAGCGCCAGCACCCCGCGCTCGGTGAGGGCGGTCAGCAGGCCCGACGCCACCTCGGGCACCGCCGGCCCCCGGAGCGAGAGGCAGCGCCAGTCGAGCGTTTCGAGCTCGACCTTGGACCGCAGGAGGAAGCGGCGCAGCCGCGTCGCCACGGCCTCGCCGTAGCCCCCCTCCACGTCGAGCACGAACCCCTGACCGTCGGTCCGGGTGACCCGGAGCAGAGCCGAGAGCTTGCCGTCGGGTTCGAGGAGCAGTGAGTCGGCCGACGCACCCACGGCCAGCGGGCCGAGGTCCTGGCTCAGCTGTCCCTGCAGGTAGGTCTCGGCGTCCGCTCCCCGCACAGCCAGCACGTCGCGCACCGTGCGGTAGGCGCCGGCGCCGTGACGCAGTGCCGTGGTCTCGGCGTCGCTCACCGGATCGGCCTCGCCGCGCTCATGCGCCGTGCCGCAGTGACCGCCACCAGCAGCGCCCCCGCCTTGTGGGCACACTCCTCGTCCTCTGACTTCGGGTCGCTGTCGGCCACGATGCCCGCGCCCGCCTGCACGCTGGCCCGGCCATCCGGGGTCACCACCATGGTCCGGATGGCGATCGCCGTGTCCAGGTTGCCCGAGAAGTCGATGTAGCCGACGACGCCGCCGTAGACGCAGCGCTTGGTGGGCTCGAGCTCGTCGATGATCTCCATCGCCCGCACCTTGGGCGCGCCCGAAAGGGTGCCGGCCGGCAGGGTGGCCCGCAGCACGTCGATGGGCCCCTTGCCTTCCGACAGCTCGCCGGACACCTGTGACGTGATGTGCATGATGTGGCTGTAGCGCTCGATCGTCATGAGCTCGTCGACCTTCTCACTGCCGAAACGCACCACCCGCCCGACGTCGTTGCGGGCCAGGTCGACCAGCATGATGTGCTCGGCCAGCTCCTTGGGGTCTTCGGCCAGCTCGCCCTCGAGCATGCGGTCGTGCTGTTCGTTCTCCCCGCGGGGACGCGAGCCGGCAATCGGGCGCGAGATGACGACGTTGTCGCGCAGGCGCACCATCGGCTCGGGTGACGCACCGACGACCGTCAACTCGGGGAAGCGAAGGAAGTACAGATACGGGCTGGGGTTGAGCAGACGCAGGGCGCGGTAGACGTCGAAGGGATCGGCGTCGAGCGTGAGGTCGTAGCGCTGCGAGAGCACGACCTGGAAGATGTCACCCGCCCGGATGTGTTCCTTGGCCGCGTCGATCGACGCCATGTACTGAGCCGACGTCATCGTGCGCTCGGCCGCCGCCTTCTCGAGGCCGGGCGGAGGCGCCGCCACCAGCTCACCGGGCCCTGAGCGTGCGCAGTCCGCCGCCAGTTGGCGCAGGCGGGCGCAAGCGCCCTCGTAGGACTCAATGACCGCATCCGGGTCGGGCACGCCGCCCGAACCTTGGGGCACCACCACGTTGTCCACCAGGACGATGCGCTGGCGCCAGTGGTCGAAGGCGCAGAACTGCCCGATCACGACGAGCGCCGCGTCCGGATGACCGAGGTCGTCGGCGGGCGGGTCGGGCAGGCGCTCCACCTCGCGTACGACGTCGTAGCCGAGGTAGCCGACGAGACCGCCGTGGAGGGGCGGCAGGCCGTTCAGGTTCGGTGATTCGAACCGGGCCACCAGTGCCTCGACCGCAGCGAGGATGCCGTCGTTCGACGGGGGCAGACCCAGCTGGCCGGTGGTCTCGACCCGGCGGCCCCGGGCGGTCAAGGTGGCCAGCGGCTGGCGTCCCACGAAGGAATAGCGACCCCAGCGCTCACCACCCTCCACCGACTCGAAGAGAAAGCCCTCGCCCTCCCCGACGATGTTGGCGAAGCAGGCGACCGGGGTGAGCGTGTCGGCCACCACCTCGCACCAGACGGGCACGATCTCGTGCTCCTTGGCCAGTGCGGCGAACTCGGCCGGATCGGGCCTGAAGTCGAGGACGTCCGGGCCGGTCATCGGCATCTCACGCCACCGGCACGCCCGGACCGCGGCCGACGGTGCGGTAGAAGCAGGTGCGCTCGCCCGTGTGGCAGGCGCCGCGGCCGTGCTGGTCCACCAGCACCACCAGCGCGTCACCGTCACAGTCCATGCGCACCTCGCGCACGAACTGGCGGTCTCCCGAGGTCTCGCCTTTCTGCCAGTACTCCTGGCGGCTCCGGCTGAAAAACCACGAGCGCCCCGTGCTCAGGGTGCGGCGCAGCGCTTCCGCGTCCATGTAGGCCATCGTGAGCACGGTGCCATCGCTGGCGTCCTGCACGATGGCGGGCACGAGCCCGTCGCCCTTGGCGAAGTCGACCTCGGCCACGAGAGCCTCGTCGGTCTTCAACGGCACCCCTTCGGGGACGGCGCTCAAAGGTAGAGCCCTGTGCCGCTGTCGTTGCGGGGCGAGGCGATGGCGTGGATGTCGCGCTCCCGCAGAATCACGTACTCCTCGCCGTGCACCTCGACCTCGAAGCGGTCCTCGGGATTGAACAGCACGGTGTCGCCGATCTTCACGGTCCGCACGTGCGGCCCGACGGCGACCGCTTCGGCCCAGGTCAGGCGCCGGCTGATCTGGGCCGTGGCCGGGATGAGGATGCCGGCCCGGGACCTGCGTTCGCCGTCGGTCGGCGAAATCTGCACCATGACCCGGTCGAAGAGCACCGAGATGGGCTGCTTGTCAGCCGCTACGGCCTCGCTCGCTCCGTTCTTCCTTGTCGACGTGGGCACCCTCTCACGGTACCGCACGAGGGCGTCATTCCAGGTCAGAGAGGACGTACGGTCACACCGTGCTCGGCCATGAAGGCCTTGGCCTCACCAATGGTGAACTCCCGCCGGTGGAAGATCGAGGCGGCGAGGACGGCGTCGGCGCCGCCGTCGACCGCGCCGTCCACCAGGTCCTGCAGCCGGCCGACCCCGCCCGACGCGATGACGGGCACGTCCACGGCGTCGACCACCGCCCGGGTGAGTCCCAGGTCGAAACCGTCCTTGGTCCCGTCACGGTCCATGGAGGTCAGCAGAATCTCCCCGGCCCCGTTCGTCGCGCACTCGACCGCCCAGCCCACCACGTCTTGGCCGGTGGGGGTCCGCCCGCCGTGGGTGTGTACCTCCCACCCGGCCCCAACCGCTCGCCGACGGGCATCGATGGCCACCACGGCACACTGGCCCCCGAACTCGTCCGCGATGTCGCGCACGAGGCGTGGGCGCTCCACCGCCGCCGTGTTCACGCCCACCTTGTCCGCGCCCGCCCGCAGGAGCCGGCGGGCGTCGTCCGCGCTGCGCACGCCGCCACCCACGGTCAACGGGATGAAGACCTGCTCCGCCGTGCGGGCCACCACCGAGACCATCGTGTCGCGGCCGTCGGAGGACGCCGTGATGTCGAGGAAGGTGACCTCGTCCGCCCCCTCGGCGTCGTAGCGCGCGGCCAGCTCGACCGGGTCACCCTCGTCGGTCAGGTCGACGAAACGCACGCCCTTGACCACGCGCCCTCCGGTCACGTCGAGACAGGGGATCAGGCGGATGCTGCGCACGCGGCCACTGCCTCCTCAATGCTGAAGCGACCGTCGACGATGGCCTTGCCCACGATGGCGCCAGCCAGACGGCGTCCGTTCCCAGCCAGGTCGGCCAATGCGCCAAGGTCGGCCAGCGAGGCCACCCCGCCCGAGGCCACGACGGGCAGTGCCGTCTCGGCCAAGAGCCCGGCCAGCCCCGACAGATCGGGCCCCTCGAGCATGCCGTCGCGGGCCACTGCCGTGGCCACCACGGCCCCGATGGGCTCGCCGGCCCAGATTTTCAGCAGCTCAGTCACGGCCCGGCCCGAACCCTGGTTCCAGCCGTGCCCCAACGCCTCGGCCACCCCGTCGTCGCCCACCCGGTAGTCGAGCCCCACGGCTACCTGGCCGGGCCAGCGCCGGGCGCAGCGCGCCGCCAGGTCGGGATCGTCGAGGGCGGCCGTGCCCAGCACGACTCGGGCCACGCCGGACTCGAGCAGCTCGGCTGCCGCCTCCTCGGAGCGGATGCCACCGCCGGTCTGCACCCGCACACCGGCGGCCGCGGCCAGCTCGAGGATCTGGTTCAGCGCCCCGCGCTCGTGGGACACCCCTGTGCGCGCCGCGTCCAGGTCGACGACGTGGATCCAGGTTGCCCCGGCCTCGACGTAGCGCGCCGCCAGCGCGCCCGGATCGCCGTAGCGCGCCTCGCGGTCGAAGTCGCCCTGGGTCAGGCGCACGGCCTCGCCCCCGCGCAGGTCGATCGCCGGCATGAGGTCCATCACGCCGCCTTGGCCACGAAGTTCGCGAGGAGGGCCAGACCCGCTGTGCCCGACTTCTCGGGGTGGAACTGTGCACCCCACAAGGTGCCCCGGTTGGCCATGGCGGCCACGGGCCCGCCGTAGTTGCACACCGCTACCGTCTCGGTGCCGATCGGCGGCGCGAACGAGTGCACGAAATAGACCCAGGGCCGGAGACCCAGCCCCTCGAGCAGGGCGGGCGCGTCGGTCCCGGTGGGCTCCAGCACGTTCCACTGCATCTGCGGGTGCTTCACGCCCGCCGGTAACGGCGCCACCGTGCCGGGGAACACCCCGAGACCCGACGCCCCCGGGCTCTCAACCGAGGCTTCGTAGAGGAGCTGGAAGCCGACGCACACGCCGAAGAACGGGACGCCCGACGCAATGGCCCCGCGGGCCGAGGCCTCGAGCCCGCTCTCCCGCAGCGCGTTCGCGCAAGCGCCGAAGGCGCCCACCCCTGGCAGCATGACGGCATCGGCCGCCTCGACGTCGCCCACCTCCGTGACCAGCCGGGCCGCCGCGCCCACGTGCTGCAGCGCCTTCTCGGCCGAGCGCAGGTTGCCGATGCCGTAGTCGAGAACGGCCACACGCGGTGCGCTCACAGGCTCCCCTTGGTCGAGGGAATGCCACCCCCTTCGACGCGCACGGCGTCGCGCAGGCAACGGGCGACCCCCTTGAAGCTGGCCTCGAGCATGTGGTGGGTGTTCTTCCCCTCGACCCGCCGGATGTGCAGCGTGATGTCGGCCGCCGTCACGAAGGCCCGCCAGAACTCCTCGGCCAGCTGCGGGTCGAACGGCGGCGTGCCCAGGCCCGGGGTGTCCGGGGCGAAGTCGAGCCCGTAGGCCAGGTAGGGCCGGCCCGAGATGTCCAGCGCCACGGCCATGAGCGCCTCGTCGAGCGGCAGCAGCATGGAGGCGAAGCGCCGGATCCCTGCCTTGTCGCCCAGGGCCTCGGCCAGGCAGCCGCCGAGCACGATCCCGACGTCCTCCACCGTGTGGTGGGCGTCGATGTGCAGGTCGCCTTCCGCCTTGATCGAAAGGTCGAAGGCGGCGTGCTTGCCCAGCTGCTCGAGCATGTGGTCGAAGAAGGGCAACCCCGTCGAGACCTCGGTCCGTCCGGCGCCGTCGAGTTCGAGCGCGACGGCGATCGTCGTCTCCTTGGTGGCGCGGTCCTTGCTGGCGCGGCGGCTGGTCACAGGCTCTCCTTCAACGCGAGCAGGAAGCGGTCGTTCTCCTCGGGCGTCCCGATGGTGACGCGGAGGCAGCCCTTGAGCCCGTCCCAGCTCGCACAGTTGCGGATGAGGATCGAGCGCTCGAGCAGCGCGCGCCACACGTCGTCCGCGTCACGCTGGCGCGGCCGGAACAGGATGAAGTTCGCGTCCGAGGGCCAGCTGTCCACGGGCAGGTCGCCCAGGCCCGCGGCCACCCGGCCCCGTTCTTCTGCGATGCGGGCCACCCGTGCCTCCATCTCTGGCATGTGACGCAGCGCGAGCAGGCCGGCCAACTGGGTCTGCACGGACAGGTGGTAGGGCAGGACCACGGCCTCGCAGGCCACGACCACGGCGGGCTCGGCCACCAGGTAGCCCAGGCGGGCCCCGGCCAGCGCCCACGTCTTGGAGAAGGTGCGGGTGACCACCAGACCTGGCTGGCCCGCTCCGCGCAGGGCCAGCGCGCTCCAGGGCGAGAACTGCCCGTACGCCTCGTCCACGACCACCAGGCCCGGGGCGGCGGCCACGATCGCCTCCACCGTCGCCGGAGGTTCCGCCCGCCCGGTCGGGTTGTTGGGCGAGCAGAGGAACGTCACGTCGGGTGCGCTCGAGCCGATCAGGGCCAGGGCGTCCGCCGGATCGATCTCGAAGTCGTCGTCGCGCCCGCCCTCCACCACCTCGGTCCCGGTGATGCGGGCGATGTGCGAGTGCAGCGCGTAGGTGGGCTCGAAGACCAGGGCGCGCCGCCCCGGCCCGCCGAAGGCCAGGAGCAGGCTCTGGAGCACCTCGTTCGAACCGTTGGCGCAGAAGATGTCCTCGGGCGTCACGCCGTGCAGGTCGGCCAGTGCCTGGCGCAGCTCGGTGGCCGGGCGGTCGGGGTAGCGGTGGAAGGAGACCTCGGCCAGCGCGTCGAGCAGCTCCTGGCGCCAGACGTCGGGTGGGGCGAACGGGGACTCGTTCGTGTTGAGCCTGACCTCGGCCTCCACCTGGGGCGAGTGGTAGCCCTCCCCCAGGTCGAGATCGGGCCGGACCGGCGGGACCGCGCTCACGGCCGGGTCTCGAGGTCGAGGGCGTCGAGGCGGCGCTGGACCGACTCGGCGTGGGCCGGCAGCCCCTCGGTCTCGGCCAAGACCCGCACGAGCGGGCCGAGCGCCAGCATGGCCTCGGGTGTCGCCGTGACCGCGTGCACGTGCTTGCGGAAGTCGTCCGCCCGCAGCGCCGAGGAGAAGCGCGCCGTCCGGTTGGTGGGCAGCACGTGGTTGGGACCCGCGATGTAGTCACCCAGGCTGGCCGGCGCCCAGTCGCCGATGAAGACTGCGCCGGCGTTCTGCACCCCGTCGAGCATGTCGAGGCCGGCTTCCTCGGGCACCATCAGCTGCAGGTGTTCCGGCGCGACGACGTTGGCCACGGCGAGCGCCTCGTCGGGACCGTCGACCAGGCAGGCGATGCCCGAGCTGGCCAGCGTGGACTTCAGGTCGGCCTGGCGGTCCGAGGCGTCGACGATGCGGCCGATCTCGGTCACCACCGCCTCGAGCAGGTCGGGGTCCCAGGTGACCAACCAGGCCAGCCCGTCGGGACCGTGCTCGGCCTGGACCACCACGTCGATGGCGGCGAAGCCCGGGTCGGCCGAGGGTCCGGCGACCACCACGATCTCCGAAGGTCCGGCGAAGGCGGAGGCCACGCCGACCACGCCCGAGACCTGCCGCTTGGCCTCGGCCACGTAGGCGTTTCCCGGACCGGCGATGACGTCGACCGCGGGGACCGACGCCGTGCCGTAGGCCAAGGCGCCGATGGCCTGGACCCCGCCGATCCGGTACACCTCGTCGATCCCGGCCACCT
This sequence comes from uncultured Acidimicrobiaceae bacterium, assembly GCA_963840435.1. GTDB lineage: Bacteria > Actinomycetota > Acidimicrobiia > Acidimicrobiales > RAAP-2 > Bog-473. Next base: position 3,448 of record CAWIYY010000016.1, on the reverse strand, counting down.
GGGCCGCGCACAGCGTGGCGTCGTCCACCCGCCCGTCGGAGGCCGGCGGGACACACAGCGCCAGTGAGCCCACCCCGGCCACGCGCGCCGGGGCTGCGCACATGAGTACGGTCGAGGGGTAGCGCGCCCTCCCGCCCGGCGCGTAGATCCCGGCCCTGGCCACCGGCCGGGTGAGGTGCCGCACGCGGACTCCCCCGTCGACGAAGTCCCCGGGGGGCGCCCCCTCGTGGCCGTGGTACGCCACAATGCGGGCGAAGGCCGACTCCAGCGCGCCGCGCAGCGCCGGGGTCACCCGCTCGGCCGCCTCTTTGATCTCCCCCTGGCCGACGCGCAGGCCCTCAGCCACGTCGACCCGGTCGAACGCGGCCGTGTACCTGATGACGGCGGCGTCCCCCTCGTCCCTGACCTGGGCCAGAATGCCGGCCACCGCCTCGTGGACGTCCGCTCCGGGCGCATCCGGGCGCGGCAGGACGTCCTCGTAGGGCGGTGGGGTGCCGCGGAGGTCCAGGACGCGCAGGGGCATGAGCACACAAGGCTACTGGCGCGCCATGACGCTCCCGGAGCCCCCGGGGCAGATCGACTCGTCCGTATCGGCCATGATCAGGGCATGTCGTCGGCCGCTGAGCTCTCGTCCCTCTCCTCGAGCATGGAGGAGCTCCAGCGCCGGGTCACCGCCATGGCCGAGGGCGCGCTCAACGAAGGCGACGAGGACATGGCGCACGAGCTCATCGCGGTGGAGCGGGCGCTCGGCGGGGCCCTGCGCCGCCTGCAGCGCTACGCCGCGCGCTGAGCCCGGAGCCGGTCGGCGGCCGAACCCAGCCTCAGACGGCGTAGAGCACGAGCTCGTGGCCGACGAGCGCGGCGGCCGTGCGCAGCACGGTCTGGCGCTGGGCCACCACGGCGCAGTTACGACGTTCAGCCACCTCGACCACGGCGACGACGCTCAGGTCCGAGGTGTCGCAGCGCGCGGCGATCTCGCCGGAACGCCGGGCCGCCTCGCCGCCGAACGGTTCGACCTCGGTGCCGGCCAGCAGTTCGTCGATGCGGTCGCTGCGTGCCTCGGTGCGGTAGCCCTCGGCCACCGTCACCGCGGGGACGACCGGCACGATCCCGTTGGAGAGGGCGGCTCGATGCAGCGCCCACATCATGCGGTCGCCCCGGGCCGCCGCGTGGAGGGCGCCAAGCCCGTAGACGAGACCCTCGCGCCGGGTGGCGCTCATCGCCGGCGGACCCGCGAAGCGACCCCCGACACCCCGGAGCGCAGGCGGGCCAGCAGTGCTTCACCGGCGGCCACCTCCTCCGCGCTGAGCGAGCCAGTCTCGCCTTCCCAGGCGGCGACGCCGCGCAGACCTTGGCGGACTCGCAGCTGCATTTCCGCCGCGCTCGACAACCAGGCACTAAAGGACACCCCGTCCTGTTTGGCCGCCTGCTCGACGGCCACCGCCACCTCGTCATCGAGGGAGACCGACCGCTTGGTCACCATGCCAAGATGGTAGCACCCTGAGTAATACCGACGGCGTCCCGGGGGTCTGACCAGGGTTTGCAAACACCAATGCCGGCCCGAAGGCCGGCATTGGGCGAGTCGGCCGGGAGGCGGATCCCAGCATCGACTCTTTTGGAACCAGGTGGCGGGAACCGGTTCCAATTAGGAATCGTAGCGTCTGGATTCGTCGATTTCACCACGAGAAACGCGAATTGCCTAAAAAGGGGAAAAAAGACCTACTTCGCGCTGATTACTGCGCAGACGGGCAGTAGTCGTTCAACGGGCACTCTCTACACCGGGGTTTCCGGGCCACGCAGGTCTCCCGGCCGTGGAGGATGGTACGCAGGCTGAAGGTCCCTCGTTCGGCCGGTGGGATCATCGAATTCAGGGCCAGCTCCACCTTGACCGCGTCGCTCTGCTGGGCCGCCGGAAGCTCGTCGATCAAGCCGAGTCGTTGGCTGACCCGGAGCACATGGGTGTCGACCGGGAGACCGGGGAGCCCGAAGTCGACGCTGAGGACCACGTTGGCCGTCTTGCGCCCCACCCCGGGGAGGGTGACCAGGTCCTCCATTTTGGGGGGCACCTCCCCCCCGAACCGCTCGGCCACGTCGGCCGCCATGCCGATCAGGCTCTTCGTCTTGGAGCGGAAGAACCCGGTCGACCGGATGATCTCCTCGACATCCTCGGGGTTGGCTGCGGCCAACGACTCCGGATCCGGGTATTTGCCGAAGAGCACGGGTGTGACCATGTTCACCCGGGCGTCCGTGCACTGGGCCGACAGGATGGTGGCCGCGAGCAGTTGGAACGGCCCGTCGTGGTCGAGGGCGCACAACTCCTTGGCCGTGCCCTGGTACCGCGCCGCCAGGCGCTCGACGGTGAGCCTGGCCCGACCTTTCGGTGTCCTTGGCTTCGCCACCGGTTCACGGTACCGGGTTACCTTCTCCGCCGTGGACGTGGACGCGGACGTGGTCGAGCTGGACGGACTGGCCGCGACCGAGCGTGCTGCGCTGGCCACCCTCGTAGCCCAGGTGACCGTGGCCGCCGACCACCCGCCCCTGCCTGATCCCGAGCTCCTGGCCGTGACCCAGGGCAGCCCGTCCGGCGGCCGTGCCGTCCTGGCCCGGCGCGACGGCGCCCTCATGGGCGCCGCGCTCCTCTTCCCCGCCCGCGACGGCTCTGTCTCGCTCCACCTCGTCGTCGATCCGGCCGACCAGAGCGGCGAGCGCGCTGCCGCGCTGGTCGAGCGCACGCTGAGCCTGGCGCCCCCGGGGGCGCCGATCCATCTGTGGGCAATGGGCGCCGGCCCGGCCGACGATGCCCTGGCGGCACGCCACGGTTTCAGTCCCGAGCGCGACCTGCTGCAGATGCGCCTGCCGCTTCCCCTCGACCCCGCCGTGGTCGCGGCCGCCCGACCCCTGACCACCCGCCCGTTCGAGCCCGGCCGTGACGAAGAGGCCTGGGTCGACACCAACAACCGGGCCTTCGCCGGCCACCCCGAGCAGGGCGGCTGGACGGTCCAGATGCTGCGCGAGCGCATGGCGGCGGACTGGGTCGACCTCGAGGGCTTCCTGGTGGCCGACGATCCCTCAGGCCCGGGCCTCATCGGATCCTGTTGGACCAAGGTGCACCGGGACCACGTGCCGGTGCTCGGGGAGATCTACGTGATCGCCGTCGACCCGCGCCACCACGGTCAGGGTTGGGGCCGCTCCCTCACCGTGGCCGGGCTGGTCTCGCTGGCCCGGCGCGGCGTGCCCGTGGGCATGCTCTACGTGGACGCCACCAACGAGGCCGCGGTCGCCCTCTACCGCGCGCTCGGGTTCACGGTTGACCACGTCGACCGCTCCTACCGGCGCGGTCCCGGCTGAGCAGGACGTCAGCCGAGACCGCTCCCGATGGCCCGGCCTACGCCGTAGGTCACTGCGGCCGACACGGCGGTCACCGCCAACTGGCGCAGAGCGGAGAGGA
>CAWIYY010000015.1:0-143731 GCA_963840435.1 uncultured Acidimicrobiaceae bacterium | reverse complement strand
CCAGCCAGGATTGCGACATGTTGTGACGTCGAGTCACCCTGCGACTCGGAGTTGGTCGACCGATCGTTGGTCTCTAGGGCAACAGCCGTGGTGGTGTGGGTCCGGGCGGGCCGGCGCTGAGTGGGCCGGTGGGGCTCCCAGCGGAAGGTGACGATCGAGACGGCGATGCCGCCGATGGCCCAGGCGGCAAGGACGATGAGGTCGCGTGCGGGGATGGGTGTGTGCCCGGCGGAGTAGCCGAGAGCGATGCCGGCGGCATGGACCAAAGGTTGGGCAGGTAGGTAGCTGACGAGGGTCGCCAGCCAGTGGGGTTCGCTGATCGACCCGAGCGCGCCCGAAGCAATGACAACCGGAAAGTAGGTGAGCATCATCGTCGGTGCTGCGGCCTCCACGGTCGGGATGAACGCAGTGACGGCGGTGGCGGTGGCGGCCCACGCGAAGGATCCGAGCACGAACACGAGAAGCACGCCGAGCGCTCCCTCGACGCTGAGGTGGGTGTTGTAGAGGAGAACGCCGACGGCGACGGTTGCCGCGGCGGCGAGAGTCGCCACGACCACGGTGGCGAGGATGCGGCCGAGGAAGTAGCACCACCGTGGCAGAGGCGTAGCCCGCCACCGCTTCAAGACGCCGGCCTCCCTCGCCGCAACGAGGCGCACCCCGTAGGTGTTCCAGGCAGTGAGACTGAGGCCGAACACGGCGAACTGGGCGACATCGGCGGCGGTGATGTGGCTGCCTCGGCTGTGAGAGGCGATGAGCAAGATGACCGGGAAGATGACGCCAAGGGTGACCGCTCGGCCGCTGGCCAGCAGGCGGGCCTGGTAGCCGACCTGAGCGGCAAGGAGCCGCCAGACGCTTGGCATGCGCGGCGAGAAGGCAGGGTTGGTGTCGGTCATCGTGGGGCTCCTTCCAGAGTGAGAGGGTCGCCGATGGCGGCCAGGTAGGCGTCTTCGAGGCTGGGTGGGCCGACCTCGAGGCGGGACAGGTCGAGGTGGTGGCGGTCGACCCAGGCGAGCAGGTCCCGCAGCGGTCCGGCCGGGTCGTCGGCCGCCACGACCAAGGCCCGGGCAGCGGGGTCGAGGTGGGGGGCGAGGCTAGGCGGCAGGTCGGCGGTCGGGGCACCGTCGGGGAAGTGGTAGCAGATGGTGGCGGGGCCGCCCTGTGCGCGTAGCCGGTCGGGTGTGGTGTCGGCGGTGACCTGGCCGCCGACGAGGAGGATGAGCCGGTTGGCGAGGTGTTCGGCCTCATCGATGTAATGGGTGGTCAACACCACGGTGGTGCCGGTGGTGGTGAGGTTCTCAACCGTGGTCCAGGCCCGGCGGCGAGCTTCGGGGTCGAGCCCGGTGGTCGGCTCGTCGAGGAACAGGACCTCGGGGCGCCCGATGATGCCGATGGCGACGTCGACCCGGCGACGCTGCCCCCCCGAGAGGGCACCGACGTTGGTTTCCCCATCCTCGGTGAGATCGACCAGTTCGAGGACCTCGCGGACCGGGCGTGGGTTTGGGTAGAGCCCGGCGAACATCGAGAGGGTGTCTCGGATGGTGAGCTCGGCGTCGAGGCTGGTGGATTGGAGGACCAGGCCGATCCGGGCTCGCCACCGGCGGTCACCGCGGTGGGGGTCGACGCCGAGGACCCGAGCGGTTCCGCTAGTAGGAGCAAGGAAGCCTTCGAGCATCTCCAAGGTGGTCGTCTTGCCGGCCCCATTGGGGCCGAGCAAGGCGACCAGCTGTCCCTCGGGGATCTCGAAGCTCACGCCGTCGACGGCCGCGAAGTTTCCGAAGCGCTTGGTCAGCGCTTCGACGGCGATGGCGGTCACGACATCCGCCTGTCGCCGGCCACCTGGCCCTCGTGGCCGATCCGGTACTTCTTTACGGTCAGCGCTGCGCCCCAGACGATCAGGACGCCGCCGAGAGCGATGAAGACGGCGCCGCCGGGAATCACGATCCCGGCGATGAGGATGACGGCACCGACGATGGCGCGGACGGCGGGGTTCTTGCGGCCTCCGAGGAGAAAGATCATGGGTCTGTTCCTTTCTTGTTTTTTGGGTTTGGTGATTGACGGATATCAGACGAGGTGTTTTGCAGTGGCGGTCATGTCGCCGAGAGCCATGCGCAGAGCGCGGCGGACTTCTGCGACCAGCGGGGTGGGTGGTTTGCCTTGGCGGAACCAGTGCAAGACGGCCGCCCGCTCGGCCGCGACGGCCATCCCGGCCACCAGCAGCGGCTCGAGGTCCCCCTCGGCGGCCCCGGTGCGCCGGGTGATCACCTCGGCCAGTGCTCGCTCACCTGCGGCCTGGGCCTTGAGGTACTCGCCGTGCAGTGCCGGCTCGGTGGCCACCAGGGCACGGAACCCGTCCAGCCATCCTTCCGGCAGACCTTCCTGGCCGGCCGGGCCGTACAGCCCGGCCACCACCTGGACCAGGGCGTCGGCAAGGGGCTCTCCGACGGGGCGCTCATCAAGGTCGGTGGCCAGGCGCACGCCCCGGAGGGTGGTGGGCCACACGATGGCTGCTTCCTTGCTGGCGAAGTAGTTGTTGAAGGTCCGTGTCGACACTCCGACCGCTTCGGCGATCTGCGGTACCCGCACGTTTGCCAGGCCCTCGGCCTGGGCCAGCTCGAAGGCGGCGAAGGCCAGGTCGAGGCGGGTCTGTTCCTTCTGCCAGTCCCGCCGACGCATGGGTGCCGGCCTCGGCGTGGTGGCTGCGTTCGTCATGGCTTCACTATACGCCAGACTTGCGCACTACGCAATATATACGGGTAAAGTATTCTCTACGACTTGCGAAATCATGGCGGAGGGCAGGGCCGAACTGATCGATCGACTGCGTACAGCTCATCGGGCCTCGGCCGCCGGGACGGGGGCGATGACACGTAGGGCGATGAGGACGATCAGACCCCAAACCGTGCCCACGTTGAAGCCGTGCGCTGTGTACTACTTCAACGATGGGTTGTCGGAGTGCCTGGCGATGGGTCTTGTTTCTGGCTCGGCACCTCCACCTGAGGATCACGTTCGAAGCGGCAGCGTGGGAGTCCCTCGCCCGCCGCAACCCTGCATGGTGCTGCGTAGAGCAACGGTGAGTAGGTCCCGAGAAAAAGTCCCGAGAAACCCCGATCTTCTACCACGGCCAAATCATGAAAACGCTGGTCAAGCGGAAGTGCCCTATGCACAAGACTCGCCGACCTGCGTTTCAGTCAGTGGCGGGGGCTCAGGACCAAAGCGCACCCTTCGGGTCTTGAACCCGACGAAATGCCTCGTCACGGCATCGTGCATAGCAGCGCATAGAGCAGCCCTCTACTCAATGTAGGTGCCATGTCGTCGCCGTCCCGAGAAACATCAACTCTGGCGAACCTTCGGGTTTTGACTCGAAGATCAGAATGTTCAGCGAGATCACATCGAGGTGAACTTGACGTACCGGGAAAGGTTGCTCACCTCGGGTCCGCTCGCTCCAGGAGGCGACCTTTCAAGAACCGCTGAACCACAGTGCTGGCATCCGGTAGAGCGACTTCGTTACCGGTTACGTGCCCCAAAAGCGTCATCACGAGTAAAGGTGCAAGGAGCGCCTGAACTGCGAACTCCGTGGGCTCCTCGATCATCTGTCCGCCGAGCTGATAGCCGGCAAAAATCTCGCCTAAGCGCGACATTGCTGCAAGAGGCCCCTGAATCAGAGCGGCGACGTCAGGGTTTCGTGCTCCCTCGAGCAGAAGGGTTCCAACCAATCCGTCTCGATGCTGATAGATGTCCGAGTAGTACTCGACGACCCGGATCAAGTCAGCTTCGAGGTTTCCTGTCGCGGTGAGCCCATCGTTGGCGAATCGATCGATGTCGGCGTGGATGGCGGCGAGGATCAGCTGTCGCTTGTCGCCAAAGCGCCGAAATAAGGTCACCTCGTTAATCCCGGCGGCATCTGCGATTCTCCGCGTGGTTGCCCCGGCGTAGCCACGTTCGGCCAGCACCTTCAAGGCGGCGTCGAACATCGTCGCATCGGCTACAAGCTCGGCCACAACTTTCCTCCCCGGTGGATATGGATGTATCGGAATGAGGGCCCAGGATAGCAAGTACCTGCTTGCAATTAGTGGCCAGTCGGCGTACGGTGTACATGCAAGTACTTGCTTGCTAACCACGCTACCCGGTTCATTCCGAATTGAAAGGGCCAGACATGAAAATCTCCAAGAAGAAGAGGCTGCTTTGGATTCTCGTCCCGCTGATCGCTCTGATCGTCGTCGGGGGCGCAGGAGTCTCGTGGATGCTGAGTGGCAGTTCAGCGGCTCCCCTCGCCTTGAAGGCAGGCGGGTCCTCGTCATCAGGCGCGTCCGCCGGCGATCTGAATGGGCAATGGAGAGTCGTCCCGGGCCCAGCGGACCAGGCGACCACGGCTGGCTACCGAGTGGAGGAAAAAGTTGCCGGGGGTCTTCTGTCTGACACGGCAACCGGTCGGACGAGCGACGTCACGGGGTCGGTGACCGTAGTGGACAGCCGGGTGACAGCTGCAAATTTCACAGTGAACATGACGACGCTCAAGAGCGACAAGAGTCTTCGCGACACGGTGCTCAAGACCAACGCCATTCAGACAGCCAAATTTCCGACGGCCGCATTCACCCTGACCGATCCGATTCCCCTACCTGACATCACTCCGGGCAAAATCTACGGGGTCGACGCACATGGAACGCTCCTGCTCCACGGCGTCTCGAAGTCAGTGACCGTTGCACTCCACTACCAGCAGACCAACAAAGGCTTTGTCCTCCTGGCGGACACGCCGATCGTGATGGCCGACTATGCCATCACACCTCCGAACATCGCAGGTGTCGTCTCGGTGCAGAACCACGGTACCTTCGAGCTCCTCGCGAATCTGGCCAAATGAAGCCGCAGACGGTTGCTAGCTCAGCAGGCCACTTGCGCTAAAAACTCGTATTGACAGCGGAGCCGAGCGCAGCCCGAACACCGAGCGAGGCCGCAACTCTGGCGCGTGTCGGGGTCGATTGTCGTTCAGTGAGCAGGCAGACCCCGCCAGATTCCGATGAGCCATCAAACGGATCAAGCGGATCGGCTTCGGGTTCCGCAACTTCGAGAACTACCGCATCCGAGCGCTGCTCTTCGCCGACAAGCTGAACTGGCGCGTCCTGGGCTCGATCTTCGTCCGGTGAGCGGGCAGACCCCGCCAGATTCCGATGAACCGAGATCTCGGGCAGCAGAAGGGCCGACCCTCGTGGATCGGCCCCAACCTCCGGCTTGCTGAGTGGCGGGGGGAGGATTTGAACCTCCGACCTTCGGGTTATGAGCCCGACGAGCTACCAGACTGCTCCACCCCGCGGCGAAGGCATCACTGTACACGGACCAGGGTCTGCCGCCCACGGCGACCGGAACGGGGCAGCTCACAAAGCGGCAATCTCAGGGGAGCAGTGGCTCGCCCACCCAAAGCGCCCGCCCAGGGGCTGAGCGCCCTACAGCGTCTGCGCGGTCGGCGGCGGGGGCGGCGGTGACGAGGGGTCGGCTGCCGCCGGCGGCGGAGGCGGAGGCGGGGCCGAAGCAGCGGTCGAACCGTCCGACGGCGCTGCCGTCGGGTTGGCCGCCGCCGACTCGGGGGCCAGCGTGATCTGGCCGTGCTCCGCTTCGTGGGCCTGGAGGGCGGCGATCAGGCGGTCGACGTCGGCCTCGGTCGTCGAGGTGGCCCGCCCGGTCTTGGTGGCGTAGTAGGCCGCCCCCAGGTCGCGCAGCAAGCCGTCCGCTGCCCGCTTGGCCTGTGCCCCGTCCAGCTTGGCCTGGCCCTTGGCCGCCGCGTCCTTGGCGGCCACCGTGGCGTTCTGTGCCGCATCCTTGACCTTGTCGAGTAGTCCCATCGCCCCTGTCCTTTCCTCGGCTCCCGCGTTTCCGCCCGCCCATCATGGGACCCGCAGGTCCCGGCCGCAACCGGATGGCAGCGCGGGCTGGACCTACCCTCCGCCCGGCCGAACCGCCGAGACCTCGGGCTTGGTCGTCGACGTCGTGGTCCCCCCGCCGATCGGCTCGTCACTGGTGGTTGGCGCCGTCGTCGATGTGGACGACGTCCCGGCCGTGCCCGCCGCCGTGCTCGAGGTCGTCGTTCCCGTCGTGCCCGACGTGCTCGACGTCGTCGTCGACCCCTTCGCCGATTTGGACTTCCGGGCCGGCGCCGTCGTCGACGTGGTGGTCGAACCCGTGCCCGACGTCGGCCCCAGCGCGCTCTGGGCCGCCGAGAGCGCGTTGAACGCGGCCTCGATGTCGGTCTGGTACCCGGCCAGGTTCTGCGCCTTCAGCGCGGCCAGCGCGTTCTGGTAGTCCGTCTGGGCCTGCGCCAGGTCGGCCGCCACGGTGGCCGGCACCGTCCCGCTCGAGGAGCCCGGGCTCGAGCCCGCCCCCCCGGTCGACGGCAGCTGCACGCTGCCCGTCGAGAGCAGGTCATTGAGTGCGGCGTTCAGCGACGTGTCCACCTGGACGTCCTTGCCCAACACCGCCACCACGTACTTGAGCTGGGGCTGGGAGTTGGTCGTCGCCGACACGTACATCGGGCGGAGGTACACCATCGAATTGCCGATCGGCACCATCAGCGTCTCGCCCAGAAGCACTTCGGATCCGTTCTGGTCCAGCAGCGAGATGTCCGACGACACCGTCGTGTTGGCCGAGATCTCCGCGTCCGCGTTGGCCGGGCCGAACGTCCCCTGCGGCGTCTGGTACACGTCGAGCTGGCCGTAGTGCCCCGGGTCGGACTGGCCCACCATCCATGCCGTGAGGTTGAAGTTCTGGTTGTTGTTGGTCAGGCTGCCCTGGGCCGCCGGGACGAACGCGTCCGACACCGTGAACGCCTGCTGGCCCGAGTGAGGCAACGCGTAGACCTGGTACTGGGGCGACATGCGGGCCGGGGTGGTCGAGACCAGCTGGCCCTGCGAGTTGTAGGTGTTCTCGGCCAGCAGGGCCTGGGACTTGGGCCCGGCCCCGGCCGTCGGGGACAGCTGCCAGGCGCTGCTCGCCGCGTAGAAGCTGCCCGGGTTCGTCAGGTGGTAGCGCCCGTAGATGGCGGACTGGATGGAGAAGATGTCCGGCGGGTAGCGCAGGTGCGCCCGCAGCGACTGCGGCATCTTGGAGAGCGGCGTGAACATGTGCGGGAACGCCGCCTCGTAGGCCTGGAGGATCGGGTCCTTCGGGTCGGCGTTGTAGAAGGTCATCTTCCCGGAATACGCGTCGATGACCACCTTGACCGAGTTGCGCACGTAGTTGTAGCTGGAGGGCAGGCTGCTCCCGACCGCCACCTGCTGGCTGGCGGCGTTCTGCGAGTAGGGATAGTTGGCCGTCGTCGTGTAGCCGTCGACGATCCAGTCGATGTGTCCGCCGTTGATGACGGCGTAGGGGCTCTGGTTGAACGTGATGAAGGGCGCCGCCTTCTGGGCCATGGCGACCGGGTCGCGCACGAACATGAGCCGGGACTGGTCCGTGATCTGGCTCGAGATCAGCAGGTTGAAATCGCCCAGACGCAGCGCGAAGGCCGCCCGCTTGAAGAGCGACGAGAGCGGGACGCCACCGGTGGCGTCCTTGCCGGTGTAGTGGCTCTCCACGTTGGTGCCCTCGGAGTTCTGGTAGTCGACCTCGAGCTGCTTGGTGTTGGCCACCACGAAGCCGCTCAGGCCCTGGCCGAAGTAGACGTTGGGCTGCGTTATCTGGGGCAGCCCCGGCGACGACGACGGTGGGATCTGTCCCACCCCGTAGACCGGATTGCCCGAGGTGGTCTGGTTGGACTCGGCGATCACCGCGCCGATGCCGTGCGTGTACTGCAGGTGGGTGTTCACCCACGACGACGAGGGCAGCGTGCCGCTGCCGGAGATCTCGCGCACGCCGATGAGCACCGGGGTCTCCTGCCCGTTCACCTTGTAGCGGTCCACCCCGAGCGACGGGAAGGTGTAATACGACTTGAACGCCTGCGCCCGTTGGAAGGCCTGGAGCGAAATGGTCGGGTCCGGGTCCCATTGCCGGATGTTGCCGATCGTCGTCGCCGCCGCCGTCAGCTGGTCCGTCGTGATCGACGTGCTGGCCGGGAACGAGTGCACGGTGACGTCGTTCAAGCCGTAGGCAGCCCGGGTGGCCGTGATGTTCCGCTTGATGTAGGGCGCCTCGAGCGAGCTCTGCGCCGGCGTCACCTTGAGCGCCTGGAGCAGCGCCGGGTAGATGATCCCCACCACCAGGGCCACGAAGGCCCAGATGCCGATGGCCAGGACCGGGAGCGTCCAGCCCTGGCGCCGGATGTTGAAGAGCAGGATGCCCGCCGCGAAGATCGACACCCAGATCAGCAGGGTCTCGGCCGGCAGGCGGGCGTGCACGTCCGTGTAGCCGGCCCCGTTCACGTAGCCGTCCTGCGCGTTGACCAGCGACCACCGCTGCAGCACGTAGCCCGCCGCCTTGTCCAGCGCGATCAGGGCCAGGAGCACCGAGACGTGCGCCTTCACCGGCGGTCGCACCCGGGGCAGCCCCCGCTGCGGCTGGATCCCCCCGTTCAGATAATGGAAGACCACCACGACGGCCAGGGTCACGATGAGGATGGCCAGGGTCCAGTCCACCAGGAAGGTGAGGAAGGGCAACTTGAAGACGTAGAAGCCGACGTCCTTGTGGAACTGCGGGTCGGTGATCCCGAAGCTCCCGCCGTGGAGGAACAGGATCCAGTTGTTCCACTGCCCGATCGTCCCCGAGGCGCCGATCAGGGCGAGGACGAAGGCGATGGCGACGTAGATGCGCCCGGCGTAGGGGCGCACGAACTGCTGGTAGCGCCGCACCAGCTCGTCGTCCTGGGCCAGCACGACGTCGTGGCCCGCGATGCGGTCGCACACCACGAGGTTGATCCACAGGACGGCGAAGAAGAGCGCGCCGAAGACCCCGAAGAGGCCCAGCTTGATCACCAGCAGGGTGGAGAAGACGTTGTGGTAGTTGACCGAGTCGAACCAGAGGCTGTCGGTGTAGATCCCGGCCAGCGAGCGCAGCGACACCAGGAGGATGATCAGGACCACGACCAGGCCGAGCAGCCACCAGCGGGCGCGTCGGCGCCGGCGCGGCGAAGGGTCAGTGGTCAGGTCGCGGGGGACACGCACGGGGGGAGCCTAACGTCCACCCACCGAGCCCAAATGGGCAGGGCGCGGGCGGGACGCCGGAGAATTCCTGCTCAGGTACCTTCGGGCGCCACCAGGCAGCGGCAGCCAGAGTGCGCCGGCGGGAAGGCGTGACCGGTGGGGAACACCTCGGACGAGGCCAGCGCGCCGGCCAGGGCGTTGTCCTCGCAGTCCGAGCAGCCGCCGGCCGAGGTCACGACCCAGCGCACCTTGCCGTCCGCGCCGTGCGCCGCGGCCGCCGCCACACCGGCCGAGAACGTGTGCGTCGCCGCGTCGCCGGCCAGCCGCTCCACCCGCTGGCCCCGCCACTCGCGGAAGGCTGCCCCGACCCGCGCCCCGGGCTCCTCGCTCCCGTCCGCGATGCGCCGGCGCAGCATGGAGGTCACGGCCCGGGCCAGTCCGGTCGCGGCCTGGTCCACCGCGTCGCCCTTGGGGGAGCCCGCCGCCTCGGCCCCGCCGAAGATCGCCCCGGCGGCGTACGCCTCGCCGAGCTGGTCCACCACCGCGTTGGCGAAGGTGGCCAGGTGGGCGTCCTCGGGGCCGACGAGAGAGTCGGCGTCGATGCTGGGGGTGCTGCGCAGCAGGTCGAGCATGCGGTTCTGGTCGTCGCCCAGCGTGCGCTTCACCGTCCGGTTCAGCTTCGCCGCGATGGGCGTGAGCAGCTCGTCCCGCCGGCCGATGATCTCGGCGTCGGGTCCGGCCGCCGCCGCGCCCGGCTCGCCCAGCAGCGCGTCCGGAGCTTCGGACGCCTCCGCCGCTCTTCCGTCGAAGGGGGCCGGCTCGGCGGCGGTCTCGCCGGCTGCCGGCTCGGCGGTGGTCGTCTCACCGGCCGTCGTCTCGCCGGTGGTCGTCACGGCCGGGGCCCGGCCCGATCCCCCTCCGCCCGGGAGGTCCGAGTCCGACCCGGCCCGGATCCGGGCGAAGAGCTCGTCGACCGAGGGTGCGGCGCCCGGTGCCCCCGGATCGGTCGGCGCATCGTCTGCGTCCGCGCCTCCCTGGTGCAGTGCCCCGGCCACGTCGACGACGACCTCGCCCGCATCCTCGCCGTCCGCCTCGGCCAGACCGTGCAGACGGATCTGGTCGCCCACCGCCAGCGCGGCCGCCCGGGCCTCCTCCTCGCTGCGGTCGAGCTGGTCGATGATCCCGTCCACCTTGTCGCGCACCCCGTGGACCGAGGCCGCCATCTCGTCGCGCGCCGCCCGCAGCTGCTCGATCTGCATGCCCAGCGCGCGTCGCCGCGTCGAGAGATCCGCCAGCACGCGCCGCCGCGCTTCTTGCACCTGTTCGAGCAGTGCCCGTCCCTCCTCCTTGGAGCGGGTCACCACCGCCTCGCTGTAGGCGCTGGCCTCGGCGCGGATGCGCGCCTCTTCGGCCGTGGCGTCGGCCACGATGCGCTCCTGCTCGGCCCGCGCCTCCTGCTCCGCGCTGGCCACCAACCGCTCCACCTCGACCACCCGCTCGGCCGACGCCGTCTCGGTGCGCATCTGGAGCTCCTCGGCCTGGTGCTGGGTCTCGCGCATGAATGCCGCCGCCGACTCCTGGGCCTCGGCCACGATGCGGGCCGCCTCCTCGTGGGCGTGGCGCAGGATCTGCGCGCTGTGCTGGCCGAGCGACGAGGTCAAGGTGGCCTCGTCGACCACCGGATGGGCCGCCCGCTCCTCGGCCTCGGCCATGGCCGCCCGCAGCTCCTGCTCCTGCTGCTCCATGGCCTCGAGCGCACGGGACACGGTCTGCAGGTAGGCCCGCACCTCGTCGGCGTCGAAGCCCCGGCGGACGATGGCGAACGAGTGCCGAGCGATGTCCCCGGCGGCGAGGCGGGACGATGAGATGGGGGCGAGGCCTTCTGCCATGGCCAAGAGCCTACGGCGCCGCCTGGACCGGGACAGGATGGGTGGGCACGCTGCCCCCCAGGCGCTCGAGGATCCGGAGCACCTGGTCGAGGGTGTTGACCCCGTAGACGTGCAGCTGCGGCGTCGCCTTGGACTCGGCCGTCTTGTACTCCACCGTCGGCACGAAGAAGACACTGGCGCCCGCCCGCTCGACCGCGATGGTCTTCTCGGCCACCCCGCCCACGTCGCCGATGGTGCCGTTCTGGTCCATAGTGCCGGTGGCCGCGATCACGTGACGGCCGGTGAGCCTGCCGCCGCTCATCTTGTCGATGATGCCCAACGTCATGGCCACCCCGGCCGAGGGGCCGCCGATCTGGGGCGTGTTGATGGTGATGGCCACCGGGAAGTGCCAGTCCTGCTGGGTCTGGGCCAGGACGCCGAGGTAGGCGGTGGGTGTCCCACCGCAGCTGGGGTCGTCGATGCCCTTGGGCGGGGTGCCCAGCGTCACCGCCTTGTCCACCGTCTTGCCGGGGACGAACGCCCCCTCGTTGTTGATCGTGGACTCCTCGACGCGCAACGTCACCGCCGTGCCCGGCTCGTAGCCGTGCAGGGCCTGGGTCAGCGCGCACACCGTCGGCGTGGGCTTGGCATCGACCGCTTCGATCACCTCGGCCACCTGAAGGGTCGCCGAGGCGGGCGACTTGGCCGGGATGCCGTAGACCAGCGCGCCGGCATTCGAGGAGCTCACCTGGTAGCCCAGGTGGGTCAGCGCGGCGGCCGTGGCGAAGTTCTGGGCCTGGGCCATCTGCAGGTAGCCCTGGTTGAGGTACTGACCCTCGGTCGGCGCGCCCTCCAGCAGCTCGGCCCCCGGGTAGATCTCGCTGTCGGAATCGAAGAAGCGGTACTGCAGGTAGCTGAGCGCGTCCAGCTGGGAGACGTAGACGTCGGTGAGCAGGATCTTGCCGGTGAGCGGGTGCCGGTACGCCGGTGGCACCGAGATGTACTGGGAGACCGGCGTCGCCTGCCCGGGCGTGATCACGTAGGAGTTGATCTGGATGTGGGCGGCAACGAGCGCCGCCACCAGGACGAGCGCCAGGAAGCCGAGGACGATGACGCCGACCTTCCGGCGCCAGCCCCCCCGGCGGAAGAACGCAACGTCGTCGCCGAGCGCGGGCCTGCGCCACCATCGGACGTCGCCGGGTGGGGGCCACGACGCGGCCCCGGAGGGGTCCGTCTGGGCGGAGGGAGGCGGGGCCTGCGCCGGCTCGGCGCTCGCGTGAGGGTCGGACATACTCGAAGTCGGTGAGCAACGATCCTGCCACGGATCACGACCAAGACCAGGGCGCCCGGCTGCGCCGGCGCCGCGTCGCCGCGGCCGGCCACCGCGGCGACGAAGCCGCCGCCCGGCGCGGGCTGGCCGACGCCGACCCCACCGTCCAGGTGGCGGCGCTGGGTGCGTTGGCCCGACTGGGCCGCCTCGAGGTGCCCGACGTCGTGCGCGCCCTGTCCGGGACCGAACCGGGGGTGCGCCGGCGCGCCGTCGATGCGGCGCCCGCCGTCGGGGGCAGGGGTTCGCGCTCGGTACTCCCCGCCGCCCTGACCGCCGCCCTCGACGACGGCGACCCGCTCGTCGTGGTCGGGGCGGCCTGGTTCCTCGGCGAGCGCCGCCACCGCCCGGCCGTCGCCGCCCTGGCCCGCACGGCGGCCACCCACGACGACATGCGCTGCCGGGAGGCGGCCGTGGCCGCGCTGGGCGCCATCGGCGACCCGGCCGGCCTGCCCGCCGTGCTCGGTGCGCTCGACGACAAGCCGACGGTGCGCCGGCGGGCCACCGTCGCCCTGGCCGGCTTCGACGATCCGGCGGTCGAGCCCGCGCTGCGGCGGGCCGCCGGCGACCGCGACTGGCAGGTCCGCCAGGCGGCCGACGAGCTGCTCGACGAGCCCGGGCCGGCCGCCGCCCCTTAGTCGTCCATGGTGAAGAGCCGGCGCAGCTTGTCGAAGGACTCCAGGCAGATGCCGGCCCCCTGGACGACGCACTCGAGCGGCGTGTCGACCAGGTGCACCGGGACGGCGGTGGCGTCGGCCAGGCGTTGGGTCATGCCGCGCAACAGCGCGCCGCCGCCGGTCAGGTGGACCCCCTGGAACATGATGTCCTGGGCCAGTTCGGGCGGTGCCTCCGAGAGGCAGTTGGCCGCCGCCTCGATCACCGAGGCCACGTTGTCCTCCAGCGCGCCGCGCACCTCGAGCGGCGAGAGCACCACCGTCTTGGGCCGGCCCGACGCCACCTCGCGCCCGCGGATCTCCGCCTGCTGCTCACCCTCGTAGGCGTGGCCCGAACCGATGGCCATCTTCACCGCCTCCGCGGTGCGCTCTCCGATGGCGATGCCGTAGGTGGCCCGCACGTAGTTCTGGATGGACGCGTCGAAGTCGAAGCCGCCGCAGCGCAGCGCCTGGACCGCCACCACCCCGCCCAGCGAGATCACGGCCATCTCCGCCGTGCCCCCGCCGACATCGACCACCATGTTGCCCACCGGCTCGTGGATGGGGAGGCCCGCCCCGATGGCCGCCGCCATCGGCTGCTCGATGAGGAACGAGGCCGACGCGCCGGCGCGCCGAGCCGCCTCCCTGACGGCCCGCCGCTCGACCGCGGTGATGGCCGACGGCACGCAGATGAGGACCTTGGGCCTGTTCAGCCGGCCGACGCCCACCCGGCGCAGCAGGACGGCCAGCATGCGCTCGGTCACCTCGAAGTCGGTGATCGCGCCGCCGCGCAGCGGGCGCTCCGCCACGATGTAGCCGGGGGTCCGGCCGATCATCTGCCAGGCGTCGGTCCCGATGGCCAGCACCTCGCGGCTGCGCGAGTCCAACGCGACCACGGTGGGCTCGTTGAGCACGAGACCCTTTCCCTTGGCGTAGACGAGCGTGTTGGCCGTCCCGAGATCGATGGCCAGGTCGCGCGACATGCGGCCTCATGGTACGGCCCGGCCCGCGCGCGACCGCACAACCAGGGCCGATCTCGGTAGCCTCGACCAGGTGAACGACACGCCCGAGGAGCCCGTCGAAGGCGATCCGGGCCCCGAGGAGGGCAGCGGAGCCGAGGATCCCGAGAGCCCGCTCCGGGGGTGGATCGACCCCGACGACCGGCTCTGGCGCCACCCGAGCGAGGTGCGGCCCGCCCCCGATGTCGGTCCCGTCCTCCTCTCGCCACCACCGGGCCGTCGCCACCGCACGGCCCTGATGGCTCTCGTCGGTGCGGGCGCCGTCGTCGCCGTCGTCGTTTTCGTCGTCGTGCTGCTCTCGCCCTCCTCCGACCGTCCCTCGACGGGGGGCATCACCGACACCATCGTGGCCGCCCCGGTGTCCACCTTGCCGGGGCTGCAGAACGCGGTGCCCGCCGCCGCCCTGGCCGCCGGGCGCTCCATGGTCGAGCTGCAGGCCACCACGTCGCACGGCGTCGTCGCGCTGATCGGCATCGCCGTCGCCGAGGGAGGGCTCGTCGTCACCACGGCGGACGCGCTGGGCGGGCTCGAGCACCTCTCGGTCGTCGGCCCCGGCGGCACGCTCGAGGACGCCAGCCTGCTCGGCCAGGACCGCGACTCGGACGTGGCCGTCGTCCAGGTGCCAGAGGACGTCCCCGTCGCCCCCTTCTCCGACGACACCGGGCTGAGCAACGCCGCGCCGGACGACACGCTCACCCTGCGCCCCGTGGGCGCCGACCTCGTGCTCGGCGCGGTCCCCGGCGCGGTCAGCTCTGCGGGCACCACCATCACCAGCGGTCCGGCCCAAGGCATGCCCGCCATCACCTCGGCGCTGGCCCCCGTCGGCGCCGGGGCGAGGGGCATGGTCGCCGTGCCCGGCGCACCGCTGCTCAACTCGACCGGGCAGGTCATCGGGATCCTCTACGACCCCGCCACCGCCACCGCCCCGTCGTCGGGCTCGCCGTCCACCGCGGCGTCGACTCCCCCCTCGGCCGGCACGGTGACCACGACCGCCACCGTGCTGACCGCGGCCGCCTACCTGCCCACCCAACTGGTCCTCGGGGTGGCCGGCGACATCCGCGCCGGTACCAACGCCCGCCACGGCTGGTTGGGAGTGACCGGGACGGATCAGCCCGGGGACACCGGAGCCGCCGTGACCGCGGTCGACCCGGCCAGCCCGGCCGGTGGTCGCCTGGCCCGGGGCGAGGTCATTGCCGGGGTCGACGGCACTCCCGTCCACACCATGGCCGAGCTGCGAGCCCGCCTCTACGTGCTCACGCCGGGCACGTCGGTTGCCCTCACCGTCCAGGGCGTGCCCGGCGCCACCGGGAACAAGGTCGTGAACGTGAGACTCGGCCGCTCCTCGTAGGCTGAATCAGTGAGCATGTTCGGTTCCATCGACCCCGACAACCCCATGGGCGGTCTCCTCGGCGACCTGCTCAAGGTCATCGGGTCGGGATCGGGCGCCAGCGACAGCTGGTTCGAGGCCGCCCGCACCCTCGCCTTCGGCGTGGCCACCGATGGCGGACAGGACGAGACCCCCGACCCCCTGGTGCGCATCGCCTTCGAGGACCTGTCCCGGGTGGCCGAGCTCCACGTGGCCGAGGCCACCGGCATCACATCCGCCTCGAGCGGCGGGGCCGGGGTGTCCTTCGAAGCCGTCGGTCCCGGGCAGTGGTCCTTCAGCCTGCTCCAGGCCTACCGGCCCGTGCTCCAGTCGATGGTCGAGGCCCAGCAGCAGGGCGCCTCCGCCGTGCCCACCATGGACCTGGCCGAGCTCGACCCTGAGGGCGCCGCCGGTCTCCAGGGGCTGCTCAGCCAGTTCGCCGTCACCCTCGGACCGGTCTTCCTCGGCATGCAGTTCGGCTCGGCCGCCGGCCACCTGGCCCGGCGCGCCTTCGGCCAGTACGCACTCCCGCTGCCCTGGCCACCCAAGACGAACGCCCTCCTGCTCGTGCCCGGCAACGTGGCCCGCTTCGCCGAGGACTGGAGCCTGCCCCTCCAAGAGGTGCAGCTGTGGATCTGCCTGCGCGAGCTCACCATGCACGCCGTCATGACCCGCCCCGGCGTCCGCTCGTCGTTGACCACGCTGCTGGCCGACGCCTCGACCCACGCCGCCGCCGCCCAACGCAACATCGTCGAGCGCCTGGGCGAGGGGATGGGCGACGCCACTTCCATCGAAGAAGCCCTGGGCGACCCCGAGGCGCTGCTGGCCGACCTGATCAGCCCCGAGCAGCGCAACATCTCGAGCACGCTGACCGCCCAGACCACCGCCCTCGGCGCCTACGTCGACCACGTGACGTCCTCGGTGGCCGAGACGCTCACCTCGTCACCGGCCGCACTGCGCGAGGCCTGGTACCGCTACCGGATCGAAGAGGGAAAGGGCGAGATGGCCTTCGCCGGACTCTTCGGGCTCGACGTCGGTCAGGACGAGGTGGACCGGGGCCGCGCCTTCGTCTCGGGCGTCATCGAGCGGGCCGGCGAGGACGCGCTGACCCGACTCTGGATGGACGAAGTCGACCTCCCCACGCCGGCCGAGGTCGATGCGCCCGGCCTGTGGCTGGCCCGGATCGGTCTGCTCGACTGACTCGATTGATCGGGCTGCTCGACTGCACAGTCTTGGGCTCTGAGTTCGAGGCCGAAGCCGAGGCCGGGGCCGAGTCCGAGTCCGATGACACGGCCCAGCAGGTGTGCTCCCACCGAATCGCCTCGGACTCCCAACGCACCCAGAGGCAGAGCCCGAAGCTCGAAGCCGAGGTGGCGACGCGCAACACTTAGGCGGCGGGGACGAGAGCGCGCTGCTCGAGCTGGTGGTTCGTCAAGATCGTCGTGACCCTGGCTCCGAGCAGCAGCGACTCGATGGTGCCGTCCCAGTCCGGCCCGATGGCGAAGATGTAGTCGGCCATCGCCTCGTCGCTGCGGATGGTCTCGAGCAACTCGACCAGGTCGAACTTGTGCTCGGCCAGCGCCACGACGGTGAGGTCGGCCGGCGTCAGCATGCGCACCAGCGCCGCCTCGTCGTCGCTCAGTCCCCCGGCCAGTTCCCGGACCGCTCGGACGATCGAAGCGTCGTCCATGGTGTACGTCTGTCCCACGTCGTTTCCCCCTTGTCGGCGCTTGCTGTCCGCAGTGCGTCTACCGCCGTCGGCGCACTTTCTAGTGGGGGGGAGTCTCCGCGCCGTGGCACGACGGATGCAGTTTGGGTGCAAAAGTCCTGGACAACTTTTTGCTGCCCCCGAACCCACCGAAGGGGGTCTCGCTGGCAAAGGTGCAGGTCAGCGCCATGAACGGCGCGGCCACCGCGTCGGTGGGCCGGGTCCTGTCAGGAGGAGCCAGGCACGAACAGGCAGAGCCCGAGGCTCAGGCCTCGGCCTCCTCGCCCCAGTCGAGCACCCACTCGAGTGCCAGCTGCTCACGCTCGGCGTCGCGCACGACCCGCTCGGAGTTGCGCCGGAACTGGGGATCGTGGGGCGGCAGGAGGACCAGGCGGGCCAGGACACGGTCCCTGAACTGGTCGATCACCTCGGGCGGGCCGTAGTCGGACTGGACCTCCCAGTGCGGAGCCACCGGTCCGAGATACACCACCCGGACGTGCCCGATGGGCTCGATCGGCTCACCCTCTTCCACGACGACTTCCTCGGTCTCCGGGGACATGGCACCTCCTACAGCCCGCTCAGACGACTGGACACACCCTTGGACACAACGGCGGCGCACATTGCGAACGCGTGACGAGCACACGCGCCCGCCGGCACCCGGCGCCAGCGTAGCCCTGAACACCCCGAGCGGATTGCCCCTGGTCGGGGCGTTGTCACCCTATGGATTCTTACGATCTTCCTAACCAAAAACGCAGGTGGAGGGCCTAAAATGGTGCGCAGAAAGGGAGTCGGGTGATGAATAGCGATTGGATGGCGCAAGGAAAATGCAAGGAAGTCGCACCAGACGTCTTCTTCCCCAACGACGGGATGGGCGTCCTGGTGGCTCAGCGCATCTGCGCCGAGTGCCCGGTGGCGGAGGCCTGCCTCGAATACGCCCTCGAACATCACATCGACCACGGGGTCTGGGGAGGCGCCTCGGAGCGTGAGCGTCGCCGCATCCTGCGCCGCCGTCGCCTCTCACACGCCGTGACCTCGTCCGCCCACTGACCTCCTGCTGATCGTGGCGCACCGCTCCGTCCGGGCTCGCTAGCGGGCCGAGCGGAACCATCGCCGAACGCTCTGCCGGTGCCGGCGCGCCCGGACCCGCTCAGGACATGGCCCCGCGGTCCTGAGCGGCGGTTCCCCGGGCCTCGGGGCTCCGAGCGGGGACCCCGAGGCCCGCGGCGTCCCGTTGCGGGCGGATGCGTGCCACGCTTTGGCAATGCCGGTGGAGCTGATGGAGTGCGTGGTGAACGTCTCGGAGGGCCGGGACGACGCCGTCCTGCGCCAGCTCGCTGACGCCGCCGGGTCCACCCTGGTGGACCTGCACCGCGATCCCGACCACAACCGCTCTGTGCTCACCCTGGCCGGCCGGCCCGACGTCGTGGCCGACGCCGCCCGCGCCCTGGCCCGGGCCGCGGTCGACCTGATCG
The DNA here is from genome assembly GCA_963840435.1 of uncultured Acidimicrobiaceae bacterium. Lineage (GTDB taxonomy): Bacteria > Actinomycetota > Acidimicrobiia > Acidimicrobiales > RAAP-2 > Bog-473. Next base: position 125,262 of record CAWIYY010000015.1, on the reverse strand, counting down.
ACCTGCGCCGCCACGAAGGCGTCCACCCGCGGGTGGGAGCCATCGACGTCGTGCCCTTCGTCCCCTGCCTGCTGGGCGACCTGCCACCACACGATCTCACCGCCGCCGTCGAGCTGCGGGACAAGTTCGCCGACTGGCTGGCCGCCGAATTGGATGTGCCGGCCTTCCTCTACGGACCTCTTCCCGGCGGGGGCACCCGCAGCCTGCCGGACCTGCGCCGCCTGGCCTTCGCCCCGCTCCGAGAGGGCGGCCTCAAGCCCGATTTCGGGCCCCGGGCGCCCCACCCCACCGCCGGCGCCACCGCAGTCGGGGCCCGCACCGTGCTGGTGGCCTACAACGTCTGGGTCTCCTCGCTCGAGACCGCCCGCGCCGTCGCCCCCCGCGTGCGCAACGACCACGTCCGGGTCCTCGCCCTGGCCGTGGGCGAGCGGGCCCAGGTGTCCTGCAACCTGGTCGACCCCGCCCTCTACGGCCCCGCCCGTCTCTACGACGCCGTGACCGAGCTGGTGCAGGAAGCGGGCGGTTCGGTCGAGGGGGCCGAACTGGTCGGGCTCATCCCCTCGGCCGTGCTGGCCAAGATTTCGCCCGTTCGCTACGAGGAGCTCGGGCTCTCGCCCGACGCCACCATCGAGAGCCGCCTCACCCTGAACTGAGCAGGCCTGCGGTCAGCGCCGCTCAGGAGGCGCTGGCGACGTCGCCCCGGCGTGCCATGGCCCGGGCCCGGCGCAGGCGGCGGCGTTCCCGCTCGCTCATGCCGCCCCAGATGCCGAACTTCTCGCCGTTCGCCAGCGCGTACTCGAGGCAGTCCTCCCGGACCACGCAGCCGCGGCAGACCTCCTTGGCCTCGCGGGTCGACGCCCCACGCTCTGGGAAAAACAGATCCGGGTCGACGCCCATGCAGTTCGCCTGCAACTGCCAACTTCGTTCTTGGCGACCGTAAAGCGTGGTCACGATGTCCACCGCCATTCGATTCGCCCCCCTTCTTCGCCACAGGTGGCATTGATGTAACTACAACGATGTAGTCATCATCTTTGACCACCCCTCCAGGCGTGCGCAAGACCAAATCCCCGATCCTGGGCAAAAAACGTGTCCGTCCGGCGCCTGAGCCGGTGTGGATAAGTGCATGAAATCGCAGATCAACCCGGGTTTCGCCGCGCCGGACCCAGGTGCATTGATTTTTCCTGCGTCCTCGTGCCCTCTCGGCGCAGAAAAGGCCGCGACCGCCGCCAATCGGTCCTCCGGCAGCCGGCGGGGACGGCAACAAGAGGCTGCGGGAACAAGAGGCTGCGGCAGCAAGAGGCGGCCTCCCCAGCCGAGCGGAACGCGGCCGGGGCGAATGCGGATTCAGCCGGCCGGGCGTAGGACGCGGCGATGCCAGCGGAAGTCGAGCACCACGTAGCCGCCGAGGGCGTGGGGGTGGTGTGCTATCGACTCTCAATCGTGAACGAAATCCGGGACTGTGGTCACCACGCGTTCTCCGCTTCAGAGACAGACTCGTCGGACGTCGGCGGATTTCGACCGGTCAATCGCCACAGCGAAGAGACCATCTTGTAGGCGCGTGATGCTTTTACCCAGTAAAGCTCCTTGGTCTTGCTCGCGTACTCATGGCGAAGGCGCAGTACGTCGTCCACCCAGGCGGGCGGCGGCGGGAGGGCGGGAGGGTCCCACATTGCATGCTGTCCCGCTCGCTCCGAGAGGAGAGAAAGTACTTCTCTCTGGGCCTGGACCAGTTCGTGGTACTCGTCGGATCCTTTGACCTGATGGCGCAATGTGGGATCCAGGCGCTGCGCCGCTTCATCCGACGTGCCGTGCTCGAGCCGTACTCCCATGTCCTCGAGGAAGGTGCCGACTTCCCTCGACGACTTCACGGGATCCCCGATCATCGAGTCGTAGGTAACGACCAGGGTGGGAAGGCCGGCCAGCCCCGAACTCGCGGAGCGGATATAGCGGTCCCACATGGCCAGGCCCAAGAGAATGGGGATCTCGTCCCGAGCCTCGAGGGAGCGGGCCACCTCCAAGGGATCGCGCAACACGAACACCGCACACATGGAGGCCGGGAGTACAGCGCGCCAGAAAGGCATGGTGAGGCACATGCGGGGATCCTTCATGACCAGCGGTCGGCCCTGAAAAGTCGTGTTGTACCACTGTTGCGCTTCCGCCTTCACTGATTCGTAGACGGGTACGTCGGTCCAGTTCTCAATGAAGGGTGGCGGCGCGAAGGTTGTGGCATTTCGGGCGGCCAGGAGGTGGGTATTGCAGAGTTGCACCTCGCGGCTTTCCCAGTGTCCGCGTTCGTTCGAACTGTCACCCGGTACGAGATCGTCGGCCCGAGGGCCGGCCAAGCCGAAGCCGATGAGAAGGCCGGCGGTGGCCGACGTGCCGCTCCGATGCATGCCGACGACGGCGATGCATGACTTGCTGGTCTGACCCTCCCCCGTCGCCGTCACGCCGCAGGCCCCTTCGTCTGCGAGACACCCCGAGATCTCCGCTCGTCCTCCACCTTCTCGTCAATGGCCTTGATGACGTCAGGTCGCTCGTCAGGATCCACCTTGCGGGCAAAGGCTGCTCCGGATCGCCATACGACCGGAAGTTCCTCCTGGCTCAGGACCATCCAACGCGCATATGGATGTAATGGAGACTCAGGGACATAGGTGACGAGGTCACTACTCACAGTGAGTCCAGGAGCGTTGTGAAGGACTGTCTGGAGATACGTTTCGTCGGGGATATGGCTGCGCTTGAACCATTCGGTGACCGCAGTATCCGCTCCCAGAACGGCCTCGGCCGAGCGCCTGTTGAACCCGATCCACTGGGTTCCCTTGTAGAAGATGGTCCCCTCTGGCCGGCCGCGGCGACGAGGCAAGCCGACAAACCAGGCCTGTCGTCGATGCGCGTACTCGATCGCGCAGAAGGGCAGAACGTAGCGGGATATTCTCCAGAACCCAGTGAAGACCTTGTTGCCAATTGCGTAGCGTGGCTCCTTGAGAGTGACCCAGCGGTGCAGGCAGCGTGCGAGGAACCGGTTGACGTCTTCGCCGGAGCGTCCCGAAGTGGATGCTCGGCCGCAGCGCCTCGGCTTCTGAGAATGCGTCCACACCAGACGCCATGATGGAGCGCTCCCATTGTCGCAGGTCGACCACAGGACGGTGCTCGCCCGAGAGCATGACGAACCAGTCGGCGCCGAGATCATCGTGAGCGAATCGGATCATCCGAAGGGTGGCAGCCACGATGGACCAACCTCCCCAGAGCACGCGCCCACGCTCGACAAAGTGCACCCTGTCCGGTGGGTGCCCCTGCCACGGGAGATCGCCGGCCGCTGAGTCGTGGTGGATCACGACATGGCCCGCCGGGCTGAGGTCGAGGATTCGACTTGCCAGCTCTTCGACGTGGCGGGGGTCCCTGTGCGTCAGCAGCATGTAGGCAAAGCAGGGTGCCTGGGACCCGGTTTCGATCCCACCAGGGGTTTGGTCAGTCATCGCTCGACCGAGAGAGGACCGTACTCGCCATGGTTGCGCCCGGAGAAGGACGCTGCGTCACGTGTCCTCTTCGGCGACACGCGCGCATCGACCGTCGCGTCGATGTGCGCGATCACCTCTGGGTTCCGGGACGGGTCCACCTTGCGGGCGAAGGGCACGCCGGCCCGGTGGATGGCCGGTAACTCATCCAGCTTGAGCAACATCCATTTTGGTGTCGGGACCGTTGGCTCCGCCGGTACCCACGTCACCTCGGCATTTCTCACGACGAGGTCTCCACGACGCTGCAAGACGCTCTGGATATAGGACTCGTCAGGGATGTGACTCCGTCGAAACCAGGCGGTGACCGCTGCGTCAGTGCGCAGCAAGATGCCGGTCGCCCGGGCACTGCACGCAATCCATTCGGATCCCTTGTAGAGATCCCATCCCGCAATCGGACCTCTGCGACGTGGAATCCCGACAAACCACGACTCGCCGCGGATGGAGTACTCGAGCTTGAGGACCGGATGGGTCCACCGGCTCACCTTTGCCGCGCCGGACAGCAATTTCTGCGCAATGTGGGACTTGGGTCGGTGGAACCGAAACCATCGGAGGACGCATCGAGCCAGGAATCGATCGCCGTCGCGATCCTTCCTGCCGAAATGAAGGTGTGCCGGCAGCAGCTGAGTCGGAAGGTACGCATCGACTCCCTCTACGGTGAGCATGGTTTCCCATTCCGAGAGGTCCATGACGGGCCAGTGCTCGCCGGAGATCACGACGGACCAGTCTGCACCGAGTTGCTCGTGGGCAAATTGGAACATTCTCAATGTCGCTTCGACGATCGACCAGTCACCCCACTCAACCGTGACGCGCTGGTCGACCAGGTGGACCCGGGGCGGAGGCGAGCCGTCCCAAGGCGGACGTCCGGCTTTGAGGTCGTGGTGCACGACGACATGACCCGTCGGACTGAGGGAAAGAATTCGCGCTGCAAGCCTTTCGACTTGGTCGGGTTCCTTGTGGGTCAGCAGCAGGTAGGCCACAGTGGGAGGCGCCGTCGATCCCGCTCGCTCCGTCCCGGCGGACGTGCCTGTCTGCACCTGATGCCCTCTCGACCCCTCTGTCAGTTTCGTGCCGTTCGTGACGTTCGCGACGCTGTCTTCGATTCATCGACCAGCACCATCGATGACGCTCCGACTACGACGGTTTGGAGTGTAGACGCGGTCAAAAGCACAGGTTCATGGACGAGGTGGGTCCTGGGGGGCTCGGGCGGATCTGTCTGGGGCAGTGCTGAGCCCGTGACCGTCGACGGCCTCGTCGATAGCTGCTGCAACCTCGGGACGACTCGATATGTCGACTTTGCGGGCGAACGGCGTGTGGGATTCCCAGACCGCCGGCAGGTCTTGGAGCTTCAGTTGCATCCACCCTGTAGTGGGTTGTGCCGGCTGTTCGAGCACGAACGTGGTTGGGGCGTTACTGACCCGGAGACCGGCTGAACGCAAGACGGTGTGAAAGTAGGTCTCGTCCGGGATCCAGCTGCGGGTGAACCACTCCCTCAGTTGCGGTTCGACGTTGAGCGCAGCAAGGGCGGCACGGCGGTTCAGAGCTATCCATTGCGATCCCCGATAGAACGTCAGTCCGTTGAGCTCTCGAGTGTTCCGACGGATTCCGATGGCCCATGCATCGTGCCGGTGAACGTATTCGAGGGCGACGAATGGCTGCACCCACTGCGAAAGCTTCATGAGGGCAGCGATACCCCTGTTCAAACCATAGGATTTCGGGCGCGAGATCGAGGTCCACCGATGTCGCGCCCGAGCCAGATAGAGGTTTTCCTCCACATTGCTTCTCCCGAACCGCAGCCGTCCGGAAAGCCGCTCGGCGGGCAGGTAGGCGTCGACTGATGCCCGGGCGACAGCGCCCTCCCACGCAGTGAGATCCGTCGCAGGTCGGTGGTCGCCCGACAGGAGAACAAACCATTCGCTGGTCAGATTCTCGACCGCGAAGCGCAAGAGCCGCTCTGTGGCGTCGATCATCGACCAACCGCCCCACTGCACGTTCTCTCGGTCGACGAAATGAATATGGGGACCCGATTGTCCCTCCCAGGGCAGATCGGTCGCCGACGCGTCGTGGTGCACAACGATGTCTGCCCTTGGGCTCAACTGGAGAAGGCGGGCACCAAGATCCTCCACTTGCTGTGGCCTCGCATGCGTGAGAAGCAGATAGGCAAATCTCGCTCGGTCCCCGGAAGCGTCTGAGGAAGAAAGCGGGGGCGGGGGCGTCAAGGTTCTCAGGGCGCCGTGGCGAGGACCGTCTCGAGCTGTGCCGCTGGAGGGCGCCGCGGCGTGCGGCATGCCCATCCGCTCCGCCCGATCGCACTCGAATGGGTCCACATGGGGATCGAGCGGTGCGATCCCGTTCGAATCGAACGCGTCGAGGAGAAGGTCCCGTTCCTCAGTCGTCGTGTCGGGCGGCGGGGCACCGTGAGCTCCCTGTGGTTGGACCGCATGGAGTTCTCCTCTCCTCGGACGCCGCGACACTATGGCAAACGGCACGGTATGCCCGATCGTGGCCAGACTGTGTCTGGCCGAGTCCGGGACGCATCGTTGATCAGTGGCGAGCGGCAAGATCGGTGTCGCCGGGCTCGGGGTCGGGACGTTCCCTCCAAGTCGGCGTTCCGTGGCGGATCACGGTTGCCGACACGCCGCCAGCCGACGGCTCAGGGCGCGCCCGCTCTAGGGGAAGAACGTGCGGTGGGCCACCGATCCGGCCAGTCGGCCAGCGCGGAGGCCGAAGGCGCGCATCCACTCCGGGCGCCGCGATGGCCTGATCAGTCCGGGGAGGGCGACGACCAACCAGACCCATGCCTTCGCCGCTCCCCGCAGATCTGGCCGCATGCCGCGGGCACGGTAGCGCCGATAGAGCACGATGGTGCACTGTCCGTACACCCAGGTTCCGTGGAACGCAGCCCGAGCGCTCGCGTGCTCGCGTCTGGCCACCACGGCTCGGTCACTGATGGCGAATCGGTACCCGGCCAGTTGCAATCGCCAGCAGAAATCGACGTCCTCTCCCGCCGAAAGGGTCTCGCTGAAGCCGTCAAATGCTTCGAACGCATCTCTGCGGACAGCCAGGTTCCCACCGAGAGCGAATGGGAGAAACCCCATTTGTGTCGTGCCTGCGGGGACGGGTTTTGGATGGGCCCGACCTTGCAGGGACCCGAAGTCGAAGAGGCCGGCAACGAGATCCGCGCCGTTCAGGGCCGCAACCATGCCCGCCAGCCAGCCAGGTCGCACCACGTCGTCTGCGTCGCAGAAGACGAGAATCCGGCCACCGGCCGTGCCGACGCCGATGTTGCGAGCCGCTCCAGGCCCGCGACGAGCGGAGGCGTCTACGAGTCGGACGCGCGGGTCACGCTTGGACCACTGCTGCACGCAGGAGCGGGTGCCATCTTCGGAGCCGTTGTCCGCCACGATGACTTCCCATTCGCCCGGCGCTTCTTGCACACACAAGGCCGAAAGCTGTTGCTCCACCCACGGCATTCCATTCAGCACCGGCATGATCACGCTGATCAAAGGGCCGTCGCCTGCATCTTGCTCGTCCGCCATGCCGATGGCTTCCACGACTGTTGTCTAACCGACGGAGACGAGGACGGAGTGAACTCCCAGCGAGGCGGTCGGGCGTCGCCGTTGGCGAGCCGGGAGCACTCTCGTTCGACCAGGGTTTCTACGACTTGCACTGTGCCCGTTCCGGGCAGGCTTTTGCCGCACGGTGTTCACTTGGCATCCGTGTGTTTTCGGCCCCTTCGAGGCCCGGCGTTCATTGCGCAGTTTTCCTCTTCGATGCCGTTGGGCCAAAGCAGCTGCTCACGGATGATTCCTCACGATCGCCACCGACGACCCGGTGAAGCCTCAGATGCACAATCTTGCAGGCGAGGTGCCACCGGATCGCTGGTTCCCGCGACCTCCTAGCCGGCGGGGCGCAGGACGCGGCGGTGCTGGAGGAAATCGACCAGCACGTAGCCGCCGAGAGCGTCGGGGGTGGTGTAGAAGGTGCGGCCTCCGTTGACCCGGGCGATCTGCTCCACGAAGGGGTAGTGGGTGCGTTGGAGGTCGAGGGCGAAGGTGTTGATCACGATCCCGGCCCTCGTGCAGCGGATGACCTCGGCCATGGTGCGGCGCAGGGTCTCGGGCACGGGCGGGTAGTTGAAGAAGACCTCGCCGTAGTCGTCGACATGGGCGGTGGGCTCGCCGTCGGTCACCACGATGATCTGCTTGGTCCCGTGCTCGTGAGCCAGCATGCGCCGCGACAGGGCCAGCGCGTGCTGGAGGTTGGTCCCGTAGACGTAGTCCCACATGGCGGTGGGAATCTCGTCGGGACGGATTTCGCGGGCGACCTCGGAGAAGCCGATGATGCCGAGGAAGTCGCGGGGGAACTTCGAGGAGATGAGCGTCTGCAGTGCCATGGCCATGCGCTTGGCCGGCACGAAGTTGTCGCGCATGGGCATCGACATTGAGAGGTCCACGCAGAGGACGGTGGCCGAGCGTGACAACGCCTCGACCTCGACCACTTCGAAGTCCTCGGGGGTGAGGCGCACGGGGACGCCGCTGCCACCGCGGCGCACGGCGTTGTGCACCGTGGTCGAGAGGTGCAGGTTGAGCGGGTCGCCATACTCGTAGGCCTTGGTCGTCTCCTCGCGGTCGTGGCCGGCGCCGGTGCGCAGGGCGGAGTGGTCGCCGATGCGGTCCTTGTTGATCTGTCCGAAGAGGTCGGCGAGCGCTTTCTGGCCCAGGCGGCGCACGCCGCGCGGCGTCAGCTCGATCTGCCCGCCCGACTGCTCGATGAGGCCGGCGTCGGCTAGCGACTTGGTCAGGTTGGCCAGCTTGTCGAGGGCGCGCGCCGCGTCCTCGCCCATGTGCTGCTTCACCTGATCGAGGTCGATCTCGCCCAGGGCAGCCGGGCTCGAGGCGGACTGGATGACCTCCTCGATGCGGTCCAACTGGCCCAGCTGCGTGGCCAGGTCGGTGGCCCGGTTCATGCCCATCGGGCCCTCGCCGTTGAAGTCGTAGGAGCGCTGCCAGCCGGCGTCGGGCACGGCGCGCTGCAGATTGCGGCTGAGCCGGTCGACCTGCCAGCGCAGGTCCATGTCCTCGAGCACGGCGTCGGCCAGCTGCCGGAGCTGGGCCTGCTGCTCGGGGCTCATCGAGTTCCAGACGGCCTGGGCCGCTGCCATCCGCTCGGCCAGCTGCTCGAGCAGCTCGTCGAGCGTCTCGGGGTGGCCCGGGAACATGTCGCCGTACTGAGCCATGAACTCCTCGAAGCTCGGGTCGATCTCCTCCCCGGCCTCGCGCTGCTCGAGCATTTTGTTGAGGGCGTCATAGGCGTCGCGCATGCGGGCCATCTGCTCGGGGCTCATATTGGAGAGCGCGTCGGACGCTCCCTCGAAGAAGGTGTCGGCCATCTCGCGGCGCAGCTCCTCGACCAGCTCCTCGAAGCGCTCCCGGGCCTCGGAGGAGACGAAGTCGTAGTTCTGCAGCGAGCTGATGCGTCCGGCCGGGTCGTCGGGCTGCAGGTCGAGGGCCATGCGGCGCTCGGTGGCCACGTCGCCGGTGACCTCCTCGCGGCGCTCGTCGCCCGACGCCTTGGCGTCCTCGAGCAACTCGTCGATGGCCGCCCGCTCGTCCTGCTCGATCTCGTCGAGCTGGCGGGTCAGCTCGGCCATGCGCCCATCGGGGTCGCCCTCGGCCAGCATGTCGGCCCGGCGCCGGCGCAATTGTTCGAGCAGGTCGCGCAGCCCCGCCACCTGCTCGCCGTCGGCGGTGCGGAAGCCGCTGCGCAGGAGTTTGCGCAGCGCCTCGTCCAGATCACCGCCGGTCAGCAAGTCCTCGGTCAGGCCGGCGAGGAGGTCGTCGGGGTCGAGGTCGGCGAACTCCTGGGTCCCGTCCCAGTGGGAGTAGTCGTAGTTGACGCTCATGTGCGTGCCGTCCTCGTCGTATCGGTACGGAGCCCCGGGTACGGGTGTGTCCCCGTCTCCGTGCCCGTTCGTGTGTCCTGTGTGTGTCTATGTCTGTGTCGGGTCCCCGGCCGGCGCTACTTGCGGCCCCGGTAGAGAGCGCGGGCGCCCGACGCGTCCTTGTTCAAGCGCTTGGTCAGGTGGAGGCCCTCGAGGAGAAACTCCATGGCCGAAGCCATCAGCGCGGGCGACTCGGCGTCGACCGACTCGGGCCCGGCCAGCTTGCGCGTGGCCGGCTCGAGCTCGGGGATGTCGGCCAGGACGGCCAGGTAGGACGAGCTGGGCAGGTCGTCGCCCACGTGGACGACCACCTGGTCGTGGAACGCAGCCACGATGGCCTGGGGGTCGTCGAGGGTGACCCGGCGCCGGAAGACCGAGAGGGTGGCGGCCGCCACCAGCTGAGCCACCACCTCGTCCTCGTGGCCCTCCTCCATGGCCTCGACCTCGATCTTCCCCTGGGTGGACGGGACGAGGGCGGCCAGGTCGCTGATGCGGGGCACGGCGACGGGCTCACCGGTGCGTAGGGCTCGGCGCACCGCGGAGGCGATGAGGGTCTCGTAGTTGGCGATGGAGAGCCGGACCGAGACGCCGCTGCGCTGGTTGAGGTGGGTGCTGCGCCGGGCCAGCTGGCTGACCTCGGCCACCACCTCCTTCATGAAGGGCGGCACGCTGACCGGCACGCCGGCCGTCGGGAAGTCGGCCTCGTGCTCCATGATCCGGACCTCGGTCATGGTCTCGTAGGGGTAGTGCGTGCGGATCTGCGCGCCGAAGCGGTCCTTGAGCGGCGTGATGATCCGGCCGCGGTTGGTGTAGTCCTCCGGATTGGCCGTGGCCACCAGCATGACGTCGAGCGGCAGGCGGATGCGGTGGCCCCGGATCTGGACGTCGCGCTCTTCGAGGATGTTGAGCAGCCCGACTTGGATGCGCTCGGAGAGGTCGGGCAGCTCGTTGATGGCGAAGATGCCGCGGTTGACCCGCGGGATCAAGCCGTAGTGGAGGGCCAGCTCATCGCTGAGGTAGCGGCCCTCGGCGATTTTGATCGGATCGACCTCCCCGATGAGGTCGGCGATGGAGGTGTCGGGGGTGGCCAGCTTCTCGCCGTACCGCTGCGAGCGGTGCGTCCACGTGACGGGGAGGGCGTCGCCCAGCTCTTCGAATCGGTCGAGCGCGTAGCGCGACACGGGGTGGTAGGGGTCGTCGTTGATCTCTGAACCGTCGACGATGGGCATCCACTCGTCGAGCAGGCCGACGAGGGAACGGATGACCCGGGTCTTGGCCTGGCCCCGCTCTCCCAGGAGGATGATGTCGTGGCCGGCCAGGATGGCGTTCTCCAGCTGGGGCACGACGGTCTCGTCGAAACCGAGGACGCCGGGCACGAGCGTCTTGCCCTCGGCAATCAGCTTGGCCGTGTTCCGGCGCATCTCCTCGGCCACCGACACGGACTCCCATCCGCTGGCCCGGAGGTCGGCCAACGAGGTCGGGAGGTCGGTGGGGGGCTTGAGGCCGCCGGGGTCCGGGGTGGCGGAAGGGTCGAAATGGTCAGTCGGGCCGCTCATGAGGCGAGCCTACGCCCCGTGCCTGCGGGGTGGCGCGGCGACACGGGCGCTGCGTCGGCCGTTGTGGGCAGACCTACAACACCTCGACGGGCGTGGCGGAGCCAGGGGGGTCGGTCGAGTAGAACTGCCCGTTCCCGAGCTTGCCGCTGTCGCCGGCGCCCCAGCAATCGACCTCGCTGGAGGCGAGCTGCGCGCAGTAGCCGTCACCGCTGCCCATCACGCTGGCCACACCGGACAGCACACCGACCCCGTTCACGCCGTCGACCTGGACCGGGGTGGCCGAACCCATGGCTTTCCCGGCGTAGAACTTCGAGTTCCCGAGGTCGCCGTCGGGGCCGGCGCCCCAGCAGTCGACCTCGTTCGAGTTCAGCTGAGCGCAAAATCCATTGCCATCGCTGGTCAGGCCGGACACGTGGTGGAGGAGGCCGGCGCCGGCGATGCCTTCGACCTGGACCGGGGTGGCGGCGTCCGAGAACTGCCCGTCGCCGAGGATGCCGTAGGTGCCGTTGCCCCAGCAATCGACCGCGCCCGACGTGAGCAGCGCGCAATAGCCATCCTGGTCGCTCGTCACACTCGAGACGGCCGAGAGCGCGCCGTTCCCACTCACCGCTTGGACCTGGACCGGGGTGGCGGAGTCCGAGAACTGCCCGTTGCCCAGCTCACCGTTTGCACCGGAGCCCCAGCACAGAACGCCGCCCGTGACGAGGAGCGCGCAGTAGCCCCCGGTGGCGTCGCTCGTCACGCTCGAGACGCCGGAGAGGACACCGTTCCCGCCGACGCCCGCCACCTCGACCGGGGTGGCGGTCGTGCCGCCGCCCCAGCAGTCCACCCCGCCCGAGCCGAGCAGGGCGCAATAGCCGTCCTCGCCGCCCGTCACGCTCGAGACGCCGGAGAGGGCGCCGCTGCCGTCGACGTCGACCACCTGGACGGGAGTGGCCGAGCCGAAGGGGCTCGAAGAGTAGAACTGCCCGTCGCCGAGCTCACCATCGGGGCCGTAGCCCCAGCAGTCCACCGCGCCGCCCGCACTGAGCACGGCGCAGTAACCGAGCCCGTCGCCGGCTACAGCCGAGACCCCGCTGAGAAGGCCGGACCCGCCGACGCCTTGGACCTGGACCGGAACGGCAGAATCCGAGAACTGCCCGTCCCCGAGGCCACCGACCTGGCCAAAGCCCCAGCAGTCGACGGCCGAAGAGGTGAGGAGCGCGCAGTACCCGTTACTGCTCTCGTCGCCGATCAGAGAAGCGACGCCGGTGAGCGTGCCGGTCCCGTTCACTCCCACGACGTCGACGGGGACGGCGGAGCCCCGGGGAGCCGACGTGTACAACTCCCCGTTCCCGAGTTGTCCGTTCGGGCCATAGCCCCAGCACTCCACGGACGACGAGGCGAGCAGGGCGCAGGAACCCTCGCTGTCCGACGCCAGCGAGACGACGCCGGCGATTCCCCCGCCGGAACCCGCACGGACCTTGACCTCGACGGACCTCGTCGTCTGCTTGCCGTCTCCTTTGGCGCTGACGATGACGAGGTACACGGCCGGTTTCGTTTCAGTCGGAAAGAGCACCACATCGGTCAGGGCGCCTGCCGCGCACGAGACCGGGCCCGAGCCGGCAAGGAGCGGCAGCGGAAACGACGCCACCTTGCACGTCGTCGCACCCGACACCGTGGCCGAGATGGTCGACGATTCGCCGACCGTGTCCACCTTGGACGGCGTTGCAGTCAGCCCGCTGATCACCGGCTTGTCCGCTGCTCCCGCCGGCGCTGCGTTCCACACGCCGAACAGTCCGCTGCCGACCACGGCAAGGAGCGGAGCGATGAACGAACACACCACTCGGCGACGCAACGCCAACGTGAACCCCCCCCCGGATAGAAGCCGGAACGGTAGCAGCCAGCCCTGCGCGCACGCTCTGGCCGCCACGCGATTGTCAGACAGAACACCAAGAGTTCACGAGGAGTGTCATTGCTCTGGCGGGTCGCTGCTCGCGCGCTCGTCGCCGCGTCGGTGCGCGTGCGCACACGCCGGCACCACCGTCGTCAGCGGCTAGGGCGCGGAGTGTTGACGCCGTCGGTGCAACAAGTGCACGGCCGCGGGCGACGTCAGCGCGTGCCGCGTCCGACAGGGATGGACACGCGCCCTCAGCGCGGGGTGGCCACCGGCGCGACGAGCGCGCCGAGCAACCGCTCGACCAGGGCGCGGGCGGGCCGGGCCAGCGCGCGATCGCCGCGCTGAGCCAGAGCGATGGTGCGGCTGAGGGTGGGACCGGTGAACGGCACGGCGACCAGCGAGCCGTCGGCGGGCAGGGCGATGGCCGGGACCACGGCCGCGCCGAGGCCGGCGGCCACGAAGGAGAGGACGCCGGCCATCTCTCCGCCCTCGCTGACCAGGTGCGGCTCGACGCCGGCGGCGAGGCAGGCGGCCAAGGTGACCTCGCGCAGGTCGTAGCCCTCGCGGAACATGACCAGGTCGAGGCGATCGAGGTCGCGGACCTGGACCCGACGCCGCCCGGCCAGCGCGTGGCCGGGCGCCAAGGCCAGGACGAGCGGGTCGTCGAAGAGCGGTGTCGTCTCGACCAGCGGATCGGCGACCGGCAGCACGACGAGGGCCAGGTCGACCTCCCCCGACGCCACCTGGGGCACGAGCTGGTGCGACCCGGCCTCGACCACGGACAGATCGATGCCGGGATGGCTCTGGTGGAAGGCGACCAGGGCAGGCGCCAGCACGCTGGTGATCAGGCTAGGGGTGGCCCCGACGGCGAGGCGGCCCCGGGCCATGCCCGAGAGGGCCCGGGCCTCGGCGCCGGTCGCCTCGACGTCGGCCAGCACCCGCTGGAGGAAGGGCAGGAGCGCGCTGCCATCGGGCGTGAGGGTGACCAGGCCCTGGCCCGGACTGCGGTTGAAGAGGACGACGCCGAGCTCCCCTTCGAGCAGACGGACCTGGCGCGACAGCGAGGGCTGGGCCAGGTGGAGCCGGGCCGCGGCCCGGGTGAAGCTCTGCTCCTCGGCCACGGCCAGGACGTACGCCAGCTGGTGCAGCTGCATTATTCAGAGCTTAACGCTCTGAATTTGATGCTCTTTATGTCTTTGACGTGCGGTGGTGGTCGCCGTATGGTCGCGCCGTTGTCACTTGCGCCTGCGCAAGAGTGGTCTGGAATGATTTGGCGGCCGCGGCGCTGAGCCGGGCCTGAGGAGGTCGGAGTGACTGCGACGGTGGAGAACGCAACCGCGACTCCGGTAGCCATCGGCGGCGCCCGGGGCGGGCCCGACCAGGCCACCCTGCGCATGGACAATTGGTGGGTCGAGCCGGTGGTGACCGTGGCCGTGCTCGCCTCGTTCGTCGTCTACTCGACGTGGGCCGCGTTCGTGGGCAAGGACTACTACGCCGGGGTCGCCCTCAACCGGGACCTGATCTCGCCGTTCTACTCGCCCTGCATCGCCCAGAGCTGCGTGACGGGCAGCCACACCTTCGGGACCCTGCCCTTCTGGAGCTGGTCGCCGGCGCTGCTCATCCTGATCTTCCCGCTCGGTTTCCGCCTCACCTGCTACTACTACCGCAAGGCTTATTACCGGTCCTTCTGGTGGTCTCCCCCGGCTTGCGCCGTGGCCGACGCCCACGGCAGCTACAGCGGCGAGTCCCGCTTCCCGCTGATCCTCCAGAACATCCACCGCTACTTCTTCTGGCTGCTGCTGATCTTCAACTGCATCCTGACCTACGACGCCATCCTGGCCTTCCGCCAGCCCTACCTGGTCAACGGGGTCGAGCACGTGCACATCGGCATCAGCGTGGGAACGGCGGTGTTGTGTGCCAACGCCGTCTTCCTCTGGCTGTACTCGCTGTCGTGCCACGCCTGCCGGCACTTCTGCGGCGGGCAGGTGAAGTCGTTCGCCAAACACCCGACGCGCCACAAGCTCTGGAAGTTCGTCACGCCGCTCAACGCGCGCCACATGCGCTTCGCCTGGATCAGCCTGTTCGGCGTGGCGCTCTGCGACCTCTACGTGCGGTTGGTGGCCAGCGGCACCATCCACGACCCCGGCTTCCACTTCTAGGGGGCGACACATGGCCGACTACGAGATCCACGACTACGACGTCATTGTCATCGGGGCCGGCGGCGCCGGACTCCGGGCCACCATCGAGGCCAAGGAGCGCGGCCTGCGCACGGCGGTCATCTGCAAGTCGCTCCTCGGCAAGGCCCACACGGTCATGGCCGAGGGCGGCATGGCCGCGGCCATGGGCAACGTGTGGAAAGAGGACAACTGGCAGGTCCACTTCCGCGACACCATGCGCGGCGGCAAGATGCTGAACAACTGGCGCATGGCACAGATCCACGCCATGGAGGCGCCGGACCGGGTCTACGAGCTGGAGCGCTGGGGCGCCCTGTTCGACCGGACCAAGGACGGGCGCATCTCCCAGCGCGACTTCGGCGGTCACCGCTACGCCCGCCTGGCCCACGTCGGTGACCGGACCGGCCTGGAGCTGATCCGCACCCTGCAGCAGAAGGTGGTCTCCATGGGGACCGACGTCTTCATGGAGACCAAGATCGTCCGGCTCCTGCTCGACGCCGAGGGCCGGGTCTCGGGCGCGGTGGGCTACAAGCGGGCCACGGGCGAGATGGTCGCCTTCACGGCCAAGGCGGTGATCCTGGCCACCGGGTCGATCGGGAAGTCCTGGATGTACACCTCGAACTCGTGGGAGTCGGTGGGCGACGGCCACGCCATGGCCATCTGGGCCGGGGCCGACGTAATCGACATGGAATGCGTGCAGTTCCACCCGACCGGCATGGTGTGGCCCCTGTCGGTGCGCGGCATCCTCGTCACCGAGGGCGTGCGGGGCGACGGCGGCGTGCTGCGCAACTCCGAGGGCACCCGCTTCATGTTCAACTACGTGGCCGACATGTTCCGGGCCGAGACGGCGGACACTGAAGAGGAAGCCGACGCCTGGTACGACGACCACATCAACAACCGGCGCACCCCGGACCTGCTGCCCCGCGACGAGGTGGCCCGGGCCATCAACTCGGAGGTCAAGGCGGGCCGGGGCAGCCCGCACGGCGGGGTCTACCTCGACATCGCCTCGCGGCGCTCGGCCGAGTACATCCGCCGCCGCCTGCCCTCCATGTACCACCAGTTCATGGAGCTGGCCGGCGTCGACATCACGGCCCAACCCATGGAGGTCGGACCGACCTGCCACTACATGATGGGCGGGGTGCGGGTCGACGCGGAGACGCAGGCCGCCACCGTGCCCGGGCTCTTCGCCATCGGCGAGGTGTCGGGAGGCATGCACGGTGCCAACCGCCTCGGCGGCAACTCGCTGTCGGACCTGATCGTCTTCGGGCGGCGGGCCGGTATCGGAGCCAGCGACTTCGCCGAGGGCCGCCGGGGCGCGGTGTCGGTCGACCCCAAGAAGATCGAGTCGGCCATCGACGACGCCTTCGCCCCGTTCGGGCGCGAGGACGGCCACAACCCCTACGACATCCAGCACGAGCTGCAGGAGACGATGCAGGCGCTGGTCGGCATCATCCGCACCGGGCCCGAACTCGAGGAGGCCTTGGCCAAGCTCGAGGACCTCAAGCAGCAGACAGCCAAGGTGCAGGTCAAGGGCGGCCGGGCCTACAACCCCGGCTGGAACCTGGCTACCGACCTGCCGTCGATGATCACCACCTCGATCGCCGTGGCCCAGGGGGCGCTGAACCGCAAGGAGTCCCGGGGCGGGCACACCCGGGAGGACTACCCGGGACCGGACCCCGAGATGGGCAAGGTCAACTTCGTGCAGCACCAGACGGGCGAACACGGCTACCTGGCGCCGATCGCCATCGCACCCGAGCCCCTGCCGGAGATGCCGGCCGAGCTGAAGGTGCTCTTCGAGGAGGGACACTGATGGCCGACACAGTGACGATGCGGGTGTGGCGGGGGGACGACCAGGGTGGCCAGTTCACCGACTACGTGGTGCCGGCCGTCGAGGGCGAGGTGGTGCTCGACGTGATCCACCGGATCCAGGCCGGCGAAGCGCCCGACCTGGCGTGCCGCTGGAACTGCAAGGCAGGCAAGTGCGGCTCGTGCTCGGCCGAGATCAACGGCCTGCCCCGCCTCATGTGCATGACGCGCATGGACACGCTGCCCGAGGGCGAGCCGGTGGTGCTGGCGCCCATGAAGACGTTCCCGATCATCCGCGACCTGGTGACCGACGTCTCCTTCAACTACGAGGTGGCCAAGACCATCCCGGCCTTCAAGCCCGGACCCGAGCCCGAGGGCGGTTACCGCATGATGCAGGTCGACGTGGAGCGGGGGCAGGAATTCCGCAAGTGCATCGAGTGCTTCATGTGCCAGGACGTGTGCCACGTGATCCGCGACCACGAGGACAACAAGCCGAAGTACGCCGGCCCTCGCTTCTTCATCCGTTTCGCCGAGCTCGAGATGCACCCGCTCGACGTGAACGACCGGCGCGAGCTCGCCCACGACAAGGGCCTCGGCATGTGCAACATCACCAAGTGCTGCACCGAGGTCTGCCCTGAGCACATCAAGATCACCGACAACGGCATCATCCCGATGAAGGAACGCGTGGTCGACGCCCGCTACGACCCGGTGGCCTGGCTGGGCCGCAAGATCACCGGCCGCAAGAAGTTCACCGCCGACGAAGCAGAAGAGGCCGCCGCCGGCTGAGCCGGCGCGCCCGGCCCCCCGTGGTCGGGCGCCGACCCGGCGGCCGCGTCATCGCATGGCCCGCTACCTCTCGCCCGACTGGGTGCAGTCCTTCGACGCCGCGCTCGGCGCGCTCGACCTGCACGACGCCATCGCTGCGGCCGGCGCCGGCTCGCTGGCCGCGGCCGACGGCACGTTCAGCGTCGTCCAGGTGGTGACGGGCGCCCCCGACGGCGGGGGCGAGCGCCGCCTGGTACTGCTGGTGGCCGACGGTCGGGCCCATCTGAGCCTCGACGAGGAGGGGACGGCGTCGGGCTCGGCCACCATTGTGCTCGGCTACGAGGACGCACTGGCCCTGGCCCACGGGCGTCTCGACCCCGCCGACGCGCTGGCCGAAGGCCGCATCCGGGTCCGCGGCGACCTGGCCGCGCTGGTGGCGGGCCAGGAGGTGCTGGCCGCGGCGGCGGCGCGGCTGGGCCCGGTCCTGGCGGAGTTGACAGACCCCGCCGATCAGGACTGAGCCGGACGTGGCCCCGGCTCCCTCCAGGCAGCCGCCCGCGTACGGCGCCCGCTACGCCGGTCAGGTGGCGCTCGTCACCGGGGCCTCCCGGGGCCTGGGCGAGCAACTCTCCCTCGACCTGGCCCGGGCCGGCGCGGTCGTGGTCGGGCTGGCCCGCGACGAGGCCAGATTGGCCGCGCTGGCGACACAGCTGGCTGCGCTCTCGCCGGGCTCGCGCACCGAGGTGTGCGACGTGGCCGACACCGTGGCGCTGCGCGCCGCGCTGGAGCGGACCGAGCTCGACCTCGGCCCGCTGGACATCCTGGTGAACAACGCGGCCACCGATCCCGGGATCAGGCTGGCCGACATCACCGAAGCCGACTTCCGCCACACCTTCGACGTGAACTTCTTCGCCCCGGTGGCGGCGACGCTGGCCGTCCAGGGCGCCATGGCGGAGCGGGGCCGCGGCATCATCGTGAACGTGTCGTCGGACGGCGGGAGGCTGCCCTCGCCCGGGCCGGGCGCCTACCCCTCGTCGAAGGCGGCGCTCACGGCCTTCAGCGAGTCGCTCTCGTTCCGCCTCGGGCCCAAGGGCGTGCACGTACACGTCGTCTACCCTGCCTTCATGGCGACCGAGCTCGGCCTGGGTGCGCTGGAGCGGGGACTGCGCCAACCGCCCCGCCTGATGACGCGTTCGGTCGAATCGGTCTCGCGAAGGATCTTGGCCCGGGCCGGGGGGGCGTCGCTCGAGATCAGCGTCTCGGGGCTGATCGACGCGGCCATGGTCTTCCGCTACGCGCTGCCCCGCCCGTACCACCGCTTGCGCAGGAACTGGTGAGGCCGTCCGCCGAACTGGACCGACGGGCGGAATGTTGCAATTGCCCGACAATTGCACCCCAGTTGGGGAGCATTTCAGGTGGCTCCCAAGCGAACAAAAGGTGACGGGAGTAGGTTGTCCGCACCGGCTCGCAGAGGTCGGGCCGGTGGTAGGAGGACGACGTGCATCAGCCGATCGACGACCACTTCCTTTTGAAGTACCGCAGCCTGTTGGACGCCGAAGACCTCGCGTTCGACGAGCTCGAGCACGCGTGCGAAGAAGGCGATCGCACGCAGTTCGACAAGGACATGGTCGATTGGCAGCACGCCCTCGAGCACAAGCTGGCCTTCCTGGCCCACAACGGCATCGAGGTGAAGCTGCCCGTCCTGGGCTGAGCTGCCCGTCCGCGTGTCGACCGCCATGTCACCGCTGCCGAAGCCCGAGGGATCCGGCAAGCGCGGCAAGCCGGACAAGCCCGGGAAGAAGGCGAAGGGCACGCACAAGGGCGACGCCCAGGTGGCGGCACCGTCGGCAGGTCCGACCAGCCGGGTCGCCATCGCACTCCCCTTCTCCCAGATCCGGATGCAGGAGCCCAGCCAGGAGCTGGCCGACGTGGTCGCCCTGGTCGGGGGCCTGCTCGTCGCGCTGAAGGACACGCTCACCGCCACCGAGTACGAAGCGTTCGAGGCCCAGGTGGATTCGTTGCGGGCCCGGCTGCGCTGAATCGGATCCGGCGAACGGATCAGCTGAGGCCGACGGAGACGGCGATGTCGGCGATGGTGCGTTCGAAGTACAGGCCGGGGTCGAGGATGGTGCCGCGCCAGTGCCCGAACACCTCGAGGCTGATGGCGCCGATCGTGGTGGACCAGGCCTGGGCCACCAGCAGGACCGTCTCCGCCGGCATGCCGGGGAAGAGGCCCTCGGTGATGGGGTCCAGGGCCTGCGCCAGCTCTGTGGAGACCGCTCCACCGGGCCTGGACGGGCGGAGACGCCCGGCGTGCCTGGCCTCGACGACCGGGCGCACCATGGCGGCGGCCGTCCGGGCGTAGGGGGCGACCGTGTCCTCGGGTGCCTCGTACCCGGGCACGGGCGTCCCGAAGAGGAGGCCCCACTCGTGGGGGCGGGCCAGCGCCCAGCGCCGGATGGCCCCGGGCACCAGCGCGAACCGCTCGATGTCGGATCCTCCGCTGCTCGCGGCGCGCTGGGCCCCCTCTTCGGCGCACTGGGCCAGGGACTCGTAGGCGGCCAGGATGAGGGCGCTGAGGAGGGCGTCACGCCCGTCGAAGTACCGGTAGAGGGCCGAGGGAGCCATACCCAGGTCCCGGGCGATGGAGCGCAGCGACAGGGCGGCGGCGCCGTCGCGGGCCAACTGTTCCCGGGCCATGGACAGGATCTCCCCCGTCATCTCCTCCCGGACCCGGGCCCGGGCCGTACGTGGTGCGGACGCTGCCGGCATGCCTCCCAGTGTGGACGTTCTCAATGGAGAACACAAGTACTTGACAAGAACAATGTTCACTCTTAAGATCAATGTTCATGGAGAACAACACCGAGGAGGTCATCATGAGCACCAACACCATCGCCCTCGAGACGCCGGCTGCGGCCCACTACAAGCGCCCGGACTGGTTCACCACGCACATCTTCAACAACGTGGTGGCCGGCCTGACCCGGCTGGGCGTGAGCGTCCTGGGCTCCCGGGTGCTCGAGCACCGGGGTCGGACCAGCGGCGATCTGCATCACACCCCGGTCAACCTGTTGAACCTGAACGGAACCCAGTACCTGGTGTCGCCCCGGGGCGAGACCCAGTGGGTGCGCAACGTGCGCCACTCCGACGGGCACATGGTGTTGATCCTGGGGCGGCGGCGCCAGATCTGCCGGGCGACCGAGATCCCACCGGCCGAGGCCGTGCCGGTGCTCCGGGCCTACCTGCGCAAGTGGAAGTTCGAGGTGGGCATGTTCTTCGACGGCATCACCCCGGACGCCACTGACGAGGAGTGGGCGGCGGTTGCGCCGAAGCACCCGGTGTTCGAGATCCGCTGAGCTCGGCGGCTCGGACCGCACACTGCTTGCTCGCTGCAACCGACCGGCCAAGCCCGTGGCAGTTGCGTGCTTCGAAGACGTGGCACTCGACGGGCCCAACTGGAATCCCAAAAGCGTCGCCGGGATCGACCACAAATCCACGGCGGGCGTCTCCGACTCGGGCTCATGGCTGTTCTTCAACGAAATCCGGGGCGGCCATGACGCCTCACTCGGCCTTCGACGTCCATGCCTGGAGAGCGAGGAACCGGGCCACGTCGCCGGACCCGTTGGAATGCCACCTGGCGTCCGCCTGATTGGTCCGGAACAGCTCGGACACGTCACTATTGCGTGATGACCGACGGGCTCGACGTCCACTCGGGAAACCACGTGGAGCTCGTCCACCGCACGCTGATTGCCTACAGCCGGGCGCTGACGCGTTTCAGTACCGCGGGCTCGCTCGAAGATCGCGACGGCATTGTGCTGTGCGCAGGCGGCACGTGGATCCCGATGATTGCCAACTCGGCGTTTCGCCGAGAGCCCGACGTGTCACCCAGAGAGCTGGTTGAGCGGGCCGACGCTTTCTTCAGCGCTCTCGGGCGGGGCTACACCGTGTCGGTACGCGACAACGGCGAGGACGAGGACCTGCGTGCCGCCTGCCTGGCGGCGGGACTCGAGCTCTTCGGGTCGGACACGCCAGACATGGTCTGTGGCGGACCTCTGCCCGTGCAGCCGGCACCGCCGGGCATCGTGCTCCACCAGGTCGAGGACCCGGAAGGCGTGCGGCAGTTCGCGGAGGTGAACTCGGCTGCCTATGCCACCTACGGCATGCCAGCCGAGGTGCACCCAGAGCTCTTCGACAATCCGGACGCCGTCCTGGAGGATCCTGCGGTCCACATCGTGCTCGCCTCGAACGAGAGCGAGCCGGTCGCCACCGCACTGGTCTACGAGAGCGACGGCGCCGCCACCGTGCAGTGGGTCGGCACCCGACCCGGGGCGCGCACCTCGGGACTCGGCGCACTGGTCACGGTCTGGGTCACGAACCTGGCCTTCAGCCGCGGGGCCTCGTCGGTGTCGCTCCAAGCGTCTCCGATGGGCGCCCCGATCTACCTCAGGCTGGGGTACGAGACCGTCCACCAGCACGTCGAATACGTGCGCATGCCCACGAAACCTCTCTGAACCAGTCCGGCACCTCGTCTTTGCCGCTGGGAGATCCGGGATCGCGCATCAGCCGTTCCCCAATAGCAGGCCGCGGACGTAGGCCGCCTGCCCGACATGCTGGAGACAGTCGTCGGCCACGCTCACCAGCCGAACACCGAGGGTCACGGGTGGCGTCCAGCGCCGGTCCACCACCCGCTCCAGGTCGGCCTCGGTCAGACCCTCGAGAAAGCCGGTGGTCCGGGCATCGACCGCTCGCAGGTAGTCGACCAGTACTTCGGGCCCATCGGGACGGACGGAGTGGACCTCGGCGGCCGTGTGCCCGTACCCGGTGTTGGAGGGATCAGGCTCGAGCCCGCACCGGGGTGCCCAGTCCCCGGCGACCCAGATCTGATCCGACTCGAGCAGCTCGGCGACGTGATGGTCCTGAATCCGGGTCAGGTGCCAGACCAACCACCCGATCGAGTTGGATTCCGGCGATGGAGCCCAGGCCAGCTGGGCGGCGTCGAGTCCCTCCACTGCATCGGCAACGAGCGGGGGCACCCGTCCATAGATCTCTTGCAACAGGGCCACGGTGTCCATGACCTCAGACACTAGAGACCGAGACGGCCAGTCTGCGCGGGGCGCAACTGTGCGGCCCGATGATCGTGAGGGCACGACACGGTCGACCGATGTCTCGGCGGAGACGTCAGTCGAGCAACACGGGTGCTCCGCCCGCGGCGGAACGGTAGGCGGCGTCCACCAGGCGGTGCGCCTCCACCGCCTCGGCCATACTCGGCTCCGGTGCGGTGCCTGCAGTGACGGCGTCGACGAAGGCTCGGTCGGCCTCGACGTAGGACCGCAGGGCCAGGCCCACCTCGTCGTCGGGGAGCGGCAGGGCATCGACCCATTCCGGTGAAGGGCAGGCGCGCACCACGGCGCCGTCTCCGGTCTGCATGTGCAAAGGCCCACGGAACTCATCGTCGAGCCAGACCATGGCGTCGCGGAAGAAGACCTCGATGCGGCGGGTGGAGCCCCGGCTCAAGATGTTGTGCCACACGCTCGTGAGCTGCGCCTCGAAGCCCGACTCGAAACTCATGATGACGGCGGCCAGGTCCTCGATCCCCTCGTACCCGGCGAAGTTGGCGGTTCGGGCCGAGACCTGGCGAACCTCTCCGAAGCAGTAGCGCAAGATGTCGACATCGTGGATGGAGTGCTCAATCAGGCAGCCGCCGCCCGCCTGCTCCAGATCAGAGCGCCAAGTGGAGGCGTAGTGGCCTTGGATGGGGAAGAACTGGTCGTCCCGAAAGATGGCCGCCATGGGCGCCCCCAGCGTCCCGCCGGCCACGAGGTCGCGCAGGGCACGGAACACGGGGGCGCTGCGCAGGACCAGGCCGCACTGGGTGGCCAGACCCGTGGTCGCCGCGGACTCAGCCATCGACCGCGCGCCGGCCAGATCGCGGTCGAGCGGCTTCTCGCAGAACACGGGCCGGCCGGCGGCGAGGGCGGCATCGAGGGCCTGACGGTGGGACGAGGTCGGCGTGCAGACCCAGACCACGTCGGCCAGTTCGGCCACCTCCGCGGCATCGGCCGCCAACCGGGCGCCATCCGCCCCGACGACGTCGAGAAAGCGCTGGGCCTGGCGCTCCCGCGGATCATGGACCGTCACGATGGACGCGTCGACCACACCCCCGTCGATCATCGCCTTGAGTCCGAGAGCGTGGGCCCACGCGATGAGCCCAGACCCTACGAACCCGATGCGCACCATGACCCGGGACAGTACTGGGGGGCGCCGGCGTCGTCAGACCGTGCTCCGACCTTCCCCGCCCAGGGCCAGCACGAAGCGGGCCGCCACCATGACCAACATGGCGATCTCGCGCCGCTCTCGACGCCGGATGGCCGCGGGCCGGCCGCCGCAGACCGCGAGTCCGGCGTCAGTGATCGGTTCGACGAACACCCCCGATCGGATGGTGTCATTGGCCGGATCGGATCCGCTGCGCGACCCCTCGGCGAACGCTGCCACCCACTGGACCGAGGGAACGTCGGGGCCGTGCGTCTCCACGTAGCCTCGCCACTCCTCGTCGGCCAGGGCCAGCCAGGACAGGTCGAAGAGCGCCATCAGGCGGCCGGTGAGCGCATCAAGAGCGGCGATGGGCGTGCCTGCAGCCACGATGGCGGTGGCCGCGGTCAGCACCGTGTCCTCTCGATCGGGTGCCTCGGTGAAGAGCTCCGTGACCTCCTCCACCCCCACTCCGGGCACGTTGCGCACCCCTCGGCAGACGGCGTCGACGGCGCCAGCCTCGTCGGGTAACTCCACGACGAGCTCGTCGATGGCCACACCTGCCTCGCGCTCGAGCACGTCGAGACCGACGACGTTGCCCTGCACGGCGCCGATCTCCGCGGCAACGGCACCCAGGACACCTGGCGCGTCGGGCAGCCAGATACGTATCCGGGTCAACACGTCAGTGTGTCCGTGTCATGCGCACCGCCACTCGCATGGCGTTCTCCGCGTTGCCCGCGTAGATCCCCTTGACCGGCGGCACGTCGGAGTAGTCGCGGCCGCGGCCGATCGCGACGTGGCGCTCACCAACCTCGAGACCGTTGGTGGGGTCGTAGCCCCACCACCTTCCGGTCCAGACCTCCACCCAGGCGTGGCTCTCGCCCGAGACCTCCTCACCGATGGCTGCGTCACGGTCGGGGTGGAAGTACCCCGAGACATAGCGACTGGGCAGGCCGACGGATCTGGTCAGAGCGAGGGAGAGATGGGCGAAGTCCTGGCACACTCCGGCACCGTCGGCATAGGCCTCGTTGGCCGACGTGTGCACGCCGGTAACGCCGCGCACGTAGCGCAACGCGGCGTTGGTGTAGTCGAACACGGCCCGCGCCGTTTCCAGCGGTCGCGCCCTGCGCAGCTCTGCTGCGATCGCAGCCAATTCGGGGCTGGGCTGGGTGTAGAGCTTGTGCGCGAGATGGTCTGCCATGGTCAGCGCGGCGTCGCCGACCTCGTCCCAGCTGCAGTCGTCCGGTGGCTCCGACGTCTGGGTGTCGACCAAGGCGTTGCCGGTGATGGAGAGGACCTCGTGGCGACGGTCGACGTTGAACGCCACGACATGGGTTCCCCAGTAGTCCACGTAGGAGTACTGCTGGGCGCCGGGCGTCGTGAGGATCCTCGTCTCGAGCGCGGTCTGGCGGAGCTCGGTGCGCGGGGTGAGGCGAAGCTCGTTGTAGGAGGCCCGGGCCGGTGAGTCGTAGTCGAAGCGCGTCTCGTGGACCACCCGAAGACGCCACCCTTCGGACCGGATCACACCACCACTCCCCCGCTGCGCCACTGCGTGGGCAGGTCCTGGGCGAAGTACCGCGCCGTCACCGCGTCGGACACGGACGAGATGGCGGATTGCAGGCGCTCGAGCCGGGCTTCGAGCCCCCGGGCAAGGGTGGCCGGGGCGGAGTACTCCAGCTCGGCCCGGGCCAAGCCAACCAGGCCGCGGGCGTCCTCCCATGTTTCGTCGCGTCCGGCGTTGATCTGGTCGAGACACTCCTCGGCCAGGGTGAGCGACGCGAAGGCCGAGCGGGGGAACAGGCGGTCGCGCAGGAGGAAGTCGAGCACGCGGCCTGGCTCGACCACGCCCTGGGACAGGCGCAGGTACGGCTCGTAGCCGCCACATGAGCGCAGCAGCATGACCAGGCCACTGTCGTGGACCTCGTCGAAGGCGACCGTGGTCAGCTGGCGAGCCACGACGTCGGTCCGCTCGAGGCAGCGGCCCAGGGTGAAGAACAGCCACGTCTGGTCGCGGCTCATCATGGTGTCGGCCAGGCCCATCATCCCGGCGCACTGCGTCTTGACGAACGACAGATACAGGGCGGGTCCGGCCACCCGGCTCACCTCCCACTGCTGGGCCAGCTGGGACCAGGTGGCGTTGATGTGCTCCCAGAACTCGACCGGCACGACATGGCGGACGGCCCTGGTGTTCTCGCGTGCCGCAGCGAGCGCGCCGGCGATGGACGTGCGCTGGTTCGGGTCTGTGGCCAGGCGCTCGGTCGCCTGCCAGAGCGTCTCGGTACCGCTGTCGGGCAGGCCCATGACGGCGAGCAACCTGCGGGCCGCGTTCGATCCCTCGACGTCGCTCTGCTCCAGGGCCTGGTACACCGAGACGTCGAGGATGCGGGCGGTGCCCTCGGCCCGTTCCACATAGCGGCCGACCCAGAAGATGTTCTCGGCCACCCGGCTCAGCAGGGCCCGGGTCACGGCTCGGACCCGTGCCGCGGCAGGTGGTGCTCGGGCTGCTGCTGCTCCTGTTGTCGTTGTTGTTGCTGCTGCTGTTGTTGCTGCACCCCGAAGTCGGACTCGGGCAGTGGGCCGGCGTCCATCGGTGGGCCGGCAACCAGCAGCGCGTCGCGGCGCGGGGGCAGGACAGGCATGGTCAGCCCGCCGCCCACGACCCACGTGTCTTTGGAACCCCCTCCTTGGCTCGAGTTCACGACGAGGCCGCCCTCTTGGAGGGCCACTCGGGTCAGACCACCTGGGAGGACCCAGATGTCCTCGCCATCGTTGACCGCGAAGGGGCGCAAGTCGACGTGGCGGCGCACCATCGTGCGCTCGACCCAGGTGGGTGACGTCGAGAGCGCCACCACCCGCTGGGCGATCCAGTGGCGGGGGTCGGCCTCAACCTCGAGCGCGAGCTCGTCGAGCTCGGCCCCGCTGGCGGCCGGGCCGATGACCAGCCCCTTGCCGCCCGAGCCGTCGACCCGCTTGAAGACGAGCTCCTCGCGCCGTCCCAGCGCGTCCTTGCGCACCGAATCGTCCTGGAGGTGCATCGTCTCGACGTTCCGGAGGATCGGCTCCTCCCCCAGGTAGTAGCGGATCATCGCCGGCACGTAGGTGTAGACGAGCTTGTCGTCGGCGACCCCATTGCCCACGCCATTGGCAATGGAGACACGACCGGCCCGCGCCGCGTTGATGATCCCGGGACAGCCCACCAGGGAATCGGGACGAAACTGGAGTGGATCGAGGTAATCGTCGTCGATCCGCCGGTAGATCACGTGGACGGGCACCTCGCCCTCGGTCGTGCGCAGGAAGACGTCGGTGCCGTGACACACCAGGTCCCGCCCCTCGACCAGATGCACGCCCATGAGGCGGGCCAGCAACGCGTGCTCGTAGAAAGCCGAGTTGTGCACTCCCGGGGTCAGGACCACGACTGTCGGGTCGGCCACCGACGAGGGCGCAGCCCGGCGCAGCGCGTTGATCAAGCGGGCCGGGTAGTCGGTGACCATCTGAATGGGCTGGCCCCAGAAGAGCTCGGGCAGGACGCGGGCCATGGCGGCCCGGTTGGCCAGGACATAGCTCACGCCGGAGGGGCTGCGCAGGTTGTCCTCGAGCACGCGAAACTCGCCGTCCTCGTCGCGGATCACGTCGATCCCGGCGACGTGGATACGGACCCCGTTCGGCGGTGAGAGGCCGTGGGCGGCGCGGACGAACCCAGGCGAGCTCGTGACGATCTCGTGGGGGATCAGCCCGTCACTGACGATCCTGGCCGCCCCGTACACGTCGGCCAGGAAGAGCTCGAGGGCGCGGACCCGCTGGGCCACGCCATCCGAGACCTTGGACCACTCCGAAGCGGTGAAGATCCGGGGCGCCACGTCGAGGGGGAACGGTCGCTCCTCGCCGTCGAGGTCGAAGGTCACCCCCTGGTCCATGAAGGCCCTCGCCAGCCGGGAGGCCCGGGCCGAGACGTCGTCGGGTCCCATCTGGGCGAGTGAGGCGGCCACGCCGGAGTAGGGCTCCCGGGTCTGCCCGGCCCCGTCGACCATTTCGTCGAAGGCGGCCTGGGTCAGACCCTGGGCCGCTGCGCCATAGCCCTCGAACAGGTCTCCCACGGACCTCAGGGTGCCAGGCATGTGTTTCGCCGCCGTTTCACGGCTGCGAACAGCCGGTGACGGCGGCGGCTGCGTGGCACTGCGGGACTCCTCAAGCCCCGCAGCGTACCGGGGGTACTACCCGATCAGCCCGAGATTCTTGACGTCGTTGCGCTCGGCCTCAAGCTCGTCGGTTGTGATCTTGATGCGGTCCTGGGCGAACGCGCTGTGCGAGAAGCCCTCGACCACGGACCAACCGCCCTTGCCGTCGGCGACGATCGGGAAGCCGAACTGCAGGCCCTCGGGGGCGCCATACTGGCCCGAGCTGCAAACCGCAACGGAGAAACAGTCATCAGCCGGGGTGGTGGTGCACAGGCTCACCACCGTGTCGACCGCGGCCGAGGCGGCCGAGGCGGCCGAGGACGACCCTCGGGCCTCGATGATGGCGGCGCCGCGCTTCTGCACCGTCGTGATGAATTCGCCCTCGAGCCACTCGCGGTCGGTGATGACGTCGGTGGTGGCCCGGCCGCCGATCTTGGCATTGGCGAAGTCGGGGTACTGGGTGGCCGAGTGGTTGCCCCAGATCGCCACGTTGGTCACGTCGGCCACGGGTGCGTTCGCCTTGGCGGCCAGCTGAGCCTTGGCCCGGTTCTCGTCGAGCCGCGTCATGGCGAACCAGCGCTCAGCTGGCACCTCGGGCGCGTTCGAGCGGGCGATGAGGCAGTTCGTGTTGCACGGATTGCCCACGACCAGGATGCGCACGTCGGAGGCGGCGTTCTCGGCGATGGCCCGGCCTTGCGGCTTGAAGATGCCGCCGTTCACGCTGAGCAGGTCACCGCGCTCCATGCCTGCCTTGCGCGGGATCGAGCCCACGAGGAGGGCCCAGGACGTCCCGTCGAAGGCCGTCTTGAGGTCAGAGGTGGGCACAATGTCGTGCACCAGGGGAAACGCGCAGTCGTCGATCTCCATGACGACGCCGTCGAGCACTTTCATGGCCGGCTCGATCTCGAGGAGGCGCAGCACGATCGGCTGGTCCGCTCCGAGGAGCTGGCCCGAGGCGATACGGAACAGGAGCGAGTAACCGATCTGGCCGGCGGCGCCGGTGACGGTGACATGGACGGGTGACTTGGCCATGGGGCTGACCTTTCTCTCTGGCGTAACGCGTCGAAGGGCTGGATTCTGGGGAGGCGATGCCCGGCTACAGCCGGTCGACGATGGCCGAGCCGAACTCCGAGGTCTTCACTTCGGTCGCACCCTCCATCAGACGGGCGAAGTCGTAGGTCACGATCTTGTCCGCGATGGTCGCCTCGAGCGCCTGCACGATGTCGGACGCGGCGTTGGTCCACCCGATGTGCTCGAACATCAGGACGCCCGAGAGGAGCACGGACCCGGGGTTCACCTTGTCCTGGCCGGCGTACTTGGGCGCGGTGCCGTGGGTGGCCTCGAAGATCCCGTGGCCGCTGACGTAGTTGATGTTGGCGCCGGGGGCGATGCCGATCCCGCCGACCTGTGCGGCCAGGGCGTCGGACAGGTAGTCGCCGTTGAGGTTGGTGGTAGCGATGACGTCGAAGTCCGAGGGCCGGGTCAAGACCTGCTGCAGCGTGATGTCGGCGATGGTGTCCTTGACCAGCAGCTTGTCCCCAGGGTTGCCGTCGCAGTCGTCCCAGCCCACGGCGACGTCGGCGAACTCCTCGCGGACGAGGTCGTAACCCCACTCGCGGAAGGCACCCTCGGTGAACTTCTGGATGTTTCCCTTGTGCACGAGGGTGACCGAGGAGCGCTTGCGCTCGAGGGCGTAGTTGATGGCGGCCCGGATGAGGCGTTTCGAACCCATCTCCGAGATGGGCTTGATGCCGATGCCCGAGCCCTCACGTATGGGCCAACCCATTTCGGCTCGCAGAAACGCGGCGAGCTTGTCGGCCTCCGGCGTGCCCTCCTTGACCTCGTAGCCCGCGTAGACGTCCTCGGTGTTCTCCCGGAAGATGACCATGTCCACCAGCTCGGGATGCACGACGGGCGAGGGGACACCGGCGAACCAGCGCACCGGACGCAGACAGACATAGAGGTCGAGGATCTGGCGGAGGGCGACGTTGAGCGAGCGGATCCCCCCGCCCACCGGCGTGGTGAGCGGGCCCTTGATGCCGATCAGGTGCTCTCGGAAGGAGTCCACCGTCTCGTCTGGCAGCCAGCTGCCGGTCTCGTCGAACGCCTTCTGTCCGGCCAGCACCTCCTTCCATGCCACCTTGTGGCCATGCTTGGCCGCAGCGGCGTCGAGGACCAGCTTGGCGGCCGGCCAGATGTCGACGCCGGTGCCGTCGCCCTCGATGAACGGAATGATGGGCTCGTCGGGGACGACCAGGCTGCCGTCGTCGCCCATGCGGATGAGATCTGCCATGGTCCGGATGCTATGGGCCGGAGGCGGGAGTGCCTAATTGGCGTGCTCAGGGCGGCGACGCCCCTGGGAAGGACCATGGCCAGGAGCGCGTCTGGCACCGTGCGGGCCGCCATTCGGGAACCCATCAGCCGAGCTCTCAGGTCCTCCGACGACCACCGTTGCGAGCACCGTGAGTCCGTTGGGCACCCCTCGAAAGGGAAGGGGCCGTCGAGCTCGCGTGGCGAGACGGGGTCACAGGACAAGCACCCTCGGGCCAACGCTCCCAGTTTCGCGAGCAGATCGGCAAAGGTTCATGTCTGGTGCAACAAGCCGATCCGGACGCATTGAGCCATGCGTTACTGTCCACTCGGCGCAGCGGAGGACCCTGACGAGTGCAGCCAGTGGACACGGATACTCAAGCTGACAAGGAGACGGGCGCCGTGGCCGCGCCAGCAGCGCGGCGGCGGGTTCTTCTCCTGATCAAGGGTTTGGGCGCCGGCGGCGCCGAACGGCTGCTCGTCAACATGGTGCGTCTCCGGGACCGTCAGCGCTTCGACTACGAGGTGGCCTACATCCTCGAGGACTCCAACTCGCTCGTCTCCGAGTTGATCGACGCTGGAGTCGCAGTGCATTCGCTCGGCGCGGCGTCGAACCGCGACCTGGGGTGGACCGGGCGGCTGCGCACACTGCTCCGCACGGGCGACTTCGACCTCATGCATTCCCACTTGCCCTACGCGGCGACCCTGGGCCGGATGGTGGCGGCGGCCAGCATGACACCGCGGCGACGACCGGCGCTCGTCTACACCGAACACAACATGTGGGACAAGATGGCAATCGCCCTCAAAGCGCTCAACCGGGCCACCATCGGGTTAGACGATCGCTTGCTCATCATTTCGCAGGCCGCCAAGGATTCCCTTCCGCCTGCGCTCCGCAGGCGGGCCACAGTCGTGATCCACGGGATCGAAATGGAGCCGGTACAGCAGGCTCGAGCCGCTCGCGAGTCGGCTCGCCCCGAGGTCCGACGAGAATTCGGTGTCTCCGACGGCGAGCTCTTGGTGTTGACAGTGGCCAACCTGCGACGCGAGAAGGCATACGACGTCCTCCTGCGGTCCGCTCGCACCCTCGTCGACCGGCGCGTCCCGGTGCGCTTCGTGGCGGCGGGGATCGGTCCGTTCCGTGACGAGCTCGAGGGCCAGCGCACCGCCCTGGGACTGGGCGACCACTTCCGGTTCCTCGGCGAGCGGTCCGACATCCTGCGGCTGCTCAGCGCGGCCGATCTCTTCGTCCTGCCCTCGCGCCAAGAAGGCCTGCCGGTCGTCCTGATGGAAGCGGCTGCCATGGGTGTGCCCATCGTGATGACGAGCGTCGGCGAGATCCCGAACCTCTGGACCGACAGCATCGACGCCCTGATCGTCCCGCCCGAGGAGCCCCTTGCCCTGGCCGATGCCATTGGCGCGGCGGCCGGCGACGCCGAGTTGCGCCGGAGGTTGGCGGCCGGCTCTCTCCAGAGATCGACCCTCTTCGAAGCGACTCGCTTCGTGCGCCAGGTCGAAGGGATTTACGACGAGCTCGTGCCGGCGGCGCCCGGACACGCAGGCAGGCGGTGACATCTCCCGAGGGTGCCGGGCCCCTGGCCGGGCGGCGGCTGGTGCACCTGGCCACGACGGACATGAGCCTGGCCCTCCTGCTCGGCCCGCAGCTCCGGGCCTTCAGCGACGCCGGCATGGAGGTCATCGGGGCCTCAGCCCCCGGCCCCTACGCCGGCGAGCTAGCGGCGTGGGGGATCCGGCACGAATCGGTCCAGCACGCGACCCGGTCGAACTCGGTGGGCCAGGACGTACAGGCGCTTGGCGAGTTGGTCAGGATGTTCCGCCGGCTGCGACCCGACATCGTGCACACCCACAACCCGAAACCCGGTGTCTACGGGCGCCTCGCCGCGCGGTTGGCGGGGGTGCCCGTCGTGGTCAACACGGTGCACGGCCTCTATGCCACGAGCGAGGATCCGCTCCTGCGCCGGACGTTGGTCTACGGGCTCGAGCGCGCCGTCTCCGTGTGCTCGCAGGCCGAGCTTGTACAGAACGTTGAGGACATGGACACGCTCGCCCGGCTTCGGGTCCCGGCGGACAAGTTGGTACTGCTCGGCAACGGCATCGATCTCGAGCGTTTCAAGCCGCAGCCTCCCGAGGTTGTAGCCGGGGCGCGCCGTGCAATGGGCGTGGACGATGGGCGAGTGCTCGTCGGCGTGGTGGGACGACTGGTGTGGGAAAAAGGGTTCGCCGAACTCTTCGACGCGGCCCGGCGGCTCCAACGCAGTTGCCCCGACGTCGCCATCGTCGTGATCGGGCCGAGGGAACCCGCCAAGAGCAACGCACTTTCGGACGCCGATGTGCGGGTCGCCGAGGAGATCGGCAACGTTTCCTTTCTCGGGGAGCGCAGGGACGTCGAGGAGCTCTACCCCGGCATGGACCTCTTCGTGCTGCCGTCCTATCGCGAGGGATTCCCCCGCTCGGCTATGGAAGCGACCGCCTGCGGTGTGCCGGTGGTGGCCACCGACATCCGAGGCTGCCGACAAGTGGTCGATGACGGCACCACCGGCCTGCTGGTGCCGGCGCACGACGGAGCCGCTCTGGCGACCGCGGTGCAGATGCTGGCGAAGGACCCGGTGCGTCGCCAGGCCATGAGCCGGGCGGCCGTGACTCGGGCCCGGGCCGCCTTCGACGACCGCAAGGTGGTCGGGATCACCCTCGAGGTTTACGAGCGCCTCCTGCGCCGGGCGGGATCGCCCCGGCGCCGATCGACCTCGGCGGGATGAGGGTGCACGGGCGTGCCGTGCGGGCCGACGTGACCGGAGCCTGGCGGGGAAATCAGGCCGACTCGGAGCGACGCGGCCGGCCGAGCAAGTCCTGCACCGAGTGGGTGGCGGGCACGACGCCGAGGTGTCGCCGCCGGCGCACCAGGAGCAAGCCAGAGGCCACGGCTCCTGCGCCCAGGTCGAGGAGAAGGAAGGAGCGCAGGAGCGGAGAGGTCAGGGGGTCATTGCTGTCAGACGTCAGCACGGCGGCGGTGGTCGCGCCCCCGGCCGGTGAACCGGTGCCCTTGCGGTTGCCCGAATCCGTGGTCTTGCCCGAGAGCACCGGGACCACACCGTGCAACCTCGTCGGGCCGGTCGACGTGGTCGTGGCTGCGATGGTGCTTGTGGTCGTCGACGACGGAGCGTTGCCCGCTGAAGTCCCACTCGGAGTGTTGAATGGCGGCGCCCCATGCACTGGCCCCGGGCCCGGCGAAGGGTGGGGCGGGCTGTAGGGCGACCACTGCCCGCCAGTGATGCTCACGTTGCTTGTGGTGTCCTTCGATCCCGGCGCGCCATAACCTGACACCGAGTCGCCCGAAAAATCGAGGCCGCTGCTCTCGTTGGCGTTGAACACGGGCTCATGCACGGTGCCGCCCGGCACCAGCACCGTGGAGTTGGCCACGACGATGTCGGCATCGGTGGCCTGGATGCACGAGACGTACACGCTCGACCCGCACCGAAGTGTGTCGTTGAGGAACGTGATCGGCCCGCGGGGATTTACCTCCATGGTCGGCGCCTGGACCAGGACTGCTTCGCCGGCAGTCGGCGCGTCCATGGTGCAGTTCTCGACTGTGATGTTCCGAGTGAAGGCCGCGCCGGCGCTTGCGCCCATGTTGGCGAAGAACAGGCCACCGGCACCTCCGGTCTCACAGTCGTTGATGGTGACGTTCACCGCGCCCTCATTGCCCTGGTCGGCCTCGACATCGAAGAAGTCAAACCCGATGTGCTGGAGATGCACGTCGGTCAAGGTGGCTCCCGCGACGCTGGCCAGGGTCACGCCCTGGCGACCTGCCCCATTCACGTTGAGCCCGTACACAGAGACGTTCTCCGTCGGGTTGACGATGACGCCCGACGTGTCGTTGGAACCCCGCAGCGGGGTCAGCTCCAGGCCGTCACCCCAGACGTTGTCCACGTTCACGTCCGTCACCCGGAACCCGATGACGCCGTCCGAGCGGATGCCGGCGCCGAAGGCGCCGGCCACGGTGTAACCCCCGGGGCTGGAGCCGTCGACGGTCAGATTCTCCAGCGTGACGTTCGACCCACCCCTGAACCACAGGGCCGGGTTCATATCGTCCGAAGGTGCTCCCGGCACCGGAGCCGTCTCGTCCTCCCAGGTGCCACCGGCGATGGTCAGGCCCTGAGCCGCGAAGACGGTGATGCCACCGTTGATGAGGTAGCACGCACCCGCCGGTGCAACCACGGTCGTGTTGGCCGGCAACGACGCCAGCCAGCGCTGCATGCCATTGGCGACGTCCTTGGTGCAATTGGCCGTGATCGTGGCTGGCGGTGACACCGTGGCGGGCGTGGTGGCGCCGGCCGGCAGGGCGACGAGACCGAAGCTGAGGACGAGGATGATGACGTAGAGAAATCTCCGCACACCGATCCTTCGGCGCCGCGGTCGTCACGGGATATGGGTCCAATTGCCTATTTACATGTGGCGAGAGCGGAAAAGAACGCCTGTTTGCACAACACGGCGTTGCCGTCCGCAACTCTGCGCCACCAGTTGTCAGCGAGTTGCGCCAATCCGGACAGTGACGGGCGCCCGCGATGTGATGGGAACGCCGACGGTCACGGACGTTGCGCCCTGGCTAAATGTCGGGCACCCACTCTGCTGGTGACCAATCAGCCGAATCGGTCTCGTCGACGGGATCGGCCGACCATTCCTGGGCCACCGCGCCGGCGCTTACCGCCCACTCGCTCTCCTCATCACTCGACGTCTGCGCCTGCCGGGTCGAGCCCGTGGCAGTTCTGCGTAGCCGCCGTGGCAGCTGCCACGGATAGGGGGACTCGCCGTCGGGGGCAATGGGGATCGACAGCAGGACGAAGAGGAACGGCAGCATCAGCGTGCGTTCCCTCGTGATCAGGCCAAGGTTGCCGAGCGCCGCGAACGCGTAGATGAAAATCAGGCTGTAGACCAGGCACACGAACACGTAGGGCCGCTGCAACGAGACGCGAAGGAGGCAGCGCAACTGGCGGAAGGACAGGACGATCACGACCAGGATCAGCACGTTCTCGGCGGCGGCGGCGAGCTGGGTCACGCTGCGAGCCGAGATTGGCAGCGGGTCGAAGAGGACCGTGTAGACGTCACGGGGGAAGGAGAGCGGGTTGCTCGAGTAGCCGACCTGGCTGCTGCCGAAGCCGGCGCCCGTGCCCTGATTGTTGGCCCCCACCTTGCTCAAGGTGCCGCTGAGCGAGTTTGCGCCTGTCGCCTGGTGCAGGAAGTGGGAAGCCTCGATCCCCGTGAGGACCACGAATCCGGCGATGACCACGACGGCCGCGACGATGCGGATCGGATGGCGGAACGTCCGGCCCTGGCGGAAGAGGCCCCGCACCACCATGGCCAGCGCGAACGCGACCACCAGGATGACCAGTTCGTCGGGACGGACCACATAGGCGATGACACCGCCCGCGACGCCCCATACATAGCCCAACGCCCGACCGGTCAGTATCAGGGCAACTCCGTAGGCCATGAGGCCGAGGGCGAAGAGCATGGCCGATTCCTTGCTCACGTCGGCTGTCCAGAAGATGATCGACGGGAACAGGAACACCAGCAGGGCGTAGCGGCCACGATTCGCTTCGGGGAAGGTAGTCCTGAAGGCCAAATAGAAGAACATGGTGCCCAGGAAGGAGATGAAGGTGGCCGCGAAGAAGGCAGCCAGCCGGTTCGGTCCCACCACCGTCATGATGATCCCGCCGTAGAGGGAGACGGCACCATCGCCGACGATCCGAGGAAGGCCGACCCCCTGAACGGTGAACGCGAAGTTGCGCCAATTGTCGGACAGCAGCGCTCCCTGGTGGGTATAGCGCAACCAGTCCGAGATGCCGCCGTAATAGTGATCGACCACGAAGATCTGCAAGGGGGCGGCCAGCAGGTGAAGGATGACACTGGCCCGCATCACTTTGCGCAAGTTCGGATACGAATCCCCACGAGCCACCCGGTCGGCGATGAGGTAGCCCAGGTACCCGAGTACCAGCGCGGTCACGATGGCCACCGGGTAGTCCGTGGAGACCACGTTGGAGCCGTTGGAAGCGGCCGCGGCGTTGGCTGCTGGAGTGGCACTGAGCAACAGATGGATCACCGGCTCACCACCTCGGCGAAGTTCGGCCAGCGCTCGAGGTCGAGTTCGGGCTGGTTCTTGGCCAGGGCGATCACACTCGGCTCATAGAGATCGACCAGCCTCCGGCGCACATCGTCCTGAAGGCCGAACCGGTCGGCGGTGGCGCTGACCCGGCGAGCCAGATCCTCCGGGACGAAGGGCTCCAGGTGGAGAAAGCGGTAGGTCCGATTCAGTTCGCCCACCGGATCGGCGACGCACAGCTCGTACTGGAGAACGAGGAAACGGTCAGGTGCGAAGAAGGCGGCCCAGCCGGCCAGCTGCTGGTCGTAGAAACCGCGGGCAACGGCATCGGCCCACACGTCGGCCGTGACCCGTCCCCGGTGGGTCCGGTGATGAGCGATCCCCGAATGAAGCCGCTCGACCGGGTCGCGCAGTATCACGAGGAGTCGTGCCTCGGGCGCGGCCTGGGCCAACAGGGCCGGCACCCAGGGCAGGTGCATATAGTCCGGCGTCCACTCGCCTGCCTGTGTACCGGGCCGCCGCGGGAACCAGCCGTGATACCCACGGATGTCGTCGGGGCCGAAGGGCTGGGCGGCGAAGCGATCGAAGAAGTGGCGTTCTTTGTGCAGGTCCGCGCGGGCGGACACCTGCGGATGCGCCGCGATGAGCTCGTACCACCAGGTCGTCCCCGCCTTCTGCACACCGATCCCGACGAAATCAGGTGC
The DNA here is from genome assembly GCA_963840435.1 of uncultured Acidimicrobiaceae bacterium. Lineage (GTDB taxonomy): Bacteria > Actinomycetota > Acidimicrobiia > Acidimicrobiales > RAAP-2 > Bog-473. The sequence continues at coordinate 88,082 of CAWIYY010000015.1, read as the reverse complement.
GCCGACGACCTCGCCGGGCGCCCGCGGCGGGGGGGTGAAGTCGAATCCCTCCTCCCAGGGCGCGTACCGGCCCCGGGCGTGGAGAATGGCCAGCCGGGCCTGGGGCGGGAGCTTCGAGAAGATCTGAACCCCGGTCTCGCGGAGCCTGCTCACGGCGTACGAGGCGGGACTGTTTGGTCCACCTCACCAGCCTCCCTACAGCTCCGTGATCGGCACGCGAAAAATCGCCGACATCCACAAAAAGTTAGATGAAATTGCACGTCGCTGGCCATTCGGTCCCCAATCCGAGCAGAATGCCCTCCATCATGGGGCTCACCGCGCCAGAGTCCTCGGCCAGCCCGGCACGTCCCGGACCGCGAGTACTCCACGTCATTCCGACCGCACCGGGGCGGGGGCGCAGGTCTTCGCCCGGGCCCCGGTCGATGAGCTCGGTGGCACTGACCGCGGCCACGCCCTGGTCAGCCTTTTCGACGCAGAAACCGGGAGTCTGGGTCGACCAGGCTCTGGGTGTTCCGGGCGGAATGCGCGGCGGCGCCGCGCTCGAGCCGATGAGGGTCTCCTGATGTGCGGGATCGCCGGACTCCTCGACAGCTCCAGGGCCAGCGGTCCCGACGCGCTGCACGAGCGGGCTCGGGACATGGCCTCGACGCTGGTCCACCGTGGCCCAGACGACGCCGGTACGTGGGTCGATGCTGAGGCCGGGGTGGCGCTGGGTCATCGACGCCTCGAGGTGGTCGGCCGGGGCACGCAAGGTCAGCAACCGATGACGTCGGCCTCCGGGCGTTGGGTCGTGAGCTACAACGGCGAGCTCTACAACACGGCGCTCTTGCGCTCCGAGCTGGAGGCCTCGGGCGTCATCGTCCGCGGTACGTCGGACACCGAGGTGCTGGTCGGCGGACTCGACCAGTGGGGTCTCGAGGGCACGCTCGAGCGCATTGAAGGAATGTTCGCCTTCGCCGCCTGGGATCGGCGCGACCGACGCCTCCACCTTGCTCGAGACCGTTTCGGGGAGAAGCCTCTCTACTACGGCTGGGCGGGCGCCGTCTTCGGGTTCGCCTCGGAGCTCAAGGCATTCCACGTCCTGCCAACATTCGAGGCCCGCGTCGATCGCGATGCGGTGGCTGAGTACCTCCGCCTCAGCTACGTTCCCACGCCCACCTGCATCTATCGGGGCCTGTCCAAGCTGGCTCCCGGCACCCGCGTCTGCGTCGAAGCCGGTGCGGTGCCAGGGCGCCTGCCCGAGCAGGTGCCGTATTGGTCCGCTGCCGAAGCGATCGACGCAGCATGCCGGGTCCGAGTGCTCGACGACGACCGCGAGGCCATCGAGGTGGTGGAGGCCGCGCTTTCGGCCTCGGTGGCGGCCCGCACCGTGGCCGAGGTGCCGGTGGGTGCGCTGCTCTCGGGGGGCATCGACTCGAGCCTGACCGTGGCCCTGATGCAGCAGTATTCCGGCCAGCCTGTCCGAACCTTCACCGTGTCATTCGAGGATGAAGCCTTTGACGAGGCGGCATCGGCCAGCGCCGTCGCCGCTCACCTCGGGACCGCACATACGACAGTGGACATGACGGCGCAGGACGTGTTCGACATCGTCCCCCTGGTGCCCGACATCTGGGACGAACCTTTCTCTGACAGCTCGCAGCTCCCCACGCACCTCGTGGCGAAGGTGGCCCGGCAGGCAGTGACGGTCGCGTTGTCGGGCGACGGGGGTGACGAGCTCTTCGCCGGGTACAACCGACACGCCTGGCTGGACCGGGTCTGGCGTGCCGCAGGTCCCGTACCACTCCCCGTTCGCCGCGGTGCGGGAGGGACCTTGCGGCGAATCCCTCCTGGCGCGATCGACTCAGTGGCAGCGCACCTCCCTGCCCGCTGGCAGGTGCGCCTGCCCTCGAACAAGGTGGCCAAGGTGGGACGAGTGCTCGAGTCTTCGAGTGTCGACAGCGCCTATCGGGCGTTGGTCTCGCACTGGGAGGACGCGGTCTCGCTGGTGCCGGGCGCCTCGGCTCCCGTCCCGGTCGCGGACGGCCGGATCGGAGCGGCCGGAGGACGAGACGTGATGGACCGGCTCCTGCAGACAGATCTGGTGACCTATCTCCCCGACGACATCCTGACCAAGGTGGACCGAGCGACGATGGCCGTCTCGCTCGAGTCCCGTACCCCGTTCCTCGATCGGACCGTGCTCGAGGCGGCCTGGCGATTGCCGCCGACCTCGAAGCGGCGTGACGGCACCGCGAAGTGGATGTTGCGCCAGATCCTCTACCGCCACGTGCCGGCGTCGTTGGTCGACCGGCCAAAGATGGGTTTCGGCGTGCCGATCGGCAACTGGCTGCGCGGACCGCTACGACCGTGGGCCGAGGACTTGCTCTCGGAGTCTGCGCTCCGGCGCCACGGCCTGCTCCACCCGGAACCCGTGCGCAGGGCGTGGGAGCTCCACCAGGCCAAGCGGCGCGACCTCACCTCCGAGCTCTGGGGCGTGCTCATGCTGCAGGCCTGGCTCGAGCGCTGGCCCGCCACCTGATCCCGGCCAGGCCTCAGATCCGCGCTTGGGGGTGGGCTCCGCCTTCGAGCGCGGCGTCCTCCATCCGCTCGGTCAGCGAGCCGAGATCATCCAGTCCTGAGCCGTCACCGGCCCGGATCAGGTCCGCGCCATCCTTGGCGACCACATCGGGCTCGATGCGTTCCGGCGCCGTCGTCGGCTCCTCGTCAGGCGGTTCGTCATAGGACTCCACCCCGCCGTCTCGCACCAACTTGGTCGGTGTACCGTCGGAAAGCCACCGGGCCTCGTGCCGCCCGAACGGATCGGTGAACCAGCCCTCTTGCTCCTGGTGAGCCTCCACCGAGTTCTCCTTTCCATGCCCCTCATGGCACGGTACCGGATCCACCTCCCCGCCGCGTCCTCACCAGGGGTCTCGGCTGAACGGCAGGTGTCGACTGCGCGACCGGAGGGCGAACCGCGACGGCCCGCCCGCCCGGGAGGCCGCACGAGCCCTCCCTTTCTTCCGACCCTCGACGAGATCCGAATTGTGGCCCGGTGCGGATCCCGACCACGGCAAACCACCTCGACTCGGCGGGTGGCCTGGAGCGGACCCACCTGACCAACGCCCAGAGACTGGCCCGGCGTGGCCATCGCTTCGACCGGGAGTTCCAGCCCCAGGGAGCGCAGCTCGTCGACGGGACGCGCCGCCTCGGCCGGGTCGGCGCGTCCCGGTGGTGGCGACTGCGGTCGGCGGGCTCCCCCGAGATCCTCACCCACTGGATGCGGCGCCGGCTGGCCGCACCCGATGACCCCGACGATCTGGTCCGGCATCTGCTCGAGGTGCTCGATTGGCACAGTGACGACCCCGAGCTCGGTCAGCGCTGTCGACATGCGGCCGAGGAGCGGCTGTCGCTCCACGACGAGGTCGATCTGATCGAGGTCGCCATGCTCTCGGCCCTCGAGAGACGCCGTTCCTGACCGCCCAGGGACCCGAGCGTCAACCGAGAGGCGGACGGTGCGCGACCACGAACCAGCCCGACTCGTCGCGGTGAGCGTCCACCACGAGCCCGGCCTCTTCGAACCAGGGGGCCAGATCGGCCCAGATGTAGCGGTGTTCCACGGGTGCGCTCAAGCGGTCGAAAGAGTCGAGGACAAGGGTGCGCGCCGGCTTGCCGCGGTAAGTCGCCATGGGGAGCGAGGACAGCTTCTCGACGTGCGCCACATCGCCCAACTTCCCAGGGAGCACGATGCCGAGCCACAAGAGCGCAGCCAGCGGATAGCACAGGGCGCGGAGGAGCGGATGCGGCATGCGCACCGTGTAGCGGCGAAGCCAAGCCGCGGCGGCGAGACCCATCCCGCGCGGACCCCGCCGTTCGGGACGGCTGTAGAGATAAAGGGTCATGACGCCGCCCGGAGCGAGCAGTCCGACCAGGTAGTCGAATCCCGCCCGGGGATCCTCTAGGTGATGGAGAACGCCATAGGAAGCCACGAAACCAAAGCTCTCGTCAGCGAACGGGGCCCGACGGAGGTCGGAGCGCAGCACAACCGTGTTCTTCAGGTCACGCATGTTGGCGGCGGCCGAGCGCACGGCGTCGGATCCGTCCAAGGCAACCAGCTGGCTCAGGTGCGGCGCCAAGAAGCGCGTGTAGCGACCTCGCCCGCAGCCGGCATCGAGTCCGAGACGGCCTGCCAGCCCGGGTAGGTCCAGGTCACGCAGGTAGTGCGCCGCGTAGAGCTTGTCCTCCTCCAGCACGTCAGAGAAGGTTGTCCATTCGTAGCCGAAGCTCTCGAACGTCTTGGCCGTCGCTGCGCTGGCCACGGCTCGAGCCCCGGTGGCGTCGAGATAGCCGTCGACCACCGGAAGCACGTGACCGTTGACACAGACCACGTCGGGCCGCTCGGGCAGCATGCGCCCGCCACATTCAGGGCAACGCATGACGGCGAGGACCGCGTCGAGGTTCTCGGGAGTTGCCTCGAGCGCATCCGACGCGCTCGACTCCGATCGGTGAGCCGGCGAAGTCAATTCCTTGCCTCTCCTTGGTGTTCCGAGCAGCCCAGTGCGTTCATGATCTTCCCTCGGCCGGAGGACAGACGCTGAGCGCTGGTCGATGCACATGGCAGGAACGTCGTCCCATGGTGACCCGCACTTCTACTACGTGGAGCGGGAAGCCGTCGAAGAGACCGCACCGGATCGTGAGGGGAATCGAGAGCCATGACCCTGCGTCTGACCAGGACAATGTCGAGCCGATCAGGACGAAACCAGCGACGTGATGGGGACGGCGCCCGTCGGGGCTTTTGGATCCACCTTCTTGTTGTATCTCCCGTAGACCGAAGCGGCCCGCTCGACGTTCTTCCCACCGTTGTCATTCACCTGGAGGGTGGCGCCCAGTGGCAGGTAGGGGGCAGTGGACGAGACGAACATGGTGACGGTCGCAGTCGTCCCTGCGGGTGGCGCCGTTGCCGGGCTTCCGGTGACGGCGACCACGCTCTGACCCTGGAACGTCGTGGCGCCAGCGACGCGGAGATCGGGTTCGTCGGGCACGAACTGGAAGATGGCTTCACCAGGAGTAAGCGATTGCGTCACGGCGGAGTAGCCAGGGTTCCCCTTCTCGAACGAGATCCACTGCCCGGCATGGGCGGTTGCCACTTGCGCGGACATGCTCAACTGCTGCTCGAGGAATTGCGTGCCGGCCCGCAGGTAGCCTGTCCCGTTGACCAGGACGGCGTCGAGGACCGGGGTCGTGCCCGATCGGACGGACTCGGTGGCGGCTTTGGCGCTCGTCTCCCCGACCTGGATCGTGCTGGCCGTGCCGGCAACAGTACGGGTGACGAAGCTCACCGATTGCTGGCGGTGGTACGCCTTGATCGAGATGGAGAGCACGGCGGTGGCCGACTTCCCGGCCAGTGCCCCCTCGGACGGTCCACTGCTTCCGCACGCAGACGCGGCCAGGCCCAGCACGGCAGTCAGGCCGGCAAAGGTCAGCGCCACCCTGTGCCTGTCGAAGAGGCCCGCCCTCTGGTGCTTCGGGTGCTCCCCCCTCACTGCGGGATCGCCGTGGACGTGGTGGTGCTCCCGGCACTGCCCGAGTCCCCTGTGGTCAGGGTCGTCGTCGAGCTCGACGTCGGCAGGGATCCGGAGGTCGTCGAGGTCGTCGTGCCCGGTGCACTGGACGTCGTGGTCGACGGGCGGGTCGATGTCGTCGATCGGTTCCCGCGACGGCGGTGTCCTCCGCTTCCGGCAACGGAGGGGACCGTCGTCGAAGATGTGGCGCTCTGCCCCCCGCCGCCTGCCTTGGCCTTCTTCGGGCTGGTGCGAGCCGTCGCAGCCGATGTGGTCAAGCCCGCCGGGGGCGTGCGCAGGGATACGGGTCGCCCGTTGAGCAAGCTGAGCACCGAGTTGTCACTTCCTTCCATTCCGAGAGCCCAGACGCCGGTCCCGAGCAAGTTCGACCGGGCCGCAAGCTGGACTTGTCCTTCGAGGGTGTTGGCGTTGTCGAAGAAGACCTGATGCCACTGACCGCCCGACTGGTAGGACGTCCAGGCCGTGTCCGTCGCTGCATTCCAGTAGGTGGGACCGTCTCCCATGGCCTGGGCGTAGGTCACCGGGACGGGCGGACCGGTCGAGGGGTCACCGAGCGCAGGCCCGCTGGTTGGTTCGTCGTCGCCGAAGAGGGGCAACCCGAGGATCACCTTGGAGGCGCCGACCTTCGACACGTACTGGTCGATGTCAGCCTCGTCGCTTCCACCGCCGGCCCCCGTCGATCCCTGGCTGACGTCATAGGCCATCACGAAGAAGGCGTTGACCCATCGCGAGAGGCCCGAGATGTCGTAGAAGCCGTTCGGATCGCCGGCCGATGAGGCGTACGTGGACATCGTGAGCTGATAGTGGGGATCGGCGCTGTGCAACATGAAGTCGACCTGGCCGACCAGGTGGTCCAGACCAGCTTGGTCGGCACTGCCAGTGCCTTCGAGGTCGAGGTTTACGCCGTCGAGGTCCTTGGTCTGCACCACCTCGAGCAACTCCGTTCCGAGCACGATGCCGGCGTTTGGATCGTGGGTCAGCGTGTAGAGCGAAGCCTGGGAGAAATCGTTGGCCGTCAGCACGACGCGGTCGCCCGCCTGGTGGGCGGCATCGATCATGTTCACGAAGTCCTCGCTGTTGTAGCCATTCCAGCCCGGGCCCGACTGCTCAATTGAGCCGTTGGGATTTACGTTCAAACTGAAGTACGCGACCGTCGAGAAGTCTCCGTAAGGGAAGCTCTGCCAGTCCGGGAGCGACCAGTAAGGGACATACCCGAAGACCTCGTGGGCCGATGTCGGATTGGCCAGCTCCACAAGCGGCTTCGCGGGTAGGGGATTCGTGGTGGCCGGTCCCAGTTCCAAATGGCTCGGGCTCATAACGAGTCGATGGGCCACGGCGCCGAAACTCGAGTGCGATGTCTGGGGCGGCGTTGCACTCGTCGTGGCGATCATGGTCGCTGCCACGAGACCAGCGGTGATGAGGATCAGGCTGCCGATGGCCAGTACCAGCCGACGCACGGAGAGGTTCTGTCGCGCCTGAATCCGTTGGCGTACGGCTTCCGAAAGATGGCGCGGTGCACTCAGCCAGCCCACCGAGTGTTTGAACTCTCCGTCGGACTTCACGACACCGAGGAGTTCGTTGGCCCCGCCATGTTCGGGTGGAACCGTGCGAGGCGTCGGATCCGTCATGATCGCGGTCAGCTGCATGGTGTCGAGCATCGACACTGAGCCCCGCGACGCGGCTCGGCTGCGGTGCCACGTGAACGGCCAGCGCTTGCCCCTGTCTCGCTGTGTCGTCATGCTGTGACTGCCCTCCGCCCGGTTTCGTCCCTTCGGCGACGTTGCGTTCGCCGGACGATCCGGGGTACACGGCCCCGATGGGCGGCCGACTCATGGTTGCAACCGGCCGCATGTCAGCCGCCGAGACTAGGTGGAACAGATGAACCACCCGCAACAGCGGCGTAACAGGTAGGTGAACTATAGAGCCCCAGGTGGGTGGCCTAGTCCGCGGGCCGGTTCAATGCGCCGGAATCCACTCCGACAGCTCCTTTAAGAGCGCCCCGAAGGCGGCCTGATCCACGTCGAGAGGCGGTCGGAGAGCCCCGGCAGCCCGGGCCAGGTTCAGCCCGGATTCTGTTGTCCCAGAAGCCGCAGTGACCAGCGCCAAGGTGAGCACGGCCAGGCTGGCCACCCCCTGGCTCTGCCCGCTGCGCTCGGTGTCGGGCAACACCGCGAACGCGTCTACGGCCGTTTGTGCCTGATGCAGCGCGCGGTGCGGCCCATCTCGGCGGAAAGCGATGAGGGCCGTGGTCATCTGGACCTGGGCCCGGTGGACGTCACGCTCGGCCACCGCCTGCGCCTGCTCGACATGGCGCTGGGCGTCAGCCAGGACGATCGGATCGTCGCGCCGGCCCCCGTGCCCGAGATCAGAATGCACGACGAGGCACCAGGCGCGCCCGTTGGCCAGCAGAAAGCGCTCCTCGTTGCTCAGGTCGACACGCTGGTCGCCGGTCGATGGCGCCTCGAGAGCCTGTCGGGCCATCCCCATCCCGTCGATCCGCTGCCAGGCGTGCTCCCCGAGCATCAACATCGCGGCGAGCGGAACCTCCTGGCGCGCTGCATACACGTCCTCGCCGGCCACAGAAGGCGAAAACCAATCGGGTTCGGCGGCGACACTCTCCGGTGAGGGCTCGACGGCGCGCAGGTCCGTGTCGAAGCGGCGCTCGTCGCTCCAGTCCCGATCACCCGGGCCCGGGGACTTGCGGCGACGCTTGGCGTGCCTGGCCACTCCGGCGACTGTACTTCTTCCGCCTTGCCGCGATGGGCGCTCAGGGTACGGAGCTGCCGAGCATGGCTGCGGGGACTGTGGAGTCCGAGCGCGCAGGAGGCCCGGCCTCCTCGGCCGGGCCTCCTCGGTACTTCGGATCACTTGCACACCTTGAGAGCCGGCACCGGGCTGCGGGGAATGAACCCCGCAGCCCGGGCTACGGCCCTTCAGTGCAATGCAGTTACTGCGGGGACTGCTAGTTGGTGTTGTTGCCGTCCGTCGATTCGGTCAGGCAGTACCCGACCGGGCTGCTCGGCGAGGCCACCTGGGTGGTGGTCGAGCTGCCGTCGAAGTAGACGTTCGTGTAGCTGGTTCCGTTGACCGCCGAGTCATCCGTGTCCTGGTTCGGAGCCGGAGTGGTCTCGTTGGCCGCGTTGTAGTTAGAGGCAGAAAGGCCGTCGCTCCACGCCGGGTTCGGGATACCGGGAGGAGTGTTGAGCGTCGACGTCGTGCCGAAGGGCCCGAATGCCGCCTCGTTCTGCTGTCCGTTCTGACCGTTCTCCACCATCAGTGGCAGCGGGAAGAAACCCTGCGCGGAGATCACCTTGTTGATCTCGCTGCGGTAGGTCAAGCCCGTGTTCGGGTCGATGTCCGTGTTGCTCGAAGGCTTACACAGGAACCCGTCCTCGCTGACCGCATTGAGCGAAGCTGGCGAGGAAGCGTTGATCTGCGGGTTGGAGCCATCGGAGTACACGTTGAAGAGCAGACGGTCGCCCGGGAACAGCTGCGGGTTCGACCCCGTCGTGTTGGCCCCTGGGAGCTGGGCCGCAATGGTGGTCTTGCTCGCCGCGATGCCGCCGATCTTCCCCAAGGCCATCGAGCTGGTGGAGGAACCCGAGCAGAAGGACGGGTTCGGCGCACAGATGGTCTCGAACTTCCCGAAGGAGAAGAAGAAGATGGCATTGGCTTCGTCCCCGTTGTTCAGGATCGACGCCGTCTCGTTCTCGAAGATGATGTGGTTCGGGTCCTCACCGCCGAAGGGGAACTTGGGCGCGGGGCTGCCAGCAGTCAGGCCGAGCAGGCTCTGCCAGGTGGACTCCGTCCCAGATCCGTTCTGCGCGATGTAGAGCGCGATGGGTGCGTTCTTGCTCCCGCCGTAGCATCCCCAGTTGGCCGAGGGCTCGTTCGTGCCATCGATCAGTGAGGTGCAGGGCTTGTTCTGCCAGATGGCGGTGAGTTGCGGGACGGTCAAGTTGGTGAGGGTGGACGACGGGGTCGCCGTACCCTTCACCTTGGTCCAGTGGACCCACGTCACAGCGTCCATCGCGTAGGCGACGAAGTTGAGACCCTTGTCGTCGCCATTGGAGCTGGATGAGGTCAGGTTCGGCGCACGAGAGGAGCGGGCAACGTCAAGCGGCGCAACGTTGACGCCGGCCGACAACGCGCCGGCGGCGTGGCCATTCTGGTCCTCGAGCTCCTGGATGCCGTTGGAGGATCCCAACGCAGGCTCTTCAATGAGGAGGTCGTTGAAGGGGTTTTCCTGCGAGAACGTCGTGAAGCCGTTCTCACCGACCGCCGGGGTGGTGGTCACCGTGAGACTGTCGGACGCCACCGTCTTCTTCGCTGCGACGCTGATTGTGATGGTGTTCGTGCTCTGGTTCACGCTGGTGACGATCGTTCCCGCCTTGATGGCACCACCCGAGTCGCTGATCGGGTCGTTGGCGAAGATGTTCGCGTTGGTGGTCGCCGGTACGAGCGTTATCGTCTCGCTCTTCTTCGTCGTGGCGCCCGTCGCGGCCGTCGTGATCGGCACAGACAAGCTGGACCCGGTGCCGGGGCACTCGTAGTCGAGAGGCTGGATCTTGCCGCTCACCACGGCCAGGTCGCAACCGGGTGCCTGGTTGAACAGGTCCGCCAGCTGCTGCATCATCAGGTAGGTCGTGTTCGATCCGCCCTGATAGATGTTGTAGTTCGCCGAGGCAACGTTGCCGCCGGACGACGCCGTCGCAAAGGCTGGGCTAGCAAAGCCCACTGCCAATACGGACGCCCCCAGCAACCCTGCGCCTAGCTTCAGCGCGCGCTGGCGCGCCATCAGCTTCTTCAGCATTTTGGTTGGGTCTCCTTTTGGTTGGTTCATCTCCGTACCGGCATTCCGACACCGGTTGGTGGCGCTTGGTCCCTGGGGACAGGATCCGTCCAGCATCTGCGAAGTGCGGAGGCGTTCGGGACCCATCGCCGTGGTGCACGTTACGGTTGCAACGTAAACGTTCCGCGAATTCCCGACACCGGGGCGAAGAACTATTGGTGATCACTTCCTTACCCCATGCGTCCGTTTGGCTTTTGGCCAAGTCGCGGCGCAAAAGTGCAGCTCCAGCGCCCATCGTCTGGGCACTTGCACTGCAGGTGTCACTATCCTCGTGCTCCTGCCTACGGGGACACCGTATGAGTCAGAGGTAAACGGTGCGCGAACTTCAGCTCCCGCAGAACAATCAGGGCTGCACCGGGTTCATCAGCAGCTTGCAGAGCTTGCCCGACGGCTCAAGCTTGTACTCCATAGCAACGGCGTCGGCGGTTGTCCAGGTGAACGTGCCCCCAGCCGGGATCGTTCCGGAGTCGACCGGGAAATTCTCGAAGATGACCCGCTGTGGCTTGCCCGAGAGGTTGGTCCACACGACCGGTGCGCTCACATTGGCTTCGAGGGTCTCGGGCATGCAACCGGACGAAGAGATGATGATGTTCTGCCCCGGGGCAAGGATCGGGGGAATGGGATTGCCGCGTTCGTTCGGCACCGTGGTCGTGGGATCGGGCTGGCCAATGGAGCCGGTGCCGAAGCTGACTTTCATGGGCGCATCAATGGCCGAAGCTCCTGTCGAACTCGTGGAGGTCCGGCCGTCCGCGTGATGTTGGCCCGATGCGGTGGCACTGGGCGAGCTGCAGGCAGCCAGCGCAAGTGCGGCCCCCGACACGGCCAACAAGGCGGCCCGGCGCCTCGGCTGACATTTGAACGAGCTCATGATCGCCTCAGACCGTTGCCGGCAAGGCACCGACGAAGCTCTCACAGGCGAAAATGGCAACAAGCAGGAGCACGGGCACGGACAGGAGCAGCACCACGACCGGTTGTGACCAGCGGCGCAGGAGCCAGACCGACACCGAAAGAATCATAAGAAACAACAGGCTCCACAGAACGAAGAGCAATCCCGAAGCCGCATCGCCAGAGAGTCCCAGTTCCGATGTCGGTGCCGCAAAGTGGGTCGCGCTCAGATGAGGGAAGGGCTTTCCCTGGAGCGATGCGATGACGGCGAGCCGGCCCTGTGGCCAGAAACCCGACCCGGCAGTGACAAGCGTGAGACGATTGTTGGCCGACTGGGTCACGACGTCGTGGGCGCCACCCTGCACGTAGATCACGCTCGTGACCCTGTAGTGGAACGTGCCAAGACCGTCGATCACTTTGATCATCTGGCCCCTGCGAAGCGAACCGATAGATCCGAACGGCGCCCCGTAGGTGGCACGGCGTCCGGCGATCACCGCATTGCCCCGTTGACCGGGGAGCGACGAGGTCGGCATGTGTCCGGGACCCTTCTGCAAATCCTGAGAGTCGGTTCCCTGCACCATCGCTTGGTCCAGATGGAGCGCCGGGATCTCGAGCACGCCCAGAGGGCTGCCCTCCGGTGGCGCCTTGCCCTCGGCCAGTTGATAGGTCTGAGCCGGCTGGGCTTGGATCTGTTGCAACAACGAGTGCTGCGACCGAGCGGCACTCAGCGGCGTGAACACGTAGATGTAGCCGAGCAATAGCAGAATGAGGACGCCCAGTCCGCCGATCAGGACTCCGGCCACCCGTGGTCGGGACAACACCGCGAGGGCGCGTCCAAGAGCGGCCAGGAGGGCCCGGGACGACTCGCCGACACCAGGTGGTGCAGTAGCGGAGCTGTCCGGTCCCGACACCCCGTTCCCGCCGCTCTCAGGCGACTCGGGGGTCCCCACGTCGGGCTCGGGGCTTCCCTCCTGGGTCGAGACGGACAGTTGATCGGCGTCGTGCGCCGAGGTAGCGATGTCCATCACTCCACGGGCGGCGGGCCGTCACCCTCGCCGCCCACGCCGTCCACACCCCCATCCGTGGCAGTAGCCGGTTTTTTCCGTAGCGATGGAGACATGTAAAGCAGCGGTCCAGCGACCAGACAGATCAGGGCCAACAGAAGTAGACCGGGAACCAGGAACCGGTTGTCACCCAGTGTCACGGCGATGAAGCGCCCGATCGGGTTCAAGCCCCCGCCGCCGGACGGGGAACCTGAGGAGTCTTTTGCCGGACTGTTCCCAGCCGCCTTCTCGACGGCCAGGCCGAAAGGTGCCCCGAGTTCGCCACCGAACGAATCAGGCGAGAACTCGCTCGATGAATCGTCGGGCAAGGTCGACGCGCCGGGAGCGGAGCCAGATGCGGAATGCAGTGGCGGCGCTGCGGCCTCGCCGCCAACGGGCTGACCGTCGGGGGCGATGACATCGCTGGCAATCTCCCCCAGCGCCTGCTGGTAGAGGTTGGTCGGGAGCGGGACGTAACCCGGAGGCAGTGGCTCGCTGGTACCGGCACCGCCTGTATTGGAGTACTTCACCAGGTTGGTCAGCATGTCGGTGAGCTGAGCGGCCTGAGCAGTGCTTGGTTGCGGACTGGTCGAGATCAGCGCGTAGGTGACCATCGGCATTGGATAGGCAGCCGCGTCCGTTGCGTTGGTGAAGCTCGGGATCAGTGTGCCGTTCTTCGCCGGGGTCGCATCGTTCAGAGCCGCCGTGATGGCCGGTGCTGACGGGGCAACGAAAGCTCCCGAGGCGTTCTGCAGGTTGGCAGGGAGGAGGCCATAGAAGTCCGCCTCCGAACTGTCCATAGCGGTGAAGGCAAACCCCAAGAGCCCCTTGCTGGCATTTCCCGAGATGGCGTGCGCCGCCGTCAGGGGCTGGCTCGAAGGCGCATAGGTGGTGATCCCACCACCGGCCGACGTCTGTGGCGCGAAGTCCGTGGGGAGGCTGGACAGCGCTTCGCAGCCGCTCGGATTCGCTTGAAAGTTCTCGGTCACGCTGGGGTTGAGCGTCCACACACCGTCGACTTGGGTCATTTCGATCGGATCCTGCTCGCCGTTCGCCAAGAGCTGCGGACCGCTCTCGAGATCACTCACCGTCGCCTGCGTCCCGCCGGGAAGCGTGACCGAATAGGACTTGTCCGGTGCGCCACAGATCCAACCCGAGGTCTCATAGGAGGCGCCGCTCGCGGTGGACGGAAACATCGCGTCGAGGTTTGATTCTGTCACCGATTCCGTGCTGAGGCCGGTGTCGCCTGGCCACGGATTGAGCAGCGCGTAGCCGGTGAGTTGCGGATAGTTCTTCAGTGGACTCTTGAACGACCCATCGCCGTAGGTGCCGGTATAACTCAGGAACGGGAATGTGGCCGGCGTGGGTACCCCGCCGTCCACGCCCTCGACGTCGACGTTGGCGGATTGGCCGTTGACTTCATACACAGTCTGTGGGGACTGCGTTATGTTCGGCGTCTCTGTGCACGGAGCCGTCGCACCCAACTGTCCACAGATATCGTCCTCGGGCGAGCCGGGCTGCGCTATCGGGGACGTCCACTGCTGCGTCATGATGCCGGCAGTCTGCGCCGGGGTCAGGTTGTAATTGCTCAGGGGATAGATCGAGCCACCAGATCCGTTCTGACCCGCCTCGCCCTCGAACGCGATCTCTGTCGCCGAGACCGCGATCGGGATGTAGGCGAACTTCCCTCCGGCGGCCTGAAGCTCGGCCAGTGTGGCCGGGTCGTTCGGGTCGTCCGTGAACGACGCTGCTGTGTTCCCACTGATCACGTCCCCGATCGGACACGAGCCCGTTCCGGACGTGCACGTGGGATCGTCGACCGATGGAACGCTTGTCGGCAGCACGGCGACACCGTCCGTGCCATTGCAGGTCGCCTCTCCGGCGGCAGGCAGGAACTGGGCCGCGCTGTACGAGGCATCCACCTGCATGATGGGCGCCGATCCGCACCCCGAGCCGGTGGCGGCCCAGTTGAGCGGGATCACGACGGTGTTGGCGGTCGTGGAATTGAAGGCGACACGGGGCGGGAAACCGTCACCCACCACGTCCTGCGTGTTGGGGCCGAGATCCATGACCTCAATTCCGCACGGATTGGCCGGCCCGTTGTCGCAGAAGAAAGACCCGAAGGCATTCGGATCTCCCGACTGGTATTGGGTGGATGTCTGCGAGGTAATGGGCGTCTGGCCGGAGACGTTCGGGTCGTATTGGGTCCCGATCGACATGACGGTGTCGGCCGATGCTGCGGTGTCGTATTGCCACTCGAGGGGGCTGGGCGTCCCGGAGCAGTTCTCGGTACAACTCGGCCCCGCCGGTAGATACGACGCGCATTGTGGTTGCGCCACGGGCGTGGTCCCTGTCGGCAGGGTGCACATGGCAAGCGCGACTTCCTCACCGGTCGCGAGACCCGACACGTCGACATAGACCGACTGTCCCTGCCCGAGCGCACTGACCGGTCCTGCCGTCAGCGTGCAGCCAGCCGGGCAGATGGTGGCGACATTGGGATTCGTAGCGTCGAACGGCATCTGCACACACGAGTTGGCCTCGGGAGGGCACGAGGCGGAGGCGTGAGGGAGCACCGTTTCTGCACTTCCGACACTCGAAGCCGAGGCGTTGGTGTGGCCTGGAGCGAACGCCAGTAGGCACACCGCACCGATGGCGAACGCGACGGCTAGCCGGACCGCAACGCGGATCCGTGTCGTTCTCACGTCATGCCTCCCGAGTCTTTTCGCCTTCGTTGCCAGAACCACACGCTCAACGGCACCCCCACGAGGAAGACGGCGAAGATCAGCGACCACAGAGCCACGACAGTGGGCGACCAGCTGTCCAGCCCACTGTTGGCGGCGCCGATCAAACCGTCCTGGCGGTCGTAGGCCAGGGCAGGGTCGGTCAGCGCGTTCACTGCTTTCTTCTTCGTGGCTTTGGATGGACCACCGGCCGTGGCGGTCGCCGACGCACCAGAACCCGTGACGCTCTGCGGCGCGTTCAACCCACCGTTTTGGGCGTGCTGGGCCGCGGCTGCCGCGGCGGCCGTGGCGGCAGCGGTGGTGGCAGCGGTTGATGCAGCCCCTGCCGATCCCGGATTGGCCGACCCCACCACCGTCGGTTGACCCACCGGTTGGAGTGCCCCCGTGATGTACGGGTTGTCGCAGTTCTGCGGCGTGGGTGCCGGTGGTTCTACCCCGCCCTCAAGCCGGCCCGCCGCCTGGAAATCGTCTTCCACCAGGTTCGGTGGTATCGGCGAATACCCAAGTTTTGCCATATTCGCCTGGCCGAGGCAGGCCACGAAGGTGATGAATGCGGCCATCTCCTGACCTTGTGATGTGACCTGTGTGACGTTTCCTGAGCTGTCGCAAGCGAAGTTCTGAGTCGCCGCCTGGGACGGCACGCACTGGGCGATGAAATAGCTGTATGCCGAGATGGGATAGGCGTTGGGATTCGGGTTCGTGTAGACCCCGGCCAGGTTCTGGGTGAGGTCCTGGTACAAGATGGCGCCGGTCAGGGCGACGGCGACGTTGTAGGACGCAGGCTGGACGGCATACCCGGCTTGGTTGACGACCGAGGCCACGGGTAAGTCAGCCTGCTTTGCATAGGCGGTCTCGACGTAGGAGATGCCGCCTTGCGTCTGCTTCGGGCCCTGCGCCGCGCTGTCTGCCGAGCCGACACTGACCAGGCCCTGCAGGCTGGTCGGCTTGCCGTTGGGGAAGGCCGCCCAGGTCGCCGAGGGCTGACCTGGCGTCGAGGGCACTCCGGCCAACTGCTGGAACGCAGTGATCGGTCCCGGATTCGTGTGCAGGAAGTAGTCGCTGAGGAGGTAGTTCTCACCGGAAGGGTCTCCCCGGTAGAAGGCCGTGATGGCCTCGTTCGGCAAGCGAACGTCGGGGTTCAGCGCAGCGATGGAAGGATCGTCCCAGTTCGTGATGGCACCGGTGAAGATCCCTTCGAGCAACGTTGCGTTCAGAATCAGGTTGTTGACCGCCTCGCCGTTCTGCCCGGTGAGGTTGTATTCGAAGGCCAGTCCGCCGGCGACGTCGGGCATGTACTGGAACGGGTAGGGAACCTGGCTCGTCGTGCAGTTCGACTGATTCGTGCTGTAGGCGATGTCGGTCGCGCCAAAGTTGACCGTGTTCTGGCAGAAGTCGTTCATGCCGACGACGGAGGACGTGACGGTGAAGTTGATGTTGCCGGCATCGAGCTCGTTGAACTGCCCCTGCCATTCTGAAATGGCGACGCCGGCGAAACTCGACCCCGTTGATGTCAGCAGGGGATACGCCGCACCAGCTGAACCGGACCCCAGGCTGCTCAGGCCGAACGAGGCGATCGAAGCCGCGAAGGTCAGCGCGGCCAGGAGGCATGAGAACCTGACGACACGCCTCATCCGAACCTCCCGTTGACGTAGTCGCTGGTTCGAGGATCGGAGGGGTTTCCGAACATCATCTCGGTGTCTCCGGATTCGATGACCCGCCCCGGCTGGCCCTCCGCCGCCAGAAAGAATGCGCACGTGTGCGAGACCCGCTGAGCCTGCTGCATGTTGTGCGTCACGATCACGACCGTGACCTCATCGGCGATCTCTCGGATGGTCTCCTCAATTCGGTTGGTCGACGTCGGGTCCAGAGCGGAGCAGGGTTCGTCCATGAGGAGGACCCGAGGGCGTACGGCAAGGGCGCGAGCGATACACAGCCGCTGTTGCTGACCGCCCGAGAGACCGCCGCCCAGCTCGTTCAGCCGATCCTTGACTTCGTTCCACAAGCCGGCCTTGGTCAGCATCTCCTCGACCACGAGCCGCTTGCCGGCCGACGACAGCTTTGTCCGATTGAACTTGAGGCCGGAGAGCACGTTCTCCTCGATCGTCATTGCCGGGAACGGGTTCGGCTTCTGGAACACCATGCCGATCTGTTTGCGGGCCTCGGTGGCCCGCAAACCTCCGCCGTAGACGTCCACCCCGTCGAGCTCGACCCGTCCGGCCAGCTGGGCCCCCGGCACCAGCTCGTGCATCCGGTTGAGGATGCGGAGGAAGGTCGATTTGCCACAGCCTGACGGGCCGATCAGGGCCGTCACCCGTGAACGCTCCATGTTGAGCGTGACCGACTCGAGCACCAGACGACCGCTGAACCAGGCGCAGACCCCGTGTGCCTGGAGCTGAGCGGATTGGCCGACCGGAGCGACGATCGGATGTTCCGCATCAGACGACGGGCGGATATCGGTGAACGTGTCCATCAGATGCTCCTGACCCAGCGGATGGGCGCGGCTAAGGCGTGGCGAACCCGACCCTTACGGGTCGACCGCCGGCCGAACAGCCGCGCAATGACGAAGAGGATGAGGACGAGGCTCAGCAGGACGAACCCTGCCGTGAACGCCAACTGCACTACTGCCGGCTGCGCGGTCGCGATGTCCTCGTAGAGCACCAGGGGCAGCGCGGCCTGAGGCCCGTGGAATGGGTCGTAGTTCAGATTGCTGTTCCCGAACGCCGTGAAGATCAGCGGTGCCGTCTCTCCGGCGGCGATGGCGATCCCCAGGACAACGGCGGTGATGAGTCCCGAGCGGGCGGTGGGCAGGACCACCTGGCGGACGGTGCGCCACTCCGACGCACCGAGAGCCAACGAGGCCTCGCGCAGCCCCCCGGGCACCACCCGCAGCACCTCTTCAGTGGTCCGCGTGATGGAGGGCAGCATCAAGACGAAGAGCGCCATCGACGCGGCGAAGCCGGAATAGCCGAGCACATGGGGCACGATGAAAACGGCGTAGATGAACACACCCGCCACGACGGATGGAACGCCACTCATCGCAGTAACGATTGTCCGCACGAACCTGGTGCCCCACCCCCCGACCTCATTGAGGAAGATGGCCGTCAAGAAGGCGAGTGGTACTGCCATGAGTGCAGCCAAGCCGACCTGCTCGAGGGTTCCGATGATCGCCTGGCTCACGCCCACGTCGCTGAAGAGGTGCGGATCAGCGGGCTGGTAGTAGCGCATGGAGCGGTAGAGAAAACCGACCGTGAAATGCGCGACACCACGCACGAAGACCCAGCCGATGATGTACCCGAGTAGACCGATGATCAGGGCAGCACACGAGGCAACCACTGCGGTGAGGACCCGGTCGGTGGCCGCGGCCCGGTCGATGCTCAGGTTCGTCACGAGCCAATAGACGACGAGGAAGCAGGCGTACCAGCACAGGATGAAACCGAACGCGCCCGAAAGGAGCGTGAGCTCGTAGAAGAAGATCCACACGACCGCGAACGAGGACAGGATGGACGCGGCCAGGAGCGCCAGACCTTTGGCGCCGAAGTCACGGGTGCGGCGGGGCGGCGAGACGATCCCGCGAGAGCCGTTGGTCGCCAGCGTGACCTGGTCCCCGGGTGCGGCCCCATTGGTGACGGTCAGGCTCACAGGTCGACGCCCTTTCCGCTGCGAGAACGGTTGACGATCATGGATGCCACGAGGTTGACGATCAGAGTGAACGTAAAGAGGACGAAGCCCAGCATCAGCAGATCCGCCGTACCCAGTTTCCCACCTGCACCGAACTCTGCGGCGATGAAGGACGCCACCGACGTGCCGCCGTGTTCCATGATATGCGGTGAGATCGTGAAGTCGAGACCCAAGATCACGTAGACCGCGATCGTCTCGCCGAGAGCCCGTCCCAGTCCGAGCATGGAGGCGCCGATCATGCCCCCGCGCCCGAAGGGCAGGACAACCGTCCTGATCATCTGGGAGCGAGTTGCCCCCAGCGCCAGCGCTCCCTCCCGTTCGCCGGGTGGAGCGAGACTGAACACCTCACGGGAGACCGACGCCACGATCGGCACGATCATCATGCCGACGATCAGACCTGCAATGAAGAAGGAGCCGTTGAAGGGCGGCGTCGACGCCTTGAAGATCGGGATGAAAGACAAGTGGTGCACGATCCAAGTCGTCGACCCCGTGATCTGAGGTTGGAACACATGGAGCGCCCAGAGCCCGAAGATGATGCTGGGGACGGCTGCGCCCAGGTCGACCATCGCGATCAGCGCTCGGCGGGCCCGGAGGGGTGCGTACTCGGTCAGGAACAACGCCGTCCCGATGGCGACAGGCACACCGACGATCACCGCGATAAGGGCGATCAAGACGGTCCCGAACATCTGGGCAGCCGCCCCGTAGTGGTACGGCTTGTGGAGAGTGCTGTAGCCCGACGTCGTGAAGTACTTCCACCCCACTGCCCGCAGTGCCGGGAGCCCTCGAAGAAGCAGGAAGAACCCGATGAGGAAGAGGATGGCGAAGACAGTGAACCCTGCCGCTCGGGCCACCCCTCGGAAGATCTTGTCCTCGGTCGACCGATCGTTCGGAATGACGATGGGACGCGGGGCCTCGGTGTTGGGGCGAACCAGGGTTTCAGTAGTCACGGCCGTTAGGTGATCTGGGTGGACTCTGGCTCGAGCACCCGATCACGCTAACGGCCGTGAGTTACCGGAATCTGTCGTTGCAGTAAACTTTAGGTTACCTACTAAATACATGTTTCCATGTAATTACATGCCAATTACATGGTATTGACCATTTACGGGTTGACGATGTGGACCATCTGGGTGCCGCTTATGGGTTCGTAGTTGCTGTCGCCCGAGTACTGCACCCCGACCACGTAGGGGCTGTCGGCGACCGTGACGTCGGCTGGCGCAATGGTGCACGTCCCCTTGCCCTGGTTCGACGAGGTGGTGCTGATCGTGATCACGTTCGAACCCCCTTCACAGTTGACCGTGTCGCCCGATGCACCGGTGATCGTGAAGGTGACGGTGCCCTGAGGGGCGCCTAGGCCCGTGCTGGCCTCCGCGCTGGGGATCACGGCGGCCCGGATGACCGGGGTGCTCCCCTGCTTCAAGGGGTTGCGCTGAAGCACGATCTGCATGCTCGTCGGCGCCTTGTTCACCAGGATGAATCCGGTTGCCGAACTGCTTTGCGTGTAGTCCGAGTCACCCGAGAAGTTGGCGTTGATGGTGTAGAAGCCGGGCCTCAAGACGCCTGGAACCGAGTAGGTGAGGACCCGCTCATTGTTCGCAATGTCCTTCTTCGTCGCCTTCCCCAGGGTGAAGGTCCCACCCGGCAGACCCGAGCACGTGGGCGCGTTGTGCACGCACACGGCCCATTCGAGGTTGCCGGTCGGCGGGTTCCCACCAGGAGCGTTGGTCTGGATGGTGACCGTGAAGGTGAATGGCTGCGACGCAACGATGGAGCCCGGCACGCCGCTAATGCTCGTCGTCGTTGGCGCCTTGTTCACGTCCTGCACGAGCGAAGCCGAGGAGGACGAGAAGTTTGCGTCTTTGAGCGTTGCCGTCACCGTGAAGGTGATCGGATTCGAGATCAGTCCGGTCGGGAAGTTGCACGTGGCGCTGCCACCTGAGAGCGGCTGCGTGTCACCCCCGGCACAGGTCTCCGTGTAGCCGGGCTGACCCGGCAACACGTTGTTCCCCATGACCGTGAAGACGATGTTGCCAGTTGGATTGCCGGACCCCGGAGGAGTCGCCGAAGTGACGCTCGCAGTGAAGCTGATCGGTTGCCCCGTGTCGGGCTGTGCGACCGAACTCGTCAGTCCGAGGGTCACGGCAGCCTTTGACACCGTCTGGGACAGCGTGCCGGTGCTCGGCTTGAAGTTCGTGTCACCGGAGTAGGCAGCGCTCACCGAGTACGGGCTGAACTGTGCAGATAGGCCCGCAGAAATGGCGCACGAGGCCGTGCCGCCGCTGAGGGGCACCACGTCGCCGGTCGTGTCGCAAACCACGTTGCCGCCGCCCGTTCCGTCGATGGCAAAGGTGACCGACCCGCTCGGGGACCCGGTCGATGGGCTCGTCGGGTCCACCGTCGCCGTGAAGGTGACCGATTGACCGGTTACCGTCGGATTTGACGACGAAAGGAGGCCCGTACTCGTCGAGCCCCGGGTGATCGTGGCGGGACTGAGCGAACCGTTGCTCGGGCCGAGCGTTCCGCCTCCGCTGTAACTCGCATCGACCGTGTAGGGCGAATCACTCGCCTGGAGACCGCCACTGAAGGCGCACGTGGCCACCGAGCCGGGACCGCTCCCATTGGGCCCCAGGTTTGCGATGTTCCCACCATCGCATGTGAAGGGCGCTGAGTCCTTGCCCGTGACCGTGAAGGTCACTGTCCCGGTCGGGACCATCGCCCCCTTGGTCACCGTCGCCGTGAACGTGACCGGAGAGCCAGTCACCGCTCCTGCCGACTCCGTCACAGTCGTGGTGGTCACTCCTGGGGTTGCCGACGCGGGTGCTGCCAGCAGCGCGAGGCCCGACAAGGCCACTACTGATCCGATCGCCAGCCGCAGAGGTACTGCACCGAATCTTCTCGCCATACCTATTTGCCTCCGTGGTCCCGGAAACGGCACCTTCGAGTGCCGCGTTCCCCCAATAAGTGGAAATGCCTTATCGCCAAGACGGAATTGGGTTTGCCAGCCCGCCTACACGCAACTATGGGTCGGCGTCACCGCCGATGCATAGGGTCTATCGGCAGATTGTCACCAGATCATCAACATTTAATATTTAGTTCACCTCACGTTCACCTTGCGTTTGGAATGGCGCTGCGGGCGGGCGCAACACCCCTCCGGTCCGGCCGAACCGGGTCTCTGGCGCCGGAGCCGGGGGATCGAGCGAACAGCTAAAGGAAGGAAAGGGCCAGGTGAACAGCGGGATTGCCGCCGCCGGGACGCCGGCACTCGGAGGCTAACGTGATCCGGTCCGGCAATCTCATCGGGGTCGAGGGTCCAATGTCAGGTGGCAACGGGGAACCCCCGAGCGAGGTCGTCGTGAGGGCCGCCACGTCGCAGGACGCAGGCAGCGTGGCGGACCTCCATGTCAGGGCGATCACTGAGGGATTCCTTGCCTCGCTGGGGCCCCGCTTCCTCCGCCGGCTCTACGCCCGGATCGCCAAGTCCCCGCACGGCTTTCTCCTGGTGGCCTGCGATCCAGGACCCGGGATCGTGATCGGGTTTGTCGCCGGTGCCACTTCGGTGCGCCGCCTCTATGGCGATTTCCTCCTCCGCGACGGCTTGGTCGCCGGGATGACCTCGGCCCCGCGCCTCGTGCGCTCGATCCCCCGGGTCGTCGAAACCTTGCGCTATGGGGCAAAGGACGACCCGAAGCAGCCGAAGGGAATGGGTGAGCACGTGGAGAGATCCGAGACGGAGTTGCTCTCGCTCGCCGTGGCGGCCACGGCTCGACGGCGAGGCGCCGGTGCGCAGCTCGTCCGTTCCTTCCATGCCGCGGCGGCTGAGGCGGGTTCGAGCACGGCCCGTGTGGTGGTGGCGGCGACGAACGAGACGGCGATCAGGGTCTACCTCGAGGCGGGCTTCGTCGAAGCGGAGCGTTTCGAGTTGCACCCGGGAACCGAATCGCTGCTCCTGCGAGCCGACATCTCAGCCATATGCCCTCCTTGACAGACACCGTCGCGGTGGGGATTGGCGCCTGCGCGGTCACGTTGGTGGCCACCCCCCTGGCGTGGCGAGTGGCCAGGCGCGTGCAATTGATCGACCAGCCGGGGCCGCTCAAGCCCCAAGCCTCGGCAACGCCCTATCTCGGTGGAGTCGCAGTCGCCCTCGGGCTCCTTGTCGGCACCGTCGCCTACCGGCCCCTGCTGCTCATCCCCCTCGGGATGGCGCTCGCCATTGGCACGAGCGACGATGTGCGGCCACTTCCTCCCGCCGCACGCCTGGCCGCCGAACTCCTCACCGCCGTGGTCCTCGCCCTCATGCTGGCCACCCGCTTCACGGGGATCGTGAGCTTCATCCTGATTGTCGTGGCCACAGTCGTGCTCGTGAACGGTTTCAATCTCATGGACGGGCTCGACGGCCTCTGTGGCTCGGTCACCCTGGCCAGTGCAGTGGGATTCGCAGTGGTCCTCGGCAGCCACGGTCGGTATCTCGCGGTCGCTCTGGCGGGGGCCATGGCCGCGTTCCTGGTCTTCAACTGGCCTCCGGCCAGGATCTACCTCGGTGACGGCGGCTCCTATCTGATCGGAACGGCGATTGCCGCTCTGCTGGCGCTGTGCTGGGCGCCAGGCGAGTCGTTGCCGGTAGGAATCGGTGCTCTTCCTCTGGTCCTTCTTCCGGCCGCCGAACTGGTCTTCGCGGTGGTTCGCCGGTGGCGCGCCGGAACCTCGCTGCTCGCCGGCGACCGCGACCACCCATACGACCAGCTGCTGCGGCGAGGCTGGAGCACAAAGGCGGCGGTTGGGGCCTATGCCCTGACGGGCGTCATACTCACAGGGTTGGCCATCGTGGCCAGCGACTTGAAAACCGTCCCGGCCGTGGCGATCACAGGAGTCAGCGTTTTGGCACTCATCGCCGTGGGATTCCAGGCTGGGTTCATGTCCTCACCTCAGCAGCCCACCGGCGCGGGACCGTCTTGAACATGGCCCGGATCTTTCTCTCACCTCCCGACACCGGTTCTGAGGAGCGCGAGCTCCTCCTCGACGCTTTCGACTCGAATTGGATCGCACCGCTGGGACCCCATGTCGACGCGTTCGAGCGGGAGTTGGCCGATCGGGTCGGTGTGACCGATGCGGCGGCCCTCTCGAGTGGCACCGCTGCACTCCATTTGGCCCTCCTCCTGGTCGGCGTGCAACCTGGCGACCAGGTGATCGTGCCCACCCTGACGTTCGTGGCGACGGCCAATGCGGCCTGCTATGTCGGGGCAGAACCCGTCTTTGTCGACTCGGACCCGGCCGACTGGAACGTCGACGCCAACCTCTTGGCGGCCGATCTCTATGAACGGGCCCGCCTGGGCCGGCGGCCGGCGGCAGTGATCTCTGTCGACCTTCTCGGCGGCTGCCCGGACTACGACGTGCTGACCGCTGCCTGTGAGGACCTCGAGATCCCACTTGTCGAAGACGCCGCTGAAGGGCTGGGCGCCTCCTACCGTGGCCGTCCGGCGGGAGGGTTCGGCGCCTGCGCCACCTTCTCGTTCAACGGCAACAAGATCATCACGACCAGTGGCGGCGGGATGCTGGCGTCGAACTCGCCACAGTTGGTCCAACGGGCCCGCTACCTCTCCACCCAGGCCCGACAACCTGTCGCCCACTACGAGCACCTCGACCTGGGCTACAACTACCGCTTGAGCAACCTGCTCGCGGCACTGGGTCGTGGCCAGCTGAGAGGACTCGACCGGCGCATCGAACAACGAAAAGCCATACGTGAGCGCTACCGCGCCGCGTTCGACGAGGTCGACGGCATTGCGATGATGCCCTTTCGCCCCGAGGTCGTGCCCAACTACTGGATGACCTGCATCCGCATTGACCCAGAACGCTTCGGCGCCGATCGCGAACAGATCCGATTGGCCCTCGAGCAGATCGACGTCGAATCCCGGCCGGTCTGGAAACCGCTCCACCTGCAGCCGCTCTACAAGGGAGCAACGGTCCTGGGCGGCGCGGTCGCCGAGGGCATCTTCGCCGACGGCCTCTGCCTGCCGAGTGGATCAGCTCTGTCACCCACGGATCAGGATCGCATCATCGAGACGCTGCTCCACACCTCGTGATGAAGCCGTCGGAGCAACAGCACGTCGTCATCATCGGGATGCACCGAAGCGGAACGTCGGCCGTCGCCAATGCCGTCGCTCGGCTCGGATTTGCCCTCCCCGACGAGACCGACCTCATCACGCCAGGCCCCTACAACGAGCGGGGATACTGGGAAAGCCGGCGGTTCGTGACCTATAACGACCGGATCCTCAGATACCTCGGGGGCACCTGGTCATCGCCACCGAGCCCACCTCTCGGATGGGAGGACTCCAAGAGCGCCGAGCTGGGAGAGCTCAAGAGCGGCGCGCGTGATTTCTCGTTGCGGGAATTCACCGAGGCTCACATGGTGCTGAAGGACCCGCGGCTCTGTCTGGTCCTGCCGCTCTGGCGCCAGGTGTTCGATCGTCCCCCAGTGGCGGTCCTGGTCCTTCGGGATCCGCTCGAGGTCGCGCGGTCGCTGGAGCACCGCAACGATTTCCCCATCTCGTTCGGACTGGCGCTGTGGCGCCGCTACGTCCAGCAATCGATCAGGGCCGTGGAAGGCCTCCCCGTCTTCGTGGCCGACTACCAGTCCATCCTGCAAGATCCCGGCACTTCCATCGGCGAGTTGTGTGACTTCCTGGCGGATCAGGACCTGGCGCATTCGGCGCACCACCGCATTGATCAGGCGGTGGATGCCTTCGAGCCGGAGCTGCGACACCACCGCTCCGACGAGGGGGCCGAACCGCTGCTCGTAGCCGAGCAGAGGGCGTTTGCGGAAGTGCTGGTGCGTCGGCGTGGTGGTCACAACCGGTGGACTCCTCCCCCGGTTCCCGACGAACCGTCCTGGGTGGACGACTTCATTCAGCTCTCGGCGGACGGTGAAATGGTGGTCTTCGCCCGGGTCGCGGCCGAGAACGAACTGAAGTGGATCAAGCGATCCCGTCTGTTCGCTGCCACCAAGACGGTCTGGCGCTTGACTTCGAGTGGACCGACGCTGTCGGCCGATTCCGAGGGCGACACTGCGGAACCGGCGGCGTCAAACGGGTCTCCGCCTGCACTGGAGCGTTTGCAGATTCTCTCGACAACTGCACGCCGAGCGATCTCTGCCCGAAAGCGCACGACAGGCAGGCCAGGCCACCTGGGGCACGAGGACAACCCGGCGGCTCTGGTTCCACTCGACGGCTTCCGCGTTTTTGCAGTGATCAAGTCATGGATGGACGAGGACATCATCGAGGCGACGGTCCGCAATGCTCAGACACAAGGCGCCGACGCCGTGTACGTGGTCGACAATGCGAGCAGCGATGCCACCGTCGCCAACGCCGAAGCAGCGGGCGCCACCATCGCCGAGGTCTACGAAACGGAGGCCTTCGACGGACGGTTGGTGCAGCCTCTGGTGAATGCGGTTGTCGCCCGGGAGTCACTGCGTTCCGGGGCCGACCACGTGTGGTGGATGTTGCTCGACAGCGATGAGTTTCCCGAGGGTCCGAGTGGCACGACTGTCAGGGACTACCTGGCAGGCTTGGACCGCAGGTTCCGCCTTGTCGGGGCCACGTTCCTGAATCACCTGCCCGACCGCAAACCGGAATACGTCCCTCGATTCCATCCGCTCGACTTTCAACCGCTCTATTACACCTTCGAACCCCTCAACAACCCGCCCTGCTCACTGGGGCATTGGAAGCATCCTCTGCAGCGCTTTGATCGGCACGGCCAGTTCCTCTTGAGCAATGACGGAGCACACACGGCGTACGCGTCGGAGCGTCTCATCGAACCCTCGAGAGGGATCAATATCCACCACTTCCAGTATCGGGAGGAGGCGTTCACCCGGACCAAGCTCGAACTGGTCGAACGCTCAGAGCGCGATGGAATGCACCAGTCGGCAGGCTGGCACAGCTTCGCCCGCCGGAGCCAATCTCTCGACGCCGTCTACACGCAGCGTTGGGACGAGGTGATTACCCTCCCGAATCGCCGGGCCGATTCGAGCCGGCATCCGATTCCCTGGGCTGACCACGCATCGACGCGGCGCTGGTATCCGACGAGTCCGGCGGACTCGGCTCACCAGGGGGCCGGCTCCGCCAGACCTCAGGACTAGTCGGCGTTCCGTGACCCCAGTTTTCAGCCGGCCGCAGCCAGCCCCGCGGTTCGAGCCACAGCAAGGCCCCGTCGTCATTGGCGGCGTTGGAGGCAGCGGCACGCGAGTGGTTGTCGAGATCATGCGACGCCTGCAGGTGTACACCGGTTCGGATCTGAACAAAGCCGGGGACAACAAATGGTTCACCCTGCTCTGCAAGCTCCCCAGATGGGATCCTGATCCCGAGGGCCCCGACGCCACGCCGATCCGGCACTCGCTGGCGATACTCGAGAAGGCAATGACCGGTCTGCTGGTGCCTACGAGAGAAGATCGGCGGACCATATCCGCCGTGGTCCACCGCTGCTCGGCCTTTGCAAGGCGGGGTGACCTGTCGGACGACCGCTCCGACGCGTGGCTGGAAGACAGAGTAGAAACGCTGGCTCACTCGCGCGAACAGGTCCGAGAGGACTCACCGCTCTGGGGGTGGAAGGAGCCAAACAGCCACGTCTTTCTCCCTCATTTTCGCAGCTACTTCGGGGACCGGCTGCGCTACGTCCACGTGATCCGCCACGGGATCTATATGGCGCACAGCCCCAACCAGGTCCAGGTCGCACGTTGGGGATCTCAGTTCGGGATCGAGGGAGGTTCGTCGGCCAACCCGGTACGGTCGCTGGACTACTGGATTGCCTCGAACAGTCTGGCGATCGAACGGGGGCGAGCCATGCCTGAGGGGACGTTTCTTCTGGTGAACCATGGCGATCTGTGCCGCTCTCCTCGCGAGGAAGTCCGCCGATTGGTCGAGTTTCTCGGGATCGAGGCGCCGGAGGACACGATGGAGGAGTTGATGGCCTTCCCGAACCCCCCGCTCCCGCTGGAGTTCACTCTCGAGCAGATGCGCAACGAGTTCGGCGACGAACGACTGGCCAAGGTGCGTGCGCTCGGTTTCTCCTTGCACGGCCTCGAGGACTGACCCCCGGTCGGGTGGGTTCAGCCTCCGGCCACCAGCGAGCTGGTGTCGGCCTGCTCGAACTGTCGGAAGAAATCGGGGTCGGAACACAGCTGGTCGTAGATCTCGTTCGACCGCCTCCCCTCTTTACGTATGTAGGCATTGAGCTTTCGAGCCCGCACGCCGTCACGGGCCATGAGGAACAAGTGCCGGGCATGCCGCGGCCGGATTTCGCGGAGCGATCTGGCGTGCGCCCGTGTGCGCCAGAACAGGTAGTCCTTGTTTTGGGCCACCGGCACGTTTGTCTCGTCGGCTCGAGAAATGGCCGGTCGGAAACCCGATCCGTGGTGATAGATGTGACCCTCGTAGAGGCCGTAGAAGACCGGATGGAGATTGACCGCGTTGGAGCGCAGGATGGGACGCCAGGGGATCGACCGCGCCTTCAAGGTTGACAGCAGGGTGCCGCCAACATCCGACGCGGTCGCGCCTTCGGCGGTGATCCATGAACCATGGCGCCAGTCCCCGCCGATCTCGTTCCAGAACCCGACTGAGGTCACGCAGAAACACGGATGCGGCTGAATGTCGCCAGCGTTCTCGTCGCGCCGAACTGCAGCCAGGCGATGCTCGCGCAAGAGCTCGCGCAGCCAGGAATCGAGCCCTCGAACCGGAAAGGCGTCTCCGTCGAGGAACAGAATGAGATCCTCGGGTTGGGCTTCATTCGTGATGGCGTCCGCCAGATCGTTCAACTTTTGCGGGTGGTTCCCCTCGCCCCGGGTAACCGAATCGAAGTACCTGTCGTAGGCGGGTTCGATGCCTTGCAGGTTGGCGAACACGCGAAATGGCTCCTGCATCTGCGCAGCGAGTGCTCTTCGCTGCGGCGCGATCCACTTCGGGTCGTTCCAGTGGACGGTGGCGACGTAGATCATTGCCGGCGAATCAGGATGACGGATGGAGTCACGTCCGCGCCGCCGTGGCGTTTGCGGCGTCACCATCGATCTGGCGGAACCAGTCAACGGTCGAGCGCAGTCCGTCACGGAGCGGCGTCGCGTGCACCGACGGGAAGAGCGCCTGGAGCCTGGAGCAATCGGCCTGGGAGTCGTGGACGTCGCCGCCTCGTGACGGGCCGTGCTCGCGCTCGAGTGGACGGTCGAGGAGCGCCTCGAGCTCGTCGATGAGCGTGAGTAGGGATGTGTTGGTACTGAAGGCCAGATTGACGGGTGAATCGGTGGTCACCTCCCGGCACAGGGCATCAGTGATCACCGCCATCACATCACCAACATAGGTGAAGTCTCGGGTCTGGGTCCCGTCGCCGTGGACCGAGAGCGGTCTGCCCTCGAGCGCCGCTGCGACAAAGGCGGGAATCACGGCGGCGTAGGCGTGATCAGCCCGCTGGAAGGGCCCGAAGACATTGAAGAACCTCAGGGCGAGGACCTTTGTCCCGAACGAGCGGGCATAGGACATCGTGTAGGACTCGGCGGCGAGCTTGCTCGCGGCATAGGGGCTGGCCGGCCTGGTCGGATGGTCTTCTGACGTTGGAAGGGACACCTTCCGCCCGTACACAGACGAGGATGAGGCGACGATCACGTAGCGCGAATGATGCCGAGCGGCTTCGAGGACCACGACAGTTCCCGTGGCGTTGGCATCGTGACTGCCTCGTGGATTCTGCAGGGACCGCGCCACCGCGGGCACCGCAGCAAGGTGCACAATCGCCCCTACCTCGCCCACCAGGCTGGCCACCAGCGCCTCGTCGAGCACGCTTCCCCGGTGGATCTCGACACCCTCGATCCCGCGGAAATTGGATTCGAGCCCGGTCGAGAAGTCGTCGAGCACGAGGAGGCGCCCAGCCAGGCCGCTTCCACGGAGGGATCGGCAGACGTGCGAGCCGATGAAGCCCGCGCCGCCCGTGACGAGTACGTCCACCTAGAGCCGCTCCACGTTCGGACCGGAGATCCGGCCCCGAGTATCGAGCACGTAAGCGGCCCGGGCGGCCACCCGGTCGAGATCGAAGACATCGTGGTCCGTCACGAGGACGACAGCGTCCGCTGCATCAACCTCGGCATCGTTGAGCGTCACGAGTGCGGCTGGCGTCCCGTCCTCGAGCTCGTCCTCCAGCAGTCCCAGTCCGCCGACGTGAGGATCGGCCACCCGGACGACAGCGCCGGTGCGGCGGAGCAACTGCACAATCGTCCGGCCCGGGCTCTCGCGGGCGTCTCCGGTGTTCCGCTTGTAGGCGAACCCGAGCACCAGCACCCGACTGCCGTTGAGGGGTTTGCGCGCCCGGTTCAGACCTTCGGCTAATCGCTTGACGACGTAGTCCGGCATGTGCTCGTTCACGTCGTTCGCGAGCTCGACGAAACGGAACGTCTGTCCGAGCGAGCGCCGGACCCGCCACGACAGATAGCTCGGGTCGATCGGCAGGCAATGCCCTCCGACACCCGGCCCGGGCTTGAACGAGAGAAAACCGAAGGGCTTGGTGGCCGCGGCATCCAATGCGGCCCACACATCGATCCCGAGATCGCTGGCGTAGACCGCCAACTCGTTCACGAGCGCGATGTTGACGTGCCGGAAGGTGTTCTCGAGCAGCTTCGTCATTTCGGCCTCGCGGGTCCCCGCCACCGGCACGGTCGTCTCGACGAGCGAGTCAAAGAAGCCGCCGACCGCGGCAAGCGAGGCCGTGCTCACCCCCGAGACGACCTTCGGCGTGTTGATGAAGGTCCAGGTCTCATTCCCCGGGTCGATCCGCTCCGGGCTGTAGCCGAGATGGAAGTCGGTACCGGCGATCAAGCCGGACGCGGACTCGAGGATCGGTCGAACGAGCTCTTCGGTGGTTCCGGGATACGTCGTTGACTCGAGGATCACGACCGAGCCAACCCGGAGATGCCGTCCGAGCATCCGGCTGGCCGCCTCGACGTGCGAGAGGTCGGGTACGCCCTCACGCAGGGGGGTCGGGACATCGATCACCGCCACGTCGAAGCCGCTGAGCTCGTTCTCGTCGCTCGTCGCCCGATAACGGCCGGTCGCCAGCGCGTCTGCTACTTCCTCCGAGGAGACATCGGTCACGAACGACTCACCGTCGGACAGGGCCTTGACCCTTGCCTCGTCGAGATCGAAACCGACGACATCGTGGCCGACCTCGACCGATCGCATGGCCACAGGCAGACCTACGTAACCCTGGCCGAGGATCACCACCTTGCGTGGGCGCTCGCCGCTTCCTCTGTGTCCGCCCCGGAAGGGAAGTCCGTTTGACATCAGCCCTGTGTCCTTCAGGGCTCGAACCGCTGAGGCGCAGCCTCGGCGGAGCTGTAGTCAAGGTTGGCCTCGCGGCGATGCGTTGCCGGGAGCGGATGGGCCTCGAGCTTGCGCTGGTCCCGCCGGTACGGCTGGTAAAAACCGCTCCAGGCGGAGATCGGCACCACATCGGGCACGGAAAAGGTCTCCCAGGCCCGGCGTACGGCGTCGGCCAGAATGGCCTCAACCCGCCACTCGTTGCGCAGGTGCTCCACCCGGCGCATAGAGAGATCGTCGCGCAAGACCAGTTGCACGACGTCGCGCTGGACCAGAAGGTTGGAGATCGAGCGGTCGAAGCGCGCATGGATACAGGCAGCGATCATCCGCTCCTCGGTGCCCAATGCGCTGAGGGCGGCTCCGTCCGGAGCGGTCCTCGGGGTGAACCAGACCCGGTTCGCCAGCAGGTCCTTGGACTCAATCGCCCCACCGAACCGGCCTGGCGTGATCGCCCGGTAGAGACCGACTTCCACCCCGCTGGTCGTCCGATGCCAGACGTCTCGGCGGCGCCGGGCCCGCGCGTGGACGCTGGGGGGCCGGATCACCCCGGCAGTACGGAGAACGTCAACGGCCTCGTCGTGATGTTCGTGGTCGACCAAGACGTGCACGGATTCGTAGAGCCGGAGGTGGCTGTCGGGATAGTCGAGTCCCGAGGTGGCCGCGCCGTGCAGCACGCAGGCGTCCAGGCCGTACTGGTCGAGAGTTGTGACAACCGCCTCCAGACTGCCCGCCGCCCTCTGGCAACGCTCTGTGGCCTGGGTCGTGCGAGTCCTCAGGTCCTCGAGCTGCGGCTCTGTGACGGCCAGGGTTCCCTGTTCGCAAGCCGCAAGGGCGAAGGTCGACAGCATCAGCTGATCAAGCTTGGTGACGAAGGCCTGCCAGGATTCTGCGTCGAGCGGCTGCTCGAGCAGTGGGCGGAGTGACGGATTAAGCCCGTGGCCCGCGATCCCGACAAGGATCTCCGTGAGCGTCACGCCGAGATTTCATTATCGACCGCGAACGCGATCGGCTCCCGCCCCCTGACGTCGTTCAGTTCGAGGCGCTCGTCGGCGGTGTGCTCGGACACCATGTCGAAGAGAATCCGCCGGGCTCGAACCTCGTTCCGATCTGCCGCAGCAAGTCCCAGTTCCGACACTCCCTCGTTGAGTCCCTCCGACGTGTCGATCTCTGGCGAGAGAAGGCGCAGGATGGAGGGATGCAACGTCGGTGAGAGATCCTCGCTCGAGCTGTGCAGCTGCTCGTGAAGCTTCTCTCCGATTCGAGGTCCGGTGATCCGGATGCGGATGTCGAGCCCGGGCTGGAGCCCGGAAAGTCGGATCATCCGATGCGCCAGATCGAGGATGGAGACAGGTTCACCCATCTCGAGCATGTAGATATCGCCCCCCTCGGCCAGCACGGATGACTGGAGGACGAGCTGCACGGCTTCCTCCACACTCATGAAGTACCGGGTCATGTGAGGGTCGGTCACTGTCACGGGACCACCGGCAGCGATCTGGCGCTGGAAGGTGGGGATGACGCTGCCCCGACTGCCGAGGACATTGCCGAAGCGGACCGCACAGAAGGCGGCGCCATCCGGAGCACGGTCGAGCAGCAGACGCTCTCCCACCCGTTTTGTGGCACCCATCACGCTCGACGGGCGGACAGCCTTGTCCGTCGACACGAAGACGAATCGCTCCGTCCCAACTTCAGTGGCGGCATCGAGCACATTTCGTGTTCCCAACACGTTGGTGGTGACCGCCTCGACGACGTGCGTCTCGAGGATGGGGACGTGCTTGTGGGCGGCCGCGTGGAAGACGACATCGGGCTGCCAGCGGATGAACGCGTCCATCACCGCTTCGCGGTTGGACACGTCGATCAGGACCTGCTCCACCTTGCAACTTGCCGAGGTGGTCGCCGACGCTTCGTGCAGGTGGGTCTCGTCGTGGTCGAGCATCACCAGCACGTCAGGCCCGAAGCCTGACACCTGTCGGCAGATCTCGGATCCGATTGAGCCTCCTGCCCCAGTGACCAGAACCCGCCGACCGTCAAGCGCGTTCCTCACCGTCGCCAAATCGGTGACCACCTCACGGCGACCAAGGAGATCCTCGATCCGCGGTTCGCGAGCCGATCGGATGGAGACCGAGGGCTCGGAAATGGAGCCGGAGAGGGAGCTGACGATGTCGGACAAGTCCGGCACGATCTTCATCACGATCTCCGCGTCCTCACTGGCCCGGACGCAGCGCTCGACGGTCGCCGTCGAGGGATTGGGAATGGCCAGGAGCACCTGCTGGATCTGCAACTTCTCGATCGCCGCGGGCAGATCGTCGATAGATCCGACGACCGGCACCCCCATGAGCGACAGCCCGTGCGTGCGCTCGTCGTCGTCGATGACCGCGACGGGGAACATGCCGGCGCCAGGGTTGCGCAGCATGCCTCGGATGACGGCGGCTCCCGCATCCTTGCTGCCGACCACGGCCACTCGGATCCCCATGCCCCGGTTGGCTCGCTGCCAGCCGAGCAGACGTGAGTGGAACCGAAGGAGCCCGATCCCGAGGAGGGTGAGAGCACAACCAAGTGGGATCACCTGCAGGGGCACCCGGGTCAGGTGCATCTCGAATCCGATGGGATAGAGGGCAAGCAGGATGGCCAGGGTTACCAGGCAGGCCATGGCGATGTTGCGGGCCTCCTCGATGCCGGCGTGACGCCAGATCCTTCCGTACAAACCGAACACTCGATTGGCACCCAATTGCACGAACAATGTAATTAAGAGGAATAACAGGAACTTGGGCCAGTAGTCCGCAGGAGCTCGATCTCGCAGTGACACAACCTCGGCGATACCGAAAGCGGCCACCACGACCGCTGCGTCCATGAAGAAGAACACCATCCTCGACCGGACCTTTGTGGCCAGAAGACTGATGCGCACGGTGCCCGACGCGGGCCTCTCGCTCCTGTCAGCCATCAAAACCCCTGGTGGGGCTGGGCCTGGACGCGCGGTTCGTCTTCGAGTCGGAAACCAGCCGGTGCTTGTACGTCACCCCGCACCTCCTCCACCCCCTCTGATTTGGTCCGCACGCGCTTTCACATTGCATTGAAGTAGCAGGCACGGTCAAGTGTCATTGAAGTACCTATGCAGGAGAAATGTGCAGGACATCAAAGATTAACTTTGCGGTTTCGCCGTGTTCACGGCCGGTTTGCACAACAAGCACCTCCTGCACCCACACAAAACGCATGGATTTCACCCGAATCACAAAGTCGTCACGACCGCGCGCTATCGAAACGAGAACGCCGCGTATTTGCCCTCTTTCGCCACAGCCGAGCTGAGCGCCACCTGATTGCATCGCCATGCACCGCAGTTGCCAACCGCAGCTGCTCGAGAGCTTACTCGACCCGATTCAGCTGCGCAGGGGCGAATTCTCTCTAGGAATTCCGGCGATTAGTATCCGCAGCCGTGCTCTTCGCATCCATGAGGGGCGACAAACTCAAGGGGTGGCTCCGGTCACACCCCGTTTCCGGAGGCTGAGCGTTGGAGCCGATTTCCTATTTGCGAGCGCCGATCCGTCGCTGGCCGGTGCTCATCCCCTTCGTGCTCGTGTGCATGGTAGTTGCGGTCCTCATCCCGGTGCACACGTCCTCCACGTTCCCCACGCCCACCTGGCTGGCCAGTGCGGAGGTGGGGCTCAACCCACCCGCCAAGGGGAACAACCTGGGAGCCAAGCTCGGAGTGAAGCAGCTCGAGTTCTACGCTCACGAGCCGGCGGTGGTCGACGCGGCAGCGACGGCCGACGGAGTACCGGTCACGAAGAAGCTCCAGAGCGAGGTGGTGATCGGCAAAGCCCAGATCAGCAAGGAGGCCAAAGCCGCGGCCAAGCAGGCTGGAGCGGGCGGCGGTGCGAAGAAGGGCGGTTCGGCCATCCTCCAGGTCGGGGTCCTCCAGCCGACCAAAGCCAAAGCGGTCAGCATGACAAACGCCTTCGTGACCGCTCTCGACAGCTACTCCCAGCTCCAGTTCTCGAATTCGACCAAGAACGCGGAGTTCATCAACCAGCTGTACATCACCAACCTGGAGAACGCGATCAACGCGCTTCCGAAGAAGCCGGTGACGCCGACCACGATCAAGCCGGCGACCACCACACCGACCGTCAGGCGGCACAAGGTTCGGCGAACCGTGATCCGGCCTCCTGTTACCACCGCCCCGACGACAACCAGTACGACCGCCAAGTCCTCCCTGGCGGTTCCCGGCCGATCTGCGCAGCTCACCTCGTTCCGGCCCGTCGCCGGGACACCGTCGACACTTCCCGGGTTAGGGCTGGTCGCTGCCACGACTGTCCCAGGAGCGCCCACGACACTGGTTCCCGGTCTGACGACGACAACCACTCCGGGGGTCTCGGCGACGGTCAAGGCTGAGAAAAATGTCCTCATCAACGAGCTCGCTCACGCGCAGGCCAGACAGCAGCTCCTCCTAGCCCAGGGCACCCCGCAGTCCGGCTTCAGAGTCATCACTCCCGCCAAGAGCGCGTCAATGCTCAACTCGAAGCCGTCACTGCTGGCCCGGCACTCGGTGCGGCTCGGGATCGGTTTCCTCGTCGGCCTCATTCTCGGGATCCTGGCCACCTGGCTGCTCGACGGCCTCGATCGGCGTATCCGGACCACCAAGCGGGCCGAGGAGGTCTTCCGTCTCCCCGTCGTCTCCGAGATCCCCGCTGGGCCGAATTCGACCTCGGTGATCCCGGTCGTCGACATCGTGGTGGACCCGTATTCGCCGATATCCGAGGCATACCGCAAGCTGTACGTCGCCATTCTCACGGCCCCCTCTGTCACGTGGGTCAAACGGGGCGGAGTTGGACTCGAGCCGGCCGAACTGGCCCCGGCGCGGCCCTTGGTCTCTGCGCCCACCGGAGCGGCCATGGCAGGCGGCCCCGACGAGGGTCCAGTCACCGAGGGGCGGTACCCGGTACCCAGGGCGGGCACTGACCTCGTCACCCCGCGTCGCCACCGCTTCGCCATCCTGATCACCTCTCCCAATGACGAACCGTCGCGGTCGCTCGCCGTCGTCAATCTGGCAACGGTGTTCGCCGAGGCCGGTGACCGGGTGCTGGTAGCCACGACCGGCGGTATGCGAACCGAGTTCGAGGGTGACGGCAAGGGGTTCCGGGGCTGGGAAGGCGAAATGCCCGATACCGATGCCGCAGAATTGGTGGCCAACGCCCGACCCTCCCAGATTCCGGGTGTGTCGAGCCTCGCCTTGGGGTCGGTGTTCTCCAATCCGGCCCGCCTCGCGCTCAAGGCGGGAAGTCTCATTGAGGCGGCTCGCGACGTGGTCGACGTGCTCTTGATCGAAGCGCCGCTCCTCTCGACACAGGATGGAGCCGCACTCTTGCCCGTGGTCGACCTCGTCGTCGTGGTCTGCGAGAGCTGGCACACCACGGTGCAGGACGGCCTTCGGACACAAAGGCTGCTGACACAACGCCGACCACCGGTGTTGGGACTGGTGATGACGAATATGCAGAAGGATCAGCTGTCGAAGTCCTCCCGCCGACAATGATCTCCTGACGAAAGATCGGGCGACCGACGCGGCGTCACGCCGGAGAAATCACCCGGGTTGTTCGAACTCGCCCGTCTTGCGCTGAAAGCGCGGATGGGCTCCCAGCCGGCCTCTCATCCCGTCAAGCAGCCCGAGGACCGTTGCCATCCGTTCCTCGGCGCTCGACGCCAACTGGATGCGACGCGCCGAGTACGCGAAGTGCCACGCCGTCCATGAGCGCGAGCCATGCGCACGGGAGAGATGGAAGAAGTTCCGGGCAACGTAGTACGCCCGCCACGGCTCCTCCGAGTCCTTCGGGCGGGCGCCGGCCATCGCCTCATTGCGCCCCTCGTTTGTCTGTACTTCGGCGGCCACGCGTGCCGAGTGCGAGTCCACAAGGACCGGGAGACCGCAGGCCCTGACCCGGCAGAAGAAATCGAAATCCTCGTAGCCGAAATACCACTCAGTGTCGGGGAGCACGCCTCGCTCGAGCACCCGACGGCTGAGCAGGGTGGCCCCCCAGGCCGCCACATCCACCGGGACGAGCTCCGGATCACCGGCGCCCGGAACAACGTTCTCCGAATGACCTCGGCCCACGAACCGCCGCCCATAGGCCACTACCGCGCCCGTATCAACGAGGGCGGGGTCGCTTTCCACGCGGCGCACGAGCTCGGCGACCCGAGGGGTGGGCAGTCCAAAAAGGCCGATGTCATCCTCACAGAGGTAGGCCCAGCGGGTGCCCGGATCGGCAAAGGCGTGCAGGATGCCCGCTCCGAACCCAGCCGCCGGCCCGAAGTTCTCCTCCAGCCAGACCATCTGCACCGAGGCTTCGAGGGCAGGGTCGTCGAGCCCACCACTGCCATTGACCACAACCACGATCCGTCCGGGGGAGAAACCCTCGTCATGGAGCAGGCTCCGGACGACGTCACCTGCAAGTCGCGGCCTGCGGTGGGTGAGGACCACCGCAGTGACAGCCAGTGCATCGAGAGAAAGGGCGGCGTCCGACACGGAGAAGAACCCTATTCCTCCACCAACCTGCCCTGGTCCAGCTTCGGGACCTCACTCCCGTCGAAACGGGCAAGGCCCCGGCAGCGCGGTTCTTCTTCGCGCCACCGGGGCCTTCGCAGGAGGCCTTGCTCCCTACGACGTTCCCGTTCTCTCTGTCTCGGCTAGCAGAGCCCGGCCGGGCTCGAGTCGTGGGCCGGAGTGCAGGTGTTGCTGGACCACGTGTTGCCAGTCCCGAGGTCCTGGTAGTCGAAGCCGTTGATGTTCTTGGTGGCGCTGTTCCCGCTCAACGAGTTGGAACTCGATCCGGTGTCAGTCAGGATCCCGTCGTTACCGTTCTTCTTCAGCGTGTTGTCGAAGACGGTGGCGCCGGTCGTCGCGGCCGAAGAGGTCGATCCCGGAGACCCGAGGTAGATCCCGTTGTCCGCGTTGTGAGACAGGTGGTTGTTCGCCACCCGGTCGAAACCGGCACTAAGCAGCGAGATCCCGTTCTCGGCGCTCCCGCTGACCGTGTTGTTGGTGATGGTGATCGCATTGGACGAGCTGTCCACCTGGATCCCGTCGCCGTAGTTCGCCTCCCCGCCGGCGATGTTGTCCGTGGCGCCGCTGACCGTGTTGCCGCTCACCGTCCACGTGCCCGGCCGAGGACCGCTGCCATCGTCGGTGAGGTAGATGCCGATGTCGCTCTGCGACACGACGTTGTCGGTGACGCTCAGGGTGCCGATGTCACCGAAATACATGGCTTCGGACTGGTTTCCCGGGCCTCCCGCTCCAGCGTAGGAGTCGCCTGAGATGGCGTTTCCAGTGGCCGTGATGGAGCTGGCGTCGACGGCGGAGAATCCATTGCCCGCCTGGAAGGGGTCGGGCCCGACTCCCGTGATCGTCGTGTCATCCACTTTGCAGGTGGTGCCGGCGTCCATGCAGAAGATGCCGTTCTTCTGGTACGACTCCAGCTTGGTGCCGCCCTGGACCGTCACGCTCGCGAACCTCCCGGTGTCGGAGCGCACCAGGACGTCGTTGCCGTCCTGACACCCGTCCAAGTTGGTCGGTGTGGTGGGCAGGGAGATGTTCTCCACGGTGTCGCCCGACATGAGGCCGCCGGCGTTGTGGTAATAGACGCCGTCGAAATCGTCACTGCAGCTGGTGAACTGACTGGAGGCGACCGAGCCGTCAATGGTGAGGTTCTTCAGGTTCACGCTGCCGCCCACCACGTCGACGATCGGATAGGCCGGCAAACCGGTGTCGCTGTTGGTGTCGGAGGTCGGCAGTGCCGTGGGCTGAATCGTGACCGTCCCACCGGTGCCCTTGATCGAAAGAGTCTGGTTGGTGATGACCAGTTGCTCAGCGTACGTGCCTGCAGAGACGCTGATCGTCGAGCCTGTGGTGGCCTGCGACACGGCGTAGCCGATTGTCCGGCAGGCGTTCACCCGGCACGAGCCGACGTTGGAACCCGTTGTCGAGACGAGCAGGGTCCCTCCACTCGACGCACCAGACACACTCGGGGCGGCGAAGCTCAAGCCTCCCACCAGCGCGCCGAGCATGCCGAGCGCGCCGAGATTGCGCGCTGTTGCTCTCCCAAAGACCTTCACGTGTGGTTCCTCCATCCCCCGGCGCCCTCGAGCACCGCGTCAGTTGACCCTTGCTCTCGCACGCGCAAGGGTCAGTCGCCAATGTCATGCAGCGTTCTAATACACGGACTCGGGCCGGGGTAGGCCTCTTTGGCATCGACGCCAGGGTTTCCCCCATCTGTCGCTTCGGTGTTGCCCTGCGGACACCAATGCGTGACCGGCGAGTGACGCGGAAGTGAACGGCGGGCGACGGCCTCTCCCCCCAACGAGGGGGCTCACATCAAGGCGCCGGCGGAACCAGCCCCAGTGCGGCATAGATCTCACGCGTCGCGTTTGATGCATTGAAGGTGTAAAAGTGCAGACCCGGCACGCCCACGCCCATGAGACCGGCGCACAGCTCCGTCGCCAGCTCGATCCCCTCCTTGCGCACCGCATCAGCTCCACCGCGTTCGTCGGCGGCGCGCAACCGCTGCTCCATCCACGACGGCGCCCCCGCGCCCATTGCCCCCAGGCGGCCCATGGTCGACAGCGAGGTGACCGGCAGGATGCCCGGCAGCACCGGCTTGTCCACCCCCCGCGCCTCGAGGTCCGAGATAAGACCCTCGTATTCGCCCACCTCGAAGAAGAACTGGGTCACCCCGAAATCGGCTCGTTCGAGCTTGGCGGCGAGGTAGTCCCGGTCGCTCTCGAGGTGCGGCGAGCGCGGATGGCCCGCCGGGTGCGCCGCGACGCCGACCGAGAAGCCGCCGATGGCGTGGGCCAGTTCGACCAACTCCGTGGCATAGGCCAGTTCTCCGGGACCCGCGGTCGGATCCTCGGGCGGATCGCCGCCGAGGGCCATCAGGTTCTCGACCCCCGCCTTGCGCAGCGAGACCAGAATGTCGGCCAGCTCGAGGCGGGTGTGGGCCACGCAGATGAGATGCGCCATGGGATTGAGCTTGGTCGTGTGCAGCATGCCCGAAACCAGGTCGAAGGTGCGCTGCCGTGACTCCGCTCCACCCCGGTAGGTGACCGAGACGAAGGAGGGTTCGAGCGGCTGGAGCTCACCGATGGTGCGGGCGAGCGTGGCCAGCTCCTTGTCGTTCTTGGGTGGGAAGAACTCGAAGGAATAGGTCGGCCCGGCTGCCAGGAGATCGGTGATCCGTGTCACGGCAAAGGCACCCGGCCGTAGTCGTCTTCGAGGCGGACGATGTCGTCTTCGCCGAAGTACGTGCCGTGCTGCACCTCGATGAGGACGACGTCGGCGTCACCCTCATTGGCGATCCGGTGTGCACCATCCTGGGGTATGTCGATGGAGTCTCCCGGATGCAGCTCGGTCACCGCACCGTCGAGGGTGACCGTGGCGGTGCCGGACACGATGAACCAGTGTTCCGCCCGGCGGGCGTGGCGTTGATAGCTGAGACGCTTCCCCGGGTGCACGACGAGCCTCTTGACCTTGTGGTCGTGAGCATCGTCATCGAGCACCGTGTAGTTGCCCCAAGGTCGCTCCGAGTACTCCCCGTTCTTCACCAATACCTGCCTTCCCCGGCCTCCGCCGGCCGGGTTGTCACCGAGCGGACAGCTCGGCAGCTCGCAACGCGTTGCGCAACAGCATGGCACGCGTCATCGGGCCCACCCCGCCCAGCCGTGGGGTGATGAACCCGGCAACCTCGGCCACATCCGGGTGCGCGTCGGGTATCAACTTCCGGCCTTCGAAGGTGGTGCCGGCCGAGACCACGGCCGCTCCGGGCTTCACCATGTCCGGCGTCAGCAGGTGGGGGCGGCCGGCGGCGGCAACGACGATGTCGGCCGAGCGGGTGAGGGCGGCCATGTCGTCCCGCTCCACGCCGGTGTGCACGACTGTCACCGCGGCGTTGAACCCGGGACGCTTCAAGGTGAGCATGTTCGCCAGAGGCCGCCCGATGGTGACGCCGCGGCCGATGATGACGACGTGCCGGCCCTCGACGGGAACGTCGTAGGCGTGGAGCAGTTCGACGATGCCGAACGGGGTGCACGGCATGGGCCCCGGTGTCCCGAGCACCAGGCGGCCCAGGTTGACCGGATGGAGCCCGTCGACGTCCTTGTCGGGGTCGACAGCGAGCAGGGCGCTCTCCTCGTCGAGCCCGTCGGGCAGTGGCAGCTGCACCAGGAATGCGCTGATCTTCGGATCGGCATTCATGGCCGCGATGGCACCGAGCACCTCGTTCTGGGTGGCGCTCGAGGAGAGGTGCTCCCCAGCCGAGTAGATGCCCACGCTGACCGAGTCCTCGTGCTTCATCGCCACGTAGCGGGCGCTCGGCGCGTCATCGCCGACGAGGATGGTACCCAGCCCCACGTGCACGCCTTCGGTGGCCAGGACAGCCACCCGGTCGGCCACCTCGGCGCGTATACGGGCGGCCACCGGCTCGCCGTCGAGAAGGATGGCGCTCATCAGTGCTTGAAGTGCCGTTCGCCGGTCGTGACCATGGCCAGACCGGCCTCGTCAGCCGCGGCGATGACCTCGGCGTCCTTGACGGACCCCCCGGGCTGCACGACCGAGGTCACGCCGGCGTCGGCCAGGACGAGCAGCCCGTCGGGGAAGGGAAAGAAAGCGTCGCTGGCGGCGGCACCGCCCTTGGCCCGCTCACCGGCCTTCTGCACGGCGATCTCGGCCGCCACCACCCGGGACTGCTGACCGGCACCGACGCCCACGGCCTGTCCGTTGGTCACAACGGCAATGGCGTTGGAGGTCGTACGACCGCACACGCGCCAGGCCAGCACCAGGTCGCGCCACTCGTCCTCTGTGGGCTGGCGCTTGGTCACGGTCTGCCAGTCGCGGCGGGGCGAGACGAACGCGTCGGCGTCCTGGACGAGCACGCTCGACCCCAGGCTCCGCAGCTGTCGCACCACCTGCTCGGGCACCGGTCCCGAGAGGAGCCGCGTCGCCTTGCGCCGGGCGATGAGGGTTTCGAGGGCCTCGGAGGTGTACGACGCCGCGATGATCACGTCGGCCTGAGGGCCGGCCGCGATGGCCTCCGCCTCCCGGGCCGTCACGTCACCCCCGATGGCCACGACGCCGCCGAAGGCCGACAGGGGGTCGCACTCGAGCGCCCGCTCGTAGGCGGCGACCAGGTCGCCGGCCACAGCGGCACCGCACGGGTTGGCGTGCTTGATGATGGCCACGGCTCGCTCGCCCGAATCGGAGGCCAGCTCGTGCACCAGGCGCCATGCGGCATCGCCGTCGAAGAGGTTGAGGTACGACAGCGGGCTGCCCCCGTGCTGGACCATGTCGTCCCACCAGCTGCGGGCACCGACCGTGCGATAGCGCGAGCCGCGCTGGTGGGGGTTCTCGCCGTAACGCAGGACCTCGGTTCGCTCGAGGGTGAGGTGCAAGGTCCGGGGCAGGACCGCCGCCAGCGCGGCTTCTTCCCCGTCGGCCTCGGTCGCGCCCTCGAGTTGCCCGATGGGGCTGGGCCCGGCGCCGTCGAGCCACGCCACGATGGCGGCGTCGTATGCGGCGGTGTGGGCGAAGGCGGCCCGAGCCAGTCGGCGCCTGGTGGCGGCGCTGAGCTTGCCGGAGCGACGCAGCTCCTCCAGGACGACCGGATAGTCGGAGGGCGAGGTGACCACGCCCACGTGCTCGTGGTTCTTGGCTGCGGCTCGCACCATGGTCGGGCCGCCCACATCGATGAGCTCGATGGAGGGGTCCGAGGAGAAGGGATAGAGGTTGACCACGACCAGGTCAATCCCGTCGATGCCGTTCGCCTCCAGGTCGGCCAGGTGCTCCGGCTTGGACCGATCGGCGAGGATCCCGCCGTGAATCTTGGGGTGGAGGGTCTTGACCCGGCCGCCCAACATCTCGGGCGAGCCAGTCACCTCGGCCACCTCACGGTGTGCGATGCCGGCCTCGCTCAGCTTGGCCGACGTGTTCCCGCTGGCCACCAGCTCCCAGCCCAGTTCCGAGAGTCCCCGAGCCAGCTCGTCCAGGCCGTCCTTGTCGTAGACCGAAAGCAGCGCCCTCACAACACCATGTCCTCGTCAGCTCCTTTTCGCTTCGGCGACCGCGGCGGCGCCCAGTTGCAACGCCCGACTACGCCTGGCTGGGCTAACCGACCCGCACCCGGATCGAGGCTGCCGCGCCCCTCAATCTAGTGGCTCTCCGCACCCCGGGAGGCTGCTGGCCCCAACGCGCCGGGCCTGCTCAGCGCCGCCAGAGGCGGCGCCCGAGAAGCTCGAAGAGGGCTTCGTTGTCCGGCTCGAATTGGTCCCTCAAATCCGCCAGCACCTCCCTGTCCTCGGATCGGGGGTCAGGGGAGGCGTTGACGTTGGGGAACGGCTCCACAGCAGCGGGAAGACCCAGCCACTCGAGCAGATCGACCCCGACCGCCGGGTCGACATAGAGGCGTTCGCTCTCGACGACCTTGACCCGTTCGGGCCCGACAGCGCCCCACCAGCGCGCCACTTGCTCCGCGTAGCGGCCCCGGGCGCGGTAGGAGAACCACTGGTGCGACCGGCTCCGCTCGCCTCGGAGCACCTTCTCCGTCTCTCCGGCGAGCCGGTCATCCTCCGCGGCCAGAGCACGGGCGAAGGACATGGATTCGCGGCCGAGGGAGCGTTCCAGGCGATAGTGCGACATGGCGCGTTCGGCCGGCTCGCGGAGCAGCACGACGAAACGGGTGCGCTCGGGCATCATGGCGGCGGCCCGGGCCGGAGCGAGGGGATGAAAGAGCAGATAGGGCGAAGACTCGATGCGCCGCCCTGGTTGCAGGAAGGTCGGAAATTGCGCGTGGTACCAGCGCCGGCCAAAGGCATAGTTGTGGTCGAAGAAGTGCACCTCGCCGCCCTCGTAGGTGGCGGCCGGGTGCTCACGCAGCCACCGGCGCAGCGAGGTGGTCCCCGCCCGCTGCGTGCCGACGATCATGATGTCGGGCAAGGGCCGCAGGTCGGCCGTGGCCAAGCGCCAGGCATGGTCGTGGGCCGACCGACCGCGGCGAGCCGGGTTGCTCAGCCGCGCTGCGCCG
Organism: uncultured Acidimicrobiaceae bacterium; assembly: GCA_963840435.1. GTDB lineage: Bacteria > Actinomycetota > Acidimicrobiia > Acidimicrobiales > RAAP-2 > Bog-473. The sequence continues at coordinate 43,941 of CAWIYY010000015.1, read as the reverse complement.
CGCACGCCACGCTCGGCGGGGGGCCGGACCGGGTCGTGTCGGGCCTCGATGGCCCGTCCGGCCCGCAGCTCGCCCAACGCCCAGGCGATGGTCTCGGGATAGAGCGTGCGCTCCGCGACCTTGATCGCTTCATGCAGCGATTCCTCCGTGTCGCCGGGTACCAGCCTCACCGCCTGCTGGGCCAGGATCGGTCCCTCGTCCATCTCGAGGGTGGCCAGGTGGACGGTGCAGCCCGTCTCACTGACGCCGGCGGCCAGGGCATCGCGCACGGCATGCCAACCGGGAAACGCTGGAAGGAGGGAGGGGTGGGTGTTGAGGATCCGGCCGGGAAAGGCCTCGTGCACCGGCGCGGTCAGGACGGTGCCGAAGCCCGCCATGGCCACCAGGTCGGCCTGAGACTCCAGCAGTGTCTTGGTCACGGCGGTCGTGAAACCGTCCCGATCGAAATCCGAACCGAAGCCGCCGAACTCGGCCCGGTCGACCAATTCCGCGTCGGAGCCCTTTTCGCGGGCGATCTCCAGGGCGGCGCAGGGGCGATCCGACACGACCACCGTGATCGGAAGGCCAGCGTCGAACATAGCCCGCAGGATCGTCCCCGAGCCCGACACGAGGACCGCCAGACGCACCCGGCCAATTTAGTGAGACTGGGCGGACGCAGAATCACGTCGGCCCGGAGCGCTCAGGTCGCCGGTCGGGTCCAGAGGCGTCGACCCAGCAGTGCGAACACCGCCTCGTTGTCAGCCTCGAATTCGGTGCGGAGGCGATCGCGCACCTCGGCATCGGCGGTGCTGGGCTCGGAGGTGGCGTTGAGGGTGGGGAAGGGAGCTTCAACAGGCGAGAGTCCGAGCCAGCCCAGGAGTTGGCCGGTCGCCGAAGGATCCTCGAAGATCCGCTCGCTCTCCATGATGAGGATCCGCTCGCGGTCGACGGCGTCGAACCAGCGGGCGAGCTGCCCGGCGTAGCGTCCGCGCGACCGGTAGGAATACCAGCGGTGCGGTCGGCTGCGCTCGCCCCGGACTACTGCCTCCTCGGTTCCTTCGAGGCGGGATTGCTCGAGTTCGAGGGCGCGGGCGAAGGTCTCGCTCTCCCGACCCTGCCGTCGCTCGAACTGGTAGTGCGAGAGGGCCCGGTCCGCCGGCTCGCGCAGCAGCACCACGAACCGGGTGGACTCAGGGAGGTCCCGGCCGGCCCGGCCCGCGGCCAGCGGGTGGAAGAGCATGTACGGGGAGGCCTCGACATGGACGCGCCAGGGTGGGCTGATGGGAAAGCGGGATCGGTACCACCGCTCCGACCGCTCGTAGGCGCCGTCGAAGTAGTGGACCTCCTTGACCATCAATGGCGCTACGTCGGGGTGAGAGCACAGCCAGGAGTGCAGCGAGGTGGTCCCACTCCGCTGAGCGCCGATGATCACGATCCTCGGCCTGGCGCGCAGGTCGGCGGTGGCCATGCGCCAGGTCTGCACGGTCGCTTTTCTGGCCCGCATGGAGCGGCGAGTGGGCGGGCGCAGTGCCTCGCCGCTCACCGGTCAGCGAGGCGCAGGGCGGTCGACGAGTCACTCGGATCAATCTCGCGACCTTCCTCGATCTCCCGCAGCGCCCAAGCCACCGTGGCAGGGTAGAGCGAGCGTTCGACGATCTTGATCCGCTCGTGCAGCATTTCTTCGGTATCGCCAGGGTGCACCGGGACGGCCTGCTGGGCCAGGATTGGGCCCGCGTCCATTTCGAGGGTGGCGAGGTGCACGGTGCAGCCGGTCTCGGTGGCGCCGGCCGCCAGGGCGTCGCGGACGGCATGCCAGCCCGGGAAGGCCGGGAGGAGGGCGGGGTGCGTGTTGAGGATCCGGCCCGGAAAGGCTCGGTGGATCGGTTCCGCCAGGACGGTGCCGAACCCGGCCATGGCGACCAGATCGACCTGGTGGGCGACCAACGTGGCGGCCACGGTGGCGGTGTAGCCGACGCGATCGAACCCGGGCCCGAAACCGCCGAAGAGAGCCCGGTCGACCAGCTCGGGGGCGGCGCCTCGCTCTTCGGCTCTCTGCAGTGCGGCGCAGCTCCGATCGGCGAGCACCGTGGTGACGGGGAGGCTGTTGTCGAGCATGGCCCCCAGGATGGACCCGGAGCCCGAAACGAGGACGGCCAGGCGCACGCCGACAAATCTAGCGAGCGCTCCGCCCGGAACTCGAGACGGAGCGGGCCACTGGCAAGAAGGCCACTCTCGTCGATCCGCCCGTACGTCCCGACTTCGCCCCCTCTGGTCCGAACCCCCGCCTAAATCACCGCTTCAGCCGGTTCACCTTGGCCCTAAGGCTCCACCGCAGCTTCCGCGCTTTTCGCACCACCCACGGCCGCCGCTGTCGTGGCGGCTTCGACCCGGCCGCGTTGGAGGCGGAAAGGGAACGTCGGGGGCTGGGACGCCTAGGAAGCCGCAGAGCTGCGGCCATCCGTCCCCTTCCTCCCAGCAGACCTCGAGTAGGCGGTCGCTGCCGGCGAAGAAGGCGCGGACCTCATTCAGGTGGGAGTTGTACCGCTCCACATACAGCTCGGGGTCCTTCGCTGCGCTGGGGGACCCATAGATGCTCGTTATTATTTTGCCCCACTTCACGCCGGTGGCGCCTATCTGGTGCTTGACAATGCTGGCTAGCCAGGTTTCCGGTGAAGTGCGTCGGGTGAGCACGAACCGAGCGTCAGGGAAAGCCTGCGCCATTTCGCGGTAGACAAGGGGCCAGGGCAGATCTTCGACTAGATCGAAGCCGGATGCGACCTCGATGAGGTGGTCCGTCCTTCCCTCCAGCCAGTCGCGCGTCAGCCCATCCGACCCGAACGGCTGGCGGTGTCCGTCCTCGTGGCCATCGCGTAGGCGCACCCATCCGAGCCTTTTGAAACCCAGGATCTCTCCCGCGTCGCCCAGCGTCGTCGTGCCCGTTTTGTTGAGCCCGATCCCGAAGATCACGACCCGGATCGTACTGAGCTGGTCCACCCCATGCCCAGTAGGTGCCCACGGAACACATGCGCTCTACCAGCGGTCCTTGACGTCACAACTTCGTAGTGAAATGAAAATCGGCTCAAGATTCCGATTAGCTCAGGGTCTCGTGGTCTGATTGCCATAAGCGGCTGGTTCTGCAGACCGGTCATCTCTCTGGGTAAATTGCGGTACACGAGGCCGCAATCCAAATAGGAAGAAGGGTTCCATCGCGCCGGAGCGAACTATGAACGAGTCTGCCGAACACACAGAGACCATTCGGGCAGAATTCCCGATCCTCTCGCAAACCTCCACTCACGACAAGCAAGTGTTACTCAATCTGAGGGAGATTCTACAAGTCAACCCGAGCTACTCCTATCTTGAGATTGGATCGTATCTCGGAGGTTCGTTAACTCCGTTTCTGCGTGATCCAAAATGCACAGCGATTCTCTCAATCGACGACCGCGGCAGGGTCCAGCCAGACGAGAGGGGAAGGAGCTTCGACTATTCCCATATCACCCACGAGACAATGATTTCGACGCTGGAGGACCACGGATTGTCGGTAGAGAAGCTCAAGGTGTTCGACGGGTCGATTTCAGGCTATGCAGATGGCGATGCGAAGTATGACTTCCTCTTCATCGACGGCGAGCACACCGATTGGGCTTGCTTCAGGGATTTCGTTTACGGAATCCGGCTTGCAAAAGACGATGCGATCGTCGCGTTTCACGACAGCACGCTCGTTTGGAAGGCACTGACGATCATCCAGGAATATCTCACTTCAACTGGCATCAGCTACGTATTCCACAAGGCGGTCGATTCAGAGGTCTCATGCCTCCTTCTCGGACGTTACGAATCGATAGACGTCGGCCAATACTTTGAGGTCGTTGATGATCTAGATGAGTTCTACGTCTCGTCGGAGTTGTTTCTGTTCAACAAGAACGTAAAGAACCGACTCGACACCTCGGCGCTCGTGAACCAGTTGCGGATTCGGGTTTCCCGCGACCTTCGCCGACGGTTCAGGCGAACTCGAAGGCGTCTCCGACGCGAGTGCAAGGACCGTTCGCACCGTCTCGGACGCCTGCCTCCTGACTGCAGCGGACTCGCCATGGCCATCTCTCCGAGGGGGTAGGCCGAACGAGAGTGCTACGCGTCCCAGATGAGGATTTACTCATTTCATCGGGCTCGGCCGCGACACGCGTAGGGGGTATCCGGCGACCGTGCGCAAGATCGTGCTCCAGGCGCGAGACACGAGCGCCGATTCACCCACGCTGGGGCTTCTAGGAACCGAATTGAGCGTCTTGTCAAACCCCATTGGAGAGCAACCAAATCCGGAAATCGATCCCGATGTTGATCGGACGCGCGGGAGTTTTCACGTCCACGCCGCACCGTGAAGGGACTCACGTGAAGCCAACATCGTGAACGAATCCTCCGCCATCGTGCCAACGAGCACCGCTGCGTGATCGGCCCACGACTGAACGCAATCACACTTTGGTCAGGACGCCAAGTTTCTCTCGGCCCGGAGCCCTGTATTGAACATCGAAAGGGATCCCTCGTTCTCCGCGAAGTATCTTCGCTGCCAGCTTGGCACGACTCACTGGCTTCATGGCAAGCTGATTGGTCATAATTCCAGGACAGTGAAACGAAATAGTGGACACCTCGTGAGCAAGACCTGGCCCATCAGCAAACGCATTGGGCTCTGGGAACACTCCCGTCTCACTGAATTGCCTAAGTACAGTTCTGGTATTCAAGACGTCGCATCCGTTGGGGCCGCTTCGTGCGTCGCCAAGCCCGTTCGCCATGAGATCCTCGATGAAGTAGAGCCCCCCGGAGGACAAAACCGGAAAAAGAGTGCTCAGCGAGATTTGTTGATGGTGCGGCAAGTGGCTTCCGTCATCGATGATCACGTCCACGGCCTGGATGTCATGTTCACGCAAAAACGAACGCAATTGCGATGGGTCACCCTGATCGACAACACCGGTACGGATTCTTTCGTTGTCCAAGAACTCTGCAGGATTGATGTCGATTCCAAATATCCGTGCGTTCGGCAAGTACCGATACCACATTCGCATAGACGCGCCACCCTCTGTGTTTCGGCCCCCCAACCAGACATTGTTAGGAACAGGACCCTTAACGCCCAACCCTATTTCTAAGAGCGTGAGCGGCTTGTTGCGCAGACTCGCCAAATAACACTCATAAATGTCCGTATAGTTGTGGCCGCGTCGCGCCGACAGACCTCGCGTTCCTTTGTCGGTTGCTTCGTCATTGGCGACTTCTGTCAGCGACACAGCCATTATGGAGAATCTATCAATCCTCTACATCACCGTGCCCACACGTGTGAACTGCGTTCATCATCCGCGACCAGCATGGGGAATCTGACGCAAATCATCCCAGAGTGTCCGAGGACAGACGATAGGGCTGCGCACGCGTTTGAGAGTGTCGTCGTTGAAGCGGTCGTCCCTCCAAAAGGGCAGCGTCAGACACATCCGCGGATCCTTCATGACCAAGGGCGTGCCAGAGAAGGAGGCCGCATACCACTCGGCTGCAATGGTTCGTATGTCGTCATATTTGTCAATGTCGCAAAGGACGACTGGGGCTCAGGAGGCCCGAAGCCGAAGGTGCCGCGACCGCGCAAGAGTTTCACGTTGCACGTTCTCGGCTCTCCCAGTGACCCCGCTCGTTGAAATCGCTCTCTGGTACGAGGTCATCCGCGGTCGGACCGGAGAGACCCAGATTCACCAGAAGGCCGGCCGTGGCAGACGTTCCGCTGCGGTGCATTCCGATCACGGCCACACATGGCTTTTGTGCTGTTGTCCCCACGGGAACCGATACTAACGAGGATCGATCTGGCACGGATCCGGCCGTCTGCTCGATGCCCCAATGAGAGAGAGGGGTTTTGCAACCAGCGAGTTGTTACACCCGAGATGCGCGCTGCGACGAGTCCGCGACAGGTCCGACTCGATTGCGGGCGGCGTTGAACAGCAGCCGAACGACCGCGCCAATGAGGACCAAGTCGAAGAGCATTTGTGCGGAGACGACGAGACGGGCTGGGTCCGTGCGCGGCGTGATGTCGCCGAATCCGACGGTCGAGAAAATGGTCACGGTGAAGTAGAGCGCCTGCACGTGATCGAGGTTGCGCGTGAAGGTCATCCCGGCCTCGTGTGACATCGAGAGATAGATCGACGAGAAGGCCACCAGGAACACGCCGATCACAATCCCGAGCGCTTCGATGGCCCTGAGCTCGGGGAGCATGGCCCGGGCGATGCGACGGGTCTGCCAGAACAGGACGGCACCGACCAACGCGATGTCAGCGCCAAGCCGGACTCCAGCCCTGACGCTTGACTCCCGCCCGATTGGCAACAGGAAATACGCGCCGAAGATGAAGACCCACGAGAAGACAAGAGTGATGCCGCAGAATGCAATGGACCGGCGTCGCTCCGCTGGGGTGAGGTCCGCCAAACGGATCGGGCTTGTCGCCGGCTCGCTCCGTCGTCCGGCAACCAGGCCACGGATGCCACGCACCTGGGGACCGGCGTCACTCTCGGTGGGCATAGACAGACGCTAACGAGCCCGGGCGTCGGTATCGGGTTCAGCGAGGTCGGCTTGCCGCCTCAGGGCAGTCCCCGCACGATGGCCACCATCTTCTCCCCACACTCCGTCGGGTTCTGGGCCACCTGCACGCCGGCCGCCGAGAGAGCGTCCATCTTCGCCTGGGCCGTGCCCGAGGAACCGGAGATGATGGCGCCGGCGTGACCCATTTTGCGCCCGGGCGGAGCGGTGACACCGGCGATGTAGGCGGCGACCGGCTTGGTGACGTGCTCCTTGATGAACTCAGCCGCCCGCTCCTCCTCGGAACCGCCGATCTCGCCGATCATCATGATCGCCTTGGTGTCGGGGTCTTCCTCGAAGGCGCGCAGACAGTCGATGAAGTTCGTTCCGGGGACCGGATCGCCGCCGATGCCGACACACGTGGTTTGGCCGATGCCCTGCTGCGAGAGCTCGTGCAGGGCCTGGTAGGTCAACGTACCCGAGCGCGAGACGATGCCGACCGGACCACCGGGCAGGGCGATGTCGCCCGAGGTGATCCCGATGTTGCACTTTCCGGGACTGATGATGCCCGGGCAGTTCGGGCCGAGCAGTCGGGTGTCGGGATACTCCTCGACCAGACGGTTGTAGGCCAGCGCCTCGTCCTGGGCCGGGATGCCCTCCGTGATGCACACGATGAACGAGATGCCTGCCTCGGCCGCCTCCAGGATCGCCTCGGACGCCCCGCGGGGCGGGACAGAGATGAAGGAGGCCGTGGCACCGGTCTCCTTGACTGCTTCGGCCACCGAGGCGAACACGGCGATGCCCTCGATCTCCTCGCCCCCGCGCTTGGGGTTGGTGCCCCCCACGATCTGAGTGCCGTAGGCCTTGTTGCGCTTCCCGTGGTACAGGCCCTGGCTGGTCGGGCTGATGCCCTGGATCACGACTTTGGTCGTCTCGTCGACGAAGATGCTCACGTTGTTTCGGTCCTCTCGCTCGAAGGGTCGGTCGGCTCAGGCATTGGCCAGGGCTACGGCCCGGCGGGCGGCGTCGAGCATCGTGGGCTCGGCGATCAGCGTGGCAGACAGGTGGTCAGACAGGAGGGCCCGACCCTCCTTGGCGTTGGTGCCGTCGAGCCGCATGACGACGGGTGAGCCCAGTTTGACCCGGCCCATGGCCTCGATGATGCCCTTGGCCACCTCGTCCACCCGGGTGATGCCCCCGAAGATGTTGACGAAGATCGCCTTGACGGCCGGGTCGGCGTTGATGACCTCGAGCGCGGCCGCCATCACGTCGGCGTTGGCGCCGCCCCCGATGTCGAGGAAGTTGGCCGCCGTACCACCGACCTGGGTGACGACGTCGAGGGTCGACATGGCCAGACCGGCGCCGTTGGCGATGATGCCCACGCTGCCGGAGAGACCGATGTAGTTGAGACCCTTCTCCTTGGCCATCTTCTCGCGTGGATCAATGTCGGAGTCGTCTTCGTACTCCTCCCACTCGGGATGGCGGAAGGTCGCGTTCTCGTCGAGCGTCACCTTGGCATCGAGCGCGTGCACCTTGCCCTCGGGCGTGAGGATCAGTGGGTTGATCTCGGCCAGGTCGCAGTCACCCTCGACGTAGCAGTGATAGAGCCGGACCAGGAGCGTCGCCGCTTGCTGGCGCGCCTCGGGATCAAGCTCGGCCCGGTCGACCCACTCGCGGGCCGCCTCCTCGGTCAGTCCCAGCACCGGATCGACGTGGATACGAGCGATGGCGTCGGGGTTGGTCTCCGCCACCTCCTCGATTTCCACTCCGCCCTCCGCACTCAGCATCCCGAGGTGGAGCTTGGCGGGGCGGTCCAGAGTGAAGCTGGCGTAGTACTCCTTGGAGATGTCCGACGCGTGCTCGACCCAGATGCGCCTGACCACATGTCCCTTGATGTCGAGCCCGAGGATGTTGCCGGCGTGGAGGCGAACCTCGTCGGCATCGGCCGCCAGCTTCACGCCGCCGGCCTTGCCGCGCCCACCGACCTTGACCTGGGCCTTGACCACCACGGGGTAGCCGGCGGCTTCGGCCTGCTCGACCGCCTCGTCGACGGTGTCCGCCACGCCGCCAGGCGAGACCGGGATGCCGAAGCGGGCGAAGTACTGCTTGCCCTGGTACTCGTAAAGATCCACTGTGGGTGCTGTCTCCTTCGTTGCGTTGGTGGTTCGGTGTCGCGACCGGGTCGCCTCAATGCCATGTCGTGAGAAGGTCTCGGCGGGGCCGTGGCCCGCCGGTCGTCAGTCAGGCCTGGAGGGCCTCCTCGCGCCCGTCGAGCGCGTCGGCCAACCAGGAGCCGATTGAGTCCAGCGGTGCGCCGGGAGTGAAGACCGCGGCCACCCCCTCTTCCTTGAGGGTCGGGATGTCGGCCTCGGGAATAATGCCCCCCACGATCACGAGCACGTCGCCACGGCCGCTCTCGCCCAGCAACTTCATGACCTTGGGCACCAGCGTGAGGTGGGCACCGGAGAGCAGCGAGAGCCCAACGGCGTCCGCATCCTCTTGGACGACAGCTTGGACCACCTGCTCGGGGGTCTGATGCAACCCGGTGTAGACCACCTCGAAACCGCTGTCGCGCAGAGCACGGGCGATCACCTTGGCGCCCCGGTCATGGCCGTCGAGTCCGGGCTTGGCCACGACCACTCTGTAGGGACGCTTCATGACGGCTCAAGGATACGGACGGCCTGGTCCGGACGCCAGACCGGCCGAGGCTCGGGAGGTCAGTCGACTGTCGTGGTGGGCGGACGACCCGGCCCGGCGACCGTGACCCCCTCGAGCAGGGTCTGGACCAGGGACCGAACCTCCTCGCGTGCGGCCACGGGATCGTCGGCGTCGGCCACGTAGAAACATGCTTCGGTCAGGCCACCCATGATGATCAGGGCGAGCGGCCGAAGTGGGACGGGGGCGATCATGCCGACTCGCCGGGCGCGCCGGAGAACGGCCCGGAGCGGGACGACCCCGAACCTGTTCTCGACCTCCCGGACCACCTGCCATCCGAGAACGGCCCGGGCGTCGCGCAGGACGATCCGCTGCACCGCCAGGTCCACGTGGGCGTCGATCCAGAGATTGCACCCCACCACCAATGCCTCCCAGGGATCGGGCAGGAGGAACTCCTCGACGACTCGATCCGACACGTCACGCTGCAGCTGCTCGTAGACGGCAGCGAAGAGCCCTTCCTTGCTGCCGAAGTGGTGGTACAGCGCCCCCTTGGTGACCTGGGCCCTGGCCACCACATCGTCGAGCGACGTATCGGCGAACCCTTCGGACCCGAAGAGCTCGCCCGCGGCCTGGAGCAGCGAGGCCCTGGTCGCCGCACCTTGCGCGGCCCGCCGCTCGAGCCCGGAGGTGGTTGGTTCGCTACCCCCCTTGACATCCATACTCATGGTATTGATACTACCATACTAAGAGTATCGAACAATCGATACTCTTAGTATGGGACGGGAGCGAGTGATGCCGAAATACGTGATCGAGAGAGAGATAGCGGGACTGGGAGACATGTCCGGCGAAGATCTGGCCGCCGCCAGCAAGAAGTCGAACCAGGTTCTGGCCGAACTCGGACCCGAAATCGTCTGGCTGACCAGCTACGTGACCGACGAGAAGATGTACTGCGTGTACGTGGCGCCGGACAAGGACATCATCGAAGAGCACGCACGGTGCGGCGGCTTCCCGGCGAACCGGATCAGCATGGTGTCGGCCGTGATCGACCCGTCCACGGGCGAGTAATTCCCGGCTTGGCGACGCGCTGTTCTGACGCCTTTTCCAACAACCTTCACCCGAGACGTCATCAGGATTCCGGACCAGTTGTCGCGATTCGTCGAGGCCGCTTCGATTGATTACGTTCTGACGGCTAGCTTCGATTGATGTGAGGTTGCGATGTCTCCGATGAGGTAGCGAGCCGCCTCGGAAGGCGCAACTTTCCACGAGAGCTTGTACACCGGAGTTGATCGGCGATTGATCACGTCCCGCAGGTCGGCAGAGAGTGGACGATGTGCGCAGACGAGGCTGAGACTCCGGTCAGACTCGTCGCAACGGGGTGGCCGAGAGGAGCAGGTTCTTCTTCCCCACCGTGTCGAAGTCAACGGTGGCCTGGGCCCTGGCCCCCTCCCCCTTGGTCGCCACCACGAGGCCCCGGCCCCAGTGGTCGTGCACCACCTCCTCGCCCCGCACCAGTCCCAGGTCCTCGGCACCCGTACTGCCCCGGGGGGCCGAGCGGGGTGAGCCCGAGGGCCCGCCCGTGCTCGACGCCACCCGCCGGCGGTCGGACAACGGGATGGCCGGTGAGAAGGTCGCCCCCTCGAGGTGGTCGTCGTCGTAGCCGGTGCCGCGGCGGGGCGAGCCCAGCCCCACGTCGTCGACCAGGTGCTGCGGCACCTCGGTGACGAAGCGGCTCGGCATGGCCGGCTGGGTGCGCCCCCAGGTGGTGCGCGACCAGGCATGCGAAATGGCCAGGTGCTGGCGGGCCCGGGTGATACCCACGTAGAAGAGCCGGCGCTCCTCCTCGAGCTCGCTCGGCTCCGACAGCGAGCGGAAATGGGGGAAGATCCCCTCCTCCAGCCCCACCACGAAGACGGCCGGGTACTCCAAACCCTTGGCCGTGTGCAGCGTCATGAGCGACACCCGGGTGCCGTCGGAGTCGAGTTCGTCCGAGTCGGCCACGAGGGCCACCGTTTCGAGGAAACCCTGCACGTCGTCGAAGTCGCCGGCCTGCGTCGCCAGCTCGGCCAGGTTCTCGATCCGGCCGTCCGCCTCGTGGGTGTGCTCCGCCACCAGCTCGGCCAGATAGCCGGTGCGGTCAGCCACGAGCTGGACGAAGTCGGCTGGATTGACCGTCTGGACCAGCGGGCGCAGTTCGGCCAGGGTCTTGGCCAGCGCCTCGGCCCCCCGCAGCGCCTTGCCGTTGAGCCCGGCCTCCTCGGCCCGGTCGATCGCCGCGCTGAAGGTGAGCCCTTCGGTCCGGGCCCAGGCCGCCATGCGGGCCACTGAGGTGTCGCCGATACCCCGCTTGGGCACGTTCACGATGCGCCGGGCGGACACCTCGTCGTCAGGGTTGGCCAGGACGCGCACGTAGGCCAGGATGTCCTTGATCTCCTTGCGGTCGTAGAACTTGGCCCCGCCCACCACCTTGTAGGGGATGCCGCTGAACTTCATGGAGGTCTCGAGTGGGAGCGACTGGGCGTTGGTCCGGTAGAAGACGGCCATGTCGCCCCACGTCAGGCCCTCCGACGCGTGCAGGCGCAGGATCTCGCCCGACACCCACGAGGCCTCATCGCGCTCGTCCTCGGCCCGGTAGCGCTTGATCGGGTCGCCCGTGTCGCCCACGGTGAAGAGCTCTTTGGGCTGGCGGCCGATGTTGTTGGCGATCACCGAGTTGGCGGCGTCGAGGATCGTCTGGGTGGAGCGGAAGTTCTGCTCCAGCAAAATCGTCGTCACGTTCGGGAAGGCCCGCTCGAACTCCAAGATGTTGCGGATGTCCGCCCCGCGCCAGCGGTAGACGGACTGGTCGGAGTCGCCCACCACGCACACGTTGCCGTGCGCTTCGCCAAGCAGCTTGACGATCTGGTTCTGGGCGTGGTTGGTGTCCTGGAATTCGTCCACCAGGATGTGGCGGAAGCGCTCCTGGTAGGCGGCGCGGACGTCGTCGAAGGCCTGGAGCAGGTTGGCCGTCACCATCAAGAGGTCGTCGAAGTCGAGCGCGTTGGCCGCGTGCAGGCGGTCCTGGTACTGCGCATAGATCTCGGCGATGCGCTTGCGGAAGGGGTCGGGCCCGCTGCGCGCCTCTTCCCGGAAGGCCTCGAAGTCGATCAGCTCCGACTTGGCCTGGCTGATGACACCCTGCACGGCCCGCGACGGCAGCCGCTTCTGGTCGTATCCCAGCTCGGCCGTGATCATCTCGACCAGCCGGCGCGAGTCGGTGTCGTCGTACACGGTGAACGTGCTCCGGTAGCCGAGGCGGTCGGCGTTGGTGCGCAGGATGCGCAAGCAGGCCGAGTGGAAGGTCGAGACCCACATCTTGTCGGCCGCCGGTCCCACCAGCTCGGCCACCCGGCGCCGCATCTCGTCGGCTGCCTTGTTTGTGAAGGTGATGGCCAGGATGCCCCAGGGCGGTGCGTCGCCCGTGGCCATCAGGTGGGCAATGCGCCGGGTCAGCACCCGGGTCTTGCCCGAGCCGGCCCCGGCCACGATCAGTAGTGGCCCGCCCCGGTGCTCCACCGCGGCCCGCTGGGGCAGCGTCAGGTCGTCGACCAGCACGGCCGGGTTCCCGGCAAATGCCCCCTGCTTAGTGGCCGAGCGCTGGCGCCGGCGCCTGCCGTCGTCAGCCCCTTCGACCGCAGCCGCGCCGGCATCGACCGACGTCCTGGCGGAGTCCTCGGTCCCCTGGCCCGCCCCCTCCCCGACGTCGGCCGCAGCTGCCGCTGCTCCGAAGCCCTCGTCCGAGGTGTCGAACAGCTGCTGGGTCCCGCCACCGCCCGCGCTCGAAGCCTGCGCTGCGCTCACTCCCACTCAATGGTCCCGGGCGGCTTCGACGTGACGTCGAGTGCCACCCGGTTCACGCCCTCCACCTCGTTGATGATGCGCGAGGCGATGCGCTCGACCAGGTCGTAGGGCAGGCGGGCCCAGTCCGCTGTCATGGCGTCGTCGCTTGTGACGGCGCGGATCACGATGGGATAGGCGTAGGTGCGACCGTCGCCCATCACACCGACCGTGCGCACGGCCGGCATGACGGCGAAGCTCTGCCACAGCTCGCGGTAGAGGCCGGCCCGTCGGATCTCCTCGACCACGACGGCGTCGGCGTTCCGCAGGATCTCGGCCCGCTCCGGCGTGACCTCGCCGATGATGCGAACCCCGAGGCCCGGACCGGGGAAGGGCTGGCGCCACACGATTTCGTGGGGCAGGCCGAGCTCCTCACCCACGGCGCGCACCTCGTCCTTGAAGAGCAGCCGCAGGGGCTCGACCAGCTCGAAGGAGAGGTCCTCGGGCAGCCCGCCCACGTTGTGGTGCGACTTGATGTTGGCCGCGCTGCCGCTCCCCGACTCAATGACATCGGGGTAGAGCGTCCCTTGAACCAGGAAGCGCGGCCCGTCGCCGTGCCCCGTGGCACCGTCGGGGCTCGCACCGCCGCCCGCACCCAGGTCGCGGGCCACCTCCTCGAAGATGCGGATGAAGAGCTCACCGATGATCTTGCGCTTGCGTTCGGGGTCGGTCACCCCGGCCAGCGCGGTGAAGTAACGGTCGGACGCCTTCACGTGCACCAGGTCGACCTTGAACTGACGCCTGAACGTGTCCTCGACCTGGTCCGCCTCGCCCGCCCGCATGAGCCCGGTGTCGACGAAGACACACGTCAGCTGGTCGCCCACCGCCTTGTGCACCAGCGCCGCCGCCACGGCTGAGTCCACTCCCGCCGCTCAACGCGCAGAGCACCCGGTCCGACCCCACCTGGGCCCGCACCGCGGCCACTTGCTGCTCGATGATCGACACGTGCGTCCAGGCCGGCAGGCAGCCGCACACGTCAATGAGGAAGTGGTCGAAGACCTCGCTACCCCGGTCGGTGTGCACCACCTCGGGGTGGAACTGGAGGCCGAAGAGCCGGCGCTCGGGGTCGTGCATGGCCGCCACGGGCGCACCCGGCGTCGTCGCCGTGGCCACGAATCCGTCGGGCACCGCCGTGATGGCGTCGCCGTGGCTCATCCACACGGTCGAGTGCGCCGGCCAGTCAGGGCACAGCGGTGACTTCGTGGCCTGGGTCAGCTCTGTGCGCCCGTACTCACCCTGCCCGGTACGCGTCACCGTGCCGCCCAACTGCAGCGCCATCAGCTGGGCGCCGTAACAGAGCCCAAGGATGGGGATGCCGAGCTCGTAGACGGCGGGGTCGATGGAGGGGGCCGGCGTCTCGTAGACGGACTTGGGCCCGCCGCTGAAGATGATGCCCTTGGGTGCCCGGGCCCGGATCTCCTCGACCGAGATGCTGGCCGGGACGATCTCGGAGTAGACGTGCGCCTCTCGCACGCGCCGCGCGATCAGACGGGCGTACTGGGCCCCGAAGTCGACGACGAGGACGGCGTCGGTGTCGGTCGTACTCACCGGGTCGAGCCCATCGGGCTCAGTGGCCCATCCCTACGCCCTGCGAGCGCTGGAAGAACTTGCCCTCGGTCTGCAACGAAGGCGCCACCATGACCTCGGCCTTCTGGAACTCCTTCACCGTCTCGTAGCCGCAGGTCGCCATGGCTGTGCGCAGCGCGCCGAACAGGTTCATGCGGCCGTCGTTCTCGTGGGCCGGGCCGAGCAGGATTTCGCGCAGACTTCCTCGCACCGACGTGCGCACGCGGGCCCCCCGGGGCAGCGTCGGATGGAAGGTGGCCATGCCCCAGTGGAAGCCCCGGGCCGGTGCCTCGAAGGCGGACGAAAGGGGCGAGCCCAGCATCACGGCGTCGGCGCCGCAGGCGATGGCCTTGGCGATGTCGCCTCCCCTGGACATGCCACCGTCGGCGATGACGTGCACGTAGACGCCCGTCTCGTCGAGATGGCGCATGCGGGCTCCCGCCACGTCCGCAATGGCCGTGGCCTGGGGCACACCGAGCCCGAGGACGCCCCTGGTGGTGCAGGCGTTGCCCGGACCCACGCCGACGAGCACGCCGACGGCTCCGGTGCGCATGAGGTGAAGTCCCGCCTGGTACGAGGCGCATCCGCCCACAATGACGGGAAGGTCGAACTCACGGATGAAGCGCTTGAGGTTCAGAGGCTCCGACGTCTTGGACACGTGCTCGGCCGAAACCACGGTGCCCTGGATGACCAGGATGTCCAGCTCGGCGGCCAGGCAAGCCTGGGCCAGGGATTCGGTCCTCTGCGGCGTGACCGAGGCGGCCGTGGTGATCCCGGCCTCCTTCATCTGCTTGATCCGCGCCGTGACCAGCTCGGGGATGATCGGCTCCTGGTACATCTGCTGCATCCGGGCCGTGGCCTTCTCGTCGTCGAGCTCGCGGATCTCGTCGAACAGGGCCGTCGGGTCCTCGTAGCGGGTCCATAGGCCCTCGAGGTTGAGGACGCCCAGGCCGCCCAGACGTCCCAGCTCAATGGCGGTGGCAGGGACTCATCACCCCGTCCATGGCTGCTCCCAGCACCGGCAAACCGAACTTGTACGCGTCGATCTCCCAGGAGATGTCCACGTCTTCGGGGTCGCGGGTCCGCCGGCTGGGGACGATGGCGATATCGTCAAACCCGTAGGCCTGGCGCCCCGACTTGAAGATCCCGATCTCGATGTCTGCCATGTGCGCCTCCGGCATTCGTGGGGCCGGTACGGCGCACCCACCACACCGGCATGGCTCAACGACTGATTGCGAACGCCGGGCCGACACGCCGACGATTCACCATCCTACTCTGGCCCGCCCGGTCCTCAGGCTCGTCCATACGCCCGAATTCGACGATTCGACGGCGGAAGCCCCATCTTCCGGGCGACCGTTCTCCTCCTTCGGCATTTGCCGAGGTGGCCTGCCCTCCTGGCCCTCGGGGCACCCAGCCGACCGCGCTGAGGCCGTCGGTCTCGGTGAACGTCTTTCGCCCGCGAAGAGCGAGCGCCCTACCGACCCCCTACCTGGCGTCACCCGGTCGCACCGCTCGGGCAGTCAAGGGACGCGCTGCGATGTTCAGGAGTCCCCCAGCGTCGATCTCTCCCAGTCAGCGGCGGCCACAACCTTGCGACCTGTGGCCCACCATGGTCACGTTCGTGAGCACCCGCGTGGGGGTCTTCACCGGAGTGCGATTCCGTTCCGCATACCCGAGATTGACGCAGGCGGCGAGACCGGCGATGGGCCAGGGCTCGCGTTCGCGACCGTTTGCTACGCTCAGCGCCGCAATGGGTCCTGAACTCCAAGTGGCCGCCAGGTGGCCGGCTGGATGACGAACCAGGAGCCCCGGTCCGATGCGACCAAGCGCATGCCGCCACTGCCGGCGACGCGCAGTCAGTACGTTCGTTTTGTGGCGCAGGCGTATGTCGACGCAGAACGCAATCGGAAGGCCTTCCGCCAGGTCGAGAGGTTCTCACTGTTCATCGGGTACGCGCGGAGCGGCCACACGCTGGTGAACTCACTCCTCAACGCCCACCCCGAGATCGTCTCCGCGCACGAGTTGCAAGTTTTGAGGTACGTCGGTCGGAGGGGCGTCGGTCGCAATCAGCTCTACGCAATGCTGCTGCGTCGTGATGAGCAGTTCGGCCAACTCGGCCGACGATGGAGCGGATTCGACTACAGCGTTCCGGGCCAGTACCAGGGACGGTTCGAGACCCTTCGCGTCATCGGGGACAAGTGCGCGAGCGTCTCCACAATGCGGATTCATCGGGAACCGGGCCTCCTCGATCGCCTGCGCCAAACCGTGGATGTTCCTCTCCGGATGATCCACATCGTCCGGAATCCGTACGACAACATCGCCGCGATGGCTCGGTTCAGGGGTTTGCCGAACGCGACCGATCGATACGAAGCGCTGGGGCGAGCGGTCGATGACATTCGGAAGCGCCTGTCCCACGACGAGCTGCTCGATATGCGGTTCGAAGCGTTCACTTCTGACCCGCGTGGTTCCTTGACCGAGATCTGCCGATTCCTCGGCCTCGAGGCGACGGAGGACTATCTCACTGCTTGTTCCCAACTGGTCAAGCAAGGGCGGCGCACCCGGGACTCCCAGGATTGGAGTGCACCCGTGCTGGCACAAGTGAACGAGCTCATCGAAGCACGCCCGGTACTCGCCGGATACACCTTCGACTGACCTCGCCGGTCAGGACGTCACGACATCGCGCTCCCAACGCGACGAAGGTCGGAGAAGTGGCCTATCCGAAGGCGCCGAAGGGCAGCTCCTCCCCTTCATCCAAAATGGGTGGAGTGACAGTGAAAGAAGACGCCGGCCCATGCCACGTGGTGGTTGACCCGTCGAGCTTGTGCCAAAATCCGAGACATGTCCCTCTTTGATTTCGATCGATTGGTGGGAGAGTCCGGGTCTTCCCTAGCGAGTCAGTATCGGCTTGCTGAGCCGTTCCCGCACGTCGTTCTGGAGAACACCTTGGAGGTCGCTGTCGATCAGGTGCTCAGCTCGTTCCCCGATCTCGAATGGGACGGGTGGTTTGATGTGGCTGCTCAGTCCGAATCTGCCGCAAAGCACCAGCCCGGGAAACGCTCTTGTCACGAGATCGAACTGATCCCGCCACTGTTCCAACAAATGATCTACGAGCTCTCCGCGCCTCGATTCTTACGTGCGTTGTCAGAACTTGTGGGCATTCCGAACCTGCTTCCCGACCCGTTCCTCGAAGGCGGTGGCATCCAGTGCACGACACCCGGTGGGAAGCTCGTGCCCCACACGGACTTTCACTACCCTCCGGTTCTGAAGCTCTTCCGTCGAGTCAATGTCCTCGTGTTTCTGAATCCCGATTGGAAGCCGGGTGACGGCGGCGAGTTGGACCTGTTCGCTCTTGGCGACGACACGCCACGTGTCGTGGTGGCCCCGCAATATGGCACGTGTGTCATTTTCACAACGGACAATCGATCGGTCCATGGCGTCGATACGATCGCTGAAACGGCCAACCCACGACGATCAATTGCCCTCTACTACTACACCGTTGAGGAAGCTGAAGTGTTCAGTGGCGACCGTGGTACGTATTGGTACCAACCGTTCGAGTCGCTTGAAAATCAAGGGGTGACGTCCAAAGGACGTCTGCTCGTGATGAAGAGTGCCATGCGGGCGTCAAAGGCGCTTACGCACTTGGCGTATCGCATGAATCCACAACATCCGGTCGCGTAACGAACTCTCCCGATGAGCGGACCATCAGGTCCGTCGGACCCCACGAGACCAGCTGGGCGACTGTTGGTTTTTGCGATCTCAGTGAATTGTCTGCCTCGGCTGTTCTCCACCGTCGGCTCCCTTGGACTCGATTGACCATCTGACGAGCGCTGCCGTAGCTTTGTTGGCGAAGGAAGCCGTGCTCGTCCAGATGGGAGATGCTGTGCCGGGTGAACGAGCAAACGAGGGCGAAAGATCAGACGAAGGTGACGCCGCCGCCCACGTCGTGAAGGCTGCTCCCGCGCTGAACCAGCCTCCAACCGGTTACGAACCGGGGGTCTTCATGTTGCCCAAGCCGAGGACGCGGACCGACGTTGCCCGCCTTCTGGCCCGGGCGGCCGTGGACGGGGTTCGACACCGCAAGGAATTCAGAGAAGTGGAGAAGGTCTTCTTCCTCGTTGGCTATCCGCGCTCGGGCAGCACCCTGATCGGCTCGCTCCTCAACGGCCACCCCGAGATGGTCATCGCCCACGAGTCCGATCTCTTCCGCTACGTGAAGCCGGGTGTGACCCGAAGCCAGCTCTTCGCCATCCTCCTCGAGCGTGACCGGCTGTTTGCCGCCGCAGGCCGACAGTTCAACGGTTTCGACTACGCAGTGCCCGGCGCGTCCCAAGGTGTGTACGAGCGCCTCCGGGTGATTGGCGACAAGCACGCCGGCCGACCGGCGCGCCGAATCCACGAGAACCCGGAGCTGCTCGACCGGTTCCGCAAGACGGTGCGAGTTCCCCTACGGGTCCTGCAGATCAATCGCAATCCCTACGACATGATCGCCTCCCGCGTCAGCAAACCAACGCCGAGCCCGCTCGACGAAGGGATCGAGATCTACCGGAAACTCGGGGTTGCAGTTGACGACGTCCGCGCGCGTCTTGACCCGGCAGAGTTGTACGAGCTCCGCTACGAGGACTTCACGGCCGAACCGGAGCGCCGTTTGCGCGACGTCTGCGCGTTCATCGGAGTGGAGACGCCGCCGGGCTACGCCGAGGCGGCCGCCGCCTTGATCGACGGCGGCGGGCGGCGGGGGCGCGACACGATCTCCTGGTCGGCCGCCCAGAGAGCCGCGGTGGATGCGATGATCGAGGCGCGCCAGGTGCTGGCCGGGTACTCCTTCGACTCCTGAGACGGGCCACACTGCATGGGTGTATCCACGAGATCCCACGCTCGAGCGTGGCGCTGATCGTGGGGTGGTCAAGGCCCTAACCCTCAGACGTACGGGCGCAGGCGAACCGCCCCGTCGTACTTACTTGGAGTTCCAGGTCCCCTC
Source organism: uncultured Acidimicrobiaceae bacterium (assembly GCA_963840435.1). Classification (GTDB taxonomy): domain Bacteria; phylum Actinomycetota; class Acidimicrobiia; order Acidimicrobiales; family RAAP-2; genus Bog-473. Next base: position 24,368 of record CAWIYY010000015.1, on the reverse strand, counting down.
GATGGCCTCATCCAGCGCCTGCGCCTCGGCCATGGGGTGGAAGGAATCGGGCACCACCCCGTCGCCGAACACGGTGGTGTAGTCCATCGCGTCGATGGCACTGCAGGCTTCGTCGTCGGCTGGCCGTATCTGCATTGCCTCCTTCTGCCACACGAGGGTCTGCTCTTTGCCCAAGCCGACGATGGTCCGGTACGCAAGTTCCGGGTGCTGCAGGGCGACGCACAAGACGACCTTGTACACATCACCCTGCCAGGTGCTCGGCTTGCGGGTGAGCCCCAATCGCCCATGCAATTCATTGGCGGCTGCGCGATCGGCGAGAGCGGAGGCGGCGTCGCAAGGAATGACGTCATCGATGACGACCACCCCGCGCCGGCACAGCCGGAAGGCGTTGATCAGGTCTCGGTACGTCTGCGGGAACGTGTGCAGGCCGTCGAGGAAGACCACGTCGTACGTGTCCTGGTCCGGACGCGACGCGAAAAACTCGTCGGAAGTACCGACGTGCACGCTCGCTCCTTTGGGTGGGTGAGTGGCGTCGAACCGGGGGGCAGGGTCGACGCCCTGACGGACGCCACTACGGACGTTCTGGAAGGTGTTACCTCTCGCCAATCCGATCTCGAGGTATCTGCCTGGCCCCGGTGCTGCGGCCAGCAGTGCGTTGATCCGCCTGGCCGAGTATCCGATTTCCGTTCCCGGCATCGGCCGCGGCAGCAGCCGGCGTGATCCTTTGCCCTTCGTCGCATGGTTGTGGAGTGCTGTTGCAAGGTTCCCATACCGGGCGTACTGCAGAGCTCGTTGTGCGCGACTCATCGCGTCTCCCGCTGGGTTTTCTGCATCAGCACAGGCGAGGGAGTATAGCCATGGGTCGTGGTGACCAAGGAGAGCTGCGTCGCCGGCCGGGAATGGACGAACGGATCGCTCAGCGCGATTCGAACCCGGCCGTCGGGAAGCCGAGGGCGCGAACGCGCGCGAGTTGTTCGTCGTCGAATTCGAGCTCGAGGTCTTGGCGAGGAATCGCGCGCGGCTTCGGCAGTCGAGGCAAAGAGGCCGCCTCCTCGACGGCCTGTTGGGGCGGGTCCAGTCCGAGGAAGGCAATGACTTCCTCCACGCCCGCTCGGGGAGCAGCACAGAGTTCGTCGTAACTGAGGATCATGAAGTGACCCGGCGGCAGTTCCTTCCCATGGACAATCGCCGATTCGTTGGAACGAATCCAATAGTCGAGCGACTCCCTGGGGGTTGCCCGCTCTCCTTGCACGTGGACGCCGAACTCGGGTCCCCAGCGACGCACCTGGGCCTGGTTCTTGCTGTAGGCCATAGCCGGCCCGTCGCGGATCACCTGGATGTAGCGCAGCCGGTTGCCGAAATAGCGATGAAGGTGTGGAATGAACAACTGGCTATTGGGCTCCTTCCAACCCCACATCACGGCCCCTGTGGGGGCAAATCGGCGCGATTCGAAAAGGGATTGGGTCCGCTTTTCGAGCCATTGAGCTGGATGGTCGTCGGGGAGCGGATCACGCTGCAACAGATCAAGGCAACGGTCACGAACATCAAGAATCTGCCGGCGTTCGGTCCGGTTTGGGCGTAACCGCCCCGTCATGGCCTTTTCGATCAGGCCAAATGACTGCATCGTTGGGCTGTCGGGCTCCAGAGCTGTAGCGAGGTCCCAGCGTGGAAATTTTCCGAGCATGGTGAACCACCAGTTGTCGAGCGCTGGGTTCATGTCGGCTCCGATGTAGACGCCCAGGCTCTGGAGGATCCCGGCGACGACCCGCGTGCCACTCCCACCACCGCCGCCGACCACCACGGGCCCAACAGGCGGTGGACCGGAGGACCTGAACCGACTCGGCGACCTGTACCGTCTTCTCGGAGGCATCGTTGTCGAGCCGCGCGCTGTCAGCTCGAGCTGACAGCTGTGTCGTCCTGCTTCGCGGTCCAAGCAGCACGGGCTGTGTCGAGATCCTCGGGCGAATACCAGCGGTGGGAGTTCTCGCTCCGGGGCCACGGCTGAGGCCCGCCGATGTCCGCCAGCGTGCGGTGGGCTTCTGTCTCCACCTCCTCCCACCGTTGGGCGTAGACCGCGTCGACTGAGCGGCTCCGTCGGCTGAAGCCGTCGAGGCCGTCCGAGCCATAGAGACCAGTGCGCTCGGCGCGAGTGAACTCCAATTTCGCCTTGGTGGTCGTCTCGTCGCGGTATTGGAAGTGGTGAGTCGTGATGCCGACGCTCGGTTCGACGAGAGATTGGGCGCAGTACGCGCCGTGTGAGCCCCTCTGGCACACCACGAACGGACCGTGGCGATCGAATCGCTGCAGCGGGTGCTTCCAGTGGTCCAGTCCGCATATGGGGTTCCACGATGGAGTGAACGTGTAGCCCAGCGGCTGGAAGTCGAAGGGATGAAAGCCGGGCAGGTATTGCGGGGCTGCGCTCGGCACGTGGTTCACAAAAGTCGAGCCCACAATGCGGAACTGACGGTCCAATGTGGCCAGGTACTCACGGACCGTAAGCCCATCAGGAAACTCGGCAAACTCGTCGCTGTCCAGATAATGCCACCAGATGTGTTCGGCACCGGCGCGCAGCGATTCTCTGGCGACCACACCGTTCATGACGGCATGCGCCAAGGGACCGTCGAACGCGTCGGTGTGGTACACCTCCGCCACGGTGGCGCCGGCCGCCTTGGCGATGGCAACCGTGTCGTCGGTGCTGCCATTGTCCACCAGGTACACGGCATCCGCACCCTGGCTGATGGCATTGCGCACCGTGGCCTCTATGACGTCCTCGTCCATCCAGCTCTTGATGATGGCAAACATCAGCTGGAACGACTCTGTCTCGGGACTGGGGGGGTTGGGCCGATGCTGTTGCGGATACAGCGCTTCGAAGGGCGGCCTCGGGCGTTGGGGTTGAGTTTGGGCTTGGGGACGAAGCCTTGTCTTGATTCTGGCGAGGGCCACGGCGTCGCTACCTGGCCTTTGCCGGATCTGCTCCCGTGTCCGCCCACTGGGAGCGGGCGCGCTCGACCTCGGCTACGGGATACCAACGGCGTACAGAGTCCGAGTCCGCCCACCGCTTCGGGTGACGGACCGCCGACGGGTCTCGGTTCGCGGGCGTTTCGACCTCTTCCCACCGGCCCGCGTAGATCGCGTCGAGCGATCGAAGCCGGCGGGCAAAGGGGCTATGGCCGCGGGACTCGGTCAGCTCCGTGCGCTGCGCACCCGGTCCGCAGGTGAGTTCGAGCTTGGCGCGCGTGAAGCCCTCGTCCCGATACTGGAAGTGATGGGTCAGTATGCCTTGGCTGGGCTCGATCAAGACGTCGGAGCAGCTGGCCGTATGGGCCCCGGGATTGCTCGTCACGAAATGGCCCGAGCGGTCAATCCGCTGCAGGCAGTGCTTCCAATGGCCGAGCGAGCAAGGCGGTTTCCGCGTCGGCTCGAACTCATAGAACAGGGGCTGGAAATCGATCGGGTGGTACCCGGGCAGGTACTCCGGCTTCGCGTCAGGCATGTGATTCAGGTACTTCGCCCCGACCACTCGGAACCGGCGGTCCAGCGTGGCCAGGTAGTCACGGATCGACAGGCCGTGAGGTCCCTCCGGGAACTCGTCGCTGTCCAGGTAGAGCCACCAGACGTGTTCGCTCTCATGGCGGAGCGACTCGTGCGCCACCACGGCGTTCATGAGTGTTTGGGCCAGGCGGCCGTCGAACGCCTTTGTCTCGTAGACCTCTGCCACGATGGCGCCGGCCGCCTTGGCCATGGCAACCGTGTCGTCGGTGCTGCCGTTGTCCACCAGGTACACGGCATCCGCACCCTGGCTGATGGCATTGCGCACCGTGGCCTCTATGACGTCCTCGTCCATCCAGCTCTTGACGATCGCGCAGAGCGAGAAACTGGAGAGCACATCTGGCTGGGTCGGGTTCTCCTCGGAGCGAGAAGGGCCGTCGGGGCGTTTCAACGATGAGTCTGGGGGTTTCGTGATCGGTCCGCCTGCTCTCCGAGCAAGCCTGGTGCGAGCCACTGCTATTGCTCCTGGGCCGACACTGTTGGCTCCGTCTTGGCGGATTCGGCCCAGCGTCGGCGCGCTTCAGCCAGTTCGTCGAGCTGATACCAACGGCGCACCGAATTCATACCGGTCCACGGCTTTGGATGCCGAGCCGCGTTCGGATCGACAATGGGAATCGTGTCGACGTCAGCCCATCGACCGGCGTAGACGGCATCGAGAGACGCTCGACGTCGCACGAATCCATCGAAGCCGGTCGCTTCGTGCAGCGCCGTTCGGTTCGAGTCCGGGCCGCAGGTGAGCTCGAGCTTGGCTCGGGTGTAGGCCTCGTCGCGGTACTGGAAGTGGTGCGTGACGATTCCTCCCGTCGGCGCGATGAGCAAGTCGTTGGAGAAAGCCGTGTGCGAGCCGTCATTGCTGAGGATGAATTGCCCGTCAATGTCGAAGCGTTGCAGCGGGTGCTTCCAGTGGCCCCAGGCGCACGGCGGCCACCGTGCCGGTGTGAAGTCGTAGCAGAGAGGCTGAAGATCGATTGGGTGAAACCCCGAGAGGTACTCGGGTTTTCCCGAAGGAAAATGATTGACGTACGACGCACCGACCAGCCGGAAACGCCGATCCAAGGTGGCGAGATATTCACGGATCGTCAGTCCTCCTGGGCCCTCCGGAAACTCGTCGGTGTCGAGGTACAACCACCAGACGTGCGGCGCACCATTGCGCAAAGACTCGCGGGCCGATACCGCATTCATAAGGGTCTGGGCGAGCCGGCCGTCAAAGGCCTTCGTTCGGTAGACCTCCGCGACGGTGGCGCCGGCCGCCTCGGCGATGGCAAGCGTGTCGTCGGTGCTGCCGTTGTCAACGACGTAGACAGAGTCAACGCCCTGCGCCATGGCGCTGCGCACAGTCGCCTCGATCACGTCCTCGTCCATCCATGTCTTCACCACGGCACACAGGCTGAATTCACTGATCGGATCGGATTCACTCGGGTATGGCTCGTGCGCAATATCGCCCGCCAAGGTTTGCTCTTGCGGCCGAAGTCGGCGGATGACCCTTTGCGCCTGTGCGCGGACGGACATTGCTACCTACCTGGCCCTCGCACGCAGGTCTGAAGACTCGGAGGAGGCTGCGCCGTTGGCCGACCCGGCAACGGCGTCAGAAGCTGACCGGACCTCGCTTGCAACCTCGGGCGAGGACGACAGAATCGGGCCAGTACCGGTGAGACGCCAATACGCTCTCGACGTCCGGAACAGACGGGACCGCTTGATCCATTTCAGCTCCGTCTGCGCCATTTGGAGACCGGCCGTGACCGCTTGCCCGGCCGCCGTCAGGCTCAGGACGTCACTCACCCATTGTGGCTCCTCGGGAAGGACTGGAGGCGACCACTGGTCGTGGGCACCGTAGGATCGCCCCAGGGCCTCGAGCAGCTGGCGATGATGCTCTGGATAGTCGGCCTCACGATTGTGGTGGTGGCGCAGATTCTCCTCGAACACGTTCGCCGCGGACTGAACGCCGGTCGCGGACACATCCACACCACACGCCGTCAGGAACTCGGCCAGTTCACCGATCCTGCGTAGGGGATCATCGAAGATCGACCCGTACTCGAGAGCGAAGACTGGCATGCCTGCGAGCGTCTTCACCGACTGATGGATGTAGCGCGCCCAGATGGCCAAACCGAGCGTGAGGGGAAACTGATCGCGCACCTGGAGCGACTTTGCGACGTCGAGGGGATCTCTGACGACCAACACGGCACATGGCTGAGGCGCAAGCACCCTTCGCCAGAGCGGCAACGTGATGCAGAGCCGCGGATCTTTGAGCACCATAGGAGGGCGCGCGAAGCAACGGGCAGCGATCTCCTCCGCGCGGGAGCGCAAGCCGACGAACACCGGATCGCGGGAATCCTCCCAACCAGGAACCGGGATTGGCGGAGCCGACCAAGAGCCACCGAGATACCGCAGGAGAGACTCATCGAACTGAGCGAGATCTCGGGGTTCCCAATGGCCGTTTGCGTTGGAGGGGGCCGCTTCGACGATCTCGGTGTGGGTGGGGAGCCTCACACCCAGTTCGAAGACGCTGTTGGCCACGGCGGACGTCCCGCTGCGGTGCATGCCGACCACCATGACATGGCGCTCGCCGTCAGCTCCTTGTCGAAATCCAGTCGCACTCACCAGTCCTGCCGGGACCCTTTATCGAAGGTCACCGTCAAGAATGCGTGCCACGCGCGGTGGCCCAAGCCGACACCAATCTCGTCGAGATTCTCGCAGAGCACCTGCGTGAATCTAACCGAATCGGTCAGTGGTTCGTCAGAGTGCACAACAGGGGCTGCAACGCCATGGAGACCCAGGGCGGCAGCGCGCACGGGCCGGTCCCGGAGATGCTTTCACTCGGGCTGCCACTGGTCCAACCAGATCATCGAGCTGTGCGGCACCTGGGCGTCACCGACATGATGGCCGTGCGCACCCGGAACGAATGCCCTGGCCATCGCGCGATTGCCGAAGACACCAGGACCGATATCGACGACCCAGCAGATGGGCTCGCACGTGTGGTGGCCGACTGCTCTGCGACAGACAGGTGACGCGTTCGCGATCATGGTGCAACGAATCAGCATCCGGGACCAGAGGCCATTCGTTCGAGGACTGAGGGTTCGATCTTGGTGGCCACGACCTCCGAACTTCTCGCGACCGTGCCCCGAGACTGGGGCTCACGGAAAGCCCGAGACTGGGGCTCACGGAAAGGACGTGTGGAGCGGCCGCGATCGCCCGGTGCGAGAATCGGGCTGTGCCTGACCACGATCCTTCCGACCCGGTCGTCCGCGGCATGCAGGCCCAGCTGGCCCGCCGTGACGGCGAACTGGCAGGCGGAGCGAGCCAGGTGGGTTGGAAGATCGGCTTCAACACGCCGGCCATTCAGCAGCACTTCGGCCTGAACCAGCCTGTCGTCGGCTACCTGCTCGACCGGGCCGTGATCCCTGATGGGTCCACCGTCGAGAGAGCCGGCTGGGCCAGCCCGGCCGTCGAGGTCGAGGTGGCAGTGAGGGTCGGCGATTTCACCTCAGGCTTGCCAACGGTCGCTGGGCTGGCGCCCGCGCTCGAGCTGGTCGACCTCGGAATCTCCTTCGACGACATCGAACCTGTGCTCGCCTCCAACATCTGCCAGCGTGGGGTTGTCTTCGGAGACGAGGTGCCCGGTCTCGACCCCTTCTCGGTCACGGTCGAGGTGACGAAGAACGGGGAGCCCGCCGGCCAAGGTGCCCTCGTCGAGGATCCCGCCGTCACCGCCGCCTTCGTCGCGCAGTTCCTTGCCGCCCACGGGGCCGAGCTCGAGCCCGGGCAACGAATCATCGCCGGATCCCTCACCGCTCCCGTCGCGGTCGCCCCGGGGGATGCACTCTCGGTCACCTTCGGACCACTCGGCGCGCTCTCGGTCCGTTTCTCATGAACCCCTGGGGATGCGTCGCAGCCCAACAACTATTCGTTGTTGTCGCAGGCGGTTCGGCGGGGAGCGTCGCAGCCCAACAACTATTCGTTGTTGTCGCAGGCGGTTCGGCGGATGCGGCACAGGTGCGGTAAGCGGCACAGGTGCGGGTCCCTGGCAGCTCGTCGTGCCACTGGCGAGAAGCCCACCAGAGAGCCGCAGGTCATGCAACGATCAGTCTGACTCCGCCCCGACCAGGACGACGCTCAGCAGCTCGTAGAGCATGCGCGCGGTGGCGCCCCAGATCATCTCGCCCGCGACCTCGAAGAACCACACCGGGAACGAGTTGTCGTCGGACCCTGGCACGTCGCGCCCGGGAATGCTCCAACGCTCCTCGTGGAAGATCTCCGGATCGGCCAGCTCGGCGAGCGACACGTCGAACACCCTCTCCACCTCGCTCGGACTGGCGGTGAGGTCCGGCCGTCCCGTCAGGGTCGCCAGGACGGGCTGGATGAGCGAGGCCGAGACCAACGTCATCACCGGATGGATCCATCCGACCACCGTCACCTTCGAGGGATCGAGCTGAACCTCCTCGAAGGCCTCGCGCAACGCCCCGGCTGCTGCGTCCTCGCCCAATTCGAGCCGGCCGCCGGGAAAGCTCACCTCGCCACGATGCGTGCGCAATGCGGTCGAGCGTCGAGTGAAGACCAGACGGGCCTCTCCGGCTTCTTCGAAGAGCACCGCGAGCACGGCAGAGTTCGGCCGGTGTACGTCGAGGACGGCTGACTCGCCGAGCATCGCCGCGGTCTCGAAAATCCCGTCCGGGCCCGGCTCTTCGGGCACCGTCCCGCGCTGACCGGCGGTCTCGAGGCTGTCCAGCACCCGCTGGACAGCTATGCCCACACGCTGGGCTTTCGGGAGGTCAGCCCACGGTGCGGCGCGACCGGGACGCCAGGACGGCGGGCGTGGGATCACCTGCGGGGGGACCGGGCGCGACACGCACCGCACGCTACTTGCGCACCCGTCGGCTCTCACCGTCGAAGCGCCGAGACGGTCCCGTAGCCGCCGCTACGCTGTCGGCCCGTGACAACTCCCCAAGAGCTGCAAGCACAGGCCGACGCCTTCGGGTGGTATCACACCATCGACCTGGGAAACGGCGTGGTCACGAAGGGCATCAGCGTCCAGGAGACCTCCCCCGGCGTCATTCCGGACGTCAGCGGCCGCAGCGTTCTCGACATCGGCGCCTGGGACGGAAAATTCTCGTTCGCCGCCGAGCAGGCGGGAGCCGCCCGTGTCGTGGCCCTCGACCACTACGCCTGGGGCGTCGACTTCGTGGCCCGAGGCGCCTACTGGGAGGAGTGCATCCACAACGGCACCCTGCCCGACCAGTCGCGGGACGAGACAGACTTCTGGCGACCCGACCTGCCGGGGCGCCGCGGCTTCGAGTTCGCCAAGGCGGCACTCGACTCAAAGGTCGAACCGCTCGTGGGCGACTTCCAGAAAGTGGACCTCGACGAGCTGGGCCAGTTCGACGTCGTCCTGTACCTCGGGGTGCTGTACCACATGAAAGAGCCCCTTACATGCCTCGAGCGGCTCCGGGCCGTGACCAAGGACGTGGCCGTGATCGAGACCGAAGCGGTCCACCTCCAGCACCTCGACGACGAGGCGCTCCTGCAGTTCCACGCTGGGAGCTCGCTGCGCACTGACTTCGGAAACTGGTACGTCCCGACAATCGCCGCGCTGCACAACCTGTGTCGGGCAGCAGGTTTCGCCCGGATCGAGACGATCGTGGGACCGCCCCCACGGCCCGCCGATGCCGGGACGTCCTCCCTCCAGAAGGCTGTGCGCCGGGCCGCCGGTGCCGGAACGCCCAAGCCGTCCGCGCCCAGCCAGAACTACCGCGCCGTCGTTCACGCCTACGCCTGAGAGGCGATCCGCTGTCGCGTCACTTGATCGACGGACCACAAGTCAGAACCGCGAACAACTCGACGTGCACGTCGGCGATGGGCGAGGCCGCAAGAGGCCAACGGAAACGCCATCGAGCCCATCTCCACCCCAGTCTTCGTTTCACGATTGGCGGGCCAGAGGAAGACCAGGAGGTGAAAGGTGCGCCTGAAAAAGCGGATCAAGAAGAAGATCAGACGGACCCGCGATCGGTTTGATCCCCGTCCCGTTGCGCACTTCCTGCATATCGGGAAGACCGCCGGTACCGCGCTGCGCTTCACCTTGCACGACGTTCGGAAAGACACCGCGTACCGCATGGTGCTGCATGGCCACCGATTCCGCCTTGAACTCGTGCCCGTTGGAGACAAGTTCTTCTTTTGCGTGCGCGATCCGATTGATCGATATGTCAGTGGATTCCTCAGCCGTCAAGGTCGAGACCGACCTCGCTTCGACATTCCCTGGTCCGAACAGGAAGCCCAGGCTTTCACCCGCTTCGATTCGCCCGAAGACCTCGCCGTTTCCCTCGGCGCCGGGGGCGATCTACAGCGGGATGCCGAGAATGCGATGCGCTCCATTCAGCACGTACGGGCGTCCTACTGGAATTGGTTTCGCGATCCTGAGTACTTTCAAAGTCGACTCGGTGATTTGTTATGGATTGGGCGCCTGGAGTCATTGGACATCGGACCCCTCACCGCCGCGCTCGGCGTCGACGGTTTGGCCATGCCGCAAGACTCAGTTGCCGCCAACCGCTCGCCGACGTCGAAGACGCGAACTTTCAGATCTCGCCCGAGAAAACCTCAAGCGTTGGTACGCCAAGGACTATGAGTTCCTCGAGCTGTGCAACGAGGTGTTTCCTCCGCAGACGTGATCACCGACCGCTACGTGACATCCGCCACTCACGCAACGAGTCAGTCGTTTTCCACCGTGTAGTCCCAGTATGCGACAACGTGCTTGTGATCGGGCGCCCACTGCATCACGCCCTCGCCTACCAGCTCGTACGACCTGAGCTTGAAAGTGAGCGTTTGGCCGGGGTGGAGGACCGACGGTGGGGGGTGCTCCCCGGGAACGAGGCCCATCAAGAACACCGAGCCGAGGTGGTCGACGGAGTGGAAGTCGGCCACGGCCACGGGCACGTTGGCTGAGGCGTTCTTCATCGTCACGGTCCATGTGCAGGTGGTCGCAGCCGGCTGCTCGGGGAGGCCCTCTCCGGGGACAACTGGTCCACTCACAGTGACGTCGACGTGGAAGGCCTTCGTCTGGGCTTCGACGGCCAGTCCTTCCACCTGGAGCGCCGGCCTGGCCTCCGTCCCGATCAGCGCGGCGTCGACGTCGGGGTCGAGCGTCTTCTTCGGGAGGAACGAGGGGTAGTGGGCCGTGCTCTTCCCCGGGAGAGCAGACGGGTAGCGAGCGCTGCTCGCCCCGCCCGCGCCTCCGCAACCGGCGAGGACGAGCGCCGCCAGCACGGTCACCAGGAAGACCATGCTGGGGCCGGGCTTGAACGCCCGACCCCAGCCGCGACCCGCCGTACGTACGGTGGAGTCCATGAGGTTCTCGACTGGATCCCTTTAACCCTTCGTACCCTTTGCCCCGTTCGCTCCGGGCACGCCGGGCGATCCGTTGCCACCGTTCCCGCCGTTGCCACCTGGGGCGGTGCCGACGCCGTTGCCACCCTTCCCACCGTTCCCACCGCTGCCGCCGGTGCCATTGCAGGGCGGGGTGTCGAGCGGCGTCGTCGCGGCGCCCGAAGCCGTGAGCCAGGTACCGCTCACGAATTCCTCGGGCGGGCATGCTCCATTGCCACCGTTGCCACCGTTCCCGCCGGTGCCGGCCGCGGTGGTGCCGTTGCCACCGTTGCCGCCCTTGCCGGCGTTGGACCCGCAGCCCGGCGCTCCCGCCGTGCCCGGGGATCCACCGAAGCCGCCCGTTCCCGGCTTGGCGTCGCGGGCCCCGAGGCCGAGGTTGACCCGGACCGGGCAGTACAAGGCGGTTGAACCTGTGCCGCTGACCGTCTGGAAGCCCTTGGGTGCGATGACCGGCGTGAAGTGCTGTGCGGTGAAGACGTCCGGTCCGAAGCTGGCCAGACCGGGCTGAGCCGCGTAGCCGATGTGGCCCTTGCCGTCGAGGCCTCCGCAGACCGTACCGGCCACCAATGGGGTGTCCGCATTGTTGGGCTCGCTGCAGGACTGACCGGTGAGGAACAGGTCCTCGAGGGTGCGCAGCGTGCTGTAGTGGTTGTAGTACGTGCTCGACACCGTGCCCGGCTTGATGAGGGGGCTGATCAGGACGGTCCCGGTGTCACCCCCACCTGGGGTGAAGTCGGTGGGGTCGAACAACGCGTCGGCGGTGACGCAGCCGCTGGTCGTCGCCGCCTCGCTGCCGCTCGGGCAGGTGCTGCTCCCGACGGTGGACGTCGCCCCTTCGGCGCTGAGGGTCACATTGCCGTCGAAACCGCCCGGCAGGGTGACCGGTTGTCCGCTGTCGTTGAGCAGCTGGAAGCTACCGATCCACGGCTTGGCGTAGTTGTTCGACGCCGAGGTGTTGCTGGCGTTGCCGGACAAGGCGATCGGTCCGACGTCACTGACCGCCCCGACGAAGGTGTCGGGCGGGATCGTGTTGCCGTTGGCGTCGGTGCCAGAGATCAGCCGGCCGGTGTCGTCGGCGTTGATCTTGGAGTCCGTGACCATGCTCGAGTTCGGGGAAACCAGGGCCGGCTCCGTGGCCGAGCCGGGAGACCCGGACACGTTGGGGCTCTCACCGGGTAGCCCGAGAGGCCGGTCGATGAACCCTGCCGCGCCGGGACCGGGCTGGAGCTGCTGACCCGAGCTGTTGGTCACCTCGGGGTCGTTCGGTCCGGTCGGCTCGGTCTTCACGTTCTGGCCGTTGATGTTCTCACCCGCCGCGTCCGCCAAGAGCCCGTAGGCGCCGTAGAGCGAGTTGGCACCCGGTGCCGTCGTCCCGGGCGAACCGAAGCTCGGCTGGTCCGCCGGTGCGGAGGCGGTCGTGCTGTCGCCGGGAGCAGGAGCGTTGTTGAAGCTGTTGCCGATGGTGAACGGCGGGTTGGCCTCGTCGAAGGTGATGTCGATCATCCCCCCGTCGGCGAAGGCCGCCGACTGCTCAATCATCGGGATGTAGTAGCGCAGGAACAGGTCTGCCGCGTACAGCCCACCGGTGTAGTTGACCGGCGTTGTCGCCTCGGGGTCGTCGACCGGAAGGCCCGCCGGGTTGTAGTTCGGCGTGCCGTTGGCATTGAAGGCCCCGGAGAGGTTGTTCCCCTGGCAGGTGGCGTCGTGGGCGTCGCTGCAGTTGTTCGGTGTGATCCAGTTGAACGCCGGCACCTCGTTGGCGGGGAGGCTCAGGTCATGGGCCAAGCCGTAGGTGGGGTCGTCGAGGTTGGACACGTGGTTGGCGTCGCAGTTGCTGTCGCTGGTCCCGGTGGTCGGGGCTCCCGGTCCGTCGTACTCCGGGGTGGTCGGTTCGTTGAGCGCCGGCTGGGCCGGGTAGGAGACGCCGCTCTGCGTCCCGGCGGACTCACCGGTCAGCGACGCGAACCACCCGGTCGGGAAGTGCTTGGCCACGTACTGGTCGGCTGGGTCGCCGTTGTTGTTGGCGTTGGCCGGCTGGGCCCCCGTGAAGCTCGTCACGTCGCCGCTCGGTGCCACCAGGTTCGTCGGGTTGGTCACGGGATCGGCTGTCGAGGTTCCGGGGTAGCCGCACATGCCGTCATCGCGGCCCGGCACCGTGTCGCTCACCCCCGGGGTGGAGCCGGTCACATAGGTCGTCGACCCGACGGGCTGGGCACCTCCGAGGTCCTGGGCGTAGCCCTTCCACGAGACGCCGGCCGCGTTGTACTGGTTGAAGAGCGTGGTGACGTCGGTCGGGAAGACGCAGCCGTTGTTGCCCAGGGCGGCGTCGATCCCGCCGTGCACCAGGAGCTGGCCGAAGTTTCCGTTGTTGGCGGCGGTGGCGTCCGGCGGGGTGGTGTTCGTCCCGGAGCTGTCGGTGGTGTGGTCGGTGTCGGTGCCTGTCCCCACCGTGCCGTTGGTGATGATCCCGCCGTTGTTGTTCGTCATGTTGGCGCTGGTCGAGCAATCGTCCTGCGTGGCATAGGAGGGGGACTGACCGGACACCAGCGAGATGTAGTTGTCCATGCTGAAGTGGCCGGTGCCGTAGTAGTTCGTCAGCAGGGCTCCCTGCTGGGGCAACGTCTGCCACAGGTAGCTGTTCTGGTTGAGCCCGGTGAAGGTCTCGTCGTAGGACTTGTTCTCCAGGATGATCAGCCATACGTGCTTGATCGCACCAACTGGCGTACCCGTCGACGTGATCACACACTGCGCCTGGCTGTTGGAGCCGCCGTTCGGCAACTGCAGTGAGCTTCCAGCCGGGCAGGTCGTCGACCCGGCGGCCGCAGCCGGCGCCGTCGTGCCCACCAGGGCCGACGAGACACTCACACCCGAAAGAGCGAGAAGTCCGAGGGCGCCCGAGAGCATTGCCCCGGTCCGTACGCGGTGTCGCCTGATCTTTTTCGAGATCCGCACCAATCCTCCTCAATTGACCTTGAGATCCGCAAGGGTTGGCAGCAACCTACGGTCGGCGGGTTACGCCGTTGATGACATTGCGCTACGAGTGCCTTATTTCTCTGTGACCGAATCGCGAACCACTCTTCGCTCCAGAGATCGCGTTCAGCTTTGGGGCGAGCGCACACGAATCGGTATTGCAATGACACGCGCTGTCGCCGCCAAGAACCGCGCAAACCTGCGCCGGCTCAACTCGATTTCTCGGCCAGCGCCTTTCCGAGACTGCGGATCTTCGAGCGGACCGACGCCGGAACCAGTTTCTGCTCGGAGGGGCACAGCGTCAGGAGGGCCACCGCCTCAACCGTGTTGAAGGTCGCGACCTTCAGGGGGAGATGCGTCTGGGATTCCGTGCTCCGCACGCCGGTCGCCTCGTCCACGAGGGCTTCGTCGATGCCTCCCCCGCGCTTGAGCAGCGCGCAGAAGGCGGAACCATCGGTCAAGAGGGCGCGGAACGCGACATTTCCCTGCTTCTGCTCATAGCTGACCAGCCCGGGATCGGCCACGGTGACGTTGGTCAGGTACTTCCTGTCCTGCGCCACGGACGTCTTCGGGGCAACAAGCGGTGCCGAAGATCGCGAGGACTTCGGGGATCCCGTCGACGTGGCCGCGGCCACGGATTCGGAGCAACCAACCAGGCCGAGTACACCAAAGAGGATCACTGCCGGCATCGTCAGGACCGAGACAAGGGTGCGCCGCGAACTCGGCTTCTCGACCGCCACCGCGCCAGTGTGACACAGCCAGTTCGATGCGGGTCCTTTGGCTGTCAGGCGCGGATTGCGTCAAGGTCCGATCCATCCGGTCGGCACTCGTCGGCCGAGTACAGTCGGCCCGAAGGATTCGCTCGATCCATTTGCCCGAACTGCAGGAGCGAGGAGGCTGGACGCCGTCGCACGATCGCAGGGACGACCGCAGGCGTGCGCACCTCGTGCCGGAGCGGGCTCGGAGAGCAGGTCGGCCACTTCGTTCTCCGCTCGCCCTGAGGCGGCCACGATGCAGCGATCTCGGCTGTACTGGACGGCCTAGCGACCCCTCGTCGCCGCGATACGACGCTCCTCGTGTGAAGCGCCAAGGGCGAAGCCACAAGGGCAGGAGGATCGAGCCGCTTCTTGACTTCAAAGCCGGCGCTGTAGCGTGCTCTGCCTCGAAAAGATTCGCGAGGGCGACTCACCGTCGCTCCCGTGAGCTTTCGCCGCTCGGCCAGGGTCGGGAGTCGTGACTTGTCGAAGGACAAGCCCAACCAGACCAGCTCTCCCGCGTGTTTCCATGGAATCCGCACGGCGACGAGGCCGGCGTCGGCTGCGAGTTTGCGGACCGTGGCGGCGCGATAGCTGACGTTGGTCGGGTAGATCCAGCCGGGCTCTGCGTTGCTCTCTGCAGGCCACGCGCACTCGCTGAAGTTCACCGCCATGATCCCATCGGGTTTGAGCACCTGCGCCACGGCATGGAAGCACTTGCTGATCATGTCGGGGCCGCAGTGGCTGAAGATCGACTGGGCGATCACGTAGTCGAACTGCACGTCGAACTCGGCGGCCGAGAAGTCGTCGCGGAAGGAGAATGACGGCCGCTTCAGGGCAACCAGATCGTCGCCGACGTTCTCCTTGATGCCCTCTTCGACGAGCCAACGGTTCGGCTCGATTCCGAAGTACCGACTCTCTCTGAGGTAAGGGATGAAGAGTCGTCCTGCTCGTAGCGAGCCGCAGCCGATGTCGAGCAACGCGTGGTTCTCCCACAATCAGCCACAGTTGGGGCATCGGATTGCTGGAGTCCTCTGAGTCGTACTTGCGAAGATGCACTCTCGCCTGGGCCGGGCTGTCGATCGCGGCTCGGAGTTCCGGTTCCTCTCGAGCACCGGTCGCCCCTTTCTGCACGTCGGCCACCGCAAACCGGTCGGCTCGGCCTGAAGGTGGCGCTCGCGCAGGTTGCTCCGAGGGTTCGCCCGGCCTGTCACCTGCGTCGTGGTGCGGGGACACGAAATCCACCTGGCCGCGATTCCAGAGGAGGACCATTTCTTCTTCACCGTCCGCGACCCCATCGAGCGCTACGTCAGTGGGTTTGTGAGCAGACAGCGTCAAGGCCAACCGAAGTTCAACTTTCCCTGGAGCGAGGAAGAGGTAGCGGCGTTCATTCGCTTTCACTCACCAGATGAGCTGGCCGTTGCGTTGACCGCTGGTGGCGCTGTGCAACGCGCGGCCGAAGCCGCCATGCGTGGGATTGTCCACGTCCGCTCGTCCTACTGGGATTGGTTCGGCGACGCCGACTATTTCAGGAGCCGGGCGGACCACATCCTGTGGGTCGGTCACCAGGAGCACTTGGACCTGAGGCCGCTCGCCCGTGCGCTCGGCTTCGAGAAACTGGAGCCACCGGCCGACCCGAGGAAGGCGAATAGAGCTCCCCTGGACAAGCCGGAATTGTCGGACCTGGGCAGGCAGAACCTCCGAGAGTGGTATGCGCCGGACTACGCCTTTCTCGACCTCTGCCGTGAGATCCTGCCCGGCTGGGCCGAAGCCTCGTAGCGACGTCCTTTACGACGCAGAAGTGACGCTCAGCGTGAGGACCTGCAACACGACGTACTGCGTGGATCCGGACCCGAAGGTGGCCTTGATGATGGGTGCGGACGAACCGACCTGCTTCGCTCTGCCGGAGATGGTGGCCGTGCCATTGCCGTTGTCCACGAAGGTCAACTTCCGTGGTGGTTTCCCGATGATGGAGATCGACGGCGTCGGGGAGCCAGTGGTGGTGATCGTGAAGGCGAAGGGCTGGCGGGCCGGGACCGTGACCTGGTCGGCACTGGTGATGTCCTGCGGGGTCGCCGACAGCTCGACGGCCCCGATGTCGCATGCGCTGGCCTGGGGACGGGTGACGCCGCGCTGATCGGTGCCGGGACACAAGGTGGTCGAGTTGGCGGTGGCTCCCACCGGGATGTCGTTGAGCACGGGACTGCCGAGGGCTGGCTCCTCGGTCTCGGTCGGACCACCATTGCCCTGGAGCGGTCCGAAGTGCGGCTTCACGTGCGAGAAGCTGTGATTGGTGGCCGAGAAGCCGCACGACCCGTCGTCATCGAGGTTGTAGCCGGCATCGGTGATCACCCCGACGCAGTCGACGGGAGACGTCTCTGCCACCACGGTCGCGGCCAGCGTGACCGAACCGCTGACGTTCTTGATTCCGCCGCCATCGTTGTGTCTGAAGATGGTGCGGTGGCTGTTCTGCGTCACCGTGCTCGCCGTGACCGCGAGGGTCCCCGTGTTCAGAATGCCTCCGCCACCTCCCCCTTCGATGATGTTGAGCGCAATGGTGCTGTCGGCGATGGACATGGAGCCGGCGTTGTTGATCCCCCCTCCGCCTCGCACCCCGAGGTTGTGGTCGATGGTGCTGTCCGTCACGGACATGGTGCCGGCGTTGTAGATCCCTCCGCCGGGTCCGTTCGCGGTGTTGCCCGTGATGGTCGTATCGACAACGCTCATGGTGCCTGCGTCGTTCTCGATGCCGCCGCCGGACCCGATCCCGACATTGTTGTCCGAGATGGTGGAGCCGGTGATGGAGACCGATCCGCCGGAGCTCTCGATGGCGCCGCCCGTCGTGGGCGCCGCGGCCGCGTTGTGTGTGAAGGTGCTCGAGTCGATGGTGAGATCGCCGTCGTTCTCGACGGCACCACCGTCGTTCGAGGCCAGGTTTCCCGTCATGGTGCAGTCGCTGAGGGTCAGCGTGCCGAGGTTGACGACGGCGGGGACGGCGTTCTCGACGGTGAGACCCGACAGGGTGACTCCGGTGACGTCCGAGGAGACCTCGAAGGCCGTCGTGCCGGAGCCGTCCACCACCATCGCGCTCGCACCCGGACCGTCGATGGTGACCGGGACGATCAGGTTGATCGTCGAGGTGAGGGTGATCGGCGAGGTGGACGGGCACGTCACCGAGAACATGACGGTGGAGCCGGCTGCTGCACCGCCCACGACATCGGCGAGAGAGCCCGAGCCGCTGCTGTTGCAGTTCGTCACCGTCGGCGCGTCTGCGCCGGCACTGGAGGCGGAAACCACCATCGCCGAGACGAGGGCCGAGCTGGCCAGCAACGTGGCGAGACCGACACGGAGCTTGCCACTGGTGCGCAAGGCGTGGCGCAGGGTCGAGCTGGTGGCACGCATAGATACCCCTTCTCCTGCTTGGGCCCCGATGACGCACCCGCCGAGCTCGATCGATCGAACGGAACCCGGGCGGAGGTGCATTCAACCCAGGTGCAAGGTACTACGGAGAAGGGGTTTTTCCTAGGGTCGGCGGCCGGAGACAGTCACCCGTGACGCGCCGCAGCCGGGTCAGAAGACCCGGCTGCAGCACCCGACACGATCCGTTTCCCGGTTGTATCCCCAGGTCACGCAATCATAAACCTCGCTCGAAGCGAGGGACTTACATCATCCCGCCCATGCCACCCATCCCGCCCATGCCACCCATGGCGGCAGCAGCGGCAGCGGCGTCGACCTTCTCGGGCTTGTCGGCCACGAGGGCTTCGGTGGTGAGCAGCAGCGCCGCGATGGACGCCGCGTTCTGCAGGGCGGAGCGGGTGACCTTGGCCGGGTCGATGATGCCGGCCTTGACCAGGTCCTCCATCTCGCCGGTGGCCGCGTTGAGGCCGATGTTGCCCTTGGCCGCCTCCACCTGGCTCACGAGCACTGCGCCCTCGAGCCCGGCGTTGAAAGCGATCCAGCGCAGCGGCTCCTCGAGCGAACGGGCCACGATGCGCGCCCCGGTGGCCTCGTCGCCCTCGAGCGTCGCGGCCAGGTCGTTCACCGACTTGCGGGCCCGGATGAGTGCCGTCCCGCCACCGGCCACGATGCCTTCTTCGACCGCCGCCCGGGTCGCGCTCAGCGCGTCCTCAATGCGGTGCTTCTTCTCCTTGAGCTCCACCTCGGTGGCGGCCCCGACCTTGACCACGGCCACGCCGCCGGCCAGCTTGGCCAGGCGCTCCTGCAACTTCTCGCGGTCCCAGTCCGAGTCGGTGTCGTCGATGGCCCGCTTGATCTGGGCCACCCGACCCTTCACGTCCTCGGGCTTGCCGGCACCCTCGACGATCGTGGTGTCGTCCTTGGTCACGATGACCCGGCGGGCGCTGCCCAGCAGGTCGATGGTGGCGTTCTCCAGCTTGAGGCCGATCTCCTCGCTGATGACCTCGGCGCCCGTGAGGACGGCCATGTCCTGCAGCATCTCCTTGCGGCGCTCGCCGAAGCCCGGGGCCTTGACGGCGACCGAGGTGAAGGTGCCGCGGATCTTGTTGACGACCAGCGTGGCCAGGGCCTCGCCCTCGACGTCCTCGGCGATGATCAGCAGCGGCTTGCCGGTCTGCATGACCTTCTCGAGCACGGGCACGAGGTCGTGCACGGCGGAGATCTTGGAGTTGAAGAAGAGGATGATCGGCTCGTCGAGCACCGCTTCCTGGCGCTCGGGGTCGGTCACGAAGTAGGGCGACAGGAAGCCCTTGTCGAACTGCATGCCCTCGGTCGAGCTCGAGCTCGATCCCGAAGGTGTTCGACTCCTCGACGGTGACCGTGCCGTCCTTGCCGACCTTGTCGATGGCCTCGGCCAGCACGTCGCCGATGGCGTTGTCGGCGGCCGAGATGGAGGCGACCTGCGCGATCTCCGTCTTGCCCCCGACGTCCTTGGACTGCTTCTTGATGTTGTCGACCGCGGCCTGGACACCCTTCTCGATGCCCTTCTTCAGGCCGGTCGGGCTGGCGCCGGCGGCCACGTTGCGCAGGCCCTCGGTGATGAGCGCCTGGGCCAGCACGGTGGCCGTGGTGGTGCCGTCACCGGCCACGTCGTTGGTCTTGGTGGCCACTTCCTTCACCAGCTGGGCACCCATGTTCTCGAACGGGTCATCCAGCTCGACCTCGCGGGCGATGGACACGCCGTCGTTGGTGATGGTCGGCGCGCCGAACTTCTTCTCGATCACGACGTTGCGGCCCTTCGGGCCGAGCGTGACCTTGACGGTGTCGGCCAGCTTGTTCACGCCGGCCTCGAGCCCGCGCCGGGCGGACTCGTCGAACTTCAGGATCTTGGGCATGGGGAAAAGGAACTCCTCTTCGAGCTCTCGGACAGTTCTCGAGCTCTTGGTCTTGGAAAATGTGGTGGAGGCCGCCGCGCCGATCCGGATGGGGCCGGGGCGGCGGGCTGACCTCAGCGCGGCCGGGCCGGCGGGCGCCGGCTCACCGCGTGCGACGACGACTCAGGCCAGCTTGGCCAGGATGTCGCGGGCCGAGAGGATGAGGACGTCCTCACCCTCGAGGATGTACTCGGTGCCGCCGTACTTGGAGTAGACGACGGTGTCTCCGACCTTGACGTCCATGGGGATGAGTTCGCCCGTGTCCTCGGAACGGCGGCCCGGACCCACGGCGATCACCTCACCCTGCTGGGGCTTCTCCTTGGCCGTGTCGGGAATGACCAGGCCAGAGGCGGTGGTCTCCTCGGACTCGCCGGGACGGACGACGATCCGGTCATCGAGCGGCTGCAGCTTCGACATCGTGAAAGGGCCTCCTTGGCACATTCGTTAGCACTCTCGGGTTGTGAGTGCCAGAGTAGCGGGACTGGCCGTGGTTGGCAACCGCGACCTTTGAGTGCTGATCGGCGGGGGCGCCCCGGGCCGCTCGGGGGCCGTTGCCGGGGGCCGTTGCCGCCGGGGCCGTTGCCGGGGGCCGTTGGGGGGCCGTTGCCGGGGGCCGTTGGGGGGCCGTTGCCGGGGGCCGGTACGGTCTCTGCCGTGCGGCGGGTCGACGGCCATTCCCGGGGCTCCGTCGGGTTTCGCTCCCGGTCGGGGGGCTTTGGCTCTCCGTGTGCCTCGGCCTGGCGGGCCTGGTGGCCGCACTGGTCGGTCCCGGGCTGATTGGTTCCGGTCCGGCCGCCGCCACGCCCGCCGGCCACGACGCGAAGACGCTGACGCCGATGGAGCAGGCCAAGGCCGTGGTCCTGACCGAGGCCGACATGCCGGCCGGCTGGGTGGCCACCGGCGGCGACAAGGCCACGCACGCCGCGCCCGTCCGGTCCCATCGCCAAGTGCCTCGGCGTCAGCCCCGGGGTGGCCACGGTGAAGCCCCTGAAGGTGAGCAGCCCCGACTTCATGTCCCCGGACCGCTCGTCGGCGGTGGAAGACAGCGTCTCGGTCTACGCCACGGCGGCCCGGGCCGAGGCGGTCGACAAGGCCCTGGCCAATCCGAGAACGCCCGTCTGCATGGGGTTGCTCGGCGTCGCTCCGGTCCAGACCAGCATCGAGGCGCAGGCGGGTCCGCACGCCACCGTCGACTCCATCAGCATCAGCCCACTCCACCAGGGAGCGACCGCGCCCGGGCTGACCGGCTTCACCATGACGGTCCCGCTCGACGCTGCCTGGCAAGAAGATGACGATCACCAGCACCCAGATCGACTTCGAGAGGCAAGGTGCTCCAGCAGCTCACCTTCGACGGCAACGGCGAGCCCTTCACGCCGCTCGAGCAGGTGCACCTGCTCCTGCTCCTGACCGGGCATCCCTGACCATGGCTGACGCCGACCGTGATGACCGAGCAACGCGACGCGGAACGTCGGCTTCGCCGACGACCGACAGTCCCGCGGCCCGGTGGTCCGGGTGTGGTGGCGGCAGGGTCGGTACGCTCCCCGGACGACTGCACCAAAGTGGGGGCCGACGACGAGCCGAGTCCCGCACCCGCACACGAAGGGAAGGCCGCCGATGGCGCCCGCAAGACCGAAGAGCCCGGCGTCGCCCGGCACCACGCGGCGGCGGACCTCGCCCCGCTCGAGGACGAGCACGCCCGGGCCGCTCGGCGCCGGTGCGTCCCGGCGGGCGCCGCGACCGGTGCGCCGGCGCACGCACACCGGAGGGCTGTCCGCCCCCGGCTCGGGCGTGGTGGTGACCGGCGGCGGCTCGGGCATCGGTCAGGCCACGGCGCTCGCCCTGGCCGAGTCAGGACGTGGCGCGGCGATCTGGGACCGCGTACTCGTGGCGGCCCGCCGGGTGGCCCGCGCTGCGTGGACCAGCACGGGGTGCGCTCGTTCGGCATGAAGGTGGACGTGACGAAGACCTCCTCGCTGCGCACCGCGGTCCAAGCGGTCGCGGACCCAGGTGGGACCGTTGGGCGGCTTGTCGCACTCGGCAGGCATCGGCGGGGCGATGCCCGTCACCATGATCGACGACGAGAGCTGGGACGACGTGCTCGATGTCAACCTGCGCGCCGCGGCCACCCTGGCGCCGGGCCGTGCACGAGTGCCTGCTCGAGGCCAACCCGGGCTCGGCGGCGGCATCGTCTACATCTCCTCCATCGAGGCCACCATCGGCAGCACCTTCCTCCCGGCCTACTGCGCCTCGAAGGCGGGCCTGCTCGGCCTGACCCGGGCCGCCTGCGCCCAGCTCGGGCCCGAGGGCATCCGGGTCAATGCCGTGTGCCCTGGCGCGGTGGACACCCCGCTGCTGGCGCCGCTCTTGGCCATGCCGGGTGCCAAGGACAACCTGGAAGCCCATACGCCGCTGGGCCGCCTGGCCCGGCCCGAGGACGTGGCGGCCGTGGTGCGCTTCTTGCTCTCCGACGAGGCCGCCTACGTGACCGGCACCAGCGGCGTGGCGGTCGACGGCGGCATGACCGCAATAGGAGCAGTGTGATGGCGCAGAAAAGCTCGGACCCGGACCGCTGGTGGCACGGCGGCGTCTTTACTGAGATCTACCCCCGCTCCTACGCCGACTCGAACGGCGACGGCATCGGAGATCTGCCGGGCATCATCTCGAAGCTGGACCACCTGGCCCGCCTCGACATCACCGGCGTCTGGCTCTCGCCCGTCACCTGCTCGCCCAACCGTGACTGGGGCTACGACGTCTCGGACTACCGCGACATCGACCCCTCCTACGGCACGCTCGACGACCTCGACACGTTGGTCCGAGAGGGGGCGGCGCGGGGCATTCGTGGTCCATGGACCTGGTGCCCAACCACACGAGCAGCCAGCACGCCTGGTTCGTCGACTCGCAGCGCGGGAAGGACTCTACCTACCGCGACTATCTACGTCTGGGCCGACCCCAAGCCCGGCGGCAGCCCGCCCGAACAACTGGGTCAGCATCTTCGGCGGCCCGGCCTGGGAGTTCGACGAGGTCAGCGGCCAGTTCTACCTGCACAACTTCAAGGGCGCAGCAGCCGGACCTCAACTGGCGGGAGCGACGACGTGCGCCGCGAGTTCGACGACATCGTGCGCTTCTGGTGGGACCGCGGCGTGGCCGGCTTCCGCATCGACGTCTGCAACATGATGATCAAGGACAAGGAGCTGCGCGACAACCCGCCGGCCACCGAGGACGATCCCCTCGAACAGCAGTTCATGGGCGTGCGCTACGTCTACAACACCGATCGTCCCGAGGCACACGACATCCTGCGCCACTGGCGCACCATCGCCGACACCTACGAGCCGCAGCGGCTGCTGATCGGCGAGACCAACGTGGAGACGCTCGAGCGGCTGACGAGCTTCTACGGCGGCGGGCGCGACGAGTTGCACGGTGGCTTCAACTTCCAGTTCATGAACGCGCCGTTGCAGGGCCAACGGCGGCGCGAGGTGGTCGAGGGCACCGAGGCCCTGCTCCCCGAGGGCGCCTGGCCGACCTGGCACGGGCTCGAACCACTACTTCTCCGCCCCACCACCCTGGTGGGCCGGGGCGATCCGGCCAAGGTCAAGGTGGCACTGCTCATCCTCCTCACCCTGCGCGGGACGCCGTTCCTCTACGCCGGCGACGAGATCGGCCTGCCCGACGCCGAGGTGCCCAAGGAGCAGATGCTCGACCCGGTGGGAATCCGCTTCTACCCGTACGCGGGGCGCGACCCCGAGCGCACGCCGATGGTGTGGAACGGCGGGCCCAACGGCGGCTTCAGCGAGCCCGGGGTGCGGACGTGGCTGCCCATGACCGATCCGGCGGCCTGCAACGTGGCCGACCAGGAGGGTGATCCGGCCTCCGTGCTCGAGTGCTGCCGCCGCTTCATCGCGGCGAGGACGGCCTCGGACGACCTGGCCGTCGGCGCCAACGTCTCGCTGCCCTCGCCCCCGGACACATGGGCCTACCGCCGGGGCGAGGCCACGACGGTGCTCCTCAACATGTCCGACGGCTCGGCGACCTTCACCGGGGTGCGCGGCTCGGTGCGCGTGGCCACCGACCACGCCCTGGAGGGCCAGGAGGTCGACGACGTGCTGGAGCTGCCGGCCTGGAGCGGCGCGGTGGTGGCGGGCTGATCGTGGGGCAGGGCGCAGGGGCACCGGGACGCCGGCGCTACCTGCTCTGCACCACCCCGGCCGGGGGGCACACGGTGCCGCTGCTGGCCGTGCGCTGGCTGGTCGAGCAGGGTGACGAGGTCGCCTTCTACACGACCCCGCACTACGAGGAGCGGGTGGAGGCCACGGGCGCAGTTCCTTCCCTTCGAGCAGGCCTTCGACGCCCACGACCTCATGGTGGTCAACCCCGA
>CAWIYY010000014.1:0-19543 GCA_963840435.1 uncultured Acidimicrobiaceae bacterium | reverse complement strand
TCGCTCAGTGTGCTCTGGGTGGCCCCTGTCCCGCTACTCCCGCTGCTCCCGAAGGCGGCGTCGCCGCTAAAACCCGAGTTCGAGGCGTTCCCGACGTTGCCCAGCCCGTGGCGTTCAGAGCTGGCCGGGCCGGTCGGGGACCCGATCCCTGGTGATCCAACCTCCGTGCCGCTCTCGATTGGGCTGGCGGCCGCGAGCTCGAGCTTCGACCTGCTCATCCGGTGAGACAGCGACTGCGCCTCGTGCATGCTGCTTGGTCCACAGCAACGCCTGGTCGGCCCGGGCGAGGGTCTTCTGAGGCGATTCTCCCAACGACGGGACCGCCAGACCGATCGATACTGAGGTCCCCCACCGCTCCAGCACGCGGTGCGCGATCGCCCGCACGGTTTCGGCCACCTGGCGGGCCTGCGCAACGTCGGCCCTGGGGAGCAGGCAGAGGAATTCGTCGCCTCCCATCCGATAGAGCGAGAGAGACGGCAGCTCTGTCGTGAGCTGGCGGGCCAACGTCCGCAGAGCCTCGTCGCCGCCGACGTGGCCAAAGCGATCGTTGACCTGCTTGAAATGGTCGAGATCCGCGATCAGGACCGTTTGCGCCGATTCCGCCAGGCGGTCCAGCGTGCGGTCCAGGGCGAGCCGGTTTCCCAGACCCGTGAGCGCGTCGTGGTGCGCCTGATGTCGGAGTTGCCCCATGAGGTCGACCGCGTTCAAGGTCGCCGCCGCCTGTCCGGCGAGCAGCTCGAGCGGTTCGACCAGGTCGGCGGTCAGCCGCATCGGCCTCGAGTGGGCCAGGATCACTGCGCCGAGCCCGATGTTGTTGGACCGCAGGGGGAGGAGGACCACCGCGCGGGCCCCTCCGGCCCGAAGGATCTCACTGCCGAGGTAGGGCAGTCCCGTTGTCTCGCTCCCCGTGTAACACGAACTGAGATGGTCGACCAGGGTGCACACCGAGGCGAGCGCCTGCCCGTCCATGGTGTGCAGCGTCGGAGCGAGCGGCCCGATCGTGGCGTGCATGGCGTGACCCTCGGCAGAGGTCCGCACCAGCCCGGCTGAGTCCATGCCCGATGCCGCGAGCATGGTGGTCAGAATGGTGGTCGCCGCGTCGCGATCGGCGGCGGCGGCGGAAATGGCGATTGAGCCGTGAACCCCACGCTGCCAGGGGGAGTCCTGGGGTTGCCAGCCAAGGGTGCCGAGACGGCGTGAGAGGAGCTCGGCGCAATCCTGAAGGTGGCCCAGAGTGCCGCGCGGTAACGGTGAGAGGGAATCGACGTTGAGTGCGCCGATCACGACCTCGTCGACCGTGACTGGGACGCAGATCTCGGCGACGACGCCCGGAGCTGCCTCGAGATACTCACGGGAAGACGTGACGTCGTCGACCTCGATCGGCTCGCCCGTCGCCCAGACGCGACCCGTGATACCTGCGTCTGGAGGGAGTCCGTCCAGTACCTGCCACAGACC
Source organism: uncultured Acidimicrobiaceae bacterium (assembly GCA_963840435.1). Lineage (GTDB taxonomy): Bacteria > Actinomycetota > Acidimicrobiia > Acidimicrobiales > RAAP-2 > Bog-473. Next base: position 18,088 of record CAWIYY010000014.1, on the reverse strand, counting down.
TCGCTGTGCGAGACAGCGCAACCGGCCGTTGTGCTCGAGGTAGAGGCTGGGCATGACCTGGCTGAGCCGAAACAGGTGCGCCACGACTGCCTCGCACGCCGCCGAGGCGTCGACCGCCCTGGCGAGAGCCGCTTTGAGGTCGTTGTCACGACTGGGATCAGGGTGCCTGCGGACGGGGCGCCAGAGTTCATCGACCGTGGGCCAGGCCGGTCCCGGGCGCGCCAACAGGTACCCCTGGCCGAGCGGGACCTCGGCGGCGAGAAGGGCCGCCAGCTCCGCTGGGGTCTCGATTCCTTCGGCGATCACGCTCGTTCCCACCTCACGTGCGAACGCCACGAGAGCACGGACGAGCGCGTTTCGGTGGTTGTCCTTGTCGATGCCGTGAATGAGTGTCCGGTCGAGTTTCAAGAAATCCGGAGAGAGTTCGATCACGTGTCGGAGGCTCGAGTATCCGGCGCCCGTGTCGTCGATCGCGAACCGGACCCGGCTCTGCATCCACGGTTCGAGTTGCTCGTTGAGAAGCGAGTAGTCGTCGACAGCGGCCTGTTCGGTGATCTCGATGACCAGGCGATCGGGGAGCTTCTCGCGCAAAGCGAAGAGCGCGGGTTCCGCCAACGTGTTGGGACTGGCATTGACGAAGAGCAGCGCATCGAGAGGGGGTGGACCGAGACGAGCCGCGCTCTCGAGAAACATGATCTCGAGCTTGGTGCGCAGACCGGAGATTTGAGAATGGGTCAGCCACCAATCCGGCCCATGGGCCGGGACCGAGTTCACCCGGGCCAAGGCCTCGTAGCCGACAACGACGCGGTCGTCGAGACGCACGATCGGCTGGACGAGGGAATGAATCGCGGCCTCCTCAGGGAGGCCTGAGCCGTGCAGGTTCGGCGGTGAGTCGCCCCGGGGGCGCGCGACGGACGGCACACGTACCAATCGACATGCCGGACCGCCGAGATGAGCGAGGTCACATTACGGGAATGTAAATTCGGAGTCGGACGTCGAAATGACCCCGCTGGTGGCGAGACGAAAAACGACTCGCCCGCGATGTCCGTTTTCCCTGTTCAGGTCCCCTTCTGCCGTCTCCGTCGGCGTGCCCAGCCCTCAGCTGCGCCTCCTCCTAGGACGACACCCATATGCCGGCCGCGAGCGGCAACAGCGAAGAGGTGGTCCCACTGTTCCCCACGGTGACGTTCGTGCAGGTCACGTGGTTGCCGTTGTCCTCGTTGACGCAGTGGTCGATCGTCGTGGCCACGACGGCCAACAGGACGATCCAGAGGATCAGGCTGACGACGCCGACGAAACCGAGGATGATGCCGGCCAGCGCCATGCCACCGCCGCTCTGACGTCCGCCGCTCTGGCGGATCTGCCGCCGGGCCACGAAGCCGAAGATCACGGCGAGGATGGATCCGATCCCGAGCACCCAGATAATGCCGAGCACCAGCGATGCGATCGCCAGCCCGTTCGTCTCTTGTCCCACCACCATGGGTGGACCCGGGTAGCCGGTCTGGCCGTACGGCGGGGCGCCGTAGCCCGGAGCCGATGGAATCGGTGTGCCGTATCCCGAGCTCGCCCCGTAGCGCGGGGGCGGCGGAGGCGGGGGCGGCGGCATCGCCTCACCCAGGGCAGAGCCGGTGGGCGGAGTGCTCGGCTGCCCGATCGGGGTGACCGGCGCGGCCGTCGCCAACGGTTGCCCGCATCCCGGGCAGAACGACGCGCCGTCGGCGGCGGGGAGGCCACAGGACCGACAGAATTCGCCGGTGGCGCTCATCGTGGCGAGGCCGAAGATGGGGCGGTCACCGACCGTCGCCTGGATTCCATAGCCCCGCCCCTGTCTCTTGCAATTCCGGGCGAAATGTAACCCACAGGCCGGCCCTCTCCGTACGAGTGGCCCGGCTCTGAGGCTCGGAGCTGGGCTGGCCGTCATCGTTCTGGCCGTTCTCGGCGTGTTCCGGCCCGGGCCGCCCGCCTACGTGGACCCGTGGTCGTGCCCAGCGCCTCGTTGCCCGCCCGGTGGGTGCTCGAGCTCATCCTCTTCCGCGTGCTCCTCTGCGTCTCCACGGCGCCGCGTCCGGCGCCAGAGCCACGGGCCCACGGCCAGCCCGACCAGCACCACGAGCGTCAGCGCGATGAGCGCGCTGTATGACCCGAATCCGGTGTAGCGGAACGTCACCGTGTGCACGCCCTGACCGACCACGACCCCGACCAGTGCGGGCGCCACCATGACGGTGGGCGCCGGGTGCCCGTCGACGGTCGCCGTCCAGCCAGGGTCGTAGGAGGCGCTCAGGACCACGGTGGCCCGCCGCCGGGTGGAGACGACGGCACGGGCCTGCCCGTTGGCCATGTCGGCCGACTGGACGACGACGTGTCCGGGCGGCCCCAGGAGCTCGGTCGGGTCCGGCGCGGTCGGGGGAGCGGCCGCAGCGCCGTTGAAGGCGACCGTGAGGTCGCGATCCTCGTTGGGCAGCGGCGAATTCAGGAGGGTCTCGCTCTGGGTGCCGACGTCGGCCCGGGTGGCCTGGAGCACCCCGGTGGTGTCGTAGACGTGGATGTACCCGGCGTCGGGCAGCGACCACAGGCAGTACTGGCCTGAGCAGCCCACCTTCGACGCGGCCACCGGGGGCGACATCGACTCGGGCACGATGAGGTAGCCGATACCGAACAGCGGGTAGTCGCCCGGGTTGATGTCGTCGAAGAAGTACTCGGGATCGGTCATGAGCGACGCCGTGCGCAGCGTGTAGCCGACCTCGTCGATGTCCTTGCTCTCGAGGTACTTGAAGACCGGAACCGCGCCCACGGTGAAGTCCATGCCCCAGTTGGTGGGCGCCCCGGCGTAGACCCGGCCCCGCGGATGCGCGCGTACGTAGTCGATGAGCCGGTCGATCTGCGGGCCCTCCTGCCCGTCGGCTTGGGCCTGGAGTGCAACGTTCGTCCCGTTGTGGGCATCGTAGGTGTGCATGTTCCACCAGGCCGGCGCCAGTCCGACCACGAGGACTGCGATGCACAGGCCAGCCACCAGGCCGTGACTCGTGGGATTTCGTGTCCAGCCCCGCCGGTCCGCGGGGAGGAGCCGCGCCACCTCGTTGAGGACGAAGCGCCCGATGGCGACGATGGCGACGCCGGCCAGCAGAATGCCTGACAGCTGGACGCCGATCTCGAAGCGGCGGATGAAGATGTCGCTGCTGCCCGGCAGGATGTCGTAGAGGAAGCCCCACGTGGTCCTCCCGAGCGTCATCAGAAGCGTGACCACCCAGATGGTCACGATCGCCCGGCCGGCCGGGAAGGTGCGCCAGCGAGCGATGCACACGACCAGGCCCACGCCGACGAGGATCGTGACGACCGGGAAGACACGTTGGAAGTCGTAGAGCTGGCCGCTGACCAGCCACCACAGGACCTTGGTGCCGTACCCGTTCTCCAACCCGGTCCCACCGAGGACCTGGTTGCGCGCCGCCCAGTGCGATTGGGACACCAGCGGGTAGATCACCCAGGCCGAGGCGGCCAACGCGGCCGCACCGATCGCGACGGCGCGCAACAGCCGGCGCTTGAGATCCGACGGCACCACGAAGGGCCAGACCACGAGGGGCACGAAGGCCAGGTAACCGGTCTCGAAGTGCAGGGCCACGGTGAGCATGATGAAGAGCACGGCCGGGAAGACGGCGCGCAACGACCGCAAGCTCCGGTAGGTGAAGCCCCACGCCAGCGGCAGGGTCCACGAGGCCCACAACTGTGTCCACACGCCGTAGCCCGCCCAGACATAGGCCTTGTCCTCGTAGCCGATGCCGGCCCACGACGACAGGAACGGTGCGACGGCCGCCGCGCCCGCCGCGGTCCAGCGGCCCAGGCCGAACAGTCGCGCACCCCAGTAGATGACGAGCGGCCAGAGGGCGAGCAACAGGTAGAGCGACCAGCGGAACACCGTGTCGGGGTCGATCACCGTGCCGATCGCCCCGGCGGTCATGGCCGGCAGGCTCTGGTAGTGCAGGAACTGGGGCGAGCCGAGCCCGAGGTACGGGAACCAGCTCGTCAGGGGGAGATGGCCCTCCTTGATGCGACTGGCCGCGAAGCGCACCATCTGCTCGTGCATGGAGCTGTCGTCGAGGTAGGGCACAGCCGTCAGCTCGGGCCGGAGTTCCACCAGTCCCCAGATGCAGGTGATGGCCACGATGCACCAGGGACCGAACCGGGCCAGCAACCATCCTTGCGCCGGTCCGGGCTCGGGTTCGGGCTGGACCGGTGGCGCCGCTTCGGTCGAGGTCGCGGTGGTGCTCACGCCGCAATCGACTTCTGCCGGGGACGCAGCACCGCACCATGATGCCGGGCCGGCGGCGCGAATTGGTGGGCAGCTGGGCCCGGGAGCGGAGCGGGCGGCTTCAGTGCAGTGCCAGCCGTGCCGCGAGCGCCGTGCTGTGTTGGCCGATCGAACAAAGGGCGATGCTGCGTCCCTCAGGCCACCACGCCCGCCGAACGGAAGGCCCCGATGCGGTCAGACAAGCCCAGAGCCGCAAGGATCTCGTCGGTGTGCTCGCCCAGCACGGGGGAGCCGCCGGTCAGAGCCGCCGGCGTTGATGCGAACTGGGCGGGATGCCGGGGCAGGCGCACCTGACCGACCACGTCGTGGTCCTGGTACTCGAACAGTCCCACGGCGAGCGCATGCGGATCACGGGTCAGCTCGTCGGGCGACAGGATGAGGGCATAGGGCACGCCTTCGCCTTCGAATCGCTCGCACGCCTCGGCGCCGGTCAGAGTGGCCGCGTTGGCGTAACAGGACGCCATGAGCTCGGCCATGACGTCCCTGTTCTTGAACCGCTCCTGGCTGGTGGCGACCCGGGGATCGTCGGAGCCCTCGACGCCGAGCGCCCGGCACATGCCCGCGAAGTCGTGATCCGTCGTGGGCGTGACGATCCCGGATGCGTCTCGGAAGCGAAAGGGCCGCGAGCCGGCCACGAAGCTCGAGGGCAGCGTGTTGTCCGACTCCACGAGCACCTCGTTGGCTGCCGCATCCGCCCAGAGGAAGGACACGACCGCATCCATCATCGACACCTCCACGTGCTGGCCGCCCCGCCCCTGTGCACGCGCGAACAGTGCGGCGGTAATGGCTTGCGCCGCGAAGAGCGCCGTGACCTTGTCGGCCGCGGCCTGACGCAAGAAGACCGGGACTCCGTCGGCCGGATCGGCTTGTGCGCTCGCCAGACCACCGTAGGCCTGGATGACCGTGTCGTACGCCGCACGGTCGCGATTGGGCCCCTCGGCGCCGAACCCGGAGAGCGATGCGTAGATGACGTCCGGATTGACGCGTGTGATGTCGTCGTAGCCAAGACCGAGCCGGTCCAGGACGCCGGGCCGGAAGTTCTGCAGGACCACATCACTCTCGGCCGCCAGTGCCTTGACGATGTCGACGCCTTCGGGTTGTTGGATGTCGACGGCGATGCTCCTCTTGCCCCGGTTGCAGACCAGAAAGAGCGAGCTCATCCCGTTGACGGACACGCCGATCCACCGCGCAATATCGCCGACGCCCGGCCGCTCGACTTTGATGACCTCGGCTCCCTGGTCCGCCAGCAGTGCCGCCGCGTAGGGGCCTGTCAGCGCGATCGACAGATCCAAAATGCGGATGCCCTCCATCGGTCCTTGCATGGGTGGATCCCCCTCGGGCTGCGATCAGACGGAATTCGGTTGGAGCAGGCTCACAGAATGACGGGCTCCGAGCAATCACACAAGCCGCACGCCGGCAAGTCGGTAGACCCTCACGATGACAGCTCCCGAGCGACAGCGCGCCGTCGCCATGAACCAGGTCGGCCCCGGAGCCGGCGCAGGAATGCGCTCCGCCATGCGTGTGGTTCGAGGTGGCGCCCTCTACCCTTGGGCCTCGAGGGGCTGTAGCTCAGTGGTCAGAGCAGAGGACTCATAATCCTTGGGTCGTGGGTTCGATCCCCACCAGCCCTACTCAAGGGGGCTCGCGGAAAAGCCCTCAGACACGCAACGAAAGACAGATGGAGACCCTGGGGCGCCATTGACCAGTCTTCAGGTCGGCCGCCGCCGGACCAGACACGCGGTCGCGGCGATCAGCAGCATTGACAGCGCGATCAGCCAGCCGCCCTCGATGACCTGGAACGGCCAGAACCGGCTGGCCGGCTGGTAGGTGGCCCAGAGGGTGTAGCCGTGCTGGCCGAGACACTGCGCGAATCCCCCCACGAGTCCCGGTCCCGTCGACGGCTTGACGGTCAGGCCGGAAGGACAGAACTGCGCGATGAGGTTGTAGGAGGGCTGGCCGGTGAACGAGAACAGGGTCCGGCCACCCTTCGTCCCCCAGTTGCCAGTCACCCAGGCGGAGAGGGGCACGCTTTGTTGGCGAGCAATCAGCGGCGTCAAGTAGTGCTGTCGTAGGAACACCCCGACCACAAACACGACTCCGGCGTAGATGGCCAGGGTGGCAACGAGCGCGGGCACGACGCGACGGATGAGCGCACCGGCGAAGCCGCCGATGGCGAAGGCGACCAGCGTCCAACAGGCGAACGCGACGCCGCGCAGATCGAAGGTGGACGCAGCGAGAGAGTTGGTCTGACCGTCAGCGAAAAAGGGCTGGTAATACCAGGAGAACAGCAGGCTGAACAGCTCAGCGGCAGCCGCGGCGAGAACTGCGAGCGACACGAGCTTGGCCAGCGTCCAGCGCCACCGCCCGAAGCCCTGGGTCCAGGCGTAGCGAAAGGTGCCCGTTTCCAGCTCGCGGGCCAGCACCGGGGCTCCGAGGAACGCCCCGATGAGCGCCGGAATTGCTTGGAGCAGCAACGGGAGGAGCTGCCGCGCCGTGTGGTTGTAGGTGCTCGTGACGTCGTTCATCGCAGTGACGCAGGCACCTGAGCTGGCTGGGTGGCAGGCGAGAGCCATGCCGTACGCGGCGTGCATCTGGCGGCCTTGGAGCCACAGGTACACCGCCAGCGCGCCCAGCAGAACGGCGAGGCCAACGAGCGCCACGCGGTGCTGGCGCCAGGTGACCCAGGCCATCCGCCGCCACGGCAAAGGCTGCAGACTCGCGTCCTCGTCCCGATGGACGGGCACGGACCGCGTCGTCAGCGTGGTCATGTCGTCACCCCCGAATGTTCGGCGTCGCGGCCACGGGCGGGACCGGGCAGCGCCGCGGCGCCGGGCTCGCGCAGGTAGGCCAGGGTGAGTTCTTCCAAGCCGACCGGATGCGCCTCCCAACCTGGTGGCACCGGGCTGTCTGTCCCGTTCTGCCTGACGAGCAGTTGTGCCTGGGCTCCACCGTGCGACGCGTGCACGACGCTCAGGCGTTCGGAGTAGCTCTCGGCTTCGACGGCGGGCCCGATGAGCAGCCGGTGGCTAGCGAGCAGGTCCTCGACCTCGCCGGCTACCTGGACCCGGCCCTGCGACAGCACAATGAGGTAGTCGGCCACCCGTTCGAGTTCCGCCAGCACGTGCGAGGACAGCATCACCGAGACGCCGTCGTCGGCCATCGCGGCCATCACGGCCGCCATGAAGTCGTGCCGGGCCAGGGGATCGAGCATCGCCATCGGCTCGTCGAGCACGAGCAACCGCGGTCGCCTCGCCAGTGCCAGAGTCAGCGCCAGCTGCGCCTGCTGGCCCCCCGAGAGCCTCCCGGCTTTGCGCTTCAGCGGGATGCCGAGCTCGGCCAGCCGGCCCCGGGCCGCTGCCTGGTCGAATCGCCGGTTCAGGTTGCCGGTCAGGTGCAGCATGTCCACGACCGACAGGTTCTTGTACAGCGGCGTGTCCTGGGCGACGAAGGCGATGCCGTCCAGCGCGACAGGAGACCCGGGCGGTCGGCCGCCGAGCACGGTGATACCGCCTGCGGACGGCACCGCGAGGCCCGCCGCCAGGCTCAGCAACGTGGTCTTGCCCGACCCGTTCGGGCCGACCAGCGCGGCCACGTGACCGGCTGGGATCGCGAGCGAGCACTCGCGCAAGGCCCACGTGCTGCCGTAGCGCTTGCCGAGGTCGCGTGCCTCGATGACGTTCATGCCACCCCCTCCGTGTCGCCGTCGGCCGCGCCACCGTGCAGGCTCGAGCCTCCGAGGCGCTCAGAGAAATCCCGCAGCTCACTGGCGACGAGTGCTGCAATGCCGCTCTCGTCGAGCCCAGCCGTGTCCGCCTTGGCCAGCCAGCCCCGCAGGGAACGCCGAAGCCCGGTCAGCTCGGGGAGCGCGACCTGGCTCAGGGTGGCCAAGATGAAGGTGCCCTGGCCCGGGCGCCCCACGAGGAGACCCTTGGTTTCCAGCTCGCGGTAGGCCTTGGACACCGTGTTCGGGTTGATGGCCAGCGAGGCGACCACATCCCTGACCTTGGGCAGCTGATCGCCCGGTTTGAGGTAGCCGAGTCGCAGCGCGTGCTCGACCTGATGGACGAGCTGCAGATAGGTCGGCACTCCTGACGCGGGGTCGAGCCGGAACGCAATTGGTGACACCGGCGCGCCGACCCGGTCGCTGTAGGCCTGTCCTATTACCATAAGACAATCCTAGAAGGGGCGCCTCCGTACTGTCAATGTCAGGTGAGACCCAGGAGGGGGTCGGGCTCGCCATCGCTCGGTGGACTGGACGCGGCGTCACCCACCCGACCAGCACACGGACGCACCGCCTCCCTCGGCCAGCATCCGCCACTGACGTCGCTTCCGCAACGACGTCACGACTCGCCACCACGGGGAGACGCGAGCGAGAGGGAACTGCGAATGAACTTGGACGCTGGAGCCCTTGACTCTGCGTCGTTCGTCCGAAATAGTCGTTTGCGTCGAGTGAATGACCCGATTGAAAAGCCCCAGTTCGGCGAATTGCTGCGGTCCAGCCGTCCTGGGGAGGGGCATGAATCGGTCGATGAGTAGGAAGGACCGTGCAATGGACGAGAACAAGATGATGGCGTTCGTCGGGCAGGCGGTCGGCGATGTCGGCGCAATGCTCGGCGGGGCGATGGCGGTGATCGGCGACAAGCTCGGCCTCTACCGGGCCATGAAGGGCGCCGGGCCGATGACCAGTTCGGAGCTGGCAGCCGCCACGGACACGTCGGAGCGCTACGTACGCGAGTGGTTGAGTGAGCAGGCGACCCGGGGCTACGTCACCTACGACGGCGACGGTCGCTTCACCCTGCCGGACGAGCACGCTATCCCGTTGACCGACGAGACCAGCCCGGCCTGCGTCATCGGCGCCTTCGAGACGGCGCTGGGCGCGGTGTACGCCACCGACATCATCGCCGAGCGGTTCCGTACGGGTGAAGGTTTCGCCTGGGGGGCGCAGGACGGCCACGTGCTCGGCGGCTGCGAGCGCTTCTTCCGGCCCGGGTACCTGAATTTCCTGACCAGTGCCTGGATCCCGGCCCTCGACGGAGTCGAGGCGAAGCTCAATGCCGGAGGGCGCATCGCCGACATCGGATGTGGGCACGGTGCCTCGACCTTGCTGCTCGCCGAGGCCTACCCGGAATCGACCGTGGTGGGCTTCGACGCCCACGACGGTTCGGTCGATGCGGCACGAAAGCGAGCCGCCGATGCGGGGTTGGCGGATCGGGTCGACTTCGACGTCGCAACGGCCACGTCGTTCACGGGGACCTACGACCTGGTGTGCTTCTTCGACTGCCTCCACGACATGGGCGATCCGGCGGGCGCGTGCGCGCATGTCCGTGAGCAACTCGCTGAAGACGGGACGATGATGCTCGTCGAACCATTCGCCGGGGACGACCTGAGTGACAACCTGAACCCGGTGGGTGCCGCGTACTACGGGTTCTCGACCCTGCTCTGCACGCCGAGCTCGCTGTCCCAGGACGTCGGTGCCGCTCTCGGCGCCCAGGCCGGGGAGGCCCGTCTCCGCGAGATCGTGACCGGATCAGGCTTCTCCACGTTGCGACGCGCCGCCGAGACCCCCTTCAACCTCGTGCTCGAAGCGAAGGTCTGACGACTGCCGCGGGAGCTGCCGGACCGGGCGAGGTCTTTCGCCTTGGCTCAATCGTGAGACTCGGTGTCACCGGCCGCCCAGGCCACGGCGCCACCGGCGAGGTTCTCCGCCGTCCACCCGGCGTCGCTCAACGCTTGCGCCGCCACGGCTGAGCGTCCGCCCACGTGGCAGGCCACCACGATGGTCTGCTCGCCCGGGAGCTCGTCGAGCCGGTCGCCCAATTGCCCGAGAGGGATGTTGACCCCGATCGGGTAGGCCCAGGCCTCCACCTCGTCCGGTTCGCGCACGTCGAGCAGGAAGACATCCTCGCCGCGGGCGATCCTGGCTTTGACCTCGTCCGGTTCGACCTCGCTGTAGGGCACGGCCGCCACGCTACGACACCGGTCGAGACGTGCCCCGGGCCCCGCCTCCACCGCCGGTACGCTGGACCGCGATGCTGCCCAGGAAGTTCCTCAACCAGGACGAGGAGCTGTTGGCCGAGTTGCGCCCGCACTGGATCTTCCTCTTCGGACCGCTCTTCACCTCCCTCGGGACGTGGGCCGTGATCGCCGTCATCCTGATCCTGTGGCACAGCGCGCCGGGCTGGACGAGCTACCCGTTCCTCATCCTCGCCCTCATCCCCGGGCTGTGGCTGCTCGGCCGCTACGTCCGTTGGCGTTCCTACATCATCGCCCTGACCTCCACCCGCATCCTCGTGCGCCAGGGCATCTTCGGGCGTGACACCGTCCAGCTCCGGCTCCAGCGCATCGTCGAGGTCAACCTGCGCCAGGCCCTCATCGAGCGCATCCTCCAGTGCGGCAGCCTGCTCATCGATGTCCAGGGCGAGGACAACACGCTCACCCTCGAGTACGTGCGCAAGCCGGCCGTCGTGCAGCGCGTCATCAACTCGCAGATCAACGAGATCGTGGGTGGGGGCGAGCGTGAGCCCATCCCCGAGGACATGCGCCCGTTCGACCAGCGCTCCCGCCACCGGGGCCGTGCCGAGGACACCGACGAGATGGAGGCGCACCACACCCCGCCGTTCGGCCAGTCGGCGGTGCCGTCCGACGACCTCGATCAGGATGCCACTGACCCCGGCCGCACACCGCTGGCCGCGACGCCGAGCCAGGCGGGCCAGACGCCTGCGCGCCCGACGACCGCTGCCTCCCCGGCTCCCGATCAGCCGGCGCCGGCCACCGGGCCATTTCGACGTCCGGGACCGGCTCATCCAACTCGACGATCTGCGCCAGCGCGGCATCATCTCCGAGGAGGAGTTCGCTGCCAAGAAGACCGAATTGCTCAATCGCATCTGACCCGCCGTCGCGAGCGACCTTGTGCATGCGCGGCCTGTCCGAGAGCGGAGCGAAGGTGATTGCTTTCCCCGGCATCGGGAATTACGTTGCGCCTGTCAGCAGAAGCCTGACGGAGACCCTGACCGGGGGCGGTATGTGGGCTCTTCGTCCTTAGAAAAAGGATGAAAGAGATGCAGAGCATTCCGAAGCCCGGCGGCGCGTGCCCGTCGGGTGGCAAGCGTCATGCGGGTCGTGCAGCGATGGTCATGGTGGGAGCCGGCTCACTGGCCTTGGGATTGGCCGGTGCCGCGTCGGCCGCGGCGCCCGGTTCCGTTCGTCCCGCCGCCGCTTCGATATCCAGCACCGTTGCGGGCTACTACGCCGTGCCTTCGCAAGGATTCGCCAGTGCCAGTGCGACGTTCGTCGTGCCCAAGGCGACCTGCACGGAGAACGGGACTGGAAACTTCTTCGGCATTGTCGATGACAACCCGACGAGTGGGTCCTCCTCTGCCACTGCAATTGCCGCGCTGAGCGTCGTGTGTAGCGGGACCACGCCGGTCTACAAATCCCAGACGTTCATTTCCGGCACGGAGGCCGGTCAACTCACCGCGAAGCCCGGAGACACCGTGGTCGTCTCCCTCTTCCAGACGGCGTCGATCGAAGTGGCCGCATTCAGCGATCTGACCACGGGCAAGTCCGCCGACATCCCCGAGAGCCCGATCCCCGATTCGGCCGTCTCGATAGGTGTCGATTCGACGGTGCCGACCGAGAAGTTCACCCCGGTGACCTTCACCAAGGTGCAGGTCAACGGACAGTACCTGAGCCAGGTGCCCTCGACGGAGTACGACCTCCTCAATGGGGCCAAGCTGCTCGTCAAGACGTCGGCCATCGCCAGCCCGGGCGACTCCTTCAGCGTCACGTTCAAGCACGCCGGCTGAGGGCACCGCGCCCGTGCCCGTGCCTTTCGCTCTCCCCGACGCGGCGGGTGGTCGATCGTCCTGATCGGCCACCCCCACGGGGAGCGCCCCGGCTCGTCCCGGCTACCGTGGTCGTCGTGAGCCCGGCTCGATACCGCTGCGACGGATGCGGCAACCTCACGCGCTTCGACGTCACGGTCTCCCAACAGACCAAGGCGTTCCACCACTACACCGTGGGTGGAGAGCTCCTGGTGGAGGACGAGCAGGTCCTGTCACACCACGTCGACGAGGTCGTGTGCCGCTGGTGTGGCCACGGACGCAGCGTGGTCGAGATCGACGAGGCCGCCGAATCGGTGCCGTGAGCGAGCCGCCGGCCGAGATCCTGCGCCGGCTCCGCCCCATCCCGACCTACACCGGCCAGCCGGCCACCCGCCCCCATGACGTGGTGGGCCAGGGGACCGACGGCACGCCGTGCACCGTCGCCGTGGTCGAGGCCGCCGCCCCGCTTCTGCTTCTCTTCCTCGCGGCGGACTGCCACGGCTGCCGCGACCTGTGGGCCGCCCTGTCCGAACTCGAGACCGGACTCGAAGATCGCGCTCGCCTGGTCGTGCTCACCAAGAGCCCGGGCGACGAGGATCCGGCCGTGGTGGCGGGCTTGGCCGGCGCGGCACTGGAGTCGCCCGGGATCGATGTCGTCATGAGCGGAACGGCCTTCACCGACTACCGGGCCGGCGCGCCCTTCTTCGTCGTGGTCGACGCGGGAGTCGTGCGCACCGAAGGGGTGGCCTGGGGCGTGGGCGAGACGCTGCGTGCCGCACTGGTCGGCCTGGCCCGGGACTGAGCGGGCGTGCATTCCCGTTCTGTCACAGCCCTCGTTCACCATGAGGGCAGACAGAGAGGGTCAGTGACATGCCGATCACCAGGGACACCAGCACCACCACTTCAAGCGCCACCACTTCCACCACCGCCATTTCCATCAGCAGCAACGAGCCCGAGGGCGGGCTCACCATCGACTGCGAGTGCTGCACGCTGCGCGACACCGCCGCCTGCGACGACTGCGTCGTCACCTTCCTGCTCGGGAGGGAGCCCGACGACGCCGTGGTCATCGACGCCGACGAGGCCCGGGCCATGCGCATGCTCGAGCGAGCCGGGCTCGTACCCACGCTCCGCTTCACCCACCGGGCGGGCTAGTCGCCCGAGGCGGCGCCCGTGAGGCGCCACCTCCTCGTCACCAACGATTTCCCGCCCAAGGTCGGCGGAATTCAGAACTACCTCTGGGATCTCTGGCAACGCCTCGACCCGGCGACGTACGTCGTGCTCACCGCCAGCTCGGACCCCGGGGCAGCTGCCTTCGACCGCACTCAGGCCGAACGGGGCGTGCGCATCGAGCGCGTGCCCGAGTCCACGCTGTTCCTTCCGACCCCGGCCGCACTGGCCGCAGTGCGCCGCTGCGTCGAGCAGCACGAGATCGATCTCGTGCTGCTGGACCCGGCGCTGCCCCTCGGACTCCTCGGTCCGCGTCTGGCCGTGCCCTACGGCGTCATCCTGCACGGGGCCGAGGTGACCGTTCCCGGCCGGCTGCCCGGGACACGTCGGGCCCTGGCCCACGTGCTGGAGGGCGCCGCGCTCGTCATCTCGGCCGGGGGATATCCCGCCGCCGAGGCACGCCGCGCCGCACCGGCCATGACCGCACCGGTGGTCGAGATCCCCCCGCCCGTCGACTCCAGCTCCATCGTCCCGCTGGGGGCGGCCGAGCGCGCCGCCGTGCGCGCCCGCCTGGGACTGCCGGCCGCCGGCCCCCTCGTGGCCAGCATCAGCCGGCTGGTGCCCCGCAAGGGCATGGACGTGCTCTTGGAGGCGGCGGCGCGGCTCGCTCCCTCCTATCCCGACCTCGTGCTGGCCGTGGCCGGTGACGGGCGTGAGCTCGAGCATCTGCGCCGCCGGGCGGCCCGCAGCCCGGTCGCCGCCTCGGTGCTGGGCCGGGTGAGCGACGAGGACCGGGCCGGGCTCCTCGCCTGCGCCGACGTCTTCGTCATGGCCTGCCGCAATCGGTGGTTCGGCCTCGAGCAGGAGGGCTTCGGCATCGTCTTCCTCGAAGCCGCTGCAGCGGGGGTGCCCCAGATCGCCGGGGACAGCGGCGGCGCCTCCGAAGCCGTCCTGGACGGGGTGACCGGTCTGGTCGTGCGCCAGCCCGAGGATCCTGGGGCGCTGGCAGAGGCGCTGCGGACCCTCCTGGCCGATCCGGGCCTGCGCCGGCGCATGGGAAAGGCCGCCCGGGCCCGGGTACGGGATACCTTCGCTCCCGACGTTCTCGCTTCTAGGCTGGCCGAAGCCCTGACCGGAGTGGCAATCTGACGCAGCACCCGGCGGGTGCGACAGACAGGAAGGAACCCCTCACCGTGGCCGATACCGCCACCGAGCACATGTCGGTAGCAGCACCGCCCCAGCGCTGCTACGACATCGCCGCGGACCTCGAGCGCTATCCAGAGTGGGCGAACGACGTGAAGGAGGTCGAGGTCAAGGAGCGAGACGAGCAGGGGCGCCCGCTCCTGGTGACCTTCAGGACCGCCGCCTTCGGGCGCAGCACCACGTACACCCTGGCCTATGACTACTCAGATGCGCCCCACGTCCTCGCCTGGAAGCTGACCCAGGGCGACATCACGACCAAGCTCGACGGGAGTTATGTCTTCGACCCGGGCGAAGCGGGTGGCACCGACGTGACGTACCACCTCGAGGCCGAGCTCCGGGTGCCCATCCCCGGCTTCATCAAAATGCGGGCCACGAGCCGGATCATGTCCATCGCCATGCGCGAGTTGAAAGCGCGGGTCGAGTCCACCTCGTGAGCCAGGGCTCCGGCCCCTCCGGCGGTGCCGGCATCACCTACGGGATCGACATCGGAGGCACCAAGGTCCTCGGGATCGCGCTCCACGCGTCCGACCGGATCGTCGGGGAGGCCCGCGTGCCCACCCCGACCGGGAACCGGGAGATCATCGGCAGCCACGTCGCCGATGCGGTGGCGGTCGTGGTGGCGGATCTCGACCAGGCGCTGGGTTCGTCCGATGCAGCCGTCGGGGTGGGCGCGCCCGGGATGGTCGACCGCCAGGGCCGTCTCTGTTTCGCCCCCAACCTGCCCCAGGCCCACGGGGTCGACTGGACCGAGCTCGTCGGCGGTCGTCTGCCCGGTCGTCCGGTGCTCATCGAGAACGACGCCAACTTCGCCGTGCTGGCCGAACACCGCCTCGGCGCCGCGTCCGGATTCGACCACGTCGTCCTGGTCACCCTCGGAACCGGCATCGGTGGTGGGATCGTGATCGACGGGAAGGTCCAGGTGGGCGCAGCCGGCTTCGCCGGGGAAATCGGGCACATGGTGGTCGACCCGGCCGGGCCGGCCTGCCCGTGCGGGCGCCGGGGCTGCTGGGAGCGCTTCGCCTCCGGGGCCGGCCTGGGCCTGATGGCCCGGCAGGCTGCGTTGGCCGGGCGGCTCGACGCGGTGGTGCAGTTGGCCGGCGGCGACCCCGAGAGCGTGCGGGGCGAGGATGTCTCGGCTGCGGCCGAAGCAGGCGACCCGGCGGCCCAGCAGGTCATCCGCGAGGTCGGATCCTGGGTGGGTTTCGGCCTGGCCAACTTGGCCTGCGTCACCGATCCCGAATGCTTCGTGCTCGGCGGCGGCCTGGTGCACGCCGGCGACCTTCTCTTCGAGTCGGCCCGCCGCGCCTTTGCCGAGCAGGTCGAGGGCGGGGGGCACCGTCCGGCCGTGGCCATCGTGCCGGCCGCCTTCGGCGAGCGTGCCGGCGCCGTGGGCGCCGCGCTCGGGGCGCGTCAGGGCGGACTGTGGTGACCCGGGCCGGCGTGGTGCTCCCGACTTTTCGCGACACCCCCGAGGACGCGTTGGCCGCCGCGGAGTCGGCCGTGGCCGCCGGAATCGACGGGCTGTTCTGTTACGACCACCTGTGGCCCCTGGGCCAGCCCGAGCGGCCCGCCCTGGCCCCGTTCCCGCTCCTCGGCGCGCTGGCCGCCCGCTTCGGCCGGCGTGCGGACGATTCGGGACCGTACTTCGGGACACTGGTCGCCCGCATCGGTCTCGTGCCCAATGTCGTTCTGGCCGCGGAGTTCCGCGCGCTCGCCGCCCTGGCGCCCGGCCGGGTGATCGCCGGCTTGGGCACGGGGGACCGTCTCAGCGCGGAGGAGAACCTGGCCTACGGCATCCCTTTTCCGCCGCCGGCGGAGCGGCGGGCCGAGATGGTGCGGCTGGTCCGCCTGCTGATGAGCGAGGGCATCGTGGCCTGGGTGGCCGGAGGACCGGCTGGCCGGGTGGACGAGGCCCACGCCGGGGGGGCCGCGTTGAACGTGTGGAACGCCGACCCCACGCTGGTCGCCGAGCGGTCCACGGGTGACCAGGCCCTCGAGGTCACCTGGGCCGGACCGCCCCCGGAGAGCGCTCCGGCGATGGCCGAGACCGTGGACCTCATGGCGGGGGCCGGAGCCACCTGGGTTGTCTTCGGCTGGCCCGTCGACGTCCACGCGCTGGCCGCCGCCGCGCACGCCGCGTCGCCTGACCCATCGTCGGGGAAGGTCGGGCCGCGGTCGTAGACTTCCATGATGGAGTTCCGTCGCATCAACGGGCTGCCGCCCTACGTCTTCGCCACGATCAACGATCTGAAGGCCGATGCGCGGCGAGCTGGACGCGACGTGATCGACCTCGGATTCGGCAATCCCGACCTGCCCTCGCCCGATGTCGCTGTGGGCAAGCTGGCCGAGGCGGCGCAGAACCCGCGCAACCACCGCTACTCGGCGTCGCGCGGCATCCCCAAGCTGCGCAGCGCCATCACCGACCTCTACAAGCGCAAGTTCGACGTCGACCTCGATCCCGACTCCGAGGTGGTGACGACGATCGGCGCCAAGGAGGGTTTCTCGCACCTCATGTGGGTGCTGGTCGGGCCGGGCGACACTGCGCTCGTGCCTTCGCCCTCCTACCCGATCCACATTTGGGGCCCGCTCTTCGCCGGGGCCGACGTGCGCCAGGTCCCGCTGCGCGGGCCCGACGTCGAGTCGCTGGGCGCTCCCGATCCGGGCGAAGCCTTCTTCGACGGGCTCATGCATGCGTGGGAGGAGTCGTGGCCCAAGCCGCGGGTCATCGTCCTCTCCTTCCCGCACAACCCGACCACCGCCTGCGTCGACCTGTCGTTCATGGAGCGGCTGGTGGCGTTCGCCCGTGAGCACGACACCGTGCTGGTGCACGACTTCGCCTACGCCGATCTCGGTTTTGACGGCTACGAGCCGCCGTCGATCCTCCAGGTCCCCGGAGCCAAGGAGGTGGCGGTCGAGATCTACACCATGACCAAGTCCTTCTCCATGGCCGGCTGGCGGGTGGGTTTCGTCCTCGGCAACGCCGAGATCGTCCAAGCGCTGACGAAGCTGAAGACGTACCTCGACTACGGAACGTTCCAGCCCATTCAAATTGCTGCCATCGTCGCCATGAACGAGGCGCCGGAGTACCCCAAGGAAATCAACGGGATCTACCGGTCCCGCCGTGACGCTCTGTGTGACGGGCTCAACCGCGTCGGCTGGCAGCTGGCCAAGCCGCGGGGGACGATGTTCGTCTGGGCTCCGATCCCCGAGCCCTACCGTGAGATGGGTTCGTTGGAGTTCGCCAAATACCTCATCAGCGAGGCCGACGTGGCCACCTCGCCGGGCGTCGGCTTCGGCCCCGGGGGCGACGGCCACGTGCGCTTCGCCCTGATTGAGAACGAGCAGCGCATCGGCCAGGCCGTGCGCAACCTGCGTACCGCGCTGACCAAGCTGGGGTGACGGAGGGGCCGGGCGTCGAGCCGGCCCGCACTTTTTTGCCCTCGCCATCGCGCTGAAAGCGCCGATGGTGGCGGATTCTCAGGTTGTCTCAAGTTGGGTCGGCCAGTATCCCGCCCATGGCGCCGACGGCTTCCCCGCTTGCTGCCCGCCGCAATCCACCCGCGGACCCGAGCACGGCACTGTCCTCGTCGTC
>CAWIYY010000013.1:0-17298 GCA_963840435.1 uncultured Acidimicrobiaceae bacterium | reverse complement strand
CCAGACGGCCGAGCTGCTGATCATCGCCATGCGCCGGGGCTGGCGGGTGACCGAACGCCCCACGCTGTGGTTGCCCCGTGCCTCGGGCACCACCAAGAAGGGGAAGAACTGGCTCTTCGGATTCCGCTACGGGCGGGTGGTGGCCGAGACGTGGTGGAAGATGCGCAAGGAGCCGGTCCACTCCTGAACGGCGCCGTCACCGGTCGGCCGGTGAGGGACCGCCAGTCCGAAGGGCTCAGTAGCGACCCGTGCGCTCCCGTGCTTCGTCATACACGGCCTGGATCTGCTTCTCCAGCTCCGCGGTCGCGGCGTGGACGGCCGAGCGGGAACGCGCCCACCCCCGGTCCGAGGCGGTGGCGGCAGCGCGGGGCCGACCACCACATGCACGGTGTAGGGCTTCGGGATGGTGCTGCCCTTGGGCATGGCCAGATCGGAGCCGCCGATGCCGATGGGCACAATGGGCGCGCCGGTCCGGGCCGAGAGGAACGTGGCACCCTCCAAGAGGTCCTCGATGACCGGGCCGGCGCGGCGGGTGCCTTCGGGGAAGAGCACGAGCGCCTCACCCCGGCGGAGCACCTCCTCGGCCCGTTGGAGCGCCTCGCGGTCGGCCGACTCGCGGTGGACGGGGAAGGCGCCGACACTGAGCAGCAGCTTGCCGAGGTACTTGTTCTTCCACATCTCGTCCTTCGTCATGAAGAAGAGCTTGCGGTCGGTGCAGAAGGCGGCGAAGCCGAAGTCGGCGAACGAGCGGTGCACCGGGGCCAGGATGACCGGACCGCTGGCCGGGACGTTCTCGCGACCGACGACCTTGGGCCGGAACCACGTCCACAGGACTCCGGTGAAGATGGCCCGCTCCACCCGGTAGAGCGGGCTCCGGCGGGGGTCGATCTCGAAGGGCTGGTGTCGCCCGGGAGCCACCACTTCGGGCGCGGGACCTTCCGGTGCCGTGCCCTCCGCTGCGGGGCCCTCCGGTGCGGGGCCCTCGGACACAGGGTGTTCGGGCGTCGGTTCCGATGCGCTCACAGCCACGACAGCACCTCCTCGATCACATCTTCCACGCTACGGCCCGTCGTATCGAGCCGGCGGGCGTCGTCCGCCTCACGCAGCGGCGACGCGGCCCGGGTCGAGTCGAGCCGGTCCCGCCGGGCCACGCCCTCGGGCGCCTCGTCGTGGCGGCGCCGAGCCCGCTCCTCGGGTGACGCGGTGAGGAAGACCTTGAGCTCGGCCTCGGGGAAGACGACCGAGCCGATGTCGCGGCCCTCGACCACCCCGCCGCCGTGGGCCCCGGCCCAGGCCTGCTGGCGCAGCACGAGTTGCCGGCGCACGCCGCGGTTGGCCGCTACCAGTGACACGGCCCGCCCTACCTCGGGCGTGCGGATGACGCTGGTCACGTCGCGCCCGTCGATGACGACCCGCCGCCCCACCTCGATGGTGGCCGCCTCGGCCAGTGCGGCCACGGCGGGTGCGTCGTCCGGGTCGATGCCCTTGGACAGGGCCAGGGCGGCGACGGCGCGGTACATGGCGCCCGTATCGAGCCGGTCGAGCCCGAGGCGGCGGGCCACCGCGGCGGAGACGGTCGACTTGCCCGCCCCGGCGGGCCCGTCGATGGCGACCAGCAGGGGTCGGGGCTGGCCGTCCCCGTCGACCAACCGGCGCAGGTCGTCCGCAAACCCGGGGTAGCTGGTCGCCGTGGCCCGGAATCCGGTGATGATGCTGCGCTGGCCCGGCGCCGCGGCCAGCCCGGCCACCGCCGCCGCCATGGCCATGCGGTGGTCGCCCCGGCTGTCGAAACGGGCGCCCCGCAGCGGCCCGCCGACGCCGGTGATCGACAGCGTGTCGCCCTCGACGCTGGCCCGGGCCCCGAAGGCCTCGACCAGGTCGGCCACCGCGGCCAGGCGGTCCACCTCCTTGACCCGCAACTCGGCCACGTCGCGAAAGACCGTGGTGCCCTCGGCCACGGCGGCGGCCACGGCGAGGACGGGCACCTCATCGAGCGAGGGGATCTCCGCCGCGGCGATCTCGGTGGCCCGCAGCGGGCCCGGTCGGGCGCGCAGGCTGGCCGCGTGCGGGCCCGTCGGTTCGATCGTCACGTCCGCCCCCATGCGGGCGAGCACCGCCATGAAACCGAGGCGGGCCGGGCCCTCGTAGACCTGCGCCACCTCGACCTCGCCGGCGGCGGCCACGGAGCCCGCCACGACGAAGAAGGCGGCCGCCGAGGGGTCGCCGGGCACCGTGCGCTCGAGCGGCCGCAGGGTCGAGGCGCGCACGGTCACCACCCGGCCCTCGCCCCAGGGCTGCACGTCCAGGTCGGCGCCCGCCTCGACCAGCATCTCCTCGGTGTGGGTGCGCGTCGTCACGGCCTCGCGCACGACGGTGACGCCGCTGGCCGACAACCCGGCCAGCAGGATGGCCGACTTCACCTGCGCGCTGGCCACCCGCGACGTCCAGTCGATGCCGTGCAGCCCGCCGCCCTCGACGCGCAGCGGGGGCAGGCAGCGCTCTCCCTGGCCATTGACCTCGGCCCCCATGAGCCCGAGCGGCTCGGCCACCCGGTCCATGGGCCGGGCCGAGAGCGACTCGTCCCCGATCAGCTCGGTGGCCCAGGGCAGGCCGGCCACGAGCCCGGCCAGCAGGCGCATGGAGGTGCCCGAGTTGCCGCAGTCGAGGGGATGATCGGCGGCGTGCAGCCGGCTGCGACCCCCGTGGAGCACGAGCGCACCGTCGGGCCGGCGCTCGACGGTGACGCCCATGGCCTCGACCGCGGCCAGCGAGGCCGCCACGTCGGCCCCGTCGGACAGGCCGTGCACGACCGACGTGCCCTCGGCCAGCGCGGCCAGCAGCACGGAGCGATGGGAGATGGACTTCTCCCCCGGCGTGCGCACCGTGCCCCGGCAGGGCACACCGCCCTCGACGACCAACGCGGCCGGCGTGGTCACGACAGCGGTTCCACCCGGACGCGGTAGCCGCGGGCTTCGACGGCGGCGGCCAGCGTCGTGGCGTCGGTGTCCTCGACGACGAGGATGACCACGCCGCGTGGGCCCTCAGCCGAGTGGGCGACCTCGAAGTCGTAGAGGTTGATGCCCGCATCGGCGGCCAGCGAGGTGAGCTCGGCCACCACGCCCGGTTCGTCGGCCACTGGGATGCGCAGCTCGGCCAGGTGGTCGGGCCGGGCGATGCGGGCGGGCAGGTTGCGCCGGGCCGCGCTGAGCCGACTCGAGCGTGTCGAGCAGCGCGGTGCGGTCGCGGCCGGCGACCTGATCGCGCACTGAGCTCAGGTCGCCGATGAGCGTGTCGAGCGCGTCGACGATGGCGGCGGCGTTCTCTGCGCAGATGTCGGGCCAGATGCCCGGAGACCCGGCCGCCACCCGGGTCATGTCGCGGAAACCGCCGGCGGCCAGGCGCAGCAGCGTGCCGTCCTGCTCGGCCCCGGCGCTGGCCGCGTTCATCAGTGTGGCCGCGACCAGGTGCGGCACATGCGACACCACGGCGACCAGGCGGTCGTGATCGGCGGCCGAGAGCACCAGCACGTCGGCGCCCAGGCTCATGACCACGCCCTTGAGCCGGTCGAAGGCGGCCAGGTCGGTGGCCGCGGTAGGGGTGAGCACCCACACCGCACCCTCGAAGAGGTCCGGGTCGGCCCCGCGCAGGCCGATCTGCTCGGAGCCGGCCATGGGGTGGCCGCCGATGAAGCGGGCGTGGTCGGCCTCGGCCACGATGGCCGTCTTCACCCCGCTCACGTCGGTCACGACGGCGTCGGGGCGGCGGGCGCCGTTGGCCAAGAGGTCACGGGCCACCGCCGCCGCGGCCGTGGCCGGGGTGGCCACGAAGACGATCTCGGCCTCGGGATCGTCGCCGGCGGCATCAACGACCCCGTGCTCGAGCGCCTCCGCGGTACGGGCGGCGTCGGCGTCGAAGCCCGAGACGTGCCACCCCCGCCGGCGCAGGCCCAGGGCGATGGAGCCGCCGATGAGACCGGTCCCGACCACGAGCGCCCGCCGGCGCGCCGAGGGGTCAGTCGGGGAGGTCATCGCGGAGCGTTTGGGCCCCGTGCAGGTAGACGTGGTGCATCTCCTCACGGGACCGCGCGGTGTAGACGTGGAGGAGGGCCCGGATGCACAGCGGCATGGCCCCGGGGACCGGGATCTCGGCGGCGCAGAGGAGCGGGACGGCGCCGAAGCCGATCTCGCGGATGGCGGTGGCCGGGAAGATGCTGTGCACGTCGCCGGTGGCCGTGAAGAGGATGCTGACGATGTCGTCCTCGACCAGCCCGTTGCGCTCCATGAGCTCGCGCATCAGCTCCTGCGAGCGCTCGGTCACCTGCTCCGCGGTGTCGGCGTCGACCGTGGTCGCCCCGCGCAGACCCCGGACCATGAGAGGGGTTGCCATGGCCGGCACTCTACCGGGAACGGCCCCGCACCCCCGGCGACCTGGCCTTAAGCGTGCGAGGCGGCGGCGGCCAGCTCCCGCACCTCCTCGGGGCTGAGGTGGCGCCAGCGGCCGGGGGCGAGCGCGGTGTCGCGCAGCGGACCGATGCGGGTGCGGACCAGGCGCACGACGGGATGGCCCACCGCCTCGCACATGCGCCGGACCTGACGGTTGCGCCCCTCGTGGATGACGATGCGCAGGACGCCGGGGGCCAGCACCCCGACCTCGGCCGGCGCGGTCAGGCCGTCGCTCAGCTCGACGCCGCGGCGCAGGGTGCGCAGGGCCCCGGCCGGCGGCGTGCCGTCGCGTACCTCGGCCACGTACTCCTTGGGCACCCCGTGCGAGGGGTGGGTCAGCAGCTGGGACAGCGCGCCGTCGTTGGTCAGGATGAGCAGCCCTTCGGTGTGCCGGTCCAGGCGCCCGACCGCGAAGACCCGCGGCTCGGCCGGCACCAGGGACAGCACCGTGCGCCGTCCCTGGGGGTCGTCGGCCGTCGTGATGACGTCGTCCGGCTTGTTCAGCAGGTAGTACACGAGGTCGGGCGCCACCGGCACCAGGGCCCCGTCCACCTCGACCCGGGCCGTGGCCACGTCGATCCGCCGCCCCAACCCGGCCACCGCTCCGTCCACGCTGACCCGGCCGGCCGCGATGAGCTCCTCGCAGGCGCGCCGGGAACCGAACCCGGCCCGGGCCAGCACCTTCTGCAGGCGCTCGCCCTCCTCCTCAGGTGTCGTCGGAGGCCGCCTCGAGGCCCAGCCCGAGGGCGGACTGCAGGTCGCGCTCGAGGTCGGCCGCCACCTCGGGCCCGGGCAGGAAGTCCTCCACCGCCGGGAGCTGGGCCAGCGAGTCCAGGCCGAGGCGCTCGAGGAAGAGGTCGGTGGTGCCGAAGAGCGCGGGCTGGCCCGGCCCGTCCGCGTGGCCGACCACGGCGATGTAGCCGCGCTGCTCGAGCAGGCGGCTCACCCCGTCCACGTTCACCCCGCGCAGAGCCGAGATCTGGCCCCGCGACACGGGCTGGCGGTAGGCCACGATGGCCAGCGTCTCGAGTGCGGCCGTCGAGAGGCGGTGCGAGACGTCGCGGTTGGCGAAGCGCTCGACGTAGGGCGCCAGGTCCGGGTGGGTCTGGAAGCGCACCCCACCGGCGATGCGGGCCACCATGAAGCCTCGGCCATCAGCCTCGTAGGCGCGGGCCAACCCATCGATGGCCTCGTCCACCCGCTCCACCGGCTCCTCGAGCAGTTCGGCCAGCAGCTGCGGCGCCAGCGGCTCCACGGCCACCAGGAGGATGGCCTCGATCGTCCGGCCCAGTTCTGCCTCTTCCATCAGCGTCCCTCGCTCACCCTTCGTAGTCGTCGACCGCGAAGCCGCCCATTTCGGCCAGGCCCCGGCCACTCGACACGCCGGCCAGGTCGTCCCGGGCCAGCCACGCGATCTGCAGGTCGCCGAAGGTCTGTCCCTGGCCGAGGGTCACCCGGCCCATCTTGCACAGCTCGAGCAGGGCCAAGAAATGCACGATGACGTCCATGCGGGTCTGGCACCCGGCCACCAGCTGGCGGAACGAGCCGGGCCGGGCCGACTCGGACCGGGCCATGAGCTCCGCCACCATCTCGGAGACCGAGACGGTGTCCACCGTGACGTGGGAGAGGTCGACCCGGGGGACGGGCCGCTCGGCCGAGCCCCGCAGGTAGGCCTGGGCCAGGTCCTCGGCGGTCACCCCGGCCAGCAGGTCGGGCGCGTGGACCACGAAGTCGTCGTCGAGCCCGGCCTCGCGGGGCACGCAGCGCGAGGCCTGCTCGGCCAGGGCCACGAAGACGTCGGCCGCCGCCGAGTAGGCCCGGCACTCGAGCAGGCGGGCCAGCAGCAGGTCGCGCTCCTCCCACCCGGTCAGCTCCTCGTCGTCGTCGACGTTCTCGGGGCCGGGCAGCAGGCGCTGGGACTTCAGCTCAATGAGGATGGCCGCCACCAGCAGGAACTCGGAGAGCTGGTTGAAGTCGATCATCTCGCGCTCGTCGGAGAGGATGCGGACGAAGCCGTCGACCACGGGCATCAGGGGCACGTCGAGCACGTCGAGCTCGTGCGAGGACACCAGGTGTAAGAGGAGGTCGATCGGACCCTCGAAGACCGGGGTGGACACCGCGTAGGGCACCAGGTGACGTTACCGAATGCGGCCGTGCCCCACGCGCACCCCTGTCCGGCCTGGACCATCGCCGCCAATACCATGGCGCCCCATGAACAGGGTCCTCTCCGGCATCGCGCCTTCGGGCAATTTCACCTTGGGGAACTACCTCGGGGCCCTGCGCCACTGGGTGAGCTTCCAGTACGGCAGCGACGCTTTCTACTGCGTGGTCGACCTCCACGCGCTGACCACGGAGATCGACCCGGCCGACCTGCGGGCCAACACCCTCGATGCCGCGCTGAACCTGCTGGCCATCGGGCTCGACCCCGAGCGCTGCAGCCTCTTCGTGCAGAGCCAGGTCCCCGAGCACACCCGGCTGACCTGGCTGCTCGAGTGCAGCACCGCCATGGGCGAGCTGCGCCGCATGACCCAGTTCAAGGACAAGGGAAAGGGCCAGGATGCAGCCCGGGTCGGCCTCTTCACCTACCCGGTGCTCATGGCGGCCGACATCCTGCTCTACGACGCCACCCACGTCCCGGTGGGCGAGGACCAGCGCCAGCACCTGGAGCTGACCCGAGAGCTGGCCGTCCGCTTCAACCACCGTTACGGCGAGACCTTCGTGGTTCCCGAGGCGGCCATCCCCGGCACGGCGGCCCGGGTCATGGACCTCCAGCACCCGGAGCGCAAGATGTCCAAGTCGGCCGATTCGCCGCTCGGCACCATCCGGCTGCTCGACTCGGAGGAGGACATCACGCGCAAGGTGCGCAAGGCCGTGACCGACACCGACGGGGAGATGCGCTACGACCGCGCCGCCAAGCCCGGGCTGGCCAACCTGCTCGACCTGCTGGCGGCGGCGACCGATCGCGCACCGCAGGAGGTGGCCAAGGGCTACGAGCGCTACGGCGACCTCAAGAACGACGTGGCCGCCGCGCTGAGCGAGTTGCTCCGTCCCGTGCGCGAGCGGCGGGCCGCCCTCGAGGGCGACCTGTCCTACGTCGACGCCGTGCTCGAGCGGGGCGCGGCCCGGGCCCACGAGGTGGCGGGCGGCGTCTACGCCCGGGCGGCCGATGCGATCGGGCTGCTGCCGCCGGCAGCACCGACGTCAGACGCCTAGAACGTTGGCCCACCAGTTGTAGAGCTCGTTGAAGAGCCAGGACAACGGCCCCTCGTGTCCATTCTGGGTAAAGAGGAAATTGATGAGTACCAGGACCATGAGAGCCGGCATCGTGTACTGGCGATAGCGCAGATACGTGGGCCACCACCGCGCCGGCAGCATCCGCTCCAAGAGAGCCGATCCGTCGAGCGGTGGCACCGGGACCATGTTGAACGCACAGAGTCCCACGTTGATCAGGCTGGCAAAGAAGATCACCTGCGCGGCCACCGACCATTGGCCCACGAAGGAATTGGGGACGAGGTGGCCTCGGACGAATGCGACGAAGATCACTCCGAAGACCGCCGCCAGAATCGCATTCGTCGCCGGGCCGGCGAGTGAGACCAGAAGGCCTTGGTTGCGCGGGCTTCGCAGTCGGGCAGTGTTGACCGGCACGGGTTTTGCCCATCCGATGATCCCCGCAGAACTCAGAGACAGCAGAGCGGGCACGATGAGTGTCCCCACCGGGTCGACGTGTGGGATCGGGTTGAGCGTGAGCCGACCGGCTCGTTTTGCGGTGTCGTCACCGAACCAGTTGGCCACGACTCCGTGCGAGATCTCGTGCAGGATGATGGACGGAATGACGACGCAGAAGATGATGATCTCCTGCGTCGTGATGTTGTGATGGGCGACCAGGGCGATGACGAGCACGACCCCGGCCACGATCCACAACGTGCGTTTGGTCGTGGGGTCCATGGGACGGCGCCCCTGCGCGGAGGCCCCTTGTGTGGCCATTCAGTGCTTGGCGGCGTGCTCGATGCAGAAGCGGGTCGCCGGCATCGCCTCGAGCCGGGCCGCGCCGATCGGCTTCCCGCAGACCTCGCAATTGCCGTAGGTCCCGCCGGCCAGGCGCTCCAAGGCGGCGTCGACCTCGTCGAGCGTCTCGCGCAGCTCGCTGGCCAGCCGCTCGGCCTCGCCCCGCTCGGCGGTCACCTGGCTCGAGTCTGCGAAGTTCGAGTCGTAGTTGAGGCCGCTCCCCTGGTCAGCGAAGCCCAGTTCGCTCAGCTGAGCCCGAAGCCCGGCCTGCTCCTCGCGTAGGAGGGCGGCAAAATCGATGTCGGCGGTCTCCGCCGTTGGGGCCTCGTTCGGCATCCCATCATGCTACGCGGTCCCTCCCGCCGGATGTGCCCGCACGGGGATGGGCTCCCTCGTAGGCCCGCCGCAGGTGCTCGGGCGAGACCTTGGTGTAGCGCTGGGTCGTGGCGATCGAGGCGTGGCCCAACAACTCCTGGACGACCCGGACGTCGGCCCCCCGGCCCAGCATGTGGGTGGCGCAGGAGTGGCGCAGGACGTGGGGGCTGACCTTGTCGGCCAGGCCGACCCGACCGGCGTACTTCTTCACCACACCGAAGGCGCCCACCCGGGTCAGGCGCCCGCCCCGGGCGTTGAGGAACACCGCCTCGGCGTCGCTGCGCCGCCGCCACTTCTTGGGCTCGAGCAGCGGCCGGCCCACGGGCGAGAGCCAGGCGGCCAAGGCGTCGCGGGCGCAGCGACCGAGCGGCACGACGCGCTCCTTGTCCCCCTTGCCGAGCACGCGCAGCAGGGGCAGGCCGGTCGCCTCCACGGCGTCGGCCACGTCGCCCAGGCTGAGGCCGACCACCTCGCTCACCCGGGCCCCGGTGCCGTAGAGCACCTCGAGCAGGGCGCGGTCGCGCAGCACCAGCGGGCCGGTGCCGACCACGGCACCGAGCAGCCGCTCGGTCTCCTCCTCGCTGAGCGCCTTGGGCAGGAGATCGGACACCGAGATCGACGGCAGATCGACGGTCGGGTCGTCCTCGCGCTCGCCCTCCTCGACCAGGAAGCGGTGGAAGCCACGCATGCTCGAGAGGGCGCGGGCGACCGAGGCCGCCCGGTGGGTGCGGCGCAGCGCCGAGAGGTAGCCGGCGACATCGGCCGCGCTGGCCTCGGCCATGGTCACGCCGGAGGCGGCCAGCGCCTCATCGTAGGCCGCCAGGTCGCGCCGGTACGACGAGAGCGTGCGGGGCGAGCGCCCCCGTTCGACCTCGAGCCAGGAGAGGAACTCCTCGGCCGGCCGGGGCAGCGCCGCGCTCACGCCGGGTCCCCGCCGGCGGCCAGGCGGGCCCGGGTCAGGTAGAGCCCGAGCACGGTCGTCTCGTCCTTGAGCGTGCCGTCGGCCACCAGGGCATCGACGTCGGACAGCGCGATGCGCTCCACGGTCATGGAACGCTCCTCGATCCCGTCGGGCCGGGCCGGCACCGACGAGAGCCCGCTGGCCAGGTAGATGGCGGTGTGCTGGTCACTGATCCCCGGCGAGTTCCAGGTGCCGATGAGCAGCTCCCACTCGCGGGCGACCAGCCCGGCCTCCTCGGCCAGCTCGCGCCGGCCCGTGTCCTCGGGCGACTCCCCCTCCTTGTCCCGCGTCCCGGCCGGGATCTCGAGCACCATGGCGTCGACCGCGGCCCGGTACTGGCGCACCAGGGTCACCGTGCCGTCCTCGTGCAGCGGGACCACGGTCACCGCGCCGGGGTGGCGGATGACGAAGCGGTCGAAGGGCTCGCCGTGGGGGTCGAGCAGGTGGAAACGGTCGACCCGGAACAGCCAGGCCTGCAGCAGCTCCTCCTCCGAGACGCGGCGGAAGCCGGCCACGGGTGCCGCTCAGCTGACGGCGTCGAGATCGAGCAGGTGCGGCTCGCGTCCCTCCGCCCGCTCGAGGGCCGCCGCCACCAGCTCGCGGAAGAGCGGGTGCGCCCGGTCGGGGCGGCTCTTGAACTCGGGGTGGGCCTGGGTGGCCACCCAGTAGGGGTGGTCCTCCAGCTCGACGAACTCGACCAGGCGCCCGTCGGGCGAGCTGCCCGAGGCGAGCAGGCCGACCGCCTCGAGCCTCGACTTGTACTTGTTGTTGAACTCGAAGCGGTGCCGGTGCCGCTCGGTCACGGCCAGGGTGCCGTAGGCCCGGGCCACCTCGGACCCGGGCAACAGCGCGGCCTGGTACGAGCCCAGCCGCATGGTGCCGCCCTTTTCGAGCACCTCGGCCTGGTCCGGCATGAGGTCGATGACCATGTGGGGCGAGAGCGAGTCGAACTCGCGCGAGTTGGCTCGCTCCAGTCCCGCCAGGTCCCGGGCGACCGAGATCACCATCACGTGCAGGCCGAGGCACAGGCCGAGACACGGGATGCCCTGCTCGCGGCTGTAGCCGGCCGCCGCCACCATGCCCTCGATGCCCCGCTCGCCGAAGCCGCCGGGGATGACGATGGCGTCCAGCCCGCGCAGGCGGTCCGTGCCGAGCAGGTCGGGGACGGTCTCGGCGTCGATCCAGTCCAGCTCCACCGCGACGCCGTGGTGGAAGCCGGCGTGGCGCAGCGCCTCGACGACCGACATGTAGGCGTCGGGCATGTTCACGTACTTGCCCACGATTCCGACGCGCACGGCGCGACCGAGCGACTCGATCCGGCCGACGAGCGTCTCCCACTCCGAGATGTCGATGGGATGCGCCGCTTCGTCGATGCCCAGGGTGCGGCAGACGTAGGCGTCGAGTCCCTGCTCGTGCAGGACGAGCGGGATCTCGTAGATCGACGCGGCGTCGACGGCCGAGACCACGGCGTCGATGGCCACGTCGCACTGCAGCGAGATCTTGCGCTTGAGGCTCTCGGGGATCGGCTTGTCGCTCCGGCAGACGATCACGTCGGGCTGAATACCCCGGCTGCGCAGCTCGGTCACCGAGTGCTGGGTCGGCTTGGTCTTCTGCTCCCCAGAGACCAGGAAGGGCACCAGGGTCAGGTGGACGTAGCAGACGTTGTCCCGGCCGATGTCCCGCCGGAACTGGCGAATGGCTTCGACGAACGGGACGATCTCGATGTCGCCCACGGTGCCGCCGATCTCCACGATGACGATGTCCACGTCCTCGTCGGCCAGGCGGCGGATGCGGTCCTTGATTTCGTCGGTGACGTGCGGGATGACCTGCACGGTGCGGCCGAGGAAGTCGCCCCGCCGCTCCTTGGCGATGACCGAGCTGTAGATGCCGCCGGTCGTCGTGTTCGAGCGCTTCGACAGGTTCTCGTCGATGAAGCGCTCGTAGTGGCCGAGGTCGAGGTCGGTCTCACCACCGTCTTCGGTGACGAACACCTCGCCGTGCTCGCCCGGGTTCATCGTCCCGGGGTCCACGTTGATGTAGGGGTCGAGTTTGCACATCGTCACCCGCAGGCCGCGGCACTTGAGGAGCCGGCCGAGCGAGGAGGCGGTGAGACCCTTCCCGAGCGAACTCGAGACACCGCCGGTGACGAAGATGAACTTGCTCACGCCGCCTTTGGGGCGCCGAGCATTACCAGAGATGATCGGTGCACCAGGCCACGATAATCGAATGGGTGTGACATCGTGGTGGACGGCGGCCGCATCGCCTCAGCCCGGCGCAACGTCGAGCAGCTCGCGAGCATGGGCCCGGGCGACGTCGCTGCCGGGGTGGCCCGAGAGCATGCGCGACAGCTCGGTCACCCGCTCCTCGCCGTCGACCGTGGTCGCCGTGGTCACCGTCCGGCCCTTGGACGCCCGTTTCACCACGCTGATCTGCGCGTCGGCCTGGGCCGCCACCTGGGCCAGGTGGGTGACGACCAGGACCTGGCGGTCCCGGCTCACCTCGTGCAGCGCCTCGCCCAGGGCGAGCGCCGCCGTCCCGCCCACGCCGGCGTCGACCTCGTCGAAGACCATCGTCTGGGGCCCGCCCAGTCCGACCAGGCGGATGGCCAGCATGGCCCGGGCCAGCTCGCCGCCCGACGCGGCCCGGGCCAGGGCCTGCACCGGCTCGCCCACGTTGGCGCCGAGGAGGAGCTCCACCGGCTCGCCCGTGCCCGCTTCGGCCACCGCCACCTCGAGGCGGGCGCCGCCCATGGCCAGGTCGCCCAGGTGTGCCGCCACCCGTTGCCCGAAGGTGCCGGCCGCGGCGGCCCGTGTCCCCCGCACTTCCGCCTCGGCCTTCTCCAGCTCGCGCCGGCGCACGGTCTTCTCGGCCCCGAGGCGGGCCGCCTCTCCCTCGGCGTCCTCGAGGGCGGCCAGCCGGGCCGCGGCCGACTCGCCGTAGGCCATCACCGCCGCCAGGTCCTCGCCGTACTTGCGGCGCAGGTCGGCCAGGCGGCGGCGGCGCTCCTGTGCCTCGGCCAGCCGGTCCGGATCGTCCTCGAACCCCTCGACGTCGTCGCGCAGGGCACGCGACACGTCGGAGAGCTCGACGGCCGCGGCCACGATGCGCGTCCGCGCCGCCTCGAAGCCTTCCCGCCCGGCCAGCAGGGCGCCGGCCTGGCCCAGGAGGTCGAGCGCGCCGCCGTCGCCCCCGACGAGCTCGGTGGCCGCCAATCCGTTCTCCCGGTAGGAGCCGGCGTCGGCCAGGCGCTCCTCCTCGAGGCGGAGCGCCTGCTCCTCCGCCGCGTCCTCCAGCTGGGCTGCCACGATCTCCTGGACCTGGTAGCGCAGCACGTCGGCCTCGCGGGCCCGCTGCTGGTCGTCACCGCCCAGGGCGCCGAGGGCGTCGTCGAGCGCGCGCAGCTGGCTGCGCAAGGCGCGCACCCGGCTCAGGTCCGTGCCGGCGAACGCGTCGAGCACGTCGCGCTGGGCCGCCGGGGTGACCAGGGTGCGGTGCTCGTGCTGCCCGTGGATCTCCACCAGCGTCGCCGCCGCCTCGCCCAGGGCCCGTACCGAGGCCATGCGCCCGTCGATCCACGCCCGCGACCGCCCCGAGGCCGGAACGGAACGGGCCAGGATCACCTCCGTCGCCTCGCCTTCCTCCTCGTCGCCGCCACCCTCGTCGGGCACGAAGCGCGCTTCGACCAGCGCCTCGGCCGCGCCGGCCCGCACCATGCCCACGTCGGCCCGGCCCCCGAGGACGAGCTGGAGCGCCTCGACCACCAGCGTCTTGCCGGCACCCGTCTCGCCGGTCAACGCCGTCATGCCCGGGCCGAACGAGAGCGTGAGGTCCTCGATCACGCCGAGGTCGCGCACGCGCAACTCGCTCAGCACGCCGTCACCGAGGGCGGTCGGCCAGCAGGCGGAAGCGGAGGATGCCCCCGAAGGTCTGGGGTTCGTTGCGCACCACCCGCACCGGCTTGGCCGCCACCCGGCAGGTGATGACCGAGCCGGGCTGCAGCCGACCCACGTCCGCCCCGTCGATCACCAGGGCGCCGGCCCGGTCGGGCGCCACCTCGATCAGCACCTCCTGGTCCTCGGAGAGGACCAGGCTGCGGTCGAGCGAGAGGTGCGGGGCCACCGGCGTCACCACCATCGCCCGCAGCGTGGGGGCCAGGATGGGCCCGCCCGCCGAGAGGCTGTAGGCGGTCGACCCGGTCGGCGTGGCCACGATGAGCCCGTCGGCCGAATAGGTGAGGGCCTCCTCGCCGTCGATACGGGTGGCCAGGCGCACGGTGTGCCCGAAGTCGATCTTCTCAATGACCACCTCGTTGAGGGCGAGCAGCGACGTGTCATCACTGACGGAACGGTCGGCGATGGCCACCTCGAGCGCGCAGCGCAGCTCGATGGTCGCCTCGCCCTCGAACACCTTGCGCAGGGCGCCACGGATCTGGTCGGGGCCGAGGTCGGGCAAGTAGCCCACCCGCCCGAAGTTCACCCCGAGCACCGGCACGTCGGTGCCGGTGGCCAGGCGCACGATGCGCAGGAAGGTGCCGTCGCCCCCGAGGCTCACCGCCACGGTCGAGCCGGCCACGTCCACCGCGCCCAGGTCGCGCTCGACGCCGTCGTCGTCGACCCGGTCGGGGCCGCTGAAGCGCAAGATGCGCGCCGTGTCGCCCCGCCCCTTCAGCCAGGCGGCCGTGTCGTTGGCCAGCTCCAGCGCGTCGAGCCGGTCGGGATGGACGAGAAAGGTGACGGTCGCCATGACGGGGTCCCGGGCTCAGCCGGCGGCGTTCCCGCCGACCGCGACCAGCTGTTCCGCCTCGGCCAGGGCGCCGGCCAGGAGGTCCGGCACGTCCGGCACGTCGAGCACGTCCGACGTGCCGATCACGTCCTTGCGGGCGTGGACCAGGAACTCGACGTTTCCGGCGGCACCGGTCAGCGGGGAGGCCATCGCTCCCACTATGCCGGTTCTGGCGGCGGACAGCGCGGACGTGACCCCTTCCAGCGCGCCCAACCAGAGTGCGGGGTCGCGCACCACGCCCTTCCCCTTGGACACGGCCGCCCGGCCCGCCTCGAACTGGGGCTTGACCAGGAGCACGAGGTCCGCTCCCGGGGCGGCCACCGGTCCGCACAACGCGGGCAGCACCGAGCGCAGCGAAATGAACGACAGGTCGGCCACCACCAGCGGGCACGGGACGAAGCCGGGGTCGGCCTCCTCCAGCCGGTCGACGGTGAGGGTGCGGACGTTCACCCGCTCGAGCACCACGACCCGGTCGTCCGCCCGCAGGCCGGCGTCGAGCTGCCCGTGGCCCACGTCCACGGCATAGATGCGCAGCGCACCCCGCTGCAACAGGCAGTCCGTGAAGCCGCCGGTCGAGGCGCCGGCGTCGAGGGCGCGGCGGCCCTCGGTCACGACGTCGAAGCGGTCCAAGGCGGCCTCGAGCTTCAGGCCGCCCCGGCTCACGAAGGGCGAGGGCGGGCCCAGCAGCAGCACCGGCTCGTCCGGTCCGACCAGCCGGGCCGACTTGTCGGCCGGCGCCCCGGCCACGAGCACGCTCCCGGAGGCAATGGCGGCCTGGGCCTCCTGGCGGGTCCGGGCCAGTCCCCGGCGCACGAGCTCGTTGTCGAGCCGGCGGCGGGGCGATGGGGTCAGCTGGCCTTCTTCGGGGCGGTCTTCGTCTCGGACACCGCCTCGTCCGTGTCCTTGGCCTTCTCCGCCTTCTCGCTCTTGTCCTTCTGCGCCTTGTCCTTCTTGTGCCCGTCCTTGTGACCGTCCTTCTTGTGGTCCTTGGACTTCTTGGACTTGCCCCGCTTGGGCACTGCCGCCTCGGCCGCGTCCTTGGCCCGGGCCGCCGTCTTCTCGGCCTGCTGCCGGGCCTCGTGGGCCACCTTGGTGGCCCCGGCGGTGGCGTCCTTGGCCGCCTGGGTGGCCTGCCTGGTGGCGCCGGCCGTGGCGTTGCGCCCGACCTCGGCCGACCGCTTCAGGACGACGGCCACCTGGTTGGCGATCTCCTCGACCGAGGCCGAGTCGATCTTGGACAGCTGGGCGTGCACTTCCCGGCGCACCATCTCGAGCAGGTTCTCGCTCGTCTTCTTGCTTCGCTCCACCATGGTGTCCACCCACTCCTGGGCCTGGCCGCGGGGGATCTCCCCGGCGTTCACCAGCTCCCGCACGATTTCCTCCGCCCTCCCCCGGGTGACCTGCCCGAGGACGGACCCCGCATCGAGATACTTCCGAATGCGTTCATTGCTTGCCATCGCACCAGAGTATAGAAAGTGCTAGCTGGCAGCAAGCACTTTGTAGAGCTGGGCCGGCCGCCGGGCAATCAGCCGGCTGCGAGGGTCCGGCGTACCAGGGTGGGCAGGTCGGCTGCCGTGGCCGCCGCGTCGGTGCCCGCCGGGATCCGGTCCGGCGGCGTCACCCCGGTGAACACCAGGGCAAACGGGATGCCCAGCTGGGTGGCCAGGGCCCCGTCGGTCGACGGCCGGTCCCCCACCATGACCCGCAGCTCGCCGGCGGGCACGATGGCCGCGATGGCGTCGGCCGTCGGCCGGTTCGGCTTGCCGGCCACCTCGGGCTCGGCCTCGGCTCCGGTGGCCACGGCGGCCAGGATGGACCCGGCCCCCGGGATCAGGCCCTCGGGCG
The DNA here is from genome assembly GCA_963840435.1 of uncultured Acidimicrobiaceae bacterium. GTDB lineage: Bacteria > Actinomycetota > Acidimicrobiia > Acidimicrobiales > RAAP-2 > Bog-473. The sequence continues at coordinate 888 of CAWIYY010000013.1, read as the reverse complement.
TCGGGTAGGTGGCGTCGGCGTTGGTGGCCACGAAGCGGGCGCCGGCGCGCACCGCGGCCACGGCCCGGGCCAGGTCGTCGTAGGTGAAGCGGCGGGTCCAGCCCACCACCACGGCGTCGGCCGGACCCTCGGGGACGACGGTCACGCCGCGGTCGGCCAGCGCCTCGAGCACGCCGTCCTCGCCCAGCACCACGGCGGTGGTGCCCGGCGCCAACAGGCCCGCCGCCACGTCGGCCGAGCGCAACAGGTCGGCATCGGCCGCGGTGATGCCGCAGTGGGCCAGCTGCTTCTTGAGCTCGGCCCGGGTCGGCGCGGAGTTGTTGGTGGCGAAGAGCACGCGGATGCCCGCACCGCGCAGACGGGCCACCGCCTCGTCGACCCCGGGGATGGGGCGTCCGCTCAGCCAGACGACCCCGTCCAGATCGAGCACCCAGGTCCCCCCGGGCGGCGGTGGCCACATGGCCGCCGAGGCTAACGCCGCTCCGTAGAGTGGATGGCCGTGGCGGAGCTGACGGTGGACGGGACGGATCTGGTGCTGCACCTGCGAGGTGCTGAGAAGGTGGAGGGCGTCCACGGCGACATCCGGGTCCCGCTCAGCGCGGTGACCGCGGTGCGCGTGGTCGACTCGGCCTGGGGCGGCGAGCTGCGCGGCATGCGCCGCCCGGGCACGGGAGTGCCGGGTGTCATCGCGGTGGGGACACGCCGCGGCGGCTTCGGCAAGGACTTCGCCGCGGTGCACGGGAAGGGACCGGCCATCGTGGTCGAGCTCGAGGGTGCCGAGTACGGGCGCCTGGTGCTGACGGCGGACGACGCCGAGGCCATGGCGGCAGCGGTGCGGGCCGCGGTCGGGCCGGCCCTGAGCCGTCGGGGGGGCGAATCCTCCCGGGG
>CAWIYY010000012.1:0-1011894 GCA_963840435.1 uncultured Acidimicrobiaceae bacterium | reverse complement strand
GGGCCCGGCTGTCGGCGCCATGACGTCGTGCGGAGTCGCTGCTCCCGTCCGCCGAGCCTGCCCTCCGTGGTTCTTTCGGCGGTTGCGTGAGCATGGCCCGTCAACCGCTGGGAACCCACACTCGCCCCTCAGCGCGATACGGCAACTCCACCGAGACGCGAACGGGGGGCCCGCCCGCGCGATCGCTGCTCTTCTTATTGCACGTTCGGTGTAAATCGATCCTGCGGAGGTCGCGTCGTATTGCCCCACGTCACAGCCCGATCACGCAGATCTCTGGCCGGAGGGGCCGTCGCACCACCGCCCAGTCGTGCTGTCCCCATGAGGCCTGGGAACGCTGACCCCTTGCAGCAGGAGATGCAACGGGGGAAAATCCTGGGGAACACGCTCGTCACTTTGGCGACATCCGGCGGAGGTGCAGATGATGACCCGTTCGTTCCGATTCCCCATGGATCAACCCACTCTGCGGTCGAGGCGCCGTGGGCGCCCTGGGCTGCGCAACACGCTGATCGGGCTGCTGGCCTCGACGCTGGGCCTCCTCGTCGTGCTGCCCTTCCTGGGCGCGGCGCCGGCCGGCGCAGCCGAACTCGTCCCCCGGATCACCAACCAGAGCGCCATGGTGGACGTGGCGCTCGACGCCGCAGGCAACATCTACGAGAGCGAGTCGAACGGGAACGTCAACGTCTGGCCGGTGTCGAGCGGTACCGTCTTCGGCCACTCGGTCATATCGGGGCAGGCCAACACGTTGGTCACCCTGCACAACACGCCCGGCATCGCCTTCGACGGCAACGGTGACCTCTTCATTGCCGACGAGAATGGCCCGACCGGGGGTTCCATCTCGGTGCTGCCCGCGGCGTCGGGCACCATCTTCGGTCAACCGGTGACGGCGGACACGCTCACCACGATCGTCTCGGGTATCGACAACCCGATCGGCATCGCCTTCGACGAGGCCGGCAACCTCTACTACGCGACGCAGAACGACATCAACGTCGTGCCCCTCGCGACGGGCACGCTCTACGGCCAGGCCGTCACCGCGGACACGCCGGCCGTCCTCGTGTCGGGTCTGGTCCAGGGCGGGTTCATGGCCTTCGACTCGAACCAGAACCTCTTCTACTCCGACGTCGGCAACCAGGTCAGCGGCGCCTCCTCGGTCAACGTGCTTTCCGCGAGCGGTGGCACCATCTTCGGCCAGGCGGTGACGGCGGACACGCCGACCGCGCTGGTCACTGGTCTGACCGATGCTGCGGGGCTTGCCGTCGACGGTGCCAACAATCTCTACGTCGACTACTACGGCACGGTGGCCGCCCTCTCGAACACGTCGGGGCCGCTGTACGGCACCGCCGTCACGCCAGACGTCCTCACCCCGATCGCCGTCGGTCTGCTGGGCGACCTCGGCTCGACGTTCAACTCGGGCAACGTGTACGTAGCCGACCAGGTCATGGAGTCGGTCGACCAGCTGTCCACGCCATCGGCCAGCATCAGTTCGGTCACCTTCGGGGGATCACCGACCAACCCGATCCTCACGGTCACCGGTACCGGCTTCAGCACGGCGCCGCCCACGTTCACGACCGGCTGCAGCGGGACGGGACAGGACTACAAGTACGGCAACCTCTACCTGAGCGACACCACGGGTGCCTGGGGCGCCGGTATCCCGGGTGACTGCATCGGGCTGACCTCGTCCAAGATCACCGGGACCAAAGCGGTCTTCGGCCTCGGATCGTTCTACTCGGGCAACTTCTCGCTCAACTCCGGGGACGCCTACACGGTCGGCGTGGACGGCACGACCATCAGCGGCACCGTCAGCTACGCCAGCCCCTCGAGCGCCACCATCACCAAGGTGAAGCCCGCGCAGGGACCCGGCGGGGGCGGCACCGCGGTCACCATCAAGGGCACGAACCTGACGGGCACCAAGAACGTCTTCTTCGGCGACACGCCGGCCAAGGCCGTCACGGTCGTCTCGAGCACCGAGATCACGGCGACGGCTCCGGCCGGCAGCGGGACGGTCACCGTCGAGCCCGTGTCCTCCTCCGGCCAGGTCGGCGCCTCCAGCGCCACGTTCTCCTACCTGACGCCCACGCTGACCAGCGACAGCCCGACCAAGGGTGCGGGCGCCGGGGGCACCACGGTGACCCTCATGGGGACGAACCTCACCGGAACCACGTCGGTCGAGTTCGGTTCGACGGCGGCCACGAGCTTCACGGTCGTCTCCAACACCGAGGTCAAGGCGGTGTCCCCGGGTGAGAGCGCCGGCACGGTGTCCATCACCGTCACGACCCCGGCCGGTACCAGCAACGGGGTCAACTACAAGTTCAAGTAGCTCACCCGTTCGGGCTCGAGCCCGGCAAGGGAGCACCGCACACAGCGAAGCGGCGCACCGCGAGGTGCGCCGCTTCGCTCGTGCTCACTCCGTGACCGCGAGCTCGAGCACCCGCTCGTCGTCATAGTCCCCGGTGTCCCCGGTGACCTCGTCGAGGACCACCTTTTCGGCTTTCACCCCGCGCACGCCGACCACCACCATCAGGAGGGCCGAGAGGCTGAAAAGAGCCGCCACCGCGAAGATGGCGTCGAAGGAGTGAACCACGTGCGCCGGGTCGACGGCAGCGACCGCAGCGAGCTGGCCGCCGTGTCCGAGGAAGGAGTTGAACGCGGTCACCAGCACGGCGAGCCCGACCGCAGCACCGATCTGCTGGGAGACGTTGACCAGTCCGGAGGCGGCGCCTGCCACGTCGGGTTCGACGTTGGACAGCGAGGCCGAGGTCAAGGCGACCAGGGCCATGCCGCTCCCCGCTCCGATGAGGAGCAGCGAGACCACGATCTGGGGGTACGAGGTCGTCCGCCCGATCTCGGTTGCCAGCACGAGCCCCACCGTGGCCGTCACGCTACCGATGACCATGATCAGCTTCTCGGACAGCCGGTGGGCCAGCACCCGGGTCGTGAACTGCGACGCCACGAAGACGGCGAACGGCATGGGGAGGAAGGCCAACCCGGCCCGCAGCGGTGAGTAGCCGTGGATGTCCTGGAGGAACTGGGCCAGGAAGTAGAAGAGCCCGTAGAAGCCGGCGTAGAGCAGGCCCCGGGCCGCGTTGGCGGCACTGCGGGTACGGCTGGCCAGCAGCTTGAGCGGCAGGATGGGCTCGGCCGCCCGGCCCTCGTGCCAGAGGAACGTGGCCAGCAGGGTCACCCCCAGGACGAACGAGATGACGGTGACGGCGCTGGCCCAGCCGACCTGCCCTGCCTCGACCAGCCCGAAGACGATGGCACCGATGCCGACGGTGCAGCTCATCGCCCCGAACAGGTCGAAGTGGCCGTGCCGACGCTCGGTCTCGGCCAAGACGGTGCGACCGACCAGGAGGACGGCGATCCCGATGGGGACGTTGACGAACATGACCCAGCGCCACGACACCAACTGGGTGAGGAGCCCCCCGGCGATGAGGCCGATGGCCCCGCCTGCGGCCGAGACGGTCGTGTAGAGGCCGATGGCCCGGACGCGGGCATGCCCTTCAGGGAACGAGACCGTCAGGAGCGACAGCGCCGACGGTGCGGCCAGCGCAGCCCCGGTGCCCTGCAGGGCGCGGGCAGCCAGGAGCATCCAGCCCGAAGCGGCGAGCCCGCCCAGGAAGGAGCTGGCGGTGAACACGGTGATTCCGACGAGGAACACCCGGCGCCGACCGAACAGGTCCCCGGCCCGGGCCCCCAGAAGAAGGAAACCGCCGAACGTAAGGATGTACGCGTTGATCACCCAGGAAAGCCCTCCGGTGGAGAAGCCGAGGCTCGCCTGAATATGGGGCAGGGCGACGTTCACGATCGTCGTGTCCAGCACGACCATCAGTTGGGCCGTGAGGATGACGAACAGGAGGACGCTCGGGCTGGCGAGGCGACTGACGACGCTCCGACCAGCCGTTTTCGGCAGATCGGAGGCCTGCTCACCGATAGCGGGGCGCGCTCGACCAAGGGGGGAGAGAGGCATTGACTTTGACCTTTCCGCTGCTACTCTGTTGAAGCGGAAGCTTCTTCCGTTTAGTATACGGAGGGTGCCTCCGTTTAGCAAGCCCTTCTTTGGTCGAGGTATGGAGATGGCGTCGAAGCAGGCAGTCGCAGAGAATCTGACCGAGCCGCCCTCCGACGACGCCCTCGAGAGCGCCCGGCCCAAGAGGGCGGACGCCCGGCGGAACCGGGAACTCCTCGTCTCGGCCGCTCGGGAGGTCTTCGCCGAGCAGGGTTCTGGCGCCTCCATGGAGGCCATCGCCAAGCAAGCCGGCGTCGGGGTGGGGACTCTGTACCGTCACTTCCCCAACCGCTTGGACATCGTCGAGGCCGTCTACCAGGACGACGTGGAGGAACTGGTGCGGGCGGCAGAACGGGCCAGCGAGGATCTCGAGCCTTGGGAAGCGGTGGAGGCCTTCTTCGAGGCGTTCGTGCGCTACGCCAAGACGAAGCAGGCGCTCCTCAGCGAACTGCATGTGGCCTTCGAGAAGAACCCCGACATGCGCTCTCGGATGCGCGAGCGGATCGACTCCGCCTTCGACCTCGTGGTCGAGCGGGCCAAGGGGGCCGGGGTGGTCGGCGCTGACGTCAGCGGTTCCGATCTCACCCAACTGGTGAGCCCTATCTGCACCAACGCGAGCATTCCCGAGGAGCAGATGCGGCGCCTCATCAAGGTGATCCTCGGCGGATTGGCCGCGTCGGCACCGGCCGCGGCCCGCTGACTCAAGAGCTCTCTTGCCGCCTCACGGGCGGCCAGTCCCCGTCGTTCGTTTTGCCAGCGGCTGTCCGCGGCGTCCCACTGCTCGCCGGGTTCTTTGGCACGTTCACCCGGTGAGCAGCCGTCCGTCAACCTCGACGTGACGACCGCCCACCGGGCGGGACGCGTTAGCCCGAGAAGGTGGTGCCGACCGCCGTCGCTCCGACGACCGGCTTGTTCAGCACGAGGCTGCCGGACGAGCCAAAGAACTTGGCGTCGCCGTAGTTGAAGACGCCACCGTCGGCGGCATTGAGCCAGTAGCCCAGGCCGTCGGGCGACGAGGAAATGCTCACGACCGGCGCGTTCAGCTTCATGCCACCGGTCGAGCCGAAGAACTTGGCGTCGCCGTAACTGAACACTCCACCGTCGGAGGCGACGAGCCAGTAGCCCTTGCCGTCCGGCGTCGCTGCCATGCCGACGATCGGAGCATTGAGGGGCATACCACCGGTCGAGCCCATGAACTTGGCGTCGCCGTAGCTGAACACTCCGCCGTCGGAGGCGACGAGCCAGTAGCCCTTGCCGTCCGGCGTGGCGGCCATGCCGACAATCGGCTTGTTGAGCGTCATCGCACCAGCCGAGCCGAAGAACGCGGCGTCGCCGTAGTTGAAGATGCCGCCGTCAGAAGCCACGAGCCAGTAGCCCAGGCCTGCCGGGCTGGCCGGTGCACCACCGACTCCAGGCGTGTACGGCGTCGCCGCCATGCCGACCACCGGTGCGTTCAGCTTGAGGCTGCCCGTCGAGCCGAAGAACGAGGCGTCGCCGTAGCTGAAGACGCCTCCGTCCGAAGCCACGAGCCAGTAGCCGCCCTGATCCTGCGTCGCCGTCATGCCGACCATCGGGGCATTCAGCTTCATGGCGCCGGTCGAGCCGTAGAAGTTGGCTGTCCCGTAGTTGAAGACTCCTCCATCCGAGGCGACCTGCCAGTAGCCGGTCCCTGGGACGGGGGTGGTGTAGATGGCCGTGCCGCCGGTCAGGGTGGTGATCGTGTTGGCCGGGGTGGTGGTGAGACCGGTCACCCCGCTGATCCACAGTCCGTAGAACTGACCCATGATGGTGTTCGAGGCGACCGTGGTGTTCGTAATTTTCGGGGCGATCGCCGCAGGAACCGGGAGTTGATCCACACCGACGATGATTCCGGCCGTGGTCGGGGGTCCGTTGGTCTGGCCCCAGTTGTTGGCCGGTCCCACGGTGTTCCCGGTAATGGAAACTCCGGTCACCAGGTCGCTGGGTGCATGGCTGTGGACGATGATCCCGCCCTCGAAGGAGCTACTGATGGTGTTCGTAGTGACCTGGGTGCCGCTCAGCGTCGCACCGGCAGAGGCCGTCGCCAGCACGATGCCGCCAAGGTCAGGTCCTGTGGTGCGGAAGACGCCGACATGACCGGTGATGGTGTTGCCGGAGATGGTGCCGCCAGTGATCTGGCCTCCCGTGTTGTGAGTCGAATAGACGATGCCGCACGATCCGAAGTTTCCCGTCATCGTGTTGTTGGTGACATTGTCGTTGCCGGAGTTCACGACGGTCGCCGGTCCCGCGGTGGCCGTACCGGGGTCGACCGGTCCGTTGTCGTTGACGAAGACGCCGCCACCGCCATTATTGGTGACGGTGTTGTTGTTGACCACACCGTTGGTGACCCCAGCCAGCACGATGCCGCCGAACGATCCGATCTTCGGATTGGGGTTGACGCCGTTATTCTGGACCGTGTTGTTCTCGATCGTGACGCCACTGGGCTGCTGTTCGACGAAGATGCCGGTGTCGTTAGCGCCGCTGATGGTCAGACCCTCCGCAGCGGACGTCCCGCCGATTGTGACCGCGCTGGTAACCGCAGGGCCGACGTAGATCCCGATATCACACCCTGTCGCGTTCACCGTCGTCGCACCGACCGTTGTCTGATCAATGATCAGCTGGGCGTTGGTGACAACGATGGCCGCTGTCAGTCCGGTCGTCCCTGCAGCAGAACATGTCAGAGCTCCGGCCGGACTTGCCTGAAGCAAAGACGATGCAGCGATGCCGGTGAGACTGAGCGCCCCAACAGTGAGCCATGATGCGCCCAAGAGACGCGTGAGTCGACGATCCAACTTCATTCAGGTCCTCCTCGAGTGGGGCCAATGATTTCGCCGTCAGTGCAGATGGTAGTCCCGAACGGTCCTGGGAGCACGGCTCATGGTGAACTCAGCGCGACGCCCCGGCGAACGACTTGGTCGGGTATCACGGCCTGGCCGTTCGTCCCGACCTCTCGCTCACTCCCACCAGGTCGCCCTAGCTCCCTGCACCGACTGACAAACAACCTCTGTTGCGATCGTGTGTCGAAAGGCTCACACACAAGATGAGTCAGCGTGGATCAGAATGCTTAAACCGGATTCGAGAACTCGGCCACTGGTGTGAAGCAAGCGACAGGTTCGCGCTGTCATCCGGGTGGCACCTGCCAGTTGCTCAGGTCCGAGCTCCGTGCAATACCAATCCGGGCGTGACCCCAGCCACCGTACGCCGTCAGCTCCTGACTGCCCGCATAGGTGAGATAGTCCTCACCTTCCGGCCCGACACAGAGGAATGCCGAATTGGCATGCTCAAAGCCGACGCTCGAGATGCCTGGACCCGTATTGAAGCTCTGACTCGGGATCATTAGCTCGCGGCCGGTCGACCACTGCAGCCAGGTCTTCGGGTTAGCTGGATCTCCCGGAGCCAACGTGAAGAGAAACGGCTGGTCCAAAGTGTTGGATGTGGCCACCATGTTCCAGGCCCCATCGACCGTGAGGAACTCGTAGTTCTCCACGGTGTCGCCGTAGACCACGATGTCCGGCCGACCGACAAGATGGAAGGTGGCAGTTAGCGACGGTGCCCAGGCGATTTCGAAGTGTTGCTTGGTCGTGCCAGCTTTGAACCCCAGAATGACGCCGTGGCCCGTAAACGCCAGGGCCGCGTCGATCATGCGGTGGGCCAGACCGCGGCCGAGCGGGTGCGGCGAGGACCACTTCTGTAGCGAGGAGTCCGGGCTTACCCGGTAGTCCAAGCCGGTCGGCGTCTGGTAGGTGACGACGAACTCCCCGGCCGGATCACGCACGATGTCGGGCGAGGCAGCGTCGGTGGCTATGACTCTGGGAGCCGACCAGTGACGCAGGTCAGGACTCTGCGCGACTGCGACGTCGAACTTCACGTGCGGGGCAGCGCTGGTCTGCGTCATGTCGCTGAAGAGCATGTGCCAAGCACCACCAGACCACTGCAGGGCCTGGTCCTTGACTCCCACCGTCGGATAAGAGAGAACCGGATTCACCAAGGCAGACCAGTCGACGGACGGGGGCGGTTTCCCCACAATGCAGCTGTGGTCTTGACCGGGCGCGACTGCCCCGCTTGCCGTCGGTATGCCTGGGCCCAGCACGGTGGCCACGCTGGCCAGAACCAACGAGGCCTGTGCAAGAAGGAGTCGTTGCCGCATGTGCGCAAACGGTACAGGGGGTCGCCGGAACCTATCGAGGACCCGGGCCACTCCGGGCTGCCTCACGAAAAGGCCGGCCCAGCGGGATGTGCTCTAGGGCCGGTCGGAAATCACCTCACCCCGGCGGCTGAAAGTGTTGCAGTAAAAGAGTCGGCCGCCGGGTGGTCGCCAATCAGCCCACCCGGCGTAGGACTCAGTGTCCAGTCCCCCAAGTCGAGGTGCGACGTAGCCGATCATCTTGGAAAAAGTGCCCTCCGCGTCCAGATTGTCGAACTCGTAGAAGTGCATGTAGCGAGGGTCGGATTCAGCTGTATTCTCGTACACCGAGATCTGCGTGAATCCGGGAATGCCCGCCGCAGCGATGTGCCGGATGTGCACGAAGTCGCCCCAGTCACGAAGCTTCTGAGCGACGTCGGGAGTCCTCGGGCTGATCCAGACGACCATGAGCCCCTGGGTTGGGCCGTCGGTGAGTACACCCTGACTCGGTCGTGGACCGCGTCGAAAACAATGCGCCTCCGAGACCCCCTCCGGCTTGATTGGTGAACAGAAACCATCGGTCGCTTCGACCACAAGGAGCGACGAACCGTCCTGGATTCGCATGGGCAGATCGGTACGTGCCGGCACGCAATTCTTCCACCAGGTCACCCGGTGCACATTCGGAAGGGCGGCAATCTCGTTGGCCCTCAATCCGCTCGCCTCGTCAGATCCCTCTCCCAGCTCCATATAGAGCAGTGGGGTGCAACGGTCCTCCACGTCAGTTCCCTCCCGGCGATAACGTCGCCATCTGTGCTCCCAGACGACATCGCCTTCCGGTCAACTGCTTCTGTCGATCAAGAACGCTAGCTATCCGATCGACAAGTGAGCGACTTCAGTCTCCCGGATGGCAAACGACTTGTTACTGCCGGGCTAGGCCGAATCCCTTCGGTATTTGCGGCCGGCAAATGCTGAAACTATGAAGGCCTAGTCCCGGTGCCATAGGCGACCGCATGGCTGCTGCCGATCTCCCGGGTCGGTGATGCTGTGTTAGGCGGAGAACGTTTCATTTGGGCCGTTTCCGAGTCTCGAGGGGCACTGAACCAGGACATTCATAAGAATCGGCCCGCCCACTAAACGTTTGTCCCCCGCCGGGCCTTTGTGTGTAGTGACATGGCGATCACGTCATACGAGTCTTTCGAACAGTTTTTCGAAGCCGAGTATCCCGGAATCTGTCGAGCATTGTGGCTCGGCCTCGGAGACGGCCGCGAAATAGAGGATGCTGCTCAAGAGGGCTTTGCCCGTGCCCTTCGAAAATGGAGCACGGTGTCACAGCTTGATCGGCCGGCGACATGGGTCTACGTCGTTGCTGTGAGAGAAGCAAGACACCATCAAAACCGCCTCGCAAGGCTCTCGGTATCCAGGTATGAGGCTCTAGACCCAATCGAAACGATCGCATCTCGGGTGTCGATTTTGGCTGCATTGGATCAGCTGGCGCCTCGGCAACGTTTAGCAATCGTGCTTCGTTACTACGCCGACCTCTCCGTCCGCGACATTGCTGCCGCCATGAGATGCCGTGAAGGAACGGTCAAAGCAACCATCCATGCTGCACACGAACGCCTTCGCCCACTTCTTGCCAATGACCGCACTACCACGGAGCGTGACAATGCCTGACTACGATCTCTCGCAACTTCTCGATCGGGCCGCCGTTTCGTACAGTCCCGATACTTCGAAAGCCTTGGCGAACGTCAAGGCACGTTCCAATCGTGAGAGTCGCACTCGGATGGGGTCCATTCTTATCCTGCTTGTCGGAGTTGTTACCGCTTCCTTAGCGCTGGTTCTGACGGTTTCGGGCCAACAAACTGCCAATGCAGTTCGCTACCTCCGAATCTCACCGGCGGTCCGGCTTGTGGATCTCTCCGCAGCATCCAGTAAGGAACCCAGCGGACTCTCCGATGTGTACTTTGCTGACTCGCGGCACGGCCTTGGTTTGAATCAACACTGCGAAGTGTCACAGACCACCAACACGGTGTGCTCGTTGGCGATTTTAAGAACGAATGATGCTGGACGGACGTGGAAGCCGGTTGGTGAAACGCTCCACGTGACCTATCCAGATAGCCGGGCTTCGTATCCGTTCGTCGACTTTGCCACCAACGGCAAGGACGGGTGGATCTATGGATCCGAAACGTTCGTCACTCACGACGGTGGAAAATCATTTCAGAAGGACGGCCCTGGGGGGTTGGTCATGGATCTCTCGATTGTGGGCAAGGAGACGTGGGCCCTGAGTCGGCCGTGTCGGCCAGCTATGCCCGGATGTAGCTCGACCGTGTTCTCTACGCCCACTGGCGGTGGAGCATGGCGCGCTCTGAATGGAGCCCCCAAGCTTCAGTACCCGTATCTCCAACTCGTTCGCACTTCTCCTAACGACGCGTTTCTGGCCGCTCAGGCTACTGACGGAACCCTGTTCACCACGACGGACGATGGGACATCGTGGGTGAGTCGTCCACTTCCACCGCTTTGTAACGAGATTCAACTTCTAACGGCGCTCAGCGAGCACAAAGTCTGGGTGGTGTGCGCCGGGCCGGCGCCGAGCCAATCTCAACCAAAGGAGCTATTCCGCTCGGCAGATGATGGGAAGAACTGGGCACTGGTTGCTACTTCAAGTCCCAGCCCCGTACCGAGTATCGGAGTCCTGCCTACATCAGGCATCGTGACACTCTTGACCGCAGTGTCTCCGGCTCGCCTCCTCATTGCATTCGACCAGGGCAACCCAATAGCGTCCACCAACGGAGGCAAGACGTGGAAATCTCAGGGGTTGCCCGCCTCTGGCGAGGTTAAGCAGCTCTCCTTCACGGATTCCCAACGAGGCTGGGCCGTGGTGTACCCGAACAACGCTCTGTACCGAACAGCCGACGGGGGCGCCCAGTGGACTCAGGTTTCAGGGTGATCGCCGGGACCATGGACCCGCGCCAAGCTCAGACCCGCGCAAATGGAGCTGAATTAGAGCGGTGGTACGGAGATGCTCGGCCGGAAACCACGAAAAAACTCCGCGGGAGAGACTCCACAGACATTTCAGTTCACGTGCTCATGGATCGCACACACGAACTCGTATGACCCCTTTCAAGTTACGAAATTGGGTCCTGGCTTGTGTCCAACGATGGAGACTGACCCGTAACAATGACGACTCGCCGAGGAGTCAGCCGCTTCGTCCATCTATTCGAGCGGGCTGCTGACCTCGGCCAGAATCCGCTGGCTCATGGCCAGGATGGTCCCGAAAGTGAGCCATTGCGTCGCATCGTCTCGCCATCGCTGCTGGGCCCGGGTCACCGCCTGGCCGAAAGCCTCGCCCGCGACGCGTATCGCATCGAGGAGTCGCTGCCGATCGGCTGTTTCGCCAAGAGACGCCACCCATACTGAGTAGGCCTCGATCGCTGAAGCCGTTGACACGAGCATGGCGCCGACCGCGGGCATCGGACGAGCAGCTCCCGCTCCATCCACCAGGGCTCGGGCTATCGAGCGCGTCTGAATGGCGATTCTTTCTCCAACTCGCAACGCCTCGTCTGCCCGCTCGAGCACCGGGCGATCTCGACGGGCCCTTGCGTTCCAGCGGGCAGTCAGCTGATGTCCCTCATGGTCCCGCCCGGCTTTGGCTGTGGCCTCGACCAGTTCGAAGCCCTCCCTTCGCCAGGCCTCGGCCTGTTCGAGTGTCCACACCGACCGGATGGACGAACCGATGTCCACGAGAACTTCGCGACAGTGACGCAGGGGTGCCAAGGCGTCGGAGACCACGCGCTCAGGTGCCGGCGCCGAAGGGCTCACGAGCACGACCAGGACGCCGATGGCGGAGCCGATCAACGTGTCCACTATCCGTCTGCCTCCGTAGCCCGGAGTCGCGCTGCCCACTGCGAAGACGAGGAGGGCGCTGACGGGAACCTGCACGACACCTTGAGGGCCTAGACGGATGCTCCAGCCAACAATCAAGCCAGCAAAGACGATGATTGCAATACTCCAGCCGCTCAGGGTGAGGAAGTGACTCACGGCCAAGGCCGCGGCCACTCCTAATACCACCCCGACAACCCGCTGGAATGCCCGCGACAGCGAATTGTAAACAGTCGGTTGAACGATCAGGATCACGGCCAACGGCGCGAAGTAGGGCCGGCTGTGCGGATCGACTGCCAGCGCTACCGCCCAGGCAATCCCGGCGCCGATGGCCGCCTTCGCCGCGAGAACGAGCTGAGTTCGGGTAACGAGTGCCGGCACGAAGGGCCCGAACCCGAGGGACGCTCGAATGGCGCGCCATTTGCTTCTGACCCCTCGCCCAGCCTCTTGAACCATTGTCATATTTGACCCCATAAGACTGGCACTTGTCCGAGGAACGATCCTGCTTGTCGAAGTGGGCTCAACTGCCCACGGCACCGGCTTGCCCGGAGGCGAGGACCAGGGGTAGAGGGTGAATGTCCACGACACCATCATGCTTCTCGCGCGGAGGCGATCGGAGCGAGATTGACCGAAGAGGGAGACGGCGTGGTGAGCTCGCGTCTTCAACGGACCGGGGTCACGCGAAGGAACTCGAGATGCAGTTTTGTCGCTCCTCGGCATATGGCAGAACGTCGTGACGCAAATATCTAAATGGTGGATGAGAGAATTGTACGGAATTGAGCAAGTGTTCCCACAAGAGGGCTGACCGGTATATCATTCGCACCATGAAGCACGTCTATGCGGGCATATGCCGGACGCACCGGCACCCGGAAGGCTCTGAGAGCCTTCTGACGTCGCGCGGGCGCGCCATGGCCCAGACATTGAAGGCCCAATCCTTCAATTGGGTCGCCACCGACCCCCAGGAGGTGCCCTCAACGGCATAACTAGGACTTACATACGTCCAGTTCGTTGAGGAGCCGCTTCCGAAAGGGGGCGGCTCTTTTGTTTTCCTGGGCCAGACGGACAACTGAATAGCGAACACTCGAAGGGGTGTAGTCCAGCGGAACGGACAACCGGCTCCAACCCGGCGGACGTGGGTTCGACTCCTGCCACCCCTGCTGGGCGAAGCTTTGCCCTTTTTGCCTAAATCGGCGAATAAACCATCGCACATTGACAACTAAATAGTACGCCAGATTGGGGATCGGGGCCACGTCTATTCGACGTCGCCACACCGACCGATCCCGCCCCGGTGACCTCTGTTGGCTAGAGGAACGCGGCCGTAAACCGCGTGGCGTTTGCCTGCGGTCGTTCGATTCGACCCACCGGGACTCTGGGCCCAGAGCACGAGTGGCAGTGCCCCTCGTTTGCAACGAGACGCGTGCCGGTTCGAGCCCGGCTGGGTCCACCATGCGGGTGTGGCGGAACAGGAAAGACGCGCCGGGCTCAGACCCCGGTGGGCTTACGCCCGTGAGAGTTCGACTCTCTCCGCCCGCACAAAGCGCCCCTAGCTCAGTTGGTAGAGCGATGGACTCTTAATCCATGTCGTCGGGGGTTCGAGCCCCTCGGGGCGCACTCGGCCGGATCATCCGGTCGCAACACCTGGTTGTAGCTCAGTTTGGACAGAGCACCCGGTTCGGGACGTGGGGGTCGGCGGTTCGAGTCCGTTCAACCAGACCGGCGGTGATCCAACACCGCAGCATTCGGGAGTGGTCCAGCGGTATGGACGCTCGGCTCTGGACCGAGAGACGGTGGTTCGAATCCATCTTCCCGAGCACCGGCGAGGCCCGGCCAATGCCTCATCGTGCCGCAGTAGCTCAATCGGGAGAGCGCCGCCTCGTCAAGGCGGAGGCCACGGGATCGAAACCCGTCTGTGGCGCCAAGCCCTGGTGGTGAAACGGATGATCACAGGAGATTACGAATCTCCAGTTCCGGGTTCGAATCCTGGCCGGGGTGCCAGCTCGTCGTAGCTCAGACGGACAAGAGCGCTGCCCTCCGAAGGCAGAGGCCACTGGTTCGAGTCCAGTCGACGAGGCCACGCCGCCATAGCTCAGTGGGAAGAGCGCAGCCCTGGTACGGCTGAGGTCCCCGGGTCGGCTCCGGGTGGTGGCTCTGGACCGATTCGGGTCCCACTGCCCCCGTGGCGCGAATGGACGCGCAACGGTCTCCTACACCGGAGGATGCTCGTTCGAATCGAGCCGGGGGCGCGTCGGACGAAGACATTCGTCCCGACTGTCGCATTGGAGGGTTGACCGAGAGGAAAGGTGCTCGCTTGCTAAGCGATGGCCGAGGGCAACCTCGCCAGCGTTCGATCCGCTGCCCCTCCGCCCTGGAAGGTATGCCTCGTTGGCTGGGGGCACCCTGATTCGAAAACAGTGACACGGCTCAGCCGTGGAGGTTCGACACCTCTACCTTCCGCTCAAGTTCACGGCCCGTTCGTCCAGCGGTAGGACGGCTGCCCCTCACGCAGCGGACGCAGGTTCGAGTCCTGCACGGGTCACCGTCGGCCGGAGACGCGCACCCCGGTCCGTCCTGTGGGCGCAAGGCCTGCGGTGGACAACACAAAAGGAAAGCCGGCGTGCACTCCCCCCGAGGCATGACGTGATCCAGTGCGCACATTTTGCGGAGTAGCTCAGCGGAAGAGCGGGTGGCCGTTAACCACCGTCGTCGGGGGTTCGATGCCCTCCTCCGCAGCCCTGGCACCGTGGCCGAGGATTCAGGTACCCGATTGCAACCCGGGACACGCTGGTGAGACTCCAGCCGGTGCCTCCATCGCAGTAGTAGCTCAGTGGCAGAGCGTCTCGTTGCCAACGAGAAGGTCGCGGGGTCGGGACCCGCCTACTGCTCGTCGGGGTCAAGGTGTTGACAGATACACGCGTGGCTTCCACCCACGAGTAATGGGGGCGGTACCCATTGACCCCTCCATCTGTCCGCTCGGGAGTCGTCCAACGGCAAGACGCAAGGTTTTGGTCCTTGAGATGAGGGTTCGACACCTTCCTCCCGAACCACTTGAAAGGAGTGCCCATATGGAACGCAATCGGCTCACACTCGTCGCTCCCGAGGACGAGGTGGGCGCGCCCAGCGGCGACGCGACGAACCCTCGCCCGGTGCTGACGACGCTGGACTCCGGAGCGCCCACGCTGCGACTCGTGCAGGTCGATGAAGGATCCCTCCCATACGACGCAGCGTGACCTGCCCAGGAGAGAATGCCGGCCGGGCCCTCCGGGAGTGGGCGCTGGCTTTGTAACCCAGTTGATCCGGGTTCGACTCCCGGGGCCGGCCCCATGGTCGTGTAGCTCAGTTGGGAGAGCGCGCGTCTGAAACACGCGAGGCGGTGGATCGAAACCACCCATGACCACCACGGACACCTAGCTCAGGGGCAGAGCGCCGGCACGACACGCCGGAGGTCGGGCTTTCGAAATGCCCGGTGTCCACCGATGCACTCACGGCCCGGAGTCAGCCGGTGACGACGCCGCTCTGATACAGCGGAAGGCCTCGTTCGACACGAGGCGGGCCGACCAATCGCTAGTGGCGCCCGACGGGACGGACCCGGGACTTTTAATCCCGCCTGAGCCGGTTCGAGTCCGGCCGCCAGCACGCTCAACACGCATCCGTAGCTCAACGGCAGAGCGCCACGTTCACACCGCGGAAGTCGGAGGGTCAGCACCTCCCGGATGCACTTGGGGCACAAGCTGCCCACGACATGGTGGATGGAGCCGGATGGAGAGGCGGGTGGTCGTGACCTACCCAGTAGGGAGTTCGATTCTCCTCATTCACCCTGGGTCTTCGGATCCGCAACACCGCAGCGGGGAGGGATGGTGACCTCACGGGTCTCATAAGCCCGAAGATCTCCGGTCAGTACGGAGCGCTGCGACTGGGGCCGGACCGGTCGCCCAGGTCGGTCTTATCAACCATCCGCGTGGGGGTCGGCACCCGGGGCCCCAACCCATCTGGCCCCTGTAGCCCAAACGGAAGAGGCGGCTGGCCCAAACCCAGCGTGTGCACGTTCGAATCGTGTCGGGGGTACCTCGCCGGTGATGCTCGGGTGGCTGAGCGCCCGCTTCGTACGCGGGAGTGCGAGAGTTCGACACTCTCCACCGGCTCTTTGCAGACAGCCCGATGGCTGGAACACGTTCATGTGGGTGGACCGGCAAACGGGCCAGCTGAAGGAGCTGGGCGCTCACTCCATGCGTCCGGTTACCACCCTGCTCGAACAGACAGGTCGGTCAGACGACCCACTCTGGCGTGCTATTTGGTTGTCGCTGTGTCAACGCAGAAGGGAAGTGAACACGATGCCGAAGCAGATCAACGCGAACCTGACCTCATGGGCCAGCGAGCTCGACCACAACGCCCTCGAGCAGGCCTTGCGGACCTCACGGCTGCCCATCCTGGCCGGACCCGTCTGCCTGATGGCAGACGCACACTTCGGTCTGGGGGCAACGGTCGGCAGTGTGGTGGCGACCAAGAATGCACTCCTGCCCTCAGCGGTCGGTGTCGACATCGGCTGCGGCATGGTGGCGGCAGAGACCAATCTCGCGGCAGCCGAGCTGCCGGACGACCTCTCAGCGCTCCATGGCTTGCTGCGCAACCGCCTTCCGGCGGGTGTCGGAAAGGGGCATGATCGCTCTCAGGGCAGTGTGCCGCCGGCGCTCGAAGCCTTGGGACTGCCGCCGGGCTCGGCATCCGAGCTCTCGGAGCGTCAGAGGACGACCTTTGCCGCGCAGTTCGGCAGCCTCGGCAGCGGTAACCACTTCGTGGAGGTCTGCCCTGGACGAGCGCGACCGCGTCTGGATCGTGCTCCACTCGGGTAGCCGAGGCATCGGCAACCAGCTGGCCACGGCCCACATCAAGACGGCTCGCCTGCTCGCCCTGGAGGAGTGTCAGGTCCTTGAGGACCGCGACCTCGCCTGGCTGGCCGAGGGCCGGCCGGAGTTCGACGCCTACGTGGCGGACATGCTGTGGGCCCAGCGCTACGCCTGGGGCAATCGCGAGCAGATGATGAATGCCGCCCTCGCGGCTCTGCGGGTAGCCGTGCCGCACGCTGTAGAGACAGAGCGCATTAACTGCCACCACAACTACGCCGTCAAGGAGACGCATCGGGGCGAGGAGGTGTGGATTACCCGCAAGGGTGCGATCCGGGCCGGACTCTCGGACCTGGGAGTCATTCCGGGCTCGATGGGCGCGTCGTCGTTCATCGTGCGCGGCAAGGGCAACGAGGCTTCGTACAAGTCAAGCTCGCATGGCGCCGGTCGACGGCTCGGTCGCAAGGCCGCGTTCCGTCAACTGACGACCGAGTCGCTCCGAAGCGCCATGGCGGGTAGGGCATGGGACGACACGATGGCAGATCAGCTGGTCGACGAGCACCCCGATGCGTACAAGCCGATCGCCCAGGTCATGGCCGACCAGGCCGATCTGGTCGAGGTGGTCCACGAGCTGCACCAGGTCGTGAACCTCAAGGGGACGTAAGAGACCCGATCACAACAGACAACTTTGAACAAAGGAGGAAAGACAATGAAGCTTGCAGAGGCACTGCTGCTGCGTGCCGATCGAAACAGGAGCTTGGAGCAGCTCAAGCAGCGCATCCAAGTGAGCGCTCGCTATCAGGAGGGCGAGCAGCCGCCAGAGGACGCCCGCGACCTCGTGTCGGTGGCGTCGGCCGTGTTGGAGGAGCTCGAGGGTCTGATCCGCAACATCAACAGAACCAACTCAGGCACCGTAATGGCGGACGGTCGGACCTTGACGGATGCGCTGGCGGAGCGAGACGTGCTCAGGCTCAGGTACTCGATGCTCAAGACGTCGGCCGACGCGGCATCGGGTGCGCAACAGCAGGTCGGGTTCATGCGGGCCACCAGGTCAGAGCTGAAGTTCATGCGCGCCCTCGACGTCAGGGACCTGCGACAGCAGGCCTCGGATGTCGCTCGGCGAGCTCGTGAGCTCGATGCGCGGATCCAAGAGGTCAATTGGACCTCTGAGCTACAGGAGACATAGCGAAGCAAATGCGCGTGAAGTTGGTAGGGAAGGACGTAGAGCGAGTTCCAGCCCGCTGGGGGCCAATCCAGAACGAAGCCCTAAACGGCTCCGGTAGCGCAAGGGCAGCGCGTTGGGGTTCAAATCCCCGTATTACAAGTCAGCCCAGCACTGTGCACAGTTCACGGGGTACAGGGCACCGAGCATCACCAGGAACTGACTACGTTCGGACCGAGGGTGGGAAAGGGGACTCCCACGCGCAAAATGAGGGGGAGCCAAGATCAAGCTCCGATGCACACTGCTGACGCCGAGATCAGATACGAAGACGGGGCTCTCAAGTGCCCATGGGATGCCCACTGTCGGTCTCGCCCTTGACGTGCCGTTGAGACGACATCCTCGAGCAGTAAACAGGGTCTTCCGGTTTCAGCGGGGTCTGAGGACCCGCTAACCAGGAGGTCCTGAGGACTCAGCGGGGATCCACCGCGTAAGCACAGAGGCGCTTCAGTCTCAATGTGTGAAAAAGAAGATCCTCCACGCCTCTGTGTACTTCGATCCTAACGAGATCGTCTCTCATCTCGTGGGTCTCAAAGACGTCCGCGTCCTCTCCTACGCGCGGCGAGGACCGGCGGGCGAGATCACCGTCGAGCAGGCGAAACCGGTGCTCACGTGCCCGAGGTGTCGCAAGCGAGCCTGGACCAAGGACCGTCCCGTCGTCTCCTATGTCGACCTGCCCTTCGGCGGCGTGCCGATGACGCTGCACTGGAAGAAGCACCGGCTCTTTTGCCCCAACCCTCGGTGTGGCCAGCGTTCCTTCACCCTGGGCGACCACCGGATTCGCGCGGTGGGATGCATGCTGACCACGCGGGCGGCCAAGTGGGTGGTCAAGCAGATCGGTGGCGGCCAGACCATCGCCCATCTGGCTGGCGAACTGGCCTGCGATTGGGATGCGGTGAATGTGGCTTCGCGCGTTTATGGCAAGGCGCTGCTCGCGGCCGATACCAAGCGGCTCAAAGACACCACCGCCATCGGCCTCGACGAGACGCTCTTCGTGCGCGAAGGCCCCTATAAACACAAGACCTGGTCGACCACGGTGTGCGACGTGGCCAACCACGCCCTCATCGACGTGCTTCCGACCAGGGACTTCACCGAAGTGGCCGGCTGGCTCAAGGCTCAGCCCCACCACGTCAAAGCGCGCCTCGAATACGGCTGCCTCGACATGTCGAGGACCTACAACGCGGTCTTCCACGTCGTCACCCCCAAGGCAACGCGGGTGATCGATCGCTTCCACGTCATGCGCCACGCCATCTTGGCGCTCGATCAGACCAGGCGCCGAGTCCAACAACAGCGCCTCGGCCATCGGGGCCGGGCCGGTGACCCGCTCTATCGCGCCCGCAAGCTCTTGGTCATCGGAGCGACGGCCTCGGATCCCGAGCTCCAAGAACGCCTCGTTGGCCTCTTGGCCTTGGGCGACCCCGACGGCGAGGTGGCCTTCGCCTACAGCGTCAAAGAAGCTGTGGCGCAGTTCTATGCCACCAAGGACCCCGAGGCGGCCGCCGACTTGTTGCGCGACATCATCGAGCACGCCTCGAAGCGCTCTGCTCCTTTCGAAGTACGGCGCCTGGCGCGCACCTTGGAGAACTGGTTCGAGCCCATCGTCGCCTGGCACAGGGCCAAGGTGTCCAACGGCCCCACCGAAGGCATGAACAACCTCTTGAAGCGGGTCAAGCGCGTTACCTTCGGCTTCACCAACTTCGAGAACTTCCGCATCAGGGCCCTGCTCTACGCGGGCAAGCCCAACTTCAGAGTG
Organism: uncultured Acidimicrobiaceae bacterium; assembly: GCA_963840435.1. Classification (GTDB taxonomy): domain Bacteria; phylum Actinomycetota; class Acidimicrobiia; order Acidimicrobiales; family RAAP-2; genus Bog-473. The sequence continues at coordinate 992,064 of CAWIYY010000012.1, read as the reverse complement.
CTCGACTCGATCGTGGTGACGTGAGCGTCACGGGACGTGGCTCACCCCGCAGAAACCGGAAGAGCCAGTAAACAACGCAGAAAGCTCCGGGGGTGAGACTCGAACTCACAACCTAGCGGTTAACAGCCGCTTGCTCTGCCATTGAGCTACCCCGGAAGGGTCTAGAAACAGCCCCCGCACGATATCAGCGGTCTATGCCTGCTCTGGGAAGGCGACGTGAGAATTCTCGGCCAGATGACGACGTCCCTAAAGACCCCTTGAGCAGGTGTGACAGTGGCGGGCCCTGCTCCCCGTTTACCATGCCCAGGATGGCGCCCAGATTCAGAACCCTTTGATGCTGCCGCGGCGCCATGGGCGGGCCGCCGATCCGCCGATCTTCGCGTCTCGCCGTCTGCACGCTTGTCGCACTGAGTTTCAGTGCCTGCCTGCTCACCGCTGTCTCTCCGCCCATCGGCGCCGGCGCCGCGACAGCTTCCAAGACGACCACCTCGTCGTCGTCACCTTTTGCGCCACTGCCAGTTCGGGCCGGCCAGCCGTTGATCAGGCCCGGCCACAACGCCACGAAAGGCCCGATCGGCACCAACCCGGCGAAGGCCCAAGGCATCAAGCTCACCATCCTCAGCGGGCTCCTCCACGGCGAGCCGATTTACAACGGCGACTTCGCCGATCCCTTCGCGTTGTACGACGGCAACACCGTGTACGCCTACGCCACCAACACGACGGGCGGGCCGAAGGTCGGGCCGGCGCACATCCCGGTCATCGCCATCAACCGATCAACCGGATTCGCCGGGCACTACCTGGGCGACGCTCTGCCCACCCTGCCCAAGTGGACCGTGTCCGGCTTCCAGTGGGCGCCGTCGATTTGGGCCCGTCCCGACGGGACCTTCGTGATGTACTACGCGACCCCGGCCACCCACCCGCTCAACTGCATCTACAAGCCGACCACCCCAGGGTGCGTCATGACGGCGCGCGGACCCAACACCGCCATGTGCATCTCCCGCGCCACCAGCACGAGCCCGTCCGGACCCTTCGTCGACGACTCCTCCTCTGCCTTCATCTGCCCCTACCAGATGGGTGGCGCCATCGACCCGAGCATCTACATCCGCTCCGACGGCACCCCCTGGCTCCTCTGGAAGAGCGACGGAGACTGTTGCAACCAGCCGACGTACATCTATTCCCAGCAGCTCTCACCCGACGGGCTCTCCACCGTCGGACCGGCCCACGAGCTCATCGGCGCCACCCAACCGTGGGAGGGAGGACTGGTCGAGGCGCCCTCCATGATCAAGGAGGGATCGGTCTACTGGCTGTTCTATTCGGCCAACCTCTGGGGCACGCCGAACTACAGCATCGGCATCGCGGCCTGTACCTCGGTCACTGGGCCCTGCGTCAAGCCACTCGACCGGGCCTGGCACACGAGCACCAACAGCGCCAACGGGCAGGGCTACGGCGGGTCGGAGTTCTTCCAGACCGGGAGCCTCATCTGGATGGTCCATCACGGGCTCGTCCCCGGCGAGGCCGGCAACTACGCCGAGCGGCGTCTCTACGTCGACCTCCTGGTCTTCCCCGCCACTGGGCTGCCAGAGGTGGCCGCCCGGGCGCCGGCCGCCGCCATGGCCGAGGGCGAGCTCTACTACGAGGACCCCAGCCTCCCGAAACAGCCAGAGAAGGCGTACACCCACCTGATCTCGACCGTCCCCGTCCCGGGGGCGTTCACCGGCGTCAGCGCGCGGAGGGCGATCAGCGACGGTCAGGTTGCCTGCACCGGACTGGCCAAACGGGACGAATCGTCCAAGCTCGTCGCCTCACTGGAGGGACGCGGCCTCAACGACTTCGAGTCGTACGTGGTCACGGAGTTCGCCGCCCAGTATCTGTGCCCGAGTGAGGTCTCCCGGGAATCGGCCGACATGGAGCAAGCGCTCCTCGCTCGTTCTTGAGTAGTGCCGGGCGAACGCTCGGCCGCCTCAGGATTCTTCGAGATAGTCCCGCAGCAAGTGGGCGGCGTCGGGCCGCCGCAGCTTGGCCAGCGTCTTGGACTCGATCTGGCGGACCCGCTCCCGGGTCACCCCGAACTCCTTGCCGACCTCTTCGAGTGTCCGGATCTTTCCGTCGTCGAGACCGAAGCGCAGCCGCACCACGTCCTGCTCGCGCTCTGACAGGTGTCCGAGTGCTTCGCGCACGGCCGCGTCGAGGAGCGAGCGCGTCGCCGCGTCGTCGGGCACCACCGCTCCCCGGTCCTCAATGAGGTCCGACAGGTTGAAGTCGTCCTCGTCACCCACCGGCTGCTCGAGCGACACCGTGTCCTGGTTGATGCGAAGGATCTCGCGCACGCGCTCGATCGGAAGCTCGACCCGCAGCGCCACCTCTTCGATGGTCGGCTCGCGGCCGAGCTCTTGGAGAAGTTGGCGCTGGGCCCACACGACCTTGTTGATGGTCTCCACCATGTGCACCGGAATGCGGATCGTCCGCGCCTGGTCTGCAATCGCCCGCGTGATGGCCTGGCGGATCCACCAGGTGGCGTAGGTCGAGAACTTGAAGCCCTTGGTGTGGTCGAACTTGTCGACCGCCCGCATCAGCCCGAGGTTGCCCTCCTGAATCAGATCGAGGAAGGCCAGCCCGCGGTTGCGATAGCGCTTGGCGATCGAGACCACGAGGCGGAGGTTGGCCTCGATCAGGTCGTCCTTGGCCTTGAGGCCCCTCTGCATCATGCGGCGGGTCCTGCGCACCGAGGCCTCGTCCAGCAGGTCCTCCTGTGGTCCCTCACCGGCGAGAGCCTGCTCGTGGGCGGCCAGCTTGGCGGCGGCCACGTTTCCTTCCTCAATGGCCTGGGCGATCTCCACCTCGAGCTCGGCGTTCAGAAGCGGGACGCGGCCGATCTCCTTCAGATAGGTGTGGACGGGGTCCTCGGCGCTGCCTCCCGACTCTCCGGACGAAGGGCGCTTTCCTCCGTTCGACTCCCGCCGGCCGCCGGGGCGCACGCCGTTGTTGTGGCTCTGCTTCGTCTCGCGCCGCGGCGCGACGACAACGGCCTCGTCGTCGTCCTCTTCATCGACCAGAACGACACCGGCCGCCGTGACACGAGCGATCAACACGGTGAGCACTTCGGGTGTCAGCTCGACCGCGTGGAGCGTCTCGATGACCTCGTCCTGCGTGAGCTTTCCCTTTTCGCGCCCGAAGGCCAGCACCGCGTCGAAGTCGATCTGCGACACGCCGGCCGGCAGTGCGACGTGCGCGATGGGCGCGAGGACGTCAGAGGTTGCAGGTTGAGGCGCGGGTCGCGCTTCGATCCCCTCGTCGTCGATGGCGATCGCCGAGTCTTCGCTCACGCCCGTCCTACCAAAGTCGTCACTCCTCTACGTCTCTTCCGTCCAACCACGCTACCAACCGGTCGGCAGCGTCGCGCCCGGCGTCCGGATCGTCGAGTTGGTCCAGCCAGAGCCGCACTTGTGCCGTCTCGGCCGCTCCGTCCTGCCATGACGCACCCTCGGCGCGTGATTCCATCCCAACATCGGCCAGTGCACGCCGGACTGCCTCGCGCACGAGCACGCTGACGACGGAATGCACCGGATCGCCCAGGTCTGGGTCCCCTGCCATGGGCTCTTCGACCGTGGCGCGACGGAGCAGACTCGCCACCTGGGGTGGCGCAGCCTCAACGGCTTCATGGACGCTGTCGTGCTCTTCGAGCGCCACAAACGCCTGCCGTTGCAGTGGATCGACGAACAGCACTGGATGGACACGTTCAACGACCTCATCGGGTCGATGCACGGCCAACTTGAGAGCCTCGAGCCCAGGACCAGGTCGGAAGGTCAGAGGAGGACCTCCGGCCGCGCCGCCATCGGGGCCGTCGGCGTCGTACGCGTCATCGTCCGCGGTAATTCCTCGGGGGTTGATCGTCCCGCTGGAATTTGCTTTTCCTCGTCCCGTTGTCCGTTTGTGGTGGATGCGCCCGCACATGGTCGAGCCGCTCGCGCAGCTTGGCCACGTCGAGGCGACACCGGTCTGCCAGTTGCATCACGTATTGGTCACGGACCAGGTCGTCGGGGTGCTCGGCCACCGCAGCCAGCGCATGCTCGGCTGCCCGGGCCCGCCCCTCCGGAGTGGTCAGGTCGCCGGTGGACAGCATCCGGTCCACCCGGAATTGGAGGAAGGGCCGCGCCTCCTTCACGGCGCGGGCCAAGCCCTCGGGGTCGGTACGGGACAGGTCGCCCGGATCGCTCCCGCCCGGAAGATCGGCCACGACGATGTCGACCTCGTGCTTGCGCTCCCACTCGTAGACACGCGAGGCCGCGTTCTGTCCCGCGCTGTCGGCGTCGTAGGCCAGCACGATGCGCTTGCCGAAGTTGCGCAGCAGTGCGAAGTGCTCCTCGGCCAGCGCAGTGCCGCACGTGGCCACCGCCCACGGCACACCCGCCTCGAAACATCCGATCACGTCGGTGTAGCCCTCACAGACGACCACCTCACCCTGGGCGATGATGCCCTGCTTGGCCCAGTTGAGCGCGTAGAGCGTGCGCCGCTTTGAGTAGATCGGCGATTCCTGCGAGTTCTTGTACTTGGGCTCGGGTCGGTCTGGTGGTGCCTGACCCGGACGCACCGGCAGAATGCGACCACCGATGGCCACTGGCTTCCCCGACGGGTCGCAGATGGGGAAGAGGACACGTCCTCGGAAGAAGTCCTGCGGTCGCCCGCGCCGGTTGACGAAACCGAGGCCCGAGTCCGACAGCACCTTCTCGGAGAGCTTCAGCGCCTTGGCCAGCGTGTCCCACTCGTCGGGCGCCCAACCCAGTCGAAAGCGACGGACCACGTCGCCGTCGTAGCCCCGCGAGCGCAGGTAGTCGCGGGCCAGTCCGGCGTCGGGTGCCTTGAGGAGTCGCTCGTGGTACCACTGCACGGCCCGCTCCATCGCGTCGAGCAGTTCGGAGCGGCGCTGGTGGTCCCGGCCCGCTTCGCGGTCCTCGTGCAGGGTGAGGCCACAGCGATCGGCCAAGAGTCGCACGGCATCGACGAAGTCGAGGTGGTCCATGGCCCGGACGAAGCTGATGGCGTCGCCCGACTGCTGGCAGCCGAAGCAGTAGTACATCCCGTCCTCGGCGTTGACGCTGAACGACGGGGTCTTCTCGGTGTGGAACGGGCAGAGGCCGCTCCAGCGCCGGCCCACCTTCTTGAGCAGGGTGTGCTCGCTGATGAGTGCGACGATGTCGGTGGCCGCCCGGACCTGCGCGATCTCCTCGTCCGGTATCCCCACACCCGCAACGTACCGCGACGTTGCGCCAGTCCAGGCTGGCCTAGCGTTCATGGATGGCAGTCACCATCTACGGCGTCTGCGCCCTCACCTTCATGATGGGCATGTATGCCCTGGAGGGGCGTGGACGCGGCTTCATCCTGGCGTTCGCCCTGGGCTGTGCCCTCTCGAGCTCCTACGGCTTCCTTTCGGGCGCCTGGCCCTTCGGCGTGGTCGAGGGCGTCTGGACGCTGATCGCCCTCCGGCGCTGGCAGCAGGCCGGACGCGCCGCCGAGGGCGACCCGACCTCTTAGTCCTTGGCTGCCTTGGGGTCGCCACCGTCGCGGGCCAGCACGGCCTGGGCCGCGGCCAGCCGGGCCACGGGGACCCGGAAGGGCGAGCAGCTCACGTAGTCGAGCCCGGCGTCGTAGAAGAGGTCAATGGAGGCGGGGTCACCGCCGTGCTCGCCGCACACGCCCACCTTGAGGGAGGGCCGGGTGGCCCGGCCCCGCTCCGTGCCGAGCCGCACCAGCTCGCCAACGCCCTCCATGTCGACCACCTCGAAGGGGTTGCGCGGCAGGAGGCCGAGCTCGAGGTAGGCGTCCATCATGCGACCCTCGACGTCGTCGCGCGAGAAGCCGAACGTCATCTGGGTGAGGTCGTTGGTGCCGAAGGAGAAGAAGTCCGCCACCTCGGCGATCTCGCCCGCCAGGAGGGCGGCCCGCGGCGTCTCGATCATGGTCCCGATGGTGACCTCGAGCTTGCCCGCCTTGGCGCTGCCCGCCTTGGCGCCCTTGGAGGGCCGCGGCCCCCGCTCCTTGTTCACGTCCTCGACGGCGTCTTCCACCCACCCGCGGGCCAGAGCCAGCTCGGCCCGGGTCACGGTGAGGGGGATCATGATCTCGACGATGGGGTGCCCCCCGTCGGCCACCCGCTGGCGGGCCGCCTCCATGAGGGCGCGCACCTGCATGGCGTAGAGGCCGGGCTTGATGACCCCGAGACGCACCCCGCGCGTGCCGAGCATCGGGTTGGCCTCCTTCCACGAGAGCGCGGCCTCGTAGAGGCGGCGCTCCTCGGGGTTGAGCCCGACGGTGGCCTCCTTGATGGCCAGCTCCTCGGTCGAGGGCAAGAACTCGTGGAGAGGCGGGTCGAGCAGGCGCACGGTGACGGGAAGGCCGTCCATGGCGGCGAGGATGGCCTCGAAGTCCTCCTTCTGGACCAGGCGCAGCTCCTCGAGGGCGTCGGTCTCCTCCTCGGGCGTCTGGGCCAGGATCATGCGGCGCACCACGGGGAGGCGGTCCTCGCCCAAGAACATGTGCTCGGTGCGGCAGAGCCCGATGCCCTCGGCGCCGAGCGAGCGGGCGTTGGCCGCGTCGTCACCGGTATCGGCGTTGGTCCGCACGGCCAGGTGGCCCTTGCGGATCTCGTCGGCCCACGAGAGCACGGTGGCGAACGCGGCCGTCGGCTTGGCCGGGGTCAGCGGGACCTGGCCGGCCACCACGATGCCGGCCCCACCGTCGAGGGAGACCCAGTCGCCTTCGGAGAGCGTCACGCCCCCGGCGCTCACCGTGCGGTCGCCCAGGCGGAGCACTTCGGCGCCGACCACGGCCGGCTTGCCCCAGCCCCGAGCCACCACCGCGGCATGGCTGACCAGGCCACCGCGGGCGGTCAGGATGCCTTCTGAGGCCAGCATGCCGTGCACGTCCTCGGGCGAGGTCTCGTTGCGCACCAGGATCACCTGCTCGCCGCGACCGGCTGCGGCGGCTGCGTCGTCGGCGCTGAAGTAGATCTGCCCGACGGCGGCACCCGGGCTGGCCCCGAGGCCCTTGGCCCACACGGCGTAACCCGACGAAGCGAACTGGGGATGGAGCACCGAGTCGAGGTGGTCCTCGGTGATGCGGGTGACCGCCTCGGCCTTGGAGATGCCAAGGTCGCTGGAACGGACCATGTCGACCGCCATCTTGAGGGCGGCCGCGCCGGTGCGCTTGCCGACGCGGGTCTGGAGCATCCAGAGCTTGCCCTGTTCAATGGTGAACTCGGTGTCGCACATGTCGGCGTAGTGCGCTTCGAGCCGCGAGAAGATCTTCAGCAGCTCGGCGTGGACCTTGGGGAACTGCTTCTTCAGCTCGGCGATGGGCTCGGTGTTGCGGATGCCGGCCACCACGTCCTCGCCCTGGGCGTTGACCAAGAAGTCGCCGTAGGCGCCCTTGTCGCCGGTGGCCGGGTCGCGGGTGAAGCCGACACCGGTGCCCGAGTTGTCATCGCGGTTGCCGAAGACCATGGCCTGCACGTTGACCGCGGTGCCCAGGTCATGCGCGATGCGCTCGCGGTCGCGATACGCGATGGCCCGGGGACCGTTCCAGCTGCGGAAGACCGCCTCGATGGCGCCGCGCAGCTGGTCGGTCGGGTTCTGGGGGAAGGGCTTGCCGGTGTGGCGCTCGACGATCTGCTGGTAGGAGTCGACCAGGTAGCGCAAGAGCTCCGTGGGCACCTTGGCGTCCGAGGTGGTCCCGGCCAACTCCTTGGCCGCGTCGAAGAGGGAGTCGAACTCCTCGCCGGGGAGCTCGAGCACGATGCGCCCGTACATGGCGATGAAGCGGCGGTAGGAGTCGAAGGCGAAGCGCTCGTCACCGGTCTGGGCGGCCAGGCCCTCGACCGACTTGTCGTTGAGGCCGAGATTGAGGACGGTGTCCATCATCCCGGGCATGGAGAACTTGGCCCCCGATCGCACCGAGACCAGCAACGGGTCCTTGGCGTCACCGATGGCCTTGCCCATGGCCTTCTCCAGGCGGGCCCGGGCCGAGGCCACTTCGGCGTCGAGGCCCTTGGGCCAGCCTTCGGCCATGTAGGCCCGGCAGGCGTCGGTCGAGATGGTGAAGCCCGGGGGGACGGGCAGCTCGAGTACCGACGTCATCTCGGCCAGGTTGGCGCCCTTGCCACCGAGGAGATCCTTGAGCTCCATGGGTGGGCGGGGGTGCGTGTGGTCGAAATCGAAGACGAACGGCATCAGGCCTCCTTGCCCTGAACGGGCGAACCGCACGGGAACACGGTCACGAAACGTGGACGCCCCTCCCGACCTGGGCTGGGCCACCTGAGCCTACTTTCCCCTCCGGCCGCCTCCGGCGGCGTCCGGGGGCGCAATCAGCGCGGCGTGCCGCCGCCCGAGTGGGCGTCGGAGGACTCCGCCTCGCCCCAGCGGCCGTCGTGGACCTGGCGCTGGAAGACCTCCTTCGCTTGGCGCATGAAGTCGCGCACCAGCGCGAGCTCGTCGGCTTTGAAGTGCCGGGCCACCTGGCGCATCTCTTCGGCGATGGGTTGCTGCAGGCCGGCCAGACGTTCGCGGGCCTCGGGCACGATCTCGACCCAGACACGGCGCCGGTCCTCGGTGTCGCGCCGGCGGGTCACCATGCCGGCCTCCTCGAGGCGGTCGAGGATGAAGGTGACCGCCCCGGTGGTCAGCCCGCTCTCCTCGGCCAGGCGACCGGCCGTGAGCGGCCCTGCCCGGGCGATCAGCTCCAGGCAGCGCATGTCGCTCCGGCCCAGCTTCAGCTTCTTGGCCAGGCGCTCGTCGAAATCACTGGCCGCGCCGAGGTACCCCATGATCTCGGCGCGCAGTTGCTGGGCCAGCTCGCTGCGCGACCACTGTCTTGACACATAAATAACTTTATCACTAAGTTTCTTTGTTGATGGCTAATTCTTCTTCCCCCTCGATCGCCATCGAGGCGCACGACCTCGTCAAGGTCTTCCCCCGCGGGAACGTGCGCGCCCTCGACGGCGTCTCGCTCGAGGTCGAGACGGGCACGGTGCTCGGGCTGCTCGGCCCCAACGGCGCCGGCAAGACCACGGCGGTGCGCATCCTCTCGACCATTCTGGAGCCCGACGAGGGGCACGCGGCCATCCTCGGCCACGACGTGGCGCAAGAGCCCGACGTGGTGCGCCGCATCATCGGCCTCGCCGGCCAGTACGCCACGGTGGACGAGAACCTGAGCGGCCGCGAGAACATCCGGATGGTGGCCCGCCTCTCCCACCTGAGCCGGCGCACCGCGGTCCGCCGGGCGGACGAGCTGCTCGAGGCCTTCGGGCTCTTCGACGCGGGCGACCGCGTCCTCAAGACGTACTCGGGCGGCATGCGCCGCCGCCTCGACCTGGCGGCGGCCCTCGTGGCCAGCCCCCCGGTCCTCTTCCTCGACGAGCCGACGACCGGCCTCGACCCCCAGAGCCGCCAGGACCTGTGGGCGGTGATCGAGGAGCTGGTGGCCGAGGGCACCACGGTGCTGCTGACAACGCAGTACCTCGAGGAGGCGGACCGCCTCGCCCGCGACATCGTCGTGGTCGACCACGGACTGGTCATCGCCCAGGGCACGCCGGCCGAGCTCAAGGCCGACCTCGGGACCTCGGTGGTCTCGGTCACGCTGGCGACGCCCGAGGCGTTGGCGGCGGCCCTGCCGCTCCTCACGCCGCTGTCGGACAAGGAGCCACTGGTCGACCACACCATCGTCGAGCTCACGGTCGAGAACGGGCCCGCCGTGGGGGCCCAGGTGCTGCGCGCCCTCGACGGCGCGTCCATCCCGGTCACCGGCATGGCGCTGCGCGAACCCAGCCTGGACGACGTGTTCTTGAGCCTGACCGGCCACAAGACAGAGGCCGAGACCGAAGCGGATCGGGCCGCCCGCAAGGGCAGCGGGCGCCGGCGCGGCGCCGCGGACGAGGCCGACGGAAAGGACGCCGCATGACCACGCTCTCGTTCCCCAGCACGGTGCTGACAGACCGGCCGGCCGAGAAGGGCGGGCGAATCAGCTGGACCCTGCAGGACATCCTCACGGTGAGCTGGCGCAACCTGCGCGTCCTGACCCGCAACCCCGAGGCGGTGTTCTTCTCCGCCATCCAGCCGATCATGTTCGTGCTGCTCTTCGTCTACGTCTTCGGCGGCGCCATCCACATACCGGGCGTGCCCTACGTCGACTACCTCATGCCCGGCGTCTACGTGCAGACGGTGACCTTCGGGGCCGTGAACACGGCGGTGGGATTGTCCGAGGACCTCCAGAAGGGACTGATCGAACGCTTCCGCGCCCTGCCCATGGCCCGTTCGGCCGTGCTGGCCGGCCGCACCACGGCCGACCTGGTGCGCAACGTGTTCACGGTGGCCATCATCAGCGCGGTCGGCTTCGCCGTCGGCTTCCGCATCGGCACGAACGTCGGGCTCTTCCTCTGCGGCATCCTGATCGTGCTGCTCTTCTCCTACACCCTGTGCTGGAGCTTCGCCACGGTCGGGCTCTCGGCCCCCAACGCCGAGACGGCGCAACTCATGGTCTTCCCGATTCTCTTCCCGCTGATCTTCGCCTCGTCCGCCTTCGTCCCGGTGCAGGACATGCCGGGCTGGCTCCAAGCCTTCGCCGAGCACCAGCCAGTGACCCAGGTGGTCGACGCGGCGCGCTCGCTCATGACCGGGGGCACGCTGATCGACACGAGTGCGGTCTGGCAGGCGCTGGCCTGGTGCTTCGGGCTGCTGATCGTCGTCGTGCCCCTGGCGGTGCGCAAGTACCGCCAGGTCGCCTGAGCGCGGGTCTCAGCCCTCGCCGGTGCGGCGGCGCAACTCGCCCAGCAAGTCCGCGATGGGGACACGCACCTGCTCGGTGCTGTCGCGGTCGCGCACCGTCACCGCGTCGTCCTCGAGCGAGTCGAAGTCGACGGTGACGCACCAGGGCGTGCCCACCTCGTCCTGGCGCCGATATCGCTTGCCGATGCCCTGGGTCACGTCGTAGTCGCACATGAAGTGCGGCTGGAGCACTTTGAGCACCTGGCGGGCCAGCGGCTCGAGCGTGTCCTTCTTCGACAGCGGCAGGACGGCGACCTGGTACGGAGCGAGGCGCCAGTGCAGGCGCAGCACGGTCCGGGCCTCGCCCCCCACCTCGTCCTCGTCGTAGGCGGAGAGCAGGAAGGCCATCATGGTGCGGGTGGCCCCGGCCGCCGGCTCAATGACGTACGGCGTGTAGCGCTCGTTGGTCTGGGGGTCGAAGTAGTCGAGCTTCTCCCCCGAGGCCTTGGCGTGGGCGGTCAGGTCGTAGTCGCCCCGGTTTGCGATGCCCTCCAGCTCGTCCCAGTCCCAGGGAAATTTGAACTCCACGTCGGCCGTGCCCAACGAGTAGTGCGACAGCTCACTCTGCTCGTGGTGGCGCAGGCGCAGCTGCTCGGCCGGGATGCCGAGGTCGAGGTACCACTGCATGCGCTCGGCGAGCCAGTAGTCGAACCATTTCTGGGCCTGATCGGGCGGCACGAAGTACTCGAGCTCCATCTGTTCGAACTCGCGGGTACGGAAGACGAAGTTCTGCGGGGTGATCTCGTTGCGGAACGACTTGCCCACCTGGGCGATGCCGAAGGGCGGCTTCTTGCGCGTGGTGCCGAGCACGTTGGCGAAGTTGGTGAACATGCCCTGGGCCGTCTCGGGACGCAGGTAGGCCACGTGGCCCTCGTCCTCGACCGGGCCGGCGTGGGTCTTGAACATGAGATTGAAGGCCCGGGCCTCGGTGAGGTCGTGCGAGCCGCAGTTGGGGCAGACCCCTTCGATCTTGTCCTCGCGCCAGCGCTCGTGGCAGTTCTTGCAGTCGACCAGCGGGTCGGTGAACGTGGCCAGGTGACCCGAGGCGGCCCAGATGGCGGGCGGGCCGAGGATGGCGGCGTCGAGCCCGACGACGTCGTCGCGCTCTTGGACCATGGCCCGCCACCACGCGTTCTTCACGTTGCGCAGCATGTTGACGCCGAGCGGCCCGTAGTCGTAGGTGGAGCGGAAGCCGCCATAGATCTCGGCGGACGGGAAGATGAAGCCGCGGTGGCGGCACAGGCGCACCACCTTCTCCATCAGGTCGTCGCTGGCGGCGCCGGTCGTCTCGGTCATCGGTGCAGGCTACCGGAGCGGATTCTGGTGCTGACCTCGTTGGCCAGCAGGCGGCCGCGCACGGTGAGCACGGCGCGGCCGTCCTCGTCGGCCACGATGCCGTCGAGTTCCCCAGGACGCTCGAGGCACTCCCAGGGCACGCCGCGCCGGGTGCGCAGGGCCAGGGTGAGCGCCTCGAATTCGCGCTGGTCGTCGCTCAGCTCCTCACGCCCGCCCTCGGCCGGACGCCCGGACTCGACGGCGGCCAGGTAGCGCTCGGGCGTGCGCACGTTCCACCAGCGCAACCCGGCCCGGTGCGAGTGGGCGGCCGAGCCGATACCCAGATAGTCGCCCTGCTCCCAGTAGAGGTGGTTGTGCCGGCACTCGTGACCGGGGCGGGCCCAGTTGGAGATCTCCTCCCAGCGGTAGCCGGCGGCGGAGAGCACGGTGTCGGCCCGCTCGTAGCGCCGGGCCAACGCATCCTCGTCGGGGTGGCGCCGCCCGTCGCGGGCGAGCGGCGTCCCCGGCTCGACGGTCAGGGCGTAGGCGCTCACGTGCGGCGGCGGGAGCGCCAGGCCGAGGACGTGGTCGAGGGTGCGGGCCCAGTGGTCGTCGCTCTCGGCCGGCGCGCCGAAGATGAGGTCGAGGTTCCAGGTGGCGAAGCCGGCCGCGGCCACGGCGGCCGAGATCGTCTCGGCGGCTCCGGGCACCCGGCGCCGACCCAGGCCGGCCAGCACGGCGTCGTGGGTCGACTGCAACCCGAACGAGAGCCGCGTCACCCCGGCCCGCCGGTAGGCGCCGAGATGAGCCTGGTCGGCGTCCTCGGGATTGCATTCGACGGTCACCTCCACCCCGGGTCGGCGCGGGATGGCCTCGAGGATCTCGCACAGGAGGTCCGGATGGAGGCGGGAGGGGGTGCCCCCTCCGAAGAAGACGGAAGAGGCGGCGGCGAGGTGGCCGTCCGCGACGGCACGTCGCGTCTCGGTGACGCAGGCCGCCGCGTAGCGCTCCATGAGGTGGTCGCGGTCGGTGTAGGTGGCGAAGGCGCAGTAGTCGCAGCGCTCCCGGCAGAACGGGACGTGGACGTAGACGCCGAAGGGGGTCAAAGGTTGGCCGTCGAGCGCACCGAGCGGATGCGGCGGTCGAGGTGGACCTCCATGGCCTCGGTGGCCAGCTCGGCCACCTCGTCGGCCGCGGGCGGGGGTGGCCCGGACAGCACGGCGGCCAGGTCGCCGCCCAGGATGCGCCGCAGCAGGGCCAGCGCGGGCGCGCTCATGGGGCGGCCGCTGCGATGGGCCCGGCACAGCGTGCCCCCTGACACCAGGTCGAAGGCGACCAACTCCACCTCACCGTCGGGTTCGCCGCAGGTGGCACAGGCGTCGAGCAGCGGGCCGGCGCCTTCGAGGACGAGCGCCTTCAAGAAGAAGGCGGGCGCCACCAGCGTGTGGTCGCCGTCGTCGGCCAGGGCACCCAGCGCGCCGACGAGCATGGTGTAGAGCCGGGGATCGGGGTGGCGCTCCTGGGCCATCTGGTCGGTCACCTCGAGCAGGGCCATGCCGCTGGGCAGGCGCTCGAGGTCCTCCCGGATGGGACGGAAGGACGCCAGCACCTCGACCTGGTTCACGATGTCGAGGTCGCTGCGCCCCTGCCAGAGCAGGAGGTCGACCTGGGTCAGGGGCTCGAGGCGGGCGCCGAACTTCGACGTGGTCTTGCGCACGCCCTTGGCCACGGCGCGCACCTTGCCGTGGCGCTCGGTGAGGAAGACGACGATGCGGTCGGCCTCGCCCAGGCGGTAGGTGCGCAGGACGACGCCCTTGTCGCGGAAGAGGCTCACCTCCGCCTCACGGGCTGGCGGTCTGGGAGCGGTGCGCCGGGTCGAGCGGACAATAGCGCTCGCCCCGCTTGGTCGCCTCGGCGGTGGCCCGGCGGGCCTCGGCGGCCACGGCGGCGGCCCGGTCGGCGGCGTCCTGGGCCGGGCGGTCCCGCTCGACCGCCTTGGCCCCGTGCGAGTCGCGGCCGTAGAGCAGGCTGCCGGCGGCGATGAGCGCGGCGATGGTCACGGCCACGATCAGGGCGGTGCCGGAGCCGAAGGGGCCGGCCAGCACGACGGCGACCACGAAGAGCGTGAGGACGAGGATCCCGGCGGCGGTGGCGATCCGGGTGAACGACATCGAGCTCCAGTCTCGCGCCCGGAGCGGGCGGGTCCGGTCAGGAGACGGCGGTCGGGCGGTCGGGCGGTCAGGGATTGACGGCGCCGAAGCGGCGGACCCGGCGCTGGAAGTCGATGATGGCCTCGTAGAGGTGGCGCCGGCGCATGTCGGGCCACAGGATCTCGGGGAAGACCAGCTCGCTGTAGGCCAGCTCCCAGAGCAGGAAGTTCGAGATCCGGGTCTCGCCCGACGTGCGGATGACCAGGTCGGGGTCGGGCATGTCGGGGAAGTAGAGGTGCTGGCGGATCGTCTTCTCGTCGATTTTGTTGGGGGCGATGCCGGCGGCGGCGATGGCCCGCACGGCGTCGACGATCTCGGCCCGCCCCCCGTAATTGAAGGCCATGGTCATCACCATGCGCCGGTTGTTCTTGGTCAGGTCGATCGACTCGTCCATGCGCTTGAGCACGCGGCGGGGACGCGCCAGTCGCGCCTGCCGGCGAAGCGGATCTGCACCCCGTTGGCGTGCAGCTCGTCGCGCCGGCGCATGAGCAGCGACTGGTTGAAGTTCATGAGGTAGCGCACCTCGTCGGGCGGCCGTCGCCAGTTCTCGGTGGAGAAGGCGTAGAGGGTGATCCACTTGACCCCGATGGCGAGGGCGCCGTAGACGACATCGAGCAAGGCGGCCTCGCCGGCGGCGTGGCCCTCGGTCCGGGGCAGTCCCCGGGCGCTGGCCCAGCGACCGTTCCCATCCATGACGCACGCCACGTGGACCGGCACCCTGGTCAGGTCCAGTTCCGGCGGGATCGGGTCGACCGGCTCGGTCGCGCCGCCCTGTCCGTTGGCTGCGGAGGTCACGGGGAGTGAACCCTACAGCGCCTCCCTGCGGGGCCCAGGCGCCGTCCAGCTGCCGCGTGTGAGGATGTCACCGCAGTTGCTGAGAGGAGCCCTCCATGACCCAGTCCCCTGCCAACGGTTCGGCTGCGGGTGCGCCCCGCCCGGACACCTCCGACATGTACGCCGTGCACGGCGTCTTCCGCGACACCCTGGGGGCGGCGCCCGCGCTCGTCGGCGGGGTGGCGGCGGCGGATACCGAGCGGCTGGCCGTGGTGGCCAACTACTACGAGAACGTGCTGTCGTTCCTCGAGGCGCATCACGACGGCGAGGAGCAGCTGGTCTTCCCGCTCCTGCGCGAGCGCTGCCCCGACCAGGCCGGCCTGCTCGACGAGCTGGCGGAGCAGCACGACGAGGCGCTGACCAAGCTGCGGGCGGCGCGCCAGTGGCTGGCCGCCTGGCCCGGCGCCGGCGACTCGGCCCAGTTGGAGGTGGTGGGCGCGCTCGGAGAATTGCGGACGCACCTGGTCGAGCACCTCGACGAGGAGGAGCGGCTCGGCTTGCCCCTGGCCGCCCAGTACCTCTCCATGGAGGAGTGGGGCCAGCTGCCCGGGCACGGCCTGGCCGCCTTCGACGGGGACAAGGTCTGGCTGATTCTCGGTCTCATTCGGGAACGCATGAACGAAGAGCAGCGCGTCGCCATGCTGGCCCACATGCCGCAGCCGGCGGTCGACATGTGGACGGGTTTCGGCGAGCACGCGTTCAACGAGCTGGCCTCCCAGGTCGTGGTCGACGTGCAGAACCGGGTGCCCTGAGGCGGCCCTCGGCGCTGCGGCCCGGGGTGACAGGGCGGCCACAGCGCTGCGGTAGCGTCGCCGGACGATGACGGACGAGCCGGAGCACGGCTCCGAGGCGGACGGCGTCGCCGGGCTCGAACCGTACGACGCTGAGGACTTCGACGACCTCGAGGTGATCGGCGCCGCCGGCGCGTGGTCCGCCGCCGACGCCCGCCAGTCGGGCGACGACGCCGTGAGCGGCCTGGACAAGATCACGGCGCAGATGCCGGGCGGCGAGCACCGGCCCGAGCAGCAGGAGATGTGCCGGGCCGTGGCCGAGGCGCTGGCGACGGGGCGTCACCTCGTCGTGCAGGCAGGGACGGGGACGGGCAAGTCGCTGGCCTACCTGGTGCCGGCGGCGCTCAGCGGGAAGAAGGTCGTCGTGGCCACGGCGACCAAGGCGCTCCAGGACCAGCTGGCCGGCAAGGACCTGCCCCAGGTCGAGGCCGGGTTGGGGCAACCGGCTCCGCTCGACTACGCCGTGTTGAAGGGCCGGAGCAATTATCTGTGCCGCCAGCGGGTGCTCGAGGTGGGCTCGGGCGGCGTGCAGCCGGAGCTGGGTGACCAGCGGCCCGGTGGCGAGGACGAGCCGGGGGGTGGCGGTGGCCCGCCGGGCGGGGACGACGGTGCGCCGCCCGAGGGTCTGGTCGACGAGGTGCGGCGCCTGGTGACCTGGGCCCAGACGTCGGAGACCGGGGACCGGGCCGACCTCCGCTTCGAGCCGTCCGACCGGGCCTGGAACATGGTCAGCGTGGGGCCGCGCGAGTGCCCCGGCGCCTTCAACTGCCCGTCGGGTGGCCAGTGCTTCGCCGAGGCGGCCCGCGACCGTGCCGCCGCGGCCGACGTCGTCGTGGTGAACACGCACCTCTACGGGGCCCATCTGGCCAGCGGGCGGGTCGTGCTGCCCGAGCACGACGTCGTCGTCTTCGACGAGGCGCACGAGCTCGAAGAGGTGATGACGGCCAGCCTCGGCGTCGAGGTCACGGCCGGCCGCGTGCGCGCCCTGGTGACGACGGCGCGCGGGCTGGTCGACGAGCGCGACCGCGACCTCCTCGAGACCCTGGGCGATCTCGGTGAGCAGCTGGGTGATCTCGTGATCGACCGAATCGGCACGCGGGTGCTCGACGGCGGCTTTCCGACGAGGACCGCTCGCTCTCCGACGTGCTGGTGCGGGCGGCCGACGTCAGCCGCCGGGTGACCGACGCGCTGCGGCGCAGCGGCGGCCAGGGGTCGCTGCTCGCGGGGGGCGAGGCCGATCCGGACCGGGGCACCCGCAAGACGAGGACCGTGCAGGCGGCCGCCCACCTGTCCGAGGACCTGCAGCGGCTGGTCGGGCGCACCGACGCGCAGGTGGCCTGGGTCGACGGGACGCGGCGCAACGCCCGGCTGCGCCTCTCCCCCATCGACGTCGGCCCGGCGCTGGCCGGGCTGCTCTGGGGCGAGGTGACCTCGGTGCTGACCAGCGCCACCATCCCGCCCCGGCTGGTCGAGCGGGTCGGGTTGGACTCCTTCGCCACCGAGGAGCTGAACGTCGGCAGCCCCTTCGACTACCGGGCCCACGCGCTGCTCTACGTGGCCCGCCACCTGCCCGACCGGCGGGCCGAGGGCGCGGAGGAGACGCTCTTCGAGGAGCTGGGCCGGCTCATCGGGTTTGCCGGCGGGCGCACCCTGGCCCTCTTCACCAGCCGACGGGCCACCGAGGCGGCGGCCGAGGCGCTGGTGCCCGAGCTGCCCTACACCGTGCTGCTCCAGGGCGACCTGCCCAAGGCCCGCCTGCTCGAGCAGTTCGCCCGGGACGAGACCTCGTGCCTCTTCGCCACCCTCGGGTTCTGGCAGGGGGTCGACATCCCGGGCCGAGCCCTCTCGCTGGTCACCATCGACCGGCTGCCCTTCCCCCGCCCCGACGACCCCTTGCTCCAGGCCCGGCGGGACCGGGCCGGCGGGCGGGCCTTCCAGCTGGTCGACCTGCCCCGGGCCGCCACCATGCTGGCCCAGGGTGCGGGCCGGCTCATCCGCACGGCGGAGGACCGGGGCGTGGTGGCGGTGCTCGACCCGCGCCTGGCCACCGCGTCGTACCGCGGGGTGCTGCTGTCGACGCTGCCACCAATGCGCCGCTCGGTCGACCCCGACGAGGTCGAGGCGTTCCTGCGCCGGGCGCTCGAGGGCGACGCGCACTGAGCGTCCCGATTCGCCCAACAGACGTGCGCGAACAGGGAGAGTGTCGCCGGGCGTCGCACAGTCCAGACGACGTGCACGTTGCCATGACCGCAGTGAACTGTCCCCGGCCCGGACATCCACGGCCGAGCCAGCTCCGTGTTCCCCGTCACCTCGTTCCGTCCTCCCTCCGGCGCCCGCCCAGGCTTCAGTAACCCAGGCGGTCCAGCATCTCGGCCCGGTTCTGCCAGCGCCGCTCCACCTTGACGTGGAGGTCGAGGTAGGTCCCTTCGGGCAGCGCCTCGCGCACGGCGATCCCGACCGCCTTGAGCACCTCGCCCCCCTTGCCGATGACGATGGCCTTCTGCGAGTCGCGCTCGACGATGATCTCGACCCGGATGTGGGGCCACTCCCACTCGGTGACCCGGCAGGTGATGGCGTGCGGCAGCTCGTCGCGGGTCTTGGCCAGCAGCTGCTCGCGCACCAGCTCGGCCACCCACAGGGCCTCGGGCGTGTCGGTCACCACGTCGTCGGGGAAGAAGGGCGGCCCCTCCTCGAGCCGGCCCACCAGGTGGGCCACCAGCGCCTCGACCCCCTTGCCCGTGCGGGCCGAGACCGGGAAGTACTCCACGTCGGGCACGTCGCCCAGCGCGTCGACCGCGGCCTTCACCTGGAGCAGGCGCTCGAGGGTCTGGTCGCTGCTCGCCTTGTCCAGCTTGTTGACCACGACCACCAGGCTCGGCGGCGCCGACGCCTCGTCGTCGTCCGCCCGCTTGGCCGCGGCCGCGGCCCGCTGCACCTCGCGCACGGCCCGCTCGAGCACGGTCCGGTCGCCCGGCCCGATGGCCGCGGTGGCGTCCACCACCGGCATGATCACGTCGACCTCGCTCAGCGCGCTGGTCGCCGTCTCGTTGAGCCGGTTGCCCAGCGTGGTCTTGGGCTTGTGGATCCCGGGCGTGTCGACGAAGACCACCTGGGCGTCGGCCTCGGGGTCGTGCAGGACGCCGAGGATGCGGTGCCGCGTCGTGTTGGGCCGCGACGACGTGATGGCCACCTTGGTGCCGACCATCTGGTTGACCAGCGTCGACTTGCCCACGTTCGGCCGCCCCACGACGGCCACGAAGCCCGAGTGCATTGTGGAGCCGCCGTCAGTTCCCGTTGCGGGCGGCGTCGTTCTGCCGGTCGCCGTTGCTGGTGCCGCTGCCCCTGGCGTGGACGTCGGCCCGCTCCGCCGTGGGTTCGATCTGCACCCGTTCAATGCGCCGGCCCCGCACGTCGACCGCGGTGAGACGGAAGCCGTCCACCTCCACCGAGTCGCCCGGGTCGGGCACCCGCCCCATGAGGTCGAGCATGAGCCCGCCCACGGTGTCCCACGGGCCATGGGGCAGCTCGGCCCCGAGCAGATCGTCGGCGTCGTCCATGGAGTAGAGCGCGCTGACCAGCACCGAGCCGTCGTGGAGGCGCTCGACGGTCGGGCGCTCCGTGTCGAACTCGTCCACGATGTCGCCCACCAGCTCCTCGAGCAGGTCCTCGAGGGTGATGAGCCCGGCCGTCCCGCCGTACTCGTCCACCACGATGGCCATGTGGAACTTCTCCTCCTGCATCTCGCGCAGGAGGTCCGAGACGTCCTTGGACTCGGGGATGAACTTGGCCGGCCGGGCGGCGTCGCGCACGGGCTGGGCCGCCTTGCCCACCCGCTCGGCCCGCACCAGGTCCTTGGCGTAGGCGATGCCGATGATGTCGTCGATGCCCTCACCCTCGACGGGGATCCGGCTGTAGCCGGCCGCCAACGCCGCCTCCAGCGCGTCGTGCACGGTGGCGTCGGACTCCACCGTCACCATGTCGGGCCGCGGGGTCATGACCTCGCGGGCCACCGTGTCGCCGAAGTCGATGATGGAGTGGATGAAGGTCCGCTCCTCCTTCTCGATCACGTTCTCCTCGTGGGCCACGTCGGCCATGGCCTTGAGCTCGGAGTCGGTGATGTAGGAGTGGGTCAGTTCCTGGCTTCCCTCGTCCCCCGCGCCGATGATGCGGTTGGCCAGCCCGTTGAGCAGCCTCGAGAGCAACCGGATGGGCGGGAAGCGGATCACCGCGCTGACCAGCGGCGCGCTGAGCAGCGCGGCGCGGTCGGGATTCATGACGGCCCAGTTCTTCGGCACCGCCTCGAAGAAGACGAAGATCACCACCACTTCGAAGACGATGCCGAGGACGACGCCCCAGGGGCCGAAGACGTCCTCGGTCACGATGCCGACCAGGGTGGCCGACACCAGCTGGCAGACCAGCACCAGCAGCAGAATGGGGTTGAGGAAGTTGGAAGGGTTCTCGACCAGCTTGGCCAGCGTGCGCGCCCCGTGACGCTTGTCGTCGACCAGGGACTTGGCCTTGATCTTGCTGGTACGCACCAGGCTCGTCTCGGCCATGGCCAGGACGCCCGAGGCACCGAGCAGCACGGCGATGATGACGATGAGGATGACGTCCTCGACCTTGAAGCCCGTCGTGGCCAAGAAGGAGGGCACCCCCGCCGCGCTCACGCCCGTTTACCCACCCGGTAGAAGCGGTCGAGCAGCTGCTGCTCCAACGCCTCCATGCGCTCGGCCTCGTCGTCCTTCTCGTGGTCCAGGCCGAGCAGGTGGAGCAGCCCGTGCACCACGAGCAGGGCCACCTCGTCCTCGAGCGTCACCTCGTGCTCGGCCGCGTTGACCGCGGCCACCGAGGGGCAGATGACCACGTCACCGAGCAGGGTGAGCGTGCCCTGCTCGGCCATGGTGCCCGGGCCGGTGCCGCCGAAGTCGGGCGAGCGGCCCGTCGGCCCCGGCTCGTCCTCGATGGGGAACGAGAGCACGTCGGTGGGCCCCTTCTTGCCCAGGAACTGCTCGTTGAGCTGGGCGATGGCGTCCTCGTCGACGAAGAGGAGCGAGACCTCGGTCTCGCCCTTCACCCCGCGAGCCGTGAGCACCTGGCGCGCCAGCTCGGCCCAGCGCGCCACGTCCATCGGATGCGCCTGCTGCTCGTCGGCGGCGAACACGTCGATGGTCACTGGGGCAGACCCGCCCGCCCTTCTGCCACCTCGTAGGCGTCGACGATGTCCGCCACGATTTTGTGACGGACGACGTCCCGGCGGGTCAGGTGCACGAACGCCACGTCGTCGATGCCGCCCAGCACCGGTTCCAGGCCGATCAGGCCCGAGCGGCCGCCGGGCACGTCGATCTGGGTCACGTCGCCGGTGACCACGCACTTGGAGCCGAAGCCGATGCGGGTGAGGAACATCTTCATCTGCTCGGGCGTCGTGTTCTGCGCCTCGTCGAGGATGATGAACGAGCTGTTGAGCGTGCGGCCGCGCATGAAGGCGAGCGGCGCCACCTCAATCGTCCCCCGGTCCAGCATCCGCTGCGCCCCTTCGGGCTCGAGCAGGTCGTAGAGCGCGTCGTAGAGCGGGCGCAGGTAGGGGTCGACCTTGGCCATCAGGTCGCCGGGCAGGAAGCCGAGCCGCTCCCCCGCTTCGACGGCCGGGCGGGTCAGGATGATCCGCGTCACCTGGCGCGACTGGAGCGCGTGCACGGCCTGGGCCACCGCGAGATACGACTTGCCCGTCCCCGCCGGGCCGATGCCGAAGGTGATGATGTTCTGGCTGATGGCGTCCACGTAGCGCTTCTGCCCGGCCGTGTTGGGGCGCACCGTCTTGCCCCCGGCCGCCCGCACCACCTCCGAACGAAGCACCTCGCTCGGCCGGATGTCCTCACGCACCATGTCGATGGTGCGTGCCAGCGTCGAGGAGTCGAGGTCCTTGCCCGCCTGCACCAGGAGGATCAGCTCCTCGAAGAGCTGGACCACCAGCTCGGCCGCCGGTCCCTCGACCGCGATGCGGTTGCCCTGCACCGAGATCTGCTCGTCGGGGAAGGCCCGCTCAATCTGGCGCAGGTGCTCGTCGCGGGTGCCGAGCAGTCCGGCCATCAGATGGTTGCCGGGCACGTAGCACTCGGCGCGCACGGTGGTCGTCACGGGGCCGTCGGTCATGGGGCCGTCACTCCGCGGCCAGGTGGCCCGACAGGTTCCCGCCCAGCACGTGCAGGTGCAGGTGCGGCACCGAGTTCTGGGAATCGGGCCCGACGTTGAAGATCAGCCGGTAGCCCCGCTCGGGCGTGGCCAGACCGGCCTGGTCGGCCACGCCGCGCGCCGCCATGAGCATCTCGGCCAGCAGCGGCCCGTCCTCGGCCGTCACCACCGAGGCGTCGGCGATGTGCCGGCGCGGGATCACCAGCACGTGCAGGTCGGCGGCCGGAACGATGTCCTTGAACGCGATGGTGTTCTCGGTCTCGTAGACGATGTCCGCCGGCAGCGCGCCCGACACGATGTTGCAGAAGATGCAGTCCGCGTCGCTCATGCACCGTCCCGCCCTCGGGTCACTGTGGCGTTCCTCCCACTGGGGCAACGGTACCCGTCCGCAGCGAGGCCATGAGCGCCCCCGCGGTCACCGCCGCCGTCTCGGCCCGCAGCACGCTCAAGCCGAATCCGACCGTGGGCAGGCCCGAACCCAGTTCGTCGGTGCTCCACCCGCCTTCGGGCCCGACGGCCACCACCCGCTGGTCCAGGGTGGGCCGGTCCCCGCTGAGCTGGGCCAGCGCCACCTGGCCCGGCGCACCCAGCGTGGCCAGGTCCCTGAAGGCGACGGTCTCGACCACCTCGGGCAGCCAGACCCGCCGGCACTGCGACGCGGCCTCCCGGGCCACCCGGCGCAGGCGCTCGACGGTGGCCTGGCCGCGCTGGCCGGTCCAGCGCACCATGCTGCGCTCGCTGCGCAGCGGCACGATGCGATCGATCCCGAGCTCGGTCAGCTTCTGCACCACCCACTCGGGGCGCTCGCCCTTGGTCGGCGCGAAGGCCACGGTGAGCGCCGGCCCGACCGCCGGCTCCACTTGCACCGACCCGTCTCCGCCCACCCCGGCCGCGCCGGAGAGCGGCTCGACGCCGTCGCCCCGCCAGAGGGTGCGGGCCCAGCGCCCGCGGCCGTCGGAGACGACGACCTCCTCACCGGCGCGCAGGCGCAGGACCCGGGCCAGGTGGTGCACGTCCGCCTCGGCGAGCTCGGGCGCGGCGGGATCGGCCACGAAGACCTGCGCCGTGGCGGCGGCCCGGGCCGCCACGCCGGCGTACCCCAGGGGAGCGCTAGCCAAAGGCCGAACGGAGGCGCGAGAACACGCCGTCGCCGCCCCCGCCGCCGGGGGGCGCCACGTCCTCGCCCCGCAGGGCGGCGAACTGGCGCAGCAGCTGGTCTTGCTCGGGAGTGAGCCCGGTCGGCGTCTGCACCGCGACGTGGACGAAGAGGTCGCCCCGGCCCCGGCCGCGCAGGTGGGGCACGCCGGCCCCCCGGATGCGCTCGATGTGGCCGGTCTGGGTTCCCGGGGCCATGGCGTAGGCGTGGCTGGCGTCGAGCGACTGGACCTGCGCCTCGGCGCCCAACGCGGCCTGGGCCACGCTCACCGTCAGCATGGTGTGCAGGTCGTCGCCCCGGCGCTCGAAGCGCGGGTCGGGCGTCACGGCCAGGTGCACGAAGAGCGAGCCGCTGGGGCCGCCCCGCTGCCCGGCCGCCCCGCGCTCGGCCAGGCGCAGCGTCGAGCCGTCCTCCACCCCGGCCGGCACCTCGACGGTGAATGTGGTGTCCTCGATGCGCCGGCCCTCGCCCCGGCACTCCGGGCACGGGTGCGGAATCATCTCGCCCGAGCCCGAGCAGCGCGAACAGGCCACGCTGGTCACGACCTGGCCCAGGAGCGACTGGCGCACCCGGCGCAGCTCGCCCGCGCCCTGGCAGTCCGCGCAGGTGACCGCGCTGGTGCCCGGCGCCGTGCCCATGCCGGCGCAGGCCGTGCACGAGACGGGGAGGCGGACCGAGATCTCCTTACGGCTGCCGAAGACCGCGTCGGCGAACTCGAGGCCGAGGCGCACCTCGGCGTCGGACCCCTGCTGGGGGCCGCGCCGGCGTGACCCGGCACCGGCCATGGACCCGAAGAAGGCCTCGAAGATGTCGCCCAGCCCGCCCTCGAAGCCGAAGCCGCCCATGCCGCCGCCGGCCGACGCGCCGAACACGCCTTCAGGCCCGTAGCGGTCGTAGCGGGCCCGGCGCTCGGGGTCGCGCAGCACCTCGTAGGCGACACTGACCTCCTTGAAGCGGGCCTCGGCCTCGGGGCTGCCGTGCCCGGTGTCGGGGTGCAGCTCGCGGGCCCGGGCCCGGTAGGCCTTCTTGATCTCGTCGTCCGAGGCGTCGTTGCGCACGCCCAGGAGCTCGTAGAGGTCGCCGATGTCAGCGCCGGCCATCGTGTCCTCCTCCGATCCGCTGGCCCAGGCGTTCGCTCACCACGTGAGCTGCGGCCAGGGCGCGCGGGTAGTCCATGCGGGTGGGGCCGAGCAGCCCGACCACACCGAGGTCCTGCCCCTCGATCGACAGCGGCGCCACCACCACGGCGCACGACGAGAGTGGCTCGAACCCGTGCTCGGTCCCGATGGCCACCGTCAGGCCGCTGTCGAGGACGTCGCGCAGCAGGGTCACCACCAGGACCTGCTGCTCGAGGATGCTCAGCACCGAGCGCACGGTCTCCACCGCCTCGAATGACTCGGCCAGCCGGGCCGGACCGCCCACGAAGACCTGGTCCGCATCGGTCCCCTCCTCGAGCGACTCGAAGGCCGCCGCCGCCTCGGCCAGCAGCCCGTCCAGCGACGGGGAGCCGGCCGGGGCCAGCCGGCAGCCACCGGACAGGGTCCGCCCGATCAGGTCGTCCGCCAGCAGCTCGCCCGCTCGGGCCAGTTCCTCGGCCGACGGCTCCGAAGCCAGCTCCATGGTCCGCTTCTCCACCGCGCCGTCGGAGAGGACGACCACCAACAGCACGTGCAACGGGGCCAGGCTGACCAGCTGCACCGAGCGGATGGTCGCCCGCTCGTGCGAGGGGCCGACCACCACCGAGGCGTAGGACGTCATGTCGGAGAGCAGGCCGGTGGTCCGCTCGAGCATGGTCTCCATCTCCCCGTGCACGGTGGCGAAGAACTCGCTCACCAGGCGGCGCTGGGCGGGGCCGAGGATGCCCGGAGGCGTGAGGTTGTCGACGAAGAAGCGGTAGCCCTTGTCGGTCGGGATGCGACCGGCGCTGGTGTGCGGCTGCACCAGGTAGCCCTCGCGCTCGAGGGCGACCATTTCGGAGCGCACGGTGGCCGAGGAGACCTGCACCCCCGGTGCGTTGGCCACGTGGGAGGAGCCGACCGGCTCGGCCGTGCCGATGTACTCGGTCACCACCGCCTCGAGGATGGCGGCCCGGCGCGCGTTGAGGGTGCCGTCGTCGCTGGCGGCGGAATCGGCGTTGGACGCGGTGTCTGCGGGCGGGTTCATGAGGAGTGCCTGGCACTCAAGTCTACCGAGTGCCAGGGTGTCCCCTTCGAGCACGGGCGCTGGGCTGCCCCGGAGGGGGCCCGGCGGGCTCGGTTCAGTCGTCCCCCAGGCGCAATGCTGAGATGAAGGCCTCCTGGGGCACTTCGACCCGCCCGATGTTCTTCATCTTCTTCTTGCCTTCCTTCTGCTTCTCCAGCAGCTTGCGCTTGCGGCTGATGTCGCCGCCGTAGCACTTGGCCAGCACGTCCTTGCGCTTGGCCTTGACCGTCTCGCGAGCCACGATGCGCCCGCCGATGGCGGCCTGGATCGGGACGTCGAAGAGCTGGCGCGGGATGAGCTCGCGCAGCTTCTCGGCCATCTTGCGCCCGTAGAGGTCGGCCTCGCTGCGGTGCACGATGGTCGAGAAGGCGTCACAGGGCGCGTGGTTGATCAGGATGTCGACCCGGACCAGGTTGGCCGTGGTGTAGGTGGCCGGCTCGTAGTCGAGCGAGGCGTAGCCCTTGGTGCGCGACTTGAGCTGGTCGAAGAAGTCGATGACCACCTCGGCCAGCGGGATGCTGTAGACGAGCTCCACCCGCTCGGGCGAGAGGTACTCCATGCGCTCCATGTCGGCCCGCCGGCTCTGGCAGAGCTCCATCACCGTGCCCGTGTACTCGCTGGGCGTGATGATGGTGGCCTGGAGCATGGGCTCGTCGATGTGGTCGATCCGGCTGGGGTCGGGCAGCTCGGTCGGGTTGTCCACGTCGAGCTCGGAGCCGTCGGTCAAGAAGGCCCGGTAGGCCACGCTGGGCGCGGTGGCGATGAGCGAGAGGTTGAACTCGCGCTCGAGCCGTTCGCGCACGATCTCCATGTGGAGCAGGCCGAGGAAACCGCAGCGGAAGCCGATGCCGAGCGCGTGGGAGGACTCGGGCTCGAAGGTGAAGGAGGCGTCGTTGAGCTTGAGCTTCTCGAGGGCGTCGCGCAGGTCGGGCAGCTCGTCGCCGTCCACGGGATAGAGGCCGCAGAAGACCATGGGCTTGGGGTCGCGGTAGCCGGCCAGGGCGTCGGTGGCGCCGTTCTGGGCCGTCGTCACCGTCTCGCCCGAGCGGGCCTCGCCTACGTCCTTGATCCCGGCGATCAGGTAGCCCACCTCGCCCGGGCCGAGCTGGTCCACCGGCACCGCGTCGGGCGTGCGCACCCCGACCTCTTCGATGTCGTGCACGGCCTTGGCCTGCATGAAGCGCAGGCGGTCGCCGGTGTGCAGGGTGCCATCGACGATGCGGATGGAGCTGACCACGCCCCGGTACTGGTCGTAGGCCGAGTCGAAGATGAGGGCGCGCAGCGGGGCGTCGACCTCGCCCTTGGGCGGGGGGATGCGGGCGATGATGGCGCTCAGCAGCGCGGGCACCCCCTCGCCGGTCTTGGCCGAGATCTGGAGGATCTCGTCGGCCGGCAGTCCGAGCACGTGCTCGATCTCGAGGGCGCAGCGCTCCGGATCGGCGGCGGGCAGGTCGATCTTGTTGAGGACGGGCACGATCTCGAGGTCGTTCTCGATCGCCTGGTAGCAGTTGGCCAGCGTCTGGGCCTGAATGCCCTGGCTGGCGTCGACCAGGAGCACCGCTCCCTCGCAGGCGGCCAGCGAGCGGGAGACCTCGTAGCCGAAGTCGACGTGGCCCGGGGTGTCGATCAGGTGGAGGATGTGGCCCTCGTGCAGGACGCGGACGTTCTGGGCCTTGATGGTGATGCCCCGCTCCCGCTCGATGTCCATGGAATCGAGGTACTGCTCGCGCATGAAGCGGGGATCGACCGCCCCGGTGATCTCGAGGATCCGGTCCGAGAGGGTGGACTTGCCGTGGTCCACGTGGCTGATGATGGAGAAGTTGCGGATGCGCTCGATCGCAACGGGTCCACTGGCGGTTGCGGAGGGCGGCACGGTCCGTCGATCGTACCGGTCCAGGTCGCCGTCCCTGGTCGGGGGCTCCCCAGGCGTGGCGCAGGCGGAAAAGGTGGCGCCACCTGCTACAGTTTCCCGTCTTGCCGGTGGGCTGACGTCTCGCCGCCGGACCCCTTTCGAGCACGACCGAGGATCGACACGTGGCCAACATCCAGAGCCAGATAAAGCGGAACCGTCAGAACGAGAAGCGCCGGCTGCGCAACAAGTCGGTCCGGGCCGAAATGCGCACCCGCACCAAGAGTGCGGTGACGGCGGCCGAGACCGGGGCCGAGGACAGCGCCGAGGTGCTGCGCCTGGCCGTCAAGCGCATCGACAAGGCTGCCGCCCACGGTGTGATCCACAAGAACACGGCGGCCAACCACAAGTCCCGCTTGGTGCGGCGGATCAACGCCATCGAGGCGGCCTCCGCCGAATAGCGGCTCCGGCTTGGTCTAGGGATAGATCCAGTCGAAGGTGTAGGTCCCGCCGCTGTCCGAAGGCCACACGCTCACGGCAGTGCCGGGCGTGAAGGTCGGATTGCTGGTGATGTGTGAGACAAAGTTCGTTTCCAACGTGTCACAGGCCTGCGACCACACCGAGGCGATGAAGCCCCCGACGAGTTCTGCCGGAGACTCAGCAGAATCCAACTGGAGGTCTCCGCCCCCGCCGATGCCCTGCGAGTCGTCCGCGGTGTACATCGAGCAGGGAGGCTGGGTGGACGACCACGTTCCAGTGAACGATGTCCATTGGTAACTACATGAGGACACGTCACAGCCGCCGTCGGGATTGATGGTTCCGCTGAAGCTGAAGTTCCCGTTCGGGAAATCACCGCTGTCGTCCGAACCGACGTAGGTGCCCGTGAACTCGGCCGGCCACGCCTGGCCGGCGCCGACGGCCACCTTGACCTTGAGCGTCTCGACCGTGCTCCCACCGGGTCCTGTCGCCTTCAGCTTGAAGGTGTACTTCAGAGGGCTGGTGCCCATGTTCTGCTCGAGCACAATTCCCTGAGCGAAGGATTTCGACGCGCCGGACCCGCAGGGGGTCGTCAGGGGAAGTCCCGGGAGAGCGCTGGTGGACGAGAGGGAGCAGCTCGTGGCGTGTGCCACCTTCGCTGAGAATCTGACCGCGCCACTGCCTGTCTTCACCGCTGTCGGCGAGGCGATGAAGCCGGTGATGGTGGGCGTGGCCCCCGCAGCCGAGGCCAAACCGCCGCCGAGCGGGATCATCAGCATGGCGACGCACAACAGCGTCGAAAGGGACACGAGAAGCCGGCCACGTACTCCCGCAGATCGAAGATGCGTTGCGATCATTGAAGGACCCCCTCTTCGCCCGTGGCCTGACGATAGGCGAGGGTGTGGAACCGTGCTTGTGGATTCGATGAGCCCCACCCACTTTTCGGGGTCCCCGGGCTCACACACACCGTCTGACACCACGTGACACGATGACAGCAACGCGTCTCGAGCACAGTTGGTTCGTACATCGGTCCGCGACCAGAATCCCGAATTTCACTCGAGCGAGACGACGCGCCTGACGCCACCTCGCCGGTCAGGGCGTGGGTTCAGCCGAACGTCAGTGGAACCGAAGAAGGACGAGACGGTCAGGCCGCTCGGGATCGTGCTCGTCGGAGAACACTCTCAATTCGGTGCGTTCCACCCACGCTTCTCGCACGAGTTCCTCCATCGCATGTTCGGTCGCTCGGAACGTACGCTCGTGCCCAAAATCGGTGAGCACGACGAAACCACGGAAGTCTCCGAATCGGTCGTAGTGAATGGCGACCACCTTCCCGGTGCATTCGCGCTCTTCGTGTACAACGATCGGAAACTCCGGAACTGGGCCTTCGCCGACGACCTTTCCGACTTCGGACGGCGGGATGGTGTTCGGGTCCTTCCCCAAACTCCAAACCAGGTCTTCCGTGTATTTCAAATAACGCTGCAGGACCGGCTTCCAGCGATTGGTCGCCGGAATGACGCTCACGCGCCACTTCAACCAGGCCACGAGGCGCTCCTGCTCGGACAGCAGAGGCCCCGCCGGCTTCACGGTCACCGTGTATTGAAATGCGCCCTGCACCTGGCGCCAGGAGAACGTGGCGTTGCTCGAGCTCACGGATTCGGACGTGGCGGCGGCCGCCCGTTTTGAGGCGGCAGATCTCTTGGCCACGGCCACCTGTGGGGCGGGCGGAGGAGGCGGCGGTGTGCGCGTGGTCGCGCTCACCTGGTTGAGCTGGCGGACCGCAACCGTGAAATTCCTTCCCTCTGGCATCGAGGGCTGCACTTCGATCGAAAGGAGGCCGGCATAGCGGCCTGTGCCGGCCGGGATCGGGATCAGCGCCAGGTCGATCGCCGGGAACTGGATGGTGTTGGCGTCGGTGGCGGTGAGCCGGTGCCGCCCGTAGATCTTGTCGGCCAACGCGATGATCGATTCCGCGGAGACGGCGGGCAGGTAGATCTCGGCCAGGCTCTGGGCGGGCGTGCCCCGCCAGGTGACCATGAGCACGTCTGGCCCCTCGTTCGTCGCCGAAGGCTTGATCTCGAATGGGTGAGAAATCATGGCTGAACCCCCAGCCAAGCAATGTTCCGCTGGGCGAGCTTGTCGGTCGTGGACGTGTCCGCGCCGGTCGGAATCGGCGTGGCGTCGAAACGGATCTCCGCCACCAAACACTGATGCGGGGCGACGGCGATGGCTCCATTGAGCGACTCGGTCCCCGTCCACGGTCCATCCCATTGGGATTGGCTGCTCGGTGGCGAGGGGATCAAGAAGTCGGTCGTCTGGTTGACGTCCAACCAGCAGCCGAAATAGGTATCGACTTCCGCACCCGCCGAAGTCGTGATGGGCACGGCGTTCGGGGGATCGGTCTGGGTATTCATGTCGGCTGGCCCATTGAGGTTGACCCGGTCCGTGGCAAAGCAGGGAACGGTCACGTACTCGAGCGAACCACCACTGGTCTCGACTCCCAGGAGGGGAATCTTGTGATCCGCTGTGCCGTTGCTCCCCCAACGGTAGGTGCCCTCCCCCGTTCCGACCTCGGCGAAATTCGTCACCGTGCTGGCAGCGCTGAAGAGCCGGAAGAACACCCGCACCGGGCCGACGGTCTCGGTCACACTCGACTTGATCCTGACCCGGGCGACCGCGAAGGCGAACTGAGCGGGATCGCCTCCCTGCGGTGGCAGGAAGGGAATGGCCGAATTGTCTTCGTTCTGCGTGAGGGCGTTGTCGAACGTGTCGCCGTTCGTGATCTGGCTTGGGTGTGCCAGGTTGTCCAGGACCTTGCGGATGTAGGTCACCGCATGTCGGGTATGGGTGGGGCTGGGGACGCTGAACATGTGGTGCGACTGGCCGGCGGTGACCGAGAAGATGCGCAGGTCGTAGCTCAACCACGACGGGTAGGAGAGCGGGCTGGTCGGGTTCAAGTCCTCCATGCGGGGGTCTTCGCCCTTCCCTAGCTCGATGTTGGCCAGGCACTGCACGGTCACCTGGGTCGTCGAGACGGGTGGATTGTTGGTGTTGCCGCCGGTGGGAACCTGCACGTTCAGCTCCGCGGACAACGTGATCACCGCGACCTCCTGCGCGCTCAGGGCATTGAACGCGTTGAGGTTGGGAAACGAGATGTTGTACGGGTAGAAGAGCGTCTGATAGTTGGTGGCCAGGGTGCTGTCGATCGCCAGCACGGGGGGCGCAAACGTATTGACGACCGGGAGGTTGTCGTTGATCGTCGAGATCTGAGCCGGCGTGAGGCCCGGATTCAGCGACCCATCGATCGACACCGTGATAGCGGGCTGGGGGGAAAGGCTGGAACTGTTCAGGTCCGAAGGGGTGTTCAGCCCGAGAGCGCCGTTCGGGAACCCGGTCACCCCCAGGTAATAGGCCGGGTTCCAGAACGGCGTGGTCTCCACCTCGTCTTCCCCGAAGGTCGACTGTTCGAAGTTGAAGGACATGGTCATGGGGACCACGGCGACCGATTGCGACACAGAAGCGCCGGTGGCCGGCGTCACGGCTCCATAGATGGAGTTGGAGTCTTCCGCCGTGCCGGGCTCGCCGTAGCCGCCGCAGCTCGTGGTTTCGACGCCGAGCGATCCGGAGGACACGGTGCACGTCAGCGTTCCGGCGCCCGACGAAAAGCTGGTCGGGGCGCCGTTGAACGGGCCCACCAGGACGGGCTGGACTCCGTAGATGGGAAAGATGCCATCGCTGGGCAGCGGGAAGTTGGCGGTCGAAAGGTTGCCGTCGGGGTCGGTGTAGTTGAATGTCGCTTCCGTCACCCCGGTGCTGTCAGTGGTCAACTGCACCTGCAAGATCGAACCGGCCAGGATCTGGTTCGACGGAACAGGACCGAACGAGACGACGCCTGAGTCGTTCGGAATAACCGGTCTTTGCGGGCTCGTATTTGCCGGATTGGGCGTGTAGCCCGATGGCCAAGAGCTCGGACCGATCGTGTTCCAGTATTCGACGAACCAGCCCACTTTCTGATCGTTGCCCGCGAGACCATCGTTTTTGCCCCCAATGACGAGCCCATATTGGAACCAGTTCAGAGTCTGATTCTGAATGACCTGTCCGGCCTGAGGGAAGCAATTGAGCTGCAAGCCGAAACCCTGGCTACCGACCGTGACCAGGTCCTCGGTCACCGTGAGCGTGACCGTCAGCCCTTGCAGGTTGTTGCACTGGCTCACGAGGACAACGTTGTTGTTGCCACTGAGAAAGCCCATCAGATCCTCCTCGGCGAGGTCTTTTCAGCACAAGGCGTGGCTATTCGCGCGTCGATACGACCCGACGATGCGACAGCCGACACTCCAAATTGATGTGGTGGCTTTTCGCTTTTTAGCACCACTCAATTCAGTCGAGAAACCACTTTCTATTTCCTCTCTACCCGAGACCTCTTTCCGTTAACCCTCGCACCGTGGTAGCCGGATGCGGTTGCAGATCATGGGGCTCCAGCTTGAGCCATGCGGTCGAGTTCTTGACTGGCTTCTGAGTTTTCGTCAGATGCACCAGCACGATCCGGCGGCCTTCGAGTGCGACCCGCAGGTCATTCGGGCACCGGTCCTGTAGGAGTGTCGGAATGATCCCTCGGTTGAGTTGCTCGACCAGCTGCTCGAGTAACAGGTACGACGGCCATGACGTCGATGCGCCGTCGATGAAGATCGAGCTGGCAGCGGCCATCCTGGGCAGGAAATGTCCGAGGACGTCGAGGATGGCCGACGGACCATGGTTGAAATCCGAGAAGAGCAGATCCACCGGCGTCGGAAGGTCGTAGCCGCCGAAGTGCGACGGATCGGCCAGTTCCATCCTCCGGTGCATGAAGGTCAGACGCTGGCCCAGACGGAGGATCTTCCTGATCGCCTCCATGCATTCGGCTCCCGTGGTTCCCGGCACGTTCTCCCAGACCGTGCCCACCAGCTGCGATCGCTTCTTGGCCAGCAGCCTCGGGTAACCGTCCACTTGGGAGAGATCGTCCACGGTCCACACGTGACCTTGGTCATTGAGATCCGCGGCCAGCGCCATCCAGAACGCCGACGTCCCGTAACCAGTGCCCAGCTCCACGATGACCTGGGGCGCGTGCATCCGTACGAGTGAGAACAACAGGAGACACAGGTCCTCTGTCCCAAAGACCTCGCCGATGACATCGGTCAGTCGGAGCAAGTCCGCTCGTCGGTCTGTCGTGTCACGTCCCCGGTCGCCCGCCCCGGCCGTGCCGTCTGCCTCCGAGAGCATTCTCATGAGCTGGTCGCTCGAGCCCTCGACCATGTCCTCGACGATCCGATGGGCAAGTGAAGCGGCCTCCTTGCTGCTCTCCCACGCGGCTGCCATCTCGAGGCACCGGAGGACGGCCCGGCGGACACTTCCGAGATCGGCGAGCTTGGGGCCGGATGAGTCCGGCGACAGGACGGTGGCTATCTCCTGGTCGAACGACACCAGGGCTTCGCGCTCGCCGTACAGACTCAGGACGTCGCGGGTCGAAGCGATTTCGCGCTCTGTCACCTGCGACAGCTCGCCGAGTGCAGGATCGGGAGAGCCCGCGACGGCTCGATTGCCGGTGGACCAAGAATCGATTTTCCGGGCCTCCCTCTCGTACCGCTCCAGAAAAAGGGCGGCACGGATCTCCGACTCCGGTGGGATCGCGGCCGTCAACTCCAGGCATTGACGCAACCAATCCAAAAGGGTCGTGCCAGCCAGGCCAAACTCCTCGTCACAGCGTTGCTGCAACTGGCTGCCGAGATACACGGCTCTCCTGAAGGCGCTCTCGGCGGAGACCAACCGTACGTCGTCGAGGCCCGGCTCGAGAACGGTGCCCTCCTCGTCTGCCATTGCGGCGAGCCTTGCGAAGACAGCGAGGTGAACGTACACATGGAAGGCAGCAAGGCAGCGGGATGGGGCCCAGACGTTCGATCCCGGCGAATCTTCGGTGTTCCACAGGGACACCACTTCCATTCCACCGTGGTGCTCTTGGGTTGAGAAGTCGCCGTTGAGGACGGAGTGCGTGTGGCGGATGTCGTAGAGCTTCTGGTGCAATGCCTCGTGCAGCAGGTGCTCGGCCACGTACCACGGATTCTGGAGCCGCTCCTTGGCCAGGAAGATGACTCCCCCCAAGAGGAACTGGGAGCACGATGAGGCGTTGCGCCAACGGCCGGACTGCGGGAAGAGGGCGATCCCCTGCACGTGGCTGAGGGCACTGCGAGCCAAGCTCGGCGAGACTTGGTCCAAAAGAGCAGCGGCCCGTCGCAGGAGTACGAGGTCTCCCGCATCAGGTGAGCACAGTTCCCCGCCGAAGGAGTAGCGGGTCAACTCGCGAAACCCGCGGCTCCACACGTCTTCCGAGCTCTCGTTGCCCCAGATCCAGCAATCAAGAGGTCCTTCGCCCAGCCGTCGCGCACCTCCGGGGTCTGGCGGATCGGAAACCGAGGTGTGTCCCAGACGTTGCTGGCACTGCGTGAAGACATCGACACAGATGGCCAGTGACATCCCATTGAGGACGCCCGTCGTGACCTGCGCCAGCGCATGTTGTGTCGCGCCCCGCATGACCGGGTCCGCCAGAACTCGGTAACGGCACACCTCGTCGCTGCCGACCAGCGCGTCGACCAGCTCGCCAGCAGCAGGCAACACGTTCGAAAGCCTGGACAAACGGCGCACGTAGACCGCCGATACCTCGTCCTGGATGTACCGGCTGTCGCCGAACGGCCGGTCGGCCACAAGAATGCCGGCCAACACCTCAGGCGAGCGCAGGTCCTGCTCGGAGGCGAGAACCATGGATGTGCCTCGGTGATCGTCGTGTCGCGGGCGAACTCCGACCTCTGGTCGGAGATGGAGCCCGATTTACCGCAACGTGTCGATCAGAACGCCGGGTCGCCCGGCGTCGGCGGCCAATGGAAGCCGCCGCCATCGCCGTCGATGTTGATATGAATGTCGACCTCGTCCGGCACCCGGAAGATCGACACGACATCTTCGGCGGCCTTGAGCGTTTGCAAATCGCCTTCAGTCACCGGTCGACCAAAACTGACAACCACGTGACTGCGGTTTGCATCGGAGTCAGCCATAAGTGATCCTCCGTCCTCCTAACGATCCCGCGGGATCGTGTACTTCCCCACTCGGGACGGTAACACCGCGTCGCGTGCACTTCAATGGTCGATCCGCATTTGCTCTGACGTGTCTTTGTATTTGGACACCTGAGGCGGTCGGTTGGTGAGGTTGGCATTCGTTGTTCTTCCGTTGTGAAAGAGCGGAGAAAGAACTGAAAGGAGTCGGGAACATTCCTCTACCAACTCCATTCCTATTCAGCGTCATGATGGCTGCCGTTTTTTCGGTGAAACCGTGAGCACGCAAACCACGGAAGCCGGCCGGCGGCACGCGCAGCACTGTTCGACCGTCACACAGCGTGTGCAGACCCAGCAGGACTCGACGTTCGTTCGGTCTCCATCTGGAAGGTGAACATCTTGGCGGGAACGACACGCGCGCCGACCGCGTCGACCTCGTCCATCCACTCTGAGAACGACGGCCCCTGAAGCGGCAGGTAGTGGTCGAGCATGGCCTGTCGCAGCTCGGCGCACTCCTTTCCCCGGAAGTCGTAGTGCTGTGCGCTTCCGTGCACCGTCACAGCCAGCGACTCACCGGGCAGGTGGGTGGCGCTGGCCTGAGGGCGGGACGTCAGATGACGGGTCCGGACCGCCAGGGCCCCCAGACTGAACCAGAAGGCACCGTGGAGGAAGTAGCCGTCGACTGGAGCGGTCAGGGGTCGCCCGTCGGCGGTCACCGTGGCCAGGACGAGAAGGCGCATCCCGGTCAGCCGCTCGGCCAGCTGGCGGGCATTCAGGCACCGATCAGAGCCGATGATGTCGCGCAGGTGCGGGCCGGCGCTGGCCATGGAGCGGTCGAGCAGGTCTTGGAGGCGGTCCAGTTCTTCGGGTGTCTCGAGCATGGGATCAGTCCAGCACTCCGGTGCGCGCACCTTCGGGGCACCATGGGAGCCGACAGACGGTTACCAACGAACCGGAGAAGGAGGACGGCCCTGATGCATTCGACCGCATGCATCTCTCGACCGTCGTTTCCCGGTGCGGATTCTCGTCCGCTGCGAATCTGGTTGAGTAGCTGGTAATGGAGATACGACGGGTCCGCATGAGCGATGCAGAGGTCCAACCGTTGCTGGCCGGATTGACCGACGAGTACGACGCACGGTACGGCGAGAACACGGAGATGACGAGGGCTGGCGCGCACGAATTCGACCCGCCCGCTGGTCTGTTCATCGCGCTCGTGGACGGATCGGCCACGGCTGCCGGTGGTGGATTCCGACGGCACGATGCCGAGACCTGTGAGGTGAAGAGGATGTGGACAAACCCGCAGTACCGTCGGCGTGGCCTGGCCACCGTCGTGCTCCGGGCGCTCGAAGACGGGGCTCGAGAAGCTGGGTACGACCGCGTGATCTTGGAGACCGGACCCCGACAACCCGAAGCTGAGGCGCTCTACACGCAGCTGGGATACAGCCGAATCGATGTCTATGGCCACTATCCCGAGGCCAGGGCTTTCTGTCTCGCCTTGACCCGTCTTTGACGTCAGCACCCCTTGGCGGAGGTCCCTCAGGATTTGTGATCCCCGTGCGCTTCCATGAACTTTCGGTGCACCTCGAGGATGTGCTCATGCGTCGCACCCTTGGTGGGTACGTAAGGGTGGTGCTTTCGGCACAAGATGTACGGAGTGCCTTCAAGCTGGTGATGACCGATCCTCCAACATCCCTTGGTGTGACAGTTGACTTTGCGGACACCCGTGTAGACGCCCACCCCGACCGCAGTGATGAGCGTCGCCTCTCCGAGGTCGGAGCCGAAGCCGGACCAGAAGTTGTAGTACAGGTCCGGTCCACCGTGGAGAGTGCCGGTGTGCAGCGCCACCCAGTGCCGAAGTGCATCGAAGAACGCAACGATGAGCGCTATCCCGACGACGCAGAGCACGAGGAGTAGGACGAGGACGATCTTCTTGGTCGGACTCCTTCCCGCGTCGGGATCGTCGGACGGAGGTGCCGAACCGTTCCCCGTCTGAACCGCGGAGGAGGGTTGGGTAGCCGCAGCCGTCGGGGTCGCGGCGGTGTCTGACATGATGCGCCAGCTTACGGGTTCGCTCAGTGCGGACCGGGGACTGGCCGTTGGATGTTCACAGTCCCATTGCCATGGGCCAGAAATGCCTGAGAAGCGGCCCTCTCGAATGCGAGATGTGTGATCACCAAGAATGCAATCTGACCAGGCCGAGCTTCTCCATGCTTGGGGGACGTGCCCATCCTCCTGAGGTGCGACCGAAAGCCACGCCACTCTCTGAAATGGAGATCATGAGAACCAGCCAGCGCAAGCGACCGCGCAGAGAGACGCCCGCTGCCCGGGGTGCCGGTATGGCATCGCTCTCCGCGCTACCCGGTGTAGTCGATCGTGACTCCACTGAAGGTGGTGGTGCCGTTGGGACAGACTCCGACCCCATAACCGACCCCCGCGACGACGTTCTTGTGGGAGGCGACCGTGATGGTCGTACTGGTATATGTCGGGGTGCCAGTGGTGGTCGGCGAGTCGAAACTGGCCAAAAGGAGAGACGTGTGGTCGGCGAGATCCTGTCGATTCAGCTCCCCGTACATCTCCGTGGAACCCTCGGTGTAGTCGAAAGTCACCGACGAGATCTTCGCCCCAGTCGGCAGATTCACCCCGGCGTTGAAACACCGCCCAGTGTCCGAGTTGGTCAGCGTCGCCGGATCCCACTCGTTGAAGTAATCGCTCGTCGTCGTGTGCAACCCGTCAGGAGCAAACGCGGCGGCCGACAGCGTCAGCACCTGGGTGCCGCTCGGCGGTGCTGTCGCCGGCCCGGCGTTCACGAGGCCTGTGGCGCCCCCGGTGTCGTTGCTCTGGGAGTTGGCGCCAGCCAACCCGTTCACGCCGAGGGCGGCGAGCCCCGCGACGGATATTGCAGAAATTCCGACATAGGTCCAACGACGACCATTCATTTTCCCTCCCTTGTCCTGCACGGGTACAGGACACCAGCCTTGTTGGCGCGGGCGCACAGCGCAACAGGTTCTCAGCCCGCCGACGCGGAGTCCGAAAGGGAGCATCGAAGCCTTGTCGACTCGGCTCTGGCAGGTTGGACAAGAGAATCAGACCCGAGTGCGGACGTGCGGGCGATCCCATTGGGAGCACGAAATGTGATCTGAACTGTCGCTCGTCCGAACTGTCGTTCCTCTGCACTGCCACACTGCCGTTCGTTCTCAGCCGTGCCTACAACCGAGCCGGCGGAGGGCGACTCCCACTGATCGGTTATCCTCGGCGGCTCGTGATCGGTGGCGAGAAGTGTCCGACGACGAGGCAAGGCCTTCGACGCCGCCCGCAGACGCTCTGCGGTGTGGGGACGGCGATGACGGGCCTGACGCTCGCTGCAGTCATCACCTTCACGGTGGCCCTACCTTCTGCACCAACTGCTGCCGATCAGGTGTCCAGCCTCAAAGCCCAGGCGACGCAGATTGCCCAGGATCTCGTGCTGGAGCAGCTTCAGATCGGTACGTACCAACAGCAGTACGACGTCGACGCCGCAAAGGTCCAACACGACAAGGCCGAGATCGCATCGAGCGAGAACCAGATCCAAAGCGACACCGGTCGGGTCAACCGCGATCGCAGGCGGCTGGAGTCTGAAGTGGTGTCGGCCTACATCAACGTGGATCCAGATGTCAGCGGGATCGGCGATCTCTTCGACAATCAGAAGGAAGCGCCCACGACAGCGGAATACGAGGAGGTGGCGAGTGGTGATATCGCCCTCTCCATCGACGTCCTGCATACCGACGAGAGCGGCCTGCGCGCCCAACGCGCCACGCTCGAGCAAGAAGAGGTGCGCGACCAAGCGACGACGAACCAGCAGGCCGCGTCGGCCACCTCTGCCCAACACACTGAGACCCAGCTCGCCTCGGAGCAGTCAGAGATCACGGGACAGCTCGTGGCCGCGGTGGCTCAGCAACAGGCGGCACAGGCCGTGGCCGCCGCGGCGGCGGTCCGGGCGGCACAGGCCAAGGCTGCTGCCGCTGCTGCTGCTGCTACCGCCGCGGCTGCGTCTGCGGCCGCGGCGCGCACAACCCAGCCGACCTCTTCGACTTCCACCGCGCCACAGGGGAGCTCCCCCGGCCCGTCCCCGGGCGACCCGCAGCTCCCTCCCTTCCTCCAATGCGTCCTGCAGACCGAGTCCGGCGGCAACTACGGCGCCGTTTCGCCGGGAGGCACCTACATGGGCGGCTTCCAATTCAGCCAGCCGACGTGGAACGAGGCGGCCGTGCTCGCCGGCATGCCCCAGCTGGTCAACGTGCCCCCGAACGAGGCGACTCCGGCCGAACAGGACGATCTGGCCATCGCGCTCTACGACGCCGACGGCCAGCAACCCTGGGACGACTCGTGCCGGTCGAGCTGACGACCGCACACGCCGGGCGCCACGGACACCCGGACCTGAGCTGACCTTCGTTCGGCTTTAGCGGCGGGCGCCGGCGTGCGGCCGGGTCTGGCGAGTGGGCCTGGTCTGGCGAGCCAATCGGGCCACCAGGATCTCCACCACCATGACCGGGTCGAGGCCGCTCGCCCCGCGCACGTCGAGGTCGGCCTTGGCGATGAGGTTGATCGCCTCGGCGATGCGGGTGCTGCCCAGGCGACGTGACTGTTCGAGCGCTTTCTTGGCCACGAAGGGGGCCGAGCCCAGGATGGCGGCGGCGTCGCGTTCGCCGGCCACGTCGTCGCCGTCGAGCACCAGCATGTTGGAGAAGTGGCCGTGCAGGGTGGCCAACACCTGAATGGGCACCAGCGCGCCGCTGTCGAGCATGCGGTGCAGCACGCGCAGGGCCACGCCGGGCTCGCCCCGGTCGATGGCATCGGTCAACTGGTAACGGGGCACGTTTCCCCGCTCGCCGAGGTACGGCTCCAGGTCCTCCGACGAGATCCTGGCCCCCTCGCCGTAGGCCGCGGTGAGTGCGGCCAGCAGACCCTCGACCCGCCCCAGGTCCTCACCCACGTGGTCGGTGAGCAGGGCCAGCGCGTCTCGCTCGAGGGTGACCGGTGCCCCGCGCACGTGCTCGTGCAGCCAGGTCTGGCGATCCTTCGGCTTGCCCGTGGTCACCTCGACCACCTGGCCGGACGCCTGGACGGCCTTGACCAGCGGGGCGGGCACGGTGCCGCCCCCGCCCACCAGCACGAGCACGGTGGTGGGCAGCGGGTTCTGCACCACCTC
The DNA here is from genome assembly GCA_963840435.1 of uncultured Acidimicrobiaceae bacterium. GTDB lineage: Bacteria > Actinomycetota > Acidimicrobiia > Acidimicrobiales > RAAP-2 > Bog-473. Next base: position 952,015 of record CAWIYY010000012.1, on the reverse strand, counting down.
GACCAGGCGGGGGGCGTCGCCGGTCAGGAGGCGGCCGGCGTCGCGCACCACGACGACACGTTGGTCGATCAGGAACGGCGGCGTAAGGCAGGCGTCCACGATGGCGCCGACGTCGATTTCGTCGCCCGGGCCGCCGCCCACCTCCTCGACGACCAGAGCATGGTCGCGCTCCCCCACCACGTCGGCCACGAGCTCGCGGGCCTCTTGCGCCACCAGGGCGGGGTCGTCGCCCCGGACCAGGTAGGACGACATGGTCCGGCTGTTGGTCATGGCGCCTCGCCGATGGCGGCCAGCGCGTCGCGCACGCGACGGGTGCCGAGGACGTCGTGCACCCGCAGAATGCGACAGCCCCAGGCGATGCCGAGGGCGGCCGCCCCGAGCGAGGCCTCCCGTCGCTCGGTCAGCTCGAGGTCGAGGATCTTGCCCAGGAATGTCTTGTTGGAGGCCGAGAGGAGCAGTGGGAAGCCGAGACCGGCCAGGGTGCCCGAGGCGCGCAGCAGGGCAAGCGACTGCTCGGCCGTTTTGCCCAGGTCGAGGCCGGCGTCGAGCACAATGCGTTCGGCCGGGACGCCGGCGACCAGCGCGCGCTGCGCCCGCTCACTGAGGAAGCGGGCGACGTCGGGCACCAGGTCGTCGTAGTGCGGCTCGGGGTCGGCCACCCGCGGCTTGAGCCGGATGTGGGTGATGACCACGGCGGCGCCGTGCTCGGCGGCGGCCGGCGCGTAGTCGGGATCGCCCAGGCCGCTGATGTCGTTGCCCATCATCGCGCCTTCGGCGTAGGAGGCGCGGGCAACGGCAGCGCGCCAGGTATCGACGGAGACCGGCGTGTCGAAGCGCTCCACCAGCCCGCGCACGACGGGCACCACCCGTTCCATCTCCTCGTCCTCGGTGACCTCGGGTCCCGGACCCGCCTTCACGCCCCCGATGTCGAGGATGTCGGCCCCGTCGGCCACCAGCTGGTCGGCCCGGGCGTAGAGCTGGTCGAGCTCGTACGTGGCGCCCTTGTCGTAGAAGGAATCGGGCGTGCGGTTGAGGATGCCCATGACGAGCGCCCGCTGCGTCAGGTCGTAGCGCCGGCCGCCCAGGTCGAGCGTGGTGGCTACGGAAGGCGCGGTGGCTGCGGCGGCCACGGAGGGCGCGGCCGCCGGGCCGGCCATCAGAAGAGGCGTGCCGAGAGCGCCCGCCGGTACTCGTTGGTGCGCGGGTCGTCCGCGCCCATCGTCTCGAGCAGGTCGACGAATTCCTGGCGGGCGGCATCGTCACCGCGCACCCGCTCGAGCAGTTCGTCGAGCTTGGCCGCAATGCCATCCGACGACAGGTCGACGCCGGCGTCGAGCAGGCGGGCCTCGGCGGCCAGGGCCCGGCCCGTCTCGGTCTCGGGCAGCCGGCCCAGGGCGGCCAGCGCACCGGCAGCGTCGCCCCGGTCGATCAGGACGCGGGCGAGCGCCTCGGTCGCCCCGGCGTGGTCGGGCTCGAGCTCGAGGGCCTGGCGCAGCGAGGCCTCGTCACCCTTGTCGACCAGCAGGTCGGCCTCGCTCGGGGCAGGGGCCAGGCGCTGCACGAATTCGATCACCTGATTCTCAGGCAGAGCCCCGATGAACTGGTCCACCACCTGGCCGTTGCTGATGGCGAAGACGGCCGGGATGGACTGGACCTGGAAGGACTGGGCCACCCGGGGGTTGTCATCGACGTTGACCTTGGCCAGCTCGACGGCGCCCTCGGTGGCGGCCACCGCCCGTTCCAGCATGGGGCCGAGCGTCTTGCACGGCCCGCACCAGGGCGCCCAGAGGTCGACAACGACGGGAACGGTCGTGCTGCGGGCCAGCACGGCCTCCTGAAAGGTCTGGTCGGTCACATCCATCGACACGACGCTAATAGCTGCGCCGGCGCGGACCGTCCGGGACGGGCAGGCCGGCGGCGCCGTCGCCGAGGCAGACCGTGACACCACTCTGGGGCCCGGGAACTGGGGCCGGGCAACGATGCTCCGGCCGCCCGAATCGGTCCGGCGCGCCAGGGGCGGCGTGCCCGTCAGGGCGTCAGGCCACCCGGCAGCCCACCGATTAGCGTCGTAACGATGCCGGATGCGCCACAGGGGATCAACGAGGCCGAGGTCACGAAGTGGCTCGCCGACCACGTGCCCGAGCTGACGACGCCGCTCACCTTCACCCTCATCGCCGGCGGCCGTTCCAACCTGACTTTCCGTGTGGAGGACGGCGACGGGCGGGCCTGGGCACTGCGCCGGCCCCCGCTGCACCACGTGCTGCCCACCGCGCACGACATGGGCCGCGAGTACCGGCTCATCGACGCGCTCGGGCCGGTCGGCATCCCGGTGCCGCGGACGATCGGGCTGTGCACCGACGAGTCGGTCAACGAGCGCCCCTTCTATGTCATGGAGTTCGTCGAGGGGCACATCCTGCGCAGCGCGGCAGAGGCCGAGGAGGCCTTCGACGAGACGACCCGGCGCGCCGTGGGCGACCACATGGCCGACACGCTCGCCGCGCTGCACGCCGTCGACCCCGACGCGGTGGGGCTGGGCGACCTGGCCCGGCACGACGGGTACATCGAGCGCCAGCTCAAGCGGTGGCGCTCGCAGTACGACCAGATGCAGGTCGAGGGGGTCGACCACGGCGCCGTGGTCGAGCGCGTGAGCGACGAGCTGGCCCGGCGCATCCCGCCGCAGCAGCGCACCTCGGTGGTGCACGGCGACTACCGCATGGACAACGTCGTGCTGGCCGACGACGGCACGGTGAAGGCCATCTTGGACTGGGAGATCTGCACGCTGGGCGACCCGCTGGCCGACCTCGGGCTGCTCATGGACTACTGGGCCGACCCGACCGATTCGGCGGCCGTGCTCGGGCAGTCGCCGACGACGGCACCGGGTTTCAGCACCCGGGCCCAGGTCATGGAGCGCTACGGGTCGGTGTCCGATCTCGACATCTCGAGCGTCGGCTACTACGTCGCCTTCGGCTACTGGAAGCTGGCCTGCATCCTCCAGGGGGTCTACGCCCGCTACGTGGCCGGCGCCGGCGCGGGCGACCAGGGATCGGTCGAGGGCTTCCCGCTGCAGATCGGCCGGCTCTTCGAGATGGCGGCCGACGCGCTGGAGACGGCGCCGTGAGCCCCGAGCTCACCGAGATCTTCGAGGTCCACCGCGAGCCCACGTTCACCAACCCGGTGCTGGTCGTCTCGCTCGAGGGCTGGGTCGACGCCGGCCTGGGGGCGACCACGGCGGTGGCGGCGCTGCTGGGCTCGGGCGAGACCGAGCCGGTGGTGACCTTCAACGGCGAGCACTTCTTGGACCAGCGGGCGCGGCGCCCGGTCGCCCGCATTGTGAACGGGATCACCACCGACCTGACGTGGCCGCGCACGATGGTGCGCCACGGCACCGACGAGAGCGGGCACGACATGCTCTTCCTGGTCGGCCCCGAACCGGACTTCCACTGGCGCGCCTTCTGCGACGCCGTGGTCGGGCTGGCCCGCTCCTGGCGGGTGCGCCAGGTGGTCGGTCTCGGTGCCTTCCCGGCGCCGGCGCCCCACACCCGGCCGGTGCGCCTGGCCGCCACTGCACCGGAGTCGTCCGCCCATCTGATCGAGCAGGTGGGGGTGGTACAGGGCGAGCTCGAGGTGCCGGCCGGCGTCTCGGCCGCGCTGGAGATGGCCTTCGGGGCCCAGGGCACGCCGGTGATCTCGCTGTGGGCCCGGGTGCCCCACTACGTGGCCGGGATGCCGTTCCCCGAGGCCTCGGCCGTCTTGATCGAGGGGCTGGCCGGCGTGGCCGGGTTGAGCCTCGACTCCTCGGCGCTGCGCCGGGCGGCCGACTCGTCGCGACGCCAGGTGGACCAGCTCATCTCCGACAACGCCGAGCACGTGGCCATGGTGCGCAAGCTCGAGGAGTCGATCGACGCCTCGGAGGGCAACGCCATGGGGGTCGACGCCGTGCCCTCGGGCGAGGAGATCGCGGCGGAGCTGGAGCGGTTCCTGCGAGGCGAGGAGCAGTGAGCGGGCGATGAAGATCGACGGCGGCATCGGGACCAACCTGCACGAGGTGGCGGCCCAGGCCACCAAGGCGGAGGCCGACGGTTACGACGGCGTGTTCACGGGCGAGACCTCGCACGATCCGTTCCTTCCGATCGCCGTGGCGGCCAGCGCCACCACCGGTCTCGACTACGGCACCGGCATCGCGGTGGCCTTCGCCCGCAACCCGATGACGCTGGCCATGCTGGCCAACGACCTGCAGGCGGCGACGAGGGGCCGTTTCTTCCTGGGCCTGGGCAGCCAGATCAAGCCGCACATCACCAAGCGCTTCTCCATGCCGTGGTCGCACCCGGCGCCGCGTATGCGCGAGCTGGTGCTGGCAATCCGGGCCATCTGGCAGACGTGGGAGACGGGCGAGCCACTGGCCTTCCGGGGCGAGTTCTACACGCACACGCTCATGACGCCGTTCTTCAACCCGGGTCCCAACGAGTTCGGCAACGCCAAGATCCTGCTGGCCGGGGTGGGCGAGGTCATGACAGAAGTGGCGGGCGAGGTGGCCGACGGCTTCTTGGCCCACGCCTTCACCACCGAGCGCTACCTGCGCGAGGTGTCGCTGCCCGCCTTGGAGCGCGGCGCGGCCAAGGCGGGCAAGACGCGGGCCGACCTGACGGTGTCGTACCCCGGCTTCGTCGTGACCGGTGCGGACGAGGCCAGCACCCTGGCCGCAGACCAGGGGGTCCGGCAGCAGATCGCGTTCTACGCATCGACGCCGGCGTACCGACCCGTGCTCGAGCTGCACGGCTGGGGCGACCTGCAGTCCGAACTCAACACGCTGTCCAAGCGGGGCGAGTGGGTGCAGATGGGTGAGCTGATCGACGACGACGTGCTGTCGGCGTTTGCCATCGTGGCGCCGTTGGACGAGGTGGCGTCGGAGGTGCGGAAGCGCTTCGGCGGGCTGGTGGACCGCTTCTCGTTCTACGCGCCGTACAAGGTGGCGGCGGATCAGTGGAAGGGCGTGCTGGCGGGCTTCCGGGACTGATCCCCTCGAGGTCCCCCGGTCTGCTTCTGGTCCCGGGGCGAGCCGCCCGCTCGGGCTGGTGTCCTTCGACCCCACCGTTTCCGCAGGACTCGCTCGCGAGGCACGCCCCATCGTGGGCAAGGCCCCGGCCGGCTCCCGATCCTGCCTGTTCGAAGGGTCACATCGGTGCGGGCACCGACGACCGACCTTGCGGTTGGTCAGAAGGGTCCGCAGGCGAACCACGGGCGGCGCCACAGGCAGACATCGCGGCGAGATCCACCGAGCCGGGCTTGACAGACACCTGACCATGGTCCATGGTGTCCTAGGTTCCTAGGACACCGGGAGACGAAGGTGATCGAATTCCATCTCGACGCAGGTTCGGGCGTGGCGCCCTACCAGCAGGTCGTCCAACAGGTTCGTCATGCGCTCCGGCTGGGGGTCCTCGCCGTCGGCGACCAGCTCCCCACCGTCAAGGAGGCGGCGACGAGACTCACGATCAACCCGAACACGGTGTCGAAGGCGTACAAGGAGCTGGAGCTCCTCGGTCTCGTCGCGGCCCGACCGGGTATCGGCATCTTCGTCACGACGACGCTCAGCGACGACTCGCTGGCAGCGCACGGACCACTGCGCCAGAGCTTGCAACGTTGGCTGAACCAGGCCCGACGTGCCGGCCTCGACGATGAAAGCATCGACGCCCTCTACAAGGAGTGTCTTCGGTCCTCCTCCGCGGAGGAAGTAGCGTGACCGCCGTCATCGAGGCGAACGGCCTCGGCAAGCGCTACGGACACAAGTGGGCGCTCTCGGAGTGCACGCTCGCCATCCCCGCCGGCAAGGTCGTCGGGGCTCGTCGGCCCAAACGGCGCCGGAAAAACCACGCTGCTCCATCTCTCCGTCGGCCTCTTGCAACCGAGTGCCGGTTCGATTTCCGTACTCGGAGGCACACCAGGCACCACGCCGAACCCAGCTCGCCCGTGTCGGCTTCGTCGCCCAAGACACCCCCACCCGCGCCGGGTTCTCGATTGCCGATCACCTTCGCTTCGGCAGATGGATGAACCCGGGCTGGGACGCAGCGCTCGCCGAGGAGCGAATCGAGCTTCTCGGACTCGATCCCCGCCAGAAGGCCAGCAAGCTCTCGGGTGGCCAGCGCGCACAGCTCGCGCTCACCCTCGCGATCGCCAAGCGCCCGGAGTTGTTGGTGCTCGACGAGCCGGTCGCCAGCCTCGATCCCCTGGCCCGGCGCGAGTTCCTGCAGGGCGTGATCACGGTCGTGGTCGACTCCGGAACGAGTGTCATCCTCTCCTCGCACCTCGTGGCCGATCTCGAGCGGGTCTGTGACTACCTCGTCGTCGTCGTCGACTCGCGAGTCCAGGTCGCCGGCGAGATCGACGAGCTGCTCGCGTCGCACCACCGACTGACCGGACCGCGCCGCGATCTTGGCGCACTGCCGCGCGACCAGCAGCTCATCGACGAGAGCCACACCGACCGCCAGAGCACGCTCGTCGTCCGGACCAACGAGCCCATCCTCGATCCCGCCTGGAGGGTTGAGCAGTTGAACCTCGAAGACCTCGTCCTCACGTACATGACGCGAGCCGTGGCAGAAGACCGTCGCCCGAAGCTGGAAGTCCACTCGTGATCCGCTTGACGCTGCGCGAATTCCGCACCGAGGGGATCGTTGGCCTCGGGCTCGTCATCATCCTTGGGGTCGTGCTCCTCGTGACGGGGGTTCACGTTGTCAGCGTGAGCGACGCCTATCAAAACGCCTGTCGGGCAGCGAGGAACTGTTCCTCGGCGACGAACCCAGTGCTCACCGTCGACAGTCCGTTGCAGCATGCCCTGCCGCTCATCGCAATGGTCACCCCCGCGCTCATCGGGATTTTCTTCGGTGCGCCGCTCATCGCCCGCGAGGTCGAGACCGGCATCTTTCGCCTCTCGTGGACCCAGAGCGTGACCCTCCGGCGCTGGCTCGTCGTGAAGCTCGGGATCGTCGGCCTCGCCTCGATGGTGATCGGCGGGCTGGTGACCTGGATGGTCGACTGGTGGATGAGCCCGATCGACGCGGTGAACCAGAATCGATTCGGACTGTCGAGCTTCGGCTACCACGGTGTCGCCTCAATCGGGTATGCGGCATTTGCCTTCGCACTCGGCGCGACGGCAGGCACGCTGTTGCGCCGGACGGTCCCGGCGATGGCCGTGACGCTCGCGGGATTCGTCGGCGCACGTCTCGCGGTCACCTACTGGATTCGACCGAACTTCGCCTCACCCGTCCATGAGTCCGTCCCGCTTCCGATCAACGAGGGGGGCGTCTCCTTCTCCCCCGGTGCTACCGCCGCCTTCAATCCCCCGGGGGTGACCGCCCCCAACGGGTGGTCTACTCGACCGAGGCGGTCAACAAGGCTGGACACGTACCAACGGCCCACTCTCTGCTCAACGCGTGCCCGGCCTTCTTCAATCAGGCCCCGCAACCGCCTCCGTCGGGCGCGAACAAGACCGCGCCAGCCTCGGGAGTGGCGCTGTTCAACAACTGTGTCGACAAGCTCTCGACAACCATCCACACGCTCGTCGCCTATCAGCCCGGCAGCCGCTTCTGGCCGTTCCAGTGGGCCGAGATGGGGGTCTTCCTCGCGGCAGCACTTGCGCTGTGCGGGCTTACGTACTGGTGGCTGCGACGTCAGTACGCGTGAGCCGCGACGAGGCGCGAAATCAGCTTGACGAGGGTGCGGATGCACTGCGACCGTTCCCGAGCACTCTCAGAGGTGGGTTCTCATGGGTCAGCTGGGCGCCGTGTAAGAAGTAGGCAAGCCACACCGGACACCCAAGTAGGATCGCGGATCGCCTGAGCCGAGTGGGCGCTGGCGAGTGGACTGTGCTCGCCAATGGAAAGAATCCGGGGAGATCGTCGGACCCCGCTCGGCGCAGCGACGAACTGCAGAAAGAGGGGACGGAATGACGGGAACGATCGGTGCACGACTGCGACGACGCCGGTTGGCCTGCTGGAGAGCACTGGCCGTCGCCGCCGTCGCCGTTGCTCTTTTCGTCGTCGGCACCAACGCCGCGCCCGGCTCTTCGCTGCCCGCTCCGTTGCGCGCGTTGTCAGCCTCGCCGGCAGCAGCTGCGGAGAGCTGTCAACCGCCAACTGGCTGGCAGTCGACCAAAGCGGCACCCGTGCCTGGCATCGCGTCGGACTACGACCTCACCTCCTTCGACGGCACGACCATCCGTATCCACTGGTTTCCCGATCCGCTCGGCCCGGGCGGGCGCTTGCATCCGACTGTGCTCATGGGCCCCGGCTGGGGCTCGTCCGGCGATACCGACACGTCACAGGCCGGGATTCAAGGAGCGCTGAGCATCGCCCAGCTCTGGCAGGGCGGGTTCAACGTCTTGACGTGGGATCCCCGCGGCTTCGGCCATTCGGGAGGCGAGGCCGAGGTCGACAGCCCGAACGACGAGGGACGGGACGTCACGGCCATGCTCAACTGGGTCGCCCAACAGGCAGGCGTCCAGCTGGACCGACCGGGCGTGCCCCGGGTGGGCATGGTCGGCGAGTCCTACGGCGGCGGTGTGCAGTTCGCGGCGGCCGAACGGGACTGCCGGATCGACGCCATCGCCCCGACCATTGCCTGGCATTCGCTCGGGACGAGTCTCGACAAGAACGAGACCCCCAAGACGGGGTGGGGGAACATCCTGGCGAGCGTGTCGTCCACCGCAAAACTCGACCCCGAGATCACCACCGCTGACAACGAGATGAACACGACCGGCACCATCGACGCTGGGGCGGTGTCCTTCTTCGACAGTCGCGGGCCCGCCCAGTTCCTGTCGCGGGTGAAGGTGCCGACCTTGATCTTGCAGGGCACGGTCGACGACCTGTTCACGTTGGACGAGGGGATCGAGAATTACGAGGCACTCCACCACCAGGGGACCACGGTCTCAATGGCGTGGTTCTGTGGCGGTCATGGTGTCTGCCTGACGGACCCGGGCTCGGCCCTGGAGGTCGGTCCACTCTCGCTCGCGTGGATGCAGCACTACGTCGCGCACGACACGTCTGTGCACGTGCTCAAGGGATTCGCCTTCGTCGACCAGAACGGGACTTCCTATGCGGCCCCGAACTATCCGCTTCCCGCAGGAGCCCCGGTCGTGGCAACCGGTTCGGGCACACTCGCCCTGCAGGCCGGTGGCGGATCGGGCCCACCGGTCGTCGCGGCCAATGCGGCGGCGGCCAATGTCGTCGATTCGGTGGCCCTGCCCGTCACTCCGGGCCCGGCGAAGAACGCCCTGAACATCACGGTGCCTCTCACCCGGGCAGCCGTGCTGGTCGGTCCGCCGACGCTCTCGGTGACCTACTCGGGCACCGTGGCGCCGGGCACCCGGCCGACCCGGGTGTTCGCCCAGCTGGTCGACCCTGCCACCGGGATCGTCGTCAACAACCAGATCACTCCCATTCCGGTCACGCTCGACGGGAAGTCCCACAGCGTGACCATCCCGCTCGAGAGCGTCGGTTACACGGCCAAGGCCGGTGCGTCGCTCGAACTGCAACTGGTGGCCACGACGGTCGCCTACATCACACCGCGCCTCGGCGGGACGATCACCTTCGAACGGGTCAGGGTGGACATTCCGACCGCGAAGGGCTTGCACGTCTTGCAAAGTGGCTGACTGCGGCACGAGGTGTCCGGCCGTCCGAGGGCGGTTTGCTGGGGAGGGACTGTCGCAATCGGCGTCGCGCACGTGACGCGAACAGTCCTAAGGGGCGGGGGTTCACGACCGCGACCGTCGTCCCGCTTCAGGCTACGAGCCTCGACGACGGTGCTGGTCACCAAAGTCAGTTGATGTCCTGCCGAACGGACCGGGCGATACCGACGACCGCCAGTGCGCCGGCCCAGACGATCAACGTGATCGCGCCGGCGCCGGGCGAGACCAGGTGCTGGACTCGGAGACCCATGAGTGCGTCCGAGGCACGGGTTGGCATGAACCGCCCCACGGAAGGGACGAGGCCGAACAGGAGGTTGTCGACCACGAGCCCCCAGGCGAGCAGTGTGATGACCGCGCCGACTTGGTTGCGGATGATCGCGCCGACCCCGACGCCGATCGCGCCCCACAGGGCCGAGCCAGCCAGCCCGCCGAGCGTGAGCAACAGAATGTCGCCGCTGCTGAGCACGGCGGTGATGCCGCGCCCGTCGAGGATGGCGTAGCCGATCACCCATCCGATCGCCTCGCCGAGGATCCCGAAGGCGAGTCCGACCAGGGCGCCGGCGACGACCTTGGCGGCCAGGACGTGTGACCGTACGGGGTTGAACAAGAACGTCGGACGGATCGTGCCGTAGCGGTACTCGCTGGTCACAAGCAACACTCCCAACAGTGCGGAGAACACGGCGGTGAAACTGCTCAGGCTCAGCAGCTGACGCTGGTCCTCTCTGACGGCAAGCCCGCTGGGGTGGGTCAGTAGCCCGGTGAGCAGCGTGAAGAGCAAGATCAGCGCGATCATCCCGAGGATCAGCCCGATCGTGGTCCGGGTCGTGCGAATCTTCAAAAGCTCTGCCCTGATCTGCGAGATCATGCCGGTGCCTCCGAGGTCAGTTCGAGGAAGATGTCCTCCAGCACGCCTGCATCGTTGACCAGCTCGTGAATCGGGACGCCGGCGGCGAAGGCGATGTCACCGATCCGCTCGCTCGATGCTCCCTGGACGAGCAGCGCGCGGTCGGTACTCGTCGTCACCTGCAGAGCCTCGTCACGCAGCGCCGTCGTGAGTCGCTGCGGGTCGCCACTGCGGACGCGAACTGCGCCGCCGGCACGGGCGGTCAGCTCTGTGAGTGAGGACGAGAGCACGAGCCGCCCTCGACTGATGATGAGCACGCGGTCAGCCGTTTGCGCGACCTCGGCAAGCACATGACTCGAGATGAGGACCGTGCGACCCTCTGAGGCCAGCCTCTGCAGGAAGTCCCGCAGCCAGCGAACGCCCTCCGGGTCAAGCCCGTTGGCCGGCTCGTCGAGAATCAGCAGTTCCGGGTCGCCAAGCAGCGCCGCCGCGAGTCCGAGTCGCTGGCGCATCCCGAGCGAATATCCCTTCACGCGCCGGTGGGCGGCGTCACCCAGCTCCACCAAGCGCAACACCTCGTCCACACGTGAGTCGGGAACATCGACGGCCTGCCCGAGCATCCGCAGGTGATCACGGCCCGAACGGCCAGGATGGAAATCGGTCGCCTCGAGCACGGCACCGATCCGCAGCGCGGCACGCGGCAACTCCGCGTACGGATGATCGAACACCAATGCTCGTCCACTCGTCGGTGCGGCCAGGCCCAGGATCATCCGCAGCGTTGTCGTCTTGCCAGAGCCGTTCGGGCCGAGAAAGCCCGTGATCGTCCCGGCCTCCAACGCAAGTGACAGATCCGTGACCGCTGAGACCTCACCGAAGCGCTTGGTCAGGGACTCGGCTGTGACGACCGTCGTCATCCGCGTGGCCGACCGTTGAACGCGATCGTGAAGTCTTGATAGGTGCCCTGCCCAAATTCGCTCGGGAGATAGGTGAGCCGCACGCCCAGATTTGCCGGCAGCATGCCTGCCTGCTGCTCGGCCCACGCTTCCAGCGAACGTGAGACCACTTGCCAATCGGCGCCGTCGATCTCTCCGTCGCCGAGGTTCACGAACGCCTCCTGGTGGGCGGGCTCGGCACGCAGGGTCAGCTCCGGACAGCGGGCGGCCAGTGCTTCCGCCTCGTCCGCTGGAACGGGATGGCACCACTCAATCGGACCGTCGCTGTCCTCGCTGACCTCACCCCAGAAGATGCAGAAGAACGCCCCGGCGCGTCCCTCCAAGACCGGAAGCTGGTAGCGGCGAAGCAGGGCGATGAACTCCTTGCCGAACGCCCATGCCGCTTTGTCGCCGGTGACGTTGCGCTTCACGCACAGCAGGCTGCGCTCGGGTATCTCCCTCGTGCCGACCTCGTACACATCGGACCTCTTTCCGCTGAGCTCGTCGATCAGGTATGCGGCGAGCGCGCGACGGCCCGTGTGCTCGGCCTCGGCTGCGGCCCAGACCTGGCGGACACGGTCTGCCGCCTGAACCGGTTCGAGCGGCAGAATCGCCTTGATCTCTGCCAGCGGAACCTGCAGCTGACGCAGCGCCGCGATCAGGCGTGCCTGTTTGAGCTGGCCGGCCTCATAGAAGCGGTAGCCAGTGTCCTCATCCACCCGTGCCGGCGGCAGCAGGCCCAGTTCGTCATAGAGCCGCAGCGCCTTGGCGGATAGGAGCGAACGTCCGGCGAACTCTCCGATGCTCATCTGATCCACGTGCTCGCTCCTCATCGACATGACAGTTGCCGGGACAAGTCTGGGGCTTCCCCCAGGGTCAAGGTCAAGCCGCCGCGCTGAGGAAACGTGGATCGGTATCCCCCGGAGCTATGACCGACGCTCTCAAGGAACGAGGAGTGCCGGATCGAACCGGCCTTGCCGCTGAACCGGGAATCCCGGCTTGAAGATCGCCCATGTGCGCCGGTCCGACCCGCACAACCAGCAGGAACGTTCGGCGCTCCCGTCAATCACGATGCGAACTGACACCGCAAGCGCCATACTCAGCTGATGAGTACGGACCTTCGGGTTCTGGACCAGACGGTCTGGCCTGACGTTGGGGTCGAGCACGCGGTCGCTCCATGAGGTCTCGGGAGCCGACGGACTCAATCCTGAGCGAGGCGCGCCTCCGGCCTTGTCGGTTCGAACAGCTCAACGGGGTTGCCGGAGGGATCCTCCGCCATGATCTGCTTACCGCCGACGCCGGTCACGATCTCATTGCGAAAGCGAACTCCCTGCCCACGTAGGGTGTCGACGGTGCCCGCAAGGTCGGTTACCTCCAGCATGAACCGATTCCAACCCCCGGGTTCCTGCTTGGTGCCGTCGGGCATGGGTCTCGATCCGCCTCCTCGGTGGTCAGGTCCGATTGGTGAGACCAGCACCAGGCGCAGGTCCCCCCGAGACAGCATGGCGAAGGCCGGATCGGGGTGCATGTCCTCGTGGAAGCCGAGGTGCTCGCAGTAGAACGGAATGGCCTCGTCGACGTCGTTGACGATGTAGCGGACGCTGACAGTGCTCACGGTTGATTCTCCTCGCTGGTCTGGTCTGTTCGTTCACTCGCTGGGTCTCGTGACCGCTCGTGGTAGCCGGCCATCGGCTCGAACAGCTCGATGAAGTTGCCTGCGGGGTCTTCGAGCAGGACATGGCGGACCCCTACGCCGGTGACGACGTCGGTCAGGAAACGAACGTTCTGATCGCCAAGCACCTCGATGACCGTGGGTAGGTCATGGACCTCCAGTGCCATACGAGTCCATCCACCTGGCTCCGGCAGTGTGCCGTCCGACAGCGCGTGCGCGGCGCCCGGCACACTGAGCAAGAGGCGAAGATCGCCCCGGTAGAGCATGGCGAAGGACGGTGACGGACGCAGCTCCACCTCGAAGTCGAGAAGTTGGCTGTAGAACGCGACCGAGGTGTCGAGATCGGTGACGAAGTAGCGCACCGTGGCCGTCGTGCTTTGGACGGCGATCTGCTGCTCCCTGTCCTGCATCCGGCGTAAGAGTGTTTCGGCGAACTCGGGTCGCGGGTCGATGGGGACGATCGCCAGGCGCAAGCCCTCGAGAGGATCAGACGTCACGGGCTCTCCTCCTCTCGGTAGATGCGACGGAGTGCGCTGCGAGCGCGGACCAAGAGGGTCTCGGTGGCGTGCACGCTGCGGTCGAGATGCTCTGCTACTTCGCTTACCGAGAGCCCATCGAGATAGCGCAAGGTGAGCGCGGCCCGATGGTGGGCCGACAATCGGGCCAGGGCGCCGTGCATCACAGCGATGTCCAGGTGATCTTCCCAGGGGTCGTCGAGCCCGTCGCTCATCTGTTGGGCGACGGCGAGGTTGCGCTGGTCGCGAGCAGAGCGTCGCCAATGGTCAACCAACTTGTGGCGCGCCACCCCGATCAGCCAGCCCAGTTTCACCTCCGAAACGGTTCCCTGCCGGCTGGCGGTGACGGCAGCCATGAAGGTCTCGGCCGTCAGATCCTCGGCGACAGCGGTGCTGCCGCAGCGCGGCAACAGATAGCCGTAGACCTGGGGCAACGCTCGTCGGTAGATGGCGACGACTGGATCGACCTCTGAAGGCTGCTCAGCGGTGCCCACACCCCATCATCGTTCGCCGAGCCCGATTTCCGAACATCATCGCCCGAATTTCTTGATCTCAGCCCCGGATGAGGTCGCGGCCCCTCTGAGCACCCACCCGGTGTGGAACCAGAGCGTCCGTCCAGCGAGTGGACGTCGACCGCGATTCCTTGGTGGCTCCCACTCTCATTTATCGTCGGAAGCCACATCTTTGCCAGCGCTGTGGCGTGCGGAAGCGGCGCGCACCTATTAACTAGGAGTTATCGGGGATCTTGGTTTCGATGGTACTCAGAGCATTGGTGACCGACCGGGCGGTGATGAATGACTCAACGGCGTCGGCGTCGAGTGGCCGGGCGTACAGGTACCCCTGCCCGCTGTCGCACTGGTCCCGCTCCAGTTGGGAGTACTGAGCCGATTCTTCAATCCCCTCAGCCAGGGTCTCGAGTCCTAGGGTCTTGCCCAGTTGGACCAGGGTACGGATCAGTGCACCGGACTCGGGCGAGTCCGACATGGTCGAGATGAACGACCGGTCGATCTTGAGGGTATCGACGGGGAACTGTTGGAGATAGGCCAACGAGGAGTACCCCGTGCCGAAGTCGTCGATGGCGATGCGCACCCCAGTGTCCTTGAGGACGGCCAGCCGCGGCACGACCGTTGACACGTTGCGCATGATGGCGGTCTCGGTGATCTCGACTATGAGCGATCTTGGGTCGAAACCCGAGGTCTTGAGGGCGTACAAGACGTCCTCGATGAACTGGTCGCTCTCCAACTGACGGGCCGAGACATTCACCGAGACATCGAGCCGGTGCCCACCGGCCTGCCAAACCGCACCCTGGTGGCAAGCCTGTTGGAACACCCACCGGCCGACGTCGACGATCATGCCGGACTCTTCGAGGACGGGGATGAAGTCGTCCGGTTGAACCACGCCTCGATCGGGATGGCGCCAGCGCAAGAGTGCCTCGACGCCCGTCGTCTCCCCGCTCCGGAGGTTGAAGATCGGCTGGTAGGCCAAAAAGAACTGTCCGGAGTTGAGCGCTTCACGGAGGTCCATCTCCAAGAGGAGGCGGTCTTGGACCACAGTGTGCATTTCGGGTCGGAAGACGACAAAGCGGTCTTTGCCCGCCGTCTTGGCCTCATACAGCGCGATGTCGGCGTCGCGCAAGAGCTCAGTGGCTGAGGGTCGTAGCCCGGTGGCTATCCCGATACTGGCCGTCAGAGTGAGGGGACCATTGGGCAATCCCTCCATCTCGAAGGGCGCTCGGAGCACCGAGAGCAGCCGTTCGGCCACGAGCTCCGGACCGGCATCCATGGTGGCGCCGTCGACGAGCACGATGAACTCGTCGCCACCGAGACGGCCGACGCTGTCGCTCTCGCGCATGGTGAGGGTCAGCCGGGTCGTCACCGCGCGCAAGAGCTGGTCGCCGACCGTGTGGCCGAGAGTGTCGTTCACGCCCTTGAAGCCGTCGAGGTCGATGAAGAGGGCGGCCGTCGCCACGTTGGTGCGACGGGCCCGGGCCAGCATCTGTTCGGTGCGGTCAAGAATCAAGCCCCGGTTTGGCAACCCCGTCAATGGGTCGTGCAGGGCCTGGAAGCGGATCTGGTCGACCAAGCGGGCGTTGCTGATTGCGATGGAAGCCTGGGCTGCGAGTCCCTTAAGCTTTTCGGCCAGGCGCGGGGTGACGATCAGGCGCTCGGGGTCGATCGTGACCCCAGCCACGATATGACCGATCACCTTGCCCGAAGAGCTGATCGGCGCTTCGATTGTCGCCATGGTGCCAACGTCCGACACCAAACTCCGTCCGATGCCGTGTTCGGAGACGGTGTCCGCCTGGACTTTGGCATAGGAGCGTGCCATCAAGGTGGCCACCACGTCATCGGGATAGCCGAGCGAAGCAACGAGCTTGAATTCTCCGTTGCCCGCGCCCTGCCAATCTGCGTCGTCGAGGAAGACGGCGACGCGGTCGCAGTCGATCACGACAGGCACCGCGCGGGCGACCTTGGCGGCCATCTCCTCGGTTCCGACGATCTCGGCCAACGAGGTGGAAAGATCCAACAGCACCCGGGCGGTGTTGGCCTGGTGTCGGGCGTCCTCCATGGCGTCGGCGGCATCGAGGGTCGCTGCCGCCAGTTGCGCGTAGGTCTCGAGAGTACCCTGCGCTTGGGAGGCGAAGATACCGCCTCGCTCATCGATGGCGAGCACGCCATAGTGGCGACGGACTGAGGTCACCTCGACTGCGATTGACCTTGCTCGCCCGACTCCTCGCAGGAAGTCATCTGCCAACGAGTCCGCTTCCGACTCTCTCAGCCCTTCGGAGTAGACCTTTCGTGGGCTCCCGGCCCGAGCTTCAAGTGCCAGTACGGCTCCGCCGGCGATGACGGCGCGCATGGTAGATCTGACAATTCCCTGGAGGACATCCTCGTAGCGTTCGTTCGAGGCGAGGTCGGTGATCATCTGTTTCAACTGATCCAAACGCGCCTGAAGCAGTTTGGTGGGTACGTCGTGTTGCTGCTCGAGCGACGACCCCTCGTCATCTTCCTCCCAGTGCAATTGGAAGAGGCAGGCGCTGTCACCTCGGCACTGGCACTCCACTTCGATGA
Organism: uncultured Acidimicrobiaceae bacterium; assembly: GCA_963840435.1. Lineage (GTDB taxonomy): Bacteria > Actinomycetota > Acidimicrobiia > Acidimicrobiales > RAAP-2 > Bog-473. The sequence goes on along the minus strand of CAWIYY010000012.1, from coordinate 935,305 downwards.
CCTCTGCCGCAGCCAAGCCGAAGTACATCGGGATCCCTGCGTACAGGTTGGCAAAAAAGGCACAGTATTCCGGGTACGGGGCAAAATCGCCGATAAACCACTCGCGGATCGTCCAGTCGTTCGGCGCCAGTTCGGTTATTTCGTAGCGCCGCATAGGCACCATCGGATTGGTGTCTCCACCGGCTCGAAAGACCGCCCCAGGAGAACCAAAGCCCTGCATGATCTCAGCGACGACGGTGGCAGACGACATATCTACATCAACATCATCCGGTTGAAACGGCGAGCCCAACGAACGAGAAGCTTCCTCGAGCAAACGCTTGAACTGGTCGAAGGAGGTCCACGACGCCAGATTCTTGAGATCTTCGACGCCTCGAGTCTCGCCAGATCTCGCCAAGAAGTCATCCAATTCGTCCGCCGACAGCCTCCTTTCCAGGAAGTCGAGAATGGCCATTGTGTAAATCCCGGAAATCTGATCAGTCGGCGCCCCTGAGTCGGCTGGGCCAGGCGAGTCATTGTTGGCCGTAGAGGGATCAGTGGACATCTCGGGTGAACCTTTCTGGGCGGGGCGCGCAGCAATTGGTGTCGCGTCGGGCGTCGCTCATGGGAGTCGCGCCTTCCATGACGTGTTCGCCCGCGTGTTCCTCAGCTTCGCGGGGGACAGAGTTGGTCAACACCTGCACTACCGATCGGTCTGCGGCGCGCCGACTCAAAATCAACTGTTGCCCAATTCGTCCCTCACGTGCCTGAATCGCACCGGTTCCAGGACTGCTCGGGCAGGCCCAAGAAAAAGCTCCGTTCCTCAAGCTTTGCATGCCCATCGCAAAGTGAAACCGCTGGCCAGGCGCCTGTGCCCTCTACGGAAGACGCGCCGAGAGGCGTTCCATGGTGGCGTGGGTTCACGAGCACCGTGCGCCTTCGGCCGCAAACCCGACGAAGTCGCTGTCCACGACGTCCGCCCTCTGCAGCGACCCAGGCACTCCCCTACCGAAGTCCGCCGCTCACAACTTGAGTCCCGAGAAACTCCTTGCCCCACCGGGCGGATCGGCCGAGACGTTCGGGTTCCGCACGAGCCGGCACAAGGCCGACAGCGCAACGTCGACTCAAGGCGCCGGCCGACCCATCCCGACTTGGTTCGAACGCCAGACGCTCCTGACTTCCGAGCGGAATTGGTACCTCAGGCGCGAGGTGGCCATCCAACCGCTTCGAAGACCGCGATCGGGTCGAGGTAGTCGCGCCATCTGGTGACCTTGCGGTCGACAACAGTGAGCACTGAGATGTAGCGGTTTGCGTAGGCAACCCCTGTCGAAACGGCACGACCCTCGGAGGCGTACTCAAGAACGACCACGCCGGATTCTCGGTCTCGATGAACGGCCAGGTCGAAACATCGGTCCAGCACGAGAGTGTCACCGTAGGCTCGATACAACTCAGCCACTGAGAAGCGGCCCACGACGTGCCGTGGGTAGCCGGGAACCGTGATGACGTACTCGAAGACGACGTCATCGGCCAGCAGGTCGAAGAAGTGGTCCCCGTCGACGAGCCCGTCAAGACCCTCTTCGATGATGCGGAAGAACGGGTCGAGCGCGGCGAAATCGTTCGAGTTTTCTGTCGCCATCATGACGCTTGATCTCCATCCCAAGCCGCCGCCGTACGCCGGGCGAACTCGGTGAAGCTGGTGGGCGGTGCTCCGGTCACCTTCTCGACGTCGTCATTGGGGTGCGAGCCGCGGCCGGAGGCGACGGTCTCGGTGAGCATTTGCAGCATCTCGCCATACTCGGCGGGCACCCCTGACGCGATCACGCCGTCGACCCAGGAGAGTCGGTCGATATCCACGTGTTGGATTGGTCGACCGGTGACGCTGGCGATGATGTCCGCGGCTTCGCTCACCGTCAGGATGTCCGGACCGGTCGGGGCGTACTCGGTGCCCGCATGGGCTTCCGGATCGGCGAGGGTTGCCGCCGCCACGGCGGCTATGTCCTCGGCGTCGACGAACGCTTCCCCGCCACTCCCAGTCGGTACGACAATGACGTCATCGACCGGCATCAAGAACGTCTCGCTGAAGTTCTGCATGAACCAGGCCGGTCGCACGATCGAGTAGGTCAATGTGGGACGACCCATGAGATCCAGCTCGACCGCCCGGAGCGCAACCTCTGACGGGGCGAACTCGATGCCATAGGCACTGAGATAGGTGACGTGTCGCACGCCCACGGTCTCGGCCAGATCGAGAAACGCTGAAACCTGTGGAGCGAAGCGGGTGCGCATCACCGGTGCAATCAGATACAGGCGATCCGCACCTTCGACGGCGTCTCGGTGCGTGGCTGGCTCATCCCAGTCGAAGTGAATATCGCCACCGTGGCGGGCGGCCGTCCTGACTGGAAGGCCGAGTCCTGCCAACCGGCGGGCAACGCGTACCCCGGTCTTGCCAGTGCCGCCGAGCACGAGGGTCAGATTGCTTGTCTTGGTCATGAGACCATCGTCCCTGGCAGGAACGAGCGCATCAATGCGTTATCCGCTCTAATAACTACGTGATACTCTCACATCATGGACGTGCTCCAGGAACACCTCGCACGCGCTCGTGCCTCGGGGGGTGTCTTCGCTCGTTCAGTCGCACGACCTCCTTGGGGCGTGTGCTTGCCCGGCACAATCCAGCTCGCCGTTCACGCCGTCGTTCGCGGCCATGCTTGGCTATGGCTCGACGACCCGCAATCGGCGGTCGAGCTCGCTCCCGGCGACGTGGCACTGGTCCGGGGTGGCCTCGACCACCGGGTGGCTGACAGCCCCACTGCCCGCTGCGTGTCACCGGACGACTTCCGAGCGCAGCACGCAGACGATGACCACACGAGTGACCCAGAAGCAACGGTGTTCCTCTGCGGCGCGTACCAGTTCGCCGGCGACGTGGGCAGCCAGCTGGTTGAGGCGCTCCCACCCATCCTCCATCTGCCCCACACGAATGACGACCCGCTCCACGATGCCGTCGCTCTACTCTCCCGCGAACTTGCGACCCCGGCACCCGGTCAGCAGACGGTCCTCGACCGGCTCCTCGACATCGTCCTAGTCCACGCCATACGTGCGTCGTTCGGCCAGAGCCCACAAGGGCCACGCTGGTATCACGCCTCGACGGACCCGCGCCTAAACGCGGCGCTGCGCGCCATCCACACTGACGCCGCCCGCCCCTGGACGGTGACCACATTGGCTTCCCTCAGCGGTCTCTCTCGGCCGGCCTTTGCCCGAGCATTCCAGCAGGCCCTCGGCCAAGCGCCAATGCAATACCTCACTGAATGGCGAATGACCCTCGCTCGAGACCATCTCCGCTCGGGTGACCTCAGCCTCGCCCAAGTAGCCGACCGCACCGGCTACACCTCGCCTTACGCTTTCGCCGCAGCGTTCCGCCGCCACCATGGTCAACCGCCCGGCCGATGGCGACAGAACCACAAGGATCATTAGGGGTTGATCAGAGAAACTCGGTCCATATCGATGCTGCACGGATCTTCGGGTTAGGTGCCCGAAGGTCGCCCAGGCATGTGTTCCTGAGGCGACCCCCACCGCGGTGGTGGACGCTCGGGAAGTAGCTCTACTGGATCAGTCCAGAACGGGAACGCGGTGATCGTGGGAGGTGACTTCTACCGATCGTCCGCATGCCCTTCGGTGCTCTCACGATTGTCAGCGTTCGAAATAGGCCAGGACCGCCAGCACCCGCCTGTTGTCGTCGTCGGAGGGCGGAAGGTCGAGCTTGGTAAAGATCGCCGAGGTGTGCTTGGCCACCGACCGCTCGCTTACGACGAGCCGCTGCGCGATCGCCGCGTTCGAACGCCCTTCGGCCATCAGGATGAGGACCTCGCGCTCGCGGGGGCTCAACCGGGCCAGCGGCTGACTGCGGGACCGACGGCCAAGGAGCCGGGAGACGACCTCGGGATCAAGGGCAGTGCCGCCTTCGGCCACTCGGAACACGGCGTCGAGTAAAGAGTCGCCTTCGAGCACCCGGTCTTTGAGGAGGTAGCCAACGCCTCCTTGCCCGTCGGCGAGGAGTTCACGGGCGTAGAGCTGCTCGACATACTGCGACAGCACCAGCACCGGGAGTCCAGAATGTTCTGCTCGGACCTGGAGGGCGGCCCGCAGGCCCTCGTCGGTGAACGAGGGCGGCAGCCGGACGTCCACGATCGCAATGTCCGGGTTCAGCTCGGCGACGGCCGTGAGGAAGGCGGGCACTTCCCCCACCGCCGCGGCGACTGAAGCGCCAGACACTTCGAGGAGCCGGGTGAGGCCCTCGCGGATGAGGAGCGAATCCTCCACGATCACGACTCGCATGGGATCTCCACGGTGGCCACGGTGGGTCCCCCGACTGGGCTGACGACCAGGAGCGTGCCGCCGAAGGCCGCGACCCGTCGTTCGATTCCTCGAAGCCCGGTGCCGTTGACGGGGTCGGCACCACCGGCACCGTCGTCCGAAACCGTCATGCGCACCACGCCGGCCCGCCGTCGAAGGTCGACGCGGACCTGCTGGGCGTCTGCGTGCTTGGCGACATTGGCCAACAGCTCGCTGAAAGCGAAGTACGCGGCCGACTCGACCGGGGCGGGCAGCCGATCACCCAGGTCGGCGTCGACCGAGATGTCAAGGGGCCCGTCGAGGGCCAGCGCCCGCACCGCGTCCGCCAGACCACGGTCGGCGAGGACGGGGGGATGGATCCCTCGCACCAGGTCTCGTAGTTCTCCGATCGCCTTGGCCGAGGATTCTCTCGCATCGACCACAAGTTCCCTCGCAGCCGCAGGGTCACGCTCGAGGAGTTGTTCGACGGCTCCCAACGTCATGCCCATGGCCACGAGCCGTGCCTGTGCCCCGTCGTGGAGGTCGCGCTCGATCCTTCGGATCTCTTCGGCCTGGTGATCGACCACTTCGCTGCGGCTCTGGGCCAGTTGTGCGACCTCCCGGGCGAGTTCGGCCCGGCGGCTCGGCGCCAGCAGCCACCGGGCGAATCGGCCGTAGCTGGCCAGAACGGCAGGTCCCACGGCGAAGCCGGCTAGGACGAACGCCAAGCCGAGCGGGACGCACGCCCACGCCGACGACGACGTCGTGACGTGGATGGGTCCGTACCAGTTGTTGGCCCCGGCGTCGACAAGCGGCTTCCACGCAGCGGGCATCACCACGCCGAACAGGCCCCAGAGAACCAATGCGGCGGGGATGAGGGTTAACACCCAACCGACGGTCGGGTTCACGAAGAGCCAGAGGAGGTCCCGCCAGGTGGTCGGATCTTTGAGCAGCCAGGGTAAATCCGTGCGCCAACGCGCCCCCTTACCCGTCCTCGCGGGCTCGGGCCGGTACCAGGCGGGGATCTCCGTGCCGGTAGTCCGCCGGATGAGGCGCCGAGCCCGCTCTGCCTCGTGGCGGACGGAACGCAGGCAACCGGGCATGACCATGACGCCCAGGAACACGGGAACGAGCGCTACCGCAAACAAGAAGATCACGGCCACCACGAGTTCGGCGAACATCGGGCCGCATAGAAGCACTCCCCGCCACGGGGCGCTCAGCGCTCGGCGAGGCCATGACGTCGCGGCGGTCGGCGTGCTCGATGCTCTCTGGTTCACCTACCCCACTCCTCTCGCCTCACCCGCCGGCCTGACATCAGGCCAGCCAGCCAGTTTGATCGACCCGTCCAGTCTGGCTTGACCGGGGCCGACGGCGCAGTAGGTCCAGGCACCGTCTCGGGGTGTACCTGGCACCCCCCCTCGACCCCTCCTAGGCCGCTGTCAGCGACAAGCGCCTTTCCGTACCGTCCAAAGGGACCGCACGACGGCAACCCGAGCGAGGGAGACACCCATGGCAGAAGCGATCGAGCCGCAAGCACACCGCACGCAGCGAAGCGACGAGAGCGCCACGAGACGTCGCCGAACTTACCGACGCTGGGCGTTCCTCATACTGGTAGGCCTCGTCGCGGTGGTCCCGCTCTTCAGCCGCCTCTCGGACGGTTCAGTCGCCGCCGGTACGCCGTCGGCCAAGGTACAAACCCTCCTTGACCGCTACGGATCCGACAGCGGCCAAGACTTCGTCGTCTTGGAGGGCCCTGTCGACCGGCCGGGTCTGGCCGGTCAGGTCCAGACAGCCGTCGCCCGCATGGAACACACCCGAGGGGTGGCCAGAGTCCAGAGCTGCTTTGACGCCGCCGGCAACTGTCGGTCGTCCTCTCCGCTTCGAGCGAAGGGTGGCAACGTGTCCCTCATCGTCGTCACCTTCGCCCGCGCTGCGTCAGGAAGCCCATCCACGGCGGCCCTCGAGGCCGTCCAGTCGGCGGCGAACCGCATCACCGATGCCCGGGTGCTCGTCGGAGGCAACGACTACTTCGGGCTTACCGCCACGTCGCTAGCCGAGTCAGATCTCCTCCGCGGTGAACTGCTTGGTCTAGCTGCCGCCTTGGTGGTCCTCACGGCCCTCTTCGGCATCCGGGGCGCCATGATCCCGCTCGTCGCCGGTCTCGCCACCTTCGCTGGCGCCTTCGTGTTACTCCTTGCACTCACTGCCCTGACCGCCGTCGATGCCTACTCGGTGAACATCGTCACCATGCTCGGCCTGGGCCTCTCGCTCGACTACGGCCTGCTCCTCCTCGCTCGTTACCGGCAAGCCCGAGCCGACGGACGCAGCCACCTCGAGGCGCTCGTCGAATCGAAGAAGCGGGCCGGCCGAACTGTCACCTGGTCTGGTCTCACAGTGATCGCCTGCCTCTCAACGCTGCTCGTCTTCGGCGACACCCCCTTCACTTCCATCGCGCTGGGCGGGACGTGCGCCACTCTCACCGCCATCGCCGTCTCCCGGACGCTGGTCCCAGCGCTACTCGGTAGCTGGGGTCACCGCCTGCGACCCCTGCGACGATCCACGGCCGAGCACGGTTTCGCCCGCCTCGCCGAGGGCGTCCGGCGGCGACCGTGGACGACGGCCGGGCTCTCACTCTTCGCGTTGCTCGTGGTCGCCGCGCCTGCCTTCGGCACCCACCTGAGCGAACTCGGGACCGACTCGCTTCCCTCCACATCGCAGCCGAGACAAGCCCTGGCCGTGCTCGATACTCACTTTGGACTCGGTACGGCCACGGTCGACGTCGTCGCACCCGTGGATCCCGCTTCGGCTTCCGGCCACTCCTTGGCGCGGACCATCGAGAGTGTCCCCGGCGTCCAATCGGTCAGCATTTCGCGCCTTCGGGATCAGACGTTGGTCGTGGCCAACGTCATCGGGGATGGAAACGGACCCGGCGCCCTCAATGTCGTGGAAGAGGTGCGTGCCCTCCATCTCCCCTACCAGCTTCTCGTCGGGGGCGAGGCCGCCTTTCAACTCGACCATGAACACGCGCTCGGTCAACGTCTTCCACTTGCCCTCTTGCTCCTCGCCGCCATCACTGTCGTGCTGATCGGGTTGCTCACCCGTTCTCTTGCGCTTGCTCTCCTGGCCCCACTGCTGGCGGCGCTCAGCGAGGCTGCCATGCTCGGCGCCCTCGTCTGGGGCTACCAGCACGGCCATCTACAGGGCGTTCTGCCCATGACCTCCACCGGCAGCCTGGTGGTCTACGTCCCCATCGTCACCGTCGCTATCGCCTATGCGCTTTCGCTCGACTATCTCGTGTTTGTACTCGCTCGAGTCCAAGAAGCACGCCGAGCTGGCCGGTCCCTCGACGAGGCAATGAAAGAGGGCCTGAGCCGCACCGGGCCCGTGATCACCACCGCCGCCGGTCTCATGACGCTGGTCTTCGCCGGCTTCGCCACCGGATCACTCCTGCTGGTCCAACAACTCGGCTTCGCGCTTGCCGCAGCAATCGTGCTCGACGCCACTTTGGTCCGCTGCTTGCTCTTGCCCGCCGTCGTGTCGCTTCTGGCCCGGCTGCATCCCAGAGGACAGCGAGGCGCAAGCACCCCACTCGAGGTGGTCAAGGTCGGCCGATCCCGATCAACGTCTTGCTCATCTGTTCCGAGTGCCCTAGGGGTACACCACCCATGAAACCAACCGTTCCGTTCCTCTTCGAACTACGACATCGGCACCCGAGATCGCGACGCTTTCACCTCCTTTGATTGCTCCATACAACGCGTCGCCGCGAACCAGCTGTTCAGGAAAACTGGCCGGGCTGGTAGTCACCGGCGGGCTGGCAGATGATGACGTTGAGGCGGTTGAAAGTATTGATGAGGGCTATGGCGCAGACCAAGGCCCCGAGCTGGTCCTCGTCGTAATGCTTGGCCGCGTTCGCCCAGGCCTCGTCGGTAACACCCCCGGCGGCGTCGGCAATGCGGGTGCCCTGTTCGGCCAGTTCGAAGGCGGCGCGCTCGGCTTCGGTGAAGACGGTCGCTTCCCGCCAGGCTGCCACCAAATTGAGCCGCAACTGGCTCTCACCTGCAACGAGGGCATCCTTGGTGTGCATGTCGGTGCAAAAGCCGCAGCCGTTGATCTGGCTCGCCCGGAGCTTGACCAGTTCTTGCGTCGCGGTGGGCAGGGTCGACTCGGACAACACTCGGCCGGCGGAGCTCAGGTACTTGACACACTTCATAGCTACTGCGTTGTCGAAGAGGTTGAGGCGGGCATCCATGCTGGTTCTCCTTTGGTTGAGTTGGTTGGGTCTCGTCTACGGAGTCTGATGGCGTCGATGGCCTCTAGTGCGACGGCCACGACCAGGGTCTTCTTCGGGTGCGCTCACCTCGTGTCCTCTCCGTCGGATCGAAGGCGCAGGAAGTCGGAGACGGACCCGAGGTGTTGAAGCTTGTCTGGGTTGACCACGCTGCGCACGGTCTGGATCACGCCGTCGAGCACGTCAAGGGCGAGCACGCCGATAATCTGTCCTCGGGAGTCGCGGTTGACAATTCCCGGTCCTCCGTTCACGAGGACCGGTTCTGCATTCATCCCAAGAGGAAGGTTCCGGGCGTAGATTGCGAGAAGGAAAGCGGCGACCTTGTCTCGCCCGTAGAGGGGTTCGCGGACTGCGGTCACCTTTCCGCCACCGTCGCCGCAGAAGACGGCGTCAGCGGCCAGCAAGTCGACCAGCTGGTCCAGATCACCGTCGCGGGTAGCGGCGAGAAATGACCGGAGCAGCGCTTCGCTCTGTCCGGCCCGTGCCTCGTAGCGGGCCTGATGGGTGCCCAGGTGTTTCTTGGCTCGGGCGAAGATCTGGCGGCAGTTGGCATCGCTCTTATCCACGATCTTGGCGATGTCCTCGTAGTCGTAGTCGAAGGCCTCGCGTAGCAAGAAGACCGCTCGCTCGACTGGCGACAGTTCCTCGAGCAGCACGAGGAAGGCCATCGACAAGGAGTCGGAGAGGTCAGCCATCTGTTCGGGACTTTCGTGCAGGTCGACCACGATCGGCTCGGGGAGCCAGGTACCGACATAGGACTCGCGACGCACCCGAGCCGACCGCATGTGGTCTATGGCGAGGCGGGTCGTCGTCGCCGCGAGGTATGCCTTCGGTGATTCGACCTCCACCCCGCTCTGCCGGGCACGCTCCAACCGGAAGAAGCCTTCTTGGACCAAGTCCTCGGCCTCGGCCACACTCCCCGTCATCCGGTAGGCGATGGAGAACATGAGCCCGCGAAGGTCGCCTTCGCCGTTCGGGGGGGATAATTCCATCGGTCAAGACCCTCCTCTCGGTCGCACCGTGTACTCCTTCTACTTCAGCCTTGCCTCGTTGGGCCCTAAGACGAAGCAGCACCTGATCCTGTGACACTTGAGCGGGAAGTGTTGGTAAAAAGGATGCCTGGCCGGGGAATCGCAGGCATCCGGCCGTTGCCCCGGCTACGCGCTCACCTCGAGGGGCCCCGACTCGGGGTCGACCATCACCAGTTTGGGGTCCGCCGGCTCCGAGCGGCCTGGCTTGGCTGACTGGGCCAACTTGACCAGCAATTCTGCGAGCCGAACAGCGAGTTCGGGGTCAGAAATCGTGCCCTCCGCGTCGATGCGGGTGTGTACCTGCCCTATGGCGAGGTCCGCTTCGACCACTTCTGCACGCAGGACCGAAAGCACCTCTTGTACATCCGAAAGAGCCGACGCAGCCCCCGATGGAAGGGGACTCGTGCCGACCACCGCAACGGGCTTGTCGGTCAGAACCGACGCTCCGTAGGGTCGAGAGGCCCAATCCAGGGCGTTCTTGAGCACGCCGGGAATCGCCTGGTTGTATTCGGGGGTTGCAATAAGCAGCGCATCGGAGTTCTCGATCAGCTGGCGCATCTCCGCCACGCCAGCGGGTACCGGATCCTCTGCGTCCTGGTTGAACAACGGCACCGCCTCGAGGCCCTCCCAAACGGTGACGCGCACATTGACGGACTGCAGATTTGCCGCTGCCCGCAACAGCGATCGAGCCCATGAAGCTGACCGCAGACTCCCTGCAATGCCAACGATCTCAACTTGGGCCGTGGTCTCGTCTCCTGATACTCGCATCTGGACTCCTTCAAACGAGCGGTGAACCTTGGTCGAGCCTCTAAGACGAGATGGGGCCGCCCGGCGTGACACGAAGCGTGGCACGTCCGCCACCCTGTCGATGACGTCGGGGTCGCCCGCGATCGCCACCCATAGAACCCAAATGACAAGAGAAGTGCGAGGAGAACTGCCACCACGCAGTAGTTCACCCCACTTCGATCTCATTCGCAGCGACGCGTCACAGCCGAACGTGCTGCTTCGTCTAGGGATCCGGATCATTACAGAGGCGGCGAGAAGGAGGACTCCCATGACGGCATCGGTTCTTGGAGCATCGAGGGCAGCTGAACGCACACGATCCACCGATCTCTGCCTCAGTGAGGGCGTAAATTCGCCAGGTTCGGGCGCTCACCAAATCAACCGAGGGGATCGCCCCCGCTGGAGGCAGCCCGTCCGCACCTCTTTGTGAGGACGGCAGAGCGGCACTGGCTCTTGCGATTCGCGGGCGATGAGCTCCGGTTCACCCATTACACCGGTGCTGAGCTCTCGGCAGCGAAGCTCGCTGCGCATGGCATTGCCTCGCAACCGACAAGGCACGACGAGACCAGTCCAGCCAGCGCCGAGGATGAGAGGCAAATCGCATGACCAACGCAGGCAAAGCGATGGGTGGCTCTCAAGAGGACGTGAAAGATGGTCCGTTCGAGCTCAAACGAGCGGCAACGAGGGCGCAGACGGCGCTGCTACTCGATGAGGCGTTCAATCGCGTTGCAACATTTGACTTCCAGATCCCGAACCCGTTCATCAACCATGCACCGATGGCCTGTGAGGCCTTAGCGACGCTCGGGCTTGCCTCGTCGATCAGCGAGTGGGTCGAATCCCACGTGGGGGTGTTGGCAGCACAGTTCGACACATTCAGGACGATGACACCTCGAGCGATCCTTCCCGTCACGCCAACATGGGGTCACGGGTTCTCCTGGAAGGACAAGCTCGGCGACTACAGGCTTCTCCCTGAGTGGATTGGCTACTTCGAGCGAGCGGTCGACGACGATGGTTGGCGAGACATCGTGCGGATCTGGGTGCCGAGATTCATGCCTGGGCTGGCGTCCGCGCTCTTCCATGGGGTGATACGCACCTCGCACGCCGTGCGGGCGCTCGATGCAACCGACACGGGGGCGAGACGGTCCGAACTGGCTCGGGCCCTGGGGAACTGGGCGGTCTGGTTTCGCCCGGGTCGGCCAAATGACGAGAACTTTGTTTCGGGGGACCCCCGGATGGCAACCGTCCAGGCAGCGGCGCAGGCGGCGGGCTGCTATGTGTCACAACCGAACATCGTCACTCTCCACGGTGTGACCGGAGCCATGGCCGTGCATCTGCTCTCGACGTACGTCGATCCGCTCGACGCCGCATCGGCTTTGACCCAACTCAAGGCCGACCATCGCGAGATCTACCACGACGTCACCCCGGGCGCTGTTGACGACGCCGACTGGGACTCCCAGTTCGCCGACCGAGCGATCCGCAGCTCTGATCCCCACCAGATCAAATTGGTCGAAGCCTGTCTGCGCGGGCGCATCCTCACCGGCGATCCTCGTTTCATCGCCGCGGCGCGCTTGGTCACCGACACCCAGTAGAAGGTCTGAAGCAGCATGCGGACGCGTGCGCCCACATGCGCACTCATGGTCCCTTCGACTCGGGATGAATCACGTGGCCCTGAGCGAGCATGTCCACCAGCCGCTCGATTCGCCGCGCGCGGGTATCGGGACGCCGGGTGGTTGTGACTCGGTAGAGGACGGAGTAGCGGTTCGCCTTGTCGAGACGTGCAAAGGCTTTCGCGGCTCGGGGGTTGGTGGAGAGCGCCCTTTTCAGGTCGTCGGGGACCTCGATGCTGGCGGCACCACCATAGGCGGCGTCCCAGGTCCCATCGGCCTTGGCTCGCTCCACCGCACGAAGCCCGGCTGGACGCATCCGACCTTCAGCCGCCAGTCGTTCGATGATGGCGATGTTGCGCTTTGACCAGGCGCTGCCTGCACGTCGAGGAGTGAATCGTCGCCGGAAGGTGCCATCACCGCGGCGGGCGAGCTGCCCGTCGACCCAGCCGCAGCAGAGGGCTTCCTCGAGGGCCTGGTCGTACGTGAGCGAGGTTGGGCGCGTTGTGCCCTTCTTGGCGAGAACCAGCCAGACACCCCCTGAGTCCGAAGGGCGCTTGGCCAACCATCGCCGCCAGGCAGCGACGTTCGATACGATCAGCTCCGCTGCATCGAGTGTCACGAGAGAGATGCCAACTGTGTCGTGCCTTGGCCGATCAAGTGCATGTCTGCGTCTTGGCGGTCTTGGAATCTTCACGTTGACGTTCCACAGCCAGCTCGCTGAGGTTGGCGACCGGACAGGCGCCCTCGTCACGACCGCATGCGGAGAAGTCACAGAGCCTGCAGAGCCATCCGCCTGGCGGAGTCTTGGAGCTTGCCCGTTCGCCGAGTCGTGCTGCAGTTAATGCGTGGAGAAGGCGTTCGAGTAGTGGTGTGAGTCTCTCGCGCTCGCTTGTGCTCAGCCCCGCCAAGAGTGTTTCGGTCGCTGCACGGCGGGCGGCCAAGATCCGCCGTGCTGCGTCGCTGCCACGACGGGTGAGCGTCACTGCGCGAGATCGCCCGTCGGGTCCAGGGCCACGCTTCACCAGACCAGATTCGCTGAGCTTGTCGATCAGACGTACCGCACCTGATGGGGTGAGCCCGACGACTTGTCGGAGCTGGTCGATCGAAGCGCCACCCAGGAACTCGTGCAGCGCCACCAACGCCGCCGGGGCGGCTGATCCGTGACCGGCCGCCGTCTCCTCGGCGTCGCGGATGCGGTCGTCGAGCCCCACCGCCAGAGTGGCGAGCAGATTCGCCTGTCGCGCCCCTGTTGACTCGTCCATGCAGGACAGTTTAGATTCATATGTATGACTCACTCAAATATCGTGCTCCGAGGGAAGACGTGGGGCTCGGGAGGTCCGCGATGAGCTCCGAGCGGCTGGCGAGCCTGTACATGGTCAATCTGGACTGCGCTCATCCCCGGGCGATGGCCGGCTTCTACTCGGCGCTCCTGGGCTGGGAGACGCCCTACTGCGAGGACGAATACTCGATGGTCTCGGATGGAACAACGTCCATCGGGTTCGGCCGCATCGACGGCTACTCCCCGCCGAGATGGCCCGACGACGAGCACGCCAAGCAGTACCACCTCGATTTGCGAGTGCCCGATGTCGCAATGGCGGAGGTCGCTTCTATGAAGCTGGGAGCAACGGTGCCCGAGTTCCAGCCCGGAGGTGACCGCTGGCGCGTGATGCTCGATCCCGAAGGCCGCCCCTACTGCCTGGTGCCCGATGCCGCTGGGTCTTGAGACCATTTGGGAACATGACCGAGAGGACGCGCCGTCGCGAATGGGTCGCCGGCGCGCGCCGGGCCTGACGCGTGCCTGCCCGGAGGTCGGTTCGACCTGAGTGTTCGCGAACAACGTTCGAACGGCACGGTGGTGTCATCGGGCTCCTTGCGACCTGGCCGCTCTGAGGTTAGAACCTGAAGCGAGTCAGCCCACCGGGCTCGGTGCCCATTACGACGGTCACCGAATGTGCCTCAATGCGATAAACGTTCCACGGTGGTGGCCCCTGCGCAGGCGCGTTGAACGGGGCGGTGATACCGGCTCCGGTTTCATCGAGTTCGGCGGGCCAGCCCTGGTCCGCCCAGGCCTTGGCAAGGCGCTCCAGTGTGGCCGGGTCGGTCTCCCGCGCTGCCACTCCCTCGGCGACGACGTCTGCATCGCGAATCGACACCGCAATCGAGCAGCGGGGGTCGCGAGCGACATTGCGGCCCTTCCGCGTGCCTGATCCGGTCTGGAACCAAAAGCCTCCGTCCAGCCAGAGGGCACCGACCGCAGTCACGTGCGGGCTGCCGTCCTCGTTCACCGTCGAGAGCCACGTCGTTCGAGCGTTGTGCGCGTCTGGAGCCGGCTGCGATCCGGCATCGAGCTTCTCGAGGACGTTCGCCCAGTTCACCGGGGGCAGCCCGTCCGCCGCACCCAGGTTAATGATGTCCATTGCGTCTCCCTTCTGGTAGCCCAGCGACACCGCTCGGCGTCGTATTGTCCGTCTGACGTCTGCCGAAGGACAGAGTCATCGCGCGTGAGCGAGGTCGACCTCATGCCACGACCACCGCGGTGAGCCCCGGAACCTCCTTGTCCTCGGCGCTCTGGGAAAGCGCTCGGGGCTGTGATCGAGCGGCCCCGGCGCAGGGACCCAGCACATCTCAGAGATCTCAGTTGCCAGTGGGCGGGGCTCACGTTACGAACCCGGTCTGGTATGCGAGCACGACGACTTGGACGCGGTCGCGGAGGCCGAGTTTCTGGAGGACGTGCGTGACGTGAGTCTTGACTGTCGTCTCGCTGATGTAGAGCTCCGCGCCGATCTCTGCGTTGGAGAGGCCGCGGGCGATGAGCCGGAGGATGTCTTGCTCGCGTGCGGTCAGCTCGTCGAGTTCCTTCGGCGGCGCGTGCCGAGGGATGCTTGTGAATTGCTTGATCACGTGTTTGGTGATCGCCGGTGAGAGGAGCGCATCTCCAGCGGCGACGGTGCGGACCGCCTCGATCAGCTGTTCGGGGGGGTCGTCTTTGAGCACGAATCCGCTCGCACCGGCGCTGAGGGCTTCGTAGATGTATTCGTCGAGTCCGAAGGTGGTGAGGATCAGGATCCGCGCTGTGTTGTCGGTGGCAAGGATCCGGCGGGTGGCCTGGAGCCCGTCCATCTCCGGCATGCGGATGTCCATCAGGATCACGGTCGGGTCAAACCGCGCCGCCATGGCCACCGCTTCCAGTCCGTTGCTTGCTTCGGCGACGACTTCCATGTCTTGTTCGCCGGCGAGCAGCATGCGAAAGCCGGCGCGGACCATGGACTGGTCGTCGGCGATGAGGACTCGGATCGTCATGGCCGGTCTGAGGTGAGTGGGAGGCGGGTGCTGAGCGTGAACCCGCCGCCGCTTGTCGGGCCTGCGGTCATCTCGCCGCCGTAGAGCCTGACGCGCTCGCGGATGCCGATCAGTCCGTGACCTTGGGCGTCGCTCGGCGTCGCGCCGGTGCCGTCGTCCCGCACTTCGATCCCTACCTCGTCCGACGCATACCGGACGGTGACCTCCGCGTGGCTGGCGCGGCCGTGCTTGAGCGCGTTGGTGAGACCCTCCTGCACAATCCGGTACGCGGAGAGGTCTATCCCTGGCGGGAGCGCGAAACGCTCCCCGTCGAAGTGCAGTTCGACAGGGAGCCCGGCGCGGCCGATCTCCGTGATCAACGAGTCGAGGCCGTCAAGGCCGGGCTGAGGCGCGAGCTCGACCCCGTCGCCCTCACGGCGCATCACACTGAGCAGACGGCGCATCTCCGCCAACGCGCCGCGCCCGGCCTGCTCGACACTCCTGAGTGCATCGCGATCCTCGACCATCGCGTCGGGGAGCTGGTGCCTGACAGCGCCGACTTGCAGCACCATGACGCTGACGGAGTGCGCGACGATGTCGTGCAACTCGCGCGCGATCCGCGCCCGCTCCTCGGCCACGGCGACGCGCGTCGCTGCATCCCGCTCCTGTTCGGCTTGTGTCGCATGTGACTCCGCCACCTCGGCCTGCTCGGCCCGCGCTCGGACGGCAAGACCTGCAACCCAGGCGACGGCGAAGTCGACGGGAATGAAGACGAGCTGGTCGACCGAGTGTCCGGGAATGTTGTAGACGAGGGTCGCAGTAGCGCCGACCACGATCGCCAGTCCGAGGCCGGCGCGCCGGAGGTCCCGAAGGTTCCCGAGCAGGAATGCGGCCACCAGCCCGATCAGGAAGAGGGACTCGGGGTACGGGATCAGCAGCGGGTCGACGAACGAGATTCCCGCAGCCAAAAGCCAGTACGCCGCCGGTCCGGCAAACGGAAACCATCGCCGCGCGAACAGAGGCAGCACCAGGATCGCGAGCGCGGGAATGCAGAACCACAGCGTCGTTGTCGGAGCTCCGGAAGAGCCGCGGCCGAGCACCAAGTCAAGGATCGCCACGATCGCCAGCAGCGCGATCAGCAGGTCGAACCAGTACGTGCGGGCGAGATGTTCGATTCGGCTCACGCGCTGAACGTACTCCGCTCCCCCCCGTTCCCGCCTCCTACCTAAGGAGGAGTCGAAATCGTCGGATGGTCGGAGCCGCAACACAGCCTTCCGACGATGCCGATCTCGCGATCGCACCTTAGGTTCGCCACATGGCACAACGAGGGTCGACGAAAGGAAGAACGATGATCGAGGAAAACCGCGCGACCAAGCGCTATGCCAAGACCGTGGAAGTCGACCAACCAGTACCGGAGGCCCCAAGACCAAAGGTGTTCACCTGGACACGAATTGTTGCCCTGCTGGTGACCATCGTCCTATTGACGGGACTTGCCTACCTGGGAGTCTCGTCCAGCCCGGGAGCGGTCTCGGTCCCGCAGGGGGCGCACGCCGGCCAGCTGACCATGCACCCGTGCACCTATGCCACCGAGAAAGGCGGCTACCGCGCCGACTGCGGAACGCTCGTCGTGCCCGAGAACCGGGCAGACCCTCGGTCGCGCTTGATCGCGCTGCCGGTGACCCGCATCCTGGCTCGTTCATCGCACCCGTTGGCGCCGATCTTCCACCTCAACGGCGGCCCGGGCATTACCAACATGACCTTTCCCCAAGCGAACCGCCTGGCCGCCCAGCACGATGTCGTCATGGTCGGCTACCGCGGCGTCGACGGTTCTTCGGTGCTGAACTGTCCCGAGGTGACGACGGCGCTCCAGAACTCCGCTGACTACCTCGCCAAAGCGTCGCTGAGCGCGTACTCCCAGGCCTTCGCCTCGTGCGCGAAGCGCCTTGAGCGATCCGGCGTCGACCTCGCCGGCTACACGCTGGAGGAGCAGGCCGGCGACATCGAGGCCGCTCGCGTGGCGCTCGGCTACAAGCGCATCGACCTGCTCAGCGAGAGCGCCGGGACCCGTCTCGGAATGATCTACCAGTGGATGTACCCGAACAGTGTCGACCGCTCGGTGATGATCGGGGTCAACCCGCCTGGGAACTTCGTCTACAGCGGAGCCGAGATCGATCAGGGGATCGAGCGTTACTCGGCGCTGTGCGCGCAGCAGCCTGCCTGCCGCGCCCGGACCGCCAACCTCGCCGCGAGCGTGCAGCACACAGCGGCACACATGCCAAGCAGTTGGTTAACCCTGCCGATCAAGCGGGGCAACGTCTTGGTCGGGACGTTTCTCGGGCTCACCGAGGCGAACTCGGACAGCGGTTCGCCACTGACTGGGCCGATGACCCTCAATTCGTGGATCTCCGCCGCGCAGGGCGACCCGGGCGGCCTGTGGTTCCTCTCGGCGGTGGCCAATCTCGTCCTCCCCCAGTCGTTCGTCTGGGGCGAGTTTGCCAGCATCGGGTTGGCCGACGCGCAGCCCGCCGAACGCTATTTCAGCTCCGGCGCGGACCGGGGCTCGATCATCGGCAATCCCCTCGCGGAGTTCTTGTGGGGAGCAGGAGGCATGGCTCACGCCTGGCCGGCCAACCCGGGTGAGCACCAGTACACCAGCGTGCAGAACTCGAGCGTCCCGACACTGCTCATCGGCGGGACACTCGACTTCGAAACGCCGGCCCAGAACGCCACGAAGGAGCTGCTGCCGCACCTTTCCAATGGGCACCAGGTCATCCTGCCCGGACTCGGGCACGTGGACGACTTCGACGCCTACGAGCCGAGCGCCAGCACGCAGCTGCTGACCACGTTCTACGCCACCGGCCAGGTCGACACGTCCCGCTACACCCCGAACAAGGTCAGCTTCGCCACATCAGACACGCAGGCAGCGATCGCCAAGAAGATCCTGGCGACGATGGTCAGCGTGGCGTTGGTAGCAGTGACCTGGCTCGTGGTGTTGGCGATCCGGATCCGCCGCCGAGGCGGCACCGGCCGCAAGACGGGCGCATGGATCCGTTCGGCCGGTCCGATCGTGTTCGGACTCGGCGGATGGTTCCTCGGCGCACTGTTGATATTGCGGTTCTGGCTCTGGCCGAGCCAGCCGCTCGACGATCAGCTGCTGACAGTGGTCGCAACCGCGGTGCCGATCTGGCTCGGGGTCTACGCCGGCTGGGTCCGCACCGACACGCCGAAGGCGCTGCGGCCCAAGGGCATCGGTGCCGCGGGTGTCGGTGCGCTGGTCGGAGCCGTACTCGGGTACCACGTGACCAGCGGGCTCATGGCGTTGATCACGACGATCATCGGTGCAGCGGTGGTGTCCAACCTGAGCCTGCTCGTGCTTGACATCTGGACCGAGCGGGCCGCCTCCGGGGGAGCGGCCGCTCGGGTGGGTGGATCCGTCGGAAACAGAGCACCGAGAGACGGAGCACCTGGAGCCGGCCCTCCACTGATCGCCCGAACCGTGTCCGTGATGGCGAGTCAACGGATCGAGTAGTAGGGCGGTCCCGAGATTCCCCCATCCGAGCGGAGCGACGCGTCCCAATAACGTGCCGAACACGCCGGATTGCCTGTCCCAGTCGTGCGGTACCAGGGCAGGGTGTTGAAGGGGTCGCCGGCCACTTCGTAGGCGACGCGGCCTTCGGGCCTGTCGAGGTAGGAGGGCGTCTGCACAGGTGACGCCGGGTTGGCTGACGCAGAGCTTGGGTCAGTGGCTTCCATCGGATTCTCCAATCGCAATGAGGTCGGGGGTCGTTTCGACGATGTCGATTCGGACGGCGTCGGCGATGCTGAGGGCGAAGTCGGCCCCGAAGGCTGACGCCGGACTCAACGCGCCAGAGTGGGATCCCTTGAGGGTCTCCTCTATAGAGCGGATACTGGCCGCCGGCGTGAAGGTGTAGGAATCACCGGTCTGTAACAGAGCGGTAGCCGCCGATCCGTCCGAATTGGTCGCCCGAGCCCATCCGAAGGACCGCTGGACCTGAGTTCCTGCGATCTCGACCTGAGACGGGTCAGGCGTTGGAGAGCTGACCGCATAGGCGGTCACGTTCGAAGCTCCCGTCGCGTGAAACGCCGCTTCGAGATCGCCCGTCGGAACCGGCATGGCCTCGCACGGGCCGTCAGGGAACTCAAGCGTGGTGACGCCGGTGAAGAGTTCTTGGGCCACGAGACGTCCACCTCGGCGGACCCAGCCTCCGTACGGAAGGTTTTCCTGCATGGTTGCAGCAGCGCCGGGCCCAGGCTGTGCAGAAGCGATACGGGTCGCCACCTCGAGGTGCTCCGCTCCACCGACCGCCTCACTGACGTAGCGTGCCAAACAGTTGGTGGCGACGACACCGAACCCGACGCCCGGCATGATGCAGACCCCGGCTCGACGAGCACGATCGCCCAGCCCATAGAGCGCGCGGAACACTTGCAGCTCGTTGGTGAGGTCGAGGTAGTGCACCCCGACGCTCAGGCACGCTTCGGACAGGGGGACTGCCGTGTGGAGGAACGGTCCGGCAGCGTTGAGCAACAACTTGACGTCGAAGAGTGCCTCTTGGAGTGCGGCTGCATCGTTGGAGTCAACAACTCGGTGCGGCAGGCCAAGACGTCGGGCGAGTGCGGAGATCTCTGGTTCGTTCCTGCCGGCCAAGACGGGCCGGTGGCCGCGGTCAACGGCGTGCTGGGCGATCAAGCTGCCGGTGTAGCCGTTAGCGCCATAGAGCATCCAAGTGCGGGGATCCGTCATGACTGATCCCTGCTGGCTGCGACCTGAGAGGTGCAGACTCGGAGGAGAAGGTCTCGGAACTTCTCGGGTTCTTCGAGCTGCGGCGTATGGGCTGAGCCCTCGAACCAAACAAGCTCTTTACTCGCTGCCACAACCTTGTCGAAGTACCGTTGGGCTGCCTCGCCGGGTGCCACCTTGTCGAGGCGACCTTGGACAATGACGAGCGGCACATCGAGATGTGCGACGGTCCGAACGAGATCGAGCTCAGCCATCTCGGGCAGCAGGCGGGCCTGGGTTGCAGTGATCCCGCGGACTGTTCGCAGCACATCCCCTGTCGAGTAGTCCGGCGAGCGAACGAGGCTGGCCAGCAGGCTCCGGACCAGCGCGCCGTAGGACTGACCGTAGGTCACTCCACCGAAGTTCGAAGCCCAGCGGACCCGGGTGCCAAACTGCTTCACGTTGAGGTGGGGCGGAGTCCCGATGGCTTCGAGCTGACGGATGGCGCGCTTGTTACCTTGCCGGCGCGCACTGTCAAGCGCGAAGTCATAGGCGCTGTGGGCGGCCGCAACGCCATCGATGTCCATGCCGATTGCAACCAGCGTCTCAACGAGGTCTGGGCGCTCCGCTGCGGCGTACGCACCGACTGTCGCACCCAGTGAGAACCCTGCGACGTACGACTTCTTGGCGAACCGTTCATTGAGCATTTCGAGGAGCGACACCGTGTCGTCCACCATGTGACGCAGAGGGTTCGTGGTCTGCGCGCCGGCGGCGCGGAGCGACCGCCCGCAGCCGCGCTGGTCCCAGTACACGACCGTGAAGTGGTTCTCGAGTCCGAGAAGGCGCTCGAATCGGCGCACCTCGTTGAGCATCGGAAGGCCGGGGCCTTGTTGGATCAACAGGAGCACCGGATTGGCAGCGTCCGTTCCGCGAACGCGAATCCACTGGGTGGTATCTCCGAGTTCCACCGCTTCAAGTGAGTCAGTTTGCATGTTCATCTCCGGGCTTGGGCTTTGTGAGGGACGGGTGAAGGTGTCAGTGTCGGAGGGTCTAAACGTGGTGGTCACTGGGCTACTTCGCTGCCGCGACGCCGGCGCTTAGCACGAGCTCAGGCACGAGAGGGGCTTCTGGCCTGACGGGCGCGGAGTGCCGCTCGTCAGTTGAGCGGGGCGTCCAGGGCGTCCACCAGGCGGTGCGCCCGAGGAGCTTCATGGTTGCGGGTACCAAGACGGCACGGACGACCGTCGCATCGAGGAGCACCGCGAAGGCGACGCCCAGGCCCAGTTCCTTGACGAAGACGAGCCGGGACAGTACGAGCGCGCCCATCGCCAGCGCCAGGCACACGGCGGCGGCGCTCACGATCCCTCCGGTGCGGTCGAGGCCCAGAGCGATGGCTTGGTCCGGGGAGGCGCCGGCGTCGTGCTCTTCCTTCATGCGACCGAGAAGGAAGACCCCGTAGTCGGTAGACAGGCCGAAGACCACGGCCAGGATGATGATCAGTGACGTCGACTGCAGCGCTCCGGGACCGCTGAAGCCCAGCAGGTGCCGGAGGTGACCCCACTGGAAGACCCAGACGAGCATGCCGAACGTGGCTCCGACGGTGAGGATGTTCATGACGACAGCCATGAACGGAAGAACCACCGAGCGAGTCATGGCGAAGAGCATCACCAACGCGATCAGGACGATCAGGCCGAGCACCACGGGGAGGTGTGACTTGAGGCTGCCCTGGAGGCTCAGGAAGGAAGCGGTCTGACCGACGACGGTGATCTGTCCAGGGCTGTGCAGGGTTTGAAGATCGTTCACACTCTGCTGGGCCGCCGGTGACAGCGGTGCGGAGGAGAGGGCCACGTTGGACTCCCAGAGGGAACCTCCGAGATGCTGGAACGCCGAGACGGCCTTGACACCATCGACGTGAGCCGCTTCGGTGGCCACAGTTGCCAGGTCCCCTGGCGTTGCCTGGGTCGCACTGACGATCAGGCCGGCGGGCGCCTCGGAGAAGGCACCGAACTTGGTCTGGACAAGCTCGTAGGCGGTCCCGGCCGAGCTGCTGGCTGGAAGGCTGCTGGCATCGGCTCCGGTGAAGGCGACGTGCAGGAATGGAGCGGCCAGCACCAGGATAACGAGAAGGGCGGAGAGGGCCCAAAGGGCGGGTCGGCGCATGACCACGGTGGCGATCCGGTACCAGCGTCCAGTGGCTTGTCCACCGACGGCTTGGCCGTGCCGGCGCGACGGCCCGCGCGCTGCAATGCGGTCGCCGTAGATCGTCAGAAGCGACGGCAACACGAAGAGTGCGAAGACGCCAGCAGAGAGGACGACGACGGCACCGGCGATCCCCATCGAGTACACGAAGCGCTCGGGGAAGATGGCAAGCGTCGCCATGGCGGCCGCGATGGTCAGCGAGCTGAAGAGCACCGTCCGGCCTGCGGTCCGGCGCACGATGGCCAGGGCGGCCTCGGTCGAGCCCTGCCGGTCGTACTCCTCACGGAATCGCGAGACGATCAGGAGGCTGAAGTCGACCGAGAGGCCCAATCCCAGGGCGATGACCAGGTTGAGAGCGAAGACCGACAGCGGTAGGGCGACCATGATCAGGCCCATGACACCCAACGTCACGGCGATGGCGAAGATGGCGCCGATCAGCGGCATCGAAGCCGCCCGGATGCCCCGGAAGACGAAGAACAGCAACAAGATCAAGAAGGGCAGGGCGAAGAGCTCGGCCCGGCCCAGGTCCTGAGAGGACACCGCGGCGATCTGGACGTCGGCGGTAGTGGGACCGCCGAGCCAGACATTGCCCTTGAGCGAAGGCTGCGCCGCGATGGCCTTGCCGAGATCGCTCACGGCCTGCTTTTCATTCACATTGCCAACGGTGGCGACGACGACGGTCAGATCCCCGCTTCGCGAGATCATGGTCGAGTCCCCGGCGTTGGCGTAGTCGAGCACTTGCTTCACCTCGGGACGCGCCCGGAGCAGGTCGACCACGGTTCCGACTCGCGGCGGAACGGGCGAGTGGGCAGATATCGGCGCCGAGGTACGAACGACGACCTCGTAGCCCTCTTCGGGGTTGGCTCCGGTCGCGCGCTGGATTTGGTGCTGCGCCAGCACCACCGCGGACCCGGGGGCGTCGTAGTCGCTGAGCGACGAGGTGAGGTGTGCCGAGGCCATGCCCCCGGCGGCCAGGCCGACGATGGTGACGACGCCGGCAGCCCACAGGACGAGCCGTGCCCGGCGCCTCGAAGGAGACCGCTCGGACTTTGAGCCTCCGTGGTTCGTCTGATCAGCTCTGAACTTCATGACTCGGGTCCTTCCGTCGCAGGGTTGGGGACAGCGCCTTGGGTCGCCTTCAGCGTCTCTTCGATGACCTTGAGCAGCTCGAGCACACCGGAGAAGGAGGCCCAGGAGTCGTCGGCGGGTGTGCCGACGCGCCCTTCGAGTCGACCTTCGGGCGCCGGGTGGAGCTCGAGAAGCAGGCGCGCGACGGGCCTCTGGGGTGCTGATGCGACCATGCGTCTCAGCTAACGCCTGAACTGGAGCTACGTCCCCAGGGGCCGACCCCAGGTTTGACCCTAGGTTTTTGCGGCGCGGTCCAACAAGGTGCCCTCAGGACTCCAAAAGTGGACTCTTTGAGGCTGATCGCGTCAGTTGATCAGCGCGCCGAGCTCTCGCCGGGAAGTGATGTCGAGCTTGATGAAGATGTTACGGAGGTGGTACTCGACCGTCTTCACCGAGACATAGAGCTCTGCTGCCACCTCTCGGTTGATCATCCCGGTCGCCACCAATCGAGCCACGGCCAGCTCCGCTCGGCTGAGCCCAAGGAGTGCGGCGGGGCTCTCCGTCGCTGCGGAGACGTCGAGAGCAGCCAGCTCGGCGGCGCAGACCCGGACGTAGGGGTCGGCTCCCAGAGCGGAGAAGACCCGATGAGCTCCCTCGAACTGAGCGATCGCCCCGGATCGATCGTCGATCCAGCGCAGGCGTCGGCCATCGTCAAGGCCGACCAAGGCACATTCGAAAGGCATGGGCACGGCTGATTCCAGCGTATGTGCTCGCTCGAACATCGCTTGGGCCAGGCCGGCGTCGCCAACAGCTACCGCCAGGTTCCCTCGACAGCGAGCGAGGGCAAGAGCGGCCGACGTCAGCCCGCCGTGCGGGACGGCAGTGTCAAACTCGTCCAGAGCGTGCAGCGCGTCGTCGAGTCGACCCAGGCCGATCAACGCGTCCGCCTCCAGAGCTCTCCAGTTGAACATGCCCGGCAGGCCCCCAACCTCGAGCATCCCCTTGGCGCGTACCGGCTCGATGGCAGCGAGCACGCCAGTGGGATCGTTGCGGGCTGTGGCGAACGACGCAGCAGCCACGGCGGCATTCGCCACGGCAAGCGCCAGCGGGGATCGTTGCGACGCCTCCCGGGCAGCCTTGACGTGCGCCTGTGCGATGGACCACTGGCCCCGCAAGGAGAGGACCTGCGCTGCACGGGCGTGCGCCCGGGCCAGGTCCGCCGGACGGTCGACATCTTGGGCCAGCGAGGTGGCCAACTGCGCGTACGTGTGAGCGGCGTCCCAGTCGCCGTGCCGGAGATGGGCGTCGCTCAGGTGTGCCAGGCACGGCACCGGATACGACGCTGGCAGACCGGTTCGTATGCGAGCCGCAGCCACCCCCAGGTCTGCAATGGCACCTGCAAGGTCGTCGAGGTAGAGGCGCAGCATGCCTCGCATGATGAGGGCATCGGTCTCGGACACTGGCACCTCGTTCGCCGAAGCCGGGAGAAACCCGAGCACGGCAATCCCCTCGGCGCTTCGCCCGGCCGAGGCGAAGGCGTACCCCTCGGCAGTCAGAGCCATGTCGTGGAGGGCCGAGCCCGGAATGGTTCCACTCACTGCTCGTTCGGCCCACCGGAGTGCCTGGTCGGGACGACCCGTGAGCACCATCCAGTTGGCCAAAGAGGTCGCGGCGCGCGCTCCGATCTCACGCTCCGATGCCTGATCGTGGTCCTTCCACGCCACGAGCAGGCGATCCTCCGTGCTCGGCAAGCCGGCATAGACACCGAGTAGCCCGGTCAAGGCCGCTCGCCGTGCGCTCTCCTTTTGGCAGAGGGCGAGGACCCGTGTGGCGGCCGACGAATCGGCGGCGTCGAGCTGGGAGACCGCTGCATCAAGGAGCCGCCGTTCGCGATCCTCCGACGCTGGCGAGAGGAGAGCCGCTTGTTCCAACGCCCACGCCGCGGTGCCCAACTCCCCGAGAGCAACGCTCTTGAGGGCGAGCTCCTCGAGTTCGCCCGCGAGGACCTCGTCAGCACCCGATGTCGCGGCAATGCGATGCACAAGGCGTGCCTGCCCGGCAACGCAGTCGGCTGCGCGGGCGTGGAGCGTCTGGCGACGAGCAGGGCTGAGGTCGCCGTAAATGGCGGCTCGATACAGGGGATGCGTGAAAGACAGCTCCGAGGCGACGGCGAACTGGCCCATGAGCCCCGAGGCGACGGCTTCATCGATGGCATCGGTTGGATCTGCCAGTTCAGCCACGGCCGAGATCATCGACGTGGCGCCATGTTGTCCGAGAACCGACGCCGCCGACAGGAATGATTGCGTGAAGCCAGACAGCGTTGCGACCCGGGCGAGGATCACGGCGGAGAGCTCCCTGGGTGCGGGGAGTCCTCCTTCCTCACCGTTCAACGCGTCAACGCCGATCTCGTCGAGCAGCGCCTTGCAGTAGAGGGCATTGCCCTCGGTGTGCGCCACCAACCGAGCGGCCCCTCTTTGCGTCAGCGACCCGCGGTCGAGAACGGCTGCCAGATCCACGAGATCCTTGGAGTCGAGTCCGCCGAGCCGGATCTGGGTCACACGGGAATCGCCACCGAGGAATCGCGACCAGCCGGGATCAGTCGACCCCCCTGCCCGAGCTGAGACGACCGTCAACACCTTGTCGGCCCTGAGCCGACGAAGAGCGAACAGCACGGCACGAGAGGACGGTCGGTCGACCCACTGCAAGTCGTCGACGACGAAGACAACAACTTGACCCTCGCTCTGGAGGCGGTCGAGGAGTTCGAGCAACGAAACCCCGACGGCCATCGGGTCCGCCCCCGGCTCGGTGAGTGACCCGGGCTCCAACTGGTCGATCACGCCGTAGGAGAGCAGCGCCTCGTCCTCGTCACCACCGGCCTGAACGACGACCGCGCTGGGAAGGGAGCCGACAAAGCGAGAGAGCAGCGTGGACTTGCCTGAACCGGCTTCGCCCTCGAGGTGGACGACCTGTGGATAGCCCAACTTTGCTGCCGCGAACCGCTCGGTGAGGATGCCCAATTCCACTTGGCGACCGACGAAGCCGGTGGCGGCCATCGGGACTAACCCGACGGCGGCACTGGATGAGTCATGGCTCCCGGCGCTCGCCTTCTGGCTGGCAGGCTCCTGACCAACGGGGCTTGCATGGATACCGGGAAGGCTACGCCTCCACGAGTCGGAGCGGTACGGTCGCCGCATGGCCGGGACTTCGCCGACTCCGACGGCCGCCGGTCCAGGTCCGCTACCTGGTCAACCCGGCCCGGCGCCGGCCAAATGACGCGCGCCCGTCCTGGGACGGCAAAAAGCCCCGCCGGGCGCCTCCGGACAGGACTTTCGCAACTGCATTCGGCGTCCTTCCACGAACGCCTGATGGTGGCGGCGGGAGGACTTGAACCTCCGGCCTTCGAGTTATGAGACCGACCGCGGCCGGCGCGGAGTTGCGCCGCTCAGACCGTCACGTCGAGCGGCAGCAGCCGGACCATCAGCGCGTCGCCTGCGTGTAGCCCGAAGTTCGGCTGCACCTTTTCCCCGTGCCCGTCACCCACCTGGAGCCCGAAGCGCACGGCCCAGCGCCCGGGCGGCACTGCCCAGCCGAGCTCGCGCCGGGACGACGAGGTGCCCACCAGGACCGGGAGGTCAGCCAACGCGCCCGGCGCAATGGTGACCACCTTGAGCTGTGCCGTGATGGCGCCCTCGTAGCCGCAGACCGTCTGTCCGGTCGCGGGATCGACGATCGGTGGGTACAGCGTCCCGTTCGACGAGGACCGCACGTCGTTGGCCGTGTTGTTGCGAACGGTCAGGACCGTGGCTCCGGTTGCGCCGGAGCGGACGGTGAAGGCATCTGGGAGCGACATCACGACGTCCTCGGGCAGGGGCGGTGGGAGGTCGGGCGGATTCGGCGAAACCTTCTGGTGCCGGCGGCCCGCAAAGCGGTCCGGGTAGGGAAAGCGACCCACCTCCAGCTCGACGGCGTCGCCGTAGCGCCGGTGCAGTTCCTCGGCCACCTCCAGTTGATCGGCCCAGAGCTGCACCTGCACCGCGCCCTTCGAACTGCCCAGGCCATGCCAGGCTGACGCGTAGGACGACGTGATCTCCTGGCGGATCTCTTCGATGGCATGGGCGGTCCGGGGTGAGCGGCGCACCTCGAGCTGATCGGGAAACGTCACGACGGCGCGCAACGCGGCCTCATGGGAGGCAACGTCGTCCTCGCTCCCGGCCAGAAGGGCAACCAGGCTGACTTCTTGGAACCACACCTGGACGAGCACCCCGGGGTGTTCGTCGCCGTAGCGGCGGATCGCCTCGACGTCGGGACGCAGCTCGCCCTGGGTGACAGCCTTTACCACCGGCTCCGCCTACTCAGACCACGACGTTGACCAAGCGGGGCGGCTTGGCCACCACCCGCTTGGGGGCAGCCCCGGCTAGGGCCTCGACCACCCGGGACGAGGTCAGTGCGGCGTCCTCGGCCTCAGCCGCGGAGATACCGGCGTCCACCTCAATCCGCTCGCGCACCTTCCCGTTCACCTGCACCACCATCGTCACGGTGTCCTGGCGCACGAGCTCGGGGTCGAAGACCGGCCACGACTGGGCGTGCACCGAGGCCTCCCCCGGATGGCGGATCTCCCACAGCTCGGCCGTGACGTGTGGGGCCAGAGGAGCGAGCAGTTCGAGCAGGCTGTCGAGCGCCTCGGCCCACACCGCGCCGTGCGGTCCCTCTTCGCCCTCGCCCCGGCCGTAGCGCTGCACCAGGTTGAGCAGCTCCATGCAGTGGGCGACCGCCGTGTTGTAGGACCACCGCTCGATGTCCCTCGTCACGTCCGCGATGCCCCGGTGCACGGCCTGGCGCACGGCCCGGTCGGCCTCGGTCTGCGCGCCCGTGCGCACCGTGGGCTCGCTGGTGCAGGTGCGCCAGAGCCGATCGCAGAACTTGCCGCACCCCTCGATCACCTGATCGGTCTGATCGGACCAGTCCATGTCGTCGAACGGCGGTCCAACGAAGAGGTGGAAGAGCCGCAGCGCGTCGGCCCCGACGGTGTTGAAATAGTGCTCGGGCGCGATGAGGTTGCCCTTGGACTTCGACATCTTCGTCCCGTCCAACCGAATCATGCCCTGAGCGAGATAGTGCTTGAACGGTTCCGGATCGATGTCAGGCGCCAACCCAACGTCGATGAGGGCCCGGGTGAAGAAGCGGGCGTAGAGCAGGTGCAAGATGGCATGCTCGATGCCGCCGACGTACTGGTCGACCGGCATCCACTTCTGCGCCGCCAGCGGCGCGAACGGCTGCTCCTTGTTCCACGGGTCACAGAAGCGCAGGAAGTACCAGGAGGAGTCGACGAAGGTGTCCATGGTGTCGGTCTCGCGCCGGGCCGGCCCGCCGTCGATGGGGCACGTGGTGTGCAAGAAGCCCTCGTGCAACGACAGCGGCGACTGGCCCGTCGGCAGGAACTCGACGTCGTCGGGCGCCACGATCGGCAGCTGGTCCTCGGGCACGGGCACGACACCGTGCGTCTCGCAGTAGACGGCCGGAATCGGGCAGCCCCAGAAGCGCTGGCGCGACACCAACCAGTCGCGCAGCCGGTAGTTCACCTTGCGCTCGCCGATGCCATTCTCCTCAAGCCAGTCGATGGCCAGCCGCTTCGCCGTGGCGATGTCGAGCCCGTCGAGGAAGCCACTGTTGATTTTGACGCCGTCGCCGCTGTAGGCACCGCCGCCCGTCTCTGCCTCCCATCCGTCCGGCGGTTGGACCGTGCGCACGATCGGCAAATGGTGGAGCGTGGCGAACGCGTAGTCACGCTCGTCCTCGGCGGGCACAGCCATGATCGCCCCGGTGCCGTAACCCATGAGGACGTAGTCGGCCACGTAGAGCGGGACGGGCTGCTCGTTGAACGGGTTGATGACGTTGGTGCCGGTGAAGGCGCCCCGCTTGTCGAGCGCGGCCGGGTCGCCCTCGGCCATCCGCTCAATATCGGTCTCGCCGGCCGCCCGCTGGCGCAACTCCTCGACCGCCGGGCGCTGGGCGTCGGTGGTGAGCTCGTCGACCAGGGGGTGCTCGGGCGCCATGACGGCGTAGGTCATGCCGAAGCTGGTGTCGGGGCGGGTGGTAAAGACGCGCACGGTGACTCCGGGCTTGCCCTCGACGGCGAGTTCGAACTCGGCCCCCTCGGAGCGCCCGATCCAGTTGCGCTGCATCGTCTTGGCCCGCTCGGGCCACTCGAGGTCATCGAGGGCGGCCAGCAGCTCGTCGGCATACTTGGTGATGCGGAAGAACCACTGCTCGAGGTCCCGCTTCTCGACCACGTCGCCCGAGCGCTCGCAGGTGCCGTCGGGCAAGACCTGCTCGTTGGCCAGCACGGTCTGGCAACCGGGACACCAGTTGACCGGAGCCAGGGCGCGGTAGGCCAGGCCGGCCTCCCAGAGGCGCAGGAAGATGGTCTGGGTCCACTTGATGTATGCCGGATCGTGGCTGCGCAGCACGCGGCGCCAGTCGTAGACGGCACCGAGGCGGGTGAGCGAGGAGGTCAGCTCCGCGATCCTGGCCTCGGTGAAGATGCGGGGGTGGGTCCCCGTCTTGATGGCCGCGTTCTCGGCCGGGAGCCCGAAGGAGTCGAACCCGATGGGGCTGAGCACACCCTTGCCCTGCATGGTCTGGTAGCGAACGACCAGGTCACCGAAGGTGTAGTTGCGCACATGGCCCTGGTGGGCCGGCCCCGAGGGGTAGGGGTACATGCACAGGGCGTAGAACTTCTCTCGGGGATCGTCGTTGTCGATCTGGTACGTGCCGGCTTCGATCCAGTGGCGCTGCCACTTGCTCTCCACCGCTTGGACGTCGTAGGCGCGTGCCATCCCTCCAGGGTACGCGAGGCGGGCTGCCGCTCTGAGCAGGGTGAAGGGATTTATGGCCGGTGCGGGACCTCCGCTGCCGCTCGGTTCCCCGCCGCGTTGCCCGACCGAGAGCCTGTGCCGCCGCACGACCCAGTGCACGCTCAGGTCGCCCCCCACCCGGGGACGGCCACGCCGACTGCTAAGTTTGACCCTCACCACTGGGGGCGTAGCTCAGCTGGTAGAGCGCTTGACTGGCAGTCAAGAGGTTCGTGGGTTCAAGTCCCATCGCCTCCACCAAAATACCTGGTGAGAGCCCCTTTTTTCGGGGCTACACCTTTGCCTCGCGATTTGTCCCCGCGTTTCCCGCGCGCCAACGAGGGTGGTCGGTCGCGACCGGTCCCCCTCGTCCCCGCCGATCGCATCCGCTCGAGCAAGATCCATCGCATCGGCGACAGCACGCAGATCGTGAGCCTTCCCAAGCAGCCGAGGGAGACCGCTCTCAGGCAGCCACCTCCGCGACTACGACGGAGACGTTGTCGCGTGCCCCGTAGGTGATGGCTGCGTCAATCAGGTTTGCTGCGATCACCCCTACGTCATCGGCTCCCGCCACAGCGCTGGTGATCTCGTCGCCGGACAATTCGTTGAACAGACCGTCACTGCAAACGATGATCCGGTCACCCTCTTCGATGGCGAGAGTCCGGCAATCGATCTCCACTTCGGGCCCGACGCCGAGCGCTCGGGTCAGGACTCCGTAGTAAGGGTGCTTGGTTGCCTCCACCTCGCTGAGCTCGCCGCGCTCGATGAGTTCGGCGGTCACACTGTGGTCCTTGGTCAGTCGAGTGAGGACACCTCTCTGCCACAGATACGCACGGCTGTCGCCGACATTGACCAGGGCAAGATCTCCGTCTGCAAGGAGCCCCGCCGCACAGATCGTGGTGCCCATGCCCTCCAAACGAGGCTGGGCGACCCCACGGTCCCGGATCGCCCAGTTGGCGGCACGGACGGCCGCCTTAAGTTCGTCGACTGATTGACCGGTGAAGACCGCGGGAACAACTCCAGCCGCGACCATGGCTGCGATCTCCCCTCCTGGATGTCCGCCCATCCCGTCAGCGACCAGGGCCAGACGCTCATTGCTGACGATGACATCTTGGTTGTTCTCGCGGACGCGCCCGATGTCCGTACGACCTGCGCCTCGTAGTTTGATCATGTGTCCCTCCTTGAAATCTGGGTTGACGGTTGGCAAAACAGGGTCTTCGCCCCCGGTGAGGAGTTGGCGGACAAGAGCAAGGGCTTCTTGGCGGTGCTCCCCGTCGGTATGGAGTTGACTCGCCCAAGCATCGAGCTGGTTCGGGGAGGGCTGCCTCATAAATGCGCGGATGTCGGTGAGAGGCACGCCCACCCTGCGCAGTGCATCAATCACTTGGGCGTCGGCGAGTTGGCCGGCCGCGTAGTAGCGGTACCCCGAACTCGAGTCCACGGCCGCCGGAACAATGAGTCCCTCGCGCGGCATACGTCCTGAGCCGCTTGGCCGAGAGACCAGAGCGCTCGGCGAACTCACCAATTGCCATCAGGCCGTCCACCAGATGAAGCATGAACCTTGACCGATGGGGAGAGTCAAGTTGGCCGGTTGGGACAAACGCCGGGCGCGGGATCACACGGGTCCAGCGACTCGGCAGAATGGTGCCGTGGTCGGGTTCTCCCATCTCCCGAGCGAGCTGGAAATCGCAGCGTGGCCGACGTTCACTCCGGAGCACCCCCTCCGGCTCTTGGTCAGTGCCTGTCTGACTGGGGCGCCCTGCGGCGTCGACGGTTCTTCCTACGGCGCTCCCTACCCGCACACGAGCCGTCTACTGCAGCTTCCAAATGTCCAGGTCCTCGCCTTTTGTCCCGAGGACTTCGCATTCGGAACGCCTCGCGCGACGCCAGACATCCACGGCGGCACCGGATTTGACGTGCTCGACGGAACAGCCCGAGTGCTGAGCGACACCGGGGAAGACTGGACAGCTCAGATGCTCGGTGCCGCCGAGGCCATGTTGCGAGTGGCCCAAGAGAACGACGTTCGCTTGGCGCTGCTCATGGACATCAGTGCTGCCTGTGGTTCCCAAGTGATCTACGACGGTCCACGCTCAGCAGGTCGTCACCAAGCAGGACAAGGGGTCTGCGCTGCGCTCCTGATCCGTCATGGGATCAAGGTCGTGAGCCAACGAGATCACCGCACGCTCGACGCCGTCTTGTGCACACTCGACTCCAACTACCAACCACGTCGCGGCGCTCGGAACCACAACGAGACGTCTTGGTACGTGGAGACTTTCGGGTCTCCGTGATCGTCCGACCAGCCTGCCCTACAGCAACGGATCGGGGATGTCGGATTGCGAATGGCCGGCGATCTCTTCTCTGGGTTTGAGAGTCCTCACGGCCAGCACCGTGGGGATTGGTTCCCCACCTTCTCTAAAGCTGTCGAGCACAAATCCGGCGTCAACAAACGAGCGGAGCAGAGTAGGCAAGGCTATGTGCGTTGCGCCAACCTTGTCCCTAAGACCCCTGTCGGTCCATGACGCCTTCGTCCAATGACAATCGAGATACCCGGGACGGACAACGATGGCTTCAGGGTCACTCCGGTCGGCGAACCCACCGCAGAAGCACGGGTGCACCCCGACATGCACGAAGCTGCCACCAGGAGCGAGAACTCGCCATGCCTCCCGGAGGACAGCGGAATAGTCGGCTACATCGGTGTGGATCATTACGGCAACCACACTCACGAATGAAGCTTCCCCGAATGGCAGACACTCGCCATCGGCCTGCACGATCGGAAGCCGGGTGCGAGCGTGTCGCAGCATCCCGGCCGAGACGTCGACACCGAAAGGCGACCAGCCAAGGCCACGGATCCGAGCAGCATGCGTGCCAGTGCCACAGCCGATTTCGAGACAAAGGCCAACACCTCGACCGAGCATCTCTCGTACGGAACCATCGACACCGATGGGATCGCTCGTCGGGACTCCGTCATCGGACTGGCCGCTTAGAAACTCGTTCTCGTACCAATCAGCGATCGCGTCATATGCCGCAGGCATATCCACACCTCTCGCATCCTCATTCTCAGGAAAGCTGGAAACTGAGGGTAATCGGTTCAGCGGTCAACTGCCCCTGCAGCGCTTGAATGGGAATCCGTTCGCCGGACTCGCGTCCTCCGGAGTCTCCTCACGCCAGCGCAGCGACGAATTCCGTTCGTTTGTTCTCCCACCAACATCTGCGTCGCTCGTAACGCTCAATCCCACCCATCGCCTCCAACATGCGAACGAAGTTCGAATCACCGGCGGCGACCCGGCGTCGTACAAAGTCTTCTCCTCGATTCATTGAGCGATCGAGACAATCGATGAGGTCATCGCGACCATTGGCGTCGAGTCCATAGGTGTCGGAGACAAGTCTGAGTCGAGCAGGATTGTCAGTGATGTTCCACCCGAGCCGCTGAGCGCTCGTATCGTCGTCGATAGGTACGCACATTCGGGCAAACTGAGCCAAGTCATGGATCGGTCGACCAGGCGCGGCGAAGTCGAAGTCGAGCAAGCCGACGGCAGCACCGTCACGGAAGACGACGTTTTCCAGGCACACGTCGTTGTGGCACACGACGGGACCTCCAGACGGGTCCGCCAGCTCGTCGCTCCATGTCGAGAGCTGTGCGGTGACCAAGGCCGACGCAAGGTGGAACTCGAGCATCAGGACGGCGATGGAAGCGAGGGTGTCATCCGCCTGTGCCCACTCTGGGTACGGTGGGATCGGGACTTCCCCCTCGATGAATCCCAGTCGTTCCTGACCGTCCGTCTGGATCTCGACGGGCAGAGATGCTCCCTCGAATCCAGTACGCCTCAGGGCCCTGAGGAAGGCGTGAATCGAAGACGAGTTTGGATTTGAGGGTCGAAGAACCGAATTTCCTCGACGAAAAACTTGGCCGGCGTTTGCCACTCCTCCCGGCAATTCTTCGTCCACCTGGACAGTCTGACGCGGACTGTCCCCGGAGTTGGCCAGAGGTCGTGGTCCCATACGATTTTTGCCGTGCGGGTGGAGTTCTACAAAATGGAGTCCCACGGCCGTCAGCAGGCCGCCTGGAGGGCCACGCGCGGAAAGCGGACGAGGATCCCCGGAACTGTGATGGCGGGCGGACAAGGGATCCCTCACGATCTTGCGCAATACGTCATCGAGGCGGCGACTGGCTATCAGGGTGGCTTCTGGCAGTTGCTCTCGAAGGGGGCGACCTTCAAGAGCACCGGTCGCCGGCGGACCAAGCCAGGGCGTGCCGTGATTGCAGAGCATCGCCATGAACTTGCCGGTGCGGAGAGGCTGGCCGGTGAGCATCTCCAGCGCTGGAGGGCGGGAGAGGCGTCCCCGGTCTCTGAGGCCCTAAGTCAGGCCCTCGATCAGTGGCGCGAACTTTCGACGATTGAATGCCTGATCTTTGAGTGGCCTTCGGCCAGCGGAACAGTGGGCCCGAGATCCGACCAAGATTGACGGATCAGGGGTTCCGTGCCCGCCTGGCCTTGGTCGAGCGCAGTCGACACGTCTTGGTCCTGGCGTCGTCGCCCGCCCGGACAGGGTGACGCCGTGCAGGCACATCGGGGATACTCATTAGCCAAGGCGAACCTCTAACACGACGAACCAATGGCCCACGCTCCCAGAAGACCTCGATCCACTACCGTGAATCAACGTGGAGGGAATCGACAGTCGTTGTTGTCAGATGCTGCCGCTCCACCGATGACCGTCGACGAACGACAGAAACTCTCGAGCAAGGAAAGGCACCGGGCGATATGGCCAGAACGCGGGACGACCACCTCTGGGCCCTCGCGCGTGCCGAGCGGACTGCGCTTTCGGAGGACCTGTCTGGCCTCGATGCCGAGCAGTGGCGGCACGGCACCTTGTGCGGACGGTGGGACGTCGAGGACGTTGTTGCGCACCTGACCGCCGCGGCAAGCCTGAATCAGTGGCGGTGGATGCGCAGCATGGTCGGCGCGCGTTTCCGTGTCGACGTGCACAACCAACGCCAGATGGTCAAGCAACGGGGCAGCACCCCCGCCGAGACGCTCGAGCGATTCCACGCAATCATTGGCAGCACCACCGCCCCCTCGGGACACACCCCGGCCTACCTCGGCGAGGTCGTCATACACGCCCAGGACATCCGTCAGCCGCTAGGGCTGCCCCGGACACCAAACGTCGACGCGCTGACGCCCGTGGCTGACTTCTTTGCGGAGCGTAACTTCACAGTTCCCAGTCGCAGCACCGTTGCCGGTCTACTGCTTCGCGCCGACGATGGAGAGTTTGCTACGGGCACCGGTCCGCTGATCACCGGATCGACCCTCGCGCTGGTGATGAGCATGGCTGGCCGCGCTCCTTACGTTGACCAACTCGACGGCCCGGGCGTACCGACTCTGCGGGCACGCGTCCAGGACGCATCGGCGTGAACTGGAGCGGCCATGCACCCAGGACGGACCTCGGAGACGGAAAAGTGAACCTCCCTGGCGCGAGGCGCGGCGCGACTGTCCCCATTCGCCCCGTGGCGGGATACTTCGGCCTTCTGGACAACGAGCGCCAAGCATCACGGTCCACAAGGGGTCATGGCCGGTTTGTCGAAGAGCCTGTTTGAGCTCCGGTGAAGAATGCTCGGGACTCGATGAGCGACGTCCGAAGTTGACCCAGAAGCGCCTGGCAGTCAAGAAGTTCGTGGGGGACCAAGTCCCATCGCCTCCACCGAACTTCTGATCAGAGGCCTCGTCCGTCCGACCTCCCACCTTCTCGTCTTGTCCGTGTGACGACGCGGTCCCGCCACACGAGCTCTCTCGTCGGCAAGTCTCCGTTGCGTCCCCGACCGATCGCGTGGACTCGGGCAAGGTCCATTCCGCCCACGACTGCGCCCGGTCGCCCGACCAACTCCCACGCCTCGTTGTGCCTGAGAACCCCCGATATCTGTCTCTCGGTTGGCGGATTCACGTTCCATCGGCTCATCGAAATCGAGAGGGGGCATGGACCGGGAGTATCTCTCTGATTTCCTGCAACATAGGTTGAACTTCAAGTGTTGTGTCGGATTTGCCGATTGACGAGAAGTGACCATTGTCATGTCGCCTGACCGCCACCTCACGGGGCTTTGCACCCGGCTGTTGCTGGAATTCGTGGAATGGCGTCTTGGAGTCGATGGGGTCGTCCTGGTGCTCGCCGACGCCGAAGAGGATCGACCTGAAGCCCTTCTTCGCGACGATGCCACCTGGAGTAGCTATGCGCAGTTCCGTCGGCTGCTCGAGTCCGCAGCTCGGCACCTCGGTTCGGTCGACGAACTAATCCGCCTTGGAGAGATCCCGAGTATCGGTGCCGGTTCCCGCCCTGAAGTCACTGCGCTTCTGCATGCCTTTGGCTCGCCATTGGAAATGTCTCTCGCCGTCGACGTGGGTGGACTCATCGGTCCGCTCGTCGACGTGTCGATCGAGGCATCAGGTCCAACTGAGATGATTATGCGGGCGCGGCTCGTTGATGGTTTTGAGCCCTTCCCCGAACTGTGCACATTTTTGACCGGACTGAGTTCGCTGTCGGTTCGCATTTTCGGCATGCAGCCACATGTTCAAGAGTTCCGCTGCCGGTGTCGCGGCGATGACGAGTGCGCCATTCGTGTGGCGTGGGATCAGACCGAGGACCTGGCTTTGCAGCTGGAATTCACTCGCTTCCAACTCGATGTCTCCGAATCCAGACTGTCGTCTGTCCATCGCACTGTCGAGCACATTGTTACGGCTGACGATCTGGACACAGTCATGAACCGTATTGTCGATGGAGCCGCTCACTCTTCGACCGCCTCGGGCTTTGTGTTGGAGGTCGACGCCATGCCTGGCGGTATCCGCCTTTACACCAACGGAATAGACCAGGCCAAAGCTGTCGACATGGTGGCCTCGGCCGATGCTGGCGGCGGCAGCTTTCTAGTCGTGGATGTGGCGTCGAACCAGAAGCTCTACGGGAGACTGATCGCGCTCTATCCACCCGCCAACCTCGGACTTGAACGACCGGCGTTGGAGGGATATGCGCGTCTGGCTGCAACCGCGCTCGACTCCGCTTTCGCCCTCGAAGCAGCACGGCGCCAAGCCGAAATGAACCAGGCTCTGCTCGAGTTGTCCACATCGCTCGCTGAGCTGACAGCCGCAGGCGAGTTGGCCGCAAAGGTGGCAAGGACGATGCCGGCAGTGATCGACTGTGACTGCTCCGTCGTTCTGCTGATCCGGGACGGTGTCTACCGAGTAGCCGCCCATCACGGACTCGGCCGCGCGCAACGACCTTCTCTGGACGCATTCGAAGTGAGCGTCGACGACCACGCGTTGAGCGACGTGGTGATCCGCAGCGCGGGCGATCCCAACCCACTGGTTGCCGCCGTGCTGGCCGCCACTGGCATGAGCGCTTTGGCCGCCGCGCCGGTCTGGGTCGACCGCGAGGTAATCGGCGTGCTTGCTGCAGGGGTGCGAGAGCGACCGGAGCGGCTCTTGGACGATCCCCATCTGTCTGAGCGATTCAGTGGGCTGGCCGGGCAGGCAGCGGTGGCGCTGCGTAATGGGCGATTGCTTGACCAGATCCGCCATCAGTCGCTGCACGACCCGCTGACTGACCTACCGAACCGGGCTCTCATACTGGATCGGGCTGACCAGATGATCACGCGGGCTCGGCGTCATCGCCTTCAAGCGGCGGTCCTTTTCATCGATCTGGACGATTTCAAAGAGATCAACGACACTCTCGGCCACGGCGCCGGTGATGGGCTGCTGCAGATCGTCGCAGAGCGTCTGCGGACGACCGTTCGGGGCTGCGACACCATAGGACGGCTGGGCGGCGACGAGTTCGTAGTCTTGGTCGAAGACGCCGCCATGGATGCGGGCGTTGAAGCCGTGGCAGAACGGCTGTTGGAAGTGCTGGCTGAGCCACTGCATCTGCCCGAGAGTGATCAACCGCTCGTTGTTCGCGCCAGTATCGGGATCGCCACCGGCAGTAGTTGCGACCCCAGCGAACTGCTGCGAGATGCCGATATGGCGCTCTACAACGCAAAGGCCGCCGGCAAGGCCTGCTACCGAGTGTTCGCGCCCGAGATGGAGGATCACAGGCGCTGTCGGGCCGAGCTAGCCGCGGGATTGAACGTGGCCCTTCAACACAATGAATTCTTCCTCGTCTACCAACCCATCTTCGACCTCGGCACGGAGACTCTCATCGGGGTCGAAGCCCTACTGCGGTGGAATCACCCCGAGCGAGGCGTCGTCGTTCCCGACGAGTTCATACCGCTGCTCGAAGAGTCCGGCCAGATCGTCGACGTCGGCCGCTGGGTTCTCGAGGAAGCGTGCCGCCAAACCGCCGTGTGGCACGCCGGCGGCAACCAGATCGAGGTCTCTGTGAATGCGTCGGTCCGCCAAATCGAACGCCCCGAGTTCGTCGATCATGTCCATCAGGCCCTCGCTGGCAGCGGTCTACCCCCAGCGTCGCTCATGATTGAGATCACCGAGACGGCCATCATGCGTGACGCGCAATCCACCGTTGCCGTACTGCATCAGCTGAAAAAGATCGGGGTGCGCATTGCCATCGACGATTTCGGCACCGGCTACTCTTCGCTGGCCTATCTCCGTCAGTTCCCCGTTGACGCCCTCAAAATCGATCGCTCTTTCATAGCTGCGGTCGCAGACTCGCCCGCCGCAGGCGAACTGATACACACTCTGGTCGGCCTCGGTAAGGCCCTTCACCTTGAGACTCTGGCCGAGGGCATCGAATACCCCCAACAGTTGGAACAACTACAGCGCGAG
Organism: uncultured Acidimicrobiaceae bacterium; assembly: GCA_963840435.1. Taxonomy (GTDB): domain Bacteria; phylum Actinomycetota; class Acidimicrobiia; order Acidimicrobiales; family RAAP-2; genus Bog-473. The sequence continues at coordinate 896,403 of CAWIYY010000012.1, read as the reverse complement.
GGTTGCGACAGTGGCCAGGGTTACTTATTCGCCCGAGGCGTACCCGCCGCCGAAATGACCGACTTCCTCAGGACACACCACGTGTGCCTCAGTAGTACCAAAACCGTAGCGTCAACTCAGGAATCCCCCGAGGAACATCGACGCGTCGTGGCCTGAGCCACCTTGATCTCTCCTGCGGCGTCGGTTCGAGAGGGTGGTCTTGCCGGCACCGTTCGGACCGATCGGTCCCGTGAAATGGTTGCGATCGTACCGAAAGAGACCGGGTCCGAGGAGAGGACCCACACCTGCCGTAGTGAGAACATCGACACGGGACGTCCGTTGCCTTCGGGACGAAATGACGTCAGCCGGGCGAACGCCGCTCGACATGCTGGAGCTCGACCCACAACGGGATCAAGAACCAGATGTAGGCATTGGTGAGCGTGTACTGCTTTTCCCCATAGCGCGTCACCATGGTTCCGATATCGGTCATACGCACGCGGTCATCTTTGCTCTTGTACGCCTTGACCCGCTCCAGTATCTCAACCAACTCCTCCTTGGACGACACCTCCATCCCGAAGTGATCCATGTCCGGAGTCACCATGAATTCGTCCTTCGCCGGCAGCAAGTAGAGGAACTGGCCCAACGAGCCGGTGTAGAGAATGAGCGGGTTGCCCTTCTCGGTGCTGTTGTCTCCCTCGGCCCACCCGAAGATCTCCGAGTAGAAGTCCAGGAGTGCCGCTCGACCGTCTTCGTCCATGATCGTGGCATCGACACTGATCGCCACGTGATTGAGTCTCGGAGCAAACGAAATGTCGCTCATGAGGACAGGCTCGGTTGAACCATCACCTTGCTCGGTATCTCGCCTCGGGCGAGCCGCTCCATCGAAACCATGACGTCGCTCAGCGGGACGTTGTCGGGTTCGATCAAGGCGTCGAATGGCAACGTGCCGCTGTCAAGGAGGTCCACGGCTGGCTGGAAGCCCTCGTCGTTGTAGTTGTATGCCCCGATGATCTCGAGCTCGAAGATGATCATGCGGTTCTGGTTCATCCGCGGCGGTTCGAAACCAGTCCCGACGATCACGAGCGTGCCCGCGTAGTCGAGCTGGCCGAACCCCGCTTCGGCCGCGCTCGCGTGGCCCGAGCATTCGAACACCACAGCGTAAGGTTCCGCGACGGGAAGCGTCATCGGCGGCGGCTCCAGCTCGTCCGGCGTCACGACCCGGGCGGCTCCGACGTCGAGGGCCTGCTGGCGCCGGACAGCGGATGGTTCGCTCACGGTGACGTCGGACACCCCCTGGGCACGCAGCACGGCCAGGAGCAAGAGACCCACCGGCCCCGCCCCGGTAACAAGAACCCGATCTTCCTTTTCGACGTGGGCCAGCCGTAGCGCATGCAGGGTGATCGCCATGGGTTCTGCGAGCGCGGCCACCCTGGTAGGGAGCGAATCGGGAATCCTGATCAGACCTTCGGTCCCCACGGTCTTGAACTGGCAAAAAGCCCCGCGGTACCCGGTGAAATCGGCAGTTGGACGGTTCAGGCACACCGACGGCCGGCCCCGCCGGCAGGGACGGCACCGGCCGCACCCCGGAGCCGGGTTCCCCACCACACGGTCGCCAGGAGACCAGCTCGAACCACTTGGCGCGGCGGCCACGATGCCCGACCATTCGTGACCCAGAATAGCGCCCGGTTTGGCGTACCGCTCTAAGACCATGTGCAGATCGGAGCCGCAGATGCCGCACTCGGCAATCTCGACGAGGACCTCCCCGTCCCCCGGCTCCGGACAGGGCACCTGCTCAACGGCGATTTTGCCGTCACCCACGTAGACGGCTGCCGGCATCAATGGTGGTGGCACAACGACAACATTAGGGACTTGTTCGACGCCAATGCTGCGGAGAAGGAGGGTGGCCGTTTCCCGCTCCGCCGCTCCCCGATGTCACCGGTCGTGTTGGAATCGGAACGAGGGGCAGCTGCATCTCGACTTAGCTCACCAGGAATGCCAAATGAGAGTCAAGGATTCGCGAGTCAATTCTCCGATGATTCCACCCGGTCGCTTGCAGGTTCACACGATCCTTCCTCGTGAGCGAGGGCTTGATTGCCCCGTTCAGGCTCCAGCAGTTCGAACGGAGCGGATTCGATCCGGGACAAGCTCTTCGACTAGCAGCATCGAATGCAACATCTTCCATGCCACCGGGGTGGCACATCGGCTCGGTCAATGGCCCGGCCTGATCACGCTCAGGTGTGGCCCGACATCGGTCACCTGCGACAATGGTCGCGCGGGCTGGCCGCCACCCATGAGCACGGAGACAAGAACTCGAGGCCCGCGGTCGCCTCGGTCGTGGAGGGTTCCGGATCGCCCTCTTGGGGCGCTCGCTCGGCGCGAACCGAGTCGAGTACTACAGAGACGATTGTGACAAGCTGGCCGCCGTCATTGGTGCTGCACGGGCAAGAGCACGTCGATCCGTTCGGATAGATGCCGAAGGTCCGTCAGCCTCTAAGAGAAAATGGGGGTGGAGTAGGTGTTACGCAAGCTTATGTCGGTAGTTGTATTGAGTTCGGTACCTGTCCTGTCGTTCGGCATCGCGCAAGTCGCCACGAGCGGCAACGCCTTTGCTGCGGGCGGCAAGACGACGTGTAGCGGAGGGACACAAACGGTGTCCTTCGCGTCACCCGGTATCTCGAACCAGGGAACTGCATCGGCGAGCAAGAAGTCGACCTCGACGACGTCAGCGGCACCGTCGATCACGTGCACTGGAAAGCACGCCGGCAGCGGTACCGTCGACGGCGGCAGCATCAAAACGAAGGCCACGCTGACGTGCAGCACTGACAGTAACCCACCGTCACCGTGCCCAGCGGGCGACTTCGTCTACGACTCGGTAAGTGAGTTTCTTGGCGGGGGTGGGAAGTTGTTCAAGGCTGTGCCGACGACGACGTGGACGATTGGCACCACGACGTACACGGCCGCGAATACCGGATCGAAACAAGCTCCCAGCGGGTCCACTGTCGGGACTTGCCCGGCCACCGAGGGGGGTTTCGTCCTCACCGGCCACCTCACTGCTCCAGCCTCCCAGTCGGGCAAGGCCACCACGATCACGGCGTGCCTCAACACCGATACCGGGATGAACACCACCGGCAACTTCCGGAACGACATCATTTCGGAAGTTGGAGGGGCCAAGACCGTCGTTATTGCCACCGCCACATTCGACCCAACCACGAGTTCGATCCAGTTCGCCTGACGCCAGGAGTTTCACCTGCTAACAGGCCCGACTGATCGGGACGACAGAAAGAAGGACGGGGCTTCGGCCCCGTCCTTCTTTCAATTTGCTCAGATGCACCCAAAGGCAACATTGCGAATCGTTGCATCTGCCCTGAACGGCAACGGATAGCTCGACGATAGTGAGTGCATGCGATCCGCTCGGCGATCGGCTTCCACAATGAACCAGCTGACGACGACGCTGCTGGCATCGATTTGGAGGCGGTGCTTTGCCGATGCGACCGACGGCTCTGCAGCGCTTTCGACTTCCCGGTGAGCCCGTCCTTAGGGCTCGACGACGCTCCATCCGCGACTACGGAGTTCACCGGCGAGCTGTTCAGAAGACAGCAACGGCAAGAGTTGCTCTTGGGTGGATTTCCTCCACGCGGGCGGAGCGACGGGAGCACTCCCTTCGGATTCCGCCTCTTGGAGCTGGGTGATGAAGTCCGCTGCCTCGTCGCGAGAGAATTTGCCCCCAGCCTGACGTTGGCTAAATCCCATTGGGCCTCGCGCATCGCGAAAGTCGGAATGTCCGGCTTCCTTGAGAAGACCGAGGAGCTCCCGCACCTGGGTCGCCGAAGCGGGTGGACCTGACTGTTGACCGAACGCCATGAGCGGCATTGTTGCCCACGTGAACGCAAATTGGTGGGACCGTTCTCGTTCGCTGCCCAACCCGGGCGTACTGGAATGACCGTCCTGTAGTTTGGACGGCATGACCGAGGAGTTGCTGCTCTTCGCCGGGTCGGCCAGCCGCAAGCTTGGTGGAGCCATCGCTGACCACCTTGATTGTCCCCTTGGGTCGAGCGAAACACTGAGATTCTCGGAGGGCAACCTCTTTGTTCGGATACTCGAGAATGTGCGAGGTCGCGACGTCTTCCTCGTCCAGGGGACAGGGTTTCCGGCCAACGACAACTTCATGGAATTGCTCTTTTGGATAGATGCATTCAAGAGGGCGAGCGCGGCATCTGTTACTGCCGTCATCCCCTACTTCAGTTATGCCAAGGGCGACAAGAAGGATGAGCCGAGGGTTTCGATCCGTGCCCGAGTGTGTGCGGACGCCATTGAGGCAGCCGGCGTCGACCGCGTCGTTACTCTCGATCTGCATGCCCCCCAAGTGCAGGGCTTCTTCAAAGTACCCGTCGATGACCTCTATGCGCTTCCCGTTCTCTGTGAAGCAATTGCGGCCAAGTCACTCGCAGATCTCGTGGTGGTCGCTCCCGATGCAGGCTTCGCCAAGAAGGCCCGCCAGTGGTCTGAACGTCTTCACGCGCCGCTAGCAATTGCCGACAAGCGTCGAGTCGATCATTCCGAGACAGCGGAGGTGGTTGAACTGATCGGATCGGTCGAAGGTCGAACCGCGTTGATCGTCGACGACTTCACGATCTCGGCAGGCACCTTGGTCGACGCGGCTCGGGTGCTGACCGAACGAGGTGCGTCGTCAGTCTATGCGGCCGTGAGCCATGGGCTGCTGACCGAGACGGCAATGGCGAATCTCGATGCCAGTCCTATTCAGCGGCTCTTTATGACTGACAGCGTGGAGACCCAACCGGTGGCCATGTCGGCCAAGGTCGAGGTGATCTCGGTGGCTGGTCTCTTCGGCGAGGCCATCCGAAGGATCTTCCGCCGTGAAAGCGTCTCGGATCTCTTCACCTGAGCCGCGCCTCCCCGATTTGCCCTTCCCCGATGGGCAGAGTTCGGCAACCCAAGCGCTCGATGCATGCACACTTCGGACGGTGAGGTCCGAAGTCAGACGCTTCGCTTTTCCGCCTCGAAACTCGGCCATGGTCAGTGCTCGGAATACTACGGAGTGCAAGCCTGGCGAACTGCGCGATCAGGGGGCCGCCTCCATCGTTGGGGTGCGCTTCGCAACGTCGTTACAAGACTGACGGCGCGCGGCCCTACACCTTGACGCCCGCAACCATGTGGCCGAAGGATCGCGACGGCGGCCACGAGCAACCGTCGTCGACACCCATGGAGGCGATCTCATTCTTACTCCTCCGATCGACGACAAACCCTCGGGGTGAATCAGGGTTCAGTGCTCTACTGTGAGCGGGTGATCGGCGAAGTGCCCGCACCGAGGGGAGAGAAGCGATGGCCGATGGCCGTCACGCTCCTCATAGCGATCGCATTGCCGTTCTTGCTCCCTTCGAGGTTCAGCGTGGCCCCGCCGTGGGTTATTCCGATTGTCGAGACACTGCTGCTGATTGCTCTAATCGCGGCTGATCCGGGCCTCATTGACAGAAAGTCAGCGCTCGTCCGGGGTCTCTCGCTGAGTCTGGTGGGCATCTTGGTTCTGGGTGCGGCAGCCGTGACCGTGAGGCTGGTCATCGACCTCATCAGGGGTGGACCAGAGACGAACTCACCGGGAGCACTCATCCGAATCGGTTCGGTGGTTTTGACGTACGTCATCATCACGTTCGCGTTTCTCTACTGGGAGCTCGACGGCGGAGGGCCTGAATCCCGGGCTCGCCTCACTCCCAAGTTCCCTGACTTCGCATTTCCGGAGCACCTCAACCCTCAGGTGGCCAAGCCCGGTTGGCGACCTGAGTTCTTCGACTACCTGTACCTGGCTTTCACAAACGCCCTCGCATTCAGTCCCACCGATGTCATGCCGCTCGCTCGTTGGGCCAAGCTGGCCATGGCCGTGCAGGCGACGGCCAGCTTGGCGGTACTGGGGCTGGTGATTGCGCGAGCCGTCAATATCTTGAAGTGATTGTCGCCCGCGGAGCCGCTTGGCCTCGGGTTCGGGCTCCTCAACCGCGCGTCGGATCTCCTTGCATGGCGCATCGGGATCGAGACCCCAGGAGGCCACCCATGTGGGTGTGATCTGGACGACCACACGGCTCGGCTCGGAGTGGCCGTGGCGCTCCACCGTGGAGTGCCGACGGCAACGGACCGGACGGGCGGCAACTTCGGGGATTTCGATTCTCTGCTGGTATAGGTTCCGGTGCCATGACTCCAGACGACCTGGCCGCCGAACTCCTCGAGGCAACGCTCGACACCGACCCACTCGCCGGATCGCTCTACGGGTTCTCCGGCTATGACGAACGGCTGCCCGACTTCTCGAAGCCATTCGAGCAAGCACAGAGTGAACAGCTGACTGCATTGGCCTCGCGGGCGTCGCGGATCGAAGAGACCGGCCTCGGTGAGGTGCAACTACAAACTCTCGACTTCGTGCGCCGGATGGCCGACAATATGGCCGGCGCGGCCACGGTACCTCTCGTGGAGTTCACCGTCTGTGACACCTTCGTCGATCCGGTCGACAGCGTGTTGACGATGCTGCCGAAGCTGGCGCTTGACACGGATGAGCGCAAGGACGGCTACGTCGCCCGTCTCCGAGGTGTTCCCGAGATGCTCGCCACCGTGGCCCAGCGGCACCGCGAGGGCACTGCGTCGGGCCGCACGGCCGTGGGGCGCCTCGTCGAGTCGGCCATGGCGCAGCTCGAGTTGTTGGCCACGGACGAGACCGCGGGCGGTATGGCATTTCGAGATCACGAGGACGCAGCATTTGCTGATCGACTGGGCGCCGCGATCGAGGAGTACGTTCGGCCGGCGCTCATCAGCTACCGCGAGAGCCTCGCGACCGACGTCCTGCCCGCAGCACGCGATGACGAGCATCCGGGCATCTGCCACCTACCCGATGGCGACGCCATGTACTCCAAGCTCGTCCAGCTGCACACCTCCACCAGTCACTCCCCCGACGAGCTCCATGCCATCGGACTCGAGATCGTCGACCAGGTGAGCGAGGAGCTGCGGCAGACCGGCTCGAACCTCTGGAATACGACGGACCTCGGCGAGATCTTCGATCGCCTGACCACAGACCAGACCCTGCGCTACAACAGCCGCGAGGAGATGCTCGAGCACGCCCGTCGCGTCGTGGCCGCGGCCGAGGCCGAGGCCCCGCGGTGGTTCGGCGTGGTGCCCAAGGAGGCGTGCGTCGTCGAACCGGTACCCGAAACGGAAGAGGCGGGCATGGCTGCCGCCTACTACATGGTCGGGGCCATTGACGGGTCCCGCAAGGGCACGTACTTCCTGAACACGTCCATGCCCGAGGAGCGTCATCGCTACGCGGCCGAGGACGTCGCCTTCCATGAGGCGGTGCCCGGGCATCACTTCCAGCTGACCATCGCCCTCGAGGACACGGAATTGGCCCCGGCACGGCGCGTGCTCATCGACACGGCCTGCGCCGAGGGCTGGGGCCTCTACAGCGAGCGGCTCGCCGACGAGATGGGGCTCTATAGCGACGACCTGTCCCGCATGGGACTCTTCTCGGCCGACGCCTGGCGTGCTGGGCGATTGGTCGTCGACACTGGTTTGCACGCCATGGGCTGGACGCGGATGCAGGCGGTCGACTGGCTCGTCGAGCACACGCCGATGCCGCGGATCGAGATGGAGTCCGAAGTGGATCGATACATCTCCTATCCCGGGCAGGCGCTGGCCTACATGACGGGTCGCCTCGAGATCGTCCGCCTGCGACGCGAAGCCGCGGAAGCGCTCGGGTCCCGCTTCGACCTGCGCGAGTTCCACGACGTCGTCCTGCGCGCGGGATCACTCCCACTGCCGGCCTTGGCCAGCATGGTCCAGCGGTGGGTAGCCCGCTCGGCCGGCTGACCCGCGGCCGCTCGGTGCGTCAGAGGCCGAAGGTGACCTGTTCGCTACGAATAGCCGTTTCCACGCTGTCCAGCCACTGACGGGGGGCCCACCGGCTGACTTCGGGACGAGACGCCATCTCGAGCTCGAGGGGGATCAGCACGTCCTGTTGGAGGTCCTCGAGCAGATACCCCGCCTCCATGAGATCGAAGATCTCAAAGGCCACGAGAGCCCGAGCCACGCTCCAGTCGCGGTCCGAGCGGCGCAAGTGGTCCGGCGAGCACACGCAGTCGGTGATCTGCTCGGGACCACCGTGCGCAAGCAGGTTGGTCCACGCCCAAACAGGGACCACGATGCCTCGCTCGTCGAGATGCTCCGCCAGGGTTCCCTCGAGGAACGCCTCGCACTCTTGGACAAGGACGCTGTCGTCCTCCGAGCGCTCACGCTTCTTCATCGGAATCTCCTCCCGCCGCCCACCCGCAGCCCGCTTGCGCAGGTGTCCTCTGGTGATTGTGTGCGAATTCACCTTCTTCGCAGTAGGGGCAAAAGGCCCGATCTCTGTGGGTTTCAGGCATGGGCCGTCACCGAGGACCCGCCGTGGGCCCGCGTTGCCATGACAATGCCGAAGAGTGCGATGGCTGTCACATGCATTGCGGTGCACCAGAGGCAGATGGCGCCTATGCGAAAGAGCTCGGTGTACACCAGGTAGACCACCGCGAGAGCGCCAGCCCCCGTTGCGGCTAGGCGCGCTCGCTCGACCCATTCCGCGCTGCGCCCGCCAGGCCCAGGGTGCGCACAGGCCCACCATCACCACGGCCCAGACGAGACCGACCACGGCGAGCGGGACTCCGAACACCACGGATTCTGGGCTGGTGGTGACCAGGGTGCAGTTCACCACTCCGGTGTCCGGGCAGGCCAGGGCACCGGGATCGGCGTAGTGAGCCACGGTCAGGTAGGAGGCGATGCCGACTGCGGCCAGGGAAAGACCGAGCGAGGACGCAAGTACCCAGGTCGGAAGACGCCGATTCTCCGTCATCACGGTCACGCCCCCAGCTTCTTGGCGATGGCGGCGATGGCCGGCGAGTTGCCAACGCTGCTCGGCTGGCTGCCAGTGACGTTCGAGATGGCCGCGGTGATGTCGTTCGCCGTCCCGTCGATGGCCTGGGCCACCGGGCTGGACGGATTGCTCAGCTGCGCGGCGATCTGTTCACGTGTCAGACCCTGCAGCACCTGGGGCGTGAAGCTGGCCCCGGTGACGACGTACTTGTCGGCGATGTCGAGGAAGGGGATGCTCCCCGCCGAGTCGTACTTCGCCACGAGCGCGCTCTGGGCCGCGGTCGGAGTCTGGAGCGTCTGGTAGGACCCGTTCACCACCTGGTTGGTGGCCTCTTCGACCGCCTGAAAGTCCACATACGGGCTCGAATAGCTTGATCCGTAGAAGGACAGTGTCTGGGTGTTCGGGTAGACGTCGCTGCTCGAAGAGTGCGTCGCCGAGAGGTTCGAGAACGTGCCGAACCGCGAGAGGGCAACGGCGAGGGCCCATCGCTCCGCCGCGCAGTACGGGCAGTACTCGGCTCCTATGTAGGTGATGAGCGGCTTGCCCTCCTGATCCTTGAGGACCGACGTCCCGCTGATTGCGCTGGGCAGGCTGTCGCCACTGGGGCTGCCGACGGCATCGAGGGTTGGAGCCGGAACGGCGAGATCGGCGAGGACCGTGGAGGACAGGGCTGTCGCTCCGGTCTTGCCGGATGGGTTTGCCGCGCCGGCTTGGAGGTGTGACGACGACGGGGCGGCGGACCCGCCCGTCGCCTTGATCACGACCATGGTCACGATGACCGCCAGGATGAGCCCGACGGGGACGAGCGCGGTCAAGACCGGGTGCCGGGTGCGGAACGACGTCCGCGCCGGCGAACGCCCGCCGGACCTCTTCGCACTGTTGGCGGTGGATCGAGTGGTGGCTCCGCTCTTTGATGGACGGTTGGAATTTGATGGACGGTTGGAATTGGGCCGCGTGGGCCCGGAATTGGACTTCGACATCTGGGAGTTCTCCTGGGTAGGCCGACACGCAGGAAGTGCGCTCGGCGACGGGTGCGGCGGCCCACGTGAGCAACCGCATGGCTCGAGAAGGGCGCCGTCCCACCGTCGGCGCGTTCGCTGGGGAGCGAGGTGCACGGCGGGCGCAGGGCGCCTGGACTGAGCTAGGAGAACTGGGGAGGGTGGAAGGGCGGGACCTGGCGACCGCTCGGAAGCGCGCCGGACCAGGCCGATCGACGGCGGATCAGGGCGGACGCGGTGGCGGCGACCGCCAGCCCGCCCAGCACGGCCACGAGGGCGAGGACGGGCGTCGGTGCTGCTGGGGTCGGACTGCCCTTCCCGCAGGTGGCATCGACGCAGGTGGTGGGTGACCCCAGCGGGGACTCCACTGCCTGGATCATCACTGCGCCGGCGTTCTCGGCACTCGAAGCAACGGCGTGGGGCACCAGCCCGCCCAGGACGGCCGCGGCGACGACCGCGACCAGACCGAGACGCCACGTCATACCCACGCGCTCCAGCGTAAAGGGCGCGCCTAAACGCCAGCTAAGAACGCCTGAGTGTCAGCTAAGAAACCCCGAAAATTCCGCCGGGACATCATCGGGAACCAAGCGCCTCAGGCGGTCGCAGCGCCCGTCGTCGCCAGGCCCGCGCATGAGGTCAGCCGGGCGCATCCTCGCCCTCGGATGACGCCGTGGCCCCGCGTTCGCAGCGGGATCCGTCTGAAAGTCGACTAAAGCGGACGGCGCCAGATCTCTGGAGGCTAGGCAGCCCCTGACGTCACCGCGGGAGCGGCAACCCTGCGCGCCCATGTGGCGACCAGCTGCAACAGACCCAGGTACACGATCAGGACGATCAGGATGATCAGGAGGCTCCAGCCCGTCAGGTTCCCGCTGAAGAGGAGCACGATGGCGGCCACGGCCACACCCAGGATCCGCAAGCCGTTCAGGTGTTCCTCGATGAAGCGGCCGACGCGACGTGCGCCACCAGACCCTGCAGCAGTGCGGCCGGCACCAGCGCTGAGGGCCTTGCCCTGCACCCCGAGCCAGCGAGCAGCCCGGGTCACGTGGGTGCGGATCCCGACGGCCCAGCGGGCCGGGCCAAAGACCCAAGCCAGGAAAGCGACGATCAATGCGACGAGCAGCATCCAGCGAAAGTCGGCCTTGAGGAAGCGGAGCAGGGTGTCCCACACGGCTCCGGCAACGTCACGCCTCAAGCTGAGGTTGGAGGCCTCATTGAGGAAGAAGTTCCGGCCCGTGGCGAGCGCGGCGAGGAAGAGCAGCGTGACGAAGGAGATCCCAAGGCTGACCCGCAACAGCGCCTTTCTCCGTTCCACGGCGACGGCAATGGAGAGGATCCCGATGACCAGCGCCGTGATCGGTACGGCCCAGCCGAGGTCGACAATCGTGTTGAAGAGGCCCGAGTACTTGGACACCTGCTGCTGGGTCACGATCGTGATGCCGAGGCCTTGGCTCCCGGCCGAGGCGATGGCCTTGATCGGATTGAACAGCGTGATGCCGCGCTGGTCGAGTTCGTTGATGATGTTGTTGAGGGCGGGGACGACGTTGACGACGATGGCGCCGTTCTTCTCAACTCTCTCGAGGAGGGGTCCCTTCTTTCCTTCCATCACGTCGACCACGGCGTCGTGCGTGTGGCGGTTGAGCTCGTCCCACAGCCTGCCGAAGGCCGGGCTCTCGAAGAACTTGAGGGCGAGACCGTGCGCGTAGGACTTGACCTCGCTGGTGATGGGCACCACCAAGGGCTTGGCCTTGGCCGGGAGGAGACCGGTCACCTTGTTCTGGACGATGTGCGAGGAGAACAACGCGTCCGTGGCCTTCTCAGCCAGCTGGTTGATGATGACCGGATTGCGGGCCAGCGGGGCCATGGTCGTCACGTACTGGTCGGTGTTGGTCACCGTGCGGATGGCCCAAACCGACACCACCGAGATCGGAATGAGCAGCGAGGCCAGGACGACGAGAACCCAGGAGATGATCCGCCTTGTCCTGGGCGCCCGCGGCTTCTTCTCGGCGATTTCGGACGGCTCAGCGGCAGCCACGGCGCTCGAGGCCGTGTCCTCTGGATTGGTATCGCTCATCTGAAGGTGCTCCCGGTGCCGGCTGCGGACAGAAGGTACTGGCGGACCAAGCAGAACAGGTGTAGCACTAAATGCGTGGATGGGCCTCGGAAACGCACCGATCGCGTCCGGATCATGGGTGTGAGTGCCATCGCGGGGTTCTTCGCTCCGCTCGTGTTCGTCCTCGCCCTCGCGCTGCGCGTGGTGAACCGGAAGGCGAAATTCTTCGCCCGCGGCTGGAACAAGCGCCTGCAGCACGAAATCGCCCGCTGGACCTGAGCGAATGCTGACCGGCATGGCCCATTCGGCCATCTGCGTTCCCGATGTGGCAGCGGCGGTCGAGTGGTACCGCGACGTCCTCGGACTCGACGTCCTCTCTCCCCCGTACCGCATGGAGGGCGAACAGATTCAGCACGACATGGGTGAGCTCGTGCCCGCACCCGTGGTCGTCACGGCCGCCATTGTCGGCTTCGGAAAGGACGATCGCGTCTTCGAGCTCATCGAATACCCCGAGGCTGAGGTCGTGGGCGGACCCTCAGGCCGCCCGTCGGTGACCCAGGTGGGTCTGACCCATGTCGGCATGGTCTGCGTCGACATCGGGGCCACCCGGGCCCAGCTCGAGTCCCGCGGCGTGGAGTTCCTGACCACGGGAATCGCCGAAGTTGCCGGTCTCAAGACAACGTGGTGCCACGACCCCTGGGGGACGATCATCATCCTCATGGAGAAGCGAACGAGCACCAACCCCTACTGGGCCCAGTGGATGCCGAGCGCGTGACAGCGCCGTCTGTCGCGTGTCCGACACCCCGAACTGGCGGTAATTTCGGTTAATTCCCATACATTTCGGCTTGAAAGATGTGCATTGACCGGCGCGCGTCGGCCACAATGTCGCCATGAACAAGCGTGAACTAGCCAGAGCAGTCGCAGTCCAGTCGGATGTCGAGCTGAGGACGGTCATCACGGTCATCGACGGATTCACCGATGTGGTGACCGCCATCGTGGCCAAGGGTGAGCCGATTTCGATCCCCGGCTTCGCAAAGTTCGTCAAGGTCGACCGCCCCGCTCGCATGGGCCGCAACCCCGCGACGGGGGAGGCCATCCGCATCAAGGCGTCGAAGAAGGCCCGCATCACCCCGGTGAAGGCCTTCAAGGATGCGGTGCTGGCCCCGGCCAAGGCCCCCAAGCTGGTCAAGGGTGTGTTCCCCACCGACGATGCCGCGGTCGCCGCTGCCGGCAAGTCCGCCGCCCCGGTTGCCGCACGCGCCACCGCGACGAGAAGCACGGCCAAGAAGGCTCCGGCCCGGAAAGCCGCCGCGGCCCGCAAGGCCCCGGCCAAGCGCGCGCCAGCCAAGCGGGCCCCGGCCAAGCGCACGCCGGCCAGGAAGACCGCAAAGAGGTAGTCAGCGGCACCCGGTCCCGAGCGCCCGTGCGCGGGACCGGGTGCCCTGGCCCGCGGCGCATGGCCGAGCCGAGGCGCGGGCCCGATGCTGCGGTCGAGCCGCTGGCCGACCGGCCCCTGGGCGAGCCCCACAGCGATCGGCTGTCCCCCGCGCGGCCCGACTACGGAGAGATCCTGGCCGCCCACGCACAGGCACTGCGGACCGGCGCCGACACCTATGTCGATCCTGGGTCCGGACTGACCGTCCTCAGCGCCGGCTACCTGGCCCGCCGCGGCTACTGCTGCGACTCGGGATGCCGCCATTGCCCCTACGCGGCGTGAGCGCCAGCAGCACCCCACCTGGGTGCTTCGGTGTGACGGCTCGTATGCTCAGCCACGTACGCGTCGTACGGAGAGCGGTCAGCGCATGAGCGACACCTCACAGGGTCCGGGATGGTGGTTGGCGTCCGACGGCAAGTGGTACCCGCCCGAGCAGTGGACCGGTCCACCCAATACCGGACCCCTCAGCGGGCCATCGGCCGGGACGCCCCAGCCATCGGGGCCTGGCCCGACAGCCCAACCCGGCTCGACGTATCCGAGCGGATCGCCGGGACAGCTCGGGCGGCCAGGAACTCCGGGACAGCCGCCGGCCTCCGGACCCAACCCATGGCCCGGTTCGGCAGGTCCGTACCCACCCGGTTACGGCGCCACGCCGTACGGCCAGCCCGGGTACGTCGCAGCGGGCGGCTCCTCGACGAACGGTCTGGCCATCGCCTCGTTCGTCTGCTCTATCGTCGGCTTCCTCCTGATCACCTTCGTCGTGGCCATCGTCCTCGGCTTCGTGGCCCGAGCCCAGATCAGGAATTCGCGCGGACAGCAGAAGGGCGACGGGCTGGCCATCGCCGGGATCATCATCGGCTTCGCCTGGCTCGCCTTCTACGTTCTCTTCACCATCATCGGCGCGGTCAGCAACAACTCGACCAGCTCTGTGATCAGCCTGATCGGGGCCATCGCCCACATCGCCTGACCCAACCAGCGTCAGAGTTTCGAAGCAGCCAGAACAGACGAGCGCATCGGCGCGGAGGAGGAACGACATGCAAGGTCTCTTGTACGGGGTGAAGCCCGAACGCTGGACGCCACCGGACGAGTCGAACCATCTGCTGGTGGGACTGTCCAAGACGCCCATGCGGCTGGAGGAGCTCGCAAAGCCCACCCCCATCCGCGACGACTGGGCCGTGGCCAAGACCCGGCTGACCGGGATCTGCGGCTCCGACGCCAAGATGGTCTTCATGGACTTCGGTGACGATTTCGGCGACAGCGCCCTGAACGGCTACTTCAGCTTCCCGACCGTCTTCGGGCACGAGGTCGTGGCCGACGTGGTCGAGGTCGGCCCGGCCGTGACCACACTCGAGGTCGGCCAGCGGGTCGTGCTCAACCCCTGGCTCTCGTGCGCCCCGCGGGGCATCGACCCCATGTGCCCGTCGTGCCAGGCGGGCGACTACAGCCTCTGCTACCACTTCACCCAGGGGCCGATCGCCGCCGGTATCCACACCGGGACGTCGAAGGACGCGCCGGGGGGCTTCGCCGACTTCTTCCCGGCCCACGAGTCGATGCTCATTCCGGTGCCGGACAACCTGACCGACGAGCAGGCGGTCATCGGCGACCCCTTCGCCGTCTCGCTGCACTCGGTCACTCGGCACCCGCCCACTCCGGGCGGCAAGGTCCTCGTGTACGGGGGCGGTGCGCTGGGCAGCTGCGCCACAGCCATCATCCGGGCGCTCTGGCCTGACGTCGAGGTGATGGTGGTGGCGGCCTGGCCGGCGCAGAAGGCGCTGGCCGAGCGGCTCGGTGCCACCGTCATCGATCCCTTCCCGGTCGAACAACTGCTCGAGGAGGCCGCCGCCTGGTCGGGCGGGGTGCTCCAGAAGTTCGGCGGGAGCGCGCTGCCGATGGCCCACCCGGGCGGCTTCGACGTCGTCTACGACACCGTGGGCACGGCCCAGACGGCCGAGGTCGGCGTCCGCCTGCTCAAGCAGCGCGGCACCATGGTCAAGAGCGGGGTCCACGCGCCCGAGCGGTGGGAATGGTCGCCGCTCTACTTCAAGGAGATCTCCTGGGTGGGATCGAACGCGTTCGGAGTCGAGGAGGTGGACGGCGTGCGCATGCACGGCATCGCCCACTACCTGAAGCTGGCCTCGGAGGGCCGGGTCGACATGACCGGGATGCTGACCCACACCTTCCGGCTCGAGGAATGGCGCGATGCCTTCGTCTCCCTGGCCACCCAGAAGGAGAGCGGCGCCATCAAGGTGGCCTTCGACTTCCGCTGAGCTCATCCGGCTGAGCGGATCCTGGGTGAGCGGTTCCACTCGGCCCGGGAGCGCCCTGGGCAGTTCGGCCCGGGGCGGCGCCCGGCACACACCCAGGAGGAGGCCTGCCCGAGGGGTCAGGGCGGCCTCGCCAGGCCGCGACCCGGACCACGAGGTAGCGTCGCGTGGCGAGACGGCGTTGCGCGCGTGGCGCCGGAGAATGTGCACAAGGGGGCAGCATGGCCACCAGCCCGATCGTGTCCGATGCGGACGTCGACTTCGAGCCGAAGTGGGGCATCGAGTCGCCGTCGACCACCATGTTCGACTTCAACTACACGGGTGGGCGGGACCAGCTGCTGCGCCTCTACGACAAGGGGACGCGGCGCCAGTGGATCGGCAGCGACCGCCTGGACTGGAGCCAGGAGGTCGACCTGACCAACCCCGTCGGCATGCCCGACGAGATCCTGCCCATCTTCGGGACGAAGTGGTGGGACGACATGTCCGAAGAGCGCAAGGGCGAGTTCCGCCGGCACGTGGAGGCCTGGCGCTTCAGCCAGTTCATGCACGGCGAGCAGGGCGCGCTGATCTGCACGGCCAAGATCGTGCAGACGGTGCCCGACGTCGACTCGAAGTTCTACGCGGCGACCCAGGTCATCGACGAGGCGCGCCACGTCGAGGTGTACAGCCGCTATCTGCACGAGAAGGTGCAGCTCGTCTACCCGCTCAACCAGCACCTCAAGGCGCTGCTCGACGACGTCATCTCCGACAGCCGCTGGGACATGACCTACCTGGGCATGCAGGTCCTGATCGAGGGGCTGGCCCTCGCCGCCTTCGGCGTCATCCGCAACAACGCCACCGATCCGCTGGCCAAGGCGCTCAACGCGTACGTCATGCAGGACGAGGCGCGCCACGTCATGTTCGGCCGCCTGGCGCTGCGCGACTACTACCCGCAGCTGACCCAGGCCGAGCGGGACGAGCGCGAAGCGTTCTGCATCGAGGCCTGCTACCTGATGCGTGACCGCTTCCTGGGCCAAGAGGTCTTCGAGCGCCTGGAGCTGCCGCAGGAGCTGACCACGTACGTCGACCAGAGCGAGACGCAGCGCGAATTCCGAAACTTCTTGTTCATGCGCATCGTGCCCATCCTGCGTGACATCGGGCTGTGGGGCCCCAAGCTGCGCTCGGCCTTCCAGGACATGGGCGTGATCGGCTTCGCCGACGCCGACATCGACGCGGAGATGGCGAGCGACGAGCAGGCGGCCCAGGACCTCGACGAGCAGCGAGACGTCCGGCTGGCGCACGTCAAGGCGGTGGCGGCGGAGGGCGGGGACTGAAGCCCCTGGCGCCGCATCCCCGGCCGCCGGTGGAGGGGTGCTCAGCCGCCTTCGAGGGCGCGCTCGAGCCCGTTCTGAATCTGCTGGCTGGGCTCGTTGGTGTCGAGGTAGTCGCGCCAGGCGGTGACCTTGCCGTCGGCATCGACGTCGATCACGGTGGCGCCGGTCATCTCGACGGGGATGCCGGCCTTGCCCTCGCCGGCGTTGAAGGTCGCCGTACCCGTCCACTCGAAGACCGCCCAGTCCTCACCGCCGCGGATGCGGTCCACCCGCTGATTCCAGTCGGGGAAGATGGCATCGGTGTCGGTGGCCACCTTGTGCAGGTCGGTCGTCCAGGGTGTCACCGGATCCATGAAGCGGCCGCCGGAGGCGAAGAGGGCAGCGAACTCGTCGGGCCCGTCGATGGACTCGAACGTGCGGGCCCAAGACTCCCAATCTCGCGTCGGACTCATCAGTGCCTCCCCTGACCTGCGCTGCGCAGACTCTCGGCGTCGAAACTCACCACTGCATCATCGAGCGGCAGCACGACCTCGGGCTGGACGGACTGGTGGGACTCGGCCACCAGCTTGACCGCCGTGCCCCAGGCGGTGAAGCCGATGGAGTGTTTGGCGAAGGCGACCGGGCCTTCGGTGACCTTGACCTCGACCACGCCCTGCCCCCGGGCGGCGATGGCCGAATCCTGCATGCGCTCCATGGCCGATTCCCGGGCGGCGTACATGGCCTGGGTGTAGTTGGTGAGCTCCACGTTCTGGGTCGACTGGCGCATGGCGGCGCCCGCCGTGCGCCGGGGGGCGTAGGCGAACGCGGTGCCGAAGGCCAGGCCCACGGGCATCCAGCCGGCCCGGAGCAGGAGGGTGAAGTCACGGGCAGAGAGGTCGGAGACGAAGGGCATGGCGAGCGCGGCGTCCTCGCCGTGTTTGGGCCGTTGCATGGGGCGCACGGCGGTGCCGACGAGCTCCACGTCGACGTGATGCTGGCGCAGCGTGACCTCGACCTCGACGCCGACGACCCCGTGTCCGTTGACCTTGCCGCACTCGGCGCGCATCTGGGCCACGGCCTGGCCCATGGCGATGTTGTTGGCGTCCGAGGCCAGGTTGATCGAGCCGCCCCCGCCGGATCCGCCCCAACTCCAGACGCCGTAGGGGATGGAGCAGACGGCGACGCCGCAGACCAGATCGAGCGGCTCCCAGCCGGCACCGTGGAGCAGGAGCGCCTCGTCGACCGAGAGGTCCGAGGTGATCCCCCGGGCGTTGGAGGGCGGTGCGGCCTGGGCGACGGCCTGGGCGCCCTTGCGCATCTCGGCCTTGGTGTCGGGGGCGCTCATCCGAGACGGACCGTGGGCCGGGGTGCGGGGATCTCGTCGTAGTCCTTGAAGCGCCGCACCCGGTTGCCCCGCAGGGTGCAGTCGATCACCTCGTCGCCCTGGGAGAGCTCGCGGCCCTCCACCTCCATCCGGGCCCCGTGGAGCTCGTCCCCCACCAGCTGCTGGCGCACGTGCTTGCGGGCGAGCTGACGCACGGCCATGTGGGCCTTGCTGACCTGTTCGACGACGGCCGGCTGCCCGGAGCCCCACCCCATGGAGCCCTCCATGAGGTACTCGGTCATGCAATAGGCCCAGACCCGCACCGAGGCCAGGGCGGCCACGATGGAAATGGGCATGAACCCGGCCTCGATCGACTTGGTCAGGCGCTGGCCGGCCAGGTAGGTACTCCAGGGAACACCGCCGGCGGGGGGCGGGCCGTCCTCGACCGTGACGGCGGTGCCCAGGAAGTGGAACTCGGTGGTCCCGGTGTCGGCCACGGGCGAGATGCGGTCGACCACGCCGATCACCCCGTGGGCCCCGTGCACCCGGGCCTCCTCCATCATGCGGCCGTAGGCGGTCATGTAGCCCGACGTCCAAGCCTGCTCCACCCACGGCTGCTCGAAATTCTGGCCCCACATGCGGTGCTCGGCGCTCACGTAGCCGTGCGGGCAGCGGTACGACTCGGTGTAGGCGCCGGGGGTGCTCGAGCCGCCGCCGTAGGGGTTCATGCCGCGGATGTACGAGGAGCCCGGGCCGTACCAACCCCACTGCATGACGCAGAAGCCCTGGACGAGCGAGACCGGTTCGAGGCCGAGCTCGAGGCAGGCGGCGAAGTCGGGCACGGTGAGGCCCGACGAGAAGCCGTCGGACTCGAGGCGGCGCAGCGCAGCCTCGGGCAGGTCGCCCTGGGGGCCGCCGGCCGTGGTCGTCACGGCATCGGGCGGCGGGCTGCCCATGGTCGGATTGTCCCCGTTCCCGTCACCGTCACCGTCGGGCATCAGTTGTCCAGGGAGATGATCGTGGTGGGCTTGGGGAGGGTCACCTCGCCGGTCGTCTTCGTGACCGCAGTGCCCAGCGCCAGGAACTCGATGGTGTGCGAGCCCCACTGGTGCGACTTCTCCTCGAGGCGCACGCCCACGATGCCGCTGGCGTTGAGCTGGCTGGCCTCGTCCTGCATGCGCGTCATGGCGAGCTCGCGGGCCTCGTAGAGGGCCTGGGTGAAGTTCGGCAGCTCGACGTTCTGTCCCATGGAGCCGAGGGCCTGGGTCAGCTTGCGGTGGGCGATGTGGAAGACGCAGGTGCCCATCACCAGTCCCTGGGGGACGTGGCCCGTCTGCATGAGGGTCCAGAAGTCCTGGCCCGAGAGGTCCGAGGTGAAGGGCTTGCCCAGGGCGTTGAGATACGAGGTGCCGTCCTCGGCCTTGACCGCGGTGCCGAAGGCGATGAACTCGGCGGAGTCGTTGCCCCACTCGTAGTAGTTCACATCGAGCCGCACGCCCACCACGCCGTCGGCGCCGAGCTCCTGGGCCTCCTCCTCCATCCGGGTCATGGCGAGCTCGCGGGCCGTGTACATGGCCTCGGTGAGCTTGGTCAGCTCCTGGCTCTCGCCCCACTTCCTCGTCTGGATCCCGATGTGGTAGATCGACGAGCCCATCACGAACCCGAGCGGGTGGAAGCCGGCTTCCTTCACGAGGAGGAACTCGTTGACCGAGAGGTCCGAGGTGAAGAGGCCGTGCTCGAGCTCCTCGAGGCGGTGGGTGGCGTCCTTGGGGAGATCGGTTGGTTGTACCTGGGCGTGGGGCTGGGGTTCGGGTTGGGGTTCGGGTTGGGGCTGTGGATCCGTCACGATGATCCTCCGATCACGATGTTCTCCAGCGCCTGGCGGGTCTGCTCGCTCGTCTGCGCTTCGGCCTGGAGGATGGAGAGCAGACGGGTGAGCCAGACATTCATCCCGACCTGCTCGCTGCGAATGCGAATGCCGCCCGAGGCGTGGCCGATGCTGCAGCGCACAGACGGCCCGTCGACGGAGGCCTCGAGGGTGTCGTCGCCCAAGATGATCCGCACCGACTTGATCTCGTCGCTCTTGCGGAACCGGCCGCCGGCCCGTTCCACGGCGAGGCGATTGCCGAGGGCGTCGGAGAGCTGCTGGACCAGCACCTTGAGCATGATGTGCAGGTCGGTGCTGTTGGCGGCGAGCTGCGAGACGGCCAGGCTGAGGTCGAAGGCGTGGTCGGCGTTGGCGCCGTCGGCGGCGCTGGTGGCGTCAAGGTCGGTGACAGCGTCAGCGTCCCCAACCGGCTCGAGCGACATTGAGCGCATCGTAGTGGCCGGTGGGGCGGCCCAGGCGGGCGGCTCGGTGCTGGTCGGCGGCGCCCGGGGTGCGCTTCAGGCGGGTTGCGGCGTCGGCGGCGGCGGCGGCGTGGGCGGCGGCGGCTCGCAGATCACGACGGGGATGTCCCGGCTCGAGCGCTTCTGGTACCCCTCGTAGGCCGGGTAGACGGCGACGATCTCGGGCCAGAGGGCTGCCTTCTCCTCGGGCGAGGCGGTACGGGCCCGCATCGGACGGGTCTTTCCGTACATGGTCACACGCACGTCGGGATTGGCGGTCAGGTTCACGTACCACGCCGGATGGTGGTCCGACCCACCCCGGGATGCCACGAGGACGACCCGATTCTCATCGTGCAGGGGCGAGGTGAGCATGCTCGACCGGGCCTCGCCGGTCCGGCGCCCCACCGTGCCCAACTCGACCGCCGGCATGCCCCGGAGCGTGGCCGGCCAGCGGCCACCGGTGATCCGGAGCGCCCCCTTGTGGAGGCCGTTGAGGGTCCTCCATCCGATCCGCTTGGAGAGCTTGCGGTGGGGCGGTGGCTGGGCGGGGTTCGGGTTCGGGTTCGGGTTCGGGTTCGGGTTCGGCATGGTGGGTTGTTGAGACTGTGCTCCCTGGATGGGCGACGCTCCCTGGATGGGGCGACACGGTACCGGCTGCACCCGAAGTTGACCGCAAGCCCCGGTGAACCCGTAACGAGACGTTCACGCTTTGCGCCTACTTCGGACACGAAAGACGCCTGTACCATTGCACGCTGGATCACAGGCCGGTTCGGGCGGGTTCGGTATTGCGGTTCCGCACACCCGCCCCGCACACACCACACCCGCTCCCACATCAACCCGCTGCGGCAAGGAGGATGGTGTCACGCCCTCCATCGAGCACCATCCGGCGCAGCCGTCAGATCCCTCGCCGGGCCTGGAACCGGCGCGCGGTTCTCCTCGGGCGAGCCGGCTCCATCCGGGGTGCCGTCCATGCAGGGACGGCCGCCCTTCTGATCGGTGTCCTGGCCGCGACCGCCGCTGGGCTGATGGTACCGAGCACCGCTGGCGCATTCAGCTGGGCTCCGGTGCACAGCGGGGACTTCCCCGACCCCGACGTCATGCAGTGGCCGGGCGGCGTCATCGGGGGTACCAACTACCCGGCCGGCTACTACGCCTTCGCCACCCAGAGCACGCCGCTCACGGGGGGACGTCAGATCAACATCCAGGTGTCGTTCTCTCCAGACGGCGAGACGTGGAACGCCATGGGCACCGACGCCCTCCCCGACAGTGGGCTCGGTTCGTGGGCCGAGCCGGGAAACACGTGGGCTCCGAGCGTGGCCTTCTATCAAGCGCCCACGCAGGGCGGGGTGACACCGCCCCCGGTCTTCGTGATGTACTACACAGCCACCGAGCGCTCGACGGGCGACCAGTGCATCGGGATGGCCACCGCCGCCACTCCGTTCGGTCCCTATCAGGACGCCGCCTCACAACCGGCCGTGTGCAACAACGGCATCGAGCTGAGCAACTTCGGCGGGAGCATCGATCCCGACATCTTCACCGACCCCAACACTCAGGAGTCATACCTGATCTGGAAGAGCGACGGGAACCACCTGGTCCCGCCTGACAGCACGATCATCTGGTCGGCCCCGCTCTCGCAGAACCTGAAGAACGTCACCGGGAATCCCGTCATGTTGATGCACGACGACGAGAGTTGGCAGAGCGGGATCGTCGAGGGTCCCGACATGTACGACAACCAGGTGACCCAAGGCAGTGGCGGCAGTGCCACCACCACGGACAACTACTACCTCTTCTACGCCGGCAGCGACGAGGGCGCGAATACCTACGCCATCGGGTGGGCCACCTGCACGGGTCCGCAAGGGCCGTGCCAGGACAGCCAGACGGACAACCCCCTGATCACGACCCAACCGGGGGTGTCGGGTCCGGGTGGACCGGACGTCTACACGCTTCCGCCGACGCAGGGCAATGCCACGGGCCAGGCGGTGATGGCCTTCGCCGGCTGGGAAGGCACGACCATCGGATACCTGCAATGCGGAATCAGGCCCATGTACGTGGCTGACCTGGCCTTCGTCGGCGGCCCGAACGGCACGAGCGGCGCGCCGTTCGTTCAGCCGGCAAACGACACGGCCGCCGCCGTCGGGCCCACGTGCCCTGAGCCGCCCCCACCGGCACCCGGCTATTGGCAGGTCGCCTCGGACGGCGGGGTCTTCACCTTCGGCGGCGCAAACTTCTACGGATCGACCGGCTCCATCAAGCTGAACCAGCCGGTCGTCGGCATGGCACCCACACCCGACCATCAGGGGTACTGGCTCGTCGCCTCCGATGGTGGCGTGTTCGCCTTCGGTGACGCCGGCTTCTACGGGTCGACCGGCTCCATCCGGCTCAACAAACCCATCATCGGCATGATCCCGACCATCGACGGTCGGGGCTACTGGCTCATCGCGTCGGATGGCGGCGTGTTCGCCTTCGGCGATGCCCATTTCTACGGCTCGGCCGGAGGCGAGAACCTGGCCTACCCCGTCACCGCGGCCGCCGGCTCGTACCTCGACGGCGGCTACTGGCTCGTCGACTCCGAGGGGCAGGTCTACAGCTATGGCGACGCCGCCTACGAAGGACAACCTCCGTTCGTGGTGGGCAGCTACCGGATCACCGGGATGTCGCCCTCACACAGCCGGAACGGGTATTGGCTGGCCAGCGCCAACGGCGACGTGGAGCCCTTCGGGGACGCCGCGCCCTACGGCAATGTGCTGGGCATGAACCTCAACGCGCCCGTCGTCGGGATGGCCACGACCACGGACGGCGCCGGCTACTGGCTCCAGGGTGCGGACGGCGGGATCTTCACGTTCGGTGACGCACCGTTCCTGGGCTCCATGGGTGGGCGGCATCTGAATGCACCGATGGTGGGGATCGCCTCCACGTAACGGACGGTTTGGGTCTGTCCGACTTGGACTGAGCGCGTTCTGGCGGCCGGCGGCTGGTGGCGCTCCTGGACCACGACCGTACGACGACCGCGCGGCGCCGCGTGCTCAGAAGGCTGCGCCGCCGCCTGTCGGTGGAGCCGTCGTCGTAGTCGTCGGGCGCGGTGGCGGCGAGGTCACCGGGGGCGACGTCACCGGCGTCGGCGTCGGCGCCGGATTCGTCGGCGTCGTGGCCGGCGAGGTCTGCCCACCCATCGTTGCTGCGGTGGACGGAGTGACCGGTGTCACGGCGCCAGAGGACGCCTGCGTGGTCGAGGTCGAGGTCGAGGTCGATGGCGTGGTCGAGCTGCCAGGTGCCGCCGTGGTCGGCGTCGTTGCCGATGCGGGGATCCCGCTCTTCAGGACGGCGAACCACATGTGTGCCACGTTCTGTCCGTGGTCCTGACCCTTCTTGGTGTCACCGGTGAATCGGTAGAGCGCCACGTCGTGGAACGCCACCTGCCAGTGACCATGCCCGGTGTTGATCAGCGACAGGCCCTTGACTCCCTTCGGCCCCTGCACGTGCTCGCCCTTCGCGGCGGTGAGTGGCGGCCAGATCTTGGCGCAGGCTCCGGTGCACACCGACTTCCCCATCGGATCCGCGGTAAACCGGTAGAGCGTCAACCCCGAGGCGGTGGTCAACACGGTCCCGACGTTCTTGATCGTGGTGGTCGACACTTTGACCGTCTTGGCCGCGTGGCTGGTGCGGCTGGCGGCGACGGACGCACCTGAGACGCTGCCCATTCCGACGGCGAGCCCGGTCAGCACCACGGCGCCGGCCAGTCCGTCGATCGCCAGGCGCTGCCGTCGAGCCCGCCTCGTTTGGCGGGCCCCCTGTGGCTTGCCCCTCTGCCCGACTTCAACCATGTGCGTCGTCCCTTTCGTCCGGTGGTAGCCCGCTGGCGTCTCGTGCGAGCGGTTGCACGGATTCCCACGCATCGCCGCACGGTTCCGCCATCCGTCGCATGCACGGTGATACGAGCCAAGCCCGCGGCCGGATTGCCGCGTAGTGTGGTGGTGCCGACCGATGGCGGGTCAGGGGGCGGTCAGCGGGCCGGCACGAGGCGGGTACAGGGAGGGCACAGAGACATGACTGAGGGCTCCGGCGGACCATTCAAGTTCAGCGGTATCAACCACCTCGCGCTGGTCTGCCGGGACATGGAGCGCACCGTGGACTTCTACACGAACGTGCTCGGCATGCCGCTGGTCAAGACGATCGAACTTCCAGCGGGCATGGGGCAACATTTCTTCTTCGACTGCGGAGGCGGTGACTGCCTCGCCTTCTTCTGGTTCCCCGATGCCCCCGACGGCATCCCCGGTGTCAGCGCCCCGCGGGGACGGCCCGACCAAGGTGAGCTCACCAGCGCCGTCGGGTCCATGAACCACGTCGCCTTCAACGTCCCGGCCGAGAAGATCGACGAGTACCGCGAGCTCCTGCGGTCCCGCGGCGTCGAGTGCACGGAGGTGGCCAATCACGACGATTCGGAGTGGGGCATCAGCGACGAGCAGCACCCCGGCGTGTTCGTCCGCAGCATCTACTTCCAGGATCCTGACGGGATCCTGCTCGAGTTCGCCTGCTGGACGCGCGGTTTCACCACGGCCGACGTCTCCCACGCGCCGGCCCGTGCCGTCGAGTCCTCAGGGACGACCGCCGCTGCGGCGTCGACCCCGGTCAACGCCTGATCGCCTGTCGTCCGACACCCGACCGCCCGACCCAGCAAGACGAACCCGACTCAGCAAACCGATGCCCCGCCTCCGCCAGGTCCCCAAGGACGAAGCCACCGCGCCGATTGTCACCACTATGTACGAGTGGCTCTTCGAGGGTCGTGACCCCGTCGCCGAACCGGGTCGCTGGGACGGCACGACCGGCGACTGGTGGACCGTCTTCGCCAACAGCCCCGACATCCTCGATCACTGTGTCAAAGGATTCGGCCTCTACCAGTCCCCCACGCGCACGCTCGACCCCAAGCTGCGCGAGCTCGGGCAGATCCGCGCCGGCTGGGCCGCCGGCAGCCAGTTCGTGTTCAGCCAACACGCGAAGTCGATGCGCGAGCTCGAGATGCCCGAGCCGCAGATCACCCATATCCCGGCGTGGTCGGTGGCACCGACCGGCACCTACGGCGAGGCCGAGCGAGCCGTCCTCGCCTACACCGACTGCCTGGTGTACGACCACGGCCGCGTGCCCGACGAGCTCTTCGCCGAGTTGCGCCGCCATCTCGACGATGTGGCCATCCTCGAGCTCACCTACATCACCACGCTGTACTTTCAACACGCCGTGATGTCCAAGGCACTTCGCACCGAGTTCGACGACCGGGACGATCCCATCGTCGAGGTGCCCGGACCCAAGGGGGCCAGCGCGATGCATCCTGGAGAGAATCGGTGACGGCGCCGCACGTCGTTCTGCCCACAGACGAACAGCGTCACGAACCGGACGACGAGGCACTCTGGAACGAGTCGTACTACATGGACTTCGTTCAGGCCGACGGCTCCCTCGGCGGCTGGCTGCGCCTCGGGCTCTATCCCAATCTCGGCGTCGCCTGGTGGACGGCCTGGATCGTGCGTCCCGGTCAGCCCGGCGTCTGCTCCGTCGATTACGCGATGCCGATCCCGCCTCGCAGCGAGCTGGCCACCGCGTCGGCGCCCGACGCGGCCCACCCTTCCACGGTTGAGATCGACATCCAGAAGCCGCTCGAGGCCTTCCGCGTCGCCTTCGCCAGCACGCTGGCCCAGCAGTTCGCCAATCCGGCGGATGCCTACACCGATACCAACTGGGAGCCGGTCCATGCGCGCGTCGATCTCACGTGGACGACGGACGGCACGCCGTACCACTACGACGTCACCACCCGTTACGAAATCCCCTGCCTCGTCTCGGGCACGGTCACGATCGGCACCGAGACGTTCACGGTGGAGGGCCAGGGCCAACGCGATCACTCATGGGGTGTCCGCGACTGGTGGGCCTTCGGCTGGTGTTGGAATTCCATGCGCCTCGACGACGGCACGCGTGTGCACGACGTCGACATTCGCTTCGAGGGGTTTCAGGCCTTCTTCGGCTATGTGCAGACACCGGACCGCGCTCCAGGCGTTGCCAATCCGGTCACCGCGCTCACGGTGAACGAGGAACTCGGCCCGCACGGCTTCCCCACGACGGCCCGAATCGAGCTGACCGCCGGCCTCGACGACGAGGGTGCACCCGCCTCACCACCGGTGCACGACATCGGCCTCGACATCACGCCGGTGGCCTTCGGCCCGGTCCTGTTGCGCAACGACCAGGACGGCCGGGTGAGCCTCTTCCCTCGGGCCATGGTGCAATGCCGAACCGACGACGGCCGGACCGGCGCGGGCTGGATCGAATGGAACCAACCGCAGAACCAAACACCGTCGGCACCACCGGCCTGATCGGCTTCGTTGGTCGACCTCAGCCGGTGCGATTAGGCCCTGGCGATTCGGCCCTTGCGTATGGGCCCTTGCGTATGGGCCATGGCGATTGGGCTCAGGCGCTCGCCCCTAGCGGACCGCGGCGAGCGCCTCGGGCAATGTGAACGCGCCGGCATAGAGCGCCTTGCCAACGATTGCGCCCTCGAGGCCGCCACCCTGACCCTCACCGCCAGCGTCACCGTCACCGTCACCGAGGAGCCCGACGAGTGAGCGCAGGTCGTCGAGGCTGCCAATCCCACCGCTGGCGATCACCGGGCGCTTGGTCGCCGCGCACACCCTGCGCACCAAGTCTAGGTTCGGTCCGGTCAGGGTGCCATCGCGAAGTACGTCGGTGACGACGTATCGAGCACAGCCGTCTGCGTCGAGGCGGGCGAGGGCGTCGAACAGCTCACCGCCGTCCTCAGTCCAGCCACGGGCCGACAGCCTGGTGCCGCGGACGTCGAGGCCGACTGCGATCCGCTCTCCGTGCCGGGCGATCGCCGCGCGGACCCACTCGGGTCGTTCCAGCGCGGCGGTGCCGATGTTGACCCGAGCGCAGCCGGTCGCCAGTGCAGCCGCCAGCGAGTCGTCATCGCAAATGCCGCCGGACATCTCGACCGCGACGTCGAGCCGGCCCACCACCTCGGCAATCAGGTCGCGATTCGAGCCACGGCCGAACGCGGCGTCGAGGTCGACGATGTGCACCCACTGCGCCCCGCCGGCCTGCCAGGCCAGCGCCGCGTCGAGCGGCGCGCCGTATCT
This sequence comes from uncultured Acidimicrobiaceae bacterium, assembly GCA_963840435.1. Classification (GTDB taxonomy): domain Bacteria; phylum Actinomycetota; class Acidimicrobiia; order Acidimicrobiales; family RAAP-2; genus Bog-473. The sequence goes on along the minus strand of CAWIYY010000012.1, from coordinate 868,707 downwards.
CGTCTCCGATCCGGCCTCACCTTGCACCAACCGCACTGCTTGGCCGTCGGCCACGTCGACCGCGGGCAGCACGATGAACGGAAGAGGGTCCGCGGACACCGCGACACGCTATTGCACGCCCTCTGCCGACTGGACTCGGCAGGTTCTCCCGCCAACGACGACTCCCGACTGCACCTCAGGGCGCAAGCGCACCCACTACCCTGGTTTGCGGTGGCCGGACGTCTCGCAGCACGCTTCGCGCAACGACAGCGCCGCCTCCCGCTCAGGTCATTCGCACTGGGCGCCAAAGGGCTCGGAGCTATTGCCACTGCCACTGCCGTCGCAATCGCCGGCACCGTCGTGCTGCACACGGCCGTGGCAAGCGCGCAATCGTCAACGACCACGACCGGCCTGGGAAAGCCCATCGTGCCCGGCCGTCTCTCCCCGCCGGCGCCCACCGCCGAGAACAGTGCGGAGAACAGTGCTGCCACGACCTTGGTCCTCAGGGCCATCTCGACCGAGACGCAGATGGGCAGCGTCCACCTCGACGGCACCATCAAGCAGGGCAAGGCGCGCATCTCCATGCACCTGGTGCTCAACGGCAACGGCGACGGCACCGGCCAGTTCGCGCAAGCGGGTAGCCCGATCAAGGTGACCCGCACCGGCCAGTTGCTCTACCTCAACGCCCCCAAAAAGTTCTGGGCCAGCCATGCCAGCAAGGCCGAGACCGATGCATACGGCGGCAAATGGCTCGAGTTTTCGGCCCTCGACACCAGCCTGTCCTCGTTCGACAAGTTCCTCGACGCGTCGGACCTCGTCGCCGCCACGTTCATGGGCCATCCGACACCGCTGACGCTCAGCCAGCCCACCACCGTCGACCACCACAAGGTTGTCATCGTCAAGGACGTCTCGACGACCAACGGCCGCACGACGACCAGCACGATGGACATCGCCAGCACCGGCCCGCCCTACGTCTACCGCATCGTCGATCAGGCGCCGGGAGAGATCGGCACCCTCGTGTTCAGCAAGTACGGCAAAGCGGTGAAGATCACGGCTCCAGCGCACGCGCTGAACCTGACGTCGTCTACGACGACGACAACCGCACCCTGAGCCTCAGCGCAACAGGTCGCCGATGATCTTGGCGCCACCGACCGCGGCGCCGGCGTCCGCCATGCCGTGGTCGCTCTTGTCGTCGTGGGGCAGGTTCTCGTAGATCACGCCCGCCAGGATCGCCGTCGGCATCGACTGCAGCCAAATACGGCCCGGTCCGGTCAAGACGGCGAAGTGGTGCCCGTCCTTGCCCATGTACCGGTTGGCCATCCCCTGCACTCGCTGCACCGAGAACGTGACCGAAGCCTGGAACAGCCCGGCGTGGCCCGGGTGCACTCGCATCGTCTGCCCGGGCTGGAGGTCGTAGACGATGACCTCGCCCTGGAGGTCGATCCAGGCCCGCCCCTCGCCACTGATCTTCTGGAGGATCAGACCCTCGCCCCCGAAGATGCCGCCCCGCAGGGACTGCTGGAACCCCATGGCCAGCTGGATTCCGGGCGTCGCGGCCATGAACCCGTGGCGGTGGACCATGAACTCGTTGCCGGGCGCCACGTCGATCGGAAGGATGTGACCCGGCACCTTCGAAGCGAAGGCGATCGATCCGGGGCCGCCCTGGGCGGTGTATGTGGTCATGAAGACGGAGGCGCCCGCGACGGCACGCTTGACCGCGCCCATGATCCCCTTGCCGCCCATGCCGCCGCCGGTGTTGGTGGCGAACTGGATCGAGTCGGACATCCAGCTGAACTCGCCGGCCTCGGAGACGACGGACTCGCCCGGCTGCAGCGAGATCTCGAGGACCGGCATGGTCGTGCCGTGAACGGTCTCTTCCATTGTGGGTGTGCCTCCTCGGTCGGTGTTGCTTTGATCGGTGGGTGTCTGTGATCGGTCCGTCTTGTTTTGATCGGTCGGTTGTCCGGTCGCCCTAAGCGCTCAAGGGATCAGGGGGCGGACCTGGGTTGCCGCGGAGTCCGAAAGGCCTGGATGGGTGTGGGTTCGATCCGACGCCGGATCCCGACCGCCAAACCGACAAACCGCCAGATCGCCGAACAGCCGAATCGCCAAGACCCACCACATCCCTCCCCTACCCGAGCAGATCGGGCAGCTCGATGTCCTCCGAGCGTACGTCCTCACCCGGACCCTGCGCTCCCCGAACCAGGCGCTCGGCCAGCGTCACCTCCATCAGGCCCAGGGCCATGCCGAAGAGGTCGCCCAGGATGAAGTTGGAGATGAAGACCAGCCAGAGCTTCTCGTGCGGGATGAGGTCGGCCACCAACACCAGGACCTCGTGCTCGACGGCCAGGGGCAGCGTGATGAAGAGGAAGACGAGGAAGAAGTGGGGCCAGACCACCCTGACCGAACGTCGCAGCGCTTCGGGCACCGAGGCGTCGAGGAGGTTGATGAGCGGACCGACGAGTGCGAACAGGGTGCCGACCACCAGCCCCGGGACCACGACGAGCAGAGCGGAAACACCATCGATGAAGAACAGCACCAGCTCGGCCAGGAGAAGGCGGCCCCAGGGGAGGCTGCGCAGGACCTGATGGATCGGCTGGGGGGCCTCGTTTCGCTCGACGGAACCGACGAGCCGCTCGAGCATGCCCGCGTAGAAGGTGAGCCCGAGGCTCGAAACGCCGAACACCGCGATCCCGGCCGCCGCCTCCCACCCAAAGCGTTCGCTGGAGATCTCCGTGTAGAAGGTTCCCTGGATGGCGTCGAGTCCGAAGATGACCAGGGCCGGGACGATGACCCGGGCTGGTTCGGTCCGTGCCGTGCGCCAGGCCATCTTGGCCAGCTCGAGCGGGTGGAGCGGGTGGCGAACCACTCCGGAGCGACCCTCGCCCTCGGTCGGGCGACCCACGGGCGGATCGGTCGGCTGCTGATCGGGCGACGACGATCCTCTGGATGCCTGGTCGCTCATCTCGATGCAGTCACGCCGGGCCGAACCCGTCGCCCACGAAGTCGAAGAGCCGCCGCTCCGGATCGAAAGGGCCGAAGGCCCCCGGATCACCATCCAGGCGGTGGCGCCCCGTCCCCAGGACGAACGCTTCGGGGGCGTCGAAGGCCATCTCGGTGAACCCGGCCTCTGCGAACTGGGCCCGGATGACGGGGGTGGCGTCCGGCGGTCGCCGGTGCCGGGTCCAGACGACATGCGCCCCCGGATGGCAGAACGCCGGCAACGCCTGGATGGTGGCCGCGATGTCCTCGGCGCTGATGTTTCCGAAGATCCCGCACACGAGCACGAGGTCAGCGGGGACGGACCCTGCGTACCAACGGCACAGCGACGCATCCGCCTGCTCCACCCGCACCCGATCTCCCAGCCCGGCCTCCGCCGCCCGGCGCCGGGCGAACGCCACCAGCGCCGGATCGAGCTCGACGAGCAATGCCTCCACCTCGGGCGCCCGTGGATGGGTGGCCAAGACGTCGATCACATCGCGGCCCTGGCCGGCACAAAGGCTGAGGACTCGGATCGGCTCCCCCGGATCACGCCCCGAGCCACCGCCACCGCCACCTCCACCGCCACGGCCACCTCCGCCTCCGCCTTCGCCGCCACCGCCACCTCCGCCGCCACCTTCAGCCCCGCGCCCACTCGAGATCTCGTCGAGCGCGTCCCGCACCATCCCCTGCACCAGGCGCAGCCGCTCCGAGAGTGGTGACGCCGGATTGTCGTAGGCGCTGTGCCACCGCACCCAATGCGAGGCGCCGGACGGCTCGGGCTCGGCAGAAACGTCCTCCGGGGCGGCCCCGGCTTCCCCTCGATGGTCCCCAGTCGCCATGAGTGCCCATCGTAGGGTGGGGGCCCGTGACCGCCCGATGAACTGCTGCCGTCCGTGACGGGCCGCCGCACCGGTGCGAACCGCCGATCCGGTGCGGGCCGCCGAACCGGGCCGGATTCGCAGCGCACGGGAGCGGCGGCCGGATGATCAAGTACATCGGATCGAAGCGGCGACTGGTCCCGGTCCTCGCCCGGATCTGCGAGGCCGCCGGTGCCCGCACCGCGCTCGATCTCTTCACCGGCACCACCCGCGTCGCCCAGGCCTTCAAGGCCCAAGGTGTGCACGTCACCGCCGTCGACAGCGCCCGCTACGCCGAGGCCTTCGCCCGCACCTACATCGAGACGGATGCCGCCGCCACCGATTCGGGCGAGCTCGGGGCGGCGATCGCCCACCTCAACGCCGTCCCCGGCAAGCCGGGCTACGTGCACGAGACGTTCAGCCGGCAGGCCAGGTTCTTCCAACCCGAGAATGCTGCTCGGATCGATGCCGCCCGGGACTGCATCGAGTCGGAGTATGCGGGGTCGCCGTTGTATCCGATCCTGTTGACGTCACTGATCGAGGCTGCGGACCGGGTCGACTCGACGACGGGTGTGCAGATGGCATACGTGAAGCAATGGGCGCCCCGGTCGTTCAATCCGTTGGAGCTGCGGGTGCCCGAGCTCTTGGTGGGGGCGGGGCGCACCATCCGTGGAGATGCAGTGGCGCTCACCGCCCCCATCCAGAGCACCGCCGTCGGCGGTCCCGATCCCGATCCCGACACCATCCAGAGCACCGACGGCGGCGGTCCCGATCCCGATCCCGACACCATCCAGAGCACCGACGGCGGCGGTCTGGGCCATTTCGATCTGGCGTACCTGGATCCGCCGTACAACCAGCACCGGTATTTCACCAACTATCACGTGTGGGAGACGTTGGTGGCCTGGGATGCGCCCGAGGCGTACGGCGTGGCCCGCAAGCGGGTCGACTCCCGCGATCCGTCGACCCGCTCTCCGTTCAACTCGAAGCGGACGATGCCCGAGGCCTTGGCGTCGGTTGTCTCGGGGGTGTCGTGCGACTTGCTCGTGCTCTCGTACAACAACGAGTCGTGGCTCGACATGGCGGAGCTCGAGGCCATGTGCGCCGGACCCGATCCATCCGGGCGGCGGCGGTACGTGGCCACCTTGGCCTTCGATTCCGCACGATACGTGGGCGCCCGTATCGGAATCTTCGACCCATCCGGGCGCAAGGTGGGGCGGGTGAGTCACCTGTCGAACCGGGAGTTGCTCGTCATTGCCGGCGAGGAAGAGCTGGTCCGTCACGTCGTCGAGGCCTGCGGTGAGCCGGGCGACGGCGTGGCCGGCATGGCCGGAGTTGCCGGAGTGGCCGGAGTGGCGGGCGAGCCAGTCGCCGCCGGAACGGCTCGTGAAGGTGCGACGGACGATGCGGGTCCGGAATCGGCCCGGGTCAGCGTCGGCGCGGCGGATCGGCTACAACAGACGACGTGAGCAAGCGCGATCACGGTGGGCACGGCGGTGACCACCACGACAGCGACCATCACGAGGGCGACCATCACGAGGGCGACCACGACGGCGACGGCCACGATGACCAGGGCCACCTTGAGGACAGCGACCAGGAGAGTCGCCACGACAGCGCGCATGGAGGTGCCGTCGGCAGTCGGGACTATGCCCGCCTCGAGGATGCCGACCTCACGCTACGCATGTCCAAAGACGAGGAGGCTAAGCGGCTCGGCAGAGCGCAACGCCGCCTGTTGCACCTGAGGTTGATCAACGGCGGTCAGCTCAACGAAGGCATACTCGGACCGCCGGTCTGCATCGTGTTCGAGGGCTGGGACGCGGCCGGCAAGGGTGGCGCCATCAAGCGGCTGGTCGAGCCGCTCGACCCCCGCCATGTGCACATCGCCCCGTTCGCCGCGCCGACGCCCGACGAGTTGCGGCACCACTTCCTCTGGCGTTTCTGGCCGCCGCTTCCGGGATGGGGCGGCATGACCATCTTCGACCGCTCCTGGTACGGCCGGGTGCTGGTGGAGCGGGTGGAGAGTCTGGCCACCGAGGTGCAGTGGCGGCGTGCGTATCAGGAGATCAACGACTTCGAGCACACGTTGGCCGAAGAGGGAATGATCGTTATCAAGCTGTGGATGCACATGTCGCACGAGGAACAGCTGCGGCGGTTCGTGCGCCGGAGGGACGATCCGCTCAAGTCCTGGAAGCTGACCGACGAGGACTGGCGCAACCGTGAGAAGCGGGGCGAATACGAGGCGGCGGTGTCCGACATGCTGCGCCTGACCTGTGGCCCGCTGGCGCACTGGGACGTGATCTCGGCTGAGAACAAGCGGTATGGACGAGTGCAGGTGATTGAGACCGTGATCCGGCGCATGGAGCAGGGCATGCGGCGCTGGGGCGTTTTGGTCCCCTCGCACGAGGCGGAGGTCGAGGAGACCGAGCTGGCCCTGGTGATCGACGACGCGGAGTACCAGCCCGATCCGGTGGCGGCTGCGGCGGCCGCCGCCGCGAGTGCCGGCGCAGATGGCGTGCAGAATGGATCCGGCGTGGCGGCCAAAGACGTGGGCAGCGCCGGCGGCGGCGACGGCGGCAGCAGCAGCAGCAGCAGCAGCGACGGCGACGGCGGCGGCGGCGACGCATCGGCCCAGCAACGCATGGAGGCCTGACGATGAGCCCGACTCCCGGCACGCCACCGGCCCGGCCCGGCATCACCATCCCCTTCGACGGGATCCCCCTGCACGAGCACAGAGAGTGGTTCGCCCGCCTGCGCGAGCTCGGATACACCGACATCTGGTCCGCGGAGGTCGACGGGGCCGATGGCTTCACGCCCCTTGCCCTGGCGGCGGCGTGGGAGCCCACCTTGAACCTGGGCGTGGCCATCACCCCGGCCTACACCCGAGGGCCGGCGCTGCTGGCACAGAGCCTGGCCGCCATGGCCGACGCCGCACCTGGTCGTTTCTTCGTCGGTCTGGGCGCCTCCTCTCAGGTGATCGTCGCCAATTGGAACGGTCTCCTCTTCGAGAACCAGTACAAGCGAGTGCGCGACAGCCTGCGCTTCCTGCGTCTGGCCTTCACCGGCGAGAAGGTCACGCAGGACTACGACACCTTCCGCGTCAAGGGTTTCCGTCTGTCCCGTATCCCCGAGCAACTGCCACCCATCTACTTGGCCGCCTTGCGCCCCGGGATGCTGCACCTGGCCGGGCGTGAAGCGGACGGCGCCATCTTGAATTGGCTGAGCGCCGAGGATGTGGCCATGTCGGTGGCCGAGGTCGACAAGGCAGCGGAAGGAGAGCCCCGCGAGATCGTGGCCCGCATCTTCGTCATCGTCTGCGAGGACGCGGAGATGGCCCGCAACATCGGGCGCCGCATGATTACGGCCTACCTGAACGTCGAGGCGTACGCCGAGTTCCACCGCTGGCTCGGACGGGGCCCCGCACTCCAGCCCATGTGGGACGCCTGGGCGGCGGGCGATCGCAAGGGGGCGCTCGCAGCCATCCCGGATTCGGTGGTGGACGAGCTCATCGTCCATGGATCCGTGGACGAATGCCGGGCGCACGTCCAGCGCTACGTGGACAACGGGATCACCGTGCCGGCTCCGATGATCATCCCGGTCGGGATCGAGCTGGCCGATGCGGTGGCGGGGTTGTCGCCCTCCGCCGGATAGGGCGAGCGGGCTGAGCAGCACCGGTCCGGGCCCTCGAACCGCTCAGCCGCCAAGCCGCCGGGCCGCCGAGCCGCCCCGAAACCGCCGGGCCGCCGAGCCGCCCGAACCGCAGGCCTGTGACGTCATCGGACAGCAACACGGCCACTGAGCAACACTGACACCGGGCGGAGGCCCCTTGGCCCGACCACGGGTCCCGACAGAGGATCAAGAGCAAACCGGCTCCGACAGGGGCGACCGCCAGCGGAGGGATCAAGACGTGACCAGCGTGGACATCGACTTTCGGACCACCCCACTGGCCGACATCGCCCGGGCCGTGCGGTCCAAGCAGGTCTCGGCCAGGGAGCTGACCCAGAAAGCCCTGGATGGGATCCAGAGATACAACCCCACCTACAACGCCTTCGTGGCCGTGGATGGGGAGAGGGCCCTCGCCGACGCCACCGCCCTCGACGACCGCATCGCCGCCGGCGCCGACCCCGGAGCACTCGCCGGCGTCCCGATCGGCGTCAAGGACCTCCAGGATGCGATCGGCTACACGACGACCCACGGATCGGCCCTCCACCAGGACGACCCCCCGGCCACGACCGACGCCCCATCCGTGGCCCGGCTCAGGGCGGCGGGCTGCATCGTGGTCGGCAAGACGAACACACCCGAGTTCGGCTGGATGGGAAACACGACCAACCACATCTTCGGCCCCACCCTGAACCCGTTCGACACATCGAGAGGGGCGGGCGGCTCGTCCGGCGGAGCGGCGGCGGCACTGGCGGCCGGCATGGTCCCCCTGGCCACAGGATCCGACGGCGGCGGCTCCATCCGCATCCCGAGCGCCTGCTGCGGCCTCTCGGGGATGAAGCCGTCCCTCGGACGCGTCCCGGCCGGCGGCCCCACCCCGCCCGGCTGGATCGACCTCTCGACCAACGGCCCCATGGGCCAGCGCATCGCCGACGTGACCCTCGCCCTCGACGTCAGCGTCGGCCCCGACCCGACCGACCTGCGCAGCCTGCCCCGCCCCGAGGCCTCGTGGCTGGCTGCCCTCGAGGACCCCCACGTGCCGGTCCAGGTCGCCTACGCCCCCACCCTCGGCTACGCCACGGTCGACAGCGAGGTGCGGGCGGCGTGCGACAAGGCGGTCGAGCTGATGGCCTCCATGGGAGCCGAGGTCACCGTGCTGGACTCCGTTTTTGAAGCTGACCCCGTCGGGGATTTCCTCATCATGACGGGGGCCTGCACCTTGCGCGCCCTCCAGGAGTACATGGACCACCCGCGCTGGGAGGAGGTCGACCCCATCCTGCGCCACCTGCTCGCGCTGGCCGAGTCCACCAGCGCCGTCGAGCTGTTGCGGGCGATGGACCGCTTCCATTTCATGAACCTGCGCCTGGTGGAGCTGTTCCACACGGCCCGCATCCTGGTCACCCCCACCTGTTCGGCCGTGGCGCCCTTCGCCGGCGAGATGACCAGCTCAGTCAACGGGGAGACGACGGTGAACTGGGTGCAGTTCACGTACCCGTTCAACATGACCCGCTCCCCCGCCGCCACGGTCTGCGTGGGCAAGAACAGCGAGGGCCTGCCCATCGGCCTCCAGCTCGTGGGGCCCCAGCACGCCGACCTGGTCGTCCTCCGCACGGCCGCCGCCCTCGAGGCCGCCCTCGACGTCGACACGCTCGCCCCCCTGCCGAGCTGATCCAAACCTGATCCAATAGAGCCAAATCCAATCCACCAATCCACCAATCCACCAACATCCACCGGCCACCGGCCACCGGCCACCAGCCAGCGACCAGCCCCATCCAGAAATTCACCGTTCAGCACGAGAGGAAGCAGCAGCCATGTCGATCGACACCCCCGTCAATCCGAGCGACCTCGTCCGTGTCGTCGGCGAGGAGGACGCGGCCTGGGCCGACACCGGCACGGGCGTCCTCCTCAAAGTCGTGCGCTTCGACACCCAGCGCGGCACGTGGGTCATCCTCAACCGCTTCAAGCCGGGGGTGCAGCTGCAGAAGCACCGCCACACGGGATCGGTCGACGCCTTCACCTCGGCCGGCCGCTGGCACTACCTCGAATACGACTTCTACGTCACACCGGGTTCCTACCTCTTCGAGCCTGCCAACTCGGTACACACATTGCACGTGCCCGAGGACAACACGATGGACACCGACGTGTGCTTCATCATCGAGGGTGCGCTGTTGAACTTGGCCGAGGACGGATCGGTGGAGTACGTCTCGGACGGGCCGAGCACCTTGGCCGCGTACTTCGCAATGCTCGAGGCCCAGGGCGACCCTCGGCCCAACGGTCTCATCGTCTGATCCGCGTCAGTTGATCCGATGACGGCTGCCAGATGACATCAAACGAAACGACCACGGGGACGGGGCCGAGAGCGGGGGCGGGGACCGATGCAGGCCGCCTCCTCGACCCGAGGCTGTATTCGGGCGGCGATCCATTCGAGCTCTATGCCGAACTACGACGCACGGCGCCCGTGTGCTGGGTCGACCGGGAGGGCGGCGGCTTCTGGGCCGTCATGACCCACCCCGAGGTGTCGTCGATCGGGGCCGACCCCATCGGCTTTTCCTCGTCGCGGGGCATCCTCGTCGACGAGATCGGGTCGACCTACGACAACCCGCCCACCATGATGCACACCGACCCGCCGCAGCACACCCGCTACCGGCGTCTCGTCCAGCCCGGGTTCAAGCCGTCGATGGTGCGGCTGATGGAAGCCGGTGTGACGGCGAAGGCTGCGGGGTTGCTGGAGCGGATCGAGGCGGGCGTGGCCTTCGACGTCGTGCAGGAACTGTCCATCCCGTTCCCACTCCTCGTGATCTGTGAGCTGCTCGGGGTGGATGGTTCGCAGTGGCCCCGATTCTTCGAGTGGTCCGAGGCGGTGATCCCGGGCGAGACCGAGCAGACCGAGGAGCAGCGGGCGGCGTTGCAGGTGGAGATGTGGGAGTACCTGATCGGGGTGGCCGAGGAGCGGCGGCGTTCGCCGGCGGACGATCTTGTATCCGTGTTGGCGACTGTTGGATCCCATCCAGAGAATGGCAGCAGCGGTGATGGCGGCGGCGGCGGCGGCGAGGAGCTGAGCGAGGCGGAACTGGCCATGTTCCTGATCCAGCTGCTGGTGGCGGGGAACGAGACGACCAGGAACCTGATCTCCGGTGGGCTGGTGGCGCTGGCCGAGCGGCCGGATCAGTGGGCGGCGTTGCGGGCCGACCGCGCGTCCATCCCCAGTGCCGTCGAGGAGTTGCTGCGTTGGACCACGCCTGTGATCTCGTTCATGCGGACGGCGACGGTCCCCACCACCATCCGTGGAGTCGAGGTGGCTGCGGGCGACCCGGTTTTGTTGGTGTACGCCTCAGCCAATCGTGACGAAGGGGTGTTCGGGCCCGACGCCGGCGAGCTGCGCATCGATCGTCACCCCAATCCGCATGTGAGTTTCGGTTTTGGGCCCCACTTCTGCCTGGGTGCGGCGCTAGCCCGGCTCGAGGCCCGCGTCGTGCTGGAGGATCTGGTCAACCGATTCGAATCCGTAGAGGTCACCGGGCCGGTCGAGCGGACCGCCAGCCCGGTGATTGCCGGCGTGCGGCAGGCGTCCGTCGTATTCAGGTAATCCCTCTGGTGGCTTCGACCTAGCCGCCCGCCGGTCTCGGCCTCCGCTCAGGCGGGTAGCGGGGCAAGGTCGTTGGGACAGCCCTCGATCTGGGGATCCTCCGCGGCGTCGCTCCGTTCGTCGACGTTGCCCGCCGATCCGGGTAGGTCTGTCGGGGCGTTGCGACCGGGCAGCAGTATCCAGGCAGCCACGGCACCGAGCACCGCCACCACGGCACCGGCCATGCAGGCCACATACAGCCCGCTGTGGAATGCATCGAACGCCACCCGCTGGAGGTACGGCTGCACGGAGTGCGGCGCCCGCTTCACCACAGCGAGGGCGGCGGCCATGGACTGGTGTGCCTCTGTCTTGGGACCGGCCGGGATCGGCAGGGTGCGGAAGGCACTGATGATCCGGGGCGCGTAGGCCGAGGCGAAGATAGAGCCGAAGACGGCCACGCCGAGGGTCCCCCCAAGCTCGCGGGTGGTGTTGTTGACGCCGGCAGCGGCGCCTCGTTGGTCGTCAGGCACCGAGCCCATCACTGCTTCGGTCGTCGGTGCGGTGATGGAGGAGAGTCCCAGGGCCAGAAGCACCATGGAGATGATCAGTGGCCCGAAGTAGGTCGTGTTCGCCTCGGAGTTGAAGGCGGCCACCACGAGTCCACCGCCCATGAGCACCAAACCGGCAGCCACGACGACCCTGGTCCCGATCTTCAGGGCGAGAATGGCGGCCAGCGGCGTGGCAATGGCGGCAACGATGGCGAAGGGCAGCGTGTGCACGCCCGCCGACAGGGTCGAGTAGCCCTTCACGAACTGGAAGTACTGCGTGATGAGGAAGATGAAGCCGAAGAGGCAGAAGAAGGCCACCGAGAGGGAGAGTGCGCCCCCGGTGAAGCGAGGGATGCGGAAGACACGGACATCGAGCAGCGGGCCCTCGGTGCGCAGTTCCAACACGGTGAAGGTGCCCAACAGCACGGCTGCCAGGGTGAAGCAGACCAGGGTCCCGGCGGAGGTCCAGCCCCATTGCGGGCCCTCGATAATGGCCAGGACCAGGCTGGTCACTCCGGCCGTCGAGAGAAGCACGCCTCGCACGTCGAAGGAATGGGACGCCACCTTGGGGATCTTGGGGATCAGCGCCTGACCGGCTATGAACGTGACCACGACGATCGGCACGTTGACGAGGAAGATCGATCCGTACCAGAAGTGCTCGAGCAGCGCCCCGCCGACGACCGGTCCGAAGGCCACCGCGATGCCCGACGTTGCGCCCCAGATGCCCAGCGCCTTCTGCCGCTCGGATGGATCCGGGAAGATGCTCGTGAGGATGGCCAGGCTGGCCGGGAAGATGAAGGCGGCCGCCACGCCCATGAGCGCCCGTGCCGTGATCAGTGTTCCGGTGGAGTGCGACGCCGCGGCCGCCGCTGAAAACAGCCCGAAGAACACGAGGCCGACCTGCATCGTGCCCTTGCGCCCCAGCCGGTCTCCGATGCCGCCCCCAGCCAGGAGGAGTCCGGCGAAGGCCAGGCTGTAGGCATCAACGATCCACTGCAGCGACGTGATGGACGCGCCGAGCTGGCGGTTGAGCGTGGGCAGAGCCACGTTGACGATGGTGTTGTCGACCACCACCAGGAACACCGAGAGGCAGAGGACGGGGAGCACTATCCAGCGGCGCGCATCCATCCGGGCGCTGGCTGCGGTCCCATCCGTGGTCGGGACGGTCTCGAGTTCAGATCCAGGCTTCATGGCGGGTCCTCCATGAGTTAATAGAACGCTGTGCCATTGTTATAGCACGGCGTTCTTTAGTACGCTAGGTCTCGTGACGGAAAGCCGCCCAACCAGGAGCAGGACCCCGAGTGCGGACATGGTCGAGGTGCTCCTCGCCGCCGCAGGGGAGATCCTCGAGACCGAGGGGCCCGAGGCGCTCTCCGTCCGGCGGATCGCCGCCGCCGCCGGGGTGGCCCCCATGGGCGTCTACAACCACTTCGAGTCGAAGAACGGGATCATCGAAGCCCTCTTCATCCAGGGCTTCGAACGCCTGCGTGAGGCGTTGACGACCATCGCAGAGATCCTGGATCCGTACGAGGCGCTGCGCGAGGCCGGCCGTCGCTACCGGGCCCTCGCCAAGGCGCACCCGATGGTGTACCAGCTGATGTTTCTGCGCACGCTCCCGGGCTACGAGCCCAGCGATGCTGCTCTCGAAGTAGCGGGTCGGGCCTTCGACAGCCTGGTGGCCGTCGTGCAGCGCGCCGTGATGGCCGGCGTCATCGCTGAAGGTCCGTTGACGGAGACGGCGCAACTCATTTGGTCATCCATCCACGGATGGGTCTCACTCGAGCTGCTCGGCATCGGCATGATCGAGGACGAGGACTCTGGATTCGACCGTGCATGCAAAACCATGCTCCGTGGACTCCGCCCCGAGTTGGAGATAGGCGACTAAGAGCGACGCCCGGTCAGTCAGTCGTCAGTTAGCGACGACATCGGGGCCCTCGAATCGAACCGTACCCCCCTACCGAGGATCTGGCCGGTCCAGGTTCCAGTGGCGGGCCACCGACGGATACCAGCGGGTTTCCTCCCCCACTCGCCGCGGGATCATCCCGAACCGGCTGACGGTCCGCTGACCCCCCTCGTTGTCGCCGTAGAGCAACTCAATCGTGAAGGCCGTTGCCTCGGTGATCCCCTTGCTCAGCCATCCGTAATCCGGGTCGTTCGACTCCCGGATCGCGGCCTGCCAGAACCCCGCGTCGTTGGGAGCGACGTAGAGATCCCGGGTCTGGAGCCGAAACAAGTTCGGATCGCCGTGCGGCACCTGGGGGCTCGCGACCTGCGTACTCACAAACCAACCGATGGGAACAGCGATGCCGGACCCGACGTTCCGTACCGATATGGCCAGGTAGATCGATCCGTCGACCAGGTCGACGTAGGCCTGTCCGCCGTCGAGGCGAGCCCAGTGATCGTCCATCCAGCGGATCTTCTGCATCGGGTCTTCGAGCCGGGAGGTCACCAAGACCGGGCGCAGGTTCGCGTGGTAGGCGGCCTCCGATACCCGGGCCGCCCTGTTGGCCGACCGAACGGCGGCAAACGTCGCGACAGCGAGGACGAGTGTCCCGACCGCGGTGGCCAACGTGGCAAAAGTCGACCAATCGAACGTGGCGAGCGACGGCGACAGCCCCGTTTCAGCGAGTATCCCGAGAGGCACGGACGAGACATTACGGCGCTCGGACCCGACAGACTGCGCCGGGACGACTCGGCGCTGCCAGAATCTCGCCATGCTCGCCCACGTGTCCATCCAGTGCGCCGCATTCGAGGCGAGCGCCGCCTTCTACGACGCTGTGCTCGCCCCTCTCGGAGGAGAACGGATCATGCAGGACGGCGAAGCGGCCATCGGTTACGGCCTCCCCCCGGCCGCGACGTTCTGGATAGGCAGGCAGCAGGCCGGCGACGGCTTCCGCGAGACCCACATCGCCTTCCGGGCCGCCGACCGGGAGGCAGTCCATGGATTCTTCGAGGCCGCATCGGCCATCGGCGCCGAGATCCTCCACGAGCCCAAACTCTGGCCCGAATACCACCCGACCTATTTCGCCGCCTTCGTCAGGGATCCTGACGGGAACAACGTCGAGGCGGTCTCCTTCGACGACGAATAGCGCCAGCGCCTGATCAGCGCCAGCGCCTGATCAGCGCCAGCGCACGAGTCGGCACCGGGCCGACAGGCGTCACTCCGGCGTCACTCCGGCGTCGCACAACGCGGCGTTCAGGCGTCGATCGTCAGGTCCTCCAACAGATCGGCAAACCGGCGCTGTGCCTCGACCCGCCGGGTCGGGATGTGCTCAGAGGGCACCTCGTGCGCCGTGTACCCCTTCAGCACCTGCCGGGCCACCGTCTGGCGGTGCACCTCGTCGGGACCGTCGTAGATGCGGGCCGCTCGGGCCGCCCGGTACATCGACTCGAGCGGAAGGTCACACGAGTACCCGAGCGAACCGTGCACCTGGATGGCGCGGTCGATCACGTCGTAGAGCACCTTCGCCCCGAAGTACTTGATCATGGCGATCTCCACCCGGGCCGCCGGCGCCCCCTCCTGGTCCATCTTCCAGGCCGCCTGGAGCGTCATCAGACGGGCTGCCTGCATCTCGGCCATCGAATCGGCCACCCAGTTCTGGATGGTCTGCTTCTCGGCCAGCATGGACCCGTGCGCGTAGCGCGACACCGCCCGCTCGCACAGCATGTCGAAGGCCCGCCGGGATTGGCCGAGCCAGCGCATGCAGTGGTGGATACGGCCAGGTCCCAACCGCTTCTGGGCCAGGACGAAACCTGATCCCTCCCGCCCGATCAGATTCCCGGCCGGCACCCGCACGTCGACGTAGCGGATCTCGGCGTGATTCCCGAACCGACCGAAGGGAGTCTCCGGATCCTCCATCGTGGCCACATCCCGCACGATGTCCACCCCGGGCGTCGACACCGGCACGATGATCATCGACGACCCCGAGTACGGATGGACGTCTGGATTGGTCACCGCCATCACGATCAGAAAGTCCGCCACGGATCCGTTCGACGTGAACCACTTGTGCCCGTTGATCACCCACTCGTCGCCGTCGCGCACCGCGGTCGTCGACAGAAGCGTCGGATCTGATCCGGCCGTATTGGGCTCGGTCATGGAAAAGGCGGAGCGCAGCGACCCATCCAAGAGGGGGAGCAACCACTTCCGTCGCATCTCCTCATCGCCCGTCTCCTCGATCCCCACCGCCAACAACTCCGCATTCCCCGAATCCGGGGCGTTGTTGCCGAAAACCACCGGCGCCAGCGGGGACTGGCCGAGGATCTCGTGCATCAGGCCCAGGCGCACCTGGCCGAACCCCATGCCGCCCAACGACGGTGGCAAGTGCGCCGCCCACAGACCCTCGGCCTTGACTCGCTCCTGCATCGGCAAGATCACCTCACGCACCTGGTCAAAGGTCAGATCCAGCGTCTCGAGCGGGAACACCTCCTCCCGTACGAATCCGCGCATCCACGCCAACTTCGCCTCGAACTCGGGCTCGGTCGAGAAATCCCAGGCCATGCGCTCTTCTCCCTCTCCCCGGCGCCCGTGGCTCGGCTACCGGGGATCCTCACCCTGCCACTACCTTGGGCCCCGTGACCACCACGAGCTCCGTCTCCTTCCGATCGTCGGGAAACGCCGGCCAACAGCGCAGCCAGGACGCCAACTCCGAGGCCGGCCAACCGTCCAACCATCCGGGCACCAATCCGGCCAATAATTCGGCCAGATAATTTCGGGCAGCTCACCGCCCCTTCCCCAGATCGCCCTGAGCCCGGCGGACAGAGCGGTGATCGCCGGAGCCGAAAAGGCACTCCTCGACGAGCGCCGCCTGCTCAGCGCCGATGAGCTCGCCGCCCTCGCTGCGCTACCCGACGGCGCCGTGATGAACCTGGCCGCCCTGGCCCATCAGGTTCGCCTCACCTGGTGCGGTCCGGAGGTCGAGATCGAAGGCATCCTCTCCGCCAAGACCGGCGGCTGCCCCGAGGACTGCCACTTCTGCTCGCAGTCGTCCCGCTTCGAGACCCCGGTGAAGGCCACACCGTTCCTCGACCAGGACGAGGTCCTCGCCGCCGCCCGCGAGACGGCGGCGCTCGGTGCCTCCGAGTTCTGCATCGTGCTTGCGGTGCGCGGACCCGACGAGCGCACCATGCAGCGGATCCTCGACCTCGTCCCGCTCATCCAGGACGAGACCGGACTCAACGTCGCCATCAGCGCCGGCATCCTCAGCGAGGAGCAGGCCCGCCGTTTGGCCGAGGGCGGCGTGCACCGCTACAACCACAACGTCGAGACGGCGCGGTCCTATTTCCCCGAGATCGTCACCACCCACACCTGGGACGAGCGGGCCGACACCTGCCGCCTGGTCAAGCGGTTCGGGATGGAGCTCTGCTGCGGCGCCCTCATCAACATGGGCGAGTCGGACGCCCAGCGCGTCGAGCTCCTCAGCCAGCTCCAGGAGCTCGAGCCAACCGAGGTCCCTCTCAACTTCCTCAATCCCCGCCCCGGCACGCCCCTCGGCGAGCGGCCCATCCTTGGTCCATGGGAGGCGGTCCGCTGGATCGCGCTGTTCCGCCTCGCCCTGCCCTCCGTGATCCTCCGCTATGCCGGCGGGCGCGAGGTCACGCTGCGCGACCTCCAGGCCATGGGGATGACCGCCGGCATCAACGCGCTCATCGTGGGCAATTACCTCACGACGCTCGGACGCTCAGCCGACGAAGACCTCCAGATGCTCGAGGATCTGCGCATGCCCATCGGCGCTTTGAGCGCGGCCATCTGAATCCCCGAGACACCGAATCAGAGTCCGAGTCCAAGCCCAATCTCGAGCCCGACCCCAAGCCCAAGCCCAAGCCCAAGCCCAAGCCCGGCGATGCCACCCACTCACTGCACAGGCTGCGGCCGAGCCACCGCGGAGTGCTCCGGATGCGGACGCGACCTCGACCCGCCGCGCTTCTGCCCCGACTGCGGCCGGCGCATGACGGTCACCGTCACCCCCACCGGCTGGATTGCGCGCTGCCGCGACCACGCCGAACTTCGATCAGCCTGACCACGCGCCTCACCGACTCACCGACTCACCGACTGACCGGCCAACCAAAACCAACCACCCACCCATCCGCCGGCCTCAGCTCAACGCCGCAAAACCCTCCCGGCCTCTCCAGAACCAGCAGCACCGCCCGCCGGTCCCGACCCACGCCCCTCCACCTTCCCGGACCCGGTCCGACGCTCCTCACCTTTCGCCGGTGGCCTCGACCGATCACGTCTCTGATCCTGCCGCTGAAGCCGCCACGTCGGCGACGGCACCGAGATCATCGTCTGGCCCGTCGGAGTGACGAACGTCACCTCTCCATTCGCGTCACCATGCATCGACCAGCCGAGCTCGTGCACAGCATTGTGATGGCGCGAGCACAACGTGATGAGGTTGTCCAGATTCGTCAGGCCGCCGTTCGTCCAATGGTTCATGTGATGGATGTTGGTGAACTCGCAATAGGGGCAGCCCGGAACGCGGCACCCCTTGTCCCGCAAAGCGATCTCGATCCGCTGCGCCATCGTCGGTTCCCGACGAGCCCGCCCCTGGTCGAGGATGGATCCATCGGGACCCTCGACCGAGAGGGTCACCCGGGCATCACAGGCCAGTCGGCGAGCCACCTCCGCCGCCACCGGCCCGACGCCCTCGAGCTCCGCCACCCCGCTGTCGATCCCCATCAGCAGACTGAGGGGCGCATGGAGCACGAGCCGAGGGCGCAGGACGCGGCTGCGGCCGGGGGCCCCCGCAGCGTCACCGGATGAGCGCCCCGCACCACCCCCCGCCACCGCCGCCCCCTGGAACAGCTCGATCAGGATGTCGTAGAGCCTCTGGTCGTACGGCACGTACGCGCCACTGGTCTCCCCGCTCGGCCCCGACGACCCACTCCGAGCCTTGACATCGTCCGCGGAGACCCGTCCGACGAGGGCCGACTTGGCCATCGCGTACTCGTCCCGGGTGAACGCCACCCACATCGTCCGCCGGGCGTCGTTGAATCGAAGGGTTCGGTGCTCGAACTCCCTCTCGGCGGAGCGAGCCAAGGCCTCCTCTGTCGCCTTGTGCCACTCGGCCAGATCTCGGGCCTGCTTGACCGTCCAGTGAGCCGCGGCCGACCGGATCTCGGCCTCGGTGTCGGGCGATGCCACCTCGGCCAGCGGGGCCACCTTGTCGAGCGACATCTCGCCCGAGGCCAAGCTCTCCGACAGGGCGGGCAGCTCAGCAAGATCCGCCGCCGCCCTCACCCACAGCCTCGCCGTCGACGCCGACACCCCGCACTGATCGGTGACCCACACGGCCATCGAGCCCGCACCGTCGCCCCGCCACGCCTGAGCCCGGTCGAACTCGGCGATGTCGGCCAGCTGCTCACGGAGCAACGCCGAGATCTGGTCCGCCCGAGCCCGCAGCTGCGCCGCCAACTCCCTCGAACGGGCATCCCGCCCGAAGTCCCGGCACGGCGGCCGGCGCCGCATGGCCCGCCCATCGACGGCGGGCGCACCGGCCGAGTCGTCACTCCTCATATGAAAAAACGGTCGCGGCTTCGCCTCGTCGTGTGCACTCGGTTGTGCGCGTTTCTGAGATTTTTTCGAGAGAGGGTTTGCGAGAGGAAATTTTTGAGAGCCGACCCCGTTTCCCCGCCGGACTCTTCTCGGGGGGACATCGTTCCGGATTGACGGACATAGTCCCGCATACCGATGGGGAGATCGTCGCGTCGTACGACGGCCGTGCGAGTCTTGAGAGGTGAAGCTCGTGCTGCTCCATCCATTGCCTCTCGACGCATCAATCTGGTCCGACCACGTCACCCGCCTGGCAGAGGACTGCATCTCCCCGAACCTCTACGTGTTGGGAGATGACATCAGGGAGTGGGCCCGCGCCGTCCTCGACCTGGCAGGCGATGGACCGATGACGCTCGTCGGCAACTCGGTTGGGGGCTCGTGCGCGATCGAGATGGCGCTCCTGGCTCCCGACAAGGTGTCGGCCCTCGTGCTGAGTGGCGCAAAGGCGGGTCATGATCCAGACCCAGCGCTGCGAGACGAAGCTCTCCAACTCCTCGATGATGCGGGTGTCGAGGCGGCGTGGGAGCGCTATTGGGGGCCTCTGTTCGGTCCGGGAATCGACAACGCAATCGTGCGTTTCGCTCACGGCGTCGCGGTCGCGCAGGGTTCTGCGGCTTTGGCCAACGGGGTTCGAGCGTTCCACGGTCGCCCGGATCGCGATGCCTTTCTCGACAATTGGCAGGGACCCGTGTGGGTGATATCTGGTGCGCACGATCTGAGGCCCGACCGTGCTCGATCCTCGGCAGACCGGCTGCACCAGGGACGCTTCCGAGAGGTCCCGGGTGTCGGGCACTATGTGCCGATCGAAGCGCCCGAGGCGTTCGCCTGCATCGTCGCCGAGGCGATTCGCCTTTCGCAGTGAACCCAGGATTCGGAACGAGGACGGAACGGAACGGGAACCACGGACTAAGGACCTAGGGCCCAGACCGGAGCCCTGAGCCCAAAGACTCGATCTGAGGAGTTTTCCCTCGTTCAACCCCCGATGAGATGGACCAGTCGATCCATTTCGCTCGGCACGAAGACAACGGCAAACTCGTCCCGATCACGCAACCAATCCAGATTCCTGACGTGCAGATCGCGGTCTGGCTCGAAGCGATTCAGCACCACGATGACCGGCACCTCCTGCGGAGCCAGGGCATCCACCGTCAGACGGACCGAGTTGATCGTTCCCAGTTCAGCGTCCGCGACCACCAAGGCGACGTCGGGCGAGATGGCCCGGCAAAAGGCAAGGCAGTCGCCGTCCGCAGCGAGTGGCGAGCGCAGCCCACCCGCCGTTTCGACGAGACCGATGTCCCCTCCGCGCCAGACCAACTCGTCCACCAGGTTGCCAATGGTGAACCAGGGCCGGCCCAGAGCCTCCGCTGCCATCGGAGGCGCCAAGGCCCTCTCATACCAACGATGTGGCGCGCACACGATGTCGGGTGCTTCCCCCGTGGCGTCGCCCAGGATCGTCGCATCGAAACCAGCGGGATCGTCATCCGGCTCGTAGGACTGGGCGGGTTTGCGGGCCGACACGGAGAGATCGGCCGCGCGCAACCCCATGAGAAGGTGCGCACTGACCCACGTCTTGCCCACATCGGTACCGGTACCGACGACGGCAACGACACGGCGCGGACGAGCCACGCCGATCAGCGGACGCCGGCGGGTGCAGGCGAGAAGGAGGTAGTCGGAAGAGCGGACAGCGCCCTGAGCAACCGGTCGACGTCGGTGTCCGAGTGCGCGGCCGACAACGTGACCCGGAGCCGGCTGGTGCCTACCGCCACCGTGGGCGGACGGATGGCTGGGACCCAGAGGCCGGCCTGGAGCAGCGTCGACGAGGCGTCGAGCGCGGCCTGCTCGGTTCCGAGGATCACCGGCACGATCGGGCTGGGATGGTCCGGCAGCACGATGCCGGCCTCCGCCAGACGGTCGATCAGGTCGGCGAGGCGTCCCGTCAGGGCAGCACCTTCGTCCGAGCGCAGGATGCGGAGCGCGGCGAGGGCGGCGGCGGCATCGGCCGGGGGCAGCGCAGTCGAGAAGATGTAGGTCCGGGCCCGGTTGACCAGGAGGTCGACGACGTCTCGGCTGGCGGCGACGAAACCGCCGAGGGCGCCGAGCGTTTTTGACATCGTGCCGACGCGCACGACCGTTCCCCCATGCGTCCCGACAGACGCAACGCCGGCCCGGTCCCTGCTTCCCTTCGCCTCTCCGCCATCCCTGGTTGCCGGGGGGAGGTGGGGGCCGAGGACGGCGTGAGCTTCGTCGATGACGAGCAGCGCATCGTGGCGCGCGCACAAGGAAAGGAGGTGCTCGAGCGGGGCGGCGTCGCCGTCCATGGAAAACACGGAATCGGTGACCACGATCGTCGGCAGGGGTTCGTCGGCGTTTCCGGCGGCATCGGGGGTGCCGGTGGCGGGCGTCCGCGCGCGCCGACGCTCGGTCAGCAGCTCCTCGAGGTGGTCCATGTCGGCGTGGCGGTAGACGGTGAGTTCGGAGCGGGAGAGCCGGCAGCCGTCGATGATGCTGGCGTGGTTCAGCTCGTCGGAGAGCACGCGCACGCCCTGGCCGCCAAGGGCACACAACGTGCCGAGGTTCGCCGCGAAGCCGGTGGGAAAGCAGACCGCGGCTTCGGTGCCCTTCCAATCCGCCAGCTCGAGCTCGAGCTCGCTGTGGATGGGCCGCGAGCCCGTGACCAACCGGGAGGCGCCGGCGCCGGCGCCCCAGCGATCGAGGGCGTCGTGGGCGGCACGGACGACCTCGGGGTGCGCGCTCAGGCCGAGGTAATCGTTGGAGGCGAAAGACACCACGGCGTGACCCTCGAGGACGCCGGTCGGGCCGCGGGCGTCGAACTCCTTGGGGGCTCGCCAGCGGTCCTCGGCGACGACCTGGGCCAGCTGCCCGCGGATGCGATCGGGCCAGGTCATGGTCGGGCCGGTCGAAGAGGTGGTCGGGTTGTGGTGGTGGAGGTGGCGGCGGTGCTGGTCGTGGTGGTGGGGATGGCGAGGTCGTCGAGGCCGCCGGCGAGAGCGTCGACGATGCGGACGATCTCGCCCTCGGTCGTGGTCAGCGGCGGCATGAGCACGACGACGTCGCCGAGCGGCCGCAGCAGGACGCCGCGCTGGACCGCGCCCGCGCAGACCCGGCGGCCCCAGCGCAGGCCGGGGCCGGGCGGGGCCAGCTCGACCCCCACCATCGAGACCGCGCTGACGGACTTCGAGCACCTCGTCGCGCAGGGCGATCCGCTCGGACAGCAAGCCCGACAGCTGGTCGGCTCGCGCCCGCACGTTGCCCAGCACGTCCCACTCGTCCATCAGGCGCAGGTGCTCGAGGGCCACGGCGGCGGCCAGCGCATTCCCGCCGTAGGAATGCCCGTGGTAGAAGGTCTGAGGCCCGAGGTCACACCCGAGGAAGGCGTCGAAGACCCGGACCGAAGCCACCGTGGCCGACATGGCCAGGTAGCCCCCGGTGATCCCCTTGCCCAGGCACAGCAGGTCGGGCCGCACGTCGCACTGCTCGGAGGCGAAGAGCGTCCCGGTCCGGCCGAAGCCCGTCGCCACTTCGTCGCAGATGAGCAGCGCGCCGGCCCGGCGGCACGCATCGCCCACCTGACCCACGTCGGACGCCGTCGCGCACAACATCCCCGCCGCCCCCTGCACCAAGGGCTCGAGCACGACGGCGGCCAGTTCGCCCGCGTGGGCATCGATGGCGGCACACGCCTTTGCCGCCCAACCGGGGTCGGCGTATCCGGGCGTGCGCACGACCGGGAAACACAGCGGCTCGAACACCGCGCTGAAGACGCCGCCGTCACCGAGCGAGAGTGCGCCGATGGTGTCCCCGTGGTAGGCGTCGCCGAGGGCGAGGAAGGCCGTGCGCCCCGTCTCGCCCCGGTTGGCCCAGTACTGGAAGGCGATCTTGAGCGCCTGCTCCACCGCGACCGCTCCGTCGCCGGCAAAGAGGACGTGGGGATCGTCGACAGGCACGACGGCGGCCAGGGCCTCGGCCAGCTCGACCACGACGGTGTTCCCGTTGCCCAGCATGGTGGTGTGGGCGACCTTGGCCGCCTGCTCGGCCAGGGCCCGGTCGAGCTCGGGCACGTGGTGGCCGAGCGTGTTGACCCAGAGGGATGAGATCGCATCGAGGTAGCGGTTGCCCGCGGCGTCGACGAGCTCCCGTCCCTCGGCCCGCTCGATGACCAGCGGGGCATTCTCGGCGTAGGCCGCCATCTGGGTGAATCCGTGCCAGACGACGGCGGCATCCCGCTCGACCCAGGTGCGGCCCGTCGAGGACGGGGTCGTGCCTGGGGTCTGGGCTGCGAGGTCGGGGGATGCGCCGGAGGATGGGGCGGGGGCCGGGGAGGCCCCGGACGGCTCGGGAGTCACGCTGCTCACAGCCCCGATTCTGGACGCAGCCGGGACACGGGGTCCATTGCGCGAAAATGGGTCATGGACCTCATCGGCGTCGTCGACACCATGTTCGCTCGCTACGACATGGGGGGCGACGCCCTCGATGAGCTGGCGCATTGCCCCGGATACGGGACCGTCTTCACCACCGTCCGCCGGACGGTGCCCGGGTTCAAGGACCTGGCGGTGCAGGCCAAGAAGCTGATCGAGGAGGAGGGCTGCCGGATCGTCGTGGCCCTGGGCATGCCCGGTCGGGAGAAGGTGGACAA
Organism: uncultured Acidimicrobiaceae bacterium; assembly: GCA_963840435.1. Classification (GTDB taxonomy): domain Bacteria; phylum Actinomycetota; class Acidimicrobiia; order Acidimicrobiales; family RAAP-2; genus Bog-473. Next base: position 844,928 of record CAWIYY010000012.1, on the reverse strand, counting down.
GATGTGCGCCCACGAGGCGTCCACCGGGATCATGACGGCCCAGCTCATGACGAACACGCCGATCCTCGAGGTGTTCGTGCACGAGGACGAGTCAGACGACCCGGCCACCCTGGCCATGGTCTTCAAGAACCGGTCCCGGGACCACGCCCGCAACGCCTACCTCATGCTCTACGAGCCCGAGGAGCTGACCGCCCGGGCGGGCCAGGGGGTGCGCCAGGGCTTCGCCAATGCGGGGCCGCTCGAGGCCTGAAGAACCGGTCCGGGACCCGGACACGGGGACACGGCCCCGGACAGGATCCGACTCCCACCCAGCGAGCCCCGAGCCGCTGATCTCGGGAGGTACGCTCGCCTGACTGAGGGTCGGGGGCTGTGAGTCCGAGCCGGACTGTGGATGGTGGAGCGTCACCGCGGGGCCTGCCGGAGGGAGGAGATGAACAGACTCCCTCCGGCAGGGCTCGCCGCGTAACGAGCCGGTCGAACGGCGACGACCTGACCTGTTACAGACCGAGGCCGAGACCGTCCAACGAAAGCCCGCTCAGCCCACCACCGCCCGACGACTTGTAGGCCACCGTGAACGAGGAACCGTCGGAGGAGAGGGCGCTCGGCTGGGCCTCGACCGTGCCAGTGGTGCTGTCGGCCATGGTGATCTGCTGGGCGTCGAAGGCGGAGAGGCCGCCGCTCGTGCCCGAGGCGTTGATGACCTTGGCCCCGGTGAAGGACACCTGACCGAAGTTGGTCAAGGGGACCTCTGAGCAGAAGAGCGTCGTGCACTCCTCCGGAGCCTCGGCGATGACCTCGGCCGACGAACGGGAGAAGCTGCCCGTCTCCGGCTGCGAGAACGTCCAGCCCTGGGTGCTGTCCTTGATGCTCAGCGTGAACTGCGAGCCGCTCCACGACGTCCAGGCCGTCATGGAGTCACCCGGCAGCACCGTGTTGGGCAGCGTCACTGAAGGATTGGGGTACATCTCGTACCAGGCGTAGTAGCTGGGGCTGGTGCCGTCGCAGTCCGAGTCGGTACCCAGCTGCTCGACGCTGGTCGAGGTGTAGCCGTCGAGGCCGACCCAGAAGGCGCCCGCCGTGCTCGGCCCGCCGAGCAACCCGCTCAGGCCCCCGCTGCTCGATGAGCAACTGGCCTTGGGCTCCGTCCAGCTGGCGGCCACGGAGTTGAAGGTGTCGTCGATGTCGGCGTAGCCCGACCAGTTCGACGATTGCACCGCCGTGGCATGGCGCACGCCACCGAGGGACGAGCCCAAACCGGGCAGCGTGACCTTGCCGACGATGGGCATGTGGTACAGCCCCGGCTTGAGGTGTGGCGCCGACGTTCCTGCCGCCGAGCTTCCTGCAGCCGCCGTTCCCGCCGTGGCGGCTCGTGGCGTCGCCGCTCCGGCCGCCTGTGGACCTGCCGCCGCTGTCAGCACCGGGGCGACCGTGGCCGCCAGACCGATCAGTGCGAGCGCACCGGATCGAAACACCTTCCGCATGGGACCTCCCGCTGTCTGGATTCGGCTCATTCGCGAGCCCTCTACCCACCCCCGGGCGCGCCACAGTGCGGTCCCGTTGCGATGAGAACGGCGGCGGGCGGTGCAACTCGCGCCGTATCCAGAGAAAATCCAGACTTCGGACCCCCGTGGAGTCGTGCCCGGGCGGAGTCATCCCGGGCGGAGTCGTGCCGGGCGGAGTCGGGTGGTGGTGGATTCGAGCCGGGCCGAGGCGGGGCGGAGTCGGATGGCGGCAGAGCGGGACCAGGGAAGGCTGCGGCCGCCGACTTCAGGGATCCCGGGGCAGCCCCAGCACCCGCTCCGCCACGATGTTGCGCTGCACCTCGGCCGTCCCCCCACCCACCGTCAGGGCGGGCGAGAAGAGGAACCCCCTGGACCAGGTCGGATCGCCCAAGTCGCCCAAGCCACCCACACCCACACCGGCGCCCCCCACACCGCCGCCCCCCACGCCTGCGCCGCCCATACCCCCGACCGGCCCCGACCCCATCACCATCCCGAACGGACCAGCCAGATCCCGGCCCAGATCCATCACGTGCTGGCCGTGGGCGTCGGCCAGCGCCTTGCGCACCGACGCCTCCGCCCCGGGCGCCCGCCCCGCCAGCACGGCCGAGACCATGCGCAGCCGCAGCACCCGCAAGATCTGGCTCTCGACCCACACCGACACCAACCGCTCACGGAGCGAGGCCGACGGCGCCCCACCACCAGAGCGCACCAACCCGACCAGGTCCTCGGCCGTCGGGCCCATCCCCCACAGCGCCCCCTCGCCCGACAGCGAGACCCGCTCGTTGCCCAGCGTCACCTTGGCCAGCTCCCAGCCGCCGTTCTCGGGCCCGACCAGATGGTCGGCCGGGATGCGCACATCGGTGAAGAAGACCTCGTTGAAGGCGTGCTCGCCCGTCATGTCGACGAGCGGTCGAATCTCGATACCCGGAGCGTCCATCGGACACACGAAGTAGCTGATGCCCGTGTGCTTGGTGGCGCTCGGATCGGTCCGGGCCAAGAGGATCCCCCAACGGGCGATGTGGGCGTAGCTGTTCCACACCTTCTGGCCGTTCACGACGTAGTGGTCGCCGTCGCGCTCGGCCCGGGTGGTCAGCGAGGCCAGGTCCGACCCGGCGCCGGGCTCGGAGAACAGCTGGCACCAGAACTCCTCCCCGCTGAGCAGCGCCCAGAGCCAGCGTTCCTTCTGCTCCTCGGTGCCGGCGTACATCAGGGTTGGCCCCGCCCAGCCGATACCTATGGGGTTGACCGGGCGTCGCACCCCTCCCCGCCGGAGCTCCTCGTCGATCAACAGTTGCGTGATGGGATCGGCATCCAGCCCATACGGCGGAGACCAGTGTGGGGCCACGTAGCCCGCCTCGGCCAGCTGACGACCGGTGGGCTGCGGGTGCTCGGCCAGCCACTGCCTGACCTGGATCCGGCGGGCGTCATCGTCGCCGGGGAGGCCGAGGTCCACGTCGGGAGCGTATTCTCGGCACCTCGCCTGGCGCACTTCGGTTCGGGGCGGGGGGGCAATGTCGGTTTGCAGTGCCAGATTGCAGTGCCAGATTGCAGTGCCAGATTGCAGTGCCAGATTGCAGTGCCAGATTGCAGTGCCAGATTGCAGTGCCAGATTCGCAGTGTCGGCGGGAATCCCCGTGGCGGATGGGAGCGTGGTGATGACGGATTGGAATTACGCAGACGTCTGGGAGACGGTGGCCGACGGACAGCCCGCGCTGCCGGCGGTGACCCAGGGCAGTCGCACCCTCAGTTGGGAGGAGTTCGACCACGGCGCCGACGGCGTGGCCCAGTTCCTGCTCGACCTCGGCGTGGCCAAGCAGGACAAGGTGGCCATGTACCTCTACAACTGCCCCGAGTACCTGCAGAGCACCTTCGCCACCGTGAAGGTCGGCCTGGTCCCGGTCAACACCAACTACCGCTACGGCGACGACGAGCTGAGCTACCTGTGGGACAACGCCGACGCGGTGGCCGTGGTCTTCCACGGCAGCTTCGCCGAACGCATCGAGGGCATCCTCGACCGGGTACCGAGGGTCAAGGGCTGGCTCTGGGTCGACGACGGCTCGGGCCCCTGCCCCGAGTGGGCCAGCCCCTACGACGACGCGGCCAAGTCGGCCATCGGCCGGGTGCGCGCCCCGTGGGGACGCAGCGGCGACGACCTCTACATGCTCTACACCGGCGGCACCACCGGCATGCCCAAAGGCGTCATGTGGCGGCAGGACGATCTCTTCGCCCGCCTCATCGACAGCGCGGTGCGCCACTACCCCGTCGACGGCGGCCTCGAGGCCGTGCGCGCCGCCATCGACGCCAGCCCGGGCGGGGTGACCGTCTTGCCGGCCTGCCCGCTCATGCACGGGACCGGCAACTTCCCCTCCAACACAGTGCTGGCCGAAGGGGGCAGGGTCTGCCTGCTCGAGTCGCGCCGCTACGACCCGGTGGAGCTGCTCGACACGATCGAGCGCGAGAAGGTGAACGGCCTCGTCTTCGTGGGCGATCCCTTCGCCCGCCCGCTTCTCTCCGCGCTCGACGCGCACCCGGCCAAGTGGGACCTCAGCCCGCTCATGATGATCATCTCGTCGGGGGCGATGTGGAGCGAGCCCGTCAAAGAGGGATTGCTGGCCCACCACCCGGGCATGCTCCTCGTCGACGCCTTCAGCTCGTCGGAGGCGCTCGGCATGGGCGTGTCCGTCTCGGCCAGCGGCGCCGCCGCCAAGACAGCGACCTTCACGCTGGGGCCCGACGTGAAGGTCCTCACCGATGATGGCCGCCAGGTGGAGCCCGGGTCGGAAGAGATCGGCGTCCTCGCCCTCGGCGGGCGCAACCCATTGGGGTATTACAAGGATGAGGAGAAGTCGGAGCGCACCTTCAAGGTGATCGACGGGGTGCGCTACTCCATTCCCGGCGACTTCGCCCAGGTGGACGCCGACGGCACCATCCACCTGCTGGGGCGGGGCTCGGTCAGCATCAACTCGGGCGGCGAGAAGATCTTTCCCGAGGAGGTCGAGGAGGCGCTGAAGACGCACGAGGCCGTGCGCGACGCCGTGGTCGTCGGGATCCCCGACCCGGGCTTCGGCGAGCAGGTGGTGGCGGTGATCGAGCCGGTGGACGGGGCCGACGTGCCGGCGGAGGCGGACCTGATCGCGCACGTCAAGGCGCGCCTGGCCTCGTACAAGGCGCCGCGGCGGGTGCGGGTCGTGGCCAGCATCGGGCGGGCGGCGAACGGCAAGGTGGACTACGCCCGGCACCGGGCCGAGACCATGGACGAGTTCGGCGTCGCCGCCGACTGATGTTCATCGCTCCGGTCGACGCCACCCTCGGCGAACCGGAGTGGCGCGCCTTCGTGGAGGCCCACCCCTTCGGCCATCTCGTGGCCGGGGGCGGCCCTGAACGTCTCGTCCCCGTCGTGGTCCCGACCCAGTTCGTGCTCGCCGGTGAGACGGTCTGGCTGCATCTTGTGCGGGCGAACCCGATCTTCGCCGTGCTCGAAGAGAACCCGGCGGTGGTGCTGAGCGTGGCCGCCGACTGGGCCTTTATCCCCTCGGCCTGGAAGGCGGTCGACGGGGAGGATCCCGCGCTGGGCATCCCGACCACGTACTACGGCGCGGTGCAGCTCGAAGGTCGGGCGTGGGTGCACGACGAGCGCACCGCCCCGGGCACGGTGGCCGCCATCCTGCGGCGTCAGCTCGGCGTCTTCCAGCCCGACGTCGACGTGGCCGATCCGGCCGAGGCGCACGCGGCCAAGCTGTTCGGGATCCTCGGGATCGAAGTTCGGGTCGAGCGGGTCAGTGCGAAGTTCAAGTACGGCGGGAACGTCGACGAGGCGCACCGGCTCGCCGTGGTGGAGCGCCTGCTGGCCCGGGGCACACCCGACGACCGGGCGGCGGCCGCGCACACGCTGCGCCGCCTCGAATCGGGAGGGCGGGACGGCGAGAACGGCGAGGGATAGGGCGCGCTCGCGCTAGGTCGCGGTCGGTTCGGTGGCCCGGGCCAGGTTGGCCAGGGTCTGGGTCATCTCCTGCTCGGCGTGCTCGCTGCTGTGGTCGCCCAGGGCGCGGGCGACGAACGCGAACCAGGGCTTGCGCCGGTCCTCGAACGACTCGGTGACCCGACAGCCCGAGTCGGTTTGCTCGAAGTCATAGCGCCAGTGGGACACCTCGAGCGGACCCGACGTCACGGCGAACTCGAAGAGCGCGTCGGGAGCGAAGCCGGTCACCGTCACCGTGGTCGACCAGCGCCGGACGCCGTTGCGGTTGGTGCCCCGGAACATCGCGCCCAGGGCGGGTCCAGTCGACCCCTTGACCCACTCGCCGCCGGTGTTCTCCGGCGACCACTCCCCCATCCGGGGAAGATCCGAGACCAGCGCGAAGACCTCGTGGGCAGGGGCGCCGATGTCGCGGCTGACAGCTGTGGGGTACGCCATGGCCTGACGTCTACACCGAAAAGCCCGCGGCCAGCCACTTCGCCGGTTCGCCATCCGTGCAGGCCGGTTGGCCCGAGAGCCCGCTGCCCGGTCCGGCGCCGGGGCGCCGGGGCGGCGGATGCCACAGGGAACAGGAACGTGTTCTAATCTGACGCCGATGGAGTTCAACCTCGCCGACCTGTTCGAAGCGGCCGTCGACGCCTACCCCGAGCGCGAGTACCTCGTGGCGAACGGCGAGCGCCGCACCTACGCCGAGATGGAGGCCCGGGCCAACCAGCTGGCCCACTTCCTGGCCGATCGGGGCATCGGCCCCGGCGACCACGTCGGCATCTATTCCTACAACTCGGTCGAGTGGGTCGAGACGGCCTGGGCCGTGTTCAAGCTCCGCGCCATCTGGATCAACGTCAACTACCGCTACGTCAAAGACGAGTTGCGCTACCTGCTGACCAACGCCGATCTCAAGGCGATCGTGCACCAGCGCGAGTTCTCCCCGCTCGTCACGACGCTGCTGCCCGAGCTCCCCGAGTTGCGCCACGTCGTCGTCGTCGAGGACGGCACGAACGTCGAGCCGACGCCCGGCGCCATTCCCTACGAGGACGCGTTGGCCGGGCAGTCCGAGGTCCGTGACTTCGGACCCCGGTCGGGCGAGGACATCTACATCCTCTACACCGGTGGCACCACCGGCATGCCCAAGGGTGTGGTCTGGCACCACCAGGACGTGTTCTACGCCTTGGGCGGCGGCACCGACCCCACGACCAACACCAAGATCACCGACCCGGCGCAGATGGTGGCCAAGGGTGCCGGTGGCCCCATGGTCCATCTGCCCATCGCCCCGTTGATGCACGGGGCGACCCAGTGGTCCGTCATGGGGCAGAGCTTCGTCGGGTCGAAGATCGTGCTCATGGCCAGGTTCGACCCCCACGAGGTCTGGCGTCTGGTCGACGAGGAGAAGGTCAATACGGTGATGATCACCGGGGACGCCATGGGCAAGCCTCTGATCGAGTCGCTCGACGATGCCGGCTACGACCACCAGCTGACCTCGCTGTTGGCCGTGGTGTCTTCCGCCGCACTCTTCAGCGCGCCGGTGAAGGACGATTTCTTCGCCCACCTGCCCAACATCGTCATCACCGACGCCATCGGCTCGTCCGAGGGCGGCAACAACGGCATGACCATGGTCACCGCGGGCAACACCGCGATGAAGAGCGGCCCGACCGTGCACCTGCTCGGCCAGACGGTCGTCTTCGACGAGAACCTCGTCGAAGTCGAACCGGGATCCGGGGTCATCGGCAAGATTGCCCGCTCGGGCGACATCCCCCAGGGCTACTACAACGACCCGAAGAAGACGGCCGAGGTCTTCGTCGAGGTGGACGGGACGCGCTACGTCATGCCGGGCGACTACGCCACGGTGGAAACCGATGGATCCATCACCCTGCTCGGGCGCGGATCGATCGTGATCAATTCGGGCGGCGAGAAGATCTTCCCCGAAGAGGTGGAGTCGGCCGTGCGTTCGCACCCCGACGTCATGGACGCCATCGTGTGCGGGGCGCCCGACGAGCGCTGGGGCCAGACCGTCGCCGCCATCATTCAGCCGCGGGTCGGGCACACGGCACCCTCGCTCGAGTCGATCCAGGAGCACTGCCGGGAAGCCATCGCCGGCTACAAGGTGCCCCGCCGCCTCTACGTGGTCGAGACGGTCGAGCGCTCGCCGAGCGGCAAGCCCGACTACCAGTGGGCGGCCGCCATCGTGAACGCCGGCGCCGAGGCGAAGACGCTGCCCTGACCCGCCGGGCGGGCGGCGCTCGCCGGCTTGCGGTCACGGCAGCTCAGTCCAGGCCGCCGGCCGTTGCCAGGAACTGCGGCCGGCTGAGATCGGACCGACATGACTTCGACCTCCTCGACCCAGCGTCCGTCCGCCCGTGATCGACAGCTAGCCGCCCGTGCCGATCACGGTCTCACGTCAGTCTCCAGGAAGTCTACCCGGCGCGATCGCGCAGTTGCCGCGAACGTGTCGCATGACCTTGCCGCGAATCGTCACGCGACAAACGTCAGTCGCTCCGACGCACCTTCCGTGGCGATGTCCCGATGCGATCCGCGTGACGCCGTGACCGCGCAACTCCTTCTGCGTCGCCGTAGCTCCGTGCTACGTGGACGGCAGAGTCAGTCGACGCGGTCGTGGTCCGCGCCGATGAGCGCGACGGCGATCACCGCGGGAACCGTGCCCTTGTTGGACCAGCGGTGTCGAGTGCCGTTCTGCACGTAGGTGTCGCCGGGCGAGAGGGTGACAGTGGCTCCGTCATCGAGCTCCATGATGGGCTCGCCCGAGAGAACCACGCCGTAGTCAATGGTCGCGGTCGTATGCATGCCGGGGTTCTCCGGTTCCAGGTACTCCATCATCCCGGGGAGTTTCTGTTGGAACTCCGCGAGGGCAGCGTCGATGTCGAGGCCTTCGGGCGCTCCCGCTCCCCCGTCCGGCGGGATGGTGAAGAGCGCGAAGCGTGATCCTCCGATCGGCGGGAAGTACTTCGGCGCGTCGGGCTTCGATCCATCGTCGGGGAAGTGGGGGGCTCGGTCGGCACCCCACAGGAGGTGGAACTCCGTGCCCGGGACGAGAGAGAGCGTCACGGGTTGCACCTGTTCGTCGCTGACGAACACCGCCTTGCCACTGGGGTCGTGGCCGGTGACCACGCGTCGTGCCGTCATGGTTGTTGCCTCCCTCTCGAGCAGGATCCACCGCCATTCTGTATGACCGTCGAACGAATAGCGCGCAATCCCCAATGCCGAGCCGACACGGGGGCTGTCGCGCCGGAACGTGAAGAGCTGCGCCCGTGCCAGGACACGAGTCGACCCAGCCGACGACGTCGACAGGTCCGGAGAGGCGCGTTAGCGTGCCTCCATCGCACCCTCACCCATACCCTATCCACGCCCGTCGCTCGGAAAACACCACGGCCCGCGGTCGCTCAGTTGGCCAAGGCGGTCACGGCGGCGCTGCTCGGAACCACCTTGCTGGCCGCCCTCGCGCTCGCCGTGCCTGCGGGCCTGTCGGGCGCCGCGGTCGTGGCCCATGTCGACGCCGGGGCCTCGTGGACGGTGTACCACGGCGACCCACTGGGCAGTGGCGTCGATACCTCGGGGGTGACCTTCTCCCCTGCCTCCGGCGCCTGGACTTCACCTGCCCTCGACGGACAGCTCTACGGCGAACCGCTCGAGGCGGCAGGACGCGTCTACGTGGCTACGGAGAACGACACCGTCTATGCGCTGGCCGCCGACTCGGGACAGATTCTGTGGTCCACCCACCTGGGTACACCGGTGCCCTCGGGCGATCTGCCGTGCGGGGACATCAATCCGACCGTTGGCATCACGGGCACGCCGGTGGTCGACGCGGCGAGAGGCGAGATCTTCGCCGTGGCGGACGAACTCGTCAATGGGGCGCCGGCTCATTCACTGATCGGCCTGAACATGTACTCGGGCGTCGTCCTGCTCAATCAGCCGGTCGATCCCGCCGGCCAGGACCCGGCGGCCATCCTGCAGCGCACCGGGCTGAACCTGAGCGACGGCAATGTCGTGTTCGGATACGGGGGCAATTTCGGAGACTGCTCGACCTATCACGGCTACGTGGTGGCCGTACCCGAGTCGGGCGGTTCGATGCGCGTGTACAACGCCACGGCAATCGGGACCCAGGGTGCCATCTGGATGGGAGGTGCGGCACCCGAGGTTGACTCGGGCGGGAACATCTGGGCGTCCAGCGGCAACGGATCCTCCGCGAGTCCGTACGACGGGAGCGACTCCGTGTTCGAGCTCTCGCCCTCCCTCGCTCAGGAACAGCTGTTCGCACCGAGCGACTGGTCGTCGGACAACTCGAATGACCGGGATCTTGGATCGACCGCCCCTGCGCTGCTCTCCAACGGCACCGTCGTGCAGGTCGGGAAGTCGCAGACGGCCTACCTGTTGAGCCAGAGCCGCCTGGGCGGAATCGGGGGCCAGTTGGCAACGACTTCCGTGTGCAACGGCGCGGACGCCGATGGCGGCGACGCCGTGTCCGGTTCAGTGGCCTACGTACCGTGTGAGAACGGGTTGGAAGCCGTGCAGACGTCGAGCGCGCCGCCGACCCTCACCCCGCTGTGGACCGACGCCAGCAGTACGCCTGGACCGCCCATTGTCGCCGGTGGCCTGGTCTGGTCAATCGACGGCAGCTCACTGAAGGGGATCGAGCCGTCCAACGGCGCCACGGTCGAGACACTCGCCCTCGGTGGACAGGCCAACCACTTCCCCACACCCTCGGTGGGTGACGGACTTCTGCTCGCTCCGAGCACGAACCAGGTGCACGCCTTCTCCGGCTCAGCTGGGATACCAGGACCACCGACGCCGCCACCGGCCGCGCCGCCGAACTCGTCGTATTGGGAGGTCGCGTCGGACGGCGGCATCTTCACCTTCGGCAACGCCGGCTACTACGGGTCGATGGGCGGCAAACCGCTGAACCGTCCCATCGTCGGTATGGCGGCCACGCCCGACGAGAAGGGGTACTGGCTGGTGGCGTCGGACGGCGGGGTGTTCAGTTTTGGAGATGCAGGCTTCTTCGGTTCGGCCGGAGGTACGCCACTGGTGAAGCCCATCGTGGGCATCGCGGCGACGCCCGACGGCGGCGGATACTGGCTTGTCGCCTCCGACGGTGGGGTGTTCTCCTATGGCGACGCCCACTTCTACGGATCGATGGGCGGCAGGCCGCTGAACCGTCCAATCGTCGGCATGGCGATCAGCCACGACGGGCTCGGCTACTGGCTCGTCGCGTCGGACGGCGGGATCTTCTCCTTCGGCGATGCCTCGTTCCACGGATCAATGGGCGGCACACCACTGAACCGTCCAATCGTCGGGATGGCGGCCACGCCGGACGGGCTCGGCTACTGGCTCGTGGCGTCGGATGGCGGCATCTTCACCTTCGGCGACGCGGTGTTCTTCGGGTCTGCCGGGGCCACGCCGTTGGTTCGGCCGGTCGTCGGCGTCGCCGGCGCTCCCGGTGGGCTGGGCTACTGGCTCGCCGCGTCGGACGGCGGCATCTTCAACTACGGAGACGCCCGGTTCAACGGTTCCTTGGGTGGGATCGTGTTGAACAAGCCAGTTGTGGGCCTGGCGTCGGCCAGCTGACCACGTCCCCGCATGGGGTCGGTGACGCGTCCTTCCGTCTGGCTGTGCTGCAGTCCAGTGGCAGTGGCAGTGGCAGTGGCAGTTAGGCCAGCTGCCCTGCGCGTGCGGCCCGCAGGTGAGCCCGCCCCGCCTCCGACACCGAGACCAGCACGCCCGCATCGGGCTGATGCTCTCGGACGACGAAGCCGCGCTCGGTGGCCTCTTCCCAGACGGGGAGCCGCGGGCAGGATGTGCGCCACGCATCGAGCACCTCGTCATAGGGGCGCGAGGCGGGACCAATCCACTCGAGTAGGTCGAGGACAAGTATGTCGACGGTCTCGGACATCGCAGCCTCCGTCATCTCCTCGGTGCAGCACCTGAGCGGCTCGTCGCATCGGGCGGGCCCCCGGTTCATCGTACCGGGGGTTGCCCGAGACGCGATGATTGCAGGTCATGGCACCCGCTCGCCTCCTCCTGCTGACGGGCTCGCCCGGGTGTGGCAAGACCACGGTGGCGCCGCTGGTCGCCGACCGCCATGAGCCTTCAGCCTGCCTGGACCTCGACTGGTTCTTCGCCAAGGTGCGCCGAGGCGCCGTCGAGCCCTGGAAGCACGAGGCACACGAACAGAACCGCACCGTGCTCGGCGCCGGGGCCGCCGCGGTGGCTGTCTTCGCCGGGGGCGGATACTTCACGGTGGCCGAGGGCATCCTCTATCCGTTCATGCTCGACCTCTTCGAGACGGCGTGCGCGCCGTTCGCCATCGACCTGCACTACGCCGTGCTGCGCGCACCCGTCACCGTCGTCCAGAAGCGGGTGCAGGAACGCAGAGTGGAGCCACCACACGCCGGCGCGCTGGCTGACGCCACGGTGGTCGACGATCTGTGGGCGCAGTTCGAGAGCCACGGCGTCGAGGAACGACACCGGGTGGATTCGGGCCAGCACTCGCCGGCGCAGGTGGCCGAGGAGACCGATCAGCGCCTCGAGGCGGGCGACTTCAGGCTGTAGACGGAGACGGACGGTGGCCGGCTGCGGCCGGCCGACTTACTTGCCTCCAGCCGCCAGGCGCTGCTTCGTCGTGCTGTGCACCGGGTCCTTGTCGAACTGCGGCAGCACGTGCTTGCCGAAGGTCTCGACGGCCTCCTGGCAGGCCTCGATCGGCATGGAGGTGGACAGCATGCCGAACGAGATCTGGTCGGCCCCGGTCGTCGTGTAGTTCTCCATGGCCTTGACGACCTCGTCGGGGTCGCCGATGGCGATGGCGCCCATACCGATGGCGGCATCGAGCGTCTCGGCGTCCATCCCGGGAACGATCTCGGGCCACTCGGGCACACCCGGCGGCTTCGGGAAGGTGTCGAGATACCGGAAGACCAGGCTCAGGTGGTAGTTCGACTCGGAGTCGAGGAAGGTCTGGCGGGCCTTCTGGCCGTCCTCCATGCAGATCATCTGCGTGGTGATCATCACGTTGTTGTTCACGAAGCCGCCCACCGGGTTGGTGCAGTCGTCGATCTTCTCCTTGTAGCGGGCCACCAGCGGGGTGAGCTGATCCGGGGTCGAGAAGCCGAAGCAGAGGACGCCCACGCCGAGTTCGGCCGCCAGGTCGAACGTCGACGGGCTGCCGGCCGCCATCCAGATGGCGGGGTGGGGCTTGGAGTAGGGCTTGGGGAGCACGTTGCGCGGCGGCATGGAGAAGAACTTGCCGTCGTAGCTGTACTCCTCGTCCTTCCACATGCGCACGATCTGGGGCAGCGTCTCGGCCACCATCTCGCGTGTGATGTCGGGCTCGGGGATGCCGAAGCCCTTCTGTTCGGTCGTCGACGAACCCCGGCCCGTACCGAACTCGAAACGGCCTTCAGAGAGGTGGTCGAGCATGGCCACGCGCTCGGCGATGCGGGCGGGGTGGTTCACCGGCGGGGTGATGTTGAAGATGCCCGAGCCGATGTGGATGTAGTTGGTCTTGGCCGCGCAGTAGGCCAGGAAGGATTCCGATGCCGAGAGGTGCGAGTAATCCGTCAGGAAGTGGTGCTCGGACGCCCACGTGTACTTGAAGCCCGCCTGGTCGGCCGCCACGATGAAGGCCACCTCGTCCATGATGCGGTCGTGTTCGGCCGCCTCACCGTGGGCGGCGCGGTACTTGGGCAGGAGGCACGCGGCGTTGAAGATCCCGAATTCCAAGGGTTTCGTCCTCTCGTAGCGTGGCCACGGTCCATTCCCGCAGGCGCTCCCCAGGGACGGTAACACGGGATTGGTCTAAAGTGCAACGTGTTTCAATAATGGCCCTTCCACCGCAGGTCAGAGACGTTTGGAGATGGAGTGACCCCAGCTGAGGTGCCGCCCGACGAGGCCCGCGTGACGCCGGCCGACCTCCCTGCGCCCGAGACGATCGCCCGGGCCGTCCTCAACCGGTCCGACGACCCCCTGCTCGGTCTCGTCGCCGGCGAGGTGCAAATGACCCACGCCGAGGTGGTGGCCCGAGCGGCAGAGCGGGCGGCCTGGCTGCTGGCGCAGCGGGTCGACGGTCCCTTCCACGTGGCGGTGCTGCTCGACAACGTGCCCGAGTTCGTCTTCTGGCTCGAGGCGGCCGCGCTGGTCGGTGCCGTGGTCGTCGGGGCCAACCCGACTCATCGGGGCGACGAACTGGCACGCGACCTCACCCACACCGAGTGCCAGCTCCTGGTGACCGAGTCGCTCCACCTCCCACTGGTGGAGGGGGCTCGCCTGGCGCCGGCACTGGGCACCGTGACCGGCGACAACCACCGGGTGTTGGTGCTCGACAGCGAGCGGGCCCAGACCACGCTGGCGTCGTTCGCCGGCACGGCGGCCATCGACGTGGTGGCGCGCACCGTCACCCCCGACTCCCTGGGCTATCTCCTCTTCACGTCGGGCACCTCGGGTGCGCCGAAGGCCTGCTTGTGCAGCCAGGGACGCCTGGCCCGGATCGGCAGCACCGTGGCCCAGATGTACTCGCTGGTCCCCGAGGACGTCTGCTACCTGTCGATGCCGCTCTTCCACTCCAACGCACTGATGGCCGGCTGGGCGCCTGCGCTCATGGCCGGCTCGACCTTCGCCCTGCCCTCGACGGGGCGCTTCTCAGCTTCGGGATTCCTGCCCGACGTCCGGGCAGCCGGTGCGACGTATTTCAACTACGTCGGCAAGCCGCTCTCCTACATCCTGGCCACGCCGGAGCGGCCCGACGACGCAGACAACCCACTCGTCCGCGTGTTCGGCAACGAAGGCTCGGTCGACGACGTGGCCCACTTCGCCGAGCGCTTCGGTGTGGCGGTGACCGATTCGTACGGATCGACCGAGGGGGGAGCCACCGTCGTCCGCACACCCGACACGCCGCCGGGTGCCCTGGGCGTCGGGCCCGAGGGAACCGTCGTCCTCGACCCCTCCAGCGGCGAAGAGTGCCCGCCGGCGCGTTTCGACGAGCGCGGACGCCTCGTGAATGCGGAGGAGGCCATCGGCGAGCTCGTGTCGAAGGGAGGCGGCGCCGGCTTCGAGGGCTACTGGCGCAACGACGAGGCCCAGCGCTCCCGCTTACGCGAGGGCTGGTACTGGACGGGCGACCTGGCCTACCGGGACGAGAACGGGTTCTTCTATTTCGCCGGGCGCGACCACGACTGGTTACGGGTGGACGGGGAGAACTTTGCGTCGGCACCGATCGAGCGCATCATGCAGCGCCATCCCGACGTCACCTTGGCCGCCGTGTACGCCGTGCCGGATCCGGCAGTGGGCGACCAGGTCATGGTGGCCGTGCAGCTGCGTCCCGGAGTCGAGACGCTCGAGGTGGACGAGCTCCCGACATTCCTGGCCGCCCAGGGCGACCTCGGCACCAAGTGGGCACCCCGTTTCGTGCGCATGAGCGCGGCGCTCCCCAGCACGGCCACCAACAAGGTGCTCAAGCGTGGACTGCGGGCCGAACGCTGGAACTGCACCGACACCGTTCTCTGGCAACCAGAAAAGGGCGGTCCCTACCGGACCCTCAGCGCGCAGGAGGCGGCCGCGCTCGAAGCGGCCGTGGGCGATCGGCCACTCTGAGCCGATGAACTATCCCCGTAGCGCCGTGGGCGCGGCCGTGCTCACGGCGGCGCTCGCTTTCGGGATGGCACCAGCCTCCGCCGCGGACAAGCCGGCCACGACGCCCACCAGCTCACCCACCTGGACGACGTACTTCTTCCCGCTCAAGATCGGCTGGACCTGCCAGGAGACATTGACGACGGGGACTACCGGCACCGAGACCCTGACCGTGACCACGGTCACCAAGACAAAGCAGGGTCAGCAGGTGACCGTCGACGAGGGCAGCTCGACGAAGGTCAATGGCACCAACGTGCCGAGCAACGCCGCCAACCACTACGTCATCACGAAGAGCGGGCAGCTGATCTCGGCCCCCTCCGCCGGCCTCATGGCCGGGCAGGCCTACCGGGACGTCGGCAACACGGTCTATCCGAGTGTGCACACGCTGCTGGCCGGCGGATCAGGTCTCTCCCGAGCGCACGTCTCGGCGCCGCTGGCCCAGAGCGATCTGGCCCAGGTCAAGTCCGTCCTCACCCCGCACGCCACGTCCCTGGAGATGAACATCGTCCTCGAACAGTCGGGCACCAAGGTGGCATTGCTCCACACCTCGGCCGGGACCTATCACGACGTGCTGGCCGTCCGCTCGACCTTGCACTCGCTCGACATCACCGACGCGCGGGAAAGTGCGCGTCGCGAACTCGACCGGGACATCGAACCCACCCTGGCCAAGTCGGTGGCCAACACGGTCTGGTACGCGCCGGGCGCCGGCCCGGTCAAGGTCGTCTCAGGCGGCATCACCGGCCTCGTGACGGGCTGCAGCGCGGGCCGGGCGCGGGCGCCAGTGCCAGCACCACGTCCTCAACCTGAGCCCGCCCCACTATCGGCCGGCGGCGGGACAACGTCCCGCCGCAAGCGATGCCGCAGCCTCAGCGATCGATACCGAGGACCAACCCGCTGGTCGGCACCCCGGTGCCCGCAGTCACCACCACGTGCTCGACGTCGGGAACCTGGTTGACCGAGGTCCCGCGGACGAGGCGCACGCCCTCGGCGATCCCGTTCATCCCGTGCAGGTACGCCTCGCCCAGCTGGCCGCCGTGGGTGTTGATGGGCAGCGCGCCGCCGAGTTCGATCCGGCCGTCGCGCACGAAGTCCTTGGCCTCGCCCTTGGCGCAGAAACCCAACTCCTCGAGCTGGTAGAGCACGTAGGGGGTGAAGTGGTCGTAGAGGATGGCGGCCTGCATGTCGGCCGGACCGAGCCCCGATGTCTCCCAGAGCTGGCGGGCCACGACGGACATCTCGGGCAATCCGAGCAGGTCGTCGCGGTAGTAGCTGGTCATCATGTCCTGGCCGGCACCCGAACCCTGCGCCGCCGCCCGCACCACGGCCGGCGCCTCCGGCAGATCACGAGCCCGCTCCAGCGAGGTGACGACCAGCGCCTGCCCGCCGTCAGTCTCCTGGCAACAATCGAGCAGGTGCAAGGGCTCGACGATCCAGCGGCTGGCTTGATGCTCCTCGAGCGTGATCGGCTGCTCGTAGAACCACGCGTTGGGGTTGGTCGCCGCGTGCTTCCGGTCGGCCACCGCCACCCGGCCCAGGTCCTCGCTGGTCGCTCCGGTCATGTGCAGGTAGCGCTGCGCCGCCATGGCCACCCAGGAGGCGGGCGTCAGCAGGCCGACCGGGAGGTACGAGGCCATGTGCGCGTTCTCGGCGTTGGGCAGCGGCGGTCGCCCCTGCACGCCGGCACCGAACCGGCTCCCGGAGCGCTCGTTGAAGGCGCGGTAGCAGACGACCACGTCGGCCACGCCCGAGGAGACGGCCAACGCAGCCTGCTGAACGGTGGCGCACGCCGCGCCGCCGCCGTAGTGGATGCGGCTGAAGAAGCTGAGGTCGCCGATGCCCAAGCTGCGTGCGATGTCGATGTCGGGGTTGGTGTCCGAGCTGAAGCTCACCATGCCCTGCACCTCGACCGGCGCGATGCCCGCATCCTCGAGGGCCAGGCTCACCGCCTCGACGGCCAGGCGCAGCTCGGAGCGGCCCGAGGCCTTGGAAAACTCGGTCGCCCCGATCCCGGCGATGGCCACCTGTCCTGCGAAGGAGTGCGCCATCAGGCCTCTCCCTTTCCCTTCGACTTCGACTTTCGACTTCCCCTTCGACTTCGACTTCCCCTTCGACTTCGACGCCCCGAGCGCAGATGCTGCCGGCAGCATGACCGTGATGGTGCCCGTGACGTGGTCGCCCAGGTCGTTGGCGCCCGTGATGGAGACGGTGACCGCGCCGGTGGTGCCGTCGTCGCTCAGCGGCCCCTTCTCGGTCACCGACCCGATCAACGTCATGGTGCAGTCCGGGTGGTTGGGCGCGCCCAGGCGGATGTTGATGGAGGCCAAGCGGCTGCGGGGCCCCGACCAGTCGGTGACGTAGCGACCCACCAGCCCGTTGGTGGTCAGGATGTTCATGAAGATGTCCTTGGAGCCCCTGGACTGGGCGAGCACCTGGTCGTGGTGCACGTCCTGGTAGTCGCGGCTGGCGATGGCGCCCGACACGACCAGCGTGCGGGTGATGGGGAGCACCAGAGTCGGCAGCGCGTCACCCACGGCCACGTCCTCGTAGGTCGGCCCCGCCGGCACCGTCACGACCCACCCGCCAGCGCCTGCTCGGCGATGGAGGCCCCGAGCTTGGAGAGCTGCACGCTCGGGCCGCCGAGCATCAGCTCAATCTGCTTGCCCCACAGGAAATAGCGATGGATGGGGTACGTGATGTCGGCCCCCATCCCACCGTGCAGGTGCTGGGTGGCGTGCACCGAGCGCTGGCCGCGCTCCCCCGCTTGCCACTTGGCCACCCGCGCCGCGTCGGCGGCGTCGCGTCCGGTGTCGAAGCGCCAGGCCGCGTTCTGCCACGTGACCCGCATGGCCTCGATGTCGATGGCCGCATCGGCCGCCCGCAGCATGGTCCCCTGGAAGGTGGCCAGGGGCCGGCCGAACTGGTTGCGGCCGTTCAGGTAGGCGGCGGTCTGGCGCAGGGCCGACTCGCACACCCCGACCTGGAGGGCGCAGAGCGCAACGGTCGAGGCGATCAGCGTGAACTCGAGAGCCGAGCGCCCGGCGTCGGGCCCGACCAGGACGTCGTCCGCGCCGACCCGCGCGCCCGAAAGGTGCAGGTGCGGATGGATCTCACGATTGGTGGTGACGGCCCGCTCGAGCGTCACTCCCGATGCCTTCGGATCGACCAGGGCCACCACCACCGTGCCGTCCTCGGTCACGGCGGGCACGACGATGCGCTCGGCCAGGTGGGCCTGCGGCACCGCCTGCTCGGTGCCCTCGAACACCCAGCCACCGTCGCCACCATCGGGCACAGCCCGCACGGCCGGCGAGGAGGTCGGACTGAGCGCACTTCCGGTCAGCGCTCCGGTCAACACGACGTCACCCGCCACCACGCCGGGCAGCCAGGCCGCCTTCTGGGCGGGCGTCCCGAAGCGCGCCACCGGCAACGCCCCCAACACCAGCGTCGACCACAAGGGCACCGGGGCGACGACGTTGCCCTGCGCCTCGAGCAGCAGGCACAGCTCCATCAACCCGAACCCGCCGCCGCCCTGGTCCTCGGGCACCGACAGGCCGAGCAGATCCGCCGCGGCCAGCGCCTGCCAGAGCTCGCGGTCGAAGCGATCCTCGGTGCACTCCACCATGGCGATGCGCTCTGGGTCGGCCAGGCCGCCGGAGAAGACGCCCTCGGCCGCCTCCGAGACGGCACGCTGCTCCTCGGTCAATGCGAAGTCCATCAGGCCCCTCCCCCGAGCCGGCCCGCACCGGCCCTGGCATCAGCACCGGCACCGGCCGGCACGAACACCGGCAACGACAGGTCGTCGTCGAAGTCGACGAAGTCGGCCTGCAACGCCATCCCGATCACGATCTCGTCCCGGGTCACGCCGCCGAGATCGGCCACCACCCGTGTGCCTTCCTCGAGCTCGACCAGACCGATGGGCAGCGGGTACTCGAACGACGGCACCTGCGGGTAGTGCACGACCACGTAGGAGTAGAGCGTCCCCTTCCCGGTCGACTCGACCACGTCCCACTCGAGCGAGCCGCAGACCGCGCACGCCGGCAGCGGCGGATGGCGCAGT
The DNA here is from genome assembly GCA_963840435.1 of uncultured Acidimicrobiaceae bacterium. Classification (GTDB taxonomy): domain Bacteria; phylum Actinomycetota; class Acidimicrobiia; order Acidimicrobiales; family RAAP-2; genus Bog-473. The sequence goes on along the minus strand of CAWIYY010000012.1, from coordinate 825,766 downwards.
GTCCCGCACGACACGCAGCGCTGAATGAGCAGCCGGTGGGCCTGCGCCCCCTCGAACCAGAACGCGTTGTCCTGGGTCAGCGCCGGGCGCGGCCTCGCCGGCCGCTCTGCTTTCCTCACCGGGGGCAGGAACTTGAGGATGCGGAAGTACATGGTCGCCACCGGCTCGCCGGCCTCGAAGAGCGCCTGCACCTCCGCGTCGCCGCACGCATCGGCAGCAGGCACCGACGCATCCGGCACGGCCACGTAGTCCAGCCGGGTCGTGATGAACCGCCCCGTTCCAAGAGCCGTCCGCTTGGGATCGCTGATCGCCTCGATCACCGACTGCACCAGCACACGGTCCCCCACCACCAGCGGGCGGATGTACGTCTGCTCGCAGTTGGTGGCCACCACCGAGGTCAGCCCCTCGTCGTCGAGCAGCGCCATCATGCGCTCGCTCGGACCGTCGCCCTGGGACGACCCCTCGGCGCGGGCCGCCTCGACGTCATTGGAGGCCTTGAGCCCGCGCATGATCCAGGCCTGGAGCATCGACGGCGGGGCGATCAGCTGGTCGTACCCGGCCGCCTGGGCCGCCTCGTCCGACAGGTACACCGGGTTCTCGTCACCCATGGCCTCGACCCAGTGCCGGATCATCGGCACGTTCACCGCGTCCCACGACAGGTTCGGCTTGCCCGACACCTGCCCGATGAGCGCCGCCAGCTCGACGGAGTGGTCGGCCAACCCCTCCAGCTCCGAGAGGCGCCTGCTCCCGCTCCCGCTCCCGCTCCCGCCTCCGTTCCCGCCCTCGGGCCCGCCGCTCACCGCGACCCCCGAGTCATGCCGAGCCCCGCCGTGGCCACGATCTCGCGCTGGACCTCGTTGACGCCGCCCCCGAAGGTGTTGATCTGGGCCTGGCGTCCCGACGACTCGATGCGCCCACGCAACAACGCACCCGGCGAGCCCGGCGTGAGATAGCCCGCCGCCCCGATGATCCCGGCCAGGAGGCGGAAGACGTCGAGCGTGCGCTCGGTGCCGAAGACCTTGATCGACGACGACTCGGCCGCCGTGAGCTCGCCCTCGGCCACGTGCACCGCCATGCGCCAGTTGAGCAGCCACATGGCATCGAGCTCGGCCTTGCACTTGGCCAGGTCCATCTGGACCCAACCCTGATCGATGAGCAGGCGCCCGTCGTCGGTCTGCTGCTGGGCCGCCCAGCGCGCCACCTGCTCGTAGAGCGAGATGGACAGGCCAGACCACGCCGCCAGCCCGACCCGCTCGTGGTTGAGCTGGGTCGTGATCATGCGCCAGCCCTCGTTCTCCTCGCCCACCCGGTTGGCCGCCGGCACGTGCACGTTGTCGTAGAAGGTCTGCGTCGTGGTCAGCCCGCCCACGGTGTTGATGATGGACCACTCGAATCCGGGCGACGACGTCGGCACGCACAGGATGGAGATGCCCTTGTGCTTGGGCACGTCGGGATCGGTGCGCACGGCCAGCCACACGTAGTCCGCCGAGTCGGCCCCCGAGGTGAAGATCTTGGCCCCGTTGACGACGTACTCGTCGCCGTCGCGCATGGCCCGGGTGCGCAGCGACGCCAGGTCGGTGCCGGCCTCGGGCTCGGTGTAGCCGATGGCGAAGTTGAGCTCGCCGGCCAGGATCTTGGGGAGGAAGAACGACTTCTGCTCGTCGGTGCCGTAGCGCATGATCGTCGGCCCGACCGTGTTGATGGTGACGAACGGGAACGGCGCGCCCGCCCGCCGCGTCTCGTCGAAGAAGATGAACTGGTCGGTGGCCGGGCGTCCCTGGCCGCCGAACTCGGTCGGCCACCCGATACCGAGCCAGCCGTCCTTGCCGATCCGGCGCACGACATCGCGCCAGGCGTCGCCGCCCTCGCCGTCCTCGACCAGCCCGGAGCGCACCTCGTCGGACAGCAGAGCCTCGTAGTAGGCGCGCAGCTCGGTGCGCAGTTGCCGCTGCTCAGAACTCTCTTCGAGAAACATCGTCGGGCAGCCTCGCGCACCTTTCGGCGGTCCCTGCGCGTCAAGGCCGCCTCCGGGGAAAAACTGTAACACGTTCTCGTTTCTGGATCCCCTGGGCAGGCCGCCGCCCCTGGTCGCCCACCACCGTCCCGGCGGCCGGACCTCAGCCGGCCGAACCGCTCGTCACCACTCCGACGAGCGTGCCCAAGTGCTCGCTCCAGCCCGACTGATGCGAGGGTCGGTACTCCTCGGGCAGATCGCGGTGGGTCAGGGTGACGACGGTCTCGTCGCCTTCGACGACCAGCTCCACCTCGACCGTGCTGGTTCCCGGGGGCAGGTTCTCGTTCCCGTCGATGCCCCAGGTGAAGACGACCCGGCGTGGCGGGTCCACCTCGACGAAGGTGCCTCGGGCGGGATTGCCGTCCACCACGATGTGGAAGAGACCTCCCGGCCGGGCATCGAGGTCGGCCGACTGGGCAATCCACTTCATGGCCAGAAGGGGATCGGTGAAGTACGGAAACACCACGTCGGGCGGCGCCGCGATGCGCACGCTGGCCGTGACAGGTGCCGTCGGCGTGTGGGGCGTGGGGTGCGTGGTCATGTCGCTCCTCCTTGCGGGTGATCACTCTCGACAGTCCGCTTGAGGCGGGCCAGGGCGTCGGGCCAGAACTCCGCGAGCAGCTCGCGCACGGGCTCGAGGGATTCGCTGTCGAAGCGGTAGAGCCGCCGGGTGCCGTCGCGCCGTTCCTCGAGAAGGCCGGCCCGCTTGAGGACGGTCAAGTGCTGGCTCACTGCCTGTTGGGTAAGGGAGAAATGGATGGCGATCTGCCCCGCGGGCAGCTCGCTGTCGCGGACGAGCCGGATGATCTGGCGACGATGCGGATCCGCGAGCGCCCGCAGGACCGCATCGGGTCCGGCGGGGCTCTCGGGTTCCTCGGGCGCCGGCATCACGGGTCCATTCTCGTAGACGTCCGCGATGCCGTCCGGCTCATTCGCCGCGGTAGGGCTCGCCCTCGCCGCGGTCGACGGAGTCCACCAGGCTGGCCAGGTAGTGCGTCCAGCCTTCGTGGCACATGTCGAAGCACTCGAGTTGTGGCGTGAGGCCCTTGTGGACGAAGCGCAGCTCGGTCCCTCCGCCCGCCGGGGTCAGCTCGAACACGATCGTCGTTCCGTCCCACTCGGGGGTCTGAGGCGCGCCCTCGACGGACCACTCGACCCGGCTGGGGCCGTCTTCGATAACGGCGATGTCGATGCGGCGTTCGCCGCCGAACCCGACCACGAAGTGCTCGTTTTGCGTGGCTGCGCCCTCGGTTGGGCCCCACCAGCCGGCAATGGCCTCAGGACTCGTCAGGGCGGCGAGCACCGCTTCGGGCGTCGCCTCGAAGACCTTCACCGACTCGAAGTCCCTGGTCTCTGCCTTGGTCTGCGTACTGGACATGATCTGCATCCTTTCGGGTGGAATTGCACAAGTATTTACTTGTACAAGTATCTACTTGTGAATGGCAGAATGTCAAGCCCTCGAGAGGTGGGTCAGCGATGAGGCCTGTGACGAGGCCATGCAGTTGACGAGGCCACACAGTTGTCGAGGCCACGCAGCTGTCGAGGCCGCGCTCAGGGGACGGATGGATCGGATGGATCGGATGGATCGGCCCGAGGAGCCAGCGGCGCCGACGCGAAGAGGTTCAATCCCAGCCGTTCGGACAGGTAAGTGGTGATGCGCTGACCGCGCACGCTGTTACCTGCCTCGTCGAGCGGAGGCGAATAGGTCCCGACGCCGCCCTTGCCGGGCGAGACGGTGACCAGGCCGCCACTCACACCGCTCTTGCCCGGCAGCCCGATGTCGTAGAGCCAGTCGCCCGACCGCTCGTAGAGCCCCGAGGTGGCGAGCACCGCCAGTACCCGCCGGCAGCAGCCCGGGGCCACGGCCCGCTCTCCTGTCTGCGGGTTGATCCCACCGTCGGCCAGGGTCGCGCCCATGACGGCGAGGTCGCTCGCCGTCACCTGCAGGGCGCACTGGCGCGTGTAGAGGTCGGTGACCAGCTCGGGGTCGCAGTACAGGCGCCCGTACCCGTGAAGCAGGTGGGCGATGCCGCGGTTGCGGTCATTGGTCGCCGCTTCGGATTCGTAGACCCCTTCGTCGACGTCGAGCCGCCGGCCGGCAAAGCAGGACAGGAGATCCTGAATGCGCACGAACTTCTCTTCCATCGTGGCGCCCGGAACCAGGCTGGTGGTGGCGAGCGCGCCCGCGTTGACCATGGGGTTCATGGTGCGGTCGTCGTTGAGCTCAATACCCATCACCGAGTCGAACGGCAGGCCCGTGCTGTTCACCCCGAGCTTGATCCTCGCCTCGTCGTGACCCAGGGCGTCACAGACCAGTGCGAAGACGAAGACCTTCGAGATGCTCTGGATCGTGAAGGGCACCTCGGCATCGCCCACCGCGAAGAGGCGACCCTGCACGCCGGCGATGCAGACGCCGAACGCATCGGGCCGGGCGTTAGCCAGGGCCGGGATGTAGTCGGCCACCTTCCCCGAGTCGTCCTCCCGGAAGAGTTCGTAGCCCTCCGACACCGCGGCGCGCACCGCGACGTCGCTCGGCAGGTTCCCCGTCGAAATGCTCGGAGTGACTGCGCCGCCGACTCGGCCACCGGCTCCACTCGTGCTCTGGTTCACCATCGTTGCCCTCTCCGTCCGACTCTGTCCGACCACCGGCGCGCCGAGCCGGAACGTCTTGATCGTGCCGCCTACGTCAGGTCGTCGACGTCGGTCAGGTCGTCCTGGGTGATGGGCGGGAGCTCGGCGATGCCCCGCAGCAGGTGCTGCTCCCACATGTGGCGCAGCTTGTCGAGCAGGGGCGAGTCGCTCTCGATGCGGAACTGGCTGAGCGTCCGGCTCTCGTTGAGGTAGAAGCCGATGTCGTAGGGCGGACCGACGGACAGGTTGGCCCGGGCCGTGCTGAGCATCGAGCCGAGGGCGATCTTGGCCGCGGTGACCAGGTCGACGTGGGCCTCCACCGCCAGCTCCAGCATGAACTTGCCGTACTTGCTCTCGCCGATCTGAAGGAAGGGGCGCTCGTCCGACGCCCGGATGTAGTTGCCCTCGGGGTACACGAGCAGGATGTCGGGCGGGTCCGAACCGACGTGGCCCCCCAGGATGAAGGTGGCCGTGCCGTCAGCCCCGACCTGGCTGAGTGCCTGCTGGTGCGACGACGCCACCTCACGGCCCAGCCGCCCGAGGTAGAGGGCCGCTTCGAAGAGGTGGTTCACCGTGGCCAGGCTCTCGGTCGACTCGCCGGACTCGAGGTCGCCGGCGATCCGGTCCAGCACTTGTTGGGTCGTGGCCAGGCTGCCGGCCGACTCGATCACGAACAGCCGGTCCGGCGCCGGCTCGAGCACGTGCATCTTGCGGTAGGTGCCCACGTCGTCCACCCCGGCGTTGGTGCGGGTGTCGGAGAGAAAGATCATGCCTTCGTGGAGGCGCAGGGCCAAGCAGTAGGTCATGTCGGGTACGTCCCTCTCTCGCCACGCTCGGACCGCGGCGCTCGAACGACACTGCTCGAAGCTGACGGGGCCAGCGACCGGGACCCTACCGCCCGCGGTGCCGGGCCGACCGACGTGCAGGCCCGTGACGCCGCCCGGGTCGCCGTGCCTAAGATCACTGACACACGTTCTAAAAACGTCCGAAAGCGCAGGCACCGCCCCTGGGGTAGGAGCGTGTGGAAAGGGGGGGCCTTGAGCCTCGAGGAGATCGACCTCATCGACGGACGCAACTTCGTTGCCGGTGTGCCGCACCAGTGGTTCGCCGAACTGCGCCGCGAAGCACCCGTCTACTGGCACCCCGAGGCGATGGCCCCTCGGGGCGGCTTCTGGGCCGTCACCCGCTACGACGACTGTGTCACCGTCAACCGCGACTGGGAGCACTTCTCCTCGGCCCGACGGAGCTCGCTGTTCAGCGAGATGGAGGACGACCAGCTGGCCCAGCAGCAGCTGATGATGCTCAACATGGACCCGACCATGCACACGCGCTACCGCCGCCTGGTCAACAAGGGCTTCACCCCCAAGATGGTGCGCGACCTCGAGCGGCAAATCGTCGGGTACGCCGACGGCATCATCGACGCAGTGTGCGAGCGCGGCACGGCGGACTTCGTCGAGGAGATCTCGGCCGAGCTGCCCTTGCTCGTCATTGCCGAACTGCTGGGCGTCCCCCAAGAGGACCGCCGCATGGTGTTCGACTGGTCGAACCGGATGATCGGGTCCGACGATCCCGAGTACCAGGTCCCCGGCGCCGATCCCGGTGAGGCGGCCATGCAGGTGTTCAGCTACGCCGAAGAGCTGGCCAACAACCGCAAGCTCGCCCCCAAGGAGGACCTCGTCTCGGTGCTCATCGGCGCGGAGGTGGAGGGCGAGAAGCTGAACGAGCTTGAGCTCGACCTCTTCTTCATGTTGCTGATTGTGGCCGGCAACGAGACGACCCGGAACCTGATGTCGGGCGCCATGGCCGCCTTCTTCGACCACCCCGAGCAGTGGCAGAAGTTGCGCGAGGACCGCTCGCTCCTGCCCCTGGCCGTCGAGGAGATGCTGCGCTACGTGACGCCGGTCATGCACTTCCGGCGCACGGCCACCACCGACACCGTGCTCCACGGCCAGGAGATCCAAGAGGGTGACAAGGTGGTGTTCTGGCATACCTCGGCCAACCGCGACGAGGGCACCTTCGAAACACCCGACGCGTTCGACATCACGCGCTCGCCCAACAACCACATCGCGTTCGGCGGTGGGGGCCCGCACTTCTGCCTGGGGGCGAACCTGGCCCGCATGGAGATCATGGTGATGTTCGACCGCCTGCTCGAGCGCATTCCCGACATCCGCCAGGACGGCGACGTGCAGCGGCTCCAGTCCAACTTCATCAATGGCACCAAGCACTTGCCGGTCGCCTTCGCACCCTCGACCCCGCTCGGCGGCGCCCCCCTGCCGGCAAGGGCCGGCTGACATGTCATTCGTGATGGGAGGCGGCACCAAAGCCGCCGCCAAGAGCGTCGCCGCCAGGAGTCTGGGGGGCCGCTTGGGCAACGACGTTCGCTTCCACCAGTCGGTTGCCTTCCTGCCCACGCGCCAGATCGTGCCTTTGGCCCTGCTCAGCGAGGAGCTCGGCTACGGCGGCATCTACGTGTCGGACCACGTCTTCAATCCGCGCAGCCGCGAGTCGCGCTACACCTACTCCAAGCGCGAGGACGGCCACCCGGGCTGGGAGGACGAGACGGCGTGGCCCGATCCGATGTGCGTCATCTCGGCTCTGGCCTCCCTGACCGACCAACTCGTCTTCACGACTGGCATCTACATCGCTCCGCTGCGCGACCTCATGACGGTGGCCAAGACGACGGCGACCGCGGCCGTGCTCTCGGACGACCGCCTGCGCCTCGGAGTGGGTGTCGGCTGGAGCAAGGAAGAGTTCGACCAGACCGGGCAGGACTTCGCCACCCGGGGCAAGCGCCTCGACGAAATGATCGTCGCCCTGCGCGCCCTGTGGCGCCCCGGCTACGTCGAGTTCCACGGCGACTACTACGACGTGCCCGAATGCCAAATGGAGCCCTCGCCGGCCGCCCCGGTGCCCATCATCGGTGGCGGGCACTCTCCCGTCGCCCTCCGTCGCACCGCCGAGCTGTGCGACGGGTGGATCGCCGCCGGCGCCTACAGCGAAGAAGAGGCCTGGAACCATTTGGGAGAACTCCGGGAGGCACTCGAGAAGGCCGGGCGGAGGGGTGACGAGGACTTCGCCATCTACCTCTCTATCAACGAACGCCCGAGCGTCGACCTCTACCAGCGCTTCGTCGACGTCGGGGTCACCGACTTCGTGTGCGCCCCGTGGATGGGCGTCCCCGTCACCCCCGAGACGCCCGACGAGGTGGCGCTGGCCTCCCGGCTCGACGCCGTGCGCTGGTTCGCCGACGAGATCGTGTCCAAGTTCTGAGTGGCGTCCGAGGATTGAGCGTAGGGAGCCGTCGATGAAATCGATGAAGATCGGACTGCAGCTCGGCTACTGGGGAGCGGGACCGCCGCCCCATGCCGTCGAGCTCGTCGAGGAAGCCGACCGCCTCGGCTACGACTCCGTCTGGACGGCGGAATCCTACGGTTCCGATGCCCTGACCCCGTTGGCCTGGTGGGGGTCGCGCACCGAGAAGGTCCGGCTCGGCACCTCGCTCTGCCAGCTCTCGGCGCGCACGCCGACGGCCATGGCCATGGCGGCGCAGACCATGGACCATCTCTCGAACGGGCGCTTCGTGCTCGGCCTGGGCGTGTCGGGGCCCCAGGTGGTTGAAGGTTGGTACGGCCAACCGTTCCCGGCTCCCCTGGCCCGCACCCGCGAGTACGTCGACATCGTGCGCCAGGTGTGGCGGCGCGAGAAGCCGGTGACCAACGACGGCCCGCACTACCCGCTGCCCTATCCGGGCGGGACCGGACTGGGCAAGCCGCTCAAGTCGATCGTGCACGCGCTGCGACCTGATATCCCGATCATCCTCGGCGCCGAGGGCCCGAAGAACATCGCGCTGGCGGCCGAGATCGCCGACGGCTGGTTCCCCATCTTCTTCTCGCCCCGGGCCATGTCGGCCTTCGAGGCGTCGCTCGACGAGGGCCACGCCCGCCCGGGTGCCCGCCACTCGGCTGACGACTTCGAGGTGCTGGCCATGGCGCCGACCGTGATCTCCGACGACGTCGACGCGGCGGCCGACGGCTTCCGGCCCTCTCTCGCCCTCTACATCGGCGGCATGGGGGCCAAGGAGATGAACTTCCATTTCGATGTCTTCGCCCGCATGGGCTACGAGGAGGCGGCCACCAAAATCCAGGACGCCTACCTCGACGGGCGCAAGGACGACGCGGCGGCGGCGGTTCCGACTTCGCTGGTCGAGGAGATCTCGCTCATCGGCCCGGTCGAGAAGATCCGCGACGACCTCGAGGCCTGGCGCGCGTCGCGGGCCACCACGCTCCTGGTGAACGGCGACGTGCCCACCCTGCGCATTCTGGCCGACCTGGTCCTGGGCTGAACGCTTCTCGTCGACCCTTTGCCTTGCGGACGACCGGGAGACGTGCCGCCACCCGAACTGGTGGAGGGCGGCCGCACTCGGACGTTCTGACACCGGGGCTGACTCGGTCTCTGACCTGGGATTCGCGAACGGGTCACACGGCTGCGCCACAATGCCGGGCGTGACCCTCTTCGACCCCGTGCCGCTCTTCGGCGACGAACCCGAGGAACGACCGGCCGCCTGGGACCTGGTCGATCCGGCCGAACCCATCGACCCGCCACCGCACGCGGTCGATCCCGCCACCACCCTGCCCGAGATCGAGGTGCGGGTGAGCACCCGGCGCCGCAAGACGTCCGAGGCGAAGTGGGTGGGCGGGAAGATCGTGGTGTCGCTCCCGGCCCATCTCAACCTCGAGGCGCGGCGCAAGACGACCGACTGGCTCGTCGAGCGCCTCATGACCCGGCACCGGTTGCAGTCGGTACATGGCGACGACCAACTGCTGGCCCGGGCCACTGAACTGAGCGAGCGCTACCTCGTCGGTGCGCGAGCCAGCTCGGTGCGCTGGGTCACCAACCAGTCAGCGCGCTGGGGCTCGTGCTCGTGGTACTCGGGCGAGATCCGGATCTCGCATCGGCTGCGCACGGTCCCGGGCTGGGTGCTCGACTCGGTCCTGGTCCACGAGGTGGCGCACCTCACCCACCACAACCACTCGGCCGCCTTCCACCGCCTAGCGGACGGCTACCCGCGCCACGCCGAGGCGGGGCTGTTCCTGGCCGGCTACGGACTCGGGCTTTCGACGCCCCGATCCTGAGGCTGGGCTCAGACCGGCTCGTCGGCCAGGATCTTGCCCAGCCGGCGCAGGCTCTCCCCAGCGCCGCCCAGGGTGAGCTCGATCTGCTCGGTAAGCAGGAAGTAGCGGTGCAGCGGGTAGTCGCGGTCGACGCCGACGCCGCCGTGGAGGTGCGAGGCAGCGTGCACGACGCGCTGTCCCCCTTCGGCCGCCCAGTACTTGGCCACCGCCACCTCGGACGTCGCCGGCAAACCGCTGGCCAGCCGTGAGGCGGCCTGCCAGGCCGTGAGGCGGATGGCCTCGGTGTCGACGTAGGCGTCGGCCGCCCGCTGGCCGACGGCCTGGAAGGTGGCGATCGGCTTCTCGAACTGCACCCGCGTCTTGGTGTATTCGGCAGTCAGGTCGAGCGCCGACGCGCACGCCCCCGCCTCCATGACGCACAGGGCGGCGGTCGCGAACTCGGTGATGGCGCTCACGATGGCCGCCCCGTCGGCGCCGTCACCGAGCCGGCGGTCGCCCGCCACGGCGACGTCCGAAAGTTCGACGATGGCCTCGGGCCGTCCCGTCGTCGTGTTCTGACGGAGGAGCGTGACCCCGGGCGCAGTCGGGTCGACGATGAAGATGCCGACGCCGGTGCTCGACCCGTTGGCCGCCGTACAGGTCGCCGGAACCAGGATGGCATCGGCCACGAGGGCCGCCGGCACGCAGGCCTTGGTCCCAGACAGTGTCCACGACCCGTCGGCCTGCTCCGTCGCCGTGGTGGCCGGCTCGGTACCGCCGGGCACGATGACCTCGCCCACCAGTTCGGCCATGGCCGCCGTGAGGATGGTCTCGCCGCTGGCCACGCCGCTGAGCCAGGTCTTGCGCTGGGCCTCGGTGCCGAACAGGCTGATCGGGAGGGCGCCGTAGACCATCGTCTCGACGACGGGCACGTAGGCCGCGGTGCGACCGGCCGCTTCGATAACGAGGCAGGTGGCGACGAAGTCGAGGCCGGCGCCGCCGACATCCTCGCCCAGGCTGATGCCGAGCAGGCCGGCGTTGGCCAGCTCGCGCCAGAGGTCACGGTCGATCGGACCCTCGGGTCCCGCCGCCGCCTCGATCGCCTTGAGCGACTCGTGGGTGGCGCGCTCGCCGAAGATCTGCCCGGCCAGCTGGCGGACGGCCTCTTGCTCTTCGCTGTAGGTGAAGTCCATTGCGTCTCCTGGTTCCGTCCGGCTCAGCGCAGCGAGCGCGGCATGCCGAGCCCGAACATGGCGATGAGGTCCCGCTGGATCTCGTTGGTCCCGCCGCCGAAGGTGAGGATGATCATGGAGCGGGCGTACATCTCGAGGCGTCCCGCGATCACCGCTGCCGGTGAGCCCCGGGTCAGGTAACCCGCCTGGCCCAGGATCTCCATCAACGAACGGAAGGCCCGAAGGTAGAACTCGGTGCCGAAGACCTTGATGCTCGAGGCGTCGGCCACGTCGAGGTGACCCTCGGTGGCCTGCCAGGCCACCTTCCAGTTGATCAGGCGGAGGAACTCGAGTTCGGCGTGCACCCGGGCCAGGTGTTCTTGGACCCACTCCTGGTCGACCACGCGCCGGCCGTCGGGCAGCTTGGTGTTCTGGGCCCAGGCCCGCACGTCGCCCAGCACGCGCTCGATGATCCCCGGCGCGCACAGGGTGACGCGCTCGTGGTTCAGCTGGTTGGTGATGAGGTTCCAGCCCTGGTTCTCGCCGCCCACCAGCGCGGTGGCGGGCACCCGCACGTCCTCGTAGAAGGTGTAGTTGATGTTGTGGTCGCCCAACAGCTTCATGGGCACAACCCGGATGCCAGGCGTGTCCATGGGGAGGAGGAACATGGAGATGCCCTTGTGCTTGGCCACGTTGGGATCGGTCCGGGTGGCCAGCCAGATGTAGTCGGCGTCGCCGGCCAGGCTGGTGAAGATCTTGGCCCCGTTGATCACGTACTCCTCGCCGTCACGCACGGCGCGGGTGGTGAGCGAGGCCAGGTCGGTGCCTGCGTTGGGTTCGGTGTAGCCGATGCAGAAGTGGATCTCGCCGGCCAGGATCTTGGGGAGGAAGTGTTCCTTCTGCTCCTGGGTCCCGAAGTTCATGATCGTCGGGCCCACCGTGTTGATGGTGAGCATGGGAACGGGCGCCCCACTGCGCATCGACTCGTCGAAGAAGATGAACTGTTCAATGGCCGAGCGCCCCTGGCCGCCCCACTCCTTGGGCCAGCCGATGCCGAGCCAGCCGTCGCTGCCCATCTGCTTGACCACCTTGCGCACCACGGGACCCACGCCGTTCGCGTGGGAGAGCTCCTCTTCGAGCTCGGGCGTCAGCAGGTTCTGGTAATAGGCACGCAGCTCGGCCTTCAGCGCCTGCTGCTCCTCGGTGTAGGCAATCTCCATAGGTCCCTCCCGACTCGCGCGGCTGCCTCGCCCCACGTCAGCGCTGCAACGTCGCCTGCCCCACCAGGGCTCGGCGCGCGAGAACACGTTACAGTCCGCCCTGTCCGAGCGGCCAATGCGCCGCCGACGGGGCTTTCTGTACCGACGAGTAACCTGCTGTCCGCCTCGGGGCGGAATCCCCTGGCCGCATGATCGAAGCGAGGAGCGAGTCACCATGCCTGAAGCCGTCATCGTCGCCACCGGCCGTACCCCGATCGGCCGGGCCAACAAGGGCTCCCTCGTCGAATGCCGGCCCGACGACCTGAGCGCCCTCGTCATCAAGACGGTGCTGGCCAAGGTGCCCCAGATCAACCCCTCCGACGTGGAGGACGTGATCCTCGGCTGCGCCCAGCCCGCGGGTGAGTCCGGTTACAACATGGCCCGGGTGGCCGCCATCCTGGCCGGCCTGGAGGATGCGCCCGGCGTGACGGTGAACCGCTACTGCTCCTCCTCGCTCCAGGGCATCCGCATGGCCGCCCACGCCATCAAGGCCGGGGAGGGTGACGTCTTCGTCGCCGCCGGTGTCGAGACGGTCAGCCGCTACATGTACGGCGCGTCGGACACCGGTCCGCACAACGCCCTGTTCGCCGACGCCGAGGCGCGCACCACGGCCCGCACGCCCGCGGTGACCGAACCCTGGACACCGCCAAGCGGGCTGCCCGACGTCTACATCGCCATGGGACAGACGGCCGAGAACGTGGCCGAGTACGAGAAGGTGACGCGGGAGCAGATGGACGAGTTTGCACTGCTGTCGCAGAACCGTGCGGTCGAGTCACAGCAGAACGGATTCTTCGAGCGCGAGATCATCCCGGTGACCCTGGCCGACGGCACGGTGGTCACCAAGGACGACGGCCCCCGGGCCAACACCACGCTCGAGGGCCTGTCCCAACTCAAGCCCGTCTTCCGCGAGGGCGGCACGGTCACGGCGGGCAACGCCTGCCCGCTGAACGACGGGGCCGCCGCGGTGATCGTGATGAGCGACACCAAGGCCAAGCAACTGGGCATCACCCCGCTGGCCCGCATCGTGGCCAGCGGCGTCACGGGCCTCAACCCCGAGATCATGGGGCTGGGTCCGATCGAGGCCTGCCGCCAGGTACTCAAGCGGGCCAACCTGTCCATCGACGACATCGACCTGGTCGAGATCAACGAGGCCTTCGCGGCCCAGGTGGTGCCCTCGGCCAAGCACCTCGGGATCAGCTGGGACAAGCTCAACGTGAAGGGCGGCGCCATCGCGCTGGGCCACCCCTTCGGTCAGACCGGGGCGCGCATCATGACCACGCTGCTCAACGCGCTCGAGGACACGGGCAAGACCATCGGTCTCGAGTCCATGTGCGTGGGCGGTGGCCAGGGCATGGCGATGATCGTGGAGCGCCTCAGCTAACAGCGTGCCGATCGGCGGCGAGGGCCGCCTCTGTCCGGAGCGGGCGTACCTGTGTCGACCCTATGGCAGTGCCGCGCCGACCTGCGCCTCGTCGATGGCCGGAGTCGGACCCGGATCCACGCCCTCCTGGGCCGCCAGGTGCAACGAGAGCAGTTGGCCGATGAGGGCAAGATCGAAGAAGCGCGTCAGGTCGTCGTCGCCGGCCGCTTGGACCTCGAGCACGGCGGCCATCACCTCGTCGGTGGCCGCCGTGACCGCGGCGAAGAGGTCGGCGGTACGGGGGCTCTCGCCGCCGTGACGGAGTTCGACGAGTGTGAGCACCTGACGCGTCACATCGCCGCTCTGCCCCCAGCCGGCCAGCTCGCCGTAGGTCAGGCCCGGTAGCTCCGCCGCGAAGGCAGGCGACTTGGCGTTGCGGTTCACCTCGTCCTTCCACCACCTGGCGGCCACGGCGCCGATCCCCGACGAGCCGTAGACCAGCGGGAAGGTGCGCCCGATACGGCGGGCCAACTCTTCGGGTAGCCCGCCGGGCGCCACCAGGGCGTCGCGTCGCGGGGCCAGGGCAGCCGACGCAGCCAGCAGGTCCTGCTCCCATTCGCGGCTCAGACCGAGTCGATCGAGCGCCACCAGGGCGGGGACGACGAGGTCGGGCAAGGTGGACCGGCCCGACGTGGCACCCGAGGCGGCCGGCCACCGGACTCCGTTGCCGCCTGGGCCAGAGACGATGCCCTCGGGCCCGTCGTCATCGACGGCGGGGCCGATGCGCAGCACGTGGGCGCCGCGGGCCAGTGCCGTGTGCACGGCGGCGTCGGTCTCGGCGCATCCTGGCGTCGACGAAAGAGCGAGGACGAGCGTGTACCCGTCGACGAGTTCGGGCAGTTGGGCGTCGCGCAGAACGGTGAACGGTACGGCGAGCGAGGTCGCGGTCAGGGCGGCCACGGCATCGCAGGCCGCCGCCGCGACGCCGAACCCGACGGCCACGACGGACCGGCTGGCATACGCCGCCAGCGGGAATTTGGCCGCTGAGATCCGGCTCAGCTCGAGCGCCTCGACGAGTTGCTCGGGCAGCGCGGCCGCCTCGTCCCAGGCGCCGAGCGTATCGAGGTTCGGCTCGGGGCTCACTCTGGGCTCACTCGGGGCTCATCCCTCGGTGGGACCGGTGGCGCGCACGCCGTCCCTCTCGGCCTTGGCGCTCAAGCGTTCGTGCTCGGCCTGGCCCACGTCGGCCGCCTCGTCCACCAACAGCACGGGCACCCCGTCGGTGACGGCGTAGCTCTTGCGCAGGCGCGGGTTGTAGAGCACATCCTCGTCCTCGAACCAGAGCAGCGGGCCCTTGTCGATCGGGCAGGCCAGGATGTCGAGCAGTAGCGGGTCGAGGCTCACTTGGTGGCTCCTTCCTCGAGCGTGGCGTTGGCGGTGATGAGCGCGCGCACCTGGGCGACGTGAGCCGCGCAGGCTTCCTCGGTCCGGGCCTCCACGTTGAGCCGCAGCAGCGGCTCCGTGTTGGACGGGCGGACGTTGTACCACCAGTCGTCGTGTTCGACGGTCAGCCCGTCGAGCAGGTCGATGGATGCGCCGGCAAGGCGTTCGTGCTCGGCGATGGCGGCGACCGTGGCCAGGGGGCTGGTCACCTCGGTGTTGATCTCACCCGAGTCGGCATAGCGACGGAAGGGCTCGAGCATGACCGAGAGCGGCTGCTCGCTCTGGCTCAGCAACTCGAGCACGAGGAGGGCGGTGATGATGCCCGAATCGGCCCGGAAGTTGTCGCGGTAGTAGTAGTGCCCCGAGTGCTCGCCGCCGAAGACGGCGCCCGTCTCGGCCATCACCTGCTTGATGATGGAGTGACCCACCCGGGTCCGCACCGGCGTGCCGCCCATCTCGGTGACCACCTCGGGCACCACGTGCGAGCAGATCAGGTTGTAGAGGACGGTCTCGCCCGGGTGCTTGGTGAGCATGGAGGCGGCCACCAGCGCTGTGGTCAGCGAGCCCGACACCCCTTCGGCCCGCTCGTCGACGAGGAAGACCCGGTCGGCGTCGCCGTCGAAGGCCAGACCGATGTCGGCCCCCTGGGCCAGGACGGCCTCCTTCAAGGCCACCTGGTTCTCGGGCTGGATGGGATCGGCCGGGTGGTTCGGGAAGTTGCCGTCGAGCTCGGGGAAGAGGATGTCGACCGAAAACGGGAGCCGTTCGAAGACGATGGGCACCACCAGGCCACCCATGCCGTTCGCCGTGTCGGCCACCACCTTGAGTGGTCGCAGCGTCGGGACGTCGACGAAGGAGACGACGTGGTCGGCCCACTCGTCGAGCAGGTTCAGCTCGCGGTGGCTGCCGGTGAGCGCACCCAGGGGCTCGCCGAGGAGCTTCTCCGCCTCGGTCTCGATCTCGACAAGGCCCGTGTCGCGCCCGATGGGGCGAGCGCCCGAGAGGCAGAGCTTCAGCCCGTTGTAGCGGGCGGGATTGTGCGACGCGGTGAACATGGCTCCGGGCGCATTGAGATGGCCCGAGGCGAAGTAGAGGAAGTCGGTCGACGCCATCCCGAGATCGGTCACGTCCACGCCTTCGGAGCGCACCCCGTCCGAGAAGGCGGCGGCCAACTCCACCCCCGACTCACGCATGTCGCGGCACACCGCGATCTGCGGGGTGCCGGCGAAACGGGCCATGGCACGCCCGATGGCCTGGCACATGGCGGCATCGAGCTGATCGGGCACGATGCCGCGCACGTCGTAGGCCTTGAACACCTGTGACATCCGATTCATGGGCGAATTCATGGGCCGGTCCACGGGCCGTGCACGGAACGATTCGTCGGCCGGGTCATGGGACCAACCATAGGGGCAGCGCGTGGCCCTTCCCGGCGGGCGCAGGAGCGCGCAGGCGAGCGCTGGCGGGTGCAGGCGAGCGCGGGCGAGCGCGGGCGGCCCGGGCTCAGTGGATGACGGCGTTCCCCTGGACGATGAGGGCGAGGATGGCCACGGAGTTGAAGGTGGCGTGCGCCAGGAAGTTCATGCCCAAACGACCGGTCCGGTACGAGATGGTGGCCAGGATCATGCCGAAGACGGCCAACCCGGCCAGCTGGACCCATTCGCCGTGGGCGAGACCGAACAGGAGCCCATCGACGATGACCGCCAGGACGACGGAGGCGGCGCGGAGGCGGCCACTCGCCCCATTCGGGGCGAAGGCGCGGACGAGACCCTTGAGCAGCAACCCCCGGAAGAACAGCTCTTCCATGGCCGGGGCGAAGACGATCACCGCGATGGCGATCACGGCGAAGCCGCCGCCGTGGGCGCCGCCGGTGAGCTTGTTGGTGGGCCCGTTGAAGTCGTGGATCTCGTGCTGGAACGGCGCGTACATGAGGACGACGAGGAACTGGCCGGCCAGACCGATCGGGATGCCGATGAGGTCGATCCACTTCATCCGGATGCCCAGGTCGCGCAGGAAGTGGCGCGTGCCCTGGAAGAAGCTGGCCAGCCAGGGAGCGCCGATGAAGCCGATCCACAGGCCGAGCAGGGTGATGACGACGTACCACTCGGGGGGGACCTGGGCCGAGGCGATGGCCTGGAGTTGGGCCGAGGTGTCGCCGGCGATGGCGCCGCCGATGGCGGCGAAGATCACCGCCGCGATCTGGCCGACCAGGAATCCGATGAGGGCGAAGAGGATCCAGAACCAGGCCTGGCGCTTGGTCTGCGGGGGGACCCAGGGCGTATCGAGGAAGGGCGTGCCGAAGGAGGAATCGAGCGGCGGCGGAGGCGGGGCGGCAAAGGTCGCTTCCCACGGCGCGGCGGCGCTCCCCGGCGGTGGCGGGGGCATCGTGGCCATCCCGGGCATTCCCGGCGCGGGACGTGGGGTCAGCGTGCCCGGCGGTGGCGGCGGGGGCGGGAGTGGCGGGTTGGCCGACTGGGGTTGCGTCTCGGGACCGGCCGGGGTGGCCTCGGCCCGTCCGCGCACGTGGGCGTGATGCGTCTCGACCCACTCGCGGGGCACGAAGCCGTCGGGGGCCGGGCCCGGCGGCCGCGCTGGTGACCCCTCGGGAGGGGGTGCCGGCGCGCCGGAATCGGTCTCGGGCATCGTCAAGACGTTACCGGCGCCAAGGTCGCCCCCAGCTGGCAGGCTCACCCGACCGAGGTCCCGGTCACAGGGCGGTCACCTTCGTGAGGGGTCGGCGCCTAGCATGGCGGGGTGACTCCGCAGCGCACGGAAAAGCCCGCCCGGGGCCCCAACGCGCCGCCGGGAGGAGACGGAAGCCCCCAGCCCGGCACCCCGGGCGCGTCCGGGGGTCAGAGTTGGCGCTGGCTGTGGGGCGTGCTGGCCATCGGGATCGTCGCCATCCTCTTGGCCGTCGGGACGATCAAGACCACCAACGCCAAGTCCATCACCTACACCAAGTTCATGTCGGACGTGGCGGCCAAGCAGGTCTCGACCGCCGAGATCTCCAACGCCAACGGCGAAATCAACGGCAAGCTCAAGGACGGCACCAGCTACACGTCCCAGGGCCCGAGCCCGTCCCTGCCCAACGACGTCTCCGAGATGCGCCACGACGGCGTCGAGGTCTCGTTCCCCACGCCCTCCTCCAACATCTTCGAGGCCCTGCTCCCCTACCTCTTCATCGTGGCCCTGGGCGTCGGCTTCATCTACCTCATCGGCCGCCAGACCCGGGGGCAGATGTCGGGGATCATGTCGATCGGGCGCTCCAAGGCCAAGACCTTCAGCAGCGACCGGCCCAGCACGACCTTCGACGACGTGGCCGGCTACACCGGGGTGAAGCAGGAGATCAGCGAGGTGGTCGACTTCCTCAAGACCCCGGCCCGCTTCAAGGAGATCGGCGCCAAAATCCCCAAGGGCGTCCTCCTGGTCGGTCCCCCCGGAACGGGGAAGACGCTGCTGGCCCGGGCCGTGGCCGGCGAGGCCGGGGTGCCCTTCATGTCGGTCAGCGGTTCGGACTTCATGGAGATGTTCGTGGGCGTGGGGGCCAGCCGGGTGCGCGACCTCTTCCAGACGGCGCGCAAGCAGGCGCCCGCCATCGTCTTCGTCGACGAGATCGACTCCATCGGGCGCAAGCGCGGTGCCGGCCTCGGCGGTGGGCACGACGAGCGCGAGCAGACCCTGAACCAGATGCTCTCGGAGATGGACGGCTTCGACACGTCCGAGGGCGTCGTAATGATCGCGGCGACCAACCGGCCCGACATCTTGGACCCGGCGCTCCTGCGCCCGGGGCGCTTCGACCGCCAGATCGTCGTCCCGCTGCCCGACCTCGACGAGCGCCTGCCCATTCTCCAGGTGCACTGCAAGGGCAAGCGCATGGCGGGCGACGTCGACCTGGGCGTGGTCTCGCGGGGAACGCCGGGCATGAGCGGGGCCGACCTGGCCAACCTGGTCAACGAGGCGGCGCTCCACGCCGTGCGCCGGGGCAGCGCCGACATCGCCATGGCCGACTTCGAGACGGCGCGGGACCGGGTGCTCCTCGGTCAGCGCCGCGACTCCATGGTGCTCTCCGAGGAGGAGAAGGAGCGGGTGGCCTACCACGAGGGCGGGCACGCCCTGCTGGCCTACGTGCTCGAGCACGCCGACCCGGTGCACAAGGTGACCATCCTGCCCACCGGCATGGCGCTGGGCGTCACCCACCAGCTGCCGATGGAAGAGCGGCACATCCACTCGCGTGACTACATCGAGGACGCGCTGTGCGTCCGCATGGGCGGGCGGGTGGCCGAGCTCCTCGTCTACGGCGACCTCTCGACCGGCGCGGCCAACGACCTGGTCGGCAACACGGAGCTGGCCCGCAAGATGGTGCGCGAGTGGGGCATGAGCGAGGCCATCGGCCCCATGGCCTGGGGCTCGCAGGGCCAGGTCTTCCTGGGCGAGGACCTCATGCACACGCGTGACTACTCCGAGGACACCTCCAAGGTGATCGACGACGAGGTCGAGCGCATCCTGCGGGGCCAGGAGGAGCGGGCCATGGAGGTGCTGAGCAAGCACCGGGGCGGGCTCAACGCCATCGCCCGGGCGCTGCTCGACAACGAGATCATCGACGGCAGAGAAGTGGCCCGCCTGGTCGACGAGGCCCACGGCTCGCCCGTGCACGCCGAGGGATCCAAGTCGGTCCCGCACTTCAGCGGTGCAGCGGTGCGGCCGCCCGAGCTCCCGAGCACCAACGGCGGCAACGGGAGCCGACGTGGGGGCCGGGACCAACGGGCATGCCAACCCGGCCGCCAGCAACGGCGACATCGACCCGGTGACCGTGCGGGCGGAGGCCGACGCCTGGCCACCGCCACCCTGGCCGCCCGCCCCGGGATCCGACCCCGCCTCGGGCCCGTCGTCCGAGGGCCCCACCCCCCACTAGGTCCCGCCGCACCCAGACTCCGAACCCGTCTCCGAACCTCTTCGGGTCGTGCGGCGTCATGAAGGGGGATGGTGGAGCAGCAGCTCGAAGAGTGGCTCGACGAGGCGTACGCCGGCTCGTTCCGCACGGCCTGCCTGATCCTGGGCAACCGGGCGGACGCCGAGGAGGCGGTGCAGGACGCCTACCTGCGCGCCTGGCGCTTCCGCGACTCGCTCTCGTCGGTGCCGAACATCGCACCCTGGCTCTACCGGGTGGTGGTCAACGCCTGCTACTCGAAGCTGCGGACCGAGATCCCCCACCGCGACCGGCGCGCCGCTGACGAGCCGCTGTCCCGGCTGCCCGCGGCCGGAGAGGGACCCGAAGCGGGCGCCGAACACGGCGAGGTGGCCGACACCGTCCTGGCCGCCCTGGCCCGCCTCCCCCTGTCGCTCCGGGTCCCCGTCGTGCTCCGCTACTACGCCGACCTGAGCGAGCGCGACATCGCGCTGGCCATCGGACGGCGGCCGGGCACCGTCAAGTCGCGGCTGCACGAAGCCCGGCGCCGCCTGGCTGCCGACCCCGCCCTGAGCGCTCTCGTCGACCCCGAGGCCTCCCGATCAATTCAGGAGACCGCACCATGACCATGCTCGACGACGACCAGCTGGCCAGCCTCTTCACCCGGGCCGGCGCGGCGATCGCACTGCCCGACTCAGGCCCGGCCGACATCGTGGCCCGGGCCCAGGCCCAGAGCCGGGCGGGCGGACCGGGGCAGGCGACCGGGTCCGACGGAGCGCGGGACGCGGCGCTGGCCGCCGACGTCGGGGCCGGCCTGACCCAGGCCCGCACCGAGGCGGACAGCGACGGCGCTGCGCCGTCCCGGTGGCGGGAGGGTCGCCTGCGCCGGGCCGGCGCAACGGCGGCGCGGCACCGCGTCCTCACGGTCGCCGCCTGCGTCGGAGTCCTCCTGGTGGCGGCCGGCATCGGGGGCGCCCTCAGCCGGACCACGCCGAACCCGACGGCCACCTCGAGCCTGCGCCCGCTCCGGTCCGGGTCGCTCCCAGTCCCGACGACGACGCCGCTTCCCCGATTCAGCTCGGCGCATGCGGGATCCCCCGGCACGGGCAACTACTCGGTGGGCGCGCCAAAGTCGGCCACGGCGCAGCCGAACCAGTCGCTCCCGACGACCACCGTCCCGGGCCAGGGCTCGGCGCTGCCCAGCGGCGCCGTCGGACAGTCGGCCCGGATCGAGCAGACGGGCACGCTCGGATTGTCGGTGCGGCGCGGCGCGCTGAACCGCACCATGACCCAGCTCTCCGCCCTCGCCACCGGGGCGGGCGGCTTCGTCGCCAGCTCGCAGACCCAGACCGCGGCGGGTCCCGAAGGTCCCCCCACGGGCACGATCACCCTGCAGGTGCCGGTGGCCGATTTCGACAGCGTGCTGCAACAGGCCCGGGCCCTGGGCACGACGTCGAGCCTCACCACGAAGGCCACCGATGTCACCGGGCAGTACGTCGACCTCCAGGCGCGCATCGGCGCGCTCGAGGCCACCCGCCAGCAGTACCTGACCATCATGACCAGGGCCACGTCCATCGGCGACGTCCTGTCGGTGCAGGACGACCTGGACTCGGTGCAGACGCAGATCGAGCAGCTGCAGGGCCAGCTGCAGCTGCTGACCAGCCAGACCGCGTACTCGACCGTGACCGTCACGGTGAACGAGCCGACGGCGCCGCCCCGGCCCGCACCGGTGCCCGAGTCCGGGGTCGTGCGGTCGTGGCACGACAGCGTCGGCGGCTTCGCCGACGGCGTCGAGGGCATCATCCGCTATGCCGGGCCCGTCCTCTTCGCGCTCCTCTGCCTGGCCCTGGTCTGGCTGGGCGGTCGGGCCCTGTGGCGGCGCTCGCAGCGCCACAACCTCTGACGCCCGCCGGGCCGGACTGGCTCAGAGGCCGATGTCGGCGGAGAGGGGAAGGCCGGGCATCGTCACCACGCCGACCATGCCGCTCGGCCCCAGGTCGCCGCTGACCGCCATGGTGCCGCTGGAGCGGACCAGCACCGGGTGCAGCCCGACTTGGGACAGCGCGTTCCCGCTGAGCTCGGCGGTGGCGCCCGGAGCGAGCGCTCCGGCCACCAGGACGGTGTTCGTGGTGGCGCCGAGAACGGACGCACTGAAGTGCTCGGTCCCGTCCGAGGTGTTCATGAAGGCCAGGCTCTGCGGGGCCACGTTGCTCACCGGCAGCTGGGCCGAGGTTCCCGGACCGGGAATGATCCACGCCCCGCCGGTCGAGGCGGTCGAGAGCCCGTCGACCGCGCCGGCCAGGCCCGCCTGGGGCGACTGGGCCGTGGACGCGGCCGCCACCGCCCGCCCCACCACGACCCCGGGACCGCCGCTGGCCACGATCCGCGCCGAGTAGAAGGCGCCGGCGGGGATGCGGGTCTGCTTGCTGGTCACCAGGCTCCAGGTGCTGCCCGGGGCCACCGTGTGCTGCAGCGGGGCCAGGGGTCCCGAGGGCAGTCGCAGGTCCACCGTCACCGATTCGGGGACCTGGCCGGGGTTGAAGACGTCGATGGCCGAGGATGCGCCCGAGGTCTCCTCGCCCTGGGGGATGAACCACGCGCTCTCCGGCGCGTTGGATCCCGGCACGAGGGACAGGCCGGAGGGGGCGGCGTACACCTGGACCTCGGAGGCCACGATCCGGCCGGTCCGGGCCGTCACCGTGGTGCTGACCGTCGCCGCGTTCTGCACCTCGGCGCCGACGTCCTCCGCCACAACCTGGTCGGGCTGCAGGACGATGCCCTGGTAGTTGATGGGATGGACCACGCCGCTCGGGGTGGTGAAGCTGAGGTCGGCCACCACGGGCGTCGACGTGGGGTTGAGGAGCGACACGTAGAGACCGTTGGAGCCCGCGGTGGAACCGCCGGCGAAGAACCAACTGGCCGACGTGGTGCTCTGGCACGGTGACACCGACCAGCCGGACGACGACGCCACAGCCTGGCTGACGGCCACGCCCCCGCCCGCCACGGTCACGGTGGCCGAGACCCACGAGCCCGAGGACGGCGCGGGCACCGCAGGGATCACGTCGCCGCGGGCCGGCACCGACACGGCGGCGTTCTCCACCGAGCCGGCGTCGGTCTCCTCGCTCACGGTGGCGGCCACGGCCCGTTCCGTCGTGTTGGTGAGGAGCACGAAGCCCGGGGCCCCGCCGGCGGCGGTGGTCTGGCCCGCGCAGTACCAGACCGACGACTCGGCATTGGCCGGCGTGACCAGCGCGGCCGGCTGGACGAGCGGGCTGACCGGCGCCGGCGTTCCCCGGGCACCGGCCGCCACGCCCACCCCGGCGACGACCACCACGACGAGGACGAGCATCCGCCAGCGGTGCTCCCGGCTCTGGTGGGCCGGCGTCATGCCCGCCCGTGCTGCGGAGCGCCGACCCGCCGCGGCCGACCCACGAGTGCGGCGAGAAGGACCACCCAGGCCAGGACCTCGAGCAGGACGGCCAGCGGGACGAGGGGGAACTGGGACAGCGCCAGCGTCGCCCGGCCCGACGCCACCTGGTACTGGCCGGCCCAGCCGAACGCGGGCCGGCGGACCGCGCCGCGGCCACCCACGGTCAGGGTGAAGCTGCCCGCCGGGGCGTAGCCCGAGTACACCGTCCCCGCGGTCACCGCGCCCGTGGCCGGCGCACCGGCGGCCAGGGAGTGGAAGAGGGGCTGCCAACCGGCCACGTCCGCCGGTCCCGGGTACGACCAGGCCGTCGTCGGCGCCAGCGGCGTGCCCCGGCCGGCCGTCACCGGCACGTACTCACCGTTGGCGAAGACCTGCACCCCGAGTACGCCCGGCACCACCTGCAGGTCGTCCTGCTCGAGGAGGTCCTGCTCGAGACCGGCGGGTGGTGGTGCGCTGACCGAGGGTGGCCCCGTGCTCTGGCCGGAGGCCGAGAGCCCGTCGACCACGACGACGTAGCGCACCCCGGCCGCGGCCAGCAGGCGCCCGAGGTGCACCGTGCCCCCCGACACGGCGAGCTCGACCGCCGTGCCGACCAGGCTGGCCGGGCCCGGACCGGCCGGTGTGAAGACCTGGGTGGCGTCGGGCAGGTCCTCGGGGGTGAGCGCGTAGGCCAAACCGGGGCGCACGGTCCACCCTCCCACCGGCAGCGCGCGCGGATCACCCAGCCAGAGCACCCGCGAGACCCCGGCCGTGGACGGGCGGGCCAAGAAGGCGAGCGGCTGCTCCGCCCCCTGCGAGGGCAGGCCCCAGCGCCCGTTGACCGCCCCCGCCGCCACCGGGAGCAGCCCGAGGCCCACCAAGACCAGCGCGGCCACGCTCAGCACCTGACGAAAGCCGAACTCGCGACCGGAGAGGTCGTTCTCGAACGCCGAGATCCCGAGACCCACGCAGGCGGCCACGGCCAGGGCGGCGGGGGCCAGCACGACCGACTCCGACGGAGTGAAGCTGCCGAGGTCGCCCCGGGTGGCGGCCAGGGCCAGGCCCCAACTGGCCAGGGCCAAGACCCAGAGGCGAGCGGCCCAGACGATGCGCAGGCCGCGGCCGACCACGAGCGGGAGGGCGGCGGCCAGCACGATGGCCCAGGCCAGCGGGGACCGGGCCACCGGACCGATGGCGAAGCGGAGCACCTCGCCCCAGTCCGGAGCCGTGGCGCCGGCCAGGGGCAGCCCGAAGATCTGCACGGCGCCGCGGCCGGCCAGTGCGGTGCCCACCACCCAGGGCGCCAGCAGCACGAGCGAGACCAGGACGCCCTCGGCCGCCACCAGGAGGACGCGCCCGCCGGCCTGGCGCACCCCGACGATGAGGGCACCGAGGGCCCAGGCCACCGCGGCGGCCAGGACCATGGGCTCGATGGCGGGAGCGAACGCGGCGGCGAGAGCGATGACGGCACCGAGGACGGCGATCTGACCGGTGGGCCGCGAGCGCCAGTGCGGACCCGGCTCGAGCGCGAACGGCGGGATGGCGGCGGTCTGGGCCAGGCGCAGCGCGATGAAGGGGAAGAGCGCGTAGGCGACCAGCCCGTCCCAGCGGCCGGTGCCGAGCGCGCCGTAGGGCAGCGGGAGCCCGAGGTAGCAGATGACCGCGACGACACGGGCCCGCGGCGAGACGAGGGGTCGCAAGAAGCGGGAGACGCCCCAGGCGCCGACCGGGATGCAGCCCAACAAGAGGACGCGCTGGAGCGTGCCCATGGCGCCGAACAGCACGGTGCCGGTGACGCCCACGAAGCCGAAGAGCGGCGAGGCCGGGGCCGTCGTGCCCACCCCGGCCGGTTGCCAGCCCGAGAAGAAGTGGTGCCAGGCCGCGGACCACGAGGGCAGCGGGGCCAGCTGGCCCACCAGGGGCAACGTCCCGAAGAAGAGCTCACGCGTGCCCACCACGATGACGAACGCGGCGATCAGGACGGCCAGGGCGCGCTGGCGTCCGCTGCCGAGAGGAGCGGAGCGCACCCGGCGGCCGAAGCGGTCGCGCCCCGAGCGGCGACCCAGGTCGTCCAGATCGTCGAAGTCCGTGTCCTCGCTGAAGGCCAGCCCCACGCTCCCGGTGAGCTGGGCCACCTCGTCGCGCTCGGTGTCGTGGACCCGGGCCACGGTGGCGGCGTTGGCCGCCTCGAGGCCCTGGTGCGAGAGCCGGCTGAAGTAGCGCGACAGGCGGGCGCTGCCCCGCAGCTGCAGTCGCCGCACCTCGGCGTCGGGGAACAACCGGTGTTCGGCCACCTCGCCGCGCAACAGCGAGATCTCGGTCAGGCGGCGGGCGTTCCAGCGCCACGCCCCGGCGACGGCGCGGGCCCGGTCCGGGTCGCGGGCCAGCAGCGCCACCACCAGCTCGCCCAGCGCGAGCAGGGCCGCCTGGGGCAGGACCCGGACGAGGGACAGCCGCGTGTAGCACTTGAGGACGGCGCGCAGCTCGTGGCGCCGTTGCAGCATCTGGAGCGTGACCGGGCGCCGCCCCCGCCGCTCGCCGGGCAGCTCGAGCGGTTGCAGCCCGCTGGCCACGGCCTCGCGGTGCCGGACCCGGGCATCGGGCGCCACCACCACCCGCGAACCGGCGACCTGGCAGCGCCAGGACAGGTCGAGATCCTCGCCCATGGCGACGATGCCGGAGTCGAAGCCCTCGAGCTCGCGGAACAGGTCCGCCCTGACCAGGATGCAGCCGCTCGGCGCGACGAAGACGTCGCGCACCGCATCGTGCTGCCCGTGGTCCACCTCACCCTCGAGGATGCGGTCGACCACGGCACCGGTCTTGTCGCAACTCATGCCCACGTGGAGCAGGATCCGCGGGTCGTCCCAGTTGACGAACTTGGGGCTGACCACCCCGGCGTTGGAGCGGAAGGCCTCCTCGACCAGCCGACCGACGGCGTCGTGGTCGGGCGCCACGTCGTCGTGGCAGAGCAGGAAGAAGGCGGCACCCTCCACCATCTCGAGCACCTCGTTGGACGTTGCGCCGTAGCCGACCCGCCCGGACACGTGGCGCACGAAGGCATCCGGGAGGACCCGCCCCACCCGCTCGTTGACCTCGTCGGCCCGGGCCCCGTTGGAGAGCACCAGGATGGAAAGTTCCTGGTAGTCCTGGGCGGCCAGCGCCAAAAGCGCTTCTTCGAACCATGGACCGGGCTCGGTGGTGACCATGACGGCGACCACGGCCGGCGCTTGGGCGTCCATCAGGGAGCAGAGGCTATCCGGTCCGCCCGAAACCCCTCAGGCACGAATTCGGCGCCTGAAGTGCTTGCTACTGTTTAACAAAAGTGATACTCTAGTACGTGAACACGGGCGCCGGCCACGGTCCCCGTGAGCAGATCGAACTATCCAACCAAGCGACAGGAGGAGCCAAAATGCCTGACGTCACGAACAACATCACCGCACTCTCCAAGGGTGCGGCCGACCTGGCCCGCGACGCCGCCTACGTGGCGGTCGGCCTCGGCGTGCTGGCCTACCAGCGAGCCCAGGTACAGCGGGTGGAACTGCAGACCCGGCTCTCCCAGGACTTCGACATCGACCTCGACAAGCGGATCGGGGACGTGCGCGGCGGGGTGGCCAAGGGCATCCACCAGCTGGACGACCTGGCCGAGACCGCGGTGCAGTTCGTGGAGACCACGTTCGAGCCCATTGAGGAGAAGCTGCCGCCGACGGTGTCGCAGCTGACCACCAAGGCTCGGGAGCAGGCCCGCGAGGTGCGCTCGCAGATCCGCCAGCTCGTCAACGCCTAGCGCGCCGGCCCGTCCGGACGACGCACCTCGACGCTCGCCGTCAGTCCGCCTCCCACGAGGAGAGGACGTCGGCGAGCGTCGTCGCGAGCGGGATGGTGGGCACCCACCCGGTGCTGCGGCGCAGGAGTCCGGCGTCGCCCCGCAGCACCGGCACGTCCACCGGGCGCACGAGCGCGGGATCGGTCTCGAACGTGAGGTCGATGCCGGCCAGGGCGAGCAGCTCCGCGGCCACGTCCGCCATGGCGACGTCACGGCCCGAGCACACGTTGTAGACGGTGCCCGGTTCGCCCCGCTCCACCAGGAGGCGGTAGGCGCCGACCACGTCGCGCACGTCGGTGAAATCGCGGCGGGTGGTGAGCGTCCCGACCGAGAGCGAGCCGGCGCCCGACCGCTTGGCCTCGACGATGCGCTTGGCCAGCGCAGGCACGAAGAAGTTGGGCGACTGACCCGGGCCGATGTGGTTGAAGGGCCGCACCACGAGCACGGGCTGGCCGAAGCCCCGCCAGGCCTGGAGCGCGACGGCCTCGGCGGCCAGCTTGCTGGCGGCGTAGGGACTGGCCGGGGCGGTGGGCGTGTCCTCGCCGAGCGGGAGCTGCTCGGGCCTCACGACCCCGTAGACCTCGGCCGAGCTCACGACCAAGACACGGGGCGCCCGGGTCAGGGTCCGGGCCGCGGCCAGCAGCTCGGCCGTCCCCAGCACGTTGACCCGGAGCACGCGACTGGGGTCGTCCCAACTCTCGCCGACGTGCGTCATGGCGGCCAGGTGGTAGACGGCGTCGGGAACCACGTCGGCCATGACGCGCCGGACGGCCGAGCCGTCGGCCACGTCGGTCTCGATGTCGATGACCGCGACCTCGTCGCCGCCGTCCTTGAGATGGGCCGCCAGCCACTGGCCGACGAAGCCCTTCCCCCCGGTGATCAGCGCCCGCACCCGCGGAACCCTACTGCGGGGCCGCCATCGCCATGGCGTAGGCATCGAGGTGACCGGCGATGCTTGCCTCCCAGGTGTAGCGGCTGGCCACCTCGATGCCCCGGTGCCTGCGCTCGTCACCTGGGGCCCGCCTGAGCACGGCGTCCAGAGCATCGGCCAAGAGGGATGCGTTCCCCGGCGGCACCAGCGTGGCCGCCCCCCCGGCCACCTCAGCCATGGCGGTGCCCTCGGTGGTCACCAGCGGTGCTCCACAGGCCAAGGCCTCGAGGGCAGGCAGGCCGAACCCCTCCTCGAGGGCGGGGCAGGCGGCGACGGCCGCCCGGCGCAGGAGCGCCGGCACGGCGTCGTCGGGCAGGTAGCCCGTGCGCACAATGCGCTCCGGGTGGCGGGCCGAGGCCAGAGCGCGCTCAGTCTCCTCGAGGCCCCAGCCCGGTTGGCCGGCCAGCACGAGCACGACGTCGCCGTTGCCGTCGGCCACCCGGTCGAAGGCGGAGATCAGCGGGACCACACCCTTGCGGGGCTCGAGCGTGCCGACGAAGACGACGAGCGGCAGATCGACCGGCACGCCGGCCGCCTCGAGCGCCCGGCGATCGGCCCCCGGGACGGGCTCGACCGGCCCGAAGCGCTCGTGATCCACGCCGTGGGGCGCCACCACCACGGGCGCCCGCACCGGGCACGAGGCGTGCAGGCGCTCGGCGGTGACCTGGCTCACACAGACGAGCGCGCCGGCCTGGCGCGCGGCGAGACGGATGGCGTGCCGGAAGAAGGCGACCTTCGTGCGCTGGTGCCATTCGGGATGGTCGAAAAACGTGCAGTCGTGGATCGTCACCACGCAGGGCACCGGTGCGCGCCTCGGCATGGTGTAGTGCGGCCCGTGATGGACGGCGAGGTCCAAGGAGCGCAACAGGGACGGGAGACCCACCTGCTCGTAGGCGAGCCGGGCCGGGCGCGCCGCCGGTACCGCGGCGCGCAGCTGGGCGCCGGGCGCCAGGCCTTCCCAGCGCACCTGGTCGTCGCTCCGGCTGAGCAGGGTCAGCGCGACGTCGTCCCGTGCGGCCAGGCCCGAGGCCAGCGCCATGGTGTAGTAGCCGGCTCCGCCCGGCCGCTCGGGCACGGCGGACACGTCGAGCGAGACGGCGAGCGGTGCCGTCACCGGAGTCTCTTCCAGAGGGCGACGTGCTCGCGGGCGGCCGCCGCCCAGGTGCGGGCGAGGGCATAGGCCGACCCGCGCGCCGCCAGGTCGGCGCGGAGGGCGTCGTCGGTGAGGACGGCCAACACGCCACGGGCGATGTCGTCGATGTCGAGCGGGTCGACGATGCACGCCGGCGGCTCCCCCGTCTCTCCCAGGTCGTGCACGCTCGGCACCTCGTTGGCCACGACGGACGGTGTCCCCATGCGCATCGCCTCGAGCGGGGGAAGGCCGTAGCCCTCGGTCAGCGGCACGTAGGCGAAGGCACGGGCGCGCTGGTAGAGCCCGGCCAGGATGTGGTCGGGCACGGCACCGGTGAAGACGACGCCGTCGGCGAGCGGAGGGCGGGCAGGCTCCTGTCCCCAGCCTGACGGGCCAACGATGACCAGCGGCCAGCGCCCGGGGAGCGAGGATCGCACCCGCCCGAAGGCACGCACGAGGCGGTCCACGTTCTTGCGCGGTTCGAGCGTGCCCACGGTGAGGAGGAATTCCCCGGACACCCCGACCCGGCGCAACAGGTCGGCCGTGGCGATCGGATCGGGATCGGCCAAGTGATCGGAGCCGCCGGGCACCATGACCAGGCGGGCCGGATCCACGCCTTCCGCCTCCAGGTCGGCCGCCACCAGGCGCGAGGGCACGACCAGGGCGGTCGCCGTGGCGGCCGCCCGCCCGAGCGCCTCCTCGTGCCAACGCCTGCCCCGGGGCGTGGTGGCGTCGGGGTGGCGGCGCCAGGCCACGTCGTGCACCGTGACGACGAGCACGCTCGGGCTGCCCCGCCGCAACATCGGCGCGGCGAGGGAAACCGAATGCACGACGTCGAACCCCTCGGGCGCGCGCAGCCAGCCGCGGTCCCACGCCCGCGTCATGAGCGGTCCCGGGAGATGCGATGCGACGACCGGCTTGCCGAAATCGTCCAGCGGGTCGGGCGCCGAACCCGCTGGTGCAGTGGGCGCCCGGCTGGCCAGCAGGGTCAGCGCAACGCCCCCCACGGCAGGCGTCTGGGCGTCGAGTCCGGCCAGCAGCCCCCGGGCGTACGCCCCGATGCCGCCCGGCACCCGGCGGCGCAGCTGCTCGACGGCCAGGAGGACGGAGCGGGTCGGCTCAGTCATCGCGCCGTGCGTCCCGGTACAGCTGCTCGAGTTCGGCGCCGCAGCGCTCCCACGAGAAGCGGCGGACCCAGGATTCGCCGGCGGCGATGAGCCGCGACCGCAGCACCTCGTCCTCCAGGCACCCGTCGAGGGCGGCGGCCAGCCCGTCCTGGTCCCCCGGCTCGACCAGCACGGCGCCGTCGCCGAGGACCTCGGGCAGCGAGCCCACCCGCGTAGCCACGACCGGAACGCCGGCCCGCATCGCCTCGAGGGGTGGGAACCCGAACCCCTCGTAGCGCGAGGGAAAGGCAACCACCTGCGCGCCGCGCAGCAGTGCGGCCCGTTCGAGCGACTGGACCCAGCCGGTACGAGCGATGCGATGACGCACCGGTGACGCGTCCAGCGCAGCCGACAACTCGTCCTCTCCCCAACCCTCCGGGCCGGCCAGCACGAGAGCGACGTCGGCGTGGCGCGCCGCCACCGTGGCGAAGGCGCGCACGAGACCGGGCAGGTCCTTGCGGGGTTCGGCCGTCCCGATGGCCAGGCAGTAGCGCTCCGTGCCGGCGGGGAGGAGGCGCCGGCGCACGGCAGCCGCCTCCTCCTCGCTCACGTCGGGCAGATCGGGCACCCCGGGGGCGACCGTCCGGACGCGGTCGGGGTCGGCACCGAAGGCGTCCACCACCTCGGCCGCCACGAAGTCCGAATCGGTGTGCACCCAGGCACCCCGGCGGAGGGCCCGTCGGATCAAGCCGGGATAGGCCAGGGTGGCCGGATTGCACAGCTCGGGGTGGTGCACCGGCGTGAGGTCGTGCACCGACACGACGGCGGCGGCGCGGGCGGTCGGAGGGACCACGAAGTTGGTGCCGTGCACCACGTCGACCGGGCCGACGAACCTTTCGATGGACGGGTGGTCGAAGCGGCGCCACAGGGCATGCAGCGGGCGGGCCGGCATCGGCCGCTGCCGATCGCGCACTCCGGGGGGGAGCAGTGGACGCACGAGCTCGCGCCGGCGCCAGCTGACCGCGTAGGCCTGCACCTCGAGCCGGGGCCGGAGGGCCAGCGCGGCGAGGGCACCCTGACAGAAAGCGCCGATGCCGGTGGGCTGTCCGAGCAGCGGCGTCGCATCGAGCGCGACCCGGAGCCGTGCGGGCTCGGCGCCCCTGCTCGCGTCGACGTGGCTCAGGTCGTGATCGCCCCGTCGATGGAGAGGATGGCGCCGGTGATGTAGGCCGCCTCGCCGGATCCGAGATAGGCGAATGCACCGGCGATCTCGTGCGGGTACGCGAAGCCGATGGGCGTCATCAGGCGCTCGATGAGCTTGTAGTCGGCGTCCTCCGGCGGGCTGAAGTTGTGGATGATCGGCGTGTCCACCCCGCCGGGCGCCACCCCGTTCACCCGGACACCGCGGGCCATGTACTCGACGGCGAGGGCCTTGGTCAGCATTTTGACGCCTCCCTTGGAGGCACAGTAGGCAGCGGAGTAGGGCTGGCCGATGACCCCGGCGGTCGAGACGGTGTTGGTGATGGCGCCGCCATGCTCGAGCATGCCGGGCAGCACGGCGCGGCACATGAGGAAGGTCCCGGTCAGGTTGACGGCGAGGATCTTCTCCCAACCGGCCAGCGACTGCTCGGGCGTGTGGGCGAAGCCCCCGATGCCGGCGATGTTGCACAGGTAGGCGATGTGGCCGAGCTCCTCGCGCACCTGGGAGATGGCGGCGGCCACCGCATCCTCGTCCGTCACGTCTGTGGGCAGCGCGACGGCGCGCCCTCCGGCCTCGCCCGCCTCGCGGTTGATCTCCGCGGCCACGGCCGCGATGGCGTCCTCCGCCAGGTCGAGGCAGGCCACCGCCGCCCCCTCGGCGGCCAGGCGGCGGGCCGTGGCCCGGCCGATGCCCGAACCCGACCCCGTGACCACGGCCACCTTGCCGGCGTAGCGACCCGGGGTAATCGCTTCGGGAGCAGTGCCGCGAGTGGGGTCGGACTGGCCGACTCTGGTGGTGGGGCTCATGCTCGCTCCTTGTGGTCCGCCCGGGTGGGGTCACTGCCTAGCACCTGGGAGCCCGGGCCACGACTCCGGGCCAGGCGCTGGCGTCGCTCGTCCGCCCCCGTCGCGGCCAGGGCGGCCAGGCGGGCCGGATCCACCTTCATCATCGGGGTCAGGGGGAGCTCGTCCACCACGACCAGGGCGTCCGGTGCCTTGTAGTCGGAGAGGGACCGGGCACAGTGGGACCGGAGCTCGGCCAGATCGGGCCGGGCGCCGGCCTCGGCCACCACGACCGCCACCCCCACCTCGCCCAGCACGTCGTCGGCCACGCCGGTCACGGCCACCCGGGCCACGGACGGATGCGTGCTCAGCACCCCCTCGACCTCGGCCGGATAGACGTTGTAGCCGCCGCGGATGTAGCGCTCGTGGGCCCGCCCGGCCAGCTGCAGGTCGCCGGTCTCGGTGCGCAGGCCGAAGTCGCCCGTCGTCAGCCACCCGTCGGGCGCCAGGACTGCCGCCGTGGCCTCGGCGTCGATCAATTCGTGCGTCGACCGTCCCCGGCCCGGCCCCTGACCCCAGTAGCCGCGCATGACGGCGTCGGAGCGCAGCAGGACCCGCCCGACCTCGCCGTCGGGCACCGTGCGGCCCTCGTCGTCGACGATGGCCAGCTCCACTCCGGGGACGGGGCGGCCCACCGTCGTGGCCACCTGCTCGTCGGTCGACTCGAGGGTCGTCCCCGTGCCGAGCGAGGCCTCGGTCGAGGTGTACCGGACGACGACGGGGACGCCCAGCCGCCGCCGCATTTCGGCCACCATGGCCGCCGTCGTGCGGGCGGCGCCGGTGCCGGCGATGCGCAGCGAACGCAGGTCGGCGCGCTCGAGCTCCGCGCTGGCCAGCATCAGTGCCCATTGGGTGGGCACGCCCTGGGCCACGGTGACGCCCTCTTCGGCCATGATCCGGACGGCGGCGTCGGCCTTCCAGGGGGAGGGGGTGATCACGGTGGTCACGGCGTGGGCCACCTCGTCCCACGTGCGCGTCATGTAGCCCACGTGAGCGAACGGCAAGGGCGAGAGACGGCGGTCGCCCGGCTGGCTGAGCACGTCGGTGCCCCGGGCCACCGCGGCCAGGTTGGCGTGATCGAAGACCGCCCCCTTGGGCCGCCCGGTCGTGCCGCTGGTCCAGACCACGGCCACGGGATCGTGCGGGGCCAGATCGGGCCAGCGGTCCGGTGGCGCGCCGGTCCACGCCGCGGCGGCCTCGGCCCGGCTCAGCGTCGGCACCGCGCTGGCGGGCGGGAGCGACCCCGCCTCGGGGTCGACCACGGCGAGGACCGGTGCGGCGCGCTCGACGATGGAGGCAACCTCTGCCGCGCCCATGCGCGGATTGATGCCCGAGGTGATGGCGCCCAGGCGTTGCAGCGCGGCGTAGAGCACGGCGTAGTCGATCGAGGACGGCAGCAGCAGGCAGACGACGTCGCCCCGGCCCACCCCGTGGCGGGCCAGCAGGCCGGCCACGCCGTCGGCGGCGCGGTCCCAGGCAGCGAAGGTGAGGCTCCGGCGGGCGGTCCCGTCCAGGGCCGGCTCCACGTAGGCCTCCAGGTCGCCGTTACGCGTGGCGGCCTCCCGCAGGACGGTGACGACCGTGCGGTGCCGGTCCGAGGAGATTCGCTGCGCCATGGCGGCCGGCGATGGTACCAGGGCCTTCCGCGCCGGGAACCGGCCGGGGCTCTCTATGCTCACCCCGTGCTGGTGGCCCTGTGCGGCGGTGTCGGTGCCGCCCGGATGCTCTCGGGACTCGTGCGCGTGGTCAGTCCCGGCGACATCGCGGCGGTGGTCAACGTGGGCGACGACATGGTGCTGCACGGCCTGCACATCAGCCCGGACATCGACACGGTCACCTACACCCTGGCCGGCATGGACAACCGCGACACCGGCTGGGGCGTCGCCGGCGAGACGTGGAACGTCCTGGCCGAGCTGACGAGCATCGGCGGGGAGGACTGGTTCGCCCTGGGTGACCGGGACCTGGCCACCCACCTGTTCCGCACGGGTCGCCTGCAGGCCGGTGAGCCACTCGGTGCGGTCACGGCGACGCTGGCGGCGCGGCGCGGCATCGCCGTCCGACTGATTCCGGTGACCGACGATCCGCTGCGCACGCGGCTGACCTTGGACGAGACCAGCACGCTGGGCCCGGCCGGAACCGAGGTGAGCTTCCAGGACTACTTCGTCCGGCTGCGCCACGCGGTGGCGGTCCGCGCCGTCCGCTTCGAGGGTGCGGAGTCAGCCCGGCCCGGGCCCGGGGTCCTCGAGGCACTCGAGGGTGCGGACGGCATCGTCGTCTGCCCCTCCAACCCGATCGTCTCCATCGGACCGCTCCTCGCCGTCCCCGGCGTCCGCCAGGCGGTCACCGCTCGCCGCGACGCCGTCGTGGCCGTCTCGCCCATCGTGGCCGGCGCCGCGCTGAAGGGCCCGGCCGACCGGTTGATGCTGGAGCTGGGCACCGAGCCGTCGGTGGTGGGGGTGGCCCGCCTCTACGCCCCCTGGGTGGGCACCCTGGTCATCGACCGCGCCGACGCGAGCCGGGTGGCCGAGGTGGAGGCCGAAGGCGTGCGCTGCGTGGTGGCGGACACCGTGATGAGCTCGCCCGACAAGGCGGCGGCACTGGCCCGGAGCGTGCTCGATGCCGGACGCTGAGGGCCTGACCATCCTGCCCGTGTCGGGCCTGGGCGAGGTGACGCCGGGCACGGACCTGGCCCGGCTCATTGCGCAGGCTCCGGCGGGCGGTGCGCGCCTGCGCCCGGGCGACGTCGTCGTCGTCACCCAGAAGATCGTCTCGAAGGCGGAGGGCCGCCTGGTCCCGCTGGACCACGACGACCCCGAGGCCAAGCTGGCCCTGGTGACCGAGGAGTCGGTGCGCATCGTGCGCCGCCGGGGCGACCTGGTCATCAGCGAGACCCGGCACGGCTTCGTGTGCGCCAACGCCGGAGTGGACCTGTCGAACGTGGACGACGGCACCGCGGCCCTGCTCCCCGAGGACTCGGACCGGTCGGCCCGGCGCATCCGGGCCGGCCTGGAGGCGGCGCTCGGGGTGGACGTCGGGGTGGTCGTGAGCGACACGTTCGGGCGGCCGTGGCGGCGCGGCGTGACGGACGTGGCCATCGGCTGCGCCGGGGTGGCCGCCGTGATCGACCTGAAGGGAACGCTCGACGCCGGGGGCCGCGAGCTCATGTCCACCGAGGTCTGCGTGGCGGACGAGATCGCATCGGCGGCCGAGCTGGTGATGGGCAAGGACCGGGGCGTGCCGGTGGCCATCGTGCGCGGGGTGCCCGCGGAGTGGCTGCGCCCGGCGTCGGTCCGGGCCGAAGTGATCCGTCCCCCCGGAGAGGATCTGTTCCGCTGAAGCGCTGGTGACCCGGGCGCGGTGCTTCAGCGGGCCCGCTGGCTCACTGGGGCCGCTCGCGCAGGAACTCGACCAGGGCGCGACAGCCGTCGGGCAGGGCCGTCCAGGGCCGCCAGCCCAGTTGGATGGCGGCCCGTTCGACGTCGAGGCAGGACCGCACCACCTCGCCCGGACGGGGCGGTGCGTTGCTCGCCGTCACCTCCTGCCCCACCACGTCGGCCAGGGTGGACAGCAGCTGATTGATGCTGGTCTCGCGCCCGGTGCCGACGTTGCAGACCAGACCCCCGCCGCGCGTAGTGGCCCGCATGCACGCGTCCACCACGTCGTCGACGAAGACGAAGTCGCGTGTCTGCTCACCGTCCCCGTAGACCGTCACCGGGCCGTTGCGCAGCATCTGCTCCGCGAAGGCGGCCACGACGCCCCCCTCTCCCTGGGCGCGCTGGCGCGGGCCGTACACCGTGCCGAGCGCCAGTGCGCTGAATTCGAGGGCGTGCAGCTCGCGGTAGGTCACCAGATAGTCGATGACGGCCTTCTTGGATACGCCGTACGGCGTGAGCGGCTTGTGCGGATGGGCCTCGCGCACCGGGATGTCCTCGGGGTCGGGCTCTCCGTACAGGGTGGCACCGCTGGCGGCGAAGACGACGCGCTCGGACTGGGCCTGGCGCG
This sequence comes from uncultured Acidimicrobiaceae bacterium, assembly GCA_963840435.1. Taxonomy (GTDB): domain Bacteria; phylum Actinomycetota; class Acidimicrobiia; order Acidimicrobiales; family RAAP-2; genus Bog-473. Next base: position 789,427 of record CAWIYY010000012.1, on the reverse strand, counting down.
CCCCCTCGAGGATGTTGAGGGACCCGACGAGGTTCACCGTGGCGTCGAATGCCGGGTTCTGCACCGAGGCCAGGACGTCGGGCTGGGCGGCCAGGTGGAAGACCAGGGCGGGCCGGCGCCGGGCCATCAGCTCCACCACGGCGGGGACCGAGATGTCGAGATGCTGGATGGTCAGGGCGCGGCCGGCACTCCCCCGGGCGTCGGCCAGGTTCGACAGCGACCCGGTGGAGAAGTCGTCGACGACGTCGACCTCGTAGCCCTCCACGAGGAGGCGGTCCACCAGGTTCGACCCGATGAAGCCCGCTCCTCCTGTCACCAACGCGCGCATGCGCGGGTCTTTCTATCCCGCGACGCGCTCGCCGTCGACCAGCGTTCCTGACGACACCACGGCATCGGCACCGAGGACCGACACCGGGCGGACATCGGCTCGCTGCCCGACGATGGACCGCGGACCCATGATGGAGCCGGCAACCTTGGCGTCGGCGGCCACGTGGCACCCGTCCATCACGACGCTGTCGCTGACGACGGCTCCGGGTGACACGGTGACACCGCGCCCGAGCACGCAGCGCTCCACCCGGGCCCCGGCCTCCACGACGCAGTCGGCGAAGACGACGGACCGTCCCACCAGTTCGCCCCCCAGCTCGCTCTTTCCTTCGAGGAGGAGCTCGCCCTGGCTCACCAGTCCCGGCGCGATGGCGGCGCCCCGACGGCCGTCGACATAGTCGAAGTTCGCCTCGAGGTAGGCGGACGGGGTCCCCGTGTCCAGCCAGTAGCCCTCGTCGGCCAGGGCGAAGAGGCGACCATCACGCACCATGGCCGGGAAGGTCTCCCGCTCAATGGAGACGCGGCCGCCTTCGGGGATGCGGGCCAGCACGGAGGGCTCGAGGACATAGGTCCCGGCGTTGATTTCGTTGGTGGGCGCCTCGTCGCGTGGCGGCTTCTCGACGAACGCCGTGACCCGACCCTCCCCGTCGGTGGGCACCACGCCGAAGGCCGACGGATCGGCGACCGGATGCAGGGCGATCGTCCCTTCGGCATGGCGGTCGCGGTGGAACTCGATCAGGGCGCTCAGATTCAGATCGGTCAGGACGTCGCCGTTGACCACGACGAAGGTCTCGTCCACCTCGCCGAAGGCGGCGGCGAAGCGCACCGCACCGGCGGTATCGAGCGGTTCCGGTTCGACGGCGTAGGTCAGGCGGACGCCTGCCGCACTGCCGTGCGGATAGGCCTCCATGAAGGCATCGGGGAGGTAGCCGAGCGAGAGCACCGCCTCGTCCACCCCGTGGGTGGCCAGGTGCCCGAGGACGCGCTCGATCATCGGCACTCCCACGATGGGCAGCATCTGCTTGGGCGCGGTGAGGGTCAGGGGCCGCAACCTCGTCCCCTCGCCGCCGACGAGGACGACCGCCTTCATTACTTCGTCGTGGTCGTGGTTGACGGAGGCTTCGTCGTCGAGGTCGAGGTGGCCGGTTTCGTGGTTGTCGTGGCGGGCGCCGTCGTGCTCGTCGTGGACCCTGCTGTCGTGCTCGTCGTCGACGACACCGCGGTCGACGGGGTGGCGGCCGGGACCGACGTCGTGGTGGTCGCCACAGGCTGGCTTCCCGAGAGCACCTGGACGAGGGCCAGGATGGTCGAGCTGGGTGGCTTGGGCAACTGCGTCCCGGCCGGGGCGAAGCCGAGCGTGATGAGCTGCCGATTGTCGAATCTGAGGTCGGCCGGCTTGAGGGTGGTGCTGCCACCTGTCTCCTCGAGCTCGCCGTTCTTGTCCGTCTTGGTGCTGACCAACCACGAGCGCGCCTTTACGTCGGCCACCTTCCCGGCATCGGGCGTGCCCGACGGGCACTTCTGGCCGTTCGTGTAGAGGGTCGTCTTGGCGCCCGGGTACTTGAGCGACGTGTTGGTCAGGGTGAAGCCCGTGTACTCGGACGCGAACTTGCCGAGGGTGGCGTTGGCGCCGGCCTCGCTGGAGCTCTTCGGCGCGATCACCAGCACCCCCTGACCGGTCGTCGTCAGGCCGGTGGTGGTCGACGTCGGTGACGCCGGCAGGACCTGCTGCATGGTCCCGCAGATGTCGACGGCCAGGGCGGCATGCCAGGTCGTGGTGGTGCTGGGCTCGACCGCCGGGCTCGTCTGGTTGTAATGGAACTTGGCCAGGGCGACCGATCCCAGCCCGACCAGGACGATGACGACGAGCGCGGCGTACCAGTTCACCGGCATTTGTCCGCGGTACGTGGCGCCGCCGCCAGTGGCAGCGGCGCGGGCGACCGACTTTCCCGAAGAGCTGCGCGCCATGGCGGGACGAAACCCTACAGCCTGGCGGGACGCCCTCCGGTCGCAGGCCGCAGGCCGGCCAGATGGCGATAGAGCGCCGTCGTCTGCGGATGGAGGACGCTGACCAGGGCCGATTCCTTCCCGAGGCCCGACGGGAGCCCGAAAGCGGCGCGGGCCTCGCCCGCCCGGGCGAGGAGCTCGGCCATGGTCGAGCCGAGGGCCAGGCGGTTGCCCTGGGCCGCGGTCGCCTCGAGCAGCGCCCGATAGAGGCGTTCGTCGTAGGGGCTCACCAACAGGGCCTGGCGCACCGCCCAGGCGGCCCGATCCGCCCGGTCGGACCCCAGGAGGGCGCGCCAGGCACGCAGAGCCGTGTGGACCACGAGACTCTCGAGTCTGGCCTGGGTGCCGTCGAGGACGGCCCAGTCCGATCGCCCCAGGCCCGCCAACAGCGGGCCGCGCACGAGCTCGAGCGCCTGACAGAGGATGTCAGGTTCCCCGGTCGAGGCCAGCCGGGAGAACCGTTCCACGTCGGTGGTGACGTCTTCGGACAGGCGGAGCACTCTGCCCCGGGGAAGGCGGGCATTGCCGGCCCGATCGACGCCCAACGCACGCCGGGCGTCGGAGGCGGTGGAGTGGATCGTCGCCGGCGAAACCGGCCGGTCCGGCCAGAGGGCCAATGACCACTGGGCGTGGGTCGCCCCCTCCCGATGCAGGGCGAGGTACACCGCGAGGTCGCGGGCGGCGGGTCGACAGAACGGAGCAGGGCAGGCGGAGAGGTCAACCGGCCCGAGAACGACGATTTCGACGCGGGCCGGCTCCACGGAAAAGAACGGTTCGCCCCGGGGCGGCACCGTACCGACGCGAGACGAGAAACGGGTCCGACCCAGGGTGCGTCTCAGGGAGCTCCTGGCAGCGGACGCAACGGCGTCAGGCCGAGGCCCACGGTCGGAGGCGGCACGGGACCACGGTTCGGGAATTGCTCCCCGAACTCTTCGTCCATTTCGAGGAAGGACGGGACTCTCCCTGTCGGTCGCCAGGCCACGACGCTGAACATGGGGGCCGGAGTGGCTGCCGGGACGGTGGGTCAGCTGGTGACACGTGGTGCGTCCTCTGGGGAATCTCCTACCGTCGGCACTCCCATGCAACGAAGAAATAGCTCGGGACGAATCCGAACCACCGGCTGGTGGCTTCATCTGCGACCACGCTGAGGGTGTGCATCCGTTGGCGCGCTCCAGCGAGTACGGAGTCGCTGTCGATATCCGTGCCGACATAGCCCCATCGGTCTCCCTCCCGGGCCCGCTTCAGCAGGTCTGCGGTCACCAGCGTCGACACGCTGAACCCGGCTGCCTCAGCGAGATCGGCCAAATCCCACCCGAAGCGCCAGTAGACCAGCGTGTTCTCTTCGTGGTATTCCGGCGCGATAGGACGTGCGGTGCGCTCCGCCGTGAGCGGGACCAAGATGTACGCCACTCCTCCCGGAGCGATGACCCGACGCAATTCCGACAACGCTTGCTCGGTGTCGGGGACGTGCTCGAGCACGTGCGTGGTCAGGACCACATCAAGCGAGTCGTCGGGAAGGTCCATCTTCTGAAGGTCCAAGTCGATCCGGCCTGGTGCGACCCACTCGCCGTAGTCACTGGCGAGATACTCGGTCAACGACTCCATCCGGTCGCGGTATTCGTCGCCCAGTCGGCGCGGGCTCGTTTCGAGCACGCGCGATCCAGAGCGATAGCGGGTCCGCGAGGTCCAGCAGTGGTACATGAATCGGTCTCGGGCAATCGAGAGACACCGCGGACACTGGGCTGACTCGCTGTGGGCAATGCCTATGAATTCAGAGCCATGCCAGCCGCAGATGTTGCAGCCGCACTGGTGACGGCGAGCGACTGCTCCCACCATTGGTCGCAGCGGTGAGCGCCCGCCCCACGGTCGGAGCCTGGGATCACGCTCGGAGCGAGCTGCGACTCGCAGCACGGTGGTCATACTCATCCCGTCAGCATCGCACCTCGTTCGAGTCCAGACGGACCTGCCCCTGCGCCGGATGAGCGGCACGAGTTCGCCCGTGCGTGACCCCAGAGCGCAGAACCTCGTCCCCCGAAGCCCTCATGGATCCCAACGACATTTCTCCTGTCCTCCCCATTTGGTGGCGGTCGAAGAGCAGGTTCTCCGACCTACCCCGAGCGAGAGGTTGTCGTTCGCTGACTCGCGTCCTGACTGATGGGCGGCAGCGACCGGCACGAGCGACCGGCACGAGCGACCGTGACGAATGCATGGCCGAACGCGGAGCCAGACACCGACGAGACCTCCGAGACTCCGTGGCGAACGCTGTCGGTCCACCGAACGGGGTCAAGCCCAGTCCGTGGAGGTGCTGGGACGTTACTCACACCTCTCTGAACAGGGAGAACTCATTCGGGGCCTTGTGAATATCGTCCCCGAGGGGTCACCGGAACCCTTTCCAGCGACTCCAAAGCGCATCATGCACAGGCTGAGCGAGAGCGAGATCGAGGAGTTGGTCGCTGGATACGCCGCCGGGGTCCGTGTCCCGGACTTGGTGGAGCGATTCCAGGTTGATCAGACGACCGTTCAGAAGTACGTCAGGAAAGCGGGGCTCCCACGCCGTAGTGGTCGAGTGGCCCTGAACAAGATCGAAGAAGTGAAGCGTCTCTACCGAGCCGGGAGATCGGTGGAATGGATTGCCGAACGGCTGGACGTCTCAGACAGCACCGTGCGGCGAACTTTGGTTCGGGCCGGGGTGCCGATTCGCAGCCGGGGCCGACCGCCGAAGAAATGAGTTTTGAAGGAACTACGCCGCTTGCTCGAGGGTCGTGATGCGAACCTCGTGATCGTTGAGTTGCTCGGTTTGGCCGTGACCGGCATGTGACAAGTCCTTGATCGAGGCCTTGACTGCCTTGATGTCAGTTTCGATGTGCTCGAGTCGATCATCGATCTTGTCGAGTCTTGCTGGAACGCTCGATAGCGGGCCAATACCTTCGAGGATGGTGTCCAACTTGCTGTTCATATCCTCTGAGAGAATTTTGTCTTCATCGTCTGCCATCGTGCAGTCAATTGTACGCGTGGGTAGCAAAAACCAAAACCAAATTGTGTTGTGCTTTCGGCAGCCAAATCCTGCATTTAGGCTGAAGCGTCGATTCATAGCCATGGGCGCGGCGCCCGTCGATCCGATCAGCGATCACCGACTAAGTCTTCATCGGGTCGGCCAGGATCATCATCTGACGACTCGAGTCCTCCCAGCATCAATCTGGTACTGCGATCTTCAGACTTGAGCGGCAAGATGTCCGAGCGATCGGTGTAGAGGAGCCTTAAGCATCGAACTGCAATATCAAGTGCGGTCTTGCGAAGTTCACCTGCATCCTCAGCAGTCAAATGAAGTGCTCCGTGAACGACCCTGCTCCGTTTGTCGTAGATCCTCTTGAATATCTTTTGCTGAGCCAGCCGAGCCGTGGCTGAAGATGGTTCCAGAATCGCGGCTAGCGCGCCGCTTACTCGGAAGGTCGTTTCCGTTGAAGTACCGAAACAGTTCTCCCAGGCAACCACCGCATCAACAAACCCGTCGATCGGATCCAGTCGATCTCCTGCCGCACTCAAGCTTCGCCTCATGGCGATGTCCAGGCTTTCGGGGTGCTTCTCCTTCAGAATGTTCCACCACTGGTTGATCCTCGCCTCGCCTCCTGAATCCAACTCACCGAACGAAGCACTGTGCCTTTGAACGGATCCCTGATTGATACCCCCGGGGGATGTTGGATCCATTATCAGGCTTGCCACCTGCGTCAAAGAAAACACCTGATCGTCCGGTGACGAAAGGAGAACAGCCAGTCGAACAAGATCCAACTCGCGATCAGCCTTCTGAAAATCATTGCGCACTTCAGCCCAGCTTTCAGAGGACCTCTCGAGAGCCGTCCCGACCGCCCACGGTTCAATGTTCAGGAGCCGCAATGGGAACGTCGTTAGAAATACGGAGGTCGCCGACCCAGTTTCGTAAAAGAGCATTTCTCTATCAGTTGATCTCACCTGCCTCAAACTTCCGTCTGCGATGGTTAGAGATGAATCGTCCGGAAGTCGCAGGCCAGCAAATGCCACCAGCCGCGGCACATTGGCGACATCACCATCAGCAAGCGAACGAAGGCGTTCGACAGATTTTTCGAGGTCGCCCGTGAGCCCATGCCACGAAACATTTCCAAACTCTGCCAATGCTCCAATGTACGAGTTTGAAATCAGTTGACTCAGGAGGGTTGACAAGCCTTGCGTTCCACCACGGCCCGCGTTGCTTATCCACTGAGCACTGATGCCGAGCAACGCGGATAGGTCGTCTAAGGATTCAATTTCTGCATCACCCGAATGACCAGGAAATAGTTCCTTAAGCTGTCCATCTCGTAAGAATGCCTTCGCTGCGACTGGAAGGGCTGGGTGGGTAAGGGCGCCCATGGGGCTGGACATCATGAAATTCATGGGCCGACCAGAAGGCGGAGTGACAAGTAATGACGGCCACACGTCCCGAGCTATGGCGAAAAGCTGCTCCAAGACGGGGTCGCTTGTTACTGGAGGTACTGGCAATGCGCCACCAGCATGGACTCGAAGAGCATTAGCGATAGAAGATTGGCTCTCTTCTTGCCAGCGACCTAAGCCACTGATGTTGACGTACCGCTCCATCCCCTGAGTATCCGTAGCGGTAGGTGGGGTCATCGAGGCAAACCGATGGAGTATCCCTAAGACTTCTGTCTGCTGAGAACTGAGCGAAACCTGAGAGTTGAGTACCTCAACGTCGACTGCAAGAATGTATTTCAGGAAGACTTCGCCGTACACCGGCAGTATCTCGTCCAACATTTACGCCGCCCTCCCCTGTTCGTGATCATTCTTCTCAGCCTGCTTGTCCTCGGCCACGGCCATCAAGGCTCTGGTCAGCCGTCGGAGATCGGTTCTGGGTTGGCAAGGGCTCGAATGCGGATCTGGCGCTGCGGGTTTCGCTATGGCCTTGGTCTTCAGCTCGACCGGTTGAGCGGGTTGCTCGGCGATGACTTTCTGCATGGCTCTGGCGTAGAAGTCGATCTGAACGTAGATCTTGCCGGCACGTTGGGGCAGGCTGGGGTGTTGCTTAGCGACTGACTGGCGATGGGCGATGGCCACACGGTCAGTCAGGTTCTTGGTTGGAGCGAAAAACTGGTGGAGAGTCATCTGGTCGTCGTAGGTCAAGAAGGCGTAGACAGGCCGGACTTCTTGCCATAGGTCGGTCAGGAAGTCTCGTTCAATTAGGTACTGGTTACTTGTCAGTCTGGGCACCGGTACATGTCTCCTCTTATGGAGATATATTCTCATAGCGGTACCGGTAAAGAAAGACCATGTTGAAACTCAAACCTCTGTTCTACCTGGGGTGATGGTGTACCAGTCGCCAAGTGAGGGGTGTACCGGTATGCTGAATGGCACCCCTGTTAAGTTCCAAGCATAAGCACCTGTCGGACCAAGGAGAACTCATCCGGGGTCTCGCAAATATCGTCCCCAAGGGGTCGTCGGAGCCATTTCCAGCACCCCCAAAGCGCGTTCTCCACAGGTTGCCAGGCCGAAGTTGAGGAGATGGTCGCTGGCTATGCGGCCGGGGCCTCTATTCCTGACTTGGTGGAGCGATTCCAGGTCGATCAAACGACAGTTCAGAAGTACGTCAGAAAAGCGGGACTCCCCCGCCGGACCAGCCGTGTGCCCCCAAGCAAGATCGAGGAAGTGACGCGCCTCTATCGAGCCGGGCGGTCGATGGAGTGGATCGCAAAAGAGCTCGACGTCTCAGACAGCACCGTACGTCGGACTTTGGTCCGGGCGGGCGTGCCGATTCGCGGGCGCGGTCGGCCCCGAAGAAATGGGCTTTGAATTACGCCGCCGCAGTAGCTGGTGGATCAATAGTTGGGTGACCCGTTAGGAACGAACGCGGAGCTTGAATGAAGGAGAGGATCGCAGCTCTTGCCAGATCAGACAGTAGAGCCACACGCATATTTCCGGGATCACCAAAACCAATCAGGAAGTTGCTAGACGACAAGCCAATCCCCGTGTGGGACGGCGTTGATCTCAATGAGTAAATGCGCTCGAGCAACTGTTTCCGGCGAGCTCTTTCACCTCCCTTTTGTCGATAATTGAAAGCATCTTCACAGTTATCATGGGCCAACAACTCATCGACAGCCTCCAAGGACAGGGACTGAACTCCATCGACAAAACGCTTGGTGACCCGCTCCTTCGCCCAGGGAGTATTGGGCGCCAAGATCGCTTCGATTGCTGTGACAAACAGCATCGTCGCAATATCGGCATTCGATTGGCCAAGTGCTGCGTGGTACGACAAGAGTGCGCCACGAAGCCGGCCAACTCCTTCTGGCCCGCCAATGGCAGCAAACTCATTGAAAAGGTCGAGGGAAATCGAATCTCGAGCAAGAGTGAGAATACTGATGTCAGCCCGAGAAGCTAATGACTTGTCTCTGATCTCATCATCCGCTGGGAACATCACTGGTTCCGCCGACACCACTCTTCCGGTGGCGAGTGCACAGATCGCGGATGTCAGCTCGACCATCCCGGCGGCGATTGTTTGAGAAAAGTTGGTTGCCGCTGGTCCTGGAGCAATGACCGTCGTTTCAATCGTGAGGTCAGGAGCAAACAAGATGGGGGAATCGGTAATCTCCTCATGAGCGAAATTCAGCAGAACTCTGTCGCCAAGGCGACACGGACCAGACACATGAACTTGGTCACTCAGCACTCGCATGAAGTTCAGTCGGTAATCCTTGTCGAATAGCTCCGCTTGGTGCGTTTTCATCTCGACCTGATAAACCACGTCCCCACCGAGGTCGAGTTCTTGCACCTTCTGCAGTGCGCCCTTGATGATGCCTTCTGCCATCGACTTCTCTACGCCGCTTAGTGTCTGTATCTCCCATTCCTCAGTCCCTATTTGCCCGATCAAGAGATATGCGCCGTCCGGGACGCCAAAATTGAGAGTCCTTGAATGGCCAGCCGAACCACCACTGCCGTGCTGCGAAAACACATCGGATCCGAGTTTGACCATCCAGGCCACAAAGAGCAGTTCGGTCATATCCGGAGGGACTGATGAAACCGGCAGCTTGAAGCGCTTCACGCCGCCATGCCCTCGTAAGTCGTGGACTGACGATCCAATGCCATCAGTAACCAACACTTCCTGTCGTGGTTACTTCGCGACCCCAACGCCGCTCAGTCACCGAGACGTTTTGAACAAATGGAGCCTGGGTAGCGTACTGGCGAATCTCCGCCTTCGTAGATCGCTTCTGTCTTCCTCTCGCGTCGGTGTAGTCGAGGATCACAGAGAACCCGTCGTACGCCCAGGAGCCACTTGTTTCGAAAATCTTGGTGTGTTCCATTCCCAGCAGGATCGAAATGTTGATTCGTACGGTGCCGTTAACCGGCACGAACCCCCTTGAGATCTTGGCCTCTCCGGATCCGGGCTCAGTTCGTGCAGCAGTGACCACGGCTACTCCAGCTCCTACATTCTCGAATGGCACCGAGATCTGCAGCTTGCCAGTTGTCCTGTGGATGTAGAGGTTGCCCTTCACTACGTCTACTGAGTCTCGACCAGGGGCGCCAAAGAGGATCTTCTCTGTGTCTGAGCTGTTCTCACCTCGTGTCGGGTCGGCCAGGAGCGGGCGTATCGACTGATCGAGCGCCCGGCGGCTCAGGACAACCTGGAAGAAAGTGACAAGAACCAGCGCGCCAGTGACCGCGGCCACGATCAGGGTCGCCGTTGTCACACCGTTCACACCGCCCTCCCCTATCTGCGACCATTCTTCTCAGACTGCACGTCCTCGGCAACGCCAATGAGAGCCTTGGTGAGACGGCGGAGATCCGGCTCTGGGTTGGCCAGGGCCCGAATTCCGCCCTGGACGTCAAGTGGCTTGAGCCACTTCGTAGCTACTCAGAGACCTTGAATCCGCCGGTACGGAACGAGCTTCGAATGACGTCCCCTCTGGGGAAAAGAATCGGCCCCGTTTCCGACCGTTTACCGGCTCCCGCCGTAAGTTCAAGCAGTAGCGAGGGGCGGGGACCCGGGTCGTATTGGAATCCGGGGTCGTTGATCCAAGACCTGACAGTCTCGTCCGCGTTCCTTCTGCGCTTACTGAATCGCCACTGACGAGCCATTCTTCCTCTACACCTGGCTGGTGTCCGTTGACAGACCTAGACCAATTACGACCTTAGCGGCGTCTCACTTCACAAACTCCTTCTGGACGATCCTGCCAGTGTCGGGGTCGATCGTTGAGACGAAGGACTTCACAGAGTAAGCGACCAATGGATCGCGTGAGCCCAACTTGTAGTACCTGTCACCTGTCGATGTAGTTGGAAGTTCAGCTTCCCAAACTAAACCTCCATCCGTCGGGTCGATAGCAACCAGATTCGCGAACTGGCCACTCTTTCCGCTGACGCTATCGGGCGCGAGAAGCACTATGACCACTGAGTGAGCGACAAATGCATCATCAACAGGATGAGGCATCACGAACCGTCGGTCCCCAACGCTCAGGATCTCACCTGAGAACTTGATCGCGTATTGAGTCATCGAAATGGAACCCCAGGTCCGAAGTTCTTGGTGGGAATGTCCTCTAAAAGTTCAAATTGCAGAAGACCACCAGGCTGACCGTAGGCCTCAGCTGCAATCGAACTCTGAAGCTGCGTGCCAGCTGGCACCCGGACCTCCTGAATAAAGTCTGCCGTGTTGCCGGGCGGAAGCGCTAATCCCTCAACCGCCGCGTCCGCACTTTCGGGTGATGCACCTGTGAGGAAGGCACCGACGTCTTTGTCGTCCGAAAATACACGATAAAAGGTCATGTCCTCCGACGTCACGAATGAACGAATTGGTGAGGCCGCATTATTTACAGTTTCAGGCAATGCAAGCTCTGGCACGTTGCTCGTACCGACCAGATCAGCGGGAGCCCTGATGCCCTCGGCCTCGTCAACCGCTTCCAGCGAAGCCGGAGCATCCACCTCCTCGACACCGAGCAAGCCAAGGACCACGAATGCATAAGCGTCGCCAACGTCGTTGATCCAACCACCCAGGCATGGGAATGGGTCGGATATATGTACGTTGCCCAGCGTTACTCCTGAAACTAAGGCATTCGCACTACTGGCGAAGAAGTCGGAGACTCCTTCGAGACCTCTGATTGGACTGAACCCTGACGGCGCGTACTGAGCGTGGATATCGTCCTCGGCCCAGCTCACCCACTTATGACTGGTCCAATCACACGGACCGGGCACGAGGTAGGTTCCGCCAGCACTGCACAGTCCGCTGGGATCTCCGCCGTTGACGGGATCGCCGCCGGCGTACGTATAGGCGGTATCGGTGGTCTCAAAAGCAGGGTCACGGGTGAAGAAAGAACCCGTCGCGGGATCGTAGTCGCGGGCGCGGAGTACCGAAAATCCGCTGGTCGGATCCGTGTATTGCCCGCCATAGCCGAAGGATGACGTTGGAGTCCCCTGATCCAGGGTCCCGAAGGCGTCGTAGCCCCAGAATCCGGTCAGGTCTCCCGCCTCATTGGTCGAGACCCAGGTCGAGTCGGACGCGGAATAGGAGAGATACGTAGGAGTCGAAGTGGCCAGCGCAATCTGCTCAACCGGCGTGCCATCGGGACCGTAGAGGTAGTCGTCGGTGCCATCGGAGAGGATGTTTGGCTGAGTAGAGGTGAGATCCCAGGTCAGCTGGCTCGTTGTCGGCGCCGAGAAGGTGCGGGTCAGCGCAACTCCCTCGGCATCGACGGCTACGCAGTTGGTAGAGCTCGCGCACGAGATCCCGTAGAGAGGAGTCGACCCGTCAACGTCAGTAGCAGGTGACCAGATGCTTCCGTTGTACGTGAGGAGGTTGCCGGAATCATCCACCGCGGCACAGAAGTTCGAGCTCATGCACGAGACCGAGTTGAGCGAAGTAGATCCGTCAACACCGGTCATCAACGTCCAGGCGCTGCCGTTGTAGGAGACCGCATTGCCCGCTCCGTCGACCGCCATGCAGGAGCTCGAACTGGTGCACGAAATCGAGTCGAGGGCGTTGGAACCGTCACCGACACTCGAGGCTGTGGACCAGCTCGAGCCGCTCCACTTGAGGGCATAACCAGCGCTATCGACGGCGACGCAGAAGCTCGTGGAGGTGCAGGAGACCGAGTCCAAAGCTCGGCTGTCGACAGCGCTCGAGAGTGTCCAGGTCGAGCCGTTGTACTTGACGGCGTTCCCCGAGGCATCGACGGCCATGCAGAAGCTCGAGCTGGTGCACGAAACTGACTTCAACGCCTTGGTCCCGTCGCCCACGCTCGGGGAGGCGGACCAGCTCGTGCCGTTGAAAATGGCAGCATGGCCCGAAGCATCGACGGCCATGCAGAAGGTCGAGCTGATGCACGACACTGAGTTGATCGTCCTGGTGCTGTCGGCTGAAGCGTCATACGTCCAACCGGTTCCGTTGTAGACGAGGGCGTTCCCCGAAACGTCGACGGCGGCGCAGAAGGTTGAGCTCGGACACGAGATCGAGTTGAACGTGAGCCCGTCGATTTGGGTATTGGTCCAGGTCGAGCCACTCCCGCTCAGCGCACTCCCGTTTTCATCGACCGTCATGCACGAGGTGGCGCTGACGCACGAGATGCCGTCGAGAGAGACGATTCCGTCGATGTCAGAGGAGGAAGACCAGCTGGTCCCGCCGTAGCTGAGCACGTTGCCTGTGGTGTCGACGGCGGCGCAGAAGCTCGAGCTGGTGCACGAGACTGCATCGAAGGCATTGGTTCCGTCGACTCCAGTCGTCAACGTCCACGTGCCGCTGTTGTAAGAGATTGCATTACCCGAGCCGTCGACCGCCATGCAGAACGTCGAGCTGGTACACGAGACCGAGTGCAGGTTCTTGGTCCCGTCACCCACGCTCGAGGCGGAGGACCAGCTCGTGCCAGTCCACTTGAGTGCATTGCCCGAGGCATCCACCGCCATGCAGAAGCTCGAGGTCGGGCACGAGACCGAATGCAGGTTCTTGGTGTCGATGCCACTGGTAAGCGTCCAGGTCGATCCGTTGTATTTGACGGCGTTCCCTGAGCTGTCCACGGCCATGCAGAAAGACGAGCTGGTGCACGAGACGGAGTTCAACACCTTGGTCCCGTCGTTCACGCTCGGGGAGGCGGACCAGCTCGTGCCATTGAAGATGGCGGCGTGGCCCGAGGCGTCGACGGCCATGCAGAAGGACGAGCTGGTGCACGAGACCGAGTTGATGGACCTGGTCCCATCAGCGGAGGTGTCGAGTGACCAGCTGGTCCCGTTGTAGGTCAGGGCATTGCCCGAGGCGTCAACAGCGGCGCAGAAGCTCGAGGTCGGGCACGACACCGAATCAAGCGTGAGACCATCGAGATGGGCGCTGCCCGTTGAGGTGCTCCTGGTCGTGGCCGCCGCCTCGAGTCCCTCGGCGTTGTAGAGGTAGCCAGCCGTGGCATTGGGCGTGGAGGAGCCTGACATCTGCCCGGCGCCGTTGTAGGCGTAGCTGGCGGCGGTAGATCCGCTGGCTTGAGTCTGCGCACCAAGGGTGTCATAGCCATAGGTCGTCGGCGATCCGCCCGAGCCCGATACCGGGGTCTGGGAAGCGACCTCGCCGGCCGCGTCGAAGACCTGGGTGTAAGTGTCGAGCGAGCCGCCGTTGTGCTCAGAGATGGTGGTCGGATCGCCCGAAGCGTCGTAGCCCAGATTGGCGGGGCTCGAGCCTTGTGCCGTGGTGCCCTCGTAGGTGACCTGGCCCGCCGTGTCGTAGGAGTAGTCGAGCGTCGAGGTGGCTTGTCCTGAGCAGGTGGCCGAGTAGCTGGTGGTCTCCGCAGTCAGCTGGCCGTCGGGGTTGCGGTTCCCCGTCGTGCCGGCGAAGGACTGGGTCAGGGTCTCGGATCCCCCACACGTCTGGTTGACACTGGTCGTCGAGGCTGTCGGAAGGTCAGCCGGGTCGTAGCTCGCCGCAGTTGATGACGTCCCGCTCGGGTTCGAAGTTGAGACGTCGTTGGCCTGGTTCGTCGTATCGCCGTCGGCGTCGTGGCTGAAGGCGACCTTGTTGCCCAGCCAGTCTGTCTCCGAACTCATCGCACCGTCGGCGTCGTAGGTGTAGGTGATCTCGGGCGAGGAGTAGCTGCCGTAGGCCGGGTAAGTCGTACTCGAGAGGTCTCCGGTCGTGAAATAGCCATAGGAGGTGGTTGCATTGGCGAGGGACCCGGTGGCGACCAGGGCCTGCGAAGTGACGTCCCCGTCGGCGTCGTAGCCATAGGTGGTGGTGCCTGTCGCGTCAGTGACGGTGTCAGCGGTCCCGTCGACGTTGTAGGTGGCACTCGTATTGGCCGGCGCGCTATAGCCGCTGGCGATGCTCGAGTACGCAGTCGAGAGCAGGTCCCCCATGGGGTCATAGGTGTCGGTAGCCGTGGACCCAGGGGTGGTCTCGGTGTCGAGGGCTCCGCCTGGGAAATAGGTGTAGGTGGTGGTCTCACCGCTCGGATCGGCAGAAGTTGCGGGGGTGGTGGCGGTGTAGAGCGCGGTTCCCAGACCCCCGCTCGCCGGTGCTCCATGAGCGCATTGCCCGCTGGCGCTCTCGTCGTAGTAGCAGTTCGTAGTCACCGAACTCCGAGGGTCGGTCACGGTCAGGGGGTCGCCGGAGGTGTCGTAGGAGTACGACGTGGTGTCACCTGCGGCCGTACTCGAATCGAGCACCAGGCCAGCTGGGTCATAGATCGTCGTGACGTAGCCTGGGCTTGAACCGGTTGTCGGTGGGCTGCTCGGCGGTGACGTCGGGCAGTCGTAGGGGTAGGTCGCACCGGTGTGTGCACTCAGATAGGCGCTGACATTGGTCGGATCCGATGTGCAGTAGGTCCGACCATCACCGTCGAGGGCCGAGACCGTCGTGGCCACGTCGGGGGTGCTCGACTGAATGACGGTGCCTTGAGCATTGGCAAAGGCGGTGGTCACGTTGTTGGCCTGGGCCGCCGTCGGGCTTGACGAGTAAAGAGCACTGGGGTTGGGCGGCGCGGTCACCCAGCCGGCCTGCCAGGGCGGGCACTGATAGGACGAGGCGCCTTCGGCATAGGCGTTGGGCGACACAGTGCAGTAGACGTGACCGTTGGGGTCATAAGCGCTCAGCGTCGTCTCGGGCAGAGAAGATCCCGAACCGACGGTCTTGGCGACCTGGTGTTCGTCGGCGTCGTAGCCGTAGGTGGTGACGACGTCGGGATCGGTCGTCACGTTGTTGGACTCGGTCGTGCTCGAGAGCAAATTGCCGGCGGGATCGTAGGAGTCGAGTTCGATGCCGCCGAGGGGGTTTGTGCTCTGGATCACCTGACCGGCTTGGTCGTGGGTGATGATGGTTGCGTAGAGGTAGGGATCGCTCCCAGTCGTCGGTGCAGTGGTCGGGTCGCTCGAGGGGCAGACGTCTCCGTGGGCGGCAAACTGGCTCGGGGACTCGGTGCAATAGAGGAGACCCGCACCGTCGTAGCGACTCAGCGACGTGCCGCCGAGCGCATTGGTGGTCTGAGTGACGCGCCCATCGGCGTCATAGAACGTCGAGGTGAGGTTGGCCGGAGGTGAGGAGATCGATGGCGGGCTGGTCGGACAAGTCACACCATCGGCCGCTTCAAGTGGGCCGACGGTGCAATACAGCCGCCCAGAGGAATCGTAAGCATGGAGCGTGGTCGAGGTGGCGGAGGCGAAAGACGCAGTTTCATTGGTGACCTCACCTGCCCCGTTGTAGGTGAAGGACGTGGTCGTGCCCGAGGGGTCCGTCTGCGACGACGCCTGGCCCGGATGTGTTGACGCGTAGCCATAGGCGTAGGTGGTGATGCCACCATCGGCGTTGGTCGAGCTTGCCACGTCACCCGCCGAGTCGTAGGTCTTCGTCGTCGTGCCGGTGACGTGGGTTGCCCCGTAGGCGGGACAGCTGACCGACTTCTGGTAATCGGCCGGGTCGACGGCGCAGTAGAGCAGGCCGCTGGGAACCCCAGTCACCCCATTGGTGAAGCTGTACGTGGTGGTGTTGCCCAAAGCATCAGTCGTGGCGGTGACAAGATCTGACGAGTTGTAGAAAGCGATGGTCATGCCCAGATTTGGGTCGGAAGCGCCGGGAGCCGGCGGAGACGTCGGTTCGGTGCTCGGACAGCGCTTGGCATTGGCGTAGTCGGCGGCGTCGACCGTGCACCACACCTGATTCGTCGCCGTGTACTCGTGTTGTGTGGTGTTGTTCAGCGCGTCGGTCGAGGTCAGCACATTGGCCGAGCTGACGTCGGTGCCACCCGATCCGCTATAGGTCTGATAGGTGTAGGTCGTAGCGTTGTTGTTGCCGTCGCTGACCGCGACGGGCAGGAGCGATGCGCTATCGCGAGTGATGGTGGTGGTCACCTCATTCGCTGTGCCATAGCCGGTGGTCTGACCAATCAGCGTGTTGGACGAATAGACATCGAATGTCACGTCTTGGGGTTCACCCGTGCCGGTCCCGTCGGGATAGTTCGTAACGGTCGTGGTGCCGCCGGCCGGGCTGGAACTGGTCCCGCTGTACACGTAGGACGTGGTGTCGTTCCCGGTGGGATCGATCTGTTGTTCGATCTGTCCCATCGAGTTGTACTCGTTCTCGACCTGACCCGATGCGCTCGGCGGCGTCGCGCTCAGCATGTCGTAGTCAAAGGCGGCCATGGAGTTTCCTGAATCGTAGGTGAATGTCGAGGTCATGCCACCGGGATCAGTGACACTGCACAGATCGGGAACTTCGGACCCCGACCACGAGCTGCAGCCAGTGCCCGAGTAGGCAAAAATGGCGGCTAAGGACGAGTTGGCGTCGAAGACCTCGACGAGTTGCCCGCTGCCGTTGGTGGCGAGTACGAGCTCTCGTCCCGAAGCCGAAGAGGTCCAGGCGGTGCACGTGTCACCACTCGGGCACGACGTCTGCCCGCCGCCAGGTGAGTAGGACAACGAACTCAACGAGTCGCCGTTGGCATCTGCCATCTCCGTGAGTACGCCTGACGAGTTAAACGTAAATGTCTCTGGCGCTCCGGTGGCCCGCACGAAGGTCCAAGTCCCGTCGCTGTTGTGATTCAGTTCTGCCTGTATACGTGGGTCGGCGGCACAGAAGTTGTATGTGCTCGTGCTCGGACACCACGCCCGGCTCGAGTCGTAGTCATAGGACGATTGGGCGCCGTTCTCTTCGGTAACGGTCGCCGTCGTGCCACTGGAGATGACCGCCATGTTGAAGTTGTCGGTCCAGCCGTAGCCGAGTGGCGGCACGCTCGAAGATCCCGCTTGGGCTTGGGCCTCTTGGGCGTCGTAGGTGCGGGTGAAGTCGAGGGGTATACCGGCCCCGGGGAGGTTGAGGTCGGTGGCCGATTCGGAGAAGTCGCCCGTGGCGGTGTCGATGGGGTCTCCGGAGGAGTGCTGGGCGGGGACTGGCGAGTTGCAGCTCTGGCAGGCCTCCGAAGGCGGACCGCCGGCATAGAGCTCGGGGCCGCCGTAAGTGGTTGAGCCCTGTGGGGTCACACCAGGGGCGTCGAAGGACCAAACGGCCCCCTGATTGGAGGCGCCCCCCGGAGGATCGTGATATGGGGCGCCCAGCAACACGATCGACCCATTAGTTGCAACGCTCTGGTTGAAAGAGTCGTCAGTTTGGTAGTCGGACGGCTCGATTGGCCCTGCAGTCTCCGTCCAGGAGCTGCCGAAGCCCGAAAAGCTGAAGAACTCGGAGTAATAGGCCCCGGGAGTGGCTCCGACGATCAGCGTGGAACCCGACAGGGAAAGAGTTGAACCAAAACTGCCGGTACTGGTGGGATCGGGCCCGTCTATTGTCGTCGCGAGAGTCCAGGAGCCTCCGGACTCCGTATAGACACGGACTTCGCCCAACCCGTAGTCAGTACCAACGGTGGCCACAGGTGCGCCAACAAGGACCTCGTTGCCCTCGGAGGCAAGTGACGTACCCAAGCCAGTTTCGCTTGTGTCGGGGTCGGTGAATTCTCCGCTTTGAGTCCAGCTGGGTCCGTTGAAAAAGTACACGGCCCCATAGACCCCGTAACCGAAATACTTGTCTGGTGCGCCGACGGCCACGGTGGAGCCGGTGGTGGTGACCGCGGATCCGAATTCATCAGCCGTAGTTCCGTCGGCGGCGATGAATGTTGCGGTCTCTGACCACGAGCTGCCGCTCCCGGTGTAGAGATAGGCGGCACCCTGTTCAGTATTGGACCCGATGGTTTGGAGTGGAGCGCCGACAACAAGCGATGTGCCCGAAATGGCGACAGACGTCCCAAAGGCGGCCCCACTCGCCGGTGAGTCAACTTCAGCACGCTGCGTCCACGAGCTACCCGAACCCGTATAGACGTAGACGGCATCAGTGCCACCAGCACACCAAGTCCGGGGATCACCCACGACGAGCGTGGACCCACTGGCGGCGAGCGAGTAGCCGAAGCAGTCGGGAGTGCTACTGTCAGCTGGCTGGCGTAGGTCCACAATCCACCAGATTCAGTGAAGACGTCCACCCCTACGCTTGCGATGGTGACGAATGCCGTAGTTCCATCGATTGCGACGAAGTACCCGAATTGTGTGCACCCGCCGGAACACGTGAACTCCTCGGCTTCAGTCCACGTCGGATCGATGGTAAGCGGATAGGTCGCCCGGGCGTCATTGACGGAGATCTCGATGCTCGTCCCAGCGTCTCGTGTTCGCATCGAACTCTGCAGCACCACTCCGTGGGAGTCGGTGACCCGAAGACCCGAGTAGGTCGCGGCCACGTGTCCCGGCTCACCTTCGATATCGATGGCGGACCCCGATCTCGCCGCTGTTGCTCCGTTGAGCGGGATCTGGAGCGTCAGATGGCCCGATCCGGCTGGCTTTTGCCGAACGCGAAACGTCTGTTCGATACCACCGGCGGAGGGGTGAAAGGATTCGGACAGGACCGCTGTCCCGAAACTCGCCGCCTCTGTGCGTCGAGTTATCGAATTTGCGACTTGCTCGACTTCCGAACCTTCCCGCCCAGCGGTCGCGAAACCCACTGTGAAGTGCGTCGTTCCAGCGGAAAACTCGGCACCGTCGTCGGAGTACTGAGCAGTCAGCGGCGGCCCGATTGCGAACTGCACCTCACGTTCAACCGCTTGGCGGAGTGAGGGTGGTGCCGATGCGAACGTCTTTGAGTCCGAAACACCATCTTGGACGGTTGCCGAATGATTCGATGCGGATTGCGAAGGTCTCGCCGCGTCAGACGACGGTCTATTCGGGGCTTGCGGTGTGTCCATTATACCAAGAGTCGCGCCGACGACTACGGCCATTGCAAGAAGGACAACCGGCAGACCTCGCACCATTCGGTACCGCAACGCGGCCGCAAAAGTGGACACCCCGATCCCCCTCCCAGCTCAGGCCTCGTGAGATCGCTCACGTTGCACCTGCATTGTTAGAAGTGATCGAGATGAATGTCAATGACTTTTCGAACTCGGCATCACCATCATGCCTTTGTCGTGTAGAGCGCCACTGGCGTGACGAAATTGAAGGATTGCGTCATCCAAGCTCGGATTCGGAAACAGGCGATTTCCGGTGCGGGAATGATCTCCCAGTTATGACTCGCCGCGCTAGGGACGCCGGCACACGTTCATTGCGCTAGACAGCCAAGCGAACAACTACAGCAGAGGCGACCAATGCCAGCCGAAGACCGATGCGGCGAACGATCCGGCGGGGACGTTCGACCAGCCTCCTAGTGGTGCGTCGCGGATTTGACTGAAGCCAGTGTCGCTCGACCCCGCTTGACCTTGGCGATGATCTCCTCGGCCGGCTTCTTCCAGACGAAGGGTTTCGGATCGTCGTTCCAATGCTCGGCCCAGAGTCTCGATCGCCTCGACGAGGTGGGCGACCGAGGTGAAGACGCCCCGCGAAGTCGGCGCTCGGTGAGCACGGAGAACCAGCCTCTCGACCAGGTTCAGCCACGACGAGCTGGTGGGCGTGAAGTGCAGGTGCCACCGGGCGCGCTTGGGATCGGCCAGCCACTTGGCCACCGGTGGGCCTTGTGGGCCGCGAGGTTGTCGAGCACGACGTGGATGTCGAGGTCCTTGGCGACGTGGAGGTCGATCAGCTTGAAGAACGGCCAGCACGTCGGCGGCCTTGTGCGACGTCGGGTGTCGTAGAGGACCTCGCCGGTGGCGACGTTCATCGCGGCGAACAGATCCGTCGTGCCGTGGCGCTTGTAGTCATGGGTCATCGTCCCGGCTCGTCCCGGCTTCATCGGAAGCGACGGCTGGGTGCGGTCGAGCGCCTGGACCTGGGTCTTCTCGTCGAAGCTGAAGACGACGGCCCGCTCGGGCGGGTTCATGTAGAGCCCGACGACGTCGACGAGCTTGTCCTCGAAGTCCGGATCGTTCGAGACCTTGAAGGTCTCGACGTTCCACGGCTTGCAGGTTGTGGTTCCGCCAGATGCGTGCCACGGTGTCCTTGCCGATCCCGAGTCGCTCCGCCAGCGTGCGGGTCGCCAGTGCGTCGAGCCGTCATCGGGGAGCTCTTCGCAGCGTGACGCGCACGACCTCGGCCACCGTGCCCTCGGGCAAGCCACGAACGCCGGCCCCGTCCCGGGCAATCGGCCGACTCCCTCGACACCGCTCAGTCTCAAAACGCCGACGCCACGGCCGCACCGAGTTCGAGGCCACCCTAGCGGCGAGCCACCTCGTAGATCGCGACACCGTCAGCCGACAGCAGCAGGGCCTTGGCCTGGACCACCGAGCGATGCGGCATCGAAGACGACCGGGCGATGCGTTCGAGTTCAGCTCGCTGTTTGGGAGTCATCAAGTGGCGGGGCTGCCAGCACTGGTCATGCTGCCATTCTATCTACTTCAGCTATATCAGCGACGGACCACTAGTGGCGACGGCCAGGGTCAACACTCCCATGGAGAGGAACATGACCGGCGCTGTGAGCATGACGAGCATCAGCGCCCAGCATGAACCCACACAGGCGCTCCCATTCCGCACTCCGAAGCGGATCGATGCCACCTCAGCCTTCATCCGCACCAAAGGGAGTGGGACACTGCGATGGCAGGCACGCAGACACTTCCTCTTGAAGGGGCTGAAATTGCCAAAACGCTGCCAAACCGCAAACCACTGCCGCCACGGTCCGTCGATTGGGTTGCGGCTACTCGCTCACCTGGTCGTAGTCAGCGTCCTCATCCGAAAACCAGTCGGAGACGATGGAAGCCCTCGGCGTCGATGCCGGGCGCGACCGTCCAAGGAAACGCTCCCGGAACGTCCAAAGGTTCTCTTCAGCTTCTTCGATCCGCTTCTGCGCTTCACGAAGTTCGGTCGCGCTAACAACCCGGAATCGACTAGCCCGGCTTCAACTCCCCACCCAGGTACTGCTCGTAGTTCTTCACCGCAGCTCGAGCTCAGCATGCGCGGCGGCCAACGAGCGACGCTCGTCAGGCATCAGCTCACTCTCGGAGCGGGAGGCCGTCGAGAGTGAGCTGACACCAGAGGAGGCTTCAGCGGCCAGGAGCTTTATTACTCTGGGCTCTCCTACCAATCCATCGCTGAGGTTCTGGAATGTAAAGACGGCAAAGTCCGCCTTGCTCCGATCAGGGCTGGGGTCAAGATGCGAGATAGCCGTGGCAGGCCCTGCTGGCGCGTCAACTCTGCTTGAGTTCGCCATACCTGATTTACTGAGTCCCCAGCGCTCGACTCCTACGGAGATCTAATGACTATCACGCACCCAGAGATGGATCGGGCCCTCAACTTCTTTCAGAATGTATCGGGGGAGACGCCTGATCCACCAACAGCACGATCAATTGTAATTACGCACCTACTGAGGGACCGACCGCCCTTCTTGGCTGGGATTGACAAGGTGGCTCCGGTCTCAGTGCTTCTCCCAAAACCCAAGTCCGTCGACTCAGCGGCCCGTGCAAGAGTACGAAGCGACCTGGTGATTCGAGAACTTCGGCGCAGTCATCTTCAGGAGGATGGCGCAGCAGTCCGCCTGATCGGCGAGGCGATAAGTGTTGAGCCATTCGTCATTCTTGATGTTGGTGGATACTTCGCTCCACTGGTTTCCACCATCAGTGATGCCTTTGGGTCGCGATTTCTTGGCGTCGTCGAAGACACTGAAAATGGGCTCCAGAAACAGATGGAGCAACGCCGCCACCCGGTTCCCGTCTTCTCTGTGGCCAGAAGTCCTCTTAAGAACGCCGAGGACTACCTCGTTGGTCAATCCATCGTTTTCTCTCTGGAGTCACTACTTCGGAGTTATGGCGCCATTTTTCAAGGGAGGCGCGAACGGTAATCGGCTTTGGCAAGGTCGGTCGCTCGATCGCAAGCCTTCTCCACACGTGTCGGGTATCGACAACTGTTTTCGACATCAACCCTGTGCGGATGACCGAGGCCATGTCGCATGGGTTCGATGTCGCTCCGACAATTGAGCGAGCACTCGTGGACGCTGACCTGATCTTGTGTGCAACCGGGCACTTGTCCCTTAGTGGATCGGCATTCGACGGGATACGAAGCGGCGCCTTCGTAGCAACGGTTACGTCCTCAGATGACGAGCTCGACCTTCGGGCGTTGCGCAGTAGCTACCGTGAACACCGATTGGATAATCACCTAACTAAATTCGCCAAGGTACACGGCACTTCTACTTACTCAACAAAGGGAACGCAGTTAACTTCTTACACGGTGCTGTAGTTGGGCCATTCATAAACCTGGTACAAGGTGAGATAATTGTTGCAATGAAACAGCTTTGCTACCCAACACAGGATATCCCTCCTGGCGTCAACGAAGCTTCGCAGCAGGATCGTGAGGACATTGCGACGACATGGCTTAACCACTTCGGAGGGAGGATATTCGATGGCGATTGAAACCCAGCGTGTCCTCGAAACGCTCAACCGATACGTAGCCGCTTACCCCTCAGATCAGTCACTTGCCACTGAGATCAAGAACAAACTCACCCTTGAGGGGTCCACTTTCCTTAGCCGGAACTGCTCCGCAGGTCACATAACCTGCGGAGCAGTTCTGCTAGACGATGAGGGTCGAGTACTGGTAATTCGCCATAGGGCTCTTGACCGATGGCTGACACCGGGCGGCCACATCGAAGATGATGATCGTGATCTGCTCGCTGCTGCTGGCAGGGAATTAGAAGAGGAAACCGGGGTGGACGCCGCTGCGATAGAGGCACCCTTCTTGTTCCCAGTTCAGATCGACCGCCACATAATTCCGACTAACCAAGAAAAGGTCGAACCTGAGCACGTGCATTGGGATTTTCGGTTTTTGTTTAGGATCCACGGTCAAGTACCACAGCTGACGCTCCAAGGATCGGAAGTCACTGGATTTGAGTGGAGGTCCCTCTCCGTGCTTCCCAGGCGCTTCGAGTCCGATTGAAAGGGGTTGTCAGTGGTACCTGAGGATAGTGCGGATCTGCTTCGCCTAAAGATGATTTGCGCCCGTCACATACGTGAGGCAGAGAAGTGGCAATTTGGGGCTGATGGTGAAATCCAGACCATGGTGTTCGTTGATCTAATGGAGGCGAGCCACGTCGATTCGACTCTTGATACCCTCACAGACATCACGGTAAATTTCCTTCGCGAGAAGTTCCCAATCTCCCTGAGCTACTTCGTCGCCGGTCCCAAGCGCGGCAATGCGCTATTGATACGAGCAGTCGCGCGGCGCCTTGGCTGTAACTCAGCTTTTGTCAAAGAGCAGCCCCTGTTCTTTGCCTGGATTGAAGGACTCGTCGATCCGGGACAACCAGTGATCGTGATCGATGATGTGGCGTCGGATGGTGAGCTCCTATTGCACGCGATTGAGCGGTTGCGGGATGCCGGTCACAGAGTGATTGGTGCGTTAGTACTGGTTGACCGAGTTGAGGGGGATTCCGCTCACTTGCTCAAGCGGAATGATGTTGAATTCCATTACATGATGTCGGCATCGGACGACGACCTTCGCCGTGTCCGAACCGAACAGTGTGTGGCACCAGTGCGTGATAGCAGGGTGGACCACCTCGAAGCGGCTATAGGAGCCGCCCGAGCGGGGGCCGATGCGATTAGGACCCAGTGGCGATCGGGAGGGGTGGTAGAAGCTCGCACCAAAACCGCCGTCGCTGACGTGAGCACCAGATTGGATGAAGCTGCCGATAGCGCCATTGCCGAGTTCTTGAACACAGTCCTTCCAAGTCCCGTGATTCTCTCCGAAGAACTGAGCGACGAATCCTTGGTGGAGAAGGGGCGGAGTCTCAGCAGCGAGAGGTGGCTTGTCGACCCACTGGACGGAAGTCACAACGCCTCCATCGGGTTGGCTCTCGTAGGTGTCGCTATTGCCTGGACGGAAAGTGATGTTGTTCGTGGAGCTGTTCTGTTGGACGTCTTTGGCGGTGCGCTATTGGCGGCGGACAGCAGCGGAAGGTTGGTCGTCGAGGGAGATCTTCAAGTTGGGTCGCCACACAGGGGGGCAGCAGTTGCACTTCAGCAGGCTTACCTCACTCCGAGGGACTCTGCCGGCTTGGCTGCCGCCCGCGATCTACTGGAGGCGACGTTCCCACGCGTTCTCACACGTGGTGTCCAGTCGTCGACATGCTCCTGACTGCGCGTGGACACCTCGTCGGTTGGGTGGCAGTCGGTCTTGACGGTCCTGAGTACTCAGCGATCAGGTTTCTCGCCGAGAAGATCGGACTCCTCTACGAGAGGTACGATCCGCCATCGGAATCGCATCACTCCCCTCACGTAGTCGTGGTCTGCTGGCCCGGGTATCAGCAAGGCTTGCAGGCCGCAGCACGGCTGGCGCGTGAGTTGTGAAACAAAGTCGTCCCCGAGGCTGACTGCTTGGGTCGCTGTGCCCTACGGATGCCATGGCTTGTGGGGGGGTTCAACAGCTAACCCGGACCTTTCAGTAACTCGGATCTGACACGTCCCAAAGACGCGGAAAAGCCCTTCTGCTCTGGGAAACTTGGAGTTGCGAAGCAACAAGTATCCCCGAGAGAAGGGCACTTCCGAGATGAAGCGTACTCGCCGTCGACCCAGTCTGATGGTGACCACCGGCGGCCAAGGGCGTGGTGGCCCACGTCGGCGCCCGGCTGCTCTGCGAGCTGGCCGACGAGCTCTCCTTGACCGAGCGGCTGTCGATGGCCATGGCACCGACCAAGCAGCGCCGCCGCGGCCATGACCGCGGCGAGGTGCTCGTCGACCTGGCCGTCGCCCTGGCCGACGGTGCGACGACCATCAGTGATCTGCGGGTGCTCTCCGACCAGCCCGACCTCTTCGGTGAGGTGGCCTCGGTGCCGACGGCGTGGCGGACCCTCGAGGCCGTCGACGAGGAAGCCCTGGCGCGCATCGCCGAGGCCCGGGCCGGGCGCGCCGAGCCGCCTGGGCGGCCGGGATGGACCCGGGCTTCTACGTGATCGACATCGACGGCACCTTGGTCGACGCCCATTCGGAGAAGGAAGAGGCCACCGCACCTACAAGCGGGGCTTCGGCTTCTATCCCCTCGTCGCCTACCTCGACGCCACCGGTGAGGCCTTGGCCGGCTTGCTGCGCCGGGGCAACGCGGGCTCGGGCACGGCCGAGGACCACATCTGGGTGCTCGAGGCATCCTTGGCCCAGCTGCCGGTCGATCCGGCCGACCACGAGGTCATCGTCCGCACCGACTCGGGCGGCACTCACATGGCCTGGCCGACGCCTGCCGCGAGCGCGGCGTGCGCTTCATCGGCGGCTTCCGGATGAAGGCACCGTTGGCCCAGGTGGTGACCACCGTGCCCAAAAGACGCTGGAAGAGGGCCGTCTCTTCGGACGGGACCGAGGAGTCAGAGACCGGCCAGGTGGCCGAGGTCACCGACCTGGTCGACCTGTCGGGCTGGCCCGCCGGCACGCGCATGATCGCCCGGCGCGAGCTGCCCCATCCCGGTGCCCAGCTCAACTTCACCGACGTGGACGGCTATCGCTACCAGGTCTTCGTCACCGATCTGGCCGACGCCGACATCTGCTACCTCGAAGCGCTCTTTCGCGGACGTGGTCGCATCGAATGCGCCATCCGCGACGCCAAAGACACCGGGCTGGCCAACCTGCCCAGCCACAGCTTCGCCATCAACGCCGCCTGGCTCACACTGTGCTCATCGCCTGTGACCTGTTGGCCTGGACGAAGGGGCTCTGCCTCGACGGCGAGCTGGCCCGAGCCGAGCCCAAGCGGCTGCGCTACACGCTCTTGCACAGCGCGGGACTCCTCGTCTCCTCGGCCCGGCGCAGCAGCGTGCGGATCGCTCGCGGCTGGCCGTGGGCCGACGACCTCGTCGACGCCTTCGGACGACTGCCCTCGTGGGTAACGACAACCTGAGCAGCATCTGAACCCTGCCTCGCGGGACCATCGATTCGACAACCACGTCCACACTCGAGTTCAAAAGACACCAGACGAGGCCGACGACTTATAACGACACGCCCTCAACGCTCAGCTGGCCGACAACTCTCGATCAGGTGCGCTGCACACGTCCCGCAAGCCCTAGATGCCATGAGACCTCAGTTACTGAAAGGTCTGGGCTAACAGAACGCGGCGGGGCTGTAGCTGAGTCGTATTCTTTGGGTACGGCATCCGCGACGCAGCAACGGCCGACTTCGCCTTGTTTGATCTTCCTGCCCTACCGGGGCCGTAGGCGTTCGGAATGACTCCAAACAGAAAGAGTCCGATTCCACCTACCATCGCGTCGACTCACCACTACATCTGACCGCCATCGAGATAACCCGCTTTACATTGAATTCTTGACATATGAGAGGCCCTTTGGCACTACGTGCTGATAGCAATTATACGCTGCGCAGTCAAGGGTCCCGGGGAATCGGGATCAGCGCCAACGAACATCCCGCACCGATGAGACCGCCCAACCAAGCAGC
This sequence comes from uncultured Acidimicrobiaceae bacterium, assembly GCA_963840435.1. Taxonomy (GTDB): domain Bacteria; phylum Actinomycetota; class Acidimicrobiia; order Acidimicrobiales; family RAAP-2; genus Bog-473. The sequence continues at coordinate 762,320 of CAWIYY010000012.1, read as the reverse complement.
AACCACTCCAACCCCAACAAATATCAAGTCTGGACCAACTAGCTCCGAACATTCACGGGACCGCATGGACTGAACGGAGCACCTCTTCGTCCGATTCCCCTATTTGTCAACTCAACGTCAGGATCTGGTCCCCGATCGAGTCTGCACTCCTCGCTTCCAGTGGTCCAAGCTGCGCCATGAGGTGTCACTCACCGATGCCCTCGACGGTCAGTGTGAATCCTTGTTTCACCTTTGTGGTCCCGAACGTGCCGACGATGGTAAGTGGATACAGACCGACCTCCGATGTCGTCGGAGTGCCCTGCAACTTCGCCATCCCATCGTGCTCGTCGACGAATGTGAATTCCGGAGGCAGGCTACCGTCGATCTTCAAAGCCGGCGTTGGAGAACCAGAAGTCCATACCGTGAAAGAGAAAGGAGTGCCTGCAGTGGCGTGGGCACTATTGCCACTGAATATGGCTTGAATGGAGTTGTCGTACGCCCCAATATCGCAAGGTACGGTTCTTGGCGCTCCTCTCTGGTCCTGGGCGGGACAGTCTGAGGAGTCGGTCACATAGCTGACGGCTGGGCTGCCGGCCTCGAGAGCGATGGTCTTTGTGGGACCGCCGTGGTTCTTGAGACCCGCTGGATCAAGCATCGGGTTCGTGTCGGGGAGATCATTGTCCTGGGTGGTGAGGCCGCACGTTCCGTCATCGTCGAGGTTGTATCCACCGTCGGTGATGGTTCCATAGCAGTCTCCACCAGTGCCGCTGTTTGCCACGATTGTCCCCTGGATCTCAGCGGTGCCTCCACTCGCTTCATTGATCCCACCGCCAGCTCCGGATGCGCCGTCCTGGGTGATCCCAGTGTTTCCGAAAAGGGTGCTGCTGGAAATGGCGACTCCACCTCCGACATCGCTGGAAATTTCCGCCACCCATGGCCGTCGTGTTGTCCGCGAGTGTGCTACCCGTGACGGTCAACGAGCCGTCGTTGTAGACGCCGCCACCATATTGACCGGCACGATTGTGCGAAAGCGTGCTGTCTACAACGGTTTGAGTGCCACCGGTCGAGAGGCCTCCTCCGCGGAGACCGGCGCTGTTGTCCGACAGGGTGCTATCGGTGACGGTCAGTGTGCCGTTCCAGTTTGCAATACCGCCACCTTCGGTAAGGGCAGTGTTGCCAGAGAGTCTGCTGTTCGTGACTGTGCCGCCGACGTTCGAATCAAAAATGCCACCGCCGAACCCGGATGCGTTGTCCAAGCCCGCCTCGTTGTCTGACAGGGTGCTGTTGGTGACTGTCAGTCGTTCAGAAGCGTTGATGGCACCACCGTTGTCGCCTGAGGTGTTGCCCGACATCGTGGTGTTTGTCATAGCGAGTGATTCACACCAGATCCCGCCCCCTATGTACCCAGCTTTGTTGTCCGACAGTGTGCTGTTGGTGACAGAGGTCAACTCGCCGGTGCTATCGAGTGCACCACCGATGCTTGCGGAGTTGTCCGACAGGTTGCTGCTGGCGACCGTCAACGTGCCCCCGTTGCCAAAAAGTCCGCCACCCTCGTTGACGGCAGTGTTGCCCGAGAACGTGCTGTTGGTAACAATCAGGATGCCCCCGTTGTTGAAGATTCCGCCTCCGGAATCAGCGCTGTTGTCCGAGAGAACGCTGTTGGCGATGGTTAATGTGTCGCCAGAACCGTCCCAAATGCCTCCTCCGTAGTCAGTATTGCTCAGATGACTACCACCAATGCCATCCTCGATGGTGAGTCCAGAGATGGTGGCATCTTCTACTGATTCGCCGATCGAGAAGACCTCCATTTTCTTGCGCCCGCTTATGGCAAGTTGGCGAGCGCCAGGACCCATGATCGAAAGTGGATTGTCGTCAGTCAACAAAAGAGGTCCGTTAGCAGGACGGAGCTTGATCGGCGAAGTCAGGCCGGCCTTGAACATGATCGAACCTGCGGTTGAATTGAGGTTGGCAGCATCTATGGCGTCGCGGAGTGTGCAGTCGACGTTGGTGGGCGTCATGCAGTCCGTGACTGCTTGCGCGGAGTCCCCTGTGGCGCCCACGTAAAAGACGGTGTTTGTCGTGGCCCCCGCATCGACACCTATCGCCGCTATTAGGGGAAGCACGAGGCCGACGGCCATCCCAACGCAGCCCAACACACGATAGGCACTGAGTCGACCGTCGCTGCTTATGGCTGATCCCATAGTGCGAGTCATCAGTACTCCAAGCGTCGTCGAAGCTCCCCTTGTGCGATTACTTGCACACCGTTTCCCTTCGGAACCGTAGATGGGCCTCATGGATGAGTCAACGGAGATTGCCCGGGTTGAGGCCCGTGTGACAAAAGGGGGTACATCGTTACGAGTACGCGAACAGGCATTGCGCGCCATGGGCATCTAGTGGCAGACCCGCCAGAATCCGATGATCCCGGATGATGCAAGCCTCTGACCAGGACTTACTCTTGAACCAGGACAGAGTGGCGTCATTTTCCTGCCAAGATTCTCGGGTGTGGATTCCTCAGACAAAGAACGAACTGATTGGCGGTCTGCCAGACGTCTCGGAGACCGCAGAACTTGAGTTCAAGCAGCAACTCCCTGCAGCTGGGAAGAACGAGGAGATCGCGATTGACGTCGCGGCTATGACCACGGACGGCGGAACGATCATCTACGGAGTGGCAGAGGACAAGTCCCTGGGAACTTTCATCGCGGCACCGATCCCGCTCCCCGGCGCGATGGAGCGGATATCGAATGTCGTGAACTCCTCAATTGCTGGATCTCCCTCTGTCGACATCTTTTCCCTTGATCCAGACCAGGCCACCCCTTCTGACTACCAATGGCAGCGCCCCCCCGTCACTAGCCCGACCGCGACGTGAGAAATAAGGCGGTCATTCCTGCTCGGTTGACGACTGCTCACGGGCTCTCCGATGCGATTCGACTGCGGAAATCGAACCACGACGGTGTGACACGGCCTGCGGGGTGCTCCTCAGGCCAAAAAACATCGCGCCGTCGGCTCGTACAATGGAAATACCCACGGTGAGCGGCCTGGCCTTGGCTCGCTGGATGCGAGCATGGGGTCAGGCCGCTCCCGCTCCTCTTTGGCATCCGCACTGGCTGTGCGGGGAGCCGAAGACCTTGGTCGCCACTACTTGATTCTCCGCACCCTGGTCGCTGGCGGGATGGGTTGTTGCGCTGGCGTACTGATATCGATGGCCAAGATGCCGTCCTCAACCATCTGCGCTTTCCATCGGCGGGAAGTCTCCGTCGAGATCTCGTAGTGGGTGGTGAAGAGCGCTCCGGTGACCAGATGGGATGTTCCCTTGGAGTTGAGACGCACGGCGTAGGAGTGATCGCTCTCGGGATCGGATGACCGAAATCCCACAAGTTGGCGCTCGCTGTCAAAGAGCAGGGAGACCGCTTTTGGCTCGCCGAGCGCGTACGAAGGCCGCATGGTTGAGAGAGAAGACCCCTCGCTTTTGGATCGTGATATACGGCGTCCCAGCCGCTCGGGCCGCCTTTTTGGTGAACTCCTCGAACGCCATTGGGAGTCAGCATAGAGCATAAGAGGCATAGAAAGGCGCATAGCTAGGAGTTGCTTCGAGAGCTGGTCTACTGACATAGTTCCTCGTGGCCAGCTCGGAGGAGTCATTCCGCCTCAAGGAGGCCCGCCAGATGGGAGGCGGCCAAGCTCACGTATGAGTTAGGAATCACCGCAAGGTGCGCAGACTTCTGGTGGCGAAACTGCGGAGACTGGCCACGGACAGGCGCCGACACACCAGAGGGTGATGATGGGGTCACTATGTCTTCGACCGACGAAATTCTTGTTCTGATTCGGACCGCTCTGGACGAGTTCGAAGATCGACCCCTGGAAGGCTCACTTCGCAGGACGATCCGGATAGCCAATCTGATGGGAGACTCAAGAACTGCCATTCGGCTCGCGCCGAGAGCTCAAGCCGACCGGCGGCGACAACGCGGCCAACGCTGAAGACACCCGCAGACTTATGGAAGATAAGGGCCGCTGGGCTGATGCCGACGGACCGACCGAGCAAGCTCTGGCAGAGTTCATCACGGACCGGACGATCAAGCCTGCTCCTGGAATTCAATCTGCCCTGAGTGGCCAAATCGTCGCTCATTCAATTGGTGAGTTCGAGTTCTGGGAGCAGGTTCGGGAGTCATTCGGACCTGGCTATGAAGAACCGACGGACGGCCTACTAATGCGCCTTGCTAGCTGTCAGGCCACCCTTCGCATCCGGCATCGATGCTTCACGGCGCTGTGTGAATGGGAACGCCAGTTGACCTACGCCAACGTGAACGAGCGCATCTTCACCCGGTTTCAGGACCAGGTGGATACTCTTCTAAGTACTGGCGCCCCGGAGTTGCTGGACAAGTTCTCATCGGTCTACCGGCGTCTCAGGGAAGCCGCCCAAGCAGGTCCGTTGGAAGATGTCCGAGAGGAGCTCACTCAAGCGCTCACGACCTGTCGTCGCATTCTCGAGGCGGTCGTCAGCCACGTGATACCGCCAGATCAACCCGTCACTCTCGCCGACGGAACGCAAGCAGATCCTTCGAAGTACAGGGCACGCCTTCGAGAGTTCACAAAGGGAATCGATAGCCAGAGCTACCAGGCAGCTGTCGATACGGAAATAAGCGGGCTCTACTCTCGGTTCGAGGCGACAGACAAGCTCACAAACAAAGCTGTCCATGCCAACGTTGCTCTTGGCGAAGCAGAGATGTGCGCCATCCTCACCTATGTGTTGGCTGGTGAAGTTCTTCGACTGCACGAGCAGCGTGTTTCACTTGCCGACAAATGAAGCAACTAAGGCGATTGTGATCACCCTATTGTGTCGTCGACCGCAGTGGGACATTGTCAAAAACGGTCAAGAATGGTTACATGTATTTGCAACGTAATCGGAATACATCCAGCTAGATGGCAATAAATCGAGTTCAGCAAGACGCAACGAAAGCAGCGACAAGGTTCCCCCAGTCGGATACAGGCCTGTGGCAGGCTAATCGAATGGCGCCTGCATTTGCGGCAGCGGAGGAGCTCCAGGCTCAGACCGAGGCTCGACGCCGGTCGGTCTCGTCGCAGCTAGACGATGCGGAACGGTCCCGGATGGGTCAGTTCTTTACTCCTTCCGCGACGGCTGAGTTCATTGCTTCGCTGCCGACACTGCCAACTAGAGGAAAGCTACGCATCCTAGACCCAGGAGCCGGAATCGGCTCACTGACTGCAGCCTTGGTGTCCAGAGTCGCCTCAGAGCGACCCGAGCTGAGCATTGAGCTGACCGCTGTAGAGCTAGACCCGGTGCTCATCCCGGAGCTGGAAGAAACTTTGGAAGGTTGTCAACGCTTAGCCCATGATGCTGGCTTTGAACTATCTAGCCGGCTCGTTCGCGCTGACTTTCTGGAGTGGGCCTCCAGCTACGTCGGAACGCTGCCGCTTGGCGGAGAGGCAGAGTCTTTCGACATTGTCATATTGAATCCTCCATATCGAAAATTGAATACAGGAACAAAAGAACGCCGAGCACTCGAGAGAATCGGCGTGGATGTATGCAATCTCTATGGCGCCTTCCTTGCTTTGTCGTGTGCCATCTTGGACACCAACGGACAGATTGCGGCGATTACGCCGCGTAGCTTCGCAAACGGACCATACTTTCGATCCTTCCGTCGTTACCTCTTCGAGCGCGTTGCGTTTGATCGCATACACCTTTTCGAGTCCCGCTCAGATGTGTTTTCCGGTGATTCCGTGCTTCAGGAGAACATTATTTTTTCTATGAGTCGGAAGCACGACAACGATCTGGACAAACGAGTCGGCATTTCTGCGAGCATGGGAGCCAACCAAGAACTGACGTTTCGGGACGTTCCCTATTCCGAGGTGATTGACCCCAAAGACCCTGACTACTTCGTACACATCGTGACCGACGACGACGACGCAGCGATCAGCGAAGTGATGTCCCAGTTGCCCACTCGACTGGTTGATTTGGGACTTGAGGTGTCCACTGGCCGAGTAGTCGACTTTCGGTCGCGTGAGAGCATCTTCGTGACAAGGCCAGCAAGAGCACCGTACCGCTGCTCTACCAGGGAAATTTGAGGGCGGGTGGAATCGTCTGGCCTGGAGCGGTCAAAAAGCCGACGTCGATAGTGGCCTGCGAGGCGACGTCGAAACTTTTGCTTCCGGCCGAGACCTTTGTGCTCGTTAAGCGCTTTACTTCCAAGGAGGAGCGTCGGCGGGTCGCGGCCTCGGTCTTCGAACCATCCGATGTAGAGACCGCAAGCGTGGGATTCGAGAACCACCTGAATGTCCTCCACAGTGCCAACCGGGGCCTTGAGAGCCAGTTGGCGCAAGGTCTGGCGGCTTGGCTGAACTCGACCGTGGTTGACAGGTACTTTCGTCTGTTCAACGGACACACGCAGGTCAACGCGACGGACCTACGACGGTTGCCATATCCAAGCAAACAGGAACTTCTGGCACTTGGGGACGCGATCGGAAGAGGTCGCACATCCGACCAAGAGAAGATTGACAATCTTGTAAGCGCCAACGTAAGGGTTTTAGAAGGCCATGCCGGATGACCAGCCGACAGCAGCGGATCGAAGAGGCGCAGTCAGCCCTTCGCTCGCTCAACTTCGATGCTGAGCGTTACAACGAACGGTCGGCATTGGTTCTCCTAGCGCTTCTGGACCTTCCGCCGGACCGACCTTGGTCGCAAGCTGGCACTTTCATGATCGGTGTCACCCCAATCATGGACTGGCTTAGATCGAACTACGACAAGGACTATGCGCCGAACACTCGTGAGACGATCCGGCGACAGACGCTGCATCAGTTCGCCCGAGCGGCTTTGGTTGAACAGAATCCCGATAAGCCCGATCGAGCGGTCAACTCCCCAAAGTGGAATTATCAGATCTCTCCACGCGCTTTCAAGCTGCTTCGAAGGTTCGGAACTCCCGAGTTCGCCAGCGAACTCAAGACTTATCTTGCAGATGTTCCGGGACTGAAGGCCGAATACGAGCGGGCCCGTGAACTCAACCGTATCCCGGTTACCCTTCCCGACGGCTCCCTCTTCACCCTTAGTCCAGGCGGGCAGAACGTTCTGATCAAACAAATGATTGAGGACTTCTGTAGCTACTACACACCGGGTGGTCATGTCCTCTACGTCGGCGACGCGGATGAGAAGTGGATGGTCTTCGAAAGGGAGGCTCTTACGGCGCTCGGTGTAGAGGTGGATTCTCATGGCAAGATGCCCGACCTGGTGGTTCACATGCCGGATCGGGACTGGCTGGTGCTTTTGGAAGCTGCATCGTCGCATGGTCCGGTGGACGCGAAGCGGCGAGGTGAACTGGAGAGTCTGTTTGCGGGATCAACTGCCGGCCTCGTCTATGTGTCGTGTTTTCCATCGCGGGAGGAGATGCGGAAATACCTTCAGCAAATTGCCTGGGAGACGGAGGTCTGGTGCGGTGACAATCCAACGCACCTAATCCACTTCAACGGTGAGCGATTTCTCGGCCCTTACGATTGATCCTTGTTCTCGGCCAATCCCGTGGCGACAGTTCGGATTGCAACTACGAAGGGGGAGTCCTCAGCTTGCGTGGCTGTGGGCAGCTCGGAAAAGGGTACAAGGGACTCATGTTCGTCGTCCTTCGTGAGCATCCAGGCTACCCAGGCATTGTGAACGTCCTCTCGCGTAACGTTCTCACCCTTCGCAAGCAAGAGAACTGCGTACGAGCGGAATAGAGAAGCAGTGTCTCCGTCTGGCAGAGCATCCTTCGTAACTGCATTCCGAATGCTCACAGCGATATCGTCCAAATAGTTCATTCGACCAACACTCTCAGAGCCAGCGCCAAATAGATTGCTACAAAGACGAGCGGCACGACTTGTTCAACGACTGTGGCCTCCCGGTGCTTCACGCTTCGACGCCACCAACGTGTCCACCGCGACGGTGGCGCTTCCGTTAGCGCCGGTGTGGGATGCAGGATGTCCCACTCATCTTTGAAGGGTTGCGCTGGCAGAAACTCCTCTAGTTGGTTGATCACGACAAACTTTGCACCGTTGAGACGTCGATAGTACCGAAGCAGGCTCTGCCAGGTGATCGCCAGGACGATACCGGCGATTGCGGTAACAAGTAATCCAAAGCCGTCGAAGGGCGGTGTGCTTCCATTTGGTGGCGGTTTACGAGCCGAGCTGACAATCCCGACAACGGCAGCCAGTGCCGTGTTCAGCGTCAGAAAGAAGGTGTTCATTCCAGCGCGTCTGGCTGACACTCGATCTGCCATTTCCACGGCGGTCTTGTACAACTCCAAGATCGTGGAAGTGTCGTCCGACGTAGTCACCGTTGGTTCAACCGGTCCTCTGAGTCAGGTCAGCGAGCTTCTTCCAGGTCCAAGGATGGATCGTGTCCCACAACATCGAAGTGCCATTTGGACGCCGGATGAATCCATTCTTGCGCCCTCTGAGTAGGCAGTAGGGAATGTCCTCTTCACGCGTGATTTCGATTTCGGCGGACACCCCCACTGCCTGATGCGTATGGAGGCCACAAATAACGATTACTACGCCCGAGAGTCGAATCCGGCGCCTGGCATCAGACCTCCACCCTTTGGATTCCCGCTTAATCGACCAGTCCTCGATGAAGAAGGGCGAGTCTTTGTGTCGGGACTGGCCGACCAGCAGATTCTTCAGATCGAGGTCATTGTCGTAGTCATAGCTCACAAAGGTGCGGGTCTTCTTATGCGCAGCCATACCGCGAGATCCAATGTGACGAATTTCAGCGCTGACCAGCAATCAGCGATTTGAGATTGGGCCACGTCCATTTGTAAATCTTGTCGCTGGCCAGAGCGGCTGTCGGCTTCTTGTTTAGTCCGGCAGCGCGGCCGGAAAGAAGGAAGTAAGGCTTGCCCTCTTCCTTCGCGATGTTGATTTCGACGTTCACTCCAGTAGCTTTGTCGGTGTGGCTTCCGCAGATGACCACGACCTGCTGACTGCGCTTGATCCGTGTCCGCGCCTTGGTCTTCCAATCGGCGGACTCTTCCTTGATGGAATGGTCAACGATCTCGAAGGGTGAATCGGGATTCTTGGCCTGACCTGCGAACAAAGCCTTCAGGTCGTTGTCGTTGTCATAGTCGAAACTGATGAAGACTGGGACCTTCGCCATTTGCACTCCTTCTGCTCGTTCGGCGGCATGGACCCGTCGAGCACGCTCAGCAAATGATACGGAACGGGTGTGACACGAGGAGGGTTCGCGGTTGGCGAGGGTTTGGCGGAACCCGGACTAGCCCAGAAGGCTGTAGGTACCGTCCGGATGACGCTCGAAATAGGCCGTATATCCCCCAGGGTTTCCGCGACGGTGCTTGGGGAGGAAAACGCCATAGGTATGATCGGCCCAACCGGGACACGCACGACGAACATCATCTGGTCGGAACCGCGTCGGTAATCGCTCCTCGCGCCGCGCCGCGCAAATGTCGTCCACGAACCTGCTCACTGGTGTCAAGCGTACCCCTCGAGGGTGTGACAGCGGCAGGGGGAATTTCAAGCAGCACAACATCCTGAACCAGCCGTCGGTCTGCGGATCGATCCGGGGAACCTGGTGCAGAGGGCTACCCGGAGAAGTAGGCATCAGTCCTGGCCGCTACGAGACCGACGGATTCCCCTAATGGTGGCTGGGCATACCATCGCGGCCATGGAGGAGAACTGGTCCGAAGAGGTCCGTAGGCTCACCGAACCACTTGACGAGCCTCAGTTGGCACTCTCACAAGCGGCGTTGAGCGTCTGTCTCGAAGACGGGAAATGGCCAATCTTCGCCTGGGTGGATGATGTCCTCGACAAGCTCGGATTCGATGCCCTGAACGTTCTGTCCAGCTTTCCTGCGTTGCAGCTCTACCCGCATCGGAACTACACGGCCGCCGGGGCCGACTATATGGGTCGGCCACCGTCATCTAATTCGGAAGTATTCGTTACGGCGTTGGGTATCTGGCACCTCGGCCAGAAGGAGGCGGTCCTCCTCAACCAGGTATTGGCTCCATTTTTCGAGGTGCTGGACAGCGCAGCCATTGTGCGTTCGAACTTCACGCCTCCCCGTTTCGAAGAGGTGTTGCCGGAGATTTCATGGGCCGAGATCCGAGCGTTCCTGCCGTTCAGTGGAGAAACGCTAGATCCAATGGAGCGCATTCTCCTGGCCATCTTGAATGCCGACCAGCCTCCTGGGTTGCTGATATCGGGAACGGATCAGTCGTTAGAGTCCTGGCGAGCACGGCTACAGCGCCAGAGCCTACGGTTCCGGGAAGTCACTGGAATCGAGGACTACCTGACTCGCCGACTCGTCGGGCGGCCAGCTGTCGTGGCAGCTCCAGTCCCGGTGGTTCCATCGCCTCTGGGCCTTCCGGTATCCATGGACTATTTGAACACCGTGTGGCGCCTTGCCTACGGGGAGAGTGCTGGTCCGTTCCGGTATCCGAGCGCAGAACGGATCGCTCGCTTCGCCCACGAGGTGGGCACCGGAGAGGAGTTCTATGCGGCGATGTCAGCGGTCGGAGACGCTATCTCGAACCTGCAGGTGATCAATGAATCGGGAAGTCACCCTTGCGATCGTTTGGAAGCTCGCCTGACCAAGACGCTGCCAACTGAGTCTCACGCTCGGTCAGTCGATGCCGTCAACGTTCTACGAGCTGCTGCCAGAATCCGGCACACCGGTCAGCACAGCACGGTCGGGAATGAGGTACTTGGATCCTGGCGGGATCTGGGTGTTGAGTACCCACCCGCCGACTGGGGAGTCGCTTGGAACATGATTCGTGGACATCTGGTCGAAGCCATCGACGGCATACGAGAGGAACTTTCGCGGCTTGGTGAATGAGGGCGCCTGGACATTCAATTCCAACGCGTTCAACCAAATCCTTGACACTCCGGGCGATCGGCGCCACTGTCTCCTAAATTGCGGGAGAGGAGGCCACACGTGTCGAATTCGGATGGGACTGACGAACCCATCGCTCAGGAAATCCGGACCCGTCGAATCGTGGTGGTAGATGACGGCGGCAACGACCGCGCTGTTGTCCAAGTCGTGAGGGATCATGTTGAACTACGGCTGATATCAAGCGACGGTACAAATAACTGCGAAGTACTGGCGTTTTCAGGATTGCAAGCACGGGAGACGCTGGCCGCCGGAATTGAGTTGTGGGTCAACGGTGACAGTGTCGGAAGTTGGACGGCTGTTCTCAGTGGCGGGGAAACAGAACTCCATCGATTTCCGTAGTGCAAGAGCGGCCGTCCGCAGGGCGAAAAATGGCGATCACGTCTTTCTTGATTTGCTGCCCAGCAGCACGAACGGGTCTAGCCCGAGCCGGGAGGCGATTCTTTCGACTGCTCGAAGTGACAGATTCCGCTCGCCACGCTCCAGTCCACCGACATAGGTGCGATGCCAGCCAAGCACTTCCGCAAATGCCTCTTGAGACAGGCCATGTTCCTCTCGGTATCGCCGCAGGTTAACGCCGACGATTCTCTGGAGATCTCCCTCGGCCACGGCCAAACCGTGACCGGATTGCTACTTGACGGTCTACAGACTGATAAGTAGCGTCCCATCAAAATCCCTGGTAAGAGGGCAAGGACCCGGAGGATTTGAGAGCGCAGGCGGATCGAGGAGGTCAGGTGGACAGCGGTTCAATCAGACAGGGCTGACAGGGATGCCTTTGGATATTGGCGCTTGATCCTTGGTGGCAAAAGGCTCAGGCGTAAGAGGGCTGCGGTCCCGCGGCGATCGCTGGGCGCGGTCACCATGGCTGTCCTGGCCATTGGTATCAGCTGTATGGCAAGCGGGATTGTGTCCACGGACCCAGCGACAGCTGTTTTGATTCCGCACACCAGCGATCCCGACTGTGTGGAGTACACGAGCCCTCAAAATGGGGCAATCGTTGAGATATCCGCGACTCCGTCTGGTCTCACCTTTGCCTACACGAACGAGCGCCCAGTACTTGGCGAAGCAGTACAGGCCGAATACGGAACGACCCTGCAGTTTTACCAAGCTGGGGTGACGATGCCAACGTCTGGATCGCAGTGCGTCCTGGATACAGCTCCCGACACTGGCCCAGCGGAGTCGAGCTGTAACTTCAGTGTTTCCTTGCCTGATGGAGCGTATGAGGGTTACGCAACCCTGACCGACACCCAGCAGGTAAAAGAACCGTTCAACCTAGACGTCAATCCGGGTGATCAGCCCCTCCCTACATTACCTACGACCACTGAAACACCGTTCAGTACAGGCTGTTACGAAGCTATTGACTCCTTCGACGGCTTCAACGTTTCCGGCATCGCAGTCAGTTACGCCGGGTTGGGTGGACTCACTGATGGCTACTGGAAAGTCAGCTCGGACGGAGGCGTGTCGGCGTGCGGTGGGGCGGTGGAGCACGGTTCAATGAGCGGCCAAGCCCTAAACCAACCGACGACCGGTATAGCCAGTACCCCGGACGGTGGTGGTTATTGGCTGGTTGCCAAAGACGGCGGGATCTTCTCGCTCGGAGATGCTGGCTTCTATGGCTCAATGGGCGGAAGACCACTGAACAAGCCCGTGATATCCATGGCAGCGACCGCGGACAACCGGGGCTATTGGCTGGTTGCCAGTGATGGCGGGATCTTCTCGTTCGGAGATGCGGTGTTCCATGGCTCCATGGGTGGGAAACCGCTGAACAAGCCGATTGTTGGAATCGCGGCAACTCCAGACGGTGGCGGTTACTGGTTGGTCGCGAGCGACGGTGGAATCTTCGCCTTTGGTGACGCGCAGTTCTATGGCTCAATGGGCGGGAAACCGCTCAACCAGCCGATCGTTGCAATGGTCCCGTCGCCGGACGGCGGGGGTTACTTCCTGGTGGCCTCAGATGGCGGCGTGTTTTCCTTCGGCGACGCCGTCTTCAGCGGATCCGCGGGTGGAAGCCCGCCAAGTACGCCCGTCGTAGGTGTGGCGGTGGATTCTAACGGTGGCTATTGGCTTACTACCTCTGGGAACTCCGCCACACGCACAGCTACTGAAACGATCAGCTTCGGCGGAGCACCGAACTACGGATAAACACGGGTCCCAACTCCGGCTCGGTCAACTCGACCTACCTAATTCAACGATCACCGAACCGGTGGTTTAGACCAGCGACGAATCGCCTGCTCCGCTAGGCCGTCGTAGGGCCCTCCGGCAATGGGGTCTAGCCATTCTGCCATTCGGCTTCCAAAAGGCTGCGAACTACGTTCATCAAGCGACTTCTCAAACCACAGCTGATCGGCAGACGTTTGGGCTAGATCAGCCATCCATTTCGAATTCTCCGGAGGAAAAGGGGAGCAATTCAGCCGCCTGGGAATCGATCCTTTGAAGCGCGTCGAGCGTCGATGCAATATCGAACACCAAACCCAAACTCAGCTGTTGGAACAAGTCTTCTTGGTTCGTGGCCTCTCGGCGATAGAGATCTGTGATTTGTCTTACAACAAAGTCGATGTTCTCTGAATCGTCAGCGTGTTCATAATCCTTCATGCATTGAGTGACTCTTTTATTACGTCCTCATTTTAGCAAAGATGCCATTAGAGAGTCCATACACTCCCCACGGGTTGTTATCAAGTCGCCATTTATCTCGTGCCCTCTGTTGTGACTCTTGGTCCACTCCGGCTGCAGCGAGTAGCACGTGTTGAAACTCGTAACAGTGAGCTTCTATTTCGTGCCATCGACATAGGTTGAGCCGCCAATAGACCGGGGAGTCGACATGCGTGCACTCTGGCGTGCACTCGCTTATCCAGCTGACTCGAAAGCGTTTGACAATCTCGCACCCAATCTCGTTTCTGGACAGGGCCGTCCAGAATTCGTAGAACCCGCGGTTGCCTTCCTCCGAGACGAGGGACTTGAGGTAGGAAATGCCGATCGTTGTGAACTCACCGCTCAACTCGCGTCCTAACGAGTTGGATTCGTGAGTACGCGCAGAACAGAGCGTCAGACTCGAAACAAAGTGCGCGAGGTTGGTCGCTTTGCAACCGGTCAAGTTCGCAGAAAATACAGGCGATGGTAAAGAGAACCTCATCCATCTCCAGAGGTTGGAGGGGATCGATTGGAAGCGCCTTGACGTCGTCATCATAAAATTCGAGGGAGTGGTTCTGTCGATCATCGAACGAACGCATCATTTTTCTTGCCAGTACTGCGAGTCCCTCGAAATCGTAATAGCCAACGATCCTTGGATTGTGAGGCGGTTCGACTTTCCATCGATCACGCTCTTCATCTGACTCATGTAAGGAAAAGCATGCATTTATCCACTCGTACGCATCCTTTGCGGCCGAGAGAAGCAATTTATCCTCATACTTCCGAACCACTTCAGCCGTCGTATCGAACTCGCGTGCCACATACCTGCGCATCAGATCCATCTTGGCGTCCGGAGCCCGGGCGACCATCATCAGTCCATAGAGCGAATCAGCCGCTGGGCGGTAGTTCGCTGGGGTCCCGTGCAGCTCTCCGCAAACCGCAACGAGAGCGTCGCATAAGACCGAAACGGCTTGGGGCATCGAATCGCGAAGACCGAGTGATCTGAGGAGGGTGATCGTTCCCTCCACATTTTCTTTGAGACAAGCGCCAAATCCTCCCGACGATCGGATATCCCGCAGATCATCGTAAATTGATCCTTCGGTACCCAGCGGGTGGGTTCGTTGAGCGCGACCCATAACTCTAGAAACTGTACTGGAGGCCCAGCCTGGGCCATCCCCGCCTTCGTCTGACTTCCTGCAGGAATAGCTTCCAGAACCATTCCAGACCGTTCCAGAGCCGAGTTCCACACCTTTCCAGAACTCGTTGACCCGCCGGCTACATCTCGGGCGGATGATTCAGTTCAAGAGGTCAGAAGCCACTCACAGAACGGAGCTAATCATGTCGAATCAAATGGTACTTCACACGATCAACAGGGCACCTGAGCCAGAGGGCGTTCGAACGCCGCGCTGGATCTCCAGGGGGATCGAGAAAATTGGAGGCGGAGCGCTGCTTCGGGCTGAGCAGGTCAGATGCGAGTCGGAAGTGGAAATAGAAAAGCTTCGGGCGATCAACGATCTGGCATCGGAAGCAATGGCCGGCCATGCGGACCTCGAAAGGCGATCATTGCGGCTGGCAGGAGACAACCCAGTTTTGCTGGACGACTTGAGGCTTTTCAAAGACATCGCGGGGCGCGCTGCGGCTCGGATCATTGGCGACGCCGCTGACAGCTTTCGGAAGATCTGAGGCTCATCGTGGAATGGATGACCTTCTTTCTAGGAATGGTTCTATTCGGTGGTGGGATCGCGATGTCCGCCATCGTCAGGCATCGTAAGCGCGTTGATCGAGGACAGCTGGCAATTGATCGGATCCGCGTGCAGAGAAACGACGCGCTTCAGCGAATTGCGGACCTCCGCACGAAGGTGTCTCTCGACATGGCTGAGCATGCATTTGAGCAAGGCCCGGGGAGGTGGCCCGAGCAATGACATCATCCTGGCCAGAACCTTCGGCCACTACCGCTCGACGTTGGGGGAACATTGATCGGGCTGTAGTGGCAGCAGTCTCACCTGACAGTCGAGTTCTCACAGCTCCGGACCGAGGCAGCTGGTTAATCCATGGCGACGTCTTCGACACTTTGGATCGCCTCAGCTCTCCCTTGGCTGGCCAGGTCTCCATGGCCTACGCAGACCCTCCGTATTTCATGGGAATCGCGGATTGGGATCGACCGCAGGATGTCGAAGCAGAACTGGCCTTTGCTCAAGAGTGGCTTGCCGGCTGCCGGGATCTCCTGGCAGACAACGGCAGCCTCTGGGTGAGTGGGAGCCATCGCAGCCTCTTCACTGTTGGCTATGCAGTCCGCCGGTTGGGTATGCGTCCGCTCAGTCACGTCGTGTGGGAAAAGCCGACACCGCGGCCAACCACGCACCGATCCTTTGTCCACTCAACTGAAAGCTTGCTGTGGGTGGCGAAACGTCATGGGGTGCGTTACCGATTCAACTATGAGTGCATGCGCCGAATGAACGGCGGCAAGCAGATGCACTCGCTCTGGCGCATCGCGGTGGCCTCCAACGCTGAGAAGAGATGCGGTCGACACCCTGCCCAGAAACCTCTAGAGCTCGTCGAACGTTGCATTCTGGCGACAACTGGACGTGGTGACTTGGTCCTTGACCCCTTCTCTGGAAGCGGTACAGCGGCGGTCGCGGCACGCAGGCTCGGCAGGTCGTGTATCGGCATCGACGAGCATCGCCCGTATCTGGAGACCGCAAAGCAAAGGTTGGCCGAAGAGGTATCGGGCGCGGAAGCTAGCCGAGCGTCATGAACGCGATCGAAACGAAACAGTCCGGTCGACTTGCCAGGCGAGCCGTAGGGCAACGATCTGCGTCGCCATGATGACCGGTCCGGGACCATCTCCATGGAGTAGCTCGTTGACTAAGGCCGCCTTGTCTCTCCTCGTCGCGGTGATCGCTATCGACATCGCCATGCATCTCATTGTTGCCGCACTACCAGTTCTCCTCCCGATTGCTATCGGCCTGTGTGCCGTCTACTCGGCATGGCTGTTTCACCGCCGAAATAGTTCGGGGTGGTGACGTGGCTCCTTCAGCGGTCAGCCCATACCGATCGGCATTGTGGAATTCACAACAAGCCTTGACATCTGGGAACCAACAGAATTTACTAATCGCATCCATCCTGCGTAGATGCAGGATTGGCTTCTGGCAAGCAGGTGCCGCGTTCAGCGGCCCGATCTGCTCCCTCTCCAATATTGCGGGGCAGCGCCTTGTCTAAAACAGCTTAAAACAGCTAAAGCGAAGGGAGGTGACATATGAGCAGGACCTATCACCATGGAGAACGTCGCATCCGCGTGCGCGGCGTCAAGAAAGATCCACCGGATCTCAGGCGCATGGCCCGAGCACTGATTGCATTGGCTCGAGCCGAGGCCGAGGTTCAGGCCGAGGCGAGCGACAAGAAGAAACCGAAGGAAGCCAAGGGCTCCAAACGGCCAAATAAACCTGCAGACACCTCAAAGGGCCCTGGCCGTGCGCCACGAAATGACGACAAGGATGCCGCGTGAACGAGCCCATGACATGGCTTGAACTCGCTTGGCCACGCGAGGTTCCCGTCGAAAAGCTGGCATCCCTCATACGTCACATAGCTACTAGCGGTGGTCACCCAGCGGTCATAGAGGCGATCGGGAGTGGCGGAAAGGTAGACCATCGGATTGGTTCGCCCACTACCTGGGCCGGAGTGCTCAACCGTCAGCTACGTAGCGCGGTGACCGGTCTGAGCGTGAGTCCGGCACTTCGACCGGAGATTCCGCTGGACCGTGCGGTAAAGCTCCGCCTCAGTTCATCCAGGCGACCACTGCGAGTAGATGATCCTGCCAGCGTCAACCGCGGCCTGCTCGCTGCCCTGTCGGCAACGGGGAGTACCGAGACGGTCATCCTCCAGTGGATTCTTGGCCGAGGACTTCACCCCGAAGCCATTCCCAGCCAGCTCGGCCCGCTTTCCCACGAATCTTGGTACGCCGAAATTGCCGCCTTGCCGTTTGGACATAAGAAGACCGACGCGGATCAGCGCAGAGCTCTGGCTATCAAGCGAGCCGAACCCGGCTGGCGGGCTGTCGGCCGCATCGGCGTCAGAGCCGAAACGGACGCCAGGCGCTTCCAACTGATACGCGGGGTGCTCAACGCTCTGCGACTGGCAGAGGCCCCCGGTGTCACCCTGTTGGCCAGCCACACCGCTGCGGTATGGGTCAGCCGAGCGGCCACTCCTTGGCATTGGTCCTTGCGGCTCAATGTTGACGAACTGGCGTCTCTGACGTCGTGGCCCGATGCATCGACGACTGATCTTCCTGTCGAGCGCACCCGAAGCCGGCTGATTCAGCCTTCGCGTTCGGTGCCCCGACAAGGGCGAGTGGTGGCCAATGCGACTTATCCCGGACACGAGCGTCCCGTCGCCATGACAGTCTCGGCATCCCTCAGGCATCTCCACGCCATAGGCCCGACCGGGGTGGGCAAATCGACCCTGCTTCTCAATCTGATCACGCAGGACATGACGGACGGTCGCTCGGTGGTCGTCATTGAGCCAAAGGGTGATCTCATCGAAGACGTCTTGTCGCGAGTACCCACGGAGCGTCACGGCGACGTCGTTTTGATTGATCCGAGTGACAAGGCCTACCCGGTCGGACTGAACCCCCTGGCCCCTATGGGCCGATCACCGGAACTGGTGGCCGATCAACTCCTGGGTGTCTTTCACAAGCTCTACGCGGCGCATTGGGGTCCGAGAACTCAGGACATCTTGGGAGCGGCGCTCCAAACGCTGGCTCAGGTGCCCGGATCGACGCTGGTGGGTGTACCCCTGCTCTTGACCGACCCGGGATTCCGACGCCGCATGCTGAAGCACATTTCCGACCCGGTGGCCCTCGAGCCGTTCTGGGCGGGCTACGAAGCCTGGAGCGACAACGAGCGCAATACGGCCATCGCGCCGGTCATGAACAAATTGAGGCCATTCCTGATGCGGCCCCAGCTACGAGCCATGCTCGGCCAGAGCCGGCCCCGGTTCGATATCCAGGAGCTTTTCACCGGGCACAAGATCCTGCTGGTCAATCTTTCCAAGGGCGCGCTCGGTTCGGAAACGGCGGCACTCTTGGGCGGACTGATCATTTCTCAACTCTGGCAGTCCACCCTCGCCCGCTCGGCCGTCGACCCTGCCCGACGCCATCCGGTCTTCGTCACCATCGATGAGTTTCAGGACTATCTCGTCCTGCCGACCGATTTGGGCGATGCCCTGGGCCAGGCCCGAGGTCTGGGTGTCGGCTTTGCGCTGGCCCACCAGCATCTCCAACAACTCGATCCGGCAACCCGGGCGGCGGTGCTGGCCAATGCTCGTAACCGGGTGGCCTTTCAGCTGGCACCCGACGACGCCCGAGTCCTGGCCAGCGGCAGCGACCTGCTTGAGGCGGCGGACCTCAGTTCGCTCGGCGCCTTCGAGTGTTACGTGCAGCTGGTCGCTGGTGACGCCGTTCAGCCGTGGGCAAGCGCCCGTACTCTCCCACCGCCTGAGGTCTCTTCTGCGCCTGAGTCAGTGAGGACCACTTCGCGGCATCGCTACGGGACCCCCCGAGCCGACGTCGACGCTGAAGTACAAGCCTTGGTGTCCGGTGATCGAGGCGTTGCAGGGGACGATCTGACACCCAGGCCGCGGCGCCATGGCCCAGGAGGCCGCCCATGAGGTCCGTCTTGGCTCTCTGGAGAGCCGTACCGCTCGCTGTTCCGCTCGACCTATCGAGCCGAGTCAACGAGAGGGAGCATCCCGCCTGCTCATCGCGGTCTTCTGGATCTTTAAGGAAGCGGACTACTTCTCGTTGCTTCAGCGCTTTATTTCCTTCGTGGCCGTCCTTGACGGCGCCCGCCGGCCCGGGCCTGATGGCTTCGGCCCTCAATCGGGCGCAATCACTTGACCCAGTCCAACTACTGGTTCGCCGTCTCGGCCGACGTGGGGCGGCATCTATTCCGACCGCCCTGCCTGAATTTCGTCTTGCTATTCCCTGTTCCCCCCTCTTCTACCAAGCGGACTGAATGTGGGGCCCCCTCATGAGCGGCCCGCGTCTCGGGCAGCGGGGTCTGGCCCAGGTCCGCCAGGACCTCAGCGGGCGTGATCTGTCGATCATCGGATACGTCGGCGAACTACGGCTCATGAATGCCGGACAGATCGAAGCCGTGTGCTTTCCGACCGGAGATTTTGCCAGCGCCCTGAGCGCCCGGAGAGTCGCCCGCCGAGTGCTTGAACGTCTCACCCGCGATCGTCTCTTGATCCGACTGGAGCGCCGTATTGGTGGCGCTTCCTCTGGCTCGAGCGGTTTCATCTACGCACTCGGGCCAGTCGGATCCCGAGTGCTGAACGCCCAAGGACAGCGTCGGCACTTCCGGGAGCCTTCGGTTTCCTTCGCCAGGCATACGCTGGCCATCTCCGATTTGGCTGTAGACCTGATTGTGGATGCCCGTGAGGACAGCTATGAACTGCTCGACCTCCAGGCCGAGCCGCGGTGTTGGCGGCACTTCGGGGGGCTCGGTGGGCAGAGCGTCTTGCGCCCTGACCTGTTCGTAAGTCTCGGTGTAGGCGACACCGAACACAGATGGTTCATCGAGGTTGATCTCGGGACTGAGCACGTGCCCACCTTGATACGCAAGTGCCAGGTGTACCTGCGCTACTACCAATCGGGAATCGAGCAAGGACGACACGACGTCTTCCCCCGAGTTTGTTGGGTCCTGCCCAATGTGCAACGCATCGATCAGCTGGACCGCGCTCTTAGACGAACCAGCAACAAGGTGGAGGGTCTGTTCGTACTCACGTCGCCTCAGCGAGCGGTGGCCGACTTGTCCGGAGGGAGAGCGTGATCTCAGTGCCACGCAACACGATCCTGATCGGCGACGTCCGGCACAGATTGGCCAAGCTGCCCGATGCTTCGGTTGACTGCGTCATCACCAGCCCGCCGTATTTCCAGCTGCGCGACTATGGCATCGACGGACAGATGGGCCTAGAACCCACCATTGACGGCTGGGTCAGTGATCTCCGCGTCGCTATGCGGGGCGTGGCCCGGATACTTCGACCAACCGGATCGCTGTGGCTGAACCTCGGCGACAGCTATTCCCGACATGCTCACTTTGGTGCAGCGCCGAAAAGCCTGCTGCTCGCACCGGAACGCTTGGCAACGGCCCTCATCGAGGATGGCTGGACGCTCCGCAACAAGGTCATCTGGTCAAAAGCCAACGCCATGCCCAACAGCGTTCGCGATCGCCTGGCCTGTCGATGGGAGGTCATCTACTTCTTGGTTCGCCAACGGCACTACTTCTTCGACCTCGACGCCATTCGTGAACCCCACAGATCCTTCGTATCTAAGCAGAGGCGAGCGAAGCCGACTCCGGTATCGCTGGATCAACCGACCCGACGGCCGAAGTGGGCCGGTCCGTTAGCGGGCAACAACTCGGGCCTGGTCCGATTGAAGTCGCTGGGTCTGGCGGGACACCCCTTGGGCAAGAACCCCGGCGACGTCTGGAGCGTCTCGGCCTCGAACTTCCGTGGTCCGCACTTCGCCACCTTTCCCGTCGCCCTGATCAAGCGCCCGCTGCTGGCGACCTGCCCCGAGAGGGTCTGTGTCCGCTGTGGGACTCCATGGATCCGTCCGCGACTCGTGGGCGGCCCCCACCCCGCCACCACGAAGCCACCGATCCGGCCCGATTGCCGCTGCCGCAAGGGTTGGCGCCCTGGACTGGTCCTCGACCCGTTCTTCGGAGCAGGAACCGTCGGGCTTTTGGCCGAGCAGTACCAGCGGGATTGGCTGGGAATCGAGATCAATCCAGCGTTTGCCCGCCTGGCCAAGGATCGGATCGTCGCTGCCAGAGAGACGACGAGTGAGGAGCACGCTCGTGCCGCGTGATCCGTCTTTCGCCACGAGACAGATCTCGTCTGTGACATGCGGCTCCAAGAGGAGAACCCAATCCGGGATCGCCGGCCGCACCACACAGAGGAGGGACTCAATCATGAGTCAGCAACTCAACACCATCCACTGGGAGGTCACGTCGTGAAGACACTGGCCATTCGCCTGGAGGATGATATGCACTCACAGCTCACCATGCTCGCTCAGCTCGAAGAGCTCACGGTCACCGACGCCATACGGCAGGCCATCGAGAGCTTCATCGAAGCAAAGCGGAGCAATCCTGAGCTGAGTGCAAAAGCAGAAGCGGTACTCGCCGACATTGATCGCGATGCCGCCTCGAGACGCGATGCCGTTGCCTCGCTGTTCGAATCCGGGCAGTCAAAGGCAAAAGGTTCAACGTCGAAACAGACGGGAGGCGCCAAGGGCACAGTCCCCGCCCGTCCTAGCCGCGCCAAGGGAGGCACGCCGCCAGCGAGCTGAGCGAACCTTCCACCCTGGCAGGGGTTCCCTTGAGTTTGCGCCTTTCAGCGCTCACTCGGGAACCCCTGCCAAATCAACCACACAAGTAATGAGAGGAGGTGATGAATGAATGAGCAACAACCAACACAACAAGCGGATGCACTTGCCGAAAAACACGGTCAAAAAACCGAACGCGGGATTCAGCCGCGGATCTACGTGGCCAGCTTGTCGGACTACAACGCCGGGCGACTCCATGGAGTTTGGCTTGACGCTGACGTCGACTCGAACACGTTGGCTGAAAGCGTGCAGGCGATGCTGGACGTCTCACCCGAGCCCGGAGCCGAAGAATTCGCCATTCATGACTACGAGTCCTTTGGGCCGCTACGCCTCGATGAATTCGAGACGCTGGAGAAGGTGGCACGGATCGCTCAAGGGATCGACGAACACGGCATGGCCTTTGCCCACTGGGCCGATCTCGTCGGTACCGGCGATACCGATGCTTTGGACCGCTTCGAGGACGCCTACCGTGGCCACTACGACGGTCTGCAGGATTACGCCCGGTCGCTTATCGAAGACGTCGGACTACAAGAGGAGATCGACAAGATGGTGCCGGACTTTCTGGCTCCCTACGTGCAGGTCGACTTCGAAGGATTCGGTCGGGATCTGGAGCTCTCCGGCGACATCTCGACGAGTGCCGGGGACGGCGGGATTTACATCTTTGACGGAACGGTTTGACGTTGTGGAATGGTCAACGACCCTATGTTTTTACGCGAATGTCCTGGTAAAATGGGTAGTACATGGAGAATTACCCTCAATGACGGCCCAACAGGCCAAGGTTTTTGGCGCCTACATTCGCAACCGACGAGAAGGCTTTGGCATCAGTCAGAGCCAACTGGCCCGACTGGTCGACACTCGCGATTCGACGATCAACCGACTCGAAGCCGGAGCTATCAGTGCGCCCCGCCCCGACAAGCTGACCCGGATCGCCGACTGCCTCCAGCTGAGCCTCGCCGACGTATTCGCCATGGTCGGCTACGCCGTGCCACGCCAGCTGCCGTCATGGCTTCCTTATTTGCGAGCCAAGTATCCCACGCTTCCTCAAGAAGCCATCGAGGAGATCGAGACCCACTTGCGGAACACCGCAAGTCGTCACGGTGTCAACATCGACCACCAGGAGGTGAATTATGACCCGGCCTCTGCGAGGTTTGGACCCAACCTCGATTCCCTCGGAGACGCCTACGGAGAGGATTTCGCATGACTCAGATCCCGAGGAGATATCAACACAGATGAGCGCTCCGCGCTCGACACTGGAAACCAAGAGATCCAGGGTCGCGCGCGGGAATCAAGCAGATCTAAGAGCTGAACCTGAGGCCGCTGCCAAACGCTCCGTTATCTATCTTCGGGTCAGCACCCCATCCCAGGTGATGACCGACTACAACCCAGAAGGCATTTCCCTGCCGGCTCAGCGCGAAGCCTGCCAGCTGAAAGCTGCTGCATTGGGTGCTGAGGTCCTTAGAGAGTTTTTGGAGCCAGGCAGGTCAGCCACGAGCACCGAACATCGGCCCGTATTCCAAGAGATGATGGCCTGGATCAAGAGTCAAAAGGACATCGACTACATTATCGTCTACCAGTTCAATCGAATCTTCCGAAACAGCATTGACGCGGTCATCGCGAAGCGAGACCTGAGCAAGGTCGGGACTCGGGTCGTCCCCACGGTTATGGATCTCGGAGAGGGGCCCGAGAGCGACATGGTGGAAATCATCATGCACGCAGTAGGTGAGTATCAGTCAAAGGCCAACGGTGCTGACATCGCCTACAAAATGAGATCCAAGGCGCGCAATGGCGGCACTCTCGGTCGAGCACCGCTGGGATACATCAATGCCCGCGACATCTCCGAGGGTCGCAATATCGGGATCGTCAAGCTTGATCCCGAACGCGCTGGATTCATGAGAACCGCCTTCGAGCTTTACGCCACCAGCGAATACAGCTTGGAGTCTCTGGCGGCCGAACTCACCGAACGTGGCCTGCGCACTCGACCGGGCCGATTCCCAGCAGGGCCGGTCTCTACATCGAAGTTAAACGTGTTGCTACGAGATCCCTACTACGTCGGGCTGATCACCTACAAAGGAGAGACCTACCGCGGTCGTCACGAACCGCTGATCACTGACGATCTGTTCAACCGCGTGCAGGAGGTCTTGGACTGCCGAGGCGCCAGAGGCAGCCGGCAACGCCGCCACCACCATTACCTCAAAGGCACGCTTTGGTGCGGTCGTTGCCACAACGAAGGCCACGAATCACGAGTGATCTTTCAGTGGTCACATGGCCACGGTGGCACATATCTCTACTTCTTTTGCATGCGAAGGCAGAAGCACCACTGCAGTGTTCCGTACCTCGAAGGCGACGCCATCGAGGCCGCAGTGCTGGAGTTCTACGGCTCCTTGCGGATCTCAGTTGACGTCGCTGACAGGATACGGAAACTGATGAGCGAACTACTCGACGAAGAATCCGCGGCAATCAAACTGCTGCACCAACAGCTCAACGCGGAGCTAACTCGACTCGATACTCAGGAGGAGAACCTGCTCGACCTCGTCGCTGATGGTCAACTCGGTTCAGTCAAGGCAAAGCAGCGACTGACTTTGATTCAACGCAAGCGGCCGGCGATCCAAACTCGTTTGAATGGGACCGAGAACGAGCTCAGAACTGGGGTTGCGATGATTGAGAACGCTCTTCTCCTTCTCAAAGATCCTCAGGATCTGTACCGCCGAATGTCGCCTGACCAGCGCCACCTGTTGAATCAGGCACTCTTCGACAAGCTTTACGTCGACGTGGAGGGCGTCAGCGGTGCCACCTTCAATCCCCCGTTCAGCGAGCTCCTAGAGGCCCCTGGGGCCCGGCAACGGGTCATATCGGTCCAGGAGACATCAGCGGCTCCAAAGCGGGGCCAGGAGGCCAGAAACGGCACCGGTCGGGCCAACCGACCCCTTTACTCAACGTTTTTTCGTGAAGGTTTGAGTAAAGGGGTCATGGTGGGGGCGGAGGGATTCGAACCCTCACTGTGGACGGTTTAAGCGCCCTGCCTCTGCCGATTGGGCTACGCCCCCCGCGCCGCCCCATTCTTGACCCCAGGAGGCACCCCCGTGAGGATTGGCGGATGAACAGGTCGCTGGACGGCGTGGATCTGACGGACCTCGACACGTTCTCGCAGGGGTTCCCCCACGAGCTCTTCAAGCGTCACCGCGAGTCGGCACCGGTGTGGTGGCACCACCCGACGGCCCACACGCCCGACGGCGAGGGCTTCTGGTCGGTGGCCCGCTACGACGAGGTCCTGCGCGTCCTCGACGACCCGGTGACGTTCTCCTCGGAGACGGGCGGCGACCGGCCCTACGGGGGCACGATCATTCAGGACCTCCCGGTGGCCGGGATCGTGCTCAACATGATGGATGACCCCAGGCATGCACGCATCCGCAGGCTGGTCACCAAAGGCCTGACCCCGGCGACCGTACGCGGCCTCGAGGACGAGCTGCGCCGGCGCATGCGGACGCTGCTCGCTTCGGTCGGAACCGAATGCGACTTCCTCACCGAGGTGGCGGCCGAGCTCCCGATGCAAGCCATCTGCGTGCTCCTCGGGGTACCCGAATTCGATCGGCACCGGCTCTTCGCAGCGGTCGAGCACATCTTCGACATCCCCGACGAATCGGACTTCCTGTCCATGAGCCCGCAACGCCAGGCTGCGGTCGACTTCCTCGCCCAGTACGGAGCGGACCTCATCGCCGAGAAGCGGGCCCACCCGGGACCGGACATGCTGTCCGTCGTCGTCCATGCGCAGCTCCCCGACACCGATCCTCCGACACTGAGTCAGGACGAGCTCGCGGCCTTCTTCTCGCTCCTGTTCTCGGCGGGCGCCGAGACCACGCGCAACGCGATCGGCGGAGCCATGCTCGCGTTCGACCAGTGGCCCGAGGAACTGGCGCAGCTCCGGGAAGGCCGTGCTCCATTGGAGCGGGGCGTCGAAGAGATCCTCCGCTGGACAACCCCCTCACCTTCGAAACGGCGAACGGCCACGGTGCAGTGCGAGCTGGCCGGTCAGCTGATCGCACCGGGCGACAAGGTGGTCGTGTGGGAAGGGTCGGCCAACCGGGACGAGGCACATTTCGAGGACCCCGATTGCTTCGTCGTCACCCGCGATCCCAACCCCCACCTGTCATTCGGTCATGGTGTGCACTTCTGCCTCGGTGCACACCTTGCTCGCCTCGAGCTCCGTGTCGCGCTCGACGAGCTGTTCCACTGCGTCACATCGTTCCGGCTCGCCGGGTCACCGGAGTGGACGAGAAGCAATCGCCATACAGGGATCCGCCACCTCCCCCTCGAGCTCGAGAAGGCAGAGCCTTAGTTAGGCCCTCGCGACGAGCGGCCGATGCTGCTCCAACACGGCGAGCTCGTCGTTGCGCGGTGCGGGCACCAGGCCGGTGTGCGGCCCGAACATCATGGTCATCCGCGACTCGGCCTCCCAGGCCGACCACTCGCCAATCCCGTCGTGCGACGGGTTACCCGTGCGGGAGAAGGCGAGCCAGGCCGCCTGCATGTTCTGCGACAGCGTCTCGACCGCGGGCCCGCTCCCGGAGAACATCTGGACGGCCGGTTCGTCGACGGCACCGAAGACGAACGGCAGCTCGAGCGCATGACACGACCCGAGGATCCCCTCGAAGGCCGGCGATTCCCAATCGAAGAGGTAGACGAACGACGGCGCGCCACGTGCACCGTGGGTGGCAGCCAGCTGCAGGCTCGGCCAGCGGAAGACGAGATCGGTGCCTGCGGCCACCCAGAGATCGCGCGGTTCGGCCGCCTCCGCCCGCGCCAGCCGCGCCGTCGTGTAGGCGTCGAGGATCTCGCCGGCCGGGATCTCGGGGGTGGCGTTGTCGAACCATCGATGCACTCCGTCGGCATCGAGTGCCGTCAATGCCGGATTGCCCAACCCGAACAGGGTGAGCTCGTCGCGGTTCGTCCCGATGAGCAAGTCGACACCGGATGCAGAACCGCCGGCCACCGCGGTCAGCGGATGCCGGGGTATCAGCGCCCCATCAACGACCGGAAGGTGGGGCAAGGGCAACATCCCGGGGTCGGGGCGGCGCCGACCGAGTTCTTCGGTGGCCGCCACCAGCTCGGTGGCCGGCACCCCCCCGAGCAGCTCGCGGCTGCAGCGGGCGACCCCCAGGACGGCGGCGAGGCGCTCCGCCGTGCGCTCCCCCTCCTCCACCGTGTGGACCCAGACGCCCCCGCTCTGCACGATGGCCCGGCGAAACAAGCCGGCGGCGGTCGGAATTCCGAGCAGGGACGAGACGCTGAACCCGCCGGCCGATTCGCCGAAGACCGTGACGTTGTGCGGATCGCCGCCGAAGGCCGCAACGTGGTCCCGCACCCAGCGGAGGGCGGCCAGCTGGTCGTGGATCCCCCAGTTGCCCACCAGCCCATCGGGGTCGGCCAGATCCCTGTGCGCCAGGAACCCGAGCGCCCCCAGCCGGTAGTTGATGGTGACGACCACGGCGTCGCCGTTGCGCACCAGGTTGCCGCCGCGGTAGAGGAAGACCGATCCGCTGCCCGATGTGAAGCCCCCGCCGTGGATCCACACCATGACGGGCCTGCCCTGCCCGGGCGCCGACGTGGGCACCTCGGGCAACGCTGGGGTCCACACGTTCAGTGAGAGGCAGTCTTCGCTGTGCGGCTCCGTGGCACCCGGATCCGAGGGTGCGGTGATCCCGGGCACCGACGCCGACTGCGGTGCGATGGCACCGAAGGTCGAGGCGTCCCTGACCTCGTCCCAGGCCTCGACGGCGAGAGGTGGACGCCAGCGCAACTCCCCCACCGGAGCCCTGCCATAGGGGATGCCGGAAAAGGTCCAGTGGTCGTCGCGCCACACCCCTCGGAGGCGACCCTGGGTGACTTCGACGACGCCCTCCACGCACAGGCACCCTACGGACGGTGCCGCGGCGGGTCAATCGGATCGGTGATGTGAGCACGAATGCCACGTGACGTGCCCGCGAACAGGGTCTGCAACCAAACAGCGACGTCGGGGGTGACGAAAATGCCACCTGCGAGCAGTTACGCTTTCCCAGGTGGGTGCAGTGAATTGTCGGAACACTGTGCGCGGGCGGAGCCGGATCGCTCGGGCGGCACTGATCACAGGAGCCCTCGGCGCATGGCTCCTTCCTCTCAGCGCGGCCGGAGCCGCAACCTCCACCACCCTCCCGGGACCGGCGCCCAATCAGTCTCAGATCAACTCGACCGAATCGCAGGTCTCACAGATCGAGGGGACATTGGCCCAGGAGGAGCAGCAGACCTCCATCCTCGACGACAAGTACAACACCGCCGTCCAGAACCTGCAGAACGATCAGAGCGAGGAGCAGTCCCTCGCCGCGCAGCTCGTCAGCGCCAAGACCGCGGTCAAGGTTGACAAGCACCTCGTGGCCAACGACGCGGTCGCGGCCTACATCTACGGCACTCCCGAGACTGGGTTCGCGTCGTACTTCTCGCAATCGGCCAGCGACAGCGAAGCCCGTAACCAGTACACCAACCAGATCGTCGGCAATCTCCAGGGCGACGAGAGTGCACTGGAACGGTCGGAGTCGAAGCTGGTGTCCGAGCAGACACAGGAGCAAACTGCAGCCGCGCAGGCGCAGACCGAAGCGGCACAGACCAAGTCGCTCGCCACCGCCAACGAGCAGGAGGCGGCGACGACCAAGGGGACCCTCGACCAGGTGCAGGGGCAGCTGGCCCAGGAGGTGGCCCAGGCGGCCATTCAAGAGGCGCAGCAGGAGGCGGCGGCCGCGGCCCAGGCAGCCAGCCAGGCCGCGCAACAGCGTGCGGCCGCGGCGGCGGCCACCGCCGCCAGTGTGGCCGGAGCCGTCGGAGGATCCTCCAGCGCGGCCGCGGCAACGGACGCCGCCAACGGTGCGGCCGGTTCGTCGGGCTACCAGGGAGAGATTGCCGGCTCGACACAGGGAGATGCGGCCCAGATGGCGGCGGTACAGGCGGCCGTGTCGCAGCTCGGCGTGCCCTACGTCTTCGGAGGCGAGTCCGCCGGCAACGGGTTCGATTGCTCGGGGCTGGTCCAGTGGGCCTGGGCCCAGGCCGGAGTCTCCATCCCGCGGACCACCGAGACGCAGTGGCCGGCCCTCCAGCACGTCTCGCTCGCCAACCTGGAGCCGGGGGATCTGCTCTTCTATTACAACCTCGACGGCGACGACCAGGTCGACCACGTCGTCATGTACACAGGCTCAGGTCCCTACGGCGCGGCCACGGTGATTCAGGCGCCCTTCACGGGTTCCACGGTCTCGTACTCCCCCATCTTCACCGAAGGCCTCATCGGCGCCGCCCGCCCGTAGGGCACGCCCGGCCTGGCCGGCCACAGCCGGGGCCGCCACCAGCAACCACGTCGTCGGCCGCCGGGCGCTCAGTACCATGGGGCGATGGCCAACGGTCGCCCGGTGGCGGGTGAAAAGAACCAGTCCACCGCGATCGTTCCCATCCGGATCCCGAGCCAAGACGGCGAGGATCCCGAGGATCCGCGCATGTCCGACGTCGACGAGTGGGGTCGCTCGGAACGGACCCGAGCCGTGGTGCGGGCGCTCTACGAACCCGTGTACTCCAAGTGGTTCCGGGCCGAGTGGCAGGGTCTGGAGAACATTCCTCGAGTTGGCGGCGCCCTGCTCGTCGCCAACCACGCCGGTGCCATCCCCTCGGACGCGCCGGTGATCATGCACGGGTTGGAGAAGGAGTTGGAGCGTCCCGTGTACGGCCTGGCCGAGTACTTCTTCCGCACCCTGCCCGTCTTCGGGACGCTGTGGGCTCGGGCCGGCGGGGTGCCGGCGAAGCCGCTCAACGCCTACCGGCTGCTCAAGGAACAGGGCCAGCTGGCACTGGTCTTTCCCGAGGGGACGAAGGGGCCCTCGAAGTCGTACACCGACCGCTACCAACTCCGGCGCTTCGGCCGGGGCGGCTTCGTCGAGATTGCCATGAGGGCAGGCGTTCCCGTCGTGCCGATCGCCGTCGTGGGATCGGAGGAGGCGATGCCCGTCGTCTTCCGCCTGCCCAACGTGGCCCGAGCCCTCGGTGTGCCCTACCTGCCGATCACCGCCAACATGCTCACCATGGGCCCGCTCGGCGTCGTTGTGCCCTTCCCGTCCAAATTCAAGCTGCACGTCCTCGACCCGGTGTTCTTCGACGTGCCGCCCGATCAGGAGCGCTACTCCAAGAGCCGGATCATGGACGAATCCGAGCACATCCGCTCCCAACTCCAGGCTGCCGTCGACGACATGCTGCGTGACCGGCGCAGCATCTGGTTCGGCTGATGGGCCGGCGCATCCTGGTGACGGGGGCCGACACCTTCTGGGGTGGACGGATGATCCAAGCCCTGGAATCGGACCCCACCATGGACGTCATCCTCGGCACGGGAGCCCAGACGCCGTCGGTTCCGTTCGAGCGAGCCGAGTTCGTCCGGACCGATCAGAACTACTCCATTTTGAGCAGGATCGTGAACGCGACCCAGGTCGACACCATTCTGCACACGTTCATGATCACCAACTCGGTGACCGTGCCCCGCCGGGCCATGCACGAGATCAACGTCATCGGCACCATGAACCTCCTCGCCGCCGCCGGTGCGGCCGGCTCCTCGGTCCGGCACGTCATCGTGAAGTCCTCCACCCTCGTCTACGGATCGTCCGCCACCGATCCGAATACCTTCCTCGAGGACACGGCCCGGACCAGTCCCGTGAAGAACTCGGTGGAGCGCGCCCTCGTCGAAGCCGAGGGCCTGGTCCGCGACTTCTCGGAGGACAATCCCGCCACCCGCATCACCGTGCTGCGCTTCGCCAACGTGCTGGGCACGCATCTCTCCACCCCGATCAGCCGCAACCTCTCACGGCCTGTCTGCCCCTCCATCTTCGGATTCGATCCGCTCCTGCAGTTCGTCGAGGAGGACGACGTGGTGCGTGCGCTCCTCCACGTCACCCGGGCGGGCATTCCGGGCCTCTACAACGTGGCGGGCGACGGGCGGCTGCCCTGGAGCGAGGTGGCCGCCATCGCCGGGACCCGACTGGTCCCGCTCTCACCGTTCAGCCCGTTGCACATCCGACCCTTGGCCCGGCTCTTCGACCTCCCGTCGGAGCTCGAGGACCTGCTGCGCTACGGCCGGGGTGTGGACACCCGACGTTTCGCGGCCACCGGCTTCACCTACGACGCGACCAGCGCCGGCGCGGTCCGCACCTTCATCCGGTCGAACCGCCTGCGCCGGCAGTCAGGTCGGCCCCAGAAGTCCTATACCTACGAGCACGACATTGAGCAGTTCTTCCGGCACTCGCCCTCCGTGCTCAACCCGACGGACACGTAGTCGGTCGGTCAGGAACCGATCCATTCGGCGACGAGCCCGCTCTCACGGACGGCCCACTCCTCGGCGGTGATGCCGTAGCGGACGTGGTCCTCCCAGACG
This sequence comes from uncultured Acidimicrobiaceae bacterium, assembly GCA_963840435.1. Classification (GTDB taxonomy): domain Bacteria; phylum Actinomycetota; class Acidimicrobiia; order Acidimicrobiales; family RAAP-2; genus Bog-473. Next base: position 731,024 of record CAWIYY010000012.1, on the reverse strand, counting down.
CCGTCGATCTCCAGATAGCGCTGGGCGATCCCTTCCTCTCGGATACCGAGTTTCTCGACCACCCGCCGGCTGGCGATATTCCGGGGGATGATGGAGATCTCGACCCGGTGCAGCGAGATGGCCTCGAAGGCGAAGCGCAACGTCACCACGACCGCCTCTGGCACCAGGCCCCGCCCGGCCAACGCCTCGTCGATCCAGTACCCGATGAACCCGCTCTGGAACGGCCCACGTTGGATGGACGAGAGCGTCACTTCACCGGCGAAGCGCTCGCCGACGAAGATCCCGAAGCCATAGCCCGTGCCCAGGTGCCGTTCCCGTTCCCGGATACCGCAGCGCGCCGCAAAGCTCGGACGGTCCTCGGACGGGACGGGGGCGCCCTTGGGTCTGGGCTCCCACCGCAGCAACCAGTCGGCGCAGCGGGTGCGGACCTCGTGCCAGGCGACGAAATCGTCCTCGGTCAGTGAGCGCAGCAGCACCCGACGGCCTCGCAGCTGCAGCGGCGCGTGGCGCACGGCTCGAGCTGCACTCACCGGTCCAGTACCTCCCCCAACGCACCCAGCAGCGCCAGCACGTTGCGCCGGCGGGCTGTGTGCCCCATGCAGCCGATGCGCCAGATCTTCCCGGCGAGCTGGCCGGCGCCGGCGCCGATCTCGATCCCGTAGTCGTCGAGGAGCCTGGTTCGGACCATCGCGTCGTCCACCCCCTGTGGGATGCGGACCGTGGTCAGCTGGGGTAGGCGATGCTCCCTCTTGACCAGCAGCTCCAGGCCCAGGTCTTCGAGGCCGTCCCACAGCAACTGCCCGCACTCGGCGTGCCGCTGCCGGGCCGGCTCCAGACCCTCGTCGAGGAGGGTCCCCAGCCCGGCATGGAGCGCAGCCACCATCGCCACCGGTGCCGTGTGGTGGTAGGTCCGGCCGCCGCCGGCCGATCCGCTGGTGTACTTGGCGATCAGGTTCAGGTCCAGGTACCAGCTGGTCGGACGCTCGACCAATCGCTCGACCGCCCGCCCGGACAGGGTCAGCGGCGACAGGCCGGGTGGCACGCCCAGGCACTTCTGGGTTCCGCTGTAGGAGATGTCGACCCCCCACTCGTCCACGGCGACCTCGATGCCACCGAGCGAGGTCACGGTGTCCACCAGGAGCAGTGCATCACCCTTCTCCCGACCGACCGCCTCCACGTCGTTGCGCACACCGGTCGACGTCTCGGCGTGGACCAGTGCGATGACGGCCGGTGCGGGGTGCGCCGCCGCGAGGAGGCCCGCATCGAGGGGCTCGCCCCACTCCGCCTCCACCTTGACCACCTCGGCACCGAGCCGGTCGGCCACCTCGCACATCCGTTCGCCGAAGACGCCGTTGACCCCGACCACCACGACATCGCGCGGCCGGACCACGTTCACGAACGAGGCCTCCATGCCGGCCGAGCCGGTCCCGCTGATCGGCAGGGTCAGGGCGTTGTCCGTCCCGAACACGCGGCGGAGGCGCGCGCACGTCTCGTCGAGCACGACCAGGAAGTCCGGGTCCAGGTGCCCCAGCAGCGGGCCGGCCAGCGCCATGGTCACGGCGGGGTACGGATTGGACGGCCCGGGGCCCATCAGCAAGCGGTCTGGATTCCGCATCGGCGCATCGTGACAGGTCTCCCCTCACCTGCGCCAACGCGGCGTTCCACCCGATGGGCGTCCGATAGATTGCCAGCGTGGAACGGGTGCTCTTCGCCACGCCGGAGCCACCCGAATTGCCCGCAGACGTCTCCGAGGATGCCACCGGCTATGCCGCCTGGGCGGACGCTCGCGAGGCGGAGCGCCGAGCGCGCGCTCCCGACTCTGCGGACGACCCGGGACTCGCTCTCGTCACGATCGTGGCGGACCCTCCGCACGGACTCGACCGAACGTTGCAGGGCATCGGGCGCCAGACCAGCCGCACCTGGTCACTGACAATCCTGGTCGCCGGGCCCTGGGCAGGCCAGGTCGAGCAGGTCGTGGCCTCGTCGCCTCGGCCGATCCGGCGCCGCATCCGCGTTGTGACCACTATGGGCCAGGCTGACACGTTCTCCTTGTTCAACGAGGCTCTCGACCTCCACCGCGGGCGTCACGTCGCCCTTGTCTTCCCCGGTGACCTCTGGCCGCCTGACGCCGTGGCGCTCCTGGCGGCACGGATCACCCCGACGAACGTCGTGTACGCCGACGAGGACGTCGTCGAGCCGAGCGGTTTCCAGGGTTCTGCTCGACTGAAGCCGGCGTTCTCGCCCGACTTCTTGACCTCAGCGCCCTATATCGGTCGCCCCCTGGTCATCGGTTCTGCCGTGACGCGGGACATGCCCCGCATCGTCGCCAGCGCGGCGAGCTCGCTCGAGCACGCGTGCGCATTGACCGCGTGCACCGTGGCGGAATCTGTCGTGCACGTTCCTGAAGTGCTCTGTCACCGGTGGTCAGCCGAGGCGACCGGGGATCCGGACGGGTATCACCTGGAAGTCGCGATCGACCGGAGGGACCCTCGGGCGACGGTGCGGCCGGGTCACGACCCCGGAACCTTTCGGGTGAGCTGGCCCGATCGGCCCCGGGCGACGGTCAGTGTCGTGATCCCGTTCCGAGACGAACCTCGCTTCCTCCGCACCTGCGTCGATTCGGTGAGCCGGACCAGCCGACACGACCGGGTCGAACTGGTGCTGGTCGACAACGGATCCACCGACCTGGAGACGCAGACGCTCATGGAGCGCCTGGAGGCGCGACCCGACGTCTCTCTTCTGCACGATGCACGACCGTTCAATTGGGCCCGGCTCAGCAACGATGGAGCGAACGCCGCCCGGGGCGAAGTGCTGATGTTCCTCAACAATGACATCGAGGCGTGCACGGAGGGCTGGGTCGCCGCGTTGCGGGCTCAGGCGCTCAGGCCTGACGTCGCCGCGGTCGGAGCTCGGCTTCTCTACCCTGACGGCAGGCTGCAACACTGCGGCATCGTCCTCGGACTGAACGGAGCCGCTGGACACCCGCTCAACGGACTGGCCCCCGGCCGCAGCGGGTACCTGCACATGGCGCGGGTCACGCGAGAGTGCTCCGCAGTGACGGGGGCTTGCCTCGCCGTACGGCGCGACGTCTTCGAGGAGCTCGGGGGGTTCGACGAGGATCTCGGCGTGGACCTTAACGACGTGGACTTCTGCTTGCGTGCTTGGGACGCCGGGTACCGCACGCTTTACGAACCGGCAGCCGAGCTCGTCCACCACGAGTCGCCGAGCCGAGGGACGGCCGGTGGCGTTGGCGACATCGTCCGTTTCCTCGATCGCTGGGGCCACCTCCTTCGACAAGGAGATCGCTACCTCAGTCCTCATGTGACGAGGGAAGACTCCTCATGCCGCCTGGCGAGCGCCGGCGAAGCAGAGCGTTGGGACCGATGGCAGTCGACCGTCCGGGCCGGATAGCCCGACAGTTCCGGTCCGAGCGTGTCTGACGGCAACGTTCTGTTCCTGGCCCGGCACTGGCACGAGCCGCACTCCGAGCTCGCGTTCGTGACGCGGTCGCTCGCCGCGGCGGCCTCTCGCATCCGCTCGGTCACCGTGGTCGCTCCCGGCCCGGAGGGCGAGAGCATCCCCGACGGGGGATTCGATCTGGTGGGGGCCGGCCTCGACGAACCGAGGCGCCTCCCGGCGGGCCTCCCGTCGCATCCGGCCGTCTTGGTGGACGAGATGACTCCTGCGGTGGCCACCCTGCTCAGCGAGCTTGTGCCGAGCGCGGTGTGGTTCCTCTCCGCCACCGTCGGGCTGCATCCGTCGGGGCGTCGGATCGCAGCCTTCGACGGTGGTGACGGCGCGACCGACGTCGGCATGCACGTGCCGGTCAACACGATGGCCGAGCAACATCGGCATCATGGCTTCGGCTTCACCGGATACCAGCTCGTCCTCCGGGACGGCGAGGGCTCAACGGACGAGCCACCACGCGAAGTCCTCGAACTCGGCCTGGCATTTCCCGACGATGAGATCGTCCTCGTGGGAGGCGGCCGGGCCCAGGCGTGGCGCGGATCGGTCCTGCGCGGGGACATCTCGGTGGCGACGCGCATGGATCTCCACCGTCTCCTCGCCCACGCACGCTTCGTCGTGGACCTGGCTCCCGGACCCTACGTGGCCCGGGAGTGCGTCGAGGCGCTTCGCTTCGGCACTCCGATCGTGGTCCCGGCCGGGTCTCCGGCCGCGGCCGAGCACGCAACTGCGGGCGGTGGGGCGGTCTTCGACGATCTCGACGGGCTCGTCACTGCAGCCGGGCGGATGCGCCACGAACTCGAACGCTCGCAGGCGTCGGCGCTGGGCCGGCGCTATGCCGACGAGCGGTACGGCCGACCGGAGCCGCTCGTCGCACGGTTGAGCGCCCTCTTCGGCGCGAGCGCAGGCTGAAGCCGTCCAGGGGCCACGCTCGGGTGGACAACGCGACCGAGCGCGACATCTCCGAATCGATCGGGTCGGCGCTAGGATGACCGCAGCGTGTGTAGGGAACGCGGGCACCCAGAGAGCGACCGATGATCCCTGATCTGCGCCACCTTCTTCCCTTTCGCCATGACTGACGAGCCCGAGTCACCGAGTGGTCCCGTGACAGGATCCCCTCAGGTCGCCGACGATCACGGGGCCGTGGTTCCGTCGTGGGGCCGGGTGGAGGACATCGCCTCGGTCATGCGCTGGATCATTGCCACCACGAGACCCGCCGTGACCGTCACGCTCGGATCCGGCGGCTCGGCAGAGTGGATCTCCGTGGCCGAGGCGGTCGAGAGGACCGGACCGGGCACTCGCTACATCGCCGTCGGTGGTGATCGCAGCAGCGGGCCCACTCGGCGGCGGACGCCAGAAGCCGGATCCCCGTCCCGCTCGATCCTCGAGGAGTTCGATGTCGAAGAGGACGCGAAGATGGCGTTGGCAGCCGGTTCGTCCATCGACCTGCTCCATGTCCCGATCCCCCCGGACACGGCGTCCGCATTCGACCTGACGCCGTGGCTCACGTTGCTGGGGCCTGGTGCCACGGTCGTCTTCACCAGCGCACCAGAAGGGGCATCCGAAGAGTTGGACCGCATCGCCAACGAGGTGGTACCGGAACACTTCAGGACAGTGCGCGTGTCTCTGGGCGTCGGTGGAGAAGCTCTGGTGGCACAAGAACCCGTCGACGGTTCCAGCGGATCCGTCGACCTGCTGGAACATGCGCCGGGTGTCGTCGGCAGCATGCTCACGCTCTTCGGCGACCAGAGCGCGCAGGGTCAGATGGGAGAAACCATTGAGCTCAGCGCCGCGGCGGAAACGCTCGTCGGCAGGCTGATCGAGCGTCATGAGACGGAGCGCGCCGCCTTCTTGGAGGCCTTGCGCACCTACCAGGACCTGACCATGCAGCTCTCCGACGAACTGTCTGCCGCCCGGCTGGGACTCGCCACCCAGATCGAGTCCGCCCGGCTGGAGCGTGAAGCGCTCGTCAAGGAGTTTCTCGACCGGGTCGACCTCCTGGCGGCAAAGGTCTCGACCGGCGCCTCCAAGCACGTCGCGGAGCTGACGCTGAAGGAGCGCCAGCTCGAGGATGCCGAGAACCGAGTCCTGGCCTATGCGGGCCTGGCCGCATCGGCGGAGAGTGTCGTCGAGGACCTGCGCCGGTCGAGTTCGTGGAGAGTGACTGCTCCGCTGCGGCTGTTCTCAGGTCTCATGCGCCGACATGCCGCCCGCGATCCCCACGGCCGATAGGGCGCCGTTGGCTTCCGACACCTTCGACCACAACGTTTCGGTCATCGTCCTCAATTTCAATCACGCCGACACGACAATCCAATGTCTCGATGCGCTGCAGCGCGCCGCCAGCGCGCTCATCAAAGAGATCATCGTCGTCGACAACGGGTCGGACTACGAAGAGGTTGGCATCCTTCGACGACACACCAAGACGAGAGACTTCCGGTTGGTCGAAGTGGGCGAGAACAGGTTCTTCAGCGAGGGCAACAACATTGGCGTCGATTTCGCCAGGGGCGACTTCATCGTCTTCTTGAACAATGACGCATTCGTCGAACCGGGTTGGATCGAAGAGTTGGCCGCCACGCTGCAGCACGATCCCACCGTGGCCGCCGTCGGCCCCATGTTCCTCTATCCGGACGGCAGGGTCCAAGAGGTTGGCAGCCTCGCCCTTCCGACCGGCGATGTCGTGCAGGTGGGCAAGGGCAGCGTCTGGGGCGCGGACCACTACGACACTCCGTGCGTGGTCGACTTCTGCTCGGCCGCCTGCTTGCTCATGCGACGGTCCGACTTCTTGGAGGTGGGTGGGTTCGGGTTCGAATGGGAGCCCGCCTACTACGAGGATGTCGATCTCTGCCTCAAGCTCTGGAGCGCCTGCGGGAAGGTGATGGTGAACCCACGGGCACGCGTCGTCCATATTGAGAGCAAGACGACATCAGACAGCCGGCTCCACCTCGACGACATCTCCGAGATAAATCGGCAACGCTTCGCTCGCAAGTGGGGACCATGGTTGGAGACACGTCAGACCAGGCATCTGGCGGGGAGGGCGACGGACGCGACACCGAACGACTCACCGGGCGGCCATTCCGTCGCGGCCGTCGAGACGCAATCCGAGTTCGTTCTGTTCTCTCCCTACGACCTCGTTCCGGGCGGAGGTGAGCGGGTGATGTTCGAGCTTGCCTCCCATTTCAGTTCCCTAGTGGGTCCAGCACAGGTGACGTTCTGCACGCCCTCGCGCTACAGCTCCGTCCGCATGCGTCAGATCTCGAACGCCTTCGGCTTCGAGAACGCCGTGGCCACGGCACGCCCTTGGGATGAGGTCGACCGGAGTCGGTCTCGCTTTTCCGTCGTGCTCGGGAACTCCATCATCCCACCAGTCGCCGCGTTCGGCCGGCGCAGCGTGTACCAGATGCAATTCCCGTTCTACATGTCCGATGAGGACATCACGGCGAACGCCAAGATGCTCGCCGACTACGACGAGATCTGGGTGTACTCCGACTTCGTGCGGCGACACGTCAAGGCGCTCCTGCGGCACTATGACCTCCCGTCCATCCCGATCAGAGTCATTTCGCCGCCGGCGACGTGGCCCGGGGCGGGCAACGGCCTCCCCTGGGCCGACCGCAGGACGATTCTGACGGTCGGGCGGTTCTTCGCCGGCGGCCACAACAAGCGTCAAGACGTCGTGATCGATGCCTTCCGGCAGGTGCTCGAGAACGGCCGCCACGGCTTCGAACTCGCTGTCGCCGGCTCCATCCATCCCGGCCCGGAAGGCCGGAAGCGCTATCACGAGCTCCGGGCCATGGCCGACGGGCTCCCCTGCACGTTCCATCCGAACGTCTCCCGCGCCGATCTGGCGACGCTCTACGAACGCTCAGCCGTCCTGGTGCACGCCGCTGGCTACGGCGTCGATCCGGATGAATTCCCCGAAAGCCTGGAGCACTTTGGCATCACGCCGGTCGAGGCAAGCAGCTTCGGATGCATCCCCGTCGTCTACGGGCAGGGAGGCCCGGTCGACGTCATCGACGTACTCGGGTGCGACACCGCGTTCCAGACGATCGACGGCTGTGCGCGTGTCGTTGAGCAACTTCTCGGCGACCCCGTTGCCTCGTCGGCACTCAGCGCACGCGTGCGTGAGAGGTGTCAAGCCTTCTCGCCGGACGCCTTTCGGGGCCGCATTGACCAGGCGTTGCGCGATCTGGATGCCTGAGCCGCCAGCGCTCGGTCATCAACGGAGTCGGCGCTCGCACTCGTTCTCACCCGGGGAGCATCGACATCACGAGCCCGTCGAGGATGTCCGACTCTGACACGATGCAGCGGTCAGCACCCAGTCTGCTCATGACCTCGCGCAACACCAGCGCACCCCCGAAGATGACGTCTGCCCGCCCCGGGGGAATCGCCGGTCGGGCCGCCCGCGTCGCCACCCGCTCCTGACCGAGGATGTCGCACCAGCGTGCGACGGCCTCGCCGGTCAGCACGGAGTGGTGCACACGCTCCCGGTCGTAGTCGGAGCCGAGACCGAGGTCCAACGAGGCCAGGGTCGAGACGGTCCCGGCCAGGCCCACGAGCCGTGCCCCGACGGGGAGCTGCCCGAGCAGCGGGATCTCGCGCTGAGCCCGGCCCAGCTGCACCGCGATGGCCTCTGTGGCCGCGGCCACCTCCTCGGCCGAGGGGGGATCGCCGGGTAAGAAGCGCTCCGTGAGGCGCACGCATCCGATGTCGAGCGAGACCGACTCGATCTCCCCCGTGGAGGACGTGACGATTTCGGTCGAACCCCCTCCGATGTCCACCACGACCGTCGGCCAAGGAATGGCCGGCAGATCCGCCATGGCGCCGCGGTAGGAAAGTCGCCCCTCTTGGATGCCGCTCAAGAGCTCCGCGTCGACCCCGGTCACCTCGGAGGCGGCGGCCAGGAATTCGTCGCCGTTGGTCGCGTCGCGCACGGCCGAGGTGGCGACGAGGCGAGCGAGCCGGACCCCCTCGTCGTCCATGAGCAGGCGGAACTCCCGCAGCGCCTCCACCGTCCGCTCGATCGAATCCGCTCGCAGCCGCCGGGTCTGGTCTACCGCCTGGCCCAACCGCGTAATTCGCATCTCTCTGGCCAGCGGGCGGCCCTTCGCATCGGTCACCAGCAGTCGCGTCGAGTTGGTCCCGCAGTCGAGGGCCGCGTACGCACCGTCGTCCGTCATGGCCGGGTGCAGGACAGAGGTGGCAGGTTGCGCATCCCCTCAGCCTGTCAGGCTGTCAACCCGAGCCGGGCCGCCACCCACAGGCCGACGGGATCGTCGCCGCCCGCCAGCCACCACGCCAGATGGGCATGGAGGCACTTGACCCCCCGGCGCGTCCCCCCGACGCCTCCACTGGGTCTCGGCCCCGTCCAATCGGTCGGGATCACCGCGTCCCGCTCTTGTGCGTAGCGGAGATGGCAGGCGTCCAGCGCCGCACCGTCGACCTCGCGCTCCGCCTGCGCCACGCCTCCTGCCGCCTCGAGTTGGCTCACCGCAGCGCGCAGGCCCGGGTCCACCAGCCAGTATCTCGTGGGCATCGGCGTGCCGTCGCGAAGAAAGGGGTCGTTGCGGATCACCATCGGCTCGCCATCCGTCCCGCGGATCACCACCGTGAACGACGCGCCGGGTTCTCGACCGAGGAGGAGAGCCACCGCCTCCATGTCCGCCAAGGGGGTGGGGCAGCTCGGCTCCACCGGTGTCAGCGCCAGAATTCGAGCGTGTGGAGCATCCGGGCCAGCATCCCCGACGGCGCCGGGGCCAGGTGCGGCGCCGCGTGCGCACGGTTCGCCGGCAGCGTCGTGGTCACCCCGCCCGGCGGGAGTTCGGACGCCGCCGATGGGGCCGACGGCCCGGCCGACCCGGGGTCCCCCGCGTACGGCGTCCCGGCCGAGGTGGAGCCCGCCGGCGGCAACACCTCGTAGGCCTCCTGGCCCGGGCTCACCAGCTGGTACTGCTCGCGGGCGATCCGTTCGATTTCGTTGCCATCGCTGAGGTTCTTCTGCTCCTGCGCCAGCGCGGCGTCCTGCGCGTGCAGCGAGGTCAGCTGGGCCTGCGTCGCCTTCAGATTCGAACGGGCCGACAGCAGCGATGACGCGGGGAACCAGGCAAAGAGGACCACCGCCGAGAGGAGAACGGCGCCTCCGAGAAACAGACGGCGCGAGCGCACCGACCGGGCCGCCTTGGCTGGGGTTCGCACCCGGGGCCCCTGTTTCGTCTTGCCCTCAGACCGCGCCAACGCGGCCTCCCGTTGCCCCCGCCAGCGCCGCCCGTCCCGGGAAGGTGGCCGACTGGCCGAGATCCTCTTCGATGCGCAGGAGCTGGTTGTACTTGGCCACGCGGTCCGAACGGCACGGGGCACCCGTCTTGATCTGCCCGGCGCCCACCGCGACGACGAGGTCGGCGATGGTGGTGTCCTCGGTCTCGCCCGACCGGTGCGAGATCACCGTGGCATAGGACGAGCGCGTGGCCAGGGCGACGGTCTCGAGCGTCTCGGTCAGGGTCCCGATCTGGTTGAGCTTCACCAGGATGGCGTTGGCCACGCCCTCCTCGATGCCTCGGGCCAGGATCTCGGCATTGGTCACGAAGATGTCGTCCCCCACCAGCTGAATTCGTCGCCCGAGCGATTTGGTGTGCGCTTCCCACCCGCCCCAGTCCTCTTCGGCCATCCCGTCCTCAATCGAGACGATCGGGTAGCGGTCGACCAGGTCGACCCAGTAGTCCGCCATCTCGGCAGACGACAGCGTCCGCCCCTCGCCGGCCAGCACGTAGGCGCCCTCGGACCACAGCTCGCTGGTGGCCGGATCGAGCGCCAGGGCGATCTCCTCGCCCGGCACCCGCCCGGCCAGTTCGATGGCCTCCATCAGCAGCGTGACGGCGTCCTCGTTGGTGGGCAGGTCCGGCGCGAAGCCTCCTTCGTCTCCGACGGCGGTCGAGAGGCCGCGGTCGGCCAGCACGGAACGCAGCACGTGATAGGTCTCGGTGCCCCAGCGCAGGGCTTCGCTGAAGGACGCGGCGCCGATCGGCATCAGCATGAACTCCTGGAAGTCGATGGAGTTCTTGGCGTGGGCGCCGCCGTTGAGCACGTTGAGCATCGGGACCGGAAGGACATGGGCGTTCGAACCGCCCATGGCGCGGTAGAGCGGGATCTCCAGGTCGTCGGCCACGGCCTTGGCACTGGCCAGGGACACGGCCAGGATGGCGTTGGCCCCGAGCCGGGCCTTGTCGGGCGTCCCGTCCAGGTCGATGAGCGCGAAGTCGACCGCCCGCTGGTCGAGCGCGTCCAGCCCGCAGATCGCGCCGGCGATCTCGCCGTTGACGTTGGCCACCGCCCGCTCGACGCCCTTGCCTCCGTAACGGTTGCCGCCGTCGCGCAATTCGATCGCCTCGCGGATGCCGGTCGACGCGCCCGACGGAACGATGGCACGTCCACGCGCCCCGGAGTCGAGCAGGACCTCGGCCTCCACGGTCGGGTTGCCTCGGGAGTCGAGGACCTCGCGCCCGATCACGTGCTCAATGCAACTCACGAGTTCTCTCCCTCGGCGTCCTCCCTGACGGGACACCGGCCAACCAGACTAGCGGCTGACCCTGCCCGGTTACGGGACGCCCTCCGCCGCGACGATGTCGTCGCGCAGGCGCAACGCTCGCTCGCGCAGCGCGTGCTCGGCATCGATCCCGAGGCGCTGGGCGAGGTTCGCCACGACATAGAGGCACTCGGCCACCGCGCGCTCGAGCTCCGATGCGTCGGGAGACAGCGGGTCGTCGGGGTGCGGGTCGGCCTTCGCCGCAGCCTCGGCCAACCGACCGAGGGCTCCGGCCGCCGGCGTGACCTCGTCGGCCCCCGGCGGCTCCAGGCCGACCGAGCGCGCCTTGCGGGCCAGCTTCTCCGTCAGCATCAGGGCGGGGAGTCCGAGCGGGATGCCCTCGGTGACGCTGTGCCGACCCTTCTCGCTCCGCTTGATCTCCTCCCAGTTCGCCACAACCTGTTCCGCGCCGACGGCCTCGACGTCGCCGAAGACGTGCGGGTGGCGGTGGACCAGCTTGTCGTGGACGCCCCGGGCCACCCCGGCCAGGTCGAAGCGGCCTTCCTCGCGGGCCAGCCGGGCGTGGAAGACGATCTGGAAGAGCAGGTCTCCCAGTTCCTCCTCGAGGTGGGCGGAGGCCGCAGCCGGACCACCGTGGTCGTCCAGTTCGGCCAGGGCGTCGAGGACCTCGTAGGACTCCTCGATCAGGTGCGGCATGAGCGACGCGTGGGTCTGGGCCTGGTCCCACGGGCACTGGTCGCGCAGCGTGTCCATGAGTGCGTCCAGCCGCGCCATCTCGACCGCCGTGGCCGTCCGCTCCCCCAGCGCGGGAATGTAGACCGACGTCAGGTGGTCCGGTTCGACCGTGCGGTCGAGCTCCCACCAGTCCACCGCCAGTACCTGCTCGTCCGCCAAGCCCAGATGGTGCAGGAGCACCGGTCGGACCGGGCCGTGGGCGGCCGGGTCGTCGAGGCTCAGCTTCACGCTGGAGAGCAGGTGGCGCGACCAGACCTGGGCGACCAGGAACGGACCGCCCTCGACCGCGGCCGCCTGCTCGAAGTCTGCCGCGTCGACCAGCCGGACGCCCCGGGCCAGCGGGTCGATCCCCAGCGCGGCCCACGCCAGGTCGAGGAACGACAGAGCCGGGACGACGCTGACCTCGACCCGGTCGTCCGCCCGCAACAGCTCCACGGTCCGCTCGGCCACGCTGGGCGAACCCGGCACCGCGTAGACGACGGGCCCCGCCGCCGCGGCCGCCACCAGGTCCTCGACGATGGCCGCGTACACCGCTTCGAACGTGGCCGACGACTCGTAGAGGTCGTCGAACGTCCGCGCCCCCTCCAACCCGGCCGCCGCCGGATGGCGCCCCGTCCGCAGGAAGACCGGGGCGGGCCCGGCCAGGAGTTCGGCTGCCTTGGTTCCGAGCAGATCGCTCCCTGCGGGACCGAGACCCACCACGGTGATGTGGGGGCGGATCCGGGGCACGCTCAGCCGCTGAACGGACTCGTCGACGACGACGAACCGGTCGACGACGACGGCGTCGTCGTGGCGGGCTCGTTGGCCTTGGCGTTGGGCACGTCGGACGGCTCCGGCGCCAGCGGGATCAGGATCTGCCCGGGCAGGGACACCCAGACGCCGTACTGCGGGTTGACGCTGATGTCGGAACGGCGCTCCACCGCCGCCACCGCCGCCTGCGCCTTGGTGGCACCCGCCTGCTGGACGGCATCGGTCACCAACGGCTTCACCGAGCTGAAGGCCGTGGGTGTGCGCTTGGTCACCTCGACGAGGATGTAGCTGTTGTTGAACGCGATCGGATCGGAAACGGTGTTGAGCGCCAGCTTCTCGAGGCTCGCGTTCGCCGGGAGGTCACGGTCGACCTCGTAGGTCACCGCGCATCCCTGCGGACCACCGCCCTGGCTCTGGGTCGCCGCCGCCACCGTTGCGAACGGCGTGCCCGAGGCCACCGACGCCTTCGCCGCGGTGGCGTCGCTCTGGGAGCTGTACACGGCAACCGTGAAGCACGCCGTGTCGAAGACGGGGAGGTGCGACTGGAAGTAGCGCAAGAGCTCAGCCGTCCCCGACCCGTAGCCCGAGAAGTCGACGGCCAGCGCGATCTGCGTGGCCACGTACTGGACCTGCTGGTCGACGAAGGACGGGGGGAGCGTGGCCAGGACCTCGCTCCCGGTGAGCGGCTTGCCCGTGTCGCTGCACGAGAAGGCGGGGTTCTCCCCCTCTGCCGTCTGGGACACCTCGGACATCACCTGGGTGATCTCGCCCTCGAAGACCGTGCGGGCGTTGTCGAGCTGGGACTGGGACACGGTGACGCCCCGCTTGGCCGCCAGCTGTTCGACGGTTTCCTGGCTGATCTCCTGGTTCAGGTATTGGGCGGTGAAGTCGGTGGTCGCCGTCGGGAGGTCGCCGGGATTCTGTCCGGTGCCGGCACCCGTCACCGGGGGCGCGGCCGCGCTGCCCTGCGAGTCGATGTACGTCTCGGCGTTGATGAAGCACTGGTAGTCGGGACTGCCGGCGACGGCGCGCACGCCCGAGTTGAGCTGCTGCTGGCTGATCGCAGCGCCGTTGACCACTGCCGCGTTGGTCGGAATGGCAAGCGCGGCCGCGACCAGGCCGCCGGCGAGCAGGACGAGGAGGACGACAAACCGCTTCACGCGCCGGGGACCTTACCGGGTGGCGGCGGCGTACCCGAATCGGGAAGCGGGACCAACTCCTCGAGGATTCCCAGCACCGCGGTGGCCGCCGACCGGCCCTCGGGAACCGGGACGAGCAGTTGGCCCAGGTCCTCGCGGTAGGTGGCGTCGGGTGCGACGCGCCGCAGCCGCACCTGCGCGCTGGCCGGCAGGGCCACCGGCGCCAACCGCACCACCGGGCGCCGGGTCCCACCCGGGCGCACCGAGCTCACGACCACTTCGCCGATGCCTCGGGCCATGGCGCCCACCCGGAGTCGGGCCACGGCCAGGAGCCCCTCGGCCGCCGCGGGCAAGGGGCCGTACCGATCCAACCACTCGACCCCGATGTCGTCGACGTCGGCGGCCGTGGTGGTGGCGGCCAGGCGCCGGTAGGCCTCGAGCCGGGCATCCTCGGCCGTCACGTAGTCCTTGGGCAGGTGGGCGTCCCCCGGTACGTCCACCGACACCGTGGGCGGCGCAGGCCGGGCCTCGCCCCTGGCCTCGGCCACCGCCTCCGCCACCAGCTGGACGTAGAGGTCGTAGCCGACCGCCGCGATGTGTCCGGACTGGTCCGACCCGAGCAGGTTGCCCGCCCCCCGGATCTCGAGGTCGCGCATGGCGATCTTGAAGCCCGAGCCGAGCTCGGTGTGCTCGCCGATTGTGCGCAACCGTTCGTAGGCCTGTTCGGAGAGGACGCGATCGGCCGGATGGAAGAGATAGGCGTAGGCCCGCTGGCCGCCCCGGCCCACCCGCCCCCGGATCTGGTGCAGCTGACCCAGGCCGAGCATGTCGGCCCGGTCGACGATGAGCGTGTTCACCGAGGGCATGTCGATGCCCGACTCGATGATGGTGGTGCAGACCAGCACGTCGTAACGGCGCTCCCAGAAGTCGAGCACGACCGTCTCGAGGCTGCCCTCGTCCATCTGCCCGTGCGCGATGGCCACCCTGGCCTCGGGCACCAGGTTCCGGACGTCGCGGGCCACCCGGTCGATGTCCGAGACCCGGTTGTGGACGTAGAAGGCCTGACCCTCGCGCAGCATCTCGCGCCGCAATGCCTCGCTGACCGCCGAGGGATCCTGTTCGCCCACGTACGTGAGGATCGGGCGGCGGTCGGCCGGCGGCGTGTTGACCATGGAGAGGTCGCGGATCCCGGTCAGTGCCATCTCGAGCGTGCGCGGGATGGGGCTGGCGGTCAACGTCAGGACGTCGACGCCTTCGGCCATGCGCTTGACCGCCTCCTTGTGCGAGACCCCGAAACGCTGCTCCTCGTCGACCACCAGCAGGCCGAGCCGCTTGAACACGACGTCCTGGGCCAGCAGGCGGTGGGTGCCGATCACGACGTCGACGCTGCCGTCGGCCAGACCCGCCACCACCTCGCGTTGCTGGGCCGGTGAGAGAAAGCGGCTCAGGAGCTTCACGACGACCGGATAGGGGGCGTAGCGGTCGGCGAAGGTCTGGGCGTGTTGGCTGGCCAACAGGGTCGTGGGCGCCAACACCGCTGCCTGGGTGCCGTCCTGTACGGCCTTGAAGACCGCCCGCACCGCCACCTCTGTCTTGCCGAATCCGACGTCGCCGCAAATGAGGCGATCCATCGGCCTCGGTTCTTCCATGTCGGCCTTCACGTCGGCGATCGCCTTGAGCTGATCCTCGGTCTCGACGAAGCCGAACGACGCCTCCATCTCGTCCTGCCATGGTGTGTCGGGGCCGAAGGCGTGTCCCTCGACGGCCAGGCGGCGCCGGTACAGCTGCACCAGCTCGGCTGCCACCTCCCCGGCTGCGGCCCGAGCCTTGGCCCGGGTGCGCTGCCAGTCCGCCCCGCCCATCTTCGAGAGGGTGGGCGACTCGCCGCCCGAGTAGGGCGTGATCGCCTCGATCTGGTCGACGGGGAGGTACAGACGATCCGAGCCGCGGTACTGGAGGATCAGGTAGTCGCGCGTGGTCCCGCCCATGGTCCGCGACGTGACACCCTCGAAGCGGGCCACCCCGTGCTGGCGGTGGACGACGAAGCTCCCCGCCTCGAGGTCGTCGAAGAAGCCGTCCGCCGCCCGGGCCCGCGGCCTGGCCCTGCGGTGCGGCACCCGGCGGCCGGTCACGTCGGTCTCCGAGAGCACGGCCACCTTGGCGTCGGGCAGGATGAACCCGTTGGCGATCGGCGCCGCCACGACCACCGGTCCCGGTCTGCCGGTGGCCTCGCCCACCACCGGGGCGTGGACCCCCTGCTCGGCCAGGATGGCGGACAACCGACCGGCCCCCGCCTCGGTCGCCGCGCAGAGTGTGACCGTGTAGCCCTCCCCCACCAGACGGGACACGCCCGCGGCCAGCAGCTCCGGATCCCCGGCCACCTGTTCGAACCGGCCGACGGCCAGGGAGGGCACGGACGGACCCTCGGGCACGGTGGGCAGGGCGACGAGACCGGCCCGGCTCTCGCTCAGCAGCCGCTCGAAGGGGACGTGCAGCCGGGGAAAGGGGTCCTCGTCGCTGTCCCGGGCTCCCCAGGTGGCGGCCAGGGTCTCGGCCAGCGCAGCCTCTTCGTCGAGCAGCTGGGCGCCGCGGTCGCGGATGCGGCGCGGCTCGACCAGGACGATCTGCGCCGCCGGCCCCAACAGGTCGGGCAGCACGCGCAGCTCGGCGTCGAGGAAGGGCAACCACGACTCCATGCCGTCGAACTGCTCGCCCCGGGCCAGTCGGTCCCAGACCGAAGTCCCCCAGGGTCGGAGCCTGACCAGGCGCTCGGCCTCCGCCCGCAACTCGTCGGTCAGCACCAGCTCTCGGCAGCCGTAGAACAGCGCGCCGGACAGGTCGCGCGACGAGCGCTGGTCGCTGATGGCGAACGTGGTGAGCCGGTCGACCTCGTCACCCCACAGGTCGATGCGCACCGGCGTGTCCGCCGTCGACGGGAAGACGTCGACGATGCCGCCCCGCACGGCGAACTCGCCCCGGTGCTCCACCTGGTGCTCGCGCCGGTACCCCTTCTCCACCAGTTCCCGCAACAGGGCGTCGACGTCGACCTGCTCGCCCGGGCGCACCCGGAGCGGTCCGGCGCCCGCGAGGGGACCGATCCGCTGCAGCAGCGCGCGCACCGGCGCCACGATCACCCGCGGCGGCCGGGGCAGGGCGTCGTCGGGCTCCGATGCCAGTGCGTGCAGGATGGCCAGCCGCCGCCCCATCGTCTCGGTCTCGGGGCTGACCCGCTCGAAGGGCAGCGTCTCCCAGGCCGGCAGGACGGTGACCGGCCCGCCGAGGGCACCGGCCAGCCCCTCCTCGTCCGACTGCTCCAGCAGGCAGGCCAGGTCGTCGCCCAGGCGCTCCGCGTCGAGACCGGTGGGCGTGACCACCACGATCGGTCCCCGGTCGCCCAGCGCGGCCAGCGCGGCCGTGGCCACGGCCTGCGCCGCCTCCGGCACGGCCACCGTGGCGTCCGCCGACCCGATGAGGCCGGCCAGCGCCGGCTCGGCCCGCAGGAGCCGGGGCAGCGCACCCAGGCTGCCCGCACCGGGGACCCGGGACGTGTCGGCGGTTCCTGTCTCCTCGCCGGGAGCGGGCACCGCGGTCGGTGGCGCGCTGGCGCTGGTCATCGGCTCATGGCGCGGGCAGCGAGTGGCACCAGAGCATGGCCGCGTCGATCCCGTCGGCCGCGATGCGCTCCACCGAGTCGGCCGCCGTCTCCAGCGCGACGTGCAGGACCTCGCGCACGGCCTTGGGCGGGCGCCGCAGCACGTGGGACGCGCCCTGCGCCGCGCTCGGCGGCTTCCCCACGCCGATGCGGACGCGCAAGAAGTCGTTGGTGTGCAGGTGTGCGGCGATGGAGCGCAGGCCGTTGTGCCCCGCCAGGCCCCCGCCGGCCTTGAGCCGGACCGTGCCCGGCGCCAGGTCGAGCTCGTCGTGCACGACGACGATGGTGGCCGGGTCGTCGATGCCGAAGCGCGTGGCCAGGCCGCGCACGGCGAGGCCCGACTCGTTCATGTAGGTGGTCGGGACGGCCAGGGCCACCCGGCGACCGGCCACCGACGCCACGGCGACCCGGGCCGCCACGCCTTTCTCGGCCCGCAGCGTGACCCCGTGGCGCTGGGCCAACAGCTGCACCGCGTCGGAGCCCGCGTTGTGGAGGCTGCCCTCGAATTCGGGGCCCGGGTTGCCCAGCCCGACGACCAGCAGGTCGGCCGGGGTGCCCCGGTGCTCCGACCGGGCGAAAGGTCTGCGCAGGGCCTAGCCCTCTTCGGACGCGGCCTCGGAGGTCTCGCCGCCCCCGCTCGCCTCGGCGCCGGCACCCTCGCCGGCCTCGCCCTCGGCGCCCTCGCCTTCCTCCTCGGCCGTCGCCACCCGCGGCGGCTGGCCGATGGCGATGGCGGACTCGGGGTCCACGTCGGTGGTGACGCCGCTGGGCAGGACGACGTCGGACACCCGGATGGCGTCGCCGATGGTGAGCGCGCTCACGTCGACCTCGATCGAGGTCGGGATGGCGGCAGGCACCGCGTTGATCGAGAGGTTGAACATCTGCTGCTCGACCAGGCCGTCCCCGTGGTGCACCTCGAGCGCCTCGCCCACCAGGATCACCGGCACGTCGGCCGCGATGACCTCGTCACGCCGGACGATGATGAAGTCCACGTGGGTGACCGTCTGGGCCACCGGGTGGCGCTGCATGTCACGGGCCAGGGTCAAGAAGGTCTCCGAACCCGTGTTGAGCGAGAGCAGCTGGTTGGCACCGGCCTCCCCGTTGAGGGCGACCCGCAGCTCGCGGCCGACCACGGCGATGGGCAGCGGGTCGGTGCCGTGCCCGTAGATGACGCCGGGGATCTTCCCCTCACGGCGCAGGCGGCGCACCGCCCGCGAGCCGATGGGGCGCCCAACCTCGGCTGCAAGAACGACTTCGGCCATGACGGAATCTCCTCGGGTGGCGAAAACGGTGTGCGCGGACGGCCGACGGGCCTCCGGCGAACGGCCTACGAGCGTAGTCGCCACGCCCGCCGGCCTCCAACGCGCCCGAGCCGTGGGCCCCGGGGCGCCGCCTAGACCAGGTTGTCGCCCCCGAAGAGCTCGGAGACCGAGGTGTCCTCGAAGACGGCGTCGATGGCGTCGGCGATGATCTTGGCCACCGACAGGACCTCGAGCTTGTCGAAGGTCCGGTCCTCGGCGATGGGCAGGGTGTCGGTCACCACCACCCGGGAGATCGGCGACGCCTTCAGGCGGTCCACCGCCGGGTCCGAGAGCACGCCGTGGGTGGCCATGACCGAGACGTCCGAGGCGCCGGCCTCCGAGAGCAGCTCGGCCGCGGCGCACACCGTGCCGGCCGTGTCGATCATGTCGTCGATGAGCACGCACTGGCGGCCCTCCACGTCACCGACCACGTGGCGCGCCTTGACCTCGTTGTAGGTGCCCCGCGGGCGCGTCTTGTGGATCAGGGCGAGGTCGCAGCCGAGATGCTGGCTGTAGCGCTCCGCCACCTTCACCCGACCGGCGTCGGGCGCCACGACCACGACATCGTTGCCCAGGTGCTCGCGCAGATAGCTCTCGAGCACCGGTGCCGCCACCAGATGGTCGAACGGCGTGTCGAAGAAGCCCTGGATCTGGCCCGAGTGCAGGTCGACGCTCACCACCCGGTCGGCCCCCGCCGCGGACAGCATGTCGGCCACCAGCTTGGCCGTGATCGGCTCGCGTCCGGTCGACTTGCGGTCCTGGCGCGAGTAGCCGTAGTAGGGGCACACCGCGGTGATGCGCTTGGCCGACGCCCGCTTGGCGGCGTCGATCATGATGAGCTGCTCCATCAGCGAGTCGTTCACCGGCGAGGCGTGCGTCTGGATGATGAAGACGTCGCAGCCGCGAATGGAGATGTCGTACTTGCAGTAGATCTCGCCGTTGGCGAACTCACGCAGGTTCGCCTCGCCCAGCTCGACCCCGAGGTGGCCCGCGATGTCCTTGGCCAACGCCGGATGGGCCCGCCCTGAGATCAGCTCCAGGCGACGCCGGGGGATCAACTCCACGGCGCCAACGCTAGTGCGCACCGGCACCGCCCGTCTCTGGCCCCCTCAGCCCTCCGGGGCGCCGAGCGTCGAGTGCGGCGCCAGCACCGCGCCTGGCTCCACCTCGGCCCCGGGCTCGAGGACGCTGAAGGCACCGACCCGTGCCCCCGCGCCGATCACCGCCTGCGTGCAGACGCTCTCGCCCACGACCGCCCCCTCCCCGACCGCCGTCTCGGTCAGCACGGCGTTCGGACCGATTTCGGCACCGGCCCCGATGGTGCAGGCGCCCCGCAGGATCACACCCGGGAGCAGGGACACGTCGGCTTCGAGCTGGACCTGGGCGTCCACGTAGGTCCGTTCTGGGTCCCACATGGTCACGCCCCGGCGCATCCAGCGTTCGTTGATGCGGTCACGCAGCTCGGCCTCGGCCACGGCCAGCTGCGCCCGGTCGTTGACGCCGGCCGCCTCCATGGAGTCGGGCAGGACGAGCGCCTTCACGCTGTAACCGGCGCTGCTCAGCACGGCCACGGCATCGGTCAGGTAGTACTCGCCCTGGGCGTTGGCCGGGCTGATCCGGCGCAGCGTGGGCGCCAGGATGGAACGGCGGAAGCAGTAGATCGACGTGTTCACCTCGTCGATGATCTTCTCGTCCTCCGTGGCGTCCGCCTCCTCGACCACCCGGACCACGTCGCCGTCCTTGCCGTGGACCACCCGGCCGTAGCCCGACGGGTTCTCCACCACGGCGGTCAGCATCGTCGCCCCGGCATCCTCCAGCCGGTGCGCCCGCACCAGCGCGGCCAGCGTCTGGGGGCGCAACAGCGGCGTGTCGCCCGGCAGCACCACCACGTCCTCGACCTCGTCGTCGTCGTCGGGCAGCCCGGTCAGGCCGACCGCCAGGGCGTCGCCCGTGCCGGACTGGGTCAGCTGCTCCACGAACTCGATCTCCATCGTCGGCGGGGCCAGCTGCACCAGTGTCTTGGTGACCCACTCCGCCCGGTGCCCCACCACCACCACGACCCGGTGCACGTCGATCTCGGCCATGGCGTCGAGGACGTGGAGGATCATCGGCCGGCCGCACAGCAGGTGGAGGGGCTTGGGTCGCTCCGAGCGCATCCGCGTCCCCTCGCCGGCCGCCAGGACCACGGCGGAGAGTCGGCGCTCGGGCATCGCCGCATTCTTAGCCCGCCGGGCCGCCGGACGTGCGTATGGGAAACTCGTGTGGTGCCGGAGATGATCCCCTACGACGAATTCGGCCTCTTCCACGAGAACGCGGCCGAATACGGGTTGCCGTACCCGGGCCCACCCGACGTGCGCCGGGTCGAGGTCGAGGTCGAGCCCGGGCGCACCGTGTCCAGCCTGCTCTGGGGCGCCGATGCCGGGGTCCCAGAGCTCGTGCTCGTGCACGGGGGAGCGCAGAACGCCCATACCTGGGACACCGTCGCCCTGGCTCTCGGCCGCCCCCTCCTCGCCGTGGACCTGCCCGGCCACGGGCACTCCGACGGCGGGCCCGAGGGCTCCGTCTCGGTGGGGAGCAACGGGCGAGACCTGGCCGCCGTCGTGCGCCGGCTGGCGCCCGAGGCCCGCGCGGTGGTCGGGATGTCCCTCGGCGGCATGTCCTCGATCGCGCTGGCCGCGCAGGCGCCGGAGCTGGTGCGCGCCCTCGTGCTGGTCGACATCACCCCGGGCGTCAACGCCGAGAAGGCGGCCCCGGTCACGAACTTCGTCAACGGGCCGGCCAGTTTCGACAGCTTCGACGAGCTGCTCGCCCGCACCATTGAGCACAACCCGGGCCGCTCGGAGTCCTCGTTGCGCCGCGGCATTCTGCACAACGCGGTCCAGCGCGAGGACGGGACCTGGGTCTGGCGCTATGCCCGCTTCCGCGCCGGCGACGGCGACGGCGCCGGCGGGCATCCCGAGTTCGGCGGCTGGTGGGACGCCGTCTCCGCGCTCTCGATGCCGATCATGTTGGTGCAGGGACTGGCCTGGTCCGTCGTCGACGACGCCGACATCGCGGAGCTGCGCCGGCGCCAGCCCTCGGTGCGCGTCGAGGGCGTGGAGGGCGCCGGCCACAGCATCCAGGGCGACCGGCCGCTCGAACTGGCCGCGCTCATCGAGGACTTCGTCTTCTCCGGCGGGGTCTGATGGACAAGAAGGTCTGGTTCTCCGCGCGTGCCCTCAAGCTCCACGCGGTGATCCTCGTCGTTGTGCCCGCCTTCTTGGCGTTGTGCATCTGGCAGATCGACCGGGCCACCGGCGGCAACGAGCTCAGTTGGGCCTACGTCTTCGAGTGGCCCTTCTTCGCGGCGTATGCCGTCTACATGTGGTGGCGACTCCTTCATGCCGTGCCCGACGGCACGGCGCCGCCCGCCACCGCCGGCGGTGACTCCGGCGGTCGGACCTTGACCGGGACCGACGAACCCCCGGCCGAGACGGCACAGGACAAGCAGGAAGACGCGGAGCGGGCCGCCTACAACGAGTACCTGGCTCAGCTGGCCGAGCAGGATCGGGCCAGCGGGCGCTGAGGCTCCGGGGGGAGGGCTCGAACCTCCAACATCCGGCTCCAAAGGCCGACGTTCTGCCGATTGAACTACCCCGGAATGGGTCGACCGGGCGGTCGCCGAGTAGAGGTTAGGGCGCGGCCCCGCCCGTCCACGACCAAGGCGCGGCGGTAGGTTCTCGTCGTGCGCATCCTGGTGGTCGACGACGATCAGGCGGTGCGGCGGTCCATCGACCGTGCGCTGCGCCTAGAGGGCTACGACGTGGTCACGGTGCCGACAGGCAGCGAGGCCCTCGAATCCTTGGCGCTCGCGCCGCCGGACGCCCTCATCCTCGACCTCGGATTGCCCGACATCGACGGCCTGACCGTGTGCCGCCGTATCCGCAGCGGCGGCGACGACACCCCCGTGCTCATGCTGACCGCCCGCGACGCCATCGACGACCGCGTGCAGGGCCTCGATGCCGGCGCCGACGACTATTTGGTGAAGCCCTTCGCCCTGGCCGAACTCTTGGCCCGCCTGCGCGCGCTCCTGCGCCGGCGCTTCGAGGGAGAAGGGGGGCTGCTCCGGGTGGGTGACCTCGTGCTCAACCTGTCCACCCGAGAAGGCCAGCGCGGCGACCGCACCTTCACCTTGACCCGCATTGAGTTCGATCTGCTCGAGATGTTCCTGCGCCACCCGAGACAGGTCCTCACCCGCGAGGTCCTCTTGAACCGGGTCTGGGGCTTCGACTTCGACTCGGGTACCAACTCCCTCGCCGTCTACGTGGGGTACCTGCGCCGCAAGCTCGAAGAGGGCGGCGAGCCACGGTGCATCCAGACCGTGCGCGGCGTGGGCTACGTGCTGCGGGAGACATGACATTCCGCAGCCGCCTCGTCCTCGCCACCACGGCCGCCGTCGTAGTGGCGGTGGTGGCCTCGTGCAGCGCAGCGTTCGTCGTCGCCCGCAACACGTTGCTCAACGCGGCGGACAACTCGCTCACCACGGCGGCCCAGAAGATCGTCGCCGGCCAGGAGATCGGGTCGAGCGCGGTCACGCTGGGCCAGGTCATCGAAACCAGTGGCGCGGTGGTGAATGGCGGTGGGCTTCCCGTGACGGGCCAGGTGCGCCTGGTGGCCAACGGTTTGGCCCCGTCCTTCTTCGCCACCATCGACGTCGACGGGAACGAGTTGCGCGAGCTCGTCCAACACCTGCCC
Source organism: uncultured Acidimicrobiaceae bacterium (assembly GCA_963840435.1). Classification (GTDB taxonomy): domain Bacteria; phylum Actinomycetota; class Acidimicrobiia; order Acidimicrobiales; family RAAP-2; genus Bog-473. The sequence goes on along the minus strand of CAWIYY010000012.1, from coordinate 707,714 downwards.
GCCGGGACCCAGGTCCCGTCGGGCACCCTGATCGACGGCGGCGCGCTCCAGATCGCCACCCTGCTGAACGCGAGCACGGAGCTGAAGAAGCTGGCGCTGTTCCTCGGGGCGGTCGCAGTGACCGGGGTGGTCCTGGCGGTGGTGCTCGGCTATTTGGTGGCCCGGACCGCGCTGGTGCCCTTGAACTCGCTCACCGACACCGTGGAGGACCTGGCCGAGACCACCGACGTGACTCGACGGCTCTCGCCCGGCGGCCCTGACGAGCTGGGCCGCCTGCGCCGGACCTTCAATCGCCTGCTCGAGGCGCTCGAGTCCTCCCGCCGCGCCCAGAACCGTCTGGTGCTCGACGCCTCCCACGAGCTGCGCACCCCGCTCACCTCGCTGCGCACCAATCTCGAGGTCATCCGCCGGGTCGACGAGCTCAGTGACGAAGACCGCTCGGTCCTGGTGGACGACGTCCTGGTGCAACTGCAGGAGCTGACCGACATCGTCGGTGACCTGGCCGAGCTGGCTCGGGGTGACCAGCAGCCCGTGCCGGCCGAGCCGCTGCGCCTGGACCTGCTGGTGCGCGACGCCGTCGTGGTGGCGAGCACGCACGGGCGGGCGGACGACGTGTCCTTCGAGTTCGAGGCCGAGCCCTGCTGGGTCGAGGCCCATGCCGATCGGCTCTCCCGCGCCGTGGGCAACCTGCTCGACAACGCCCGCAAGTGGAGTCCGCCGGGCCAGCCCGTCAGCGTCGAGTGCGCCAACGGCACCGTCGTCGTGCGCGACCGCGGCCCCGGCATCGCCGAGGACGACCTGCCGCGCATCTTCGACCGCTTCTACCGCTCCCCGGCGGCGCGCGGCCTGCCGGGGTCGGGCCTCGGTCTGGCCATCGTGGCCCAGGTGGTGAAGGCCGAGGGGGGCACCGTCACGGCGGAGAACGACCCGGCGGGCGGGGCCCGCATGACCATGCGACTTCCCACGGTGCCCGCCCCGGCCGACGCCGAGCACCCTTTGGGCTGGCCCGCGTAGCCCATAGGAACTTCTTATCAATTCCCAATCTGAGCCACAGGCCAGCGGTGCACACTGCAACGAGTAACCCCCCGGCGGCCCTCTGAGTCCGCAACTCGGCCGCCGGTGGTGCCGGCGAGGACGGTCCGCCTCCGCCCTCGCCGGCACCTCCCCCTCTCTCGGCCCCGACTCGGCCGCGACGCCGGTTAGCCCTCGCTCCCCGCAGCCATGAACTCGAGGCGGTTGCCGAATGGATCGTCGGCGTAGGCCCCGGTACCTGGCGGGCGGTCCGCATTCGGCCGGACCTCCACCCCCGAGGCCCGCAGGGCCGCCTCCAGCGCCACCAGGTCGTCGACCACGAGGGCCGGGTGGGCCTTGCGGGCGGGCCGGAAGTCCTCCTCCACGCCCAGATGCAGCGCCACCGACCCGTGGGCGAACCAGCATCCCCCGCGAGCGGCCAAGGCCGGCGGTTTGGGCAGTCGCTCCAGTCCCAACACCCCGGAATAGAAGGCCTCGGCCTCCTGCTCCCGGCCGGGTGGCATGGCCAGTTGCACGTGGTCCAGACGCACGATCTCGAACGTCACGGCGACCTCCTCGCATCCGGGGCGATCTGGCCGTCGGGCCCCCGGACCGCTAGCCTGCCGCACGTCATGGGATCACTGATCAAGAAGCGCCGCAAGCGGATGCGCAAGAAGAAGCACAAGAAGATGCTGAAGGCCACCCGCTGGCAGCGCCGGGCCGGCAAGTAGTAACGCCGGCCCCTCAGGTCGTTCCCTCACCCGCCGACCCACCCCGCCGGCACCGTGCGGGCCCGCACCAGCCGGCCCGCGACACCTCCTAGTTCCAGCAGCGGCTGATCCTCCGCGCCCGCGCCGGGTGGACCACCCTCGACGAACCAGGTCGAACCGCTCCCGGCCAGCGTCGGCGCCTGCCCCGACAGGTCCCCCAGCGCGTCCCGCCAGGCGGCGAGTCGGGGCTCGACGGCCAGCGCCGCCGCCGTGAGGGTGTTGACTCCCTCCTCCCGGTGACCGCCGTCCCAGGCCCGGAAGACCGAGGCGGTGTCGACGCCGAATGGAGGCATGAGCAGCAGATAGTCGCGATCGACGTGCTCGAGCGGCGTCACCCGCTCGCCGATGCCCTCGACCCGGGCCCGGCCGCCGACCAGGCAGAACGGCACGTCGGCTCCGATCGACGCCGCCAGATCGAGGTCGTGACACCCGGCCCAGCGGAAGATGGCACCGGCGTCGGCCGACCCGCCGCCCAGGCCGCCACCCAGGGGGATCCGCTTCTCGAGGCGGACGCCGGCGGTCCGTCCGCAGGCGGCCAGAGCCTTGGTGACGAGGTTGCTCGAGGCCGCCGGGAGGTCCGACCCTCTGGTGCCCGGGCCGGCCTCGACGACCAGGCCCGATCCGGCCTCGTCGACCTCGAGAACGTCGGCCAGGTCGAGGGTCACCATCTCGGCGGCGAGCTCGTGGAAGCCGTCCTGGCGCAGGCCGGTCACCTGGAGTGAGACGGTGAGCTTGGCCGGCGCCAGGAGCCTGATCATGAGGCGGCCAGCCTGCCCCAGGCGGCTACGTCGAGCTCCTCGGCCCTGGCGTCTGGGCGCACGCCGGCCCGCTCGAATGCTTCCGGCTCGACGAATCCCGCCAGGGAACGCCGCAGCATCTTGCGACGCTGGGCGAAGCCCGCCCGCACCACCTGGGCCAGCCGCTCATAGGACACCAGGGCGGGATCGACCGCCGGCGACGGCAACCGGTCGAACCGCACCAGGACCGACTCCACCCGCGGCCGGGGCACGAAGACCGAGGCGGGTACCCGTCCGACCACCTGGGCCCGGGCGAAGTAGGCGATCCGCACCGAGACCGACCCATACGCACTCTGGCCCGGCTCGGCCGCCATCCGTTCCCCCACCTCCCGTTGCACCATGACGAGCATGTGGGCCACCGCCGCCACGTCGGTCAGCGTGCGCATCACGAGCGGCGTGGCCACGTTGTAGGGCAGGTTGGACACCAGGCTCCAGGGGCCGGGGGCCCGCTCGGCCAGGAGCGCGGCCAGGTCGAGCGTGAGGGCGTCGCCCTCGACCACCTCGACCCCGGCGGGCTCGACCACCGAACGCAGCACCGGGAACAGGCGGCGGTCCGTCTCCACCGCCACGACGCGGGCGCCCGTCTCGGCCAGAGCCAGCGTGAGGGAACCCAGACCGGCCCCGATCTCGAGCACGTTGGTCCCAGCGCCGGCGCCCGAAAGACGGGCGATCCGCCGCACCGTGTTCGCATCGGCCACGAAGTTCTGACCGAGAGCCCGACTCGGGTGGATTCCGTGCGCCGACAGCAGCTGGGCGATGTCGGCGCCGGAATGGGTCACCAGGAGATTGTGACCTCCGCCACTCCCTGGCCCAACGGGGCGATCTGCTCGAAGCCCTCCGGCGACATGTCGACCACCCGCGGATAGCCCGCACCTTCGCGGTCGTCCACCGTGCACGAGGTCGATGCACCGGTGACGTCGTTGGTCACGGTCAGAACCGTCCCGAACGGCAACGTCGGGCTGGCGCAATACCCGTCGGGTGCTTCTGAGTACCACGTTGCATCGCCCACCTCAGAGCTCGTCGGCCGCGGCGGTGCCGTCGTCGTGGTGGTCGTCGGCGGTGGTGGCGGCGGCGGGTCCGTCGTCGTGGTCGTCGGCGGTGGCGCGCTCGTCGTCGTGGTCGGCGGCGCCGTCGTGGTTGTCGTCGGTGCCGTCGTCGTCGTCGAGGCAGTCGCGTGTTGGTACGCGACGAGATGCGACTTCAGGTCCACGCCGTCGAGATGCTTGGCCGGGAACACCTTGTGCATCGAGTGCACGAGAGGTGCCGCCGTCCGCACGCGCGACGCGTGGGCCGTCTCACTATGAAGCAAGAGGAGAGGCAGACCGAACAGCACGCCGCACAACACAGCTGCGACGCCAAGGCGCCTCCCCCCAGTGCTCTGGTTCCGCAGGGCTCCACCCTTCTCCGGGGACACAGTGCACCCGCGCCGACTCACGGGGGCGGGGGGTTTCGGGAGAAACTAGGAGACCGTCCCACCCCGCGCAAATCCAAAATGGGGAAGGGCGTTTTAATGTTTTATTTCCGCAGGTCAAACACGGGAAGACTCGCGATATTTATGCGAAGTACCAGCTCATCACCCTATTTTGGCCGAACTGAGGCCTAAACATGCAGGTCACGAGGTTCTCGAATTTTATAGAACAGGGTGTGATTCGTTACCTGTGGAAAACGCGAATGCAGCCGCGGCAGCCGACCGTTCCATCACTTCATGGGGGCTGCAACCCTTGATGGCGGCGATGGCCTCGCCGACGTAAGGAAGGTACGAGGGCTCATTCGTTCGGCCTCGATACGGCACTGGTGCGAGGAACGGACTGTCCGTCTCGACAAGCAGACGGTCGAGCGGACAACGCGCCGCGGCGGCGCGGACGTCGGCCGCGTTCTTGAACGTCACGATGCCGCTGAACGACACGAACATGTCCGCCGCGAGACAGCGCTCCACCTCGTCGACGCCTCCGGTGAAGCAGTGCAACACGGTGCGTGCCGGCACGCCTTCGGCGGCGAGGACATCGAAGAGATCCGACCACGCGTCACGCGCATGGATGACCAACGTCAGATCGTGACGATGAGCCAACGCGATCTGCGCAGCGAACGCGACGCGCTGCGCGTCGCGCGGGGAGTGCTCGTAGTAGTAGTCGAGACCACACTCGCCAACCGCGACGACGGCACCATCGCCGACGGCAAGCTCGCGCTCGAGCAACGCCGCCACCGCATCGGCCCCCTCAGCCGCCTCGTGGGGATGCAGGCCGACCGAGGCCCACGCCCGTGGTGCGCCACCGGCACTGGCCCGGGCCACCGCCACGGCCTGGGCTGAGGTGGTCACCCCGGTACCGATGCAGACCAGTCGCTCGACCCCGGCCTCGCGGGCTCGGTCCAGCAGCGGGTCGAGACCGCCTCCGTCCTCGCCCTCCCGGAACTCCTCCTGCACGTGGCAGTGCGAGTCGAACCAGCCCGCCATCAGGCCTTCCGCCGCGGGAAGAGCGGATCGCCCTTGATCACGGCCACGCCGCCCGGGTACCCGCCCCAGCCGGCCTCGAGCGGGAGCCGGGCCGCTGCCGGGTCGCCGGGCATGCCGATACGCCGCCAGATCTCGGCGGCCGTCGACGGCATGGCCGGCCAGGACAGAACGGCCACGATGCGCAGCACCTCGAGGGCGTCGCCCAGGACGGCGTCGACCTCGGGCCCCGGATCCATCTTCCAGGGCTCGGCCACCTCGAGGCGGGCGTTGGCTGCCCCGATCAGGCGCCAGGTCTCCTCGAGCGCCTCATGGGGCGCCCAGCGCTCCCAGGCGGCCGTCACGGCCTCGAGGACCCGGGCCGCCTCGGCGGCCAGCTCGCTCAGGGGATCCGGTGCCGGTCCGACGCCGCCGCACTTCGAGTGGACCACGGTAGTGACCCGCGAGACCAGGTTGCCAAGGTTGTTGGCCAGGTCGGAGTTGTACCGGGCGACGATGCCCTCGTAGGAGAAGTCCCCGTCGCCTCCCAGAGGGACTTCGCGCAGGAGGTGGTAGCGCAGCGGATCGACGCCGAAGTCGTCCGCGAGAGCCAAGGGCGAGACGTCGGTGATGTTCAGCGGGGCGCCGTCGCCGCCCTGGCCCGCAGCGATCATCGTCTTGCCCAGTTTCTGGCCTCCCATCAACAGGTACCCGTGCACGAAGATCTCGGCGGGCGGTTCGATGCCGGCTGCCATGCACATGGCCGGCCACCAGACGCAGTGGAATTTCAAGATGTCCTTGGCCAGAAGGTGATGGGCCGCGCCCCAGCGTGCCGCGAAGGCCGCCTCGTCGGTGCCGTAGCCGGCCACGGTGAGGTAGTTGATCAGCGCGTCGTACCAGACATAGAACACGTGGCCGCTGTCCCAGGGAACCGGAACACCCCACGAGAACGAGGTCCGGGTGATGGAGACATCGAGCAGGCCGCCCCGGATGAAACCGAGTGCCTCGTTGCGCTTGGACACGGGACGGACGAAGTCGGGGTGGCTGTCGTAGTAGTCGAGGAGCGGTTGTTCGAACGCGCTCAGTTTGAAGAAGTAGTTGTCCTCCTGCATCTCGACGACCGGCCGGCCGTGCAGCGGGCATTTGCCGTCGACCAGTTGGTCCTCGGTGTAGTAGTCCTCGCACGAGATGCAGTAGAGGCCCGAGTAGGGCGCCAGCTCGATGAAACCGTTGTCGTAGATGCGCTGGAGGAACTGCTGGACCACCGCGTAGTGCCGTGGTTCCGTCGTCCGTATGAAGTCGTCGTAGCGGATGTCGAGCCGGCTCCACGCCTCCTTGAAGCGGGCCGACGTCCTGTCGGTCCATTCCTTCGGGGTCACGCCATTGGCCTCGGCCGCCTCGACGATCTTGGCGCCGTGCTCGTCCGTGCCGGTCATGAACCACACGTCGTCGCCGAGCAAACGGTGCCACCGGGCCAGGGCGTCCGCGTTGACCGTCGTGTAGGCCGTGCCGACATGCGGCGCATCGTTGACGTAGTAGATGGGCGTCGTCAGGTAGTAGGGGGGCACCGCCGGTAGCGTACCGGCGCGCTCAGTCGCTTCCGGACCCGGTCGGGTCGCTGCGGATCCGCAGCGCTGCCTCATAGGCCCGGCGGCGGGCCACTCCCAGTGTCGCCGCCACGCGGTCGGCCACCTGGCGCGGACCGGCCGCGGCATCGTGTGCCCAGACGGCCCGCACTGCTACCTCGACGGCGTCGTCGTCCGCCGGCTCGGGCGCCGGGCCGCCGCCGACCACGAGCACGATCTCGCCGCGCACGTCGCGCCCGCCGAACTCGGCCGCCCCCGCGGCCGCCGTGCCCCGCCACACCTCCTCGTGCAACTTCGTCATCTCACGGGCCACCGCGACCGGGCGGTCGGGGTCCAGCACGGCCAGCTCTTCCAGCGTGGAGGCGAGGCGCCCCGGCGCCTCGAGCACCACCGACGTCCGCTCGTCTGCCAAGAGCGCGGCCACCCGGCGCCGACGGTCGGACCCCTTGCGCGGAAGAAAGCCCTCGACGACGAAACGGTCCGTCGGAAGCCCGCTGACCGTCACGGCGGCCACGACCGACGAGGGCCCGGGCACCGTGGTCACCGTCTCGCCCTGGGCGGCCAAGCGGGCGACGACCAGCGCGCCGGGGTCCGAGATGCCCGGCGTCCCCGCGTCGCTGACCAGCGCGACCAGGGCCCCACCGGCCACGGCCGCAGCGACCCGGTCCGCTCCGGCGGCCTCGTTGTGCCGGTGTAGCGACATGAGGCGGTCGCCGGCACCGATGCCGAGTGCCGAGAGCAGGGCGCGGGTCCGGCGGGTGTCCTCGCAACAAATGAGCGCGGCGTCGGCCAGGACCTGGCGGGCCCGCGGGGCCAGGTCGCCCAGGTTGCCGATCGGCGTGGCCACGAGCACCAGGCGACCCTGGCCGGCCACGGCCGAGCTCAAGGCGAGCCGTTCGAGCCGGGCTGCGCCTCGCGCATCTCGAGCTGGTCACCCACCTGGACGCCCCAGCGCTCGAGAGAGCCCGCGCCCATGGCCACGGCGCTCTGGGTGCCCCGGCCGCCCAGCGCGAGCCGCCACGGCTTGAGGCGGGCCACCCGGAGCACCGTGTGGTCGGCCGAGAGGAAGGCAACGTCGATCGGGAACTTCATGCCCGCCGTGTGCAGGCTGTGCACCCGGTCGACGTGCAGGGCGCCGTCGCAGCCCGCCCGCCGACGCAGAATCCGCCGCTCGGCCGGCGTCTCCGCCATCTCGAGTGCGCAGACCACGTCGCCGTCCCGCAGCAGCCAACCGGACCGCATGGCCGCCGAGGCTACCGGACGGCCTCTCGTACTCCGTCTATGCTGTCGAGTTCATGTCGAAGCGAACGGTCAAGCGCAAGCTCAGAACGAAGAAGAAGGCCAACCACGGCAAGAAGCCGAACTGCGGCCGCGGCTGACGCTGGTTCCTCTCAGGACGAGAGCGACCCGTCCCAGGCTGTACCGGCTGCGTCCAAGACCGAGCACAGCGTCGTCGGCACATCCGAGATGATGCCGTCCACCCCGAGCCCAAGCAGGCGAAACATCGACTCGGGGTCGTTCACCGTCCACACGTGGACGGCCTTGCCTGCCGCGTGGGCTGCCGCCACGAAGCGCTCGTCGACCACGACGAGGTCGCCCTGGCGCTCAGGTACCTGGTAGGCCACAGCCGGGATATCGGGCACCGCCTCCCCCGCCTGGACGGCCCGCCAGGCCTCGGCCGTGGCCACCGTCCCGGCTGAAGTCGGAATCTGGGGGGCGAACTGCCGGAAGGCGTCGGTCGCCGGATCGAGGAAGGAGGCCACGATCACGTCGTCCGTGCGCCCGAATTCGGCCAGCAGCTTTGCCAGCGACTCCTCGTAGGGGGCCACCACCGGCGCCGTCTGTTTGATGTCGAGGTTGAGCACGACGCCGGGGAAGGACTCGAGCACCTCGCGCAGCGTGGCGATCCCGAAGGAGCGGTCGGCGGGCGCCCGGCCCCGGAAGGGATAGTCGGCCGCCGGTCGGCCCGGTGTCACGTCCGCCCCGAAGATCCACCAGTACGAGAAATCCATGGACCGGAGCTGTTCGAGCGTGAACGAGGCGATGGTCCCCGATTGGGCCGTGGTCCGGTCCACGGTGGCGTCGTGGCAGACCACCAGCTCGCCGTCGGCGGTGGCATGGACGTCGAGCTCGATTCCGGTCGCTCCGGCGGCCAGGGCGCTCCGAATGGCGTGGAGCGTCGACGACGGCGCTTCCCATGCGCCGCCCTGGTGCGCGTAGGCGATCACTTTGCGCTCCAACCAGGCCGACCCCGTTCCCATTCGACCGACCGTAACAGCCGGGCCGGGGCACGCCGTCTGGTCGGCCGAGGCCGGGACGGCCTCCCGCACGCCTATCCTCGCGGAGCGTGCTCGACCATCTGCTCGTCGACGTCATCGGCACCATCCGGGCTTCCTTCGACCGCGCGCTCCTCCAGCGCCAGGCTGTCGAGGAGCGCTTCCAGGTCGACGTGTTCCTGGGCGACGTCTCGTGGGAGACGTCCTACAGCCTTCCCGGTGAGGAGCAGCCACCCCGGGTGCGCGCCGACGTCTCAGTCGACTGGCCCACGTGGAGCCAGACCTCCTACCGGAGCTGGTCGATCGGCGAGCCGCCCGACGAGCCACCCGAGGTGGTCATTGAGGTGGCCTTGCGCGTGCAACGCATGGCCGAGGCGCCGGACACGGAGAAGGTCCTGGCCGTCCTGCCTTCCTTCGGGCCCCTCTCGGAGCCCATGGACCTGGCCCGCACGGCGACCACCATTGAACAGGTCCATCCCGACGACCCCGGCCTCGCTCCCGACGGCACCACGCCGGGCGGCCTGCGCTGGGCGGTCGAGGCGACGTACGAGGGCTCCATCCGCTTCAGCGAGCAGAACCTCGAGGACCCCTCGTCGATCGCGCCGATGTTCGACGGGCTCACGCGATGGATCGCCTCGACGCTCATCTCCCTGGCCGACCTGCCTTTCAGCTTCCTCCCGCCCGGCGAGGAGGATTGACCGGGCTGCTGGTACAGAGGATCGGAGCGCGGCGTCCCTCCTGACTGGTAATCAGGGCCCGGCGCCACTAGGGATTGAGGCGCACATGGCCCCCTCCCCGCGCCGCCGGACGCGCCTCGTCGTCACCCTGCTCGCCCTCGGGGCGGGACTGCTCGCGGCCTGCGGAGGCCCAGCCGCGCCGGCCCAGCCCCCAGCGAATCAAGGGTTGGTCCTGGAACGACCGACGCCCCAGCACGTGGGCTTGACCAACCAGGAGGGCCAGCCGGTCTCCCTGGCCTCCCTGCGCGGCAAGGTGGTCGTCCTGGCGCCGTTCCTTTCGCTCTGCCAGGACGAGTGCCCGCTCGTGACCGGCGCCTTCATCGCCCTGCAGCGTGACGTGCGGGCCGCCGAAATGGGCAACAAGGTGGTGTTCCTCGAGACGACCGTCGACCCCGGCCGCGACACCGTGGCCCGGCTGGCGGCCTACCAGAAGGAGTTCGGGGCCGATTGGGATCTCTGGACCGGCACCGCGTCCGCCATCGCAGCGTTCTGGAAGCCTTTTGGCGTCTCGTACCAGATTGTGCCCGAGGCGCAACCGCCCAAGATCGACTGGTACACCGGTAAACCGCTGACCTACGACGTCGACCACACCGACGGCTACATCCTGATCGACCCCAACGGGCGTGAACGCTTCGTCGACGTCAGCGCGCCCGACATGTCGGGAAAGCTCGACCAGAAGCTGACCTCGCTACTCAACTCGGGGGGCGTCTACAGCTTGCAGCACCCGGAGGGCCCCGACTGGACCGTCGCCGACGCCCTCACCTCCATCAGCTGGCTGCTGGGCACGACCGTCCAGCCGTCCTCGTGACCGGGGCCAGGCTCCCCCGCCTCGCCCGCATCCTCCCGGCCACGCTGCTCGGACTCGGTCTCGTCCTCGCGGCGTGCAACAACCAGAATTCAACAACTCTCTCCGCGCCTCCGACCACGGACGTCTCCCTCACCCTCACGCTGCAGAAGTCGCCCGCCGGGCCCATTCTCGCCACTGGTGGCGGCGACACGCTGTACGACTTCCTCCCCGACACACCGACCCACTCCGCCTGCCTGAACGACGGCTGCGTGTTCCAATGGCCCCCACTCATCAAGTCGGGTCCCATTCGGCTGGGTGCGGGATTGGACCCCTCGCTCGTGGGCACGTTGCGTCGACCCGACGGGTCGATCCAGATCTCCTACGGCGGCCACCCGCTCTACGCCTACAACCTCGACGTCACGCCGGGCATGGTGACGGGGCAAGCCATCGACCAGAACGGCGGGCTCTGGTACGTCGTCAACGCGGCGGGCAAGCAGATCACGACGTCGTTCTCGGTCACCAGCCCCAACCAGAACGGCAATCCCGCCGGCTGAGGCCGTCGCCGGGTCGTCCTCCGGTGCACGGCGTGGATCGCTCCGGTCGACCGTGCATGTTCGTCGTCCGGTCCTTGATCGGGTGGTGCAGAGGACCAGTGGCATGTCGAACCAATTGGCCGGCAAACGGAGAGGGTGCAATTACTCGGAGCGAATCACTGCCGTTCCTTCCGCGCTAGATCCAGATGATCTTCGCCCTCTCAGCCGCCGCACGCACCACGGATCCGTCAAGGGTCAGGCTTTGCGGATTGCGGAGTCCTATTGCCGGCAGCGCGACCGAGATTTCGAGCGGACCATCAGGTGGCAAAGGGAAGACCCAGACCCAGGCCTGCCAACCACCAGGCCCTCCTCCCAACCGACTCGTGACCGTCTGGATCGCTTCGGTCGGGACCCCATCTTGATCTTTTGCCACAACGAGGTGGCCGCGCTTCGCGAGAGTCCCGTCGGAAAAGCGCACCGTCACCTCGGGCGTCCACTCCGACCCTGCCGTGCCGATCATTGCCAGCGCTTCTCTCGCCCTCCGGGGATTCACACGACGCACGAAGTTGATGGTGAAGCCGTTCGGATAGACGTCGAGGTGGTCAAGAGCCAGCGCCACCACATCGCTCTCGAACAAGAGCGCGTTCACCGAGACGACGGCCGGAATCGTTCCCTCCGAGGGGCGATCCCACAGCGGAGAGACCCATTCCGTATCGCCGGCGGAGCTGAGCCCATGCGCGACGTTGCCACCAGGCATTCCTTCGGTCATGAGCATGATCGTCTCTTGGCGCACTCTTCCTGGTTCAACTCCCAGGCCCACCAAAACCCTGATCGCGACGCCATCGCCTTCGCGCAGCAGCCCAAGGAGCAGATCTTCAGTGTCGATATACGACCGCCCCAGGTGCAGCGATTCACGCAAGGCGAGCTCGAGGACCTTCTTCGCCCGAGGCGTAAAGGGTGGAGATCCACTCGGCGCCGACCCAGCCATGCCGATCGTCTCTGCGACCGCCTCTCGCACGGCGGCGAAGGAGATCCCGAGGTTCTCGAGCACCTGAGACGCCACACCCTGTCCCTCGGCCATCAGGCCCAAGAGAAGGTGCTCTGTACCGATGAAAGAGTGACCGAGGAGACGCGCCTCCTCTTGGGCCAAAACGAGCACTCTGCGTGACCGGTCGGTGAAGCGTTCGAACACCCTGCAAAGGGTAATCCGCCCTTTCCTGACCAGACTTCCCGTGTCTGGGCGGGCGTGCGATTCGGGGTCGAACCTGCTGTTTGTCCTGCGCTCAGCCTCCCGAGCCATCTCACGGTGTCGGCCCTTTTCAGGTCCTGCCGGAGGGCTCAGCTCTTGCGTCTACCTGGGCCGAGCGATTCCACGTTGCGGGCGCATGGTTTACGGGACTTCAGGTGTTGAAGCGGAACTCCACGACGTCGCCGTCGCGCATGACGTACTCCTTGCCTTCCATCCGGGCCTTGCCCGCGCTGCGCGCCGCCATGACGGACCCAGCGGCGACCAAATCCTCGAAGCTGATGACCTCGGCCTTGATGAACCCCCGCTCGAAATCGGTGTGGATGACCCCGGCTGCCTTGGGGGCGGTGTCGCCGACGTGGATCGTCCAGGCCCGGGCCTCCTTGGGGCCAGCGGTAAGGAACGTCTGCAGCCCGAGCGTGGCGAAGCCCACGTGCACCAACTGCTCGAGACCCGATTCCTCCTGCCCGTAGCTGTCGAGCAGTTCCTTGGCGTCTTCGGGATCGAGGCCGGCCACCTCGGCCTCGATCTGGGCACAGAGCACGATCGCCGGTGCGGGCGCGATGTTGCCGACCAACCCGGCCACCACCCCGGCGTCACCCAACGCGCCTTCCTCGATATTGAACACGTAGATGAAGGGCTTGGCCGTGAGCAGGTGCAGATCGCGCAACAGGTCACCGTCCACCTCTCCCGCCGCCGTCGCCGACGAGATAGTCCGGCCCTCGCTGAGGATGCCCAGGGCACGTTGAACTGCCTCTTGCGTGGGTCGGAGCGCGGGGGTGGCCTTGGCTTCCTTGACCAACTTGGGCAGCCGGTTCTCGACCGTCTGCAGGTCGGCCAGGATCAGCTCCGTATTGACGGTCTCGATGTCGCCGATGGGGTCCACCCGGGCGTCGACATGGACGACATCGTCGTCATGGAACGCCCGGACCACCTGGCAGATCGCGTCCGTCTCCCGGATGGAGGCGAGGAACTTGTTGCCCAGGCCCTCCCCTTGCGACGCGCCGCGCACCAACCCCGCAATGTCGACGAAGGTCACCGTGGCCGGCACAACCGGCGCGCCCTCGTACATGGTCGAGAGCACCTCGAGGCGCGTATCGGGGACGGCGACGACACCGACATTGGGATCGATCGTGGCGAACGGATAGTTGGCCGCAAGCACTTCGTTGTGCGTGAGCGCGTTGAAGAGGGTCGACTTGCCCACGTTGGGCAGGCCGACGATTCCGATAGAGAGGCTCACGGCGGCGACGATGCCGGAAGCAGGCCCGCTGCAGCCGCCAGCACTTTGAGATCGGCCTCGGGACGTGCCCCAGTGTGCGCGATCACCTCCGCTGCGCAGAGGCTGCCCAGGCGGGTGCTCTCGACGGGCCCCATTCCGTGCGTGAGGCCGAAGAGCATGCCGGCCGCGAAGAGATCGCCGGCCCCGGTGGTGTCGAGCACGCGTTCGACTGGAGCGGCCGGCACCTCCTCAGGTCCTCGCGCCGTCAACACGGTGGAACCCAGTGCGCCGCGGGTCATCACCACGAGGAGCCCCGTCTCCTCTGCAGCTTCGAGCGCGCCGTCGTAGGAGGACGCACCGAAGAGCATTGTGAGCTCTTCCTCGTTACCCAGCAGGATGTCGACGTCGTCGAGGAGCAGCTCGAGAAATTCACGCTGATGCCGCTCCACACAGAAAGGATCGGAAAGCGACAGGGCGACCGAACCCTCCGACCCGTGCGCGGTCGCCGCGGCGTGGCGCATCGCCTCCTTGGCGGCCGGCACGTCCCAGAGATACCCCTCCAGGAGCACCACTGCTGCCCGGGCCACGAACATTGTCGGCACCCCCGACGGCGAAAGGGTCGAGGCGGCGCCGAGGTAGGTGCCCATGGTGCGGTCGGCGTCATCGGAGATGAGGACGACGCAGCGGCCCGTCCCGAGGCCATCGCCAGCCGCCGACTCGCTGATGTTGGGCTCGAACTCCACGCCGGCCGCCCTCAGATTCTCCGTGTAGGTGCGGCCCACCTCGTCGTCGGCCACCGCTCCGACGAAGCCAGCCCGGCCACCCAGTTCGGCGATCCCGGCCGCGGTGTTGGCCACCGATCCTCCGGAGACAAACCGGGGTGCCGCCATGGAAGCCTGCACGGCGTTGGCCTTCACCAGGTCGACCAGGGTCATCGACCCCTTCTCCAGGCCGACCTGCGCCAGCTGCGCCTCGGTCGCCATAGCGATGACGTCGAGCAGAGGTGAACCAATGGCCACGACATCGAGATCATGGGCCGCGTGGGGCGACTGAGCCTGTTCTTGCACGGTTCGAGAACCTACTCGCGGTGCCGCGGGTAGCCTGCCCGGATGGACTCAAGCGCCGCCATGACGGCCGGCGGGGGTGGCACGGAGGCATTTCGCCTGCCCCGCACGGTCGAGCCAGAGACCTATCACATCGAGATCGAGCCCAACGTGGCTTCGGCCACGTTCTCCGGAACGCTCGCCATCGATGCCGTGGTCCACGAACCGGTCGACGTGGTCGTGATGAACGCGGCCGAACTGGTCGTGAGCGACGTCGAGATTCGGACCTCCGATGGCAACGTCCTGGTGTGCGCCGTCCATTTCGACGACGATCTCGAGCAGGTGTCGTTCCGGCCCTCGGCCGTCGTCCCAACCGGGCCCTGCGTCATCACATGTCGTTTCTCAGGGACCCTGAACGACAAGCTCCGAGGCTTCTACCGCTCGACTTACACGGGGCCCGACGGCGAGAGCCAGACGATGGCGACCACGCAGTTCGAGTCGGTGGATGCGCGGCGCGCCTTTCCCTGCTTCGACGAACCCGACCGCAAGGCCGTTTTCGACGTCACCCTCACCGTTGACGCCGACGTCGACGCCATCTCCAACTCGCCAATCGTCGTCAACGAGGCCGTGGGCGAGAAACGACGGATCCGCTTCTCGCCCACCATGAAGATGTCCACCTACCTGGTGGCCTTCGTGATCGGGCAGCTCGAGTCGACCGAGACCGTCGATGTGGACGGCGTCCCGCTCCGGGTGGTCACGACCCCGGGCAAGAGCGCACTCGGTGCCTACGCGCTCGAGGTCGGTGCATTCGCCTTGCGCTTCTTCACCGAGTACTTCGACATCGCCTACCCCGGCGAGAAGGTCGACCTCGTCGCCATACCGGACTTCGCCGCAGGCGCCATGGAGAACCTGGGCTGCATCACCTTTCGCGACAACGCGCTGCTCGTGAACCCCGACGAGGCCTCGAGGACCGAGCTGGAACGAGTGGCCGATGTGATCTCGCACGAACTGGCCCACATGTGGTTCGGCGACCTCGTCACCATGGGTTGGTGGGAAGGCATCTGGCTGAACGAGGCCTTCGCGACGTTCATGGAGATGCTCGCGGTGGACGCCTTCCGTCCATCGTGGGACCGTTGGGTCGGCTTCGCACCGTCGCGCGAGGCCGCACTGACCATTGACGCCGTGCACTCGACCCGGCCGATCGAATACCCGGTGGGCCCGCCCAAAGAGGCGGAAGGAATGTTCGACCTCCTCACCTACGAGAAGGGCGCCAGTGTGCTGCGCATGCTCGAACAGCACATTGGCTCCGAGGTGTTCCGTGACGGCGTGCGCGCCTACCTGAAGCGGCACGCATACGGCAACACGGTGACCACCGACCTGTGGGACGCCCTGGAGGATGCGAGCGGTGCGCCGGTACGCGACATGATGAACACCTTCATTCTCCAGGGTGGGCATCCCCTGTTGTCGCTGCGGGGCGGTGTCCTCCACCAGCAGCCCTTCGCACTGGGGCCCGTGCCCGCCGGCACCACGTCGTCGATCGGGTCCTCCTGGAAGGTGCCGGTCGCAGTGCGTGCCCTTCCGGCCGAGGGGCGACCGGGCGCCCCCACCCGCAACCTCATCCTCGACGACGATCCGGTCACCCTGCCCGAGACGGTCGAGGGATTGGCCGTGGTCAACGCCGGCGGGTGGGGGGTCTTCCGCGTGGGCTACGAGACCGGACACCGTCTGGCCCTGGCCGAACACCTGCCCGAGCTGACCGCACTCGAGCGGGCCGAACTCATTGCGGACACCTGGGCCACGACACTGGCCGGGCATTCGGGCCTGCGCGAGTTCCTCCTGCTGGCGTCGCGCCTCGGACTCGAGCCCGATCCGGTGCCCTGGATGTCCGTCTCGTCGGCTCTCGTCCTCAGCAATCGCATCGCACTCGAGGAACAACGGCCCGCGCTGCGCGACGCGGTGGCCGCCCTCTTCGGCCTGACTCACGCCCACCTCGGCTTCGACGCCAAACCCGACGACAGCGATCGCACGCCCACCCTCAGGGCCTTGGCGATCAACCTCCTGGGCACCATCGGGGCCGACGAGGCGGTCCGGGCCGAGGCCGTGCGACGCTTCGACGATTCGCCCATCGGCGGCGGTTCAGGAGACCCCATCTCGCCCGACATCGAAGCGGCCACATTGGCCGTCGTGGCCCAGCTGCTGCGGGCCGGGGACTACGACGCCCTGCTCGAGCGCTACCAGGCGGCCCAGACGCCCCAGGAGGAGATGCGGTCCCTCGGAGCGTTGGCCATGTTCCCCGACGTGGACCTCTGCTTGCGCACGTTCGATCTGGCCATGACCGAGGTGCGCAGCCAGAACGGCTTTGCCGTCCTCGGTTCGCTCCTGGTCAACCCGGTCGGGTGCCAGGCCGTGTGGACCCGCATCACCGAGACCTGGGACCAGATCCTCGAGCGCTTCCCGAAGAACGCGCCACCACGCATCCTCGAGTCGATTCCCGCCCTCTGCGCCGACCCCGAGTTCGCCGAGAACGCGATTACCTTCCTCGACGCCCGTCCGCTTGCCTCCGGGCCGCGCCGGGTGAACCAGTCGATTGAGCGGCTCCTGGTGAACGTCGCCTTCGCCGCCCGGGAGCGACCGACGCTGGCGGACTCGCTGGGCGCACTGCGCTCCGCCTGATGGCGGAGCTGCTCGAGGACGCGAGCCCGCGCAGCGAGTCTCTGCTCGAGGCCGCCCGGCGCACCCGCGGCTTCATGCCCGACGACGAGGGCGCGGCGCTCTTCCGGGCCGCCCTGCGAGCTGGACAGGCCGAGGTGCCCGGGGCAGTGCCGGCCACCTTCGTCGAGATCGGTGCCTGGTGTGGCAAGTCCACCGTCTACCTGGGTGCGGCGGCCGAGGCCACAGGCGCAGTCGTGCTGTCCATCGACCACCACCGAGGCTCGGAGGAGAACCAAGCCGGGTGGGAGTACCACGAACCCGATCTGGTCGACCCCGATGCCGGGCGTATCGACACGCTGCTGCACTGGCGTCGCACGATCTCCGAGACCGGTCTGGAGTCGTCGGTCGTCGGCATCGTGGGCGACTCCCCCGCCGTGGCGGCACGCTGGGACCGTCCACTGGTGTTCTGCTTCATCGACGGTGGTCACGGGGAGGAGCCGGCTTGGGCCGATTTTCGGGGATGGGCACCGCACGTGGCCCTAGGGGGCTGGCTGGCCATCCACGATGTCTTTCCTGACCCGGCGGACGGCGGCCGCCCGCCCTACGAGCTCTACCGCGCCGCGCTCGAGCTCGCAGGAGTTCGTGGACGACGGTGCCTGTGGCAGCCTGCGCGTCCTCCGACGGGTCCGCGACACAGCCGAGGATTGAGCGGAATCAGCCCTCTCCGCTCGCGACCCACACAGCGTCAGAGACGGGAGCTCGGATCGGTCGCGGTGCACCCGGCCGTGGCGTCGCCACAGTGCGGTTCGGCCAGGTCCAGTGCTGCCGGCAGGCTTTCGCCGCGGAAAAGTCCGGCGGCGGGCGACGTGTTCGAAAGCGCATCGGCAGCCAGCACCATGGCGGCGAACGTGTAGGTGGTCCGCTCGTTCTTGGGGAAGGTCTCCTTCTCCGGATAGACCATCCCCGTCCAATAGGAGCCGTCGCCCAGCCGCAGGTTCTGCCCCCAGCTGAACAAGTCCAGGGCGGATCCGTCCATTCCCAGGGCGTCGAGCGTGAGCACACACTCGGCCGTCTCGGCGGCCGTCACCCAGTCACCCGTGGAGACGCAGCGCACTCCCAGTCCGTCCATGACGAAGCGGGACCACTCCTCCGCGATGCGCTGCCGGCCCGCCTCACCTTCGAGCGCGCCGGAGAGCATCGGGTAGTACCAGTCCATGGCGAACTCGACCTTGGGCGCGAAGGCGCCAGGATGATGGGCCACCGCGTGGCCGAGGCGCCCGGCCGCGAGCTCCCAATCAGGGCGGTCCTTGGCCAGGCATTCGGCCAGGGCGACGGCGCAGCGCATGGAGTGGTAGATCGACGACGAACCGGTCAACAGGGCGTAGGCCTCTGGCCGGCCGGCCGAATCGAGGGACCAGCGCACCGAGCCGTCCGGCTGTTGCCAGCGCAAGATGAAGTCGATGCCCTTCTCGATGGTCGGCCAGAGCTCGCCCAGGAACTCGACGTCACCGGTGATCAGGTGGTGATGCCACGCACCCGCGGCCAGGTAGGCACAGACGTTGGTGTCGAGCCGCGGGTCCTTGATCGTGTCGCCCTGGTAGTAGTTGAACCAGCTGCCGTCGGGCAGCTGGCGGGAGGCGAGCCAGCGATATGCCTCCATCGCCTCGTCGACCAGACCACAGACCGTGAGGGCCATGGCCGCCTCGACGTGGTTCCACGGATCGCAGTGGCCACCTTCGAACCACGGAATCATCCCGTCGTGGCGCTGCACGTCCGCGATGGCTTGCGCCGTCGCGAGCACCTCTCCACTGGTCAGGATGCCCGAGACCTCTGGAACCGTGATCTGCGCCGAGCGAATGTCTTCTGTCGTCATGCAGCGGCTCCCTGGGTCGGCGTGTCGGGTCCGCGCCGTCCCGGCACGCCTCGGGGGACATTGGGGCGGGCATCGGGCAGTCCCGACACCTTTGCATCGGGTTTCGTCAGGTAGACCACCAAGCTCTTCCCGATGAGCGGGCTCAGCACGCGGTCTGCCGTACGGGTGACCACCGGGGCCTTGACGATGTCCCACACCAGCACCTGGTGATAGGCCTTCACGGCCGGATGCGTCTCGTTGCTCGGGCCGACCAGGCACCGGAGCCACCAGTACGGGGAGTGCAGGCCGTGGGCGTGATGGAAGCCAGTGGGCTCCAATCCAGCCCTCCGGAGCCGGCGTTCCAACGTCGAGCGCCGGTAGATGCGCACGTGTCCACCCGGTGTGTCGTGGTACTCGTCAGAGAGCACCCAGTTGATCGCCTCGGGCGCGCAGCGGGGGACGGTCACCGCCATTGCGCCACCGGGCTTGAGCACGCGGGCCAGCTCACGCATGGCGCCGACGTCGTCGGGGATGTGCTCGAGCACCTCGGAGGCAATGACACGGTCAAACGTGCCGTCGGCAAAGGGCAGTCGCAAGGCATCGCCCTGCACCGCGGTCGCCGGGTGGTGTGCGTCCAGCTCCCCCGCTTCGATCATGGCGCCGAAGATTGCCCGTACCTGCGCCACCTCGTCGGGACCCGCATCGAGAGCGATCACCGATGCGCCGCGACGCGCCGCCTCGAAGGCGTGACGACCGAAGCCGCAGCCCAGGTCGAGGACGAGGTCGCCCGGTCCGACGCCGAGCTGGTCGTAGTCCACGGTGAGCATCAGCCCGCC
This sequence comes from uncultured Acidimicrobiaceae bacterium, assembly GCA_963840435.1. GTDB lineage: Bacteria > Actinomycetota > Acidimicrobiia > Acidimicrobiales > RAAP-2 > Bog-473. Next base: position 687,941 of record CAWIYY010000012.1, on the reverse strand, counting down.
GCCCGCCGATCCGGCCCGCTCGTCCCACCAGCCAGCGGTGCACCGGGCAGCGGCCTGCCCTCGAGCAGCGCCTCGTAGCAGGCGGCGGTGCCCGCCGCCGTCACCTGCCAGGTGAACCGGCTGACCACCCGCTGGCGCCCGGCGCTGCCGAGCCGTGCCCGCAGCACCGGATCGTCCAAAAGCCGAGCGATCGCCCCGGCCAGGGCACCGGGATCGTCTGGTGGCACCAACAGTCCCGTCTCCCCATCGTTGCCCACGACCTCTGGGAGCGCGCCGCCCGTGGTGGCCACCACCGCGACGCCGCAGGACATGGCTTCGATCGCCGGGAGCGAGAACCCCTCGTAGAGGGACGGTACGACGGCGACCTCGGCTTCGCCGTAGAGGCGAGCCAGGGCATCGTCGCTGATGCCGCTGACGCAATGCACGACGTCGGAGAGCCCGAGCCGTGCGATGGCCTGGTCCACCCGTCCGCCCTCCTTGGGCCGCCCGATGACGGTGAGCTCGACATCGCGCTCGGTGCGCAATTTGGCGATGGCCTCGAGAAGCGGGACGAGACCCTTCATGGGAACGTCGCTACTCGAGGTCACCATGATGCGCCCCGGAACGGGCGTCACGTCTTCGAACGGCCGGAACACCGTGTCGTCGACCCCGACCGGCACCACGGTCATGCGCTCAGGGGCCACGTCCATCTGCGCGGCGATGTCGCGTCGCGAGTTTTCCGAGACGGTCACCACCGCGGGCAGCGCCCGCGCCACCCGAACCTGCATGCCGAGGAACCCGAACCAGCGTCGAGTGGTGAAACGCTGCCAGGGGTTGGTCGTATGCGAGAGCGCCAGTTGGCGGTCGACCGTGATGGGGTGGTGCAACGTGGTCAACAGAGGCCAACCGTCTTCGACCATTCCGAGCATCCCGTTACCAAGGCACTGATTGTCATGGACCACGTCGAACTCGTCGCGGCGCTCGGCCAGCATTTGGCGGGCGCGCAACGAGTACGCCAGCGGCTCCCCGAATCCTGCGGTGCACATGATGGCGAACTCAATCCAGTCCTGGCGCGAGTGGAACTCGCGGGGATGGGGCACCCGGAACGGATCGGGGTCGCGGTAGAGGTCGAGACCGGACACCGGGGTGAACCCGACACCCTCGTCGAGCTCGGGCCACGGGGGGCCGGCGAAGACCTCCACGGAGTGCCCGAGGGCGACCAGCTCACGGGTCAGGTGGCGCGTGTAGACGCCTTGACCCCCGCACCGAGGGTTCCCCCGATAGAGGAGAAAGGCGACGCGTCGTCCCCCCGGTCGAGGTGGTGCGGCCGGGATCCGGGCGGGCACAACCACGTGGCGCGAGCGCTCCCAGGAATCCTTTGTTTCGATCCACTTCTGGCGGGGGGTCTTAGGCAACGGATGTCTCGACTCGACCCAGCATGGCCGCATAGCCTCCCCGAACGCCCTGCTCCCGCGCAAGCGGCGGCACGGAACGGCGTGGTGGACGGCTCGCCCCGGTCCGATCCATCGTCGACGGACGAGAGCGCTCCATGCTGGGCCGGGAGTTCAACCGGCCTTGACCGCCCTGCCTGCCCACTCAGAGGGGCACAGGCCCGTTGCCGGCCCAGCTGACCAGGGGGACGGCGAGTGGCAAGACCGAGGACCAGGATCGACGCCACCGTGGTGATCACGCCCTCGAGGACTCAGAAGGCGCAGAGGCCCAGGTGATCGATCCGGTTTCGCCACCTTGACGGAGCCAGGTACCGTCGTGGCCGTGGACCTCGCCTACCCGCCCGAAGCCGAAGAATTCCGTGCGGAGATCGCCGGCTGGCTCCGGGAGAACCTCCCCGACGGGTGGGGCCAGGAGGGCTTCGCCATGACAGCGGAGGAGCGCCGGGAGTTCAACGAGGAGTGGACGGCCAAGCTGTTCGCCGGGGGTTGGATCTGCGCCAGCTGGCCCACCGAATATGGGGGAAAGGGCCTCTCCCTGCTGCAACAGGTGGTGCTGAACGAGGAATTTGCCCGGGTGGGAGCACCTCTGCGGGGAGATTTCTTTGGAGACACGCTGGTTGGGCCGACAATTCTGCAGTGGGGCACCGAAGAGCAGAAGCGCCAATACATTCCAGGCATCCTCAAGGGGGAGATCGCCTGGTGCCAGGGCTTCAGCGAGCCCGACGCCGGCTCCGATCTGGCCAGCCTCAAGACCCGAGCCGAACTCGACGGCGACGAATGGGTCATCAACGGCCAGAAGGTCTGGACCACCCAGGCGCAGTACGCCGACTACATCTTCTTGCTGGCCCGCACCGACCCCGATGTGCCCAAGCACGCCGGCATCTCCTATCTCCTCGTTCCGATGAAGCAGCCCGGAGTGGAGGTGCGGCCGATCGAGCAGATCGACGGGTCGGCGGAGTTCAACGAAGTCTTCTTCACCAACGTGCGCTGCCCAAAGGACAACGTGGTGGGCGGTGTGAACAACGGGTGGAAGGTCGCCATGACCACGCTGGGTTTCGAGCGGGGCACCTCGGCCACGACGGGCCATCGCCGCTTCCAGAAGGAGTTCGACCAGATCCTCGAGTTGGCGCGAAGGAAGGGCCGCACCGGGGACCCGCTCATCCGCCAACGCCTGGCCAAGTCGTGGTCGAACATCAAGATCATGCAGATCAACGGGTTCAGGACCTTGACCGACGCGCTCAACGGCACCCACAACACCGCCAAGCTCGGCGCCTGCAACAAGATGTTCTGGTCCGAGGCGCACCAGGCGACGCTGTTGTTGGCCATGGACATCTACGGCTCGGAGGGCCAGATCCTGCTGGGCGACGACGGGGAGGACACGGTGTTGCCGGGCGCCCGGCGGGCCCAGGCCAACTACCCGGTCAACAACCTGCAGTCGCTGTACTTCTTTTCGCGTTCGGAAACCATCTGGGGTGGTTCCGCCGAGATCCAGCGCAACATCGTGGGCGAGCGCGCCCTCGGACTGCCCAAGGAACCAAAACCGGCCTGACGCCCTGCAACCCCAGGTGGCGCCTGTGCTGAACGAGAGCCTGGGGCAGATCTGTAAGCCTGTTGCGATGCTCCGGATGCAGATGCCGGATGTCGGCGGGCCGCTGCGCTGGGTGACCGGCCTCGTCGCGTCGGTCCTCCGGCCGCCCGGAGCGTCGGCCGCGGTCATGGTCGTGGCCGATCGTGGGGTCTTGGCGGAGGCCCTGGCCCTGGCCATCGACAGCGCCGAGTCGATGTCCTGCGTGGCCGTGGCCGACGGGACCGATCAAGCGCTGCGCCAGGCCGCCCACATGAGTCCGGATGTGGCCGTCATCGACCTCGACCGGGACGCCGACGACGATTTCCCGATGATCAGGGCGCTCCTTGAGGTGCGACCGACGCTGCGCATCCTCCTGCTCACCGAGCAGAGCCCGAGCCCCGGTCTGGTCCGGGCCGCGGTTGAGGCGGGCGCGGCAGCGGTTTTCCCGAAAACGACGAGCCTCGGGGTCGTGGTCGCCGCCATCCCCTGCCTGTCCGACTACCTGTTCACCACCGACCGCAGGACGATCACGAGTCTCTGCCAGACAGCCGTCACGCCCGCCAACATCAGCAATGGCAACGGCAACACAGACAACCATCTCCGGACCACGAATCTCCTCACCCGGCGCGAACGCGACATCCTCGCCCTGCTCGACCGCGGCATCGACCTGCCCTCGGCCTCGGAACGGCTGGGCATCTCGGTCAACACGACCCGGGGTTACGTCAAGAACCTGTACCGCAAGCTCGACGTCCACAGTCAGGTCGAGTTACTGGCCGTGGCCCGGGACAAAGGTCTCCTGGACGACGCGATCGACTGACCGGTCGAGCAATCGGCGGTACCGCGTCTCGTTGACGGTGGTCCCCGCCATCCTCTCGGTTTTGACGGCGTCGTCACAGGCCCAGCCCGCAGCCTCGTAGAAGCGGCGGGCCCGGGTGTTGGTCACGAGGACCCACAGCACGGCCTGGCGATGGCCGTCCTGCAGCATGATGTCCATGCACGCTTCCATCAGTGCGCGGCCACGCCCCGTCCCCCAGACTTCGGGCGCGAGGTAGAAGGAGCTGATCTCTCCGGTCCCGGGCTCTGCCGCCGGGTCACGACAGGCGCCGACGTGCGCGAAGCCGCAGACTCCGCCGTCCTCCACCACGACGAACACGTGATCCCCGGGCCGCGCGGCGTCGATGAAGGACCGCCAGAATTGTGCTCGCTGCTCCACCGACTGCCCGTCGAGCACGTCGTCGGGCATCTGGCCGCGGTACGCCGCCTGCCAGCTGCGCACGTGGACCGCGGCAATGCCGTCGGCGTCTGGCGCAGCTGCGGGCCGGATGCTCACGTCACCAATTGTGACGACTCCGGCGCGGTGTGAACACACCGCTGCTTCGAACCCGAGGGCCGACGGCGCGGCGCTTAGAGGCTGGGGACGTAGCCGCCGGCGCCTAGGGAGGAGCTCTCGTCGAAGCTGAGCGAGTCGTCGAGTCCACCGAGGACCTCGGTCACCCACGGGAGCCGCTCCTTGAGGATGCGCTCCACGCCACCGGAAAGCGTCGCCTCACTGACGGCACAGGAGCTGCACGCACCCTGGAGCTGCACCTCGAGCACTCCCGTCTCGACGTCGGCTCGGACCAGGACCAGATCGCCGCCATCAGCCTGGACGGCAGGGCGCATGAGGTCCATGATCCCCTGCAGCTTGGTCAGCCGCTCGGCCCGCTCGGCGTCGCTGAGTTCTGATGCGATATCTGGCACACCCCTATTCTGCCGTGCTCAGCGGCCGGCGTGACCCCCAGGGGGAACCGGACACCGAGGCAGATCAATCCAGCCCGACGGGCCCCGAGGATTCGCCCTGGACGACAGGGTTGCGCAGCTCGCCGATGCCCTCGATGGCGATGCGGACAACGTCGCCGTCGCGGAGGAAGCGGGGAGGATCGAAACCCGCACCGACACCGGCCGGCGTGCCCGTGGCGATGATCGTCCCGGGCTCGAGCGGGAAGGCGCTGGTCAGGTACTCGACCATCTCACGCAGGCCGAAGATGAGGTCCGACGTCCTCGAGTCCTGGCGGAGCTGGTCGTTGACCCAGGTCTGCAAGCCAAGGTCACCCGGATCCCCGAGCTCGTCCATGGTGACAAGTTCGGGCCCGCAGGGCGCATGGGTGTCGAAGGACTTGCCCATCGTGAAGGTCGGGGTCCGCCACTGCCAGTCGCGCACACTCACGTCGTTGACGACGGTGAAGCCGGCGACCGCTTCGAACGCCCGGGCGGCCGGCACGTACTGGCAGCGCCGACCGATCACCATGGCGAGCTCGCCCTCGTAGTCGACCATCTCCGAGACTGCGGGCAGCACGATCGGCTCGCCCGGCCCGGCGATGGCCGTGCGCTGCTTGTTGAACCAGTACTGCCAATCGGGCTGCTCGCGCCCCAGCTCCGCGATGTGGGCGTGGTAGTTCATGCCGATACCGAGGATGGTCGGTGGATCTGGCACCGGCGCGTGCCGACGCACCGCTTGAAGGGCGTGGCGTGTGGCACCGGTGCGCGGTGCCGCATCCATCAGCGGCCGTGCCGCTGATCCCAAGGCCAGGATCGCCCTCATGCTGGCGGGAAGGCCGGTCGCCGGGTCGCTCAGATCGACGACCTCGTCGCCGAGGACAAGCCCGGGTCGCACGACACCGTCGGCGATGGAGAAGCTGGCCAGCCGCATCGCTTCCTGCCCTGCTGCTCAGCTCAGTTGCTTCTTGTAGTTCTCCCAGTACTTGGTGGCGTGGCGCGCCGAGAAGGCGCCGATGATTTCGACCACGCCGAACAGGATGGCCAGGATGCCCACCATCACGATCACCGTGGTAAGGGTCCCACCGGGATGGCGGATGCACAGGAAGCCCAGGGCCATCGCAACCACGCCGCGAATGAGGTAGAGCCACCAGAAGGGCAGGTGATGGTTCGAGATCGACGAGACGATGTCGAAGATCCCGAGCACCAGGAACGACCACCCGATCAACACCGCGATCACGAAGATCGTGATGTGCGGCCAGACGAAGCCGACGATGCCGGCACCGAACCAGAAGACTCCGAAGACGAGGTGCATCCACCGCTGACGAGCCATGCGGACCGAGCCGACGATCTCGAAGAGCCCGCCCACGATGAAGAACCCGCTGGCGAAGTAGATGGCCGCATACACCGTGGCGTGGCGCCAACTGATGACGAAGAACCCGAAGATCACCGAGATGATGCCGCCCGCCAGATACCAGCCCCACATCTTCTCGAGCTGTGACGTGACGACATCACCGACCGCGATGTCGTCTGTCGTAAGCGTGTAGGTCATGGTCATCCCCCTTGGCGAGTAGGAGTGCAGTGCTGTTTTCCCAGCGTACCGTCGCCGTCGATCCGTTTAAGGGATGCAGGAGGTGAGCGCGACCAGGGTGCGGGCACCCCACGAACCGGCGACCGATGCCCAGCGTTCGGGATGCTCGAGCACCTCGTCGGCCTCGAACCAGATTTCGTCCTCAACCGGTTGGAGGACCGACCGAACCGATGCGAGGGCGTCGGAGTCCGATTCGACCCTTTGCCGCAAAGCGTCGGCGGCCAGCCAGAGCGCCTCGCCGGAAAGCTCCATGGGCACGAAGGGAGGCGGACCCTTCACGCTGCGGGGGAAGGCTGGAATGTAGATACTGACGCAGGGGCTCCCGGGTGCGACGTAGACCCGGAGCGGCGCACCGTCGACCACCCCGTCGGGCAGCTCGGCGATCATGGAGGCTGCGGTTACGCAGAAGGCGCGGATGTGCATGCAGACGGTCACCGTGGACGCGTCGTCACCGGTCTGCGGCGGGGGTGGCTGTACCGATCCCGGCTCCCCCGGGACTCCCCACGGACCGGTGCCATGGTCGCGCAGGTGTCCGGCGGTCGAACGCGCCGTGAGCCCGCCGGGAGACGTCGAATCGAGAAGACGGCGGCTGGCCGCCAAGCGGACTTCGGCGTGGAGCGTGTCCTCCTCCGCATCGCGGAACCGGGTGAAGGCAGTTCCGGGGGCCACCGCTGAGGAGGCCCGGGTCCACTCGGAGCCAATGCCGAGCCGATTCGAGATGGCGGTTGCGGCACTGGCCGGAGCGACGGCGTAGTCGGTCCCGGCCGTTTCGAGCACGAATGCCTCGCCGGGGTCGGCCACCAGGAAGGAGGAGTCGTAGGCCTCACCGCGGGCGGCGTCCGTGATCCCGCCCTGCCCGCAGGATTCGAGGAGCCCGATCATCGTGTCGACGGCGTCGGCCGCATTGCGCGACCGTTCCAAGCCCAGCCGCACCAAGTCCATGCCGGTCAGCGCGGGCTTGGCCCGGGCGGCGTCGTGGGTGGTGCCGACTCGCTCGTTGCCGATGGCCACGCCGTACTCGTTGACCCCGTGCTCGGCCCCCCAGAGCCAGGTCGGACAGGAGAGCAGGGTGGCGTGGGCACCGGTGTCGCCAACCGTGAGGTACTGGGTGCGCAGGGTGCACCCGTTCGAGGCGCGCCGACCGAATGGCCATGTGACCTGAACCTCTCCGGGAGGCCGGTCCGAAATTCTTGGCGAAGACCATGCCCCCCGGTCCCCGAGCACAGAGCGTGTCGCACATGATCGCAGTGTAGGGAGGTAGGTAGGGTGGTCGGCATGGAACCACGTGCCGTGCTGGCGGTCGACGACATCGATCTCTCCGACATCGAGTTCTGGGCCCGCCCCTGGGACGAGCGGGAGGGAGCCTTCCAGACCCTGCGTCGTGAACGCCCGATCCCGCACTTCGACGAACCGGAAATCCCCGAAGCATTGACCTATCTGGTCCCCAAGGGGAACGGCTTCTATGCCCTGACCAAGCACGCCGACGTGGCCGAGGCGAGCCGCCATCCCGAGATCTTCCAGTCCGGCAAGGGCGCAACCTCCATGATCGACTTGCCCGAGGAGATGAACGAGTTCTTCGGTTCCATGATCAACATGGACAATCCGCGCCATGCGCGATTGCGGAGAATCGTGTCGGCGGCCTTCAACCCGCGCATGATCAAGTCGATCGAGGAGCGCATCGACCACGTGGCCAACAGCGTGATCGACCGGGTGGCCACCCAGGGAGGCTGCGACTTCACGGTCGAGATTGCGGCCCGGCTGCCCCTCGAGATCATCTGCGACATGATGGGCATCGGGCCGGCCGATTACGACACCGTGTTCAACGCGTCAAACGTGATCCTCTCGAACGGCGACACCGAGTACGTCGCCGAGGGTGAGGACCCCATGGTCGCCTTCATGACGGCGGCACAGCAGCTGAACATGTTGATGAACGAGATGGCCCAGCACCGGAGGGAGCACCCGACCGAGGACGTGACCTCCGCGCTGGTCAACACCAACGTCGACGGCGAGGCCCTGACCGACTCCGAGGTGGCGTCGTTCTTCATTCTGCTGGTGGTGGCAGGCAACGAGACCACTCGCAACGCGATCAGCCATGGATTGCTGGCGCTGACCCAGCATCCGGATCAACGGGCGCTCTGGCAGGCTGACCCCGACGCGCTGGCAGCGACGGCGGTGGACGAGGTGGTGCGCTGGGCTTCACCGGTGATCTGGATGCGCCGGACAGTGGCAGAGGACACGGTCCTCGGAGGCCAAGAAATGCTGGCCGGAGACCGGGTCATCATGTTCTACAACTCGGCCAACCGTGACGAGGACGTCTTCGAGGATCCGTACAGCTTCGACGTGCGGCGCACGCCGAACCCTCACATCGGTTTCGGTGCGGCCGGTCCCCACTTCTGCCTGGGCGCCCACCTGGCCCGGGAGGAGATCGAGGTGATGTTCCGTCGGCTCTTCGAACGGCTGCCCGATATTGAGGCAGCTGGTCAGCCCGATCGCCTGCTCTCCCCGTTCATCAACGGCATCAAGCACCTCGACTGCTCCTTCACGCCGGCGGCTGTCGCACGCTGAAACTGTGGCGGCGGTTCTTCCGCTGGCTCGACGACCGGCAGCGCCGTTCGCCCTTCAGCGCCGTGCCGGTGGCGGTACTCAAGAAGTACGGAGACGATCGTGGTGGCTCGCTCGCGGCCCTCGTCACCTTCTACGGCTTCCTGGCCGTCTTCCCGCTGCTCCTGCTTTTCGTCACGGTCGTCGGACTGGTCCTGCGCAACCACTCCCAGGCCGAGCAGCACATCATTCACTCGGCCCTGGCCGAGTTCCCGGTGATCGGTGACAAGTTGGCGTCGAGCATCTCCGCGCTCCACAAGCCCTCTCCCCTGGCCTTCGTCGTCAGCTTCGTGGGCCTCCTGTGGGGTTCTCTCGGCGTGACCAGCCACCTCCAGACAGCGAGCGCAATCATGTGGGGTGTCCCTCGCCGAAAGCAGGCCAGCCTGTTCCCTCGGGTCGTGCGCGGGCTGCTCCTTTTGGGCACGATCGCCATAGCGGTGGTCGGGAGCGCCATTCTCACCGGCATCTCGACCATCGGCGGGGTGCACAACAACGCGGTGGCCTACTGGGCCTACACGCTCGTCGGTGCGGCCGCGGTCAACCTCGGGGCCTACATCGTGGCTCTGCACATTCTGGCTCCACCCGGGACGCGCTGGAAGCAGCTCCTCCCTGGCGCGTTGATCGGCGCACTCGGATGGACGGTCCTCGAGGCGGCGGGTGGCCTGCTGGTGAGTCACGCCCTCCGTCATGCCACCGAGCTCTACGGTCTCTTCGCCACCGTGCTCGGCCTGGTCTTCTGGCTCTCCCTTGGCTCGCAGCTCTTCATCTATGCCGCCGAGACGAACGTGGTCCTGGCCAAGCGGCTGTGGCCACGTCACCTCGACGACCCGCCACCGGCCACGGCGGTGGTCGAGACTCAGGCCGTCTCGCCGCCGAACTCCTGATAGGCAGCCAGTGCCCGTGGGCCCCAGACGGTGCCCGGTCCCCCGTTCATGCTGATGGCCACGCCGATCATCTCGACGACCTCCCCGCGGGTGGCGCCCTGGCGCACGGCGCCCCGCGCGTGCGCCACGACGCAGCCGTCGCACTCCCGCGTGATGGAGATGGCCAGCGCGATGAGCTCCTTGACCTTGGCGGAAAGCGCGCCATCGCCCATCGCCGCGTCGTGGAGCGCCCCGTAGGCGGCGGTCACCTCCGGAATGGCCTCCCGCAGCTGGCGGTATGGCTCACGCAGCTCGTCCTGCACCTGGTGAAATTGTTCCATAGCGCATGCTGGCACGCGCCGGCATCACTCCGGATCGCCGCTCCGCGGTCCCCGGTTGCGCACCTCTTCCACCTTGGCCATGGCCCCACGCAGCTCGTCGATCCACTCGGCCTCGTGCTGCCCGACCAAGCGCACGCACCAGGCCAGCGCCTGGCTCCGGCTGCCAGCGACGCCGGCATCGATCAGGGTGTCCAGGACGCGTCGATCGCGCATCCCGAGCCGGGTCATGGCGGGAACGCCCGCCGTCGTGAAGTGGACACGCGAGCCCCCGCACTCGGCGCCCCACGACACCGTTCGCATGAAGGCAGGCTGAGCCTCCTCTGCGATACGCACTCTGGCGCCCCGGGTCTCCTCCCGGAATCCACTGATGCGGGCCTGCTCGGCTACTCGCACCTCGTCCTCGCCAGCGGTCTGGGCCAACTGGGGAGGCGGCAGCGTACCGACGACGAGGATCTCGTCGCCGTCGATCTCAATGGTCGGGCTGCCCTCGAACCATCCCTCTGGCACCCGACCGCTGAACCAGGCGCCGATCAGGCGCTCCTGTTCGGGACCTGACGGAACCTGCTCTGCCGAACGTCGCCGTCCTCGCTGAGGTCCTCTTCCTGTATCACTCATATTACTAGATTACACGATTACTGCCGAAAGACAAGCGAGGTATTCGGCCGCACACGGTTCTCACGAGAGGAAGAGCTTGTAGCCAACGTGCGAGGGCACGAATCCGAGCCGCTCGTAGAAGCGGTGGGCCTCCTCCCGGGCCCGGTTGGAAGTGAGCTGGACCCGGTAGCAGCCGAGGGCCCGGGCTCGCTCGACCGTCTCCCCCACCAGAGTCGTGCCGACGCCGACGCCCCGGTGGTCGGGGTGCACGTGCACCGACTCGATCTCGGCGCACAGGCCACCACGCCGATGCAGGTGCCGGAAGACGATGAGTTGGCAGACCCCGACGACCTCGTCACCCAGCTGCGCCACCAGGACGGCGCCCGTGCCTTCGGCTATCTCGTGCAGGGCGGACCGGTAGAGGGCGAGGTCGCCACCCTCGGGAGAGGGCTCGCCAGGGACGGAGCCGCTCGTGAGGAGCTCGACGATACGGGGAAGGTCGGCGTCGGTGGCTCTGCGGATCAGGACATGTGGTGGTGGCATCGGTCTCCGAAGGCACGGGGGTGACGGCCGCCAATGTTGTCTGACCCGATCAACGACCGCCCGGACGCTTCTCGAGCGTGATGGCCCGTCGAGGGCAGTCGCGGGCAGCTCGGCGGGCGGCAGCGGCCAGCTCGGGCGCGAGCGGCTTGCCGTCAACGACCGGATACCCCCATTCGTCGAGGGTGATGGCCTCGGGCAACAGCTCGGCGCAATAGCCGTAGGCGTCGCAGGCCACCGGGTCGATCAGAATACGCACGGGCTCATCCCTCCCTGCTGATGTTCGGGAACCGCATCTGGGTCGGTGCATTCCAGAAGCGGCAGGGCGCGCCATTGGCATGCGCACGGGCGTCAGCGGCAAACACTGCGAGAGCGCTGCGCACCAAGCTCACCGCGCCGTCGGGATGACGGCAGGCGCCCCGACCGTTCACGACCGTGAGGCGACGGTCCAGCCGGGTCAAAAGATCGGCATCGACCATGCCGCGGGCGAGACGGGTCATGTCGTCGGCGATGGAGGGCAGGCCGTAGACACACGGACCGCACTGGCCCGAGCTCTGGCCGGCCAAGTAGTGCGCCAAACGGGCGGACTCAGCCAGACCGCAGCTGTTGCTGCCGAGCACGATCAGCACGCCGACGCCGGCGGATGCGCCGACGGCGCGGAGCGGCAGGGAGGCATACGGCGTGGCGAAGTGGTGAGGTCCAACCCAGCTGCCTCCGTACCCACCGACGAGGAAAGCGCGGGACTCGCCGAGCGGAGTGGCCCGAGCCGCGATGTCGAGCAGGGCGGTTCCCCGGGCAACCTCGACCACGCCGGGGTGCTCCACGGCGCCCGAGATCGTCACGAGCGAGGTCCCCGGGTCGTCCGGTGGCCCGTGACTGCGGAAGGCTTCGGCCCCATAACGGGCGATCATCCCGACGTGGGCCAACGTCTCCGCGTTGTGGACCAGCGCCGCCCGACGCCCGATGCGCAGGGGTCTCGCCTTGTCCGCTCGGAACGAGGGGAGGGACTGACCGCTCTGGACCCACTGCACCAAGGCCGATTCCTCGCCCGCCACGAACCGGTCGGGCGGCCGCACGAGTTGCTCGGCCACCGGGGCCCAGCCCACGGCGGCCCGCTCGGCCAAGGCGTGCGCTGTGGCGGACGCCACCTGCTCGCGCCCTGCAGGCACGCACACGATCACCTGAGCAGCTCCGGTGGCGGCCGCCAGGAGCTGGGCACCGTCGAGCACCATGTGTGGAGAGCGCAGCAGGAGAAGCTTGTCCTTGTCGCTGGCCGGCTCCCCCTCCATGGCGTTCACCACGATGGTGCCGCCAGACGCGGCCGCTCGATTGGCAGCGAGCTTCACGGCTGCCGGAAACCCGGCCCCGCCCCGGCCACTGAGGCCCGACGCTTCGATCGACCGGGCCAGAGCCTGCCGCCACTCCGGGCCGGGCCGCCTCGGCAGCGGGAGAGGCCCGACGGCAGCGGCGTGACCGGCCAGATCGGCCGGGTGACCCAAGATCCGGTAGCGGCCGGGGGCGGCCACCGACTGGTTGACGCTAACCACGAGGCACTCCCGAACCGCCGCGCCCGCCGAGCGCGAGGTGCTTGGGCGGCACACCGGCAGCCGTCGCGTGGGCCGAGCGCGTGGCGCGCTGACGAGAGACGGCAGCGACTCGCCAGGCGAGGGCGGCCAGCACGGCGGCGACGCAGACCACCCCGAGAACGATCACCCAGGTTTCGCCCGCGTCGGTGCCCATGCCGAAGGTGTGGGCGAGGGCGACGGGCCAGCAGAGGTACGCCAGCCAGTGCAGGGCGCGCCATGTGCCGGGTCGCAGGCGCGCCCGGAGCAGGCTCGAGACGAACACTGCGGCCATCAGGTCCAGCGAGATGGCACCTACCCCGACCCAGAAACTGTCGTAGCCGGACGTGAAGGGGACCACGATCGCCGCCCAACCGATGTGGACGTAGGTATCGAGAACGCTGGTGAGCACGTGCAGGCCTACGAACACTGCGGCGATCATGGAGAGCCGACGGTGCATTTCCTGTTGGGCAAACCCGGGCCAATGGCGCGCCCGGGCGCGGGTGGTGGTGGTGATCCCCAGCACCATGGTGACGGTGAGGAGGATGAGTGCCATCAACCCGGTGGCTCGAGTCGCGTACCAAAATGCGGTGGAGTTCATGCCAGCTTCTCGAACGGCCAACCGTTCGTCGTGAAGACGGTCCCGTCGAAACGGACCAGCCGAACGGATTGATCGAAGCGGCGGAGCTGGTCGAGCGCGTCGGCGCCCCAGACCATCGAGGCGGTGGTGACGAGGTTGGCCTCTACGCACGAGACACCCGTCGCAGACACGAGCGACCAGTACAGTTCGGCACAGTCGCCGGTGCGGGGATCGACGATGTGGTGCATCGTGCGGCCGCCCGACGACCACGTTCGGGCGGCGACGGCAGAACTGGCCAGCCCGCCGTGGTTGATGGCGACCACCTGATCGGCCTCATCGGGGGGCGTCGATGACTCGTGAGCGATGCCCACGGCCCAACCCCCACCGGGTGGTGGGCCGGCGACGGCCACATCGCCGCCCAGGTTGATCAGCACTCCGCCGTCGACGGCGTGGGCGATGCGGGCCGCTGCACGGTCGGCGGCCAGCGCCTTGGCGCTCGAACCCAGGTCGAGACGCACGCCTTTCGGGATGCGCACCGAGCGCGTGCGGGAATTCAGCTGCAGGTGGTGGTAACCGGGCACGGTCCCCAGGGCCCTGGGGGCGGCGGGAGGACGAACCAGGACCTCGTCGAGGTCGGCGTCGTACCCGAGCGCGCAGATGGCGTTGCCGACGGTGGGATCGACCGCGCCACCGGTACGGGCGGCCACCTGCGTGGCCACCTCGAGCGCCTCGAAGAGCAGGCCCGAGACCCGCACGGTCCGGCCGGCCTCGGCGTGGAGCATGGCCAACTCGGAGTCTTCCCGGAACCTGCTGCAGGCCAGGTCGATCTCCTCGAGCACGCGGGCGAGCACGTCCTGGGCAATGCCGGCTCGGTCAGGATCCTGGACCACAACGGTGGCCGTGGTCCCGATGGCCCGGATCGATCGGATGGTCAGCCCAGTTTCGGGCGCACACGCGCCGATCACCGCGAGGTACCGCCGGAGGTCACGACCGGCCTGGACGACGTGGTGGTTGGCGCCGACGTTGTGCTGGTGGTGGTGGACGGGTTCGAGGAACCGGTGCTGTCCGATGTCGTCGTCGAACCGCTCGTCGTCGTGGTCGTGCTCTGGCCGGTAGAGAGAGAGGTGTTGCCGCTCGACGTGGTGGACGTCGGATCCGCGGACGAGGGAGCGCTCGAGCCGGGGTGTTGGCGGGCCACCACCGCAGCGATCACGGCGGTTGCGCCGGTGGCCGCGAGGACAATCCCACGGGTCAGACGACGCAGCCGGGACTGCGCCCTCGACCTCGTCTCGGGACTATTCGCTTCGGGTGGGCGTGACATCGATCAGCAACCTCTGCTCGCGGAACGCCGCCATCCGAACACGCCCGCTTCGATCCCGCCTCCGGGCGCGCTGTGCGCCTCCTGTGACATGGCGCGGGCGTGATCCGTGGAGGCCCAGGACCCAGCGCGGAAGCCGCGTCGGGGCCAGACCGCACGTGAGATCGTGCTCAATCGGCCCGAGGGTTCGCCACTGGTGTGCCAATATTCCCGTTCTCGGCGGCCGGAGCGCCGTGAAGTGACGCGGACACGGAAGGTCGCCATGACTCGTTACACGCTCGATTCGGTGCGATCCTGCATCTGGGTGAGCGCCCGATCGAGCCTGCACCCCATCAATACCGAGACCCGGGGTGTGACCGGATGGTTCGAAGCGGCCACCCGGGAGGACGGATCCCTCGATGTGGACAAGCCTATCGCTGGAGAGCTCACGCTTGCCGTCGACAAGCTGACGTCGGGCAACCAGCTCTACGACCGTGAACTGCGCCGGCGCATCGATGCCCGGCGCCATCCGACCATCGGAGGCTCGCTTACCCGGGTTTCCTCGAACGGCGCGCACCCCCGCTACGTCGTGACTGGGGAAATTTCCTTCCACGGTAAGACCCTTACGTTCGAGCACGAGATGGACATCGACTTCGGACCCGGGGCAGTCGTGCTCTCCGGAGAGGACACCTTTGACATTCGACAGTTCGGAATGAAGCCTCCGAGCATGCTGATGGTCCGCGTCTACCCCGAAGTGCACGTCAGAGTCGAGCTGCACGGGAGGGCAGAGGTCTAAGCAAGTTGGCGGCCTTTTCCGGGGCATGCATATCTCAGTACAAAAGTTACGTACGATGAATGACGGGAGCATGACAAAGCCGCAGACGCAGCTTTTCCCTGGCCCAGACGTGCTCGAGCCGACCTGTCTCGATACCCCGAGGAGTCACCGGCTGCTTCAGCTGCACCTCTTTTCGTTTTCGGGCGCCCATGCTTTGATCGAACAGCCGGGCTTCGATGACGAGGACCTCGGCGGACGGTCGCCCGGCGGAAGAATTGCGCTCGAGCTGCAGGCCCCAGCCGTCCAGCCGTCCAGCCGGACCGTGCCGTCTTTGCCGGTCCCGGTCTCGCGGCCGCCGACTCGGCTCCATCGGGTCGAGACCGGCATGCTCGCAGCCGCAGTGCCCGGATTCCTCATCGGCGCCCCAGTCTGGCGGCCGCCCTCGATCAGATCAGGCTTCGTCGAGTTCGTCTCGGACCGCTGATTCGGTCGAACGAAGTCCGCCCGTGGTTACGCGCCACCCGGCGCGTCTGATGTCCGGCGAGCAAAGGACGCCAGATCGAACGTGACTCGACGAGCGGCTTTCTTCGCCTCATACATGGCGTGATCTGCTTCACGCACCAACTCCATGGGGTCCGTTTCCGGCCCACAACGAGTCAAGGCGACACCGACGCTGGCGGTAAGCGGAATTTCGAAGTCATCCACCGTGATCGTGCGAGCGGCCAAGTTGTCGTGGATCCGCCCGATCACTTCTTGGCCGTCAATGCTATGGGCGTGGCAGAGCACGATGAGAAACTCGTCTCCCCCCAACCGCCCGACGATGTCACACGTTCCAACCGTCCGGTTGAGCACCTCGCCGGTTGCCACGATCGCGGTGTCTCCCACTTCGTGGCCGAAGTTGTCGTTGAGAGGCTTGAGCCCGTCAAGATCGACGAAGAGAACGGCGACCGTCTCCCCCTCGCATCGGCGCCTGCTGACGTCATTCGTGAGGTAGTCGAAGATCGCAGCTCGGTTGTACAACCCAGTGAGTCGATCGTGCGTGGCCGCCTCGTGGAGTTGCCGGCGGTGGACCTCTTGTTCACGAATGCGATTCGAGAGCGCGTCGATACTCGCCTGAAGGGCCATTCCGGTCTTCCCCGGGAGGGGCGTCTGCAGCTGCGGATTTGAAAGATCCTCATCGGCAAGAGCGACGGTCTTCGCCTCGACTGCTTGGAGCGTCCCGGTCATGTCATTGAAGGCCGACGTCGTCACGATCACCTCGCTGGGTCCGGTCTCGGCGATCGGAGA
The DNA here is from genome assembly GCA_963840435.1 of uncultured Acidimicrobiaceae bacterium. GTDB lineage: Bacteria > Actinomycetota > Acidimicrobiia > Acidimicrobiales > RAAP-2 > Bog-473. Next base: position 671,158 of record CAWIYY010000012.1, on the reverse strand, counting down.
AACATCGAAGTTGCCCGCGTGAACCTGCAGTGCATTCCTGGACAACAGGGTGAGCGGCCTCGTCAGAAATCGCGCTGTGGCGATGACGGCGACAACGCACACCAGAAGCAGTAGGGCCAGGAACACCAATCGGTCGACAAATGCATTCCCAGCCTGCTGGGCCTGGAGAGCAGCACCGTGGCTGAGATCCTGGGAAGCGGCGGTGACGAGGTGGTTCAGATCGTCAAGGTAGTTGAGGCCCGGACGCATGGAGCTCCCGGCAAAGGTGAGATTGCCGGCAAAGGGAGGCGGAAGGTTGTGAAGGGCAACGTTGAGCCCTTGCGCGATCGTGGCCGCGAACTGCTTGTCACCCGGGTTGGTCTGGATGCCGTCCCACACTCGCTGGGCCGTTGGCGTCAGGTGGCCCGAGAATTCGTTTGTCGCCGATTGAAACTCGCCGGCGGCTTGGATCAGCTCTTGTTGGGAATCAGCAGGCCCTGTGCCTTCGAGCACATAGATCCCGCCTTCGATCTCGTGGCCACCGGCCAGAAACGCTTGGTAGGCCTGGTAGAGGGCTGCCGCATGTACTTCGAACACTCCGGGCGGACCCCAGGTTGCGATGTTGTCTTGGAGACGGTTGAAGTCTCTGTACCAAAGCGCGTCTATGTCGTCGGCCATCTTCGTGAGAGAGCCGTGGACTTCGGTGAACGTCGTCGTCCGAGCTTGGATCTTTGGAATCAACGCGATGGCCTGGGCCAGGTCTCTGCGAAGAGCGGGCGTGGACGTGAAAACAGGTGACTGGGCCAGATTCTCGCTCTCGTCAGCGAGCTGCACATCGAACGGCACGCTGGGCTTCAAGAGCGTGTCCAACGCTGATTCGCCTACGCCAAGCTGAGCCGCGTAGGACACAGCGGTCATCGGAACTTCAAGCGAATTGAATTGGGCCCGTGCTGCAGCAACCTTGGAGAGATCCGCCGCGTCGCTGGAAACGGTCCGGGCGGCTTCACGCGACCGCCAACTCGAAATGGCTTCAGAACCGGCGAGAACGGCGGTCGCGATCGACGGTATGAGGACGAGCAGGAACAACACCATGCGAATTCCTGGGTGCCATGGACCTCTCCCTGCGCCTTTCATGGCGCGGTCCGCATTCCGCATACGCAATCGTCAGTCTGTTTCACGCTGTTATCCACCGCCTAGCCGCCCCGGGATTCGACAGAGTCACTGACGATCTCGGCACGTTGGCGGTTGTGCTTGACCAGAGAACAACCTCGTTCCCACCTGGGATTTCACGCCGACGGTGCCCACCTGGGTCCGTTCGGGCGCCACGACACCCGTGAGAACTTTGTCAGCCACCCAGTTGTTCGAGCGTTGTGACTCACCGCTTCGCCAATCCGAACGAAGGGAAAGTCAGGGGTTCCATCACCCGCTTGCACAGAGGCCCAAAGGATCGGGCCCAGGCGGTCAGGCGGTCAGGCGGTCAGGCGGTCACGCAAATTCGGGGGGCGACGACGCGCTCCTGCGCCAGCAACGCCTTGACCCACTTGTTCCGCTCGTTGCGGACTCGGGGTCCTGTGGGCAGTGCCGGCACACCTTGACTGCAGGAGAGGTCGACCGAGTCGCCGCCGGCGAGATCGCTGCACACAACGTTCCCGGTGAGGGTCACGTAGGCCTCCTGCACCAGCCGGAACAAGGCCTTACTCCCGCCCTGATCGGGGTGGACCTGGGGGGCCAGGCGCCGGTACGCCGATTTGATCTCGGCCAGCGTTGCGCCGCTCCGGACCTCAAGAATTTCGTACATCGAGGAGTCGGCGACGTCCTGCTGATTCCCTTGCACGGACTGCATATTGCGCTCAGGACGGCCGAACCGGTAGGTGCGAACGTCACGGCTTCGTTGTGCGTCCCCTGACAATCGTGCCGGCAGGTCCAAGAGCTCGCGGAACATGGCCGTCGGTCGTCCCTGCGTCACTGAGGACGGCGCCCCGTCGTGGTTCGACCGCTGATTCGACCAACGAGACCTGCGGCGGACGCAACGATTCCGTGGCGAACGTCGCCAGTTCGACGAGAGCCGCCACCACCTCATTCACGACCCCATCGCGTCGAGGAACCAAGATCTCGCCGAAATCGCCTATTCCGCGCAGACCGGGAGGCAGCTCGACCTGGACGCCGTGGGCCCGAGGAAGGTTGACGGGGTTCTCGGGGTGAAATCCAAGCCGGACCCGTTCGTCTGCGACGCGGTAGCCCGCGAAACGCTCTTCGAACAGCTGGCGCGCGGCGTGGAGCAGCTGCGCGTTCAATCCTCCCAGGATGATGCCCCGCAACGGTCCGGTCTGCCTCCCACGGACGACCGGCCCATACGGTTCGATGACGAGCCCGCTGTCATGATCGATCCACAGGGCAAAGCCATCGCGCCCGAAGCCATGCACCGAGATGGCGACGTCGACATGCGCCAAGAAGGCCCGCATATGGACCGACTCGGCCGGATCGTGCAGCCGAGACGTCAGGTGGACCCGCAGATCGGATGGCTGCACGATCGCGTAGTAGGAGGCCCCGGCCTGCTCGGCCGTCCGCCTGGCAATGTGGTCGGTGCCCCGGTCCTGCGACCCCCCATGGAGAGCCAGGAAGCCGACATTGGAACGCAGCACACACTCCTCCCTCACTCCGGGTAGGGCGAGGAGCTCGGCCAGATGCATCCCCCCACATTTGCACGCAGGTGGTTCCGTGGGAGCAAAACGAGCTCGGGCCGATTGGCGCGCCGGGCCCATCGAACCCCTGACTCGTACTCGCCTGAGGTAGTTCGCCGAAGATACCTTCATCATCATCGGTGAGACCTATGCGATGCTCTCGCCGTGTCAAAAGGGAGGCTCGAGGCATTCACGGATGCGGTAATCGCCATCGTGATGACCATCATGGTGCTCAATCTCCGGCCACCCGCCGGCCACGGCTTCGGAGATCTGAGGCCATTGGTGCCAAAGCTTCTCGTCTACGCATTGAGTTTTACGTTTTTAGCCATCTACTGGAATAACCACCACCATTTGATGCAGGTCGTTGAACGCATCGACGGTCGGGTCCTTTGGGCAAACATGGGACTGCTGTTCGCACTCTCGCTGACGCCGGCAGCCACGGGATGGTTGGGAGAGCATCCGAGAGACACCGCTCCGGTCGTGGCGTACGGCCTGGTGCTGCTTCTCTCGGCCATCGCGTACTTTCTGCTCACCCGTGCGCTTCTCGCACTGCATCCGGCCGATTCACAACTGGCCAGGGCCATTGGCAGCGACCGCAAGGGTCGAATCTCAGCCGTTGCGTATGTGGTGGGGGTCGTTGTGGCGATCTTCGAACCATGGGTAGCCATTGCCATCTACGTTGGCGTGGCTGTCGTGTGGCTTGTGCCCGACAGGAGAATTGCAAGAGTCGTCGAGGATGGAAGCGACTAACGCCTGACGGAGCACGACGGCCATAACCCCTCGAGCTGAGACTCGACAACGAGAGGCTCAAGATTCCGTCTTCCGAGCTCTGTGACAAGGTAGGCCAAGGATCCGGGTCTCGCTCTGCACGAGCCTCGACCGAGCAGCGAGAACCCAGCGGATGTATCGACCTCAAGGGCACGGCGAGCGTTGCTCAACTGCTCGAGGAGTTCAACCACATCGTTGGGTATTGCTCGCAGTCGTAAAACTGATTGAGAAAGCCATCGCGAATCGTGTCGCTCGGGATTCGATGTGCAGAGGGAGCAGCGCTTCGCACGTGCACAAGGACCACTCTGAGACCGATTGGGGTACCGTCCTAGAGGCAACGAGAGGGAGGTCCCATGGCCACCAACATGGACGCTTGGGCGAAGGCTGGTCTGATTTACGAAAGCGTGGACGGCGTGGCATGGTTGCGCCTGAACCGGCCGCACAGGCGGAATTCAATGGACCACTATCCGAGCGGCCAGGGTCCTGGGGGAATGGGACTACGGGACGCCCTTTTAGAGGCGATCCGCGATGCCTCCGAGGACAAGGCGGTAAAGGTCGCAGTGATCACGGGCAATGGTTCGGTGTTCTCAGCTGGCGCCGACCTCAAGGCTGAGGGTTTGGAGATCCCGCCGGATCGCAGGCGGTCTCCGACCGTGGCCCGAGACGACGGAATTCTCCATGGCTGGTATCGCCTCTTAGAGTCGATCTGGCGCAGTGAAACTCCGTTCATCGCCGCCGTGAACGGGCCGGCCATCGGGGCGGGATGCCAGCTCGCGCTCTCGTGCGATCTCATCTACGCGTCCGAGAACGCCACTTTCTGGGAGATCTTCGCTCGTATCGGCCTTCCACTCGAGGGCGGAGCGGCGTGGCTACTGACGAGGTCCCTCAGCCTTCCGCTGGCGAAGGAGATGGCTCTACTGAGTGAGCCCTTGAGTGCCCAAAAGGCGTACGAGTGGCGGCTGATCAATGGGTGCGTCCCCGACGAGCAACTCGAGACGGTAGCGGCCACTGTGGCTCGGAAGCTGGCGATGCTTGAGGCGCCATCGAAGGGTCCGGCTGCATCAGGAGAGAGTCGCGACGTCAATGCACGCCTCGGGCACATCAAGAGCCAGTTGAACGCCGCATGGGAACAAACCATGTGGCAGACGTTTCGGGAAGAAGCGAGCCTGCTCAACATGCCGGCGGGCGACGTGCCGGAATAGTCCCGCGGTTCAACTCGATCTTGCGGCGAGTCGGTCTCGTCTCTCACCGGACTGTAGGGCGCCCATTCTCCGTGTTGCATCGATTGATCACAGATACATCGGTCGTCTGCTTGGCAATCGGACAGGCATTTGGGGCCGGCCGCTGTCAGCTCGGGCTGTCTTCGGCGCTGTCCGCTTGATCCTGCCCGGGCGAACGAAGCAGGAGCTCACCGTAGATCTCAGGTCGGCGTCTCCGTATCGGGCCGTGGGTGCGCGATGAGGTCAAGGTCATATGCGCCGTCACGACTTCGTCTCCGTTGCCCTTGTCTTGAGCAATGATCGTGCCGTCGGGCGAGATGATGAGACAACGTTTCGGGTGAACGAAGAGCACATGGACACCGTTCTCGTACGCCCGAGTACGCATAATGATGTCATTGATTTCGCCGTACATTCCCCAGGCGGGCACGAGGATGAGTTGAGCACCTTTGACCGCCAAGATGCGCGATGGCTCGGGCAGTTGTCGATCCATGCATATCACCGTGCCCCAGCGACCAAGCGCTGTTTCCACCAACGGGAAGTCGGATCCTTTGGCGTTGTACGGCTCGTCGCCGGCCGTGTGTGTCTTGGTGTAGCGGCCTACTTCGACTCCGTCAGGCGAGTAGATGAACACCGAGTTGTACATGCGCTCGTCCCGCCGCTCGGCGACTCCCACCGCGAGATAGACATTGAGCTCGGACGCCAGCGCACTGACTCGACCGAGCAGAAGGCCGTCAGCAGATTCGCCTATCTCGAAATACCGCTCCTTGGAGAAATACTGAGGATTTTCGTCATTCCAGACATACCCCTCGAGAAACCCCTCGGGAGTGACGACCAATTGCGCACCCTCATCGACGGCCTGACGAGCGAAGCGTTCCAGCAGGTCGAAATTGCCCTCCTTGTCCCAGGGCGTTGGGGTGACCCGTAGTCCCGCGACAGTAAAGGACGCTTTGTCCTGCACGCCGCCACAGTACAGCGCGCCTCTTACGATCCACCGGCCTTGGCGCATCACGGCGCGTCCGGAGGGCCTTACGAACGCGACTGAGATGAAAAGGCGCGAGGAGATCGATGGTGAGAGAAGTTAAACTCATCGATGTTCCCGGACGTTGAAGGCCAATCCTTGGAGCACTCGCACCGACTATGGATTGGCCTTTGACCTCACCGGCCGCTCGGTCGAGCTACTGGACAATGAACTGGTGGTCTGAGGCGATCCGGCCTTGGACATCGAGAACCAGGAACTCGATGCCGATCGATGCGATGACTTCCCCGGGAACAGTCACCATCTCCCAAGTGACCTTGACCACGCCGTGGTGCCCGACCGGCGGAAGGTGGGAGCGGAAGGTGAAATTTCCCGATCCGACATACGCGTCGTAGGCAGACGTGACTCGAACATCGAGAGCCTCGTACCCGACGGCTTGCTTCGACCCGGTGTAGTTGGCGCCGTCAGGAGCCCAGAGCTCCTCGATGGTCCTCCTCCGCACCTTGGCGTCGGGCTCGTTCCACAGTGCAACGTATCGATCCACGAAATCCAGTGTCACTTTGTTCATTGCTGATCCCTTCCATTGGCGGTCATTGTCGTGTGGGAGATTCGACCTTCACTTAATGGCGACCAGGCAGGAGCCGGGACACGGCCACCATGAGGCCACGGAGGCACACCAGCTCGGCCAGGCTGGACTCGAACGCCTTGCCGCAGCCAGCGTGGTCGGCGGCGGTCGCTTCTCCGCTGTCTTCCTTTCCCCCCGAGACCGCTGCAACCTTGCCGCTGAGCATCTTCATAACCTCTTGATAGATCGACTGGTCGTTCTACATCCAGAGTAGACCGTATGGTCGGTCTATTGTCAAGCGCGCCGGTAGTATCCAGGTCCGTGAGCACCGCCGCCAACCCTGGGCCCCGCGAACGCCTTTTGGCATCTGCCCAACGACTCACCGCCGACAAAGGGGTGGGAATCGGTGTCGATGCGATCCTCGAAGACGCCTCGGTCGCGCGACGGTCCCTGTACCAGCACTTCGGTGGAAAGGACGAGCTCATCGCCGCTTCTTTGCTCGAATCCGCTCACAAAGACGAGGAGCGATACCGGGCCGCGCTCGACTCAGGAGGCAGCGACCCTCGGCAACGAGTCCTCGCTGTTTTCGACCAACTCGACCAGACGACGTCCACCCCAGGTTTCCGGGGCTGTCGGTATGTCTCCGCTGAACTCTCTCTCACCGATCCGAACCATCCGGCGCACCAGGTCACCCACACTTACACCGAGCGTCTCCATGCCCTGTTCGAGAAAGAGTTGGCTGACCTCGGAAACCCCAATCCCCCCGCGGCGGCCGATCAAATACTCGTGCTCATCGACGGGGTGCTTGTGTTGGCGACCCTCCGGCCCGGCTCGCATCCCGCCCTGACGGTTCGTCCGCTGGTCGAACAGCTCCTTGACAACGGAGCCAGTCAGGACCCGGCGCCAGTCGCTCGACGAGGCCACTCGAGCAAACGAACCGTATGAGAAAACGGGCCGCCGTCTGGTTGAAGCACGAACGGCCTGGATGCGAGTTTACGGAGATCACTCTCGAGCCGGATCGACTCACTGCTCGCGGCGTTGCGATCGGCAGCTCTCCTCTTCCATACCGACTGGACTACGTGCTCGAGACGGGCACGGGGTTTGTGACGACCTTGCTGGACGTGTCCAGCGGAGGAGCAGGATGGAACCGGAGGTTGGCACTTCGTGGCGATGGCGCGGGTACGTGGGCGATCACCGTCGACGCCGAAGGAAACCCCGATCTCCCGACACCAGGAGGCGACTCGGTCGCGCTCCTCGGGGCACTGGACTGCGACCTCGGCCTCTCTCCAGTCACCAATCTCATGCCCATCTTGCGATATGAACTGCTATCCGGGGTCGGCCAGGCGGAGCTGACTGCGGCGTGGGTCTCGGTGCCCGATCTGCGAGTACAGCCGGATGGGCAGCGATACACGGCTGCCGGCACCAACCTGATCCGCTACGAGGCTTTGGACGGCAGTTTCTCGGCGACGATCACCGTCGACGACGACGGGCTGGTTCTCGACTACCCGGGGATTGCGACCCGGCTCAGAGCTGGGAGCGACTGAGTCGCCCGCGCTCAGATCCGAGATCTGGCCTCGCAGTGCCGAACCTCGCGAACCGGGCTCTTGTTGGTGTTACATCCGTGCCGGCGGACAAAGCTGGGTACATCGAGGCCGTGCGCCCGACCACACCCTGCTTGCTCCGGGTGCAGAGTCGTTCAAGTCAAATCAGAGGATGTGAGTTGGAACGCCCTCGTTGACGCACTTATGTACGTGAAGTTCCTCGCTGTTCTCAGAATCGTTCATCGACCCAGACCACCGGGAAAAGAGCTAGTCCGATTTCATCCAATAACTCATCCAGAAACTAAGACAATCCCTCGATGATCTTTAACACCTCCGCCTTGCGGTAACCATGGCGACTTGAAAAACCAAGAAGCTCGCGACAACGAGCTACCACCTCACCGAGACCGGGTCCGTCCCCGGTCACCGTGATGCCACGTCCACGTTGAAACTCCAAGAGGCCTTCATCTCGCAATTGGCGCAGCGCGCGAAACATCGTGTTCTGATTGACGCCCACGACTGCGGCCATGTCTCGAGCCGGAGGAAGTCGTTCTCCGGGTTTCACTTCGCCCTCGGCGATTTCACGACGCAGCGCCGCAGCCACTTGCAGGTAGAGGGGCATTGGCTGGTCGAAGTCGGAAGCCATAGACAGATGATACTATCTGACTTAGTATCTTTTACATGAAGGTCCTGGAGTACGCGACGACGATCGTTACTGACTCAGGCGCGGATGGCTCCAGCGCTCTCGCTGACCCTGATCTCATCATCAAGGAAGCCAGGCGGCGGCACCGTCGTCGCCGCTTCGTAGTAGGAATCTCGACCTTTGTGCTGCTTGGAGGTGTGATCGGCGTGGTCATCGTGACCGTCGTCGGCTCGTCTGACCCTGTTCATCGATCTTCGCCCGCGCTCCCTTCTCTGCCAGCACGTGCGCCCGGGCCGAGCGGAGCCGTCCCGAAGGTCGCATGGTCCGACTACCAAGGCCAGCTCCACATCGGTGACCTCAGTGGTCTGGGCGAGCATGTCGTAGCCCAGACCGACGCCGATCCGACGGCATCCTTGGTCGCAGCGGGCGGTGGGATCTTCTGGGTCCGATCCGAGTATCCAAATCCTCTCCAAACGGTCGATCCGATCGCGCAGTCGACGGTGCAGCGTTTCGATCTGGCAACCGGGACGACGACGACGCTAGGTCCAGGTAGCCAGGTCTTCGCCGCCCCCGATGGCTCCCGCGTCTACGTTGCGACCAGCGTTAACGAGCTTGTCGAATACACACCGAGCGGCGTGCCAATTGGCCGCGACCTTCGAGTCCCGACCGGCTGGTACCTCTCCGACTCGAGCCTCCTCGGTGACCCTGATCCCTTAACGGCGAATGGCTTCCTGGTTATGTCCGCGCCGGAGCAGATCTTGAGGAACCCGCGCACGCTGGCGCTCTGGAGCCCCGGCACTGGACGAGTGCGCACCATAGGCGCGGTGTGGAAGGTCATCGGTGCCTACACGAAGCCGGGTGCCGAGAACAGCCTGATCGCTTGGGCGCCGGCAAGTTGCGAAAAGGTACGAAACTGCCCGCTCGAGATCACCGATTCGTCGACGTTGGCGACTCGCTCTGTGTACAGCCCATTCGGACAAGGATTCGAGTGGGGTGGCGGCTTTTCGCCCGACGGGCGGGTGCTGGCGGCCTTCGTGCCAGGCCCATTTCACCTCAGCCCGACGGCGCGGCTCGTGCTAATTACTGGTGCTGGTCGAATCCGGGCGGTGCCAGGGGTAACGATCAACAACGGGGACGCCCTGGCCTGGGCTGAATGGTTCCCAGATAGCAGCCACCTCGTCGTCGGTGGAGTCGGCTCGCCCGACGGCGTCGTAAACGACAACCACTTCATGGTGAACGCGGAGACGCGGACAGCTACGCCGTTTCGATTCCTGACCGACAAAAACCAGGACATCAACTTCAGCGCGGTTGTGCTGCCGTGAGCCGAGGCTGTCAATTGTCGACCCCGCTCAATGGGGCGCAGGATAAAATCGAAGCATGCATCGACCAGCCGTAAAGGGATCTTCCTCGGTGCTGTCGCAGCCTTGCCAAATGTTGTCCCGTCGGCGCCATGTCCGAGGGACTCGACCACACACCTAATTTCGAACATTTGAACCCGTGGTACACCATGCCCGAGGCGGCGGGTAGGGACAAGGTTCGTGCTCACTGCTCGGTCGAGAGAGCCCCGGTAAGTCGACATCATCCCAGAACATGTCGGTGCACTAGCCCCCGCACGCTCATAGACGTAGACGCCCAGACAAGCGATTTGGCGCGGAACGGCATTGGAATCCTTGCCGGAGAAGGAGCACTGCGGCTTGGCCGCCAACAGAACCTAACCCCGGTCGGAGCATTTCCAGTTCCAGGAAACCTGTCTCAGTCAACTGGGCAGGGACTAAGGCGCTATGTGCGATTCCCTGCTTATCCACGCAACACCGCTAGGCGACATCCACTGAGTCGGGGAACCGTCTTCCGTGCCTCGGACCGTAAACCCTGTGGCGTCGACTTTCAGCGAGGCAAAGGTAAGACGAGTACCAGCAATAGGAACGCGGGTCCACGCCATCCCGTTTTTCGACGTCCAGATTGCGTCGCTCTCCCCGTAGTCAGTATTGAGACCACCGGTGTACTTGTTATTGAGAATGACGACGTAGCGGCCGTGGCCCCACATGGCTCCCCTCACGCCGAGGGCAGCCATGTCAGACGGAAGTACGACTGGCTCCCAACTCGTGGCATTCGTCGAGCGCCACAGCCTCGTCCCTTCGTCGTCGTTGAAGAGCAGCAACACGGTTGGAGCGACCACCAGTTGCTCGCCCGGAATACTTCCACTGGGGGCACTTCCCCACGTCGCGGTCCACTGCTTCCCATTGGTCGAGGTCCAGACCATCGGATTGCAACCCGACGTCGAGCAAGATGAGGGGCTCGCCGGGCTGCTTGAAAGGACTTCGCCTGCGGCCACGCGGTAGCCGTGGAACCGGGCGACAGAAGTGACCTGGGCTCCTGCCGGAAGAGACCCGCCGCCCGGGAAACCCTTCGGCGTGGACGGCCCTGTCGAGATGCCTGGCCCGTTTGCGGGCGACGTTTCACCGCCCGGCTGTCCATTGACCGCAGAAGGCGGGGGGCCCTTTGGTGGCCCGCCTCGTCCTCCCGTCTCATAGAAGAGACCCGCTGTCGCGACAGCGACCACAGCGAGGATCGCACCTTTGGTGACGCGCCTTCGCCGCCTCCGCCGGGCCTCGGGGAAGAGAGCCTCAGGGTCACGCAGAGCTGCTTGGCTCGGGGCCTCGTGGGTGAGGGTCATAGCGAGTCGATCTGCACCAAGAGCATGGACCTAGAGCCCCACATTGGTGGTAACGCCCAAGCGGCTCGCGACCGAGTTCATCGGACGGTTGAGATGACGAGCCGTTTCGTCTTTGGTCGGGATGACGGAGGACTCACTTGTGCGATGCCATGCAGCCGCAGGCGGCTTGGGACGGTCGATCTTGACTTCGATCATGGTCCTAGTGATAGTAGATCTATATCTTCGTTACGGCAAGGTGTTTCGTCGTTCTAGGGGCCTCACGGACCAAGTGAGTTGAATACGAAGATCTGCGACCGAGCCGGAACTCTGGAACCTGGACCGAGTGAGGTCCGAATGACGTGACCAGCAGGAACCGTTGGTGAGTGGGCGTTTTCGGGCAGTGCCGAGAGGCCCGTCTTCGACATGGCAGCCATGGCGGTTGGCGTTGACCACCCGACCACGTCCGGGACCGTCTCGGTCACGCTCGGACAAGGGATCGTGCTGGTCGTACCGTTCTCTGTTACCGAACTCGGTAGGCACGGTTCATCGGCTGGACTCTTGCCGAGAGGGACAAAGCCAACGCCGGGGTACATGTGCCCGATCACGGTCTTGAGGTCGGGGCCGTAGACAGGCGCAATGGATCCCAGTAGTGCAGTCACTGGTTTGTCCGGCTCAGGCGGGAGGATGTAGACGCGGGGCACGTATCCCGTCACACCGCCCGACGCGATGCGGATGAAGTCAGGCGCCCTCTCGATGTTGGGTTGACCGTTGACCATGGGAATCGGCCCTTTCGTGAGGTAGATCGTGCCAGCAGCTGCTCCGCCAGCGACGGAGAGACCGATCCCCAGGCCTATAACAATTCCTAGGTGGTGCCAACGGCGGCCAAGTCGCTCTCGCCAGCTCGTTGCATAACCTTCCAACTGACAACGCGCCGCAGCATGGCGTCCAACCGGAAGCGACCTCTCCTCTGGAAGTTGGATCTCCATCATTCGCCTGTGACCTCCCCTGGCTTCGCGGGTGTGCGCTCTGGAGCATCGAGAACGGTGTGCTGTGCCTCCCGTAGTTGCGCCCGTGCTCTCGAGAGCCGCGACTTCACAGTTCCCACCGGGATTCCCAGGGCGACACTCACCTCAGCGGTCGAGAGGCCATCCCAATCACAAAAGGCGATCACCTCTTGTTCTTCACGACGGAGTTGTTGGAGATCAGCGAGGATCTGACGCATAGCTTGCTCGTCTTCGATGCGTTGTTCGATTTCGAGGTCTGCTGGAGGCTGATCCATGACCTTTGGAAGCCTCGCCAAGAGCCGGCGATAACGCCGACGGGAACGCTCGGCGTTCCTGAGACAGTTGTTTGCGATCCCGAGAAGCCAAGGAAGGATCGAGTCCCCCGAAAGCTGCCAATCTCGGCGTCTGCGCCATGCTTCGAGGAACACGACGCTGGTGAGGTCCTCGGCGATCGACCATTCGGCGGAACGTCGGAAGCAGTGGTTGTACACCGCTCGAGCGTGCCGATCGAACAGCTGTCCGAAGGCTTGGCCATCGTGTCGGGCGACCATCTGCCAGAGTTCGGAGTCAGACGAATCCTCGGGTCCCACACACTCACTATGTCCGGCAGGCGAATCTCGGTTCCCGACGGACGCCACTCCCGGCACGCCGAGAACGCCATTAACGGACTCAGGACGGATGGCGTGGTACCTCTGCGGAGCGGTTCCAGGGGGCTTCCGAGTCGAACGGATGAGAAAAGCGGGAAGGTTCGCTAGCGGACTCACTCACGGTTCCCATTTGCGATGCGCCCCCGAACCGGCAGCATCGAACCCTCTTGAGAAAAATGGGATCCCCGAGGGATTCCCACGAGGTTCTCTGTTGTGTATGAAGTGAGGCCCATCTAGCCACTCACCTGTGGTCTAGGCCATTTGGCGCCCCCGGAAGGATGATTCGAACCTTCGCACACGGTTTAGGAATCTGATTGAGCCGATCCAGGCAGACTGGTGGCTTCGCGTTATGGCTGCTCAGGACGGAGGCGGGGTCCATACCGTATGTCCCGATCCGTTCAGATTGCAGCGTTTGATTCCCAAGGGATTCCCAAGAGCACCCCCAAGCCCGTCAAACCAGGACATAGTGGACCGTCACCTTGGCAAGGTGGTGATTTCCGTTCGTTTAGGCCCTGCGGGTCTTCCAGGGTGCGGTTCCGTCTACCCAGTTTCCACTCCGTCCATCGAATCCGTCGCTGTAGTAGATCGCTCTACTATCCGCCGCGCTCCACACGCAATGTCGCAATAGTGAGGCGGGGAAGGAACCACGCAGCCGGTTTGGTCCTCCTTCAAGTCTCCGAATCGTCAGAGTCGACGACGCGTTGCACTTAGTCGATCAAATGATTTAGTTCTTCCTCTGTGAGTACAGATATTGCAGCGGGTGGGCGGTACAGGATGGCTTCGGCGGTGGCGACGGCGTCGCCACCGCGTGGAGTGAGGGAGACGAGCTTGCCGCGACGGTCGTCGGAATGAGGACCACGTTGAAACAAGCCCATGTTCCTCGAGCTTGTCAACGATGAGCGAGACGTATGGGCCCCTCGTCTGGTTGAGCTCGGCGAGCTGGCTGTGCGTCAATGGCCCGGTGCGTAGTTGAAACAGAACCTTGCCCCGTCCGGCCCGGAGGCTGAGGCCAAGTGCTGCTGCAAGGTCACCATGGCGACTGTGCTCATCGACAAGCTGCCGCATGAGCGTCCAGGCTTGCTCGGCCGACCTTGCCAGAACCTCTCCTCCCCCCGTGGCTCTCCTGGACTGCTCCCATAAGCGCTGGCCAAGCTCTTGGCTCCGGCGAGGTTCCCAGCGCAATTGATCACGCTGGCGGAGTATCTCAATAAGGAGCGGCATCCGAGTGCCCCCAGTTTGCTTGTGGATCATTCACACCTCAGGCCCCATCCGCTAAACGCGTGTCACTGCCAGGGCCAGGCTAGGAACGAAGAATGAGGCGAGAAAGATCGGCAAGAATCGCTTTCCAGTGCACCTGAAAGTGACGACTTCCCCTTCGGCGGCATCGAAGGTTCGAGTTCCACTCGACTTTCGGCCATCTCGGACCTGCACCGTATGACGACCAGTTTTGAGTGCTATCTCGAGCGTGTCGTTCATCTCGACTGACCCGACCCGATCACCGTCGACGAAGACGTCATAGGGGTCCCGACGAACCTCCGCTCCGATGGCCTTGTGGGTCAGCTTCAGCGTGGCAGCCACGATTGATTTCCTCCTGTTCTAAAGGCTCCAAGCGCGGGGCGAGCACATAGAACGCCTGCTCGATGGGCTTATGAGTCGAAATGTTACCCGGTGACTGGTCAACTGGCTAATTTATTGGTCATGGCGTCAGGAAGCGCAGTGGCTAGCTCGGAGCGAACGTTCATCGAGTCCGCCCGACGAGCGCAGATAGTGAGAGCCGCCATCGACACGATTGCCGAGGTCGGCTACGGGGAAGCGTCCTTCGCACGGATCGCGAAGAGATTAGGGATAAGTCGGGGCCTGATCAGCTACCACTTCTCCGGCAAGGACGACCTGATCAGGCAGGTCGTCCACGAAGCGGCCGAAGAGGCCAAGGCATATATCCGTCCTCGGATCCTGGCCGAGTCGAGTGGCCCAGCAATGCTGCAGGCATACATCGAATCGAACCTTGGCTTCATGAGGGACCATCGCAACAACGTCATCGCCATGATCGAGATCGCACGCAGCGGGGACGGTCAACGCATCTTCTATGACGACACGGACGTGGTCGACGCAGTCGGTGCCCTAGAGCACCTCCTGTCCCGATTCCAAACTGTCGGAGAGCTGCGCTCCGACTTCGACCCGCACGCCATGGCAATCGCGGTCCGTGCCGCCATCGAGGCGGCGTCTCCCCGTCTCGCGCTGGACCCAGAATTCAACATCAACGGATACACCGGTGAGATCGCAGCCACGTTCCACTTGGCTACCTGCATTGGGCCGTGACCTGTTGGGAGATGACCGAAGCAGGAGGTGAGTGTCTCCTATCGCCCGTTGACGGCTATGGCTGGTAAGGAGGTGCCTCTCCCCAGCCCCAATTGGGGACCGGCGCGTGCTCCGTCACCACGGCACCCTGCTGTGAGTTTCCAAGGGCAATACGGGTACCCCACTCAAGGTAGGCAACGAGTGCTGATCGGAACTCGGGATCATCGGGCATCCCGGCGTCGTCGGCAGCCAAGTGCATGAGCGTGGCGAATCGGAATCTCTGCTCTTCGGTGATCCCAAGGTTCAGGTGCTTGCTCAGCATCCTCTCGTAGCCACCCAGGTCCTCGGTGTATAGAGCGGGACCTCCGAATACCTCGCCCCACCAGGCGGCCACGTGACGACGGTGGTCCTCGTGAACACCGCCGGGGAAAAAGGGGGACAGCAAGTCGTCGTGCTCGACTCGGTTGTAGAAGGCGTTGATCATCCGGGAGAATGCGCCACTTCCTCCGGCCCATTCGTAAAGCGTCGGGGGCGTGGACACAGAGCCAGACTAGGCGGAGGCCATTTCTCTGAGACAGGCGGGAATGTCCCAGTACATTGCCGGGATGGGTGCCACCCTGCGACACGACGTGGACACCCACTCGCCCGTGCTGCTGAATGGATCACTCACCGAAACTCGAACCTTGGACTTGGCCGTTGCGAGCGTGAGAACGCTCCTGGTTGAGATTGAGTAGGGCGTGTGAGTGGGGCGCGCCCTATGCAGCCCCATGCATATGCACCTACCCGAGGATCACGTTCGAAGCTGCAGCCTGCGGGCCGCGTGCACACCGCCACCTTAGATGGGGCTGCACAGGGCACCGGTGAGTAGGTCCCGACAAAAAGCCCCGAGAAACCCCGATCTTCCTCGGGCCGAACGCGAAATCGCTGGTCAGCCGCGTGTGCCCTATGCGCGAGGCGCACCAACCAGCCTTTCAATGGTGGCGGGGGGATTGCCGCCGTCTCACTACTTCGGACAGTTGGGACCGAGGCGTCGGCCCAGTTCAGCCGCACGACATCCACGATGTGTCGGCCAGCGTTCCGGGATGCGGCGCACTTTCGGTAGGTGGTCACGTCACACCGTCGCGCCACGAGTGCCCGCATCAGTGGGCGGGGCCTGCGCTTCGCCCAGTCTGGAAGATTGGCCACCCGATCTCGGTGCGCCACTCCGACTCGTCGCTGGTCTCGCGTTGTCCGACCAGGTAGTACTCGCGGATCGGTCCATCGATGGCGAGCGCGTGCTTGGTGACATAGGTGGCGAGCGCGCCGTAGGCCCGGTCGATGTCGGTGTGAGGTCCGTCGTGCACGGTCGTGGCTAGCTCGACGGCCGGAACGACCAGCGAGGTCACGCGCCCTAGTTGTCGTACCGTGCCCAAGTACGGGACGAAGATCGTTGCCAGGCCACGCTCGTGGGAGAACAGGTCGTTGGAGTAGATGCCGCCTCCAGGTCCCGCGATCGGGAGACTCTGCGCGGCCAGGGTGGCATAGAGCTCCCCAAGCGCCCCTTTGAACCAGGACAGGGCGTCCTCGACGTCGATGACCTCGGACACGGCAGCGGCCGGCACCGCGCCGACGCGGCGGTGTTCGACTTTGGCCGGCATTGAACCTGAAGGCGGTTGGAGGAGATTCCGCAGCGAAGCTGCGGCCTCTTGGGTCTTGGTGAGTTTCTCTTCGAGTCGGTCCAGATGGGCGGCGATCAAGTCGTTGCGGGTGTCGAGATCGGATGCGGCGATGACGGTCTGGATCTCCTCGAGCGGCATCTCGAGGGCTCGAAAGCGCCGGATGACCTGGGCCGTGGGGATCTGCTCGGTGGTGTAGCGGCGATGACCGGTGTCGGGGTCGACGTCGGCCGGCTCCAATAGGCCGATGTGGTGGTAGTGACGGAGCATCTTCACGCTGAGGTGGGTGGCACGTGAGAAGTCACCGATAGCGAGCGACGGGCGCATGACCCCAGTATGAAACCTCCCCCTAGGGGAGATACAAGCGCCAAGAAGGCTCTTGACCCTCCCACGAGGGCACGGCTGAACCTCTACCCAGCCGTCCGACCGGCGGAGCGAGACAGAGGAGCCGAACAACATGACCAACCAGCTGACCGGCGTCGTCGCCGACTACATCGCCGCGGTGAACGCCTTTGACACCGACGCCATCGTGGCGACCTTCGCCGAGGACGCCTACGTGAACGACAACCGCCGCGAGATCAAGGGTGTCGGGGCTATTCGCCGGTTCATCAGCAAGGAGTTCGTCGGTGACCGCGTGAGCATGGAGGTGCGCGAGGTCATCGACCATTACGGCGACATCATCGTGCGGGCACGCTTCGACGGCACCTACGACAAATCCAACCTGCCCGACGAATTGATCATGTCCAGCTACTTCAGCGTCCGGGACAACAAGATTGTCAGCCTCGCCGTCATCTTCAACCAGCCCTCCGGCTACTGAGGACGCCCCTCCGTACCGACCGCGACACCGGTGAACATGGCGCGAACACCCTCCCAAGGAGGCCACGGGAAGGGCGTTCGCCGCCACCATCGCGGATCGCATTGATACGTCGCGTTGCCTCTCGAGGAGCCAGCCCGTGAGGTCGCCGAGTGGATCGAGGGACATCTCCTGGACGAACCGATCCACCTTGAGAGAGTGGCCGAGCACGTCTAGTTGGTTCGTACCAGGCGTATAGGTACTGGTCAAAGGCATACGCGATTCCAGGTTGGTGCCCATGAACACCAGCCGATCGATGCGAGACCGCGTCCTCGACTGTAACCAAGGCCAAGTCCGTCGTCGGCTTCGAAAACCACGGCGAATGGATGGAGCCGAACATCTTGAGACTGGTCCCGATGCTTGCGTCTCATCCCGACCCTCCTGTCCTGCTCCGGTCGGTATCGCTGGGCAGCGATCCGAGAGAGTCGTTCTCCGGGGTCACTGCCACTGACTGTCGTATTCATTTGGGGAGAGCGATCCAGCGGGCGGACACGTGATGGCCGAAACACAACGACGCGTGCCCACTGCGCCAGTGCACCGGCCCCGCGGGGCGGACGCTCGTCGATGATGAAGCGCGTTAGTCGGGAGTGGATTGGCCGGGAAACGGGTCTTCATCCAGGTGATTTTGAATACGTTCGTTGAGGGCATTGGTCAAGGAGACTGCGACGACGCCAACCCGCTCGCCCTGGAGGTAGCGGGTCAGCCCGGCGCCATAGGACCCGGTCCCCTCGACGCCGACCAACTCGACACTGCCGAAGTCGCTCAGCCAGCCCAGCAGTTTCTTATAGCTGCCTTGAGTCGTGGCGAAGCTCTCTGTGCCGAGCAGCGTTCCCCGCTCGTCCAAAGCCGCAGCTACATGGACGTCGAGGTGCGTATCGACCCCGCCGGTGATGCTCCGTGCCAAATTGGTCACTGTCATCCCTTCGTTGGATTGGGTTTGGGATGACACCGCACCGAGCGGAACGACGGACAAGACAGCGATGGGCCTGTGTGAGGCAAGCTCCTATGAGGTCACTCCGTCCGACCGGGTGGTGTCGAGTGGGTGACCGGGCCAGGCCGACGTATCGAACTCAAGACAGTCCAACAGGACGTCAGCCGGAATACTGGAGTCAGACCTGGCCTGGGCACCCACTCACACGCTGACCAATCCGTTCACCGGAGTGGTGGATCATTCAGCGGCTCCGTCAATCCTCGCTGCCGGAACTGGGGTATGTCGATAGGCACTAAGCAACAGGACCTTCGAGCATCTCGACGAGCGAAGACAGAGACCCCACTTCGAAAGTGTTGCTTTCGACAATCGGAGTCGATGTGACGGACCCGCGGAGCACCTGAAACAGCCCTTCGATCCGGGAGGGGACATCCGAAGATGCAACCTCGGGTCCTGGGCGATTCAACCAGATAGCCGTGAGACCTGCACTGTGGGCACCGGCGACGTCAGTGGCCAAACTGTCCCCGACGCACCAGGCGTCCTTTGGATCCACCCCCAGGTCGTCGAGGGCCAACCGAAAGATCGCTGGATCGGGCTTGGCCACCCCATGCTCTCCCGAGATGACGACCGCCTTGACCACATCGCCCGCACCCAGGGCTTTGAACTTATCGCGTTGCAGATCGGATGGTCCGTTGGTGACCACGGCCAGTGGCACACGGCTCGCTGCCGCGTGCTCTAGGAAGACCTGAACGTCCGGGTAGGGTCGAAACGCGGCACACGCCAGCCGCCGGTGCTCGGCGAAGGCAAACTCGACCACCAGATCCTGGGTACACCCGCACTCTTCCAGAGCCCGACGCCACGCCTCCCTGCTGACCGCGTAGCCATCCATCTGACCCAGCCAGCACAACTGCTCAACCTTTCGCCACAGCGCGGTCCAGGCCCGGGCATTGGCCTCCAGCAACTCACGCGGATCCAGTCCCAGGTATGCCCTGGAGACCGAAGCGCACACTTCCTCGACGACCGCCGCCTGGCCTCCGTGGTCCAGGAGGGTGCCATCGAGGTCGACCAAGACAGCCCCCGGGCGGCGAAGTTCGACCTCGTTGCCCACGAGGACCATTCTGGCCGAGAACTCCGCGAGAGGAACGGCTCGGCACAGCGGCATCGCGGGGCAGGCTCGGCATCAGAGAGGGCCTCCGAGTACGCAATCATCGAGGGCTCTCAATCAACGGATAGTCGAAGCGCGGTGGATGGCGGACGGACATGTTTGACGGGTTGGCACTCTGGCTCTAGCGAGCATGCGGTGACGATCAGATTTCTTCGACGGTCAAGTGATCGATCTCTTGGAGGATCTCGACTGAGACAAGTTCGGCGGCCTCGAACTGGACTCCACCGGGATCGTCCCAGAAGGCGGTGAGCGCTTCGCTGGATTCCCATCGAGCGATGGCTACATAGAGGTCCCGATCTGAGTCCGGCCCGAGAAGCGTGCTTCCTCTCGCTCCGGGTTTGGCTGACCGGATCCGGACGGTGCCTTCATGCCACCAGGACACGAAGCTGTCTTGGCGCGCAGGACTGACCCGCCAGCGATAGATGGCGCGGATCATCGTCCTACGGGCCCTGACCCACGACGAGCCGCAGGCCGCAGTCAAACTCGTCGAGTCCCAGGAGGTGGTCGTACTGTCGGGCCCAGGTTCCGTTCCGAAGGTCTCGGTCGAGTCGGGCCAGTCCCCGTGCCAGGACGCTCGGATCGAGTTCGCGAAGTGACGAGCTACCCAAGCGGACCTCGGGATCGAGGTAGGCCTCGGGACGGCGCCAGAAGGCCACGCCCATGCCGTCGCGGCAGTCATGGGGCACCGGGAGCGTCGTGACCGTACCTCCACCCACTCCGTAGAGAACCTCGTCGATCGCGAGGCCAGAAGCGCTGCGCAGATCACGGATTTCAGGCAGGTAGTCCATCAGCCACATCTGGTTGTGCACCTCGGGATCGAAGGTCAAGACCACGCGGAGCTGGGCGACCCTTCGCAGCTCGGCTAAGCCGGCCTGGCGATCCGACCAGTGGTGGGCACTCAGGATCGTCATGACCGCGTCGAAGGATTTCGTTCCGAAGGGCAAAGACTCGGCTTGGCCTTGGACCACGGGAGCCAGACCGTGCCGCCGCTGGCGGATCATCTCTGACGACGGCTCGAGGGCCACCACCTCGCGATCAGTCGGTTCGTAGGAGCCAGTACCCGCTCCGACGTTGAGAACGCGTCGGGCGTCCCCGAGGGCGGCATGGAGGGGAACGGTCAAGCGAGGGTCGACACGGCGACGCCCGGCGTAGCCGGTGCCGATCTGGTCATACACCGGCTTTCGGGTTGCGCTCATTTCGCTCGCCTACAGGTGAGTCGCCAGCTCGTCGATCGAGATCATCGGGATACCCCAGCGCAGAGCGAAGCGCTCCACGGCCGATTCAACCAGCATGTGGCCATCTGGCGCCATCACCTCGCAGATGACCGCCACCGTGGGAAGCCCCGCGGCTCGGCAAAGTGCCAGGGAGGCTTCAGTGTGGCCGCGGCGCTCGGCCAGGCCGCCGGCTCTCCCGCCCAGCGGGAACACGTGGCCCGGGCGCAGGAAGTCCTCGGGGCGAGCACGCTCGTCGACCAGCCGGCGCACCGTGGCAGCTCGGTCGAATGCCGATACGCCGGTACTCGTACCGGCAGCCAGGTCGACAGCGACGTGGTAGGCGGTGCCGTGACGGTCGCCAGGTCCGTGCATCGGCGGGATTTCAAGGCGGTCGAGGCGTTCACGGTCGCACGGCACGGTCGTGTGCCCGCAGACTTGGGTCAACAGGAACACAAAGGATTCAGGACGCAGGCCTTTGCCGGCGAACACGACGTCGGCCTCAGCCTCGCGGTCAGGGTCGTGGATGATCACCGCCCCGCCAGCAGCGAGCTGGGCCGCGGTCTTCTCGACCCCGGCGACGCCACGCAGCTCCCCGGCCCAGGGCAGGGCGGCAAATGACCTGCTCGCCACGAGGCGCGCCGACGCGTGCAACTCTCGTGCTGACTTGACGAAAAGGTCGGACTCCAGATTCACGCGGTCGTCCACCTGGAGCGATCCGAGAGTGGTCTCGCGCAGGGTGATCGGTATGAGCGCCACCGAGAAGCGGTCCTGCAGCAGCTCCGCCGCAGTCAAGCTCACGCCGTCCACGGCAACAGAGCCTTTGGCCACCACCTCATCCATGAAACGCCGCGGGGGACGGATCCACATCCGTCGTCCGCCGTCAGTGTCGTCGATCGCGGTGACCTTGCCGACGGCGTCGGTATGGCCCTGGACCAAGTGCCCGTCCAGGGAATCGCCGATCCGAAGCGGCAGTTCGAGGTTGACGCCGGCACCTGCAGGATGCTCGGCAAGGGTGGTGCGATGGGCGGTCTCCTCCGACATGTCGGTGGCGAACCAGTCCTCACCTATCTCGACCGCCGACAGGCAGGTTCCACTGACGCACACGGAGCCGCCCGCCGCCAGGCGTCCTGCCGTCTTAGGAGCCTTCACCACGAGCCGTCGGCCGGTCTCAAGTAGAGCGCCAATCTCGCTGATACGGCCATTGAACATGACAGTCCTCCAGTTCGCTCAACCGGGGCACCAAAGCCCCGTCGTTGGCGGACTGTCACCGATGGTCCCGGAGTTGCACCGGATCGTTCCGCCAGCGGCGAAATTTGCGGACTGTCACCGCACAGCACGGATTCGCACCGTCTCCCAACAGTCTAAACAGAACCGGGGTTCTCGCCAAGGAGCACCAGCATCACCGCCGACGTTGGTTGCCAGTCGAGGTAGCGGGATTGACAGCAGGACTGGTGAATTCCAAGACGCTCTTGACTTGCCGGGACGAGTTTTGGCAATCCATTTTTGGCAATCAATTGCGTGGAACCAAGTAGACGGTTGCTCTACACGGTGACCTTGGACCTGATTTCCCGGGGAATGCAGAGTGGCAGGCCCGCGTTGGAGGACTTCTTGGTGGCGTCGTGTGCGGCATCGCGCTGCGGAACTACCCCGCCTCTCTGAGGGCTGAATACCGGCAGGTAGCACGCCGCGCGGGAGAAGCGGACTCGTCTCGCGAAAGGCCCGTACGGCCAGACATGAGTCCTCGCAGCTGAACCCCTCTAGCCCTACTTCCGAGCCCTTGTGACTTTCGCTCGACGCTGCGACCCGTCGACCAGCGAGCCGAGCACCTGCGCGGCGGATTCATCCGAGGACTCGAGGAAGTGGCCGTAGACGTTCAGAGTCCTGGCGACGTTCGCATGGCCGAGCCGACCGGCGACCGTGTTCACGGGTACGCCTGCGGCGAGAAGTCGGGTAGCAGCAAAGTGGCGCAGCTCGTGGAGCCTGACGCTCACGACACCATTGTCGTCACAGAGATGGATGAATCTGTGAGTGACCCGGTTCGGGCGCCAGGGAACACTGCCGTCTACGGCGTCGGAAAAGACGTAGGCCTTGGCAGGAAGCTTGGTACCGACTGCCCGAGCCCGCTCCTCGCTCCGGTGGCGTTGCGATTCGAGATTGTTGAGGGTCGCTTTGTCCAATGAGATCCGCCGGCTGGCGTGGGTCTTGGTGCTCTTCTCGGCCAGCTCGTCATTGCGCTCGCCGACCAAGGATCGAGCAATAAGGACCGTGGCCGTCTTCGAATCGATATCGGTCCAGCGGAGCGCACAGAGCTCACCCCGGCGGGCACCCGTAACCACGGCGAGGCGTAGGAACGAAGCGAAGTCGCAGTCCTTCTCATCCGCCACCTCAATCAGCTTGGCAACCACCTCTGGCTTGGGAATCGTCAGCTCATGACGACGCACCCGAGGTGGGGTCGCTCGGGTCACCGGGCTGGTGGATCCAGCCCCAACGCACCGCTTGGTTCAGCAGCCTCCTGAGGACGGCGTGGATGTGGTGAATGCTCTGCGCCCCGATCGGACCTCCGTCGGACCTCCCGCGCCGCTGGAGGTCGGCGTAGAAGGCATCGATGTCAGCGGCCCGGATCGATCTGACCTTGGTCCGACCAAACCTGGGCAGGATGCGCTTCTCGAGCAGACGGTCGTATTCGTGCAGGATGGTGGGAGAGAGGTTGACCTCGGCGATGGGTCGCCACTGCTGGACGAGGTCCGCCAGGGTGCCGTCGGTCGCCACCTCGTCGGTGTGACCCACCTCGAGCAGAAGCTCTGCCAGCTTCCCCTCTGCGAATCGCTTGTTCCCGTGGAACGTGTGCGTGACGTACAGGCGGCGACCATCGCCCTGGCGACCGGCGTAGACCTTGGCGCGCCAGACGTTCTGGCCGCGGTCCTCGAGATGACCCCGCATGACCAGGGATTCCCAAGGGATTCCCACGAGGTTCTTTGTTGTGTATGAAGTGAGGCTGATCTAGCCATTCACCTGCGGTTTCTTCGGCGCCCCCGGAAGGATTCGAACCTTCGCACACGGTTTAGGAAACCGATGCTCTATCCCCTGAGCTACGGGGGCCAGTTGGCACATCGCCCGCCGGGCGGACGACGTACTACATGGGACTGGCCGCAGGCGCCATCGTAGGTCCCCGGCCGGAGCACGCCGGTGGCTCGCCAGGACGGCCCGGATCCCGAAGAGGACCTCCGAGTCCACTCAGCCCGTCAGGCCGTTGCGTTGGGCGTACCGAGCGCCGGCATCTTCAGCGCGCCCTCTACCTCGGACCGGGCCGACGGGTCCGGGGCCAGCGGGCCGCCGTCCACCGGCGTCATCCACACGTGCATCATCGGCTGGGTGACCTGGTTGACACTCCCGCTCGGGCACGACCCCTGGCTATCGGTGCCCACCACATGGTCATTGCTGAAGCACAGGTCGGTGTGAATGTGCCACTGGGTCAGGCACCCACCCGGCTGGGGCGGCGTCGAGCCCTTGGGGACCAGGTACATGGCGGCCGACAACACCGCGCCGTGCGCCGTGTTGACGTAGACGAGCGACGGAATCGCTGCCGGGTCGAGCACGTCACCCGAGCGGTAGATCGACGGGTTGATGTAGTGGACGATGCGCTGGCCCGTCGGCGTCACCGGCTCGTACCCGGCCGCCTTGGCCGCGGCCAGGCTGGTGTACTGCTCGGCCGCCGCCACGGTCTGGTCGACCAGGCGCACCGCCGCCTGCTGCTGGCCGGCAGTGGGTTGCGCGGTGCAGCCCGGTTCCTCCATCTTCATGCCGGTCATCACGGAGGCCATGTCGTCGGGCCACTCGATGTTGCCGGCCGGTGAGGTCGTGGCCAAGGACAGCGGCGTCGCCTTGGCCGATGCCGCCGGCATCGACATGCCCGCCATACCCCGGCTCGACGAACCCGTCGTGCCCGCGGACGGCGCTGCTGCTGGCGCGCTGGCCGCCGGCGCCGCGGACGCGCTGGCCAGCACGTTGGTCCCGAGCAGCGAGAACATGGCCACCGCCGCTGCGGCGAGCGCCACGCCGTAGGCCCGGGCGGAGGACACGACGGGAGACAGCGCGACCAGGGCCGCCGCCGCCTCGATGGTCGTGGTCAGAAGCCCCACCGGGTCCATGGTCTCCCACCCCTTGAGGATGTAGAGCGCGTAGACGCACGCTGTCCCCCCGAGCATGGCGGCAGCCACCAGGCGCCAGGCCGTCCTCGCCATGAAGGTCCACCAGAAGGCCAGGGCGAACCCTGCTGTGTCGACAATGAAGAGGACGGCCGTCACTCGCTCGTCGCCCCAGTGGGTGGGCACGATTGCCGCGTGGACCAGGGCGCCCACCAGGCAGCCGAAGAGAGCGAACCGGCCGACGAAGCCGATGGCGTCCAGTCGGGCCTGGGCCCGGCGTGCCCACGGCACCTCGTGCCCCGCCAGGGTCTGCAGTCCGGACATGGCCAGCCACACCAGGGGGCCGATCAGGATCAGGACGATCAGTCCCGGCAGGTGCTCGTCCGGCACCGAGAGGATCCCGTTCGACCCCGACATCTGCATCACCATGTCCCGCACGGCGGTTCCTCCTTCTCCTGCTCACACGCACGGTACGGAGCAACTGTGAGGAATCCGTGAGGCCCAGTTCATGGGTGTATGCCCGCCGCCCGGGCGGACGCGTAGTCTTTGAGCCGGGACCGCGGCCTCCGACAGAGGTCGGAGCACGTGCGTTGCGCCTTCGCCGTCCGGCCCGCTCAGGCCTGCGCGTCCGCCGCGTGACAACAAGGAGACGTAGTGACCAATCCCACCAACCCCCTGCCCTTCAAGGTGGCCGACCTTTCCCTGGCCGAATTCGGCCGCAAGGAGATCGATCTGGCCGAGCACGAGATGCCCGGCCTCATGGCCATGCGGGCAGAGTTCGGCGCCAGCCAGCCCCTGGCCGGCGCCCGAGTGACCGGATCCCTGCACATGACCGTCCAGACGGCCGTTCTCATCGAGACGCTGACCGCGCTGGGTGCCCAGGTGCGCTGGGCCAGCTGCAACATCTTCTCGACCCAGGACCACGCGGCGGCTGCCGTGGCCGTTGGACCAGAAGGGACCGTCGACGACCCCAAGGGCGTTCCCGTGTTCGCCTGGAAGGGCGAGACGCTCGAGGAGTACTGGTGGTGCACCGACCAGGCCCTGCGCTGGCCCGGCGAGGCCGGTCCCAACATGATCCTCGACGACGGCGGTGACGCCACCCTGCTCGTCCACAAGGGTGTCGAATTCGAGAAGGCCGGCGCTGTCCCGGACCCGTCCACCGCCGACTCCGAGGAGTTCGCCTTCGTGCTCGGCCTTCTCGGGCGCAGCCTCGCCGAGGACGCAGGACGCTGGACGTCCATGGCTAACGGCATCTTGGGCGTGACCGAGGAGACGACCACCGGGGTGCACCGGCTGGTCGAGATGGCCAAGAAGGGGGAGCTCCTCTTCCCGGCCATCAACGTCAACGACTCGGTGACGAAGTCCAAGTTCGACAACAAGTACGGCTGTCGCCACTCGCTCATCGACGGCATCAACCGGGCCACCGACGTGCTCATCGGCGGCAAGGTCGCGGTGGTCTGCGGCTACGGAGACGTCGGAAAGGGTTGCGCCCAGTCCCTGGCCGGGCAGGGTGCCCGAGTGGTGGTGACCGAGGTCGACCCCATCTGCGCCCTCCAGGCGGCCATGGAGGGATTCCAGGTCACCACCCTGGAGGACATCCTCCCCGAGGCGGACATCATCATCACCACGACGGGCAACCGCGACATCATCAGGGCGAAGCACATGGCCGGCATGAAGCACCAGGCCATCGTGGGCAACATCGGTCACTTCGACAACGAGATCGACATGGCCGGGCTGACCAGCACGCCGGGCATCGAGCGCGTGAACATCAAGCCCCAGGTGGACAAGTGGATCTTCCCGGACGGTCACGCCATCATCGTGTTGTCCGAGGGTCGGCTGCTGAACCTGGGCAACGCGACCGGGCACCCGAGCTTCGTGATGTCCAACTCGTTCACCAACCAGACGATGGCGCAGATCGAACTGTTCACCCAGACCGGTCAGTACGTGAACGACGTCTACGTCCTGCCCAAGCACCTCGACGAGAAGGTGGCTCGCCTGCACCTCGGCGCGCTGGGCGTGAAGTTGAGCACGCTCACGCAGGATCAGGCTGACTACATCGGGGTCCCGGTCGAAGGCCCGTACAAGCCGGACACGTACCGCTACTAGGACGAAACGCTGGTGTCAGCCCAGCGAGGCCGTGGCGATCACGGTCCCGCTGGGCGACATCACCTGCGCCGTGCGCACTGTCGCCGGCTTCACGTGCAGCGGTGCCGACCAGGCGCCGTACCCTTCAGTGGACACGAAGCTGCCAACCACGTGGACCTGTCCGTCGTCCGTCACCACCATGCAGCGGACCAGGCCGCGTGCAGTCGAGTCGTGCAGCGTCATCTGCATCCACGGCTTGGCGCCGTCGAAAATGTCGACCCGGCCCACATTCTGGCCGTTCTCCATCAGCGCGGCCGTCTGCGCCGCGACCAGGTCGTGGACCCCGTGCGCGCTCTTGGCCGGGGCCGAGGCCGGCGACGACGACAGCCCGAATCCCAGCCCGGCGGCCAGAGCCAGGGCCACCACGGCGGCGGCCACAGTGGCGGGAATCCAGAAGCGAGGACGATGCCGGCGCGTCGCCCGCGCCGGGGGGATGCCCATCCGCTCGAACAACCGCGTCTCGAACCCCAGCGGCGGCTCAGCCTCCGGGGCCAGGGCCACCACGACGTCGGCCGCCCGGGACAGCTGCTCGAGCTCCTCGGCACAGCGCGGGCAGGACTCCAGGTGCGAGAGCGTCCGCGCCCGCTCCCGCCCGGTCAGCACGCCGAGCGCCAGCTCGGCCAGATCGTCTTCGTACTGCACACAATCGTCATTCATCGCTCGTCGTTCACCCCCTCTGCTTGGTCGATGGCGGCGCGCAACCGGATGAGGGCGGTCCGGATCCGCGTCTTGGCGGTGCCGAGGGGGATGCCCTCGGACTCGCTGATCTCGAGCGCGGTCCGGCCGTAGACCGCAGAAAGCACGATTGCTCGTCGCTGCTCGTCGGGCAGCACGCCCAGCGCGGCCCGTACGACCCGGCGGGCGTCGCCCCGTCCGACCGTGTCCTCCGGGTCGCGTTCGTTGCTGGCCAGCATCGAGAGAGCGAAGTCGTCGGGATCGGTGGGGACGGCCCGGCGCATGCGCAGCGCGTCAATGGCCAGGTTGCGAGTGATGGTCAGGATCCACGACGTCACCGATCCGCGCCGCGGGTCGAACACCGGGGCGTGCTTCCAAACCCTGGTCATGGCCTCCTGCGCCACGTCCTCGGCCAGCCCCGGATCGTTCGTCATGGAGTAGGCCAGCCCGAAGACCCGTCGCTGGTACCGGCGGACGAGGGCGATCGCCGCGGCCTGTTCGCCCACGGCCATGCCAGCCAGCAGGTCCTCGTCCGACAGTTCGGCAGAGTCCACGCGTGATTCTCTCATCCACAGGTGTACGGACAGTGTCGACCTGGAGATTTCCCTCTCGTTGGGCGGAATCTCGGACCGGAGTCGGGCCGTATCTCCTGCATGCCCGAGACCGCTGCGGACATCCAGCCCCCCACCGAGGACAGACCTGCCACCTGCGCTTTCGCCCCCGGCCAGTCCAGCGCAGGCGTGCTTGGCTCAGCGGCCGTCTTCTGCCTCTTCGGATCCGCTCCCCGCACGCGCACCGGCCCTTCGGCGGCCGGCACCGCGCCGTAGGGACCTCCCCAGGGCCGAGCCTGCGTCCTGTTCTCCCGGTCGGGCGCGGGCTCGGCTCAGGCCCTCCTGCCCGTCGGCGCCTTCAGTCCCGGAGGCCGGCGAAGAGATCGTCCTCGGGGACGGGCGCGCCGGTGGGATCGAGCACGCGGACGAAGCTCTCCTCGCTCATCAGCTTCGAGAACATCTCGACGCCCATCTGGAGGAAGAAGATGTTGTCGCCCTGGCTGGCGTGCGCCTCCAGCGAGGCGTACTTCCGCGCCGCCACCGGACCGCACTGCACCGTTGTCGTGACCAGCTCGTCCGGCGTGCCGAAGTCGGGGTTCTCCTGCACCTCGGGTCCGGGCCCCTCGATACCCGCCTCAGCCAGCACTTGCCCGAACTGGGCCAGTCGCGAACGCGGCAGAGCCGTGTAGTACAGCTTCGTCGGGACGCCCCACTCGGCCAGCGCGGCGTGGGTGATGCGGTTGGCCTGAATGTGATCGGGGTGCCCGTAGAAGCCGTTCTCGTCGTAGGTCACCACCACCTGGGGCTCGTACCGGCGCATCAGCTCGGCCAGACGGTGTCCACCCTCCTCCACCGGCATGTGCCAGAAGGATCCCTCGGCGTCGTTCTGCGGCCAACCGTCCATACCCGAGTCGTGGTAGCCGAGCAGCTCCAGGTGGCGCACGCCGAGGACCGCACAGCTCGCTGCGAGCTCGGCTCGGCGCAGCGGCACCACCACTGACTCGTCGTGCCGGGGATCGTCCGGCTTCACGCCGCCCGGCGCGTCGCCCAGCTCGCCGTTCGTACAGGTGACCAGGACCGTGCGCACGCCCTCGTCCGAGTAGCGGGCCAGGACGCCTCCGGTGCTGATGGCCTCGTCGTCAGGATGCGCGTGGACGGCCATGAGGGTGAGGGGGCGCTCGGGCATGCGCAGGAGCGTAAAGGACCGCTGTCTCGGCTCAGCCGCTCAGGTCTGCAACGCCCCCACCGCGCCGGCCAGCCGCGCCAGCTCGGCCGGCCACCCGTCGTCCGGCGCCGCCATCGGCCGCACCACGAACTTCGAGAAGCCGACGTCGAGGAAGCGCTCGATGATGGCGCGCAGCCCCTCGAGGCCGACCGGGACGATGTCCTCGAGCGGCCGGCCCCGGGCCCGCCGGGCCAGCGGGGACGAGGCCAGTGCGCCCAGGTCGGTGCCCTCGGGCACGTAGGCCAGGCTGATCCCGAAGTGCTCCGGACTGATGGCCCGCCCGTTCTCTCCGGCGACCTGGTCGATCACGGCCTTCCCCGCGGCAGCGTCTTCGGGCGTGCAGAAAGCCGGCAGCCACCCGTCGCCCATGCGGCCGCACCGCTCGAGCGCCGCCGGCGCGTTGCCGCCCAGCCACACGTCGAAGGGATCCTGCACCGGCCGGGGCGAGACCGAGATCGCCTCGAAGGAGCCGGCGGGGCCGTCGTGGCTGACCACCTCACCGGCCCACAGCCGGCGCAGCACCGGCAGACCGTCCTCCATGTGGGCGGCCCGGGTCGGCGTGGACAGGCCGATGGCGCTGCGCTCGCCCCCGATGGCCAAGCCAGGCACGAAGGTGAGGAGGAAGCGCCCACCCGAGAGCTGGTCGAGCGTGGCCACCGCCTTGGCCAACCAGACCAGGTTGCGCCCGGGCAGCAGCATGGTCGTACCGATCTTGAGCCGCGGGCAGGCGCCCGAGACCCAGGCCAACCCGACCAGCGGATCGGGTCCCGGACGGGTGAGGACCTCGGGGAGCCAGAGCGAGTCGAACCCCGTCTCGGTGATGGCCTGAGCCAGGGCGATCATGTGCTCGGGTCCCAGGCTCTCGCCGCCGGCGCTGATGCCGATGCGGACCTTCACGGCACACCGGCTCCCGGTGCGTCGGCCAGGGCGGCCAGGGCCCGTTCGATCCCCCCGTCGTCCACGTCGTGATGGGTGACGAAGCGCACGACCCCGGGGGCGATGGCGTGGGCCAGGACGCCCCGGTCCTCGAGATGGGCCAGGAGCTTGTCGGGCTCGGGGTGGTCGAAGGTGACGATGTTGGTCCGCACCGACTCGGGATCGAGGCCGCACCCGGGCCAGCGGGTCGCCACCGCCTGGGCCAGCCGGGCGGCCCGGCGGTGGTCCTCGGGCAGGCGTTGCACCATGTCGCGCAGGGCGATCAGGCCCGGAGCGGCCAGGACGCCGGCCTGGCGCATGCCCCCGCCGAGCCGCTTGCGGGCCAGGCGTGCCCGCTCCATCACGTCCTCCTCCCCTGCCAGCACCGAACCCACCGGCGCGCAGAGCCCCTTGGACAGGCAGCACATCACGGTGGTGACACCCGAGGCCCACTGCGCCGCCGGCACGCCGGTCGCCACCTCGGCATTGAACAGCCGGGCCCCGTCCATGTGAACGGGCACCGGACCGGCCGCCTCCACCAGCGCCGCCATCCCCTCGGTGCTCCAGGGCGCACCCGACGCCGCCATGTGCGTGTTCTCGATGCTGACCAGCGACACGGCCGGTTGGTGGTGCGCTGCCGCCCGCCTGGCCCAGCGCACCTCGTCGGCCGAGAGCATCCCGTCCCGATCGTCGAGCCCGATGAACTGGACACCCGAGTTCAGGGCGGCCGCGCCGTACTCGTAGGACACGAGGTGCTGGCGTCGCCCGGCCACCACGGCCGTACCGGGAGCCGTCAGCACCCGCACCGCGATCTGGTTGGCCATGACGCCGGACGGAACGAAGAGGGCGGCCGGCTTGCCCAGCCGCTCGGCGAAGGCCTCCTCGAGCGCCCGCACGGTCGGGTCCTCGCCGTAGTCGTCGTCGCCCACCTCGGCCTCGGCCATGGCCCGGCGCATCGCCGGCGTCGGGCGGGTGACGGTGTCACTGCGCAGGTCGACCACGTCAGGCACCCGGTCAGGCTACCGGCGCACCGTTATCATCCGGCGGTGACTACTCCCCCCTCCGCCGCTGGGTCCGGCCTGCCCGCGGTCGACCCGGCCGCCGGCATCCACGGCCTGCTCGGCGTCGAGATGCTCGAGACCACCCCGGATCGCGTCGTCCTCCGGCTGCCGGTCGACTGGAGGGTGCACCAGCCCTACGGCATCCTCCACGGCGGCGTGTCCGCACTGCTGGCCGAGTCGGCCGCCAGTCTCGGCGCCGCCCTGGCCGCGGGCCCGGGCAAGGGCGTCGTCGGCATCGAACTGAACGCCAGCCACCTCCGCTCCCTGCCGCGAGGGACACCTGATTGCCACGGCCACGCCGATCCGGGTCGGGCGGACCTTGCAGGTGTGGGCCATCGCCCTCACCGACGACGAGGGCCGGGCCATCTGCGAGGCGCGCTGCACGGTCTCGGTCATCGACGCCCCTGGCCTCGCCGCCGACGGTGCGGTGCACGCCGCGCCAGGCACGACCGAATAGTCGCCCGCCTCGCGACCGGCCTACTATGTCGGTGTGACGCCGGTAGGAAGTGGAGCGGCCGCTCCGAAGCTCGGGCTGATCCTCCCCCCCACCACGCAGGGAGAACTCGTTGCTTCCGGCGGTAGTACCGTTGGTACGACTGGCGTGGCCGCCGAGGTCGCCGAGCTGTGGCGCCGAGCCGAGGCGACCGGGGCGGATTCACTCTGGGCCGTCGATCATCTCTTCTGGCCCCACCCCATGGGCGAGTCTTTGACGACGCTGGCCGTCGCCGCAGGGGCGACCAGCTCGGCCACCCTGGGCACCTGTGTCCTCCAGCTCCCCCTCCGGCGCCCTGCCGCCGTGGCCAAACAGGCCACGGCCCTCCAGCTCCTCTCCGATGGCCGCTTCGTCCTGGGCGTGGGCGTGGGCATCCACGAAGGCGAATACGCCCGAGCCGGGATCGACTTCCACCGGCGGGGCGCGCTCATGGACGAAGGCATCGCCGAGATGCGCAGGGCCTGGACGAACCCCCCCGAGCCTTCGTCGGACTACGTCCAGGAACCGGCCTCGGCTCCGGTCCCTCTCTACGTGGGTGGATCGAGCCCGGCCGCTCGGCGGCGGGCCGCCGCGGTGGGCGACGGCTGGGTCCCGCTGTTCCTGACCGCCGAGGAGTACGGGCCGGCGTTGGCCGAGCTACGCCGCGAGACGGCCCAGGCCGGCCGCGACCCCGACTCGGTCGAGCCCGGGGTGGTGGTCTTCGCCTGGGTGGGCGAGGACGAGGACGGCCCCGAGCGCGGGGCCGCCTGGCTCTCGAACCTCTACCGCCTCCCGGCCAAGGCCTTCCGGCGCCACCTGGTCGCCGGTCCGGCCGACGCCTGCGCCGCGGCACTCCAGCGCTTCGCCGACAGCGGAGCGCGC
Source organism: uncultured Acidimicrobiaceae bacterium (assembly GCA_963840435.1). GTDB lineage: Bacteria > Actinomycetota > Acidimicrobiia > Acidimicrobiales > RAAP-2 > Bog-473. Next base: position 638,300 of record CAWIYY010000012.1, on the reverse strand, counting down.
CACATCCTGATCATGGTGGCCGGCTCTCCCGCGGTGGAGCACTTCCGGCTGCTGCGGACCGCGTTCACCGGGCCGCCCGCCCGGATCCTGGCCGGGGTCCCCGCATGAGCGCCCGCGACGTCGCCGTCCTGGGCACCGGCATGACCGACATGAGCCGGCGCGATCTGGCCCCCGAGACGATGGCGTACCAGGTGGTCCACGAGGCCCTGGGCGACGCCGGCCTCTCCTCGCACGACCTCGGGCTCGTGATCGTGGGCAACGCCATGGCGCACCGCCTGAGCGACCAGGGCTGTGTGCGCGGGCAGACCTGGCTGCGCAAGGCCGGGCTGAGCGAGGCCGCCATCGTCAACGTCGACAATTCCTGCGCCGGCGGGAGCTCGGCGCTCCATCTCGCCACCATGGCCGCCGCCACCTCGGACCGTCCCGTCCTCGCCCTGGGCGTCGAGAAGATGTGGACCGGCGACCGGGCCCAGACCATGGCGGGGATCGAGGACGGTTTGCCGGCGGAGTACCGCTACGACCTGCACGAGCGGCGGCGGGCCGACGACAACCCGGCCGGCAGCATCCTCATGGGCCTCAACAACGTGTGGGCCCAGCGTCGCATGAAGGATGTCGGGCTCACGGTCCGCCAGATCGCCTCTGCCGCCGTCAAGGCGTTCCGCCATGCGTCGCGCAATCCGCTGGCCCAGTGCCAGCGCTCGGCGACGATCGACGAGGTGCTCGAGTCACCTCAGGTGGCCGGCGTGCTGACCCGACTGATGTGCAGCTCGTTCACCGACGGTGCGGCCGCGGTCGTGCTCGGCGGCTCCTCCGTGGCGGCCCCTGCATCGGCGCCTCGTATCATCGGCTCGGTGGCACGCTCCGGAAACGGCCTGCTCGACTACCACGACCGCTTGGCCCACACGGCCAACGCGGCCTGGGAGGCCTTCGGCTTCGGTCCCGACGAGGCCGACGTGGTCGAGCTGCACGACGCCACCGCGGCCGAGGAGCTCTACGCCCTCGAGTCGCTCGGCTTCTTCGCCGATGGCGAAGCCGGGCCGGCCACCGAGGCGGGGTCCACCGCGGTCGACACGCCCGGCCTCGTGGTCAACCCCAGCGGCGGCCTCCTCGGGCGCGGCCATCCCCTCGGCGCCACCGGGCTGGCCCAGATCGTCGAGCTGGCCAACCAGTTCCGGGGACGCTGCGGCGACCGTCAGATCAAGGGTGCCCGCCTCGGCGTCGCGGTGAACACCGGCGGCATCATCTACGGCGACGCCGGGATCGTCTGCATCCACGGGATGCGGGCGGGGTCCGCCGCGTGAAGGGAATCCGCATCACCGGCTGGGGCATCGCCGTCCCGGACAAGGTGGTGACCAACGAAGACATGGCGCTCTCGCTCGACACGAGCGACGAGTGGATCGTCGAGCGCACCGGCATCCGCGAGCGCCACATCGGCGGCACGACGTCGGGCCTGGCCATCGAGGCCTCCCTGGCCGCCCTGGCCAAGGCCGGACGCACGGCCGGGGAGATCGAGAACCTGGTGCTGGCCACCACCACCCCCGACGGCATCGTCCCGGGCACCGCGCCGACCGTCCAGCACGGGATCGGCATGAAGGGCGGCGCCTTCGACCTGAACGCAGCGTGTTCGGGCTTCGTCTACGGGCTCGTCACCGTGGCCGGCCTGATCGCCGTGGGTTCGGGACCGGTGCTCCTCGTGGGATCGGAGACCCTGTCGAAGATCACCGACATGGACGACCGCAAGATCGCCATCATCGTGGGTGACGGCGCCGGTGCCGTCGTGGTCGAGCCGGTGGACGGGCCCGGAGCCTTGCTGAGCTGGAACATGAACTCCGACGGCTCCCTCAAGCACCTGCTCAAGTGCGAGTACGGGGGCACCCTCTTCATGGACGGCAAGGAGGTCTTCCGCCGGGCCATACGTGTCGTGGTCGAATCGGCCGAGCAGGCCCTGGCCGATGCCGGCCTGACGGCCGACGACATCGCCATGTGGGTCCCGCACCAGGCCAACCTGCGCATCATCCAGGCCGCCTGCCCCCGCCTCGGCATCCCCGAGGAGCGCACCGCCCAGGTCATCGATCGCTACGGGAACACCTCGTCGGCCTCCATTCCGCTCGCCCTGCACGACGTGCTCCTCCACGACCGGGTGCGCGACGGCGACCACGTGCTGCTCACCGGCTTCGGGGGAGGCATGACCTGGGCCAGCGCCGTTCTCCGCTGGAACGCGTGAGCGACCGCTCGGGCGGGGCGGGCCTGGCCCTCGTCATCCTCGCCGCCGGACGGGCCAGGCGGTACGGCGGCTGCAAGCCGCTGGCGCCGGTCGGCCCGCACGGCGAGGCGGTCATCGACCTCGTCGCCTCCGACGCGCTCGACGCCGGCTTCGACACGGTCGTGCTCGTGCTCGGACCGAGCACCGGCCCCGCCATCCGCTACCACGTCGAACAGACCTGGCCGAAGTCGGTCGACGTGCGCTTCGCACTCCAGCCGGCGCCGCTCGGGACGGTCAACGCGGTGCTCAGTGCATCCGAGCACGTCGGTGGCGCTCCCTACGGCGTGGGCAACGCCGACGACGTCTACGGGCGGGCCGGCTGCGCGCTGCTGGCCGCCCACCTGCGTCAGCAGCCCGACGCCAATGCGCTCGTGGGCTACCGGCTGGCCGACGCGGTGATCGGCTTCGCTCCGGTCACCCGCGGCATCTGCACGGTGGGCGACGACGGCATGCTCGTCCGGGTCGACGAGCGCCGGCAGGTCCAAGCCACGCCCGAGGGCGGATTCGTCTCCGGCGACGGCCGTGCACCCGCCTCGCTCTCGCCCGACGCCCGGGTCTCCATGAACCTCTGGGGCTTCACTCCCGCCTTCCACACCATCCTGCAGGCCGCCATGGACGCCGCCATCGACGCCTCGGAAGAGGCGGAGGTCCTCCTGCCCGAGGTGGTGGCCCAATCGCTCTCCTCCTCGTCCTTCGCCGTGCTCGAGGGCCAGGGCCGCTGCGTCGGTGTGACCCACCCCGACGACCTCTCCCTGGTCCAGGCCGAGATCAACCGCCAGATCGCCACCGGGGAGCGCCCGGCCGGCCTCTGGCCCTCGCTGCGCTGAGCGCCAGATCCCGGCGCCGCTCCTGATCGTGGCCTGAATTTCTGCCACGGGCGTGTGGCGGGCCTCCCACCGGCGTTCCCCTGTCCGGAGGTCTGGATGGGGAACGCGCACGAATCGGGCTGGCGGCGCCTTGGGGCGAACCGGCGAACCCACCTGTCCCCAGGCGCGACGCAACCCCGAGTAACCGTTCGGCCGAAGCCTCCCGTGCTCCTCGGGGCTACGTCTGCGATGACCCGCTGGATGCTGGCGGGAGTCGTGTCGGACAACCCCCACCCGCACCGGACCCGTCGGCTCCAGGGAAGCCGCCGTGACACGCCACGGACCACCTCAGGTCGGATCTTCCTGCCCACTCCGGTCACGCTCCCCTTGCGGGGCCCGCTCCCATCCCTCGATCCCGCCTTGCAGCGTTCTCTCGGCTTCCCTCCGTTCTGCCTTGCGGCGTCCCTTCGGGCTTCCCTCGCTCCCACCTTTCGGCGCTTGCTTGAGGTTCGGTGGGCTCTCGTCTCCGAACTGGGGACAGATTGCGCTTCGGCTCACACAAGGTCAAGACGGATTCGCGAAATCCAGGGGTTGTCCCCACCTTTCTGCGGGTCATCCCCAACTCCCCCCACCGCCGTCCCCAGTTCATCCCCATGCTGACGCCGAGGCGGCACCGTCGTAGTTCGCTGGTCATCGGGGTAGCCGCCACCGTCGGTGCACTGACCCTGGCCGTCGTCGCCTCCAGCACCCTCTCTGTGGCGAATGCCGGCGCACGCGCCGAGCACGAGTCCGCGGTGGGGGCGCTCTCACCGCTGCTCGCAGCGTCGGCGGGCGCGCTCGGCACCGCAGCCGGCGACAGCGCGCTCGGGCTGCAGAACAGCTACTTCGAGCCGCCGCCCACCGAGGACAGCGCGCAACCGGGATTCACCATCGCATCCGGCGCCGACCAACCCGATCCGTTCATGCTCGAACAGGGCGACGAGTACTACCTCTTCACGTCGCAGGACAAGAACCACGCCAACATCCCCGTGCACGAGGGCACGGTGGTCGGTCGTTGGGGACCCGAAGTCGACGCGCTCCCGTACCTGCCGGCCTGGGCGATGCCCGGCATCGTCTGGGCACCCGACGTCGCCCAGTTCGGCGACCACGACATGCTCTACTTCACCGCGCAGTTGGCGGGCGTCTCGCCGCAGACGATGTGCATCGGTGACGCGATCAGCACGGCCCCCTCTGGCCCGTACCTGCCGGCCACCACCCCGCTCGTCTGCCAGCAGGCGCTCGGTGGCTCGATCGACCCGCGCGTCTTCGTCGACGACGACGGCCAGCCCTACCTGCTCTGGAAGTCGGACCAGAACGCGCGGGCCGACCAGGCAGGTCTGCCCACGGTGAACACGCAGATCTACAGCCAGGCGCTCAGCGCGAACGGCTTGTCGCTGACCGGGCAGCCCTCGGTGATCTTCGGACCCGACGAGGCCTGGCAGAACCACATTGTCGAGGCGCCGCAGATGGTGCTGGTGCGCGGCACGTACTGGCTCTTCTACTCCGGCGGCTGGTTCAACCAGACGGACTACGCCATCGGGGTGGCTCGCTGCCAGGGCCCCGACGGTCCCTGCGCCGACGTCTCGCCGCTCCCCTTCCTGGGCTCCAACGTGCAGGGAGAGGGACCGGGCGAGGAATCCGTGTTCTCCAACGCGGCCGGGGTGTGGTTGCTCTACACCCCGTTCCGATCGACGCTGCCCGACCCCGGTCCACCCCGTCCCACCGCCATGGCCCACCTCGGCTTCGGGCCCGACGGGCCCTACATGGCCGAGCCCTTGGTGGGCGCCCACAGCTGAGCACCGCCGGCGACGGCCCGGCCTGCGCTGCGACGCGTCGTGCGTCGCTCGTCGCGCTACAGGGGCGTGACGTACGCCCCGGAGATCCCGCCGTCGACGAGGAAGGTCGAAGCTGTGATGAACGACGAGTCGTCGCTTGCCAAGAACGCCGCGGCCGCCGCGATCTCCGACGCTTCGCCGAAGCGTCCCATCGGGATGTGGACCAGCCGGCGCGCAGCCCGTTCGGGATCCTTGGCGAAGAGCTCCTGGAGCAACGGCGTGTTCACCGGACCGGGGCAGAGCGCGTTGACCCGCACGCCCTGGCGGGCGAACTGCACGCCGAGCTCGCGCGACATGGCGAGCACGCCGCCCTTCGACGCCGTGTAACTGACCTGGCTCGTGGCCGCGCCCATGACGGCGACGAACGACGCGGTGTTGACGATGGAGCCCTTGCCCCGGGCCAGCAGATGGGGCAGCCCGAACTTGCAGCAGAGGTACACCGACGTCAGATTGACCCGCTGCACGCGGTCCCAGGCCTCGAGGCCCGTCTCGAGGATGGAGTCGTCGTCGGGCGGGCTGATGCCCGCGTTGTTGCAGCAGATGTCGATGCCGCCGAAGGCGGCCGCCACCGACTCGTACATGGCCTCCACCTCCCCGGCGGAGGTGACGTCGGCCTTGACGAACATGCCGTCCACCGCGGCGGCCAGGGCGCCGCCGGCCTCCTCGTCCAGGTCGACCACGGCCACCTTCGCCCCCTCCGAGGCGAAGCGCTCGCACATGGCGCGCCCGATACCGCTGGCCCCGCCGGTCACCACGGCGACGCGGTCGACCAGCCGGTGGGCGTAGGGAATGGTGTCGCTCATAGGTCCTCCGTGTGCTCCGTGCCGGCCGGTGGAACCGGCCCGCCATGTGCGGTGGTTGGGTTGGGTGCCGGGTGGTCTACTCGTTGCTGAAGAAGACGTTCTTGACGTCGCTGAACGCCTCGAGCGCATCGGGACCGAGCTCGCGGCCGATCCCGGACTGCTTCACCCCGCCGAAGGGTGTCCAGTAGCGCACCGAGGAGTGCGAGTTGACCGAGAGCGTCCCCGTGTCGACGGCCCGGGCCACCCGCAGGGCCCGGCCCAGGTCGCGCGTCCAGAGCGAGCCCGACAGCCCGTAGGGGGTGTCGTTGGCCAGACGGACCGCGTCGGCCTCGTCCTCGAAGGGGATGACGACGACGACCGGCCCGAAGATCTCCTCGGTGGCGGCCCGGTCCCCCGGATCGACCGGGGCCAGCACCGTCGGCGCGAACCAGTTGCCCGGGCCCTCGGGGCAGCTGCCGCGCACGGCCACCGGTGCCCCCTCGGGGACGAAGGCGGCCACGCTGGCCAGGTGGGCTTCGGAGATGAGCGGGCCCATCTCGGTCGCCTCCGCGCTGGGGTCGCCCACGACGACGCCGCGCACCGCCGGCTCGAGCAGGGCCAGGAAGCGGTCGTAGGCCGAGCGCTCGACCAGGATGCGGGAGCGGGCGCAGCAGTCCTGCCCGGCGTTGTCGAACACCCCCGACGGGGCGCGGGCGGCCGCCAGCTCGAGATCGGCGTCGGCGAAGACGATGTTGGCGCTCTTGCCGCCCAGCTCGAGGGTCACCCGCTTGATCTGCTCGGCGCAGCCGCGCATGATGCCGCGGCCCACCTCGGTCGAGCCGGTGAAGCACACCTTGCGCACGGCGGGGTGGGTCACGAAGCGCTCGCCCACCACGCTGCCCTTGCCGGGCAGGATCTGCAGGACGCCCTCGGGCAGGCCCGCCTCGAGGGCCAGCTCGCCGATGCGCAGCGCGCTGAGCGGGGTGATCTCGGCCGGCTTGAGCACGACGGTGTTGCCGGCGGCCAGGGCCGGGGCGAAGCCCCAGCCGGCGATGGCCATCGGGAAGTTCCAGGGCACGATCACGCCCACCACGCCGAGGGGCTCGTAGAAGGTGACGTCGATGCCGCCGGGGACGGGGATCTGCTTGCCGATCTGGCGCTCGGGGGCGGCGGCGTAGTACTCGATCACGTCGCGCACGTTGCCGGCCTCCCAGCGGGCGTTCCCGATCACGTGGCCGGCGTTGGCCACCTCGAGGCCGGCCAGCTCGTCGAGATGGGCGTCGACGGCGGCGGCGAAGCGACGGAGCAGGCGGGCCCGGTCGCCCGGGGCGATGGCCCGCCAGGTCTCGAAGGCGGTGGCGGCCGCCGCGATGGCGGCATCCGTTTCGTCCGCGGTCAGTCCCTCGACCTTGGTGATGATCTCGCCGGTTGCCGGATTGCGTACGTCCACGGAGTGATCTTTGCCGATATCGACCACCCGGTCCGGCGCCCGGCCCGCTTCGGTACAGTGCGGGGCCGTGCCCGCCGCCCCTCCGCCCCCGCCGTCCGCCTCCTCCACCGAGACGAGCCGGCCCCGGACCGACGCCGTCGAGTTCAACCTGGCCAAGGCCTTCGACGTGCTGACCGAGACCCTGGCCGACCGGGAGTGCATCGTCTGGCGAGACCGGCGCCTGACCTACGCCCAGCTCCAGGAGCGCTCCCGGCGCCTGGCCTCCTACCTGCACGGGCAAGGCCTGGGCGTGCGGGCCGAGCGGGCCGAGCTGGCCAACTGGGAGACGGGCCAGGACATGGTGGCGCTGGCCCTCTACAACGGCAACGAGTACCTCGAAGGCATGCTCGGCTGCTACAGCTCGCGCACCGCGCCCTTCAACGTGAACTACCGCTACGTCGGCGAGGAGCTGCGCTACCTGCTCAACGACGCCCGCCCCCGCGCCATGATCCTGCACTCGTCGCTGGCCCCCACCCTGGCCGAGGTGCTGCCCGGCCTGGACTCGCCCCCCGACGTGCTGCTCCAGGTCGAGGACGAATCGGGTCACCCCCTCCTCCCCGGTGCGGTCTGGTACGAGGAGGCGTTGGCCGCAGCGTCGCCCGCCGGAGCACCGGTCGAACCCTCACCCGACGACCTCTACGTCCTCTACACGGGGGGCACCACCGGCATGCCCAAGGGCGTGCTGTGGCGCCAGCACGACATCTTCATGGCGGCGATGGGCGGGCGGAAGGTGGGCACGTGGGAGGTGGTGCAGAGCTACGCGGGCCTGACCGAGCGCCTGGCCGAGAGCATGCCCTTGAAACTGCTCGTGCTCCCGCCGCTCATGCACGGCGCGGCCCAGTGGGCCTGCTTCATGCTGATGGCCCAGGGCGCCACGCTCGTGTTCCCCCACGACACCCGGCGGGTCGATCCCGACGACGTGTGGACGACGGTCGAGCGCGAGCAGGCCAACACCATGACCATCGTGGGCGACGCCATCCTGCGACCGCTCGTGCTCCAACTCGACAAGAAGACCTACGACCTGTCCTCCTTCTACGCCGTGGGCAACGGCGGCGCGCCGCTCACGCCGGCGGTGCGGGCCCTGGCGCTCGAGCGCCTGCCCAACCTGATCATCTCCGACTCGGCCGGCTCTTCGGAGACGGGGGCGCAGATGCACGTCACCTCGGTCGACGGGATCGACGTGGGCAAGTTCGTCCCCGGCCCGGGCACCGAGGTGGTGGACGAGGACCTGGCCACCGTGCTCGCTCCCGGTCACGAGGGGATCGGGTGGCTGGCCCAGCGCGGGAACGTGCCGCTCGGGTATCTCGGAGACGAGGCCAAGACGACCCGCACCTTCCCGGTGATCGGCGGCGTCCGCTACTCCATTCCCGGGGACCGGGCCCGTTTCCTGGCCGACGGGACGATCGAGCTGCTGGGCCGCGACTCGGTGACGGTCAACTCGGGCGGCGAGAAGATCTTCGTCGAGGAGGTGGAGCGGGCCATCGCCGGGCACCCGTCGGTGGCCGACGTGGTGGTCACCGGCCGGCCCTCGGAGCGCTGGGGCTCCGAAGTGGTGGCTGTCGTGCAGCTGGCCGAGGGCAGCAACGGTGACGGCAACTCCATCGTGCAGCACGCCTCGGGTTTCATCGCCCGCTACAAGCTGCCCAAGGAGGTCGTCTTCGTCGAGCGCATCCAGCGCTCGCCCTCGGGCAAGGCCGACTACCGCTGGGCGGCCGAGACCGCGGTGGCGGCCCAGGGGGCGGCGGCCGGCGGCGGGTGACGCGGTGATCGTCACGACACCGCGCCTGGTGTCGCGACCGTTCACCGACATGGACCGTGCACCGTTTCACGCGCTGAACGCCCACCCGCTCGTCGTCGAGTCGCTGGGCCGCTCCCCCACCCGGGCCGAGAGCGACCGCCTGGTCGACGCCGTCGGTGAGGAGAGTGCCTTCGAGGGCTCCGGATTCTGGGCGGTCGAGGTGACCGGCGGCCCCGCCTTCGCCGGCATGGTCGGGCTGCGGCGCCAGGTGCTCTCCCGGATCGTCCCGTCGCAGCTTCCCCCTACGGTGGCGGCGTGAGCGACGACACGCGCAAGCGCTGTGACTGGGCCGGCACGGACCCCGAGATGGTGGCGTACCACGACACCGAATGGGGCGTGCCGGTGCACGACGACCCCACCCACTTCGAGTTCCTCGTGCTGGAGGGGGCCCAGGCCGGGCTCAGCTGGTCCACCATCCTCAAGCGGCGCGCCGGCTACCGCAAGGCCTTCGCGGCATTCGACCCGGCCAAGGTGGCCCGCTTCACCCCGGCCAAGGTCGAGAAGCTCCTGCTCGACCCGGGCATCATCCGCAACCGGGCCAAGGTCGAGTCGACCGTGCGCAACGCCAAGGCGTTCCTGGCCGTGCAGAAGGAGTTCGGCAGCTTCGACGCCTACGTGTGGGGCTTCGTCGGGGGCCGGCCCGTGGTCAACACGTGGCGGCGCACGGCCCAGCTGCCGCCCTTCTCGGCCGAGTCCGAGGCGCTGAGCAAGGACCTGCGCCGGCGGGGCTTCGGCTTCGTGGGACCGACGGTCTGCTACGCCCACCTACAGGCGGCCGGGCTGGTCAACGACCACCTGGTGTCGTGCTTCCGCTACGCCGAACTCACGGGAGGGGGCGGGCCATCAGGACGCGGGCGCCGAAGCGCCCCATGACCGGCTCCTCGGGCGCCAGGCCCCGGGCGGCGTACCACTCGTCCACCGGGCCAACCTCGACGAAGCCCTCCGAGGCGTAGAAGGGCCCGTTCCAGGCGACGTCGCGGTAGGTGGCCAGGGTGAGCTCGTCGTAGCCCTGGGCGGTTGCCCAGTCGACGGCGGCGCGCAGGAGGGCCCGGCCGGCGCCCCGGCGGCCGTGGTCGGGATGGACCGAGAGCTGCTCGAGGTGGGCGCCGCCGGCCAGGGCGTCGATGCGGGCCAGGCCCTGCGGCGGGTCCCCGGCCACCAGGACGACCAGTGCGCCGGCGAAGTCGGCCGGGCTGCCCGGTCCCGGGAGTGGCCCGATGCCGAGTGGAGCGAAGAGGGTGTCGGCCGCCGCCTCGAGGGGCGGCAGGAGCGCCAGCTCGTCGGGGCGGGCGGCCCGGATGTCCACCACGCAGGCGACGGTAGCGTCTCGGGCCATGCGCGCCGTCGTCTGCAACGAGCTGGGTCCGCCGTCGCTCCTGGTCGTGGAGGAGCGGCCCGACCCCGAGCCGGGTCCGGGCAGCGTGGCGGTGGCGGTGGAGGCGGCGGGCGTGAACTACGTCGACGCCCTCTTCGTGGCGGGGCAGTACCAGATCAAGCCGGCGGTGCCCTTCGTGCCGGGGACCGAATCGGCCGGCACCGTCGTGGCCGTGGGGGCCGGGGTCACCACGCTGGCTCCCGGAGACCGGGTGCTCGTCTCGGCCGGCCTGGGCGGCTTCGCCAGCCGGCTGGTGGCGGCCGAGAGCTCGGTGACCCGCATCCCCGACGCTCTCGACTCGGCCCGGGCGGCCACGTTCACCCAGAGCTACAGCACCAGCCTCTACGCCCTGCGCGAACGAGCTGCGGTGCGCGAGGGCGAGGCGGTGCTGGTGCTCGGCGCGGGCGGCGGGGTCGGGCTGGCCGCCATCGGGGTGGCCCGGGCCTTGGGCTGCCGGGTGTTGGGCGTGGCCTCGACGGAGGAGAAGCGGGCGGCGGCCCTGGCCGCAGGGGCGGAGGCGGTGGTGGATCCGGCGGCTGAGCCGGTGAAGGACGCGGCCCGGGCCTGGGCCGGCGGCACCGGGGTCGACGTGGTGGTGGACCCGGTGGGCGGGGACCTGGCCGAGCCGGCGCTGCGAGCGCTGGGCGACTCGGGACGCTACCTGGTCATCGGCTTCGCCTCGGGGACCATTCCCAAGGTGCCCCTCAACCAGGTGCTGCTGCGCAACCGGACCGTGCTCGGCATCGACTGGGGCATCTGGGCCATGCGCCACGGTCCGGAGCAGCAGGCCCTGCTCGACGACCTCCTGGCCATGGTGGCGAAAGGAACGTTGGACCCGGTGCACCCGTCCGAATACCCGCTCGACGACGTGGCCCGGGCCCTCGGCGACCTACTGGGCCGGCGCACGGTGGGGAAGATCGCCCTCATTCCCTGAGGGTCACGTGCTGCCCGGGGCCCGGAGTCTCCGGGTCAATCGGCGCACGCCGTCGTGCCGACAGGAATGCCCCCCACGCCGCCGGCTCCCACGAGTGCGGGCGGAGTCCCGGTAGAGACGACGGCCGGCGAGCAGTAGAAGGCGTCCCCGAAGTTCAAGAATTGGTATGGCCTCGAGGTGGAGAGGAAATATCCACCTTGATCCGGCGTCGGCACGACGGGCCCGACCACGGACCCGGGTGAGCCGGGTGCAGAACCAAAGAAGGACGCTGTTCCGAAGCTGAACACGCCCCCGTCGGATCCGTCGAGCCAATAGCCGGTTCCTCCGGCCGCCGACAAGGCGGGCGGGACCGAGACGTCCTGACCCAATGGACGTAGCATCCTCCTCGTCGAGAGCGGGGAGGCGTCGAACGATGAACGGACAGACGAAGCGACGCAATCTCGGGGTCGTGACGGTGCCGGCAGGTCGTCGGATCTTCTCGCTCCTTGCCGTCTTTGCCCTGGCATCGATCGCCTTCGTTGAATCTCCGGCGACCGCCTCTGCTCAGGCCCCGGCAACGTTCTCGATGAGTTCGACAAGCGGCCCGAAGGGCACCGTCGTCCACCTCCAGAGTGTCACTCCGTGCCCTGCCCCCTCCGGAACGACCGGCTGGGAGGTCTCGGCCTTTGTCGGCTACCCCGGCATCGTTACCCCGCTGCCGGGCGCGCCAGTGGCGGCCGATGGCAGCTGGAGTGTGACATTGACGATCGGCGGCACTGCAACAAATGACGTCCCCTACGGGCCGGGTCCGGACAGCGTCCAAGTCGTCTGTCAAGGGAGCGGCTCCCCGGCCTTTCAATACGCCAGTCAGGTATTCGACATGACGACGTCGGGACAGGGCTACTGGCTCGCGAGCAACGACGTGGCGGGCCATCCGTGTGGCCCCTGCAATAATTCCGGTCCGGGTCAGACCGTCAACGTCATGCCGTCCGGCGATGCCGGCTTCTATGGGCCCGACGCGCCGCCGGGTTGGGCTGCACCACTCGTCGGAATGGCACCGGACCCCACCACAGGCACGGGCTACTGGCTCGTGGGCTCCGACGGCGGGGTCTTTGCGTACGGAGACACCCTGTTCTTCGGGTCGGTGCCTGGCCTGGGGCTCAAGGTCCAGAACATCGTGGGGATCGCCGCGACACCCGATGGCAAAGGTTATTGGCTCGTGGGATCAGATGGAGGGGTGTTCAGCTTTGGTGACGCCCGGTTCTACGGGTCGTTGCCGGGAGATCAGATCGCGCCCGCCCGGCCCGTTGTCGGCATCGCCGCCACCGCCGACGGCAAGGGCTACTGGTTGGTGGGGGCCGACGGAGGGGTGTTCAGCTTTGGTGACGCCCAGTTCTACGGGTCGTTGCCCGCCGAACACACCACTCCTGCCAAACCCATCGTCGGAGTGGCTACCACGCCGGGAGCAAACGGATACTGGCTCGTTGGCGCCGATGGCGGGGTCTTCAGCTTCGGGGCGGCCGGTTTCCGCGGGTCGATTCCTGGACAGGGCAGCAACCTCTCCGACAATGTTGTCGGCATCGCTGCAACCAGCGACGGGAATGGCTATTGGCTCGCGAGCGCTGACGGAGTGATCTTCGACTTCGGCGACGCCCCCTTCCAAGACACGTGCGCCGGTGGCTGCACGACCGACACTGGTGCGCCCGCCACCTTCATCGGGATCTCGACGACCCCGGTGACATCATCGAGCTAGGACCCCGCGGGACGCTCCGGCTCTTCTGCGCTCGCTAGCCCGAGAGACTGATTGGGAAGCGGAAGTGGCCGTCGACCACCAGCGTGTAGCGCCCGGGAGCGACATGCGCGCTGCTCCCCGGTTTGTTCTCGACCCAGGTGCCGCTCCCGCTGACCGAGGCCCCGGGTTGGAGCTGGGCGAAGCCGAGGGCCGGACAGTTGAAGGCCGCCGGACCGGGCCACACGGTGTGCTTGCCAGAGCCGACGATCTCGAAGCCGACGGAGCCGCAGGGACCGGCCTCAAGGGTGAGGGACGTCGGCCCCGGAGCGACACTCGCGTAGGGAGCGACGTAGTTGCAGGCAGCACTCCCCGTGTTCCGCACGGTGAAGTTGAACGTCAGCGGCCTGCCCACATGGAGGGTGAGCGAGTTCACCGCCACCAGGAACTTGGTCGTCCGGGACCGGCATTCCCAGAACGTCCCGTGGCCGATCTGCACCCGTTTCGGCGCGTGCGTGGCCGGAGTCTTGGCCGAGGTGGCCGAGAGCGAAGCGGACGCGCCGGCCGCCGGAAGCAAGGCGGCCACGGCCAGTCCGAGAGCGACCAACGACGTCAGGGAGGCGATGCGCCCCCTGGGGCTCGAACCCATTCCGCCATATTGCCCCATGACGGATGCCGGTTACTCAAGATTTGCCTCGTCACGTCTGGACCGCATCGATCTATTGTGCGCCGGAGTCGACCGAGCGGCGCGACGTCGCTGGTGGTCCGAGGTTCGTTCGGCCGGTTCGGACACGACGAGGAGGGATTCGTGCACAACTCATTGCTCACTCTGCTCAGGAAAGGGTCGCGCACCCGGTTGGTCACACCTCGGCGGTTCGTTGGGATTTCCATTGCTTTGCTTCTGGGTACTTCTGCTCTCGGAACGTTGGCGACGCCTGCCGAAGGCGATGCCGGGACGGCGATCACGGTGCCGGCATGGACGCAGCTCTCCCCGGCCACGACACCTGCACCACGCGTCGCGGCTCCGATGGTCTACGACGCAGCCAACGGCACCGTGGTCATGGTCGGAGGGGTGGTACCCGGCAGCAACGACACCTGGACCTGGAACGGTTCCAACTGGACCGAGCACTTCCCACCGCAAAATCCGCCCAGCATGGGCGACTCCTCCATGGTGTACGACCCGGCCAGCGGAGACGTGGTGCTGTTCGGCGGATTCAGCGGCAACCAGACCGTCGCTCAAACCTGGACCTGGGATGGCACCACCTGGACCCAACTCTCGCCGGCGCAGAGCCCCCCGGCCCGCGGCGGCGCCACGATGGCGTACGACGCGGCCACGGGCGATGTGGTCCTGTGGGGCGGATTCGCGACTCCGTACAACTACCTCAACGACACCTGGGTTTGGGACGGTACGACCTGGACTCAGGAGTTTCCCACTCAGAGCCCGCCCGGCCGGACGGAGGCGGCGACCGCGTACGATCCCGCGACGGGGGACGTCCTCGTGTGGGGAGGCCAAGGGGACGGAAACTTGTCGTCGGACACATGGACCTGGGACGGCACCAACTGGACGGACCACGACGGGGCATTGTCGCCCGGACTTGCCGCGACGCCCTCTATTCCTGACGCGGTCTACGACCCTTCGATCGGCAGCGTCGTGCTGTACACCAACAGCCAGACCTGGGCTTGGTCCGGGCAGTCGTGGCATCGCCTGTTCACGGCTCGCCATCCGATCGCGGCGAACTGGGTGTCGATGGCCTACGAACCGAGCTCGAGCTCGATCCTCTTGTTCGGCGGGCTGAGCAACCTCGGCTACAGCCGCGACGAGACCTGGGAGTTTCACTCGGTCCCCGCCCTGTCGGGCTACTGGGAGGTGGCGTCCGACGGTGGAGTCTTCTCCTTTGGCGACGCCGCTTTCTCGGGTTCGATGGGTGGCACGAGGCTCGATCAGCCGATGGTGGGGGCGGCCGCCACACCCGACGGCGGGGGCTACTGGGAGGTGGCGGCCGACGGTGGGGTCTTCGCCTTCGGCGATGCCTTCGAATTCGGATCGACCTCTGGCCAATCTCTCG
Organism: uncultured Acidimicrobiaceae bacterium; assembly: GCA_963840435.1. Lineage (GTDB taxonomy): Bacteria > Actinomycetota > Acidimicrobiia > Acidimicrobiales > RAAP-2 > Bog-473. The sequence goes on along the minus strand of CAWIYY010000012.1, from coordinate 623,205 downwards.
CAAAGCCGATCGTGGGGATGGCCGCCACACCCGACGGTGGGGGTTACTGGTTGGTGGGAGCGGACGGGGGGATCTATCCGTTCGGCGATGCCACCTCGTACGGATCGATGACAGGCCAACCCCTGGCAGAGCCGATCGTGGGGATCGCCGCCACGCCCGACGGCGCGGGCTACTGGGAGGTGGCGGCCGACGGTGGGGTCTTCGCCTTCGGCGATGCCACCTACGACGGGTCGATGGCCGGACGGTCCCTGGCAGAGCCGATCGTGGGGATCGCCGCCACGCCCGACGGTGGGGGTTACTGGGAGGTGGCGTCCGACGGTGGGATCTTCGCCTTCGGCGACGCCGCCTTCTCCGGCTCCATGGGCGGCACACACCTGAACGAGCCGATCCTGGGGATGGAACCCACCGCCGACGGCGGGGGCTACTGGGAGGTGGCGGCCGACGGTGGGATCTTCGCCTTCGGCGACGCCGGCTTCTCCGGCTCCATGGGCGCCAAGCCCCTCAACGAGCCGATTGTGGGGATGGCGAGCTAGAAGATGGTGGTTACGACGTGAAGTGCGGGATCACTTCGGTGCCCATGAGCTCGATCGTCTGCATGACGGATTCGTGCGAGATCTTGAAGGGATTGACGAGGCAGAGCAGGAGGTCGACGCCGGCGGCCTCGTAGGCACGGCACGCTTCCAGGCACTCCTCGGGCGTCCCCAGCACGCAGGCGTTGGCATCCACGAGGTACTCCAGGCTCAGGAGATCGAGCGTGCCCTCATCGTCGGTCTTCTTCATGTCGGCCGCGTACGAGTAGCTGCCGAGCTCCTGCTTGCGCTCGGCCATCCAGTCGGTGAGCGTGGCGATCTGGCGGGCTCCCGTCTTCGGATACCACTCGAAGGACTCGCGGGCTTCCTCCTTGGCCTTGTCGGAGTCGGGACCGCACAGGGCCATGGTGAAGGTGGCCGCCTGGTCGTTGACGAAGGCACCGATGGGTTTCGTGCACTTCTCCACCGCAGCCCGGTAGACGTCGATCTTGCGCTTCACTTCTGAGGGCGGCAGGCCGACGGCGAAGGAACACAACCCGAGGCCGAGGTCGCCCACCTGCGCGTGACCCTCGTCACTGGTGGTGGCGCCCCACAGCGGTGGGTGCGGCTTCTGCCACGGCTTGGGCTGCACCCGGCGCTTGGGCATCTGCCAATACTCGCCCTCGAACTCGTACTCGTCGTTGGTCCAGCAACCAACGATGTGGCCCAACGCCTCCTGCCACATCTGGCGTGTTTCGGCGGGGTTGACGCCGAAGCCCTCGAGCTCGGCCCGGGTGGCCGAGCGGCCCGCGCCCATGTCGACCCGACCGTTCGAGAGAAGATCGAGCACGGCCACCGATTCCGCCGTGCGTACCGGATGGTTGTAGGGCTTGGGCATCAAGCGAACGCCGTATCCCAGCCGGATGTTCTCGGTCCGGGACGCGATGGCGCCGTAGAGCACCTCGGGGTTCGAGCAGTGCGAGTACTCCTGCAGGAAGTGGTGCTCGACCGTCCAGAAGGCGTGCCAGCCGAAGCGGTCCCCGGCGATCGCCTGCTCGAGGGTGTTCTGGTAGGCCACCAGCTCACTGTCCTCGCCCCAGGGGCGTGGCACCGGGATTTCGTAGAACAGCGCGAACTTCATGGCGTGGACTCCCCCGGAAGGACGGACACCCGGGGATGTCCCGGGCTAGAACATGTGTCACTATCAGCCCGGCTCCCCCGGGCGCAAACAATCCGGAGGTGCCATGCGAGGGCTCGAGAGTCGGACCTACATCGTCACGGGGGCCGCCTCGGGTATCGGGAGGGCCAGCGCCGCCCGGTTGCTGGCCGAGGGGTCCCGTGTGGTCGGAGCCGACCTGTCCGAGCCTGAGGGCGACGTGGGTTCGGGGCCTGCGGAGCAGTCCCGCTGGGCCTTCGTCCCGACCGACGTGCGGGACGAAGGCGCCGTGGCCGCGCTGGTGCAGGCCGCCGTCTCGTTCGGTGGTTCTGTCGAGGGGCTGGTCAACGCGGCCGGGGTGGCCGGTGGCGGACCGGTGCACATGGTGCCGGCCGCCGAGTGGTCCCGGATCATCGAGGTCAACCTGACCGGGACCTTCTTCACGGCCAAGCACGTCATCACCCAGATGTTGGCTCAGCCGGCCCGAGCCGACGGCCAGCGGGGGTCGGTGGTCACGATCGCCAGCATCGAGGGCCTCGAGGGCACCGCAGGTGGAAGCGCGTACAGCGCCTCCAAGGGAGGCGTCGTCATCCTCACCAAGAACATGGCGATCGACTACGCCGGGCGGGGCATCCGGGTGAACGCCATCTGCCCGGGGTTCATCGATACACCGATGACGGCATCAGTCTTCGGTCCTGGCATGGAGGGGGCGCTGGCCGACATTCTGCACGAGCACAAGCTGGGCCGGCGCATGGGACGACCAGACGAGATCGCCTCGGCGGCCGCCTTCCTGCTCTCGGACGACGCATCGTTCGTCACCGGCCAGGCCCTCGCGGTCGACGGGGGCTACACCGCCGGCCGGGACCACGGGGTCACCGACATGCTGGGACTCTCCGGACCCGAGTGATGTCGTCCCGGCAACCCGACGTGGCCCACCTTCAGGTGGACGGATGCATCACGGTCGAGAGCTGCGCGGTGCTCGTCACGACTCGTTCGCACGTCGTCTCCGGTCCGGTTCCTCCGACGAGGCTCACGACCGAACAGCCTCCGTCGGGGCTCATCCGTACCGGCTGAACCACAGCGACTCCGCTCACGCAGACCCGAGAAGAATCTCCCGCGAGGGGGGAGAACTGCACGCTGTCGAATGATCGACCGTCGAGCGGATAGACCGCGATGTGGCGACCGGCAGGGAGAGTCGCCGGCCATGCATTCTCTCGGTAGGAGCCGTCGGCGGAGACCGTGGTGATCTGCACAGTGCCAGTCCCGACGGCCACATACGAGAGTGCGACGAAGAGTCGCGCACTGGTCTCCTGGTGAGGGACGGCGAACCTCAGAAACTGCTGATCCGAATTGAGTGAGGAGCACACGGCCGGAGAGTTGCTTTGCCTCACAACCGTTCCTGTCGTCGCGGCCGCAAGTGACCCGGTCGGGATCACGGCGGTCACCTTGGCCGCCACGGCGCGCACCTGCCCTTGCTGGTTGATGACCGAAAACTGGCCTGTCCCGGGCTCGAGATGGAAAGCCGGATCCACCACACTCAGAAAGTTCTCTTCTTGTCCCCAACCTTCGACCCAGCCTGACGCGACGATCTTGGGCACCTGAAGCGGGAGGAGAGCAATCGACCTGGAGGACCAGACGCTCTGATCCGAACGAACATTCGAGTAGTAGTTCTGCAGCGACGTGGCGAAAGAGAAGTCCCCGTCCAGTGTGTGGACGTCCTGTGCGACAAGGAATCCGGCAACCCCGAGCGAGACGACCACTGTCGCCAACCACCGAGGCCAGTCTGGAGGAACCTCACGACGATGCGATCCACGGTGCGTCCTGACGAACTGATCGCCACGAGCCCCTGCAGGTGATGCGCCGAGAAGTGCCAGGGAGATGAGGAGCGGAAAGACGACGTAGGCCAGATATTGAGGTTGACGGGCATTGAACCTCACTCCGCTGACCAGCAGCGGACCAAACCAGAGACCGGCGTAGTACAAGAGGAAAGCAAGGCAGAAGAAGGCCACCAGATCGAGTGTTCGGGGGTCTCGCCACGCCAAGAAGGCGATTCCAACGAGTACGACTGCGGCAGCAAGAAAGAGGAGGGCACCTTGGAGCGGTGTATGAGTGCCGACGAACGACGGCAGCAGATACTGACCGAACGCGGACGTGACGACCTTTGTGCCAGTACCCAAGCTTGTCTGGCGTTGACCGGGCCAGACGTAGAAGAGCTTCCAAATGAGGCCGTCTGCGGCGGCAATCGCGAAGAGAGCCAAAAGGGGCCAACGTGCCTGCCACAGTCGACGCGCTCTCGTACTCCACGCCTGCCCCCTGTCCAACACGAAGACATCCACCAGGACCGTGAGCACGACCGCAATGCCACCGCGCTCTTGGAGCCCGACGGCAATGAGCATGAATGCACAAGCAAGGACGTGAAATCGCAGCCGACCCGTCCGGAGCCCGCGAGCATGCGATGCCATCACCGCGTACGTGGCCGCCAAGGTTGGGACGATGTAGACCGCCTGGTCATTCCACGCGGCAACCGACAACAGGGGCATAGCCAGGCCACCGACGACCAACAGTGGGATGCGACGAAGAGGCGGTACTTCGAGTTCGTCGATCAACCAGGTGACACTCAGAAGAAGGAGGGCGACGAATCCGATGGCCGTCGCAGTGCCCAGCCCGATGTTGAATGGGCTTATGGCCCACTCGGCCCAGTGATTGAACCGGGTGAGCGGACCGAAGTGTTCAAAACCATTGACCGCGAGAAACTTCCAGCTGAGCCCCTCGCTGTGGGCGAGTGAGAACTCCCACACATCGTCCTGCTGATAGTGGAACCATCGGGGCAGCAGCACCGCCCACACCGCAATCAGACAGGCCACCGTGACGAGCGACGGCCCCACGCGGTGGATCAGCGGTCGAGATTCGGGTACTGATCGGCGACGACGGGACCGCTCCACGATGACCGGCGGAGCTGAGCCCGCCGCGTCAGCGCTCTCGGCGGGTCGCCGGCCGGTATTTGCTGTCACGTCCTATGGCCTCTTCGTCGGCTGACCCGGTTCACAACCGGGCGCGCCCCGTTGGAGAAACTGGTGCGTCACGCGTGACTGAATCGAGGGTGCCAACCAGCATCCCCGCGACCCGCATTCCTGTGCCCGAAGGCGGGTGTGGAGGTCGACCATCATCAGGTGCCGCCTTCGACGCGAGTCGCCTGCATGATACCGACAAAGATGCTCCGAACCCCCTCACCCCAACACCATCTGGCCACCGGTGTAGTCGAGTACGACCCAGCCGTAGCGCAGCAACTGGTCCGAACCGAGCAGGCCGTCGAGGCCCCCGGCGCTGATGGCGCCGAAGCCGGTGGCGCCGAGGAGCTGGGAATGGAGCTCCACGCCGGGAATGGACCAGCTCCCACTGTGCACGAGCGGGACGGTGATGACCGAACAGACGGTGGCCTGACGTTGAGCCAGGTCTGTCTGACCCAACGATGCGGCCCTTGCCACACTCGTCGACACCACGCTCTGCGAGGAGCCGGTGTCTACGACAAAGCTGCGCTTGGCGCCACCGGCGAAGCGGACGGCAACGCTCAACGACACGTCACCCTGCTCGGGCGACACGATCAGAGGCACGGTCGTACCCTGCCCGCGTGTCAATGCGGTCGGAGCCCGGCCGATGGGACCGGTGTAGTCGGAGGTGGCGCTGGGCGCCAAGCCTTCCGAATCGGGCAGCAGCAGGGCGCGGGCGGCGAAGTCGATGCGCACGGCGCCGAAGCGGGCCAGCACGTCGGAGCCCAGAAGACCCATGGGCTCTCCCTTGCCACCAATCTGAGGCAGGGTGGCCGCGGTGAGTTGCTGTGGATCCAGGGCAACCCCCGCGAGCGACCACGAGCCCGAGGCCACGGGCTGGGCCGACCCTGTGCAGCCGACGCCGGCGAAGACGCTCGATTGACCATCGGAGGTCAGGTGGAGGCGTTTGGCCAGGCCGGCGTCAATGGTGGACTGGCCGGCACCCGAGTCGAGCACGAAGGGGTACGGCCCCCGCCCGCCGACGCACACGTTGACCGTCTCGGCCGTCTGCCCGGCCACCGTGCTCACCGTGAGCGGCACCCGGGTCACGCCGCCGGCGGCCGTTGTCGCGCCGCCGCACCCCTCAGAGGTCGAGGGAAGGGCGAAGGTGACCTCGGGCTCGACGTGCACCTTGGGCGGGACGGGACCGCTGAGCGTTGCCGCCAGCACCAGGGCGAGAACCGCGACGGCAATGACCGCGAGAGCCGCGAAGAACCAGCCGCGGTTCGCGGGCACGAATCAGCGGCCGATGGCCTGGCGCGCCAGCGCCATGGCCATGCGAAGGCCCAGCACGACGGCCGCCACAGGCAGGGCGACGCGGCGCCAGCCAGATGTCGTGCGGACCGTGAAGCGCAGCGCCGAACGGTGGTGGGCCACCAGCATGCGGTACGGATGGCGGGCTGTGCTGACCCCCTGGACATGGGTGACTGCAGCGGTCCCGGCGAAGCCAACACCCCAGCCGGACTGGTGGGCCCGCCAGCACAGGTCGATGTCCTCGGCGTACATGAAGTAGGCCTCGTCGAAGCCTCCGAGCTCCTCCAACGCGTCGCGCCGGGCCGCGAAACACGAGCCCGAGACCCAGCCCGCCGGCACGACCACCTCGCCTTCCGGTGTGCCCGGGTTGTAACGGCGCGTATAGGGGTTATCCGGCTTGAACTGGGCCAAAAGGGCATGCCCGGCGGCGTCGACAAAGCTCGGAAAGCTACGCACCGAGGGATAGACGTCACCCGCATCGGTGAAGATCCTCGGTCCGACGAGGGCCCAGGAAGGATGATCCTCGAGGGCCCGGCCCAGTCCCGCGACCGCACCGGGGTGGACCGTGACGTCGGCGTTGGACACGAGCACCACGTCGGGCGCCGGCGCTGCACCGGCCAGAACGGCCAGGCCGCGGTTTACCCCGGCGCCGAAGCCCAGGTTGCGTCCGGGCCGGACCACGTCGACGCGCTCGAACAGATCCTCCGGCGCCTCGCCAAGGGCGCGCTCGACGCTGCCGTCGGCCCCGTTCTCCACCACGACGACCCGGGCCACACCGTCGGCGAGCAAGGAGGTCACGCAACTAATGAGCAATGGGCCGACATCGTGGTCGACCACGACGGCGCCGACGGTCAGTGCCACTCGGCCCTCAGTACTCCCGGGTGAAGCGGAACTTGATCAACGCCCCGAATGCACCAACGCCATCACGCCACGTGATCTTCTTGCCCTCGTCGAACTCACGCCCGGCATACGAGATCGGCACTTCGTAAATGCGGTGACCCCGCCGGAGCACCTTGGCCGTGATCTCGGGTTCGAATTCGAAGCGGTTGGAAACAATGGTGAGCCCCTCGAGCACCTGGGCATCGAAGAGTTTGTAACAGGTCTCCATGTCCGAGAGGGTCGAGCTGTAGAGCACGTTGGTGACGAGCGACAGCAGTCGGTTGCCCACCCAGTGCAGCGGCAGCATGTTCTTGTGCTCGCCCGTGAAGCGGCTGCCGTAGACCACGCGGGCCTTGCCCCTCAGGATCGGGTCGAGCAGGCGCGGCCAATCCTCGGGGTCATATTCGAGGTCGGCATCCTGAATCAAGATCAGGTCACCCCGTGCCTCGGCCAGGCCGGTGCGGACAGCGGCGCCCTTGCCCCGGTTCACCTTGTGGTGGATGACGTGCACGGTGGAATCCTCGAGGGCGTCGAGCACCTTGTCGGACCCGTCGCTCGACCCGTCGTCGACGGCAATGATCTGGAGCACCAGCGACCCGGGCAGCTCGACGGCCCGCATGCGCCGGATCACCTCGGCCACGGTGATCCGTTCGTTGAACACCGGCATGATGACGCTCAACATCACGTAGGTCCGTGGCGATGGGAACCCGTCGACCTCGACGTCCGTCACGCTCGTGCCTCCTGCCGCTTGAACCATTCCATCGTGCGCTCCAGACCTTCGCGCAATTCCACCACCGGCTCCCAACCCAAGGCAGAGCGGGCCAGGCCGATGTCGGGGCAACGCCGAGTTGGATCGTCCGTGGGGAGCGGCTCGAAGACGATCTCTGACGACGAAGAGGTGATGTCGAGGACGAGACGGGCCAGACTCAGCACGGTGCGTTCGTCGGGATTCCCGATGTTGACCGGGCCGGCGAGCGACGAGTCGAGCAAGGCCAGCAACCCACGGACCTCATCGTCCACGAAACAGAGACTGCGGGTCTGGGAGCCATCGCCGTAGACCGTGATGGGGTCACCCCTGAGCGCCTGCACCACGAAGTTCGAGACGACACGCCCATCGCCGGGCGAGAGGCGAGGGCCGTAGGTGTTGAAGATGCGGACGATGGCCACGTTGACCCCGTGCGTGCGCGCCATGGCCATCGTCAGACTCTCCGCGAAACGCTTCGCCTCGTCGTAGACGCTGCGGGGACCGATCGGGTCGACATTGCCCCGATAGCTCTCGACCTGGGGATGCACCGTCGGATCGCCGTAGACCTCGCTCGTGCTGGCCAGAAGGAACCGCGCATTGTGCCGGTGGGCCAACTCGAGCAGCCGGCGGGTGCCCTCGCTGCCGACGGCCAGTGTCTCGAGTGGGCGGGCCAGGTAGGCCGGCGGCGACGCCGGCGAAGCCAAATTGCACACGGCGTCGACGGGGTCCTCGTCGCCCAGCACAACGTTCTGGCTCACATCGGTGACGATGAGCTGAAAGCGGTCGTGCGACAACAGGTGCGACACATTCTCCTCTGACCCAGTCGAGAGGTCGTCGAGGCAGACCACGTCGTCTCCCCGGTCCAGCAGGCGGTCGCAGAGATGCGAACCGAGGAAGCCGGCGCCTCCAGCCACGACGACCCGGCTCATCGACGGCCGATGCCGGTATAGGTGAAACCCATGCGGCGAAGGGCAGCCGGGTCGAGAAGGTTGCGAGCGTCAACGACAGCGGGCACGTCCATCACCGAGCGCACCCGGTCGTAGTCCAGCCAGCGGAAGGCATCCCATTCCGTCAGGACAACGAGGACCTGGGCACCCGTGGCTGCGTCGTAGGGGTCAGCCATGAGCTCGAGTCCGCGGAGGTCGTCAGACACGCCCTCCTGGGGTCGCACGGTCGGGTCGAAGGCCTGAATGCGCGCTCCCAGGTCGACCAGACGCCGGGTCACCTCCACGCTGGGCGAGTCGCGCCGGTCATCGGTATTGGCCTTGAAAGTCAACCCCCAGACGGCGACCGCGATCCCCGCCAAGGTGCCTCCAGCCGCAGACTCGACCTTGCGCACCACTCGGGCCAGCTGCTCGTCGTTCGCCGCGATCGTGCCTGCCAACAGTGAAAAGTCGTATCCGGCAGTGCCCGCAATATGAAGGAGGGCGCGGGTGTCCTTGGGGAGGCAGGATCCTCCCCAGCCCGGACCCGGGCGGAGGAATTCGAACCCGATGCGCTTGTCGTAGCCGAGACCTAACAGGACGTCACGAGCGTCTGCACCCACCTCCTCGCAGAGCCCAGCGAGCGCGTTCACGAAACTCAGCTTGGTGGCCAGGAACGCGTTCGACGCGTACTTGATGGTCTCGGACGTCGTCGTATCGGTCACGATGAGCGGTGCGCCGGTGGCTGAGAAGAGTTCCCCGACGCTGGCCGCCGCTGCCGGGTCGTCGGCACCCACCACGATGCGGTCGGGGTTGAGGCTGTCGTGGACAGCCGTGCCCTCCCTGAGGAATTCGGGGTTGGACACGACCCGGACGTCGGAGCGGCCGATCATCTGGTCGACCAGCGTGGCTGAGCCCACGGGCACCGTCGACTTGTTGACGACGATGGCATCACGACTCAGGTGGGCCGCGATCTCCTTGGCGGCCGCCTCCACGTAGGACACGTCGGCCGAGCCGTCGGTTCGCTGGGGCGTGGGAACGCAGAGAAAGACGAAGTCGGCTCCGGCCACGGCCTCGACCGCCGAGTCGGTGAAGGAGAGCCGGCCCGCGGTCACGCTGTTCGCCACGAACTCTTCCAGGTCCGCCTCGACGATCGGCATGCGGCCCGAGCGCAACAGCGCCAGCTTGTTCCCGTCGCGTTCGGCCAGCACCACGGTGTGGCCGAAGTGAGCGAGGGTCGCGGCGGTAGGCAGTCCAACGTAACCGGCTCCGATGACCGCGACCGCCTTTGGATCGCGACCGTTGCTGCGCGTTGTCATGCCGTGGAGCGCGCCGCCGACTGCATGACCGGCACCAGACGGGCCAGGGCATTGCGCCAGTCCGGCAGCGCCGGCAGTCCCGCCAGGCGGAGTGCCATGTTGTCGAGCACCGAGTTCTCCGGTCGTGGGGCGACGATGGGCGGATCGAGTTCCGCTGTAGAGATTGGCTTCACGCGATCCGGGTCGGCGCCAGCTTCCTCGAGCACCGCCCGAACCAAACCCCACCAGGTGGTCGACCCGGCATTGGTCACGTGAAACATGCCCGGTCGACGGTCGAGGCCCAGAGTCACGATCGCGGGAGCCAGATCGGCGGTGAAGGTCGGGGAGCCGCGCTGGTCATTGACGAACCGAAGCTCCCCACTCCCACTGGCCAGGCGCAGCGCTGTTGCCACCATGTTCTTGCCGTGTGCTCCGCTCACCCAGCTGGTGCGCACGATGGTGGAACCCGGCCGGCACTCCTGCTCGCCGGCCAGCTTCGAGGCCCCGTAGACGGACGCCGGATTGGGGTGGTCCCACTCCCGGTAGGGCCGCGGCGAGGTGCCGTCGAAGACGTAGTCCGTGGAGACGTAGACGACGTGCGCACCGACGAGTGCAGCTGCCTCAGCGACGTTCCTGGTCCCGACGCCGTTCACTGCATAGGCCAGGTCGGCCTCGGTCTCGCACAGGTCGACGGCCGTGAGCGCTCCGGCGTGGAGCACTAGCTCGGGCCGGAACGTGAAGAACGTGTGCAGGACCGCGTCTCGATCGTCGACCTTCATGTTGTGGAGGTCTGTGGGGAGCACCTCGTGCTCGACCCCCGCCCGCGGGCCCTCTGGTCCGAGCAGAGCGCAGCGGGTCCCGCCGAGCGGAACCTCGCCCCGGAGGCAGTCGCGCAGATCGCGCCCGAGTTGCCCCTCGGCACCGGTGATCAAGATCCGCAACGAACTCAGCCCTTTGACGACTCCCAGGCGCCTTCCACAACGGGCGCCCGGGCCATCAGCGGCTCCCACCAGCCACGGTGATCGGCGTACCAGGCCACGGTGTCGGCCAGGCCTTGCTCCCACCCGACCGAGGGCTGCCAACCGAGCTCGGTTCGCAGCTTCGACGAATCGAGCACGTAGCGGCGGTCATGACCCGGCCGATCCGGCACGATGGTCTTGAGCGACTCAGGCTTGCCGAGGGCGGCAAGGATGCGATCGGCCACCTCCATGATGGACGCCTCGATGCCACTGCCCACGTGATACGTCTCCCCCACCCTGCCCCGGGCCAGCACGGCATCGATGGCCGTGCAGTGATCGATCACGTGCAGCCATTCACGGCGGTTCTCGGTGCTGACGTAGAGGGTGAGTGGCTTGTCGTCGAGGGCCAGTGCGCAGAAATGGGGGATCAGCTTTTCCGGGAACTGATAGGGCCCGTAGTTGTTGGCACAGTTCGTGATGGTGATCGGTAGCTCGTACGTTTCGGCGTAGGCCCGCACCGCGTGATCCGCGCCTGCCTTCGAAGCGTTGTAGGGAGTCCGAGGACGGTACGGCGATTCCTCAGTGAATGCCTCGTCCGTGTCCAAGGAGAGGTCCCCGTAGACCTCGCACGTCGACACGTGGTGAAAGCGGGCCACGCCAACCTGCCGTGCCGCCTCGAGCATGGTCTGGGTGCCGAGCACATTGGTGCGGAAAAAGAGCCCCGGGTTGAGCACGGCCAAGGAGTTGTGCGACTCGGCGGCGAAGTGGACGATGGTGTCGATTCCCTCGCTCCGTAGCGCCTTCTCGGCGGCCGCCGGATCGCAGATGTCCCCCTGCACGAAGACGATCCGGTCTTCGATGTCGGACAGGTTGGGTCGGTTGCCGGCATAGGTGAGCACGTCGTAGACGACGACATGGTCCTCGGGGTGCTGTTCGACCCAGTAACGGGCGAAATTCGACCCGATGAAACCGGCACCTCCCGTGACGAGAAGGCGCATATGGGCGCTCATGTTAGCCCGGGCCCCAGAACCCTCCCAGCTCAGGATGCCCGGAGGTGGATCACGTCACCGGCGGTGACCGCCCGTTGCCCCACACCCGTGTTGACCAGCAGCCGGCCGGCCTCGTCGATGGCGACGGCCCGCCCGGAGAATTCCTCGGCCGCCAGCACGACCAGGACCTCCTGGCCGAGGGTGGCGCACCGGGCCTGGACCTCGTCGGCCAGCTGGCGCCGGCCGGAGGCATGGTCGAGGAGTGGGCGCCGCCTGCCCAGGGCGCCCAGCATGTGCTCGAGCAGGACGTTGCGGTCGAGCGGCTTGCCACGGTCACTCAGGTCGTCCAGGCAGGTGCCGCCCGCCTCGGCGGGGCCCGGCCAAGCGACGTTGAGACCGATGCCCGCCACCACGGCCGGCGGGTGGGCGGAGAATTCGGCCTCGGCCAGGATCCCGGCCAGTTTTGACGTGCCTACGAGCAGGTCATTGGGCCACTTGAGCTGTGCCTGTACTCCGGCCGCCTCGGCGCAGGCGTCGAGGGCGGCCAAGCCCAGGGCGCCGGTGCACAGGTGCAGGTCGTCGGCCCGACAATCGGGACGGAGCAGCACCGAGGCCAGCAGGTTGGCTCCCGGAGGGGACTCCCAGCGCCGGTCGAGGCGCCCGCGCCCCGCCGTCTGGTGGTCGGCAACCGCCACCAGCCCCTCGGGGTCTCCCTGGCGGGCCCGCTCCAGCAGGTACGAATTGGTGGAGCCGATCTCACCGAAGCGACGGATCTGCCATTCCCCTGCCCACATGGCACCGACCATACGGCGCGTGAGATTGTGAGAGCCCACCAACGGAGGAAAGGTCCAGCGTGCTCCAAAAGATCCTGATTGCAAACCGCGGTGAGATCGCCGTCCGGGTGATCCGAACGTGCCGCGAGATGGGGATCGGGACCGTGGCCGTCTACTCGAACCTCGACCGCGACGCCCTCCACGTACGCATGGCCGACGAGGCCTACTCGCTCGGCGGCGAGACGGCGGCAGAGAGCTACCTCAACACCGAGGCCATCTTGGCCGCCATTGAGCAGAGCGGGGCCGACGGCGTCCATCCGGGCTACGGCTTCTTCTCCGAGAACACGGACTTCGCCCGGGCCATCACCGACCGGGGGGTCACCTTCATCGGGCCGCCTCCCGAGGCCATCGAGGTCATGGGAGACAAGATCAGCTCCCGCCTGGCTGCGGAAAAGGCCGGCGTGGCCGGAGTCCCCGGGCGCTCCGAGCCCCTCACCTCGCCCGACGAAGTGGTGACATTCGGGTCCGAGCACGGATGGCCCGTGGCCATCAAAGCCGCCTACGGCGGTGGTGGACGCGGCATGAAGGTCGTGAACTCGCCGGACGAGGCAGCAGAGGCCATGGAGTCGGCTGCCCGCGAGGCCCAGGCCTACTTCGGCCGTCCCGAGATCTACTTGGAGCGCTACCTGTCGTGGCCCCGGCACGTCGAGATGCAGGTGCTGGCCGACACCCAGGGCAACACGCTGTGGTTGGGCGAGCGGGACTGCTCGGCTCAGCGCCGGCACCAGAAGCTGGTCGAGGAGAGCCCGGCGCCGGCCTTTCCCGACGAGGTCCGCCAAGCCATGGGCGAGGCGGCGGTGAAGGTCTCTGAGGCCTGCGGCTACTACAACGCCGGCACGGTCGAGTTCCTGTTCCAGGACGGCGAGTTCTTCTTCCTCGAGATGAACACGCGCCTGCAGGTCGAGCATCCTGTCACCGAGTTGGTCACCGGTCTCGATCTGGTGGCCTGGCAGATCCGCATCGCTTCGGGTGAGGCACTCGACTTCACGCAGAAGGACATTGCCCGCAACGGCCACGCCATCGAGGTCCGCATCAATGCCGAGGACCCGAGCGGTGGGCGCTTCTCGCCCTCGCCCGGCACGATCGCCACCTTCCACCAGCCGTCCGGTCCGGGCGTGCGCCTCGACAGCGGCTACGAGTCCGGCGACACCGTCTCCCAGTACTACGACAACCTGATCGCCAAGCTCATCGTCTGGGCCCCCGACCGCGAGGCGGCCCGGCGCCGCATGTTGCGCGCCATCGGGGAGACCACCATCACCGGCGTGGCGACCACGCTGCCGGCTCACGTGGCGATCCTGAGCCACCCCGACTTCGCCAACGTGGAGTACTCGACCAAGTGGGTGGAGGACACGCTCGACCTCAGCGGGCTCAGCGTCCCGGCGTCGGGTGTGGTCCCGGCCGAGGGCGGCGAGGAAGTGCCGACCGTGGAGCGCGACGTCACGGCCGAGGTCGACGGACGGCGCTACTCGGTGCGGCTTTGGGTCCCCGACCTCGGTCCGGCGACCGCTCCGTCCCGCGCCGCCGGACGACCCAAGCGGGCCTCGAGCCACGCCGTGGCCGGCACCGGCTCGGGCCAGGTGACCGTACCCATGCAGGGAACGATCGTGAAGGTCTTGGTGGCGGTCGGCGATGTCGTCGAGGTCGGCCAGTCCATCTGCCTCCTCGAGGCGATGAAGATGGAGAACGCGGTGGCGGCCGAGAAGGATGGCGTCATCAAGGAGATCCGCGTCAGCGCCGGTGATTCGGTCGGTGCCGGAGACATTGTGGCGGTGATCGAGTAGGTGTCGATCAGATCGGATGCAAAGGAAGCGGCGGCAGCGGCCGTCGACCGCCACCTCGACGAGCTCGTCTCGCTCAGCCACTTCGTCCACGCCCACCCCGAGCTCTGCTACGACGAGACCGCTTCCGCCCACGCCGTGGCCGAGACCTTGCGCGCTGGTGGCCTCGAGGCGACCGAAGGCGTCTACGAGCTGCCCACGGCCCTCGAGTCGCGCGTCGGATCGGGCGAGTTCACCGTTGCGGTCTGCGCAGAGTATGACGCGCTCCCCGACGTCGGCCATGCCTGCGGCCACAACATCATCGCGGCGACCGCAGTCGGGGCCGGCCTGGCCCTGGCCGAGGTGGCCGACGAGGTCGGCCTGAGCGTCCGGGTCCTCGGCACCCCGGCCGAGGAGGGTGGGGGCGGGAAGATCCTCATGCTCGAGCGCGGCGCCTTCGCTGGCGTGCACGCAGCCATGATGGTGCACCCCTGGCCCACCGAGCGCCTGGTCGGACGCTGCCTGGCCGTGGCCCACTTCGACGTGACCTTCACCGGCCGGGAGGCCCACGCCTCGGCAGCACCGTGGGAAGGAATCAACGCGCAGGACGCGCTGACCGTGTCCCAGGTTGCGATCGGCCTGCTCCGCCAGCAGCTGCCCCCCGGCGACCAGGTGCACGGCGTGGTCACGCGCAGTCCTGGTGCGGCCAACGTCATCCCGGGATCGATCACCGCCCGCTACATGGTGCGCTCACCGACCTTCGACGGGCTGCGTGCTCTCCGGCCTCGGGTGGAGGCCTGCTTCGAGGCCGGCGCCCTGGCCAGCGGCTGCACGGTGGGTTATGAGGAGCTCTCCCCCGTCTACTCGCACATGGAGACGGATCCGGACCTCCAGGCGGCGTACCGGGCCAACGCGGAATCGCTGGGCCGCCGCTTCGACGCCGACGACTCCGACGCGCCGCTCCCCACCTTCTCGACTGACATGGCGAATGTCTCGCTGGCCGTGCCGACGATCCACCCCCTCATCGGCATTGAGACGAACGGGGCGGTCAACCACCAGAAGGAGTTCGCGGCGGCGTGCGTGACAGCCTCGGCTGATGCCGCCGTGCGGGACGGGGCGGTCGCCCTGGCCTGGACGGCCATCGACGCCGCCTCGGACCCCGATCTGCGGGCCCACCTGCTCGCTCGGGCGTGATCACCGAGCACGCACTCCTCGACGTCATCTCCGGACGCGAGGAGGAGTTCCTCGACGCCATGGAGCGAGCCAAGACCCTGATCGCCGCCAGCCCGGGATTCGTCTCACTGCGACTCGAGCGTGGGATCGAACGACCAAGCTGTTTCCTGCTCCTTGTGCAGTGGGAGCGCCTGGCGGACCACACCGAAGGCTTCCGCGGCTCGGCCGCGTACGCGGAGTGGCGCGCCGCTCTCCACCACTTCTACGACCCTTTCCCGCTCGTCGAGCATTTCGAGACGGCGATCGAAGCCGGGCTCAGCGGGCCGGTTTCGAACCGGTGAACATGTCGAGGCAGCGCTCCAGGCCGACGATCTCGACGTCGTCACGCCGACGTAGCTCCCAGGCCTGGCGGCTCAGGCGGAACCGGATGGTGCGGGCCGCCCCGTCGCGACGGTGGCCCAGCGCCTCCCCGTTCTCCTCGTAGCCCACAGAACGGGACGTGGCGATCGACGCCAGGTTGTCCTCGAAGGCGCCGCTCAGCGCCTCCTCGGCCCCCAAGCCGGCGAAGGCAAGATGCAGGATCGCCTCGCGCATCTCGCGACCAAGGCCCTGCCCTTGATGCGCCCGGCCCAGCCAGGAGCCGGTCTCCACCGAGCGCACCGCGCCGAAGTGGGTGGCCCCCAGATCCTGGACGCCGATCGGGCCCCCGTCGACGAAGGCGGCTGCGTTGATGGTCCACTTGTCCGGCGACCAGTTCGCCCGGTTCGCCCAGAACCACTGGGCGGCCGCCTGCGCCCGTGCCCTGGGCTCTTCGTCGGTCCAGGGCACGAAGAAGGGCATTGCTCCCGGCTCGTGAATTCCCTGGTCGACGACCGCCACGATGGCGGCGAATTCCTCCTCCCGCGGGAGGCGCAACTCGAGACGGGGCGTGCGCACCGCCAGGTCGAAGAGGGGCCAATACGAACCCTGCCCCGCCACGCTCACACCGGCGCTCAACCGCCTGGCGTGTACACGCCGAATTCGCCACGCAGGACATCGGCGACCTCTCCCAGCGTGGCCATGACCCGGAGCGCCTCCTTCATGGGCACCAGGAGGTTGCCCTCGCCCTTCGCCGTCTCGGCCACGTCGGCCAGGGTCCGGTCCACCGCGGCCTGGTCTCGCTCGGCCCGGACCTGGCGGGTGCGGTCGATCTGCATCTGCTGGAGCTTCACGTCGATGGGGAACACCTCGGCCACTTCCCCTTCGGCGTCGGTGAACTTGTTGACGCCGACGACCACCTTCTCACCGTCGTCCACCGCCTTGGCGTAGCTGTAGGCAGCCGACTCGATCTCCTCCTGCATGAAACGGGCCTCAATGGCGGCAACTGCGCCACCCATGTCCTCGATCCGCTGGAGGTAGTCGTTTGCGGCTGCCTCGACCTCGTCGGTCAGCGCCTCGACGAAATAGGACCCGGCCAACGGGTCCACGGTGTCGGCGACACCGGACTCGAAGCCGACGATCTGCTGGGTGCGCAGGGCGATCTTGGCCGCTCGGGTGGTGGGCAGTCCCAGCGCCTCGTCGAACCCGTTGGTGTGCAGGCTCTGCGTTCCACCCAGCGCGGCCGCCAGTGATTGCACGGTCACCCGCACGATGTTGTTCTCCGGTTGCTGCGCAGTCAGCGTCGACCCGCCGGTCTGTGTGTGAAACCGCAGCATCTTCGAGCGCTCGTCCTTGGCCCCGAAGCGCTCTGTCATGATGCGCGCCCACATACGTCGAGCCGCCCGGTACTTGGCCACCTCCTCGAAGAGGTTGTTGTGCGCATTCCAGAAGAAGGAGAGCCGCGGTGCGAACGCGTCGACGTCCATGCCGGCGGCGATGGCCGCCTCGACGTAGGCGATGCCGTTGGCCAGCGTGAAGGCGATCTCCTGAACCGCCGTCGAACCGGCCTCCCGGATGTGGTAGCCCGAGATGGAGATGGTGTTCCAGCTGGGCAGGTTGGACGCGCAGTAGGCGAACGTGTCCACAATCAGGCGCATGGACGGGCGCGGCGGGTAGATGTACGTGCCGCGGGCGATGTACTCCTTCAAGATGTCGTTTTGGATGGTGCCGCGGATCTTCTCTCCCGGCACGCCCTGCTCCTCGGCAACCAATTGGTAGAGCAGGAGCAAAATGGCCCCGGTTGCGTTGATGGTCATGGACGTCGTGACCTTGTCCATCGGGAGGTCGGCCATGAGCAGGCGCATGTCGGCCAGGGAGTCGATGGCCACGCCGACCTTGCCGACCTCACCCTCGGCCCGTGGATGGTCGGAGTCGTAGCCCATCTGCGTGGGCAGGTCGAAAGCACACGAGAGGCCGGTCTGGCCGGCGTCGAGGAGGAACTTGAATCGCTGGTTCGTGGCCTCGGCAGAGCCGAAGCCCGCGTATTGGCGCATCGTCCACAGCTTCGAGCGGTACATCTGGGCGTGGACGCCACGGGTGTACGGGAACGAGCCCGGCTCGCCCAGCTGCGCGGCCGGGTTCCAACCCTCGAGGTCCTCAGGCCGGTAGACGGGCCGGATGGCAATGCCCGAGTCGGTCCGACGCTCCGGGCTGTCCTTGGAGCCTTGCTTCTGATTGGTCACGGACACAGGCTAGGGATGATCGTTGGAGCAGGGCCACCTGGGGTCTCGCACGGACGGTCGCCTCGAGTCCAAGGACGTCTGATGGACGAGGTCGGCCCTGTGTCCTTGCCCGGTCCGACCGGTCTTCCCCGTGCGCCTCGCCGGGAATCCACCGAGGTCTTCATGAGGCGTTCTCGCCACCTGCAAGGGGCACCCTGCCGCGCCAGGGACTCCCGCACTCGGCGAGCCGCACAGGCTGCCCGTAGACGTTGATTTGACTGCAGTACACGCCACTCGGCTCCAGAACGGCACCCACTTGGAGAGCGGTGATACAGAAGTGGGAATGGGGGCTGATACCTATGAATCCCATGGCTTTGACGGGATTCGGCTGATTTCCGTGGGAGGGAAGCGCCGGAAGCGCTGCCATGATCCTGCTTGTCCCCCTCTGCACTGTGGTGTCGATCGGGCTCCCAGCTGGAGGTCCCTTCCCGACGGACACGCTCAGCATCGACATGTTCGACGATGCCTCGATTGACATGTCATACGCGATGACGCCACCGCTGACGGCGTGTGAGAGAGGGACGACGAGCGTTCCCTGCCCGTGAGTCCCTCGGTAGCACGAAGCGCCCGGCGGGCCGGCCACCGGCCTGAGGTTGCCGATCTCAGCGACAGAAAAGATGGCCGGCGTCACCATGACGGAATCACCTGCCGACGATTGCACGAGAGCACCGGTCGGTCCCGTGATCTCCACGGGACCGGTGTCGTCGCCGTGCCATTGGCGCAGCAACGGCAGCGTCTCTGATTGAAAGTTGAAGGGCGATTCATAGTTCGGGGCGAGTGAAGCCGGCATACTCAGAGGCAGAACGGTCACCTGTCGCGAGCCCAAGTCGGTAAGGGACGTCTCCACGTTCGCCATCCATGCTCGACCAACCCGCTGTATGGAGTTCTCCCTATTGACACTGGAGATGCCGAACGGCAGCAGAGCGACGTGGATGACGACGACGGCAGCACAACCGAATGCCACCGCTGCGACTCCACCACGACGGAGTTGCAGCGGGTTTCCCGTTCGTGCGTGACGATGACGCGGCGACCGCCCCTGCGGTGCCCGCGCCTGCCATGTCCACGGACTGCAGACCAGTCCGACCGCAATACCAAGGGCGAACAAGGTATCGAGGTAGTACTGGATCTGATTGGCCACACCGGCGGGACCCACCACCCCGCCGACACCGTGGTAGACCACCCCCAGATTCACGAGGAAGCAGACAACGAAGAACGCGGTGGCGCGTAGCACCAGTTGTCGGCGCTGGCTGAATACCAGGAGGGCGACCAGGACCGCGAGCACGGCGACGAGCTCGGCCCAGCCAATCCATGCCGAACCGGTGATTGGCAGACCGAGGGCCAAGCGAAGAAAGGCATCGCCGATGAGGCGAAGGAAGGTACTGAGAGTTCCCGCCTTCGTCGAGGAGCTCGGTGCAACCGACAGGTACCAGCCCAAGTAGGCCGCGCCGACAATCGCAAACGGCAGCCAAATCCGCCAATCGGACAGCCATCGTCGTTTCCCACCGGGCGCTTGGCGATAGGGCAGGACGAGGTAACGAAGGACGACAAGGTAGACGAGAACGACCAGCGGCCTCTCCTGCGTCACGAACGAGACCGCGAACACGATCCACGCCCCGACGAGCGCCCAAAGCTGACCAGTCCGAGACCAGCGGATGAAAAGGGCGGTGACGCACAGGATGAATATCGAAGCCGGCAGGAGGAACACCGTCTGGTCGTAGTAGAGCGTTTCGTTGAGCAGAATGGTCGATGTGCCAGTGACGAAAAGGAGGGTAAGGGTGACCAGAGTCCCGACTCGGAGCTCACGGAGCACCCAGAGGAACGAAAGCAGCAGAAGGGCGTAGAGGATCAAGATGATCGCCTCGCCAACTGCATAGTTGAAGGGCGAGATGGCGAGCGGCACGTAGTGGAGAAACCGCTCAGTCGGTGCGATGTGTCCGAACAAGTTGACCGTGAGAAGGGACCAGGTCAGACCAAGCTTGTGGGCATAACCGAACGTCAGGAAATCGTCGGCGTAGAAATAGCTGCCTCTGATCATGATTCCCGTGTAGGTGGTCAGTGCGACGATCAGCAGGAGCGACCAGAGAAGCCCACGTCCCGCGGCCGACGAAACTGAGGGCGCGGTCTCGTCGGATATCACCTGAGTGGAGGTCGTCGTCATGGGGTGCGGTGAGGAACGGAGGACACGAAAGGGCTGGTAGCGGCGGTGAAACTCCAGTATCCAGGCTAGGAGTGGGTGGGATGATAGCGGCGGATCCCGTCCGTCTCAGTTCGCTTCGATCGTTGGTGTCGTGCCGCAGCGCATGATCCGGGCGCATGCGGATGAAGCCGTTGGTGCGGCGGCTCCGTTGCAGCCATCCCTCGTCGAATCTCTGCTCAGTCCTGCCGAAGGCACGCCTGATTTGACGCCCGTCGAACTCTAAGTGGGCTGCTTCCCGTTGGTCGCGACATGCCTCGGTTTCGTCCCACGCCTGGCGGACCACGCCGCCACTCGCTTGGCGTAGGTACGGCCGTGGAGTCGATTCGGCTTCTCAATGAACGCATAACTCGCGGCAGCCAGGCCGAGTGACACCAGCGCGATCCCCGTGATGCGCAATGGGAGATAGCTGAGTTGTGGTGGAAACTGAGTGGCACCCATGCCATAGAAGGTCAGGATCACGGGGAAGTGCCACAGGTACAGCCCGTAGCTGCGCTCGCCCAGCCACACGCCTCCTCGAAGTGCAGTCTTCGGTTGGCCCGTGAACGGTCGGGCGGCGTAGAGGAGCGCAGGAACCATGAGAAGGCAGATGACGTAGTCGAAGAAGGTGTACCAGATCCAGTGCTGGTAGATGGAAGCACGTTCGCACTCCCTCAGGATGATCAGACTGGGCAGCAGGAGGACGAACGCCACCACCATGTTGGGTCCCCGCGTGGTGGGTCTCACGAATCGCTGAAGGTATCCATGCATGATTGCCCATCGCAGGCCCATGCCCAACACGAAGATCGGGATGAAACCCCAGAACTGCCGTGAGAGAAACAGTCGCGCCAGGTAGGAGTTGACGTCGGGGCTCGATCCGAATCGCCAGTTCTGATACGCGGTTCCGTCCAGGGCGACGTAGAGCCGATAGAGGAGTCCCAGGCCTGCGAGCGACAGGCACGCTACGACAGGACGCTTCGCAATCAACCAGGCGAACAGGGGCATGAATGCGTAGAGCATCATTTCGATGGTCAGCGTCCACAGTGAACCGTTCACGTTCAGATTGGACGACGTGTTCGGCCAAAGCCACTGGGTGAAGGTCGTATTGGCGCCGATCTGCTTGAGCCCCTGCATGCTGAAGAGCAGAGAGTGCTCGGCGAAGAACAAGAACAAGATGGCAACGCAGAAGTAGTACGCAGGGGCGATCCGAAAGAACCGACGAACGTAGAACTCGAGAGTGGTTCGCTTGCCCGTTCCAGCCCAGAAGAACTCGGCCAAGAGGAACCCCGACAACAGAAAGAAGAGGTCAACGCCCCATTCGCCGAGACCCAGCAAAATATAAGCCATGAAGCTCGTGTCCGGGGGACCAGTTTGGGCCAAGTCCCAGCAGTGCTCAATGACGACGGCGGTCGCAGCGAAGGCACGGAGAACTTCAATCCCCGGAAACCATTCGTGGCCCGCCGCCTCTATGTGAACCGACGAAACTTCTGAGGTCGTTGCCAATCCGGATTGGCTCGATGTCGAGCTCATGTCATTCCCGAAGTCATGCGGATCTAGGTCTCAGCGCCCAGGCCTGGTATCCGAGCAAGCTTCGCCGAGCCCGGAGAGGAATGGAGATGTGCTTCAAGGTCCTTCAAGCCGCTCGGTGATCCGATCTCGTAGAACCGCCGCACCGCTTCGTATCCGGCGAGTTGCCCGGCAGCACTCAACGCCGTGAACGTGTCAGCAAGATCCACGAACGTATCGATCGACATCCATCGCTCGACCGTTGACCTCCTGAAGACAGAGAGCCCATAGTCCACATAGCGCATCTCGTTCGGAACAGTCGATTTTCCCTTTTCGTACCGAATCACCATGCCGCCGGAGAACACGACGTTGCTTCGTTCCCACTGTCCGTCGTTGAGGAACACCGACATCAGCGCCGCACTCTTGCTGGCGACAAACGCATCCCAGACGCTGCGGACGTCGACGTTCAGATAGGAGTCGCCATACAGGACGAGAAATCCATCCGCCAGCACAGACGCGTCCAACGCCTGACGCAGCGCTCCCCCTGTTCCGCGGAGGTTGGCGCCTTCATCGACATAGCGGACCCTCAGTCCCCATTGCTCACCGGTCCCGACGTGACGACGGATCTGGTCGCCCAGATATCCGATCGAGTAGACCACCTCGTCGACGCCTTGCTCTGCGAGCCACGAGAGCTGCCAATCAGCAAAGGGTCTTCCCGCAACCGGCAACAGCGCCTTGGGAAGGGCATCGGTGGACGGGGCCATGCGGGTCCCTCGACCTCCTGCGAGAATGACGCACTGCATCTCAGTCCCGCACGAGAACATTCGACCCATCGTGATCGAACGTGAACCGAACCTCCCGCAAACCCTCGTCCACCATGGCCTTTCTCAGCAGGTCGCGGTCCTTCGCATAGAAGAGCAGGAACCCTCCCGAGCCGGCCCCCACCAGCTTTCCCCCGAGCGCACCGTGATCCAATGCCTTGTCGTACCACTTGTCGATCTGGGAATTCGACATGTCCGGCGAACGCTTCCGCTTGTTGAGCCAATGGTCGTGCATGAGTGCAGCGAAGTCCGAGAGGTCCCCTCGTTCGAGGGCGACCTTGGTGGCCTGGCCGTTCTCCTTGACAAAATGGAGGTTCGCCAGCATCGCTCTGTCGCCTCGATCAGAGCGGACCTTCTGATCGCTCAAGACCGAGTCCGCCGCCCGGGAATACCCCGTGAAGTACATGCAGAGATGCTCTTCGAGGTCCTGGAGCGTCGTATTCGAGACCAGGATTGGCGACACATTTACCTGCCCGTCGGGTTCGAAGGACATACACGTCAGACCACCGAATGCGGCAATGTACTGATCCTGCTTGCCGACTGGGCGTCCGAGCCGTTCGATCTCGATCTCGCACGCTTCCCGCGCCAGGTTCGCTGCGGTGACGTGCTCCCGCCTGTACGCGTAGATGGCCCGGAGCACGCCGACGGTGAATGCGCCCGACGAACCGAGGCCTGTCCCCTGTGGAATGTCGGCCACACTCACCAGCTCGATTCCACGCTCCATTGGATGGAGCCGCAACACCTCGCGCACGATTGGGTGTTCTATGAGGTCGACGTCTTTCGTCCGCTCGAGCTCCGAGTACTTGATGAGGTACTCATCCGAGAATGTCCGGTTGATGACGATGTAGATGTATCGGTTCACCGCCGCCGACAGCACGAATCCGCCAAATCGTTCGTAGTAGGAAGGGAGGTCGGTGCCGCCGCCGCCAAGCGTGATGCGGAGAGGCGTTCTCGTGATGATCAAAGGAGGAATCCGGCTTTGGCGGCATCGTCGTGGAACATCTTGACGGTGTCCAATGACACGTCCTCGAGGTCGCGGCCCAATCCAGCCATCTTCCCGAGAAGCTCGTGGGTCACCGTGATGATGTCGCACCCGATGGCCGCCGCCTGGCAGATGTTGAGCACTTCCCGCGGGCTGGCCCACAGGAGCTCGACATCGGGATGCGGGCGCGTCAGTTCGAGTGCCGCCGACATGAGTGGTACGGGATCCCGTCCCGTGTCGGCCACCCGGCCGGCGAATACCGAGACGATCGCACCCGGAGTCGGATCGAGCGCCTCGACCACGGTCGACACCTGGCGCAGCGAGAGGAGAGCGGTCACATTCAAGCGAAGACCCTCAGCGGAGAGCTCGCGCACGAGGCCGGCCGAGGATTCGCCTCTCGTATTCGTCACCGGGATCTTGACGTACACGTTGGGTGCCCAGCCGCCGATGAGCAATGCCTGGCGGCGCATCTCGGCGAAGTCATCCGAGAAGACCTCGAACGAGATGGGCCGGTCCGTGATGTGATCGAGCACCTTCCGAGCGAAGCCCTCGTAGTCCTCCACCCCGGCCTTCCGCATCAGAGTCGGATTGGTCGTGAAGCCCGCGATCTGGGGGTTCTCAGCCAGCCGGAGAATCCCCTCGAGATCGGCTCCGTCCGCGAAGACTTTGATCTCCAGGGAATCATGTGTACTCATGCGTTGCGCTCCTGAGACGTTCACCGATAGGCACGAATTCCGGCGTCTTCACCACCCGGGAGACCACCTGCCTGCTCCGACGCGGCTGGTGACCCATAGAGGAAAATCCTAGTCCCGCCTGCCCGGGGCTCCCGGGAATCCAGGTCGGTTCACCTCCCGCCCGGTGCGGTCAGCTGGTCCGGCTCGTCCTTCGCTCCACCGATGTAATCCAGGCGGCCGCCCCTCCCAGGTCGCTGGCGACGGCGTCCGGATTGGTCGGTGCCGGCTCCGAGTAACCGCGGTCGATGAAAACGGTCCGGCAGCCGGCCCGCTGCCCAGCCTCCACGTCGCGCCATCGGTCCCCGACCATGACACTGTTCCCGAGATCCAAATTCAGGTCACGTGCGGCCTCGAGCAGCATGCCCGGGGCCGGTTTCCGGCAATTGCATCCATCTGCATCGTCATGCGGACAGACGTAGACCGCGTCGATCGGCAGAGCCCGCAAGAGTAGTGCGTGAAACTCGTCGACAACCGCTCTGTCCTGCACCCCACGGGCGATATCCGGTTGGTTCGTCACGACGAGGAGGACGAAACCCGCCCGGCGAAGTGTCTCGCAGGCTTCGGGCACCCCCGGCAAAATGCTGAACTCCTCGAGTGTTGCCGGCGGATAGGGCCGACCATCGCGGATGACGGGCCGGTTGAGTACGCCGTCACGATCCAAGAAAACAGCGGCCGGGGCTGGGGAGGTCTCGACCCCTACCACAGCTTTCCGGCGCGGCCGTCGTCCAGCATGGAGACCAGTGATGCGCGCAGCGCTTCCCTCGTATCCATGGAATTGGACCAGCCGAGCTTGCGAATCCGTTCAGTGTTCAGGCGGACGACCGGAACATCCCCCTTCCATCCCCGGTCGCCGCCACTGAAGTTGTACGTCGTTTCCGCCGGATCCTTCTGCAGGACGTCGAGGCACAAATCGGCGATCTCCCGCACGGTCACGTAGTCACCGGTGGCCACGTTGAACGCGCCATAGGGACGCGGAGCAAGCTCGGCCGCAGTGAGGACGGCCCGGACGACGTCGGTGACGTGAATGTACGACTTGGACTGACTGCCATCGCCGAGGATGTCGAGCTGCGACGAATCGAGCAGGAGGCGCCGAAGAAAGTCGAATCCGACACCGTGCGTCTGATGGGCACCGACGACGTTCCCGAAGCGGAACACACATCCGGTGAGCCCGAACATGAAACAGTACGACGCGATGAGCGCTTCGCCGGCCAACTTGCTCGCACCGTAGGTCGAGACAGGTATCAAGGGGCCGTAGTCCTCTTCGGCCTCGTAGTCACCGAGGTCGCCATACACTCCGCTTCCTGACGCATACAGGATTCGCCGTGCGCCGGAGATCCTCATCGCTTCGACCACGTGGTGCGTCAGCCGAGTCCCCTCGTCGAAATCAACTGCCGGCTCGGTCGCCGCCCGCGCAATGTCCGGATTCGATGCCAAATGAATGACCGTTTCGATTCCGTCCATAGTCTGAGCCAACAACCCAAGGTCGGCCACGTCGCCGCGGACAACGTTCAATCGGGGGTCGTCTTGGTGCGCTGCCAAGTGCCACTCACGACCAGACGAGAAGTTGTCATAGACAGTCACGCACTCGACCTCGCGGTCACCCAACAGGTGGTCGACGAAATGGCTCCCGATGAATCCTGCACCGCCCACGATGCAGACCCGCCGTACGGGATCGGATTCGTTTCCTGTCACAGTGAAGATTCCCATTTCGTCGGGTTGCGGGCCAGCGCCGGATGTGACACCAGCAAATGCCACACGACTGCGCACAAGCCTTCGGTGTGAGGCGTGATTCTTGGGTCGACCAAAGGCGGGATCACGATGCATGCATCTGCTACTTGAGCGGTGAACCCGCCGTCACGACCAACGATGCCGAAGATCCCTGCACCGCAATCGCGCGCGAC
This sequence comes from uncultured Acidimicrobiaceae bacterium, assembly GCA_963840435.1. GTDB lineage: Bacteria > Actinomycetota > Acidimicrobiia > Acidimicrobiales > RAAP-2 > Bog-473. The sequence goes on along the minus strand of CAWIYY010000012.1, from coordinate 596,927 downwards.
CTCAAGACCTCGGACCAGGTTGACTGATATGTGGCGTTCCTGGTCACCACCGCCCACCGAAAAGACCAGGAGCGCGTCGCGATCGCAGAGGCGCGAAGTGCGGAGCCAGGCCGCGAACGTTGTGTCCCACCCTTCATCATTCGTTCGCGCCGTCAACTCGGAGACGTTGTCGGTAGGCGCGTAGGACTCGAGGCCGCAGAGCTTGCGGAAGTCGTTGACGGCGTGCGAGGCGTGACCCGCCGAACCACCAACGCCGAGAATGAAAAGCCGGCCTCCTCGCTCCCGCACCTCGGACAGGCCCAGCGCGCATCGCTCTATTTCGGTTGAGTCGATTCGACCGATGACCTCCACGGTCTCTCTGAGATACAACTCCGAGAAGGTCATGGTCGCTTCGCTTCGAGGCCACACGATGCAAAGGTATTCAGGCCGAATTTGTGGCGGAAACACCGGATGTTGTGTGGGAGGAAGCCAGCTCGCACGAGAAGAGGCCAGAGATCCGACGGATCGAAGTAACGCTTGTGGTCATCCATTTCCTCCGCTGGGCTCAGGCCCAACCGGAAGGCCGAGAACTCCAGGAATCGCTTTCCTCGCCAGCTCGGGACGTTGATCAGGCATGTGCCGCCGGGGCGCAGGATCCTCACGAACGCCTCGAGGGCGTCATCGGGGTTCCAGAGGTGCTCGAGTACCGACAGGCACAGCACGACGTCGAGGGAGTCGTCGGCGATTCTGTCGAGTGCGTCAGGCAACACACCCTCGATGCACTCAACCTTTGGATGGGACTTGAGTTCGTCGCTCAGTCTGACATCGACCAGGGTGACGGACTCCGCAGTCTCGAGCAGGCTGCGGGCAAACAACGCATTGAATCCGCACCCGATGTCGCCGACGCGCAGTCCCTTGAGACCGCCCGTCTCGCGCCGAACCCGTCTCCCTGACATCCACACACCGAGCTTGTCGACCGGAGAAAGCGCTGAGTTCTGACCGAATGCGGCACTCCGAACTTTTTCAGTGCGATCCGTCACGCACCGGCCTTGGAGAAAGCGTGGTCTTGCCGTACCTCACGCCGGTCGCGTTCAGAAGGAGCGTGAAACAAAACGTCTGAAAGCTCATGATCATGAGGAGTGACCCGGTGACTGCGACGTGATCAACGACAGCACGTGGCCCTGGTAGCGCAAAGTTGTGTGTGAAGTAGTAGATGGCGAGTGTTCCGGCCATCAGGAAACCGAGTACGAACACTCCGATGCTTCCGAGAACGGTCGGCGTGTAGCGGAAGACACTGGTCCACCTGGAATTTGCGCGGCCGGAGTAGTCGCAAAGAACCTGCGCCAGACACCCGAAATAGAAGCTCTGGAGTCCGAGCACCGACAGGGTCACGCCCAGCAGCATCCAGTAGAGGTTGAAGTTCAAGGAGTCAATGGTGATCGTGCCAAAGGTCAGTGGCAGCGTGATGATGAGGCCGAGGGCGAGGAACGCCAAACCAGGCTTCATCGCGAAGAATTCCGCCCGGTAGACGAACATTGCGCGCAGGTTGATCCAGGCCGCCTGAAACGGTGAAAACCACCCGGATCTCTTGTGGTGAGAAAGCCTTCCGTCGCGATCCTTGTAGAACGTGACCGGAACTTCGGTCGTTTTCAGCTCCATGCGGACGGACTTGAGGACCATCTCCGATGCGTATTCCCACGACTGCGACGTCAGGCCCATCCGTTCGAGCGCATCACGGGAGATCCCGCGCATACCGCAGTGGATGTCGGTGAACTTGCTGCCATAAATCCGATTGAGGATCCAGGTTGTGACCGGGGTGCCGAAGTACCGATGCAGCGCCGGCATGGATCCATCCTCGATGGAGCCGAGCCAACGAGAGCCCATCGCCAGCTCATACCCCTCGCGGAGTCGCTGGACGAAGACATCCAGGTTACGAAAATCGTACGTGCAGTCGGCGTCACCCATGATGACGTAGCGCCCGCGGATATAGGGGACGGCGTCGATATACGCGCGCCCCAACCCGCGCTTCGGGGTGCGGAGGACTCGGGCACCGCCGGCCAGGGCAAGTTCTGGCGTCTTGTCGGTTGAGCTGTCGACGATCAGGATCTCGCCACGGGCGCCGGCCTTGCGAAGGCCTTCGTGGCACCACGCCACGAAGTCGGAGATGCAGAGCTCCTCGTTGACCGCCGGGATCACAATGGAGATCTCAGGGTCCGCGACGTCGTCGATGGGGATGAGGAGCTCCATCTCCGATTCCCCACCGGACGGGGCAAGAGCCTTGAGTTCGACCTCCAGATCGGCACCCTCGCCCTGTCGAGAAGCCAGGGTCATCGGACGACGATCCGGTTCGGGGCCAGGTGGGAACGGGTACGCGTCATCGTTCGTCTTACTACCCGACATGCGGGTTCCAGGGGACACGTCAACACGGGAGGCATTCTCTTATGGGTGCACCGCTGCGTTCCACTCGGTCGGGACTCGGGAACTGTACATCGCCCGGGTGGCGAGAACGCGGAGCAACGCTCCGACAGGCGCCAAACCACCAGGCCAGGGCCATAGACACGGGTTGCATCGGGAGTTGCAGAACGAGAGCGGTCGCCTGGGCTCGGGCTCCATGCACTCCGCTCCCAGCGATCCCGCGGCCCTAGGCTTGCAGTCGTGTCAATGTCCGTGGTCGAACGATCCAAGCAAAACGTGTCTCACCTGTCCCGCCGGGCGGGGTTGCAGTCGTCCGTCGAGGACCGACGCCAGGTCCTGAACGCCTGGCTGGCGGAACGAGAGACAGAAGGCGGTGTCGCACTCATCTCTCCTGCCAGGCCGTTCGCAGACCCGGAGGAAGAGTACGACGAGGCGATCGGGTCTCGTCATACCGCGACGGCGGGAGGGACGATCCACCAGCTGTGGCATTCCATACAAGGAGGAGCGGGCGGGTTGGCCCTCGAGCTCGGAGCCGGGTCAGGGGCAGTCACCAGCGGCTTCGTTCAGGCGGCCGACGGCTTTACGACCCTGGTGACCGATCCGTCCCTGGAGTTCCTGGCCATGACCAGGCGGAAGATCTCGCGGCTGCCCGACGTGTCAGAGGATGCCGTCCGCTATGCCACCCTGCTTGGTGAGGATCTTGCGCTCCTGCCCAAGGACCTCTTTGACATCGTCTTTCTCCAGGCCTGCCTCCACCACGTCGCCGATTGGAAGAAGCTGTTGCAGGACATAAAGAGCATCCTGACGCCCGGTGGTGTGTTGATGTTCCAAGAACCGTTCAGCGAGGGCACATTCTTCATGGGAATCGCCGCCGAGACCCTGATGCGGGCCGAGGGTGTTCCCGACGACGATCGGGATCGACTAGGAGCGAATGCGCCAATCCATCTACCTTCTTTCGGACCGCACGATCAACAAGGATCACGGCGAAGACAAGCACTGCTTCTATACCGACGACATGATGGAGACCTGCCAGCAGACGTTCGGCAATGTTCGATTCTTGAGGAACCAGTCATTTGACTCCATTGCGGCAGTCCGACCCACCACGAACATCAACGTCGACTATCTCTCGAGTCGACCGGCAGCCGTGTCCTCGTTTCTCGACTACTGCAGGTCTTTCTTCACCCAGCACTACGGGCTGTCCGAGGAGGCAATGGTCGAATTCGACCGTGTCGTCGTGCCCCGGTTTGACCGGCTCGACGCGCTCTACCGGCAAGGAGACGGACCTGCCCTCCTTGCCGTCGTGCTCTGTCGCAAGCCATCGAGCTTGCGGGCCAAGGCGGTGAAATTGCGGCGTTTCGTCACCGAGAAGGTGACCGCGGAACGACACCCCTGAGAGAGGTTCGCGAAGGCACTGGCTCGAAGGTGTTGGGCGCTCGACGCCATCATGAGCTTGGGACGCATTTGATCGGCTGTCCCGTCCCGTCCTCTTGTACCATCGCCGGATGGAGTACGTCCCGGAGCTGACCGGGCTTCGCGCCCTGGCTGTGTTCCTGGCGTTCTCGGAACACGCCGCCATTCCCAGCATGCAGGGAGGCTGGATCGGCGTTGACATCTTCTTCGTTCTGTCCGGCTATCTCATCACCTCGATCCTGGTCGCGGAATGGCGACGGACCGACGGGATCCGCCTCGGCCGCTTCTACGCCAAACGAGCGCTACGCCTCTACCCCGCGCTGATCCTCATGCTGGCGCTCGGGGCCTTCTTCTACCGTTTCCTCGGTGATGGCGGAACACTGATCGGATACGGAAAGACCACCCTTCTTGGCGCGACGTACACCCAGGACTTCGCCCTCGGTTTCTTCTACAACGCCTACGGGCAGCTCGGCCACACCTGGAGTTTGGCGGTGGAGGAGCAGTTCTACCTCTTCTGGGCGCCGGTCCTCCTTCTCCTCCTCAAGTTCGGTCAGCGTCCGGTCCTGTGGCTCTGCGGCTTCATCCTGCTGAGCTGGACGTCGCTGGCGATCACAACGACACATCTCTACAACCCTCCGGAGACGTACTACCGCCCCGACACTCGGATGAACGAACTCTTCATCGGATGCCTCATCGCATTTCTGATGGAGCGTTACAAGGAGCCACTGTCCCGCTCGCGCCCTTTGCGACTGTTGTTGGGTCCGATCGGACTGGCGGGCATCTTGTATATCGAGATCTACTCCAACTCACATGGTCGCCTGTTGACCTACCCGCAACAGGAAATCGGTGCCGGCCTCGCGGCCGGAGTGCTCCTTATCGGCCTCGTCATTGCGAGCCCCGCCGCCCCGCTCAACCGCCTTTTCCGCATCCGTCCGATCGTGTGGCTCGGCACCATTTCTTATGGGATCTATCTCTATTTCATTCCGGTCATCGTGCTGCTGAATGTCTTTTTCTATTATCACGCCTGGGCGGATCGCGACCATGCCGTCCTGGCTGCTCAGATTGTCTGCACGCTCACAATGGCCACACTCAGCTACTACCTCGTGGAACGCCGCTTCCTCGCCCTCAAGGACACCCTCAACGACCGAGAGCCGCGTCGGAAGCCCCAGCACGCGCGCGGTCGCTCTCGCGGCGGAAGTGCTCCGGTCACCACCTTGGGCACGTCCATCAGCGAGCGGGCAACCGTCCTGCCCTCTGCTCCGCAGATGGCAAAGAGGACATCGCGCTCGTTGGACGACCCAGACCTGTCTGTCCGGTAGAGGAAACAGCCGTCCTCCCGTCGATGACGGTGGTCAGTGACGAGCAGAACGCCAGCCGGCTGGCGTTCGATCCTCGGACAAGACCACGACGACTACCATCAGCGGCTTCCGCGTGACGACGGGCCGAGGAGGGCCAAAGGGATGCCCATGGAGAAAGTCCTGGTGACAGGCGGTGCTGGCTTCATCGGCAGCAGGCTTGTGACCCGGCTCTGCCGGGAAGGCATCGACGTCGTCGTGGTCGACGTCCTCCATCCTCAGGTCCACGCCGGCGGCCGACCCGACGCTCTTCCCGACTCGGTTCAACTGTTCCCCCTCGACGTCGCATATGGACCCACCTGGGACGCCTTCTTCCGGCTGTTCCGACCCGACACCGTTGTCCACCTCGCCGCGGAGACCGGGACGGGCCAATCCCTGCTGGAGGCATCACGACATGGCACGGTGAACGTCGTGGGCACGACGCAGCTCCTTGACGCCATGGCCCGGTCCGGACACATCCCCAGTCACGTGGTGCTGTCCTCGTCAAGGGCGGTGTACGGCGAAGGCGAATGGGAGGCCGATGGCCATCGCTTCTACCCGGCGCCGAGAACACACGCCGACATGGAGGCGAGCGCGTGGGATCCCCCTTCTCCCTCAGGTGGCACAGCCCGTGCGCTCGCGAGTGTGGCGGGTGCCACGCGGACCGAGCCGACCAATGTCTACGGTGCGACCAAGCTCGCTCAGGAGCACATCCTCAAGGCCTGGGGCGCTGCGCTCGGCTCCTCAATCAGCCTTCTGCGCTTCCAGAATGTGTACGGCGTGGGTCAGTCGTTGACGAATCCCTACACCGGCGTCCTCTCGCTCTTCGCTCAGATGGCCCTGCGGGCCGAGACACTGCCTGTCTACGAGGACGGATTGATCGTCCGCGATTTCGTCTATGTCGACGACGTCGTTGAAGCGCTGTGGGCCACCCTCACGTCGCCTCCTGCCACGACCCGGTTGCTCGACGTGGGTTCCGGTTCGAGTACGACGATCCTGAATGTCGCTTCCATCCTGGCCGACCGAGCCGGCGCACCGGACCCCGTCGTCACGGGTGCGTATCGAGATGGTGACGTCCGCGCCGCCTCGTGCGACATTGAAGCTGCTCGCCAGGAACTGGGTTACAAGCCCCAGTGGGGCCTGGCGGACGGACTCGAGGCCTTGCTCGACTGGGTTCGGGGCGAATTCGAGCGAGGGACGCCATCGTGACGAGGGAGACGATTGTGTCTGACGAGGTGACCGGGGGCAGCCCCACCGACCAGCCGATCCTGCCCGTTGTCTGTGCCGTCTTTGCGAATGGCCCCGAGGCGCCGTGGATCACGACCTTGGCCGCGCTCCGTCGATCGGCGCCCGAGCTCGACGTGGTCGTCGGAGCGCCCGAGGAGTGGTCACTGGACGCTCGTTCGGCTGAACACTGCGAAGTTCGAGTGCTTTCCACCATGGGACAGCTGGTGGACTCGGTGCATCGGTCTCACCCCGGCGCGCACATCCTCCTGATCGCCTGGCCCTGCGTGCTCCCGCCCCAACCGTTGCAGGTGGCCCTGGAGATCGCTGACGGGGATCTGCGCTGTTCCTCGGTCTCGTTCTTCTCGAACGCCGCCGGCTACCTCAGCTTTCCCCACCGCGACGCTCCGTCCATTCACCAGATCGACGACCTGGACGAGCGGATGATCACCCGGAGACTGCGAGCGGCAGTTGATGATCTGGCTCCCGTCTCCATTCCCTATGCAACCGGACCTGCCGTCCTGCTGACCTCGCAGGGACTGTCGGTCGTCGGCAACTTTCCGGACCATGGGCCCGACGAGCTCGAGCTGTCGATGGCGGAATACTCGTGCCGCGCCCGTTGCCACGGGATGATCGACTATCTCGACCCCAGCACGTTCGTCCTCCGGCCACGGGACCTCGGCGTCGCGTTCCTGAACGACACCTGGATGACCGAGGCGAACGAGACCTGGTTGAACGCTCGGTATCCCGGGGTCGTCGAAGCCCCCCGCGATCCGCGCGAGCGCTCCGCCGCCCTTGGAGACACGTTCGCCGCAGCTCGGGCGGTCGTGGGGGGCCTGCGTGTCGTGATCGACGGGTCGGTTCTGGGCCCCAAGGAGATGGGGACCCAGGTCGCGGTCCTCGCCTTCATAAAAGCGCTGGCCGAACGCCCCGAGATCGCGTCCATCGGCGTCTCCCTCCCCGTCAGTCACCCACCGCCCTACGCCGTCGATGTTCTTCGGCATCCGAAGGTGGACGCCCGATTCCTGCCGGGCAACGACCTGTCTGTGTTCGGCGAGGTCGACGTCATCCATCGGCCCTTTCAGAGCAGCGTCGAAGGCGACGACTGGCGCAGAACGGCCGCCCGCATCTTCATGACGTTGCACGACCTGATCGCGTATCAAGTCCCGATCTACCACGAGACGTCCGAGGATTGGTTCAAGTACCGCGACGCCATCAGGCGTGCCGCCGCCGATGTCGACGGTCTCGTCGTGATCTCCGAGGACGTGCGGCGCCAGGTATGGACGGAGCGGCTCGGCATCGAAGAGGAACGGGTCTTCGTCGTGCCGAATGGCGTCGGTCATCTGACCGGGCAGGAATCCGGCTTCCCGCCCAGCGAACTGGTCCAGCGTGGATTTGACGGAACTGCGTTCCTCCTCGTCCTCGGGGCGAACTACGCGCACAAGAACCGTGGCCGGGCGATAGAGGTTCTCCGGAAGCTCAACAGCATGGGTCACGAACTCTCGCTGGTGCTGGCCGGTGCCCACGTGCCGTACGGCTCGTCGCGGGTCGACGAGGACGCGGTCTGGACGCCTGATCTGCCCGTCTACACCGTCCCCGACGTCTCCTCGGAGGAACGCAACTGGCTTCTGCGCCATGCCTCGGCCGTCTTGTACCTGACCTCTGCCGAGGGGTTCGGGTTGGTGCCACACGAGGCGGCCGCGTTCGGAACGCCGACGGTCTTCGTCCCGTTCGGGCCCCTCGGCGAACGGTTCCCCGACCTGCCCGCTGCGCCGGCCGACTGGAGTGTCGAGGAGCTCGCCAAGGCCGCCGACATGCTCCTCCGCGATCCGGCTCTCGCCCGACAGCAGGTCGAAACCATCGCTCAGGACACAAAACGATACGATTGGGAGAACACCGCTGCCGGGGTTCTGGATGTCTATCGGGCGGTGCTCGCCAGGCCACCGCGTCGCAAGCTCAACTCCTGAGGAACGGACAGATGACCCACACCAGCCAGCCAACGGACGATGTATCTCTCAGGGAAGAGATCGATCGCCTCTCTCTGGAGCAGGCGCTGCGAGACTTCGAGGTGGCGAACGAAAGGGTCATGGACCTGACGCAGCGCCTGATCAGTGCCAACGACAAGGTGGTGGAGCAGCAGACCGAGCTGGACCGGGTGCGCGTCGAATTGACCGAGCTGCGTTCCGTGCACGAGGCGATGCGCGGGTCCGCAGCCTTCCGGATCGCCAACAAGCTCTGGGCCATGCGCAACGCTCTGCGCGTCTGAGCATGGCCCATCCGCGAGTCCTCTTCGCTGTCACTGTCTACAACGGCGCTGACGTCGTTCCCTGGTGCCTTCGTTCGGCGGCGGCAGCGGCAACCGCAGAGCCGTCTGACCGAGTGCGACGTCCTGGTTTTGGATGACGCCAGTCCCGAACCAGGGTTCAGCGAGCACGTCGAGGGCCTCTGCGCCGAGCTCGGTATCCGGTACTACCGCTCACCGAGGAACCTCGGAATTCCCCGTAACGTCAACGTCGGGCTGATGACGGCAGTCCACCGCGGCTACGACTACGTGATCATCGCGAACTCGGACGTCCTCTTTGGAGCCGGCACCATCGATCGGATGATGGAGGTCGCCACGTCCGACGAGCGGATCGGCTCCGTCACCGCCTGGTCGAACAATGTCTCGATCTACTCCCTCCCCAACGACGAACCCGATACCCATCTGGCGGACCAGGGGTTCGTCGACTGGGTCAGCGATACCTTGGCCGAGGAGTTCGGAGCGTCGGCCGTCGACATCCCGGCCGGTATCTCGTTCTGCATCCTGATTCCCACTGCCGTCCTCCGGACGGTGGGCCTGATGGATCCGGTGTTCGGGCGGGGCTACTGCGAGGAGACCGACTGGACCCTTCGGAGCCAGGCCCTCGGCTACCGCATCGCGTTGGCGCCGTCGGCCTTCGTCTACCACCGCGGACAGGGGAGCAATCGGGATGCCGGGCTGCTGGCCTCCGGACATACGTCCGTTCCGGCGCACGAGCGCATCATCGACCTCCGGTATCCGCTCTTCAGGGAGCAGGTCCATGGTTTCATCAACTCGGAGATCCTCGACCTGTTGTGGAACAGCGCCAGGCGGTCGATCCTGACACGGGCGGCCGGTGAGATGGGCTACCAGGTGCACCTGGGTTTGCAGAATCCCCGGAGCGAGGTGACCTCCGGTCCACTGGTGACCTTCGAACGGGCGTACGGCTCTCTGATTCCCGTGGCCAGATTCCGCGGCTTCCGCATGGAGCTTCCCGGGTCGGCTCCGGGCGGCGATCTGGTCGGGTCGATCACCGACTTCTTCGGCCGCAGCCCCGACTCGGTCCGCTTGGCCGATCACAGTCCGCTCTCCAGCGAGGTGGCCGAGGAACTGACGCGAGGAGGCCTCGCGCTGCGCACCGACCTCGGGTACCCGATCTATGTCTGATCCGGTCCCTGCATCCTCTCCAGACAGGGCGGGACAGACGTCGAGGAGACCGCATGGCTGACTCAGTAGGGGCGCTCGGAGAGCGCCTGATCTCGTCCATCAGATCCCGCATCGACGGTGCGCCGAGCGCGCCACCCAGTGCGATCCCGGACGCGCTGCCGGCCGACGAATTCGAGCTCATGGTCGTCGATGCCGGCAAGCTCTGGATCAGCCGGCGTGACCAGGTCATGCGCCCCTACATGGCGCGAGCAGGGACCTGGGAGCCCGAGGAGGGTCGCGTCCTCATGTCCCTGACCAAGCCTGGGTGCCGGTTCCTCGATATCGGGGCGAACATCGGCTACTTCTCGGCCCTCGTCCACAGCGCTGAGCCAGGCGTCCAGGTGGACGCGGTCGAGCCGGATCCGACCAACGTGCGCGTGTTGCGATTCAACCTGTGGTTCAACGAGGTGAGCTCGACGGTCTGGCCGCTCGCCCTGGACGACAGCTCCCGCGCCCTGCATCTGTCGGACAACGAGCACAACCTCGGCGACCTCCGCACGGGTCGCGTGGAGGGCGGCGGCGGTCAAGCGGCTGCGAAGTGGGTCGTACCCGCCGCAAGTGGAGACGATCTGTTCGCCGGCCGGTCGTTCGACCTGGTGAAAATCGACACACAGGGCTGGGAGTTCGAGATCCTCCTCGGCATCGATCTCACGTTGCGCCGATCGCCGGGCGTGCGCGTCGTCGCCGAGTTCTGCCCGCAGATCCTGAAGGATCGGGACCGGGACCCGCTTCAGGTCCTCGCCCGCTACCGCGAGCTGGGCTATGCCATCCGTGCCATCGTCCACGGCGCACCGGTCGACCTCGTCGACACCGAGATCACCGCTATCTGCGCCACCGGAGGAGCGGAGGGGCAGGTCAACCTCCTGCTCAGCCGGTGACATCGATGGAGGACGCGGGCGGGCCGGTCTTCTCGCACTTCGGCATCTGCGTGAGCGACCTGGAGCGGTCGCTGCGCTTCTACTGCGACGGGCTCGGCTTCGAGAAGGCCGAATCGCACGCCATCGGGTCCGAATTCGCCGAGCTCATGGACCTGCCGGACGTGTCGGTGACGTCGCAGTTCATCCGGCGGGCACAGACGACCATTGAGCTGCTCGCCTTCACCCAGCCGGACCCCGTCGGCCCGAGGACGCGCCGCCCCGTCCACCAGCTGGGCCTGACCCACCTGTCCTTCCGGGTCCGTGACGTCGAGGCCGTGGCCGCGCAGCTGGTCGAATTGGGGGGCGCCGTCGTCGAGTCGAGCCGGACCGTGATCGACCTCGGCGGAACCCCGCTGTCCTTCGTCTACTGCACCGACCCCGACGGCGTGCGGGTCGAGCTGATGGACCTCGGCAGCTGATCCCCTTCGGCCGCCAGCTGCGCATCGAGCTCGCGGTCGATGCGCACCGCCTTGCGCTCGTCCATGTGCATCCACTTCAAGGCGACGGGGATCATCGGCCACAGCATCAAGGTGTCGCCGACCACCCACATGATGTCCCCGCCGATGTGGAGGTCAGAGACGTAGGACGGACCCCAGGGGTGCGCCACGGAGACGCCGACGCACCCGAGCGTGCGCGCCGTCTCGCAGTAGGCCGGGAACATCTCCTGGGTCGCTCCGGCCAGCGACAGCCCCGTGAACGTGTCGATCGGGATGGCCATGAAGAGGTAGAAGAACTGGAGGGCCGGGTGCAGGCGGTAGCAGTTGGGGTCGTCCCCGAAGACCTGGCGCCAGAAGAGGTACCCGACGAAGAGGAAGGCCAGATGCTCGCCGTTGTGGATCGCCTCGTGCTGGAGCGTGTAGTTGTACCAAATGGTCAGGTGTGAGACCGGGATGAAGACGGCGTAGAGGATGAACGCCGTGAGGGGGTGGCCGAGCACCTTGGCCGGCTTTGAGCGCAGGATCTCGGTCACTGCGATGTGCGACGTCCCCGTCGTGGCCCGCCAGGCCAGTTGCAACGGTGAGGCGATGGCGAAGAGCGGCGCCGCCACCATGATGAGCAGCAGGTGCTGGACCATGTGGTCCCAGAAGAGCTCCCCGTCGTAGACCCCGATGAAGCTGAAAATGGCAATCCCGGTGGTGGCCAGGGCGCCCACCCAGGCCGCCGTCTTGAGGGCGGACCACGGATGCCGCGGGTAGAGGGCGTTGTTCCGCTTGACCGCCCACAGGTAGCCAGCGAGGGCCACCACGATCATGGCCACCGGCACGAAGTCGAACTGGGTGGAGAAGAGTTGGCTCCCGTTCAGGGGAGGCAGAGGTGTGTCGAACAACGCAGCGAACACGCCGACGACCGTACTGCCCAGGTCAGCCGTGCTGCCAGACGCGCTGGGAGATCTTGCGCATGCCGTCCAAGGCGGCCACATCCAGGGCCGCCACCTCCTCGGGCAACAGCTGCCAGCCCAGGGCACCTGCGTTCTGCTCCGCCTGGGTGCGGTTCTTGGCCCCGGGGATGGGCACGGCGCCATGGGCGATCAGCCAGGCCAGCGCCACCTGACTGGGCGTCCGGCCGTCGTGGGACTCCCCGATGTCCCGCAACATCCGCACCACCGCGTCGACCAGCTCCATGGGGTGGGCGGAGAAGGTGCGGGCGCCCGGCGGCGGGTTCGACGCCGAGTACTTGCCGGTGAGACGGCCCTGCCCGATGGGCGAGTAGGCCAGCGGAACGACGCCGAGCTCGCGGCAGGCGGCGATCAGGCCGACCCGGAGCGGCATGGCCCGCAGCAGCGAGAATTCGATCTGGTTGCTGGCCAGGCGGAGCCCGCGCGTCCGGAGGGCGCCGTCGATGGCCCGCATCTCCTTGACCGAGTAATTCGAGACGCCCACCGCCTTGACCAGACCCTCGCCCTGGGCCGCCGCCAGCGCGTCGGCCATGGCTCCGTGCGATCGCAGCGAGATGGGACCGTGGATCTGGTACAGGTCGATGCTCTCCACCCCGAGCCGCTCGACCGACTTGCGGGCCGCGGAGACCAGCGCGCCGTGCGCGGAGGGTTTCCACGGCATCGGCATGTACTTCGACGCGATCACCACCTGCGAGCGCACGCCGGGATCACCGGCGAGGAGCCGGCCGAGAATCCGCTCGCTCTCGCCCCGTCCGTAGACCTCCGCCGTGTCGAAGAGGACGATGCCGGCTTCGATGCTGGCCTCCCAGGCCTCCCGGATGCTCGCCTCGGTCAGGGACTGGTCGTACCCGCCCATGCCCCAGGTCCCCTTGTCACCCCAGGCCCATGTGCCGACGCCGAGCGGCGGGATGGCGACGTCGGAACCGGCCAACAGGATCCGGTCGCTCGCCCGTGGTGCCGCGGTGTCGGTCATGCGCCGAACCGGGCCAGGTGGGCCTCGACGGCGGCGCGCCACTCGTCGGGATGGGTCAGTTGCGGCGAGTGGTACCCGCCGTCGATGATGACGAACCGGCCGTCCGCCACCTCGGCGGCCAGCGCGGCCGCCTGGTCGACCAGGGGATGGTCGTGCGCACCCGCGATGACGGTGACCGGGCAGGTGATCTCCGGGAGGCGGCTGCGCAAAGAGCCCGGCCCCTCGTCCGCGTCGGCCCACAGTTCCACGCCCAAGCCCTTGACCGCGTAGGCGTCCATGCCCGCCCTGATGGCTTCCTTCTCCGCGATCCATCCCCTCGGAGCCGTGGCTCGCACCAGCTTGTCCTCGGGTCCGTCCAGCGAGAAGTCGCCCGGCATCCCGCCGGCCGGGTCGAAGGACCCGATGAACTGGCGCACGAGGTCGCGCAGCTTCTCGTCGGGCGGCAGGAACGACCAGGCGCTGGTGTCCATCAGGATGAGCGAGCGCACGAGATCGGGCCGCCGGAGCGCCATGGTCATGACCACCCGGCCCCCCATGGAGTGCCCGAGGAGATCGACCGGACCCCCGCCCACGGCGTCGAGAAACGCGGCCTGGTCCTCTGCCAGTTGGCTGATCGTGTAGCCCTCGAGGCTCCCGACCTTGGTCGAGTACCCGTGGCCGCGCTGGTCGTAGGTCACCACCCGACGCCGCCGGGCCAGCGCGTCCACCTGGAGGGCCCAGTCGTGCGAGGACCCGGTGTAGCCGTGGCAGAGCACGAACGTCGGTTCGCCGCTCCCCCGCTCGGACCAGGCGAGGTCGACGCCGTGCACGGGGATGGTCTGCATCTGCGAGGTGGCCGTCACGCCCATTGTCTAGCGGATGCCCCGCTCCGGCCGCTGGCCCGGTGCCCGTTTCAGCCCGAGTCGACCGACAAGGTCTGCACGGCGGAGGCGGGAGCCGGCGTGGTCTCGGTCTGCGCGGTCGCCACCGGTGCGCCGGGCGCGGCCGACACGTTGGTGCAGGAGCGGGCCTGGTTCCACGCGGCGAGGGCGGAGGCGGCGGCCGTCCCCGAGAGCGGCTGCGGCAGGTCGTTCTCAATGACGGCGGGCCGCCAGGTCACCGAATCGATGTGGCGGCCCGTCACGGAGATGACGAGCGACCCGCTCGCGTTCTCGGGGGGCGAGTTGTCGTAGAAGGCGAAGTTGCCCAGCCCGTAGTCGACGTACGCCGAACCGAGGTAGCCGCCCCCGAGCAGCACGTGCGCGTGCGTTCCGATCACGATGTCGGCGCCGGCCTGCACGAGGACCTGAGCCAGCGGCTCCTGAAGCGGGTTCGGGCAGGCGTCGAGCTCGGTGCCCCAGTGCACGTAGACGATCACGGTGTCGGCCGTCTTGCGGGCTGCCTCGACGGCGGCCACGAGGTCGTTGACGTCGTAGGCCGAAGCCAGGCCCGGCTGGGTGGCGGTCGCCGTCCACGCCGCCTGCAGGTCCGAGTCGATGACCTGGGTGGCGGCGATGATCGCGATGTGCTGTCCGTGGATCGTCGTGGTGTACGGCGTGAACGCCTGCGCCGCGTTCTGTCCGATCCCGAGGATCGTGTACCCCGTCCGTGTCCTGGTGGCCAGGGCGGTCTGCAGTCCCGGGGGGCCGCAATCCTCGCCGTGGTTGTTGGCCTCGGTGATGAGCGACACGCCGGCGCCCCTGAACGCGTCGATCACCGTGGGCGGCGCGTAGAAGACGTATTGCTTGGCTTGCGCGTCGGGGCAGGTGCCGTCGGTGAGGGCGGACTCGTAGTTGACCATGGAGAGGTCGACACCCGAGAGCAGCTCGGGCACGGTGGGGCCGAGGGCGTCGGAGGGGTCGTCCTCCAGCCGGTCCCCGAGCGTGGTGCCGGCCGGGAAGTGCACGTCACCCCCGAAGGCGAGGGTCACCGCCTGCCCGTCACCCTGCCAGTCCGGCTCGAGGCGCGGGTTGCCGGCGCGCGGCGGAGGACCCCGGTGCGAGCGCCCCGCTCCGTTGTGCTTCTCGCCTGCCGCGGAGGGGTGGCCGCTGCTGCGCCCGGTGAGCAAGGCGACGAACAGGGCGAGCAGCACGAGTCCGCCCAGCCAGATGAACCGGTTCCGTTTGACCCGACGCGAGGTCAGTGCGGGCAGCTCGGGCGGCCGGCGCGCGGGCGCATCCGCCTCGGGCGCAGGAGGGATCAGCAGGTCAGGGGGTGACGTGCCGACAGCCTAAACAGGCGTCGCGACCCTCTGGCGGAGGGCGATGGGCCGGAGGCGACTAGTGCGCGTGCGGCATGCAGAGGTCGTCGTACTCGGCGATGACGATCTCCCCGGCGTCCGGGCCGCAGGCCGGGCAGGCCGGATCGCGCCGGACCTTGAACGTCCGGAACGACTCCTCCAGCGCGTCGTAGGAGAGCAGGCGCCCGACCAGCGGGTCGCCGATGCCCAGCAACATCTTGATGGTCTCGACCGCCTGGATCGAACCGATGATGCCGGGCAGCACGCCGAGGACACCGGCCTCCGAGCACGACGGTGCCAGCTCGGCCGGCGGAGGCTCGGGGATGAGGCAGCGGTAGCAGGGCCCGACGTAGGGCTCGAACACCGTGGCCTGACCCTCGAAGCGGAAGATCGACCCGTGGACCACCGGGATGCGCTTGAGCAGGGAGGCGTCGTTGACCAGATAGCGGGTGGGGAAGTTGTCGGTGCCGTCCACGATGACGTCGTAGCCGTCGATGATGTCGAGGATGTTGTCGGCCCCCAGGCGCACGTCGTAGGTCACGACGTTGACGTCGGGGTTGATGGCGGTGAGCGTCTTCTTGGCCGAGTCGACCTTGCGCTCCCCGATCCGGTCCATGTTGTGGAGGATCTGGCGCTGCAGGTTCGACTCGTCGACCACGTCCATGTCGATGATGCCGAGCGTCCCCACGCCCGCTGCGGCCAGGTAGAGGGCGGCCGGCGAGCCGAGCCCGCCCGCGCCGAGCAGGAGCACCTTGGAGTTGAGCAGCTTGAGCTGGCCCACCTCGCCCACTTCGGGCAGGAGGAGGTGGCGCTGGTAGCGGTTGCGCTGGGCCGGGCTCAGCGTCTGCGGCGACGCCCAGGGCCGGCCGTCGTCCTTCCACTTGTTGAAGCCGCCGACGAGCGACTGCACGTCCGTGTAGCCCAGGTCGCCCATGGTCTTGGCCGCGAAGGCCGAGCGGACACCGCCGGCGCAGTAGACGACGATCGGGCCCGCCTTGTCCGGCAGCTTCCCTTCGACCTGGAACTCGAGGTGGCCCCGGGGCAGGTGGACGGCATTGGGGATGGCGCCCTGCTCGTACTCGTCGGGCTCTCGCACGTCGAGGAACGTGACCCCACCCTGGGACAGCAGCTCCTCGGCCGCCGGCGGGTCCACCTCGCGGATGGACGCCTTGGCCTCGTTCAGCAGATCTCGTGGAGTGGCCACTCGAAACCTCCAGGTTGCGTCGGCAATTCGCCGACATGAACCCTTAAACACTACCAGCGGGGTCAACATTCCCGGCCTGGCGGCCGGCGCAGCCGACGGGGAGACTGCCGGCCCATGGAGCTCCACGAGGCCATCCGCCGGCGGGCCATGGTCCGCAGCTTCAGCCCCGATCCACTCGACCCGGCGCTCGTCGACCGTCTGGTCGACGCCGGCCTGTGCTCGCCGACCGCCGGCAACACGGCCGGCACGGCCTGGGTCGTCCTCGAGGGCCCTGCCCAGACCGCCGTGTACTTCGACGCCACCACGGACGACGAGTGGCGGACGGCCCACCCCGAGTGGTCCGCCGGCCTGCGCCGGGCGCCCGTCGTGCTCCTGGCCTACACCTCGCCCGATGCCTACGTCTCGCGCTACGGCGAGCCCGACAAGGAGACCTCGGGTCTGGGCGTCGGTCCCGAGGCATGGCCGGTGCCGTACTGGTACGGCGACGCCGCCATGGGCGTCATGGCCGTCCTCCTGGGCGCGGTCGACGCCGGCCTGGGCGCCTGCATCCTCGGTGCCTTCCGGGGCACCGAGGCGCTGGCCGAGCGGCTCGGGGTGCCTGCGCCCTGGCGGCTCTACTGCGCCGTGGCGCTCGGGCGCCCCGACGGAGGCGACCACCGGTCCGCCTCGCTCAGTCGGCCCCAGCCGCCCCGCACCGAGCGCGTCCACCGCGGACGTTGGTGACCGGCAGCCCCATGAAAGGGAGAGGGAAGGGAATCAGTCCCGCCGCTTGGAGAGGTTGTGCTCGGGCCCTTCGAGCCAGCGCGCCATTGCCCACAGCAGGTCCGAGAGCCGGTTGAGGTAGATCGCCACGAAGGACCCCTCGGTCGGCTCGGACACGGCGAGCCGCTCGGCCCGGCGCACCACGGCCCGGGCCAGGTCCAGCGCCGCGGCCAACCGGTTCTCCCCCGGGATGGTGAAGTCGGCCGGCATCTCGAAGCGCTCGAGCAGGTCGTCGATCCTGGCCTCGAGAGCGGTCACCATGTCCTCGGTGACCAGGCTCGTCCCCGCCTTCAACTTGGTCCGGTTCTCCGGGGCGGTGGCCACCTCCGCCATCACGACGTAGAGGTCCCGGGTGAGCGCGGTCAGGAGCTCGTGGGCCTCGGACCCCGTCGCGGTCTCGGCCCGGGCCACGCCGATGGCCGACTGAGCCTCGTCGATGGTGCCGTTGAGCTCGATCCGCCACGAGTCCTTGGGCACGCGCCCGCCGAAGAGCAGGCCGGTCGTCCCCTCGTCACCCGTCCTGGTGTAGATCCTGGGCTTCACCAGGCCGGATGCTATCGGGCTCGTCGGGCGGCACCGGGGGGCGCCGGTAGGCTGTACCGATCATGTCTGCCTCGCCAGAATTGCTGGGCCGGCTCGATCCGGCCGCCTCCGACTACCTCGAAGCGCTGCGCACTCGCGTGGTGGTGTTCGACGGCGCCATGGGCACGAACCTCCAGCTCCTCGGCCTCGAGGCCGGCGACTTCGGCGGGCCCGAGCTCGAGGGCTGCAACGAGGTGCTGGTCGACACCCGTCCCGACCTGGTGGCCCAGGTGCACCGCTCCTTCTACGAGGTCGGCTGCGACGTGGTCGAGACCGACACCTTCGGGTCGACCTCGGTCGTGCTGGTCGAGTACGGGCTGGCCGATCGCGCCCGCGAGCTGACCCGGACCGCGGCTGAGCTGGCCTGTGCCGTGCGCGACGAGTTCACCACCCCGGAGCGCCCGCGCTGGGTGGCCGGTTCCATGGGTCCGGGCACCAAGTTCCCCACGCTCGGTCAGATCCCCTACGCCGACTTCCGCGACGCCTACGAGGAGCAGGCCCTCGGGTTGCTCGAGGGCGGCGTGGACCTGCTGCTCATCGAGACCCAGTTCGACCTGCTCTCGGTCAAGGCCGCCATCAACGGGGCCCGCCGGGCCATGGTGGCCTTCGGCCGGGTGGTGCCGCTGCAGACGCAGGTGACGATTGAGCTGACCGGCCGCATGCTGCCCGGAACCGAGATCGGCGCCGCCCTCACCGTGCTCGACGCCATGCAGGTCGACGTGGTGGGCCTCAACTGCGCCACCGGTCCGGTCGAGATGAGCGAGGCCCTGCGCCATCTGTCGGGGGCCAGCCGCGTCCCCATCGCCTGCATCCCCAATGCGGGGCTCCCCTCGGTCGTGGACGGGCAGATGCACTACGACCTGACGCCCGACGGCCTGGCCGATCACCTGCACCGCTTCGTGACCGAGTTCGGGGTGACCGCCATCGGCGGGTGCTGTGGCACGACCCCGGCCCACCTGGCCGCCGTCGTCGAGCGCTGTGCCGGCGCGGTGCCGGCGGCCCGCACCCCGGTGCACGAGCCGGCGGCCGCGTCCATCTACACCTCGGTGCCCTTCAAGCAGGACACCTCGTTCCTCGTGGTGGGCGAGCGCACCAACGCCAACGGGTCGAAGGCCTTCCGCGAGGCCATGCTGATCGGCGACTGGGACACCTGCGTCGCCATGGCGCGCGATCAGGTCCGCGAGGGCTCGCACCTCATCGACGTCTGCGTCGACTACACCGGGGCCGACGGCGTCGCCGACATGAACGAGGTGGCCAGCCGCTTCTGCACCCAGGCCAGCGTGCCGCTCATGGTCGACTCGACCGAGGGGCCGGTGGTGCGCGCCGCGCTCGAGTGGCTGGGCGGCCGGCCCATCTTGAACTCGGTCAACCTCGAAGAGGGCGACGAACCCGGGACCCGGCTCGACACCTTCCTCCGCCTCGCCCGCGAGTTCGGGGCGGCCGTCGTGTGCACCTGCATCGACGAGGAGGGCCAGGCCCGCACGGCCGAGTGGAAGCTGCGGGCGGCCCGCAACATTCGCGACATCGCCGTGGAGCGCTACGGGCTGGCGCCCGAGGACCTTCTCTTCGACCCGCTCGCCCTGCCCCTCTCGACCGGCATGGAGGAGAGCCGGCGCGACGGCATCGAGACGATCGAGGGCATCCGGTCCATCAAGTTCGAGCTGCCCGGCGTCTCGACCATCCTCGGCCTGTCCAACGTGTCCTTCGGCCTGAACCCGGCCGCCCGCCAGGTGCTCAACTCGGTCTTCCTGCACGAGTGCGTCGAGGCGGGCCTGGACTCGGCCATCGTGCACGCCTCGAAGATCCTGCCGCTGGCCCGCATCGACGAGCGGGTCAGGGAGATCTGCCTCGACCTGGTCTACGACCGGCGTCGCGACGGCTACGACCCGCTCCAGGAGCTCCTGTCCGCCTTCGAGGGGGTGAAGGTCAACGCCGGCCCGCCGGACGAGCACCTGGACTGGCCGGTCGACCAGCGGCTGAGCCAGCGCATCATCGACGGCAACCGCAACGGCATCGAGGACGACCTGACCGAGGCGCTCGAGGAGGGCACCAGTGCCCTCGAAATCGTGAACGACACGCTGCTGGCGGGCATGAAGGTGGTGGGCGAGCGCTTCGCCTCCGGCGAGATGCAGCTGCCCTTCGTCCTCCAGTCGGCCGAGACGATGAAGACGGCCGTCGCCTTCCTCGAGCCGCACATGGAGAAGTCGGACCAGGGTGGCAAGGGGACGGTCGTGCTGGCCACGGTCAAGGGCGACGTGCACGACATCGGCAAGAACCTGGTCGACATCATCCTGACCAACAACGGCTACGAAGTCGTCAATCTCGGCATCAAGGTCGGCATCAACGAGATGGTCAGTGCGGCCGAGGAGCACCAGGCCGACGCCATCGGCATGAGTGGCCTGTTGGTGAAGTCCACCCTGATCATGCGCGAGAACCTCGTCGAGCTGAACGACCGCTCCCTCTCGGAGATCCCGATCATCCTGGGTGGGGCCGCGCTGACCCGCACCTACGTGGAGCGGGACCTGCGCGAGGTCTACGACGGACGGCTCTTCTACGGACGCGACGCCTTCGAGGGCCTGCGCACCATGGACCGCCTGGTCGAGTTGAAGCGCAGCGGCGAGGACGATCCGGTCTTCGGCCGGGAGATCTCGGAGCGCAACGTGCCCCGCCGCTTCCAGGAGACCGACGACGCGCCGGTGGAGGGTCAGCCCGTCCGCTCGTCCGTGGCGACCGACAATCGGCTCTTCCGGCCGCCCTTCGTGGGCAGCCGCGTCGCCGTGGGCCTGGCCATCGACGAGGTGACCGAGTACCTGAACCTCACCGCGCTGTTCCGCAACCAGTGGGGCTTCCGGCCCGAGAACGGCGAGAGCGACGCCGAGTTCAAGGAGCGGGTCAAGGCGACCATGCGCGAGCAGCTGGCCAAGGCCCGCGAGGCCGACCTGCTGGTGCCCCAGGTGGCGTACGGGCACTTCGCAGCCAACGCCGAGGGCAACGACCTCGTGATCTGGAAGGACGAGTCGCGCACCGCCGAATGGATGCGCTTCACCTTCCCCCGCCAGCGCAAGGAACCGTGGCTCTGCATCAGCGACTTCTTCCGCCCGGCCGGCTCGTCCGACGAGGACTTCGCCAGCTTCATGCTGTGCACCATCGGGAGCCGGGCCTCGGAGGAGGCGGCGCGCCTCTTCGCCGAGAACGAGTACCAGAGCTACCTCTTCCTGCACGGCCTGAGCGTCGAGATGGCCGAGGCAACGGCGGAGTACTGGCACCGGCGCATCCGCGAGGAACTGGGCTTCGCCACCGAGGACGGGCCGACCCTGACCGGGTTGTTCCGCCAGCAGTACCGGGGCGGCCGCTACTCGTGGGGCTACCCGGCCTGCCCGGACCTGAGCGACAACGCCAAGGTGGTGGAGCTTCTGGGGGGAGAGCGCGTCGGTGTGACGGTCAGCGAGGGGTTCCAGCTGCACCCCGAGCAGACGACGGACGCCATCATCTGCCACCACCCGGAGGCCAAGTACTTCGTGGCATGAGCGGGCGGGCCGCGGTCCGGGCCGGCCTCCTGCTGGCGGCGGCGCTGGCCATCCTGGCGCCTGCGGCCGCCGCGGCGTCGGCTGCAGAGGTGCCGGCCGGCACCCACGGCGCTTCGTCGCTCGGCACGTTCGTCCTGCCCGCAATCGGGCCCGGCTACGTCGTCCTCAGTCAGGGGCCGGTCGATCCCTCCACGTTCGCATCGAGCGCGCCCGACCCTTCGGCCGTCTCGAGCGCGCTGGCCAACCTGAGCGGCACCGTGCGCAGTTACCAGCGCACCTGGACCGACACGGCCCACCTGAACGCGGTGCAGGACATGCTCTTCGGATTCCCGAACCAAAGCTCGGCGCAGATCTTCCTGCACTCGGCCCAGACGTCGCTGCAGTCGGGGAAGATCGTGACCTCGGGCGCCCTCCCCGGCGTGCCCGGCGCCCACCGGGTGACCTATTTCGGCGCAACCGACGAGGCCGGCTTGGGCGAGGCGATCACGCAGCGCGTGGGCGACGACGTCGACCTGCTGTCGTTCTTCTCGGCCTCGAGCGGCAACATCCACCCCATCACCCAGGCGGACGCCACCGTGGTCGTGCTGGCCCAGGACCGGGCGCTGCGCGCCGCCACGCCGGCCGGGGCAACGGTGCCGGGCGCCAAGCCTCCCAGCAGCGGGACGAGCGGCCGGCTGGTGCTCGGGGTGGTCGTCGTGCTGATCCTCGGCCTGCTGCTGGCGGCGCTGATGCTGCGTCGTCGCCGACGCACCCGAGGTGGGCTGCCCGGTTCACCGGCCGCCACCTGAGCGCACACACACTCAGCGAACGGCGGAGGCCGCCTCGCGGGCGTGGTAGCTCGACCGGGTCAGCGGGGACGCCTCGACGTGGGCCAGGCCCAACTCCACGCCGGCCTGGCGCAGCCGCTCGAACTCCTCGGGCGTCCAGTAGCGGGCGACGGGCAGATGCTGGCGGCTCGGGCGCAGGTACTGGCCGACCGTCACGATGGAGACTCCGACGGCGCGCAGGTCGGCCATGGTGGCGACCACTTCGTCCTCCTGCTCGCCCAGCCCCACCATCAACCCGGACTTGGTCACCAGGCCGGCGGCGCCGGCGCGGGCCAGCACCGAGAGGCTGCGGGCGTAGCCGGCGGACGGCCGGACCGCCCGTTGCAGCCGGGCCACCGTCTCAATGTTGTGGTTCAGGACGTCTGGGCGGGCGGCGAAGATGCTGTCGAGCGAGGTGGCGTCGCCCCGGCAGTCCGAGATGAGCACCTCGACCGTCGTCTCGGGCCGGCGGGACCTGATGGCCCCGATGGTGCGCGCCATGGCACCGGCGCCGCCGTCGGGCAGATCGTCCCGGGCCACGCAGGTGACGACGGCGTGGCCCAGCTGCATGCGCTCGACCGCCTCGGCCACCCGCTCGGGCTCATCGGGCGCCAGCGGGAGCGGGTGGCGCGTGTCGACCTGGCAGAAACCACAGGCCCGGGTGCAGCGCTCGCCGTTGATCATGAAGGTGGCGGTGCCGTCGGCCCAGCACTCGTAGATGTTGGGGCAGCCCGCCTCCTCGCACACGGTCACCAGGCCCAGATCGTGGATGGTGGCGCCCAGGCTGCGGTAGCCCTTGCCGATGCGCACGGGCACGCGCACCCACTCCGGTTTGCGCGCCGCCAGATCGAGCCCGTCCTCGGGTGCCACCCCGGCCTGGCGCAGGCGGCGCAGCAGCGGTCGTTCGACCGGCTGATCGTCCGGCCGGGCCGCCGGGCCGGCGCGCACGTCGCTGCGCTCCACCGCATCCATCGCGAAGGCCGCCGCCGCCCGGGCGACGAAGGCCTCGAGCACCGTCTCCATGTCGACGTCGAGGCCCTCGGCGGCCAAAGACGTGACGCCACGATCGGCGATCCCGCACGGCACGATGTGGCCGAACATCCCCAGGTCGGTGGTCACGTTGAGGGCCACCCCGTGCAAGGTGCGGCGGCGCCCGGGACCGACCCGGCGCGTCCGCACCCCGATGGCGGCGACCTTGCGGGGGTTGGGTCCGTCGGCTTCGACCCAGACGCCGGGATACTCGCCGTCGCTGGCCGCGCCGGGCAGGCCGAGGTCGGCCAGCGTGTCGGTCACCACCTGTTCGAGGCGGTGCACGTGGGCCGGACCAGAGGACGGATCGTCGGGCACGGTGACGATCGGATAGGCCACCAGCTGGCCGGGACCGTGATAGGTGACGTCGCCCCCGCGGTCCGTCCGTTCGAGCACGGCGCCGACCGAGGCCGGGTCGGCCAGCACGTGCTGCTCGTCGGCGTGGGCGCCGAGCGTGTAGGTGTGCGGGTGCTGGAGGACGAGGAGGTAGTCGTCGCGCCCATGCGCGGCCAGGGCGTGCTGCAGGTCGTACGCCTCGTGGTACGGGACGGTCCCGAGCGACCGGATGCGCAGCACCGGTCCCGGCCTCAGAGCTCGGCCGCCCAGTCGCGGCTCCCCAGCAGATCGGACACCCGGGCCAGGAACAACGAGACGTAGGCCCCGTCGACGGCCCGGTGGTCCCAGCTGCACCCGAGCACGCCGGTGGAATGGATGGCGATCGACTCGGTGCCGTCGGTATGGGTCACCACGACCGGCCGGCGGGCGATGCCGTCGGTGGCCAGGATAGCCACCTGGGGCTGGTTGATGATGGGCACGGTGAAGTAGGTGCCGAACGGGCCGTCGTTGGTGATGGAGAACGTGCCCCCGGCAATGTCGTCCGCGTTGAGCTTGCGGTTGCGGGCCCGCTCGGCCAAGTCGCGGATGCGCCGGGCCACGCCGCGCAGCGTGACCTCCTCGGCCCGGTGGATCACCGGCACGATCAGCCCCTCGTGGGACAGGTCGACCGCGATGCCGAGATTCACCTCGCCGTGCACGACCAGCGAGTCCTCCACCACCGAGGCGTTGAGCAGCGGGAAGTCGCGCAGCGCCTCGACCGTGGCCCGGGCCACGAAGGGCAGGTAGGTCAGGGAGAATCCCTCCTCCGCTTTGAACCGATCGCCCCAGGCCTTGCGGACGCGTTCGACCGTCTCGAAATCGACCTCCTTGGCGATGAACGCGTGCGGTGAGGTCGCCTTCGAACGGACCATGTGCTCGGCGGTGCGCCGGCGCATGTTGGAGAAGGGCACGACCTGGTCGCCCGCGCCGCGGTAGGCGGCGACCGAGACCGATGACGCCGCCGTCGGTGGCTCCATCACCGCCGGGGATGCGCTGGGCGGTGGCGGCGGTGGAGGTGGCGGTGGCGGCGGGGGCGGTGGCGGCGGCGGTGCCGCGGCGGCAGGAGCAGCGTTGCGGCGCGCGTCGACGACTCGCAGCACGTCCTCGCGAGTGATGCGTCCACCCGCACCGGTCGGCGTCACCTCGGACTGGTCGATGCCGTTCTCGGCCAGGAGTCGGCGCACGATGGGCGAGAGCACCGTGGGCTCTGCCCCGTTGGCCGCAGGTGGCGCAGCGGGGGCGGGCGCCTGGGGCGGCGGTGCGGGAGCCGCGGGTGGCGGTGGCGGTGGCGGTGGCGGTGCACTCTGGGCAGGTGGCTGCGGGGGCGGCGCCGACTGGACGGGCGTTGCACTCTGGACGGGCGGCGCGCTCTCGGCCGCGGGTGCAGGAGCCTCCTGTGCCGGGGCGGCCGGCGCGGCGGCCTGGCCCGAGCCGTCTCCGATGACGGCCAGTCGCACCCCGACCTCGACCGTCTCCCCTTCGGGCACGAGGATCTCGGTCAGGACGCCGGCGGCCGGCGACGGCACCTCGGAGTCGACCTTGTCCGTCGACACCTCGAAGAGCGGCTCGTCCCGCTCGACGTTGTCGCCGACCCCTTTCATCCAGCGGGTGATGGTTCCCTCGGTCACGGTTTCGCCGAGCTGCGGCATCATCACGTCAGCCAAGGTGCAATCCCCTTCCGGTCAGCGCCAGCATCGTCTCGCCGAAGGTCTCCGACAACGAGGGGTGCGGCTGGATGAATTGTGCGACTTCGTCGGGAAATGCCTCCCAGTTCACGGCGAGGTAGCCGCCGCTCAACTGTTCGGTGACCCAGGGCCCGCACATGTGCACGCCGAGGACGCGGCCCGCCGTCCCGTCGGCTCGCTGCTCGGCGATGATCTTCACGATCCCGTCGGTGTCGCCGATGATCTGAGCCCGACTGTTTCCACCGAACGGGTCCTTCTTGACGAGCACCGGGATACCCGCCGCCTTGGCCTGCTCCTCGGTCATGCCGCAGAACGCGACCTCGGGATGGCAGTAGATGGCCCAGGGCACCTTGCTGTTGTCGACGGGCACCACCGGCTCGCCCAGCATGCCCTTCACCGCCACGATGGCCTCCGCGAAACCCACGTGGGCCAGTTGCGGGGTGCCGGCAACGATGTCGCCCACGGCCCAGACGCCGGGTACGCCGGTGCGCTGGTACTCGTCGGCCACCACGAAGCCGCGCTGATCGATCTGGACCCCGACGTCATCGGCCACCAAACCCTCAGTGCGCGGGCGCCGGCCCACGGAGACGACGATGGCCTCGACGTCGAAGGTCTGATCCCCCGCCTTCACGGTGGTCACCTTTCCGTCATGCGACGGCGTGTGGCTCTCGACCTTGACGCCCGTGACGATGTCGATGCCGTGCTTCTTGAAAGTACGGGTGACCAGGCGGACGATGTCGCCATCGCAGCCGGCCAGGATGCCGTCGAGCGCCTCGAGGATCGTCACCTTGGACCCCAGGTCGGCCAGGAGCGAGGCGAACTCGGCGCCGACCACGCCGCCGCCGATCACCGCGACCGACGCCGGCAGTTCCTTGAGGTCGAGGAACTCGTCGGAGGTCATGACCCAGCGCCCGTCCACCTCGAATCCGGGCAGGACATGGGGCACCGACCCGGACGCCAGCACCACGTCGCGGCCGACGAGGACCTTGCCGGCGTCGTCGCCGTCGAGCACCTCGACCCGGTGATCGGCCAGCAAGGTCCCGGTCCCGATGTAGGTGGTGACCTTGCGCCCCTTGAGCAGGCCGGCCAGCCCCTTCCAGAGCTTGTCGACCACCGCGTTCTTGCGCTCCTGGCTGACCGAGAAGTCGACCGAGACGTCGGAGACGTCGATGCCGAACTCCCCCGACCCGGCGATGGTGCGGCGGACGGCGGCCGTCTCGAGGAATTCCTTGGCCGGTATGCAGCCGCGGTGCAGGCAGGTCCCGCCCACCTTGTCCCGCTCCACAATGGCGACCGAGAGCCCGGCCGCCGCGCCGTAGAGGGCAGTGGCGTAACCCCCGGGGCCGCCACCGATCACGACGATGTCGAACTCTTCCTCGGTGCTCATCGACTGTCCTCTTCCTCTGAGCTCACGACGACCTTCCGGCGCGTTCGGCCCCCGAGACATCCCGATCGCACCGAGCGGACCTCGTCCCGCGCTGCGCGTCTACGCCCGGGGAGCCTACCGTTCGCACCGCAGGCCCCAGGCGAGCCGGTCAACCGCTGCTGCCACTCCCGGTGTCGGCCGCGGCGGTCGCCAACTCGTCCACCCGGTCGTTCCAGCGGTCGCCCGAATGACCCTTGACCCAGCGGAAGCTGACGGGGACCTCGTCGGCCACCGCGAGCTCTATCAGCGGCTCCCAGAGGTCGCGGTTGGCCACCGGCTTGTTCTGCGAATTCTTCCAGTTGCGCCGCTGCCAGCCCTGCCACCACCGGTCGGTGAAGCACTTGACCACATACGTGGAGTCGCTCACCACCTCGATGTGCTCCGGTGACTCAGGAGTAAGGGCCCGCAGGGCCTCGAGGGCGGCGGTGATCTCCATCCGCTGGTTGGTGGTGTGGGCTTCGGCACCGCTGGCGTAGCGGCTATCCGGAATGGCCCAGGCCCAGCCACCACGGCCCGGGTTCCCCCGGCAGGCCCCGTCCGTGTAGACGACCAGCGACGTGTGCTCGGCATGCATGACAAATGTGTAACACCCGCGACCACAGGTCATGGGGAGGCCGTTCCTGCCGATACCGTAAGTCCATGCTCTTCGACGGGATCAGCCACCAAGTCCCGGACACCGATCCGGACGAGACCGAAGAGTGGCTCGACTCGTTCGACGCCGTCGTGGACGCCCGGGGCAGGTCGCGGGCGCGCTATCTCCTCATGAAGCTCCTGGAGCGGGCCCGGACCAAGCAGGTTGACTTCCCGGCTGCCGTGTCCACCCCGTACGTGAACACCATTCCGGCCGATGCCGAACCCTGGTTTCCCGGCGACGAGTACCAGGAGCGTCGGATCCGGGCCTACATCCGCTGGAATGCCGCGGCGATGGTCACCCGGGCCAACGCGCGCACCGAGGGCATCGGTGGGCATCTGTCGACCTACGCCAGTTCGGCCGCCCTCTACGAGGTCGGCTTCAACCACTTCTTCCGGGGCAAGGCCGACGGCGGGTTCGGCGACCAGGTCTACTTCCAGGGTCACGCCTCGCCCGGCATCTATGCCCGGGCCTACGTCGAAGGCAGGCTGACCGAGGAGCAGCTCGACAACTTCCGACACGAGGTGGGGGGTAACGGGCTCCCCAGCTACCCGCACCCGCGCTCGCTTCCCGAGTTCTGGGAATACCCGACGGTGTCGATGGGCCTTGGCCCGATCTCGGCCATCTACCAAGCGCACATCAACCGCTATCTCCACCTGCGCCGCCTCGTCGACACCTCGAACAGCCGCGTCTGGTGCTTCGTCGGCGACGGCGAGATGGACGAGCCCGAATCGATCGGGGCGCTCGGGGTGGCCGGGCGCGAGCACCTCGACAACCTCATCTTCGTCGTGAACTGCAACCTGCAACGCCTCGACGGGCCGGTGCGGGGCAACGGCAAGATCATCCAGGAGCTCGAAGCGGTCTTCCGGGGCGCCGGTTGGAACGTGATCAAGGTGATCTGGGGCTCGCGCTGGGACCCGCTGCTGGCCAAGGACGTCGACGGCGTGCTGCTCGACCGCATGAACACCACGGTCGACGGGGAGTACCAGAAGCTGGCCGTCGAGTCCGGGGCCTACATCCGCGAGCACTTCTTCGGCCCCGATCCCCGCCTGCGCAAAATCGTCGACGATCTCAGTGACGAGGAGCTCGTCACGCTCCCCCGGGGCGGCCACGACTACCGGAAGCTCTATGCCGCCTACAAGTTGGCCACCGAGCAGCACGGCGCGCCCACCGTGATCCTGGCCAAGACGATCAAGGGCTGGACGCTGGGGCCCGAAATCGAGGCGCGCAACGCCACTCATCAGATCAAGAAGATGACCAAGGCCCAGCTGCGCGCTCTGCGCGACCGGCTCTACCTGACCGACGACATCGCCGAGGATGCGCTCGAGGGCGACCCGCCCTACATCCGCCCGGCCGAGGGCTCCGACGCCATGGAGTACCTGCGCGCCCGCGGCCGGGTGCTCCAGGGGCCGCTGCCCGTCCGGGTCGTGCGCAAGAGGCCGGCACGTCGGCCCGCCGCCAAGGTGTTCGCCGAGTTCGCCAGCGGCTCGGGCGCCCAGTCGGTCTCGACCACGATGGTGTTCGCCCGGCTATTGCGCAACCTCGTGCGCGATCCCGACGTCGGCTCGCTGGTCGCCCCGATCGTCTCGGACGAGGCCCGGACCTTCGGCCTCGAACCGATCATCGCCGAGGCGAAGATCTACGCGCCCGACGGGCAGAACTACATCCCGGTCGACGCCGACCTGCCGCTGCACTATGCCGAGAGCTCCTCGGGCCAGATGCTCCAGGAGGGCATCAGCGAGGCCGGCGCGCTGGCTTCGTTCATCGCCCTGTCCACCGCCTACGCCACGTGGGGCCAACCCATGGTCCCGGTCTTCCTCTTCTACTCCATGTTCGGTTTCCAACGGGTTGGCGACCTGGCCTGGTCGCTTGGTGACATCCGCGGGCGCGGCATCCTGGCCGGGTGCACGGCCGGACGCACCACCCTGATGGGCGAGGGTCTCCAGCACGACGACGGGCACTCGCCTCTGCTCGCTTCGACCAACCCCGCCGCCATGGTCTACGACGCGTCCTTCGCCTACGAGGTCGCCATCATCGTGGAAGAGGCCATCGCCGACATGCTGGGCTCGGAACCCCAGGACCGCTTCTGGTACCTGACCCTCTACAACGAGACCTACCCGATGCCGGCGATGCCCGAGGGTGAGGAGGAGCGCGAGACCGTCCGCCGCGGCATCATCGACGGGGCCTACCGCTTTGCGGGCGCACCCGAGGTCTCCGGGGATCTGCGCGCCACCCTCTGCTTCTCCGGACCGATGTGGAGCGTGGCCATGGAGGCACAACGCATCCTGGCCGAGCGCTACGACGTGGGGGCCGACACCTGGGCCGTCACGTCGTGGACCCGCCTGCGCACCGACGCCCTCGAGGTGGAGCGCTGGAACCGCCTGCACCCGGGCGACGAGCCCCACACCGCGTACATCACGGACGCCCTGGGCTCCGGACCCGATCCCGTCATCAGCATCACCGACTACATGCGCTCGGTCCCCGACCAGGTCTCCCGGTTCATCGACCGGCCCTACGGCTCGCTCGGGACCGACGGGTTCGGGCGCTCCGACAACCGCGAGGCCCTGCGCTCCTACTTCGAGGTGGACGCGGCCCACCTGGTGGTGGCCGTCCTGCACCAGCTGGCCGAGGGCGGCCGCCTGGATCGCACGGTCGTCAAGGGTGCCATCGACGATCTCGGCATCGACCCCGCGCCTGTGGCACCGTTCACGACCTGAGCAGCTCCACGAAACTGGTCAGGACCGCTTCCGCGCCTTCGGGCACGCGCAAGGACAGCGTCCGCGTCTCGGCCGCCAGGTCGACCGTGACCTCGAAGAAGGGACAGCACGCCTTCTCGCGCTGTCCGAGGGCACTCGCCCGGAGCAGGGCGGCGTCCGAGCCGTCGAGCTCGAGGCGCACCGACGTGGCGTCCGCGGCGATCGTCCGCACCGACGACGCCACCAGGGCTCGCCATTCGTCCACGCGCTCGGTCAGAGCCTCGCTGTCGAGGTTGCAGGCGATGGGCTCGCCGCTCTCTCTCACGATCCGGCCACGAGGAGATCGCGGGTGAGCTCCATCTGGCCGAGGTGCTGGTAGAGCTCCTCGAGGATGTGCACGAGCACGGCCCCCTTGAGTACGTCGTAGGGAACGGGATGCTCGGGGTCTCGACCGACGTTCGCCGGCGCGGCCATCGAGTCGTGGCCTTCGATGTCCTGTCCGAGTCGTCGGCGGGCGGCGCGTGCCCGCCCGGCCAGCTCCTCGACACCACCGCTGGCCACGAACTCGGCCGACCGGTCGCGGCTGAAAGCACGGTCGGCCACTGTGCCACCGCCCCAGTACTCCATGACCCCGAGGCAGTGGGTCAGGATGACGTAGGCCGAGTTGGCCCCGGGGAGGTCGGGCCGCCGGTTGCCCAGGTCGTCGCCCAGCGCCAGCACGATGTCGACCATGGCGTCGAGGGCTCGGTCGACGAACCACAGGTAGTCGGCCGGGGCGAGGGCGACCGATCCCGTGTCCTCAGTGGGCGATCCAGGCATCGGGGTCGGTGACCAGCTTCTGCACGTGGGCCGGCAGCTTGCCCGAAATGACGTCGGTCAGGGTGATCTTCTCGAGCACCGTGCGCAAGCTGGCCCGCACGGCCACCCACACCTGCTGGAGATGCTCGGCCGCCCCGTCGTAGGAGGTGGCCTCGGGCCGGAACCCCCGCACCTCGGCCAGCGGACCGTCGAGGGCCCGGATGACGTCGGCGATCGTGATCGAACTCGGGTCCCGGGCCAGTCGGTACCCGCCCTCGGCGCCGCGCTGGCTCGCCACGATGCCGGCCCGGCGCAGGTCGGCCAGGATGGCGCCGAGGAAGCGGGGCGGCAGACCCTGCTCGCCGGCCAGGTACTCGGCGGTTTGGGGCGTTCCCGCCGCGGCCAGCGCGAGGAGGGCGCGGATGCCGTAATCCACCTTGGCCGGGATGTGCATGACGAGAGTCTGCCCCGCCGCCGAGCCCAGGTCACGCACTGGTCTCGGGAGGGCCGTGCCAAGATCTGCGGTATGGCACGCGCCCACTTGCACCTGAGCGGCGACCCCGAGGCCGACGCCGTCCTCAGCCGCGACCCCCTGGCCCTGCTCATCGGCATGGTGCTCGATCAGCAGATCCCGCTCGAAAAGGCCTTCTCGAGCCCGGCCGAACTGGCCCGGCGACTCGGGCGTCCCCTCGACGCGGCGGCCATCGCCGCAATGGATCCCGACGATCTGGCGGTCCTCTTCAAAGAGCGCCCCGCGCTGCACCGCTTTCCCGGATCGATGGCGGGACGGGTGCAGGCAGTGTGCCGGACCGTGGCGGAGGACTACGGGAACAAGGCCGAGAACGTGTGGAAGGGCGCCCCCGACGGTACGGAACTCTTCGCCCGGGTCAAGGCCCTCCCTGGCTTCGGCGAGCAGAAGGCCAAGATCTTCGTGGCCCTCCTGGGCAAGCAGCTGGGCGTCAATCCCGACGGTTGGCGCGACGCCTCCAAGCCCTTCGGGACCGAGGGGACGTACCTCTCGGTCGCCGACATCACTGATGCCGAGAGTATGGCCAAGGTGCGGGCCACCAAGAAGGCGGCGAAGGCGAAGGCCAAGACACAAACGTCGGCGTGAGCGCCGGCTTCGACCTCGCGACCCGACGCCTCTACCTCTGCACACCTGACCGGCCGGACCTGGCCGCATTCGTCGCCGCCTGCATCGCGGGCGGAGTCGATGTGGTGCAGCTGCGCGACAAACAGATGGACGCTCGGCCGTTGCTCGAGCGAGCGGCCGCGGTACGCGATGTCTGCCGTGCCGCCGGCGTCCCCTTCGTGCTGAACGACCGTCCCGACCTGGCGCTGGCCGTCGGGGCGGACGGGGTGCACGTCGGGCAGGACGACGCCCCGGTGGCGCTGGCCCGGCGCATCCTCGGGCCCGACGCCATCGTCGGTCTGTCCACCCACAACCCGACCGACCTGGCCGGCGCGGCAGCCGAGGACGTCACGTACATCTCCGCAGGCCCGGTCGAGGAGACACCGACCAAACCCGGACGCGCCGGGACAGGCCTCGACTACGTCAGTCGGGCCAGCGCACGCTCCACCGTTCCCGTCTTCGTGACGGGCGGTGTGACGCCGGAGAAGATTCCTGCACTGGTGGCTGGCGGGGTCCGCCACTTCGTCGTGGTGCGTGCTCTGACGAGCGCGCCCGACGCGACGAGCGCGGCTCGGGCCCTTCGTGACGCCATCGATCGTGCGTTGAGTAGCGCGCCGTAACCCGGTCGCCGCCCGCCGCGGTCGCTCCGGTCACCGCCGGGACGGGCTCAGCAAACGGGTCGGGAGCAGCGACGGGTTCGGCCACGTGGTGCTCGACGGCCTCGACGTCGAAGGGCACCGGTTCGGCCGCGTGGTGCTCGACGGCCTCGACGTCGAAGGGCACCGGTTCGGCCGCGTGGTGCTCGACGGCCTCGACGTCGAAGGGCACCGGTTCGATCGCGGCGGGCGGCGGCACGACGAAGGGCGCCAGGGCGATGGCGTCGGCCACCCGCATCCCGGCCGATTCTCGCTCGAGCGGCCGGGTCGCCCGGTAGAGCGCGAAGCCGATGATGGGTGAGACGACGAGCGCACCCACCAGGACCCACCCC
The DNA here is from genome assembly GCA_963840435.1 of uncultured Acidimicrobiaceae bacterium. Taxonomy (GTDB): domain Bacteria; phylum Actinomycetota; class Acidimicrobiia; order Acidimicrobiales; family RAAP-2; genus Bog-473. The sequence goes on along the minus strand of CAWIYY010000012.1, from coordinate 563,936 downwards.
CAGGTCGGCAGGGCGGCCCACTGGCGGACGCCGAAGACGCCTGAGTTCATCTTCGGGCCGTAGAGCCACGCCAACTTGGACGGCGCCAGCGGCGGAGCGGGGTGACCCCCGACCACCGTGAGGCGGACCGGAAGCAGACCGGTGTTGACGAAGAGTCCCTTGGCCCATCCCCGGTGATGCGGATCCGCCACGTTCTCGATCAGATCGCCCCGGATGAGCGGGTGCAGGAGGAGCAGGGGCAGTGCCACGATGAGTGCGCCGAAGGTGCGCTCGAAGGTGCGCCGGTTGCGCAACCGGTACACCCGTCGGGCGAACAGCAACACGACGGTCCCCGCCGCCACCATCGGCAGGGCCCGCAGCCACCACCCCAAACCGGCCACCGTGAAGGACACCCGGCCCACGACGTCGCTCGGTGGCACCACCCAGGGGTCGGGTGAGACCTCCGCATCACCCTTGGTCGTGAACGAGCCGTTGTCCTCCACTTTGACGACGCGGTGGGTGAAGGTGGCGCTCTGGCCCGGCGGCCGGAACGCGACGAGCTCACCGGGATGCACAGCACCATGGAGCGGCTGCACGGCCACCAGCGAACCCACGCAGACCGTCGGGCACATCGATGGCGTCGTCATCGTCATCAGGCGCCCGCCCGAGAGGTACCACCCGAAGACGGCCAGCGCGCTCACGGCCACCGAGGCGCCGAGCAGCGCGGTCAGCGCGCCGATACGCGGCCCCTTGACCCTGGCGTGCCGGGCCATCTACATCTCCACGCTGGCGCCGCTGTAGACGAGGTTGGCCGACCACCCGGTGCGCGACACGCCGAAATCGAGCCCCGGCAGCAGGTCGAGGCCGGCGACGCCGGGCGGGGATGAGGTGGTGAGGGCCAACGTCACGGTGAGCTGGGCCGACGCGACCGTGGTGGGCGCAGTCAACGGCGTCATGTCGGCCAGAGACGAGAGGAGGTTGGTCGGGGACGGCGCGGGGCACGAGCCTGGGCCGGCAGGAAGGACACAGCTCGTCGTGGCGGCGGTGACCTCCTCGACGGTTGCCTCGACCCGCTGGCAGGGCATGGTGGTGCCCCCACCCGACACCGCCACGGCGCCGGTATAGGCCTGGGTCCCTGAATCGGCCATCTCCCAGTTCTCGGTCGGGGGAACGTCGGAGCTGAGCGTGCCCTCATAGGCCGATGCCGATGCCGACCCGGCCAGGACCGAGATCTGGGCACCGGTGGCGGCCGAGGGAGACAGCGAGACCATGGCCAGGCTGCCGGCGAAGAACGCGCTCGGTGGGCCGTTCGACCAGGTCGGGCCGGCCTCGGGGCCCCAGCCGATCGATGGGTACCATCCGCTCTCGCCGGCCAGGCCGTTGAGGGCGGGCACGCTGCCCTGGACGGTCCCGTCGAGGTACAAGCTCGACGAGAGACCGCTGAAGGTGGCGGCGGCCAGGTGCCAGCTGCCGTCGGTCACTGTGCTGGTACTCGTCACCTCCGACGGCACCTGGTCGCCGAGGACGTCCAGCGTGTCCACGCCCCAGACCAGATTGCCCGACCCGTCGATCCACAGGTCGAGGTCGCTCCCGGGTGAGCCGGTGTCGAACTGCGAGCTCGAGAGGCTGAAGATGGTGCCGCTGGCACCCGGTGCCGCCTTGAACCAGGCCAACAACGTGAAGCTGGCCGGCGTCGAATAGGCAGAGGTCGACTCGAACCATCCGGTCGAACCGTCGAGAGCGATGCCCGTCCCATCCATCGGACCGCTCTGGCCGTAGGTGACACCGCCCGAGGCGAGGCCGGTGTCGTTGGACTCGCTGTCGATGAGCTGGGCCACCCCACACGTCGTTGCTGACATGGCGGCGTGCGGTGGGGTCGACGGTGCCGGGGTCGCTGAGCGTCGTGGTCGCCGCCGACCCCGCCGTACTCAGCGTGCCCGTCGGAAGCGGGTCCCCCGGGCAGGTTGCGCTGTTGCTGCTGACCGGCGCCACCGTGGTTGACGACGTGCACGTAATGCCGCCCGGAGTGCTCCCGCCCAGGAGAAGCGTGCCGGTCGAGAACGTACCGGTCGAGTCGGCCAGCTGACCCTGGAAGCTGGCCCAGGCCAGGCCGCCCGCGGCCAGGGTCATCGCGCCGACGACGGCGAGGCCTCCCAGACCAAGGATCCTCCGGCGACGCCCGAAGGTCCGGCGTGGGCGCGCGTGGCGTCCGCGAGCGGCGAATTTGGGTCGACCGTGCATGGCTGGCGCACCGTCAGGTGGCGACGCCGCCGCCGGACGCGCGGCGGCCCGCTCCGGTCACCTTGTCGGAAAGGCGAACCAGAGCGGGCCCCACGGGTGCTATTGGGTGATGGACCAGGTCAACGGAATGGTTGCCGTCAGTCCCTGGTCAGCGTTGGTGGCACCGGGATCGACCTCCACGGAGATCACGTACGTCGCACTCGCTCCTGCCGCAAGCGGCGAGAGCGTCGTGTAGCTGCCGTTCTCGAAGCTGGCCAGCGTGTCCGAGTTGGACAGCGCCGGGCAGGCCGAAGCCGACACCGGGTAGATGCAGCTGCTCGCGGTCGAGTCCGCGATCGTGATGTCCACCTCGCCGCAGAAGGCGTCGCCGGCGAGGTCGGCACCGACGTAGCCGGTGTCGTCGCTCGCTGCCGCCACCGAGCAGGCGGTTGAGACCAGCTCGCTCGACGTGGTGGGGTCGTTGCCGACGTTGGTCAGCGTGACCGAGGTCGTCTCGGTCTCACCGGGCATCTGGTCGGTGAAGTCGCCAAGGTCGTCCCCACTGCAGGACGCGTTGGTGTTGTTCGCCTGGACACTGCCTCCGCTGCCGGTGCCGGTCGAGTAACAGGTCGTCGCGTTGACGCCCTCTTCCAGCTGAATCGTGCCCGAGCTGAACTTGTTCGTCGGGTTTCCGATAGTGGCCGAGAATCCACCGAGCGTCATGCCAGCGGTAGCGCCGAGCGCCACCACAGCCACGATCGCTGCGGCCAGACCCTTTCGATCGGCCAGGATGTTCCTGGTCAGTCGCATTGCTCCCCCTCCTTGTGCGGAGGACGGACTTGATCCGTCCACCGATGGGCGCTGACCCCGTCGGCACGTCCGTGCGCCGCGGTGCTGCTTCAGACACCCAGAAATGCGCTTCGGCGCATGCAACGGGGGGATTGAGCGGCAGTGTCGCGATGGAGTGGAGTTGGTGGCTTTTTTGTGTCGGGGTTGTCCCCCGCCCGGCCCTGTTGCCGGGCCCTGTTAGTGACGCCGCTCGAGCCAGCCCACGAGCACCGCGATGGCGCGGGGATCTGCCCGCAGCCAGTGCCCGGCCCCCAGCACGACGTGCAGCTCGGAGGGCCCGGTGGCCGCCTCGACCAGGGCCCGCATGCCCGCCACGGGCACGTCGGGATCCTCGGAGCCGTGCACCAGCAGGATGGGACGCCCCTTGAGCAAGGCGGCGTCCTCGGCCGGGTGGAGCACCGAGAGCTCCTTGGCCCAGGCCTCCACCGACTCGGGGAAGCCGGGGGAGGTGATCACGCCCGTGCGCCGGCAGTGGGCCAGGAAGGCCTCGGGGTCCGACACCAGCGGCCCCAGCTCGTCGGGCGTGCCGAGGCAGGCGATGCCGGCGATGCGCTCGTCCTGGGCGGCCAGGTGGAGGGCCAGCACCCCGCCGAAGCCGAATCCCACGGCGAAGCGCGGCGCATCCTCGGGGATCTCCGAGTCGGCCAGGAACGTCAGGTCCTCGAGCCAGCCCAGCGCGGAGAAATCGCCGGTCGAGTCACCGGCACCGCGGAGCGCGCCGGTGACGACGCGCCAGCCCGACTCGCGGGCCAGGCGGTCGGCCAGGGCCGGGAAGGTCAGGGCGACGTCGGCCGCGGCCCCCTTGGGGCGGGGCAGGTCGTGACACAACAGGACGTGGCCGCGCACCGGCGCGCCGGGTGTGGTCGCGCTGGTGTACGACGACAGTTCGCCGGCCGGGCCGGGACGGAGCCTGAATGGCCCCGGCACCTCAGATCCCTATGCGCTGTGCCAGCAGCTCGCGGTGGTACGACGGGTCGCCCAGGAGGAGCTCGGAGGACTTGGCCCGCTTGAAGTAGAGGTGGGCCGGGTGCTCCCAGGTGAAGCCGATGCCGCCGTGGATCTGGATGTTCTCGGCCGCCGAGTGGAAGTAGGCCTCGGAGCAGTAGGACTTGGCCAGGCTGGCCACCACGGGCAGCTCGTCGGAGTCCTCGGCCGCGGCCCACGCCGCGTAGTAGGCGGCCGACTTGGCCGACTCCACCTCGAGCAGCATGTCGGCGCACTTGTGCTTGATGGCCTGGAAGCTGCCGATGGGCCGGCCGAACTGGATCCGCGTCTTGGCGTACTCCACCGAGGCGTCGAGGACGCGCTGGGCCCCACCGACCTGCTCGGCGGCCAGGGCCACCGCGGCCAGGTCGAGGGTCTTGGACAGCCCGGCCTCGGCGCCACCGTCGGTGCCGATCAGCACGGCCGGGGTGCCGGAGAACTCGAGCCGGGCCTGCTTGCGCGTCTGGTCCATGGTGGGCAGCGCGGTGCGGGTGAGGCCGGCGGCGTCGCCGGCCACGGCGAAGAGCGTGACGCCGGCGGCGGTGCGGGCGGCCACGATGATGAGGTTGGCCACGTGGCCGTCGATGACGAACATCTTGTGCCCGTCGAGCACCCAGCCGTCGCCCTTCTTGGTGGCGGCCAGCTCGATCCCGCCGAAGTCCCACTTGCCGTTGTCCTCGGTGATGGCGAGGGTGGCGATGGTCTCGCCCGAGGCGATCCCGGGCAGGTAGCTCTTCTTGGCGTCGTCGTCGCCCGAGGTGAGCAGCGCGTTGGCGGCCAGGGCGACCGAGGAGAAGAAGGGAGCGCAGAGGAGGGCGGCGCCCATCTCCTCGAGCACGACGAGCAGCTCGACGTAGGTGAAGCCCGAGCCGCCGAACTCCTCGGGGATGGTCAGCGACTGCAGGCCGAGCTGGTCGGCCATCTGGCTCCAGACCGCCGGGTCGTAGCCCTCGGTGGTGTCCATGAGCCGGCGCACTTCGGTCTCGGGCGACTTCTCGGCCAGGAAGCGGCGGACCGCGGTGCGCAGCTCCTCCTGCTCGTCACTGAAGGCGAAATTCATGCACGGGCTCCTCTGCCTCTGCCCCCGGCAGCCCAGCCGGCGGTGTTCTCGCTTCTCAGGTTGGGTGTCTACCACTCCGGGCACCGGGCCGACCAGACGCCGCTCCGACTGTGCCACGCTGGGGGGATGGGACAGCTGGAGGAGATCTGGAGCGACGCCAGAGCCGAGGTCCACCAGATCGTGGTGGGCCCGATGGACAACAACGTCTACATCCTGCGCTGCCGCCGCACCGGCGAGGCCATGCTGATCGACGCGGCCAACGAGCACGAGGCGCTGCTGCCGATCTGCCGGGATCTGGGGGTGAACCAGGTGGTGGAGACGCACGGCCACTGGGACCACATCCAGGCCGTGCCCGCCGTGCGCGAGGCCGGCATCTCCGTCGCCGTGACCAGCGCCGACGCCGGCATGCTGCCCAGCTACGACCTCATCATCGAGGACGACGAGCAGCTCAGTGTGGGCGACCTGCGCATCAGGACCCTGGCCACGCCGGGCCACACCCCCGGTTCCATCTGCTTCGCCGTCGAGGGCACCAACCTCCTGTTCAGCGGGGACACCCTCTTCCCCGGCGGACCCGGGAACACCTCGTTCGAGAACGGGGACTTCCCCACCATCATCGAGTCGATCGACCGCCGGATTTTCGCAGCCTTCGACGCCGACACGCTCGTGCTGCCCGGCCACGGCACCTCCACCACCGTGGGCAGCGAGGCCCCTCACCTCCAGGAATGGGTCGACCGGGGTTGGTGAGGACCGCCGGTCCGGGGCCAGGACGGCGGCGGGCGGCCGCCTGTCCGGAAAATCCGACCAAAACGATAAGCTTTTAGGAATGGAGACCGCACCCCCGCTGCTCGAGATCCGCGACCTGCACGTGTCGGCCGAGGACGGGGCCATCCTGCGCGGCGTCGACCTGGTCGTCGGTGCCGGCGAAGTGCACGCGCTGATGGGTCCCAACGGGGCCGGCAAGTCCACCCTGGCCGGCGCCCTCCTCGGGCACCCGGCCTACACGGTGACCCAAGGCGCCATCCTGCTGAACGGCGAGGACGTCACCGGGTGGTCGACCGACGTGCGGGCCAAGGCGGGCATGTTCCTGGCCTTCCAGTACCCCGAGGCCATCGAGGGCGTCTCGGTCACCCAGTTCCTGCGCCAGGCCATGGCGGCGCGCCAGGACAGCGAGGTCTCGGTGCTCGAGGTGCGCGTGCTCATGACCGAGTGGATGGAACGGCTCGGCATGGACAGCTCCTTCGCCAGCCGCCACCTCAACCAGGGCTTCAGCGGCGGCGAGAAGAAGCGCAACGAGATCCTCCAGATGGCGCTGCTCGAGCCGCTGGTGGCCGTGCTCGACGAGACCGACTCGGGCCTCGACATCGACGCGCTGCGCGTCGTGGGACGCGGCGTGCGCGCCGTGCGCGAGGCCCGCCCCGAGCTGGGCGTGCTGGCCATCACCCACTACGAGCGCCTGCTGACCGAGCTGGTGCCCGACGTGGTGCACATCCTCGTCGAGGGCCGCGTCGTGGCCAGCGGCGGCCCCGAGCTGGCCCGCACCGTCGAGACGTCGGGCTACGAGGGGTGGCGATGACGGCCGGCCCGTCGGTGGACGGGACCGGCGTGGCCCCGCTCAACGTCGAGGCCCTGCGCAAGGACTTCCCCCTGCTGAGCCGCACGGTCAACGGGCGGCCGATCGTCTACCTCGACTCGGCCTCGTCCGCCCTGCAGCCCCAGTCCGTCATCAGCGCGATGACCCGCTACTACGAGACGACGCACGCCAACGTGCACCGGGGCGTCTACGCCACGGCCGAGGAGGCGACGGCGCTCTACGAACGGGCACGGGTGATCACCGGCCGCTTCGTCGGCGCGCCCGACCCGGCCCGCGAGATCGTCTTCACCAAGAACACCACCGAGTCGCTGAACCTGGTGGCCCACTCCTGGGGCCGGGCCAACCTGCGGGCGGGTGACGCCGTGCTGCTCACGGAGATGGAGCATCACGCCAACATCGTGCCGTGGATGATCCTGTCCGAGGAGCTCGGTGGCCTCGACCTGCGTTACATCCCGATCGACGGTGACGGCCGGCTGGTCCTCGACGACCTGGCTCGCTTGGTCGACGGGGTCAAGCTCGTCGGCGTGTCGTGCATGTCGAACGTGCTGGGGACGATCAACCCGGTGCGCGTCGTGGCCGATGCCGCGCACGCGGCGGGAGCGGTGGTGGTGGGCGACGGCGCGCAGCTGGTGGCGCACTCCCCCCTCTCCGTGCGCGAGCTCGGCGTCGACTTCCTGGCCTTCTCGGGCCACAAGATGATGGGCCCGACCGGGATCGGCGTGCTCTGGGGCAGGCGCGAACTGCTCGAGGGGATGGGCCCGTTCCTCGGCGGCGGCGGCATGATCCTCGACGTGAAGCTCGACTCGTTCCGGCCGGCCGAGTCGCCGACCCGCTTCGAGGCGGGCACCCCGCCCATCGCCGAGGCGGTCGGGCTGACCGCGGCCATCGGCTACCTGAGCGACATCGGCATGGACCGCATCCGGGCCCACGAGTTGGCCCTGACCAACCATGCGCTGGCCCGCCTGGACGAGAAGCTCGGGCCCGACGTCACCGTGTTCGGCCCACCGGCGGGCGACGACCGCGGCGGCGTGCTCTCCATCGCCTACCGCGACGTGCACGCGCACGACCTGGCCCAGGTGCTCGACCAGTTCGGCGTGTGCGTGCGGCCGGGACACCACTGCGCCAAGCCGCTCATGCGCAGGCTCGGCGTGCCGGCCACGGCGCGGGCCTCGCTGTCCCTGTTCTCGTCCGAGGACGACATCGAGGTGCTGATCGAGGGATTGGTGGAAGCCGGTAGGTTGTTCGGCTGATGGCCGACCTCGAAGAGTTGTACCGCGAGATCATCCTCGACCACTACCGCTCGCCCCGGAACCGGGGCGAGCTCGAGTCGCCCCCGGCCCACCGAGTGGAGGGGTTCAATCCGCTCTGCGGCGACGAGGTGGTGGTGAGCCTTCTGGTGGAAGACGGGAAGCTGGCCGACCTGAAGATCGGCGGCTCGGGCTGTTCCATCAGCCAGTCGTCGGCCTCACTCATGTCGGCGGCCGTCAAGGGCAAGGAGCTCGACGAGGTCCGCCGGCTCATCGGCACCTTCAAGGGGCTGATGTCGATCCACGAGGCCTCGCTCGAGACCGAGAGCGAAGAGGACGGGGACGGCGCCGAGGCCGAGCCGGTCGACCTGGCCGAGCTGGGTGAGCTGGCCGCGCTCCAGGGCGTGGTGAAGTTCCCGGTCCGCATCAAGTGCGCCACCCTCAGCTGGAACGCGCTGGCCCAGGGGCTCGACGAGGTGACCGCAGCCGCTTCGTAACGCGGCCGGCGGGACCGGCACCGACTTGGGGCCGGCTCAGCTCGGCGTGCAGGGAACCGGGTTGAACGAGGGCGCCGTGGTCGTGGTGGTGGCCGGCGCCGTCGGCGGCGTGCCGTTGCTCGCTGCCGTGGTCGGCGGCGCCGTCGTAGTTGTCACCACCGGTGGCGGATGGGGGACGCCGTTCGCATCGGGGGGCGGGTTGGTCGGGTTGATCAGGCTCGAGCCGAAGACGCTCACCAGCAACTGCTGGGCCGCCGGCTGGTCGATTGTCAACACGTCACCCAGATCGCCGAACCCGTTGGTGGCCACGGTGGGCAGGGTCTGACCCGCCAGGTCGGCCGGGTCGAAGGAGTGGTAGTCGAGCGCCAGGCCGATCAGCTGGTTGAAGCCCCAACCGTCGTCGATGGTCACCCCCTCGTGGATGGAGCCGATGAACGCGTTCACCGTCAGCGGGCTCACCTTCGACTTGGCCGCCGCGATGAGCGCCCGCAGGAACACGTCCTGGCGTTGGATGCGCCCGAAATCGCTCGTCCCGTCGTACTGCCAGTAGCCGTTGGCGAAGTACTCGTAATGGCGGGCCCGGGCCACGGCCAAGGCCTGGAAGCCGGTCAGGAGCTGGCAACCCGGCGTGGTGATGTTGAGCCCCGAGTACGAGTCCTTGGCCGGGTACGGGAAGTTCAGGTAGATGCCGCCCAGCGCGTTGACCGCGTCCTGGAAGCCGGAGAAGTCCACCTGGACCACGTGGTTGATGACGATGCCGAAGTTGGCGGTGATCGTCTTGACCAGCTGGTTGGCCCCCGTGTTGTAGGCCGAGTTGATGCGGTTGTAGGTGCCGAACTGCGAGTTGTCGGGCGGCAGCATGGAGATGACGGTGTCGCGCGGGATGGAGAGGACCTGGATCGACTTGGTGGCCGGGGTCACCCGCCACAGCTGCACCACGTCGCTTCGCTGCCCGGTCACGACGGACGCCGAACCGAACTCGGAGGCGGCCTGACTGGACTCGCCCACCCGCGAGTCCGAGCCGATGACCAAGATGGTGAAGGGCGCACCGCTGGCCGCGGCCACCTCGTCCGCGATGTGCACCTTGTTGATCTGGTCGAAGCGGTACCACAGGTAGCCGTAGGTGCCGCCCGCCACGAGACCGATGAGGACGACCAGGCTGACGAGCGAGACGACGACCTTGCGCCGGGTGCTCCAGCGCCGCTTGCCGCTGCGCCGGCGCGACTTCGGGGTGGAGGCGTGCATGCGCGCGCCGAGCTCGCGCAGACCCGCTTCGTTCGCCAGCTGTCCGGGGTCCGCCCCGCCGCGCATCTGGCGTCCCAGCGCGGACAGGCCCTCCTCGTTGGCGGGCTTCCTGCCGGGACGGCCGGGTGGGCGCCCGTCGCCGTCGCCGGGTGGGCGGCCGTTTGCCATGGCGATCCACGGTACCAAGGCCCGTGCCGAATTTGGGGTCACGGCCGGGGCCGCGACCAGGGTCGACGCCCTATTGGTAGCCGGCGTACCCCGTGCGCTCGAGCTCGAGGGCGAGGGCGGCGTCACCGCTGGCCACGATGCGCCCACCCACCATCACGTGGACCAGGTCTGCCTCGAGCTGCACCAGGAAGCGGTTGAAGTGGGTGATGGCGACGAGGCCCACGTCCCACTCCGTCGTGGCCTCCTGGAGGCGCCGGGCCACCTCTCCCAGCGCGTCGACGTCGAGCCCCGAGTCGACCTCGTCGAGGATGCACACGGCGGGGCGCAGGACGCCCAGCTGCACCATCTCGGTGCGCTTGGCCTCGCCTCCCGACAGGTCGACGTTGACCGGGCGCAGGAGGAGCTTGGGGTCGAGGCCGACCGCCTTGGCCTCCTCGGCCATGCGCTCCTCCAGTGTCTGTGGCGTCGCGCCGTCGTCGTGCTGGCGGTCGGCCGCGAAGAGCAGGTCACGCAGGCTGACGCCGGGCACCTCGACCGGGTGCTGCAGGGCGAGGAACAGGCCGGCCTGGGCCCGGCGCCAGGCCGGGAGCCCGGCCAGCTCGTGGCCGTCCATGCGGATGCTGCCCGCCGTGACCTCGGTGCCGGGGCGGCCCATGAGGGCGTGGGCCAGGGTGCTCTTGCCCGAGCCGTTGGGCCCCATGATCACGTGCACCTCGCCCGAGCGCACGGTGAGGTCGACCCCGTGCAGGACCTCGCGGCCGCCGGCCGACGCGTGCAGGTCGCGCACCTCGAAGACGTGCTGGGTGGTGTCGGCGCTCACGGCAGCACGACCGAGACGGTGTCGCCGGCCACCTCGACCGGGTAGACGGCGACCGGCCGGGTGGCCGGCAGCGAGCAGGCCTCGCCGGTGCGCAGGTCGAACGTGCTGCCGTGGCGGGGACACTCGATTTCGCACTCGTCCGCCCAGACCTCGCCCTCGGACAGCGAGTAGTCCTCGTGGCTGCACTCGTCGTCGATGGCGTGGAAGCCGTCGCCGATGCGCACCAATGCGATACGGCGCCCGGCCACGTCGAAGCGGCGGGCCTGGCCCGGGTCCAGCTCGTCGGTGCTGCAGAGGGCCACGGTCTCAGACACCGGCCGGCTCCAGCCGCGCCGCCAGGGCGCGGTCGAGCCGCCCGTGCACTTCGCGCTCGAGCAGCGCGGCCGCCTCGGGGACGGGACTGCGGTCCACGATGGCGTCGAAGAAGCCGCGCACGATCAGCCCCTCCGCCTCCTCGGGCGGCACGCCGCGCGACTCGATGTAGTAGCGCTGGTCCTCGTCGACCGGACCCACCGTCGAGGCGTGCGAGCAGCGCACGTCGTTCTCGAGGATGTCGAGGTTGGGGACGGAGTCGGCGTGGGCGCCCTCGCTCAGGACGAGGTTGTGATTGGTCTGGCGGGCATCGGAGCGCACGGCGCCGCGGTGCACCCGGATCAGCCCGCTGTAGACCGAGCGCGACGTCCCGGCCACCGCGCCCTGGCAGAGCAGCTCGCTGGTGGTGCGGGGGGCAACGTGGTCCTGCAGGGTGCGGATGTCGTGCACCTGGGTGCCGTCGCCCAGGTAGGTGGAGAGGATTTCGCTGTGGGCCTCCTTGCCGACGACGGCGACGTCGGCCCGCACCCGGGCGTAGGCCGCCCCGAGCCCGACGGTGAAGGTGCGCAGCTGTGCGCCGGCGGCGCCGCGCCCGGCCAGGCGGGCCAGCGACCAGTCCGCGGCCGGCAACGTTTGCAGCGAGACGTAGGCCAGGGCCGCCCCGTCCTCGGCCACCAGCTCGGTCACCGGCACCACCAGGGCGCGCCCACGAGCGAGCGGTCCGGCGAAGACCTCGACCACCGAGACGGCGGCACCGTCGCCCGCCCGCACGCACAGGCGCGGGAAGACGGCGACGCCCGCGGCGTCACACCAGTGCAGCACGAGCAGCGGCCCCGCCACCCGCATGCCGGCCGGGACGTCGATCACGACGGGGTCGGCGCTGAAGGCGTCGTTGAGGCGTACCAGCGCGTCACCGCCCTGCTGCACGGAGCCGAGCAGTGCCTCGGCCGACGCGACCTGGCTGGCCGGCCCGAAGGCGATCCCTTCGACTGCGGGGGCGTCGGCCGGGACCGGCGTCCCGTTGTGGACGAGCACGGACCCGGCGACGGAGCCCAGCGCCGTCTCCAACTGGCCGAGGAGGGCGATGCCGGCGGGCGCCGGGGCGGTGGCGGGCGCCGGCGTGAAGTCGTCGAGGACCAGATCGTCGATGGGCGTGTAGCGCCACACCTCCTCGCTCTCGCTGGGCGGCGGGGTCGAGGCGAAGGCTTCGAACCCGGCGGCCCGGCGCCGACGCAGCCAGTCCGGCCCGGGCAGGGCCGCGGAAGCCTCGGCGGTGAAGGTGTGCAGGGTGGGTCCTCTCCCTCGATCGGGGGCGTGCAACAAACGCAGCCCGTCCACTCTACCGGCCCCCATCGGGCCCCTGACTTGGGCGTTAGCCTGATGCCCATGGGAGACATCGCCAGCTTCGAGTCGCCGGTGCTCAGCATCGAGGTGGAGGACGCAGTGGCCACGGTGTGGCTGGACCGCCCCGAGGCCCGCAACGCCATGGGGTCGGATCTCTGGCGCGACCTGCCCCGGGCCATGGAGGCGGTCAGCGCGGACGGCTCGGTCCGCGTGGTCGTGGTGGCGGCCAAGGGACCGCATTTCTCGGTGGGCCTCGACCTCAAGGAAATGGGCCAGATGCTGACCGGCGGCGGCAGCGAACCGGAGCCCGAGCAGAGCGGGCGGACCGAGCCGCCGTCGGCGGCCGATCGGGGGCGGCGGGCCCGACTCAACGTGCTGCGCCTCCAGGACTCCATCACCGCGGTGGCCGACTGCCCCAAGCCGGTGATCGCCGCGGTGCACGGCTACTGCATCGGGGGCGGGGTGGACCTCATCGCGGCCTGCGACATCCGGCTGGCCTCGGCCGACGCCGTCTTCTCCGTGCGCGAGGCGAAGATGGCCATCGTGGCCGACCTGGGCAGCCTGCAACGGCTCCCCGCCATCATCAGCGCGGGGCACCTCAACGAGCTGGCCCTGACGGGCAAGGACATCAGCGCGGAGCGGGCCAAGGAGATCGGGCTGGTCAACGACGTGGCGGCCGACGCCGACGGCGTGGCCAAGGCGGCCCAAGCCCTGGCGGGCGAGATCGCCGCCAACTCCCCCCTGGCCGTGCAGGGCACCAAGGCGGTGCTCCGGGCCAACGAGGGGCGCACGGTGGCCCAGGGCCTCGACTACGTGGCGACCTGGAACTCCGGCCAGCTGGCCTCGCACGACCTGACCGAGGCGGTCACCGCCTTCATGGAGAAGCGCCAGCCCAAGTTCACCGGTCGCTGAGGCTGCCCGGGGCGGCGCGTCTCAGCGCCGGCGGCGCCACCAGCGATTGCCCTGGCGTTCGCGCTTGGCGTCGTCGGCCCGGACCTCGTCGAGGATGTCCGGAGCGACGTCGTTGACGATGTCCTCGGCCGAGACGAGCAGCTCAGCGATGTCCGATGCGTCGCCCGCAGGCTCCTCCTCGATGGCTGGCTCGACCAGGCTGCCGTGGACCCAGCCCACGTCGGCCATGCGCCGGTGGTACTTGGGGCAGTTGTCGGGGCAGCGCCACGGCGCCTCGGGCGCCAGGTCGAGCCGGCAGAAGCGGGCCGCCTCGCCGGAGTCGTAGGTCCGGCTCTGGAAGTTGACGCACTCTTCGCGCATCGGCATCTGCTTATGCTGCCACGCCCGGGCCGTCAGCGGACGGCGTGCTAGCCGACCGAGCCTTCCATCTGCAGCTCAATGAGACGGCTCCACTCCACCGCGTACTCCATGGGCAGCGTGCGCGTGACGGGCTCGATGAAGCCGTTGACGATCATGCTCATGGCCTGGCTCTCCGAGAGTCCGCGGCTCATCAGGTAGAAGAGCTGGTCGTCGCCGACCTTGGAGACGGTGGCCTCGTGACCGATGCGGGCGTCGCGCTCCCCCACCTCCATGTAGGGCTTGGTCTCGGAGATGGAGTCGTCGTCGAGCAGCAGGGCGTCGCAGCGCACGAAGGACTTGGCCCCGTAGGCCTGCGGATCCACGTGCACCTTGCCCCGGTAGGTCGTGATGCCGCCGTCCTTCGAGATCGACTTGGACACGATGGTCGAGGTGGTCTCGGGGGCGACGTGGTACATCTTGGCTCCGGCGTCCTGGTGCTGGCCGGCGCCGGCGTAGGCCACCGAGAGCACCTCGCCGCTCGCCTTGGGACCCATCAGGTAGACCGACGGGTACTTCATGGTGAGGCGCGAGCCGATGTTGCCGTCGATCCACTCCACGTGCGCTTCGGCGTCGGCCCGGGCCCGCTTGGTCACCAGGTTGTAGACGTTCGTCGACCAGTTCTGGATCGTCGTGTACGTGATGCGCGAGCCGGGCATGGCCACCAGCTCGACCACGGCCGAGTGGAGGGAGTCGGTGGTGTACACCGGGGCCGAGCAGCCCTCGATGTAGTGCACCTGCGATCCCTCGTCGGCGATGATCAGGGTGCGCTCGAACTGGCCCATGTTCTCCGCGTTGATGCGGAAGTAGGCCTGCAGCGGCATGTCGACCTTGACCCCGGGCGGGACGTAGATGAACGAGCCGCCCGACCAGACGGCCGAGTTGAGCGCGGCGAACTTGTTGTCGTTGGGCGGGATGATCTTCCCGAACCACTTGCGCACGACGTCGGGGTACTCGCGCACCGCCGTGTCCATGTCGCAGAAGAGCACGCCCTGGGCCTCGAGGTCCTCGCGGTTGCGGTGGAAGACGACTTCTGATTCGTATTGTGCGGTCACGCCGGCCAGGTACTTGCGCTCGGCCTCGGGAATGCCGAGCTTCTCGTAGGTCGACTTGATGGCGTCGGGCAGATCGTCCCAGCTGTCCACCTGGCCACCGGTGGGCTTGATGTAATAGAAGATGTCGTCGAAGTCGAGGTCCGGCATCTGGGTGGCGAACCAGGGCGCCATCGGCTTGCGTTCGAAGTGCTTGAGGGCGCGCAGGCGGAAGTCGCGCATCCACTGCGGCTCGTTCTTCATCTCCGACATCTCGCGCACGATGGACTCGTTCAGGCCCTTCTTGGGCTTGAAGACGTAGTCCTCCTTGTCGCTCCAGCCGAGCTGGTAGCGCCCGAGATCGAGATCCGTTGCCGCCATGGCACTCCTGACGTGGCCCCGGAGAACCCGGGGAGGGGCAATTACCCCTATGGAGATAGTAACAAGTGCCTCGGCCTGCCGAAACGCACCCACCAGGCCACCTCCGTGTGGCCAGGCGTGGCAGGCTCGGGCGGATGGACACCCCACCGGTCGCACCCCGACGCCCCTTTGTCGTCTCCGCGCACGGCGACGACAGAGCGGACCCCTGGTACTGGCTGCGTGAGCGGGACGACCCCGCCGTGCTGGCCTACCTCGAGGCGGAGAACGCCTACACCGACGCCACGCTCGAGCCCCTGGCCCCGTGGCGCGACGGGCTCTTCGAGGAGATGAAGGCCCGCATCAAGGAGACCGACATGTCGGTGCCGGCCCGGCGGGGGCCCTGGTGGTACTACAGCCGCACCGAGGAGGGGCAGAACTACGCCATCCACTGCCGCCGGCCCGCCCGGGGCCGGGGCGAGCTGCCCCCGGCCGGCGAGCCGGGACAGGAGGAGCAGATCCTCCTCGACGAGAACGCGCTCGCCGCCGGCTCGGACTACTTCGCCCTGGGCGGTGCCGCCGTGAGCCACGACCACAGCTGGCTGGCCTACTCGACCGACCGCACCGGCGACGAGAAGTACGAGCTGCGCTTCACACCGCTCGACGCCGAGACCCCGCCCAGCGCGGCGGCCGAGGCCGTCCCCGAGACCGGCTACGGGCTGGCCTGGTCCGCTGGCGGCGACCACGTCTTCTACGTCCGCCTGGACGAGGCCCTGCGCCCGTTCCAGCTGTGGCGCCACCGGCTGGGCAGCGACCCCGGGTCCGACGTTCTCGTCCTCGAGGAGCCCGACCGCCGCTTCGCGCTCGGCGTCGGCACCAGCCGCGACGAGGCCTTCATCCTGATCGGGCTGCACAGCACCAACACGACCGAATGGTCGGCCATCCCGACGGCCCAGCCCCTCGACGCACCGCGCGTCCTCATGGCGCGCCGCGAGGGCGTCGAGTACGGCGTGGACCACCTGACCCGTGAACCGGGGCAGGGCTGGTTCGTCGCCCTGACCAACGAGGAGGCGCTCGACTTCCGCGTCCTGGTCGCGCCGGACACCGACCCCGAGGGAGCCTGGCGCGAGGTGGTGCCGCACCGCCTCGGCGTGCGGGTCGAGGACGTGGACGCCTTCGCCTCGGTGCTCGTGCTGAGCGAGCGGTCCGAGGCCCAGACCGAGGTGCGGGTGCTCCCGCTGGCGGCCACGGGCGACCCCTTCGCCGGCGACCTCCTGGCCTCGGGTTGGATCGTGCCTTCCATGGACAGCCCGTCCTCCACCTGGCTCGGCACCAACCCCGAGCCCGATCCCCTGTCGTTGCGGATCGGGCGGACCTCCATGGTGACGCCGGGCAGTGTGCTGCAGATCGAGCTGGAGGGGCGGGCCGAGACCCTGCTCAAGCAGGAACCGGTCCTGGGCGACTTCGACCCGGCGCACTACGTCAGCCGGCGCGAGTGGGCGCTGGCCCCCGACGGCACCCGTGTCCCCATTTCGCTGGTGCACCGGCGCGGCCTGGCCCTGCCCGCGCCGTGCGTCCTCTACGGCTACGGGGCCTACGAGGTCTCCATCGACCCGGCCTTCTCCCATCACCGCCTCTCGCTGCTCGACCGGGGCGTGGTGTTCGCCATCGCCCACGTGCGCGGCGGAGGCGAGATGGGCCGGTCCTGGTATCTCGACGGGCGCATGGAGCACAAGGCCAACACGTTCAGCGACTTCGCGGCCTGCGCCCGCACCCTGCTCGACGCGGGCGTCGCCCGGCCGGGCGCGCTGGCCGGTCGGGGCGGCTCGGCCGGAGGGCTGCTCATCGGCGCGGTGGCCAACCAGGCTCCCGAGCTCTTCTGCGCGCTGGTGGCCGAGGTGCCCTTCGTCGACTGCGTGACCACGATGCTCGACGACGAGCTCCCCCTCACGGTGGGCGAGTGGGAGGAGTGGGGCAACCCGCTGGCCGACGCCGCGGCCTACTGGCGGATGCTGAGCTACTCGCCCTACGACAACGTGGCCGCGGCCGAGAGCGACGGAAGGCCGCGCCACTACCCGTCGCTCTTCGTGACGGGCGGCCTCAACGATCCCCGGGTGTCCTACTGGGAGCCGGCCAAGTGGGTGGCCAAGCTGCGGGCCACCGTCCCCGAGACGAAAGTCCTGCTCAAGACCGAACTTGGTGCCGGTCACGGCGGACCGTCGGGCCGCTACGACGCCTGGAAGGAGGAGGCCACCGTGTTCGCCTTCCTGCTCGATGCCTTCGGCCTGGGCGGCTCGCCCGGCCTCTAGGTCGTCGGTGTCGTCGCGGTCCCCGGCGTCGTCGTCGGCGTGGCGGTGCCACCCGCCAACGGCGTCTGGAAGGTCAGGGTGAAGGGGGCCTGGTAGCCCGGGGGCAACGTGACCGGCGCCCCGTTGATCGTCGCCGCGAACGCGGCGGGGGCGCCGGCGATGACCACGACCGGTCCGCTGGCCGCCACGATGTGCGACTGCCCGGCGAGGAGGGTGCCGGTGAACAGCACGGTGCGCGTCGCCGGGTTCTCCGCCTCGACCCAGCACTCGCCCGACGGCGCGGCCAGTGACAGTGAGTAGGCGGCCGACGTGACGTCGTAGGTGGCGGCGTGGGCCGAGGCGACCGTGGGCGCGGACACCGCGGGCGGTGCCATCGTCGTCGTCGTGACCAGGCGCGGGGGGTGACCGCGGCCGTTGCCCGACGTGCCCCGGTCCGAGGGCAACGTCGTCGAGGCGTGCCCCGGGACGCTCGTCGCGGTGGACGACGACCCGTGCCGGGGTGGCTTGCTGTCCGTGTGCAGTCCGGTCACGATCAGCACGATCACGAGCACGGTCACCGCTCCGATGGCGGCCAGGGGTGCGCCCAGCCGGCGGGGCCGGCGCTCGATGGAGTGCAGCGCCTTGTCGCCGTCGCCCCGCATGAAGGACGTGCTGGGCACCTCGGGCGGGTCCCCGCCCGCTCCGTCGGGCGCTCTCGCCGCGCCGGTGTCGTCGAACGTGACCGGCTCGGCCGGGTTGGGGACGGCCAGCGGCGGTGCGGGGAGGACGGTCGGCGTCTCGCGGTCGGTCAGGCGAACGGTGCGCGTGCCCGAGACACGGAACGCGCTGGCCGGGTAGGCCTCCTCGGACGTGCCGTTCTCCTGGGACGTGCCGTTCTCCATGTGGCCGGCACCCGCGCCGGCGCCGGCCTCGACGTCGCCACCGACCGAGGGGTGCGAGCGGATCTCCTCGAGCGTGTGCAGCTGGCGGTGATAGTGCTCGACCGAGTGGACGTCGTCCTGCGAACGCCGCAGCAGGAGCGCAGCGGCGGCAACGAGGGTCACGACGACGGCAGCGACGATCCCATCGATCAGCACCGTCTCCTATTCAACCCGATGAGGTGGGGTCCGCGGGCCGCGGCCTCTGGGCCTGCGGATGTCCACGCTGAAACGGGCGGGTCGTCCCGGCGCCGCGCCCAAGACGTCGTCGCTCTGCCCGGCGGCGCCCCGCCCTAGCCCGAGTGGTTCAGCTTCGGACGGATGTCGTCGGGGATGTCGTCCCGCCGCGGGTTGCTCTGGTCGCGGGCCGAGAGGATGGGGTCGCGCAAGCCCCAGTCGGCCCCGACCGCAGGATCGTCCCAAGCCAGACCGAGCTCGTCGGAGTTGTCGTAGTAGTTGTCGACGAGATACGTGAGGAGCACGTCGGTCAGCGCAGCGAAACCGTGGGCCACCCCGCGCGGGATGTAGACGCCCTGGTCGGTGTCCCCCGAGAGGTCGATCACCTCGGTCGCCCCGTCGGTGCGCGAACCCACCCGGAGGTCGTGCAGCACGACCCGCACGGTGCCCCGCAGCGCGTACCAGTAGTCGGCCTGGTGCAGGTGGTAGTGCAGGCCCACCAGCGCACCGGCCTGCTTCTCCGATCGGTTGCCCTGGACCATTTCGCTGCCGCGCTCGCCGAACCAGCTGCGCCGGTAGGTCTCGACGAAGCGGCCGCGCTCGTCGCCGTGCACGTCCGGGCGGACCAGGATCACGTCGTCGATGACGGAGGAAGGGATCAGTTCGGGCACGAGGGCGAACGGTACCAGCGTCCGCCTTCAGGAGACGAAACGGCCGAACCCACCCCGGTAGAAGAGGAGGGGTCCCCCGCTCTCGCCCACCTCGAGGCCGACCACCAGTCCGGTCACGATCTCGTGATCGCCGCCCTCGAAGATCTCTCCCAGCTCGCACTCCACCACCGCCAGCGAGCCGTCGATCATCGGGGCACCGGTGATGCCCGGACGCCAGCCGATCCCGGCGAACTTGTTGCCGCCCGAGATGGCGAAGGCGCGGCACACCGCCTCCTGGTGCTCGCTCAGGATGTTCACGCAGAACGCACCGGCGGCGCGGATGCGGGGCCAGCTGGTGGAGGTGCGGGCCGGCGCCAGGACGACCATGGGTGGGTCGAGGGAGAGCGCGGCGAAGGACTGGCACGAGAATCCGACCGGTTGGCCCTCTTCGAGCGCGGTGACGATGGTGATCCCGGTGGCGAAGTGGCCGAGCACCTCGCGAAACCGGGCCTGGTCGAGGCCCGTGGTCAACGGAGTTTTCCTAGGCCTTGCCCAGGTCCACCGTCTGGCCCTCGTGGGCCGACGACACGTCCTCCAGCAACTTGGCCTCGGGCAGGCGGCGGGCCCCGTTGAGAATGCGGTCGAGCTCCCGGTCGGTGTGCGAGGGGTCGTGGTGCGAGAGGAGCAGGCGCTTGGCGCC
Organism: uncultured Acidimicrobiaceae bacterium; assembly: GCA_963840435.1. Taxonomy (GTDB): domain Bacteria; phylum Actinomycetota; class Acidimicrobiia; order Acidimicrobiales; family RAAP-2; genus Bog-473. The sequence goes on along the minus strand of CAWIYY010000012.1, from coordinate 544,171 downwards.
CGACTCGGCCGCCACGTGCACGGCGTAGGCCGCGGTCGAGTGGCCCCAGTCGGCCTTGGCCGAGAACTCGTCGTCGGTGTACTGCCCGTCGTGCACCAGGAGGTCGACGTCGTGGCAGAGCTCGAGCGCGGCCTCGGGAATGGTGCGGCGGTCGAGCGGAGCCTGGTGGTCGGGCAGGTAGGCCAGGGAGCGGCCCTCGGACTCGATGCGGTAGCCCAGTGTCGGCCCGGCGTGCGGGATGTGGCGGGCCATGACCTTGGCTCCGCCCACCGAGAAGTCCTCGTCGCGGGTGTCGATCGTGATGAGCTCGCCGCGGAACTGCTCCATGTGGATGGGGAAGACCGGCGGCTGGACCGCCGCGTGCAGCGCGTCCTTGAGCGAACCCTTGGGCTGGGCCGGCCCGTGCACCGTCAACCGGGCCCCCGGGTCGTGCAGCGGTGCGAAGAAGGGGATCCCCAAAATGTGGTCGAAGTGCAGATGGGTGAGCAGGGCCGTGGCGTGCATGGGTGTCCCGAGCGCCCGCACCTCCTTGCTGATGTCGTCGCCCAGCGCGCGCAGGCCGGTGCCCAGGTCGACGATCAGCGGCTCGTCACCCTCCATCGAAACCACGAGGCACGACGTGTTGCCGCCGTAGCGGCGGTAGCGGTCCCCCGAGCACGGGCACGATCCGCGCACCCCGTAGAACGTGACGTTCACCCGCTCGACGTTACCGCGGCCCGCGGCAGTACGTTCTTCGTCCATGGACCCCAAGACGATCACCGCCAACGGCCTGGAGTTCGCCTATTTCGAGGACGGACCGGCCGATGGGCCCTTGGCCCTGTGCCTGCACGGGTTCCCCGACTCGGCCCACACCTGGCGTTTCCTCTTGCCCGAGCTGGCCGGGGCCGGCTTCCACGCGGTGGCGCCCTTCCTGCGCGGCTACGCACCGACGCAACTCGCGGCCGACGGGCGCTACCAGCTCGGTGCGGTCGTGCGCGACGCCAACGGGCTGCACGAGGCCTTCGGGGCCGGGTCCGACGCCGTCATCGTCGGCCACGACTGGGGGGCCATGGCGACGTACGGCGCGGTGGCCCACCAACCCGATCGCTGGCGCCGTGCCGTCACGGCGGCGGTGCCCCCGACCGCGGCCATCGGCATGTCCCTCTTGACCTACGCCCAATTGCAGCGCAGCTGGTACATGTTCTTCTTCCTCTCCCCGCTGGCCGAGGCGGCGCTCCCGCTCGAGGACTACTCCTTCGTCGACCACCTCTGGGCCGACTGGTCACCGGGCTACGACGGCAGTTGGGACGTGGCCCGGGTCAAGGAGTCCATCGGCGATCCCGAGCACATGCTCGCCGCCATCACCTACTACCGCGCCCTGTACCAGCCCGAGCTCCAGGTGCCCGAGCTGGCCGACGAGCAGGCGGCGATTATGGCGCCCACGCCCAAGCCCACCCTGTACCTGCACGGGCGCGACGACAACTGCATGTTGCTGTCGTCCATCAGCACCGATCCGCTGACCTTCCTGGCCGAGGGTTCCGCGATGGAAGTCGTCGACGGCGCCGGGCACTTCCTCCACGTCGAGCGGCCAGAGGTGGTCAACCCGCGGGTCGTGGACTTCCTCACCGCCTGACGGCGGGCGACCTCGTCGGGCCGGCCGCCCCGACCAACCCGAGGACCGGCGTCCTGCCGCCGGACCAGCGGGCGAACCCCTCGGCCACCAGGTCGCCCGCCACCCGCTCGGCCCGGCTCGCGTCGTCGGGCCACCCGCAGGCCGCGGCGAGCGCCGGCCGGTCGACCGGGCCGCGTCGCAGCGCATCGAGCAAGCGCCCCCTCCCCTGGCGGTCCGACCCGGCGAACGCGCTCTGCCGTTTCGACGCCGGGCTGGCCCGCCACGGATCGGGCGTGTCGACTCCCTGGCGCCGCCAGACGCAGAGGCGGCGCAGCGGGCAGCGGTCGCAACGGGGCTGGGCGGCCGTGCACACGGTGGCACCGAGGTCGAACATGGATTGGTTGAACTCCCACGACCGGCCGGGCGGCACCAGCCGGTCGCCCAGCCGCGACGCCTCAGGCACCGTCAGGCCCCGGCCCGAGACGGAGCGGGCCAGCACCCGCACCGCGTTGGTGTCGACCGCGGCCACGTCCTGGCCGAAGGCGAACGAGCGCACGGCCCGGGCCGTGTAGGCGCCGACTCCGGGCAGCTCGCGCAGGCCGGCGTCGTCGGCCGGGAGGGCACCGCCGTGCTGCTCGACCAGGGCGACAGCGCTGCGGTGGAGGTTCAGGGCACGCCGGTTGTAGCCGAGGCCCGACCACAGCCGCACCACCTCGGCCGGCCCCGCAGCGGCACAGGCGGCCGGGTCGGGAAAGGCCCGGGTGAAGCGCTCGAAGTGGGGCACGACCCGTTCCACCTGGGTCTGCTGGAGCATGATCTCGGAGACGAGGATGGCCCACGGGTCGCGTGTCCGGCGCCAGGGCAGATCGCGGCGGTGTCCCTGGCCCCAGTCCAGCAGCCGCTGCCCGAAACGGCGGGCCCGGGCGGCCGGGATGCCCGGGGCCTCAGTCCCAGACGTCGTCGCCGTAGGGCCGGCGCCGGTCCGGCGCGGCCGCGCGCCGCCAGACCATGAGCTTGCGCCGGAAGTAGCAGACCTCGTCGCCGTGCTGGTTGAAGGCCTTGGTCTCGACGGTGACGATGCCGCGGTCGTCCTTCGACTTGGACGGCGTCGCGTCGAGCACGTGCGTCTCGGCGTAGATGGTGTCGCCGTGAAAGGTGGGCGAGCGGTGCAGGAGCGACTCCACCTCGAGGTTGGCGATGCACGACCCGCTGACGTCGGGAACGCTCATGCCGAGGGCCAGCGAGTACACCAGGTTGCCGACCACGACGTTCTTGCCCTGCACCGTCTCGTGCTCGGCGAACCACTCGTTGATGTGCAGCGGGTGGTGGTTCATGGTGATCAGGCAGAAGAGATGGTCGTCGTACTCGGTGATGGTCTTGCCCGGCCAATGCTTGTAGACGTCACCGGGGACGAAGTCCTCGAGGTAGCGCCCGAAGGGGCGGTCGTAGACGGTCACTCTTCCGCAGCCGGACGCGGCCTGGTCGTGAAGCCCAAGGACGCGCCGGGCAGTGCCTCACCGTCGATGGTGATGCGCCAGGCGAAGCGGGTGCCCGGGGCCAGGGGGATCGGGCCGAGGTTGACGGCCAGGGCGACGTCGATGGGCGATCCCTCGGGGATGCCGGGCGGCTGGCTGACGGTGAACTCACCGCGCACCTCGACCGGTTGGGTCCCGTCCGCCGTTTCCATCAACACGGGTCGGCCGTCCGCGTCCTCGAGGAACAGCTCCCAGTGGTGCGAGGCCTCCGCCTCGTGCCAATCCACGTCGATCTTGAGGGCCACGGCGGAGGGCACGGGGTCCGGACCCGTCATACTCCAGCCGCCACCCAGGATGTACAGCTTCCCGTCGGACACCTGGGCGGCGTCGCACAGCAACATGGTCACTTTCACGGGGAGGGAGGTTATCGGTCCGCCACGGTCGCCCGATAAGGAGGAAGGAAAGCGGACGAGGTCCAGGTCCGGCACAGCATCGGAGAGGGAGGGAGCGTGCGGCGCATCGCCGGGTGGGCGTCCGAACGCACAGTGCCGCTGCTGGCGACCGTCTGGATGCTCGCCGCGGTCATGGGGTTCAGCCTGCTCAGCCACACGCTGTTGCACGGCGGCCCGGTCACCCTGGCCTCCCCGTCCGACTTGTGGAACCTGGCGTCGAGCTCCAGCGCCGTCCTGCACGGCCACTTCTCGCACGTCTACTTCCGCGGCAGCGCGCTGACGTCGCCCCCGGCGCTCGAGTTCGTCCTCGCCCCCGTGCTGCGCATCGGTCAGCTCCTCGGTCTCTCGCCTCACCTCCGGGCCCGGGGCGAACCGCTCAGCATGTGGTTCGTGCTGGGCCCGGCGGCGGCGCTCCTGGCCTCGAGCGCGCTCTTCGCCGTCGACGCCGTGGCCCGCCACTGGCAGCTGCCCGACGGCCGCCGGCTCGCCCTGGCCCTGGTCGGCGCCCTCGGCGTGGGCAACGTCGTGGCCGGCTGGGGCCATCCGGAGGACTGCGTCGCCCTGGCTTTCGTGGTGTGGGCTGCCCTCGCCATGGAGCGGCAGGGCCCGGCGGGAGGGCCGCGGGCGGCGCTCCTCCTCGGCCTGGGCATCGCCTTCCAACCGCTGGCCATCCTCGGCGTCGTGCCCGTCCTGTGCCGACTCGACTGGCGGAGCGCCGGCCGCGTCGCGTGGCGCCTCGTCGCCCCCAGCGCGCTCGTGCTGGTGGCGCCGCTGCTCGCCGAGGCCCACCAGACGCTCACCGTGCTGGTGCGCCAACCCTTCGATCCGAAGTACGTCTCCTTCACGCCGTTGACCCACCTGGCGCCGGTCATCGGACCGGGGACCGACGGGGGAGGTCCCACCCGCCTCCTGGCCACGGTGCTCAGCATGGGGCTGGCCCTGGCCGTCTGCCGCCGACGACACGATCTGCAGGCGGTTCTGGCGGTGACCGCAGCCGCCTTCTTCCTGCGCGTGGTGCTCGAGACGGAGCTCAACTGGTACTACCTGTGGCCCGTGCCGGCCCTGTGCCTGTTGCTTTCGATGCGTCGGAGCGGCGCCCGCTTCGCCCTCTGCACGGCGGCGTTCGTGCTGAGCATCGTCCTCGGCAACCACGACGAGGTGCATCGCATCGGGCTGTGGTGGCCGGCACTGATGGGAACCCTGGTGGTCATGATGCTGACGGCGATCCCGGCCGCACACCCCGGGCCAGAGCCCGCCGTAGAGTGCGAGGACATGGTGACGGCGGCGGCCTGACATGGGCCAGGTGGGTGAGCTCAAGGGACTGCGCGACGACGTGTACCGTCGCCCGCTCGCCACCGCGCTCGAACGGCTCGGCGTGGCCGCCGGGTGGCGCTGTGTCGACGTCGGGGCCGGCGGCGGCGACGTCTCGGTGGCCCTGGCCGAGATGGTCGGTCGTGAGGGCCGGGTCTATGCCGTCGACAGCGATCCGCGCACGCCGCGACGAGGTGGCTCGGGCCGCCGCGGCCCATGCCCAGGTCATTGCGCTGACCCAGGCGGGCGAGGATCTGTCGCTGCCCGAGGAGGTCGATCTCGCCTTCTGCCGGTTCCTGCTGCTCCACGTGCACGAACCCCTGGCCGTGGTGCGCATGATGGCGGCCGCAGTGCGGCCGGGCGGCTGGGTGGTGGCCCAGGAGCCCATCACGACCGCGGGGCGCATCGCCGGCGCGCCGTTCTCCATGCCCGGGGCGCGCCACCCCGACATCGGGGCCGTCCTTCCCGCCCTGGTGCGCGACGTGGGGCTCGAGGTCATTGACGCGTGGGCGGAGGCGCCCGCCGGCGTGGGCCCGGGGCCGGTCTCGCGCTATCTCGAGACCCTCACCGGGGTCGATCCGGGTGAGGATCCGGTCGTTCTGCCACCGCTGGTCACGGTGATCGGCCGCCGGGCCTGAGGGAAGGAGCCCGGCGGGCCAGCCGGTAGCGTCGCGCCCCGTGACCGCGACGCGTTCCCCCTCGTTGTCCGACGCCGCCCGGGCCGTCGACCTGGCCCAGGAAGTGGTCGATCAGGCCTGCGCCGCCGTACGCGGGCGCGGCGGGACCGAGGCCAACCAGGTCGTCGCCTACGACCTCGCCCACGCCGCCGCCGCGGTGGCCACGGCGAGGGCCACGCTCGACTACGGCGCCCAGGGCGAACTCGAGGCCCGCATCGCCGCCGCCTTCGTGGCCGACGTGCTGGCCGACCTGGCCGGCAAGGTGGCCGGCCGGGAGCAGCTCTGGGGCATCGAAGCGGGATGGTTCGAACCGGTGCGCGACTTCCTCCTCACCGAGCGCGACCCGGCCGTGCTGGCCGGCCTGGCGGGCAGCGAGGGCCCGCGACACCTGGGCGAAGACTTCGAGCTGGTCCGCGAGACCTTCCACCGCTTCGCGGAGGAGAAGGTGCGCCCCCACGCCGAGCACGTGCACCGCACCAACGGGGACATCCCCGAAGAGGTCATCGAGGGCCTGGCCGAGCTGGGTGGCTTCGGGCTCTCGGTCCCCGAGGAGTACGGCGGGTACGCGACGGGGGGCGAGAGCGACTACATGGGCATGGTGGTGGCCACCGAGGAGTTGAGCTGGGGCTCGCTCGGCGTCGGCGGCTCGCTGATCACCCGGCCCGAGATCCTGACCCGGGCGTTGGTCTACGGCGGGACCGAGGAACAGAAGAAGCACTGGCTCCCCAAGCTGGCCTCCGCCGAGATCCTCGCCGCCGTGGCGGTGACCGAACCGGACTACGGCTCCGACGTCGCCTCCATCGTCACCTCGGCCACCCCGGTCGAGGGAGGGTGGGTGGTCAACGGGGTCAAGACCTGGTGCACCTTCGCCGCCCGGGCCGACGTACTGATGCTGCTGGCCCGGACCGATCCGGACCGCTCCTTGGCCCACCGGGGCCTTTCCATGTTCGTGGTGGAGAAGCCACGGGGCGACGGCAAGGGCTTCGTCTTCGATCCAGGAGGGCTCGGCCGAGCGCCCCTCCGACCTGGCCCCGGGGCGACTCGAGGGACGGCCCATCGACACGCTCGGCTACCGGGGCATGCACTCCTACGAGCTCGCCTTCGAGAACTGGTTCGTGCCGGAGGCCAACCTGGTCGGGGGTCCAGACGGCCTGGGTAAGGGCTTCTACCTCCAGATGCAGGGCTTCGAAAACGGCCGGCTGCAGACCGCGGCCCGGGCTCTGGGCGTGATGCAGGCGGCCTACGAGTCGGCGGTCGCCTACGCCTCCGAACGCAAGGTGTTCGGTGCCCCCATCGGCGACTACCAGTTGACCCAGGCCAAGTTGGGTCGCATGGCGGTGCTGATCCAGGCCACCCGCCAGAGCTCGTACCACGTGGCCCGGCTGATGGCCCAGGGCGAGGGCGCGCTCGAGGCATCGATGGTGAAGGCCTACGTCTGCCGCGCCGCGGAATGGGTGACCCGCGAGGCCATGCAGATCCACGGCGGCATGGGCTACGCGGAGGAGTTCGCGGTCAGCCGCTATTTCGTCGACGCCCGGGTGCTGTCGATCTTCGAAGGTGCGGACGAGACGCTGGCCCTCAAGGTCATCGCCCGGCGCCTCATCGGCTGAGGCGACGCTGCGCTACGGCGCGCTCCTGCTCAGCCCGGCCCGCTCGCCCCGGCTCACGAACTTCAGGGCGATCTTGCGGCTGGCCTCGTCGATCATCTCGTCGCCGAACATCACCGCGCCCTTGCGGTCCTCGTCGGTGGCCTTGCGGTACGCCTCGAGGATGTCGAAGGCCCGGTCGAACTGCTCCTGGGTGGGCGAATAGACCTCGTTGAGCACGGTCACCTGGTCCGGGGTCAGCGCCCACTTGCCGTCGTAGCCGAGCATCCGCGTGCGCAGGGAGTAGTCGCGCAGGGCATCGAGCTCGCGCACCTTGAGAAATGGTCCGTCGATGACCTGGAGTCCGTTCGCCCGTCCGGCCATGAGGATGCGGCTGAACACGTAGTTGAAATGGTCGCCGGGGTACTCGGGGATGTCGACGCCCCCGGTGAGGACGGGCATCTCGATGCTGGCGGCGAAGTCGGCCGGGCCGAAGATGATCGTCTCCAGCCGGGGCGAGGCGGCGCAGATCTCGTCCACGTTGATGAGCCCGCGCGCCGTCTCGATCTGCGCCTCGATCCCGACGTGGCCGACGGGCAGGCCCGACTTCTTCTCGACCTGGGTCAGCAAGAAGTCCAGGGCCTGCACCTCGGACGCCGACTGCACCTTGGGCAACATGAGCTCGTCGAGCCGCTCGCCGGCACTGCCCACGACCTCGATGACGTCGCCGTAGGTCCACTCCGTGTCCCAGGCATTGACCCGCACGCAGAGCACCCGGTCGTCCCAGGGCAGGTTCTTGATGGCGTCGACCACCTTGGGCCGCGCCGCCTCCTTCTCGAGCGGCGCCACCGCGTCCTCGAGGTCCAAGAACGTCATGTCAGCCGGGACGGTGGGGGCCTTGGCCAGGAACTTCTCGTTCGAACCCGGGGTCGACAGGCAAGAGCGGCGGGGCAGGTCACGGGAGCGTGCGGACATCTCCCAAGGCTAACAAAGCACCTCGCCGCCGCTTCCCGGACGCCACACCTCGTGCTTTCTCAGACGCCGGCGCGCCGGTGGCGCGCCGGCGCTCAGCGCACGTTCTCGCGGAAGAAGGCCACGGAACGCTCCCACAGGGCGCGTGACGCCTCGGCGTCGTACACCTCGGGCCGGGTGTCGTTGAAGAATGCGTGGTCGGCACCGGGATAGACGATGATCTCCACCGACTTGCCCAGGCCGCGCAGCTGCTCACCCAACGCCATGGCCGCCTCGGGAGTGAAGTAGTCGTCCTTCTCCGCGTAGTGGCCCAGCACCTTCGCCTCGAGGGCGCTGTAGTCGGGCTGCACGTCGGGCCACGGGATGATGCCGTAGCACGGCACGACGGCCGAGACGGCGTCCGGTCGCTGGGTGGCCAACACGAGGGCCAGGCCCCCGCCCATGCAGAAGCCGATGACGCCGACGTGGGCGGACGAGCTGCGCGCCAACAGCTCGTCGATGGCTCCGCTCATGTCCCGGCCGGCCTGGTCGAGCCGCATCGCCATCATGGCCTTGCCCGCCTCGTCGGGCTCCCCGGGCGGCACCTTCTGGCCGTGGTAGAGGTCGGGAGCGAGGGCGACGAAACCCTCTGCGGCAAAGCGATCGCACACGTCGATGATGTGGTCGACCAGGCCCCACCACTCCTGGATGACGATGACGCCGGGCCCGCTTCCGCCCTCAGGGACGGCCAGATAGCCGCCGGCAGTCGATCCATTGCTCGGAAATTCGATCATCTCGCCCATGCCGCCGACCGTAGTTCCTGACTCGTAGCGTCGTTCTGCGAACCAGTTCACAAGAAGTTCGAATTTCATGGATTCGATCGTTACCTGCGGATTCGCACCTCTGGTACGACCAGACACAGGCGTGTAGCACCGAGGATGTTTGAACCACCAGGAGGCCCCCGATAAGAATGTCCGTCATCGTGACTGACGTAGAGCGGGTTTTCAGCCACTCCACGCCGCGGTCGACCAGGAGCATCTCGGTGCTCCAGCGGGTTGCCGTTCCCGTGTTGGCCGTTGTCACAGTGTTGTCGGGCACTGTGTTCGCTTTGGCGCGCCCGGCGGCCGGTGATGCCATCTCCGACGCCAAGGCCAAGGCGGCCGCCATCGAAGGACAGCTCTCCCAAGCCCAGGACGAGATGTCCGCGCTGAGCCAGCAGTACGACGCGGCCAAGTACCACCTGTCGCAGATCACCTCGAGCATTGCCAGCACGCAAGCCAACATCGCCAACGACCAGAGGGACGTGGCCAAGGACAAGAGCACGCTGTCCAAGGCGGCCGTGGCCAACTACATCAGCGATGGTTCGGCCGCCGCCCAGAACCCGATCTTCAGTGGCAACGAGGCGACGCTCGGCGCCACCACCGAGTACAACAAGATCGCCGAGGGCGACATCTCGCTCGCCGTCGACAACCTGCACACGGCCGAGAGCCAGTTGAACGCCGAGCAGAACCAGCTCCAGGGCGAGAAGACGCAAGCCCAGAACCAGGTGAGCGTCGAGCAGAACGCGGTGGCGCAGAACCAGCAGGCGATCCAGGAGCAGCAGCAGGCACTCTCCCAAGAGCAGGGCCAGATCGCCAGCCTGGTCCAGCAGCAGCAGCAGGCGGAGGCCCAGGCTGCCGCCCAAGCGTCCGCGGCCAAGCTCGCCGCGGCCAGGACCGCCGCGGCCGCCGCTGCCGCCGCCACGGCCACCCACCAGGAGAGCGCCGGTGCCGCCGCCACCATCGCCGCACCGGCCGCAGACAGCCAGGCCGCACCGCCTCCCACTGCGGCCGGAGGGGCCGGAGCCGTTCAGGCAGCCGAGAGCCAGATCGGCGTGCCCTACGTCTGGGGCGGCGAATCGCCCAAGGGCTCGGCCAGTCCGGGATTCGACTGTTCGGGCCTCACCGCCTGGTCCTGGGGTCAAGTCGGCGTCGGCCTCCCCCACTTCTCGGGAGCTCAGATGGCCGATTCGGCCCCGGTCCCCATCAGCGACCTACAGCCGGGCGACCTCCTTTTCTACGGCCCCGGCGGCTCCGAGCACGTCGCCATGTACGTCGGACCGGGTCAGATGATCGAGGCTCCCTTCACCGGGGCCTCGGTCTGGATCACCTCGCTGCGCCTCGGGGGCGACTTCGTCGGCGCCGGCCGCCCGTAACGCCCCAGGCCGACTCCCCCTCTGCACGGATCCGGCCGCCGGCCGGCCCTAACCTGGCAGCCTCCGTGCCATGAAACCGATCCCCGTCGTCTTCCACATCGGGCCCCTCCAGGTCCACACCTACGGCATCGGCCTCGCGCTCACCTTCTGGTTCGGCTTCACCTACTTCGAGCGGCGCCTGCGCAAGCACGGCTACCCGACCGATTGGTTCGTCGCCGTCTTCCTCTGGGTCATCCTGGCGGCCGTGGTCGGGGCCCGTGCCCTGCACGTCCTGACCAATCTCGGCTTCTACTCCCACAACCTCGGCGACATCTTCGCGATCTGGCACGGTGGGCTGTCGTCTTTCGGCGGCCTCCTCTTCGCCGTGCCGACGGGGATCATCCTCACCCGGCGGCGCTGTCCCGAACTGCCGCTCGGGCGCGCCCTCGACCTGGTCATGCCGGTTCTCATGGCGAGCTGGGCCATGGGGCGACTGCTGGGCCCCCAACTGATGGTGGGCGGAGGCGGGCACCCGACCCACCAGTGGTTCGGCATGTACTACGCCGGGCAGACCGGTCGCCGCCTCCCGGTCCCGGTCTTCCAGGCACTCGAGGACTTCACCGTCTACCTCATCCTCATCGCCATCGAGCGGGCCCTCGACCGCTGGCCCAACGGCATGGCACGGAGTGGCTATCCCACCGGGATCATCCTCGGGACCACCATGGTGCTCTGGGGAATCGAGCGCTCGCTCGACGAGCACCTCTGGCTGGGCGAGGACGGTGCACTCGGCTCTGACCTCGTGCAGGTGGCCGGCGTCCTGCTCGTCGTCGCCGGCGCCGTCATCCTCGTGCGCACCCGCTCACGCTGGCGATCGTGGCTCACCACGCATCATGCGCCCGGGGCGCAGCCCCAGCCGGCGCAGGCGGAACAGCCGGCCTGAGCTACTCGTCCCGCACGGGGGCGGTCCGAGCAGGGCGGGAACGCAGGTCGTCGCCCCGACGCTCGACGGCGACGGCATCGCCGTTCTCGAAGATCCATCCCACGTCGCGCCCGGGACGCAACTCGGGGACCGGGGCCTGGCGTTCGGAGCCTTCGTCGGCTGCAGCAACCACGAGCGCAATCCCCTTTTTCTACCTCGGACCGCCCCCGAATGGGGACCCTCGCCTCGCACCTGGCGGGCCGACGCCCCTCAGGCTAGGGAGCCCTCCGCTGCGAGTGGTGGACCCGCACCCCCGGTGTACCCGGCCGGCGCCGATCGGTTGTGACATCCGCCACGCCGGGCCCGGCGTACAACCGTGTACCGGCGGCTGTCTCAAGCGTCCTCGCCATGGTGCCGATACCGCGATGAGCAGCGGGGGGAACGTGATGGCCACAGTCCAGCCGTGGACACCGATCATGAACGACAAGATCTGGACGGAAGAGGAGAAGGCAGAGTGGCTCGCCTCCCATGGCGATGCACCCACCCACGTCGTCACCTTCGAGCCGATGTACCAGATCGAGGTCTGCATACCGCCGTGGGAGCACCCCGACCGCCAGATCGCCCGCTCCGCGGTGACCTGGGGCAAGAACATGAGCCGGATCTTCGACGACGACCAATTCGGCGCGGCCACCGTCGTCGGCGCCCACCACGAGGGGAACTCGCTCGAGGTCTACACCGCCACCCTGCCCCGCCCACGCCTGCGCCGGGTCACCTAGTTCAGGCGTTCGGCTTCTCGCCGGATGCCGCGGCCTGACGGAGCTGCTCCAGCTGGTCGATCAGGCCCATGCGCTCCTGGCCGATGCTGCCGTCGAGGCGCTGTGCAATCTGGTCGGGCGTCCAACGACCGTCGGCCCACATGGCCCGCACCTCCACCGGTTGGTTCCACACGGCGATCTTCGAGCCCACCACGGTGTAGACCTGACCGGTCACATGCTTGGCCCGGTCGCTGAGGAGATAGACGACCATCGGCGCCACGTCTTCGGGGTCGCCCATCTCGGCCAGTTCTGCCGGGACGTTGGCCGACATCCTCGTCCGGGCCACCGGTGCGATGGCGTTGGCGGTCACGCCGTAGCGGTAGAGGCCGGCGGCGGCGGAGCGGACCAGCGAGACGATGCCACCTTTGGCGGCGGCGTAGTTGGCCTGGGCCACGCTGCCGGCAAAGGCGCCGGACGTGAAGCCGATGAGGGCCCCGCCACCCTCCTGCTTGCGCATGACGGCCGCCGCGGCGCGGAACACGGTGAAATGACCTTTCAGGTGGGTGGCGATCACTGCGTCCCACTCGTCCTCGGACATGTTGAAGAGCATCCGCTCGCGCAGAATCCCGGCGATCGCCACCACCCCGTCGATGCGGCCGTAGCGCTCGACGGCCATGGCGACGAGTCGCTCACCCGACTCCATCTTCGAGATGTCGTCGGCCACGGCCAACGCTTCACCGCCGGCCTTGGTGATCTCGTCGACGACGGCATCGGCCACCTCGCTGCTGGGATCCTCACCGGCCATGCCCACGCCGTAGTCGGCCACCAACACCTTCGCCCCCTCGGCCGCCGCGGCCAGCGCCACGGTGCGCCCGATGCCTCCGCCGCCTCCGGTGACCGCGACCACCTTGCCCTCGAGGAACCCTGCCATCGTCGTGTGCTCCTGATCTCTCTGCCGGCCGCGTCGGGGCCACAGCAATTGCCCTTAGTTAGAACACGTTCTAGTCTGCCCCTCGCGGGGCTGCCAGTTGTAGCTGCTCCCCGCTCCCCGAGCTGCAAGGAGACTGCTGATGGGTGATCTCGGCTTCTGGGCGCTGGCCCAGGAAGACCCCGACTACCTGGCGCTGGTGACCCCCGAAGGCGACGACGTCCGAGCCGGGGAACTGCTCGGTCACGCCAACCAACTCGTGCACGCGCTCCGGGCCCAGGGCTTCGGTGTGGGCGACGTCGTGGCCACACTGCTCCCCAACGGCACCGAGATGATCGAGGTGTACCTGGCCGCCCTCCAGGCCGGCTGGTACCTGGTGCCCATCAACCACCACCTGGTCGGCCCAGAAGTGGCCTACATCCTCAAGGACTCGGGCGCCAAGGCTTTCGTCGCGCACGAGCGCTTCGGCGAGATCGCCATTGCCGCGGCCGACGAGGCCGGCATTGCCGCGGTCGGGCGCCTGGCCGTGGGCAACGTTGCCGGGTTCGCCTCCTACGCCGCGGTACGCGACGCCCAGCCCACCTCGCTGCCCGAGGACCGGACCATCGGCGATGTCATGAACTACACGTCGGGCACGACGGGCAATCCCAAAGGGATCTACCGCAAGCTGCAGGGCGTCACCCCAGAACAGGCCGCGCTCGGCCTCTCTGGCCTTCTGTTCCTCTTCAACATTCAGCCGCAGGACGACAACGTCCATATCATCGGCTCGCCGCTGTACCACACCGCCGTGCTGCGCTTCGGAAGCGCGTCGCTCCACCTCGGCCACACCCTCGTGCTCATGGACAAGTGGCTGCCCGAGGACATGCTGCGCCTGATCGAGGAGCGGCAGGTGACCACCTCGCACATGGTGCCCACCCAGTTCCACCGACTGCTGGCCCTGCCAGAGGAAGTCCGGGCCAACTACGACGTCTCGTCCCTGCGCCACATGATCCATGCGGCTGCTCCGTGCCCGATCGACGTGAAGCACAAGATGATCGCCTGGTGGGGCAACGCAATCGACGAGTACTACGCAGCCAGCGAGGGAGGCGGCACGCTGGTGACGGCCGAAGAATGGCTCTCCAAGCCCGGGACCGTGGGCAAGCCGTGGCCGATCTCGGAGATCGCCATCTTCGACGACGACGGCAACCGGGTGAACGAGCCCAACGTGATCGGCACCGTCTACATGGCGATGGGGTCAGCTGACTTCGAGTATCACGGCGACAAGGAGAAGACGCGGGAGAACCGGATCGGATCGTTCTTCACCGTCGGCGACGTCGGCCTCCTCGACGAGGACGGCTTCCTCTTCCTGCGCGACCGGAAGATCGACATGATCATTTCGGGCGGCGCCAACATCTACCCGGCCGAGATCGAGGGCGTCCTGCTGTCGCATCCCAAGGTGGGCGACGCCGCCGTCTTCGGTATCCCCCACGAGGACTGGGGTGAAGAGGTCAAGGCGGTGATCGAAGCCAGCCGAGGGGATCGAGGCCGGCGACGAGCTCGCCGCGGAGATCCTCGCCTACTGCGGGGACAAGCTGGCCCGCTTCAAGACACCCAAGACGATCGACTTCACCAACGAGATGCCGCGCGACCCCAACGGGAAGCTCTACAAGCGCAAGCTCCGCGACCCCTACTGGGAAGGCGTCAAGCGCGAGATCTGAGTTCCCCGGGTCCCGGACGACCATCGGGTCCAACCGGTCGGGCCCGCTCCTGGCCATGATGGTGGGCCATGGAAGACCGGCCCGAGGCGCCCGCGCCGGAGAAGGCGTCGAAGCGGGGCCTGCTGCGCGCCCTGATCAAGGCGCCCGACTCCTACGGCCTGCTTTTCATCGTCCTCATCGTCGACTACGTCCTGTTGACCATCGACTGGAGCGATCGCTGGGCCCTCGTCGGCCGCACCGTCTGGCTCTGCCTGACCTCGCTCCTGGCCTTCTGGACCTCGAGGGTGCCCCACCGGATCATGCTGGCGGTGGCCGTGGCGTGCGGCCTCACCTTCGTGACGTCGATCGTCGTCGCGCTGCAGGGCCAGACGGTGGCGGACGGCGCCATCTTCATCCTCGCCACCGCCCTGGTGCTCACAGCTCCCATCGCCATCGGGTGGAGGAACTTCAAGCACGTCACGGTGACCGGGGAGACCATCATGGGTGCGCTTTGCATCTACATCCTGATCGGCATGATCTTCGCCACGTTGGACTACGGGATCCAGCTGGTCTCGGGCACCTACTTCGCCCAGCCCGGGCCACACCTGGTGTCCGACTTCGTCTACTTCAGCTACATCACCATGGCCACGGTCGGCTATGGCGACCTCACCCCGGCGCCCGGGCTGCCCCGGACCACCTCGGCCCTCGAAGCGCTGGTGGGCCAGATCTTCCTCGTCGTCCTCGTCGCTCGGCTGGTCTCGATGTACTCCCCGACCTTCCTGCGGCGGGCGGAAATCCGGCGCCAGATGGAAGTGGACCAAGAGGCGCGGGCGGAGCGGGGCTGAGTGCTCAGTCCGCTCGCTGCTGTGCCTCGCGCTCCATCAGTCGCTCCCACTGAGGATCGACCAGCCGGGCCTCGGCGTTGTTGGCATTCGCCCGCACGATCTCGAGCATCTTGCCCTGCATGACGTCGATGAAGACACCCTCGGCCTCAGCCGTCAACTGCCCGTCGTGGTAGATGCCGCCCGAGGCGTAGACCTTGCGCCCGACGCGACCGGTGTTGCGCGCGACCAGTTCGAGCGGCGCCAGCAGAGGCGTGGGCCGCCGGTAGCGGATGGTCAAGGTGCCGGTCATGGCGCCCTCGCCGACGGCGATGTTGGCCAGACCAAGCAGCTCGTCGAAGAGCTCGGCGATGACGCCGCCGTGCACGCAGGTCGGCGGGCCTTCGTACTGGTAGCCGAAGGTGACCGTGCCCCTGATCTCCCGGCGGCCGTCCTCGCCGTGAACGGCCCACACCGTGACGGGCGGGGCGACGGGATTCGCGTAGCCGACGACGGGACTGGTCGAGAAATGGTCCTGGGGGTGCCTGATCGGATCGGGTTGGGCCCGGGTCCGCTTGGTCGGCTCCGCTGCCGCTTCGAGCCGGTCCGCGACGGCGGCTATCCGCTCGGCTGCCTCGACGATCTCCTCCTCAGGCAGAGGCTGTCCGACTGCCACCGCGCTGATCCGGCGCATGGCATCGGCCAGCCGGTTGTGCGGATCCTGGCCCGTGCTTTCCGCGGGCCCGTCGACGCCGGGGAAACCGAGACCGGGACCGACGTCGCTCACGTGCGAGTGAACTTGGCCGGGCGCTTCTCGGCGAAGGCCTTCTGCCCTTCCGTGGCGTCATTGCTGGCGAAGATCGGCCAGCCGATCTCGAGCTCGCGGGCCAGTCCGTCCACCTCTGACATGCCTTCGGTCTCGCGCACGCTGCGCAGGATGGCCTCGACGGCCAGCGGACCGTTCTGCCCGATGACGTTGGCGATCTCGAGCGCTCGCTCGAGGGCAGCGCCATCGGGGACGACGTGGCCGATCAGCCCAATGCGCAGGGCCTCGTCCGCCGGTACCTCGCGCGCGGTCAGGAGGAGGTCCATGGCCACGGTGTAGGGGATCTGGCGGCGCAGCCGCACGGTCGACCCGCCCAGGGGGAAGAGGCCGCGCTTGGCTTCGAACACGCCGAAGACGGCACTCTCGCCCGCGACGCGGATGTGCGTGGCCTGCAGAATCTCGGTTCCCCCGGCGACGGCCCATCCCTCCACCGCCGCGATGAGCGGCTTGCGCAGGTCGTAGTGACGCAGCAACGCCTTCCAGTGCAGGTCGGGGTCTTCGGCCATGCGGGGCTGGTACTTCTCGGCATCCTTGCTCCCCATCGCCTTCAGATCCATGCCGGCACAGAAGGTCCCGCCGGCTCCGGTGAGGATGGCGCAGCGGATGTCCTCGTTGTTGTTGATCTCCTCCCAGGCGTCCTTCATCCCGACGAGCATCGGGAGGCTCAAGGCGTTCTTGGCCTCGGGCCGGTTCATGGTCACGATGGCCGTCGCGCCGTCGCGCTCGAACGTCAGATGCTCAGTGGTTATCGATGACACGGTCCCCTCCGGAGGTAGGCGCCGATTGCGCTGTCAGGTGTGGGTTGTCAGAAGTCGGATGTGCGGGCGACGGCGGGAGCGCAGAGCTCAGAGCCGCTCGATGATGGTGCCCGTGGCCAGCGCGCCGCCGCAGCACATTGAGACCAAGCCGTAGGTGCCGTCCGTCCGCTCGAGCTCGTGCAGAATCGAAGTGATGAGGCGGCTCCCCGTCGCCCCGACCGGGTGGCCGAGCGCAATGGCGCCGCCGTTCACGTTCAGCTTGTCCATGTCGGCCCCGTGCACCTTGGCCCAACTGAGCACGATGGAGGCGAAGGCCTCGTTCACCTCGTAGAGGTCCATGTCCTTCATCGTCATGCCGGCCTTGGCCAACACCTTGCTCGTGGCCACGATCGGGCCGTCGAGGTGGTAGTAGGGGTCGGACCCGGCCAGCACCTGGGCCACGATCCGGGCCCGCGGCTTGAGGCCCTCTGCCTTGGCCCGCTCCTCGGACATCCACAGTACGGCGGCTGCACCGTCGGAGATCTGCGACGAGGTGCCCGCGGTGTGCATCCCTTCGGGCAGCACGGGCTTCAGCTTGGCCAGACCCTCGAGCGTCGTCTCGCGCGGGCCTTGGTCCTTGGACACGACCATCTTCTCGCCAGCGTGTTCGCCGCGGGGTCCCTCCTCCCCGACGATGGGGGCCTCGACGGCGAAGATCTCACGGGCGAAACGGTCCTCCGCCTGGGCTCGGGCGGCCTTCTGCTGCGACTGGAACCCGAAGGCGTCGACGTCCTCGCGGGTGATCCCGTGCTTCTGGGCGATGCGCTCGGCCGCCTCGAACTGGCTGGGCATGTCGTAGGGCAGGTCGGCCGGGAGGGCACGGCCCACTCCGGGCGCCGAGGCGTTGGCCCCAAGCGGGATCCGGCTCATGGTCTCGACGCCGCAGCCGATCGTGGTGTCCGCCGCACCGGCCGAGATGAGGTTGGCCGCCATGTGGTTGGCCTGCTGCGACGAACCGCACTGGCAGTCGATGGTCGTCGCCGCCACGTCGTAGGGCAGGCCGGCCAGCAACCACGACGTGCGCGTCACGTTGAAGCCCTGCTCGCCCGCCTGGGTCACGCACCCGCCGATGACCTGCTCCACCGACGCGGGGTCGATCCCCGCACGCTTGACCACCTCGACCTGCGCGGCGCCGAGGAGATCGGGCGCCCGCAGGCCCGAGAGCCAGCCGTTGCGCTTCCCGATTGGAGTGCGGACCGCCTCGATGATTACCGGCTGCGCCATGACCAACGACCCTCCTGCTGCGAGTTCCGGCCCTCGGCCGGCTGCCCCCTGCGGGCACAATTTAGAACCTGTTCTAACTTTACCACCAGCCCTCGGGGGCCGACTCCGGCAGTCTGCCCGGGCAATGTCGCCGGGCGCCAACGCCATAGCGCCGGACCGGGCACAAGCCGCTCCCTGCTGGAGCCTGCGACAACCGCGCTCCCGTGCACATCTCAGGAGGACGAACTGCGTCCAAGGCGCTCTCACACGACTCGGAACGCTCCAGAGAGGTCCATCCCTATTCCCGCGGAACGACAAGATCTTGTGATCCGACGCCCGCACAGTTGGGAGTGTCCTGCAGCTTTTGCTGGGCAGGCTGCGACCGTGCCTCGCCTTCCGCGGGACAACAGTGATTTCGCACAACTGACGCCCTCGCCGCGAACCGGCACAATGCGCTGGTGCCGAATGATGGCTTCATGGAGTCTCGATCTGTCAGGGACATCCCACCCGGGATGTCTGTCGGTCGACGTGTCGTGGTCACTGGCCTGGCCGGAGCGGGCAAGAGCACGTTCTCGCGAGCACTGTCGGCCAGGACTGGCCTTCCCGTCATCCATCTCGACGTCCACTTCTGGAAACCGGGCTGGGTGGAGCCGTCTGAGGACGAGTGGCGCGAGAAGCAGCGGGGCCTGCTCAGCAGCGACACGTGGATCGTCGACGGCAACTACCACGCCACACTCGACCTTCGGCTCGAGCGCGCGGACACGGTTGTGTTCCTCGATACCCCATGGTGGGTCTGTGCACGGCGAGCGTTCGTCCGCGGGATTCGCAAGCGTCCGGTTGGCTTCCAGCTGCCCAACGGCTGCGACGAGCCGGCTTGGCGACGGTTACGCGACGAATGGTCGCTGGTCTGGCGCATCTGGCGAGTCCGCCGATCTGAGCGCGAACGAGAGCTCGGAATCGTGTCGCGGCACCGTGACAAAGTTGCGCTGTACGTTCTCCGCTCCGAGCGCGCGACCCGTGACTTACTCAACGGATAAGTCCCGTTCTCGATGGATCTGAAAGGTGTGCCAGTCGCCGGGCGGTGAGACTCTGGCACCTGACACGAAACCGTAGGCTGGGACTATGACGCCGCCCCGCCTCCTGCTGGTCCATGGTGCCTTCCACGGAGCATGGTGTTGGAATCGGCTGACGCCCGAACTCGAACGCCTCGGCATTGCTCACGAGACCGTCGATCTTCCCTTCACCTCGGCTGAAGACGATGTGGCCGCAGTGCGGAGTGCGATCGACAGCAGCGACGAGAGCGTGACCGTGCTCGGGCATTCCTTCGGCGGTGCTGTGATCAGCGCTGCGGCAGCGGAGAGTGGAAGGCCTTACGGATCAACCACGTCGCTCATCTTCCTGACCGCCTTCATGACTGCCCCTGAACAAAGCGTTGACTTCAGCGGCGCGCCCGGTATTGCGGAGATCAAGCTCGATGAGATCACGGCATCGATCGATTCACACGCGGCTCGGTCCGTCTTCTACCACCGTTGTTCGACGGAGGACGCCGACTGGGCGACGTCGCAACTTCGAACGATGCCGACGTCGGTGTTGCTTGCTCCGCCGCCGCCGTCACCGGCATGGCAGGTCTTGCCGAGCACGTACATCGCCTGCACCGACGATCGCATCCTGAGCCTGTCAGCGCAAGAGCAGATGGCCCAGAACGCAGACGGCACAAGACGGATCGAGAGCGACCATTCTCCGTTCCTGTCCTGCCCCAGGATGCTCGGTGAGGTCTTGAGCGAGATCATCTCGGACACCGAGTAGCCTCCACGGACCGCGAATCACAAGGTCAGACCGGCCCAGAACGCCGAGTCGGCCCAACAGGGGGCGTTTTGCAGTCCGGCAAGCACTCGCGAGTGCCTGATGCGTCTTGCCGCGATGGCGACGGCCGTCGTTCTGTCGCGTTGTCCTGTAGCCGATCGGGCGTCGTCGCGGGAATGACGGGTCCGTTCGCCGGCGTCGATTTTGCGTCGTTTGCAGTGGGTAGGGAGGCACTCAGGGAAGCGGAGCAGGCTGAGCAACCTCAATGGCCATGTCGTAGGCTTCCGAGGCTGCCTCAATCGGGGTGCTCAATCGACTGATCTGAGGTGTCAACATGAGTGTCACCGTCATCGCTCACTTCCCTGTTGCGGACGTGGCCAAAGCCATCGAGGGTCTGCAGGCCAACGCCGCGCTCCTCGAAGAGATCACTGAGGACACCAGGGGCGCTGGAATTCTTCATCACCGATTCGTGGCTGGCGCCGCCGAGCTCGTCGTCATCGACGAGTGGGAAACCGCAGAGCAGTTCCAGGGATTCTTCGAGGGGAACCCGAAGGTGGAGCGGGTCACCACTGCGATCGGGGTCACAGGTCCTCCCACGGTCACGGTGTACAACTCATTCGAGGCTGCCGGAGCCATTTAGCGGTCTGAAGGTTGGATCCGACCGGCAGACACCATCCAGAGCGGCTCCCGGGCAACCCGAGTCCCGCCTCACTCACCTGCTCCTGTACGCCGGCACTGTGAATGCACCGGCATTTGCCCTGCGCATACTTTTGCAAGCACCTTCCAGGTAAGTTAGCTTGTGAACGCACGCACAAGCGGTGGTTTGACACCCCTGGAAAGGAAAAAGCAACGATGGGCAACAAGGCCTGGATGCTGGTGTGGGTCGGAGTCTCTGTCTCCGCGGTCCTCTGCATCTACGCGGCGGTGTGGAACTGACGCTCACCTCCCCGGCGTGGACCATGCGACTCAGCCGACGCCCTCAGCCATAGGAGGGTGCCTCGTCCCCGCCAGATGGGTGGCGCTAAGCCTTGTCGGAGGATTCCGGCGGCGTAGCCCGCGGCTATGAACCCAGGGTGGCAAGGACCTGGCTGTGAAGACGGCCGTTCGTGACGAGGAGTGAGCCACTGTCAAAACGGGCTTGTCCCTGAATGTCGCTCGCAACGCCTCCCGCTTCCTCAACCAGGATCACAAAGGGTGCGTAATCCCAGGGGCCGCCGCCGGAGTCGAGAGCGACGTCAGCCTCGCCGCTTGCAACCAGGAGCATCGAGTGGCCGCCTTCGTAAGGATGCATCGCAGAGCAGCGGCGAGCCAATCGAACAAGCGGGTGACCCGGGGTAGCACGCTCGAGGTTGTGGCGGTAGTCGTCGCAGAGGGTTGCCTCTGCGAGCTGGGCGACGGTGGACGCCTGCATCGGATCACCGTTCGCGAACGCCCCATCACCACGAACGGCCCAGTAACGCCCTTCGGTGGCTGGATAGTCCACCACACCGGCGGTGACCACACCGTCGACGGCAAGGGAGATAAGCGTGCTCCAATAGAGACCGCCTTCGATGTAGATGCTGGTCCCTTCAATCGGGTCCAGATACCAGCAGCGGCCCCTACCGGGCTGTCCGCCGAACTCTTCCCCCACGACACGATCAGATGGGTGGTACCTGGCAAGCGCATCGCGTAGAGCGCCCTCGACCGTCCGGTCCACCTCAGTCACGGGACTGCCGTCAGCCTTGGTCTCGACTGTCAGCTCGGCACGTCTGAACGTCCTCATGCTCACGTCGGCAGCGAGGTCCGCCAACTCAAGCACGAAGGACAGATCGCTGTTGGCCACAGCACCATCATGCCCTCACGTCCCAACGAAATGTCCCAGAAGATTGGGCTGACCTAGGTGGGACTTCGACCCGAGTACGCTGGGACGGATCCCGCACGTCACCGCCTCAGGAAGGCTTGCCAGGAGCTGTGTTTGACATTCTCCAGCGGCCAGCCGTGCGGTTTCGAGTCGCCGGCATGTCCAAGCGGAAGAGAGCCTTGTGCTTCGGAGTCGTCGGTCTTGCGATTGGGATGATTGCGGCTGTATTCGGATTCGGCGGCACCAATCATTTCCTTGGGCTCGGCCTTTTCTTCTCCGCAGAGATCCTCGGCGCCGTGGGCCTTGTTTCAACGGTCTGGTATCTGCTTGCCGTCCGACGGTGGCTAGGTGTGCAGCTGCGATTCGCCACGTCGAGATCGTCTGAAATCTGATCCGAGTTAGTCCTCACAGTCCCAGTTCCCGGGAAGGGTGAGACGCTGTGGCGCTCGAGGGCGTGGACAACACCTCCCTCGGGCGACCGAGACTCTGACGCCAGCACGTTCCTGCCACAAGGCCAAGGGCACGTCATAGATCGAAGGGTCGAGTGCAACATGATCATCGTCCCGTTCTTGAAGTTAATTCCGCGCCAAGGCGCTACGTTTTGCGCATCCTGGATCGGAAAACCGGGGGTTACCAGGTCATGATGAACTCGTATGCCCGAGCCATTCGAATTTGCCCCGTGATGTTGGCGCTGGCTTTGGTCGGCTTGGCAACTGGGTCAGCCCTTTTCGCAACGACCTCGGCCAGCGCTATCACTCAAAAATTCATGCCGATGAGCACCTTCAACGCCGTCGCCTGCGCCTCGGCAGGCCAATGCATCGGCGTCGGAAACGTGGCGTCAAGGGTGAATTCGGGAGCGGCGGCGTCTCTAAATCCGATCTCGGGTGATTTCTCGACCGGGCAAACGCTTCAACTGATTAGATCGAGTGGGTTCCTCAATGGAGTGAGCTGCCCCTCCCGCTCGGTCTGTCTTGCCGTGGGGGAAAATCCAAATGAAACCAGGGGCATCGCCGTGCCGCTCGACCCGGATACCGCGATGGTACGCAGTGGCCAAGACCTCCACACCATCTCCGGCATATTCATGTCCGGGGTGGCATGTACGTCAAGGAAACAGTGCCTCGCCGTGGGCCGCGATTCGAGCGGGTCCGGTGTAGCCGTCGCCCTCAGTCCGGCTACAGGAGCCATCATGAGCGGCCAGCGAGTGCATACCATTCCGGGAACGGGTGGCGTCGGGCTCGCTGGAGTGGCCTGTCCCTTGGCCAACCTTTGCGTGGCTGTCGGGGAGAACGTTGGAAGGTCCGCCGGGGTTGCCGTGCCACTGGATCCGGCCACCGGAGCGATACGGCGTGGACAGAGCGTCCAAGACGTCACCCACAAAGGAATCCTGCTCGACCTGGCCTGTCCGTCGACCACCGTGTGCCTGGCGGTGGGTTGGGGTGCCAGTGAACCGTCGGTGGCTGTACCGATCAACCCGAGAACGGGCGCGCTGTCAAAGGGTCAAAGGGATCGATCCATATCGGCGCGGGCGGCAATGTTGACCGCCGTGAGCTGCCCCTCCGTTTCCCTATGCCTGGCCGTGGGCAACGACACCCGCGATCCCTCCGTTGGGCAAGCGGTATCGATTGATCCGACGACCGCCACCATTGTCGCCGACCGAAGCATTCAGACACTGACGGGAACCGGTGCTCTCACCGCGGTGGCGTGCCACTCGACGGCCCAATGTGTGGCCGCAGGATCACGATATGAATCCGCCGGGGCGGTGACAGAGATCCTTGACCCCGCGACCGGTCGGCGCCTATGAGCCATCACATCCATGATGCTCAGCATCACCTCAACGTGACCACCCCCGGCACGGTCCTTCGATCACGCGCAGATCGTGGGTACGTGTCTCGTCGGCTGTTCTGAACAACGCCGGCAAGGCCCACCTCGAACACGATCAGGGTGACGGCTACAACGGCAAGCCATCGAGGGCGGCGCACTGTGATCGTTATGGACCGGCCCGGATGGCTTCGGCATCCCCTACTTTTTGGTCGGCGTTCTCTCACAGGCTCAAAGCGCCGAGCCGATTGGGGTGCCTCCCAACGCCAGCACAGAGGCCTCTGAAAAACTCACCCTGGCCGTTCTTGCACCGGGATATCAGCGAGGGGAATGACATAGCCGAAGAAGGCGAGCAGCGCCCCAGCACACATCAATCCCATGCCCGTCAGCCTCCAAGCGTGCGACACCGAAAGCATCCCTCCTGCCGCACCGAGCAACAACCCGACGAGGCCGATCCGCGCACCCAGGCGCACGAACCTTGACCCGCCGAGAACGGTAACGAAGATGACCAGCGCCCCGATTGCCAGCAGTCCTCCGAGAACTGCGTGGGCGGCGTACACGCCCCTGCTCTGGGGAGGCAGCCACTGATCAGGCCGTCTGATCGGGAGGAGCGTCAAGCACGCCACGCCGAGAGCGAACTCGACGCCGGTGCCTATCATCATGACGATCCAAACCCAGCGCGCGATCATCGTTGTCCTCTGATTCCCTCAGACATCAAAAGAAGACCGTCTTCTTCATCCGACTCGCGGTGGAAATTGGAGCCGCTCCATATGACTCCCGATGAGCTCTGACGGTTCCTTGTCGACGAGGGGTCGCAGGCCGATGGGCACAGATCAGAATCTAGAGCGAAGAGGTAGCCCAGTACGACGCTGCCGGGACCGGGTGCCGCCGTGCACAAATGGACTATCCGCGGGTGCGGAGGAAGCATCGATCGGCACCCGGCATCATGGGGGGCTAAGGAGGTCTCTGCCGTGAGCTTGGAGAAGGCAGTCATCACGTCACGCTTGGAAGTGCGCCCGCCCCGCGAGCTGGACCGCGCGTGGTTCGTCGAACTCTTCTGCAATGAGGACTTTATGGTCTTCTCCGGTCAAGCTGGGACTGAAGAGGAGGCTCACCGACGGTTTGATCACATGCTCGCAATGTGCGAAGTCGTTCCGTTTGCGAAACAGCCCATCGTTGAGAGGGAATCCGGCCTCGTCGTCGGCTATACAGGCGTCGATTACTTCACCTTCGAAGGCGAGGAACGTCTGGAATGGGGGTACCGGCTGTTGCCTACGTCGCGGAGGTTGGGCTACGCGACCGAGGCAAGCCACGCTTTGCTTGCCCGCGCTCGCCAGACGTTTTCGGGAGAACTGCTTGCGATAATCAACCCAGCCAACCGCGCCTCACAAAACGTCTGCCGGAAGCTTGGTTTCGCCTTCTTGAAGCAGGCACCGGTCGATAGTGGTGCCATTGCGAACTTCTACACCCTGACCATCACCAAATTCGAACGATGAGCGTCGGGAGCAGTTGCCTGCCACTCAAGCCTCGGTTAAACGCCGCGCTTTCGCGATTTGGACGTGTCTCCACTGTCCATGGGTCCAACGTCAGCATCCCGGTCGTCCTCGACCCGGATATTCAGCCCGGCAAAGACTCCGTGAGCCAGCGGGAGTACCTGACCGGCTTCAATCACAACGTCCCGAAGATATTCGCCGCCCTTTATTTCTGAGAGTACAGAGCCGTGAAAGCGGGCCCCCGGTAACTTCACCTGTGACACATCTGCTCCGCTCAGATTGCAGTCAAAAAAGCACGCTGCCTTCAAGTGCGCGGAATAGAACTCACTTCGCTCGAGATTTACATGATCGAAGACGACTCGTTCGCCCTCGACCATTCGGAAGTTCACTTGGTCAAGCTTTACCTCGGAGAAGGTGACGTCTTGCATCTTGGCCCGAGGGATGAGTGCGCCGGACATACGACAATCGGTGAACGTGACACGAGTGAAGGAGGCCTCCGCCATATCCGCACCCGAGAAGTCACTCCCCTCCACCACGACGTCTATGAGGCGGAGATTGGTGAGATCGGCGGCTGTGAATGACGAGCCGACGATGCGTGAGTCCTCCACCTGCAATCCCTGGAGGTCGCCATCTGAGAAGTTCCCCTGAATGGTTGTGTGATCGATCTGGCAGCCCGCAATGAGACGCAGATCGGGCTCTGAGGAAAGGCCGGGGGGAAGGCGAGGAGGAGTGGGACGACCGCTTTCAGAACGGGTCATTGACTTCAGGATACGAGGGCGGCAAGAGTGTCGCGGTACGTTGGCTCGGCGCGCCACATTCGGCAACCAGTGCGCCGGATCCTCCCTTCCGCACAAAGAAAGCCAAGGCCGAGCGTATGCGGGAAGGGTTACGCTTCTCCGCACAGGCCGGGGAGCTTCTCCGCACAGGCCGGGGAGGTTGCAGCACCATGGCGTTCGTTACTAGCCACATGAGCATCTCGCTCGACGGGTTCGTCGCTGGCCCCGACCAGAGCCGCGACAACCCGCTTGGGATCGATGGAGGAGCGCTGCATCACTGGCACCTCGATGATCCGAAGCACCCGGTCGACGCAGCTTTCACCCGACGGCTTCTCGGCCCCCGCGGCGCGTACATCATGGGTCGCAACATGTTTGGGCCGGTGCGCGGTGAGTGGGGCGAGTCCGATTGGCGCGGCTGGTGGGGTCCGGAGCCCCCGTATCACGCCCCCGTATTCGTGCTGACCCACTATGCGCACGACCCGATCGAGATGGAGGGCGGCACCGTCTTCTACTTTGTGGACAGTTTCGACGGTGCATTGGCCGCAGCCACCGAGGTAGCGGGTGATCAGCCGATTGACGTGGCTGGCGGCGCAACCGCAGTCCGGCAGGCATTGCGAACGGGCTGCCTAAACGAGTTGGTACTTGACGTCGTCCCAGTCCTTCTCGGCCGGGGGGAACGGCTCTTCGACGACGTCACGCGCCTGGACGCGGAACCCATGGAGGTCGCCACCTCGCCCCTCGCCACCCACGTCGTCTACAGGATTCATTCTCCCAAGTAGGGACCTCGCGGGCGTCCCGAATCTCAGACTTGTCAGAGGGGCTAGTTGGGGGGGACAGATCAGGGTCTAGAAGTACCAGCCCGAAGCGATCCATGGGACCGGGACGGCCATGCCGTCAATGAACATCGACCCGCGTATCTGGGCCGTGAGACGTGCCTGATGGAGTACGGCGAAGGCCCACTGCTGAGCAGCGGTGAGCCCGTTGACCAGGATTTCTCCCTTGGAGCCGGCGAGGAACCGCCACAGGAGGATGGCGGCCGTCTGCTCGTCAGTTGCTCCCAGCATGACCAATCGGTCCGGGCGCCAAAGCACCCACCCTCGTCCGGGGTCGCCGTCCACCACGTCAATGTGGCAACGCCCGTCACTCAAAACGAACGCCACGTCCTCGGTACGCGAACGGCCCAGTTGTGTCTCCACCTCGGCTACCAATTCGAGATCACCCTCATCGCCATCCCGACCGGGCAGGGAAGGCGGGATGGCCCGGCGGTCGGGTTGGCCTCCCATCTCGGCCGTCGGGTGCATGGCCAGTCCGGCCAAAAAGTAGCGGCGCATGGCCCGGGGGTCGGGCGAGGACTGGATCATGCGTTGGGTGGCGCCGGCGGCGTAGCCCATGGCCGCCTCGAGGAGCCGCCCGCCCACTCCCCGGCTCTGGAACTCTGGGTGGACGAACAGCATGGACAGGCCCCAGAAGCTCTCTCGCCGGACGGATTCGGCAACGCCGACCACCCGCCCTTCTGAGACCGCCACCCAGGCTCCGGGCCCGTCGCGCTCCACGAAACGGGCATGGCCCACGCGGCTGGCCTCCAACTGGGCGTCGCTCGGTGGTGTGGGCGGCGGGAGCAGACCCGCTTCTGCCAGTGCGGCATCGGCGGCCCCGACTACGGCCATCGTCGCTTCGACGTCCTCGAGGGCCATGGGTCGCAGCTCCCAGCCGGCGGAAGTGGCGGTTGCTGCACGCGGGGATGTCACGCTATCCATAGCCCATGCTGGCACGCCGTCCACCTGGTCCGCCTCGCGTCTCAGTCCAAGACTTGCCGATGGGCTACCTCGGTCACGTGGCCATGACGTCGACCAGCACCGCGCTGGTAGCCGTAATCCTGCTCGGAGCGCTTCGGCGGTGACGCCCGGCGTACGGGCGACCAATCCTGTCAGCCGATGGGTTGAGCAAGCGCAACGAGGATTCCCTCAGGGCCTCGGATGTAGGCCATCCGCCAAGAGCCCTCGTACGTGCCGATTCCGCCCACCAACCCGAATCCGGCGGACGTCGCCTGGGCGACGGCGGCGTCCAGGTCACGAACCTCGAACGCAACGCTTCGCAAGCCGACCTCATTGGCCATGGCGGCCCGTGAGCCCGGCACGCAGCTAGGCCGGACGAAGCTGGAGAGTTCGACGCCTGTGCCGTTGTCCGGCGGCCGGAGCATCACGATTTCGGTTCTTGCTCCCGGGATGTCGATGACGGTGTCGATGAACTCGCCCTCAACGAACGTCCTTCCCTCGATCTCCAGTCCCAGCGCGACAAAGAACTGCGTCGCGGCATCAAGGTCGACGACAATGATTCCAACGTGATCGAATCGGCGTACGTGTGACATGTCGTTTCTCCTAGCTCGTGACCTGGCGCACAATTACGTGCGGGGCAGCGACCGCCACGTCGTGTAGCCCGCCGGCGGTATCGCCAATAGATTTCGAGATGGGTACGTGGCGGTTCGATATGTGCCACCTTCCCGGCCTACGCGGGCACTGTCAAAACCCCAGGTTCTACACTTGAAAAGTGGTCGGTTGCTTCGTCGTTGGGGGTACCTGCACGTGAAGCCACGACGAACGTCTCCGAGATACCGGGTTTCGCTGAGAATCCGAACCCGGTCGTCCCGTGGCCGCTTGCTTCGTCCCTTGGCGTTGGTTGCCGTCGTGGGACTGTCGTTGTGTCTCACGAGCTGCGGTTCATCGAGTCCTACGGAGTCGTATCAGCAAGGCTGGGACCGGGCGGTCGCCTCGCCGGGGCTTGACTGCAACACCGTCCCGCCGGGCATTGCATCACCCTCCGACTGGACAAAGGGCTGCACAACTGAGCAGAGCTTTCTGCGTGTTCACGATACGTCGGGGCATGATCCGAGTCCCACCCCGACCACGTACCAAGGCAATCCGTAACCTTTGGGTCTTTCAAACACCTCCGGCGTGGTCTGTCGGTGTTCGCTACCCGGCGTGCTGGGCTACCGTGCCGGGAAACTGGGACGACCGCCGAACGACGCGTCCAGGACTCCGCAGCCCCGGTGCGTGGTTCGGTGCCACATGAGCTGCCGCTCGCCGGGCTTCCTGGCGACACGGCTGAGTCAAGATGGACCGCCGTGGAAGTCCCGGAAGGAGGATTATTCAGATGCAACTCCTCGTTTCCAGTGCAAAGGGCACGAACGGCGCAGGATACGGAGCCGTCCTCGCCTTCGATTTCGTCGGCAAGGCGTTGGGCACTTTCTGTGACGACAGCCGCGTCGCTGACCCGCGAGGTTTGTGCGTCGATCCAAGCGGCGACCTGCTCTGTGTCAACAACGGCAACGATCGCGTGCTCGCCCTTGACCAGAAGGGACAAGTCCGAAAAGACACCGGCCCGATCGACGCACTCGACCCCGGCGGAGGAGTCTTCGGACCCGACGGCCGCTACTACGTGGGCTCCCGTCGTCTCCGAACCGTCGTGGCTCTACCGGCACGCCTTGACGGACCTGCCATTCCGTACCTTCCTCCAAAGGTCGTCCCATTCCCGAGAGGGTTCGCATTCGCTCCCGATGGTCGCATCTTCTTGGCGTCGGGTATGAGCCCATCGGGCATCGGCGAAGACACAATCAAGGTCTTCGACGCTGACGGCCATCTCCTCGCGCCGCGCTTGGTCGAAGATTCGCAGCTGAGTCCCCTCGACCTCGCCATCGCGCCCAACGGCAACATTGTGGTGTCCAGCGAATGCCCCTTCGGCGGGCGCGAGGCCATTTCGAGCGTTCGCGAGTACGACAGCACCAGCGGCCGACTCGTCAGGAGCTTCAGACCTGACGGATCGGTACTCTTCCGCAACCCCAGAGGCCTGCGGTTTAGCCCAGACGGCGACCTCTTCTGTGTCGCGCGAGATGAGGTCGTGTCCTTCGATTTCGAGACGGGACACTTCTCCGGAGCGATCGTCAACTGTTCCGATCTCTTGGGGCAGGCACTCGAGTTCTTTGGCTGATCGTCAGCCGCGATCACCATCGATGCAGCAACCCCGACGCGCCGGAGGTCAGATGCGCCCAGAGCTCCCGGACGCCAACCTTCGTCCCCTCGGCGTGCCTCGCGCTAGGGGCGGTGACGGTCAGGCCATGCAGACGCCTGAACTCCGCCTCCGAGCCGGCGATCTGGGGCAGATGCATCGTTCGGGCAAGTCCGTGGGGCTTTCATCACGCGTCAAATGACCAGTAGGGTCGAAGTGTGATCGCTCGGGATGAAGCGCCGGCGGCTTTCGGGGCATGGGACGAATTGATCGACGCAGTCGCCTCGACCACACCGGTTGACCTGACGGAGCAGGCCTGTGCCGTCGCTCGGGCCAGCCTCGACCCGGCTGTTCCTGCCGTTGCGAGATCTGACGCGATGGCCTTCGCCGAACAGATGGTCGTCGATGTGGCATCCATGACCACTGCTGTTCGAGCGGCCGGGCTGGCCGAACTCGGAGCCGACGCCCCAGTCTTCATCCTTGCCGTATGGACGGAGGACATGACGATTCGCGCCAATGTCGCCTGGCGCGAGATGTTCGGCGAAGAGTGGCGTCCGACCCCGACTTCAGCCGACGCCAAGCCCTGGGTGGCACACGAAAGATTTCTCCTCGAAGTGGCAAAACTGTCAGCCCTCGATCCGGTTACCTCCGAGCTGGTCAGGCTCCGCGGGGCGAGAGCCCACGACTGCCGGCTCTGCCAGTCACGCAGGAGCGTGAGTGCCATCGATCTCGCAGGCGGGAGTGATCTGTTCGATGACAGGGATCCGAGCGGTATCTCCGACGCTCAGATCCTGGCCCTCCAGGTCGTGGATGCCTTCGTGTGGGAGCCGATCCGGTGGCCACGCGGGCTCGGCGAGCAGGTCGTGGACGTATTGGGTCCTGCCGCCGCAACCGAACTGATCCTCGATATCGTCCGTAACGCCGCGAACAAGATCGCCGTGGCCTTCGGCGCGGACGACCCGCTAGTGGAGACCGGCGTCGAGTATTACGACATCGACGTGTCGACAGGAGAACTGCGCTACAACGTCAGCCCGGTCACACCCGGCCCCTGAACCGCCGGCTCGCGATGAAGGCGACCCCTGAGATGTCCTCGTCGATGAACATATGGACTCGCTCGTGTCCATCGAAGCGGGGTCAACACCACTGCTTGTAACACCCTGGATCTATCGTTCTTTGGGTGAGACATGCCAGTGAGGTTGTGACCGCGTATTGGCGGGCTGCGAACGAAAGGGACTGGTCCGCGTTCGGGGCCCTGTTGTCCGAGGATGTCCTCTACGAGGG
This sequence comes from uncultured Acidimicrobiaceae bacterium, assembly GCA_963840435.1. Classification (GTDB taxonomy): domain Bacteria; phylum Actinomycetota; class Acidimicrobiia; order Acidimicrobiales; family RAAP-2; genus Bog-473. The sequence continues at coordinate 513,017 of CAWIYY010000012.1, read as the reverse complement.
ACCCCAGACTCGGGAACGTGTCCGAGGCCGTGCCAACTACGTGAAGTTCAACGTCGAGGGCTTCCCCGGTGACTGGCACCTCGAGGTCAACCGGATCATCGGGGAAGGGCTCCAGGCCTCCAGTTGGATCCAGTTCACCAACGCCGACGGTACAGTCCAGCCGGGACTGTGCTTCTTCGATCTTCAAGACGACGGCACCATCAAGCGCATCACCGACTTCTGGCCGGATCCGTACGAGCTACCCGCGAATCGAGCGCACCTGGTTGAAAAGTACTAACAGCCCTTTCCGCTGGTCAACGTCGCGGGGTGGCCAAGACCCGTGAGACTTCCACCTCAAAACGGCCATCAGGCCCTGGGTCGCCAGAGATCTCCCAGCGGGGACCGGCGAGCCGGTAGTCACGTTCCTCGCACCACGCTCGAATCCTGTGGTGGGTCTTCCTCGATTACGACTGGTATTTCGCGTACCAAGTCCCGTTCGCTGTCGGATCTATTTGGGAGTAGGTCCCAGGATGGAACGCACTGTTGAATCCTTTCGAGGTGACCTTGCCAGTGAAGACATCTTCGTTGTGGAAGTTGGTGATCCGGACAGCCGAGCCTGTCACGGACCAGTGTCCGGTGACTTTGTTGGGGCATTGGGTGCTGACCGGAAATACCGACTTGCCGTCTGACTTGAGGATCATCGGACAGGTGTAAGAAAAGGAGGGCGAGTCGCTGGTTATCGTCACGAAGAGCTCGTAGGTTCCCGCGAGCGGGTGCGAGGCGCCGACGGGCGAACCAGCTCCAACGACGCTAAAGCCCACTCCCATCGTCAGCGCCATCGTTCCGGCCGCCAACCAGCTTCGTCCTCTGTTGCGCATTGGTGCTCCTCCCGTTTCGTGGCCGCCCAAATGTCGCCGCCTGCGGTTCGGCGACATCTGGCCCGCGGCGACCTGTGTGCGGAACGCTAGTTGCGGCCTGAGCCTCACGCTGGTGGAGCAGGGAGCGTCGCCCTCGTGCCACTGATGACACATCCCGTCACCGTCCTGTCAGGCACAAAGAGAGTCGTCCGCCTCCCGGCTCGGACTCATATGGACACGGCTCAGGCACAGAAACTTTTGGCCTCGTCCACAAACTTCGGCGAACCGCACTCCGGGCGACCATTCGCGGCCTCACCTCGCGCTCATGGTCCTCCGTGGAACCTGTAGCCGAAGAAACAACTCCCTGGGTCGCCGTTGGAGTCGGACGATGGAGCGAACATCCACCACTCGCCAACCAGGTGGCGTTCACATTCGTCTGCGAAAAACGCCGAAGGACGGTCGGTGTAGACGAGCCCCCCGGACGCGTTCGGGTTGCCGGATACAAAGGTCACCGCATGACCCACCGGTGTCCACACGGCGCACTCCTTGTAGGGCGCTCCAAGTGGACCGACGGAGCCACTCGCGTGAACAACACAGGGCTGAGGGGGCACAGTTCCATGGAAGTTCTGTGGAGAGTGCTGCAACCGATTGAAGACCTCCTGCGCTTGCGCCGTCGCTCCCGACCACTCGAGAGCGGCGGGGAGCGCGAACTCGAACGTCCATATGCACGCCAACACGGTCACGAGTGCTGCTCCCACAGCGAGAATCCAACCGGCCTGTCGCCCGGACCGGAACGAAGCGACCACCCACGAAACGAGCACGATGCCACCGCCGACAGCCGCCACGATCGCAGTCGGTACCGCAAGGGACCGCCCGGGTGAGACCAGCGCCGTACCCAGGGCTCCAAACCCAGTTCCGATGACCACGACGGCCACCACCGCAGCCCACCGCGCCAATGGCGTCGAACCGGAGAGGTGCTCGGTGGACACCCGAGGAGTTTCCTCGGTCACTTGGACCACCCGGCGATCGTACCTGGGGTGCGCTCAGACCGGCGGACTCGGATGCCCCAAGCTCCTGCACCACGACTCCACGAAAGGCACATGGCAAACTGGCAGAGCGGCGATCGAGTCGAGGAAGAGGGCAAGTGGGACGGTTTGCGCTGCACACGAAACTCCTTGCGACCCCAGGCAACGCAGATCGGCTGGCCGGCAAGTTCATGGAATCCGTCGAGATGCAACGGGAGAACCCAGCCTGCGAGTTGATGATCGTGAGCAGGTCTCCCGTGGACGACGATGTCGTGTATCTGACCGAAGTGTGGTCGAGCGAATCCGAATGGGAGAAAGCTCGCAGCAGTCCTGTCATCGTCGGATGGGCGAAAGACATGCCCTCGCTCGTGGCCGAAGCTGCCCAGAGCGTTCGACTCGATCCGGTCGGAGGCAAAGGTCTCTGGTAGCACTGGGGTGGCCGGTGCTCGCTGGCCACTCTTGCCCTGATCTGGGCGGACTCGGGCCCCCTCGAAGGCAATGTCGTCTTTGTTCAGCTGAGTCGAATGAGCCCCGCAGAGGTTGGAGTGAATCCACAAGCTTGGAAATAGAACCGTTCGACGCCTTCGTCGAAATCGACGTGCAGCCATTCACAGCCTGATGTCTGACATTCGGACCGAACGATCTCGATCATCTGAGTACCGATTCCCCGATTGCGGTCCTCATTTGGAACCATCGTGTCTTGAATCCAGGCGTGTGTGAAGCCATCCCAGAGGACGTTGACGAATCCAACGAGGCGTCCATCGTCTCGAGCAACGACCCAACCAAGGCTGTGCCGGTCGAGGAGGTCCTTCCAGTTCCACTCGTCGTCCGAGTACGCCCGAGTTTCGAAGACCTCGGCGTGGAGTGCGTTGACCTCAGCGTTCTCGAAGGACCCCCGCCATTCGTAACTGAGCGTCATGAGCGGAGAATATCTGGAAAGTCCCCACGAGGCCCGCCCACTCGCGGCACCGTTGGGCGACGATGGCTTGAGCGCTGATCGCCCGAATCCACGAGGACGACGTACCCGTTGACGCATCAGCGGTGCCGAGCTTTACCACAGCCTGCCGGGTCCAGTGCCGAACGGAACACCATCCACAGCCGTACGAGACGCCTCATCGTGTCGTGTCTCGTCTTCCGACCGGGATACGCACCGCGCGCCGAATGAACCCGCTCGAACCCTGAGGACGACCGTCCTGCGTCCTAGAACTTCTTGAGGATCTCCCGGGCGATGACCACCCGCTGCACCTGGTTCGTTCCCTCGTAAATCTGGGTCACCTTCGCGTCGCGCAGGAAGCGCTCGACGGGGAAGTCCTTGGTGTAGCCGTAGCCGCCGAGCAGCTGGACGGCGTCGACCGTCACCGACATCGCGGTATCGGAGGCGAAAGCCTTGGCCATGGCGCCGAACTTGGTCAGCTCTCCGCCCGAGGGATCGTCGACCATGGCGCAGGCCCGGTACACCAACGCTCGCGCCGCCTCGGTCCGAGTGGCCATGTCCGCCAGCATGAAGCGCAGCCCCTGCAGGTCGGCAATCGGGCCGCCAAAGGCCCGGCGCTGCTTCATGTACGCCGCCGAGTAATCGATGGCTCCCTGGGCGATGCCCACGGCCTGGGCGCCGATGGTGGGACGGCTGCGGTCGAGCGTGTGCATCGCGATGGTGAAGCCCTGCCCCTCCTCGCCGATCCGGTGCGAGCCCGGCACCCGCACCTCATCGAGCACGACCTCACCAGTCGGGCTACCCCGCAGCCCGAGCTTGTCCTCGTGCTTGGCGATGTGCACCCCCCACTCCTTCTCCACCAGGAAGCAGGAGATGCCGCGGCTCCCGGCATCGGGATCGGTCTTGGCGAACACGACGTAGACATCGGAGATCCCGGCGTTCGTGATCCAGTACTTGGAGCCGGTGAGGACGTAGTCCTCGCCGTCGCGCACCGCTCGGGACCGCATCGCCGCGACATCGCTCCCGGCGTCGGCTTCGGACAGGCAGTAGCTGGCCTGGATCTCCCCCGCCGCCACCCGCGGCATGTAGGTCTGCTTGAGTTCCTCGCTCCCCCAATTCATGACCGGGGTCATGCCCAGCTTCGAAATGAGGATGGTGAGCGCGGTCGACGCACAAACCCGGGCCAGCTCCTCGGCTGCGATGGCCTGGGTCACCATGTCCGCGCCGGCTCCCCCGTAGGCCTCGGGGATCCCGAGTGCAGGCAACTCCAACTCCTTGCAGGCCTCGAACGACTTCCAGGGGAACTCCGCGTTCCGGTCCACCTCGGCGGCATGAGGCGCCACCTTCTCCTCGGCGAAGGCGCGCATGGTCTGGCGGAAGTCCCGCTGGACGTCGGTCAGGTCGAAGTTCGGCGTGCTCACCCGCTCATTGTCGCAGACGGTCGAACGGCCGATCGGCGTCCCCTCAGGTGGCCGCCAGATGACCGATGAGCAGCGACGAAAGCTTGCCGGGCGCCATCTCGGGGATCCAATGGGACACCCCCTCGAGCACCTCGAAGGCGTAGGGCCCGCACACGTGGGTCGACGTGTCCTCGGCCACGTCACGTCCAAAGACCCCATCGCCCGTGGACCACACGTAGAGGGTCGGCACGCTCACCGGCTGCAGGTCGGCGAGAGACGTCGGGTCCATCGCCCGGAACCAGTTGAGCGCAGCCGTGAGGGCGCCGGGCTCGCTGAGCGCGGCGACGTACATGTCGACGTCGTCGTCGTCGAGACCCGAAGCGGCCAGGACCGAGGCCAGCCCTCGGCCCGACCCGTCCGATCCCAGGAACAGGCGCTCGGGCTCCTCCGGCGTGCAGAGGAACGCCGTGGCGCCGTCGGGGTCGCCGTGGCCGTTCGCCCGCTCGAGCGCAAGTGGATGCGGTGTCGAGACGACGGTCAATGAGCGCACCCGATCCGGGCGCTGCGATGCCACCAACCAGGCCAGCATGCCGCCCCAATCGTGACCGACGAGGTCGAAGGTGTCCATCTCCATGGAGTCGGCCAGCGCGAGAACGTCGCCCACCAGTCGCCCGGTGGCGTACGCCTCGGAGTCGGTCGGCCGGGCCCCGGCGCAGTATCCCCGCTGGTCGGGCGCGACGGCCCGGTACCCCTCGGAGGCCAATGCCCACAGTTCGTCCCGCCAGGCCCACGAGGTCTGCGGAAACCCGTGCAGGAGAAGGACCGGCCGGCCCCCATGAGGTCCACAGGCCCGCCCGGTGAAGGTCAACCCGCCGGCCTCTATCTCCAGGCGGTCGATGGCACCGATCGTCGTCACCGGTCGAGGCAGGGCTAGCGGGAGACGGCTGCGCCCGTGGCGTCTTCGGGTTTGAGGCGGAGGGTCTCTTCGGGAATCCCGTCGACCAGCGCCCGCTGGACGACGTAGTCGTGCCCCACGCCCGAGAAGGCCACCCGCCGCGCGGCCTGCAGTCCTGGCGGCGCCTCGCCCAGAAAGCCCCAGAGGTTCAGGGCGAAGCGAACGTCATAGATGCATGGGGCCCGCCCGAACAGAGCCGAGCGCTTGGCCGCTATCAGGGCCGCCCCCAGCACCACGTCATGCTCGGATTCCCCTTCGCCGAGCAGCAGGTCGTGTTCGAAGCGCTTGGCCAGGCGGAGAGCGAAGCCCGAGTCGGGACCCGGCGTGCCCGTGCCGCGTCCCCGGACAGCGGGCACCACCACCTCGGCCGGACGCGACGTCGTCCAGGAGCCAGGCACGTGGAGATGGCGGGCCGGCCGCACCTCATCGGCCTCGGCGATGGGGACGAACGTGGGCTGCGTCATGGCGCGCAGACTAGTCCGGGGCGTTCGAGCGGACCCATTCCCTACCCGAACAGGGAGACCACGTGGAGGACGAGCGAGGACGGGCGCGGGCCTCCGCCGAACACCTCCTGGTCCGACGAGCGCATGGAGGAGCCGGTCGCCAGCGGCTCACCGGTGCCGTTGTTGCGGGCATAGAGCGGGTGCGCACCACTCGAGACCTGTAGGCGCAGCCGGTGTCCCGCCCTGAAGGTGTTGGCCGTTGGTCCCATGGCGATCTCCAGTTCGGATACCCCGTCGGCATCGGCGCCCTCCGAACCCGGAGTGAGGCGAAGGAGCCCGTCGCTGATGTTGGTGGACTTTCCTTTCCTGTCGACGTCGCACAAGCGCACGAAGAAATCCGTGTGCTCGAGTGACGAGCGCACGAAGAGCGAGGCGCGCAACGGCCCGATGACGGTGAGGTCCTCCTTCAGCACCGGGCTCGTGTACGTCAGGACATCTCGGCGCGACTCCCGCACGCGCTGATCCTTGGGGCCCGACGTGCCGACGTTGAGTGAGGCCCCTCCGACGGCCGGCGTCGGGTCGTGCGGGTTGAAGTGGAACCGGTCCGGCTCGCGTGCGGGTCCCGGTTCGGGAACCAGGGTCCGCTCCGGCCCCAGGTACCATCGTTGCTGCTCCCCTGCCGGTGGCCACAGGGAGAACTCCTCCCACCGCTTTCTTCCCATGACGAAGACCCGCACGGGACCTCGGTCGACCTCGCCTGGCCCCGTGCCGAGCTGCGCGTCGAACCACGACAGCCCGTCACGAACGGTCTCGCCGACCAACGCCGGGGACGAATGGGTCCAGGGACCGACGGTGAGCCGAGCGCTGCGTCCGGCCCGACGGACCGCTTCGTAATCGGCGACCTGGGCAGCGAGGAAGATGTCGTACCATCCGCCGACGAAGCTCGACGGGGGAACCCGGCTCAGCTGGCGGCTGAAGTCCGTCACGTCCCACCACTTGTCGCCGGGCTCGCTGTGCTCGAGCCAGTCCTGGTACGCCGGCACCGGCTCGCCCACCGCCTCCACGTCGGCCAGGCCGAGGGGCAGGACCGCGGCCGCCCGCGCCACCACCTTGGCGCTCCGGGTCTGCGTGCGCAGGACGGTGCGGAATCCCAGTTCTTGGTACTTCAACTGGTAGGCCCAACTCAGCGCCATCTCGAGGGCGAACGACCCGCCCGGGTAGACGAAGGCGTCCCGCGCGTTGGACGCCGTCACGTCGAGGGCCATCGCCTTGAGGAACTCGGGCGGGTCGGCCGCGACCGCCCACTGCGTCATGCCGAGGTAGCTGGCGCCCCAGGTGACGAGTCGACCGTCGAACCAGGGCTGGCCGGCCACCCAGCTCAGCGTGGCGTGGCCGTCGGCCTGCTCGTGACGGAGGGGCTCCCAGGCACCCCCCGACCCGAATGTGCCCCGGCAGCTCTGGATCACGGTCTGGTACCCGCGTTCGGCGAAGAGCCGACCGAGCGGTCCCATGACGCGCCGCCCGTAGGGCGTACGCATCAGCAAGGTGGGCACGTCGCCGGAGGGCCGGCTCGGGAACCATCGGTCCGCCAGCAGGTCGACCCCGTCCGGCATCTTGGCCACGAGGTCGCGGGCGACCGAGATGTCGCGGGTGTCGGGCGGAGGCAGCTTCAGGAGCGGCCCGGCCAGCCGGCTGAGCACGGTCATCTTGGTGTTCCCGTCGTGATACCCCCGATGCTGTCCGTGTCGGCGGCTGTCTCAGCCCGCGTGGAGCAGCCCGAACACGATGGAGTCGTAGAGGGCCTGCCAGCTCGCCTCGATGATGTTCTCCGACACCCCGATCGTGGTCCAGGTGTCCTGGCCGTCCGTCGTGTCGACCAGGACCCGTGTGACGGCGCCCGTGCCGCGACCGGTGTCGAGCACGCGCACCCGGTAGTCGGTGAGGTGCATGCTCGAGAGCACCGGGAAGCGCGGGCCGATTGCCGCGCGTAGCGCTCCGTCCAGGGCGTTGACCGGGCCGTTGCCCTCGGCCACCGCCACGATGCGCTCGGAACCGACGTGGACTTTCACCGTGGCCTCCGTCATCACGCCGAGGGGGGCACTGCTGGCGACGGCCGCCTCCGCCCGGTCGCCGTGATCCGTGATGACGCGGAAGGACTCGACCGTGAAGAAGTCGGCGGTCCACCCGGTCGCCCTGCGCAGCAGCAGCTCGAGCGAACCATCGGCCACCTCGAAGTGATAGCCCTCGTGCTCCAGGTGCTTGAGTTCGTCGAGGACCCGCCCGATGACCTCGCCGTCGAGATCGAGACCGAGCTCGGCCGCCTTCATGGCCAGCGTGGAGCGGCCTGCCATCTCGGACACGACCACCCTGGTCCCGTTCCCGACCGAGTTGGGCTGGACGTGCTCGTAGAGATCGGCACTGCGCGCCACCGCACTGGCGTGCAGCCCGCCCTTGTGCGCGAAGACCGAATGGCCGACGTAGGGCTGCTGGGGATTGGGGGCGATGTTCACCAGCTCCGCGATGTGATGCGCCACCGGGGTGAGCCGCTCCAGCCGATCGGCCGGAATCGTCCGGATGTGCAGCTTCAGGGACAGGTTGGGGATGGCGGCCGAGAGGTCGGTGTTCCCCGCCCGCTCCCCGTAGCCGTTGATGCACCCTTGCACCTGGGTCGCACCGGCCTGGACCGCGACCAACGAGTTGGCCACCGCGCACCCGGCATCGTTGTGGCAGTGGATGCCGAGCTGGGCGCTGGTGCGGGCCCGCACGTCCGCCACGGCCTGGCCCACGTCGTCGGGCAGCGAGCCTCCGTTCGTGTCGCACAGGACCAGCGCCTCGGCACCGGCCTCTTCGGCCGCGCCGAGAACCGACAGGGCGAATTCCGGATTGCGCCGATAGCCGTCGAAGAAGTGCTCGGCGTCGAGGAAGACCCTGAGGTCGTGCTCGCGCAGATAGCGGACCGAGTCGGCCACCATGGCCACGGCTTCGTCCAGCGTCGTCCGCAGCGCCTCGTTCACGTGGCGGTCCCACGATTTCGCCACGATGCAGGCCACCGGGGCGCCGGCCTCGATCAGGTTGGCCAGCACGGCGTCGTCCTCGGGCTTGACGCCCGCCCGCCGGGTGGACCCGAAGGCGACGAGCGTGGCCGTCTGGAGCGTGAGCTCCTTCTTGGCTCGTGCGAAGAACTCGATGTCCTTCGGGTTGGCGCCCGGCCATCCCCCTTCGATGAAGGTGACGCCGAGATGGTCGAGCTGTTCGGCCACGCGCAGCTTGTCGTCGACGGTCAGCGACAGGCCTTCCTGCTGACTCCCGTCGCGCAGGATCGTGTCGAAGATGTCGACCGCTTCGGGCAGGTCCGGCACGGAGAAGTCATGCGCGTGCGCCGTATGGCCATGCGCATGGGCATGGGCGACCCCGCCGTGATCGTGGGTCGCGCCCTCAGGGTCAGTCGACATGGTCCAGCCACTCCTTGTATTGGTCCACCTCACCGCGGACCGTGGCGAAGAAGGTCTGCTGGATCTCCTTCGTGATCTTGCCGGGGTGGCCGGGACCGACGGGCCGGTCGTCGACGGCCCGGATCGGCACGACCTCGGCCGCTGTGCCGGTCAAGAAGGCCTCGTCGGCCAGGTACAGGTCCGTGCGGATGATCGGCTCGTGCTGCACCTCGTAGCCCAGGTCCCGGGCGATCGTCTCGACGGAGTCCTGCGTGATCCCTTCCAGCGCGCCGGCGTCGGAAGTGGGCGGGGTGAAGAGCACGCCGTCGCGCACGATGAAGATGTTCTCCCCGGTGCATTCGCTGACGTTCCCGTTCGGCGCCAGCAGGATGGCCTCGTCGTAGCCCGCCTTGAGCGCCTCCACCTTGGCCAGCGAGGAGTTGGCGTACATGCCCGTTCCCTTGGCTGCTGTCGGGACGGCGTTCGGGTCGTGACGGCGCCACGAGCTGATCTTGACCGACACGCCGTTGGCGATGCCCTCGTCACCGAGGTAGGTGCCCCAGGGCCAGGCCGCCACCGAGACGTTGACCGGGCAGGGCAGTGGGTTGAGGCCCATCTCGCCGTAGCCGAGGTACACGAGCGGGCGCAGGTAGCAGCCGTCGTGCAGCCCGTTGACCCGGACGACCTCGCGGCATGCCTCGACGATCTGGTCGACGGTGAACGGCACGTCGATCATGAAGATCTTCGCCGACGCGAACAAACGGCGGATGTGGTCGCCCAGCCGGAAGACGGCCACACCGCGGCTCGTCGGGTAGGCGCGGATGCCTTCGAACACGCCCGATCCGTAGTGCATGGTGTGCGTGAGCACGTGCACGGTGGCGTCGGCCCAGTCGACCAGCTCGCCGTCCATCCAGATCTTCTCGGTGGGGGTGATGGGCATGGCGGCTACAGCCTTTCTGCGATGGCGTCGCCCACGGCGGAGGTGGACAGCTGTTCGGTGGACGTTGACATGGAATCGGACTGGGCGGCGAGCGCCTTGAGGATACGGGCGGCGGCGGCGGCCTCACCCAGGTGCTCGAGCATGAGGCCGGCCGAGTGGATGGCGGCCAGCGGATTGGCCACGCCCTGGCCGGCGATGTCGTGCGCGGCGCCGTGGACGGGCTCGAAGAGGGAGGGCCCGGTGCGCGCCGGGTTCAGGTTGGCCGAGGCGGCGAAGCCGATCCCACCGCTCACGGCGCCGGCCAGGTCCGTGAGGATGTCCCCGAAGAGGTTGTCGGTCACGATCACGTCGTAGCGCTTCGGCTGCTCCACCAGGTAGATGCAGGCCGCGTCGACGTGGTTGTAGTCCCAGGTCACGTCGGGGTAGTCGTCCGAGACCTCGGTCACCGTGCGCTGCCAGAGATCACCGGCGAAGGTGAGCACGTTCGTCTTGTGGACGAGCGTCAGCTTGTTGCTCCGGCGTGACGCCAGCTCGAAGGCGAACCGGGTGCACCGCTCGGCCCCCATCCGGGTGTTGACCGAGCCCTGCGTGGCCACCTCGTTGGGTGTGCCCTTGCGCAGGAAGCCGCCCTCGCCGGCGTAGGTGCCCTCGGTGTTCTCGCGCACGACGGCGAAGTCGGCGCCCTGGGCGATGGACCCGGGCACACCGGCAAAGGGTCGGAGGTTCACGTAGAGGTCGAGCTCGAAACGCAGGCGCAGGAGCAGGCCCCGTTCGAGCGTGCCCGGCGGCACCGACGTGTCACCGACGGGCGGTCCGACCGCACCCAGGAGGATCGCCTCGAACCCGCGCAGCTCGGCCAGCGTCGCGTCGGGCAGCACCGCCCCGTCGCGCAGGTAGCGCGCCGCCCCCAGGTCGTACTCCGTGATGTCCAGGTCGACGCCGGCCGCGCTGACCACCTTGAGCGCCTCGGCGCAGACCTCCGGCCCGATGCCATCCCCACCGATGACGGCGACCCGATGCCTGGTGCTCACAGTTCCTTCTCCCTCGTGTGCTGAATGTGCTCTGAAGCTGCATGTGCCCCGGAATTGAAAAACCGCCCACAGTGTGGACGGTTCGAGGCGCGCGTGGGTGTGGCGCGCCTAGTGAATAATGCCTACAGAGTTCTCGGAGCGACGCATAACCCCCTCAGTCTCTCGCAACCGGGGAGCCCCCGTCAACAGTGCCCCCGTCCGGGTCCAGGGCCCTTCCGAGCCGGATACCCTGGTGGGGCCGACGCCGTGCCCCGCACCGGCGCACGCCCGCCTCCCGAAGGACTCGCCGTGACGAACGTTTCCGCCAACCAGACAGAACCCACGAAGTTGACCCAGGCCACCCTCGACCGGCTGGTCGCCGAGCTCGAGGATCTGACGACGCGGGGCCGGGTGGAGATCGCCCAGCAGATCGAGGCGGCACGGGCCCTGGGCGACCTCTCGGAGAACGGTGACTACCACGCGGCCAAGGACTTCCAGGGGAAGATGGAGTCGCGCATCCGCCAGCTCCAGGCCATGCTCAAGGACGTCGAGCTGGTCACCGACAGCGGAGCCGACGACGGGTCGGTCTCCTTGGGCAGCACGGTCACCCTGCGCTACGACGGGGACGACGAGGACGACACCCAGCAGTTCTTCGTGGGCTCCATCGAGGAGCGCCAGGGGGACCTCCAGGTCGTCTCGCCCAGCTCGCCCCTGGGTCAGGTCCTCGTCGGCCATGGAGCCGGCGAGGCGGTCGAGTACAAGGCGCCGGGTGGCATGTTGAAGGTGCACATCGTCGCGGTGACCCGCTGATGGCTCCTCGCACCATCATCGAGAAGATCTGGGACGCCCACGTGGTGCACTCGGCCGAGGGCGAACCCGACCTCCTCTTCATCGATCTCCACCTCGTCCACGAAGTCACGTCGCCCCAGGCCTTCGACGGCCTGCGCCTGGCTGGCAGGGGCGTCCGGCGGCCCGACCTGACCGTGGCCACCGCCGACCACAACGTGCCGACCAAGGACATCGACAAGCCGGTCGAGGACCCGGTGTCCGCCAAGCAGCTGCAGGTCCTCAACGACAACACCGCCGAGTACGGCATCACCTGCTTTCCCATGGGTGACCCCAATCAAGGCATCGTTCACATCATCGGGCCGGAGCAGGGCTGGACCCAACCCGGGATGACGATCGTGTGCGGCGACAGCCACACCTCGACGCACGGGGCCTTCGGCGCCATCGCGTTCGGCATGGGGACCAGTGAGGTCGAGCACGTCCTGGCCACCCAGACCCTCCCCCAGGTGCGCCCGAAGACCATGGCGGTCACCGTGGAAGGGGACCTGGCGCCCGGGGTCACGGCCAAGGACGTGGCGCTGGCCATCATCGGCACCATCGGGACCGGCGGGGGCATCGGACACATCATCGAGTACCGCGGCTCCGCCATCCGCGCCCTCTCCATGGAGGGCCGCATGACCCTGTGCAACATGTCGATCGAGGGCGGAGCCAGGGCGGGCCTGGTCGCCCCCGACGAAGCCACCTTCGACTACGTCCGCCACACCGATCACGCCCCCAAGGGCGAGAACTGGGATGCGGCCATGGCCTACTGGCGCACGCTACCCACCGACGAGGGAGCCACCTTCGACAAGGAAGTCGTGCTCGACGCCGCCACCATCACGCCCCACGTCACCTGGGGGACCAATCCGGCCCAGGTGACGTCGATCTCCGGTTCGGTGCCTGACCCGGCGGCCATGGCCGACCCGGGTGACCGGGACGCGGCCCAACGGGCGCTGGCCTACATGGGACTCGAGGCCGGGACGCCCATGCGCCAGATCAAGGTGGACACCGTCTTCTTGGGCAGCTGCACGAACTCGCGCATCGAGGACTTTCGGGCCGCGGCGGCGGTGCTCGAAGGCCGCTCGGTGCAGCCCGGCCTGCGCGCCCTGGCCGTCCCGGGCTCCCACCGGGTCAAGGCGCAGGCCGAGGCCGAGGGCCTGGACAAGGTGTTCACCGCCGCCGGCTTCGAATGGCGCGAGCCCGGTTGCTCCATGTGCCTGGCCATGAATCCCGACAAGCTCGCCGTCGGCGAGCGCTGCGCCTCGACGTCCAACCGGAACTTCGAGGGGCGCCAAGGGCGCGGTGGGCGGACCCACCTCGTCTCGCCCGCGGTTGCCGCGGCAACTGCGGTCGCCGGGACGTTCGCCACACCGGAGGATCTCGACCGATGAAGCCGGTCATTGTGGTCACGGGCCGTGCGGTGCCGCTCGATCGCACCGACGTCGACACGGACCAGATCATCCCGTCCGACTGGCTGAAGCGCGTGGAGCGCACGGGATTCGGTGCCGGGCTGTTCTCCGAATGGCGTGACGATCGGGACTTCGTGCTCAACAACGCAGAGTTCGTGGGCGCCACCATCCTCGTGGCCGGGCACAACTTCGGCACCGGATCATCGCGCGAGCACGCCGTCTGGGCCCTGATGGACTACGGGTTCGAGGCGGTGATCTCCTCGCGCTTCGCCGACATCTTCCGAAACAACTGCACGAAGCAGGGGCTGTTGCCCGTCCAGGTGTCCGAGGAGCTGGACCGGGCCCTGCTCGACGCCGTCGCCGCGGATCCCTCCCTCGAGATCACGGTCGACGTGGCCCGCGGCACCATCGAGGCGCCGGCCGCCGGCCTGGCGGGGACGTTCCCGCTCGACGAGTTCACTCGCGAGCGGCTGCTCCACGGATGGGACGACATCGGGCTCTCGCTGCGCTGGGTGGACGACATCGAGGCGTACGAGCGCCGGCGTCCCGCCTTCTTGCCCTCCGCGTGAACACCCGATGGTGACGTTCCGGCCGATGGAGACGGCCGACGCCCCCGGGGCCGTGGCCGCCTTCGAGGGCGGGCTGCTGACCATGCTGGCCCGTCACGGTCTTCCGGTCACCGGGAACTCCATCCAGGACGAACGGCGGCGGATCGACCGGACCCGCCACTTCCTGGGCACCGATCCCGGCGGTTCCTGGGTGGCGGTGGACGATGACGGCGCCATCATCGGCGTGTCCCAGTCATTCGTGCGAGAGGACTACTGGATGCTCTCGCAGCTCGGAGCGGTCCCTGGCGTGCAGGGACAGGGAATCGGGCGCGAGTTGCTGCGGCTCGCCCTCTCGCACGGCGACCCGCAGAGCCCGGGCACCATCCAGTGCTCTCGCGATCCCAAGGCCATGGCGCTCTACACCGGCCACGGGTTCCACCTGCATCCGGTTGTGGCGGCCTGGGGCATCATGCGGCCCGGATCGGTGACCCGACCCGACGATGTGGTGCGGCTCGAGCCCGATCTGGTGACCGGGCGCGAGTTGGATATCGTGACCGCGATCGATCGCGCGGTGCGCGGGTCGGCCCGCACCGTCGACGTGGTGGCCATGCTGGCCCACCCGGGGAACCGGCTGCTGCTCCACGCTGACCAGGCCTACGCGGTGGTCGCTGACGATCGCATCGTGACGCTCGGCGCGCGCCAGGAAGAATCGGCCATCCTCGTCCTGCGCACCATGCTGGCCGAGGCCCCGGCCGGCGAGACCATCGAGATCAACTGGCTCACGTCGGCTCAGCAGTGGGCCATTTGCGAGGTCGTGGCCGCCGGCATCGAGCTGCAGCCCTTCGGCCCGGTGATGGTACGCGGCATGGACGGGCCGCCCCGGCCCTACATCCCGAGCGGTGGCTACGGATAGTTCGGAGTGCGAGAGCGGGTCACGCGTCCCTGGTCATCATCCGCCAGGCCCCGATTGCAGTCCAGAACACGATCCAGCCCACGATCACCAGCGAGGCCGCCAAGGTGGACTCAGGTATGAGCGGATTCCCACCCGCGCCTCCGCCTGGGCCGCCCCCGCCGAACGGCGTTGGCAAGCCTCCGGGCTCGATGTGAACCATGGCGACACCGACGATCCCTCGCTCGACGTTGAGCAGGTGCGAAATGATGTGACGGCTGAAGAGCGGCGTGAAGATCAACTCGAGCACGACGAGGAGGATCACCGGCACTGTGCGCTGGCCCATCAGTGACGACAACCCGAGCCCGACGATGAATCCGATGGTCGCCTCCAGCGCGATCCACAGGCCGACGTCGACCATCAACGACGTCGACGGGACGGTGAAGTTCGCGCTGTAGTCGGTGTAGTCCTGGTTGGCGACCGCCACGGCGAACGCCCGGATTTGGGCGGGCGATTCGTTGTTGGGCACGGTGATCGTGCCCTTCGGTGTCTTGATGACGGAACCGGGCGGGGGCCCGCTGGTCTGTCCGTTCCCGCACGGCACGTTCGGCGGCGGGCCGTTGAGCCCTGGGCCCCCGTTGAAGTTGAAATTGCAGATGACCTGGTCAGCGTGCGCGGCCGCCCAGCTGTCCAGGGCGGGGCGAGAGAGCCCCTGCGGCACCGTCACCCCGTCGTAGTTGAGCTGGGCCGGGGCGGCGAACACGCACACCGCGCAGACGATCGTGTAGCCGACTGCCACCATGGCGATGACGATGGCCAGCCCGGCGGGGATGCGGGCCAGGTACAGGGCCAGGCGGGAGCGGCCCGTGATGACGAGGTGGCGGAACATGCCTTCGGTCAGGTCGATCGACCCCGCAGTACAGCCGACGACGGCCGCCACGATGAAGCCGAAGACGTACATGAAACCCGCCACCAGCGTGGTGAAGATGGTGTAGCCGCCGGCCGGGCCGTAGGACTTGGGGGCCACTGCGTGGGAGATGAGCCGCACCGCGAGGAAGACGACCGGGATGCCGATGTTGACTGCGATCAGCGCGATCATCAGTCCCCGTCGCCTGCGGAGCTCCATGAAGCGCGTGGTGACCATGCCCCAGGTCGGGATCCACGAGCCGCGGTGATCGCCCCGCGGCGCTGCCAGGGGTCTCTCGGGGACCGGCCCCGGCAGCGGCGCGGCGATGTCGGAGGTCGTCGTCATTCCGAGTCCCCCAGTCGGCTCGTCACGGACAGGAACCACTGCTCGAGCGAGGCCTGGATGTGCTGGAGCCGGTACACGGGGATTCCGCCCTCCACCAGGAGGCGGTTGATCTCCGCGATGGCGTCGCGCGTTGTGTCCTCGGGCAACGTGATGGCCAGGCCGTCCGGACCGATCTGGACGTGCGCGCCGAACGCGGTGCCCTCGAGCAGCTGGCTCGCCCGGTCAGGACTGGCGCACTCGACCTGCACCTCGAAGGAGGAGCCGGCCAGGAGTTGGGCGATGGGGCCTTGCCGGATCACGGTGCCCCGATCCACGATGGCCACCGCATGGCAGGTGCGCTCCACCTCGTCGAGCAGGTGGGATGACAGCACGACCGTGCGACCCTCGGCGACGAGCGACAGGATCATGTCGCGCATCTCGAGCATCCCCCCGGGATCGAGGCCATTCATCGGCTCGTCGAGGATCAGCAGTTGCGGATCGCCCAGGAGACAGGCGGCGACGCCCAGGCGTTGGCGCATACCCATGGAGTACTTCGACACCTTGTCATTGGCGCGGTGCAGGATGCCCACCCGCTCGAGCGCCGGCTCGATTCGACCCTTGGCCGCCGGCTCGCGGGCCGCCGCCAGGATCTGCAGATTCTGGCGGCCGGTGAGGTGGCCGTGGAAGCGGGGCTCGTCGACGATGGCGCCGACGCGGGCCAGGGCCAGGTCGCGATGGCGCGGCACCTGGTGTCCGAGGAGCGACATGGTGCCGGAGTCGGCATGGGTCAGTCCCAGCAGCACACGGATCAACGTGGTCTTGCCGGCGCCGTTCGGGCCGAGGTAGCCGAACGCACAGCCCCGAGGAACGAGAAGCTCGACGTCGTTCACGGCGATGTTGTCGCCGAACCGCTTCGTCAGCCCGTGCGTCTCGACCGCCCATTCGTCGGTCCTGTCCGGTGTGAGGAGGTCGGTCATGTCCTCGCTCTCTTCTCGCGAGGAGCTCCGTCCTCGCCGGGCCGTACCGGGAATGCGTGCATACCAGGCACTATACGCAGTATCTACTCGGCGGTCAGGTACCCCTGTCGGAACCCGGGTTCACCACCCGCGACCTACCCCTCGTACCAGCGGTAGCGGGTCCAGCCCGACATGGGCCGGGCCCCCAGCTGCTGGTAGAAGTCGAGGGCCGGCGCGTTCCATTCGAGCACCTCCCACTCGAGGCGGCCCTTCGTCTGTTCCCGCAGGAACATGAGGAGCTGGCGGCCGTAGCCGTGCTGGCGGTGCTTCGGCCGTATGTAGAGGTCCTCGAGCCAGATTCCCGTCTGGCCCAGGAAGGTCGAGAACGTCCGGAACCACAGCGCGTGCCCGGCCAGTTCGCCCTCCTCGTCCTGCACGACGGTGTCGTAGACGATGGCCTCTGGGCCGAACAGGGTCTGGCGCAGGTCGTCCGCAGTGATCACGACCTGGTCGGCCAAATTCTCGTACTCGGCCAGCTCCTTGATCATGGCCAGGAGCTCAGGGACGTCCGCCTCGACCGCCGGACGGATCACCCGACGCGAGCCCGGTTCGCCGCCGAGACCACCGCGCCGAGCGAGGCGTCGAGGATGGACGAGTCACGGCCCACACCCCACCAGGCTGTGCCGTCGCCGCCGGCGCATTCGACGTAGGCGACGGCCGACGCGCCCGAACCTTCGGTCAGCGCGTGCTCGTGGTAATCCTTCACCTCCAGCACAATCCCGAGGTCGGCCTTCAGGGCGGCGACCAGCGCGTCGATGGGGCCGTTTCCCTCCCCGGTCACGGTGCGGTGCTCGCCGTCGACGAGGAGCTGCGCCGTCACCGTCGTATGCCCGCGGCCGGTCGACACCTCGCTCGTCATGAGGCGCAGTCCGGCGTCCTCGGGCAGATAGATTTCCTCGAACACGTCACGCATCTGACCGGACCGGATCACGGTCCCGCTGGCCTCCGTGATCTCCTGGACCTTCTTGGAGAACTCGATCTGCAGTCGGCGCGGCAGGTCCAGTCCGTGGTCGGTGTCCATCACATAGGCGACGCCACCCTTGCCCGACTGGCTGTTGACCTGGATGATCGCCTCGTACGTGCGCCCCGTGTGCTTGGGGTCGATGGGCAGGTATGGCACCTCCCATTCGTCGTACTCAGATCCGATGGCCGCCATGCCCTTCTTGATCGCATCCTGGTGTGAGCCCGAGAACGCCGTGTAGACCAGATCACCTGCGTAGGGGTGGCGCGGATGGACCGGCAACCGCGTGGCGTACTCGGCCACGCGCCTGACTTTCTCAATATCGCTGAAGTCCAGGGCGGGGTCGATGCCCTGCGAGAACAGGTTCATGGCGAGCGTGACGACGTCGACGTTGCCCGTGCGCTCGCCGTTGCCGAAGAGCGTCCCCTCAATCCGGTCCGCCCCCGCCAGCACCGCCAGCTCGGCGGCCGCGACGGCCGTGCCGCGATCGTTGTGCGGGTGCAGGCTCAGCACGATGCTGTCCCGGTTCTTCACGGTGCGCCCGAACCACTCGATGACGTCGGCATAGACGTTGGGGCTGTACATCTCGACGGTGGCCGGCAGGTTGAGGATCATCGGCCGTTCCGGCGTCGGCTCGATCACGTCCATGACCGCTTCGCAGATCTCCACCGCGAATTCCGGCTCGGTCCCGGTGAAACTCTCGGGTGAGTATTCGTAGCGGAGCTCGGTGCCGGCCAGCTGCGGTTCGAACTTCTTGCAGAGCACGGCTGCCTTCACCGCGATGTCGATGATGCCGGGTTTGTCAAGGCCGAAGACCACCCGACGCTGTAGCTCGGACACCGAGTTGTAAAAGTGCACGCACGCTCGGCCTGCACCGACGAGCGACTCGAAGGTGCGCTCGATCAGCTCGTCCCGGCACTGGGTGAGCACCTGGATCTCGACGTCGGCGGGGACCATCTCCTCGTCGATGATCAAGCGCTGGAAGTCGTAGTCGGTCTGCGAGGCCGACGGGAATCCGACCTCGATCTCCTTGAAGCCGACGTCGAGCAGGGTCTGGAAGAGGGCCAGCTTGCGCTCGGGATCCATCGGGTCGATGAGGGCCTGGTTGCCGTCGCGCAGGTCGACGCTGGCCCAGCGCGGCGCCCGGGTGAACTGGCGGTCCGGCCAGGTGCGGTCGCGCAGGACTAGGGGAACGTGTGAGCGGTACTTCTCGAACGCCATGGGCGACGGCTCGCAGGGCAGGGCCAGGTGACCCCGCTCCACGTCGCCACCACTCCCTTTCTGTCCCTCAGCCATGTTTTGGATTTCCCTTCGTGTCTTTCATCTCTCTCGGCCCATCCCGACCCCGGCCCAACAAAAAACCTCCTGGCCTTTCGGCGCAGGAGGTTGCGAGCGAACGCGATGTGGCGTTCGCCGTCAGGTAAGCAGCAGGTCGGACGTGGGCGCCTTCATGAGGCACCAATTGTCGCACCGGCAGTGCGCGCCGTCAAGAGCGCCGGATCGGCGATCCGAAACGGAGCAGGTTCCCGTCAGGATCGCGGTGCGCCGCTTCCCACACCCCGAAGCCGGGGTCGAACAGGTCATCGGTCTCCCCCACTCCTGCGGCCCGCCACTCCCCGTGGAGGGCGTCAGCGTCGTCCACCCCGATGTAGGCCGCCCCCTGCTCTGCCCCGGGTGCGAGCTGAGGGTCGAGGTGGAAGTGGATCTGGACGCCGTCACGGGCGGCGGTGGCGTACCCCCCGGCATGGACGGCGACACTGAAGCCCAATGCCTCGTAATGCGACCGCATGGCGTCCATGTCCGAGGTCGGGAAGATGGGGGAGATGGTTTGCAGGCTGGCCATGCCGGCACGCTACCGTGGGTGGGTGCGCCGTCTCCTTTCGACGCTGCTCCGCGCCCTGCTGGTGGTCGCCGTCCTGGCCGTGGTGCGCGCCGTCCTGCTCGACCGGGCTCCCCAACGAGAGATCCCAGCCAATGGCCGCGAGCCGGTGATCGGAAGCCTCGACACCTGGCCGGCGGTGCCGCGCAAACCCGGGACCTGAGAGGCGGCCGGACTCAGAGGGTGACGCGGTGGATGTCGAGGATGCCCTCGTCACCGCGCAACTGCTCCACGACGCCGTCGGGTGCCGCCGTCGTGGTCGAGATCACCATCATCGCGGTCGAGGTCTCCGGACTCGGGCCGACCGCCATGGAGGAGATCGACACCTCGGCCGCGCCCAGCACCGTGCCCACCACGCCGATCACGCCCGGGCGGTCGTCGTTGCGCACCACCAGCATGTGGGTGGCCGGCGGCACCTCGACCACGTGCTCGTCGACCATAACGATACGCGGCTCGGTGCGCACACCGGCGGTGATGAGCGTGCCCGCGACCGCGTGGGAGTGCGAACGCAACGTGATGAGCGACCTGTAGTCGGGCGACGTCGAGGTCGAGGACTCGCGCACGGCCAGGCCCCGCTGTTCGGCCAGCTGGGGTGCGTTCACGTAGGACACCGGCTCATCGGTGCTGCCGCCGAAGATGCCCTTGAGCGCGGAGAGGGTCAGGATGCCTGTGCTCTCGCCCGCCAGCTCGCCCTCGTACTCGATGTCGAGCGAGTCTGGCAGCCCGTCGTGCAACCCGACGAAGAAGCGGCCCAGTTGCTCCGAAAGACCCATGAAGGCGCGCACGGCGTCGGAGACGTCACGAGCGGCCACGTTGACCGCGTAGGGCACGAAGTCGCCGTCCAGCGCCAGCAGCACCATTTCTGCGATCGTCACGCCCGCCTTGTCCTGCGCCTCCTCGGTGGAGGCGCCGAGGTGCGGGGAGACCACCACCTGGGGCAAGTCGAACAGGGGCGACTCGGTGCAGGGTTCCTTGGCGAAGACGTCGAGGCCTGCTCCGCCCACGATGCCGTCACGGATGGCCTCGGCCAGCGCGTCCTCGTCGACGATGCCGCCGCGGGCGGTGTTGACGATGCGGATGCCCGGCTTGGCCTTGGCCAGCAGGTCCCGCCCGAAGAGCCCGATCGTCTCGGGTGTCTTCGGTGTGTGGATGGAGACGAAGTCGGCCTCGGCCACGAGCTCCTCGATGCTGACGAGCCGCACGCCCATGGCCCGGGCCCGGTCCTGGGAGACGAAGGGGTCGTAGCCGATCAGCTCCATCCCGAAGGCATGCGCCCGCTGGGCCACCAGCGAACCGGCCCGTCCCAGGCCGACCACGCCCAGCACCTTTCCGTGCAGCTCGACGCCTTCCCACTTGGAGCGCTCCCAGCGTCCGGCCACCAGGGCCGAGTGGGCCTGGGGGATGTTGCGGGCCTGGGCCAGCAGCAGCGCCATGGCCTGCTCCGCCACCGAGAGAATGTTCGAGGTGGGCGCGTTGACCACCATGACCCCGCGCTCGGTCGCCGCCGCCACGTCGACGTTGTCCAGCCCGACCCCCGCCCGGCCCACCACCGCGAGGCTCGTTCCCGCAGCCAGGACGTCGGCTGTCACCTGGGTGGCGGAGCGGATGATCAGGGCCTGGGCCCCGACCACGGCCTCGAGCAGCTGCTCGGGGCTCAGGCCCTCGACGACGTCGACCTCGTGGCCGGCCCGGCTGAGCAGGTCCAGCCCGCTCTGCGCGATCTTCTCGGTTACCAGTACCCGTGCCACCGCGGTGGTCTCCTTACTCCCCCCGCCGTCGGTTTCAGTCTTGCGCCTCGGCGAAGAGCTCGGCCAGTCGGGAGACGCCCTCGATCAGGTCGTCGTCGCCCAGCGCGTAGGACATGCGGAAATAGCCGGGTGTGCCGAAGGCCTCGCCCGGCACCACCGCCACCTTGACCTCGTTGATGCAGAGCTCGGCCAGCTCCGCGCTCGTTGCCGGACGTTGGCCCCGGATGGATCGCCCGAGGAGGCCCTTGACCGAGGGATAGGCGTAGAACGCACCCTCGGGCTCGACGCAGACCACGCCGTCGATGTCGTTGAGCATGCCCACGATCGTGTGGCGACGACGGTCGAAGGCCTGGCGCATCATCGCCACGTCCTCGAGGCCACCCGACACGGCGGCCAGCGCCGCCCGCTGCGACACGTTGGCCACGTTGGATGTCTCGTGGCTCTGGATGTTGGTCGCCGCCGCGATGGCGTCGTCGGGACCGATGAGCCACCCGACCCGCCATCCTGTCATGGCGTAGGTCTTGGCCACTCCGTTGGCCACCAGGCACCGGTCGGCCAGTTCGGGGACCAACACGGGCATGGAGTGGTGCTGTGTCCCGCCGTAGACCAGGTGCTCGTAGATCTCGTCGGTCAGCACCCAGATCCCGCGCTCGAGGGCCCAGCGACCGATCGCCTCGATCTCCTCCCGTGGGTAGACGGCGCCAGTGGGGTTGGAGGGCGACACGAAGAGCAGCGCCTTCGTGTTGGGCGTCCACGCCGCTTCGAGGTCCTCGACCGACGAACGGAACCCCGTCGTCTCGTCCGAGGACACGAAGACGGGCGTCCCCCCGGCCAGGGCGATCGACTCGGGATAGGTGGTCCAGTACGGGGCCAGGACGATGACCTCGTCGCCGGGGTCGCACAGGACGGCGAAGGCGTTGGCCACGGCCTGCTTGCCCCCGTTGGTCACCAGCACCTGCGACGGCTTGACCGTCAGGCCCGAGTCCCGCAGGGTCTTGGTGGCGATGGCCTCGCGGAGCGCGGGAATGCCACTGGTCGGCGTGTAACGGTGGTTGGCCGGCTCTCGGCACGCCACCACGGCCGCGTCCACGATGTGGGCGGGTGTGGGGAAGTCCGGCTCACCGGCGCCGAAGCCGATCACATGCTCGCCGGCGGCCTGGAGCGCCTTGGCCTTGGCATCGACGGCCAGGGTCGCCGAAGGAGCGACGGCGGCCGCCCGCCGCGAGATGCGGCGGACCTCTGTCGGGGAAGGAGTCCTCGTCACGGGTGCCATGATCTCATACGTGCCAGACACTCCCGACATCACGATTCCCACCGAACTCCTCCCCTCCGACGGCCGTTTCGGGTCCGGCCCCTCCAAGGTGCGCCCCGAGCAGATGGCCGCGCTGAGCGAGGTGGCCGGGACCTACCTCGGGACCAGCCACCGCCAGAAAACGGTGAAGTCTCAGGTGGGTCGGGTGCGGGCGGGGCTGCGCCAACTGTTCTCGCTGCCCGACGGCTATGAGGTCGTGCTGGGCAACGGCGGCACCACCTGTTTCTGGGACGCGGCCACCTTCGGCCTCGTCCAGGAGCAGAGCCAGCACCTCAGCTTCGGCGAGTTCTCCTCCAAGTTCGCCTCCTGCGTGAAGGCCGCGCCGCACCTCAAGGATCCCCAGATCATCGAGTCCGAGGTGGGCACCCACCCGTTGCCGGTGGCCGACCCCTCCGTGGACCTCTACGCACTCACGCACAACGAGACATCCACCGGCGTGGCCATGACCATCGCCCGCCCCAAAGGCGCCGCCCTGCCGGCCGACGGGGGTGGCCTGGTCGCCGTCGACGGCACGTCGGCTGCGGGTGGGCTCAGGGTGGACGCTGCCGCGTTCGACGCCTACTACCTGGCGCCGCAGAAGTGCTTCGCCAGCGACGGCGGCCTGTGGATCGCCCTCCTGTCCCCCGCCGCGCTGGAGCGGGTCGAACGGATCGCCGCGTCGGGGCGGTGGATCCCGACGTTCCTCGACCTCAAGACCGCGGTCGACAACTCGGTCCAGAACCAGACCTACAACACGCCGGCCCTGGCCACCATCTACCTGCTGGCCGAGCAGATCGAGTGGATGAACACGAACGGCGGGCTCGAGTGGACCGCCTCGCGCTGCGACCGCTCAGCCGAGATCCTCTACACCTGGGCCGAGCAGTCCGACTTCGCCCGGCCCTTCGTGGAGAACCCATTGGACCGCAGCCATGTCGTGGGCACGATCGATTTCGTCGACGCGGTGGATGCCGCCACCGTGGCCGCCGTGCTGCGGGCCAACGGCATCGTCGACACCGAGCCCTACCGCAAGCTCGGGCGCAACCAGCTGCGCATCGCCCTGTTCCCGGCCATCGAGCCCGACGACGTCGCGTCAGTCTGCGCGTGCGTCACGTACATCGTCGGCGCGCTGGCCGCCTGATCAGACGAGCGCGAAGCCAGCCGACGAGAGGAGCGCTTCGCTCTCCGTCCAGAGGCGGGCCGCCGCCTCGTCGTCGCGGGCACGCCGGCTCATGTGGCCCGGCTTGGACCGCACCCAGTACATCCCGGTCTTGCCCGTCACCGCGGGCGAGGAGGCCAGGTGGATCGATGTCTTCGCGCCACGCTTGGCGCTGATCTCGAAAGGACGCACCAGCTTCATACCGAATCCCATGAAGCCGGTCAGGTCGCCGTCCATGCCGAACCCGCTGCGCACCGGACCAGGGTGCACGGCATTCGCCGTCACCGCCCGGTCGCCGAGGCGCTTGGCCAGCTCCCGGGTGAACAGCACATTCGCCAGCTTCGAGCGGCAGTAGGCCTCCATGGCGTCATAGCCGCGCTCGCTCTGCAGATCGTCGAAGCGCATCCCGTTCCGCGCGAAGTGGTGGCCGACCGAGGTGAGGTTGACGATCCGCGCCGGGGCGCTGGCCTCGAGGCGTGCGAGCAGCAGGTTCGTCAGCGAGAAATGCCCGAGGTGGTTCACGCCGAACGTGTACTCGAAGCCCTGCGCCGTTGCCTGGCGGCCCGACCAGGTTCCGCCTGCGTTGTTGACCAGCACGTCGAGTCGCGGCCAGCGACTCATGATGTCGTCCGCCGCTGCGGCCACGGACGCCAGGTCTGCCAGGTCGAGGGCGACGACGTGCACCTCGTCGTTCCACGTGCGCCGGGTGACCTCCTTGGCCGCAGCTTCGGCCTTCTCCCGGTTCCGGCAGGCCAGGACGGTCGTCGCTCCCTGTGCCGCCACACCGACCGCCGTCTCCAGGCCGATCCCGACGTTCGAGCCGGTGACCACGACCACCTTTTCCTTCATGCTCATCCAAACTCCCGATGCCTCTTCGTGTGCCGCCAATCTATGAGATGGGCCCTTTGTACGGACCCGGTTGCCGTTGGGATTTCTTGGTAGCGTCGCCGAATGTGCGCGGGCTCGAGCAGTTGGGCGGGATTGCGGCCATTGCCGCGGTCGCCGTGGCGTGCAGCGGCAACGATCCGCACGTGACCTTCGGGTCGAGCGGGGGCACGCTCGACGACGAGCTTGAACCCGCCCGCTGACCAACTGGGGGTTCCATTGACCATCGCCACGAGCCCCACCCTCGACGGCCTCCTGCTCCAGGTGCTGGCCACCCCCGACGGCCAGGCGAATCCCTATCCGCTCTACGCCCGGATGCACGCCGAGGCCCGGGTGAGCAGAACCGCCTTCGGCCCCTACGTCGTCAACGGCTACGACGAGTGCCAGGCTGTGCTGCGCGACCCCCGCCTCGGTCGCGGCGTCGGCATCGAGGACTCCTCGACGGGCGTCTTCGGCGACAACGGTGGCCGCCGCAGTGAGTTCTTCGCGGCCGGGTCGCACAACATGCTGCTGTCCGATCCGCCCGACCACACGCGCCTCCGCCGGTTGGTCTCGCGCTCGTTCACCGCGAGCAAGGTCGAGCAGCTGCGCCCCGCCGTCCATGGTTTGGTGGTCGACCTGCTGGAGGACCTCGCCGACAAGGAGCAGGTCGAGTTCATGCGCGACTTCGCCCTCCCCCTGCCGATGGCCGTGATCGGCGAATTGGTGGGCGTCCCCGCTGGTGACCGCTCGGAACTGCAACCGCATATCCGAGCGGCCGCACGAGGCATCGAGCCGATGCTGGGCGACGAGGAGGTCGAGGCATCGATCGCCGCCATCACACACCTCGGTGCCTACTTCGAGCACCTGCTGGCCGAGCGCCGCCGTCGCCCGGCCGACGACCTGCTCAGCGCGCTGGGGCAGGCGCACGAGAACGACGATCGGCTGACCGACGACGAGGTCCTCTCGACCGCCATCCTCCTTTTCGCCGCCGGTTTCGAGACGACCACGAACCTTCTGGGCAACGGCCTGCTCGCCCTCCTTCGCCATCCGGACCAGTTGGCGGACTGGCGCGCCCATCCGGCCATCGCGCCGACCGCGGTCGACGAGCTCCTGCGCTTCGACAGTCCCGTCCAGTTCAATCTGCGCACCGCGCTCGAACCCGCCTCGTTGGCCGGAGCACCGCTGGTCCGGGGCGATCGCATCGTCGTCCTCCAGGGTGCGGCCAACCGCGATCCGGACCGCTTCGATCGCCCCGACCAGCTCGACCTGCGCCGCGCCGACAACGCCCCGCTCAGCTTCGGCTGGGGCATCCACCACTGCATCGGCGCCCCACTGGCCAAGATGGAGGGGGAGATCGCCTTCAACGCGCTGCTCGAGCGCTTTCCCGCCATTGAGCTCACGGTGGCAGAGCCCCCGTGGCGCCCGGGCTTCACCCTCCGCGGATTGCTCGAGCTCCCGCTGCGCCTCTCCGCGCGCTGAGGGCGGCGCCCCACCGGCCGACCGGACGCCCTGCCGGCGCCGATCGAGGATCGAACGCCGGCTCTCCGCCGATCGTCAGCTCTTGGCCGCCAGGCGGCGGAGGGGCGGGAGCGTCGGCGGCGGTTGCTTGCGCGGCGGCAACCCGGAGAGCAGCTCGGTCGTGGCCTCGGTGACGAGGCCGACCGCCCGCTCGAAGGCCGCCTCGGTCTGGGGCGACGTGGAGGCGACGCCGCTGACCTTGCGGACGTACTGGCGCGCCGCCGCCTCTATCTCCTGGGGCGTGGCTGCGGGCTGGAGCCCGCGCAGGGTGGTGATGTTCCGGCACATGGGCCCACCCTACGCGGCCCGCACACGGCTGCAGCGGCCCGGGGTCACCTGGACCGTGACCCGGCGCGCGCCGGCCCGGTTGTCGACCTCGAGCAGGTCGCTCCCCCGCCGCGAGACGATCCGTCCCCCCGTCGTCTGCGCGCAGTAGCTCCGCGGGTAGTGCACCGAGGTGGGCACGAAGACGACGGTCGGCGCATGGATGCGGTGGTTCGGGGCGTACGACAGCTCGAACACACCGGTCGAGGCGGAGAAGCCGAACGAGGACGGCGTCCCGGCCACCGCCTCGGGATAGGCCTGGCTGAGCACCAGGGCCGTGGAGCGCACGCGACCGTTGGCCATGACCAGGGACTCGGCGGCGCTCCCGGTGGGGTCGCCGTAGTACTTCCAGGCCCAGTAGATCCACCCGACCTTGTCGGCGTCGAATTGTGCCGTCACGTCCGCCAGGAGCGGTGCACTCTTGGTGGCCCCGAACTCGGTGACCAGCCAGGCCGGTCCTCCCGGCTGTGCGGGCGAGGCCAGCAATGGCCGGTCCCCCTGGCGCACCGAAATGGAGTGCACGTCCTGCGCGGCGCACACGGTCAGGTTGGTGGGGTTGCCGGTCACCGGGCTCCGCGCCCCGCAGTAGATGTGGACGTTGTAGACGAGGTTCCGCAGATCCATCGGGCCCAGGTAGGTGGGATAGCCCCGGGAGGCGAAGTTGTCCGGCTCGTCGAAGATCAGCCCGCTCGGGTCGTTGGCCAGCAACGTCGGCACCACCCCCTGCTTGGGATCGTCGGACGGGCAGTGCAGGGGAGGAGCACCGTGCGACGGCGCGCCGACGTGGGCGCGGCCCGTGTAGAAGCACTCCAGCTCCGCGTCGAAGTGCTGGCCGTGGAAGTGGACGAGGGCGGTCGAGAAGGGCTCGTTGAAGGGATCGAAGCCGAGCACCCAGCGGTCGGAACGGAAGGCATGCGCCACCTCGCCCCAGACGCGGTCGTACTGACCCTGCAGGTCGCCCCGCACGTTGTTCTTCCAGAAGTGGGAGAACGCGATATCCGCCGCTGTCGTGGCATAGGCCAGAGACCAGCGACCCGGCGGGTCGACGCTCGGAACCCCGTCGGTGCAGACCGCCCAGCTCGGCTCGCCCTCCCCCTCGAAAATCTCGTTGTACACGTCCTGGTGCATGTCGAGAATGGTGTAGATGTGAAAGCGGGCCAGCAGGTTCACCGTGGTGCGTAGGTGCTCGATGTAGCGGTTGAGCACCGCCTGGTTGAACTGGTCCGGGTTGCCCGGCTTGCCCCGGTCGCAGATGGACGGGTCGTTGGCCGGCGCCCGCCCCGGCTCGAGCCCGCTCCAGGTCACGCCGAGACGGACGACGTTGAATCCCAGCCTGGCCATGAGGGAGGCGTCCGCCGCGGAGAAGTTCCAGGGCCGTCCGCGATCGGGATAGAGCTCGTAGGGAGGGAACTTGTAGACCGCGTCCACCCCGTGGAGGAAGACCACCCGCCCATGGCTGTCGTAGAGGTACGGGCCGCCCGGCGTCCGCAGGGCGCCCGACACGGCCGCGGTCGGTGACGTTGGCCCCGTGGAAGGACGCGGAGCTCAATGTGGGCAGGCGGGTGGCCTGGGCGGCCGACCCGGCCACCGGCGTCGCCAGCAGGGCGCAGGCGGCGACGAGGAAGGCGGCCGGCAGGGCCAGCCGGGATCGGCGGTGCACGGCGCACAGTTTGGCGTCGACCCGCCCCGAACAGGGCGCGGGCTCCGCCCCGCCGCTGCGCCGAGCGCCCGGGCTCGACCGGTGGGCGTCGGGCCCCTCAGGCCACGTGTTCGAAGGCCCGCTCGATCTCGACGTTGCCCGTCACGCTGGAGATCGACAGGTCGACCTTGGTCCCGCTCGCACCGGGCGCCGGAGCGTCCTCGATCGCAATGTCGGAGCGGAACGAACCCATGGTCGAGACGTCGACGGAGAGGTCGACCCCGGCGGGCACGCCCACCGCCACGTCTCCCGAGACCGAGCGCACGAGCAACCTGCCCTCGCCCAGGGACAACACCCGGACGTTGCCCGAGACGTTGGCCACCTTGGCGCCAGCGTGGAGCTCGCCCAGGCGCACGTCGCCCGAGGTACCGTGCACCTCGACCGCGTTGTCGGCCGCGCCGATCTCGACGTCGCCCGAGGCGGACGCGCAATCGGCCCGTCCCGTCACCCGCGTGCAGCGCAGATCGCCCGACGCCGAGCGCATCCGGAGCTGCCCGGTGACCGCGCCGACGATGACATTGCCGCTGGCGGTGGCCGCCCGCAGTTCGGCCCCGATGTCGTCGGTCGACACGTTGCCGCTCGCCGTCTTCAGGTCCGCCGCGCCGACGGTCCCGGTCACCTCGATGTCGGCTGCCGCGGTGACCACCGCGACGTCGCTGCCTTCGGGAAGCTCGACGACCACCGAGACTGTCTGGCCCCGCCCGCGCCGGCCGCGTTGGCGCGGCACCTTCACCGCCACCGTGTGGGTGTCGCCCGTTGGACGGCACTCGATGGTCGTGCGCTCCACCAGCTCCTCTCCGTTCGGTGACTCGGCGCTGACCGAGACCGAGGTGGTCGCCGCGCCGACGGCGGTCACGGTCACCGGGCCCGATTCGTTCTCCACCACCAGGCGTACGGGCGTGGGTGTGTCGAAGGTGCGTTCCATGTGCTCTCCTCTCAGGTGGATCCGTAGCCCCGGATGCGGGTGCCCCCACGGCTCGGGGGCGGGCGTTGTGACGTGCTGCGCTCGAGGGCGCGGATGATGGCGGCGTTGACCGAGAGCCCCTGCCGGGCGGCTCCGTCCTCCACGCGGGATTTGAGTCCCTCGCTGAGGCGCAGTGTGATGCGGGCGGACAGGTCACCCTCCGCCCCGCCCGGGCTCGCCTCCTGGTCGGGGACGTAGACCAGGTCGACGTCGTCGCCGCTCACCCTCACCTCGAGCCGCCCCTCGGGCAACTCGGCCGTGACGTCCGCCGCCACCTCGGAGATCAGATCGAGCAGGCGCCCGGGGAGCGACCGTGCCAGGACGGCGCCGATGCGCGCCGCCACCTCGGCCACGGTGTCGTCGCCCAGCTCTCCCACCGCGGCGAGGTCGGCCCCGATGGCGTCGACCGTGAGTGACATCTGCATAGTGTCACTATGACATCACTCTGATGTCTTGGCAAGACCGTTGGACTCGCCGGTTGAGACGTCCTGGTCAGCCGCCCGATGCGTCCTGGACCCGGGTCTTGCCGGCCGAGATGAACGGCATCATGCCCCGCAGCTCCTGCCCCACCGACTCGATCTGATGCGCCTGCCCGGCCTTGCGCAGCGCCTCGAAGCGCGGCCGGCCGGCCTTGTTCTCGGCGATCCACTCCTCCGCGAAGGCGCCGCTGCGGATGTCGTCGAGGATCGTCTGCATCTGGGCCCGCACGGCCTGGTCGATGACCATCGGGCCCCGGGTGAGGTCCCCGTACTCGGCCGTGTCCGAGATGGAGTAGCGCATCCCGGCGATGCCCTGCTCGTACAT
Organism: uncultured Acidimicrobiaceae bacterium; assembly: GCA_963840435.1. Classification (GTDB taxonomy): domain Bacteria; phylum Actinomycetota; class Acidimicrobiia; order Acidimicrobiales; family RAAP-2; genus Bog-473. The sequence continues at coordinate 482,914 of CAWIYY010000012.1, read as the reverse complement.
GAGATCGACGATCAACTTGAGCTCGTGCAGGCACTCGAAGTATGCAGACTCGGGTTGGTAGCCCGCGTTGACCAGCGTCTCGAAGCCGGCGGTGACCAACGCCGTCAGCCCGCCACAGAGCACCACCTGCTCGCCGAAGAGGTCCGTCTCGGTCTCCTCGTCGAAGGTGGTGTCGAGCACGCCGGCCCTGGTGGCGCCGATGGCGTGGGCATAGGACAGCGCCAGGTCGCGGGCCTTGCCCGTGGCGTCCTGGTGGACGGCGACGAGCGAAGGGACGCCCCCGCCCTCGGTGTAGGTGCGACGCACGAGGTGCCCCGGACCCTTGGGCGCCACCATGGTCACGTCGACCCCGGCCGGGGGGACGATCTGGCCGAAGCGGATGTTGAAGCCGTGGGCGAACATGAGCATGTCGCCGTCGTTGAGGTGGGGCGCCACGAACTCGTCGTAGGCCGCCTTCTGCTCCGTGTCGGGCAGCAGAATCATGATCACGTCGGCCTCGGCCGCGGCATCGGCCAACGAGGTCACCCGCAACCCGGCCTCCTCGGCCTTGCGCCGGCTGGCGCTGCCCTCGCGCAGGGCGACCCTGACGTCGACGCCCGACTCCATCAGGTTGAGCGCGTGGGCGTGTCCCTGCGACCCGTAGCCCAGGATGGCGACCTTGCGCCCGGCGATCAGCGTCGGGTCGGCGTCGGATTCGTAGTACAGCGTGGCCATGGTGTGCTCTTTCTTGTCTCGGGTGCTCGGTCTCGTCGGGCGATCAGTGACGGGTCAGCTTAGGCAAGGCGACCCGACCCGTCCGCTGGCTCTCGAGGACCCGGTACTGCTCGAGCAGGCCCTCGAAGTCGTCGATCTTCTCGGGGCGCCCGGCCAGCATGACGGTCAGCCGGTCGATTCCGACGCTGACCACCTCACCACCGAAGACACCCACCAACTGGATCACCTGCTGGCGTTCCGTCGGGCCGACCGCCACCGTGACCAGGACCAGCTCGCGCTCGACCGCCTGGGCCGGTGACAGCTCGCCGATCGAGACGACGTTGATCAGCTTGTCGAGTTGCATGATCACCTGTTCGAGCGGCGCCGACTCGACGTCGACCACGATGGTGATCCGGCTGAAGTGCTCGTCCTCGTCGGTGGGGGCCACGGCCAGCGAGTAGATGTTGAAGCCGCGCCGGCTGAACAGCCCGGCCACCCGGGCCAGGACGCCTGCCTTGTTCTCCACCAGCACGGTGAGGATGTGATGGCGGGGCCGCCCGCCGGCTCCGCCGGGCAGCGAGGTCAGGTGGGCCGCCGTCATTGGGCTGCCTGCTCGGGGTGCACGACGATGTCGTCGTTCGACGCGCCGGCCGCCACCATCGGGAAGACCTTCTCGAAGGCATCGGTGCGGAAGTCGACGACCACCGGGCGGTCGTCGATGCCGTTCGCCTTCTCAATGGCCGGCCCGACGTCCTCGGGAGACTCGGCCCGGATGCCGACACATCCCATGGCCTCGGCCCACATGACGTAGTCGGGCAGGTCGGGCGAGAGGTAGACCTCCGAGTAGCGCTCCCCGTAGAACATCTCCTGCCATTGGCGCACCATGCCGAGGTAGGCGTTGTTGAGGATGGCGATCTTCACCGGGATCTGCTCCGCGCTGGCCGTCACCAGCTCTTGGGCCGTCATCTGGAAGCAGCCGTCGCCGTCGATGGCCCAGACCGTCCGGTCGGGACGCCCCACCTTGGCTCCGATGGCGGCCGGCACCGCGAAGCCCATGGTGCCCGCGCCACCCGAGTTGACCCACGTGTAGGGGTGGTTGAAGTTCCAGTACTGGGAGGCCCACATCTGGTGCTGTCCCACCCCGGCCACCACGACGGTGTCCTCGGGCGCGGCGTCGCGCAGCTGCTCCACCACGTTCTGCGGCTTGATCGCGCCGCCGTCGGATTCGGAGTAGTAGAGCGGGAAGCGCTCCTGCCAGGCCCGGATCTGACGCCACCACGGAGCCAGGTCCTGCACCAGCGGCGCGTCGGCGCGGGCGTCCATGGCCAGGAGCAACTCCTGAATCACCAGACGGCAGTCGCCGGCGATGCCCACGTCGGGGACCCGGACCTTGCCCAGCTCGGCCGGATCGATGTCGACGTGGATGACCTTGGCCTCGGGGGCGAACGCGCTGATCTTGCCGGTGACCCGGTCGTCGAAGCGTGCCCCCAGGCTGACCAGCAGGTCGCTCTTCTGCAGCGCGGTCACCGCCGTGTAGTGCCCGTGCATCCCGGGCATGCCCAGCGCCTGGGGGTGCGAGTCCGGGAACGCGCCCCGGGCCATGAGCGTCGTCACGACCGGGATGCCGGTGCGCTCGGCCAGGGTGCGCAGCTGCTCTGCCGCGCGCGCCTTGAGGACGCCGCCGCCGACGTAGAGGACTGGGCGGTGCGCCGAGGCGATCAGCTCCGCCGCCTGGCGCACCAGCACGGGGTCACCGAAGGTCACCGGGTGATAGCCCGGCAGGTCGAGCTCGTCGACCGAGGAGGGCCAATACCACTCCATGGTCGCGTTCGAGATGTCCTTGGGCAGGTCGATCAGGACAGGGCCGGGCCGTCCGGTGGTAGCCACGTGGAAGGCGGCCGCCACCACCCGCGGGATGTCGTCGGCGTCCTTGATCAACCAGTTGTGCTTCGTGATGCCCATGGTGACGCCGGTGATGTCGCACTCCTGGAAGGCATCGGTGCCGATGGCCGCCGTGGCCACCTGGCCCGACACGACGACCAGTGGGGTCGAGTCCATGTAGGCGTTGGCCAGCGGCGTCACGATGTTGGTGGCGCCGGGCCCGCTGGTCACCATGGCCACCCCGGGACGTCCGGTCACCATGGCGTACCCCTCGGCCATGTGCCCGGCGCCCTGCTCGTGACGGACCAGGATGTGGCGGATCGACGAGTCGATGATCGGGTCGTAGACCGGCAGGATGGCGCCGCCGGGCAGGCCGAACATGACGTCGACGCCCTGCATCTCGAGGCTCTTGATGAGGGCCTGTGCTCCTGTCAGCTTCATTGGTGCTCCCCTGTTGCGTGGTGGCCGGGTTGTCGGTCGATTCGGGCCGGAAATTGAAACGACCCCCCGGAAGCGGGAGGTCGGTAGGCGCGCATTGTGCTGTGGGCGCGCGCCTACGTTACGAGTACCAGAATCTCGGGACGGGCGCTGCGCTCCTGCATCACGCGTCCATTCTGCCATGACCGCCGCCTTGGGACAACCCCGCCTGTTCCCGGCGGGCTGCCGCCTCGTCTGCCGGGCCCGGCCCGTGCTCGCTCGTGCCGGGTGAGGGCCTCTCAGCTCGGCAGCGGCGTGGCCATGCCACCACCGAGGAGGGCGGGCAGCGCGGTGGCCCGCATCCGGGCCAGGACGCGGTCGGTCACCGGCGTCACGTCCGGATGGAGGCCGCCGTTCCCCTCCGCCGCCGCACGCCAGGCGGCCCGGCGGCGTTCGGAGCGGTCGGGGTCGCTCAGCTCGACGCAGTCGAGGCGGTCCGTGCTCAGGTCGACGACGATGGTGTCGCCGTCCTCGACCAGCGCGATCGGTCCGCCCAGGAGTGCCTCCGGCGCGACGTGACCGATGACCAGGCCGACCGAACCTCCCGAGAAACGGGCGTCGGTCATCAGGGCGATGGTGATCTGGCGCTGGCGGCAGAGCGCCGTGATGCGCGAGGTGGGGTCGAGGAGCTCGGGCATTCCCGGGGCACCACGGGGTCCCTCGTAGCGGATGACGACCATGTCGTTGTCCTCGAAGCTGTCAGGGTGCCGGTCGAGCGCCTCGATCAGGGAACGCTCGCCGTTGAACACGCGGGCCCGGCCGGTGAAGGCGCCGTTCCTGATGCCACCTTCGACGCCGGCGATCTTGAGGATGGCGCCGCCCTCGGGGGCCAGGTTGCCCCGGAGCAGGCGCAGTCCGCCCGTGTCCTTGAACGGCTTGGCGACCGGGTAGATCACGTCGTTGTCCGGAGGGGGCGGGGCCAGCCGGGCCACCTGCTCGGCCAGCGTCTCTCCGGTGCACGTCATCGCCCCACCCTCGAGGAAGCCGGCCTCGAGGAGCTCACGCACAATCACCTGCAGGCCGCCCTTGGCGTCCACATCCACCATGGAGTAGTCGCCGAAGGGGCGCATGTTGACCAGGACCGGCACCCGGCGCGACAGCTGGTTGAAGTCCTCCTGGCTGAGCACGTTGTCCCAGAGGTCGATGCCCGCGGCGCGGGCGATCTCCACGCTGTGCAGGAGCACGTTGGTCGAGCCGCCCATGGCGATGGCCACGGTCATCGCGTTGCGCAGCGAGGCGGGCGTCACGATGTCGCGCGGCCGGATGCCGCGTCTCGCCATCGCCAGCAGGCAGTCGACCACCTGATCCGGGAACTCCGTCAGCCGCCGCGGGTCGTCCGAGGCCGGGGACACCATGTGCAGCGGCTCGAGTCCGAGCAGCGCGATGAACGTCTGCATCGTGTTGTAGGTGAACATGCCTCCGCAGCTGCCCTGGCCGGGGCAGGCGTGCAGCGCGTAGCGGGCGCGGACCTCGTCGTCCTGGTCTGCCGCCTGGAAGGCGGACACGAGATCGATGCGGGCTCCCGTCGCGGGGTCGATCCCGGGCCTGATCGGGCCGTCGGAGAGGATGACGGCCGGCGTGTTGTTCTCCAGCACGGCGGCCACCGTCCCGACCGGGGGCTTGTCACAGGCCACGACGGCGACCAGGCCGGCGACGCTGTTCGCTGCCAGGTGCACGTCGGCCACGTCGTGCACGAGCTCGCGTCCGACCAGGGAGAATCGCATCTGCGGGGTGCCGTTGAGCTGGCCGTCGGACACCCCGAGGGTGAAGGCCGGAGGGATCAGCCGCACCGGGAGGTCGTCCCGCTCGATGCGCCGGGACAGGGCGTCCTGGACGACCTGCACCTTGGCCGGCACGCCGAGGTAGCACTGGCTGTCGCCGAGATTGCCGATGACCGCCCAGACCGGGTCATGGATCTTCGAGACGTCCTGCCCGAGGAATGCAGCCGTGCCGACCCGCTGCACGTCGCGCCCGGGGTTGATGGAGACGAATGTGGCCGTCGCTTCCGCCCCGCTGCCCTCGCTCCGCTCCGTTTGCATGGGGGCCAAGCATACGGCCGGCCCGTGTTGGCTCAGGCGGGGACGGGTGCCGGTACTGGAGCGGGTGCGGGCGGCGCGCTCGGCGTGACCTCGACGCCGATGGTCGGGATGGAGCGGTCCATCCAGCGCGGCATCCACCAGTTGACCGGTCCGAGCAGCTCCATGATCGAGGGGACGAGCACCATACGCACGAGCGTGGCGTCGACCAGGACGGCGGTGGCCAGGCCCAGGCCGAAGACCTTGAGGATGTGCAGCGGGTCCTTGATGACGAAGGACGCGAAGACGCAGAACATGATGGCCGCGGCGGCGGTGATGATGCGCCCGGTGATGGCCAGCCCGTCGGCCACCGCCGTCGAGTTGTCACGGGTGCGCAACCACTCCTCGCGGATCCGCGACAAGAGGAACACTTCGTAGTCCATGGACAGGCCGAACAGCACCACGAAGAGGGCGACCGGGATCCACGGGTCGATGGGACCCTTCTCGCCGATGCCGATGATGCTGCCCGCCCAGCCCCACTGGAAGACGGCCACCATGACCCCGTAGGCCGCGCCGACGCTGAGCAGGTTCATCACCACCGCCTTGAGCGGCAGCACGAGGGAACGGAACACCACCATCAGGAGCAGGAACGACAGGATCAGGACGGCACCGATCACCACGAAGAGCCGGTGGCCCAAGAAGTTGGCGGCGTCGATGCCGGCGGCCGTCTCTCCACCCACCTGTGCGTTGACGCCGCTCGACGCCGTCGCAGCCGGGATCACGTCGTTGCGCAAGGTCTGCACGAGCTGCGCGGTCTGGGCCGACTGCGGCGAGGTCGTGGGGTACACGACGATCAGCCCTCCGGTGTCCGTCGCGTTGAACTGCACCGGGGTGACGAAGGCGACGCCGTCGTGGTGGGCGGCGATCGCCTGCTGCAGGTGGTTCATGGTGTCCACGTCACCGGGGCCGTGCATGTCGGCCGCCACGATCAAGGGACCGTTGAACCCGGGCCCGAAGCCCTGGGCCAGCAGGTCGTAGGCCTGCCTGGTGGTCAGCGACGTGGGGTCGTTCCCGGCGTCGGTGAAGGCCAGCCGCATGCTGAACATCGGGAGCGCGAGCGCGATCAGGATGAGGACGGCCACGGTGCCGGTCAACCAGGCCCGTCGCTGCACGAAGCGGCTCCAGCGGTGCCAGAAACCGTTCTCGGGTGGCGGCCCACCGCTCTGGAGCAGGCCGGGCAGGTGCAGCTTGTCGATGGCGTTGCCGGCGAAGCCGAGCATGGCGGGGAGCAGGGTCAGGGCGGCGCACAGCACCATCAGCACGGCGGCGATGCAGGCCGTGGCCAGACCGATCATGTAGGCCTGCCCGATCAGGTAGAGGCCGAAGAGCGAGATCACGACCGTGGTGCCCGCGAAGAGCACGGAACGGCCGGCCGTCATGTGTGCCGTGACTACCGCGTCGCGTGGATCCCGACCCTCGAAGATGCCCTGCCGGTATCGGGTCACGATGAACAGCGCGTAGTCGATGCCGACACCGATACCGATCATGGCGGCCATCTCCGGAGAGAAGTTCGGCACGACGAAGACGTGGGTGAGCAGCTCGAGGAGCGCTATGCCGGCCCCCAATCCGGCCAGCGCGGTGATGAGGGGCAGGCCCATGGCGACCACGGACCCGAAGGCCAGCAGCATGATGAGGATGGCGGCCGTGATGCCGATGCCCTCGCTCGGGCCCGGCGCCGCCGTGACCGCCGAAGAGATCGGGTTGCCGCCGAGCTCGACCGCGAACCCCGCGTGCGCCCCGGACTGGGCCACGTTGACGACCTTCGTGATCGCGCCGGTCGGGATGTCCGCGGTGTCGGTGCTGAACTGGACCTGGGCAAAGGCGATGTTGCCGTGCGGGGCGATCTGGTGCGCGCCGGCGGCGGAGAAGGGGCTGGTCACGCGGCGCACGTAGGGCAGCGGACGCACCCGGGCCACGACCGCGGCAATGGCGGCCTGGTTGTCGGGGATGGGCGTCGCCGTGTGGAAGACGATGTCGGCCGTGTCCCCCGACTGCGCCGGGAACCGGGAGGCCAGGATGTTCTGCGCCTGCTGGGACGGCGTGTTGCCGGCGGTGAACTTGTTCTCGAAGTGAGTGCCCACGACCTGGGCCAGCACGGTGATGGCGATGATGGCCAGGATCCAGAGCACGAGGACCGTGCGCCGGCGGTCGTAGCAGGCTCCGGCCAGCCGACCGAGGACCGACGTTGGCGCCTGCGCCCCCGCCGTCGGCCCGTCCCCGTTGCGCACCGCCGTATGATTCATCACTGGTGAGTTTTAACATAGAATTCGGCGCTGGTGAATACCCCGTGACCTGTCATTTTCCGGGCTGGCCCGGGTGAGCGCGGCCGCCGCCGGACGCCGGCCGGGCAACGCTGACACGCGGGGCGAGATCGTCGAGGCGGCCAAACGCGTCTTTGCGGCCAAGGGATACGACGGCGCGAGCCTGCGCGCCGTCGCCCGCGAGGCCGCAGTCGACCCGGCCCTCGTCCACCACTACTTCGACGGCAAGGCCAGCCTCTTCGTGGCCGCCATGGCGCTCCCCTTCGACCCGGCCCAGGTGAGCCAGCACGTGCCCGAAGGCGGCCTGAACGGATCGCTGGGCGCCGCGATCGTGCTGGGCTTCCTCGCCATGTGGGACGCGGCCGAGGGGTCGGCCTCGTCCTTTGCGTCGTGCGTGGCCGCCATGGCCACCTCGGTCAGCGTGGCCGACGCCATGCGTGAGTTCGTGGCCGATCGCGTCTGGAGCGGCAGCCCGGTGAAGGCCGGCGAGGCCGACGCCATGACCCGCCGGCGCCGCTCGCTCGTCTCGTCCCAGCTGATGGGTCTGGCGCTCACCCGGTACATCTTGCGCATCCCGCCGGTCTCGACCGCGGAGCTGGCCGAGATCGCCGCTTGGGCCGGGCCCACCTTGGATGCCTACCTCTTCGGCCCGATGGACTAACCCCGGCGGCGGCGCAGCTCCGCCGCCACCTCTTTGCCGTTCGCCTTGCCCGACGTCGCCTTCATGACCGCGCCGGTGAAGACGCCGGTCATCTTGTCCTCGCCGGCCACGTAGCGCGCCCATTCGTCGGGATGAGCGGCGATGACCTCGTCGAGGACGGCCGACAGTGTGTCCGAACCGAGCGCCTCGAAGCCCATCTCCTTGGCCAGAGCCGCCGGATCGCCGCCCCTCTCGAGCAGGGCGCCCAGGACGGTCTTGGACTGGGTCGCCGAGAGCTGGCCCCCGGCTTCCATGGCCAGCAAGGCGGCGAACGACTCGGCCGTCAGCCCCGTGGCCACCTCACTCTGGGCCGCCACCTCGTTGGCCGTCCGGGCCAGAGCCAGGGCGGTGGGCGCCCCGGCCGCCACCGCCGCGCTCGACCAGGTCGTCGAGTCCGAGGTCGACCACGGCGCGGATCTGGTCGATCTCGGCCTCGCTGGGCTCACCCCCGAGTGCGGCGGCCAGCCCGGCCCGGCGGTCCGCCGGCATCGGACCCAGGCCGCGGCGGACCTGCTCGCGCCAGCCGTCGCTCGGTGCCAGCGGCACCAGGTCGGGCTCGGGGAAGTAGCGGTAGTCGTTGGCCTCCTCCTTGGAGCGCATCGACTCGGTCCGTCCGCCCGACTCGTCCCAGTGCCGCGTCTCCTGCACGACCCGTCCGCCCGACTCGAGCAGCGAGATCTGCCGCGCCGCCTCGTACTCGATGGCCCGCACGAGCGAGCGCAACGAGTTCAGGTTCTTGATCTCACAGCGCGTCCCGAACTCGGCACTGCCGACCGGCCGGACCGAGACGTTGGCATCGACCCGCATGGAGCCCTCCTCCATGCGGCCGTCCGACGCGCCGGTGGCCACGAGGATGCCGCGCAGCTCCGACGCGTAGGCCCGGGCCTGGGCGGAGGAGCGGATGTCGGGCTCGCTCACGATCTCGACCAGCGGCACGCCCGAGCGGTTGTAGTCGACCAGCGCGTGGTCGGCCGCGTTGATGCGCCCGCTCGCGCCGACGTGGGTCAGCTTGCCCGTGTCCTCCTCCATGTGGGCCCGGGTCACCCCCACCCGGCTGCCGTCGGGCAGCTCGAGCCACCCGCCCGAGTTCAGCGGCAGGTCGTACTGGCTGATCTGGTAGTCCTTGGCCTGGTCCGGGTAGAAGTAGTTCTTGCGGGCGAAGGTCGAGGGCCGGATGTCGCTGTGGAGGGCCTGGCCGATCCGCATGGCCAGCTCGACGGCCTGCTCGTTGAGCACGGGCAGCGCCCCGGGCAAACCGAGGCAGGTCGGGCAGATGTTGACGTTGGGCTCGTCGCCGAACGCGTTGCGACAGCCACAGAACAGCTTGGTGGTCGTCGCCAGCTCGCAGTGGACCTCGAGTCCGACCACCATCTCCCACTCGCTCACGACGCCGCTTCCGGCGCGCCGGCCTCCACCACACGGGCCACCCGGAACATGAGGGCTTCGCCCAGGGCCGGCGCCAACACCTGGACTCCGACGGGCAGGCCGTCGTCCCCCGTGCCGAACGGGACCGACAGCGCGGGATGCCCCGACAGGTTGGACGGGATGGTGCAGACGTCGTTCATGTACATGGCCATGGGGTCGTCCACCTTCGCCCCCAGGTCGAACGCGGTCGTGGGCGCGGTGGCCCCGAGCAGTACGTCGAACGTCTCGTACGCCCGGTCGAAGGCCTGCATCACCAGGGTGCGCACTCGCTGCGCCTGGGCGTAGTACGCGTCGTAGTAGCCGGCGGAAAGGGCGTAGGTCCCGAGCATGATGCGCCGCTTGACCTCGGCGCCGAAGCCGGCCGTGCGGGTGGCCGTGTTCATGGCCGCCACGTCGTCGCCATCCACCCGCAGCCCGTAGCGCACACCGTCGTACCGGGCGAGGTTGGACGAGGCCTCGGCCGGGGCGATGAGGTAGTAGGCCGACAGGCCGTAGCCGAACTCGGGAATGGAGATCTCCTCCACCTTGGCCCCGGCTCGGGTCAGCACCTCGGCCGCCTCCTCCACCCGGGCCACCACGTCGGGCGCGCACCCCTCCACCAGGTCGCGGCACAGTGCGACCCGCACTCCCTCCGCACCGTCGTGCACCTGGGCCAGGGCGGGCTCGGGTGTCGAGGCCAACGACGTGCTGTCGAGCGGATCGTGACCGGCCAGGACGTCGAAGAGCAGTGCGGCGTCCTCCACCGTGTTGGCGAACGGCCCGATCTGGTCCAGCGAGCTGGCGAAGGCGACCAACCCGAAGCGCGACACCCGGCCGTAGGTCGGCTTCATCCCGACGACCCCACACAGGGCGGCCGGCTGGCGGATCGATCCGCCGGTGTCCGAGCCCAGGCCCAACGGTGTGAACCCTGCTGCCACAGCGGCCGCTGAGCCACCGCTGCTGCCGCCCGGCACCTTGCCGGTGTGGCGCGGGTTGCGCGTCGGCCCGAAGGCCGAGTTCTCCGTCGAGCTGCCCATGGCGAACTCGTCCATGTTGGTCTTGCCCAGCGCCACCGCTCCCGCACTGCGCAGGGCTGTCACCACCGTGGCGTCGTAGGGCGGGCGCCAGCCTTCGAGGATGCGCGAGGCGCAGGTGGTCGCGCTGCCCCGGGTGCACAGGTTGTCCTTCAGCGCCACCGGCACACCCGCCAGGGGGCCCGGATCGCGCCCGGCCGCCACCGCGGCGTCCACCTCGTCGGCCCGGGCCAACGCGTCGTCGGTCAGTACGGTCAGGAAGGCATTGAGCTCGCCGTTGCGAGCCGCCACCGCGTCCAACGCCTGCTGCACGACCTCGCGGGCCGAGCGCCGGCCCTCCCGCACGTCGGACGCCAGCTCGAGCGCGCCCGCGCTCACGGCGCTTCGCTCCCGATCCGCGGCACCCGGAAGCGGTCGTCCTCGACCGCCGGGGCCGCGGCGAGCACCTCGACCCGGTCCAGGCTGGGGCGGGGCTCGTCCGCCCGCAACACGTTGCGCAAGGCGATCGGGTGGGACGAGGGTTCGAGGTGAGAGAGGTCGAGCGCGGCCACGTCGCGCGCGTGCTCGAGCACGGTGCGCAGCTGGGCCGTGAAGAGCTCGACCTCCTCCGCGCTGAGCTCCAGTCGGGCCAAGCCGGCCACGTGCAGGACGTCCTCCCGGCTCAGCGGGACCGGTCCCCCGCCCTCCGTCATGATGGCGGGGCGAGCACGCCCGTGAGGAACTCCACGGTGCGCCTCTCGATCTCGTCCTTGTCGTAGTCGAGTGTGGCCACGTGGTAGCTGCGCGCCAGGACGACCTGGTCGACGGGACCTTTGGCCTTCTCCATGAGGAGCGCGCTGGACTTGGGGTCGACGACGTGGTCCTGCGTGCTGGTGAAGAGGAGCACGGGACAGGCGACCCGGTCCAGGAGCGCCTCGACCTCGCCACCCCCTCGAACAGGGAGAGGGCGGCCTGCAACGGCAGTCCCGGGTAGGCCGATTCCACCGCCCCCTCGAGCGCGATGTCCGAGCCGATGCCCGGCGCCACCGTGTCCCCCGCGTCGATCATCGCCTGAATGAAGGCCAGGGTGTCCTCGTCGGCCGGCACGAGCAGCGGATTCACCAGGCTCAGCGCGGCGATCTCGGGATGGTGCTCGGCCAGCCACACGCTGAGCGAGCCGCCCATGGACAGGCCCACGACCACGACGGCGTCGGTCCGGGCCGCCAGGTCGGTGTAGGCCCGCTCGGCCGCCTGCGACCAGTCCTTCCACCGCGTCTCCAGCATGTCCTCGACCGCCGTCCCGTGTCCGGGGAGCAACGGCATCTCCACCGTGAAGCCGGCATCGGCCAGCGCCACGGCCAGTCCGCGCATGGACTGGGGATTGCCCGTGAACCCGTGCAACACCAGCGCGCCCCGGTTGTCTCCCGACGCGGAATAGGGCTCGGCACCAGCGATGACAGGAGCGCTCACGGAGGGGCAGCCTACCGGTGCCGCGACTAGGGTTCCGGCGCCAGGTTGGTTCCGGGGCGGGGTCCTGGACCCTGAGCCAGACCACGAAAAGGAGCAAGGCATGCCGTACCCGTTCCTCAGCGACGAGTGGCTGGACGAGGCGCGCACCATCCGCGCCGAGTACCAGGGCAAGACGCCCCCGGTCCCCCACGTCGTGCGCATGAACCTCGTCGTGACGCAGGTTCCGTTCTCCGACAAGGACATCCTGGCCCACCTGGACACGTCGAGCGGCGAGCTGGAGCTGGACACCGGTCACCTCGAGACCCAGGACCTCCAGGTGACCGTGGACTACGACACTGCGAAGCAGATCCTCATCGAGGGCAACGCGCAGGCCGGCATGCAGGCCTTCATGCAGGGGAAGGTCCGCGTCGAAGGCGACATGGCCAAGCTGATGGCGCTCACGGCCAGTCCGGCGGCGGCCGACCCCAACGCGGCCGAGCTCGCTCAGCGCCTGCGCGACATCACCGAGTAACCCGCCTCGGCCCGACGCGTCAGACCGCGTCCGGTGCCAGCTGGGCCGCTCGGGCCGAGCGCGGCAAGGAGCGGATGAACAGCGCGCTCACGACGGCCAGCGCGGCGACGAACGCGCCGACCCAGAAGGGCACGCTGAAGCTGTGCAGCAGCGCGGTGCTCTGGTGCACCGAGCCCAGGCCCGAGCTCTTGGCGATCGACTCCTGAATGGTGAGCACGGCCTGGATGCCCGCCACCTCCCCGACCTGGGTGGCCAGGAGCTGGGCCGCGCTCATCACGCCGTACTCGGACTCCTCGAGCTCGTTCGACATGGTCGACGAGGTGGCTGGCTGGGAGACCCCCATGCCGAGACCGGACAGGGCGAGGGCCACCAGGACGACCAACAGTCCGGCCGAGGGACGCAGGGTGGCGAAGAGCACCATGGAGACGAACAGGGACCCGGTGCCGATCAGCGTTGCCGTGCGCTCCCCCGTGCGCACGGTCATGTACCCGGCGATCGGCGCGCTGACGGCGAACAGGAGCGGCCGGGCCACCGAGATGAAGCCCACCTGCGACACGCTGTAGCCGTAGACCTCTTCCATGAGCAGCGGGAAGAGGAAGAAGCCCCCGAAGTAGGCGAAACTCGTGAAGCTCTTGGTCGCCATCGGGAACATGAAGTTGCGACGGCGCCAATACTTCGTCGGTACGAGCGGCGTGGCGAAGGTGGTCTCCCGCCACACGAAGAGGGCGCCGAGCATCACGGCCGCGACGCCGGCCACATACACCGCAGCCGAGTTCCAGCCCACGACCGGCCCGATGCTGAGCACCAGCATCCCTGCGGTCACCGCCCCGGCCAGGCTCCAGCTGCCCACCCAGTCCATGCCCGCCCAGACGTTCGAACGCCGGCCCCTCTCGTCCCCCTCCTCGGCGGGCCGCGGATGGCGCCGCCCCGAGGGCAGCAGAAAGGCCACCACCACCGACGCGATGACCAGCAGGACGAGCTGACCCCAGAAGAGGGTGCGCCATCCGAAGTACTGGATCACCGGCGAGCCCAGTGTCACCCCGAGCACCGGGCCTCCCGCCCCGACCAGCGACCACCAGCCCAGCGCCTTGACCCGGTCCTCGCGGTTGAAGAGCTCGAGGATGATCGCCATCGACGCGGTGCCCGTCGCCGCACCCTGCACCCCGTCGAGAGCCCGGGCGAAGAGGAGCAGTCCCACACTGGGTGCCAACGCCGTGAGGACCGCGCTGACCATGGCTCCGAGCAACCCGAACTGGTAGAGACGTCGGTGTCCGAAGAGGTCGCCCACCTTGCCGAAGAAGGGCGCGGCCACGCCGAAGGCCAACAACGGTCCGGTCGACACCCAGGCCAGCACCGAGAGGTTGGTGTGGAAGTCCGCCTTGACCGTCGGTAGGGCCACCACGAAGACGGTGAAGGTGATGTTGAGCGCCAGCAACCCCGCCAACAGCGCCACCAGAGCCCACCACTGGTAGCGCGGGCTGCGCACCGCGCGGGCCGACACCCGGCGCTGGAGCAGGACGAACCAGTTGGTCTCGACCGATCCGTCCCCCAGCGTGCCCATGGCGCCGCCACCGGGATCGTGCGACGGGTCGAGCAGAGCATCGGCCGGCTCGACCGGGGTCGCCTCCACGATCGGACACCCTACCGGCGCCCAATTTCAGGGCTTCCTCAGAGACCTCGCAGTCGTGACCACCAGTGCGGGTCGCGCCCGTGCGCGTGAAAATGATTCGGGATCTGGCGCATGACCCGGTCGATCGACCACCCGCCCGGCCCGAAGCGGGCGTCTGCCACACGGCTCAACTGGCTCAACATGTGCTCGACGTCGCTCTCGGGCGGAGTCGGACCGTGCTGACGCCACACCACCATGGGCACCCCGCACACCTCGCAGTCGGCCACCCAGCACACGTCGTCCTCGTGGTGCCATTCCGAGAGGCGCGCCGCCTCGCAAAGGTCACAGCTCGGGTCGAAGGGGAGCGCCACCGGACGCGCTAATGGGTGAAGAGCTGGACGGACGAACCCGTGTCCACCGTCGAGCCGATGGAGGGCTGGGTGCCGACCACGTTGTTCTGCGGGTTCCCCGACACGCCGGACGCGACCAGGCCCACCGCGCTGAGCGCGCTGTCCGCCTGGTCCACCGTGTCGCCGTTCACGTTGGGCACCTGGACCGTCGGTGGCCCGGTGGACACGGCCACGGTCACGGCCGAGCCGTAGGGAGCCGACGCCCCGCTGGCCGGCGTCGTCGAGATCACGTTGCCGTTCGCAATCGTGGTCGAGGCGGCGGGAGCCTGCGTTGCCGTGAGCCCCACCGCCTGGAGTGCCGCCTGGGCCTGGGCGAAGGTGTAGGTGGTGGGGATGTCGGGCACCGTGGCCGGCTGGTGGCCGAGCGAGGGCACGATGGTGATGGTGCTCCCGTAGGGCGCTGCCGTCGGGTTCTGCGCGGTGCCGACCGACCACGAGATGATGATGGTCGCGGCGACGTTGTTGTCGTAGGCCCCTGGGGTGCAGTTGGCGTTGAGGTGGACCGTCACGAGTGCGGCCGCCGCCTGGGCGCACGTCATGTTGGCCAGGTTGGGAACGGCAACGTTGGGTGGGCCGTCGGAGAGCGACACGGTGATGGTCGAACCCTCCTTGAGGCTCGTGCCGGGCTTGGGGCTCTGGACGACCACCGACCCGGCGCCGATGGCGATCGACTTCGTCGGTGCCCCCTCCTTGAGGGTCATGTGCACCTTGGACGCGGCCGCCTGCGCCTTGGCCAAGGGCAGGTCGACCAGGGTGGGTGTCGGGTGCGAGGCCGTGAAGAGCTGGGTCCCGAAGGCGACGGCCAGTCCGCCGCCGACCAGTACGAGCGCAGCCACCGCGGCCACGATCCACCACGTCCTCTTGCGTGAGCGGCCCGCCGATGTGGCGCCGGCGCCACCCGGGTGGTGGCGGCCCGACGAACCGTTGCCACTCGGCTCGGCGTCGAAGATCTCCCCCGGCCCGGCCCTGGTGCCGACCGGTGCCGCGGCGGCCGCCGGGACCACCACCGTCGAGGACTGGGGCTGGTCGGTCAGCTCGGTCACCCCGGGGGCCCGGAACCCCTTGATCGGCGTGGCCGCGACGATGTCGGGCACGACGAGGGGCAGCGGTGCCGGTGTGGGGAGGGCGGCGGCCAGCGCGCCGAGGCGGGCGGCCAGGCCCGCTGCGTCCAGTCGGGACGACACCTCGGGCGCCGCGGCGCGGGCCAGGACGTCGTCGAGCGGGCCGAGGTCCGCGTGGTGGGGCAACGGCTGGCCGATGCGGGCGGCCAACGTTCCCATCGTGGTGTCGGTGACGAAAGGCACCGTGCCCGTCACCGCCTCGTAGAGGACGAGGGCCAGTGAGTACACGTCGGCCCGGCCGTCGACCGTCTTGCCCTCGGCCGCCTCGGGCGAGATGTAGCGGGCCGTGCCGACCATGGCTCCGGCCGGCTCGGTCCAGGCCGCCTCGGCCAGCGCCCGGGCCACGCCGAAGTCGGCCACCCGCACCCGGCCCTCCTCGTCGAAGAGAAGATTGGCCGGCTTGATGTCCCGGTGCACCAGGCCGCGCACGTGGGCGTAGGCCAGGCCCTGGGCCACCTCGGTGCCGAGCGAGGCCGCCTGCGAATGGGAGAGCCGCACGCCGCGGTCGAGCAGGTCGCGCAGCGAGCCCCCGCCGAGATACTCCAGAACGAGGTAGGGCCCGTCGGCGTCGTCGCCCCAGTCGAACACGCGGAGCACGTGCGGGTGGTTGAGCGAAGCCACCGAGCGCGCCTCGGCCCGGAAGCGCTTGAGGAACGACTCGTCGGTGGCAAAGCCCGGTTGCAGCACCTTGACGGCGACATGGCGCTGCAACGACACGTCCTCCGCCAGATAGACGTGGGCGGAAGCGCCGGTGCCCAGTGCGGAGAGCAGCCGGTACCGCTTCCCAAGGACCCGGCCGATGGAGTCAGATATCAGGGGCATCGGGCAGGCCCTACGCTACCGATCCCGCAGGCATCGCCGGTGGACGCCTCCTCACCTGCACCGTCATCTCACCCCGGGAGCTCGCCCGTCTCCAACAGGACGTCGAATCCCGGCGCGTCCATCGTCGGGACGCCGAGCTCCTCCGCCTTCTTCGTCTTGCTGGCGCCGGGCGCATCGCCGACGACGAGCACATACGTCTTCTTGGACACGCTCCCGGGTGACTTCCCGCCGCGGGCCATGATGGCCTCTTCGGCGCCCTCGCGGGTGTATCCCGGCACGGCGCCGGTCACCACCACCGTCTTGCCGGCCAGCGTCTGGGGCAGCACAGCCGCCGCCCCTTCCCCGCCGGCCGACACCCCGGCGGCCCCCGGCTCCTCCGTGCTGACCCCAGCTGCCCGGAGGCGGCTGACCACCGACGCGTTGGTCTCGGCCCCGAGGAACTCGGCCAGGCTGGCTGCGATGACCCCGCCCACGCCGTCCACTGCGGACAGTTGCTCGACGGTGGCCTCTTCGATGGCCTCGAGCGTTCCGAAGGCGCGGGCGACGGCCCGGGCTCCGGTCGGCCCGACGTGACGGATGCCCAGCGCCACCAGCAGGCGGCTGAGCGGCTGCCTCTTCGAGGCCTCGATGGCGGCGACCAGGTTGCCGGCCGACACCGCAGCGAAGCGATCGAGCTCGACCAGCTGCTCGACCGTCAGGTGGTAGAGGTCCGCCGCGTCGTTGACCAGCCCCGCCGCCACGAGTTGCAGCACCCGTTCCTCGCCGAGGTGTTCGATGTCCATTGCCCCACGCGACGCGTAGTGGGCGATGCGCTGGACCCGTTGCGCGGGACAGTCGATGTTCGTGCAGTACGTGTCGCTCTCGCCCGGCAGTCGCACGAGCGGCTCGCCACAGGCCGGGCACTTCGTCGGGAACTTCCACTTCGGCTTGCGCCGGGCCGGCACGCCGGGTCCCTCGCGCACCGGACCCACCACCTCGGGGATGACGTCTCCCGCCTTGCGCACGATCACCAGATCGCCCGGCCGCACGTCCTTCGCCGCCACCTGGTCCTGGTTGTGCAGCGTGGCCACCCCGACCGTCGAGCCACCGACGAAGACGGGCTCGAGGCGGGCGAAGGGGGTGGCCCGGCCGGTGCGGCCGATGGAGACCATGATGTCGAGCAGCCTCGTGGTGCGTTCCTCAGGTGGGAACTTGAAGGCGATGGCCCAGCGCGGCGCGCGCGACGTGGCCCCCAAGACCTGATGCAGGGCCAGCTCGTCGACCTTGGTCACCACGCCGTCGATCTCGTAGGCCAGGTCGTGGCGCTCTGCGGCCAGCTCCTCGCTCCGGACCACCACCGCCGCCATGCCGGTGACCTGGCGGGCGTCGGGGCTGACCGGGAAGCCGGCCTTCTTCAGCTGGGCCAGGGTCGCGGTCTGGGTCGCGGCCGGCCAGTGGGCCTTGGCCGGCGCGCCCTCCACCGTGCCCGCCTGGTAGGCCCAGAAGTGCAGCGGGCGCTGCGCGGTGACCCGCGGATCCTTCTGGCGCAGCGCACCGGCGGCCGAGTTGCGCGGGTTGACGAAGAGCCGCTCCCCCAGCTCGGCCTGCCGCTTGTTCATCGCCTCGAACTCCGCCACCGGCATGTAGATCTCGCCGCGCACCTCGAGCACCTCGGGGTAGGGGCCACCGGCCTTGGCCAGCGCCGCCGGCACGTCCTTCACCGTGCGGACGTTGGCGGTGACGTCCTCGCCGGTGACGCCGTCGCCCCGCGTCGCCGCCTGCACCAGCCGGCCGCGCTCGTACGTCAGCGACATCGCCACGCCGTCCACCTTCGGTTCGCTCGAGAAGGCCAAGGTCGCCAGGTCGAGATCCGGGGCCTGCCGGCGCAAGCGCTCGGACCACGCCATGAGCTCCGCCTCGTCGAACGCGTTGTCGAGACTCATCATCGGGACCCGGTGCCGTACTTCCGCGAAGAGGCCCGAGGGTGCGGCCCCGACCGTCTGCGTCGGCGAGTCGGGTGTGGCCAGCTCGGGATAGTCCGTCTCGAGCTGGCGCAGCTCCGACACCAGCAGGTCGTACTCGGCGTCGGGAATCTCGGGCGAGTCGAGCACGTGGTACAGCTCGTTGTTGTGCAGAATCTGCGCCCGCAGCTCCTCGGCCCGGCCGGCTGCAGCAGCCGGCACGGCGTTGCCGTCCGCCTTGGCCACGGTCAGGCCGCGATGCCCGCGCCGATCACGGCGTCGGGCTCGCTGGCGTCGTAGAGGGCCACCGTCTGACCGGGCGCCACCGCCCGCTGTGGCGAATCGAAATGGACGGCGGCGCCGGCGCCCTCGCGTGCCACGGTGCAGGGCACCGGTCGGCCGTGCGCGCTCACTTGGGCCACGGCGGGCGCGCCGGCCGGCAGGGGCTGGTCCACCCAGGTCAAGGAGTGCTCGCGCAGCAGCACCGACGAGCGCAGCACCTGTGCCGCGCTGCCCACGGTGACCCGGCGCGCCGCCACGTCGACCGAGGTGACGTAGCGACGCGTCCCGTCGTGGCCGTGGCCCATCCCGCGCCGCTGCCCGACCGTCACGAGCTCGACGGCGTCGACCGACCCCGCCGGCCGCCCCTGGTCGTCGACGACGTCCGCTTCATGCAGCGTCAGCCGTTCGGCCAGGAACCCGGCTCGGCCCTCGGTGCTGCCGATGAAGCAGACGTCCTGGCTGTCCGGTTTGCCCGCTGTGCGCAGGCCGAGTCGCCGGGCCTCGGCCCGCACCGCGTCCTTGGTCAGATCCCCCACCGGGAACACCACCCGGGCCAAGGCCTCCTGGCCCAGCATGGAGAGGACGTAGGACTGGTCCTTGGCGGCGTCGGCACCGCGGCGCAGTCGTCGCACTCCCTCGCCGGTCACCCGGGCGTGGTGCCCGGTGGCCAACAGGTCGAAACCGAGCCGTTCGGAGCGGGCCAGCAGCCGATCGAACTTCATGGTCCGGTTGCACTCGATGCACGGGTTCGGCGTGCGACCGTGCGCGTGCTCGTCCACGTAGGGCGCCACCACCGCTCGGTCGAACTCCTCGGTCAGGTTGAAGACGTGGTGTTCGATCCCGAGCTGCTGGGCCACCCGGCGGGCATCCTCCACGTCGGCCACGGAGCAGCACCCCGAATCGGATGGGCCGCCCCAGAGTTTGAGGGTGGCGCCGACGACGTCATGACCCCGCTCGACCAGCAAGGCAGCCGCGACCGAAGAATCGACACCCCCCGACATGGCCACAAGCACTCGCACGACCCCAGTGTGCCACCCGTGGTCAGGCCTGCACGCGCAGCGAGGCGACCGCCGCCGGCACGATCTGCAGGGCGCGCTCGACGTCTTCGTCGGTGGTCCGCGCCCCGAGGGAGAAGCGGATGGCGCCCTCGGCCAGGTTGGCCGGCACCCCCATGGCGGCCAGCACCGGGCTCGGCTCGAGCGCGCCGCTGGCGCACGACGAACCCCCCGAGACGCACAGACCCTGCGCACCGAGGGCCACGAGGAGCTCCTCGCGCTCCACGCCCTCGAGGCAGAGATGGAGGTGCCCCGGGAGCACGTCGACCCCGGCCGGGACCGTGCGTCGCGCCTCGGGGAGGGCGTCGAGCAGTCCGCCGGCCAGCCGGTCGCGCCGCTCGGCCAGCGCCCGCACCGTGTCGCGCTCGGCCGCCGCCAGCCGCAGGGCGGTGGCCAGGCCGACCGCGCCGACGACGTCCTGCGTGCCGCTGCGTCGCTCGCGCTCCTGCCCGCCCCCGTGCTGGCGGGCCACCAGGGACACCCGGGGCCCGACGGCGAGCGCGCCCATCCCGACCGGACCGCCGACCTTGTGCGCGCTGACCGACACCAGGTCCACCCCGGCACACAGCTCGCGCAGGTCGAGAAATGGCGCAGCTTGGACGGCGTCGGCGAAGACAACGGCGCGGGGGGAGCGCTGCTGCACCGCGTCGGCCACGGCGCGCACCGGTTGCACCACACCGGTCTCGTTGTTGGCCGCCATGACGGCCACCAGCGTGATGCGCGACGAGAGGGCGCGGGCCAGGGCGTCGAGGTCGACCAGACCGGCCCGGTCGACCGGGAGCTCGCGGACGTCCGCGCCGAGCGCGGCCGCGGCGCGGCACGCCTCGCGTACCGCCGGATGCTCGACGGCAGAAGAAAGGACGACCGACTCCTCGCCGGCACGCCGGGCCGCCTCGACCGGGCCGAGCACGGCCAGGTTGGCCGACTCGGTACCCCCCGAGGTGAACACGATCTCTCCGGCCGGGCGGCCGAGGAAGTCGGCGACCTCGTCCCGCGCCTCCTCGAGCAGGCGGCGGGCCCGCTGGGCGGCCGGATGGCTCCCCGTCGGGTTGCCGAGCGGCTCGGCCAGCACGGCAGCCATGGCCTCGGCCACCTCGGGCCGGAGCGGGGCGGTGGCGGCGTAGTCGAGATAGGTGAGCGGGTCGCTCATGATGACTGCAGGTCTAGGCGATGTAGACCGTCTTGACGTTGGCGAACTCCTTGAGGCCGACCTCGGAGAGCTCGCGGCCGAAGCCCGAGCGCTTGATGCCGCCGAAGGGCAGCTCGGGCATGGAGGCGACCATGGCGTTCACGAACACGGCTCCGGCCTCGATCCCCTCGATGCACCGCCGCCGCTCCTCCTCGTCGTTGGTCCATACGCTCGAACCGAGCCCGAACGTGGTGGCGTTCGCCGCCGTCAGCGCGGCGTCGAGGTCGGGCACGCGCAGCACCATGGCCACGGGCCCGAAGACCTCCACCTGGGACACCGGCATGTCCGTCGTGATGCCCGACAGCACGGTGGGCGCGAACCACCAGCCGTCACCCGAGGGCAGCTTCGGTCCGGGGTGGACCGTGGCCCCCTGGCGGCGCGCCGCTTCCACCTGGTCGGCCAGCTCGTTGCGCTGCGTCTCGGTCACGATGGGACCCACGTCGGTGGCGGGATCGAAGGGGTCACCGACGACGAGCGCGTCCATGGCCGCGGTGAAGCGCTCGAGGAACGCGTCGTGCACCTCGTCGACCACGATGAAGCGCTTGGCCGCAATGCAGGACTGGCCGTTGTTCTGCACCCGGGAGGTCACCGCGGTGCGCACGCACGCCTCGAGGTCGGCCGAGGGCAGCACCACGTAGGGGTCCGAGCCGCCGAGCTCGAGCACGCTCTTCTTCAGCGCGTGCCCCGCCGCGGCGGCCACCGACATGCCGGCGCGCTCGCTCCCGGTGAGCGTGACGGCAGCGATGCGCGGGTCGTCGATGAGCGCGGCCACGTCCTTGGAGTCGAGGAAGAGGTTGGTGAAGACACCGTCGGGCAGGCCGGCCCGGCGGAACAGGTCCTCGAGGGCCAGCGCCGTCTGGGGCACGTTCGAGGCGTGCTTGAGCAGGCCGACGTTGCCCACCATGAGGGCGGGGGCGGCGAAGCGGATCACCTGCCAGAACGGGAAGTTCCACGGCATGACGGCGAGCACGGGGCCGAGGGGCTGGTAGTGCACGTACGAGTTCGACGCCGTCGTCGTGATGGGCTCGTCGGCCAGCAGGCGCTCGCCGTTGTCGGCGAACCAGCGCAGGCCCATGGCGCACTTGGACACCTCGGCCTTGGCCGCGGCGAAGGTCTTGCCCATCTCGGTGGTCAGGATGCGGGCCACCTCGGGCACCTCCCCCTCGAGGAGCTCGGCCGCGGTGAGCAGGTGGCGGGACCGCTCCGCGTAGGTGGTGGTCCGGTAGTGACCGAAGGCGTCGACGGCGCGCTGGACCAGCGCGTCGAGCTCGCTGGGCGTGAGCGAGGGGAATTCCTTCTCCGTCTTGCCGGTGGCGGGGTTGATGGTGGCGAAGGGCATGAAACGAAGCTACCCCCACGGGCACCGATTTCCTACAGCTGCGGCACACAGTCCGGCGCCGCCACCACCACCGTTGTCACGCCGGTTTCGTCACCAGCCCCAGGTGCTCGGGCACGGCCCGGCGCATGAGCTTGCCCGTCGCGGTGTGGGGCAGGTCCGGGGCGGCGACGTAGGTCTTGGGCCGCTTGTACGGGGCGAGGCCGGACGACGCGGCCGCCCGCAGGGCCCCTTCGGCTCCTGGCCCCTCGGCCACGTACGCCGCGCAGACGCGCTGGCCCCACTCCTCGTCGGGCAGGCCGAACACCGCCACCTCGGCCACGCCTTCGGCGGCGGCCAGGACGTTCTCCACCTCGGCCGGGTACACGTTGACCCCACCGCTGATGATGAGGTCGTGGCGCCGGCCGGTCAGGTAGAGGTAGCCGTCCTCACTCAGCGTGCCCAGGTCCCCGATGGTGCAGGCGTCGCCCCGCCAGGCCTGCGCCGTGGCCTCGTCGTTGTGCCAGTAGGCGAAGCGGGCGAACTCGGGCATGGTGCACCAGATGGTGCCGGCGCCGCTCGGGTCGGCCTCGCCGGTCTGCTCGAGCGGCGCGATCGAGAGACGGCGGCCGCGGCGGGCCCGGCCCACCGTCCCGGGGCGCTCGAGCCACTCGTCGGGTGGGCACACGGTGAACTGGGCCTCCGTCGACCCGTAGAACTCCCAGACCGCGCCGGGGCGGGCCCGGGCCATGGTGGCCCGCTTGACCGACTCGGGGCAGGGCGCGCCGGCGTGGACGAGGAGGCGCAGGGAGTCGAAGCGTTCGTCGGGCCCGAGCGCGTCGAGCTGGAGGATGCGTTGGAGGTGGGTCGGCACCAGGAAGGCGGTGGTCGGGCGGTGCCGGCGCAGCGCCCACAGAGCGGTGGCCGCGTCGAAGCGGTTCAGGATGGCCAGCGACCCGCCCGAGAGCAGCGTCCCGGCCGAAAAGCGGATGGAGACCGTGTGGTACATCGGCGAGCAGACGAGATGGAGGTCGGCTCGGTCGAAGTGCCACACCGAGGCCTCGTCCTCGAACACGGCCCGGGCGGTCGCCTCGTCCCACAGGCCCGTGGTCACCCCTTTGGGTCGGCCGGTGGTGCCCGAGGTGTAGTGCATGGGCCGGGTCAGCGGGTAGGGGGCGAGCTCCGCCGGCGGACCGTCGGACAGGGCGGCCAGCGCGGCCCGGTCGAAGACGCGCAGGAGCGGGTCGGCGTCGGCGGCCAGGAGCTCGCGTTCGGCCTCGGTCAACGTGGCGTTCAGCAGCACCGGGATCAGCCCGACCCGGGCAGCGCCGAGGACGGCGCAGATCAGGTCGGCCGACGAGCCGAGGGCGAAGGCCACCCGGTCCCCCCGGGTGCAGCCCCGGGCGAGGAGCGCGCCGGCGGCGCGGCGCTGGCGGGCCTCGGCGTCAGCCGCATCGAGGATCTCGACGCCGGGGATACCACCCGCGGGCACGGCGGCACATTAGGCCCGCTGCCGGCCGGGCAGTGTGCGTGCCAGCATTGACGCCCCATGGTCGAGTCGGATCCCGAGCCCACCAGCGCGCCGTCGAGCGGAGCCGAGACGGGTCCTGCCGAGAAGGTTCTGCTGAGACTGGGCCTGCCGAGACGGGGCCTCCCGGGTTGACCGAGGCCCGGGCCCTGCTGCGCCGGGCCCGGCGGGTCGCGGTGCTGACCGGGGCCGGCATTTCGACGGACTCGGGCATCCCCGACTTCCGGGGGCCCGACGGGGTCTGGACCAAGAACCCCGGGGCCGAGAAGCTGGCCACGCTCGACGTCTACCTCTCTGACCCCGAGGTGCGGAAGCGGTCGTGGCAGAACCGGCTCACCTCGCCTATGTGGCACGCCCAACCCAACGCCGGGCACCGCGCCCTGGTCGACCTCGAGCGCAGCGGCCGACTCGACACCCTGGTGACCCAGAACATCGACGGGCTGCACCGCCGGGCCGGCACCGACCCGGCCCGCCTGGTGGAGATCCACGGGACCTCGCTCGACGTGGTCTGCATGGCGTGCGGCAACCGCCAGCCGGCGGAGCTGGTGCACGAGCGGGTGCGGGCCGGCGAGGAGGACCCGCCGTGTCTCGCGTGCGGCGGCATCCTGAAATCCGCCACCATCAGCTTCGGCCAGAGCCTGGTACCCGAGGACCTCTTCCGGGCCGAGCAGGCGGCCACCGCCTGCGACCTGCTGCTCGCCGTCGGATCGACCCTCTCGGTGTTCCCGGCCGCCGGCATGGTGCCCCTGGCGGTGCGCCACGGCGCCGTGCTCGTCATCGTCAACGGTGCACCCACCGAGATGGACACCCTGGCCGACGTCGTGCTCACCGCCTCCATCAGCGAGTGCCTGCCGGCCCTGGTGGCCGGGCTGCCCGCCGTGAGCTGAGGGGCGCTCCTACTTCTCGGAGTTGGCGGCCTGCTTCTTCGCGCTGCGGCGCGGCTTGAGGGCAAACCACCAGATACTGGCGATCGTCCCCAGCGTGACGGCGGTCGCGGCCACCGGCTTGACGACCTTGCGGGCACCGCTCTTGGGCATGGGCCGAGACCTTACCCGGCGCCGCCCCGAACCGGTTCTTCGGGCACCCGCACCCTGACCGGACCGGGGTCGACGCCGCCGAGGGCGCCGGCCGGGACTTGGTGGCCCACCCGGGCCGGCGAGGTCAAGCGCTGCGGCAAGGTCAGGCGCTGCGGCGGACCGAGCGCTCCTCGGCGTAGGCCGTGGCGGCCTCGACCAGCGCGTCGAACGGTCGCTGGTCCATCCCTTCCTCGGGGTGCCACTGCACACCGAGGACGAAGCGCGCCCCCGGAAGCTCGACGGCTTCGATGACGCCGTCGGCGGCGGAGGCGGTGGTGACCAGGCCCCGGCCCAAGGCGGCGATGGACTGGTGGTGCGAGCAGAGCACGGTCGGGGCCGGCCCGAACACGGCGGCGGCCCGGGTGCCCGGCACCGTCTCGACCTCGACGTCGCCGAAGACGAACGGCGCGCTGCGATGGTCCAGGTTGCCGACCACGTCGGGCAGATGCTGGTGCAGCGTGCCGCCGAGCTCGACGTTGAGCACTTGGCAGCCGCGACAGATGGCCAGCACGGGCAGGTCCGCCCGCAGCGCCGCCGCCAGCAGCGCACGCTCGCTGTCGTCGCGGTTGGTGTCGACCCCGCCCACCTCGGGCTCGGGACGCTGGCCGTACGCCTGCGGATCGACGTCACCGCCGCCACTGAGCACCAGGCCGTCGAGGACGGCGATCACCTCGTCCGCCGCCGCGCCTGGACCTTCGGGAGACCGGCTGGGCGGTGGGAGCAGGAGGGGGCGACCACCGGCCGCGGCCACCAGTTCGAAGTAGTTCTCGGGCAGCACGGCGGCCCGGCGGCTCCAGCTGGCCCAGCTCGCCTCGGCCACGTACGTCGAGACGCCGATCAGGGGAATCATCGAGGCCAGCGTACCGAGAGCTGGACGCTGGGCGGCAGGGCGACCAACATGTCGCCCCATGCCAGGCCGCCAGCTCATCGACGCCGCAATCGAAGACGGTTCCGTCGACACCGTCATCGTTGCCTTCCCCGACATGTACGGACGCCCCGTGGGGAAGCGGGTGACCGCCGACTTCTGGTCCTCGCACGTGTCCGCGCACGGGATCGAGGCCTGCGAGTACCTCCTCGCCGTCGACGTCGACATGAATCCGCTGCCCGGCTACACCTTCGCCAACTGGGACACGGGCTACGGCGACGTCGTCTGCGTCCCCGACTTCGCCACGGCCCGCCGCATCCCGTGGCTCGAGGGAACGGCCATGGTCATCTGCGACCTGACCGACCTCGACGGCCAACCGGTCGAGGTCTCGCCCCGCCAGATGCTGCGCCGCCAGCTGGAGCGGGCGGCCGAGCGGGGGCTGCGCGTCTGCAGTGCGACCGAGCTCGAGTTCTTCCTCTTCATGGACAGCTACGAGGAGGCGGGAGCCAAGCACTGGCACGGCCTCACCCCGCACACCTCGACCATCGAGGACTACCAGCTGCTGCAGACGGCGCGCGAGGAGTACATCCTCAGGCGGATCCGCAACGAGATGATCGAGGCGGCCATCCCGGTGGAGTTCTCCAAGGGCGAGGCCGGACGCGGGCAGCACGAGGTCAATGTCACCTACGACGAGGCGCTCGAGACGGCCGATCGCCACCTGGTCTTCAAGAACGGCATCAAGGAGATCGCCGCCCAGGAGGGCCGGGCCGCCACCTTCATGGCCAAGTGGACGATGGACGACGTGGGCTCGTCGTGCCACGTACACACGAGCCTGTGGGACCGCGAGAGCGGCGATCCCCTCATGGCCGACGAGTCGCATCGAAGCGGGCTGTCGACGCTCGGCCGCCGCTTCCTGGCCGGCCAGCTGCACGCGGCGCGCCAGCTGGCCTGGCTGGCCGCACCGACGGTCAACTCGTACCGGCGCTACACGCCGGGCAGCTGGGCCCCCACGGCGGTGGTGTGGGGCGAGGACAATCGCACCTGCGGTTTCCGGGTGGTCGGCCACGGGGCGGGCCGAAGGGTGGAGTCGCGGGTGCCCGGCGCGGACGTGAACCCGTACCTGGTGCTGGCCGCCTCGCTGGCGGCCGGGATCTACGGGATCGACCACGAGCTCGAGCTCGGCGACCCCTACCCGACCAACGCCTACGAGGCGACCGACGTCACCCGCATCCCGTCCACCCTGATTGAGTCGATCGAGGAGCTGCGCGGCTCGGACGTCGCCCTCGAGGCCTTCGGCCCCGACGTGCACCACCACCTGCTCAACACGGCGGTCCAGGAATGGGAGGCCTTCAACCGCCACGTCACCGACTGGGAGCTGGCCCGCAACTTCGAACGCATCTGAGCTGGGCAGCGGTCAGAGCAGCCGGCCGTCAGTGCAGGCGGCGCCCGTTCAACCGTTTGTGGATGCCCTTCGTCTTGTCGTACAGGTGGACGAACTCCTTCAGCAGCCCGGCGTAGAGCGCGGCGGCGGTCGGGTCCGGTTCGTAGGTCGCCTTGATGGTGACGGTCCCGGGGATGTCCGCCACGGTGAGGTGTCCCAGGGCGAGCAGGGTGAGCAGGCCGGCGCCGCGCACGTTGGCCAGGACGGGATCGGCCACCTGGCGGATGGTGCGGCCGGTGGCGTCGGCGTGGATCTGCGACCACAGGTCCGAGTTGGCGCCGCCGCCGACGAAGGCCAGCGAGCCGAACTGCTTCTTGGTGAACTTCTCCACCGCGCCGAGCAGCCAGGCCGAGTTCAGGGCCACGCCGTCGAAGACTGCTCGCACCATGTCCGAGCGCGTCGACGAGAGCGACAGGTTGTGGAAGCCACCGCGGATGGTGTGGTCGTCGACCGGTGAGCGCTCGCCGTTGAGCCAGGGGGTGAAGAGCACCCCGTGGGCTCCGGCGGGCACCGAGCCGGCCACGTCGTTCAGCGTGGCGAAGAGGTCTTGGGGCGGGCTGTCAGGGCCGAGCCCGTCCGCCGGGTAGAGCACGTTGTCGCGCAGCCAGGTCAGGCAGGCGCCGCCGGTCTCGTGCTCGTCGGCGATCAGGTAGCGGCCCGGGAGGCCCGAGGGGATGGAGGCGATGTTGGTCAGCGCGTCGGTCTTCTTGAAGGGAACGTGGCAGCTGACCCAGCTCGACGTGCCGATGTAGAGGTGGCCGTCGAAGTCGGCCACCGCCCCCGAGCCCACCGCGGCCGAGTGCAGGTCGCCCGTCCCGGCCACCACGGGCGTGCCCGCCACGAGGCCCAGCTCGGCCGCCGCGCCCGGGGCGAGCCCGCCCAGGACGCTGCCGGTGGGCACCAGCGCAGGCAGCGTCGAACGCTCCAGGCCGGCCAGCTCCACCAGCTGGTCGTCGTAGGCCACGGCGCGCACGTCCCGGTTGTCGGTCACCCAGTGCACCGTGATGGAGTCGTGCGAGGCGCGGGCCAGTCCGGTGAGTCGCAGGTTCAGGTAGTCCACCGGCTCGAGGAAGACCGCGGCGGCGCGGTAGACATCCGGGCGCTCGTTGCGCAGGAAATGGATGTGGCCGACCGGATCCTTGCCCGACAGGCTCGGGATGCCGCCCGTGCGCCGGACCCAGCGGGCCAACTTCGAGGGGGAGTACCCCTGGACGTTCAGGGCGCCGCGTACGGTCTCGCGGACCGCCCGCGCCCCGCGCGAGTCCATCCAGATGATTGCGGGGCCGACGGCGTCGCCCTCGTCGTCCACCGCCACGGTGCCCGACCACTGCGACGTGCACCCGATCCCGACGATTCGTTCGGGTCCCACCCCGCTCTCGGCCAGGGCCTGGCCGGCCGCCGCTACGACGGCCTCCCACCACTCCCTCGGCGATTGCTCCGCTCCCCCGTCCTCGGTCAGCTCGAGGCCGACCGGCCGGAAGGCGTGCGCCACGATGCGCCCCGCGGCCGAGAGCACGGCCGCCTTGGGCCCGCCCGTGCCGAGGTCGACGGCCAGGACGAACGTGTCGTCCCGGCCGCTGCTGGCGACGGTGCGGAGCTCGGTGGCCGGCCGGGCGTGCAGGCCCGTCCTCGGCGTCGGCATGGCGCCGAAGCGTAGCCAGGGGACGGGACCGAATCCCGGCCGGCCACCGGTCCGTCAGTCGGCCAGGCCGGCTTCCGTCTCGATCTCGATGACGACCTTGTTCCCGACGACGACACTGCCGTCGAGCAGCGAGTGGTTGAAGCTCACGCCGAAGTCGCGCCGATCGATCTCGGCGCTGGCCGAGAAGGCCACCACCGTCTTGCCCTCGACCATGGCCGGGCCTTCGCCCAGGTACTCGACGTCGAAGTCGACGGACTTGGTGACGCCGCGGATCGTCAGGTCGGCGGTCAGGACCCAGTGGTTGTCCTTGGCCGGCCTCAGGGCGGTGCTCTTGAACGTCAGGGTCGGGTGATTGGGGACGTCGAGGAAGTCGTTGGTCCGCAGGTGCTCGTCGCGCTGCTCCTGGCTGGTGTGGATGCTGGCCGCCTGGACGGTGACCTCCACCGAGGAGTTCTCGATCGGGTCGGCCACCGTGAAGGTGCCCGAGACGTCGGTGAACCGGCCCCGCACCTTGGTGCCGATCAGGTGGCGGGCAATGAAGCCGACCTCAGTGTGAGCAGGGTCGATGGCGTAGGTCCCGGTCTTCGGAAGGGTCACAGTGTCGGTGCTCATTTCTCTACTCCTTGGTTGATCGGACTGTTACTGACGTGATAGTATCTGACTAAACAGATACTTGTCAATCAGAAGTTCCGGCATCCCCCGTGCCAAAGGGGGAGACTGAAGGCTGCGCTATGGGAACGGTGACTCTCTACGACGACGAGCAGGACTCGCCGGGTGCTCCCGGGACCTGCGGTGTCCTGGGTCAGCTGGACGACGAGCGGATCAAGCTCATGGGCCTGGTGGTGCGCACGCACCGGCTCCTGGCCGACCGTCTCGGCCGCGAGCTCGAGGAGGCGGTCGGCATCCCGCTCGTCTTCTTCGACGTGCTCATCCACGTCGGTGGCGCCCCCGAGGGGCGCCTCACCATGAGCAGGCTGAGCGCGGACGTGTCCTTGACCACGGGCGGTGTGACCCGGCTGGTGGACCGGATGGTGGAGGCCGGCCTTGTCGCTCGGCAGAACTGCCCCAATGACCGCCGGAGCGTCCACGTGGTCCTGACCCCGGCCGGGC
Source organism: uncultured Acidimicrobiaceae bacterium (assembly GCA_963840435.1). GTDB lineage: Bacteria > Actinomycetota > Acidimicrobiia > Acidimicrobiales > RAAP-2 > Bog-473. The sequence goes on along the minus strand of CAWIYY010000012.1, from coordinate 453,024 downwards.
ACGACGTGATGGGGCGGGCCATTGCGGCCCACGCGGAGAGCATCGAGCGCCACCTCTTCACCCCGCTCGGCGCCGCGGACCGGGCGGCGCTGGCCGCCGCCCTGACCAAGGTGCTCGGAGCGGAGCGCTCCTAACACCTGGGGCCGGGCGCCTTCGGCACCCGGTTGCTCGGGCCACCCGTCGCTAGCGTGTGCGGCCATGGCGCACGGGCTCTCGAACAAGGTGGCGATCGTCACCGGTGGCGGGAACGGCATCGGCCGCGGCATCGTCCGCCGGTTTGCCCGCGAGGGAGCGCGGGTGGTGGTGGCCGAGATCGACGACGACCGCGGCGTGCAGGTGGCCGAAGGGACGTCGCGGGAGTTCGGGGCCGATGTCCGCTTCCTCCATACGGATGCTGCGGTGAAAGAGGACACCCTGGCCATGGTCGCCTTCGCCCGTGAGACCTGGGGCACCGTCGACGTCCTGGTCAACAACGCCTGGGGTGGCGGCCGGGTCGGGCGCTTCGAGCGCAAGACCGACGAAGAGATGGACCAGGGCCTGGCCATGGGTCTGATGGGCCCGTTCTGGGCCATGCAGGCCGTGCTCCCGATCATGAAGGCCAGGCGGGACGGGGCCGTGATCAACATGTGCTCGCTCAACGGGGTCAACGCCCACATGGGCACCCTGCAGTACAACGTGGCCAAGGAGGCCCTGCGCTGCGCCAGCCGCACGGCGGCGCGGGAGTGGGCCCAGTGGCAGATCAGGGTCAACGTCATCTGTCCGGCCGCCAAGACCGCGGCCTCGCACGCGGTGTTCGCCGCCCATCCCGAGCTCGAGGCGGCGGCCGATGCCACCAATCCGATGGGCCGCCTCGGCGACCCCGAGGAGGACATCGCGCCCGTCGCCGTGTTCCTGGCGGGCGACGACGCCCGCTACGTCACCGGCAACACGCTGTTCGTCGACGGGGGAGGTCACATCAACGGCGTGCAGTGGGCGCCGGACCTCGGGGACTGATCGCTTCGGCCGGATCAATGTGCTCGTCCCGGCCCCATCCGCACGGGACTCAGTTGGGACCAGCACCGGCGGCTCTTCCTCGACGAGCGCCACCGGCTCGCCGTCACGCACGAAGCGCGTCCAAGGAACGTCAGCCGAGATTGTTGACGCAGGTGTCGCCGTCGTTGTTGCTGTTCGTATCGTCAGGGCACGTCGTGTCGTCCCACGTCACATCGGTGAGATTGGCGCCGGCCAGGTCGGCTCCGTTGAAGCCCGCATCGGAGAGATTCGCACCTGCGAAATTGGCACTCGTAAGGTTGGAAAACTGAAAATTGGTCCCTTCGAGGTCGAGATTCGACAGATCAAACCCCGAGAGATCGATGACGCCGAGATCCGCTTCGGGCCCGACGAGATAGCCGTCGATCAGCTCCCAATTTGCGGGAAGCGTGTTCGGAGTTCCTGTGACTTCTCCCGAGGCCACGCCGTCGAGGTCGGCGGCCGACAGATTCGTTCCACTGAGATTGGCACCCGTCAGCACGGCGCCATTGAGGTCATAACCGGTGAGATCGAACTCGGACAGATTTGCGTCGACGAGGTGGACGGCAGGGCCGAGAATGTAGCCGCCGAGGAGGCTGTATCCCGTCGCCAGTTCCGACGGTGTGCCGACGATTCCGCCCGACGTGACGGCGTTCAAATCAACGGACAAGTTCGCACCGGCCACGTTCGTCCCGGTCAACGTTGTACCGAACATGATATCGCCGCTGAAATCGCCATCGGTGAGATCGGCGCCGGTGAGGTTGGCGAAGTCCCAGTCGATGTTGGCAGGCAGATCGATCCCCGTGAGGTTCGCATTGGTGAGGTTCGCGCTCTGGAAAGACTCACCGTCGCCGGCTGTGAGATGCAGGCCGGAAAGGTCGGCGTTGGCGAGGTTCGCTCCGGGTCCGATCAGGTAACCGTCCGCGACAATCCACTGCGCAGGAAGCGAGGAGGGCGTCCCGACGATCCCCCCTGAAGACACGCCGGTTAGGGTGGCGCCACTGAAGGCGACGTCCGTCACCGTTGTACCAGCCAGATCGGCATCGGTGAAGTTGGTGTCGGTCACGTCGGCGCCGCTCAGGTCGACGTTGGCCAGATCGGCGTCGGAGAGATTCGCACCCGGACCAACCAGGTAACCGGCCAAGACAGTCCAGTTCGCTGGAAGCGAAGAGGGCGTCCCGACGATCTCCCCTGAAGAGACGCCGCTCAGGGTGGCACCGGTCAGGTTGGCTCCGGTCAGGTTGGCTCCGGTCAAATTCGAGTCGGTTAGGTTGGCGTTGTTCACGTCGGCGTCGGTCAGGTTGGCGTCGGTCAGGTCGGCGTTGGCCAAGCCGGCAGCTGGCCCCACCAGGTAGCCGACCGCGAGAGTCCAGTCCGCAGGAAGCGAAGAGGGCGTGCCGACGATGCTCCCCGAAGACACCCCCGCCAGCGTGGCGCCGCTCAGATCGGCGCCGCCGAGGTCGGCGTTGCTCAGGTTGGCGTCGGTCAGGTCGGCGTTGCTCAGGTTGTCGGTGCTGAGGTCGGCCCCGGTCAGGTCGTCGGTACTGAGGTTGGCCCCGGTCAGGTCGTCGGTACTGAGGTTGGCCCCGGTCAAGTCGGCGCCGCTGAGGTCGACGCCGGTCAGGTCGACATCAGCCAGGTCCGCGTCGACGAGATCGGCAGCTGGCCCCACCAGGTAGCCGACCGCGAGAGTCCAGTCCGCGGGAAGCGAAGCGGGCGTGCCGACGATGCTCCCCGAAGACACCCCCGCCAGCGTGGCGCCGCTAAGGGCGGCGTCGGTCAGGTTGGCGTCGCTGACGTTGGCGTCGGTCAAGTTGGCGTTGGTCAAGTCGTTTCCGGCCAGGTCGTCCTCAGCCAGGTCGGCCTCAGCCAGGTCGGCACCGGGTCCGATCAGGTAACCGGCGACGAGGCTCCAATCCGAGGGAAGCGAGGAGGGCGTGCCGACGATGTCCCCTGACGACGCACCAGTAAGGGTGGCACCGGTGAGATCGGCGTTGCTCAAGTCGGCACTGCTCAAGTCGGCATCGCTCATGTCGGCATCGCTCAAGTTCGCCCCGGTCAGATTCGTCCCGGTCAAGTTGGCGCCTTCGAGGTCGACGTTGCTCAGGTCAGCACCCGGTAGCTCCGCTCCCGGCCCAACGAGGTAACCAGCGACGAGAGCCCACCCCGAGGGAAGCGAGGAGGGCGTGCCGACGATCCCTCCTGACGAGACGCCGGCGAGGGTAGCGCCGCCGAGATACACCTGGGCCATGTTGGCGTCGGTCACGTTGGCATCGGTCAAGTTGGCGTCGACGAGGAAGGTGTGGGTCAGATTCGCGCTCACCAGATCGGCGCCGCTGAGGTTGGCGTTGTTGAGCAACGCGTTGAAGAGGTTCGCCGCGGGTCCGACGAGGTATCCGTTCACGACAGTCCACCCCGATGGAAGCGAAGCGGGCGTCCCGACGATCCCCGCTGACGAGACGCCGGCGAGGGTAGCGCCGATCAGATCGACGCCGCTCAGATCGCTGCGGGTGAGATTGGCGCTGGTCAGATTCGCGTTGGTCAAGTTGGCGCCGCTCAGATTGCCGCGGGTGAGATCGGCGCCCGTCAGATTCGCGGTGTTCAAGTTGCAATCCTGCAGATTGGCGTAGGGGCCAACGTACGCACAGTCTTGCGAGGTCGACGGCTTGACCTTGACGGTTTGGGAGGGGCTGCCCGTACCTTTGGCGTTTTCAGCTCTGACCGTGATCTTGTACTTCGTTCCGTTGGTCAGGCCCGAGACCGTGCACGCAGTTGCACCTTCGGTCGCGCAGGTCCGTCTGCTCTTCGAGACGGTCACGGTGTAGCCCGTGATGGGAGCACCTCCATTAGAAGCTGGTGCCGTCCACGAGACGCCGACGGCGGTATTCACCCCAACCGCTTCGACTCCTGTCGGTGGGCCCGGAGGCGTCTTCTTGAGGCCGCCGGCGGAGGCAGCGTTGCTGGCAACGGTCAGGACGCTCACCACAAGGAGGAGCGACACGCCGAACGGTAGAGCCAAGCGCTTCGTCTCCCGGTGGAGACTGCTCCATGTGGCCTCGGCCGACCGCCTCCTGTGAAGCATTGGCCGCACCCCCGATCTGCCTCGGTCGACCGCCCCAATCTTCGACCCGATCCCCCGGAGTGTCAATGCGCGTTGCGCTCCGCTCCTTCCTCGCCATCGTGTCCGGTGCGGCGCCTGGCGAGTCCTCCCTTCAGCTCCTTTCCGAGCGTTTCCAGCCTAAGGTCGAGGGCTCTGCCGCGAGGGAGTTCCATGGTCAGGCTGACCTGCCTGCTACGACGCAAAGACGCGCCATCATCGTTTCGGGCTTTCGATGACCGCCGGTCGATGAGCTCGTCCCGACATCCCGGGAGCAGGCGGTAGCCATGGCCGGTCCGGCCGTGCGCTGGCTGTTCCACTCGACGGCCATGGTGGCCGACTACGACCTGGCCGTCGAACGCCTCGGCACCCTCATCGGGCTCAGGGTGCTCGAGTACGGCGAGTCCATTGAGCCTGGCATCGGCCGGCGGGGCGGGATGGCCTGGGTCGGCGACAACGCCATCGAAATCGGTCAACCGGTGGTCGACGGCGCGGCCCGCCAATTCGTGGCCCGCCACGGTGGCGGCATGCATTCGGTGGCTCTCCAGGTCCACGACCTGGACGCCACCACAGCCCACCTGGAGGAAAACGGCGTCCGCATCGCGGCCCGGCCCCGGCCCGAGATGTGCTTCACCGACCCCCGCGACACGGCGGGCGTCTTCGTGCAATGGAGCTGCTTCGAGCTCGACGTCGACCCGCACTTCGCTGCCCCGGAGCCGGCGGTCGGTCCCCTTCCCCCGATCCCCGTGGTCCAGCACGCGTTCGTGGGCGCACTGGTCGAGCAGCCCCGTCGCGTCGCCCACCGGCTGGCCGAGCTCATGGGGACCGACGTGACGTTCGAGGACGTGGCGGCCGGACCGGACCGCCCCGCGGCGGGCGTCTCGCTCGGCGACTGCACCGTGGCCCTCTTTGCCCAATCGCCTCCGGGCACGGCCGGCTTCTGGGACCGCCGCTACGAGAGGCCGCGCACACACTTGCTGGGCTTGCAGGTCGACGACCGTCCGGCGGCAGAGGACGCCCTGGCCGAGCTCGGGGTGAGGATCGTGCGATCGGACGCCCTGCTGACTGTCATCGACCCAGCCGACACGGGGGGCGTGCAGATCGCCTTGACCGACGCGCTCCTGCCCGGTGACCCGCGCCTTTGACCCGCGGCATTGAGCAGTGGCCGGGGGGGCCTAGGACCCAGTCCCGTCCACCTTTTGCAGCCAGACCCGCACGGGCGCGGTGAGGGTGTCGTCTTCGAGCTCGAGCACGGTGCCCTCCCCCGGCCCCGGCCCGGTCAGGATCTCGACCGCCAGGACCTCCCGGGCGATGAAGTCGAAGTGCTCCGACAACGTGTCCAGCCCGACCAGGTGGAGCCGGATGCGGTCGGACACCTCGAGCCCGCTCGTCTTGCGCAGGTCCTGCACCAGACGGACCACGTCTCGGGCCAGGCCACGCCGGCGCAGCGCGTCGTCGATCGTGAGATCGAGGGCGACCACCTCGCCGCCTTCGCGCGACACGGCGAACCCCTGCTGACCGCGCACGCGCAGCTGCACGTCCTCGGGTGCGAGCACGACCGGCTCCCCGTCGAGGACGACCGTGATGGACTCTCCGGCCTCGAGCGCCGCCGCCGCGGCCGCGGTGTCCAACGCCTCCAGCGCGGCCTTGAGCACCTTGACCTTCTCGCCCAGCCGCGGACCGAGGGTGCGGAAATTCGCGGCGAGCTCGAACTGGATCACCTCGCTCAGCTCGTTGGCCGTGTCGATCTCGTCGACGTTGAGCTCGTCCGCCACGATGTCCACCAGGATCTCGGGCGAGCTGGCCGGGAGGAATACCAGCGCCCGCGACAGGGGCTGGCGCACCTTCATCGAGGCCTCGCTGCGCGCGGCGTGCCCGAGCGAGGTGAGGCGGCGGGCCAACGCCATCTGCTCTTCCAGGCGGTGGTCGATCAGGGACGGGTCGGCCACCGGCCAGTCGGCCAGGTGGACCGACTCGTCCTCGGCCGCACCGGTGAGCTGGCGCCACATGGCGTCGGCGACGAAGGGACAGAATGGAGCAAGCACGAGTGCGAGGGTGGTGAGCACCTCGTGCAGGGTGGCCTGGGCGGCCAGCGTGTCGCCCGGGGGCGCATCGGGATCGGTGCGCCAGAACCGCCGGCGACTGCGCCGCACGAACCAGTTGGAGAGGTCGTCGACCAGATCCCCCAGGGCGGTGGCCGCAGGCAGCGGCTCGTAGGAGGACAGCGCCTCGGTCGCCTCGGCGGTGGCGCTGGCCAGGCGGGAGAGGATCCAGCGGTCCAGGGGCCCCCGCTCACCCACGGGCGGGATGGCGGCATCGGTCGGCTCGAACCCGTTGAGCGACGCGTAGGTGGTGAAGAAGCTGAAGGTGTTCCACAGCGTGAGGAGCATGTCCCGCATCGCCGTGTCGATGGCGCCCAACGTCGCCCGCGTCGGGGTCCAGGGCGAACCCTGGCTGAACATCCACCAGCGCATGGCGTCGGCGCCCCGGGTGTCGAGGATGGACCAGGGGTCGATGATGTTGCCCAGCGACTTGGACATTTTGCGGCCGTCGGCGTCGACGATGTGGCCCAGGCAGACGACGTGCCGGTACGGGCTCTCCCCGAAGACCAGCGTGTTCACCGCCAGCAGCGAGTAGAACCAGCCCCGCGTCTGGTCGATGGCCTCGGAGATGAAGTCGGCCGGGAAGGTGAACGACTCGTCGGACCCGGGCACCTGGGGATAGCCCACCTGGGCCGCCGGCATCGACCCCGAGTCGAACCAGGCGTCGATCACCGGCTCGACCCGGCGGAACACGGAGAGCTCGTCGTCGAATCCGTCTGCCCCGCACGTCGAGCAGGCAAAGGTCACCTCGTCGATGGTGGGCCGATGCGGGTCGATGCCCGTGACGTCGCGCCCGCACAGGTCGGACAGCTCGGCCAGGGACCCGACGCAGCGCAGGTGCCCGCGCCCGCAGCGCCAGACCGGGAGCGGCGTGCCCCAGTAGCGGTCACGCGAGAGCGCCCAGTCCACGTTGTTCTCCAGCCACTCGCCGAAGCGGCCGTCCCGGATGTGGGCGGGGTGCCAATCCACCGTGTGGTTGGCCGCGAGCAGGTCGGCCTTGCGGGTCGACGTTGCGATGTACCAGCTGGGCTTGCCCCAGTAGATGAGCGGGGTGCGGCACCGCCAACAGTGGGGGTAGGAGTGGACGTAGGCGTGGCGGCGGATGAGGAGGCCCTTCTCCTCGAGCGCGTCGTTGATCTCGTGGTTGGCCGCCCGCACCTCGTGCCCCGCCAGCCAGGGGATCTCGTCGGTGAAGCGGCCGTCGGGCCCGACCGGATTCAACGAGGGCAGGGCGTGCTCGCGCCCGGTCTGGCGGTCCACCTCGCCGAAGGCCGGCGCCAGGTGGACCAGCCCGGTGCCCTCCTCGGTGGTCACGTAGGCAGCCGGCACCACGCGCCAGCCGTCCGCGCCGTGCGGCGGGGGAAGGTCGTCGAACGGGCGCTCGTAGTGCAGGCCGAGCAGAGCCGATCCGGGCACCCGGGCCGTGATCCTCTCGCGTGCCCCGTCGCCCAGGACGGCGTCGACCAGTTCCTCGGCCACAACCGTCCCGTCCACCACGGCGTAGCTGAGCTCCGGGTTCACGGCCACGCCGGTGTTCGAGAGCAGGGTCCAGGGGGTCGTCGTCCACACGGCCAGCCACTCGGCGCCGCCCGGCACGTCCTCGCCGTCTCCGACCAAGCGGAAGCGCACGTAGGCCGACTCGTCCTCCTCGTCGCGGTACACGTCGGGCTGGCCCAGCTCGTGGCTGGACAGCGCGGTGCCACAGCGCGGGCAGTACGGCACCACCTTGAGGTCCTCGTAGAGCAGGCCCTGGTCGAAGAGCTGCTGCAGGTGCCACCACACCGACTCGATGTAGTCGGTGCTCAGCGTCCAGTAGGCCGCATCCATGTCGACCCAGTAGCCGATGCGCGTGGTCAGGCGCGCGAACTCGTCCACGTAGCGGTACACGGACTCGCGGCACAGGCGGGTGAACTCGGCGATCCCGACCTGCTCCTCGATCTGCTGCTTGCCGGTGATCCCGAGCTTCTTCTCCACCTCCACCTCGACCGGCAGCCCGTGGGTGTCCCAGCCGGCGCGGCGGGCCACGTAGTTGCCGTCCATGGTCCGGAAGCGGCAGAAGAGGTCCTTGTAGACCCGGGCCCAGGCGTGGTGCAGCCCCGGCATGCCGTTGGCCGTCGGGGGTCCCTCGTAGAAGACCCAGGCCGGGGCGCCCTTGCGCTGCTCGATCGAGCGCTCGAAGACGCGATGGGCCGACCAGCGGGCCAGTTCGGCCTGCTCGAGGGCGACGAAGTCGGTGTCGGGAGGAACGGGTGTGAACACGGGGAAGGGTGAGCGTGCGCCGCTGAGCGGGTGTCCTCGGCGTCTGGCAAAGGATAGAGGCTCTACCCCTACCTCCCTCCGCATGGCCCGGCCGGATCACCGTCGGGACTCAGCCCCGTGACGGGAAGCGGCGCGGCAACGCCCTCTTGAAATGGCTCATCCGCTTCCGCCAGCCCGTAGCCTGACCTCTCCATGACGCCCGGTCCCCGTCCCTTCGAGCTCGTCTGCGAAATAGAGCCCGCCACGTCTCCCGACCTCAAGCGGGTGCGCCATCAGATCGGCGTGCTGAGCTCCGTGGCCACCTCGTTCCTCATCCCCGACAACCACATCGGTCGAGCCACCGTCTCCAGCGTGGCCGTGGCCCACGAGGTGGAGGCCATGGGTGGCCGCTCCATCGCCTGCCTCAACGCGCGCGATCGCAACCTGCTCGGCTTCCGGCGCGACCTCCTCACCGCCGCGGCCTACGGGGTGGACCAGTTCCTCTTTGTCTACGGCGACGACCCGGTGGCCGGCACCCGCACCAGCGAGCTGACCGTGCGGACCATGCTGGCGGAAGGTCGCTCCTACGCGCCGAGCCTCACCGGACCCAGCCCGATGCGCTTCGGCGTGGCGACCGGCCTGCGCCCACTCCCCGCGTGGAAAAAGGACGCCGACTTCCTCTTCGTCCAGATCGGCTTCGATCTCGACGCCCTGCTCTCCTGGCGTGCACAGGTGGACGTCACCTGTCCCGTCTATGCGGGCGTGCTCGTCGTGCCCAGCGTGGCCATGGCGCACAAACTCACCATCCCCGGCCTCACAGTGCCGCCCGATCTGTTGGCCCGACTGGAACACGATCGCGGCGCCGGGGTCGAGGCTGCCTGTGACCTGGTGCTCGCCATCCGTGATTCTGGTGCGTTCGAGGGTGTCCACCTCATCCCCGTGGCCCGCTACCGCGAGGCGGCGGCCCGGCTTGAGTCGCTCCTGGGACGTCGCTCTTAGCGGAGCCGGCGTGCACGCTACGCCTTGGCGCAGACCGCCCAGGCGTCGACCGACTCCGACGACGAACTGTCGTTGTTCTCCGTGGCGCTCCAACCCTTGAGGCTGGAAAGCGAGCTGGTGAGACCGATGTTCACCAACGGGCTATTGCTGTCATTGAAATCCCCTCCGCCGAGCACCCTGGTGCCCGTCGGACATGTGACGGTCACCGTGGTGGCGGTGTCGGACGGGTTGACCGAATACGAGCTCGCTACCTGCGCCCACTTCGGAGGCTGCGCCGCACACACGGTCGCCGCCAGGCCCGAGGTCGCCGATGCGCCCGCCGAGGGGAAGGCGCGCCATCCGTTGGTGCCCAGAGGAGCGGACGCGCCGCTGCTGTCTTGGTATGCGTCGCCAGTGTCGACCCAACCCCCGCCGAGATCCACCGTCCCGTCCGGGCAGGTGACGTCGGCTTCCACCGTGCTGTTCGCCGGGACGTTCACGAAACTCCCGTCCACGATGGAATAGTCGGACAGGCTGGAGGCGGCGGCGCAAATGGCCACGACGACTCCCGTGTTGTCCGAGGCTGTTTCGTTCTGGAACGAGACGAGCCAGACCCGATGGCTGCTCGGATACGAGGAGTTCAGATCCACCTGGGTGTTCTGGGTGACCTCATAGCCGCCACCGCCGACGACGTCGTCACCCTTCGGGCATTTTGCGATCTGGTTCGCAAACGAATCGGGAGAGATGGTCGCCCGCTGCTCCACGAAGGTGTAGCCGGTCAGCTTGCCTGCGGGTTGCGGTGATGCCGACGCCACACTGGTTCCGGCCAAGACAGTCAACCCGCCCGCTGCCGCCAGCATCACTCGCCCAAGGTTGCGCATGCGTCCTCCTCCTCTGTAGGGGAGGGACACCACGACCACGGCGTCCTACCCCCGATTGTTGGATTCGACCCAGCCGCCCCAAGGCACACTACGTGCTGGGAATAGGCTGGGAAAGGCCCAATCTCAGTCGTGGGATGTCCTTGGTCTCAGGTCTCTCCCTACGCCGAGAAGTGCCTCCGGCTCACGGTATCCAGCGCGGCCCCGTCCACCTCGACCAACGAGTCCACCACCAGGTCGGCCAGGCCGAACGCGCGATGATGCCCCTCGCCGGCTTCGGGAACGGCGATACAGGCCATGCTGGCCGCCTTGGCCGCCAGCACGCCCGCCGGCGCGTCTTCCCAGACCACACAGCGCCTGGGTGGCGCGCCCAGCTTGCGTGCCGCGGTGATGAACACCGCGGGGTGCGGCTTGCCGAACTCCTCGTCCTCGGCCGAGTGGATCAGCTCGAAGCGGTCCAGAAGATCGAAGTGATCGAGCGCAGCGTTGATCAGTCGGTACTGCGACGACGACGCCACCGCCAAGGCCCATCCCCGCGAGGCACAGAGGTCGATCGCATGCAGGGCGCCGGGCTTGAGGACGCCTTTGGCACAGACCAGCTCGATCACCCGGTCGACGATCTCCACCGCCACCTGCGCGGGCGGCGGGCCCTCCCACGGGTAGTGGCCGTGCCAGTGCGCGGTGACCTCGTCGACGAACATCCCCTTCGTCGTCCGACATCCGGACGGGTCGAGCGGTACGCCCAGGCCGCCGAGGATCTCGATCTCGGCCTCGTGCCAGAGCACCTCGGAATCGATGAGCAGCCCGTCCATGTCGAAGATCGACGCGGCGAACCCCGCTGTCGCGGGGGCGGGCACGCTCAACTGGCGAGCTGCGCCTCGATGTCGCTCACGATCGCGGGGTCCTCCGGCTCCACCTGGGGTCGGTAGCGGCCCACGATCTCCCCCTTCGGCGACACGAGGAACTTCTCGAAGTTCCACGTGATGTCGCCCGCCTTGCCCTCGGCGTCCTCCTTGGCGGTGAGCTCGGCGTAGATCGGGTGACGGTCCTCCCCGTTCACCTCGATCTTCTCCATCAGCGGGAAGTCCACGCCGTAGGTGGTCGAGCAGAACTGCTGAATCTCCTCCGCCGTCCCCGGCTCCTGGCCCATGAACTGGTTGCTGGGAAACCCGATGACCGAGAAGTCCTTGTCGGCGTACTTCTTCTGCAGCCGCTCGAGCCCTTCGTACTGGGGGGTCAGACCACACTTGGAGGCCACGTTGACCAGCAACAGCGTCTTGCCGGCGTAGTCGCCCAGCGTGGCGTCTGCGCCCTGGAGCGTGTGGATGGGGATGTCGTAGAGAGCCATGTCGGGGACCCTACCGGCCGCCGGCGCCGGCGCGCTCGGGCCGCCGTAGGGTGGCGCCGTGCACGCCACGGTGATCCGCGACGGGGAGCTTTTCTGGGAGGAACGGCCCGATCCGGTCCCCGGCGACACCGAGTTGCTGGTGGCCGTGAAGGCGGCCGGGCTCAACTCGGCCGACCTGACCCAGCGGGCCGGCTTCTACCCGGCGCCCCCGGGTTGGCCACCCGACATCCCCGGCATGGAACTGGCGGGCGAGGTGGTGGGGGCCGGACGCTCGGTCACCGCCTTCGCCCCCGGCGACCGGGTCATGGCGCTGGTCGGCGGCGGCGCCCAGGCGACCATGGCCTTCGTGGACGAGTCCCATGCCCTGGCCGTCCCCGACTCCCTGCCCTGGCCCGAGGCCGGGGGGTTCCCCGAGGCCTTCTCGACCGCCTACGACGCGCTCTTCAGCCAGGGCGCGCTGCAGATGGGCGAGCGTGTCCTCATCAGCGGCGCCGCCGGCGGGGTGGGGACGGCCGGCGTGCAGCTGGCTCGCGAAGCCGGCGCCATCGTGACGGCGACGGTGCGCCACGCCGCGCACCGCCAGGCCGTGGCCGAGCTGGGCGCACACGCGGTGATTGCGCCCGGCGAGGAGGGCGAAGGTGGCCCCTACGACGTGGTTCTCGAGCTCGTGGGGCAGGCCAGCCTCACCAGCGTGTTGCCCCACCTGGCCACCTGGTCCCGCGTCGTCGTCATCGGTGTTGGCTCGGGCGGCCGCATCGACCTCGACCTGTTCGCCCTCATGACGAAGCGGGCCCGCATCGGCGGATCCACCCTGCGGGCGCGCAGCCGGCGAGAGAAGGCCGATGTGGCCGCCGCCGTCTCCGCCCACGTGCTCCCGGCTCTGGCCGCCGGGCGCCTGCGCGTCCCGCTGTGCGAGACCTTCGCGCTGTCCGAGGCGGCCGCGGCGTACGAGCGCTTCGGCTCGGGCGCCAAGTTCGGCAAGGTGGTGCTGGTCGCCCGATGATCGAGGCCGTCCTCTTCGACGGGGACCAGACCTTGTGGGACTTCGAGCGGGTGATGCGACGGGCGCTCGAGGCAACGGCGGACGAGCTGCGGGCCGCCCGCCCCGGCCCGTTCGCCGACGCACTGACCTGGGAGGACCTCTCCCGCGACCGGCACGACGTGGGGGACGAGCTCGAAGGGGCGGAGTACAACTTGGCCCGGTTGCGCGTGCTCGCGTTCGCCCGCACGCTCGAACGGCGGCGCGCCACGGAGGGCGGCGACGGCGAGGCCGACGCCGCACTGGTCGAGCACCTGGCCGCCTCCTATTTCGTACATCGCGACCGCGACCCCGCACTCTTCGAGGACACCCTGCCCTGCCTCGAGGCCCTCCGGCCCCGCTACCGCATCGGGCTGCTCTCCAATGGGAGCCGGTTGCCCGAGACCATCGGGCTCGGCGGTTACTTCGAATCGGTGGTCTTCGCCCAGGACCACCGGGTGGCCAAGCCGGACACGCGCCTCTTCGAGATCTGCCGGGCGGAACTCGGCCTCCCGCCCCAGGCCTGCGCGCTGGTGGGCGACCACCCGCTCAACGACGTGGTCGGAGCCAAGCGGGCCGGCTGGTCCGCCGTCTGGATCGATCGTTCCGGCGACGGCACCTATGTGCCGCCCGCCGGGTGTCGGGAAGTTCCCGATGCCGTCATCACGTCCTTCGCCCAGCTGCCGGCGGTCCTGCTCGGGCTGCGCCCCGGCTGATCGAACCGGCGCCCGCAGCGCCCGCCACTCAGCGGGAGAGGATGACCACGCTGGCGTTCGCCCCGCGCCCCACCGTGTGCGAGAGCGCGGTCGCGGCCCCCTCGACCTGGCGCGGGCCGCACTCGCCCCGGAGTTGGCGCACCAGCTCGACCACCTGACCCAGAGCGGAGGCGCCCAGCGGCTCCCCCTTCGAGAGCAGCCCGCCGCTCGGGTTGACCGGGAGACGGCCACCGAGCGCGGTGGCGCCCGAGTCGAGCAGGGCGGCCGACCCGCCGGGCTCGCACAGGCCGAGCTCCTCACACGAGAGCAGTTCGCGGGCCGCGTCGGTGTCCTGGCACTCCACGACGTCGAGGTCCTCGGGACCGATCCCGGCTTCCTCGTAGGCCGCAATGGCGGCCAGGGCCGTCGGCGTTGGCACGGTGTCGTCGGCCAGTCCGGCCAGCGGCGTCGATTCGCTGAGCACGGGCCCGGGGATGTGCGAGCGCAGCACCGCGGCGGACAAGGTGACCACCGCTGAGCCGGCCGGAGCCAGGTCGGCACGCCGGAGGACGAGCGCAGCGGCACCCTCGTTGGGCGAACACAGCATGAAGAGGTGCAGGGGCTCGCACACCAGGCGCGACCCCAACACCTCCTCCACCGACGTCTCCTTCTGGTACATGGCGTCGGGGTTGGCCGCGCCGTGACGGCGGTTCTTCACCACGACCCTGGCCAAATGGTCCTTGGTCACCCCCGACGTGGCGCAGAGCCGTTGGGCCCGCAGCGCGAAGAACGACGGCGTGGCGGCCAGCCCGGCCTCCTCCTGCCAGGGCTCGAAAAACGAGGACCGGATGATGCCCTTGGGCATCTTCTCGGTCCCGAAGACGAGCACGGTGTCGTACTGGCCGGCCCGGATGGAGGCGGCCGCCAACATCAGGGCGGCGCCGCCGCTGGCACAGCCCGCCTCCACGTCGACGATCGGCATGCCGGTCATGCCGAGCCGGCTGAGGACCTTGTGACCGGTGGCCACGCCGCCGTAGGCGGTGCCGCAGAAGGCGGCCTGGAATCCGCCCTTGCCGACCCCGGCCTCCCGCAAGGCGCTGCGCACGGCGAGCACGCCCATGTCGGTGGTCGTCACGCCGTCGAAACGCCCGAAGGGGTGCATGCCCACCCCGGCGATCACGGCCATCACGCCGCTCCGACCGGGGAGAAGGCGTAGGTGACGACGTCGTTGCCGTCGTCGTCCGAGCTGAGCGGTACCACCTGGAGCTCCATCACCTGGTCTGCCCGCAGGACGGCCGGATCGTTCTCCGTCAGGCGCCCGATGACCCGGATCCCTTCGGGCAACTCGACGACGCCGATGCCGTAGGGGACCGCTCCCCCGTAGCCGGGCGGCGGCGCAGTCACCGCCGTCCAGGCCCAGAGCCGGCCCGGGCCCGACAGCTCGACCGGCGCGGGATCCTCGGTGGCGCAGTAGGGACAGGTGTCGCTGCGCGGGAACGAGGTCTTCCCGCAGTTGGCGCAGCGGCTGGCCAGCAGGGCGGGCGGATCACCGTCCCTGAACAGGCCGGCGCGCACCATCCTGCGCACGCTCACTGGCCCAGCTCCACCATTTCGAGCGCGTCGAACTCCCAGAAGGCCCGGAGCGCCGCGATCTTGCCGGCACCGTTACCCCGGTACGTGTAGACGCCGTGGACCACGGCCTGATGGGTCCCCCCGGCCAGCGTGGTCCGGATGATCCCGACGTCGGCCACCTCGTTCCCGCACAGGTACGAATCGGTGATCTCGAATTCGATGGCCTCACTCGACGCGATCACCGTGTCGTAGAAGTTGGCGATCGCCGCCAGACCCCGGTGACCGGTGCCCTCCGGATCGAAGGGGGACGGACCGATCGGATCCTGCACGACGGCGTCCTCGGCGAAGAGGCCGAGCCAACCCTCGCGGTCGCCCGCGGTGACGGCCGCCCTCGACCTGATCCCGAGCTCCCGTATGTTCGGCGTCTCGCTCACCGCGCCCCTCCCTCTCTCGCTCAGCGGGCCTTGGCGATCACGTCGTCGGCGAAGCGCCGCAGGGTGTCGACCTTGGTCGCCAGTGTCTCGGTGTCCTGCTCCACCCCGTAGGGCCAGCGGAAGCCGACGATCACGTCGGTCACCCCGAGCTCTTCGAGCCGGCGGACACCATCGACGCTATAGGCGTCGGTCGAGATCACGTGGACTTCGAAGGGCTTGGTCTCGGTCCCGTGCTCACGACGTAACTCGGCCAGCCGCTCCAGCAGGCCGGGCAGGTCGGCCGGGTCACCCCCACCGTGCAGCCACCCGTCACCCTCGAGGGCGGCCCGCTTGAGCGCCGCCTCGTGGTGCCCGCCGATGAGGATGGGCACCGGTGTGGTGGGCGTCGGGCAGATCTTGATGGAGGGCACGTCGAAGACCTCCCCGTGGAACTCGAAGAACCCGCCGGCCATCAGGCCCCGCATGATGGCGATCTCCTCGTCCATCCGCTTGCCCCGGCGCTCCCAGGGCACGCCGCAGATCTCGTAGTCCTCCGGCCAGGGGCTCGTGCCGACGCCGAGGACGAGCCGGTTGCCGGTGAGCACGGCGGTCGAGCTCACCTGCTTGGTGATGAGGACGGGCTGGCGGATGGGCAGCTTGATCACGAAGGTCACGAAGCGAAGGCGTTCGGTCACGGCGCCCATGGCCGGGATCAGCGAGAACGGCTCCAAGAACGGCTTGTCCTCGAGGAACTCGCGGCTGCCGTCGGGATTGAAGGGGTACGTGGTGTCGGAGATCTCGGGGTAGCAGATGCTGTCGGGAACGACCACGGAGTCGTAGCCCGCCGCCTCGGCCGCCTGGGCCAGCGGCAGGTAGAAGGACGGGTCGGTCATCGACTCGGCATAGGAGAAACGCACGGCACCTCCGCAATGGGACCAGATGGGGTTGTGGGGCACGACTGCCGCCTACCATGCGGCCCGTGCCTGCTCATCCTGCCAGGACGGACCATCGGGAGCACAACCCGACTGCGCCGCTCCTCGAGGTGGACGACACGGTGCCCCTGGTCACCGACCTCTCGCTCGACGATCTCGAGCGAGACGCCCGCCACGCCATCGGTGAGATGGCCTACGCCTACTACTCGGGGGGTGCGGACGACGAGCGGCTGCTCGAGGGCAACGTGGCCGCCTGGGCCCACTGGCAGCTCCACCCGCGGGTCCTGGCCGGCATCGACACGGTGTCGACGGCCACCACGCTCCTGGGCACGCCGGTGTCCTCGCCGGTGGTCATCGCCCCGACGGCGATCCAGGGGCTGGCCCACCCCGAGGGCGAGACCGCGACCGCACGCGGTGCCGCGGCGGCCGGTGCACTCATGATCCTGTCCTCGCTGGCCACCTGCTCGCTCGAGGAGGTGGCCGCCGCGGTGCCGGACGCGCCACGCTGGATGCAGGTGTACGTGCTGCGAGACCGGGCCCGGACACGCGAGCTCGTCGCCCGGGCCGAGGCCCATCGTTACGGTGCGCTCGTCCTCACCGTCGACGCACCGGTCTCGGGGCTCCGGCTCCGGGAATGGCGCACCGGCGTCCACCTGCCCGACGACCTGGCCCTGCCCAATCTGGCCGGGACCAGCGCGGAGAGTGCGCGCCAGGGCGGCTTCATGGCCATCGTCACCCACGAGTTCGAACCGGCGCTGACACCGGACGACATCGGGTGGCTGGCCGGCCTGAGTGCGCTGCCCGTCGTGGCCAAAGGAGTGCAGCGGGCGGACGACGCGGTCCGTTGCGTCGAAGCCGGTGCCGCCGCCGTCGTCGTGTCCAACCACGGGGCGCGCCAGCTGGCCGACGCGCCGGCCACCGCCGACATCCTGGCCGAGGTGGTGGACGCCGTCGCCGGCCGGGCCGAGGTCTACGTGGACGGGGGCATCCGGCGTTCCCCTGATGTCGCGAAGGCGTTGGCCCTCGGGGCGCAAGCCGCCCTCGTGGGACGCCCCTCGCTCTGGGCCCTGGCCACCGGCGGGGCCGAGGGCGTGACCGGCCTGCTGCGCTGGTTCGAGACCGAGCTGCGCCGGACGATGGCGCTGTGCGGCGCGGACAGGGTCGAGGCGCTCGACCGCAGCCTGGTGCGCCGGACGCCCGGCTTTCCACTCGAGAGAGGAGTCTGATGTCGACGATCGCAGCCATGCTGGCCGCGCGGGCGCAGGACGACCGGGTCGGGGTGATGGATGCCAGCGGCCGCTGGACCTGGCGCCAGGCCGTGCAGGAAGGCGCGGCCCGCGGCGCCCTGGCCCGATCGCTCTTCGGCGACGGCCCGCCCCACATCGGCGTGTTGCTCCCGAACGGTCCCGAATACCTGTTCTGGCTCAACGGGGCCGCCCTGGCGGGCGCCGCCATCGTCGGCCTCAACCCCACTCGGCGCGGCGAGGCCCTGGCGGCCGACGTCCGGGCCACCGACTGCGCCATCGTCGTCACCGACGCCGACGGCGCCGCCCTGCTGGACGGACTGGACCTCGGTCTGCCGGCGGAGAAGGTGCTGGTCGTCGATTCGGACCCCTACGCCACCCTCGTCGACCACCACCTAGGCAGTCCGGGCGCAGAAGAACTGGTGCGCGGAACCGACAAGGTGGCCCAGGACGCTCTGTTCCTGCTGATCTTCACCTCGGGCACGACCGGCGCACCCAAGGCGGTGCGCTGCACGCAGGGTCGGCTGGCCGGGATCGCGGAGATCGCCGCCCCGGGCTTCGGCTACACCAGCGACGACGTCTGTTACTGCCCGATGCCGCTGTTCCACGGCAACGCGCTCATGGGTCTGTGGGGACCGTCCCTGAACGTGGGGTCAGCCATCGCGGTACGGCCCCGGTTCAGCGCGTCTGCCTTCCTCGACGACGTCCGGGCTTTCCGTGCCACCAAGTTCAGCTACGTGGGCAAGGCCATCGCTTACATCCTGGCCACCCCGGAGCGACCGGACGACGCCGAGAACACCCTCACGAGCGCCTTCGGAACCGAGGCGTCGGTGCGCGACCGCAGCCGCTTCCGCAAGCGGTTCGGCTGCTACCTCATCGAGGGGTACGGCCAGAGCGAGGGTGGTGCGGCCATCAACCCGAGCGCCGACACGCCCAAGGGTGCCATGGGCCGGCCGGGAGACGGGGTAGATCTGGCGGTGGTCAACCCCGAGACCGGCGAGGAATGCGCGCCTGCCCGCTTCGACGCCGAGCGACGGCTGCTCAACGCGGGCGAGGCCATCGGTGAGATCGTCAACCGGAGCGGACGCGGCAAGTTCGAGGGCTACTACCAGCGCGAGGACGCGGAGCGGGAGCGGCTGCGGCGCGGCTGGTACTGGACCGGTGACTTGGGTTACGTCGACGAGGACGGCTTCTTCTACTTCGCCGGCCGTAACGGCGACTGGCTCCGCGTCGACTCGGAGAATTTCGCTGCCGGCCCGGTCGAGGCGGTGCTGTCGCGCAACCCGGACCTGTCCGTGGTGGCGGTCTATCCCGTGCCCGACACGGTCTCGGGCGCCGGGGATCAGGTGATGGCGGCCGTCGAGATGGCGCCGGGCACCACTTTTGACCCGGCCGCCTTCGCCGCCTGGCTCGCCGCCCAACCCGACCTCGGGCCCAAGTGGATCCCCCGCTACGTCCGGGTGTCGGACAGCCTCCCGCAGACGGCGACGGGAAAGGTGACCAAGGTCGGCCTGCGCGAAGAGGCCTGGGTCTGCGACGAAGCGGTCTGGTGGCGGCCGCTGGACACGTCCGAGCTCCGGTTCGCCGCGCTGGGCGACGAGGACCGCGTCAGGCTGGCTGCCGGCCTGGCCGAGAACGGCCGACCTCCGGTCGGGCGCCCTCGCTGAGTCCCACGATCTCGAGCACGCCGGACAGGTCGCCGACGCGGCGGTCCCCGGGCTCGAGTTCTGGGGCGTCGTAGCCCTGACGATCCGCCTCGCGCCAGACATGGACCGCGGTCATACCCAGCCGGCGCGGGCCGCGCACGTCCGGCTCCCACGAGTCGCCGACGAACACCACGTCGCCCGTCACGACGCCGAGCGCTTCAACCGCGGTGAGGTAGATGTCCGGATGGGGCTTGCGCGCACCGACCCGGGCGGACGTCACCCGGGAATCGACCAGCGCGAGCAGCCCGACCTGGTCCAGGTAGGCGTCGAGCTCCCAGCCCCAGTTGGAGCACACGCCAAGCATGAGCCCGGCGTCGCGCAGCGCGCCCAACGTCGCCGCGGCCTCCGGGTAGGCCACCATGAGACCGTCGTCGAGCCGGCGCAGTGCGTCGACGATCGCTTCTGCGTCGCATTCTTCGACGCCGCCGTCGCGGGTGAGCTGGCGCAACCGCGACCGGACCCAGACCTCGTAGGCCTCCTCGCTGACCGAGTGTTCGCCGTGTTCGATCCCGTTGTAGCGGGAGAAGTACCCGTCGAGAACGGCCGGATCAAGGGTGTATCCATGCTCGGCGAAGATTTCGAAATAGCTGGTGTTGTGGTCTGCCCAGCGAGCGAGCGTGCCGTAGAAGTCGAAGATGACGGCCCGAACCACCTGCCCATCTTGTCCTGCCGCAGTGACAGGTCGCCCACAGGTCGCCGGCCGGCGCGTCGCCCGCCCGGTCGGTCCACGCGTCATACT
Source organism: uncultured Acidimicrobiaceae bacterium (assembly GCA_963840435.1). Classification (GTDB taxonomy): domain Bacteria; phylum Actinomycetota; class Acidimicrobiia; order Acidimicrobiales; family RAAP-2; genus Bog-473. Next base: position 433,056 of record CAWIYY010000012.1, on the reverse strand, counting down.
CCTGGTCATGGCCGTCGAGGAGCCCACGCCACCCGGCGTCCATGTCCCTGGTACTCCGGACACAGTGACCCGGGAGCACACGTCGCCCACGCGCTGGGTCCTCGAGCTCGTCGGCGTCCTCGTCGTCGCCGTGCTGGTCGCCTTCTTGCTCCGGACCTTCGTCGTCGCGACCTACTCCATCCCCTCGGCGTCGATGGAGCCGACGCTGCAGATCGGCGATCGCATCGTGGTCGACAAGCTCGCCTACCACCTCCACGGTGTCGGCACCGCCGACATCGTGGTCTTTCACTCTCCCGCCAACGAGGCGGACTGTGCGGGACCGCCGGTGGCGAACCTGGTCAAGCGGGTGATCGGCCTTCCCGGCCAAACGGTCTCCTTGTCGAGCGGGCACGTGCTCATCAACGGCAGGCTGCTTGCCCAACCATGGCTCCCTCCAGCCGCGCGCACCGAGACCTATCCCGGCCCCGGCTCTGAGCCTTACTCGCTGCACCATCCTTTTGTGGTCCCGCAAGGCGACGTGTTCGTCATGGGTGACAACCGGCCCGATTCCTGTGACAGCCGCTATTGGGGCCCAGTGCCCGAGTCGAGCATCGTGGGCAAGGTCGACGTGCTGATCTGGCCGCTGTCGCGCTTCGGCCTCTTCTGAGGAACGGACGTCACGCCCGACGCTCCACCCGCCAGACGACGCGCAGCCCCGACCAGGTGTCGTCGATGGCACACACCTTGTTGTCCACCAATCCGAGCGGCAGCGCGACCTCTCGCACCACGTGGTCGGTCATCGTCGTGTGCAGACCCGAGGCGCGCTTGGGCCAGGCCACCCAGAGACCGCCGTCCGGGAACATCATGCTGGCGAGGAGACCAACCCGGCGCTCGAACTTGACCCGCTCGACGAAGAAGGCGACGACGACGTCCGCCTTGCCCCGAGCCTGCCGCTTGACGGTCACGCCGGCCGGCAGGTCGTCCAGCACGCCGGGTGGCGCACTTATGAGCGCCACCGAGGAGCCCTCGGCGATCCCCAACTTCTTCGCCAAGGGCGTGCCGCTGTAACCGGCCATGGCGGCGACCCTACGCCGCCGCCTCGTAGACCATGAAGGCGAGGGGGAACTCGAACTCGCCGGGCGCCACCGCGAACCGCTCGAGGTGGCGATCCACCACCTCCTGGGCCGTGCCCTCCTGGTCCGGCGCGATGCCCATGACGGCGAAGAGCGCGGGGTCCGTGACGGCCGAGACCGCGCCGCGGGTCGTGATCTCATAGGGCGTGGCTGCGACGGAGGTGTAGCCGGCGGCCTCGAGGATCTCGCGCACGTACTCCTCGTCGCCGAACGCGAACGGACCGACCGGGCTCTTCCCCGGTGCCGGTGTGCGCGGTGCGGGCAGGAGCGGCCGCAGCACCGTGCCCACGTGCCACGGATTCCGTTCAACCCTTTGCCAGCAGGCGAAGACCAGGCGGCCCGAGGGAGCCAACCGCTCTCTGAGCGCGTGCAGGGCGCGGGTGGGCTCGTCGAAGAACATCACTCCGAACTGGCTGGCCGCGACCTCGAACTGCCCGAAGTCGTCCTCCCCCGTCTGCACATCCATCTCGACGAAGCGCGCGTTGGTGCAGCCGGCGTCGGTGGCCCGGGCCCGGGCCCGCTCGAGCAGCCCGGCCGAGATGTCGAAGCCGACCGCCTCGCCCTGCGGAGCCACGGCGGAGGCGAGAGCGACTGTCAGCGAACCGGTGCCGCAGCCAACGTCACAGACCCGCCAGCCCGGCCGGGCGCCGATGGCGGCGAGCAGGTAGGGCGTCACGGCGCCGGTCAAGGTCTCACGGTTCGGCCAGGTGGCCACCCAGACCGGGTCGTTCCAGCGTCGGTGCTCCGACTCGTTGTCCACCGCGCCAAAGTACCGGGCCCGCTACGTTCGTCGCCGTGCGAGTCAGCCTGGTCATCCTTCCGAGCGACCGCTGGCGTGAGGCGCGCCGGCAATGGGAATGGGCCGACCGCGCCGGCTTCGCCACGGGGTGGACCTACGACCACGTGCGCTGGGGCGGGATGCCCGACGGGCCCTGGCACGCCGCCGTGCCCGTATTGGCGGCCGCCGCTACCGTGACGACCCGCCTGCGGCTCGGCACGTTGGTGGCGACGCCCAACTTCCGCCAGCCTGTGACCCTGGCTCGCGACGCCATCGCGCTGGACGATCTGAGTGGCGGCCGCCTGGACCTCGGCCTGGGGCCGGGGAGCGAGGGACCCGACGCCCGCGCCCTCGGGCAGCAACCGTGGTCCCCTGCCGAGCGGATGGCTCGCTTCGAGGATTTTCTCGAAGTCCTGCGCCCGATCGTGCGCGGGACTGCCGCCACCCGGACGACCGTGCACACCACCTACTACGACGCGGTCGAGGCTCCGAGCACACCGGGCACCGTGCAGGACCCGCTGCCGCTGACCATCGCCGCCGGTGGACGCAAGGGCCTGCGGCTGGCGGCCCTCCACGGCCAGCAGTGGGTCACGATCGGCCCGGGCGCCGGACCGCGGCGGCCCGAGGACATCCTGGCGGCCGCGCGCACGCAGCTGCGTCAGCTCGAGGACTGGTGTCGCCAAGTGGACCGGCCCGCGCCGGCGAAGGTCATCCTGTGGACGCCGACCGAGCCCGTGCTCGACTCGGCCGAGCAGTTCGAGGACCTGGCCGGGCCCTACGCCGACCTCGGCTTCGACGAGTTCGTGCTGCACCATCCGGATCAGACCGGGCCCTATCGGGGAAACGTGCGCGCCTTCGAGGAGATCGCCGCCCGCCACGCCTGACGACGCGCTCGCCCGAGCAAGGTCAGCCCACGTGCGCCATGGCCTCGGCCACGAGCGACTGAAGAGGAGTCCGAGCACTGGCGGGTGCGACCCGCTCCACGACGACCCGGTCGCACTCGACCCAGCGGGCCGCGGCGGCCAGCGCGGCGGCGACGTGGCCGATTCCCTCGGCCTGGAGAAGGGTCACCTGCTTGGCCACCAGCGCCCCGTCGCGGCGCCCCGGATCGACCAGCCCGACCATCTCGGCATCGCCCAGCACGGGCATGGCGAAGTAGCCGTACGTGCGCTGTTCTCGCGGCGTATACGCCTCGATGCGGTGGCGGAGCCCGAAGAGCCGCTCGAGGCGGTCCCGGTACCAGCAGAGCGAGTCGAACGGTGAAAGCAAGAGACTCCTCCCCTTGGCCCGCCGGCCCAACGCACCGAGCACGGCCGGGTCGGCGTAGGCCTGTGGCTTCCAGCCCTGCACCCGTACCGGGACCAGTCCCGCCTCGGGGAGCACCTGGCGGACCAAACTCTGGGGCAAGCCGTGGTACACCGCGAGGTCACCGAGCGTGCCGAGGCCGAGCGAGCGGCCGGCGGCCGCCACCAACTGCACGGCGCACTCCTCGTCGCTGAGCTCGCGCCGGCGCAGCGCGGCGGGGATTGCCCGCTCGGCCAGGTCGTAGACCCGCTGGAAGCCTCGCCGCTCCCGACAGACGAGGTCGCCCACGTCGAGCAGCCACTCGGCGGCGATCTTCGTCTCTGACCAGTCCCACCACGTTCCCGACTTCTTGGCCCCGCCCAGTTCGTTGGCCGTCAGGGGCCCGTCGGCCCTGAGCCGGGCCACCACCTCGGCGCAGCTGCGCTCGCGGTCGGCCAGGTGGTGCCAGCGCTTGCCCTTGGCCCGCCGGGCCCGGCGCTTGAATCCGTAGAGCGGCCAATCCTCGAGTGGGATGACACAGGCGGCGTGGGACCAGTACTCGAAGGTGGCGCTGCCTGTGCCCCAGTAGGCCCGTTCGACGGCGGCACGGCCGACGGCGCCGTGACGGGCGTAGGCGACCAGCTCGTGCGAGCGAGCAAGGACGGAGATGGTGTCCAGCTGGACCGCACCGAGGCGCCGCAGCATCGTGGGCACACCGCCGACCGCGCTGCGCCCGCGCAACCCCTGGGCAGTGAGGGCGATCCGGCGAGCCTGGGCGATGCTCAGCTCGTCACTGGGGCGCGGCATGAGGCCGCAAGGTAGCGGAGCCGTGCGACGAGCAAGTGCTCAGTCGAGCAGGGCGGCGGCGACCGCGTCCTCGAGCGTGCGATCGTTGGCCCACATCAGCTGCTGCTGCTTGGCCCGCCGGAAATAGAGCTGAATGTCGAAGTCCAGCGTGAAGCCGATACCACCGAAGAGCTGCTGGGCCATGGCGGTGATGTCGCGAAACGTGCTGCAGGCGAACAGCTTGGTCATGGGGGCCAACGAGTCGAGCGGGCGTCCGTTGGCGCCGGCCCAGGCCGCTTCATGGACCAACTGTTCCGCGCCGTCGAGGTTGGTCACGGCGTCGGCCAGGTAGTGGGCCAACGCCTGGAACGCCCCCAAGGGCTTGTCGAACTGGCGCCGGTCCAGCGCGTACTGGGTCGTGATCTCGAGCGCGTAGCGTGCCCACCGACCGCCTGGGCGGCCAGGAGCACCAAGCCCGGCTGGAGCACCTGCTGCCAGGTCGCCCAGCCACTTCCGGCGGGACCGATGCGATCCTCCGCGGTCAGTGCCACCTCGGCCAGCGACACCTCGTATTGGGTGTCCGACGCCACGGAGAATTGCTGGCGCAAGGTCACACCCGCCGCGGCGGGATCGACCAGGAAGAGATCGACAGCGTCGTCCGCCTCGCCGGTGCGGGCGAGGACCACGAGCCGATCGGCCGCCGACGCGTAGGCCACGTGGCGCTTCACCCCGTCGAGGCGGAAACCCGAACCGACCGGCGTCGCCCGCGCCTCCACCCCGCGTGGCGAAAACCCGTTCTCGGGTTCGAACCAGGCCGGCGTCAGGATCGCCTCACCCGAGGCCACGCCGCGCAGCCACTGGTCCTTCTGGGCGGCGCTCCCCGCCGCGGCGAGGACGCCGCCGCCCAACACGGCGCTGACGAAGTGCGGGACCGGAGCCAGGGCCCGGCCCAGCTCCTCGTAGAGGGCCACGCCCTCCACCAGCGACATGCCCGATCCGCCGTACTCCTCGGGCAGGAGGAGGCCGACGAGGTCGAGCGCCCCGAGTTGGTTCCACAGGTCGGCCGGATAGCCGACGGGGTCGTCCTCCATGGCGCGGACCACGTCGAGCGAGCAGTGGCGCGCCAGCACGTCCCGTGCGGTCTGGCGCAGCAGCTCCTGCTCCTGGTCGAACTCGAGGTCCAGCACGTCAGCACCACCTTCGTGATCGCAGAGGGAAACGGGCAAGGCTCATGGGGTCACCGGCGAGGGTCGCCACTGCTTGCCCCGACGGGCCCAGGGGTTGTCGTCGGAGGAGCGGGGCAGGGCGATCCGGGCCGCGCAGGTCGTCTTGACGTCGCCCTCGACCGAGAGCGTCACGCCCACGGTGACGAAGCCGGCGCCGACCTCGTCGACCTCGGTCGATTCGACCGTCGCCGCGGAGGACCATGGTGTCGCCGGGGAAGACGGAGCCCAACATGCGGAAGGTGACCCGGCCCAGTCGGCCGTGCGGTCCGGTCCAATCCGTCAGGTAGCGCTCGAACCACGCCGCCTGGTTGGGCGTGTTCAAGAAGATGTCCCTGGTGCCGTTGCGGTTGACGGCGAAGTCCTTGTCGTGGTGCATCGGGCGCCAGTCGCGGGTGGCCAACGCGCCGAGCACCACCGTGGTCGCACTCACCTCGTAGCGCAGCTCGGGCAGCGCGTCGCCGGACGCCACGTCGTCGAGCAGCAGCACCGGCAGCACGGTGACCGTCATGCGACCTCCCCCCGCCGGTAGCCGAACCCCGTATAGGACTCGACGGCGACCAGCTCCTCGTCTTGGTTCGTGTACACGACGTCGATCACCCAGAACCGGCCGGTGCCGAGCTTGGTCGTCTTCTCTTCGCTCACCGAACGCAGGACCTGATGGGTGCGGAGGCGGTCGCCCATGCGCACGGGCTCGTGGAACTCAATGGTGTTGTCCGTCATGACCGCCTCGGGGAGGGCGAAGAGCGACTTGAGGTCGAAGTGCACCTGGAGCGGCAATGCCTGCTCCTGGCGCCCGGGCGCCCAGTGATGGGGCCGGAACCAGACCGACACCATCGACGGCGGGGCGACCGACCCCCCGGTGAGCGCGGTGGCCACGGCGTCGTCCCAGAAGAGAGGATTCCCGTTCTCCACCGAGGCGCACGAGGTCCAGACGTAGCCCCGCTCGACAGGGAACTCCCCCACCTCGTGGTACTGCTCCTTGCCGACCAGCTCGAGGGCCACTGACAGCGGATCCTTGCTCATGCCACCACCCTGCGATCGACCCAGCGGGCCACGGTCTCGCCGTCCACTCCAGCCTCCTTGAGCAGGTGTTCGGTGTCGGTCAGGCGCATGTCGGGCAACGTCGCGGGCGCCGTCGCGATCCATCCCCGCCAGCAACGGCGCCAGCTGCGCGAAGGAGCCGCGGGTCGGGTGGGTGGCCGTCACCACGACGCCCCGGGCGAGGAACTGCGCGTCAGAGGCGACCTCGGCCACCGCGAGGACGGGTGCGACGCAGGTGTCGGCGCCGGCCAGGAGCTCCACCCACTCGTCGCGCGGCCGTGCTGGCGAACGCGCGGGCGATGGCGGCCCGGACCTCCGGCTGTGCCTCCTCGTCGTACTGGGATGCGGCGAGCTCGGGGCAGCCCAGGGCCCGGCACAGGTTGGCGAAGAACTTGGCCTCGATGGCCCCGACGGCCAGCCAGCGCCCGTCGGACGCGGCGTAGGTGGCGTAGCAGGCGTAGCGACCCGAGAGGACGTCGTGCCCGGGCCCGATGTCGCCCCCGAGGGCGAGCTGCTCGTCGACGGCCAGCGACATGAGCCAGAGCACGCCCTCGGCCACGGACACGTCGAGATAGGCCCCGGCACCGGTGGCGGCCCGGCCGGCCAGAGCGGCGGTGATGGCCAGGGCGGCCTGGAGGCCACCGGCGGCGGCGTCGGCGATGGTGGCCCCGGGTAGCGGCGGCGCGCCCTGCTCGCCGGGCGTGCTCATATCGAGGAAGCCGCCGACGGCCAAGTAGTCGATGTCGTGCCCGGCCCACTGGGCGTGCGGGCCGTCCTGCCCGTAGCCGGTGGTCGAGCAGTACACGATGCCGGGGTTCCGGGCCGACACCGCGGCGTGGCCGATGCCGAGCCGGTCGACCACACCCGGGCGGAAGCTCTCGACCACGACGTCGGCCGCGGCGGCCAGCGCCAGGAAGGCCTCACGCCCGTCGTCGTCCTTGAGGTCGAGGAGAACGCGGCGCATGCCGCGCTGCCCGCTGTAGGCGTAGAACGGTGGCTCAATCGGTGACGCGTCGGCCGAGGGCACGGGCCCGACCTTGACCACCCGGGCTCCGTAGTCGGCGAGCAGCCGTGTGGCGCGGCGCCGCCGGGCCGACCGTCGAGAGGTCGAGCACGGTGACCCCGCCGAGGGGACCTGGGGAGGACGAGGCGGTGGGCACTCAGAAGTTCTTGGGCAGTCCGAGCTTGCGCCGGGCGATGATGTTCTTCTGGATTTCGGAGGCGCCGCCGCCGATGGTGTCGATCACGGTGTAGCGGTAGGTGGACTCGGCCCGTCCCGCCATCGGCGCTTCCTCGGTCTTCACCCGCAGCTGGCTGCCCGGCCCGGCGATGTCCATGGAGGCGTTGGCCAGGCGCTTGGAGAGCTCGGTGGCGAAGAGCTTGTACTCGGAGGCCTCGGCCGTCGGCGCGGCGCCGCCCTTCGAAGACTCGTAGACGAACTTGAGTCCCATGACCCGGGCCACCTCGAGCTGGGTGGCCAGCTGGGCCAGGCGCTGGCGGATGACCGGGTCGTCGCTGAGAGGCCGACCGTCGCGCACCGTCGTCTTCACGTACTCGACCAACAGCTCGAAGCGCTGGTTGATGGGCGAGAAGGTGAACATGGTGAAGCGCTCGAGGTCGAGCGCTTCGGAGATGTATTGGAATCCCCGGCCCACGTCGCCGACGACGTAGTCGTCGTGCACGAAGACGTCCTCGAGGAAGACCTCGTTGGTGCGCTCGTCTCCCATGGTCCAAATGGCATTGACCGTGATGCCGGGCTGGTCGATGGGGACGAGGAAGAGCGTGATGCCGGCGTGCTTGGAGTCGGGGTCGGTGCGTCCGCCGACCCAGTACCACTCGGCGAAGTGTGCGGACGTGGTCCAGGTCTTCTGGCCGTTCAGGATCCAGCCGTCGTCGGCCCGGGTGGCCTTGAGTTGCATGGAGGCGGCGTCGGAGCCCGCGTTGGGCTCGGAGTAGCCCGACGGCGAACTCGACCTCGTTGCGGAGGATCTTGGGCAGGAACTCGGCCTTCAACCGCTCGTTGCCGTGGCGGATGATCGTCTTGCCCACGATGCCCACGCCCTTGCCGATCTGCGGGCCGCCCCGCCCGGCCAGCTGCTCGTTGAGGAGGTACTCGTAGACGCCTTCGCCCTCGGAGCCCCCGTACTCCTTGGGCCAGGTCATGCCCAACCAGCCCCGCTCGCCCAGCGAGGCCATGAAGCGGCGGCGCTTGGGCGTGTCGACGATCTGAGCCATGTTCTCCCTGGTCAGGTCGAACACGTCGGGGTCGTCGTTGGCATCGAGAAAGGTCTCCACCTCTTTCACGAATGCGAGCTGTTCCTCGGAGAACTCGAAATCCATCACTGCCTCCATATCGGCTGGCGACGATCTGACGACCCGTCAGATGCGGCATCTTAGGGCACGGGCCTGCGGCGGCTCCTGCCGGGTCAAACCCTGCTCAAGGAGGTCGAGCGCGGTTGGACGGGCTTGTCCGTCGTTCGCCGACGGTCGGCTCCTTTTCTCATCTTTCTTTCACTTGGCCGACCCGGCGTCGTCCCAGCATGGGGCGCCGATGGAAATCGACGACACGCTGCGTCTTCGCGGCCGAGCCAGGCACTTTGCACCGGTTCTTCGTGCTCATCCGTGCAGAACGGGTCGGTCGGGGCCTGCCAGCTGGTGGCTGGGCACGAGAGGCCGTCTCCGCCAGGGGTTTCGCGAGGACCGAGAGATGGTGAAGTGATGACGGAGCGGGTGCAATCTCGCTTGACGTCAAAGCTGCCAGAAGGGCAAACTCCCCCCGGAACAGGGAGCCCGAAGCGGGGCATCTCTTGTGGAGTGGGTCACTCATAAGGGCGGAGAGCCCCGGGGGGTCAAAATGCGACGCTTACGGAAAGAAGTTCGGGTCGGAGTTATCGGGTCCATGGCGGTGGTGGCGGGGCTCGCCGGGATCTTGACCTTTGCGACTGCGGCCGGCGCGAAGCCGACCACGACGACAACGGCGAGTACGACGAGTACGACGACGTCGACCACCATTGCGCCGACGACAACGACAACGCCGGTGACGGTGCCCTGCACCCCGACCTCGGCGACGTCCACCGGTGGACCGCCGACCCTCTCGGTTGATCCGGGAACGTGCCTGACCGGCGGGACGCCGATTGCCATCACGGGCTCGGGCTACACCCCGAATTCCCTCGGCATCGTCCTGCAGTGCAACAGCGACACGAGCCAGCCTGAAGTGATGCTCGGTGGTCCTCGTGAACCCAAAACGTTCCGGTGTCGTGCACCGGCATTGCCCTGGCCAACGGGGTCCAGACCGGCACTGGCTCGTTCACCTCGACCTGGGACACGATCGACGGAGTCACTGGTCCGCCGTGCGGCAAGACCGGCGACCTGATCGCCAAGTGCCCCGCGGACAGCACCCCCACCGACCCGAACGCCGGGAACGCAGAGACGGATGCCGCCCTCTACCCGTGCCCACCCACGCCGGCACAACAGGCAGCGGGCCGTCACGTGCACCATCGCCTTCGGTGACGAGGGCGGCAAGACGGCGACCGTGCCGATCAGCTTTCGCCGCGAACGCCACGGCCTCGACGGGTGGCGGTGGCACGACACCGCCGAGCACGACCCCGACCACGGCGCCAGCCACGTCGGCGAGCACCGACCGGCGCGGCCGGCAGCCACGGCCGCCCCGACGACCGCTGCCAGCAGCGGGAGCCTGGCCTTCACCGGCCCGGGCACCGGGCTCTACATCATCGGCGCCGCCGGCCTGATCATGCTGGTGCTCGGGGCCACCATCCTCGGCCTCTCGGGTGCTCCGGGTTCACTGGTGCTCGCCCTGCGGCGACGACGACGGAATAGCTAGCACCACGGACAGCCCACACATCGATTCGGTTCCCAGCCGGCCCGCAAGGGCCGGCTGGTTCCGTTTCGGGCCACGGTCGCGTTCCTCGGTGGGGAGAGGGAGGCGGACCCGGGGACTCAGTCCGTTACGCCAGTCAGTTGCCCCAGAGGAGGGACACCGACATCTGCGACCGGGTCATCCCCTTGAGGCGCGTCTCGCGCGGCGCGCCGAAGGCGAACTCGCCGGAGCCGGCGACGAGCTGCTCGGAGAGCGACGAGACCAGGATCTCGCCGGGGGCGGCGGCGTCGGCCAGGCGGCTGGCCACGATCACGGTATGGCCGATGTAGTCGTCGCCCTCGACCACGGCGTCCCCCGTGTTGATGCCGATGTGCACGGCGATGGGGTCCTCGCCGGCCGACGGCACGTGGTCGCGAAAGGCGCGCTGGATGTCGATCGCACACCGCATGGCCCGGGCCGCGCCGCTGAAGGCGATCATGAAGCCGTCGCCCTGCACCTTGACCTCGCGACCGCCGTAGCGGCGCAACGCCTCGCGCACGATGCGGTGGTGCTCGTGCAGCCGGCGCAGCGAGACCTGGTCGCCCAGGCGCTCGGTGCTGCCGGCGTAGTCGACCATGTCGGAGAACACGATGGTGACGGTGCCGTCGGCCACCAGGTCGCTGTGGCCCAGGGCGGCCAGGTCGGCGGTTGCCGCCGGAACCTCCTCGGGCCTCGCGCCGCCGGCCGGCGGCGGCGTTGCCGGGGCCGCCGGCGGCGTGGGCGGGGCGGGGACGGAAGGAACCTTGCCCCGGGCGGCCGACCGTTCGCTGAGGGCATCGACCACGCCGAGCGCACTCTCGGTGATGGCCTTGGCCGTCTTGCGCCCGGAGCGGCTCGAGCGACTCTTCACGTCGATCCCGCCCATCACGGCGAAGCCGCGCACGACGATGCGAGGCGAGCCGGGGATGATCGGCACGTCGCGCAGCTTGAGGCTGCGACCACCCATGAAGGAGAACCCGACGAGCTCGACGTCGAAGCCCTCCGGCACGATCACGTTGATGCCGCCCCAGAAGGCGAACGCAGTGATGACCACCTCGGGACCCTCGATCTCGGCTGAGCGCAGGTCGATGTCACAGCCGCCCATGATCGCCACGGCATTGGTCTTGTCGCTGACGCGCCAACGGCCCTTGGTGTCGTGGCCGCTCATCACGGCGATGTGCCAGCGCCGCCGCGCCCGGGGCGCAACCGAGCCGGCGGTCGACGGCTCGGTTGCGGCCGGCAAGTCGGTCATGACCGAATCGAGCTCGCCCCGCGTCGTGGCCGCGAGCGCACGACCAGCCCGGTCCGAGAACTCGTCGAGGGTCAGACGACCGGCGACCACGTGCTCGCGCAGCAGAGCCACGGTGCGGTCGCGGTCGGCGTCGGCCACCCGCATGGCGAGCTCGCCGCCGGGCGGGGGCGGCGGGGAACGTTCTGGGTCTGGCTGCTCCGCCATGGGGTGCAGTTTGCTCGCGTCGCGGTGCCTCGTGCCGCATGGCCGTCATATGACGACCCGTCAGATCTGACCCGAGGCAGCCGTTAGGCTCCTGCGTCGTGCGAGGAATCGTCAGTGCGGCGGGCTACGTGCCCTATCGGCGGCTGGCCCGATCCGACATCGCCGCCTTCATGGGCAGCGGAGGTGGCAAGGGGACGCGGGCCGTGGCTTCCCACGACGAGGACACCACCACGCTGGGCGTCGAGGCGGCCCGGCTCGCCCTACGCGGCGCCCCCGGACGCAGCCCGGATGCACTCTGGTTCTCGACGGCGCGGCCGGCCTACCTGGACAAGACCAATGCCACGGCGCTGGCCGCCGCCCTGCGGCTGCCGGGCGACGTCGGGGCGTACGACTTCGGGGGCGCGTTGCGCTCGGGCACCGGCGCCCTCCTCGCTGCCCTGCGCGGGACGGGCACCACCCTGGTCGTCGGGTCGGACCTGCGTGACGGCCTGCCCACCAGTGCCGACGAGGCGGCCGGTGGCGACGCCGGTGCAGCCGTGCTGGTCGGCGACGGACCCGGTCTGTTGGCCGAGTTCGCCGCGGCGGCGTCGGCCACCGACGAGTTCACCGATCGCTGGCGGGCCCCGGCCGACCGGGTCTCCAGGCTCTGGGAGGAACGCTTCGGCGAGAACCGCTACCTGGCGCTGGGCGGCGACGCCCTCGAGCGGGCGCTCAAGTCGACCGGGCTGGCCGCGGGGGACATGGGCCGGCTCGTGGTGACGGGCATGCACGGACGCGCCGTCTCGGGGCTGACGCGCCGGCTCGGGCTCGCGGACGGGGTGGTGGCGGACGACCTGGCGGGCAGCGTCGGCCAGAGCGGCGTGGCCCATCCCCTGCTCGTGCTCGCCGCCACCCTCGAGTCGCTGGCCGGGTCTGTTCCGCCCGGTACGACGGTCGTGCTCCTCCACCTGGCCGATGGCGCCGACGCCCTGGTCCTCCGGACCGCCGAGGCCCTGACCGACTGGCGTCCGCCCCGCCCGGTGGCCGAGCAGGTGGCCCACGGGGCACCGCTCACCTATGCGAAGTTCCTCTCCTGGCGGGGTCAGCTGACGCCCGAGCCACCCAGGCGACCGGAGCCGGCCCGCGTGTCGAGCTCGGCGGCCCACCGCAACGAGGAATGGAAGTTCGCCTTCGTGGGGTCCAAGGACCGCAGCTCGGGCGCCCTGCATCTGCCGCCGTCGCGGGTCTCCATGGAAGGCGGTGCGGTGGACGACATGGAGCCCGTCGGGATGGCCGACGCCGTCGGGACGGTCGTGACCTCGACCATCGACCGGCTGGCCTACTCCCCCAGCCCGCCCATCGTCTTCGCGGTGGTGGACTTCGACGGGGGTGGGCGGTACCCGGTGGAGCTGACCGACACCGACGCGGACGAGATCCGCGCCGGCAGCCGGGTCGAGATGACATTCCGCCGTCTCTTCAGCGCGGACGGCATCCACGATTACTTCTGGAAGGCGCGCCCAGTGCGCGTGGGAGGAGACGGCTGATGGGCTCGCACGGCGTCACGGACAAGGTGGCCATCGTCGGCATGGGGTGCACCCCGTTCGCCGAGCTGTGGGAGAAGGGGCTCGACGACCTGATCGTCGACGCCTCGACCGAAGCGTTCGCATCGGCCGGCCTCGAGAAGGACGACGTCGACGCGTACTGGTTCGGCACGGCGCAGAGCGGCATGAGCGGCATCGCGCTGGCCCGGCCCCTCCAACTGCACAACAAGCCGGTGACCCGGGTCGAGAACTACTGCACGACCGGGTCCGAGGCCCTGCGCGGCGCCGTGTACGCCGTGGCGTCGGGGGCCTACGACGTGGCCATGGCGGTCGGCGCCGAGAAGGTGAAGGACAGCGGGTACCAGGGTCTCAACGCCATGAACCCGCCGGGAGACGGCACGGCCCGCACCCTCACCGCGGCGGCGATGTTCTCCATGGTCGCCCCGGCCTACGGGCAGAAGTACGGCGTCGACGACGACACCATGGCCGACGTCCTCGCCTCCATCGCGGTGAAGAACCACTACAACGGGGCGCGGAACCCACGGGCGCAATTCCGCAAGGAAATCAGCAAGGAGACCGCCCTGTCCTCGCCGCGGCTGGCCGGGACCCTGGGTGTGTTCGACTGCGCCGGTGTGGCCGACGGAGCGGCCGCCGCCATCGTCGTGCGGGCCGAAGACGCGCTGCGCTACACCGACCAGCCCATCTACATCAAGGGGCTTTCCTTCGCGGCCGGCAGCGGTTCGGGTCTCATCGATCCGGGATACGACTACACCCACTTCCCCGAATGCGAAGCGGCGGCGGCCGACGCCTACGCCCAGGCCGGCATCAGCGACCCCCGGCACCAGCTCGCCATGGCCGAGGTGCACGACTGCTTCACGCCGACCGAATTGGTGCTCATGGAGGACCTCGGCTTCGCTCCGCGCGGCACGGCCTGGAAGGAAGTGCTCGCCGGCGCCTTCAACCTCGACGGCGACCTCCCGATCAACCCCGACGGCGGGTTGAAGAGCTTCGGCCATCCGGTCGGCGCCTCGGGTCTGCGCATGTTCTTCGAGTGCTGGCTCCAGCTGCGCGGCGAGGCGCCGCCCGAGCGCCAGATCGCCACCCGCGACCGCGGGCTGGCCATGGTCCACAACCTGGGTGGCTACCCGGGGGAGATGGTCTCCTTCGTCTCCGTCGTGGGCAACGAGCTGGGCTGATCAGCCGAGCAGGCTCGCCAGCGGCGTGTAGGACAGGCCGTGGGCCTCGGCCACCGGCCGGTAGACGACCTGGCCGTCGACCACGTTGACGCCTTCGGACAGTGCGTGGTCGGCCCGGACGGCCCCCTCCCAGCCCAGATTGGCGATGTTCAGGGTGTAGGGCAGTGTGGCGTTGGCCAGGGCGTGGGTCGAGGTGTGGGGCACGGCGCCGGGCATGTTGGCCACGCAGTAGAAGATCGACCCGAACACCTTGAAGGTCGGGTGCGAGTGAGTCGTGGGCCGGGTGGACTCGAAGCAGCCTCCCTGGTCGACCGAGATGTCGACCAGGACCGAGCCGGGCCGCATCTGCTCGACCAGAGCGTCCGACACCAGGTGCGGGGCCCGGGCGCCCACCACCAGGACGGCCCCGATCACGATGTCGGCCTCGAGGCAGACCTCCTCGATGGCGTGCTGGGACGAGGCCACGGTCTCGAGCGCGCCCCGGAAATGATGGTCGACGTCGCGCAGGCGGTCGAGGTTGCGGTCGAGGATGTAGACGTCGGAGTGCATCCCGACGGCCATGGTGGCGGCGGCGAAGCCCGCCACCCCGGCCCCCAGAATGACCACGCGGGCGCTCTTTACCCCCGGCACCCCGCAGACGAGCACGCCCCCACCGCCGCCCGGACGCATGAGGTGATGGGCGCCCATGAGCGGTGCCATGCGCCCGGCCACCTCGCTCATGGGCGCGAGCAGGGGCAGCGCGTTGTCCTCCGTGCGCACCGTCTCGTACGCGATGGCCACGTTGCCGGCGAGGAGCAGGGCGTCGGTGCACGGGCGCGAGGCGGCCAGGTGCAGGTAGGTGAACAGGGTCTGGTCGTCACGCAGCCTGAGCCGGTGGTACTCCTCGGCGACAGGCTCCTTGACCTTGCACACCAGGTCGGCGGAGCCCCACAGCTCGTCGGCCTCCTCGACGATCTTCGCCCCCGTACGGGTGAAGTCCGCGTCGGGCAGGGACGAGCCGTCGCCGGCGCCCTTCTGGACCAGCACCGTGTGTCCGGCGGACGTCAGCTCGCGTACGCCCGCCGGGGTCAGGGCGACCCGGTACTCGTCGGTCTTCACTTCTGTGGGCACTCCGACGATCATGGCTACTCCTCTATGTTGCTCATCACGTGCTTGATGCGCGTGTAGTCCTCGAAGCCGTAGGCAGACAGGTCCTTGCCGTACCCGGACCGCTTGAAGCCGCCGTGGGGCATCTCGGCCACCAGCGGGATGTGGGTGTTGATCCAGACGCAGCCGAAGTCGAGGTCGCGGGCCATGCGCATGGCCCGCCCGTGGTCCCGGGTCCAGACCGACGACGCCAGTCCGTACTCGACGCTGTTGGCCCACTCGAGCGCTTCGGACTCGCCACTGAACTCCTGCACCGTGATGACGGGCCCGAAGACCTCGCTCTGCACCAACTCGTCGTCCTGGCGCAGACCGGCGACCACGGTCGGGGCGAAGCAGTAGCCGCGGTCACCGACCTGGTTCCCCCCGGTCAGCACGGAGGCATGGGCCGGCGTGCGCTCGAGGAAGCCGCGCACCCGCTCGAGCTGGTTGGCGTTGTTCAGCGGGCCGTAGTCCGCCTCCGCGTTGTCGGTCCCGCCGACGGTGGTGCCCTCGGCCTGCTCGACCAGGGCGGCCAGAAGGTCTCCGTGCACCCGCGGTCCGGCCAACACCCGGGTCGCCGCTGTGCAGTCCTGGCCGGCATTGAAGTAGCCAGCGCCGGCGATGCCTTCCGCCGTGGCGGCCGGGTCGGCGTCGTCGAAGACGATGACCGGGGCCTTGCCGCCCAGCTCGAGGTGGACGCGCTTGAGGGTCGGGGCGGCGGCCGCGGCCACCTCCATGCCGGCCCGCACCGAACCGGTGACCGAGACCATGGCCGGGGTCTCGTGCTCGACCAGCGCCCGGCCGGTGGCGCGGTCTCCGCAGACGACGTTGAAGACGCCGGGCGGAAGGTGCTCGGCCATGATCTCGGCCATGAGCAAGGCGGTGACCGGCGTGGTGTCCGACGGCTTGAGGACCTGGGTGTTCCCGGCCGCGATGGCGGGGGCGAACTTCCAGACCGCCATCATCATGGGGTAGTTCCACGGGGTCACCGCCCCGCAGACGCCGACGGGCTCGCGGCGGATGAACGAGGTGTGCCCGGCCATGTACTCGGCCGCGGCCTTGCCCTCGAGCATGCGGGCGGCGCCGGCGAAGAAGCGGATCTGGTCGATCATGGGCGGGATCTCCTCGTCCATGGTCAGACCGAACGGCTTGCCCGTGTTCTCGGACTCGGCCCGAACCAGGTCCTCGGCCCGCGCCTCGAGGGCGTCGGCGATGCGGAAGAGGGCAAGCGAGCGCTCCGAGGGCGTCGTCCGCTTCCAGGAGGTGAAGGCGTCGGCTGCCGCCCGCACGGCCCGGTCCACGTCGGCCGGACCCGAGACCGGTGCCTCGGCGAAGGGTTGGCCGGTGCTGGGGTCGACGAGCGGCGCCACCGGGCCGTCCTCGGCGTCACAGAAGGCGCCCCCGATGAAATTCTGCAACCTGCGCATGCCGCTCCCTTCGCTCGTGCCATTGGTTAGGGAATCACAGAACGCGGGCGTCAACAAGCGTTTTCGCAAGATCAGGTGCCCGCGACGACGGATTCTGCTTGACTGAGGTCGGGAAGATGACACAATTCTGCAGATCCGGGATCACGGCCCGGTGGTACGACCGAAGAGAGGTATGAGATGCCCGACGCCGAGGCAACGGTGGACGCGGGCGGACAGTACGAGACGCCGTCGGCCGGGACCCTGCTCGACGGGCCCAACCGGGCCATCATCGAGGCGCTCCAGCGCGACGGCCGCCAGCCCTACGGGGCCATCGCGGAGGCGGTCGGGCTCTCCGAAGCCGCGGTCCGCCGGCGCGTGCAACGCCTGCGCGAAATGGGGATCATGCAGATCGTCGCCGTCACCGATCCCCTCCAGCTCGGCTTCACCCGCCAGGCCATGGTCGGGATCTCCGTCGAGGGCGACGTCCGCCGGGTGGCCGACAAGCTGATCGCCATGCCCGAGGTGGACTACGTGGTCATGTGCGCGGGCTCGTTCGACCTGCTGGCCGAGATCGTGTGCGAGGACGACGAAGCGCTGCTCCACGTCCTGAACGACTCGGTGCGGTCGATCCCCGGCGTGCGCTCGACCGAGACGTTCTTGTACCTGAAGTTGGCCAAGCAGACCTACACCTGGGGCACGCGCTGAAGTCGGAGGAGGACGTATGAGCACCATCAACCCTGAGAACTCGATGCTGAGCGAGGAGGCCAGGCGCCACCTGTGGATGCACTTCAGCCGCATGGGTTCCTACGAGACCCACGAGGTCCCGGTGATCGTCCGGGGCGAGGGCGCCTACGTCTGGGACCAGCACGGCAAGCGCTACCTCGACGGGCTGGCCGGGCTCTTCACCTCCCAGCTGGGACACGGGCGCACGGAGCTGGCCCAGGCCGGGGCGAAGCAGGCCGAGACCCTGGCCTACTTCCCGCTGTGGACCTATGCCCACCCGCGGGCCATCGAGCTGGCCGAACGGATCGCCGGCTACGCCCCGGGCGACCTCAACCGCGTCTTCTTCACCTCGGGTGGATCCGAGGCCGTCGAGTCGGCCTGGAAGCTGGCCCGCCAGTACTTCCGGATCACCGGCCAGCCCCAGCGCACCAAGGTGATCAGCCGGTACATCGCCTACCACGGCACCTCCATGGGGGCGCTCTCCATCACCGGCATCCCCGAGTTGCGCATCCCGTTCGAGCCGCTGGTGCCCGGCGCCATCAAGGTGCCCAACACGAACTTCTACCGGGCCGAAGTCTTCGCCGACGACGAGGTCGCCTTCGGGCAGTGGGCGGCTGACGAGATCGAACGGGCCATTGTGCGCGAGGGCCCCGAGTCGGTGGCCGCAGTGTTCCTCGAACCGGTCCAGAACGCCGGCGGCTGCTTCCCCCCGCCGCCGGGCTACTTCCAGCGCGTGCGGGAGATCTGTGACCGCCACGGCGTCCTGCTCGTCTCCGACGAGGTGATCTGCGCGTTCGGGCGGCTCGGCCACTGGTTCGGCGCGCTTCGCTACGACTTCCAGCCCGACATCATCACCGTGGCCAAGGGGCTCACCTCGGGCTACGCCCCGTTGGGCGCCATGGTTGCGTCGGACCGGCTGATGGAGCCTTTCCTGGCGCCGGGCGCATCGTTCCTGCACGGGTTCACCTTCGCCGGGCACCCGGTGAGCTGTGCGGTGGCGATGGCCAACCTCGACGTGTTCGAGGGCGAGCAGATCCTCGGGCACGTGCAGTCCAACGAGCAGGCCTTCCGGGCTGCGCTCGACGGCCTCTCCGATCTGCCCATCGTCGGCAACGTGCGTGGTGCGGGGTACTTCTACGGCATTGAGCTGGTGAAGGACAAGGAGACTCGGGAGTCGTTCGACGACGACGAATCCGAGCGCCTCCTGCGCGGTTTCCTCTCCGGCGCGCTCTTCGAGGCCGGCCTCATCTGCCGGGCAGACGACCGGGGTGACCCCGTGGTGCAGCTCTCGCCTCCGCTCATCTGCGGCCAGGAGGAGTTCGACTTCATCGCCTCCACCCTGCGCGAGGTGCTCTCCGAGGCGTGGCGCCGGCTGTAGGTCCGGGCTCGGGCTACCAGCGCCTCTCGCTGTGGTGGGAGGCGGTCCCGGCCCCGCTGCCACCGCGGCCTGCCCTGACCCAGGACCTCGAGGTCGACGTGTGCATCGTCGGCGCCGGGTTCACCGGCCTGTGGACGGCACACTCGCTGATCCGGCGCGACCCCGCGCTGCGGGTCGCCGTCCTCGAGCGCGAGGTGGCCGGCTTCGGCGCCTCGGGTCGAAACGGCGGCTGGTGCTCGGCCCTCTTCGCCACGTCCGACGCCGCGCTGGCCCGCCGGCACGGGCGCGACGCCATGGTGGCCATGCGCCGGGCCATGCAGGACACGGTCGACGTCGTCGGGGCCAGCGCCGCCGCCGAAGGCATCGACTGCCAGTTCGCCAAGGGCGGCACGGTCGACCTCGTGCGCAGCGACGCCCAGGAGGCCCGGGCTCGGGCCGAGCTCGACGAGCAGCGGGCCCTCGGCTTCGGGGGGGAGGACCTGCGCTGGCTCGGCCCCGAGGAGACCCGCGCCCTGATCGGCGCGACCGGGATCCGGGGCTCCACCTTCACCCCGCACTGCGCGGCGATCCAGCCGGCGCTGCTCGCCCGTGGCCTGGCCGACGCGGTCGAGCGTGCCGGCGTCCGGATCTTCGAGCACACCGCCGCGACGCGACATCAGGCCGGCCTCCGCCGGCGGGAGCGCGCAGGTGCAGACACCGGGCGGGACCGTCCAGGCCGAGGTGGTGGTGCGGGCGACCGAGGCCTGGACGCCCACCCTGCCCGGACTGCGCCGCACCATCGTCCCGGTGTACTCGCTCATGGTCGCCACCGAGCCGTTGGGCGACGCCTTCTGGGAGGAGGCGGGGCTCGAGCGCCGCACGACGTTCGCCGATCACCGGCACATGATCATCTACGGGCAACGCACGGCCGACGGTCGGATCGCCTTCGGGGGCCGGGGGGCGCCCTACCACTACGGGTCCACCATCGCGCCTTCCTTCGACAGCGAGCCCCGGGTGCACAGCCTGCTCCGCCAGACACTGGCCGAACTGTTCCCGGCGCTGGCCGGAGCCCGCTTCACCCACGCCTGGGGGGGCCCACTCGGGATCCCGCGGGACTGGCATTCGTCGGTCGGACTCGACCGCACGAGCGGCCTGGCCTGGGCCGGGGGCTACGTGGGCGACGGCGTGTCCACGACCAACCTGGCCGGGCGCACGCTGGCCGACCTCATCACGGGCGACGACACCGAGCTCGTCCACCTGCCCTGGGTGGGACACCAGTCCCCGTCCTGGGAGCCCGAACCGCTGCGCTGGCTCGGCGTCAACGCCGGGCTCTGGACGATGAAGCTGGCCGACGGCAGCGAGACCAGGCGCGGCCGGCCGAGCCGGCTGGCCGGTGCAATGGGCAAACTGCTCGGCCAGTAGCGACGTCGCCGACCTCGTCCGCCCCATCCCGTCGCCGGGAGTTCGCCCGGGAGGTCGCTACTCGGCGGCGCCCTTGGTCCGCAGGGTCACCGGAACGTACTCGGGATCGCTCTCGTCGCGCATGCTGAATTGCCACTTGCAGCACACGTCGCCAGGATCGCGCCGGGGTGGGATGGCCAAGATGTCGACCTTCATGTTCGGGTTGTACATCTTGGTGGTCACGACCATCGACTTGGGACAGGTGGAGTGGCAGTTCTTCTCGAGGATGTCCGGGCGGCCCATGGCCTCCCACTGGTCCACCGCGACGCACCGGTTGAAGGTCATGATCCCCACGTCGGACTCGGGCATCTCGAAGGTCACGTCGAATGCCTTGCCCGGCATGGCCGTGGCGTCGAGTTGGAGGTCCTTCATCCAGTCCTCGACCGAGTCTCCCGTGATGCCGAGGTACTTCTCCTTCATCTTCTTCACGCCTGGCAGCACAGTGTCGCCCCACAGCGTGTATTGGAGGTCGAACATGACGTCGAGGCCGTAGCGCACCGTGATCTGGGTGGCCCACGCCTCGATGCATTGGAGCAGGTACTCGTGGGACCCGAGCAGCCAGGTCACCAACTGCTCCTTCGACAGGTCCATGGTCTTCGCATCCGGCGAGAAGAGGCCGCTGTAGACCACTCGGGTGGAAGCCCGGTCGGCCTCCGCGACCGCAGCATTGGGATCCGTGTACACGGTGCCCGCAGGAAGGAACTCGGTGAGCATCCGCTCGACTTCAGGGACGATCTGGTCGTTCCATGCCGTCCATTCGATCTCCGAGGCGACGTCCGTGCCGTAGCGCTTGCCAACCTCCTTCGACCAACCATCGACGCAGAGCTGCATGTACTGCTCGCTCCAGGGCAGGAATCGGGTGGCCAATGCCTCGGCCGAGAAGTCGGTGAAGCGAAGGTCGCTGCGATAGGGCCCGCTGTAGTCGGGCAGCTCTGCGCCGGAGTCGTGGTCGAGCTGATGGCGAATGTCCAGGCGAGCCCTGGGGTAGGTCACGCTGTCGTCAACTCGGGGGAACTTTGGGTAATTGACGATGTCGACCCCCAGCGCCAGGACGAAGTCGTCGGCGACCACTCCCTCCTCGAGGTGCGCACCGGGCTTGCGGATCGCCAGGAGCTCGTTGACGTCCTGATCGGTGGTCGGGTCTGGCATGCCGGACTCCTTTGCTCATCAACGCGTCGCCGATTGGCTCTTCCAGAGTAGCCAATCGGCTAGGCAGCGACAAGGAGCATGGCGGGATCCCCGGCGACGCCGGGAACGATGGACCGGCCAGGGCGGCCCCTATCCGGGCAGGCCCAGGAACCGCTCGGCCAACCGGCGCAGCTCTCGGCGCAGCGTGTCGTCGTTGCGGCGGATGGCGAGTGGGTGCATGACGGCGCCACTGATCGCCGCGACCAGCATGACCGTGCCCATTTCCGACTCCGGTTCACCCTGGCGGTTCACCAGGACGTGATTCAGGCGCTTCACCACGTCGATCGGTCGCCTGTCCTTCGCCAGGAGACGCCCCACGATGGGGTCAGTCAAGATCGTGCTCATTTCACGACGGCGCGCCACCGCCAGGTCGATGATGGCCGTGAGGGCGGCCTCTCGAGCCTCGTCGGGAGTCGGCTCCGCTTCGGCGGCGGCGAGAACGGCCTCGAGCCGATCGAACTCAGCCGCAGCCACCGCGCGGATGATCTCCTCCTTGGTCCGGTACTGGTGGTACACGGCAGCCTTTGTGACGCCGACCTCATCCGCGATCATCTGGAGCGAGGTCCCTCCCACACCGTTCCGTGCAAACACGTGGAGCGCCGCCTCAATGATGCGGCTCTGGGCGGCGGTTGGAGACGGCCACCCGTCTGGCTGTGGCTTGACCAAGGCGGTGCGGGACGGAGACACGAAGTCAGGCTAACCAGCCTCGTCTCGGACACGATCCACCTGTCGGCGCCTCGGGGTGGCACAATCGCGGCCGTGCAGGAGACGGCGACCGAAGCAATCACCAAGCTGATCTACACCTACGCCGAGCGCATCGACCTCGGCGACTTCGCGGGCGTCGGCGAGCTGTTCGACCAGGCCACGTTGACCTTTGAGGGATTCGGCGACGCCGTGAGCGGTCGAGAGGCCATCGAAGCGCTCTACGGCAGGACGACCCGGCGTTTCGAGGACGGCACGCCCCGGACCAAGCACGTCATGACCAACCTGATCGTCGACATCGACGAGGACGGCGAGACAGCGTCGAGCCGTTCCTACTTCACCGTCCTCCAGGCTGTGCCCGGCGAGCTCGCCCTCCAGCCGGTGATCGCCGGGCGCTACCGGCACCGTTACCAGCGGGGCGACGAAGGGTGGCGCGTGACGGCGATGCATATCATCATCGACCTCATGGGAGACCTCAGCAGCCACATGCTCTTCGACCTCCAGTCATGAAGCTTTCGCTCACCTACGACTGGTCGTGCTCGCCGGACGAGTTCTGGGCGCTCTACTACGACCCCGATTTCGCGGTGCGCATGCACCTCGAGAGCCTGGGCTCGACCTCGGCCGAGATCGTGTCGCAGGAGGGCGACCTGCGCAGCGGGCTGGTGCGGACGTTGCGCTACGGGCAGAAGCCGAACATGCCCGGACCGGTGCGCAAGATCTTCGGCGAGGAGGTCGTCACGACCGAGGTGAGCACGTTCGACCCCGCCACCTCGTCGTGCACGTTCGTGATGACGCCGGGCACCATGGCCGACAAGACGGACATCCGGGGCGGGATCGCGTCTCGCGCAGGACGCGGGCCAGAGCGTCGAGACCTTCAGCCTCGAGGCCAAGGTGAAGATCTTCGGGGCCGGCCCGATCGTGGAGCGCTTCATTGAGTCGCAGGCCCGCTCCACGCAGGAGAAGTCCGTGGAGTTCATGCGCCCCCTGCTCGGGGGCTGAGCGTCGCCGACTCCACGAGGCGCCACAGCGTCTCGAGGTCCAGGTGCTCCTCACAGGCGTCGGCCACCCGATCGATCTGGCGCTGGCGGATGTCGGCATAGGTGAGTCCCGAGGGCGACCAACTCCGCCGACGCCGGGCGGCGACGTCGGCGAGGAAGCGGGCGCGGAAGTCGTCGTTCTCGAAGAGCCCGTGCACCGTCGTGCCCAGCACGGTGCCCCCGGCGTCGCTCGCGCTGATCGGTTCTTCGTCGACCGTCAGCCAGGGGCGGTGGTCGCGCTCGGCCTGCAGGCGGCCGTGCCTGATCTCATAGCCGGCGACGACCGCGCCGGACGCGGTCTCGACCGCGTCCACCAGCCGGGTCACCTTGTCGGAGCCGAACACGGTCCGCACGGGAAGCCAGCCCAGGCCCTCGGCCGGGCCGATCGACTCGATCCCCTCGGGATCCTCGATGGCGGTACCGAGCATCTGGAACCCGCCGCACAGGCCGAGGATCACCGGTGGCGACGGGCTCTCCCGCAACGCGGCGATCGCCCTGACTAGACCTCGCTCATGGAGTGACGCCAGGTCGGGCACGGTGGCGCGGGTACCGGGCAGCACCACCAGATCGGGCTGGCCCAGCTCGTCGGCTCGGCCCACCCAACGCAGGTGCACTCCGGGCTCGGCCACCAGCGGGTCGAGGTCGGTGAAGTTCGACAGGCGCGGCAGCAGGACGGCGGCCACGTCGAGGGCAGCGGGCGGCGCGGCGACCCAGGTCCGGGGAACAGCCAGCGCGTCCTCGGCGTCGAGCTCGAGCCCGGGCAGGAAGGGCAGCACGCCCAGGGTGGGCACACCGGTGCGCGCCTCGAGTTGGGCGGGACCGTTCCCGAGCAGGTCCGGGTCGCCCCGGAACCGGTTGATCACGAAGCCGCGCACGGCTGCGGCCAACTCGTCGGGCAGGACGGCCACGGTGCCGAAGAGGTGGGCGAACACGCCGCCCCGCTCAATATCGCCGACGAGGATGGCCGGCATGCCCGCACGGGTGGCCAGGCCGAGGTTGACGATGTCGTGCTCGAGCAGGTTGATCTCGGCCGGGCTGCCCGCGCCCTCGCACACGACGACGTCGAAGCGGCGGCGCAGCGAATCCAGCGCGCCGTCGACCACCTCGACCAGCCGCTCCTTTCCGGCGTGGTACTGCGCGGCCTCGTGCTCCCCAGCCGGACGACCCAGCACGATCACCTGGGAGGTCCGTTCCCCCGTGGGTTTGAGCAGGACCGGGTTCATGGCCACCTCGGGCTCGGCACCGGCGGCGACGGCCTGGAGCCACTGGGCCCGGCCCATCTCTCCGCCCTGCCGCGTGACCATCGCGTTGAGCGACATGTTCTGGCCCTTGAACGGGGCCACCGACACCCCGCGCCGGGCCAGCAGGCGGCACAGGCCCGCGGTCAGGGTCGACTTGCCGGCGTCCGAGGTGGTGCCGCAGACCATGAGCGCGCCCCGCACGCCCAGTGTTCTACCCCTCCCCGCTACCGCCGGCGGCGCCGGGCCACGTGGAGCACTTGACCGCAGGTGCCGTCAACACCCAATCTGTGGCCGCACACCTTCGGTCGCTCGCCAGGGCGGCGCGCCGAACCTGACAGAACGGGGTGCGTGGATGCGAGGCCGAGGGTGGCTGCCGGGGGCAGCCTGCCGTCCCGCGGTCGCCTCTCGAGGGGCATCCACCGCCGCCCCGCGAGGCGAACGACAAGGGAGGTTCCGCGGTGGCGATCGCCGAGGACGTAGCGATCATGCACGACCCGAACGTCGACGACCCGTTCACGGTCGAGCAGCACGGGATCGACTTCATCCCCGAGAACGAGCGCTGGGCCCGGCCGAAGGACATCTTCGGGATGTGGGCCGGCGCCAGCGTGCAGACGGAATACTTCCTCTACGGCGCCATCCTCATGACCTTCGGGTTCACCTTCGCCCAGGCCGTCTCCCTGATCGTCATCGGCAATCTGTCCTACTTCCTGCTCGGGTTGTGCTCGCTGCAGGGACCCGACGCCGGGACGGCGGTCTTCGCCATCAACCGGGCCGCCTTCGGGCCGAACGGCTCCCGGCCCATCTCGTTCTTCAACTGGGTCACCCAGATCGGGTTCGAGGTCGAGGGCCTCATTCTGATCGTCGGGGCCGGCCTGGTGCTCATGGTCAAGGGGGGCTTCGACCCCGGTGATCCGGCCAAGGTGATCCTGGTCATCGCGGCGGTCCTCGTCCAGGGGATCCTCCCCTTCCTCGGCCACGCCACCATCGTCAAGACGCTGCGCCTGCTGATCGCCCCGTTCGTCGTGCTCTTCGCCGTGCTGCTCGGCTTCTCGGTCGGGCACGCCCACCTGCACGCCGTGGCCCACGGTGCGGGTTGGCAGATTTACATGGCCGGGCTGGCCTTCACCATCGCGCTGAGCGGCCTCGGCTGGGCCGAGTGCGGCAACGACTACACCCGCTACTGCCCGACCGATGTCTCGAAGAAGGGACTGGTCGGTTGGGTCTTCCTCGGCACGGCCGTTCCCGAAGTCCTGATCATGACCCTCGGTGCCGCGGTGGGGACGTTCGTGGCCAACATCGGGACTGGGGCGGGCGGCCTGCTCCCCTTCGCCCACCAGAGCATCATCCCGGCCTGGTTCGTCGTCGTCTTCCTGGTCTTCGCCATGGTGCAGCTGTTCGCCGTCAACAGCCTCGACATGTACTCGTCCGGCGTGACCCTCCAAGCGATCGGATTGCCCGTCAAGCGCTACCAGGCCGTCGTGGTCGACTGCGTCATTGCCCTCTGCATCACCATGTACGCCATCTTCAGCTCCTCGTTCACGACCTACCTCGAGGACTTCGTCGACATCGTGATCGTCTGGATCGCGCCTTGGTGCGCCATCTTCCTGGTCGACTGGGCGCTGCGCCGTTTCCGCTACGTGCCGAGCGAGCTGCAGAACACCGGGCCGACGTCCCTCTACTGGAACTCAGGTGGGGTCTTTTGGCCGGCCATCGCGGCGCAGGTGATCGGGATGTTCGCCGCACTCTCGGCGCTGTCGGCCACCTTCCGCCTGCCCCACTGGCTCAACGAGGTGACGTACCACAACAACGGCGCCGACTTCAGCATCTTTCTGGGCATGGGCGTCGGCGGCGGTGTGTACTACCTCTTGGCCCACCGGGCGCTGGCCAGGCAGGCGTCGGCCCAGGCGGAACTGCTCCGCCAGGAGGGTCTCCTCGTCCCAGTCTGAGTCGGCGTCAGCCCCAGTCCTCGACCAGCCCGCCGGCGCCGTCGGGGTGGAACAGGGGCATGGCCCCGAGGGAGCGGACCAGCGCGGCGTCAGCGCCCAGGGCCTCCTTCCAGCCCCCGCCCTCGGTCATCAGGCAGCCGATGACCACGGGCTCGGCGTCCATGCGGCGGACGAGGCGCAGGGCCGAGGCGAGCGATGCCCCGGTGGAGATGACGTCGTCGACCACGGCCACCCGCCGCCCCCGTACCGCGCCCACGCGGGCCGGGTCCATGCGCAGTCGCTGGGGCTTGTCGGTGGTGATGGAGTGCACCGGCTCCGACCAGGTCTCGCCCAGGTGGATCTTCGGGGTCTTGTGGAGAATGACGTAGTCGTCGAGGCCCATGGCCCGGCTGGCCTCGATGGCCAGGGGGATGCCCATGGTGGCCACCGAGACGATGATGTCGGGTTCGTACGGCCGCATGATGTCCGCCAGCTCGCGTCCCGCCGTCTCGGCGAATCCGACGCCCATGTCGACACAGATGAGGAGCGCAATGGTCAGCTCGTCGTTGAGCGCGATCAGCGGGAGCTCGACCTTCTGGCTTCCCACCGTGGTCGTGTAGGTACGATCCGAGGCCGTGGACATGAGACTGCTCCGAGCATATGCCGTCGACTGAGGTGCTCGGCGAAGCGCTGCTGCGCCACATGCTGGACGTCGCCGTGTCCGAGGCGCGCCACGGCATGGAGCAGGGCGGCATCCCGATCGGCGCCGCGCTCTTTCACGAGGACGGCACCCTGCTCGGCCGCGGCCACAACCGCCGGGTCCAGGACGGGGACCCCTCCATGCACGCCGAAACGGCCGCCTTCCGCGCCGCCGGGCGCCGGCGTCACTACCAGGACTGTGTGATGGTGACCACGCTCTCCCCGTGCTGGTACTGCAGCGGCCTGCTCCGCCAGTTCGGCATCGGCACCGTTGTCGTCGGCGAGGCGCACAACTTCGTCGGCGGCCACGTGTGGGTGGCCGAACACGGCTGCCGGGTCGTGCTGCTCAACGACGCCGAGTGCATCGATCTGCTGGCCGGCTACATCGCAGCCAACCGCGACGTCTGGGACGAGGACATCGGCCTGTAGCGACTCCCTTGGTCGGGCCGGTCAGTCGGGCGGGTTAGTCCGGCGGGCCGAAGAGGCGATCGCCCGCGTCGCCCAGCCCGGGCACGATGTACCCGAGTTCGTCGAGCTCCGGATCGATCGCCGCGCAGAAGACCCGGACGTCGGGGTGCCGCGCCGCGAAGGCGGCCAGCCCGGGTTCCGAGGCGATGATGCACAGGGCCAGAATCCGCTGCGCTCCCCGTTCGGCCACGATGTCGCAGACCTGCCCGAGCGATCCGCCGGTCGCCAGCATCGGGTCGCAGACCACCACGCGGCGCCCGGCCAGGTCCCGGGGCAGCCGATTGAGGTAGACGTCGGACTGCAGGGTGGCGTCGTCACGGCGCAGGCCGACGTGGGCCACTTCGGTCAACGGAATGACCTCCTGGATGGCCTGCACCATTCCGAGCCCGGCCCGCAGGATGGGAACCAGGAGGACCACCTCGGAGACCCGCTTCGCCTGGGCCCGGGCCGAGACCGGGGTGTCGACGGCGATCTCGGCCGTGCCGAGGTCGCGCAGCGCCTCGTAGGCCAGCAGCCCGGAAACCTCGGCGACCAGCTGGCGAAAGGTGTCACCCCCGGTGGCCCGGTCACGCAGCTGCGCCACCCGGTGGGCCAGGACCGGATGGCCGACGACGGTGGCCTTCACCCTCCGGCCACCCCGGCTGCCTGGGCCGGGGCGGCCGGCACCCGGTCGGTCTTCGTGAGGAGTCGAGCCACGGCGACACCCTGCAACCTGCCTCAGCATCACGTCAAGGCTGCCGCGGCGCGAGTGCACCCGTCGCGCCCCGTCACGCCTGGCCCGACGTGGTGGACACGGGCGGCGCGGCGGACAACATCGGTGGCGCGCCGCGGCGGGGCCCGATAGACCTCATACCCGAAGTCCGGCGAAAGGACGCGGTGAGCTCGCAGGCGAACGTGACGGCACCGGCGCCCGGCGCCCCGGCACGCCGATCGGGGCCATTCGACCCGAGGCTGTTGCACTACGCACGAACCACCCGGCGTTTCGTCGTGCTCTCCGTGCTCATCGGCGGCATGACCGCGCTCCTCGTCGTGGCTCAGGCCTGGCTCATCGCGACGGTCGCCAACGATGCCTTCTTCCACCACGGATCCGTGTCCTCGCTGCGCGACCCGCTCGGCCTCCTGCTGGCGGTGATCGTGGGCCGCGCCATCCTGGCCTGGGCAACCGAACGGGCCGCTCACCGAGCTTCGGCCTCCGCCAAATCAGAGCTGCGACGCTCCGCGGCGGCGCACATCGCCGCGCTCGGCCCAGCCGGTCTCGACCGCCAGGACCGCGGCCGCCTGAGCGTGCTCGCCACGACCGGCATCGACGCGCTCGACGGCTACTTCTCGCGCTATCTGCCCCAGCTCTTTCTCGCCGTCATCGTCCCCGTGACCATCATCGGCGTCGTGGCCGGGGCCGATCCCATCTCGGCCGTGCTGATCGCGGTGACGGTGCCATTGATCCCCGTCTTCATGGGCCTGGTCGGCCTCACGACACGGGATCGCACGGCGGCCCGCATGCGGTCGCTCCAACGGCTGGCCCGACATTTCCTCGACGTCGTGGAGGGTCTTCCCACCCTGAAGGTCTTCGGGCGAGCCAAGGCCCAGTCCCGGGCCATTGCCGACGTCACCAACCGCTACCGGGCCACCACGATGGCCACCCTCAAGCTGACCTTCCTCTCGTCGCTCGTCCTCGAGCTGCTGGCCACCGTCTCGGTCGCGCTGGTCGCGGTGGCGGTCGGCCTGCGGCTGCTCGATGCGGACATGCAGTTCCGCGCCGCCCTCTTCGTCCTCGTCCTGGCTCCCGAGGCCTACCTGCCGTTGCGCGCGCTCGGCGCCAACTTCCATGCCAGCGCCGACGGGATGAAGGCGGCCGAGCAGATCTTCGAGCTGCTGGAAACACCGGTCGGCCAGGGCGGCAGTATCGGCGGCACGATCCCACCGAGAGACACGAGCATCCGCATCGCCGGCCTCGAGGTCACCTACGCCGGACGCCGAATCCCCGCCCTGCACGGGGCCGACCTCGTGGTCGAGCCCGGTGAGGTCGTGGCACTCACCGGCCCCAGCGGGTGTGGCAAGTCAACACTGCTCGACGTCATCCTGGGACTGCGCCGACCTGGTTCGGGGCACGTCCTGCTGGGCGGGGTGGACCTGGGTGACCTCGACATGGACGCCTGGCGTGCCGGCGTCGGCTGGGTGCCCCAGCGGCCCCACCTCTTCGCCCGCACCGTCGCCGACAACGTGCGCATCGGCCGACCCGACGCCTCCGACACCGAGGTGGCAGACGCCCTCGAGGCAGCCGGCCTGGCCGTGGCCGTGCGCCGCCTCCCCCGGGGTGTGGAGACCGTGCTCGGCGACGGTGGTGCCGGACTGTCGGCGGGTGAGCGCCAGCGCCTCGCGCTGGCCCGGGCCTTCGTCCGGGACGCGCCGTTGCTCGTCCTCGACGAGCCCACGGCCAGCCTCGACGCCGAGACCGAGACCGAGGTGGTCGACGCCGTGCGGCGACTGACCGAGGGACGGACGGCGCTCGTGGTTGCGCATCGGCCCGCGCTCGTGGCGTTGGCCGACCGCGTGGTCGTCCTTCCGGTACCGCTCGGGGTGGCATGAGGGCCACCGTGTTCGAGCCGGCGCCCGATCGGCCCGCCCCGGTCGGACGTACCCTGAGCATTGCCCGCGTGGCGACCGGGCGGCTGGTCCAGGCCTCTGCCCTCGGGGCCGGGGCCATCGGGGCCTCGATCGCCCTCATGGGCACCTCGGCCTGGCTCATTTCGCGGGCGGCGCTCCACCCCTCGGAGGCCTCCTTGACCTTGGCCATCGTGGGGGTCCAGGTCTTCGGGCTCTCCCGCGGCTTCCTCCGCTACGGCGAGCGACTGGTCGGTCACGACGCCGCCCTGCGCGTGCTGGGCGACCTGCGGGTGCGCGTCTACGAGCAGCTCGAGCGGGTCGCCCCCGCCGGGCTGCCCCTCTTCCGGCGGGGCGACCTCGTGGCCCGAGTCGTCGACGACGTGGACTCGCTGCAAGACGTCGTGCTCCGGGTCGTGCAGCCCTTCGCGGTCGCCACCCTGGTCGGCACCGCCACCGTTGCCGTCATGTGGGTCCTGCTCCCCGGCGCCGGCGCCGTGCTCCTGGTCGCTCTCGTCGTCGCGGCCACCGTCGCGCCCTGGCTCACGGGCCGGCTGGCCCGGCGGGAGGAGGCGCGACAGGCGTCGGCCCGCGGCGAGCTGGGCGCGGCGGTGGTCGATCTGATGGAGGGTGCAGCCGAGCTCACGGTCATGGGGGGCACCGCCGAGCAGGTCGAGCGCATCGCGCAGGCGGACCGCCGATTGCGGGCCACGGCACGCCACGGCGCAGGCACCACCGGCATCGGCCTTGGCCTGACCACGGCACTGGCCGGGCTGGCCAGCTGGGGGGCACTGACGCTCGGCGTACGCGCCACCCACGACGGCCACCTCGACGGCGCGCTCCTGGCCGTGCTCGCCCTGGTCCCGCTGGCCGCCTTCGAGCTGGTCTCCCCGCTGCCGGCGGGAACCCAGGCCCTCCAGCGCTGCCGCACGGCGGCCGGCCGCGTGTTCGCCGCCATGGACGGCCCGGCCGCGGTCGAGGAGCCCGAGTCGCCGCTGCTGCTGCCGAACGACGGGCGGGCCTCCCACTCGCTCGTCCTGCGCGGCGTGTGGGCCGGCTACCCCGGCACCGACCGTGCCGTCTTGCGCGGGGTGGACCTCGATCTCACTCCGGGAAGGCGGGTCGCCCTCGTCGGGCGCAGCGGCGCGGGCAAGTCCACCCTGGCCGACGTCCTCGTCCGCTTCCTGCCCGTCGACGCCGGCCTAGCGACGCTCGACGGTGCACCGCTGGAGCGGTTGACCTCCGACGAGGTGCGCCGGGTCGTGGGGCTGGTCGAGCAGAGCCCACACCTCTTCGACACGAGCCTGGCCGAGAACCTGCGGGTGGGCCGGCGCGACGCGAGCGACGACGATCTCGGCGCCGTGCTGGCCCGGGTCGGCCTGGGCGAGTGGCTGGCCGGCCTGCCCGCCGGCTTGGCCACGGGGGTCGGAACCGGCGGCGCCCGACTCTCGGGGGGGCAACGCCAGCGCGTGGCGGTGGCCCGTGCCCTGCTCGCCGGGTTCTCCATCCTCGTCCTCGACGAACCGGCGGAACACCTCGACCCTGCGGCGGCCGACGCCCTCACCGCCGACCTCCTCGAACTCACCGAGGGCCATGCCACCCTGTTCGTCACCCACCGCCTCTGGGGCCTGGATCAGGTCGACGAGATCATCGTCCTCGACCGGGGACGCGTCGTGGAGCGGGGATGCCACCTCGACCTGGTGTCCGCCGGCGGTCGGTACGCCAGTCTCTGGTGGGACGAGTTGATGAGCGACGGGTCCCCGCCGGGCCTGATGGCGCCGACCCCAGTGGCGCCGGAGGGACTCCGGCCTGACCGCGACGAACCAGACCGCGACGACGCAGTCTTCAACGAAGGGAACGACATCCCGTGAGCCTCGACCTCGCCCGCTGGCAGTTCGGAAGCACGAGCGTCTACCACTTCATCTTCATTCCGGTAACCATCGGATTGGCCTTCCTGGTGTCGCTGCTGCAGACGGCCTGGTACCGCAACGGTGACGACACCTACCGCCACCTCGCCCGTTTCTTCGGCGCGCTGTTGCTGATCAACGTGGCCGTCGGCGTCGTCTCGGGACTCATTCAGGAATTCGAGTTCGGCATGAACTGGTCGGCCTACTCGCGCCTCGTGGGCAACGTCTTCGGCGGCCCCCTGGCCATGGAGGGACTCGCCGCCTTCTTCTTGGAGTCGACCTTCCTCGGCCTCTGGATCTTCGGCTGGAACCGCCTCTCCAAGAAGGCGCACCTCACCTGCATTTGGCTGGTCACGGCGGGGGCGATGCTCTCGGCTGCGTTCATCATGGCGGCCAACTCGTGGATGCAGCACCCGGTCGGCTTCACGACCAACAACAGCACGCACCAACCGCAGCTCAACGACATCTGGGCGCTGTTCACCAACCCGGTGTTCCTGTGGGGTTACACCCACGTCATCCTGGCCTCGCTGGTCACCGGCGCGGTGATCATGCTCGGGGTGTCCGCCTGGCATCTGCGCAAGCAGCACCAGGTCGAGTCCTTCCGACGGACCGCGGTGATCTCTCTCGTCGTCCTGTTGCCGTCGGTGGCGCTCTGCCTCTTCGTGGGCAGCGAGCTCGGCGTGGTGGAGGGGACCTACCAGCCGATGAAGATTGCCGCTGCCGAGGCGCTCTGGCAGACGTGCGACAGCCACTGCCCCTTCTCGCTTTTCCAGATCGGGGGTGGGAACAACGACCAGACCCCGACCCAGATCTTCGAGGTTCCCGACCTCTTGTCGATCCTGGCCACCAATCACCTCGACGGCACCGTGCAGGGCCTCGACAACCTGAACGCGGAGTACCAGAAGGAATACGGGCCGGGGAATTACATCCCGAACGTCTTCATTCAGTACTGGTCGATGCGCGTCATGGCCTACCTGGCCGGATTCGTCTTCCTCTTCGCGCTCTGGGGGGCCTGGCTCCTGTACCGGCGCCGCCTCGAAAAGGCGAAGTGGTTCCTTCGCCTTGCCCCTTGGGCGGTGATCCTGCCCTTCCTCATCAACACGGCCGGCTGGATGCTCACCGAGAACGGCCGGCAGCCCTGGATCGTCCAGGGTCTCATGTTGACCAAGAACGGCGTGTCACCCTCCGTCTCGGCCGCGGACATCTGGATCTCGCTCGTCATCTTCTACCTGATCTACGCCGTCCTCGGCGTGGCCGACGCCTGGTTGATGATTCGCTACAGCCGCCGCGCCATTGGCGACGACCCATTGGCCAAGATCACCGACGAGGGCGAAGACGACCCGCACTCCGGCGCCACCTCATCCACCGACGCCGAGTCCGTCTCGTCCCACGACGACGAGGACGACATGGCCCTCGTCTACTAGGAGGTCGACATGGGAGGCTTCACACTCGGAGATCTGTGGTTCATCATCGTGGCCTTCTTCTGGGTCGGCTTCTTCGTGCTCGAGGGGTTCGACTTCGGGGTCGGCATGCTGCACTCGTTCATCGGACGCAACGACCTCGAGCGGCGAGTGCTGGTCAACACGATCGGACCCGTCTGGGACGGCAACGAGGTGTGGCTGATCGTGGCGGGGGCGGTGATGTTCTCCGCCTTCCCGGGCTGGTACGCCACCATGTTCTCCGCGCTCTACCTGGCCATCGTCATCCTGCTCGCCGCCCTGATGGGGCGCGGGGTCTCGTTCGAGTTCGGTCGGAAGTTCTCCGACCGCCGCTGGCGCAGCTCGTGGCGCTGGATCCTCACCGTCGGCAGCGCCCTCATCCCGCTCCTCATAGGAATCGCGCTGGGCGACCTGCTCCACGGCCTACCGATCAACAGCTCGCACGACTTCACCGGCAACTTCTTCGACCTGTTGACACCCTTCGGCCTGTGGTCGGGTCTCACCTTGCTGGTGCTCTCCCTCCTCATGGGCGCCACGTACCTGTCCCTGAAGACGACCGGCGAGCTGCACGAGCGGGCGCAGAAGGTATCGGCCCAAGTCGGCGCGCTGGCGGTGCTGGTGACCTTCGGCTTCATGACCTGGATCCACGTTGGCCTCAGTACGGGCTTCGTCCCCAAGCCGATCGAGGCGCTCGGCCTGATGGCGGTGATCGGCGCCGCCTGGGCCGCCGAGGCCAAGGCGGAGGGTTGGGCGTTCACCGCGGCCGCCCTGGGCATGGCCGGGACCGTCGGGGCGCTCTTCACCGAGCTCTTCCCCCGGTTGATGATCTCGAGCACGAACGCCGCCTATGACCTCACCATCAAGAACTCGGCCAGCCCTCCGTACTCGTTGAAGGTCATGACGGTCGTGGCGGTCGTCCTCGTCCCGATGGTGGTCGCCTATCAGTCCTGGAGCTACCACGTCTTCCGCAAGCGCCTCTCGATGCCACGCGCCGGCGCCGAGGAGCTCGAGGCCAGTGGTTCGGCGGCCGCGCTGGGCGCGCCACCCGCACCGGCCGAGTCGTCACTAGCAGCGTCCGAGCCGACTCCGGCCACGTCCCGGGTCGGGTGAGGCGCTGCCGATCAGAGTCCTGGGCTGCTCTGCATGATCCCGCCGTCGGCGAAGATCGTGGTGGCCGTGATGTAACTCGCACCGTCGCCGGCCAGGAAGGCAACCACCGAGGCGATCTCCGCTGGCTCGGCCATGCGGCCGATCGGGATGGCGCTGTTGAGCTTGGCCAGCGCGGCGGGGTCGTTGATCGTCTGGGCGTTGATCGGTGTGTTCACGGCACCGGGCCCGACGCCGACGACGCAGATGTTGTGCGGCGCCAGCTCCACGCCCGCCGTCCGGGTCAGCATGCGCATGCCACCCTTGGAAAGGCAGTAGGCGGTGTTGCCGGGCATCGGCCAGTCCTCGTGCACCGACGTCATGTTGATGATGCGGCCGCCGCCGCCCTGGGCGATCATCTGCTTGGCGGCCAGCTGGGTGCCGAAGAATGCGCTCTTCAAGTTCACCGCCATGACCTTCTCGAACTGCCCCTCGGTGGTGTCGAGGACCGAGGTCCGGGTCTCGATCCCGGCGTTGTTGACCATGACGTCGAGCCGGCCGAAGTTCGAGACAGCCGTGTCGATCATCCGCTGGATGTCCTCGACCTTCGACACGTCGGCCTCGACGCCGATCGCCGTCTCGCCCAGGCGTGCGAGCTTGCGTTCCAGCTCCTCAGTGGCGTCGGGCTGTGTCACGTAGTCGATGACGACCTTGGCTCCCTCCTCGGCCAGGGCGAGCACGACCGCCGCGCCGATCCCCGTGTTGCCGCCGGTCACGATGGCGACCTTGCCCTGCAGTGCCTCTGCCATGCCTACCTCCATGCCGCACCCGCGACGGGGCTCCGAAGCGATGGTGGCACGCTAAGCCACCGCGCTGGCTCCCTGCCACCGAGGTCACGCGCCTGTCACGTCGAGACACCGGCCACTTGATTGGCCTACATAACCCCCATAGCCTCGCATCTGTGACCACGGAAGCTGTCCGCCACCCAAGCGGAAGCCGGACACCTTCCCTCCGATCGCCGACTACGGGTTCCTCTCGGACTGCGAGAACAGCTGCCTCATCGCGCCCGACGGCTCGGTCGAATGGCTCTGCCTGCCCCGCCCGGACTCGCCCAGCGTCTTCGGTGCCCTGCTCGACCGCACTGCCGGCAACTTCCGGTTCGGTCCCTCCAGCACGCTCGTGCCCCACCAACGGCGCTACGTGCCCGGGCACCATGGTGCTCGAGACGACATGGCACACCCCGACGGGCTGGCTCGTCGTCCAGGATCTTCTGGTGGTCCAGCCGGTGACCGACGGGCGCGACGACCGGACTACCGCCGAGCCCCGGGCGACGCCGCCGCCAACGGGCACCCTGCTGCGGCTGGCGACCTGCATCGACGGTCAGGTCGAGGTGGTGGCGAACATCGTCCCCGTCTTCGAGTACGGAGTCCAGACCGGGACGTGGGACTACGACGGTGACGGCTACGAGACCATGACGGTCTGCCCGCCGGTCGGCGATCCCCTGCTCACCGTCACGTCGACCATCCGGCTCGGCGGCGCCGGCGCCCGCTGCTACGGCCGCTCCACCCTCGACAAGGGTCAGTCCGCCTTCGTCTCGCTCTCGTGGTCCGGCCACCAGCCCGTCGACCATCGACGAGGCCCAAGCCCAGCTCGGGTCCACCGTCGCTACTGGCGGGACTGGCTGTCCAACGGCACCTTCCCCGACCATCCGTGGCGGCAGCTACATGGAGCGCAGCGCTCTCACGCTCAAGGGTCTGAGCTACGCGCCGACCGGAGCCATCATGGCCGCCTCGACGACGTCGCTTCCCGAGACGCCGGGCGGGGCGCGCAACTGGGACTACCGCTACACCTGGATCCGCGACTCGTCCTTCATGCTGCGCTCGCTCTACCGGCTCGGGTTCGACTGGGAGGCGCTCGAGTACTTCGCCTTCGTCCTCGAGGCGGTGTCGGTGGGACGGGCGACTTCGATCTGCAGATCATGTACGGGATCGACGGACGCAAGGACCTGACCGAGACGACGCTCGACCACCTCTCGGGCTGGCGGAACTCGCGGCCGGTGCGGGTGGGCAACGGTGCCTGGGACCAGCACCAGAACGACGTGTGGGGCATGATCCTCGACGCCGTCGACATCCACCTCCGTAGCAGGGCGCGTCGCAGATCGTCAAGCCGATCTGGGAGGGCGTCTCCAAGATGGTCGACTCCGCCATCACGCACTCGGCGGACCCGGACCAGGGCATCTGGGAGATCCGGGGCGATCCCGAGCACTTCACCGCCTCCAAGGTCTTGTGCTGGGTGGCCATGGACCGCGGGGCCGACATGGCCCGGATCCGCGGCGACCACGACCGGGCGGAGACGTGGCAGAAGGCGGCCGACGACCTGAAGGCGGAGATCCTCGACAAGGGAGTCGACGCCGGGGCCGCTTCCGCCAGCACTACGGCAACGAGGAGCTCGACGCCTCGCTCCTCCTGATCCCGATCCTCGGATTTCTGCCGCCCGACGACGAGCGGGTGCGGGCCACCGTCCTCGCCATCGCCGACGAGCTGACCGAGGACGGTCTGGTGCTGCGGTACAAGGTGGACAGCACCGACACCGGGTTCGAGGGCAAGGAGGGCACCTTCACCATCTGCTCCTTCTGGCTCGTCACCGCCCTGGCGATGATCGGCGAGCAGGAACGGGCCCGGACCCTGTGCAAGAAGCTGCTCAACTTCGCCGGACCGCTGCAGCTCTACGCCGAGGAGATCGACGCCACCACCGGCGAGCACCTGGGCAACTTCCCGCAGGCCTTCACCCACCTGGCCCTGATCGACGCCGTCGGACGGCTCATCGAGGCCGAGAGCAGCGACGGCCCGGCCTGAACCTTGGGCGCTCCGGGCCCAGCCGGACACGATGTACACCGACCGCCGCCGTGACCCGGCGAGCGTGAGGAGGTCCACTGATGGCCGAGCACTACGACGTGATCATCATCGGCACCGGCGCCGGCGGCGGCACGCTGGCCCACACCCTGGCCCCGTCCGGCAAGCGGATCCTGCTCCTGGAGCGGGGCGGCTTCCTCCCGCGCGAGAAGGAGAACTGGGATCCCGAGTGCCGTCTTCGTCAAGGGTCGCTACATCTCGCCCGACTCGTGGAAGGACAAGGACGGCAAGCCGTTCCAGCCCGGAGTCCACTACTACGTCGGGGGCGCCACGAAGCTCTACGGCGCCGCCCTCTACCGCTTGCGTCCGGGTGACTTCGGCGAGCTCAAGCACGCCGACGGCGTCTCCCCGGCCTGGCCGCTCAGCTACGAGGACTTCGAGCCGTGGTACACGAAGGCCGAGTGGCTCTACCAGGTCCACGGGAACCACGGCGCCGACCCGACCGAGGGTGCCTGGAGCCGCCAATACCCGCACCCGCCCGTCAGCCACGAGCCCCGCATCCAGCAGATCCACGACGACCTGGAGAAGGCCGGCTACCACCCCTTCAACGCGCCCTGCGGCATCCTCCTCGACGAGGCCAACCCACCGACCAGCACCTGCATCCGCTGCACCTGGTGCGACGGCTACCCCTGCCTCGTGCAGGCCAAGGCCGATGCCGAGACCATCGCCGTCCTCCCGGCCCTGCAGCACCCCAACGTCACCCTGCTGGTGGACCCCGAGGTGACGCGCCTCCAGACCGACGCCGCCGGCCGCACGGTCACCGGCGTGGTCACCCAGCACGGGAGCGCCGAAGAGGTCTTCGAGGCCGACATCGTGGTGGTCTCGGCCGGGGCCACCAACAGCGCCCGGTTGCTACTGTCCTCGGCGAGTGACGCCCATCCCAACGGGTTGGCCAACGGCTCGGACCAGGTCGGGCGCAACTACATGTTCCACAACTCCAAGGCGGTGGTCGCGCTGGGCAAGGAACCCAACGACACCGCCTTCCAGAAGACGCTCGGGCTGAACGACTTCTACTTCGCGGCCCCGACTTCGACTACCCGATGGGCAACATCCAGATGGTCGGCAAGTCCAACGCCGAGGCCATGAAGGGCGAGGAGCCCCACCTCACCCTCCTGGCACCCCACTGGAGCCTGGCCGACGTCGCCGCCCACGCCGTGGACTTCTGGCTGACCACCGAGGACCTCCCCCGGCCCGACAACCGGGTCACGCTCGACGGCGAGGGCACCGTGCACCTGGCCTACACGTCGACCAACGACAAGGAGGCCGAGCGCCTCTACGAAGAGCTGAAGAAGATCCTGAACCACGTCGGCATGGCCCAGCACCACGTGCTCGGAAAGAACTTCTACATGTCGATGGACATCCCGGTCGCCGGGGTGGCGCACCAGGCCGGCACGTGCCGCTTCGGCACCGACCCACAGACCTCCGTGCTCGACGCGAACTGCAAGGCCCACGAGGTGGACAACCTCTACGTCGTCGACACCAGCTTCTACCCGAGCATCGGTGCGGTGAACCCCGCGCTGACCGCCATGGCCAATGCCATCCGCGTCGGCGAGCACCTCACCGAACGGCTGGCCTGAGCCTGGTCCCGACCGGCGCGCACGGGTGGTGCGTCGGGCCGAGACCTCCGTGGTCTACGCCGCCGGGCTGGTCCAGGGCGTCGCCCTCGTCACGTTCCCTGCCGCCAGCTCCATCTTCACCAGCCCGTCGCACTACGGGCTGTCGACCACCCAGTACGGCAGCATGTTCCTCCCCCAAGTGGTGACGGCCATCACGGCATCGCTCCTGGCGCCCGCCTGGCCCGGCGCGTACGGCCTCAAGCGCGTCTTCGTGGTCGGGCTCCTCGCCGGCCTCGTGTCGATGAGCCTGCTCGTCACGAGCCAGTTCTTCACGGGTACCCAGGCCCTGGCCTACGGGCTGCTGCTCGTCGCCACGGCGGCCCTGGGTGTCGGCTTCGGCCTGGTCGTCCCGGCGCTCAACACGTTCACCGCGCCTTCCATCCGGGCGGCGTCGACATGGCGATCCTCACCCTCAACGCCCTGCTTGGGCTCGGGACCGCCCTCGCCCCCGTCTTCGTCGCGCTCTTCGTCGGGGTCGGCGCCTGGTGGGGCTTGCCGATCATGTCGGGCGCCCTCCTGGAGGGACTGCTCGTGGCGAGCGTGCTGCTGCCGCCTCGCACCCGACGGGTACTGGGCGTCCGCGCCCGGCACGGACGTCGAGCGGCTCCATCTGCCTCAGCGTTTCTGGCTGTTCGCAGGGTTTGCCGTCCTCTACGCCATCTGCGAGACGATGAACGGCAACTGGTCCCAGAGCCTGATTGCACACCTGGCGTTTCGACCACGACCGCGTCCTCGATCTCACCACGTTCTGGGTCATGGTCACGCTCGGCCGCGTCTTCTTCGCCGCCGTGCAGAGTGTGTTCGCGACCACGCGCACCTACCACCTGCTCCCTTTCGTGCTGGCGGGCGCCTTCGTGCTCGTCGCGCTCCTCCCCAACGGTTCGACCGCGTTGGGCATCGTCGGTTTCGGCGTGGCGGGCCTCGGTTGCTCGGCGCTGCTCCCGTTGACGATCAGCTTCAGCGAGGAGCAGCTGGTCGCCATGTCGTCCATGGTCGCCGGCGCCATCATCGCCTTCTATCAACTGGGCTACGGGATCGCCGCGTTCGGCGCCGGACCGTTGCAGAGTGCCGGCGTCAGTCTTTCGACGATCTTCGGGGTCACGGCGGTGTTCGCCCTGGCCATGGGTGGCCTGTCCTTCGTCCTGGCCCGGAGCCGCCATCGGGTGTCGCACCTCCACCCGCGCCCGTCCTACACGTGCAGCCCGGAGTGGCCTGATGGCGAGCCCGAGAGCCGGCCGCCCTCGTGGCCGTCGCTGCGACGAAAGGAGCCGTCGTGAGCGCACACCCGCGCCACCGTGTCGTCGTCGTCGGTGGCGGCTTCGGCGGCCTGCCGGCGACCCGCGTCCTCTCAGGCGCCAAGGTCGACGTCACGCTGATCGACCAGCGCAACCATCACCTGTTCCAGCCGCTCCTCTACCAGGTGGCGACGGGCATCCTCTCGCCGGGTGAGATCTCGCCGGTGCTGCGGCACATGCTGCGCCGTCACGAGAACGTCGAGGTCGTCCTGGCCAAGGTCACCGGGTTCGACCTCGAGCGGCGGGTCGTGCACACCACGTCGCATTCCGGGCGACGGGTTCGACTACCCCTACGACAGCCTGATCGTCGCCGCGGGGGCCGGACAGTCGTACTTCGGACACGACGAGTACGCGCTGATCGCGCCGGGGATGAAGACGATCGACGACGCCATGGAGCTCCGTCGACGCGTCTACGGCGCCCTCGAGATCGCCGAGACGCGCACGGACCCCGCACAGCAGCGCTTCTTCATGACCTTCGCCATCGTCGGGGCCGGACCGACCGGCGTGGAGCTGGCGGGCCAGATCCGCGAGCTGGCCGCCCGCAGCCTGACCCACGACTTCCGCCACATCGATCCGACCACCGTCCGGGTCATCCTGATCGACGGCGGCGCCGAACCCCTGGCCAACTTCGGGGACCGCCTCTCCGAGCGGGCCGCCAAGGCCCTCGAGAAGATGGGGGTCGAGCTGCGCATGGGTCAGCGTGTCGTCGGCGTCGACCCGCTCGGCGTCGACATCGAAGGGTCCGACGGGACGAAGGGTCGCTTCGAGTGCGGCACCACCATCTGGGCGGCCGGGGTGCAGGCCTCCCCGCTGGCCGGCCTGCTGGCCGAGGCCACCGGGGCGTCGACCGATCGTGCCGGACGGATCGCGGTGCTGCCCGGACCTGACGCTGCCCGGCCATCCCGAGGTGTTCGCCGTCGGGCGACATGGCGACGGTCAACAACCTGCCCGGGGTCTGCGAGGTGGCGCTGCAGGGCGGCCTGCACGCCGCCAACACGGTCAAGCGGCGGCTGGACGGCAAGGACAGCCGTGGCCTTCAAGTACCGCGACCTCGGCAGCGCGGCCGCCATCGGCCGCTTCAAGGCCGTCGTGAGCGTCCGCGGGCTGCGCCTCAGCGGCTTTCCCGGCTGGGTGGTCTGGCTCTTCGTCCACGTGGCCTTTCTCAACGGCTTCGGCAACCGGCTGCGCGCCCTGTGGCGTTGGAGCCGGTCGATGCTGGGACGGGCCCGGCCCGAACGGGTCTTCAGCGTCGGGCA
This sequence comes from uncultured Acidimicrobiaceae bacterium, assembly GCA_963840435.1. GTDB lineage: Bacteria > Actinomycetota > Acidimicrobiia > Acidimicrobiales > RAAP-2 > Bog-473. The sequence continues at coordinate 391,357 of CAWIYY010000012.1, read as the reverse complement.
CACCGGCGGCGACCTGAGCCTGCCCGACGAGGTCAAGGCCAAGGTCATGCCCAGGGCCTTCCCGATCCTCGAGGCCGACGTCGGGCTGATCGACCGCATGGCCGAGTCAGGACCTGCCGAGGTACGTCCGCCGGCACCCGGACGGCCACCGCCGAAGGCCTGGCCTGAGCCGGCGTCCCGAGCCTCGGCGCCCGGCCGGACAACTATGTTCCCCGGATGATCCTCGACCGCTTCCTCGTCACCGACCACGTCGCCGTCGTCACCGCCAGCGGGCGCGGCATCGGTGCCGCCACCGCCGTCGCCCTGGCCCAGGCCGGAGCGGACGTCGTGCTGGCCGCCCGCACCGAGGAGCAGCTGCGCGAGGTGGCCGAGCAGGTCGAGGCGGCGGGACGCCGCGCCGTCGTCGTCCCCGGCGACCTGACCGACTTCGACCTCATGGCCTCGCTGGCCGAGCGGGCCCGGAGCGAGTTCGGCCGGCTCGACATCGTCGTGAACAACATGGGCGGCACCATGCCCCGGCCGCTCCTCGACACGTCGCCCCGCTTCCTCGAGGAGGCCTTCCGCTTCAACGTCTCGGCCGGGCACGCTCTGGTCCGGGCCGCCGTCCCGCTCATGCTCGAGGGCGACCACCCCGGCGGGTCCATCGTCAACATCTCGTCGGTCATGGGGCACGTGGCCGGCCGCGGCTACCTCGGCTACGGCACGGTGAAGGGTGCGCTGGAGCAGTACACCCGCCTGGCCTCACGGGACCTGGCGCCGCGCATCCGGGTCAACGCCATCGGCGTCGGCTCCACCGCCACCTCCGCCCTCGACATCGTGATGTCGAGCGACGAGCTGCGGACCCTCATGGAGAAGACCACGCCGCTCAAGCGGTTGGGCCAGGTGGAGGACATCGCGGCCGCCATCCTCTACCTGTGTCTCGCCGGCCGGGTCCTACGTCACCGGCAAGGTCCTCGAGGTCGACGGCGGACTGCAGTCGCCCAACCTCGAGATGCCGCTCCCCGACCTCTAAACCCTCGAGCACCAAGGAGCAACCCATGCCGTACCGCGTCGTGCAATGGAGCACCGGCAACGTCGGCCGACACGCCCTGGCCGGCATCGACGCCCATCCCGAGCTCGAGCTGGTCGGGCTCTTCGTCTCCAACCCGGACAAGGTCGGCCGCGACGCCGGCGAGCTGGCCGGGCTGGGCCACACCCTGGGCGTGGCCGGGTCGAACGACGTCGACGCCCTCCTGGCCCTGCAGCCCGACTGCATCGTCCACACCGCCATGGCCGACGACCGCATCTTCGAGGCGCTGGCCGACCTCGAGCGGTTCCTGAGCGCCGGGATCAACGTCGTCTCCTCGAGCCCGGTCATGCTCCAGTACCCCGCACCGGACGACCCGCTGGCCGCACCGGTCATCGCGGCGGCGCAGACCGCGGGCGTCTCGCTCTTCGTCAACGGCGTCGACCCCGGCTTCGCCAACGACGCGTTGCCGCTCGTGCTCAGCGGGGTCTCGGAGCGCATCGAGGAGGTCCGCTGCTCGGAGGTCCTGAACTACAACACCTACAACCAACCGATGGTCCTCTTCGACATCATGGGCTTCGGCCGTTCCCTGGACGACGTGCCCTTCCTGCTCTCCCCGGGCGTGCTGACCATGGCCTGGGGCAGCGTCGTGCGCCAGATCGCGGCGGGCCTCGGGGTCACGCTGACCGACATCACCGAGTGGTACGAGCGCGAGCCGGCGCCCGAGGACTTCGAGGTCGACGCCGGCACCATCGAGAAGGGCACGGCGGCGGCGCTCCACTTCGAGGTGCGCGGCATGGTGGGCGACCAGGCGGTCGTCGTGCTCGAGCACGTGACGCGGCTGCGCGACGACCTGGGCGCCTCGTGGCCCCAGCCGGCCGGGCAGGGCTGCTACCGGGTCCAGATCACCGGCGAGCCCAACTACACCCTCGACCTGCAGCTGATGGGGACCGACGGCGACCACAACACGGCCGGCCTGAAGGCGACCGCCATGCGCCTGGTCAACGCCGTCCCGGCGGTCATCGCCGCTCCGCCGGGGCTCGTGACCGCTCTCGATCTCCCCCTGATTACCGGGCGCGGCCTCGTCGTCACCTGATCCATCAGGCTGCAGCATCGTTTCCCGAGTCGCCCGCGCGGCACGGAAGCGTGTGCGTGCTTGACGCCGGCAATTTCCCGGATATGAGACTCGACGGCAGGAACGATCGGATTGCTGAGGGAGGGCGGGGATATGTCCGAAGCTGACGATGCAGCTCAGTCGGAGAAGGCCAAGTTCGACGAGGTCATGGATACCGAGGAGCATCCGCGCCATCCCCACTGTCGCGAGCACGCCAAGGGCGATGCCAGGCCGGACGAGGATGAACTCGAACGTCGGACCGAGATCGAGCGATCGGAGGTCGGCCTGCCCGAGGAGGACGACGGCTGATCCGCTGTCGACCAGCCGGCCACGGGTCGGGTCGTTGCGATCAGACGACGACCTCGCTCGTCTGCAGCACGGGCGTGATGTTGGTGTAGTTGGCGATGTCGGCCATGATGGCGGCGGTGCCCTCGTTCGCCATCGCCTCCGCTATGGCCTGCGGGGACTCCGAAGCGCATGTGCACCGTGGCAACGTAGGGCCCGTCGAGCCCGCGGTCGATCTCGGCGCTCGGCAAGCCCCAGGTGCGCAGGCAGAGCGGGACGTGGCTGTCTCGGTAGTAGTCGTGGTCGAAGGTGGCCCCTTCGCCGGCCGGGTAGTACGACGCTCAGGCGGATCATGTCGGCTCCTTTGTGGGTTCGCTCAGTCTGGCCCGTCGAAGCGTCCGGTGGGTCATCGATCGGCCCCCTGCCCCTGCCGGCCCCGGATGAACAGGGGCGAGAGCGGTCGCCCAGAAGGCCGCCACGGAATTTCCACCGACGACAGACAGAATCCGTACGGCCGCTACCGATTGCTTCCTCATGGGAACCCCCACTATTCCCAGGCGTTCGTCACGGCGACCGTCACCAACGTTGTCGCCCCGCTGGGCAGGTAAGCTCACTGTCCATTGAGACGAGCTTGTGTCCGGGTACGTCGTGTCTCCGCCGCTGCATCCGTAGTTCACCGCGACCTGATCGACCACGTTGCCCGTGCCCTGAATGACCTGGCATTGGTCACCGTTGGCGAGAACGAGAACGAGCGGCCACGTGCCGGTCGGCGTCAATCCGTTGGAACTGCTGGCGAGCGGTTGACTCAGCGTCAGCAGGGACACGTCGAAGTTCAGGTAAGGAGTGTCTAGCGCAGGCCAGTTGCGTGACATTCGTCGTGGCCGGTGCTGCGAAGCAGGGATCGTAGCTCCCTTCATCCGTGGTGCATCGGAATGCATGTGCATTGCTCGGAGCGGCGATGGACCGCGTCGATGACCGTGCTCTGTCCGTACACGTTGACGTAGCCAGAATTGGTGGTGCAGCTACCTCCGGAAAGTTGGCCGATCACATGGAACTCCGGGCTCAGCGCCCCCGGGCCCGTCCAGGGGTTGTAGCTCTGGACGGCCGTGGTCGAGGGGAGAGCAGCGTTCGCGACCGCCGGAGTCGGAGCGGCGGGCGCGGCCGAGGGTGGAGGCGACGCAGGTGAGGACGCAGCAGGGGGATGCGCAGGTTTCGGGCCTCCGTGTTTGCTATGTGGGCCGTTTCCCTTGGAGCCGGAAGCCGGTGCTCCACGCGTGACCGCCACCCGAACGGCCCCCACCGCCGCCGAGCCCCGCAATGCCGAACGCCGTCGCCGCGGCGATGAGCGCGCACAGGGTGAGGCTCGGCATCACCCGGAGCCTGTGCCGGTGGCGACGCCGGGCTTCTTCGATCAGATCCTCGGGGGGAAGCGGTGGCGGCCCCGGAGGTCGTGTGTCGAGCTGCGTCATTCGACATCCCCTCCTAGGCCAGGCCCTCGATCATCTCGATGAGATCTTCTCGCCGGAAACCCTGGCTTCGTGCCAGCGTGACCAGTTCCTTCGCCTGGAGAAGAACGACGCTTCGTTTGGGAGCCTGTCCGGCCACCGTGATGCCTCGTCCCCGGCGGAACTCCAAGAGCCCCTCGTCTCGGAGCTGTCGCAGTGAGCGAAGCACGGTGTTGGCGTCCGCCGAGGACATGGGCCAGATCTCGTGCCGGAGGCAGCCGTTCGCCGGGGAGGGCCTCACCGTCGGCCATGGCCCTCCTGATCTCGGCGGCCACCTGTTCGTGCAGGGGCATGGGATCGTCGGGGTCTACCCGCCACTCGTGCATTGTGCTACTCACGCTAGCACGATAGGTTCCTCAGCGGAAGTCCCGGCTGGCCGGCACCGCGGTCCCGACCACGAGTGCCTCCACCCGCTCGGCGTCGAAGCTGACCGCCCCCTGCCCCCGCCGCACCCGGCCCCGGATGAGCAGGACGGGCGAGTGGCGGGCCACGTGCTTCCAGCGGGCCCAGGCCCCACACGAGAAGACCACGTTCACGTGTCCCGTCTCGTCCTCGAGGTTGACGAAGACGGCGCCCGGGCCGTCTCGGGGTGCTGGCGGTGCGTCACCACCCCGGCCACCGTCACCCGTTCGCCGTCGGCCCAGCGCTGCTCCAGCTCCGACGCGGTCACCACGCCCATCGCCTCGAGACGCTCGCGGGCAACGTGCATGGCCGTGCGCTCCAGGGGCCAGCCCGAGCGCCCACAGGTCGTCGCCCACCGAGTCGCAGAGGCTGGGCTCGGGCAGCGGCGGCGCCTCCGCCCCCACCACCACCCCGGGCAGGCGGTCGGGCGTGCCCTGGGCCGCCGCCCCGGCCGCCCACAGCAGGCGACGGCGCACCGCCGTCATCGACCCCAGCACGCCGGCCTCCTCGCCCTCGGGGTCGAGCGCCCCGCCTGCGGCCAGCGTCTCGAGCTGCGCCTGGGTCACCCCGGCCCAGGCGCACCAGGTCCTCGCCGCCCGACCAGGGCCGGCCGGCCACGATGCGCTCGGCCGTGGCCTCCCCCACCCACGCACCGACCCCAGCCCCAGCCGGAGGGTGGGGTCGGCCGCCTCGCCCTCGAGCGAGGCCCCCACCTCGGAGCGGTTCACGTGGGGGCGGCGCACACGGACGCCGTGGCGCTGGGCGTCGGCCACCAGCGACTGGGGCGACCAGAACCCCATGGGCTGCGAGTTCAACAGCCCGGCGGTGAACGCCGCCGGGTAGCGCAGCTTCAACCAGGCCGACGAGTAGACCAGGTGGGCGAAGCCACCGAGTGCGACTCGGGGAACCCGAAGTTGGCGAAGGCGGCCAGCGCGTCGAACACCTGGTCGGCCACCGGGCCCGACCCCCCGCTCCGCCATCCCCTCGTAGAGGCGGGCCCGCATCTTCTCCATGCGGGCGGCCGAGCGCTTGGCCGCCATGGCCTGGCGCAGTTCGTCGGCGTCCGCCGCGTCGAAGCCGGCCACGGCCACCGCCATCATCAGCTGCTCCTGAAAGAGCGGCACCCCGAGCGTCCGCTCCAAAATGGGCTCGAGCAGGGGGTGCAGGTAGGTGACCTCCTCCTCGCCGCGCCGGCGCCGGATGTAGGGGTTGACCGTGTGCCCCTGAATGGGCCCGGGCCGGATGAGCGCCACCTCGATGGCGATGTCGTAGAAGCTGCGCGGCCGCACCCGGGGCAGCGTCCCCATCTGGGCCCGGCTCTCCACCTGGAACACCCCGACCGTGTCGGCCCGGCAGAGCAGGTCATAGACCTCGGGCTCCTGGGGCAGCTGTCCGAGGTCCACCGTCACCCCGAAGAAGTCGCGCACCAGGTCGACCATGCGGTGCAGCGCCTCGAGCATGCCCAGGCCCAGCAGGTCGAACTTCACCAGCCCGATGGCCGCGGAGTCGTCCTTGTCCCACTGGAGCACCGAGCGGCCGGGCATGCGCCCCCACTCCACCGGGCAGACTCGACCACCGGCCGGTCGCACAGCACCATGCCGGCCGAATGGATGCCGAGGTGGCGCGGCCGGTCCAGCACCTCGGCCGCCAGCTCGGCGACCAGCGGCTGCGCACTCGCCGCGCTGTCGCCACCGCCTCGTGCACGGCCGCGGCCACGACGGCCCCCGTCCGTGCCCGGCGTCGATCCCGGCCGACCAGGCGTCCACCTGTTCCTGGGTGAAGCCGAAGGCCTTGCCCACGTCGCGCACCTGGCCGAGCGCGGCCCTGTAGGCGATGACGTTGGCCACCTGGGCGGCATGGCGCCGTCCGTAGCGCTCGTACACGTATTGGATCACCTCCTCGCGGCGGCCCGACTCAATGTCCACGTCGATGCCCTGGGGTGGGCCGTCACGTGCGGGTAGAGGAAGCGCTCGAAAAGCAGCCCGAGGTCGACCGCGTCCACGTCGGTGACGCCGAGCGTGTAGACGGCCGAGTTGGCGGCCGAGCTGCTGCCCTGGCAGTAGATGTCCAACCGCTTGCACACCTGCGCGATGTCCCACACGACGAGGAAGTAGCCGGCGAAGCCGAGCTGGCCGATCACGTCGAGCTCGTGCTCGATCTGCTTCCACGCCCCCGGCACCCGTTCTGCTCGGGCGGCCCGTGCAGCGCTGGCCCGCCCCCTCGCTCACCAGCTGGCGCAGGTAGCCCTGCTCGTCCATGCCCTCGGGGACCGGGAAGTCCGGCAGCTGCGGGGCGACCAGGCGAAGGTCGAAGGCGCAGGCCCGCCCGAGCTCGGCGCCCGCTCGACCACACCGGGCCAGCGGGCGAAACGCCGCGACTGCTCGGCCGCCGAGCGCAGACAGGCCGCTGGGGCCGAGGGCAGCCAGCCCTCCAACTCGGCCAGCGGGCGGCGTGCCCGTACCGCCGAGAACGTGGTGGCCAGGCGGAACCCGGCCGGTGTGGCGTAGTGCACGTTGTTGGTGGCCACCGTGTCGACTCCCCACTCGACCGCGACGGGCCGGCGTCGTTGCGGGCCGTGTCGACCGGTTCCCCGTGGTCCCACAGCTCCAACACAACGGTCCGCGACCGAACGCCTCCACCAGCCGGCCCACCTCCCGGGAGGCCGCCCGCGGCCCCGCATCCATCAGCGCGGCGGGGACCGCCCCCTTCCGGCAGCCGCTCAGCACGAGCCAGTGGCCCCCGGCGGCGCGGGCCAGCGCGTCGAGGGTGAAGACCGGCTTCCCCTTCTCCCCGCCTTCGAGGTGGGCGTCGGCCAGCACGGTCGAGAGTCGGGCGTACCCATCAGGGTGCCGCGCGCGGGCCCCGCGACGAGGTGCACGCCGGTCGGGTCGGGTTCGCCCGTGCGCAGGCTCGCCGGCCCGAGCGTCACCTCGGACCCGAACACCGTCGGAAGCCCGCACGCCCGCGCCGCCTCGGCGAACCGAACCACCCCGTAGAAGCCGTGGTGGTCGGTCAGTGCCAGCGCATCGAGGCCGAGCCGGTGCGCCTCGGCCACCAGCTCCTCGGGGTCGCTGCTGCCATCGAGGAAGCTGAAGCCCGAGTCCGCGTGCAACTCGGCATAGACAGGGCGGCCCTCACCCATCCCCGTCGCAGCCGCGTGTTCGTGGGCTGCAGTCTCCCGAGCTGCCGCCTCCCGGGCCGAGACCGTCAGTCATAGACCGCCTCCACCCCACCAGCGCCCGCGCTCGTTGCACAGGAGACGGGCTACCCCGTCGGCGGTGACGACCTGGAGACGAGCCCGGCGCCGCCGCACTTCCCACCAACGCTCGGTCACCGGCCAGGGTCCGGCCCACCCCACCACCTCCTGCCATGGTCCGCCGTTCACCGAGAGGCGGTCGACGGCGCCTGGAGCAGGCCCCGACCGCTCACCACCATGGCGTTGCCTTCCCGCGTCGACGAGCTCGGCCCGGGGCGGTTCCCGCAGCACGTCGCTCGGGGCGGGGGGCGGGAGCCTCCCGGGCCACGGCGCGCCTCCGATCGCTCCTCTCCACCTCAGCGCTGCCCCAGGGCAGCAGCACCGACTGACCCGCCGGGTCGCGCCCACCCTGGAGCCGCCCCACCAGCACGGCGTCGATCCCCAGGCGCTCCTGCACCCGAACGAAGGAACGGGCCGCCCGGACGTCCGCCTCGGACGCGCCGCCGAAGAAGCCGGGCTGGACCGGTGGTGGGGCACCGGTGCGGCGTCCCGGTCCGGATCCTCGCCCGGGCCACTCGCAGTCGCCGGTGATGCGCCGGTCGCGCAAGCCGGGCAACTCGCCGTCTCGCCCCGAGCCACCGCATGACAGACCGCGGCGTCCGCGCCGAAGCGGTCCGAGATGTTGGCAGCCGGGAGCGCGGCGAGCTGGCCCAGGGTCGTGATCCCCAGCCGCTGCAGGGTGACGGCCAGGTCGGGCCGGCCCAACGTGGCCACCGAGAACGGGGCCAGGAAGTCGCGGTCTCTTCCGCCGGAACGATCAGCCCCGCCCGCGCGGCCAGCACGGCGGCGAAGAGCCCGTCGGCCACCCCGACGTGGCCTCGTCGCCTGCCGCCGCGACCAAGCGGGACACCACCGCTTCCTCCCCGCCGAAGAACCGCGCCGGCCCGCGGGCGGGCAGAGCGCACACCCCGAGGCGGACGGGATGGGCCCAGGGGCACAGCTCGGAGGCCCGGTCCACCACTCGCGCGAAGCGCCGGGCCTCTTCCCCACGCGGCCCCTCTTCGAGAAGGCCCGGACACCAGATGACGACCAGTCGTTCCAACCTTCTTCTCCACCTTCTTCACTGCCACGCTGCTCGAGCCCCCCTCCAGGCCCGTCACCGGGCCCGGGTCGGCCGCCCTCCTCCGCCGTCGTCCGCCACCCGGATACCGCCCCCGAGCCGGCGGGGAGCCACAGCGAGCATTCGGTGGCTCGTCCCGCGGCCCGGCGGCCGCTCACCCGCACCTCGGCCCGACGGCCCTGGAGGTGTCCGTGCCCCCGACCCACCCCTTGCCACTGACGCGCCCACCGACAGCGCCAGGTCCCCGCCCTCGGGCCAGCTGGCCGCCCCCTCGAGCAGCACCACCAGCGCGGCCTGGCGCTCGCGAGCCCGCGCGCGCTCAGGTGACGCGCCGCGGTAGAGACGGGCCCGGCCGGGCGGGCGCACCAGGACGGCGTCGACGCCCGAGAGCAGGTCACCGGCCGCCTCCGCCCACCCGGCACCGGGATGCGGGACGAAGACGACCCGGCGCAGGTCGATGCCGAGCCCGACGGCCGCGACCACCCCGGGGTCGGGCAGGCCGACGGCGGCGCACCAGCTTCCCCGACACGAGGCCGCCGCCAGCAACGCCAGCGCCAGCGTGGTCGCCCCGTGGCCGGGCGCCCCTCCACGGTGACGGTCGTGCCCCGCCGGAGGGAGCCACCGGGAAAGAGAGGGGTCAGAGGTGGGGGCACCGGCAGGGTGCGCCCCGCCACCGGAGTCGTGGGCCGGACCCGGGCGGCCAGCCCCGGCGGGCAGGGTGCGGGGCGGGGGGGTGCGGGCGCCGGCGTGGGAAGCGAACATATGTTCGTACCCTAGCGAGGGTGTGTGCCCTCTGCTCAGGGAGAAATCCCCAGTTCACACGGGTGGAGCGCGACGGAGACATCGGCACGCCACAATGCAGCAATGTGCGGACGCTTCGCTCTCTATACCCCTCCCGCCCGGATGGCCCGCTACTTCGAGGCCGCCCTCGCCGAGGACGTCGACCCCGAGCCGCCGAGCTGGAACGTGGCCCCGACCGACCAGGTCATGGGGGTGCGGGCCCGGCTACCCGAGGGCGGCGGCGAACCGCACCCTGTCCTCGTACCGCTGGGGCCTCATCCCCTGGTGGTCCAAGGACGCCAAGTCGGCCAGCCGGCTCTTCAACGCCCGCAGCGAGACGGTGACGACCAGGGCCTCGTTCCGCGAGGCCTTCCGCGAGCGCCGCATCATCGTGCCGGCCGACGGCTTCTACGAGTGGCACAAGACGAAGACCGGGGCGAGACAGCCCCACTTCTTCACCCGTGCCGACGGCGCGCCCATGGCCTTCGCCGGACTGGCCGAGCGCTGGCGCGACAAGAACGGGCCGGCCGACACCGCCCCCGTCCGCAGCTGCACCGTCATCACCGCGCCGGCGGGGCCGGACATGAACGGGATCCACGACCGCATGCCGGTGATCCTCGACCCCGCCACCTTCGACCTCTGGCTCGATCCGGTGAACGAGGACGGCGAAGGGCTGCGCGCGCTGCTGCGGCCACCGCCCGCCGGCACGGTCGTGCACCATCCCGTGGGGCCGCGCATCGGGAATGTGCGTAACAACGATCCGACACTCATCGCGGTGACCGAGTCCGCATGACCGGCCGCTTCGACCGCCGCACCCTGCTGCAGGCCGCGCTGGCCGCGGGCGGCGCGTCGTACTTGCGGCGGCGAGCCGCGGCGACACCGCCAGGGCCGGGGCGGCCATCGCACGGGCGGCGGCGTCGACGAAGCCGGCGGGGTCGGATCTCGGCGCGATTGAGCACGTCGTGTTCTTGATGCAGGAGAACCGGTCGTTCGACCACTACTACGGCACCTATCCGGGCGTGCGCGGCTTCGACGACCACCCGCACAACAGCCTCGGGGCGTTCGCCCAGAAGTGGCCCGGCGGGCGCGACCGCACCCTGCTGCCCTTCCACCTCGACTCCTCGACGTCACTCGGATTGTGCACCCAGGACCTCGACCACAGCTGGCACGGCGAACACCTGAGCCGGGGCGACGGGAACAACGACGCGTTCGTGAGCACGCACGTCCAGCCCGAATTCGAGGGGCCCGAGCACGGCGTCCTCACGATGGGCTACTACGAGCGGAAGGACCTGCCCTTCTACTACGCGCTGGCCGACGCCTTCACCATCTGCGACAACTACCACTGCTCGGTGCTCGGGCCGACGCATCCCAACCGCCTCATGTCGCTCTCGGGGACGGTCGACCCGTCGGGACACGCCGGCGGCCCGGTGCTCGAGACCAGCTCGTCCCCCGACGTCATCTACAGCGCCAGCTGGGACACCATTCCCGAGGTGCTGGAGGACGCCGGGGTGAGCTGGAAGGTGTACAACCCCGCCGGCGGGATCTCCACGCCGGCGATCTTCGAGAAGCACGGGATCCTCAGCGACGCCATCCTCCCCTACTTCTCCCAGTACAAGAACCCGAGCTCGGCGCTGTACCAGAAGGCGTTCCTTCCGTGTATCCGGACGACTTCATGAGCGACGTGGCGTCGGGCCAGCTGCCGGCGGTCAGTTGGCTCATCCCGCCTCTCGGCTACGACGAGCACCCCTCCGCACCGCCGGCGCTGGGCGAGTGGTTCACCAGCCAGGTGGTGGCGGCGCTGGTGGCGCAGCCCGACGTGTGGTCCAAGACGGTCCTGTTCCACATGTACGACGAGAACGACGGGTTCTTCGACCACGTCCCGCCACCGGTCCCCCCGAAGGGCACCGCCGGCGAGTACCTCACCCAGCGGACCCTGCCCGCGGACGCCAAGGGCATCCGAGGGCCGGTCGGCATGAGCTTCCGGGTGCCGATGCTCGTGGTCTCACCTTTCAGCCGGGGCGGCCACGTCGCGTCCGACGTCTTCGACCACACCTCGCAGCTGCGCTTCCTGGAGGAGCGTTTCGGCGTGAAGGCGCCCAACATCTCGGCCTGGCGCCGCAAGACCTCGGGCGACCTCACATCGACGCTCCACCTGGGCCAGGCCGACACGGCGGTGCCCACGTTGCCCAGCACGGCCGACGACCAGATGGCGAACATGAATGGCCCTGGGCTGCACCGAGCTGGAGATCCTCAATCTGCAGACAGAACATGCCGATCTACCCGGTGCCCGAACACCAGTCGATGCCGACCCAGGAGCGGGCCTAAGGGGCCTGTACCGAGCCCGATTCGGTGTCAGGGATCGGTGCCGTTTCGGCCTGGGCCAGCATGGCGGAGCGGTCGGCCGCCAGGATGTAGCCGCCTGTGATGGCCTTGTCGAGGCTCTTGGTGTAGGCGGCGATGTAGTCGGCCTTGGTCGGGTACAGGGCGGCGAGCGTGGCCGCGCTGAGCGGAATGGCCGACCCGAAGAGCGAGCAGATGACGGTGGCGCCGGCGGGGCCTGCCCGCTCAAAGTGGAGATCGGCATGTCGACCGCCGGCGTGCGCACGCCGCCGATGACGTTGCCGTACTTGTCGAGTGTCGTAGGTGGCCGGGTTGGTGCTGGCCAGACGGAAGGGCGCCGGCGTGGGCGGCGGCGTGCCGTCGACCACCCACTTGTCGAAGGCGGTGAAGGCGGCCTGGACCACCTGATGCTGGGGCCCGTCGTTGATGGGGTGGGTGCAGCCGAGGATGGCGCCGTTGCCGCCGACCAGATAGGCGTCGGCGTGCGAGGTGCCGGCCACCTCCCAGGTCCGGATGCGGGCGGTGTTGGGCTGCTGGGCCGCCGCGTAGCCGAGCGTGGTGAGGTCGGTCTGGGTCTCGAACATGAACACCGGGACCTTGAGGTCGGTCCGGATGCGCAGATCGCCGCTCAGCCCGGTGCCGATCCGATGCCGGTCCCGCTACCGCCCCGGCTGTGGATGAAGATGCCGTCGAAGGCGTGGGTCACGGGCTGGACGGCGTCGGCGAAGTCGGTCATGTAGAAGGCCGACTGGGACTCGCCGACGGCCACGATGTGGCGCGGGTGCAGCGACCCGAGCACGTCGGTCCCCTGCGCCTGGCGCAGGGCCAGGCCGATCTGGGCGAACATGTCGAGCGCGTACTGGTCACCGGGGTGGTGCAGGGTGCCGTAGCGGCTCGGCTCCTCGCTGCACGAGTCCGCCGCCCGTGCCGTCGCCCGAGGATCGAGGTGCCGCCCTCGACGCCGAGTGCCTGGGCCGAGACGCCGACCCAGGCGTAGCCGTCGCGCATCAGCATCGGGTTGAGGTAGTCCCAGTCGGGCGAGGACTCGCCGGCCGAGACGTTCAGCCACTCCACGACGACGGTGCCGTTGAACTTCGTCGGCGACGAGGGGCGGCGCACGATGATGCGGGTCTCGTAGGGGGCGGACGTCGTGGGCTCGATGGTCAGCGCCCGTCGGTCGGGCTGGACGTGGCCTTGAACGCGTGCGCCGTCCCCGAGGCGAAGTACTCCTGCTCGACGTAGCCGTTGGCCGCCAGGTTGGTGCGCGCCGAGAGGGGTTCGATGATGTGGCCGGTCGTGACCGGGCCGGTCAGCGTGGCCGACGCGCTGGAGCACGGCGCTCCCGCCGGCGGCGCCGGCCGGGGCCGCGCACGGCCAGCGGCCGAGCCACGGTGAGGACGGCGGCGGTGGCGATCCACCTCTGGGTCTGCATGCGGTTGCTCCTCCGGCCGCACCCCAGGACCCCGCACCGAGCGGGACCCCGGCCGGTGCGGCGGGATGATAGGGCCGGCGGGCCGCCGGGGACCCGGCGCGTCGCCGCGTCGCCCGGCTCCGCTCAGCGGGCTAGACAGGCCGGGCCACGATGACATCGGCCTCGCCCGGGCGCGGGCCGGCCTGGCGCCGCTCCCCGCCCAGCCGGTGCGGGCCAGGGCCGGCCGAAGTAGCGCGCGTCGAAGCCGAGCTCGAGCCAGCCGTGGGTCCGGCTGGACCAGACCGAGAGCCCGTCGAGGCGCGGGCCCCACGGATAGTCGAGGCGCTGCACCGGCTCGGCGGCGAAGAACACGGCGCCCTCCGGGGCGCACGATGTCGTGGAGGTGGCGCAGCATGGCGAGGTGATCGGCGCAGTGGTGGAAGCTCTCGAAGAAGACCGCGGCGTCGAAGCGCTCCGCCGGCGGAGAAGGTCAGCATGTCGCCCTGCTCCACCGTGAGACGGCCCGGACCGTGCACGCGGCGCCGATCAGGCGGCAGAACTTCTCGTCCACCTCGACCGCGGTCACGTCGAGGCCGGTCGCCACCATGTCCGCGGTCAGGTTGCCCCAGCCCGGCCCGAACTCGACCACCGCGGCGGCGGCACCGAGGTCGGCCAGGCAACCGCAGCAGGTGGCCGCGGGCCACCAGGTCGCGGCCGACCATGGCCAGCGACCCGCTCTGGTACGGGAACGGCCGCTCCAGGGCCAGCTCCAGGTCGAAGGGCGAGGACTTCGTGCGCCGTGTCGTAGGAGTCGCGCCCCGAGATGCGGCGGTAGAGGTCCCAGGTCCACTCCCGGTAGGGCTCGGAGAACGGGTCCTTCGGCGGGGACGAGGGCAGGGCGAGGACGAACGAGCCGAGCAGGGCGTGGGCCTCGTCGGGCGCCGTCGCCATGAGCGCGGTGGCCCGGGCGAGCTCGGCGTCGAGCTCGTCGAGCGCCAGCTGAACGCGGTCCGGGTCGCCCGAGAGCGGCGCGCACCCGCCGGCCGGCTCCCGAGGGCAAGGCGTCGACGGCCCGCCCGGCCAGCCCGGAGGCGGCGCGCCGCGAGCGGCTCAGGTCCATGGGCGGCGGCGCTGCCGCACGGGCGGGCCGCTCAGACGGCGGGACCGGTGTGGCCTCGTAGGTGGTGGCGGTCGCCCCGGTGATGCGGGGCAGGGTGCGCTCGCCGAAGACGGCCTCGTGCGGTGCGGCCAGATGGGCATCGAGCGCTGCCTGGGACTCCCAGCACTCGAAGAAGCGGAAGGTGTTGGGCGCCTCGAGGTCCTCCGACCAGACGTACTCGACGCAGCCGGCGTCGCGCCGGCTGGCCTCCGTCACCTCGGCCAGGCTGGCGAGCACGTCGGCGCGGTCGGCCGGGTCGAAGCTGAGCGAGCCGACGATGATGATCATGCCGGGAGGGTACTGCCGTCAGGCCGCGGACCCCACGGTGGCCAACTCGTCCTTGACCAGCGTGCCGCCCTTCATGACGGCGAGCAGGCGGGCCGGGTCCTGCAGCACCCCGATGTCGGAGAGCGGGTCGCCGTCGACCACGAGCAGGTCGGCCAGGTAGCCCTCGCGCACCGAGCCGAGCTCGTGGCCGCGCCCCATGCAGCTCGAAGCCGTTGCGGGTGGCCCAGCGGATGACGTCGAGCGCGGGGATGCCCGCCTCCTTCACGTAGAACTCGAGCTCGTCGGCGTAGCGGCCGTGCGGCAGCCCGATGGCGCCGTAGTCGTCGCCGACGAGCAGCTTGACGCCGGCCGCGTTGGCGACGGGCAGGATGGCCAGCGCCCGCTCGATGTCCTCGGCCATGGCGGCGGTGAAGCCGAGGCCCCCGCCGGCCATCAGCTCGGCGAAGCGGGCCGGGAAGAGCTGGCTCGGCACGAGGAACGTGCCGACTCGACCATCCGCTCGATCGCGGCCTCGTCCAGGCCGTCACCGTGGTCGACGACGTCGATGCCGGCGTCGAGCGCCATGTGGAGCGCCTCGCGGTTGGCGATGTGGCCGCGCACGAGCGCGCCGCGCTGGTGCGCCGCCTCGATCCCGGCCGAGATCTCCTCGCTGGTCATCTCCGTCTGCTCCGCCGGGGCGACCGTGCCGTGGCCGCCGGTGACGAACATCTTGATGATCTCGGCTCCCTGCTTGATCTCCTCGCGCGACGGCCCGCCGGAACTCGGCCGGGCCGTCGGAGCGGTTGATGGCGCCGCGGGCGCCCACGTCCCAGTACCACGGGAAGCTCTTGTCGCCGGCGTGCCCGGTCGTGCTGACGTCGCGGCTGCCCGCCATCAGACGCGGACCGGGGAAGAGGCCCTCGGCGATGGCCGCCTTCATGGAGGCGTCGATGGCGAAGGGCGCACCCGCGCTCGACGGCACCGGTGAAGCCGCTGCGCAGCAACAGCTCGAGGTGGTGGGCCGCCCGGACGGCCTGGAGCGCCGGCGGCTCCTCGAGCCCGAACGGCGTCGCCTTGGAACCGAGCTCGTGGTAGGTGGCGTGGAAGTGGCTGCTCACCATGCCGGGCATGACGGTGCGCCCGCCCAGCTCGACCACCCGGTCCTCCGGTGCGGTCTCGACGGGCGCCGCGACGGGACCGACGGCGGCGATGCGACGGTCCTCGACGACCACGGTGGTCCGGGGCCGCAGTCCGTCCGCATCGAGCACGGTCGCGTCGCGCAGGACGAGCCGCGACATGGCCCGGCCCCTACTTCCAACCCGTCAGCACGTGCTCGAACCACCACTGCGGGGCGGCGGTCACGAGGACGTTCATGTCCCAGTAGTCGCACCAGCGGGTGATGCGGCCGTCGTACACCTCGTGGACGGAGGCCACGGGCAGCGCCATGGTCTCGCCGGTCGGCCAGGCCCAGTGCTCGATGTGCTCGGTCATGACCGCGGTGTCGCCGGCCACCAGGTGCCGCCGCTCGTCGCGCAGCTCGGTCAGCTTCCCGAAGGCCAGGGTCAGGCGGCGGACGATCTCGTCGGGCCCGCGGGCCACGTCGTCCTCGGGCGTCTCGGCGTCGGTGTACTCGCCCTGGGGTGTGAAGCGGGCGGCGGCGGCCTCGAGGTCCTGGCGGTACAGATCGGCCCAGAACCCCTCGATCAGCGTCCGGTTCTCGTCGACGATCCCCACGCAGCACCTCCCGGTCGCGCCACCGTTGCCCGGCGCGCCTGCGCACGCACCTCGGCGCGCCCGGACGATAACGCACCAACGCCGGCGATGGCTCCTCGCCCACTCCGAGGACGCGTCACCTAGGGTGGGCCGCTCCGCGTACGGCAGGGGGTGGAACGTGACGTACCGGGTGATCCAGTGGGCAGCGGGCAACGTGGGCCGGGCGGCCATGGAGGGGGTGCTGGCCCATCCGGACCTCGAGCTGGTCGGGTGCTGGGTGCACAGCGAGGCCAAGGACGGGCGTGGACGTGGGCTCCCTCATCGGCCGCGACCCCCTCGGGATCACCGCCAGCGCCGACGTCGACGCGCTGCTGGCGCTCGAGGCCGACTGCGTCGTCTACAGCCCGATCTTCGCCGACCTGGCGGTGGTCGACCCGCATCCTCGAGTCGGGCAAGAACGTGGTCACGCCGCTCGGCTGGTTCTACCCGCCCGGCGAGGAACGGGCCCAGCTCGACGCGGTCTGCCGGGCCGCCGGCGTCACGCTGCACGGCACGGGCATCCACCCCGGCGGCATCACCGAGCGGTTCCCGCTCATGGTCTCGGCCCTGTCGGGCTCCATCACCCGCGTGCGGGCCGAGGAGTTCTCCGACATCCGCACCTACGGCGCACCCGACGTCATCCGCGACTGGATGCTCTTCGGCAAGACACCCGAGGAGTCGCGCCAGAGCATCATGGCCGAGGCGCTCGGCGCCGGCTTCCGCCAGTCGGTGCACATGGTGGCCGACGAGCTCGGGTTCGATCTCGACCCCGACCTGCGCACCACGCACGAGATGGCGGTGGCCACCGCGCCCATCGACTCGCCCATCGGGCCGATCGCCCCGGGCCGGGTGGCCGCCCAGCGCTTCCGGTGGGAGGGCCTGGTCGACGGCGAGCCCGTGGTCACGGCCGCCGTCAACTGGCTGATGGGCGAGGAGCACCTCGACCCGCCCTGGCGCTTCGGTCCCGACGGAGAGCACTTCGAGGTCGAGATCACCGGCGATCCCGACTGCCTGGTGACCTTCCGCAAGCTGCACCCCGCCTCCATCGAGGCCGGGCTGGCCCGCAACCCCGGCATCGTGGCGACGGCGATGCACTGCGTGAACGCCGTGCCCTACGTGTGCGAGGCCGAGCCCGGGCTGCGCACCTACCTGGAGATGCCACTCGTGGCCGGGCGGGCCGCGGCCGGCCTGGGGCGTGGCCGCACCGCCTCGTGATCCTCGACCGCTTCCGCCTCGACGACCGGGTGGCCGTCGTCACCGGGGCCGGGCTGGGCATCGGGCGGGGCATCGCCCTCGGGCTGGCCCAGGCCGGCGCCGACGTCGTGCTGGCGGCGCGCACGCCGACCGACCTCGAGGAAGTGGCCGCCCTGGTCGACGCCACGGGCCGGCGGGCGCTGGTCGTGCCGACCGACGTGACCGACCAGAGCCAGCTCGAGCAGCTCGTCGAGGCCACGCTGGCCGAGTTCGGGCGCCTGGACATCGCGGTCAACAACGCCGGCGGGGCCATGCCCCGGGCCGCCCTGGACACCAGCGAGGGCTTCTTGGAGCGGGCGTTCCATTTCAACGTGACCGCGCCGTTCACCCTGACCAAGCTGGCCGCCCGGGCCATGGTCGACACGACGGGCCACGGGGCGGTCGTCAACATCTCGTCGCGCTCGGCCAGCATGACCCAGACCAGCTTCGCCGCCTACGGCGCGGTCAAGGCGGCCCTCGACCGCATCACCCGCAACATGGCGCCCGAGCTGGCGCCCCGGGTCCGGCTCAACGCCATCGACGTGGGCGGCGTGGCCACCCGCTCGCTCGACATCGTGCTCACCGACGACGTTCTGCGGGCCCAGTTCCTCGCCGGCACGCCGATGGGCCGTCCGGGCGAACCCGAGGACATCGCCTGCGCCGTCCTCTACCTGGTCTCCGACGCCAGCTCGTGGGTGACCGGCAAGGTGTTCGAGATCGACGGGGGGACCGAGGCGCCCGCCATGGCCGTGCCGGCACCGCCGCTCGAGCCGACGGCGGGCTGACCGTTTCGGCATGACCGTGCCCAGACCGGCCGGAGGCGACGAGGCCACCGTGCTCTGCTCGGGCACGCTGCGACCCGGCATCGGTTTCCGCACCCGGGTGGCCGCGGCACGTGCCGGCGGCTTCGACCACCTCTCGCTCTGGGGACGCGACTACCAGGACGCCCGCACCGAGGGGCTGCGCGACCGTGACCTGCGCGCCATCCTCGACGACCACGGGGTGTCGGTGGCCGAGCTCGATCCGGCCTGGTGGTGGCTCCCCGGCGCGGCGGACGTCCACGTGGCACCCGAGCACGACAGCGAGCGGATCTTCTCCTTCGGCGAGGCCGAGCTCTTCGCCGTCGCCGACGCCCTGGGGGCGCGCTCGCTCAACGCGGTGGACATCTTCGGCGGTCCGTGGTCGCTCGACGACGCCGCCGAGAGTTTCGCCGGCCTGTGCGCGCGGGCGGCCGAACACGGGCTCCTCGTTCAGCTCGAGTTCCTGCCCTGGTCCAAGATCCCCGACCTCGACGCGGCCTGGTCCGTCGTGCGCCAGGCCGGCGCGCCCAACGGCGGCCTGGCCGTCGACGCCTGGCACTACTTCCGGAGCGGCTCGGCGGGGCAGAACACCCTGCGCACCTTGCCCGGCCATCGCATCGTCGGAGTCCAGCTGTGCGACGCGCCCGCCGCCGCCGAGCCCGACCCGATCCACGCCACGCTGCACGAGCGCCTCCTGCCCGGCCTGGGGGAGCTCGACCTGGCCGGCCTGATCGCCGACCTGCGGGCGACCGGCACCACCGCGCCGATCGGGGTCGAGGTCTTCTCGGACGCACTGGCCGAGCTGGCTCCAGAAGAGGTGGGGCGGCGGGCGGGAGCCGCCCTGCGCCCGCTCCTGGCACCGCCACCCTGACGCCCGTCCGCGATGATGTCGGGCCATGGCACGCATCGTCCTGGTCCACGGAGCCTTCAACGAGCTGTGGGGACCCAACGAACTGAAGGCCCGCTGGCTCCCCGCCGTCCGCGACGGGCTGTGGCATCACGGCGTCGAGGTGTCCGACGTCGACGTCGACGTCTGCTTCTACGGCGACCTCTTCCGCCGCCACCCCGGCACCGAGGAGGAGGAGCTCCTCGAGAAGGCCCGCCCCGGCATCGCAGAGGTGCTGGGCGACCTCGAGGGCGCCGCCGCCCTGGCCGCGATCGCCGACGCCGCCGGCGAGGCGGTGTTCGAGCGCACCGTGGACATGGTGGCCGTGATGAGCGCCGAGCCCGAGATGCGCGACCGCCTGCGCGAGCGCATCGAGGCGGTCGTGCACGACGACACCCGCGTCCTGGTGGCCCACTCCTTCGGAACCGTGGTGGCCTACAGCGCCCTGGCCGCCCATCCCGAGTGGCCGGTGCACACCTTCGTGACCCTCGGCTCACCGCTGGCCGCACCGGTGCTCCTCGACGGCCTCGACCCGGCGCCGGTGGACGGCCGGGGCGTGTGGCCGGGCAGCGTCGAACGCTGGGTCAACGTGCGCGCCCGCAACGACAAGGCCTGTGCCTCCTCCCTGGCCGACGCGTTCGGTCCCCGGGTCGAGGAGGTCGTCATCGACAACGGGCACCGCTCCCACGCACCCGAGCCCTACCTGAACTCGCGTCGCACGGGCGGCGCCATCGCCGAGGGGCTGCGCTCCTAGCGGGGGCGGCGACGCAGCGAGGCGTTGGCGATCGACTCGGGCACCCAGCCGACGTCGGTCTCGTTGAGGTCCACGCCGGGCGGCACGATCTCGTCGATGCGGTCGAGCACGTCGGTGCTCAGCCGCAGCTCGAGCGCCGGCAGCTGGGACTCGAGGTGCTCCATGGTGCGGGGGCCGATGATGGGCGTCGTCACGGCCGGGTGTTCGAGCACGAAGCCGAGCGCCAGCTCGATCAGGCTCAGGCCCGCCCCCTCGGCCAGCTCGCTCAGCTGCCCGACCGCCTCCACCTTGGCCCGGTTGCCCGCGATGGTCGTGTCGTAGCGGGCGGGCTGGACTGCGGCCCGGCGGCTCGTGTTCTCCTTGCCGGGGCCGAAGGCGCCCGAGAGCCAGCCGCCGGCCAGCGGGCTCCACGACAGCACGCCGATGCCGTACTTCTGGCACATGGGCAGCACATCCTTCTCGATGGCTCGCACGAAAAGGGAGTAGGGCGGCTGCTCGGTGACGAAGCGCTCGCGGGAGCGGCGCTCGGACACCCACTGGGCCTCCACGATCTCGTGGGCCGGGAAGGTGGAGCTGCCGAAGTAGCGGATCTTGCCCGCTCGCACCAGGTCGGTCAGCGCGCCGAGCGTCTCGTCGATGTCGGTGTCGGGCGAGGGCCGGTGGATCTGGTACAGGTCGATGTAGTCGGTGCCCAAGCGGCGCAGGCTGCGCTCGCACTCGCTCATGATCCAGCGCCGCGAGTTGCCCTGCGCATTGGGATCCTGCCCCATGGTGCCGTGCACCTTGGTGGCCAACACGATCTGGTGCCGCTTGAGCTGAGCCAGGGCCTTGCCGACGATCTCCTCGGACTCGCCGAAGGAGTACACGTCGGCGGTGTCGATGAAGTTGATGCCGGCATCGACCGCCCGCTGAATGATGCGGATGGAGTCGTCGTGGTCCTGGTTGCCGAAGCTCCCGAACATCATCGCCCCCAGGCAGAGCGGGCTCACCTTGACTCCGGTGCGACCGAGCGTGCGGTACTCCATGACTGACTCCCTCCGACGAACGACGGACCGACCTTACCCACGGTCCTGGCGGCCTGGCGGCCCGCCCCGTCCCGACCGCCGGAATCAGAGGCGGGCGCAGGCGTCCGACGCCGCCCACAACAGCGTCGGGTCCCCGCAACGCTTGTAGGCGCGCAGCGCGGCCTCCGTCAGCTTGATGGCGTGCTCGTCCCCCGAGGAGATCGCCATGTCGATGAGGGCGTCGGTCGACGAGGCGCTCCGGGCCGGGGCGGGACCCTGACGGTCGAGCGCATAGGCCACGTGCAGCGCGGCCACCGCCTGCCAGGCGTAGCCCAGGGCGGCATCGTGGTCCCCGTGCTCGAGCCAAGGCAAGAGGAGCTCGCAGGCCAGGGGCGAGGTGACCGAATGGAGGAGGCCGATGGCCCCGCCCCCCTCCGCGTTGCGCAGGTAGGCCAGCGCACCGCCGGCGGCCAGCTGGTCGAGCAACGTGGTGGGGTCGGCGCCGGCGGCGAGCGACGACACACCTTGTTCGAACTCGTCGGCGATGCCGCTCACCTGGGCCACCATGTCGCTGATCAGCAGCTGGCTCGGGGCGTCCTCGGGAAGGTAGGGCAGCGCGGCCAGGGCCTCGGGCACCCGTTGGCGGCCGATAAGAAGGGGCGGGCCCGGCAGCTCCTGGTAGCTCGAGCCCCAGAAGGCGAGGGCCGACGCCAGCTCGAGCCGGCGGGGCGGCGTATCGGCGGCAGCGAGGCCACGCAGGGCGTGCGCGGTGCGGATGAGCCCGTGGGTGGCGGCTCCGACCGTTCCGGGCAGCAAGCGGGGCACCCACTCTCCGACCACCGCAGCGGGCGGGCGGTCGGCCAGCTCGCACTCGAAGAGGGCGAGCCACTCGGGGTAGCGCGCCTCGTTGCCCAGAGCACTCGGCCAGCTGTCGTCGGCCAGGGGGCCGGCCGGAGGCGGGGCGGCGTCGAGGCGGGGCCGATAGCTGGCCACCCAGCCCTCGATGGCGTCGGCCCGGCCCAGGTGGTCGAGCGCCTCGCACGCCATCGGCCCGTGGTTGGCCAGCCCCATCTGGCCGTAGTCGGGTGCGGTGGCGGCGAAGACCGTCAGGGCGTCGTCGAGCGCATCCACCAGCATCTCCCTTCCCCCGAGCCGGTCCGCTCCAGTATGGCCAACGGGCGCCGGGCAGGTGCCCCGAGAGGCGGCCGCTACGATCCGGCCTTCGACGACGGGAGGACCATGGCGACGACGCCACCATTGCACGGCTTGCGGATCATCGAGTGTTCGGCCCTGGGTCCGGCGGCGATCACCACCGCGCTGGTCGACCTGGGCGCCGACGTGATCAAGATCGAGCCGCCGGCCGGCGACTACATCCGGGAGATGACCTGGCCCATCGTCGAGGGCACCTCGCTGATGCACCTCCATCTGAACCGGGGCAAGCGCTCACTCGTGCTCGACCTGCGCACCGAGGCCGGCGTCGCCATCTTCAAGGAGCTGGCGCAGGGGGCCGACGTGGTGGTCGAGGCCATGCGCCCGGGATCGCTGGCCCGGCGCGGGTTGGGCTACGACGACCTGCGGCCCATCAACCCGCGGCTCGTCTTCTGCAGCATCTCGGGCTACGGCATGACCGGCCCCTACCGGGAGTATCCGAGCCACGGCGTGGCCTACGACACCTGGGCCGGCATCGTAAAGGTGGCTACCGACGACGAGGGCTTCACCTACATCCCCGAGCACGTCTCCATCGGCATCAACGCCGGGCCGGTCTTCGGGGCGCTCGGCATCCTGGCCGCGGTGATCCGGGCCCGCGAGACCGGCGAGAGCTCCTTCATCGACATCGCGCAGTCCGACGCCGCCGCCGCCATCGACTGGTACCGCTCCGAGAGCTTTCGGGCCTACGAGCGTCCCCAGTCCGAGGTCACGGGGAACAAGGCCGACAACTACGAGCGCCGTGCGCCGGGCACGGCCGGCATGGTGGAGGGCGTGCGCTACCAGGTCTACGAGACCAAGGACGGCCAGCACGTCCTCTTCATGGCGTCGGAGCAGGCGTTCTGGAAGAACTTCTGCGACGCGGTCGGGCGCCCGGACCTCTTCGAGCGCTGGCCCGGGTCGAAATACGCCGACCATGCCCGGGGCAACCGCGAGCTCCAGGCCCAGTTGCGCACCATCTTCGCCACCAAGACCGCCGCCGAGTGGCTCGAGTTCGGGGGGCGGGTCAACACCCCGATCGCCCCGGTCAACACCCCCAAGACGCTGCTCGACGACCCCCAGTTCGCCGACCGCCTTCCGCTGCTGCGAACGGACGAGGTGGGCAGCGACCAGATCTTCACGCCGCTGCACTTCGTCGGCGAGGATCTCCCCCACCCGGCCAAGGCGCCGACGGTCGGACAGCACACCGAGGACGTCTTGCGCTCGGTGCTCGGCTACGACGATGCTCGCATCGCCACCGCACGAGGTGAGGGGGCGTTCGGGACCGACAGCTGAGCGCTGCGGGGAGGAGGACACATGGATCGAGTCCGGCTGGGCGTGGTCGGCGCGGGCAACATCGCGGCCCTGAACGTGCGCGGGTATCTGGAGGACCCGCGCTGTGACGTGGTCGCCGTCTGCGACACGGACGAGGCCGTGGGCCGCCAGGCCGCCAAGGACTGGGGCGGTGCCACCTACTACGCCGACCTGACCAGCCTGCTGGCCGACGACTCCATCGACGCCGTGGAGATCCTGACCCCCACCTTCTTGCACCGCGACCACGTCGTCGAGGCCCTCGAGGCCGGCAAGCACGTCTCGGTCCAGAAGCCGATCGCCAACTCGGTAGAGGACGGCCTGGCCATGGCGGCGGCCGCGGAGAAGGCGGACCGTACCCTGCGCGTCAGCGAGTGCTTCGTCCACTACCCGCCGCTCGAGCTGGCCAAGCGGCTGGTGGCCGACGGCGCCATCGGGAAGCCGACCTCGCTGCGCATCCGCACCCTGGTCGGCCAGACCGACTCGGCCTTCCAGGCCGGCCTGCGCCCGGAGGGCTACGGGTGGCGCCTCGACAAGCGCAGCGCCGGCGGTCACCTCTTCGACGACATGGTCCACAAGTACGCCATGGCGCTCTGGCTGCTCGATCTCGACATCACCTCGGTCCAGGCCGTGGTGCGGCGGCGGGACCTCTTCTTCGAACCGTGCGCGGTCATCTTCGAGTACGAGAACCCCGAGGTCCTCGGCATGATGGAGGTGCAGTACGCACCGGACTTCTACATGCGCTCCTCGTACTACGGAGCCGACGAGTTCTTCGAGATCACCGGCGACCAGGGTCAGCTCTGGGTGACCCGGGCCACCGGTGAGATGCTCGACCTGGCCCCGGTCATGCTGTTCACGGGCACGCCCTCCGAGCGCAAGACCATGGAGTTCACCGACCTCGACGCCGATTGGGGCTCGGGATTCGTCCGCTCCTCCCAGCACTTCATCGACTCGCTCCTGGAGGGGAAGCCGGCCGCCATGACCGGCGGCGAGGCCACCGACGTCCTGCGCCTGTGCTTCGCCGTCTACCAGGCCGCGGAGTCCCACACCGCCGTCGATCCGCGCACCATCACCGGCACGGTCAGCCCGCAGGGCTGGGGTGACTGGTAGGCCCGCGCCTCACTCCCAGCGCGGCGTGCCGACGCCCGCGGACGACACCTTCTTCTCGCCGATGCCGGGGGACGCGCCCGTCGGCGGCACCTCATAGGGTGCAGCTCTGCCGACCAACCCCTGACGGAGGCCCCCAGGTGCCCGACGCCCCCCACTCTCCCGACGTCGTCGACGTTCCCGACGAATCCCGCTTCGTCTTTCGCGGCCCGGGCGCCGAAGCCGAGCTGCGCTACCACCTGAACGGGTCGCGCCTCGTCCTCATCCACACCGAGGTGCCCGAGGCACTGAGCGGGCAGGGCCTGGGCGGCCGGCTCGTGCGCGCCGCCCTCGACCGGGCCGTGCGCGATGGCCTGACCATCGTGCCCTGGTGCCCGTTCGCCCGCCGCTGGTTGCAGGAGCATCCCGACGAGGCGGCCCGGGTCACCATCGACTGGGAGACGAAGCCGCAGCGCTAAAGCGGACTGCCGAAGAACCCCACCAGCATCCGGGCGACCTCCCCCGGATGCGTGACGATGCCGATGTGTCCCGAGCCGGCGACCTCGCTGTACTGGCACCCGGCGATGGCGTCGGCCGCTTGGCGGGCGTAGCGCGGTGGTGAGTCGACATCGTGCTCGAAGGCCAGCACCAGGCACGGCGTCCTGATCTCGGGCCAGCGCGTCGTGCGGGCGGGATCGGTCGACCAGGCCAGCGCCGCCTCGTACTGGCCGAGCCGGCCCGGGTTCGGCCACGGGGACAGGTCGCCCATGAGCGAGAGCCAGGTGCTGACCACCTCGGAGTCCTGAATATCGGCGATGGGCAGGTAGCGCAACGTCTGGGTGGCGTAGAAGAGCGGGGGCAGGACGTAGTCGAGCCGGGCCAGGTCGCGCTCGACGGTGGTGATGGCGACCTCCCAGGCGGTGGGGAGGTTGGCGCTGCCCATGAAGGCCGCGGCGAGCACGCGCTCGGGATGGTCGAGCACCAGGGTCTCGGCGATCCAGCCCCCCATGGAGTGACCGGCCACCCGCACCGGATCGGTCCAGCCGAGGTGGTCCAGCAGGGCCACGGCGTCGTCGGTCATCTGGTCCACGCTGTAGGGCGCGGGTGGTGAGGAGGACGGTTCGACGCCCCGGTTGTCATAGGTGGCGACCGTGTACCCCGCCGCAACGAGCGGAGGCACCAGGCCCACGTGCCAGGCGACCGCGGGCTGTCCGCAGCCGGCGATCAGCAGCAGAGGCTCTCCCTCCCCCGTGACCTCGTAGGCCAGGGTCACCCCGTTGGCGGTGACCTCAGGCATGGAGTATCTCGGAAAGAAGCTGGGGCGCCACGTTGCGCCCGGTCAGGAGCACGACGGTGGTCGCACCGGCCGCGTCGGGGGCGATCACACCCGAACGCAGGGCGGCCAGGCCGACCGCGCCGGCGCCCTCGAGCACCAGCCCCATCTTGTGGGCCGA
Organism: uncultured Acidimicrobiaceae bacterium; assembly: GCA_963840435.1. Taxonomy (GTDB): domain Bacteria; phylum Actinomycetota; class Acidimicrobiia; order Acidimicrobiales; family RAAP-2; genus Bog-473. Next base: position 365,307 of record CAWIYY010000012.1, on the reverse strand, counting down.
GAAGGCCATGGCGGATCGGATGTCCGCCTCGCTCACCGTGTGCACCTCGACGTGATGGTCCAGCGCGATACGCAGCGTCACCGCGCCCGGCTCGAGGTTCCCGGCCAGACCGTCGGCCACGGTCGGCTCGACATGGATCGGGACGATGGAGCCGGCGGCCAGCGCGGCGCTCATGGACGGTGACGCCTCCGATTCGACACCGACCACCCGCACACCCGTGCCCGCCAAACCCAGGATCACTCCCGACATCAGCCCGCCGCCGCCGCACGGGACCACGACGGTGCCCAGGCCGGGCACCTGGTCCAGCAGCTCGCGGGCCAGGGAGGACTGGCCGGCGATGACGTCGGGGTCGTTGTACGGAGAGACGTAGCGGCTGCCCTCGTCCGCGGCCAGCTCCAGTGCGTGGGCCTCGGCTTCGCTGTAGCCCTCGCCGTGGAGGACGAGGCGGACGTCGAATTGGCGCAGGGCCGAGACCTTGGCGGCCGAGGCACCGGTGGGCACGACCACGGTGACCTGCGCCCCCAGCTTGGAGGCGGCGTACGCCAGTCCCAGCCCGTGATTGCCGGCCGACGAGGCGACGACGGCGCGCCCGGGCTCGTCCTCCAGCGTGGCCGAGACGGCGGCCAGCCCGCCCCGCACCTTGAACGAACCGGTGGGCTGCACCGTCTCGAGCTTGACCGCCACCGACGCTCCGAGCTGGGGCGCCTCCACGACGGGGGTCGGGGGAAGGAACCGCCGGACCGCCTTCCACGCTGCTTCGATGTTGGCCGGGCCGGGGGCCGAAACGTCGCGCACGAAGCCAGTCTGGCCGCGCTCCGCCTGGCATGCTGACCGATATGGAGCAGACCCGCACCTGGACGGTCGACGGGGCCACCGTGGCCGTCCACCCCGACCGGGCCTCCATGGCCCGGGCCGCGGCCGACCAGGCGGCCGAGGTCATGCGGGCTGCCGCGGCCGAGCGCGGCGTGGTGCACGCCATGTTCGCCACGGGCAACTCCCAACTCGCCTTCGTCGCCGCGCTGGTCGGGGAGACCCCCGACGTGCCCTGGGCCCAAACCGTGGTCTTCCACATGGACGAATACGTGGGGGTGGGCCCCGACCACCCGGCCGGCTTCCAGCGCTGGATCCGTGAGCGGATCGTCGAGCCTGCCCACCCCAAGGCGGCGTACTACGTCGAAGGAGAAGGAGACCCGGAGGCGGCGTGCCGCCACTACGCCGACCTGCTGGCGGCACACCCGCTCGACCTGTGCTGTCTCGGGATCGGTGAGAACGGTCACCTCGCCTTCAACGACCCCCCGGTGGCCGACTTCGACGATCCGCTCGACGTCAAGGTGGTCGAGCTCGACCAGGCGTGCCGGGCCCAGCAAGTCAACGAGGGACACTTCCCTGACCTCGCGTCAGTCCCGGCCCGGGCCATCACGGTGACCGTCCCCGCGCTCCTGCGGGCGGGCCAGGTGCTGGCCATCGTGCCCGAGGCCCGCAAGGCGGAGCCGGTGCTGGCCGCCCTCAGCGGTCCGGTGGCGACCAGCTGCCCCGCCACCGCGCTGCGCACCATCGACCACGCCACGATCCACCTCGATCCGGAATCGGCCCGGCTCCTGGCGCGCTGACCCTGCGTCTCGCCGGGCTGGGCGCCCGGCGATTCAGCGAGAAGAGATCCGCTCTCCCGTCACGTCGTAGAGATGATGGACCGGGTCGTGCACCAGGTAGCGGCTGAAGGTGTCGACGGTGAACTCGGCACCGTCGCTACGCCGGCCCGTGCGTTGCCATTGTGCTCCCGTGACCTGGTCGAACGCGCCGGCCAGTCGGAGCGCGGCGGTCCGGAGGTCCAGGGCGACGGTCGCCGGGTCCTGTGCGTTGTACCGGTCGGCGGTCGCGGTGGCGTCCTGGTCCCAGTTGGCGTAGAGGGGATCGTCCTGGCTGAGCATGAGGTCCAGGCGCTCGTCGTATAGGCGGCAGACGTCGCGCACGTGGCAGGCGTACTCGAGGGGCGACCAGCGCTCGTCGCTCGGGCGGCGGCGCAGGTTCTCCGGTCGGTCCACGAGCAGCCGCACCCAGGCCGCGGCGTTGGAACGGATCAGCCCAGCCACCATGGCCGCCGGGAACGTCGAGGCGTCGAAGCCGCACTCAGGACAGGGACGCTCGAGGACCCACGTCCAATCCTTGCCGTCCGGCGCGACGGGCACGCGTCAGCCCAGCTCCGGGAGGCGACGGCAAGGGGTCGTGGCCATCGCACTAGCATGCCCCATCCCCCGTTTCCCCTCCGAGCCCACAGCAACCACATCGCACCCGGAGGGCTACGGCAAGGCAATGGCGTCTGCGTACGGTTCGGCCCCGGGGATCCGGGTGGTGCCGGCAGTTGAGGGCCCGCCCCAAAGAGGGGGGACGTTGACGATCGCGATCGCCGCTGGGCGACTGGACGCGGACACGCCGCAAGTGCCGCGCCAGCGGTCCAGGCGCCGGCTGGTCAAGCGGATCTTCCTCGTCATCGGCGCGGCGCTGGTCGCCCTGGTGGCCACCATGGGCGCCCTGATCGGCATCAGCCTCTGGCGCATCGACCACAACGTGCACCACGTCGGGGTCCCGGCCGCGCTCCTGGCCAAGGGCAAGAACGACCTGCTGGCCATCGTGGAGGGCCCGAACCACAGCGAGGAGGCCTACGTCTTTCACCAGACGGCTTCGTCGACCAAGGTCCTGACCATCCCGAGCGGACTGGCCCTCCCCGTCGCCGCCGGACGGACCGTCCCACTCAAGTCGCTGAACATCCACGCGCCGAGCGTCATCATCCGCGGGCTGGACCACTTGGGCATCCCGGTCAGCCACTACGTCGGCGTCGATCTCCATGCGGTCAGCCCGTCCTCGAACCTGGGCCAGCTGGCCAGCGGGAAGCTCTCCATCACGTCGATGATCTCGGACCCGACGGGTACCAGCTCGCTCCTCGCCGCGGTGGCCACGCACATCTACCTCGGACCGGGCACGCCGGTCACGGCCGTCCTGTCCCTCATGAACGTCCCCACGGCACACCCGGTCCAGGTCCCGACTTCTCGGAACTCGCAGGGCAGGGTGGTCCTGGCTTCGGCCTTCGCGGCGGTCTTGCGCAGCTTCCTGTAGTGGGGGCGCCCTCCGGTCACGACGGCGACGCCGAGGCGGAGGACGGAACGGCAGCCTCGTTCGACCAGTTGCTGCGGCGAGCCGCCGCAGCCCGGACCCCGCACCACGACGGTCAAGAGCGCGAGACGGACGCGCCCGCTCTTGAGGATGGTGCGGCCGCCGGCGACGGCCAGCCGGAGGATCAGACGGACTGAGCGGTCACGGCGCGGGGTCGTGGTGTAGCCAGCGATCCAAGAAGGGAAGAGCCTCGGTCCCGTGCCACTGGTGCTCACCCTCGAAGACGTCGTGCACCAGGCGATCGCCCGCGCCCTCGCTGTCGTAGACAAGACGGGTGCGCCGGACCGACTCGGTGGCCGCCGCCACCGGGAACAGGTAGTCCTCGGTGCCGCTCTCGACGAGGAGTGGCCGCGGCGCCACCAGCGCCCCCAGGTCCTCGTGCTCGAGCCGGCCAAGCATGCCCACCATGATCTGGGACCCGCACATGTTCCACGGCATTTTGTGGGACTCGGCCCACGAGGAGAAATAGCCGCTGACGACGGCGGCGGCCACCCGGCGGTCTATCGCCGCCGTGAACAGGGTCACCGTTCCGCCGTAGGACACGCCGACCATGCCGATGCGACCGGGGTCGACCAGCTGGTGCTGCTCGAGGACGTCGAGGCACCGGCGCAGATCCCAGACGTTCTGGCCCAGCGGGTTCCAGCCGGCCATGGCCGCGTGGACCAGGTTGGTGTCGCAGGCGTAGTGGTCCTCGGGCTGCCAGTCCAGGCGCTCACCGAAACAGCGAAGATCGGGAGCCAGGACGACGTAACCCCGTCGGGCCAGCGCGAGCGCGTAGTCGGCGTTGGGCATGGCGGTGTGCTCGAGGCCCACCGCCTGGGACTTGCCCGGTCCGTGGCCGTGGCAGGCCAGGACGGCCGCCCCGGGTGCGCCCTCGGCGCGGGCGTCCGGCACCAGGAGGTAGGCCGGCACCGACATGGTGTCCTCGCTGTCGAAGACGATCTTGTCCCGGCGATACCCGTCGCACTGGGTGGACTCGAGCGTCTCGAGGTCGAGCGGCACGGGCTGGGGTTCGGGACCCAGGAGCTCGGCCAGAACGCGGCGCCGACCCTCGAGCCAGGGACCGAAGGCCGCGGGATCCCCCTCGGGCAGCGGGTCCTCGTGGCTGGTTGCGTTCAGGCGGGTCATCCACTGGTACCAGGGCGAGTAGTTGCGGGCCGGAGGGGTCAGAACGAGCTCGCCCGCCCCGCTGTCATCGGTCATGGCGGACCCTTTCGTGTGCTGGCCGCGAGTGGTGGAACGACAATGTAGGCGGGGTGGACGGGGGACGGATTGAGGCGGTGGCGCCCGCCGTGCACAATTGGCCCGTGACCATCGCCACCAGCATCGGAGTCCACCCCATCTCCCCCACCATCGGGGCCGAGATCAGCGGTGTGGATATGTCGGTCCCGCTCGCCCCCGAGGTGGTCGCGGCCATCCGCCAGGCTTGGACGACCCACCACGTCATCTTCTTCCGGGACCAGTCGCTCACCGCCGACCAACAGGCCGACTTCGCCCGCCAATTCGGCACCGTGACCGAGGCGCACCCGGTGCTGCCCTCCATCGAGGAGAGCCCCGAGGTGCTGGCCATCGACGGCCGGGTCGACCGGGCCAGCTGGTGGCATACCGACGTGACCTTCCTGCAGACGCCGGCCATGGGTTCGATCCTCTACATGCTCGAGGCGCCCGAGGTCGGCGGCGACACCATGTGGGCCAGCCTGCAGGACGCCTACGACGGGCTGGCCGAACCGGTACGTGAGCTGTGCGACAAGCTGATCGCCATCCACCACGACCCGTGGTTCGCGGCCGACGTGGCCGAGCGCGGCGGCTACGAGTGGGACGAGGTCTGGCAGGAGAAACTGCTGCCGGCTCTGCACCCGGTCGTGCGCACGCATCCCGAGAACGGTCGCAACGGACTGTTCGTGAACCGTCAGTTCACCCGCCAGCTGTTCGGGCTGTCCGACAACGAGAGCAACGCGATCCTCGAGATGCTCTACCACCACTGCGTCAAGCCGGAGTACACCTGTCGCTTCCGCTGGCGGGCGGGATCGGTCGCATTCTGGGACAACCGGGCCACCTTGCACTACGCCCTCGACGACTACGGCGACGCCGGCCGCTACGCCCACCGGGTGACCCTGCGCGGCGACAAGCCCTACGGGCCGGCCATGCCGTTGCGCCCCTCCTGAGCGCCGGCCTGGCGGCCGACGCGGGGATCGCGGCCGTCGCCTTCATCGGGACCAACATCGACAACACCTTGGTGGCGGCCGCGCTCATCGCCGGGTCCCCACCGGAGCGGGCGCGGCGCATCGCCCGGGGTCAGGTCGTCGGCTTCGCGGCGGTCGTGGCGCTGGCCGCCGCCGCGGCGGCCCTCCTCGTCGAGTTCTCCCCCCGGGTCGTGGGCCTGCTCGGCCTCGTTCCACTGGCCCTCGGACTGCGCGGACTGTTCCGCCTGCGATCGGGGGCGGGCGGTCCGGCAGTGACCCGGCGTGCCGTGGGGAGCGGCTTCACGGCCGCCATGCTCGTGACGCTGGCGGCCGGCGGCGACAACCTGGCCGTCTACATCCCGCTGTTCCGGGTAGGTGGCCTGGCTCGCATCGGCATCATCCTGCTCGTGTTCGCCGTGGGTGAGGTGGTCGTCACCATGCTCGCCCTCCTCGGCGGCGGCCACCCGCAGGCTCGCGACGTCATGGCGAGGTTCGGGCTGATCGCCGTGCCGGTGCTCCTCTGTGCCATCGGGGTGCTGGTGCTCGTGGAGGCGGGCACGCTCTCGTTTCTGTAGCCCCTGTGCCACCGCGCGCTCGAACACCGGCGGTTGCGTGCGCGGTGACGCAGAACCAGTCAGAAATGGAGAAGCGTCGCTCCGAGGGCCACAGTTACAGTGCCAGGGCGACGGGTTGTCGACATCCGGGTCTGACGTGATGCAGGTCGGAGCGACACCGATCGACTGCCACCCACGACCCCAAGGAGCCTCCATGCCCGACTCGACGACCAAAGGAATCAAGGTCGTGCTGCACCCCGTGACCGACCTGGCGGCAGCCAAAACCGTCTACAGCGCCCTGCTCGGCGGCCCGCCCGAGGCCGACTCGGACTACTACGTCGGCTACGAGGTTGGGGGCCAGCACATCGGCCTCGTCCCCGGTGGAGGGCCCCAGGGCATGACGACGCCGGTGACCTTCTGGGAGGTGCAGGACATCGAAGCGAAGCTGGCCGAGGTCATCGCGGCGGGTGCGGTGATCAACGAAGCGGCCCATGACGTCGGGGGCGGTCGCCTGGTGGCCACCGTCACCGATCCCGACGGCAACGTCCTCGGCCTGCTCCAGGACCCCTGAGCGGCGGGCCGCCCGAGCGGCGCGGTCTCCCGAACCCTCCGTCGGGGTCGGCACAGGGCGTCCACCGAACGGTTCTGCTTGACTGCCCCGAGACCGGATGGACGGAGGGCACATGGAAGACCTGCGGGGCAAGGTGGCCGTGATCACCGGCGGGGCCAGCGGCATCGGCAAGGCCGTGGCCTGGCGCGCCGCCGCGGAGGGCATGAAGCTGGTCCTGGCCGATATTGAGGAGCCCGTGCTCGAAGAGACGGCCGCGTCGCTGGCCGCCGACGGAGCCGAGGTCCTGGCCGTGGTGACCGACGTCTCCGACGCGGCCTCGGTCCGCGCGTTGCGCGACCGCACCGTGCAGCACTTCGGCGGCGCCCATCTCGTGCACAACAACGCCGGGGTGGGAGTGGGCGGACCGATCTGGGAGGTCACCGAGGAAGAGTGGCGCTGGATCCTCGGCGTCAACCTGTGGGGAGTGGTGCACGGCATCAACGCGTTCGTCCCCCTGCTGCTCGAACAAGGCGAGGGCCACGTCATCAACACGGCCTCGATCGCCGGGTTGACCTCCACCCCCGGCCTGGGGCCGTACACGGCGACGAAGCACGCCGTGGTGGCCATCTCCGAGAGCCTGTACAAGGACCTGCGGGCGGCGGGGGCGCCCGTCGGCGTCTCGGTGCTGTGCCCTGGCTTCGTGCAGACGGGTATTGCCCGCTCCGATCGCAACCGCCCGGCCTGGGCTCCCGAGCAGGACCCGGTGACAGCGGGCGAACGAACCTCAATCATCCAGGCCATGGTGGATGCCGGGATCGACCCGAAGACGGTGGCCGACCGCGTGCTCGATGCGGTGCGCGACGGCACCTTCTACATCCTCACCCACCCCGAGATGAAGCCCGCCCTCACCCTGCGCCACGAGGACATCCTCGCGGGACGCCCACCGAGCCCAGGCCCTTTCGGCTGAGGGCCTCGGGCCGAGGTTCGGGCGCCCGGCGTCCCTCCGGGCGGTGGCTCAGCCCGTGGGCAGCGGCTTGAAGGGCTGCATCTTCACCCAGCAGGTGCCCTGCGCCTTGGGGGCCATCGGATGAATGCACAGCTTGGTCTGCGGCACGTTGTTGTGGACCTCGACCACCTGGTACTGGGTCGGACCGTAGAACTTGTTCGGCCCGAAGCTCCAGATCGGCGAGAGCGTCCCGGGATAGTCGGTGATCCTCGACATCGCCTCGACGAACGTACGCCGGTTCAGGTTCGGACCGGCGTCCTTGGCCGCGGTGGCGAAGAGCCGGATGGCCCCGCACCAGGCCTGGATCGGACCCTGCTCCTCGATCCAGTGGTAGAGCGTGCCCGCAATGGGCTTCGGGTGGAAGGCGTGCCAGGTCGTGTAGCAGGAGCGCACCCCGGGGTCGTACCCGCCTTGGCTCTGGGGCCGGGGGTCGTCGATCCCGCCGAGCGTCTCGGTGGTGACGCCCTCCTGACCGTTCAGGGCCTTCAGGTACGGCACCGGGATGAGGCCGAGCGCGATGTCGATCGTGGACTGGTAGTCGCTCAGGAGAAGCTGCGGGTAGTACTGCTGCGAGGTCTCGGCCCCGACGTAGGGGAAGAAGGCGTTCTCGGGGATCAGGGGGATAACCGACTGCACGCCGTCCGCCTTGAAGCGCTCGACGGCCAGCTGGGCGTCGGATCCAGTGGTCGACGTCTCGTCGGGGTTGGCCGCCACCGTCTCCACGACCGGGGAGATGCCCGCCTTCTTGAGGTCCGGCATCAGGTACTCGTTGAGCGCTTCCTGGTCGGCCGCCTGGTCGGAGACCACGACTCCCACCTTCTTGCCGTGACCGAGCCGACCCGAGCTCACGCCCCACTGCACGGTCGCAGCCAGGACGGGGGCCATGTCCGGTCCGGTCCACCACAGGTAGGGCGAGCCGAGATTCGTCCAATCGGTCACCGTGGACCACGCGCTGATGAGCGGTGTGTGGCCCTGCTGGGTCACGCACAGCTGGTTGGTCCCGGTCCAGGTGCCGATGCCGTCCACCACGGCGAAGATGGGCGGGTTGCCCTGGGTCCACTGTTCGCACAACGACTGCATGTTGGCGTCGTTGGTGGGATCGAACTGCACGATGATCGGGTTGATCATGCGGCCGTTGATGCCGCCGGCCTTGTTGATCTGGTTGACGTAGAGGTGGATCGCCGGCACCTGCTCGTTGAACTCCTTGTCCGCGGCGAATCCTTCCTTTCCGGCCAGGCTGTTGACGGCGACGACCGGGAAGACGACGTTGATCGAGGTCTTGGTCACCCCCCGGGTGCTGGTGCTGGCCTTGGTCACCGGCGTCGGCACCGCGCTCGACGAAGTCGAGCTGGACTGGGTCGCCACCTCGGCGGCGCCCGCCGTGCCGCCCCCACCGGGCGTGCCCGAGGGCGCCAGCATCAGCCAGGCGATGAGTGCGACCACGATGGCCACCACGATGACGGCCGTGCGGACCTGCATGGCACGCGGGCGCCGGCGCAGGCGGCGCCAGGACCGCCCCAGCGCAGCCACGGGGTGCAGCACCCCCCGGCGCGTGACCACCTCCAACGTCGCCTCCATCGTCACCCTCCTTCGTTGCGGTCTGCTGCCCCCCGGCCGCTCCCGACGATCGGACCTGAAGCCATGATGGCCTCATCGCTGGCACCAAGGTAGGCGGCCAGGGCCTTGGGGTCTGCGCGGACCACTTCGGGTGGCCCGGCGGCCACGACGCGCCCCAATTCCATGACCACCACCGTGGAGCACAGCTCGAAGACCAGAGGCACATCGTGCTCCACGAGCACGATGGTGGTGTCCGCCACCTGGTGCAGGCGGCGCAGCAGCGGGACGAACGCCTCGGCTTCGCGCTGGGCGATCCCGGCGGTGGGTTCGTCGAGCAGCAGCAGGCGCGGCCGGGCCAGCACGATCGAGGCCAGGTCCACGACCCGCCGGGTGCCGGTGGAGAGCTGGGCGGTCCGGTGGTACCGGAACCGCTCGAGCCCGAACGCAGCGATCACCTGATCGACCGCCTCCTGCTTGCGGCGCTCGGCCCGGCGGGCCCAAGGCAACCGCAGCGTGGTCGAGAACACGGCCACCTCGGACCGAGCATCCTCGCTCAGGAGAAGGACGTCGAGAACGGTGAGCTCGGGGAACAGTCGGCAGTCCTGGAACGAGCGCACCATCCCGACCCCGAGCCGCTCCTCGGGCAGGTACTCGGCCAGGTCGATCCCGTCGAGCCGCACCGTCCCGGCCTGCGGAGCCACCAGGCCCGAGACGACGTCGAGCGTCGTCGTCTTGCCCGAGCCGTTGGCCCCGATCAACCCGACGATCTCTCCGGGCTCCGCCCGGAAGGTCACGCCGTTGAGAGCGTGCACACCGCCGAAGTGCACGGTCAGCCCCTCCACCGCCAGCTCGGCCGGATGGCGTGTCGGCGCGGCGGTCACGGGTCGGACCCCCCGCCGACCAGGGCCGGGGCGGGCGTGGGTTCCGGCGGTGTCTGGTCGTCAACCGAGCCCGGAAGGTACCGCTCCTTGAGGTTGCGCAGGCCAACGGTCACCAGGTCCCCGGTGCGGTGCAGCACCTCGGCCAGCCCGCCGGGCAGGTAGAGGATGAAGGCGAGGAGGCCGAGCCCGCTCGTGATGAATTGGATGGTCTGGTTCGCGCCGAAGATGGCGGGCAGGCCCTCGAGGTAGAGCGCGCCGAGGATGGCACCGGGGATCGACCCGAGCCCGCCGATCACGACCATGGAGATGATGACGAACGACGTGGTCGGGTCGAAGGTGATGTCGGTGTTGTTCAACGACTGGGTGGCGAAGGCGAAGCAGACCCCGGCATAGCCGGCGATGAACCCGGACAGCGCGAAGGCCAGCAGCTTGGTGCGCAGGATCGGAATGCCCATGGCGGCCGCGGTCAGCTCGTTGTCCCGGACTGCAACGAACCTCCGGGCCACCCCGCGGTCGCGCCAGGTCCGCACGATGTAGATCGAGACCAGCAGCACGGCCAACGAGAACCAGGCGAAGGAGCGCTGCGAGGACAGGCTGATGCCGAAGAAGTCGGGCCGGTTGATGAAGGTGTAGGCGGGGTTGGGCAACCCGGTGCAGAGCGTCTTGTTGATACCGGGCACGGTGATACAGGGCGTCGCCATCACCGCGTTCTGCATGAAGATGGCGAAGGCGAGTGTGGTCACGGCCAGGAAGAGACCGGGCATGCGCAGGGCGGGCAGCCCGACCAGGATGGCCACCGCCGCGGTGACCACGCCGCCGTAGAGCATGACGACAATGAGCGGCAGGGAGCTGCCGAGGTGCACGGCCACCAGGACCCCCACGGCCACCAGCCCGAATTGGCCGAGCGAGACCTGGCCGGCCCAGCCGGTCAGCAGCGTGAGCGACAGGGCGATGACGGCGTAGATGCAGATCTGGCTGAAGAGGACGTCGTTGCCCACCGAGAGCACCAGGGGCATGAGCGCGGCGACCAGCACGCACAGCCAGATCCCCGAGCGCGACACCCGCAGGCGCAGCCGGTCGCCACCGGCCCGCAAGGTGGTCACCGCGCCGTGTCCCCAGGTGCTGCGGTCGCCCGTGCGCACGCCCTTGCGGAGCGCACCGACCCGCACCAACAGGACCACCATCACCACGATGAACAAGATGAGCTGTTGCTTGGCCGGAGAGGGGATGTTCCACTCGAGGACCTCGAGGAAGACCCCCATGCCGACCCCCGCGATGAAGGCGACCGTGAGGTTCACCATGGCGCCGATGAGCGCGGCGGTCAGCGCGAAGAGGAGAAGGTCCGGCGACAGGGCCTGGGTGAGCGCGCTGGTCTGGTTCGGTGCGTTGAGGATGGCGGTGAACGCGGAGAGCGCGCCGGCCACCGTCCAGGTCACGGTCGAGGTACGGCGGATCCACACGCCCGAGAGGCGGGCCGAGTCGGCATTCTCCGACATGGCCCGCATGGCCAGGCCCCACGAGGTGAAACGGACGGCCAGGACGAGGGCGATGGTCACCAGTGGAGCGACGATGAGGGTGAGCACCTCGGTCGAGGTGATGATGAAGGGCCCGAGCGAAAAGGAGAGATCGAACGGAACGGGAGCCGGCGCCGAGAGGTTGTGCGGCGCGATGAACGGGAGGGCGGTGAAGGCCAACAGAACGTAACTCAGGCCGATGGTGGCCACCATCACCAGCACGCGCGGGCGGTTGAACAGCCGGCGCAGCACGAGCTCCGCGATGGCACCGATGGAGGAGGCCAGCGCGACCGAGAGCACGAGGGCGAACCAGTAGTTGAACTTGAAGTCAGCGGTGAGCTTGACCAGGAACACGGCGGCGATGACGCCGATCTGGCCCTGGGCGAAATTGAGCACCCGGTTGGTGCGGTACACGAGCACCAGTCCGAGCGCCAACAGCCCGTACCCGAGGCCGTAGAAGACGCCCTGGACGAGAACGAAATTCGGAGCGGAGAAGGCGAGCATGGGCCGGGCTAGTCGAGTCCCGTAGACGCTGCGCCCAAGAAGACCGGGCGCAGGAGATCGTCCCGGGCCATCAGCTCCGCGGTCGGGCCATCGAAGCGGATCTCGCCCCGCTCCATGAAGAAACACCGATCGGCGAGACTCAGGGCCCGGTTGAGGCTCTGCTCGACGAGGATCACGGTGGTGCCGCTCTCGTTGATCCGCCGCACCATGCCCATCAGCCGCTCGACCGTCATCGGGGCCAGGCCCAGTGCCAGCTCGTCGATCATCAGCAGCCGCGGAGCGGTCATCATCACCCGGGACAGCGCCAGCATCTGCTGCTCCCCACCCGAGAGCGTGCCCGCCGGCTGGTCCAAGCGGGCCCGCAGCTCGGGAAAGGTATTCAATGCATCCTCGGAGGCCTGGGCGGTCCGGGCCCGGTCACGACGGAGGCTGTGTCCCCCGATGCGCAGGTTGTCGCGCACGGTCAGGCCCGGGAAGGTCATCTTCCCGCCCACCAGCAACGCGACCTTCTGGTCGATGATCTGCTCGGGCTCGAGATAAGTCGAATTCATGCCGAAGAGGCGGATGACGCCGCGATGGGGGTGATCGAGGCCGGACACGGCGCGGAGCAGGGTGGACTTCCCCGCTCCGTTCGTACCGAGCAGGGCCACCATCTCCCCCTGGGCCACCTCGACGTTGACATCGAAGAGCACCTGGTTCGTGCCGTAGAAGAAGTCGAGGTTGTGCACCTGGAGGGCCGGGATGGCACCTCCTTCCTGACGGCGCTTGCCCTCGCTGTAGCGCTCGATCACATCCTCGATCACCATGGTGATGTCGCGGCGCACGCTGCGCGACCCCAGGACCAACAGGAAGCCGCCTACGGCACAGACCGGGGCGATCAGCGTCAGCGCCACCACGATCCCGTGCAGGCCACCGATGGCGTCGGACACAGCACCGAGAACGACCGACCCGGTGAATCCGCCGAAGACGAGCGAGTAGACGCCGAACATGGCAAAGCAGATCGTGCGCATCTCGGGTGGTGCGGTGGCGGCCAGGGTCAAGAAGATACAGATGGCGAGCGGCGAGACCGCGGCGCTGGCCAGGAATTGCAACGTGACACACAACCAGAGCTGCGACACGTAGAGCGAGAGGACGAACAGCCCCCCATAGGCGGTGATGCAGATGCCGGCGATGACGAGCGGGCGCTGCGGGGCTCGGCGGAAATAGCGATCCCCGAAGACGTAGGCCAGGGGGAGCCCGAGGAAGGCGGCCAGGCCGATGATGGCGTAGACCTCGCTGCGGCTGGCCGTGTCGAGGTGGAACTTGTCGATGAAGAAGAGGTTGCCGAAAAGCGGGGCACCCGTCCCGGCGAAGCCGAGGATGGCCACGGCGACCAACTCGAAGTAGAGGGAGCGGATGCGGAGCAGCCGGGTCACGGCCGAACCCAGCAACACCCGCGGCGCCCCTTCCTGCTGGGTGTGCAGGTCCATGCCGGACGCCTTGAGGATGTGGCTGCTCTCGTTGGCACCCTTCTCCGGCTCGTGCAGGGTGAACAGGGCCAGCCCGAGCGGAATTCCGGCCAGCGCGACGAGCAACCCGTAGCGCCAGTCGTGGGCGACGGTGACCACGTAGCCGAACAGAAGGATGCCGACCGTCTGCGACAGCGGATCGGAGAGGTTGTGCCAGCTGAAGATGCGCCCGCGTGCGTCGGTCGGATAGGCATCGGACAGATACGAGTTGTGCACGGTGTTGTTCACCCCGGTGCCCACCGAGGCGGCCAGGTAGAGGAAGGCGAACCACCAGACGTTCGGCGAGATCGCCATCAGGCTGCCGAAGCCGGCGAAGACGAGCAGTGCGACACCGGCCACCAGCTTGCGGCTCCCGCGGTCGGCCCAGAGCGCGAGCGGGACCGCCCACAGCAACTGCGACACCTGCGCGATGAAGGCCACCGCACCGAGCGACGCGTTGGACATGTGGAACGAGGTCTCGAGGTTCCGCCCGATGAGGCTGATGCCGTTGCCGAACGTCCCCGGGACGAGCGCGGCGGCGGTCAGCAACACCAGGGGTGCAGAGCCGTACGAGCGCAGGATGCCGACGAGCGGCGGCGGCTTGCCCTCACCCGTACCGGGCATCACCGCGAGGTCGGCCACCACCCCGGGATCGCGCACCTGGGACACCGCCTCCCGCAGCAGATCGTCCGGTACGGCAAACTCGAACAGCGGGTCGTCGGGCACTGGCCAGGGACTTTATCCCTGACACCGGTGTCAGGGAGGGGTGATCGACTTCGGTGCGGGTCCGGCGACGACTAAAACGGCCGCGGCGGCGCCGTGGGCAGGGACTCAGTGGCGGCGAGGACCGCCTCGGCCACGTAGTCGACCGTGGGGCGCATGGCCCGGTACACCTGGACCGATTCGGGATCGGGCTCGATCACGGCCTCGACCGGGTCGAGCTGCTCGAGCGCGAGGTTCATCCCCAGGGCCCGACCGGCCAGGAGGGCGGCACCGGCCGAGGCGGCCTCGCCCGAGCGGTGTCTGGTCGCCGGGACGCCGAGAATGGACGTCAGGACCTGCACCCAGAGCGGCAGACCGGTGCCCGCGCCGCCCAGGGTCACCCCCTCGGCGGAACTCCCCCCGAGCCGTCCCACCGTGACCACCTCCATGCAGCGCAGGACGTCCCAGGCCACCGATTCGATGACCGCCCGGGACAGGTCGCCGGGTCCGTGGGCCGAGCCCAGACCCATGAAGCCGGCCCGGGCGTCGTCCCGCCACCACGGGGCACGGGCCCCGTCGAGCCAGGGCACCGCGATCACCCCGTTGGCGCCGGGCGGGCTGGCTGCGGCCAGGCCGGCCAGCTCGTCGGGGCTCCGCCCGAGCAAGCGCCCCAACCAGGCCAGGAAGGAGCCGGCGGCGGACAGGCCGCCCTCGAGCAGCCACCCCCCGTCGGCGGCGCGGGTCACCACCGCCCCGGCGGGGGACGGGACCGGGCGCTCGTGCACCGGCACCGAGACGTTCGCCGTCGTGCCCCAGCTGACCATGGGACAAGCCTCGGACGCGCCCGAACCGAGGACCTCGCACTGGCGGTCGCCCGCTCCGATGACCACCGGGATGCCCGGACGCAGCCCGAGCTCGGCGCCGGGAACCGATTTGAGATTGCCGACGACCGTGTCGGAGGACACGACACTGGGGAGCTTGCCCAGAGCGGGGCCGGCCAGCTCCCGCACGGCGTTGCCGTCGAAGTCGTAGAGGCCGCTGCGCGAGGCGAAGGTGGCGTCGGTCACGACCTGGTCGGTCAGGCGGAGGACGATGAAGTCCCGCGGCGAAAGGATGACGTCGGCCGCCGCCATGCGATCCGGTTCGTATTCGGCCAGCCAGGCCAACTTGGCGGCCACCGCACCAGCATCGAGCGGGATGCCGGTGCGGGCCCGATTGATGTCGTCTCCCCCCATGCGCTCGGCCAGGAGGCGAGCCTCGGCCGAGGCTCGCCGGTCCGACCAGAGGATGCCCTTGCCGATGGGGTCTCCCTGCGCCGTCACGGGGACAAAGGTCTGGCGGGCGCCCGAGCACGCCACCACGTCCACCGCGCCGAAGGCCGCGGGCGCTTGGGCGCGGGCCTCGGCGCAGGCGATCACGACCGTGGTCCACCAGCGCAGCGGATCCTGCTCCGTCCAGCCCATCTGCGGGTGGGTCGACGTCAGCTCGGACCGGGCCAGCGCGGCCAGGCCGCTCTCGCCCCAGAGGCCGACCTTGGTCACCGTGGTGCCGAAGTCGATGGTGAGGATCACGAAGCGTGGACCAGCGAGCGGACCAAGCCGGCCATTTCCGCCGGGTCGGGATCCTGGTACAGCGTGCGCCCCATCGCCATGCCGGCACCGCCGCCCTCCATGACATCGCGCACCTCGTCGAGCACGCGATCCCGCCTGCCATCGGAGACGGGGCCACCGAGGAACAGGACGGGCACGCTGACGCTGGCGACGATCCGGGCCACGGCGCGCTGGCGCTCCGCACCCGGGGCGACGGCGGGCACGGGCACCTTGATCACAGGCGCGCCGATGTCGTGGGCCACCACAGCGGCCAGCACGATGTCGTCGGGATCACGGCACACCCGACCGTCGCGCCAGACCAGTGGCTCGACGAGCGCCTCGAGGCCGGCCTCGCGCGAGTCCTCGAGCACGCGGCCCAGCAGCTCGAGCGCGGCGGCGGTGACGGGGTTGGTCATGTCGATGCGCGTCATGTGCTTGACCCCGGTCCAGCCGTCGACGGCTGCTCGCCCCACGCTGGCCACGAGGCGGTCGTCGAGTTCGAAGACGGAGCCGGCGAGTCCCGTCCGGTTGAGCGAGAGGTACGTCCGGTGGGAGGACGAGAGATGGCCCGCCTCGGCCAGTCCCGAAAGCGGCTGGGCCGTGGCCAGGATGCCGTCGCACGAGGGCAGCGCCTTGGCCAGGGCACCGAAGAACTCGTCCCAGCTCTCGGTCGTCAGCACGGCCCGGGCCCGGTGGTCGGCGGCCAGGATGAGAGCCGGGGTGGGCAGCGGCTGGTGGCGCGTCACGGGCAGCCGGAGAGGGCGAGGACCACCTTGGCCACGGACGAGAAGTCCTCGCGGCCAAATCCGGCGGAACTGGCCGCGGTCAGGAGCTGGCGCGCGGCTCCGGTGGTCGGGACCGGCACGCCCGTCCGGGCGGCGTAGGCCAGCGCCAGATCGATGTCCTTGGCCATGAGATCGGTCATGAAGCCGGGCGCCCACCCGTTGGAAGCCGGGCTTTCGGGGACCACGCCAGGGACGGGCAGACGGGTCCGCACGGCGACGCAGTCACCGGTGGCGTGGGTGAGCACCTCGTAGAGCTTGCCCATGTCGACGCCGGACTTGACCGCCATGGCGGTGGCCTCCGCGGTCGCCGTCATCTGCGCGGCGTAGATCACCTGGTTGCAGAGCTTGACCACCTGCCCCATGCCCGGGCCGCCGACGTGGACGATGAGCCCAGAGAACGGCTCGAGCGCCGGCGCGGTGTCGGCCAGCACCCCGGCGTCGCCACCCACCATCAGCGTCAGCGCTCCCTTGTGGGCGCCGGCGGTACCTCCCGAGAGCGGCGCGTCGAGATAGCGGGCACCCGTTGCCCCGACTCGCTCGTGCTGCGCGCGTTCGACCTCGGGATCGATGGTCGAGCAGTCGACCACCGTCCGGCCCGGGCCCAGCACCGGCAGCATGGCGTCGACGATTTCAATGACTTCGGGCGAGTTGGGCACGCACAGGAGCACGACTTCGGACGCCTCGGCCACGCCGCGCGGGCCATTCCCCTCGACCGCCCCCCGGGCCACGGCCGCGTCGATGGGTCCCCGGCTGCGCGAGGCCACCGTGACGTCGTGCCCGGCCGTGACCAGGTGACCGGCCATGGGCAGGCCCATGGCGCCCAGGCCGATGAATCCGATGCGCATGCGTCTTCCTCCGACCGGGTCAGTCCGGCACTAGGCGAACTGGGGCAGCCACTCGGCCGTGCCGGCCAGCAGACCGTCGACCATCGTCTCCATGGTGTGCAGATCGCCCCGACCGGCCAGCGGGTCAAGGGCGAAGGCCTCCGCGGCCAGGGCACGGTCACCCCGGAGGGCGGCCTCGATGGTGAGCTCCTGCGTGGCCACGTGGCGACGGACGATTTCGTCGTAGGGCGCGGGCAGCACGCTCACGTCGCGCCCGCGAATGCCGTCACCGTCGATGACGCAGATCGACTCGAGCACGACGTCGGGCGGCAGTCCGGGCGCCTGACCGCGGTTGGGGATGTTGACGGGCGCCTCGTAGGGGTCGCCGGTGAGCATGGCCTGGATCATGGGCGAGGGGAGCTCTCCGGACTTCCAGGTCTGAAGATCTTTGGTCCCGTCCAACCAGGCATCGACGTCGGCCACGTAGCCAGCCTGATGCTCTTCCCGCCGGGAGATCGGACTCAACGCGATGTTGTACGACGCGCCCCATTCGGACTCCGGCGTGAGCGCGAAGGAGACGAACTCCGCCAGGTGACGGTCGCCGGCGGCGGGGAAGGTCCCCCAGCGGTCGAGCAAGGTCAACTTGAAGAGGTGCCGTTGCGCGAAGTCGAGCTTGGAGAACATCTCGGCCTCGGGTCGGCCCGGGTACGGCGTCAGGGACTCGAGGCCCCCGACCTCCTCGACCAGCTCGCGCAGGACCGAGAATCCGTCCTCCCCGTCCACCTCGAGCGCGGTGAGGACCGGGAAGTGGTTGATGCCGGTGACGGAGGCCTGCACCGCTTCCCAGGGCTTGCCCAGGGCGATGGCCAGGTCCATCGTGAAGTTGCCGACCTCGTGGCAGAGCCCGACCGTCTTGATGGAGGTCTCCCGGCACACCGAGCGAGTCAGGCAGGTCATGGGGTTGGTGATGTTGAAGAGCCAGGCGTCCGGGCAGTGCTCCTCCATGGCCTTGCCGATGCCGACCAGGACCGGGATGTTGCGCAGGGAGCGGTTGATGCCACCCGGGCCAACGGAGTCGCCCACCGTCTGCGTGATGCCGTGGGCCGCGGGAACGTCGAGATCGACCGCCATGGAGCGGAAGCCGCCCGTCGAGATGCAGACGATGACGAAGTCGGCACCGTCGAGGGCCTGGCCCAGGTCGGTCGTGGTGGACACCGTCGCCTTGGCCTCGAGCGCGTCGTTGACCTTGTGGGCCAGCGCCTCCATTTTCGGCAGGGGCGCAGGATCGATGTCCTCGAGCACGAGGTGCATGCCCGACAGGGCCGGAGTGCCGAACAGGTCGGCCATCAGCTCCGGTGCCCACTGGTAACTTCCGCCCCCCACGATGGTGACCTGGGTCACGCGGTCCCTCCTCGTCTCGCCATGCGCGGCAGTCTATGGCGACTCGGCCTGGCCTCCCGGGCCGGTACAGTCCCGGCCATGCGCACGTTGCGGCGAAAGGTAGCGCTGGCTCTCGCCCTGGCCTTCGCGGGCAGCGGTACCGTGCACCTGGTCCGGCCCCAGTCGTTCGCGTCCATCATGCCCAGGGCCATCCCGCAGCAGCATCACACCAACCTGATCTACGCCAGCGGAGTGGCCGAGCTGATCTGTGCCATAGGCCTCTTCCGGCGCACCCGCTGGGCCGGACCAGCCAGCGTGGCCGTCCTGGCGTCGGTCTTCCCGGCCAACGTCCAGATGGCACTCGACAGCGGCTCGGGTCGCAATGAAGGCCCGGCGGACAACCGGGTTGTGGCCTGGGCCCGCCTGCCCCTCCAGGCATTGATGATCTGGGCTGCGCTGGCAGCCCGGCCGGAGCCCGACGCGCCGCGCTCGTGACCGTCATCAGGGCGCTCGGCCCTGGTGACGACCAGCTCGTCTTTGCCGCCTCGCACCTGTTCGACCAGCCGGCGCGTCCAGGACGCGACGGCCGATTTCCTGGGGGACGGGCGCCATCATCTGCTGGTGGCCTACGAGGGAACGCGCCCGGTCGGCTTCGTCAGCGGGGTCGAGGTGACCCACCCGGACAAGGGCACCGAGATGTTCCTCTACGAGCTGGCGGTGGACGAGCCCTTCCGCCGGCGGGGCATCGGACGGGATCTGGTCGAGCACCTGGCCGCCGTGGGTCGCAGCACCGGGTGCTACGGCATGTGGGTCGTGACCGATCACGACAACGAGGCGGCCCGGGCCACCTACGAGGGAACGAGCGCCGAACCCGAGACCGACCAGGTGGTCGAGGTCTGGAGCTTCTGAGCGAGCAGGTCGGGGAACGCTCAGCACAACAGCTTCTCGCCCCAGAAGCAGGCGAACGGGTTGTCGTTGTAGGCCGGGACGTCGACGTATCCGGCCGACCGGTAGAGGGCCAGGCCGTGCAGCTGCTTGGGCCCGGTGTCGAGCCGGGTGGCCGAGTAGCCCAGCCGGCACGCCTCGTCCTCGAGGGCGGCAAGGAGCGCCCTGGCCACGCCACGGGAGCGGGAGGCCGGGCGGACGAACATGCGCTTGACCTCGGCCACGTCGTCGAAGAGACGGCGGAGCCCTCCCCCGGCGACCACCCCGTCGGCATCGAAACCGACCAGGTAGGTGCCCTGCGGCGGCCGCAGCTCGGCCGGGTCGAGGGGCGGGTTGTCCAGGCGACTGAACGTCGCGTAGACGTCGTTGAGCTCGACCCGCATTTCGGCGAGCAGCTCCGAGGCCGGCGGCTGCTCGGGATCCCAGCGCTCGAAGCGAAGGCCGTTCACCGGACCTTGTCGGGATGGAGGGCCCGGGCCATGCGGGCCATGCCATCGCGCCACGGCACCGTGGTCCGGCCCGCGACTTCGTGCATGCGCGTCGTGTCGATCTGCACACTGTCGATGGTGGCCTCGGTCGGTTCGAAACGCGCGTCGGTCCCGACCAGCCCTGCCAGATAGGTGCACCACTCCTCGATGCTGACGGGTTCACTGCCACCCCAATTCACGGTGGTCGCCGGAACCGAGGCCGCCGCCAGCAGACGAGGCACCATGGCCACGATGTCGTCCGCGTGCAGCGGGTGGTAGATGCTCGGGGCGTCGACGTGCACGGGGATGGCATTTCCCGACAACATCATGTGGAGGTGGATGGCCGGCCAGCCTCCGTTGTCCCCATAGGGCACGGACAGGCGGGCAATCGTCGTCGGCACGTCGAAGCGTTGGGCACACCAGCGCGCCGTTCCCTCGGCCGCGATCTTGCAGATGCTGTAGGTGCGCAGGAAGGACCAGACGCCGTGGTTGTCCCCCAGCGGCCCGTCCTCGGCGAAGACGCGGTGGCCCTCCGGCTTGTAGACCGCGGTGGACGAGCAGTGGAGGAAGGCACGAGCGCCCTGGTGGTGCTCCATCAAAGACGCGAGTCCGCCGCTGTTGGCGGCCAGGTCACGGTCCCAGTCGTTGGTCTTGGCGACGGCGAAATTCAGGACGTACTCGGCGTCGACCGGCAAACCGGCCACGTCGCCCTCGACCAGGTCGACCGGCACGCACTCGATCCCGGCGGCCTCGAGCTCGGTCCGGGCGACGGCGTCGGTGAACCTGGCGGCCCCGATGACGCGGTTGTCCCGGGCCAGAGCCATGGCCAGGGGACGCGCCACCTGGCCGGTGACCCCGGTGACGACGATGGTGGAACCGTGCAACGCGTCTGAGCTCATGGCCCCTTCGTACTCGCTACGCTCGCCGCGTGCATCTCTACGCCGCCTTCCTGGGGGGCGATCTCGGTCCTGGGCGGATGGGAGAGGACCACGAGGTGGTGTTCGTGGTGGCCGACGACGAGCTCTCGGCCCGGCGAGCGGCCAAGGCGAAGTGGGGCGGGGCGGGGCGGCCGCACGTCGACGCCTTGACCCGGATCGACGCGATCGACGGCTTCGCCGTCGAGCTCGAGCAGCGGGGCGGCGGCGACTCCCTGGCAACCGTGGGCTACAACGAGTGAGGGACTCAGACGGCGGGTGAGAGGCCCCCGTCGAGGTTGATCGCCACCCCGGTCAGGTAGGAGGCCCGGGCCGAGAGCAGGTAGCACCCCAGGTCTGCGAACTCCTGGCTGCGCCCGAACCGGCCGAGCGGGATGCCGGCGTCCCTGGAGAACTGCTGGTAGAACTCGTCCAGGCTCGTGCCGGAACCGGCGGCGATACGGACCCACTGCCCGCTCTCGACGAACCCGATCAGCACTGCGTTGACCCTGATGCCGGCGGGTGCCAGCTCCTTGGACAGGGCCTTCATCAGGGCCATGCCGGCTGCCCGGTTGACCGAACTCGGCTCGCTGCCGGCGCCCGGTGTCTTGGCCGCCAGGGCGAGCGTGAAGAGCACCGAACCCCGGCTGGCCCGCAGGTGGGGCAACGCCAGCCGGGTGAGCCGTACCGACGCCATCACCTTGAGCCAGAAATCCGCCTCCCAGGTGGCGTCGTCGATCGACTCGATGGAACCGGCCGACGCACGCCCGGCGTTGTGCACCACCGCGTCGATCCGGCCCCACCGGGCAATCGACACCTCGACGAATCTCTCGAGATCCTCGCCCTTCGAGACGTCGGCCCGGACCGCCAGCACGTCTCCACCACCTGTCTCGATTTCCGTCCGGGCCGACACGAGGCGATCCTCGGAGCGCCCACACACGGCCACCGACGCCCCCTCCCCGGCCAGCTGGGCGGCCAGGGCGAGTCCCAGACCGTCCGTCCCACCGGTGATCAGGACGACTTTTCCTGCCAGCTCGAGGTCCACCGCTCACTCCTCTCTCTCGGCGCTCGACACCACACCAGCCAGGAAGGCGTCTGCCTCACCTTGGGAGCGCAACTGCACGAAATGCAAGCCCGACCAGCGGGGCTCGCCCTGGGCCGCCAGGTAACGGCGGCGGTACCGGCCGTGCTGGGTGGCCGCCCAGGCGATGATCGACTTCTCCGGGTCGAGCGACCAGAGATTCGAAAACGGCTCCCGGTTCCCGTTCCACAGCTCCTGGCGGGTCACGACCCGTCGAACGGTGCGCCGGACCGTGCGCCACAGCACGAGAGGGAGAGACAGGTCGAACCAGACCACGGTGTCAGCCTTGGTCCAGACGACATCGTGGACGGCCGAGTAGTTGCCGTCCACCACCCAACGTTCCGAGGCGGTGGCGTGGGCGACCCGAGACCTGAACTCATCCTCGGGGAGCTGGGTCCAGCCTGGCTGGTGGTAGATAGCGTCGAGCTCCACATGTGGGACGCTCAGCGCACGGGACAGCGCAGCGGCGAGCGTGGTCTTGCCCGACCCCGAGCAGCCGACGACCACGACCCGTTGTATGTCAGCGCTCCTGCTCCGTCGGCCGGATGAGGATTTCGTTGACGGCCACCCGGCGCGGTTGGGTGACGGCGTAGCGGATGCTCTCCGCGATGTCCTCGGCCTGCATGAGCTCGATGCCGCCGAAGGTCTGGGCCATGCCCTCGAGGATCTCCGGCCGGTTGTGGAAGGCCAGCTCGGTGGCGGTCGCTCCGGGTTCGATGAGGGTGACGCGCACGTGGCGAGCCGTCACCTCCTGGCGCAGCGATTCACTGAAGGCTCCGACGCCGTGCTTCGTGGCGTTGTAGACCCCGCTGTTGAGGCGGGCCACCCGGCCGGCCACCGAGCTGACGTTCACCACGTCGGCCACCGAGCGCGGCTCGGCCGCCGCCGCGGAAAGCAGATGGGGCAGCGCGGCATGGGTGCAGTAGAGCAACCCGAGCAGGTTCAGGTTCACCATGCGCTGCCATTCCTCAATGGGCGCATCGACGATCGGTCCGAGCAGCATGACCCCGGCGTTGTTGACCAGCGAGTCGAGCCGTCCCAGCTCGGACACCGTCGTCGAGACGGCACGCTGGGCCTGGCCCAGGTCGGTGACGTCCGCTTCGATCACCAGCGTCTGGGTGGCATCGCCGATCCGCTCGGCCAGGGCTTCGAGTCGGTCCCGCCGGCGGGCCACCAGCGCGACGGCCGCACCCTCTTCGGCCAGCGCCAAGGCCGTGGCCTCGCCGATGCCGCTGCTGGCGCCGGTGACCAGCGCGACCGTCCCTTCCAATCTCTTCGCCATGGAGCCTCCACCGTGAGCGGGCCGACCGGAGCCGGCCGGTGCACGTGTTCTAGCGGATCAACCCGCTCAGGCGTTCGCTCCGAGCGGTCCCCCGTCCGTCAGGAGGGCCGCCCGGCCGCTACCCGGCGGTCGGCGACGCTTCCTTGCTGGGATCGATGCCGAACAGGCCGACGGGTGTGCCCAGGTCCTGGGGAACCCGGGTCGGCGTGTCACGGTTGAGCACCTCACCACGGAAGAACGCCGGTCGCATCCGTTCGTAGACGACCATGAGGACGATGCCCAGCAGCACCGCACCAGCGTCCAGGATGAAGACGCCCCCGATGTCCCAACCGAGCCCGGGGACGGTCCACGATGTGTAGCTGTTGACCGGCTTCCAGTAGTACCAGAAGGCCCAGCCCATGGCGAACCACAGCATGACGAAGCCCAGGAAGGGAAGGATGCCGCGCATCCACAGGTTGCGCGGGCTTTCGCGCAGCGTGCTGCGGTAGTACCAGACGCACGCGATCCCGGTCAGTCCGTAGTAGAAGGCGATCCAGACGCCGAGGGCCGAGACCGAGTCCTCGAGCACGGAGTCGCCGTTCGACAGGTAGTTCATGACGACGTAGAGGACGATCGAAACGCCCCCCATGGCCAGGGTCGACACCGTCGGCGTCAGGAAACGCTTGTGGATCTTCGCGAACGCACTGGGGATGGCCTTGAATGCGGCCATCGACAGCGTGGTGCGGGCAGTCGGGAGAATGGTCGTCTGGGTCGAGGCGGCGGCCGAACTCAGCACCATGAAGATCAAGAGCTTGGTCAGGAAGGTGCCGAAGCCGGAAGTGCCGAAGATGGAAGTCCCCAGCACGCTGAGCACGTCGCCGCTGTTGTTCGGATTCTGGAGTCCGATGCCCGTTGTGCCAACGCCTGCGTAGGACTGGGTCGACAGGATGACGAGGGCGTAGGTGGCCAGCAGAATGAACGTTGACGTCACTGCGGCGCGACCGGGAATCTTGTCCCGTTCCTTGGTCTCCTCGTTGACCGACACCGCGGTGTCCCACCCCCAGTAGATGAACAGCATGAGGGTGAAGCCCACCATGAAGCTCTCAGGACCCGGGACGTCGAACGGGTTGAACCAGGTCCACGACGGGGTGAGGTGACCCAGGGGTGCGGTTCCATTTCCCACCTTCACCAGGGCCACGATGGAGAGCACCAGCAACATGGTGACCTCGATGCCGAGCAGTGCCTTCTGCAGGTTCGCCGAGATCTCGATGCCCACGTAGCAGATCGCCGTCATGGCGACGATCCAGCCGATGCCGACCAGCAGCACCCAGCCGCTCGTCGGATTGCCGGCGATGCCGTTGGCCCCGAAGAGCTTGAAGAGGTACTGGCTGGCCACCTGGGCCAGGCTGGCCATGACCAGGATGTCGGCCACCACGATGCCCCACCCGCCCCACCATCCGGTCCGAGGACCGAAGGCCCGCGTGGCCCAGGTGAAGGTGGTACCACAGTCCGGGTCGGCATTGTTCATCGCCTTGTAGCCGTAGGAAATGAACAGCATCGGCACGAAGGCGATGATCGTGATGATCGGCGCCTGCAACCCGTTGATGGCGATGACGACGAACCCGAGGGTGGCGGCCAGGCTGTAGGCCGGCGCGGTTGACGCCACCCCGACCACGACCGACGAGACGTAGCCGAGGGCTCCCCCCTTGAGACCTTTGTCCCCGGCCTCCTTCTCATGCGCCAGCGTTGCATCGAGATGCACCATGAGCCGCCCCCCGTTCTGTCGAAGGATTTCGCCCGCACCATACTCAAGGCCCGCCGAAATTGCTTGGGTTTTCTCCGATCTCGTCTTCCATCGCGCCGTTCGGGCACGGATTTCAGAATGGATTTCGCCCGTTACCGCCCGATTTCGTCAGCGATCTGTCCCTCGGTCTCACCGATGCTGTCCCGCAACTTCTGGAGACCGGAGGTCAGCAACCTCGAGACGTGCATTTGGCTGGTTCCGACTGCCTCGGCAATCTCGGACTGGGTGAGACCCTCCACGAAGCGCAGGCGCAGGACCGCCCTTTCGCGCGCATCGAGCTGCACCATTGGCGACCTCCGTTCCTTCGGGGGGAGTTGCTCTCACGCTACCTGGGGCCTGCGGCACGACTTCGGATTCAGCGGTCTGCGATTTACCGCCCGATTTCGTCAGGGATCTGCACCTCGGTCTCACCGATGCCGTCCCGCAGCTTCTGGAGACTGGAGGTCAGCAACCTCGAGACGTGCATTTGGCTGACCCCGACTGCCTCGGCAATCTCGGACTGGGTGAGACCCTCCACGAACCGCATGCGCAGGATCGCCTGCTCGCGGACGGGCAGCGTGGCCAGCGCCGGGCCGAGAAGGGCCCGATCCTCCACCGAGTCGTAGCTGGTGTCGTGCTCGCCCAGGCGGGAGAGCAGTGGGTCGTCCTCGCTCTCGGACGCATCGATGGAGGCGGCGCGGTATCCCTGGCCCGCTTCGAGCGCTTCGATGACCGCTTCCTCGCTGGCCCCCGTGGCCTCGGCCAGCTCGGGCACGGTGGGGTTGCGACCGAGCTGCTGCACGAGGGTGGCGGACGAATGTCCGAGCTCCAGGTAGAGCTCCTGCACCCTGCGGCTGGCCCGCACGGCCCATCCCTTGTCGCGGAAGTGGCGTTTCAGCTCGCCGATGATGGTGCGGGTCGCAAACGGCGCGAAGTCGACCCCGCGGGCGGGGTCATAGCGGTCGACCGATTTGATCAGGGCGACAGACGCCACCTGGACCAGGTCCTCGTAGGGCTCACCGCGGTGCAGGAAGCGGCGAGCCAGCTGATTGGCCAATCCGAGATTGGCTTCGATCAGCTCCTCACGTTCCGTCGGATTCAGGACTGGACGCGCACTTTCGGAGGCGTCGAGATCCGGCCCGGCCGCGTGCTGCGGCTCCACCGTCACGCCCCCAACTCCCCGTCGCGGCAATGCCGTTGCAGGTCGCCGAGGATCGTTCGGCTCGCAAGGGGTTCGAAGTCGACTCCACGGGCCGGGTCATAGCGGTCGGCCGACTTGATCAGGCCGACAGACGCCACCTGGACCAGGTCCTCATAGGGCGCACCGCGGTGCATGAAACGGCGGGCCAGCTGATTGGCCAACCCGAGATTGGCTTCGATCAGCTCCTCACGTTCGGTCGGACTGAGGACTGGGCTCCCGGAGGCATCGTCATCCGGCCCGGGTGCCTGCTCCGGGCCCATCGTCACTCCCCATGTCCCAACCGCTGCTTGCGCAGCCACGCCCGCACGAACCCATCTTGACGCTCCCGCCCGTGCTCATCGACCAGGGCGTCGAGGATCTGCTCGCTGAGGCGCGCACTGTCGTCGGCCTCGGGGTCCGCCGACGAGTCGCCCGCCGTCGCCCCTTCAAGGGTGGAGGTCACCTCGATGGCGTCTCCGCGCACCGCCAGCTCGAGGCAGAGGTCTCCGTGCTGGGCGTCGCTGCCCTGCAGGGTCAGGAGACACAGCTCCCCCACGGCCAGGCGCAGGTCCTCGAGCTCCTCGATGTCGAACCCGGCCCGGGCCGAGACGGCGCTCGACACGAGGCGGGCGAGGACGATCAGGTCACCACGGGCGGGGAAAGTGAGGAGGACGCGGTCGCCCTCGCCGAGCTTCTCCGCCGACGCACTCACGAAACGCCCGCTGCCTGGAGTGAGTCCGAGATGCTGAAGACATTGGTCAGTCCGGTGATCTCGAAGATCTTGATGATCCGGGGGTCGACCACGACGACCCGCATGTCCCCACCCAACTCCCGGCACCGCTTCAGGCCGCCGACCAGCACCCCCAGTGCAGTCGAGTCGAGAAAGGACACTTCGAGGAGGTCGAGCGCCACTGTGGCGTTTCCCTCGGTGATCACGTGATGGAGGCACTCACGGAGCTGGGGAGCGGTGGCGACATCGATTTCCCCGCTCACCGCGACAACGGGGATGGAGCCGTCCTTACGCTCTTCGATTTGAAATTCCTGTTCCACGGATTCCTCCCGCATCACCACGGGGGCCATGGGCGGCAATCCCGGAGGTCATGCAACGGCAATTGGTCTGAATTTCGTTGATCCTGCCCATAACAACGTAAACGGCATCAGTTTCCCACGGTTTACATAGGGGTACCCACGGTTGACATGGGAGGAGATGGCCCAAGGGAATCCCTGGCGGCGGGACTCGCCAGCGCAGTGACGGGGGGTCGTGGCGCAAAAGGACGTAGCGTTCACTGTCACCAGTCCGCGACCGAGGACCCGCCCAGCACTGTGCCCGAACAGCGAGACGAGGAGCGTCCCTCCAGGCTCAGCAGCCTGAGGGCGGACCGCGCCGAAGCCATTGCCACCCTGGCCGCCCTGGTCTGGGTCTCCGGCGTGGCCATCATTTTCGCGATGTCGGGCGGGAACATCTCGGCCGTCGGATTTCTGGCCCTCGGCCCTTTCATTGCCGCGCTCTACGCCCGGCCGTGGCGGGTCGGCCTGGTCGGATTGTTGGCCGCCTTCTTCGCACTCGTCATCGGCACACCTCCGCACAACTACGGAGAGCTGAATCACGTCCTCCGGGTGCTGACCCAGTTGGCGGCAACCGCGGTCGCCATGTACATGGCGTACCTGAGAGGGCAACGCAACGTGCAGCTTTCCTCAGCTCGCACCGAGACGCGCAACGAGCGCCGTCGCCGGGTGGCCGCGGAGACCGCCCAACGGATGCAGGCCATGGCCCGGGCCCTGACCACCGCGGCGGACCCCTCGCAGGTGGCCGATGCCGTCTTCGCCGCCCTGCGCGACGAGCTCGACGTGGATGCGGCGACGTTCGCCGTCGTCGGCGACATGGGTGCGCTGCGGACCTTGCGCCGGTTCGGGTACGACCCCGACGAGGCGGTCGATGGCGTGCTCAGTGTGCTCCGCCAAGGTGGACCCGTCCTCGAACTTCACCTGGCGCTGTTTGCGGAATCGCTCGAGGACCTCAAACACCAGCGCGCCGACATCCTGGCCGCCGTCGAATCGAGCCGATTCCGCGCCTTGGCCGTCGTCCCCATGGTTGTCTCCGACCACACCATCGGCGTCGTCATCGTCCACTGGTCAGAGGACCGAGAGATCTCTGGGCCAGACCGGTCCTTCCTCCTCACCATGACAGGCACTGCGGCTCAGGCCGTGGAGCGTGCCCGACTCACCCTGACCGAGTTCGTCAACCTGGAACGAAGCCAGCACCTCCACCAGCTGAGCTCGGCCCTGGCCGCAGCCACCACGCCGGGTGACGTGGCCCACGCCGCCATCGCAGGGGGTCGCCGGGCCCTGGGCGCTCAGTCGGCCATCGTGCGGGTCCCGGCCGTCGGCGATCGTGGCCTGGCCTGCCTGGCCAGCAGCGGGCACCCCGCCCTGCTCTCGAGGGCCATGATCCCCATTGAGAACACTCGAGCCGGCGTCGCCTTTGCCCGTGGTCGCACCGTCGTCACGACAATCGACGCTCGCGGCGAGCCCGAGGACGAGATCGCGACGGAGATCGTGCCGCGGATGGTGAGGGAAATGTCCCGTCCGGTCACCGTCGTCACCGAACCCCTCGTGGGATCCGTCGGCCCGCTCGGGGTGCTGTCGCTCGCCTTCGTGGACAATTCCGAGTTGAGCGGTCCAGACGTCCGCTTCCTGGCCACGCTGGCCGCCCTCACCGCCCAGGCGCTCGAACGGGCGCAGGTGTTCGAACACGAACGTGAGGCCCTGCGGGCTGCTGAGGCGGCCCGGGAGCGACTCTCCCTGCTCTCCGAGGTGACCCGTTTGCTCAGCTCGAGCCTGGAACCCACCACGGTCATACGGCGCACCATGAGCCTCGTCGAGGGTCGCCTGGCCGATTCGTGCACCGTGCAGGTTCCAGCCGACACCGGGCTCGTCCGGCTCGACGTCCGCGGCCCCAATGCCACCGGATCCGTCTTCCGACAACTCGGCGGCGAGGACGTGCCCTTCGACTCGGACGCGCCGGCGGCTCTGGCGTACCGGACCGGCCGGACGCAGCTGGCGTCACTCGAGTTGGGTGACGAGGGTCAGCGAGGGACGTCGACCGCCTTGGCCGTGCCCCTCACGGCCAACGGTGAGGTCATCGGAGTCATGACCTTCCTGGACGGACCAGGCCGGGCTTTCGAAGCCGATGACGTCTCCCTGGCCACCGAAGTCGCGAGCCGGACCGGGGTGGCCCTGTCCAACGCGACCCGCTTCCAGCGTGAGCACGTCGTCGCAGAAGTGCTCCAGCGCGCCGTGCTGCCCGATTCGCTGCCGCAGATCGAGGGCCTCCAGCTCGACGCCGAGTACCGGCCGGGAGTCGCCGGCTCCTACGCCGGTGGTGACTGGTACGACGTCTTCGAACTCGCTCCCGACGCCGTCTGCTTCAGCGTGGGCGACGTCATGGGGAAGGGAGCGCCTGCGGCTGCACTGATGGGGCAGGTCCGCAGCGCAATCAGGGCCTACGCCGTGAGCGGACAGACGCCGAACGAGATCCTGACCTCCCTCGACCATCTCTTCGACAACCTTCTCGAGGACCGGGTGGTCACCGCCATCGTCGGGACGATCAATCCCTCGACCGGCAAGGTGATGCTCTGCAACGCCGGGCACCCACCGCCGTTGATCGTTCGGGCCGACGGCCACGCCATGTTCTGCCCACTGCAGCAATCCCTGCTGATCGCGTCAGGGCTGAACGGGGCACCACGGCCCCGCGACGAGGTGGTCCTCCAACCAGGCGACTCGCTGATCATGTACAGCGACGGGCTCATCGAACGGCGGGGCGAGCTCCTGACGGACGGAATGGACCGGTTGGCGGCGGCGGCAACAAACATTGCCCAGAGCGGATGGCCCGAGCGACCTGCGGTCGCCTTCGCCTCCTTCCTGGAAGAGGACGAGCGGGCCGACGACTCGGTCGTCCTCTCGATCAATTTCACCGGAATGACAACTCAAGGCATAACGCCGCCCCGAGTGGGTACGTCACGAGATGGCATGTCGACGCTTCACCTCGATCCGGTCGTGGAGAGCACTCCCGTCGCCCGCCACTGGGTCACCGCCCACTTGCGGGACCTTCCTTCCGAGGTTGCGGAGTGCGCGGCGCTGCTGACGTCCGAGTTGGTGACGAACGCACTGCTGCACGCCGCGACACCGATGTGCGTGACCTTGCATATTTTGCCGGACCGCATCCGAATTGATGTCGCCGACGGCAGCACGAGCTCCCCCGCCATCAAGGAATATGCGCCCGACGCCGCCACTGGCCGCGGACTCACCCTCTTCAAGACACTGGCCGCCGACTGGGGTGTGCAATCCGTGACGGGCGGCAAGATCGTGTGGTTCGAGCTCCCGGTCCTCTACAGCGTGCCTCCGACCTCGGTCTCCGATGGCAGCTTCCGCTTCGACATCGCGGGCATCGCCAATTCGGATCGCGACAACGGATCGCTCACGAGTGCCACGGTCGAGATCCAACTCCTCGGCATTCCTGTCGCCCTCCTGCAAAAAGCGAGTGAGGAGTACGAAGCGCTCTTCCGCGAACTTCGCCTCATGAAGGAGCGGTCCGGGAGCACGGAGAGCACACCGCTGCTGCCCGAACGGCTGGCCGTGCTGGTCTCGGACATCGGAACCGGATTCAACGGGCTCGGGCCCGGCATGGACGACGTCTGGCAGGCGGCGATCGACAACAACGAGGTGTGCTTCGACTGGAGGCTCGAGCTTCCCCAGGCCGCGGTGGCTTCGTGCGAGTTCTACGGGGCAGTGCTGGACGAAGCCGACGAGTTCGGGCTCTCCGCGCAGCTCCTCACCCTGCCCGCCTCGCCCACCAGCGTCGCGGTACGCCGATGGTTCGTCTCGGAGATCATCGGCCAGCTGCACGGGAAGGCGCCGGTCTCCTGGGCCGAGAGCCGCTTCCGGGCGGAGCTCCCTGCGCTGGCTCCGGGCTGAGCACCCTCAGCGCGGCTTCGTCGAGGCCCTCTTGAGCACCTTGGAGTAGAGCTCGATTCCCTCCGCCGAGAGCCCGGCCGCCGGCCCGGCGGCGATGGAGACCCGCTCGGGGATGATGCCCCAGACGGGCACCTTCAGCTCGGTCCACCAGGCGACGGTGGCCTCCAGGTCGTTGGTCCCGAGGCGGGCCGAGCAGATGACCACTCCGGCGGGAACGTCCCGGGGTGTCATCTCGAGGGTGGTGACCACCCGGTTCGGCTCGACCCCTCCGGCCCGCGTCGGGATCACCACCGCGTCCGCCCGGCCCAGGGCCGCCTGCACCACGTTGCCCTCGCCAGGCGGGGTGTCGACCACGACCGTGCCGTCCTGCTGGCTCATGGCCTTGGTCACGGTGCGCACCGAAGGTCCCTCGACGAGCTCGACACCCTCGAAGGGATCGACGTCGTACCACTCCGCCGAAGACCCTTGGGGATCGGCGTCGACCAGCAGCACCGGACCCTTGCCCCGGCGGGCCGCCACGGCGGCCAGGTACACGGAGGTGGTGGTCTTCCCCACCCCACCTTTGACGTTGCTCACCACGATGTTCATTGCGCCGGATCCTCTTGTTGCTTCGCCGATGTCGGGGCATACGGTACCGGCCGTTCCCCGGCTTCGATCACGGGAGGAGGAGCTGGCCCAGCCGACGGCGAACGATGAGGATTCCGGCGATCGCCATGGCGACCAGGTAGGCCGCGTGGGCCAGCAGGACGGGGTTCCAGATGCCCAGGTCTGCCGCACGGGCGAGCACCACCCCCTGATAGAGCGGCGTACAGCGGACGACCAGCTGGAGCCAACCGGGGTACACCGTGATGGGGTAGAAGGTGGCCGAGAAGAGGAAGAGCGGGATGAAGGCCAGCGAGACCATGTCGAAGTCCTGCCAGGTGCGCATGTAGGTGGTCCCGGCCATCCCGGCGGCGGCGAAGGCCAGCCCGGTGAGGATGGCCGCCGGCCAGCACAGCACAGCCCAGGGCGAGACGATGTAGCCCAAGATGGCCATGATCACCAGAAAGGCGCCCGAGTACATGGCGCAGCGGATGAGACACCAGCTCAGCTCGCCCAGGGCGACGTCACCCACGCCGAGTGGCGTCGAGAGCATGGCGTCATAGGTCTTGGCGATCTTCAACTTGAAGAAGACCTGGAAGGTCGAGTCGATCATGGCGCCGTTCATCGCCGAAGAGGCCAGGAGTCCGGGGGCGACGAAGGAGGTGTAGGCGACGAGCTTCCCGTCGACAGGAATGGGCCCGACGAGGTGGGACAGGCCGATCCCGATGGAGAGCAGGTAGAAGAGCGGCTCGAAGAAGCCGGAGACCAAGAAGATCCACGAGCGCCGGTAGACCAGGATGTTCCGCTCCAGCACCCGCGAGGCGTGGCGCCCCCCCAAGAAGGCAAGAGGGGTGATGCGGGGGGCGATACCCGGGGGGCGGGTGTCGATGGTCGTTCCGGCCGTCGACGCCATCACACCACCAGCCGTTTGGCGAACGTGCGACGGCCCACGACGTAGCCCACGAGCATCCAGGTGGCCAGGTAGGCGGCGTGTCCGAGGTCGACCCACAGCTTGACCTGCCCCAGGGTGAGGTCGCGGCACAACGCGACCCCGTGGTACAGGGGGGAGATGTAGGCCAGCCATTCGAGGACCAGCGGGAGCTGGGACACCGGGAAGAAGAGGCCCGAGAAGAGGAACAGCGGGATGATCACGAATCGGTAGAGCGTGGAGATAGGGGCGTCCTTGTCCAGCGTGGCCGCGTAGGCGCCGACCGGGGCGGCAAAGGCCAGGCCGGTGAGGACGGCGGCGGGCAGTGCGAAGATCGCCCAGGGCGAATAGATGACGCCGAACGCGGCCATGATGGCCAGGTAGATGCTGACGACGATGGCGAGTCGCGCCGCCATCCAAGCCAGGTGGCCCAGCCACACGTCGTAGACGTCGAGCGGACTGGCCAGCTGCGCCAGGTACGTCCGCATCCACTTGATGGCCCCCATCACCGGGTACGAGGCGTCGTTCGTGCCGATCTGCATCGTCGTGCCCGCCAGCAGCCCGGGCGCCAGGAACGCCACGTAGGTGACCCCGCCCACCCCGTGTGAATGCTTGTCGATGAGCGAGCCCAGGGCCACACCCATCGCGGCCAGGTAGAGCACGGGGATGAGGAAGCTGGTGGCTACCGAGCTGCGCCACGTCCGCTTGTACTGGTAGGCCCAGTACCCGGCGGCGCGCCACCAGGGTGGCATGGCGAGCCTCCGTCGTGCCACCTCGCCGTCAGAGGCAAAGATCGCGCCGGCCCCCGGTGACCCCCCGTCCGCCACCCCCGCCATGATCAGTCGACCAGGGTGCGACCGGTCAGGCGCAAGAACACATCCTCGAGAGTCGAACGCCGGACCAACGTGCTCTGAGCCACGTGGCCCATCCGCGCCACCTCGGCCAGGGCGGCGTCGCCGTCGTCGGTGTACAGGAGGATGCGGTCGGGCAGGATCTCGAGTCGCGCGGCCAACTCGACCAGCGCGGGGGCCACCTCTTCGTGTTGACCCGGAGCGAAGCGCAGCTCGACCACCTCGCGCGTCGAGTACTCGTCGATCAGCTGGCGGGGTGAGCCCTCGGCCGCGAATCGGCCCTTGTCCATCACCACGAGCCGGTCACAGAGCTGTTCCGCTTCGTCCATGTAGTGGGTGGTGATGACCAGAGTCACGCCGTCCTGCTTCAGCCGGTAGAGGCGGTCCCACAGAAGGTGGCGCGCCTGGGGGTCGAGGCCCGTCGTCGGCTCGTCGAGAATGAGGAGGTCGGGATTCGAGATCAGCGCCCGAGCGATGGTCAAGCGCCGCTTCATGCCGCCGGACAACGGATCGACCCGGTCGTTGGCCCGTTCGGTCAGCTGCGCAAAGTCCAGCAGTTGCTCTGCTCGCTCGCGGATGACCTTGCGCGGCATGTCGAAGTAGCGCCCGTAGATCATGAGGTTGTCGAGCACCGTCAGCTCGGTGTCCAGCGAATCCTCCTGCGGTACCAATCCCATGCGCGACCGGATGCGCGGCCCGTCGGACGTGGGGTCCAGGCCCAGCACGCGCAAGCTGCCCCCGCTGAGCGGGCTGATGCACGAGATCATCCGCATGGTCGACGTCTTGCCGGCGCCGTTCGGTCCAAGGAATCCGAAGGACTCCCCCTTGTTGATGGTGAAGTCCACGCCGTCGACTGCCACGAAGTCGCCGAACCGCTTCACCAGCCCCCGTGCTTCGACCATGGGCGCGGGAACAGACGCTCTCGTCGTCGCGTCGGTCCCGGACTGCTCCGACTCCGGGACGTCAGTCATCGGCGAGAAATATGACGTCATTGTCAGGTAACGATACCGTGCTCACAGACAGCTGGGTTCAAGGGGAAGGGGCGCTGATGGCCACCGGGGCGCGGGGACGGGAGTTCCCGGAAGGTTTCACCTGGGGCTCCGCCACGGCGGCGCACCAGATCGAAGGAGGCAACACCAACAACGACTGGTGGGCCTTTGAACACCTGGAGGGTTCCGGTTGTGCCGAACCGTCGGGCGACGCCTGCGACTCCTGGGACCGCTGGGAGGAGGACGCCGATATCGTCGCCGCGCTCGGCCTGGACAACTACCGCTTCTCCGTGGAGTGGAGCCGCATCGAGCCGGCCGAGGGCGAGTTCTCCCGGGCCGCCCTCGAGCACTACCGCCGCCTGTGCCTCGGGCTGCGGGCGCGGGGCGTCGATCCCGTCGTGACGTTCCACCACTTCACGACGCCGCGCTGGCTGGCCGAGCTTGGTGGATGGGAGACGGGAGCGGCCGTCGAGCGATTCGGTCGCTTCTGCACCGTCGTGGCCGAGGTTCTCGGAGACGTCATGGTCCGGGCCTGCACGGTCAATGAACCCAACATCGTCGCCACCATGGGTTGGCACCTCGGCATGTTCCCGCCCGGCAAGCGGGACGAGGAGCTGTCCTACCAGGTGGCCCAAAACCTGGCAGACGGGCACCGGGTGGCCGTCGAGGCCATTCGCGCCGCCGCCCCGGGCGTCCCGGTCGGGCTCACCCTGTCCATGACCGATTACCAGGCACTGCCCGGCGGCGCGCAGCGGCTCGAGAGCATCCGGCACCACGCCGAGGACGTGTTCCTGGACGCCACCGGGGGCGACGACTTTCTCGGGGTGCAGGTGTACACGCGGATGAGGATCGGACCGGACGGCTGGGCCGGCTACGAAGACGGCGTTCCCGTGCTCGACATGGGGTACGAGTTCTATCCGGCGTCGCTTGGTCATTGCCTCCGCCGTGCCTGGGACTACACGGATGGTGCGTTCCCCCTCCTGGTCACCGAAAACGGCATCGGGACGCGGGACGACGCCCAGCGCATCGATTACGTCCGCCAGGCCCTCTCGGGCGTCCTCGACGCAGTCGAAGCCGGAGTGGACGTGCGCGGGTACACCTACTGGTCGCTGCTCGACAACTTCGAATGGGCCTTGGGATATCGGCCGCACTTCGGCATCGTGGCCGTCGACCGCGAGACGTTCGCCCGGACGCCCAAGCCGAGCGCGGCGTGGTTCGCCGCGGTGGCCTCGGCCAACGCTCTGGACGCCTGAGGGCGACGGCTAGAGCGTCGCCAGTTCGGTGTTGGCCACGATGGCGTCGGTCAGCTCGCCCCACAGCGCCTTCGGGAGATCGTGGCCCATGCCCGGGATCGTGATGAGCTTGGCCCCGGGGACGGCGGCCGCCGTTGCCTGGCCGCCACTCAGCGTCACCAGTGGATCCTCCTCGCCGTGGATCACGAGGAAGGGCATCTCGACCCCGCGCAGGCCTTCGGTGCGGTCGGAGGAGGCCAGGATGGCCCCCAGCTGCCGCACCGTTCCCTCGGGGCAGTAACTGCGGTCGTACGCGGCGGCGGCCCGCTCCCGCAGGACGCTCTCGTCGGTGGGGTACTTCGGAGAACCGATGACCACGCTGCCCTCCATGCTGGCCTCGATGGCCTCCTCACGGCTGGTGGCGACAGGACGCAGAAGGGCGGTGAGAGCCTCACCCGTCGGTGCCCCCACCGCAGGATCGCCGGTCGTCGACATGACCGAACACGCGGTCGCGAAGAGTTCGGGGAAACGAATCACGAGGGCCTGGGTGATCATGCCCCCCATGGAGGCGCCCAGCACATGGCTCCGACCGATTCCGAGGTCTCCGAGGAGGGCGGCGGCGTCGTCGGCCATGTCCTCAATGAAATAGACGGCCGACGAAGGGTCGCCGGCCAGGAGCGAGCCGAGGTCGGGCTGACCTTCGAACTTGGTCGAGAGTCCGCTGTCACGGTTGTCGAAACGGATGACGGAGAAGCCGCGGTCCCGCAGCCCGTCGACGAACTCCTGAGGCCAGGTGATCAGCTGCGCCCCCAGCCCCATGACCAGGAAGATGGGCGGGTCGGATGGATCCCCTTCCGTGAGGTATTCGATGTCGATCCCGTTGACGTGGGCGGTGGGCACCGGCGACTCCTTTTCTGCGCGATTCCGTTTCGATTCCTACCAGCCGGGCGAGAACCATTCCACGGATCTTCGGGCCACGCACGCGTCACTTCTCCGAACCGCGGAGAGCTGAGTAGAACCGCTCTCCATCACGGTGTCCACGAACACCCCGTCCAGGGCCCTGCGGTGAACGTCGGCCACCCGACGAAGCGGTAGAGCCAGGCAGCATCAGGAGCACGTCACGCTCAAGAGCGGATGGCCCTTTCGCAAGGACTCGCCTGGCTCCATCACCCCTCACCGCCAGCGCCGACGCCAGCGCAGCCCGAGCAATGGCGCATCTCAGGTCTTTAGCTTCGCCAGCGCCTCGTTGAGCTGCAGCACGTCGATGTACGAGGTCCCCAAGAATCCGAGTTCAGCCCCCTGCGTTTGGCTGATGACCAGGTGCCGGAGCACAGAAGCCGAGAGGCCGGTGGCTCTCGACACCATGGGGATCTGGACGAGAGCGTCCTGCTGGCTGATGTCCGGGTCGTACCCGCTGCCCGAGGTCGTGACGAGGTCGGGTGTGGGGTTGACACCGCGCGCCTTCCAGTAGGCCACCAGCGCCCGCGTGTTCGACAACAGGACCTTGGAACGGGGGCCGAGGTTGGACGCGCCGGATTCCCCCGAATTTCAGAACACCGGGCTTGCCGGGGATGTTGTTGGCCTGAAGTGGGTTGTCCCCCCCGGCCGCGACGGGCTTCAGCGAACCGGCGTAGGGGCCCACGGCGTCGGGGCGCCCCTGGAACACGCAGCTGCCGAGCGGGTTGCCACTCCCACAGCGCGCCTGGGACCAGTTCTGTCCGATCAGGGTCGACCCGTTGGCAGTGATGGATCCGTCGGCCTGGTGCTTGAAGAGCACCTGGGAGACGCCGGTGCCGAGGAAGGCGAAGACGAAGGTAAGGACGAGTGCAGCCACGACGAGAACGACGGAGCGGCGGAGGTGGGCGAGCATCAGAGAATCTCCATCAGTAGGCGTGCAGCGCGACAAGGATGAGGTCGATCAGCTTGATGAAGATGAACGGGACAATGATCCCGCCGAAGCCGTAGATCCACACGTTGCGCCGCAGAATGGCCGCGGAACCAGCGGCACGAAACTTGACCCCCCGCAACGCGAGCGGAATCAGCGCCACGATCACGAGCGCGTTGAAGATGACGGCCGACAGTACGGCGCTCTGCGGGCTGTGCAGCTTCATGATGTTCAGCGCGTTGAGCTGAGGGTAGGTGGTGATGAACAGGGCCGGGATGATGGCGAAGTACTTGGCCACGTCGTTGGCGATGGAGAAGGTGGTCAGCGAGCCCCGGGTGATGAGCAGCTGCTTGCCGATCTCGACGACGTCGATGAGCTTGGTGGGGTTGGAGTCGAGGTCCACCATATTGCCGGCCTCTTTGGCGGCAGTGGTCCCCGTGTTCATGGCCACGCCCACATCGGCCTGGGCCAGGGCCGGCGCGTCGTTGGTCCCGTCCCCGGTCATGGCGACCAACTTGCCGCCCTCCTGCTCTTGCCTGATGAGCGCCAACTTCGCCTCGGGCGTGGCCTCGGCCAGGAAGTCGTCGACGCCAGCCTCCTGGGCGATGGTCGCCGCCGTCAGGGGGTTGTCACCGGTGATCATCACCGTGCGAATGCCCATGGAGCGCATCTCTTCGAACTTCTCCGAGATGCCCTCCTTCACCACGTCCTTGAGCTCGATGACCCCGAGGATGACGGGGCCATCGGCCACCACCAGCGGCGTAGACCCGGCCCGCGAGACGCGCTCGACGATCGGATCGAGATCGGCGGGCACGACGCCGCCCTGCTCAACCACCCACTGCTTGACCGAGTCCGCAGCCCCCTTGCGAATCTCGCGCCCGTCGAAGTCGAGCCCTGACATGCGCGTCGTCGCAGAGAAGGGCACGAAGACGTGCCCCGCCTCGAGGTGGCGTTCCCGGATGTCGAAGCGCTCCTTCGCCAGGACCACGATGGATCGCCCCTCGGGTGTCTCGTCGGCCAGCGATGCCAGCTGGGCAGCATCGGCCAGATCGCGCTCTGTGTGGTCACCCACGGGGTAGAAACCCGACGCCATCCGGTTGCCCATGGTGATGGTGCCCGTCTTGTCCAGCAGAAGCGTCTGGACGTCCCCGGCGGCCTCGACGGCCCGTCCGCTCATGGCGAGGACGTTCTTCTGGACGAGGCGGTCCATACCGGCGATGCCGATGGCCGAGAGCAGGGCCCCGATCGTTGTCGGGATCAGGCAGACCAGCAAGGCCACCAGGATGACCACCGAGACTGCCGTGCCCGCATAGATACCGAAAGCCTCGAGCGAGACGACGACCGGTATGAAGATGATGGTGAGCACGGCCAGCAGGATGGTCAGCGCGATCTCGTTCGGAGTCTTCTGGCGGTTGGCACCCTCAACGAGGGTGATCATGCGGTCGAGGAACGTATGACCGCGCTCGGCCGTGATGCGGACGACGATCCGGTCAGAAAGGACTCTCGTGCCCCCGGT
Organism: uncultured Acidimicrobiaceae bacterium; assembly: GCA_963840435.1. Classification (GTDB taxonomy): domain Bacteria; phylum Actinomycetota; class Acidimicrobiia; order Acidimicrobiales; family RAAP-2; genus Bog-473. The sequence goes on along the minus strand of CAWIYY010000012.1, from coordinate 326,035 downwards.
GACGGCCGAGCGGTCGCCTCCCGATTCCCGGATGACCGGGGCCGACTCACCGGTGATGGCCGACTCGTCGACCGACGCTATGCCCTCGATGATCTCCCCGTCCGAGGGGATGAGGTCGTTGGCCTCGCAGACCACCATGTCCCCCTTGTTGAGCTCGGCGGCCGGCACGAGTTCTTCGGTCCCGTCGGAGCGCAGCCGACGCGCCGCCGTCTCCGAGCGCATCTTGCGCAGGGTGTCGGCTTGCGCCTTCCCGCGGCCTTCCGCCATGGCCTCTGCGAAATTGGCAAAGATCACTGTCAAAAAGAGCCATATCGTGATCGACCAGGTGAACGTCGAAGGGTGGGCGATCGCCTCCACGAAGGTGACGATGGAGCCAACGAGCACCACGAACATGACGGGGTTGCGGATCTGCACCGCCGGATTCAGCTTGGCGAGTGAGTCGACCAGGGCCTGGCGCAGGATGGGGCCGTCGAAGAGGCTCCGGGCCTCGGCCACACCGTGTGGCACGTCCGCCGGCGCCGGCTGGTCCGGTTGGGTGGTCGTCATGGTCATGAGGAGCGCTTTCCGTGGCGGGTCATTTAGAAGAATTGTCCGTGGCTGAGTTGCTCGACGATCGGTCCGAGCGCAAGAGCGGGGAAGAAGGTCAGGCCTCCGATGATGATGATGACGCCGATGGTCAGGCCCACAAACATGGAGTTGTCGGTGCGGAAGGTGCCGAGCCCTTCGGGCACCACTGGCTTTGCCGCCAGCACGCCGCCGAGGGCCAGGGCCGGAATCATGATGCCGACACGGCCGATCAGCATGTCGATGGCGCCGATCACGTTGTAGAAGGTCGTGTTACCGGTGAGCCCTCCGAAGGCTGAGCCGTTGTTGTTCCCCTGCGAGGTCAGCCCGTAGAGGATCTCGGTGAATCCATGCGGAATGGCGTTGAGCGGACCGGCGCGCCCGGCGTGGATCGACACTGCGATGGCCGTGAAGATCAGCACGATCAGCGGCATGACGAGGGCCCCGAGACCCGCGAGTTTGACCTCTTTGGCCTGGATCTTCTTCCCCAGGTACTCCGGTGTTCGCCCGATCATCAGGCCGCCGATGAATACCGCGATGATGGCGTAGATCAGGATGGTATAGAGGCCGCTCCCGGCGCCGCCCGGGGTCACCTCCCCGAGCATCATCCCGCTGATGAGGAAGAATCCGCCCATGGGTGTGAACGAGTCGTAGGAGGCGTCGGCCGAGCCGGTGGAGGTGTTGGTCGAGGCCACTCCGAACAGTGCGGTCGAGGTGTCGCCGAAGCGGACCTCGTGGCCTTCGGTATTCCCGACGGTCGAGGTCACACCGGCGGCGGCGACGGCCGGGTTGTTCTGGTGTTCGTAGTAGGTGGCGCCGCCTACCCAGACCCCGAAGATGATCACCATGGCCGCCAGCAGGGCGGCGCCGTGGCGGATGCTGCCCACCATCTTGCCGAAGGTGTAGGTGAGGGAGAAGGGGATGGCGAGCAGGAGGTAGATCGACAGCCAGTTGGTGAGACCCGTCGGGTTCTCGAAGGTCGTCGCCGAGTTGGCGTTGAGGAACCCACCTCCGTTGTTGCCCAGCTGCTTGATGGCCTCCATGAAGCCGATCGGCCCCCGGGGGATTGTCTGGCTCACCCCGTTCAAGGTGTCATGGACGCTGACCGTTCCGGCCAGCGTCTGGACCGCGCCCTGGCCGACGAAGATGATCCCAGCAAGGAAAGCGATGGGGAACACGATGTAGATCAGGCCACGGGTCATGTCGACCCAGAAGTTGCCAATCGTGGGCGAACTGCGACGGGAGAAGCCCCGCACCATGGCAATGGCGACGGCGATGCCAATCACCGGGCTGAGCATCTGCTCCAGGGTCAGCGCGCCGATCTGGGAGAAGTACGACATCGTCGTCTCGCCCCCGTAGTTCTGCCAGTTGGTGTTGGTCATGAACGACGCAGCGGTGTTGAAGCTGAGCGCCTGGGGCACCGCACCCAGGTGCTGCGGGTTGAGGGGGAGCGACCCCTGAATCCTGACGAGCAGGTAGGTGACGCCCAAGGCAACGGCGGAGAAGATGACCATGGAGGCGGCGTAGCGCTTCCAGTTCTGCTCCTTCTCGGGACTTGTCCCGAGAAGCCGGTAGACCGGCCGCTCCACCCAGCCCAAGAAGTGCACGCGCCCGTCGAAGACGGCGGCCATGTAGGAGCCGAGGTAGCGCCAGGTCAGGCCAAGGGCAATAACCAGGGTGATGATTGTGAACGTGAAGCCCATGTCAGAACTTCTCGGGCTTGAACATGGCGACGCCCAGATAGAGGAACATCACCACGGACAGAGCGAGAAGGATCCCCTGGGTCCAGGTCATACCCGGTCCAGTGCCCAGATCAGTCCCAGCATCGCCACTACGAAACCCACGAGGCCAAGCACTGCGAGAAAGTCAGCCATGACGACATACTCAATCGGACGCAGTATCAACAAGATGTGAACACGCACCTCTACGTGTCAATGCGTTGTTAACGTCCAGATAAGAACTCGAGGGTCCATGTATGCGTGATGAAAGAGCGCGTTCGCTCCCGAGCGTTGGCAGGCCTTCCCAATCGGCACGTTCGGGCCTCGAGCTGCCGGCATGCCCGGGAGCTTCTCGAACCCGTACGGGGGTGCGTCTGTCCCGTATGGATCGGAGCGATTCTCGGAAGGGAGTGGGCAGCGCGACGGAAACGACAGCGTCGGGTGCACGCGCACCCACGCTCTTGGCCTGCTCCTCTCAACCGGGTGGGGACACCGACGAGCTCAGGTCGCGGGCGCGGCGAAACCGTGGACCGGGCTCGAGACCGACGAGCACCACTTCGATGGAGGCCACACAGAGGATGAAACACGGAAAGGCCGCGACCTCGAACGTCCAGTCGGTCACGGTCAGCAGGAGCACGCCCATGCTGATCACCGCACCCAGATAGGAGTAGACGGTCTCGCTCTCGGGATGGGTCCAGCTCTTCATCAGCGTCGGGATCCCGGCCGTGAAGTCCGCGGCGATGGCGGCAGAGATTGCGACCGTGCCGTTGCGGGTAATCAGCCAGATCACGGTTCCAACAACGGAGATGGCACCGCAGGCGTAATCGAGTCGCCGGATCTTCCAGAGGGACGCCGGGTTGTGGAATGACCCGATGAAGACGAGGAGGGGCATGAAACCAACCATGAAGGTGGGCAACGCCCGCAGCCCGACACCATCACTGAACTCGACCGCCGAGGCGAGGAGGGGCGCGACAGCCCAGAGGAGCCACGTCACCCGGTTGGGCTGTGTGGTTCCCCGCAGGGTGTCGCGCAGGTATACGGCCGTCCCGGCCGCGCCGATTGCGGTCCCGAGAAAAATCCAGTTCTCGTTGATCACCGCCCGACAGTCTGCTGCGCGGATCGAAGCCGCGCCGTGGGGGGCGACCACACTCGGCCGGAGTGGCCCGCTAGGTTCGTCGCCAGGAGCGATCCGAGGAGCGAAAGTGCTGAATCGACCGCCGGAAAGTGACGTCCATGCTTGAACTCATCGTCGTCGCGTTCTTGGGCGGATTGATCACCGGACTTTCCCCCTGCATCGTCCCCGTGATCCCAGTGGTGCTGGCCGGAGGCTCTACGAGCACCAACCGCGCACGGCCCTTCCTCATCATCACCGGCCTCGTCTTGAGCTTCAGCCTGACCGTGCTCTTCGCAACGACCTTGCTGGGCTTCCTCCACCTGCCCCAGGACTTTCTCTTTTGGTTGGGCATCGGGCTGCTTGGCGCGATCTCGGTCGGGCTGATGATCCCGCGAGTCGGTGAATTGGTCGAGCGTCCCTTCGCCCGGCTGGGCTCGACGCGCTACGCCACCGAGGGCGGCGGGTTCCTCCTCGGCCTGAGCCTCGGTCCTGTCTTCGTCCCCTGCGCCGGTCCCGTGCTCACCGCCATCAGCGTGGCCTCAGACCACCACCGGGTGGGCGGCTCCGCTCTCGTGGTCACGCTCTTTTATGCGATCGGGCTGACCCTGCCACTGCTCGTCCTTGCCTTGGTGGCCCAGCGAGCGACGTCCTGGAAATCGTTCCGAAGCCACCTGCCCAGGGTGCGCATGGTGGCCGGAGTGGTCCTCGGCATCACCACGCTCGCCATCGCATTGAACTGGCTCGCACCGTTGCAGCGCGACGTGCCTGGGTACACCAATGCGCTCGAAGATCACATTGAGTCAACCAACTCCGCCTGCCTCCAACTGCAGCATCTCAGCGGCGAACACCAGAACCAGTTCGCCGCGGCCAATGCACGCCTCGAAGGGAAGAAAGCCTCGTGCGCGAACACGGATGCCGGCCAGTCTCAAAGCGGGCGCCTGGCCGCCGGGAAAACCACCACCACCACCACCACGACGACGACGGGATCGGCCGCGCCGGCCACCACCTCACCTCAGAAGCCGGCGGTGTTCATGGCCAACAAGACGAACCTGCCGGCGCTGGGCAGGGCGCCCAACTTCACCGGCATCACGGCGTGGTTCAACACGCCGGGCAACCAGCCACTCTCCCTGAGCCAGCTCCGGGGCAAGGTGGTCCTGGTCGACTTCTGGACGTACTCCTGCATCAACTGCCAGCGCGCGTTGCCTCACGTCGAAGGCTGGTACAACGACTACAAGAACGATGGATTGGTCGTCGTCGGCGTCTCGGCCCCCGAGTTCTCCTTTGAACACGTCGTGTCGAACGTGAAGAGCGCGGCAGCCAACCTGGGCATCGACTATCCCGTGGCGATCGACGACAACCTCGCTACCTGGGATGCCTACAACAACGAGTACTGGCCGGCCGAGTACCTGATCGACCCCACCGGGATCGTGCGGGCGTATGACTTCGGCGAAGGCGGCTACTCTCAGATGGAGAGCAACATCCGGATGCTGCTCTCAGCCAACGGCGTGCAGAACCTGCCGGCACGCACCGATGTGCCCGACAAGACTCCGACGAGCGACCAGATCACGCCTGAGAGCTATGTGGGCTACCAACAGCTGGACAACGAGGTCGGCACCCCGGTCCGAAACGACCAGGCGGCCAACTACAGCGCCCCTTCGAGCATTCCGGCGAACAGCCTGGCCTTCAGCGGGACCTGGAACGTCCACAGCCAGGAGGCCACGGCTGGCGCCAGTGCCGGACTCGACCTTCATTTCACCGCCGACGACGTCTACCTGGTCATGGGGGGTCAGGGTACGGTGGACGTGTCCGAAGACGGACGACATCTGAGAACGGTGGACGTCACAGGGATCCCGAAGCTCTACACGCTCTTCTCCGGCCCGGCCCTGGAAACCGGGGTCCTCCAGCTGTCGGTGTCACCGGGCGTCCAGGCCTACGACTTCACCTTCGGCTAGGAGGTCCTCAGTTGATGGATCGGCCCCGGTCGGCCCAGTAAGGGGCCCGGAGCTCGCGCTTGAGGATCTTGCCCGACGGGTTGCGCGGCAGGACGTCCACCGGGTCGACTGAGGTCGGGCACTTGTAGTGGGCCAGGTTGTCCCGGCAGTGGGAGATGATGCCGGGCTCGTCGAGGGGCGTGCCGGGCGCCAGAACGACGATGGCCTTGACCGTCTCGCCCCACTTCTCGTCGGGCACGCCGATCACCGCCGCATCCACAATGCTCGGGTGCGCCAGCAGCACGTTCTCCACCTCTGCCGGGTAGATGTTCTCCCCGCCGCTGACGACCATGTCCTTGATGCGGTCGTGCAGGTAGAGATAGCCCTCGGCGTCGAGGTAGCCGGCGTCCCCCGTGCGCAACCAGCCGTCGGAGTCGATCGTGCGGGCAGTCTCTCCACCCTTCCGCCAGTAGCCGGCCATGTTGTAGTGCGAACGCGTCCAGACTTCTCCGACGTTGCCGAGCTCGACGTCACCACCGGTGTCGGGATCGACGACTCGCAACTCAACCCCGTCGTGCGGCTTACCCGCCGAGCGCAAGAGCCCGCGTCGCGGCCCGTCGGGATCGTGGTCCTCGAACCGCAGGGCGGTGATGGCTCCTGTCGTCTCGGTCATCCCGTAGACCTGACAGAAGCCACAGCCGAACGCCGCCATACACTTGACCAACACGTCTTCTGAAATCGGCGAGGCGCCGTAGAAGATCAGGCGAAGGCTGGAGAGATCGGTATCCGCCAGCTGCGGCGTGGCCAGCAAGAACATCAGCACTGCCGGCACGATGAACATTTCCGTGATTCGCTCGGTTGCGATGAGCTCGAGTAACAGCACCGGATCGACCTCACGGAGGATGATGGACCGGCCGCCCCGCGACATGGCGCAGAGCGCCCAGCCCGATCCACCGATGTGGAAGAGCGGCATGGCGACCAGGCTGACGGTGTCGTCGCTGATTGAGAATGTCTGCCCCGCTTCCGACACCGCGGTGGAGAGATTCGCATTGGTCAGCATGACCCCCTTGGGGAGGCCGGTGGTTCCCGATGTGTAGAGCTGCATGCTGACCTCGTCGGGGGATGCGACGTAACCGGGATCGTCTGACGGGCAATCGGCAATCCAGTCATCGAAGGAAATGGCACGCGGGTCGTAGAGTGCGGGACCCTCGCCGAAGACGACGATCCGCCGCACGTCGGGAAGCTCCGGCATTTCCTTCAGTGCGGACAGGTAGTCCGTGTGGATGGCCAACATGCGCGCTCCGGAGTCGCTGATGATGGCGGCCATCTCCGCCGACGACAGCCGCCAATTGACAGCGACATTGACCGCCCCGATCAGCGCGCCACCGAAGAGGAAGTCGAAGTACGCGATGCCGTTGCGGTCGAGGAAGGCAACTCGGTCTCCGGCACCTACCCCGTCTCGTCGCATGGCCTGGGCTACTTGACATGCGACCGCATATTCCTCGTCCCAGCGGCGCCGCTGGTCGCCCTGCACCAGCATCTCGAGATCCGGCTGCGACGCGGACAGGGCGCGGATCAGTCCGGCGACCGTGTAGCGGTCCTCCTCGGCGTCGACCTTCGATGGCACGGCAGACCCTCCCCGGGACCTCAGCACCGCCCCGTTCGGCACGGGACCCTACGTGGCCGGGCTCTCAGGCGGCAGACCGCCCTTCTCTCCTTTCAGAAGTCTCATCGGCTCTGGTCACACGCATTTTCAGCAAATTAACGGTTCTTTTATTTGACCATAGATGCAATTACCGTCCTGCGACCTGGGAGTTTGTGATCAATATCACAAGCTTTCACTGCGAAATCCCAGTTCAGAGGCGTCTTGGCCGGCCGAATACGGGTTGGGTTTGCGTCCTGCTAAATTCATCGACCACAAAGACCGATTGGTCTTTCGGATAGATGCGTTGACCGAAGAGTCGGCCGCATACCCGAAGTGACCCGCCGATCGGATCTCCCAGATCGAACAAGGTTTTCACGCGCCTGCCCGCAGGCCTTAGACAGACGAAGCGAGGACACGACCCAGACGGTTTCACTGGGCTGTACACAACCGGCCGCACACCCTGCGGCGACGAGCCAGAACGGACGATGCCTCCCTGCTCTCCGTTCGGGGCGCGAATGCGATGGCCGGAGCCCGCCCACACCGAGCAGAGCCAGGCGCGCCCAGGGCGCGCCCGACGAAGGGAGGTGCCGTGCGGATCCGCATTGCACTCGCGACGGCGGTGGCCGTCACATTGATCACAGCTGTATTTTTCGCGTTCACCGAGAACAGTCCGGCGGCGTCGGCCAATGGCGCTCACCACGTGGCGACCCGCCATACGGCGGTCGTCCATCACCGGACGAACGCACCCGGCATGAAGCTGATGTCGTACTCGCAGGCTCAGAAGTTGGCGAAGCTGGTCACCTTCTACGACGCCGTGACCCTCAGCCAGGAGGAGAACTACCTCAACGAGGTGGCCTACCTGAAGGCGTTGCAGTTACAACGGCAGCAGGCCACGCAACTGGCCGCACTCGCAGCAGCTCAGCGGGCCGCAGCCCAGCGCGCCGCGGACCAAAGTGCCGCCGTGGCCAGGCCGGCACCGGCGGCCCCTGCTGTTCCGGCTGGGTCGGGTTCGGATGCTTCCAGCACCAATACACCGGACTGGGCCTGCATCCGTCAGCACGAGTCGGGCGGCAACTACGCCGAGTACAACGGCGGGGCCTACCAGTTCGAGCTGGGCACGTGGGAAGGCCTGACCGGCCTCGCCACTCCGGCGCAGGACTCCCCGCCGGCCGTGCAGGACGGTGCTGCGCTGAGGCTCTACGCCGAACGCGGCTGGGAGCCTTGGAGCACCCGGTTCGTCTGCGGCCTCTGAGGACGACGCCTCAGTCCCCTGCGAACATGGCCGTCACTTGGGCCATGTCGAAATAGTCCCGCCATGCGGTGATCTTCCCGTCCGCGACGTGGAAGGCACCCATGACGGGCAGGGGCGCCGTCTTGCCGTTCATGGTGAAGGTGTCGGTCCGCTCGGTCAGCACCGTCGATCCATCGCTGGCCAGATGGTGGATCTCGAACTCCATGGCATCGCTCATGCCGACGAACATGTTGATCACCCCCATGGTGGCCTCGATCCCTTCGGCGGGGTCCATCGGGATGTTGTGGTACACGATGTCGTCTGCGAAGTAGCTGCGGAGCAGCTCTGGATCACGCTTGCTGACGGCGGCGCAGAATTCTCGAACGACCTGTTCGGCGCTGGGCATGGCACTCCTCTCGGCGGTGGACCGGCACCGCACACGCTACCCAGCAGTCCGCCATGATGAAGGGGTGCCGAACAAACGAGTCGTCGTCCTTGCACCGATGAAGCCGGAGCTCAAGGAGGTCGTCCGCTCCTTCGATCTCCAGTCGACGCCCGATGACCCGTACTTCACCCACCGGGGTGACGTCGGGGTGTGGTCGGTGGTGACCCTGGTCACCGGGATGGGCCCGGAGAAAGCCCGGATCGCCACCCGGCGGGCGCTGTCCGCCGGGCCCGCCGACCACGTGATGGTGATCGGCATTGCCGGCGGGCTCAGCCCGGAGCTCCCCGTCGGCGCCCTGATGGTGCCCGAGGCAGTACAGCTCTATCCCAACGGTCCGCGCTTCACCGCTCGGCCCCTCCCCTCGCGCCAGCCAACTGGAGCGCTGATGACGACCGACGGTCTCTTCGACGACGACGACATCTGGAAGCCCATCTTGGACCGGGGCTTCGGGGCCGTGGACATGGAGGCGGCAGGCGTGGCCGAGGTGTGCGACGCCGCCGCGGTCGACTGGTCGATCTACCGGGGCATCAGCGACCGCCCCGACGAGGGGATCGTGGACCAAGCCGTCTTCGGGTTGAGCAAGCCTGATGGATCGGCCGATCCTGTGGCGCTGGCCAAGTACCTCGCCCGCGACCCGCGACGAGCCAAGGCGCTGGCCCACCTCAACCGCTGCATGCAAACCTCGAGCGCGCCTGGCGGCCGATGCCGCCCGTCAGGACCTCCTGGCGACCCGCTAAGCGTCGTCGTCTGGGGCAAGCCGGTCGTTGCCCGAATCACGCCGGGCGATGACATGCACGTCGATGTCGTTGTTCGAAGCCAGGCGCAGGAGCGTCTGAATGACGGACCCGCGGGTGAGCGATTGCCAGCGGCTGAGCCGTGACGTGCCCAGGACGATCTGGGTGATCTGCTGGTCCACCGCCGCCGCAAAGATCGTCTTTGCCACGTCTTCGCCATGGAGCGATTGCCACCGTCCGCCGACCGCCTTCACCAACTCCTCGAGCTCGGCCATGTCGGCCGGCCGGGAATCGGCGTCATCAGAAACGACGTGCACCGCGATGAGGTCGCCCTTGACCCGCGACGCGATGCGGGCCGCCCGGCGGATGACTGAGGCATTCCCCGGTGCACCCGTCACGGCCACCATGATCCGCTCGGTCGTCTCCCACACCTCGCCGCCCGCCCCCTTGGAACGGAGGTACTCGAGCAGCTCCTCCTCCGCCTCGTCGGCCACGAAACGAAGCGCCAGCTCGCGCAGAGCCACCAGGTTCTCCGCCCGGAAGAAGCCCGACAGGGCGGCCGGCACTTTGGCTTCGGGATAGATGTTGCCGTGGAGCATGCGCCGGCGGAGCTGGTCGGCCGACGAGTCGATGAGCTCGACCTGATCGGCCCGCCGGACCACCCAGTCCGGCACCCGCTCGCGCACACCAACGCCGCTGATGCGCTCGACGGCGTCGGCCAACGACTCGATGTGCTGAATGTTGACCGTGGTAATGACGGCAATGCCGGCATCGAGGATCTCGAGGACATCCTCCCAGCGCTTCTCGTGTCGGCCAGATCCCGGGACGTTGGTGTGCGCCAGCTCGTCGATCAGCACCACGGCCGGGCGGCGGGCCAGCACGGCGTCCAGATCCATCTCTTCCCACGCCGCTTCCCGGTACACGAGCTGCTTGCGCGGCACGATCGGGAGGTCCCTGATCTGCTGGGTGGTGAAGGGGCGCCGGTGCGTCTCGACGAACCCGATGACCACGTCGGCGCCCCGCTGGAAGCGGCGCCAGCCCTCGTCGAGCATGGCGCACGTCTTACCGACCCCGGCCGCTGCGCCCAGATAGACGCGGAAGCGCCCGGTGGGCCGCACACCTTCGTCTTCGCCGCTGGAACTCGACATGCCCCTCCTCACCCTGCCGTGGATGTCCGTCACTACACTCGGATGAGGCCCCGAATGACGGAAGTTGTGACCGAAGTGACGCCAGGCAGGCTCGGGATAAACGGAACGTACCAGCGCACCATTCTCGGCACCATTGCAACCGTGGCCGGGCTGCTCGTGCTTTTGGCCGTACTCCTGCCCTTCCGCCCGCACCTCAGCACTGCCATTCCGGCGCTCATCTTCGTCCTGCCCGCGCTGATCGGCGTCGTGATCGGCGGTTTTGTGGCCGGTGCCATCGGGGCGGTCGCCGGCTTCGTGTTCTACGACGTGTTCTTCCTGCCGCCCTACAACACGCTTACCGTTCGCTCGCCGCAGAACTGGACCGCGCTCGTGGTCTATGTCGTCGTGGTCCTCATCGTGGCCCAGGTGGTAGTCAAGCTCCGGGCGTCACGCGAGGACGCCCTGCGGCGCACCGACGAGTCGATCCGGCTCTACGTGCTGTCGCAAACCCTCATCGGCGATTTCGCCCTCTCCCAGCTGCTGTCGCACATCGTGTCGGCCATCCAGGGAGCGTTCGACCCGACGTGGACGGCACTCGTGCTGCCGGCTGCAGCCGATGGCCGGCTTGAGGTGGCTGCGTCGGCCGGGCGGTCCTTGACCGAGGAGGATGTCACGTCGCTGACATCCGGTGGCGGTCAAGCCAGGTCACTCGGCTTCGAGGCGGCAGCCGGACCCCGCCGGGTCTCGGTCGCCCTCGTGGTGAGCGACCGGCCGGTTGGCATGCTCGTCCTCAAGGACGTGCAGCTGGTCGAACAGGACCGGAATCTTTTGGGCACCTTCTCGAATCAGGCGGCACTGGCCGTGGACCGGGCCCAACTGCGCGAGCAAGCCTTGCGGGCACGGCTGCTCGAGGAGGTCGACCGCTGGCGCAGTGCACTCATGGGTGCCGCCTCCCACGACTTGCGCACACCGCTCGCCTCGATCAAGACCGCCGTCTCGAGCATGCGCCAAGAGGGCGCCCTACTCGAGCCGGCCGATCGGGCAGAGCTGCTCGAACTCATTGAACTGCAGACCGACCGTTTGGCCCGGCTCGTCACCAACCTGCTGGATATGACTCGCATCGAATCGGGCGCGCTCGAACTGCGCCCCACGGCCATGGGAGTCGATGAGCTGGTCGACGAGGCCCTCGGCTCGCTGGGCGGCATCGTGGCTCCTCAACGGGTCACGATCGACCTGCCCCCCGACCTTCCGCTGTTGCGCATCGACCACGTCCTCATCAGCCAGGTCCTCGGCAACGTGCTCGAGAATGCCGACCGGCTGGCTCCGGGCCCCAGCCCCATCCGCGTGGCGGCCCGCGTCGGACCCGCAAGCGCGGGCGACTGGGTCGAGATTTCCGTGAGCGACGAAGGCCCCGGCATCGCTCCAGCCGACCGCGACCGTGTCTTCGACATGTTCAGCCAGAACGGTGGCGGGGGGAGAGCCGGGCTCGGGCTCGCCATCGCCAAGGCCTTCGTAGAGGCCCACGGGGGCCGCATCTGGATCGATCCCGGCGTGACCCGCGGAGCCAGGGTCGTCTTCACCGTCCCTGGGGAAGCCTTCGCACGCGAGCCCGCCTGACCGTGACCAAGGTGCTCGTCGTCGACGATGATCCCTCCCTTCTCAAGGCGCTGCGCATCGGCCTGCGGGCCCGAGGCGACGAGGTGCTGGCCGCCCACACCGGAGCCGAAGCGATCACCCAGGTCGCGCTCGAGAGCCCGGATCTGGTGATCCTCGACCTCGGGCTGCCCGACCTCGACGGGATCGAGGTGTGCCGTCGTATCCGCGAGTTCTCCGAGGTGCCCATCGTGGTTCTGTCCGCCTACGGCGACGAGCGGCGCAAGGTGGAGGCGCTCGATGGTGGCGCCGACGACTTCGTGACCAAGCCGTTCGGCATGGCCGAGCTCGAGGCCCGGCTGCGCGTGGCCCTGCGCCACGGCGCAGGACGGGATCACGACACGGCGGGGACCGAACTGGCGGTCGGGGACCTGCAGATCGACCTGGTTCACCGCATGGTGAGCAGAGCGGGGCAGCCGGTCAGTCTGACGGCCAAGGAGTTCGAGCTGTTGGCCTACCTCGCTCGTCACGCCGGAAAAGTCTGCACCCACCACATGATCCTCAAGGACGTGTGGGGTCCGGGCTACGGGGAGGAATCCAACTACCTGCGCGTCTACACGCATCGGCTGCGCAAGAAGCTGGGAGACGAGGACGGCACCATGCTGCGCACCGTGCCGGGAATTGGCTACCAGCTGGTGTCCGATGCGCCCAGCCCCGCCGGACGCGACAAGGGCTCAACCGAACTCTGACCGGCGCTCATCCTCGAGCTCGACCAACGCCTCCTTCAGCCGCAACACGGGTGCCGTCCAGCTTTGGTCGCGCCCGACACATCCATCGGATATGGCCCATGAATGGGCCGATGGAGGTGAGGAAGCTCACGGTTGCCAAGAAGTCGGCCATGGCGGCCACACACTCAGTGCCGCGTCAACGCAATGTGCACGTCAGCTGCCGGAGCCCGGGCGGAATTCGCGATCGGGGCTGGGACACTCACCGATGGCTCGGCCGGCCACAGCGTGCCTAAGGTGACCCCAGCGCGATCGAAAGTGGGGTGGACGGTGGCATTGGATCTGAAGGGGTGTCGCACGCTGGTCACGGGGGCGTCCTCAGGCATCGGGGCCGGGCTGGCCGTGGCGCTGGCCGAGCGGGGGGCGGTGGTCGGCATCTGTGCCCGTCGGGCCGACCGGCTGTCCGAGGTGGTCACCCGCTGCATGGAGTACTCGCCGGACAGCCGGATGTGGGCGGTCAACCTGGCCGACCCCGACGCAGTCGACCAGCTGGCCGTCGATGTGATGGACGCCTTCGGCGGCGTCGACCTCCTGGTGAACAACGCCGGCATCCCCAAGCGACGCCACGTGACGGCGCTCGACATCGACACCGTGACCGCCGTGATGCACATCAACTACCTCTCGCCCATCCGCCTGACCCTCGATCTCTTGCCCCAGATGCTCGCCCGCGGCTCGGGCACCATCGTCAACGTGTCGTCCATTGCGGCCACGCTGAGCGCTCCGGGCGAGGCGGCCTACAGCGCGTCGAAGGCGGCGCTCACCACCTTCTCGGAGGCCATGGCGGTCGACTTGTGGGAGGCCGGAGTGAAGGTGCTGGTCGTCTATCCCGGGGTGATCGACACCGAGCTGTTCACCCTGCCCGACAACGACGCCTTCGAATCCCCGGTGCAGGCGGAGCCGGTGTCGGTCGCCGTCGACGCCATTCTGGCCGGGCTCGAGTCGGGCGCGGCCCAGGTCTACGTACCCGAGTATTTCCAGGGCATCGCCGCCGGCAAGGCCAAGGACGTGGGCGCCTTCATCGAGGGGACGGCCGGCTACCTGCGCGAGCAGAAGCAGAAGAAGGCCTGAGCGCCGTGAAGGTCGAGCCCGACGCAGCGGGAATGGACAGCGTCCTCCTCGAGCGGATCACCGACCACTTCAATGCCATGTATGTGGACACCGGCAAGATCGCCGGGTGCCAGATCACGGTGGTGCGGGGCGGACACGTGGCTTACCACCGCACACTGGGTTTGATGGACCGCGAGCAGAGCATTGCCATGGCGGAGGACACCATCTTCCGCATCTTCTCCATGACGAAGCCCATCGCATCGGTCGCGCTGATGCAGCTCTACGAGCGGGGCATGTTCCAGCTCCTCGACCCGGTGCACCGTTACATCCCCGAGTGGCGCACCCTTCAGGTCGGCGTGGTCAAAGAGGATGGCGGTATCGAACTGGTCAAGCCCGAGCGGCCGATGAACATGCGCGACGTGCTGATGCACATGACCGGTCTGCCGGGGGCTCTGTTCCCAGGGAACCCCATCGACGACACGTTCAAGGAGGCCCGCGACGCACTGGGGCCGGGGCAGACGCTCGAGAGCGTGACCTCGCTTCTGGCGGAGCACCCGCTGAAATTCCACCCGGGCACGCAGTGGAACTACGGGATCTCGACCGACATCGTGGGCCGTCTGGTCGAGATCCTGTCGGGCCGGCCCTTCGACCACTACCTCCGAGCCGAGCTCTTCGAACCGCTCGGCATGACCGACACCGGGTTCTGGGTGCCCGAGTCCGAGCTACCCCGGCTGGCCGCGCTCTACCAGTACCGGCCGGCCAACACGCCCCGGCTGCTCGAGGGTCCCTTCGCCACGAGGGTCACGGCGCCTCACGCATACCTGTCGGGAGCCGGGGGCATGGTCTCGACGACGCGGGACTACGTGGCCTTCTGCCAGATGCTGGCCAACGGCGGCCGGCTCGACGGGCGCCGAGTCATCGGCCGCAAGACGCTCGAGCTGATGCGCCAGAACCACCTGCCCGGTGGAGCGACCTTGGCCGACCTCGCCGTGGGCGGGTTCGGCGAGGCCAACTTCGAGGGTGTTGGCTTCGGGCTCGGATTCGCCGTCGGCCTCGGCCCCGTGGCCACGGCCATGGTCAGCTCGGCCGGCGAGTACTACTGGGGCGGGGCGGCGAGCACCGCCTTCTGGATCGACCCGGTCGAGGACCTCTTCTGTGTCTTCATGACGCAGCTCTTCCCCTCGGCGGCCTACCCGTTCCGCAACCAGTTGCGGGCGCTCGTCTACCAGGCCCTCGACGACTGATGGCCGACGCGGTCGGCCCGGTCGGACCGGCGGACGCCAGCCTCGAGCCCCGATTCGCCGGTCTCGCCACCTTCGCCCGGCTGCCCATGGCGACACAGGTGGCGCACTGGGACGTGGGCATCGTGGGGGTGCCCTTCGACGGCGGGACCAGTTACCGTCCCGGCGCCCGCTTCGGCCCTGCCGCGGTGCGCCAGGCCTCGCGGCTGCTCCGTCCGTACCACCCCGCCGCCGACGCGCTGCCCTTCGCCCTGGCCCAGGTGGTCGACCTCGGGGACATCGCCTGCACCCCTTTCAGCACCGAGGAAGCGGTGACCCAGATTCAGGCCGGCGCGGACGCGCTCCTGGCCGATGGAGGGCGCCTCGTCGCGGTCGGAGGCGACCACACCATCGCCCTGCCCTTGCTGCGGGCCACGGCCGCTCGGCACGGCCCGCTGGCACTGATCCACTTCGACGCCCACCTCGACACCTGGGACACCTATTTCGGCCAGCGCTTCACCCACGGCACGCCGTTCCGCCGGGCGTGGGAAGAAGGACTTCTCCTGCGCGATCACAGCATGCACGTGGGCCTGCGCGGGCCGCTCTACGGCCCAAGCGACCTGACCGAGGATGCGGACATGGGCTTCGCCCAAGTGACCACCGACGACGTGGCGGAGCACGGCGTGGCCGCCGTCGTCGAGCGGATGCGAGCGCGGGTGGGCCTGGCCCCGCTCTACGTCTCGGTGGACATCGACGTGCTCGACCCGGCGCACGCCCCGGGCACCGGCACACCTGAGGCGGGCGGCCTGACCAGCCGCGAACTCCTTGGGCTCCTGCGCGGCCTCGGGGAGGCCGGCGTCGTAGGAGCTGACGTGGTGGAGGTCTCGCCGGCCTACGACCATGCGGAGATCACCGCGGTTGCGGCGTCCCACGTGCTCTACGAGCTCGTGACCATCCTCGCCCGGCGGGCGGCCGGATCGGGTCCAAGCTTGTAACAGTCCATTCACAAGTGGGAAACCGTCCCCGAATGTTGCGCTCCTAACGTGCCGGGCACGACGACGACAGAGGGGAGCGCCGTGGGCCTGGTGGGGACGTGAAGCGAGACCTCCTCGTCGGGGTGGCACAGTGGCTCTCGAGCCCAGGACAACCCAAGGAGAACCTCTCGGTGGCCCTGGGCATGATGGAGAACGCCGCGGCACGCGGGGTCGAGCTGGTGGTGCTGCCCGAGCTGTGGTCGTGCGGGTATGACCCCGAGTCCTTGGCCTCCGACGCGCGCGACGATGCCGAACCGCGTCACGGGCCGCGCACCGAACGCCTGGCCAAGGCGGCCCGGATGCTCGGCCTCTACCTGGCGGCCGGAAGCGTGCCCGAGCTCGA
Source organism: uncultured Acidimicrobiaceae bacterium (assembly GCA_963840435.1). Taxonomy (GTDB): domain Bacteria; phylum Actinomycetota; class Acidimicrobiia; order Acidimicrobiales; family RAAP-2; genus Bog-473. The sequence goes on along the minus strand of CAWIYY010000012.1, from coordinate 309,504 downwards.
CGGCGGACACGTGTACGACACCGCACTCGTCTTCAACCCACATGGCGAGCTGGTGGCCTGGCACCGCAAGGCCCACCTCTACCCGCCCACGCTGGAGCCTGCCGTGTTCACGGCCGGAGACCGGCTCACCAGCTTCGAGGACCCGACGCTGGGCCGGGTAGGTCTGGTCGTCGGGTTCGACGGCGACTTCCCCGAGGTGGCGCGGGCGCTGGCGCTGCGCGGTGTGCGGCTGGTCCTGGCTCCCTCGGCCTACGAGGTGGAGGGATCGCCGGCCTGGGACCTGCTCCACCCGGCGGTGGCGCTCACCAACGGCCAGTGGTGGGTGCAAGCCAACCAGGCCGGCTCCCATGCGAGCTCGACCCTGCTCGGACAGAGCCGCATCATTGCGCCGACCGGAACGGTGGTGGCCGAGGCCAGCGGCGCGGTGCCGGGCCGGGCCACGCCGGCCGAGCTCCTCGTCCATCGGATCGACCTCCACCTGGCCTACAAGCGGGAGGGCGAGAGTGCGCTCCTCGAGGACGAACGCCGGCCCGAGCTCTATGCCGAGCTCGGAGAGCACCTCCCGACAGCCTCCTGACTCAACCGGCGGGCGCCACGTTCGGGTCGCTCGACCCCAGCACGACGTCGGCCAGACCCTGCACCAGCTGGGCGCCGGCCGCGACTGACTTGTTGGGCGAGTGCGCTTCGGCGTTCAACGCGCTCAGTGCCATGGCCCGGGCGGTGGGCTCGTCGATGGGCGGCAGGGGATGTGCCGCCTCGGCCGTCACCAGAGCGCGCAGGCGCGACGATGGCGCCCCGACGGTCACGCCATAGGCAGCACCACCCCCAGCCGTCGTCCGCACGTAGACGAGGCGGCTGTCGTCAGGACGCGAGACCACGGCGTCGAGCGTGGCGGCGCCGCTCACGCGGACCGCTCCGTGCACATCGGAGGGGACGTAGATCTCCGTATCGCTGCTCGGCTCGCCCCGGCGACCCGGCGCTGTCGCACTGGCCGCCATGGCAAACGTGCCCGAGGAAGGGTCAAACGCGTAGGCACCCAACCGCCCGGCGGTGGCCACCGGCCAGACCCGCATGAGCAAGCGCTGGCGGCTCGGGATGAGCCGGTCGTTCGGCGAGGGAACCGACCTCGGGTTGCCCCGGCCCGCCGTCCCGTTCGACGTCGTCTGGTAGCTCGAGTGCTGCCAGCGCACGCACCAGCACGGACCCGGTGCCTTGGCCAGACCCTTCCAGGCCCACACTGTGGCGCCGGTCTGCGTCGCCTCCTGGGCCGAGAGCTCGTTGGCGAGAATGGTGCTGTCGCTGCTGGACGAGTCGCCGAACTCGGTCACGAACACGGCGGCATGCATGCTCTGCGCCTCTGCTTCGGCCGTCTGGTAGCCGAAGGTGAAGTTGGGCGGATACCCACCGGGCCGGGCCGGCATTCCCAGCAGGTCCTGCTCCACCGTGAAGGCGTAGGTGTAGACGTGGGGAGCGAAGACGACGTTGGGGTACGTCGTGAAGGGCTGGCTCACCTGGAGGGAGAAATCGACCAGGTTGCGGTAGGCCAGCGGCTCAAAGAAGATCGCCTGACGGGACACCGAGGCCTGTTGCGGGTACGCGCAGGCACCGCCGAGTGAGGTCGGTGTGGCCGCCGGACAGGTCGGCCGACCGTCCCGCACCCCGGTGAGCGCCTCGATGGCCCGGGTATAGAACGGATAGAGCTCCTGGCTGCTCGCCTGGTAGCCATTGGCGGCGGGAAGTGAGCCGGACGAGCCGGGTTGCGGCTCGTTCATCAGCTCGTAGCCGAGCACCGCGGGATCGCCCTCGAAGCGACGGGCGAGGGCGGCCAATGCACCGATGTAGTGGTCCTGCAGACCTGTCCCGGGGGCCTGCCCCTGCGGACCGCTCACCGGGCTGTTCTGCCAGAAGTTGGCGAAGGCGGCCGACTCGGCCGGGTTGAGCTCGTCGATGCCGTACAGCGCGCACCCCGCCTTGCCGTCTGTCTGCACGGCCCAGGCCGGCGCACCGTCGCTCCCGCCCGACGGCGAACAGCCCGCGGGGGCGTCCTTGGCGTCCGCCGGCAGGATGAACCGCGAGTACTGGTCCTGATGCATGTCGAGGATGACGTAGAGCCCCTGCTGGTGCGCCCACGAGACCACCTGGGCCACCCGGGCCAGATACGTCTTCGAGTAGGCGCCGGGAGTCGGCTCGAGTTGGCTCCAGTTGAGGACGAGGCGAACGACGTCGAAGCCCAGCGCGCGCATCTGCGCGAAGTCGTCGCCACTGGCCGGAGCGGTCGACTGCGCGAACGACGAGCGCGAGGCCTGGACCTCGCACAGCGGGGGCTGCGGGACGAGGGGCGAAGCCTGGGGACACCGCCCGTCGTAGGCGGTTGGCGAAAGCGGGAAGAGGGCCGGACCGCCATCGGCGTCCGGGTAGGCCACGTCCTGGAGTCCGACGGCGGCGGCTCCGTGCAGCAACACCTGGCGGCCGGCGGCATCAGCCAGGTAGGGCGTGCGGTCATTCCCCGCGGACGGCGTCACGACATGGAGGAACCCGAGTGGCGGGATCGCCGCGGACCCGCTGGAGGACACCGCAGTGGCCGCTGGGCCGAGGGCGAAGAGGCATCCCACTCCGGCGACCAGGAATGCGACGGAGCGCGTGGACAGGTGTGTGGACAGGTGCGATGACACGAAGCGTCAAGCTACCGGACGCTTCTCGGGCCGTTCGGGGCTTGGTGCTCGGGTGCACCGCCGGGCCGTTGGTAGGGTCCCCCCATGGCGCAGGATCACCAGGTCTCGCTCTACGAGGGACTGCTCAGCACCCGCGCCATCCGGCGCTACACCGACGAGAAGATCCCCGACGACGCGCTGCGCGACATCCTCTTCGCCACCACCCGTGCACCGAGCGGATCGAATCGCCAGCCCTTCCGCTTCGTCGTGCTGACCGACGGCCCTGTCGCCGCCGAGGCCAAACGGCTGATCGGCATCGGGGCCAAGGAGTTCTGGGCGACCAAGAAGGCCGAGGACGGATACGACAAGGGCTCCGGTGCCGACGAGCACTCGCCCAAGGCGCGCATGGCGCGGACCATGCAGCATTACGTCGACACCTTCGAGTCGGTGCCGGTTCTGGTGCTGGCCTGCTATGTCCGCTACCGCCGCCACACGGCAGCGACGGACGGGGCATCGGTCTTCCCGGCCTGCCAGAACCTGCTCCTGGCCGCCCGAGCTCTCGGGTACGGCGGGGTGCTCACCGGGTTGCACCACTTCGCCCACGCCGAACTCCGTGCCCTGCTGCACCTGCCCGAGGAAGCGGAGTTCATGGCGACCATCACGCTGGGACGGCCGCAGGGGCACCACGGGCCGGTGCGGCGCCGGCCCATGTCCGAGCTGGTCTTCGGTGAGCGCTGGGGGGAGGCGCCGGCCTGGGCCGCGGACCCCGAGGGAACACGGTTCACCGCGGCGGGACCACCGCGCCGCACCTAATACAGTCGCGGTATCTCGCCGACCCGGGAAGGCTGACCATGCCCACGCTCGATTACCACGTCTTCGACGCCGACAACCATTACTACGAGGCACTCGATGCCTTCACCCGCCATCTCGACCCTGCGCTGGGGCCGCGGGTGATTGAGTGGGCCGAGGTCAACGGCAGGCGCTACCACGCCGTGGGCGGGCGCATCAACCACGCCGTCACCAACCCCACCTTCAATCCGATCTCGCCGGCGGGCGCGCTCTTCGACTACTTCCGTGGCAATCCGAACGGGGTGCCCATGCGCGAGTTGATGGGAAAGCCCGAGCCGATCCGGCCCGAATACCGCGACCGCGACGCCCGTCTGGCCGTGATGGACACTCAGGGCATCGGACAGGTCTGGCTCTTCCCCACCCTGGGCATGCTCTACGAGGAAGCGCTGCGCGACGACCCCGAGGCGGTCGTGCTGCTGTTCCGGGCCTTCAACCGCTGGCTGGCCGAGGACTGGGGCATGGCGTATCGCGACCGGATCTTCGCTGCCCCCTACATCACGCTGGTCGACGTCGACGAGGCGGTGCGTGAGCTGGAGTGGGCGCTGGACCAGGATGCCCGCAGCGTCGTGCTCCGGGCCGCCGCGCCGGTGACGGCCTCGGGCCCACGCTCGCCGGCAGCGGACGAGTTCGACCCGTTCTGGGCCAGGGTCAACGAGGCCGGCATCACCGTGGTCGTCCATGCCGGGGACGCCGGCCTCTCGTCGAACGGGTACGCCGTCGACGGCTTCGCCGCGACCTTCAAGTCCGGACCGTCGCGCCCGAGCATCAAAACGTTTGCCATTGAGCGGGCGGCGCACGACTGGCTGGCCACGCTTCTCCTCGAGAAGCTCTTCGACCGCTTCCCCAACGTGCGAGTGGCCTCGGTCGAGAACGGCTCCGAGTTCCTGGCCCCCCTGTTCCGCAAGCTGCGCACCACGGCGCGGCGCATGCCGGGCTACTTCCCCGAGGATCCGGTCGACACCTTCCGCCGCCATGTCTGGATCAACCCCTTCTGGGAAGACGACGTCGACGAGATCGTCGAGCTCATGGGGGACGACCGCGTCATCTTCGGGTCGGACTGGCCCCACATCGAGGGATTGCCCGAGCCGACCGAGTGGGTGCGCGAGCTCCAGAAGCTGTCCGAGGAGTCCGTCCCCAAGATCATGGGCGCCAACGTGGCGGAGCTGAACGTGCGCCAACCGGCTCGCTAAGGGGTTCCGTCCGGCGACCCGAGAGAAAGAGGTGGGAGTGATTGAGGAAGCAAACGAGGCCACGCCACTGCAGCCGCATGTCATCGTGCTTTTCGGGGCCACGGGTGACCTGGCGGCGCGCAAGCTGTTGCCGGGGTTGCTCCACCTCTCCATGTCGGGCCTCATGCCCGACTACCGCGTCATCGGCTCCTCCACCAGCGAGCTGAGCGACGAGGACTTCCGTCATCTGGCCCGGCATGCCTGTGACCAGTACGCCACCGGCAAAATATCGCTGCTCCAGTGGGCCGGCTTCGAGAAGAAGCTGAGTTTCGTCTCCACCAAGGCCGGTCCCGCCGGCTTGGCCGAGGCGGTGGCCGCAGCGGAGACCGAGATCGGCGGCGGCGAGGTGCGGCGCCTGCACTACCTGAGCGTCCCGCCCGCGGCGGCCCGTTCCGTCCTCACCACGCTCGGCGAGGCCGACCTGGTCAAGCGGTCCCGCATCATCATGGAGAAGCCGTTCGGCACCGACCTGGCCAGCGCCAAAGAACTGAACGACGCCGTGCACGACATCTTCGACGAGGACCAGGTCTTCCGCATCGACCACTTCCTCGGCAAGGAGGCGGCCCAGAACATCCTGGCCTTCCGCTTCGCCAACGGCCTCTTCGAGCCCATCTGGAACCGCGACCACATCGACCACGTCCAGATCGACGTTCCCGAGACGCTCGGCGTCGACGACCGTGTTGCCTTCTACGAGGCCACGGGTGCCTTCAAGGACATGGTGGTCACGCACCTGTTCCAGATCCTGGCCTTCATGGCCATGGAACCGCCCACGGCCCTCGAGTCGGTGTCCATCAGCGAGGAGAAGAACAAGGTGTTCCGCTCGCTGCGCCCGCTCGACGTGACCAAGGTGGTCCGCGGCCAGTACGACGGCTATCGCGATCTCGCCGGGGTGGCGCCCGAGTCCGACACCGAGACCTTCGTGGCCCTCCAGTGCGAAATCGACAACTGGCGCTGGGCCGGCGTGCCCTTCTTCCTGCGCACGGGCAAGGAGACTCGGCGGGGGCGAGCGCATCATCTCCATCGCGTTCCGCGAACCCCCAAAGTCCATGTTCCCCGAGGGCTCCGGCGTCGGCACCCAGGGGCCCGACCACCTCACCTTCGACCTGGCCGACGCCTCCAAGCTCTCCCTGTCGTTCTACGGCAAGAAGCCCGGCATGGGCATGAAGCTCGAGAAGCTGAGCCTGCAATTCGCACTGCACGAGACGGGCGCAGGACTCCGACGTGCTCGAGGCCTACGAGCGCCTCATCCACGACGCCATGATGGGCGACCACACGCTGTTCAACACCGCAGAGGGCATCGAGCGCTTGTGGGAGGTGGCGACGCCGCTGCTCGAGAACCCGCCGCCCGTCCAGCCCTACACCAAGGGCAGCTGGGGACCCGACACCATCAACGAGCTCATCGCGCCGCGACGCTGGCGCCTGCCCTTCGAGCGGCGCTGGCGCGGCGGCGCCACGGGGCCGAGCTGAGCCATCCGGCGGGCCCCGACCCGGTCACATTCGTGGCCTCCGTTGCGGCCGCTTGGCAGCCAGGACGCACAGCGCAGAGCGGCTGCGTGCCCAGTAGGGCTCGAGGCGGACGGGAGTCGCATTGCAACACCCCAGCGCAGCGACGGGTGTCGGGCCGTGCGCAGGGTCAGCTTTACGGCACGAGCAGCACCCGGCCGAAGGCCTGGCGGCTCTCGATGTAGGCATGCGCTCCCGCCGCGTCGGACAGCGGGAAGACGCGATCGATGACGACGACGAGCTCACCCCGTGCGATGGCCTCGAGATGGCCGGCGATCATCGGGTGGACCCGCTCGGGGTGCAAGAGGAGCTCGGCCCCGAGGAAGTAGCCCGAGAGGGTCTGGTTGTTCGGCCGCATGGTGGAGATGTCGAGCTGCTCGGCCGGTGCGCGGCCGGCGTCGCCGACCGTGACGCAGCGGCCGCGGTAGGCCAGCGCGGCAATGCTGCCCTGCAGGGTGGTGCCGCCCACCGAGTCGACGACGACGTCGACGCCGCGGCCGTCGGTCAGCCGCCGGGCCTCGGCCACGAAGTCATGGCTGACGTAGTTGATGCCCTCGTCGAGCCCGAGTTCGCGCAAGCGCTCCAGTCGGTCGTCGCTCGAGGCCGTGGCGAAGACGCGGGCGCCGGCCCGCTTGGCCATCTGGATCGCCGCGATGCCGACACCGCCGGCACCGGCGTGGATCAGCGCGGTCTCGCCCGCCGCCAAGCGACCGAACTCGAACAGGCAGTCGTCGGCCGTCCCGAAAGGCACCGGCACGCAGGCGGCGGCGTCCGTGGCGACACCGTCGGGGATCTTCCAGGCGAAGGCCTCGGGCGCGGCGCGGCGCTCGGCGTGCGATCCGTCCAGACCGACGGTGACGGCGCGATCGCCCACCGCGAAGCCCCGAACCTCGCTGCCGACCTCGACCACCGTCCCGGCGCACTGGTAGCCCACGATGTGCGGCACCCGGGCCAGGTCCCCGCCCAAGCGGCTGAGCGTGTCACCGCCCTCGATGCTCACCGCCTCGACGTCGATCAGGATGTCGCCCGGTCCCACCGCGGGATCGGGTACCTCCTCGTAGCGGAAGACGTCGGGTGTTCCCGTCTCGTAGTACACGGCAGCCTTCATGCGTGTTCGTCCTCCTCTGGTCGGAGGCCCAGAGTCTGTCATCCCGCGGCGGGTACGGTCTGGCCCGAGTCGAAGCGGAAGGACGTGCAATGAGCGACGAGACCGCACCGGTTGCGCTGGTCGTCGGGGGTGCTTCGGGCATCGGGGCGGCCCTCGTGCAGGCGTACCGCGCGACGGGCACGACCGCGGTGGTGTGGGACGTGGCCGGCGAGCGCGACCTGACCTGCGACGTGGCCGACCCCGGGGCGGTCGACGCGGCGGTCGACGAGACCCGCCGGCGCTGGGGCGTGCCGAGCCAGGTGACGGTGACCGCCGGCGTGGGCCACGCCGGCCTGCTGGCCGACATCGATCCCGACGAGTTCGACCGGGTGCTGCGCATCAACACGCGGGGACCAGTGCTCTGCATGCGAGCCTGGGCCCGGGTCATGCGGGCGGAACGGGTCGCCGGCTCCTTCGTCGCGGTCTCGAGCATCAGCGCACGCCTGGTCGACCGTTCCATGGGGATCTACTGCGCCTCCAAGGCGGCGCTGAGCATGCTGGTACAGGTGGCTGCGGCGGAGTGGGGTGCCGACGGCTTGCGGGTCAACGCGGTGGCCCCCGGCGTGACGGCGACGCCCATGCTCGGCCGGGGTGTCTCGGTCGAGAGCTCGCCCTGGCTGGCCGGCGTGGCGGATCGCACCGCGCTGGGCCGGCTGGGCCGGGCCGAAGACATCGCCCCGGTCATCCTGGCCCTGCATGCGCTGGAATGGGTCACCGGCCAGGTGGTCGAGTGTGACGGTGGTCTGGCCCTGCGCAGCCCCATCGACTCGTACTCGGCCCGGGGAGGCTGAACCGCCTCAGGCGGGGTGGCGGCGCAACCCGTCGCAGACGATGCCGAGCAGATCGCCCGGGCACATCTCCGCGTGGGAGGCGACGGCCTGGCACGTGCCCACCACCAGGCTGAGCACGGTGTCCGACGTCACGTCGGAGCGCACCACACCGGCGGACTGGGCCCGCCGCAACAGGACGCCGACCGCCTCGCTCAGGTCCTCCTTGACCGGGGCGGCCGCCTCCTCGAACTCGATGCCCGCGCCCATGACGGCCGCGATCAGGTCGCGCTTCGACGCGCTCATGTCGGCCATGTGGTCGAGGAAGCCGAAGAACGCCGCGCCCGGATCGGCCGCATCGGCCTGGGCCCGGGCGTCCTCGGTCAGTCCGGCCAGCCGCTCGAGGAGGATGGCCTCGCAGAGCTTCTCCTTGGTCGGGAAATGGCGGTAGAGCGTCCCGACGCCCACGCCGGCCTTCTCGGCGATCGTGTCGACCGGCACCTCGATCCCCTCCGCCGCGAACACCACCTCGGCCGCCTCGAGGATCCGGGTGCGGTTGCGCTGCGCGTCGGCCCGCATGGGGCGCGGCTCGGCGCAGGTGTCACTGCCTCCCGCTACCGTCGGTTTTGGGCCCACAGAAATCCTCTCCTCAACGGTTGACAAACGGAACTCTCGTTCCGTATAGTCTAAGTGGAACCGATGCTCCGATTCTAGGGCAATCCGGAAACGAAATCGAGACCCACCCCCCGGTGGTCTCGGACCGGAGCCCTCGGGGCGAACTCGGCACAGCCCACGAGACGGGAGACGCCCACCCATGACCACGACCTTCGACCGTCCTGACCAGGACATGGCCGCCCAGCCGGGCAGCGACCCGAAACGCTTCAGAGCGCTGGCCATCATTGCGGTGGCCCAGCTCATGGTGGTGCTGGACGCCTCCGTGGTCATCATCGCCCTGCCCTCGGCGCAGAAGGCGCTCCACATCTCGACGGCCAACCGCCAGTGGATGCTGACCGCCTACACCCTGGCCTTCGCCGGACTGTTGCTGCTCGGTGGGCGCATCGCCGACTACTTCGGGCGCAAGCGCATGTTCGTGATCAGCCTGCTCGGTTTCGCCGCGGCCTCCGCCCTGGGCGGCCTGGCCCAGAACTCGGCCATGCTCTTCAGTGCCCGTGCCCTGCAAGGCGCCTTCGCCGCCGTCATGGCGCCGGCCGCCCTCTCCCTGCTGACCGTCACCTTCACCGAACCCAAGGAGCGGGCCCGCGCCTTCGCCGTCTACGGCGGCATCGCCGGCGCTGGCGCCGCCGTCGGCCTCATCCTTGGTGGCTTCCTGACCGAGTACGCCTCCTGGCGCTGGACGCTCCTCATCAACGTGCCGTTCGCCGTCATTGCCGCCATCGCCGCGTTGCGGGTGGTGCGCGAGAGCCGGGCCTCGGCCAACCACGGCTACGACCTGCCCGGCGCCGCCACCGTCACCGGTGGTCTGCTCGCCCTGGTCTACGGCTTCACCAAGGCCGGCACCGACGGGTGGGCTTCCTCCACCGCGGTGGCCTTCTTCGTGGCGGCCGCCGTGCTGCTGGTGGGCTTCGTCGTCATCGAGATGCGGGCCGAGCACCCGCTCCTGCCACTGCGAGTGGTCCTCAACCGGGACCGGGGCGGCTCCTTCATCGCCTCGCTCCTGGTGGGGACGGCCATGTTGGGCACGTTCCTCTCGCTCACCTATTACTTCCAGAACACGCTGCACTACTCGGCCCTGAAAAGCGGGTTCGCCTTCGTGCCCTTCTCCATCGGCATCATCGCCGGGGCGACTGCGGCCAGCCGCCTCCTGCCCCGCTTCGGCCCCCGGGCCACCATGGGGACGGGACTCGTGATGGCCGCCGCCGGGCTTGCGCTCTTCAGCACGCTCGGCGTGGACTCGACCTACGTGTCGATCGTGCTGCCGGCCGAGGTCATCGTGAGCCTCGGGATGGGCATGTCCTTCGTGGCCATGAGCAGCACCGCCCTGGTGGGGGTGAACCCCGAGGACGCCGGGGTGGCCAGCGCCCTGGTGAACTCGACCCAGCAGACGGGCGGGACGATGGGGGCCGCCCTCATCAACACCATCGCCACCACCGCGACCGTGTCCTACGTGGCCACCCACGGGACGTCGGCCGCCTCGCTCGAGGCGGGAGCCATCCACGGCTACACGAGCGCCTTCACCTTCAGCGCCATCGTGCTGGGCGCCGCCGCGGTGGCCGCCCTCACCCTGATCCGCCGGGCCAAGTACCACGAGGCCCCAGTGGAGGAGCTCGAGGAGGAGCCGCTGGTCCTGGCCGCGGTCTGAGCCACCTCGCCGAACGGACACCGCAGTCACCGTCGCTGCACCGCTCCCGAGGGTGCGGTCAGCGCCGGTGATGGGGCTCGGAATGGTCCCAGTCGGCCAGGAGCGTGCGCAGCGCGGTGAGCAGGATGAGCGGCTGGTCCAGCATGGCGTGGTGCCCGGCTTCGGGAATCTCGATCACCGGGGTCACCCGGCCGAGCTTCTCGAACATGAAGGCGCCGATCTCGGGCGTCACCAGGCCGTACTCGGAACGGAGCAGGGCCAGGCGGCAGTTGACCTGATCGAGGTAGGGGACGGCCAGCTCGCGCACGCCGTCACCGAACTGCTCGAAGATGCGGCGGTCGAACTTCCACTGCCACCCGCCGCCGACCCGCCGCAGCGAGTGGCGGGCCACGAAGTCGACCACGTAGTCGAGGTAGTGCTCCTGGGGTGGGACCGTGCGGAAGCGGACGATGGCCTGCTCCACCGTGTCGTAGGTGCGGAGCCGGCCGAAGGCGTCGCGGGCGCTGATCTCGGGGTCGGCCTCGGTCACCGGCGAGTCACAGATGATGGCCCCGGCCAGGTCGTCGGGATGGCGGGCCGCCGTGACGATGGTGACGAAGCCGCCCATGGAGTGCCCGATGACGACCGGTCGCCCGTCGATGCCGGCGTCGCCGGCGACCGCCATCACCTCGTCGGCCCACTGCTTGGGGTCGTAGTGGTCGCGGTGCGCGCTGTCGCCGTGTCCGGTCAGGTCGATGGCGGCGACCCGGAACTCACTGGCGAACGTCGCCGCCACGTGGGTCCACCAGTGGGCGTGGGCGCCGCCGCCGTGCACGAAGACGAGGCCGCGCCGGCCGGGCCGGCCCCAGGTCATGTAGTGGACCGCTGCGCCGTCGACCTCGACGCGTCCGTCCTCGCGCTCGACGGCCACGGCGCGGGCGAACCACGCCGGGGCGTCGGCCAGGAGTGCCGGCTCCCCCACCCGAGTGCGACTACTCGATGATCTCGATGGCGTACTCGGGGCAGTTGGCCACGGCGAGGCGGGCCTTCTCCTCGAGCTCGGGCGGGACCACGTCCACGAGGACCGAAGCCTGGCCGTACTCGTCGACGTCGAAGATCTCCGGAGCCAGGCCGTAGCAGCGGGCGTGGCCCTGGCACTTGTCGGGATCGACTCGGACTCTCATCAGAACACCACCGGTAGGACTCGGGGACCGCGGACTTGCCCGCCGGCCCAGCTGATCTCCTCGCCCGGGGCGAGCGAGAAGTCGGGGATACGCGCCAGCCACTCCTCGAGGGCGACGGTGAGCTCCATGCGGGCCAGGTTCGACCCGGCGCAGCGGTGGATGCCCGAGCCGAAGGCGACGTGGCGGTTGTGGGCGCGGTCGAGCACGACCTCGTCGGGCTGTTCGAAGGCCGCAGGGTCGCGGTTGGCCGCCGGGAAGTTCATGAGGACCTTGTCGCCCGCCTTCATGGGACAGCCGGCGTACTCGATGTCCCCGGTCACCTCCCGGGCCATGGTCACTGGGGCGTAGGCCCGCAGCAGCTCCTCGACCGCGGTGGGCATGAGGTCGGGCTGGTCCACCAGGCGCTTGCGGTCGTCGGGGTGGGCGGCCAGGTGCCACAGCGACGACCCGATGGCGCTCCAGGTGGTGTCCACGCCAGCGATCAAGACCAGGGCCGCCATGCCCAGCACGATGCCCTCGTCGACCGGCTTGCCCTCGACCTCGGTGTGCAGCAGCTCGCTCAGCAGGTCGTCGCCCGGCTCCTGGCGGCGCTCTTGGAGCTGGGCGAAGAAGTAATTGAAGAGGCCCTCCGCCCCCTCCTGGCGCCGCACGGGATCATCGGCGAACTCGAGCACGTCGCGCACCCAGCCGGTGAAGGTGTCGGCCATGTCGGTGGGTACGCCGAGGATGCGGGCGATGACCCGCACCGGAATCTGCTGGGCGTAGTCGGCCGCGGCGTCGGCCCGACCCGCACCGGCGAAACCGTCGAGCAGGCTGGCGCACAGCTCGCGGGTGAGGGGTACGTAGGTGTCCACCCGGGTGTGCGAGAACCAGGGCAGGAGCAGGCGGCGGGTCCAGGTGTGCACGGGCGGGTCGACCGAGATCGGCGGCAGCCCGTACTCGAGGTTGAGCCCGTCGATGGCTTCGGGGTCGTCGTCCTCGTCGGCGGGGATCACGGCCACCTTGACCGAGCTGAAGTGCTCGACGTCGTGCGCGATGGCGGTGACGTCGTCGTAGCGAAGGGGCATCCAACTGCTCTTGCGACGGTTGGTGTGCGGGATGGGGCAGGTGGCGCGCAACTCGTCCCAGATGCTGAAGGGGTCGGCCAGGTAGCGGGGGTCCATGACGTCGAAGTCGGTGGCCCAGTCGTTGACCGGCGCAATCTGTGTCATCGAACCCCCTTCCTGCTCTGCGCTGCTGTTCGCTGCTGCTCTTTCCTGCGTCTGCGCCCCACCCTAGTGCCGCCCCGTTGCGGCACCCGCCCCGATTGTGCTCCCGGCCCCAGGTGACGCGCAGGGCGGCCACACGGGGTGAGCGCAGTGTGCGAGCCACGGCAGATCGCCGACGAGCAGCAGACACGGACAGGAGCACGACCATGGAGACCACTCCGTACGACGAGCCGGCACTCACGACGGCGCACCTCCCCCAACCGCTCGGCCGCGCCCGCTGGCGCTGGTCGACCCCGGGCCGCACCGCAGTGGCCGGGGGCGCCATGGCCGTCGTGCTCGGCCTGGGTGCCGGGGTGGCGGGGGCTGCGAGCGCGCCGTCGCCGACTTCGGCCACCAACGGCTCGAACGCCTCGCCGCAGCGACCGCCTCAGGGCGCCCGGCCTACCGTCGCAGGTCGGATCACTGCGATCTCGGGCACCGCCGTCATGGTGCGCACGCGCGACGACGGCACGACGACGGTCGAGTACTCGGCCGACACGACCTTCACCTCGCTCGGGGCCAAGGGCGCCAGCACCACCGCGAGCGCCTCCGCCCTCAAGGTGGGTGTGTTCGTCGGCGTGCAGGGCACCACGCAGAGCAACGGCACGGTGTCCGCCTCGAGCATCATGCTGAGCACGGGCCCGCCGCCCGGCGGGCCGGGCCGACCACCGGCCGGGGGCCGCGGTGGAACCGGGACTCCACCCGGCGCTCCACCTGGTGGGTGACACGACGGCCGGTGTGCAGGATCACCGAGGGACAGCCGTTCTGCTCGGACGGCCCGGTGTGCTCGGACCACTCGAACCTGGTGTTGCCCTCGCACTGGGCCGGGTCCGACCCCGTTACGACCCGGTGAAGTCGGGCGGTCGCCGCTCCGCCGTGGCCCGCACCCCCTCGGCGAAGTCGGCCGTGCCGGCCAGAGCGAGCTGCACCGCGCACTCGTGGGCCATGGCGGCCCGGACCTCCTCCACCAAACCCTGGCGCAGGGTGGCCCGGATGGCCCGCACCGCCAGCGGGCCCGAGGCGGCCAGCTCGCCGGCGTAGCCCAGCGCGAACCCCCGCAACTCCTCCTCGCCCTCCGGGGCCAGCCGGTCGCACAGCCCGAGGGCGAGCGCCTCGGTGCCTCCGACGCGCCGGCCGGTCAAGAGCAGGTCGGCCGCGGCTTGGCGGCCGACCGCCGCCGGCAGCGTCACGCTGAGTGCGAAACCGTGATGGAAGCCGAGGCGGGCGAAATTGGCCGAGAAGCGCGACGACGGCGTGGCCACCCGGAAGTCGGCGGAGAGCGCCAGCCCGCACCCGCCGCCGATGGCGGCACCCTGGACGGCCGCCACCACCGGGAGGGGGGCCGCGAAGAGGCGCAGGGCCTGCGCGTAGAGCTCGGCGATGTCCTGCCCGGCGTTGGCGGCGAAGTCGAGTCCGGCGCAGAAGTGCTTTCCCTCGGTGGCCAGCACAATGGCCCGGCACCAACCGGTGGCGCCGAGCTCCTCGTAGGCCGTGGCGACGGCAGCCACCAGTGGGCTGTCGAAGTAGTTGTTGGGCGGCCGGTGCAGGCAGACCACGGCCACGTGCTCACCGGCCCGGTCGACCGTGACGTCGGAGGTTGTCACGCCCCGACGTCGTGCAGGCTGCGCCAGTAGATCAGCGCATCCTCGCCCTCGACGGCATCGGGGATCCGCCCGATTTCGACGAAGCCGAGCTTGCCGTACATGGTGCGAGCGGGATTCGACTCGAAGACGAGGTTGAAGAGCATGGCATCGAAGCCCAGCCGCCGCGCCTCGCCGAGCGAGTGCTCCACCAGAGCTCGGCCGGCCCCGGTACCCCGGTAGGCGGCGAGCACGAAGTAGCCCGCATTGGCGATGTGAGCCGCCCGCCCGACGAAGTTCGCCTTGATGTAGGACGCCCCGATCAGGTAGCCGCCGAACTTGGCGACGTACACGCCCGCGGCATGGTCGATCCAGTACTCGTTGAATTCGGCCCGGGTGAGCGGCGCCTTCTGCGGAAACCCCTCGCCGGCGTTGACGATGCGGGTGAAGGCGTCATAGAGGTCGTCGTAGTCGACGACGGTGGCCTGACGGATCTCGACCGGCATGCTCCCACGGTAGTGGGGGCCTGCCCGCGATCGGCTGACCCCGCTTGCGGTCAGGAGGCCGCGAATCCGGTCGATCCGATCCCGGGACGCACCGCTTCGATCGGATCGCGCAGGTCGTCGATGTAGCCGAGCGCGTAGGCCCCGCGGTCGTAGCCCATGAGGCGCAGGAGGTCCGTCGGCAACGTGGCGGCCACCTCGCGCGGCACGGACAGATACTGGTTCTCCTCCTGGCGCAACCAGGCCACGTTGTAGGTGATGTTCAAGCCGATACGGGTGTGCTCGGACTGGTTGGGGCCGCCGCCGTGGTAGACCGAACCCGAGTAGCAGAGCACCGAGCCCCGGGTCATTTCGGCCGGTTCGGTGTCGGCGTGCGTGAAGGGCACGCGGTCCTCCCTCAGGTTGGAGCCGACGACCACCCGGGTCGCACCGTTCTCCTCGGTGAAGTCGGTCAGGGCCCAGATGAAGTTGCACTGCACCTCGTAGCCCTGGGGGAAGGGGAAGAAGTCGAAGGCCCACTGGTCGCGGTGGATGGGCTGGGCCGTCTCTCCCGGCCCGATGGCGATGGCCTGGGTCAGGTGGAGCTGGAAGTTGGTGGCGTGACCGAGAAACGTCCGGGCCGTCCCCAGGGCCAGGGGATGCACGACCAGCTGGCGGCAGGCCGGCGAGCGGGCGATGAGCGAGCCCGTGCGCCTGGTCCGGTTCCCGCTGAAGTCGTCGGGCCCGGTCGGCGTGGCCTCGAGGTAGGGCAGCAGCTCGGACTGAATCTCGTCGAGCAGCGCCGCCCCGGCCACGCCCTCGACGACGACGGCCCCGTCCCGGCCGACCACCGCGGCCACCTCCTCGGGGGTGGTGGTGGCGGTCAGGCGGGCGATGGGCACCTGCTTATCCTCGCCAACGACTCGTCGGCCGGCAAGCGGCGTGTCAGCCCCGCGACGGCTCCGGTGCCCCGGAGAGGAGGCCGAGCTCGGCCAGCTTGCGCACCGTCTGCACCACGTCGTGGCCGATGACGCCCCGGTCCTCGCCGTGCGCTTCGGCCAACCGGCCCACCAACTGGTCGAGGGTGCCGGCGCCGTCGCAGCCCTCCCATACCGCGGCGGCGCTCGGATTGAGCAGTATCAGGACCTGCACGACATCGTCGTAGAGCGCGACGTTGTCGTCGAGCAAGACAGCCGAGACGCCAGGGCGCCGCCGGGGCGTCGACCCCGGCTCGGGCCACCCCGGCTCCGGCGGCGCCGGCACCGCCAGGTCAGCGCACACGGTCGTCGACCAGCTCGAGGACGGCCCGGCAGGCGTCGTCGAGGTCCGAGAACGTGATCGACGCGCAGAGGCATGTCGCGGCGAGGCCGGCCAGCGCCACCGTGCCGCGCGCCCCGTGCAGGGCCGGGTTGACCGCGTGGGCGGCCACGGCGAAGAAGGCCTCGGTCTCTGTCATGGGCCGCACGACGGTGGGAGCTCCGGGGCGATAGCGCGGGGCGAGCACCAGACGCGGCGGGCAGGGACGCCCCAGCGGCAACCCGGACCGGTCGCCCACGGCCACCTGCCACTCGCGCTCGCCCCAGAGCGCGGCGGCGGCCGACCCGTGTGCGGCGCCGGGTCCGAGCTGGCCGAGCAGGTCGAAGCTGCCGGCCTTGAGCGAAATGGGCTTTGGATAGGGGACGAACATGCCGGTGGTCAGGTCCAGCGCGACGAGCTCGTCGGACAGGTACCCAAAACCGGACCAGGCCAGTGCGGCGGCGAGGGTCGACTTGCCCGAGCCGGACACGCCGGGGAGCAGCAGGCCCGCCCCATCGACCTCGAGCGCGGCCGCGTGGAACAGAAGGTGTTCGCCGCTGGCCTCGGCCGCCGATCGGTTGACGTCCCAGACGACCCAGGCCGCCACGTCGGAGGGAGCCAGGCCGTGGGCCACGGGCTCGTCGTCGCGCCAGACGTCGATACCACCGGGCGCCGACCCCAGCGTGTACCAGTGGCCGACGTCGTCGGTGACGTGCCCGTCACGCAGGCCGGCCAGGACGCCGTCGAGATACCGTCCCAACGTCCGGTCGTCGCACCGCAGCGCGAAACGGAACGAGAGGGCGCGCAGGTTCGGCGTGCGATACGCCTGCAGCGTGTCGACCGTCATCAGGCAAGGCCTCTCGTGCTCGTTGCCCCGACCCCTCCCGCCGGGGTTCGGTTCGTGGCGCCCCTAGCCACGGTTGGGCGTCCAGTGGTGCAGCGCCCAGCCGCTGGCCGTGAGCGCCGCGCCGATCTCGCTGTCGCGGCGGACGTCGATGCCCGTGCTTGTCCGGGTACGGGGCGACGAGGCCTCGCCGGACGCATCCACGCCGGCGCCGGTGCGCATGGCGGTGTCCGCGTCGGCCCCACGGTCAGCGGCGGTGCCGTTCGCCGAGGCGGAGGTGGACACGCCGGCACCCGCCGACGCGCTCCCGGCCGGGGACGACACCCCGGTGGACGCCCCGACGCTGCCCGAGGCGCCCGCGGATGCGCCCGGGTTGCCGGACAGGCCGGCGGCCGATCCGGGCTGGGCGAGCAGGATCTCGGGGACGACCCAGGCCGCGACGCCGGCCGTGGCGACCGCGCCCGCCCGGCCCATGACCTGGCGCCTGCTCAGCCGGTTGGAGCCGGCGCTGTCACCCGTGCTCCCCGCTGTCCCTACTCCCTGTCGTTGCACCATCGTCGACCCCAACCTTGCCTCGTCCCCGTTCCTCAACGGGGATTTCGTCGCAGCGGCCCACCGGGCGCTGCCGACGATCCCTTGCACCTCGATAACGCCCGAGCGCGGGCCTTCTTGCTGGGGGCCGTGTTCTGGCCTGCCCATCGGGCGTCCCGGCTGCTCGCAGGGCGGCACAATGAGCGCGTGCAGGCGCAGCACACGCGGGATGCGGTCATGGAGGAGACGTCGACGCTCCTCTGGGAGGCCTGCCGCCGCCAACCCGACCCGGCCGCGCTCCGGCGTGCCCTCGCCGGCGGTGCCGACCTCGAGCTCGCCGTTCAGGCCGCCACCGAGCACCGCATCGGCCCACTGCTCTGGCGCGCCCTGGACTCGGCCGACGCGCTGGACGAGCTAGGCCCGCTCCGACCAGTCCTGGGGGGAGTGGCCGACGCCTACCGGATGGAGGCGCTGTTGCTGCTGCCCCGCTCCGTCGCCCTGGCTGTCGGGCCGCTGACCGAGGCCGGCCTGGAGCCTGTGGTCCTCAAGGGCCCCGCGGTGGCGGCCCGCTACCCCGGGCCGGGACTACGCCCGATGGAGGACATCGACCTGCTGTTGCCCCGGGCCGACCATCGGCGGGCGCTCGAAGCCCTGGGCGGGGCCGGCTGGGGTGTGGCCCGGCCGGCCGGGCCGGATCTCTACGACACCGCGCTCACCCACCCCGAGGTCCCCTCCCTCTTCGTGGAGCTGCACTACGGCCTGGAAGGAGCGTCCCAGCGGGTCACCGCACTCGACGCCGAGGCACTTTGGCGCCGGCGCCGGCCCATCGACTGCGCGGGCACGCCCGCGTTCGGGCTGCCGCCGGCCGAGGAGCTCGTGACCCTGGCCGCGCACGCCGGCAAACCGCACCACGGGTTCGCGCGGCTGGTCTGGATCGCCGACCTCGCCATGATCGTGGGCGAAGCCGACGGCCGCGGCGAGCCGATCGACTGGGAGCGGGTGCACGACGTCGCCCTCGCCGGCCGCTGCCGAACTGTCACCGGCGCTGCCCTGGCCCTGGCCCGGCGGGCCGGCGTGGACGCGCCGAGCCAGCTGTTCCCCCTCCCGACCGCCGGGCGGCGCGGGCAGGCCATGGAGCAGCTGCTCGCACTGACCTGGCCGCTGACCCATCGGGAGCTGCCCGGCTCCGCGCTGCACTCCGCGCTGACCGATACGGCGCTCCAGCGCATGAAGATCCTGCTCGTGCTGCGGGCGTCGGGGCACGGCATCGGTCGCCGGCTGCTCCGTCGTCCGGGTTGGCGGGCCGGCACGCCGGACTGAACCGGCTCCGCGCCGGCGGACTCGAACCTCGTTCTCAGCTGCCCCCGGCGCCCAGCCAGGCAGCCGCCACCTCGTCCGCGCTGAGCAGGCGGGCAACGAAAGCCAACGAGTACCGCAGCATGGACTGGTGATGGGAGTCGGGAACACCGATGGTGGCGTCGCGCACCACGATCACGGAGAAGTTCTCGTCGGACGCGCCGACCGCGACCGCTGGGACGGCCAGGTTGGTCGAGACGCCGGCCACGACCAGCTCGTCGATGCCCATGTTGCGCAGCACGCTCAGCACCTCGGTGCGATGGACCGGCGAGATGCCCTGATGTCGCTCGAACACCAGATCCCCCGGTTCGACCCCGATCGCCGCGACCACGTCGGCCCCCGGCCGCTCGGGCCCCCAGGAGGAGGTCGTTGCGGTCGTCCGGGTCAGCGGAGAGCGCTGGTTGGTCGAGCGGCCACCTGCCACCGGGGCGTAGGTGAGGTGCACCACGGTGACCCCGGCCTGCCTGGCCGCCCGGGCCAGCCGGCCGATGGTCTCGAGCACGGGTTGGGCCGCGGCGGCCAAGTCGGGCAGGACGGAGAGGTCGCCGACGACGCCGCGCTGGCATTCGATCATGACGAGTGCGGTGCGGGCAGGATCGGCCATCGTCGTTCCATCCGGTGTGGTCACGGACCCGGGAAGACCTGACGCAGGACGTCGAGGGCCTCGCCGTCACCCGAAAAGACCGGTGTGTGATCGGGATCGAGGCGCCCGTAGACCAGGCGGCAGAGCGCCTCGGCCGGCAAGGTCACGTCAGGGTCGCCCGGATCCGATGGGACGTACTCGACACTGTCCGCGCCGATGCGCACGGTGACGTCCCGCGATGGGTCCGTCGTGCGCAGGGCGATGGCGCGGGCCGCTCCGATGGGCCGGGCCGTGAAGCGGGCGATCATGCCGAGGTTGTCGACGACCAGCGGCACGGCATCCGCGGCCAGCGTGGCCGCGTCGTCCAGGGCCACCTCCACGTCCCAGGTGTGGAAGACATGCTCGTTGAGACGCATGCCGGCGAAGGTCGCGAGGTCGAGCGTCATCGGCCCCAAGGAGAAGGACAGGGCCGTGCGCTGGTCGTCGCCTACACCTTCAAACGCCTCGACCAGGGCCCAGTCGGCGACCAGGGCGTCGTCGGCCTTGGCCCGGGGCGCCTTGGCGTTCCACTCGTCCCAGACCGTCGGCGCGAAGTCGTCCGGCGTCTCCATCCCGGCCTGGGCGTCCTCCAGACGCCGCCGCATGATGACTGCACCCGAACCCAGGTGCGACAGCACGTCGGCGATCGTCCAGTCACTGTCGTACGACGCGCCGACGAGCTGTGCGTCGTCCAGTGCCATCGCCATAGCCCGCAGGCGTTCGGCCGACGCGCGCAGGGCGCTGAGTGTGGCCTCCATGTCCGCTCCTCCGGAGTTGTCGTTGCGGCCGAGGGTATCGGCTCTGCGTCGGCCGCTCGCGCTGCGCCCAGCGCCCGCGCCCACCGGGCCAGAGCGTCGACCAGCAGCGTCAGCCGGGGCTCGAGCGGGCGAGGTGGGCCAGGTCGGTGGGATCCGGCGCTCCCCGCACCGCCAGCAGGACCTCGGGCAGGACGTGGACGGCGTGGCGCAGCGGCGCCATCTCGAACTCGATCATGCATTTAACTTGACAGCTAACTAACCCTTTGGTTAAATATGCTGGGTGAGCACACGGACCGACGAGCGTCTCGATGCGGCCTTCGCCGCGCTGGCCGATCCGACCAGGCGGGCCATCGTGAGCCGGTTGGCTCGGGGCGACGCCACGGTGAACGAGCTGGCTGCTCCGTTCGCCATGTCGTTACCCGCCGTGTCCAAGCACCTCAAGGTGCTCGAACGCAGCGGGCTGATCTCGCGGCGCAGGGACGCTCAGTTCCGGCCCTGCCACCTCGAGGTCCGGGCGCTCGACAGCGCCGTCGACTGGATCGACCGGCACCGTCAGATCTGGGACGAGCGGTTCGACAAGCTCGACGCGCACCTGCGTGAGATCCAGAGGACAGAGCAGAGGACAGCACGCCAGCGAGGGAAAGGGGGGCCGCCATGAGCAACGCGGCCGGGTCCGAGTTGCAGTTCGCCCGCGTCTTCGACGCGCCGCGGGAGCTGGTGTTCGCCTGCATGATCGATCCCGATCACTTGACGCACTTCTGGGGACCGACCGGCGTGAGCACGCCGCGCGAGCGCATCACGGTGGACGCGCGTCCTGGCGGCGTCTTCGACACGGTCATGGTCAACGACGCAGACGGGACCGAGTTTCCGACCCACGCGATCTACGACGAGGTGCGGGCACCCGAACGGTTGGTCTGGACGGACCCGGACACCGGCATGCGGGTGACATCCGAGTTCGTGGAGCTGGCCGACGGCCGCACCGAGGTGCACATCCATCAGATCAACGTGCCTGCTGCGATCACGTCGGCCGAGGCCCAGGCCGGTTTCCGCTCGTCCCTCGACCGCTTCGCCGCCTACCTGACCACGCTCGACACCTCGGGCACGACCACGTGACGGCGACGGCCGCGGACGGTGCCCTCGGTCTCGACCTGTCTGAGGCCGTGGCGGAGGAGTACCTGGCGCTGGCCGACCTCCTCGCCTCCTCCCCCGTCGAGGTCTGGGAAGCTCCCTCGCTCTGCGTTGGCTGGCGGACCCGCGAGGTGGTGGCGCACATGACGATGCCGGCGCGCTACTCGGGGCCGGCGTTCATGGCCGAGCTGGCCGCGGCGGGCGGGGACTTCACCCGCCTGTCCAACGAGGTGGCGGCCCGCGACGGTGCGCTGCCGGCTGCTCGGTTGCTCGACGACCTGCGTTCGGAGGTGTTGCACGCATGGCAGCCTCCGGGCGGCGGCGTCGAGGGCGCGCTGACGCACTGCGTCATTCATGCACTCGACATCATTGAGGCCGTCCCGCTTGATCGAACGGTCCCCGAAGCGCGGGTTCGCGCCGTGCTCGACCTCCTGCGCGCGCCGGACGGGCTCAACCTGTTCGGCGTCGAGCTCGCGGGCGTGCGGCTCGAGGCCGACGACATGGAGTGGTGCTGCGGCAGCGGAGACGTCGTCTCGGGGCCGGGTCAGGCGCTCGTGCTCGTCCTGAGTGGACGGTCGCTGCCCCGAGGGCGAGTGCGCGGCACCGACCCCACCCGTTCCTAACGGAGCGAAACGGCTCAACGAGCTGGCGGGCCATGAGCCCGGCCAGTGGTCCCACTCGGTGAGCACGACACCCAGATTGACGTCCCGACTCTCCGTCGCGTGGTGGAGCAGATGGGAGGCGGTGCTGACCAGCACCCACGAGAGAAGCCCTAGGACCACCAGCCCGAAGGGCGTGCCGCCTGACCAGCAGCACGAAGTTGGGCCGGGCTGGGGGCTTCCCGCGTCCAGCTACCAGGCGGCGGCGACCTCCACCACCGGGTCGCCCCGCCAGGCCCGCCAGGCCCGGTAGCCGCCTTCGAGATCGGCGGCCAGGACGAACCCGAGTTGGCGCAACGAGGCCGCCGCAAAGCTCGAGGCGTAGCCCTCGGAGCACACCACGACCACCTGCTGGTCGTAGCCCTGGACGTCGGGCAGGGCGTCATCGCCCAAGAGGTCGAACCGCCACTCGAGCACGTTGCGCTCGACCACGAGACCGAAGGGCAGATCGCCTTCTTCCGCCCGTTGGCGCTCTGGCCGGATGTCGACCACCAGGGCGCCCTCGGCCTGCAACCTATCCAGCTCGCTCGGGTCGACCCGCTCGATCCCCAGGCGCGCCTGCGCGAGGAGCTCGTCGACCGAGCGGGTCATTGCGCCACGAGTCGTAGTGTCGGTGCCGGTCGAAGCAGCACCGGTGCGCTGTCGTCCTCCCAGCCGTCGTCGGTGAAGCGGACGCCGCTTGCCACCAGCTGATCGCCCGCCACGTCGAAATTGGTCATGGAGGTCAGGGCCGGGCTGTAGACGTGCAGGCTCAGGGCCGTTTCTGGTCCTTCGTTGAGGACGTCGTGCACGTGGCCGTGGTCGAAGCGCAGCGTGACCCCAGTCTGGAGGTCGCAGCGCAGGAGGTCCAACCGACCCCATTCGTCCCGATGGGGCACCGTTTCGACCAGCGTCCCGCTGAGCACGGTGAGTGCCCCGCGCGAGACACCGTGATCGTGCAGTTCGACCCGGCCGCCGGGAGGCCAGGCGATGAGCCACGCGTCGAAATCAGGCGTCCGGGCCACGAGCCGCCAGCTGCGCTCGACGACCTCGGACGCCTCCTCCCAGCGCATGAACGGGGCCAGCCGACCAGCAATTTCGTAGGGGTCCGCCCCGAAGACGTGAGCGGGGTAAGACGGAGTGGCGCGCCGACGGGCGCGCCTGCGGGCTGGGGGTTTGACGTCGGTACGGGACATTGCACGAGGGTAGAAGATAAAGTCGAGTAAGTCAATCGTATTTAGGGGATTGGGAGGGTTTGCAGGTCTCGGGCCAGGCCGGATCCCACTGCGGGCCTTCCTGGCGGAAGTACCGTGCCCGCATGCCGACGGGGGTGATCGACACCTGGGGCTCCTCGGCCGAGGAACGGGCTCGGGCCTATCCCTGCGACCAGCTGCTCGAAGGTGCAGACAAGGCCCTCTTCCGGGCGGTCACGGTCGGGGCCCCGTCCCAGCTGGTCTTCGACTGGCTCTGCCAATTGCGGGCGGCGCCCTACAGCTACGACTGGATCGACAACCTGGGCCGGCGGAGCCCCCGCCAGCTCGACCCCGCCCTGACCGAACTCGCAGCCGGGCAGCGCTTCGCCGGCAACTTTCACCTGGTGGCCTTCGAACCCGGACAGTCGGTCACCCTCTTCTCCGAGACTCCGTTCTTCGGCCAAGTGGGCATCACCTATGAGGCCGACCCGCTCGACGAGGGATCCTGCCGGCTCGTCGCCAAGATCGTCCTCGCCACCGCGCCAGGGATCTGGGGTCGACTCCTGTCGCTGGCCCTGCCCGCCGGTGACCTCTTCATGATGCGCAAGCAGCTGTTGACCCTCAAGACCCTGGCCGAACGCGATTCCCTCGGCACTGGTCAAGACGTGTCGACGCGCTAGCTCGGACCGGCACCCATGAAGGTGATCGGCCCACGCACGGGGAGCGGCCGGGCCGGGCCGGGCCGGCCGCCAGGCGGTGACTTCCACGTCCACTGGTCGCAGCGGGTGCGCGCCCTGCTCCTCGGACCGCACGGGGGTGGTCGCACGCGCCGGCGCGCCTCGGACGCAGTGCGCCTGGGCATCGCCATCGCCATCGTGGGCCTGTGCATCCCTCTGGTGCAGGCAAACACGTCGGTCGAGCTCGGTTTCACCGAGCTCATCGAGCCCGCCCCTTGGGGGATTCGCTGGCTGATCACGACGCTGTGGTACGTCGGGTCACTCGGGGTCATCGTGGGTCTCGTCCTGGTCGGTCTCCTCGTGCCCAAGTTGGTGGCGGTCCGCCGCATGGCCCTGGCCGGACTCTCTGCGTTGGGCGCGTGCCTGCTCCTCGACGTGCTCATCGGGCCCAACGGAGGCCGGCCTCCGCTCGACCAGGTGGCAGGGGTCGACCCGCGCTACCCGGTGATCCAGCTGGCCGTGGCCACTGCGGTCGCACTGACCGGGCTCCCCTATCTGAGTCGGCCGGTGCAGCGACTCGTGGTGGTCGCGATCTCGCTCGCCGCACTCTGCGCCGTCGTGGGTGGCTACGGCTTCCCCCTCAACGTCCTGGCGGCCATGGTGCTGGGTTGGGGCACCGCGGCGGCGTGCCACCTGGCCCTGGGCGCGCCCAACGGACTTCCGACGGCCGACGAGGTGGCACAGGCCGTCCGCGAGCTCCGGGTCGAGGCGGTCGGCCTCATTGCCTCGCCGGAACAGGAGTGGGGGGTCGAGGCGTTCGAGGGCCACGACGCCGAAGGCCACCGGATCGAGGCGGCTGTCTATGGACGGGACGCATCGGACGCCCAGTGGCTGCGCAAGGTGTGGCGCTACGCCGTCTATCGCGACTCGGGCCCGACACTGATGCTCAACCGCCTCCAACAGGTCGAGCACGAGGCCTATCTCACCTTCCTGGCCGGGCACGCGGGGGTGCGCGTGCCGGACGTCGTCGCCGCCGGACGATGCGGACCGAGCCACGACGCCGCCCTGGTCACCCTCGTACCCGAGGGCGAGCGCCTGGGTGACCTCAGCGACGACCAGGTCAGCGACGCCGACATCGACGCCGTGTTCCGTTCTGTCCTCCTCTTGCGCCAGGCCGATATCGCGCACGGTGCCTTGAGTCCGAGCACGGTGGTGCTCACCCCCGCCGGCCCACTGCTCCGCAATTTCCGGCGCGCCTCCTCTTCGGCACCCGCGACCCGCCTCGACAAGGACTTGGCCGCCGCCGTCGCCGCCGTCGCGGTGGTCGTGGGGATCGATCGGACAGCCGTGGTGGCCTGCCGCAACTTCGACGCGGCGACGGTGCAGGCGGTGCTCACGTCGCTACAGCGCTCGACCATCGACCCCGTCACCGAACACCGGAGCCGCTCCCAGAAGGGGTTCCTCAAGTCCCTGCGCGAGTCCCTGGCCGCCCAGGCCGGCGTCGAGGTTCCGAAGCTGGTGGAGACCAAGCGGATCAGCTGGCCGAACCTGCTCATGGTGATCGGCAGCCTGATCGGACTCTGGCTGATCATCGGCGTGCTGACCAGTGCGTCCGGCTCGCTCAGCGTCATCCGCAACGCGCAGTGGTACTGGGTGGCCCTCGCCTTCGTCCTGGCGCAGCTTCCGGTCGTGACCGGCGCCTGGGCCCTGACGGGTGCGGTCACCGGGAACATTCCCTTCGGGCGGTGCGTCGTCTTGGAGACGTCGAACCTCTTCACCTCGTTCGTCGGGGGTGACGCCGCTGTGTTCGCCGTCCGCGTGCGTTTCTTCCAGAGGCAGGGGCGGGACACGGCATCGGCCATCAGCTCGGGCGCGATCGCCGGGACGGCGAGCTGGGTGATGAAGGGCGTGCTCTTCCTCGTGTGCCTGCCCTTCGCGGCGGGCGACTTCCACAAACCCACCGGGGGCGGTGGTCACAAGGATGTGATCTGGCTCTTCCTCGGCGTCGTCCTGCTGGTGGCGATCGTGGCCGCGGTCGTCGCGCTGGTCCCCAAGATCAGGCGCCTGGCCACAGAGAAGGCGCGACCGCACCTCGTGACCATCTGGAACGACGTGAAGGAAATCGCCATCGAGCCGCGCAAGATCGCCTACGTTCTGGGCGGATCGGCGGGCAGTCAAATACTCATTGCGCTCTGTCTGGGCGCATCGCTGCATGCGGTCGGTGAGCACGCCAGCTTCGCCACCCTGGTCGTCGTGCTGACCCTGGCCTCCATGATCGGTGGGGCTGCGCCGGTTCCGGGCGGGGCCGGGGTGATCGAGGTCGGGCTCATCGCCGGCCTGACCGCCGCGGGCATTCCCCAGGACCAGGCGGTCGCTGCGGTCTTCATCGAACGGTTCTGTACCGCCTACCTCACACCGATCTGGGGCTGGGCCGCCCTCGTCTACATGCGCCACAGCGACTACATCTGAGCTGGGCTGTCGCGCCGCCGTCGCGCAATCGACACCATCCGATCGCGAGGACGTCGGCGGGGGTTCAGAAGCATCTCGTACGGTCGACTCCACCATCGAAGGAGGTCGCGCCGTGTCCTGGTCCCTGTCCCCCCGCCCCTCGATCCTGGGTCTGGCGGGCGTCGTGTCTGCCCTGCTGTTGCCTGTCGCGGCCGGTGCGGCAACCACCGAAACGCATGGCGGGTCGCAACCCCTCACCGCAACCACCGTGCTCGCGGGTGCTTCGCTGACGCACACGTTCGTCCCGCAAGGTGGCTCGGCGCCGCAGACGGAACCACTGAGCGACCCCGACGACATCACCATGCTGGACGGAGCCATCTTCGTCGGGTTCCAGAACGGCGTCGGCCCACAGGGTCAGGCCAGTCCGTCAGGCAATCTGGACAGCACGGTGGTCGAGTTCACCCCGAGCGGTCAGGTCCTGGGCCAGTGGGACGTGACCGGCAAGACGGACGGCGTGACCGCGGACCCCGAATCACAGATGGTGGTCGCGACGGTGAACGAGGACGCCAACTCCTCGCTCTACGCCATCAGTCCCGGAGCGCGACGACCGGTGCGCCACTTCCAGTATGGCGAGGCCCTGCCGCACGACGGCGGAACAGACGCAATCTCGGTGCTCAATGGCCAGCTGCTCGTCAGCGCCTCCGCTCCGGGCACAACCGGCGCACCGGCACCGCAGCCCACTTACCCGGCCGTGTATGTCGTCGCCCTGCACCGACGGACGGGCGTGGCGGCCGTCAGCCCGCTGTTCTACGACGAGTCCACGGCCACCGTGGCCAACGCCAGCACGCCGCAGGCCGGCAAAACCGTCAAGCTGATGCTGACCGACCCCGATTCCAACGAGATCGTGCCGCCCGACGGACCGCGCTTCGCCGGCGATTTCATGCTGACGAGCCAAGGCGACCTGGAGCAGATCTTCGTCACGAACGCGGGGCGGCCCGACCAGTCGCTCGCCGTTCTGCGCCTGAGCCAGTCCGTGGACGACACCGCCTGGCCGGACGGGCACCCCGGCACCCTCTACTCCACCGACTCGACCCACGACACCGTCGTGGCCCTGAGGGGCACCTTCCCCGACGGCCCCGTGGCGGCGGCCACGCCGTGTGGGGCGAACAGCGCACCGGCCACGTGTCCGGCACCACCCGCGTTCCCGGCCAACTACCTGGCCTCGCTCAATCCCTGGACGGGCGCCGTCACGAAGCTTTCGGTGGCCGGTGCCCCCTACGTTCCCCAGGGAGGGCTCCTCTTCGTCCCGAACCCCTGCCGGGGCCAGGGCAACCAGGTCAACCAGGTCAACCAGGTCAATCAGGGCAACCAGAACGGGTCCTAGCGCCCGCGACCCGTCGAAGCCTGCCACGCAGCGGGCCGAGAGGTACTCGTCCAGGCCTTGACGGCGCGGCCAGCCCTTCGGTCGACAGTTGGCTCGATATGCTCCGTGCGAAATGCCCGACATCACCGTTGCGCTCGAGGACCACATCGCCACCGTCACCCTCGACCGTCCGCCGGTGAACGCCATCACCCGGGCGACGATGGCCGAGCTGCGCGATGCGTTCCTGGCTCTCAGCGCCGACCGCGAGGTCCGGGTGGCCATCTTGACCGCGACCGGCACCAAGGCCTTCATGGCCGGAGTCGATCTCAAGTCCGTCGACGAGCAGGCGCCTCCAGAGACACTGAGCGCGCGGGCAGTCACCGATCCGGGCAGCACGGCCCGCGACGCCATGTGGGCGATCGTGGACTGCGCCGTCCCGGTCATCGGCGCCATCAACGGACCGGCGCTCGGTGCCGGCGTCGCGTTCGCCGCCTGCTGTGACATCCTGATCGCCTCCGAGAACGCCCGGTTCGGGACGACGGAGATCAATGTCGGCCTGCTCGGAGCCAGCTCGCACTTGTCCCTGTTGGTGGGGCGGCACAAGGCGCGGGAGCTCTTCTTCACGGGCGAGCAGATCTCCGCCGACGAGCTGTACCGCTTGGGGGCGCTGCGCGCCGTCGTGCCCGGACCGGAGTTGGCCGCCGCCTCGCACGCTCTGGCCGTGCAGCTGGCCGCGAAGAGCCCCATTGCGCTCCGGCTGGCCAAGGAGTCGATGAACCGGGTCGAGCACCTCTCGTTCCGCGACGCCTACCGGACCGAGCAGGAGTACACGGCACGGCTGCAGGGATTCGAGGACGCGCAGGAGGCACGGCGGGCCTTCATGGAGAAGCGCGACCCCGACTTCAAGTGGCGCTGATTCCCGCCCCTCAGGACTCCGGCCTATGCCGCGACGCTCGACTGAGCGGCGCCCAGAGCCGCCGCGGTGACCCGGCTCTGTAGTCTCCACCCCCATGGCACCGCCCCTCGAGTTCTGGCTCTACCTGCCCCAGATGCGCCTCTCACTCGACCAGCTGGTCGAGCGGGCGCGCAACGCAGAGGTGGCGGGGTTCGACGGCATTGCCGGTATGGACCACATGGCACCGCCGCTGGCCGAGGATCAACCGATGTACGAGGCGATGATCTCCACCACCTGGATCGCCGCGCACACCACTCGCCTCTCGGTGGGCTCCCTGGTCTTGTGTGACTCCTTTCGCCATCCGGCGCAGCTGGCCCGGGAGTCGGTCTCGCTGGATCACGCCTCGGGCGGGCGCTTCGAACTGGGCATCGGCTGGGGTTCGGTCCCTCGGGAGTTCGACATCTTCGGGGTGGGGTCGACCGAACCGCGCGTGCGGGTGAGCCGCCTCAAGGAATCGCTCGACATCATGACCGCCCTGTGGCGTGGAGAGGCCTTCGACTACGAGGGGGAGCACTTCACGCTCCACTCGGCGCAACAGCGGCCGACTCCCCTCGACCGCATTCCCATCGTCATCGGTGGGGCGGGCAAGAAGACGATGGAATTGGTCGCCGGCTACGCGGACTGGTGGAACCTGCACATTCAGATCCTCGACCGCTACGAGGAGATGCGGCCGCTGGCCGGCCGGGCCCGGCCGTCGCTGCAGGTGCAGACGGCACTCATCGGGTCGGAGGAGCGCCGCGAGGAGATCGTCGGTACCGCCCGCCGCCGCTTCGGCAAGAGCATCGTGGCCGGATCGCCGAACGAACTGGTCGACTACTTCGGCTCGCTCGCGTCGCGCGGGGTCGAACGCGTCTACGTCTGGTTCACCGACTTCGCTCCGGCCGAGACGGTGGCCGAATTCGGTGCATCGGTCATCGGAGCGCTCCGGACCTCCCAGACCTGAGCGCGACCGGCGGGCCGCGTCAGGAAGCCGGCGTGAACTCCAGGTTGAGCTGGGTGAGCCCGCGCAATATGTAGGTCGGCACGTAGGCGTAATGCCGATCACCGACGGGCCCGTGGGCCGACTCGGAGATGCGGATGTCGCTCAGGCGGGCCAGGAGGCGCTCGATGCTGATCCGGGTCTCTGCCCGGGCCAGCGGCCCGCCGGGACAGGCGTGCGGCCCGCGCCCGAAGGCCAGGTGCTCCTTGGCGTTGGGCCGGTCCATCCGAAAGCGGTCCGGCTCCTCGAACCGGCGCGGATCGCGCCCGGCCGCGCCGTTGAGCACCATGACGGTCGAACCGGCGGGGATGTCGACGCCGCCCACCGTCGACCCGGTGCGGGCGAGCCGGAAGTCACCCTTTACCGGGCTCTCGAATCGCAGGCACTCCTCGACGAAGTCGGGAATGCGTGTGCTGTCCTCCCGGAGGCGATCCGCGATGTCGGGATTGTCGGCGATGGTCTGCAGGGCCGCGCCGAGCAGCCTGACCGTCGTCTCCTGCCCGGCCGAGAACACGTTGGCCGCCACCCGGACCACGTCGATCACCTCGGGCATCGATCCGTCGGGGAAGGTGGCCGTGGCCAAGCCGGTCAGCACATCGGATCGGGGCTCGCGCCGGCGTTCCTCCACGTACGTCGACAGGCTGTCATAGAGGAACTCGAGGGGCGAGTGGCTCATGGTACGTGAGCCCGTGCTCCCCAGGGCCTGATCCCGGTTGTGCCCACCCCCCTGGAGTTCCTCGCGGAACCACTCGTGGTCCTCTTCGGGAACGCCCAGGAGGTCGGCGATCACGTAGAGCGTGAAGGGTCCTGCGAAGTCCCGGATGAACTCGCACTGACCCCGCTGCACGAACTCGTCGATCTGACGATCGGCGTGGCGCCACATGAAGTCCTCGTTCTCGCGCAGACGCTTCGGCGTGATCAACCGCATCAGCAGCCCGCGGTGCGCCTTGTGCTTGGGCGGGTCCATGGTCGTGAGCTGGTCGCTGAAGGGCAGCTCGTCGCGATGTTGCTCAATGAGGTCGCTGACATCGTCGCCCTCGAGTGGCACGGGGAAACCGGGAAACGGCCCGGTCACCGCGTTGCAGGACGAGAAGGTGGAGGTGTTCGTGTAGACCGAGACGGCCTCCTCGTAGCCCGTGACCATGACCACCCCGTGCTTGGGCTCGCGCTGGACGGGGCAGCCCGATCGCAGGTGATCGAAGTACGGATAGGGGTCGGCGATCAGCTCGTCGCCCCGGAAGAAATCAATGTCGTCGTACTCCCCCACGGACGGACTCCTCCTTGCCTGCGATCTCCGGGGTGCTCGGCGCGAGAACCACGTTCTTCAAAAGAGAGAATAGAAGATCCGGCGCCGGCCTGTCCAAGGGTCCGTTCCGGCCCGGACGATCCCGCTCAATCGAAGTCGCCGGCCCGCTGCCGCAGCTTGCCGAGCAGGCGAAACAGGGTGTCGATGTCCGACGCGGACAGATCCACGGCGTCGAAGAGCGAGCCGTTGAGGGCGGACGTGGCCCCCAATGCCAGCTCCCGACCACGCTCGGTGATGGCGGCGAGGACGCCCCTGCCGTCATCGGGATTCACCCGCCGGCGGACCAGCTCGTCGCACTCGAGTCGGCTGACTGCGTTAGTCACGCTGGCCGGCGCCACCTGGAGCCTCTGGCCGATTTTGCCCAGCGGCAGCTCTCCGTGGCCCGAGAAGAGCAGCAGCATCAGCACCTCGTAGCGCGGCAAAGGTCAGGCCGAATGGGCGGACCGCATCCTCCGCCCGGCCGGCCAGGATCTGCTCGACCCGGATCACGGACGTCACCAGGCCCATCCCGCGTTCGGCCTCCTCCCATCCGTGGTCGCGCCAGTGACGCATCGCCTCGGCAATGGGATCGAAGGGCAGCCGTCCCGGCTCGGCCACAAGACCGCTCAGCGCGACGAGGGCAGGCCCGCCGGGACCGACGGGCGGAGGCGGCGCACGCTCAGGCGACCTGGCGCTCGACGTAGGTCCCGAAGACGGTCTCGAGCGCAGCCATCGTCTCGCCCACCGTGACCAGGGAGCGGGCGGCCTCGATCAACGCAGGCATGAGGTTCACCTCCGGATCGGCGGCCTCGGCGCTCAGGCGGGAGAGCGCCCGCCGCACCGCGTCGTCGTCCCGTGACTGCTTCACCGCGGCCAGACGTTCGACTTGGTCGGCCTCGACGCCCGGGTCGATGACCAGCGTCGAGGGAGTCACACCGTCGTCCTCGACGTAGCCGTTGACCCCAACCTGCACCCAGTCGTCCCGGGCGATCTTCGACGCGAACGCATAGGAGGCGTCGGCAATCTCGGAGGTGAACCAGCCGTCGTCGATGCAGGCCAGGACTCCTTCGAGCATCGACCCAGCCCCGGCCGAATCGATATGGGCGAAGATCTCCTCCGCCTGCCGCTGCATTTCGTCGGTGAGCTCCTCGACGAACCACGATCCACCGAGAGGGTCTGCCACGTGCACGACGCCGGACTCTTCGGCGATCACCTGTTGGGTGCGCAGGGCCAGGCGTGCTGCGTGCTCGGTGGGCAACGCCAACGCCTCGTCGAATGCGTCCGTGTGCAAGCTCTGCGTGCCGCCGAGCACGCCGGCCAGCGCCTCGATGGCCACCCGCACCAGATTCACCTCGGGCTGTTGGGCGGTCAGCGACACGCCCGCCGTCTGGGTATGGAAGCGGAGCTGGGTCGAGCGGCCGTCGCGCGCACCGTAGCGGTCGCGCATCCAGTACGCCCAGAGGCGGCGGGCAGCTCGATACTTGGCGATCTCCTCGAAGAAGTCGCTGTGGGCATTGAAGAAGAAGCTCAGCCTCGGCGCGAACTCGTCGACCGCCATGCCCGATGCCAACGCGGCCTCGACGTAGGCAAATCCGTTGGCCAGGGTGAAGGCGAGCTCCTGGGCCGCCGTCGATCCTGCCTCCCGGATGTGGTACCCGGAAACGGAGACCGGATGCCACCTGGGCATCTCCGCCGCGCAGAAGCGGATCACGTCGGTCACCAGGCGCACCGACGGCCGTGGCGGGAAGACGTATTCCTTCTGAGCCTGGTACTCCTTCAGGATGTCGTTCTGCAGCGTCCCCGACAGCCGCGCCCGCTCGACTCCCGTGCCGTCGGCGACGCCGATGTACATGGCCAGGAGAGGAGCGGCAGGCGAGTTGATGGTCATCGACGTGGAGACGCGGCCGAGGTCGATGTCGGCGAAGAGTCGCGCCATGTCTGCTTGTGTGTCGACGGCGACTCCCGCCCGGCCCACCTCACCCCGGGCCAGCGGGTCGTCCGAATCGCGGCCGAGCAGCGTGGGCATGTCGAAGGCGGTCGACAACCCGTCGCCGCCGGCCCGCAGCAGTTCCTTGAAGCGCTCGTTCGTGTCGGCCGCCGACCCGAACCCGGCGAACTGGCGCATGGTCCACAGGCGCGAGCGGTACATGGAGGCGTAGGGACCACGGGTGTACGGAAACTGCCCCGGGAGCTCCGCCCCGTCCGGCCCGTAGACGGGTTCGAGCGGCACACCCGACATGGTCTCGAAGCGCGTGGCCCGTCGGGGTGAAGCCTCGTAGTCCCGGCGCCAGGAGTCGCGGTCTGCCATCACGACAATATTACTTCAACGTCAAACTATTTTCTGCCTGCGCCGATTGACCCGTCCCGCGCTTCATGTCACACTCTGACGTGAATTGAGAGACAGGGGCCGGACATGGTGACCAGGACGACCGACGTCTATTACGACCCGTACGACGTCGACATCAACGCCGACCCCTACCCGGTGTACCGCCGACTCCGGGAGGAGGCGCCCCTCTACTACAACGACGTCCACGACTTCTATGCGGCCAGCCGCTTCGAGGACGTGGAGAAGGGTTTCCTCGACGCCCAGAGCTTCATCTCGGGGCGGGGCGGCATCATCGAGCTCATCAAGGCGAACATCGAGATGCCCAAGGGCATCCTGATCTTCGAAGACCCGCCGACCCACACGATCCACCGACGCCTGCTGTCGCGGGCGTTCTCGCCCCGCCGGGTGGCCGAGCTGGAGCCGAAGATCCGAGAGCTCTGTGCCCGCTGCCTCGATCCGTTCGTCGGTGCGGACCGGCTCGACTTCATCACCGACTTCGGCTCCAAAATGCCGATGCAGGTCATCGGGATGTTGCTCGGCATCCCCGAGACAGACCAGGAATCGGTCCGCGAATACGTGGACAACAATCTCAGGACGAAGGAAGGCGAGCCGATGAAGGTGCGCGAGAACTTCGTGAGCGGCGAGATGTTCGCCGACTACATCGAGTGGCGCGCCGCCCACCCTTCCGACGACATCATGACCGAACTGCTCAACGTCGAGTTCACCGACGAGACGGGCACCGAGCGCAGGCTGACCCGCCAGGAGCTCCTGACCTACCTCGAGGTCGTGGCCGGTGCGGGCAACGAGACGACGAACCGCCTCATCGGCTGGACCGCCAAGCTGCTCTCGGATCACCCGGAGCAGCGGGCCCGGCTGGGAGCGGACCGATCACTCATCCCCAACGCCATCGAGGAGGTCCTGCGCTACGAGCCACCAGGACCGCACGTCGGCCGGTGTGTCGCCCGGGAGGACATCGTGATGCACGGCGTGCCGGTGCCGGCGGGCAGTGCACTCCTCTTCCTCATCGGTTCGGCCAACCGGGACGACCGACGGTTCCCCGACGGCGACCGCTTCGACATCACGCGCAACGACGGGCGCCATATCACGTTCGGCAACGGGATCCACCTCTGCCTGGGTGCGGCACTGGCCCGGCTGGAGGGCTCGATCGCCCTGGACGAGATCCTCTCGCGCTTCCCCGACTGGGAGGTCGACATGGAGAAGGCCAAGATCTCGCCGACGTCGACGGTGCGCGGCTTCGAGACGCTGCCGGCCCGGATCGGCTAGGACCGCAAGCACCGTGCAGTGACCAAGCCAACGGAGTCCGAGGCCGGTCCGACCGAGACGTCGCGGCACTACGACAGCCCGGTCCGCCGCGCCCGTTCGGCGCAGACCCGAGAGCGGATCATCGACGCTGCCTGCGCGCTGATGTACAACCGGTCGGTCCGCGACTGGGGCGCCGTCACCATCCGCGGCGTTGCGCGCGAGGCGGGCGTCAACGAGCGAACGGTCTACCGCTACTTCACGAATGAGCGGGGCCTGCGTGACGCGGTGATGCACCGGATGGAACGGGAGGCCGGCATCGATCTCCTCGGTATGCGGCTCGAGGATGTCGGGGATGTCGCAGCGCGCGTGTTCGCCTACGTCTCGTCGTTTCCCTTCGAGCCCAAGCCTCCTCTCGATCCGACCCTCACGGAAGCCAACTTGCGCCAGCGCGATGCGCTGCACAGTGCACTGGACGAATGGACCGCCGACTGGCCGGCCGAGGACGCCGCCGGAGTGGCCGCCGTGCTCGACGTGCTCTGGAGTGTGGGCGCCTACGAGCGCTTGACGACCGACTGGCAGATGGAGCACGAGCAGGCGGTCAGGACCCTCACCTGGGCCATCGGGCTGGTCGGCGCGGCGGTGCGCGAGGGCCGCCGACCGCTGTGACGGCCCCCCGGTTGCGAGCCGGCTAGCCGGCCTCGACCTTCTTCTGCGGCCTCCACGACGTCACCAACAAGAGCGCCGCTCCGATCGCTCCGCCGCCCAGCGAGATCCAGAATCCGGGCCATCCCCAGAGATCGTTCAGGGCGTGCACCTTGTCGTCGATGCTCCACTGCCCGGGACCGATGGTGCCGATGACGATCCCCAGCATGGTGAGCGTCATGACGTACTCGTAGCCCTCGCCGGGACGAAAGATGAAGAACCCGTTCTTGCGGTGGTTGGTGATCCACGCCACGAGCATGACCCCGACCACGCCGGCGCCGGCCAGCGGTGTGAGCAGCCCGAGCACGAGCAGCGCACCGGCGCCGACCTCCGTGAGGCTGGCGAACCAGGCGTGCACGATGCCGGGGCGCATGCCCAGACCCTCGAACCAGCGGGCCGTCCCGGCGATCTTCCCTCCCCCGATGATGTGATTGATGCCATGGGCCAGGAACACCGCGCCGAGGACCAGGCGGGCGAGGAGCAGCGCCAGGCTGACGGACGAGGGTGTAAGGCTGCCGAGTAGAAAATGCACGGGTCCTCCGGGATCAGTGGGTGCTCAGAATACGTCCAGCGTGGGGGCGTTGCGCCCATCATGGTCGATCCGAAGGGGTGCGGCCTGAGCCGATCCTTCGCCACCAGCGGGACACCGCTTCGCCCGACACCACAGGACCTCCTCGACCGGGCCCGGAGGTCCGGCCGCACGAGAATGACACTGACCGATTCCGCCTAGCATCGCTTCCGTACTCAGCACGGGAGGGACCGGACAGTGCGCACCGTCGTCGTAGGCGCTTCGAGTGGGTTGGGACGCTGCATCGGCGTCGGGTTGACCAAACGCGGGGCCCAGACCGCACTGCTGGCCCGGCGGCTCGAGCGCCTCGAAGCGGCGGCGAAGGAGGCGGGACCGGGAGCGATCGCGCTGGCCTGTGACGTCACCGATCCCGAGTCGTGCGGATCGGCCCTGGCCGAAGCGGCCCGGCAGCTCGGCGGCATCGACGCCCTCGTCTACACGCCCGCCATCGGGCCTCTGGCCAGCCTGGTCGATATCGACGTGGACACCTGGCGCCGCGTCTTCGACACCAATGTCATCGGTGCGGCACTGGTCACGACGGCGGCCATCCCCCACCTGACCGAGAGCGAGGGCATTGCCGTCTACCTCTCCTCGGTCAGCGCGTCGCTCACACCGCCCTGGCCCGGGTTGGGCGCGTACGCCGTGAGCAAGGCGGCGCTGGACAAGCTCGTCGAGGCGTGGCGTGCGGAGCATCCGAGCATCGGCTTCACTCGCCTGGTCGTCGGTGACTGCGCCGGCGGCGAGGGTGATTCCATGACCGGGTTCGCCAACGACTGGGACCCCGACCGCGCCGTGCAATTCGGCACGGAGTGGATGGCTCGCAAGTACCTCAGTGACAGCCTCATCGAGGTCGACGAGCTGGTGACCGTGGTGGACACGCTCGTGCGCCACGGCGGCAGCCTCAGCCTGCCCTCGGTCACGGTGGCACCGCGGGCGACGTCCTCGTCCCCGGCCAGCCCGAAATTCTGACCCAGGCCCGGCCACGACCATGACGGTCCAGCGCTACCCCTACCGGGCCCGGGCCTGGCACGGCGAGGACCTCGTGGCCGAGTCGGATGCCTGTCTGTACGACGACCGGGCCGGGGAGCCGGCCGTCCTCTACTTCCCACAGGCGCACATCGACCTCGCCCGCCTCGGCGACACGTCGGTCCTCACCATGGTGGGCGGCCCGGCCGACGGGGGCACTGCGTTGCGCCAGCACGGCACGTTCGACCCCGAGCACGTCCGGGTCGAGGTCCTCGACGCGCTGCCCGGTGAGGACGAGCGGGACGGGACGATCAAGGCCTTCCCCACCTGGGGAGACGCCGCCCACCTCATCGACATGCTGCGGCTGCGCCAGACCGGGGACCTGTCCTGGCAAGGGGTGGCCCGGACCGATGGGCGACGACCCGTCGTCGAGGGCAGCCAGATGCTGGGCCAGTCGATGGTGGCCGCCATGCGCCACGCCCCGGGCCGCCGCGTCGTCTCCGCGCACATGCTGTTCCTGCGGGGCGCCGACGCCGGCCGGCCCCTCGACTTCGAACTGGCCGAGCTCAGCGCCGGCCGGACCTTCACGGGCGTCTCCGCGCTGGTCCGCCAGGGTGGTCGCAGCTGCGCCGCGGGAACGCTGCTCCTCGACACCACGGCGCCGGCGATCGCGCGCCACGCCGTCGATCCTCCCGTCGTGCCGGGGCCCTACGACTGTCCGCCCTACGACATGGGCGTCACCGGACGCGACCTCCGGATCGTGGACGGCGCCTACACCAACGACGCCACCGCTCCCCTCGGTCCACCGCTCATCGATTGCTGGGTGCGCTTCCGCTCGGTGCCCGAGGACCCGGCGATCCACGCCGGGCTCCTGGCCCAGTTCACCGGGCACATCCCCATCGCCGCCGCCCTGCGCCCCCACGACGGCGTCGGGCAGGACCAGGCTCACCGCACCCTCTCCATGGGCATCAACGCCATCAACCTCTCCCTGCACCGCGCGGTCCGGGCCGACCGCTGGATGCTCTACCGCCACCTCTCCACCTTCGCCGGCGACGGGATGACCCACGCCGAATGTCGCGTGCACGACGAGGAGGGTCAGCTGCTCGCCTCCTTTAGCGTGGAGGCAATGGTTCGGCCCTTCGGCAACAGTGACCGCTCCCACGACGAGCGCACGGCCCTGTGAGCCTGACCACCGGCCGCGGACCGCTCAGCGCTCGACCGGCGGGACGCTTCACCTCCCCCCTTCCCGCCGATCTCGCCTACGTCGAACCGTTCCGCCGCCGCGTGCGGGCGACCAAGGACGGGCGGACCGTCGTCGACAGCGAGGGTGTGCTCCTCGTCCACCGTCAGGGCCAACCCCCCGTCTACGCCATACCCGAGTCCGATGTGCACGGCATCGGAGGCCGGCCGCAACCGGATGCCCCCGGCTACGTCGGCCTGGATTGGGAGGCCGTCGATGCCTGGTTCGAGGAGGACGAGCAGGTCTTCGGACATCCGCGCAACCCGTACCACCGGGTGGACTGCCTGCGGGCCCGGCGGCACCTGCGAGTAGAGGCGGCCGGGTTGACACTGGTCGACACCACCGACACCCTCGCCGTCTACGAGACCGCACTCGACCCGCGCCTCTACGTCCACCCCCGCCACGTGCACATGGATGCGCTCGAACGCAGTGCCACCACGACCTACTGCCCGTACAAGGGCACGGCCAGCTACTGGACCGCACACATCGGCGACGAGGTGCTCGACGACGTCGCCTGGAGTTACGAGGACCCTCTGCCGGAATCCGCTCCGCTGCGTCAGTTCCTCAGCTTCGACGATGCCCGGGTCACCCTCCTCCACGACCTGCCTCCCGGCTGACCGTCGGGAGAGGGCCTCGTGGGCCACTCGATAGTCTGACCCAAAGCCGGGTCATGCCTGGGCAGGCTGCGTCAAGGGGGCAGCGAGAGTTGGAGACTTCGTTCAAGACACTCCGCTACGAGGAGGACGACGGTGTCGCCGTCGTCACGCTCGACCGGCCAGAGGTGCACAACGCCTTCAACCAGGACATGCAGGAGGAGTTGCGGCAGTTGTGGCGGGACCTGCGCGGGCACGATCCGGTGCGGGTGATCATCCTGACCGGGGCCGGGGACAAGGCCTTCTGCTCGGGCATCGACCGGGACGAGACCATTGAGCAGGGCTACCTCGAGGACGTGCACCCGACCGAGCGCAAGCGCCAGCACCCCACCGGGTTCGTGGCCACGCCCTTCCAGTACAACGATCCGGGCAGTCGCATCAACCCGAAGCAGAACGACCTGTGGAAGCCGGTGGTGGCCGCCGTGAACGGCATGGCCTGCGGCGGCGCCCTCTACCTCCTGGGCGAGTCCGACATCGTGATCGCGGCGGAGCACGCCACCTTCTTCGATCCCCACGTGACCTACGGCATGGTGGCCGGCTTCGAGTCGCTCCACCTGCTCCAGAAGCTCCCGCTCGGCGAGACGCTGCGCATCGCCCTGCTCGGAGCGCACGAGCGCATGTCGGCCGCCCGGGCCTACCAGCTCGGTCTGGTCTCCGAGGTGGTCCCGGCCGCCGAGCTGCGCGAGCGGGCCATGTGGGTGGCCCGGGCCATCGCGTCCGCCCCGGTGATGGCCGTCCAGGGGACGCTCCGTGCGGTGTGGATGGCCCACGAGGTAGCCCGGCGGGAGGCCTTGGCCCAGATGTCGAGCCTCGTCCTCTTGGGGACCGACTACGACGAGATCGAAACCGGCCAGCAGTCGTTCCAGGCCGGGCGGATCGACTGGCGGCTGCGCTGAACGCCTCGCCGGCCCACCCTCACGACGTGACTCGCCCCCGGCACCGATGCGCCGGGGGCGAGTGCAACGACATCGGACGACGAGTTACGACGTGGACGCCGTCGATGTCCCGGGGATGTCCGTCCCGCAGTAGGGCTGCGCCGAGATCGCCTTGAACCCGGTCTTCTCCGCCTGCATGATCCAGGTGCACTGCTTGGGCAGGTCCTTGCCGAAGATGGTGGCGTAGTCGATGGTCTGGGGAAGCAGGCCGTTGACGTTGTAGGACTTGAGGCTGCGCAGGTCCTTGATGACGGCGGAGCGCGACGGGGTGCTCCCGCCCATCTCGAGTCCCTTGATCATGAGGTCTGCCCCGGCCCAG
This sequence comes from uncultured Acidimicrobiaceae bacterium, assembly GCA_963840435.1. Lineage (GTDB taxonomy): Bacteria > Actinomycetota > Acidimicrobiia > Acidimicrobiales > RAAP-2 > Bog-473. The sequence goes on along the minus strand of CAWIYY010000012.1, from coordinate 269,521 downwards.
GCCTCGTACTGGCCCAGGTTCGGGAACTGGGTCTTGGTGAAGTGGGCGTACTTCTCCATGGCCGCCTGCATCTGCTCGGTGCCGGCATCGGGCAGTGACCAGGGGCGGAAGAGCGAGAGGAAGTACGCGCCCTGGAGCACGCTCCAGGCCGGCGAGTTGATGACGTCGGGCTCGTAGCCGGTCGCGTAGAGGGTGGCCTTGAGCTTGACCCCGGCCTGCTGGAGCGCCTCGGCCAGGGCGTAGTTCGAGTTGGCGTCCATGGCCGGCACCATGGCGTTGATCCCGTCCTGCTTCGCGGTGAGCGCGGCGCTGGTGAAGTCCACGCTGCCGAAGGGGACCGAGGTGTCGAGGACGCCCACCTTGCCCCCGGCGTGCTGGAAGGACTGCGCCGTCTGCTCCGCGGCGCGCGCCGAGGAGGGTGAGATGCCGTAGCCGTAGGAGCCGAGGACGGATCCCCCGTGCTGCTTGAGGAAGTCGCCGATCTGGGTGTTGACGGGGTACTTGGGGTTCACGCTCCCCTCGTCGGAGGCGAACATGTTGGTGTAGGGCTGCGTGCCCCATTCGGGCCCGTCGTCGTAGGTCCCGGTCACCGGCACACCGGCCTGGTTGGGGTATTTGGCGGCCAGGAAGAAGAGCGGACTCTGCGAGACGATGCCGAAGGCCTTGGAGTCGGCTTCCTGCACCGCCGTGTTGATCTGGGACGGGCTGGTCTGGTCGTCGATGACCAGCCCGACCAGCTTGTGACCGTGCACGCCGCCTTCTGCGTTCTGCATGTCGATGCGGGCGTTGAAGCCGGCAGGCGAGCTCGCGTTCTCCGATCCCCCCTCCCCGGTCAGATCGGTGACGTACGCGATGGTGATCGGCGAGGCCGACGCGCGGACCGAGGCGCCAGCCGGCGCGGACGGCACCGCGGCCAGCATGAGCGGCAGTCCGGCGACTGCGGCGGCCAGGAGCGCGCCAAGGTACGGCGGGTCCGAATGGACGTTGCGAGTTGCATTTCCGACTCCCTCCCCGGATCTCTGGTCCGAGATCGCTTGTGCTACAGCAACGCAAGCCGGTCTGCTCATTCGTGAGAATGAGCGTTCCGGATCTGGTGAGGTCGGTTATTGTAACGAAGTCGAAACGCCAGTGGAAGTCGGAGTCGGGTTTTCCGCCTCGCCCAGGTAGCGGTCGATCACCTCCTGGCCCGCTCCTGCCGCCGGGCCGCTCCAGCCCACATGTCCCCTGGTCAGGATGATGCAGCTGTCCGCCATTGAGAGGGCCCGGTGGACGAACTGCTCGGTCAGCACAATCGTGATCCCCGAACGCCGGGCTTCCTCGAGGCCCTCGAAGACCGACTCGGCCACCAGGGGGGCCAGGCCCAGCGACATCTCGTCGGCGATGACCAGCTTGGGCGAGACGGCCAGGGCTCGGGCCAGGGCCAGCATCTGCTGCTCGCCACCCGACAGGCTGCCGGCCCGTTGGCTGCGCCGGTTGCCCAGGACGGGGAAGCGGTCGATGGCCCGGTCGATGCACGAGGCCCGCTCGCCTCGCCGCTCCTGGGCCACCGCCATGCGGAGGTTGTCGATCACCGAGAGGCCCGGGAAGATGCCTCGGCCTTCGGGGATGTAGGTCAGGCCGAGCTTGCGCATCTTGTAGGCCGGCTGTCCGGTCACCGGCTGACCCTCGAAGAACACCTGCCCCCCGCTCGGGCGGACCAGTCCCGACACCGCCCGGGCCAACGTGCTCTTCCCGGCCCCGTTGGCACCGAGAACGGCCAACACCGTTCCGGGCTGCACCGAGACCGAGACGGAGAAGAGGGCCTGCGAGGAGCCGTAGTTCACGTCGAGATCGCGCACCTCGAGCAGCGACTCGCTCACGCCTCACCGCCTTCGCTCGTCGGCGCGGCGACCGGCACCGACGCCCGCTGCGGGGGGTCGCTGTCGCCGAGGTAGGCCGCCCGCACGGCAGGATCCTGACGGATCTGTTCGGGCGTGCCGGCGGCGATCCGCTCGCCGAAGTCGAGGACGAAGACGTGGTCGGAGAGCGAGAGCACCGCGGCGACGTCGTGCTCGACCAAAATGAGGGAGAGCGGCGGGTCGGCCTGGTCGACGATGTGGCGGAACACGCCGAGCAGGTTCTCCGAGGCCTTGATGTCCAGCCCCGAGAGCGGCTCGTCGAGCAGGAGCACCTGGGGATCGCAGGCCAGGGCGCGTCCCACCTCGACCAGGCGCAGGATGCCGAGCGGCAGCGCGGCCACCGGCGCCCGGGCCACCCGGGTCAGGCGGAGCAGCTCGAGCAACCCGTCGATCTTGTCGTCCTCCGCCTTCGACGGCGGCAAGAGCGAGCGGGGGTCGAACATGTCCCGCCACATCCTGTTGGGCGAGACGCGGGCGCGGTGGGCCACCACCAGGTGCTCGCGCACGGTGAGCCCCAAGAAGAGCTCGGGCTGCTGGAACGTACGGGCCAGGCCGCGTCCGGCCCGGCTCCGGGCCGACGCGCCCGTCACGTCCTTGCCCTGGAGCCAGACCCGCCCCGAGTTGGGCCGGAGCAGTCCGGAGAGCACCGCCAGCAACGTCGACTTGCCGGCACCATTGGGCCCGACCAGCCCGGCGATGGCACCCGGAGCGACGTCGATGGAGACGCTGTTCAACGCCATGAGTCCGCCGAAGCGGACGGTGATCCCTTCGGCGCTCAGCGCCGGGGTTGGCTCCGGTGCCGAGCCGGCTGCGTCGACTGTAGGCACGGCGGAGGTCGTCACGAGACCTGTTCCGCCACCCGCGGCTCGTTCCCCACCGCTGCGATGTCGGCCTCGATGTCGTCGCCGTCCTCGAGCAGCGATTCAGCCCGTTTGGGTGAGAGGCGAAGGACCAGACTGCGCAACTTGCGGCTGTTCTCGGCCAGCGCGCCGTCGGGGTACTTGGCCGCCGAAATGGCACCGAGGCCGAAGAGCACGGGCAGCAGGTTGGGCAGGATGGTCACGGTCGAGAAGTAGTACTGCAGCAGGGCGGAGGGGAAGACGAACGTCAATCCGGCGATGAGCGCCGCCGCGTTCGACCGCACGCCGATGGTCACCAGGATGGCCAGCCAGACCACGCCGGCAAACGTGGCGAACTCGCTGGGCTGGAAGGTCGTCTGGGCCAGGGCCAGCAATCCTCCGCCGATCCCTGCGATGAGGGCGGCCATCGCGCCGGCGATGACCTTCATCTGCACCACGCTGATGCCCGAGGTCCGGGCGCCCGCCTCGCTCCAGCGCGCCGCATTGAGGGCCAGGCCCGTGGTCGATCGCCGGAAGTTGACGATGAAGAGGGCCAGGAGGATGAAGACGACCAGGCAGAGATAGGAGAAGGCCCGATCCGACGTGGCGAACTGCGGCCGGTTCAGGCTCAGGCCCAGGCCCTGGTTGACGAAGCTGGGCAGGGTGAAAACCAGGTTCTCCATAAGCAGCCCGAAGGTCAGGGTGACCAGCGCGACGTAGAGGTCGCCCAGCCGGATGCTGAGGAAGCCCACGATGGCCCCCATGGCCCCGGCGATCAGGCCGCCGACCACGACGCCGGCCAGCACGGGCCAGCCGTAGTGGTTCGCCAGCTGGGCCGTCGTCGAGCGCGCCCACCCCGGCGAAGGTGATCTGGCAGAGCCACAACATCCCGCCCTCGCCGGTCACGATGGTCCAGGACAAGAAGATCACCGCATAGGCGAACGCGGACGCGCACAGGCCGACCCAGTAGCTCGTGAGGATCATGGGAAGCGCGCCGACGAGAATGATCAGCAACACGGGGCCGGCGTACTTTCCGACCAGGCTCAGCGAGGCCTCCTCGACCACGCTGCTCGTCGATCCGGCCAGCCGGCTCTCACCCTGCGGCGTGATGGCGCGGTCGAGCGCGCCGCCCCAGCCGTCGTTCGCTCCGACCCGACCGGTCCGGAACAGGCTGTAGATCAGGAACAGGGCGATGACGATGAAGGGGACGGCGTCGATGACCTCGGTGGTCCAGTTGCTGTCCGGCGGCAGGTAGCGCTGAATGAGCGAGGTGGCCACGCCCATCAGCAACCCGATCAGGACCGCGACCGGCAGGTTGCGCAGCTTGGCCGCCACCACCGCCGCAAAGGAGGCGGCGATCAGAATCGTGAACTGGTTGGGGTCGAGCCCGATGATCGGCGCGGCCAGGACGCCGCACAGCCCGGCGAAGAAGGTGCTCACCGCCCAGACCCCGACGGAGATCAAGGTGGGGTTCGTTCCCGAGAGGTCGGTCATGGCCGGGGAATCGACCATGGCGCGCACCTTGAGACCGACCTCGGTGTAGCGGAGAACCAGGGCACCCGCGACGACGGTCACCACCACGCAGGCGTAGACGATGATCTGGTCCAGAGTCACCGGGACCCCGAGGAACTGGTACACGTGCACAGGCTCGGGAGCCAGTCCGGGCGCCTGGTTGATGGCCTGGTTCCCGAAGATGATCGTGGCCAAGGACGGGAAGGCCACCAGCAACCCGATGGTGGCCACCACCTTGATCAGCGGCGACGCCAGCCGGAGGTGGCGGAACAGCACTGCGTAGAGGAAGACGCCGAGCACCGGCGAGGCGATCACGATGGCCACGACCGCGGCCTGCACAATGCCCCAGTTCTCCTGGGTGTGCAGGTAGTAGTAGAAGCGCGCGATGAAGTAGGCGATCGCGCCGAACGCGAAATTCAGAATTCCCGACGAGGTGTAGGTGATGACCAGGCCGGCCGAGGCGATGGCATAGATGCCCCCCAGCACCAGACCGGCGATCACGAACTGAAGCATCCTGCGGGTCCACCCCTTCGTCGCCGCCGGTCCGTTCCCCCGGCATTTCTGACATCGACGTCGATACTGATACTAACGAGACAGGGCGCCCCGTGCAGGGCGACACATTGCGCTGCTGACCTGGAGGTTCAGCCTCGGTGCCCGCGCGGGCCCCGGTCCGGCGGCCGCGGTTATTGCTCGGCCCGCACCTTGTCCTTCACCGAGCCCACGATGGGTGGCGCTTCCTTCCAATTCGGGATGCCCGAGTCCTCGAGCGCGACCGGGTAGCGGCTCTCGTTGACCCAGGCCCAGTGCGCGTGGTTCAACTCGTGCAGGGTGAAGCACGCCTTGAGGCCGTTGTAGAAACCCATGTTGTCGACGGTCTGGTTCACCGCCTCCTTGATCAGCAGCGAGGTCATGGTCGGGAGCTGAGCGATCCGCTGCGCCATCTCGACCGTGCGATCACCGAGCTCGTCCGGCTTGAAGACCTTGCTCACCATGCCCAGGCGGTGGGCCTCGTCGGCGTCGATCGAATCGCCGGTGAGGAGGAGCTCCTTGGCCCGGCGCGGCCCGAATTCCCACGGGTGGGCGAAGTACTCGACCCCGCACATGCCGAGCCGCGCGCCGACGACGTCGGCGAAGCGGGTCCCTTCGGCGCAGACGATGAGGTCACAAGCCCAGAGCAGCATGAGGCCGGCGGCGTAGACGTCGCCGTGCGCCTGCCCGATGGTGATCTTGCGGAGATTGCGCCAGCGGAGGGTGTTCTCGAAGTAGTAGTGCCACTCCTGGAGCATGAGGGACTCGGCTCCCTTGCGGGTCGCCCCGTTGATCTCGTGGGACGGGTGGCGGTTCGGTCCGGGCGCCGCATCTTCACGCGCCTCTTTCGAACCCAGGTCGTGCCCCGACGAGAACATGGGGCCCATCCCGCCCAAAATGACGACGCGGACCTCGTCATCCGCCTCGGCCTGCAGGAAGGCGTCGTTCAGTTCGACCAGCAGGCCGCGGTTCTGCGCGTTGCGGGAATCGGGGCGGTTGAGCATGATGCGCGCGATGCGCCCCGAATCGAGCGTCTCGTAGAGCACGTACTTGTAGTCAGCCATTTCAGTCTCCCCTGGGCATGATCGATTCGTGGGCGCGCCGACCCTACTGTGCCGCGGAACCCGGCGACAGAGGGGTTAGGACGCGGCGCCGACCGGCGCGTCGACCTTCATGATGCGAGCCAGGTTGCCGCCCATGATCTTCTCGAGGTCCTCGACCGGCAGTCCCTTGGGCAGGTGGTCGACGTAGCTGGTCGGCTCGGCCAGTCCCTCGGGGTGCGGCCAGTCCGATCCGAAGAGCACGTGGTCCGCACCGATCGTGTCGATGATCGCGCCGAGGTCGTCCTCGAAGAACGGGCTGACGTAGACGTTCCGTCTGAACTGCTCGACCGGGTCGCCGTCGAAGGCGTTCGGCATCTTCTTGTAGGTGTCGCCGAGATGCTCAATAAAGGCGGAGATCCATTCCCCACCGGCCTCGATGGAGGCGACCCGGAGCTCGGGGAAGCGGGCGAACACGCCGTGGCAGACGAAGGCGGCCATGGTGTCCTGGACGGGCCGGTGACCGCCGGTCATGTAGCGGAACGAGTCGAGCTTGAACGGCAGCATCTCGCTCGACCCGGTCCAGTCGTTCGTGTACCGGGTGTAGCCGCTGTCCGAGGAGTGCATCGACACGAGGATGTCGGCGTCCACCACGGCCTGCCAGAAGGGGTCGAACTCCGGGTAGCCGAACGAGCGCGAGCCGCGGTAACCCGGGACCGGCGCCGGGCGGATAAGGACGGTCTTGGCACCGCGCTCGACGCACCACTCGAGCTCCTCGATCGCCTTCTCGACGATCGGGAGCGTGATGACGGGAGTGGCGAAGATGCGGTCCTCGTAGTTGAAGGTCCACTCCTCGTACATCCACTCGTTGAGCGCATGGATGGCCGCGTGCGTGAGATCGATGTGGTCGCGCATCCGCTCCTCGAGCAGGCTGGCCAGCGTCGGGAACATCAGCGTCCGGTCGACTCCGAGCTCGTCCATGACCTTGATGCGTGGCGCCGGCTCGCGGAAGGCAGGGATGGCGCGCATCGGCTCACCGATGATCTCGCGGTAGGACTTCCCCTCGGGATTCCCGTTGCGGAAGTACTCCTCCTGGGCCCCCGGCTTCGCCACCACCTCGAAGGTCGGGTTGGGGATGTACTCGCTGACCGTGCCCAGGATCATGATCTTCGTGCGCCCGTGCAGCTCGACGTAGTCGATGGCGCTCCGGTACTGCTCGGGCAGGTACCGGGTGAACGAGTCCTTGGTCTCGTAGAGGTGGTTGTCAGCGTCGAAGGTGGGGAAGTCGAGAGATGTCGGCATGGCTCCAGGGTATCCAGTTTTGACATAGACGTCAATATTAGAATCAAGGCCCGGTCGGGATGGCCCCACGATGCACCGGGGTTCTCACATGATGGCCGCTTCCGGGTTCCGCCGCCCAGTGCCGCGGCGACCTCGGGCCGACCGCCCGTTCCGAGGGCGTGCCGGACGCCCGTGACCTAGCATGAGGACCGTGTTCGATTACGACGTCGATGTCAATACCACCCGGACCACCCAGGTGGGACGACGGACCACGCCGTGCAGGAGCCGGGGTGCCTCCACTTCCTGAGCTGAGCCTGGCCACCGAGTGGTTCTGGACGTCGGGCGCCGACGGCGTCTTGCGCATCCAGGGCTGCGGGGACTGCGGCCGGCTCGTCCATCCACCCACCCCGATCTGCCCATACTGCCGGAGCCGCTCCCCGAAGCCCACCGCAGTCTCGGGGCGGGCCACCGTCATCGGCTTCACCGTCAACGAACACCGCTGGCTGCCCGACTTCGACCCGCCCTATGTCGTGGCCAACGTCGCCCTGGCCGAGGATCCCTTGGTCCACCTGACCACGAACATCGTCGGCTGCGAGCCGGCCGATGTGTGCATCGGCCAGGAGGTGGCCGTGCGCTTCGAGCAGCGCGAGGACGTGTGGTTGCCGCTCTTCGAGCCCACCGGCGCCGTCGATCCCGTCGAACGGGTGCCGGCTCCGGTGCGCCGGGCGCCGCGGCCGCCGCTCGGCCCCGAGCGTTTCGAGCACCGGGCCGTGTTGAGCGGCGTCGGCCGGTCGAAGCTGGGCCGGCGCCTCATGGTCGACCCTCTCTCCCTGGCGGTCGATGCCTGTCTCGAGGCGGTGGCCGACGCCGGCCTCACCCTCGACGACATCGACGGGCTCTCGACCTACCCCGGTGGGATGGCCGGTGGCGGCATGAGCGAGGGCGGACCGCCCGAGATCGAGGAGGCGCTGCGCATCCACCCCACCTGGCACAACGGCGGGCTCGACCTGCCGGGGCCCGGCGGGTCAGTGATCGCCGCGGCCATGGCGGTGGCCGCGGGCCTCTGTCGTCACGTGCTCTGCTTCCGCACGGTCTGGGCCTCCACCCACGCCGCGCTGATGGCCCAGGGCAAGTACCGCCACGGCGGTGGGCGCGTGAGCGGCTCCATGATGGAATGGCGCGCCCCGTTCGGCGCCATGTCGGCCGGCAACTGGATCGGCATGCACGCCAACCAGTACCTGCACCGCTACGGCTCGCCCCGCGAGATGCTCGGCCTGATCGCGATCAACGGCCGCACCAACGCCGGGCGGAACCCGGCCGCCATCTACCGCAACCCCATGACGATGGACGACTACATGGCGGCGCGCCCGATCACGTCCCCCTTCGGGCTCTACGACTGCGACGTGCCCTGCGACGGGTCGATCGCCGTGATCGTCTCGGATGCGTCGGTGGCCGCCGACCTGCCCCGCCCTGCGGTGCGCATCGAGGCCGTCGGGACCCAGATCCTCGAACGGGTCTCGTGGGACCAGGACACGGTGACGCACGAGCCGCAGGTGATCGGGCAATCGGCCCATCTGTGGACGCGCACCGACCTGCGCCAGGCCGACGTGGATCTCGCGCTGCTCTACGACGGCTTCACGTTCAACGCCATCTCGTGGATCGAGGGCCTCGGGTTCTGCGACTTCGGGGAGGCCTACGACTGGCTGGACGGCGGCCGGCGCATCGCACTCGACGGCGAGCTGCCGGTGAACCCGCACGGGGGCCAGCTCTCCGAGGGCCGGACCCACGGTTTCGGCTTCATCTACGAAGCGGTGCAGCAGCTGCGCCATGACGCCGGCGAGCGCCAGGTGCGCAACGCCCGAACGGCTGTCGTCACCTCGGGCGGCGGGACTCCCTCGGGCGTGATGTTGCTCCAGCGGGACGGGGTCTGATGACGATGGGCCCAGTCCACCAAGGCCCGCAGGGGCCGGCAGTAAGTTTGTCCAACCGCCAGCCAGCCGGCCGGCACGGAAGGAGGCACGCGTGACGACGGCGCGGCCCACCACCACGAATGGAACCGACAAACCCAGCGGACCGCGGTCCCGCAAGGGGATCGAGACGAGGGCCCGCCTCGTCGAGGCGGCGAAGGACGTCTTCGAGCGCGACGGCTTCCTCGACGCCCGCATCTCGGACATCGCCGAGAAGGCCGGCCTGTCCCACGGGTCCTTCTACCACTACTTCGAATCGAAAGAAGAGGTCTTCCGCGAGGTGGCGGCCAACGTGGAGGCGCGGCTGCACGAGCCGATGAACAGCGTGATCCTGGCCCAGTCCTCTGCCCGGCCGGCCGAACGGATCCGCGAGGCCATCCGCCTGCACCTGGAGAGTTACCGCGACGAGGCGCGCATCATGGGTGTCATCGAACAGGTGTCCCGGTTCGACCCCGAGATCATGGCCCAGCGAGCGGAGAGCCATCGGGTCAACCACGACGAGGTGGCCAACTCCATCCGGAGCCTCCAACGCCACGGCCTGGCTGATGCCCGGCTCGACCCCGACATCGCAGCCGCCGCCCTCGGATCCATGACGTACCGCTTCCCCGAGATGTGGTTCGTGCAGGGATTGCTCGACTGCGACTTCGAGGCCGGCGTCGAGCAGTTGACGCTGCTCTTCGTGCGGGCCCTCGGACTCGAGGACGACGGGGCGCCGGTGGCCGGCCGCCCCGTGCAGGCCGCCACCCGCTGAACCGAGGTCGGGCTCAGCGCAGCGTCGCCGCCTGCCATTCGAGCAGCTGGGGGGCCAGCCTGGGCCAGCGGGCGAACAGGCCCTCGTCCCGGGCTTCCCCCCGCTCGATCCACTCCCGGTCCCCCCACGGCGGCTCGACCAGCCGGCCCTGGGGCAGCAGGGCGGCCACCGCCTCGGAGGTGGCCCTGGTGTGGTGGGGATCGCTCTCCCCGCTCCGGAACACCAGCGCCGGCAGGTCCATCTTCCGGGCGCCGGCATCGGTCAGACCGGGCACGGTCTCGCCCTCGCGGGGGCAGTAGGCCAGCATCCAGCGCTCCAAGGTGGCGATGAACTCGTCGCGGTCCTGGTCCAAGAAACGCTGGCGGTTCGACGGGTTGCGCGCAATGACCTCGGCCCATTCCTCCAGGCCGGCCACCGCCTCCATGCCGTCCCGCCAGGCCTCGCCCACCGAGTTGCCGCAGTAGTGGGTGGCCAGCGTCAACAGGCCGTAGACCCCGCCACTGATCCACCACACGGCGACGCCCGCCGCAGCCTCGGGGTGGCGCGCCGCCGCGAGAAGTGAGACCCGCGCGCCGCCGGACCCACCCGCGATCACCGCAGGCGTCATGTCGAGGTGCGTGAGCAGCGCCACCAGGGCGTCCGCCTGCATCGCCGATTCCGAGCTGCCGGTGAAGCAGACGTCGGACTCGCCACAGTTGGGCCGGTCCCAGATGAGCACCCGATTGCCGTGCCCGGCCAGCTCGACGGCCAACTCGCGCACCCCCGGCGACTCCTTGGTGAAGCGGCCGCCGGGCGTGATGACCCAGGGCTGGCCGCCCTCGTCTCCGATCACCTCGTAGCCCAGCGTGAGCCCGTCAACCGTTGCTCGTGCCATAGCAGTTACCCCCTGTCCAAGTCGGCCGAGGCGCCGACGACGTCTATGACGTGCTCGGCCGGCTGCGCGGGACGTCTCGGAAGGGGACGTCCCGGTCCAGCGTGCGCTCGCGCGGCATGCCGAGCACGCGCTCACTGATCACGTTGCGCGCCATCTCGGTCGTGCCGCCGCCGATGCTGCCCACCTGGCGCATGAGGAAGTTCACCGCGGCACTGGCCGCCTCGCCGTCCCCGCTCCAGGCGGCGCCGGACGAGCCGGCCACCTCCAGGCCGATCGTGGCCGCCCGGCTGGTGGCCATCCCGTGGAACAACCGCCCGATGGCGGCCGCCTGGTCGCTGCGCCGCCCACTCCGGATGCTGTCGCCCACCCGGGTGTGGACCTGCTCGGCCACCAGTTCGAACATGCGGGCCTCGCCCACCAGTTCCTGGGTGGCCGGGTCGTCCATCTTTCCCAGCTCCTGCGCCACCATGGCGACCGTGCTCCCGTTCGACCCACCCCGGATGCGGCCCACCGGGTTGTTCACGTAGGGCGAGTTGAAGAGCATGCGCTCGTGGAACATCCAACGGGTCCCAACGGTCCAGCCGTCGTCGACCTCACCGATGCGGTCATCGTCGGGCACCACCACGTCGGTGATGAACTCTTGGCAGAACTCGTGCGACCCGTTCAGCATCTCGATGCGGTGGACCTCGATCCCGTCCTGGTGGATGGGCATCATGAACACCGTCAGCCCGCGGTGCTTGGGCACGTCCCAGTTGGTGCGGGCCAGCACGAGGCCCCAGTCCGACCACCAGGCTCCGGTCGTCCACACCTTGGAGCCGTTGAGCACCCACTGCTCGCCGTCGCGCACGGCCGTGGTGAGCGCGCCCGCCACGTCCGAGCCGCCGCTCGGCTCGGAGAGGAACTGCATCCACAGCTCCTCACCGCGCAGGATGGCCGGGATGTGACGCTGCTTCTGCTCGTGGGTGCCGAATTCGAGGATCACTGCGGCACAGGGCGAGAAGGTCGGGACCTGGTAGCGCATCGGGAATTCCCGGCTCCCCAGTTCCTCGTTCAGCACCCGCTGGTGGGCCTGGGTCAGGCCCTGGCCCCCGTACTGCTTGGGGAAGCAGATGCCGGCCAGGCCGACGTCGAAGAGCATGCGTTGGAGCTCGCGATCGCGGGCGACCTGCGCTAGCTCCTCCGCCTCGCTCAGCGTGCCCCGGGCCCAGCGCAACTCCTCGAGCGTGGCTTCGCGCAGGTTGGCCCGGATCCAGGTGCGGGCCCGCTCCCGGAACACGTCCAGTCCCTCCATCTCGTCAGGATCGTCGAGCGCCTCGGCGCGCAGCGCGCTCATGCCGCGTCCAAGTCCGCCACGTGGTGGAGCGCCACCAGGCGTCGGTGCTCGCCGGGAGTGCCGAACAGCGAACGATCCACGGTCATGCGGCGCAGGTACAGATGCAGGTCGTGCTCGAAGGTGACCCCGATGCCGCCGTGGATCTGCACGCAGTCCTGCACGAGATCGGCCCCGTACTGGCCCACGTAGGCCTTGGCCGCGCTCGAGAGCTCGAAGGCGTTGGGCGCCGCGGCCGCCACCGCGGCGCAGGCGGCGTCGCTGATGGCGTGGCTGGCCTCGAGCCAGGTCAGCATGTCGGCGAAGCGGTGCTTGATCGCCTGGTAGGAGGCCAGCGGTCGACCGAAGGTGTAGCGGTCGAACCCCCACTCGACCGTCATGTCGAAGGCGGCCTGCATGGCTCCCACCGTCTCGGCATTCAAGATGGTGAGCGCCTGGAGGAACTGGCGCTCCACCGCAGCCTCGGCCGCGCCCGGCTCCCCCACCAGGGCGTCCGCCCCGACCGCGACGTCCGTGAAGGTCACGGCCCCGAAACGCTTGGTCAGGTCCACGCTCTGCATCGCCGTCACGCTGAGCCCGGGAGCTGACGCCGGGACCAGGAGCTGGGTCAGCCCGTCACCGTCAGCCGCCGTCACCAGGAGGTGCGTGGACTGTGCCGCCGCCTCCACCGGCGCAACCGCTCCCGAGAGGACGTAGCGGTCGCTGTCGCGCCGCACAGTGACTCCGGTGCGCCAGGCGCCCAGTGCAAACTCCGGCTCGGGCGCGCACCAAGCGGCCACGGCATCGCCCGCCAACAGGCCGGCCAACACGTCAGCGTGGACGTCGTGCTCGCTGAGGGCCCCCGCCACGATGTTGAGGGGCAGCAGCGGCCCCGGCGCGGCATGGTGGCCGAATTCGTAGGCGACCAGGCTCAGGTCGACGAGTCCGTCCCCGCTGATGCTGCCGCCCCCGTGCGCCTCGTCGACGAGCAACGACGTCCAGCCGAGTTCGGCCCCGCGACGCCAGTAGGCCGGGTCAAAGCCGGCCGGGTCGTCGCGCAAGGCGCGCAACGCGTCCGGTGGTACGAGCTCGACCAGGAAGCGCTCCGTCGTCTCGCGGAAGAACTCCTGGTCCTCGGTCAGTGCAACCAGCATCGCGGTGCCTGGCCCTCCTTCTCGAATGTGTGATGAATCTCGAATGTGATGAACATGGTCGTGGCCACGGCCGTCCCCGGAAGGGTCGGCTCGCCACCCGGGATCAGATGGCGCCGATCCCGGCCGCCTCGTTGCGCCGGCGCCACTGGTCCTTGGGCATCCGGGTCACGTCGACGTCAGGCGTGGAGGCGCGCAGGGCGCCCACGGTCGCCTTCTCCTTGGGTGTGTGCACGAAGGGGTCCCACCCGTAGAAACGGCAGGCGTTCTCCCACGTGATCTTGTGGATCTCGTCGTCCCGGCATCCCGCCGCTCCGAACTCCCTCCAGGCGAACTCGGGCGACTCGGGCCAGGTGGTGTCGGTGTGCGGGTAGTCGCACTCCCAGGCGATGATGTCGATGCCGATGCGGTCGCGCAGCAGCAGCCCCGAGGGATCCGTGATGTAGCAGGCGAGGATGTGGTCGCGGAAGACCTCGGAGGGCAGCTTGCCGCCGAAGTCGCTGTGCAGCCACTCCTGGTTGGAAAAGTGCCGGTCGATCCGGTCGAAGTAGAAGGGGATCCACCCGATCCCGCCCTCGGACAGGGCCACCTTCAACTCGGGGAAGCGGCGCAGCGTCGGCCCGAACAACAGGTCCTGCGCCGTGATGGCGCTGATCTGGCAGGCCAGGACCATGAGGTGGTCCACCGGCGCCTCCTCGGCCCGCTGGATCACGGCGAACCCGGCGCCGATGTGCAGCGACAGCACCATGTTCTCGTCCGACAGCGCCTTGAGCATCGGGTCCCAGTAACCGGAGAGGAAGCTCGGAAACCCCTGTACGTGCGGGGTCTCGAGGAAGCTGATGGAGCGGCAGCCCTTCTTGGCCACCCGGTGCACCTCGGCCACGGCGGCATCCACGTCCCACATGGGAACGATGCCGAGCGGGATGAATCGTCCGGGATAGGCGCCGCACCACTCGTCGATGGCCCAGTCGTTGTAGGCCTGGAGCATGACCAGCGCGATCTCCTTGTCGCTCGCCTCGGCGAAGGTGCGGGCGTTCCACCCGGCCATGGTCGGGAAGCACATGGAGCCCAGCACGCCGTTGGCGTTCATGTCGCGCACCCGCTCGTGCACGTCGAAGCAGCCGGGACGCAACTCGGTGTAGGTGCCCGGGTTGAAGCCCCACTCGTTGCTGGGCCAGCCCACGGTGGCCGACATGCCGAAGGACGTCGACGTCTTCTCGCCCTGGAATTCCCACTGGTCGATGCCGTTCTCGTGCACCACCTTCGGCGCCTCGGCCAACCACTTCTTCGGCACGTGGTTCTCGTACATGTGTGGCGGCTCAATCATGTGGTCGTCGATCGAGACCAGGATCATGTCCTCGAGGTTCACCGGTTGCTCCTCTCCTGGGTCGGGCCGCTCGAAGCGACCGGCGGCAGCAGGTCGGTCACGGCGTGCGCACGGGCATGGTCTCCCAGCCGCGCACGGTGGAGGTGCGGGCCCGCCGGGCCGAGTCGTAGTCGACCTCCCACTCCGGGAAGCGGGTCAGCACCTCGTCGAGGGCGACGCGGCCCTCGAGGCGGGCGAGCGCCATCCCGAGGCAGAGATGGATGCCGTACCCGAAGGCCTGGTGGCGTCCGATCTGCCGGTGGATGTCGAAGGAGTCGCCGTCGGGGAAGTGGCGCTCGTCGCGGTTGGCCGAGCCGTTCAGCAGCACCATGATGCTGCCTTCGGGAACCGTGGTGCCGTAGTACTCGACGTCGCGGGCGACGTAACGGGACTGCACCGGTGAGGGCGACTCGTAGCGCAGCAGCTCCTCAATGGCGTTCGGGATGAGCGACCGGTCCGCCACCAGTTCGGCCCGCTGGTCCGGGTGGCGCCCGAGCACCTCGCCGGCGAAGCCGATGAGCCGTGTCGTCGTCTCGTTCCCGGCACCGGACAACAGGCCGACGTAGCCGAGCACCTCCTCGTGGGTCAGTGTGCGCGTCGTACCGTGCTCGTCCTCGAACTCGGCATTCAGCAACTCGGTCATGAGGTCGTCCGAGGGATGCTCGGCCCGCCAGGTGATGTAGTCGGAGAACGACCGCGCCGAGCGCAGCGTGTCGTAGTCGGTCTCGTTCGGGACGCCCTCCTCGAGCCGCAGGCCGTCGTCGATCTGCTCGCGAATGGCCTCCTGGTCCTCCTCGGGGATGCCGAGCAGCATGCCGATCACCCGCATCGGCATGAACTTCCCGAGGTCGCCGACGAAGTCGAATTCCCCCGTCCCGACGAGCGGGTCGAGCACCTCGGCGCAGTAGGCCCGCACCTGGGGCTCGAGCGCCTGCATCTTGCGCGGCGTGAAGACACGCGACAACAGGCCACGATGCAGATCATGCGTCGGCGGGTCCTCGAAGAGGATCGACCCCGGCGGGATCTCGACACCGGCCTTGATGATCTCGAGCACCGATCCGCGACCCGAGATGAAGCGCTTCCAGTCGAGCATGGCCGCGTCGATGTCGTCCCAGCGGCTCAGCGCGAAGAACTCGTACTTATCGTTCCAGTAGAGCGGGGCCTCGTCGCGCAACCGCTTCCAGACCGGGTACGGGTCGGCGTCGATCTCGAAGTCGTAGGGGTCGTAATAGACCTCCGCGTCGCTGGTGACGGTCATCCCCGCTCCCCCGCTACTCGGCCGGCCAGGCGACGGATTTGATCTCGAGGT
The DNA here is from genome assembly GCA_963840435.1 of uncultured Acidimicrobiaceae bacterium. GTDB lineage: Bacteria > Actinomycetota > Acidimicrobiia > Acidimicrobiales > RAAP-2 > Bog-473. Next base: position 253,696 of record CAWIYY010000012.1, on the reverse strand, counting down.
ACTGCTCGAACCCGGGCAGGCCGTTCTGGCGGCCGATGCCACTGTGCTTGTAGCCCCCGAAGGGCAGGTCCGGACCGTAGGGCGCACCGCCGTTGACGCCGATGCCACCCGTGCGGATGCGGTGGGCCACGGCCAGCGAACGCTCCAGCGAGCCCGAGAAGACGCCCCCTTGGAGCCCGTACTTGCTGTCGTTGGCGATGCGCACCGCGTCGTCCTCGTCCTCGAACGGGATCACGCAGAGCACGGGGCCGAAGATCTCCTGCTGGGCGATGGTCATGGAGTTGTCCACGTCGGTGAAGAGGGTCGGCTCCACCCACCAGCCCTTGGCGAACTCCTCGCCCGAGGGGCGACCGCCGCCGACGGCCACGGTGGCGCCCTCCTCCTTGCCCTTCTCGATCAGGCCGAGCACGCGCTCGCGCTGCTTGGCGTTGATGAGCGGGCCCATCATGACGTCGGGTCGCTGCGGGTCGCCGTAGGGCACCGCGGCGAAGAGGCCCTTCATGATCTCGACGCCCTCTTCGTAGCGCGAGCGCGGCAGCAGCATGCGCGTCTGAATGGCGCAGCCCTGACCGGCGTGGAAGCAGGCGCCCATGCCCACCAGGGTCGCCGTCGAGAAGTCGGCGTCCTCGAGGATGATGGTGGCCGACTTGCCGCCCAGCTCGAGGAAGACGCGCTTCATGGTGGCGGCACCCTTCTCCATGATGCGCTGGCCGACCGCGGTCGAGCCGGTGAACGAGATGCAGTCGACCTTGGGCGACAGCGTGAGCTCCTCGCCCACCAGGTGGTCCGACGCGGTCACCACGTTGACCACGCCGGCCGGGATGTCCGTCTTCTCGGCGATGAGCCGGCCCAGCAGCGTGGCGTTCCACGGCGTGTCGGGAGCCGGCTTGAGGATGACCGTGTTGCCGGTGGCCAACGCCTGTCCCAGCTTGTGCGAGGTCACCTCGAAGGGGAAGTTCCACGGAACGATGGCGCCGACCACGCCGAGCGGCTCGCGCCAGATGCGGCGGGCGTTGACCTGGCCCGTGATGGTCATGGCGTCGGGCAGGACCGTCTCCCACTCGAACTCGTCGATCGTCTTGGCCGGCCAGGCGAAGGCCTCGGAGATCGGCGCGTCGAGCTGGGGGCCGTTGGTGGTCATGCGGGGGCAGCCCACCTCGAGGATGAGCTCCTCGCGCAGCTCCTCGACCACCTCCTGGCAGGCGTCGTGCAGCTGCTCGAGGCAGTGCTTGCGGAAGGCGTGATTGGTCGACCAGTCGGTCTCGTCGAAGGCCCGCCGGGCGGCGTCGATGGCCCGGTGCATCTCGGCGTTCGAGGCGTCGGCCACGGCGCCGAGGACCTCCTCGGTGGCCGGGTTGACGTTGTCGAAGGTCTTGCCCGAATCGGCCTCGACCAACTTGCCGTCGATGAGCATCCGATGCTCAGGGTTGACCTTGGCTGACTCGCTCACAGTCCTTCTTCCTCTCGTCGTCCTGATCTGTCCAGCCCACCAGGGCTGCCGGTGCCACCGCGACCGCCCTTTCAGGCGACAACGGGCCTGGGGAAACCCCGTTTTCGGAGGGTATCTGACTTTGACGTCGTCGTCAAAAATGGCGATAATCTCGCCGCTGCCCAAAGGTATCGGCCTCGCCCCGCCACCGGAGCGGGGACTCCGAGGTCGGGCCCTCCCCGCCGGACATCGGGCAGAGTGGGCACCGGCGCAGGAGAGAAGGAGGCCCGATGTTCACGATGGAGGCGTTCCTCGAGGCTCTGACCCTCGAGCCGGTGGGCCAAGACGCCTACCGGGCCCCCAACATCAAGACCGACTACGGCATGGTCTTCGGCGGCCAGCTGCTGGCCCAGGCCACCTTCGCCGCGGTCGCCGGCCAGGAGGGGAAGGCAGTCAAGACCTGCCACACCGTGTTCGCCCGGCCGGCCTCGGCCGACGAGCCGCTCGACATCACGGTCGAGCGCATGCACTCGGGACGCTCGCTGGCCAGCAGCACCGTCACCATCAGCCAACACGACCAGATCGTCACCCGTTCGCTCGCCCTGCTGAGCGCGCCCGAGCCCGACGTCATCCGGCACGGCGACTCCCCCACCGTCACCGCCCGCCCCGACGCGGTGGCCGGCGACCTGCGGATCAACGGCGCCTGGGAAGCGGGCATCGTCGGCGCCGTCGACGTGAACGACCCCGACGTGGTCGGCCCGCCCGAGCTGGCCGTCTGGGCCCGCTTCGCCGGCGCGCCCGACGATCCCGCCGTCAGCCAGGCCCTCCTGGCCTTCTCCACCGAGACGTTCCTGATCGGCACGGCCATGCGCCCCCACGCCGGCGTGGGCCAGGCCCAGGCGCACAAGACCCTCTCCACCGGGGTGCTCACCCACACGCAGACCTTCCACGAGCCCTACCCGGCGGCGGAGTGGCACCTCCTCGAGATGCACGCCGGCTACACGGGGCACGGTCGAAGCTTCGGCCGGGGCGACATCTTCGGTCTCGACGGCCAGCTGGTCGGCTCCTGGATGCAGGACGCCATGATCCGCGCCCGCAGCGGCGGGGCCGGGAAGCTCTGAGGAGGACACATGGCCAACGAATTGGGGGCAGCGGGCCTGCGCTTCGAGCGCGAGGGCCCCATCGCCTGGTGCATCATCGACCGGCCCGAGGCGCGCAACGCGCTCACGCCGGCCATGTACTTCGGGATCAAGCGGGCGGTGCGCAAGGTCAACACCGATCCCGACCTGGCCGCGTTGATCATCACCGGCACGGGCGACGTCTTCGCCCCGGGCGGTGACCTCGGCGGGCGATCCCACCCCGACGACGAACCAACGCCCGACATCGGCCACGACATCCTGCCCTTCCTGGCCATCCGGGACAGCCGGGCCCCCGTCGTGAGCGCGGTCAACGGCATCTGCCAGGCCGGCGGGCTGCTCATCGCCATGCTGGCCGACATCTGCGTGGCCAGCGACCGGGCCACCTTCCGGGTTCCCGAGCTCCTGCGCGGCATCCCCGACGCCACCTACGCCGCCGTCCTGCCGGCACACGTGGGCATCGCGGTCGCCCGCGACCTCCTGCTGTCCGCCCGTCGCTTCGACGCGGCCGAGGCGCAGCGCATCGGTCTCATCTCGCGCGTGGTCCCCCACGACCAGCTGCGCGACGCCGCGCTCGAGGCGACGAAGGAGATCCTCCAGACCCCGCCCATGGCGCGCATGCACGTCAAGCGCATGCTCAACGAGCGCTACGGCCTGATCGACTACCAGACGATGTTCTGGGCCCTCGAGGAGTCACCCGAGCCGCGGGAGGGCATGACCGCCTTCATGGAGAAGCGACCGCCCAGCTGGGTGCCCGAGTCGCTGACCTAGTCGGCGACGGCGGCGCGAGCGGCGGCCGGACGACGGGTTGGTCCTATTTCTGGCCGACGTACAAGGCTCCCGATCCGTTCGCCGTGGAGAGGGCTTCGGGAGTCACGGGCACCACGGCACCGTCGGGCAGCCGCGTGATCGACGACGTCACACCGCTCTTCCCGAAGGTGGTGAAGCTGATGAGGGTGCCTTTTGGCACCCTCGTTCCGAGGACGCTCGTCTTCGTCCTGGTCACGGTGAGCTCGCCCAGCACGGCGGAGGTGTGCGGGTCGAAGACCAGGACGTTGCGGTTGTGGGGTGTGCTCAGCGCGACGCCCACTCCGACCCGGCCCGAGGCGTCCTTGGTCCGCCCGAGCAGAGTCACCCCTGGGAGCTGTTCCACCAGCTTGAACAGCGCTGCTCGGAGCGCAGGGCTGGCACCGACCTGGAGGGCGTCGCCGGCCAAGAAGAAGATGGTGCTCGACCCCCCGGCGGTCACCCCGAAGTAGTTCTTGATGGCTCGCTCGAGAGCAGCCGGCTGGGTCGGGAACCTGGCGGTGTCCGGGTAGCTCAGCAGGTAGGACGAGTTCGCGCCGCGCGGCACGACCAACGGGCCCCCCACCGGGTGGCCGCCGGCGAACGTCGTCGGGAACTTGGTGTCACTCGTCGCGGGTGGAGTGACCAGGGTGTGGGGAGTCTCCCATTCCGCGCGCTGAGACGGCAGGACGACCGTGTCGGGCCCAGAGGCGATGCGTTGACGACCCGATCCATTGGGCGCCACCCACGTGTCCAACGTCTCGCTGTCGTTGTACAAGACGGAACTGTGTCCCGTCCAGCTCGGTGTGGCCTGTACGCCACCTTGCGTCATCTCGTAGTAGAGGTACTGGTGCGCGCCGGGGACGGGTCCGCCCGGACGCGACGCCGCCACCCGCGCCGCTTCGTTCAGTGTCGCCGCCGCGCTCGACTCCGGCGACCGCGTCGGCACGATCAGCAGGGCGGTCACCAGCGCCACGGCGATCGATGCGACGACCGCGACCGCGACCACTCGCGCACGCCGTCGCCTCGGCTGTGCCTCGGGAGCGGCGTGGTCTCTCCAGGTGCGCGCCCATACATCGTCGAGGGTGACGTGCGGTGCCACCGCGTCGACGTGGTCCCTGATCATTTCGGACAGCTCAGGCACGAGCAGTCACCTCCAATGCAGCGCGCACCCGGCGCAGCCCTCGCTCGAGATGGGTCTGGACACTGGTGACCCTGATGCCGCGGAGCTCCGCCACCTCGCGGAAGGTCCAGCCGAAGCCATGGACGAGCACAACGGCGGCGCGCTGGGATTCGCTCAGCTGCGCCAGCGCAGCGCCGAGTCTCGGCTCGACCAGCGGGTCGTCGGCCGTCGCCGGAGAGAACACCGGCCGGAACCGGCGGCGCCGGGTCTTGCTCTGTCCGACTCGGAACAGGTAGCCGACCGGGCTCTCCAGGTTCCGGACCCTGGGCCAGGTCTCCCAGGCCCAAGCGAAGGCCTCGGCCGTCGCCTCCGGGCCCCGCTCCAGCCCGAAGACGGCGAAATGGGCGCGCCGGAGCTGCGGCTCGACCGCATCGAAGAACGACTCGAACTCGCTGGCGTCGGGACCCTCCATATGCCTTCACCTCTGAAAAGCACCGAGTCTCGTACCTTTACGACAGGAGTGACTCAATCATGTCGTTCCGGGTCCTCTCGAGCGTGGGTGTTCTGGAGGATCGGACAGGAAAATCGGACAGGGAAACCGGCCCTGCGTCGCCGCCGCTCCTCCGGTGGCACCATGTGTCGGTGACACGGCGATCGCCTCGGATGGTGCTGGCGGTCAGCACGCTGGCTTGCCTCTCCTTGGTCCCTGCGGGGTGGGCCCCGGCGGCCGAGAATCACAACGCGCACCTGCAGCCGGACATTGCACAGGCGTTCCAGAAGCTCACAAGCCTTCCCTCCGTCACAGCGGGTATGTCGTATCTCCAGGGTTACGACGCGGCCATGCGAGCCGAGCTACGACAGTCCAGCTCGCTCCTTCTCGACCAGGGCGGTGGCAAACCCGTCACAGTGACCCTGCACACCGGCGCGGCGACCGTCGTGCAACCCGGCGAGGCAGTGGTGCCGCTCACCCTGCGCGTCTCGACGCGGTACCCGCCGCCCAGCTTCAGCATCCACTACCGCGCCGTGGCGCTCGAGCACGACGGCCGCTGGCAGGTGTCCTGGACGACCATGTGCCTCTTGGTGGAGTCGAGTGACCAGCTCTGTCCGCCCACCCCGCCCGGCCTGCACGCGGGCACCGTCCTTCCCTCGGCTGGCACCGGCCCTCCCCCGTCGGGCTCAGCCGCATCGGCTGGTCTGGTGAGCCCCGGGCCGCTCGCCATCGCACCCGACGGCGGCCTCCTGATCGCCGACGAGGGGCGCAACCAGATCCTCGAATGGCACAACGGCGCGTTGTCCGTCGTTGCCGGCGACGGAGTGCAGGGCTTCTCCGGCGACGGCGCCGCAGCCGTCGACGCAGAACTCAACCGTCCCGAGCAGATCGCTGTCGCACCTGACGGGACCGTCTATTTCGTGGACGGCGGCAACAACCGCGTGCGGGTGGTCGCACCCGACGGCACCATCACCACCGCGGCGGGAGACGGCTCCATCGGCAACGGGACCGAAGGCGGCGACGGCGAACTGGCGACGCAGGTCCCACTGAACCCAGAGGGCGTCGCCGTCAGCCCGTCCGGCACCCTCTACGTCTCCTCGGACTCGGCCATCCGGGAGGTCGATCCGGACGGCATCATCTCGACACTGGCCGCCGGGGGACCGCCCTATGGGGTGGACGTCACCGTCGGGGGCTCGCCCGTGGCCTTCTACCCCGCGTCCCTCGCCCTGGACGGCGAAGGCAACCTCATCGTCTTCTCCTCCTCTCCGAAGCTGCTCTTCTCGGTGACCCCGCAGGGCCAGGTGACGAAGCTGGCCGACAACTACGCCAGCGCGCTCTCGCCGGCGCCCGACGGATCGGTACTCATCGCCGAGCACGGAGCGGGACCAGAGCGCGTTGCCGACGGAATGGTGGCCCCACTCGAGGCGTCCGGCAGCGAGCTCACCGCTGATCACTCTCCGATCGTGGCCGACGGCATCGCCCAGGGACCCGATGGCACTACCTATGTCGACAGCGAAATCGGTGACGGGTTCAACAACCAGACCGGTCTCTTCTCCGTCGTCGGAGGTGTGGCCCGCCCGGTCGTCGTCGAGACACCCCTGCGCCAGACACTGCCCCAGCCGGGGTCACCGGGGTTCCCGGCCAACGCCTATCCGTCTCCGGTGCCGGCGCGGGGCGCGGACTCCGCTCTGCCGGCCTGTCCCTCGCGCCAGGGCATCGTCCCCTTCACGCCGGCGGCGCGCGAGGCGGCGCGCCTACTTCTCGGGCAGTGGAACACCGGCTTCTCGTACGACCTGCACGCGAGCGACCCCTCGTGGTGGCTCGGCGACATTGCAATGGTTGCGAATGGCGACCTCGGGCGCCAGACGGTGGGCCTGACCTCGGCCGCAGCCGGCACGTTGTACGCGCCGGCGATCGCCGCGTCCTGCGGGAACGCCCTCGTGAAGGACTCGCTCAGCGTCCTCATGGGACGGTCCGCATACAACTTCTCCTATGCACACGTGTACCTGCTCGACCGCGCCGGGACACCGCTCGTCTATTTCGTGGCGGCTTGAACGCGGGCGTCGCCGAGGCGAAGTCCCAGCGGTCGCGCCAGCACGCGCCAGCACGGCGCCAGGGAGTGCTCCGGCGGCAGGACCGCGCCTCCCCGCGAGGGGTCCTTCTCTTTCTGCTATCTATGGCGACGATGCAGAACCCTTCCTCGTTTGCCGCGGCGGCCTGAGACCCCGGTCCCGCACGCACGATGAGCTCAGATCCCTCGTTCGAGAACGCCGACCCGACCTTCAGCGAGCCCTACGTCGACGTCGACGAGTGGCGTGAGACCCCGGTCCGCCATCGCTATGTACACGGAGGATTCCGGAATACCGAGACCCGCTTCTCGGTGTACCTGCCGCCCGAAGAGTCGTACCAGGGCCGGTTCTTCCAGCACATCACGCCAGTGCCCGACAGCGAACACCTGGCCCAGCACCAGGCACCGGGCGAGCAGGACAAGATCGGATTCTCGCTCGACAGCGGCGCCTACTTCCTCGAGACCAATGGCGGTGGCGTCTTCGGCGGGTACGGCGCGGACGACCCGACCATCGCCGCCTACCGGGCCAACGCCGCCGCCGCCCAGTACTCGCGGGTGGTGGCGGCCGAGATGTACGGACCGCACCGGCCCTTCGGGTACGCCTACGGCGGCAGCGGCGGCGGCTTCCGCACCATCGGGTCGATCGAGAACACGACCGGTGTCTGGGACGGCGTCGTGCCCTACGTCATCGGATCTCCCATGGCAATCCCCAACATGTTCACCGTCCGCATGCACGCGCAGCGGATCCTGCGCGACCGGTTCGACCACGTCGTCGACGCCGTCGAACCCGGCGGGAGTGGCGACCCCTCGGAGGGCCTCTCGGAAGAGGAGCGCGACGCCCTGAGCGAGGTCACGCGCATGGGCTTTCCCCCGCGCTCGTGGTTCGAGTGGCGCACCATGGGCATGCACGCCTTCCCTGTGCTCTACGGCGGCATGCGCGCGGCGGATCCCACCTACTTCGAGGAGTTCTGGACCGAGCCGGGGTACCTAGGCTCGGCCGCACCGGTCTCCCTCTTGCGCGACCGCCTGCTCCATACCAGCACGATCGCGGCGGCGCTGACCTACGAAGACGCGGTCGCGCAGGGCCTGCCGGTCGGTCGGCAACCGGGCCAGGCGCGTGGCGCAGTGGACACGGCCTGGCGCGACTCGGGTGAACCCGTGCCCGTGCCCGTGGCCTTTCGGCTCTCGAGCGCCTCGCCCATCGACGCGGAGGGAGCAGACCTGCTCGTCCGAACGGGAGCGGCGGCGGGCGCCCGCCTCGGCCTGCTCAACGTCATCGGTGATCTCGTGACCCTCGGGCCCGGCGACGCCGAGTCCATCCTCGGAGTGCGGCCCGGCGACGCCGTCGAGGTGGACAACAGCGGCTTCCTCGCCGCGCAGACGTACCACCGCCATCAGGTGCCCGACAACGACCAGTTCCCGGTCTGGGACCAGTTCCGAAATGCCGACGGCTCGCCGATCTACCCGCAGCGCCCGCTCATTCTCGGGCCGCTGTTCGCGGCCGGCGCCGCCGGCGCGGTCCAGTCGGGCCGCTTCGAGGGGAAGATGATCGTCGTCGAGTCGCTGCTCGACCGGGAGGCCCTGCCGTGGCAGGCCGACTGGTACCGGGCCCGGGTCCTCGAGCATCTCGGCGAGGCGCTGGACGACAACTTCCGGCTGTGGTTCACCGACAACGCGCTGCACGGCGACTTCGCCACCCAGGAGGACGCCACGCACGCGGTCAGCTACCTGGGCGTCTTGCACCAGGCCCTGCGCGACCTCAGCCAGTGGGTCGAGAAGGGCATCGCCCCACCGCAGAGCACCAACTACGAGGTGGTCGACGGTCAGGTCGCGGTGCCGGCCGACGCGCCGGGACGGCGGGGGATCCAGCCGGTCGTGAGCCTCACCGCGAACGGAGCGGCCCGGGCCGACGTGCGCCCGGGCGAGGAGGTCACGTTGGAGGCCAGGGCCGAAGTGCCGCCGGGCACCGGGTCGATCGTGGCCGTCGAGTGGGACCTGGACGGGAGCGGCACCTTTGGCGCCCGGGAACGCATCGAGCCGGCGCCCCGGCTCGAGGTGGAACGACGGTGGTCGAGCAGCGAGAGCGGGACGCACTTCCCGGTGGTGCGGGTGGTGGCGCAGCGAGACGGCGACGCGGCGACGCCGTACGCCCGGCTGCAGAACCTGGCCCGGGCCCGGGTCGTGGTGTCCTGACGGCTGGCTCGAACTTCTGGTCCGAACTCCTGGGCTCGAGCGCTGGGCCGAGCGCTGGGCCCGAGCGCCTCAGACTTCAGGAGCTGACCGCCCCCAGGCAGAACGTGGCGACGCGCTCGATCTCGGCCCGGGTCGGCTCCTTCTGTCGCCACACGCAGTCGGAGAGCAGGCCGAGTGCGGCGTGGGCGGCCAGCGCAGCATCGAGGTCGGGCGAGCGGCTACCGAGCGCGGCAAACGGTTCGGCCAGGAGCGTGGCCAGCGGGGCACTGGCGAAGTGGCGGCCGGCGGCCAGGCCGGCATCGGCGCTGCCCCCGTTCCAGAGCACGGCCAGGCTGGTGGCCGAGAGCTCGGCGTCGGCCTGGGCCAGCACCCCCTTGACCCAGCGCCGCACCTGGCCCGCCGGCGTCGATTCCTTCGCCATCTGGTGGACCAGGTAGCGGCGCAGGCGCTCGCTGCCGTCCTCCAGGATGGCTGTCACCAGTGCGTCCTTCGACTTGAAGTGGCGGTAGAACGCGTCGTTCGACAGGCCGGCGGCCGCGACGATGTCGGCCACCCGGGGACGCGAGGTGGTGCCGTGGGCGCGCATGAGGTCGAGCGCAGCATCGAGCAGGCGGCGAACCTCCTCGGCATACTCGCTCTCGCGCTTGGCCACGGAGCGGCGGGCGATGCGCCCACTCACGCCCCCACCGGGCTCGGCGACCGGGCGCGCCGCGGGTGCGGAAGCCTTGGCCGCCGGCGCCGTGGCCCCAGCTGCATTGGTCGGTATTGCGTTCTTGATACTCAGAATCATATTCTTGTTCTTGACCGAGGGAGGGCACGACATGGCGTGGGACTTCGAGACCGATCCTGAGTACCAAGAGAAGCTGGACTGGGTGGACACCTTCGTCCGCGAGGAGGTGGAGCCGCTCGACCTGGCGTTCCCCCATCTGCAGTTCACGCCGCTCGAGGGCAAGCGCCGCGAGGCGATCGATCCACTCAAGGAGGAGGTCCGGCGCCACGGGCTCTGGGCCACCCACCTCAGCCCCGACCTGGGCGGGCAGGGCTTCGGGCAGTTGAAGCTGGCACTGCTCAACGAGATCCTGGGCCGCTCGTCGTGGGCGCCCATCGTGTTCGGCTGCCAGGCACCCGACACGGGCAATGCCGAGATCATCGCCCACTACGGCACCGACGATCAGAAGGAGCGCTATCTCCAGCCGCTCCTCAGCGGTGAGTGCTTCTCGAGCTACTCCATGACCGAGCCCCACGCCGGTGCCGACCCGACGCTGTTCAAGACGCGTGCCGTCAAGGACGGGGACGAATGGGTCATCAGCGGCTGGAAGTACTTCTCCTCCAACGCGAAGACGGCCTCCTTCCTCATTGTCATGGCGGTGACCAACACCGACGTGAACCCCTACAAGGGCATGTCGATGTTCCTGGTGCCCACGGACACGCCCGGCGTCAACATCGTGCGCAACGTCGGCTTGTACGGCGAACCGGTGAACGAGGGCTCACATGCACTCATCCACTACGAGGATGTGCGCGTCCCCGAGGAGGCGCTCCTGGGCGGCGAAGGGCAGGCCTTCGTGATCGCACAGACCCGGCTCGGCGGCGGTCGTATCCACCACGCCATGCGCACCATCGGCATGGCCCAGAGGGCCATCGACATGCTGTGCGAGCGGGCTCTCAGCCGCGAGACACAGGGCGGTCTGCTGGCCGAGAAGCAGTTCGTGCAGGGCTACATCGCCGACTCGTACGCACAGCTGATCCAGTTCCGCCTCTTCGTGCTCTACACGGCGTGGGAGATCGACAAGTACAACGACTACAAGCGGGTGCGCAAGGACATCGCCACGGCCAAGGTCGTGATGCCGACGATCCTGCACGACATCGCGTGGCGGGCCATGCAGGTCCACGGCGCGCTGGGGGTCACCAACGAGATGCCCTTCATGGGGATGGTGCACGGCGCCGCGGTCATGGGCCTGGCCGACGGACCGACCGAGGTGCACAAGGTCACCGTGGCCCGCCAGGTCTTGCGGGACTACAAGGCGAGTGACGACATCTGGCCCACCCAATGGTTGCCCAAGCGCCAGGACGCGGCCCGGGCCAAGTACGCGGAGTACCTGGAGCTGGAGGTAGGAAACCTGTGAGCACCACCGAGGAGGCGGCGCCGACCATCGCGGACGTCGACAAGCTGGTCGACTGGATGGACAGCCAGGGGCTGGGCACTGGCGCGCCACTCGAGTACCGGTTCATCTCGGGTGGCAGCCAGAACGAGATCTTCGAGCTGCGCCGGGGCGACGTGCACTGCGCCATGCGCATCCCTCCCGCCTCGGCTCCGGCCTCGCGCGACGACGGCATTGTGCGCGAGTGGCGCATCATCGAGGCCCTGACCGGCACCGACGTGCCCCACACCGAGGCGGTGGCCGTCTGCACCGACCCTGCCGTACTCGGCCGCACCTTCTACCTGATGGGATTCGTCGACGGCTGGTCGCCCATGCAGATGCGCCGCCAGTGGCCGGCCCCCTTCGACACCGACGTCGAAGAGCGGCGCGGTCTCGCCTTCCAGCTCGTCGAGGGCATCGCGCTGCTCGGCAACGTCGACTGGCAGGCCAGGGGCCTCTCGGACCTGGGGCGGCCCGACGGCTTCCACGAGCGCCAGGTCGACCGTTGGACCGCGTTCCTCGAGCGCATCAAGGGCCGGGAGCTCCCGGGTTTCGACGAGGCGTCCGCCTGGCTGCGGGCCCACCGGCCGATCGACTTCATCCCCGGGCTCATGCACGGCGACTACCAGTTCGCGAACGTCATGTTCGAAGACGGTGCACCAGCCCGGCTGGCCGCCATCGTGGACTGGGAGATGGGGACCGTCGGCGATCCCAAGCTCGACCTGGGCTGGGTGGTGCAGGGTTGGCCCGAGGACACCTCGGCCGACGAGGACCACGCCGGCGGGTACGTGGACATGACGGGCATGCCGTCGCGCGACGAGATCATGGCCCACTACGCCAAGGTGTCAGGTCGCCAGGTCGACGACATGGACTACTACATCGTCCTGGCCAAGTGGAAGCTGGCGGTCGTGCTCGAGCAGGGCTTTCAGCGGGCCGGCGACGACGAGAAGCTGCTGGCCTTCGGGCCCATCGTGCTCGACCTGATGCAGAGCGCGGCCGACATGGCCGAGTCCTCCGACTACTCCGTGCTCGCCGCCACCTGAGGTGCGCGCCGCCGTCTGCCGCAGCTACGGCGGCCCCGACGTGGTGGTGGTCGACGACGTCCCCGCCCCGGAGCTCGGCCCGGGCCAGGTGCGGGTGCGCATCGCCGTCGCCGCCTTGAACTTCCCCGACGTCCTCGTCGTGGCCAACGAATATCAGATGCAGGCACCGACCCCGTTCATCCCCGGCAGCGAGTACGCCGGCGTCGTCACCGAAGTGGCCGACGACGTCACCGGAACGCAGGTGGGCGACCGCGTCTTCGGTTCGGTCTTCATCGGCGCCTTCGCCGAGGAAGTCGTGGTGGGCGCATCCTCGCTGACCCCCATTCCCGACGGCGTCGACGACCGTACGGCGGCGGCCTTCGGCGTGACCTACAAGACGGCGTACCACGTGCTGCGCTCGGTGGCCACGCTGGCGGCGGGCGAGGAACTGATTGTGCTCGGCGCCGGCGGCGGAGTCGGATCGGCCGCCGTGCAGCTCGGCGTGGCCCTTGGTGCGACGGTCACCGCCGTCGCCTCGTCGCCCGAGAAGCTGGCGGCGGCCGAGTCCTGCGGGGCCACCCGGCTGATCGACCACCGGGCGGGCGACCTGCGGGCCGCCCTCCGCCAGGCCCTGCCCGAGGGGGCCGACGTGGTGGTCGATCCGGTGGGGGGCGACCTGGCCGAGCCGGCCCTGCGGGCACTGCGTTTCGACGGCCGCTTCGTGACCGTGGGCTACGCCTCGGGGACGATTCCGCGCATACCTCTTAATTTGGTGCTCCTGAAGGGAGTTCGGGTCCTGGGTTTCCAGTTCCGGGACTGGGCCACCCACCGCTGGCAGGAGCTGGTCCGCAACGACGCCGAGCTGATGGACCTCCTGGCCCAGGGCAAGGCAACACCCCTGATCGGCGCCACGTTCGACCTGGCCGAGACGGCGAGCGCCCTGCAGCACGTGGCCGACGGGCGCGCCGTCGGCAAGGTCTTGCTCCAGGTGGCTCGGCCGCGGACGTGAGCACGGGAGGGTCAGGGGCCGGCCAGGCGCGCTTCGGGTGCCGGTGTCTAATATCGACGTCGATGTCAGAGTCATGGACGAGTGCCTGCACGTCCGGCCCGGGTGGGCCCGTGCGGACGGAGGGAGGGACCCGGTGAGCAGTACCCAGGTAATGCAGGGCGTGCGCGTCCTCGAGGTGGCGGAGCACACGTTCGTCCCGGCGGCGTCGGCCCTGCTGGCCGACCTGGGGGCCGAGATCATCAAGATCGAGCCCACCGAGCGCGGCGACGCCATGCGGGGCCTGGCCTCGACCGGGGTGATGCCCCTCACGGGCGACGTGCACCCGCTGCTCGAACACTCGAACCGGGGCAAGCGGAGCCTGGCCTTGGACCTCACCACCCCCGATGGCCTCGACATCCTCTACAAGCTGGCCGAGACCTCGGACGTCTTCCTGACCAACAAGCTGCCCCGGGTTCGCAAGAAGCTCAAGATCGAGCTCGAGGACGTGCGCGCCCACAGCCCCAACATCATCTACGTGGCCGGCACCGGGCAGGGTGAGCGCGGTCCCGACGCCGACAAGGGTTCCTACGACTCGCTCTCCTTCTGGTACCGGGCCGGAGTGGCCCTCGGCGTGAAGCCGGCGGACGCGGACTGGATGCCGGGCCCTCCCGGTCCGGGTTTCGGCGACTCCATCGGAGCCATGACCATCGCCGGCGGCATCATGGGCGCGCTCTTCCACCGCGAGCGGACCGGTGAGGCGACCACGGTCGATGTCTCGCTTCTCAGCTCGGGCATGTGGGCCATGGGTCAGGCCTACGCGCTCTCGCTCCTGCTCGACAAGCCGTGGAACGGGCCGCCGTCGACCGCGCCACGCATGAACCCGCTCGTGCGCAACTACATCACGAAGGACGAGCGTCAGATGTCCTTCTGTTGCCTGCAAGCCAGCCGGTACTGGGCCGAGCTGTGCGTCCTGGTCGGCCGGCCCGAAGCGGGCACCGACCCGCGCTTCGCCGACCACGCCTCGCTGCTCGAGAACACGGTCGACGCCCAGGCACTCATGGAGGCGGCGTTCGCCGAGCGACCCCTCACCGAATGGCGCGAGCGGCTGGCCGACTTCACGGGACAGTGGTGCGTCGTGCAGGACACGCTCGAGGCGGCCACCATCGACCCGCAGGTGGCGGCCAACGGCTACATGCAGGAGTGCCAGACCGCCAGCGGCAGCGCGTTCAAGATGGTGGCGGTGCCGATCCAGTTCGGCGGCGAACCGGCACCGGCCAAGCGGGCTCCCGAATTCAACGAGCAGGGTGACGACATCCTCTCCGAGATCGGAATCGACTGGGATACCATCGTGGACCTCAAGGTCCGCTCCGTCGTCGGATAAGCACGCGACGTCACTTCGTCACACTCGTCACACTTCCAGGAGGGTACTGATGTCAACGTTCGATGCATTTCGCTACGACGGCAAGCGCGTGCTTGTGGTCGGAGGGGCCACCGGCATGGGCGCGGCGGCGGCGCAGCTGGCGCAGGACGCCGGGGCCGAGGTGGTGGTCATGGACTTCGCCGAGGTGACACTCCCCGGCGCCAAGGCCATCCACGTCAACCTGGGCGACAAGGAGTCCATCAACAAGGCGGTGGACGAGTGTGGGGGCCCGGTCCACGCGCTCATGGCCGCAGCCGGCGTGGCCGACGGGACGCCCAACATCGAGAAGATCAACTTCGGCGGCCACCGCCACCTGATTGAGCGCATGGTGGCGGGCAACATGCTGCCCAAGGGCGCGGCCATCGGCTTCATCTCCTCGGCCGCCGGCCTGGGCTGGGAAGCCGGCTGGGACCAGGTGAAGGAGTACCTGGCCACGCCGGACTTCGAGTCGGCCTCGGCCTGGGCCATCGAGCACGGCTGGGCGGACTACTTCCACTCGAAGCAGGCGGTGTGCGGCTACGTAGCCTCGAAGGCCTTCTCCATGCTCAAGGACCACGGCATCCGTATCAACGCCATCTGCCCGGGTCCGACCGACACGCCGCTGGCCCAGGCCAACGCGGAGATGTGGCTCGGCTTCGGGGCCGACTACCGCGAGGAGACGGGGATCGCCGCCTCCACGCCGCTCGAGCAGGCGTACCCGCTGGTGTTCCTCTGCAGCGACGCGGCGGCGGCCATCTCGGGCCAAACGCTGATCAGCGACGTGGGCTACATCAGCTCGGGCATCACCGACTCCTACCCTCCTGCCGCAGCTGCGGCCGGATTCCTGCTCGGCAAGATGTAGGCGGGCGGGCACCGTTGCCCGGTGCCCGCACAGGACGCGAAGGAGGAGACCGCATGCGGCCGTTGGGTCTGCGCGAGCTTCTCTCCATTGAGGTGCACGTCCTGCCGCTGGTCGACCTCGGCGGGGGCCGCCGCTTTGTCCCCTTCGAGGGCGGCACCTTCGCGGGACGGGACGGCCTGGTCGGGATCCTGCGCGAGGGCGGCGTCGACTGGCAGTCGGTCCGGCCGGACGGAACGCTCGAGATCGATGCCCACTACACGCTGAGCACCGACGCCGGTGAGCTGATCGAGGTGCGCTCGCAGGGCCTGCACAAGGCCACGCCAGAGGTGACGGAGCGACTCATGCGGGGGAGGCGGTCGATCCCGACGAGTACTACTTCCGGACCCATGTCCGCCTGAGCACCGCCGCAGAGCGGCTGGCCTGGCTCAACGATCTGCTCGCCGTCTCCACCGGGCGTCGCGACCGGTCTCTCGTCACCATCGACGTCCACGAGGTGTTGTGAGCGTACGCCGCTGCGTGGTGGTGGGCGCAGGCATCGGCGGTCTGGCTGCCGCCCTCAGCCTGCACGAGGTCGGGGCGGAGGTCACCCTCTTCGACGCCGTGCCGGAGATCCGGCCGCTCGGTGTCGGCATCAACCTGCTGCCCCACGCCGTCCGCGAGCTGGACGCGCTCGGGCTTGCCGAACCGCTGGCGGCCCGGGCGGTGGCGCCCTCGCTCCTCCTCTACTGCACGCGGCGAGGCCAGGCGATCTGGCACGAGCCGCGCGGCCTCGACGCCGGGTACCCGTGGCCACAGCTCTCCATCCACCGGGGCGCCCTGCAGGACGTCTTGCTCGGCGCCGTACGCGACCGGCTCGGTGCGGGAGCGCTGCACCTAGGCCGACGATTGAGCCGACTCGAAGAGCGTGGCGACGTGGTCGTGGCCGTGTTCGAGGACGGCGAGCGGGTCGAAGCGGATCTGGTGGTGGCGGCCGACGGCATCCACAGCGCAGCCCGGGCTGCCCGCTACCCCGACGAGGGTCCGCTCAAATGGAACGGGTCGCTGCTCTGGCGCGGTGTGGCCGAGATCGACCGGGTCCTGGACGGGCGCACCATGGTCTGGGCGGGCCATCCCGAGCAGAAGTTCGTGGGCTACCCGATCGCCGACCTGCCCAATGGCCGCCAGGCCTTCAACTTCATCGCCGAGCTGCGCCGGCCCGGATCCGACCTGGCCGCAGCGGAGGATTGGAACCGGGCCGGAGCGCTCGAGGACTTCCTGCCTGCGTTTGCGGACTGGCACTTCGGCTGGCTCGACGTCCCGTCCATCGTCCGCGCCGCACCCGAGACGTTCCTCTTTCCGATGGTCGACCGCGACCCCATCGCACGCTGGACCTTCGGCCGCTCCACCCTTCTCGGCGATGCCGCGCATCCGATGTACCCGATCGGCTCCAACGGTGCGTCGCAGGCCATCCTCGATGCCCGAGTCCTGGCCGGGTGCGTGCGGCACTTCGGCGACGACCTCGACACCGCACTGGCCCGCTACGAGGCGGTCCGGCGCCCGGCCACGGCGGCCGTGGTCGAGGCCAACCGGGGCCTGGGACCGGAGCTGCCCATGCTCCTGGTGGAGCAGCGGGCACCCGAGGGCTTCGCCGACATCTCCACGGTGATCACCCCCGAGGAGATTGCCGAGGTGACCGAGGAGTATCGGCGCACGGCCGGCTTCTCGCTGGCGGCGCTGGTCGAGGGCGCCTCCCTGCTCGACGAGCCGTTCGGCGACTGAGCCAGTCCTGTCTTGATTGTGACGTCGACGTCGATTCCACTAGATTGACGGGCGGGAACGCGGCAGGGTCGCGCCGGCAGGAGGATGCATGACTGCAGTGGGAGAGGGCGCGGCGCCGAGCGAGCGCCGCCATGTGCTCTCGGACCTGGGCTGGACCGTGGCCCGAACCGACGACGCAATGCGGGGCTCGGCCCGGGTGTTCCCCGAGATGCACGTGCCCGGCACCGACCATGTGCGCGTGTCGATCCTGGCCGCCTGGGCCGACGTGCTGGCCGGGCATCTGGCGATCTACTCGGTGGGCCCTCAGGTCCCGGTGACCCTCGAGCTCGACGTGCACCTCTTCGCACCGGCGCCCTCTTCGGGCACGATCGCCGGCCTGGCCAGGGCGGTGAAGGTGGGGAGGTCCGTATTCGTGGCCCGGGTCGATTTCACCGCCGGGGAGGGCGAACCGATCGGCTTCGCCGGGCTTTCCTTCATGGCCGCGCCGGACAAGCGCCTCACCATCGCCATCCCGAACACCGTGGGCGAGCTGATGCCCGAGAGCACCAGCCGGCTCTCGGTTCCGTGGGCCGAGCGGGTGGGATGCGAGCGGGTCGGACCCGGCGTCGCGCAACTGGGTCACTCCGACGAGGTGCTCAACGCGTCGAACACCATCAACGGCGGCCTCATCGCTCTGGCCACCGAGGAGGCCGCCCTCTCGCTCTCCCCCGGTGCCTCCCTGTCGTCCCTCGCCCTGCGTTACCTGCAACCGGCCCGGGTCGGGCCGGTGGTGGCCGAGGCGGACGTGCGCCAGGGGCTCGGGCAGGTGGAGGTGCGCGACGCGGGCAACGAGAACCGACTGTGCGTCGTGGCCACCAGCCGGACGTTCGACGACTGACCAACCGCGAGCACGAGTGCGAGGGGAGACGATCTGATGAAGGAGCAGCGACGGGGTCGCAGGGCGGCCATGACCGACGAGGAACGTGACGACTTCTTGTCCGAGACCCGTACCTGCCGCGTGGCCAGCCTCGGCGGTGACGGTGCGCCCCATGTGACCCCTCTCTGGTTCGCCTGGGACGGCAACTCGCTCTGGCTGACCTCCATCGTGAAGAGCCAGCGCTGGACGGACATCGGGCGCGACAACCGAGTGAGCGTCATTGTCGACGCGGGCGAGGAGTTCACCGAGCTGCACGGGGTCGAGCTGCGCGGGACGGCCGACGTGGTCGGAGAAGTCCCGCGCACGGGCGAGCCGGTGACCGAGCTCGAGACGCCGGAACGGATCTTCGCCGACAAGTACGCCGGAGGTCAGATGCACCACGACGGGCGCCATGCCTGGCTCAAGGTCACCCCGGAGAAGATCGTCAGCTGGGACTTCCGCAAGGCGTTCGGATGAGTCCGGGTGCTGCCGGGCCGACCGGGCACTACCCTCGGCCGACAGACCCGAGGGACCGGAGGTGGAAGAGATGACCGAGCAGCGGACCATCGCCGAAGGCCTGTTCGATGGGCCGTCCGAAGAGCCGCGCCTGCAAGCCTCGCGCTGTGACGCGTGCTCGTTCGTGACCTTTCCGGCCCAGGACGCCTGCCCCAGCTGTGGTGGGGACGCGGTGACTCCGACCCTGCTCTCGCGCCGGGGAACGCTCTGGACGTGGACCCGGCAACGCTTCCAGCCGAAGAACCCCCCCTACCTCGGTCGGGAGCCGGCCAACGAGTTCGTCCCCTATGGCGTCGGCTTCATTGAGCTGCCCGAGGGCCGGATCGAGGCCCGGCTGGCCGGCCCCTGCGATCAGGATCTGCGCATCGGCATGCCGATGGAGCTGGCCGTGGTCCCCTTCACCACCGACGAGGACGGCACCGAGGTCTTGACCTACGCCTTCCGACCTGTCGACGAGAGCTGAGGAGCCGCCATGGACGACGTCGCCATCATCGGAGTCGGCCGCACCGCCTTCGGACGCTTCCCCGGGGTCTCGGCCATTGAGCTGGGGGCCAAGGCGACCCGCCTGGCCCTGGCCGACGCCGGCATCACCTGGAAGGACGTGCAGTTTGCCTTCGGCGGCAGCTACGAGGTGGACAACCCGGACGCGGTCGTGAACTTCCTCGGTCTGACCGGACTCCCCTTCACCGACGTCTACAACGGCTGCGCCACGGCGGCCAGCGCGCTGACCCAGGCCGCCAACACCATCCGTCTCGGGGAGTACGAACTCGGGATGGCCATCGGGATGGACAAGCACCTGCCCGGAGCGTTCGCGGCCGATCCGGTGCAGTACGGGGTCCCGAGCTGGTACGGCGAGACCGGCCTCTTCCTGACTCCCAAGTTCTTCGCCATGAAGATCCAGCGCTATATGCACGACTTCGACGTCAGCCCGCGCACGCTGGCCCGGGTGGCCGCCAAGAACTACCGAAATGGTGGGCTGAATCCTGACGCCTTCCGCCGCCAGTCCCTGAGCGAGGACGAGATCCTCGAGTCACCGATGGTCAATGACCCACTGAGCCAGTACATGTTCTGCTCGCCC
This sequence comes from uncultured Acidimicrobiaceae bacterium, assembly GCA_963840435.1. Taxonomy (GTDB): domain Bacteria; phylum Actinomycetota; class Acidimicrobiia; order Acidimicrobiales; family RAAP-2; genus Bog-473. The sequence goes on along the minus strand of CAWIYY010000012.1, from coordinate 233,815 downwards.
GACGAGGGCGCGGCCGCCGTCGTGCTGTGCCGGGCGGAGGTGGCCCACCGCTTCACCACGACACCGATCTACCTGCGGGCGTCGGTCGTACGGACCCGACGCCTGGGCGCCTTCGAGGTGCACAGCCCGTGGCTCCCCCTGGAGCGGGCGGACGCACCCACAGTCGACGCGTCGCGGGCGGCCTACGCGATGGCCGGACTCGGACCCGAGGACGTCGATGTGGTCCAGCTGCAGGACACCGACGCCGGGGCCGAGGTGATCCACATGGCCGAGAACGGATTCTGCAAGGACGGCGAGCAGGAGGCGCTGCTCGCCGAGGGGGCCACCGAGATCGGGGGCACGTTGCCCGTCAACACCGACGGCGGCCTCATCGCCAATGGCGAGCCGATCGGCGCGTCCGGCCTGCGCCAGCTCCATGAGCTTGTCGTGCAGCTACGCGGCGCCGCCGGCGAGCGACAGGTTCCGGGTTCGCCCCGGGTCGGCTACAGCCAGCTCTACGGCGCACCGGGCACGGCCGGCGTCGCCATCATCTCCACGTGACCCAGCCCGCCTGACTCAAAAGGGGCCGGACCGGCTCGCCTACCCCTCGCTGGCCTTGAGCACCAGCTTGTTCGTCGACGGGCTCCAGGTGTACACGAACACGGGTCCGTTCCCATCGTCGTGCCCACCGGTGAAGTTGAAGGTGCCCCCGCCGCCGGGGATCGACACGTGGGTCAGTGACGCTCCGCCCTTGGCGAAGGTCTGGTTGTCGAGGGTCTTGCCGGCCGCCTTCACAATGTCGGTGAAGAGCGCAACCTGCTGACACGCCGTCTCCGGTGCGGTGTAGGTGACGGGGGTCGATGCCGTCGCCGTCACCGGGTTGCTGATGGACGCACCGGGCTCGGCCTTCTTGATGGTGGCCACGCAGCTCTTCATGGCCGGGTCGTTCCACTCGACCGTGGCCGGCGGGGTCGGCCCTGCCGTCAGCACGTCCTTGATGATGGACTGGGTGACGCCGGCCTTGTTGGACACGTAGGCGTTGAGGTCGTTGTAGTCGGTGGCGATCATCCGCGGGGTGTAGGTGCTCTGGTTGTCCTGGAGCGAGGCGGGCCATCCGTTGCCCGAGTTGCCCACGGCAACCACGAGGTTGACCCCCGAGGACTGGAACTTCTGCGCGATGGTCTGGTAGTCGGCGATCTGGGCGGCGGTGTCGGTGTCGGGGATGGAGTTGACCGCGGTCTGGACCACGTTCACCTTCAGCTTCTTGAGGGCCGGACCGACCAGACTCGTCTCGTCGGAGTCGGCCGAGGTCGCGACCACGCCGACCTTCTTGCCGGTGAAGACGCCCTCCTGCTTGAAGATGGCCATCTCCTTGGGAATCAGATCGCTGTCGGAGATCTGGTCGTTGAACCACGGCGCCTTGGCCGCAGCGGACTGCTGCGCCGTCAGCGACACGCCGACGATGGGAGTGGTATGGGTCTCGAGGTAGCACGCCACGTCGGGCGTCTGGAAGAAGCCCAGGACGGCGAACACTTTGTCGTCCTCCGTGAGCTGAGTGCAGGCAGTCGCCGCCCCGGCGGTGCCGAGCGGGTCCACCGCCGCGAAGACCGGGGAGATCTTGCGACCGTTGATGCCGCCCTTGGCGTTGATCTGATTGAACAGTGCGGTATAGGCGGCCTGGTAATTGCCCGGGTCGACGTTGATCAGATTGCGGATGGCCGCCACGTCGGGATAGGTGACCCCGACCTTGATGGTGCCGGCGGTCACGCCTTGGCCGGACTGGGCGGCCGCGGCGCCGGTACCGGCGACGACGAGCCCGGTGACGGACGCGAGAAGGACGGCGAACGCCGAGGTTGTCTTACGCATGATGGCCTTTCTGTGTGCTGCTGTCGCTGTACTGGTTCGTGCGCGAAGCCACCCGCTTGGCGTCGCCGGTCCCCGTCCCCCTGCTCGACCCGGATTTCCGGATCGGCGAAGGATAGGCGCCACGGGCCGGAAAGGGGCCGCGATCCCCTGACGTGAGCGACGGTTGGTCACGCCGGCCTCCTCGATCGGGACCGGGTGCCGGATGGAGCAGGCGCCCGGGTCGCTGTCCGGGTGGTCCGGCGAGTCGGCGGCGTGCTCGGGACGCCCGTCCCGGCGGTGAGCAACGACGCGTGCACGCCATTGATCAGCGAGCGCACGACCAGCTCGAATTCCTTGGCTCCGTCGCGCTCGGCCGCGAAGGCGAAGCGGGCGTTGGGGAACGAAGCCAGCATCACCTCGTCGGGAACCACCGTCGAGGACTGGATCAACTCCTGCTCGACGAATCCGATGATGGCCGTGCTGGTGGCGGCCGCGGCCACCATGGCGGTCTCGAGGTCGAGGCCGCTCTGCTGCCACACGCTCAGCCAGCGCTCGGTCATGGGAAAGATCGACGGTGTCCAGACCTGATAGTCGTTGCGCAAGCGGCCGATGGCCGGGTGGGCCAGGGTGGCCTCGCGCATCCAGCGGGCCAGTTCGAAGAGGTCGTCGAGCCAGGCACCGGTGGGTGGTGGGAGCGCCCGCTCGGCAATCACCCGGTCGACCAGGAGGGCGACCAGACCGGCCTTGTCCGCGACGTGGTGGTACAGCGCCATCGGCGTCACCCCGAGGCGATCGGCCACGGCGCGCATGGAGAAGCCGGCCGCACCCTTCTCGTCGGCCACGACGAGCGCGGCGGCCGCGATCCTCTCGGGCGTCAGTTCAGACATCGCCCGCTGCGCAGTCTTCGGTCACGGTGTCGTCGTCGTCGGCATGCCTGCTCGGGCTCGCATGTGCGGCCTTCCCCCCGATCGCAGGCCGTCCTCACCGCCTGCTTCTCGTGTAGAGCTACAGCTCTACACCATATAACAGGAGGTTCCGAGCCGCAAAGACGAGGACAGCGTGTGGCGTTGTCGCCGTCCCGGCGCTCCGGGAAGGCGCAGGCTCAGTCTCAGGCGGCGAACGGCAGCTTCATCGCTTCGGCCAGGTTGCCGCCCATGACCTTGGCCATGTCGGCGTGGGACAGGCCGACGAGCTCGTCGACGTAGGACAGCGGCTCCGACATACCCTCGATGTGCGGGTAGTCCGAGCCGAACACGACCCGGTCCACCCCGATGATGTCGATGAGCCCCTTGGGGTCCTCTTCGTGGAACGGGTGGATCCAGATGTTCCGCTTGAACACCATGAGCGGGTCCTCGTCGTAGAGCACCGGTTCGTGCGCGTAGGACTGTCCGATGGCCTCGACGAACGGTCGTACCCAGCCCGACCCGTTCTCGACCGGCAGGATACGCAGCGTCGGGAAACGCGACAAGAGGCCGTGCCCGATGAGCGAGGCGACCGCGTCGAAGATGCCGCGACCCTGGGTGTGCGCGATGTTCATGAACGCCGACGGCTTGCCCGTGAAGGGGAGGAGCTCCCCGCGGTGGTTTCCTTCCCACTGGTTGAAGTACCGGGTCAGCCCGTCGTCCGACGCGTGCATGCCGACGGTGATATCGGCCTCGACCACCTTCTCCCAGAACGGGTCGAACTCGGGCAGGGCGAACGAGCGCCGCCCCTCGTACCCCGGGACAGGCGCGGGCCGGATCAGGATGATCTTGGCTCCGCGCTCGACCACCCACTCGAGTTCCTTGATGGCCTCACTCACGATGGGCAGCGTGATCACGGGGGACGGGAAGATTCGGCCCTCGTAGTCGAAGGTCCAGTGCTCGTGCATCCACTGGTTCAGGGCATGGACGACGACGTGGGTCGCCCTGGGGTCGTCGTCCAGGCGCTCCTCGAGCAGACTGGCCAGCGTCGGCCACATGAGGGCGCGGTCGAGACCGAGCTCGTCCATCAGTTTGAGACGCGGCTCGGGCGAAAAGAAGGCCTCCGGCGAACGGATGGGCTTGCCGATGATCTCCCGGCGGGTCTTGCCCTCGGGGTTCCCGTGCTTGAACAACTCCTCGGAGGCCCCCGGTCGGCCGACCACCTCGAAGGTGGGGTTGGGGATGTAGTCCGAGATGACATTGCGCACCGCGATCTTGGTGCGTCCGTTCACCTGGACGTACTTGATCAGCCCCTCGTACTCCTTGGGCAAGAACTTGGTGAATGCCTCGGTGTTCTCGTACATGTGATTGTCCGCGTCGAAGACCGGGAAGTCGACTATCGGCTTGGTCATGGCACACCTCCGGGAGATCGGCCGTTCAAGGGTGTTTTCAACTTCGACGTCAATATTATGCTGACACCGGAGTCAGGGACAACTCTGGCACCTGGCCAGGACGAATGCACGAGGGACCGAGGTGAGCGGGTCAGCCGGGCAGCGGGGCGGCCACGTCGCCACTGCGCACGATGGCCCGCTCGTCGGTGCCGAGGTAGCTGGCAATGACCTTGGGGTCGTTGCGCACCTCGGCCGGAGCACCCTCGGCAATGACGCGGCCAGCCTCGAGGCAGTACACGCGCTGAGAGATGCCCATGATCAGAGGCATGTCGTGCTCGATGAGGAGCACCGACGCCGCCAGCTCCTTTTGAATGGTCGTGATCAGCGGCCCGAAGGCCTCGGTCTCGCGCTGAGCCAGACCAGCGGTCGGTTCGTCGAGACAGAGGACCTTGGCGTTTCGCGCCAACAACCCGGCGAGCTCGACCACGCGGCGGGTACCGGTCGAGAGGTCGCTGATGTAGTGATCCCGGTATCGACTCAGTCCGAGGAAGTCGATGAGGTCGCCCACCTCGGCCAGCGAGGCGCGGCGCTGACGACGTGCGGCAGGCAGGCCGAGCGCGGTCGCGAACAAGCCGGCTCGGCCCTTCGCCTCGAGCGCCACGAGCAGGGTCTCGTTGACGGTGAGCTCGGGAAAGAGCGTGGCGGCCTGGAAGGTCCGCCCGAGCCCGAGCGAGGCTCGGTAGCCCGCCGACTTGCCCGAGACCTCCTCTCCGAGGAGGGTAACCGAACCCGCAGAACTGACGAATCCACCCACGGCGTTCATGAGTGTCGATTTGCCCGCACCGTTGGCCCCGATCAGTCCGACGATCTCGCCGCTCCCTACGTGGAGCGTCGCCTTGTCGACAGCAGCGATTCCGCCGAAGTGCACGCTGAGGTCGGACACCCCGAGCACGGGGCCTTCTGCGACAGCCACCTCTGCCGCCGGCCGGCGCACGGTCGCCGGATGGGTCGGACGTGTGGGCTCCTTGCGATCGCCCATCCGGCGATCGGCCCAGGAGAGGATGGAGTCGCGCACGGCGTAGGTGATCTGGTTGAGCCCGCGGGGGAAATACAGCAGCACCACCAGCAAGCCGAGGCTGGAGGAGAGGAGCCCAACCAGTTCGTTGTTGGGCGCGATGGCTGGAATCCCGATGACGAAGATGGCACCGATCACCGCGCCCGACACCGAGCCCATGCCACCGATGACAACCATGGCTACCAGGTTCAGGGAGTCGTTCACCAAGAAGAAGTTCTCGGTGAAGGCGATGTTGGCGAACGCCCCGGCCAGCAGCGCGCCGCCGAGCCCGGCCAACGCGCCGGCCATGGTGAAGGCCTGCAACTTCACCCGCACGGTGGGCACGCTGTAGGCGGCGGCCGAGATCTCGTTGTCGCGCACCGCTTTGATTGTCCGGCCAACACCGCTGTCGCGGAACCTGCTCAGAACGACCAGGACCAACCCCAAGATGGCCAGCACCACGTAGTAGTAGGTGCGCTGTCCAGGGAAGGAAAGGAACCAGAGGTGTCCCGGAACGAAGGGGACATTGGCGCCGTCGGGCGACTCTCCGGAGAAGAACGGAAGGAAATAGAAGTACTGCTCTGCCGCCAGCGCGAACACGAAGGTCACGACGGCCAGGTACAGACCGCGGACGCGCAGCGAGCCGATACCGATTCCCAGCGCGAGCAAGGCGGAGGCCACGGTCGTGATGACGATGGCCAGCCAGAATGGGACCCCTTCGGTGACAAGTCGAGCCCCGAACAAGGCAGCCAGCCCCGCGAACGCCATCTGCCCGAGCGACAATTGCCCCAGCCACCCGGTCAAGACCGTCAGCGACGACGCGCAGATCGCGAAGGCCAGCACGGCGGTGTAGAGCTGCTGGCGGGACGGCTCGGTCACCACGATGGGCAGAAGCACGGCCAGGAAACCGAGCAACAAAATGCCGCCCTTGTCGATATTGCGAGCCCACCAGAAGGAGCGAAGGCGTTCGGGAATGGGGTGTGCTCTCGGACTGAAGGCGAAGGCCTGCTCTTCACCGCCCTCGCGCCTGGCGAAAATCACGGCGACGAAGACAGCGATGAAGAGCAAGAGGTCGGTGATGCCCGGCACGGCCAGGAAGTTGTAGGTGAGCAGGCTCTGCAGGACGCCGATGACCACAGCGGCGATGACCGCAACCCGGAACGACCGCATCCCTGCGATCACGGCCGCCGCCAAGGCCTCCGACAGGGTCTGGGGACCCAAGGTGGCCAGGCCCGCCGCCGTCGATGACTCGCCGGCGATGAGGATGACCGAGAGCGTGGAGAGCAGGGCGGCGAGCGCCCAGACCATGGTGGAGACGAGCTTGGGCGAAATGGCGGAGAGCCGGGCAAGCGACGGGTTGGTAGCGGACGCCTTGACGGTCTTGCCGATCATGGTGCGGTCGAGAAACCAGATGAGAAGGATCACGCTCACCGGAACGAGGATGAGCACCCCGAGGTCGGCACCGCGGATGCTGACTCCGGCCAGAGTCCACGAGCCGTTGATGGCGCTCGGGAAGTGCGCACTGGCATCAGAGGGCTGCGGAATCTCGATGGCGATGGCTTGAGCGAGACCGGCGATACCGATGGTGGAGACAAGGACAACGACGCGCGGCGCGTTCTTCAGTCGGCGGATGACCGTCATCTCCACGGCTGCACCGAAGACGAGGCCAACCAGCAGCGCGATCACCAGGGCGATCCAGAAAGGGACGCCGTACTGGAGGACGAGAAGGGAGAGCAGGACCGCGCCGACCACGCCCATGTTGCCGACGGCGAAGTTGATGATCCTGGTGGCGCGGTAGATCAACACCACCCCGACGGCAATGACGGCGATCGCCAGCCCCTGAATGATCCCGTCGAAGACGATCTGCGAGTTGACCCACCCGACGGCCAGCATCAGGCCGGCACCTCCCCGCCCAGGAAGACCGCGCGGGCCAGATCATTGCGCTCGACGAGCTGGGCGATCGGACCCTCGAAGCGGACCTGTCCCTTCTCCATGAAGACGGCACGGTCCGCGATCGCCGCCGCGACGTTGAGCGACTGCTCGACGATGATCATAGTCACGCCCTCGCCCTTGAGGCGCTCGACCACCTCGATGAGCTCCTGCACGACGATGGGCGCCAGACCGAGCGAAAGCTCGTCGATCATGAGGACCTCGGGATCATGGAGGAGGGCAATGGCCAGGGCGAGCATCTGCTGCTGGCCACCCGAAAGCGTGTCGGCCCGCCTGCCCCGCGCCTCGTCGAGCGCCGGGAACATCGCGAGAACGCGCTCCATGCGGCGGCGGAGGTCAGCCCGGTCACCCCGGTAGGCGAACCCGCCCATCTCCAGGTTCTCGGTGATGGTCATCTCCCCGAACACGCCGCGGCCGCCGGGCAGGAGGTGAATGCCCAGGCGCGAGCGCTGCTCCGGCGTGGCGTAGGTCACTGTGCGACCGTTGAGACGTACCACGCCGCGGTCGCACGTGCCGAGTCCAGCCGCTATGCGCAGCGCAGTCGACTTACCGGCACCGTTGGTGCCCAGCAGGGCCAGCACCTCGCCTCGACGCACCTCGAAGCCGACGCCGAAGAGCACCTGGACGTGCCCGTAGCTGAAGTCGACGTTGTTGAGTTGGAGGACCGGGATGGCGTCCGGATCAGCGGCCTGCCGCTTGTGTTCCTCCAGCTCCTCCTGGAGCTCGACCACGATCAGCGAGAGGTCATTACGGATGTAGTGAGAGCCGCGGAGGATCATGAAGCCGCCGATGATCGTTGTCGGGATCACGACGATCAGCACGGCGGTGCGCGGCCCGAAAGCCTGGTCGAGGCCGGCTGAAAGCACCGCTCCGCCGGTGGCGCCGATGAAGAAGAGATAGATCGCCGCCACGGCGCCGGTCATGCCACGAAGGTGGTACGGCGCCACCGAAGTGATCACCGGACCCACCATGGAGAACGCGCTGATGGAGAGCGCGGTGGCCAGGACGCTGAAGGCGGCCCACAGGACGGCATCGGGCATGAAGTACTGGATGGGCACGATCACCGCAACGGGAAGGAGCAGTTTGGCGATGAGGGCCAGCGCTTGGCCGGGGTCGCGGTGGTACAGACGGTCGTAGTAGCGGCCCACGAACGGCAGCGCGGCGAGGACGCCGATGCTGCCGATGGTGCCGATCAAGCCGCGGCGAAAGGCGTCCAGCCCAAATTGCTGCTGCAGGAAGAGGTTGCCCAGCACCGGCTGGGTGAACAGGCCGAAGCCAAGGGCGGAGAACGCGATCAGGCACATCTTCATCGTCCGGATCCGCATGATGCGGGCGAACGCGGCCTCCAGGGACGGAGGGACGGGCTGCGTGTCCTGAATGACCTCACCCAGCACATCGAGTTTCTCGTGCTGCCCCCTGGGAGGCTCGCGCAGCTTGAACGAGATCACGGCGACGAGGACGATGGGGACGGAAAGGATGTAGAAGGCCCAACGCCACCCGTTCGAGCCGCCTATGGCGGTGGCGATCGAGCCGACCAGGATCGGGCTGAGCGCGGTGGCGATCCCGGTGGCAATGCCCATGGCCGACCCGATCCGGCCGCGCAGGCTGATCGGGTAGGTATCGGCGAGAAGCGATCCGTGCACCGTGTAGGTGGAAGCTTGCGAGACCCCGGCCCCGAAGCGGGCGCAGAAGAACAGAAAGATGTTCGTGGCCAGGCCGGTCAGGAAGATCATGCAGCCGAAGATGAGTGTCGCAATGCCGACGATCGGACCTCGGCGGTAGCGATCGGCCAACCAGCCCATGGGGAGGATGCCCAGGACGAGGAACCCGCCCGACACGCCGGCGACGAACACAACGACGCCCGAGCTCACGTGGAACGAGGAGCGGATGTTGGGCGCCAACACCGCCAACCCGGAACTCTGCAGGTTGTCGAGGGCGACGATGATGGCGAGGACGATGAAGGTGGTGCTCCCGGACTTGCGCAGGCCCTCGCGCAGCGAGGTGTGTTCCTCCCTTGTTCCCGGCAGCAGGTCCTCGGGAAGCAGAATCTCCTCCGCGGCCTGGGCAGCGCTCTGTCGCTCCTCGGACGAGTCGGCCAAGAGGCGGGCCAGATCCGCTGCGCTGTCCGTGCCACCCTGCGACGCAACGGGCGACCCCGATGCCGGAATTTCGCTCACCACTGCCCCCACCCCATCGTCAGGCCGCGAACGTCCGGAGGGTCCGAGCCATACACCGAGCACGCATGATAGGGGGATTCTTCTTCCGCGTCATGCGGGTTCTCAGGATGGCGGACCCAGCGTCCCGCCTCGCCGCATGGGCTCCTGCTCCGCCGGAGTGAAATGGGCTGGAACGCTGGTTCGAGCCAGGCGCGCAGGCCTGTACAGCGCGAGAACAGGCCGCGTTGGCCGCCATTCTGCGTGTCGCTCGCACGGCCCTCCCCTGACTCGCCGCGATCCGGCAACGGCTCTCTCAGCCCGGCGACGTGCGCTTGCTTGTCCCGATGGCCAAGATTCTTACACATGTGAGAATTTTCTGCCGTGGTGACCCGTCCTGGCACGCTCGAGGGGGCTCTGCAAGCTTTGCAGTTGTGCTCCACCGTGACCGTCCCTTCCTTCCGGACCCTTCAGATGGCGGGACGTGGCACGCCGCCTCCCAGCCGTTCCTCGACGTGGAAGTGTCCATTGTCGAGCAAACGGAAACGACGGTGCGTCAACCCTGGGGGCTCGAACACGTTGCAGTCTTCGGGAGTGGCCGGTGTTCGTTACCAACCGACCCGCCGCCGACCAGACGAAAGAGGAGCCGATATGTCGGATGACGAGACGCCACGACCCGAGCACCATTTCACTTTTGGACTGTGGACCGTGGGGAACCCAGGGCGTGATCCGTTCGGCAACGTGGTCCGCGCAGATCTCGATCCGGTCGAGACGGTGCACCGGTTGGCCGACCTCGGGGCATACGGCGTGTCTTTCCACGACAACGACCTCGTGCCCTACGACGCCACACCCACTGAGCGCGGCACCGTGCTCAAGCGATTCCATGCCGCGCTCAGCGAGTCGGGCCTCAAGGTTCCGATGGTGACGACCAACCTCTTCTGGCGTCCCGTCTTCAAAGAGGGCGCGTTCACGGCGAACGATCCCGCTGTTCGCCGGTTCGCCGTCCGCAAGGCGTGTGAGGCCATGGAGCTGGGAGCCGAATTCGGAGCTCAGGTCTTCGTGCTGTGGGGTGGCCGTGAAGGTGTCGAGGCCGACGCGGCCAAGGACGTGTGGGCCGCGCTCGACCGCTACAAAGAGGCAGTTGACCTCTGCTGCGAGCACATCCGCGCACGCGGCCTCGGCCTGCGCATCGCCCTGGAGCCAAAGCCGAACGAGCCAAGGGGCGACATCCTCCTGCCGACGGTGGGCCACGCGCTGGCCTTCGTCGGTGAGCTCGAGTGGCCGGACATGGTTGGGCTCAACCCGGAGTTCGCACACGAAACGATGAGCGGACTGTCGTTCTCGCACGCCGTCGCCCAGACCCTGTGGCACGACAAGCTGTTCCATATCGACCTCAATGCGCAGCGGATCGGCAAGTTCGACCAGGACTTCCGATTCGGCTCAGAGGGGATCCGCGACGCCTTCTACACCGTGCAGTTGCTCGAGGACTCGGGGTGGACCGGGATGCGTCACTTCGACGCTCATCCCTACCGCACGGAGGACGCTGAGGGCGTCTGGGATTTCGCACGCGGCTGCATGCGCACCTATCTCGTCCTGGCCGAGAAGGCCCGTCGCTTCCATGAGGATGCCGAAATCCAGGAGGCCCTGCGCACGGCGAAGGCGGATGCACTGCGCGAGCCGACGGTCGGACCGGACGGCCTGGCCGGGATCCTCTCGGGGCAGGAGGACGAGGCCGCGTTGGCGGCCCAGGGCTACGGGCACGAGCGCCTCGACCAGCTGGTCACGGAACTGCTGCTCGGGGTGCGCTGATGCCGTTCGTGGTCGGGGTTGACTCGTCCACGACGGCGTGCAAGGTCCAAGTACGCGAACTTGAGACGGGCGCGGTGGTTGCCGCGGGGCGAGCCTCCCATCCGTCCACGTCGCCGCCGCGCAGCGAACAACGAACCGAGGACTGGGAACACGCCTTCAACGCCGCCTGCGCGCAGGCCGGTGTACCCGACGCGCGGCGGATCGAGGTCATCGCCGTTGCGGCGCAACAGCACGGGCTCGTGGTCACTGGCTCGAACGGGGAGGTGCTGCGACCGGCCAAACTCTGGAACGACACCGAGTCGGCTCCCGATGCTGCGGAGCTGATCCGCTCTCTGCCCGGAGGCGCCGCCGGCTGGGCCGCTCGCTGCGGCAGTGTGCCGGTGCCCAGTTTTACGATCACCAAGCTGCGATGGCTCAAGCGCTGCGAGCCAGATCTCTTCCGTCGCGTTGCCGCAGTGCTGCTCCCCCACGATTGGCTGTCCTACCGCCTCACCGGGCGGCGCACGACGGATCGGGGCGACGCCTCTGGGACGGGGTATTGGTCACCCGCGCGGGACCACTACTGCCTCGAGCTCCTGAGCCTGGTGGACGACACCGTCGACTGGGAACCCGCGCTCCCTGAAGTGCTTGCTCCCTTCGCAGCCGCCGGGGAATGGGCCGGGACGGGAGCGGTCGTGGCCCCCGGCACGGGCGACAACATGGCCGCGGCACTGGGGCTCGGGTTGCGGCCCGGCGACCTCGTGCTCAGCCTGGGCACCAGCGGCACCGCGTTCACGGTGAGCGATCACGCATCGGCGGATTCTTCGGGCACAGTCGCAGGCTTCGCCGATGCCACGGGGAGGTTCCTCCCACTGGTCTGCACGATGAACGCGACCAAAGTGACGGATGCAGTGGCTCGACTCTTGGGCGCCGACCACGAGCGCTTCGATGCGCTGGCCCTCGACGCACCTCCCGGCGCCGGAGGACTCGTGCTCGTGCCGTACTTCGACGGTGAACGAACACCGAACCGTCCCGACGACTCCGGCAGGCTGATCGGTCTCCGCAGCGATGTGACACCGCAGCAGGTGGCCAGGGCCGCTGTCGAGGGGGTGGTGTGCAACCTGTTGGCAGGTGCGGACGCGCTCGGTCCGACCGACGGGCGGGTCTTTCTCGTTGGCGGCGCCGCCCGCAGCGCGGCCTACCGCCGTGTCGTGGCGGACCTCACGGCTCGGGTGGTCGTCGTGCCGACCGAGGGTGAACTGGTGGCCGCGGGTGCCGCCGTCCAGGCCGCCGCGGTCAGCCTCGGCGGCGAGGTGGACGCCCTGGCCCAGGCGTGGCAGTTGGGCCGGGGCGAGACAGTCGAACCGGACAGCTCCGTCGACGCGGCGGCCATCCGGGCCGCCTATGCCGACCACGCGGCGGGAGCCGACTTGTGCGAGACAACGGTCTCGTGAGCCCAGGTTCTCCCCCGACCTGAGGGTCAGGGGACAGAAGAGCGCCGCACCAGAGGGGAGCTCCACCATCCCGGCTACCGTGACCGGCGATTCCGCTCCATCCCGAGGAGTGCCCTGACAAGGAGGTCTGACGCAGTGGCGACCTACGTGCTGGTCCATGGGGGCGGACACGGTGGCTGGTGCTACCAGCGAGTGACCCCGCTCCTCCAGGCCGAGGGCCACCGGGTCTACACGCCGACGCTGTCGGGGCTCGGTGAGCGCTCGGGCCTTCTGACCGATGCGATCGACCTGGCCATGCACGCCGAGGACGTCGCCGCGGTGCTGCACTACGAGGACCTGCGCGATGTGATCCTGGTCGGCCACAGCTACGGCGGCATGGTGATCACCGGCGCCGCCGACAAGGCGGCCGACCGAGTCGGAAAGCTGGTCTTCCTCGACGCCGCCACCCCGCGCAACGGCGAGTCCCTGGTGGACGTGGCCGGCCCGGTGATCAACGCCGTCCGGCCGATGGGTCAGGTCGTCGGGGGCATTGAGCTCGTCCTGCTTCCCGCCCCCGATGCGGGCCTCCTCTATGGCGTCACCGATCCGGACGACCTGGCCTGGATGGCCGAGCGCCTGACGGGCCACCCGTGGAAATGCTTCGAGCAGCCACTGACACTGCAAAATGAGGATGCTCTTTGGGCGATCCCGCAGTACCACATCGTCTGCACCTCCACGGTGGCGACCCGGGACAAGACCCTTATGGACCGGGCCCGAGCGGACGGGCGGCTGTTTGAAATTGACACGGGCCACGACCTGATGATCACCGAGCCGGCGCGCACGGCTGACGCGTTGCTGCAGGTCGCAGCGGCCTGACCTGCATTTGCGGCCAGCTGACCTGCATTGTGCGCCACGGGCGTGTATTTGTTTGTGTTCACACACCGGCGGATGCCCGGTGGTTTCTTGGGGAGGACAACACCATGGGTAAACGCTCGAGCCGGCCTTTCGGCCGCCTGGGCTTGGCGGGACTGGCGATGGTCACCGCGACATCGGGGCTCATGACCCTGGTGGCGACGACGGCAACGACCACGGTGGCTGGGGCCTCCACCTCTGAGGCGCCCATCACCATCGCCATGATCACCTCGCTCACCGGACCCGGCTCGTCCGAGTTCAGCAACGCCCCGGTCGGGTTCGACGCGCGGATTGCGATGCAGAACGCCGAGGGCGGGGTGAACGGCCACAAGATCGTTGGCTTGGTCCTCGACGACCAGACCAGCCCGACGGAGGTGGTGACGGCGGTCCAGTCGGCGCTCTCCAAGGGTGCCTTCGGCATCGTCTCGACCAGCCCGTTGTTCTTCGAGGCCGACAAGTACCCGCAGGAGCAGGGCGTCCCGGTCACCGGGGGGTTCTTCGACGGCCCCGAGTGGGGTACCCAGCCCTTCACCAACATGTTTGCCTCCGACGTGGGCAGCCTTGACCCGAAGTACCCGGTCAACACCGCCATCGGCAGCTTCTTGAAAGCGCACGGAGGCACCGTGGTCTGCTCCTACGGCTACGGCATCTCTCCCTCGTCGGCCCGGTCCGCCATCGGAACGGCCGATTCCTTCCAGCACGCCGGGGGGAAAGTCGGGGTGCTCGACACGTCGATTCCCTTCGGTTCCGTCCAGATGTCGACACCCGCCCTCGTGGCCAAGCAGAAGGGCTGCAACGCCTACTACGCCGGTCTCGACGACAACTCGAACGACGCTCTGGCGTCGTCGCTCAAGCAGGCAGGGGTCAAGCCCAAAGTCATGGTCTTCCCGACCGGCTACGACCCGGCGGTGATCGGTTCGCCGTCCTGGTCTGCAGTCCAGGGTGGGTTCTTCGACACCACCTTCCGCCCCTTTGACATTCCCAACTCCGGGACGAAGCAGATGCAAACGGCTCTGGAGAAGTACGAGCACTTCAAGTCGAGCGACTTCCCCACCTTCAGCCAGTACGAGTCGTGGCTGGGCGCCGACCTGATGATCAAGGGCCTGGAGCTGGCCGGGAAGAACCCGACACGCTCCGCCGTCATCAGCGACCTGCGTCACCTCAAGAGCTACAACGGCAACGGCCTGCTGCCCGAGACGATCAACTACACAAACGACTTCGGAAAGGACCTGCCGAAGTCGTGCGGCTGGTACATGATCGCCGAGAAGAATGGATTCGTCCCGGCATCGACCACGCCGACCTGCGGCACGGACCTTCCGGGAACCACCACCGTTCAGAACTGACCGACGCCCGCCCGCCGGCCTGCGCAACGGGTTCGGCGGGCGGGCTCAGTCTTCGACCGAGATGGCGTTCTTGGGGCAGCTGCGGACCGCCGCCATGACCTTCTCGCGGAGTTCCTCGGGAGGGTTCTCGTCGAGCACGTAGAGGAAGTCGTCGTCACGGACTTCGAAGACCTCGGGTGCAGCCGCCATGCAGAGCGCATTGCTCTCGCACAGGTCGAAGTCGACGACAACTCGCATGGAGACTCCCTCCTCCTCGGCGGTCGGTCCGCGGGTTCTCGATGCTAGGGCACGGCGGCAGGAGCCGGTTCGCCGGTCTTTCGACTGGCCCGGCGGAGCCGCGGTCCTTCCAGCTCAGTCAGCAGGCCCTCCACGAACGTCACGGTGGCGGCGTGTCCCGTCGTCATCCCCAAGATCTCGTGCTCGATCACCAAGAACTGGGAGATGGCGGTCATGAGAACCGTGCACAGCAGCGGCGGATATCGCTCCTGGTCGACGGCATAGCGGCTGAACGCGACCTCGATCCCCTTGAGCTCATCGGCCCGGAACCGTTCGGCCGACTCGGTGATTTCGGCACGGATCTCCTTGCGATGATTGGCCAGGGCGATGAATTCCATGGTCAGCCTGGTACCCCTGGGGTCCTGGCTCAGATCCCAGTAGGCCCACAGCGGCTGGTCGGACGCCGCGGCCTGGGCGTGCAGTTCGAATCCCAGCTCGGCTCGACTTCGATAGAGCGCCAGGAAGAGGTCGTCCATGGTGCGGAAGTAGTAGTGCACCAGCTGCGGTTTCAGGCCGGCGGCCGCGGCCACCCGCCGCGAAGTCACGGCGGCGTACCCCTCTTGGAGCATCAGCCGCTCCGCGGCGTCGAGGAGTGCAGCCCGGGTCTTCGACGTCTCGGTGCCCAAGCGTCGACCGGCCTCCTGGCGGCGGTCGGTCGACGTGCTCGGAGCTCGCTCGCTTCGGGCCGAGGTGCTCAGATGTACATCCCCCCGTTGACCCCGATGACCTGCCCGGTGACGTAGCTGCCGTCTTCAGAGCACAGATAGGAACAGGCGCCCGCGATGTCGTCGGGTGTGCCGGCCCGACCCAGCGGCACCATGCGACTCATGATCTCGACACTCGGCACGTGCCCCTCAGCCACTCC
Organism: uncultured Acidimicrobiaceae bacterium; assembly: GCA_963840435.1. Taxonomy (GTDB): domain Bacteria; phylum Actinomycetota; class Acidimicrobiia; order Acidimicrobiales; family RAAP-2; genus Bog-473. The sequence goes on along the minus strand of CAWIYY010000012.1, from coordinate 217,924 downwards.
CTTTCTGGCCATCGGCGTATCCACGATGGTCGGCGGAATGGTATTGGCCGTGATGTGCCGGTCTGCCAGCTCTCGGGCGAAGGCCTTGGTCAGTCCGATGACTCCCCCCTTCGACGCGACGTAGTGCGCCATGTTGGGCGCACCAGATTGGGCACTCGACGAGGAGATGGTGACGATGCGCCCCCAGCCCGCTTCGATCATGTCCGGCACGGCAAGCTGGACACAGGTGAAGGTGCCGGTGAGGTTGACCGCGATGAGGCGGTCCCACTTCTCGGGCGTGATCTCGGTCACCGGCTCGAATGCCTCGATGCCGGCGCTGGTCACGACGATGGTGATCGGGCCCAGATCCCGGCGGACCGAGTCGTAGGCCCGTTCGACCTCACCCCGGTCGGCCACGTCCGCTTGGTAGCCAAAGGTCTTGTGCCCTGCTCCCGACAGTTCCGAGGCGGCCTTCTCGACCGCCGGGCCATCGAGGTCGAGCAGCGCCACGGCGTGCCCGTCCCCAGCCAGGCGCGTGGCAATGCCGAGCCCGATCCCTGAGGCGGCGCCGGTCACGACGGCGACTCGGCCACTCATGCGGTCACCTCTGCCGGGGTGAACTCGATGTGCAGCTCATGCAACCCACGCAGGACCCAGGTCGGCTCGTACTCGAAGCGACGGTCCCCGGCTGGGCCGTGGTGCTCCTCGGAAAGACGGATGTCACGCATGCGGTCGAGGATCCGTTCGATGCTCACCCGACCTTCCACTCGGGCCAAGGGTCCCCCCGGGCAGGCGTGGGGACCACGCCCGAAGGCGATGTGGACCTTGGAATTCTCGCGGTCGATCCGGAACTCGTCGGGGCACTCGAACAAACGAGGATCGCGATTGGCCGCACCGTTGAGCAGCATCACCGGTGTCCCCGCCGCGATGTCGACTCCGCCCACGCTGGTGTTCCGACGGGCCAGGCGGAAATCGGCCTTGACCGGGCTCTCGATGCGGAGTGCTTCTTCGATGAAGCCGGGGATCCGCTCGCGATGAGCCCGCAGCTCATCCTGGAGCTCGGGGTACTCGCAGAGGTACTTGAGGCCGACGGCGAGCAGGCGGGCCGTCGTCTCCTGCCCTGCGGCAAAGAGGAAGGTGGCTGTCCGCACCACTGAGCTGACATCGGGCGTCGACCCGTCGGGATACGTTCCGAGCGCCAGGTCGGTCAAGACGTCGACACGGGGCTGGTGGCGCCGCTCCTCGATATACGTGGTAAACCAATCGTCCAACCAGCTGAGCGCGTTGCTCGACATGCCCTTGCTCCCGCTGCCCAACTTGCCCGGGCTGGAGCTGAGGCCGAAACCCTGGCGGAACTGCTCGTGATCCGACTCGGGAACGCCGAGCACGTCGGCCACGACCAGCATGGCAAAGGGCTGCGTGTAGGCCTTGATGAACTCGCAACGACCGTCGGCCACGAACTCGTCGATCTGGCGGTCGGCCAGCCGCCACATGAACGCTTCGTTCTCCTTCAGCCGCTTCGGTGTGAGGATGCGCATGATGAGCGCCCGTTCCTGCGTGTGCATGGGAGCGTCCATGGTGACCATGTGCTCGTACATGGGCAGCTGGTCCCGGTAGGTGTCGATGGTCTCGCCGACGTCGTCGCCCTCGAGGGGCACGGGAAACGACGCGAAGGGCCCGACGACCGAGTTGCACGACGAGAACGTCTCGGGGTTGAGGTAGATCTCCGAGGCCTCCTCGTAGCCCGATACCGCCACCACGCCGTGCGGGTTCGTCGGCAGGACGGGGCACTGGGAGCGCAGGTGCTCGAAGTAGGGATAGGGGTCCTCGAGTAGGGATGCGTCCGCGAAGAAATCGACTGAGTCGTAGTCGGTCATCACAGCTCCGTTCTGCACCACGTGCGCTGAGCAGCTGCTCAGCGCGATGCTGTGCGACTGCTTAGCACCCGTTTCCGCGGCCAGTCAACGCACTGGGTCAGGACCCCTCGACGAAGGGGTAGATCCGGGTGAAGTCGGCCCCCGGATCGTCGGCCGCAAAGCGCTCCCAGAGCTTCGCCGTGACGGGGCCGATGACCGAAGGTGCCCCCTGGCTCTCGACAGCGCCCAGGTACAGGGCGAGATCCTTGGCCATCAGCGTGTTGGCGAAGCCGGCGGCGTAGCGGCCGGTCACGACGTGATTGGGGAACTTGTCGCGGGTGGCCGCGCTTTGGCCACTCGACCCGTCGAGCACCTCGACCATGGTGGCCAGGTCGAGGCCAACAGAGACCCCGAAGGCCACGGCCTCGCTGGTCGCCGCCAGGGTGGTGGCCGAGAGAAAGTTGTTGGCCAGCTTCAGCGCCTGAGCCATCCCGGGACGCTCGCCGACCCGGCGCCGGCGGTCGCTCAAGCCGGCCAGCACAGCTTCGACGGCATGGCAGGCCTCGTCGGAGGCGGCGTACATCACGTTGAGCGTGCGCGCCCGGGCACCGGCCACGCCGCCGGAGACGGGGGCGTCGACGTAGCCGAGTCCGGCCGCCGCCAAGAGTCCGTCGACCTCGCGGGCGGCGACCACCCCGATGGTCGACGTGTCCACCACGTGGGTGGTGCGACGATCGGCGGCCGCCACGAGCGCCTCGGCGACCTGAAACGACATGGACCCGTCGGGCAGGCTGCACACGACGGTGGCGGCGTGTGTCGCCACCTGGTCGACCGACCCGGCGAAGCGCGCCCCGGCAGGGTTCCGCCCGTCGCCGGCCACGTCGTAGGTCAAGACGTCATGGCCCGACGCCACCAGGTTGGCCGCGAGCACGCTGCCCATGTTGCCCAGGCCCACCACGCCGACGGCGGCCATCGTCAGCTCCCGGCCTGCTCGGCTCGGACGGAGAGCAGGGCGCGCTTGGCCGCGTTACCGGCGGGCGCCCCGCAGTAGGCCGCCACCTGGAAGAGAAGCTCGTCCAACTCGGCGTCAGTGACCCCGGTGCGGTCCTTGGCCGAGGCGTGCAGGCGGAACTCCTCCATTCGGCCCAACGCCGCGGTCATGGCCAGGACGAGAAGGCTGCGGTCCCGCGGACTGAGCGCACCGGCACGGGCCCAGACGCCCCAGGCCATGGACGTGACGTAGTCGGAGAACTCACCCATGACCGGGTTCGAATCGGCGGACTGGGCATCGACGTAGGCGTCGCCCAGGATGGCGCGGCGCGTGGCCTGGGCCGCGCCCGGCTGGTCGTTCTCGGGCATGATGCGCTCCTCTTCGGTCGGTGCGGCTGGCCGCGCGGGCCTCCGGTTCAGACGCCCTTGTAGATGTGGCCGTCCTTCATCACGAAGCGCACGTCCTTGGTCACGGTGATGTCCTCGGAGGGATCGCCGGGCACGGCGACGATGTCGGCCAGGTACCCCGGGGCCAGCCGGCCCAGGTCGTGCTCGTGCTCGATCAACGCCGCGCTCGTGATGGTTGCAGCCTGGAGCGCCTGCATGGGCGTCATGCCGCGGTCGCACATGGAGACGAGCTCGTCGGCCTGGGTCCCGTGCGGGATGGCCGGCGCATCGGAGCCGCAGGCGATCTTCACCCCGGCCTCCAGGGCCCGGCCGAACATGCGGCGGGCCTGGGGGAAGATCTCGGCCGCCTTCTTCTGGAGGATCGGATGGATGCGGTCGACCGCCATGTGGTCGGCCAGCGCGGTGGTGCCGACGAGGAACGTGCCCGACTTCGCCATGAGCTGCACCGTGTCGTCGGTGGCCAGCGAGCCGTGCTCGATACAGTCGACGCCCGCCCGGATGCAGGCCCGGATCCCTGAGTCGCCGTGGGCGTGCGCCGCCACGAGCAGGCCGTTGCGGTGGGCCTCGTCGACGATGGCGTCAAGCTCCTCGTCGGAGTACTGCTGGCATCCCGCCGCGGAACTGAAGGACATCACGCCCCCCGAAGCCGAGATCTTGATCAGCTTGGCTCCGTACTTGATCTGGTAGCGCACGGCCTTGCGCACCTCGGGCACGCCGTTGGCGATGCCCTGCTCCACGCTCTGCGGCATGATCCCGGGCGCCAGCCCCTGGAACATGGTCGGATCGAGGTGGCCGCCGGTCGGGGTGATGGCGTGTCCGGCCGGGAAGATGCGCGGGCCGGGGAACCATCCGTTGTCGACGGCCTTCATGAGGTCGACGTCGAGCAGGAAGCCGGCCGTGTACACCATGAGACCCAGGTTGCGGCAGGTGGTGAAGCCGGCCATCAGCGTGGTCCCGCAGTTCACGGCGCCGCGCAGCGTCCGGTACACCGGCGAGTCCTTCACCCCGTGCATGGGATCGGGTAAGCCGTCGGGACCGCCGGGCCCCCCGATGAGCATGTTGAGCTCCATGTCCATCAGTCCGGGCAGAAGCGTGACGTCGCCCAGGTCCACCTCTGTGGCCGGGCTCGGGACCTCGGTGGGGTTGACGGCCACGATGGTGTTGCCGTCGACGACCACGACGGCGGGCGAGCGCACGGTTCCGGCCTCGACGTCGCACCACCGGTCGGCCCGCAGGATGGTCACGTCGCTCACGCTTGGCTCCTTGTCGCTTCACATCGTGTCATTTGCAATCGAGTTGTCTGCGCTCGGCTCACTGGATGGGCTCGTCGCCACGCATCGTCGTCCGGTGCATCTCGCGGGCGGACGAGGCGTCGTACGGCTGGACCCGGTGCATGACACCGGTGTTGTCCCAGATGATCAGATCGCCGAGCGTCCACTCGTGACGGTAGACACGGTCCTGCGCCGTGGCCCGGGCCAAGAGGTCGGCCAGCAGGGCCCGACCGTCCTCGAGATCCATGTCGACGATGTGGTCGGCCGAGGCGCCGATGACCAGCGAGCGCCGGCCTGACCGGTGCTGCCAGACCAGCGGGTGCTCGCGGTCGGGCCTCTGACGCCACTTGGCCAGCTCGTCGGGACTGGGGTCCGGGTTGACCAGCCGCTGCGAGGCCTCGAACGAGTGCAGGACGCGCAGCGAGGCAAAGCGTTCCTTCTCGTCCTCGTGCAGGCCGTCGTAGGCGGCATAGGTGCTGGCGAACTCGGTCTCACCGCCGCGGCTGGACAAGGTATGGGCGCTGAGTATCGTGGCCTTGGTCGGCACCTCGTCCTGGGCTCCGTCGATATGCCAGAAGACGGTGCCCTTGAGGTACTCGGCCGTGGACGTCTTCGTGGGGTCGAGGGTGACCTTGTAGATGGAGGGCGTCGGCGTCGGCCCGGCCCTGCCCACGTCATCGAGCTTCTTGGAGAAGACCACCTGAGCCTCGTCGTCGAGGTGCAGCTCACGAAAGACCAGGACGCCGTTTTCCTCCAGGGCGGACATGGCGGCGGCGGGAAGCTCGTCGTCCTCCAGCAGTCGATCCGCCTGGATCCCGAGGACTTCTGCGCCCACGCTTCCGAGCGGGCGCGTGGTCAGGGCGCTCACAAATACCAGCCGCCGTTCACGTTGATCTGTTGGCCCGTGATGTACCCGGCCTCCTCGGAGCAGAGGAAGGCGCAGGCCACGGCGATGTCGTCGGGCGTGCCGGCGCGCCCGAGCGGGGCCCGAGCCACCACGGCATCCATGCTGGCCATGGCGCCCGACTCAATGGGGCGGCGCATCATCGGTGTGTCGATGACTCCTGGGGGGATGGTGTTGACGGTGATCCCCTTGGGCGCCAGATCGAGCGCGAGTGCCTTGGTCAGTGCGATGACACCGCCCTTGGATGCAACGTAGTGCGACATGCGGCGGGTGCCCGACTGGGCGGAGGACGACGAGATGGTGACGATGCGACCCCAGCCGGCCTCGATCATGTCGGGCACGGCGGCCTGGAGGCAGTGGAAGGTACCGGTGAGATTGACCGCCAGCATGCGCTCCCAGTCCTCGACGCTGATGTCGAGGAAGTCCACGAAGCCCTCGATGCCGGCACTGGTCACCATGATCTCGACCCGGCCGAGCGACTGACGCACCCGGCCCAGCGCGCCGTCGACGGCGGCGCGGTCGGACACGTCGACCGACACACCCAGGGCGGCGTAGCCCTCGGCTTCGAGCTCTTTGGCCACACGTTCGGCCGCGTCGCCGTTGACGTCGAGCACGGCCACCTTGCGTCCCTGGCGAGCCAGGTGATGGCAGATCGCCGTCCCCATGCCCGAGCCGCCTCCGGTCACCACCGCGGTTCGAGTCACCTGCGACCACTTCTTCGCATTGCCGGCCTCCCACTCGTGTCGCTGCCCAGGCGAGCGGGGTCCCGCGGCTGGCGCGGCCCCGCCCACGAACGTCTCCAGCTGCCGCGCTCCCGCTCACGTCACGGCGCACCGGCACGCCCTGCCGGCGCCAAGAGGCGCCGATAAGGTGGGCTGATGTTACGGACAGTGCACAATGGTGTCAACTGTCCCTAGCGTTCAGCGATAGGACGATATACCTTTGATGAGAACGCCGTTTCCCAGGAGAAAGGAGCGCGCACCATGCGGATCGGTCTTCAGGTGAGCGCTGACCGCGGGCGCTACGCCACAAAGGTGGAGAAGCTCCAGGCGGATGCCCGCTGGGCCGACGAGGCCGGCCTCGACACGATCTGGACGCCGCAGATCCCCGACGAAATCGACGTGATGACAGCCGTCACGCTGTTGGGGACGGCGACGTCGCGCATTGAGATCGGCACGTCGATTGTGCCGCTCCAGCCGCGCCATCCGGTGGTGCTGGCCCAGCAGGCCCTCTCCAACCAGGCCGTGTGCGAAGGGCGCTTCACCCTCGGCCTGGGGGTGTCCCATCACTGGATCATCAAGGCCATGATGGGCCTGCCGTACGAGCGCCAGGCGCTGACCATGCGCTGCTATCTCGACGTGCTGGACCAGGCTCTGGCCGGCCCGGGGATGGTCGAGGTGCAGAACGAACTCTTCGACATCCACCAGCCCCTCGACATCACGGACCTCACGCCCACGCCGGTGCTGATCGCCGCGCTCGGCCCGGTGATGCTCACACTGGCTGGGGAGCGCTCGGCGGGCACAGTGCTGTGGTTGGCCGACGAACGCACCATTGCGTCGCACGTGGTGCCGACCATCTCCAAGGCGGCCGAGGGCGTCGGTCGCCCGGCGCCGCGCATCATGGCGGGCGTGCCGGTGTGCCTGTGCCGAGACGACGAGGTGGAGGCGGCCATCGAACGCACCAACCGGACACTGAGCGAGGTGGTGGCCTCACCCAACTACGTGCGCCTCATGGAGCACGGCGACGCCCAGTCGATCGGCGACGTTCTCGTCTGTGGAAGCGAGGAAGCCATGGAGCAGCGCATGCGACGCTTCGCCGAGGCTGGGGTGACCGACCTGAACTGCCGCATCGTCGCGCTCGGAGGGGGCGCGACGCGATCAAGGCCTCGGCCGAACGGACGCGGGAATTCCTGGCTTCGGTCGTGCCGGCCATGCACAAGGCAAGCTAGGTCCTGCGCCGCGGCGCTCAGGCGTCGGACTGGGCGAGGATGCCGGCCGAGATGAACTGCCACATGGCATCGGCGGCTCGCGCCGGGTCGTGCGGCTTGGTACCCGAGATGGTCGACCCGTAGGTGGCGTTGAACATGATGGTGGAGAGGATGAGCCCTGCCGCGTCCTCGTGCTCGAGGCCGGCCCTCACGACGCCGGTTTCGACCGCGTCGGCGACGACCTTCTCGAGCAGTGAGACCAGCGGCACGAAGGCGCGGGCCGCCTCGTCCTGATGCCCGGTCAGCAACTCGTGGCTGAACTCCGCCATCACCGGGGTCGGGTTGTTCTTGGAGCCCCGTCCCTTTGGTGCGGGCAGGCACATCCGGTAGTACTCGACCACGAAGCAGTGCAGCCGCCCGAGCGGCGTGGACTCCTTGGACACGAGTTCCTCGAGGCGGTCGGCCGTGGAACGGATGGCCTCGTCGAAGAGGGCGAGGAGCAGCTCGTGCTTGCCGGCGAAGTACTGGTAGAAGCTGCGCAGCGACTGGCCGGAGCGATCGACCACCTCCTGCACCGTGAACTCCTTGCCCGAGTCGGCCGCAGACAGGAGCTCGAACCCGGCGTCGAGGAAGCGCTGCACCCGACCCTCGCTCCGAGCGCGGGCTGAGTCGAGGGAGCGGGCAACGGCCAGGTCCCGACGGCGCAGCGGCGCGCCGTTGTCGGCCGCAGGGGTCTCTGGGGTGGACATTTTCTCAGTGTACCGAGTTCGCTTTCCGTGAGAGCAGGACTCTCCTCAACCTGGGGGTCGCGGCGACAACTTGGTGCAATCTCGCTTCCGCAGTGCACCAGCGCGTCCGGGCTGGCCACACCACCCATTTCGGATTTTGAGAATGCTGTTATCGTCACAGCCGTGGACGAGGCACGGCTGGCCGACATCAAGGAGCTCGAGCAGGTCTTGGCCCGCTACGCCGTGGGGATGACCCAAGACGACATCGACGCGGTCATCGACGTCTTCACTCCTGACGGCACGTACAGCGCTTTCGGTGAGACCTACACCCTCAAGGACTTTCCGACTCTGGTGGCGGCCGCACCCAAGGGCCTCTTCCTAACCGGCACGCCGGTCCTCGAGCTCGAAGGCGACAGCGGGACCGGCGCCCAAACACTGTGCTTCGTGGACCAGACGACGCACGACATGCGGATCGGCTGGTACACCGACACGTACCGGAAGACGGAGCAGGGCTGGCGCCTGCGCACCAGGAAGATGACCTTCCTACGCCGCAACGGCGCCCGGGATTCGGGGAAGCCACACGACCCGACGCGCCCGGTGCCCACCGAAGAACCGGCTGGGTAGTCCGAGCCGGTCGTGGAGCTCAGCGAGTTCAAGGCCGCACTCGACGAGTGGCTCGACGCGCAGGCGGCCGAGCTGGCCCCCACGTACGTCGGTCTCGGGACGTTGGACGAGCAGATGGCACACCTGCGTCGCGTCCTGCGCCTCGCCTACGACGCCGGCTTCATGCGTCTGGGCTGGCCCGAGCGGGTGGGCGGGCTGGGTGGCAGCAACCTGTTGCGGGCCTACCTCGGCGAACAGTTGACCGCACGGGAGTTCGTCGAGCCCGGCATCTACTCCATGAGCGAGGTGCTGGCCCCGACCATGATCGACTTCGCTCCCCCGGCGCTCGCCGCCGACATGGTGCCCCGGTTGCTCAGCGGCCAGGAGACCTGGTGCCAGGGCTTCTCCGAACCGGGCACCGGGAGCAACCTCGGCTCACTGATGTGTCGGGCGACGCGCCGCGACGACGGCTGGCGCGTGACCGGGCAGAAGGTCTGGACGAGCCTGGCCCAGTTCGCCTCGCGTTGCGTGCTCCTGACCCGCACGGGCACCCCCGAGTCCGCCCATCGCGGCATCACCGTGTTCTTCGTCGACATGGACAGCCCGGGCATCACGGTCCGCCCCATTGAGGCGATGCACGGCGTCGAAGAGTTCTCCGAGGTCTTCTACGACGAGGTCCACATCCCCGACGATCGGCTGCTCGGCCAGGTCGACGGCGGGTGGGCCATCGCCATGAACCTCCTGCCCTACGAGCGGAGCACCGCCCTCTGGCACCGGGCCGCCTACATGCAACGTCGGCTGGAGAAACTGGTCGGCACGGCGCCGCCTGGAGCGCTCGAGCCAAAGGCACTGGGCGAGACCTTGGAACTGCTCTGGGCCTTCAAGGCCCGCTCACGGGCCACCCAGCGCCGGCTCGCGGCCGGTGAGACGCTGGGCGCGGAGACCTCCATTGACAAGGCCCTCGTCGCGGCGGCCGAGCAGGCCGTCTTCGACCTGGCGGCCGAGGGGTTGGGTGCAGACGTCGCCCTGGCCGACGATCCGACCAGCGCACGCTGGCGCGCCGAGTTCCTCTATTCACGAGCTGCCACCATCTATGGCGGCAGCTCCGAGATCCAGCGCAACATCATCGCTCGCCGCCTGCTCGACCTGGGCGACGACCGCTGATGGAGGACCAGGAGCTCGCGCTCTTCGCGGGCGCCGTGACCCGCGCCACCGACACCGCGAGCGGCGGGGCGCTCGACCGCGCACTCGAAGACCTCGGATGGCGCGATGCGCTGGCCGTCGACCCTCAGGCCGCCGTCTCCGTCCTCTTCGACGCCGCGGGCAGAGCCAACGCCACCTCCTCCGCGCTCGGGTGGCTGCTGGCCGACGCCCTCGGCGCGGGACCCGATACGGCCGTCGTTCTGCCCCTCCTGCGCACGTGGTCGCCGCCCGGCCTCGTCGAATCAGGGCGTTGTGCGGTGGCCGGACTCGGGACGGCCACACTGACCGCTCAGAGCAAGGCCCTGGTCATGGCCACGACGCTCGAGGACTCCGTGGCGTGCGAGGTGCCGGTGGCCGCTCTGGTGGTGCGCCCGATCGAAGGCATCGATCCGGCACTCGGCCTGCTCGCGGTGGGCGGCAACGTCGAGCCCGACCGGTGGAGCCCGATCTCTCCCGCACTGTGGGACGAGGCGATCGCTCTGGGCCAACTCGCGCTCAGCCACGAGTTGATCGGCGCGGCGCGGACGATGCTCGAGCTAGCCCGCCAGCACGCCACCGAACGCGTGCAGTTCGGGCGGCCGATCGCGATGTTCCAAGCTGTGCGCCACCGGCTGGCCGACAGCCTGATCGCCATCGAGGCGGCGGACAGCCTGCTGGCCGCTGCCTGGGAGCAGCCCTCCCCGGTACTCGCCGCCATGGCCAAGGGCATGGCGGGACGAGGGGCGCGCACGGCGGCCAAGCACTGCCAGCAGGTGCTGGCCGGAATCGGTTTCACCGCCGAGCACCCGTTCCACCGCTTCTTCATGCGGGTGGTCGTGTTGGACCAACTCCTCGGAGCAGGCAGTGCGCTCACCCGCCAGGTGGGGTCCGACGTGCTGGCCACGGGTACCCTGCCGCCAGCCGTCCCGCTCTGAGTTCGGCCCAGCCAGCTGGTCCCGCGGGACCACCGGGTGGGCGGCTCGACGCCACCGTCGATTACGCTTATCGCACATTTTGATAACTAGGTTTCCGCTCGGCGAGAAACATCTGAGAGAGAGGGGTGGGCCATGACGGCAGGCGCCGGCCACGAAGTGCGGATGCTCGTCGACGGCGAGCTGGTCGAGGCTGATTCGGGCCGGACCTTCGACAACGTCAACCCGGCCACCGAAGAGGTGCTCGGCCCCGTCGCCGACGCATCCAATGCCGAGATGCACCGGGCCATCGACGCCGCCCGCCGGGCCTTCGACGTGTCCGACTGGTCCACCAACCGGGACCGTCGCAAGGAATGCCTGTCCCAACTCCAAGCTGCGCTCGAAAAGGACCGGGAGGCGATGCGCGAGGAGCTGATCCTCGAGGTCGGCTGCCCGCGCATGACCACCTACGCCAACCAGCTCGACATCCCCCTCGACGGCGCCCTGACCTACCCGATCAAGCTCATCGACGAGTATCCCTGGCGGACCGAGATGCCAACGGCAGTCGACCGCCGCGGCGCGACCAACACGCGCCAGATCTGGAAGGAACCCGTCGGCGTGGTCGGTGCCATCGTCCCGTGGAACTTCCCGCTCGAAGTGACGCTCAACAAGCTCGGGCAGGCGCTGGCCACCGGCAACACCGTGGTGCTCAAGCCGGCACCCGACACGCCGTGGAACGCCACCCGCCTGGGTCGGCTCGTGGCCGAGCAGACCGACTTCCCACCAGGCGTGCTCAACGTGGTCACGTCATCGGACCATCTGGTCGGCGAGGAGCTGACCCTCTCGCCCAAAGTGGACCTCATCTCCTTCACCGGCTCCACCGCCGTGGGGATGCGCATCATGGAGCGGGGCGGAGCCACCCTCAAGCGCACCTTCTTGGAACTGGGGGGCAAGTCGGCCACCATCGTGCTGGACGACGCCGACTTCGCCTCCTCGGTGCCCTCGGGGATCGCCGTCTGCTTCCACGCCGGCCAGGGATGCGCCATCCAGACCCGGATGCTCCTGCCGCGTTCGCGCTACGAGGAGGGAGTGGAGATCCTCAAGGCAACGCTCTCCTCGGTGGCCTACGGCGACCCCCAACAACCCGACGTCTTGATGGGCCCGGTGATCTCGGCCAAGCAGCGCGACCGCGTGCTCGGGTACATCGCCAAGGGCATCGACGAGGGAGCCACCTTGGCCCTGGGCGGTGGCCGCCCGGCCCATCTGCCCAAGGGCTGGTTCGTCGAGCCCACGCTCTTCACCGACGTGGCCAACTCCATGACAATCGCGCAGGAGGAGATCTTCGGACCGGTGCTGGTCACCATCCCCTACGACGATGACGACGATGCAGTCCGCATCGCCAACGACAGCGTCTACGGCCTGTCCGGTGGCGTCTTCTCGGGCTCACTCGAGCGGGCGATCTCCGTGGCGGAGCGCATCCGCACGGGCAGCCTCGCCGTCAACGGTGGCATGCCCATCGGCCAGGCCGACATGCCCTTCGGCGGATACAAGCACAGCGGAATCGGCCGACAGAACGGGCTGGCCGGCTTCGACCAGTACCTCGAGACGAAGTCGGTCGCCTGGCCGACGCCGCAGTAGCGCCACCGCCGGGCTCGGCTGCAGAAGTGGTCGGCACGCCGTGACCGATCATGGTCCCGTCCTGCGCCAGCACGGCTACCACAGGCTGCGGGTGAAGGAGGTCGTGCATGAAACGCACGACGCCAGCTCCTTCGTGCTCGAGGTCCCGCCGGATCTGGCCGAGACGTTCGAGTATCGGCCCGGCCAGTTCTGCACGTTCCGCATCCAAATCGGCCGTGGCGAACAGCTGCGGTCGTACTCGATGTCGAGCGCACCCGTCAGTGACGACGATCTCACGGTGACGGTGAAGCGGGTGGACGGCGGCGTGGTCTCCAACTACTTCCTCGACCATGTCTCGGCGGGAGACGTGCTCGACCTCACCAGACCGGCCGGTGTGTTCTGCCCCCAGGAGTCGCAGCGGGTCGTGGTCGGCCTCTGCGGAGGGAGTGGCATCACGCCGGTGATGTCGATTGCCAAGCACATCCTGGCCACGAGCGAGCGCCCCGTCCGCCTGCTCTACGCCAACCGCGACGCGTCGTCGGTCATCTTCGGTGAGACCTTGGCCGGGCTGCAGGCAGAGCACCCGGGCCGCCTCGAGGTACGCCACCACCACGACTCGGTGGCCGGTTACCTGCGCCCCGAGGAGGTGGCCGAGTTCGTCGGCGCCGACCTCGACGCCGACTTCTACGTCTGCGGCCCCGGGCCCTTCATGGATCTGGCGGAGACCGTGCTCACCAGGCTCGGAGTGGCGTCCGAGCGCATCTACGTTGAGCGCTTCCTGGTCGAGCAGCAGGAGAAGGAGGCAGCAGCGGAGGAGTCCGGCGGCGGTACAGCCGGCGCGGAGGTGCCCGCCGAGGTCACGGTGATCCTCAACAAGAAGAGCGTCGTCGTGGCCTATCAACCCGGTGACACCTTGCTCGAGACGGCACGCCGGGGGGGCCTGCGCCCGCCCTTTTCCTGCGAGTCCGGCAACTGCGCCACCTGCATGGCCTTTCTCAAGGAGGGCTCGGCCGTCATGCGGGCCAACAACGCCCTGACCGCCGAAGAGGTCGAGGAGGGGTGGATCCTCACCTGCCAGGGATTGCCCCGCGGCCCGACGGTCACGGTCGAGTACGAGGCGATGTGAGGCCGCGCCCGGTGGGAGAATGGGCGCGATGACCGAACGATTGCGTGACATCCGCGAGCTGAAAGACGATCCCGATGCGTACCGCGACGAGCTGACCCGGCGTTGGAGCGGACTGCTCAGCTACCGCTACATCGGGCGCAACCATTCGTCCATGAACCTCGGGCCCGAGGACAACACGGTGCGCATCCGGCGCGACATGCGCAACGAGGCAGGCGGCATCATGGTGGCGCCATTGGCTATCTGCTCTCCCGAGGGAGGCCGGGCTGACCTGGTCGCCGTCCCCAACCCGGTCATCGCCTCCGTGCAGATCCTCGATCCCGGCTTCGACGTCCAGACGATCGAGGTGATGGACTCCGGGTCCATCCACCAGGGCCGCACCATGGGCTACGGACGATGCCGCATCGTCGATGCCGAGAACCCCGAGCGGGTGATCGCCTTCATCGACGGACAGGGCGCCACCATCGGCCTGCCGCCCGAGGGGCTCGAGCGCATGGACGTCGAGGAATCGAAGCTCGTGATCGAGGACTCGCCGTCTCTGCCGCCGCTGTGGCAGGTCTTCGGGGCGTCGCGACGAGCGGACGGCCGCTGGGTGCTCCCCGAGCTGACGACCGAGTTCGCGTCGCCGGATGCGGCCCTGCACATCGGGCCCCAGCACGTGCTCCTCGAAACGGCCGCCATCGATCTGGCCGCCGAGTCGGTCGGCACGCGCCGGGTGGGCGTGCAGAGTTGGCACGTGATGTTCCTGGCCCGGGGCAAGGTGGGGCCGTTCCGGGTGGACGGTTCGGCCTACCCGGCGCCGGAGGGCACGGTGGGCGTTCGCCTGCTCGTCCACGACGAGGGCAACGGCGACCGCGCCATCACCTCATGCTCGGCCGTGCTCAGCGTCCTCGGTTGAGCCCGCGCTCAGGGTCCGGGTTCGACCAGGAGGTCCAGGTAGGCCGCCCCGGTGTCGGGCACCCGGCCCTGGCCCCAGCACTCGATGGGGAACGACACCATCACCATGGACAACAAGAGGTGCAGCAGGTTCTTGGCGTCCTCGGGCATGTCGTCGAGCGGGAACTCGTCCAGGTAGGTCATGGCGTCCTGGGCCCGCACCGTGACGGCGTCGTAGAACGCCTGCATCTCGTCCATGGGGACGGCCAGGCGCTGGGCAAAGCGCTCGGGCTCGGTGGCCAGGCACCAGGTCGAGGCGAACCGCTCGAGGTCCGAGAACTCTGGGGGCAGAAGAGAATCAGCCATGGCGCTCAAACCTCCGCCGTCTCGCGGGTCTTCTTGTAGTCGTCCACCCACTCGGCGGCCACCTTGTGCAGGTGTCGGCAGAGCACCTCCTGGTCCATCAGGGGGAAGCGGTCGATCACGCGTGACTCGAGCGCCCGTTGTGTCGCTTCAAGCGTGTTCGCGTCCTGCAGTCCGTACTCCTTGAACGAAACGGCAGCCAGCTCCTGCTGGATGCGTTCACGGGCGTTCTTCGGTGGCACGAAGTACAGCGTGCCTTCGAACACGTGGGAGCCCGCTGCGGTCGGCCAGTAGTGGTACGTCAGGTACCAGTTCTGTCCCCAGACGAGAATCACGAAGTTGGGCCAGACCTGGAACGAGTCGAGGCCCCAGGGGTCACACCCGGCCGGGTTGATCCCCGCGTCCTTCGGGTCGAAGTCGAGGTCGGGCTTGTCCCAGGGACCGAAGAGCCCGCTGCGTGTGATGCGCTCCATCGGCTTGAGCATGTTCTCGGGCAGCGTCCAGGGGTGGACGCCGGCGGTGCTCACCAGCCGGTGCGGCCCGTCGATGGCATAGGCCGGCGCCTCGAAGCCGGCCTGTTGCATGGAGGTGGACAAGTCGGGCGGCGTCTGCTTCGCGTGCAGCACGGGTGCGTGGTAGAACTCCTGAAAAGCGTCCATGTAGAGCTTCCAGTTGCTGTTCACCGTGGCCCGGTAGAAGTAGCGCTCCGTGAGCTTCTCGAAGGGATAGTTCTCGAGCTTGGTCACCATCGGCCCGAGGAAGTCGCGCAGGCTCTGCTCCGGCTCGCCCTTGGCCACGTTGACGAAGATGAAGCCGGCCCACACGTCGCACTGCACCGGGACCAGGCCGTAGTCGTCCCGGTCGAGGTCGAAGAACTCGGACTCCTGCTGCACGAAGGAGTTGGACCCGTCGAGGTCGTAGCGCCAGCCGTGGTACTTGCACACGAACTGGCGGCAGACGCCGCTGGTCTCCTCCTGGGGGTAGTCGTTCCACACGAGCTTGTTGCCGCGGTGACGGCACACGTTGTGGAAGGCGCGGATCTCCCCGTCGGTCCCGCGCACGACGACCACCGAGGTGCGGGCCACGGCCAGCTCCTTGGTGAAGTAGCTGCCCTTCCGGGGCAGTTGCTCCACGCGCCCGACGTTCAGCCAGGACCGTTTGAAGATGGCGTCGCGCTCGAGCTCGTAGAAGTCGGGCGAAATGGAGTCCTCGTAGGAGATGGGCTCGGTCCCGAGATCGAAGTGCTCGGTCCAGCTCCCTTCAGGCGGCTTCGGCCAACGTGCCATGCGTGGGTCCCTCCCAATGCGGCGGTCAACGACGACTCCATGGTAGCAGGGCTCTCAGCTGGCGAGAAGGCCGTTTCCGCTCTTGGGATGATCGGTACACCCGAATGGGAACACCCTGATCATCGGCGGCCGGACGGCCGGCTACGTGCGGGGGGCGGGCTCACCGCCGCCCAACCCGGCCAGGGCGGCCTTGTGCAGAGTGTTGGCGGCCAGGCGCATGTGGGCGGCGTCGACCAGGCGTCCGTCGCGCCCGATGGCCCCGACCCCGCCCGCCTCGGCCTCCCGATAGGCGGCCATGGCCCGACGGGCTTCGGCCACTTCTTCGGCCGTGGGCGAGAAGACCTCGTTGGCCACGGGCACCTGGGCAGGATGGATGGCCCACTTGCCGTCGAAGCCCAAGGCGCTCGCTTGCCGCGCCGCGCGGCGGTACCCCTCGGGGTCCTGATACGCGGGGTAGGGGGCGTCGACCGCGTCGACCAGACCGGCCCGGGCCGCGGTGAGCACCTGGACCCGGGCGAAGTGCCAGAAGTCGCCCGGGTAGTCCTCGAGAGGATCGAAATTCCCGTCCACCCGGGCGTGCAGCGAGGCCGACAGGTCGCCCGCCCCGAAGATCAGCGCCTCGAGCCGCGGGCTGGACTGAGCGATCTCGAGCGCGTTGGCCAGCCCCTCGGCCTCCTCGATGAGCACCTCGAGCCCGATGGGCCGGCTGAGCCCGAGCTTGGCCTCGAGCTGGCCGAGCAGGACGTCGACCCACCACACGTCGCGGGCCGTGCGCACCTTGGGCACGATCAGCACGTCGAGGGCATCGCGGGCGCCCGTCACCACCTCGATGATGTCGCCGTGGCACCACGGCGTGTCGATGCCGTTGATGCGCACGGCGCGCACCGTCCGGCCCCAGTCGAGGCCGGTCAGGGCGCCGATGGCGATCGCGCGCGCCGATTCCTTCATCGACGGCGCGCAGGCGTCTTCGAGGTCGAGGAAGACGAGATCGGCGCCCGCCGCAGGTGCCTTCTCGCACATGCGCTCGCTGCTGGCCGGTGTGGCCAGCTCCGATCGTCGGGCTCGCGGTGGTGGCACGTGGCTCCTTCCGTCGGCAATCAAATGGTGCCGGCCGCCCGCAACTCGGCCCGCCGCCCGGCGTCGAGGCCGAGGAGCTCACCGAAGACGGCGTCGTTGTCCGCACCGACGGCGCGACCCAGGAAGTCGATGCGGCCCGGCAGGCCGGAGAAGCGCACCACCGGTGCCTGCACTGTCATGGTGCCCAGGTCGGGGTCGTCCACCTGCACGAACGTGCCCCGGGCCAACAGGTGCTCGTCGGCCAGCAGTTGGGCCGCGTCGTAGACCGGCGCCGCGGCCACCTCGGCCTGCTCGAACCGGTCCATGACCTCGGCGAAGGGGCGGGCCGCCACCCAAGCAGCCACGATGGCGTCGATCTCGTCCGCGTGGTCCTGGCGCCGCACCGGGTCCACGTACTCGGGGTCCCCGGCCAGATCGGGCCGCTCCACCGTGCGGTAAAGCCGCTTGACGATGTTGAGCGACGCACTCGAGAGCGCGACCCAGCGGCCGTCCGCCGTCCGGTACGCGTTGCGCGGTGCGCTGGCGTCGAGCCGGTTGCCCGTGCGCCCCTGCACCACCCCCTTGTGGCTGTAGGCGAGCGTCGCCGTCTCGATCAACCGAGCCAGCGGCTCAACCAGGTTGACGTCGACGAGCTGGCCTCCACCCCCGTGCACGTCACGGTGATAGAGGGCCATCATGACGGCGTACGTGGCGGACTGCGCCGCCACTCCATCGGCCAGGAAGAACGGGGGCAGCGTCGGGGGTCCGTCGGGCTGTCCCGTCACGTGGGCGAAGCCGCTCATGGCTTCGGCCAGCGTGCCGAAGCCGGGACGATCGCTGGCCGGTCCACCGCTGCCGTACCCGCTGACGTGCAGCATGACGATCTGCGGGTTCGTCGCCCGCACCGACTCGTAGTCGAGGCCCCAGCGAACCAGCGCGCTCGGGCGGTTGTTCAGCACCACCACGTCGCTGACGGCCAGCAGGCGGTGGAACAGATCTTGACCCTCCGCGTTGCGCAGGTCGAGGGTGACGCACTGCTTGTTCCGCCCCACGCTCTTCCAGAAGAGTCCCACCCCGTCCTTCATGTGACCCCAGGTGCGCAGCGGGTCGCCCGAGCCCGGCTGTTCCACCTTGATCACCTCGGCCCCGAACTCCCCCAGGGCAGTGGCCACCATAGGCCCGGCTGCCAGGGTGGCCGCGTCGACGACGCGGATGCCGCGCAGCGGGAGGTCGGGGAGTTCAGGCACGCAGCGCGGACGCGGGACGCTCCAGGCCGAGATGCTCGCGCAGGGTCGCTCCGCCGTACTCTGTGCGGAAGACGCCACGGCGCTGCAGCTCGGGCACGACCAGGCGGACCACGTCCTCGTAGGCGCCCGGGGTGTGGGTGGCGGCAATGACGAACCCGTCGCAGGCTCCACTGTCGAACCAGGCCTCCATCTGGTCCGCGATGTCGGGCCCCGTCCCCACGAAGCGGGGGCCCTGGAGCAAGGTGGCCCGGTGGCCGGCCAGGTCGGCCAGCGTCATGGTGTCGCCACCGATGTGCTTCTTGATGTTCTGCACCAGCCCGCGGATACCCGAGACCGATTCGATCAGCTCGTCGGTGATGGGCGCATCGAGCGAGAGCCCCGAGAAGTCGTAGTTCATCAACTCGGAGAGCAACGTGAGCGACGCCATGGGATCGACCAGTTCGTTGAGGAAGAGCTGCTCGCGCTCCTCTGCGTGCGCCTTGGACTCACCGACCACGGTGTAGGCCATCGGCAGCATCTTGACGGTCTCGGGGCTGCGACCCCGCTCACCGATCTTCTCCTTCTGATTCTTGTAGTGGCTGCGGGCGATGTCGATGTCGGGGTCGCCGGTGAAGATGAGCTCCGCCCAGCGAGCGGCGAAGTCGCGCCCCCGGCCCGAAGAGCCGGCCTGGAGCAGCACCGGCCGGCCCTGAGGACACCGGGGTACGGTGAGGGGCCCGCGCACCTTGAACCATTCACCGTCGTGGTCGAGCCGGTGCACCTTGGCCGGGTCGGCGAAGAGTGGCGTCTCCCTGTCGAGGATCAGGGCGTCGTCCTCCCACGAGTCCCACAACTCGGTCGTCGCCTCGAGGAACTCGTCGGCCCGGTCGTAGCGTTTGTCGTGGGGCAGCGCCTCCTCGAACCCGTAGTTCTGCGCCTCGCCGTCGTTCACCGACGTCACCACGTTCCACGCGGCGCGACCGCCGGAGAGGTGGTCGAGGGTGGCGAAGGTCCGGGCGACGTGGAAGGGCGTGTAGTACGTGGTCGAGTACGTCGCGCCCAACCCGATGCGGCTCGTCACCGCGGCACAGATCCCGAGCACGATGCTCAGGTCGAGTTTCACCGGCCGGGCCCCCGTGCGCACCGCTTCGGCCACCGAGCCGGCGTAGATGCCCGGCATGGCCAACCGGTCGTCGAAGAACATGAGGTCGAAGCAACCCTGCTCGAGCGTTCGGGCCAACTTCTCGTAGTAGCTGGCCTGCAAGAAGCCGTGCTCGGTCGCGGGATGGCGCCAGGAACCGGCGTACACGGTGGCGTTGCCCGCCTGCATGAACCCCACCAGCGCCATCTGGCGCTTCGAGCCGTTGGACATGGCCCTCTCCTTACTCATTGCGTCCACGGCGCACTGCGGCGTGCGGCGGAGGTCGTCGTCGTCGGCATGACGTGCAGCCATGAAACTTAATATGTAATATTTCAGATATCAAACTCATAAGCACCACAGTCCGAGCCCAGGCGGCCAACGAGCTGCGCGACCGCATCCTCACCGGCCGGCTCCGGCCCGGCGACCGGCTCGACCTCGACCAGTTGACGGCCGAGTTCGGGATCAGTCGGACTCCCATCAGGGAGGCACTCCTCGAGCTCTCCTACGAGGGGCTCGTCGCCATCACCCCGCGCAGCGGGATGGCCGTCGTCGGCATCACGCCGACCGATGCCGTCGACAACTTCGCCATCCTGGCCGCTCTGGCCGGCAAGGCGGCGCAGATGGCCACCGAGCGCATGGGCGCGGCCGAACTCGGAGAGCTCCAGCGGCTGGCCGGCGACATCGACGGATCAGATGACGTCGTCGGGGCCAACCGTCGATTCCACCGGGCGGTCAACCACGCCGCCCGCTCCCCTCGCCTGTTGGTGTATCTGCGCCAGGCCATCCGGGTCGTTCCGGGGAACTACTTCGAGCTGTTTCCCGAACAGGAGCACCGCAGCAAACGCGAGCACGCCGCGCTCCTCCGGGCCATGGCTGCCGGCGATACGACGAGGGCCCGCCGGATCGCGGAGAACCACGTCCTGGGCGCCGGCCGCGCGCTCGGCGGCTACCTGGCTGCGCTCGCCACCGAGCGATCGGGAGACACGCCCGTCGCCGGCTGAGAGAGGTCCAACGGCCGGCTCACTCCGCGGGACGGGACTCCCGCTTCATCATGCGGTCCAGGTTGGCCCGAAGCTCGGGTGAGGTGAACGACCGGTCCTCGGCGGTCAGCGCATAGTCGATCGTGGCCAGGACAGCGCGCTCGAGGTGGAGGTTGATCACGCGTTTGGTGTCCTCCACCGCCCTCTGGGGCAGGCCGGCGATGCGGTCAGCGCACGCTCTGGCTTGGGCCATGACCTCGTCGTCGGGACAGACGTGGTTGACCAAGCCGATCGCCGCGGCCCGAGCCGCCGGGATGCGTTCCCCGGTGAGCGCATACTCCTTGGCCAGCTGGAGACTGGTGAGCAGCGGCCAGACCACCGGACCGCCGTCGGCGGCCACCAACCCCAACAGCACGTGCGGGTCGGCCAGGTGGGCGGTCTCCGCCATATACACCACGTCGGACAGGGCGACCAGCGAACAGCCGAGCCCCACGGCGGGACCGTTGACCGCGGCCACGATGGGCACCCGGCAACCGACCATCCCGGTGACGATCGCCTTGCCGTCGATGAGGGTTTGCTTGCGCAGCGCCGTGTCCTTCGTCAAGTCGTCGATGTAGGAGAAGTCCCCGCCGGCGCAGAACGCCCGGCCGGCGCCAGTGATGACGGCAACCCGCGCTTCGGTGTCGGCGTCGATCTGCGGAAAGAGCGCGGCCAGCCCGGAATGGAGGACGTGGTTGGTTGCGTTGAGGTCGTCAGGCCGGTTGAGGGTGATGAGACGGATCGGTCCATCCGCCTCAATGAGGATCTCGTCCGGCAGGTCGTAGGTCATGGCGCAGGCATCTCCAGGATTCGGGTGGCGACCAGGTTGCGTTGGATCTGTGAGGTGCCGCCCATCACGCTCTGGGCCCGGCTGTACAGGTAGGCCTTGAGCCAGGTGTCGTCCTCACCGGCCGGTGCGATGCCGCCGACCGCGAGGGCGGCGTGGCCCACGGCTTGCTCGCACTCGGTCATGAGGAGCTTGTCCACCGAACCGTCCGGGCCGTGGACGATGCCGTCGAGCCGGTCCGAGAGGCGCCGGCTGACGTGGCAGCGAAGCATTTCGACCTCGACGAGCGCCCAGGCCACGTCGCGTCGCCGCTCGGCGCCGAAGCGTGCCGGATCCGACTGCACCCGGCGTACCAGTTCGTTGGCAAGCTTCCCGTAGCGGGCCACGTAGCCCAGCTCCCCGGGCTCGCGTTCATGGCTCACCACTGTCATGGCCAGACGCCAGCCCTCACCGGGCTGCCCGACCATGTTGGCCGCGTCGACCCTGGCGCCGTCGAAGAGCACCTCGCCGAACTCCCGGGTGATGCCGTTGATCATCTTCAACGGTCGCTGCTCAATCCCGGGCTGGTGCATGGGCACCACGAACGCGGAGATGCCGCGGTGCTTGGCGACGTCGGGGTCGGTGCGGGCCAGGACGAGGCACCAGTCGGCGGCGTCGGAGTAACTCGTCCAGACCTTGTGCCCGGTAATCACGTACTCGCCACCGTCGCGATCGGCCCGCGTCCTCAGCGAGGCCAGGTCCGACCCCGCATCCGGCTCGCTGAAGCCTTGGCACCAGCGGTCCTGCCCGCTCACCAGACGAGGCAGGAAGCGCTGCTGCAGGTCAACGCTGCCGTGCTCGAGCAGGCCGAGAACCAGGTAGCCGATGCTGGGACGGGGCGGCACCGCCGCCGCCGTGAGCTCCTCGTCGAGGATCACGTCGTAGACGCTGGGCAGGTTCTGCCCGCCCACCTCGGTCGGCCAGGACAGGCCGAAGAAGCCGGCGTCGTAGAGCGTCTGATGCCAGGCCGCCTGCCCGGCCCAGTACTCGTCGGCGGTTGACGACGGCGGCAGGCCAGGGTTGTGCTCACGCAGCCAGGCCCGCAGGCGAAGGCGGAACGACTGTTCCTCGGATGAGTCAGCGAAGTCCATCGTCGCCTCCGATCCCGCGGCCGGCCAGCACGCGGTCGAGGCTGACGCCGATTCCCCCGAAGAGCTCGGTCGAGAGGAGGGCGCGCCGCAGGTACACATGGGCCAGGCAGTCCCAGGTGTTGCCGATGCCGCCGTGCACCTGAATGGCCGTCTCGCACACGGCGCGGGCCGCTCGGCCGCAATATGCCTTGGCGGACGAGGCTGCGGCCAGTCCGTCGGGACCGGGCAGGGCGTCGACCGCCCAGGCGGCGTGCAGCGCAATGCTGCGCGATCCCTCCATGGCGACCTGGGCGTCCGCCAGGAGATGCTGGACCGCCTGGAATGATCCGATGGCCGCGCCGTACTGCCGGCGCTCACGGGCGTAGCCCGCGGCCAGGGCGAGGGCGCCGCGCATCACGCCGACCAGGTCGGCGCAGGTCACGGCCAGTCCGAGACTGTGCCAGCGCACCAGCTCCTCAGGCTCGAGCGACCCGGACGGCGCGGACAGTGGGACCACGGTCGCGTCCGGTGGGCAGCTTGCGACCACTCGGGTGAGGTCAACGCCATCCCTTGGTCCGTCGTCGCGGACGGCAAGTGACCCCACGCCCCAGCCCGGGGCGGAGCCGGCCTGCTCGGGCACCAGCACGAGCGCCGACGCCGCCCCGCGCGCGTCGACGGCCAGTCCGCCCTCGGGCAGTCGACCGTCCGGGCTGCGCGCGGCCTCGGAAAGGTCGGCGGTGAGCACGATTGTCTCGGGTGCGCTCGCCGATGCAGCGCCGGCCAACCGGCGCAGCTCGGCGGCCATGGTCGGTCCCACGAACGCAACGTCGGCCAGGCTGCGACCCAGCTCCTCGGCCACCACCGCCACCTCGACCGCCGTCGCCCAGGGACCGCCCTCGTCCGAGGGCATGCGCAGTTCGCGCCAACCCGAGGCCGTGACCGCGGCATCGAGCTTGGCCACTCGCTCGGTGTCGTCGAGGTCGGCCACGACACGCGGGCCGAGGCGGTCCACCACCTGGACGGCCGAGTCGCGCAGCGCCACCTGCTCCGGCGAGAGTCGGACGTCCACGTCAGCCCACTCTCGTCGACGGCGGCGCGTCGTGCGAATCCCACTCGCTGCGCAACGTGCGGCGCAGCACTTTGCCCGATGGGGTCCGGGGTATGGCGTCGACGAGCACGACGGTGCGCAGGCGCTTGTAGGTGGCGAGCGAGTCAGCCACCAGTGCCTGCAGCTCCTCGGCGCCCACGACGCTGCCCGGCTCGACCTGCACCGCGGCGACCGGCACCTCGCCCGCCCGCTCGTCGGCGACGCCGAAGACGGCGCAGTCGAGCACCGCCGGGTGGCCGTGCAGCACGGCCTCGATCTCGGCCGGCGCCACCTGGAAGCCGCTCACCTTGATCATCTCCTTGCATCGATCGGTGAGATGGACCCAGCCCTCGGCCTCGAGCCAACCGACGTCGCCGGTGCGATACCACCCGTCGTCGAACGCCGCCGCCGTGGCATCGTCGGGCAGGTATCCCGCCATGGCCGAACCGCTGCGCACCTCGATCTCGCCCGTCTGACCCGGGCCGAGGACGGCGCCCGACTCCAGGTCGACCACGCGCAGAGCAACATCACCGACCGGCAGCCCGGCTGAGTCGAGCCGCCAGGCCTCGGGCCGGCCGACCGGGTTGGCGGTGATCACCGGTACCTCACTGGTGCCGTAGGCCGGAAGCCAACGGACTCCCGTGCGCTCGGTCACCGTCTCGGCCACTGACGCCGTCACCGGCGTCGCCCCCCACATGATGTAGCGCAACGAAGAAAGGTCGTAGCGCTCGAGCTCTGGATGGTTGGCCAGGGCCAGGGCGATTGGGGCGACAGCCATCTCCAGAGTCATCCGGTCACGCTGAATGGCCCTCAGCTCCTCCTCGAGG
Organism: uncultured Acidimicrobiaceae bacterium; assembly: GCA_963840435.1. Lineage (GTDB taxonomy): Bacteria > Actinomycetota > Acidimicrobiia > Acidimicrobiales > RAAP-2 > Bog-473. Next base: position 193,648 of record CAWIYY010000012.1, on the reverse strand, counting down.
TCGAAGCGCCGATGCAGGCGAACGGTTGCCGCAGCCTGGGCGGCCGTCAACATGTTCAGCAGTCCGAGGATGTGCGATGGCGGCGTGGCGATCTGGAAGCGGTCGTCATGTCCCAGACCGAGTGCCACGACCCAGTGCGCGGTTGCCAGCACCATGGACCGGTGCGTGTGGCGTACCGCCTTGGGAAGGTCGGTGGTGCCCGAGCTGAACACCAGCACCGCGTCGTCGTCTTCTGCGACGCCGAGGTCGGGCACGGACTCGGTGCAGCCACGGTCCACGACACGTGCCGCATCGGAGTCGTCGAGGTCGAGCACCGAGGCCTCGCCCAGCTGGGCGCGCAGCAGCTCGGCCGCGGCGCCGTCCGCCACCCCGAAGCGTGGGGACGTCAGCCCGAGCGCGGCGCCGACCTCCAACGCCCTCCAGGCCGGATTCAGGAGAACGGGTGCAACCCCGACCTTGCTGGCGCCGTGGACCACGGCCACGAACTCGGGGCGGTTCGACGTCATCATCGCCACCCGGTCGCCGGGCCGGAAGCCTCGGTCCACCAGGGCGCGGGCGACCGAGACGGCGGCGCGGTCGAGGTCGGCGAACGTCCAGCAGGCAGAGCCCGCCAGCACGGCGGGATGGTCGGGAAAACGCGTTGCGGCCGACTCGAGCCCTCGATGCATGAGGCCCGTCGTCATCGGGAAACAGTCTTCTCCGAATTGAGATTCAGCGTCAACACCAGCGAAGTGTAGGGTTTTCGCCGACGAAAGAGGTGCTGACGTGACGGGAGCGAATCCGCAGGTCGTCGACGAGGCCGTCCGAACCGAGATCATCGAGCTGGTGCGCACCTTCGTGGCCCGCGAGGTCATCCCGGCGGCGCCGGATCTGGAGCGGAGCGACACCTTCCCGGCCGCCATCGTCGACCAGATGAAGGAGCTCGGCCTCTTCGGAGTCACGATCCCCGAGGCCTACGGCGGGCTCGGTCTGGACCTGCTCACGTACATCGGGGTGATCGAGGAATTGTCCTACGGCTGGATGAGCCTCACCGGCATCGTCAACACGCACACCATGGCGGCAACGCTCATCATGACGCACGGGACCGAGGAGCAGAAGCAGCGCTGGCTCCCTGCCATGGCGTCCGGTGCGAAGCGGGGCTGCCTGTCACTGTCCGAACCCGACGCCGGCAGCGACACTCGCAACTTGTCGTGCCGGGCCAGGCGCGACGGCGAGGAGTACGTGCTCAACGGCACCAAGGCGTGGGTCACCAACGGAGAACGGTCGGCCATCGTGGCGCTGGCCGCGCGGTCGGAAGAGGGCATCTCCGCCTTCATCGTCGAGAAGGAGCCTGGGCCCGCCTTCGAGGGCATCTCGGTCAGCAAGAACATGAGCAAGCTGGGCTACCGGGGCGTGGAGACCGTGGAGATGGCGTACGCCGACCACCGGATCCCGGCCGCCAACCTCATCGGCGAGGCCGGGCGCGGCCTGCCCCAGATTTTGAGCGTGCTCGAGGTGGGACGCATCAACATCGCAGCCCGCGCCGTCGGCGTCGCCCGTGCCGCCTTCGACGCCGCCCTGGCCTACGCCCAGCAGCGCGAGACGATGGGCAAGCCCATCGGGGAGCACCAGGCCATCGCCGTGAAGCTGGCCGACATGGCCACCCGGCTCGAAGCCTCGCGCCTGCTCACGCGCAACGCGGCCGAACGCAAGGCCAAGGGGCTGCGCTGTGACGTCGAAGCGGGGATGGCCAAGCTCTTCGCCAGTGAGACGGCGCTCGAGCTCAGCATGGAGTCGATGCGCATTCACGGCGGGGTGGGCTACACGACCGAGTTCCCGGTCGAGCGCTACTACCGCGACGCCCCGCTCATGGTGATCGGCGAGGGGACCAACGAGATCCAGCGCATCGTGATCGCCCGGGGCCTGCTGGCCCGGGCCCGCGCTCAGGGCTGAACCACCCGCCGGCTCGTCCGGCGTTCAGCCAGCTCCTCGAGCACGGCGTCGGTGTGCTCGCCGAGTCGCGGTGCCGGACCGGCCGGTCCGACGGTGGCGTCGGAGAAACCGATGGGCCCGTTCACCAGTCGTTGCGATCCGGCGTCGTCGCCGAGGTCCAGATCGACGAACCCGTCGTTGGCGGCGAGCTGCGCGTCCTCGAGCACCTCCGCCGGTCCCAGCGCCGGGGCCCACCACACGCCCTCGCGGTCGAAGCGCTCGGCCCACACGTCGAGGGGTTCGGAAGCGATGATCTCGTCGAGCATCGCGATCACCTCGGCCCGGTTCTTGCGCAGGGACCGGGCGTCGGCGAACCGGGCGTCCTGGTGCAGGTCCTCGCGCCCGAGTGCCCGGTAGATCCGTTCGATGTGACGATCCGCCTCGAGACCCATGAAGAAGAACCAACGACCATCCTTGGCCCGGTACGAGTTCATGAAGGGCGTCTGGTTGACCTGGCGTGCCTCGGCCGGCGCCACCTTGCCCAGGGCCGCCTGCAGGCTGAGGTCCCAGCCCAGGATGTAGCTGCCGGTCCGCAGCAACGAGACCTCGACCACACGCCCCCGTCCGGTCTGGCGCTGCTCCAGCACGCCGGCCATGATGCCGGCCAGCCCGGCCAGGCCGCAGATGTGGTCCCCGATGCCGCCCCGCGCGTTGAGTGGGACCCCCTCCTCGTTGGTCGCAAGCTGGACCGACAGCCCGGTGCGGGCCCAGAAGGCGCCGATGTCGTACGCCGGGCGGTTGCGGTCGTCGCCCCGCAAGCCGTACCCGCTCATGCTGCAGTACACGAGGTGCGGATGGCGGGCCACCGTCGACTCGGGCTCGAGACCCAGGCCGTCCAGCGCGTCGGGTCGCAGGTTGCTGACGAACACGTCGGCCGAGGCCAGCAGCTCCTCGAGCGCCTCCTTGGCCTCTTCGCGGCGCAGGTCCAGCACCACGCTCCGCTTGCCCCGATTGTCCTGGGCGAACGCCGGGTTGGGTCGGTCGCCGATTCCCAACGAGCCCAGTGCGCCGCGGATGGGATCGCCCGTCGGCGGTTCCACCTTGATCACGTCCGCCCCCCAGTCGGCCAGGAGCGCCGCCGCCGACGGGGCGGCCACCCACACCCCCATCTCGACCACCCGCAGGCCGGCGAGCGACGACAGTCCCGAGGTCCCGCTCGTCACGCCCGCACCTCCGACGCCTGTCGGCGCAGCGTGTCCTTCATCACCTTCCCTGTGGCGTTGAGGGGTAAGGCGTCGACGATCAGCACGGCCCGGGGCACCTTGTAGTTGGCCATCTGTTCCCGGCTCCACGCGATGATGTCCTCGCTCGAGATGGGTGCCGACAGCACGACGAACGCCATCCCCACCTCGCCCAGGCGCGGGTCGGGGACGCCGATGACGGCGGCCTGCGCAATGGCCGGATGTCGGAGCAGGGCGTTCTCGATCTCCGCCGGGTAGGCGTTGAACCCGCCCACGATGAACATGTCCTTGACCCGGCCCACGATGCGCAGCCGGCCCGCCTCGTCGAGCGCTCCGAGATCACCCGTGTGCAGCCATCCCTCTGCCGTCAGCACCTTGGCCGTCTCGTCCGGGTCGTCGAGGTAGCCGAGCATGATGCTCCCGCCACGCAGGAGGACCTCCCCCGCCTCCCCCGGCGCCACCTCGCGCCCGCCCTCGCCGACGATGCGAACCTCGAACCCGGGACGAGGCCTCCCCACCGTGGTGGCCACGGCCTCGGCGTCGTCGTCGTCCGAGGTGCCGCACGCGGTCCCGCCCTCGGTCAACCCGTAACCCGTGACCACCTTGGAGAAGGGCAACTCGGCGTCGACCCGCCGGATCAGCTCGACCGGGATGTCGGCGGCGCCGGTGACGGCGATCCGCAAGGTCGAGAGGTCGTGTCCCTCCCTGGCGGGATGGTCGAGGATGGACTGGTACAGCGTCGGCGGACCAGGCAACACCGTCACGCGTTCGGCAGCCACCCGCGAGAGCACGCGATCGACGTCGAACACCGGCTCCGGGAGCATCGTCGCCCCCGCCGCCACGCTGGCCAGGATGCCCGCCTTGAGTCCGAACATGTGGAAATACGGATTCACCTGGAGATAGACGTCGCCAGCCGAGAGCCCGGTCATGGCCACCCAGTCGGTGGCGATCGTGATCGTGCGCCCGTGTGTCATGACGACGCCCTTGGGCACCCCCGTCGTGCCCGAGGTGAAGAGGATGTCCGACGGGTCGTCGACGGTGAGCGCGGCGCTCCGGCGCTCGACCTCGTCCAGACCGCGCGGCGTCGCCCGGTCCACGAAGTCTCCCCACGAGAGTGCCTCGTCTGGGATCGGACCCCGCGCCACGATGGTGGTGGCCAGGTCCGGCAGCTCAGCTCCGGAATTGGCCAACAGGGCGACATAGTCGGTCTCGAGGAAGTCGGTGACCGTCACCAGGACCTTGGCCCGGCTTCGTGAGAGCAGATCAGCCGCCTCGGTCCCCTTGAACCTCGTGTTGACCGGGACCAGGACCCCGCCGGCGGCGAAGATGCCGAGTACCGCCACGACCCAGTCGGTGCAGTTGAAGCACCAGATGGCCACCCGGTCACCCGGCTCCACGCCGGACTCGACCAGCGCGGCCCCGAATCGGTCGGCCGCCGATTCGAGCTGCGAGTAGGACAGGGAAGTCTTGTCATCGCGTACGGCCAACAGATCTGCGAAGTCGACTGCCGCGGCGCCAACCATGGCCGGGATGCTCGGCCAGGCGGTGCCGGCGCGGCCGCTCATAGCGCACCCGACGGTGGCGTGGCCGCGCCCACCGCTGAGAATGCTGCTCTTGCCATACAATAATGTTACTTTCAAACGGCGACCGCACAAGATGCCGATCGGGATGCTCGACCGTCCCGCTGCAGCAAGGGAGACGTGATGGCCATGACTGCGCCGGCGGCGTACTACGACCCGTACGACTTCGAAATCGACGCCAATCCGTATCCGGTGTGGAAACGGCTGCGCGACGAGGCACCGCTCTACTTCAACGAGAAGTACGAGTTCTACGCGCTCAGCCGCTACGAGGACGTCGAGAGGGGTCTCAACGAGTGGCAGACCTACAGTTCGGCCCAGGGGTCGGTCCTCGAGATGATCAAGGCGAATGTGCAGATGCCGCCGGGGATGTTCATCTTCGAGGACCCGCCGGATCACGACCTGCACCGCGGCCTGCTCAGCCGCGTCTTCACCCCGCGGCGACTCGCGGCCATAGAGCCACAGGTGCGGGCCTACGCCGCCCGCACGCTGGACCCGCTCGTCGGCCAGGGCGGGTTCGATTTCATCGCCGACCTCGGAACCGAAATCCCCATGCGGACGATCGGCATGCTGCTCGGCATCCCCGAAGACGACCAGCAGACCATGCGCGAGCACCTCGACGACGGCCTGCGCCTCGAAGAGGGGGTCATGCCCGAGGCCACAGTGCGCGACACCTCGGCCAGTGAGTACGCGGCGTACATCGACTGGCGGGCCGAGCACCCCTCCGACGACCTCATGACCGAGCTCCTGACGGCGGAGTTCGCCGACGAGACCGGAACGGTGCGCACACTCACCCGCGACGAGGTGTTGGGCTACATCATTCTGCTGGCGGGGGCGGGCAACGAGACGACCACGCGTTTGATCGGCTGGGCCGCCAAGCTGTTGGCCGACCACCCCGACCAACGCCAGGCCATGGCGGAGAACTTCGACTTGATCCCGAACGCCATCGAGGAGCTCCTGCGCTACGAACCGCCGTCACCGGTCCAGGCCCGCCTGGTCACCAAGGACGTCGAGCACCACGGCCAGCCGGTACCCGAAGGCAGCATCGTGTTGCTCCTCAACGCCTCGGCCAACCGCGACGAGCGGCAGTTCGAAGACCCGGACCGCTTCGACATCGCGCGCAAGGCCCAGCGCCACCTGAGCTTCGGCTACGGGTTGCACTTCTGCCTGGGCGCCCACCTGGCCCGGCTCGAAGCCCGGGTTGCCCTCGAAGAGGTGCTCCGCCGCTTCCCGGTCTGGGAGATCGACGAGGCCAACGCCGTGCAGGCCCGGACCTCCACCGTGCGGGGCTGGGAGAAGCTTCCGGTGCTCGTGCCGTGAGCATGTCCGGATCCGAGCGGCCGGGGCATCATGCCTGAGGCCGTCCTGACGTCGACCGTCGACCAGGTCCGCCTCATCACGCTCAACCGGCCCGAGGCGCGCAACGCCATCGACTCGGACCTCTCGCTCGGCCTCTTCGATGCGCTGGCTGCGCTCGACGCGGACGACGGCGTGCGCGTCGGGATCCTGACCGGCGAGGGTGGGGACTTCTGCGCCGGGATGGACCTCAAGGCGTTCGCCCGTTCGGGCCTGCCGGCGAAGATCGACGCCATTCTGCGCAACGGATGCCGTAAGCCGCTCATTGCCGCCATCGAGGGCGTCGCCGTGGGAGGAGGACTGGAGTTGGCGCTGATCGCCGATTTGCTGGTCGGCTCGAGCACCGCTCGGCTCGGTTCACCCGAGGTCAGGTTCGGCCTGTTCCCCGGCGGTGGGGCCCTGCTGCGACTCCCCCGCCACCTGCCCCAGTCGCTCGTGATGGAGCTCGCCCTGACGGGCAGGCTCATCTCGGCCGAGACCGCGTTCGAGCACGGGCTGTTGGTCCGACTCTGCGAACCGGGGACCGCGCTCGACGCGGCCCGAGAGCTGGCCGACGCCATCGCCGCCGCCGCACCGCTGGGCGTCGCCGCCGTCAAACACCTCCTGCGACACGCGCCGGGTCGCACGGAGGACGAGCTCTGGGACGAACAGGTTCAACTGGTGGAGACCGTCTTCGCTTCGGAGGACGCCCACGAGGGTGCCCGCGCCTTCGCCGAGAAGCGGGCTCCCTGCTGGACCGGGCGCTAGCCCAGCTGGGTGGAACCGACCGCGGCGCGCAGGCTTGGCGCCGCGTGCTCCATCCAGGCTCCGACCACGTCGTCGAGAACCTCGAGCTGGTCCTCGGTGACGTAGAGGCCCCGGGTGGGCAGGCTGGCGCCGAGCTCGACCAGAACGGGGCGCAGGTGGACCTCGACGGCGAGCGCGTGGTCCCGGCCGGCTCCGACCATCACGGGGACCACGGTCACCCCGAGCAGGTCCGTGGTGCTGAACCAGTCCAGGAACGACTTGAGTAATCCGGTGTAGCTCGCCTTGTAGGTGGGCGAGGCCACCACGGCAAGGGTGCAGTGGCGGACCGCCTCGACCGCCCCGCGCACCTCCGTCGAACCCCAGTCGAAGAGCTGAGGACCCAGGTCGGCCAGATCCACCGTGATGCGCTCGGCGGAGTCGAGGGCGGTGGCCCGTGCTGCCGCCGCGGCGACCCGTGTCGCTACCTCCAGGGTGCGCGAGCGCGCCTTGGGGTTGCCGACGACCACCCCGACCGTCTTCACGCCGCCCTCCGTTCCCGCGCCGGGCGTCGCACGTCAGCCCAGGTTCGGGATGATCTGGGGCAGCTCGTCCGTCGTGCGGATGCCCGGTGCCGCGTTGCAGACGTAGGGCACGGCGTTGACCGGGCGGTGCGCGGTCAGGCCGGGCGACGTGGCCGCCCATTCCTCCTCGGGCACGGGAAAGCGGATATCGACATCGAGCGGGGTGTCTCCCTCCACCAGCACGTGCCATCCGGTGTCGCGTAGGTCCCAGGCCGGCTCCACGTCGCGGGTCAGGTACCAGTTGGCCCGGAACACCAGGAGGGGGCGGCCTCCCTGCAGACCCGACACCTCGAGGCGTTGCGCCGCGATGGTGCCGGCCTCGACCCGTCCTGCCGCGATCTGCACCGGTTGGCGGGCGGTCGCCACCGCCGCGGTCGCCACCACGTCGTCGAGTGGAATGGAGAGCGCGTCGGCCACCGTGGCCAGCGAGCCGGCGAACGACGACCCGCCGTGCGCCTCGACCCCGCGCGGATCGAACCGGACCGGGTCGCGGCCGAAGCCCATGAGGTCGAAGATCATCTCGGGCGAATTGCGGGACGACATGTCGGCGAACTCCTCAATCAGGAGCCGGTCGAGGCGTCGCTGCAGCGAGAGCAGGGCGTAGGGCAAGGCTTCGGTGATGAAGCCCGGGCTCGATCCCGTGCTGTAGAGCGACGACCCGCCGCGGGCGCAAGCCGTTGCGATGCGCTCGCGTACGTCCGGGTCAAGGTTCTGCGGACGGTGGAATTCGCTGCGCGTCGACACGACGTTCGCCCCGGATTCGAGCAGCCGGCACAGGACGTCGATGTCGGCCCGGTCCCCCATGAAGAGCACGCAGTCAGGCCGGAGGGCGAGGATCTCGTCGACGTCCTGGGTAGCCCGGACGCCGGTCGGCCCCGTGCCGCAGAGTTCCCCGGCGTCGTGTCCCGCCTTGGCGTCGGAGTACACGTAGAGCCCGACCAGCTCGAGCTCTGGATGCTCGATCACTGCTCGGAGCGAGCGCAGCCCGATGTTGCCCGTGGCCCACTGGACCACTCGATAGGGACCTCCACCCATGCCCGACCTTCCCTCCTCGGTTGTCGGCCGCAACGGCGGCGGCGCCCGGAGTGTGCCGGGCTCACCGGCCATCCCGGGCTGCCGGGAGCGGATTTCAGAATTCGTCGACGATGTAAGAGAATCGCACATCATCACCGGGGGAAGCCAGGGCCTTCGCCGGCAGCAGGAAACTCGGGAGGTACGAACCGCACATGAGCCTTTGGCAGAACCTGAAGGCCGTCATCCGACTCGAGGAGTTCCAGAGCGATCCGGTCGAACGCCGACTGGCCCATGCCGCCTCGGTGGCTGACTTGCGGCGCATCGCCAGGCGCCGCCTCCCGGGCGGCGTCTTCGACTACGTCGACGGTGGGTCCGACGACGAGCGCACCCTCGCTCGCAACACCGAGGCCTTTGCGCAGGCCGTGTTCCGTCCGCGGGTGCTGCGCAACGTCAGCTCCATCGACATCTCCTCCACGCTGCTCGGCCACTCGATCCCCTACCCGCTGGCCCTCGCACCCACGGGGTTCACGCGCATCGTGCATCCAGACGGTGAACTGGCGGTCGCACGAGCGGCCGCCCGCCACGACCTGCCGTACACGCTGTCCACGCTCAGCACGTGCTCCATCGAGGAGGTGCGGGCCGCCAGCGACGGGCGCCTGTGGTTCCAGGTCTACGCCTGGCGCGATCGGGGGCTGGTCAAGGAGATGATCACGCGGTGCGCCGAGGCGCGGTACGAAGCCCTGGTCCTGACCGTCGACACGGCCATGCTCGGACGACGCGAACGAGACGTCCGGCGCGGCTTCTCCATGCCGCCTTCCATCGGCCCGCGCACCTTCGTCGACGGTGCCCTGCATCCCCAGTGGACCCTGAGCTTCCTGCGCAGCGATCCCATCCGTTTCGCCAACGTGCTCGGTCGTGACGACGTGGGGGACGGCGCGACCCCCGTGAAGGTCTCGGACTACATCAACACGCAGTTCGACCCCGCCCTGTCCTGGTCGGATGTGGAGTGGCTCCAGGCCAACTGGGACGGCCCCATCGTCCTCAAGGGCATCCAATCGGTGGCCGATGCCGTCATCGCGGCCGACATGGGGGTGGCCGCGGTTGCGCTCTCGAATCACGGTGGCCGCCAACTCGACGGATCCCCGGCGCCGTTCTCCCTCGTGGCTCCGGTGGCCGACGCCGTCGGTGACCGCACCGCAGTCATCTGCGACGGCGGCGTGCGCCGGGGCAGCGACATCGTCAAGGCGGTCGCCGCAGGCGCGACCGCGTGCATGGCCGGACGCGCCTATCTCTACGCGCTGGCTGCCGGAGGCGAGCGAGGCGTCGACCGGGTGCTGTCGTGGTTCGAGAGCGACATGATTCGCACCATGACACTCCTCGGGGCGTCCAAGGTGGCCGAGCTCGATGCTGCCCTGCTGGAACCCACGAGCGCCGGCGCCATCGGCGACCCGCCCGGCGGGTGACCTGAGGATCGCCACCGCGGCCCTCGATGGCCGTCGGGGCACACCGGGTGCCACAATGCGGGCACCTCGCCCATGACGACACCACCTTCCGAGACCCGGCTCTCCCCCATCCCGTTCGCCGAGTGGGACGACGACACCCGCACCGCGTTGCTCGCTCATCTCCGTCGACCCGAGCTCTATCTCACGGGGGGACCCGAGGCGCGACCGATGCCGGTGGTCATGGAGTTGTTCGCGCATCACGTGCCGGTGGGCGAGAGCTTCATGCGATTCACCGACACCCTCGCCGGCGACGACTCGACGCTCGAGCCCAGACTGCGCGAGCTACTCATCCTGCGGGTGGCCTGGCGAACGCGCTCGGGCTACGAATGGAACCAGCACTCCCGCATGGGGAGCGACGAGGGCCTGTCCCCGGCGCAACTAGCGGCGGTCGCCGAGGGACCGGCGGACCCGGTCTGGAGCTCGCTCGAGCGCGCCCTGCTCAGCGCAGTCGACGAGATGATCGACCACTTCGAGGTGAGCGACCCGACCTGGGACGTGCTGGCCGAGGCCTTGGCGCCGGCCCAGCTCCTCGAACTGCTCTTCGTCGTCGGTGGCTACTTGGCGCTGGCCGCGGTCTTGAACAGCATCGGCCTACGCGGCGAGCTCACCGGCGGGAAGGGGGACTGATCCGATGAAGGCGGTGCGGAGTCACGAAGGCGGCGTGATCGTCGTCGAGGTGGACGAGCCGCCGGGTGTCGGCGACGGGGAGCTCCTCGACATGCGGGCGACGAGCGTGTGTGCCTCCGACCTGAGCTACATCCGCTTCGGGAGTACAAACATCCTCGGGCACGAGCTGGCCGGGCTGCGCAGCGACGGGACCCCGGTCGTGGTCGAAGCCATCTACGGCTGTCTCGAGTGCGCGCAGTGCCGGAGTGGGGCCTACAACCTGTGCCCGACGCACGGGCAGCGGGCACTCGGCATCTTTGCCGACGGCGGCATGGTGGAGCAGTTCCGCGCCCCCGTCGAGCGGCTGGTCCCGCTCCCCCCTGGACTCGACCTGCGCGACGCCTCCATCGTGGAACCGGCCTCGGTGTCCTGGCACGCGTTGCGCCTGGCCGGCACCGGACCCGGCAAGCGAGTGGCCGTCGTCGGGGCCGGTGCCCTCGGACTCCTGTCCGTGGCTGGAGCGCTGCAGATGGGGGCCGAGGACGTCACCCTCGAGGCGCGCCATCCCCACCAACAGGAGGCGGGCGAGCGCCTCGGGGCGCGGATCGGGACGTCGGGGACCTACGACGTCGTGATCGAAGCGGCGGGCAGCGAGGAGAGCCTGACCCGCTGCGCCCAGATCGCCGGCCCCGCCGCGACCATCGCTGTGCTCGGGGTGCACTACGGACCGGTCCAGGTCAACTGGATGGACCTGTTCCATCACGAGACCCGGCTCATCCCGTCGTTGGGCTATTGCACCCACAACGGCGTGCGCGAAATGGAGGAGGCCGCCGCCATGCTGGCCGAGCAACCCGAGATCGCCCGGACGGTGATCACCCACCGCTACGCCCTCGACGAGGCGGCCGAGGCCTTCCGGGTGGCCTCGGACAAGAGCAGCGGCGCCATCCGGGTCGTCATCGAACCTTCCTGATCCACCAACCTCGTCCTCGCCTTCGTGAGACGGGAGACTCGAGTCTGGCTCTGGTGACCCCGCACTCTCACCCTGTCGGAAGCGGCCTCCAGTTCTGCTCGACGACCCAGCAGACTCCGGCCGGCGGTTGCGAGGCGGGGCCTCGCTTGCACAGCGCCGTCGGAGGATGGTTGTCGTGGACCTGGACTACCCGGTACTGCGTCGGACCTGAGAACTTGTCCGGCCCGTAGCTCAGCACGGGAGAGTAACCACCCGGGAAGTCCCGGACCCGCGCCATCGCCTCGACGAAGGTCCGTCGGTTGAGGTCCTTGCCCGCCATGGTGGCCGCCTGGGCGAAGAGGCGGATCTCCTGGCACCAGCCCTGGACCGGACCCTGCTCCTCGATGTCGTCGTTGATGTTGCCCGGAGGAGTCTCCGGGTAGGCCTCGTGCCACACCGTCCAGCAACTGCGCACGCCCGGGTCGTAGCCGCCTTGCGACTCCGGCCGCGGCAGGTCGATCCCACCGAGCGTCTCGGCCGTGACGCCCTCCTGGCCGTTCAATGCCTTCTCGTAGGGAATCGGAATGAGTCCGAGAGCGATCTCGATTTCGGACTGGTAGTCACTGAGCAGGAGCGTCGGCGTGTAATCCTGCGCCGTCTCTGCACCGAGGTAGGGAGTGAATGCATTGTCGGGCAGCAAGGGAATGACCGATTGGACCCCCGCTGCCTTCAGCCGCTCGACCGCCAACGTTGCATCCGAGTCCGTGCTGGCGGTGTCCTCGACGGCGGCCGCGATGGTGACCACTTGGGGCACGATGCCGATCCGTTTGAGGTCAGGCAACAAGTACGAGTTCGAGCGCGCTCTGGTCGCTCGCCTGGTCCGACACCACGACGCCAACCTTCTTGCCGTGACCGAGGCGGCCTGAGCTGACGCCCCACTGGACGGTCGCCGCCAGAATCGATGCGTCGTCCGCCCCCGTCCACCACAGGTAGGGCGAACCGAGATCTGTCCAGTTGGTCGTCGTCGTCCACTGGGACAGCATGGGCGTATGACCCTCTCGGGTGACGCAGAGCTCGTCGACCCCTTCAAACGTCCCGAGACCGTCGAGAACCGCGAACACGGGCGGGTTGCCCTGGGTCCACTGCTCGCACAAGGATCGCTGCTCGGCGACATTCGTGGGGTCGAAGCCCACGATCATCGGGTTGATCTTGCGCCCGTTGATCCCTCCCGCGTCGTTGATCTTGTCCACGAAGAGGTGAATGGCCTTGGTCTGCTCGCCGTACTCGGCGTCCGACTTGATCTCGAATTCTCCCTCGATACTCGAAAACGAGATGATCGGGAAGACGACATTGATCGCGCTGGCCGACACCCCTCTGGCACTGGTGCTGGCAGCGCTCACTGGCGTCGGCCCACTCGCCGCTCCCGACGGCGACGCGCCGGCACCCACGAGCACGCTGGCCACAACGATGGCTATGGCCCAGGCCTTGAGAGGGAGACGTCTCGACGTCATGCGAGGCACAGGTCCCGGTCCTCGCCGATCATGGCGCCGATTCTCGCCTGCCGATCGCTCGAGGGCCAGCGCGGGCCGACGGATCGGCGCCGTGCAGGCTCCGGGATCCCGAATGAGGCAGCCAGTGACGACAGCCGGGTCGTGATCGAGCCCGCCTGTGCCGCACTGGCTCAGGATCCCAGGTGCACCCGCCTGGCCGCCGGGTCGTGGGCGTGCGCCCCGACTTCGAGCTCGACGTCGCCCAAAGCGGGCAGCATGCGCCGCTGGCTCGCCGGGTCCCAGGCCCCCAGGGGAAGGAGCGCCACCTTCACCTCGACAGTGGCCGTCGCTCCGGCCACCACGCTGACCGGTGCAAAGCCGACCAGCGCCAGCTCCCCGGCGTAGGGGCCGGTCGAGCTGCGCCCGTAGATCTGGACGACATGGATGCCGTCGCGTCCGCCGGTATTGGCCACCTCGACCGACACCGTGCACTGATCGCCCCCGCCTGGACGGGCCTCGGCCCGGCGCACCTCGTACGTCGTGTAGGACAGGCCGTAGCCGTGGGGGAAGGCGGCGCGGACGCCCAGACGGTCCAGGAGCCGCTGGCCGTGGTAGCGGTCGTAGGTGATCGCCGTGGCGTCGCGGTCGAAGGGCGGAAGGTGCGCGTCTGCGGTCGGGACGGAAAAGGGAAGACGGCCGCTCGGGTTGTGCTCCCCGCGCAGCACGTCGACCAGCGCGTGCCCGCCTTCCATCCCGGCGTACCACATCATCAAGACCGCGGGCACCGCGTTCCGCCAGCGCTCGGTCACGACCGCACCGGCCGCCACGATGGCCACCACGGTGCGGGCGTTGGCATCGGCCACGGCCGCGATGAGGTCCTCGTCCACTGGGCGCAGGGCCAGCGAGACGCGATCGCCCCCGGTGCCGTGGTCCTCGTTCTCGCCCCCGAAGGCCTCCCCCAGGTGTGCCGCGGCGGATTGGGGTATGGGCGGGAAGAGCGAGAACAGCTCGGCCGTCATCGCCGAGTCCGGCCCGATGTACTCGCCCTCGTCCGCCGCCGTGAATCCGACCACCACGACAGCCACGTCGGCGGCGGCGGCGGCTCGGCGGGCCGCGTCGGGATCGTCGGACGCAGCCAGGTGGATCTCGGCCTCCGGGAAGGCGGCCCGTAGGCCGTCCTCGGGAGAGGCCCACGACGGGGGTCGGACGTCGGAGGACCCGTGGTCGCCCAGGTTGGCCGCGGTGGCCAGGCGGCCCACGAGGGCGATCGAGCGCACCGACGGATCGAGGGGCAGCACCGGTCTCCCCTCGACCGGGTCGTTCTTCAGCAGAACCATGGCCCGGGCCGCCACCGTGCGGGCCAGCGCACGGGCCTCGGGATTGGCCACCACATCAGCCGGCGGATCCTCCTCCACCCGGTCGGCGTAGGAGCGAAGCTGGGCCGCGATGAGTCGAACACCGGCCCGCTCGACCATGCCCCACGAGGTCTCGCCCGCCTCGAGCTGGCCCGGCAGGCGCTCGGCCCGCTGCTGGCGGAACGGCTCCTCGAGATCCATGCCTGCGTTCAGGGACAGGGCTGCGTCGCGCAACCCGTAGATGAAGTCGGTCACGGTGATGCCGTCCCAGCCCCACAGGTCGCGCAGCACCGTGGTGAGCAGATAGGCGTTCTGCCCGCACCACTCGCCGTTGACCGAGTTGTACGCGCCCATGATCGCCGCCACGCCCTCGTCGACCACCCGCTTGAAGTGGGGCAGGTACACGTCGTGCAGGGTTGCCTCGTCCGCAGTCACGTCGACCACGAAGCGCGCGTTCTCCATGGAGTTGAGTGCGTAATGCTTGGCGCAGGCCATGACCCAGCGTTGGGTGCCGCGGGTGAGGGCGGCCCCGAACTCGCCCAGGTGATGCGGGTCGTCCCCGTAGGTCTCCTGGGCCCGACCCCAGGCCGGGTGGCGGGGCAGGTTGATGCACACGCCACCGAAGAAGTTGCCCCCGAGCGCCCGGATCTCCCGCCCGATCACGTCTCCGACCTGCTCCTCGAGGTCGACGTCCCAGGTGGCGCCCCGGGCCATGGAGACCGGGAAGGCCGTCCCGCTGCCGGCCACGCACCCGCGTGGCCCGTCCACGAAGCGGGTGCCGGGCAGCCCGAGCCGTTCGACGTGGCCGTGCACGATCGGCACCGTGTTGTAGCCCTCGGTCCGGAACCGGGCCAATCCCTCCCAGCACTCCGTGTCGCCGTCGAGCAGCCAGAGACGTTCCTCGTCGGTGAGCGCTGCATAGAGGTCGGCGGCCACCTCGGCCGGAGGTCGGCCCCCGCGCACGGCGCGCCGCGCGTCGTCGAACGTCGTCAACGCTCCCACCTGGCGCGCCGCGACGCGGACTCGGCAGTCCCGTGCGCCAGCACCTGGTTCCGGTTCTCCAACTCCATGGCGGCAGCCAGGTCGGAGGCATCGGTGTTCACGTGCAGCGCGCGCTTGGTCAGCTCGACGGCCAGGAGCGGGAAGCGCGCGATCTGGCCCGCCAACTCCAACGCGCGGTCGAGCAGGTCCTCCGGCGCAAGGAGGTGGCTGACCAGCCCGCGCTGGTCCGCCTCTTCGGCCGACACCGTCCGCCCGGTCAGCATCCAGTCGGCGGCCACGCTGGTACCGACGACCCGCGGGAGGTGGTAGCTCATGCCCATCTCCGCGCCCGACAGGCCGAGGTGGATGGCCCCGTTCCCGAACGACGCCGCCGTCGAGGCCAGGCGGATGTCGGCCGCCAGGCAGAGCGCGAGCCCACCACCGACGCAGGGCCCGTTGACCGCGGCGAGCACCGCTTGGGGCAACGAGCGCAGGGTCATGGGGAGCGCGGCCATCCTCTCCTGAAAGCGGAGCAGCTCCAGCGTCGGAGCGCCTGCTGCGGGCAGACCTGGCCCGAAGTTGCGCACGTCGAGGCCCGAGCAGAATCCCCGCCCCGCGCCCGTCACCACCACGGCACTGGTGGTCCGGTCCGTCGCCAGTCGGGCGCAGGCCGCTTCGAGCTCGCCCAGCAACTCGTGGTCGATGGCGTTGAGCCGCTCCGGACGGTTCAGCCGGAGGAGGACGACGCCCTCGGCCGGCACCTCGGCCACCAGCGCCTGACTCACCTCAGACCCGCTCCACGATGGTCGCCGTGCCCATGCCTCCCCCGGTGCACATGGTCACCAGGCCCGTCTGCAGGTCGCGGCGCTCGAGCTCGTCGAGAACCGTCGCGATGAGCATGGCGCCGGTGGCGCCGATGGGATGTCCCAGGGCGATCGCTCCCCCGTTGACGTTGACGTTGACGGTGCCAGGGTCGAGTTCCAGGTCCCGCATCGTCTTGAGCGGTACGGCGGCGAAGGCCTCGTTGATCTCCCACAGGTCGATGTCGTCGATCCGCATGCCCGCACGATCGAGGCACCGTCGCGCCGCAGGACCCGGAGCCGTGAGCATGATGACGGGTTCCGATCCCACCGCCGCGGTGGAGCGCACCCGCGCCCGCGGGCTCACCCCGTGGGCCCGCACCCAATCGTCGGAGGCCAACAGCGCCGCCGCGGCACCGTCGACGATGCCCGACGAGTTCCCGGCGTGGTGCACGTGCTCGACATGGTCGATGTCCGGATAGCGGGCGAGACAGAGCTGGTCGAAGGAAAGGTCCTCACCCGCGACGCGGCCGGTGGCTCCGAGCTCGGCAAAGGCCGGGCGCAGCTTGGCCAGCGCCTCGAGGGAGGTCCCGGGGCGGAAATGTTCGTCCTCGGCCAACACGACCACGCCGTTGGCGTCGCTCACCGGCACCAGGGAACGGTCGAACCGTCCCTCGCGGACCGCCGCCGCGGCGCGGCGCTGGCTCTCGACGGCGAAGCCGTCCACGTCCTCACGGGTGAAGCCCTCCACCGTGGCGATGAGATCGGCGGAGATCCCCTTGGGCACTGTCGGCACCCGGGCCCGCAAGGCCGGATTGGCGCCGTCGATGGTCGAGGCGCCCACGGCCACGTCCCAGCGCGACATGGACTCGACCCCGCCCGCCACGACGAGATCCTGCGCACCGCTGGCCACACCCATCGCCACCACGGTGACCGCCTGCTGTCCCGAACCGCAGAAGCGGTTGAGCGTCATGCCCGGCACCGTGTCGGGCCAGCCGACCAGGAGGGCCGACAGTCGCGCGATGTCGTCGCCGTGCTCGCCGGAGAGGACGCCGTTTCCGGCAATGACGTCGTCCACCTCGACCGGATCGAAATCCGTGCGAGCGGCCAACGCGATCAGACAGGTCCCGAACAGCGCCTGGGGATGCTGACCGTGCAGGCCACCGTCGGGGCGTCCCTTGCCGCGTGGCGTCCGCACGACGTCGACGATCCAGGCGTCACCCACTGTCCGGACCGTCCTCTCGAGAGGGTGTCCTTCGGTTGATGCCCACGGCTGCCGTTGTTAGCACCGGGGGGTTCGAGAGAGCAATCAGAAGAGGGCGCAGCGACGGCATGGGCCGTCGCACCCGACGCCGAGTGGGCCGAACCGCTGACCGAGGCGACGTTCGACGACCCCAGGGCCGGCATCCCTCGCCCCTAAGCCAGGAGCTCGACGGCCCGGGTCAACAGGCGGGGCAGGTCGCGCGCCATCGACTCCACCTCGACGTCCGGCGCGGCACGCCGGCGATTGTGCTTCACGATGAGTGCCCAGGTGGCGGCCGACTTGAACGAGGCGAGAGCCCGGAACCAGGTGAGATCCGCCACGGGAGCGCCCAGGGCTCCGGCGTACTCGGCGGCCAACGCACCGAGCGACGGCGTCAGGCCGGCGTAACGGGTGGCCCGCCCGTACGTCTCGGGGTCGGCATTGAGGAGAAACCAACCCACGTCGGACCGGGGATCGCCGATCGACCAGATCTCCCAGTCGATGACCGCGGTGACCCGGGGCCCCTCGGCCAGCAGGTTGCCCAGGCGGAAATCACCGTGCACGACGGTGGGCCCCACCGCCGGTGGTGCCGTCTCCTCCAGGC
This sequence comes from uncultured Acidimicrobiaceae bacterium, assembly GCA_963840435.1. Classification (GTDB taxonomy): domain Bacteria; phylum Actinomycetota; class Acidimicrobiia; order Acidimicrobiales; family RAAP-2; genus Bog-473. The sequence continues at coordinate 175,712 of CAWIYY010000012.1, read as the reverse complement.
GATGTCGGACCTCGCTCCAACCCGGGACCAGCTCGGGGCCCACAGTCCCGAGGAGGCGACTCCAGCGCGCGATCTCCTGGCGCGGACCTGTTGCTTCCTCGGTCAGCCCCAGCTGGCGCGGGTCCACGCGGTGCAGGGCAGCCAGGGTCCGCGCCGCCTGACCCAGCCGCGCCACCATCTGTTCGGGGTCGACCGGCTGGCCGCCGAGGTCGAAGAGCGGCTCGACGGAGCTGCCCTCGACGAAGGACATCACGAACAGCGGCGGCACCGCAGGCGGCGCGCCGGCGTCCTCCCACAGCACCTCGGGCACCGGCACACCGCAGGGAGCGAGCGCACGCAACAACCTGGCCTGGCGCAGGACGTCGCGGTGCAGGATCGGCGCCAGCCCCGGCGGCGCCACCTTGACCACGACCTTGCGCCCGCGCCGGTGCGCCACGTAGGTGAGGCTGGACGCACCGCCGGGCAGCGGTTCGGGTCCGGTGACCTCCGCGTCCAGCAGGCGGGCGACGAGCTCACCGCGGTCGATCGTCGGCACCGACCTAGTATCGGCCACAGGACCGAGGGAGGGTGTGTGGCCGGAGCCTACGAGGGGCGGGTCGCGCTGGTCACCGGCGGGAGCCGGGGTCTCGGCAAGGCGATCGCGCAGCGGCTGGCCCACGAGGGCGCCACGGTGGCCATCACGGCCCGCACCATGGACCCCAACCCGAAGTACGTGGGTTCACTGCGCGAGACGCGACGGGAGATCGAGGACGCCGGCGGCTCGGCACTGGCCGTGGCAGCCGATCTCTCCGACCGCGGCGAGCGCGAGCGCATGTTCGGCGAGGTCGTCGCCGCCCTGGGCGCTCCCGACATCCTGGTCAACAACGCGGCGGTGACGTTCCTGCGCCCCCTCGACGAGTTTCCCGAGCGTCGGGCGCAGCTGATGCTCGAGATGCACGTGCTGGCGCCGTTGCACCTGACCCAGTTGGCGATGCCCGCCATGCGCCAGCGCGGCCGGGGCTGGGTGCTGAACCTGACCTCGGTCGCCGGCGATCCCATCGACGGCCCACCCTTCTCCGAGTTCGACCGTTCGGCCGGGTTCGGCCTCTACGGCACGGTCAAGGCCGCGCTGAACCGCCTGACCCTGAGCCTGGCCGCCGAGCTCTCCGACGACGGCATCGCCGTCAACGCGGCCGCCCCCACCAATCCCGTGGCCACGCCGGGAGCCGGCACCTTGGACCTGGCCAAGTCCGACACCGAGGACATTGCGCTCATCACCGAGACCGCGTGCATCCTCTGCGGCGGCGACCCCACGGTGCTCACGGGGCGGGTCGTGCAGACCCAGTCCTTCCTGCGCGAGGTGGGCCGGCTGCCCTGACGCGCCGGTGGGGTTACCAGGTGTCGACGAAGGGGCGCCTGCCCCAGAGCGACGCACCCGATCCCCACCCGCGTCCGTCACCCCCGGCCGAGGCGAGCGCGTGCACAATGCGCCTCCGGGTCAGCGCCGGATCGATCACGTCGTCGATTTCGAAGTGGGCCGCCACGTTGAGCGCCTTGCCGTGCTCGTAGGCGCGCTCCACCATGGCCGAGAACGCGGCTTCGCGCTCCGTGGCGTCCTCGATGGCGTCGAGCTCGCGCCGGAAGCCCAGGCGCACCGCGCCCTCGAGCCCCATGCCCCCGAGCTCGCCGGTGGGCCAGGCCACCGTGAAGAGCGGCCGATGGAAGTGGCCCGCGGTCATCGCCTGCGCGCCCAGCCCGTAGCCCTTGCGCAGAATGACGGCGCAGAAGGGCACGGTCAGCGACGAGCCGACGACGAACAGGCGACTCACGTGGCGTACGAGCGCCGTCTCCTCCGCCTCGGGTCCCACCATGAAGCCGGGCGTGTCGACCAGGGAGACCACGGGCAGCCCGAAGGCCTCGCACAGCTGCAGGAAGCGGGCCGCCTTGTCCGCGTTGGGCCCGTCGATGGCACCGGCCTGATGCAACGGGTTGTTGGCCAGCAGGCCTACGGCCCTCCCTTCCAGCCTGGCCAGCGCGGTGACCATGCCGGGGGCGAAGCTCGGCCGGAGTTCGAGGAGCGAACCCTCGTCGACCAGCAGCTCGATCGCTCGGAGCACGTCGTAGACCCGGCGCCGGTCCCGGGGCACCACCTCGCGCAGCTGCTCCTGGTCGGGCGTGGCCCAGGTGGGCACGGCGCCCTGGAAATACGAGAGGTAGCGACGGGCCACCTCGACCGCCTGTCGCTCGTCGTCGCAGAGGACATCGACCACGCCGTTGGCCACCTGCACCGCGGCCGGTCCAACCTGCTCGGGCGCGAACACCCCGAGCCCCCCGCCCTCGATCATGGCCGGGCCGCCCATCCCGATGTTGGCGTCGGGCGTGGCGATGATCACGTGGCAGCAGCCGAGCAGCGCCGCGTTGCCGGCGAAGCAGCGCCCCGACACGACGCCGACCAGAGGGACCCGTCCGCTCAGCGCACCGAAGCGGGCGAAGGCCTCGGTGTCGAGCCCGGTCACCACGGCGTGGTCCGTGTCGCCCGGTCGGCCGCCCCCGCCCTCGGCGAAGAGCACGACGGGCAGCCCCAGTCGCTCGGCCAGCTCGAAGAGGCGATCCTTCTTGCGGTGGTTCATCTGGCCCTGGGTGCCGGCCAGGACGGTGTAGTCGTAGGAGAGGACGGCGCAGCGCGCCGCGTCGCCGAAGAGCTCCCCGTTGACCCGGCCGATACCGGCGACCAACCCGTCGGCCGGTGTGTTGGCGATCAGGTCGTCCAGGCTGCGCCGGGCCCGCTGCGCCGCGATGACCAGTCCGCCGTACTCCTCGAAGCTGCCCGGGTCGCACAGGTCATCGATGTTCTCCCGGGCCGTACGGCGGCCGCCGGCGTGGCGACGCTCCGTCGCCGCCGGCCGCCCGGCGTCCGTCGCCGCGGCCACCCGGTTCCGGAGCTCGGCCAGCTCGGGGCGCACGCCGGCGGGTGATGCCGTCGCGGCCGGGGGCGTGTCCCCGCCGGCCTCGTCCGGTGCCGCCGTCTCGGTCAGGGTGGCCAGGACGTCGCCGGTCTGCACGGCCGCGCCGGGCTCCACGGCCACCGAGTCGATGCGGCCTGGCGTGGCGGCCACCACCACGTGCTCCATCTTCATGGACTCGAGGACCAGTAGGGTGGCTCCGGCCCCGACGGTGTCGCCCGGTTCGACCTCGACCCGCAGGACGGTGCCGGCGAAGGCGGCCACGAGTTTCATCGGGACTCGAAGCCGGGGTTCGGGGTGCGCACGGGTCGATTCTTGACGGAACGGGGCGCGGGGGCCAACGCTGGGGGGGCGGCAGCAGCGGGCCCGGGGTGTTCGGCCCTGCGCTACTCGAGCGTGGCGACCTCAATCTGGTCGCCGACGGTCTTGTCGATGTTGCGCCAATACTCGAAAGCACGATGGAGCACGTCGTCGCGGCGCAGTCCGGCCAGCACGTCCGAGACGGTGTCGACCAGGCGGGCGCGGGCGTCGTCGTCCATGACCTCGGTGAGCAGGGTCCGGGCCTGCCCGAAGTCGTCGTCCTCGGCGTGCAACGTGGCGGCGGCCCGCACCATCTCACCGTCGGAGGCCCACACGGCATCCTCGGCGTAGCGCTCGGTGTCGGCTGCCGGGGCGCCCTCGAACGAGTTCGGGTAGTACACCGGGTCGCTGGCGTTGTCGATGCGCATGACCCCGTCCTTCGAGTAGTTGCGCACGGGCGCCTTGGGCCGGTTCACCGGGATCTGCGCGTAGTTGACCCCGAGGCGGGCCCGGTGGGCGTCGGCGTAGGAGAAGCCGCGGGCGAGCAGCATCTTGTCGGGGGAGAGGCCGGTACCGGGCACCGTGTTGTTCGGCTGGAAAGCCGCCTGCTCCATCTCGGCGTGATAGTCGGTCACGTTGCGGTTGAGGGTGAGGCGGCCCACGTCGATCAGTGGATAGTCGCCGTGCGGCCAGACCTTGGTCAGGTCGAAGGGGTTGAAGCGGTAGGTCTTGGCCGCCACGAAGGGCATGATCTGCATCTTGAGGGACCAGTGCGGGAACTCGCCGCGGTCGATGGCCTCGTAGAGGTCGCGTTGGTGGTAGTCGGCGTCCGTGCCGGCGATGCGGTCCGCCTCGGCCTGGGTCAGGCTCTCAATGCCCTGCTCGGTCTTGAAGTGGTACTTGACCCAGAAGCGCTCGTGGTCCGCGTTGACCCACATGTAGGTGTGCGAGGAGTACCCGTTCATGTGGCGCCACGAGCGCGGGATACCCCGGTCACCCATGAGGTAGGCGACCTGGTGGGCCGACTCGGGTGAGAGGGTCCAGAAGTCCCACTGCATGTCGGGGTCGCGCAGGTTGCTGGCGGCCAGGCGCTTCTGCGACCGGATGAAGTTCTGGAACTTGAGTGGATCGCGGACGAAGAACACCGGCGTGTTGTTGCCCACGATGTCGAGGTTTCCCTCGCTGGTGTACAGCTTGACGGCGAAGCCGCGTGGGTCGCGCCAGGTGTCGGGTGAGCCGCGTTCGCCGGCCACCGTCGAGAAGCGGATGACGAGGTCGGTCTTGGTCCCGGGCGCGAACACCGCGGCCTTGGTGTAGGCGCTGACGTCATGGGTCACCTCGAACACGCCGAAGGCGCCGCCACCCTTGGCGTGAGGCTGGCGCTCGGGGATGCGCTCGCGGTTGAAGTTCGCCATCTGCTCAATCAGGTAGAAGTCCTGGAGCAGAACAGGCCCATCGGGACCGACGGTGAGGGAATGCTCCTGGCTGGCCACCGGGATCCCGGCGTCGGTGGTGGTCGGCGGACGATCAGGTTGAGTCGGGGTCATCGCGGGTCCTCCCGTCTGTGCGGCAGCGCTGTTTCGTGCTTCCTGCTCCGTGCGGCCCACGCTAGCGAGGCCATCCGGTGGCCGTCCGGGGCGTCGCACCGTCTGCACGAGCGCCCGACCAAGGGCAACGGGGGGTGAGGCGTCAGCCGTCCGCCGGGGCGCCTGACGCCGAGACGGGTCGGCGGCGGGCCCTCGGTCAGTCCCCGGCAGCCATGTCGACCGCGTTGACCCGGACGGGCCGGATGGTCACGACGACACGGCTCTGCCCGGGACCGTCGAAGGCGCGCAGGTCGGCGCCGTACTTCGGGCCGACCTGGTCGGCGAATGCGTACCCGGGATCCTCGGCGATCTCGGCGTCGCCCCGAACCTCGAGGTAACGACTGGGTCGGGTGGGATCCAACACGAAGAAGGTCACGGCCGGGTTGGCCCGCAGGTTCTTCACCTTCTGGCGGGAGCTGTTGAGCGAGATCCGGATGGTGCCATCCTCTGCCAGGAACCAGACCGCGCTGAGCTGGGGGCGTCCGTCGGACCCCACCGTGGCCAGGATGGCGGTGTCGGAGTGGAGCAGGTCGAGAGCGCTGTCGGGAATGGATGCGGTCATGGTCGTTTCAACCCCTGCGGCCAGGCGATATTCCTCCGCACCCTCCAGGCTTCGCCCGATGCGGACCCGGCCGGGGCGGGCCTCGCAAGAGGCCGGCTCAGCTCCTGCTCTTGGCCCAGGCCGGACTTCCGGACAGCTCGTCGGCCACCCAGGCGCCCCGCTCATCCGGGCCGAGCGGGGAGGCGATCGCCGTCTGGCGATCGTCGGAGACGGACGCGTCCTGGTCGAGCCGGTCACGCCCGTCGATGATCTCGAAGCGGTCCTTCCCGTTCTTCTTCGCCGCGTACATGGCCCGGTCGGCGTTCTGGAGCAGCTGCTCGACGGTGGCGCCGGGCACGTCGAAGGTGATGCCGATGCTCAGGGTGGTCCAGAGCATGTTGTCGCCCACCTGGATCGGCTCCCGACAGGCGTGGAGGAGCTGCTCGGCCAACACCACGGACCCGCCGAGGTGGACCATGTCCTCAATGAGGACGCCGAACTCGTCGCCGCCGATCCGCGCCGCCGTGTCCGAGGAGCGCAGGCAGCCGCGCACCCGTTCCGCGCTGACCCGCAGGACCGCGTCGCCGGCCGCGTGGCCGAGCGTGTCGTTGATGCTCTTGAGATTGTCGACATCGAGGAAGAACAGCGAGAGCCGGCGACCGGCCCGGTTGCTGCGGGTGACCGCATGCTCGAGCCGGTCGTGGAAGAGGGCCCGATTGCCCAGGCCGGTCAGCGAATCGTGGAAGGCCTGGTACTGCAGCTCGCGCTCCAGCCGGCGGCGCTCCGTGACGTCGACCCCCGAGACCACGAAGCCGGCCACCGTCGGATCGTCGAGCAGGTTGACGAACGAGAGCTCGAATGGCACGAGGGCCTTGGTGCCGAAGCGCACCATGGAGACGACCACCACGACCGGGCTCACCGTCGTCGCTCCCCGGGAGGCCCGGTGCAGGGCCTCGGCCAGCGCGGCCCGGTCGCCCGCCGAGATCAGCTCCTCGAGGGGCCTGCCCTCCACCAGCTCGGAGTCGTGGCCGAGCAGGCGGGTCAGCGCACCCGAACAGGACCGGACGACGCCGTCCCGCGACAGCAGGATGGTGAGGACGGCCGAGTTGTGGACCAGGCTCCGAAACCCCGAATCGGCGTCGTAGGAGACCTCGAAGCGCCGGCGCTCGGTCAGGTCGCGCAGGCTCAGCAGGACGGCACCATCGGCGAACCACGACACCGGCGTCCCGACGACCTCGACCAGGCGCCAGCCGGTGGTGCAGCGGACCCGGAGCTCAATGGGCGATCCGGTCTCCTTGCCCTGGATGCTGGTGAGGGAGCGCAAGACCAGCTCGACGTCCTCGGGATGGACGAAGTCGAGGCCGGACATCCCCACCGATTCGGAGACCGAGCGCCCGAAGAGCCTCTCGGCGGCGCGGTTCCCCCACATGATGGCGCCGTCGGGTCCGACGATGATCGCCACGTCGGGGTACTCCTCGAGGCAGCGCACCAGCTGGGCTTCCAGGCCAGGCTGGCCCGGGCCAGACGACTCGCCGGGGTCGTTGCTCACTGGTGACGAATCGGCCGGATCCGTCACCGTCTTTAGGCATTCCCAGCCAGGATTGAGGTTGCCGAAAGACCTGGTCACGAGCGGCCTTTGCCGGCGCCTGCGGGTCGATGGCAACGGATCTGCGATCGCAGCGCACCCGGCCCGACCACCGGGCCGGTGCGAGGCCGGACCGTCTCCACCACCCGGCCGAACCCGAGCGGCCTGCGCCGCATGGTCTTCACGGCACGGCCAGGGCGGCGGCGGCCATGCCCGGCAGGGCGGCCCCGTCCACCAGGACGTCGATCCCCGACACGAACGACGCCTCGTCGGAGAGGAGGAAGGCGACCACCGCGGCGACCTCGTCGGCTTCGCCGAGGCGGGCCAACGGCACCTGCTCGAGCATGGTGTGCATCACCGGTTGCTGCTCGAGCTCCTGGCGTCCCATCGGGGTGTCGATGATGCCCGGGGCCAGCGAGGTGACCCGGCCGCCGCGGGCGCCCCAGCGGACTGCCGCCCGGGCCGCCGCCCGGATCACCCCCCGTTTGGCCAAGCCGTAGGCCATGCCGCTGTCGGGGAAGAGGCCGGCGGCCCGCTCCAGGAAGTCGGGCGCCATCGGCTGGTCGAGAAGCGCGTCGATGTCCGCCGTGGCGAACGGCGCCAGCTGGTAGGCGGCCAAGGAGGAGAAGCACACCGCGGCCGACCCGGTGACCACGAGCTCCTCGAACGCCTGCAGCAACCGCTCCGTCCCGACGAGGTCCACCTCGAAGACGCGCCGGGCGTCGGCCATGGTCGGGGAGATCCCCGCCGCGTGGGCCAGGGCTCGGAACGGGCCGAGCTGGCGGACCTGTTCGGCCAGGGCGCCCACGGCACCGGGATCCGACACGTCACAGGCCAACCCGATGGTGCCTTCGATGGCCGGTGCCTCCAGATCGACGACCACCACGTCGTCCGCCATGCCGCGCAGCCGGTCGACACAGCGCCGGCCCATGCCGCTCGCCGCCCCCGTGACGACGGCAACGCTCACCGGCGGGACTCCAACGTGCCCGACCACCCCCGCCGGTCGGACGGGAAGGGGGAAGCAGACGCCATGCTGGTCAACGTAGCCGACGGCGTGCGGTCTTCCGAAGCCAGCGGGACCGTCACGTCGCGGGCGGCGCACGACCGGGGTCGATCCTGTGCCAGGTCCTGAAGGAAATGGGTCCGCGCCCGCGGCCGAACACACCCGTGTCGTCGTGCCGCAGCGACGAACCGACACCGACGATGGTCGTGGCCACGGTCCACGGACCCGTGGTGACGCCGACCCACTCCCTGCCATCGACCTGCCCGAGGTGCCAGAGTGGACGGTGCCCTGGTTGCTCGTCCAACACACTCGCGGGCTCCCCCGGGCGGGGAACGAGCGAGAGGCAGCGATCTCGAGCGGCGACGCACGACGCGGGCCGGCGCGGTGACCGCATCGGCGCTCAGGCTTGGTCCCTCGGTCGGACCGTTCGAGGAGCGGTTCGACGCAGAGCGCATCCGCCAATTCGCCTCGGCCACCAACGAGCGCGATCCGCGCCTGTGCGCCGGCGAGGTGGTGCCTCCGGCTGCCGCGGTCACCCTGTTGTGGTCGGCCCAGAACGCAGGTCGCGACGCGTTGGTGCCCCGGGAGTTCCAGGAGACCGCGACCGGAGGCGTGCACGGTGAGCACGAGGTCGTGCTCCACCGTCCCCTGGCACGGGACGAGCCACTCCACACCTGGGTCGAGGGCTGGGGTGCCCGGTCAGCCGGCGACAACTCGATCGTGACGCTGCACTACGTGACCAGGGATGAGCGGCACGACGTCGTGGTCGAGCAGTGGTGGAGCACCGTCTGGCTCGGTGTGACCTGCCGGTCCGACGGTGTCGCTGCGCCGGACCATGCCTTCCCCATCGAGGCGCGGCACCGCCCCATCGGTTCGTGGGTCGTCGAGGTCGACCAGGGCATGGCGCGCCGGTATGCCGAGGTGTCGGGTGACTGGAGCGCGCATCACTTCGACCCGGCTGCCGCCCGGCGCAGCGGAAGCGATCGGCCTTTTCTGCACGGGCTCTGCACGCTGGCGCTGTGCACGCGGGGCGTGGTGGAGGTCGCGGCCGGAGGGGACGGCGCCGCCCTCGAGCGGATCGCCGTGCGGTTCGCCCGCCCCATGCCGCTCGGTGGGCGTCTCGAGGTGGACTTCTACGAGGTCGGACGGCACGAGGTGGCATTCGAAGCTCGCTGCGACCACCGCACCATCGTGTCGAACGGGAGAGCCCGAATATCCCGAACTTCTGCGGCGCGTCCCTTGGCTCAGGCCGTCTCGACCTGACCCCGCAAGTCGCGCTTGAGGACCTTCCCCGACGGATTCCGGGGAAGGGAGCTGAGAAAGGTGACCGCCTTCGGAACCTTGAACTTCGCCAATTGCGCGCTGCAGTGCGCGATGAGTTCGTCGGGGGTCGCCGTCGAACCCGATCGGAGGACCACGAAGGCCACCGGGACCTCGCCCCAGCGCTCGTCGGGACGACCCACCACCGCGGTCTCGAGCACCGCGTCGTGCTCGTAGAGCACGCGCTCGACTTCGGACCCCGCGATGTTCTCCCCACCCGACATGATCATGTCCTTCAAGCGGTCGACGATGAAGAGGTAGCCGTCCTCGTCGCGCACGCCCACGTCCCCCGTGTGGAACCAGCCGCCGTCGAACGCCCTGGCCGTCGACTCGGGATCGCGCCAATAGCCCTTGAACACCTTGGGCCCGCGCAGGACGACTTCGCCGCGCTCGCCGGCCGGCACCGGGTGCCCGTCGTCGTCCCACACCTCGAGGTCCAGGTGCAGACAGGGCCGCCCGACACTCCCCAGCTTGGCGACGATGCTGTCGCGGTCGAGGAAGGTGTCACCCGACACGGTCTCGGTGAGACCGTAGGCATCGGCGAACCAGGCGGACGGAAAGGTCCGCTGGATCCGCTCGATCAGCGGGATCGGCATCTTCTCTCCACCATTGATGATCACGCGCACCGAGGAGAGGTCACGCTCTTCGATGCCGGGTATCGCCATGATGGCGTTGACCATGGCAGGCGCCAGCCACACCACCGTCACCCGCGAGCGCTCCAGCTCGTCCACCACGGCGGCCGCGTCGAACGTGCGATGGATGAAGGTCGGGGCACCGACCCCGATGAGCGAGGTCGTCGTCAGGTCGAGCGCACCCACGTGGTACAGCGGGCCGCACGCCAGTCCCAGGTCGGCCGAGGTGAACCCGAACTCGGTGATGTGGGCCAGGTTCTTCCAGGCCAGGTTGGCGTGGGTGATCATGACGCCCTTGGGCCGACCGGTGGTCCCCGAGGTGTACATGAGCCGGTGGACGTCGTCGGGATCCATCGGGACCCAGCGCGGCGGGGCGGCAGCACCCGCTTCGAGCTCGGAGAGGTTGGTCCAACCGTGCGGTGGGACCGGTGCGATGCAGGCGCGCACGAGGGTGCGCTCCATGCCCGCAGTTGCCGTCGCGGCAAGGTCGTGGAGCGCCTCGTCGCAGACGAGCGCCCGGGCCTCCGAGTGGTCGAGGATGTAGCGCACCTCGGGTGCGGCGAGCCTCCAGTTGACCGGCATGGCAACGGCGCCGAGGTAGTTGGCCGCGAACAGCACCTGAAGGAACTCCGGGCAGTTGTAGGCGAGCAGCCCGACGACATCTCCTCGGCGGACGCCACGTTCGGAGAGGCCCCCGGCCAAGGCGACGGCACGCGTCTCCATCTCGGCGTAGGTCGTGACCCGGCCCTCGAACAGCGTCATGGGCTTGTCCGGCGCCCGCAGCGCGTGGTGGGCCAGCACCCCGAACCAGTTCACATCCGATTGCATGTTGTCGGTCCCTCCCTCGGCGCCGCCTCCGCCCTGACGGTGGTGTCCGTCAGGCGGCCGGGCGGAGATCTTCGGCTTCGGCCTCGTTCCCACTAGCGTCGCCCTCATGAGCGTGCAGGCGAACGGGGACTCCAGGCGCACCCCCAAGTGGGAACAGCGGCGCCGGGCCATCGTCGACACCTCGGCGCAGGTGTTCGCCCGCCAGGGCTACCACGCCACCGGAATCATGGAATTGTGCGCGGCGAACGATCTCGGCAAGGGAGCGCTCTACCACTACATCGGCTCCAAGGAGGAGCTGCTGGCCGCCATCCACAACCGCGTCATGGACGAGGTCATGTTCGGCGCGGACCGGGTGGCCGAGGCCGGTGGATCTCCATCCCGGCAGCTGGCCATGCTGGGCGACGAGTTGATCGACGTGATCCACCGCTATCCCGACCACGTCTGGGTCTTCCTCCACGAGTTCCCCGCCCTGACCGGGGACCGGGCCGAGGAGTTCCGCACGCGGCGCCAGGACTACGAGCGCCGGGTCGAGGACGTGTTGCGGGCCGGCGTGGCAGCCGGGGAGTTCCGTGACCTCGACCCCTGGCTCGTCGCCCGGGCCTGGTTGGGCATGCACAACTACACCTATCTCTGGCTCAAGCCCGAGGGCAGCCTGAGCGCACAGTCGGTGGCCCGACCCTTCGCCGAGATCTTCATGCGCGGTATCAGGCAGTCCGACCCTGCGGATCACGGGGCCGAGTAACCACCGTCGATCACGATGGCCGATCCGGTGGTCCAGCGCGAGTCGACGCCGGCCAGGTACGAGTAGGCACCGGTGAGGTCTTCGGCCGAGCCGAGCCCGAGCGGGTGGCGGGCCGCGATGGTGTCGAGTGCCTCTTCAGGAAGTCCGGTGTGGATGGCCGAGCGAAACGTCCCCGGACAGACGCAGTTGACCCGGATGCCATCGCGGGCATATTCCACCGCGGCCACCTTGGCCAGCTGGATCACGGCCGCCTTCGTGGCGCAGTACGGGGCCGAGTGAGACCAGGCGGTGAGTCCGGCGACGGAGGCCGTGAGGACGATCGAACCCGATCGTTGCGGCCGCATGACCCCGACCGCCGCCTTGATGCCGTTGACGGCGCCGAGAACATTGATGCGGAACGAACGTTCCCAGTCCTCCGTGTCCAGATTGTGGATGCGGCCGTTCGGCGCGAGCACTCCCGCGTTGCTGATCAGGACGTCGAGCCGGCCGAATCGCTCCACCGCCAGCGCCACCACGTGCTCGACCTGTTGCGGGTCGCTCACGTCGGCCAGGACGGACTCGGTCGGCGTCGCCGGGGACTCGAGTCCGGCCAGCGTCGCCGCCAACGCCGCCTCCGACACGTCGCTGACCACCAGGGTGGTGCCGGGCTCGGCGGCCAGGCGACGCGCCACCGCGGCACCGAGCGCTCCGCCGGCGCCCGTGATGACGACGACCCGCCGCTGATCCGGCATCTCGGTCATACGAGCAGGTATCCCCCGTCCACGTTCAGGACGGTGCCGGTCACGAAGGCCGACGCGTCCGAGGCCAGGAACTGGTAGGCGCCCGCCAAATCCGTGGGGGTTCCCCAGCGTCCCTGCGCCGTGTGCCCGGTGATGGCCGCGTCGAGCTTGGGTGCGTTCTTCCATCCCACGGCCATCGGCGAGTCGAACCAGCCCGGCGCCACGACGTTGACCGTGATGCCGGCGGAGCCCAGGTCGAGGGCCAGGGCCTTGGCCAGCGCGGTCAGGCCGGCCTTCGACGAGCTGTAGGCGCACAGACCCTTGCGGGGACGCTCGCCCAGCACCGACCCGGTGAAGATGAGCCGGCCGCCCTCCCCCATGACGCGGGCCGCCGCCCGGGCGCCAAGGAAGGCGCCGGTCAGGTTGACCTCGAGGACGCGGCGCCACGTCCCGACCTCGGTCTGGCGCGGGCCGGCCACGACCGGGGAGATGCCGGCGTTGCAGATCCAGACGTCGAGGCCACCCCACTCGGCCACGACGGCGTCGGCCACGGCCTCGTTGAAGTCCTCGTCGGTGACGTCGCCGCAGAGGACCAGCGAGGGACCGGGGACCTCGTGGGCCACCGCCTTGAGGTCGCGCTCGGTCCGGGCCACCAGGGCGACCGACGCGCCGGCACGGGAGAACGCGTGGGCGAGCAGCGTGCCCAGACCCCGACCGGCGCCTGTGACGACGACCCGCTTTCCCGCCACCTCGCCCGGGGTGGGGAACGAGTCGGGGATCTCCATCTGGTCGGACATCTGCCTCCCGCTTGTACCGATCAGTACAGTACACGAACGTGACACGTCCCCAGCTTTCGGTGCCGGTCGACGACCTGGTCGAGATGCAGCGCCGCATGCTGCTTATCCGCGGCTTCGAGGAGCGTGTGGCCGACCTGTACCGCGACGGGTTGATTCCCGGTTTCGTGCATCTCTGCATCGGCCAGGAGGCCTCCGCCGTCGGGGCGTGCTGGCCGTTGCGGCGCGAGGACGTCATCACCTCCACCCACCGCGGCCACGGCCACTGCCTGGCCAAAGGCCTGGACCCCGAGTCGATGATCGCCGAGCTCATGGCCAAGGACGAGGGGACCAATCGAGGCCGCGGCGGGTCCATGCACATCGCCGACCCCAGACTGGGCATCTTCGGTGCCAACGGCATCGTGGCGGCCGGTCTCCCTATCGCCAACGGTGCCGCCGTGGCGTCCCAACTGCGCGACGACGGCACAGTCGTCGTGGCGTTCTTCGGCGACGGTGCCGCCGCGCAGGGTGCGTTCCACGAGGCGCTCAACCTGGCCAGCATCTGGCAGCTGCCGGTGATCTTCTTCTGTGAGAACAACGGGTACTCGGAGTTCTCGCCCACCGGGTCCCAGCAGGCGGCGTCGCTCAAACGGCGCGCCAAGGGCTACGCACTTCCCTACGTGCCCGTCGACGGCAACGACGTCGTGGCCACCGCCACCACCATGGTGGACATGGTCGTGGCGGCCCGGGCAGGTGGCGGACCCGTCCTCGTGGAGGCTTCGACCTACCGCTGGCACGGGCACTACGAGGGCGACCCTCAGCGCTACCGGACCGAAGAGGAGCGGGCGGAGTGGCAGGGGCGCGATCCTCTCGTGCTCAATCGGGCCCGGCTCGTCGCGGCCGGCGTCGAGGAGTCGGAGATCGACGCGCTCGAGGCCTCGGTGGACGCTCGTTTGGACGCCGCCGTCGACCGGGCCCGTGGGCTCGCCGCGCCGTCGGCGACCACGCTGTTCGACTTCGTCGGGCGCGAACGCCCCTCGAGACCCGAGCCCCAGCCGCTTCCGGCCGACGGGCCGGTCTACCGCACCATGGATGCCATCCGGAGCGCGCTCGAAGCGGAGCTGGAATCGGACGAGCGGGTGTTCGTGGCCGGGATCGACGTCGGGAAGGGCGGCAACGTGTTCGGCCTGACCCGCGGTCTGCGCGAGCGCTTCGGAGAGCGGATCCGCGACACGCCCATCTCCGAGACGGCCATCGTCGGGCTCGGCGTGGGTGCGGCCATGGCCGGGATGCGGCCCGTCGTGGAGGTGATGTATCTCGACTTCCTCGGCGTCTGCCTGGACCAGCTGTTGAACCAGGCGGCGAAACTGCCCTTCATGACCGGCGGATCGGCCGAGATGGCCCTGACCGTACGCACCCAATTCGGTGCGGGCCGCTCATCAGGTAGCCAGCACTCGCAGAGCCTCGAAGCGCTGCTCGCCCACATCCCCGGGTTGACCGTGGTGATGCCCTCGACCCCGGCCGAAACCTATGGCCTCCTCCGGGCGGCCATTGCGGACCCAAATCCCGTCGTGTTCGTGGAGAACAGGCTGCTCTACGGGATGAAGGGCCCGCAGCCGCCGGCCGACTTCGTCGTGCCCATCGGACGTTCGGCTGTCGTCCGCGTCGGCTCCGACATCACCGTGGTCTCGGTGTCGCGCATGGTCCACGAGGCGCTCGCCGCCGCGCAGGATCTGGAGGGTGAGGGGATCTCCGTCGAAGTGATCGATCTGCGCACGGTGGCGCCCCTCGACATCGAACCCGTCCTGGCCTCGGTGCACAAGACCAGCCGGCTCCTGATCGCCCACGAGGCGGTCGTCCCCTTCGGCATCGGTGCGGAGATCGCGGCCACGGTGGCCCGTGAGGGTTTCTGGGACCTCGATGCGCCTATTCAGCGCGTTGGTGCTGCCGCCACTCCCCCACCCTACGCGCCCGAGCTCGAACGAGCCTGGCTTCCCGACCGACACGACATCGCAGCGGCCATCCGCGTGTTGGCCGCCGTCTGACCGACCGGGTTCAATCAGCAGCCGAGCGCCCGGGCGATCACCAGATGCTGAATCTCATTGGTGCCCTCGCCGATCTCGAGCACCTTGGCGTCGCAGTAGAACCGGGCGACCGGTGACTCGAGCATGTACCCCACTCCACCGTGGATCTGCACCGCCTCGGAGGCGGCCCACACCGCCACCCGGCTGGCCTTGAGCTTCGCCATCGCCGCCTCCTTCAAGAAGGGCACACCGGCGTCGCGCAACGAGGCGGCGCGGTAGGTCAACCACCGGGCCGCCTCCAGTTCCGTCGCGATGTCGGCCAACTTGAACTGCACCGCTTGGAACTTCGAGATCGGCTGCCCGAACTGCACACGCTCACGTGCATAGTCACGTGCGAGGTCCAAGACGGCCTGGGTCAGGCTGAGCGAGAGTGCGGCGATGGAGATTCGGCCGACCTCGAGCGTGCGCAGGAACTGGCTCAGGCCCATGGCCGGATCGCCGAGGAGCTGGTCCTCGGGCACCCACACGTCGTCGAAGAAGAGCGCGCGGGTGTCGAGCCCACGCCAGCCGATGCCGCGCATCTTCGGCCCGGTGGTGAAGCCCGGTGCATCCTTCTCGACGACGAAGCTGGCGTAGCGCGGCGGTTCCCCGTCGCCGGCCTCCGTCCGGGCCAGCAACGTGACGCCGAAGGACATGTCCGTCCCTGCGTTGGAGATGAAGGTCTTCCTCCCGTTGATCACCCAGCCGCCGTCCTTGGCCACGGCGCGGGTGCGGATGCCGCGGGCGTCGGAACCCGCGTCGGGTTCGGTGAGACCGAACGCGCCCAGCACCCGGCCTTCGGCGAGCGGGCGGAGCCAGCGCTCACGCTGGGCGTCGTTGCCGAACAGGAGGAGTGGAAGGGATCCGATGGTGACGTGGGCCTGCCAGGCCGCGGCCACCGACTGGTCGGCCAGGCCGATCTGCTCCATGGCGGCGACGAACCCGACCGTGGACATGCCGATGCCGCCCCACTCCTCGGGTACCAGCATCCCGAGGAGGCCGAGGCCGCCCATCTCGCGCAGGAGATCGGTGGGGCAACGCGCGTCCTCCCAGGCGGCGGGCGCCCGGCGGGCGATCTCGTTCTGGGCGAAGTCCCGGCAGAGCGCCACCAGGTCGCGCTCGGGTTCGCTCAAGGAGAGGTCCACGCCGTCATCCTATGGACTGACCGGTACAGACACCCGTACACTGGAGCGGTGCCATCCGATCGGCTTCCGCACAGCTTTCCCCGCTTCAGCACCATCGAAGACGAGCGCCGCCACCGCAAGCAACGGCTCGCGGCCGCCTTCCGTCTCTTCGGACGGTTCGGCTTCGGTGAGGGCACGGCCGGGCACATCACCGCCCGCGACCCCGAGCTGTTGGATCACTTCTGGGTGAATCCGTTCGGCATGAACTTCCGCCACATCAAGGTCAAGGATCTCCTCCTGGTCGATCACGAGGGCACGGTGGTGGAAGGCACGTGGCCGCTCAACGCGGCGGCCTTTGCCATCCACTCGCAGATCCACGCCGCCCGGCCCGACGTGGTGGCCGCCGCCCACGCGCACTCGCTCTACGGCAAGGCGTGGTCCACGCTGCAGCGCCCGCTCGATCCCCTGACCCAGGATGCGTGCGCGTTCTACGGCGATCACGCGGTGTTCGACGACTACACCGGTGTCGTGCTCGACCTCGAAGAGGGGAAGCGCCTCGCCCATGCACTGGGCGACGGCAAGGCGGCGATCTTGAGCAATCACGGCCTGCTGACCGTCGGGCACACCGTCGACGAAGCGGCCTGGTGGTTCGTGACCATGGAGCGCTCGTGCCAAGCCCAGCTGTTGGCCGAGGCGGCCGGCACCCCCGTCCTCATCCGGCCCGACGTGGCCGAGAAGACCGCCGGTCAGACCGGCGGCCACCGGGCCGGCTGGTCGCAGTTCCAGCCGCTCTACGACCAGATCGTGGCCGAGGAGCCGGACCTGCTCGAGGAGTGACGGCGGCGGGACTCAGGTCCCGTCGGCTGGCAGGTGGGCCATGAACGTGGCCGACCAATCCATCAGATCCTTCGGGACCCAATAACCCGCTTCGTCATTGATGGCGGCCCAATGCTGGGCGACGTCTTCGATCGACACGCTGGGGCCGGGGTGGACGTAGCCCGGAGTGGTGGCGACGAACATGCGGGCGAAGCGGCCGGCGCCGGCCGCGTACATCTCGCCCGAGACCGGGCAGTCCTCGTGGGCCAGGAAGGCGACCATCGGTGCCACGAGCTCGGGCGTCATCTCCGACGGACCAGCCGGTCCGGCCATCCGCGTCGTGGCCGCCGGGGCGATGAGATTCACCTTGATGCCTCGTTTCGTCCCGGCCGTGGCCAGGCTCCGCGTGAGCCCGACGACCGCAGCCTTGGCCGTGGCGTAGGACGTGTTGTTGGGCAACCCGAACATGCCGCTCGAGGTGGTCATGACGATCCGCCCATAGCCCTGGTCGGCCAGGTGGGGCCAGGCGGCGCGGGCCGTGTTGAATGCCCCGACCGTGTGCACCGCCAGGTGGCGGGTCAGGTTCTCCTCGTCCGCCTCGGGAAAGCCGGCCCAGCGGATGATCCCGGCGTTGTTGATCAGGATGTCGATGCGCCCGAAGTGGTCGATCGCAGCCTGCACAACCGAACCTGCCCCTGCCGCATGGGCGATGTCGCTGGTGTCGGCGACGGCAACACCGCCGCGTGCGGCGATCTCGTTGGCCACCTCGGACGCTGGGCCGGCGTCCGATCCTGCGCCGTCCATCGCACCACCCACGTCGTTGACCACGACGGAGGCGCCCCGCTCGGCGAGCAGGAGGGCATAGGCCCGTCCGATGCCGCGTCCCGCACCGGTGACGACGGCGATGCGGCCGTCGAAACGACGTTCGCCGGAAACCTGAATGGTCAGGCGGTCACCGGCGCCTGGAAGCCGAGAAGACCGCCGAGCGTGCCACCGATCATCGCGTCGCGCTCGGCATTGGGGACGCCGGCAAACTGCTCGGCGATCACTTGACGGCTGCCGCGGAAGGTGCCTTCGGCGTGCGGGTAGTCGTTGCCCCAAACGATGCTCGACAGCCCGGTGATGTGCCGGCAGGCCACTGCCACCGGATCGTCCTGGAACGACACGTGAAACTGACGCTTGACGTACTCGCTCGGCATGAGCGGGTAGGGCCACTTCTCGTTCAGGCGGAACAGCTGCGCCATGCCCCGCTGCTCAGTGGCCGGTCGCGTCTCGTCCCACACGCCGAGCCACCAGTCAGCGTCCTGGCCGATTCCCGTCACCCAGCACTTGTCCATGCTCCCGACCAGAGAAGCCAGCCAATGCGCATTGAATTCGATCAGTGCGAAGTGGAGATCGGGGTAGCGCTCTGGGACACCGCCCCCGACCAGTTGGCAGATGACCTGCTGCGGGACCATGGTGCTGTAGATGCACTGGGTGATCATCCGCTTCGCCGCGGCCTTCTCGGTCATGGGTTGATTGACCTGCTCTGCGTTCTCCATGACCACCTTGAGCGTGGTGGCCTCAGGGTCGTTGACCTTCACACCACCCGTCTGGGTGTGGATGAAGACGTGGACGCCGTTGGCCTGCGCCGCAGCCCAAATCGGGTCGAGATCGCGCGAATAGAAGGGCCGTGGTGGCACCGCGGGGAGGAGGATGGCACGGAAGCCGGCGGCGGCCACGCGCTCGATCTCGGCCACGGCTTCCCCGACGTCGGTCAGCGGGATGGGAGCGGTCGGGGCCAGTCGGGCGAAGTAGGGGCTGAACCGCTCCATGATGTAGTCGTTGTAGACGCGGGCATGGGCCATGGAGAGCTCGTGGTCGTCCGAATAGAGCCCGAAGAGCGACAGGTTCGGGTGCATGACCCCGACGTCCACGCCGTCGAAGTCGAGGTCCTCGAGGATCAGTTCGGGGTCACCCTCGGGCATCCGCCCGCCGGTCTGGCGGTAGCGCGAGATCGTCCAACCCTCGAACCCGGGGGTGTGCAGGCGGCGGAACTTCCGCGCCCCTCCTTCGACGAGCGGTTCGATCTCGAAGTCGTCCTCCCAGACGCCGCGGTCGCGAAGATGCTTGGGCAGGCGGGTGACGAAGAGGTCGGTGGGCTCGAGGATGTGCCCGTCGGCGGACACGACAAAGGGCTTGTCCTGCATGTGGCTGTCCCTTCCGTCCGTGTGACAGAGAGTGGCCTCCGCGATTTCCGCGAAGCTCCTCCACAGAGGCTAGACCAACCGGTCGGTACAGAGCAACGCGATCGGGGGAGGACGGCGACACGTGGCAGAGCGATGGAAGCGGAGGCCGACCGGTTCGACCTGGGGCGATTGGGGTGATGACGACGAGCTCGGGCGGGTGAACCTCATGACGCCCGAAAAGGTGCTCCAGGGTGTCCGAGAGGTCGAAGCCGGCGTCAGCTTCTGCCTCAGCCTGCCGCTCGACTACCCCGGGGGAACGGCCCTGAACCAACGCCGCCATCCCCCGGTCGTCTCACCAACCGAGGACATGAAGGGCGAGGCCGCCGTCTTCTACAACGTCCGCATGAGCGAGATGGAGGACTGGGGCGACACCAAGTACGTGGACGTCTGGGCCGATGACGTGGTGACCCTCGCCCTCCAGTACTCGACCCAGTGGGATTCGCTGGCCCACGTCGGTGCCGAGTTCGACGCCGACGGCGACGGGGTCGAAGAGGCGGTCTACTACAACGGCTATCGGGCCGGCATCGACCTCGTGGGCCCGCAGGACGACGCCCGGGGCGACGGCAGCGCGTACCGCGCCTTCGCCCATCACCTCGGCCTCGAGCACATGGCCTTCCACGGGGTCCAGGGGCGCGGCGTCCTGGTCGATCTGGCCCACCATGTGGGCGACGAGTGGCGCGGTATCGATCGTGCCGCGCTCGAGGAGATCATGGCGACTGACGGCGTGGAGGTGGAGCCCGGCGACGTCCTGCTCTTGCACACCGGATTCGCCACCCGCGTGCTCGAGTGGGGACGCGATCCCGATCCGGTCAAGATCCACACCATGTGCTCGTACCTCGACGCCCGGGACCCGTCGTTGCTCGAATGGATCGCCGACTCACAGATCTCCGCCCTGGTGGCCGACAACTATGCCGTCGAGGGGCTCCTGGGCAAGGACCGCGACCCGAGCCGCCATTCCTTCCTGCCGCTTCACCACCTGTGCCTCTTCAAGCTGGGCGTCCCGCTAGGAGAGATGTGGTACCTGCACGAGCTGGCCCGATGGTTGCGCGAGCACGGTCGCAGCCGGTTCCTGCTGACCGCGCCGCCGCTGCGCCTCCCCGGCATCGTCGGATCGCCGGTGACGCCCGTCGCGACCGTCTGAGCGTCGCGGCCGAACCTGGCTGGCCTATCCCGTCGCCTCTTGCTGCTCCGCGGAGCCGGAGAAGGTGAAGGAGTCGTAGTCGTTGGCGATCACGTCGGCGATGATGGAGAACAGCTTGGGCCGTCCGCCGGAATTGAGCAGGTACCGCTTGGGCTTCCCCGGAATGTTCGTCCCGAAGTAGTAGCTGCTCTCGCCGAAGGAGAGCGGCGAGCTCGCACCGCGGTTCACCATGTTGGTCCAGCGCTCCTCGGCCCGAGCGGTCACCTCAATGACCTCGAGACCGCGGTCCCGCGCGAAGCGGAGCAGGTCGATGACGAAATCGACCTGGTCCCCGTTGTAGCGCGGGTTGTTCCCGGCGGCGGCGTGGGGCCCGCCCGGGAAGAAGAGGTTCGGGAACCCATGGGTCCCGACACCGAGGAAGGTGAGCGGACCGTCGGCCCAGTAGTCGACGAGGGCCAGCCCGTCGCGGCCCCGGATGCCCATCCGGGACAGGGCGCCGGTGCCGAAGTCGAAACCGGTCGCCCACACGATGATGTCGAAGTCACGCACGCCCTCTGCCGTCTCGATCCCGGTCGGGGTGACCCGGACGATGGGCGTCTCCCGCAGGTCGACCAGGGAGACAGCGGGGCAGTTGAAGGACTCGAAGTAGCCCTGCACGAACGGCGGCCGCTTCTCGCCGAACCGATGGTCCTGCGGGACCAGGTGCTCGGCGGTGACCGGATCGTCGACGATGGCGCGGATCTTTCCGGCGATGAAGGCGCACCACTCGGCATTGACCTCGGGGTTCGACAGGAGGTCCAGGTAGTTGCTGGTCAGCTTGGTGAAGCCCGGGCTGTTCCACATCTTCTCGTAGAACGCCTGGCGTTGCTCCTCCGAGTCCTCGAAGGCGGTGCGGTCGTGGGCGACGTGGTGGAAGCCGTGCACCGAGGTGTTGAGCGTCTGGCGGAGCTGCTCGAAGTCGGCGCGCAGGTGCGCCTGCTCCTCGGGCGAGATCGGTCGGTTGTTGAGCGGCGTACACCAGTTGGCGGTCCGCTGGTACACGGTCAGCGAATCGACCTGATCGGCGATGGAGGGCACGACCTGCACGCCACTCGAGGAGGTCCCGATCACGGCCACCCGCTTGCCGCGGAAGTCGACCGGTTCGGCCGGCCACTGACCGGTGTGGTACGAGGCACCCGCGAAATCGTCACGCCCGGGGACGTCGGGGGCGTAGGGCACGGAGAGCACTCCGGTGGCGGCGACGACGAAGCGGGCACGCAGATCGATGCCGCCGGAAGCCACCACCCGCCACGTACCGCTTGACTCCTCGTATTGGGCGGAGCTGACCCTGGCGTCGAAGCGGATGTGCCGCCGCAGGTCGAAGCGGTCCACGACGTGGTTGAGGTAACGCTCGGTCTCGGGCTGGGGGGCGAAGTGCTCCTCCCAGCGCCACTCGTCGAAGAGGTCCTTCGAGAAGAGGTAGCCGTAGGTGTAGCTCTCCGAGTCGAAGCGCGCCCCGGGGTAGCGGTTCCAGTACCAGGTGCCCCCGACTCCCCCGCCGGCCTCGAGGAGCACGGCCGTAAACCCCTCGTCGAGCGCCCGGTAGAGCTGGTAGATCCCCGTGATCCCCGCGCCCACGACCAAGACGTCCACGTCGGTGCCGACCGGGCCGGGAGAGGTGTTCATGTCGAGGCAGCCCCTGTCGTCACCGGATGGACCGCGGCGGCCTGGCGGACGCGCACCCGCAGCATATTGTACCGACCGGTTAGTCTAATGCGAGTCGACGCGCACCGGAGGGGCGGCACAATGACCATCATGGACGAGAAGTGGTCCGCCCTCCCAGTGCCCTTCGCCATCGAGGAACTGGATCGGGTGCGCAAGGAGCGCTACTACGACCCCGACTTCTTCCAGATGGAGGCCGAGCTCCTCTGGCCCCGGGTGTGGCAGATGGCCTGCCGGCTGGAGGAGATCCCACAGGTCGGTGACTTCTCCGAGTACGAGATCCTCGACCAGTCCGTGGTCGTCATCCGCACCGACGAAGGCGTCCGAGCCTTCCACAACGCCTGCCGGCACCGCGGGGTGCGCCTGGCCCAGGGCAGGGGTTCTCGCCGGGGCGGATTCGTCTGCCCGTTCCACGGCTGGTGCTACGGAACGGACGGCCGCAACACCCGGGTCACGCAGCCGAGCGCGTTCTCCGAGCACAACCTCGAGCCGGGCGACATCGACCTGGTGCCCGTCCGCTGCGAGGTCTGGGGTGGCTGCGCCTGGATCAACCTCGACGACTCCGCGCCACCGTTGCGAGCATGCATCGAGCCCTTCGCGACCGTGCACGACGCCTGGCAGGTCGAGGCATTCCGGACGGAGTGGTGGTACGCCTGCCGGCTCCCGGTCAACTGGAAGCTGGCCGAAGAGGCCTTCGTGGAGCAGTACCACGTCCTGCAGGCCCATCCGCAGCTGCGCATCCCGAACCGCTACCCGGCGCGCGACCCGGCGGACTTCGATCCCCGGGTCCTGGTCGACGGCGAACTGCAGTACCTGCGCACGATGTGCGAGGGCATGGACGGAATGGTGCACGCCCGCGACGTCGAGGTCGCCGAGTCACTGGTTGGATTGGAGTTGCCTAGGGAGTACCAACAGGCTCGCTCGACGTGGGAGCGAGAGCTGAACGAGGCGATCACGCGAACGCAGCGCGAGCGGGGTTGCGCCATGCCCGATCTCAACGAGCTCGAGGCGCAGGGGTTCAACCAGCCGATGGGCTACTGCTTCCCCCACTACTTCATCCTTCCCATGTACAGCAGCGCGTCCTCCTATCGCTTCCGACCGCTCGGGCCAGAAGAGACGCTCATGGAGATCTGGGCGCTGAGCCGCTTCCCCGAGGGCGAGGAGCCGGAGACCCCCCCGGTACCCGAGGCCTGGGAGTACGACGATCCGCGCTGGCCCCCGATTCCCGCTCAGGACTTCTCGAACCTGCCGAAGCAGCAGCGCGGCCTGCACTCGAAGAGCTTCGAGTTCATGCGCCTGGCCGAGCGCACCGAAGGGCACATTTCGAACTACCAGCGTGTCATCGACGGGTTCCTGGCCGGTCTCCCTCATGACACGCTCCAGCCGACGCTGGCAAAGATCAACGTGAATCCCCTCGACATGCCCGTGGTCGAGATCGGCCTCTGAGGCTCGACGGTGCCGGCTGCGCACACCCTGGCTGACGTCGTCGCCGGCGTCGGCAGCACCATGGCGGCCTACACGCAGGCGCTCGACGACGGCCGCACGGACGACATCGTCGCCACCTTCTGCCCGGAGGGTGTCTGCGACATGCCGGGCCTGGGCCGCCACGAGGGTCACGACGCGCTCCGGGTGGCCTACGACAGGTGGAAGCCGAGGAAGCCCCAGCGCCATCTCATCACCAACACCCTGGTCACCGGGTGGGACGATGGCGAGGCCAGGGTGACGAGCGACGTGGTGCTCCTCCTCCAGACCGACCGCGGCTGGGCCGTCGGTGTGGTGGGGCGCTACAACGACGTCCTGCACTTCGACGGTGGCACGTGGCGCTTTCACAGTCGCGTGGCCACCTTCGTGAACGAGAATGGAGAGCAATGAGATTCGGGCTCGATGTGGCGCAACAACGCGTGACCTGGGACGCCCTCGTCCAGCGAGTCCGCTTCGCCGAGGAGCTCGGCTTCGACGGTGCGTGGGGGTTCGACCACTTCCAGCCCATGTTCGGCGAGGGGCCGGGCGAGACGTTCGAGGGCATGAGCACGCTGGCCGCGCTGAGTGGGCTGACCACCGACATCCGGCTGGGCCTGTTGGTCACCGGCGCCACCTACCGGCACCCCTCGGTGCTGGCCGCCCAGGCGCTGACCATCGACCACGCGTCGCACGGACGGCTGGAGCTGGCCCTCGGCGCCGCCTGGTTCGAGAAGGAGCACGAAGAGCTCGGGATCCCGTTCCCGGCGACGGCCGAGCGCTTCGACCTCTTGGAGGACACGCTCGAGATCGTCACCCGCCTCTTCACCGGTGAGGTCGTCTCCTACGAGGGGAAGCGTGTCTCGCTGCAGGCGGCCCAGATGTTGCCCCGCCCGGTGCAGCTCCCGCACCCGCCGATCTGGATCGGCGGGACCGGTCCACGGCGCACACTTCCCCTGGCAGCTCGCTACGCCGACGTCTGGCATGCCTTCGGCACGCCCAACTCCCTGCAAGGGGCCGGAGCGGAGCTGGACCGGCTGGCCGCTGCGGCCGGCCGCGATCCCTCCGCCATCGTGCGGGCCGGATCCCTCTCGCTCGACGACCTGGAGCTGGCCCGCCGCCACGCCGCCAAGTGGCGCGACGCCGGGTACGGCTACCTGGTCTGCGGATGGCCCGCCGCCGGCGAGGCCCAGATCGAGGCCTTCGTCAAGGACGTGCTCCCCGAGTTCACAACCCGATGACCACCATCACGGCCGACCGGCTGACCCCGACCGTGGGTGCGCGCGTCGAAGGCATCGACCTCTGGCGCCTCCTCTCCGACGACACGCTGCCGGGGTGGACGCTGAAGGCTCTCGAAGCCCACGGGGCGCTGGTGTTCCGGGGACTGCACATGAGCGACGACGACCAGGTTGCCTTCTCGAAGTTGCTCGGGACCGTCGAGGTGTTCGGCGGCGGGGCTCACCCCGAGATCTTCCGGGTCACCCTGGACCCGGACCGCAACCCGGCGGCGGCCTATCTGAAGGGCACGTTCCACTGGCACATCGACGGGTGCACCGATGACGTGCCGATCATGGCCACCATGCTGAGTGCCCACGAGGTCGCCGCGTCCGGCGGTGAGACCGAGTTCGCCAGCTCGTACCAGGCCTACGAGGATCTCTCGGACGACGAACGGGCCGTGTTCGAGTCGGTCCGCGTCGTACACTCCGTCGAGGCGTCCATGCGCCTGCACACCGATGACCCGACGCCGGCGCAGCTGGCCCTCTGGCGTCGGCGACCGGCGAAGGAACATCCGCTGGTGTGGACACACCGCTCCGGCCGCAAGTCCCTGGTTCTCGGCGCCACGACCGACCACGTCATCGGCATGGACTCCGAGGAGAGCCGCGCCTTCCTCGACGAGCTCGTGGAGCGAGCCACCGTGCCCGATCGCGTGTATCGCCACGAGTGGCAGGTCGGCGACGTTGTGATCTGGGACAACCGCGGCGTGCTGCACCGCGCCGCCCCCTACGACCCGACCTCCCCCCGGGACATGCACCGGACGACGTTCGCCGGCGACGAACCGATCAATTGAACCCGACACAGGATGGGGGCGAAAGGCCCAGGGTGCAACCGATCCGGCCGCGTGAATGGCCGGCCGGCATGGCCGAGGCGCTGGCCGCCGCCTACCGACCGACCAATCCGCGGCATCCCCCGTCCCCGCTCGATCCGGCGAGCCCGAAGGGCCTCAACGCCATGGGCGTGCTGGCCTACCACCCCGAGCTCACCGCCGCCTACAACAACCTGATCAGCCACGCGCTCTATTTCACGACGATCACTCCCCGCCAGCGCGAGCTGCTCATACTGCGGGTGGCGCACCTGCGTGGCTCGCGTTACGAATGGGCCCAGCACGTCTACCAGGCCGGAGTCGTTGGCCTCTCGAGCGAGGAGGTCGGGCGGGTGCGCGCCGGGGGCCAGGCCAAGGGTTGGGACGAACTCGAGGCGGCGCTCTTGAACGCCGCCGACGAGTTGGTAGCCGACGCCCGCATCGGAGACCCCACCTACGCGGTGTTGTCGCGCCGGCTCGAAACCCGCCAGGTGATGGACGTGGTCTTCACCGTCGGCGCCTACGAAGTCTTCGCCATGGCGATGCGTACCTTCGACGTCCCGCTCGACGAGGACCTCGAGCCCTTCGCCTAGCCGGCGGCCGCTCAGGTGTTTCGGCCGCCATTGACTCCGATGATCTGGCCGGTGATGTACCCGGCCTCCTCGCGGCACAGGAAGGAGCAGGTGGCGGCGATGTCCTCGGGCAGGCCAGCCCGGCGAACGGGGGTCCGAGCGATGGCGTCGTCCATCCCACCCTCCCCGAACTCCCCTCGCTCGACCGAGGCTCGGAGCATCGGGGTGTCGATGAACCCGGGCGGGATGGCGTTGACGGTGATCCCGCGGGCGCCGACCTCGAGCGCCAGGGACTTGGTCAGACCGTTGACCGCCGACTTGGAGGACACGTACGGGGCGAGCAGGGGCTGGCCGCTGTGGGCGCTCGACGACGAGATGTTGACGATCCGGCCCCACCGCGCCTCCACCATGTCTGCCAGCACGGCCTGGCAGCAATTGAACGTTCCGGTCAGATTCACCCGGATGACCTGCTCCCAGAAGTCAGGCGTGATCTTGGCAAACCGGCTGAAGGTCGAGCCCATGCCCGCGTTGTTGACCAGGATGCCGATGGGACCGACCTGGCTCCTGACTTCGTCGACCGCGGCGAAGACCTGCTCGCGGTCTCCCACGTCGACCGGGAGGCCGACCCCCTTTCCGCCGGCCGAGTTGATCGCTTCTGCGGCGGCGCTGGCGGCCACGTCGTTCAGATCCAGGACGGCGATGGCGTGTCCGTCCGCCGCGAGGCGCCGGCTGATGGCCAGGCCAATCCCCGAACCCCCGCCGGTGACGATCGCAACCCGTTGCTCGGTCATGGAGCGCTCAGCGCGACGGCTCGGGCAGGCGCACGACGGTCGCTCCCCCGAGGGTCGGCCCGGACGTGTGCAGGTGGCAGCGGACGGTGGTCCCGGCCGGCGTCCGGTAGGGCTCGGGGTCGACCTGGGCACAGATGTCCATGGCGAAGGGACAGCGGGCGCGGAACCGGCACCCGACCTCGCCCACTCGCAGCTCGCTCACCTCTCCTCGGAGGATGATTCGTTCCCGCTCGTACTGGCGCTCCGGATTCGGGACGGGAATGGCCGAGAGCAGGGCCGAGGTATAGGGGTGGGTCGGGCGTTCGTACACCTCGTCGGCATCGCCCTCCTCGACGATCTGGCCGAGGTACATCACAGCGATGCGATCGCTGATGTGGCGCACCACCGACAAGTCGTGCGCGATGAAGAGATAGGCAATCCCCAATTCGCGCTGGAGATCGATCAGCAGGTTGATCACCTGCGACTGGGTGGAGACGTCGAGCGCGCTGACCGGCTCGTCGCACACCAGCAGTTTCGGCTGGAGGGCGAGGGCGCGGGCGATGGCGATGCGCTGGCGCTGCCCGCCGGAGAACTCGTGCGGCTGGCGCTGCAGCACGTGCGAATCGAGGCCGACCTGCCCCAGGAGCTCGACGACGCGTTGTTCCCGCTCGTTCCGCTTCATGGAGGTGTGGATGGCCAAGGGCTCTCCCACGATGTCGGCAATGCTCTGGCGCGGATCGAGGGAGGAATAGGGATCCTGGAACACCAGCTGCATCGCCTCACGGTGGCGCCGCAGCTGTGGGCCGCGCAGGCTGCTGATGTCCTTGCCGTCGACCACGATCCTTCCCTCGGTGGAGTCGATCAGCCGCAGGACCAGGCGAGCCAGCGTCGACTTGCCCGAACCGCTTTCGCCGACCAGCCCCAGCGTCGTTCCGGCGGGGACCACGAGATCGACCCGGTCGACGGCCTTGACCGAACCCGTCGTTCGGCGCAAGATCCCGCTGCGAATCGGAAAGTCCTTGGTCAGACCCGATACCTCGAGCACCGACGGGCTCTCTGATGCCGATCCGCCCGACGTGGAGCCCTCTGATGCGCCCGAGACCAGCGCAGGTGGTGGGCCCGAGAGAACCAGCTCGTCCCGCCGGACGCAGCGGACCAGGCTCGACGACGCTGCGCCGCCACCGTTCGCCCCGGGCGATGCGGCGAGGTCGGCCGGCGCGGCCAACGGCACGGGCGCCGACTCACATGCCTCCTGCGCGTAGGCGCACCGCGGCGCGAAACGACAGCCCGACGGCAAGCGGTCGGGTCGGGGCACCATGCCGGGAATGGCGTGGAGCGGTTCGCCCTTGGGTGTGAGCTGAGGGATCGAATCGAGGAGGGCCTCCGTATAGGGGTGACGAGGCCGGACGAAGAGCTGGGCCGCTACCGCTTGCTCGGCGATCTGCCCGGCATACATCACGACCACGTCGTCGGCGACGTCGGCGATCACCCCGAGGTCATGGGTCACGAAGATCATCGCCATGTCCTCTTCGCGCTGGAGCGCGTGCAGCAGGTCGATGATCTGGGCCTGCGTGGTGACATCGAGCGCGGTGGTGGGCTCGTCGGCGATCAGCAGCTTCGGCGAGCAGGACAGGGCCATGGCGATCATGACCCGTTGGCGCATACCACCCGAGAATGCGTGCGGGTAGTCCTGGGCCCTCGTGCCCGCCTGCGGAATTTCGACCCGATCGAGGGCCTGGACGGCGACCTTCCAGGCTGCGGCCCTGCTGAGGCCGAGATGGGTCCGGACCTGCTCGGCGATCTGGTTCCCGACGGTGTAGGCGGGATTCAGGCTGGTCATCGGCTCCTGGAAGATCATCGCGATCTGGTTGCCGCGGAGCTGCCGCAGCTTGGCCGGACTGCTGCTCGTCAGCTCCTGACCCTCGAAGCGGATGGACCCGGAGAGGCGGGAGACTTTCTTGGGCAACAGGCCCATCACCGCCAGCGCGGACACGGTCTTGCCCGAACCGCTCTCACCGACCAGGCCGAGCGTCTGGCCCCGCTGGACGTTGAAACTCGCGTCTTCCATGACGGGTAACCACCCGCGCCGGGTAAGGAACTCCACCCCGAGGTGCTCGACCGCGAGCAGCGCGGCGGTGGGTGACTCTGCGGGAGGATCGGCCGGGGGGCTGGCCGCGGCGAACCGGCCCCAGCTGAGTCGGCGGCCTTCCCTCTCTCCGGCCACCGGACTGCTGCCCGCCGGACGCTCCCGGCCCAACGAGTCCCTCAGGCCGTCGGCCACCAGGTTGAACGCCAGGACGCTCAGCATGATGGCGAGGCCGGGGAAGATCAATGCCCAGGGCGACGAGTTGATGAACTGGAAGCCCTCTTGGAGCATGCCGCCCCAGCTCGGCGTCGGTGGCTGCTCACCGACGCCGAGGAAGCTCAATCCGGCCTCGGCCAGCAGGGCGAACCCGAGCGAGAGCGCGAGCTGAATGATGATCGGCGAAGCCACGTTGGGCAGGACGTGCCGTCCGATCAGCCGCTTGGAGGTCGCCCCCAGGCTCCGGGCGGACTCGATGTACGACTCCTCGCGGACAGCGATGACCTCGCCTCGCAGCAAGCGTACGAAGCCGGGAATGAACACGATGGCGATGGCGATGGCGGCGTCGTTGACGTCGGCGCCGAGCAGGGCAGCGACGGTGAGAGCCAGGATCAGCGGGGGGAACGAGAAGAGCGCGTCCATCGTCCGCATGATCACGGCATCCACCGTGCCCCGGAAGAAGCCGGCGATGAGGCCGAGCGGGATCGCAAAGACAGCAGCGAGGCCGACGATTTCGAAGGCTGCCCGCAGCGAAATCCGGGCTCCCCAGATCAGCCGGCTGAGGATGTCCCGACCGAGATCATCCGTTCCGAGCCAGTGCGCCGCCGAAGGGCCTGCATTGATCGCGTTGATGTCCTGGGCGTCGGGAGCATGTGGTGCGACGAAGGGAGCGAAGATGGCCGCGAAAATGACGATGAGGAGGAAGACGAGACCGGCCATGGCCAAGCGCTGATGGAGGAACCGCACCCAGAACCCGGGTCGGCGTTCGGGCAACTCGTCGCCGCTGTCCCCGGTCTCGGGGATCACGGTCAGGCCGACAAACGGATCGCTCGCGTCCGGCGTGCTCCACGTGCTCATAGCGAGATCCTCACGACAGCCGGATCTTCGGGTTGAGGTAGGCGTAGATCACATCGACCACGAGATTGATGAAGACGAAGCACGTCGCCACCACCAGCACCACTCCTTGGATCTCGGGGATGTCCTTGTCGTTGATGGCCTGGATGATGTAGGTGCCGAGTCCCGGTAAGGAGAAGATCTGCTCAATGATGAGCGTGCCGCCGAGCAGGTAACCGAACTGGATGCCGATAACCGTGACGGCGGGACTGAGCGCGTTCTTGAGCGCGTGCTTGCCGACAACCATGCGCGGGCCCAGGCCCTTGGCCACCGCAGTACGCATGTAATCCTGGTCCAGCGTGTCGATAAGTGCGCCACGGACCTGCCGGGCGATCACCGCCGATCCGCCGATGCCAAGGGCAAGCCATGGGAGAAGCAAGTCCTCGAACCATCCCGTCGGCGACTGGGTGAACGGCGTGTAGCCGAGGGCCGGCAACCAGCCCAGCTTGACGGCAAAGACGATGACCAGGAGCATGCCCAGCCAGAAGTCGGGGATGGCCACGGCGATGCTGGAGCCCACGGTGACGACACGATCGCGGACCGCACCCTGGTGGAGCCCGGCGATGACTCCCGACGGCACCCCGAGCAGGATGGCCACGATCATGCCGCCGGCGGCGATGCTCAGCGTGACCGGGAACCGGGCTGCGATGCCCGATGACACTGTTTCGTTGTTGAACAGAGAGTTGCCGAGGTTCCCGTGGAGCGCGTTCTTCAACCAATTCCAGTACTGCACGAAGAAGCCTTCGTTGAGATGGAGCTGCTTGGTGATCTGCGCGATCTCTGCCGGAGTTGCCTTGGCCCCCCCGGCAAGGGTGATGGCCGGATTGCCGGGGAGGATCAGGATCAGCGAGTACACCCCGAGCGAAATCAGGAAGAGCAACAGGACACAGATGAGCAAGCGGCGTGCGAGAAACGTGAGTAAGGATCCACCGCTGCCGGACGCCATTGCCGTCTAGCTCAAAACGATCCGCTGGTGCGTCGCACCTTCCAGTCCCTGCACTCTTCCCGACGCACGGAGACCGCCGCTCGCTACTACTTCTTGATGTAGATGCCGGCCATGTCCGATCTGCACTGCCCGATCGGGGCCACCACCTTGCCGCCTACCCGGTTCTTGTTGTAGGCGACGATCGAAGGCATGAATACCAGCGGGACAATGAGGCCCTGCTTAATGATGGTCTTGTCGATCTGCTGCATCAGAGGACCCTGGACGTTCGCGCTGAGCGACTCGTTGGCCTGCTCGATGAGCGGGGTCAATCCCGCATTCACCGAACCCAGCGCATTGGCCTCGAAGCCAGAGGACTCGAATATCGATTCCCATTCGTTCGCCAGGTCCGCACCGTTCGACAGTTGCTCGCTGAGCACAGCGTCACCCTGCTTCTTGATGTACACGTCCTCGAGGAAGTCGGCCCCGGGAATCTGCTGCAAGTTGGCGTTGAACCCGGCCGTTTGCATCTCGTTCTGCAGGAGGGCAGCTGCTCGGGCGTAGGTCGCGTCTCCCGCAGGAATGATGAGCGTGAACTTGACGCCATTCGGATAGCCGGCCGCCTTGAGCATTGCCTTGGCCTTGGCGGGGTCGTAGGGGTCGGATGTGCCCAGCGACTTGGAGTAGCCAGGGGACCAGGTGGGGACTGGCTGGTAGGCGGGCGCTCCGAGATCGTCGAAGACGACCTTGTTCAGTGCTGCGCGATTAACCGCGTACTCGAGAGCCGCCCGGACACCCTCGTTGGCGAAGGGCCCCGTGTTCTGGCGCAGCTCGATCTCCATGTCGTCGTAGGACTTGGTGACGGAGATGCCGATGTTGGGGTCGCTCTTGAGCTGCGGGTAGTTCTCCGGCTCGACCTCGATCATGTCGACCGAACCGGACGTGAGAGCGGTGGCCGCTTCGGGGCCTTGGGTGAGCTGGGTGAAGTCGATGCCGCCGAGCGGGTAGGCCTTCGAGTCCCAATACTTGGGGTTCTTGACCAGATCGATCGACGCGCCCTGGCTATAGCTCTTCAGGAGGAAGGGGCCGGCCCCGACAGGCTGGCTCGACTGGGTCGCGATGGCGTTCGCCGGGTAGATCTGGCCATCGACGTAGGAGGCAGCCCACAGGAAGTCACCTGCCTCCGGCTTTGCGAGGTTCACCACCGCGGTCGATGGGTCGGGCGTCTGGATGCTCGAAATGTTGAAGAGCGACGACCGGAGCGGGCTGGTCTTCGTATGGTTCAGGCTGGCGGCGACATCGGTCGACGTTACGGGCTGGCCGTTGGAGAACTCAAGGCCGGGGCGGATGTGGAAGGTGATCGTCGAACCGCCATTCGAGATCGTCCAGCTCTGGGCCACGCCGCCCGTAACTCCGGTGTTTCCGGGGACCGTCATCGATTGGTAGACATTCGACGTCACCGTGTAGGAGCAGTCGTTCTTTTCGGTGGCCGGGGCGAAATCGTTGTCGAACTCGTTGTTGAGGTCGAACCCGTAGCGGAGCACTCCGTTGGGGTTCACGTTCGACCCGGATGCGCCCGCGGGCGTGCCGCTACTCGAGAGGGTGAGGACGAGTGGTGCCGCCAGAGCTCCCGCGACTCCCACGGCGAAGAGCTTTCGTCCCCGCGCCATCGTCCGCCGCTGGTGGACCTTGCCCCCCGACGTGAGCCGTCGATACTGCTTCCGCTCGGTGAGCGCCATCCCATCCCCCCTGACTCGTGCAGGTCGTCTCCATCCGGGACCCGAAACGGCATCCTGAATTGTTCGGGACTATATCGATTGCTGACACTCGTGTCAGGTCACGGAGAAAGAGCGACGACCGGAGACCACGGTCCATGCCGCTGAGGCCAACGACCACGGGTCGAGGGAGGCTGGGCCGGGCCCTGGATCGGCTGGAGATCGGCTATGGACGGAGAACCGATTCACCGCTCCCCGCCCACCAAACTCCCGATTCGGGAGCCGGCCTGAGGCCGCCGGAACAGGCCCGACGACACCACTACGCGGCTCACTGCCGCTCGCGTGTCGCGCCGGCCGGAGAGGTCTCCCCTCGTCGCCACTCCGTATAGACCCCTGCGGCCGGACCTCTTCAAACCTACAGATCGTCATCGTTGCTGCGTAGGGCCTTAAGTCACGTCACAACGGACTTCTTGGCGGCACTGCTTCTGCCGTGGGGCGCTCGGCACTCGGCCGGCCCGGAGAGGACTGTCCGGGCCCGGTTCGAGCCGGCGGAACCCACCGTTGGCAGCGTGCGCGGGCTTCTGCGCTCTGGCTTACCCAGCCAGGAGGTCCGCCAGAGCCTCGAGTTGCTCGAGGTAGTGCTCCAGCGAATGATGCACGACGCGCGCCTCGACGATCGTCGCCCCGGCCTCGGCCAGCGTGCCGAGGGCCTCCCGCGCCGAGTACGGCTCCGCGGCCGGGTCGAGCGGGTGCTGGGGGCTCAGCCGCACGTCGAAACCGCGTGGAAGTTCGGTGCGACCCAGCCATTCGCCGGCTTCTGCCGCTCCGACGCCGAACGGGCACCAGCCGTCGGCGAGCTCGACTGCTCGGCGCAGTGAGCGACGGGTGCGGCCCCCGACCCAGATCGGCACGTGCTCCTGGGTCGAGTTCGGGAGGACGATCAGGTCCTGATACTCGTAGTAGGGCCCCTCGTAGCGGGGCTCCGTCACCGAGAGGGACGCCCGCAACGCCCGCAGGGCGTCGTCCGCCCGGTCTCCCCGATCGTCGAAGGGCGCACCAAGGAGGTCGAACTCCTCCTTGAGGGTACCGACACCGACTCCCAGAACGAGTCGTCCTCCGCTCACCCGGTCGAGCGTGCCATACCTCTTGGCGATCTCGAGCGGGTGGTGATACCCGAGGACGAGCACATTGGTGGCGAGCCGGATCCGCGCCGTGCGGGCGGCGATGTATCCGAAGGTGCTCAGGGGGTCCCAGTAAGTCCCTCCCCGCCGGATCGCCTGGGACCGCGGCACTGCGAAGTGCTCACTGCAGGTGATGTGGTCGTAGCCCAGTGCGTCGGCGGCTTCGGCAATGCGGGCGACGTCCTCAATGGTGCCGCTCTCCTCCCAACGCGCGTGTGCTCCGGGCATCATGGTCAGCACCGGTGTCAGTACGGCCAGCCGAAGCGTTCCCGTGCTCCTCATCCGAGCATGTATCCGCCGGCGTCCACGACGAGCGACTGCCCCGTCATCATGCGGCTCTCGTCGCAGGCCAGGAACAAAGCTGCGTTGGCCACGTCTGTCGGCTTGGAGATGTCCCCCAGCGCCACACCAGAAAGGAGTTCGGACCGGCGGGTCTCGTAGTCGACCTGGTTTTCTTCGGCCGTGCGGCGAACCCATTTCTCCCAAAGTTCGGTTTCGATTCCCCCGGGGACGAGGCAATTGCACCGGATTCCCTTCGGACCGACTTCAAGGGCGACTGCCTTCGTGAAGGCCCGCAGTGACGCCTTCGCCGTCACGTAGTGGCTCTTCCGGCGCTGCCCCCGGAGCCCCGCAGTCGACGAGAAGTTGATGATGGAGCCCGAGCCACGCTCGAGCATCGACTGCTTGAGGACCTCACGCGTGCACAGCATGGCTGCGGTGATATCGACGGCAAGGGTCGCGTTCCAATTTTCCAGTGTCTGCTCCCAGACAAAGAGGTCTTGCCCCGGTGTCGCCGCGTTGTTGCACAGGACGTCGATCTGACCGAAGGCCTCGACCGTCCGTTGCACCATGGCGACAACGTCCTCTTCCTTGGTGACGTCTGCCTTCATGGACTCGGCACTCGAGCCACAGTCAGCGGCCGCGGCCTGGACGAGGTCCTCGCGCCTCGCGGCGAGCATCACCTGTGCTCCGTGCTGGACGAAAAGCTTGGCCATCACCGGACCGAGTCCGGAACTCGCGCCCGTGATGAGTGCCACCCTTCCTTCGAGCCGATCTGTCGTCATCGCCCTTCTCGCATCGGAATATCCTTCCACGAGCCGGCGTGGCAAGGCTCTGCCACGTGGAGCGTGCGCTACCGTGTGGATCTCGATCGCGGGTAAGCGCCGGGCAACGTCGGTCGCTGCGTGGCCGCAAACGATCCGCCCGTGTGCCACTCTCCGAGCTGGCAAAGAGGACGTGTTTGTGACATGACGCCGGCATGGTGGTCGAGGAGGTCAGGCTCATCGAGACGCCCCGTGGCGGCGAGCTTGATCGGTGTCGCGTTGACACTCGGATTGGCTTCGCTGAGCGGCGCATCCACGCCGCAGCGGACACCGGCTCCGCCATCGGTCGCGACCCGAGCCTGGCCCGCGCCGGACCACGATGCATCGAACTCGCGCCGCGCCATCGACTCTCCGATCACTGCAGCCAACATCGCACGTCTGAAATCCGTCTGGTCGGTGACGGCGGCGGGTGGGCTGCCCACGTCGCCGATCATCGTCGGAGACGCTGCTTTCGTCGAAGACCAGGTCGGTGAGGTTTTCGACATCGACCTGCGCAGCGGGGTCGTGGTCTGGAAGTCCGCACCCTCCGGCTATTCCGTCGGCCCGGAGGGCGTGGCAGTGGGTTGGGGCAAGGTCTTCGGGGTGAGCCCGACCTCGCTGTTCGCGCTCGACGAGAGGACTGGGCGAGAGCTGTGGTCGACCAAACTGACGCGTTCGGTGACCGAAGGCGTCGATGTGGAGCCCCAGATCGCCGGCCACATGGTGATCGCGTCGACGGTACCGGTGAGCGTCCAAGGCGGCATTTACGAGGGTGGGGCGCGTGGCTATGTCGACGCGGTCAACGAAGCGACTGGCCGGATGCTCTGGAGCTTCGACACGGTGGCCTCGTCCGATCTGTGGGGAAGCCCCTCGGTGAATTCGGGCGGCGGCTCCTGGTACCCCCCCTCCTTCTCATTGGCCTCGGGTCTGCTCTACGTCGGAATTGCGAACCCCGCCCCCTTCGTCGGCACTCCGCAGTACCCCAACGGCAGCAGCCGTCCCGGGCCGAATCTCTACACCGACTCCACCGTCGCGCTCCGGTTGAGCAACGGGAAACTCGTCTGGTACCACCAGGCGCACGCCCATGACCTCTTCGACCGAGACTTCGTGCACACGATGATCGTGCCCGTACCCGCCTCCAAGGACCGGTCCGCCACCACCGTCGTCGTCGGCACGGGCAAGGGCGGCGTCGTGATCGGGATGAACCCCTCGACAGGCCGCCAGCTCTGGCGGACGGCGGTCGGAATCCACCACAACGACAACCTGACTTCCCTGTCCGGGGCGACCGAAATTCTGCCCGGAACTTTCGGCGGGGTCTTGACTCCTCCGGCTTCGACCCAGGGCACCGTCTTTGTGGCGACCCTGAACGCGCCGGACACGCTGTATCCCGACCAGACCGCCTACTTCGGCGGAAAGACGGGGACCATGCCAGGAGAGGTGGTGGCCATCGACGCACGGAGTGGCCGCAAACTCTGGGACACCAGCGTCCCCGGAGACCCGACCGGAGGCATCACGCTTGTGAACAACCTCGTTCTGACCGCCACCTTGCAAGGGTCGATCCTCGCCCTGTCGAGGTCATCCGGGAAGATCGTCTGGCAACGACGGGCACCCGGGGGGATCGATGGCTGGATGTCGATTGCAGGGAACACCATCATCGTTCCCGTTGGACTGAGTCACCCGCCGACCATCTGGGCGCTCCGCCTGCCCTGAGAACACCGGCAAGGTGGCCTCGCATCGGTTCAGCCTGGTTTCTGACTGACGAAGCGGAAGTGGAACCCGAGGACGTCTGTCCGTGTTTTCGGGAAGCCGACCGAGGCCAGGCGATGGACGAGGTCGTCCGGGTCGACGGGCGTGAAGGTGTCATCGGCATGCCCCGCTCGGATGGGTTCGAGATCGAGCGACTCCTGGCCGACGAAGATGCCACCCGGTCGCAATACCCGAAAGATCTCTTCGAAGAGCCGATCTTGCTGCTGAGCCGAGGGCATGTGGTGGAGAATCGAAAAACACGCTGCCGCAGAGAAGGAGTCACCCGGCAGCTCTGCTTCGACGGCGTCGGCCACGATGACGTCCACGTTGGTGTCCTCCAGGCGATGGCGTAGGGCCTCGCCCAGCGACGGATCGATCTCGACCGCAGTGACCCGGCTCACTCGTCGCCGCAACAGATCGGTGGTGAGCCCCGGACCCGGCCCGATCTCGAGCACGTGGTCGCCGAGGTCACCCGCACCCTCTACCCAGGGCATCAGCTCGTCCTGAAGCATCTGGGCCCACTGGGGACTGGCAAGAAACTGGAGATGGGTCTCGTTCACGGTCTTACTTGTACGATTTCGGGCGGTGGCCGTCTCTGCACAATCGGTCAAAGAATCGTCATTCTCGGACAAATCCGGACTCGTCGACATGCGCACCGGCGGCCGGCCCCCGGCCGGGAGCTTCCTCTTCGAGGGCATGGAACTGGTGACGACGTGGCACACCCATGACCTGCACCAGATCGAGTACGCCTTTCATGGGGCTGTCGAGGTCGAGAGTGCGGTCTCCCATTGCCTCCTCCCTTCGCAACAAGCCGCCTGGATACCCGCCGGCGTGGAGCACCGCACCACCATCCGGAGCTCTGTGCGCACGATCTCGGTCTTCTTCGACCCTTGCCTGGTGCCGGAACCAGGGAATCGAGTCCGAATCCTGGCCGTGCCTCCCGTCCTCAGGGAGATGATGATCTACGCCGGTCGCTGGCCCATCAGTCGACCGGCTTCCGATGGCATCGCCGATGCCTACTTCGATGCGCTGGGACGGCTCGTCTCCGAATGTCTGGACGACGAGCAGCCCTTGAGCCTGCCCACGTCGACCGACCCGGTTCTCGCCGGAGCCATGGCCTGGACCCGCGAGAACCTGGACTCTGCGACTGTGGCGGCCGTGGCGCGCCACGCCGGTCTGTCGGAGCGGTCGTTGCGTCGTCGTTTCGACGCTGGACTTGGCATGCCGTGGCAGCGGTACCTGATCCAGGCTCGAGTGCTGCGCGCCATGGCTCTTCTGGCCGAGCCACGTCCATCAATTCTCCAGGTGGCGACGACCGTTGGATTCGAGAACGCGAGCTCGTTCAACCGGGCGTTCCGCCGATGGACGGGCGAGAGCCCCTCGGCCTATCGGGCCAAGAGGGCTCGATCAGACGGGCGCCCTGAGCCACCGAACGAAGTCGTCGTCAACCCGGATCACGATTTCGTCGTGACCGAGATGCCCAGCTGAGGCCCCGACAAGGTCACGAGGAGTTCAGGCGGCGAGACGCTCCGAACCGGCCAGCCGCACGGCGGCGGTCTCCCGTACCTTGCGGGCCACGGAGGGTGCGGAAGCCAGGATCTGGCGAAACTCGGCCCGCGACCCGGCGTAGATCACAGCATCTGTGTTCGCGGTCACCGTCGCATTGCGGCGGCCGGAGCGGTCCTCGTCGAGAAGGGCCATCTCACCCACCAGGTCGCCCCGGCCAAGCGTGGCGATGGGCTGGCCGCCTTGGCTCACCGTTGCCTCGCCCGAGCTGATGATCATGAACTCGTCCCCACGAGCACCCTCCCGTACGAGCACTCGGCCCGCCGGGACGCGAAGGGGCGTCAGGTGTCGCCGGACTACGGCCATCTCCGACCTGCTGACCTCGGAAAACAGCGGCAACTCCGCCAAATCGTCTCTGAAGACACCCATCATCGGTCCTCTCTCTCTTCTTCTGCACCAAGGATCCAGGACCACAGTATATCTGTCAATAAGCTAGAGCAGGTCAGTCAAATCGCTTATACAGATGCCCAGTTCCAGTGAAAGAGATCGTGGGGGGACCGCTTTCTTCGAAGGGACGCCAGTTCCTCCCCGCTCAGGCGGGGGCGGGTGTGCCTGCCGGCAGGGGGTAGACGGGATTCTTCTTCGGATCGATGGAGTCGAAGCACACGAAGACGTTCTTCCCCTGGTTCAGGGTCGGGACGTACTTGTCGCCGGACACCTTGATGAAGGCACTGCAGTACGGCGGTTTGTGCCCGGCGTGCCCTGCATCCTTCCAGTTCGTCGGGACGGTCAGACCCCCGGCGGTGAACGCCGTCAAGGAGTTGTCCTCCTTGATGACATTGGCCTGGGTCAAGTTGCTACCGGCCATTTTGACGCCCTGCACGAAAAGGGCTGCGGACTCCCAACCTTGGATCGCCAGCTCGTTGTCGACGTAGTTCGGCTCGTACTTCTTCATTTCTGTCTCGTAGAGCTTCAGGCCTGGATATTCCGACTCGGGCGCGCCGAAGGGCACGTGGGCGATGGAGAAGTAGATACCTTGCATGAGACTCTGATTCTGATTCAGCGTCGACTGATCGTTGCCATTGAGCCAGAGCTGCGTCATGTGCAGTCCGTACTGCTTGATCGCACGAGCCATGCTGATGTTGCCCTGCACATCCATGCAACTGACGACGAAGTTGGATCCCGCCTGCTTCATTCGTTCGACATCGGTGGCAACTGTCGAACCCGGGTAGGCAATCTTCAGGTCGGAGTAACTGACCTTGTAGCCGGCTGCCTGGAGTGAGGTCTCTGCCGCCTGGCAAGCCACGGCCGAGGCGGCGATGCCGTAGGCGACCACTGCGATTGACGTCGAGTGCGTTTGTCGCGCCACGAAGGCGTCAGCCGGCGCACCGGCCGGGTAGTACTGGACGGAGCCCCCGGCTGCAAAGAGGTTGGACTGGGGAACCCAGTTCCCAGTGACGTTGTAGCCGTAGGTCGGGGTCCCTGACTCGACGAAAAGGTTCGGCGAGAAGAAAGCGGTCGCCACGCCAGTCACCGCGAACACGTGGTCCTGGTTGATGAGCGTGTTGGCCAGCTGGTTGAACGTGGTCGGGTTGCCGCCGTCGTCCAGGGCGTACTTGTAGTCGATCTTGCGGCCGTTCACGCCGCCCTGGGCGTTGATGTACTGGTAGTACGCCTTCTCACCTTCGATGAGCGAAGAGAAGTTCGACGCCAGCGTCCCGGTCTGTGTCGAGATCGTCCCGACGGTGATGGAGTTCGACGTGACTCCGGGCGCACTGCTCCCTGCAGAGGCCGCGCTCGCTCCGGTTGCCGGTGCCAGCACCGTCGCGCCCGTCACTGTGATTCCCACAAACGCCGAAATCGCCATCAGCGACCTGAATCCATGCCTCGTTTGCATACCTTCCCCGTTCATTTGTTGTGCTGCAACCCCCGAGATTGCCGGTCACTGTAGTGAGGGAGCGCAACGAGTACGCCTCACCCTGTCACTCAGTCTCGGTCGGTGGGTGGTCGAGCTTGTGCACCGATGCACAAGCTCCCCTTCGCGTTGCCCGAGCCGGTCGATTCGGCGGAACTCCAGGCACGGGACGGCCTGTAGGCCCCGGCGACCGCCCATGAAGAGCAAGCGCGTCGGGAGTCAGGCACCGACTCCGAACGCGGTCGTTCCTGTTGGGTCCGCCTTGGCCACCCTGATCAGCGTCGTCCTTCTCGTCGTGGATCTGCGGCGGGGTCTTGACCACGTGCGTCAAGACCCGCAGCCTCCTGCTCCCTCTCGGGGCGTCGGGCAGAGCCACGTCTCGGTAGTTGCCTTCGTTTCTGTCCTGTCTCCGTTGTTTCTGTTCGTCTTCTCGGTGTACCTGATCTTTGCCCTCATCGCACCAGGCGTGTTCGGATCACTGGGGGGTCAATCGGACGCTGCACACGTGCTTGTCGTTGCGGTCTATCCGAGGATCGTGGCGTGGGTGGTGTTGGAGACCCACCGCAAGCTCGTCACGCCCGAGCTCGACATCTTCGAGTTTCGTCGGAGGGTCGGCTTCTCTTCTCTCTCTGTCCCGAGAGCTGACACACCCCGCCCCTCTGAATCGGCCAGACCTAAACGACCTCGAAGGGACTCTGGCGTCGCGGCATCTTGGCCCCGCGCGACCCAACCTCCTCGATGACGTCGTCGGAGTGCTCGACGTCGAACTCGTTGCCGCTCGCACGTAGTCGGGCCAGAAGCTCGACCAACTGGCCGCGCTGGCTCTCGGACAGCCCGATCCCCTGATACACCGTCGCATTGAGTTCCTGCGTGGCCTCGACGGACGCTTTGCGGCCCTTCGACGTGATCACGGCAAGCGTGGTCCGGGCGTCCGTCGGATGCGGCACCCGTCGGACGAGCCGGTCGTCCTCGAGCCGATCGATGATGTCTGTGACCGTGGCCGGCGGAATGCGGAGTGTTTTGCTGATCCAGCTGAGCGTCAGCGAGGATTCGGGGTCGGTCTCGAGCCAGGCCAGGACCTGATACTGCACGAAGGTAAACCCGTGTCGCTTCATAACCGCGTTCACCTGGTCGTTGAGGAGCTGGTAGGAACGCAGAACGGCGGTGAACACCGCCATCCCCGAGGCCGCCTCAGGCTCCCACCGCTCCAGCCAGACACGTCGCGATGCCTCGACGACGTCGAAGGGTGCGGCGAGGAAGCTCGATGCCGGGGGAGGCCCAGAGTCGGGCCGGCCGTTAGCTTCCCGAGACGAGCGTGCCACCGATGATCCCATCCACTTCAAGGGTGTCGATCTCCGCCTTTGTGAGTCCGAGCCCGCCGAGCAACTCGTCGTTGTGCTCTCCGAGAAGCGGGGCATGCCTCTGGTGCAGCCGCTCGGGTCCTCGTGAGAACCGCATCGGCAGGGTGCTGTAACGGGACGATCCGATCACCGGGTGCAACACCTCCTCGAAGAAGTGGCGGGACTCTAGCTGCGCCAGTTCGGGCTGGCAGTGGGGCTGCATAACCTTCCCCACCGGCACGCCCGCACCCCACATCCGTTCGACCAGGGTGTCGGCCGGGAGCGCACGGCACCACTCCTGAAGGCAGGCGTCGATGCGGGCCTGCGCAGTGATCCGTCCCTCGGCAGTCAGGAACACGTCGTCAGCGGCCCATTCCGGCTCACCCATCGCTCGGCGGAGCGCACGCCAGTGCTCGTCGGTTGCCACGGCGATGGCGACCCAGGCGTCGTCTCGGCCGTGCTCGTCCGGGCCGGCGGCCTGGTACAGGTTCTGTGGGGCGGCACACGGCCCACGGTTCCCGTCACGAGTGAGCAGGGCACCGTACGCCGAGAATTCGATCGGCTGCTCCGCGGCGACGTTGGCCGCCGCCTCGACCATGGCCGCCTCGACCAGGCCACCTTCACCCGTTCGCTCGCGGTGTTCGAGGGCCAGCATCAACCCGAACAGTGCATGGAGACCTGCGTTTGGATCGCCGATGCAGTACGGCTCGAACGGAAGCAGATCCGGATGCCCGGTGAGCCAGGTCAGCCCTGCGGCATCCTCGATCACGAAGGCGAACGCGGCCTGATCGCGCCACGGTCCCTCGAGCCCGAAGCCGGGCATCCTGAGCATGATCAGATCGGGTCGGTTGATCCGGAGCGATTCGTAGTCGAGACCCAACTGGTCCAGTACCCGCGGCGTGTAGTTCTCGATGACGATGTCGCA
Source organism: uncultured Acidimicrobiaceae bacterium (assembly GCA_963840435.1). Lineage (GTDB taxonomy): Bacteria > Actinomycetota > Acidimicrobiia > Acidimicrobiales > RAAP-2 > Bog-473. The sequence continues at coordinate 133,260 of CAWIYY010000012.1, read as the reverse complement.
GGTCCCGACGAACCGACGCAGGAGATCGATGCCACGTTGCTCGCGCAAGTCGATGGTCAGGCTCTTCTTGTTGGTGTTGAGGGCCGAGAAGATCGGCCCTCGCTCCCAGTAGCGATCCTCAGTCTGCGGCACACCGCCGACGAGACGGACCCCGTCGGGCCGGGTTGACGATTCTAAGTGGATCACCTCGGCGCCGAGAAGGGCCAGGACATGACCCGCCAGCGGACCAGCCCAATAGGACGTCATGTCGAGAACCCGCAGCCCTTCGAATGGGAGCCGCGCGCTCGTTGCAGCGGGACGTTCCCGTGTGGCCCGGGCGAGTGCAGCGCTGACCGGCAGCTCCCCGAGGCTGGGGGCCGGCTTCGGAGGCTGCAGATTCGCCGAGCTCATCCGGAAGGGCGGACGCGGATTCGCCACGCCGTCGCGCGGGTTGGCGACGAAGGTCGCCCGTTCGCGGAAATGCTCGAACCCTGTGATGTTGGCGCCATTTGCCACTGGCGCGTTGGGGATCCGGAAGGCAGAGGCCAGATCGAGCACCTCTTCGACCATGTGCTCCGCGACCCATGCATCGATCGTCGGCGCCAGTTTGGTCCGGTCAAGGAAGAGCGAGCGATCTTCCATCCACTCGGGATGCCCGACCATGACGCAGAAGTCCAACCATTGCTGTCCTGTCCCGCAACCCAGCCCGACCAGCCCATCGCTGGCGGCCCCGACACCGGGTGTCGGGATGAAGCGGCGACGGCGCATCGGGCGGCCGAGCTGGTCGTTGAACGTCACCGGGTAGTAGGTGAGGCACATGGCGAGGGACTCGAGCATCGACACATCGACGAGCTCTCCGCCGGACGAACGGCGCCGACTCGCCGCGAGCGTCCCGATCGCAGCGAAGAGCCCGGAGAGCCACTCGCCAACCTGGCCGCCGACATGGACGGGCGCCCGATCCGGCAACCCGCGGGCAAGACCCACCACCGCCCCCGACCACGCCTGGAGGGTGAACTCAGTGGCCGCGTTGTCGCTCCACGGACCCTCCAGCCCAAATGGTGTGATCGACGCGACGATCAGGTGGCGATGCGCTGCGAGAATCTCGGCGGGCGCGAGCGACGCCAGCTCCGCCACTCGGGATCCCCGTGACCAGACCACCGCATCCGCCGACCCCAGCAGCTGGTGCAGGGCTGCCATGTCGTCGTCATTCTCAACGTCGACCACCGCACTGCGCTTCGACGCAGCGAGGAAATTGAAGAGCGCGCCATCGTCACGGGGCGGGATCTCGGCGCCCGAGGCGGACCACCGGCGCAGTGGATCGCCCTCGGGTGACTCGACCTTGATGACCTCCGCGCCGCCGTCGGCCAGCAGCTTCGTGCAGTAGGCGCCGCCGATCCAGGTCGAGAGGTCGATGACGCGCAGCCCGCTCAAAGGCGAGGGGGTGGCGACGGGCGATCGTTCCGAGGACGTGTGGGTCACCTCAGTCGGATTTGGGTTGACGGCGGCCCGATCGGCTGAGCCGCCACTCAGGTGGGTACGCGCTGTCGTTGTCCTTCACCGCCAGGTTCAGTCCGGCGTCCATGGTCTCCTGGCTGAGGGTGGCGCGCTTGCCGTCGTCGTCGCTGCGAAGCTGTCCGCCCATCGACTCCAGCCACGCACTGAGCATGCTGCCCATGTATTCGCCTTGGTGCTGCTTCATGACTTCGAAGAACACCTTCTGCATGAAAACCGTGTCGGTCGGCCGCGTGCGTGCACAGGCTCGGGCGTACTTGTCCACCTCGGCCTCGAGATCCTCGCGGGGCACGACACTGTTGACGAAGTTGCAGTCGTACATCTGGTCGGCCGTGAAGGGCCGGCCAGTGAACACCATTTCCTGGAACTTGCGCATCCCCATCATCATCGCCCATTGCCACATCCGGGGCGCATAGCCCACATAGCGGAAAGCCGGATGACCGAAGAGCGCGTCATCGGACGAGATGACGATGTCGGCATCGGCCGCCTGATAGAAGTGCCAGCCATAGCAATAACCCTTGACCTCGAGGATGCTGATCTTTTTAAAGTCTTGGAGCGTGCGGCAGCCGGACCTCGTGTTGCCGTACCAATGCAGGAGCGACGCGCCGGCGCGATAGGACCGGCCGGGCGGCAGCGTGACGTCGTCGTCCTCGTCCAAACCGAACTCGTCGTACAGCACGGTGCCGTCGGCCTGCTTGGCCATCACCTCGTCCAGGTCCGCGCCCGTCCCGAGATGGTCACCAACACCGCGAACCACGAGGACCTTGACATCGTCGTCCAGGCTGGCCTTGAACAACAGGTCGGCATAGCGCCGGCGAGCGGCGATAGTCGGGATGTTGAGCTGATCGGGACGATTCAGGGTGATCGTCGCGATCCGTGTGCTCGGGTCCTTCTCGTAGAGGATGATCTCCTCTGCTGATGGAACGTCGGCGTCGTCGGTCACGTCAGGAGCTCCTTCCGGTGCGCAGCGAAGTTGAAGTCAGCGTTTCGGGCCCGGCGGCGGTCACGACCACCGGTTCTGCGCCGTAGAGCGCACCCACGCCTTGCTTCCAGACATAGGCGGTCAAGACCAGCACCATGCCGGCCTCGACCTGCTGCTCGGCCGCCTCGCCGGGCAGGGCTTGCGTCACCAGGGGAAGGTCGTAACCAAGTCCCAGCCCTCGCGCCACCGGCATGGGGGGCGCGGCGAGCGCACCCGCGTCGTAGGCGGCCAGCAGGTCCGAGAGAGGCAAGCCGGGACGACATGCCGCGAGGAGTCGTTCCCGCAGTGCGCTCCACCGCTCGAGGAGCTCGAGGTCGACGCCGTTCCCATCTCCGACCATGTGGGTCCGGCCGAGCTCGCCGGCGTAGCCACCGACGATCACCCCCGCATCGAAGGCCACGAGATCCCCCTGCACCACGGGGACGTCCCGGCTGGCCCGATGCCATGGGTAGTGAGGTGAGGTGGTCCACGCAACGTCCTGGGTCGATGGAGTCGTGACGCCCGCCGCGGCCATGGCTTGCATGAACACACCCGTGAGTTGCCGTTCGGTGATGCCCGCCGTGAGGGCGGCCTCCGCTTGGTGCAACGCACGCTCCGCAATGTGCACCGACGAGCGAATCGCCTCCACCTCCTCAGGTGCCTTGACCCGGCGGACTCGTCGCAGCATCGGTTCCCCGTCGACGAACTCCGCCGCCGGAAAGGCCTTCGGGAGCAGGTTTGCCGAAGAGCCAGTGAGACTGTCGGTGGCGACCTTCCGCGCGATCGCCGCGCTCCCGATTCTGCGGAGTGCCTTGACAAAGGTGCCGGCGTTGAACGAGATCCCGTACAGATTCTCGTGCGGGATCTCGTCGGGAATGCCTTCGTCCCACGTGCTCAACAGGTAGACCGACCCAGTGCTCCGCTCGAGGACGCACCCGGGCCCGAAGGCGCGGGATCCCGCCGTCCACAGCCGCGGCGCTCCGGAGACATAGCGAGCGTTCCCCTCACGCCCGAGGACGAGAAGATCGATGCCTTCCGCTTCCATCTCGGCCAACACGCGGTCGCGACGGGCCCGGCGAAGGGCGATGTCATCGGGAAGCACTTCGGTTGTGGTCACTCGATGCTCAGAAAGGATCGTAGGGATAGTCGGTCATAGGCTCCCATCCGTCCTCCGTGATGAGCAGCACCTCCTCTGAGCGGTATCCGGCGGCGCCGTCATCCCAGACGATGGGCTCGATCACCAGGACCATGCCTGCGGCGAGGACCAAGGACGCGTCGAAGGCCTCCCCGATGTCGCTCCCGACATAAGGCATCTCGGCGCTGTCGATGCCCAGGCCGTGCCCGAGGTAAAAGTGCGGCATCCAGGGCTTGATGCCTCCGGCGGCCTGTATCGCCGTCGCCGTGAGATCGGCAGCGGTCGCCCCGGCGCGGGTGACGGCGAGCACGGCGTCCCTGATGGCCAGCCACCGCTCGAATTGCAGCGCGTTGGCGCGCGTCCGGCTCGCGTCCGACGACCCAGGTTCGCCCGAAGTCAGAATGGAAGCCGCCGTAGCTGATGCCGGTGTCGACCCAGAGCACGTCGCCCTCGACCAGCTCGCGCTCGGTCGAGAGAAGTGGGCAGGCCAGATCGCCCGTCGTGGTCCACGGCCCATCGGCCATCCGCTCGGGCATCACCTGCCAGATCGGGTCGAGAATGTTGGCGTCTGCGCCCGCCTCGAAGATCATCCGCAGGAACGTCGCCGTGAGTTCGGTCTGACGGACACCCGGTTTGATGCTGGCCTGCACGCCTGCGATGGCCCATTCGGTGATCCGGAGCGCCTCGCGCATGCAGGACAGCTCATCGGGCGTCTTTGTTGCCTTGGCCTGGCTGATGACGCGCCCAGCATCGGCGGGAGCGCCCTTGGCGAAGAGGATCGCCTGCTCGCGGCAGAGGGCGTTGGTCCATTCGTCCATGGCGATGACGGCGTTGGCCGGCACCAGCGCCTCGAGCTCCGAGGCGAAGCGTTGCACTCCTTCGTCGAAGTCGAGGTAGAGGGGACCGTGGAGGTGATCGCTCGGCAGGTCCGTGGCCAGCCGATCGTCCTGCCGTATCGGAGAGAACAGATGCGGCCACTCGTCGTCAGCCAGGACCACCGCAACGGGTTGCTCGAAGTTCGCCCGACCAGAGTCGGCCAATGGCCAAATGGCGCCGGTGGCGTACACCACGTTCGTATTTCCCAGCAGCACGAGCGCGTCGAGGCCCTGCTCGCGCATGGCGCCATGGATGCGTCCCATCCGGTCACGGCGCATGCGGGCGAGGTCCGGCTTCGGCGGGATCAGCGTGGGCGGTGTCGCCACCATCAATCCGGCCGGCATCAGGCGTCCACTCCCAGATAGCGCATGATGTTGCCGCTGACGATGGCGACGGCCGCCTCGGGACCCACTGCGTCCACCACCTCCGCGAGCGACTGGCCGCTGTAGCCGTAGGTGCTTTCGTTGTGCGGGAAATCGGTGGACCACATCACCCGGTCCACGCCGATGCGGGCCAAGAGGGCCAGTCCGAGGCGGTCCACCATGAATGACGCGCACATGTGGTTGTCCCAGTAGTACGTGGGCTCGTGCTTGATCTTGAGGTTGGAGAGGTGCTGGAACGACGCAGCGATGTGCTCCGCATCCTGCAAGGCCGAGGGCACCCAATTGATGCCGCCTTCGAACCAGCCGATGCGCAGTCCGGGATGCCGGTCCAGGATCCCGCCGAAGATGTACTTGGCGAAAGCGTCGCGGAAGGGCGCAACCGACTGGAACATGCCGATGCTGACGGCGTTGAACTCGTTCGGTGTGGCGGGCGGGTTCTCCCCGATGTGGTGTGAGACCGGGAGTCCCGCCTCTTCGATCGCGTCCCACACGCCGTCCATGGCACGACTGGCGTAGTCGATCGGGCGCTTCTCCACGTCCTTTCCGGGAGCCAGGGGCATGAGGAATGTCTTCAGGCCGAGAGCTTTGAGCTCGGCCAGGGTGCGCCGGGCTCCATCCTCGTCCCACCAGTTGATGAGACCGACCCCGAAGATGCGATTGTTCGATTGCTCCTGCACCTCCGCGATGTGCTCGTTGTAGATCCGGAAACAGAGTTCGCGGACCTCCCGATCGGGCCACCCGAACAGGGCAAGGACGGAGTTGGGGAACGCCAGCTCCCGGGAGACGCCCTCCGAGTCCAGTGCGGCCAGTCGGGCATCGACGTCCCCCGTATGTGATCCCGAGACGGGGTCGTATTGGGTGAGGACCTCGATGAACTCCGGCACGAGAATTGATTTCCCGTCGACCCCGAGAACCCATCCCCCGTCAACGTTCATGACGCGCGGGGCACGTTCCTTCATGCTGTCTGGAAAGCGCTCGTAGAAAATGTCCTCGGCCAACGAGATGTGGTCGTCGGCTGAAAAAATCTCGGTTCCAACGGGCAGCCCGACATCGACCACGGGGCCGGGGTGGCGGTTCTTCGGGGCCCCCAGGCCTTCCGCTGGGTAGCGCAGCGTCCTGACATTGCTGGTCATTTCCCCCCGCTTCCCTCGTCGACGGCTGCCAGCAGATTACTTCGGCTCCGTAGCAATCGTCAACGGATCCTGCTAGCTTCCTCCGACGCTGAAGGAGTTCGGGGAGGTCAGAGAGGTCGTGACATGACGACATGGGACTCCGCCGTCGACGTCGTGATCGTCGGATCCGGCGGTGGCGGCATGGTGGGGGCGCTCGCTGCGTCCGCGCACGGTGCGAGCACGCTGGTACTCGAGAAGCAGGGTCTGATCGGCGGATCGACCGCCATGTCCGGCGGCATCGTCTGGGTCCCGAACAATCCTGTGATGCAGTCCATCGGTGTGCCCGACTCCTACGAGGACGCCATGCTCCATTTCGAGGCCGTCGTGGGCGACGTCGGGCCCGCCTCGTCGTTCGAGCGTCGTCACGCCTTTCTGACGGCGGGGCCGGAGATGGTTTCATTCCTGCAGGGCTGCGGGGTGCGCTTCGTCTACTGCCGTGGCTACAGCGACTACTACTCGAGCGCGAAGGGTGGTCACGACCTCGGACGCGGTATTGAGCCCATCCCGTTCGACGGGCACGCACTCGGGGAGTGGTTGGAGAAGCTACAGCCGGGGCTCGCCCAGAGCCTGGGTCTGGCGGTGATGACAAACGAGGCGCGCGCTCTCTCGAACTACAACCGCAGCGTTGGCGCGTTCACGGTCTCCGCTCGCGTGGTGGCCCGGACCTCTCTCGCCCGACTGCGCCGCCAGGCGTTGCTCACGAATGGCGCTTCGCTGATCGGCCAGATGCTTCAGGTCGCGCTCGCTCGTGGGGTCCCGGTCCGGACCGATGCCCCGGTGGAGGAGTTGATCGTCGAGGAGGGTCGCGTCGTAGGGGTCCGCACCGTGAGGGACGGGTCGCCCGTGCTGATCCGGGCTCGCCAGGGCGTGCTGCTGGCCTCCGGCGGTTTCGCCCACAACGCCGGGATGCGCCGGGAGTACGGCGGGGACCAACCCAACGACGCCAAGTGGTCGATCGCCAATCCGGGCGATACGGGCGAAGCACTCATGGCCGCCATGCGAATCGGCGCCAAGACCGACCTGATGGACGAGGCCTGGTGGCTGCCCTCGCCACGCACGGGCCGCTTCGGCCAGTCCACCCTCGACCAGGCCCGTCAGCGCCCGCGGACGATCTACGTCGATGCGGACGGAAAGCGTTTTGTGAACGAGTCGAATTCGTACATGGAAGTGGGCAAGGAAATGTACGCCCGCAACAGGACGAGCCGAGCGGTGCCGTGCTGGCTGATTTTCGACGACCGCTACCGGAAGCGCTATGCCCACCAAAGGTCGAGGCCGGGTCGGTTCCCCAATGAGCTCTTCGAAAGCGGAAGGCTCAAGCAGGCCTGGACGCTCGGCGACCTCGCCACACTGTGCAGCATCGACCCCAGCGGACTGTCCGAGACCGTTGAGCGGTTCAACGAGAACGCCGCCCGAGGCATCGATCCCGACTACGGGAGGGGCGAATCGGGCTACAACCGAGCGCTGGGCGACCCAAATCCCAGGGTGCACCCGTGCCTCGGCCCCATCGACGAGGCCCCCTTCTACGCGGTCCAGGTCGTACCCAGCGACATCGGCACCTGCGGCGGCCTGGTCACCAATGAGCACGCGCAGGTGGTCGACCAGGACGATCGACCCATCGAGGGTCTGTACGCCACGGGCAACGGCACTGCCACCGTCATGGGCCGCCACTACCTCGGGCCCGGCGCCAGCATCGCCAACACCATGGTCTTCGGATACGTCGCTGCCCGTCATGCCACGGGTCAGTCGCTCGCGGCCTCGTAGACAGTTTCAGGTCAGCGTGACACCATCCGGTCGAACCGATATCGCCCTGGTCGGACGCACGGACGCACGGACGCACGGACGTGCGCGGTCGATGTCGGCTTCGAGGCCCAAGGCGCAGATCGCATTCGTTCGAATCAACTGACAGAGGTTGCTCATGAGTGAGTTCGAAAGCGCAAACTTCTTCGCCGATCGTTCGATTCAAGACGATCCGTACCCGTACTTCGACTGGGTGCGCGAGCAATCTCCGGTGTGGCGGGAGCCGAACTACGGCCTCTACATCATCACGGGACACGCAGAGGCCATGGCGATCTACGGCGATCCGGCGTCGTTCCCACCGAACGACTCGCCCTCTGGGACCTACTCGTCGTGCAATGTCGTGAGCGGCCGGTTCGTGAAATTCTCATCGCCCTTCGAGGGTGACGACATCAGCGACATCATCGTGAAGTGCCGAGACGAGCTGCCGTTCAGCGACCAGCTCCCCTCGTTCGACCCTCCGACCCACACGGCCCATCGTCATCTCCTGATGCGCCTGATCACACCGAAGCGGCTCAAGGAGAACGAGGACTTCATGTGGCAGTTCGCCGACCGCCTCATCGATCGCTTCATCAACCAGGGGTCCTTCGAGATGGTCGGCGCCTACGCAGAGCCCTTCACCCTCACCGTCATCGCGGACCTCGAGGGGGTGCCCGAATCCGACCATTCCCTTTTTCGAGAACGACTGTCCACAGCCCATCAGGACATCTCCCACAAGCCGCTCGAGTTCCTCTACGAAAAGTTCTCCGAGTACATCGAGGACCGCCGCCGTGAACCCCGGAGCGACGTGCTCAGCGGCCTCGCCACGGCGACGTTCCCGGACGGCTCGGTCCCCGGCGTGAAGGATGCCGCCCTCCTGGCGGCCAACCTCTTCGCCGGCGGACAGGAGACGACGGTCCGGCTTCTCTCCTTCACACTCCGCATGCTCGGGGAACGACCCGATCTCCAGGAGCAGGTCCGGGCCGATCGGGACCGCATACCGAACTTCATCGAGGAGACCCTGCGCCTGGAGAGCCCGCTGCGCACCCAGTTCCGCATGGCCCGGGTGCGCACCACGCTCGCTGGGGTGGAGATCCCTGCCGGCGGCACGGTCATGCTCGTCCCGGGCGCCTGCAACCGGGACCCTCGATTCTTCGAGAACCCCTCGGCCTTCGACATCGAACGGCCGAACGCCCGCCAGCACATCGCCTTCGGCCACGGGATCCACACCTGCGCCGGTGCACCACTCGCCCGGGCCGAGGGCAGGGTGACGATCAACCGGTTCCTCGACCGCACGACGGACATCGGGATCTCAGAGGAGCATCACGGCGCGTCCGGTGCGCGCCACTACGACTACCTCCCGACCTTCTTCCTCCGGGGCCTGCAACACCTCTACCTCGACATTGCTCCAGCGCCCTGACCCCCGAGGGACAGCTGCCTTCACGTCGTCGGGGTCGTGGCCTCTTCCGGTGGGCGGGCCGTCGACATGATCAGCTTTGTCTGAGCGTAAGGAGGCCCGGCCGTCGTCCCTCCGTCGATGGGCATCACGATGCCGGTGATCTGGGCGGCACGGTCACTGGACAGGAAGACGACCGCGTTGGCCACGTCCTCTGGCTGCGCGACCCGCTCCAGCGGCTGCATGTAGCGCAGGACGGGACCCATCTCGTAGGTGGTGATGCCGGTGCGGATGTGAGCGGGGGTCAGGCAGTTGACGCGGATGCCATAGGGCGCCAGGTCGATGGCCATGCACTTGGTCGCATGCGCCACGGCCGCCTTGGCGGCGCGGTAGGAGATCATCCCCGTGCCCGCATTGATCGCGGCGATGGACGCATTGTTGATGATGCTGCCCCCTCCGTGGTCCTTCATGTACCGGCCGGCGCGCTGTGCACCGATAATGACGCCGAACAGGTTCACGTTCATGATCCGGGAGAAGTCCTCGAGGTCGTCAGGCAAGAATCGCTTGAGCGGGCTCCCGATGCCCGCATTGTTGAACATGATGTCCAGGCCGCCGAAACGGTCGACCGCAAAATCGACCAGCCCTTGCATCTGATCGGTATCGCTCACGTCTGTCCGCTTGAAGGCAGCGGCCTCACCGATCTGCGCAGCAACCTCTTGGCCCCGCTCTTCGTCGATATCCGCGATCACGACCCTGGCCCCTTCGGCCGCGAGCAGTGCGCCGGTCGCCTGACCGATACCACCGGCGCCGCCCGTCACGATCGCCACCTTGCCGGCGAGCTGCTCAGTCGTCATGGCGCGACCATACGCTCTGGCGTCCAGAGCCTGCAGCGACGACACCGACGGCGGGCCGACCGGTGGGCCTGTCGCGTCATAGTGCGCTGATCTCAGACGACGCGCGCCGAGCCTGCGGCGACCGGAAACTGCACCTCGGTGCGGTCGGTGGCGAGGTTCATCACCGCTGGCACTTTTGCGACCGGGCGCAGACTCACTACGCTCGGCACTGTGACCGAGGGACGACGGCGGGCCGCTGAACTTCTCGTGCAGTGCCTCGAGCACGAAGGGGTGACCTGCGTGTTCGGCATCCCCGGTGAAGAGAACATTCACCTCACCGATGCGCTCTCCCGGTCCCCCATCCGCTACATCTTGGTCCGCCACGAACAGGCGGCATCCTTCATGGCCGAGATTCACGGGCGGCTCACCGGCAGAGCCGGAGTCTGCTCGGCCACCCTCGGGCCCGGCGCCATCAACCTGCTGCTGGGAACGGCCGATGCCTATACCAACAGCACCCCCGTGTTGGCTCTCTCGGCCCAGGTGGGACTCAACCGGATCTACAAGGAATCGCATCAGAGCGTCGACCTGGTCTCCATGTTCTCTCCCGTGACGAAGTGGTCCGACTTGATCCTCACCCCGGGCTCCATCCCCGAGATGGTCCGCAAAGCGTTCAAGCTCGCCCAAACCGAACGGCCCGGGTCGGTGTATCTCGGCGTGCCGGAAGACGTCGAGGCCGCGTTCGTGCCCGATGCACTCGCGCCGCTGCACGTCAGTACCCCCCGTCCCGACGAGCCCTCGCCCACACAGATTGCGCGGGCGGCCGTTGTGCTCGACGCAAGCCAGCGACCCATCATCCTGGCCGGTCACGGCGCCGCCCGCTCGGGCGCCGCCGAAGCGCTCCGCCATTTCTCCGAGCAGCTGAATCTCCCGGTGGCCACGACGTTTCACGGCAAGGGCGTGTTCCCGGACGATCATCCATATTCCCTCGGCGCGGTCGGATTCATGAGCCACGACTACGTCAACTTCGGATTCGACGAAGCCGACGTGATCGTCAGCGTCGGATACGAACTTCAAGAGTTCGACCCCGTCCGGATCAACCCGCACGGGGACAAGCAGATCATCCACCTGAGCCGGGTCCCGGCGGAGGTGGACGCCCGCTATGTCGTCGAGGTCGGAATTCAGGCAGACATCGCACACACGCTGACCGCGCTGGCAGAGGCGACCACCCGCCGCTTCGACCGGGGCGCCCGAGCAGAAAGGATCCAGCGGTTGCTGGCCGATGAATTGGCAAAGGGCGCGGCTGACGACTCCTTTCCACTCAAGCCTCAACGAATCGTCGCCGACACGCGAGCGGCCCTGGGCCGCTCCGACATCGTCCTGGCCGACACTGGGGCCGTCAAGATGTGGATGGCCCGCCTCTATCCCACGTTCGAGCCGAACACGTGCCTGATCTCCAACGGGCTTTCAACGATGGCCTTCGCCCTCCCCGGCGCCATCGGCGCCAAGCTGGCGTTCCCCGACCGTAAGGTGCTGGCCGCCGTCGGGGACGGGGCGTTTCTCATGAACTCCCAGGAGCTGGAAACCGCTCTCCGGGAACACATCCCCATGGTGGTCTTGATCTGGGAGGACGACGCCTACGGCCTGATCGGCTGGAAGATGGATCTCGAAATCGGTCATCACACAGAAGTCGCCTTCTCCAACCCTGAATTCGTTGCCTACGCCGAGAGTTTCGGGGCCAAGGGCTACCGGGTGGCTGCCGCTGGCGACCTTCTGCCCATGCTCAAAGAGGCGCTGGCGGCCGACACGGTGTCGGTGATCACGTGCCCGGTCGACTACTCGGAGAACCTCCGACTGACCGAGGCCCTGGGCGAACTCTCGGGACCGTTCTGACGACCTCGTTTCTCGCCGGCTCTGCGGGCGTTCTGCCGTTCGTGCAACTCCGCGGGGCCGGCCCGCTCCGTCCAGTCACCACAGGGAACGGAGAACGAGGGTCTGCGCGCCGGGTTCCGCCGTCTCATCGGGTACCCGTTGGGTCATAGAGGTACCCTGAGCGGCGGAGGCTTTCTCTTTGGAGAAGCAACTCTCGGACCCACGGAGGAACAGCAATGTCCGCTGACCAGGTCGCACGCCCATGGTCGCTTCGCTCGACGCTGATCGCCGTCGGCAACCTCGATCGATCAGTCGCCTTCTACCAGGAACTTGGTCCTTTCCATGAGATTGCCCGCGAGGATGCGGTCGCGGTGCTCGGTGAAGAGTCGCCCGAAGCGGTCGTTTTGATCCTGCGTGAAATGCGGGGACATCAGACTCGCCATGGCCAGCAATCCCTGGGTCTCAGGTCGATCACCTTCAACGTCGGATCGCTCGGCGAGCTGGACCGGGTCGAAGCCGTGCTCCGAAACCACGACCTCTTCGGTTCCCGTCGGAAGATCGCCGATGGCGCGTCCGAACTCCTCCGAGGCCGGGACCCGGACAACATGCCTCTGGTGTTCGTTTGTTACAACGACCTCAAGACGATCGGGAGCGAGTACTACCAAGCGATCGCCGGCTTGTTCTATTCGTTGGACGTCTAATCCCCAACCCGCGTCCAGGGTGGATCGGCCTTGCCGGCCTCGTAGCTCGCGAGAGCGACCAGAACGATGACGACGAGCGCGATGACCAGCGGGACAATGATCCGCACGTGAAGAACGAGCACTCCCCCGAGGAGCGCTCCCAGGAACATGGCTGCGACAGCGATGAGGCGCCGGCCTGACTTGGATCCCTTGCCCCCTCCGAGCGCACTGTCCGCGCCGATGCCCGTAACCGTCATGGTCAGCACCGTCGTGGTCAGATCAGGCACCGCCAGCTTGCGAATACTCGCATTCTGGACTCCGGTCGCCAGGCTCAGCACAACGATGAGCGAGTAGCGGAAAGCGTGCTGGGGTGCGTTGGAGCTCCAGAACGCGAGAACGACCGCCGCGGCCAAGAAGACCGATTGCACGGCCATTGCCGTCGAGAGGTGACGGCCACGGTGATGACCGTATCGGGCCACGATCCTGCCGCCGACAACCGATCCGGCTGCAAACGACACCAGCGCGACGAGAGATGCGGGAATGGAGAACCCGTGCGCGCCGGCGACGGCAAAACCGAGAAACACGACGTTGCCCGTCATGTTGGCAACGAACACATGACCCAGGACCAGATAGCTGAAAGCATCGACGAGACCTGTGACGACGGTCATCGCGACCAAGAGCGGTGGAAGAGGTCCAAAGGGCGCCGATCGGCCAGGAACCAAGGTCTCTCGTACTTCGGTGAGGAAGGTGTTCACGTCTGAACGCTCCTTTCATGAGCTCCGTCATTCATGTGAGGGCCGTCCCGATCAGATGGCCTCGTCCAAAGGCGCGCCGATCAATCACGCCCCGTCTGCCCCGAGACCGTGCCGGGCGGCGCTCACGTCGAGGCCGCCAAATCCGTTCTGGACGAGCGATCGCCAGCGCTCAGCGATCGACGCGGCGAGCGGAACAACGCCCGCTCCCGCTTCTGAGGTCGCCAGGTCGAGATCCTTCAGGGCCAGGTCGAGCGAGAAATCTGCACGGTCGTCGTGCTCGAACATCTTCGCCAGCTTCCCCAGCGCATACGGCGAGGCCAGAGGGTTGCCGCGTAGGGCATCCAGCAGCCCGGGACCGGGCACCCCGAGGCGCGTTGCCAGTGCGGCCACCTCGGCGGCGCCTTCCACCTGAAAGGCCAACCAGGTGTTCAACACGAGTTTCATCCGACTCCCGGCACCGGCGGGACCGAGCCAGAGGGTGGCTCGACCCAGCACCCTGAAGACCGGCTCGAGCCTCTGCGCAGCTACGGGCGGGCCCGACGCCAAAATGAGCAATTGGCCGTGCTCTGCCGGGTCACGGCTGCCCGACACCGGCGCGTCCACGAACGTGACACCGGGTTGCCTGGTCCGTGTTTCGCTCGCGAGTCGCTCGACCGCGTCCGCCCCGATGGTCGCCATTTGCACCCAGGTGGACTCGGCGGGCATCGCAGCGAGCACATCCTCACCGATCATCAGATCGGCCGTGATATCGGCATTGGGCAGCATCGTGATGATCACGTCGGCCCGCTGCACGGCGTCAGAGGCATCGTCGTGGGGGGTCGCGCCCGCAACCACCGACGGTGTCGTCGATGCCGCATGCCGGGACCACACGTCCACCTCCATCCCGGCACCGAGGAGACGGACGGCCATCGCGGTGCCCATCGTGCCGGTCCCGATCACCGCCACCCGCGGCAACGGCTGCTGCATCTCGGTCTTCGTCTCGTTTGTCATCTTCGTGGCTCCTCTCTCGCGTTCAGCGTTGACCCACCGCAGGTGTTGTGTCCACCACCTCGGTTGGACACTCCCGCTGCTGGTTCGATGATCGCCCTTCGCGGACCTCCGGTCGAGACCCGGCCACGTTCGTGTCTCCGAAGCATCCAGCTCCAAGCGCCCCGCGTCCTCGGGGCCTCGCTAGCCCAGGTCCGTGAGTGCATCGTCGGGATGGGGCGGCGTGTGGACGAAGGCGGCCAATACCGCGGCGGCCAGGCAGGCGCCCGAACCGACCAGGAGGGCCGTGCGCGGGCCACCCGCCGAGATGATCCATCCGGTCAGGATGCTGCCGATCGGTGTGGTCCCCAGATAGACGAAGACCCAGAGCGCCATGATCCGGCCCCGGTAGGCACTCGAGCTGTGCAGCTGGAGGGTGGTCGAACACAGGGTGACGAAGCAGAACGCCGCCCCGCCCATGAGGAACAACGTGACGCAGGCCACGGCGACGTCGGGTGCCGCTGCGGTGGCGGCCGAGGTGATCCCGAAACCCAGTGCGGCGAACAGCAGATACGGGCGCCTCGGATGGTGGACCAGGCCGACGGACAGGGAGCCGATAACGGCCCCTACGCTGAGCACGGTGGTGAGCAGCCCGTAGGTGCCACCACTGCCGTGGAACGTCTCCTTGGCGAACACGGGCAGGACCACGGCGAAGTTGAAGGCCAACAACCCCACCACCAACATCATCAGGAGTGGCAGCCAGAGCTGCTGACGCCCGGCCGCGTACCGCAACCCCTCTCTGACACCTTGGCGTCCGGGCGGCGCCGGTCCGCCCGCCGGGCGGGGCCGGATCACCAACAGCGCGGCGATCACCGCCAGGTAGGACAACGCGTTGAGCCCGAAGCACACCGTCGTGCCCACCGTCACGATGAGCACGCCGGCCAGCGCGGGGCCGACCACCCGGGCGCTGTTGACCACCACCCCGTTGAGACTGACCGCGCTGGCCAGGTCGGCCGGCGGGACCAGGCGGCTCACGAGGGCCTGGCGGGCGGGAGAGTCGGCAATCTGGACGACACCCCCGGCCACGCCGATGACGACGAGGGCCGTCACACTGGCCTCACCTGCCGCGGCCAAGGCCCACAACAGGGCGGCCAAGAGGCAATACAGGGTCTGAGTGACGACAAGAAGCTTGCGCAGATCCACCCGATCGGCCACCGCTCCGCCCCAGGGACCGAAGAGCAGCGAGGGGATGCCGCCCGCCGCCAGGACCAGCCCGAGATCACGGGGTGAGCCGGTGAGCTCGAGGACGAGCCAGCCGATGGCCGTCTGTTGCAGGAAGCTGCCGCTGGCCGAGACCACCTGGCCCCCGAAGTAGAGGCGGAAGGGCTTTGAGCGCAGGGCACGAAACGAGCTGCCGCGTGGTCCAGCTGGCGCGGCCTGTGCTGGCGCGACCGGTCCCGCCTCAGGCATGACAGCCAGGCCCTCACGGTCCATCGGGCATCGGCAGCGAGGGTAGCGGGGCCCTCGACCGGGACGAAGGACGAAGACCGGACCGCTTCGCGCCAGCACGAGCCGAGGTCACTGCCCTTGACCTATTGAACAGACCGGTCTACCTTATTGAGGGCAGGCGGCGGGCGATCGAGGCAAGGAGGCGTCATGAGCGCAGCGAGCACGACATCTGCCCCAGGGCTCGGCACGGCTCTGGTGACCGGGGCCACGTCGGGCATCGGTCGGGCGGCGGCACGGCACCTCGCCCACGACGGTTGGGAAGTCCTCGTCCACGGTCGCGATCACAAGCGGGGGGCCGAAGTGGTCAAGGCGATCGAGACGGACGGGGGACGGTCCCGATTCGTGGCTGCGGACCTCAACCAGGCGGCGGCCGTGCGGGGCCTGGTCGACGAGGTCGGGATCGTGGACGTGCTCGTGAACAACGCCGGGGCCTCGTGGTTCGGCCCGACGGCGGCACTCGACGAGGCGACCTTCGACGCGCTCTTCGCGGGCAACGTGCGCTCTGCCTACTTCCTCGTGGCCGGGATCGCCCCCGGCATGGCCCAGCGCGGTTCGGGAAGCATCATCAGCCTGGCCAGCATGGCCGGCCAGATCGGTCTCGACGGAGGCGCGGCCTATGGGGCCACCAAGGCGGCGCTCAGCTCCATGACCCGGTCCTGGGCGGCCGAGTTCAGCCCCCGCGGCGTCCGGGTGAACGCGGTCGCCGCCGGGCCAGTGTTGAGCACGCCAGAGAAGTCGCCGTTCATTCGGCAGCTGGGAGCCACCACGCCGCTCGGCCGGGCGGCCGAAGTCGACGAGATCGCGGAGGTCATCGCCTTCCTCGCTTCGGACAAGGCGAGCTACCTGACCGGAGCCACGCTGGCCGCCGACGGCGGGCGCACGGCGATATGAGTCCGGCGCTCGACATCGAGCAGCGCTCGATGACCCCTGGGTCGCCGGCGGTCTTCCTCGCTCTTCACCTTGTCCATCTGCGCGTTTCAAAGCCATCGTCAATGCCATCGTCAATGCCATCGTCAATGCCATCGTCAATGCCATCGTCAATGCCATCGTCAATGAAGGAGGTCTCCTGATGACCGACACCCGCACCCGCCTGACACCCGGACCGGACCACCCCATCACCGTCGAACGCTGGCCCGGCCATGTCACCGTCCGGAGCGGATCGGTGGTGATCGCCGAGACCGACCAGGCCCTCGAACTGCGAGAGGCGGCCTACCCGGGCGTGCACTACATCCCGATCGGTGACGTGGACCAGCGACACCTCCGCACCAGCGAGCAGCACACCTGGTGCCCCTACAAGGGGGAGGCCTCGTACTTCGACATCATCGAGCTGGACGAGGGCGAGCTGCCCGGGGCCGTCTGGTACTACGCCGACCCCTTTCCTGCCGTGGCCGCCATCTTGGACCACGTGGCCTTCTACGCCGACCGGGTGAGTGTCACCGCCACGCCCAGCGCAACCACTGCACCGCAGGCAGACCCTTCCGAGAGGCAGACGCATCCGTGAGCACCGCGTCGGCCCCGACTGAGCAGCGGCCGTCGGCGCGGGAGCGGCTCCTCAACGCGGCCAACGAGCTGTTCTACGCCGAAGGAGTGCAGACGGTGGGGATCGATCGCATCGTCGAGCGGGCCGGGGTGGCGAAGGCCTCGCTCTACAACCTCTTCGGTAGCAAGGAAGAGCTCGTGGCCGCGTATCTGGCCTCGCGCCACGACCGCACGACGACCAGGCTCGCCGAGGCCATGGAGCAGGTCGACGACCCGAGAGAGAAGATCCTGGCCGTCTTCGACACCCAGGCCCAGCTGTACCAGCGGCCCGACTTCAACGGTTGCGCTTTCCTCTCCGCCACTACCGAGGCTCCCGCGCGCGGGCTCGTCGAGCAAGCGGCCGACCGGTTCCGGGCCTCGATACGAACCATGTTCGTCGACCTGGCCGAGCAGGCCGGTGCCTCCGATCCGGCGACCGTCGGCCGCCAGCTCCACGTGCTGTACGACGGCGCCGGGGTGGCCGGCCGCATGGACCACCAGGATCCCGGTCTCGCCCCGTCGGTCCGCCAAGCCGTTGTGGCCGTGCTCGACGCCGCGCTGGCGCCCGGAGAGGATCGCTTCTCCCCACCGATCTGATCTCGGTCACCGGGGTTTCGTCACGCCCCGGCAGGAGGGCGCAGGGTCAGGCGGCGCTCGCATTCTCCAGCACCAGCGCGACCCCCTGGCCCGAGCCGACGCAGACGCCGAGCACGCCGTAGCGCACCTGACGCACGTGCAGCTCGGTGGCCAGGGTGAGGACGTAGCGGGTGCCCGACGAACCGAACGGATGGCCGATGGCCACCGCACCGCCGTTGGGGTTGAGGCGATCGTCGGGCACCACGAAACCGGCGAGCTGCGTGGTGAGCTCGCGCAAGACACCCAGGGCCTGGGCGGCGAAGGCCTCGTGCACTTCCCAGACGTCGACGTCCCCCGGTGCCAGCTGCGCTCGCTCGAGCGCCTTGGCGATGGCGAAGGCGGGCGCGATCCCCATGAACTGGGGGTCGAGGGCGTACGTCGCCGAAGCGACCACCCGGGCGAGCGGTGTCACGCCGAGGGACTGGGCGCCCTCGGTGGAGGCCAGGACGACGGCCGAGGCGCCGTCACTGAGCGGCGACGAGTTCCCCGCGGTCATCTGCGTGGTATTGGGCTGGGGCGGGAGGGCGGCCAGCTTCTCGGCGGTGGTGTCGCTCCTGATCATTTCGTCGTGCTCGAAGGTCCGGCCGGGCTCCTTCCTGGTGCCGGGGATCTCGATCGGGTGGATCTCGAGCGCGAGCCTTCCGGAGTCACGGGCAGCGGCGGCATGCTGCTGCGAGCGCAGCGCGAAGGCGTCGATCTCCTCGCGACTGAGTCCGTAGCGGTCGGCCACGTTCTGCGCGGTCTTGATCATTTCGACGTAGGCGTTGCGGGCCAGCAGAACCGGATTGGGGGGCCCACCGGCCCCGGCCCACATGGTGTCGAGCAAGAGGACCGGTCCGCGCGGGCTGAACGGGGCGTCACCCTTCATGTTGGCCCAGCCCGAGCGCGACATGGACTCGACGCCGCCGGCCAAGCCGATCTCCAGCTCGCCGCTGCGGATGGCGTGGGCGATGTTGATGGCACCGGTCAGCGACGAGGCGCAGAAGCGGTTGACGGTGACGGCGGGAACGGAGTCGGGAAAGCCTGCGGCCAGGGCACCCCAGCGGGCGATGTCCCCCATGCCTTCGTGGGCCACGTTGACACAACCGGCCGTGATGTCTTCGATCCGTTCGAGCGGAACGCTGACGTGCTCGCACGCCGCCACCATCGTCTGACCCAGGAGATCGTCGGTCCGCAGGTGCGAGAGGGACCCGCCGTAGCGACCCACCGGGGTCCGCACGCCGCCGAGGATGTGGGCGTCCGTCACGATGCCAGGGTGGCGTCGAGGGTGATCTCGGGAACGCCGGCCAGGGCACGGCTCACCGGGCAACCCTCCTTGGCCGTGCGAGCGTGCTCGGCAAAGGTGGCCTGGTCGATGCCGGGCACCCGGCCCACGGTGACCAGATCGATCTTGGTGATGGTCGGAGCGCCGTCGACGGGGCGCAGCGTGACCGTTGCGTCGGTGTGCACGGAATCGGGCGGGTTGCCGGCCTGGGCCAAGATGTTGGAGAGCGCCATGGAGAAGCAGGCCGCATGGGCGGCGGCGATCAGTTGTTCGGGATTCGAACCGGGTCCGTCCTCGAAGCGCGATTTGTAGGTGTACCCCCCATGAATGGTGTCGCCCGCCGTGAACGTCCCGCTCCCCGAGGGCACGTCACCCTTCCATTCCGCACTGCCCTTTGCCGGCATGTCTGCCTCCTTGGTCACTGCCGAGATTGGCTTCGGTTCTAGTCGGTCCCGGACCGATCCGGCGCGGCTCGGGGGGCCGCATTCGTGACGGGCGGCGGACCGGTGCACCGCGGGCCGGCCGGACGCCGTTCGAACGAGGAGCCGGTGGTTCGGGAGGGACCAGCCGATAGCGTCGCGACAGCGGACACTCGGAAGGAGACGGAAATGGCCAAATCGCTCTATACGGCCCAGGCCCACGTGGTCGGTGGCCGGGACCAGGGTCACGGGGTGACCAGCGACGGAGCGCTGGACGTCCAGTTGCGTACGCCGGTCGAGATGGGGGGCGACGGTGGGGGGACGAACCCAGAACAGCTGTTCGCCGTGGGCTACGCCGCCTGCTTCGAGGGCGCACTGGGCGTTGTCGGGCGGCGGGAACACGTCGAACTCGGGTCGGTCGCCATCGACTCAGAGGTCAGCCTGATCACCACCGAGAACCGTGGATTCACCGTGGCCGTCGGGCTCGACGTCTCGCTTCCGGGCATCGACGACCCCGAGCGCGCCATGTCGATCGTGGCCGCAGCCCACGAAGTCTGCCCCTACTCGAATGCAACCCGTGGCAACGTCGAGGTGGTCCTGAAGGCCAACGGCCACCTCGTCCCGGCGGCCGGGCCCGGCCAGAACTGAGCCGTCCGGCCCGATGACGTGGAGGACGCATGAATGCGAACGATGTGCACGCGAACGATCCCTTGGCCACGCCGGCCGGGCATACCTCAGAGGGCGGAGTTCTGGTGGGTCGGGCCAACGCGCCCAAGGGCATGGTTCTCTTCGAGGACCCGCAATGCCCGTACTGCCGGGAATTCGAAGAGCTCAACGGAGCGCTGATCGCGGCGGTGGCGGTGGCCGGCGAGCTGGCCGTCGAATACCGCATGCGCTCCTTCTTGGGCCCTGAGTCCGTGAGAGCGGACAATGCGCTGGCCCTCGCCGCAGAGGCCGGCGGCTTCGATCAACTCCGTCGTGCGCTGTTCGCCGCCCAGCCCCCCGAGGGAACGGGGGGATTCACGACGGAGGACCTGGTGCGTCTCGGCGCCCAGCAGGGATTGACCGGTCAGGACTTCGTGTCGGGTGTCCAAGAGGCTCGCTACGAGCGCTGGGTCCGCCAGCAAGAAAGCCGCTACCAGACAGAGGATCCGCAGGGCACGCCGGCTGCGTGGCTCAACGGCGACCCACTCGACTCGAGGATCCTCTTCGACAGCCGGAAGCTCGAGGGGCGACTGCGCGCGTAAGGCCGTCGGCCCCGGTCGGCCTCCCCCTCTGCGTCGTCAGGCTCCATCAAGAGGACTCCATCAAGCGCTCCTGCCAGTCGGCGGGGACCCGTCCGGCCGGTCCGGGCACGGGTTGGTCGAGCGGATGGTGCAGCGGAGGCGCCAGGCGAGGCCCGTCCTCGTAGTCGTTCGTCTGGTAGTTCCAGAACCAGTCCTCTCCCGGCTCGAAGCTCCGGATCACGGGGTGGCCTGACGACTTCGCATGGGCGGTGGCGTGCTTGGCGAGCGACTGGTCGCAGCATCCGATGTGGCCGCACTCGGTACACCGTCGGAGGTGGAGCCACCATCCTTGGGCCTCGAGACATTCCACGCACCCGGTCCCGCTCGGTGGAACCTCTGGATCGATGGGGTTCGCCATGTCAGCACCTCCTGCTACGGGTCGATCAAAGGGTAGAGGACCGAGCATTGGAGGCGTACGGCCGTGACGATCATCTGTC
This sequence comes from uncultured Acidimicrobiaceae bacterium, assembly GCA_963840435.1. GTDB lineage: Bacteria > Actinomycetota > Acidimicrobiia > Acidimicrobiales > RAAP-2 > Bog-473. The sequence goes on along the minus strand of CAWIYY010000012.1, from coordinate 111,901 downwards.
CACGATGGCCTGGAGCACCGCCTCGGGGTTCTCAACTTGGGGAAGATGACCAACGCCAGGCAGAAGCTGGAAGCGGGCCGTCGGGATCCGATCGGCGTACGCCCGCCCGTACTCGGGAGAGGCGATGCCGTCGCTGTCGCCCCAGAGCACGAGCGTCGGAACCTGCAGCGCCCCGAGGCGCTCGGCGAGGGTGGGATCGTTCATCTCTCCACCGGTGTAGACGGCAAGGGCCGACCGGTTGGCCGCCGCCGCGGCCTGGGCGGCCGGCGCCAAACTGGCCGGGTCCACCCGGAAGGGATCCGGATTCCGGAAGGCGCGCTCGAGGAACTCGTCGTAGCCCATCGTGAAGAAGTCGGCGACCGGGTGGCCCGCGACGTCGATGCCAACCGCGTCGATGAGAACGATGTCACTGACGCGAGGCGACGTGGCGAGGGCCAGCTCGGCGGTGATCCATCCTCCGATCGAGTTCCCGACGACCGTCACGTCGCTCAAGTCCAGGTCGTCGAGAAGCGCGCCATAGAGCGCGGCGAGGCGGCGAATGGAATCGAGCTCTTCGGGCCGCGCCGTGGAAGCGAAGCCAGGGTGGGTGGGAACGAGAGTCCGGGCGGGCGAGGCCTCCGCCAGCCGCTGGCCAAAGCGGGACATCGTGTCGGGCCCGCCACCGCCATGGAGCAGCAAAAATGCCGGGCCTTCTCCGGCGACATCGAGAGACACCTCGACCGGTCCCACGTCATCGAGGGTCACGGTCTGCGTCGTTGCGGTCATTGCTCACTCCCCTGCTCGGCGACGGGGCGCTCAGGACGCACGGGCTATCCCCGTCCCCTCGGTCCGGATCAGGACTCGCGGTGCCCCGGGACAGGTTGGCGGCATGAGGCGGGCATGTCCAGCCCGGCGCACGCTGCGCCTCGGGCCTCGATCGCGAAGCCAGAAGTCGAGTAGCGACACCGGAGGAGCAGGACTCCCTCTAATCTCTGCGGCAAAGCGCACACAACCACGAGGAACCGCGAACCATGACGAACACTGCCGTACCGATCCGCCACAGCGACCGTTTCTTCATCGGCGGAGCGTGGGTGGAGCCCTCGACCTCCGATGTCATCGAGGTCATCGACTCGGCGACCGAGCAGCCGTACTTCAGCGTGCCCGAAGCTCGGGAGGCCGACATGGCCCGGGCGGTCGATGCCGCCCGCCAGGCCTTCGACCTGGGACCCTGGCCGCGGATGTCGCACGCCGAGCGAGCGGAGTACCTGCGGGCGATGGGTGAAGGCCTGCGGGGCAAGGCCGACGTGGCCGGCCAACTCTGGCCGCGCGAATCCGGCGCCCTCTTCCTCTTCGCCCAGTACACAGCCGGCGGGATGGCGGGAGTCTTCGACTACTACGCGGGCCTGGCCTCGACCTTCCCCTTCGAGGAGCAGAAGCAGCCGACCATGGGTGGCGAGTACGGCCTCCTGGTCCGTGAGCCGGTCGGTGTGGTCGGAGCGATCATCCCGTGGAACGCACCCCTCAGCCTCATCACGTACAAGATCGCTCCTGCACTGATCGCCGGGTGCACCGTCGTCCTCAAGTCCTCTCCCGAGGCTCCGGGCGACGCCTACCTGTTCGCCGAGATCGCCGAGGCGATCGGCTTGCCGCCCGGCGTCCTCAACGTGGTGACGGCAGACCGTGAGGTCTCCGAGCTTCTGGTCCGCAACCCCGGGATCGACAAGATCACGTTCACCGGTTCAACGGCCGCGGGTCGTCGCATCGCCTCCCTCTGCGGAGAGCGGATCGCCCGCTGCACCCTCGAGCTCGGTGGGAAGTCGGCCGCCGTGGTACTCGACGACATCGACCTGCAGGAAGCGGCCAGCGCCATCTCGGGCGCTGAGTGCTTCCTCTCGGGACAGGTCTGCTCGTCGCTGACCCGCATCATCGTCAGCCGCTCCCGCCACGACGAGCTGGTCGACGCCCTGGCCGGCACCTTCTCCCAAGTCAAGGTCGGCGACCCCTTCGATCCGCAGACCCAGATGGGACCACTGGCCATGAACCGCCAGCGTGACCGCGTCGAGGGCTACATCGCCAAGGGCATCGCGGAGGGAGCAACACTGGCGACGGGCGGCGGCCGACCCAAGGACCTCGAGCGGGGCTACTACATCGAACCCACCGTCTTCGGCAACGTCGACAACCACGCGACGATCGCCCGCGAGGAGATCTTCGGACCGGTGCTCAGCGTGATTCCGGCCGACAACGAGGAGCACGCGGTCGCGCTCGCCAACGACACGATCTACGGCCTCAACTCCTCCGTCTTCACCAACGACGTCGACCGAGCACGACAGGTGGCCGGTCAGCTGCGGGCCGGCACGGTCGGGCACAACGCGTTCCGCACCGACTTCGGGATGGCGTTCGGCGGCTTCAAGCAATCGGGCATGGGCCGGGAAGGCGGGACCGAGGGGCTGCTGCCGTTCCTCGAGACCAAGACGGTCATTTTGAACGGCGAGCCCTCCCGCTCGTCGTAGCGGGCACCGTCGGTGCCGCCATGGGGCGCGGCCTGCGGCGCTTGTTCACTGGGGCCGTTCGCGGACGACCTCGGCGGGACTCTTGTCGGCCCGGAGCCCGAGGAAGCGCGGTTGGCGCAACCGAGCGTCGATCGTCCATTCGGCGAACCCGATTTGGGCGACGAGCTCCGGCTTCGTCCAGTGCGTGCCGCGGGGAATGGGTCGAACGCCGACAAACGCCGGCTCAGCAGTCTCGAGCTTGCGTAACCGGAGACCGAGGTCGTGCAGAACCGCCCTGGTGTATCCGGTGCCGACCTTCCCGGCGTACCGGAGCGACCCCTGCTCGTAGTAACCGACGAGCAAGGCCCCAAAGTCAGTGCGGCTGCCGGAGGGATCGGTGTACCCACCGATGACGAACTCCTGCTCCCAGACACACTTCAACTTCAACCAGTCCTTCGAGCGACCGGCGACATAGGCCGAGTCGGCACGCTTCGCGATAAGCCCCTCCCAGCCTGCCCGGCAGGCCTGGGCGAACCGGAGCTCCGAGTCCTCCCGCCAGGCCTCGGCGTGCTCCAAGGCCGGGCTGGGCCGAAGCAGGCCGGTGAGCCGGGCACGGCGCTCGACCAATGGCCGGGCGGTCAGATCTTCCCCGTCGACCTCCAGGAGGTCGAAGACGCAATAGACGACCGGCACCGTGGCCACCTGCTCGGGCGACGGCCTGGCCACCCCGAGACGCTGCTGCAGCCGGGTAAACGACGTCTGGTCACCGTCGTAGGCCACAACCTCGCCGTCGAGCAGGAGGTCACGGGCCGGCTGCGCCGCCACGGCGTCACGGACTTCGGGGTAGGTGGAGGTGAGATCCTGGCCGGCACGAGACTCGAGGTGCACGTCGTCGGCCAGTTTGCGTGCCACGCACCGCTCGCCGTCGAACTTGCGCTCGAGGAGCCACTCGTCGCCGAAGGCCCGACGATCGGTCAACGTGGCCAGCATGATCGGGATCACCATGGCACTAGCGTTTCACGGCGGACAGCCCACAAGAGCGCCTGCCGACTCTGGGCACGTCAGAGAGCGGTGCACCTACCAGGCAAGCTCTTCTTCACCCTCCTGGAAGGTTCCGGTGGGGCCGTCCGGGCCGATGGTGGCCATGCGCACGATCACTTCTGCCCCCTGCTCGACCGGTTGCCCGGCACCACTCATGGGAGTGAGGTCAGTGGCGGTGAAGCCCGGCTCGACCGCGTTGAACTTGATTTCGGGATGCGCCTTGGCGTACTGGACGGTGAGCATCGAGACGGCGGCTTTGCTCGCGCCGTAGATGATCGAAGGAAAGTGGAATTGGCGCCGTTCCGGATTCGTCACGGCCCAGAAGGAGCCGAGCGCGCTGGACACGTTGACCACCACCGGATTGTCCGACCTGTGCAACAACAGCAACGCCGCCTGCGTCACACGGACGATTCCGACCGCGTTGGTGTCGAACACCTTCAGCGCGGTCGGGCCGTCGACGTCCGCCTGGGCGCTGATCCCCGCGTTGTTGACGAGGACGTCGAGTTGTCCCTCCTGGTCGCTGATGACACGCATGGCAGCCGCGACCGACTCGTCGTCGGTCACGTCGAGCTGCACGAATTGACCGCCGAGCTCTGACGCCGCCGCCTCTCCGCGCCCGACACTGCGGGACCCGACGTAGACGGTCTGCCCCTTCTCAATGAGACGGCGAGCGGTCTCGCGCCCGAGCCCCTTGTTGGCCCCGGTGATGAGCGTCACGGTCATGTGCTCGTTCTCCTTTGCTCTTGTCCGGGTCCTCGCCTATGACGGGACCGGCCCTGGTCGCCGAGTCCGGGTGTGCACCCCACTCTGGCCAACGCGGGCCGAAACAGCCAGGACCCCACGATCCGGGCTGCTGGCTCGGCGACCCGAGTTCGCTGGCCAGGGCCCTCCTGTGCCTCCCGCCCGGAGCTGGCTTTGTTTGGCTCCCCGAGACCCGGGTAGACATAGGGGTGGCGGTCCCCTTCCGGACCGTAGCGACCACAACTTGCGGGACGGAGTGGGGAGGGCTTGCCATCCGGGGCCGCACGATGCAAAGGAGTCTCCGATGATCCGCCACAGGATTGCTTCAACCCTGGGTGTCTTCCTGTTGTTCGCCTCCACGGTGACCCTGGTGTCGACCGCCGGAGCAACCGCCTCCGGGGCGGCGACCGCAACGCCGGCGTGTACGTTCAACAAGAGTGACGTGCCGATCATCGCGGGCGTCAGCAGCGGGAAGGTGATCGACATCAGCTGCACCGGCCTGCCGCCCCTCCACCCCTATCTCCTCGCCGAGGCCAGCCTTCTGGCAGGGATCGACCCGAAGGCCAAGGCCGCCCTGTCCGGCGGCATCACCTCGGTGTCGGGGCTCCTGGGGGCACTGGACGCGCTCGGGGAGATCAACACCAGCGCCCTGGCCTTCCCCTTCTCCGACCTCAACGGGGACCTCAACTACGACTGGACGGTCCCCAGCTCCCAGCCGTCTGACGCAGATGCCACGTGCCCGCCGTCGACCCAGGAGTTCAATTCAGGTCTGATCGGTTGCGCGCTGGCCATGATCGACCTGACGAGCTTCACCCCCGTGGGCGCCGGGAGCGCGGTGATGCAGTGGACCGGTGAGTCCCTCTTCCCGCAGAACCCGACCTTGGCCCTGTCGAAGAGCAAGGGCAAGCCTGGGCAAACGGTGAACGTCACTGATGCGTCAGGTCACACCACCTACTGGTGGGTGGGAACCTTGGGGGCGCTCGAGGGCTTGCTGGGCGGAAGTGCCACCCCGCCCACGGTGAGTGTGACCTTCGGGGCGGGGAAAACGAAGGAGCTGGTGGCTTCCACCGCCACCGTGACGCCGGCCTCGTACGTCAACGGGGTCTTCACACCACCGTCTCTGAGTGGCGGCTTTACCGTTCCACAACCCACACCGGGCTCCACGATCACCGTGTCCCAGTTGCTGAAGGTCTTCGACTTCCCGCTCTTGACGGCGGAAACGGTACCTTTCAAGATCAAGTGAGGCTCGGGCTCCGGACCGCTCAGAGCGTCCAGCGATAGTCGTCGGCCGGCTGGTACACGATTCCCCGGGTCAGCATGTCCTCGATCTCCTCGGTGGAGTAGCCGAGGCGTTCCATGATGAGCCGGGTGTGCTCTCCCACCAGAGGCGGAGCACTGTACGGGCCGGTCGGAGACTCCGAGAAGTCGATCAGCGTGCCGAACTGGCGCAGCTGTCCAAGGATGGGGTGGGGATACTCGACAACGAGGCCGAGACGTTCGTTATCGGCGTCGTGGAGCGCGGCCTCCCCGTCGTTGGTGTCGACCGAGACCTCCGCGTCCACACCCGCGTCAGCGAGAACGTGGTACCAGGCCACGGCCGTCCGCGTCAGGAACCGCGGTTCAAGCGCCGACTCGATCTCCAGCCGGGCTGCCACCCGCGCCTCGAACGTCCCGTAGCGCTCCAGGTCAGGGCAGCCCACCTGACGGCAGAGCTGCGCCCATTGACCTGGCGCGAATGCCGCAACCTGGAGCCACCCCTCCTGGGTCCCGTACAACCGGCAGCAGGGCGAGACCCCCATTTGGCCGGCGTCGAGTCCGGGACGAACCGGTCCGGGCTGACCCTCGACGAGGAACACGTCGGAACCGAAGACGGCCGCACCGTTGAGGAGTGAGGTCCACAGATCCTGTCCCTCGCCAGTTCGACGCTGGTGGTACAGGGCGGCGAGCACCCCGACGGCGGACACCATGGCGTTGGCCGTGTCGGTCATCCCGAACCGGAGATACAGGGGTGCGTTGCCCGCGGGCACCGGACCCGCCTCGAACTCGAGGCCGCATGCGGCCTGGTAGAGCGGGTCGAGCCCCCCGAACTCCGACAGTGGACCCTCAGCACCGTAGGCGTAGGTGTTGCAGTGGACAAGGTCCGGGTTGCGCGCCTTGAGCGCTTCGTAGTCGATCCCCAGGCGCGCTGCGGTCCCTTTCGTCATGTTGTGATGGATCACATCGGCAATCTCGGCCAGGCGCATCACGGTTTCGAGCCCCTCGGGGGACTTGACGTCGACGGCGATATCGAGCTTGCCGCGCTGGCACCCGACGAACGGCATGCCGGCCATCCGCATGCCGTCACCGCGCACGGGCTCCACCTTGATGACCTCGGCTCCCAAGTCCGCCAGCAGCATCGGGGCGAAGGGCCCGGCCAGGTACTGGCCGAGGTCGAGGACGACCACCCCGCTCAACGGACCCACGACACGTCCTCCACGATTCCCGAGCCCAGGAGAGCGTCGATCTCGGCCGCGGAATAGCTCGCCTCCCGCATCACCTCACGAGTGTGTGCACCGGCACGGGGCTGCGCGCCCTGGATGGCGCCTGGTGTGCCGTGGAGCACGGCCGGTATTCCGACCTGCGTCGTGACCCCGAGCACGGGGTCCTCGACGGTTGCCGCCATCCCATTCGCCACGAACTGGGGATGAGAGAAGACCTCGGACATCGGTTCCACCCCCTCAGCACCCAGACCGGCCTCATGGAATTCCTCGATGAGTTCAGCGCGGCGCCGTTGCGAGTAGGCGGCGCGGAGACGAGCTTCGTGGCGAGCGCGCAACTCGGGATTGCCGTAGAGCGCGCGTTGGTCCACCGGATCAAGTCCCAGTATCTGCTCGGGCGTGCGCGTCGGGGTGAGACCGTTCATCGTCGCGGCGTGGATCCACTCACCACCGGCACATTCAAAGAGCGATGTCTGGTGCACGCCGGGCGGATACGTCTTGGCCATCACCGTGCGAAAGCCGGCGGGCGCTCGTTCGTGCTCCTGCCAGATCTGCGTGGTGTACGCGAGGACCCCTTGGTACAGCGACGTCTCGACGTGCTGCCCGCGCCCGGTCGCCTCGCGGTGGATCAGCGCCGAGAGCACGCCCGTCGCCAGGAGAAAGCAGGCGGCCATGCTCGGGGCAGGAAAGTGCAGGTACGTGGGTCCAGGTCGCCAGCCCGGCTGCTCGTTCTGCATGCCGGAGCGGGCCTGCACCGTGGCGTCCCAACCGGGTCGATCGGCGAAGCGGTGCCCGGGCGGATAGGCCGGCACCGAGCAGAAGATCAGGCGGGGAACGCGGGGCGAGACATCTTCGTAGGAGAGTCCGAGGCGGTCCATCGTGCCCGGGCTGAACGTCTCCACCAGTACGTCGGCATCCTGGCAGAGCCGGAGAAACACGTCTCGGCCCTCCTCTGCCTTGAGGTCGAGCACCACCGACCTCCGGCTGCGATTCCAGACGTGGTACGCGGGCTGGCGTCGGAAGGGATCGCCACCGGGCGGCTCGACCTTGATGACCTCGGCCCCGAGCTCTGCGAGGAGGAGGACGCCGACGGGCCCCGCGATCCCCCAGCTCAGGTCGAGCACCCGCACCCCCCGCAGCGGGCCTGCCGGCTCGGTCACGTGCCTGCGGTCACGCCGTTCCCTCGGTCCACGGGTGTGCTCCTTTCGCTCGTGCGGCCAACGCGACTCCCCTTGGGTGGCGTCGCCCCCTCGCCATCGCAAGTTTGGCAGAGCGATCCCCGGTCCACTGCCGCCTTCGGGCAGCTTGCACGTTGCCCGAGGTAGCGCCGAGTGTCTCGAGTCGCCGTATCGGGCCTGGACTTGGGTCGGTGTGACTGAACTCTGGCCTCCCGACGCGTGGTCGGAATCAGAGGATCGCCGTTGTCTCAGGCGGGCCCAAAGGTCGAACCGCCTCGGGAAGGAGTTACTGCAGCTCTTCGGGCGTGACGATCACATCGACGAGAGCGTCGGATCGGAGCAGGGTCAGCGCCAACGGCTGGCCGATGGCATCGCCGAGCATCAGCCGCTGCAACGACTGTGCGCTCGTCACCGCCTCCCTATTGGCACTGAGCAAAAGGTCGTGCTGCCGCAGTCCAGCCCTTGCGGCCGGCCCTTGTGCGACGACCTGCTCGATGCGCATCCCGGTCTTCTGACCGAGCCGGGCCGCAATGTGCGGAGGAAGTGGGGTGGGTGTCCCGGCAACGCCCAGGTAGGCCCGGCGCACGCGCCCCTCGGCCATGAGGGTGGCGACGATCTGACGAGTGATCGCGTTGATGGGGATGGCGAGACCAACCCCGACGCCGGCGACTGCGGTGTTGATGCCCACGACCTCGCCGGAGGCGACGACCAGTGCGCCGCCCGAGTTTCCCGGATTCAACGCGGCATCGGTCTGGATGACGTCGTCGACGATGCGCGTGGCGTCCCCCGCCCGGGTCGGCAACGACCGGCCCAAGGCGCTGACGACGCCGGCGGTGATCGTCCCGGCCAGCCCGAGCGGGTTCCCCACCGCGACGACGAGTTGACCGACTCTGAGCTGGGAGGCTTCGCCCAGTCGCGCCGGGGCCGGTGTCGGACCGTCGGCGCGGACAACGGCCAGGTCGGACAAGGGATCACTGCCGACGACGCGGAAGGGGACGGTGGTGCCGTCGCCGAACGCGGCCTGACCGGCCTCTGCGCTGCCCACCACATGGGCATTCGTGATCAGGAAGCCGTCGTTGGTGAACACGACCGCCGAGCCGGCACCGGCGGCGAGGCTCCCATCGCGGCGGCGTTGGGTCACCTGGAGCGCCGCGACCCTCGGGGTCAGCTGCTCGGCCACTGAGACGACGACCTGGGAATACGCATCGAGTGGGGCGAGTTCGGGTTCTGTCGGGCGGGTGAGGGTGTCAGCCATTGTGCATGCTTATTACATGATTACTGCATTACTTATACCGGCACCAGCCGCTCGCCAGCGCGGCCAGAGCAGCCCAGAGGGGCGACCAGCGGACACGAAGGAACAGGCGGACCGGCGGAGGGGCCGCGCGGTGGCAAGTACATTGATTTAGCTATATAGATTCACCTATAATAAAAGTCATGGCTGAAGAGCTCGAGTCGATCGCAGAGGTGCTGTTCGCACTGGGCACGCTCGGCGTCCGCCAGCGTCCCCGGGGCCTGAGCCTGACCGCGCTGTCGACGCTGTCGACCGTCGAACGGACCGGCCCCCGGCGCCTGACGGATCTCGCGGTCAGCGAAGGGGTCACCCAGCCCTCCATGTCCACCCTCGTCAGCCAGCTCGAGCGCATGGACCTGCTCGAACGCCAGTCTGATCCGCATGACGGGCGCGTCGTACGCGTTGCCATCACAGCCGCGGGCCAAGAACACCTGAGCACCCTCCGCCGGGGGGTGTCATCCGTCTTCGAGATCCTCATCGACAAGCTCACGCCCACCGAGGCCGCCCCGTTGCTCGCTGCGCTCCCGACCTTCCGCCGGATGCTCCAACTCGCGGACGACGAATTCGCTTCAGAAGGGAGTGCGACATGACGGCTGTACCGGTAGGCGAGGGAAAGACCGGAGACATGGCGGCTGATGACGCCGGTCGACCAAAGCTCGTTGTCGGCGTGGATGGCTCGGCACCAAGTTGGGACGCATTCGAGTGGGCGGCAGGCGAAGCACGGCGAGGGAACGGACGAATCCTGGCCGTCTTCGTTACCTCGCTCGCCGAGCCGGACGCGGTGCTGGGATCTGGTGCGTCCCTCGGCCATGCGGCGGCGGAGCAGGCAAGGGACCAGATGGCCGAGGAGTTGGCAGCCGACGTTGGGGCGCGGGCCGAAGCGCTCGGCGTCGAGGTCAAGTTCGTCAGGGGGACGGGCGACGCGGCGCGTGTGCTGACTGAAGTGGCCCGTTCGGAACATGCCGATGTCATGGTCGTAGGTCGGTCGGCGAAACTCCTGCACCGTCTCGCGGGTTCGGTCAGCCGGAGGCTGACGTTGAACCGCGACGCCCCGGTGATCGTCGTCGTGCCGTGAAGGAGTGCGCGGGAGGCCCCGCCAATTGCCGTGCCGGCGCTGACCGAGAGACGCCATCAGCGGAGGCACCATCGAGGATCGACACCTAGGATCCGGACCGACCGATCGTCATGCTCGCGATCGAGACGCGTTCGACTCGAACCGGAGGTCTGACCATGGAAGCTTCTCTCCCGGCGCCTTCCGCCGTCGCCGGCGCGGCACTCATCGGTTGCGCTACCGGCCTGCGGTCCCAGATGGGCCTGGCCGTGTTGGTCAACTGCACGCAGCCGGCGCAGCTCCCAGCTCTGCTCCGTCACCGCGCCGCGCGGCCGATCACGGCGACGGCGGCCCTGGCGGAGCTCATCGCAGACAAGCTCCCTTCCACCCCGCCGCGCACCCAGGCCCGGGGTCTCGTGCCGCGTCTCGGGCTCGGCGGTCTCTGCGCCGGCCTGCTGGCACGAGACGCGGGGGTACCGATCATGGGGCCCGTGGCGGTCGGCGCGGGAACAGCCGCCATCGCGGCGTTCGCCGGCATGGCCGCTCGGGGGGCGCTCGCCAAGCGGATCCCGCCCGTCGGGGCCGCCCTCGTCGAAGACGTCGTCGCAGTGCTGCTCGCCGTCCTGGCGCTCCGCCTCTCGCCGGCCGCACCTTCGCCTGACCAGGCCGTCGGCGAGCCAAGTCCCTGAACAGGCCGATCGCCGGCGCCGCGACACACTCGACGAGCGAGCCGACGCGGAGCTCCTCGGGGAGACCTACGGGCTGACGCTCCATTGCTGGGCGTTCCAGGTGACGCCGTCGTTCGAGGTGTTCGGGACAACACCCTTGAGCGTGTTGGACCAGGCGAAGAATTGCGGTGTCTGGTAGAGCGGCAGCGTCACCATGTCCTGCCACAGAATCGTGTCGGCGCGGTTGTAGTCGCCGACCTCCGTGGACGTGCTCGGTGCGGTCGAACCCGACGCCATGAGCTGGTCGACCTGCTGGTTGGCAGAATGCGTCCAGTTCTCACCACAATTGGCCGCGTTGGTGTACGAGCAGTAGATCGGCTGGTTGCCGGAGACGAAGGGCGTGGTGTACCACGCGAACTCCGCGATCTGATAGGCCCCGTTCGGAAGATTCGTCCCGAAGAGGGTATTGACGTCGTAGTTCTGGATGTTGATCCTGATGCCGATCTTCTTCATCTGGGCCTGGAACAGCTCCTCCGTCTCCGCCCGGATGGTGTTGCCGGACGTCGACTGAATCGTGAACGTCAGATCCTGACCCTTCTGAGGACCGAAGTCGGGACGGAAGTACCCGTCCGAACCCTTCTTGAAGCCGAGCTTCTCGAGCAGGTGGACCGACTGGTTCGGGTTGTAGGCGTAGCTCGTCGCCTTGTAGCCCGGTTGGGTCGCCACCAGCATCCGGCTCCCGAGCGGAGTGATGCTCTTGTCGATCTCTCCCACGGTCCGGTCAATGAGCGACTGCCGATCCACGCCGTGGGCGATGGCCTCGCGGACTTGGACCTTCGCCAAATAGGGATCGGCCTGGTTGAAGTCGAAGTGCTCGTACTGGAGCCCTGCCAGTGTTGCCTTCGTCGCGTCCGGGATCTGGTCGGCGTTCTGGACGATCGACAGGTTCACATTGGTGGGGTTCACGATGTCGACCTCGTGATTCTGGAGTGCGGGCACCAATTGGCCGTCGTCCGAGAAGAATTGGAAGACAAGCTTGTCCAGCTTGGCGGGCGTCCCCCAGTACTGCGGGTTGCGCACCAGGACGACCGACTGATTCTCCGAGTAGCTCTGCAGCTTGAACCAGCTTCCAGACACGACCTGTGTCGGGCCGGCAAAGCCGGTGTTCCACCCGACCGTCCGAGCCACGTGGGCCGGGACAATATCGGTGAAGATGCTTCGCCAGTCGGTGAACGTGGGCTTGAACGTGACCGTGACGGTGCGGCCGTTCGGACACAGGCCGACGTTGCGGTCTGGGGCCGTCCCCGGAAGACAGGCCGCGCCGCCCGCTGGATTGGAGCCCACGACCGAGGCGATTTCGCTGTAGCCGGCAGTGGAGGCGTCGTCGTAGGGTTTGCCGCCGACGTCGGTGTAGGCCGGGTTCCCGCTCTGGGCCTGCCAGTTGTAGATGAAGTCATCCGCAGTGATCGGCGTGCCGTCCGACCAGACGGCCTTTGGGTTCAGGGTGTAGACGACGGTCTGGGGGCTGTCACCTGTCTGCACAGCGCTCTCGAGCAACTGATTGTTCAGGACCGCCTGGAGTTTGCTGTTCACGATGAAGGCCTGCGGCCACACCATGTTCATGATCTCCTGGAGGACGAACTCGGAGGCTGCCGACGTGTTGACGTTGAACCCGGTCAGACCCTCGTCCAACGCCATCGTCGCCGTGCCACCCACTGAAGGAGACGGCTTGGACGCCGCGGTGCTCGTCGCCGGCGCCAGCGCCACGAGCAGCAGGGTCAAAGCCCCGACGGCCAAGGCGGCGCAGATTGATCGATTCCCTGTCCCTTTCAGTCCCATGGCACTCCCCATTTCGCGCAGACCGCACCGACGGCGTCAGTCCTTCCGTTCCCTTTCTCAACATCGACCCAATTCGTCCGTTCCTGAGGGCGAGAAGCAAGATTCCGATCGCACCCCATCACCGTTCACCTATACCCGCAGGACCAATGGGTTGCGGTTGCGGCGCGGTCGAGCGCTCCAATCCGAGATGGAGCGGGAAACCAGATCTCAGGCGGTGCCGATGCGCCGGTCGCTTCCCCAAGACCTCGAAGCGGTACGAGGGTCAGCCATGGTGCCGGCGGGGCGGCGACGTCGTGGCCGTCGGGGCAGGGGGGAGAGTGGCGATCGTCGTTGCCGGGGGGCTCGTGGTCGTGGAGGTGCTGGGAGGGACGGTCGAAGGCGGTGTCCTGCTGTGTGCCGGGAGGGTGGTCGTCGTCGGCGGCAGGGTCGTCGTGGTCGGCGGACTCCGGCGGGCCGGCCTGGTGGTGGTTGTGACGGGGAGACTGGTGGTGGTCGGGATGCTCGAGGTGGTGGTCGGAGCAGTTCCCCTGCCATGCCGGCCCGGCACTGAAGACGGCGGCGTGGTCCCCCCCGGAGGTGCACTGTGCTTGTCGGGATGGGAGTGGTGCGGCACCGTCGGCGCAGTCGTCGTGGGCACCGTCCCCCTGCTTGACAGGCTTCCCGCCGGAGCGTGCGATCGGGACGACCCTGACGAACTGGGGGAAGTATCCGAGAGCAGATCGGCCGTACCCGAGGCGAACACGGGCACCCCGGCGCCGGTGGAGAGGTTGGGAATCTCGGGCCGCGTGGCGCCCACGAAGCCGAGGGACACACTGGCAATGCGGTCGAACCGCACATCGACCCCGGTGTACGGAGCGTCGATCATCTCGCCGTTGCCCACGTAGATGCCGACGTGCTCGACCGCCTCGGGACCGGATCCGAAGAACACGAGGTCGCCCGGATAGAGCGTCGCTCCGGCCGGGAGGTGGGGACCGGCGTCGTACTGGTCCTGGGCCACTCGAGGCAAGCTGATGCCGGCCTCGGCATAGACCCACTGGACCAGGCCGGAGCAGTCGAATCCAACCCCGGGCCGCTCGCCGCCCCAGACGTACGGCGTCCCCAAATAGGCCTCGGCGTCAGCAACCACCACTGAACCGAGAGCGATCCCCTGGCCCGGTCCCGACGCACTGGTCAGTTCAACGCTCTCGTCGCCGCCCTGCTGGTACGCGCTGGCATAGGCCAGCACCATGGCCACGTAGGCATCGGAGTGGTTGTAGGCGAAGATCGCGGCGTCGAGGAGACCTGGCGTACCGCCACCGTCCGCGCAGAGCATTCGGGCCGCCGAATAGACGGCATCTGCCCCGTCGTACGGCGAGGCCGGTACGGCTCCTCCAGGAGCGACCGTGGCATAGGCCCGGAAGGTGGCCGGTTCGAACTGCATCGGCCCCTCCGCCCCTTCTGGGTTTGAACCCGAAGTCACCCCGGGCAGGGTGGACGCTCCGAAGTCCGATTCAACCTTGGCGATGCCGGCCAGGACTTCCCACGGCAGACCAGGACACTCGGCTGGGACGGCGGCTTGCATCCAGGCCAGGTAGTCCGCCGGAACACCACCGACGTCCTGCACCGCCGCGACCGTGACCGGGCCAGGCGGAGCGGTCGAGACGACCGCCGGTGCTTCGTCGGGCTCCTTCGTCGGTACGCCCGACGCCTCGTGGGTCAACCCTTGGATCCCGCTGATGTCCGCGACCCGCCAGCCCGCCGCGGTGAAGGTGAGCGACACCGGCACGAGTCGAACCATGGTGGTGGACCCGTGCGCGGTCGAGATGTGCTCGCTCGTCTGGGCGAGCAGCCGGACGCCCGACGGGGTGACGTCCTCCACGGCAAAGCTGGAAACACTGGCCGAGGCGACGAATCGCTCGGCCGTGAGTTCGGGGCCGGAGGCCGCCTGCGACGAGGTGCGCAACCGTGCGGCCAGCGCCGGCGTCGCCAGCGCAGCGAGCTCCCGGTTACCCACAGGGTCACGGTAGGAGAAGGCTTCGAAGCCGTTGACGAAGCGGGAGGCAACGAGTTCCGCAGCGTGCAGGCTGTTGGGTGCGCTGACCGAGGTGCTCGCACTTCCCACGAGAAGCGCTGAACCTGCGAGAGCAAGCACGCCGACCACTCTGGTCACGCGTGGAGCTCCGGGGTGTGTCCATCGTTTCAGTAGTGGTCCCCCCCCCGCCGTCGCTCGTCTCCCGCGGCGATATCGGCTCCACGGGAGCCGGCCTTGAGCAGTACCTGTGGCGGGACACAGATGGCGGCCACCGTCAGGACTACGTCGCCCCGGTCAGGGCACCCGCAAGCGTCGCCTTTCCTCGCGCACCGGCGCGGTCGAACGAGGAGCCTCCGCCAGCACCTCTGCGGGTGGCGGCCGAACAGGACAGAAGTGCCTCCTCGACCTGCAGCGCACGTTGCCTTCGGACAACTGACGTGGGAGCTTCTGAGGCCTCTCGGCGTCCAGCGCGTGCCGGCACAGCGAACACAGCGAGAGCGCTTCGGCCACCTGACGACCGACGAATCTGCAGACGTACGCTCGACGCGCATCGGGAGGGCCAGTCGCTCCGGAAGCACCGAACGCTGGTGACGCCCAGTGCTTCTGGGGGGTCGGCAGCGGAAACCTCTACTATGTTCCGTCGGCCTCGCGCAGGCCTGACGACTCGGTTCCACCCGCGCCAGGCTCAATCACTCTGGCACCGTCGAGAGGACACGACTTGGAAGCGTCGTCACTTTCTGTCCAGCTCCGGGCGAAGCGCACGGAAATGATGGTGTCGGAGCTGGAGGAGGTTGCACTCCGACTGTTCGACCAACGCGGGTTCACCAATGTCACCGTCGAGGAGATCGCGGTCGAGGCCCACATCTCAGTCCGCACCTTCTACCGATACTTTGCGGCAAAGGACGACGTGCTCCAGCTCCGAATCGAGAGACGGAGCGAACTCCTCCGAGAGGCCCTGGCGGCGCGCCCGACCGACGAACCGCCGCTGCGCTCCCTTCGCCTGGCGCTCGAAGAAGAGTTCTCGACGGCTGACCCAGTCGTCCTCAGGCGCTGGATCTCGGTCATTGCGGACAATCCAAATGTGATGAAGGGCGTGGTGGGCGCCATCCAGTTGAAAATCCAACCTGTCATCGCCGAGTTCCTCGGTTCTCGATTGGGCCTTCCCAGCGACGCCTTGGTGCCCACCATGCTCGCCGCCGCGGTCATCGGTGTCATCCAGGCAGCCCATACGCAGTGGTTCATCCACGACGGCGACTTGGCGACCACGATCTCCGAGAGCCTGGCGGTTCTCGAGCGAGGCATCAGTACCGACCCCAAAACCTGGGCGGCGGCCGAGACGACGTGACAAGGAGCGGCCCGGCCCGATGGCAGGAGCGAAAGCCGTGGTCCCCCTCGTGATTCGAGAGAGCGGGCGTTGACATTTTACGCCATGGTTGGCACACTCTGCCAGATTCAGAGACTTCGACCGGGGGGTGCGTAGTGGGTCAGTTCGGAGCGGTGTACACCCTGCCCAGCGGGGCGCGGCGCTGGCGTACGCCGGTTCCGCTCGCACTGGCGTTCTTCGTGCTCGCCACCATGACGACCAGTCTCTCGGTCGCCAACGCAAGCCGGCCGGCTGCCGGAGCAGAGGCAAACACGGCAGTCCCGACCAGCGTTCCCCGGGCGACGGTCACCGGGCCAGTGACGGGAGGAACCGGCATCAACCTGGAGGGTTCGACGACCTTCGATCTGAGCTCTGTCGGCTATGAGCAGAACGAATACTTTCTCTCCGGCACCGCCTCGGCCTACACGAGCACGAAGCCGTTGACGTCCAACGGTCGCTGGAACGTCACGGCCGCAAGTACCGCTCCTTACAAGACACGGATGGTGGTCTACCGTCCCATCAACCCCAAGCACTTCGACGGCACCGTGATCGTCGAATGGCTGAACGTCAGCGGCGGAGTCGACGCGGCGGCGGCCTGGTTGACCGACCACGTACAGATGATCCGCAGCGGCATGGTCTACGTCGGGATCAGCGCCCAGGCGGCAGGCATCGTGGGCTCGGCGGGCTCACTCGGCGCGGCCGGCGGCCAAGCCGGCGGGATCAAAGGGGCCGATCCGGCCCGTTATGGCTCGCTCGAGCATCCGGGCGACACCTACTCCTACAGCATCTTCGAGCAGGGAGGAGCCGCGGTCCGTCGCGACGCGTCGCTCGTCCTCGGCGGCCTCGAACCCAAGCGGATTCTCGCCCTCGGCGAGTCGCAGTCCGCCGCTCGTCTTGTCACCTACATCGACGCGCTGCAGCCCCAATCACAAGGCGTCTACAACGGCTACTTCGTCTACAGCCGCTTCGCCTCAGGTGCTGCACTCTCCCAGGCCCCCCAAGCCGTCATCAACCCTCCCGACGTGGTGCTGATCCGTACCGACCTGACTGTCCCGGTCATGATGTTCGAGACGGAGGCGGACGTGGCCGGCCTGGGCTACGTCTCGGCACGACAACCTCCGACCAGGTACATCCGTGAGTGGGAGGTGGCCGGGACCGCCCACTACGACACCTACGGCCTGGTCGAGTCGATGACCGACAACGGGAACGGCGCGGCGGACGTGAAGACATTCGACACGATGATCGACCCGGTCTCCTCCTTCGACGGCGGAGCGATCAGCTGCCCCGTCCCCCTCAACGCCGGGGCACACACCTATCCGCTGCGCGCCGCGGTGGTCGCCCTGAGCAACTGGGTCGCCACCGGGACAGCGCCTCCGCAGTCGCCGCGCCTGGACGTCGCCGGCCCGGGCAAGTACGTCACGAACAGTCTCGGGGAGGCCGAGGGCGGGATCCGAACACCACAGGTCGCGGCCCCGATCGCGATCGTGAACGGAACCGGAGACACGTCCAGCGCGGGTGGCGGGTTCTGCAAGCTCTTCGGGACCACCATCCCGTTCAGCGCCGCCAAGTTGGCTCAGCTCTACCCGACGCACCGGGACTTCGAGGAGAAGTGGGACGCAGCCGTCGCGGCGGACGTCTCGAAGGGCTACCTCCTGGCGGCAGACGCCAAGGTTCTTGACAAGGTCGCTGCGCAATCGAACATCGGGGGCTGAACAGGGGCGCTGATTCAGGTTGCGAACAGGACGTCCCGCGGGTTCAGGGGTGGATGAGGAACTGCCTCCAGCCACCCGGCAGCGTGGTTTGGCCCACTTCGATCAGGTAGCCATCAGGGTCGCGTATGTAGCAACGGATTTCCGATTGATGCTGCTTCGGTGGCGTGAGGAACTGCGCACCGCGAGCGCTCCACTGCTCGTACACGGCCCGAATGTCCGAAACACGGATGTTCAAGAAGCTGCTCGCGCGGTTCGGGTCAGGCGGCGTCTCGAGCGTGACCGACGGCTTGTCGTCGGTCGGACCGCCACCGACATTGATGAGGACCCAGCTGTTGGCGAGGGCCACGTAGGACGGCTCACCCGAGCGGATCAGCGTGCCGCCGAGCACCTCGGTGTAGAACCGGACGGAGCGTTCCACGTCGTCTGAAACGATGAAATGCGTGAGTGCTATTTCGTAAGGTGTGGTGTTGTCTTCTGACATGAGCTGCCTCCATCCTCTCGGTACCTGTCACTGTTCCGGAGATCAATGGGCCGCCTCGCTGGTATCCGTCGGACGGCGAGGTCGGTCCACGGTGAGGCCGGCGAGGACTCGCAGCCGGGCTAGGTACGGGAGGCGCCAATCCCCTCTTTCTCTGATGCCGGGCGTGCCAGACCGGACTGGGCCGGCCAGCCTCACAGCTGAGACTACTGGCCGTGACCGCGCTCATTGCGCTCGGGTCCGACCGTCACCATCGTCCGATACACGTCGTTGACCGGACTCGGGCATGGTTGATGCATGACGTCAGCCGAGTCAACCACTCCGAGCGTGGGTCTTGTCCGCCGGGCGCTTCGCTGGACGCTCGTCAACCGTCAGACAGGGCGCCTCACCGTGGCCCAATGGCCGAACATCCCTCTCCTCGTCTTCATCCTGTCCTGGCTTTCCCTGCACCTCTTCCACCCGAAAGGAGCAGCAGACAGCGTTGTCCGCGTGCTCGCCGATGTGGCCCTCCTGGTTTGGGCCGGTGACGAGGTCATTCGAGGAGTCAATCCGTTCCGTCGAATGCTTGGCCTGGCCGTGATCATCGCGACGCTTGTCGGCATTGGCTTTTCGATCTGGTGACCGGCCTGAGCTGACCTCACGGCAGGGACGCCGCAGGCGGTCGCGGTTGACTTCGGCCGCGGTTGGCATTACGAGAGACGGCGGTGGCCACCCAGATCCCCGCTCGGTCGAAGTCACCCTCGGCGACGAAATCGGCTCATGCAGCGGGACGCGCCATTTTCTTCGCCCCCGTCGGAGACGGCCAGCGACGGCGCCGAGGGTCCGATGGGGTTCGGCTGATCCTCGCCTCCGTGGCGGTGCTCTGTGCCGTCCTGGTCCTCCGCTCCAACTCGCATCCCGAAGACGTCATCACCCACGTACTGAGTCCCCCTCCCTACGGCATCCGCTGGCTGGTGACGCTGTTCTGGATCGGCGGCTCGTTCGGAACGATCGCGTTCCTCCTCGTCATAGCCAGTCTGGCCCGGCGCTGGATGGTCGTGCGCGATCTTGCGGCGTCGGCCGCAGGGACCCTCGTGGTGAGCGGAATCCTCGTCCTCGCGCTCGGGGCGAGTGGCGGGCGGCCACACAGCATCGAGTTCTACGGCTACGTGCTGAGCTTCCCCGTCCTGCACGTGGCCTTGGCGCTGAGCGTTGCGACGGCGGGGCTTCCCTACCTGTCGCGAACAGTGCAACGCCTCATCGAGTTGATTGTGTTCCTGACCGTGCTCGCGACCGTCGTGGCCGGCCACGGCCTTCCGGCCAACGTCCTCGGCAGCATGGCCATCGGCTGGGGCATGACTGCTGCCATCCACCTCGGCTGGGGCTCGCCGCTCGGACTGCCTTCGGGGGAGGAGCTGCGCGCGGCTCTGGCGACGGTCGGGATCGATGCGGTTTCGGCCCAGCCGACCCGGCATCAGAGCTGGGGTGCGGCACACTACTCCGTCGTCACAAATGGCGGGGAGTCCCTGGTCGTCTCGTTCTATGGCCGGGATGCTGCTGACGCCCAATTCCTCAGCAAGGTGTACAGGCTCATCATGTATCGGAACTCGGGACCGGCCATCAGCCTGACCCGGCTCCAACAGGTTGAGCACGAGTCGTCAGTCACTCAGCTGGCGGCGCGGTCGGGCGCCCGAGTCCCCCAAGTGATCAGTGCGTCCGAGATCGGGCCGAGCCACGACGCGGTCCTGATCGCTCGCTCTGTGTCCGGAACCCCATTTGACGCGCTCGGTCCGGACTCGGTCTCCGATCAGGTTCTCGATGACCTGTTCGCCCAATTGCTCGACCTCAGGTCGGCCCGGATCTCCCACGGCGCCATCAGCCCGCACACGCTTCTCGGCGACATGGCTCACGGCACGGCGGCTCTGGTGGACTTTCGCAGCGGGATTTCGAATGCCGCGGATTTCCTCTTGGACCAGGACCTCGCGGGCGCCATGGCTTCGGCGGCACTTGTGGCCGGCCCCGAACGCGCCGCGGCATCGGCGGTGCGGGTCCTCCCCTCCCCGCTGTTGCCTGGAGCGATGAGTCATCTCCGTCGAGCCGGTCTCGACCCGGCCATCACCGTGGCATTGAAGGGCAGAAAGCAGCTGCTCGACACACTTCGCTCCACCACCGCGCACCAGGCCGGCATGGAGGTGCCGGAGCTCATCGAGCCGAGACGGTTGAGCTGGAACCAGGTCCTGGTCGCGCTCGGATCCCTGGTCGGAGGCTGGGCGCTGATCCTGGTACTGATCAACGCTTCGCATTCGATCAACACCATCAAGAGTGCCCAATGGGGTTGGGTGGTCGCCACCGCGCTCCTCTGCGCCACCACCTATATCGGCGGCGCGACCTCGAACCGGGGCAGTGTTCCCGGCGCACTTCCGATGGGCCGGGCCGTCGGTTTGGAGCTCGCGAACTCGTTCACGACATTGGCCGGCGGGAATGCGGCCGTGCTGGCCACGCAAGTGAGGTTCTATCAACAACAGGGATTCGACACGACCACTGCCGTCACGTCCGGCGCGTTGCTGAGCCTCTCGAGCCTCGTCACCAAGCTGGTCCTGTTTCTGATCGCGCTGCCGATCGCCTGGAGCTCCTTCCATTTCGGCCACAGTTTGCACCAAGGGAGCCACGCCAAAATTCTCTACGGACTCCTCGTCATCGTGATCGTCATCGGACTCGTCTTGACGGCCATCTTCGCCGTTCCGCGCTGGCGTCAACACGTCAAGGAGAAGCTGCGACCCAAGTTCGCCACGATGGTCGAGAACTTCAAGGCGTTGGCCACGCAGCCGATCAAGATCGTCCAGCTCTTCGGGGGCCAGATTGCGGCGCAACTGCTCGTCATCCTCGCCCTCGGGACGGCATTGCACGCCTTCGGGACGCAGCTTTCCATTGCGGCGCTGGTCATCGCGGCGACGGTGGCAGGCGTCCTGGCGTCGGCCTCGCCGGCCGGAGGCGGCATGGGGGTGGCAGAGGCAGGTCTCATCTTGGCCCTCACCGCCGCGGGGATCTCGAAGAACCAGGCGACGGCCGCCGTCTTCGTACAGCGGACCTTCACCGCCTACCTCCCGCCGATCATTGGCTGGTTCACCCTCATGTGGATGCGACGCCGGGAATACCTGTGAACCGAGAGCCCAAGACCCAGAGTGACGGGACGCCGCCTGAGACGAAACGGACAGCCGCGACGCAGCACGGTGCCAAGCGTGTGATCTGGCGGATCGTTGCGCTCGTAGTGACCGGGGTCGCCCTCTATGTGGTGCTGCCGAGCCTCACGGCGGTGTTCGGGGCCTGGCCCAGGCTGGCGAAGTTGAGCGCGGTGTGGTTGGTGGCGGCCCTTCTCGCCGAGGCTGCCAGCTTCGCCTGCAACTTCGGCATCCAGCGAATTGTTCTGAGGAGCCAAGGCCGTTTTGCCGTTGTGGTGGCAGGACTGACAGGGAACATGGTGACCGATGTGCTGCCCGGCGGCTCCGCTGCAGGAGCAGCAGTGCAGTTCCGAATGCTCGAGTCGGCCGGGATCAACCCGGACGCCGCGGCCGGTGGCTTGGCGGCGTCGTCGCTCCTCGGTATCGGTGGTCTCTTGATGCTTCCAATTCTGACGCTTCCGGCCGTATTGGGTGGCTCGCATGTGAACCACGCCCTGGTCAGCACGGCGCTCATCGGGGTCGCGGGCTTCATCGTCTATGTGGGACTCGGAATCCTCCTCCTCGAAACCGAACGACCGCTCCAGCTCGTGGGGAGAAGCGCCGAGTGGATCTGGAACAAAGTTCGCCGTCACCACGCACCGTTGCAAGGACTCGATGCTCGCCTGCTGGCTCAACGCGACCAGATACGGGGCGCCTTGGGAAGGGAATGGAAGCGGGTCCTTCTGCTGGTGGTGGGGCGCCTGGGTTTCGACTTCCTCTGCCTCCTCGGAGCGATTCGAGCGACCGGAAGCCAACCCCATCCCTGGCTCGTCCTGCTTGCGTACTCGGCGGCAGGGGTGATCGCGTTGATCCCCGCCACGCCCGGTGGGTTGGGCATCGTGGAGGCAAGCCTCAGCGCGCTGCTCGTGCTCGCCGGAGTCAGCGGTCGCAGCGCTGTCTTGGCCACGCTGGCCTACCGCTTAGCCGAGTACTGGCTCCCGATGATCGCCGGACTCGTGGCCTATTGGCTCTACCGTCGGCGATACGGACCGGTTCGGTTCGGCGAATGACCTATCCCGAAACGGTATACGAGCCAGTTCGATCATCTTGGCGACGGGGCGGGCTCGTCACTTCGAGCTCCTAGACGGCTTTGGCCCCCGTCACCAGGCGCTCGCGATCGAACATTCCAGAGACGAATCGCAACAAGACGGCATCGACCACCAGTAAGCCGACGGCGAAAGCAACCGCCACGGGGAACGTCGGGCTGACCACGCCGACCGCCAGCAGAATGATGACGACGACAGGAGGAATGCTGGCCAGCACGCCCAGCTGCTGGGCGACCCGCACTTCGGTCGCCCTCACCGAGACGGCCATGCCGACCACTATCCCCCAGCCCGCCATGAGGGGAGCGAAGAGGAACAGCGCGAGGAGAATCGGGCCGTCGTGGAAGACCGCAGAGGCGACGACGGAATTGGCGGCCAGCCAGACAGCGGCGAGGAAGAGGACAAACACCGTATAAGAAAGCGCAAGAGTCGGAATCATCACCGAGGCTGCTTTGCCCAGCAGGAACTCCTGCTGACGCAGCGGCGTGGTGAGGAGTGGTTCGAGTGTTCCCTGCTCGCGCTCGCCCGCCACGGTGTAGGCGGCGAGGGTGCTCGGCATGATTGTCGGGATCAAGAGGAGGTACAGGATTGGGAGGATCAGACTCTTCTGCAACGCCGCGCCCGATGTGGTCGGCGTGCCCAGGAAGATGGTGACAACGGGCTGCACGAGGAAGAGAAGCGGCAAGACGCACATCGTGGCGACGATGGCTCGTTTGCGCCGGTAATCGCGTAACTCCTTGCGGACAACGGCGCCGACCCGCGTCGCGTCGAGACCCATCATGGCTTGCCTCCCTCGACATCCTCAGCGATCAGCTCGAGATAGACGTCCTCGAGCGAGTGCTGGGTCTCGCCGATGGCAAGGACGTCTGCTCCAGTGTTGACGAGGCTCCTCACCACCTCGGGCGCGACAACCTTCGGCTCCGACACCGAGAGCACATAGGAAGCGGGACCGTCGGCGCACCAGTTCTCGACACCTACGATCCCGGAAAAGAGCAGCTCAGGACTCTTCACCGGCTCGACGGTGGTGACCAAGAGGGACCTCTTGAAGAGCTGCTCGCGCAATCCAGCGGGCGTGCCGACGGTGCGCAGCGTGGTGTTCATGATGGCCACTCGGTCGCATAGTTTCTCGGCCTCGTCGAGGCGGTGGGTGGTGAGGAAGATCGTGACTCCCCGCCGGCGGAGTCCCAGGATCAGGTCGTGTACGTCGCGCGCTGCCACCGGGTCGAGGCCTGACGTCGGCTCGTCGAGGAACATGACCGTCGGATCGCTCAGCAGCGTTCGGGCCAGTCCAACTCGCTGACGAAGCCCCTTGGAGAGCCCGCCACACAGGTCTCGGGCTCGGTTGGTGAGTTTGACGGCCTCGAGTGCCTCTTCGATTCTCGGCCTGGGGTTGTGCAACCCATAGAGGCCGGCGAAGTACTCCAGGTTCTCCGTGACGGTCAGGCGCAGATAGAGGCCGGGTGCCTCGGGCATGATGGCGATGCGCTGACGGATCTCGACTTGGTTCTCGGGGCAGAGCGCGATCCCGGCGATTGTGGCCGAGCCCGAGGTCGGTGTGATCAGCGTGCCGAGCGTGCGGACGGTGGTGGTCTTGCCGGCCCCATTCGGACCGAGGAAACCGAACACCTCCCCGTACGCCACTTCGAAGGACACCTCGGAAAAGGCAGTCCGTTGACCGAAGCGCTTCGTCAGCTGGTGCACGGCGAGGGCGGCCGGACCTCCCTCGCCATTGAGCAAGGGCGCACTGCTGATTTCCTTGACATCGGTGATCGCCCTGGCGCCGGCGGACGGCCTTGACGCGGTCGTGGCTCCTGTTCCGGGCCCGTTGCCATTGCCTCCGGCTTCAAGATCGTTCTCATCGGATGTGAGACTGATCCAAACGTCGTGCTTGAACAGGCTGGTCACCAGGAGGTAGATCGACCGCTGGACGATGAAGGGGTGGCGAGGCCGCCGTCGGCACAACAGCGTGATGACTTGTCCTTCCAGCACTTCGAGGCGCTTCTTCGGGCTGCCGAGGATCCGCGTCGACGTGACCTGGAGGTCGTGGGGTCCGGCTTCCACCGGTAGATCGACTGTCTCGTTCTTGGTGAGAGAGCCAACGACGCTCCCATCGAGCTCCACCTGCCACGCTCGGCCGCTGTGGGAGCCATCCGACCCGCCGTCCTGACGGGACAGCCTCAGAGTCGCCGCTCCCGTCACGGTGTTGTACGCCCCGGAGGTGGTGTCGAGTACCACCGGCAGGCACCCACTCGGATTGGCCGCGCCGCGGGATTGGCGCAAGATACCTCAACACCCCAACTGCCCCGATACACATCGACCAGTTGATGCGGCTCACGGCCACGCGTCCCGGGTTGAACAGCCTTCCAACGCAACCGCTCAGCCGGGAGCATGTGGTCTTGACCTGCTGTGATCAGCGTTGCCGAGTGGTTTGGCATCGATCCGAGCTCCTCACTTATCGAGACCACTGTCGAGAGTAGCATTGACTGAGTGACTCAGTCAATATATTCTTTCAGACATGCCTCGGGCAACACCAGGTCAGCGTCTCGCAGACCTTGCCAAGGCGGCCACGGAGGACTTCGGACGCCTCGGCTATCGGGGGACGAAGACGGCCGAAGTGGCAGCGAAGGCGGGCATGTCGACGGGTTCCCTCTTCACCTACGTGGAGTCCAAAGACGCACTGTTCCATTTGGTATTCCTGCACTGGTTCGAGATGGTGTCGGAGCGACTCCCTGACCTTCCGATAGCCACTCCGAGTCCAGGAGAGACGCTCGCCGTTCTTGAGACGGGACTCGCCCAGGTGCAGATGCCCCGCATCGGCGCGGCCCTCGCCGAGGAGGCGCCGGTTGACGTCGCTCAGGAGCTGCGGGAGATCGTCGAAGAGCGCTATGCCCTCATCGATCGGTACTGGCCGGTGATCGCGGTCATTGAGCGCTGTGCCTTGGAGATGCCAGACCTGGAGGCTGCGTGGTTTGGCCTGGCCCGGGCCGGGACGTTCGAAGAGCTCGGCACCTATCTCCAGCGCCGCATGGCGGAGGGCCTGATGCGATCGATGCCCGACGCTGAAGTCGCGGCCCGAGTGGTGACGGAGTCGGTGTCATGGTTCGCCTGGCACCGGCATGAGGGACGGGACTCCACGCTCTATGACGACGACGCCGTACGGCGCACGGTCATCGAGTTCATCTGCGCTGCGCTCATTCCACAAGGTCCCTAATTGTGCAGTCGGATGGGGCATCCCGCCCTCGTGCCATGCCCCCAGACACGTCCTGCGGCCGGCTCAAACGGTGATGCGTCATGATCGGCAGGCACCGTGTCTCCGACGACGCGGCTGCGGATGGTGAGCCGGCTCGGCCAGGCAACTCAAGGGTCGGCGTTCTCCCGGAGCTGGGCAAAGACGCGCCGTGCGGTGGTGAGGTCGCGCTCTGAGATTCCGGCGCGGAGATGACCATCGAACGCAATCGCCACTTTCGCCAATCGCTCGAAGACCGCCTCGCCCTGGTCGGTCAGCTCCAGCACATGCATACGTCGGTTGGCGGGATCACGGCGCCGGGTCACCAAACCCTCCTCCTCCATTGAGTTGAGGTGGTGGGTGAGCGTGGCGCCCTGGATCCCTGCGGCCCGGGCGACCTCGCGCTGATTGGCACCGGGATGCGTCTTGAGTGCGATGAACACCATCCAGGTGGCTTGGTTCCCCCCCTCTGCGGCGAGGACTGCGTCGAACTGCTGGCCCACCACCTTGGCCGTGCGGGCAAGGTCTCGCCCGATGGGCTCTTGCGTCGGCCTCTCCATGCCTCCGACTGTAGCACATTCATTTGATCTCTAACCATTTGACTTCTAAGCATTCGTGATCTATCGTTCTGGGTGAACCCGGTGAACGGAGGCCACTATGGCAGTGCAACTCGATCACACCATCGTGCAGGCAAGCGACAACCTCGCATCGGCTCAGTTCCTCGCCGCCATCCTCGGCGTGTCTGGGCCCGATCACCCGGCGCACTTCACGCCGATCGTGACCGACAACGACGTGATGCTCGACTTCATGACCGTGCGCACGGTGTTGCCGCACCACTACGCCTTTACCGTGAGTCCGGCCCGGTTCGACGAGGCCTACGCCCGCGTGCTCGCACGAGGTCTGACGATCTATGCCCGACCAGATCGGAGCAACGAAGGAAAGGTCTACGAGCGCGATGGGCGGCGCGGGTTCTATTTCGACGATCCCGACGAGAATCTGATGGAGCTGATCGAGACGCCCGAAGACCAGGTCGACCGCGAGATCCATGAGGTGGCGAGCGACTGGGCCTCGGCCGAGA
The DNA here is from genome assembly GCA_963840435.1 of uncultured Acidimicrobiaceae bacterium. Lineage (GTDB taxonomy): Bacteria > Actinomycetota > Acidimicrobiia > Acidimicrobiales > RAAP-2 > Bog-473. The sequence continues at coordinate 85,039 of CAWIYY010000012.1, read as the reverse complement.
TCGATGGTGACCTCGGCCGGCTCGACGAGCTCCTCGCCGAGGAGTTTCGCGGCATCGGCCCGGTGGGCTTTGTCCTCGACAAGGCTGCGTGGCTTGGCCGATTCGCTGGCGGGCTGCACAACCAAGCACTCTCCTTCGCCGACCTGCAGGTCCGCGGCCACGGCTCCAGCGCGGTCGTAGTCGGCGTACTCGACCAACAAGCCACCTTCAACGACACTGACAGCAGCGGTCGGTATCGGATCAGCTTCGCGGCTACCCGATGCAGTGGCCGTTGGCAGATCGCGTCATGCCACATCGGTCCCCTGAACCCGAAGACAGTGACGTCATGACGACCGATTCGAAGAGCGCCCTGGATGGGCGCGTGGCGCTCGTGACCGGTGCCAGCCGCGGTATCGGCGCCGCCTGCGCCCGAGCCTTCAGCCGGGCCGGCGCGTCCGTCGTCCTGGCTGCCCGCAACGAGGCGGCGCTCGGGGCCCTGGCCAGCGAGATCGAGGGGGCAGGTGGAAAAACCTTGGTGGTCCCCACGGACGTCGGCGATGCCCGAGCCATCGAAGCGTTGATCGACGCGGCCGTGCAGCGATTCGGTCGGCTCGATGTCGCATGCAACAACGCGGCGGGTGGCGGCCAGGCGCCGACCCGAATGGCGGACCTCCCCATCGATTCCTACGACAGTGCCATCTCCGCGACGCTTCGCAGCGTGTTCCTGTCCATGAAGTTCGAGATCCGCGCCATGCTCGACTCCGGAGGGGGCGCGATCGTCAACATGGGATCGACGGCCGGCATCGAGGCGGTCGGCGGGTTGGCTGGATACGTCTCGGCCAAGCACGGTGTCGTCGGTCTGACCCGTTGCGCTGCGCTCGAGTACGCCGATCAAGGGGTACGCGTCAATGCCCTCGCCCCTGGGCCGATTCTCACCGAGACATTGCAGCGAGCCGGACTCGAGATGCAACAGCGGGCCGCGCAAGCCCTTCCGATGCGGAGGATCGGACGCCCCGAGGAGGTCGCCGACGCGGTGGTCTGGCTGTGCTCCGATCAAGCCAGCTTCATCACCGGTGCGACCATACCAATCGACGGCGGGAAGTTGGCGGGCATGGCCCCCTTCGCGGGCATGTCACCCGACCACGACTCGGCACACTGACTCGAAGACCTGTGGACGGCGCGGAGCGACACTCCTGGCTGTCCATCTCTTCGATGCACTCTCCACCGCCCAGGCGAGTCGATTGGGGATCATCGTCGACCGCATCCTGCACGCCATCGACTCCGAAGCCGACCCGACACCACAGCTGCGTCCCTGATCGGCCGCCATCCCTGCACTGTGGTGACGACCACATGGACGGCGGAAGCCCCGATGAACCTCCGGATTTCCATGAAGGCCGATTGCGCCCCAAAGTCCGAACGGCGAGGATGTCGTCCGTGACGAGGAATCGCTTCGCCGGAGAGCCATTCGAGGAAGACGACGAGGCCATCGCCCGTGCCCTCCAAGAGGTCAGCGTTCCGGCGCTGATGTGCTCGCTGGTACACATGAGCGGCGACCCCTCATGGATACGAGGAGACATCCAACCGAACGTGGGCATGTCGCTGGACATCCAGGGCGCAATGTCGGAAGAGGACATGGCGGAGGTGCGCAGCCGGGCGATTCCGGTGATCGCTGCATATCGCGATGGAGGATGTGTCCCGGTGGACCTGTCTCGGGACCTCTTGCTGGAGATGATGAGCTTCCTCGGCCGTCGCCAAGTCGAGGATCGCCTGGCAGGCCTTCTCTTCGACGACTTGCAGTTCGAAGGTGCGGACAGTGGGCAGATCCGCTGGGGTCACACGATCTCGGCTTCCCAGCAGGTCGCGACGCCCGTCATCGTGATCGGTTGTGGCATGGGCGGGATCCTGGCCGGCATCCGCCTCAAGCAGGCGGGCCTTCCTTTCGTGATCCTGGACAAGAACGCGGGTCCGGGTGGCACGTGGTGGGAAAACCGCTACCCCGGCGCACGTGTCGATGTCGGGAGCCATCAGTACTGTTTCTCGTTCGAGCCGGCGGAGCAGTGGAGCGAGTACTACTGCCAGCAGCCGGAACTACGCGCCTATTTCGAGACAGTGGTCGACAAATACGACCTTAGGCAGCATTGCCGCTTCGACACCACGATCACTGAACTGGTGTGGGACGAGGATAGGGACTTGTGGTGCGTAACTGCGCGCGAATCCGGTGGCCTTGAGCGAGTCGTCGAGGCACGTTTCGTGATCAGTGCCGTTGGCTCGCTCAACACGCCACGGCTGCCCGAGATCCCGGGCATGGACAGTTTCTCTGGGCCGTCGTTCCACTCATCGCGCTGGCCCGATGACCTCGAAATCCGAGGCAGCCAATTCGCGCTGGTTGGCGCTGGTGCGAGTGGTTTCCAGATCGGCCCGAGTATCGCTTCCGAAGTCGCAGAGCTCAGTGTCTTCCAGCGCACGGCCCAATGGATCCTGCCCAACCGGCTGTATCACACGCAGGTGCCACCGGGCGACGCCTGGGCGCTGCGGCATCTTCCCTTCTATGGACGGTGGTATCGGTTCGTCATGACGTTCGCCGGACTCTCGGCGGGGATGGAGGTGTATCGCATCGACCCCGACTACACCGACTCGACCAACCAATCGGTCAATGCACTCAACGCGAGACGTGCCGCTGCGTTGGTGGGCTGGATGCGCGGCATCGTCGGCGACAACCCAGACTTGCTCGACAAGGTCGTGCCCGACTACCCCGCCACAGGGAAGCGCATCCTGCAGGACGACGGCACCTGGTTGCGTTGTCTGCAGATGCCCAACGTCGAGCTCATCCGAACCGGCATCGAGAGGGTGGTCTCCGACGGAATCGTGACGGTGGACGGACGTCACGTCCCGGCTGACATCATCTGCTACGCGACCGGATTTCGGCACAACGAGTTTCTGGGGTCGATGAACGTCGTGGGTCGGCGCGGCGTCTCGCTCAAGGACCAGTGGGGGGACGAGCCCACGGCTTACCTCGGTATCACGATGCCGAACTTCCCCAACTTGTTCTGTATCTATGGTCCAGGAACAAACCTGGCCTTTGGCGCCAGCATCTTCTACCACGCCGAATTCCAGGTGCACTACGCCTTGGAGGCCATCAAGGAAACCCTCGGATCGGGTGCACTCTGGACCGAGGTCACGCCTCAGGCGCACGACGACTACGCCGATCGCTATCAGAAGGAGATCGCCCAACTGGTGTGGTCGCATCCTTCCATTTCGCACAGCCACTACAAGAACAGCAACGGCAAGGTCTTCACGCTGTCGCCCTGGCCACTCGACCAATACTGGGAGTGGACCCGCCAGGTCGAGCGAACCCACTACGAGTTCGGCGGAACGTGAGCACCGGGTGAGCGATTCCGCCGACCCGCCAGGTGGCCCGGAATGTCAGCCCGAGAAGTGCGGGAGAGTCACCCACGACAGCCGACCCGGCTCGTGGTACACGGCCTGCTTGGCGGGCCGCAGGGTGGTGGCTGTGGCGGGCGGTTCTCCGGTGCCGAGATTGCGGGCGAAGACGGGGTGGGCGCCACTGGAGACCTGGACCCGCAGGCGGTGACCGGTGGCGAAAGTGTGACCGACTGGCCAGAGGACCACCGCCGCCGTGAACGTCCCGTCGGGGTTCCGGTGGATGGAGGCAGGGTCGAAGCGCTGTAATCCGTCGCACACGTTGAGGGACCGGCCGTCGGGCGACACGTCGCAGACCCGGACGAAGAAGTCCGTGTGGTCCAGGCTCGAGCCCACGTGCAGCTCCGCTTCCACCGGACCGACGAGTTCGAGCGGCTCGCCCAGCTCGTCTGAGGTGTAGACGAGGACGTCGGGGCGAGCCTCGAGAGGCCGGTTGTCCACAGTGCCGCCGGTAAGCATGCCGATGCCGCCCATCGAAGGCGTCGGGTCGGCGGGGTCATAGAGATAGCGGTCGGGCTTCGACACTGACTCCGGCGGCATGGGTGCGAGGTGACCCCCGGCCTGGAGGTACCAGCGGGTCGGCTCTGAGGGAGGAGGCCAGTCCGGCAGGTCGCGCCAGTGACCGCCTTCGCCCTGCACGTGGACCTTGACCGGAGTGGAGCGAAGCAGTCCCTTCCGGCCCAGCAACCAGGTATCGAACCAGTCCAGTGGGGCGTCGGTCATGCCGCCCTCCCCGCCCCCGCCCAGGTGTCCACCGGCGCCGATGCGCAGATGCACGGGAGCGGGCGATGTGCGCAGGACGGCGTAGTCCTCGACCACGCCGGGCAACGGGTAGTCGTGCCAGGCGTCGACGAGCAGGGTCGGCACCGTCCATTCCTCCAGGAGCGGCCGGAAGTTCACCGGATCCCAAAAGGCATCCCCGGCGCTGCCGTGAGCGAGCTGGTCCCGGTAGAGCGGCAGGTCGACGCCGGTGAGCCGTTGGATCACCTCACCGAGAGGGAGGTGGTCGAAGCCCGCCTTCAGCTCGGCCATGCGCTGCTCGATGCCCTCGGGGGAGACATCGGTGGTGGGAACGGCGGTGGCCTGCTTGTTGAACTGGGTGGCGCCAGCGTCCCAGGGGATGATCACCTCGAGGGCCAGCGAGCCTCCCGGGTACCACGAGTAGGCCCGCACCGAAGTCGACAGGGCGACGGCCATGGCCTTGAGATACGGCGGCTTGGTGGAGGCCAGTGCCCACTGGGTGAAGCCCATGTAGCTCGCGCCGAAGCTACCCATGCTGCCGTTGAACCATGGCTGGGAGGCGATCCAGTCCGCCGTATCCCGTCCGTCCCCCGCTTCGGCGAAGTAGCTGTGCGTGCCGCCCGAACCGTCCGTGCCCCGGCACGCTTGCAGGACGTAGCGATAGCCGCGAGCGGCGAACTCCGGGCCCATGGCCGATGCGAAGTTGACCCTGCCGTACGGCGTGCGTTCCAAGATGGTGGGGGCGTCGTCGATGCCCACCGGGTGGTGGACGTCGGCCAGCAGAACCGTGCCATCCGATACCGTGACCTTGACGTCCCGCTCGACCTCGACTTCGTTGGTGCGCTCTCGCATGTCGACCCCTTCAAGACCGGGTTTCCGGCAGCCGGCGACGGATAGACCCTATGTCAAGTCTCGTTGGACTGGACCCTCACCGTGTTCACTCACCGGCTTGAGAGTGTGACGCCGCATGAGAAGCCATCGACCCACTATCTTCAGGCCATGCGCCCATGGGGACCAAGCGGATCCGGCAGTGCCATTCGTCGAGCGCAAGCCGTGTCTCGCCAAGCCCGTACCACTGGGATGTCAGTTCTCGAAGCCGACCAGGTGCTTGCCGCCCGCGTCTCTCGCCGCGAATTTCTCGGGTACAGCGCCGCGGCCGCCGTCGCAATACCGACTCTGAATTCCCGAAGAGCCGAACGCGCGGCCACGACCTCACGTTCCGAGCCTCGGAGTGTGATCGTTGGTTCAGGCATTGCCGGTCTCGGCTGTGCGTACCGCCTCTGGACCCAATACGGAAGACATGCCGATGTCTACGAGTACAACTCGATGCCGGGCGGGCGAATCCGGACTCTTCGCAATTACTTTGCCGACAGTCAACTGATCGAGGAGCACGCGGAGTTCATCAATCCCGAGCACACAACGACCCTGGCGCTGGCCCAGAGCTTCGGACTCACTCTGGACAACACGGATGCCTACCCGCCGGGCACCCACCCCCACCGAGAACAACTGAGCTTCTTCGGGGAAGCATGGTCGCAAGCGTCCCTCAATCAGGACTGGCACGACTGGGGATGGGAGCTGTTTCATCAGGCCGCTTTCGAAGCAGCACCATGGCCGCAGCTCTACAACAATCACACACCTGGCGGGCAGCAATTCGACCGGATGTCCGTATCGGAATGGATCGAGACCTACATTCCTGGTGGATTGGCGTCGGACTTCGGCGCTCTCTGCGTCTCCGCCGTCCTCGACGAATTTGGTGGTGACCCGGAACTTCAGTCGGCGCTCAATCTCGTCTACCTGCTCGGTCAGGACGACAGCAAGCCAAATGGTGCCCAACCGACGGACCGCCCCGCACTCGGTGGGGCGAACGAGAAGTGGCATATCCACGGCGGCAACGACCAGCTGATCTACGGGATCCTCGACCGGGTGCCCTCAGGAGTCCTTCACCTCGACCAAAAACTCGTCGCCGTGCGAGCGTCGGGCAGCGGTTTCAAATGCACGTTCGAGTGCGGACCGTCTACCCACGACGTGATCGCCGATCACGTCGTCCTCGCCCTTCCGTTCACCACGTTGCGCCAAGTGGACCTCTCGGGACTCCCGATCAGCCCGCTCCACCAGCAGGCCATACAACAAGAGCCGCTCGGTACCAATTCAAAGTTCTTCCTTCAGTTCGGCGAACGCGTATGGAACGATTCCGATCACGCCACCGGAAACTGCTACTGCGATGGCGTCGTCCAAGGTGGGTGGGATGCGACGGACTACCAGCCCGGAAAAGCAGGAATCCTTGCCGCGCTGCCCGGCGGGCGATCTGCCCAGGACTGGGGCGCCACGTACGGCTTGAGCAACTATGTCGGCCAACCCCCTCCCGCAATGATCGAGGCCTTTCTGAGTCAGTTCAATACCCTGTTTCCCGGGGTGAACGCAGCGTTCAATGGGCAGTCGTACTTCGTCTGGTCGCCTGGAGATCCACATATTCTCGGCGCGTACTCTTACCTCAAGATCGGTCAGTACACCGGGTTCAATGGCATCCAGGGGCAGCGCGAAGCGAACCTCCATTTTGCGGGTGAGCAAACTTCAATCAACTTTCAGGGCTACATCGAAGGTGGGCTCCGTAGCGGCTATCGGTGCGCAGATGAGATCGCCGCCGGATAACCGTCCGGCTGGATCCCACCGCCCGACCGACACCGACGAGTGAGAGCCTGTTGCCGGCTGACTGACAGAAACTCCGACCGCTTCTTTCGGTGAGCTTCGCGGGTTTCGCTTTCGACGGCTCTGACGATTCCAGTCGGCCTCCTACGACGAACGAGGCGAATCGGCAATCTGACAGGTTCGAAGTCGGACAGGGGCGCATCGGAGTTGGTGACTCCTCAATCGTCAGTGCGACTCCTTCCGGAAGACACTCCGCCGGCAGGCAGCACCATGACTCGGGGCGTTGCGGCGGTCTGTCTAGGAGCTTGCGATTCCGGACACCGGGGCGACCAGGCGGCCCGCGTTCGGTGCACCGAGGAAGGTTGCGTCGCCGTACGTGTACACGGCACCGTTCGCACCAGCGAGCCAGTAGCCCGATCCCGTCGGTGTCGAGGTGATGCCCACGACCGGCGCCTGCGCTGAGATGCCCTGACCCGGAACGGAACCGTCGTACGCGGCATCGCCATAGGTGAAGACACCACCGTCGGACCCCACCAGCCAGTAACCCTGGCTGTCGGGCGTGGCCGCCATTCCGGTCATCGGGGCAGCGAGCCGGGTCCCACCAGCCGAGCCGTAGAAGGCCGCGCCCCCGAAGCTGAAGACCCCGCCGTCGGAGGCGACAAGCCAATAGCCTCCGTGGTCGGTGGCGGCTACTGCGACGACAGGAGCATTGAGACGGGTGCCACCCATAGAGCCGTGGAAGCCAGCGTCACCAAACGCAAACACCCCTCCGTCGCTCGCCACCAGCCAGTACCCCTGACCGTCACGGGTGGGTGCAATGCCGACAATCGGCGCGTTGAGGCGCTGGCCACCCATGGAGCCCTCGAAGGGGGCGTCACCGAAGGCAAAGACCCCGCCGTCGCTGGCCACGAGCCAGTAGCCCTCTCCGCTGGGCGTCGTGGCGACGCCGACGACTGGCGCGTTGAGGTGTTGGCCGCCCATGGAGCCCTCGAAGGGCGCAGTACCGTAAGCAAACACACCACCGTCGCGCGCTGAGAGCACAGTTCCCTGGCTTGATGCCGGCGAGAAGTTCGCCTGTTCGACGTAAGCACGCAGTCCCGGGTCGTTGTTCTCAGGGGTTGTCAAGGTGCTGCCGTCAGCCAGGCACCCGACGTTGGGTACGCAGCTCACCGAATTGAGGAAACTGAGGAAAGACACGTTCGGGCTGGGCTGCACAGACCACGACGACCCATTCCAGTACTCAACCAAGCTCTGCGGCTTCGCACCCGAGCCGCCGTTGTTAAATGAGCCCGTGGAACCCACGGCCCAGCACTCCACCGCGCTGACACATGAGATCCCCGCCAACATGCCCGGCGCGGCCGAACCGGGCACCGAGTCCGACGCGTCGCTCCACGAGCTGCCATCCCAGTGCTCCATAAGGATCCCCGAGGCGTTCCCGTTATCGTCAGTCGTGGCACCAGAGGCCCAACAGTCGCTGGCTCCGACGCACTGCAGGCCGCTCAGGTAGCCGCCGCTGGGCAGCGGCTCTGTCGTGCTGGGCACGATCGACCAGGCCGATCCGTCCCAGTGCTCGATGAGGCCCTGGTCGCCGACGGCACCAGGAAAGATCGGTAAGAAGCCCGACATCTGTGAAGCTGGACCGGCGTTGCCGACGGCCCAGCAGTTGGCAGCCGAGGGGCACTGGACACTCATCAGCTCGTCGAAGGTCTGGCCGGTCGTCGCTCCGGGAACGATGGTCCAACTGGACCCGTCCCACTGCTCGACGACGTCGGTGAGATTGTTCCCGTTGAGATCTGTCGTATAGCCAACCGCCATGCAGTTCGAGGCCGACGGGCAGCTCACACTTGTGAGAATGGCGCCCACCACGCCGGGGCCGCTCGGTGTGGGACTCGGCACCGTTGACCACGACATGCCATTCCACTGCTCGATGAGAGTACCGGTCGGATTCCCGCTGCCGGCCGCGACCGCGGCTCCGACGGCCCAGCAGTCAGAGTCGTTGACGCAGGTCGCGTCGAAGAGTCCACCGCCCTCCCCGTCTGGCAACGGTATGGGGACGAGCGTCCACGTCGTGCCATTCCAGGCTTCCATGAGCGGGTTGGGGAACGATTGACTACCGCCGGCGTTCAGCAAGGTGATGCCTACAGCCCAACACTGGAGCGCGTTCGCGCACGTCGAACCGATCAGGACGTCATCCGAGCCCGTTCCCGGGACCGAGGCGACGTACCAACCTGACGTCGCAGCCCCCGTCGTTTGCGTCGACACGATCTCCGTCGCACCGAACAACATGGTCACGGCGAGGACGAAGCTGAACAGCGGGACGGCACGGCATCGAATGTGCTTGATCGGTGAGAGAAGATGCAGGCGCGTTTGAATGTCACCATGGTTGCACGCGGTCCAGTGGCCCAGGCGGATGGTCGACTGCATCGCTCGTCAACGCTCACGGCTGATACCAGGCGGCTCTGCGTCTAGGAAGGAGGTTCGATTCGCTCCAGCTGCGACGTAACCGACTCACCCGAGCTTACTGAGCTGGTGGAGATGGTTCCCGCCACACGATGTAAGAACTCTCAACGACCGAAACGCAATCCAAGACACTTGCCGGAGGGTTACGAGCCCATCTGGAACGTCCAGCTCATGGTGGCTCGTACTTTCGGATCCACTACTGCCCCAGTGCGCTGGACTTGAGCACACCCAATGAGGCAAGCGAGGTGTCCCGATTTTCGATTCTGAGGTAGGCCGTACTCAATTCGTCGGTGGACCCGTCATGGTGGGATTCTGGCAGTTCGCCGCAGTGGGTGGCGGTGGCGTCGTGCCCCCCGGGAGTCGACCGGCGGCTTCGAAATCGATCTCGACCAACCTGGGGGGCAGTGGTGAATAGCCGAGGTCGGCCATCGAGGCCTGGCCCAGACAGGCGACAAAGGTAATGAACTTCCCCAATTCCGCGCCTTGTGGCTTACCCATGGTGACCGTGCCGCTGCCGTCGCAAGAGGCCCCCTGCGCCGCCGCCTGTTTCGGAACACATTGAGCTACGAAATAGCTGTACTCGGAGACTGGATAGGCATCGGCGGCCGCATTGACGAAGACGCCACTGAGGTCTTCGACCAAGTGGGCGTTGAAGGTCACTCCTTGGAGAGCGGCGGCGGCGTCCTTCGATGTCGGCTGCACGGCCTCTCCGGCCTCGTTGACGATAGAGGCAACCGGGAGGTCGACCTGCTCGGCGTAGCCGGTCTCGACGTACGCGATGCCGCCCTGAGTGCGCACCGGCCCCTGTGCCGCCGCCTCGGCTCCGGTGACCCCGGCCAAGCTACCGAGGTTCGGCGGGACTCCGTTGGGGAAGGCAGCCCATGTCGCCGACGGCGTGCCAGGTGTCGTGGGGACGCCCGCTTCCTGTTGGAACGCGGTCAGTGGGCCCGGGTCGACATGTGAGAAGTAGTTGGACAGGAGGTAGTTCTCGCCTGAAGGGTCGTTGCGATAGAACGCCGAGATCGGCGTTTTCGGAAGGGTTGTGCCCAGATTGAGTGCCTGGATTTCCGGGTTGTTCCACTTCTTGATCGAGCCCGTAAAGATCCCGAGCAGCGTCGGAGCGTTCAGAACGAGGTCGGTGATCCTGACGCCGTTCGATCCCTTCAGGTTGTATTCGAAGGCAAGGGATCCGCCGACATCGGGGATGTACTGATAAGGGTAAGGCACCTGCGCCCGGCTGCAGTTCGACTGGTGGGCGCCATAGGAGATGTCGCTGGCCGCAAAGCTGATGGTTTGTTGGCAGAAATCATTGAGGCCGACGACCGCAGATGTCGGTACGAAGTTGATGTCGCCGCCATCAAGCTCGTTGAACTCATCCTGCCAGACGGAGATTGCCAGGCCCGCGAAGCTCGAGCCCGTCGAGTTCAGCACTGGCTCGTTGCTCGCTCCCGCCGCGACCTGGCCGACAATCATTACAAATAGGACCGAAGCGGCACCGACCGCCAAGAGGATTCTCATGGACACCCGCACCGCCCTACCTCCTCGAGGCTGCCCGAAGTGAACGGGTTGTGACGATCGCTGTTGGTTCGGCTTAGCACCGAACGTCGTACGCCTACAAGGGGTTTGTCCTGCTGTCACGACGATTTCATTTAGCCCGGAACGGTCGCAGCGGTCTTCTGTGAAGGAGGCTCACTCGGTCACGTCTGGGCGAAGACCATTCGATTCAGCGCATCGTGCAGGCAGGTACCCACCCAGCCAGTTGGATCTCGTTCTTTGCGAACTACAACGCGACGAGAACCGGATTGAACGGTGCCCGGGAATGTCAGAAGATCGCTGCAGAACGTGGTGGACCATTCGGACCGACATGTCGTTGAAGCAAACCCGTCGCAGTCGAGTTGTGAGACCTACTTCGGTCGTCCACCAGAGCGAGACGTCGGCGCCTACCTCGACCCGGGTGACCACTTCAGCGATCAGGGCTGCGATGCTCCGGCGGCAAATGCTAGGTACCCGAAGCACCCGAGCTGGCGACAGGGCCACCTCGCAATATGACCTTTCACCACGACTTCTCGACGTGTCGCATCCGCCCGTTAGGACGGTCGTATGGACGGGACAGGAAGTTGCCGAAAATTCGCGGTCCGATGACGCCTGCGTGCGGCAGCAGGCTGATCGCCGTCCTCGGGTGAAAACTCTTAGTTCTCGTCCGGCAGGGTGCGGGGTAGGCCGAAGCGAGCGATTGCGTTTTCAAAAGCGGTGATGGCGCTGATGCGGTCGCCTTCGACTGTGATGACGAGGAGGCCCAAGATACGGTCCAGCCCCGACGCCGGGTCCCGCAGATAAGCGCCGAATGCGGGCTGACCGTTGGCCCGAGTGGGAACCAACCGATAGCGCCGGCCGTCTCGGAACATGACCGCCGCGAAGAAACGTCCGATCAACTCGCGACCCTGGTACTCAATCGGGAGTGGCGGCATGCGCAGCCACGCGTCGTCAGTCATCAGAGCGACCATGCCGTCCACATCGCCGTCCTCGAAAGCCCGGAGCAGCCGATCCATGAGTTCCTGCTCGGCGCGCGAGTTGGCCGGAAGGGGTGCGCTTCTGCCATTGGCCTGCTGCCTCTCCAGAGTGGCCCGGGCCCGCTTCAGCGCGCTGGACACAGCCTGATCGGTGGTGTCGAGCATGGTGGCAACCTCGCGGGCGGGGAAGTCGAGCACGTCCCGGAGCACCACGACGGCCCGCTGTTGTGGAGGCAGCAACTGCAGGGCGGTTATGAACGCCAGGGAGATCGCCTCTCGTGACTCGTACCTGGCCTCGGGACCGATTTCCGGATCGGCGAGCAAGACGTCCGGGTACGGCTCGAGCCACATCACCTCGCCGAGGCGGGTCGGGTCCGGCGGCTCGACCGGCAAGGAAGCAGCTTCCATCCTCGGCCGCCTACCCGCGGCCCGCAGCATGTTCAGTGTCCGGGTCGTAGCGATCCGATACAACCACGTGCGGATGGACGCCCGCTGCTCGAAGCTGCCCAGCCCCTGCCAGGCGGCCAGCATCGTCTCTTGCAACGCGTCCTCCGCGTCGGCGGCCGAACCCAGCATCCGGTAGGCGTGCACCTGCAATTCTCTCCGGTACGGCTCGACCAGCTCCTCGAACGCCGACTGGTCGCCTGAGCGGGCCCGCTCGATCAGCTCCGTTTCCATACTCCCACCTCGTTATCACGTGGCCCCCCGGGAAACACATCCCACCTGTGTACAGACACCGGGCGCAGCCGAAATTGGGCGGTGGTTCACCGACCAATTCGTGACGGCCGCCGTGTCTACCTCCTTGACAACGCGCCGGCCTCCAGCCGGTCTGACTACCCAAGGAGATTCAAGATGCCGAACTTCGTATTCAGCTTCCGTGTGCCCTCCGACTACAGGCCCAACGACGGGACGCCGGCCGAGTGGCAGGCCTGGTTCGGCGGGCTGGGCATGGGCCTGATGGACGTCGGCCACGCGGTGAGCGAGTACGCCTCGCTCGGCGAGGTCGGCGGCAGCGAATCCCGGATGATCGGCTATTCGGTGGTGTCCGCCGAGGACATGGACGCCGCGCTCGCCCTGGCCAGGGACTGCCCGGTGCTGCGGGTCGTCGGCGGCGGCATCGAGGTCGGTCCCGTGATGGAAGTCCCCGGGTCGTGAACGACGCCATGAGCGCATCGACGGTGCCGCCGGAGGGGTCGTTCCTGGCGACCGGGCGCGGCAAGATCACGCTGGCGCTGCTGTGCTTGGTGACGTTCCTGGACGTCATGGACGGCGCGATCGTGAACACAGCGCTTCCGCACATCCGTACGCATCTGGGGTTCTCGGTGCAGAACCTGCAGTGGGTGGTCAGCGGCTATCTGATCACCTATGGCGGGTTCCTGCTGCTGGGCGGTCGGGCCGCGGACCTGCTGGGACGGCGGCGGCTGCTGGTCGCCGGGACCGTGCTGTTCGCGGCCTCCTCGATGGCCTGCGGGTTGGCCAACAGCCAGGGGATGTTGGTCGGCGCCCGGCTCGCCCAGGGTCTCGGGGCGGCGATGATGTCCCCGGCCGCGTTGTCCATCCTGACCACCACCTTCCAGGGCACCGACCGGCACAAGGCGCTGGGCGTGTGGGCCGGGATCAGCGGGATGGGCTCGGCGGTAGGGTTGATCTTCGGCGGGCTGCTCACCACGTACTTCGGCTGGCGGTGGGTGTTCTTCGTGAGCCTTCCGATAGCTGCGCTGGTGCTGTTCGGGACGTTCCGGATCCTGAAAGTCGACCACGGCCGGTCCGCGCCGGGCGGTTTCGACGCGGTCGGTGCGGCGCTGGTCACCGCCAGCATGCTGCTGCTGATCTTCACGTTGGTGAAGACGCCGGCCGAGGGCTGGGGTGCGGGCCGCACCACGGGCGGGCTGGCCGCTTCGGCGGTGCTGATGGCCGCGTTCGTGGTCAATGAGCAGCGGCGCGCCCATCCTCTGCTTCCGTTGTCGATCTTCCGGATCAAGGGCCTGGCCGCGGCCGATGCCACCCAGGTGATCGCCTGGGCCGGGTTCTACTCGATGTTCTTCTTCGTCACTCTGTACATGCAGAACGTCCTGGGCTACTCCCCGCTGCAGTCCGGGCTCTCGTACATACCGGTGAGCGTCGGCATCGGGGTCGGTTCGACCGTAGCGACGAAGATGTTCATCCGGACCGGTACCCGTCCGATCATCGTTTCCGGTGCGCTGCTCGCTGCCGGTGGCATCTTCTGGCTCTCCCGCATTCCGGTGGATGGCACCTATCTCGGCAACCTGCTCGCCCCGCTGGTGATCATGGGGCTCGGGCTGGGACTGCTGTATGCCGGTGTGCAAACAGCCGCAAACGCAGGCGTGCCGGAGGATCAGGCCGGATTAGCCGCGGCCCTGATTACGGCCTCTTTCCAGCTCGGGTCCGCGCTCGGCCTGGCGGTGTTCAGCGGGATCGCAACCAGCCGCACCAGCCACCTGCTGGCAGCTCACACCCCTCCCCCGGAGGCACTCACCGCCGGATTCCAGCGGGCATTGCTCGTCTGCGCTCTGTGCCTCGTGGCAGCCGGAGCCATCGCGTTCCGCGCCTCCAACACCCGTGGCGAACCCGCCGCCCCACAAGAAACCCAACAAAACCTGGAATCCTCCTACGAGCCGGCATGACACAACACAACGAATCCCGCATGCGACGACGTTGGCGGTTCGCAGCGGGCTTCTCGGGTGCACGGTTTGCCGGCGTCCCGCCTTCCCCGCCGCTCGCTATTGCCACCTGGAACGTGTGCCAGGGCACTGAGAGCCCAACCAAGTCATGGATCCGCCACGGCCTGTCGCTGTCGCTTGAGGAAATGGAGCTCCGTCGCATTCGTGGTGAGGGCCAACGCCTGGTCATAGGCGACAATGGCTTCGTTCCGGCGTCCAGCGCGTGACAAGAGGTCCGCGAGCGCCGCGTAGTACGCCTGATAGCCGTTGAGCGGCCTGGCGTCCATTGCGTCCAGCGCTGCAAGCCCGGCCGCCGGTCCGTGCAGCTCGCCAAGCGCAATAGCGCGGTTGAGCGCCACGACGGAGTTCGGGCGAATGGCGAGAAGCTGGTCATAGAGGTCGAGCACCTGAGCCCAGTCGGTGTCGTTGGACGTCAACGCTTCGGCATGTACCGCCGCGATTGCTGCCTGAATTTGATAGGCGCCCGGTTGGTTCCAGCGCAGGCACGCTCGTACCAGTTGGTGGCCTTCGTCGATGAGTGATCTATCCCATTGTGCGCGGTCCTGTTCCGAGAGGCGCACCAAGGTGCCGTCGGCGCCGACACGAGCCGGTTGTCTTGCCTGCGTCAACAGCATGAGCGCCAGCAACCCGATTGCTTCGGGCTCGTCGGGCATCAGCTGCGTCAAAACACGACCTAGCCGGACGGCCTCTGCGGAAAGATCCGCGCGCGCCAACGCGGTCCCGGAAGTGGCGGTATGACCCTCCGTGTAGATGAGGTAAATCGCGCCGAGCGCGGCATCGAGCCGATCGGGCAGCTCTGCTTCGGAGGGAATGCGATAGGGCGCATGGTTGTCCCGGAGCTTGCGCTTGGCCCGCACGATTCGTTGAGCCATCGTCGATTCGGGGACGAGGAAGGCGCGGGCGATCTCAGCAGTCTCGAGGCCGCCGAGTAGCCGTAGGGTGAGCGCTACCTGGGCGTCGGGCGCGAGTGAGGGGTGGCAGCATAAGAAGATCAGTCGCAGCTGATCGTCGGAAACGACATCGACGAGGGCTTCGAGATCGTCGAGCTCACGGTTGTCCTCGGCATCCATGGGGTCACCTTGAAGTCGGGCAGCTGCCATTTGGCGAGTCTCCCTGGTTGATTCCCGCCGGATCCGGTCAATCGCCCGGTTGCGGGCCGTCGACATGATCCATCCACCGGGGTTCGGCGGGACGCCCTCTCGCCTCCAACTTGCCGCTGCGACAGCGAATGCCTCGGCGACCGCATCCTCGGCGAGGTCAACGTCGCCGAGGATGCGAATCAGCGTCGCCGTGCACCGGCCCGCCTCACGGCGGAAAACGCCGTCGAGTTCGTCAGCCACCTTCTATCGGCCGGACTTCGACCGGTCCCTCGCAGGCTGCGGAGGCCTTCTGCGCCAGCGCGAGCGCGGCGTCAAAGTCGGCGGCCTCGACCACCCAGAAGCCGCCCATCTGTTCCCTCGACTCGGCGTAAGGCCCGTCGGTCATGGAGACGCTTCCACCGCCATATCGGACGGTCGTCGCCGACGAGGCGGGGTGCAAACCGGCCGCGAACACCCAGGCGCCCGTCTTCTGGAACTCCTCGTTGAGCGCGCTCACCTTGGCCACGGTGCGCTGCGCATCAGGAGTGGTGAAGTCCACGACGTAATCGGCGTCGTGCCACACAGAAAGCAAGTACTGAGCCATTCGAATCTCCTTGTCTTCAGTCGTAGGCCCTGTCGGCCGTACACCTTGTCCACGAACGAGGGAGGCCGAATCGACAACCATGGCACAGAAATTTCTGGCCTCGTCAAAAACAGACCAGGCCCAAGCCTGCGGGAGCGCGCACTCAGGGCGTTCATTGATCGTTACCCCGTCCACGGGCGGCGCTCCGCTTCGGGTCGAAAGCGGCGCCTCCTGCACCCTCGAGATCGTCGCTCCGACCATGTCGAATGGGGTCGCCCCCTTCGTCGTCATTGTGAGGGTGCGGCCGGCACCCCTAACCGACGTGAAATGTGGAGGTTCCGATGCGGAGAGTGGTGTTGATCATGACTGCCTCAATCGACGGGTTCGTTGTTGGGCCCAGGGGGCATGCCGGCGGGATGCGCGAGCCCGATGAACTGCAGCGTTGGAAGCTAAATCGAATCCAACGCGCCGGGACTCACATCATGGGTCGGGTGACGTACGAGGAAATGTCAGGGTTCTGGCCTACTTCTACTGACGAGTATGCCGCCCCGATGAACGAGATCCCGAAGGTTGTGTTCTCGAAGACCCTCCGTGAGGCACGCTGGCCGGAATCCTCCATTGCCCGCGGAGAGTTGGCGGACGAGATCGTCACACTCAAGAACCAACCCGGCGGCGAAATCATCGCTTGGGGCGGCGCTCGATTCGCTCAGGCTCTGTCGATGGCGGGACTCGTTGACCAATACGCCATAGTGCATCAGCCGGTCGCGTTCGGCGGCGGCGAGCCCATTTTCCGAGGGCTCCCCGATGCCCTGCACTTAGGGGTCGTAGCTGCAATGGCCTTCTCAAGCGGGACAAGACTCAGCATCTATGAGCCGATCGGCTGGGGGCGTCAGGTAAGCCGATGAGCTCGTTGAGCTTCTCAGACGTACTCGTTTCGCTTCGCCGCATCGATTGTTGGTTGATCGATCCGGCGGGCGGCGGCACGTCGTAGCGAGGCGACCGCCCTCTCCTGGGCGAGCTGTTCGGTGGAGCGAACGGAGACGTATTGAACCCGCGGTCGCTGCGATCAATGAGCCCGAGAGACCGTCGGGGCTGCCAGGACCAGACAGCCATCTCCAAGGCGTTCGGGAACAGAATTCGAGATTTCTCGGCGCGGGCAAGGAGGAGACGACGCTGCACATCACCCGTGTCCCTCAGTATTTTTTCGCCTGGCGAGAACTTGTCCGAACACGGTAAAGGACTGGCCACGCCACCAAGCGCGTGCCCGACCGGGCTCCGACGGACCGAGTCAGGAGCAATGCGGTGATCACGAGGAGACCCCAGATGAGGAACCAAGGATCCCAAAGGTAGGCGTGCCAGGCCAGAGCACGCCGGTCGGTTGTCTTCCCCGGATGAATCATGCCGACCTCCGCCGTCAGTTCCACTGAAGTGAGCACGAACCCGTAGAGGGTGATCACCACGCCCTCTGTCCATGCACACACCCTGAGCCAAGGGTGCCATGTCGAGCGTCGAGGGGGAAGGCAGGCGAACATTGGAACCAGCGCACCGGCGAGCTTGAGTAGAACCGCGGCCCATATGACCAACCTCAGCCCGACGCTCTGGTGGTTGGTCGTCAGGGAGGCGCCAACCGTAGCCAGGAGCCAAGTTCCGCCGAACGCCCAGTACGCGCTGATTGCTGCGTAGGCCAGGGCGGCGGCTAACGCGGCTCGGGCCGCCCACCATCCGTACCGGTCCCGAGGAGCCTGCAAGACAAGAGGCTGACCACGCCGCGGGTCCTGCAAATTCTGGGATCTGTCGGGGATCGCACGGAAAGAGGCGAAACGATCGATCTTGGGACCGTCTCTTTAGGGACGTTCACTCAGGTGACTTATGACTTGCTCGGCCGCTCTTCGTCCAGCAGGAGGGGACGAGCCCACGCAGCTAGCCCTTCGATCATTTCGTCGGCCTTGGGTGCGAGCCCAACCGCCATCTCGAAGCTGTGTTGTTGATCCCTGATCGGGAGCAAGCGCATCTGTGACCACCGCCACGACTCCAAGCTCGGCTAGCACGGCCTGCTTCGACTCACTGCGCGTCAAGGCATGTACCTCATGACCTGCGGCAATTAGCCGTGGAAGCAATTGCTCCCCAATCGTTCCGGTGGCACCCGCTACGAACACTCTCATCATCAATCTCCTTGATCGGTAGTACTTCGTTCGACGCAGCTGCCAGGGCGCCAGACGTACGGCACCTGCGTGGTCGGTGCGCCAAGCGCGTCACCCAGCGGACTGGTAGAAGTGCTCACACCAGTTCGCACACCTCGGCCACCGTGTCCTCGATCTTGGCGTCCAGTCGCTGGCCGATCGCCGCTACTTCACGATCGTCCAAAGAGATGAAGAGGCTCGAAGGAAGCATGTAGGAGACGTGCACGCCGCTCTGGTCGTCGTAGATAGCCGCTTGAAACGGGGCAAACAGGGAGGCCTTGCGCACGCTGTCGACTACCTCGGTTGCAATTAGTGGGTTCCCAACTAAGTACTGCGTCGCTTGCAAGAGGGTGCCGCGCAGACTCATGAGTGCCCCTTGGTCGAGTCGGGAGACGGCCAGAAAACCTGAGGAACCGAGCGTAGGAGTAATCGCGGCTTCTACTTCTGACCATGCTGCCTGCGAGCTCACGAGGGTGACCGTGACGCTCGGGTCAAATAGTGGGATCCGCTCGTCGAAGCGAGTTCTCGTCGATTCGAAATCCGACAGGCTGTCGAATGTAACCACCGTAAGATCAATGCGTCTGCTGCTTCTCGTAGTCATGTTGGTCCCTTTGCGATCCGGTGCCGGTCAGGAAGGATCGTTCTTTTGGTCGACCCTGGAAGGTACGCAGAGGACTTCACGATCGGGCCTCGGCGATGGATTGAACGGCGCGGAGCCGACCGTTGGAAAGGCCGCGAACGAGGTTGTTCGCCTTCTCGACGAAATTGTCGACGAATATGTGCAACCCGAGCGGGCCGGGAGGAACGGACAGGAAGACCTCCATGATCGTTACCGCTTCCTCAGTCCTGTCACTCCAGTGGGTGACTGCGAAGCCCGCAGATTCGATCGTGGCCCGCAACTGATCAGCGGAGTCCAGGTGGCTCAGCGCCGGCCGATCAGCCCATGGAAGGGGGAAGTCGAGCTCGCCTGGCTCGCCAGCGGTGATGTCCCAGATGGCAAGCCGCCCTCGTGGTCGCAGCACGCGACGGGCCTCGTCGTACATGCGAGTCTTGTCGGCCACGTTCATCTGGACGTGTTGGCTCATCACAACGGTGAAACTGGCCGGGGGAAACCGTAGTTTCGTCACATCGCCGTGATGCACCGAGATGCGGTCGTCCAACCCGACCAGCTGGTTAAGCCAACGGGACGTGTTGCAGTATTCCTGGGTCAGATCGACGGCAGTGACCTGACAGCCGAACTGGTCGGCGAGATAGCGGGCCGTGCCACCAACGCCGCTACCGGCGTCGAGCACCTCGTCGCTGCGTTTGATCTCAGCAAGCTGGGCGAGTTGGCTGGTCGCGATTCGACCCATGGTGTGAAAATCCTCGAGGGGAGCGAGATTCCCACGCTGCAGTTCGTTGAGGTCCAGGCCGGCGGCCACAAGGGCTTCCTTTATGTGGCGCCTTGAGAGGCCTGTTGCGTACTGTCGTTCGAGGCTCGTTACTGTCATTGCGTGCTCGCAACGTCGGCGAGGAGATCCGCCACGACCTGGGGTTGATCGTGCTGCGGCCAGTGCGATGCGTCCGGCACGATATGAAGAGACGGGTGGGTGAACAAACCAGCGATCTCACGTGCAAGAGACGGGTTCAGGTAGCGATCCGATTGACCAAAGATGATCGAGACAGGAACGTCCAAATCACCGAGTGCGCCGCTGGAGGCGAGCTTGTCCTGTTCGTTCAGAGAATCGAACAGACCGCCCGTCCAGGCGCGAATGGCGGCGAGGGCGTCGGGCTGATCGGAGTTGCCGAAGAACTGTGGCAGGACTGACTGCACGGCGACACCCTGCGGGTCGAGGGCGTCCATGCCCCAATGCTCGGCGGTGAATTGCAACAACCAGAGACGCTGCGCCTCGTCATTGATCATCGCGTCGGCGAATGGGATCAGATCCGGGTCGGCAAGGAGTCGGATCATCTCTGGAAGCTCCAGGGAAGGCAATTGACCGAACATCGTGTTCAGGAGGACAAGATGGGCGACTCGTTGGGGGTGTGCGACGGCGAACGCGACAGCGTCGGGCCCAGAGGCGTCGTGACCGACCAGTACCGCTCGATCGATGTCGAGTTGATCGAGCAAGGTCTCCAACTCGGACACATGCTCTTTCAAAGAGAATCCCCCGAGCTCGGAGCGCTCGGATCGGCCGTAGCCGTGCCAATCGAAGGCGACCGCGCGTCTCGGGCTCAGCAATGGCAAGAGCTTCTCGTAGATGTTGTGATCGTCGGGAAAGCCATGCATGAGGATGATCGGCGGGTCGTCACCGGTGATCACGCGCATGAAGTGAGAGCCATTCGGCGTCTCGACGACGCCATCACGAGCGGCCTGCGTGGGTTCAGTCATGGGGGTGTGTCCTTTCAACCATTCGTAAGCGGAATCTCAGGGCCCACCCAGACGCTTGTTGCCCTTGGCCGAGGTCTTCGGGCGTTGGCGAATGAGGCCCTCAGTAGGTGGAGTGAGCCAGTCGTCTCGACGCAACCGCTCGACATCGGCGAAATCGCCGAGGATGCTCACGCCTTGGCTCATGGCGACGTCCTTGTCGAGGGCACCGGACATCAGCCCGACAATGAGCTCGGGCCGGCCGGTGACAACGACATCGGGCGACGGCGCAGGACCAGTGCGCACCTCCACGCTGCCGGCGCTTGACGATAGGGTCAGCACCTCGTCCGCAGTCCGGACTTCGATCTGGATGTTGGGCCGTTCTGGGTCGATGCCACCGAACATCAACTCCAGGGGAAGCTCGAGCCACCGAGCTCGAAACGCGTCGGTGCCTTGCCCTGCGAGCATCAACGGCGCGCCCCAGCGGACCAGCTCATGCACGGCCGTCCCCAGCCTTCGACCCCGATCGGTGAGCTCGTAGCGGCTCTCTGCGTCACGACCAATGACCCCTGCACCCTCGAGCTGGCGCAACCGCTCGGCGAGGAGGTTGGTGGCGATGCCGGTCAGGCCGTCTTGGAGCTCGCTGTAACGCGACGGGCGAATCAGCAGCTCGCGCACGATGAGGAGGGTCCAGCGGTCTCCGACCACATCGAGGGCTTTGGCGAGGGCGCAGTACTGGTCGTAGGAACGCATGCCGAGAGTCTACACTTTAAATAATCAACTGACAACCCTTGACTTTCTGGAGCGTCTGCTTTATAAAATAAAGCCACCACCATCGAACCAAACCCCAGAGGAGGTGGCAGATGCATCCAGATGTGTTGCGAACTTTGGCTGCACAGCGCTCTCGCGATCTGCAGGAAGAGGCGGCCAACCGACGGAGGTCGAGGGGCGCGAGACCGCTGAAGGTCAAGGCGGCCTCAACCCCGGGCCGGTGGCGGATCTTTGGAGTCCGCCGAGTAGCTGATCCATCCCCGGTGCGGAACACCCTCCCCGCCGTGGCAACGACACCCGAACCCACACCGATCGGCATCCCGGTCAGGCGCACAGCGATCGCCGCGAACCGGCCCAACCAGATGGAAAGGAACGCATCATGACCACGTCGACCGGCGCACCGCGAGGGCGCAACCGACTTGGGGTCCTCATCGCCCTGAGCCTGGCGGCATTCATCATCAGCCTCGACGTCACGATCGTCAACGTCGCCCTCCCCACCTTGGTGCGCACACTTGGTGCGACCACCACCCAGCTGCAGTGGGTGGTCGACGCGTACAGCCTCGTATTCGCGGCGTTTGTCCTCGCGGCGGGCAGTCTGAGTGACCGGCAGGGCCGGAAGGGCACACTGCTCGTCGGTCTGGCGGTCTTCGCATCGGGCAGCCTGGCGGGGGCGCTGGTCGACACGACGACCGAGCTCATCACAGCTCGCGCCGTGATGGGTCTTGGCGCCGCCCTCATGTTCCCGTCCACCCTCTCGCTGCTGGTGAATGTCTTCACCGAGCGCGGCGAGCGTGCCAAGGCCATCGGGCTCTGGGGTGCCACCACGGGAGTGGGGATCGCCATGGGTCCAATTGTTGGTGGTTGGCTCTTGGAACACTTCTGGTGGGGAAGCATCTTCGGGTTCATGGCTGGAGTCGCCCTCGTCATTGGACTCCTCGTCGCCTGGGCAGTTCCCAGTTCGCGGGATCCACTGACTCCACCAGTCGACTGGCGAGGCTTTGGGCTTTCGTCGGTTGCCATGGTGGTCCTGATCCTTGGCGTCATCGAGGCCCCGGACTGGGGATGGGGGTCGACCGCTGCCATCTCGACCATGACGGCAGGCGTGATTCTTCTAGCCCTCTTTGGCCTCTTCGAGCGCCAGACCGATAACCCGATGCTTGACGTGTCGCTGTTCCGCAATCCCCGGTTTACTGCGGCGAGCGGATCAGTAGCAATCTCGTTCTTCGTCCTTCAGGGGTTCATCTTCTTGGTCACTCAGTACTTTCAGTTCATCAAGACCTTTAGCCCGCTCAGCACAGGAGTCCGTCTCCTGCCGGTCGCGATTGCTGTCGCAGTTACATCTGTCGTCGGCACGAAGCTGGCAGTACGAATCGGCAATAAGGTGATCGTGGCGGCTGGGCTGCTGTCCTTCGCAGCGGGGCTCTTCTGGACGGCCACGGTATCGGCGTCGACCTCCTACACCACGATCGTCTTCCAGATGCTCTTGCTCGGCGCGGGCTTGGGACTGACCAGCGCTCCGGCAACCGAGGCGATCATGGGTGCGGTTCCCAAGGCCAAGGCCGGCGTGGGCTCGGCGGTCAACGACGCGACTCGCCTGTTCGGAGGCACCCTCGGTGTGGCAGTGATCGGTAGCATCGCTGCCTCTCTCTACTCGAGCCGACTCACCTCGATCGCGCCGTCCTATCTTCCGGCGCGTGCCATCTCTGCTGCAAAGGAGTCGGTCGGTGGTGCGCTCATCGCGTCACGCAGTTTGACCAGTGCTGGCCTTCCCCACGCAGGAAGCGCACTGGCGAGTAGTGCAAGCGGAGCGTTCTTGCACAGCCTCGCAGTCGGCTGCGTGGTGGCAGCTGGAGTAGCTGTGATGGGAGCGCTGATGGCAGCACTCTTCCTGCCAGCTCGACCAGGCAGCGACGGCTCAGAGCAGGCGGCTTCATCTTCAGATGTGGCCCTTGAAATGGTCCGAGACCCCAAGGAACGAGTTGGAGCCGAATCGGCCCCGCTCAGCATCCCTCTCGTTCCGGCACAAGGAGAGGCCCGATGACCTCCAACCGGTACGGACGGCCACCTATCCCTGCACTCCGAAAGGACACCAATACCGTGACATTCACCTCTGCTCGAGACGAGAGGTCACATCTTTCCAGTAGCGGCTGCCGCCCAGGCCACGACGGAGGCCGGCTTCGGACCGCTGCAGCGATGACATTGATCACCCTGACCGCGATCGTCGCGGCAACGATGGCGGTCGCAGCACCGGCATCGTCAGCGCCGGTTTCGTCAGCACCGGCATCAACGAAGCTGGTGTGGATCCCACGCGCCGGCTACCGGATAGCCGCTTACGTTCAGCCGGGTCGCGGGCCCGCGATTGTGCTCAGTCACGGCTTCCCGGACAACCACCACCTGTATGACAGCGTCCTGCCGCTGCTCAGAGGGCGTGAGGTCGTGACTTTTGATTTCCTCGGGTGGGGACGGTCGAGCAAACCGGCCAACTACTCCTACACCTTCGCTGGCCAGGAAGAGGATCTCAACGCGGTGATCCAAGGCCTCCACCTTGGCCGGGTTGTCCTCGTGGCACACGACGCCAGCGTGCCGGCGGTGCTCAACTGGTCTCTTGATCACCCCGGTCACGTCGCTTCGATCATCCTCTCAAACGGCTTCTACGCCCCTGTGGCGGGATCCGGGCCGCCCACTCTCGCGGGGATTTTCGCGCTAGGTCAGTGGCCGATCACGGCTTCGCTGGGACCGCTTCCCCCCGGCACCGCCTACGGACTCAACAGTCTGATGAACGGGCTGTCAAACGATCCTCGACTCCTCGATGATCTGCTCACCTGGCAGGAGTCGACCTTCATTGCCAACCCCTCAACTGCTCGGAAGTTCATTCCCCTCTTCACCCGACAGTTCCTCGTCACACCCAGCACTCTGGGGCCGCTTCGCTCGTTCGCGGGCAATCTCTTCTCGGCAGTCACGAACGACGCTGCCCGTGTCCCTAGCCTCCAGTACCTCGACGTTCCTGTTCACATTGTCTGGGGTGCTCGGGATCCAAATCTCAATCTGAGCGTCGCCGACGCACTACATCAGGAAATTCCGCACAGCACGCTTACCGTCTTCCCCAACGCGCATCACAACCTGATGCTGGACGATCCGACACAGTTCGCGGCAATAATCAGATCCGCTGCCGGCTAACGCGTCAACCACAAGATCAATGTGAGGTGTTCGAGCCTCCGAATAGGTCTTTTGACAACGGAGGGAGGATTTGAACCTCCGGCCTTCAGGATTATGAGACCTATGCAATCCGTCCAACTGGATTTTACAGACGCATCGAGTTCGCCCGATTTGTCGCTCTACCTGGGGAAATGAGACGCCACCCACTCCGACCAGGAAATCAACCCTGTGACATGAAATTCTGAGCAACCTCAGGCCGCTTCGCCCCTCGACTCGACCTCTGAAACCCCCGACACATCAACACCCGACCGGACCTGAGTTGCTGAGGTCGGTTCTGGGAAGGGATGCCATCGCGTTCGTTTATCGCGACGTGGCTGACGCTCTGGTCTGCGACCGTTTCGATTGTCCTTTACGTAACGGACACTTTGCTGAACTGAATCTCCCCCGATGATCGGTCAGCGGATTCGTAGCCATCACGCAGGCGGTCTACAGGGGCTTCACAAGGACGACCTGCACTCTGGGTACCTGAGATTGAGGAGTGCCGTCATGAGTGATTACGAACCGACCAGCCCCGAGGAGGCTCTTGCCTCCGACACCGAATCGAGCAAGACGTCAGGACCGACGACTGTCGCTGGTTCGGGGGCCGCAACTTCCGCTTCGCCTCCTCTGCCAGCGTCGTCGCGCAATTGGCTTCTTTCATCGACCATGACGGGGCAACGAAGCCGGTCGAGGACGCGAGGACACCTGTCCCACCTGAGGCGGGGACTGGTCGTAGCCGCCGCTCTGGTGGGATCGATGACGGGACTCGTCGTCGGCGCCGGCGCCTCGTCGTCAGCTGGGGCCGCGCAATCCGCGGCCGCCAGCACCCCTGGACATCTGGGATCCGGCGGCCAGGGTTCGAACGCACGATCTGGACCGGCCGCAGGAGGATCCACCGGCACGGTCGGGAACGTCGCCAAGTCGAGCTTCACCCTGACGACGTCGGCGGGCCAAGAAGTGACCGTTGACGAGCAGTCCTCGACGAAATACGAGAAGGGAACGAGCTCGGCCGCCAAGAGTGCCGTGACCAAGGGCGGACACGTCTTGGTACTCGGAACCGTGGATTCGACCACCATCAGGGCCACCGAGATCGTCGTGCAAACGAGCGGGGGCGGGGCTCAGTCAACCACCGCGGCAGCGGTGGTTCCCTTCCAGAGGGGAGCGGCTGAAACCTCGAAACACACCGGGCAGGTCCCCGCGAGCTACACCGAGGGATCAGGGACGATCGTCAGCGGAACGACCGCCAACAAGGCGACGGAAGCGGCTCTGGCCGCCTACCCCGGCGGAACTGTCGACCGTGTCGTGAAACTGAGCAACGGCGAGTACGAGGTCCACAACATTGGGGTCAACTGGCCACACCATGTCTTCGTCAACCAAGACTTCAAGGTGGTCGGCGCCGACTAGCCGTCCACCAGACAACACAGACCACAACGACGTCATGACATCGCTACTACTCGGTTCACAGCAGTTGACCTCGCGTAGCGGCAGCACATCCCATAGGTGCCCCGTGATCTCTTGTGGATGTCGGCGACGTGGGCGCTGACCAAGAGCCGGCGAATCTCGCGGTCGCTCGGCACGTGGTACTTGAACTCGTAGTAGCAGTGGCGCGAGACCCCGACGATCTGACAGGCCAGGCGTTCGCTGTAGCCCAGGTTGCTTAGCCCTTGGGCAACCTGGCACCGCCTTTTGGGCTGACTGGTTCCTCCCCGTTGAAGAGGGCACTGGCCGCCTTGACTGCCTCGAGTTCGGCCTCGAGCTCAGCGATGGTCTTGTGCGCCTGGGCCAGCTCGTCGGCTTCGAAGCTCTTGACGCCCTCAGCGCGGCCGGCATCGATCAGAGCCTGACGCTTCCACAGGTAGAGGGTCGCATCGGACACCTCGAGTTCCTTTGCGAGCGAACTGACCTCTTCGAGACGCTCGCAGAGGGATCGACGGAATTCCCTCGCATATCGCTTGGGCACGGACTACCTCCTGGTAGCTCACGACCAAACTCTCATAAAGCCTGTCCCCGAAACGGGGTCAAGCCCACTTTGCAGCCCCAACGGGATTCGAACCCGTGTCGCCACCTTGAGAGGGTGGTGTCCTAGGCCTCTAGACGATGGGGCCGAGCGGTGACGTGCGGCACATGTGCCGACGGTGTCGCCGGTGCTCGGGGGGAAGGACTCGAACCCTCAATAACTGGACCAGAACCAGTCGTGTTGCCGATTACACCACCCCCGAATGGGTGGACGTTCAGATTAGCCGAGCCGCCCAGCGCAACGGTTCCCCATCCTGACCAGGAAGGCCGCGTACAACCGCCGCCTCCCCTATGGGAGGATTCGGACGCCGGGAAGACCCGGGATCGGACAGGACACGGAGGTCGTCGGATGTACCGGTGGAGGGCAGCCGCGGTCGCCGTCGCCTGCTTCGGACTGCCCGGGGCCGCCCTTGTCGTCCTTTCCTCCTCGCCGGCCGACGCCTCGGGACTCTCGGTCCGCGTGACCCCCTCTCGCGGCCTGGTCGACAGCCAGACCGTGACCGTCTCGGGTCGGAACCTGTCCCGGACCTACGCCGGCAAGCCCCTGACCTGGTTCCTGGCCGAGTGCACCGCCCGCGTCCAGGGCCGCATGAATCCCTCCAACGACACCCCGCACTGCGACGTCACCGAGGCCAAGGCCATCCGCCTCAACACCCACGGGGCCTTTTCCACTCGCTTCAGGGTCGAGACGGGCATCATCGGCGACGGCTACTGCGGCTCCGACGGCCACGACACCTGCGTGATCAGCATCGGCAATGCTCGCGGCCAGGGAACAGTGGTCCGCATCACCTTCCGGGATCCTGGCGCCTCGGCCTCCACATCGACCTCGACGACGGTCGCCGCCACATCGACGGTACCGACCTCCACCTCCACCTCCACGTCCACCTCGACCACTGTCGGACCCAGCCCGGCCATGAGGTGAGCGCTTAGGCGTCGTGCAGCCACTCCAGGTGGTTGTACCCGATGATCCGCCCGAGACCGACCCCGAGTGCCTCCTTCAAGAAGTAGGGAACCGTGGACCACCCCTTGATCGGCGACGTCTGGGTCGGCGTCGGCGACGGCACCAGTCCCTGCTCGGTGGCGATGGCCATGGAACGGTCCTCGTGGAACGGGTCGGTCGTCACCAGTACAGCCGTGGCCCGGCGCGCCTTCAGCTCGGGCGCGGCGCCGGCCACGTTCTCGTAGCTGTCGTCGCCGCCCGCCTCGAGGATGTCGGCCCGGGGCACCCCCTTGCCCACCAGGTACATCTCGCCGGACTGCGCCTCCGTGTAGACGTCGCCCGGCTTCTTGTTCCCCGTCACCATGATCAGGTGCGCATACCCCTGGTGGTAGAGGAGCAACGCCTCGTCGAGCCGCGAGGCCAGGTCCGGCGACGGCACACCGTTGTACTGCGCCGCCCCCATCACCAGGATTGCGCCCGCGGAGTGCGGGTCGTACTGGCGTGAGGTCAGCCACACCTGCACCAGCGTCACCGCGAAGTAGAGGACGATCACCCCGAGCACCAACGCACTGATGCGCAGGGCCCAGCGGATCGGCGCGAAGAGCATCAGTGCGAAGCAGCCAGCCGGTCGAGCGCGACGGCCAGTCGGCGTCGCGTTTCGTCCCGGCCGAGGACGGCCAGCGAGTCGAACAGGGGCAGTCCCCGCGTCCTCCCCATCACGGCCACCCGGATGGGCGCCTGGGCCTTGCCGAGCTTGCGCCCGACCCCTTCCGCGATGGCCAGCGTCGCTGCATGCAGCGCGTCGACCTCCCACGGGCAGGTCTCGTAGGACGTGACGGCCTCGGCCAGAATGCGGCCGGCCTCGTCGTCGCCGGCCACAGCCTTCTGCCAGCTGTCGGGATCGTCGGGGGCGCCGTCGAGAAACAGGAAGTCGACCAGCTCGGGGACCTCGCCCAGAACGGTCACCCGCTCCTGGATGGCCGGCGCCAGCCGGGCAAAGGTGGCTGCGTCGAAGCGGCCGGGTTCCCAGGCCGGTGGTGCGCTGGCCGGCGCCCCCGTGTCCGGATCGCGCCATCCACCCGGCGACCACGCCCCCGGCACCGGGTCGACCCAGGGCCGGGCCGCCACGATGAAGTCCTCGGTCGGCAGCGCGCGGATGTAGACCCCATTGATGTGGTTCAACTTCTTCACGTCGAAGAAGGCGGGCGAGCGCTGCACGTCCTCGAGGGAGAAGCGCTCGAGGATCGTCTCGATCGGCAAAATCTCCTCGTCACCGGGGCTCCAGCCCAACAGGGCCAGGTAGTTGCGGAAGGCGTCGGGCAGGTAGCCCTGTTCCCGGTACATCTCGACCGCCACCGGATCGCGCCGCTTGGAAAGCTTCTTGCCGTGCTCGTTGACCAGCAGGGGCAGGTGGGCGTACGCCGGCAGGGCCAAGTCGATCCCCTCCGCCGCGTTCGAGCGCGCCCCACAACATGATCTGGCGCGGCGTCGTCGGCAGCTGGTCCTCACCCCGGATCACGTGGGAGATGGCCATGGTGCGGTCGTCGACCGCATTGGCCAGGACGAAGAGCGCCTTCCCGTTGCCCTTCACGCAGATGAAGTCCTCCAACGCCCGCTGCGGGAACTCGACGTCGCCGCGCACCAGGTCGTGCACCTCGACCACGCCCTCGTCCGGCGTGCGGAAGCGCAGCGCTCTCCCCTCGCCCCGGGGCAACCCGAGGTCGCGGCAGTGTCCGTCGTAGCCCGGCGTCGGGTCGCCGGCCGCAGCCCGGACCTTGGTCCGGTCGTCGATCTCCTGGCGCGTGCACCCGCAGGCGTAGAGCGCGCCGCTGTCCCACAACGCCTCGATGGCCGCGTCGTGGAAGGCCTCCTGCTGCGACTGGAAGTACGGACCCTCGTCGGGCGCCATACCCAGCCAGTCCAGGGCGGTGATGATTCCGTCGGTCCACTCGGGGCGGTTGCGCGCCTCGTCGGTGTCCTCAATGCGCAGGACGAACGTGCCGCCGTTCTGGCGCACGAAGAGCCAGTTGAACAGCGCGGCCCGGGCGCTGCCGACGTGGAAGTATCCGGTCGGGGACGGAGCGAAGCGGGCGCGGGGGGCGGTGTCAGTCATGCGGTACGGCTGGGCGACCCGGGCGCCGGCGGGAGGCCGAGTGGGTTCCGAGGCGTCAGTCTTCCTCTATGGAGATGGCGCCGGTCGGGCAGCCGTTGACGGCCTCGCGCAGTCGGTCACGGAATTCCTCGGGGGGGTTCTCGTTGAGCACGTAGAGGTACCCGTCGTCGCGCACCTCGAAGACCTCGGGCAGAATCCCCATGCACACGGCGTTGCTGGCACACTCGTCGAAGTCGACGACGACTTTCACGGAGACCTCCTGGTCAGGGCTGGCTTGGCACCGCCGAGCATATCGGCAGCGCCCTTCGCCTCATGGCTTGTCGGCGCTGACCACCCACATGGCGAAGAACTGCGAGCCACCACCGTAGGCCTGGCCGAGCGCCCGGCGGGCGTCGGCCACCTGGTGCTCGCCCGCCAGCCCCCGCACCTGGAGCGCCGTCTCGAGGAAGCGCAGCATCCCCGAAGCCCCGATCGGGTTCGACGAGAGCACCCCGCCCGACGCGTTCCAGGGAATGTCCCCGCCCTCGATCATCGAGGTGGCCCCGGCCTCCGTCAGCTTCCAGCCGTCTCCCTCGTCGCAGAAGCCGAGGTTCTCCAACCACATCGGCTCGTACCAGCTGAAGGGCACGTAGACCTCGGCCATGTCGAAGTCGGCCCGCGGGTTGGTGATGCCGGCCTGGCGGTAGAGGTCGGCCGCGCAGTCTCGGCCTGCCTGGGGATTGACCTGATCCCGCCCGGCGAACATGGTCGGCTCCGACCGCATGGCCATGCCGTGGATCCAGGCCGGCGGCCGGCCCGTGCTCGCCGTCGACTCGCCCGCGGCCCTCTCCGACCCGATGACCATGGCGGCCGCGCCGTCCGACGACGGGCACGACTCGAGGTAGTGCAGCGGGTCCCACAGCATGATCGACTCCTCGACCTTCTCGAGGGAGATGTCGGGCAGGTGCAGGTGGGCGTACGGGTTCTTCAGCGCGTGCAGGCGATCCTTGACCGCCACCTTCATGCCGATGTCGCGCGGCGCGCCGGACCGGTACATGTAGGCCCGGATGATCGGAGCGAAGTACCCGCCCGCACCGGCCAAGAGCGGCGCCGAGAAGGGCTGGGGCACCGAGAGGGCCCACATGGCGTCCGAGTCGCTCTGCTTCTCGAAGGCCACCGTGAGCACGCGCTGGTGGATGCCCGAAGCGACCAGGTGGGACGCCACGATGGCGGTCGAGCCGCCGACGGAGCCGGCCGTGTGCACCCGGAACATGGGCTTGCCCACTGCGCCCAGCGCCGGCGCCAGGTAGAGCTCGGGCATCATGACGCCCTCGAACATGTCGGGCGCCTTGCCCACCACGACGGCGTCGATGTCGGCGAAGCCCAGACCGGCGTCCTCGAGGGCGGCCAGCGCCGCCTCGCGCACCAGGCCGGCGATCGAGACGTCCTCCCGCTTCGACTTGGCCACGGTCTGGCCCACTCCGATGACTGCGCAGCGCTCGGCCATCACACACCCTCCAGAACGCAGACCAGGTTCTGCTGCAGGCACGGACCCGAGGTGGCGTGGGCCACCGCCCGGTCGGCCTGGCCCGACCAGATCGCCCGGGCCGACTCGCCGATACGGATGAGTCCCGCCGACATCATCGGGTTGGCCGCCAGCGCGCCCCCCGAGGGGTTCACCGACACGCCGTCACCCAAACCGAGCGCCTCGGTCAGGATCAGTTCCTGGTGGGCGAAGGGGGCGTGCAGCTCGGCCCGGTCGATCTTCTTGGCGCCGACGCCGGCCTTCTCGCCGGCCAGCCGGGTCGAAGGCGACACCGTCAGGTCCCGCGCCCCGACCGAGTGTGTCTCAATCCGGTGGTCGATGCCGGTGATGAAGGCCGGCCGCTCGCACCACTCGTAGGCCTTGTCGCCCGCCGCCAGCACCACGGCGGCACACCCGTCGGTCAGCGGGGGCAGCGCGTGCCGGCGCAGCGGTGCGACCTCGTAGTCCTCGGCCAGCAGCTGTTCGGGCGTGCGGTCGTAGGCCACCTGCGCCTTCGGGTTGTCGAGCGCGGCGCGACGGGACCGGCTGGCCACCGCTGCGAAATCCGCCTCGGTGGCTTTGCCCGCGTCGATCAGGGCCTGGGCCTGGAGCGCGGCCAGCGAGGTCGGATCTGGCCACAACGGGGCCAGGTAGTACGGGTCGAGCTGGACGGCCATGATCTCGCTGAGGACACCCATCGACGAGCGCCCGAAGGAGTAGACCAGCGCGGCGTCGATCGTGCCCTCCTGCAGGAGCACCCAGGCCTCGTAGAGGGCCCAGGCCCCGTCCATCTCGACGTGGGACTCGGCTCGGGGCGGCCACACCCCGACGGCGTCGAGGGCTGCCACGAAGGAAAACGGCCCGCCGATGAGGTAGTCGGTCGATCCCGAGCAGATGAACCCGACGTCGTCCTTGGTGATGCCGATGTTGCCGAAGACCTCGGCCACGACCGGCATCAGCATCTCCACCTCGTTGCGGGCGTCCTCGCGGCGCACGTTGTCGTACTGGGCGAAGGACACCACACCCACCGGGCGCGAGCCCGACACCAGGTCGGGGAAACCGCTCACAGGTACTCCTTGTAGGTCGCGTACTCCGCGTCGGGCTCCCCGGTCGGGCGAAAGTACTTCACCGAGGCCATGGTGGGACCGAGCTCTTCGGGCGGAACCCAGACCGCTTCGACGCGCAGGCCCATGCGGACCTCTTCGATCGGGATCTCCTGGAGCAGCGCCATGAACGACAGGTTGGCTCCGTCGAGGAGGATCTGCCCGCAGATGTAGGGGATCTCGATCGACTGCCCGGCGAAGGGCACGTTGACCACGCAGTAGGTGGTGACGGTGCCCGTGTTGGGCAGCTCGACCACCTCGTCGGTGGGCACGCCGTCTGTCGGGCACGAGCCGCGCGAGGGGATGTACACCTTCTTGCACTTGGGGCAGCGCTGGCCGATGAACTTGCCCTCCTGGTACCCCTGCAGGTTCTTGCTCTGGGCCACCCCGGCCGTGAAGACGTAGTCGAGGCGGGTGGGCGCCTCCATCATGGTCACCGGCTCACGCTCGCTCATCCTCCACCTCCGACCGCCACGAAGTGGCTGATGTCCTTCACGTGCCCGATCCGGTCGGCCTCGGGTGCGAACTCGGGGCGCACCCGCATGCCGGTCGAGACCTCCTCGGGCGAGGCAGCCGGCATGACGTGGAGAAAGGAGGTGTCCGCGCCGTCGAAGCGCACGAGCACCCAGGCGAACGGCGTCTGCAGCGGATGCTTCACGTGCGGGCGCGCCACCCACGACCAGGTCGTCACCGTGCCTTCGGGTCCGACCTCGACCACGCCGGAGGTCTCCTCGCCCGTCTCGGGGTCGTACTCGGTGGGCGGCACGATCACCCGGCCCCCGGTCCCCTTGGTGCCGACGATCTTGCCGTCGCGCAGGGCGGTCAGGAACGCACCGATCGTGGGTCCGACGGAGCGCACGAAGGGGTACTCCAGCACGTGGTCGGACGTGTAGTTCACAACCTCGTCTGCCATCTCACCTCCCCGTTCGGGCCCTGACCCGGGCCCCGGACGAAACTAGAACAGATTCCAGTTCTGCGCCAAAAGTTCGTGGTCGGGTGCCTGGTCAAAGGATTCCCGTCAGTCGGCCAGGCTCGTCAGGTCCACACCGGCCAGGAGCTGCGCAATGAAGGCCCGGTCGTTGAGGATGGGGATCTCCGAGACGAACATGCGCCCGTAGCGCTCGAAGTACATCAGTTGCTTGGCCAGCAGGAAGGTGCCCCGGTCGAACTCGGACATCAGACCGCCCGACTCGTCGGCCATGCGGCGCACCGCCCGCTGGGTGCGCAGCCGGCGCAGGATCGATCGCAGGCTGCGCTGGTGGGCCTCGACCCCCTGGGCCTTGGCCATCTGCAACTGAATCGTCTGGAGGATGCCGGCCAGGCTCACTTCGCCGAAGGGGCGGGTCAGCGCCGGCTCGAGGATCGAACGGAAGAAGTCGGTGAGGTCGTCGTCCGACAAGCCGACGGCCACGCCGATGGCCGGACCGTAGACGTCGGTGATGTGCTTGGTCACCACTGGCCAGGCCGATTCGTCGCCCATCGCCGCGGCGAGCAGCGAAATGAAGAAGCGGTGGGTCGAGGGGTCGAGTCGCCCGACGATGCCCCAGTCGATCACGCCGATACGGCCGTCGCGCAGCAGCATCATGTTCCCGGCGTGCACGTCGCCATGGAAGGCGCCCCAGCGCACCGTGGTCAGGAAGAAGGCCCGCATCACCTCCTGGACGAGGGGGGAGGGGTCGAAGCCGAGCTCGGCCACCTTGGCCAGGTCGTCGATGGGGACGCCGTCGAAGAACTCCATGGTGAGGACGTTGCGCCCTGACAGGTCGAGGTAGGGCTCGGGCACCGCCATGAGACGCAGGTCGAATTCGTTCTGCAGCCGCCGGAAGTGCACGAGCGAGCGCGCCTCGTTGCGCAGATCCATCTCCTCGCCGATCTGCACCCGGAAGCCGTCGAGCATCTGCAGGGTCGAGCCCGCCATCTGGTCGCCGGTCTGGCGGACCAGGATCTCGAGCAGCGGCTGCATGAGGTCGAGGTCCGTCGCCACCACGTGCTCGATCTCGGGCCGCAGCACCTTCACCGCCACCGTGCGCCCGTCGAGCAGACGCGCCTTGTGCACTACCGCAATGGACGCCGTCCCGATCGGCCGGGGGTCGAATTCGGCGAAGGCGTCGCGCAGGTTCAGGCCCAGGTCCTCCTCCACCCGCTGGCGCACGTCGGGGAAGGGCACGGTCGGGCCCGTATCGAGGCAGGCCCGGAACTCGTCGGCCACGTCGTCGCCGAACATGCCGGGCGAGGACGCAATGATCTGGCCGAACTTCATGAAAGTACCGCCGAGGTCTTGGAAGCTCCGGCGCAGCGGCCGGGCCAACTGGGCCGCCGGCAACACGCCCTGGCGGATGTGCAGCAGCTGGCGCGCCGCGGTCGGGGCGAAGTGGAACCCGACCACTTTGGCGATGGTGCGGCTGCGCCGGAGGAGTTCGCGCCCGCTCGCATCGGGGAGGCGGCGCGGGTAGATCCGCGGCACGTCCTCGGTGAGGGGACGCGGCACGGATGTGGGGCGCGGCGCCGTCGCGTCCGCCGGGCCGTTGTTCACGGCGTCAGGGTAGGCGCCGCCCGGAGCGGGACCGTCCCGGACCAGCGCAGCCCCGGTGTCAGCCGAAGCTGTTCTCCAGCTGGGTCAGCGCAGCCTTGTAGGTGTCGCCGAAGATCGGCGCCATTTCGTCGGGGCTCACGTCGTAGGCCCAGATCACGCGGGAGCCGCCGTCCTTCTCCTCCACCGAGATAGTGGCGGTGTGGCTGTCGACCGGAACCCCGTCGACCACCGAGTAGGTGATCGTGCGCGCCGCGTCGTCCTTGCCCAGGAGCCGCTCGCGGATCTCCATGCCGAACATCCCGATGACGCGGTCGTCGCCCTCGAGCCGGAACGACTCGATACCCGGAAAGAAGTTGCCCAGGCCGCCGAAGTCGCCCACCTTCTGCCACACGACGTCGGGCGCCGCCGCGATCGTGACCTCCACTGCACCTGCTGCCATCGCTGCCTCCTCGTCCACCGGTCGGCCCGACCCGGGACCCGATGCCGCCGGTACAGTACTGCCGAGGCGGTCGGCCCGCACGGGCCCCGTGACCAGGACCAGCACGGAGGTGTCGGGTGGAGACGCGCACGATCGGATCGCTCAAGGTCAGCGTGGTCGGCTTGGGCTGCAACAACTTCGGGGGGCGCCTCGGGCCCACCGAGACCGACAGCGTGGTCGGCGCCGCGCTCGACGCCGGCATCACGCTCTTCGACACCGCCGACATCTACGGCGGGGCCAAGAGCGAGAGCTACCTCGGCACCGCGCTGGGCCGTCGGCGCGACGAGATCGTGCTGGCCACCAAGTTCGGCGCACCCTACGAGGGCCACGAGGGCGGCGCGTCCGCCGCCTACGTCCGCATCGCGGTGGAGGACAGCCTGACCCGGCTCGGAACCGACCGCATCGACCTCTACCAGCTGCACGTGCCCGACCAGAAGACGCCGATCTCCGAGACGATGGGCGTGCTGGCCGAGCTGGTCGCCGAGGGCAAGGTGCGCGAGATCGGCTGCTCCAACTTCAGCACCGCCCTGCTCGAGGAGGCCGACGCCGCGGTGCGCGACGGCGAACCCGGGTTCGTCAGCGTGCAGAACCAGTACAACATCCTGCACCGCGAGCCCGAAGACGGCGTGCTCGCCGAGTGCGAGCGCACCGGCACGGCCTTCCTCCCCTACTTCCCGCTCGCCATGGGTCTGCTGAGCGGCAAGTTCCGGCCGGGCCAGCCTGTCCCCGAGGGCACCCGCCTGGCCAACATGGGCGACGCCGCCGCCACGCAGCTGAGCGAGGAACGGCTGGACAAGGTGGAGGCGCTCGACGAGCTGGCCCGCGCCGAGGGGCACAGCGTGCTCGACCTGGCCTTCGGCTGGCTGCTCTCGCGCCCCGCTGTGGCGTCGGTCATCGCCGGCGCCACCAGCGCCGAGCAGATCAAGGGGAACGTCGCCGCCGGCGCCTGGCAGCCGAGCGCCCAGGTGCTCGCCGGGGTGGACACCATCGCGCCTCGCTGAGCCGGGCGCCTGGACGCGACGCCGAACCGCGCCGCTGCGTCAGGAGGCCAGCGTCTGCATGACCGACGCCTCGACGATCTGGATGTCGGGCGGCTGAATGGCCAGCGGTCCACCCGCCACCGGCACCTGCCACACCATGGACAGGTAGGGCGTCGGCGTCACCGTCGAGCCACTCGGGCACGGCGGGTAGCCGGTGATGGCGAGCGGCATGGTCGGCGAGCTGGTGCCGTTCCCGCACACGGCCAGACGCCGGTGCCACTGGACCAGCGCGCCGTAAGGCATGGGCACGCTCGAGACGGTCGAGGGCAGGATGTAGAAGGCTCCCGCCAGCACCTCGGTCCCCGACGGCGTCTGGGCGAAGACCAGCCCGTCGATGTGCGCCGGGTCGAGCGTGCGCTTGGCTGCCGCGTTGGCCGCCACCACGGTCGGGTTCACGTACGAGACGAGGGGATAGTCGGTGGGCGACGCCGGCTCGTAGCCCGCGGCCAGCGCCGCCGACGGCGTCGGGTAGCGCGCCGCCGCCGCGGACGTCGCCTGGACGTACTGCTGGGCCCCGAGTTCCTGGGTCGCGTTCAGCTTGGGCGCGCAGCCGTTCTCCGCCATCCCGATGTCCTGGGGCCCGTTGTTCCCGTCCGCCAGCAACTGCTCGGCCTCGGCCTGGGGCAGCGCGGGTCCGGTGTAGTTCCAGTTGGGCTTGGTGACGTTGAAGCCGGCCGCCGCGCTGGCGTCGGCGCCGTTCATGTCCATCCCGGCCGACTTCCCACCCATGATCATGTACGGCGTGTTGTTGAGGTCGAGCCCCTGAAGCTTGAGGCCGGTCTGGTGGAGGTGGCACGTCTCGGACGCGATCGATTCCGACCCCGCGGCCATGGCGCCGTTGCCGTCCATGGTCATGCCCCCCATCGCGGTTGAGCTCGACTCCTCCGAGGCCGCCGGGTAGGTGGCACTCAGCGCCAGGCCGGCGGCCAGGGCCACCACCCCCAGCCCGGCCACGGCCGGGGCCCGTCGTATCGTCACCAGCGCGGGCGGTTCCCAGGACTTCCGGGGGGCGGCGACCAGCGGCACCATGGCCGCTGCCAGCAGAATCACGAGAGGCCCCGTGTTGGGGTCGGTGGCCGAGCCGGTGAACACGTCGCCCACCAACCCCTGGGCGGCCACCCACATGGCCAGGGCCAGGAGTGCGCCTCCCGCCAGGAACCAGCCCGGCCGGCGCACCACGAGCGGTCCGAGCCCGATCACCAGGGAGAGCAGGGCCAGCACCCACGCCGTCTGGGACCCGGAGTGTGCGAACTCGTTGCCCAGGCTGGTGAGGAAGTGGCTGAACCAGCCGGGTTCACCGTCGGCCATGCCCACGATGGCGCTCTGCACCGAGGAGGGGGTGCGGTTGTCGGGGAACAAGAAGAGGACGGCGGCCAGGCACCAGTAGCCGCTCCACACCGCCATGGGCGTGATCGAGCGCCCGATGCCCTGGGCCGCAGCCGATGACGCCAGGCCCACCGGCTCCCCCGCCGCGCCGCGCCGCGGCGCCCTGGGCCAGCACATCAGTCCGATGACGGCGTACATGACCACGCCGCCCGGCGCGCCGGTCAACGCGCTGGCCGTCCCCGTGAGGAGCATCCCCAGTCCCTCGCCGAAGACCCAGACCCCGAGCGCCCAGGCGAACGAGAGGGCCAGGGCCGGCTTGACCGTGGGCCGGTAGAGCAGGCCGACGCCGATGACGAGCTGGATCAGCGCGAAGAAGGTGTTCCACACCGCGATGTCGGGGGCCAGGAAGTTTCCGATGTGGGTGATGAGGTCGCCCACGACGAAGGGCTGGCCCTGGGCGTTGGCCACGATGTTGGCCTCGACGAAGCTCCGGCCGAACATGAACGGCTGGAACTGCAGGGCGGCATCGAGGATCCAGAAGAGGCCGAGCACAATCTGGAGCACCCGTTGGGACGGGACCGCGAGGGGGAACCGGCGGGCGGGTGCCGCCCCGTTCGTGCTGGTGCCGCTGCCCGAGCTCGTCTCCTCGTCCATGGCCCTCGACTCAGGGTACCGGGCGGCGCCGGGGTGGTCTGGTCGCCCGGACCTGCCGTTGTGAGGACGGTGTTCAGGCGGAACTGGGCAGGAGGAAGTCCTGGCTCATGCAGTTCGTCGGCGTCACCGCCACGGCCACCAGCTGGCTGCTGAGCAGCCCGTCCCAGTACACGGCGATCGTCGCCCCGTTCAGACAGGCGTAAACCGGCTCGTTCGTCGAGAAGCTGGTGAGTGACCCGTCCCCGGTGAAGGGGGTCACCTGGCTCGCCGCAACTGGGGTCAGCTGCACGGTGGCGCCGTCGAAGGTGCCCGATGCGTAGGGAGGCAACGTCGTCGTGGTCGTGGTCGGCGGGGGCGCCGAGGTCGGTGGCGTCGTCGATGTCGATGTGGAAGGTGGGCCCGACGAGCCGCCTCCCCCTCCCCCGCTGCCGCCGCCACCGCTCGCTGTCGAGGCAGGCGGCGCGGGCGGCGCGGGCGGCCAAGGGGGGGCAGCCGGTGGGCTGACCGAGGTGGATGCCGGACCGGTGCTCGCCGGCTGGCCCGGGTCGAAGCCGTCCATGGAGGCGATCATCTGCGCGCTGTCGTTCTCCATGCCGAGGGCCCAGATGCCGACACCGCGCGCGCCCGCCTTCACCGCCGCCATGGCCGCCTGGTAGAGCCCGTCCTCGCCTTCGTAGTACGACTCGTGCCACTGGCTCCCGACGAGGTAGCTCGTCCACGCCGTCCCCGTGACGGGGTCCCAGTACTGGGGACCGTTGTCCTGGGCCTCGCTGTCCGCGATGTCCGCCGCCGGCCCCGCCGCGTTGGCCGCCATCGTCCCGTTCGTCGTCGGCCAGTCGATGCCGAAGAACGGGAGCCCCAAAATGACCTTCGACGCCGGCACGGCCCCGGTGTACTGCTCGAGCGTGGTGAGGGTGCTGAACGCGCCGCTCGTGAGAGGCGAGGCCGCCGTCGGCGAGCCGGCCAGGTTGAGCTCGTAGTCCATGACGAAGAAGGCGTCCACGAACTGGGACAGCGCAGGAATGTCGTAGAAACCTCTCGGGTCTCCGGCCGATGATGCGTAGGTGTCCATCGTGATCTGCCAGTGCGGGTCCGCGTTGCGCAGCGCGGTCGACACGGCCGCGATCAAGTTGGTCAATCCCGCCTGGTCGGCGCTGCCGTCGCCCTCGAAGTCGAAGTTGACCCCGTCGAGCGACTTGGCCTGGAGCAGCGGGATGAGCGCGGCGGACAGCGT
The DNA here is from genome assembly GCA_963840435.1 of uncultured Acidimicrobiaceae bacterium. Lineage (GTDB taxonomy): Bacteria > Actinomycetota > Acidimicrobiia > Acidimicrobiales > RAAP-2 > Bog-473. The sequence continues at coordinate 45,464 of CAWIYY010000012.1, read as the reverse complement.
GCCCGCCGCCGTGGGCGACGACGTCAGCTCGTCGAGCGAGCTCTGGCCGAAGTCGTTCACGGTCAGCACCACCCGCTCTCCCGCCGCGTGCGCCCGCGAAATGAGGTCGACCAGGTCCTGACTCTCGAAGCCCGACCACCCGGCCCCGCTCTCGTCGAGGCTGCCGTCGGGGTTCACCCCGATGGAGAAGTAGGCGATGGTGGACAGTCCCGTGATGACGAAGGAGGGGGACTGGCCGAGCGTCCAGTAGGGCGCGAACGCGAAAATTCTCCCGGGTCGCCAGCGGTGGTTGGTCCGCCACCGCGGCCGAGGCCGGTGCCGGCGCGCCCGTGGCCGCCGGCAGCACGGCGGCACCCGACCCGCCGAGCTGTGCCAGCACGGCGTTGCCCGAGTCGTCGGCCAGCCGGGCCGGGCCGGGCCGCCCAGCCGCCCGGCCGCCGCGCCCGTGATGCCGGCCGCCGGCTCGCTGGCCCTGCGGCGCCGAACGGCCGTGGGAAAGGGGAGCGGCCGCACCGCCCAGGCCGATCACGAAGCCCACACTCAGCATGAGGAGGAAGAAGGCGGCCACCACCACCCGGGGCGCCAACCACGCCCTTCCGGCGGACGCGTCCCGCGCCCGTCTCCCCACCTCCGAGATCGTCCCCCCGACGAGGTGGGCCAGCCTTGCAGCCAGCGCCATGTGTGGGGGAACGGCCCGGCCGCTCTGCTCTCACGGTCACCGGGGGTGTTGCTCGGACCTGGAGCGGAAATCACACAGAAATTGCGTCCACCCGGCCGGGACGCCTTCCTCCCGTCCCTCAGGCGTCGTTGACCGCAGCAACCAGCTTCTGCAACGTGTCCTTGGCGTCGCCGAAGAGCATGGTCGTCTTCGGGTCGTAGAGCAGGTCGTTGTCGATGCCGGCGAAACCGGGTCGCATGGAGCGCTTCAAGAAGATGATGTTCTCGGCCTCGTCGGCGTGGATGATGGGCATCCCGTAGATCGGGCTGCCCGGCGACGACTTGGCCGCGGGGTTCACCGTGTCGTTTGCCCCGACCACGAGGGCGACGTCGGCCGTAGACATCTCGGGGTTGGCCTCGTCCATCTCCTTGAGCTCGTCGTAGGGCACGTTGGCCTCGGCCAGGAGCACGTTCATGTGCCCCGGCATGCGTCCGGCCACCGGGTGAATGGCGAAGAACGTGTCGACGCCGCGCGCCCGCAGCGCATCGGCCAGCTCGCGCACCGTGTGCTGGGCCTGGGCCACCGCCAGCCCGTAGCCCGGGATGATCACCACCTTGCGGGCATAGGCCAGGAGCACGCCGACGTCGTCGGGCGTTCCTGTCCGGACCGGTCGCGAGGCGTCGCCCTCCTCGCCGCCCGTCGCCGTGATGACCGAGCCGAAGGCGCTGAAGAGGATGTTGGGCAGGGAGCGCCCCATGGCCGAGCTCATCAGCCGGGTGAGGATGATGCCCGAGGCACCGACAAGGGTGCCGGCCACGATGAGCAGTGCGTTGTCGAGCACGAACCCCGACGCGGCCACGGCCAGACCGGTGAACGAGTTCAGCAGGGAGATCAGCACCGGCACGTCCGCACCACCGATGGGCAGGACGAAGATCACGCCGAGCACCAGTGCGAGCACGAGGATGATCCAGACCCACACGATGGACCCTGTGACCAGGGCCAGGATGACGCAGACCCCGATGGCCAGGGCGACCAGCGCGTTGATCACCTGCTGGCCCGGGTAGGTGATGGGCCGTCCGGTGATCAACTCCTGCAGCTTGATGAACGCGATGGCGCTGCCCGAGAAGGACACCGCTCCGATGAGCACGCCGAGCAGCACCTCGGCCGTGACGTAGGTGGCCGGCTGGAGCCCGAGGGCGTGCAGGTGGAGCAGCTCCACGATGGAGATCAGGGCCGCCGCCCCGCCGCCCACGCCGTTGAAGATGGCCACGAGCTGTGGCATGGCGGTCATCTTCACGAAGCGGGCCACCGGCACCGCGATCGCTGCACCGAGCACCATGGCCACGAGGGCCAGCACCAGGTTCTTGCCCGAGTGGCGCAAGGTGGGCTCGGTGAAGGTGAAACCGACAGCCAGGACGGCCGCCGCCGCGCCGATGAGATTCCCCCGCCGGGCGTGCCTGGGTGAGCTCAAGAACTTGAGCGCCAGGATGAAGCCGATGATGGCGATCAGGTAGACGAGGTCGCGCGCGTCGGCCAGGCTGAACGTGGCGGCCAGCATCAGGCGGCACCTCCGGGCTCGGCCGGACCGCTGGCGTCTCCCGGCTCGGCCGCCTGGGCCGTGGCCTCGTGCGTGGTGGCCGCCTGTGCGCTCTGGGCTGGCGTCTTGGCCGGGCGCTCAGCGGGCTTGGACTTGAACATCTCGAGCATGCGGTCGGTCACCACGAAGCCGCCCACGATGTTCAACGTGGCCAGGAACACGGCTAAGAATCCGAGCACCAGTTCGGCCGCACCGTGGGCCTCGCCCATGACGGTCAGCGCGCCCACCAGCACGATGCCGTGGATGGCGTTCGATCCCGACATCAGGGGCGTGTGCAGGATGCTCGGCACCTTGGAGACGACCTCGATGCCCACGAACGCGGCCAGGGCGAAGACGGTCAGGTAGGCCACGATGCCCGTCGGCGACCCGTCGACCGCCACACCGAAATGGACGGAGCCGAGATGCACCAGCTGGCCGATCACGATGCCGCCCCTCCCGGCCCGCCGCCGAGCAGCTCGACCGCAGCCGGTGCCATCGGCTGGCCCTCGCGCAGCACGCACATGCCGGCCACGATCTCGTCGTCCCAGTCGGGGGCGAGCGTGCCGTCTGGGCCCATCAACCCGAGGACGTTGGCCACGTTGCGGGCGTAGAGGAAGCTGGCATGCGTCGGCATGCCCGAGGGCGGGTTGGCCATGCCGACCACCGACACCCCGTGATGGCGGACGATCTCGCCCGCCTCGGTCAGCTCGCAGTTGCCGCCCTGATCGGCCGCCATGTCGACCACCACCGCGCCCTCGGCCATGCCCTCGACCATGGAAGTGGAGACCAGGACGGGGGCCTTGCGCCCCGGCACCGCGGCCGTGGTGATGACGACGTCGGAACGACCGACCTCCTCGGCCAGCGCGGCCCGCTGGCGTTCGAGCTCTTCGGGCGAGAGCTCGCGGGCGTAGCCGCCGGTTCCCTCGGCCGACACCCCGAGGTCGAGGAAGGTGGCGCCCAGGCTCTCCGCCTCCTCCTTGGCCGCAGCCCGCACGTCGTAGGCCTTGACCACGGCGCCGAGGCGCCGGGCCGTGGCGATGGCTTGGAGACCGGCCACCCCGACGCCCATCACGAGCACCTTGGCCGGCGGCACCGTGCCCGCCGCGGTCATGAACATGGGGAAGAACTTGGCCAGGTGCTCGGCCGCACTCAGCCCGGCCCGGTAGCCCGAGACGGTGGCCTGCGAGCTCAAGGCATCCATGCTCTGGGCCCGGCTGATCCGGGGCAGCAGGTCGAAGCTGAAGACCGTCGCCTTCTTGGCGGCCAGGGCACGCAGCGCGTCCTCCGACTGGGCCACCCCGAAGAAGCTGAGCGTGGCCACGCCCGGGGGCAACGCCGCCGCCAGCTCGACGCTCGGCGGGTTCACGGCGACGACCAAGCCCGCCCCGGCCACGCTGCTCGGGCCGTCGGGAGCGGTGGCGCCGCCGGCTTCGGTGTAGGCCGAGTCGTTGAAGGCCGCCTCGTGCCCGGCACCCGATTGGATGCGCACCATCCAGCCCGCGCTGACCAGCTTCTTGACCACGTCGGGGACGAGGGCCACACGGCGCTCTCCGGGACGGGTCTCGGTGGGGACCGCCAATAACACGGCTGCACTGTCTAGCAGCTGAGGCCTGCGGGCCCCCTCATCGGCCAGGTCAGCGCTACGGACGGGACGGCACCGCATCGCACCGGTTCGCCTGGTCACGCCACACGAGGGTTGGTACCCGCAGCGGGCGATCCACCGCCCGGCCGACCGGCGCCGGTGACGCCCGCTTAGTGGCCCAGCGCCGTGAGGAAGGGCGGCACCTCGCCACCCCCGTCGAGCACGAGGTTGGCTCCCGAGGCGAACCCCGCCGCCGGCGACGCCAGGAACAGGCAGGCCTGCGCCACGTCGTCGGGCGTCCCCATGCGACCCAACGGAACCGTGGCCGCCACCTTGTCCGCCCCCCCGGGGCCGCCGTAGAAGTCGTCGCCCGCACCGGTGTCGAGCAAGCCGGCACTCACGCAGTTGACCCGCACCATCGGTGCCCACTCCATGGCCAGCGTCTGGGTCAGGTTGATCAGGCCGGCCTTGGCCGCGCCGTACACCGAAGCGCCAGGCGAGGGTCGCAGCCCCGACACGCTGGCCACGTTGACGATGGAGCCGCCTCCTTCCTGGAGCACCATCACCTTGTGCGCGGACTGGGCGCACCAGAGCGGCGCCAGCAGGTTGAGGTCGACGATGGCCTGGGCGAAGCGCGGTGTCGCCTCGGCCGCCGGCACCGACGGCGAGCCGCCGGCGTTGTTCACCAGCACATCCAGACGGCCCCACTGCTCCACCGCCTTCGCGATGACCCGCTCCGCCTCGGGCGGCTTGCGGATGTCGGCCGCCACGAAGACTGCGCCGTCCACCTCTGCCTCGTGGCGTCCGCAGGTGACCACGTACGCGCCGGCGTCGAGAAAGGCGGTGACGATTCCTGCGCCCACCCCGCGCGAACCGCCCGTCACCACCACGACCTGGTCGTCGAAGTCGAAGGCCGGCTGCACCATGGGTGCAAACCCTACGGCACCCCTCCGTCTCGGGCTCCGTCTGCCTTCGCCGCGTCCTGACGGATGTAGATCGCCACCCGTGCCACGCGGTCCTCGACCACGTCGAAGACCAGGCACTCGTGGGTCAGGAGGGGCGCACCGTGCACCTCCACCGTTTCGCGCAGCTCCACGAAGACCCGGCCGTCACCGACCTCGGTCACCGTGTCGATGTCGAGGCGGTAGCCGGCCAGGGCGGGCATGGTCCGTTGCAGGAAGGCCAGATAGGGCCCGCGGTCGCCGAAATCGTCGCCGTAGGGGCCGAGGCGCGCCACGTCGGGGGCCAGGCACGCCTCCACGGTCGGCCAGTCCTGGGCCGCCACGGCCAAGAGGTAGCGCTCGGCCAGCGCGCCTGCGCTGTCGTGCCGGGCCGTCACGCCCACGGACGCTACCGCCGGTCGCGTCCCCGGTGGCCACCGGCCGGTCCCCGCGTTGGCCCCTGCCCGCACCCTGGCCTAAGTTCCCACCCGTTTCTGACGTCGCGTCAGGAACCGACCTGCGGACGAAGAGGGAGAGCCGGGCACTCCATGCCGATCGAGGTGCTCCAGGAACACGACGGGATCGCCGAAGTGGTCATCGACCATCCGCCGGTCAACGCGCTCGACGTGGCCGGCTGGTTCGCCCTGGCCGACGCCCTGCTCGCCGCCGGACGGGTCCCCAGCAACCGGGTGGTCGTCCTGCGGGCCACCGGACGGGGTTTCTGCGCCGGCGTCGACATCAAGGAGATCAACGCCAAGGGCGACGAGGCACTGGTCGGCGTGAACCGCGGCTGCTTCGCCGCCTTCGCCGCCGTCTACGACTGTGAGGTGCCGGTGATCGCCGCGGTACAGGGATTCTGCCTCGGTGGCGGCATCGGGTTGGCCGGCAACGCCGACATGGTGGTGGCCGCCGAGGACGCCACCTTCGGCCTGCCCGAGGTGGATCGCGGCGCGCTCGGTGCCGCCACCCACCTGGCTCGGCTCGTGCCCCAGCACGCCATGCGCAAGATGGTCTACACGGCCAAGCCGATCACCGCGGCGGAGCTGGCCGCCTACGGCTCGGTCGCCGCGGTGGTACCGACCGAGCGCCTCCACGCCGCCGCGCTCGAACTGGCGGGCGAGATCGCCACCAAGAGCCCGACCATCATCCGCCGGGCCAAGGAGTCGCTCAACGGCATCGACCCGGTCGACGTCAAGCGCAGCTACCGCTTCGAGCAGGGCTTCACCTACGAACTGCATGTGCGCGGCGTGGCCGACGAGCAGCGGGCCGCCTTCGTCGAGAAGCGCGAAGCCGACACCTCGAAGTGAAGACCTGATGTCCGACAAGCGCACCACGGTCGATGACATCGTGGGCGAGCTCCGCTCCGGCATGACCATCGGGATCGGAGGCTGGGGCTCGCGCCGCAAGCCCATGGCCGTCGTCCGTGCCATCTGCCGGTCGGATCTGACCGATCTGACCGTCGTGGCCTACGGGGGCCCCGACGTCGGCCTGCTCTGCGCCACCGGCAAGGTGCGCAAGGTGGTCTGCGGCTTTGTCACCCTCGACTCCATCGCCCTCGACCCCCACTGGCGGGCCGCCCGCCAGCACGGGAAGGTCGAGGTGATGGAGGTCGACGAGGGGATGTTCTTCCTCGGCCTCCAGGCGGCGTCGTGGCGCGTGCCCTTCCTGCCCACGCGGGCCGGGCTCGGCTCCGACGTCCTGACCGTCAACCCCGACCTGCGTCTGGTCCGCTCCCCGTACGGGGCGGGCAGCCCGTTCGTGGCCGATCCGGCCGACGCCGACGTCGAGCTGGTCGCCATGCCCGCCCTCCGGCTCGATGCCGCCATCGTGCACGTCAACCGGGCCGACACCGCCGGGAACGGGCAGATCCTCAGCCCCGATCCCTTCTTCGACGCGTTGTTCCTCGGAGCGGCCGAGCGGCGCTTTCTCACCGCCGAACGCATCGTGGAGAACGGGACACTGGCCGGCGAACAGCATCCGCTCTCCTCCGTGCCCATCCACCGCATGCTCACCGACGGCGTGGCCGAGGCCCGCGGCGGGGCCCACTTCACGGCCAACCCGCCGGACTACGGCCGCGACGAGTCGTTCCAGAAGGAGTACGCCGTGGCCGCAGCCGATCCGGCCGAGTGGGAGGCCTTCGCCAACCGCTACCTCCTCGTCGACGAGGACGAGTACCAGGCCCGCGTCGCGGAGCGCTCGACCACGTGAGCGGTCCCGACGTCACCCGGGCCGAATCCTGCGTCATCGCCTGCGCCGACGCCTGGCGGGGCGACGGCGAGGTGATGGCCAGCCCCTTCGGCACCATCCCGTCGCTCGGAGCCCGCCTGGCCAAGTTGACCTTCGCGCCGGACCTTGTCCTCACCGACGGCGAGGCGGCATTGATGGTCGGCGCGCCGCCCATCAGCACCCCGCCCGCCCAGCTCGTCCGCGAGGCGGCCATGCCCTACCGCTCGGTGTTCGACGTGGTCTGGTCCGGGCGGCGGCACATCATGATGATGGCCAGCCAGATCGATCGCTCGGGCAATCAGAACATCTCCGCCATCGGCCCGCATGGCAAGCCCAAGGTGCAGCTGGTCGGCGTGCGCGGCGCACCGGGCAACTCGGTCAACCACCCGACGAGCTACTGGGTGCCCGACCACAGCGCCCGCACCTTCGTCGAGCAGGTGGACGTCGTCTGCGGCGTGGGGTACGCCCGTGCCGCTGCGGCCGGTCCCGGCGCCACGCGCTACCACCAGGTGCGCCGGGTCGTCTCGAACCTCGGCGTGTTCGACTTCGAGACGCCCGACCGCACCATGCGGCTGCGCTCGCACCATCCCGGTGTCGCCGTGGGCGACATCGTGGCCGCCACCGGCTTCGCGCTGACCGTCCCCGACGACGTCGAAGAGACGCGGCTCCCGACCCCCGAGGAGCTCGAGCTGATCCGCCTCGTGCTCGATCCGGCTTCGCTGCGCGATCGCGAGGTGCGGACCTGAGCCCGCCTGACGCGTCGACCCCGGCACCACTCCACCCGGCACTGCACACGGCGTTCTGCGAGCGCGTCGGCATTCGCTACCCGCTGGTGCAGACCGGCATGGGCTGGGTGGCCGGCCCCCGCCTGGTCGCCGCCACCTGCGAGGCCGGAGCGCTCGGCATCCTGGCCTCGGCCACCATGACGCTCGACCAGCTGCAGGGAGCCATGGCCGAGGTGCGCCAGCGGACCCGGGCCCCCTTCGGCGTGAACCTGCGCACCGACGCGGCGGACACCGAGGCGCGCATCGAACTCATGATCGAGGCCGGCGCCCGGGTGGCCAGCTTCGCCCAGGCACCCAACGCCAAGCTGGTGGCCCGCTGCCAGGAGGCCGGGCTCTTCGTCATCCCCACGGTCGGCGCCCGCCGCCACGCCGAGAAGGTGGCCGAGTGGGGGGTCGACGCCGTGATCGCCCAGGGTGCCGAGGGGGGCGGCCACACCGGCGCCGTGCCCACCACCCTGCTGTTGCCCCAGGTGGTCGAGGCGGTAGGCGACCGCGCGCTCGTCCTCGGGGCCGGGGGCTTCTACGACGGCCGGGGCCTGGTGGCCGCCCTCTCCTACGGCGCCGCCGGCGTGGCCATGGGCACCCGCTTCCTGCTCTCCGACGAGAGCCGGGTGCCCGACGCGGTGAAGCGCCTCTACCTCGAGACGCCGGTCACCGGGACCGTGGTCACGACAAAGGTCGACGGCGCGCCACAACGGGTCGTGCGCACCGATCTCGTGGCCCACCTCGAAGGAGAATCCTGGCTGCGCTCGCTGCCCCGCGCCGTGCGCAGCGCCGTCGCCTTCCGCAAGGAGTCGGGCACGAGCCTGCCCGCGTTGCTCCGCGAGGGACGCGCCATGAAGCACGGCAACGACCTCACGTGGTCACAGGTCGTCATGGCGGCCAACGCGCCGGTCATGACGAAGGCGGCCCTGGTCGACGGGCGCACCGACGTCGGCGTGCTGCCGACCGGTCAGGTGGTCGGTGTGCTCGACGCTCTGCCACCGGTGGCCGACATCGTCGGCGCCATCATGGCCGAGGCCGATGCGATCCTCCAGGCGTGGGCCCGAAGGTGAGTCGAACCGGGGCCCCCTCGGATTCCTCCGGCCCCAAGTTCGGACTCTGATTGCCCGCCTGATTAAGACTCGCCGTTGGCCAGGTTGCCCTGGGCCACCCGGCGCAGCAGGTTCGACACCCGCTGATGGGTCACGCCGAAGAGGTGAGCGATGCTCGGGATGCTCTGCCCCTCGGCCCGCAGGGCCACCACGAGCGACCGGCGTAGGTAGCCGCTCGCCTCGGACTGGCGGCGCAGGATGGCGCTCACCAGCTGGACGGTCCCGGGCTCGTCCTCGTCACCGAGGATGGCCTTCCACTCCTGCCCGTTCTCACGCGCCTGCCGCACGTCGGCGATCCGCTTGGCGAGAAGACGCTCGTTCTCTGCGTTCTCACGCAGCGCCGCTTCCAGCTCGTCGAGTGCCTTGAGCACCTCGTCGTCAGACCGGCTCGGGCTCCGGTCGTCACTCTGGTCCGGCATGAACTCGTTCGCTCCTCTTTGCCGCTCTCCGCCTTGCAGCTCTCTCACATCCGTAGCCAACATTTCCTATTTGCCCTCCTCGCAGGGTCGTCTCTTCCGCCGACACCCGAAATAGACAACAACTGCGAGAACCCCAGCCTAAGAGCGTGGGCCCCGCAGTGTGTGTCATCCCAGTCCATACCCGGTTCAGGCCGTTGTCACACCCCCAATGCACAATGCGCCCCCTGACCTGCGACGTCTCCCCAGGATCCACTCAGCGGCTGAGAAGAACCGACGACCCATGCCCGAAGAGCCCCTGGTTGGCCGTCACCGCCACCCGTGCCCCCTCGACCTGGCGCCCGGTTGCCGCCTCCCTGAGCTGCCAGACGCACTCGCAAACCTGGGCGATGGCCTGGGCCGGGATGGCCTCGCCGAAGCAGGACAGGCCACCGGAGGGGTTCACCGGCACCCGACCGCCCAGGGCGGTGACCCCGTCCCGGAGCAGCTTCTCGGCCTCGCCCTCGCCGCAGAGGCCGATGTCCTCGTACCAGTCGAGCTCGAGGGCGGACGACAGGTCGTAGACCTCGGCCAGGTCGACGTCCTCGGGCCCGATGCCCGCCTCGGCGTAGGCCGCGGCGGCGATGGAGGGCCGGAAGCCCTCGGCCGCGTCCGGGGCGGCGGCGGTCACCGCCGAGTCGGTGGCGAAGTTCGGCATTTCGATGACCGTGTTGGGGAAGGTCGGCGTCACCGTCGACACCGCATCGATGGTGACCAGGGGCGCAGAGCCTCCGGCGTGGGCCCGGGCGAACTCCATGCTCGAGAGCACCAGGGCGGCACCGCCGTCCGAGGTGGCGCAGATCTCGAGCAGGCGCAGCGGATCGGCCACCATCGGCGAGCCCAGCACCTCGTCGACCGTCACCTCCTTGCGGTAACGCGCGTAGGGGTTGGCCAGTCCGTGCCGGGCGTTCTTCACCTTGACCTGCGCGAAGTCCTCCTCGGTGGCCCCGAAGCGGTCCATGCGGCGCCGGGCGTAGAGCGCGAAGTAGGTGGGGTTGGTCGCCCCCATGAGGTGGAAGCGCAACCAGTCCGGATCGTCTTTGCGGTCGCCGCCGACCGGGGCGAAGAACCCCTTGGGTGTGGTGTCGGCTCCCACCACGAGCGCCACGTCGCACAGCCCGGCCAGGATCTGCGCCCGCGCGTTGGCGATGGCGACCGCGCCCGAAGCACAGGCCGCGTAGACGCTCGACACCCGGGCGCCCGTCCAGCCCAGCGCCTGGGCGAACGTCGCCCCCGAGACGAAGCCCGGGTAGCCGTTGCGGATGGTGTCGGCCCCCGAGACGAACTGCATGTCGCGCCAGCCCAGTCCGGCGTCGGACAGGGCGGAGCGGGCGGCGGCCAGCCCGTACTCGACGAACGGGCGGCCCCACTTGCCCCATTCGTGCATGCCCGCACCGAGGACCGCCACCTTCCTGTCGTCGGACACGCTCACCCCTCTCCGGCTCCCGCGCCGAGCGGTCGCCACTTCCACACCAGGTAGTCGGTGCCGTCCTCGGAGTAGAGCGTCTCGACGACCAACTCGACCTCGTCCCCCACTGACAGGTCGTCCACCGACACGCCGGCGGTGACCTGGCCCATGACCACCAGCTTCTCGGCGTCCAGCTCCACGGCGGCCAGGCAGAAGGGCACGTAGGGGTCGGCGGCCACATAGGGCGGCGGCGGTTGGTAACGGGCGTCGGTGTAGGACCAGATCCGTCCGCGCCGCGACAGCTCGACCGTGTCGAACGCGCTCGACGCGCAGTCAGGGTTGCGGCAGTACTGCGTCTCGGCCGGGAAGGCGAACGTCCCGCACTCCGCACAGCGCGACCCGAGCAGCGCCGGTGCGCCGCCTTCCCCTCCCGTCGTGAACCAGCCCTCGATCGCCGGGACCTGCATCGGCGCGGCCATCAGCCCAGCCGCTCGATGATGGTGGCGTTGGCCTGCCCGCCGCCCTCGCACATGGTCTGGAGCCCGTAGCGCCCGCCGGTGCGCTCGAGCTCGTTGAGCAGCGTGGCCATGAGGCGGGCGCCCGAACAACCCGTGGGATGGCCGATCGCGATGGCGCCGCCGTTCACGTTCACCTTCTCCATGTCCGGGTGGAACTCGCGCTCCCAGGCCAGCACGACCGAGGCGAAGGCCTCGTTGATCTCGACCAGGTCGATCTCGTCGAGCGCCAACTTGGACTTGGCCAGCACGAGCTCGGTCGCCGGGATGGGCGCGGTCAGCATGATCTGCGGGTCGTTGGCCGCCACGGCGAAGGTGTGGAACCGGGCCCGCGGCGTGAGGCCCAGTGACGTCGCCCGCTCCTCGCTCATGATCAGGACGGCGGCCGCGCCGTCCGAGATCTGCGACGACGTGCCCGCGGTCACCGTCCCCGTCTCGGAGAAGGCCGGCTTGAGCCCGGCCAGTTTCTCCAACGAGGTGTCGCGCCGGATGCCTTCGTCGGTCTCGAGCACGCCGCCGGCCTCGGCCGCGCCGGGCACGTCGGGATGGACCCGGACCTCGAGCGGCACGATCTCGTTGGCGAAGCGGCCCTCGTCGGTGGCCCTGGCCGCCCGCTGGTGCGAGCGCAGGCCGAGCTCGTCCATCTCCTCACGGCTCACCGTCCAGCGCCGGGCGATCTCCTCGGCGCACTCGCCCTGGTGGATGAGCTCGAAGCGCGCCGTGTACAGCGGGCCGTAGGCCTCTCCCGGACCCGGCTCGGTGGTCGAACCGATCGGCACCCGGCTCATCGACTCCACGCCGGCGCCGATCGCTACGTCCATCGCTCCCGACATCACGGCCTGGGCCGCGAAGTGGATCGCCTGCTGGGCCGACCCGCACTGGCGGTCGACCGTCGTCCCGGGCACCGACTCGGGGAAGCCGGCGGCCAGGGCCGCGTTGCGGGCGATGTTCATCGCCTGCTCGCCCACCGTCATGGTGCACCCCATGACCACGTCTTCGACGAGGGCGGGGTCGAGGTCGTTGCGGGCCAGCAGGGCGGCGAGCGGCTGCGCCGCCAGGTCGGTGGCGTGCCAACCCGAAAGGCGGCCGCCGCGGCGGCCGACCGGGGTTCGGACTGCATCGATGATCACGGCAGTGGGCATAAGAGGGTCAATTCTGACGCCGAATCAGATCCGGTGCCACACGGGGCGGGGACGCAGGCGATCTGGCCCTCCCTGCAACAACCCTATGGACCAACCCACTGGGGCAAAACTGAGGGGGCTATGCGGAGATCGAGATCAGGGGTGGTCCTCTGCGCCCTGGCCCTCGCGCCCTGCCTGCTCCTGGCCGCCTGCAGTTCGGGTCCGGCCGGCAACCCCACCGCCGGTGCCAGCGCGCTGTCCCGGGTGCGAGCCGCCGTCGAGGCCGGTGATCCGCCGGCACCCACGCTCGGCGCCGGCCAGCAGGCGACGGTCACCTACTGCAACCATCAGCGGGCCCAGATCACCGAGCCTCCGGTGCTCCACGGTCCGACCCCGGCCGTCGTCTACGTCCACGGTGGCGGGTGGGTGTCGGGCAACTTCGAGTCCGGCGGCTTTCTGATCAGCACCATCGGCCCCTCCCTGGCCGCCCGGGGCTTCGTGGTGGTCAGCCTGGACTACCGCCTCGGACCGGGCTCTCAGTGGCCCGACCAGATCGAGGACGTGAAGTGCGCCGTCCGCTACCTGCGAGCCAATGCCCAGCGCCTCCACATCTACCCGTCCGAGATCGGCGCCTGGGGCGAGAGCGCCGGCGGCCACCTGGTGTCGCTGCTGGCCTCGGCCGGCCCCTCGGCCGGGTGGGACGTCGGGCCTTACCGCGGCACCTCGAGCCGGGTGGAGGCGGTCGTCGACCTGGCCGGGCCGAGCGACCTCCTCACCATGGGGAGCCAAGGTGATGCCGCGCTCGGTGGCCGCCGAGTTCCGTCGCCTGCTGGGTTCGGTAGCCCCAGCGGACCTCGATGCTGCGCTGCGGGCGGCCAGTCCCGTCACCTACGTCAAAGCGGGCGATCCGCCGTTCCTCATTGTGCAGTCGAGCAACGACACCGTGGTCCACCCCCAACAAGCCGAGGAGCTGGCCTGGGACCTGGCGGCCAACGGCGTGCCCCACCAGCTCGTCATAGTGCACGACGGTGGCCACGCCTTCGACGATCCCGGCGCCCAGCCGACCGAGGCCCAGGTCACCAGGCTGATCGTGCAGTACTTCCTCAAGACGCTGGTCTTCCACTCGGTGGCGGGCCTGGCCGACAGCTCGTCCGCCGGCTGAGAGCCGAGGCTCCGGGCAGCGGACCTTGGCAAGCCGGCGGGAGCTGTGCCAGATTGCCCCCGCCGTGGACCTGACCTTCTCGCCCGAGGACGAGGCCTTCCGCGCCGTTGCCCGAGCGTGGCTGGAGACGCACGTCCCCGCCGACCCCCTCCCCTCGCTCGATACGCCCGAAGGCTTCGAGGCCCACCGGGCCTGGGAGCGCACGATGTTCGAGGACCGCTGGTCCGTCGTCAGCTGGCCCGTCGAGTACGGCGGCCGCGACCTCGGGCTCTTCGAGTGGCTCGTCTTCGAGGAGGAGTACTACCGGGCCCGCGCCCCCAAGCGGGTGAGCCAGAACGGCATCTTCCTGCTCGCCCCGACCATGCTCGAGTACGGGACCGAGGCCCAGAAGGCCCGCTTTCTGCCGCCCATGGCGGCCGGCGACGAGATCTGGTGCCAGGGCTGGTCCGAGCCCGACGCCGGCAGCGACCTCGCCGGCATCCGCGCCCGGGCGGCACGCGACACCGCGCACGACGGCACCTGGATCCTCAACGGGCAGAAGACATGGGCCAGCCGCGGCGCGTTCGCCGACTGGTGCTTCGGCATCTTCCGGACCGACCCCGAGGCCGAGCGCCACCGCGGGCTCACCTACTTCCTGATCGCCATGGACTCGCCCGGCGTCACCGTGCGCCCCATCCCCCAGATCGACGGCGAGACCGGCTTCGCCGAGATCTTCTTCGACAACGTCGAGGTCCCCGAGTCCCAGGTGCTGGGGGAGGTCGGCGCCGGCTGGTCGGTCGCCATGGCCACCGCCGGCTCCGAGCGCGGACTGTCCTTGCGCAGCCCGGCCCGCTACACCGAGGCAGCCGACCGCCTCCTCGAGCTCTACGCAGCGCGCGGCGGTCCGCCCGCTTCTGCCGACGCCGTGGCCCAAGCCCACATGCAGGCCGAGGCCTACAAGCTGCACACCTACTGGACGGCGAGCAAGGTGGCCCGCGGGCATGCCGTCGGACCCGAGGCCAGTGCCAACAAGATCTTCTGGTCCGAGACCGACGTGGCCATCCACGCCGCCGCGCTCGATCTGCTCGGCCCCGAGGCCGAGCTGCTGCGCGCCGGCGCCCCCGGCGAGTGGCTCGACGGCTATCTCTTCTCGCTCGCCGGCCCGATCTACGCCGGGACCAACGAGATCCAGCGCAACGTGGTGGGCGAGCGGCTGCTCGGCCTGCCCCGCTGAACGGTCCCGCGATGGACTTCGGCTTTTCCGAAGAGCAGGACGAGCTCCGCCAGGGCGTGCGCACCGTGCTCGACGCCGAGTGCAACGTCGACGCGCTGCGCGCCTTCGAGCTGTCCGACACGCTCGGCCGGGCCGAGCAGGCTGCCAATCGATGGGCCGTCCTGGCCGAGCTGGGTGCCCCGGCGCTGGTGGTCCCCGAGGCCGTCGGCGGATTGGGCCTGGGCGACGTCGACCTGGTCGGGGTGCTCGAGGAGGCGGGGCGGGCCTGCCTGCCCGAACCTCTGCTGGAGACGGCCGCCCTGGCCGCGCCCACCCTGGCCGCCCTGGTCCCCGAGCCGTCCGCCATCGCCGCGCTGGCCGCCCTGGTCCAGGACGACGCCATCTTCGCAGTGGGGGGCATCGACGTGACCGCGAACGGCGTCCGCTCGCCGAGCGTGGTGTCCGCCGACGGCATGCTGCGCACGCCACGCGTCGTGGGCGCCCGCGACGCCGACCTGCTCGTGCTGGCCTGCCGGGACGACGACTCGGGTTGGCAGCTCCACGCCGTCCCCGCCGCCACATGCAGGGCGGAGGCGACGCCGGCGCTCAGTGCGGCCCGGGACCTGTCGACCGTGCACTGGCCCCTCGCGGCGGACACGCTGCTGGCCTACGGCGTGGCGGCCGAGGCGGCGGTGGCACTCCTGGCCGATCGCGCCGCGGCCGGCACCGCCGCGCTGCTGGTCGGGCTGGCCGACCGGATGGTGGCCATGGCCGCCGCCTACGCCAAGGAACGCCACCAGTTCGGCAAGCCCATCGGGAGCTTCCAGGCGGTCAAGCACCACCTGGCCGACGCCCGGGTCGCCCTCGAGTTCGCCCGGCCCGCCACCTACCGGGCGGCCTGGTCGCTGGCCACCGCCCAGCCGACCCTTTCGCACGACGCGTCGATGGCCAAGGCGATGGCCTCGGACGCCGCCGAGCTGGCCGCCCGCGTCGCCCTCCAGGTGCACGGCGCCATCGGCTACACCTGGGAGTGCGACCTGCACTTCTTCTTGAAGCAGACCTGGGCCCTGTCCCGGGCCTGGGGCGACGCCGCCACGCACCGGCGCCTCGTGCTCGCCGCCGCATTGGCCAGCTGACCGACCCAGCTGACCGACCCAGCTGCCCCGCAAACCGTGATGTCCGATTTCCGCCAGTAAACGGCACAGCCCCGTGCCAACCTGGGGGCGTGATCGAGGACCCGGACCGCTGCTACCAGGCCGCGCAGAGCAAGGACGCCCGCTTCGACGGCTGGTTCTTCTGCGCCGTCACCTCCACCGGGATCTACTGCCGGCCCAGCTGCCCGGCCCGCACCCCCAAGCGGCAGAACATGCGCTTCTACCCCACGGCGGCCGCCGCCCAGCAGGCTGGCTTCCGGGCCTGCCTGCGCTGCCGGCCCGACGCCACGCCCGGCTCACCCGAGTGGAACGTGCGGGCCGACGTGGTGGCGCGCGCCATGCGCCTCATCCGCGACGGCATCGTCGACCGCGAGGGCGTCGAGGGTCTGGCCCGGCGCCTCGGCTACAGCACCCGCCAACTCAACCGCCTGGTCACCGCCGAGGTGGGTACCGGGCCGTTGGCCTTGGCCCGCGCCCAGCGCAGCCAGACCGCCCGCATCTTGCTGGAGACGACCGCCCTCCCCGTGACGCAGATCGCGTTCGCGGCCGGGTTCGCCAGTGTGCGCCAGTGCAACGACACCGTGCGTCAGATCTTCGCCGACACGCCGAGCGGCCTGCGGACCCGCGCCGCCAGGACGACGATCGGGCGGCGGGCGCTCCGTGACGGGTCGTCGGGCCAGACCATCGCGCTGCGCCTCCCGTGCCGGCGTCCCTTCGACCCGGCCTCGGTGCTCGACTTCCTCTCCGCCCGCACCCTGCCTGCCGTCGAGACCTGCGCCGAGGGGACGTACCGGCGCAGCCTCCGGCTCCCCCACGGTCACGCCGTCGTCTCGCTGTCGGCCCCCGAGACCACCGACGAGGCCGGCCCGGCCTATGTCGAGGGTGCGTTGGTGCTGTCCGACCTGCGCGACCTGACCACTGCGGTCTCTCGCTGCCGGCAACTGCTCGACCTCGACGCCGACCCCGTCGCCGTGTGGGAGGCGCTGCAGGCCGACCCGGCGGTCGGCCCTCTGGTCGCGGCCAACCCGGGGCGGCGAGTGCCCGGCGCCGTCGACCCCTTCGAGCTGGCGGTGCGCGCCGTCATCGGCCAGCAGGTCTCGGTGGCCGGAGCGCGCACCGTGGCCGGCCGATTGGTCCTGGCCGCGGGCGAGCCGCTGCCGGACGCAGAGGGTGGGGTCACCCACCTGTTCCCGACCCCGGTGGCGCTGGCCCGGCTGGCCGAGAAGGTGCCCGGCGCCTTCGCCATGCCCGCCGGCCGGCGGCGCGCCCTCGGCGCGCTGGCCCGCGCGGTGGAGAACGGCGAGGTCGTACTCGACGCTGGTGCCGACCCCGCCGAATTGCGCCGCTCGCTCGTCGCGCTGCCCGGCGTCGGTCCCTGGACCGCCGAGTACGTGGCCATGCGAGCCCTGCGCGACCCCGACGCGTTCATGCCGACGGACCTCGGCATCCGTCGGGGCGCCGCCGCCCGCGGCCTGCCCGAGGACCCGGGCCGACTTGTCGCCCACGCGGAAGCCTGGCGGCCGTGGCGGAGCTACGCCATGGCCCACCTCTGGGCGCTCCCCGCCGCCGCCACCCCTCGCCTCCCCACCCGACGTCTGAAAGGACGAGCCGCATGACCACCACCACCACGACCACCGCCACCATTCCCTTCGACTCCCCCATTGGCCGCCTGGTCCTCGAGTGCGACGGCGATCTCCTCATCGGGGTCTGGTTGCCCCGCGAGTCCCGGCGCGGTCGGCGCGACGTCGATGACGTCCCGCCGGTGTTGCAAGAGACCGCGACCCAGCTCGAGGAGTACTTCGCCGGCGAACGCACCGACTTCGACGTGCCGATGGAGCTCGACGGCACCGATTTCCAGCGCCAGGTCTGGGCCGAGCTGTCCCGCATTCCCTACGGGGAGACCATCAGCTACGGCGAGCTGGCCCGCCGGGTCGGGCGCCCCAACGGCCCGCGTGCCGTGGGCCAGGCCAACGGGCGCAACCCGATTCCGATCATCGTGCCCTGCCACCGGGTCCTGGCCAGCAACGGCATCGGCGGCTACGGCGGCGGTCTGCCCTTGAAGCGGACACTCCTGGCCATCGAAGGCGTCACCGCCTGACTCGGTCGGCGCCCGCTGTCACGCGTCGCCGGCCAGGAAGGCCAACACTGCGGATGCCGTCCGCTCGGGCTCGGTGACCCGATGTTGTGCGGTGCGCCGGCGGTCACCGCCTACGGCGTTGCGGGAACGGACGGCGCGCCAACGTCGCCATGCCACTCCGGATGGACGCGCTGTTGGAATTCCTCCGCCGAAACCAAGACGAGCGGCGCGTCGTGCCGTCCTGAGCCGGCGCCATCCGGCGTACTCGCCCGGGGCCACCGCGAGCGGCTCCGGTATGGTGCCGCCCCATGGAAACCGCGGGGAGTGTGCAGCACGCGTTCGATCTGACCGGCCGGGTAGCCCTGGTCACCGGGGCCGGCAGCGGCATCGGCCGCGCCAGTGCCGAGGTGCTGGCCGGAGCCGGGGCGGTGGTCGTGTGCGCCGACATCGACGCCGATCGCGCGGCGGAGACGGCGCGGGCGATCCTGGGCGAGCACGGCAAGGCGGAGAGCGCGCAGATCGACGTGTCGCGCAAGGACGACGTCGAGACCCTGGTCGGGCACGTCACCGCACGCCACGGCGGGCTGCACGTGATGTGCAACATCGCCGGCGTCATGATCGACAGTTCCATCATCGACGTCGATCCCGACGAGTTCGACCGCATCCTCGGGGTGAACCTCAAGGGCGTCCTCTACGGATGTCAGGCCGCCGGGAAGGTGATGGTGGCCCAGGGCGGCGGTTCCATCGTCAACATGTCCTCGACGGCCGTGCTGGCCCCCTCCCCCGGCATCGGGCCTTACGCGATCTGCAAGGCCGGGGTGGCCCAGCTGACCCAGTCGATGGCGGTCGAGGTGGGCAGGCGCGGGGTGCGGGTGAACTCGGTGGCGCCGGGTTTCGTGCCGACCAACATGACGGCGCGCTACTACACGAAGGAGGACGGGACGGTCGACGAGGCGATGAAGGAGGCGGTGCTCTCCCCGATGGCCCGCGCCGTGCCGCTGCGCCGGGTCGGGCTCACGGCCGACATCGCCTATTGCGTGCTGTATCTCGCTTCGGACGCCAGCAGCTACGTCACCGGCCAGATGATCAGCCCCAACGGTGGCGCCTCCATGCACTATTGAGCGGGTCCGCGCGCTGCGGCACCTCGCTGCCACGCACCGGGGCTTCTACGAGAGTCGCACGAGTTCGAATTGGCCGGTCGTCGTGTCCGAGGCGACGACGGCCGGGCCCGGGCCGAGCAGCGAGACGGCGGCACCGACCGGAACGGGGTCGGTGGTCGCACCCTGTTGGTCGATGCGGAAGAGACAGCTGGTGGGCGACGACCCCTGTGGGCAGGCGCTCCCCGCCGCGGCGCCCTGCTCCAGCACGAGCGGCCCCGCCGCCGTGTCGGCCACCATGTCGGTCACCGAACCGCTGAAGGTCCCCGCCTCGGCCAGCGTGGCGGCGGCGTAGGTGGTGTAGCCGGCATCGAGCCCCTGGCCCGCCGGCTCGGAGACCCAGACGTAGCCGCCGGCCACCGTATCGATGTCCTGCACGCCCCCGCCCAGCCCGTTCGGCTTGTCGACCAGTGCCGGACCCTGCGTCGTACTGCCGTCGGGGTGCAGCGCGTCCAGATGGTGGTCGGCGCTCTCGTAGTAGATGGTGCCGTCGCTCCCGATCGCCGCGCTCAACGCGGTGAGCAGCAGGTGCGGTGCGGCCGACGACGCCGGCTCGATGCGGTAGACGCGCACCATGTTCACCTGCGCGATGGAGACGTACACGTTGCCGCCGGCCGCCGTCATGGAGACGAGATCGTTGACGACGGCGTCGGTCCCGCCGAACGCCGGCATGTTCCACTGACCGCTCTGGTTCCCGCTGGCCCGGTCGAAGGCGAACACGTTGCTGTAGGTGGCCACATAGAAGTTGGTGCCGTCGGCGGCCAGTGCGGCCACGCCGCCCGAGACGTGCTCGGCGATTTCGGCCGGGCCGTTGCCGTCGACGACCCATGTCACCGTGGGCGCGGGGCTGGTCGGGTCCTGCGGCGAGACGAACACGGCTCCGTCGGGGCTCTCGGTCGCCGTCACCGCGCCGGCACTGAACGGCAGCTCTATCGGCGCGCCCGGCGTGAGCGGGCCCGAGGTGGCGACGGGGGCCAGGGTCGAGGATGTGGCCGGCGCGGTGGTGGCCGAGGCGGCGTCGGTGGTCGTCGCGTGGCCCGATCCCTTCGACCCTGTGCTCGGTGACGACGGGCTCGAACTGCACGACGCCAGCAGCACCGCCAAGGCAGCCGCGGTGCCGGCCAGCTGCAGGCACCGGACTCGTCTCCCGCGCATCGGGCCCAGTATGGCGTGCGCCCGGCACGACTACCGTTCGGGCATGGTGACCACCCGAGACATCTCCTACCAAGCCGACGAGCGCACGATGGTCGGCACGCTGGCCCTGCCCGACGGCTCCGACCAGCGCCCCGGCGTCCTGGTCTGCCACGAGGGACCCGGCCTCGACGACCACGGGCGGGGCATGGCGACGCGGCTGGCCGAGCTGGGCTACGTCGCCTTCGCGCTCGACTACCACGGCGGTGGGAAGCCGCTGACCGACCGGGACGAGATGATGGGCCGCATCGGCGCCTACCACGCCGATCCGCTGCGCACGCGCGCCGTGGCCCAGGCCGGCCTGGACATCCTCTGCGCCGAGCCGCGCACCGACGGCGCCCGCCTGGCCGCCATCGGCTTCTGCTTCGGCGGCACCATGTCCTTCGAGCTGGCGCGCAGCGGGGCCGACCTGAAGGCGGCCGTGGGCTTCCACGCCGGCCTCGGCACCGCCCGCCCCCAGGACGCGGCCAACATCACGGGCACCGTGCTCGCCCTCATCGGGGCGGACGACCCCATCGTGCCCAACGAGCAGCGCCGGGCCTTCGAGGAGGAAATGACGGCGGGCGGCGTGGACTGGATGCTCAACGTCTACGGCGGGGCCGAGCACTCGTTCACCCGGCCCGGGGCCGAGGCGGTCGGCATGCCCGGCATCCGTTACCACGAGCCCACGCACCGGCGCTCCTGGCAGGCCATGCTCGACCTGTTCGACGAGGTGTTGGCCTGAGCCGACGCCCGTTCGGGCGTTTCTGACGCTCCGTCAGGTCCGGGCTACGCTCAATTCTCATGCCCGAGCCCCTGCCGATGATCATCTCGGTCGATGACCACGTGGTCGAACCGCCCAACGTGTGGCAGGACCGTCTGCCCTCCAAGTACCTCGAGGTCGGCCCGCGGGTGGTGCGGGCACCCATGCCCGAGGTCGAGTTCCGCGGCGGGGCGCTCAAGGTCAAGGAAGGCGCGGGAAGCATCCCGGTGGACTGGTGGTACTACGAGGACCTCAAGCGTCCGCTGCTCCGGGTCGACTCCGCCGTCGGGGTGCCGCGCGACGAGGTGACCATGAAGGGCGTCACCTACGAGGACATGCGGCCCGGCTCCTACGAGGTGAAGCCCCGGCTCGAGGACATGGACGCCAACCACATCGAGGCGGCCCTGTGCTTCCCGACCTTTCCCCGCTTCTGCGGGCAGACCTTCACCGAGGCCAAGGACAAGGAGCTCGGGCTGCTCTGCGTCAAGGCCTACAACGACTGGATGGTCGACGAGTGGTGCGGTGACGCAGGCGGCCGCCTGATCCCGCTCACCCTCATCCCGCTGTGGGACGCCGAGCTGGCCGCGGCCGAGGTGCGGCGCAACGCCGAGCGAGGTGTGCGCGCCGTGTGCTTCAGCGAGATCCCGCCCTTCCTCGGGCTGCCCAGCGTGCACGACCCCGACCACTACTGGGATCCCTTCTTCCGGGCCTGTGCCGAGACGCAGACGATCGTCAACATGCACATCGGGTCGTCCTCGAAGATGCCGTCGACCTCGGCCGACGCGCCACCGGCGGTGGGCTCGACCCTCACGCACACCAACGCCACCTTCTCGCTGGTCGACTTCCTCTTCAGCGGCGTCTTCGTGCGCATCCCCGAGCTCAAGGTGGCCTACTCGGAGGGACAGATCGGCTGGATCCCCTACATCTTGGAGCGGGCCGACCGGGTGTGGGAGGACAATCGGGGCTGGGGCGGCGTGGCCGACATTGTGCCGGAGAAGCCCTCGAGCTACTTCAAGGACCACGTGTGGGGCTGCTTCTTCGACGACGCCCACGGGCTCAAGTCGGTCGACGAGATCGGGGTGGACAACATCACCTACGAGTCCGACTACCCGCACTCGGACTCGACGTGGCCGCACACCCGCCAGATCGCCGAGAAGCAGATGGCCGACCTGACCGACGAGCAGAGGCGCAAGATCGTACGGGGGAACGCCATCAAGCTCTTCGGCCTCGACTTCGTCGCCTGAGCCCGGCTTCCGCTGCGGCAGCCTGACGCATGGACCTTCGCTACACCGCGTCCGAGCAGGCGTTCCGTGACGAGCTGCGGGCGTGGCTCACCAGCACGCTGCCCGGAGTGGGCGCGCCGCCGCCGCACGACGACTGGCCGGCCCGGCGCGCCTACGACCTGCGCTGGCAACGCCTCCTCTTCGACGCCGGCTACGCCGGGGTGGACTGGCCGTCCGAGGGTGGCGGCCGCGGCGCGTCGCCGGTGGAGCAGCTCATCTTCAAGGAGGAGTGCGAGCGCGCCGGAGCGCCCTACGTCGGCGTGAACTTCGTGGGTCTGCTGCACGCCGGTCCGACGGTGATCGCCGAGGGCAGCGCGGAGCAGAAGGCGCGCTACCTGCCCACCATCCTCAAGGGCGAGGAGGTGTGGTGCCAGGGCTTCAGCGAGCCCGACGCCGGGAGCGACCTGGCCTCGCTGCGCACCCGGGCCGTGCGCGACGGGGACGACTACGTGGTCACAGGGTCGAAGATCTGGACCTCGCACGCCGAGGTGGCGGACTTCTGCGAGCTGCTGGTGCGCACGGGTGAGCCGGGCAACCGCGGCATCACCTGGCTCATCATGCCCATGGACGCGCCCGGGATAGAGATCCGGCCACTGCGCACCATCGAAGGGACGACCGAGTTCGCCGAGCTCTTCCTCAACGAGGTGCCCATCCCGGTGGCCAACCGGGTGGGCGACGAGAACGACGGGTGGCGGGTCACCATGGTCACGCTGTCGTTCGAGCGCGGCACCGCCTTCGTGGGCGAGCTGCTCGAGTGCGTGCGCCTGCTCGGCGAGCTGCGCGCCGTGGCCAACCGGCTCGGGCTCCTGGGAGACGAGGGGCTGGCCCGGCGCTTCGGGCACCTGGTGGCCGCCTTCGACGCGCTGTGGGCCCTGACCAAGCGCAACGTGTCCGAGGCGGCCCAGACCGGCATTCCGGGCATCGGCGGCTCCGTGTTCAAGCTCTCCTTCTCCGAGCACGCGCAGGCCCTGGGCGACCTCGGCATGGAGGTGCTCGACCGCGCCGCTCTGTGCGCCGACCCGCTCGAGGGCCTCGACGGCACACCGCTCGACAACGCGGAGCAGGTGCACAACTGGTTCAAGTCGATCTCGCTCACCATCGCCGCGGGCACCTCGCAGGTGCAGCGCAACATCGTGGCCGAGCGCATCCTCGGCCTGCCCAAGGCGCGCTGATGGACTTCCGCGTCGGCGACGACCAGCGCCAGCTGGCCGAGGGCATCCGTTCGCTGGTGGCCGGGCGCCTCCCCCTCGAGCGCGTCCGGGCCCGCGAGGGCGCCGAGCGGGTGATCGAGGCGGCGGAGTGGTCCGCCCTGGGCGAGACCGGGGTCTTCTCCCTCACCGTGCCCGAGCCCGCCGGCACCGGTCTGGGGCTGGCCGACGCCGCGGTGGTCTTCGAAGAGCTGGGCCGGGCCCTCGTCCCCGGCCCGCTGGTCGGGACCTTCCTCGCCGCGGTGGCGGGCGCGGTCGACGGGGCGGCCGAGGGGAGCGTCCAGGTCGGGGCGCTCTGCGCCGGCCGGCCCGGCCCGGTGCTGGTCGAGCACCTGGGCACCCTCGATGCGCTGCTCGTCCTGGCCGCCGACGGGCCGCCCCAGCTGCTGGACCCCGCGCCCAGCGGCGGGGGGCACCGGCTGGCCCACCCGCTGGACCCGCTCACCCCGCTGTGGCGCCTCGACACACTCCCCTTCGGTGGCGCCCTGGCCGACGACGGCCGCGATCTCTGGCGCACCGGCACCCTGCTCACGGCCGCGCTCCAGATCGGTCACGCCGCCGCGGTGCTCGACCTGGCCGTGGCCTACGCCAAGGAGCGGCACCAGTTCGGCAAGCCGATCGGCAGCTTCCAGGCCATCAAGCACCTGTGCGCCGACATGCTGGTGCGGGCCGAGGTGGCCCGGGCCGCGGTCCACGCCGCGGCCTGCCTGGCCGACGCGCCCGACGTCGCGGCGTCGGAGGCGGCCGGGGCCGGCTCCAGCCCGGCCCAGCTGCTCGAGCGCAGCGTGTCGGGGGCCAAGGTGCTGGCCGACGAGGCCGCCGTCACCAACGCCCGCACCGCCATTCAGGTGCACGGGGGCATGGGCTTCACCTGGGAGGTGCCGCTGCACCTGCACCTCAAGCGCTCCCGCCTGCTGGCCACCACGTTCGGCGCGCCGGCCGAGCGGGCGGCCGCCCTGGCCGCCGACGCCTGAACCAGCATGGGTCGCAGCAGCAGCCGAACGGAGGACACGTCATGACCGATCTCTCCCTCGTCCCCGCCGACGTCGTGCGGGCCGTGCCCGAGGGCACGGTCGTCTACGGCATGCAGCTGCCCATCCAGTCCCAGTCCACGCTCTACGTGGCCGACTGGGAGAAGGACTCGGGGCCCGACGAGCTGGCCCGCATCGCCCGCGCCGCCGACGACGCCGGGTTCTTCTACGTCGGGGTGTGCGACCACACCGCCATCCCCCGCCGCCTGGCCGACGCCATGGGCACCATCTGGTACGACACCACGGCCACCCTGGCCTGGCTGGCCGCGCAGACGACGCGCACCCACCTGCTCTCGCACGTGCTGATCCTGGCCCAGCGCCACCCGCTCCGCGCCGCCAAGGAGCTCTCGACCCTCGATCTCCTCTCGGGCGGCCGCCTCATCGTCGGGGTGGGCGCCGGCCACGTGCCCGAGGAGTACGAGCTCCTCACCGGCGACTTCGACGAGCGGGGCCGCCACACCGACGAGGCCGTCTCCGCACTGGCCCGCTGCTTCACCGAGGAGTTCCCGACGCTGCCGGGGCCGCGCTTCGCCGCCCGCGACATGGGCGTGGCGCCGCGCCCGGCCCGCACGCCGCGCCCGCCCATCTGGATCGGCGGATCATCGCCCGCCGCCATCCGGCGCACCGCGGCCTTCGGCGACGGCTGGTTGCCCCAGGGCACGCGCCGGCGCGACCTGCCGGGCCAGATCGCCCGGCTCCGGGCGCTGCGCGACGAGCTGCGGGGCGGGGCGCCGCTCGACATCGGCACCATCGTCGAGCCCATCTACCTGACGCCGGGCGGGTCGGGTTGGGACCTGCCGGGCTGGGTGCTCAGCGGCGGGGCGGAGGAGGTGGCCTCCTCGCTGCGCGAGCTGGTGGCCATGGGGGTGAACCACCTCCAGGTGCGGTTCATGGCGCGCTCGGCAGACGAGTTCTGCGACCAGACGGCCCGCTTCGGGGCCGAGGTGGGCCCCCTGCTGACGCAATGAGGCGGCCGCGACCGTAGGCTGGATGGGCTATGTCAGCGTTCTCCGTCTTCATCGGGGCCGTCCTGCTCATCCTGGTGCTGCTGCGCCAGGTCGCCGTCCGCCCCGTCCCCCGCGTCATCCGCCTCGGCCTGCCCGTGATCATCGGCGTCATCGGTCTGTTCGAACTGGTGGGCTACAGCAACGACCATCACCACATCGCCGGTTCGGCCTGGGCCTGGGTGCTCGGCACCCTGCTCTTCGGCGCGGTGGGCCTCGGCATCCTGCGCGGCCTCACGGTGCGCATCTGGGCGGCCGGCAACTGGGTGCTGCGCCAGGGCACTGCCGTGACCATGGTGCTCTGGCTGATCTCGTTGGCCGTGCACTTCGCCGGTGACGCCTTCGGCGCCCACGCCCACGACGGGTCGGGCCTCGTCGCCTCGAGCTTCCTCCTCTATCTCGGCCTCACCCTCGGCGTGCAGACGGCGGTGGTGCAGCGCCGGGCCCAGCCGCTGTGGTCCCAGCTCGGTCCCCCGGCCACCAACCCCTTCCAGATGAACTTCAGCCAGGGGCCCGGCGCCTTCTTCGCCACCTTCCGCACCGGCCCGGGTGGGCCGGCCGGGCCGGCCGGCTGGCCCGACCCCGGCAGCAACGGTGGACCGGCCGGCAGCGACGACGATCCGAACATCATCGACGCCGAGGTGGTCGAGGACACGAACGAACCGCCGGAGCTGCCGCGCCCACGCTGAGCGTCCGTACACTCGGCGACCGTGACCACGCCGCCGCGATCGTTCAGCCAGCGCCCCTACGTCGGCCCGCCCGGTTCCACCGAGTTGCTCATGGTGCGCCACGGCGCCT
Source organism: uncultured Acidimicrobiaceae bacterium (assembly GCA_963840435.1). Lineage (GTDB taxonomy): Bacteria > Actinomycetota > Acidimicrobiia > Acidimicrobiales > RAAP-2 > Bog-473. The sequence continues at coordinate 19,104 of CAWIYY010000012.1, read as the reverse complement.
CGGCCGACGCCGTCGAAGGTGAGACGTTCGAGCTGGTCGAGGGGCAGGGCGACCCGCCGCTCTCCGAGGTGGGGCGCCAACAGGCCGAGCAGGTGGCGCTGCGCCTGGCCACCGTGCCCTTCGACGCCATCTACGTGAGCACGCTGCGCCGCACCGCGCAGACGGCCGCGCCCTTGGTGTCGCGCACCGGCCAGCAGCCCGTGGTGGACGCCGATCTGCGCGAGGTGTTCCTCGGCGACTGGGAGGGCGGGCTCCTGCGCCAGAAGGCGGCCGACGACGATCCCACCATGCGCGCCGTCATCCGCGAGCAGCGCTGGGACCTGGTGCCCGGGGCCGAGTCACGAGAGGTCTTCGGCGGTCGCCTGCGCCGGGCCGTCGAGCGCATCGTGGCCGCCCACCCCGGCGGGCTGGTCGTGGTGTTCAGCCACGGGGCGGCCATCGGCGAGCTTCTGGCCCAGGCCACCAGCTCCGCCCCCTTCGCCTTCCTCGGGGCGGACAACGCGTCGATCTCCAAGCTGGTGGTGACCGAGGAGCGCTGGGTGCTGCGCGGCTACAACGACATCGCGCATTTGAGCGACTGAGGGCCCGCATCGACCCCGATTGACCAGGGTCATCGACGGTGGGGGGGTGGGAGTTCCGGACCCTTGCGTATTCGTTGTGACGCCCAGGGCTCCTCTTGCCATGTCGAACTGGCTCTCGGTGGCCAAGAAGGTGCGGAACATCTCGCTCCTCCGTTCTGCACACCTCAGCCTTCGCCACCACGGCTGGTGCATCCTCGGCCGAGGAAGTCGCGTCCGCATCGAGCGCGGCGCCCGGATCGAGTTCGAACCTGGCTCTCGGTTGCTCATCGGTGAGGACCGGTTGGCTCCGGCGCCATGTTGGGTGATCCTCAGACGCAACGCGCGCTGGTCTGTCCGGGGCCGGGTCGAACTCATGAGCGGGACGAAAGTCGTGGTGAGCGAGGGCGCCCACTTTGAAATGGGCGATCGTTCCTACATCCACTGCAACTCGACGGTGACCTGCTTCGAGCGCATCGCAATCGGCAAGGACTGCGCCATTTCGTGGAATACGAACATTCTCGATGGGAATTCCCACGATCTCACCATCGATGGCGTGCCGCGGCCGTGGTCGGCGCCGATCACTGTCGGCGACCGCGTCTGGGTCGGTACGGGCGCCCTGGTTCTGTCGGGCGTGACGATCGCCTCGGGCGCAGTCGTTGGCGCGAACAGCGTCGTCACGAGAGATGTGCCGGAGCGGACGGTCGTTGCCGGCAACCCCGCCAGAGTCATCGGCAAGAACGCGGACTGGGTGAAATAGCGGGAGTCGCGCAACAGGGTCAGCGCCGCCGTCCCGTCAGCGGGACGAGGCGGCCGGGCCAGAGGGTGACAATCGACGTGGCGGCCGCCAGACTGAGCCGGTGAGCAAGCCGAGGCAGCGCAAGCCCAAGCGCCCGCTCCCTCCGGTGCCCAAGTACGTGAAGTACACCGGCGGCGGGCGGCGCTACTGGCGGCTGGGCGGCCCACTCACGGCGGACCGGGAGAAAGAGGCCGAGGCGGCCCGGCGCGCCCGCCCGCCGGGCCCGATCGGCCGACTCGTGCTGCGCGTGTTGGGCGGCCGGACCGGGTCGGGACCGCCGGCGCCGCCCTGATCCGCCGGCTCAGGCCCGCACCCCGCTGCCGGCCGGGATCGGCCCGGCCGGGCGGCGCAGCTGGGCGATGGGGCCGACCTCGAGTGCCTCGAGCGCGGCCTCGATCACGTCGGTGATCTCCGAGCCGACCAGCTCGTCGCAGTCGAGCAGCGCGTCGCGCAGCGCCTCGACCACCTCTGGGTGCGTGTCCACGATGGCCTTGGCCGAATCGCACGATCCCATCAGCAGCGCATCGAGCTCCGCCCGGGCGGCGCGGTCGCCCAGCACCTTGTCGACCAGGTTGCCGTCGCCGTACCCGTGGCCCGCCGCCGCCACCGAGATCAGCGAGTTGCCCATGCCGCAGGCTCCGATCATCTGCGCACCGATCGCCGTGGCCGCCGCCAGGTCGGAGGCGGGACCGGTCGACACCTCGTCGAACCAGCGCTCCTCGGCCACCATGCCGCCCATGGCGATCTGGAGCAGCGCGTGCATCTCCTCGGTGCTCTTGGTGAAGCGCTCCTCGGTCTCGGAGTGCTGCAGCAACCCGAGCGAGTCACGCCGCTTGACGATGGAGAGCACGTCGAGCTGTCGGGTCTGGCCCACGAAGTAGGCCACCGTGGCGTGGCCGGCCTCGTGGGTCGCCACCCGGTCGCGCTCGTCGGGCGTGTAGATGGTCTCGTCGGTCACGCCGAGCTCGACCAGCATCTTGGCCTCGGCCACGTCGGACATCGTCATGGCCGAGCGGCCGTGGGTCAGCGCCATGACGAGCGACTCGTCCATCAAGCGCTCCAGCGCGGCCGGGGAGTAGCCGAAGGTCATGCCAGCCACGATGTCGACCGCGCCCTGCTCGTCGAGATCCGCCCCGTGGGCCTTCTTGCCGAGGTAGTAGGCGACGATATCGGCCCGGGCCCGCCGGCCGGGCAGGCCGAAGTAGATCGAACGGTCGAAACGCCCGGGCCGGATGAGCGCGGCGTCGAGGTCGTCCTTGCGGTTGGTCGCGCCCACCACGAGCACGTTGGCCGGGACGATGGCGGGCTTGCGCAGCTTGGCCCCGTCGGGCAGGTAGCGGTTGACGATGTCGATCCAGGCCGTGGCGAACCGCTGCCCCCGGGTCGGCTGGTCGAAGGATTGCAGCTGCACCAGCAGCTCGTTGACCACGCCGCTGACGCCTTCGGTGCCGCCGCTGGAGCCCATGCCGCGCCGCGACGCGCCGATGGCGTCGATCTCCTCGATGAAGCCGATCGCTCCGCCTTCCTGGCGGGCGTGCTTGCGCAGCTGCTTGAAGAAGGAGCGGATCTTGCGATTGGTCTGCCCGTAGTACATCGACTGGAAGGCCGAGGCGGACACGAAGAGGAAGGGGACGTTGGCCTCCTTGGCCATGGCCTTGGCCACGAAGGTCTTGCCGGTGCCGGGCGGACCCTCGAAGAGGATGCCGCGCCGGGCCGAACCACCCATGGTGTCGCGGAAGGTCTGGTGGGCCAGGAAGAGGTTGATGGAGCGCACGACCTCGGTCTTGATCCCGTCGATCCCGACCAGGTCCTCGAGCCCGACCTCGGTCTCGCCCGGGCGGATCAAGGTATGCGGTGAGCGACCGGCGCCGAGGAACGGGATGGCCATGACGGCCCCGAGCATCGCGACGATCAGGAGGATGGGCAGCATCGTGCCCAGCCAGTGCGGCAGGTGGACCGAGGGCAGCACGCTGTGCCCGGTCATGGAGCGGATGACCACCCAACCGAGCACGAGGCTGAGCAGAGCCACCAACCGGCGCAGTCGGGCGATGCGGTGGTGCTCCCGGGCCCGGGAGACGTCGGCGCTGCCCAGGATGGCGTCGCCCACGATGCCGGACATGGCCGCGGTGGCCCTGCCCGGACCGGGAAGGGGACGCGACGCGGGGGGGACGTGCTCGGCAGGCCGACTCATGACCAGACTCCGTTCATCCCCCACGGACCTTGACAACGTAGAGACTCGCACCTGTTCCATCCCCTTGCGAAGTGACCTAAGTCACACCCACGGGCGAATTGATGGGCCGTTGGGCTGGGGTTCAGCCCCGGCTCAGCCTGCCCCTGCCCTGGTGGCCGGCCGCCCCGTCGGGCCGGGACCCGGCCGCCCCGGGGGTGCCGCCTCGAACCGCCTCCAGCTGGCGCTTTTGGCGACCCGGCGCGGCGCGGGGTTGAATGTGACGCGGCGTCAGATCCGCCGGCGACCACCCCGCCACGACCCCCTCGAGGAGCACCCATGGCCGACACCCCCCAGCGCAACGAGCAGCAACTCCTCATCGGGGGCAAGTGGGTCGACGCCTCGGAGGGCACCTACGAGATCGTCAACCCCGCCACCGAGGAGGTGGTGGGGCTGGCCCCGATCGCCAGCGCCGACGACGCGCGGGCCGCGGCCGCCGCGGCCGCCGAGGCACAGCCGGGCTGGGCCGCCTGGTCCCAGGACGACCGCAGCGCCCTCATGCGCGAGGCGGCGGCCGCCATCCGGGCCAAGTCGGCCGAGCTGCTGCCGCTCGTCATCGCCGAGACCGGGGCCACGGCCACCGTCGGCTCGCGCATGCAGGTCCCGGTGGCCGCCGACCGCTTCGAGCGCTACTCCCGCGACCCGCGCGCCGTCCTGCAGACCCCGTTCGTGCCCCAGACCGCCCTGGCCACGCCGCTGGCTCCGGGCGGGATCATCAGCGCCATGGTCAACCGCCAGGCCATGGGCGTGGTGGCCTGTATCACCTCCTACAACTTCCCCATGGTCAACATGGCCGGGAAGGTGGCGCCCGCGCTGGCCGCCGGCAACACCGTGGTGGTCAAGCCCGCCCCGCAGGACCCGCTGGCCATCGTCGAGCTCGTGCGCATCCTCAACGACGTCGGCTTCCCTCCCGGCGTGGTCAATCTGGTCAACGGCAACACGCCGGCGTCCTCGGCCGCGCTGGTCGACTCGGACGACGTCGACTGTGTGAGCTTCACAGGCTCGACCCAGGTCGGCGTCACCATCGCCGAGAAAGCGGCCCGCACCATGAAGCGCACCCTGCTCGAGCTCGGCGGCAAGGGCGCCTGCGTCGTGTTCGACGACGCCGACGTGAAGGGAGCGGTCGGGTGCATCGGCTCGACCTGGTCGTTCCATTCGGGCCAGATCTGCACCGCCCCCACCCGGGCCGTCGTGCACCGCAGCGTCTTCGACCAGGTGGCCGAGGGGCTGGTGCAGATGGCGGGCTTCCTCAAGGTGGGCGACCCCACCGACAAGGCCACCGTGATCGGGCCGGTGATCTCGGCCGCCCAGCGCGGGCGCATCGAGGCGCACATCGAGACGGCCCGCCAAGACGGGGGCGAGGTCGTGCTCGGGGGCGTCCGGCCGGCCGACCTCCCGGTCGGCTTCTACGTGGCCCCGACCCTCATCACGGGCGACAACGACATGCGCGTCGCCCGCGAGGAGATCTTCGGACCTGTCATCACGATGATCCCCTTCGACGACGAGGAAGAGGGCATCGCCATCGCCAACGACACGGAGTTCGGGCTCTACGACTACGTCTTCTCCAAGGACGGCGGGCGGGCCATGCGCGTGGCCAAGCAGCTGCAGGCGGGACACGTGGGCGTCAACACCGCACAGCGTCACCACGAGGCGCCCTTCGGTGGGTTCAAGATGTCGGGCATCGGGCGCGACGGTGGCGACTACGGCCTGCTCGCCTACACGGAGCCCCAGTCGATCATCTGGAGCTCGTAGCTCCTCTCAGCAGCGTCCTCCCGAGCGTCGCCACCCGGGGGCCCCGCTCAGGGGACCGGTTGGAGGAAGCGCTGGGCGAACGACGCCATGGCGTCGAACACCTCGGCCGTGCGGGTCCAGGGGGTCACGATGAGGGAGTCCACCCCGGCCTCCTCCCACGCCACCACGTCGTCCTCGCTGGTGCACGTCCCCCCGACGACGACCTCGAAACGCTCGTCGAGCCGGCCCGCCTCCGCCCGGTGGTCCCGGATGGTCGCCACCATCGCGGCGGCGGACTCGGGCGTGTGCCCCATGCCGATCCAGCCGTCGCCCAGCGTCCCGGCCCGGCGCAGGGCCCGGGCCGATTCGCCGCCCACGAGGATCGGGATCGGCCCCTGGGGCGGCTTGGGCTCGAAGGCCACCTCGGCGAACGCGAAGTGCGTGCCGTCGTGGGCGATGGTCTCCTCCGACCACAGGCGCCGGCACACCCCGATGGCCTCGTCGAAACGGGCCCCCCGCACGGCGGGGTCCACCCCGAGCGCCCGCCACTCCGACTCGAGCCAGCCCGCACCGGCACCGATCACGGCGCGGCCGCCCGACAGCCAGTCCAGGGTGGCGAAGGCCCGGGCCGTGATGAAGGGGTGGCGCAGGCCAAGCAGGTACACGTAGGTCCCGAGCCGGACCCGGTCGGTCGTGGCGGCCAGGAAGGACAGCATCGACGCGGCGTCGAAGAGCTGCGTCGTGGGCGGCACGGGCGGATGCTCGGCCCCGGCGAAGGGCGACCCGGCCATGGACAGCGGCAACACCAGGTGCTCGGGCAACCAGACGGAGTCGAAGCCCAACCCGTCGGCCGCCTCGGCGGCCTCGGCCCAGATGCGGGGGTGCATACGCCCGAGCGTCACGGCGAACTTCACGTCGGCTCCCCCCGCACGGTGGTCAAGCTAACCCGCGCCCGGACGGGCGGCGGGCGGATCCGCCCGGCAATACGCTCTAACTCCGATAGCGTTACTCAAGAATCGCTTCCCGAGAACCTGGAGGAGTCATGGCCGTCGACGTTCGCCCGACCACCATCGCCGCCCGCCGCCTGACCGGCCGCATCGGTGCCGAGCTGACCGGCATCGACTTGCGCCACGCGGACGACGACCAGATGCAGGAGCTGCGCGCTGCCGCGCTGGCCCACCGGGTCGTCTTCGTGCGCGGTCAGGATCTCACTGCGGGCGAGCAGATCGACTTCGCCCGGCGCCTCGGTCCGCTGACCCAGGGCCACCCGACCCTGCCCGTCGTCGACGGGGAGGAGCTCATCCTCGACCTCGACTCGCTGGCCGGGAGCTCGGCCAACCACTGGCACACCGACGTCACCTTCGTCGACCGGCCGCCCGCCTTCTCAATCCTGCGGGCCCTGGTCCTGCCCGAGGTGGGGGGCGACACCCTGTGGGCGAACACCGTTGCCGCCTACGCCGATCTCCCCGACGACCTGCGTACCTTGGCCGACGGCCTGCGGGCCGTGCACTCGAACGGCCACGACTACGGCCGGGTCGACCTGCTCAAGCTGCGAGAGCAGGTCGGCGAGGAACGGCTGGCCCACCTGAGCGCGTTCGTGTCGCAGGTCTTCGAGACCGAGCACCCGGTGGTGCGCATCCACCCGGAGACCGGCGAGCGCGCCCTGCTGCTCGGCGGGTTCGCCCACCGGCTGGTCGGACACGGATCGGCCGAATCGGTCGACCTCCTCCGCATCTTCGGGTCCTATGTGACCCGGCCCGAGAACATCGTGCGCTGGCACTGGGCCGTCGGCGACGTAGCGATCTGGGACAACCGGGCCACCCAGCACTACGCCATCGCCGACTACGGCGACGCCCACCGCCGCATGCAGCGGGTGACGACCCAGGGCACGGCCATCTCGGGGCTGAACGGCCGGCCCAGCATCGCCCTGCAGGGGGACTCCGCGCTCTACAACCTGGTGGGGTAAGAACGCGGCCATGGCCGCCGCCTTCCCGTACACGCCGATGCCCGAGCGCGGCCTGCCCCGCGACGAGGTGATGCAACGCCTCATCTCCATGAAGCAGGACGATCAGGATTGGCGAGGCGGGCGCGTCTTCAGCCTCGTCTACTCGGCGGGCGACGACCTGCACGAGCTCCTCTCCGACGCCCTCTCGCTCTACAGCGCCGAGAACGGGCTCAACGTCCTGGCCTTCCCGAGTATCGGCGTGATGCAGCACGACATCGTCTCCAACACGGCCAGCCTGCTCGGTGCCGACGATCCGGCGGCCGGCGGGGAGGTGGAGGGTTACCTGACCTCGGGTGGCACCGAGAGCCTGCTCCAGGCCGTCAAGACGGCCCGCGACGTCGGGCGCGAGCGCGGCATCGCCCGGCCGCAGGTGGTGGCGGGCGAGAGTGCGCACGCCGCCTTCACCAAGGCGGCCGACTACTTCGACGTCGACCTGGTCCGGGTCCCGGTCGAGGCCGACTACACGACGAGCGCAGCCGCGCTGGAGGCGGTCTGCACCGACGACACCATCATGGTGGTGGGCTCGGCTCCGACCTACCCCCAGGGCGTCGTCGACCCGATCGCCGCGATCGCCGCACTGGCCCAACGCCGGGGCATCCTCTGCCACGTCGATGCGTGCATGGGCGGGTTCCTGCTCCCCTTCCTGGCCGAGCTCGGGCGCTTCGCCCAACCCTTCGACTTCCGGGTGCCGGGCGTCACCTCCATGTCGGCCGACGTCCACAAGTACGGCTACGCGTCGAAGGGCGTGTCGGTGGTGCTGTACCGCTCGCACGAGCTGGCCCGCAAGCAGGTCTTCGTGACCACAGACTGGCTGGGTGGCTTCTACGCCTCGACCGCCATGGCCGGCACCCGGCCCGCCGGCCCGATCGCCGCCGCCTGGGCCGCCATGATGCACCTCGGTCGCGCCGGCTACCTCGAGCTGACCCGGATCGCCCACGACGCGGCCATCACGCTGCGCGCCGGCATCGAGTCGGTGGACGGGCTCGAGGTGCGGGGCGACCCGCGGGCCACCGTGATGGCCTTCGGAGCCCGCGCTCCCGACGCGCTCGACATCTTCGCCGTCGGCGAGCGCCTCCACGCCGACGGCTGGTACCTGGACCGGCAGAATCGGCCCGACTCGCTCCACGCCACGGTGCACGCCGGGAGCGCCGGCACCGTCGACCTGCTGGTCGCCGATCTCCGGCGAGCCGTGAAGGCGGTCGGGGCAACGCGCACGGAGCAGCGCGACACCACCTACGGCCAGGGCGGCTGATGACCGCGACTCGGCGGAGCGGCGGTTGACTTTCCTAGTTGGAAAGTAATAGAGTTTCCAACTAGGAAAGTAAAGGAGTCGCGAGACATGGAACACGAGGTCACAGAGACAGAGGCCCGTCTCGCCTTGAGTGCAATCGACCGGCGCCGCCAGCAGGTGATCGCGGAGATCGACGTGCCTCGGTGGTATTGGATCGGTCTGGCCGCAGGCTGGGTCGTGCTCGGCGTGCTGGCCCAGTACGGACCGGCATGGGCCACCGTTGCCGGCACGGTCGTCTTCGGAGCCGTGCACGCGGCGATCGCTCCGCGGATCCTGTCCGGCCGGCATGGCTCACCACAGGTGAGCGTGCACGGTGACCTGGTCAGCCGCCGGGTCCCGGTCATCGTCATCGGCTTCTTGGTGGTCATGACGATTGCCACCGTCGCGCTGGCGCTGATCGCCAACGCGGACGGCGCCCGACACGCGGCACTGCTGGCCAGTGTCGTCGTCGCCGCACTCGTGCTGGCCGGAGGGCCGAGTGTGATGGCCATGGTTCGCCGACGGGCCGAACGGAGCTTTGCCGCCTCGTGACGGCGCCCCGCTTCGACGAGATCATCCATCCCAGCACTCGGCTGTCCGTCGTTGCCCTCTTGGCCTCGACCGACTGGGCGGACTTCTCGTTCGTGCGAGATCGCCTGGGCTTGTCCGATTCAGCGCTGTCCAAGCAGTTCTCGATCCTGGAGGACGCTGGCTATGTCACGATCGAACGCTTGGTGACCAATCGCAGGCGGCGGGTCCGTGTGCGCCTCACCGACGCCGGCAGAAAGGCGTTTGCGGGACACGTTGCCGCCTTGCAGTCGGTCATCGCCATTGCGGCAGAGCCCGTCGCTCCGTCGTGACCGGTGCCGGCACGCAGCGAGACCCTGGGAGAGGTGCGCGACCCTCACCACCGGGAGAGATTTCGCCCTGATGCGACGCGGCCCGGCCGTCAAGAGGGCCTGAAGTCGTCGGCCACCGGGTGCACACCTTTCTGGACCCCTGATGACGTCGCCCTCCGGCGGAGCGGGGAGCGCACGCACGCAGCCGTCTGAACTGGCGTGATCCAGGAGGGGACGAAAGTCGGTGGCGACCCGGAGCGATAGCCAGGCCTGTCGGGCCTCCCAGTCATTGGGCAGCGGGCCATCCCCGAACCGAAGGTCGAGGACATGGCGGTGACACAACTCGGCTCTGGAGTGTCGCCGACCTGACAGTGCTTCTGTCGCCCAGCCGACAGACGGATTCTCGCCGGAGGCGCACAATGGAGTCACAACACTCCCGCCCACGAGAAAGGATCGGATGATGCGTAGCGACCTCTACTCCCTGAACGAACTGCAGTTGTCCTTCGAGGAGCAGGCGATCGCCCTGCGCTTCGAGCAGCGCCCATCCCTGGTGGACGAGTCCAGTAGACCCCCCGTGGACGTTCTGCGGATGGCGTTGTAATCGGTTCTTCCGGCGGGAATCGCTGAGGGCGGGTTTCGGTCCCGCCCTCAGGGTGTCCCGACATGCCCAGTCAACTTGGCGAGCTGGGAGTCGGGATGCTTCCTCCAAGCTGCTCCCCGACTTGCCGACCCCTAGGATCGGCAAGTCGGGGCGGTTTGGGTTATCGACCCTGGCATGGGTCGGTGGTCAGGTCTATTTGACTTCGGTTCCCTGGCGACCTCGGTCCGGTGAGGAGCGAACGTGGAGTGGAGCCTGCTACACCCGTTGTCCGAACCGGACCAGCGCGCGCTCCTGGCCCGGTGCACTCGCCAACGCTTCCCGCGTGGCGGTTTCATCTTCCACGAAGGTGAGGCCGGAGACTGCGTGTACCTCATTGAAATGGGTACCGTGGCGGTCCGGGTGTCCTCCCCAGCGGGTGATGTCGTCACCCTCGACGTCCTCGGCCCCGGCGACGCTTTCGGAGAGCAAGCGCTGATCGGCGCGAGCTCCCTTCGGTCAGCGACCGTGGTTGCCCTCGAGCGAACCGAGACGAGACGCTTCACCCGGGCCGAGTTCGAGACCCTGGTGGCCGACCATCCCTCGGCGGCAAGGGTCGTGGCCCAAATGCTGGACGGTCGCCTCCGTGCCACCTCCCAGGCACTTCTCGAGGCCCTCTATCTTCCCGCCGAGACCAGGGTCCTGCGAAGGCTGTCCCACCTGGCGACGCTTTATGCCTCACCCTCGATTCCCCTCACCCAGGACGACCTCGCATCCTTGGCCGGGACGACCCGACAGACGGTCAACCGGGTTCTCGGCCAGGCTCAAGACGATGGGCTGGTCCAGCTGTCCCGGGGACGGATCACGGTCACGGACCGCTCGGAGCTGTCCCGCCGCTCCCACTGAATCGTCGGGACAGTGGAGAGATCGTCCACGGCCGGCTTCTCGGTCGCTGCCCTCGCCTTCGACGGACGCAGCGGAGCGCCCGAACGTCGCGGTCACCGCCGTCAGACCTCTGCGCCATGACACACGGTCACCGTTCTTGACCGGCTCCATCAGCGTCGAGCTCGGACGCCAGACCGAAGGACGCGAAGACCTCGGGATCCTGAAACACCGAATTCCGGCTGATGCCATCGACGGTGACGGTGAAGATCTGGAGCGTATGCAGCTGGTAGACCCCAGCAACGCGCCGATAGGCGGCGAACCCGGGCTGGCCGTTGGCCGCGACCGCCAACAGATACCAGTCCGTGCCGGCCTGTTCGAAGACCCACTCCATGAACAGGCCGTAGTTGCCCGGGCCGGCGAACCAGTTGAGCATCGGCGGCATCTCCATGATCACGTCCTCGGTCAGCAGCCGCTTGAGACCCTCGACGTCCGAGTGCTCGAACGCCTTCATGTAGCGATCGACCCAGGCTCGCTGCTCGACTGCGGACGGTTCGCTGACTTGTTCCGCACCGACTTCCTTCACGCGGGTACGGGCTCGCTGCAGGGAACTGTTCACCGACACGGCGGTGGTGCCGAGGATTTCCGCGGCCTCGGACGCCGAGAAGCTGAGCACGTCGCGCAGGATCAGCGCACCACGCTGACGCGCCGACAGGTGCTGCAGGGCGGCGGCGAACGCCAAACGCAGGCTGCTCCGGTCGATCACGGCTCGGGCTGGATCTCCCGCGTCGAGCAACGAGTCCGGCAAGGGCTGGAGCCAGGCGACGTTCTCTCCCGGGACGAACGGTCCAAGCGGATCGGACGCCGCGACCGAACCCGACGGCAGCGGTCGGCGGCGGCGCACCTCCAACGCGGTGAGGCAGGCGTTGGTGGCGATCCGGTAGAGCCAGGTGCGCAGCGAGCTGCGGGTCTCGTCGTACTGCTCCCGGGCCCGCCACGCCCTCAGGTAGGTGTCCTGGACCAAGTCCTCGGCGTCGTGAGCCGAGCCGAGCATCCGGTAGCAGTACGCCAGCAACTCCGTCCGGAACGGTTCGACCAGGCGGTCGAAGCCCTCTACCTTCGTCGTCACGACCACGCCCCTAGTGCCCAGGCGCCAGCACCGGGCTGTTGTGATAGGCGGCGATCAGCCACTGGCCGTCCCTCTTCTCGAACACCCAGGTCGCGTTGACCTTACGCGGCTCCGGAACCTTGGACTCGCCGGCGAACAGGATGCCGGATTCGCTGACGACGATAGCGGCGTCCCTGCCGACGAAGCGGACGCTGAGCTGCTTGTTGTAGGTCGAGCTGCCCTTGAGTGGCCCCTCGAAGGCCAGGGCCATGCTCTTGCGGACCACGTCACGGCTCTCGCGGAGCGAGCCGGTCATGATGGCGGTGGCGTCCGCGGTGTAGTTGGCAACCATGCCGTCGGCGTCGCCAGCCTCCCACGCCTTGTACGACTCCACCAGGACGGCCTGGATGGCGGCCTCGTCTCCCGCACGAGTGTCTGACATCGAATTCTCCCTTGTGATCCGTTCGCCCGGCGTGTTCCGGCGAACTGGTCAATACATACCGGCGGTGGGGTCGAAACTCATCGCGCTCGCGGTGGACAGGTGCTGAGGCCCGCTTGAAAACGGAGACTGCCGCCGCAATGGCCGCGTACGAAGCCGATGCACAGTTGGGGGGCCCTCACGGGGCCCGGACAGCCCTATGAGGGGCCGTTGGATCTCGAGTTCCGAAAAACGACTCCCAGATGGTTCTCGGCGACGGCCTGCGCAGTTCTGGTCGCCAAAATCGAATCAGGGACGTTCGATGCCGAAGGCCCAACAAGCGACCGCAGCCGATCATTCAGGTCCTCCTGGATGGAGTTCAAAGCTCGAATCTCGGCGTCCAGCTCGGCGAGGGCCGGTTGCACCCCGACCAAACGAGCCCAGCCGAGGTCGGACGGAGCGCCTTCGAGCGAAGAGACCTGCTTGAAGAACTCGGCTCGCGTGACCGAGACAGGTTCGACAATGCCGTCAGCACCGGCGGCCCGAAGCAATCGGTAGGAGCGGTCCCAGTTGTCGAACTCTTTCATGAGGGATCCACCCTCCACGGAGAACCACTGCGCAGCCCGGTCGAGCAGCTCGGTTCCCTCTGCACCGGCAAGTGCTCGCAGCTCGCTCACTGCGGCGTCGTCTTCGCGTCCAGCGTCTCCGAACGAACGAGCTCGGTCAATCAGGTCGTGGTAGCGCTTCTCTGCCGGGTCGACCTCTTTGTCACCTGCGAGGGTCCGCCTGGTCTCACGGACCAGAACCGTGCCAAGTCGGCCGAGCACCTTGACGCTCAAGATGTTGCGACGGGTACGAGAGCCGTGCGAGGCCTCAATCGCGTCAGGCAGGAGCTGCCGTTCGACTGGGCTCATTTCGAGACCTCGTCGCTCGTAGGCATTCTCAAATGCCTGCAGTATCTGCTCCCGATCTTCGAGATCGAGCACTTTGACCTCCGCCACCGCCTCGCCAGTCAAGACCTTCCGCTTCTCTCTATCTTCACGCCCTCGAATGTGGGTTTCCTTGCGAGACGCCGCGCCGGGACACCGACAGTGACGGAGCCAGTCCTCTTCGCGGATGCCCTCTGACCGGGACACCGGGCACGCGCGATGACACCTGCAGGTGCACATGACCTGAAACGAGCCGCGATCTCGCCCAACAAAGCTGACGCCACTGCCCCACGCATGGGGGCAGCTCAGATGCCTGTCCCTCCGGCAGTCGAACGACGGGCCAGGCCGGGCAGAAGGCGCCATGTCGACATTGTGCACGGCACGCAGGGTGTGAGCCAAGAGAGCGTCTGGTCAGCCCGCACCCGACGTTGTATTTGCATCTGGCGTGACGGGATCCGGCGCGACGCAGTCGTTACCTCGAGCCGGGTTCGTGCCTTCCGTCGCCACTGAGCTCCACCGTGCACCGCGCGCTCAGACCCAACGGTTCGCTGAATTCCAACCGTCGTGAGTCCAGACCGGTACGAACACCGACGGCGAGGCAACGACCAATCGACTCACTTGGATCGAGTCCGACTTGCGAAATGAATTGGCGGGCCTCAGAACGTCCAGAACGTCCCTTGCAGCAGCGTGGCCTTCGCTTTGCTGTTGTTCGTGACGCAGATCAACGCCTTCACGGCGCCCGTGATGCCCGAGGCCGATCCCGTGCTCCCTGTGACCGTTCCGGTCCATTTGTACTCGTCAGATCCCGTCGGGCAGGCATCTTTCGACACCAACACGTGGGTGTAGGTGAACGTGGTCGTCCCACTGTTCGTCCAGGTCACGACGTCCGTGTTCGGGCCGGTTCCTGCGATCGTGCCACCTCCACCGGTCGTCGCCTCAGTACAGCCACGCAGTTTCGCAGTCGTCGTGGCGGAGGTTCCCTTCAGCGCACTACACGTCGTCCGGGACGCCAGGGGTGTCGCGTGAGCTTGAGAGGCGGGGAGTGCCAGTACGGCAAACGAGACGGGTATGGCCAGTGCCGGCCCCAGACAGGCCCGGAATGTACGTGATCGCATGTGCGTTCTCCCTGTCGGACACGCTCGGTGCGTACGAGGGGTGAAACGGGCGTGTCAGCTTCCCGTCGTTTTATCACGGGCGATTGCATGCTGCTCCGATGACACGGGTGAGACGCGTGGGGGACCTTGCACAACCGATGTAATGGGGAGACTTCAGGGTGGCACTGCCCGCTTCGATCCCGTGACGTCGAGGAGGGCAGACGCAGAATCACAGCCGCGGAGCTACGCCAGCCACTGCGCGATGCCGAGCACTTCGACCGCCACGTCACGCACCGCTCTGCCATCGGTAACGACGACAGGTAATCCCGGCTGATCATGATCCCGGATGAATCGGGCTGCGTCATCCGAGGCTTCGATCTCTTGATCAAATCCGCTTCCGATCTCTCGGTCACGCAGTCTTTGGGCGCGTGTCCTCTGTTCAGCAGAGAGTCGAACAAATGTGATCGCCGCTTCGGGAATGGCTTCTTCGATCCATTCTCGACTTTGAACAGTTGAGGCCATCACGCCACACAGCACCAGGTGCCGAGTCCCAAAAGCGGAGAAGGTCTCCCAGATGGCCCGTAGATTGCGCCGAGAGACCGAGATCAGGGCCTCGGTCGTCTCGGGCGTTGGCCAAATGCGGTCGAGTTCGTCGGTGTCGATCAGCGCATGACGTACGCCATGACTACGAAGAATATGACCAACTTCCCAAAGTGTGGCCGTCTTGCCAGTGCCCGCAGCACCGCACAGAACCAACACCGCAACGCCGTCTTCGGACATCCCGCCACTTTGTCACCGTCTCGGCGTCAGTCGGCACCCGAGAGCCAGCCGGGTATCGCAGCAATAGGCTGGCCTCATGCGAATTGCCGTCTTCGGAATGGGAAACATGGGCCGTGCCTTCGCCGCGCGTGCATTGGAAAAGGGGCATCAGGTCACCGTCTGGAACCGCACGGCCGATCGAGCCGCCGCTCTCATCTCGAGCGGCGCCGTCGAGGCGAGTTCGAGCAAACAGGCGGTGGCGGAAACCGACGTGGTCTTGATGGTCCTGGCCGACGACGAAGCCGTGCTCAGCGTGTGTCTGGGCGAACATGGCATCCTGAATTCGCTTCCTGCGGAGGCGACCTTGGCCATTGTCAGCACGGTCTCGCCCGACACGGTTCGCCGAGTGGCGGGAGTCGCTCCCGAGGTCGCCGTGCTCGATGCTCCGGTGATGGGCTCCCCTTCTGTGGTGGCAGCGGGCATGGGGAGCTTTTTGATCGGCGGCCCTTCACCCAGCGTGACCAACCTCGATGCCCTATGGAACGACCTCGGCGCCGGATATACCTACTGCGGACCGGTCGGATCCGGGGCGACGATGAAGATCGTTTCCAACCTGTTGCTCATCACGGGAGTGGCTGCACTGGCAGAAGCTATCGCCACTGCCCGAGGCCACGGCGTCGCCGACGACCTTCTGAGGGGTCTTTTTGCCGACAGCTTCGTCGTCAGCCCGGCGAGCAAGATGCGGTTGGAGAGTCTCTTCGACGAGGCACACCCGGGATGGTTCACTCCGGTGCTGGCACGCAAGGACGTGCGCTTGGCTGTCGGCCTTGCCCACCAAGCTGAGATCGACGTACGTATAGGCCCGGCCACCGACGCACTCTTGTCGACAGTTATCGACACCGGCGGAGCTTGGTCCGATTTTTCCGCCGTCATTGAGGCGCTCAACCCGCAGTAACTCCACCGAGCACCCGTGGCTCTCCCCCTTGGGCGCGCGTGATCGTCAGTTCGTCACGGCGGGCGGAAGTCGGACCGTCTCGGTCACGTTCCACGACGTGATCAAGGCCATCGGCACCTGCCTTCCGACGGATGGTCTGCCATGATGTGCAGAAGGACGAGAAGGGGTGCATCGGTCATGGCGGTTCTGATTGAAGATGTCTTTCCGGTCGAGATAACCGTGGCAGTGCTGGACGCAGTCACCGACGAACTGGGTGTCGACGCCAAACTCCCGCCCGGCGGAATCGTGCATGTTCACTTCGAAAAGGACGGGCGTGCTCACAGTGTCGATGTGTGGGAGTCGATCGAGGCCCATGATCAGTTCGTCCAGTCGACGCTTATGCCAGCATTGGGCAAGGTTGCTCTGGCAAGCGGACTCGACCTGTCCAAGCTGGGCGAGCCCGAAGTAACGATCACCGAGGTCCATCGCCTCGTTCGCTAAACGCCGATCCCGGGGACGACCTACAGTCCTAGCTGAGCACGTCACTCGCGACAGTGGCTCGGGCCTCCGCCCACGCAGCGGACGGCAAATCCAAGCTAAGCGTTGGATGTGCAAACCCGAAAAAGGCAGGATCCGGCTTCACCACGCCGACACCTCCCGAATCGATCACTGTCAGGAACGGCACGCCCTGACCCGGCCTGGAAGATCTTGCTCCTGATCAGTTCCGCCTCGACGCGTCCTTCCGAGTTGCTCACGATTCCCAATCTGAGATCCGCATCGTAGAGAGTTCGCTTGGAAGCACGGGATCACCCCCCGTCCCGACGTAGGCACCAACCCTTCCCACCGCCTGTCAGGACGTTGGGAGCCCTGTCACCGTTTGCGTTGGCGGATTCGTGACCCATACGTCGTTGCCGTCCGACGAGATGGCCGCTGGCTTGTCGATGCCATACATGGGGCCCTTCAGCACCCTGATGAGCGCCCCGGTGGAGGCTGAGAGCTCCGTCACGCTCTTCCCTCCCCCACTCGCGACCCACACGTGAGTGCCGTCGGAGGAGATACCTGTGAGGTAGGTGAAACGGTACTCAGAGCCTTCGATCACCTTGACCGGTGCCCCAGTGGAGGCGTCGACTTCAATCACCGCGTCGCCAGGCGCTCCCTCAGCGGAGAGCTGGTTGGCAACCCATACGTGCGTTCCGTCGGACGAGATAGCGTCTGGCTGGATGAGGCGGTACGTGGAGCCCTTCAGCACCTTGACGAGCGCGCCCGTCGATGCCTTCAGCTCAGTCACTCTGTTGCGTCCACTATCTGTGACCCACACGTGGGTGCCGTCGGAGGAGATGGCGTCGGGAACAGAGAAGTCATAGGTGGACGCTGACAGCACCTGGACGAGCGCGCCGGTGGAGGCGTCGAGCTCGGTCACGCTGCCGCCTGCGAAATTGGCCACCCATACACGGGTGCCGTCCGAGGAGACAGCATCGGGACTGTCGAAGTCAAAGCCTGAGGCAGTTAGCACCTGCACGAGCGCGCCAGTTGAGGCGTCGAGTTCGGTGACGCTGTTGCCTACGCCATTGACGACCCATACATGGGTGCCGTCTGACGAGACGGCGTCGGGGTCCTCGAATCCATAACTCGAACCCGTGATGACTTGTGCGAGCGCGCCGGTGGAGGCGTCGAGTTCGGTGACGCTGTTACGCGCACCATTGGCGACCCAGACATCGGTGCCGTCGGACGAGACAGCGTCGGGGTCGTCGAATCCATAACTCGAACCCGTGATGACCTGTGCGAGCGCGCCGGTCGAGGCATCCAGCTCCGTCACGCTGTTACCCGCGTCGTTGGCGACCCAGACGTCGGTGCCGTTGGAGGAGATGGGGCCGGGGTTGTCGAAGCCATAGCTGGAGGTGGACAACACTTGCACGAGTGTGCCTGGTCGAGGCATCCAGCTCGGTCACGCTGTTGCCTGCGCCGTTGGCGACCCAGACGTCGGTGCCGTTGGAGGATATGCCGCCAGGGTTGTCGAAGCTATAACTGGACGCGGAGAACACCTGCATGAGCGCGCCGGTCGAGGCATTCAGCTCGGTCACGCTGTTCCCTGCGCCGTTGGCGACCCAGACGTCGGTGCCATCGGAGGAGATGGCGTCTGGTTCGTCGAACCCATAGCTCGATGCGGACAGAACCTGTGCGAGCGCGCCAGACGAGGCGTCGAGTTCGGTCACACTGTTACCGCCGGGAGATTCAGTCTCGATATTGGCGACCCACACGTGGCTCCCATCCGAGAAGATGCCCTGAGGGTTGTCGAAGCCGTAGCTTTGCCCTTCAGTACCTGGACCACATTCCCGGTGGACACGTCGAGTTCGGTCACGCTGTTGTCACCCGTGGCGACCCACACGTGAGTCCCATCCGAGGAGATACTTTCGGGGTAGTAAAAGTTGTATGGCGAGCCGATCCCGCCCGTCAACACCCTGACCAGCGCGCCGGTGGAGGCGTCGAGCTCGGTTACGGAGGCGCCGGTGCGGTTGGCGACCCACACGTCGGTGCCGTCAGAGGAGATTGAATTGGGACCGGCGAAACGGTACTTCTTTCCACCCAGCACCTGAACTACCGCCCCGTTGGAGGCGTCCAGCTCGGTCACGCTGTTACCCAGGTTATTGGCGACCCACACGTGAGTGCCGTCGGACGAAACGCCATGGGGCGAATTGAATCCCCAGCCAAAGACTTGCGGGCTACTCAGTGCGAGCGGCTTGACGGACGCCCCGATTGCCACGGGCCATCCAACCCCGGCGAGCACAAGAGTGACGACCGCAGCCGCTTGACGCAGAGAGCTGCGGTGAGTCCTGATACCGCGCATCGTCTGCCTCCTCGCAATCTCGTCCGGCCCGCGACAATCCTCGGAACGAACAAAACTCTCCAATCGAGGCTACACCCGGATGTGCAAGTTGTCCCTGTCCCTGTCCGCACGACATCGGCGTCTCCCGGCG
>CAWIYY010000011.1:0-40014 GCA_963840435.1 uncultured Acidimicrobiaceae bacterium | reverse complement strand
GGACCTCGGCTGGCACTTCGGCCTCGAGTCCATGATGGAGTCCCTCTTCGGGTGCCGGGTCGAGGGATTTCCCCGACGCGACGAAACCATCGCCCGTTACGAGGAGGCCAGTGGTCGCGCCCTCACGGACCTGGACTGGCACGAGGTGTTCGCACTGGTGCGGGCACTGGCCATCAACGATCGGCACCAGCGCATCAGCGGGGACCGGAGGAGAACCGAGAACCCGATGGGCGGGGTCCTGCTCGCCCGCCTGGCAGCGGCCGGCTGAGCGGCATGCGCCTGGGCATCGCGCACCACCTCGGCTGGGCCGTCGCCGTCAGGGCCACGGCCGACCACCAGGTCCTGGACCGTCGGAGGTTGGAGCTGATCGAGCCCGGTCTGCCGGCCGCCCCGATCCATCACGAGGGTGGCCCCCATCTCCTGCACCGTCAGGCTGACCCCCTCGACGACGCTGCGCTGGCCGCGCTCGTGGCCGACGTACGGGCATCCGTGGTCCGGGCCACGAATGCGGCATTCGACGATCTGGCGAGCACACTGCCCGAACCGATCGTCTCGCTGTCGCTCCGGGCCTGGGCCGCCGACTTCCCCGCTGACGTTGCCGTGCAGCGGCGCGTGCCCTACGAGAGCAAGGCCGACTCCGTGATGTACCGCCAGGTGATGGCGGAACTCGGTCGAGCCCGCGGCTGGGTCGTCCATTTCTACGAGGCCAAGGACGTCGAAGCCGACGCCGAAAGGGTCCTCGGGGAGCGAGCGGCTGCGGTGCTGCACCGTCCACGCGTGACCTTGGGACCACCGTGGGCCAAGGACCACCGGATCGCTCTCGCCGCGACAGTGGTCGTCACCTGATCACGCGTGACTTCGGAGGACCAGATCCGCCGATCCGGCGGCGAGAGGTGCGCCGCCCGAGGGCGAGGCCGGCGGACGGGCGGGGCGTCAGCCCTCGAAGAGGGAGAAGCCGAGCACGCCCGCCTTGGAGATGTCGTAGCAGAGGGTGTCGTAGGGCTCGACCAGGCCGTAGGTGACCTCGCCCTCGCACTCGACCCGGCAGTGATGCTGGTCCTGGCCGGCCAGGCGGCTGCGCACGGCCGGGTCGGTCACGTCGAAGGTCTCCACGTGCACGACGGTCTCGTCGCCGCGGGCCACCGCCATGCCGTGCCACAGGTCGCCGTCGGGCGTGCCCCCGTTGGGTCCGCCGTAGAGGCCGCAACGCAGGAAGGCGATCTGGTGGCCCAGGCGCTCGAAGGTCATCGTCTTGATCGAGTCGTCGGCGAAGACGAGGTCGACCTCGCCCGCCACCAGCAGGTGGGTGTCGGGCTCGAAGCGCATGCGGTGCCGGCGCTCACGCAACGTGGCGCTGCGCTTCCGCGGATCGCCCAGGTTGTAGAGGACGTGGTCGCCCCAGATGCCGAAGTCCTCGAACTCGACCCACTCGCCGCTGTGGGGGTGCTGCATGCCCATGAAGCGGCCCGGGCCGCCCACGCCGTCGCGGGTGCCCCAGTGGTGGTCGCGCGTGCCCCGGAAGGTGGCGCTCGTCAGCTCGTGGCGCGAGCCCGCAACATCGACCCAGCCCTCCTGGCGCCCGAAGCCGTCGTAGCCGGCGATCGGGCTCATGGCCCGGCCGCCCACGATCAGGCCGGCGCCGAGCTGGCGGAAGACGGGACGCTTCGTATCGAGCCAGGTGATGTCGAAGCCGATCCGGTCCGCCGCGCCGCGGCCGAGGCCGCCTTGAGCGTCGGTGTCTTTCGTGCTGGCTGTGCCTGTGCCGGTGCCGAGGGCGGCCGCCACGGCCTCGGCGTCGAGGCGGAGGCGCCACTGCCGGAAGGGCTCGACCACCTCGAAGGAGAAGGGCCCGAGCGTCATGTCCATGCGGTCGGGGCCCAGTTTGCGGTGGGCCCGGACCGTCGTGTGCCGGCCCCGGTCGTTCACGATGGCGAAGGCCTCGGCCGTGCCCAGGTTGGGGTAGAAGGCCAGGCCGACGACGACGAGGAGCTCGCCCACCGAGTCCTGGCTGGTGAACCACACCCGCTCGTAGGCCTGGGCGTCGGGCGTCCACATGACGCGCACCGGGTAGGGCGCGTTGTGGACGAGGAACTCGTCGAGCCCCGAGAGGGGAGCGTGCTCGCCCGAGGCCGGGTAGGGAGAGGTCACGAGCCGCCGACCCGGCGGAGGCAGTCGTCCTCGGTGCGCATCGCCGTCACTGCTGCCTGCTCCTCGATTCCTCACTCCGCTGGGATCCGGCTCCGCAGCCCGCTGCACAGTACGCTCGCGCCGTGGCGGCCGACCAGCGCACTGACGCCGGCGCGGAGCTCGATCCGCGTGACCCCCTCTTCTTCCTCCGCCCCGACTACTTCAAGGTCTTGGCCGAGTGGCGGGACAACGACCCGGTCCACGCCTGTGGCCCGGGCTTCTGGGTCGTGTCGCGCTACGACGACATCCGGGACCTGAGCCGTGACCCGTCGCACTTCTGCTCGGGCCGCGGCGCCCTGGTCAACGACCCCCTGCGGGCCGTCCCGCCGGGCGACGAGCCGCCATCGTCGCGTTCCATCCTGCACATGGACCCGCCCGAGCACGCCTCCTTCCGCGGCCTGGTCAACCGGCGCTTCACGCCCAGAGCGCTCGGCGGGCTGGGCGACTCCATCCGCAAGTCCGCGACCGGACTGCTCGACACGGTGGAGCGCACCGGCGAGATCGACTTCGTGGCCGAGCTGGCGGCGCCCTACCCGCTGACGGTGATCGCCCAGCTGCTCGGCATCGCCGAGGCGGACCGGGCCGACTTCCGGCGCTGGTCCGACGCCGCCATCGAGTCGCCCGACCTGCCCCCCGACGAGACGACGACCGCGCTCGGCGAGCTCTCCGCCTTCATCATGGAGCACATCAGGTCCAAGCAGCGCAGCCCCGGCGACGACCTCGTCTCGCTCCTCGTGAGCAGCGAGGTCGACGGCGACCCGCTGAGCAAGGAGGAGCTGTTCATGTTCCTCCTCACCCTGCTGGTGGCCGGGAACGAGACGACCCGGACCCTGCTCTCGGGCACTGCGCTCGTGCTGCACGAGCACCCCGACCAGCGGGCCCTGGTGACGGCCGATGGCGCGCTGGTCCCGGCCGCGGTGGAGGAGTGCCTGCGCTGGGTCACCCCCGTCCATGCCTTCTGCCGGACGGCGACGGCCGACGTGACGATCGCCGGCACTGCGGTGGCCGCGGGCGACTACCTGTGCATGCTCTACGCCTCGGCCAATCGCGACGAGCGCATCTTCGGGAACACAGCCCCGCTCTTCGACGTGCTGCGCCCGGTCAATCCCGTGCATCTCGCCTTCGGCTTCGGCGAGCACGTCTGCCTCGGGGCCAGCCTGGCCCGGCTCGAGGCGCGGATCTTCGTGGAGGAGTTGCTGGTGCGCTATCCCAGCTACGCGGTGACCGGCACGCCCGAACGGGTGCCGTCCTCGACGGTGGCCGGGATCCGCTCGCTGCCGGTGGTGCTCGAACCCTCGGCCCGCTGAAGCACGGCGTGGCGCAGTTCGTCGAGCAGCGACTCCACCGCCACCGAGTCTGCGTTCAGCCGCAGCCGGCCGCCGACCCGCTCTGAGCTCACCAGCCCGCTCTCGCGCAGCACCTTGACGTGCATGCTCACTGTGGGTTGGGCGATCCGGAACAGCACGGCCAGCTCGCCCACCGTGCTCGGCGCGGTGGCGAGCGAATGCAGGATGGCCAGCCGGGTCGGATCCGCCACGGCCTTGAGCCGGCGTGCCACCGACTCGGTCCGGGCCCGGGCCACCACGTCGCCCTGGCCCACGCCGGTACCGAGCACGACCAGGCCGGGGAACTCGAGGTACATGCTCGAACCGAAGAAGAGGCACGGGACGAAGAGCAGCGAAACCCCCTGCCCGATCGCGCTCATGATCTGCGGCATCCGCTCCCGGAGGATGTCACACCCCGGGAGTATCAAGAGATCCAATGAGTGACCGTTCTCGTACTGGGCCACGACGTGACGACCGGCCTCCTCAATGACCGGCAGCGACTGTTGCCACACCTCGTTGACCGGTGCCCACACCTCCTTGAGGAGGTCGACGTACGCGCGGTACCAGCGCCGGCGACTCCTTGAGCAGGCGGAAGCGGGCGGCGATGACGTCGAGTTCCTCCCGAGACTCGGAGGGCATGTCCAGATCGAGCGGGACGGTGGCGACGGCCTTCTCAATGGCCCGCCACACCGTCTCGGGGTCGGTGGCGCAGGTGGCGCCGCCGTGGTGGACCAGCACCTGCATCTCGGTGAAGCACATCTCCTCGGCACCGTCCTCCCAGAACGTCCGGATCCGTTCGGCCAGGTCCTCCCGGCCGTGGAACATCTCGGTCAGCTTCGGGTACTTCGCCTGCATGGAAGACCGGGCCGCGACAGAGAGAAGCCAGGAGAGGTCGGTGGCCAGGGAGGCCGAAGACGTGACCGGTGGCTGTCGAAGTCGGGTGACTGTCTCGTCCGTGAACATAGGCATGGAGCTATATTAGAATATTCTTGATTACCTGTCAACCGACGGGTAGACTGACGTACACAGAGAGAGAGCCAGGAGCGAGCAGGAGCAGCGCTCAGAAGAGGTGACGAGGCAATGATCCAAGGGAGGGCAGTCGAGTCAATGGCATCGGCCCACCGTCGGGATCTGCTGGAGACGGCAGGTGGGCGCCGGTCGGCGCACCGGGTTGGCGTTTCGACAAGTGACACAAGCGAGACAAGCGAGACAAGCGAGACAAGTAAGTCGAGGGCGACGCAGCGCTCGGCCGCCGGATTCCCGGTCCCCGGCGGCCGAGCGGTGCACCGGGTCAGAGCGCCACGCATCGGAGCCTGGTTGATCGACTTCGGCACCCGCCTGGGAGGCACATCCATCCGGACCTCGTGAGCCCTGGAACCGGCCGGCCGCACTGCCATCCGGCTGGCGGTTCCGGGCCCGGGCGTCCGTCATGGGCAAGAGTGGCCACATGCCGCCCGCCCGCAACGTGCTCTTCATCACGGTCGATCAGTGGAGGGGCGACTGCCTCTCCGCTCTCGGCCATCCGCTGCTGCAGACACCCACGCTCGACGCGCTGGCCGGCCGGGGCGTCCTCTTCGCCAACCACTGGGCCAATGCCGCCCCCTGCGGCCCGTCACGGGCCTGCCTCTACACCGGGACCTACCAACACCGGAACCGCTCACTGCTCAACGGCACCCCGCTCGATGCCCGCTTTACCAACGTCGCCCTGATCGCCCGGGCCCTCGGGTACGACCCTGTCCTCTTCGGCTACACCGACACTTCCGTGGACCCGCGCACGGTGCCGGCCGGCGACCCCCGGCTCTTCAGCTACGAGGGGGTGCTGCCCGGTTTCCGCGCCCTGATCGAGGACCCGTGGGAGCAGGGCTCCCCAGCCTGGGGGCGCTGGCTGGCCGAGCGGGGTTTCGACGTGCCCGCCAACCCGCACGACCTCTACCAGCCGATGGAGGGGTTCCCCGGGGCCGACCGTCACGGGTCGACCTGGGCCCCCTCCCGCTTCCCGGTCGAACTGTCGCAGACCTCCTTCGTCCGCTCGGCCGTGGTCGACTACCTCGAGCAGCACGGGGACGAGCCCTTCTTCGTGCACGCCTCCTTCATCCGACCCCATCCGCCCCGGCGCAACCCGGTGGGCTACCACGACCTCTACGCGGCGGAGGACGTCGGTCCCTTCACCGGCGGCGCCACGCCCGAGGAGGAGGCCGCCATCCATCCCTTCGCCGCCATGGTCACCGCCCGCATTCCGGTCATCAGCGCACCGCACGACGAGGGCGAGCGGCGCCAGGTCAGGGCCACCTACTACGGCGCCCAACGCGAGGTCGACGACGGGTTGGCCCCGCTCTTCTCCTACCTCGAGTCCTCCGGCCTGGCCGACTCGACCCTCGTCGTCCTGACCAGCGACCACGGGGAGATGGGCGGGGACCACTGGTTGCTCGAGAAGCTCGGGTACTGGGACGAGAGCTACCACGTCCCGCTGATCGTGGTGGATCCCCGGCCCTCGGCCGATCGGAGCCGGGGACGGGTGGTCGAGGCGGTGACCGAGTCGGTCGACGTGCTCCCCACCATCTGCGACTACATCAGGGCCGAGGTGCCGCTGCAGGCGGACGGCTGGTCGCTGGCCCCGTTCCTCGAGACGGGCGCCCCGCCCGAGCACTGGCGCGACACCGCCCACTTCGAATGGGCCTTCTCCGATCCGGTGCACCGCTACGCCGAGCAGGCGTTCGGCCTGCCCATGAGCCACTGCTCGCTCGCCGTGTCCCGTGGTCCGCGGCACAAGTACGTGCAGTTCGCAGCGTCGCCCGACGTGTTGCCCCCCCTGCTCTTCGACCTCGACGAGGACCCGGGCCAGACGCACAACCTCCTGGCCGGCCTGGCCGGCGCCGGCCGCAACCGGAAGGACAACGGCCGCGCTCAGGCGGGGTCCGAGGTGCTCGACGCGGCGTGGTCGGCCACCCAGGAACTGCTGCAGTGGCACATGCGCACAGCCGAGCGCACGCTGAGCGGCTCCTTCCTCGACCCCAGCCGTGGCCTGGTCGAGGCCCGCGACACCTGGCGGTGAGCCCGGGCGGGTGTGCAAGGGCGGGTGTGGAATGCTGACGCCAGCCGACGGCCTCTCGGCCCGGTGGGTGGGGCCGTCGAGGGTGGGAGACGAGGCTCTCGGGGAGGCAAGCGCGTAGTGCCGGACATGCAGGGCAAGACGGTCGTCGTCACGGGCGGCAACTCGGGGATCGGGTACGAGACCGCCCTGGCCCTCTCCGCTATGGGAGCCCGGGTCATCGTGACGGCGCGCAATGCCGACAAGGGCCGGGCCGCCGTGGCGGCCATCAACGACGCCGCCAATGATGCGGTCGACGGATCGGCCGCAGTCCAGCTCGTGGTCTTCGACCTGGCCGATCTGGCTTCGGTGCGACGCGGAGCGGCCGAGATCCTCGAGCTGGCGCCACGGCTCGACGTCCTGGTCAACAACGCCGGCCTGATCCAGACGCTGCGCAGTGAGACGGTCGACGGCTACGAGACCACGTTTGCCGTGAACCATCTCGGCCCGTTCCTCCTCACCAATCTGCTGGCGGACCGGCTGGTGCAGTCGGCACCGGCCAGGATCGTGAACGTGGCCTCCACCGCGCACAGCACCGCCCGTCACGGGATGCCCTTCGACGACCTGCAATCGACCCGCCACTACCGGGCCATGCGTGTCTACGGCCAGTCGAAGCTGGCCAACATCCTCTTCACCGTCGAGCTCTCGCGGCGGCTCTCGGGTTCGGGGGTCAGCGCCAACGCGCTCCATCCCGGGACCGTGCGCACGGGCTACGGCGCCGACGGCGACGCCCGGGGCTTCCTGGCCTTCGGCATCAGGATCGCCTCCCCCTTCTTCCTCTCGCCGGCCAAGGGGGCACGGACGTCGGTCTACCTGGCCTCCTCGCCCGAGGTCGAAGGGGTGAGCGGCGAGTACTTCGTCAAATGCAAGGCCCGGCAGCCGCGGCGCTGGGCCCAGGACCCCGAAGCTGCGGCTCGCCTGTGGCGGGTGAGCGAGGAGCTGGTGGGTCTGCCCCAGCACCAGGGGAGCTGAGGTCGTGCGCGTCCTGGTGACCGGTGCAGCCCGGGCCATCGGCCGGGCCACGGTCGAGGTGCTGGCCGGGCGCGGCCATGACGTCGTGGCGACCGCCCGCAACCCTGACCTCTTGGCCGGACTCCCGGCCAAGCGGTGCCTGGCCCTCGACGTGGCAGACGCCAGGTCGGTCCAGGCGGCCGTGGCGGCGGCGGGCGAGCTCGATGCCGTGGTGAACAACGCCGGTGTGCCCGGTACCGGCCCGCTCGAGTCCTACCCTCTCGAGTCCTTCGCCCGCGTGCTGGAGGTGAACACCCTCGGACCGCTGCGCATGGCCCAGGCCGTCATCCCGGCCTGGCGGGAACGGGGGAGCGGGGTACTGGTCAACATCAGCTCGGTGCAGGGCAAGATCGGGACGCCGCTGGAGGGCGCGTACGCGGCATCGAAGCACGCGCTCGAGGCGCTGTCGGAGACCCTGCACTACGAGCTGGGCCACTTCGGGATCCGGGTGGTCATCGTCGAACCCGGGTACATCGCGCCCGGCATGAAGCACGACGACGACCACCGGGGTCCCGAGCACTACGCCGAGCTGCACGAGCAGTGGAACGGGACGGTGAGCACACTCGTCGGCCCCGAGGGCCGGCCCGCGCCCGAGCTGGTCGGCACGGCGGTGGCCGACGCCGTGGAGAACCCGGACACCCCGTTGCGCGTCGTGGTGGGCCGGGACGCCGTCATGGTGCTCGAGCTGCGCCGCACGCTCAGCGACGCCGAGTTCGAGGCGACCATGCGCGGGGCGTTGGGATTGCGTTGGTGAGCGGGAGCGTTCCGCGAGCGGCGGGTCTGGTGAGCGGCGGGTCTGGTGAGCGGCAGGTCGCGTGAGCGCTAGGGAAGGGGAACCGTGGAAAAGCTGATGTACCTGGTCTGGCTCGAACCAGACCGCACCCGGCGTGAGGTGGCCGATCTGCTGCTCGGCTCGGTGCGCAGCGAGCTCCTCGCGCTCGAGCCACGCGCGCTGAGCATGGACGTCTGGGATCAGGCGAGTGACATCCCGGCGCCCGTACCCACTCCCGAGGGCGAGACGCCGCTACACGGCCTCGTCTCGATCTGGCTCGACGCCGTCGACCACCGCCGCCCTTTCGAGGAGGTGCTGAGCGGGGCCGCCACCCGGCTGGCGGGGTACTCGGTGGTCGAATCGTTGTACCGGGACTACGGGGGCAACCAGTGGTCGGGGCCGCGGACCTGGCCCGACGGCGAGCGATCCCCGGGTGTGCTCACGGTGGCGCTGATTCAGCAGCACCCCGACCTCTCCTACGAGGAGTGGATCACCCGCTGGCACACGCGGATTTCTCCGGTCACCGAGCAGATCCAGCCCCGGTGCCGCTACGTGCGCAACGCCGTCTTCCGGCCGCTGACCGAGGGGGCGCCGCCGGTGGCGGCGATCGTGGAGGAGGCCTGGCCCTCCCTCGAGCATGTGACGGATCCCATGCTCTTCTACTGTGCAGATGGCGACACCGAGACGATGAACGCCCACGTCACCCAGATGATCGAGGAGATCAACGCATTCACCGACCTGAGCACCTTGCGCAGCGTCACGATGAGCGAATGGATACTGAAGTCATGAGCACATGGAGCAGGGACGAACTCGAGCGGGCCCACCAGCACTACATGGAGACGGCCGCCCGGTCTGCGGCGAGCGGGGAGTGGCGGGACTGGGCCGATCTGTTCACCGAGGACGCCGTGTACCTCGAACATGTCTTCGGCACCTTCCGGGGGCCCGACGAGATCTACAACTGGATCAGTCCTCTCATGGCTGAGTGGCCCAACAAGGCGATGAACGCCTTTCCCCATTCGTGGTGTGTGTGCGACGAGGAGCGGGGGTGGTGGATCTGCCGCATTGAGAACCGGATGCAGGACCCCGGGGACGGCTCCATCCACCAGGCGCACAACATCACCGTCCTGCACTATGCGGGCGACATGAAGTTCTCCTACGAGGAGGACGCCTACAACCCGGCCGCCTTCGGGCCGATGATCGAACGCTGGCAGGCTGCCTTCGAGGCCCACGGCGGGTCCAGCGACACCGACGACGCCTGACGTCGACTGAGATGCCGGACCATTCCATGGCCGAGACCGAGGCACGCGCCTTCCTCATGTCGGTGCCGCCGCATACCGGGAAGCTGGCCACCATCCGCTCAGACGGGCGGCCGCACCTGGCCCCGATCTGGTACGTGGTCGACGAGGACGACGGCACAATCGTGTTCAACACGGGGGAAGCCACGGTCAAGGGACGCAATCTGGCCCGGGATCCGCGGGCCTCGCTGTGCGTGGACGACGAGCGCCCGCCCTTCAGCTTCGTCGTGGTCGACGGGATCGTCGAGCTGAGCGACGACCTGGCCGAGGTGCGGCGCTGGGCCGCCCGGATCGGGGGCCGCTACATGGGTCCGGACCGGGCCGACGAGTACGGCGCCCGCAACGGGGTGCCGGGTGAGTTGTTGGCCCGGCTGCGGCCGTTGCGCGTGGTGTCAGCGGCCGACGTGGCCGACTGAACGGGATCAGCCGGTGGCGCCGGCCCCGGCGCCGGCCAGGGCCGGTTCGCCCGGGGTGAGGCGCGGCATGCGGTCCCGGTGGATCCGGGGTGCCACGAATTGCCCCAACGGCATGATGATGATGGCGGCCAAGAAGGCGAGCAGCAGCAGGTCGGGAAGGATGAACGTGTGCAGCATGCGCTGGAAGATCCCGTGCACCGAGGTCATCCCTGCGAAGGCCCAGAAGGTGCTGATGACGATCAGGAGCGAGGTCATCCGACCCTTGGCAGCCGGGGCCATCACGACGACGCCCCAGGTCACGTACCAGGCCCACACGATCGGACCGAGCAGGGCCAGGACGAGCAGCGTGATGCCCAGCGTCTTCACCGGACCGTCCTGGGGCGAGCGCATCAGCTGACGCCAGCCCACGTAGACGGCGATGGCCAGTCCCAGCACGCTGAACACCGGGCGCATGCCCATGACCGAGATTGGTGTCTGCACGACGTGGCTGGCGATGGAGGCGGCCCGGGCGATCACGTTGACGGGCGTCACGCCGGTGAACGACGCGTCCGCCGTCGAGGTGGTGCGGATCCAACCCCAGCCGGTCCCCGAGATGATCGCGACCACCTCCATGGTGGCCAACGCGATGACACCGGCCAACGCGGTGTGCGCGAGACGGCGGCGAACGGGAGCGCCCGGTCCGGCCCACACCCAGCCCAAGAACAGCACGCCCAACGCAGCGGGCGACTTCACGCCTGCCGCCAGGGCGCACAGAATGATGCCGGGCACCGTGCCCACGCGTTTGGCCACGGCCAGTCCGGCCATGAGGAGGCCGACCATCAAGGCGTCGTTGTGCGCACCACCGAGCAAGGCCAGGAGGACCAGCGGCGAACCGGCTCCGAGGAGCACGGCATGGGCGGGATCTCGCTTCATCGATCGGGCCAGGATCGGAGTGGCCGCAGCCATCAGGCCGATGCCGGCCAGAGCGAGGAGTCGCAGCAGCAGGAGATCGGCCAGGATCTGGTGGCCCGAGGCCTGGTCGAGCGCGCCGTCGACGGTCAGGAACGTCGGCCCGTAAGGCGATTCGGTGTTCGACCACACGGTGTCCGCCATGGTGTTGAACGGTGTGTCTCCGAGGACGCTCGGCCCGTACGAGTACGGGTTGATGTTGTGGCTGACCATCTCTCCTTGGGCGGCGTAGGTGTAGACGTCACGGCTGAAGAGGGGCGGCGCCAGCAGCAGCGGAACCGACCAAACCAGGACGACGAGCACCACCCGCCGCACGGGAAAGCCCTCGTGCTGGCGGAGGTAGCGCAACAGTCCCATCCAGACTCGGGTCAAGAGGATCAGCCCACCGAAGACGAGCGCGAGCGACGAGATCGTCGGCAGCGTCGCATTGGTGCCGATCCACCCGAACATGCCGCCCGGCATGCCGAAGAACCAGGCGCCGGGCAGGTGCGTCTCGAACGACTGCCCGCCCATGAGCGATCCGAGCACGATGGCGGCAGTGCCGAGCAACCCGAGCAACGCTGTACGCACCAGGCGGACCGGCGCGGGCCCGCTCTGCTCGGGCGTTTCCGCCGTGTGCGCGTCCGAGATCGTCGCCTGCTGCGTCATCGCGCTGGGTGCTGCGTCACTGCGCTCGGGGCCACGAGCTCCATGGGGGCGTTCCTTCGTCACGAACCTGCAGCCGGGGTGGTGCAGGCCGGCGGATTGTCATGAAACTGCAGTGATTCTGTCACAGCTCCATTCCCAAGAGGGATCCCGAAAGGTTCCTTAACAACTTTCCCAGGCTACTCCCAGCATACAGCGGAAGACTCCCGACGTCACGCATGTGACATCTGGCTGTCACTCAAACGGAAGGTGTCAAGGTGCGAATTCTGGTCCTGGGGGGCGACGGGTATCTCGGCTGGCCGACGGCACTGCATCTGTCCCGGGCGGGTGACGACGTGGCAGTCGCGGACAACTTCGCCCGGCGCGGCTACGACCTCGAGATGGGGGTCGACTCGCTGGTCCCCATCGCCGCACTCCACCGCCGGGTCGAGCGTTGGGAGGAGATCTCGGGCAAGCGGATCGACCTCTTCATCGGCGATCTGACCGAGGACGCGTTCGTCTCCGACATGGTGGGCCGGTACCGGCCCGACGCCATCGTCCATTTCGCCGAGCAGCGCAGCGCGCCCTACTCCATGGTGGATCGCAAGCACGCCGTGTACACCCAAGTCAACAACGTGGTGGGAACCCTCAACCTCCTCTACGCCATCGCCGAGATCGACCCCTCCATCCACCTGGTGAAGTTGGGCACGATGGGCGAGTACGGCACGCCCAACATCGACATCGAGGAGGGGTATATCGAGATCACCCACCGGGGGCGGACCGACGTGCTGCCGTTCCCCAAGCAGCCGGGCAGCTTCTACCACCTCTCCAAGGTGCACGACAGCCACAACATCGCCTTCTGCTGCCGGGCCTGGGGTCTGCGCTCGACCGACCTGAACCAGGGTGTGGTCTACGGCCAGTCCACCTCGGAGACGACTATGCACCCGGAGCTGGCCACCCGGTTCGACTACGACGCCGTGTTCGGCACGGTGCTGAACCGCTTCGTGATCCAGGCGGCGGCCGGGGAGCCGCTGACCATCTACGGCAAGGGCGGCCAGACCCGCGGCTTCCTCGACATACGCGACACGCTGGCCTGTGTGGAGCTAGCCGTGCGCCACCCGGCCCAAGCGGGGGAGTTCCGAGTCTTCAACCAGTTCACCGAGTCGTTCTCCGTCGGCGACCTGGCCCAGATGGTCTCGGAGGCCACTGGCGGGGCTGAGATCGTCCATCTGGACGATCCGCGGGTCGAGCTCGAAGAGCACTACTACCGAGCTGCACACACCAAGCTGCTCGACCTGGGTCTGCTCCCGCACCTGCTGGGTGACGAGCTCCTGACCGA
Source organism: uncultured Acidimicrobiaceae bacterium (assembly GCA_963840435.1). GTDB lineage: Bacteria > Actinomycetota > Acidimicrobiia > Acidimicrobiales > RAAP-2 > Bog-473. The sequence continues at coordinate 27,009 of CAWIYY010000011.1, read as the reverse complement.
TCTGCTCTCGATCGCCCGCAAGCACATCGACCGGCTGGAGCGGGCCGCCCTCGCCCCCAACGTGCACTGGCGCAAGACCTCGAGCGACATCTCGCGGACCTCCCAGGCCGAGCTGGGCGGACGCAGCCCCGAGCCCTCGCTCTGAGCCGGATACCCGCGCCAGGCGCTAGCTTTCGCCGGAACCATTCGGGGTGGCGGGCGCCTCCCGGTCCCGCCTGCCGCACTCGACGGGCCAGGGGACTGCATGATCGCGCGGCACCCTAGGCATCTTCGGAAGGCAACCCCTCGCACGTGAACCGAGTCCGAGCGCACACGGGACCCCTGTGGCCCTACCTCGTGCTGATCGCGGTGCCCTTCTTCGGTTTCGTACTGCCGGACCTCATCAGCGGCCGCCTGATCATCACGGGCGACAACCTGCAGCAGAACTACCCGCTCCACGTGCTGGTGGGCGACATGCTGCGCCACGGCCAACTTCCGTTCTGGAACCAGTACATCTTCAGCGGGACCCCGCTGATGGCGGATTTCAACGCGGGCGCCTTCTACCCGCTGGTAGGTCTCTTCGTGGCCCTGCCCGACCGGGTGGCGTGGATCACCACCGAGGTGGTCCTCTTCTCGGGCATCGGCATCAGCATGTACATCTTCCTGCGCGCTCTGAAGCTCTCGACGATGGCCTGCGTCGTCGCCGCTGCCACCTTCGCCTTCGCCGGCCCCGTCCTCAGCCAGGTGAACCACGTCGACATGACCGAGGGCTTCCTGGCCATCCCCTGGATGCTCCTCTCCGTCCATCACATCGTGCGCGATGGGCGGTGGCGCTGGTCGATTGTGCTCGGCATTGCCTTCGCCAGCGTGATCCTGGCCGGGGCGCCCGAGGCCATGCTCGACGAAGCGCTGCTCGTCCTGGCCTTTGCAGTCATGTCCGCCGGCCTCGACGCGCAGCGGTGGTGGCGGGTCCTCTCGCGCGGAGCCACCGGCGCCGTGCTGGCCTTGTCGCTGTCCGCCATCCAATGGCTGCCCGGACTCGAGGCCATCCGCAACTCGCAGCGGGGGAGCGGTGTGTTCGCCGCCGCCGGAAGCTTCCCGAACCCCTTCAGCATCCTCTGGCTCGTTCCATACATCAACGGCGGGTACGGCCACCTGGGCGAGGCCCAGTTCTTCAGCCAGTACAACCTGCCCGAGGTCGGCGTCTATCTCGGGATCCTGCCGCTGATTGCGGTCATCACGCTGCTCCACCCGCGCTTTCCCAGTCGCATCGCGCCGCGTGACCGGCTGACGTGGTATGTGGTCGGCCTGTTCGGCTACCTGCTGGCACTCGGTTCCAACACCCCGCTGGAGCATCTCTTCAACAGCCTGCCGCTCTACGGCCATCAGCGTTTGCAGAGCCGCAACATGATCACGGTGGCCACCGCGGCCTGCGTCCTCTTCGCCGGCTGGCTCGATCGTTCCGAGCGACCGCATGCCGGGGACGCCATGACCCGCTACGAACGGGTCATGGGGCTGGCGCCCTTTGCCTTGCTCGCCGCACTGGGGGTGTGGACGCTGGCTTCGCCCGCCGGCGTGGTGCAGACGTTTGCCGGCGTCTCCATCAATCCGTCCATCGCCACGACGGTGCGCGAGGCGGTGCTGATCGCCCTGCTGTTCTGCGCGGGCGCGGCGGCAGTGGTCTGGCTGCGGGCACACCTGCCGACCACATCGTGGCGCTGGGTCGCCGCAGTGTTCGTCGCGGTCGACCTCGGCGTCATGGCGCTCACCAGCCAGATGACGGACTCCCCCCCCAACGACCTGGTGTCGGGTACGACGCCGATTCAGCAGCTGATGGCCGCTCACCTGCCCGCCGGCAGCCGCATGGTGAACTACGACCCCCAGACCTACGACAGCTATCCCGGCAGTCCCCAGGGCGTCCCGGACCTCAACATCATCCCGCAGCTGCCGTCCGTGTCGGGCTACGCGTCGATCGTCAACGGCAACTACGAGAACGCCACCCACACGCACGAGCAGGATGACCTTGACCTCGGGCAGCTCTCGTCGGGGACGCTGAACCAGCTCAACCTCCGAGAGGTGGTGAGCCTGCCCGAGTACTTCTTGGTCCCGCTCAGCACGGTGCCCGCGTCGATCGGTGCGATCACCCAGGTCAAGGAGAATTTCGGCACCGACCCCGTACTGGCTCGTGGCTACGGCGCCGACTACAACGACACCGGCTACCCCTTCTATCCAGGGAACCGGCCGGCTCTATCGGTGGGCCACTCCGAGTCCTGGTTCTTCGGGGAGCCACTCGGACCGACAGCGGCGACCGTGCTGTTGAGCACGCCGGCACAGGCAGCGACGTCGATCCGGTTCGGACTGCTCTCGGCCAACGGATCGACCCGATGGGGACGGTCGAGCGTGGTTCGGTCCGGCGCGACCCAGGCCAGTGTGGCGCTGCCGCGGGGCTCGTGGGTCGGTCTGTCCCTCCAGGTGCTCGCGGGCTCGATCAGCTCCCACCGGGTCGTCATTACGGCCGACGGTGCGCCCTACGAGCTCGGCGGTTCCCTCTCGTCGGCGCTGATGCCCGGACCGTGGCGTGTGGCCGGCTTCTCGCAGGGCTACGCGGTCTTCACGTCCATCAAGCCTTCGAAGCCGATCTCGGCCGTCACGGCCGCTGGACGCCGAGTTCCCGTACAGGTGCTCTCGAGCAGCACCAAGTCGGAGCAGATCCGCGTGCGGGCACCGGCCGCCAGCGTGGTCATCCGTTCGGTCGCCTGGGACCAGGGCTGGAAGGGGACGGTGTCGGTCAACGGTGGTCCGGCCCGGAGCGTCACCGTGGAGTCCCACGACCTGGTTCAAGAGATTCGCCTGCCGGCCGGCGACGATCTCGTGACCTTCCACTATCGACCGCCCCACCTCCTGGCGGCCAGCGTGCTCAGCGTCGGCGCCGTGGTCGTGCTCGTCGGACTGCTCGTCGGCTGGCTGATGGTGCGCCGCCGGCGCCGGGGCGGCGCGATCGAGACGCCGAGTGACGGCGAGAGTCCGAGTACCCGTGAGACCGATGGCACTCCACAGCACGCCATCGCGAATCAGGGCGGCATCTCGACGTAACGTTTCACGGGGTCCTTCCCGCGCTGCGCTCAGAGGCCGGCCGTGCGCGTGAAGACCACTCGATCGAGCTCCTGGCCTTGCTCGTTGATGAAGCGCAGCGTCATGGTGGTCTGCCGGCCAGGAGCGGCCGGCACGACGTCGAGCGCAATGAATCCGTAGTCCCGGTATCTGGCTTGCGACCAGTCGACCGTCTCCATGGTCTCGCTGAAGTCGAGCTGACTGACGTAGGGCCCCTCCTTGCCCGTACCCTGCTGGCCGACGATCGTTGTTCCGTCGCCCGCCCCGGCGACGAAGTTCCGATCGGATTCCCCCTTGCCCGTCCATCCGTAACGCGGCGTCCCGGCGGTGCCGACGACGACATAGGTCGTTCCATCTGTTGCGGGAGCAACCTCGGCCGGCTCGCTGGGCGAGATAGCCACGGCCTGCTTGCTCGAGACGGCAGAGTTGGTGGCCGCGTCGTACACGAGCGGATTGGTGCGTTCGTAGACGTGATTGTGTCCTTGCACGGCCAGATCCACCTGATAGCGGGCGAACAGAGGGGCCAGCGTCGATCGGACGCCGCCATCGGAACTGTGGCCGTTGCAGGTGGAGAAGGCGCACTCGTGGAAGAAGGCAACGATGAAGTCAACGCCAGGGTCGGAACGCCAGGTCCTGCAGCTGATCTTCCAGCCATCGGGCCTGAGCGCCGTCGCTGTAGTTGAAGAGACCCTGGATCTCCCAACTGAGGTCGTTGGCGTCAACGCTGACGATGCCGACGTTGCCGTAGGTGAAGCTGTACACCGACGGGCAGACCGATGGTCCGTTGGTCGGCAGGTCGAGACGCTTCACAATGCCGCCGTAGCCGATCGGGTCGTAGTTCGAAACGGTCTGGCTGTCGGCTGCCACCGCGGTCGAGAACAACTCAGGCTCGTGGTTTCCCGTCGCGAACATCCAGGGGATACTGGCCGCGCTGGGTTCGATCATCGGAAACCAGCTCGTCCAGATCCACGGGTCGTAGTAGTCCCAGCCGCCGCTGTGGGCGGGCGGCTGGGGCGTGTTGCCTGATCGCGGCTGGCGCCCGTTCGGACCGTCGGGATTGATGATCGGCTGAATGTCGCCTTGGGCCTGGGCGTAGCACAGGTCCCCGGCCACCAGATTGAAGCGTGAGGGTGAGCCGTTCGAGAGGTTGCGGACGCAACTGATCTGCTGTACCACCGCCGAGGTCGTGACCGCTCCCGTCACCTGGGGATTGTCGGGGTCTCGTGGTCCGAAACTCCCGTCGTTCCACATTCCCCATTGGGTCTCGGGCAGCAGAGATGGATCGCGGTCGAGCGACGGCCCAGGGATGCCCTCGTCGCCAAAGGCCGTGAACGTGAATGGCTCGTACGAATTCGTCGGTGCGGTGCGCAGGGTGGCGTCGGGTGTCGTGCCCGTCTCGCCGCCTGCCAAGTAGCGGAATCGATAGTGGTACTCCTGACCGGGATCGAGACGGGCGAGATGGGCATGGACGAAGAACTGATCGGCGTTGAGCGTCCGGGATGCTTTCAGTACGCCCGGTTGGCCGTCCCAGACGGGCACGTGGGTCAGAAGCTCGCGGATTTCTGCCTCCACAGAACTGCCGTAGCCAGGACTGCTCCCGTAGTCGAGCCAGATCCGGATGGAACTCGGTGGGATCGCGTTGTACTGGTTCACGTTGAACAGCTGACCGCCGACCCACATCTCCGAGGTGGGATCGTCCCCGAACGAAAGGTGCCGGCCGTTCACCAGGAACCCCCCGGCGACAGTCCCCAGGCCCGTGGCGGCAGAGGCGATCCCCGGCTCAGTCCACCCGCGGGTGCCGATCAGTGCAGTCGCGGTCACGCCGGCAATAGCACCCTTGAACAGCGTGCGCCGACTCACGACCTGGCGTCTGAGGTGTGCTGTCCATTCCTCGTGGTGCTCGGCGAAGGGTCGCACTCCTCGTGGTTCGGGCATGACTCGAAACGTACTTTCCGGCACGAGCACATCGGCGAGGCCATACTCATTTGTCACACGACGATCACCCGGCGTTCCCATTTCCCCGAGCTCATTGCGTGAAGGGTGACGTACAGCCTCTACGACGGAGAAGTCCTCGACCTGTCAGACACGTCGCGGGGAACCCGGGTACCGCTCGTCCTCAGTCCGTGTCGAGCGCACTCACTCGTCGTCTCCCGACCACGTCCAGCGAGGAACCTCCCGCAGCGGGTGGAGTTCGTCGTCGGTCTTGGCACGTGAGTTCTGCATCGCCACTTTGGAGCCGAACTCCACATGTGATCGGACTGCCTCTCGAAAGTCCTGGTCCTGGGGAAGGTCGGCCGCGTCCATGGCCGCCTGATACAGGTCCACAAACCTTTGTCGTTGCTCTTCGCTGATCTCAAGGTGGCGGTGGACGTTGATCAAATGAGCGAATCCGACCTCTCTGGTGAAGCGGTCTGGACCACCGAATGACTCCGCGGTGAAGGCGGTCAGATGATCGACGTGCTGCGGCTGGCCTGCTCCGAAAAGTGGCTGGAGCAGTGGATCCTTGAGGACGCTGGCGTAGAAGGTGTCTTCGAGGCGGTGGAGCGCCTCTTCTCCACCTGCGAATTCGTAGAGTGACGGCACCCTGCAATTGTATGGACGACAGGGTCCCCGTCCGACGACGAGTAGCTCCGGGTAGGTACGTTCATCCCGAGCCGGCGGGGGAGCGGATTTAGTGCCGGCGTCTGGCCTGGATGACCGGTACGCCATAGGGCGCAAAGGCCACGATCGCTGCGACCAGGGCGACCAAGGCGCCCCACGACCAGCCGTAGCCGGTCGGCTTGAGGAGGACGCCCAGCAAGACCAGGGCCAGATTGACTCCGGTGAGGAGGGCCAAGACCTGCTCCTTGGACATCCGGCCCTGATCCGCCAGGTCGCCGACGCCAAAGGCGGTGATCAGGACGTAGAACACCAGCACGATCGAGTTCACCACCGCGATGAACAGCCAGCCGTGGGCATTCAGTCCACTGGCGGAGAAGGGACCGACGCTGTACCAAGGCAGCCAGATGAACGAGATCAGCAGGACCAGCGTGGCCGGGCCAACGACCCGATCTCTGCGGTTCACGGCGTTCAGCCGTTGACGCGACTTTCCGACGCGCTTCGGCGCCGGTCGGGGCATGACGGGTCGACGAATGGCGGAGCCGCACTTCGGACAGACTGCCGTCCCCAAGGGCACCTCAACCAGGCAGCGGGAGCAAGCAGGCAACCGGGCAACCTCCTTCCTACTGTCACCGACGCGCCGGTTCAGGCTACAGGCGAAGAGGTTGTGGCTCGTCCCATTCGATTTGAGATCGCAATCCTGTTGCGTGATCGCCGGTGGCCGACGAGTCGGAACCGGCCGGCTGGCACGAACCTGCCCGGACCTCTTCTAGGGGGCGGGGTGGGCCAGGGTGAGGAGGAACTCGCCGTCGTCGGCGCCCCACATGCCCTCGACCGAGAACCCGGCCTGGCGCAGCTCACGCTCGACCCGCTCAGGAGTGAACTTCGCGCTGATCTCGGTCAGGAGGTCCTCGCCCTGGTCGAAATGGACGGCGAAGTCCGCGCCGGTCAGAGTCACGTCTGTGGCCTCTTCGGCCCGCAGACGCATCTCGATCCACTGCTCGTCCTCATTCCACAGGGCGACGTGGCGGAACCGGTCGGGATCGAAGTCGCCCCCGAGTTGCTCGTTGAGAACATGCAGAACGTTGCGGTTGAAGTCGGCGGTGACGCCGGCAGCGTCGTCATAGGCGGCGACGAGCCGTGTCCGGTCCTTGACCAAGTCGGTCCCGATGAGCAGCGAGTCGCCGTCGGACATGGTCTCGTTGAGCTCGGCCAGAAAGCGAGCCCTTTGGGCCGGGTCCAGGTTGCCGATGGTGCCGCCCAAGAAGGCGATCAGCCTTCTTCCATCCGAGGGGATCTGGCCAAGGTGTTGGTGGAAGTCGCCGATCACGACGTGGATGTCGAGCTGGCGGTATTCCTCGGCCAAGGTCGCCGCCACGTCGCGCAAGAAATCGTCGCTCACGTCGAAGGGGACATAGCGCGACAGGGTGCCGGCCTCCTGCATGGCTGTGAGGAGGATCCGTGTCTTGTCGCAGGCGCCCGCACCCAGCTCGACCAGCGTGTCTGCCTTCGAGAGCTCGGCGATGTCCGATGCGTGTGCTTCGAGGAGGGCGCGCTCGGCCCGGGTCGGGTAGTACTCGGGGAGCTGCGTGATCTCCTCGAAGAGCCGGCTGCCCCGTTCGTCGTAGAACCAGACGGGCGGGATGGACTTCACGCTGCCCTGCAGGCCCCCGATGGCGTCGCCGCGGATCTGGTGCCGCACCTCTTCGGGCGAGAGGTGCACGTCGATGGAGTAGGTCATTTGGTCAGGGGTCCTGGGCCAGTCGGACGCCACTGAAGGCCCAGCGGGCACCGGGAGGAAAGAAGTTGCGGTAGGTGGGCCGCACGTGACCGGTCGGCGTCGCGCAGCAGCCGCCCCGGAGGACGTACTGGCTCACCATGAACTTGCCGTTGTACTCGCCGACGGCTCCAGGGGCAGCTCGGAACCCCGGGTAGGGCGAGTAAGCGCTCGAGGTCCATTCCCACGTATCGCCAAACATGCCGTTGTCCGAGAGCACCGGCCGCGGGTGCGGGGGGCTGCCCGAGAGCACGTCCGCACGGAGGAGGTTGGATCCTTCGCCGTGGGTCAGAGCGATTGTCTCCCACTCGGACTCGGTGGGTAGCCGCATCCCGGTCCAATGGGCGAAGGCGTCGGCCTCGTAGTAGCTCACATGGCAGACGGGCTCGTCGGGATCGACCGGACGCAATCCCGAGAGCGTGAACTGGAGCCACTGGTCGGGCTGGTCGGGATCGCGAGTCCAATAGAGCGGTGCGTCCCACTGCTGGGCGTTCACCACGGCCCACCCGTCGGAGAGCCAGAACTCCGGGCGGCTGTAACCGTCATCTTCCATGAACGAGAGCCATTCTCCACACGTCACCGGTCGATCGGCCAGACCGAACGGGGTCAGGTGAACCGTGTGCACCGGGAACTCGTTGTCGAAGCCGAAGCCGTCGCCGCGGTGTCCGACTTCGACTGGGCCGCCGTTGTGCTCGAGCCAGCCCGCCTTCGGTGGGTGCGCGGCAGCCGGGGTTGGCGCGATGTCCACGTAGGCCGGGTGCAGAGGGTTCTTCGAGAGGACGTGCTTGATGTCCATGAGCAGAAGCTCTTGGTGCTGTTCCTCGTGGTGCAGGCCGAGGGTGATCAGCTCGGGGAGACCGGGTTGATCGAGATCTTCGAACAACGAGCCCATGGCCCGGTCGACGTGGGCGCGGTAGCGGGCGATCTCTTCGATGCCCGGACGCGAGAGTTGACCGCGATCGGGACGCGGGTGCCGGGCGCCGACCGTCTCGTAGTACGAGTTGAAGATGTAGGCGAATGCCTCGTTGTACTGGCGGTGGCTCGGGGCGTAGCTTCCGAGGACGAAGGTCTCGAAGAACCACGTCATGTGAGCCCGGTGCCACTTCGTCGGGCTGACGTCGGCCATGGTCTGGACGGTCTGGTCTTCGGCGCTCAGCACCGAGGCCAGACGCTCGGTCATGCCTCGAACCTCGCCATAGGCGTCCTGGAGGTCAGATGGCGAGAGTGGTTCGCTCTTCCTCATGAGTTCCCGTCCCTTCGCCACTCTTCCCGCCCCGGAGCAGCTGCGCACACGGCTGGCGCGGTTTCGGATCACGTTACCCAGGGGGTCTGACAACTGAGCGCGTTTTCCGCAGAATTAACGCAAAGGCCAGGTAGCGAGCATGTCCGTCCCTGGCTACGTTGTCCAGAGTGAACGGGACTCCGTTGTCCCTGGAGGTGGTTGACGCCTATTTGGGCGCTGTGGACTGGCTACGCGGGCTCATGGGCCGGGCCGAGGTGGCCGGCGCCTGGCCGGAGCCGGGCGCCATCGCCGGCTACACGGTCGGTGGCATTGCGTCGCACGCCGTCCACAGCGTGCTGTGGCTCGAACAGCTGCTCAAGGACGTCGAGCCCGTCGGGCTGCGCGCCGTCTCGGCGCTGGAGTACTTCGGGCCGAATCGAGTCGAAGAGTCGGACGGCATCGACCCCTTTTCGGCCTCCCTGCGTGCGGCCGCCGAAGCCTTCGCGGAAACTGGTCCCGAGATCGTCATCGCCGCCTGCACCACCGCGCGCGACGAGCTGGTCGGATTGCTCACCGGCGTCTCGGCCAGCCGGCCCGTGCCGGTGGTCCGGGTGCCCGGAGGGCAGGTGCCGCTGAAGGAGTACCTCCGGACCCGGGTCCTCGAAATCGTCGTGCACGGCGACGACGTCGCCTGCAGCGTCGCCGGCATGATCGTGCCCAGCCCCCCGCCGGACACCGTGCGCATCTGCCTCGACGTCTGCTTCGAGCTCGCACGTGCCCGTGCAGGTGACCTCCCGATCCTGCGAGCCTTCACGCGACGCGAGCGGGCCGAGAAGGATGTGTTCCTGGTCCTCTGATCCCGGCACCCACCAGTGCCGCCGGGACGGGGGCGGAGGTGGAGCGCCTAGGCCAGCACCTTGCGGCGGAAATTGCGGAGACCGAGGGTGAGGAAGACGACGCCGAAGGCAACGATGGCCGGGTAGATGACGTAGAGATGCATGTGGGCGGCATCGGTGAAAGCGGCCCGCATCCCGTCGTTGATGTAGATCAGCGGGTTGATGAGCACCACAATCTGCAGCCAATGCACAGAGCCCAGCTTCACTGCGGCCAACCGGGTCCACTGATAGTAGGTACCGCCGAGGAACGTGATGGGCAGGACGATGAAGCCGAACATCAGCCCGAGATTGCGTGGCTCGAACGAGGTGCCGAGCAACAATCCCAGTGACGCCATGCAGATGCAGGACAGGGGGACCAAGGTGAGGATCAGGCCCCAATGCAGGTTGATGTGGGCCTCGACGCCGGCCGCGTGCACCACCGAGGCGATCGGGAAGACGATGATCGCCGAGATCAGGCCCTGCGCAGCGCCGGAGATGACCTTGGACATGGCGACCAGCCAGATTGGGCAGGGGGCCTGTACCCGGTCCTCGATCTCGCGGGTGAAACCGAACTCCTGGGCCAGCGGCATGGCGACGGCCTGGATGCCCTGAAACATGATGGACAGCCCGACCACGCCCGGCACGAGCACGGTGGCGAAGGCCGACTCCGCTCCGGGAACGCCGCTGGCCGCACCGATGCCCTGCCCGATCTTCGGGAAGACGTAGAGGAAGACGAAACAGAGGAGGAAGGGCTGGACCAGGGTGCGGATGGTGAACTCGATCCAGTGTTTGCGGAGCACCAGGAGGTCACGCCGGATGAGCGCACCGAACGCCGTCCAACTGGCTCCGGCAGTCGTGCGCGTCGGCCTAAGCTCGACGTGGCGGGACGACGGTGAGCCGAAGGACGAGTCGGGGGTCTGGGTGGCGGTGGCCATCAGTCGCGCAAGTCCTTTCCGGTTAGCCCGATGAAGACGGTCTCGAGCGTCGGTTCGGCCACATTGAGGTCAGCCAGGGTGAAGCCGGCCGCTTCGGCCGCTTCGACGACCTTGGGCACCAGTCGCTCGGTGCCGCGCACCTGAAGCTCGATCCCCCCTTCCACCGGACGAGTCCCCGTGAGGCCATCGACACGGCCCGTGAACGCCTCGGCCAGGCGGTCCTGGTCGCCCGCCGCCTTCACGGTCACGATGGTGTCGGCGTCAACGCTGCGCTTCAGTTCGGCCGGGGTGTCCAGGGCGAGGATGCGCCCGTGATCCATGATGGCCAGCCGATTGCACAGGTTGTCGGCCTCCTCCATGTAGTGGGTCGTCAACATGATGGTCTGCCCCTCGGCGTTGAGGCTTCGTAGCAGCTCCCAGAGGGCGAGCCGGCCCTGCGGGTCGAGACCGGCGGTTGGCTCGTCGAGGAACAGCACGGCCGGGCGGTGGAAGATGGCACGGGCCACCATCAGCCGCTGGGCCATGCCGCCCGAGAGTGCGTAGACCGATGCCTTGGCGAAGCGCGTGAGCTGGAAACGCTCGAGCAGATCGTCGGCGATGCGCCGGCACTCACGCGCCGGGATACCGAACAGGCGCCCGTGGTAATAGAGGTTCTCCCACGGGGTCAGCTGGCGATCGAGCGTGTTCTGCTGTGACACGACGCCGATGATCTGTTTGACCAAGCTGGGCTGGCGGACGACGTCGATGCCGCCCACGAAGGCCTGGCCGCCGGTCGGGATGACCCGGGTGGTCAGCACACCCACCGTGGTCGTCTTGCCCGCGCCGTTCGGGCCGAGGAGCCCGAACACCTCTCCGGCGCCGACGCTCAGGCTGAGCTCGTCGACTGCGCGAAAGTCCGTGCTTGGATACGTCTTGGTAAGCCCGACCGTCTCGATGATGGTTTCTCCCGCCTCGAGGGGCTGGCCCTCGGATGCGGTGATGGCGGTCGAGGTCGTCATGGCGTCTCCGTGCACAGTATCCGGCGGGGGCGGGGGCCCGCCCCCGCCGGAGAGTCCTGCTAGTCCTCGGCCAGGATCTGGTAGAGCTCCTTGCGGGCCTTCTGGATCGCGGCGATGCCCCGCTCGATCTGGGGTCCCTCACCGACGCCGGACAGCTGCTTGGCCGCGCCCATCAGCTGGGCGGCGGCCATCCGGAGATTCCGCATCTGGTCCTCCGACTCTCCATCCTGGACGGGCATGGCGGCCTGCTCGGCTTCCTCCCGACCGGAGTCGGTGAGCGTGTACGTGCGGCTGCCGTCGACCTCGTGCGACTTCACGACGCCGGCGTCCTCGAGCATTTGGAGGTGCGGGTAGACCGACCCGGGGCTCGGGCGCCACAGGCCGCCGCTCATCTCCTCGAGGCGGCGCATGATCTCATAGCCGTTTGCCGGTCCCTCGCGCAGAGCGACCAGCATGGCCTTGCGGATGTCGCCCCGGCGCATGCGCCGTCCGCCGCCCCAGCTGCCGCGTTCGGCGGCCCAGCGGCCCCGGCCACGAGGGCCGCCCCGCATGCCCCGCCCGAAGTGCTCGTGCAGGTGATCATGGATGTGACCGTGCGGGCTGTCGTGATCGTGCGTGTGTTCGTGATCGTGATCGTGTGAATGTCCATTTCCCATGGTGGGTGTTTCCTTTCCGTAACGAGAAGTTGTTGATGTTGCTGGAGCCGCGCTGACGCGTCTCCGAATCAGTGGACCGGCACCAGCGTGATGGCCTGCTCGGGGCAGGCCACGACACAGAGCCCGCAGGCATGGCAGTCCTGCGCTCGCACCGCGTAAGCGGCCTGGCGCTTGTGGGCCATGCTGCGCACCTTCCCCATGACGCTGAGAGAAGCGAAGTCGGCGTCAGACATCCGGGTGACCTCGAACACGTCGTAGGGACAGACCTCGGTGCAGTCGCGCTTGCCCTCGCAGCGGGTCAAGTCGATCGCCGGCACCCAGGTCCCGGGTTCGCCCCGGCAGTGCTCGCCGGGGCGGTCCGGGTTGGCCCGAGCCCTCTGCACCTTGGCCAGGTTGGTCCGCCGCGCTGCGGCGGCCGGGACGGGCTCGTCGCCGAAGGGGGCGGACTGTCCTTGGTTCGTCTCCATCGACAATCTCCTCCCTGGCTCGTGGTGCCCCAGTCGCCAGCACCGATCTACTGATAGTTAATGATATATCGTTATAGGTCTTCGATGGTACAAAATACGCCAACATGGCCAAAAAAGCGTCTGACCAGGAACGATTTGCCGGCACCTGCACGAGGATCGGCTGGCGCTGCCCATACTGAGAGCAGCGGATGACGAGCGGAGGCGCTATGGGACTGTTCACCTCGCACAAGAAGCAGATGGTCGCGGCCGACAAGGCCCTTGCCGGCCGGGACGAGATGATGCCGGTCGCGGCCCCCCATCTCGTCCTCGGCACGACGATCACCCCACCGTTCCCGCCGGGCCTGGAGCGGGCCGTCTTCGGAATGGGTTGCTTCTGGGGGGCCGAGCGCACGTTCTGGACGCTGCGGGGCGTGTACACCACAGCAGTCGGCTACGCCGGCGGCTTCACTCCCAACCCGACCTACCGGGAGGTGTGCGGCGGCCGGACCGGCCACGCAGAAGTGGTGCTCGTGGTCTTCGACCCGGCGGAGATCAGCTATGAGCAATTGGTCCGTGTCTTCTTCGAGGGCCACGACCCGACGCAGGGGATGCGCCAGGGCAACGACGTCGGCACCCAGTACCGCTCCGCCATCTACACCACCACTCCCGAGCAGGCGCAGGTGGCGGCCGCGGCCGAGGCGGGTTTTCAGGAGTCGCTGTCCGAGGCGGGTTACGGCAGGATCACGACCGAGATTCGGCCGGCGGGGGAGTTCTATTACGCGGAGCGATCCCACCAGCAGTACCTGAAGGCCAACCCCGGCGGCTACTGCGGCCTGGGTGGGACCGGCGTGTCCTGTCCGGTCGGCCTGCCCGGAGCCTGATCAGCGCGACGCAAGCTGCGCGGGGCGGTCGCTCACTCCGACCGCGAGGCCGCTCAGCGCAGGGCGGCGAGCGCGTCGAGCGCAGCCTCCGCCTCGGCCACGAACCGGCGCACCAGTTCGCCTGCCGGCACCAGTTCGGCAATGGCACCGACACCCTGCCCAGCCGGGTAGCACTCGCGGTCGACGTCGACCCCTTCGGTGAAGGAGTTCCCGCCCAGGTGCATGGTCCCGTTGCCGTACGAGATGCCGAGCTGTTCGGGGAACTTCTTGAGCTCGGTGGGATGGGCGTCGTAGTAGTCGGTATACGTGTTGCGGACGACGCGCATTGTCTTACCCGAATAGGCGCGGCTGACCGTCGTCTCGTCCTCGTGGCTCGAGAGCAGCTTCTCCTTGTACCCGAGGACGCCTCGCGCTTCGGGGGTGGCGATGAAGCGCGTGCCGACCCAGATGCCGTCGGCCCCGAGCGCCAGGGCCGCGGCCAGGCCGCGCCCGTCGAAGATGCCGCCGGCCGCCACCACCGGGACGCGGGTCCCGACGGCGTCGACGATCTGGGGGACCAGGGGCAGCGAGGCCACCTGCCCGGTATGCCCGCCGGCCTCGGTGCCCTGTGCCACGACCAGGTCGCAGCCCGCCTCCACGGCGCGCCGCGCGTGGTCGACCTTGCCGCACATGCTCACCACGATCAGACCGTGGTCGTGGCAGAGATCGACGACCTCGGTCGGCACGCCGAGTCCGGCCACGAAGGCCGAGGCACCGCCCGCGATGATCATCTCGACCTGTTCGGTCATCCCGCCCGGCATGGCGGTGAGCAGATCGACGCCGAAGGGCCGGTCGGTGGCCGCCCGGATCGTGGCCATTTCGGTCACCATCGTCTCGTTGCCCATGGTGGAGGCACCCAGACAGCCGAAGCCCCCCGCGGCGGAGACGGCGGCGGCGAGCTCGCCGTAGGCGACGCCGCCCATGCCGGCCAGCATGACGGGGTGCTCGATCCCGAGCAGCTCGGTGAGTCGGGTACGCATGAGTGTGCCTTCCTTGTTCTCGGTTGGTGATCTGTTTCTCGCTCGCCGGTGGTGCGGACCGCGAGCGCGGTCGCCGATCGGGCACGACGCCGCGACGCCCTTCCACCAACCTGCATCTGCCGCGGGGACCGTAGCGCGGGTCGTCCCGGGGGCCCGCGGGGTGACGGACGGACGGGTGCGAGCCGGGTGACCTGGACCCATCCGAAGGTGGCCGCCGGGAGGGGTCCGGGCGGAGTCGGGCGGTGGGCACCCATAATGGGGCGGGGAGAGCAGCGCATTTCGATGGGAGCGAGACGTGGCAGACGGTGAGGTGGGGGTCAGCGTCGCAGCGGAGAACCCGGATCCGGAGGACCCGGTAGCCGAGAAGATCACCAAGCGGCGGCTGTGGTTCATCCTCGGAGCGCTGCTGCTCGGCATGCTGCTGGCGGCGCTGGACCAGACCATTGTGTCGACGGCGTTGCCCACCATCGTGGGCGACCTGCACGGCGGGTCCCACCTGGCCTGGGTTGTCACCGCCTACCTGCTGGCGTCCACGGTGTCGACGCCCCTGTGGGGCAAGTTGGGCGACCAGTACGGGCGCAAGGTCTTCTTCCAGGCGTCGATCGTGATCTTCGTCATCGGCTCGGCACTGTGTGGCTTCAGCCACACCATGACCGAGCTCATCGCCTTCCGGGCGCTGCAGGGACTCGGTGGCGGCGGCCTGATGGTGGGCGCGCAGACCATCATCGGCGACGTCGTCTCGCCTCGCGAGCGCGGCCGCTACATGGGGCTGTTCGGCGCCATGTTCGCGGTGGCCACGGTCATCGGGCCGCTGATCGGTGGCCTCTGCGTCACCTACCTGACGTGGCGCTGGGTCTTCTACATCAACCTGCCCTTCGGCATCCTGGCCCTGTTCGTCACCCAGGCGGTGCTGCCCGGCCACCTGCGCAAGGTGCGTCACAAGATCGACTACGCGGGCACCATCGTCCTGACCGGTGGCGTGACGTCGCTCATCCTCTTCTTGAGCTTGGGCGGGATCTCGTGGCCGTGGCGATCGGCGCCCAGTTACCTGACGGCAGGGATCGGCGTCCTGCTGATCGTGTCCTTCGTCTTCGTCGAGCTGGCGGCGGCGGAGCCGGTGA
Source organism: uncultured Acidimicrobiaceae bacterium (assembly GCA_963840435.1). Lineage (GTDB taxonomy): Bacteria > Actinomycetota > Acidimicrobiia > Acidimicrobiales > RAAP-2 > Bog-473. The sequence continues at coordinate 11,391 of CAWIYY010000011.1, read as the reverse complement.
TCCCCATGAAGCTCTTCCGCAACCGCGTGTTCTCGGCGGCCAGTTCCATCGGGTTCGTCATGGGCTTCGCCATGTTCGGCGCACTGACCTTCCTGCCGCTCTTCATGCAGAACGTGAAGCTGGTGAGCCCGACCGTCTCGGGCCTGCGCATCCTGCCGCTGATGGTGGGCATGCTCGGGGCATCGGTCGTGTCCGGCCGCCTCGTCACCCGCTGGGGCCGCTACAAGATCTTCCCGATCATGGGCACCGCCCTGATGACGCTCGGGGCCTTCTTGATGTCGACCATCGACGCCTCGACCAACACATGGGTGCTGGCCTTCTTCATGTTGGTGTTCGGGCTGGGGATGGGCCTGATCATGCAGGTGCTGGTGGTGGCGGTCCAGAATGCCGCCTCCTACGAGGACCTGGGCGTGGCTACCAGTGCCTCCACCTTCTTCCGGATGATCGGCGGCTCGTTCGGCACGGCGGTCTTCGGCGCCATCTACGCCATCGTGTTCAACCACACGTTCGCGGCCTCGCTGGCCAAGATCCCTCCGTCGGTCCTGCGATCGTTCAACCCGCAGACGCTCGACCTGGCCCTGCTCCAGAGGCTGCGGTCGACGGCCGCCGGACTGGCCTTCTTCAACCAGTACATCGCCGCGGTGACCCACGCCATCCAGACTGTGTTCCTCGTGGCGGTGCCCATCTCCTTCTTCGCCTTCCTCCTCAGCTTCCTGCTGCCCGATGCGGAGCTGCGCAAGACGGTGGGCACGTCGGACCTCGGGCAGGCCCACGGGATGAACCGGTCGTCGCTCAAGGAGATCGAACTCGCGCTCGAGCGGTTGTCCTCCCGGGAGAACCGGGGCGAGCTGTACCAGACCCTGGCCACCCGGGCGGGGGTCGACCTGCCGCCGCGCTCGGTCTGGCTCCTCTACCGGCTGTCCGAGCACCCGGCCTGCACGGTCATCGACCTGGCCCGGCAGCTCAAGGTCGACCCCGTGCTGATCGCGCCGGGAGTGGAGGGGCTGGTGGCGGCCGGGATGGTCGAGGCCCGGAGTCGGGACGGCGACCACGACCTTCACGTGACGCCCCGGGGGGCAGACGCGATGGAACGCCTGACCGAGGCCCGGCGCAGCGGGCTCACCGAGCTCCTCGAGGGGTGGAATCCGGAGGAGCATCCAGAGGTGATCGAGATGGTCAAGGACCTGGCCCACGAACTGCTGGCCGACGACGAGCGGTTGGTGGCCGACGCCATGCCGCACGCGGCGGCGGCCGCGGCGTCACCGGACTGACTGTCGGGATCGCGGGCGTCTCGTCGTGTCCGCCCGATGGCCACGTCGACCTGGTCGCCGCCCGGACGTGGTCCGAGGTCGGACCCGGGGCCGGGTACTGTTGTTCGGCACTCGCGGCGCAACAACGTGCAGCGCAGTTGCTCGGTGTGCCGGGAAGACTGGTCGGCGACTCGTGAGACTTTTGCCATGACCGACCACACCATCTCGAGCCGGAACGTCCCGGTCGTTTCCCGTTCTGGCCGCCCTCGCGGATCGACCACGCGGTTATGACCGACGTCGACCAGGTGGTCGAGCCCCAGCCGGCGCGGGTGGTGAAGGATCGGCGCCAGCTGCCCAGCTGGCGGTGGGAGGAGCTCCGGACGACGTTCTGGGTCGTCCCCAGCATCTTGATCGTGGTCTCGGTCCTGCTGTTCTTGGTCACGTTCGAGCTCGACCTGGCTGCCTACCACAACCACCTGACCTTGCCGCACTGGATCCACACCGGTTCCGCCGACGCGGAGCGCCAGGTTCTCATCGCCATTGCGGCCGCGGTCATCACGGTCGTCGGCGTGGTGTTCTCGATCACGATCCTGGCGCTGACCCTCGCATCGCAGCAGTTCGGGCCGCGCATGATGCGGAACTTCGTACGCGACATCGGCAACCAGGTCACGCTCGGGATCTTCGTCGGGACGTTCGTGTTCTCCGTGCTCGCACTGGCCTCCATCGGCAGTGTGCACGCGACGTTCGTGCCGTATCTCTCCACCTCCGTGGCCGAGGCGTTGCTGTTGGTCGATCTCGGGGTGCTGATCTACTTCATCCATCACATCGCGAAGTCGATTCAGCTTCCCGAGGTGATCGCGGGCATCGCCCGCGATCTGATCGAATCAGTCGACGCCGAATTCCCCGAGACGGTCGGTTCGACCGTCGAGCCGAGCGCAGGCCTGCGTGTCGGGCAGACCGTGCCCGAGCTGCTCACTCTGCTCGAGGAGCGCGGGGCCACGGTGCCCTCGCAGGTGAGCGGGTACATCCAGTACGTCGGCTACGCCCAGCTCATCACCATTGCCACCCGTACCGACTCGGTGATCCGGTTGGAGCACCGGCCCGGTCACTTCTTGGCGACCGGACGCCCGCTGGCCACGGTATGGCCCAGAGGGGCGGCGAACGAGGTCGGTCGATCGCTGTCCAAGGCCCACGTGACCGGTCCGCACCGCACGCTGGTGCAGGACCCCGTGTTCGCCATCGACCAACTCAGCGAGATCGCGATCCGCGCCCTGTCGCCGGCGGTGAACGACCCCTTCACGGCCCTCACGTGCATCGACTGGCTGTCGGCGGGCCTCGGCCGCGTTTCGGGGCGGGTGCTCGACGAGGGCGTGTACCGGGACGACGACGGCAAGGTGCGACTCATCGAGTCCGACCCGTCGTATGCCCGAATGGTCAATCGCTCATTCGACAAGATTCGTCAGTCGGCGAGGGGCATGCCGGCCGTCCTCATCCGGCTCATCGACTCGCTGGGGTCGATCATGCTCGACACGACGTCGGCCGAGCAGCGAGTCGTGCTCTGGCGGCAAGCGGACATGGTGTTGCGACTCTCGGAGGAGACCGTCTCTGAGCCGAATGACCTGGCGGAGATCAAATACCGCTATCAACGCCTGCCCGGAGAGGACGTCTTCGAGCCCAAGCCACACACGTGGTCGAAGATCGACCAGCCATGAGGAACCCGCCCACCTGATCAGCGCCCGCCAGAACCTGTGGCCGCCGACCAACGCTCCGCCCATCGTTGCAGTGGGGTGATGGCGTCGCCCAACTGGCGGCCCAGCGGTGACAAGGCGTAGGTGCCTCCGTCACTCTGTGTGACGAGACCCGCAGCGCGAAGATCGCCCAATCGTTCGTAGAGCACGCTCGACGACATGTCGTCACAGCGCGTTCGCAGAGCCCGGGCACCCAGGCTGCCGTCGCGCAGCTCCCAGAGAATCCGCAGCGTCCAGCGCCGCCCCAGGAGGTCGAGCGCAGCCATGAGCGGGCGGCCCGTGGTAGAGCCACGCACGGGGCGGCCGGGCAGTGCGGTGGTCGGGCTCGGGCTCATGGCGGCTTCCTCCTGGTGGTGATCGGCGGTTCGCGGTCGCTTGATGTTTCTGAATACGAAACGCTAGGTTACGGCGTCTCGAATTGTTTCGGATTTAGAAACGTGAGGTGGAGAAATGGAGATCCCGGTGGAGGCCACGCACGTGCACGGACGAGTCGCCCCGCTCGAGGCGCCATTCGACCCGCTGGTCGAGGAGCAGCTGCGCTCGATGATGCCGCCGGGGGTGCCGCCAATCGCACTCTTCCGGATGTTCGCCCGGAAGCCGGGCATGACGGCTGCCATGCAGCCCTGGGGAGGGCATCTGCTCGGCCGTGCTCTCTCGGTCGACCTACGGGCCCGGGAGATCGTGATCGACCGAACCTGTGCCCGCTGCGGCTGCGAATACGAGTGGGGTGTCCACGTCGCCTTCTTTGCGGCGCGGGCCGGGTTGAGCGAGGACCAGGTGGCCTCGCTGACGACGGGTGGTCCCGACGACCCGTGCTGGGAGTCGGCGCGGGACCGCCTGCTGATCCGTCTCGTGGACGAGCTCCACGAAGACTCCGACATCGGCGACGATCTGTGGGCATCCCTCATCACGGCCGGTTTCGACCAGGATCAGCTCATGGAGCTCCTGCTGCTCTGCGGCTGGTACCACGCCATCAGCTTCGTGGCCCGCGGCGCTCGAGTGCCCCTCGAGGACGGCGCGCCCCGGTTCGCGTCGATCGGCTCGCTGGGGGAGCTCAGCTAACCGGCGTTGTCCGTCGGGGCGGTGGTGGTCGAGCGCGGGACGGTCGTCGTGGTCGTCCCCGATCCGGTGTTTCCCGTGGTGCCGGTCGTGCCGGTCGTCCCGCCGCCGCTCCCGGTGCTCGTCGTGGTGGTGCCATTCGTCGGCGGCGCGGTCGTGGTGGTCGCGGCTGGCGCGGTCGGGGCCACGAAGGGCACGGACTCGGCGCGCATGGTGGCCACGCTGGTCGAGGGGGTGGCCGAGAGGTTGGTGCAGCTGCGGGCCGCGTTCCAGCTCTGGAGGGCGGCCTGGGCCGGAGCCCCGGTCAGGGGCTGGGGCAGGCCGTTCAGGATGGTGGCGGGCCGGAAGGCGACGCCAGTGATGTGGCGGCCGACGGCCGTGACGATGAGCGAACCGCTGTCGGTCTCGGGGGCGGTGTCGTCGTAGAACGCGAAGTTGCCCAGGCCGTAGTCGACGTAGGCGCTCCCCATGTAGCCCGCGCCGAGCAGGACGTGGGCGTTCGAGCCGATCACGAGGTCGGCCCCGGCCTTCACCAGCTGTTGGGCCAGCGGTCCCTGTTGAGGGTTCGGGCAGGCCTGCGTCTCGGTGCCCCAGTGCACGTAGACGATGACCGTGTCGGCGGTCTTGCGCACCTGCTGGACCTCGCGGACGAGCTCGGTGGGGTCGATGGCCGAGGCGACTCCCGGCTGGGTGCTCGTCGCCGTCCAACCGCTCACGAGGTTGTTGGCGATGACCTGGGTCGCGGCGATGATGGCGATCCGCTGCCCGTTGAGAGTGACCCGGTAGGGGGCGAAGGCCTGAGCCGCGTTGTTGCCGATCCCGATGATGGGGTACTTCGCCTGCGCCGCGATGCTGAGGTTCTGAGACAGCCCCTGGGGGCCGCAGTCCTCGCCATGGTCGTTCGCCTGAGTGGCCAGGCCGATGGTGGCCCCCTTGAGAGCGGTGACGGCAGAGGCGGGCGCGTCGAAGATGTAGGGCTTGGCCTGTGGCTCCGGGCAGGTGCCGTCCGTGACGGCCGTCTCCAGGTTGACCATGCTCAGCTGGGTGTTGGCGAAGAGCTGCGGGACGGTGCTGCCCAGGGCAGTCGTTGGGTTGCTGGCCAGCCGTTCGCCGACCGCCCCGGCGAAGTGGACGTCACCGCCGAAGCCGAGGGTCACGGGCTTGCCGTCCCCCTTCCAGTCCGGGTTCAGCGGCGACCGCTTCGGAAAATGCTGGGCGGCCGTCACGACCGTGCCGTGGGTGGTCGAGGAGGACTGGTCCGACGAGGACGGTGGCGTGTTGCCCCCGCCGCCCGAGAAGAAGATCAGCCAGATCAGGAACAAGAGGAACGCAGCACCGCCGACGGCGAACTGCTTCCGCCGCCGGCGGACCCTCCGAGAGACCACGGCGGCACTATGGCACACCTCGTGCGGTGCTCACCGGGCACGGCGGAGCGGTGGCGGCTCGGTCGGACGTGCGCCCGGCCCCGGGGATCAGGCTTCGCCGAGGGTGTCCCAGCTGGTGGCGAGCGAAGCAACCAGGCCCGTGCAGGAGGCTTCGATCATGCGCAGGCACTGGTCGAAGACGGCCTCGTCGCCGTAGTAGGGGTCGGGGACGTCGGCGCCCACCCCCGAGGCCGGATCGAAGGAGCGGAGCAGGGCCAGCCGGTCGGGATCCACGCCGAGGCCGCGCAGCGTCTGCTGATGGCGGCGGTCGAGCGCCACCACGAAGTCGATCTGGCCGGCCTCGGCCTTCGAGAACTGGTGGCCCACGTGGGGATGGCGGGGGTAGCCGGCCCGGACCAGGGCGTCGGCGGCGAACGGGTGCATCGGCTCGCCCTCGTGCCAGGGCCCCGTCCCGGCGCTTCGGACGTCGATGTGCGTCCCGAGGTGGGTCCCGTCGGAGAGCTCGGTCCGCTCGGCCAGGCTCCGGGTGATGACCTCGGCCATGGGCGACCGGCAGATGTTGCCGGTGCACACGAAGGAGATCCGGTACAGACGGTCGTCCCCGGCGGCGGCCAGGGGTGCGGGTGGCACGGCGCGACCGCGGCGCGGGGTGGCGCTCGCCGTGGTGGTTCGGTCGCCGCCTGCTCTGGGACTCACGCCGCGCCGTATTCGGTCTGCAGGGTCCTCTTGACGATCTTGCCCGTGCCGGCCCGAGGCCAGTCGGCCCGGATCTCGAGCTGCTCGGGGATCTTCTGGGTCATGAGGCCCGCCTCCTTGCAGAAGGCGACGATCTCCGCGAGCTCGAGGTCCTGCACGTCGCCGGCCAGCTGCACGACCGCGCACACACGCTCGCCCCGCTCCGCGTCGGGCAGGCCGATCACGGCGACCTCGACCACCTTGGGGTGGGTGTAGAGCAGGTCCTCGATCTCCTTGGCGCTGATGTTCTCGCCCTTGCGCACGATGACGTCCTTCAACCGGCCGGTCAGGGAGAGATAGCCGTCGGCCCGCAGGCGGCCCAGGTCGCCCGTACGGAAGTAGCCGTCCTCGTCGAAGGCGCCCTCGGTCAGCTCCGGGTCGGTGTAGCCGTGGAAGACCATGGGGCCCTTGACCCGGATCTCGCCCTCCTCGTCGGGCCTCGCCGGCTGGCCGTCGAGGCGGACGATGCGGACATCGGCTCCTTCCACCGGCCTGCCATCGGTGTTGGCCAGCTGCTCGTCGGTGTCGTGGGGCGAGCCGTTGGCGATCATGGGGACCTCGGTCATGCCGTAGCCGTGGACCACGCCGCGCCCGCCGATCTCCTGGCGCACCTCGTAGTGCAGCTCGGGCGGCTTGGCCGCGCCACCCCCGACCATGAGGCGCAGGGTCGGGAGGATCGGCCGGCCCGGCTGCTTGCGCTGCTCACCCAGGTAGGCCACGTAGAAGGCGGTGCTGCCGCCGACCACCGTGGCGCCGTGACGGTTGAACACCTCGAGGGCGTCGGGCGCCGAGAAGGCTTCGAGGAGCACGGCCGGGAACCCCATGGAGAGCATGGACATCAGGTAGTCGGGTCCGCCGATGTGGGCGTAGGGGAAGGCGATGGAGCCGACGTCGTCGGGCCCCATGTCGAGGGCACGGGCGAGGCCCCAGCCGCCGGCGATGAGCGTCTGGTCGGTGTGCTGCACGCCTTTGGGGTCGGCGGTGGAACCCGACGTGTAGTAGATCCAGCGGATCGGGGCGTCGGCGGCCGGGCCCCCCGGGGGAGGTGCGGGCAGCCCGGCGGGGTCGGCCTCGGGCAAGCCACCCTCGGCGGAGAGGAGCCTCGGCGGGGTGGACGCGCCTTCGAGGGCGCGTGCCGCCAGCGCGGCGTAGTCGGTGTCGCGCCAGGTCCCCGGGTGCACGAAAAGGGTGGCGCCGGTCTGGCGCAGGGCGAAGCCGACCTCGCGCTCGCGGTAGAGGTGGATGATCGGGTTCTGCACTGCGCCGAGCCGGGTGAGCGCAATGGAGAGGACGACCGTGTCGATGCGGGTGGGGAGCTGCCACGCGACGACCGATCCGGTGGTGATGCCCATGGCGTGCAGCCCCGCCGCCACCCGCTCGGCCCGGTCGCGGAATTGGCCGAAGGTGAGGGTCTCGCCGTCGGGCGCGATGAGCATGGGGTGGTCGGTCGAGGCCCGGGCCCGGCGCTCGACCAGCTCCCACATGGTCTGGGCACCGGTCAGGACTTCGCGGGTGCTCGTGCTCATGGCTGGCTACTCCTTGGTGGCGTCAGGGACGGCGGCGGACTGCGGCGGCGACCGGCGCCGCCCCGGCGCCCGGCGCCGGGTGTCCGTCCCGATGGCGATTCGGGATCACTCTCATAGCAGGTGGCGTGCCTGGGTGGCAGTGGCGGGCGGGGGGTGGCGCCTGCCCCCGGGTGGAACACGGCACAATGGAGGGATGGCGAAGGCCAAGCGAGCCGTGGGAGGCCAGCCGATCGTGGCGGGCGGTGACGAAGACGTCGAGCGATCGGGGGACCGGGGTGGTCGGAGCACGGTGGCCCTGGTCGGCCTGGCCGTGGCCGCCATCTTCTTCGTCTGGTTCGCCCTGGCCAACCTGAGCAAGGTCAAGATCAACTTCTGGATCTACGACCGCTCCGAGCCGCTGATCCTCGTCATCCTCATCGCGGGACTGCTCGGGGCTCTGATCGGCGCCCTCCTGATGCGGCGCCGGACCCGTGGCACATCCGAGGAGTAGGTGGGTCGCCATGAGCCCCCGGGCGTTGTCTGAGTTGGAGCTGAGTGGTGGGTGATCGTCGGGTGATCGCGTCCCGATCGGCGTTGCCGGGTTCTAAGCTGCAGTCGGTGGTGAAAGCCGTTCGGGCAGGGCAGAGGGGACAAATTCACGTTGTCCGCGCCCGCCGGGCGTGCAAACATGGCGATCGGATGGATGTGGAGATCCCAGGGGGCCGTATCTAGTGCCGCTTTCCGACCACGAGCAGCGCATACTCGCTGAGCTCGAGGAGTCGCTGGTTCGCCAGGACCCCGAGTTCGCCGAGCGGGTGCGCTCCGAGACCGTGTACCGGCACGCGGGCCGGTACTGCAAGTGGGCGGCGGTGACCTTCGTCCTCGGGGTGGTCATCCTGGTTGCCTTCTACTCCAAGTCGGTCCTGGCCGGATTCCTCGGGGTCGTCATCATGTTCGCCTCCGCTGTCTGGTTCGAGCGAAACCTGCGCCGTATGGGCAAGGCCGGCTGGCACGACATCCGGCGGGCCAAGGACGGCGAGGCCGGTCGTGACGGTGCAGCGCCGACCGGCATCGAGGGTGCGGTGACCGACGCCCGCGAATGGTTCCGGTCACGCTTCCACCGCCGGGAGGAATGACCGACCAGCTGTGCCGGTGGCCCCGCCTTTGCCGGCGGGGCTTTTTCGCGTCAGCGGGGCCGGTCCAGGATCGGGCCGTCCGGGTGCGCGCCGAACCGGCCTGTGCTCCCTAGTCTCTCGATTCGTGGCAGATCTGGCACTGGCCGTCGACATCGGCGGCACCAAGCTGGCGTGTGGCCTGGTCACCAGGTCCGGGGATCTGCTGCTCCGGGCCCAGGTCCCGACCGAGGCCGCATCGTCGCCGGGCGAGGAACTCTGGTCCCACCTGGCCGCGCTGGTCACCGAGACGATGGAACGGGTGGCGGCCGACGACCGCCTCGCCGTCTGTGGCGTCGGGTGCGGCGGACCGATGAGCCCGGGCGGCGAGGAGGTGTCGCCGCTGAACATCACCGGTTGGCGGGACTTTCCCCTGCGGCGCCGGGTTGCCGAACTGACCGGGCTGCCGACGCACGTCGACAACGACGCCAAGGCGCTCGCGCTCGGCGAGGGTTGGATCGGCGCGGCGGCGGGCCGTGACCACTACATCGGGATGGTGGTGTCGACCGGGGTGGGTGGGGGAGTCGTCCTCGACGGGCGCCTGCTCTCGGGTCGGCTGGGCAACGCGGGACACGTCGGTCACGTGATCGTCGTCCCCGACGGGCGGGACTGCCCGTGCGGTGGGCGGGGGTGCCTCGAAGCCGAGGCGTCGGGCACGGCCATCGCGGCGATCACCGGACGACCCGCCGCGGAGGCGCCGCCCGAGATGGTGGAGCGGACGGGCCGGCTGGTCGGGCTGGCCATCGCGTCGGTGGCCAACCTGCTCGACCTGCCGCTGGCCGTGGTGGGCGGGTCGGTCGCCCTGGGTTTCGGCCACCCCTTCTTCGCGGCGGCGCAGGCCGAGATGGATCTGCGCTGCCGCCTCGACTTCGCGCGCGGGACTCGGGTGGTTCCCGGCGGCCTCGGGGACGGCGGACCGCTCATCGGCGCCGCCCGGGTCGGCTGGCGCGGCCTCGAGGCGGGAGCCGGGCAGTGAGCGATGGGGGCGGTGGCTGGGCCCGCCACGTCCGGGTGGTGCTCGGGACCGTGGTCCGGCATCCCTCTCTCTGGTGGCCGGCGCTGGGCGCGGTGCGCAGGCTGTCCCGCCGCGGCTGGTGGCACCGGGCTCCGTTCCTCCCCGTGCCGGGAGAGGCGTACTGGCACTTTCGCCTGGTAACGGCCTACGGCGGGGACGGGACCGAGGGCGACCTTACCAAGGAAGACGTCGTCGCCTTCCTGCGCTGGTGTCAGAGGGCCCGGCCCCGCGGCGGGTAGCCTCTCAGGCGTATGGAGCGGGTGCTCCTCCTCAATGCGACTTACGAGCCGCTCGCCCTCGTCTCGGACCGTCGTGCTGTCGTTCTCATGCTGGCGGGTCGGGCGGAGCCGGTTGCAGTCCGCGAGGACTGCAGGGTGTTCCACTCCGCCCGCATCCAGATCGACGTCCCCTCCATCGTCCGCCTGACCCACATGGTGCGCATCCCTCGCTGGGCCCGGACGCCACCGGTGACCCGCCGCTCCGTCCTTCGCCGGGACGGGGGACTGTGTGTGTACTGCTCGCAGCCGGCCGACACCATCGACCACGTCATTCCGCGTAGCCGTGGCGGCACGCACGAGTGGACCAACGTGGTGGCCGCCTGCAAGCGGGACAATCTCGAGAAGGCCGACCAGCTTCTCTCGGAGCTGGGGTGGACGATGCGGGTGAAGCCGGCGCCGCCGGACGGGCATCTCTGGAGGTTGCGGCACCTCTCGGACGTGGATCCGTTGTGGGAGCCCTATTTGGCTGCGGCCTCCTGACGAGGTTTGCCTCCTCCCCGTCCCTCCGCCCCGTCGCCCTTCTTCGACGTCGAGCGCTTTCGTTCCGAGCCTCGCCGGCTGGCCGTCGTCCAGTCGGTGACGCAGCCGACGCTCGTCCTCGGCAGCACGCAGCCCGCCACGGTCGTGGCGGATGACGCGGCCACCGCGGCGGGGGTCGCCGTCGAGCGCCGCCGAGGCGGCGGGGGCGCCGTGCTGCTGGTGCCGGGCGATCATCTCTGGCTCGACACCTGGATCCCCCGGGCCGATCCTCTGTGGGTGATGGACGTGGCGGCCGCGGCGGCATGGGTCGGCTCCTGGTGGTCGGGCGCGCTGCGTGAGGCGGGAGTCGACCGGCTGACGGCTCACGCGGGGAGGTCCGAGCCGGGAGCGCTGGGGGACCTGGTCTGCTTCGCCGGCCGTGGTCCCGGCGAGGTGTTCGCCGACGGGCGCAAGCTGGTCGGGCTCTCGCAATGGCGGGCCCGGGAGGGAGCGTTGTTCTCTTCCTGCCTCTACGCGCACTGGCAACCGGATCTTCTGGCGGGCTTGCTGGCGGCTGGTGCGGGTGCGGGGGCAGGTGCGGGTGGTCCTGGTGCCTTGGCCGACTCCCTGCGAACCGTCGCCGTGGGGCTGGCCGACCTGGTGCCCGGGACGCCGGGGGACATGGGGGCACTGCGGGATTCGCTGCTGCGCTCGTTCGCACTGCTGCCCTAGCGCGCTGCCCTCGGGGGCGCCGCTGAGTACAGGGCCCCTGAATCTGCTCCGTG
>CAWIYY010000010.1:0-796974 GCA_963840435.1 uncultured Acidimicrobiaceae bacterium | reverse complement strand
CGTCGCCCGCCCTTCGCCCAGGATTCAGGGCATCGAGATCCCTTGGCGTGACAGGCTATGCCTTCGCCCGCTGGGCGGACAACGGGCCGTTCCGCCCTAATTGAGGATGATTCCGCCGTGACTGCTCTCTCCGAACGGGATGCCGACGGGCTGCTCGAAGGGGTGGCCCGCATCGCAGAGCCGCTTACTCTCGCGAGCCTGCGCGAGGAGTCCATCCTGGTCGTCCACTCATTGATCCCCTCGGTGAGTGCCAGCTGGAACGAGATCAGCGCGGCCGGGAGCATCGACGCCGTGAGCGTGCCTGAATTCGACCGCTGGCCCGGCATGGACGAGGCGTTCGCCCGGGCGCTGGTCGGGCATCCGGTCATCGCCCACATCCGCAAGACGAACGACGGCCGTCCCCGTGCCATCTCGGACTTCTGGTCCATCGACGAGTTTCACTCCAGCACGCTCTATCAGGAGCTCTACGAGAGGCTCTCCACCGAGGATCAGCTTTCGTTCACCGTCCCGACACCGGATGTTCTCATTGGCGTCGCGATCAACCGTGACCGCGTCGGCTTCTCGGGTCGCGACCGCACCATCGCCAACCTGCTGCGCCCGCACATCCTCCAGGCCTACCGCAACGCGGTGGCCAACGAGCAGATCGGCAGGCTCATGAGCATCGTCGAGGACCTCACGACTGACCGCGACGCCGGCCTGGTGGTCTTGAGCCGTACCGGAACGGCCGACGAACCGACGCCCGCGGCCGCCGCGCTCCTCTCCCGCTGGTTCCCCGGCCAGGTGGCGGCGGGCTTGCCCCAGCCGGTGGGCGATTGGTTGCACAGCCTCGACGGCGAGGCAGCCCGCCGGCCGACGTGGCCTCTGGTCTTCGAGGAGGGCGGGCGCCGTCTGGTGCTGCGCAGGCTCCAGGCGGTGCGGCCCAGCGACCAGGACGTCCTCCACGTCTCCGAGCACCCGGCCGGTCGCTCCGGCCAAGACCTCGCTCGCCTCGGCTTGTCCAGCCGCCAGGCCGAGGTGGTCCGCATGGCGGCGGCCGGCCGCAGCAATGCGGAGATCGCCCGGGATCTTGGCTTGAGCGTCCGCACGATCGAGGGGCACATGGGTCAGGCCCTCGAGCGTCTGGGAGTGCGCAGCCGGACGGCAGCCGCCAATCTCATCTACCAGCTCGACCTGCGCGACGGCCAGCTCTAAGCGGTCGCCCGTTGGGCCTCAGGCGCGGCCGAGTCCCTCGGCCACTGCGTGCAGCCCGGCACGAAAGTCGGGGTGGGCGATCTCGGCCAACGCGTGGGCCCGCTCGCGCACGGTCAGGCCGGCGAGGTCGGCCGCGCCGTACTCGGTGATCACCACGCCGGTGTGGTGGCGGGGGGTGGACACCACCGAGCCCTCCGGCAACACGCCGGCGATGCGCGAGACCGGCGCGCCGTCGCGCTGCACGGTCGAGCGCAAACAGATCAGCGAGTGCGCGTCGAGATGCAGCTCGGCCCCGGCCACGAAGTCCTCGTGTCCGCCGACGCCCGAGATCTGCCGCCCGTCGATGCTGTCGGCCACCACCTGTCCGTAGAGGTCGACTGACAGCGCGCCGTTGACGGAGACGAGGTTGGCGTTCTGCGCGATCACCGTCGGGTCGTTGACCGTCTCGACCGGGAGGAACGCCACATCGCGGTTGCCATCGAGCCATTGGTAGAGCTCGCTCGAGCCCAGGGCGAACGTGGTCACGGACACCCCGTCGAAGACACCTTTGGCGTCGTTGGTGACCTTGCCCGCCTGGTGCAGGCGCATCAGACCCGTCGTGAACATCTCCGAGTGGATACCGAACCCGCCGAGCGGACCTTGCGCCAGCTCGGTGGCCACCACGTTGGGGATGGCGCCGATGCCCGTCTGCAGGGTGGAACCGTCGCGTACGTAGGCCAGGGCGTGTCCGGCGATGGCCATGTCGACGTCGTCGGGCGCCGGCTCGGACAGGGCGAAGGGGGTGGCGTCCGTCTCCACCACGACGTCGACCACGTCGAGTGGGACGGTGTTGTCGAATTCGGGTGGCAGGCTGGCCGTGCGGGGCAGGTTGCTGTTGACCTCCACGATCAGGAGACGATCAGGGTCACGCCCGGCCCGCAGGAGCTCGGGCCTCGTGGCGCCGACGTGGAGCGAGAGGTTGACCGCCCCGGCCTCGTCCGGCCGGGCCGCCTGCACGACCATGATGCGCGGAGCGAACCGGGCCAGGATCGGCGCGAACTGGCGGAAGCCACCCGGGACGAGCTCGACCCTGTGGCCCATGGAGTGCAGCACCCGCTCGGCCGGGCCGAAGAAGCCGCAGCGGTACGACACGCCCGGCTTGGTGAACACGTCGTACAGATTCAGGCAGAGCGCACCGCCCACCTGGAGGTCCTGCCAGTCGTCGCGCTGACCCAGGGCGGTCAGGAACGTGTCCGGATTGGCCGGTCCCAGGCCGAACCCGATCGAGTCGACCGGCCGCACCAGGCCGACGGCCTCCTCGACGGTGCAGAACCGCGTCACGGCACCACTCTGGCACCCCAGGGGTGGCTGCCTGGGCACGAACCACCGGCGGGGGGAGCCCCGTCGGGTCGAAATCGGTGACTTTCGGCCCTACTCAGTGGGTCGATCGAATCCGCAAAATGGCGAGGACACCCTCCTCTTCCCAGAAAAAGGTGCTTGGAGAATGGCGGCCACCCCCCTCGGTCGCCATTTTCCAATTCTGGGCCTCCCGGACCCGTGTCCGGCTCCCTCTCTGCCGGACCCGCCGACTCAGCCCAGGACCCGGTCCGTCCGACGGACAACTGCCCGACAACTCACGTCGGAAATGGGAAAGACACGTGCGTTGTGACATCTGGCCCTGCCCGGTCGGTGCAAGAAACCTTCATGCTGGCGGAAGGCCGATGTCCGGCAGAGGTCCTGGAGCTCCCGATGTCGATGTACACCCAACTTCTCGATGCAGCCCTCCACCAGCTGCCCATCGGCGGGTCGGGCAAAGCGCGGGTGGCGGTGGCCGAGGTGCAACGCTGCCGCATCCAGCTCGAGCGGGGCGCGCCGGAGGTCGACACAGACGCCGTGTCGGCGGCCCTGTCCTTGCAGATCGGCTACGACGTGGCCCTGCTCCGCCTGGCCGGACTCGTCGGGATCGAGTCCGACCCGAGCCGCTTCGACCGGCCGCAGCGGGAGCGCACCCGACTCGAGGACGCACTGGCCGAGCGGGGCATCTCGTTGAGTGAGAACGGGGCCGGCTCGGAGTCTGCGGCCAGGTAGGTTCGCCCGGCCGGACCCTCAGGTGCCCGTGGCGTCCGAGCGCGTGTCCTGGGACGTCCGCTCGTTCAAGCGGGCCGCGAACGTGGCGGCCTGGGTCCGTCGCTCCATGCCCAGCTTGGCCAGCAGGTTGGAGACGTAGTTCTTCACCGTCTTCTCGGCCAGGTACATCTCCTCCGCGATCTGCCGGTTGGTCTTGCCCTCCGCGATCAGATCGAGGATCCGCCGTTCCTGGGGGGTGAGGCCGGCCAGCCGGGGGTCGACGGCTGGCCCCTCGCGCAGACGGTCGAGGACCCGCACAGTCAGCGTGGGGTCCAGGAGGGACTCCCCCGCCCCGGCCCTCCGGATCGTGTCGAGCAGGTCGATGCTGCCGATCTGCTTCAGGACGTAGCCGGCCGCGCCGGCCATGATCGACGCGATCAGCGCCTCGTCGTCCGCGTACGAGGTGAGCATGACGCAGACGATGTCGGGATCGGCCGAGCGCACCTCGCGGCACACCTCCACTCCGCTCCCGTCGGGCAGCCGTACGTCGAGGATGGCCACGTCCGGCCTCAGCGCGGGGATGCGCGACAAGGCGTCGGCCACGGTCCCCGCCTCGCCCACCACGGTGATGTCGTCTCCCGCCTCGAGCAACGCGCGCAGACCCGTGCGAACGACCTCATGGTCGTCGAGCAGGAACACCGCCAACGGCACGGACGACATCATCCCATTTCGCCCGAGAACCGGGCTACTCGGAGCGCCGGGTCGCCCCCGGCCCTCGGTATGCTCCCGCACAACGCCCCCCGCCGGACCGGGACCGGGAACCGGGGTGGCCGACCCAGGAGGTTCGACCATGGCAGCTCAGGCGTCCGGCAGGATCGTCGTCGGCATCGACGGGTCGGCGGCCTCGACCGACGCCCTGCGCTGGGCGGCGCGCCAGGCGGAACTGACCGGGAGCCCACTCGAGGTCATCATGACCTGGGAGTGGCCGGCCAGCTTGGGCTGGTCGGTGCCCATTCCCGACGACTACGACCCCGAGACCGATGTCCGCCAGGTCCTGGACGCAGCCATCGAGGCCGGGCTGGCCGAGCACCCGGGGGTCAAAGCCGATCCCCGGGTCGTCAACGGGCACCCGGCCCCGATTCTCGTCGACGCCTCCAAGGGCGCCGACCTCCTGGTCATCGGCAGCCGCGGCCACGGGGAGTTCGTGGGCATGTTGCTCGGCTCGGTCAGCGAGTTCTGCACGACCAACGCCCACTGCCCCGTCCTCGTCCACCGCACCAACTCGTAGCGGCGGCTCCGACCGACGGCTCAGCCCCGCAGGGCGTCCAGCGCCCGCGCCCGCTGCTGGTCCGCCGCCTCCAACTGAGCCACTCCCGGCCCACCCCGGGTCGGCGCCTCGCCGCGACCGGGCAGGTCGAGCAGCGCGGCCAGCGTTGCCTCCACCGAGGACGAGAGCGACCGGGCGTCGTAACCGCCTTCGAGGAAGAGGGCGAGCCGGCCTGGCGGCGCCAGCTCACGCACCAACCGGGCCAGGTCGGCGAAGTCCCCGCTGGAGAGAGCAAGCTGCGCCAACGGATCGTCCCGGTGGGCGTCGAACCCGCACGAGACCAGTACCCAATCGGGTGCGAACGCCTCCATGACGCCTCGGGCGCTGCCGTCGAGGGCGGCGCGCAGCACGTCCCCCGTGGCGCCCGGGGGCAGTGGGAGGTTCACCGTCGATCCCGCCGCCGCCGGGCCGCCCACCTCGGCGGCGTGCCCCGTCCCCGGGTAGAGCGGGTGCTGATGGGTCGAGACGTAGAGCACGTCGGGGTCGTCCCAGAAGATGTCCTGGGTCCCGTTGCCGTGGTGGACGTCCCAGTCGACGATCAGCACGCGCTCGCCCCGGGCCGTGCGCGAGGCCGCGGCAACGGCGATGGAATTGAGGAGGCAGAAGCCCATGGCTCGGCCCGCCGTCGCATGGTGCCCGGGAGGTCTCGCCGGCACGAACGCCACCGCGTCGCGGCGCTGCTCGAGCGCGGCCAGCGCGGCCAAGCCGGCCCCGGCCGCCCGGCGGGCCGCCCGCCACGAGTCCGGGCGCGCGTAGGTGTCGGCGTCGATGGCGCCACCGCCCTCGTGGCAGAAGGCCTCCAGCGCGTCCAGATAGGCCGGGTCGTGCACCCGGGCCAGCGCCTCGAACGGGGCCTCGACGATCTCGGGCGTCACCACCTCGTGACCGCCTCCGAGCGCTCGGACGCCCTGCATCACCGCCTCGAGCCGGGCCGGCTGCTCGGGGTGACGGGCGCCGCCGTCGTGCTCGCGCTCCCCCGTCGGGCCGGCCAGGACGAGCGCGGTCACGCCGCCTCGCGGGCAAGCGTCACCCTCGTGCTGTCGGCCCGGGTCGTGTCCATGGCTCCCTGTTCCCTGCTCGTCCTCATGCTAGGAGCCCGCGTACGCTGGCTCCGATGGCGCCCGTCATGGAGGCCTGGGTGGTGGACCGTCCTGGTCCGATCGACCGCGATCCGCTCCGGCGGGTCGAGCGCCCGGTGCCCGAACCGGGTCCGCACCAGGTGCGGGTGCAGGTCCGGGTGTGCGGCGTCTGCCGCACCGACCTCCATCTCGCCGAGGGCGACGTGCCGCCCCGTCACGCCGGCGTCACCCCCGGCCATGAGGTCGTGGGCCTGGTCGATGCGCTCGGCCCGGAATGCAGCCGCTGGCGCACGGGCGACCGCGTCGGCGTGCCCTGGCTGGCCCACACCTGCGGCGTCTGCCGGTTCTGCACGTCTGGACGCGAGAACCTGTGCGTGGCGCCGCAGTTCACCGGGTGGGACGTCGACGGCGGCTACGCCGACTACGCGCTGGTCGACGAGGCGTACGCCTACGCGCTGCCCGATGGTTTCGACGACGTCGAGGCGGCGCCGCTGCTCTGCGCCGGCATCATCGGGTATCGCGCCCTGCTCCGGGCCGAGGTGCCCGAGGGCGGACGGCTGGGCATCTACGGCTTCGGCGGCTCGGCCCATCTCACCGCGCAGGTCGCCCTCGCCCGCGGTGCCCGCGTCCACGTGATGACCCGCTCGGCCGAGGCTCGTGCGCTCGCCCTCGAGCTCGGTGCCGCGAGCGCGCAGGAAGCCGACGCCGCGCCACCCGAGCCGCTCGACGCCGCCATCCTCTTCGCCCCGGTCGGTACCGCGGTGCCACCCGCCCTGGTCGCCTTGGACCGGGGCGGGACGCTGGCCATCGCCGGTATCCATCTCAGCGACGTGCCGGTCCTCGAGTACCAGCGTCACCTGTTCGAAGAACGCACGTTGCGCAGCGTCACCGCCAACACGCGGCGCGACGGCGAGGACTTCCTCGAGGAGGCGGCCCGCATCGGGCTGCGCGTCTCCGCCACGCCCTACGCCATGGCCGACGCCGACGTCGCGTTGCGCGACCTGCGCCACGATCGGGTCAACGGGGCTGCCGTGCTGGTGAACTGACTACACGAAAATTGCAATCAGTTGTGCATCGCGCGCGCGCCATGACGCGCATCGACGACATCGAGACTGAAACGAAAGCGCCGACGGTGCCCCAGTCGATTACGTCGAAGCGCTGTCACAGGGCCCTTGGCGATAGGTCCTGGATTTTCTCGACTGGGGCACGCACGCCGGCAGTGCGATCAGGCGGTAGATCGCTGAGACACATTATTCCCCACACAGCTTCTTCTAAACCACTCGTTTTCAGAAACTTGTGAAAATTGGTGCAACCCCAGGATCGGGTCACGTCAGATGAGCGGTTCCACCTGGTCAGCGGCCTGGAGGACAGCAATCAACTCGCGGTCTCTCGGGTAGGAAAGAAGGTGCGAAGCCCGTTCGAGCTCGAGCCAGCGCAACTCGTCGACCTCGTCGTTGGGAGCGAAGGCGCCGGCGACCGGGACCATGACCCAGTAGGCCACCGCCTTGGGTCGGCCCTTGCGATCGACGTATTCGGTGTGCCCGATGAAGCGCACCAGGCGGCACGTCATGCCCGTCTCTTCCGACACCTCGCGTAAGGCGGCCACCTCGAAGGTCTCGCCCTCCTCGAGTTTGCCCTTGGGGAAGGACCAGTCCTCGTGCACCGGCCGGTGCACGACGACGATCTCCAGGTCGCCGTTGAGGCGGCGAACCACCAGTCCGCCGGCGGCCCGTACGACATCTGTCGGTGAAGGAAGTTCGGCTGTCATCGCCCGTCGCACCACCGCCCGGCACCTTATCGTCGCCCTCGCCGCCACTGGTGGCATTGCCGCCCAACTCCCGCCCAAGTCGCACGCGGCGCGCCGGCTGTAGCCTCGGCGCGATGTCGAGCACCAGGGAGGGACAGGGGCGGACGGACGACCCTGTCGAAATCGAGTGGCAGTTCGACGCGCTCGACCTGCGGCCCGTCGAGCGCTGGTTGGCCACCCTGCCCACACTGTCGGTCGAGACCGATGACGGCGGCACGGTCACCGCGCTGGCCCGCACGCCACGCCGCTTGACCGACTCCTATCTCGACACCGCCGACTGGCGGATCGCCCGGGCCGGCTTCGTGGTGCGCACCCGGCGGCGGGGCCGCAACGACGAGGTCACCCTCAAGGACACGCGCCCGGCCGCGGGCAACGGCTTGCGCCAGCGGCTCGAGGTCACCGAGGTCATGCCCCCCACGGGGTGAGCGGTCTCGGCCCCGACGGCCCGGTCGGGCGGCGCCTCCGGGCCATCGTCGGCGCCCATCCCCTGCGCGAGGTGCTCCAGGTCCGGACGCGCCGGCGGCCCTTCGTCCTGCGGGTCGGCGGGGTCGACGCAGCCGAGATCGCGCTCGACGACACCGTCATCGTCGTGGGGAACGGGCAGCGGCCCATGCAGCTGCGCCGGGTCGAGGTCGAGGTGCAGCCGGAGTGGCTCGAGCGCGCTCGAACCCATCGTGGACCAGCTGCGGTCCTCCTGCGGGCTCCAGCCGGCCGGACTCTCGAAGTTCGAGGCCGGGCTGCTCGCCATCGGCCAGGACATCCCGGGCGCGCCGGATCTGGGGCCGACCGCCGTCAGCCCGGAGTCGACCATCGGCGAGCTGGCCTACGCCGTGCTTCGGCGCCAGTTCGGCGTCCTGCGCGAGAAGGAACCCGGGACCCGCCTCGGCGAGGACATCGAGGAGCTCCACGACATGCGCGTCGCCACCCGGCGCCTGCGGGCCGCCCTCGCGCTGTTCTCGACCGTGCTGCCGGTGCGGGCCCAGACCTTCCGTGAGGAGCTGGGTTGGCTCGGGCGCGTCCTGGGCGACGTGCGCGACCTCGACGTCCAGATCGACGGGCTGGCGGACATGACGGCCGACACGGCCGCGCTGGCGGCCGCGCTCCCCCCGGCGATCACGATCCGCTGGGCGAGCTGGCCGCGCTGCTCGAGCGCGAGCGCGAGGAGGCCCGGGCCGACATGCTCGACGCCCTGGACTCCGTGCGCTGGGAACGGCTGGCCAAGGGCCTGGCCGCCATGGTGCAGCAGGGCCCGGCCCGGCGCTCCGTGGCCACCCGGGTGCCCGCCGTCGTCGCGCTGCCCGACCTCGTCGAGGCCCGCCACGCACGCGGTGGTCAAGGCGGCGAAGCGGGCCAAGAAGACCGGCGTCGTCACCGACTTCCACCGCCTGCGTATCCGGGGCAAGCGGCTGCGCTACGCGCTCGAGTTCAGCTCCGACGTCTACGGGGGCCGCACCGCTCGCTTCGTCCGCCAGCTCACCGCGCTCCAGGACGAGCTCGGCCGCATGCAGGACGCCGAAGTGGCCCTGCCTGCGCCTGGCCGAGCTGGCCACCGGCGCAGGAGCGCCTCCCTGCCGCCACCGTCTTCCTGATGGGCGGCATGGCCGAGCACCACCGCCGTCAGGTCGAGCGCCTCCTGCGTGGCCTGCCCCGCCAGGTGGGCCCGATCAACGGCCGCGAGTGGCGCGACCTGTCCGAGCTCATGGCGCGGCGCCGGGCCGAGGCCGAAGCGGGACTCCCGCCGACCCGTGGCACCCTGCGTGCCGTGCCCCGACCGCCGGTGACCGAGGCCGGCGAGGTGGCGGAGCAGGCCGAGCCCGTCGCGCCCGACCATCCTTCCAACCCGCCCGCGCCCGAACCGTTGGCCGGACACGGCGGGCCGGGGCTCAGCGCCCTCCCGCCACCGCCGTCAAGCCAGGGGGAATGAAGCCCGCCTCGTCGCCCATGACGACCCGCGGGTGTTCGGTGAGGATGAAGTGCAGCCGCCCGGTGTCGAGGAAGCGCTCGATATCGGCCCAGATCTCGGGGAAGTCCGGTTCCGCCATGTGGGCCCGGTAGTCGTCCATGGTCTCGAACCACTGCACCGTCACCCCGTCGAAACCCGGGTCGTCGTCGCCGCTGTAGTCGTCGAGCGGGCGCGGATGCTGCTCGTAGCGCACCACGAAGCGGCCGCTCTGGCTGCGCGCGATCAACGGCCCGTGCACCTCGCGCCAATGGGCGTGGAACTCGGCGGGCGAGAGACCGTCCTTGCGACGCAGCAGGCAGGTGAGCCTGACCATGGGACCTCCTCGGGGGCCGGGGCGAAGGCCCCGACCCTAGGCCGGAACGGTGGCCACCGAGGAGGCTGCGAGTGCTTAGGGAAGGTTGAGCGTGGCGCCCGGCGACGAGCCGCCGGTGTTGACGCCGACCGAGACGCCACCGATCGTGATGGTGGTCCCCACGCGGGACGGGCACCGACGGCGTCGGGACGGCGACCGTCGTCGACCCGCCGGTCGAGCTGAGCGTCGGGGCCGGCAGCCGCAGCCGGCAGTCCGGGCAGGGTCGGTCGTGGTCACGGGCAGGCTGGGCAGCGTGGGCGACGAGCCCGAACCGCTCCCCCTCCCGGAGGTGGGCAGCGGGAGCGAGGAGCCCGCTTTGCCGGTCACTCCCGTCTGCTGCTCGCCGTCACCGTGTTGACGACGCCGGTCAGCGAGCCGGTGGAGGGCAGGCCCAACGCGCCACTGCCGCCTGAGCCGCTCGGCAGGGGCAAGCCGGTCGACGTGGCGAGCGAACCCGTCAGGCCGCTCAGACCCGAGAGGGTGCTCGGTCACCTGCCCCACCAGCGCGCCGAGCGACGACAGGCCCGCCGTGCCGCTCCCGGGCAGAGACCCGATGCCGGCCAGTGTGCAGGTGACGTTGTCGATCAGGCTGGCCAGGCCGGCGTCCCCGCTGGCGCAGCCGGCCCCCGAACCGCCCGATCCGCCCGAGCCCGCACCGCCGGAGCCGCGGGCACCAGCGCCGCCGCTCGAGCCCGAGCCCGCCGCGCCGCGTCGGCACCGTTGGCAGCTCGGGTCGGCGCTGAACACCGAGAAGTCGAGATGCCCTTGGTCAGGGAGCCCTCCACGTCGGCCAGGGTGGCCAGGCCGCTGGCGCCCGACCCGTGGCCCGCCCTGGCCCGAGTGCGCCGCGGCGCCGTTGATGGCGTCGGCCAGGGGCGTGTCCTGGGCCGTGGCCCCGACCGTGTGGGCCGACGCCGGGGCGACCGTGAAGTAGCCGCCCATCCCGCCCAGCAAGGCACCCACGGCGGCGCAGGCCAAGCCACCCGCCCCGACCAGTGCGGCGTTGCGGTAGCGGCCGAAGCCGTTCGAACCGGCTGGCCGCGGTCCCCGCGCGCCTTCGCCGCCGCCTCCGCCCGTCCGTCACCACCGGATCGGTCGCCCCGGGCCCTCGATCAACGCGCGGCGTCGCTCTCGCCCGCCGCAGCGCGGCCTCGACTCCGCCGCCGGCCTCCGGCGCTGACCGGCGGGCGGCCCCAACTCCATCTCGAGAAGCAGGTCGTAGATCTCGTCGACGTTCATGTTCCGTCCCTCCTCCAGAACCACAACTGCGGCCCCTCATGGAGGAAACGGACATTCCAAACGCCTCTTGCGGTCCGCCGCCCAAAGGACGAACAACCGGTGGCTCAGCCCAGGCTCCAGCTCCCGATGGTCACCACACCGCTGTGAACAGGGAGAACGACCGTCATGGCGTGCGGGCCCGGTGCCGAGCCGCCGCCCAGCGTCACCGTGGTGCGCAGGACGACCTGGCTCGGGTTCCCGCCGGCCGAGTCGATCTCCACGTCGAGCGGGGAATCGTGCCCCGCCACGGTGGCCCCGTCCAGCTGGGGCGGCATCGGCCACCCCCGGGGCCAGGGCCGACCACCAGGCCGACTGGCGCTGGGCCAGCGCGTGCAGGCCCCCGAAGTACGTCTCGAGCGCGGCCGCCTCGAGCGAGAGCGGCCCGGGCGACTGGGCGAAGGCCTGCGAGGCGCCGACCAGGTTCATGGTGCCCATCGGCGCCTCGTTCTGCTCGAGCGTCAGGCCCTGCGCCTGCAGGGCGGAGGGGGCCGACGGTCCGGAAGTCGGTGGCCTGCACCGTCTTGATGAACTGCGAGCCCGGATCGAGGCTGGCGCCCTTGGTGGCCGCGCCCACCTCGGTCGCCCGCACCAGCAGGCGGTCGGGCGTGAAGAACAGCGGCGTTCGGCGGCCAGCAGGTGTCGAGGACCAGGCTGGGGCCGGTCGTGTTGGAGACGGGCGAGCCGGCCGGGACGACCTGCTGGCTGCGTCACTCGAACTTCACCGTGTTGCAGGCGGTGGCGTAGGTGACGACGTCGCCCGGCTTGAGCGTCGTTGAGGTGGACGAAGTAGCTGACGTCGTGGGCCAGGAAGACGGCGGCGCCGTCGACGCCGGGCCAGACCGACTGCGGATCGTGCCCCACGGCCACGTTGAGCTCGGGATCGTCGGTGCCCTCCTCGACCGGTGCCTGCAGGTTGATGGCCGGAATGCTCAGAATGCCCGAGAGCTGGCCCGGCTGGACGCCGCTCACCTGGCACGAGGCGCCGTGGCTCCGTGCGGCGATCCTGGCCATGGCCGCCCGCTCGCTCGAGAGGAGGACGGCTTGGGCGTGGCGCTGGTGGGCCTGATGGGCGTAGGCGTAGCTGGCCGCGAAGAGTGCGGTGAAGAGCAGCACCACCCCGAGAAGCGTGACGCCGACCCGGCGCACGTGCTTCAGGCCCGCCATCGGTCCCGCTCCGTGACGGGCTGCCACTGCCCGGGACGAGATTCCGCCATCCCGTCCCGGACAGTCCGCAGCATCGGTTCCCGCTGCATTGACTTTTCCCCTCTCCAGATCCTCCGAGATCTGAGTGCTCTCACTTCGGCATGGCCGGCTCGGCGGAACCTCCCGGCCGTGGGGCTACAACTCGTCGGTATGTATCCGGTGTGCTCCTCCGTGTGGATGTTGGGTGAGGCTGCCGCCGGGCCGGCCTCCGAAACCGGAGGGGGAACGGAGGAGGTCCCGAAGGCCGGGCCCGGTGGCGGTCCGCCGCCCCGACCCAGTGGAAAGGTCGGTCGAGTGGCTCATGGGCCACTACGGCGGCGGGAGATCGGAAGGAGCGCTTGGCCGGCCGAGGCGATGCGGCGGCGGCCGATCAGGGCGAGCCCGGCCAGACCCATGCCGGCCATCAGCACAATGGGCAGCGGACCGGCCCAGAACTCGCCGGTGTGCACACTGGTCACGTCGGGCACGGCCGGCGCGGCTGGGGTCGCCGGCGTGACGGACGGCGTGACCGAGGGCGAGGTGGCGATCGGCGCGGCTCCCGTCGTGGAGGCGGAGGCGTCCACGTTGCCCAGGTCGAGCGAGAGCAGGTTGACGGCGGGGGCCAGGTTCAGGTCCACGCTGTCGGCGGTAGCCGAGCCCGAGGTCCCGCCCGAGGCGGTGCTCGGCGTGCAGCTGAGAATGCCGTCCGGTGCGAAGTTGAGCAACTGGTCGATCACCGTCCCGAGCGGGGTGGCGCCCAACTGGGTCAGGACCTCTTGAATGGTCGAACCGAGGGCGTTGAGCTGTGCGAGCGGCAGCGCCTGTCCGGCGGCGGTCACGTTGACCACGCCTGCGTTGCAGGTCGGGGTGACCTGGCCGGTGGCCGTGTCGACCGAAACCGACGACGTGGTCGGGCTGACCTGAATATCGAGCATGCCGAGCACGTTCAGGTCGACCGCCTCCTGGGTGGCCGTCGCCGTGAGCGTGCCCCCGTTGTCGGCCGTGGCTACCTTCGAGTCCGAGCCGCCGACGGTGACGCTGAGCAGCGGGGGCAGGCCCGAGGTCCCGGCCGCGCTGGTCAGGTCGTTGAGGAGGGAGGCCGCCGGCGAGCTGCCGAGCTCGTCGACCACGCCGCCCACGATGGAGCACACGCCGTCGAGCGGGCTGCTCGAATCGACCGAGGTCGGGTCGAGCGGCGTGCTGTTTCTGATGCCCGAGAGGAGGCCGTTGGCCGTGGTGAGGATGGTGCTCACCGGGGCCGGCAGCGAGCTCGACCCGGCGCCGCCCGTCGAAGTGGCGGCCGGGATGCCCGAGCACAGGTTGCTTGCAGAGGGGAGCGAGAGTCCGCCGAGGCCCGAGCTGAGCAGCGAATTGAGGCTCAGTGAAAGGGCCTGGGCGCCGACCAGGCTGCCGGTCCCCTCGGCCGTCGGGTCGCCGTTGGCGTCCTCGGAGGCCGTGGCGCTGCCGCAGGCCGGAGCGAGGGAGAGCAGCGGTGCCACGTTGACCGCCGGCACCGCGCAGTTGCTCGAGCCCGACGGGACGGGTGTGGCCGAACCGCCCGCGCTCGACCGAGTGGCGCTCTGGGTGGAGTCGAGCGCGAAGCTGCCGACGTGGCCGGCACTGGTCGGGCACGGGTTGGACATGGCCGCACTCGAGACGCAGGCACCGGTGCCCAGGGCCTCAGCCACGTCGGAGCTGGCGGCGTCAGCCTCGGAACCACCGCCGGAGACTTGGAGGTTGTTGAGGAGGCTGAGCGAGACGAAGCCACCGTCGGCCTTGAGTTTCCACGTCGCCGGCGTGGTCGCGGCGCCGGCCGAGAGCGCAAGCGAGCAGGCGGCGGCGAGAGCCCCCACGCCCACTCCCGCGATTCGGATGCGACCCCTCATGCTGCGATACCCCTTCCGTCCCCACAGGGTGGGGATTCCTCTACATGGCGAGGAACGGGGTCTCGCCGAGAACCTTGCGCCGGTCGGCGAAAGATCTTGCATGCTCACACCCCGATTGGCTGTCCCATATCGGGCTCGCTGCTGCGGGCCCGGCACCGTGGGGTGAACGGCGGCCTTCCCGTACTCTTGCGCGCCGTGCCCGCGTCTCACGTCGTGTTGATCATCCTTGGAGGATTGGGCGCCGGGATCTTCAACGGCGTGGCCGGCGGGGGCAGCCTGATCTCCTTCCCGATCCTGCTCGGGCTCGGCTACCCGGCTCTCACCGCCAACATCACGAACACCATCGGCATCTGGCCCGGCTACCTGGCTTCGGCCGCCGGGTTCCGCAAGGAGATCGGTGACCAGCGCACAAGGCTCCTCCGCCTGGCCCCTGTCGGCCTGGCCGGTGGCATCGCCGGCGCCGTGCTCCTCCTCACGACGTCTGCGGCCACTTTCGACGACGTGGTGCCCTGGCTCGTCTTGGGGGCCTCCGCCCTGTTCGCCGCGCAGCCTCTGCTGCGGCGGGCTCTCGACCGGGGCTCGGCCCATCCCCGCACCCGGCCCGTCCTGCTGGTGGTGGGGGTCTTCGTCGCCTCCGTCTACGGCGGTTACTTCGGCGCGGCCATGGGCGTGATGTTCCTCGCCGTCCTCGGTCTGGCCCTGCCCCTCTCGCTCGCCCACACCAGCGGGCTGCGCGCCGTGCTCTCCATGGTGGTGAACGCGATGGCCGCCGTCGTGTTCCTCATCCACGGCGGCCTGGCCTGGGAGGCGGTCGGCCTGCTCGCGTTGGGCAGCCTGGTCGGCGGTTTCATCGGGGCCAAGGTGGCGCTGGCCCTGCCCGCGCCGGCCTTGCGGGTCGTGGTGGTGGTGATCGGCGTGGGAACGGCCGTCAAGCTGCTGCTCTGAGCACGCTCACCCCGCCGTCACCGGGTAGTGGCCCTGCACCGCGCCGCCGAGCCGGCGCCGCCAGGTCCGCCAGGCCCGGCGCGCCTCGACGAGATCGACAGGTTCGAACCGGACCTCGCGGCCCGGGGCGCACTGCCCGAGCAGGGCGTGGTCGACGGAGGGCACGACGGCGGCCACCGGATACCCGCCCAGGGTGGCGTGGTCGGGCCCGAGCACGACCGGCTCGCCGCCGGGCGGGATCTGCACGGCACCGGTCACGATTCCCTGCGAGTCCAGCTCGTTCCCCTCCTTGCTCGCCCGGTCGGCCCGAGCACCGTCCGCCCCGACCACCTCGAGGCGCAGCCCGACCCGGTTGCTCGACTCGCCGACGCGGAAACGCCGGCCAGCCAGATGGGCCAACACGTCGGAGGAGAATTGCTCGCCGTGCGGCCCGGCGACGATGCGCAGGACCAAGGGTGCGTTACCCGGGACCAGCCGGGGCAGCCCCGGCGACAGGTGATCACCGAGCGGCGGGGCCCACGGTCCGGCCGAGAGGACCCGGCCCGGCCTGAGGGGGCCGGGGCCCAGGCCGCTCAGCTCGTCGCTGGCCAGGCTGGCGAAGACCTCTGGTCCGAGAAGCCCTCCAGCCACGGCCAGGTAGGCCCGCAGCCCGCCGCGGAGGCGGCCGACTTCGAGCACCTGGCCCGGGGCCAAGGGCACCACCCGGCCGGCCGGCACCGCGGCTCCGTCGACCCGCACGTCCGGAGCGCCGCCGACCACCGCCACGTGGCAGGCCGACAGGCAGCGCGCCCGTGTACCAC
This sequence comes from uncultured Acidimicrobiaceae bacterium, assembly GCA_963840435.1. Classification (GTDB taxonomy): domain Bacteria; phylum Actinomycetota; class Acidimicrobiia; order Acidimicrobiales; family RAAP-2; genus Bog-473. The sequence goes on along the minus strand of CAWIYY010000010.1, from coordinate 781,118 downwards.
CGGCCGTGATCTCGAGCGCGGCGGCCCCGTCGCCGTTGCCCGCCAGGCGGTTCGCCAACACGAACGAGTCGGGATCGGCCGGGCCGGCCTGGGGCACGCCGATGGCGGCCACGCCGGAGCGCCCGCCGTCCTGGAGCACGGCGCGCAGCCCGGGCGCCACGATCTCGAGCACCGGCCGGACGCCGTCCTCCGGCCAGGCGAGCGCAGCCGGGGACTCGGGCACGACGGGCGCGTCGGGTCCGGCCCTGGCGAAGCGCACGACGTCGCCCGGGGCGAGCGCGGCGTAGGGCGGCGCCGTCGGCGAGAAGAAGGGGTAGGCGGTGCGCCCAACCAGTTGCCACCCGCCGGGCGAGGCCGTCGGGTAGACGGCCGTGTGGCCGTTGGCCAGGGCCACCGAGCCCGCCGGCACGGCCGGGCGTGGCGTGGCGCGCCGCGGGGACGGCACGCAGCGCCCCGGGGAGCCCGTCAAGGTAGGCGAACCCCGGCGAGAACCCCATGACCGAGACGGTGAGCCTGGCCGCGCAGAGAAGGGCGACCACCTCGTCTCGGGGGCAGCCGGTCGAGCGCGGCCACCTCATCGAGATCGGGCCCTTCGAAGGCGCAGGGCACCACCACCTCGCGGCCGCCGACCGGCGACGCTCCGGGTGGCGGGCCGCTTGCCGCGTGGCGCCGCAGCACATCTTCAACCGCGGCGGCGTCCACGTCCGGATCACGCAGGGCCACCATGACGGTGGCGAAGCCGCAGACCGTGTCGAGTGACGCCGCGGCCTGACCCAGTGCGTCGGCCAGGCCGGCGGCGAAGGCACGTCCATCCTCGGGATCGGCAACGCCGATCAGGAAGGCCCGGTCGCCGAGGGGGCGCACCGCCTCCCGCGGTATCGACCGGTTCACGTGGACGCGGGAGCCGCCACTCCGATGCGCGCTTCGGTCAGCACCCGGCGCACCGCCGTCGCGATCGCCACGGCGCCGGGAGAGTCGCCGTGGATGCACAGGGTGTCGACCCAGAGCGTCAGGATGGACCCGACCGCAGTGGCCACCGCACCCCGGGCCAGGCTCAGCGCCTGACGGGCCGCCTCCTCGGGATCCGTCAGCATCGCGCCCGGCTCGCTCCGGGGCACGAGTCCGCCGTCGTCCCGGTAGGCCCGGTCGCAGAACCCCTCCTCGCGCGCCGGGACGCCGTCGCGCAGCACCATGGCCATGGCCCGGCAGCCCGAGGGGAGCACCAGGGGCGTGCCCGAACCACAGACGTCGTGCACGGCGTCGCGCAGCTCCTCGTAGACGGCCCCGCCCTTCCCGACCTCCTCGTAGAGCGCGCCGTGGGGCTTCACCGACTGAATGGCGGTACCGGCGGCCCGGCACACGGCCTGGAGCGTGCGGAGCTGTCCGTCGAGCGACGCCCGCAGCTCGCTCCGCTCGATGTCCATGGGCTGGCGGCCGAAGCCGGGCCGGTCGGGGTAGGACGGATGGGCGCCGACCCGCACGGAATGCGCCAGCGCGGTGGCCACGGTCTCGGTCATGGAGGCTTCGTCACCGGCGTGGCCGCCACAAGCCACGTTGGCCGACGTCACCAGCGCGAGCACGGCGCGCTCGCGCTCGATGCCGTCGGGGTCGCTCGCCTCGCCGACGTCCGCGTTCAGGTCGATACTGCGCTTGGCCACGCGCTCATCCTGCTTCGAGCCGTTCGACGACGACGCCGTCGCGGTAGACCACCTTTTGGTGGCGGCGCGTAGGCACGCGGCTACCGCCCACGATGCTGCCCGTCATGTTGAGCGGGTCTGCCCCCGCCACGGTCACCTGCTCCCCGTCGCGCCCGCGGCGGTGCACCCGCTGGAGCTGCTCGAAGGCTTCGGGCAGCGCGTACTGCTCGCCGCCCAGCCCGGCCACGAAACGCCCACCCAGTGCGACGCCCCGGGCCTCCATCCGCCTCAGGGCCCAGACGACCTCGCGCCAGGGCACCTTGAAGGACTCGCGCCCCCAGATCTCCCAAGCCACGATGCCCCAGCGCATGAGGAGCTGATGGGCCACCGCCTCGGCCAGCTCCTCGTTGCCGGGCACGAGCACGCCGTCGCCGACCGCGGGGCTGCCCAGCGCCTCGGGCCCGGGCAGCAGCGACCAGCGGCCCTCGCCGATGCCCGTTCCAGCGGGGGCCCGGCGGCGGGCCAAGCGGTTCGAGGGTCGCCGCACGGTCCGGGTGCGCCAGCGGTCGCGGGCCGAGAGCAGAGAACGCACGGCGGAGAACGCGTCGGCTGTCACCAGCCCGCGGGCGACGAGATCCCACAGCCCTTCGTCGACCTCCGCCGGCAGCCGACCGGACAGCGGAGCCAGCTCGGGTCGGAAGCAGGCGCCCCGGGACCGGAGCGCGGCCAGCACGTCCGCCGAGGCTCCCAACTCGGGTTCGGCTGCGGGGTTGCCCGAACGCACGGCGCGCAGCATCGTCTCGAGATCGTCGCGGCGCACGAAAGCCAAGGGGGTGGCCGGCGACGGGGTCCCGCTGCGCCCGGGCCGTTCCGCCCGCGGAGTGAGGCGGGCCCACACGATCTCACCGGAGAGACACAGCTCATCGAGCCAGCGCGGCTCGTAGTCGCGAACGCAGGCCGAGAGGATCTGCGGCTCCCACTCCGCAGCGGGGACCTCGATCCCGGCCAGCTGCTCGACGACTTCGAGCAGTCCGGCGCGACCTTCCAGCCGGGACTCTGGCGTCACATGCTGCCAGTCGGTCAGGAAACGGACGTAGTCGGCAATCGGCACCGCCTCGACCATGCCGCGCCGACGGCTGCGGCTGGCCCCGTGCAGGCGGACCAGCAGGTGACGGGCACACCAGCGCCCGTCGGGCAGTTCGATGGCCGAGCCTTTTGCCTCGAGCCGGGCCAGTGCGGTGCGGGCCCGGGCCACGGTGAGCGGTGCGCCCATCGGCGCACCAGCCGGCAGCGGTGCCTCGGCCACCAGCTGCTCCACGGAGACCGGCCCGGCCACTTGCAGGTGACCGCCGATGCAGGCGGCGGCCGCATCGTCGTCGATGCCGAGCGAGGCAGCGGCGTCCCGGCGCTCCGTGGCCACCCAGCAGCCGTCGACCAGAGCGGCCCGCCCATCGGCGGCGAGGGCGGTGAACCACCCGACCCAGTCGCCGTGCGGGCGGGCGGCGACCAACGAAAGCAGAAGATCGTGCAACTCGTCCTCGCTGCGCGGCTGGGGACACACCTCCTCGAGCACCATGGCGACGGCGTCGGGGTCGAGCGCCGCCATTTCGTCGGACGGGACCGGCAAGCCGTCCGGACCGAGCTGGCCCAGGCCGCGTCGCAACGAGAGAGCGCGGGTGCGCCGTTCCTCGAGCGGCGCGTCGTCGAGATAGGTGTAGGGGCGGCCGCTCAGAATGGCGTGCGAGAAGGGGGATGGCTCCGGCGACTCGACGGTGTGCACTTCGATGGCCCCTGACTCAATGCGCGACCAGACGTCGACCAGGCCCTCGACCCAGAGGCCCTCGTGGAGGCAGTCGTCGACGGTCTGGCGGGCCAACACGTGGTCGGGGACGGCCACCGGCCCGGGCGCTGCGTTCTCCTGGCAGGCGGCCAGGCCGGGCCATACCGCAGCCAACAGGTCGTCGGCCTCCATGCGCTGGAGGTGGATGGGGCGCCGCTTGCCACCGTTCATACGCGGGAGCACGAGGGCGCGATTCAGGTTCCAGCGCCAGCGGGCGGCCAGCATCGGATGCAGGAGCACCGCCTGCGTGAGCACCTTGGGGACGGCCTGGCTCGAGAGCATGTCCTGCACCCGGGTCAGCGGGAAGCTGTGCTGGGGGCCGAGCGAGAGCACGACCGTGTCGTCGTCGGCGGCGGCCTGCAGCTCGAAGTCGAAGGAGACGCAGAAGCGCTTGCGCAGGGCCAGCCCCAGGGCGCGGTTGATGCGCCCCCCGAAGGGCGCGTGCACGATGAGCTGCGAGCCCTCGCTGTCGTCGAAGCAGCGCTCGACGACGATGCGCTCCCGGGTCGGCAGGTGGCCCAAGGCGTCCAGCCCGGCGGCACAGTAGGCCACGACCTGCTGGGCCACCTCGGCGGAGACGCCGGCACGCTGGCGCACCAGTGCACGGGCAGCCTCGCCGTCGCCACCGCGCAGCACCGGTTCGAGCGCGGCCCGCAGATCGGAGACGGCCTCTGACAGCTCGGCCGTGCGGGCCGGAGCCTCCCCGAGCCAGAATGGAACGGTCGGCGGCAGGTCGCCGGCGTCGAAGACGCGCACGGTGCCCACCTCGACCTTGGCCACCCGCCACGAGTGGGTACCGAGGAGGAAGATGTCCCCCGCGGTCGCCTCGACCGCGAAGTCCTCGTGCACGGAGCCGACGGTGACGCCGTCCGGATCGAGCACGACGCGGTAGTCGCCCGTCTCGGGGATGGCGCCGCCGCCGGTCAGCGCGGCGAGCCGGGCACCCCGGCGGGCGCGCAGGCGACCGTTCACCGCGTCGTGGTGCAGGTGCGCGCCGCGGCGTCCTCGGCCGGTCTCGATGCCCCAGCTGGCCAGCGCCACCACGTCGTCGAAGTCTTTCCGAGAGAGCTCGGCGTAGGGCGCGGCCCGGCGGACCAGGTCCCAGAGGAACTCCACCTCGCGCTCCTCGGTGGCCGCCACCTCGGCCACGATCTGCTGGGTCAGCACGTCGAGCGGGGCAACGGGCGGCTGGAGGAGGTCGAGCCGTCCTTCGCGCACGGCCGCCAGCAGCGCCGTGCACTCGACCAGCTCGTCGCGCGTCGTGGGATAGAGCCGGCCGGCCGGCGTGCCCTCGCGGTGGTGGTTGGCCCGGCCGACGCGCTGGAGAAAGGTGCCGATGGCGCGGGGAGATCCGATCTGGCAGACGAGTTCCACGGGGCCGACGTCGATGCCCAGCTCCAACGAGGCCGTGGCCACCAGGGCGCGCAGGTCGCCGGCCCGCAGCCGGGTCTCGACGATGCGCCGTCGGGCGGCCGAAAGGCTGCCGTGGTGGGCGGCCACCAGGAGCGAGGCGTCGACGTCGCCTCCCCCGCGTCCGGGTTCGTCCTCGGCCAGGCGTTCGGTCAACTGGTGGGCCACCCGTTCGGCCATCTTCCGGGTGTTGACGAAGACGAGCGTCGTACGATGGTGCCGGGTGTGTTCGGCGATGGTGTCGAGGATGTCGGACATCTGCCCGCCGCTCATGACCGCCTCGAGTTCGGTCGAGGGCAGCTCAATCGCCACATCGAGATCGCGGCGGTGGCCGCAGTCGATGATTGTGGTGGGCGGGCGCTCCGGGTGCACGCCGCTCAGGAGGCGGGCCACCAGCTCCAGCGGGCGCTGGGTGGCCGAGAGGCCGATGCGCTGGAGACTCCCGCCGCTCTCAGTGACCAATGCGTCGAGACGCTCCAGGCTCAGCGAGAGGTGGCTGCCCCGCTTGTCGCGGGCCAGGGTGTGCACCTCGTCGACGATGACGGTGCGCACGCCGCGCAGCCACGCCCGCGAGGACGGCGCGGTGAGAAGGAGGTAGAGCGACTCGGGCGTCGTCACCAGGAGGTCGGGTGACTGCTTCTTCATGGCGGCCCGCTCGGCCGGTGGGGTGTCGCCGGTGCGCACGGCGACGCGCAGGCCGGGGTCGGGATAGCCGAGACGAGCCGCCTCCTCGCGGATCTCCGACAGCGGCACGTGCAGGTTCTCGTGCACGTCGACGGCCAGGGCGCGCAGGGGCGAGATGTAGAGGACCTCGGGCGTTCCGGCGGTGCGGGATCCGGTGGCCGCGGCGCGATAGGCGGCGTCGATGGCGACGAGGAAACCGGTCAGAGTCTTGCCCGAGCCGGTGGGCGAGGCCACGAGGACGTCCTCACCCGCGGCGATGTGAGGCCAGGCGGCTGTCTGGGGCGGTGTGGGTCCGGCGGGGAAGCGCCGGGCGAACCAGCTGGCCACCGCCGGGTGGAAGAGCGACTCGGGCGTCACCTCGGGCATCCTCCCATTCCACCAGGATGCTGTGACGGTTGCGACGCCACTGCGCTCAGGCGACGTTCTTGCGGCCCCAGCAGGAGATCATCGGTGGCTGGGTCAGGTCGAGCCGGCCCGCCGCCACGTTGTCCAGGTGCTCGTCGATCTCGGCTTCGGTGGCGATCTCGTGGTCGAGCAGCTGGTCCCGGATCAGGTTGATGGTCGCCGTCTCGAGGGCATTGCAGGCAGGGTGGGTCACCGGGAAGGCGGCATCGGCTGCCACGTCCACCAGGCCGGCGGCACGCAGGCGCCGGGGCAGCGTCCGTCCGTACCTCAGATCGACACCCCGCTCGGCCAGCAGAGCCCGAAAGCCGCGGCGGATGCGGTTGGCCAGGACCTGGGCCGGACCGATCTCCTCCAGGCAGCTCAGGGGCTGCAGAGCGGGGTCGGCGTCCTCGACCAGAAGGACGCCACCGGGGCGCAGGGCGCCGACCATGTGTGACAGGGCGCGTTCACGCTCGGGGACGTGGACCAGAACCAGGCGGGCGTGCACCAGGTCGAAGGAGCCCTCCGCGGGCGGGTCCCCTGCCACGTCGTGCACCCGCACCTCGACGTTGGCTGCGTCCAGCGCAGCCGCCCACGACACGTTGAGGTCGGTGGCCAGCACATGCCCGGTGGGCCCGACCCGGGCGGCCAGATGGTCGAGCACCGAGGTCCCGCCCGCCCCCACCTCCCAGACCCGCCAGCCGGCGTCGACGCCGAGGCCGTCGAGGTGGCGGAAGGTCGAGGGATCGAAGAGGAGGGCGAAGGCCTCGAAGCGGTCCATCGCCTCGGGGGCCTCGTTGGAGAGGAGATAGCCGTCGGCCGGCGTATCCCCGCCCTGGGTCACGGGCCAGCCGGTTCGGAAGAGGGCGTGGAAGAGGAGATGGAAGAAGTGGAAGAGGAGGACAAGGAGGAGGACGCGGAAGAAGAGGAAGGAGCGGTTGTGGTGCCAGCGGGCTCGAGGGCCGCCGGGATCGGTCCGGCGGGAGGAGGCGGCGGGCTGACCAGCGGCAGGCCCAGGTCCTGCGACGTCCCGATGTAGCGGTCGAGCACATCGCGCACCTCGGCGCGGCCCTCTTCGATCAGGGAGGCCGTGGCCGAGAAGTCGCGGTACTGGCCCGACGGGTCACCGCCGCCGCTGAAGACGATCACCTCGACCCCGGGGGGCAGGGCGGTCAGCTCGCGCACGAAGCGGGCGTGGATGGCCACGAAGAACGCGGTCAGCGCCGCCTCGGCCGGTCGCCGGGGGGGCCGGGGGTGGTAGTGCAACGGCCCGCACAGCAGGACGTAGATGCGGTCGCAGCCGGCGGCCACGGCACGGCTGATGGGCACGTTGTTGACGACGCCACCGTCGACCAGCACGTCGCCGTCGATCGTGACGGGCGGGAAGATCGAGGGGATGGCCGACGAGGCGAGGATGGCCTCGGTGGCGGGGCCATGAGCGATCCAGCGCTCGCGCCCGTCGGTGAGCGATGTGGTCACCACCTCGACCGGGATGCTGGCATCCTCGAGCCGTTCGTAGTCGAGACCCTCCTCGATGATCCTGCGCACGCCGGTGTTGGCGTGCACGGCCGCTCGCTTCTGGAAGTAGGCCCACGGGCCGTCGAAGGTGGCCCTGGGAAAGATGTCGGTGCCGCGCACGCCGAGCCACACGTCGGCCATATGGGCGATGCCCTCGAGCGTGGGGTTGCCGGCGTAGGCGGCCCCGTTGATGGCGCCGACCGACGCGCCGAAGACGCGGTCGGCCCGGATGCCGCGGCGGGTCAGCTCCTCGAGCATGCCGATCTGCACGGCGCCCCGGCTGCCGCCGCCGGCCAGCACGAAGGCGGTGCGAATGGGGTGGGGGGCGGGAGCCGGACTCTGCCGCAGCCCCAGGCGGGCACCGAGGCGCCGGGTCCAGGTGCCGTGACCATCGCCGGCGCGATCGGCGGTTTCGGTCGACGCGGTGTCGGTCGGCCTTGCGTCGGTCGGCGGCCGGAGTCGAGAGGGCGCCGAAAAAACCCGAGCCGGTGAAGCGGCGGACCACGTCGCCGTCGGTGCGGTGACCGTCGGAACCCCCGTCGGGCCCGGCGTCGAGCCCGCCGTCGTCCGGCGCAGGGGGCGGATCGGCGCTCGTCATGTCCTGGGGCGCCCGCCCCGGGGCCGGGCCGGCGGACCGTCGGGCGGCAGGGTGCCGGCGGCGCGGGCCGCCTCCTCCTGCTCCTTGCGCCAGATCTTCCACCCCGCCATGTCGTGACGCACGGCCCACCTGATTGTGAGGACAATCAGCACCACGAAGGCCACGACGAAGACGCCGAAGACGACAGCGAAGGCGGTGTTGGTCGCCAACATCGGGGAGACGAGGGCGGCGACCATCACTCGTCAGGGTAGAGGAGCTGTCACATCGCGTGGGCACACTGCATGGCCATGGTCCTCGTCGCCCCACGCCCGACCCCGGAAGCACCGGTCGGCGCGGGGTCACGGTCCGTCTCCGGCGGGTCCGAGGTGCTCTCGCTCCTGCGGGGCGGCGCCGCCACGCGGCCTCGGTTCGACCCCGGGCTGGCCGGCGGGCTGCGGGCCTGGCTCGAGGACGCCGCCTACGGCGCGGTGGCCAGCCGGGGAGACGGATCGGGCCCGCTCGTGCTCGGGACACGGCGGCTTCTGGGGTCGGCGATCGGCGATCGGGGCGAGGAGGCCGAGGCCGACGGGACGGGCGACGAGCTGCTGGTCGACACCCTCGTTCACGCCCTCTTCCGCCAGCTGGTCAACGTCGGGACGATCGGCGACCCGTGGGGTGACGCGCGTGACGCGTTGGCTGCGGAGGGCTCCGACGAATTGGTGGAACGGATCGAGTCTCTGGCGGGAACCGAGCGGGCGTTGCTGGCCGAGACGGTGGCGTCGCATGCCACCCAGCTGGCGGGGCTGGTGCCGCGGTTCGCTCCGGGCTGGCTACCCCGGACCGATGACCGCATCGCCATCCCACTGGCCGGGGGCCGGGTGGTGCTGCACGGCGTGGCCGACCTCCTCGTCGGCGTGCCGCAGCCCGGCGTGGCCTCGCTCTGCGCCCTCGGCCTGACCACGGGCGGACCCTCGGCCCGGGAACGCCGCTCCCTGCACTTCCTCGCTTTGCTCGAGACGCTGCGGAGCGGCACGCCCCCGTTCCGCCTGGCCCTGCTGGAGTCGGCCACGGGGCGCTACGGAATAGAGGACGTGCGCGAGGAGCACCTGCGGGCCATGGCGTCGCACGTGTGCGCCTGGCTGGCCGGACCGGACGCGGTGCGTGGCTGAACAGCTGACCCGTGCCTTGCTGTCCCCGCTGCCACCGCTCGACGAGGTGGCCTGGACTTCTGCGCTGGCCGACGCCCGCGACGCGCTGGCGGGACTGTCAGTCCGACGGGCCGGAGGCGGTCCCTTCCGCGTCACCGACCACGAGGTCCGCCTGGCCCTGAGCACGAACGGCGCCGGGCCGGGCGAGCGGGACTCCTTCGCCTGGTCGGCGCGGACGGCCCGCCGGGCGCTGGGCTTGGCCGCACTGCGTTCCCTGGTGGCGGGAGAGTCCCGGACGCCGCTCGACGCCGTGCGGGTCCGAACGGCCGAGATCGCCCGGTTGGTGCACGACGGCAGCCCGTCGGTCTCGGGCTTCGACCGCTGGCTGGCCGGGTTGCCCCCTGCCGGGCGGGCCGCCGTGGGCGCCGAGGCGGTGACCTGGACGACACGAATCTGGTGTGCCCTCGACTGGCGGGCCATCGGCGCCGGGGTGGTGATCGGCCGGGACCGCTGGTGGGACAGCCCCCACTCGGCCCTGCTGGCCGTGCGCAGCCGGGCCGAGGTGCGCTCCGGGTGCGGCAGCCTGGTGGTGCTGACGGGGCCGCGTCGGGCCTCGATCCGGGCCGAGCTCTCGCTCGTCACCCTGGTCGAGTCGCTGCGCAACGCCGAGGGCGACCGCCCCGGGCGGGTGGTGGGTTGGTGGCCCGACTCGGGGCACTGGGTCCGGCTCGAGCCCGAACCGGCCGTCCTGACCCTGGCCACCGAGGCGGTCGCGCCAGGTGCTGGCAGGCTCGGGCGCCGCGTTGCGACCCGCCGCCTGAGGCCCGCCGTAGGGGACGCCGCATCCGTCCTCTATCGTTGGCTCCCCCATGAAGAGTCGCGACGACATCCGAAACGTGGCCATCGTGGCCCACGTCGACCACGGCAAGACGACCCTGGTCGACGCCCTCCTCCGCCAGACCGGCGCGTTCCGGGCCAACCAGGAGCTGACCGACCGGGTCATGGACTCGGGTGACCTCGAAAGAGAGAAGGGCATCACCATCCTGGCCAAGAACACGGCGGTGCGCTGGGAAGGCGTGAAGTTCAACATCGTCGACACGCCCGGCCACGCCGACTTCGGCGGCGAGGTCGAGCGGGGACTGAACATGGTGGACGGCGTCCTGCTCCTGGTCGACGCGTCGGAAGGCCCGCTGCCCCAGACCGCGCTTCGTGCTGCGCAAGACCGCTCGAGGCCCGCCTGCCGGTGGTCCTGGTCATCAACAAGGTCGACCGGCCCGACGCCCGCATCGCCGAGGTGGTGCACCAGGTCGAAGAGCTCTTCCTCGACCTCGACGCCGACGAGGACCAGATCAGCTTCCCCATCCTCTACGCCAACGCCAAGGCAGGCTGGGTGAGCGAGGAGGTCGGCGTCGAGGGCGAGAACGTCCAGCCGCTGTTCCGCGCCATCCTCGAGCACGTACCCCCGCCCTCCTACGAGGAGGCAGCGCCGGCGCAGGCGCCTGGTGTGCAATCTGTCCGCCTCGCCCTACCTGGGGCGGCTGGCCATCTGCCGGGTGCACAACGGCACGCTCACCAAGGGAGCCATGGTGGGGTGGTGCCGGCTGGACGGAACGGTGGAGAAGACGAAGATCACCGAGCTCTACGTGACCGAGGCCCTGGACCAGGTGCCGGCCGAGTCGGCCGGCCCGGGAGAGATCGTCTCGGTGGCCGGGCTGGCCGAGGTCACCATCGGCGAGACGCTGGCCGACCCCGACAACCCGATCGCTCTGCCCGCCATCACAGTCGACGAACCCAGCCTGGCCATGACGATCGGCATCAACACCTCGCCCCTGTCCGGCCAGGACGGGCACCAAGCTGACGGCCCGGCTCCTGAAGTCCAGGCTCGACGCCGAGCTGGTCGGCAACGTGGCCATCCGGGTGGCCACGACCGAACGGCCCGACATGTGGGAGGTACTGGGCCGCGGCGAACTGCAGCTGGCCGTGCTGGTCGAGACGATGCGACGGGAGGGCTTCGAGCTGACCGTGGGCAAGCCGCAGGTGGTGACCCGGGAGATCGACGGCAAGGTGCACGAACCGGTGGAGCGGGTGATCGGTCGACGTGCCCGACGAGTATCTCGGTGTCGTCACCCAGCTGCTGGCGCTGCGCAAGGGCACCATGATCGAAATGGTCAACCACGGCACGGGCTGGGTCCGCCTGGACTACCGGGTGCCGGCCCGCGGGCTGATCGGCTTCCGCACCGAGTTCCTGACCGACACGCGCGGGACCGGCATCCTCCACCACGTCTTCGACGGCTGGGCGCCGTGGCACGGCGACCTGCGGACCCGGCGCAACGGGTCGATGGTGGCGGACCGGCGGGGCCTGACGACGACCTTCGCCCTCATGAACCTCCAAGAGCGGGGCACCCTGATCGTCGGGCCGGCCGAAGAGGTCTACGAAGGGATGATCGTCGGCGAGAACGCGCGGGCCGAGGAGATGGACGTCAACCCGACCAAGGAGAAGAAGCTGACCAACATGCGCTCGTCGGTGGCCGAGGAGTTCGAGCGGCTGACGCCGGCGCTGTCGTTCTCGCTCGAACACTCGCTCGAGTTCATCGCCGAGGACGAGTGCGTCGAGGTCACCCCGAAGGTGGTGCGCTTGCGCAAGGTGGTCCTGGACCAGGCGATCCGCGGCCGCCTGCGTTCCCGGGCCCGCGACACCCAAGGGCGGTAGGGCACCGCCCCAAGGCGGGGGGGCATGGAACGAGGGGTTCGACCACATGACCGTCGTGGTCGACGACCTCGAGGAGGCACGGCGGTTCTTCGGGCTGCTGGGCTTCGTCGAGCGGGTGGCCGTCGTGGTCTCGGGCGCAGAGATGGGCCGCTACATGGGCATCGCCGACTGGGAGGCGGACCACGTGACGCTGGAGCTCGAGGGCCGCCGGCCAGGTCCACCAGGAGGTGCAGCTGCTGCGGTTCCACCGTCCGGCCGCGGTGGTGGACGACGGGGCGGGGTCGCTGGACCGGACCGGCTTCAACCACGTCTGCTTCCGGGTGTGCGACCTCGACGGGATGCTCGCGCCCCTGGCGCCAACGGCGTGGCGCCGCGCAACGAGGTCATGGACTTCCACGACCGGCGCCTCGTGTTCCTCGACGGGCCGGGCGTCGTCGTCGAGCTGGCCGAGTGGACCAACGGGTCGGCCGGACAGGGTGGTCACCTAACATGAGGCGCTGAGCCGTCTGGAGGGATGGCAGAGCGGACGAATGCACAGCTCTTGAAAAGCTGCGAGGCGCAAGCTTCCGGGGGTTCGAATCCCTCTCCCTCCGCTCTCAGCGCCTCGCCCAGTCCACCAGTGCTTGTTGGCACCGCCGGGCAACGTTGACAACGCCCCACGGGCAACAGCTACAGCTCACACCGATCAGAGATCGTTGGTGCACGTACCTAAGTCATCTCCGCTGTTGGTACCGTCGGGACAGGTAGTGTTCTCCCACAGCGCCCCGCCGAGATTCGCCCCTGTCATGGTGGCACCCGTCAGGTTGGCTGAGGCAAAATTGACAGCGGTGAGGTTTGTGTCGGTGAAGTCGGCGTCGGTGAGGTTGGATGTTTGAAAGTCCGCGCCGTCCAGATCGATATCGGACAGGTTGAAACCGGTCATATCCGCACCACCCAAATAGGCTCCTGGGCCCATGAGATAGCCATTGATGATTTCCCAATCCACGGGTAACGCGTATGGCGTACCGATGATCCCGCCAGATTGGATGTATCCGAGATCGGTTCCCGTGAGATTGGTTTCCGTGAGGTTCGCTCCCGTGAGCTTTGCCGCGTTCAGGTTGTACCCAGTCAAATTGAAGTTCGTGAGATCGGCGTCACTCAGATTTGCGCCGGCACCGATCAGGTAGCCACCAAGAAGGGTCCACCCCGACGGCAGCGAAGAAGGAGTTCCGACAATTCCACCGAAGATACGCCGCCCAACCCGGCGCTGCTTAGGTCTGCGTCGGTGAGATTCGCGCCGCTGAGATTCGCAGAGATGAGATAGGCAGTCACATCGTCGCCACTTAGGTCAGCATCGCTCAGATTGGCGTAGTCGAGATTTGTATTCAAGAAATTGACGTTCGTCAGATTGGCGTTGCTCAGATTTGCGGCCTCGAGATCCGCCCCTGAAAGGTCGGCTGCATTCAGGTCGCAATCTTGAAGGTTGGCGTAGGGAGCAAGATACGAGCAATCCTGAACATTGGTGGGCGTTGCGTTGACCTTCTTCGAAAATGGGCCGTCGCCGTCGCGCTTACCGTTGGAGGCAAACACCCTGACGGCATATCGCATTCCATTCGTGAGACCAGTCACCGAACAGGCTGTGGGACCCTCAAGGAAACCGGCAGTGTTGCAGCCGAACCTTTTCCCGATATAGACCCAGTACTCCGTAATGGGTGATCCGCCCTCATTGATTGGCGCTTTCCACGACACGTTGATCGCAGTGTTGGTACCGATCGCCTTGACGTGTCTCGGGACGCCGGGGAGGCCGCTCGCGGCTGCTGCGCTGTATCTCAGGATGCCGGAACCCAACGGGACGAACGCAGCAGCAAGCACGAGCGTCGTGCCCAAGCCCTTCGCAAGACGGGCCTTGGTCGGACGAAGACCATGCCTCGAAGATCTGCGCATGCTCCGGAGTGACACCATCATGGTTTCCGCTCCCGTTTAAGCAGGTTGCTGAAGCATGCTCCAACAGATCCGACAGGGTGTCAACCCACTCTTGCTAGGACGATTCCCCACGGGTCTGAATAATCGGGGGTAACCGCTTAGATTCGAGTAGGTGCCATGCCACGTGTCTGGCCTTCTCGTGACCGCATCGTCATGAAGAGACCGGTTCGAACAACCACTGAAGCGGGGACTATTTCGATTGTTCAACCAACTATTCGCCCTGTCGATGACTTACGGCGGTCGTCCGACCGCTCCACATCGCGCCTCTCGGGGCTTGCTCCTCACGGACCTGGTCAAGAAGATTCAACATGGACGGCGGAGGATGAACAGCGTCCCATGCTCGCCGCTCCACGCGCCACACCCTCCGCTCTCTGCGGTTGACGAGGCAGAAATCCGCGGCGGCCCGCCCTACTGCACCGTCAACCCTTCGTTGGTCACGATGTCACCGCTCGAGCTCGGGGAATGTGAATTCGCGCGCCAACTCGCCGCCGGTCGGCTCCTCGACTGGCAGAGGGCACTGGCATACGCCGAATCGTTTGCACGCGAGCTCGCCGGAGAGCGAATGTCGACGACGTCCGAGCGAGGATCCACCGACCGGGCAACCGAAGCGCCTCCGCGGAGCTCTCGGGCGATCGGACCGGACGACTCGGCTGCTGCTCCCACCCTGAGCCGGCGGGAGAACGAAGTCCTCCGCCTCCTGGCGTCGGGTTGCTCGAACAAGCAGATTGCCGCCGCTCTGGACCTCAGGCCCAAGACGGTGATGCACTACACCTCGAGCCCCTACCGGTAGATGGAGGTGAGAGGCCGGACAGAAGCCGTTATGGCGGCTTGGCGGCACGGACTGCTGAGCGGGTCCGACGAGGAGGGGACGAGTCGAGAGGTGTTGGCCCACGTCCCTGAGCCATCCTGACGACGGCAGGTGAAGGTGAGGGGATACTCCCGACGGTTCGAGTGCCATCAACCGCCATTGAGCCACTCGACCCGACGGGCGCGCACTGGCCGGTGCCGTCACGAAACTCGAAACGCGTGAGCTCGGGGCAGTGACGCATGTGGAAAGGTGACGCCCGTGAAGCGATCAAGATCTGGCGCGAATAGTGGATGACACACAGCGAGCGGGAGCGCAAACCGCGGCAGCGGTGGCGGTCGTGCTCGATCGTCGTCAGGTACAGACGTTCTTCCAACCACTGGTCCATCTGGCGGATAGCGAGGTCGTCGGCTTTGAGGCGCTGAGCCGTGGGCCACTCGGGAGCGTCGTGGAGAACCCGTTGGCACTTTTTGAGGCTGCCCAACGACTGGGGAGGCTCGAGGAACTGGATTGGCTGTGCGCAGCGTCAGCGTTCGCAGCAGTGCGGCAGGCCAGGCTCCACACGTCGATGACAGTGTTCCTGAACTTCAAGCCGAGGACTCTGATCACCCCCTATCCGAAGGATTTGGCCGAAGACATCGAACGGGGCGCGCCGGAGCAATTCGCGCGTCGTTGTTGAGATCGACGAGGAAGACCTCCGAAACGAGCCGGCCCTGGTCCTCGAGGCCGCAGCCCAGGCCCGAACCGACGGATGGGGAGTGGCCCTGGACAATGTGGGCGCGACTCCCGCCTCCCTCGCTCTTCTCCCCGTCTTGCACCCTGATGTTGTCAAGCTCGACCTGCGGGTCCTGATGCAGGACGACTTTCATGATGCTGCAGAGATCGAAACGACGGTCCGGGCGTACGCAGAGATGAGCGGAGGCGCCATACTGGCGCAGCGGGTCGAGACCGAAGAGGAAACCGTTGCCGCCCGCGGCTACGGCGCCACGTACGGACAAGGCTGGAGATACGGACGCCCCCAGCCTCTCCCGTCCGAGGGACACGCCCCAAGGGCGGCCTTCCCGTTGCTGCGCACAAGAGAGGGCGAGGCCTCGGCCACACCCTTCGAAGTGGTGAACAAGCACCGAGAATCAGCGCCCACGGAGAGAGGCACACTGACGCGAATCAGCTCCGTTCTTGGGCATCGGGCGGCGACCAGTGGCGCCCCCTTCGTTCTCCTGGCCTGCTTTCAGGATGGTCGTGGATCGACCAGAGAACACCGCGTTCACTACGAGGAACTCGCCCGTCAAGCATCGTTTGCGGCTGTTTTCGGAACGAACTTGAGTGCCATGGCGCTGCTCGACTCTCAGGTGGTGGACGTGCCCGCCGATCTCGCGCTCTTTCGGGAATGGAATGTGATCGTGCTAGGACCGAACTACACCGCGGCTGTTGTGGCGCGGGATCTCGGTGATGGAGGAGAGGAGCAATACCGGCGTTACGACCACATCGTCACCCATGATCGGGAACTCGTGGTCGAAGCGTCCCGCTCGCTGCTTCGTTGGATCGACCGTCGAATGGGTCCGGGCGAGATGGACATGTCGGATCTCCAGCCAGGCTCCTCGGGCACCCAATGATTCGAATCAATGGTCACCCACCCGGTAGCGCCGGAGTTCGCTGAAAGGCCGCAGACCAACCCCCTCCATACCCTTTCAATCGGGAACGGCGGCCTGGGTCAGTGCGGAAGGGGTTTAGCCCCCTGAGCTCCCGAGCGTGGTCGGGACACACAGCTTTTGGGTCGCCGTGATGGTGATCTTCCCCTGACCGAACTGGTTCTCGTCGAACACCGGGGAGATAATCGGTGTCTTCGACACCTTGAAACACACATAGTTGAGCGTGGGGTTGTTGATCGGGAACGACAAACCCGTCGGCAGGATCTTCTCCGTGGGCACGCAGAGCACCTTCGGCGCACCTACCTTGACGGTGGTCAGCGCCGATGGCGAGAACTCATCTTGGACCATGACGGGCGATGGCGGTGTGAACTTGGGCGTTCCTGCCACATAGCTCACCGGGTAGCAGGTGTAGTGATCTTCATCGGGTGGCGCCGTGGGCTGCTGGTTCGGACGCCCGGTCAGGCTCTTCCACGACGGCACCAACAGCTCGGTCGGCGACTGGGTGACGAGGTCTGCCGTACCGAACTGGTTCGTCGCGGTGACGGTCACGGACCGCTGCTTGGTGGCGGTAATTGCCCACCCTAAGAAATGCCAGGTCGGGCTCGTGATCGGGAACTGGGCACCCGGCACAACCTTCAGCGCCGGGTTGCAGTGCACATTGGCCGCCCCGACGGTCGGGACGAAGCCATTGGGGGACAGCGAGTTGATCAGCCTGATGCCCTTGGGAACCGTGAAGCCCGACTTGGCCGCGGCCTGGTAGCAGAGATAGTGCTGCGGCGCCGGCGTCTGGGCGCCGGCAGCGGCGGCCGACGCGGTCATGCCGCCGACGACGGCGCCAGTGCCCAACCCAGCGATTGCGGTGACTGCTGCGGCGAGCGCTCGCACGCCGCGCTGGACGGTGCATTCTCGACATGGTGACTCCGATCGTGGGTCCGTACTACCCAACGAACTCTGCTTCCGACGGCTGCCTGCCGAGAGCAGAACGCCCCTGCGGTCCGCGCTTTTGGGTCTAACACATCCTCCCCTTGGTGTGAAGGGTGCAAGGGTTGCGACCGCCGAGGTGGAAGGTCCATCGTTTCGCTTGGGTCCGGATGTGACGCCAACGCGAACACGCAGTCGGGTCAGTCGTCGTGTCACGGTTTGAAACTGTCCGGGTCACCTCTGGAGCGATGGGGGGACGAGAAGCCGCTGGGGTATTTGGACGCTTCCAGAAGTGGAGGTCAGCTCGACTGACCCGGACGGCGCGTCCAACTCAGGTGTCACTCAGCCGCAGTGAGTGGGGCGGATTCGTCCTTCGTGATGTGACGGCCTGCCACCGTCCTGTCCAGCGGCTCGACGATTCGTTCGTCCTCATGGACGCCGATACCTCCGTTTGTCGTTGGGCGTCGCGCTACGAGTGATCGGCATGGCGATGTTCGGCGTGGTTGCTGACGTCGGACTCGAATCGCTCGGCGCACTGGTCCGAACAGAAGTAGAAACGCTGGCTGCCGCTTCGCAGTGACGCCGGCGCGGTGAGCGATCTCGACCTGCATGCCGCACGAGGGGTCCTTGGCGTTGCCGCTTCCCGCTCCGAAACGCTCCCGGTTCCGGTAGGTCCAGTACAGAAGGGCGAAAAGCAGCAAGAAGATGATGTTCAGATAGGTGGTGTAGTTCCACGAGAAGTGCGCAGGCGCCACGGTTGTCGGACGCATCGTCGGAACCAGGCCGGCGGCCCGGAAGATCCCCTCTGTGATCAGACCAGCCGTCGACATGAGCGCCCAGAACACGGCCAGCATGCGCAGCATCAGCCGGGTGCCGTAGTAGCGGCGGTAGATCATGAGGAGAGGGAAGGCGATGAGGTCGGCGAAGATGAACGAGATCACCCCGCCGAACGAGATGCCGCCCTTCCATAGCGCCGCCGCCAACGGCACGTTTCCGACAGAGCAGACAAAGCTGATGATGGCGATGAACGGTCCGACGATGACGTTCTCGAGGGAGGTCCAGAAGCCATGGCCGCTGATGAATACCGCCTGCCACACCGACGTCGGCACGAGCGCAGCCAAGAACCCGGCCACCGTGTAGCCGATGAACAATTCGCTGGCGCAGCATGGTCAGATCGGACATGGTGTACGTGGCGCTGTCGGCCCAGCCCGCCTTGGAACGCAGGCGCAGCGAGAGGGGCTGCCTTTGGAGCTGGCCGCTCTCTGCCGGGCCATGGTGGTGCTCAGCGCCGTCGTTCCCTTCGCCTAGCCGCTCCCTGGCCAGGCTGATCTCCCGGCCTCTTAGCCAGAGGCCCCCGAGGCTGGCCAGAAGGGCGATCATGATGATGCCGCCCACGAACTCACTGACGGCGAACTGCCACCCCATCAGCACGACCAGCACGATGCCCAGCTCGATCACGAGGTTGGTCGAAGCGAACATGAACACCATGGCAGCGACGTAGTCGGCGCCCTTGACGAACAGCGACTTGGCCATCGCTGACGCGGCGTAGGAACACGACGAGGACACCATGCCGTACAGGGAAGCCCGCGTGACAGCGGCTGGCCGGTGATTGCCGAGCTTGCGCTCCATGGACCCGCTGACCGACGAAAGATTGGACGGCACCGGAGAGTCCAAAACCGAGGATGAGCGGCCACAGGGTCTCCCAGAACATGAAGAACCCTTCGCGAGCGAGCGCCCGATATCCACCAAGACGGTGGCAGTCGCCAACATCGGACTAGGAGCGGACGAGCCGCGCGATCGCAGCCGAAGCCTCGTTCAGCTTCTCGGTCGCCTCGTCGCCGCCGTTTCGCACGGCGTCCGAGACACAGTGAGCCAGGTGGTCGTCGAGCAGGCTGAGGGCGACGGCCTGGAGGGCCTTCGTGGCCGCTGACACCTGTTCGAGGATCTCAATGCAGTAGCGGTCCTCGTCGACCATGCGCTGGATGCCTCTGACCTGGCCCTCGACCTTCCGCAGACGCTTTTGGATGACTTCCTTGTCGTCGATGTAGCCCGGTCGCATGGTGACGCTCCTTTACCTAATACCCCTATAGGGTATCGGGTGAAGGCGCCGTTCACCACCCCCCGAGGCTCAGGCCCCAGGAAGAGGCGAGCGCTCGACGCTCCGGTCGTGCGTGCCTGGCTAGGACTTGACCTTGAAGCGGGCCGTGCTGGTGGCCGTCCCGCCTGGTGTCGTCACTGCGATCGGTCCGGTCGTCGCACCGCTCGGGACCGTGACGCGGATGCTGGTGTTCGAGTCCGCCTGGACCGTCGCCGGAACCCCGTTGAAGGTGACCGCGCTCGCCGCAATGAGGTTCTTGCCGCTGATGGTTACTTCGGAGCCCACCTTGCCCTTGGCCGGGCTGAACGTGAGGGACGATGGCGCAAAGTAGAGCTTGACGAACCCGGCTTTGGGGTTGGCTCCGACGTTGACGGTGCCACCGCAGGAAGCCCCGGCGCCACCGCCGCCACCCGATCCGTTGTCGCGCACCGTGCTGCCGCTGGTCCCGCCTCCGCCGCCGTTGCAACCGGCCCCACCACCGCCGCCGCCGGCCTCGTTCGTGGTGGGCCCGCCGCCCACCCCGCCGGCCTGGGTCGTGCTGGCCCCGGCCACGCCCCCGGTGCCTTCGACCCCGGCACCGTTCTGGCCGTTGCCGCCGCCGTTCCCACCGTTGTCGTTCGCGTTGCCTTCGGCGACATTGCCGCCTCCTCCTCCGCCGCCACCACCGCCGGCAGTCAGCAAGGTGGCGCCCGAGGATTCATTGACCACACTGGAGAGGCCTCCCCCGCCGCCTCCGCCGCCGAGATTGGGGTTCGGACCGCCGGCCGGCCCCCCATTCCCGCCTCCCGGGTTTCCCCCGGCCCCTGCTTTCCCGGGATTCACGGTCCCGTCCGAACCGATCTTTCCGGTCGTGATCTGCAGCGTCTGGCCGGAGGATACGGAGAACGTGCCCAGCCAGATGGCGCCGTCACCTCCCGTGCCGCCGAAGATGTTGGTGCTACCTGGGCCGCCGGTCCCACCGAGCGCTCCAGCCGCCTCGACCGTAACCGTGCTCACGTGGGCCGGAATCGTGCAGGTCCCCGAGGTCTTGAAGGTCTTGCCGCCCGTGCAGGTCGACCCGGCAGCCTCAGCTGGTGTGGCGACCACGGTGGCGGCGAGACCCACGCCCGCAAAGCCCAACCCGCCGACGATCAGCGCCGCGGTTGCCGTGCTGCGTGACCGCGATGCCGCGCGTCGCGTCGCTCGCGGTGCAGCCCCTCGTGCCGATTCGGTGTGGTCGCTCATAGCCGTCCCCGTCTCACTCGATCCCCTGGCGTGGCACCGCGCCACCCTGCCGGGCGACCCTACTGGGACCAGGTCTGGGATGGCCGAGATCGCCGCGTGACGTGGGGTCCCGTCACTTCAGAGACGAGTCAGTTCACCTCAGGATCGCGAGATGTTCACACTGCGGTATCGGTGAGGACCATTCGCGCTCAAGCGCGCTCTGACGCCAAGGCCTGCACCCGTTTGGACAGAGGGATGGCGTCGAGTTCGCGGCAGATCTCGCTGAAGTCATCGGTGGGCCCCGTCCAGCGGAGGTCGCCGACGGACGGAAGCAATCTCCGGTCGACGCGTAGCAGGGCCAGCTCCCTGAACAGCAGCGCACGGGCACGGTCGTCGCGGCAGGGTGGTCGCCAATTTGGCCGAGCTGCGCACGGTGACGTCCCACGCAGCGGGATCCTCGGGAATGTCCTCGATGCGGCCCCAGCGGGCCAGGACGGCGGAGGCCGACTTGGCCCCCCAGCCAGCCAGCCCGGGAAAACCGTCTGCACTGTCCCCGACCAGCGCCAGGTAGTCGGGGATGGATGCCGGCGGAACACCGAACTTCTCGATGACTCCGTCCTCGTCGATGAGGTGATCCCTGCGCCGGTCGAGCTGCACCACACGCGTCCCTTGCACGCACTGCCCGAGGTCCTTGTCCGGCGTGCAGATGACGACCTGCTCGACCGCGGGATCGTCGGCGGCGACGGCGGCCGCGCTGGCCAGGGCGTCGTCCGCCTCGTCGTCGACCATGGCCCAGACGACGACTCCCATGGCGCTGAGTGCCTCTTCGAGCGGCCAGAACTGCGAGCGCAGTTCGGGATCGATGCCCTCGCCCGTCTTGTAGCCGGGCCACATCTCGTTGCGGAAGGACTCGATCACATGATCCGTCGCCACGCCGACATGGGTCGCACCGTCGGTCAGCATCTGGAAGACCGAGCTCAGGACGCCACGCGCCGCGGCGACCTCCACGCCAGCCTGGTTGCGATGCGGCGGTGCGCCGAAGAAGTGGCGGAACAGCTCGTAGGTGCCGTCGACCAGGTGGACCTTCATGGTGGGATTGAGTCTGTCACCGAGAAGCGGCCGGGGCACCGTGCGTGACCACGGACTCCTCGGCGTCGACCCCCACCACCGTTGCGGCGTCCGCCGGCTCCGAGCCCGGCACCGCGGCGTGTCACGACTCGGGCAGGGCGGCCACCGCCTCGACCTCGACCAGCTGCCCGGGATAGCCGAGAACGCTCACCCCGAGCAGCGTGCTGGGTGGATCGTGGTCTCCGAAGCGATCCTGCACCACCTGCCAGGCGGCGACCAGGTCCTCCCGGGTGGCGCTGGCCACGTACACGGTGGTCTTCACCACATCGCCCAGCTCGGCACCCGCGGCCCGCAGCGCCACCGCCAGGTTCTCCATGACCTGCTCCGACTGGGCAGCCACGTCTCCGGGGGCGACCGTGGCCCCCGTGTCGTCGAGCGGGCAAGCACCGGCCGTGAACACGTAGAGCGAGCGGCCGTGCGGCGCGGCCGCATAGGCATAGGGGACGCCGGAGGCCAGCGAGCCCGGACGGACCAGGTGGATTGCGGGCCGTTCGAGCATCACGGCCGAGCCTGTCACATCCAACCGCTAGACCGTAGGTCTACCCCGGCCTGCCCCCCACCGGACGGGAATAGCGCCCTTTCGACCAGCGTTGGGCAGTCATCGGGGTTATTTCGGTTTGAGCGAAAGCGGAAAGGAAGACGCGTGCTCGAAGACACCACAAGCGCCATAGAGATCGCACCTGGCCGAACCGTCCCAGCTTGGCTCGTTCTCGGCATCGTCCTCGTCGGGCAGTTCATGGTCGTGCTCGACGCCTCCATCGTGAACGTGGCGCTACCGTCCATTCAGAAGGACCTCCACTTCACCACTTCGGGTCTGCAGTGGATCGTCAACGCGTACACGCTGACCTTCGCCGGGTTCCTCCTGCTGGGCGGTCGCGCCGCTGACCTGTTCGGTCGCCGCAAAATCTTCCTGCTCGGTCTCACCGTCTTCACGGCGTCGAGCCTTCTCGGCGGTTTGGCCCAGAACCAGACCTGGCTCATCGTCGCCCGAGCGGTGCAGGGACTTGGGGCGGCGATCCTCGCGCCTGCCACCCTCACCATCCTGACCTCGTCCTTCGCCGAAGGCCGAGCTCGCACCAAGGCGCTCGCCGCCTGGAGCGCGGTCTCCTCTGCCGGCGCATCGGCAGGCGCGCTCTTCGGTGGCATCCTGACTCAATTCCTCGACTGGAGGTGGATCCTCTTCGTCAACGTGCCCATCGGTGCGGTCGCCTTGGTGGCCTCGCTTCGCTACGTGCCCGAGTCGAGGGCGGACCTGCGCCACCGACACCTCGACCTCTGGGGTGCCGTCACGGTGACCGCCGGTCTCACCGCGATCGTATTCGGCGTCGTGCGGACCGAGACCAACTCGTGGGGCTCGACCCAAGTACTCATGCCGCTCGCCCTGGGCGTGCTGTTGATCGGCGCGTTCCTCTACCTTCAAGCAAGGGTCTCCAAGGCACCGCTGGTGCCGCTCGGCATCTTCCGGTCGCGGAACGTCGCCGGCGGCAACATCGTGATGCTGCTGATGTTCGGAGCACTCTTCGGGTCCTGGTACTTCGAGACGCTCTACATGCAGCACGTGCTCGGATACAGCCCTCTCCGCGCCGGCTTGGCCTTCCTGCCCCAGACGTTGTTGATCGCGGCCGGCGCCCAGGTGACATCGCGCCTCGTGCCTCGCTTCGGTCCGCGTCCGCTCATCGTCCTCGGCTCCCTCGTGGCGGCAGTGGGGTTGGGCTGGTTGACCTTCATCACTCCGGATTCGAGCTTCTTGACCAACCTGCTGGTCCCGTTCGTCCTCATCGGCCTCGGGATGGGATTGGCCGTCACGCCCATCGCCGTGGCGGGAACGGCCGGCGTGCCCCGCGAGCAGGCCGGTCTCGCTTCGGGGTTGCTGAATACCTCGAGGACCGTCGGAGCCTCGCTGGGCCTGGCCGTGCTGGCAACCATCGCGGCCACGAAGACGACCTCTTCGCTGAAGGGCCTCATCGCGACTCCGGCGCATACCGCTTCTGCACTCACCGACGGCTACACGCTGGCGTTCGCCGTGGCGGCGGGCTTGCTCGTGGTCACGGCGGCTGCGGGGCTGGCCACGGTCCCGTCCCTGCGGTCGATCAGGCGGTTGACCGAGGTCGCTGTGGTTCCCCCGCCGGAAGAGACTGCGCGGCCGAGCTCGAAGAGGTGTTCGAGGCGCCCTGACGGCGCTCATTTCGACATCCTCGAAGGTCTCGGCGGCACGGCACCAGGGCGCATTCTTCGGACCCTCACAGGCTGACTCACCCTCCGACCGGGATCGTTTTTCAGCCGGGCGGGTCCTCGATCTGCTCCATGAACTCGAGCCGGATGCCACCGGGGGCCTCGACGAAGGCGATGCGCCGGGTGCCGAAGGAACCACTCACGACGCGTGGACCCCACAGCACGGTGTGACGGGCGAGCTCAGCGTCGAGATCGTCGACGAAGAGTGCGGGATGAAGGAATCCCTCATCGGGAAGCCTGCAGGCATCTTCGTAGATGGCCTGGGTGAAAAGGGTGAGCGCGAGGACGCCCAGCTGCACATCGGCGCGCCGGCCGTTCTCCCACTGCACCGGCGCCGTCACCGTGGCACCGGCCGCTTCGTACCAGGCGCACGCCGCCTCGAGGTCAGCCTCTCGCACTTTCACGGCCAGGTTGGCCAGCCCGGTGACCGCCATCAGTGCAGCGGTTTGCCATAGAGCGAACCCAGGTCTTCGGCAATGAGCTCGAGCCTGACCCCATCGGGGTCGGCGAAGTAGAGGCTGACCTCGCTCTCAATTTGCGTGGCCACAGCGGCGTCGGCCAACCGGGTCCTCGCCGCCTCCCACTGGGCCCGATCGACCGAGATGGCCAGGTGGTGGAAGCCGCCCAGCACCTCGGTGTAGGGACCGAGATCAAGCCCGGGGAAGTCGAAGAAGGCCAGAGCGTTGTCGTGACCGAGGTCGAAGAAGAAATGGGTCGAGCCCTGGTAGTCGCGGTTCTCGAACAGCTCGACCAGCGGAAAGCCCAGCAGGTTCTGGTAGAAGCAGATGGTCCGCTCGACGTCAGAGGAGAGCAGAGCCAAGTGGTGGATGCCGCGGGCCGTCGATGGGGGTCGGGCCGGCGGCTCCCTCAGATAGGTCGCCCGCAGCCGCTCTCGCTCCGCCGCCCGGGCGTCGAGGTCGATGGTCACAGCCCGAGCAACCAGGCCGCGTTGGCACCGAGGAGGTTCCCGCGCGCCTGATCGTTCAGTCCGGCCACGGCGCGCTCGGCGGCCAGCATCGGATCGGCCACGCCTTCGGCGTGGGGCCAGTCGCTGCCGACCATGAAGGTGTCCTGTCCGACCTTGGGCACGAGACGGTTCGGCATCTCATAAGGCAGGGCGGCGACACGAACCTGGCGCAAGAAGTACTCCGACGGGCGGGCGGCCAGCTTGCGGAAGGGCTCGCCATGGCGCTGGGCATAGAAATCCGAGGCTCCGTCGATGTGCAAGAGAAACTGCGGGACCCAGTTGGCCGTCAATTCGACCACACCGACCCGCAGCTCGGGAAACCGCTCGAGGACCCCGTTGAGAATGAGATTGGCCAGCGCGACGGCAGGCGCCAGGTACAAGAAGATCGAGTCGAACAGCTGCTCGCCGTCCTCCTGCTCCCCTTCCCGCCAGGCCGGATGCAACGGGCTCTCGAACTCGGACACATGGAAGACGGGAGCGACGCCGTGTTCGGAAAATGCGGCCCACACCGGGTCGAAGTCTCGGTGCGACAGCGGCTTCCCGTCCACCGGGGCCGGAGCGATCATGGCCAGCCTGATGCCCTCCGAACGCACGCGGGCGATCTCCTCGACGGCCCAGGCGGGATCGTGCAGTAGGAGATGGGCCACCCCATAGAGCCGGCCCTGGCCTTCGCCGCAAGACTCGGCGCTGAAGCGGTTGTAAGCGCGTGCATTGGCCCGCTGGGCGACCCGGTCCGTGGACAGCCGCCTCTCCCACAGGAGTCCGTAGTTGGGAAAGAGGACTGCGGCGTCGAGGCCGAACTCGTCGAGCGAGTCGAGGCGGGCGCTCGCCAGCCGGTACGAATCGGGCACGAGCTCCTCGAAGGACGCAGGCGCCCGCTCGCCGCGCAGGCGGCGGAGCCGGTCGTCACCGATCAGGGACGACCGTTCCGGGATGGGCACCTCGAGCGGCGTGAGCTGCGCTCCCCGCCAGGACAGCCAGGGCCAGCCGTCGGCATCGTCGGTGATGGCCAGCGCGTCGCCCCGGTGCGCCGGTTCGATGTAATCGGACCAGGTCGTCCTCGACTCGAACAGATGCTGGTCGACATCGATGGTTTCTTGCGCCATGAGCCCTCCCCGCGCAGAGTACCAGCACCCATCCCCCGGACTCCCTCGGAGGGCTACTCGAGAAAGGTGCGCAACGTCCCCAACCAGTCGTCGGCCGCCTGCCACGCCGCGTCCGCCTGGCGGCGCTGCTGCTCGCCGTGCTCCCCCGCGGCCGGGTACGAGCCGAGGAACTTGACCCCGGCCAGCCCCGCGTGCAGATCGCGCAGGCAATCGGCGACGACCTCGTCCCCCAGATGGCCGCTCAGGTCGATGACGAAGCAGTAGTCACCAAGTCCCTGCTTGGTCGGTCGCGACTCGAGTTTGGTCAGGTTGATGTTGCGCGCCGAGAACTGCCCGAGGATGCCGTGCAGGCTGCCCGGGTGGTCCGCCCGCTGGAAGCACACGATGCTGGTCTTGTCGTGCCCCGTCGCCCGGGGCACCAGGTCGCGGGCCACGAGCACGAAGCGGGTCTGGTTGTCGGGGTGGTCCTCGACGTCCTCGGCCAGGATCACGAGTCCGTAGCGCTCGGCGGCGAGCCGCGGGGCGATGGCCGCTCCCTCGGTCGAGTCCGAGTTGCCCAGGACGCGGGCAGCGTCGGCGGTCGAGTTGGCCGCTCGCTGCTCGGCATCGGGCAGCGCCTTGGCCAGGTACTTCTGACACTGAGCCAGAGCGTGAGGGTACGAGGACACGGTGGTCAGGTCAGCCAGCTCGACCCCGGGCGGCGCCATGAGGTGGAGGTGGATGTCCATCACGACCTCACGCTGGATGCAGAGCTCCACGTCGTGGATGAGCCCGTCGATGGTGGCGCTCACCGTCCCCTCTATGGCGTTCTCAATCGGGACGAAGCCCTGGTCGACCTCCCCGTTCGCCACCGTTTCGAGCACCGCGGTGATCGACCCCAGCGGGACGAGCTCGGCCGAGGCCAGGTCGGCTTGGGTGAGCAGCGCCTCGTGCGTGAAGGTGGCCGGTGGACCGAAATAGGCCACCGTGGTCGCAGGAGGTTTCACAGTTGGGCAGGATAGAGCAGCTCATGGACAGTTCTTCCCTTCGCTCGCTCATCGAAGCGGTCGCTGACGGCCGGTGCTCGCCGGACGATGCGGTGCGCCAGCTGCGCCGGCTGCCCTATTCCGACCTCGGCTTTGCCCGGGTCGACCACCACCGTGACCTGCGCCAGGGCATGCCCGAAGCCGTCTACGGGCCGGGCAAGACGCCGGAGCACTGTGCCGCCGTCGTCGAGGAGCTCCTCACCGCCACGAACGGGCCGGTCCTCTTGACCAGGGCGACCGAGGCGCAGGTGAAGGCGGTGTCCGCCATCGGAGCGTCGCTGGGCCACGGTCCCGGCACCGTGTCTGACAGCGGACCGCTGGCCACAGTGGTGTTCCGCGCTGCGCCGCTCCGGGCCGGCACGGTGGCGGTGATCACGGCTGGTACGGCAGACCTGCCCGTGGCCACCGAGTGCGTCGCCGTTCTCGTCGCCCTGGGCTTCGCGCCCACCATGCTCGTGGACTGCGGCGTCGCCGGCCTGCACCGGCTCCTGGCCGAGATCGACACCATCGCCATGGCCGACGCCGTGGTCGTGATCGCTGGGATGGAAGGGGCCTTGGCCAGCGTGATCGGGGGGTTGACGCCGGCTCCTGTCGTCGCCGTGCCCACCAGCACCGGCTACGGCGCCGCCTTGGAAGGGGTCACCGCGCTGCTCACCATGCTGTCCTCCTGCTCGTCCGGCATCACGGTCGTCGGCATCGACAACGGCTACGGCGCAGCCTGTGCCATCGCCCGGCTCCTGCCGTGACCGAGGCCACGCCGGAGACAGTTGCATGGTTCCACTGCTTCGCCGGCATCGCCGGCGACATGGCGCTGGGCTCGCTCCTCGACGCAGGCGCCGACCTGGGCGAGGTCCGTGCGCTCCTCGGGCGCCTGGAGCTGCCAGGCTGGGAGCTGCGTGTGCAGGAGGGGCTACGCGGCGGCATCGCCTGCACCCGCGTCGTGGTCGAAAGCGACGATGCGGTGGTGCGCACCTATGCCGCCATCGCTGGACTGATCGAAGGGGCCGCACTGCCACCTCGGGTGGCCGAGCGGTCTCTGGCTGCCTTCCACGCCCTCGCCACCGTCGAAGCAGCTCTGCACAGGCAGGCCGTCGATCAGGTGCACTTCCACGAGGTCGGCGGGCACGATGCGATCGTCGACATCGTGGGGACGGCGAGCCGCGCTGGAGGTACTGGGGGTCGATGTCCTCGGGGCCTCAGCCGTGGCGACCGGCACCGGCTCGGTGCGGAGCGCGCACGGCCGGCTCCCCAATCCGGCTCCGGCCACGGTGCGCCTGCTCGAAGGCGTGCCGACCTACGGGCGTGACGTGGCGGTCGAGCTCACGACACCGACCGGTGCCGCGCTCGTCTCCACGCTGTGCTCTACGTTCGGCCCGCTCCCGGACATGACGATCACGGCATCGGGCTTCGGAGGTGGCGCAAACGAGCTCGACGACCTCCCGAACTGCACCCAGGTGGTGGTGGGACAGCGGGCGACCAGGGCGGTCGGTCCGGGACATGACGCCGTGCTGCTCGAGACCAACCTGGACGACGCCACCGGGGAGCAGCTGGGCTATGCCGTCTCAACGGCACTCGACGCGGGGGCGTTCGATGCCTGGGTCAGCCCCGTCACCATGAAGAAGGGGCGACCAGGTCACGTGCTCCATGTCCTCACGGACGCCGTCCACCTCGACGTGCTGCGCTCCGAGATGGAGCGGGCGACGGGCACGCTAGGTGTGCGGGCCACCGCCGTCGAGCGGTGGCCCGTGGCCCGCAGCATGGACGAGGTCGTGATCGACGGGATCACCGTCCGCATGAAGGTGACGGCCGGGCGGGCCAAGCCGGAGTTCGACGACGTCGTGCTGGTTGCCGCCAAGACCGGGTCTTCCCCACACGAAGTCTCGAGCCGGGCCGAGGAGGCGTGGCGCGCGGTGCGGGCGAAGAGGTCGTCGCTCTGATGGGCAATGCCATGTTCCACTTCGACCCGGCCATGACCGACCTGATCATCGACGCCTGCCGGGAACGACTCTCCATGGATCCGGTGTCGCTCGACTTCGGTGGCCTGGTGTCCTCCCTCGACGCAGAGCTGGCGGGGCTGATGGGCCCCAAGGGCAACGACCCGGCGCAGGTGCTCAGGCTCTGGACCGACAAGCTGGCGCTGGCCGTGGTGTCGTGCGACAGTCCGCGCTTCCTCTCCTTCATTCCGGCTGCGCCAACCAAGGCGTCGCTCCTCTTCGACATGTTCGTGTCGTGCTCCTCGCTCCACGGCACCTCCTGGCTGGAGGCGGCCGGAGTGGTGGTGGCCGAGAACCAGGCTCTCGGCGTGCTGGCCGGGCAAGCCGGCTTCCCCGAGAGCGCGGGCGGGTGCTTCGTGGCCGGCGGTTCGGCCGGCAACCTCTCGGCCCTCATGGTCGCCCGGGACACCACGGCGTACCGTCGCCAAGCCGAGGCGCCGCTCCGGCCGCTGATCGCCATGAGCGAGGACGCTCACTCCTCGGTGGGGAAGGCCTGCCACGTCCTGGGCGTCGAGACGTTCCCCGTGCCCACACGCAACCATCGGCTGACCGGCGATGCACTGCGTGCCGCGCTGCGCGACGATCCTCGGGGTCCCGACGTCATCGGCGTGGTGGCCACGGCCGGCACGACCAATGCCGGCATCGTCGACGAACTCGACGGTGTGGCCGACGTGGCAGCGGAGCGGGCACTGTGGTTCCACATCGACGGGGCCTACGGCGGCGCCGCTGCGCTCTTCGCCCCGTCGGAGCGCGGCCGGTTCACTGGTTTCGGGCGGGCCGATTCCTTCATCGTCGACCCTCACAAATGGCTCTTCGCCCCTTTCGACTGCGCCGCCCTGATCTACCGGCAACCGAACCTGGCCAAGGCGGTCCACACACAGGACGCGCAGTACCTCGACGTGCTGCACAGCGAGAACCCCGAAGAGTGGAACCCGAGCGACTACGCCTTCCACCTGACCCGGCGGGCCCGAGGGCTCCCGATCTGGTTCTCCATGGCGGTCAACGGTCTGGACGCCTACCGGGACGCGGTAGAGGCGGGACTGGCCATCGCCCGGCGGGCAGCCGAGCGCATCGAAGCGGTGTCCCACGTGGAGCTGGTTCGCGAACCCGGCTTGTCCATCGTGCTGTTCCGACGTCCGGGCTGGGTCAAGGCCGACTACGAGGCCTGGTCGGCCCGTCTGCTCAACGACCAGGTGGCGTTCGTCACCCCGACCAGTTGGGAGGGCGAGACGGTGGCTCGCTTCGCCTTCCTCCACCCCGACGCCACGGTGGAGATGGTCGACCAGATCCTCGACTCACTGCGCTGAGGCGCGGGACCAGGCCCGCTCCAGCACGGTCGTCAACGTCTCGACATCCTGCGCACCCGGAATGGGCCAGCGCCCGTCGACGAGGAAGAAGGGGACGCCGGTGACCTCGAGCTCCTGGGCGGCCGCCTCGTCCAGGCGTACCTCGCGGGCGAAGAGCTCGCCCCCGAGCACCGTGTCGACCAGGTAATCGTCCAGGCCGGCCGAGCGCGCCACTGCGCGCAGCACCTCGTGGTCGGAGAGGAGCAGCCCGTCGGTGAAGTACGCCGCGAAGAGGCCGGCGATCACTGCCTGCTCCTGCTCGCTCCCGCGGGCTGCCTGGGCTACCCGATGGGCATCGAACGTGTTGCCGAGCTGGATGCGCTCGAAGTGGAAGACGAAGCCGACCTGGGCCCCCATCTCGCTCAGCCGGGCATGGCCCGCCTCGACCTGCTCGGGCCCCATGCCGTACTTGCGGCGCATCGCCTCGGACATCGTGATGTCCCGACGGGGTGGCGCAGCGGGGTCGAGCTCGAACGAACGGTGCACGACGGTGACGTCGTCCGCGTGTGCGAACTGCCCGAGCGAGACGTCGAGCCGGGCGAGACCGAGCGCACACCACGGGCAGGCGAAATCGGACCAGACCTGGATCTCCATGCCCAGCCCAGCCTATGCGTCCGCTCCATCGGCCGGCCCTGCCGCGCATGACCCCACGGCCCGGTGCGCCGGCACGCGGGCGGCGTCAGCCGGCGCGGACCGCCTCCTCGAGGTGTGCGCCCATGGCCAGGAGCCGCTCCTCGCTGCCGGCCGGGCCCACGAGCTGGATGCTGGCCGGCAAGGGGCCGCCCGTCGGCACCGGCAGGGAGAGGGCGGGCACGCCGGCCAGGTTGACCGGCAGCGTGCAGCGCGAGACCAGCAGGTCGTCGCCCTCGTCGAGCCGAGGCGGGAAGATGCTCAGCGTCGGGGTGACGATGACGTCCACCCGCTCGAAGGCACGCCGGAGCTCGGCCTCGAACTCACGCTGGGTGGCCCAGGCGGCGCGCACGGTGCCGTCGTCGAACGACGACCCCATGGTGAGCCGCTCTCTGACGTCGGCCCCGATCCCCTCGGGATCGCGGGCCATGAGGGCCTCGTCCGAAGACCAGGCCTCGACCACGAGGAGGAGGCCGGCGTACGCCGTGGCCTGCTGCCAGGCCTCTGCCAACGGGAGCTCGGCGCACTCCCAGCCGGTCAGGCGTACGGCCCGCTCAATCGCCGCGCTGATAACCGGGTCGGCCTCGACGGGCAGGAGTCCCACCCGGAGCTCGGCCACGTCGGCCACCCTCGCCACGGCGAAACCGGGTTCGAGGAGCTCCATACCGGTGACCAGCCCGGCCACGTCTCGGGCCATCGGACCGATCGTGTCGAAACTGGGAGAGAGCGGCCACACGCCTTCGAGTGGAATGCGACCCCAGGTCGTCTTGAGTCCGGCCGTACCGCAGCAGGCGGCGGGGATACGGACCGAGCCCCCGGTGTCGCTGCCGTAGGCGACGTCGGCCTCGCCCGTGGCCACCGCCACGGCCGAGCCGCTCGACGAGCCGCCCGGGACCAGCGCCGGGTCCAGCGGGTTCACCGGCGTCCCGAACCACGGGTTGACTCCGGTCACCCCGAGGGCGAGCTCGTGCAGGTTGGTCCGCCCCACAATGCGGGCATCGACCGCCCGCGCCCCGGCCAGACAGGCTGCGTCCTGCGCGGCTGGTGCAGCTGTCTTTTCCACCGCGCGGCAGCCGGCCGTGGTCAGCTCGCCCGCCATGTCGATGAGATCTTTGACGGCCAGCCGGACGCCGGGACCCGACGTGTCATAACGGGTGATGAAGGTGGTCATGCCCCAGTCTTCCCTCCGAGGCCGCCCCGAGTCCCGTTCACGTGGTGGGCGTGGTGGGCGCCGTGACCGTGGTCACCGTGGCCCCGGGCGGCAGTTGAAAGAGGGAAGACGACGGCGATCCGGAGTAGTTCGTGATCTCAAAGCTGGTCGAGTCCTGCGCCACCTTGACGTAACCCAGGATGTTCTGCTGCGTGCTGCAGATGGTGCTGGTCCCCGGCACCCCGTGCGCCATCAGGTCGACGCAGCTCATGGAAAAGCCATTGACCGACATGGTCGAGGTGGTCACCTTGTCACCGGCCAGGCCGGCGACCAGCGACACACCCTTGAGGAAGTTGACCCAGTGTGACGGTGTGTAGAAGTTGAAGAGGTTCTCCTCGTCGGCCGCACTCGCCTTGTCGACCTTCTGACAGGACCAGGAGGCACCACTCTGGGTACAGGCGAAGTTGCCGGACGAATTGACGATGAACTGGGCGTTCGACGCACCGGCTCCGGTCTCGGTGAGGTGGAAGGCCAGCTCGCCACTGGAAGGATTGACGGCGTAGACAACCGTCGCCGGTGAGCTGCCCGACGTGGCGTAGGTCGCGCTGAACGGGACGCTCTTGGAGTTGTTCAGATTCTGGGTGAAGGAGTCGATGGTGGCCTTGTTGTTCTTCACGTTCTCGTAGGTCTGCTTCACCTTGGAGAGCGCGCTGCACCCCGTGGCCACCAGGCCGGCCAGCGCCAGCCCGGCGACGAGAAGCGCAACGCGACCGTGGTGCTGCGACATGTCTGCCTCCTGCTCGCCTGGCGGTCGGCGTGAGAGTCGACCGACTCGCCGCGAGGTTAGGGCGGGGCTCGCCGCGACGGGCGGACGGGCTCCGGCGGCCCGCTGCGATCCCCCGAGTCGGTGACTCAGGCCGCGAGCGCGGAACTCGTGGCCGGGTCGGCGTCGGGCGGGGCCTCCTGGCGGCCCCGCTTGAGCCCGATCAGGGCGACCAGCGCGGCGAAGCCCATGATGCCGCACATCACGTAGAGCACGGTTGACGTGGCACTGGCGAAATCGACCGAGACGTAGTGCGGGATGGAGGAGACGGATCCGTTGCCATGGGCCGACTGGCTGATCCGGTTGGCGACGACCGCGGCGTTGGGGACGCCCTGCTTCTGCAACGTCGTCGTCAGGTGGGAGCGGAAGTTGAAGAGGAGGATCGTTCCCAGGGCGGCCAGGCCCAGGCTGGCTCCGAAGTTCCGGATCGTCTGGGTGATCCCGGTGGCCTCTCCGTACGAGAGGTTGCTGGCCCGGTTCACTGCATCGGTGTTGGCCGGTCCCAGCATCATTCCCATCCCGGCCCCAGCCACGATGATCCAGATCTGCTGCTTGCCGAGGCTCAGCGTGTCGACCTTGGACGCCCAGAGGCCGAAGCCCAGCGAGGCGATGGCACAGCCGAGCACGACGGCCCGCTTGGCCCCCTCGCGGTCGAGGATGCGACCACCGATCTGCGCCGCGATCACGAACCCCACGAAGAAGAGGAGGAGGAACAGGCCGGCCTCCGAGGCCGTCTTGTGCAACGCGATCTGGGCGTACTCGCTGGCGAAGAAGAAGATCGGGATGAAGGCCATCATCGAAATGAGCAGGACGATGTTCTCGATCCGGAAGGCCTGGACCCGGAAGATCGACACCTTGATGAGCGGTGACGCCGTGCGCAGCTCGACCAGCACGAAGATCCCGATGATGAGCAGGCCGACCACGATGAAGATCCACGTCGCCGCGTTGCTCCAGCCCCAGAGGGCCGACTGCTGCAAGCCGAAGATGCTCAGGCCGATCCCCGCGGCGATCAGGACCGCACCGAGGTAGTCGATGGGCGCCCGCTTGTACTCCGTCTTGGGCTTGGAGACCGCAATGAGCACGAGCGCGACGACGGCGACCGGGATGTTGACCCAGAAGATGGCGCGCCAGGTCCACTGGGTCAGGTAGCCACCGAGGATCGGCCCGATGGCGGTCAGGCCGCCGGCGATGCCGAAGAAGAGGGCCAGGGCCTTGCCCCGCTCGTGGAGCGGGAACGTGTTCACCACGATGGCCAGGGCGGCCGGGAACATCAGTGCGCCGCCCGCGCCCTGGACGACGCGGAAGGTCACGATCCAGGCCTCAGCGGCGGAACCGGTTGGGGTCAACCCGCACATGGTGGAGGCGACGACGAAGACGATCACGCCGATCACGCACAGCTTGCGATGCCCGAAGATGTCGGACAGGCGCCCGCCCAGGGCGAAAAGCGCGGCCAGGGCGATGAGGTAGCCGTTGACCACCCACTGCACGCCGGTCGACGACAAACCGAGTTCGCGCTGGATGTTGGGCACCGCGATCGACACGATGGTCTGGTCGATGAAGGTCATCGAGACCGCGAAGATCATTGCGGCCAAGACCCAGTTGCGCCCCTGCAGCCCGTTCCCTCCCATGGTCCGCTCCCCGACGTGGTCTCGCACGGAGACTACTCGGGAGCCTCTCGCACGTTCCGAGGTTCCTCAGCTCATGCCGAGACCCGAACGACGGATCCGCGGTGACCTATCCGGTCACCACCGCCAGCATCTGCTCGAGTGCGGCTTGGTCGGGTCCGACAAAGGCGGGGGCGTCGGGGACCTCGGCCAGCGCGCCGAGCAACCGCTCGACCGACGTGCCCCGTGCGGCCGGCAAATGGCTGCTGAGCACCATGGTGGGCTCCAGCGCTCGGACCTGGTCCAGCTCCGAGGCGAACAGCGCCCGGTCCACCCTGTGCAGCCACGAGGAGTCCACCGTCGCCCAGAAGATCTGGCCGCGGCGCAGAGCCTCGTCGGACACGTCCTCGGCGGAATGGGGCACCTCGTCGAGCAGGGCGCCGAAGCAGTCCGAACTGAAGAAGATGCCCGACCGCTCGTCCTGCAGGCCCGTGGTGATCGGGTTGTCGAAGGCGGGAGGCCGTACCGCCCGCAGCACCCGGTCGCCCACGTCGACCGCCTGCCCGGGGTTGACCAGGTACACCCTGTCCATGGGCAGCGGCGCCGACAAGCTCATGATTCCGACCCCGAGGAAGCTGGTGATCACCCGCAGCCGTTCGTTCTCGTCGAGCAGGCGCTGCAGCGAGCCGATGTGGTCGAAGTCCGTATGGGTCAGCCAGATCCACCGGAGGTCCGCCGGGTCGATCACCGACCGCACTGCGGTCATGAAGTCGTCGCTCTCCACCACCGAGCCGGTGTCGACGAGCACCGGCTCGTCAGCGTGGATCACGAAGGCATTGATGGCCAACTGGCCGAAGCCTGCGATGGTGGCGGTCGACGTCACGACGTCGACGTCGGGTGCGGCCCTGTATGTCTGCATCACGAGGGACTCCTCAGTCTCGAAGGGAAGGGTGGTTAGCGAGCCGAGGGCGTCGTCTCGGCGGCGCGCTGTAGCTGCTCGAGGGTGTGCGCCATGTGCTGGCGCAACTCGCGGGCCCGGTTGGTCGGGACGTCGACGGCGCGGGCCCACGCCGGAATCCACGAGACGGCATAGGACTCGGTGACCCGGGTGCCCTCCTCGGTTGGCTCCAGGCGGAAGCGCCATTCGGTCCCCTCCCGGGCGCCCTCCTCGGTGACGAAGGCGAAGGCGCGGCCGCGGTCGGCCGTGACGACGCGCCCCCGGCGCGACCACTTCAGCAAGCCGAAGGGTCCGCCCTGGTTGTGGCCGATGAACCTGGCGCCCTCGACCGGTCCGCTCGACCCCTCCAGCCACTCCACCCGGCGGCACTCCGGACTCCAGTCCCCCATGCGGGGCAGGTCGGCCACCAGCGCATAGATCTGCTCTGCCGGCGCCTCGATCACCCTGGACTGCGAGTCCTCTCGCAACCACCAGCGGCTGCTCTGCTTCGAACTCCGGCTTTCGATCATGTCCCGCACCGTCTCCGTTCCGATCATCTCCGTGCCTCCCGTCCTGTCGGCGTCAGGCTAATATCATTAGCTAAAGCTGTCAAGAGATTAATAAGCTATACTTCTGTGCAATGGCTCGGAGCGAGGAGGCGCAGACGCAGGCGGGACCGGCCGGCGACGGCCCGGCCCGGCCCGACCGCCGGGCCCGGCGCCGGCAGGAGACGATCCACGAGATCCTCGACATCGCCCGCAACGTCATGACGACCGAGGGCGTGACCGGGCTGAGCCTCGCCGAGGTGGCTCGGCGCCTGGGCGTCCAGCCGCCGTCGCTCTACAAGTACTTCCCGTCGCTGATGGCGATCTACGACGCGCTCTTCGAACAGGGCCAGCGTGATCTCACTGCGGTCATGCGGGACGCTATGGGCAGCACCGAACCCGGTCTCGACGCGCTGGTCGCCGCGCTCGAGGCCTGCGGCCGGTGGTCGCTGGACAACCGTGCCGTGGCCGAGTTGCTCTTCTGGCGCCCCGTCCCGAGCTTCCAACCCTCGCCCGAGGCGTTCTCGGCCAGTATCGAGATGGTGGAGCTGCAGCGCACCGCACTGGTCGACGCGGTGCACGCCGGCCAGCTCGGGCCCAGCGCACGCGACGAGGATGCGATCTATCTGGTCTCCACCCTCATCGCCGGCGTCTTGACCCAGGCCTTCGCCAACGAGCCGGACCTGCCGTGGGGTGAGGGCCGTTTCACCCCGATGTTCCCCCGCCTCATGCACCTGCTCCCCGCGGCCTTCCCGCTCCCGGCCTGACGCCGGCGGCCACGGCGGCACATGCGACCGGCTCAGTCGCCTCCGGTATGCCGGTAGACGTTCGTCTGCCGCACCTCGAAACCCATGCGCTGATAGAGGCGGTTGGCCGCCTCGCGGTTGGGCCGTGACGTGAGGTCGACCGTGCGCGAGCCCCGACGGGCCGCCTCGTCGAGCGCCGCCTGCACCAGCGCAACCGCCGCGCCCTGGCCGCGGGCCGCCTCGTCGACCACCACGTCCTCGATCCACGACCGCACGCCCGTCGGGACTTGGAACGAGGCCAACGTCAACATGCCGACGATGGCGCCCTCGTGACGGGCCACGAAGAGCGTGGTGCACTCGTCGGAGACGATGCGCCCGAGCAGGTCGGCTCCGGGCGACGGTGCGGTGCGCGACAGCTGCGGGGTGAGATCCGCCACCGCCGAACACAGCTCGTCGTCGACGCTGGTGGCGATCTCGACGACGATCATTTCGGGGCGTCGGGGTCGCCGCGCCACATGGGCTGGCGCACCCGGTCGTAGAGCACCTCGCGCTCCTCACCGCTGATGGCGGCGAAGACGTGCTCGCCCCAGCGTTCCGAACCGACTAGCGGGAAGGGCAGGGTGTCGCGGGTGAACCAGCCCACGTCGCGCGTCTCGAGTGGATGGGGATTGAGCTCCCCGCCGACGGCCCGGCAATAGAAGAGGAGCGAGTAGAGCGGGATCCGCGTCATCCCGAGACGCAGCCCGTCGAGCACGGCGATCAGCCGCACCGGCTCGGCGATGATCCCCGTTTCCTCCTCGACCTCCTTGACCACCACCTCGGCCGCCGAGTACCCGATGTCGCACCAGCCGGTCGGGTAGAGCCAGATGCCCGAATCGGCCCGCTGAATGAGCAGCAGCTCGCCGGCGTCGTTGCCCACCGCGGCGCCGACCGCCACCTTGGGCGTCACGTAGCCCGCCACGCCCGTGCCCACGGTGTCCATCCATTCCTGGACCAGGCCGCCGCCGTAGTCGGGCTCGTCGCTCTGACCGTCGGCCTCGACCCGGATGTCGGCTGCCACCTTGAGGATCTCCTCGAAACGCTCCTGCTCGTAGAGGCTCTCGGTGAAGCCCAGCCCGGTGCGGGCGATCCCCGCCAAGGCCTCGCTCCAGCGCAGCAGGGTCTTGAGGGGAACGGTGCGATCGTCGCTCTGGTCCACGGCCGGTGACGCTACCGCGGCCCGCCGTTTGGGCCAGAATGGTGCGTGCCCGTCAACACGGATTGCCGCCACTACGTGATGAGGACCACGCCCGGTGGCGAGCGCTTGGAGCGGTGCAAGGTGGACGCCAACGAGCCCCTGCCCTTCGCCTGCCCCGACGGGTGTGTCTTCTACGAGCCCCGGAAGGTCTCCCAGGCCGGCTGGCACGTGCCCCGCTCCGACCAGGACGGCTGAGAGAACCCGGCCACCCGTCGCCGGCTCAACCTTCGAGGACGTCCCCCAAGAGGT
Source organism: uncultured Acidimicrobiaceae bacterium (assembly GCA_963840435.1). Taxonomy (GTDB): domain Bacteria; phylum Actinomycetota; class Acidimicrobiia; order Acidimicrobiales; family RAAP-2; genus Bog-473. The sequence goes on along the minus strand of CAWIYY010000010.1, from coordinate 742,853 downwards.
CGACCGTGATGCGCTCGCTGCGCAGCCACTCGAGCGCCGCCTCCACCTGCGTGGCCTCGCCGTCGATCTCGCAGACGATCCAGCCCCGGTGCTCCTCCACGTCGGCCCGCCTGATGTTGGGCTCCACGTCGAATTGACGGACCAGGGTGGCCAGCACCGCCCGGCGCACCTCGGACTCGGGAAACGTCAGCTTGACCTTGACCCGGACCTCGCTCATCGCCCGCCTCCCCCCTGTCCCTCGATGCTGCGGTTCAGACTGCCGGAGCGGAAGCCTTCCAGGTCGAGAGCGACATAGCTGAATCCGACTCCTCGGACGGCCTCGACGACGTCAGCCCGGCGGGACACCACCAGGGGCAGCACGTCCGCTTCCACCTCGATCCGGGCCGCCTCGCCGTGGTGGCGCACGCGGAGCTGTCCGAAGCCGAGCGCGCGCAACGCCGCCTCGGCCCGCTCGACCGCCGAGAGGCGGCCCAGGGTGACCGGGGTGCCATACGGCAGGCGCGAGGCCAGGCAGGCCGCGGCCGGCTTGTCCCAGGTGCGCAGGCCCAGCCGTTGCGACCAGTGCCGGATGTCGGCCTTGGTGAAGCCGGCCTCGACGAGAGGAAAGACCGCACCGGCCTCGGCCGCCGCCGCCTGGCCGGGCCGGTGGTCGCCCAGGTCGCTCACGTTGACCCCGAGCACCACCGTCGCCCGCTCCTCTTCGGCCAACGGGCCGAGGGCGGCCATCAGGGCGGTCTTGCAGTGGGCGCAGCGATCGGCCCCGTTGGCCACGTACGCCGGGTCGTCCATCTCGTTGGTGGGCACGCCGACCCAGCGCAGGTTCCACTCCCGGGCCAGGGCCCGGCAGTCCTCGGCCTCGCTGCCGGCCAGCGACGGGGAGAGCGCGGTGGCGCAGAGCACCGACGTCGGTCCGAGCGTGTCGTGGGCCACCCGGGCCAGCAGCGAGGAATCGGCACCACCGCTGAAGGCCACGACGACCCGGCCCAGTCCGTGCAGCCGGTCCTTGAGATCGTCGAGGGACGCGCTCACGCGCCCAGCACCGCCAGCACGTCGTCCAGCGTGCCCACCATGCCCGTGTAGAAGGGTCCGAACTCGGCGTAGCGCGAGGACGCCTCGTCGAAGCGCATCTCGTAGACGCACTCCTTCAGGTCGTCGGGATGGGTGCCGAACAGCGTCACACCCCACTCGAAGTCGTCGAGGCCGGTCGAGCCCGTGATGACCTGGAGGATGCGGCCGTGGAAGGTACGCCCGACCTTGCCGTGCCCGAGCATGAGCTCCTTGCGGGCCTCGAAGTCGAGGGCGTACCAGTTGTGGGTGTCGCCCCGCCGCTTGCTCATCGGGTAGAAGCAGAACGCCGCCTTGCCCTCCGGCGGCAGCCGGGGGAAGAGGCGGGCCGCTCGGAGCTCCTCGGGAACGCCTGCGGCGTACTCCGACACCTCGGTCAGCGACACGTAGGACTCGGTCGGCCGTGCGCCGGCCGCGGCCGCCTCGGTCTGGAACCGGCGCAGGCGCCACACGTCGGGACCCAACACCATGAGCCCGAGGTCGGCCTTGTGGCCGAGGAGGGCCACCGGGACGACCTGGTACCCGTCCTCCTCCGCGCTGAGGGTCGCCTTGCGCAGGGCATCGGCGTCGACAGCGGGGTCCAGGCGGCAGAACAGGTGCAGCACACCCCAGCCGGTCGTCGGGGTCAGGGCCATTGGCTGGCCAGTCTAGAGACGCCAGTACGCCCGGCCTTTCGGCCGGGCGTACTGGAACGTCTGGTTCGACGAGGGAGGGCGACTAGAAGTCGTCCATGCCACCGCCGGGCATGGCGGGGGCGTCGTCCTCGGGCTTGTCCACGATGACCGCCTCTGTGGTCAGGAACAGCGCAGCGATGGAGGCGGCGTTCTGCAGGGCCGAACGGGTCACCTTGGCCGCGTCGATGACGCCGGTCTTGAAGAGGTCCTCGTACTCGCCGGTGGCGGCGTTGAGCCCGTGGGCACCCTTGAGGTTGCGCACCTTCTCGACGATGACCCCACCCTCGAGGCCGGCGTTCACCGCGATCTGCTTCAGCGGCTCTTCGACGGCCTTGCCGACGATGCGGGCACCGGTGGCCTCGTCGCCCTCGAGCTTCTCGGCACCTTCGTAGATGGCGGTCTGGGCCCGCAGCAGGGCAACGCCCCCGCCGGGAACCACGCCTTCCTCAATGGCGGCCTTGGTCGTGGACACGGCGTCCTCGATGCGGTGCTTCTTCTCCTTGAGCTCGACCTCGGTGGCCGCGCCGACCTTGATCACGGCGACGCCGCCCGAGAGCTTGGCCAGGCGCTCCTGGAGCTTCTCCCGGTCGTAGTCCGAGTCGGTGTTCTCGATCTCGGTCTTGATCTGGTTGATGCGGCCCTTGATGTCGGACTCCTTGCCGGCGCCCTCCACCACGGTCGTCTCGTCCTTGGTGATGACCACCTTGCGGGCCGAGCCGAGCAGGTCGAGGTTCACGTTCTCCAGCTTGAGGCCGACCTCCTCGGTGACCACCTGGCCACCGGTGAGGATGGCGATGTCCTGGAGCATGGCCTTGCGGCGCTCGCCGAAGCCGGGAGCCTTGACGGCCACCGAACGGAAGGTGCCGCGGATCTTGTTCACCACCAGGGTGGCCAGGGCCTCGCCCTCGACGTCCTCGGCGATGATCAGCAGCGGCTTGCCGCTCTGCATGACCTTCTCGAGCACGGGCAGCAGGTCGCGTACGGCGGTGATCTTCGAGCCGACGAGCAGGACGTAGGCGTCCTCGAGGACGGCCTCCATGCGCTCGGGGTCGGTCACGAAGTACGGGGCGATGTAGCCCTTGTCGAAGCGCATGCCCTCGACCAGGTCCATGTCCATGCCGAAGGTCTGGGACTCCTCGACGGTGATGACGCCGTCGCGGCCGACCTTGTCGATGGCCTCGGAGATCATCTCGCCGATCTCGGTGTCGGCGGCCGAGATGGACGCCACCTGGGCGATCTGGGCCTTGGACTCGGTCTCCTTGGAGAGGGCGTGGATGGAGCTCACGGCCGTCTCGACGGCGGACTCGATACCCCGCTTGAGGGACATCGGGTTGGCCCCGGCGGCCACGTTGCGCAGGCCCTCGCGGACCATGGCCCAGGCCAGGACGGTGGCCGTGGTGGTGCCGTCACCGGCCACGTCGTCGGTCTTCTTGGCCACTTCCTTGACCAGCTCGGCGCCGATCCTCTCGAAGGGGTCCTCCAGCTCGATCTCCTTGGCGATCGACACACCGTCATTGGTGATGGTGGGGGCGCCCCACTTCTTGTCGAGCACCACGTTGCGGCCCTTGGGGCCGAGGGTGACGCGCACGGCGTCCGCCAGCTTGTTCATGCCGGTCTCGAGGCCGCGGCGGGCCTCGGAGTCGAAGGCGATGATCTTGGCCATTCCGGTTTACTCCTTCATTAGCACTCTCGGGGTGTGAGTGCTAACAGGTAACCACCTTACGGGGCCGAGTGCAAGAGCGAGCGCGCCGGGGCGGCGCCGGCCCGGGGCGGCTCAGCCCCCGGCCACGGCGGGGACGATCGAGAGGGTCTGCCCGGGGGTGACGGCCGTGGCCAGCCCGTCGAGGAAGCGCACGTCCTCGTCGGCCAGGAACACGTTCACGAAGCGGCGCAGGTTGCCCGACTCGTCGAAGAGGCGCTCGGCCAGGCCCGGGTGGGCGGCATCGAGCGCCTTGAGCACCTCGCCGACCGTGGCGCCGTCGGCCTCGACCTCGCCGGCGCCGCCGGTCAGGGTGCGCAGCTGGGTGGGGATGCGGACGGTGGCGCTCATCGGGTGGACTCCCATTCGTCGGACAGGGCGGCCTCGAAGGCGGCCAGGGTCGGGGCGATGGTGGCGGTCGGGCCGGTGCCCGGGTGGTTGGTCAGGGCCTCGACCGTCTTGAGCCCGTGCCCGGTGACCAGGGCCACCACCCGCTCGTCGGGCCGGATGGCGCCCGACGCCGCCAGCTTGCACAGGGTGGCGATGGTGACGCCGCCCGCCGTCTCGGCGAAGATGCCCTCGGTGCGGGCCAGCAGCCCGATGGCCTCGATCACCTCGTCGTCGGTCACCGCGGCGCAGGACCCGCCCGTGCGCCGCATCACGTCGAGGGCGTACCAGCCGTCGGCCGGGTTGCCGATGGCCAGCGACTTGGCGATGGTCTTGGGCTTGACCGGCCGGATGGCGTCGGACCCCTGCAAGAAGGCGGTGGCCACCGGGGAGCAGCCCTCGGCCTGGGCGCCCGAGACCCGCACGGCGGGCTCCTCGGGCAGCAGTCCCACCTTGCCCAGCTCGCTGAAGCCCTTGGCCACCTTGGTCAGCTGGCTGCCCGATCCGATCGGCACCACCACGTGGTCCGGGGCCCGCCAGCCCAGCTGCTCGGCGATCTCGAAGGCCAGGGTCTTGGAGCCCTCGGCGTAGTAGGTGCGCACGTTGACGTTGACGAAGGCCCAGCTGGGGCGCTCGCTCGTCAGCTCCGCGCAGAGCCGGTTGACGTCGTCGTAGGTGCCGTCGACCGCGATGACCGTGCCGCCGTAGACGGCGGTCATCGTGACCTTGGCCGCCTCGAGGTCGTGGGGGATCAACACGACCGAGTCGAGCCCGGCCCGGGCCGCGTGCGCCGCCACCGAGTTGGCCAGGTTCCCCGTCGACGCGCACGCCGCCACCTTGAAGCCGAGCTGGCGCGCCTTGGTCAGGGCGACCGAGACGACCCGGTCCTTGAACGAGCCCGTCGGGTTGGCCGTGTCGTCCTTGATCCACAGCTCGCCCAGGCCGAGCTCGGCGGCCAGGCGGTCGGCCCGCACCAGCGGGGTGAAGCCGGCCCCGAGGTCGACCGGGCGACTCGTCGTCGACGGGCAGCAGGTCCCTGTAGCGCCAGATGGTGCGGGGCCCCGCCGCGATGCTCTCCCGGGTGACCGAGGCGGCGATCGCCTCGTAGTCGTAGGCCACCTCGAGCGGCCCGAAGCAGTAGTCGCAGACGTGCAGCGCCTCGGCCGGGAATTCCCGCGCACACTCACGACAGCGCAAGCCGGTGACGAAATCGACCATGTGGTCCTCCTCATCGATCGGGCATTGGCACCAGGTGCCGCCCCGCCAGGGGAAGCACTGGTTGCCGCGACTTCATCGGGCCCGTCCCTCAGTCGCTCTGGATGATGAACACCATGGTAGCCGCCCCGGGGCGGCCGGCTCAACGGGCCGGGGCTGCTTGAATCTGGTACGTGGCGCACACCTTCCACCACAGGGATTTCCCGACCGGCCTGGTGCTCGAGGCCAAGGCCCGGACGGGCCGCACCGTCTCGGTGTGCATCCCCGCCCGCGACGAGGGCTCGACCGTCGGCTCGGTCGTGCGGGCGGTGGTCCAGCCCTTCCTCGTCGCCCACGGGGGCAACGGGCTGGTCGACGAGGTCATCGTGCTCGACGACGGCTCGCTCGACGACACCGCGCGTCCAGGCGCACGAGGCCGGGCGCCCGGGTCGTGGCCGGGCCGGGCGGATCGGGCGGCAAGGGCCGGGCCATGGCGGCCGCCCTCGAGGCGGCGGCGGGCGACGTCCTCGTCTTCCTCGACGCCGACGTGGCCAACACCACCCCCGCCTTCGTCACCAGCCTGCTCGGTCCGCTGCTCACCACCGACGACATCGCCCTGGTCAAGGGCTTCTACACCCGGCCCCTCCACGGCCAGCCGACCGGCGGGGGCCGCGTCACCGAGTTGGTGGCCCGCCCCGTGCTCGAGCTGCTCTTCGCCGAGCTGTCCTGGGTGCGCCAGCCGCTGGCCGGTGAGACCGCGGCCCATCGCTGGGTCTTCGAGAAGCTCGGCTTCGCCGACGGCTACGGGGTCGAGCTCGGTCTGCTGATCGACGTGGCCCAGTCGCTCGGGGCGGACCGCCTGGCCCAGGTGGACCTGGGCGAGCGCATCCACCGCAACCGGCCGCTGGAGGAGCTGCGCCCGCAGGCGGTCGACGTGCTGCGCGCCGCGCTCGAGCGGGTCTCGCCCACCACCTTGCCCCGCCGCGCCTGAGCGGGCGAATGAGCGCCACCCTCGTCGTCTCCAACCGCGGGCCGCTGACCTTCCGCTCCGGGCCCGACGGCGAGCTGATCCCGGTCCCGGCCGGCGGCGGGCTGGCCTCGTCGCTGCACCGGATCCTGGCCGGCAGCGGCACGACGTGGGCCTCGGTGACGATGGGTGCGGCCGACCGCGAGGCGGTGGCCCAGGGACGCATGCACGAGGACGGGCTCGACCTCGTCCCGGTGGTCGTGGGCGACGACACCTACCGGATGGCCTACGACGTCGTGGCCAACTCGACCCTCTGGTACTGCCACCACCACATGTGGGACCTGCCGCTGCGGCCCCGCTTCGACCGTCACTGGCGCCGGGCCTGGGAGGGCTACCGGGCCTACAACCGGGCCATGGCCGACGCCGTGGTGGCCCGGGCGGACCGGGACGGCACCGTGCTGGTGCAGGACTACCACTTCTCCCTGCTGGGCCGGATGCTGGCCGAGCGCCGGCCCGACCTGCGGACGGTGCACTTCCTCCACACCCCCTTCGCCGATCCGGCCATCCTCGGCGTGCTGCCCGACGACGTGCGGGCGGAGCTGCTCGACGGCATGGCGGGCTACGGCGCCTGCGGCTTCCACTGCCACAAGTGGGAGGCCGGCTTTCGCTCCTGCTACGAGGTGGCCGGGCGGGCCGGGCCGCCCACCTTCGTGGCCCCGCTCGGCCCCGAGCCCGACGTCATGGAGCGGGCGGCGGCCGGGCCCGAGTGCGCCGCCGCGCTCGAGGCGCTGCGGGCCGAGGTGGGGGGGCGCCGCCTGATCGCCCGCTCGGACCGCCTGGAGCCGTCGAAGAACATCGTGCGCGGCATGCTCGCCTTCGAGGAGCTGTTGGCCGCCCGCCCCGAGTGGCGGGGCGAGGTGGTGCACCTGGCCCTGTCCTACCCGAGCCGGCAGGGGCTGGCCGAGTATCTCGCCTACGGGGCCGACGTCGAGCACACGGCCGAACGCATCAACCACGCGCACGGCACGTCGTCGTGGACGCCGATCGTGCTCTCGGTGCGCGACGACTGGCCCCGCTCGCTCGCCGCGCTGTCCGCCTCCGACGTGCTGCTGGTCAACCCGGTGCGCGACGGGCTCAACCTGGTGGCCAAGGAGGGTCCGCTCCTGAACCGCACCGACGGGGTGCTCGTGCTCTCCTCCGAGGCCGGCGCCTACGAGGAGCTCTCGGTGGCCGGGGCGCTCGGGATCAACCCCTTCGACGTGTCCGGCACGGCCGAGGCCCTGCACCGCGCGCTGACCATGCCGGCCGGCGAGCGGGCCCGGCGGGCCGTTTCGCTCAAGGCGTCGGTCCGGGCCCGCACCGCGGCCGACTGGTGGGCCGATCAGCTGGCGGCGGCGGGCGGGTAGCTGGTCACTCCGCCGCGCTCGCCACTCCGGGCGCTCTCCGCCGCGTGGGCCAGGTCGCGCAGCAGCGCCACCGCCCCGGCCGCGCCGGGCACCACCAGATCGGCCCGTTCCGCCACGGCCGACGGGCTCTCGTCGTCGACCGCCGCCACCCGCACCGCGCCCACCGGGGCGGCGGCCGTGCCCAGCCGGCCGACGGCCTCGAAGGCGGGCAGGTCGCCCAGGTCGTCGCCGAACACGGCGACCTGACGCAGCCGGCCGGATCGTTCGGCCGCCAGCCCGACGCACCACCGTCCCCTTGTCCACCTGGACCGGCGGGCGCAGTTCGAGCTCCATCCGCCCGGGGTGCACGGCGAGACCGTGCTCGGCCGCGCGCCCGCGCCGCGAAGGCCTCCACCCAGGCTCTCTCCGCGGGGGCGTGGCGCCAGTGCAGCGTGACGGTCAGGCCCTTGGGCTCCACGTACACGCCGGCCGGTGCGCCCGCCTCGGCCTCGTGCACCACCGAATCGATCACGGCGGCCCACTCCCCGGCCCGGGCCGAGCCGCCGAGGGCGCGCTCGAGCCCGTACAGGCCGACCAGCTCGACGCCGGCCGGCTCGCCGAGCGCGGCGCGCAGGAAGGCGGTCGGGCGGCCCGAGATCACGGCCACCAGACTGAAGACCGTGGCCAGCTCGGCCAGCAGCGCGGGCACGCCGGGCAGCGGCCGCGCGCCGACGGGGTCGTCGACGATGGCCGACAGCGTGCCGTCGAAGTCGAGGAACAGCGCGCCGTGTGCCGGATCGGCCGCCAGCGCCTGCAGCGGCGCGGGCAGCGCCGGCGCCATCACCGAGGCTCAGCCCGACGCGGCGGCGAGGTCCTGGCCCACCACCACGACGACCGCGGTGTTGGGCGGATACGTCACGGGTGTGGCGCTGCTGAGCGGGAGCACCGCGGTCGGGGCCACGCCGATGGTGGTGGCGATGGTCGCCGCGGCCTGCTGCTGCCCCGCCGCGTAGTACACGGCCGACGTGGCCTCGGTGGTGTTGGCGTCCACCGGCGTCTGCATCGACCAGCCTCCCGCCCCGATGGTGGCCGACGTCTTGGCCGCCAGCCCGTTGGTGCTGGTGGCGTTGGCCACCAGCACGCTGACGCTGCTGCGGGGAAGGGTCGTCGTCGTGGTGGTCGCCTTGTGCCCGTGGCCGCCATGGGCCGTCGTGGTGGTGGCCGGCTTGGTCGTGGTGGTGCTCGAACCGGCCGCGGCACCGCCGGTCGTACTGGTGGTGGTGCCGCCGGCCACCGTCGTCGTGGTGGACGGCGCCGTCGTCGGCGCACCGATCACGCTGGGACGGGTGCCCACCCCGACGAGGATCAGGGTGGCGATGACGAAGACGACGAGGACCAGGACGGCCCTGAAGGGCGAAAACGAACCTGAATGTGAGCTGGATCTGGAGCTGGACGGCCCCGCCGGCGGTTGCTCGTCAGCCATTGAGGGTCCAGCCTGCCCCGCCACCCGCGCCGTTGCAAGCCTTTGCGCTGGTCGGGCCGGGATCGATCTGTGCTGGACGGTAAGGTTTCGCGCAGGCCCGAGTAGCTCAGTTGGTAGAGCACTTCACTTGTAATGAAGATGTCGCGGGTTCGATTCCTGCCTCGGGCTCTCAGGCGGAGATGAGAGCGCACGAAGGGAGCGGTGCGGTGCTGAGCGACTTCAAGAAGTTCGTCCTGCGGGGCAACGTGGTCGATCTGGCCGTGGCCGTCGTCATCGGCGCCGCCTTCACCGCGGTGGTGACCGCGTTCGTGGCCGACTTCATCACGCCGCTCATCGCGGCCATCTTCGGCAAGCCGGATTTCGCCGACCTGTACTTCACCGTGCACAACTCGAAGTTCCACTACGGCGCGTTCATCAACGCGTTGCTGTCCTTCCTCATCGTGGCCACGGTCGTCTTCTTCGCCGTGGTGCTCCCCCTCAACGCGCTCATGAAGCGCTTGAACCTGTTGCCGACTGACGAGCCCGAGCCCGAGACGCGCCCGTGTCCCGAGTGCCTGAGCGACATCCCGCTGGCGGCCCATCGCTGCGCGTTCTGCACCTCCGAGGTGGCGCCGGCGGCCTAGGCCGCGACTGACCAGTGGGTCAGGTCGGCGCACGTCCGGTCAGGCCCCGCCACCGGCCGCCCGCTGGCGGGCCACCTCGAAGCAGGCGACCGCACCGGCCACGCCGACGTTGAGCGACGGCAGGGCGCCGTGCTGGGGGATGGCGACCACCGCATCGCAGCGCCGGCGCACCAGCGGCGCCAGTCCCTTCTCCTCGCTGCCCACGACGAGCGCCACCGGGCCGCCACCGAGCGGGAGGTCGTAGAGCGACTGCTCCGCCTCGCCGGCCAGACCGATCGACCACACGCCGAGCTCGCGCATCGTCGTCAGCGCGGCGGGGATGCCGCCGACGGCGGCGAAGGGCAGGTGTTCGATGGCGCCCGACGCCGTCTTGGCCACGGTGGGCGACAGGCGGGCCGAGCGGTGCTTCGGCAGGACCACGCCCGGTGACCCCGGCGCATTCGGCGCTGCGCAGCAGGGCGCCCAGGTTGCGCGGGTCGGTGATCCCGGCCGCCACGAGCAGAAAGGGCTCCACCCCGCGGCGCGCCGCGCACAGGTCCTCGAGGGGCACGGGTTCGATCGGAGAAGCCAACGCCATGACGCCCTGGGGCGACTCGGTCCGGGCCTGGGTGTCGAGCCGGGCCCGGGGCACCGTCTCGACGGGCACCCGCATGCGGGCGGCCAGCTCCTCAATGCGGTCCAGCTGGGGCGAGGGGTCCTGGTCCTCGGCCAGCAGGATGCGCCGGACGGGCCGGCGCCCGACGCTGAGGAGCTCGAGCACGGCCCGGCGGCCCTCCACCTGGTCCCCGCCGAGTTCGCTCAGACCCTCCGGGCGGCCGCCCCGGCGCGGATCGGGCCGCGTCCGCGGGCCCTGGCGCCGGTCGGGCTTGCGACGGGGCGGGCTCACACCGGCTCCAGGAGGACGACGGCCAGGCAGGCGATGCCCTCGGCCCGGCCCAGCGCGCCCAGGCCCTCGGCCCGGGTCGCCTTGACCGACACCGGCGCGCCGAGCACGGCGCGCAGCCGCTCCGCCATGGCCGGGGTGTGGGGGGCCAGGCGCGGCGTGTCGGCCACCACGGTGCAGTCGGCGTTGGCGCAGCGGAAGCCCTGTTCGGCCGCCATGGTGACCACCTCGGTCAGCAGGACCACGCTGTCGGCCCCCTCCCACACCGGGTCGGTGTCGGGGAAGTGACGACCCAGGTCGCCCAGCCCCACCGCACCCAGCACGGCATCGGCCAGCGCGTGGCACACCGCGTCGGCGTCGCTGTGTCCACCCAGGCCGCGGGCGCCCTCGATGACGACGCCCCCCAGCACGAGGGGGCGGTGCGGATCCTCGGAGAAGCGATGGACGTCGATGCCCTGACCGATGCGCACGGCTCAGCGCCCGCCGGGCCGGTCGGCCAACAGGCGCTCGGCCTGCGCCAGGTCCCCGGGCGTCGTGATCTTGAGGTTCGCCGGGTCACCGGGCACCACCTTCACCCGGCCCCCGACCGCCTCCACCAGCACGGCGTCGTCGGTGGCCCCGTCCGTCCCTTCGGCCGCGTGGGCCCGGCGCAACGCAGCGGCCCGGAAGCCCTGTGGGGTCTGCACGGCCACCAGGGTGGTGCGGTCCAGCGTGGCCGTGATGGTCGAAGCGGTGTCCACCTGCTTGATCGTGTCACGCACGGGCACCCCGGGGACGGCTCCGTCCACGCCGTCCTCGGCCAGGGCGCCCAGCACGGCCTCGAAGACGGCGGCCGTGGTCAGCGGGCGGGCCGCGTCGTGGACCAGGACCACCTCGGCGTCGGCGGGCACGGCGGCCAGGCCACGGCCCACCGACGCTGCCCTGCTCTCCCCGCCGCGCACCACGGTGTCGGCGCCGTGCTGCGGCGCGCCGGGCAGGCCGGCCTCGGCCGGCAGCACCAGGACGACCCCGGTCGAGTAGGGGCGGCAGGCCTCCACGGCCCACTCGAGGACCAGGCGGCCGCCCAGGGGGGAGAACTGCTTCAACTGGCCGAAGCGGCGGCCCGAACCACCCGCCACCACGATCGACCACACCTTGGCCGGCGCCACGGTGGGACCCGGCCGCCCGCTCAGGTCAGGGCCTCGTTCAGGCGCTCCTCGGCCGTCTCCTCGTCCACGTTGAGGGCGAAGGTGAGCTCGGACACCAGGATCTGGCGGGCCCGCTGCAGCATGCGCTTCTCGCCGGCGGACAGGCCCTTGTCCTTGTCGCGGATGGAGAGGTTCCGGACCACCTCGGCCACCTGGTAGATGTCGCCCGAACGCAGCTTCTCGGAATGGTTCTTGTAGCGACGGGACCAGTTGGTCGGCATGCGCGCTTCTTTCTTGCGCAGCACGGCGAAGACCTCCTCGACCTCCTCGTCGTTGATGACCTCGCGCAGGCCGACCCCTTCGGTGTTGTCCGCCGGCACGTTGAGGATGAGATCGCCGTAGGCCAGGCGCAGGACGAGGTACTCCCGCTTCTCGCCGAAGGCGACCTTGGTCTCGCGCTTTTCGATCACGGCAGCCCCGTGATGGGGGTAGACGACTTTGTCTCCGACCTTGAAGGACACAGGACTCCCTTAGGTGATTCAGGCGCACGGGCACGCTGACGTGCCGGTGGCGCAGTGCAGAAGTGGATCAGGGCGGTGCACACCCGTCCGAAGTGACCTTCTATTTTACCAGACTGACCCGATCATTCGTATCGCTCGAAGATGCTCGCCTCGACCAGGCGGGCCAGGCCGTCGCGCACGGTGCGGGCCGTGGCCGCCCCGATGCCCTCCACCGACTCCAGCTCGGCCGCCGAGGCCGACAGGATGTCGGGCAGCGAGCCGAACTTTTCGACCAGCCGGTCGATGAGGGTCTCGGAGAGCTGGGGCAGCCGGTGGAGCATGCGGTAGCCGTGCGGGGCCAGCTCGGCGTGCAGCTGGTCGCTCGACGCCGGCAGGGTGAGCGCCGCCACCACCTTGGGCAGATCCATGAGGGCGTCGGGCGACAGGGTCCGGAGCCGCTCCATGGCGCGGTGGTCGGTGTAGTCCCGCAGCACCAGGCCCATGGTGGCGTCCAGGCCGGCCCGCAATTCCTCGGTCTGGAGGTAGATGAGGCGGCCGTCGGACCCCAGCTCGACCAGGTGGCCTTCGATCTCCTCGGCGATGCGGCGGACCATTTCGCCCGGCTGGAGCACGGCCACCACGTCACGCACCGAGACGGAGTCCTCCATCTCGAGCCGGGTGAGCGTGCTGAGCGCGTCGTCGAAGCGCGAGCGGAAGCGCTGGAGGGTGGCCAGGGCCTGGCTGGAGCGGTCGATCAGCCAGCCGGCCGACTGGGTCGTGTGCTTCCTGTCGTTGCGGTAGACGGCGATCGTGGCCATGGCCTCGGAGACCGCGATGACGGGCACGTCGATGGAGCGGGCCACCCGCTCGGCCGTGCGGTGACGGGTGCCCGTCTCCGTCGTGGCGATGGTGGCCTTGGGCACCAGGTGCACGTTGGCCCGGGCGATGCGCGAGGCGTCCGCGGCCAGGATGATGGCGCCGTCCATCTTGGCCAGCTCGGAGAGGCGCTGGGGGGTGTACTCGGCGTCGAGCAGGAAGCCGCCGGTGCAGACGGAGAGCACGGCCGGGTCGTCGCCCACGATGATCAGCGCCCCGTGTTTCGCCTGGAGGATGCGGTCCAGCCCTTCCCGCAGCGCCGTACCCGGTGCCACCAGGGCCAACGCGTCGTTCAGCGGTTGGCTGGCGCCGTCACCGTCGACCACGCGCCAAATCGTACCCGGCGCTCCCCGACACCGGCGTCGGCCCGATCGGGGTGACAGGCTCGGTCCTGTGCTGGCGACCCCCACGGCCCGGGAACGTTCCGCCTGGTCCGTTCGGCTCGGCGACGGCGCGCTGCACCGGCGCCTCTTGGCCGACGTGTCGTGCTTCCACACCGTCGACGATCGCCCGCCCCCGTCGCCGCGCCCGCTGCGCGGCTGGGTGTGCGTGGCGGCCTGGAACATCGAGCGCGGCCGGCGCCCGCTCGAGCTGGCCGCCCTCCTGCGCGACGCCGGTGCCGACGTGTGCCTGCTCTCCGAGGTCGACGTCGGCATGGCCCGCACCGCCAACGTGGACACCGTCGCCGTCTTGGCTTCCGCGCTGGAAGGCGGCGCCGCGTTCGCGGTGGAGTTCGTCGAGCTCGGTCTGGGCAACGAGCGGGAGCAGCAGGAGTGCGCGGGGGCCGAGAACACCGCGGCCCTCCACGGCAACGCCATCGTGTGCGCGGCACCGCTCGAGGCGACGGCCGCGCTGCGCCTGCCCGACCGCGACGAGGGCTGGTTCGCGGCGGGCTCGGCCCAGCCCCGGGTGGGCGGACGTCTGGCCGTGCTGGCCACCGTCGCCCTCGACGGGGTCGGCGTCACGCTGGCCTCGACCCACCTGGAGAACCACACCGACCCGGCGCACCGGGCCGAGCAGATGGCGGCGCTCCTCGAGGCGGTCGACGCCCGGGGCGGGCCCGACGGACCGGCCGTCGTCGGCGGAGACCTCAACACGCTGGGCGCCGCCTTCGCCGAGCACCTCGACCGCGAGGGGGCCGGGCGCATGCACACCCTCGATCCGACCCGTTTCACCTGGCCAGTCGCCTACGAGCCGCTCTTCGAGGTAGCGGCCGCCCACGGGTTCGGCTGGGTCGGGGCCAACGTCGTGGCCCCGACCACCGAGCACGACGCCCGGGGCCGGCCTCACCACGTGCCCTTGAAGCTGGACTGGATCCTCGTCCGCGGCCTGCTGACCCGGCACGCCGCGGTGGTCCCGGTGGGCGGCCTCTCCGATCACCGGCTGGTCTCGTGCGCGGTGCGCCTGCCGTGACCATCGAGATCCGACCGGCGGAAGCGGCCGACAGTGCGGCCATCCTGACCGTGGTCGACGAGTCCTTCAGCGACGAGTCACGCGACGCGAGCGAGGAGCTCGACATCGTGCGCCAGACGTGGGCCCGGCGCAGCGGGCGGCAGCGCATCGAGTTGGTGGCCGTGGTCGACGGCGCTGTCGTCGGCCACGTGCTGGCGGCCACCGGCGAGCTCGACGGCCGGGCCGTGGCCGGCGTGGCCCCGCTCTGCGTGCTCCCGGCGCACCAGCGCGGCGGCGTGGGGACCGCGTTGATGGGTGCGCTGTTCGCGGAGGCGGCGCGGCGCGGCTGGCCGGTGCTGCTCCTCCTGGGCGACCCGGCGTACTACGGGCGCTTCGGCTTCGCACCGGCCGCCGCGCTCGGCATCCACTACGCGCCGGCCGGCCGCGACAGCCCGCACTTCTTGGTGCGCCACGTCGTGGGCGGCGACGCGGGCGCGACACTGCCGCGCGGCGAGTACCGCTACTGCTGGGAGCTCTGAGGCGGAGCTACTCGGGGTCGGCGCCGGCGCCGGCCAACTCGAGCGGCGGCGGCTCAATGCCCTCGATGGCGCGGAAGCTCAGCTGCGGGCCCTCGCCGTCGATCGGTGACTCCTCGACGTCGACGACGATCGTCTCGCCGACCCGGAACTCCTTCCACAAGATGCGCTCCGACAACGGGTCTTCCACCAGCTGCTGGATGGCCCGGCGCAACGGCCTGGCTCCGAGCTGGGGGTCGTAACCCTTGTCGGCCAGGAAGGTGCGGGCGGCGGGCGTGAGCTCGAGGCCGATGCCCTGATCCGAGAGCTGCCGGACCGTGCGCGCCATGAGCAGGTCGACGATCTGGGTGACCTCGGCCCGCGACAGCTCGTGGAACACGATGACCTCGTCGATGCGGTTGAGGAACTCGGGGCGGAAGTGCTGCTTGAGCGCCTCGTCCACCTTGGCCTTCATCCTCTCGTAGGTCACGGCCTCCGACGTCTTGGCGAAGCCCATGTTGGACTTGCGCAGGTCGGCCGTCCCGAGGTTCGACGTCATGATCAGCACGGTGTTCTTGAAGTCGACCGAGCGACCCTGGGCGTCGGTCAGGCGGCCGTCCTCGAGAATCTGGAGCAGCGCGTTGAACACGTCGGGGTGGGCCTTCTCGACCTCGTCGAAGAGCACGACCGAGAACGGCTTGCGCCGCACGGCCTCGGTCAGCTGGCCGCCCTCTTCGTAGCCGACGTAGCCCGGAGGCGAGCCGACCAGTCGGCTGACCGTGTGCTTCTCCATGTACTCGGACATGTCGAGCTGAATGAGCGCGTCCTCGTCGTCGAAGAGGAACTCGGCCAGCGTCTTGGCCAGCTCCGTCTTCCCGACGCCCGTCGGCCCGAGGAAGATGAACGAGCCGCTCGGGCGCTTGGGGTCCTTGAGGCCGGCCCGGGTGCGCCGGATGGCACGCGAGAGCGCCTTGAGCGCCTCCTCCTGGCCGATGACCCGGTGGTGCAGCTCCTCTTCCATGCGCAGGAGCTTGGCCGTCTCCTCCTCGGTGAGCCGGTAGACGGGAATGCCCGTCCAGGCGGCCAGCACCTCGGCGATGACTTCCTCGTCGACCACGTCGAAGAGGTCCACGCCCTCGGCCCGCAGCTCGGCCTCCTGGCTCTCCTTGCGGTCGAGGCGCTCCTTCTCCTGCTCGGCCAGCTTCTTGGCCTGCTCGAAGGCGCCCTTCTCAATGGCGGCTTCCTTGTCGGCGCGCAGCCGGGCGATCTCCTCGTCGAGCTTCTTGGCGCTCGGGGGCGTGTTCATGCGACGGATGCGCAGGCGGCTGCCCGCCTCGTCGATGAGGTCGATCGCCTTGTCCGGCAGGTAGCGGTCGGCCAGGTAGCGGTCGGCCAGGTTGGCCGCGGCCACCAGGGCCTGGTCGGTGATGTTCACGGCGTGGTGCGCCTCGTAGCGGTCGCGCAGGCCCTTCAGGATGTCGATGGTGAGCGCCACGGAGGGCTGCTCGACCTTGACCGGCTGGAAGCGCCGCTCGAGGGCGGCGTCCTTCTCGAGGTGCTTGCGGTACTCGTCGATGGTGGTGGCACCCACGGTCTGGAGCTCGCCCCGGGCCAGCATCGGCTTGAGGATGGAGGCGGCGTCGATGGCCCCTTCGGCCGCGCCGGCACCCACGAGGGTGTGGATCTCGTCGATGAAGAGGACGATGTCGCCCCGGGTGCGGATCTCCTTGAGCACCTTCTTCAGGCGCTCCTCGAAGTCACCGCGGTAGCGGCTGCCCGCCACCAGTGCCCCGAGGTCGAGGGTGTAGAGCTGCTTGCCCGTCAGCGTCTCGGGGACCTCGTTGGCCACGATGCGCTGGGCCAGCCCCTCGACGATCGCCGTCTTGCCGACCCCGGGCTCGCCGATGAGCACGGGGTTGTTCTTGGTGCGGCGCGACAGGACCTGCATGACGCGTTCGATCTCTTTGGCACGTCCGATCACCGGATCGAGCTTGCCGTCGCGGGCGAGCTGGGTCAGGTTGCGCCCGAACTGGTCGAGCACGGGCGAGCCCGAGGGGTTGTCGCCGGCGCTGGCGCCCTGGGCCGCACCGACGGACTCCTTGCCCTGGTTGCCCGACATGAGCTGGATCACCTGCTGGCGCACGCGCCCGAGGTCGGCCCCGAGGCTGACCAGCACGGTGGCGGCCACGCCCTCGCCCTCGCGCACCAGGCCGAGGAGCATGTGCTCGGTGCCGATGTAGCTGTGGCCGAGTTGCAAGGCCTCGCGCAGTGACAGCTCGAGCACCTTCTTGGCCCGCGGCGTGAACGGCGGCGAGCCGCTCGGTGCCGTCCCGGCCATGCCGATCGTCTCTTCCACCTTCTCGCGCACGGCCTCGAGGGAGATACCCAGCGACTCCAGAGCCTTCGCCGCGACGCCTTCGCCCTCGTGGATCAGACCCAAAAGGATGTGCTCGGTCCCGATGAAGGAATGGTTGAGCAGGCGCGCTTCCTCCTGCGCCAGCACCAACACCCTCCGTGCCCGGTCGGTGAAACGTTCGAACACCCTGACCGCCTCTCTCCTGTTGCTAAAAGTTTTCTCGGTTCAGTGTACCTGTGGCCTTAGTTGGAACAGACCTCGGGCACCCAGATGCGAAGTTGGGCAAAGAACCTCTCAAACTGGGTTTTCCCGCGACCCTGCGACCAGGCGGTTGTCCGGTTTGGCGGGCGTTGACCTAACGTTTCGGTCAGTGAACCCCACTGCGGCCCTCGGCCTGCCCCATCTGCAAGAGGGACTGCAGCGTCTGGAGCCCCTGCTGACCTCTTCGGTCGTGACCGGAGACGGTTTCCTCGATGATGTAGCGACTCACCTCATCGCCGCAGGTGGCAAGCGTTTACGGCCCCTCCTGGCCCTGGCCACGGCGACCGGGGGCGAGCGCGAGGCGACGCAGGACGACCTCTTGGGCGGCGTCGCCGTCGAGCTGGTGCACCTGGCCTCCCTGTACCACGACGATGTCATTGACGAGGCAACCATCCGGCGCAACGTCGAGAGCGTGAACAGCCGCTTCGGCAACCTGGTGGCCATCGTGGCCGGGGATTATTTGTTGGCCCGCTCGGCCGCCATCGCGGCCGAACTCGGCGTAGAGGCGGCCAAACTCCTGGCCGAGACGCTGGGGCGCCTGTGCCGGGGCCAGGTGACCGAGGTGCGCTCCGCCTTCCAAACCGGTCGGAGCCGCGAGGACTACTTCGAGACCATCAACGGCAAGACGGCCGCCCTCTTCGCCGCATCGAGCCGCATCGGGGCCCTCACCGCGGGGCTCGCCCCCGCCGAGGTCGAGGCGTGCACCGAGTACGGACGATGCTTCGGCATGGTCTTCCAGATCCGCGACGACGTCCTCGATTTCACCGCCACCGACGGCCAGCTGCTCAAGCCGGTGGGCCAGGACCTGGCCGAGGGCGTCTACACCCTGCCGGCCCTGCTGGCTCTGGCCGATCCCGATGCCGGGCCGAATCTGCAGGCCCTGCTCGGGCAGCCGCTGGCCCAACCCGAGCGGGACAAGGCGCGGGGCATCGTCATGGGCACCGGGGCCATCGCGTCGTCTGTCGAGGAGGCGGCGCGCTGGGTGACGAGCGCGCAAACGGCCACCGCCGGGATCAACCGGCCCGAGCTGCGGGCGGGACTGTCCCGGCTGGTGGCCGAGTTGCTGACCGACCTGCCCTGAATCAGGTGCTGGTCGAGCTGCTGGTCGTGCTCGAACCGGACGAACTCGACGAACCGGACGAACCCGAGACGGCTGGGCACTTCGCCTCGAGCTTGCTCAACCGGTGCTTGGCCCGGGCCTCGTGCTTCTGCGCCTGCTTGATCTCGAAGGAGACCCTCTTGGCCTCCTTGGCGTGGCCACCTTCGGACTTCAGCTTCTTCACGAGAGCCTGGTCCTTGGAGATGCGAGCATTCTCCTTCTTCTCCCGCACCGGAGCGTGCGACTGAATCTTCGGCAGCTTGGCGCAACCCTTGGGCGTGTGCGTGGCGCCCGTCGTGCTGGTACTCGTCGGTGCGGAGGTCGGGGTGGTCGCCCCTGCCATGCCGGCCAGACCCAACGTCACTGCCCCGGCCACCGCTGCCCCTGCGATCATCCTGCGAACCATGTGGTGCGTGTCCTCCCTGACGTTCCGTGCAGCTCACACGGGATGCCGACCCTCGGCGGCACCCCGACACTGTGCCTGACGGATGTGAAGAGGATGTGAGCGGAAGGTGGCAAAGTCCTAAGAAAGCTCCGAAGACCCCTTCTGCCTGCAATTCTCCTGGTGGCTCGTGCCGAGGCACCGGACCCGGACCCGCTCGGAACCCGACTGCGTCCTCAGCTGGTCGTGGTCCCACACTTCGCCTCGGCCTCGGACAGGCGGGCGTTGACCTTGCTCTCGCGGGTCTGGATCCGTGTCACGCGCTTCTTCAGGGCGTCGGCCCGCTTCGTCTTGCCGGCGGCGGTGAGCTTGGCCTCGCGCGCCTGCACCTTGGGCAGGCGGGCGTTGAACGTGCTCTCGAGCTTCTGGACGCGGGACTGAATGGTCGGGAGCTTGGCGCACACGGCCGGCGTGGTCGACGGCGTTGCGGCCGGTGCAGTCGTCGGCGTTGCCGCGGGCGCGGTCGACGGTGGTGTCGAGGACGTGGTCGCCCCGGCGATCCCGACGGAGCCGAACGTGAGGGCGCCGGCCACCGCGGTACCGACGACGAGTGTGCGAAGCATGGTTGGTCTCCTTGGACTGCGTCCGCTGCGCTCTGCAGCCGGGCCGCTCCTGCGGCGGCACGCTCCACTCTGAGCCCGAGATGTGAGGAAACGGTCAGGACCGTGTGAGCCGAGCCGCGCCGCCCGATACACCGGCGGCACGAAGTCAGGCGGCACGAAGTCAGGCGACGCGATTCAGGTCTGCTCGGGCCGCAGCGTCGGGAAGGCGATCACCTCGCGGATGTTGGACACGTCACCCAGCAACATGAGCAGGCGGTCGATACCGAGACCGAAGCCCGACGTCGGGGGCAGCCCGTACTCGAGGGCGCGCAGGTAGTCCTCGTCGATCACGGCCGACTCCTCGTCGTCGCCCGCCCGGGCCTTGGCCGCCTGCTCCTCGAAGCGCGCCCGCTGCTCGTCCGGGTCGATCAGCTCGGTGAAGCCGTTGCCCAGCTCGCGCCCGGCCAGCACCGGCTCGTACCGCTCGACCAGCTCGGGCCCGTCGCGGTGACGCCGGGCCAGGGGCGAGACCTCGGCCGGGTAGTCGGTGACGAACACCGGACCCCAGAGCTCGGGCTCGGTCGTCTTCTCGTAGATCTCGAGCAGCAGCTTCCCCGGCCCCCAGGCCGGGTCGGGCGCGAGGCCCACCTCGGTCGCCACCCGCACCAGCTCCTCACGGGGCGAGCGCACGTCGAGACTGAAGCCGGTCGCCTCGGTGACCAGCTCGCTCATGGTGGCCCGGCGCCAGGGCGTGGTGAGATCGAGCGGGCGCCCGCCGTAAGTCAACTGCGTGGTCCCACACAGGTCGAGCGCCAGCCCGGCCACCAGTTCCTCGAAGACGACCATGGTGTCTCGATAGTCCGCGTACGCCTGGTACAGCTCGAGCGTCGTGAACTCGGGATTGTGGCGGGGCGAGATGCCCTCGTTGCGGAAGCTGCGCCCGATCTCGAACACCTTGTCGAAGCCGCCGACCACGAGGCGCTTGAGGTAGAGCTCGGGGGCCACCCGCAAGAACAGATCCATGTCGAGCGTGTTGTGGTGGGTGACGAACGGACGCGCCGTGGCCCCGCCGGCGATCGGGTGCAGCAGCGGCGTCTCCACCTCGACGAAACCCTGGTCCCACAGGCGCTGGCGCATGCGGCGCACGACGTCGCTGCGCAGCTGGAGCAGGGACCGGCTGCGCTCGTTGGCCCACAGGTCGACCTCGCGCTGGCGGTAGCGCATCTCGGTGTCGCTCACCCCGTGCCACTTGTCGCCGAAGTTGCGCCGGGCCTCGGCCAGCAACTCCCAGCTCGCCACCTTGACCGAGAGCTCGCCCCGCTTCGTGCGCACTACCTCGCCCGTGGCCCCGACCCAGTCACCGAGATTCAGCCGGCTGAACTCGTCGAAGCGCTCGGTGAGCGAGGCCAGCGCGAAGAGCTGCACGGCGCCCGAGTTGTCGCGCAGCTCGGCAAAGGCGAGCTTGCCCTGGGGCCGCGCCAGCATGATGCGGCCGGCCACCCCGACGGTGACGCCGGACTCCTCGCCGGGGGCGAGCGTCGACCAGGCCTCGATCACGGCCGCGGCATCGTCGGTGCGCTCGAAGCGGTACGGGATGCGCCCGTCGGGTGCGCTCATCCGTTGACGTTGCGTTCGTAGACGAGACGGAGACCGTGCAGGGTGAGCCAGGGCTCGACGTGCTCGATGGTCTCCGAGTAGGGCGCGATGAGCGAGCTGAAGCCGCCGGTGGCCACGACGGTCGAGGGCCCGAGCTCTTCCATGAAGCGCCGGGCCAGCCCGTCGACCAGCCCGGCGAAGCCGTAGAGGGTGCCCGATTCGATCGACTCGACGGTGGAGCGGCCGATCACGCTGCGCGGCTCGACCATCTCGACCCGGCGCAGCGCGGCGGCCTGCTGGTAGAGGGCCTCGAGGCTGATGGCCACGCCCGGCGTGATGGCGCCGCCCATGTACTCGCCCTTGGCGCTGATGGCCTCGACCGTGGTGGCCGTGCCCATGTCGATCACGATGCACGGCCCGCCGTAGAGGTCGTAGGCGCCCACGGCGTCGGCGATGCGGTCGGCCCCCACCTCCTTGGGGTTGTCGTAGAGGATGGGCATGCCGCTCTTGGTGCCCGGACCGAGCACCACGCAGGGCACGTCGGCGAACCAGCGCGCCGCCATCTGGCGCAGCTCGGCCGTGACGTTGGGCACCGACGAGCTGATGGCCATCCCGCTCACCGAGGCGGCGATGTCGAGGCCCTCGAGGTCGAGCAGCTGGGTCAGGAGCACGGCGTGCTCGTCGGGCGTGCGGGTGGGCACGGTGGAGAGGCGCCAGTGATGGGTGAGGCCGATCGGCGCGCTGGGGTCGCGCTCGGTGCCGATGCCGACGCCGACGCTCTCGTCGATCACCGGCACCGAGTCGGTGTCGGCGCGGCTGTAGAGCCCGATCACGGTCTCGGTGTTGCCGACGTCGATGACCAGCAGCACGGTCAGCCGTGCCCTCTCGCGTCGGCGGAGCCGGCGACGAGCCGTGCGCCGTCGCCGACGTCGGTCCAGACGAGGTCGAGCCCGAGGTCGAGCCCGACGGCGGAATGGGTGAGCGCGCCGACCGAAATGCGGTCCGGTCCGGCGGCGGCGTAGGCGCCGATGGTGGCCAGGGAGACCCGGCCGGACACCTCGGTGAGGATGGGGCCGGGCGCGTCGAGGTGGGCCACCCCGATGGCCTCGACCACGGTGGCCGGGTCCATGTTGTCGAACAGCACGGCGTCCGCCCCGGCCCGGGCCGCCTCGGCCACCTGCTCGAGCGAGTCGCACTCGATCTCGACGCCCCGTCCGGGCCACAGGGCGCGGGCGCGGGCCACCGCCTCGGTGATGCTGGTGCCGGCCAAGTGGTTGTCCTTGACCAGCACGGCGTCGGAGAGGCCGATGCGATGGTTGGTGCCGCCCCCGGCCCGCACGGCCGCCTTCTCCAGCAGGCGCAGTCCCGGCGTGGTCTTGCGGGTGTCGAGCACCTCGACCGACGGGTTGCTCTCGTGCGCAGCCGCCACGAACTGCGCGGTGAGCGTGGCGATGCCCGAGAGGTGGCCGAGAAAGTTGAGCGCAGTGCGCTCGGCCGTGAGGATCGGCCGCAGCGGACCCGTCACCTCCATGATGGTGGTGCCGGCTTCGAGCGCGGTTCCGTCCTCGGCCCGCCAGTCGAGCTCGAGCGCGGGCCCGAGGCGCCGGAACGTGGCGTCGGCCGGTGCCCGGCCGGCCAGCACACCGGGCTGGCGGGCCCGCAGCGCGTAGTGCGCCGTCGCCGTCTCGGGGATGAGAGCGGCGGTCACGTCGCCTTCGGGGCCGAGGTCCTCGGCCAGCGCACGGCTGACCGCCTCCTCGACGGCGGCCGCGCCCGGGCCGGCGCCGTCCCCGGGTGCCGCGCTCACGCGCCGTGCACCAGGCGGCGCCGCCACGAGGGCTCCGTCTCGGGGTACTCGGCCCGGGCGTGCGAGCCGCGGCTCTCGGTGCGGGCCGTGGCCGAGGCGAGCAGGGCGTCGGCCAGCTGGAGCAGGTTGGCCAGCTCGCCGGCCGCCACCGTCACGGCCGGATCACCCAGGGCGGACACCGCCTCGGCCACTGCGGCCCGGGCCCCGGCCAGCGAGGCCTCGGAGCGGACGACGCCGGCGCCGCGGATCATGGCCCGCTGGAGCGTGTCGCGCACCTTGGTGATGTCGGGCACGCCGAGGGCATCCACCGCGGCGGCCGCCCGGTCGCCGGCTGCGACGCCCGCCGCCGGGCCGAACAGCGGGGTGCGGGCCGGCAGCGGCGTGCAGCCGATGCCGTCGAGCGGCTCGGCGCCGAGCACCGTTCGCAGGGCCCCGCTCGGTTCGGGTCCGGAGCCGCCGGCGGGCAGGCGCTCGGCCAGCCGGGCGCCGAAGACCATGCCCTCGAGCAGCGAGTTGGAGGCCAGGCGGTTGGCGCCGTGCACGCCGGTGCAGGCCACCTCGCCCACCGCCCACAGGCCGGGCAGTGCGGTGGCCCCCCAGAGGTCGGTGACGACGCCGCCGGAGAGATGGTGGGCGGCCGGGGCGATGGGCAGCCAGTCGCGCTGCGGGATCGAGGCCGATGCCGCGCAGGGAGGCGGCGATGGTCGGGAAGCGCTGGGCGAAGCGCTCGAGGCCGGTCGCATCGAGCCAGAGATGGTCGACGCCCTGCTCGGCCATGCGCGCCGCCATGGCCCGGCTCACCACGTCGCGCGAGGCCAGCTCGTCGACGAAGCGCTCGCCGTCGCGGTCGCGCAGCAGCGCGCCGTGGCCGCGCAGGGCCTCGGAGAGCAGCGGCCGGGGCATGGCCGGGTGGTGCAGGGCCGTCGGGTGGAACTGCACGAACTCGACGTCGGCCGTGGCCACCCCGGCCCGCAGCGCCATGGCCACGCCGTCGCCGGTGGACTCGGGCGGGTTGGTGGTCACGGCGAAGAGCTGGCCGGCGCCGCCCGTGGCCAGCACGACGTGGTCGGCCCGCACCGCGACCGGCCGCCGGGGCACGCCGCTGGCGGTGGGCGGCAGCGCGGTCACCCCCACGCAGCGACCGTCCTCGACGATGAGGTCGAGGGCGAACCAGCCCTCGAGCACGGCGCTGGCCGAGCGGTAGGTGGCGTCGACCAGGGCCCGCTCGACCTCGGCCCCGGTGGCGGCGCCGCCGGCGTGCACGACCCGCGGCCGGGAGTGCCCGCCCTCGCGGGCCAGCGACAGCGAGCCGCTGGCTTCGCGGTCGAACTCCACCCCGAGCGCGATCAGCTCGTGCACCCGCCCGGGGCCCTCGTCGACCAGGATGCGCACCGCCTCCTCGTCGCACAGGCCGGCGCCGGCGCCCAGCGTGTCGGCCAGGTGCAGGTCGGTCGAGTCCTCGTCGCCACCGAGCACGGCGGCCACCCCGCCCTGGGCCCAGCGGGTGGCCGACTGGGACAGCTCGCCCTTGGTCAGCACGCCGAGCGAGAGGGCGCTGCCCGGCCCGGCCAGCCGGACGGCGGCCGACAGCCCGGCCACGCCGCTGCCCAGGACCAGGACGTCGAAGGGTCCGGGCCGCGGCCTCGCGTCTCACGCCGGGTCGGACAGGGGTACCGAGAGCTCGGCGTCGAGTCGGGCCGAGACCTCGTCGATGACCCGGTTGCGCCCGTCGACGTGCACGACGCGGGGCACGTAGCTCGGCCAGCTCGGCCCGCTCGTACTCGGCGTAGGTGATCACGATCACCTTGTCGCCCGGCGCCACCAGGCGGGCGGCGGCGCCGTTGAGGCAGATCTGCCCCGGCTCGCCCTCGATGGCGTAGGTCTCGAAGCGGGCCCCGTTGTCGATGTCGAGGACGGCCACCTGCTCGTAGGGGAGGATGTCGGCCAGCGCCATCAGCTCGGTGTCGATGCGAGACCGAGCCGACGTAGTCGAGGTTGGCCCCGGTCACCGTGGCCCGGTGGATCTTGGACTTCATCATGCGGCGGCGCATCGCTCAGGCGATCCTTTCCAACTGACGGGGGCGGACCTCGACGGTCGCGTGGAGTCGGCGGACGGGACGGCTTCGTCGCGTCGCATCGGCGGCGGCCAGGGCGGCGCAGTTGTCGATCAGGCGGACCGGCCCCACCCGGGCCGCCACCAGCAGGCGGACCCGGTGCCGGGTCGGCCAGGGTCTCGGGCTCGACCAGCGTCGTCGGCGTCGACGGCGGCGGCGTAGTCCAGCTCGACCAGCGGCTCGGTGGCGACCACGCCCGGCCATGGCGGCGTGCAGCGCCGCGGCCGAGCGCTCGCCGGCGCTCGACGGCGGCCCGGCCGGCGGCCAGGGCCCGCGACAGCACGGTGGCCGCCGCCCGCTCGGCCGGGGCGAGGCGCACGTTGCGGCTCGAGAGCGCCAGCCCGTCGGCCTCGCGCACGGTCGGACAGCCCACGACCTCGACCGGGCAGGGAGAGGTCGAGCGCCATGCGCCGCACCACGGCCAGCTGCTGGAAGTCCTTCTCGCCGAAGTAGGCCCGGCAGGGGCCGGCGATGGCGAACAGCTTGGCCACCACGGTGGCCACGCCGTCGAAGTGGCCCGGTCGCGACGGCGCCCTCCCAGGCGTCGCTCACCCCGACGACGCGAGACGGTGGTCGCCGGCGGCTCGGGCCAGGTCGGGTACATCTCGGCGACGGTGGGCACGAAGACGAGGTCGGCCCCCGCCCCGGCGCAGGCCGACAGGTCGCGCTCGAGGGTGCGCGGGTAGTTGGCGATGTCGTCGGGGTCGCCGAACTGCAGCGGGTTGACGAAGATGCTGACGGCCACGACGTCGCACTCGGCCCGGGCCCGGCGCCAGCAGCGACACGTGCCCGGCGTGCAGCGCGCCCATGGTGGGCACCAGGCCGACGGTGCGGCCGGCGGCCCGGGCGGCGTCGAGCGTGGAGCGGCAGGCCACCCTGGTCTCGACGACGTCCATCGCGCTACACCGCCGCCGGCACGGCTGATCCGGCCAGCCGGGTGGCCAGCGCGGCGCCGGCCTGGTAGCCGGCGCGCTCGCCCTCGGGCAGCGCGTCGAGGTGCCGGCTGAGCGTGGCCCAGTCGCCTCGCCGGGCCGGGCCGGTCAGGGCGGCCGCCGCGCCGAGGGCGGCCACGTCGTCGACGGCGGCCCGGGTCAGGGGGAGGAAGGACTCGAGATCGAGGCCGACCGAGGCGGCCACCCGCTCGACCTGGCCGAGCAGGGCCACCACGTGGTTGGCCGCGATGCAGGCGGCGGCGTGGTAGGCGGCCCGGTCGCCGTCGGCCACCTCGACCAGCCGGCCGCCGAGGGCCTCGACCATGGCGTGGGCCACCGGGGCGCCGGCCACGGCGAAGGTGACGCCCGAGCCCAGCCGGACCGCGCCCACCTCGCCGTTGGGCAGCGGCACCAGTGGGTGCACGGCGGCCCGCCGCGGGTGGGGCGCCAGGGCGTCGAGCCCGAGGGAGCCCGAGAGGTGGACCACGGTGGTGGTCCCCACGGGCGCCACGGCGGCGGCCACCTCGGCGATGGCGTCGTCGGGAGTGGCGATGACCAGCACGTCGACGCCGCGGGCGGCGCCGGTCAGGTCGTCGTGGCGACCCAGGAAACCGGCGAAGCCCCAGCCGCGCGCCGAGAGCGCAGCGGCCAGGGACGTGCCGGCCCGACCGGGACCGATGATGCGGAAACTGAGCATCTGACCTCCTTCGGCGTTCCAGCCCCTCTCGGGTGCCGTTCGCCTACAGACGATCCGAAAATGTCAGCTCACAGACTACCCACACGGACGACGTCGCCACCAGAGGCCGCCACCTGGGCCGGAGTCACCAGATCGGGGGCCAGGTCGGCCAGCGGGGCCAGGACGAAGCGGCGCTCCCACATCCGGGGGTGGGGCACGGTGAGGTCCGCCTCGTCGACCGTCTCGCCCTCCACGTAGAGGACGTCGGCGTCGAGGGTGCGCGGACCCCAGCGCACGGTGCGCACCCGGCCGGCCGCCGCTTCGAGGTCCCGGCAGCGCTCGAGCAGGCGGCGGGGCGGATCGACCGTGGCCAGCTCGACCACCAGGTTGAGGTAGGGGCCCTGCCCGTCCGGACCGCCCACCGGGTCGGTCTCGTAGAGGGGCGAGACGGCCACGACGTCACCGCCCTGGCGCAGCCCGGCCACGGCGGCGGCCAGCAGGGCCCGGCGGTCCCCCAGGTTGGAGCCCAGGCCGATGAAGGCCGCCGCCGGGACGGGGCAGCCATCAACGGCTGCCCATCAACGGCTGCCCATCAGCGGTTGCGGCGTACCCGCACCCCGGTGGAGCCGACGTCGAGCGGGAGCGGCGGGCGCAGCTTGCGCACGGTGACCTCCACCGCCTCGAGCCGGGGGTCGACGATGAGCAGGGCGCTGGCCAGCCGGCCGGCCAGCGCCTCGAGCAGCTGGTAGGAGCGGCCGCGCGACCACGTCGGCCGCAGCCTGGGCCAGGGCTCCGTAGTCGACGGTGTCGGCAGAGCTCGTCGCTCTGCTGGGCCGCCTCCAGGTCGACCCAGGCCACCAGGTCGACCGAGAAGGGCTGGGCCCGCTCGCGCTCCTCGGGCAGGACCCCGTGCACCCCGGTCACCCGCAGGTCGCGGACCTCGATCCGGTCGCTCACGCCGACTGGCTGCGGCCGGGCATCCCCTCGAGCTCGGAGAGGAGCTCGCGGCCGGGCTCACCCATGGCGTGGCCCACGAAGTGCTCGACCAGCGCCACCGCCTGGGGCTGGCTGGTGATGCGGTCCGACCACACCAGGTAGCCGGCCACCACGCCCATGAGCCGGTCGCCCAGCTCGTCCTGGTGCATGAGGATGCGCAGCCCGGCGGCCAGGGAGGCGTCGACGTCGTGGTAGCAGGAGGACAGGACGGTTCGGGGGTCGCCGGTCTTGCTCCAGCGGGTAGTGGGCCCAGGCCAGGCCCTCGTCGTCGTAGGCGGCCAGGTTGTGGGGCGAGGGCAGCAGCGAGATGACCCGGCCGAAGCCCTGGACGCGCAGCCAGATGATCTCCTCCTGGCGCCGCACCCGCCGGTGGTTCGTCGCGAACCCGCCGGGGCGCTCGCTCACGGCCAGGTGGTCCTTGATGATCCAGGTGAAGTTGCGGGGCGGGATGCCGGCCGCCCACTTGCCCTTCATGCGGCTGGACCATACAGCCGGGCCACCTGCACCGTGGCCGCCACGTCGTGGACCCGCACCATGCCGGCCCCGGCCACCAGCGCAGCGGCGGCCGTGGCCAGCGAGCCCTCGAGGCGGTCGGCCACCGGAAGCGGCGGGCCGGCTCCCCGCCGGACCCGCCCCGGGCCAGCACGCCGAGGAAGCGCTTGCGGCTGGTCCCCACCAGCACCCCGGCGCACCCTGCCCCGTCCGCCGCCTCGACCAGCTCGGGCAGGTGGTGCAGCAGCGACAGGTTGTGGGCCGTCGTCTTGCCGAAGCCGATGCCGGGATCGACCCAGACCTCGCCCACCCCGGCCGCCCGGGCCCGGCCGGCCCGGTCGAGCACGAAGGCGTGGACCTCGGCCACGACGTCGTCGTAGCGCGGGTCGGCCTGCATGGTGCGGGGCTGCCCCTGCATGTGCATGGCCACCCAGCCGGCGCCGGTCTCCGCCGCCACCGCCCAGAGCGAGGCCGAGATGTCGTTGAGCAGCGTGGCCCCGGCGGCCACGCGCCGTCCGGGCCACCGCGGCCTTGATGGTGTCGACCGAGACGCGGACGCCGGCGGCGGCCAGCGCCTCGACCACCGGCACCACCCGGGCCAGCTCCTCGTCGAGCGACACGGGATCGGCCCCGGGCCGGGAGGACTCGCCGCCGACGTCGACCACGTCGGCCCCCTGGGCGATCAGGTCGAGGCCGTGGGCCACGGCGCGCTCGGTGGTGGCGTAGCAGCCCGCCGTCGGAGAAGGAGTCGGGGGTGACGTTGAGCACGCCCATGACGAGCGGCCGCCCCGCTCGCGCCGGCACCGGGTCAGCGGCCCCGGATGAACTGCATGGCCTCGGCCCGGGTGGCCACGTCGGAGCGGAACAGGCCGCGCACCGACGAGGTGACCGTCACCGTGCCGGGCTTCTTCACGCCCGCGCATCGACATGCACAGGTGCTCGGCCTCGATGACCACCAGCACGCCGCGGGGCCGGAGCACCTCGTCGATGGCGTCGGCGATCTGGGTCGTCATGCGCTCTTGGACCTGGAGGCGCCGGGCGTAGCCGTCGACCAGGCGGGCCAGCTTGGACAGCCCGGTGATGCGGCCGTCCTCGGCCGGGATGTAGGCCACGTGGGCCTTGCCCAAGAAGGGCACCAGGTGGTGCTCGCACAGCGAGGCGAAGGGGATGTCGCGCACCATGACCATCTCGTCGTGCTCGGCGGCGAAGGTCACCTCGAGGTGGCGGGCCGGGTCGTCGTGCAGGCCCGAGAACAGCTCCTCGTACATGGAGGCCACCCGGCGCGGCGTCTCCACCAGGCCGTCGCGCGTCGGGGTCCTCGCCGATGGCGCTGAGCAGCTCGGTCACGGCCGCCTGCACCCGCTCGACGTCGACGCTCACAGATCTCCTCCCTTGTAGCGGTGGACACCGGACAGGTTGCGGTAGCGCTCGGCCACGTCGAGGCCGTAGCCGACGACGAAGTCGGGCGGGATGGTGAAGCCGATGTACTTCAGGTCGAGCTCGACCCGCTGCTCGCCCTCCTTGACCAGCAGCGCGCACACCTCGACGCTCTTGGGCGTGCGGGCGTGCAGGTAGCGGCGCAGGTAGTTGAGGGTCAGGCCGCTGTCGATGATGTCCTCGACCACGAGCACGTGGCGGCCCTCGAGTTCGGAGTCGAGGTCCTTGACGATGCGCACCACGCCCGAGGTCTTCGTGGCGCTGCCGTAGGAGGAGACGGCCATGAAGTCGACGTCGACCGGCAGCGCGATGGCCCGGCACAGGTCGCTCATGAAGAGCATGGCCCCCTTGAGCACCGCCACGAGCAGCGGGGGCTCGTCCGCGTAGTCGGCCGTGATCTGCGCTCCGAGCTCGGCCACCCGGGTGGCCAGGCGCCCGGCGTCGACCAGCACGGGTCCGACGTCGGCTTCGGCCCAGGACGGGACCCCCGCACCGTCCTCCTCCTGGGTCACCGGCGTGACACTAATACCGGCGCCCCGGAGGTCGGCCCGCTCGACGCGCAGGCGTCCCGCCGTCCGGCGCACCCGGTGGCCGCCGGCCAGCTCGGTCCCGCGCGCCTCGCCCCGGGCCACGGCCAGGACGCGCTCGACCTCGGCCAGCGAGGGCGGGTGCCCGCCGCCCCCGGCGGCACGCAGCCAGGCCCGCAGGGCGCGCCGGGCCAGGACCGGGTCGGCGGCAGCCACGGCCCGGGCGTCGGCCGGGTCGGGCAGGGCGCCGCGGCCAGGGCCTCGAGCAGCGCCACGTCGTCGCGCAGCAGGGCGGCCTGGCGGGCCAGCAGCGGCACCGGGTCGCGCCCGGCCACGTCAGCGCAGAGCGGGAGCAGCTCGTGGCGGACGCGGTTGCGGGTGAAGGCGGCGTCCTCGTTGCTCGGGTCGCGCACCGGTTCGAGGCCGGCCACCCGGCAGAGCGCGTGGGTCTCGGCCCGGCGCAGGGCGAGCAAGGGGTGGCGCAGCCCCGGGGCCATGCCGGCCAGGCCGTCGGCCGCCGCGCCGCGCAGCACGTTGAGCAGCACGGTCTCGGCCTGGTCGTCCATGGTGTGCCCGGTGGCGACGCCGGCGGGCAGGACGCCGAAGCGGGCGGCCCGGGCCCGCGCCTCGAGATTGGGCCCCTGGGCCACCGCCACGGACCGCGCCTCGAAACCGGCCCCGAGGTCGGCCGCCAGCTTGGCCACGACCTCGGCCTCCGCCGCCGATCCGGGCCGCAGCCCGTGGTCCACGTGGTAGGCGGTGACCAGGCACCCCGCCTCGACGGCCAGCAGCAGCAGGGCGAGGGAATCGGGCCCGCCCGAGACGGCACAGGCCAGCGCGGTCCCCGGCGGCGGGAAGGTGCACCGGGTCAGCAGGTCGGCGAGGAGTGGGCCGGTCGCTCCCTCAGCCACCGGCCCGGGTCACCCAGAGGGCGGGGTTGCGGATCTCCTCGAGGGTGGGCAGCCACTCCGGTCCCTCCCACACCCGGGCCATGAGCACCGGTCCCCCGGCCGCCTCGACCGACTGCACGAAGCGCTCGCCCTCGGCGTACTGGCGCATCTTGGCGTCGAGGCCCAGCAACTTGGACATGAGCCGGGTCAGGCCCTTGGCGTTGGAGCGCCGTTCGTGGAGCACCTGGGAGAAGTGGGCTGCGCCCGGCACCTCGCCTGCCCCGGCCCGGTCCATGGTGACGTCCCCGTGCCCCTCGAGCAGGCTCATCATCCCCGAGATCTTCGAGAGGGCGAGCCGCTGCTCGGGCGTGGCCAGGAGGGTCAGGACCCCGGCCTCGCCGGCCGGGTTTCGACCGGCCCGCACTTCGGTGGTCACCCGCTTGACCATCTCGGCGAAGTTGGAGGGGTCGCCCGAGAGGGGGCCGAGCAGCTCGGTGATCAGGCCGACGAAGTGGTCGCGTAGCCAGGGCACGGCGGTGAACTGCATGCGGTGGGTCACCTCGTGCAGGGCCAGCCAGAGCCGGAACTGGGTGGGAGCGAAGTCGTACTGCAGCTCGACGGCGACGATGTTCGGCCCGACGTAGGAGACCAGGTCCTGGTCCTCGGGCGCCTCGTCGTTGATGAGCAGGTCGTACTGGCCGAGCACCCGGGTGGCCATGTAGGCCAGCATCAGACCGAGCTGGGTGCCGGCCACGGCGCGGCCCACCACGAGCGAGGGCCCGGCGAGCTTGCCGTTGCGGTTCCGCTGGAGC
This sequence comes from uncultured Acidimicrobiaceae bacterium, assembly GCA_963840435.1. Classification (GTDB taxonomy): domain Bacteria; phylum Actinomycetota; class Acidimicrobiia; order Acidimicrobiales; family RAAP-2; genus Bog-473. The sequence goes on along the minus strand of CAWIYY010000010.1, from coordinate 711,104 downwards.
TCGAGGAGCGCCGGGCCGACCAGCCGCTGCATGGAGCGCACGTTGGCCGCCGCCCAGCCGGGCCGGTCGGTCACCTTGGCCCGGGCCGACCCGTGCCGCGAATGCAGGCCGGTGGCCTCGCTCACCAGGATCTCGGCCTGGGCCGTCAGATCGTCGAACTGACCCTGGAGCGCCGAGGAGCGGTACGTGGCCGGGGACGGCTTGAGGAGCAGCGCGCCCGCTGCCACCCGCTGGGCCAGGGCCCAGTCCACCATGGCGGGTACGGCCGGCGAGTCCGGAACGGGGACCGCCGGAGAGAGCTCAGTGCTCGCCGTCGTGCTGCCGGCTTTCCTCGTCGATGGCCGCGGCCACCCGCTCGATCAGGCTCTGGGGCACCCGGTCCTTGCACCGGTTGGCGATGACCCGGCGCAGCTCGGCCTCGAACTCGGCCGCACCGCCGCAGGGACCGCAGTAGTCGAGGTGGACCCGGATCTCCTCGCGCCGGACCTCGGTCAGCTCGCCGTCGAGATAGTGGTACAGCTCGTGGACCGCTTCCTCGCAATTCAAGGTCGGTCCGAACAGCCCCGGTGCGTCGTTGCCCTTACTCATGTTCGTCAGCCATGTTCGATCCCGGTCACTCTCTCGTCCCCCCTGGCACGCTGCCTACCAGCCCGCGCGCTTCCGCCACATCGTGCAACGCCTTCTGGAGCGCCCTTCTTCCCCGGTGGATCCGGCTCATGACCGTGCCGATGGGCACTTCGGTGATCTCGGCGATCTCCTTGTAGCTGAATCCCTCGACATCGGCCAGGAGCACGGCCATGCGGAAGGCCTCGGGCAGCGCCTCGAGCGCCGTCTTGACGTCCTCGTCGGTGAAGCGGTCGAGCGCCTCGTCCTCGGCCGAGCGACCCTGCTCGGTCCCGCCCGAACCGGCCAGGCGCTTGTAGAGGTAGAGGTCCTCGACGTCCTCGACATCGGTCGTCTCGGGGCGACGCTGGGCCGCCCGGTACGAGTTGATGAAGGTGTTGGTGAGGATCCGGTAGAGCCAGGCCCGCAGGTTGGTGCCCTCGGTGAAGGAGTCGTAGGAGCGGTAGGCCTTCAGATAGGTCTCCTGCACCAGGTCCTCGGCGTCGGCCGGGTTGCGCGTCATGCGCAACGCCGCCGAATAGAGCCCGGGCATGAACTCCATGGCGACGTCGGTGAAGGTCGCCTGGTCTGCCATGGGTCAACCCTACCCACCCGGAGATAACGTCTCCGCCGTGACCGCCACCGCGCCCTCCTCCCTCGGCATCGACCTCCTGGACGGAGCGTTCTACGGGCGGGAACCCCACGACGCCTACGCCTGGATGCGGGCCCACGCGCCCGTCTACTACGACGAGGCCAACGACCTGTGGGCTGCCGCCAGCTACGCCGCGGTGAAGGCGGCTTCCGTCGACACCGAGGCCTTCTCCAGCGCCCAGGGCATCCGGCCCAAGTACCCGGCGCTGCCGATGATGATCGACTTCGACGCGCCCGAGCACGTGCGCCGGCGCCGTCTGGTCTCCGAGGGCTTCACCCCCAAGCGGGTGCGGGCCATGGAAGACCAGGTCCGCGCCTCCTGCGACGCCATCCTCGACCTGGTGTGCGAACGCGGACAGTGCGACTTCGTGGCCGACATCGCGGCGCCGCTGCCCATCGCGGTGATCGGCGACATGCTCGGCGTCGCCCCGGCCGACCGGGCCGAGCTGCTCGAGTGGTCCGACGTGATGCTCAAGTCCCAGGGTTCGCCCGACCCCGACGCGATGGTCGCTTCCATGCACGCCTTCGAGGGCTACACGGCGTACATCACCCCCGTCCTGGCCGACCGCAAGGCGACGGGCAGCACGGCCGACCTCGTCGGCGTCCTGTGCCAGGCCGAGATCGACGGCGACTCGCTCGACGAGGCCTCGCTCATCCACGAGACCCTCCTCATCCTGATCGGCGGTGACGAGACGACGCGCCACGTGATCAGCGGTGGCCTGGAGGAGCTGCTGGCCCGGCCCCAGCAGCTGGCCCGCCTGACGGCCGACCCCGCGGGCCTGCTGCCCAGCGCGGTCGAGGAGATGTTGCGCTGGGTGTCGCCCATCAAGAACATGACTCGCACCGCAACGCGCGACGTCGAGCTGGGCGACGCCACCATCAGAGCGGGCCAGGAGCTGCTCCTCCTCTACCCCTCGGCCAACCGGGACGAAGCCGTCTTCGACGAGGCCGACACGTTCGACATCAGCCGCAACCCCAACCCGCACATGGCCTTCGGCTTCGGCGCCCACTTCTGCCTGGGCAACCAGCTGGCCCGCCTGGAGCTCAAGGTCATGTTCGAACGCCTGCTTGCCCGCATGCCCGACATTCGGCTGGCCGTCGAGCGCGGGGCGCTGCCCCGGCGGCCGGCCAACTTCATCTCGGGGTTCGAGGCGATGCCGATCGAGTTCACCCCCTCGGCTCCGCTCGCCAGCGCGGCTGGCTGATGGCAGAGGCGGACCGGGCCGGCATCGCCGGCCACTCCATCCTGGTGACGGGCGGGGGCAGCGGCATCGGGCTGGGCACGGCCCAGCGGCTGGCCACCGAGGGCGCACACATCACCATCTGCGGGCGAACCGAACAGAAGTTGACCGACGCCGCCGCGCTGATCCGCGGGACCGGCGCGGCGGGCACCACGGTGCGCACCATCGTGGCCGATGTGACCGTGGAGGAACAGGTGGCCGCCGCGGTGGCGCTGGCCCGGGAGGAAACCGGCCGCATCGACGGGCTCTTCGCCTGCGCCGGCGGTTCGACCCACATCGGCTCCATCCTCAGTGCCGACATGGACGCGGTGCGCAGCACGGTCGACCTGAACCTGGTGGGCTCGACCATCTGCGTGAAGCAGGGCGCACTGGCCATGCAGACCCAGGGCGGACCCGGGGCCGTCGTGCTGATGTCCTCGGGGGCCGGGCGCTTTCCCCACCAGTTCCTGTGGGCCTACGGCATGGCCAAGGCCGGCATCATCTTCCTGGCCAAGTCGGCCGGCGAGGAACTGGGTCCGCTCGGCATCCGGGTCAACGCGGTGGCGCCCGGCATCATCGACGACGAGCTGATGAGCTTCATCACCGCCGGCGGGCCACTCCTCGACCACTATCTCTCGCAGATGCCGCTCGGCCGGGTCGGCACGGTGGACGACGTGGCGGCGGCCGTGCGCTATCTCATCGGGCCCGAATCGTCCTGGGTGACCGGCGAGACCATCAGCATCGACGGCGGCCATCACTTGCGCCGGGGCGCCGACTACTCCCTCCTCTTCGGGAGCTAGGGCCAGGCCACCTCGCGCTGCCGTTCTCTGGGTCGTGTCGCACCACCACCGCCACGCGCGGGCGGAGCGGCGCTCCCGGAGCGGCGCGGATCAGTCGGCCGGTGCCTCCGGCGGAGCCTGGCCGGTCATGCCCCGCCGCAGCAGCTGGCGGATCTGCTCGGGGCTGAACTCGGCCAGCAGTGCCGCCAGTTCCTCGTCCTCGACGGTGGCCGAGTGCCCGCCGACCCTGATCTCGAACCAGCGCGGCGAGCCGACGACGTCGCTGGTGCCCTGGACCGGCACGTCGCGCAGCGCGGACATCAGCGCGCCCTCCGAGACCCCGACCCGCTCGAGCACCTTGGCGCCCTGGGAGTCACGGTCGGCCGCGATGGCCACCAGGAGCTGGCCCGTCGTCACCGCGGCATCCCCCGCGTCGCCCTGGGCCCGGCCCAGTGCGGTGTGCAGCGCGGGCGAACGCCGGTTCCGATCGCCTGGCGTGCCGGCGGCCAGCTGGATCACCCGGGTGCGCAGGTTCGCGCCGTCGACGTGGAACACGTCGGGGGCCAGGCGGTCGTCGCGGCGGAGCAGTCCCAGCAGCAGGTGCTCGGTCCCGATGTAGCTGTGCTTGAGGCGCAGCGCCTCACGCAGCGAAAGCTCGAGCGCCTTCTTGGCCTCGGGCGTGAAGGGCAGACGCTCACCGGTCCTCGCCTCGCCCTGGGGCGTGGCCGCCACCACTCGCTCCCAGACCCCGGCATGGGTCACCCCGAACTCCTCGAGGGCCTGGCCGGCCAAGCCCTCGCTCGTGGTCAACCCCAGGGCCAGGTGCTCAGGCCGGATGAACGGGTGGCCCAGATCCCGAGCCTCGTCCTGGGCCACGACGATGGTCCGGCGGGCCCGATCGGTGAATCGCTCGAACATGCTTCGATCATACGAACCCTGTCAAGACGGTGTCAGATAGTAGAGTGAACCACCATGGCAGGCGAGCACCCTGACGGGGGCAGCGCGTCGGACGGCGTCGACTGGGACGAGCTGCTCGAACAGCCGCCCGACCAGACCACCGAGGAGGGCTGGCTCACGCTGGAGGAGGCCTCCTCCGCGGCGGGCGTGGCCCGGTCGACCCTGCGCTCGTGGTACCGAGCGGGCCACATTCCCTCGCGCATGGTGCTGGGCGCGCACGGGCCCCAGCGGCTCGTCCCCCTCGACGCCGTCCTCGACCGCGCCCTGCGTTCTTCCCGGCTGCGCCGCCAGATCGAGCACGGCCGCTCGCTGGCCGCCGAGGTCGACCGGCTGCGCCAGCGGGTCGAGGTGATGGAGCGGCTGCTCGGGCTGCGTTGAGCGCAGGACGCTCGCGACCGGCTCAGACCACCTGGAGAAGGCCCGAGTCGATGACGGTCTGGCCCGGCTGGGTCTCGGTGCGGAAGCGGTAGAAGCCCTCGGCCTCCGCGCCGATGTCCCACACCGACACCGTGAGCGCCTCACCCGGCATGGTGGGCCTGGAGAAGCGACCCCGCATGGCCCCGAAGCGCGCCGGGTCCGAACCGCAGACGACATGCAGGAGGGCGCGCCCGGTGAAGCCGTAGGTGCACAGCCCGTGCAGGATCGGCTTGTCGAACCCGGCCCGCTTGGCGAAGGTCGGATCGGAGTGCAGCGGGTTGCGGTCACCGCTCAACCGATAGAGGAGGGCCTGGTCGGGACGCGTGCTGTAGGTGACCACCTCGTCGGGCTCGCGGGCCGGGAGGGGCAGCGCGGCCAGCTCGCTCTCCGTGTCGCCCTCCGGGTTGCGTGGGCCACCCCAGCCACCTTCGCCGCGGATGAACAGGGCGGTGCGCGTCGTGAAGGCTGGAGTGCCGTCCTCGTAGTGCGACACCGTCTCCATCACCACGAGACCCGCCTTGCCCTTGTCGTACATCCCGGCCACCGTCGTCACGTTCGACACCGACCCGGCGGTCGGGATCTCGCCGTGCAGCACGATCGACTGCTCGGCGTGGACGAGCATGGCCGGGTCGTACTCACCGATGGAGGTCCGTCCACCTCCGCCCTGGCCGACGATGGTCGTAAACGTGGGCAGCACCCGCTGGGTGAAACCGTCGGAGTTCTCGGTGGTCAGGTCGAGCTCGAAGCCGGTCGGGTCGAGCGCGCCGGCCCCGACGCCCAGGGCGTAGAGCAGGGTGTCCTTGGAGTCCCAGGACCTCTTGATCGGGTCCGACGTCGATCCCACCGCGTCCGGGTTCAGCGGCATGTCCGCCACCTCGCTTTCTCTCTATACGACAGTGTTTGATGTTACATAGATTCATGTCATACTTGTCAAATGCCGGCCGGCCCACGCCTGACGATCGACCAGCTGGCCGCGGCCACCGGCACCACCACCCGGCGCATCCGGTCCTTCCAGACGCTGGGCCTGCTCCCCCACCCCGAGCTCCGCGGCCGCACCGGCCTCTACGGGGACGACCATGTCAGCCGGGTGTCCGCCATTCTGCATCTCCAGGACCGCGGGTTCTCGCTCGAATCGCTGGCCGAGCTCTTCGCTGCCCTCGAGGCGGGACGCTCGCTCACGGACGTGCTCGGCGTGGCCGAGCCGGTCTCGGTGGCGGGGACGACCACGTCCCGACCGTCGGTCCGGAGTGACGACGTGGAGCTCTACGGCTTCAGCGAGCTGGAGACGGGACGCAGCTCGGGCGCCCGCTCGGGGCGTCCCCTGCTCTCCATCGTGCCCACAACGATGTGGGGCGAGAGCGAGGCCTCGTAACCTCGGCAGGTGGCCGAGACCCGACACCTGCTGCCCTGGGCTGGCGCGGCGGCACACGGCGTGCACGTGGCCGCAACCACCCGCCGCGGCGGTGTCTCGGTCTCTCCGTACGACACGTTGAACCTCGGCCTGCACGTGGGCGACGACCCCGACCGGGTCCGGACCAACCGGGCCCGGGCAGCACTGGCGTTCGGCGTCGACCTCGAGACGATGGTCTACGCCCGCCAGGTGCACGGCACCGCCGCCGCCACGGTCGGGCCCGACGATGCCGGGCGCGGCACGCTCAGCGAGGACGACGCCGTCGCGGACATCGACATCCTCGTCACGCGATCGCCCGCGGTGACCCTGGCCATCCTGGTGGCCGACTGCGTGCCCGTCGCCCTCGTCGATCCCGACGTTGGGGTCATGGCCGCGGTGCACGCCGGGTGGCGCGGCACGGCAGGGGGCGCCGTCTCGAGCGCCCTGGAGGCGATGGCCTCACTCGGGGCCCGGCCCGAGCGGGTGCAGGCCTATCTGGGTCCCGCCGTCGGACCCGAGCGCTACCAGGTGACCGACGAGGTGCGCGACGCGCTCGGCCGCGCCGTGGGACCCGACGACCTCGAGCCGGGAGTGGCCCGGCCCGACGGGCCGGGCCACTGGCTGGTCGACCTGGTGGCGGCGAACGCGCAGCAGCTGCGGCGGGCGGGAGTCCCGCCCCGGTCGATCACCCGGGCGCCCCACGAAACGGGTGACCCGGAGTTGTTCAGCGACCGGGCCGCCCGTCCGTGCGGTCGGTTTGCCCTCTTCGCCCGCCTGTCGGCCTGACCGCCGACGGAGCGAGCGGCCCGTAGCATGGTGCGGTCCTCGACGGGCACCCTCTTCCGATGTCAGCTCCCGACCAGTTCCGCTACGACGGATTCACCATCGACTCCGTCGCCGGGACCATCGACTGCTCGTACTCGACCGGGATGCTCACGTTCAACGAGTCGTTCGCCTTCGGACCCTCTGGGGATTGGGACGGGCCGGCGCTGGCCGCCGCGGCACGGCTCCTCTTCCTCCTGGCCGGTGTCTCCTATTACAAGACGACGGCGGCGCCCGTCGTCGACCTCGGCTCGCACCCGACGACAGTCGAGGAGCGCGCCTTCCTGCGCCGGTACTTCGTGCACGGTCTCGGGGAGTTCGCCTACCGCAACGGTCTCGACCTCGGGCACCTCGAGGTGATCGGTCCCGATGCTCCCCCGAGCGGGCCCGTCGCCTACGACCCGCGGCCGGGCCGACCGCTCGTGCCCTTCGGCGGCGGCATCGACTCCATCGTCACCGTCGACGCCGTGGCCAAGGACCACCCGGACACCGCGCTGTGTGTCGTCCACCCTTCCGGGCAGCGCTTCGCTGCCATTGAGGACGCGGCGGCGCTGACCGGCCTGCCGGTCCGCCACGTGGAGCGCCGGATCGACCCCCAGGTCCGGCGGTCGGCCGAGCTCGGGTTCCTCAACGGGCACGTCCCGGTCACCGCGATCGTCACAGCGGCGGCCATCGTCACGGCCGTGCTCGACGGACGCGACGCCGTCATCCTGTCCAACGAATGGTCGGCCTCCGTGCCCACGCTCATGGTCGACGGACACCCGGTCAACCACCAGTGGTCCAAGGGCGAGGACTTCGAGCGAGACCTCGGGGACGAGGTGGCCTCCACGTTGGGGCCGGGCCTCGACGTCTTCTCCTACCTGCGGCCGCGGTCCGAGCTGTGGGTGGGGCGCCGCTTCGCCGCGCTCACCGCCTTTCACCGCACGTTCCGCAGCTGCAACCGCGCCTTTCACCAGGACCCGGCGCAGCGCCTCGACCGCTGGTGCGGCATCTGTGACAAATGCTGCTTCATCGACCTGATGCTCGCCCCGTTCCTGGCCGCCACGGAGTTGGCCACCGTCTTCGGCGGATCCGAGCCGCTGGACGATCCGGCCAACGCACCGCGTTTCCGCGCCCTGCTGGGACTCGAGGCGGACGCCAAGCCCTTCGAGTGCGTGGGCGACGCGGAAGAGTGCCGGGCTGCGCTCCGCCTGACCACCCAGCGCGCCGACCGGGCCGGCAGCGCGCTGGTCCGAGACCTCCGGGCGGAGGTCGAGGCTACGTTCCCATCCGCCGCCACCGACGACGCGCTGCTCGAGCCGCGCGGTCCCCACCGCATTCCCGATCGCTATGCCCCCACCGATCTCCTGGTCCGCGCTCGCTGACGCGTCGGGCCGGGTCGGCGTCTGGGGCCTGGGCGTCGAGGGCGGGGCCAGCCTGCGCCGGCTCCGGGCAATGGGACACGTCCCCGTGCTCGTCGACGACAGGCCGGCGGCGCCGAGCGTCGAAGGGACCGAGGTGCTCGCCACGGAGCGCGGCGGATTCGACGCACTCATGGCGTGCGAGGTCGTGGTGAAGAGCCCCGGCATCAGCCGCTACCGGCCCGAGGTGGCGGAACTCGAGGGCGCCGGGGTCTCGGTCTGCGGCGGGCTGGGCCTCTTCATGGCCGAAGCCGACCCCGACCGCGTGGTCTGCGTCACGGGCACCAAGGGCAAGAGCACCACGACGGTGCTGGCCGTCCATCTCCTGCGCGCCCTGGGTCTGCACGCGGAAGCGGGCGGCAACATCGGCCGGCCGCCCTGGGACCTCTCGGACGCGCCGGCTCCGGACTACTGGGTGATCGAGACGTCGAGCTTCCAGGTCCCCGACCTCCCGGTCGCCTCCCGGGCCGTGGTCGTCACCTCCCTGGCCCCCGATCACCTCGACTGGCACGGCACGGTGGAGCGTTACTACGCCGACAAGCTCTCGCTGTGCACGAAACCCGGCGTCGAGCTGGCCCTGGCCAACGGTTCCGACGAACGGCTCCGCGCCCAGACGAACCTCATGGGTGCACACGTCCGCTGGGTCTCCGAGGCCGAGACCGAGCGCGATGTGGTGTGGTCGAGCGAGCTCGGGCTGCGGGGGCGACACAACGCGCACAACGCCACCTTGGCCCGCCAGATCCTGCTGGCTCTCGAGGTCCCAGGGGCTGGCGACGACGACCGGCTGCGCGCCGCCGCCGCCGGGTTCGAGGGGCTGCCCAGCCGTTGCCGATCGGTCGGCACCGTCGGTGGGGTTGAGTTCGTCGACGACAGCCTGTCGACCAACGTGCTGCCGACCGAAGCCGCACTGGACGCCTTCGAGCACCTCCCGGTCGCGCTCTTGGTGGGTGGGCACGACCGCGGCGTCGACTACGCGCCGTTGGGGCGGGCGCTCGCCCAGCGCGCCGAGCCGACGCTCGTGGTGACCATGCCCGACAACGGTCCGCGCATCGGCGCCGCCATCCGGGCCGCGGCATCGACCGCCGAGGTCGTCGATGCGGCCAGCCTCGAGGAGGCGGTCGCCATGGCCTACCAGTGGGCGGTCGCGGCGGTGCCGGACCAGCACAATGACGGGCCGGACGGATCGACTGGCGGCGGGGCTGTCGTGCTGCTCTCTCCTGCTGCCCCGAGCTTCGGCCGCTTCAGCGACTACCGGGCCAGGGCCGCCGCCTTCACCGAGGCGGCCGCCACCTGCGGACGACTCGAGGGCAGAGGCTGATCAGCAGCTGGCGCCGGCCGGGGCCAACTCTTCACGCTCACTCAGGAAGAGCCACCACGAGTCGGCCGAGACGGTCGCGGCCGCTTGCACGATGTCGGGGTCGGCCCCCAGCTCGGCCAGGGCCTCGACCGACCAGTCGGCGTGCTCGGTCTCCTGGGTGCGGTGCACGTCCCAGAAGCTGGTGGCCTCCTCGTCCAGGCCGTAGTGACGCGCCAGCCCGTCGGACTTCGAGGCCGCGATGTCCGAGGCCTGGACCTCGTAGGCCGCCACCATGGCCAGGGCCAGGGCCGGGTCAGTCGAGGCCGCTGTGCGCACCAGGGCGAGCAAGGCGGCGGTCGACGGCGTCGCCCGGAAGTCGTCCGCTGCGCCGACGGCGCGGGCAAAGGACTCGAAGAGCTCGGTATGCGGCGCGGGCGTGCCCAACTCGTCGGCCAGGTTGGCCTCGACGAGGTCGCGGGCCCGGCCCGGAGGCAAGGCCGTGGCAATGGCCTCGAGGGTCACCGGCAGGTCGCGCTCGATATGCCGATATTGCTCCGCGTAGGCGGCCAGTTCACCCTCCGACAGGGTCCCGGCCTCCCAGCGACGGTAGAAGGGGTGCGTAAGCAAATGACGCCCGACAATCGCCTCCGCCAGCACCTCGCGAATGCGTTGCGTGTGCATGAGCCGCACTGTATCGCCCGCCCGATCGGGCGGCCCTCGGGAGGCAAAGCCCCAGCAAGGCACAATGCTGGCCGTGCTCAGCCTGATCTGCTTCGTCTTCGGTGGGATCCTGGGTTGGGCCGCGGCGCAGGGCGGGCCCGCCGTGCAACGAGCCTGGCCGGTGATCCTGCGGATCCAGATCCTGGCCACCTCGGCCACGCTCTCGCTGGTCGCCGTGTGGCGGTTGACGTCGGTCGGTGAGCTGCTGGGCCCGCTCGGCCTGGCTGGTGGGCTCTGGGTGATGTTCGTTGCCTCGCAGGCAACGCGGGGTCGCCGGAGCGCGGGAGAGGGCGCACTCGAAGCCTGGGCGGCCAGCCCGAACAGCGGATTCTGGGTGGTCCCGGCCGCCGCGGCCTTCGCCGGCGCCACCGGAACGATGATCGCCGTGCTGGCCAACGTGATCAACTCCGCCTGGTCGGCCGCGTGCGTCCACCTGATGCGCCGCGACGCCCCCATCCGCCAGCGGCGGGCCACGTCCTGGGTCGACCAGTCCCCCATCCTGGCCTCCGTGGCCGGGCTCGTCCTCCTGGCCATCGACCCGGCACCGGCGTGGAGTTCCGACGTCCTGACCCTGGCCGGACCGCTCCTGGCCTTCTCGGGCGCCGCGCTCTTCACGGGGTCGGTCATCCACCCCCACAACGTGGGCGTGACCAGGACAGAGCACGGGCTCCGTCGTTGGACCTGGCTCTCAGGCGTTCGGGTGGCCTACTACCTGGCTCTCGTCGGCATCGCGGCGCTGACGTCCTCCACCGCCCTCGCCGTGGTGGCCGTGCTCAGCGGCTTGAGCGCGCCGTCGTTCCAGCCCATACAGCAGGCCGTCCTCTACGGCTACCGCTGCGAGGTCGTGGTGGCCGCGGTGCGCTGGGGCTGGGTCCTCGTCCCCTTCGGGCTGGGGTTGGCAGCACTTGTGCGGTAGGGGCCCGACCAACAGGCGGCCCGGACGACGCGGAGGAGTTGCGGCCAGCCTCGAGTCTGCGCCCCTTCTCAGGGTCTGCCCATGGGCGACGGTCGGCGCGTTCACCAGGGGCCGGTTCAGATGGATCGATCCCGCTGACCGTGGAAGTCAGGCCAAATCAAGGGCCGCTCATCGCCACGATCGGTGCGTTGAGCTGCAGGGAACCGGTCGAACCGTAGAACTCAGCATCCCCGTAGCTGAAGATTCCGCCGTCGGATGCCACCAGCCAATACCCCGCACCGCCTGGGGATGCGGCCATGCCGACGACCGGCTTGTTCAGGTGCATGCCGCCGGTCGAGCCGAAGAACTTGGCATCGCCGTAGGAGAAGATGCCTCCGTCCGTCGCCACCAGCCAATAACCGGCGCCGTTGCTCGTCGCTGCCATGCCGACGATCGGGGCGTTCAGGTGCATGCCGCCGGTCGAGCCGAAGAACTTGGCATCGCCGTACGAGAAGATGCCTCCGTCAGACGCCACCAACCAGTAGCCCCCGCCGTCTGGGGTGGACGCCATGCCGACGATCGGTTGGTTGAGGCGCATGCCGCCGGTAGAGCCGAAGAACTTGGCATCGCCGTACGAGAAGATGCCTCCGTCAGAGGCCACCAACCAGTAGCCCCCGCCGTCTGGGGTGGACGCCATGCCGACGATCGGTGCATTGAGGTGCATGCCACCGGTCGAGCCGAAGAATTTCGCGTCACCAAAGGAGAAGATCCCGCCATCTCGAGCCACCGTCCAGTAGCCGCCGGCGTCGGGCGTATTGGCGATACCCACAACCGGCTGGTTGATATGGATCCCTCCCGTCGAACCGCAGAAGGGCTGATTCCCGTAGGTGAAGACTCCCCCGTCGGTGGCAACGAAGCGGTAGCCGAAGGGAGTACTCGACGGTGCGTTGCACGGGACGACGAGACCATTGCTCAGGTCGATCGGAGCCGTGTACATGTACCGCACTGCGTTGCAGCTCCCCCCGTAGTTGGTGCACGGAGCTGACCAGGCTGCATACCCGAGCCACCAGCTGCCGTTGGCGTCCTGGAAAAGCGCACCTCCGCCGGGCCCGTAGGCCGTGCCATAGGTGGTCAAGAAGGGGGCCGTCGGCTGGGCGCAGGGGCCGAGCGCGCCGGCACACGTCGCCAACGCTTCGTTGTAGCTCGTTGAGGTGAAATTCCCACCTGAGAAGAGAAGGTCATAGGAGCCGTCGGCGAAGACCATCTGCGGGTCGTCCGTCGTGGTCTCCCAAGGAAGCTGAGGCTGGTCGACGGTCAACAGCACAGTGGGAGATCCGACGATGCTCGTCCCGCTGGCGTTCAACTGAGCGGTCACGATCTGAGACGGCGCAGCCGACCCGCCCCCGTCGTTCGTCTTCCAAACGAGATAGGCCGCTCCCGTCGCTGGGTCGACAAAGGGACTCGGGTCCAGCACACCGACGCCCTGCGTGCCGCAGGTGAGCGGGCCCGGAGAGTTGTCGGTGAAGACGGGCGGGCTCAGCGTGGACGCCGTCGCTACCGAGATGCAGCTGAATCCTGAATCCTCCGGATGGCCCTTCAGAGAGGCGTCGTAGAACATGACCCAATGCCCGCCGTAGAAGAAGACGCCGGGCGAGGTCTGCGTGTTGACCGCCTCCCAAGAAGGGGGGCTCGGCAGTGCGCTCGAACCTGAACCTCCCGTGTAGGGGCGCCATCCCGAACTGGGATTGTTCGAGGTCAGGGCTTGGATGAAGTTCCCGGCGGGGGTGCCGGTCGTGAATGCGTAGTAGGTGCCGTTCGAGTACAGCGGGTCTGGATCACCTGCGTCACCGGGATAGGCCGGCGACGGGGACGGCGTGAAGATGACATGGGACTGTGCGGCCGGGCCCGGGGCGGGTGTCGCGCTCGCCGCGCCGGCAGCGGAGGAGATGGCCGCCGCCACGCCGACGAATGCGAGGAGCAGTGCCGACGGGATACGCCAGGGACGCCGGGGATCCACGAACAGGCTCGTAGCAGACGCGGTGCGATTCATGGCGGAAGCGTAACGAGGTTCGTAGAGATTGCACAGAGATTCCTCTTCTCAGGCCGCATGCAGGTAGCCGGAGACGGCTTGAGTCCTTCGCGTGAGCAAATGGGCTTCAATCACTACAAATCATCACGGACCGCAACAGTGCCCGCGCCACCGCTCGGTGCGGAATTCGACAAGTCGGCCTGAGATCCGGACCGAACCCTCAGCGGTCGACTGCCCGTTCGAGCTCCGCCTTCGTCATCTTCGAAAGTCCGGACACGCCCCTGCGTCGCGCCTCCTCGTAGAGCTGCGCCTTTGTACGCCCACCGGGCCCCCTGTGCGATCGGAGCCCACCGCGACGCCCCGACGAGATGTCGTGCACGGAAGCGTCGCTTGCCTGCTCGCTCTCGCCGGCGCGGGCGCGCTCCTTGTTCACGGTGCGCGCGGCGATCTCCGAAGCAAGCTCTTCCGAATTGCCTCGCTCCTCGAGACTGTCCTTGACATGCTCGTATTGACGTTCGCGTTTGGCACTCCATGCTCGCTGTGGCGCCGGACTTCCTCCTTCTGCGGATTACAGAGGCCGCGCTGCTCATCTTCACCAAGAGCGCGTCCGCGTCACCTCCCGTACCCGCGCCAGAACTCTCGAAACCGGAATGCTGGTCAAGCAGAGAGCACGGCGTCGCCGCCTGCATCATGCGTTTCTCCTCGACTTCGCATGGTGCGGCGAGATGCGGGTATCTCCCAACTGCTGACGGTCGTAACGGGTCCTGACGCCAGACGGCCTGATGGATACCGCCGGTTCCAACCACGCGTCGGGCGCCGGGTCAGACGGAAAGGAGCGCCCCGCTGCGACGGTTTCGCATCCGAGATGACACTGCCCGTCCTCTCAAGACACCGGGCCCGGCCCAAGTTGGCTCGTGGGTGCGGAGCTCGCGCTTTCGATTGGCGATGACAACCGGTGTCGGCGCGCTGCTTGTCCTCATCGTCGGATCGGTAGTGAAGAACTGGCGCTTCGACGTCCCCGGTTGGCGCCTCGTCGTGGAGATTGCTCCGCCCCTGGTCTTCCTCTTCCTGGCCGTCCCGTGCATCCGAGCGACGGCGCACGAACTGGACGAGATGGCGAGACGACGCGGTGGCAGGGGCGCCGCCACGTCGATCCGACTGATCACGACGATGGTGGGGTATCTCGTGGCACTTCTCCTTGCCCTGGGCCTGACCGACTACCCACTTGGCCACCTCTTGCTGGGAGGCGCCATCATCGGCGTCATCCTGGGCATCGCGGCCCAGCAGAGTTTGGGCAACGTCTTCGCCGGCCTTGTCCTGCTCGCGGCCCGACCCTTCACCATCGGAAACTACATCCGGGTTCGCTCGGGAGCCCTGGGCGGGGAGTTCCACGGCACGGTCCTGTCGCTGAGTCTCACGTACGTGACGATTGCCACCCCCGAGGGCGTGCTCAAGGTCCCGAACTCGTCCGTGATGGCCGCCGCGGTGGGTCCGTTCAGCCGTCCCACGAGCCAGACAGGCATCCAAGCCGCGCCGGAGCGAACCGACGCGGCGAGAGAGGTTCCTGTGCATTGACCCGGAGACGGTTGGTCGGTTCTCAAGCGAGAGACGACCGCCGCGACCGGAGGTTGCGATTCTTGATCCGGTTGCCGCAAGTGGCCATGTCACACCAGGCACCGCGACCGGCGTGTGAACGGTCGTAGAAAGCCCAGAGGCATTCGTCATTGCGGCAGGATTTCAATCGCTCCCAGCTGCCGTCACGCTGCGCGTCACGGACGATGAGCAAGAGGTCGGCCAGCCGGATCGGGTCGGCGCCTGCTTCGGTCTCAAGGTCGATGCTGCCACCCTCGCCCACGATCGGCCGAAGTCGCGACTCCGACGCCAGAACGGTCAACGGCTCCAAGAGCTCAGGGGTCGGCGTGCCGCCGCCGGCGTTCTGAACCAGCAAAATCCGCAAGCTTTCGCGCACATCACGGGCCTGCGCCAGATCTGCACCCGTGACTGGCGCTCGGTTCAGGAGCCCGGCCTGTTTGAGCCACGCAGGACCGGCCTCCAAATCTGCGAGAAGGTCCACACCAGTGTCGGCTTCGTAGGTGTTCACGAAGGACTGAACCACGAGCAGCGGCATCGGCGCCGGCTTCGTCTCGATTTCGGGGACCCAGGAGGGGAAGGGAGCGACCACAGATTGCAGTCTACCGGTTGAATGACCAGTAAAGGGGCTTGACTAGTCATGTCATGACCGTCATAGTGGTGCTTAATGGTCACGACGAGCGAAAACTCCATCCGATTTCAGAGTGCACCAGTGGTCTTGGTGCTCGAAGAGCAAAGCTCACTGGGCCTGCGTCACGTCCGCCTCCGTGACCGGGTCCGGGCTCGGACGCAGTCAACGAGGCTCGATGAGCAACTCGCGGCCGGCATGTCGCCAGAATCGAACGTGCTGCTTGCCCTGCACGCGGCACGTCTCTATCGACCCATTCAGCGTCGACGGCTGGCCGTCAGCCTCCGCGCGGTCGCGCTCGCGGCCCGGCGGTCTCGCCGTATGACGGCGCCGATCAACCGGCCCGGTGTCGGTCTCGTGCAGAACGAGCTCGAGGCGGTGGCGACTCGACTCGATGCCAACGGACCGATCGACGTCAGCGGGGTCGCCCGCGTGCGACGGCTGCTGGCGGACGGAGCCGGCCCCCTCTATATGCGGTCCACACCGGAGCGACTGCGACAGGAGCTAGCGTCGGCTCTGGCCGCGCTCGACCCATCCCAGTAGGCCGACGACCGCAGGTGCGGTCCGGTTCTTAGGGCAACACGTCGTCGCGGGCCGCCAGGATCGCCCGCAAGCGGGCGTCGACCTCCTTCGTGCTGTGATCGTCGGTGAACACATAGGGCCGTCCGCGTCGCATGGCATCGAGCACATTGCGCGCCACTGCGGAGGGCTCGACAAGCCCGACCGGGTTCATCCCCGTCCTGATCATTCCCGGCATGACCACGCTGACGCCCACCGGTGCGCCCATCGCCCGCAGCTCGGCCCGCAGGACGTCGCTCAGCCCGAGAACTCCGTGCTTGGCCACCGTGTACGGGGCGATGCCCGGGAGGGCGAGGACAGCAGCCATCGAGGACGTGTTGACGACGTGACCCTCCTCGCCGGAGGCGAGGATCAATGGGACGAAGGCCCGCACGCCGTGGATGACCCCCCAGAGGTTCGTATCAATGACGCGGTGCCACTCCTCGAGCGGAAGCTCCCATGAATTCCCGCCGTTCACGACGCCGGCGTTGTTCACCGCGACGTGGAGTGCTCCGAACGTGTCGATAGCGAGGCTGGCCGCACGCCGGACGGATGTCTGATCGCGCACATCCACGACGATGGGCACGACGGTCTCGCCAATCCGCCGCGACTCCGCATTGAGCGCCGTCTCGTCGATGTCGGCCATCACCACTTTCATGCCCTCGGCGACGAACGCCTCGACGAGGGCCAGTCCGATTCCACTGGCCGCGCCGGTCACGACCGCAACGCGGTCACCAAATACACGCATGATCCGATTGTGTCACGGCGCCCGCGACCAACCGGTGGCGGGACGCCCGTCACCGGTGCTCGCTTTCGGATTTGCTCTCAACGGTTTGAGCAGGCCGCCCCGGGAGGTTCAGGTCACCGTGAAGTTGGTCGTCGAGCTGGCCGTGCCCTTCGGTGTCTGCACCGTGATCGGTCCAGTCGTCGCCGTCGAGGGGACCTTGACCACGATCTGCGTGGAGGTATCGGAACTGATCTTGGCCTTCACGCCGTTGAAGGTGACCGAGGTCGCTCCCGTGAAGCCGATGCCAGTGACCGTCACTTTGGCCCCCGGAGCACCGGACACCGGGCTGAACTTCGTGATGGACACGGGCGAAGCTCCGGTGGTGGCATGGACGAGCTGGTTCTCCACGTTTTCCGGCGTGCCGTTGAGCAGAGGGACGACGGCGTACTCAGACGTGACGTTCCCTGGCAATCCCGTGATCGTGTCCTTGGTCACGGCCCCCACCGTGGCCAACGGCGAACCGCTGAACTGGGTCAGGCTCAGGAAGGGTGGGTTCGGGATCGGGTCGGGCCATCCCGGGGCCGACCAGACCTGGTAGCCGGTGGCACCGGGGACAGCCTGCCATTTGAGTTGCAGGCCTCCCGCCTTGCTCTTGGCACTCGCCGTGAGCCGCGCCCCCTGATCGGGCTGCGCGTTAATCACAGCGGTGTTGTCAACGGCGCCCCCGGCCTCCTTCTCCGTGACGGACGACAGGTTGGGTAAGAGGTCTCCTGACAGGTCCGGGTACAAGATCCCATTGAGGGAAAGGGTCTGGCCCGGATCGAGCTCGGGTGTACTCGTGCTCATCTGCTGGTCGGGCTGGTAGACGAAGTTGATCGCACCCTGAGTCAGGAATTGGAGCCCGACATTGAAGAGCGGGATCGAATCGCCCGGGTCTGCCCCGGTGACATTGGCAATCGACACCGTCACCGCATAGGGCTCCCGCACTTGTGCAGTTTGGTCGGCCGTGACTGACAGCTGGATGGCGGACAGACCCCAGACGTGAATCGGGTTCGGATCGACCGCCTGAATCTGGACGGGCAGCCCGACCGGGTCGAGCGTGGCGCTGTAGCTGGCGGAGATGTTCCACAAACCCTCTTCGTCGCCGCGCACGATCCAGTCGATCGTGGCGGTCCCTCCGCCCGGGATGTCCGGAACGCTCTGGAGAGCGGGCTGTACCTGGCCGAAGAGCTCGGGCAGCGCCAGCGGGCTGGAGCCGTCGGGCGCCACCGGAAGCTCGAGCTGCGCCGACCCGCCGGTCAGGGTGAAGCCCGACGAGCCGAGGTTCGTCACCGTCATGGAGACGTCGTAGAACTCCTTGAGCCATTCGGCCTGGACCGGGATGATGAGCTCGAGAAGCTCCGGGGTGCCGTCCACGTACTGGACCTGGACGACCAAGCTGTAGCCAGGGCCGCCGTCTGTGCCGGGGATCGTCGGGCCGTCACAGCTGAAGCCGCTACAACTGCCGCCACCGCCTCCCCCACCGCCACCACCACCGCCGCCACCACCACCACCGCCGAAGCCCGTGCCGGAGCCGACGAACCCGCCGCCTTGGGACACGAACCCGCTGAAGGTCATTGGTGTTGTGCCAAAGACCAGATGGATGAAGAACTGGAAGACGTTGATGTTGTTCGGGTCGTTCGGATTGATGCCGTCGTTGATCAAAGTCTGATAATTCGTAATGGGGCTGGACGTCAACGACGTGGTGGCGATGCCTCCGGGTGTCAGCCCAATGGATGTCGACCCGAGCCCCCCCTGCACCGTGAGGGCGCCCTGGTTCGGGTCGTAGCCCGCTCCGACCACGTAGACGGTGTAGGCACCGTCACTGAGCCCGTCCAAGGCGGCAGCGCCGCTTGCGTCCGTCGAAGCCTGGTACTCCTGACCCGCCGCGCTGAGCACGACGACATCGGCCCCAGCGATGGCGGCAGACGTCGTCGCGTCCGAGACGTTGACCGTCGGTGCATTGCTCACCTGCTTGTTCACCGTGATGGTGGTGCTGGCGCTGTCCGAATCGGACCCGGTCTGGACCGTCAGGGTCGCGGTGTAGGTGCCTGGCGTCGTGAAGGTGACGCCTGGCACCACCTTGGTGTTGAAATTCTCGCTGACTGATCCTCCGCCCACATGCCACTGGTAGCTGAGGATGCAGCAAGCCGGCGTGGAACCGGAGCCGTCGAGGGTTACCCCCTGGGGGTCGTTGGCCGTGGTCGTGAGATCCGGCCCGGCATTGGCCACCAAAGGCTGGCCCGGGTCGACCGAGACTGTGGTGGTCGCCTGAGCCGTCGCTCCAGCCGGGTCGCTGACCTGGACCGCGACGCTGTAGGGACCCGCTGCGGTGTATGCGTGCTGGACGGTCACCGGAGTACCGGAGTAGTTCCCGTAGGTCGACGCACCGTCGCCGTACTGCACGGTGTAGGTGAGCGGATTGCCGTCGGGGTCCGATGCGGTGACCGTGATCCCGACCTGAGCCCCGACGGTTGTCTCGGCCGGTGAGGCGGAGACCTGGGCCGTCGGCGGATGGTCCACAAAGAGATTGAAACTCTGGCTGGCATGGCTGCTTCCCGCGGTGGCGGTGACAGTGAAGGGATTGGAGTTCTGGTCCGCACTCGCAGCCGTGCCGGAGAGCGTCCCGGTCCCGTTGCCGTTGTCGGCGAAGGAGACCCCTGACGGAAGCGACCCGGTGACTGAAAGGGTGGGAGTGGGATACCCGTGCGCCGTCACAGCAAAGGAATCCGGTGTCCCGGCGATGAAGGTGGTCGATGCTGTGGAATAGATCGACGGGCTTTCATCGACCGTCAACGTGAACGATTGCGTCGTCGACGGGACCGCACCATTGGTTGCAATCAGCGTGATGGGGTAGACGCCACCCGATCCCGCGGCCGGCGTCCCGGACAAACTCGCCGTGCCGTTGCCGTTGTCGACGAGAGATATCCCACTTGGGAGTGCTCCGGTTTCGCCGAAACCCGGTGTCGGCGACCCGGTCGCGCTCAGGGTGAACGCTCCCGGACTCCCAACACTGAAGGTCGCGCTCGTTCCCGAGGTGAACGCCGGCGCGGTTGCCGCCACGTTCGTCGCCACCAGCTGCACCGCATCTTCGGGATAGTTGACGTTGTAGAGCTGGGACGGGAATCGAGTGCAGGTGTACTGGCCAGAGATTGTGGCGCCTGAGACGACGGTCAATGCCGTTCCGGTCGGCAGATTCGGGCCCGAAGCGCCGACGCATCCCGCCAGGTTGAGCGAGCCCCCGGAGAACGAGCCTGTGTCTCCGGCGGCATCGTGGGCGAAGCTCGTGACACCACCGCTTGTCTGGGTGAAGGTGCCGGGTTCGACAACTCCGCTCGTCCCAACACTCAGGGACCCGCCCGCCGAGTTTGTGAACGACGAGCTGTCGTTGACGAGGGTGCCCGCCACCTGGACCGACCCCGCGTTGTTGAAGGTGCCCGTGTCGTCGACAACTGCCTCTTCGTCGCCGGCGCCGACGGAGAAGGTCCCGACGTTGGTCAAGGTATGAGCATCGAGGTCGAACACTGATTCGCTGTTCCCATCGGTGTCCATCGTGATCGTGCCGTCGCTTGTGAGATCGCTGCCCAGGACCAGCTCACCGTTGAAGGGAACATCGATGCTCTGGTCCGCCTCGAGGGGCCCGCCCTCCACGGTCATGCCCTGGGCCGAGAAGGACGCCGAGCCGCCGCCGGCCAGCACCAGGGTCGAAGGGGAGAGGGCGGTGCCCGTATTGGATCCGCCGGCCTGGGTGAACGTCCCGTTGTCCAGAGAACCAGCACCGGTGACTGAGATCGACCCGCCCGCCGAGTTTGTGAACGACGAGCTGTCGTTGACGAGGGTGCCCGCCAC
This sequence comes from uncultured Acidimicrobiaceae bacterium, assembly GCA_963840435.1. Lineage (GTDB taxonomy): Bacteria > Actinomycetota > Acidimicrobiia > Acidimicrobiales > RAAP-2 > Bog-473. The sequence continues at coordinate 690,533 of CAWIYY010000010.1, read as the reverse complement.
TTGGACCGACCCCGCGTTGTTCAAGGTGCCCGTGTCGTCGACAACTGCCTCTTCGTTGCCGGCGCCGACGGAGAAGGTCCCGAAGTTGGTCAAGGTATGAGCATCGAGGTCGAACACTGATTCGCTGTTCCCATCGGTGTCCATCGTGATCGTGCCGTCGCTTGTGAGATCGCTGCCCAGGACCAGCTCGCCGTTGAACGGAATCTCGATTGTCTGGCCCGCCTCGAGGGAGCCGCTCTGCACGGTCATGCCCTGGGCCGAGAAGGACGCCGAGCCGCCGCCGGCCAGCACCAGGGTCGAAGGGGAGAGGGCGGTGCCCGTATTGGATCCGCCGGCCTGGGTGAACGTCCCACCGACGAAGGAGCCGGCGCCAGTCACGGAGATCGATCCGCCGGTGGAGTTCGTGAACGAGGACTCCTCGTCCAGCGTTCCCGTCACCTGAACCGACCCCGTGTTGGCGAAGGACGTGCTCTCATCGAAAAGATCCCCCGCCACCTGGACCGACCCCGCGTTGTTGAAGGTGCCCGTGTCGTCGACAACTGCCTCTTCGTTGCCGGCGCCGACCGAGAAGGTCCCGGCGTTGGTCAAGGTGTGACCATCGAGGTCGAATACTGAATCACTGTTCCCGTCGGTATCCATCGTGATCGTGCCGTCGCTCGTGAGATCGCTGCCCAGGACCAGCTCACCGTTGAAGGGAACATCGATGCTCTGGTCCGCCTCGAGGGGCCCGCCCTCCACGGTCATGCCCTGGGCCGAGAAGGACGCCGAGCCGCCGCCGGCCAGCACCAGGGTCGAAGGGGAGAGGGCGGTGCCCGTATTGGATCCGCCGGCCTGGGTGAACGTCCCACCGACGAAGGAGCCGGCGCCAGTCACGGAGATCGATCCGCCGGTGGAGTTCGTGAACGAGGACTCCTCGTCCAGCGTTCCCGTCACCTGAACCGACCCCGTGTTGGCGAAGGACGTGCTCTCGTTGACGAGATCGCCTGCCACCTGGACCGACCCCGTGTTGTTGAAGGTGCCCGTGTCGTCGACAATCGCCTCTTCGTTGCCGGCGCCGACCGAGAAGGTCCCGGCGTTGGTCAAGGTGTGACCATCGAGGTCGAATACTGAATCACTGTTCCCGTTGGTATCCATCGTGATCGTGCCGTCGCTCGTGAGATCGCTGCCCAGGACCAGCTCACCGTTGAAGGGAACCTCGATGCTCTGACCCGCTTGGAGCGGACCGCCCTGCACGGTCATGCCCTGGGCCGAGAAGGACGCCGACCCCCCACCGGCCAGCACCAGGGTCGAAGGGGACAGGGCGGTGCTCGTTCCTCCCGCCTGTACGAACGTGCCGACGGTCCACGACCCACTGGCTCCGAACGAGACGGTGCCACCCGTGGAGTTCATGAACGTCGAGCCGGAGAGGTCGAACGCTCCGTTCAAGGTGACCGCCCCGGCATTGTCGAATGAGCCGCTTCCCTCGATGATGGCGGTGTCGACATCGGAGTTGACAACGAAGGAGCCGGTGTTATCGAACACGTTTCCTTCAAGGTCAAGCACCGAGTCACCGTTCGGGTCCATCGACAGAACGCCATGCGGCGTCGTCACCACGTTCCCCTGAACAGAAAGAGATTGTCCCGCTGCAATAGCCAGAGTCTCTGTTTTGGCTGTGCTCCCGATGCTGAGCGAACCCACAGACGCTCCGCCGTCGACCGTGACGGTGTAGCTGGCAGTGTTCGCCGCAATGCAGACGTTATCGCTGCTCGTCGGCACCCCAGCGGGCAACCAGTTGTTCGGGTTGGACCAGTTGCCGCTGACAGCTTTCGCCCAGGACCTGGTGCACTTGGGCGTGGTGACAGCCGTGACTGTAAAAGTCTGACTGGCACCGGTCGATGCCTGAAATTGGCTGGTCCCCGAGGCGTGCGCCACAAGCTTGCACGTGCCCGCCGCGACGAGATAGACGGTGCCGGCCTCCGAGGATGAGCAGACGGACGGCGAACCCGATGTGACCGACGTCGTGCCATTTCCAGCGTAGGTATAGGACGGCTGGAAGGTCCCACCCACCAAGGCCGAACTGGTCCCGGGAACGTTGGAAATGGAAATGGAGGTGACGCCAGGCGTGATGGTGAACTCCTGGTCGACGGGTGGGGCGACCGCGAAGGTCGAATCGCCGGCCTGATCGGCCTCGACGGTGCACGTCCCTGCACCGTCGATCGTGATCGTCGCTCCGTTCGCGCCGCTCGAATCGCATGCACCGGTCGAGTTGACGATCGAGAAGGTGACGGTCAGCCCGGACGAGGCAGTGGCCGAAACCGTGAAGGGGGCGTCGCCGTAGACGTGACCCGGCAGTGCGCCGAACGAGATGGTCTGGGGTGTCGACCCCGTCGCCGCAGCGGGAGCAGCCAGGCCGACGACCGAGACCAGCAAGCCGGCGATCAGCGTTGCCGCGGTGAGCAGGACGCCACGACTTCTCAGTCCGGGCGTGTGACGACGTCCCTCAATCCGATTGGCCGTCCCACCTGTCCGTCGACCGACGCTCCCGAACCCCATGAAACCCTCCCCACGGTTTGCGATGAAAGGGCGCGTGCGTGCATCGCGGTTGGTCACAACCCCCCGATGGTGACACGGCCGTTTCAATTGGGAAGGTGTAGACGCCCATCTGAGGTCGTGTCAACTGAATCAACAGGCCAGGTGACACCCGGGTGAACCGGAGGTTGCACAAGCCACTATCCTGCCCTCTCGCTCAGGTGACTCCCAGGCGGATGGCACTACCTTCAAGGGGGGTTGCGAGCGAGCGCAGCCGAGACGGAGACGAAAGGCGGAGGCGATGTCCCACGGCGGGCGACTGAACATGGCGATGAGCGGCAGGCGGGATCGGAAACAGGTCGGATGGATGGCAGCGGCACCTGTCAGGTCGGTGCTGGCACTGCTCCCGATCGCGCTGGTGGCGTGTGGCCTCCTCGGATTCTCGGCTCCGGCCGAGGCGGCAGGCGGACCTGGGTCGATGAAGGTCACTCCGACTGCAGTCACAGCCGGAACGAATTCGTCCTCCCTAAAATTCACCTACGTCGCTCCGGCAGATGCGACTTCGGGCACGCTGCTCCTGACAATTCCCACGGGTTGGACCGCGCCTCAGAGGAGCGAAACGGGAGGTCCCGGGCACGTCGCCGTTGGCGCCAAAACCTGCAACAGCGCCGTTCTCTCTGGTGTCAGTGGCAGCGGACCATGGGTGATCAAGGTCAAAGTCGTCTGCGCCGCGGGTAAGAAGTTCAAGATCTCGTATGGGAACGTCTCGGTTCCGACCACGGCGGCAACCGATCAGTTCCCCGCCTCGTTCAAGAGCGGGAAGAGCAGCACGCCGTTAACGTCGGCTGCTCAGGTTTCGGTCAATCCGGGTCCAGCGAGCTCTCTTGTTCTCAGCGGCCCCGCAAGCGTCGCACCGGAGTTGCAGAGCTCGACGGCCGAGTACTCCGGGCAGTTCACGGCGACCTACACGGCGGAGGCCTTTGACCAGTTCGGCAACGACATCGGGGATGTCACCTCGTCCACAGGATTCAATATCTCACCCGACGGGGAATGTGACCTTGCTCAGTGCGTCGTGCGCTCTGTAGGAGCCCACGAGGTCACCGGTACATTCGGATCCGCGTCGGGCGAGGCTTCGCTCGACGGAGACCCCACACTTCTCCAGATGGCCTGCCTAGGTGCGAACTACGACGTCAATGGCGATGTCACCGACGGGTGTGAGCAATTGCAGACCGATGCTGCAACGACACAATCGAGCGCCACCTCTCTGGGTTCCATCTCCTGCAACGACGGAAACGGCGACACGGTCAGCTACACCGGGTCCCTCCTCTCCGACACGAGGGTCCACGAAGACCCGAGCGTGATCGGGTTCAATGCGGAGGTCGGTTCGGCCCCGAGTTGGAGGTCCATCGACGCCATCGGTGGAACCTTCTGTACGGACGACGTCGTCCTCACCCTCAGCGTGACAGGAAGCGAGCACCCAGCTGGCTGCTACCAGTTGACCGCCATCACAAACAAGGAGACCTACACCGCGACGACGGACGCTACGGGCACCGCCTCGATCAACGAGACGAACGGCCAGTACAGCGACGGGACCACGATTTACCTCGAGGTACAGAAGGTGTGTTCAACCGCAGTCACCGAGGCCGTGACGTATTCGGTGAACGGGCACATTTAGCTCACGCTGGCCTGGTGGCAGCCGCCTCGCGAGAAACAGAGCCTCCTGGCTGCGATTCGGGCCTGAGATCTGCTCCGGTTTCATCGATACAACCTCGGGTGGGAAGTGGTCTCGATCGGTTGAGCAAATCCTCCCGGTACAACTGTCGGGGTGGCCGGTTCTCCGAGCGCCCCGTCCGTCGCCTGGCAACCCTCGTTGTGGGGATTCGAGAGTCCCGTGGTCGACGCCTCCTTCTCCGGCTTCGAACGGACCCAACTCGACGGGGATTCCTGGGTTGACCACTGTCCGGGGTGGATATCCGGCTCCGACCGGGCCTTCGAGGAGTTGCTGCGTACCGTCACCTGGAGCCAGAGGCGTCGTCGGATGTACGACCTGGTCGTCGACGAACCACGGCTCACCTCCTGGCAGAGGATCGACGAGCAGACCGTCGTCGCCACCCAGTGGCTCGAGGACGCTCGAGCCGCTCTATCCGCGCAGTACGAGGTCCGCTTCGACTCTCTCGGGATCAATCTCTACCGTGACGGCTCCGACAGCGTCGCCTGGCACCGGGACCGCATTCCCCTCGAGATCGTCGATCCCGTCGTGGCTCTCGTGTCGCTCGGTGAACCACGCACGTTCTTGTTACGTCCACATGGAGGAGGCCGGTCGCGGGCGTTCAAACTTGGTCTAGGTGACCTTCTGGTCACCGGTGGCCAGACGCAACGGCGCTTCGAGCACAGCGTGCCGAAGGTGAAAGCGTCAGGCCCTCGGATGAGCATCGCGTTCAGACACGGCGTCCCTTGATCACTTTGCTGCCAAGCGCTCAGGTCTTGCGCCCAGTCCCAAACATTTCGCGTCCACTCGAGACGCCGATCGCGGCCCGGTCTCGCCGCAGCCCAGCCTGGGCATCCTCGGCGTGTCCGTCGCCGGCCCGAGGCGGGAGGGCAAAACCGGTGTAAGCGACGCGCCGCTCTTGGCTCGTCGGATGCGTCGAACGGTGGAGGGTGCACGACATGTGCACCGAGAGGTCGCCGCGTGCCGCGCGCAGGGTCACGGCCGGCAGGTCAAGCGTCCGGTCGATCTGTGCTCGGGCGATGTTGGCTCGGTGTGATCCGGCCATGACGTCGAGACCACCGTGGTCCTCGTCGATGGCCGTGAGGCACACCCCAACAGTGAGTCCCGAACAGAACATGGAGTGTCCACCTCGGTCGCAGTCCTTGTGCCACGGGAGACAGACCAGCCCTTCGACCGAATCAACGCGCTTCACGAGCCCTTCAGCGGTCACGTCGGCAAAGTGCTCGCCGAAGGGATCGCCCGGCCGGTGACCGTCGCCGAGCAGGTCGCCAATCGAGGTGTACCGCTCATCAGCGATCAGGGCTCTGAGGGCGGGCGACTGCTGTGCAAAGTCAAGGATCCGACATGGGTACGCCTCTCCCGTGCGGGTCTTCGCCCACCACGAGGTGCCGTCGTCGGGCCGGGCTGCTTCGACCGCAGACCTCAGGTCGGCGTCGACGGCGTCCATCTCTGCCTCCGTGAACACATCTTGGAGGAGCAGGAACCCGGCTTCTCCGAGGAAATGGGCGGCCTCTGCCGGCGCCTCGCCCAAGCGGAATCGCCGGTTCAGATCGAGCGGCGATCCGTCGGTTGTCCGCAGCGAGATGTCGCCCGGCTTGTAGACGGCCCTCCCGTCCAGAAGTGAGCGGAGGACCGGATCCCAGGCGCAGAAGACTTCGGTCGCAGCTGAGTCCCCCTCGACCCGCCCGCCGATGACCAGGCCCAGCGCCGTCCGCCGCTCACAGAAGAGGTCCGCGAAGGCTGTTGCGTCGAGGTCGACACTCAGGGTGGCGTCTGCAGTACCTGGGACGGCGTCGATACTTTTTGTGCCGGGCCGGAGTGTCCACTCTGCGTCGTCCACCCGAATGGTGATCGCAGGGAGGCCCAGCCGTGCCGCGTCCTCGGCAGCGCGCCTGCCGTAATGAGCGACCGCCTCACGCCACTCTCCCTCGAAGAACACCGCAGGGTCGGTCGGCCCCGTTCCGGTGATGGGCCGCGTGCGCGTGTCGACGCTCATCAGATTCTCCCTTCGTCGTCCCCCAGTGCGAGCAGGCACTTCCGGGCCAGTCCCACCACTGAGTCCGGCGGCGCCACGTGCTGCCGCCGCGCAACGTCAGCGATCAGGTTCACGTCCTTTCGAAGCAACGGCCCGGCGACCCGGCCGATGCCTCTGAGGTCGAAACCCGACGCGGAAAGGATCGTTGCTGCTCGACTCGCACCACTCCCGCGCTCGAAGACCTGCGCCATGGCCGATCCATCCAGTCCGAGTTCGTCCACGAAGGCGAACGTCTCGAGAGAGAGCGCAATCTGTGCCGTGAAGACCAGGTTGTTCACCAGCTTCGCCGTCTGTCCCGCGCCGACGTCTCCCAGGTGGAGGATCGGTTCCCCGAACGTCGCCAGCACCGGGCGTACGCGGTCGAGGACTTCGGCCTCGCCTCCGACCATGACGAGCAACGTTCCCTGTTCGGCCGCCGGACCACCACCGCTCACGGGCGCGTCCAAGAAGCTCACGCCGTTCTCGGCCGCCTGCCCGCGTAGACCGATGCATGTCTCGGGATGGATGGTGGAATGAACGACCATGGTCCCGCCAGGGGCCATGCCGGCCAGCACCCCATCGACACCGAGCGCGACTTCCTTCACGTCCTCGTCGCTCGTCACGCAGATGCACACGATCGACGAAGCCTCGGCCACGGCCGCCGGGGTGGCCGCCGTGTTCGCCCCGGTGTCATCGAAGGGCTCCAGGGTCTCCTGGCGCCTCGCCCAGAGTGTGAGCGGGAATCCGGCTTCAGTGATCCGACGCGCCATGGGCGCACCCTGGCTCCCGAGCCCGATGAAGCCCACGCGGACAAGTCCAGAGGTCACCATCACACGAGAAACGGCAGACCAGGGGCCTCGAATGGATACGCCCCGACGGAGGCGAGGGCGGCGCCGGAGACCGGCGCCTGCAGAAACCCGGCCAATCCGTCGAGCAGATCGGAGACGTGCACCGCGAATGGCAGCACTGCGAAGTTCTGTGCCTTGGCACGCTCCCGAGCGCTGGCAGCATGGACGCTGAAGCGCACAACTTGAAGGATCCGATGTGAACGCAGCGGTTCCGGAACGTCGGTCATCAAAGCTCCCACCTCGTCGCGGAAGCTCTTGGTCCTCGCTCTGAAACGTCCGGGCAGGTGTTCGAAGATGTCAACCTGGTGCTCGACGGCGGCGATGAAGCTCATGTAGTGACTTCCGTCGATCTCGCCCTGTTCGAGCAACGGAAGGACATAGCACTCGACCCACGATCGAACGTCGTGTGGCTCGAGCTGCGCGGTCAGGATGGTCCGGCGGTCATCGATGTAGTTGAGGCGGTTCTCGAAGATCGCAACCACGAGCTGTTCCTTCGAACCGAAGTGGTACTGGACGGCCGAGTTGTTGCTGCTCCCCGCCGCGGCGCCGATCTCGCGGAGCGACACGCCCTCGTAGCCGCGTTCAGCGAACAGCCGCTCGGCCGCCAGGACGATCTGCTCCTTGGTCGAGAGAGGGATTGTCGCCGTCGACGTCATCTGACCACCTCATGTATAAGACCACCCCTTTACAGGTCAAGTCAAGTGACTTAAAGTACAGGCGCTTCGCTCACGCAGGCCGATGCAAAAGACTGGACAAACGAGTGACCACCGACGTCGACGGTGAGCCGTGAGCGTCACCGTCATCACGGGCGCTGCGGGAGGCATGGGCCTCGCCTGCGTCGAGAGGTTCCGAGAGAACCAGCTCCTCCTCGTTGACATCGACGACCGAGCGCTCCAGAGGGTTCGCACCCTGGCGCCCGAGGCGACGCTGGCGCTGGCGGACCTGGGCTCACAGGCATCGATCGATGGGCTGGTGCGGCAGATCGAGGGCCTCGGGGGATTCGACGTACTGCTGCACCTCGCCGGAGTCTCTCCGACGATGGAGGACGCTGAAAGCATCCTCCAAGTCGACCTCGTTGGAACCGCAGCGCTCCTCGAGGGTCTCGAAGGGTCAGCACGAGTCGGATCCGTCGTCATCTGCGTCGCGTCGATCGCTGCGCATCTGATCCCTGTGTCACCTGGGGTGGCGGCCGTTCTCGACGAACCCCTTGCGCCGGACATCACCTCCAAACTGGAGCTGGCGCTTGGATCTCGGCTCGAGCCGGGGACCGCATATGCATTGGCGAAACACGGGGTGGTCAGACTGTGTGAGAAGACAGCCTCTCGATGGGGCGCTCGGGGAGCCCGGATCCTTTCTCTGTCGCCTGGGCTCATCGACACGCCAATGGGTCAGCTCGAGTTACGAGACAATCCTGGCAAGCGAGGCCTCGTGGGACGGACGCCGATTGACGGGCCTGACGATGGGGGTTCAACCGAACTGCCCGGTCGTCCGTCAGACATCGCCGACGTGATCGAGTTCCTGGCCGGCCCACGAGCCAGGTTCGTGAGCGGCTGCGATCTCAGGGTCGACGGGGGTCTGGTCGCCGCGCTCAAGGCGACGAATCCCGCGTGAGAACCGGCCGACGGAGATCGGCCAAGACCTCGGCCGACCGTTGAGAAAGGACCATATGGACATCTGGACAGATCGAGACGAACGGCAGGCCGCTGCTCGGGCCGCCTACGAGCACATCATGACGACGCCCAGTCCCGATCCCACCTCGGCGTACATCGACGCGGGTGTCATTGGCTTCGTCTTTGGGGAAATGTGGCGTCGAGGGGTGCTGACCCCCCGCGACCGTCGGTGGATCACTTTGTCTTGCCTGGGTTTCACGGGCTCGGACTATCCCATCCAGACTCACGTCTGGGCCGCCCTCAACAGCGGTGACGTCAGCCTCGAAGAGTTCGACGAGTTCGTCCTGTTTTTCGCGACACAGCTGGGTTGGCCCAAGGCGGCCGTCCTCAGCATGCATGGCGCGCTGGCGACAGCCAATCTCGCTGAGCAGCGAGGGGAGAAGATTCCCTCGACCAAGTTCGTGCCGTGGACGGATCCCGTGGCACTGGAGGAGCGCCACGCCCGAGGCCACGCGGCATACCGTGCGGTGCATGGCCAACCACCGCCCCCGCCTACGACGGTCTTCCGCCGAAGCGCCTATCTCGACTACCTCTATGGAGAGATCTGGACGAGGGAAGAGCACCTCACCAGAAGGGACCGGAGGATCGTCAGCATCTGTTGCTGCGCCGCGGCAGGAGTTGCATCTGAGGCCCGAGCTCACCTTGAGTCAGCGTTGCGGAACGGCGAACTCACCCTCGAGGAACTGCAAGAGCTCGTGATCCACTTCGCCGTCTACGTCGGGTGGGCGCTCGGCCGTCAACTTGATGACCTTCTCCTGGAGGTCGGGGGAACACTGCCGAGCGAATAGTCGATGAGGTCACAGGATCGAAGACGCGGGATGCGCGATCCTGCTCGCAACGCTGCGCGCCATCCGCGCGGCGCCGATCTCCTTGGTGTGTCGTCTCGAGGCGCCGACAACCTCGAGACGAGGGCCAATCAGGAGAGGCTGTACACCGTCGCCGCGTTGTCGTGCAAGACCTTGGCGACGAGGCCATCCTCGAGACCTTCAAGTGCCTTCGTTGCATACTCGCCGGGAGACACCCCGATACTGGCTGGTCCGGGATGCTGGCACGTGGGGTGTGGGAAGTCGGTCTCGAAGAGGATGTTGTCAGGGAAGCGCTCGATCGCAACACGTGCGGCGTGCTCTTCGAACCAGAAGCAACCGTAGATCTGGCGCCGAAAATACTCTGATGGCAACAGGTCGTATCCGGGATGCGCCTCGCGGATCGCGCTGTTGCCCCACTGCCAATCGAATGTCTCGAGCACGCTGGGCAGCCAGCCGACGCCCGATTCGACCGAAACGAAGCGCAGTTCGGGGAAGCGATGGCACACGCCGCCGAAGATCAGGTCGGCGAGCGTCTCGATGTTGTCCATGATCATGAGTGCGGAGACCTTGGGGAACTTGGCCTGAAAGCTCAGGTGCGGATCATTGGTGAACGCCGCCGTGATGTCGCCGCCACCGATATGGAAGCTGATGGGCACCTCTGCCTCCTGGGCGGCTGCCCAGAGTCGGTCCCAATGCGGGTCCGAGAGCGGCGGCTCGCCGTGCGATTCGGGGTGGTTGCAGAAGTTCACCGCCTTGTGACCGTTGGCGATACAGCGCTCGAGTTCCTCGACGGCAAAATCCAGGTCCCAGAACGGCGTGGACATCACAGGGATCAGCCGCGCCGGGTCGGCCGACGCCCAGTCGACGAGGAAGTCGTTGTAGGCACGCACGCATGCCGTCACCAGTTCGCGATCGCCGAGCTTCAGGAAGTACGCCGATCCGAATCCAGCGACGTTGGGGTAGAGGACCTGTGCATAAATGCCCTCATCGTCCATGTGCACGAGCCGAGCATTGGCGTCGTAGGCCGACGGCGGAATTTCGTCGTATGTCCGAGGCCCGTCCGGCACGTAGTCCGGCCAGCCCGCGATCGCCGTATTGCCAGGTGCGTTGAGAAAGGTGCCCCCGGCCACCCAGTAGTCCGTCCCGCGCACGTTCTTCACGTGCGGCACGGCCTCGCCCCACTTCGATGACACCCGGGACGTCCACAGGTCGGGCGGTTCGGTCAGGTGGGTGTCGACGTCGATGACCTGATGGCGCTGGAATAATTCTGCAGGCACAGTTCGGCCTCCGGTTTCTCCGTTTGCAGGCTACAGCCGCGTGTTGTTCTGTACCCGTCTGAGCTCACGCTGGAGCTCTGGCTCGGGAGTCTCGTTGCCGGCTATCCCCCCCCAGATGCTCAGCGCCGTGTTTCGCTCTCGACCCCCTCGAAGGTGATCTCGAGGACGGACAGAGCGCCGGAAGATACGAACGCGGTGCCGAGACCTCCGAGAGCTCGGGATGCAACCAACCATCTGCTCGGCGTCGCCAGCCCGCAAACAACGAGGCCCCTCGTGAAAACGATCACGCCCTCATCAATGTTCGGAGTCGGACGCCGAGTAGAAGCCGTAGAGTGTCCGCCGTACCTGATGGAGGAGGGGCCTTGGAGCAAGAACGGGATCCGGCCAGCGGGACGCATCGTCGCAGGCACGCGGAGTCTGACGAGGGAGTCGCGCTCCATGCGCTCGACGAGGCGACAAGATACGAAATGTACGACCAGCTTCAGCTCGCGATGCCCGGGGTGTGGGAGGCCATCGGCCAACACGAGGAAGAGGAGTCAGTCGTCATCCTCCCGAGCGTGACGGTCGACCGCATCGGCGAGCGCTCGGGCGCGCTGTTGCAGGCATACGAAGAGCGGTTTCTCTTCATGCTCTTCTTATTGCGGCAACCGCGCCTGAAACTCATCTACATCACCTCTCAGACGATTGCCCCGAGCATCATCGAGTACTACCTGTCGCTGCTCCCCGGAGTCATCCCGAGCCATGCTCGCGATCGCCTGACTCTGATCGCAGTCAACGATTCCTCGGATAAGCCGCTGAGTACCAAGTTGTTGGAGAGACCGCGGCTCCTTCGGCGGATCAGATCGCTGATCCCTGACCCCGCCCTCTCACACTTGGTGCCCTACAACACGACCACCCTCGAGCGCGACGTTGCTCTGGCGTTGGGCATACCGGTATTCGGAGCGGACCCCAGGCACTTTCACCTTGGTACGAAGACTGGGTGCCGTCGACTCTTCGCCGAAGTGGGCGTTCCGCATCCCGCAGGAGTGGAGGACCTGAGGTCCATCAACGACCTGGTGGGTGCGTTGACCGAAATGCGCGCGACCGACCCCGAGATCAAGGCGGCGATCGTGAAGCTCAATGAAGGGGTGTCCGGTCAGGGGAACGCCCAGATCGACCTGGCCAATCTCCCTCCCCCGGGCTCGGCGAACGAGAGCTCGGAGCTCGAGGTTCGGGTCGCCTCCATGGCGCTCGAGAGCCGCGACACCTCAGTCGAGTCCTACATGGAAAAGTTGGAAGAGCGTGGGGGAATCATCGAGGAGATGCTTCTCGGCGAGGTGCTGAGCCCCAGCGTCCAGCTAAGGGTGACTCCACTTGGTGGGGTGGACGTCCTGTCGACGCACGACCAGATCCTCGGTGGCCCGAAGGGACAGAGCTACCTCGGCTGTCAGTTTCCGGCCGATCCGGCGTATGCAGCCCAGATCATCGAGCCCGCGAAGCGGATCGCGGACCGTCTCGCCCGAGAGGGTGTGCTCGGTCGCTTTGCCATCGACTTCGTCGTTATTCGCCAACCGGACCAGTCATGGAAGGCGTACGCGATAGAACTCAACCTCCGCAAGGGGGGCACGACACACCCATTCCTCACGCTGCAGTTTCTGACAAACGGATCCTTCGACAGCGACTCGGGCACCTATTGCGCGCCGAACGGTACCCCTAAGTACCTGGTGGCGTCGGATCACCTCGAGTCGTCTGCCCTGCGAGCGCTCGCAATCGATGACGTCTTCGACATCGTCGCTCGGCGCGGCTTACACTTCGATCAGTCGCGCCAGAGCGGCGTGGTCTTCCACATGATCAGCTCCATCACGGAGTGCGGGCAGATAGGCATCACGAGCATCGCCGACTCACCTGAAGAGGCAAGCCGGATCTACTCCGAGGCTGAAAAGGTTCTTCTGGCAGAGGCGGAGGCGGCGCTCGAGGCGGTCACTCTGCCTTCCTGGGTGGAGGAGGGCAGCACGCGGCCCTCAGACGACTGACTGGGGCCACTCGAGGAGTCTCAGCTCGCCGAGTCCCTCCTCCGAGACGATGTTCGTACCGGCCGCAGATTCGCGCTTGCCGACGTTGGCTTCGTACTGGTCGGCGAAGATCCTCGACATCGCGATCTTCCCCCCGCGAAGGGCGTCGGCGAGCCGAATGCACTCGTCGATGCACCCGCCCACATAGTCGTGACCGTGCGCTCGAAGGATTCGGGTCACGGACCCATGGCCGAGCGCGATGTTGTGCACCGGGATCGGCAACTCCCCGCTGCCCTTCAGAGCAATCGCTTCATTCCGCCACTGCACGTCGAATTGAAGCCGTCTTGCCCATTCGGCCGCCTCCTTGGGCTCATCGAAGACGAGCAGGTAGCCGTTGCGGACCGGGCGAACAACGACGCACCTCGCCCCATGTGTGCTGATCTGCCGGGCGACAATTCGATCGTATGCCGCGATCATTGATCGCCAGGCGCCCTGCTCCTGGTCGACCCCCGTTTCCTCCAGGTCGGTGCAGACGACGGCCTTGTGCGTCGATTTACTCGCCCACGACTCGTCGGACGACGAGAACAGACCGCAGATCTTGGCATCGAGTAACGGGTTCAGGGCCTCGACGAGGTACTCATACTCGTCCTCGTCGATTCGCTCGCCCGAAAATCCCGAGGAGTCCAGCCGGTATCCGCCCATGGCGGCGTGCGAGGGACAGAGGAAGTAGTCGTCCACCAGCAACCGTTTCAGCCGGTCGTCGACACTCAGCTCGGACGTCAGGAGTACGCAGCGCACCCGCGTCCCCACGGCTCGCCGTGCCGAATCAGCAGTCTTTCCCCTCGCGATGAGATCGCTTTCCAAATCACGAGCAAGCCGGTTCAGTCGCAGGACGTCGGCGTAGGTGTTGAGGAAGTACGTGTAAGTGACGTCCTGACTCAAGTTCGTCACCATGGCGCGCCGTACGTCAGGGTTCCGATCGCCGAAGAAGTTCGCTGCGATGACCCAGAAATGCCCATTGGGCGGACAAGACATCTCCCATTCGCCGAGTGCGGGAACCGAACTGCGGTCGTCGGAGGGCTGCCTGCCACCCCGCCAGATGCCGAGGACCTGCTCGACGAGCGTGTGGAGCTCATACGAATAGCCGAGGTCCACGAGGAACTGGAGCAGTCTTTTCTGCCCCACGGAGGCGGCATAGCGGTACTCGCCTGACCGATCCACGAACTCGCTCGAGCGGTATGACCACGATTCGCCCTTGTCGAACAAGAACCACCCACCGAGGTTCGGCCATGTCGGCAACCGGTCGACCGTCAGAACGGCGCTCCCGTCCGCGGGATCTTCGGATTTGGGGAAATCAATCGAGTGGTGGATTTCAATCGGGCTGGTCGCCAACCGGTGGAATTCCTGGAGCGGTCCCGACCGCAGCGCGTCTGGATCGGGGATCCTCACGGGGCTCGCTTCTTGCCATGTGCCGCCGGGTTGCAACACACCGATCACCCGTTCGAGCTCGACCACCGCGCCTGACCAGTCCGCCATCGCCACCAGGATTCGGGTCAACGAGTCGACCCCGTCGGCCTCCAGGTCCGTTCCGTTGGTCAGACGCATCGTGCTGAACGTGTCGAACACTTCGCGCGGTCCGGTACCAGGCGTATGGTACCGGTACGTCTGCGCGAAGGCTCGGTCCTCGCGCTGCGGGCCGCCGGAGTACCGCAGGATTCGGTTGAATTTCATGGGAAAGCGGGCGGGTCCGTCCTCAGAGGCTCCTTCGAGATCGACCAGCGTCTCGAAAATGGCGGCCATGTTGCTTCCACCGTCGATGTGCACATGGATGTCTCCAGGGACCCGGAACGTTCCCAGAGGGGCGCCCGCGCTCCGGTACGAGGTCACGACTTCCGGAGAAGCTGTCTTGACCACCGGGCTCTCTCGGCGACCGTCGGTCTTTTGTTCGACGTCTGCCGACGATACGGGAGCGACCTCGAAGTCGTGTCGGAGAGACGGATGGCATACCTGGAACAGCTGAACGGGAACTGCGAAGTCCTTCAACGTGAATTGCCCGAGGTCCTTGAGTGACGTCGCACCTGGTAAAGCCTCGGCAGCAGCGACCGCAGTCGCCTGCGACGCGAGGATCTGGCCACCCTGAGCCTCTGCTTTGACCCGCGCCGCTTGATTGACGGCCAACGCCACGTACTTTCCGTTCCTCGGCGAGGCCTCTCCGGTGTGAAGACCCATGCGGACTGTGACGGTGACTCCGTTGGGCCATCGTTCCGCTGCCAGAGCCGCCTGTCCCGCGACACAGGCGGCGAGTGCCGAGCGTGCGCTCGGAAAAACGAAGAAGAGCCCGTCACCTTCCGCGTCGACAAGCGCTCCACGGTTGTCCGAAACGTTCTTTTGCAGAATCTCCTGGTGCCGATCCTGGAGGAGTTTGTATTGCTCCTCCTGTAGCTGTCGAAGAAGTTGTGTGGACTTCTCAATGTCAGTGAAGAGGAACGTAACGGTGCCCGCGGGCAAACTCGAGTCGACGCTCTGCGACCGGAGTCTCATCGGCACACCTCCGGTCGTGCAATGTTCCAGCACCTCACCGGCAGGTAGAGGGAAATGGGGTCGCTGTCATGTCGGCACTTCGCCCTTTTGCTCATGCAAACTCCCCCCCGAAACCCTTCGTCCTCCTCGGGGACACGATGATGCCATGGCCTCGATAGCCTGTCGAGAGATCCGCCCAGGTCACACACCAGGTTCGCTCGGGCTGCTTGGGCCTGACGAACGCACCGGTTCCCCCGTATTGACGATGTCTTGGTCCGGCGGACAAGGAATCGAAGGGCGGGAGACCGTGAGCGGCGCGCAGGAAGCGTCGAGAACCAAAAGCGTCGACGAGGTGAGTACGCCATCGATGCGGCATCTGAAGCGAGAGGGCTCTGTTTTCACTTGCAGATCCTTTACAATTGTGCACCCGAAAGCACCAAATGAACTCTTCCCGCTCAATCCACACCCATTTGATGCGTCTGTTTCCATTCGAGACCTCTCCATTTGGCAACGCCAGCCGCGACCGATCGGCCGGAGGTGCCCGCCTGTCTGCTTAGGGCAGCTCAGTCGTCGCAGAGCTCGCCTACGGCAAGGCGCTCGACGTCGAGAGAGACGCTCCGAAGCATGACGCATGAGAAGCGGGCTCCTCGCTGAGCCGTGCGCCTCGCCGTGTTCACCGCCGACGACCACGACATCTCCCAATTCGAGGCGCCGAACTCTCACCGGAGAGTTTTGAATTGGGGACCCGTGGTGATCCGTGCGATTGAGCCAGACTGAACTCAGCATGTCCGAACGACTCGTGTGGTACGCCGCGTACGGCTCGAACCTCTGTGAGGCCCGCTTTATGCGATACATAACGGGCGGCCGCCCACCTGGGGGTTCGCATTCACATGGGGGCGCTCGTGACAAGAGGCCTCCTCGGGCGGATATGGGGATGGCACTCCCGCATCAGCTCTACTTCGCTGGGACTTCGAAGCTCTGGAGCGGCTCTCCATGCTTCGTCGACACCGATGGAACGCCGGGTGCATTTAGCCATGCCCGGGCCTATCTGATCGGATGGGAGCAATTTGAAGACATCGTCGCCCAAGAGAACGGTCGCCTGAGCGTCCCGATCGAGCTCGGGCCCGACGACCTGGCCCCCGGCGTGACCCACCAACTTGGGAGTCGTCGCTACGAGAATGTGCTTTGCCTAGCTCCTCTCGAGGGTGTTCCGGTGCTGAGCCTCACCTCTCCGTGGTCGATGGTCTCGGCCGAGATCGATGCTCCGAGCATTGCGTATCTGAAGGTGCTCATTACAGGTCTGCGCGAGATGCACGGACTTGCCGACGAAGAGATCGTCGCGTACTTGGGCGCTGCGCCGGGATGCAGTGAGCAGTTGGTCACTCAGGCCATCTGAGATCTGACTGCCGCACGCGCATCGGTGCGGAGAACTGCGCATCTGCGCTCCGAACTGGAGCCTGAGGTCGGATTCGAACCGACGACCTGCGCATTACGAGTGCGCTGCTCTACCGACTGAGCTACCCAGGCCGGTCGGAGACCTGACGTCTCCCTGAGGAGTCGCCCGGCCTGACCAGGAGGGACAGTGTAGGTCAGGCCGTCGCGGGGTCGGGTCGCCCTGGTGGTCTCGGACATCCCGCCAGGTGCTCGTTCGTTGACCCGTCTGGCGGGCGCCCACCTCAGGCCGCCAGTGCGGCCAAGCGGACGAAGAGCGACTGCAGCAACAGCGACTCGTTGGGGTTCCGGGGTAGGGCCTGAGTCACCTCCGTGATGAGGTCGACGGCCGCCGCGGCTGCCCGCACGTCCTGGTCGCCGACACCCGCCGCTCCACCCCGCACGACCCCGCCCAGTTGCGTCCGGTATGTCCGGGCCAACACGCCCAGTCCCGCGCGCAGAGCGTCCACCCGGAAGCGGCGCTCCTCCCGCCCGAACTGGTCCATAATTTCCTTGCGCCCCGGCAAACCCCGCTCGCCCATCTCCTTGGCCGCCTCGGTCAGCGTCTCGAGCTGGCGCTGGTGGGCCACCCGCAACGGCTCCACGGCGCGGTCGGCCGACTCGAGGACCTCGTGGACCAGCAGCGCCGCCGTGGAGCCCGACCCGGTCAGGGCGTCGGGGACCGACGACCACAGTGCCACCCGCGCCGCCACGTCGGGATCCTCGACCATCACCCGGGCCCGCTCCGGGTTGCCTCCGCTGCTGTCGGTCACCGCCGTCGCCAGCTCCGGCGCGACGCCGGCGTCCTCGAGCCAGCGCAGCAGCACCTCTCGCGGCACCTGCGGGAACGGCACCGTGACGCAGCGGCTGGCGATCGTCACCAGGTCGTTATTCATCTCGTCGGCCAGGAGGACGAACACGGTGTCACCCGGCGGCTCCTCGAGCGCTTTCAGGAGGACGGGTGCTCTGTCCTGCACCAGGTGCATGTCGTGCACCACGATCACCTGGCGGGCCGACACCAGCGGGCGGTGATGGGCCAGGTTCACCACCTGGCGCATCATTTCCTTGTTGACGGTGGCGCCGCTGCGCCGGATCACGTGCAGGTCGGGTGCCGTCCCGGTCAGCGCGGCCCGGCAGGTCGGACACGTCCCGCAGCCCCCGTCGGGGCAAAGGAGGGCGGCGGCAAAACCCGAGGCCGCAACCAGCCCGCCGTTGCCCGAGGGACCGACGAAGAGGTAGGCGTGCACCGGGTTCTGGGCGGCGGCGCGGAGCGCGGCCACCGCCTCTTCCTGGCCCATCACCCCGGAGAACAGGGACGGGACCGGACGTTCTTCGCTCACCGGACCATGGTGGGTGGGTCGCCGAGCCGCTCGTGCACGGCCTCGACGATATGCGCCGTCAGCGCGGCCACGTCCTCCGTGCCGTCCACCACGAGCCAGTGCTCGGGATCGGCCACGGCCTGGGTCAGGAATCCCTCGCGTACCCGCGACGCGAAGTCGGTGCCCAGGAGTTCGAGGCGATCCCCCGCACCGGCAGCCGACAGTCGGACCGCCGCCATGTCCACCTCCACGTCGACCAGGATCGAGAGGTCGGCGGCCAGCCCGCCCGCCGCGAACGCCACCAGGGTCGCCAACTCGTCGGCCGGCAGGCCGCGGCCGTAGCCCTGGTAGGCGATGGTCGAGCCCGAGTAGCGGTCGCTGACCACCCAGGTCCCCGCGGCCAGTGCCGGCTCCACCACGGTCGCCACGTGCTCTGCCCGGTCGGCCGCCATGAGGAGCGCCTCGGTGCGCGGTGCCAGAACCGGCTCGTCGGGATCGAGCAGAATCCGGCGCAACGCCTGGCCCAGCAGCGTGGCCCCTGGCTCGTGGGTCAGCCGGGCGCCGAGTGCGTCGGCCAGCGCCCGGGCCTGGGTCGACTTGCCGCTCCCGTCAATGCCCTCGAGCGCGAGGAGACGTCCTCGGGCCGCCATGTCAGAACGGTTCGCTCGAAGCTGCCTTCATGGTGGGCGACCCGTCCGGATCGGCCTGAGCGCCCGCCGCCTTCGTGGCGGACGCCTTCTTGGCCGTCGTCTTCTTCGCCGCGCTCTTCTTGGCGGTGGCCTTCTTCGCCGACGCCTTCTTCTTGGCCGGCGCCTTCTTGGTCGCCGACTTCTTCTTGCGGGTCGACGGGCCGGCGGCGCGGCGCTCGGCCAGGAGCTCGGAAGCCCGGTCCATGTCGATCGACTCGACCTCGTCGCCCTTGCGCAGGCTGGCGTTGGTGGTGCCGTCGGTCACGTACGGGCCGAAGCGGCCCTCCTTGACCACCACGGGCAGGTTGGTCGTCGGGTCGGTGCCGAGCTCGCGGAGCGGAGCGGCGGACGCCCGGCCCCGCCGCTGTTTGGGCTGGGCGAAGAGGGCCTTGGCCTCGTCCAGCGTGACCGTGAGCAACTGCTCCTCACTGGCCAGGCTGCGCGTGTCCGAGCCCCGCTTGAGGTAGGGGCCGAAGCGGCCGTTGTGGGCGACGACGTCCTCCCCGGTCTCGGGATCGGTCCCGATGGTCCGGGGAATGCGCAGCAGCTCCAGCGCCTGCTCGAACGTCAGCGTGGCCGGGTCCATGGCGGAGAACAGCGAGGCCGTCCGCGGCTTCTCCCCGCCCTCGGTCAGCTCCCCCACCTGCACGTAGGGCCCGAAGCGCCCGGCCTTCACCTGCACGTCGAGCCCGCTCTCGGGGTGGGTGCCGAGCACACGGTCGTTGGAGGGCGCGGCGAGGATCTCCTCGGCCCGGGCGATCGTGAGCTCGTCGGGAGCCAGGTCGTCGGGGATCGAAGCCCGGTCCTCACCGCGCTGCAGGTAGGGCCCGTAGCGGCCCACTCGGGCCACGATCGGCTCACCGTCGCTGCCCAGGCCGAGCGGGATCGAGTTGATCTCGCGGGCGTCGATCTCACTGAGGTGGGTCGCCACCGTGGCCTTCAGCCCGAGGGTGTCCACTTCCGAGCCGTCGCTGACCATGGCGCCCGGCGCATCACTGCCGAAGTAGAAACGGGTCAGCCAGGGCAGGGCCTCCCCGCTGCCCGACGCGATCCCGTCGAGGTCGTCCTCCATGGACGCGGTGAACCCGTAGTCCACCAGGTTGGTGAAGTAACGCTCGAGCAGGCCGACCACCGCGAATGCGGTGAAGCTGGGGACGAGCGCCGTCCCTTTCTTCCACACGTAGCCCCGGTCGAGGATGGTCGAAATGACGCTGGCGTACGTGGAGGGCCGCCCCACGCCGAGCTCTTCCATCGCCTTGACCAGTGATGCCTCCGTGTAGCGCGCCGGGGGCTGGGTGGAGTGCGAGCCGGGCACGAATGCGGTGCCCTCGACCCGGTCGCCCTCGCGCAGCGGGGGCAGCACCATCTCTTCCGCGCTGTCGGTGTCGGGGTCGTCCTCGTCCCGACCCTCCTGGTAGGCGCGGAGGAAGCCGGCGAACGTGATCACCCGGCCGCTGGCGGAGAATTCGGCTTGCTGACCGGCCGCCAGGCCCGTCGGTACGTCGGCCACCAGCCGCAGCTCCGCGCTGGTCCCCGTGGCGTCGTTCATCTGTGAAGCCACCGTGCGCATCCAGATCAACTCGTAGAGACGCAGTTCGTCCCCCGAGAGTGCACGCCCGACCTGATTCGGGGTGCGGAAGGTCTCGCCGGCCGGGCGGATGGCCTCGTGGGCCTCCTGCGCGTTCTTGACCTTGCGCTCGTAACGCCGCGGCGCGTCGGGCACGAAGGCGTCCCCGTACATCTCTCGGGCCTGGCTGCGCGCCGCGGTGAGCGCCTGGTCCGACAGCGTGGTCGAGTCGGTGCGCATGTACGTAATGAAGCCCTGCTCGTAGAGGCGCTGGGCCACCTGCATGGCCCGCTGCGCACTGAAGCGGAGCTTGCGCCCCGCCTCCTGCTGCAGCGTCGAGGTCATGAAGGGCGGCGCCGGCGAGCGCCGGAAGGGGCGCTCGGTCACCGAACTCACGGTGAAGCTCTCCCCCGGCAGCGCGCCCGCCACCGAGGTTGCCTCCTCCTCACCCAGGACACGGACCTCGCTCTTGCCGGTCTGGGCTCCCTGCTCGTCGAAGTCCTTCCCGGTGGCGAGGGTCGTCCCACCGAGGCTGATCAAGGCGGCGCCAAAACCTGCCGGTGCGGCCGCGTTGGCGAACGTACCGTCGATCCCCCACCAGGAAGCGGAGCGGAACCGCATGCGGGCCCGCTCGCGCTCGACCACCATCCGGGTGGCCACGCTCTGCACCCGGCCGGCGGACAGGCGGGGCATGACCTTGCGCCAGAGGACGGGGGACACCTCGTAGCCGTAGAGGCGGTCGAGAATGCGCCGAGCCTCTTGGGCGTCGACCAGGCGGCGGTCGAGGTCGCGCCACTCGTCGACGGCCCGGGCGATCGCCGCCGGCGTGATCTCGTGGAACACCATCCGCTTCACCGGCACGGTCGGCGACAGCACCTCCGAGAGATGCCACGCGATCGACTCGCCCTCGCGGTCTTCGTCCGTCGCCAGGTAGAGCTCGTCGGCTCCCTTGAGGAGCTTCTTCAGGTTGGCCACCACCGACTTCTTCGGCGCAGAGACGACGTAGAGCGGCTTGAAGCCGTTGTCGACGTCGACGCCGAGGCGCGCCCACGACTCGCCCTTGTACGCGGCCGGGACCTCGTCCGCCCCGCGTGGGAGATCGCGGATGTGCCCGACCGAGGACTCGACGATGAAGTCGGGGCCGAGCATCCCGCTGATGGTGCGGGCCTTGGCCGGCGACTCGACGATGACGAGTGCCTTACCCATGGCTCACCCCGTGGAGGGTGGGTTGGAGCGGGAGATCAGAGGGCATGATGAGCCACAGAGTGCGGGCATCCCACCCGCCTGTCAAGAGCGCCCGAAGAGGGCGACCCCGTCAATGTACGCCTTACTGGGTGCCTGACCAGGTCAATCGACCGAGGCAACCGGCGCCGCAGCGGCCGTGGTCGAATCGACGCCCGCATCCGAGTCCATGGCCTCGCCGGACCGCTTCGAGAAGGCCAGTGCCGCCAACAGGACGACCAGCGCCACCCCGGCGATGGCCAGGCGGGCACCAGAGTTGTGCCGCAGCGTGATCACGGCCGGGAGGATGAGCAGTGACACCAGGTTCATGACCTTGATCATCGGGTTGAGCGCCGGGCCGGCCGTGTCCTTGAAGGGGTCGCCCACGGTGTCGCCGATCACTGCGGCCTTGTGGGCCTCGGAGCCCTTGCCGCCTTCGTTGCCGTCCTCGATGTACTTCTTCGCGTTGTCCCAGGCGCCACCCGAGTTCGACAGCGTGTTGGCGAGAAGCTGGCCGGTCAGGATGGTGCCGGCGAGGAAGGCCCCCAGGGCCAGATAGTTGATGCCGAATCCGACGATGACCGGCGTGAGGATGGCCAGGAGCGCCGGCGTGGCCAACTCGCGCTGGGCGGCCGCCGTGCAGATGCTGATCACCCGCCCGTACTCCGGCTTCTCGGTGTAGTCCATGATCCCTGGGTGCTCGCGGAACTGGCGCCGCACTTCGAGCACGACGGTTCCTGCCGAGCGGCCCACGGCCCGGATGGCCAGCGACGAGAAGAGGAAGGCGATGGAACCGCCGATCAGCAGTCCGATGAACGTGGTCGGGTTGGCCACATTGATCTGGATCACGCTGAAGAGCTTGGATCCCGTGGCATGGAGGCTGGGGATCTGTTGCCCGATCGTTTCGATGAATGACGCGAAGAGGGCGACCGAGGCAATGACGGCCGAGCCGATGGCCACACCCTTGGTGATGGCCTTGGTCGTGTTGCCCACGGCATCGAGACTCACCATGATGCGCTCGGCGTCACCGGTGAACTCGCCCGACATCTCGGCGATACCCGCCGCGTTGTCCGACACCGGGCCGAAGCTGTCCTCGGACACCACCATGCCGGCCGTGGCCAGCAGGCCGATGCCGATGAGGGCGATCAGGTAGAAGGTCAGCTCGATGTTGCCGTCGCCGAGCCCGATGGCCACACCGATGGCGATGGCGATGGCGATGATCGCCCAGACGGAGGACTCGAGGCCGATGGAGATGCCCGCCAGCACGGTGGTGGCCGGCCCGGTGCGCGCCGAGGCGGCGATCTCCTTCACCGGTCCACGCTCGGTGGAGGTGAACTGCTCGGTGATCTGGCTGGCCACCAGCGAGAGGATGACCCCCGTCAGCACGGCCCAGAAGACCTTGAGGTCGTGCACGTAGTACTGAGCCACCAGGAAGGCACCGATCACCGTCAGCAGAGCGGACAGCCAGAAGCCCCGGTTGATGGCGGACAGCGCGGTCTTGTCCCTGGTGCGATAGCGCACTACCAGAATGCCGATCAGCGACGCGAAAATGCCGATCGCCGGCACAATGAGGGGATAGAGGACGGCGGCGGTGGGGTTGTGACCGATCGTCCTGAAGGCCGAGTATCCGAGGATCAACGACGAGATGATGGTGATCTCGTAGGACTCGAAGAGGTCGGCGGCCATGCCGGCGCAGTCGCCCACGTTGTCGCCCACGTTGTCGGCGATCGTCGCCGCATTGCGAGGGTCGTCCTCGGGGATTCCCGCTTCCACCTTGCCCACCAGGTCGGCGCCGACGTCGGCCGCCTTAGTGAAGATGCCGCCGCCGACACGCATGAAGAGCGCCAGCAACGAGGCGCCGAACGCGAACCCGATCAGGACCGCGGTCGCGGAGTTCTGGAAGATCAGGACGATGGCGGTGGCGCCGGCCAGGCCGAGCCCCACGCAGAGCATGCCGGTGACGGCGCCGGTGCGGAAGGCCACCCGCAGGGCGTCGGCCATGCCGCCACCCTTCGAGGCGGCCGCAGCGGTGCGGACGTTGCCCCGCACGGCGATGCTCATGCCGATGAAGCCGGTGAGGCCGGAGAAGGCGGCCCCGAAGAGGAAGCAGATGACCCGGTACAGGCCGTCCTGCTGGAAGCTCGAGCGCGATGCCGCCGTCGGGCTTCACCACCTTGGTCGCTGTGAAGAAGATGAGGATGGCCAGCGGGATGATGATCATGACGATGGCCCGGAACTGGCGGGCCAGGAACGCCTCGGCCCCCTCCTGGACCGCCTGGGCGATCTCCTTCATCTTCAGCGTGCCCTGGTCGGCCGCGAGGACGTTGCGCGCCAGCAGCAGGCCGGCCGCGATGCCCACGATCCCGGCGGCCAGGCAGATGTAGAGCCAGGTCTTGTCAGTCCCGCCGAGGCGGAAGGCCTGATAGCCACCGTCGGCTGCGAGGAGATTGATCATTCCCGGTGTGCCCTTTCTTCTTCTTCAGGTCCTGCGAGGAGTGGGCGGAGCCGCCGTGCTCCCCCGGTGCGGCAGCGGTCGGCACCGTGTTGGTCGATGTCGTGAGTCCGGTCGGGGAGCGCGCCGACCCGGCGCACCCGTTTCCGGGCCGTCGGGACGTTAGCGACTGGGCGCCCCCAGGGGCAATTTCATTCGGTTTTCGTGCGTCGGAGGGGCCTTGGCGCGCTCTCAGCCTTCGGCCGGGTCGGCCGGCGCCCCCTGCACCAGCTCGAACGACGGGTTGAGCATGGCGGGCCGCCGGCCCCATGTCCCGACCATGCCCTCGGCCACCAGGCGCGCTCCGGGGTCGATGCCGGCGATCTTGGGCCGGCCCTGGAAGACGAGGAGCAGTCCGCCCGTCCCGTCGCTCAGCACGCACTCGAGATTCTGGGTCCCCGCCCTCGGTTGCACCCGGACCGACTTCACCCGGCCGGCCACCCGCACCCGCTGGCGCGGCACCACCGTGGCGATCGGGGTGGTGGCGCCGGCCCGCTGGGCCAACGTCTGGTCGGCCGCCAGCACCGCGGCGGGCCGCCTCGGCCCGTCACGCCGGCCCTGGCGGTCGAGACCGGTGCGGCCCTCGGCGTCGATGACCTCGGCGTCGAGCTCGCCCCGGCGCGCCCGCTCCTGGACCGAGCGGCCGTAGCGACGTACCTGGTCGCCGTAGTGGCCCGCCACGTTGAACGGCACGATCGTGGCGCTCACATGTGGCACCTGACCCAGGACGGCCGCGATCTTGTCCGCCGTGCGGTCGTGCAGGAAGCGCTGCCAGCCCCGGGCGAAGGCGCGCCGGGGCAGGAGCACCGTGCATTCGGTGTCGCCGTCGAGCGTGGCGTCGGCCACCAGCTCGACCGCGGCCCGGCCCAACCGCCGGTCCGGACACTCGATGATGTCGAGCGGCAGCCGGGACAGGCCGAGCCGCCCCCACTCTTGCTCGAGCTCGCGGGCCGCCTTGGTGTCGATGTCGAAGTGCACCGCCCGCAGGTCGTCGGGAGCCAGGGTGCGGGCGTACTGCAACGCCCGGGCGGTGGCGGCGTCGAGCCGGTCGACGAGGACCACCACCACGTGGCGCCGCAGGATGGGGGTCTCGGACACCTCGACCACGCCGGTCTCGAGCAGCTCTGCCTCCTCCACGTACTGGTGGTGCAGCCGGATGAGCCCGATGTAGAGGAGCGGCCCCACGACCACGATCAGCCACGCGCCCTCCTTGAACTTGGCCACGGCGAAGATCAGGACGACCGTGAGGGAGAGGAAGGCCGAGAATCCGTTGATGACGATGCTCCGTCGCCAATGGCCCTCGCGCGCGGTGAGGTGGTGTTTGACCATGCCCGAGCCGGCCATGGTGAACCCGGTGAAGACGCCGATGGCGTAGAGGGCGACCAGTCCGTTGACCGAGGCCCGGTAGACGAGGACGAGAGCCAGCGCCACCCCCGTGAGCACCAGGATCCCGTTCGAGAAGGCCAGGCGGTGCCCACGCCGGGTCAGCTGGCGGGGCAAGAATGCGTCACCCGCCACGAAGCTGGCCAGGTACGGGAAGCCGTTGAAGCTGGTGTTCCCGCCCGTGTAGAGGATCAGCATGGTGGCCAGCTGCACCACGTAGAAGCCGACGTGGCCGACCGGACTCGTCCCGAAGACCGCCTTGACCTCCTGGGACACCACCGTGGGGCTCCCGGTCTGGAAGGGCACGGCGTGGGTCCACTTGGCCAGCAGCGTCACCCCGAGGACGAGGCATCCCAGCGTGGTACTCATCACGACGAGTGTCTGGCGGGCGTTCTTGGCCTCGGGCTTCTGGAAGCTGCTCACCCCGTTGGAGATCGCCTCGAGGCCGGTGAGCGACGAACCGCCGTTGGCGAAGGAGCGCAGCAACGAAATGAAGGCGAGCCCCATGAGCCAGCCCGATCCAGGTGTCCCGATCCTCCCTCCGAACACCTCGTTCGAGGGGGGCAGGGGGATCTGGTGCAGCTGGCCCAAGGCCTCCTTGACGAAGCCGACGACGATCACCGAGCCGAGCGAGAAGATGAAGAAGTAGGTGGGGATGGCAAAGAAGCTGCCGGCGTCGCGGATGCCGCGCAGGTTGCCGTAGAGCAGGACGAGGATGACGGCCACCGTGATGGTGACGGTGTCGAACGTGTTGGCCAGGCTGGGCACGGCGCTTGTGAGTGCGGCCGTCCCGGCGGAGGTCTGCACGGCGACGGTCACCGTGTAGTCGATGAGAAGCGCCACCGCCGCGATCTGCGCGACGCGCGGGCCGAAATTGTCCCGCGCCACAACGTAGGACCCGCCCGCCTTGGTGTAGAGCTGGATCACCTCGAGGTACGAGAGGGTCACGAAGAACAGGACGCCGATGATGGCCAGGGTGATCGGCACCACGAGGGTGAAGGCGGCCAGGCCGACGTAGGGCACCAGCTGGGTCAGCATCTGCTCGGTGCCGTAGGCCGAGGACGAAATGCAGTCGGGCGAGAGCACGCCCAGGGCGGTCGGCTTGCTCAGGCGCTCCGAGGCCAGCTGCTCGGTGACCAGCGGCGGTCCGAGCAGAAGATTTTTCAGCCGATACCGGCGCGACTCGGGAATCGCTGCGGCGGCCGGCCCTGGCAGCGGCACGGTCGGCCGGGAGTGGGCGGGCTTCGCGACCGCATCGGGATGCTCGGAAGACGACGGGGTCGACGTCGTCGGGCTGGCCACCGCCACACGTTAGAAGCAATCCCCCGCCCCTCTCGGACCGCCTTTGCATGACCCGGACGGGCGTGTTGCACTGTGGCCGTGCACGTCATCGTCGTCGGCTGCGGCCGGGTGGGCTCAGGTCTGGCCGTCCTCTTGAGCAAGGAGGGCCACTCGGTGGCCGTCTTGGACCGGTCGCCGCGGGCATTCAGGCGCCTGAAGGACTGGGACGGACCCCGCATCGTCGGTTCGGGCTTCGACCGCGACGACCTCGAGAAGGCGGGAGCGCACGAGGCCGGAGCGCTGGCCGCCGTCACCAGCGGCGACAACACCAACATCTTGACCGTGCGCATCGCCCGGGAGACCTACAAGATCCCCCACGTGGTGGCCCGCATCTACGACCCCCGGCGGGCCGAGATCTACCAGCGTCTCGGCATCCCGACCGTGGCCACGGTGACGTGGACCATCGACCAGGTGCGTCGGCGCCTGCTCCCCGAGGAGTCGCCGGGCGATTGGTCCGACGCCAGCGGGCGGCTCTCTCTCTTCGACCGCTCGCTCCCCGAGGCCTGGGCCGGGCGGCCGCTGCGCGACATCGAGATCCCCGGCCGCGTCTCGCTCATCGCCGTCACCCGCTCGGGAGCACCGCGCCTCGACGCCCGTGAGCTCGTCGGCCAGGAGGGCGACGTGCTGCACCTGGCCGTGCTGGACGACACGCGCAAGGAGCTCGACTGGACGCTGGGCGGCGGTGTCGGGCACCACTTGGACGCGGGCTCGTGAGAGTCGCCATCGCCGGCGCCGGCAGCGTCGGCACCTCCATCGCCTCCGATCTCAAGAAGAACGGGCACGAGGTGCTGGTGTTCGAGCAGGATCCCGACCTCGTCGAGCGCCTCCGGCCCACCCTTGACGTCACCTGGATCGCCGCCGACGCCTGCGAAGTCTCCTCGCTCGACGCGGCCGGGCTGGCCACGGTGGACGTCGTCGTGGCGGCAACCGGTGACGACGAGGACAATCTCGTCATCTCGCTCCTGGCCAAGCAGGAGTTCGCCGTGCCCCGGGTGGTGGCCCGGGTCAACCATCCCAAGAACCAGTGGCTCTTCAACGAGAGCTGGGGCGTGGACGTGTCGGTCTCGACGCCGCAGTTGCTCACCGCGCTGGTGGAGGAAGCCGTCTCGGTGGGCTCGCTCGTCCGCCTGCTCCAGTTCCAGGGCGGCGCCGCCCACCTGGTCGAGATCACCCTGGCCGAGGACTCGCCGGCCAACGACACGGCCATCGCCGACCTTGACTTCCCCCGCGATGCCGTCGTGGTGGCGGTGGTGCGGGGCGACCGTCTCGTCGTGCCCCGGGGCGACACCACGCTCCAGTCGGGCGACGAGGTGCTCGTGCTCGTGACCGCCGAAGCCGAGGACGCGGTGCACGCCGTCTTCATCGCGTCGACGGCCTAAGCAACCGCTCCGCAACCCCCGGAACAGCCCAGTTCACAGGCCCCGTTCGTTCACGCCGGCGACGGCCAACCGTCACGGTGGCTAAAGGTGGCATCCACTCCGCCCGTACCATTAGAGATATGGAGGCGGCCTTCTTCGATCTCGACAAGACGGTCATCGACCGCGCCTCCATCGCCGCCTTTGGCCGGCCCTTCATGAAGGGCGGCCTCATCAACCGGCGCCTGGTGGCCCGGGCCGCCATCTCCCAGCTGATCTACCTCTACTTCGGCGCCGACGAGGACCGCCTCGTCCGGGTGCGCGAGTCGATGTTGGCCATCACCAAAGGTTGGGACCGGGCCCAGGTCCGCCAGATCGTGCGCGAGACCATGCTCCAGACGATCGAGCCGATCATGTACGCCGAGGCGCTCGAGCTGATGGAGCTGCACCGGGCCGCCGGTCACCGCGTCTACCTCGTCTCGGCTTCGCCTGAGGAGATCGTCCTGCCCCTGGCCGACCTGCTCGGCGTGGACGGGGCCATCTGCTCGCGCGGTGAGGTGGACGAGCAGGGTCGCTACACCGGGCGCATGGCCTTCTACGCCTACGGCGACGCCAAGGCGTCCGCCATCCGCGAGCTGGCCGAGCGCACCGGGCTCGACCTGTCGGCCAGCAGCGCCTACTCGGACTCGGCCACCGACCTGCCCATGCTCGAGGCCGTGGGCCGTCCCGTGGCGGTGAATCCCGACCGGGCCTTAGCCAAGGTGGCGCGCGAGCGCGGCTGGGAGATCCGTAACTTCACCAAGCCGATCCGCCTGCGCGACCGCGTCGGTCGCACGACACCGGTCGTGACGACCAGCCTCGCGGTCGCCGGTGCCGCCTTGATCCTCTGGCGCCGCGGTGCGAAGAGCCGACACACCACCGGCCCGACGGGACGGCGCGCCGCGTCGCTCGTGGGTTGAAGTCCCCGGGCGACCGCCCGGACCGACTACGCCTCGCGCAGACGGCGGGCGGCGACGACGCCGAGGGCAACCAGGATGGCCAGGATGAGCAGCTTCTTCATGGGAGCGATCCTAATGGGGCTAGACCGGCTTGCGAGAAGGCAAGCTGGTCTCCGAGCCGGCTGACGGGAGCACTTGCCAGTCCTGGGCCATGAGCCCTACGCCTAGATCGTGCCCCGTCAGGCTGGTGAGGAGACGGACAGCTGGTGGGATGTCGTGCCTTGAGCACTGATCATTAGGTCGCTGCGCATCTCCTCGGGCTCACGAGCGAGAGGAGGAGTAGTGCCCTTTGTAGGTGTGGACTGGGCCGAAGACCATCACGACGTCTGCGTGATGGCCGAAGACGGAACGGTGCTTGGCAAACGACGGATCGCCGACAGTGTGGCTGGGATCGGCGATCTTCATGGACTGATCGCCGAGCACGCCGATGATGACGAGTCGGTTGTGGTTGGCATCGAAATCGACCGCGGCCTGGTGGTCTGGTCGTTGCTCGAAGCGGGCTACGAGGTCTATGCGGTCAACCCGATGGCGTCGGCTCGCTATCGGGATCGCCACGCCACTTCTGGCGCCAAGTCCGATCCGGGTGACGCCAAGGTATTGGCCGACCTGGTCCGCACGGACCGGCACAACCACCGACCGATCGCCGGTGACTCGGACCTGGCCGAGGGAGTGAAGCTCTTGGCCCGGGCCCATCAGAGTGCGATCTGGAACCGCCAGCGCCAGCTCAACGCGCTGCGCTCGTCCTTGCGTGAGTACTACCCCGGAGCTTTGGCTGCCTTCGGCACCGATCTGGCCAGCACCGATGCGCTGGCTGTTCTCGAGATCGCACCGACGCCCGAGCTCGGTCGGAATCTGTCGCGCTCCAAGATCGCCTCGGCACTGCGTCGTGGGGGTCGCCAACGCAACCTCGAGCGCCGAGCGGAGGAAATCCAAGAAGCGCTGCGGGCGGAGCAACTCAAGGCGCCCGAGGTGATCGCCAAGGCCCACGGGCTCATCACGCGCTCGGCCGTCGCCCTCGTTATCTCGTTCAACACCCAGGTCGCCGAGCTCGAGATAGCGCTGTCTGAGCATTTTGAGCAGCACCCGGACGCCAAGGTCGTCCTCTCCCTGCCAGGACTAGGGACGGTCCTCGGTGCCCGGGTGCTGGGTGAGTTCGGTGATGACCGGACTCGGTTCTCAGATCCCAAGTCTCGCAAGAACTACGCCGGCACGTCGCCCGTGACCAAAGCCTCAGGTCACAGCCACGTCGTCCTGGCCCGCTTCGCCCGCAACAAACGCATCGGCGACGCTTGCGACCAGTGGGCCTTCTGCGCGCTGACCCACTCACCGGGAGCTCGGAGCTACTACGACCAGCTGCGAGACAGGAACAAGACCCATCGTCAGGCCCTCAGGCAACTCGCCAACCGCTTGGTCGGCATCCTCCATGTCTGCTTGGAGAGAGGGATCCTCTATGACGAGATGGTCGCCTGGCCCGTGGATTCTGCGCAGGCCGCTTGACTTCTTAGGGCCATGGGATATCAGACGGGTGCTGCGGGCGTGCTGAACGGGCCGCCCACCGTGCGGGAAACGCTCAGACCGTGAGCAGGTCCCGGGCCCCGGTGTCGGAGGACGGGTGGCGCAGCTTGGACATCGCCCGCGCTTCGATCTGACGGATGCGCTCGCGGGTCAGGTTGAAATGCTCGCCCACTTCCTCGAGCGTCCGGGGCTCACCGCGGTCCAGCCCGAAGCGCAGGCGCAGGATCTCGCGCTCGCGCTCGTCGAGCGGTGAGAGCAACCGGCCGATCTCGTCGGGCAGCAGGGAGACCGCCGCCACCTCGAAGGGCGATTCGGCGGAGCGGTCCTCGACCACGTCGCCCAGCTCGGCGTCCCCGTCCTCGCGGAGGGGCTCGGAGAGCGAGAGCGGCTCGGCTCGGAAGCGCAGGGCCTCGACCAGCTTGTCCTCGGGCATCTCGACCTCGATGCCGAGCTCGGCCAGCGTGGCCGGGCGGCCCAGCTTGAGCTCGAGGCGGGCCTGCGCCTTCTGCACCCGGGCCAGGGTGTCCCCGGCGTGGACGGGCAGTCGGATGGTGCGCCCGGTGTTGGCGATGCCACGGGTGATGGCCTGGCGAATCCACCAGGTGGCGTACGTGGAGAACTTGAAGCCCTTGCGCCAGTCGAACTTCTCGACGGCGTGCATCAGGCCGAGGTTGCCCTCTTGGATCAGGTCGAGCAGGGGCAGGCCGGAGGCCTGGTACTTCTTGGCGATCGACACGACCAGGCGGAGGTTCGACTGCACGAACGTCTGCTGGGCCTGCTCGCCCTCCATGACGGCCCGGCGCAACTCGCGCTTCTTGGCGGTGGTCAGACCCTTGGGCGCCTTGGCCACCTCACCCTCGGCGGCCCGACCCGCCTCGATGGCCTGGGCCAGGCGGACCTCGTCGTCCTTGGTCAGCAGGGGGTACTGACCGATGTCCGTCAGGTAGAGGCGGACGAGGTCTTCGTCGTCCCGCTCGATTCGTTCCTTCGCCAAGTTGGGCCTCTATCCTTCCAAAAGGGCCAAGGCGTGGGAATTCGCCGGCCGTGTTCGCGCTCGTTTAAGGCAGCAGGCGCCCGTTCCTGGCGTTTCTCGGCTGCGGAGACAGTGTAATGGAGCTGTCAAGATGCTCGGGCAGCAGGGAAAACGCGAATGTTGTCGCAGACTCGTTCGAATACCGTCGCCAAATCGCCGCCCGGGACGCCACCCCCGGTTTCGTCACCAAGATTTCGCCTGAGGGACCTTCCGGACCGGGCCTCCCCCCGCGCGGTGCAGGCGGCTTCCATCAGGACCTCGGCCACCGGGGCCTCGCTCACCGGCGAAGCGGTCTCGAGGTGGGCCAGGTAGAGCCCACCCAGCCAGGGCAACACGGTGGAGACGAGCAGGGCCACCCCCGACCCGGCATCGGCCAGGACAGCCAGCCGTTCGAAGACGTCCGCCAACTCGGCCGACGGAGCCCGGACCAGCGCGCCGGCGTCGACCCCGGCCCGCACGGGCAGCCGCCCGGCCCAGCGCAGGGCCAGGTCCCCGTGGCGGCGGGCCACGGCGGCGGACCAGACCGCCACCTCGGCCTCGGTGCCGGGCCGGGCCGCCCAGGCGCCGCTCAGCTCGAAGATGCGCCACTCGAGCCAGCCGTAGTGCCCGACCAGCGCGCCCAGCGCGTCGATCCCGCGCCAGCCCGCGGACCCGTCCTCAGCCGCCACCCGACTCCTCGAGCGCCGAGGAGCGGTAGCGGTTCGTGATCGGCATCCGGCGATCCTTGCCGAAGGCCTTCGTGGTGATGCGCACGCCCGGCGGGTTCTGGCGGCGCTTGTACTCGGCCCCGTCGACCAGGCGCACCACCTGGTCGACCACGGTCGGATCGAAGCCCTCGGCCACCAGCTCGGCCGCCGTGCGGTCGCGCTCGACGTAGCCCGCCAGCACCGGGTCGAGCTCCTCGTAGGGGGGCAGCGACTGGTCGTCGCGCTGGTCGGGCCGCAGCTCGGCCGACGGCGGCTTGTCCAGCACGCTGTCGGGGATGGGTCCGGGCAGACCCTCGAGCACGGCTTGTGTGTTGCGGTAGCGGCACAGCTCGTAGACCAGCGTCTTGGGCACGTCTTTGATCACCGCGAACCCGCCGGCGGAGTCGCCGTAGAGCGTCGAGTAGCCGGTCGCCATCTCGCTCTTGTTGCCCGTGGTGAGCACGATCCACCCTTTGGCGTTCGACACGGCCATCAGGAGCACCCCGCGCAGGCGCGACTGGAGGTTCTCGTCGGTGAGCCCGTAGGGCTCGCGCCCGAGCACCGGCGCCAGCATGGAGGAGAACGCCACGTGCGCCTCTTCGATCGGCACCACCCGCAGATCGATGCCGAGCCGTTCGGCCAGTCCCTCGGCGTCCTGGCGCGACCCGTCGCTCGAGTAGCGCGAGGGCATGGCGATGCCGTGCACCCGGGCCGGGCCCAGGGCGTCCACTGCCACGGTGGCCACCAGCGAGGAGTCGATCCCACCCGACAGGCCGATCACCGCCTCGGCGAAGCCGTTCTTCGACAGGTAGTCGTGGGTGCCCAGCACGAGCGCGGCGTAGACCTCGGCCTGATCGCTCAACGCCGGGCGCACGGGCCGTGGCGCCAGGGCCGGTCGCTCGCCGTCGCGCTCGTCGGTGACCTGCACGCGGGGGAGGAGCCCGGTCACGCTCTGGGTGCGGTGCGGTCCGAGCGGCAGGTCGACGACGACGAAGTCGGTGGCGAACTGCGCGCCCGAGGCGAGCAGGGTGCCGTCGGCCCCCATGATCAGCGAGTCGCCGTCGAAGACGAGCTCGTCCTGGCCGCCGACTTGGTTCACGTAGGCGATGGCGCAGCCGGCCTCGGCCACCCGGTCCTCGAGCATGGCCAGGCGTTCGCGGCGCCGGCCCCGGTTGTAGGGCGAGGCGTTGAGGTTCACCACGACGTCGGCGCCGGCCCGGCCGGCATGGGCCACCGGCCCGCCCTCGAACCACACGTCCTCGCAGATCGACACGCCCACCCAGGCTCCGGCCACGCGGAAGAGCGTCGGGGGCTCGGTCCCGGCCTCGAAGTAGCGCTGCTCGTCGAACACGCCGTAGTTGGGAAGGCACTGCTTGCGGTAGACGCCGGCCACCCGGCCCCGGGCGCAGACGGCCGCCGCGTTGGCCAGTCCCTGCCCGCCGGGTGCGGCCGCCACGAAACCGACCACGATGGCGCAGTCGCCCGTCGCCGCCGCCACCTTTTCCAGGGCGGCCACGTTGTCGGCCACGAAGCCCGGTTTGAGGAGGAGGTCCTCGGGCGGGTACCCGGGGATGGCGAGCTCGGGCACCACGCAGAGGTCTGCCCCGGCCGCCTCGGCGGCCGCGAGGGCGTCGAGCACCCGCTCCACGTTCCCCGCCAGGTCGCCCACGACGGTGTTGAGCTGCGCGGCGGCCAGGCGCAGGTGCGGCATCCATCCACATTACCGGGACCCTCCGCCGGCCCCGGTGGTTCGCCCTGCTCGCGGTGGCACCCGCCGGTTCCCAGGTCCGCCCGGAAAAGGAGGGGTGCGGCGGCATGCGAAGCTTGTGCGGTGCAAAGCCAGCGCGACTACGTGCTCCGGACCGTCGAGGAGCGGGGCATCCGTTTCGTCCAGTTGTGGTTCACCGATGTGCTGGGGACCCCCAAGGGAGTCAACATCACCTCGGCCGAGCTCGAGAACGCCCTCGACGAAGGGATGACCTTCGACGGCTCGGCCATCGACGGCTTCAGCCGGGTCCAAGAGGCCGACGTGCTCGCCCGCCCCGACCCCAAGACCTTTCAGCTGCTGCCCTGGCACCACGACGACGCCCAGGTGGCCCGCGTCTTCTGCGACATCGCCAACCTCGACGGGACCCCGTTCGAGGGCGACCCCCGGCACGCCCTGCGGCGCACGCTCGAGCGGGCCCGGGCGGCCGGTTACACGTTCTTCGCCTCCCCCGAGGTCGAGTTCTTCTACTTCGCCGACGCCGACCCCGCCCGCGGCCCCCTCGTCCTCGACTCGGGGTCCTACTTCGACCTTTCTGTGGCCGACCTGACGAGCGACCTGCGCCGGCGCTCGGTCCTGATGCTCGAGGAGATGGGCATCCCGGTCGAGCACACCCAACACGAGGACGCGCGCAGCCAGCACGAGATCGACCTGCGCTACACCGACGCGCTGACCATGGCCGACACCGTCATGACGACGCGCATGGTGATCAAGGAGATGGCGCGCCAGGAAGGGGTGTTCGCCTCGTTCATGCCCAAGCCCCTGGGCGGGGTGCAGGGATCGGGGATGCACACTCACATCTCGTTGTGGGAGGGTGAGCGCAACGCGTTCGTCGACGAGAACGACCGCTACGGGCTCTCCGAGGTGGCCCGGCGCTTCATCGCCGGGCTGCTCCATCACGCCCGCGAGATCACCGCCGTCACCAACCAGTGGGTCAACTCGTACAAGCGTCTCATCGGGGGCTACGAGGCGCCGGTGCACGTGAGCTGGGCCCGCAACAACCGCTCCGCCCTGGTCCGCGTCCCCGTCGTCAAAATGGGCAAGCCCGACTCGACCCGCCTGGAGTACCGGGCCCCCGACAGCGCGTGCAACCCGTACCTGACCTTCGCCGTGATCCTGGCCGCCGGGCTGCGCGGCTTGACCGAGGACTACCCGCTGCCCCCGGAGGCGGACGACAACCTGTTCACCCTGACCCCCAAGGAACTGGCCAAGAAGGGCATCGAGCGGCTGCCGTCCAGCCTGCACGACGCCGTCAACGAAATGGAGGGCTCCGAGCTCCTCGCCGAGACGCTGGGTGACCACGTCTTCGAGTGGTTCATCCGCAACAAGCGCGAGGAGTGGGAGGCCTACCAGGCCGAAGTGACCCAGTTCGAGCTCGATCGCTACCTGCCCCTGCTCTAGTCCCGCTGCCGATGGATCCGCTCCTCTGCTTCCCCGCCGACCTGCCCGCCGAGGTGACCCTCGCTCTGCAGAGCGCGGGCTTGGGCCATCAGGGTGTGAGCGGTCCCGACGAGGTGGCGACGGCCGGGGTCGACGGCCGGACCGAGGGCTATTCCGGTGCCCTCATCGTGGCGGGCAGCGACATGACGGCGGCCGTGGCCTTCTGCCGGCACCTGCGCCTGCGCGAGGTACCCCTCACCCCGCTCCTCCTCTGCATCGCCCAGGAGCAGGTGGGCGAGCTCCTGTTGCGCGACGACCTCTACGACGACTTCTGCGTCCTGCCGGCCCGGCCCGAGGAGCTGGTGGCGCGCCTCGGGCACCTCTTCTGGCGGACGGGCCAGAGCATGCGTCCCGACATCATCGAGTACGGGCCGCTGATGCTCAACCTCGAGACCTACCAGGCCGCAGTGGCCGGGCGCGTGCTCGACCTCACCTACATGGAGTACGAGCTCCTGCGCTTCCTGGCCGGACATCCGGCCAAGGTCTTCACGCGCGAGACCTTGCTCAGCCGCGTCTGGGGGTACGAGTACTACGGCGGCGCCCGCACCGTCGACGTCCACATCCGCCGGCTGCGGGCCAAGCTCGGTGAGGAGCACGCCCACCTGATCCAGACGGTGCGCTCGGTCGGCTACCGCTTCGGTCAGGTGGCCTGGCACCCGGGCGCCGCGGCCCAGCGCAACGGCGCGGCCGCGGCCCAGTCCGAACCGGCCCAGTCCGAACCGGCGCCGTCCGCACCGGCGGCGGCTCAGCCCAGCGGGGCGTAGGCCCAGGCCTCGACTTCGACTCGCGCGCCGACCGGCAACGCGGCCACGGCGACGGCCGAACGGGTCGGTCGGTTCTCGGTGAAGTACTCCACCCAGACCTCGTTCACCGCGGCGAACTCCCCCATGTCGATCAGGTAGAGCGTCGTCTTGACCACGTCGGACAGGGCGGCCCCCTCGGCGCCCAGGACCTGAGTCACGTTCTGGAGCGCCTGGCGCAGCTCGGCCAGCGTCCCGCCCGGGACCAGGGCGGCCCGGCCGTCCTCGTCGGTGGCCATCCCGACCTGTCCCGATGTGATGACCCAGTCGCCCACCCGGCGGACGGGGGCATAGGGACCGATGGGTGGGCTCATGACGACTCCTCTCCTCCCGACGATGCTGGCACGTCACGCAGGGGAGCCCGCACGGCCGCCCGGCGGGTGGGCCAGCCCGGCGGCCGTCCCTCGGCCACCCACGCCGCGGCCAACGTGGCCACGAACACGGCGTCCGAGCCGTTCACCGGCCACCGGTCCTGCTGGTGGAGAGTGACGCTGACCTCGGGCATATCCTTGGCGGCCAGGATCCCGAAGGAGCGGATGGTCAGGTCCACCGGTTCTCCGGCCTCGTCCACTGCGATGCCCTCGCTCCAGACCAGCCCGAGCGCCTGGTGCACCGCCCCCAGCACGTAAGAGCGCAGCGTCACCGCACACAGGACCTCGCCCGCCCACACCTCGACGTCGACCTGCCCGCGCCCGCCGTCCCCCTCCCGCACCTCGACCCGGGCCCGGCCGCGACCGGGCAGGGTCACCTCCGCCCGTCCGGTCCCCTCGACCGCAGGTCCGCGCGCCGTCTCCAACGCCAAGAGGGCCGCCCGCACCTCGGCCCACACCGCGCCGCGCAGCTCGGGCGAGACCGGCGGCCCGGACACCTCGACCACCTCGACCTCCACCCCGGGACACAGCGCGCCCACCCGCTCGAGGGCCGGCGCCAGGTCGGCCGATCCCGGGCTGCGCCCGACCCGCACGACGCCGGTGCCGTCCGGGCGCAGGGCCACGGCCAGCGGGGGCCGCTTGGGGCCCCGACGCACCACGTCCTCGCGGCGCCACAGCACGCGGGCCGGGGCACCGGTCTC
This sequence comes from uncultured Acidimicrobiaceae bacterium, assembly GCA_963840435.1. GTDB lineage: Bacteria > Actinomycetota > Acidimicrobiia > Acidimicrobiales > RAAP-2 > Bog-473. The sequence goes on along the minus strand of CAWIYY010000010.1, from coordinate 653,064 downwards.
CTCCGCCCAGGCCCGGGCGCGCCCGGGCACCGGGCTGTGGCGCTTGCCGCCGAAGGCGCCCCCGTTGGCCAGCGGCGAGGCCGGGAGGCCACCGGGGCGACACCAGCTGGCGTCGGGCTCCACGTAGGCCGGTTCCACCCAGGTCGTTTGCAACGTGAGGGCCCAGCTGCCGTGGGGCAGTGCCACCGGGGCGGTCAGCGGCACCGTGCTGTTGCGACCCTGCACCCGCCCGCCGCCGGCCCGGGCGGCGCGGTGGTCCGGGGCGAGCGGGGCGTCGGCGCCCAGCTGGACCGAGGCTTCACGCGGCGCGGCGTCGTCGGCGAACCCGCCGCCGCCCAGCACGACATCGGCGCCCGAGTGTTGGAATGCAGGCCCTTCGATCTGGGCCCGCCACGATGCCAACAGCGGATCACGGGCCGGGCCGGGCGCCGCCTTGGACCCGGGGGCCGGGCCGAGGACCAGATCGGCCGCTTCGAGGATCGACTGCCAGCCCGTGCAGCGACACAGGTGGGCCCGCAGCGCGCCTTCCACGTCGCGTCGCGACGGCGCCCGACCGGGGCCGACCGCCTCGAGCGCGGCCAGCCGCAGCACGATGCCCGGCGTGCAGAAACCGCACTGGCTGGCCCCCGTGGCCACGAAGGCGTTGGCCCAGCGCTCCCGCTGTGCCGCGGGCATCCCCTCCATCGTGGTGACCCGCCGCCCGGCCACCCGGCGCACCGGGGTCACGCAGGCCACCCGGGGGAGCCCGTCGACCCATACGGTGCAACACCCACACTGACCTTGCGGGCTGCAGCCGTCCTTGACCGAGCGGCAGCCCAGGTCCTCGCGCAGCGCGTCGAGGAGCGAGACGCCGTCGGCGACGGCGACCTCGCGCCCGTTCAGGACGAAGGAGACGAGGGAGTCGGGAGTGGTGCTGCTCAGAGGACGCGACGCCCGGACGGGCGGGGTCTCAACTGCCGGGGGCTCAGCTGAAGGAGGAGCCGCAGCCGCAGGTGCGGCTGGCGTTGGGGTTCGTGATGTGGAAGCCGGCGCCCTGCAGCCCGTCGCTGAAGTCGAGGGTGGAACCGGTCAGCAGCTCGGCGCTGGCCGCGTCGACCACGACCTTGACCGCCCCGAACTCGCGCACGACGTCGTCGGCCATGACCTCGGTGTCGAAGAACATCTCGTAGCTGTAGCCCGAGCAACCGCCGGGCTTGACCGCCACCCGCAGGGCGAGGTCGTCCCCGTCCTCCTGGGCCAGCAGTTCGGCCACCTTGGCCGTGGCGTCGTCGCTGAGGGTGACCGGAGCCGGCTTCTTCCCGATGTTCACCGTCGTGGAGATGGTCGTCACTGGATCCTCCTCGTCGCGCCGCCTGTCCTGGCAGGGTCGCACGCAGGACACCATGCCTGCGGTTGGCCCCCATGTTATCGGTGCGCTTCACCGAGGCGCACCAGGGGCAGGCCAACCCGGAAATCCCGGCCACGCAGGTAAATTGTCGCAATGACCTCCGACTCCGAGCACCCGAGCTCCGCCCCGCCGGCGGACGCACCGGCGGTGGGCTCGCCCCGCGAGGAGGAAGTGCGCGAGCGCCTGCGCGAGGTGGTGGACCCCGAGCTGGGCGACACCATCGTCGACCTGGGCATGGTGCGGGCCATCCACGAGCAGGAGGGCCGGGTCACGGTGGACGTGGCCCTGACCATCGCCGCCTGCCCGTTGCGCACGCAGATCGAGAAGGACGTGGTCAGCCACACCCGGGCCCTCGACTGGGTCACCGACGTCGAAGTGCGGGTGGCCGCCATGGACGCCGAGGAGCGGGCGGCCGTGATGGCCCGGGCCCGCTGGAAGGCCAAGGAGGATGCGCCGCGGACCGAGGTGCCGGCCAGCGCCCGCGTCCTGGCCATCGCCTCGGGCAAGGGCGGCGTCGGCAAGTCCTCGGTCACCGTGAACCTGGCCGTCGCCCTGGCCGCCCGCGGGCACACGGTCGGCGTGCTCGATGCCGATATCTGGGGCTTTTCGGTGCCCCGGCTCCTCGGCATGGAGGGCGACGTCGAGGCCAGGGCCGGCAAAATGGTCCCGCTCGAGCGCCGGGTCGGCCCGGGCACCCTGCGCGTCCTGTCCATGGGCTTCCTGGCCGACGAGGAGCAGGCGATCATGTGGCGCGGCCTGGTGCTCAACCGGGCGGTGCAGCAGTTCCTCCAGGACGCCCACTGGGGCGACCTCGACTACCTGCTGATCGACCTGCCCCCGGGCACGGGCGACATCCAGATGGGGTTGGCCCGGCTGCTGCCGCGCACCGAGCTGCTCGTGGTGACCACGCCGCCGGTGGCCGCGCAGAAGGTGGCGGCCCGGGCGGCGGACATGGCCCGGCGCGGCTACCTGCGGGTGGCCGGCGTGGTCGAGAACATGAGCGACTTCACCTGCGAGCACGGCACCACCTACGCGCTCTTCGGCTCGGGCGGCGGCCAGCGCCTGGCCCAGAGCCTGGGCGTGCCCCTGGTCGGCTCCATCCCACTGCACCCCGACCTGGCGGCCGCCGGCGACGCCGGGGTCCCGGTGGCTCTGGCCGAGAGCAGCGAGCTGGGCGTCGTGTTCGCCGAGCTGGCCCGCGTCGTGAGCGAGGACGTCGCCCCGCTACTCGAAGCGGAGGGCTGCACGGCCCGGATGCTCGAGCGGGTCGAGGCCGCAGTGGCCCAGGGGGACGAGGCCGCCGTGGCCCAGGGGGTCGAGGCCGCCGTGGCCCAGGGGGACGAGGCCGCGGTCTGACCGCCTGACGCCGGCCGGCCGACCTCCCTCAGGCGCTGGCCCAAACGGTCTCGATGGTGTCCTCGCCGGCCGGCACGCTCAGCGCCACCGCCCGGCCCTCCTCGGCCAGCGCGCGCAGGTGGGCCCAGAGCGAGAAGCGGGCGACGGGGAGCTGGCGCTCGGTCACGTCGCCGTAGACCTCGCCCAGCAGGTCCTCGACCGTGCCCGCACCGTGGCGGGCCAGCGCCGCGGCCACCCGCTCGTGGCGCCCGCGCCGGTGGGCGATCAGCGCGTCGATCACCTCGGGCACGTGGTCCATGAGCCGGCCGTGACCCGGGCCGAGCGTGCGCACCGCCGGGCGCTCGTCCCGGACGCGGGCCAGGCTGGCGAGATACTGATGCAGGTCCCCGTCGGGCGGACGGATGACGACGGTCGAGCCGTGCATGACGTGGTCGCCGGTGAGCAGCAGCGCCTCCTCCTCGACCAGCCAGCACAAGTGGTCGGACGCGTGCCCCGGCGTGTGCAGGGCGCGCAGCGTGAGGTCGCCCCCGGGGGCGGCGCAGCGCAGCGACCACCCCTCGCCGGCCCGCTCGTCGGGCACGAAGCCCTCGGCCGCCCCGAAGCCGACGACGCGGGCACCGGTCGCCGCAGCCAGCGCGGCGGCACCGGGCGCGTGGTCGATGTGGGTGTGGGTGACCACGATGGTGTGGATGGAGCCGAGCGGTGCGGCGGCGGCCGTGATGGCGGCGGTGTGCGCCTCGTCCGCCGGACCGGGATCGACCACGACCGGATCGACCCGGCCGACCAGATAGGTGTTGGTGCCGGGACCGGTCATCAAGCCCGGATTCGGTGCGGTGAGCCGGCGCACGCCGGGCGCCACCTCGTCCAGCCGGCCGGGCTCGGGTGCGGGACCCAACCCGAAGTCCGGCACGGCCGGGAGCGTCACTCCTTCGATGGGGATTCGGCCGATCTGGATTCGGGCGATGAGGACTCGGCCGCTGGAGATTCGGGCGATGGGGAGTCGGGCCGGGGTCCCGGTGCGGCGTCGGGTCCTTCCATGTTCGCCTGCATCGACACGGCGCGCACGGCCTCGTTGAAGTCGCCCAGCGACCCCTTGTCGCCGGGGTCGGCCACCGGAGCGCGCTCGTAGGCGGGATCGCCGGGCAGCACGATGCGCATGCCGTTGCCGTCGGGCACGACGCGGGGCTCAATGGCGGGCACGGCGCTCGACGCCTCGGCCGCCGCGTCGAGCAACGCGGTGCTGGTCGAGAAGCGGCCGATGGCCTGCAGGTTGCGGATGGTCGGGAAGATGACTTCGATGTCGCCGGCCCGGTGGCGGGCCAGTGCCTCCTCCGGGGTGATCCACACCTCGGCGATGGTCTCGCCGGCGTCGTGGGCGGCGCGCTGGCCCGGCGGGGCGGCGGCCACGAAGAACCGGGTGTCGTAGCGACGCGGCGCGCCGCGCGGCGTGATCCAGTGGGCGAAGTAGTGGATCCGGTCCACCGAGAGGCGCAGCCCCTCCTGGCGGCACAGGTCGAGGAAGCGCAGGCTGCCGTCGTTCACCCGCAGGCGGGCGGCGGCCAACCGGGACTCCTCGCCGGGGTCACCGGCCAGCAGGGCGGGGCCGTGCTCGCGCCGGGCCAACAGCAGGCCGGCCTCCTCGAAGGTCTCGCGCACCACGGCCACCCAGTAGGCCAGCCCGCCCGAGGGGAAGCCGAGCAGGGCGCTGGCCTCGGCGTCGCTGCGCCCGGCGCACAGGGCCTCGGCCTCGGTGCCGCCGTCGGCCAGGTCGACCGCCCCGCCAGGGAAGACGTAGGCCCCACCGACGAAGTCCGACTTGAGGTTGCGCCGCACCATGAGGACCTCGAGCACGGTCCCGGCGCTTCCTCCGGCCGGTGCCGGGGCGTCACGCACCAGCATGACGGTGGCGGCGGGACGGATCTCGACCGATGGAGGCACGCCGGAAGAGGGTACCGCCGGGTCGGGGCGGCGCCCCCCGGAACGGGGGCCACCGTTGCTACCCTGACCCATTCTGTGAGCCAGACCCTCCCCCAGCCCGCGACGGCGCCTGGCCAGCGCCAGATCCCTCGCCGCTACATCGCTCTGGGTCTGATCGTCGTCGCCATCTGCCTGCTCGGCGCCCTGGTGGCGGTGCGGGACAACGCGCCGCCTTCGAACACCTCGACCGTCGAGACCTTCAACGCGGCACCGTCGTCGCTCATCTCGAGCATGGCCTCGCTGCCCACCGCGGTGTACGACGCCGTCGGCGTCGACTCGCCCACCATTGCGCTGAGCGCGCCCCGGCCGACGGGCAGCACCCAGTCCTGGCTGGCCTCGGCGGACGGCGGCGCGCCCAAGCCGGTCGTGTTCTTCTACGGCGCCGAGTTCGCGCCCTACGCGGCGGCCGAGCGCTGGCCCCTGGTGCTCGCCCTGTCGCGCTTCGGCACCTTCACCCAGTTGGGCCTGATGCAGTCGAGCCCGACCACGGCGTTCGCCAACCTGAACACCTTCACCTTCTGGCAGTCGCGGTACACGAGCAAGTACGTCACGCTCGAGCACGTCGAGCGCTACAGCGCGCTCAACCCGACGGGCGCCGGCTACCTCAAGCTCGAGAAGCCCGTCGGCCGGCAGTCGTCCGCGGTCTCGAACTACTCGAGCAGCCCGACCGACTTCGCGCTGCTCGACGTGGGCAACCGCTGGGTGCTCGACGGGAGCAGCTTCGCGCCCTCGGTGTTGGCGGGGATGACCCAGGACGAGGTCACGGCCGACCTGACGTCACCGACGAGCCCGCTCACCCAGGCCCTCGTCGCATCGGCCAACCAGATCAGCGCCGCCATCTGCAACACCGATGGCCAGGCGCCGGCGTCGGTGTGCGACTCCAAGGGCGTGGTGGCGGCGGATCAGGACATGAAGATCACGCCGCCGGCGGGCGCGGCCTCGCGCTGACGCGGCGGCGCTTTCCGTTGCGCTGCGTTCCGTTGCGCTGTGTTCCGTCGCGTTGCGCCGCGCTGCGCGGTGCGCAGCCGCCGCGGCGACGTGCCGGTTCAGCTGGCCCGGCGATCGAGCATCAGCTTGCGCTCGACCTCGTTGAGCCCGCCCCAGATCCCGTGCGGCTCACGGATCCTGATGGCGTAATCCAGGCAGTCCCCCCGGACGTGACACTGGTCGCAGATCTCCTTGGCCCGCACCTCCCGGGTGGCCTTTTCTTCCTTCCGTTCGGCGTGTGGCGGCGGGAAGAAGACCGCTGCCTGCGGTCCCCGGCACGCTGCCTTCAACTGCCACGTCTCTGATCCCTGGCGCATCGAACCCCCCGATAGGGCGAACTGACATCCCCCGCGTCTCAACCTACCGCCGAGGAATCGACGCTTTCAAGGGTCCTGACCTGGGATCATGGCGAGCCGTGGCTGGATGGCACGACCGGTGCAACTACGCTCAGCGCCGGTGGACGTGGGGACTTTCTGTGCACAGAGCCACGTCATCGTCGTCGCCGGCAAGGGCGGTGTGGGCAAGACCACCATGACGGCGGCGCTGGCCCGAATGGCTGCTCAGGCAGGACGTTCGGTGCTCATCGTCGAGCTCGAGGGCAAGTCCGGCATCGCCGGCGCCTTCGGGCGGACGGGCGATCTCGACTACGAGGAGAGGGTCCTGTGGGGGGATCCGGCCCGCCGGGGCGAGGGCTCGGTCCGGGGCCGGCGCATCACGCCCGACGACGCGCTGGTCGAGTATCTCGAGGGCCACGGCCTGGGGCGTGTGTCTCGGCGGCTGGCTCGCACCGGCGTGCTCGACGTGGTGTCGACCGCCATTCCCGGCATCCGCGACGTGCTGGTGCTGGGCAAGGTCAAGCAGCTCGAGCAAGGGGGCGCGGCCGATCTGATCGTGGTCGACGCGCCGGCCACCGGCCACGCCATCACCTTCCTGACCTCAGCCGCGGGCATGGTGGACGCCGCCCGGGGCGGACCGCTGCGGGCCCAGGCCCAGGACGTGGTCGACCTGCTCTCGGACCCGGCTCGCTGCCGGGTGATGCTGGTCACCCTGCCCGAGGAGCTACCGGTCTCAGAGACGATCGAGTCGGCCTACACCCTCGAGGACAAGGCGGGTGTGCAACTGGGTCCCGTCATCGTCAACGCCGCCGATCCCGAACCGTCGGGGCTGGAGCGCCCGGCAGCCGAGGTGGTGGCGGCCTCCGGGCTCACCCTGGCCCCCGAACACGTGGCCGCCCTGGAGGCGGCCCGTTGCTTCCGCCTGGCCCGCCACGCCGTCTCGGCCGACCAGGTGCAGCGCCTGGCCCGCGAGCTCCCGCTCCCCCACCTGGTGGTCCCCGCGCTCGACGCGCCGACCATCGGCCCGGCCGAGACGGCGGCGCTGGCCGCCGCCCTGGCCGTCGGGGTGGACGGGCTGGTCGAGGAGGCGGCGCCGTGAGTGCCGGCGCGACCGGACCGGCGGCGGGTGCGGCGGCGGCGGCAGCCGGACCGACGGCGGCGGGCTCGATGCCCGAGACGTTGCCCTCGCTGGTGGCGGACCGCTCGGTCGTGGTGTGCTGCGGCTCCGGCGGCGTGGGGAAGACGACCGTCTCGGCCACCTTCGCCCTGGCCGCCGCCCGGGCCGGTCGGCGCGCCTGCGTGGTCACGGTCGATCCGGCCCGGCGGCTGGCCGACGCGCTCGGGGTGGAGTCGCTGCCCAACCAACCGACCGAGGTGGCGGGTAACTGGCCCGGGCACCTGCACGCGCTCATGCTCGACTCCAAAGGCACCTTCGACGACCTCGTCGGGCGCTACGCCCGCACGCCCGAGCAGGCCGAGAGCATCCTGGCCAACCGGCTGTACCAGAACCTGGCCGGTGCGCTCAGCGGCACCCAGGAGTACATGGCCATGGAGAAGCTCTACGAGCTGGTGCAGTCCGACCAGTTCGACATCGTCGTGGTCGACACGCCCCCGACCCGCAACGCGCTGGACCTGCTCGACGCGCCCCGGCGGCTGACCCGGTTCCTGGAGAACCGCCTCTTCCGGGCGATCTTGGTCCCCACCCGCATGTCGTTGCGGGCGGTCAGCGTGGCCACCCAGGCGCTGCTGCGCACGATTTCGAAGGTGGCCGGCGCCGAGATCGTGCAGGACGCGGTGGGGTTCTTCCAGGCCTTCGAGGGCATGGAGGACGGGTTCCGCACCCGGGCCTCGGCCGTGCACGAGCTGCTGGTCGACCCGGCGACGGCCTACGTCCTGGTGACCACCGCCCGGCCCGACGCCGTGGCCGAGGCCGGCTTCTTCGCCGAGAAGCTGACCGAGCGCGAGCGCAGGGTGGCCGCGCTCGTCGTCAACCGCCTGGCCCCGTCGTTCGGCGACGGTCAGGGTGGTCCGGACCCGGCGCCGCCGCTGGCGGCCCGACCGGAAGGCGGCTCACCCGACGCTCTCGAGGCGCTGGAAGCGCTGGAGGCCAACCTGGCCACCCTCGACGCGGTGGCGGCGCGCGAGGCATCCGCCTTCGCCGGCCTGGCCGCCCAGGTGGCGCCGGCGCCGGTCGGGCGCATCCCGCTCTTCGCCCAGGACGTGCACGAGGTGGCCGGTCTCGAGCGCGCCGCCGACCAGCTCTTCGCGTAGGCCGGTCCGGTTTCCGGGTAGTGGGTCAGTTTGAATCTGCGGATAGGCAGGCGACGACGCCCTGTCGGACTGACCAGGGCAAAGATGGGTTGCACCGGCCTCGGTCGTCCACCAGGCTTTGCGAATGGACTCTGGACAGCTTGATTTCAGGGTCGTCAAACCGAAGATCAGTTGGGGAACGTACTTTCAAGATCTCCTGAAGCCACGGTTCGGCGGCGGCGCGAGCGAATCACTCGGCTTCGAGAGCTATTCGGGCAGAGACCCCTCGGTCATCGCCGAGAATTCGAGCGGTGAGACACGGGTCATCGCCGTAGTCAAGAAATTCCAGGAAGCCAGGGACAAGGCCGCAAAGATTGAGAGTGATTTCAGAACACTCGGGGCAGCCACTTGCTGCGAGCGCTACAACGTCCCACCTGAATTCGTTTCCGGTTGACGCGATTCAGACTTCCCGCTACCGGTTTCCGGGCTCGGACCCTGGTCCGATAGTCTCCCCGCGGTGCAGACCATCCTGGTCGCCAGCGACGCCCCGACGCTCCGGCGCGAGATCGAAGCGGTCATCAGCGGGCCCGACCGCGAGGTGATGTCCGTCACGTCGGGACCAGAAGTGATCGCCGCGGTGACCGAGGAACTCCCCGACCTGGTGATCGTCGACATGCAGATGGGCAACATGGGCGGCATGGCGGTCACCCTGGAGCTGCGCCTCCAGGAGTCCTACGACGCCCTCGACCACGTGGCGGTCCTGATGATCCTCGACCGCCGGCCCGACGTATTCCTGGCCCGGCGCTCGGGGGCCGAAGGCTGGTTGGTGAAACCACTCGACCCACTCCGCCTCAGGCGGGCGGTGAACACGCTCCTCGACGACGGGACCTACGCCGACGACTCATTCACCCCCGTGCCCGTTCTGGTGGGGTCCGAGCCCCAGCTCCAGCCGGGACCCGAGCCCAGTACCTGAGCCGCCCGATCGTGGCCCGCCGCCGGGAGGCAACGTCGGACCCGACCCGCAAACGGTCCCGCATGCGTTGGCGCCGCGAGGACGGGGACGACGAGGCCAACGGGTACCCGGGCTCCCTCGAAGCCGAGGCGTCCGAACAGGAACGGATCATCATCGAGGCGCTGGCGGATCTGCGCGACATGGATGTGCGCGAAGTCATGACGCCCCGGACCGACGTCACCTACCTGACCATTCCGGTGCACGCCGACGACATCGCGCAGGCAGTGCGCACCTCCGGGCACAGCTGCTTCCCGGTGGTGGTGGACGACCTGGACGACCTGGTGGGCATCCTCTTCGTCAACGACATCTTCCGCACCGGTCGCCCCCGCCCGAACGGTGACGGCGGTGGCAATCGCGAGCGCGACGCCACCGATCCCAGCCCGCTCGAGATCTCCCGCAAGGTCCGCCAGCCGTACCTCGTCCCGGAGTCACTGGGGGTCCTCGAGGCGTTGGCCGACATGCGCAAACACCGGCGGGCGGTCGCCGTCGTGGTGGACGAGTACGGCGGCGTGGCCGGGCTGCTGACAGTCAAGGATCTGCTCGAGCCGTTGGTGGGAGACCTGCACGACGAGTTCGACGAGGACGAGGAGGCGATGATCGTCCGGGTGGACAACACCCGCTGGCTGATCGACGGGCAGACCAACGTGGACGACGTGCGCGAACGACTCGGCATGGAGATCCCCGACGGCGAGTACGTCACCATGGGCGGGCTGTTGTTCGACGAGTTCGGCCACATCCCGGTGGAGGGCGAGGAGATCGCCGTGGGCGACTGGAACCTCCGCGTCATCGAGATGGACAAGCGGCGGGTGGCGCAGGTCGTCGCCACCTTTGCCGGAACCGGCGAAGGGCCACCGGAGTCGATGCCCGAGAACCCCGGGGACGCCGGCGAGGGGCCGGGGTCGGCGTCACCGGCGGGCGGGGAAGCCGGCGGCTGAGCCGGGGTATGGTTGCTCTTCGCTTCCTTCGGGAGGCGGCACGGGCTGTGGCGCAGCTTGGTTAGCGCGCTGCGTTCGGGACGCAGAGGTCCCCGGTTCAAATCCGGGCAGCCCGACTCGAAAATCCCTGTTCAGGGTGTAGGCGGCGGTGAGGTCTTCCAAACGCTCCGAACAATTGGCGCGGAAATGGCGCGGAACATTTTCGGGCCGGGAAATTTCAGCCGTTGCCGTTGCTGCCGAAGAAGCGCTCACCGAGGACGGCGGCGGCGGCCCGGTCCACGGATGCCGGCGCAGCGGCGTAGATCGCCAGCGTCACTCTCGAGTCGGCGTGTCCCAGTCGGGTTTGTGCCGTCTTCACGTCGATCCCCTCGACCACGAGCGTCGTGGCATTGAGGCGACGCAGGTCGTGGAAACCGGCGTTCGCGCAGCCGGCTGCGGTGACGGCGGGCACCCAGACCCGGCGCCGCCAGTTGGAGTAGCGCAACGAGCCACCCTCGTCGTCGGTGAACACGAGCGCATCGGCGTCGGCTGCGGCGAGCTCGACCCGCTCGAGGTGTTGCTCGAGCATGGCGACGATGACGCTCGGCATGAACATGGTCCGTCGGCCCGCCTTCGACTTGGGCGGGCCGAACACGTTGCGCCCACCGGTCCCGCGCACCAGCGCCTCGGCCACGGAGAGTCGCCCGGTCGAAAGGTCGATCCGTCCTACCCGTAGGCCAGCAACCTCGGACCAGCGCAGTCCCAGCACGGCACCGAGCCAGACCATCGGCCGGTACTCGATGGCCACCTGGGCGGCGATGCCGGCGACGTCCTCGGGGGTGAGATCGAAGCGGCGGGTGCTCTCGACGGGTGGCAGGTGGACGTTGCGGCAGGGATTCCGGGCCAACCAGTCATTGCGCACGGCGTAGCCGAACATGGCCCGCACCACCTCGTAGTTGCGCTTGACGGTGCGAGGAGCATGCTCGGTCCCCCATGCGTTGACGAGGCGCTGGATGTCGGGCGGCCCGACTCGCTCCAGGCGGTGATCGCCCAGCGTCGGCAGGACGTGGAGCCGCAGCGTCAGCTCCTCGCGGGCCGTCGTCGACTCACGCTTGGTCGGATTGGACTGCAGCCACTCGTCGGCCAGCTCCCAGACCAGCAGGCGACCGGCGGAGGGGTCGATCCAGCCGCCCCGACGGATGTCGGCCTCGACAGCGGAGAGGAACGCCCGGGCATCGGCCTTGGTGGCGAAGGTCATCGGTGCGACGTGGCGCCGGCCGTTGTGCCAGTAGCTCGCCTCGTACAGGCGGCCCCGCTGGCGCACGCTGCCGAATGGACGCATGGCCGGCACGGACTACACCGCCTCCACGTGCGATCGACCGGACCTCAACCGCTCACATCGCACGACGGTGCTCCCGGTTGCTTGTGCGTTCCTTGCGTGCCGCCCTGATGGCGACGGAGGCGGGCACCACGAGGCCGACCCGGCGATCGTCGACCCAGTGCTCCACGTCGTGACTGTCGAAGCGGATGAGCCGACCGACCTTCACGATCGGGATGCGCCGCTCGGCCACCAGCCGACGCATGTGGAGACCCTGTGGCACTGACGGCAAGCGAAGCCAGGAAGAACCTCTTCCCCCTGATCGAACAGGTGAACAACGACCGCCAGCCGATTGAGATCACTTCGAAGTGTGGAGACGCCGTGCTGATGTCGCGGGCGGACTACGAGGCACTGGAGGAGACCGCCTACCTGCTCCGGTCGCCGGCGAACGCCCGGCGTCTGCTCGAAAGCCTCGAGCAGGCTCGCAGCGGTGACTTCGAGGCCCACGAACTCTCGGAATGAGGCTGGTCTTCACGCCACACGGCTGGTCCGACGTCCTCCACTGGCAGTCCGTCGACAAGAAGATGGTGAAGCGGATCAATCGGCTCAACGAGGACACGCTGCGCGACCCATTCGCCGGAATCGGAAAACCCGAGCCACTGCGCCATGTCCTGCAGGGCTCCTGGTCGAGGCGGATCGACGGCGAGCATCGCTTGGTCTATACGGTCGAGGACGACGACCTCGTGGTGCTGGAGGCCAGATACCACTACGAGCCCTGACCGGAAACATGTTCACGCTGGAGGTGTGCGGCGTGCGTTGGCCCCAGTGAGTCGTTGGTCTTGTATGTATTTTGCGGGTGCTGTGTTACAGGGCACGCACCCGCCCCAATTCGGCCCAACTAGGCATCCAGGCCGGTCGCCGAGCGACCGGCCAACTCCATTGTGGGCTTCGAATGAAGTTACGACGCGGCCGTCAAGGGTTCGCTCCGCCAGCCTTCGGCTGCCCTTGACCGCCGCTCGTCACGGGTCGAGGACCCCTGTCCCCAAATGTTCAATCACCCGTATAACCCTGCGGCCGTACGGCACGAGTGGGGCACCCGTACGCAGGGGTCGCCGATATCAGCTCACCACCGTCACCCCCCACACCACCTCTTCGAGACCCGATCCGGGTGCCTGGTGCCTCGTCGTTGCTTGGAAAATGCGCAAGGGGCGGCGGCTCTAGCTTTCGGTTTTGTAGCCCGCCGGACGGCCCTCGAGGATCACCGACTTGGTCTCGAGGAACGGAAGCAGCCCTTCGGTTCCCCCCTCGCGTCCTATCCCCGACTGCTTGAAGCCACCGAACGCCATAGTGAAGTCAGTACGGAATGCATTGTGGCCGACCGTGCCTGAGCGCAGTTGCCGGGCTACGTCGCGGGCCCGGTCCACATCGTTGGTGAACACCGAGGCGTTCAATCCGTAGATCGTGTCGTTGGCGATGGCGATGGCGTCCTGCTCGTCGTCGGCGGGGATGACGCTGAGGACCGGGCCGAATATCTCCTCCTGAGCGATGGTGGAGGAGTTGTCGACGTTCCCGAACACCGTCGGCTCGATGTACCAGCCACGGTCCAGGTGCTTCGGGCGACCGCCGCCGGCTGCGAGGGTCGCCCCCTCGGCGAGGCCCTTGGCGATGTAGCCCTCGACCCGGTCCCGCTGGCGCCGAGACGCCAGCGGGCCCATCTGAGTCTGGGGATCGAACGGGTCCCCCACCTGGACCTGGGCGAAGGACTGGGTCAGGGCGTCGACGAACTCGTCGTGCCGATTCCGGGTGACGACGATCCGGGTGAGGGAAGAGCAGACCTGTCCCGACACGAAGCACTCGTTGGCGGCGAGGGTACCGGCCGCGGTGGCGATATCGATGTCGTCGAGGATCACGGCCGCCGACTTTCCCCCCAACTCCAGGGTGCAGCGGGCGATGCGGTCACCACAGATCGACGCGATCCGCCGTCCTGCCGCCGTCGACCCCGTGAACGTGATCTTGTCGACCCGGGGATCCCTGACCAGCAGCTCCGACACCTCACGATCGGCGGTGACCACGTTCAACACCCCGGCCGGCAATCCGATCGCCTGGGCGATCTCCGCCAGTACGTAGGCCTCACCGGGCGCCTCGGGGGAGCATTTGAGCACGACCGTGCACCCGGCGAGCAGGGCGGGGGCGACCTTGTAGGTGATCATCACCAGCGGACCGTTCCAGGGGATGATTGCCCCCACCACGCCGACGGGTTCCCGCACGATCAATCCAAACTCGCCCATCCACGGGGTCACCTGCTCCTCGAACGGAAAGGTGTCGGCCAGCCCGGCGTAGTAGTCGAATGCGCTCGCCCAGGCGGCCGCGAGCACTTCGGCGAAGGCGTGCACGACACCGGACTCCCGGGGCCATATCTGCCCGACATCCCCCACCCGTTCCTGCAGACCGGCCCCCAGCGCTCGCAGGTACCCGGCCCGCTCGACGTGGCTCATGCGGGGCCACGGACCCCTGTCGAAGGCCTCGCGGGCGGCGGCCACGGCCCGCGACATGTCGCCATCCTTCGCCTCCGGCACGCGGAAGAAAATCTCCTCGGTCCCCGAGTCGATGACATCGATCGTGGCCTCGGACGACGGCTTGACCCACTCCCCCCCGATGAAGAATCGGTCCGCTTTTCCGAGCGGCACCACGGCCTTTTTGGTCAGCGTCATCGTCGACACCTCCGGTAGAAACCCTGTGGCCTGTAGAGACCCTGTGGCCATTCGGCGGCCAGCGGCCAGTACGAGAATACCCGGACGAGGCAGCGGGCGGCGGCTCGTCGGGTAGCCACCGCGTCCCCGAACGCGGGCCTGCGGGCAACCTCGCGCTCCGTCAAAGTGGGGCTGTCGGGGCGTGCAACTGAGCGCTTTCGACGGACCACGGACGTGTTGAGAAGGCCAGATTCAGGCCCCCACAAATTGGCGCGGAAATGGCGCGGAACGATGAAAAACAGCGGTATTTCACGGTCTCATGTGGTCGCGTCGAATCGACGAAATCGTTAGGCTGACCTGCAAATTTGGGTGATTCCTCGAGTTAGTCGGAGGAGCCGAAACCCGGCCGGGCTCTGTTCGGGACGCAGAGGTCCCCGGTTCAAATCCGGGCAGCCCGACTCACAAGTCCCTGTTCAGGGCGTTGCGGATGGTGAGCTCTTCGAAGCCCTCGACGCAATTGGCGCGGAAACTTTTTTCAGCCGTTGCGGCCGTCGCCACGCTCACCGTAGAAGCGCTCACCGATGGCGGCGGCGGCCTCCCGGTCGATCGATGCTGGCGCCGAGGCGTAGATCGACAACGTCACCCTCGGATCGGCGTGACCGAGACGGGTCTGCGCCGTCTTCACGTCGATGCCCTCGACGACGAGGGTGGTGGCATTCAGCCGGCGCAGATCGTGGAAGCCGGCGCCGGCACAGCCGGCAGCTGCGGCGGACGGCAACCAGATGCGTCAGCGCCAGTTCGAGTAGCGCAAGGCACCACCCTCGTCGTCCTGACCGCACAGCTGCATTCCTTCCACATCCAAGAACAGGTCGAGGCGGGAGACGCTCAGAACCAGTCGTTCGACGAACGGTCGCAGAATCCCCTCGAAATGGCCCAGCCGTGTTGGTGTCACGAGCGGACTACGACTCACTGTGGAGACCGCCTACCTCCATCGGTCGCCGGCGAACGCCCGGCACCTGCTCCAGAGGCTTGAACAGGCTCGCCAGGGCGAGGACGTGGCGCACGACTTGCCTGCAGTCACCTCACTGTCGGCCATGGAACTACAGATGACTACACTGTAGTCATGACGAGTCCAGTGTCTATCCGCTTCCGGCGACCCCAGGTCCTCGAACGGCTGAAGGCCGAAGCCGGAGCCCGCAATGTCTCGACCTCGGCCCTTGCCGAAGAGCTCATCGAAGAGGGCCTGCGTGCGCGACGCCACCCGATGATCATCTTCCGTGACGGTGCGTCCGGTCGACGAGCGGGGCTCATGGCCGGCCCAGACGTCTGGGAGATCGTCGGCGGGCTTGTGGGCGGCGACATCCCCGCCGGAGACCGCATCATCCGTGCGACCGAGCACCTGGGCCTGTCTCGCCAGCAGATCGACGCCGTGTTGGATTACTACGCCGAGTTCACCACCGAGATCGACAAAGAGATCGCCGACAACGTCGCTGCAGCGGACGAACTCGAGGCGACGTGGCGGCGTCGGGAGGGCCTTCTGGCCGGGTGAAGCTCATCTTCGACGTGCACCATTCCCGCATCGCCGCCGCGCGGCTTCGTGAGAGCGGCCACGACGTCGTCGCCGCTGCCGATTATCCACACTTGGCTGAGTTGACCGACGAAGAGCTCCTCCGACACGCTGCCGCCGAGGGTCGAGCACTGGTCAGCGAAGACGCCAAAGATCTCGACCGCATTGTTCGGCAATGGGCAGCTACCGGCGAACACCACGCTGGGTTAATCCTGACATCGACCAGACGGTCCCACCGTGGGAGCACTGCCTACCCGGAGAATTTCATCGCATCTCTGACTCGGTTGTTGGAGTCGCCTCCTGAAACCGAACTCGACTGGGTCCACTGGCTCGACTGACATCGGGACTTGGTATGTATTTTGCGGGTGCTGTGAGTTACAGGGGACGCACCCGCCAGAAGAGTGGCCCAACTGCGCGTCCAAGCCGGTCGCTGGGCGTCCGGCCAACTCCAGTATGGGCCTTCGGTAGGAGTCACGCCGCAGCCGTCAAGGGTTTGCACCGCCGGCCTGCGGCCGTTCTTGACCACTCCTCTTGCCGGCTTGAGACCCTGCCCCTAATCGCGCGGACGACTCATGTAACCCTCGCCTCAAACGGCACCTTCGGGCGTGTGGATGACCTCGCGGCACGCCTCGCCTCAGGTAACGGTGAACGCGGTTGCGGTGTTGGCCTGTCCTCCGGGAGTAACCACATTGATCTTTCCGGTGGTCGCTCCGCTGGGTACCTTTACTTTCAACTTTGTGTCTGTGTCTTTGGTGATGGTCGCCTTCACTCCGTTGAACGTGACCTTGGTCGCTCCCACGAGATTCGTGCCCTTGATGGTGACGACGGTCCCCACGCCTCCAGTGGTCGGAGTGAACTTTGTGATGGTCGGCGCACCAGCAACAATGGCGATTTCACTCACCGAATCGTCGTTGGCATTCGCCACCCAGACGTGAGTGCCGTCAGAGGAGATGCCCTGAGGATTGACGCCCGATACGATGGTCTGGACGACAGCTCCGGTCGAGGCGTTCAGCACTGTCACCGTGTTTTCCTTGGCATTCGCCACCCAGACGTCAGTGCCGTCGGAGGAGACGGCCACGGGACCGCTCCCCACCCCAATGGTCTGGACGACGGCTCCGGTCAAGGCGTTGAGTTCGATCACTTTGTTGCTGCGGTAGTTCGTGACCCAGACGTCAGTGCCGTCGGAGGAGACGCCGATGAGGGTGCGGCCGACGCTGATGGTCCGGACGACGGCTCCGGTCGAGGCGTTGAGCTCGGTCACCGTGTTTCCGCCGGTGTTCGCCACCCAGACGTCGGTGCCATCCGAAGAGATACCTTCGGGGCCACTGCCCACCCCAATTGTCTGGATGACCGCTCCGGTCGAGGCGTTGAGCTCGGTCACTGTGTTTCCGCCGTTGTTCGCTACCCATACGTCGGTGCCATCCGACGAGATACCCTCGGGGGCACTGCCCACCCCAATTGTCCGGATGACCGCTCCGGTCGAGGCGTTGATCTCGGTCACAGTGCTGTCGTTGCCGTTCGCCACCCAGACGTCGGTGCCATCGGAGGAGACGTCGTAGGGGGAGTTCCCTACCGGGATGGTCTGGATGACCCCACCGGTCGAAGCGTCGATTTCACTCACCGTGTTTTCATTTTGATTCGCGACCCAGACGTGGGTGCCATCCGAAGAAACGCTAAACGGACCGTCGCCCACGCCGATGGTCCGGATGACGACCGAGGCGGCCGAAGCAGCAGGGACCCCGTCGATCATCACACCGGTTAGTGCGCCAGCCAACAAGAAGGTCCCGGCCAATCCCGCCCGAAGAGACTTTCCGAATTGAGTCGCCATGGCCATCACCGCTCCGGTCTTGGGTGCCTTGCTGCATCCGGCAGGACAAAGGGCTAGCACCGAATCGTAGGCGGTTCAACAGTTCGCACAGCTTGATTCACTGGGCGACCGCTTCACCCGGTCGATGAGCAAGGGTGCCCCAGAACTTCCTCGTTCGAGTGACTCATCACTGTTCTGTCCGCTGTTCGAAAGGGCTTGGCAACTGAGAGGGGCGTCGCCGGTCTGGTGACGAATCAACCTTCCTCGGAGTGGGGCAGTCATAGCGCAGACGCCGGCGGATTCGAACGGGTCGACGACGCAACTTTGCAGGCCGATTTATGGCGATCACAATTGGCGCGGAAATCGCGCGGAACGACGAGAAACAGCGGTATTTCACGGTCTCATGCGGACACCCGGAACGGCGCAGATAGCCGTCGGGCGCTGGGGTTTGGCCGGATTTACCGAAGTCATCGACACTGGCTCGGTACCTGGGTGACTCTCGTGCCTGAGAGAGGTCCACCATTGGGGCGTTGCCCGGCCAGTGCTTGAGTCCCAGGTAGCCGAACCTCTTGATGAGAATCGAAGTGTCGGGCGACAATTCGGCGGTGTCAACAAGACCCGCTGGCCGACAGCAAACCCCGAATCTCGAAGCGAAACAGCAAACCAAAGGCCCTTGGTCGGCTGCACACCCTTCGGCATCAGTCCATACTGGCGGACGGTGTGGTCACCATTGTGGGAATCAACTGGTGCCCCACTCGTGCCGAACTGCCCATCGTCCCGTTGTATGGGCCAGCTCAGTCATGTTTGTTCCAACGCCGACGAGTAACTAACTTCGAGACCACTCCGTATAGAAATGATAGGAAGCCGATGCTGACCGACGAGTTGCGCAGTCGTCGACTTGAGGTGCTTCACGAGCATTTTCGGTCAGAAGTGGAGCACGACTGGGATGCATGCCTCGCTACGTTCAAGGATGTCCCTCGCTATGAAATCGTGGCTCTTGGTCAAATCCACGAGGGCGCTGAGGCTGTCCTCAGCTACCACACCACGCAGCGCACGGCATTCCCCGATCAACGGCACGAACACGTACGAATGCACGTCGCAGACGACGACAGTATTGTCTCGGAGTTCGACCTCCTTGGCACCAACACCGGTGAGTTCTTGGGAATGGCCCCGACGGGTAGGTCGTTCCGGGTGCCAGTGGTTGCCATCTTCACTTTCGACGGCGATCAGATCACCAACGAACGTGTGTACCTGGACGCGGCAAGCCTGCTCCGTCAGATTGGGCGCGAGGAGTTGCTGCCATTGGCTGGCGTCGAGGGCTTCGCCGCCGCGAACATGAGGTAAGCGGGATTATCGCTCCTCCGACATTGTATGAATCTACTCATCGATTGTATGTACCCAGGGCAACCGATCAAGCGAATCCTGAATCGCTAGCCGGCACTCCGAGAACACTCCTTGGTGTCATTGCATCCTCCTGTCAGGATTCCGGCATGGCAGTAGTGGGCGATCCTCCTGGAGACATGCCGCGACTATTTGGACTTGAGCGTGCGCGTTTGCTTGAGCTTTTGACGTCGCTCGAGCCGACAGACTGGGATCGGCCTACACCATGTCCGGGCTGGATCGTCCTCGGTCTGGTGAGCCATCTCGTCAACGGTGACCTCGGCATGTTGTCACGGCACCGAGACCATTACCTGGGGACTCCGCCCCCCAGCGGCGCAGATGAGTCCGAGTTCATCGAGTGGCTCGATGAACTGATGCAGGAATGGGTAGCAGCGACGAGGGGACTCAGCCCGAGGGTGTCCATCGGTCTGCTCACTTGGAGTGGGCCTCAGATGGTGGCCCATTTCGGCGCTCAAGATGCCATGGAGAGAACAGCGCATGTCCAGTGGGCTGGGACGGAACCGTCTCCCATTTGGCTGAACCAAGTGCGGGAGCTGTCGGAATTCTGGATTCATCGCCAGCAGCTCCTCGACGCCCTTGGGCGCGAACCTGATCTGCGAAGTGACGTCCTCGGACCGATTCTCGACGGGTTGCGCTGGGCCTATCCATATCGACTCGGTAGCCAGGAGCGACCGGCCGGAGACACAGTGACGATCGAGGTCTCGGGGTCCGTCGACAGAACGTGGCATCTGGTCGCCCAGGAGCAAGGTTGGACATTTGCCGCGTCGCCCGGAGATCAAGTTGCGACCATCGCCATGAGTACTGACGAGGCCTGGAGACTGCTGACAAACAATCTGTCGCCGGAGCGGCGATCGACACTCTCCGCTTCAGGAGATGCGACCTTGCTCGAAGTGATTCAGAACACTCGGGCTATCTTGGGCACGCCCAAATAGAGGGATCACCATCGTCGGTCTGGAAACACCGTGGATTTCTGGTTACGACATCAGGAAGCCAGACCGATCAGGGCCCCGCGACCGATTGGGCCCTCCTGATCGAACTCGAACGTCAGATGGGATGCCACGAACGCCGACTCGTATTCGGCCAGCGAAAACAGGGTCAAGCGATGGGTTTCAGTGAGATGTTCGATTCCCGACGACGAGCCAACGAGGTAGTGCATGTCCAGAAAGGATTGAGATCCGTCGGTCCGACTCGTCGTCATACGAACGAGGCGTATTCCATCGGCCTCCTGATCGAGCACCTGGACATGGCCGGCGACCCATTGCTCGGGCCTCAGCCATGGTTCGACGATGAGGACACCGCCAGGGTTCAGATGTCGAGCCATCGAGCCAATAGCGCTCGGCAGGTCGCTCGCGTAGCCGATCGAGGAGAAAAGACATACGACGGCATCAAATCTGTCGTCGATGTCGAACGAGTCCATTGAAGCAAGGTGCACCCTGGCACCGCTTCGTTGGTGTGCGAGTTCTAGAAACTCGGGATTGAGATCAAGTCCCTGACAGTCGAACTCGTTCCTGAGGTGATCGAGGTGCATGCCGGTTCCACACGCAACATCGAGAAGGCTCCTTGCCTGAGGGGCCCGAGCGTGAATGGTGTCGCGAACCCATGCCGATTCCCCGGCGTAGTCCTTGAAGGAATAGGCGAAATCGTAGAGGTGGGCCGACTTGTCGAACATCTTCAAAAGTCTGACAGACGAGTTGAGGACACCGTGTCCCTGCGACCGCGGACACATGGTTCGAGTTGAACCCATGCAACGTTGAGGTCACGTCTTACGTGTAGACGTTGGACCTTTTCGGGTTGAATCGCCAGATATACAGACCGAAGGTAATCAACCAAATCGTCACGGGGTAGGCCGCGAGCCGCTCCATTGTTCCACGACCAATGCCGAAGTACCTGTGGGACGCGAAGCACAGCAGTGCCGCCAGCGCCAGACTGCTGAACGTCAGCATGGAGCGTCGCATGGACTCCGGCAGGGTCAGCACGGCCCCCAGCAAGAGGATCGCCACGTTGCCAATCGCGATTGCGAGAAAGGCTCCGATGACATGCATGGTTGGATTCTCGTTCTCGGGAAAGAACCCCACGAGGATCGAACCGAGACCTCCCAGTGCCATCAGCCCGAAGCCGAACATCGCAGCGCGACGCTCGCGAGGGGCTCTCTCGGTGAACTCGTGGTAAAGCAACGCCGAGCCGATCACCATGATCAGGCCGAGCACGAGGAAGCCGACATAGTCCATCAGCCACCAGCGCGGTGAACATATCGGCGGAGAGCCATAGCCGCCGCAGCTGGTCTCGCCCAGATCGCTGATCGAGTTCGAGACCACGCTGTAGCTCGGGACGAAGACCCAGGCCACGATGATCTGAATGACAAAGTAGAGCGCTGCAACAGTGAAGATGGCGGGCCCAATGGAGGGATGAGCGTCGTGTCTCTCTCCGATCCATCGGACGACTCGACTGCTGCTCGTGTACGGAATGACCACAGAACCGGCTGGGTCTTGTTTCACCACCACCCTCCTCGCCACTGATCTCAGATAGGACTGCCTCTCGTGCGAACCCCGAGCCGCCACCGTCTTCGGCAACGGAACGAGAAGGTTGGTGGCTCGCGCGACGACGTTCGGATCCCCCGGATCCTTGCGTTAGATGCGTCGAGCGCGTGCTGCCTGGTCCTGTTGCAGTTCGATCGTGTTCCCGGCCGGATCGTTGATCCAGATCTGAATCGTGCCTGCCCCCTGGACAGCCTGTTCGTACGGGATGTTCCGGTCCTCGAGTTCGGCGATGGCCTTGTCGAGGTCCTCCACGGCGACGCAGTAGTGGTTACCCGTCGAGTCGATTCCTGTCCCCTTGGCCGGAGACCCCACGACGTGCAACTCTTGATCCGAGACGTCGAACCAGTGGCCCGGGATGCCTGGGATTTCGGGGCGTTCCTTCGAGTCCAACCCGAAAAGGCTCGCGTAGAACGAGACCATGTCGTCCAGTGTGGTGTCGTTGCAGTTGACCGACACGTGATGAAACCTCGTGACCTTCACTCCTCACCTCTGATGCTCGATGTCTTCAGGATCGACCCGGTGCTCACGAACCGTACCGTAGATGTCCCCCGACGACAGAGTGGTCCAGACGGCTTGACCGAGTGGTACTCACGGCGGTCCGATCGCCCGTTGCGGACGACAAGGGCGGGGGGACGGTTGCTTTGGATTGAGCGACTCGATTCCGCTTGGGTCCGATCACCCTAAGGTGGTGAGTGGAGACGCCTCGTTTGGGTAGGTCGGCTGGTAAAGCAACCACTGCGTGCAGGCTCGACGCCTCTTTGGTCGACCCAAAGGAGCGAAGTGTCCGAAAGGCCCATCGAGCACGCTCGGCTGCTGACGAGTGACGGTGTGGAGCTCGCGACCCGCTTCTGGCCGTCGATGGGTGAACCGCGGGCCATCGTCATCCTCGTACACGGTTTGTCCTCGTCAAAGGATCACCCCCACGTCGTCGCGCTGGCCGAAAGCATCCGGGCTCGATCCCTCGATGTTCTTTCGTACGATGCTCGAGGACATGGTGAGTCCGAAGGGCTTTGCACCCTCGGCGATTTGGAGCGAAATGACGTGGCCGCGGCCGTCGCCTTTGCGCGCCGAAGTCATCGCCGTGTCGCCCTCGTCGGTGCTTCAATGGGAGCCATCGCGGTGATGGCGTACGCAGCGACGGATTCGGAATTGACGGGCGTTGTTGTGGTCTCGAGTCCAGCCGATTGGCGAATTCCGTTTCGAATCCGCGCGCTCATCACGGTCATTTTGGCCCGCACCAACCTCGGTCGACTTGTCGCGGAACGCCATACCCACGTGCGCATCTATCCACAGTGGAATCCAACAGAGCCACCCCGCTCCGTCGCGAAGAGAGTGGCCAGCACCGTTCCCTTGGCGATCGTCCACGGAAGAAATGACCGCCTCATTCCTTTCAATTTTTCCCTCGGTGTCTCGAGCTCCGAGCTACCCGATGCCCACGCGGTCGTCGTTCCCGGGATGGGTCACGCCTTCGACCCAGCCGGCCACGAGTCGATCTGCGATGCGCTGGAGTGGGCCCTCAACAGCGCCGCTCCTCGTCAAGTCGCTGTGAGGGATGACTAGGACATCGTCATGGACTTGGTGGCAGCGGTCACGAGGGGGTAGCGCACAGTCGGTCGAGTCGTTCCAGTGTGGTTGTCATGGCGGCGAGCCACACCTTGCCGTTGTCCACGGCCTCGCGGACACTCTCGGGAGCATCCGTGCAGTCGTAGGTTTCTGTCACCACAGTGGCATTCGGGCCATCTGGCGTGAGGTCGAACCTCCAGCGCGATCCGTTCCCCGGCTCCCAGGCGATGCACCGGTCCGCCTCGAACACCACGATGCGGTTGTGCATTTCGTAGTCTCCCATGACCTCTATGTACATCTTCGTGACGAACACGTCTCCAATGCCAGCAATGACCTCGTTGCTCGCACCTGGCCGCAGCATCTCTGACCCATCGAACTCGGGGTGCCGGTCCGGGTCGGTCAAACACCCGAAAATATCGGCGGCCGAGGCCTCGATTCGCCGGGACACCGAAACGGGTTTGCATTCGACGTTTCCCATCGTGGCTCCGTCCTCCGTTCTTGCCTTGGGGTGCTTGCACCAAGGTAGCTGCCGAGGGCTCGCGGCCCGTGGGTCGATGATCGGCGCGACTCGAAGGCGGGGCCTTGCGCGATCGGTGCCCATCGATGTCCCAGGGGGTCGACGGAATCCGTCTCGTCGCCTGCATTCTCGGTCGTATGTGCGCACGCTGGCGGGAAGTCGTGGTCCGTCAGGTGGGGGTTGCGTGCTGGCTCGGCTCGGGCGAGGCTGAAGCGTGCCCGAAAACCGATTCGTGGGCGAGATCGCTACGACCTACGACCAGCCTGGCCAGGGGATGTTCAGTGACGTCGTTCTCGACGCGACCGTCGCCTGCCTGGTCGAGTTGGCCGACGGAGGAGCGGCCATGGAGTTCGCAATCGGTACCGGCCGCGTCGCCCTCCCTCTTGCGGCCCGGGGCGTTCCCGTGAGCGGGATCGAGTTGTCGTCCGACATGCTGGCTGTGCTGCGGTCGAAGCCCGGAGCCGGCACTCTCACTGCCGTCGAGGGCGACATGGCCGAGACCTTCGTCGAGGGCGAGTTCTCCCTCGTGTACCTGGTCTTCAACACCATCACGAACCTGACGTCACAGGACGAACAGGTCGCCTGCTTCGAAAACGCGGCGCGCCACCTTCGCCCTGGCGGCCGCTTTGTCATCGAGACCAACGTGCCCGCTCTTCGCCGATTGCCGCCCGGTAGCGCCGGCGTCCTCTTCACTGTGACGGAGGACTACATCGGCGTGGACGACTTCATAGACCGTACACACAAGCAGATCTCCCGGTCTCGGCACTTCCGGCGGCGCAGCGACGGCAGCTTCAGCGAATTCACGGCACCGTTCCGCTATGTCTGGCCGGCCGAGTTGGACCTGATGGCGCGGATAGCGGGTATGACGCTCGAGCATCGATGGGGGTGGTGGGACAGATCGCCGTTCACCGGCGACAGTCCCTTGCACGTCAGCGTGTGGCGAATGCCACAAGTAAAGACGTAGTCCCCGCTCGCCTATGTCCTGGCCCGCCGCTTGAGGGCGGTGCCGTCTCTAGCGCTTGATCGGAGTGGGTCCGTACGCCGGGTGGGTTGGACAGTCCGAGCACCGAGGAACGCTGGGTGGCGCTCCCCTCGGTTCCATGGGCCGAAGGAGCGTCACCGTGATGGCGCGAGGAATGTCCGTCAGATGCGCAAGGCCGGTGATAGAGACGGTCGTGGAGTACCGCTGGGCCGGCAGCGGTGGTGGGCCGGTTGACGTACACGGAGGCAACGATGTGAGGGACTCCCCTCCGGGTTGGAGACAACCCTCGTAAGTCGTCAGAACGGTCACCGCAAACCGGTTGGCACCCGGTGCGAGCCCGATTGAGGGTCGACACGCGATCAGCGAGCTGTTGGCCGAAAAGGTGAACCCATGCCCCTTGAGCCCGACCTGCAACCAGCCATTTCTGGCACAGCTCTCAACTGTGATCCGTCTGGAGGTCGTATTGGTGAGGATGACGGTCCCCTTTATCGATTGTCCTGCGGGGACGCGATTGTGGTCTAGCGACACGCGAACCTCAATGGGCGCCGGCGACGACCCGCTTGCCCCGGCAGTGCCACTCCAGCCCACAAGGAGGGCCAGGCCGACCAGAGTCGCCCGACAGACGTTCACCCGGTCATCATGACCCTGAAACGACTGCCCGTCGCCGCGCCATGAGGCTGGCGCCGTGCACCCGACGGTGGGTCAGCCCGGCCGGCATGAGGTTCGAGCGGCCCTCGACCCAACGAGACCTCGTTGATGTGCGGGGTGGGCGACTCTCAACTGCCGACGGCGATGGGGTCGACTCCTCGGGCCAGCCAGATCAAGTCCATGCCCGAGACGTCACGAGCTTGCCGACGCTCGGCCGCCGTGAGGTTCCCTCTGGGGACCAGCAGCCGTAGACCCCGAGGGTGAATTTCGAACCGGAGGGGGGTCTCGAGCTCCAGGGCTTCACCGTCGACACCAGCGAAGGCCATTCCAGAACGCGATCGGACTTCGAACCGCTCGGTCGTGAATTCGTGCCAGTGGGGGCTTCGACGCCGCTGTCCGAGAGCGGAGAGGGCGACCACCGCTGCCGCCTCAGCGCCGCTGGAGGCGGTGATGGCGACGACGCCGAGCCTTCCGGTATCGAGCCGGCGACGCTGTGATGCGTCCAGCGTTGCGCCCAGCACATAGGGATTGTTCGACACCTGGACCAGGAAGGCACCGTTGACCTCACTGCCGTCAGGGTCGTCGAACTGGAGGTCGAAAGGCTCGTGGGTCTTCCCGAGCATCTCGGGCAACAGAGCCTTGGTGGTCTCCGACTTCGCCTCGCGGTAGCCGGGCTGCTGCACGATCGTGGCGTAGATCCCGAGCGAGACGTTGTTCACGAAGAGGCGGCCGTCGACTGTGGCGTAGTCGATCCGCCGCTCGATGCCGTCTCGAAAGGCATCGAGGCTCAGCCGCGGATCTTCCCGATCGAGCCCAAGGTCCAGCGCGAAGTGGTTGCGCGTCCCGGCCGTGACGCAGACGAATGGAAGGTCGTGCTCAATCGCAATGGACGCCACCAACGCCTGCGAGCCGTCGCCGCCGGCCATGGCGAGGCAGTCAGCACCACGGGCGACGGCGTCACGAGCGAGCTGCTCGAGATCGAGGCCGTGATCGAGCATGACGACCTCGACACCGAGGCTCTCGGCGAGTTCCACAAGCCCGAACTTTGCAACCTTGCCTCCGCCCGACCAAGGATTGCAGATGAGCACCGGCCGTCGGGGTCGCGTGACCGTCACCGGGCGACGTGCATCGTGTTCGTGCAGATGACGGGCGATCGCCGCTCTCCCGAATCCCACGGCGCCGACAGAGAGCACGGCAGCCGCGCCGAGCGCGAGCACTCGTCGGTCGGCGCCGGTGTCGGCGCTGAGCACGGCGTAGACGATGAGAGCCCCGCCCAGGACCGCCCCGGACATCCCGACCGCACGGCGGGACCGGCGTTCGGTGATGGCCCACCAGGAGCCACCGACCATCAGGGCCAGACCGATGAGTCCGACCACCAGAGAGCCGATGTTGCGGACCGAGAAGACCACCACCGCCACCGTCAGGAGCACCGCACATCCAAGGGACGCCAGAGCGCACGCCCGCTGGCGCCAACCGACGGAGAGGGCTTGATGCACACGCCAAGCTAAGCCGAGAGGCCAGCCCGAGCCGGGTTCCAGGCTTGTCAGCTCAACGCAATGGATCTATACTTACTAGTACTATGTACCTCCTCGAGGTCGACCGGAACGGTCCTGTCCCACTGCATGATCAGGTGGCCGCCGACATTCGTCGGGCCATCGCGGACGGCGAAGCCGGTCCGGGTGATCGGTTGCCCCTGGTCAAGGACATCGCGGCCGTCCTCGGCGTGAACAAGAACACCGTCCTGCGGGCCATGCACATGCTTCGGGACGAAGGGCTTCTGGAGTTCCGCCGTGGTCGAGGAATCACCGTGGTCGGCACGCCCGAGCAGAGCGAGATGCTGCGAAAAGTCAAGGAGCTCGTCGCCTACTCCCAGCACCACGGATACCGGACCGACGAGGTCATCGAGATGATCGAGAGCGTCTCGGCCTCGACCCCCCGGGCGGTGGGAGGCGCAGCATGACGCTGCTCCATGAACCCATGGCCGCCGTCGACGGGGCGCCGGAGACGCAGGACCTGTTCGAGGAGGCCCAACGCCGGCGGCGGAGGCGACGCCTGTGGTCCGGGATGGCCGTGGCCGTCCTGGGCCTCGGACTTCTGGGCTGGTGGTCCGCCACGGGCTCTGGCCAAGGGCAGCCTCCCGGCGTACCGAATCTCCCTCCCGGCTTCTCTCTTGCTCCCGCCATTCCTCCTGGGGCGACGCCCCTCCAGAACCGGCCCGTGAACGGCTTGATCTTTCGCCTCTTCGCCACGCCCTCGGGATTCCCCCTGGCCAAGGTGGAAGCGGATTGGGAACTCGTGAACGCACGAGGCGCCGTGGAGGGTGCGGGCTCGGGCTCGGTGGGTCCTGCGTTCTCCACCGGCACCGGTGTCGTCAACTCTGGGGGCGGTTGGAGTGGCGGCGTCGGAGGGTTACAGGCAGTGCGCAACTTCCAGGTGACCTTGCCATCGATCACCTCTGTTCGGGTTGTCGATGGCGCAAAGGTGCTCGACTCGATGTCCCCCGTCACCTTCGATGGTGTTCGTTTTGTCGTGTTGGCGGTGCTCGACGTCCCGTCGTTCCGACCTCTGTTGGTCCAAGGGCTGGATGCCTCGGGAGCGATCGTTTCTTCGTCCGCCTTCCAGCTCCCCGATCACCCTCTCGACGCACCCGCCCGAAGTACGGGAAGCGCAAGCTTCCGCACGAACAACTGATCAGAGCTCCACGGCCTCAGGCCGGGGAGAAAGGCCCGGCCGACGGATCCGGAGAGCGGCCGTCAAACAGCCGAAGGCGCAGGCTTCTTCAGCGGGTTGTGGCGCACGGTGGCCAGACGCAGCAGGACGAGGACCCGCACCGCCCACCACCCTGGGTCGATCTCACCCCGGGCCATCGACATGCGGCCCGACGTCGTGGCGGCGTGGTGGTTGTTGTGGAGGCCTTCACCGGCCACCAACCAGGCCAGCCATTGGTTGTTGGTGGCCAGATTGTCGTGCGGCCGCTTCCCCCATTTGTGCCCGATTGCATTGATGGCACCACCACCGAGGATGTAGGCCGTGGCATGAACGCCGGCTGCGATCAACCCGATTTCCCATCCGAACACGCCGACCAGCAGCGCGACACCGACGCCCAGGCCCAACAGCGCGTGATCGAAGAGCAACTTGTCCCAGCGATCTTCGGGGAGATCGCGGGCGTAGCGGGCCACCTGGTCGGGGTTGCGGGCAACCCTCCGGTAGAGAATCGCATTGCCGAACTGGACCGCTGAGAACCCGAAGACGGCCGGCGAATGCGGATCGCCGTCCTTGTCGGTGAAGGCGTGGTGCTTGCGGTGGACCGCCACCCACTGGCGGGGCCGGGTACCGGTCGCCATCCAGATCACGACTCGGCAGGCGAAGGCGATCGGGGGCTTCAGCTTGACCGCCCGATGAGCCAGGGCTCGATGGAGGTAGACCGTGGTGACGACGAACGCCACCTGGGTCGTCACTAGGCCGATGATCACGGCCTCCAAGACCGCGGGCACGCCCTACACACTACGCAATCGCGGAGGTACCCCCGGAACATCGCCACGACACCCCCCGTCCGCGGGGGCGGTGGCGTCAACGCCGCCGCCTCCTCGAACTTGGCGGGGGGGCGGTTCCAAGCTCTCCCGGTGGACCAGCGCGTCTCCCTCGTCACACTGGGCGTCACCGATATCGAACGGGCACGAACCTTCAACGAGGCACTCGGTTGGACCGGCCAGACGCCCGACGGCGAGGTCGTGTTCTTCCAGGCCGGAGGCATGATCCTGGCGCTATGGGACCGAGGCAAGCTCGCCGAGGACAGCGTGGTGTCTGACCAGGGCGGCTGGGGTGGAGTGACGTTGGCCTACAACTTCAGATCACCCGAAGCGGTCGACCAGGTGATCGCTGAGGCAGAGTCGGCTGGCGCCACCATCGGCCGAAGAGGCGCCCCAACTTCCTGGGGAGGGTACTCAGGCATCTTCATCGACCCGGACGGCCATCCGTGGAAGGTGGCCCACAACCCGGACGGTCGATCGAACCTGACGGATCGGTGCGGTTGGGCTGAATTGGACGGTCCGGAGGTGGCTCGCCACCTCCGCGACTCAACCCCAGACGGGGAAGGTCGAGACGATTGCCCCCGTGCTCGCACTTCCGACGCCGACACAGAAATCCGGCTCAGGGCAGCTGGCACCAACAAGGTCGGACGTGCCGGAGAGTGGATGGATGGGCGCGGGGGTCACCCATCCCACCGGGACGATGGCCCCTTCCCCTGAGGTCGTCGAGCCGACCGCCACGCACCAGTACAGGCCGGCACAGGACACGTCCTGCAGCTCACTCGTGCCCGTCACCTGGTCGTCGAGTTGGCCGCTGCTGCCCACGGTGACCAGGACAAATCCGGGGTTTCCGTTCGCCGACCCTGCGAAGAGGCAGAACTCGATGGTCTGTTGGTGGCAGTCCCCACCGTGGTAGGTCGCGCCGGCAACGCCGCCGAAGGACGGACCCAGGGGAATGTGTTTGTCGAAAATGTTCTTGCCAACCGCATAGGGCCGGGATTCGACGGTGTAGCCAACTTCTCTGTCGTGGGGTTGCCCCTCGTTTTGTGCGCCGACCATGCACCAATCAGTCTCGACGCAGGTCACGGAGTTCCCCGTATCCGGACTCAGCGGAAACAGTGTGTCGGGATGCGGGCTGCCATTCGAGATCGCAACGTCCACTCCACCCATTGTTCCGGTGAAACCAGTGGCCAGGCAGTGCGTGGCATTCACACACCCGATCCCGTTGAGGTAGGTGTAACCGGCGGTTCCCGGCCCGAAGTTCGGAACGGGCGGCGAGTTGAGGGCAGTGACTACTCCGTTCGTGATGGTCACGATGAAGCCTGCGGTCGAGGGCTGCTCGGGCGGAAAATGAAACGGCCCGTTGCCCACCGCATAACAGACCGTGGCACTGGGGCAGCTCACCGCGTTCAGCGTGAAGGTCCCTTTGACCTTCTCAACGGGCCCGACGACGCCGTTGACGATCGGCACGATCGCCCCGTAGGACTTGTCCTTCCGTGTACTCCCGCCGCCAACGGCAAGGCACATCGCTTTGCTGAAGCACGAGACACCGTTGAAACCGATCTTTGGTACCGCCTGGACGGTCACGGGAACGTCCGGCTCGGCAGGCGGAGCAGGTGGAGCGGGGATGGCAGCAGGTGGAGCCGAGGGTGCGTCTGCCGCACTCGTGGCGCCTGGGGGAATGGCAACAGAGAGCAGAGCGATCATCGCCGGTGCCAGGAGGCCGAGGGCGCGAACCGTACGGCGTGCTCCAAGTTTCCGAGCAGACCCGGGAAGCCCAGCCGATGCAACCATGTTCACCGCCTTGAACCCGGAGTTCCAAAGCCCCGGTTGCCGGGCGGCAACGGAACCCCGTGGACCACCTTGGCAGAGCTGAGGCCAGAACGGAAGGGGGGTTCAGAAATGGTCAGGCTGGCTCGCCGACTGGCCCGAACCGGAGGCGCCGCCACCGGCGGTCCCGCCGTCAGTCCCCGGGCCGGGACCCGTCCCCGAGCATTTTGACGGCAGCATCCCGGTCGGGGACCCCGAGCTTCTTGAGGATCGTCGAAACGTGACTCCTCACGGTGGTCGGCGAAATGAACAGGCGCTCCGAGATCTCCGAGGTGGTCGCACCGGTGCGCATGAGCTCGAGTACGTCCCACTCTCGCCCGGTCAGGCGGGCCGCAGCGCCCTGGGGCACGGCCACGCGCCGATGCTCGCGATCCCTGAATTCCTCGACCAGGCGGGCCACCAGGCTGCCCGGGAGCGGCGACTCACCCTTGAGGACCTGGTGCAGCGCGTCGCTGAGCGCCGCCTCGTCCATTCCCTTGAGCAGGTACCCGGAGGCACCGGCCCGCAGGGCGTCGAAGAGATCCTCGTCCTGGCGCGACACGGTCAGCATGACCACGGCCGTGTCCGGCAGCGCAGTCGTGATCCGGGCTGCCGCCGCGATACCGCTGCCGGGCATGTTGATGTCGAGCAGGCAGACGTCCGGCTGCTCGACCAACGCAGCGGCGACGGCCGAGGGGGTGTCGTGCGCCTCGGCGCAGATGCGGAACGCCCCGCTGTGCTCGAGGGCCAAGCGGACCAGTGCCCTGGTGCGTGCATGGTCGTCGGCCACCAGGACGCTGATGGCCTCACTCACGGGAGCGCGAGCTCAATCCGCGTGCCCAGAGACGGCGCCGAGGCGACTGCAAAGCCGGCGCCGATGGCATCGGCTCGCTCGCGCATGCTCACCAGCCCGAAGCCCGAGCGAGCTCCGAGCTCGGGATCGAACCCACACCCGTCGTCCTCAATCACCACCCGCACGCCGTCGTCCTTGCGCACGGTGACCGAGACGACGGTCGGACCGCCATGGGTGGCGGCGTTGGTGATGGCCTCGCGCACGATCCGCAGGACGTGCTCGGTCACGTCGGGCGGAGTGTCGATGTCGTCGGCCAGCTCGAGGCGCACGGCGACGCCGAGACGCGACCCCAGATCCTCGGTGGTCTGAGCCACCGCGCCGGCCAGGGACTGCGGGCCGGTCGCCGAGAGCACCGTGATGGCCCGCCGGGCCTCGTCCAACGCCCGGTCGGCCGCGCTGGAGAGCTCCTGGACGTCGACCTGGGCCATGGCCCGACGAGAGCTCCGGGCCATGCTGGCGATGTAGGCCAGCTCGTGCGCCAGCCCGTCGTGGAGGTCGCGGGCGATGCGTCGGCGCTCCTCGGCCCGCCCGGCCTGCTCGAGCTGCTCGTGGGCGTCCCAGTTCGACAGGGCGAGCTCGAGCAGGTGCCCGAGCGCGATGGAGCGCTCCAGCGAGTCGTCCATCAGCGCGCCGGTCGGGCTGACGATCTCGAGCACCCCGTGCAGGCGGCCGCCGGGAGCCACCGGGATCAGGAGGGTCTGAGAAGCAGGCTGGGACCGGGCGGCCCCGTCCGGGCGGGCCGTCCCGACCGTCTCGGACGCCGGCCTGAGCTCGCGGGCGACGTGGCCGAGCAGTGACCACTTGTCCAGTTGCCACGACGCATCGGAGAGGTCCGGTCCAAAACGCGCCTCCACCGCGACCTCGTCTCCTTGAATCCGGAGGTAGCGGGATGCGGCCTCAGGACCACCGGGAGGTGACGCCGCCTGCGCCGCCAACTCCGCTCCGAGCGCGGCGATGGCCGTCGGTTCGAGCAGCGACGAGAGCCGGCGTGCCGCCGCGTTGATCGACTCAGCTTGATGCAGCAGGCGCTCGGTGTGCCGCTTGGACTCCGTGAGGCGCAAGCGCAGCGCATGGATGGACACCGAGAGCACGCAGCTGATGCCGGCCAGCAGGCCGAGCCGGCGGGCCGTCGCCATGGCGGCGTCGCCCCCCTGGATCGACACCACGAGGAGCCCGAGCAGGACCAGGGCGACGACCAGGGTGGTGTCGCGCCGGCTCCCGTAGAGGGCGAGGCCGACGACGGCAATCAGGTACAGGGGGCCGAAGCCGCCGCCCACACCGCCCGTGGCCAGGAGGAGGCAGGTCACCGACACGACGTCGACCGAGGCCGCCAGGAGCAGAGGGCTCACACCGCCCGGGAGGCGCAGGAACAGGAGGAGGGCGGCCAGCAGGAGGAGAGCGGTGCTCAGCCAAAACAGCCCGGTGTTGCTCGGCCCGGGCGGCCAGATCGCGCTGATCTGGCCGGCGCCGGCGATGACGGCAAAGGGCCAGGTACGGGCCAACCTGCGCCGGTCGATCAGGGCGGCAACGGAACGACTCACGAGAGTGCCTCCACGCGTCGGGCAAGATTCTGTCACGTTGCCCGTGAAACGTCCGTGGAGGCAAGAAGTAGTGGCCCCCGTCCGGGGCATCGGAACGGGGGCCACTACATCGAGCGGCAAGGATTTGCCTCCGTCACTATCGGACGCCGTCGCCGTCCGTGTCGAGGGTGGAGGCGTCCAAATCCTTCAACGTGACTGCAAAGATCTGACGCCAGGCAGGGATGGCCCTGAGGCCGGGGCGACTGGGCGGCCTACTGGGTGATGGACCAGGTCAGCGGAATGGTGGCCCTCAGCCCCTGATCGGCGTTGGTCGCTCCGGGATCGAGCTGCACCGTGATGACGTAGGTGGCCGACCCCCCGGCGGCCAACGGGGACATGGCAGGGGTGCTGAAGGTCTGCGCAGCCAGGCTGGCCAGCGTGTCCACGCTCGAGGGCGCCGGGCAGCCCCCTACCAGGGTCGGGAACACGCACTGGTCCGCGGCGCCCGGCGTCGTGTTGGCGATCGTCACGTCGATCTTCCCGCAGAAGCCGGCGGTATCGGCCCCGACGTAGCCACCGTCGTCCGCCGCCGCGCCGGCGCTGCAGGCCGACGCCACCAGCGAGCCCGTCGTCGTCCCGTCGTTGCCGACGTTGCTCACCGTGACCGAGGTGCTCACCGGGGTCCCCCCGGGCACCTGGTCGACCGAGCCCCCGAGGTCGTCGATGCTCGAACAGGTCGAGGCGTCGGCCGCGGTGACGCTGCCGCCGCCGCCCGTCCCCGTCGAGAAGCACGTCGTCGAACCGACGCCCTCCTTCAGCTGGATCGTGCCCGAGCTGAACTGGTTGGCCGTGTTGGCCACCGTGGCCGAGAACCCACCGAGGGTGGTGGCGGCGGTCAGGCCGAGCAGGGCCACGGCACCAAGCGCGACCACCAGGCCCTTGACGTCATCGCGTCGCCACTTCCACCGCACCGCTCCCCCAGCCGTTGTCGGGCCGTTGCCGACGTATCGGAGCGTTGGCGACTCGGGTCAAGGAATTTCGTCGGCCCGCCCGGGGTGCCGGACCCGGGTGAGGGTGCCGGACGTCCGACCGCCGGAAGGAGTCCGGGCCGATCAGGGCGGCGAGCCTCCCGAAGCGCTCCCCTGGTCACCCTGGTCCAGGGCCTGGAGCAGACGCTCGAGAAAAGGGGCTTGAGCTGGGAGGATCTTGGCACAGGCAAGGTCGAGGAGCAGCCATTCCACCCGGTCCACCTCGGGGAACTGGGCCAGGCGGCCTGATCCGCGGGGCCACTCCATCTCGAACGTGTTGCTGACGGCGCCCGTGAGGTCGAGATCGCCCTCGAGGGCCCAGGCCAGGACCCGCTTGCCGCTGCGCTGGGTCACCTCGCCGAGGGGCCACGGCTCGCCGGCTGGGATGCGCAGCCCGGTCTCCTCACCGAACTCACGCCGGGCGGCCTCCAGTGCATCGGACCCCTCGTCGTACTCGCCCTTGGGAACGGACCAGACGCCCTGGTCCTTCTTGGCCCAGAAGGGCCCACCCGGATGGGCCAACAACACCTCGAGGCCGTCGGCGGTGAACCGGTACAGGAGGAGTCCTGCGCTGCGGGCGGGCACGGCCCGATGCTGCCGCTCGGCGGCGTTCAGGGCAATCGGGTGAACGGAAGCCCTGGTGAGCGCCGATCGGGCACGGCTCGGTCCCCGCGGTGCGGCCGCGGCTGACTGCCCTTTACGCCGGCCTCTCACTAGAGTGTCCGGACTGCGAGGCCGCTCACGACGCCCACGGCGCGACGGGCACGTGGACCACAAATCCGGGCCGGTCCCGCCCCGTCACACCCCACGACCATGAGCCCCCCGAACGCCGAGAACGATCCCGTCCACCGGGGTCTGCACCAGCTGGGTCAGGAGGTCGACCAGGAGTCGCCCCCGGCGGACCCGGCCGATAATCCGGTGGAGCGGGGGCTGCACGATCTGGGGCTGCAGATCGAGCAGGCGGAGCAGGCGGGCGCCCGGGGTGGTCAGGGTGGTCAGGGTGGCCGGCGCAAGGGGGCGCACGCCGCTCCCAAGCGCCGTTCGCGGCGACGGACGGTGGGCTACGTGGTGGGAGCGCTCGGGCTGGTGGTCGTTCTCCTGGTCGGCGCGACCGCCGGGTACGCCTGGTACCTGAACCACGAGATCCACCGCATCGATCTCCACAACCTCGCCTCGGCCCCGGTCAAGGGCGCGGATGCAGGCACGGAGAACATCTTGATGATCGGGTCCACGTCGCGCTGCGCCCTGACCGTGCAGAACCCGGCCTACGGGCTCTGCTCGCAAGGGGTCAACGGCGTGAACAGCGACGTGGTGATGATCCTGCACCTCAACCCGGCCACCCATTCGCTCTCGATCCTCTCCATCCCCCGCGACCTCTTCGTCCCCAACGCACGCTCGGACGGCGCCAACAAGATCGACGCTGCGCTCTTCCAGGGACCCGACCAGCTCATCAACGCCGTCGAGGAGGACTTCGGCATTCCGATCCAGCACTTCGTCGAGCTGAACTTCGACAGCTTCATCAACGTGGTGAACGCGCTGGGCGGCATCAAGATGTACTTCCCCGAGCCGGTCTACGACGCCTACTCCGGGCTCAACATCCAGACGACGGGTTGCCTCCAGCTCAACGGCACCCAGGCTCTCCAGGTGGTCCGGGCCCGGCACGTGCAGTACAAGGGACCCGGCGTCACCACCGACGACGTGAACGACTGGCCGCAAGAGGCGCAGAGCGACATCGCCCGGATCCGGCGCGACCACGAGTTCCTGCGCGTGCTGGCCACCGCGGTCAAGGCCAAGGGGCTCAGCAACCCACTGACCGACCAGTCGCTGGTGTCAGGCGTGGTGAGCCAGCTCACGGTTGACACGAGCTTCTCGGCCACCGACATGATCAACCTGGTCCTCGGGTACCACGACGTGAACGTGAACTCCGCGCCGCAGCTGACCCTGCCGGTGGCCGTGGACCAGTTCGGGAGCTACACCTATCAGGGTGGTAGCTACGGGGACATCGAGTTTCCGGCCGAGCCGCAGGATCACAATGCGGTCGACCAGTTCCTGGGGCTGAGCTCGAGCAACGACGACACCTACACGGGAGGCGCCCTGCCGGCGCCATCGTCGGTGACGGTGTCGGTCATGAACGGCTCGGG
The DNA here is from genome assembly GCA_963840435.1 of uncultured Acidimicrobiaceae bacterium. Taxonomy (GTDB): domain Bacteria; phylum Actinomycetota; class Acidimicrobiia; order Acidimicrobiales; family RAAP-2; genus Bog-473. Next base: position 616,938 of record CAWIYY010000010.1, on the reverse strand, counting down.
TGCGTACAACCAGGCCACCGACACGGCGGCCAGCCTGGCCGCGCTGGGGTTCCACACCGGGACGATCGGCGACTCGACGCCGGTCGGGCAGGAGGCCGAGACGGTGGTCGCCTACTCCTCGAAGTCGCCGGCCGAGCTGGCGGCGGCCCAGCTCGTGGCCAACTCCATGTCCGGTGCCGTGATCATGGCCGACGACCCGTCCCAGGTGAGCCCGGGTTCGCAGGTGACGGTCATCACCGGCACGGACTTCAGCGTGCATCCGCCGGCTGCGGCGACGACGCCGACCTCTTTGGTGGCGGGGTCGGCGAGCACGACCACGACGACCGCGCCGGCGGCGGGCTCGGGATCGTCGGGGAACACCGGCAACAGCGGCGCCTTCGCCGCCCCGACCGCCAGTGTCGAACAGCTGGCCCCGTGGGATCCCCGCGCCTGCACGCCGAGCGGCGGCGAGGGCTCCTGACCCGGACCAGCGAGAGGCGGGTCAGTCGGACGCAGGCGGGTCAGGCGGGTCAGGCGGGTCAGGCGGGCAGCCGGTCAGGCGAAGATCTCGCCCCCGTTGGTGTCGAGTGCCTGCCCGGTCATGGCCCGGGACAGGTCGGAGGCCAGGTAGACGATCGACCCGGCCACGTCCTCGTCGCTGGGGATGCGCCCGAGCGGCACCCGGGCGTTGAGCTCGTCCACGACCACCTGGGCCGGCACGCCGCGCCCGGTCGAGGTCATGTCGATGTAGATGTCGACGGAGGGCCCGGCCATCCAGCCCGGGACGACCGCATTGACCCGCACGTTTGAGGGCCCGAGCTCGAAGGCGAGGACCCGGGTCGCCGTCAGGAGCGCACCCTTGGAGATGGCGTACCCGCCCTGCACGGGCTGGGGCTGGCGGGCCACCATCGAGGCCACCATGACCACCGAACCGCCGCCGCGGGCCCGCATGTGGGGAAGGGCGGCGCGGGTCATCTGGAGCGAGCCGAAGAGGTTCGTGTCCATGATCTTGCGCCAGATGGCCAGGTCGACCTCTTCGAAGCTCTGGAAGGCGTCGAAGCGGAAGGCGTTGTTGACCAGGACGTCGACGCCGCCGAAGGTGCCGGCCGCCGCCTCCATCAAGGCGGCGCACGCCTCGGGGTCGGTGATGTCGGTCGGGACGGTGAGGCAGCGCGTGCCCATGTCGGCCAGTTCGGCCGCCACCTCGTCGAGCGTGGACTGGCGACGGGCCGCCAGAACCAGGTCGGCCCCGTGACCGGCCAAAGCACGGGCCGCCTGCCGGCCCAGGCCGGGCCCCACACCCGACACGATGCACACCTTGTCCTTCAGCAGGCCGGTCGCGGTGATCTGGCCCTGTTCACCCTCTGTCGTCGTCATAGGCGCAGCGTAGGGCAGACGGTGCGCCCGGTCCGGTGCCATCCGCGCCGGTGTCGCACCGGCCTGGGAAGATCGATCAGGCGTTGAACAAGGGAGGGTCATGGCCATTTGTTCGCACTGCGGCGGCGAAATGACAGACGGGATCAGCTGCCTGACCGATCCCCTCGTCATCGACGGCAAGGCCTACGCTCCCGTCCGCTGGGGCCAGGAGCCGCGGCCCCGGCACCGCTACGAGCCCGAGGAATGTCGGGACTGCGGGACCCCGCTCGGCGGCGTGCACCATCCCGGCTGCTGCATCGAGCGCTGCCCGGCTTGCCACGGCCAGGCCATCTCGTGTGGGTGCTTCAGTGAGCCCGACTGCGGCTACCAGAGCCCGCGCACGGCGCGCTGCCGCTCCCACGTGCTGCGACGGGTGGGCTGGCGCTGACCGCAGTCGCTGCGTCTTTGGGCTGAGCCGGTCCCCGTCAGCGGATGGTGCCGGCGCCGGCGATCAGGGGCAGATCGAGCGCGGTGACCCATCCGGCTCCGAGGTCGTTCACCGCCGGGACCGCGTTCAGGGCGCGCAGACCCGTGGCCAGGCAGCCGGCCGCCGCGGCGTCCCGCCCGCTGCCGTCGGTGAAGCGGAAGGCCGTCTCCTGGACGATCGACGGCGACCCCTCGATCTCCACCCGGTACACGTCGTCCTGGGTGCCGCGGGGCCAATCGGGAGCGGCGTCGGTGCCCACCCGGTTGACATGCTCGAGCGCAATGCGGGTCTCCCCTCCGAAGACCCCGTTGATGGTGAAGTGGATGGCGGCCACCTCGCCGGGATTGATGACGCCCTTGGCAGTCTCGATGGGTGCCGGGGTGACCCACTTGTCCCAGGTGGTGGTGATGCGGTCCAGCTCGATGCCCACGGCGTGCGCCATCATGGGCACGGTGGCGCCCCAGGACATCACGAGGATGTCGGAGTGCTCGAGCAGCGGGGTGAACTCAGGTGGGCGGCCGATGCCCATCTCTTCCTCGTAGTCGCCCGTGTAGTTGATGTAGTCCAGGATCTCGAGTGCCCTGACCGAGCGCACCTCGGCGCACAGACCCATCAGCGTCATGGGGAACAGGTCGTTGGCGAAGCCGGGGTCGATGCCCGTAGTGAAGCAGGAAGCTCCGCCCTCCTCGCAGGCCTCGGTGATCGGGTCGATCCACGTGGGCGGATTCTGGGCCATGGTCGGCCACACCCAGGGCGTCATGGCGGTGGAGCAGACGTCGATGCCGCGGCGGAGGAACGCCCCCATGAGGCGGATGTTGTCCTCGGCGTGGGCGGCGGTAGGGCCGTAGTGGACCAGTGCATCGGGGTTGAGGGCGATGAGCTGGTCGACGTCGTCGGTCGCGGCCAGCCCGATCGGGTCTATGCCACAGATCTCGCCGACGTCCCGACCGACTTTGTCCGGGGCCGAGACGCCGACGCCGACCAGCTCGAAGCAGGGGTGGCGCAGCACCTCGGGAATCACCATCTTGCCGACGAAACCGGTACCCCACACCACGATGCGCTTCGGATCATGTGTCACGGCCCAACGCTACTCAGGGCTCGAGCACGAGGGCGGGTGTGGCAGGCCGTTTGGCTGCCCCGCGCTGGAAACCAATCCCAGCGGCGTCGCCATCCGTAACTGCTGGGGAACGTACTCGGTACCTACGGAAAGGCGGATGGATCGATGGCAATCTCAAAGCAGGGGCTCGCGCTCCGCGCCGGCGTCGCAGGAGTCACACTCACGGGGCTGGCCCTGCTGGTGCCAGGAGTCCAGCCGGCACAGGCAGCTGGTGGCGGCAAGGGCGCCACGGTGGTTGAGATGGTGTCCCGTGCCCCTGTAGGCAACATGCTCGCTACGACCAGCGGCGCCAGCCTCTACATCCACCCGAGCGGCGCCTGCACCGGATCGTGCTTGTCCGTGTGGCCGCCGTTGATGATGCCGGCGGGCAAGACCAAGCCCAAAGGGGCGGACTGCCTGAGCACCGTTGCCACCTCGGGGGGTCTCCAGGTCCGCTACCACAACCAGCCGCTGTACACGTTCGCCGACGACAGCGGCACCAGCCTGAACGGGAACCACGTCGCTGGGTTCGTGGCCGCCAAGATCAAGAGCGGCTGCCCGTAGGCGCATCTGCTCCACCGAGACGCGGGCCGTCGGGCGCGAAGCTCTGTCATCGCCCCGGTGGAGGTGAAGGGACTCGAACCCTCGACCTACGGCTTGCAAAGCCGCCGCTCTTCCAGCTGAGCTACACCCCCGGACTTCGTTGATCCGTCGTCGCCGGAAGTGCGATTGTAGGCGCAGCGCGCTCTGTGCCCTCGATCGTCCGAGTGCCGGCTTCGGCGGAGCCGCATTCCCGCGGCATGGCCCCATTAGGGTGCGGCCTCGTGGACGCACGCACCTTCCTCGGCATGGAGCCCGACGGCGACGAATTGCACTGGCGCATGCAGGTCTCTCCGCAGCTCACGACGCCGGGCAACTTCCTGTTCGGTGGGTGTGGGCTCGGCGCAGCACTGGTTGCCCTCGAGGCAGCGACGGGTCGGCCGACCGTCTGGGCGACGGCGCAATACCTCTCGTACGCGCTCCGCGGGGCGGAGCTGCGCTGGGAGGTGACGCTCGCTGCGGTCGGAGGTCACGTCACCCAGGGCAGGGCCATCGGCAGGGTGGACGGGCAAGAGATTCTGACCGTCAACGCGGCCCTCGGGAAGGATGACCTCGAGATCTCCGGCATCTGGGCCGAGCCGCCCAAGGTTCCCCCGCCCGACGACGTGTCCGGCCCGCTTCCTCCCTGACTTCTTTCGCAACACGATCATGGACAGCATTGAGGTCCGCACCGCTGTCGGGCGATCCTTCGAGGAGATGGACGGGACCATGGGCAGCCCGAACTCGGCGCTCTGGGCCCGCGTGCCGGGACACCTGAGCCCGTCGGCCGCCACGCTCGGGATCGTCGGCGACTACGTGTCGGGTGCGGTCTCGCAACCGATCGGGCGCCGTGCCATGGGCCGGAGCCTCGATAACACATTGCGCATGGTGCAGTTGAAACCGACCGAGTGGATTCTCTGCGACATCCGTATCCACGCCCTCGTCGGGGGATACGCGCAGGGCATCGCGTTTCTCTGGTCAGAGGACGGCGATCTTCTGGCCACGGCGAGCCAGTCGATCGCGGTGCGTCTCTGGCCTGAAGACGCAGTTCTGCCTGGGTAACCGATCGAAATGAGGGGTGACGGGATTCCGCGGCAGCGCAACGGCGACAATTGGCGCATGGCCCGTGCCGGCGCCGCCACCCGAAAATCAGCTCGATCCGTCCCATTCGTCCTCTGCCTGCTCCTGGCGGCACTGACGGTGGGCGCTGCCGTGGTGGCGTCGGGATCGTCTTCCTCGACACCGACAGCAACCGTGAGCGCCGCCGCGACGACGTCGACCTCGACATCGACGTCGGCTGCGACAAAGGTCAGCGCCGTCGCTCCGGCGACGAGCACATCAACGACGAGGGCACCACGGACGACGACATCGTCGCCGAGTCGCACGAGCCCGACGGTGACTCCTCCCTCGACCACCTCGACGACGGTTGCACAGAGCACCACGCCGCTGCCGGCCCCCGGCCCCGGATTCGTGGCTGGTCACGTCACGGCGGTCGGCGACTCGGTCATGCTCGATTACCAGGATCCGCTGCAGACCGACCTTCCCGGCGTCACCGTCGACGCCGCGGTGAGCAGGCAGTGGTCGGACGGCGAGGCACTCCTGCAGCAACTGAAGGCCTCCGGCCAGCTCGGATCCGAGGTCATCGTCGCTCTGAGCACCAACGGCCCCATCAGCGATACCGACTTCGACGCCATGATGGCAATCCTCACCGGCGCCAGCCGGGTCGTCTTTGTGAACATCCATGTCGACCGCCCGTGGCAGGATCCGAACAATGCGGTGATCGCCGCCGGCGCCACCCGCTATCCCAACGTGTATGTGGCCGACTGGGCCACGCTCGCGGCCCAGAATCCAGGGTGGTTCGGTGCTGACGGAACCCACCTCGCCATCGACGGACCGGGTGCCGATGCACTCGCGAATCTTGTGACGTCCACCCTGAACAACGGGTAGGGACCGGGACCAGCGGGGCGCCGGACCGATCTTGGGCGCGCTGGGGCAATGGGTATAGTCGGGAATTTCCCAACTCGGGGCTATAGCTCAGTCGGTTAGAGCGCAGCACTGATAATGCTGAGGTCGCTGGTTCGATTCCAGCTAGCCCCACCGCCGATCCCCGCCGCCGATAACAGGGCCGTCTCCGACCTCATCGAGTGGCCAAGATCGCCATCAGCATTCAGCGGGCCCGTCGTTCAGATGCTTCGGGGAGCTCGACCAAGTGGCCGTGACCACGACGGAGTGACGTGGCCTGAGCCAAGTGGCCGCTCGCCAAGCGCGAGGGCGAGGGCGAGAGCGAGAGCGAGGGCGAGGGCGAGACAATGGTTCTCAACCCGGCGACCTCGGCGAACCCCGATTGCTCCACGACCAGTGCAAGAGCCTTCGTTGGTACCCAAACCGGCAGGAAATGACGTAAGAAATAGCCGCCCAGGCTTGCCCTGCCTCGAGCTGTTATTTTTACGCCATGCTTGGGAACGCAGGTTGCAGAATCAGTGTCGGTGTGGTGGCGATCCTGGCTGTCATCGGTAGCGCCGCCGTTGGGATCTCGGTGGCAGCGACAACCGCCGCGGCCAGTCCCGTCAATCTCATCCAGAACGGGAGCTTCGAAAGCGTCGCCACGCCGACGACCACTTTCGAGACCGTGCCGGCCGGTAACTCCACGACGATCAGCGACTGGACGGTGTTCACCCCGGCCATCTACGGCGAGAGTCCCGGCAGCGTCGACCTGACGTCGAACGACTACTGGAATGCAGAGGACGGCAACTACTCCATCGACCTCGCCGGCTCGACCCACGCTCCCGGTGGGGTCTACCAGAACGTGTCGACCACGCCTGGCGTCGAGTACTCGCTGTCCTTCTGGTCAGCAGTCAATGGCGACGAGAAGCCCGGCATGAAGCACACCATGGCCGTCAGCGTGAACGGTTCGGCACTGGACAAGGTCAAAGCAGTCGGCGTCGGCCGGCCGCTCCACTGGGTGCAGAACACTGCGACGTTCTTCGCAACGTCGAGCACCAGCCAAATTGCGTTCGGCGACGCCACTCCGACGGACAAGCACCAAGGTCCCACGCTCGACAACGTGTCGCTCAGCGCCGTGCCCGACGTCATTTCGGCCAGCCCGGCGACCATCCCCACGCAGACCACGGGAGTCTCCTTCACCGCTCCGGTGGCGACATTCACGGACAGCTACTCGGGTGCTCCCCCAGCCGATTTCTCCGCGACCATCTTGTGGGGCGACGGCACGAGCAGCAGCGGGACCATCAGCCAATCGGGAACGACGTACACGGTCACGGGAACGCAGACCTACGCCTCCAACGGCGACTACACGGCGGTTGTGAACATCTCCTCCATTGCCGGATCGACAGCGACAGTGTCCGACTCGGTCGACGTGGTCGACGCAATCACTCCCTGCACCGGAGATGGCTGCTCAGGCACCGTCAATGGCTCCTCCGAGACAGTGCAGATCAACTCGACATCGACGTCGGGCACCATCCTCACCTCCGTCGACCCCGACGACGCGCCCGACTGCGGTTCAAACGACCAATTCCGGCACGCGCCTGAAGTGACCACGTTCGACGACTTCGGACTGGACGCCAACATCGTCTTCACGGTGAGTTTCGAGAATGCCAGCGCTGCTGGCTTGTGGTACGTCCCGTTCGAGGTCTGCTATCAGTCACAGACTCCCTTCACGGACTACTTCGGCAACACCAACGTCACGACCGGTCTCCTGCCGCAATGCGGGAACCCCGTCGTGGCCCCATGCGTGCAGTCCATCACGGAGTCACCCGACCCTCAGGGCAATCCCACCGACGCCGGTACTGTCGTCGAGACGATCGTGGTGCCACCGGGCGACCCGCCCAAATTCCACTAGGAGACCGCCGGCGAACGTGGCTTGACGACGCTTTCCCGACGCCGCGCAGCGGGTCGTCGTCGGCACCCCCGGCTTAGGAAGCGACGGGAGTTCGGCCGACGGCTGACCCTTCTTACCGACGCCAGCGCCCTCGGTCCACTGCGATGGTGCGCCGGGGCTGGGTCGCCGACACCGTTCTCTGCAGGTCAGACAGCCTCGTGCGTGTCCACCAGCAGCACTGAACAGGGCGCACCGTGCGCCACCGAGTTGGGAACGCTGCCGAGCACACGTCGGGTCCCGGCCATCCCCTTGTTTCCGACCACGATGAGATCGGCCTGTTCCTGTTCGGCGACTCGGATGACCGCCTCGGCCGGCTGACCCAACGCGGGGTGGATCACCGACTCCAGTTCACGCTCCTTCGCGATGAGCGACAGCTCGTGGAGCAGCGCATCAGCCGGGTTGAGGGTCGCAGAGTGACGGAACTCCGCGGGCAGGTCTTGGACGCGGACAGACTTCCGCTGATAGGCCGTCACGATGTGAAGAGTGCCACCTGTGAGTTTGGCGATGTCCGCCGCCACGACGACGGCCTGTCGCGCTGTGGACGAGTCGTCTGCCCCGACCACGACGGTATTGAACATGACGACCTCCAGCTCGTGAAACGTCAGAACTGCTCGGGCGAGTACTCGGCGATCCGAACTCGGATTCGCCGCTCGGAGGACGCTCCAGACGGTTCGTACGAACTTCGCTGACTGAGAACCTCCCGGTGGCGTGAGGATAACCAGCCGGACCGATCTGGTCAACGGCCATGTGGCCAGGTCCGGGCGCCAGACGAAGGAAGGGAGTTCGCCCTACGCCTCGGACGAGTCGGCTGCTTCTACCAGACCGGCGGGAGCCGCAGACAGGAGATCCTGGGTCCATTCGACCTTGAGCCTTCCGAATATCTGTGCCGCCGAGCGAGCCAGGAGTTCCTGCTCGTGCGGGTCGGTCTCCACGGCGGCCAGAACCCGCATCGTCTTGGCCGCCTCGTACTCCACGTCGCGCATCTCGGCAGCCCGCAGGCTCTCCCGGAGCGACTGGCGAGCACCGTCGCTGTCGCCGGCGACGGCGAGGGCGGCACCACGCACTCGAAGAAGAGCGGGAATCTGATAGGCCATACCGCCAAGGGCGTGGGCCTGAGAGATCGTCTCGTCGGCAAGCGACAGGGCGCCGGCGGTGTCTCCGCTGAGCAGCAGACATTCGGCAAGGCCGGACTGGACCTCCAACACCTCGCCTCGACTGCCGATGTCCGACAGCTCTTGGATCGCCTCCTCGAAGAGGCGCCGGGCGTCGCCGTAGCGCTGCTGGCCGATGGCCACTCGGGCCAGCATGCCCTTGGCGTATCCTGTTCCCGACCGATAGCCAGCGGCGCGCCAGGTTCGGAGCGCCGAAGTCAGGGCCCGTTCCGCCTCGTCCAGATGGCCTTGGTCGCGTGCGATTTCGCCCAGGTTGAACACGTAGAACGCATCCATGACGGCGTTGCCGGTCCGGCGGACGGTGACCTGGGCACGGAGGTACAGGTCCTTTGCCTGCTCCCAATCACCTTTGTAGTAGGCGAACCCGCCAAGCATGTTGAGAACCCCGGCCTGCCCTGGCAGGTCGTCGAGCTGCTCGAAGAGACCCAGCGCCCGCTCCAGGTTGTCGGGGCGATCGAGCTCGCCGAGGTCCATGGCTGCCCAGTCCATGACCCGAAGTGCATCGGCCAGGACCGCCTTGTCGCCGACCGACTCGGCCACCTCGGCGGCGAGGGTGCACCACCGGACGGCCCGACGGTGGTGACCCTGCTCCTGACAGAACCGCCCGTACCAGGCCAGCAGCTCCGCCCGCTGCCTTTCGGCATCCAGACCGTTGGCCTGCTCGAGCACCCGCAGTCCCCGGCTGATCCACCGGAGCGCGTTGCCGTAGCGGTCCAGCCAGCCCTGTACCCGGGCCAGCTTCAGCATCAGGCGCGCCTGGGACACCGGGTCGTCCCCGATCAGGCGGCGAGCCGATCGGTAGGCCGCGGCTGCCGCCGTGTACTCGCCGGATCGGTTCCGCGCATCCCCCATCGCCTCGTGGAGCGCGGCCACCTGGCCGGAGGTCAGGTTCGGGAGTCGTCTGGCCGCGGTAATCGCCCGTTCATAGAATTCAGCCGCTTCGGAGTTGGCGTAGACAGCGACCGCACGGTCGGCCGCCCGAAGTGAAAATTCCCAGGCCTCGCTGAACGCTGCGAGTGCAGGAAGTGGAACGAGAGGAGCTCGGTCTGCTCCTCGCGACCGCGTCGATCGTCGGCGGATGGTGTCGGCCGCCCGCGAGTGGAGCTGGCGGCGGAGTCGGAACGTCAGTCCGCCGTAGGCGCTGTCGCGCAGCAGGCTGTCGCGAAAGGACAGCATCCCCGTGTTGTCCCGGGTGACGAACTCCTCCACCTGGTCCCAGGTGGGGTCGTCGGGTCCCGGGAGGTCGTCGACCACGTCGGCCAGGAGATCGACCGGGAACGACTGCCCGAGCACCGACATCCGACGGAGGAGGCGGCGGGCGTCGACCGGGAGTCGGTCGATACGGGCGGCGGCCACCTCCTCAATCGACTCCGGCAGGCTCTCGACGGCATTCCCGCTCCTGGCTGCCGCGATCAACTCCCGCAGGAAGAGGGGGCTGCCTCCTGATCGGGCGACCAAGAGGGATAGTTCGCGCTCGGAAAGGGGGGCGTCTTCGGTGGCGGCGCGGGCCAGCTCCAGCGCTGCCTCCTCGCTCAACGGTCCGAGCTCGATCCGGGTGCTGCTTCCCTCGGGGGCAACGAAGCCGGAGGCGACGTCCGATCTGGTCATGCACCACAGCCAGGAGGTGGCACCCACCGCCGCCGCCAGGTGACCGAAGAGATCGGCCGAGGCCTCGTCCATGTTGTGGGCGTCCTCGATGACGAACAGCCCGGCGTCGGGCAGGAGCTTCGCCAGGAGCTCGATGACGGCGCTGGCGAGTCGGGGCCGGCGGAACTCCTCCTCTAGGTCCCGGGACTCCGGAGTCTCGGGAACGGTGACCCCGATGGCCATGGCGATCAGCGGCGCCCAGGGAAGGAGCTCCGGGGCGACGTGCTCCAGTTCCGCCAGGAATCGGACCGCCACCGTCTCGTCCCCGCCTTCGGACGGGAGGTCCAGGAGGGAGCGGAGCAGCCGCCGGACCTCGTGGTACGGGGTCGACGAGTCGTAGCGCTCACAGACCGCGGTCAGCTGCATCCGGTCGGAGGCGATCTGGCGGAGCGCCGAAACCAACCGCGACTTGCCCGATCCGGTCTCGCCGACGATCTCGACCACCGCGCCGTGCCCGGCAGCGGCAGCGGCGGCCAGCTCGGTCAGCTGTTGCTGTTCGGCCTCTCGGCCGAGCAGGGGCAGCTCGTCGGTGGTCGCCCGCCGTCCGGGCCCCAGACGCGCCCCGACCGCCTGGGCCTGGACCGGACGGGACTTTCCTTTGACGTAGAAGGGCTCGAGATCAACCGTCTCGAACCGGGTGCGAGAGCGGGCCAGCAAGTCCGGCGTGGTCAGAATCTGACCCGCTTCAGCCTTGGCCATCAGGCGGGCGGCCAGATTGACCGCGTCGCCCATCACGGTGAACGTCCGACGGTAGGGCGGCCCCACTTCACCGACGAAGACCGAGCCCCGGTTCACCCCGATGCGGATCGGCAACGGGGCGCCGGCGTCCATGATCTCGCGCACGGCGAGGAGCATCCGGTGCTCGTCGTCCCCCGACGTGGCCGGCGCCCCCGCGGTACGAGGATGATCTTGCCGCCGTCGCGGTCGGCGTCGGTGGCCAAGAAGGTGACCTCCTGGCGCTCGACGGCGTGCTGCGTGATGGTGACGAGAGCATCGAGCCGGCCGGCCGTCACCTCGGGCCCTTCGCGCTGATCATCTCGTCGGTGCCGTCGAAGTGGACGAAGGCGACGGTGACCCGCCGGTGTTCGGACTCCTGGTGGGCGGTGACGCAACGCATCTCTCAGCCCCACGGGGATGCCGCGGACCAAGTCGACGTCGTCGGCCACCGGACTCGAATGGCCCGAACGAGTCGTCCGGGACCGACGGCGCGCGCCGGAGCAGGAAGCCCGGACCCTTGGCCGCGCCGACCACCTCCGGTCGCGAGCGCGGCTGCCGTCGTCGGGCTCAGCACGATCTCGCCGGCGTCGGCGGTTCCCTCCATGGTCACCACGGTGCTGGCCGCCGGACCGGCAACGATGAACTCGCGGTGCGAGTCGCCGACGAGGAAGAAATGGAAGAGGCCGCTGTGGACCCCGACCGACATCCGCAGGGCGACCCGTTGGCCCAGCACGGTGAGGCGACCGACCTCTCGGAGTGCACGCCGCATCTCGATGGCGGCGCGGCAGGCGCGGGCCTCGTGGGCCTCACCGGAGAAGAAGAGCAGCAACGCATCGCCGCCGAACTTGAGCAACCGGCCCCCGTAGTGGCACGGCCAGGTCGAGCAGGGACACGAAGCAGGTCCCGATGGTGGCGGTGAGCTCCTCTGCTCCCACCTTCCCGTGGCGGGCCAGACCTTCGGACAGCTTGGTGAACCCTGAGATGTCGACGAAGGCGATCGTGCCGACCTGCTCCCGGTGACGCTCGTCGGGCGCGTTGGTGATCCAGTCGATGACCAGCCGGGGGAAATAGGGCGCGAGCGGATGCTGGGCCTCGGAGCCGCCGGACGCCGCGGTATTCCAGGTTGGCCACCCCATGGACTCATTCCTTCGAGCAGCACCGTCGAATCGGTGCATGGGCAACTCTACGGCAGACCCCTGCGCCTCAGACTCTGCTGGTCCCGCCCTCACTGCCACTCGGTCAACTCTCGAACGTCCCGATTCCCGCCTGCCCGTCGAAGGCGCCCGTGAGGAGGCGGTCATGCCGGTCGACACCGGCCATTCCCGTCCCGAAACTCGACGGTGACGACTTTGGTCGAGCGGTCCGGATAGGGATCCGGATAGTCGACCACCCGGATCCGTCCCGTCGGTCGGTACCGGCCGGAGTCGATGACCAGCCGGGGGACGTAGGGATCCAGGCCCATGCTCCGGAACAGGCGGGTGGTCGGCTCCCAGATCGACACCCGCTCGTGCCATCGCAGCAGGTCGAGCTTGCGCAGCAGGATCATGAGCGTGGTCAGGGTGCCGGCCATCACGCCGGCGGCGACGGCGCCGAGCGGGGTCCCGCCCGGGATGACGGCGATCAGCCCGACCAGCAGCAGCAACGAGGAGAATCAGGCCCGACCACTCGAGAGCCGAGAGTGACTGCCCGGTGATGGATTCGATGATCGCCCGGTTGGCTCCGACCTCGATGCAGAGGCGCAGGAGCTCGCGGTAGGCCCCGACCTGCTGCTGGGTTTGCGGCTCGAGGGCGTAGATGGCGGCGGTCAGCGCCAGGTACGCCGGGGTCGAGTGGTGGTTGTCGACCAGCCGGTAGTCGATCTCCGAGGTCAGCTGCTCGTCGATGAGGTCCCGGATGCGGACCCGGTCCTCCTCGGGGAAGACGATCACCATCTGATGGATGGACAAGAGGGCGGCGTCGTTCTTGCTGATCGTGTCCTGCAGGAGCAGCAGCCGCTCGCGGGCCCGTGCGATCGTGAACGCCAAGAGGACGCCGAACAGGAACGTGGCCATGCTGGCCAGGGCGACGTCGACCTCGAGCTCGCCGCGGCGGGTGCCCAGAGCGAGGGACACGCCGCCGACGATGATCCCGACCGCCAGCGACGGCACAGAGACGTGGTCTCACCGTTGAGAAGCGACTGAGCGGTGGACCGGACCGCGGTCATCGGCTCAAGGTACTCCATGTGGCGAGCCCGATCTAGCGGAGACGACGGCGTCGAAGCGTTGCACTGCCAGCAGACTCGTACCGAGCCGAGGACCGCTCGTTCTCCGGCCGCGCCGGTGGCCGGTTGCGCTAGCGGTTCAACGGGTTCGCCGAAATGAGGTACTGCTTGCCCGTCACGTTGTAGGCGAGCGAGTGAGCGAAGAAGAACCCGATGCTCGTGTTGAACTCGGTGTAGCCCATCGACAACGGCTCCACCCTGAGGAGTTCGGAACCGAGACATTGGACCCGGTCGTGAAGCTCCAGACCGGAGTCCCGGACGGTGACGTGATGGTGACCGCCTGACCCGGATTGAAGTTCTGACCGTTGTGGAGACCCTCGGAAGTCCGTGTTGACCGCCGGGCTCGGATCACCGAGGTCCATGTCGGTCAGTCCGCAGCTGCTCGCGATGTGGCCGATCTGCCAGCACATCGTGGTGTCCTTCTGAAAGGCCGGTCGGCCATTGGGATAGGTCGAGGGTGTCGCCGGGTACATGGGCAGAGCCACCGCGTGTTTGCTGTCCCGAACCGGGCCGATGACCAGAGATCCCTTCGCATTCTGGCCCTTGGCCACGTTCACGGTGACGCCCTGCCAATACGGGCTCGGCAGCTGCAGCAGCGGCGAGTACACCGCGTCGGAGAGGCGTCGTCCGTCATGGCAATGCCGAAGATGCCCTCGAATCGGTCCACTGGCCCACGCTTTGCCGGCCGAGGAGGTCGACGACACGACCGAGAAGGCCGTGCTCGAGGCGCTCCTGCAGGCCACCGATCGAGACGGCTCCCGTCTCGATCTGTCCGTTCACCGCGCCGCTGATGTAGCCGGAGGAGTACGACTGGCCGGTCGGGCGCGCTCCCTTTCCGACCGCGGTCGAATCGATCACGAGGCCCGTCGAGCCAGTGTCGAGCTGCACCGGCACGGATGGGACCGCCAGCCACGCTGACGTCCACGGTGACCAGCCAACTCCCGTCGCTGGCCTGCTGTCGTGACGATCGGCACGGACACGTCGCCCGTGCTTGTGTCGAGCCTCGGCTGGGTGGGCCGACGAACAGGGTCCCGCGCACTGGTAGCGAGGAGAGCACAGACCGCCACGGCGCACCGACGACCGCGCGCCGATCGAGTCCGGCCCGAGGATTGAGAGGCTCCGCCTTCGGTGATCCACGTGTTGTGGTATCGGGCGCGGTGCGATCATGCTTGAGGCCCACGTGGACCGAAGGACTGTGAACCCAGGCTCTGGCGCGTGTCGGATCTGATGCCTCCCCGGTGGCTCGAGGAGCAGCCCGAGACATGGTTCCTCGATCAAGCGCCGGCCGGCGACACGCGGTAGAGCTTGACGGCGTTCTCACCCATGATCTTTCGCTGGGTCTCGGGCCGAAGTGAGGCCACCTTCTCGCTGACCATCTCGACCGGGTTCGGATGCAAGACAGGTGGGATGGGGGAAATCCGTCTCGAACATCACGTTGTCCTCGCCCACGGCGTCAACGAGGTGCTGGAGGTCCCCACGACCAGTTTCGAACCAGAACGTGGCGTACCAGTTGTCGCGGAAGTACTCGGACGGAAGCTTCTGCAGCTTGTCGAACCATTCCGGGGCGTTCTCCTCGAGCTCGTAGTCCATGGCCTCGAGCATGAAGGGCACCCATCCGACGCCGCTCTCGACAGAGACGATCTTCAGATCGGGATGCCGGTCGAACATTCCCGAGTAGGCGCTGTTGAGAAGGACTCGCGAGTTGTTCTGGAAGAGCGACGCTCCCGCCGATCGCCGGCTTGACGTAGTCGTCCTGGCTCGGCCAGAAGGTCGTTCCGAAGTAGGTCAGTGCGGTCTGGCTGGCGCCGATGTGGAAATGCACCGGAAGGCCTCTGCCCGCGCAAACCTCCCAGAACGGGTCCCAAGCCGGATCACCCAGGTCGGGCGAACCGGAGTCCTGCGGGTCGGCTGTCATGTTGACCCCGCGGTACCCCAGGTCGGCACAGCGTTGTGCCTCGCGCACGCACCCCTCGATGTCCCACGCCGGCATGATCGGCATGGGCAGCAGCCGGTTCGCCGACGCCTCTTGGACCTCGGCCATCGCGTCGTTGTAGAGCTCGACGCACAGCCGGACGACCACCTTGTCGCTCGATCGTGTTGTAGAGGTTCTGGCCCCCGAGACCCATTGAGTTCGGATAGAGGACCTGCGCGTCGATGCCGATCTCGTCCATGAGGCGCAGGCGCTCCTCCGGATTCCAGGCCGCCGGGTGGACGTCGTCGATACCCCAGGACCCGCCTTGCGAGTCCGCGAAGGGATGCTTGCTGACCATCGTGATCGATGGTCCCACCCGAGCCCGCCTTGCCGAAGGTCCTTCCGTCGATCATCCACATCGCCATCCCGTCGACCTGCTCGACGTGTGGCACCTTGTCCTCGAAGCCCTTCGGAGCACGTGCAGTGAACAGGTCGTGTCGCTCCGTCATGTGCGAATCGGCGTCAACGACCCGGAGACGTTCAGCCAGCTTGGGCACTTCTGATCCCTCCCTTCGTCGCAACGGCCTCTCGGGTCGCGCCGGTATCGGCCCTCCCGCCGCGGCAGCCTAACGGCGGCTCGTCCGTCATCTCCGTCGGCGACGCAATCAGCCCGGGGCGTTGACGAACCAGACGTTCTCTTCGACGAGCCGCTCGCTCTTCCACCCATCGTCGGTCCGCACCAGTTCATGGTGGTAGTAGCCGCCGCAGAAGCTCATCTCAGCCATTCCGGGCAGCTGCAAGGGGTTGAAGAACATCGCCCGCACTTTGGCTCTGTCCCCGTCCAAATCCACTTCGATGTTGCTGATCAAGTGCTGGGTCATTGGGACGACCTCCAACCCCCGCTCGAGCCAGGCAGCGAGCTCATCGCGGTGCTCCCACCGGAGCACCAGCCGAGCTGTAGTCAACGAGGGCGTCGCTCGTGAAAACGCTCTTCCAGAGTTCCCAGTCCTTCGTGTCCACACCCCTGGCGTAGCGGGCCAGAAGCTCGTGGATCTCCAGCTTGTCCTGCAGGGCCTGCGCGTCCATCGGCAGCCTCCCTCTCGTCGGTCCCGACACGCCCACGCTAGAGCCAACCTCGATCTGTCTCCTCAAGCCGGCCATCGATAAGGTGCACGCCACCGACGCCAGGGAGGCCGTCACACAGGGGGAGGCCCGATGCGATTCATCCTGCAATATCCGGAGGCGACCGGGAGCGAGATCGACCTGCTCGACGCGGGCGCGATCCCCGAGGTCGCAGCCGCCGCCGAAGCTGCAGGTTGGGACGGGATCGCCCTGACCGAGCACCCGGCGCCCAGTGCATCGTGGCTCGAGACGGGTGGACACCAGAGCCTCGATCCCTTCGTGGCGCTTGCCGCAGCTGCCGGCGTGACCACGAACTTGGCTCTGGTGACGAACCTCAGCGTCATCCCCTACCGCAACCCCCTCCTGTTGGCCAAGAGCGCGGCCACGCTGAACCGGATGTCCGACGGACGGTTCTACATGGGTGCCGGCGCGGGTTACCTCAAGTCCGAGTACTTCGCCCTCGGCGTCGACTTCTCCGAGCGCAACGCGCTCTTCAACGAGGCCCTCGAGGTCATGCAACTCCACTGGAGCGGCCAACCCTTCAATTTCGAGGGCCTGCACTTCTCGGCCCGCAACATCCAGGCTCGGCCGGTTCCACGCAATGGCGGCGTGCCGATCTGGATGGGGGGGAACTCGGACGCCGCGCTCAAGCGGGCGGCCCGCTTCGCCGCCGGCTGGATGCCCATGACCGCACCCGCCTCGGTCGCCAAGACCGCCCGGACTCCTCCCGTGACGTCACAGGAGGAGCTGAACGAGCGGCTCTCGAAGCTCAAGGGGTACGCCGGCGACCGCTTCGACGAGATGCAACTGATCCTCGGCTTTGGCGGGCACAGCCTGTCCAATTTCGAGCGCGACGCCGAGCAGATCCGGCACCGCCTCGGCGAGATGGACGAAATGGGCGTTGACTGGACGATCATCGGCGCCCCCTGGAGCGCCGCCCCAGGTCCCCTCGAGTGGCTCGAAGCCTTCGGCGAGACCTTCCTGAAGGTCTGAGTCGGCCAAAACACTCCGTCAACACTTGGAAAACACTGGGTTGTCGGAACACTTCCGCGCAAGGAACCAGGGCTGCGGGCCCGATACGTCTTGCGAAGGGAGAGACGGTCGATGGCGGAGTCGAGACGGACGTCCAGGTTGCGGTACCTGGGGCCCACAGGCGGGATCCTGGTTGTGCTGGCCGTCCTGCTGGCACTGCTGACCAGCCCTGCCCCGGTGCGAAGCGGGCCCCAGACCTCTATCAGGAGCCAAGACGTGGGCGCCCGAACTTCGGCGTCTGCCCTGACGCCGAGCAAGGCCGGGCCCAGCCATGCTCCCGGGACGTCCCCCCATGGCCCGGCGTCCCGCGGATCGACGACCTCGCTCATTCGCTCCGCTCACGGCGGGCCAACGCCGTTGAGTACGACGACGACGACAAGCTCGGCGGGCCGGCCCGGCGCCAAGAGCATCGGCACCGGAACCGGGTTGGGGGCCGGCACGAGCACGACGACAACTGGCTCCACGGGGTCTGACCCGGCCGCCCCGTGCTCGGACTCCACGCCACCGGTCGCCGCGCCATCGGGAAGCTGGCAATGCACCTTCGACGACGAGTTCAACGGCGATGCGCTCGACACGTCGAAATGGCAGCCGCAGCTCAGTAGTACGAGCGGCTACACGACCGGTGCGGCGCCCGATCTGGTCTGCTACGTCGACAACCCCGACACCATCTCCGAGTCGGGGGGAACGCTCAACCTCTCGGTCGTGCAGACGCCAACCCCACAGGCGTGCGGCCAGGGAGAGACCCAGTTCGAAGGCGGGATGGTCAGTTCGTACCAGATCTTCACCCAGCGCTACGGCTTCTTCGAGGCCCGGGCCAAGCTGCCGGCGTCGACGCTGCTGGGACTGCAGGAGACCTTGTGGCTCTATCCCGAGGACCAGACCCTGTTCGGCCCCTTCCCGGACAGCGGGGAGATCGACTACGGCGAGTTCTACTCGGAGTTCCCGACTACTGATGTGCCGGTGGTGCACTTCCCGGGTTCACAGGACGACCCCAACGCGACTAACGACTACTGCTCCATCGCGGGCACCGCGACCGTGGGACAGTTCAACACCTACGTCGTTGCTCTGGACCCCGACCACGATCACGGCTTACTTCAACGGCATGCCGTGCATCACCGACACCTATGCGCCCTACGTGCAGAGTCCGGACGCAGCCCCCGGTCCGTTCAACCAGCCATTCTTCATGGCCTTCACTTCGGCGCTCGGCTACGGCTCCGACTCGCCGGTGGGTCAGGACATGTCCCAAGAGCTGCCAGCCACGACGTCGCTCGACTGGATGCGGGTCTGGCAATACGGCTGACGTCTGCACCGGGACCTAGCCTGGTCTGTGGTGCAATTCAGCAAGGAGCTGCACGACGACATCGCGGCGGGCGACATCACGGTTACCTTTCGCCTATGGCGTCGCCGCCAGGTAAAGGTGGGTGGGCGCTACCGGGTGGGCCGGACCCAGATTCATGTCGACAGCATGGAGCTGGTCCCCTTTTCGTCCATCAGCTCGGCCGACGTCCGTCGGGCCGGCGAACCCGACCGCGAGACGCTGCGCCAACGGGCCGCTCACGCCGGTCCCATCCATGACGACACGCTCCTCTACCGGATCGCCTTTCACGTGATGACGTGAAGGAGCAGGCTTGCTGCCAGGTGACGCTCACCTGTGCGGGCCGCCCGCTCGCCCCGGTATCGTCTGGTCCCGTCCCGGAGATGCTGGCCACGGAGCGGCCTCCGACACCCAAACAAGGAGGTCCGACATGCAGCAACGCCCTATCGGCAACCGGACAGTGAGCGCGATCGGCTTGGGTGAGATGCCGCTCTCCATCGAAGGCCGCCCCGATCGCGCCCAGGCGATCGCCACCGTTCATGCCTCGCTCGACGCCGGCGTCACCATCATCGACACGGCCGACGCCTACTCGCTCGGCGTGGACGAGCACGGCCACGGCGAAGAATTGATCGCCGAGGCGCTCGCCTCCTATGGCGGCGCAACCGACGAGGTCCTCGTAGCGACCAAGGGTGGGCACCGCCGGCCCGGAGACGGTAGCTGGACGGTGCACGGCGATCCGGCCTACGTGAAGGAGGCCTGCGAAGCCTCGCTCAAACGCCTCGGAGTCGACGCCATCGGGCTCTACCAGTACCACCGCCCCGACCCCAAGGTCCCGTGGGCCGAGTCCGTGGGCGTGCTGGCCGACCTCCTCGACGAGGGCAAGATCCTCATGGCTGGCGTGTCCAACGCCACGGTGGAACAGATCGACGAGGCCCAGCGCGTCCTGGGTGGTCGCCTGGCCAGCGTGCAGAACCAGTTCTCACCTCGTTTCCGCTCCTCCGAGGGCGAGCTCGAGCACTGCCAGAAGCTAGGCATCGCCTTCATCCCCTGGAGCCCACTCGGAGGCATCGGCCAGACCGACCGCATTCAGCAGAGCCACGCCGGCTTTGCCGAGGTGGGCGCCGAGGTGAGCGCCAGCCCCCAGCAGGTGACCCTGGCGTGGATGCTGGCCAAGGGTTCCCGGGTCATCCCGATCCCCGGGAGCAGTCGCCCTGCCACGGCCGAGGCATCAGCCGCGGCAGCCGAACTGTCCCTGAGCGCCGAACAGGTGGCCCGACTCGACGCGTCCTGACACCGGTTGCGGAACAGAAGACCGGAGCCGCGTGTTAGACGGGTGTCGTCTGGTGATCGGCGTTTGCCGCACGGACGAGGCGCTTACGGTGCCCGGAGTTCGCGATAGGAAGTGAGGCTGCCGTGCCCGCAGTGACCGTTCCCGACAATCTGGTGCTGCCCCAGGTCCAGGCGCCGGCCGGCGCGGTCATGCGTCCGGTGAAGAGCGTCACCGATGCTCCGGCGGGGTTCGAGGGCGAGGGCTTCCCCGTCCGCCGAGCCTTCGCGGGTGTCTCCATGCCGGACCTGGACCCCTTCATCCACATGGACCAGATGGGCGAGGTCGAGTACGCCCCGGGCGAGCCCAAGGGGACCCCCTGGCACCCCCATCGGGGTTTCGAGACCGTCACGTACATGATCGACGGCACCTTCCAGCATCAGGACTCCATCGGTGGCGGCGGCCTGATCACCAACGGCTCCACCCAGTGGATGACCGTGGGATCAGGCATTCTGCACATCGAGCGCCCAACGGAGCAGCTGATCGCCAGCGGCGGCCTGTTCCACGGAATCCAGCTCTGGGTCAACCTGCCGTCCTCGGACAAGATGATCGACCCCCGCTACCAGGACCTTGACGCGGGCAATGTCGTCCTGCTCACCTCACCCGACGGAGGCGCGCTCGGTCCGCGTCATCGCCGGCGATGTCGGTGGCCACCGCGGTCCCGGCAGCACGCACACCCCGATCTCGTTGGTGCACGCGACCGCGCAACCCGGCGCCGAACTGGTCGTGCCCTGGCCCTCGGAGTTCAACGCCCTCGTCTACGCACTCTCCGGCCGCGGCACGATCGGCCCCGACGGCCATCCCTTCGGCACCGGCCAACTCGCCGTGCACGGTCCCGGTGACACCTTGGTCCTGCGGGCGGACCCCGCGAGGAGTCCCGCCATGGCGCGCTGGACGTCCTCGTCCTCGGCGGCAAGCCGATCGGTGAGCCGGTGGTGGCCCACGGGCCCTTCGTCATGAACACCCGAGCCCAGATCATCGCGGCTTTCGAGGATTTTGAAGCCGGCAAGCTCGGGACGGTACCGTCCGACCACATCGGCAACGCCTAGCCTACGAGACCCATGAAACGGCTTCCCGGCACCGAGGTCACCCAGGGTGCCACCTGGACAGCAGCCGACATCGGGGACCTGACCGGGTTCACCGCCCTGGTGACGGGGGCCAACAGTGGGATCGGCTACGAAACGGTGCGTGCCCTCTCCGACCACGGTGCGCATGTCGTCATGGGCTGCCGGAACGAGGAGAAGGCGCGGAAGGCCCGGGACAGGCTCGAAAGCGAGCTCACTCGGTCGTCACTGGAGCTGCTCGCCCTCGACCTGGCCGACCTCGACTCGGTCCGGCGGGGCGCCGAGGCTTTCTTGTCCCGGCACGCCCGCCTCGACCTCCTGGTCAACAACGCGGCGTTCATGGGCACCCCGTACCGCCAGACCGCCGACGGGTTCGAGCTGCAGATGGCCACGAACCACCTCGGTCACTTCGCGCTCACCGGCCTCCTGCTCAATCGCATCGTGACGACCGAACGGTCGCGCGTGGTGACGGTCAGCTCCCACATGCACCGCCTGGGTCGCCTCGACCTCGACGACGTCGCCCATTCGACGCCGCACAACCCGTGGGTGACCTACGGCACCTCGAAGCTGGCCAACCTGCTGTTCACTCGCGAGCTGAGCCGTCGCTTGGCCGGCGAGGGGCTGGCCACCATGGCCCTGGCCGTGCACCCCGGCTGGGCCCAGAGCAACCTGGCCGGCAACGGCACCGCACTGAGCGAAAGCCGGGTGCGCCGCACTCTCGGGCGTACCGTCGGCTCCACCCTGGGCCAAACGACGGCGAACGGGGCCCTGCCCGTGCTCTGTGCCTCCACATCGCCCGCCGTCCACTCCGGGGACTACGTGGGACCCTCGCGGCTCTTCGGCTTGGTCGGAGCGCCTCGGCTGACCCGGCCGTCGTGGCCGGGGACGCGACGGTGCTGCCGCCGCCGAATTCGCTGGAAGTGCTCGGAGGAGCTGACCGGCGTGTCCTACCCGCTGGGCGCGTTCGTCTCAGCGCAGCAACGACAGACCGCTCCCTCGGAGCGCGCAGAAAGCGCAGTGACCTGACGGCGGAGGAAGTCGGCGTGCGCCGGCACCCGGTCGGGTCTGAGTACGCGGCCCGCGACCACGATCTGCACGGACCCTGCGCCGGCCAGACGTAGGGCGGCAGCTGCGCTCTGGGCCCGGGCACCACTGACGTAGGTGTCGTCGAGCAGCAGCAGGTGCCGCCCCTGCACCGCGGGAGCGCCGGGCCGCCGGGACGACAAACCCGTCGCGCTGGGGGCCGCATGTGCCCGAGCGTCCCCGGGCCGCGGCAGAGCAGGTCGCCCCGAAAACGCGTACCGAGCCTGGACTGCACGACATCGGCCAACCCGGACACCGGCGAGCGGTGGCCCGGACGGCCGGGCCGACGAGGGGACGGCCAGGACCTGGTCCACCGGGTCGTCGCCATCCACACAGGCGCTATGGGTCGCAAAGAACACATCGAAGAGCTGGCACACCATGGGGCTGAAGCGTGCCCTCGCCTCGGGCACCGGGGATTCCTTGTAGCCCATGAGAACCGTGTAGAGCGGGCCCGGGAGAGGACAGAGGCGGGCCGGGGAAACGGAGACCAGGGGCAGGGCGAGGCGGCGTCCGACCAGGCGACAGGCGAAGCAGACGGCGGAGGCTTCCGCCGGGCCGCAACAGATCAGACACACCCCGGGTCCCGGGGGCGGGACGCGGTAGAGGTCAGGTGGTGGGTTCGGGCTCTGGTCGATGCAGGAGAAAGGTCCCCGTGGCACGGCTGACGAGCGCTCCGTCGACGTCGCGGAGCGACGCCTCTCCGTAGGCCACCTGTTTGGCCTACGCACGACCTCGCCCCTCAACGTGAAGGTCTCGCCCAGGCGTGCCGGCCGCATCGGCATTCGGTCTTCATCTCGAGCGTGCCCCGGTCCGGGCCTTGCGGGGCAGCGTGGCGTTGATGGCGAAGTTCATCGCCGCGTCGAGGAGCAGCGAATGGATGCCGGCCTGGGTGATGCCGTGTGGGTTGCAGGCCAGGTCGGTCGGGGTGAAGGTGCCGCCGGCCCAGCCCAGCTCCGCCCCGTCCACGCCGTAGGTGGTGAAGGCGCCGCCGACCAGCCCGATGATCGGCATGCCGCCGTCACCCAGCCAACGGTCCATGTCCTTCTGGGCGTCCTTTTGGGCGATCTTCGGGGTGACCCGGTCCGTGTCAGCCATCGCCGGCAGACCCTAATGGGGCTGGACCCGCTGTCCGGGAGCACGCCCCGCCCCAGGTGGCCCGCTTCGAGGGCCCAGGTAGACTGGCTGCCTGTTCTGAACCGGCAGGGGAGCGGCCCGCCGGATTGGAAGGAGACACCCATGACCACCGCAGTGATCGTCGATGCCGTGCGCACAGCCGGCGGGAAGCGCAATGGGAAGCTGCGAGGTTGGCACGCCGTCGACCTGGCCTCCGAAACGCTCAAGGCACTGGCGGAGCGCAACAAGCTCGACCCGGCGCTGGTGGACGACGTGATCATGGGCTGCGTCATGCAGGTTTCCGAGCAGTCGCTCAACATCGGCCGCAACGCGGTACTCGCCGCAGGCTGGCCCGAGTCCGTGCCGGCCACGACGATCGACCGTCAGTGCGGGTCCTCACAGCAGGCCCTGCACTTCGCCGCCCAGGGCGTGATGGCCGGGGCCTACGACATCGTCGTGGCGGCCGGCGTCGAAAGCATGACCCACACGCCAATGGGCTCCCGGTCGTCAGGACTTCGGTGTTCCCCTTCGGCCCGCGCGATGATGGCGCCGCTACCGGCGACGAGGAGGGCCACAACCGTCTGCAGGGCCAGGGCATCGGGGCCGAGATGATCGCCGACCAGTGGGACATCTCACGCGAGGAGCTCGATGCCTTCTCGCGTACGGAGTCACCAGCGGGCGGCCCGGGCCACGGAAGAGGGTCGCTTCGACAACGAGATCATCGCGGTGGCGGTCAAGGACGAGGAGGGGAGCGACACCGACGAGCTCCTGAAGGCCGACGAGGGGATCCGTCCCGATTCGTCGGTAGAGGCCCTGGCCAACCTGAAGCCGGCTTTCAAGGAGGACGGCAAGGTCACGGCGGGCAACTCGTCGCAGATCACGGACGGCTCCTCGGCCGTGCTGATCATGAGCGAGGAGAAGGCCAACGCGTTCGCGGCCTGCGGCCGAGGGCCCGCTTCCACGCCTTCGCCCTGGCCGGCGTCGACCCGGTCACCATGCTGACCGGCCCCATCCCGGCCACCACCGTGGTGTTGGAGCGAGCCAAGCTCACGCTCGACGACATCGACGCGGTGGAGATCAACGAGGCGTTCGCCTCGGTCGTGCTGGCGCGGAGAAGGAGCACCACCCCAACATGGAGATCGCGAACGCCCAACGGCGGCGCCATCGCACCGGCCACCCGCTGGGCGCGTCGGGCGGCAAGCTCATGGGCACGCTGCTCAACGAACTCGAGCGCACCAACGGCCGCTGGGGCCTCCTCACCATGTGCGAGGGGGGCGGGCTGGCCAACGCCACCGTCATCGAGCGGCTGGGCTGATCGGGATCCGGCCCCCGGAACGGGGTCCGGCAGGACGTCCGGGCCGTCCCCGTCAGGGGAGCCCGGCAGTCGGTCAGCGGTATCTGGTCGCCAGCAGGAAGCCGGCGAAGATCATCACGAGGCCAACGACCAGGCCCCAGGGCGAGCCGTGGGCCAAGCCGGGCAGGCGGGCCAGGTAGTTGACCGTGATCACGGCCACTCCTCCGATCAGCAGGATGAGGATCAGCGCACCCAACCACCGTGGGCTGTGCCGCACGCTCTTGGGGATGGGCGCGGTGTAGCGCCCGCTTTCCTCGGGCGACTTGTACCGGCCCACTTTGGAGGTGGTCCGGCCTGAGGCTGACTTTCCCTTGCGCGGGCCCGCTGCCCGGTCCTTTTGTGCTCGTTGCCACGGGGTCAGAGGTTAGCCAGCGCCAGGGGGGCGCTCCGAGCGGACGCCCGGCCGGGCGGCGGTACCATCGCGGACCCATGGGACCGCGGGTGCTCCTCGTCGACAACTACGACTCGTTCGTCTACAACCTGGTCCAGGAGCTGGGCGAGCTGGGGGCCGAACCGGTGGTGTACCGCAACGACGCCATCGACGTGGCCGGCATCCGGGCTGAGAAGCCCGACGCTGTGCTCATCTCGCCGGGGCCGGGACGCCCCGAGGACGGCGGGGTGAGCCTCGAGGCCATCGCCGCGCTGGCCGGGGAGATCCCCCTGCTCGGCGTCTGCCTGGGACACCAGTGCGTCGGCCAGTCCTTCGGTGGCCGGATCGTGCCGGCACCCCACCTGATGCACGGCAAGACCTCGGAGATCCACCACGACGGGAGCGGGATCTTTGCCGGACTGCCCAACCCCTTCGTGGCCACCCGCTACCACTCGCTCGTCGTGGCGCCCGAGTCGGTCCCCGACTGCCTCGAGGTCACGGCGACGTCGACCGACGGCGTCGTCATGGGCCTGCGCCACCGGGAGCTCGCCGTCGAAGGTGTCCAGTTCCACCCCGAGTCGGTACTGACGGCATCGGGCCCGGCGCTGCTCGGCAACTTTCTCTCGCAGCTCGGGGCGCCGGCGCAGGCCTGACCGGACGGGACGGCTGGGCGACTGGGGGGTCGCGGTATGTGGTGAGCGGTATGTGGTGAGCGGTGAGCGGTGAGCGGTGAGCGGTGAGCTCAGTTCACCTTGACGTGGTTGGGGTTGCCGTTGCCGCCGGAGCCGGGACCAGGGCCACCTCCCCGTAACTGCCCTGGGGGTGAGGGGGTGGTCGATGTCGTCGAACTGCTCGTCGTGCTCGTACTCGACGTCGTGGTGGTGGTGCTGGCCTGGCAGACCGAAATACTGACCGTGCTCCCGCTGCCGACCTGGGTCCCCGAGGCCGGGCTCTGGCTGTCGACACTGCCGGGCTGTGCGCCGTTGGCACACCCAGTGTCGAAGGTCGTGTTGGGCACCAGGCCGATCCCGGTGATGGCGTTCTGTGCTGCGGCAGCCGCTTGTCCGACCACCCCCGGGACGGAGACGCACTGGGAGATGACGACGTTGACCGCCGCGTTGGGGTCCGCGTTGATTCCCGGAGCGGGGCTCTGCGAGGCGATCTGCCCGTTGGCCACCTGACCAGAGCAGCCAGAGGTCTGCGCTCCGAGGTTGAGGCCGGCCCGGCTGAGCGTGGCGGCCGCCGTCACTGGGGTCTGGCCGATCACACTCGGTACCGGGACCTGGTTCTGCGTCCCCGAGACAGTCAGCGCCACCGGCACGTTCTGCTTGACCCTGGCGCCCCCGGCAGGAGTTTGCGAGAGCACCGTGCCGACCGGTTTATTACTGCTGATGTTGTTGACCGTGTAATTCATGTGCACGGCTTTGATCGCATTGATGGCCGCGGTCAGCTGCTGATTGGTCACCGAAGGCACGGTGACGATCGGGATGTTGGGTCCGTTGCTCACCACCAGATCGACGGTGGAGTCCTTGTTCACCGATGTGCCCGGGGTCGGATTCTGCGACAGCACGATGTCCTTGGGCTTGCTGTTCGTCTCGAAGCTGGTGGTGCCGACGGCCAGCCCGTCGTTCTTCAGCGTCTGGGTGGCCACGCTCACGGGCAGCTCGGTCACGGTAGGGACACTCACCTTGGAGGTCAGGACGGAGCGAAACAGGAAGAAGGCGATGATGCCGAGGGCCACCAGGAGGATCACCAGGAGGATGATCAGGCGACGGTTGCGCTTCTTGCGCTCCAGGTCTTCCTGTCCGGGCTGCACCGCCGTGCCGTCGAGGACGGCCATGGTGCGGCCGGTTGTCGGGCTCATCACGGAGGTGCTGCCGAGCGCCGTCATCATGGAGGTCATCCCGGGATCGACTGCCTCGACCGGGCGTCCGTCGGCGAAACGCAAGAGATCGGCCCGCAGCTCCTCGGCCGACCCGTAACGGTCGTCGGGATTCTTGGCCATCGCTTTCATGATGATGGCGTTGAGGGCGGTCGGCACGGCCGGGTTGGCCACCCGGGGCAGCACGGGCTGGTCGCGCACGTGCTTGGACGCGACCGCCACCGGCGAGTCCCCGGTGAACGGCGGCTTGCCCACCGCCATCTCGTAGAGGACGACGCCGAGCGAGTAGATGTCGCTGCGGGCGTCGACCCCCTTGCCCTCGGCCTGCTCGGGCGAGAAGTAGGCGGCTGTGCCCATAACCGCCCCGGTCTGGGTCAGGCTCTCTTCCGTGTTGACGGCGCGGGCGATCCCGAAGTCGGTCACCTTGACCTCGCCGTCGGGGGTGATGAGGACGTTGCCGGGCTTCACGTCGCGGTGGATCACGCCGTGGCGGTGGGCGAAGGCCAGGGCGGCGGCCACGCTGGCCCCGATGTTGGCGATCTGGCGAGGCGGCAGCGGCTCGGGGTCCTTCAGGACGGCGGAAAGCGCCCGGCCGTCGACGTATTCCATGACGATGAAGTACGTCCCGTCGTCCTCGCCCCAGTCGAAGACCGGGACGATGTTGGGGTGCGAGAGGTTGGCGGCGGCCTGGGCCTCCCGGCGGAACCGCTCGACGAAGGTCTTGTCGATGGAGAGCTCGGGGAAGAGGACTTTGAGGGCGACCGGCCTATCGAGCTGGCGGTCGACGGCCCGGTAGACCTGGGCCATCCCGCCGCGCGCCACCAGATGGGTGAGCTCGTAGCGTCCCGAGTAGACGCGCGGGGTATCGACGGGTTGCATCGGGCCCAGAGCCTACGCGTGGTGTCCCACGAGAACCCGGACAGTCGGGCCTTTTGGCGGGTGAGACGAGTGGGTCGGCCCCGAATGCATCACGGTGCACTCGTGGGAGCGGCGGCGATGGGCACCGTGGTGGTGGGAAGCACCGACACGGTCGTCGTCGTGAGGGCGGTCGTGCTCGTGGTCGTCGGACCAGGGCCCGCGGGAGCGAGGTGGCGGGTGAGCGGCTGGGTGGTCGTCGTGGTCGTCGTCGTGGTGGTGGTGGTGGTCGTCGCCAGGCTGTCGATGTAGGACTTGGCCTTGGCCAGCGAGGGCTTCTGGACCCCGGCGTGCAGGGCGACCAGGGCGACGGGGGGCACGTCACTGGTCGAGTGCTCCGAGCGGTACACCACCTTGGGGTGGAACCAGAGCACGCCGCCCTGCTGCCCCTGCTTGACCACGATCTGCGTGCCCTGGGTGGTCACGTACCAGTTGTCGTAGGCGTACCAGCGGATGGCGAAGTAGGCCCCCACCGGCACTGCCGCCACCAGGATCACGAAGCCCACGACCCGGAAGGTGATCCGTCGGGGAATGCCCAAGCGGCGACGGCGCTGGCCCCGGCTCTCCTTCTCGTCAGGGGGACGGCCGGCAGGCGAGGACGGTTGGGCTTGGGGCGGGACGCGGGCGGTGCTGCGAGCCACCGGGATAGCGGCCGTCGGGCTACCGAGAAAGAACTCGTCGCTGCGCGAGCCGTCCTCGGCCAGCGTCGCCGGTTCGTGCCCGTCGCCGAAGCCGAGCTGCGCGCCTGGCGCCAGGGTCTCGTCTGCGTGGGTGTGCGACGTGTCCGACGTGGGCGACGCGGCCTGCTGCGTCGTCAGGAGCGCCGTGGTCGTCAGCGCCGCCGCGCCTGCTGCCGCAGCCTTCGACGGGCCTTCGTCGGCCGACCCGTCGCCTTCCCCTGCTCCCTCAGCTCCGTCCTCGCCCGGGTCGGCGTCGGCGTCGGCGTCGGCGGTTTCTGACCCGGGATCGCCGACCACCGGCGTCGTCGCCGTCGGTGGGTTGGTCGGCTCGCCGATCGGTGTCACCAGGGCGGCCGATCCGTTCATGTCCTCACCGACCTGCACGTCGACGATGACGACGGTGATGTTGTCGGCACCCCCATTGGCGTTGGCCACGTCCACCAGGCGCTGCGCTGCCTCGTCAGGGTCCGAGACGGCGCCCAGGACCTGGGACATCTCGTTGGGGTCCACCTCGTTGGACAACCCGTCGGAACAGAGCAGGATCCGGTCACCCGAGCGGAGGTGGAGCTCCCACATGTCCGTCTCGACCTCTGAGGACACGCCGAGGGCCCGGGTGAGGATGTGGCGTTGGGGATGGACGGCTGCCTCGGCCTCGGTCATCTCGCCATGGCGCATCCGTTCCTCGGCCAGGCTGTGATCGTCGGTCACCTGGACCATCTGCCCATCGGAGAACACATAGGCCCGGGAGTCGCCCACGTTGGCCAGGGCGAGCACGTCCTTGCCGTCGCCCCCTCCGACCAGGGCCACCGCAGTGAGCGTGGTTCCCATCCCCCGGAGATCCTCGTTGGCCAGGCTCTCGCGCCAGACGGCGGTGTTCGCCTCGGTGAAGGCCTCGCGCAGACCGGTCGCGCTGGGGGCACGCTCGAAGGCCTGCTCGAGGGTCTCGACCGCGACGCCGCGCCGCCACCTCTCCCCCCACGTGACCGCCCATGCCGTCGGCCACGGCAAAGAGGTTCGAACGTTCGAGAGGGACGTCCTGGTTCACAGGGCGGACGCGCCCGACGTGCGTCGCCGAGCCCGAACGCAGCACTGTCACCGGGCCACCTCGAAGACGGTCGAGCCGATCTGGAGCAGGTCACCCTTGCCCAGGCGCATCGCCTGGGAGATCTGCTCTGAGTTGACGTACGTGCCGTTGGTCGAACCGAGGTCCTCCACCCAGAGCTGGTCGTTGTGTCGGAACAGGCGGGCGTGCAACGTCGAGGTGTAGATGTCATCGGTCATGGCGACGCCGCAGCCCGGTGAGCGCCCGATCGTCAGCTCGTCGTCGAGGTCATAGTTGCGACCGGCTTGCTCGGGAGGTTGCAACACCGTGAGGTAGAGCGGGCGCCGGCGGCCTTCTTTGCGTCCCTGTCGCTCGACAGGCTCGCCGCCCGCTTTGGCCTCACGCCGCTCCTGACGCCGCTCCCAACGCGGCTTGCGGATGGTGGCCGGACTCATCTCGACCCAGACGGCCCGGACGACGCGCAGGAAGAAGATGAAGATCAGCGCAATGACGCTCCACTGCAGGATGTGCAGGACGGCATTCAGATTCTGCGTGGCGAGCAGGACCGCCGCCACGGCGCTCGCTGCCGTCACGACATTTCGAAGGTGAGCCGCGTCGACCCGACGCTGATCTCGTCCCCGCTGGCCAGGAGGTGCTCCCGAATGGGAGCGCCGTTCACCCTGGTGCCGTTGGTGGAGCCGAGGTCCGTGACGAAGACCCCGTCACCCTTCCGCCGCAGCTCGGCGTGGCGCCGGCTGACGTTGGAATCGGGCAGCACGACCTGGCACTCGGGCAGGCGCCCGATGACCACGGCGTCGGACCCTACGGTGATCCGGCGCCCGTCGGGCAGGACCAGCTCGGCCAGGAACCCGCCGTCCTCGCTCTCGCGCACCTCGGCCGAGACGGTGAAACGGCCGGCCTTGAGCGACGAGCCCTCGAAGATCTCGACCTCGACGGGCCCGACAAAGGAGTAACCCTCGATCTTGGCGTGCTCACGGGCGGCGTCGGAGAGCTCGCGAGACAGGGCGTCGATGAAATTGGCGAAGCGGCCGACGTCGGCCGGCGACAGAGTCACGGCGAAGGCATTGGGCGCGATGAGGCCCCGCACACCCACCCGCCGGTGCAAATCCATCTCGCGGGTCAGCCTGCGGCCGATCTCGACCGGCTGAAGGCTGCTTCGAAACGGCTTGGCCAACGTTCCCTCCACCAGACGCTCGAGGCGCTCCTCAAACTGCTGGAGTCCCATGGTTCCCAAGAGATTACTGGCCAGGTGCCCCGACCTGGGATTCACCAGGCGTCTGACCTGGTCACCTGGTTAGGTTCGGCCGGGGCCAGGCGGCGCAGAGACTACTGTTGGCCGGTCACTCGGGCGAGTGGCGGAATAGGCAGACGCGCAGGATTCAGGTTCCTGTGTCCGAAAGGATGTGCGGGTTCAAGTCCCGCCTCGCCCACGCTGGCCCTCGTTTGAAGCCCTGTCCTCAGGGTCCCTTCTCCACGGATTGATCGGACCCGTCGCCGGGCCCGCGACGCCGGTCGTAGCTTGGATCCTGCTTTCCGCGGAACGAGGGCCAATACGCCCCCGGGTCGTCACCCGCAGGCACGGCGTCAGGCAGGACGCGGCGATAGGCGAGCTTCCAGCTCCCCTCGAGCCGCCGAAAGTAGTCGGCGTAGCGGCCATGGCCCGAGACGGCGGCCGTCCCCGCCTTGCCGTGGAAGACGTAGAAGGTCTCCCCCCAGGCCTCGTCGCCCCGGACGTCGAAGACCGACTGCCCGATCAGGTGGTGCATCGACGTCATCGGGCCCGGGCGGCTGACGAACGCGGCGAACTCCTGACCGCTGCCCTTGAAGGTGCCGTGGTCGTCGAAGGAGTCCTCGGTGTAGCAGGAGGCGATGCGTTCCCGGTCGCCCCGGTCCACGGCCGAGGAGAGCACCGCCACCAACTCGGCGAGCTCCAGCTTGTCGCGCCAGGCCTGCGTGTCACCGGACACCGACTTCTCCATCACGACGTCCTCCGTGTTGCGCCACGTTCCGTTCCCGCCGAATCATCGGCCGGACCGTGATCATTGGATGTGACCACCGGCGGGATCATGCCCCGCCCAGCCAGCCTCAGGCAGTGTCCCACCGACTGCGGCGGGTTGGGCCAAGATGAGAGGCCGTGGGGGACCCTACCCAAGGAGCACGTCGCCCCCGGGGCGGACCGGCGGCCCTGGCCGTGATCCCCCCCGTGAGCGTCGCCGACTTCGCGGATCCCGATTGGATCGCACCGTTCGCCCGCGAGGCCGAGAGGCTCGGCTTCGAGTCGCTGATCCTGCCCGAGCACGTGGTGATGGCAGTCGATTACACCAGTCGCTATCCCTATTCGAAATCCGGGCGGGTGCCGTTGCCCGACGATTGCGTGATCCCTGACCCCCTCGACACGTTGGCCTACGTGGCGGGCGTCACGACGACCCTGGGTCTCGCCACCGGCCTCCTCGTCCTTCCGATGCACCATCCGCTCGTTCTGGCCAAACGCGCCGCGACCGTCGACCGTCTCTCGGGAGGACGGCTCCGTCTCGGAGTCGGGCTCGGCTGGATGCGAGAAGAGATCGAGTCGGCGGGTGTCGACTTCGCGAGCAGGGGCCGGCGTGCGGACGAGGCCATCGATGCCATGCGCGCCCTGTGGAACGCCGATCCGAGCCGAGGTGCACACTTCGAGGGAGATCACTTCTCCTTCTCCAGCGTGCAGTCCTTCCCCCGGCCCGTCCGGTCCGACGGGGTACCCATCGAAGTGGGCGGGACGTCTCCGGCGGCCATCCGCCGGGCGGCCCGTCGCGGCGACGGCTGGCTCTCCCTCGGTCTGCGAGGAAACGCCCTGGCCGAGTCGCTGCGCCGTCTCGATGCCGAGACGGCTGCGGCGGGGCGCGATCCGGACGCCATTCGAGGTCACGCTGAGCGGGGTGACGTCCTCGGCCACCGTCGACCGGTCCACGCTGGACGAGGCCGCTGCTCTGGGTGCACGTAGAGTCGTGATCAACTGGGCTCCGCCGACCTCGCGGGAGCGAGGGAGGAACTCCGTCACGCCGCCGAACGGGCGCAGCTCACTCCTGCCTGACCGGGCCCGGGTGGGCGTCAGCCGGCGCGCAGCGGCTGATCGCTCACCAGATCCACCCGCAGCACACGCTCGTGGATGCGCCACCCGTCGGCCCGCCTGCTCGATAGGTGTCGAGATAGCGGATGTGCCACACCAGCAGCACCTCGCTGCCCTCGTCACCGAGAACGTGGTAGGCGACGCAGCGTGTCTCGCCCGTGGCCCGGTCGCCGTCGATCGACGCCAGATGGTTCCCGATGGTGTGCGTCGTGGCCGGTAGTGCCGTGCCATGGCGATCGCCTTGGTGATCTCCGCCCGCCCGTGGCTCCGGCTGGTCGGCTCACTCGCGCCCGGTGTGACGTAGGCGACGAACGTGCCGTCCTCGGTGAAGAGTCCGGCCACTGCCTCGGGGTCACGTCGGTCGACGCCCTGGGCGTATGCGTGCACGAGGTCGGAGATGGCCAGGCGATCGGCCACGAGCGCGACCGAATCTTGGTCTGGGGGCACGTCCAAACTGAACCC
Organism: uncultured Acidimicrobiaceae bacterium; assembly: GCA_963840435.1. Classification (GTDB taxonomy): domain Bacteria; phylum Actinomycetota; class Acidimicrobiia; order Acidimicrobiales; family RAAP-2; genus Bog-473. The sequence goes on along the minus strand of CAWIYY010000010.1, from coordinate 583,950 downwards.
GATCCGTTCCACTCGGTCAAGTAGCGGCGGGGTCACAGCGTGACGGACGTAATCCGACGAACGGAACGATCTCCTTCCCCCGCTCTTCCTCGGCGTGGACTCTGACGGATGCCCGCCGGTCCGGTCCCGGTCCGGTCTGGTCTGCCGCGAGCAACCGCTCCCCAACTCTGGGCCGGCACGGCGGGTGCAGACCTCAAGAGATCCGGTCTCGCCGACGATCCATGAAGAGTGCATCTCGAAGTGCGGCCCTGCGTCCGCGGGCGCGTCACCTCATCGTCTGCCCGACTCGGTCGGGCGTCCGCAGCGATCGTCGGCGCCCTCCTCTGCGCCACCCTGGTGGTCAGCCTCGCTCCGACGGGTGGTGCCGCTGTCAGAGCGTCGAGCTCGGGCGGTGTGGCGGCCTTGACGGGCATCCCCTCGGACAACTTCTGGCTGGCCAGCGCCCAGGGGTCCGTGTGGGACTTCGGCTCGGCCGGCGCCTTCGGCTCCGTCGGCGGACCGCTCAACCATCCGGTCGTCGCCATGACGCCGACGAAGGACGCGCAGGGCTACTGGCTCGTGGCCTCCGACGGGGGCATCTTCTCGTTCGGCGACGCCGCCTTCTACGGCTCGACCGGCTCCATCGCACTCAACAAGCCCATCGTCGGCATGGCGCCCACGCCCGACGGCAAGGGCTACTGGCTCGTGGCGTCCGACGGCGGCATCTTCTCGTTCGGCGACGCCGCCTTCTACGGCTCGACCGGCTCCATCGCACTCAACAAGCCCATCGTCGGCATGGCGCCCACGCCCGACGGCAAGGGCTACTGGCTCGTGGCCTCCGACGGCGGCATCTTCTCGTTCGGCGACGCCGCCTTCTACGGCTCGACCGGCTCCATCCACCTCGACCAACCGATCGTCGCCATGGCGGCCACCCCGGACGGCAAGGGGTACTGGATGGTGGCCTCCGACGGAGGGATCTTCAACTACGGCGATGCCGGCTTCTTCGGGTCGGCCGCCGGCGCGGGCAGCCTCGACCCGGCCGAGAAGGTGGTGGCCAGCCACTCCGGGCCATGGCTACTGGGTCGAAGAGCAGAACGGAACCGCCTATGGCTTCGGCGATGCGGAGGGGACAGCACCGCCGACCGAGGCACTGCTCTTCCAACCGGTCACGCCCGGCGACAAGGCAGTCCTCTTCGCCTTCGCGCAGCTGGGCAAGCCCTACATCTGGGGCGGCAACGGACCGGTGGGCTACGACTGCTCTGGACTCGCCCTGGCCTCGTGGGAGAACGGCGACGGCATCGGTTTCGCCCGGGTGGCCAACGACCAGTACAACACCGCGGGTGTACCCGTGGCGCTGACGAACCTCGCTGCGGGCGACCTGGTCTTCTGGGGGACTTCGCAGACGGACTGGACGAGCGTGGACCACACCGCCATCTATGTCGGCGGGAACAGGATCGTGGAAGCCACGGGCGACCAGGTCCAGTTGAACTCGCTCGACCAGTGGGGGTTGGACGAAGTCATGCCCAACGGCCGGCGCCCGTAGTCGCGTCCTGCGGCGGCGGCGTCTTCTGCCCGGTCAGCGGCGCCGGAGCTGCGCGGGCGCCCGCGACTCAGCGGGCGTTCTCGGCCAAGCGGACGTCGAGGGTCGACTCGAGACGCAGGGAGGAGTCACCGGCGTCGATGGGCTCGTCGAGGACCTTGCGCAGCCGATCGGTCAAGGGACTGACGTTCCTCTCCTCGGCCACGGTGATGACCGTCTTCAGCTCGTACTTGCCGGTCCGTCCCACGGTGTCCTCGGTCCGCAATACGTGCGTGAGGCGGTGCGCCGCCTCGAGCAGCACGGTGTTGCCGACGTCGAACCCACGTTCCTCATTGATCGTGGCCAGGTTGTCCAGGGTCACGGTGATGATCACCACCTCACCCCCGTGACGAGGCTGGCGAACCAGAGCCTGGTTGAGCCGGTCCTGCACCACCATCTCGTTGGGCAGCCCGGTCTGCGGGTCGGTCATGACCAAGGCCCAGGCCTTGTCCTTCCCGCCGCCCGTCGCGGTCGCGGGACTGTCGTGACGCGCCATGCTGTCGCCTGCGGGCTTCATGCAGGCCAAACATATGTCACGCGCGGCCCGTCGCGCCGACTTGTCTGGCATCTTCGTGACACACGAGGGATGCGCCGGCCACCCGCCGCCCGCCACTCAGAGCCGGTAGAGCTTGGCCGCGTTCTCACCCAGGATCTTGCGTTGCACCGCCGGCTCCAGCGTCGACATCTTCTCGGCCGCCGTCTCGAGGGACTTGGGGTAGAGGCAGGTGGGGTGGGGGAAGTCCGTCTCGAAGAGGATGCTGTCCGCCCCGACCGATTCGATCGGGTTGGGCAGGTTGTTCTTCTCGAACCAGAATGTGACGTAGAGGTTCCGCTGAAGTACTCCGAGGGCAGCAGCGACAGCTTCTCCAGGCTCCTGGGGGCGTTCTCGGCCATTTCGTAGTCGAGGGCCTCGAGGATGAAGGGGATCCAGCCCACGCCGCCCTCCACCGAGACCATCTCGAGTTCGGGGTGCGGTCGAGCATGCCGCTCAGGATGATGTTCGTCACCACCCGGGCGTTGCCGACAAGAGATGCGTCCCACCGATGGCCAACTTGGTGTCTTCGTCCTGGGACTCCCAGGGGTAACTCCCGAAGTCGGTCATGGTGGTGAGGCTGGCCCCGATGTGGAAGTGCACCGGCAGCTTCAGGTCGGCACACACCTCCCAGAGCGGGTCCCAGGCCCGGTTGGCCAGGTCCGTCCCGCCGACGTCGTTCGGGTCCGACGTGATGTTGACGCCGCGCAGGTCGGGCGAGGCCACCCGCTTGGCTTCGGCCACGGCCTCGTCCACGTCCACGCGGGCAGCACGGGCATGGGCAGGAGGCGGCCGCCGGACTCAGCCTGCACCTCGCCCATGGCGTCGTTGTAGATCTGCACGCAGAGCAGGCGCAGCACGGGAGACGGCCACGTCCGACCCAGGGTTGGATTCAGGCGGGCGACGTCAGCGGGTGCGGGGAAAGCCCAGGTCAATGACGCTGGTGGCCGGGTCGGGCCAGCGGGTGGTGACCACCTTGGGCCGGGTGTAGAAGCGGATGCCCTCGGGGCCGTACATGGCGCTGTCGCCGAAGAGCGACTCCTTCCAGCCACCGAAGGAATGGAAGCCGACGGGCACCGGAATGGCCACGTTGATCCCCACCATGCCGGCGGTGACCTCGCGTTCGAAGCGCCGGGCCACTCCCCCGTCTCGGGTGAACAACGCCGTGCCGTTGCCGTAGGGATTGGCGTTCACCAGGGTGAGGGCGTCCTCGTAGCTCGGGACCCGCACCACGCCCAGGACCGGACCGAAGATCTCGTCGTCGTAGGCCCGCATGCCCGGACGGACCCCGTCGAGCAGGGTGCAGCCCAAGAAGAAGCCCTCGGGCCACTCCCCTCGCCCGTCGACCACGACGGTGGCTCCCTCGGCGGCCGCTCCCTCCACGTACGAGAGGACACGGGCCCGATGTTCGGCGGTGACCAGCGGGCCCATCTGGGACTCGGGGTCGCTGCCCGGCCCGATGACCACCGAGGGCATGCGGGCGGCGATGGCCTCGACCAGCGGGTCGGCCACGGCGCCGACGGCGACGACGACCGAGATGGCCATGCAGCGCTCGCCGGCCGAGCCGAAGCCGGCGGAGATGGCGGCATCGGCCGCCGCCTCGACGTCGGCATCGGGCAGCACGATCATGTGGTTCTTGGCCCCGCCCAGGGCCTGGACCCGCTTGCCCGCCTTGGCCCCCTTCTCGTAGATGGAGCGGGCGATGGGGGTGCTGCCCACGAAGGAGACGGCGGCCACCCCCGGGTGGGTCAAGAGGGCGTCGACGGCGACCGCGTCGCCGAGGAGCACGGTGAGCACGCCGTCGGGCAACCCGGCCTCGCGTGCCAGTTCGGCCAGCAGCAGCGAGGGCGAGGGGTCCTTCTCGGAGGGCTTGAGGATGAAGGCGTTGCCACAGGCCAGGGCGTTGGCCATCATCCAGAGCGGCACCATGACCGGGAAGTTGAACGGCGTGATCCCCGCCACGACGCCCAGGGGCTCGAGCACGGTGTGCACGTCGACCCCGGTCGAGACCTCGCCGCGACATGGATCCCTTCAACAGGTGGGGCAGGCCGCAGGCGAATTCGATGTTCTCCAGGCCCCGGGCCACCTCACCGGCGGCGTCGCTCAGCACCTTGCCGTGCTCGGCGGTGACCAAAGCGGCCAGATCCGGGGCGGCCTGGGCCACGAGGTCGCGGAAACGGAAGAGCACGTTGGCCCTCGAGCTGAGCGAGCCCGCGCCCCATTCGGCCGCCGCCTCGGTGGCCACCTCGACCGCGGCGTCCACCTCGACCGTGGAGGCCAGGGGAACGCTGGCCGTCTGGACGCCGCGGGCCGGGTCGTACACGGGGCCGAGACGGCCCGAGGTCCCGGCCACGGACTTGCCTCCGATGAAGTGCTCGAGGGTTCGCATCCCCCGATCCTCGCGCTACGCGGTGGGTGCCGGTTCCTGAATCAGCTTGGACAGCTCTTCGGTGACGATGCGCTCGTGCGCTTCGAGGTCGCGCCTGGCCGCCCGCGGGCTCCAGCGTCCGCGCATGGTGAAGACCAGGACGGCGAAGATGAACATGCCGGCCAGGCACACGCCCCACCAGCGCTTCCACTCCCCGGGCGACGTCTTCTGGGCCGGGATCAGCTTCTGCTCGGCGACCAGGAGATTGGCCAGGTTCGGCGAGTACTTGGTCACCCCGGCGATCTGGGCCTGGGTCACCGGCTTGCCGTTCTGAATGTCCAGGGCGAGCGGGTTGAAGGCGTTCAGGCCCAGGACGTGGGGGTTGGTGAGGCCGCCGGCGGCCGTCAGAGCCTTGAGCAGGTCGTGGGTGCTGTTGCAGGTCTGGAGGATGGTGGCGAGGGTGGTGAGCTCGGGTCGCGCCTCGGCCGTCGTCTTCAAATCGGCGATGACGACCGTCGGCGCCGGTGTGGCGCTGCACTTCAATGTGGCCGTATCCGGGGCGTAGGGCTGCGCCGCCTGGATCGTCTGGAGTGTGGCACCCGCCGTCTGGTTGTCGACCAGCACGGTCGACGTCGTGATCACGTAGGGGAGCACGAGGAACGAGAGCGCGACGGTGATGCGCAGGATCCAGCCCCAGATGGCCAGACCGGTTGCCGTGAGCGCGGGGTTGTGCGATTCGACCTGCTCGGTGTAGTTGGCCATCCATGGCGCGTAGGCGAAGGAGATGGAGACGGCCAGCAGCACGATCACGAGGACGTTGGAGTAGTAGCCCGTGTGCGGGTGGCCGGTCTGCACGATGAGGAAGCCCAACATCACCATGGCGCAGATGGCGCCCGCCAGCATGAACGGCTTGCGCACCTTCGCCCAGTCCGACAGGACGCCGGCGACGACGAGGCCCAGCGAGAGGAACCCGGCCAGCCAGACGTTGATGCCGTTGGCCTGGGGCGTCGTCCGGTTGAACGTGACCACCCAGTAGATGGTGAGGACGCTGACGGACGCGTAATAGAAGAGGAGGAAGAGCGAGATGGCCACCGAGGAGGCGATCAGGTCGAGCTTCAGCATGGAGCGGAACGGGTGCGCCGTCGCCGCCTCCATCTCGATCCCCTTGGCCCGGGCCTCGACCAGGGCGCGCTCTCGCTCGGTCACCATCAGCTGGTCGCGCAACCCGGGCGACAGCTCGCGCAGGAAGAAGAAGGCGATGATCACCACGCCCAGGCAGACCAGCCCCGAGATGATGAACTGGTCCTGCCACGGCGCCAGGTGGTCGAGCGTGTGGGTGGCGACGAGGCTGGCGGACAGAGCACCCATGGTGGGGCCTAGGGCCCAGAACCCCATGGCCGCCCCCCGTCCCATCTGAGGCGAGAAGTCGCGCATCAGCGCCGGGGTGGAAACCAGGATCACTCCCTCGACGAAGCCGATCACGCAGTAGGAGGCGGCGAACCAGAATTTGTCGGTGATGTGGGGGATGGCGAAGAGCTGAATCAACGCCACTAGCAAAGTGCCGTAGATCGTGAGGTTGGCCCGGCCGATTTTGTCGGACAGCCCGCCGATGAATGCGCTGAAGGCGCCGATGGCATTCGAGACGACCAGCAGGTACAGGAAGTACTGGAACGACATGTGGTAGTAGGGCAGCAGCAGCGGCGTGACCGCGCCCTCCACGTAGTAGAGGTAGTACAGCATGATCGTCGTCAGGACGACGATGGCCAGGTAGCCCAGGCGGGGCAGCGTATCCGGGTACTTGTAGAGCTGGCGCTTCCAGAGTGCGTTGGACATTCTGCTGCCGGCCGGTCCGGCCGCCGCACCCTCCGCCGTCATGGTCATGCTCGAAACCCCTTTCTCGGCCTCGCACCCCCCAGTCCCGGGCCGCCGCCGATGCTACGACCGCACCGCGCCGGGTGCGCCGTGACTCAGGCCGGTGTGGCTGCGCCGAACCCCTCTTCCACGTCCTCCAGGGGGACGTACCACGACAGCCGGGTCCCGCCCTCCCGAGACGTGCCGATCTCCATGCCGCCGCCGCGCCGCTCCGCCCGCTGGCGCAGGTTCTTGAGCCCGTGACCCCCGGGCGCGATCTCGCCGATCCCCTTGCCGTCGTCGGCCACCACCAGGCGCAGCTGGTCGCCAGCGGTCACGGTCACCACGACCTGATTGGCCTCTGCGTGCTTGCCCACGTTGGTCAGCGTCTCGCGCAGCACGGCCAGCACCTCTTCGGCCAAGGTGCCCGTCACCATCTTGTCCACCGGTCCGCTGAAGGAGACCTGGGGATGGATGCCCAGGACCGGCCGCAGTTCGTGGACCAGGTCCAGCACCTTGGGATGCAGGCCCTCCTTGTTGATGGTGAGCTCAATGTCGAAGATGGCCTTGCGCAACTGGCGGATCGTCTCGTCGAGTTTCTCGATGGCCTCGCCGATGCGCATGACCGCCTCGGGTCGCTCGACCAGGCGTGCCGTGCCCTGGAGGGACAGGCCGATGGCGAAGAGGCGCTGGATGACCGAGTCGTGCAGGTCGCGGGCGATCCGGTCCCGGTCCTCGGTCAGCGCTCGGTCGCGCACCAGCGAGTGCAACCGGGCGTTCTCGATGGCGATGCCCGCCGAGACAGCCAACGCCGTCACCAGCTCCTCGTCGTCCTCGGAGAACTCGGCCGCGCTCCGCTTGTTGGTGAGATAGAGGTTCCCGTAGACCTCCCCGTGGATGCGAACCGGGACCCCGAGGAAGGACGACATCTCGGGATGGTGATCGGGCGTGCCGAAGCTGTCGGGGCTGTCTGCGATGTTGGCCAGGCGCAAGCGTTTGTCGTCGGCGATGAGGGTGCCCAGCACACCTCGGCCCGTCGGGCGAGGCCCGATGGCGTGCTCCTCCTCGTTGGTCAGACCCACGGTGATGAACTCGTCCAGCGCGCCGCCGTCCTCGCTCAGCACGCCGAGCGCGCCGTATTCGGCGTCGACCAGGACGCAGGCCTCCTCGATGAACCGGCGCAGGACCACGGGCAGGTTCAGCTCGGCGTCGAGGATCACGATGGCTTGGAGCAGGCGACGCAGCTTGGCGGGATCCTCAATGCGGTCGAAGGGCTGCACGGTGTGCAGGCTACCGGCGGCGGCGGTCCCCTCAGCGGAGCGTGGCCCGACCGTTCCTGACGCCCGCGTCCGGGGCCCGGACCGGCGGGGCGCGCTCTCCGTCCGGGCCGCGGGCGCGTGCCATGATTTGCCGATGCCGATCCGTGTCTTCCTGCTCGATGATCACGAGCTCGTCCGGACCGGCTTGCGGACGCTGCTCGAGGGTGAGAGCGACATGGACGTGGTCGGCGAAGCAGGCACGGCGGAACAGGGACTGCAACTCATCCGCGAGATCGAGCCCGACGTGGCCATCCTCGACGTGCGGCTGCCCGACGGCAACGGCATCGAGGTGTGCCGGGAGATCCAGTCGACCCTGCCCTCGGTCCGCTGTCTCATGCTGACGTCGTACTCGGACGACGACGCCCTCTTCGCCTCCATCATGGCCGGGGCGTCCGGCTACGTCCTGAAGGAAGTGGGCAGCGGCGACCTCTTGGGCGACATCCGCCGGGTCAGCCAGGGCATGTCGCTCCTCGACCCAGCCTTGACCCAGGAACTGATGAACCGGCTGCACAAGGACCAGGAGGCCGAGTCCCGCCTCACCGTGCTCACGCCTCAGGAACGCCGGGTGCTGGAGCTCATCGCGCTCGGCCAGTCGAACCGTCAGATCGCGGAGCAGCTCTTCCTGGCCGAGGCCACCGTCAAGAACTACGTGTCAAGCCTGCTCTCCAAGCTCGGCATGCGGCGGCGCACCGAGGCGGCCGTCTATGCGGCGGTGCTGGCCGAGCGCAAGGCGGGCGGGCCCGGCCCCGCACCGAAGCGCTGAACGAACCCGGGCGGGCCGCTGCGCCCGACCGGTTCAGGCCGCGGCGACGCGCCGGTTGTCGTCGAGCGTGCGGAAGTCGACGCCGGCCTGGCGCAACTGCTTCTCGAGGCGGTCCCGCTCGGCCAACGGGTTGACGAACTGCGAGGGATCGCTCTCTATCCCCAGAGCCCGGCAGAGCCGCAGCAACATGCGGTCGTGATCGAGCTCGAGGGCCAGGTCCTCGGCCATGATGCTGGCGTCTTCGGGATCGTGGCCGAGCAGCCGGCGCCGGCACTGGAGCAGCACCACGACCAGCTCGTCCTTGGACGCCGGAAGCTCGACGGGGTCCATGTCGGCGCAGAGGCCGCAGAGCAGTTCGCTGTACATCGACATCGCCCGTTCAGCATGCCGGGTTGCAGGGGCGGCGCACTAGAGCCGATCCTCCTGACTTCACCGGCGCGCCGCGAGCATGGTGAGCCCGGGGGCGGCGGGACGTCGGCCGGCGGGAAACGTCATGTCAACTGGGCGAACGGGGTGGCGCTCGGCGGGCCGGCGGCGGGCGGTCGCCGGTCGCAGCCGGAGAATGGTCTAGCGGTGGGTGACGGGGGTGGACCGGTCCGCCCGGATCAACACGTCCTCGGCCGTCTCGCCGGCCTCGGCCAGGGCCAGACCGAGCCGGGCGTGCATGCGCACGCGCTGGCCGCCCACCATGACCGGCTCGTCGAGGGTGTGCTGCAGGCGGCGCACCAGGGGGCCTGCGTCCTCCTCGCCGTTGATGGTCACGACCACCACGAGCTCGCTCCCGCCGACCCGGCCGACGGTGTCCTCGTCCCGCAGGATCGAGGTGAGGCGACGGGCCCCTTCGCACAGGACCGTGTTGCCGGTGGTGTACCCCAGGTCCAGATTGATCTCGCCCAGGTTGTCCAGGTCGATGTGGCACACGGCGACCTCGCCCCCGTGGCGACGCCGGCGGGCCAGCGCCTGGGTCAGCCGGTCGAGCAGCAGGAGCTGGTTGGCCAGCCCGGTGTGCGGGTCCGCCATGGAGAGCTGCCACAGGTGGTCGTACTTGCCGCTCGGGCTGCCGCCGGGCCGGCGGTCGGTTCCCGCCGCCTCACCGCCGCTGATCTCCTGGAGCATCGTCTCGACGCTGCGGGGCGAGCCCACCGAATCGTCCTCGACCACCTCGACCGTTTCGGGGAGGGGGGCGGGGACCGGCACAAGCCGTTCGGTCAGCAGAGAGGCAACTTGGTCCGGCATGCTGCGGCCGGATTCCTTCTTCCTGGCCTTCTTCACTGCCCCTCCGATCCCTCCACAGTCAGTCTTAATGGATTTCGGACCGGTCGAACAGTGTCTTAAGCCTCGGCCCCACCGTCCCTCTTCGCATTTGAATCCCTGTTCCCCCAGGTCAGAGGGCTCATATCTCCGGCCGAACCGTGGGAGATGCACCACGTCTGCACCGTGACCGCCACCGTGCGGTGACCTCCCGGCGGCACCCGATAACCTCGCCCAAAGTCTTGGTACGGTCCCCACTCCCACAGCCCTCGCCCCCCGGCGGAGCGGCGCAGCCTCGACACGGGTGGGACATGAGTGAAGGCGGAGTCGCCATCTCCTTCTTGTCCATCGCCTCGCTGATCGATGCTGCCCGCACCGACGGGCACTTCGCCGCGGCGCAGCGGCGCCTCGTGAGCGCGCCCGACGTCCCGGCCATGGTCGACGACCCGGCCGGCCTGGCCGCGCTGGTCGACGCCCTGCTGCCCGAGGAGTACTACGGCTTCGACACCGAGTTCCACACCGAGCGGACATACGTGCCGGACCTGGCCCTCATTCAGATCGCCTGGGCCGACCAGGTCGCCCTGGTCGACCCGCTGGCCGTGGACCCCGCACCGCTGGCCGCCGTCTTCGAGGGCCCGGGGAAGGCGGTGGCCCACGCCGCCGGGCAGGACCTCGACATCCTCCTGGCCGCCTGCGGCGCCCTGCCCGCCCACGTGTTCGACACCCAGATCGTGGCCGGGTTCCTCGGCATGTCGTCACCCTCCCTGTCCCGACTGGTGGACCAGATGCTCGGGGTGACCCTGCCCAAGGCCGACCGCCTGTCGGACTGGCTCGAACGTCCCATCTCGGAACGCCAGACCTCCTACGCCATCAACGACGTCGCCCACCTGCTCGAGTTGCGCCGGGTGCTCAGCGAGCGGCTCGAGCGCGCTCGGCCGCCTCGACTGGGCCCTCGACGAGTGCGACCAGGTGCTGGGCCAGCGGGGGCCGGCCCGCAACCCCGAAGAGGCGTGGTGGAAGCTGGGCGACATCCGCAGCATGTCGCGCCGCCAGCGCGCCGTGGCCCAGGAGGTCGCGGCCTGGCGCGAGCGCACGGCCGCGGTCAGCAACCGGCCCCGGCGCATGGTGCTGTCCGACCTGGCGCTCCAGGCGATCGTGCAGCGGCCGCCCGCCAACGTCGACGAGCTGCGTCGCACCCGCGGGGTCGACAGCCGGCACCTGGCCCAGGGGCGGGCCCGCGAGATCCTCGACGCCATCGCCCGGGGGCAGGAGCTGGCGCCCGAGCAGATCCGCATGCCGTCCGAAGGGCGCGACGCGCCGGCCCCGGCAGCCGCCGTGGCCGTGTGTTCGGGCGTGGTGCGCCAGATCGCAGACGATCTCGACTTCGACCAGGCCCTGCTGGCCACCCGGGCCGATATCGCGCAGTTGCTCTGCGGCGAGCAGAGCCGGCTCGATGAGGGTTGGCGCCGCTCCATCGTGGGCGACCCACTGCGCCGGCTCATCGACGGGGAAGTGGCGGCCGCCTTCGGTCGGCGGGGACGGCTGGTGCTCGAGGAGCGCTCGCACCGCCCGGTGGCGCTGGCCACCGAGGACGGGACGGCGGACGGGACGGACGACGGGACGGAGGAAGCCGCCGGGCCCGAGACAGGCTGGCCGAACTGGCGCAGCTGGCGGTGACGATGCAGACGCTGACGGCGGCCCGGGCCGCAGCGGCGACGACGGCAGACCCCGTGGTCAGCGTCGCCCTTAGTTGACCCCACGCTCGCGCCCGGCCCAGTAGGGCTGGCGCAGCTTGTACTTCTGCAGCTTGCCCGTGGCCGTGCGGTCGAGCGCCTCGCGGAACTCGACCGACGGGGCGCCTTGAAGTGGGCCATGCGGTCCCGGCAGTGGGCGATGAGCTCGTCCTCGCCGGCCGTCTCGCCCGGGCGCAGCACGACCAGCGCCTTGACCGTCTCGCCCCACCTCTCGTCGGGCACGCCGATGACCGCCACCTCGGCCACGGCGGCGTGCTGGTAGAGGCAGTCCTCGACCTCGATGGAGGACACGTTCTCGCCGCCGGTGATGATGACGTCCTTCTTGCGGTCGGAGATGACGACGTAGGCGTCGTCATCGACGTACCCGCCGTCGCCGGTGTGGAACCACCCGCCCTCCAGCGCGGCCTCGGTCTCGACCGGCTGCTCCCAGTAGCCGGCGAAGACGTGGTTGGAGCGGGCCAGCACCTCGCCCTCGTCGTCGACCGCCATGCGCACGCCGACGGCGGGGACGCCGGCCCGGCTGAGCCGGACGGAGCGCTCGGCCGGGCCCAGCTCGTCCCATTCGGCCGGGGCCCGGTTGATGGTGAGCAGCGGCGACGTCTCGGTCAGCCCGTAGATCTGGATGAACTCCCACCCCAGCTCGGCCTCCACCCGCTCGATGGTCTTCGACGGCGGCGGTGCCCCGGCCACGACGATGCGCACGGTGCCGTGCCCGGGCAGGTCGCGCCCGGCCTCCCGGCGGGCTTCGGCCGCGGCGAGGATGGCGGCCACCACGGCCGGCGCGCCGCACAGCAGCGTGACCCCGTGCCGCTCGATCCGGCCCAGGATCTCCTCGCCGTCCACCTTGCGCAGCACGACGTGGGTGCCGCCCATGCCGGTCACGGCGTAGGGCATCCCCCAGCCGTTGCAGTGGAACATGGGCAGCGTGTGCAGCAGCACGTCGCGGTCGCTCACCCCGGTGTGCCAGCCGAACGTCGCCGCGTTGAGCCAGCAGTTGCGCTGGGTCAGCTGCACGCCCTTGGGCCGCGCCGTCGTGCCCGACGTGTAGTTGACCGAGCAGGCGGCGTCCTCGTCGGCCTCCCACGGTTCGGGTCGGGCGCCGGCGGGGGCCGGGGCGAACAACTCGGCGTCCTCGACACCGTCGAGCGCGATGCGGTGCGCCACCTTGATGGTGTCCACCTCGCCAGCCAGATCCGGGTCGTACAGGAGGACGGACGCCCCGGAGTGCTCGACGATGTAGGCGATCTCGTCCGCGGTGAGGCGGAAGTTGATGGGCACGAGGACGCGGCCGTACCCGCTGACCCCGAAGAAGGAGGTGAGGAAACGGCCCGAGTTGGGGCTGACGATGGCCACCCGCTCGCCGTGGCCCACCCCCATGGCGTCGAGGGCGAGGGCCAGGCCGCGGGCCCGTGCATCGAGCTCGGCGTAGGTGGCCGTGCCGAGCGAACCGGCCACGTCGGGCTCGTCGACCACCGCCACCCGGTGGCCGGAGACGAGCGCGGCCCGCTCGAGGAAGTCGGCCACCGTCAGCGCGACACGCATGCGCCCCCCGATCTCACGTGTCGGTCTCGATCTCCACGGTCGGTCTCGATCTCACGTCGCCTCGGCTGCTCCGGGTCCCGCTGAGATCAGAAGTGGCCGAGCACCGGGTGGGCCACGTAGGGCTTCTCGAGCGCCTCGACCTCGTCGTCGCCGAGCGTCAGCTCCTCGGCGGCCAGCGCGTCGCGCAGGTGCTGTTCCTTGGTGGAACCGACGATGGGCGCGCTGACGCCGGGCTTGTGCAGCAACCAGGCCAGGGCCACCTGGGCCGAAGGCACGCCGCGTGCCTTGGCCACCGAATCGACCGCCTCCACCACGTCGAAGTCGGTCGGCTGCGCGTAGAGATAGTCGGTGAAGGGATCGGTGCTCGAGCGCGTCGTGTTGCGCTCGCCCGACCGGGTGCGCGTCCCGGCCAGCACGCCCCGGGCCAACGGGCTCCACGGGATGCAGCCCACTCCCTGGTCGAGGCAGAGCGGGATCATCTCGCGCTCTTCCTCGCGGTAGATGAGGTTGTAGTGGTTCTGCATGGAGACGAACCGGGCCCACCCGTTGCGCTCGGCGGTGTGCTGGGCCTTGGCGAACTGCCAGGCGAACATGGAGCTGGCACCGATGTAGCGGGCCTTGCCGGCGCGCACCACGTCGTTGAGCGCCTCCATCGTCTCCTCAATCGGCGTGCGGGGGTCCCAGCGGTGGATCTGGTACAGGTCGACGTAGTCCATGCCCAGGCGCCGCAGCGAGGCGTCGATGCCCGAGAGGACGTGCTTGCGCCCGAGCCCGCTGCCGTTCTCGCCCGGGGTGACCGGCATGAAGACCTTGGTGGCCACGATGGCCTCGTCGCGGCTCAGGTACTTCGGGACGAGGTTGCCGGTGGCCACCTCGCTCGCCCCGGCCGAGTAGGTGTCGGCGGTGTCGAAGAAGGTGACGCCACCCTCGACAGCGGCCCGCACAATCGGGTCGGCCGCCTCCTCGTCGACGACCCAGGGGCGGTCGCTGCCGTTGCCGAAGCCCATCATGCCGAGGCAGATCCTCGACACGCGCAGACCGGACGTACCCAAGTTGGTGTAGTTCATGGCTGACCTCGCTCGTCCCCGCCGACGGGACCGGCGGTGGGTCCATGCTTACCAGCCCGACGAGGCGCTGGCGCGGCCGGGACGTCGCCGTCCGTGACGCTGCTGCGACGGGAAGCATCGTGGTCTGCGTGGACGGTGCCAGGATGTGGCGACGTCGGCAGCTGATCAGGTCAGATCTCGCGCCCGGTCTGGTCTGGCCGGGTCTGGTCTGGTGAGGTCAGGGGCAGGTCTGGACGACGTGACCGTTGGACTGGCTGTTGCAGTCGCCCGGCCCGCTGCCACCCCAGCCTGGCCCCTGCCCGCGATGGCCGTTCCCGGTGGCGCCTCCCGTTTGGACGGGCGGGGGTGGTGGTCGTCGTGGTGGTCGTGGGCGGTGCCGTGGTCGTGGTCGTGGGGGCCGGTGGCACCGTCGTCGTGGTGACCGGTGCTTTGGCCGCCAACTCGTTCAGTGCCACCGAGGCGTTGGTGCCAGTGCTGTTGCTGTTCTCGGGGTGAAGTTGGCCACGGTGGCGGTCGCGCTGCCCTGGCGTCGTCGACACGGGAACGCCACCCGGCGACGAGGTCGTCGGTGTCGATGGCGCGGCCGGTGGCGCGGTGACGGACCCGCTGCCATTGCTGCCGCCGCCGTTGCCCGTTCCAGACCCGCCGAATGCGGGGTTCGAGAAGTCGGGGTTCGTTTGCCCGGGCGCCCCCGCGTTCGCCGCGCTCAGCGTGGGCACCTTGACGGTCCCCGTGCTCGCGGCCACGACGACGAGCGAAAGCGCGGCGGCCGCGACGCTGACCGTGGCAATGAAACGATTCTTGACGATTCCGGCGGCTCGCGGACCAAATGCATCTGCCATTGCAGAGGCAGACCCGAAGCGATCCACCGTCTGAAAGCGGCTTGCCGAAATTCCTCGAGGCGAAGACGTCTTCCAGGCTGGCGTGTCCGTCGACAGCTGATGCCCTCTCGGGCTTCGAACGCTGCATCCCCCCTCCAGTGGACTCTGCGTCATTCAGGGTCTTCTGCGCTGCTGCCCTGACTCCCGAAGTCTTGCGCGACTCCTCACTGTCACCATATAGGGATGAGTCTCAAAGGGGAACCTGTCGAAGCCATGTCCCCCGAAGTCACCGCAAAACTGCTTGCACCCTCGTTTCTATTTTCAGGAATTCTTGAAAGCCCGTGAGGAGCGCGCAGCATTCCCGCGGGCAATCACGACACGGTTAGGCGTTGGGTCCCGCAAGCGTCCCCGTGAGGCCGCTGACTGTGGTTCCGACGTCATTCACCATTCCAGTGATCGGCGTCGCGGCCGGCACGACCGCGTTTATTTGTTGTGTCGTTGTGGACACGGTTGCAGTCGCGTTGCTAGCGAGTTGTGTCACCGGGTCGAGCACTGGTCGCAACAGGATTCGACGCGGCGGGCAACGGAGTCGTGACCGACGTCGTGCCGGATCCGGACGCGCCGCCGGACGACCGCGTGCTGCCACCGGAAGGCGACGAACCCACTGCCGCACCATCGAAGACCGAGAACGACCCGTGCACACCCGACGTCGCGTTCAGTGTTCCGTCGCCGGCGCCGGCGCCGTTGCCGTGCCCGTCGTCGTGGCCCTGTTCGGCTGCCAACAACCCGGCAACGCCGCTCGACGCACCCCGACCGGCACGGCGGCGCGTCGAGCGGCGGCAGGTGCGCGCCACCATTACGGGCCAGCGCCTGCTGGTTCTCGCCCGCCCCGGGCCCGTGCGTGGTCCCCGAGGTCACACCGACCACCACGAGCGCGGCCGCGGCAATGCCCCCGATGGCGGCGAGGGCGCGTTGTCTGCCGGCGGGCGTCTGCGGCGTAAAGGCGAGCACGGTGGCGATGGGCTTGTTCATATCGAGTGGGAAGTCCTCTCGTTCCTCTGGGAGCTGACCGAACGTGGAAGAGCCGAACCGGGAGTCGAGCGGGACCGACGGCGACAGGTCGCCCTGGGCTCCGGCTGCGACCACCCAGAGACCATTGAGCTCGAGGCGACGTCGGGTCGCGGCGAAATCACCGAACGCACGCGAGAGGAAGAACTCCTCCAAATTGCTGACGGCTGCCTCCGCCGGACATCGATCCCTCCCATCCTCCATCGGATCTGTCCAGTCGAGTACCGGGGCGGGCGGCCCCGTACTCCTCCTCACCTCATGGCTGGCTGCGAGCGCTGCGTGCTCCTTTCAGGATCGAGCCTGGCGCAACCGGCCGGACATGCTCAGGGCCAGGCCCGCCAGGACCGCAGCCATGCCGGCGAGAAGCTCCAACAGGATCGGCGCCCCGGTCTGGGCCAGCGGGGCCGCCGGCGTCACCGCCGCAGTTGCGCTGGCCGTACCCGGCGACGCCGGGCTGGCGATCGCGGTCAGATCTGCCGGGATCGTTCCTCCGGTACTCGCGCTGGTGGCGCCGGTGGGTCCGGTTCCGGCGCTACCGCCAGACGATCCGCCTCCAACCGGGGCGATGCTGGGGCTGGTCGAGGGCTCGGGGCAGGCGGCGCCGGCGCTCCCGCCCACTGCGCCCTGCACGCCACAGACGGCGATCGGCGCGGTGACACCCGTGCTCGAGCCGCCGGGCTGACCGATCGGCGTGACGTTGGCCGTCTGCGCACCGGTGCAGGTGCCCGAGCCGGTGCCGTCAACCGAGGCCACGATGGAGCACAAGGTGATGGTCCCGTCGACTGGCGCCGAGCCCTCCTGGGTCTGCGCGACGTGGTCCGGCTCGCACGAGTTCGTGGCGCTCCCCACCACGGCAACCACGACGCTGCAGCCACTGACCGGGAGGACCCCGTCCACCGGGGCGCTCTGCGTGTCGTCGCTCGTCGGCAGGTCGCCCGTCAACGTGGCATCGCTGGCGGGCATGCACGACCCGGTGGCCGAGCCGTCGACCGCAACCACTGCACCACAGGCCGTCACTGGGACGTCGGCATCGGCCAGCTGGCCCGACTGCGACCCCGTGCCCGTCTCCTGGGGGCAGTCGGCGCTCCCGCTGCCGTCCACTTCGGCGATGATGTCGCACACCGTGACCGGGGTGTCCGCGTCGACCACGCCCGTCTGAGCGGTGTCACCCTCGGTCCCGCTCAGTCCGCACGAGCTCGAGGTGTCACCGGCCACGCCAGCATCGACCGAACAAATGCTGACTGGCGCGTCGGCGTTCACCATGCCGTCCTGCGTCGTCGAGGCGGCGGACTGACCCGAGGTCAGACCGAGAGCCGATGCCTCCTGGTCCAACAGTCCTGCGGCGTTGTCCTGCACCGTCACCGGGGCGTTGACGTTGGCCACGTTGCTCTGTCCGCTCGTCCCGACCGAGGTCGTCGAGCATGCGCTGCCGGCGCCGGCATCTGCGCCGACAGAGAGCGAGCACGCGTTGACCGGCGCATCGACATCGGCCACCGAGGACGATTGGGTGGTGGTATTCGTCCCGGTAGTCGAGTCCTGACCGGGCAACGCCGTGCCCGCGATCTGGTTTTCCAGTGCCGTGATGGGGGCCGTCACCGACACCGGCAACGAACCGGTTGGGCAGGGGCGCGGTGTCCGCTCCCGCTCCCATCGATGTTAGGCCCAGTGCGCTCGCCGCAACGAGGGCGAACCCACCCGTAGAGATACCAACCGACAACAGTCGCTTCCGCCACATTTATTTTCGAGCTCCTTTTGGGAGTCAGACGGCATCCGCGCTGCCATCCGCTCGCGTAAGGGACTTTCCCAAAGGCGCGACGATGAAACGGCGGGTTGTGGCTCTGTTGACGGCGAACCACAAAGGCCCGCGTGCAACCCGCTCGTGCGCCGGGTGTGTCGCGCCCTTGCTAGAGGGGCGTGCGGCGGAAGTAGCGGCTTAGCGTCTCTTCCTGCTGCTGGTACGAGGACCCGATCCCCGTTCCGTAGAGCGCGACGGGTTCTTCGAGCATGCGCTCGAAGGTGAGCTTGCAGACCGCTTGCCCGTTCTCGACCATGAAGGGCACGTCGTGCGCGCGCACTTCCAGCGCGGCGCGTGACCCGCGGAAGGAGCCGCCCGGGTCGTACCCGAAACCCGGGTCGAAGAAGCCGGCGTAGTGCGTGCGCAACTCTCCGCTCGTCGGGTCGTACGCGGTCATCTCGGCGGCCAGGTTGGGTGGGATGCAGACGGCCTCGTCCGACATCAGGAGATAGAAGCGCTTCGGCGAGAGCACGAGCCGGTCGCCGTCCTCGCGGAACACCGGATCCCAGAACGGGCGGGGGTCGGTCTCGCGCCCCGTCGTCAGGTCCAGCAGCGGTGCGCTGTCCCGCGTGCTGTAGCCGACCTGGCCCCGGGTGTCGCCCCGCAGGTCCAGCCCGAGGAAGAGGCCGTCGGACAGGACGAGGTCCTCGACCGGGACTGGCGCACCGTCGCGGAACAGCATCGGCATCTCCAGGTGGGCCTGGCGCACGTCGTCGTCACTCAGCCACGGTCTGCCGACGGCCAGGCGCAGTTGGTTCAGCGTCAGGTCCTCGCGGACGCGGACCGCGAAGGACAGCGGCACCACCTCGAGGTAGAGGGGGCCGCTGTAGCCGGGTGCCACCTCGTCGAAGCGGTCGCTGTCGTCGGTGATGACACGGGTGAAGACGTCGATGCGACCCGTCGAGCTCTTTGGGTTGGCCTTGCCCCGCAGTCCCGCCGGCAGGTCCAGGCGCTCCTTGAGTTCAATGAGATACGGGCAGCGGGCTTCGAGCATGGCGCCGTCGCCCCGCAGGTCGAGCTCGTCGAGGACGTAGTCCTTGAGCTTGCGCTCGACCGATTCGTTCCCGGGCAAGAAGCTGCAGCGGATGCGCAGCGCCCGCTCGCCCAGGCGCAGGTCGAGGCTGGCCGGCTGGATGTTCGATTCGGGGATCTTGAAACGCCCGGCGTCGACGTAGCCTGCCCGGATGGCCCGCTCGAGATGCTGGCCCGGCAGGACCCCCTCCGAGGTGGGCGGCAGGTTCAGCACGCCGAATCCGTTGCGTCGGGAAACATGGTGGCCTGCACGTTCAGAGCAAAGCACGCGGTGACGGCGCAGCGAAAGCCCCCCTGCATCCGGCGTGGGGACGGCCTCGGGCACAGCCTGTGGACGAGTTGGGGACGAAGCGCTCTCACACCCGGGTTTCACAGGAGGGAACCGGTTGTCCACAGGCCTGAAGAGGGGTGGGGGAAACGGCCGAAAATTGGTTCTCACGAGGTGTAACAACCATTGCATCGGGGGTCCTGACGAGCGCATCATGCCCGTGGTAGACAAAGCTCGAGGGTCGGCTCGGTGCAGCAGCAGGAGACGACGAGGGGAGTGAATCGGTGCCATCGGCACGGGCGCATCTTCAGGGACGGGTTGGGCATGACCTGGACGGAGCGGAGAGTGCGCTCCTCTCCGAGACGGATCCGATCCAGCTGACCGACATCGATCGGGTCTTGGAGGACTCTGCCGCGGTGGCGGAGGCCAACCAGGCCGCTCCCGTCCGGATCTGGCGCGAAGAGCTCACGGCGGCCCTCGAATCGCTCTCCTACGCACAGTCGGTCCTGGCCAGCGACGTCGGGATCCTGCGCCACTGCCTGGCCAACGAGCCCACCGACCAGAAGGCGGTGGTGGACGAATTGCCCCGCCTGATGGCAGCGAACTGGTCTGACGACGGCCGCGACGACGTGAAGGAAGTCGACGACCTGGACTGGTCCGTCTGCATCCGCTCGGACCCGCTCATGACGGCCCACCAGGAGATGGCTCGGGCCGACCTGTCCTCGCCCGACGACGTCGCCCGGGTGCTCGCCGACCTCGAAGCGCAACTCTCGGAGCTGACCCGACGCCAGGATGCGGTCGAGGGGCGGCTCCAGCAGGTGCGCCAGGCGATCCTCGGCCAGTACAGGACCGGGGCGGTCACCCCTCGGGACTGGTTGGGCTGACGGCTCCGGCTCGGCTCGGCTCGGCCCCGTGCCGGCCCTTCGGGACCAGGGGAGCCGAAGCCGAACACTAAGCTGACGGTCCGTCAGATTCGGCGCCGCGGTCCCAGGGCCGGGCAGTCGCCCCCGGAGGTTCCATGCTCGACTACGCCATCCGTTCCGGCACGCTCATCGACGGCTCGGGTGGCCCGGCGCGCCTGGCCGACGTCGGCATCCGCGACGGCCGCATCGTGGCCGTCGGCCAGGTCGACGAGCCGGCCCAGGTCGAGCTGGACGCCACCGGGCTGATCGTCACCCCCGGCATCGTCGACCCCCACACGCACTACGACGCCCAGTTGTTCTGGGACCCCTCCGCCTCGCCCTCCAACGTCCACGGCGTGACCACGGTGATCGGCGGGAACTGCGGGTTCACCTTGGCTCCGCTCAACGCCGAGGACGCCGACTACATCCGCCGGATGATGGCCAAGGTGGAGGGCATGCCCCTGGCCGCCCTGGAGAACGGGGTGCCCTGGACCTGGTCCAGCTTCGCCGAGTATCTCGACGCGCTCGAGGGGAGCCTGGGCGTCAACGCCGGCTTCCTCGTCGGGCACTGCGCATTGCGGCGCAAGGTCATGGGCGCGGCCCGGGGCGAGGAGGTGGCGACCGACGAAGAAATCGAGGCCATGCGCGCCCTCCTGGGCGAATCGCTCGAGGCCGGGGGGCTCGGGTTCTCCTCGTCCCAGTCGCGCACCCACTCCGACGGCGACGGCCGGCCGATCAGCTCGCGCTACGCCGACCGCCGCGAGATGCTGGCCTTCTGCGAGGAGGTGGCGGCCCACGAGGGCACGACCCTCGAGTACATCACCAACGGATGTCTCGACTCCTTCAGCCCTGAAGAGGTCGACCTGATGACGACCATGAGCGTCACCGCCCAGCGCCCGCTCAACTGGAACGTGCTCACGGTCGACGCCCGTTCCGGTGAGCGCATTGAGCACCAGCTCGCCGCCTCGTCCACCGCCGCCGCTGCGGGCGGCCGCATCGTGGCCTTGATCATGCCGACGCTGGTCCCCATGAACATGAGCTTCCGCACCCACTGCGCGCTCTTCCTCATCCCGGGCTGGGGCGACGTCATGGGACTGCCCCAGGCCGAGCGTATGGAAAAGCTGGCCGACCCGGAGGTACGGGCCCAGCTCGACGAGCGGGCCCACAGCAAGGAGGCCGGCGTCTTTCGGGGCCTGGCCCGCTGGGGGACCTACGTCATCGGCGACACCTATGCCCCGGCCAACGAGGGCTGCGCCTTCCGGACCGTGGCCGACATCGCGCAGGAGCGGGGCACCGCTCCCTTCGACACGTTGCTCGACATCGTGCTGGCCGACGACCTGCGTACGGTGCTGTGGCCCAACACGGACGACGGCGAGGAGACGACGTGGTCCATGCGCGCCGCCATCTGGAACGATCCCCGGGCCATGGTCGGCGGCTCCGACGCCGGGGCGCACCTTGACCGCATGTGTGGCTCCAACTATCCGACCGCGTTCCTCGACGACTGCCTGCGCGGTCGCAAGCTGGTTCCCGTCGAGCAGGCCGTGCACATGATGACGGCCCAGCCTGCCGCCCTCTTCGGCTTGCGCGACCCGCGGACTGGTCCAGGAGGGCTACGCGGCAGACCTCCTCGTCTTCGATCCCGAGACCATCGCCTCCGAGCCGGCCCGCCTGGTCCATGACCTGCCCGGAGAAACGCCCCGCCTCTTTGCCGGGTCCCACGGCGTCGTCCGGGTCCTGGTCAATGGGGTGGAGACGGTGCGCGACGGCGAACCGACCGGGGCCGTCCCCGGTTCCCTGCTCCGTTCGGGACGGGACACGGCGTCCGTGGTCCCGGTCCCCGCCTGAGGCCGAATCCCGATCGACGGCTGCGGCGTCTAGCCTGCCTCCGGTGACGCCCGACTCCCAGGACCCGGCGCTCGTCGTAGACGAGCCCGGAGTAGGCGGGCCGGAGGTCGAGGCCGATCCGACCCCACCGGAGGAGCCGCCGGATCTGGGCAAGGAAGCCCAGGGCAACGGTTCGTCGCGTTGGCTGCGCGAAGGGATCATCGTCGTGGTGGTCGCGGTGCTCGTCGCCGTACTGCTGCGGGCCTTCGTGGTCCAGACCTTCTTCATCCCGTCCGGATCGATGGAGCCGACGTTGCAGGTCGGCGATCGCATCCTGGTGAACAAGCTCAGCTACGACCTGCACGGGGTGAGCCGGGGCAACATCGTCGTCTTCGCGCGCCCCCCGGCGGAGAACTGCGGCGGTCCCCCGGTCAACGATCTGGTCAAGCGGGTGATCGGCCTGCCGGGCAACGTCATCTCGCTCTCCGGCGGCTACGTCTACATCGACGGCAAGCGCCTCGACGAGAGCTGGCTGCCCCAGTCGGAGCAGGGCGTGACGACGGCCGGCCCGCCCGGCACGCCCTACAGCCTGGTCCGGCCTTTCAAGGTCCCGGCCAACGACTACTTCGTCATGGGCGACAACCGCACGGACTCGTGCGACAGCCGTTACTGGGGCCCCATTTCGAAGTCACTCATCGTCGGCAAGGTCGAGCTGCGGGTGTGGCCGCTCACCTCGATCAAGCTCTTCTGAGTCGGTCAGTCCTCTTCGGACTCGGCGGTCACCCGGGCCACCGCGGCCACCGTCTGGCCGTCGTCGAGGTTCATCACCCGGACGCCCGTCGCGTCGCGGCCCTGTGAGGCGATCTCCCGGGCCTCGGTGCGGATGACCACCCCGCCCGAGGAGACGAGCAGGATCTCCTCGTCGAGGGCGATCATGAAGGCCGCCACCACCGAGCCCCGCTTCCCGGTCAGGCGGATACCCCGCACGCCCTGGCCGCCGCGGGCCTGCCGGTTGAAGCGCTCGAGCTTGGTCCGCTTGCCGTAGCCGGCGTCGGTCACGATCAGGATGTCGGTGTCGTCGGCCGCCACGTCGCACGACACGACAGCGTCGCCCTGACGCAGGCGGATCCCCCGCACGCCGGCCGCGTCGCGGCCCATGGCTCGGACGTCCTCCTCGTTGAAGCGGATCGTCATGCCGTTCCGCGTCACCTCGAAGAGGTCGTCATCGCCCGACGTGGCCACCACCCGCACCAGCTCGTCGCCGTCACGCAGGTTGATGGCGATGAAGCCCTCCCGCCGCGACTTGTCGTACTCGCTCATCGCCGTCTTCTTCACCTGGCCCTGCGCCGTGGCGAAGACCAGGTACTGGTCGGGCGAGAACTCGCGGGTGGAGATGATGGCGGTGATCGACTCGTTCGGCGCCAGCGGGACCAGGTTGACCGCAGCGGTGCCGCGGGCGGTGCGGTCCTTCACCGGGATCTCGTGACCGCGCAGGCGGTACACCTTCCCCTGGTTCGAGAACAGCAAGAGGAAGGAGTGGGCCGAGGTATGCACGACCTGGCTGACCAGGTCCTCCTCCTTGAGCCGGGCGCCCTGCACGCCGCGCCCACCGCGTCCTTGGGTGCGGAACGCGGCCGCAGCCACCGACTTGATGTAGCCGGCCCGGGTCATGGTGACGACGATGTCCTCGTCGTCGATGAGGTCCTCGACGCCCATCTCGCCCGGGTCGTGGGTGATGATGCTGCGCCGCGGGTTGTCGTACTTGTCGCGGATGGCGGTCATCTCGGTCTCGATGACCCCGCGCAGCTTTCCGTCGTCCGCCAGGATCGATTCCAGCTCGGCGATGGTGGTCAGCAGTTGCTGCATCTCCTCCTCGAGCTCGCTGCGGCCCAGCCGGGTCAGGCGGCCGAGCGTCATGTCGAGGATGTGGGTGGCCTGGAGCTCGGTGAAGGCGAAGGGCTCGGCCATCAGCGCGGCACGGGCGGCGGGCCGGTCGTCCGAGCCCCGGATGGTGGCGATCACCGCGTCGAGCATGTCGATGGCCTTGAGCAGACCCTCGACGATGTGGGCCCGGTTCCGGGCCTTGTCGAGCCGGTACTGCGAACGCCGGGTGATGACCTCGATCTGGTGGTCGATGTAGTGCGACAGGGCCTGGGCCAGGTTCAGCGTGCGGGGCACGCTGTCGACCAGGGCCAGCATGTTGACGCCGAAGCTCGTCTGCAGCGGCGTCTGCTTGAAGAGGTTGTTGAGCACCACGTTGGCGTTGGCGTCGCGCTTGAGCTCAATGACAAGGCGTGGCTGCTGGTTCGCCGAGGCGTTGCGCAACCCACTGATGCCGTCGAGGTCGCCGGCGCGGACCAGCTCGGTGATCTTCTGCTCAATGACCTCGACCGAGGTCTGGTAGGGCAGCTCGGTCACCACGATGTGATCGCCGTTGCGGCCCTCTTCGATCTCCGCGACCGCCCGCATCTTTATGGAGCCCCGCCCCGTCCGGTAGGCGTCGAGGATGCCCTGGCGCCCGAGGATCAGCGCCCCGGTCGGGAAGTCCGGGCCCTTGACGAACTGCATGAGCTCGTCCGGCGTGGCCTCGGGGTGGTGCAGCACGTGGATGGCGGCGTCGATGACCTCGCCCATGTTGTGCGGCGGCACGTTGGTCGCCATGCCGACCGCGATGCCCTGGGAACCGTTGACGAGCAAGTTGGGGAAGCGCGACGGCAGCACCGTGGGCTCGACGGCAGACCCGTCGTAGTTGCCCACCATGTCGACGGTCTCTTCGTCGATGTCCGCCATGAGCTCGAGGGCCAGGGGGGCGAGGCGGCACTCGGTGTAGCGCATGGCCGCGGCGCCGTCGTCTGGACCCCGGCCCCCGAAGCTGCCGTGGCCGTCGATGAGCGGGTAGCGCAGCGAGAACTCCTGGACCATGCGGGCCAATGCCTCGTAGATGGCCGAGTCGCCGTGAGGGTGGTAGGTCCCCATGACGTCACCGACCACCTTGGCGCACTTGTTGTGCGGCCGGTCGGGTCGGAGCCCGTTGTCGAACATGGAGTAGAGGATCCGGCGGTGCACCGGCTTGAGCCCGTCACGCACGTCGGGCAGGGCCCGGGCCACAATGACCGACATGGAGTACTCGAGGAACGAGCGCTCCATCTCCTCCTGGATCTCAATGGGCTCGACGGAACCGCTGACCGGCTCGTCGCCGTCGCCACCGTTCGGCGGCCCGGCGTCGCCTCCGCCCGAGCCCGCTCCCCCGCGACCGGACCCGCGTGTCGATTGACGTGGCATGTCTCGCTACTCCTCGCCCGTCCGCTCAGATGTCAAGGAAGCGGACGTCTTTGGCATTCGTCTGAATGAAGTGGCGGCGCAACTCGACGTCGTCGCCCATGAGGATGGAGCACACCTCGTCGGCCAGCGCGGCCTGCTCCACGTTCACCTGGAGGAGGGATCGCCGGCCCGGGTCCATCGTCGTGTCCCGCAATTCGTGGAAGTCCATCTCGCCCAGGCCCTTCAGGCGGTTGAACTCGTGCTTGTGGTCGGGGTGTTCGACCAGGAAAGCCGCCTTGGCCGCGTCGTCCTTGAGGTACAACTTCTCCTTGCCCACCAGGGTCGAGTAGAGCGGGGGCTGGGCCACGTAGACGAAGCCTCCCTCGACCAGTGGCTTCATCTGCCGGAAGAAGAAGGTGAGCAGCAGTGTGCGGATGTGGCTGCCGTCGACGTCGGCGTCGGCCAGCAGGATCACCTTGTGGTAGCGGATCTTGTCGACGTCGAACTCCTCGGCCAGGCCGGCGCCGATGGCCGAGATGAGCGCCTGTATCTCGACATTCTTGAGCATCTTGTCGATGCGGGCCCGCTCGACGTTGAGAATCTTGCCGCGGATGGGAAGGATGGCCTGGGTCACCGGATTGCGTGCGTCCTTGGCCGAGCCGCCGGCCGAGTTGCCCTCCACGATGAAGAGCTCCGACTCGCGCGGATCACGCGACGAGCAGTCGGCCAGCTTGCCGGGCAGCCCCGCCCCGTCGAGGGCCGACTTGCGACGTGTCAGGTCCCGCGCCCCTTGGGCCGCCATGCGGGCCCGGGCCGCCTGCGTCGACTTCTGGACGATCTGGCTGGCCTCGCGCGGGTTCTCCTCCAACCATTCCCGCAACTTCTGGTTGGTCGTGCGCTCGGTCAGCGACCGGATCGACTGATTGCCGAGCTTGGCCTTGGTCTGGCCCTCGAACTGCGGGTCGCGCAGGCGCACCGAGATGATGGCGGTGAGGCCCTCCCGGATGTCCTCGCCCTTGAGGTTCTCCTCTTTCTCCTTCAAGAGGTTGCGGTCCCGGGCGTAGCGGTTGACGACGTTGGTCAGCGCCTTGCTGAAACCCTCGACGTGCATGCCACCTTCAATGGTGGAGATCCCGTTGGCGAACGAGTGGATGGACTCGTGGTAGCCCGTGTTCCACTGCAGTGCGATCTCGACCTCTTGCCCCTCCTCGGACTGCTCGAAGGAGGCCACCTTGCGGAAGAGCGCCTCCTTCGAGGCGTTGAGGTGCTTCACGAAGTCGACGATGCCGCCGTTGTACTTGTACGTCGTCTTGGTCACCGGGTCGGTGCGCTCGTCGGTGAAACGGATCTCGAGCCCCTTGTTCAAGAAGGCCATGATCTGCAGCCGCTCCACGATGGTCTGGGCCCGGAACTCGGTCTCGTCGAAGACCGAGGCGTCCGGCCAGAAGGTCACCGTGGTCCCTGTCCGGGGCTCGCCGCTGCTGCGGTCCTTCGGCGCCGGGCCGATCGCGGCCACGTGCTTCTTGACCTTGCCGCCCTTTTCGAACTCGGCCTCCCAGTGCTGGCCGTCCCGGTCGACCTCGAGCACGAGCCGGGTCGAGAGGGCGTTGACGACCGAGATGCCCACGCCGTGCAGGCCGCCGGAGACCTGGTAGCCCTTGCCGCCGAACTTGCCCCCGGCGTGCAGGGTCGTCAGGACGATCTCGGCCGTCGAGACCTTGGGGTTCTTCGGGTGGGGCCCGACAGGGATGCCTGCGCCGTCGTCGGCCACCCGGACCCCGCCGTCGGCCAGGACGGTGACGTCGATCCGGGCGGCCCGCCCGGCCATGGCCTCGTCGACCGAGTTGTCCACGACCTCCCACACCAGGTGGTGCAGACCCGTCGGTCCGGTCGAACCGATGTACATGCCCGGACGCTTCCGGACCGCCTCGAGGCCCTCGAGGATGGTGATGTCGGCTTCACCGTAGGAGGATCCTGCCCCGTCCGATGTCTCGTCCACCTTTACTGCCACAGGCGCGCCCTTTCAAAACCCTTGTCGTCGCGGTGCGCAGCGAATCCCCGGACGGTCGACCTCCGGCCTTTCGATGCGAACGCACCATTCTACCCGACAATCGTGTCATTTCGGCACTCTTGAACGGTCGCAACGTCCCACGTCAGAGGCGGGTTTCAGGGTCGTTCGACGACGACTTCCAGCCGCTCTATCGGGCTGTCGCCCAGCGCGTGCACGCGGGCCAGGATTGCAGCCGATTCCAGCCTCGCCCGGGTGGCCCACGCCGCGTGGTCCGCCGCCACGACGAGGACGCGCCGGTCGACGCGCAAAGGTCGGAGATGGGCCCCGAGATCGCCCGTGACCACCTCGCTCCAGCGGGTGAAGACGACCTCGAGCACCTCGGTCGGGGGCGCACCCAGCCGCCCGAGGAGGCGCGGCATTGACTCACCCACCCGCCGGGGCCCGTCGCCGCGGCGGTTTCTCACCGGACCAGGTCCCCCACCTGGACCACCGCGGCCACCTCGATGCCCTCGGGCAGCGGGGCCGCCGTCGTGAGCAGCGACTGGCCACTCGGCAACTCCGCGACCAGCGCTTTGCTTCGCACCGGGTCGAGCTCGGAGAACACGTCGTCGAGGAGGAGTGTCGGGCGGAGGTCGGTCTTGGTCCGGACCAGCTCGTGGATGCCCAGGCGCAACGCCAGCGCGAGGCAGCGTTGCTCGCCCTGTGAGGCATGGCTGCGAGCCTCGCGGCCCTCGAGCAGCAGGACGAGCTCGTCGCGGTGCGGACCGACCGTGTTCACCCCACGCCGCAGGTCGTCGGTCCGGCTGGCCGAGAGCGCGTCGAGCAGGTCACCCGACCAGGTCCGTTGGTAGGACTGGCGCACCAGGGCCGGGGCCCCGTCCGCCCCAGCCAGGCGGTTGTAGGTCGCCGCCACCAGCGGCTCGAGATCGGCCACCAGGCGTTCCCGGGCCGCCACGAGCACCTTGCCGGCGTCGGCCAGCCGTTGATCCCACACGTCGAGCGTGGTCGCCACGTCCTCGCTGGCCCGTCCACCCGACTGGCGCAAGAGGGCGGCCCGCTGGCGCAACACCCGATCGGTCTCGTCCGCCGCCCGGGCTCCCTCGGGATCGAGGAGGGCCAACCCGTCGTCGAGCAGGTCCCGCCGACCCTTGGGGGCGCCGCCGACGATGGCCAGGTCCTCGGGGGAGAAGATCGTCGCCGGGATGGCGGCCGCCAGATCCTTGCGGGCCGAGGCCGCCTTGCGGTTGACCCGGATCCGGCTGCGTCCCGCCGGGGCGATCTCGGCGTCCACCAGCGTCGGCGCGGACTCGCCGGACACTTCGGCTCGGACGATTGCACTCGTCGCCCCCGTGCGCACCAGGGCCTCGACCGGTGCACCGCGGAACGAACGCCGGGTGCTCAGGTACACGATGGCCTCGAGCACACTCGTCTTCCCGGTCCCGTTCTCGCCCGTGATCACCGTGGTGCCGTCGCTCTGCGGGTCGAGCACGGCGGCCCCGAAGACGCGGAAGTCCGCCAGCTCCAGATGACGGATGCTCACCGCGGCTGCGGCTCGCTCAGGACACCCGGACCGGCATCAACAGGTAGCGGAACTCCTCGTCCTCGGCACCGCGCACCGTCGCCGCCCGTGACGCGTCGGCCGTCTCCACGATCACCTCGTCACCGGCCACGGCCTCGACCCCGTCGATCAGGTACGACGGGTTGAAGGCGATGATCAGTTCCTCGCCCGTGTAGTCGCCGTCGACCGCCTCCGCCGCGTCACCGACGTCCTGGCTCTGCACGCTGAGATCCACCCCCGCCTGACGCATGGACAGGCGAACGGGTGTCGTGTTGTCGCGCACCAGGAGCTGCACCCGGCGCAGGGCGGCCAGGAAGCTCTCCTTCCCCAGGTGCAGACGGTTGGGGTAGTGGTCGGGAATCAGTTGTTTGTAGTCCGGGTAGCGACCCTCGAGCAGACGGGTGCTGATCTGCACCTTGCCCTGCCAGAAGGTGATCTCGTTGCTGCTCGCCGCCACACCGACCTTGTCCTTTTCGCCGTCCTCCGACGAAGCGGAGCCGGGCAGTCGCTGCAGTTCCGACAGGGCACGGGCCGGCACAAGGAGATCTTCCTCACCGAGAATGACATTCGTCCCGGCCAGGTCCCGCATGGCCATGCGGTACGAGTCCGTCGCCACCAGGCGCAGCGACTGGTCGACCCGGGACACCAGCACTCCGGTCAGCAGCGGGCGTCCGTCGTCATGCGACGCCGCGCGCACGACCTGGCGGATGGCCTGGCTGAACGCCCCCTCGCTGAGGTGGGCCGTCGGCTCGTTGGTCCGGGCCACCGGCGGGAACTCCACGACCGGATAGGTGTGCAACTTGAAGGTCGAGCGGGCGGCCGAGATCGTCAGCGAATCACCTTCGTCGGAAAAGGTGACTGCTCCGGGCTCGAGCCGGCGCACGATGTCAGTCGAGAGCCGTGCCGGAACCACACAACTTCCGTCGTCGATGCCGATGACCTCGTCGGTGACCTGAATCGTCAGGTCCAGATCGGTTCCGGTCACGGTCAGGGTGTTCCCGGTGCACGTCAGGAGCAGGCCCAGCAAGACCGGCGATGAGCCGCCACGGCCTCCGATGGCGCGCCCGGCCGTGGCCAGCATCTCGACCAGGGCGTCGCGCTCGGATCTGAACTTCACAGATTGTCCTTTCGGGTGGGTGCCCTGTATTTCGACGTGGGGAGGGACATATGTCTAGGGGTAAAGGTAGTAAGGGCTGTGGATTGTGGATGACGTCCCGCGCGCCCTGGTCGGGTTGCCAATTGTTGTCCCCACCGTCGTGTGTGCCGGCGAGACCCCCCGGGGACGGCGCAGAGCGAGGTCGCGCGAGCCTGGGGACGCAGGGGGTGTCTGTCCCCAGCGCGTGCAGGCACGGTCCACAGGTTGCGCCGCCGCCGAGCCACAGCCACAGCCAGAGCCACAGCCACAGGACCCGCCCACTCTTGGAACGGTCGGGTCAGGCCGAGCCGGCACGGATCTTCTGGATCAGTTCGGTGACCTGGTCGTAGATCTGCCGGCGCTCCTTCATCTGGCCGGTGATCTTGTCGACCGCGTGGATGACGGTCGTGTGATCTCGCTTGCCGAAGACCCGGCCGATGGCCGGATAGCTGTAGTCCGTGAGCTCGCGGGTGAGGTACATGGCCACCTGCCGAGCGGTGACCAGGGGCCGGGTGCGGCTGGGCCCGATCAGTGCCTCGACGGAGAAGCCGTAGGTGGCGGCAGTCGTGTCGAGGATCATCTGAGGCGAGATACGCCGGGGTTCGCCCGCCCGGACCAGGTCGGAGAGCACGTCTTCGGCCTGGGAGAGGGAGATGGGCTGGTTGTTGAGCTTGGCGTAGGCACAGATGCGGGTGAGCGCGCCCTCGAGTTCCCGGATGTTGTCCTTCACGTGCGAGGCGATGAACTCGAGCACGTCGTCGGGCACGTCCTGGTTCTCGCTCATCGATTTGGAGCGCAGGATGGCCAGCCGGGTTTCGAGGTCAGGCGGATCGATCTCGGTGATGAGGCCGGAAAGGAAGCGGCTGCGCAGGCGGTCCTCGAGGGTCTCGATCGATTTGGGCGGTCGATCCGAGGTGAGCACGATCTGCTTTGAGGCGCCCTTCAGGTCGTTGTAGGTGTGGAAGAACTCCTCCTGGAGGCCCTCTTTGCGCTCCATGAACTGGACGTCGTCGATGAGGAGGACGTCGCAGTCGCGGTAACGACGCTTGAAGGCAAGGGTGGTCGACGTGCGCAGCGAGTCGACGAAGTCGTTCATGAACGTCTCCGTGGTGACGTAGAGGACCTTGCGCCGGGGGTAGTTCTCGGTGACGTAGTTCCCGATGGCGTGGAGGAGGTGGGTCTTGCCCAGCCCCGAGTCGCCGTAGATGAAGAGCGGGTTGTAGGAGCGCCCGGGGGTCTCGGCCACGGCCTGGGCCGCCGCGTGGGCCAGCCGGTTCGACGACGCGGCCACGAAGGTGTCGAAGGTGAACTTCGAGTCGAGCTGGACGGCGGGCGACTCCCGCCCACCCCTGGATCCGGACCCGGACCCGGGCCCGAAGTTGGAACCCGAGCCGCCCCCGCCTCGACCTCCGCCGCCGTTCGTCCCGAACCCGCCCCCGTCGCCGTCTTCGTCCGACGAGGCCAGTGGACCGCCGATCCCCAGCACGGACCGGGAGCGGGCCACCACGCCGACCGCGGCGGTCGACAGGTCGACCGGACGGTCCGTCCCGGACCCCGGACCCCGGGGAGCGGTCGGCGTGACCTCCTGGACCTCGTGGACCTCGAGCCGGCCCCGGACGGGCGAGCCCACCTCGTTGGCCAGCGTGTCCTCGATCATCGGGAGATAGCGGGACTCCACCCGCTCCCTGATCAGCCCGTTGGGAACGGCCAGGACGAAGACCCCGTCATGGAAGTCCACCGGCTCGATCCCCGAGAGCCAGAGTTGCCATGTGGTCTCCGA
Source organism: uncultured Acidimicrobiaceae bacterium (assembly GCA_963840435.1). GTDB lineage: Bacteria > Actinomycetota > Acidimicrobiia > Acidimicrobiales > RAAP-2 > Bog-473. Next base: position 552,490 of record CAWIYY010000010.1, on the reverse strand, counting down.
GACCTGCTCGCGCAAGGACCCTGTGCACTTCGTCCAGAGGACTCCAGCCTGGTTCACCGCTGTTCCGATCGCCCCTTCTCCCCCCTCGGACTCCAGCCACCACGTTCGGAACGATCCTCGGTATGGGTAATTGGGCGACCGTACACCGCGGCACCACGATGCGACTAGAGCCGGTCCCCAAATCGCGCCTAACATGGGAGGACTCGCCGCCGGTGGCCGGATCCGACCCGAAGGCCGCGGCATGATTCTGCGACGAACACCTCCGGACGCCGCCTCGTCGCGAAAGGCTGATTCACGTGAAGCGCACTTACCAACCCAACACCCGGAAGCGGGCAAAGACCCACGGCTTCCGCAAGCGCATGTCGACCCGCGCCGGGCGGGCGATCCTGAAGTCACGGCGGCTCAAGGGGCGCCACCGGCTCACCGTCTGAGGACTCGGGTGCCTGCACCGACGGTCGGACGGATCACCACACGCGCTGCCTTCGCGGAACTGCAGCGCTCCCGGGCGCGCGGCTCGAGCGGGCCGGTCCGGGCCGTCTTCGTGCCCGCCGAATCCTCGGCCCCAGGGGTGTTTCCCCAGGTCGGCTACGCAGTCGGCAAGCAGTGCGGCTCGGCCGTCGTGCGCAACAGCCTGCGCCGCCGGGCCCGAGAGGTCATCCGCGGCGAGGCACACCGCCTGCCCCGGGGCACCTATCTGCTCCGTTTCTCCCCCGACTCGGCCGCAGCCAAGCCCGAGGCCTTCCGGGCCGACGTGGCCAAGGCACTCCAGCGGGCTTCCCGTGACCAGGCGGCGGACGCCCGATGACCACGATGACCACGACAACCAGCTCGACCGCCCCCGCATCCCCCGCTGGCCCCCCGGCGGCCGCCCCCTCCGCAGTACCTGGCGCCTCCGAGGTACCCGCACTATCTGAGGTGCTCACCGCCTCGACCCGCCAGCCCTGGCCCCGGCGGGGTGCATTGTTCCTGCTCAAGGCCTATCAGAGCGCCGCTTCGGGCCGCGTGTCGACCTGCCGCTACTACCCCAGCTGCTCCAACTACGCCGTGGAGGCCTTCAGCCTGCACGGCTTCTGGCGGGCGTTCGGCCTCACGGCACGCCGGCTTCTGCGTTGCCGACCCTTCGGGCCACACGGCATTGACCTGGTACCCCTGCCCGGCGCCGCCGCGCACACGTGCGAGGACCACGACGACCACGGCGACCGCGGCGACCAGGTGGCCCAGGCAGGCCCGATCCACCAGATCAACGACGCATACGAGGTAACCGAGGCGACCGAGGTGCGCCAACCATGCTGACCCACGTCATGGTGGCCGCGTCGAACCCGGTCCAGCCGATCCTGAACGTCTTCCACCCGCTGCTGAAGCTCTTCGGTTGGGTCTTGGCCGGTCTCTTTGCCATCTGGCCGAACTACGGGTTCGCCATTGCCGGTCTGACCGTGATCATCATGCTGGCGCTCACGCCGATCACGGTGAAGAGCACCCGCTCCATGATCGCCATGCAGCGCCTGCAGCCGGAGCTCAAGAAGCTTCAGGCCAAATACAAGGGCCCGGAAAATCGGGAGCTGCTCAATCAGGAAATGATGAAGTTGTACAAGGAGAACGGGACGAGCCCGTTCGGCGCCTGCTTGCCGCCGCTTCTCCAAATGCCATTCCTGATCGTTCTCTATTCGTTGATCCGGGATCTTTCAAAGACCACCGCGACAAATAGTGAATACATCCCTTCCGGTTCGCAAATGCACCACGCGTTGGTTGCCAGCCATGGCCACATGCCGTGGTGGTTCGGAATGGACTTGTCGACCTCGCCGCTCTCTGGCCATGGCTTCCCCGACATCCTTCCCTACCTGGCTCTTATAGGCATCGCCATCTTCTTGCAGTACTACCAGATGAAGCAGATGAACAGCCGGAATCCTCAGGCTGCCGCTGCCAATCCACAGATGCAAACAATGCAGAAGATCTTTCCAATTGCCTTTGGTGCTATTTACCTAAAGGTTCCCGCGGGAGCAACCATTTACATGGTTGTGTCTTCAGCAATGCGAATCTTGACTCAGGAGGTCATGTTCCGGTCAGGGATGGTGACCGCTGTCGCGGCAGAGCGAGAAATCGGCTCGGCCAAAGAAGAAAAACCGGTGGAGAAGAAAGAGGTAAAACCGCCCCCTTCTACTCCGCCGAAACCGACCAAGAAGGCGTCGACTGCCACGGATGGGACCGGGCTGTCCAAGGGAACGGTGCCTCCGAAGAAGAATCCGAGTTCCGGCGCAAGGACAAACGGGAACGGGAAGAACCCCAGCGGCAAGGCCTCCAACGGCAGGGCCGCCAACGGCAAGGCCGCATCGGATGGCGACGAGCCACCGGGTCCCAAATCTCACCCTCGCTCTCGCTCGAAGCGGACCAGAAAGGCTCGATAACAGCGTGGAGTGGGTAGAGGTGACGGGAAAGACCGTCGACGAGGCGACCGAACGAGCGCTTGATCAGCTAGGCGTCGCGGTCGACGATGCCGAGGTGCACGTGCTCTCCGAGCCGAAGACCGGATTGTTCGGTCGGGTGCGTGAAGAGGCACGGGTGCGAGCCCGGGTGCGTCCCGTCGGAGCTCGTCCGAAGCGCGAGCGCTCTCGGCGTGGCAAATCGAGCCGGCAAGGCGGAGAACGTCCGGCATCGGGGTCAGGTGGTCGTTCGAGCAATGGCGGCGGCCGGAGCGACGACAGAGGAGACGGCGAGAGCTCGGGACGCGCTGCACGCTCAGGCGGCCAGGGAGATCCCACCAGACGAGGCGCAGCGAAGGCAGGCGCTTCGAGTAGCGCCAGCGAGTCCTCGGTCGGCGCCGGCGAAAGCAATGCCGGTGGAGGCAACGGCTCGAGTCGCGGTGAAGGGAACGGAGCAGGCGGCGGAACTGGCACCAGCCGATCAGCTCGTCGCAGGCGGAACCGCAGCAGGGCGGGCGTGGCGGCCGCGCCGGGGCACGAAGGGGCGAATGGCGCCGCAAATGGATCGGCGCCGGTGAAGCAGCCGGCGCAGGAATCCTCTCAAGGCAGGGCAACGAAGGAGACGGTGGAGATGGCCGAGGGAATGACGCTCGAAGAGCAGGGTGAGGTCGGGAGAGCATTTCTGACTGGTCTCCTCAGTGAATACGGCATGGAGGGTTCGGTGGAATGCCGTCTCCTTGATGAGGAGACGGTAGAGATCGCCGCGACGGGCACGGACCTCGGGATCCTGGTCGGGCCCCGTGGGACGACCCTGAGCGCCCTCCAGGACCTGACCCGGGCCGTCGTGCAGCGACAGTGCCCCTCGCGAACTGACCGGATCCTGGTGGACGTCGCCGGGTACCGGGAAAAGCGCTCGGCTGCCCTCAAGCGCTTCAGCGTCCAGATTGCCGAGGAAGTCATGGCATCGGGACAAGAGAAGGCTCTCGAGGCGATGAGCCCCGCCGATCGCAAGGCTGTGCACGACGCGATCAACGAGATGGCTGGTGTCGTCACCCGATCCGAGGGTGAGGATCCCAACCGCCACATCGTCATCGCCCCTGCCGGCTGACGTTCCGTCGGTGCCCCGCACCGACGACGAAGGCGACTCCCCCGTCGCCAGCGAAACCCTGGAGCTTGTGCTGGCTGAGGCGCGCCAGCTTGGCTTTCTTGGGCCTGGGCCACTGGAGCCACAGCTTCGTCATGCCCGAGGGTTCGCCGCTGTGGCCCGCCCGCTCTTCACGGCCGCGCCCCGCCTGGTGGACATGGGGGCGGGGGGAGGCCTCCCGGGACTCGTCGTGGCGGAGCACTGGCCCGAGGCGTCTCTGGTCCTCCTCGAGGCGAATGAACGCCGCAGCTGCCTTCCTGAGGAGGGCAGTAGACCGGCTCGAACTGGGTGACCGGGTCTCCGTGCTCCAGGAGCGGGCGGAAGTCTGTGGCCGAGATCCAGACTGGCGCGGCACCTTTGACGGGGCGATCGCCCGCTCGTTCGGCAGACCCGCGGTGCTGGCCGAGTGCACTGCTCCCCTGCTCAAGGTCGGAGCGTGGGTCGTGGTGTCGGAGCCCCCGACCTCTTCGCTGTCGACGGACAGGTCTCACTCACCGAGCGGAGCGGAATCCGACGCTCAGCTCGGACTGACTGGACCTGGAGCGACCGACACCAGACCAACCGAACCCGCACTGAGCGAATCCGGCCAGACCGAACCCGGCCAGACCGAACCGGGCCAGACCGAACCGGGCCAGACCGAACCGGGAGTCACAAAACCGGGAGCCTCGGTTTCGGAATCCGGCGGACTAGGAGATGTGGCGCAGGGACCGACCGGACGATGGCCGGCGGAGGGACTACGGCAGTTTGGGCTCGAGCCCGGCAAGCTGGTCCACGCTGGATTCGACTACCAGCTCCTCCGTCAGGCCCACCCTTGTCCCGAGCGCTTTCCTCGCCGCAACGGCGTGCCCGCCAAGAAACCGCTGTTCTGATCCCTCGGATTGGCGCCGAGCCCCTGTAAAGACACGGTTCTAGTTCTCCGGGATCCCTGACGCCGTCCGGTGCCAGGCGGCCCTTCCCCTTGCTTTGGGCCGACGCTGAGGTGGATCCGCTGCATCGCTCCCCCACCTGGCTGTGTTTCTGCTCCACCGAACCGGCATGGCTACCCCTCGCCTCCCCACCCCCTCACACCTGCCGCCGCCCACCCGCCCGCCACGTCCCACCGCCTGCCGGCTGCTCGCCGCCTCCCGGTGGCCTCGCCCGGGTCTTGGCGGCGAGGGTCTCAGAGGCGTCGTGAGTGCTCTGTGGTGGCCCAAGGGATAGGCCGGCGTATCTAGGACGCTCTTAGGACTGTCGCTCTCTCAGCTTCGGTTGGCTCGATTCGGGAATGCGACGGACGGTCCCGTACGTGGAGATCGACGAGCCTTCCGGAAAGCCGGAATCCCCCTGGAGCCCTACACACGTCCAGACCATGTGGCCCCCGGCCGGCAGACGGTGCGGCGCCGGCCGGACGGCCTTGTGTGAGCGGTCAGAGCTCGCGGGGGTGGGTTGGCCGGTCTCGTATGGCGGCCGGCGACGAGGGGCGAGATCGGAATCGGAGCAGGGATGATGATTGGCCGGGGTTCGCATCGGTGGAACCCACGGACTGGGCCTTGAAGGCCCAGTCAGGGCTCCTGCGTTCAGCTGTTCATCAAGGCCTCAACCACGATGTCCCAGGCCAGAGGGCCTCGCGACCCTCATGTTTCACGTGAAACAATGGGCGGACAACGGAACCCGCTGTCGGAGGGCCAATTTGACATGTCCACCCATGTTCCACGTGAAACTGGGGAAGTCTTGACCTCTGTGCGCAGGCAAGCCAGGATAGGCGTCGTGCCCTCAGGATCCTCAGAGAACGCCTGATGCGCATCCGGCGCCGGGATCGCGACACGTTTCAACCCAACGCAAGTCCCCCATCCATCCCGCCGGAGCTCGACGGACCGAGTTCGACAGAGCCGGTCAAGAGCGTAGTGGTGGAACAAGTCCCTCCTCAGGGCGGAACGGTCGGCTCACGCCCCTCCAGGGCCGAGGAACTTCGGAGCAACCCGGCGTCGCCTGCAGCCGATGGATCCGGGCAGCCTTGGGACCAGGAGGTTCACACGGCAAGCGTGCCTGCGGCGCCTACACCAGCGGTGCAGCCATCGCCCAGCGGCGAATCCGAGAGTTCCGGCAGTGAGGAGCCAGGCAGCACGGGTGGTGGGCCCGACGAGGAAACCTCGCTCCTCGAGCGGACCGGACCGAAGGCCGAGGCCGATTCTGCTGGCCTGGGCGTGGATGCGCCTGGCCCGGGCGTGGATCAAGCTGGGCCCGACCTGGATTCCGCTGGTGGGGGAGTGGTCGGCGTTTTGCCCGGAGAAGCAGAAACCCCTGCTCAATTTTCCGAGTTGCCCAGTGAACAGGTAGTTTCCTCCCCAACTCCCGTCGATCAGCCACGGGAACCACTGGCGGACAAGGTGGAGGCGGCCAGCAGGGCGATAGAGCCCGAAGCTGTCGTGGCCCCGAAGACCGCCGAAACCCCCGAACAAGGTCACGCCATGCGCCCACCGACCATCTCCGACGACGCCAGCGAGCTTCTCAATGGCACCAAGCCGGACGCCCGGGAACTTCCCCGGATCATCGCTATCGCCAACCAGAAGGGCGGCGTGGGTAAGACCACGACCACGGTGAACCTCGGAGCGGCCCTGGCCGAAATGGGGTATCGGGTGCTGGTGATCGACCTGGACCCCCAGGGCAATGCCACCACGGGACTCGGCGTGGAGGCCCGAAACTTCGAGTTCTCCATGTACGACGTCATCATGCGGGACCAGCCCCTGGAAGACTGCATCGAGCCGACCAGCGTGAAGAACCTCTTCGTCGCCCCGGCGACCATCGACCTGGCCGGCATTGAGATCGAGCTGGTGCCGGCGTTCAGCCGGGAGCTCAAGCTGAAGCGGGCCATCGACACGGTGGTCGACGACTTCGACTTCGTTCTTATCGACTGCCCACCGTCGCTCGGTCTCATCACGGTGAACGGTCTGGCCGCGGCTGACGAGGTACTGGTGCCGATTCAGTGCGAGTACTACGCCCTCGAGGGCCTGAGCCAGCTGCTCCGCAACGTCAAGCTGGTGTCGAGCAACCTGAACGAGACCCTCGAGGTCAGCACCATTGTGCTGACCATGTTCGACTCGAGGACCCGCCTGTCTGTTGACGTGGCGAATGAGGTGCGCGAGCACTTTGGCGAGCGGGTGTGCCACATCGTCATCCCGAGGACGGTGCGCCTCTCCGAGGCACCCTCGTTCGGGCAACCGATCACTGTGTTCGATCCCGCCTCGCGGGGAGCCGTGGCCTACCGCGAGCTTGCTAAGGAGGTGAGCAATGGCGCGCCGCAGCGGACTCGGTAAGGGGCTGAGCGCCCTCATACCCAGCGAGGCGACCGGGGAGACCGACTCGCTCTTGCGGGTGGTCCCCATCTCGCACATCCGACCCAACACGTTCCAGCCGCGCAGCCACTTCGACGAGGAGTCGCTGGCATCGCTGGCCGCCTCCATCAAGGAGGTCGGCCTCCTGCAGCCGGTGCTGGTGCGTGAACTGGTCGACGAGTCGGAGAGCTACGAGCTGATCGCGGGGGAGCGGCGTTGGCGCGCCGCCCGCCGGGCCGGACTCCAGACCATCCCCGTCCTGGTTCAGCAAGCGGCCGACGATCGCTCAAGCCTCGAGCAGGCCCTGGTCGAGAACCTCCACCGGGACGACCTCAATGCCCTCGAGGAGGCGGCGGCCTACCAGCAGTTGATCGACGAGTTCGGGCTGACCCACGAGCAGGTCGCCACGCGGATGGGGAAGGGCCGGGCCACGGTCACCAATACCCTGCGGCTCCTGCAGTTGCCGGCCGGCGCGCAGCGGGCGCTGGCCGAGCGGACGATTTCGGCCGGTCACGCTCGAGCTCTGCTGGGGACGCCCGATCGCGCGCTCCAGGAGCGACTCGTCGAACGCATCGTTGACGAAGGGCTCACGGTGCGCGCCGTCGAGGACGTGGTCCGCACCGGTGGGGCGGAGTTGCGGGTCGTGCCACCAGTGCCCGAGACGGCGGACGAAACTGAGCCCGAGATCGGTACGACTCCGAGTAGTACCGAACCCGGCATACGTCGGGTCCCGACGCGCAAGCTGCCCGAGCCCGGAGTCCTCGAGCTCGAAGAGCTTCTCTCGACCTACCTCAACACCCGGGTCAAGGTGGATATCCAGAATCGGAGGGGTCGACTCGTGGTCGAGTTCGCCACCCTCGAGGACCTCGAGCGGATCTACCGTGCCATGGTTGGTGACGGCGGCGTCGCGTAGTTCACACAACTGTCAAGGGTCGGTTCAGCTTCATCCACAACCTGTGCATGACGTTGTGGATTGTCACCCCGTTCACCTCTCGGAGGCTTTGATCGCGTAACCGTCGCCGGGGACCGCAAGGCCGTCTGGCCTGCCTCCGGTGGCCTTGGGCTGACCCTCAATCTCCCTTTATTACGGGTAATCAATCCCACGAGACGTCGGCCCAACGGCCGAGCGCGGCCGAGAGGGCAGCGGCCAGGGACGAGGCCCGCTCTACGACCGTGCTGGCCGGACCGAGCTCGACCACGACTGCAGGCATCCGGGTCTCGCGCAAGATCCGCACCGACATTCCGAGCACCCCCCCGTCCTCGATGCCCAGGGCCTCGGGGACCGCGCTCTGGACCATCTCGGCCAGGCGCCGCCCGCCGGGGGACTCGTCGTGGGCACCGGCCCAGAAGGCCGTCCGGCAGGAGGAGGTCGAGGGATTGAGCCTCAACCCCACGAAGACGTCGACGCCCAGCTCGTTGGCGTCCCGAGCCTGGACGGCGTCGTCAGGGTGATGCAGCTCGCTGACCCGGATGCCGGCGAAGGTCAAGCGCCGGCGCAGGGCGCCGGTCACGCTGCCCAGCCCCCCGCTCTCGCCGACTGCGATGTGGCGACCCTGCAGGGTCGGGGGAGCGCTGCGCAGGGCGGCCCGGGCCCGGACGGCCGAGACCAGCTCGGGGTCGTGGTGACGGCTTTCCAGGCGGAGCAGCTCACGGAGGGTGGCGCCGCCCACGATGCCGTCGACGGGCAGGCCGGCGTTGCGCTGGAACTCGCCCAGGGCCCGGCCGGTGTCGTCCCCGAAGATGCCGTCCACCCGCCCCGTGTCGAACCCGAGCGTGCACAGGCGCTGTTGGAGGTCCGCCACGTCGTCACCCCGCAGCATGGGAGTCCGGCGGTACAGGAAGCGGTCACCTACCCTGAATCCGGCCTCGACCAGGGTCTCCCACGTCTGCAGGCCGCAGACCCCGTCGACGCGCAGGCCGCGCAAGCGCTGGAAGGCCTGGACGGCGGCGCGGGTAGCCGGACCGAAGATCCCGTCGGCATCGACGGGCACGCCCGGCAGCACGGCGGCCAGGCGGTGCTGGACATCGGACACCGCGTCGCCGCGGTCCCCGATGGCCAGCGGAAGGCCTACAGGTAGGCCGAGATCTCTTCGAGCAGAGCGCCCTTCGGCTTGGCTCCGATCAGGCGGACCTGCGGCTCGCCGTCCTTGAACAGGATCAGCGTCGGGATGCTCATCACCTCGAAGCGACGGGTCACGTCCAGGTTGTCGTCGATGTTGAGCTTGCCGATCCGGATCTTGCCCGCCTGCTCCTCCGCGATCTCCTCCAATATCGGGGAGATCATCTTGCACGGGCCACACCATTCCGCCCAGAAGTCCACCAGGACGGGGACATCCGAACTCTTGACATGCTCGTCAAAGGTAGCGTCGGTAAGGGTCTCGATCTTCTCGCTCATGGCATCTCCTTGATCGACGTGTTCAACACTGCTGGGTGTGATCTTGTTCCCGGCGGGCGGGTCGGGGGGGCCTGACCTGGGCGTGGCCGGCTACTCGCCCCGCATTTCGAGCCAGCGCTCGGCATCGATGGCGGCCATGCAGCCCGACCCCGCCGAGGTGATGGCCTGACGGTAATAGTCGTCCTGCACGTCGCCGCAGGCGAAGACGCCGTCGACGCTGGTCCGGGTGGTGCCGTCGAACGTCTTGACGTAGCCGTTCTCCTCCAGCTCGAGCTGGCCCTTGAGGAGTGACGAGTTGGGCTCGTGGCCGACGGCGACGAAGAGGCCGGTCGCACTGAGCTCGGACTCGGCGCCGGTGACGGTGTCACGCACCTTGAGGCCGCTCACCTTGGTGTCGCCGACGATGTCGGTGACCACGGTGTTCCACAGGAACTCGATCTTGGGGTTGGCCTTGGCCCGCTCCTGCATGATCTTGGAGGCCCGGAGCTGGTCGCGGCGGTGGATGAGGATGACCTTCGAGGCGAAGCGGGTCAGGAAGTTGGCCTCCTCAAGGGCCGAGTCGCCTCCGCCGACGACCGCGATGTCGTGGCCCCGGAAGAAGAACCCATCGCAGGTGGCGCAGGTCGAGACGCCGTAGCCGAGCAGCCGGCCCTCGTTGGGGATGCCGAGCATGAGGGAGCGAGCCCCGGTGGCCACGATGAGCGTGTCGGCCGTGACGGTCGGCTCGTCGGCCTGGGGGTCGCCCACCCAGACCTCGAAGGGCCAGGTGGACAACTCGAGCCGGCTGACCTTGGCCGTGCGCAGCTCGGCGTCGAAACGTTGGGCCTGGGCCCGCATGACGCCCATCAGCTCGGGCCCCATGATGCCGTCGACGAAGCCGGGGTAGTTCTCGACGTCGGTCGTCAGCATGAGCTGCCCGCCCGGCTGGTCGCTGGTCGACGACGGCTCGCCTTCGATGACCAGCGGTTCGAGCTGGGCCCGGGCCGAGTAGAGCGCGGCGGTCAGGCCGGCGGGCCCGCTGCCGACGATCACGACCTTGCGACGCTCGGGAGTCGGGGCCACGTCAGGCCTCGGGAGGGAGGCCGCGGCGGGAGTAGATGTAGGCACCGACGGCGCTGAAGAGCAGGCCCAGCACGATGTACGAGCCCCAGATCCGGTGCCCCGCGATGGTAGTCAGGCGGATGAAGCCCACGCAGAACAGGATCAGCGACGTGATGCCGACGACCGCGATGATGACGCCGAAGACGATGACGCGGGCGGCCACGATCGCCGGCCGTACGGCCTTGTCGTTGACCGCGGCGACCACCGTGTCGATGGTGTCGAGGGCCCGCGCCGAGAGGGCGTCTCCAATGTCGTTCTCTGCCACGGGCGAGAGACTACCCGGCGCTCCCGCCAGCCTGTCCTGGGATGATGTAGCAGACGCCCACCGTGTTGGGGCCGGCGTGCGTGCCGACGACGGGTCCGAGCTCGGTTGCGATCAGGGGGTGCTCGGTGGCGATGCCCTCGAGGCCTTTCAAGACGTCGACGAAGTCGTCGCAGGCGCCGTCGGCCACGGCGATGCGCTCGAGGGGCGCGTCGGCCTCGACCTTGTCGCGCATGTAGGCCAAGGCTTTGGCCCGGGTCCGTTGCTTGGACTCCTCGGCCACCTCGCCGTCCTTGAGCTGGATGACCGGCTTGATGTTGAGGATGGAGCCCATCAGGGCCCGGGCCCCGCCGATGCGCCCACCGCGCTGGAGGTGCTCGAGCCCGCCGATGACGCCGTAGATCCTGGTTCGGGGGATGCGGTCCTCGGTCGCGCTGACGAGGTCGTCGAGGCTCTTGCCGGCGGCGGCCTCCTCGGCGGCGGCCATGACGAGCAGGCCCTGACCCATGGTGAGCGAGTACGTGTCGATCACGCGCACCGGGATGCCCTCGTAGGTGTCGGCCGCCGTCTTGGCCGAGGCGTACGTGCCCGAGACCTTCGACGAAATGGTGAGGCACAGCACGGCGTCGGCACCCTCGTCCGCCGCCTGCTGGTAGGCGGCCTGGAACGATCCGGGCGAGGGGGCGGCAGTCTCGGGGAGCGTGGTCATCGAGCGGCAGCGCTCCCAGAACTCGGCCGAAGTGAGCTGGCGCCGATCCTCGAGCTCCTCCTCTCCGAATCGGATGGTGAGGGGCACTACGCCGACGTTGAGCTCTTTGACGAGCTGGTCCGTCAGGTCGCAGGCGCTGTCGGTGACGATGTGGACGCCGGGCACCTAGCGAGTCTGCCACGGGGGCGGTCGGTTCAGGCGCTTCAGGCGGCTCCACGGGGACGGACGGTGATGGGGCGGAGGGGACGGACACTTGCCCCTGGTCCGGGTCCGGGCGCTGGTCCTACGGGCCCTTGTCCTCCTCCCGGTCCTGTGCCCGGACCTGGGCCTGGCCCTGGTCGGCCCGGTGGCGGACCGCCGGGACCTCGAGGGGGTCGCCCGGCCCGCCGCCGTGCCTCGTCCCGTCGGCCGAGCCAGATGACCATGGCGCCGAAGGTGATCCCGCCGGCGAGCACCGATCCGACCACCCGGGCCAGGAGCCCGGTCGGGCTGGTCGAGCCCGACAGGTTCGAGACGACGAGGACGACGACAGCCATCGGGATGCTGGCGATGACGACGCGCCACAGGGGAGCCCAGGTTTCAGGGGGCGCGAGTCGCCCGAACCACCGGCGGAACACGACCAGGGCGCACAGCGCGGCGACGGTGTACGCGACGGAGAGGGAGAGGGCGAGGCCGCGCACGCCCAACGTATGGACCAAGAGGAGAGCCAGCACGATGTTGATGGCGTTCTCGACCAGGTACAGATAGAAGGCGACCCTGGTGCGCTGCATCGACTGCAGGACGCGGACCATGTAGAGGTAGGCGCAGAACCCGGGCAGGCCCAGGGCGAACATCGCGAGGGCCGCCCCCGTGGTGCCCGTCTGCGCCGCGGTGCTGTGCCCGTACCCCTGCAGGAGGGCCACCGCCGGCCGGGCCAGCAGGAGCATGCCGACGGCGGACGGAATGATGAGGGCGAGGACCGCCCTGAGCCCTCCGCTCATGCGATGCAGGAAGGCGGGCCGGTCCCCGGTCGACCAGCGCTCGGCCAGATCCGGTGTGACCACGGACATCACAGTGACGGCGACGACTCCGTAGGGAAGTTGGAAGAAGGCGTAGGCGTACGTATACGAAGACACCGGGTCGGGGCCGGGGACGCTGCCGGCCAGCACGGTGACGACGAAGAGGGCGATCTGGTTGGCCAGGACGAAGCCGAAGGTCCATGCGCCTAGCCGGACCACGGCCGCCAACGCGTCGTCGTGGAGGTTCCAGCGCCAGCGCAGGAGCCCGAGGTTGGCCCGGCGCAGGCTGGGGAGGAGGGCCACCCCCTGGAGGACCACGCCGAGTGAAGTGCCGAGACCCAGCAGCACGAGCTGGCCGTGGTGGGCCTCGACGCTGGCCAGGTCAGCGCCCCGCCCGGCCCAGAGCCCGAACCAGACCAGGATGCCGATGCAGACGAAGTTGTTGACGATCGGCGCCCAGGCGACGGCGACGAAGCGCCGGCGTGTGTTGAGCAGCGCGGCGCCGAGAGCGAAGAGTCCGTAGGCGCCGATCTGGATCACGAACCAGCGCAGGAACGTGGTGGCGACCCGCCGTTCGAGGACGAGGTGCGCGAGCTGCGCGTGACTGGCATGAGGATCGGCGACGGTCAGGGCGGTGATGAGGTACGGCGCGGCGATCAGGGCGACGACAGACGTCCCGAGCAGCACGACGACGGAGACGGTGATGACGGCTGAAATGGACTCGAAGGCGTCGCGCTCGTTCTTTTTGGCCAGCCGGTCGACGAAAACGGGGATGAAGGTGGCGGACAAGACACCGCCGAGGACGATGTCGTAGAGCATGTTCGGCGTGGTGTTGGCCAGGTTGTAGGAGTCAGCGAGCGAGATCTGGCCGAGGGCCCAGGCCAGAGCCACCAGCCGCAGCAGGCCGCTGACGCGTGACACCCCGGTGCCGACGGCGACGTAGACCGCAGCGGTACGGAGGGGAAGGGTACGGGCGCGCCGGGGTGCGGCCACGGTCAGCGGGCCGCCCGCGGGCGCCGCCGGCGCGAGCGGCGCCATGTCCGGGCCCACCAGACGAGGAGGACGGCGCCGGCCAGGACAGTGAGGGCCACACCGACGAACGAGATGGCCGTCGAATGGACGGTCAGGACGGTGCGGGCAATGACGAGTTGACCGTCGGCGGTGCGCAGCGTCACGTCGATGGGGAGGCGGTCACCCGATCCCCGGGCCTGGGCCACGAAGCGGACCGAGGTGGTCGCCCGGTCGAGCGTCAGCTTCTGCGAGCTGCCGTCGGGAAACGTGAACTTGTCGCTGGCCAAGGAGACGACCACGTCGACCGGGTAGGGCGCGCTCGGAGAGCACGGTGATGGGAATGGCGGCCCGCCGGGAGGTGAAGGTGACGGTGTTCTCGTTGGCCAGGGTGACCCGGTCGGTCTCCGAGGCGAAAGCCCGCCCGTAGGCGTTGAGCACCGCCGTCCGGGTCGGCTCCGTCAATGTGCGGGCCTCGGTACTCAAGAGATCGTCAGACAGTGACGCCAACTCTGGCGGGTGGCCGGGGACGGCGTCGTCGAAGGAGCCGAGTTGCTGGCGGTCGATGGCGATCCTGTCGGCCGACGTGGTGGAGATGCCCTCGCTGGCCGGACCCGACTGCAGGTGACGGACGGCGGGCTCACGGTTGCCGCCGACCGGCACCTGGGCCAGGAGCTGGGTCAGAGTCACCGGCGTGAGGGCGGGGTTGCCGTCCAGACCGCCGAGAAGCGTCTCGAGAAAGGGACTCGTCGGCCGCCACCCGGCCGGGGGTTCGATGACGACGCCGCGGGCGTCCGGCAGGGATGCGTTCTCGAAGTGGACGAAGGAGAGACTGGCCAGGAGCTGCTCCGCCCCGAGCACGGGGTCGTCCGGTTGGGCGGTGAAGCGCGAGCTCAGGGTGGCGTTGGAGCCGACGGCGGAGATCGTCGACCCGTGCCCGAGGTCCAGGGTGAAGGGTTGGGCGAACGTGAGATTGCTGATTCCGCCCGAGGCCAGGTCGTCGCCGTTGAGGACCAGTGCGTTCGAACCCGCCACCTGGACCCCAGTGGCCAGGTTGGCCCCGTCGCCCGCCGTGAACGAGGAGACGGTGTCGACCCACGGACCGCCGGCCGGTTTCAGGCCGGCCGAGCGGAGGATCTCGTCGCCCCGCTCGACCTGCAGCTCGGTCTCCCCCGTCAGACCCGCTTCCGACAGCGATGCCACGTTGACCGGGACGTAGGGCTGGTCGAGCACTTCGTCGCCCTCGAGCGCGCCCAGCTGGGCCAGGGCGTGGAGGCCGCCTTTGGGCCGCTGCGCCGCGACCCGCTCCACCGCGGTCGGGCTGACGGCAAGCGTCGTCGCCACCTCGTGGTGATCCGTCAACGAGGCCGCCGTGGTGGCGAACCCGGTGGAGCCGACCGGCACGATGATCCCGACCCGGAGCGCCAGCGGCCCACCTTCACCGCTGGCCGGCGGTTCCTGGTAGGTGAGGAAGGTGGAGAAGCGCGCCGCGGGCGTCGAGTCACCTTGGCGTTCGAGCGCCACGGACACCGGGTAGACGTCGCCGCAGATCCCGACGTAAGGCGTGCAGCCGAGCGTGAGCGTATTGCTGCCGGCGGGACAGGAGCCCGGGCCGGTCGTCGGTGGCTGTGCGTCCGCGTTCGGGACGACGGTGACGCAGGAGGCGGCGGTCAGCGCCCCGTCGCTCGCTGCGGTGACGGGGACGGACTCGTGGAGAAGCTCCTCGCCCTGCGGGGTCCCGTTCAAGGACTGCTGGAGTTGGGAATCATCGTCGAGTCGGCCGTAGAAAGTCAGGTTGGCGTGCCACCCGGAGGCAGCACCCACGCTCGGGCTGACCCCGAGGTTGATCGTGAACCAGGGCTGGGCCGGCGTCACGAAGGTCGTCTGCGAGAGCAGCGTGAGGGGAGCCACCGGCTGGGCGGTGACGACGGTGGCCGCGGCACGGCCGGCAGGCAGGAAGAGGGCCGTGGCCACGGCGAGCGTGCAAAGGGCGGTTCCAGCCCAGCGTGACAGCACAGGGAGAGGCTAGAGGGCGCACTACCGTAGGCGGGTGCAGTCCACGTCGGTACCCGAGCGCTTCCGGCCCTATGTCGAGGCCACCGATGAGCTGGCGCGCCGTTTCACGGCGGCGGGCCGCGCCATCTATCTGGTCGGCGGTTCCGTGCGTGATGCCCTCCTGCCGGACGCCGGGACCGATGAGTCCGACATCGACCTGACGACGGACGCCCGTCCCGACGAGATCGAGCGGATCGTGCGCGGCTGGGCCGACGACGTGTGGACCCAGGGAGCGCGCTTCGGGACGATCGGGTGTCGCAAGGACGGACGCGTCTACGAGATCACGACGCACCGGGCCGAGGTCTACGTTCCCGAGTCGCGCAAGCCCGAGGTCACCTACGGCGACGACATCGAGCTCGATCTGTCCCGGCGCGACTTCACCGTCAACGCGCTGGCGCTGCGCCTGCCCGACATGGAGCTGATCGACCCCTTCGACGGCCTGGGCGACCTGGCTGCGGGTCGCCTGCGCACGCCGCTCGACCCCGAGGTCTCTTTCGGAGACGATCCGCTGCGCATGCTGCGGGCCGCCCGCTTCGCGGCCCGCTTCTCACTCGAACCCGACCCGGACTTGGTCGATGCCGTGCTGAAGATGCACGGACGGTTGTCGATCGTGTCAGCCGAGCGCATCCGCGACGAGCTCGACAAGATCCTCCTCGTCGAGGTCCCCTCGCACGCGCTCTGGTTCGTGGTCCGCACCGGCCTGGCCGGTGAGTTCCTTCCCGAGCTTCCGGGCCTCGCGCTCGAACAGGATCCGATCCACCGCCACAAGGACGTGCTGGCGCACACGCTGGCAGTGGTGGACAAGACGTCGAAGAACCGATTGCTGCGGCTGGCCGCGCTGTTCCACGACGTCGGCAAGCCGAAGACGCGGGCCATCACCGACGGTGGGGTGAGCTTCCACCACCACGAGGTGGTCGGCGCCCGCATGACGAGAGTCCGTATGGAGGCGCTCCGTTACCCGGCGGCCGACACCGACACCGTGGTGCGTCTCGTCGAGCTGCACCTGCGCTTCCACACGTACCGGCTCGGCTGGACCGACAAGGCGGTGCGTCGCTACGTCCGCGACGCCGGCCCGCACCTCGACCTGCTCAACGAGCTGACCCGCTGCGACTGCACGACCCGAAACGCGTCCAAGGCGCGAGCGCTGGCCCGCCGGATGGACGAGCTGGAGGCCCGCATCGCCATTCTCCGCGAGCAGGAGGAGCTTGATGCCCTCCGGCCCGACCTGACCGGGAACCAGGTGATGGACCTGCTCGGGATCGGCCCCGGTCCGGCGGTTGGCAAGGCGCTCGCGTTCCTCATGGAGCTGCGACTCGACGAGGGACCGCTCGGCGAGAAGGGGGCATCCGATCGCCTGCTGGCATGGTGGGCCGAGCAGTCCTGAGCGGTCAGGGCTACCCTCGTCTCCCATGACGAGGATCACGGCAGCGGAGACGGGCATGGGGGAGCACATCGACTGGGCGATGCTCCGTCCCGAGATGGCGGCGGGGATGGGCAAGCTGTCAGCTGCCGTCTACGGCAACTCGAAGCTCTCGGTACGTGAGCGCGAGTCGGCGCGCTGGACCATCGCGCTCATCAACGACTGCGCCGTGTGCCGCGACACACGGGCCCGCGACGGCGAGTCGCTCGGTGCGGGCGAGCCTTTCTACGCCGAGGTGACCGACTGGCGTGCCGCGACGGCGCTGAGCGACCGTGAACGGCTGGCGGCCGAGTTCGCCGAGCGCTTCGCCCTCGACCATCTGGCCATGGACGACGAGTTCTGGGGACGCATGCACGCCGCGTTCTCCGATGAGGAGCTGGCGGACCTCACTATTTGCTGCGGATGCTTCCTCGGCATGGGTCGCACGATGGCCGTCGTGGGCGTGCGCGCGCCCGACGAGCGCATCCTGGTCTGACCCACGACCCACAGACCCACAGAGCGACGCTATAGCTCTGGAGCTGCGCAGCTCCTCAATGCGGTAGAGGTGCAGCGCTGGCGAGTCGCTTCCGCCAGTTGGCGACCCGTCGCGGCGGCTCAGTCGGCCGGCCAGATCTCCTCGGTCTCGCCGGCTGCGAAGTCCTCGACCATGCTGTGCGCGATGTCGTCGTGGTACTGCACCGGCGGCGACTTCATGAAGTAGGCCGATGGCCCGAGCAGCGGTCCGCCGACGCCCCGGTCGAGCGCCAGCTTGGCGCAGCGGACGGCGTCGATGATGACACCCGCCGAATTGGGCGAGTCCCACACCTCGAGCTTGAGCTCGAGGTTCAGGGGCACGTCGCCGAAGTTGCGTCCTTCCATGCGGATGTAGGCCCACTTGCGGTCCTTCAGCCACGGCACGTGGTCAGACGGGCCGACGTGGACGTCGTCGGCGTCGAGGACGTTGTCCTCGAGCTGGCTCGTCACGGCCTGGGTCTTCGAGATCTTCTTGGACTCGAGGCGCTCGCGCTCGAGCATGTTCTTGAAGTCCATGTTGCCGCCGAAGTTGAGCTGGTACGTGTGGTCGAGGGCCAGGCCCCGGTCCTCGAAGAGCCGGGTCAGGATGCGATGCACGATGGTCGAGCCCACTTGGCTCTTGATGTCGTCGCCGACGATGGGCACGCCGGCGTCGCGGAACTTGCGGGCCCACTCCGGGTCCGACGCGATGAAGACGGGAATGGCGTTGACGAAGGCCACGCCGGTGTCGAGGCAGGCCTGGGCGTAGTGCCGCTGCGCCTGCTCGGAGCCGACCGGCAAGTAGGAGACGAGGACGTCCGCCTTGGCGTCGCGCAGGGCCTGGGCGACGTCGACCGGCTCGGCCGGTGACTCCTCGATCATCTCCTTGTAGTACCGACCGAGGCCGTCGAAGGTCGGCCCGCGCTGGACGGTGACCCCGATCTCCCCCACCTCGGCGAAGCGAACGGTGTTGTTCAGCCCGGCGTGGATCGCCTTGCCCAGATCGGTCCCCACCTTGGTCTGGTCCACGTCGAAGGCAACGACGGGGAGCAGGTCACGGACGTGGTACCCCCCGAGCTCGACGTGCATGAGGCCGGGGACGACATCGTCGGGCTCCGCGTCGCGGTAGTAGGTGATCCCCTGGATCAGCGAGCTGGCGCAATTGCCGACGCCGGCGATCGCGAGGCGGATGGGGCTGTGCATCTGAGTCTCCTTCGTGGTCAGGGGGTGGTACTCGGCGTCGGTTCCACGGCGCTGGCGAGAGCGGCGCGTTCGGACGCGATCAGGTGGTCGAGCCAGCTGATGTCACGGGCCACGCCGTCAGCGGTGTGCTGCACGACGGAGCGGGCGTAGACATCGAGGTCGGCTCGGGCGGACTCGGCCTCGCCCAGGCGTTGGACGAGGAGGGCGCGCCGGCGTTCGAGGAGGGTCAGGCGAGCCTGGGGAGCCAGATGCCGGGCAAAGGCCAGGCGGAGGCTGAAGCTGCGGTCGTCGGCGGTGGCGCCGCCCTCGGCGAGCAGCTCGGCGAAGAGGCGCCGCCCTGCGTCGGTGATCCGGTACACCTTCTTTCCTCGCCGGGCCCGTGTCGGGGCGTGGCGACGGGAGCGCAGCACGGCCAACTCGCCGCTGAGGGACCCGGTCGGAGGAGCCGAAGGGGCGGCGGTCGTCGGAGGTCCGGCGACGGAGGCGTCGGTGGCCACCACGGCGCCCGCCTTTTCGAGGCGGGTCAGGGCCGGGTAGATCGACCCGAACGAGACATTCGCCAGCAACCCCAGGTGCTCACGGAGACGCCTGCGGATCTCGTAGCCGTGAAGATCGCGCTCCTCGAGGAGTCCGAGTATGGCCAGATCCAACATTGCGATCCACTATATCGGTTCGATATAGCGTCATTCAAACAATGGTCACAGAGGCGTCGCGTGGGGTTGGGAATTGACACCCGCTTGCGGTCCGATTCCAGGCACGGGGAGTAGCCTGACGCCCATGTCCGTCACGTCGGAGCCGCGGTCCTCGTCACGAGCCGTAAGCCCAGATGTCACGGCCCAGGTCGAGTACCGGATCGTGCGCAACGGGCTGGTCAAAGAGGTGGAACGGGGCCGCGTCCAGAAGATCGACGTGTGCGACGCCCATCCCGAGCTCCTGCGGGCCGCCCGGAACGTGGGCCGGCCGACCAAGGAGGTCTGCCCGATCTGCGACGACGGCCGCCTGGTCACTGTCACCTTCGTCTTCGGGGCCAAGCTGCCTCCGGGTGGTCGTTGCCCAGGAACGGTCGCCGAGCTGAAGGCCCTGTGCCGGCGGCCCGAACCGGTGCTCTGCTACGAGGTCGAGGTGTGTCCGTCGTGCGCCTGGCACCACCTCATGAAGAAGTACCCCGCGGGAGGGGGCAAGGGACGGAAGAAGGCGGCGCCGACCCGGTGAGCGAGGGTCCCGTCACCGTTCCCGCCCTGCGCGACCGCAAGCGCCGCGACGGTGCCGTCCCGATCGTCATGGTCACGGCCTATGACGAGCCGGGTGCCCGCATCGTTTCGGAGGCAGGAGTCGACATCATCCTGGTCGGGGACTCGGTGGCCAACACCGTCCTCGGCTTCGACGACACCCTCCACGTCGACATCGACGTCATGGCCCATCACACCGCTGCGGTGGCTCGGGCCAAGCCCCGCAGCCTCATCCTGGGCGACATGCCCTGGATGAGCTACCACCTTTCGCCCGAAGACGCCGTCCGCAACGCGGCCACTCTGGTGCGGGCCGGCGCCCAAGCGGTCAAGCTCGAGGGAGGGCGGGCCCGGCTCGAGGTGGTGGAGGCCATCGTCCGGGCCGAGATTCCGGTCATGGGCCACCTCGGCCTCACCCCGCAGTCGGTGCTGGCCATGGGCGGCTTCCGGGTGCAGGGCAAGAGCGTGGACGCCGCCAGCGCCCTGCTCGACGCGGCCAAGGCGCTCGCTGCGGCCGGCTGCTTCGGATTCGTCATTGAGGGCGTCCCCGACGTGGTGGGCGCGGCTGTCACCGAGGCGATCGACGTTCCGACCATCGGCATCGGTGCCGGGCCGGCCTGTGACGGCCAGGTCCTGGTCTTCCACGACCTCCTCGGCCTGGGCAAGCGGACCCCGCCCAAATTCGTGCGCCAGTACGCCGACATCGGTCGGATCGCCACTGAGGCCATCGCCGCCTTCGCCAACGACGTCCGATCGGGCGCATTTCCCAGCGATGCCGAGACCTATCACGCGCCGGAGGGCTTGGGCGAAGCCCTGAGCTGAACCCGGCTAGCATGGTCGGCCGCAACAGACCCTGCTCCTGACCGCCAGGAGCCCGAGCGAGAAGCTCGGTCCAGAGGGAGGTATGCCGCCTATGCGGCCTTACGAAGTCATGGCCATTTTCGAGGCCACCACCGAGCCCGGGCTGATCCAGAGCGTGCTCGACCATGCACTCGAGGTCATCCGGTCGACCGGAGGAAACCCCGGTGCGATCGACCGCTGGGGCAAGCGCTCGTTCGCCTACGAGGTCAACCACAAGCGCGAGGGTTACTACGTCGTGGTGGAATTCACGGCGGAACCCGAGACGGTGGCCGCACTCGACCGCATGCTGACGCTGGCCGACGAGGTCGTGCGCCACAAGGTGGTGCGACTGCCGGACTCGAAGATGACGACCGCGGCCGCGCCGGCCGCGAGCTGACGAGTCGACGGAGGAACAGACATGCCAGACAACAGCGTCACGCTCGTGGGCAACATCACCCGCGATCCCGAACTTCGCTTCACAAACACCGGGCAGGCCAACGTCACCTTCGGACTGGCGGTCAACCGCCGCTGGCAGAACCGCCAGACCCAGGAGTGGGAGGAGGCCACCTCGTTCTTCGACGTGGTCTGCTGGCGCGAGATGGCCGAGAACGTGAGCGAGACCCTCACCCGAGGCTCCCGCGTCATCGTGAACGGCCGGCTCGAGCAGCGCAGCTGGGAGACCCAGGACGGTGACAAGCGGTCCAAGGTCGAAGTCGTGGCCGACGAGATCGGCCCGTCCCTGCGATGGGCCACGGCCACGGTGACCAAGAACGAGCGGCGCGGCCCAGGTGAGTCCTCACGTGGGAGCGGCGGCGGTGGGGGCGGAGGCCGGCAGGCTGCCCCCGCACCGCAACCGGCGACAGCCGATGCGGGTGGAGGATACGGATTCGATGAGGAGCCCTTCTGATGGCAAGGAATAACCAACGCGGAGGGACGGCGTCACGCCGGGCCCCCAAGGATCTCGGCCGCCGGGTGAAGAAGAAGCCCTGCGCGCTGTGCCGGGACAAGGTGGAGTGGGTCGACTACAAGGACGTGCCCATGCTCCGCAAGTACATGAGCGACCGGGGAAAGATCCGTTCGCGCCGTGTGACGGGCAACTGCGCCCAACACCAGAGGGCGCTGGCCATGGCGATCAAGACCGCGCGTGAGCTGGTCCTGTTGCCCTACACCCAGCGGACGGTCACCGAGCGTCCTGGTGGGCGTGGTGGTCGCGATCGTGGCGAGCGCACGCTGGGCGACACGCACGGCGACAGTCGCCCGCCCCGGCGTTCGGAGGGCGGCGGCCCGGACCGCGGTTCGGACGGCAACAGGGATCGCAACGCCGGACGGCCGGACGCCAGCACTGGTGACTCGAGCGCTTCGAGTACCGGTGGGGCTGATTCGAGCGCTGCTGCGGACGGAAGCGCCGGCGGTGGAACGGACGGGAACGTCGAGGCTGTTGGCAACGCGGAGTTGGACGGTGACGTCCTGGCCGAGCTGGCCACCGACATCGCGGCCGAGGTCGAGGAAGCCGGGGCCGACGCATGAAGGTCCTGCTGCGAGACGATGTCGCCGGCGTCGGGCGGCGGGGCGACATCGTGAAGGTCGCCGGTGGGTTCGCCCGCAACTTCCTTCTTCCCGAGGGCCGGGCCATCGTGGCCGGCGACGGCATTGAGGGTCAGGCCCAGCAGATGCGGCGTGGCCGTGACCTGCGCGAGGCGCAGGATCGCACCGCGGCGGAGGCCCAGGCGACCATCCTGGCCGGCGCGGTGATCCCGATCTCCGCCCGGGCCGGCGGAGGGGGGCGACTCTTCGGGTCCATCGGTCCGGCGGACGTCATCGAAGCCATCAAGAAGGCCAAGGGCGTCGAGGTGGATCGGCGGCACGTGGTGCTGCCCGAGCCCATCAAGGAGACGGGATCCCACGACGTGACGGTGGACCTGTTCCGGGGCGTGACGGTCGTGGTGACTCTGGAGGTCTCGGCGGCGACCTGAGCGTCGGCTGGTTCGGCGGGGCCGGGGCGGGCGTCGGCGGCCGGTGCGATTCGTGGTCGGAGGGGGTGTCGCGACCTTCGCGCATCATGTCGCCGTGCAGGTGCTCGCGCCCCCAGGAGGCTCCGGTCGTACACGGCTTTTCCACAAGGCTCACGTGCTCCCGCCCGTGGTTACCCACACCTGGGTCGGGGTTACCCACACCCGCCGGACGGTTTCCCACACCGTTGCCCACAACAAGTTCCGGCTTACCGTCCCCAGCCCGGGACCGTCAGAGTAGGGGGGCCGTGGTCCACGCTTTCGACGACTCCCGCCAGTACAGGCCCACCCCGCTTCCCGTCCCCTCGGGTGCCCGGGTGCCGCCACACGATCTCGAAGCCGAGGAGTCCCTCCTCGGCGCCATGCTGCTGTCGAACGACGCCGCGTCGGTCGGGATCGAGCTGTGCTCGGGGGGCGACTTCTACAAGCCGGCCCACGGCCACATCTTCGGAGCCATCCGTGCCCTCATGGAGCGGGGCGAGGCCATCGACGCCGTGACGGTCACCGACGAGCTAAAGCGGTCCGGGGTGATGGAGGCGGTGGGGGACCCGTCGATCTTTATCTCGCTGCAGGCGAACACGCCGTCGATCGCCAACGCCCGGCACTACGCCGCCATCGTCGAGGAGCTGTCGCTGCTGCGCAAGCTGATCGGTGTGGCGGGCGAGATCGCCGACATCGGCTACTCGGTCCCCGAAGACGTCAAGGCGGCGGTCGACGACGCCGAGCAGCTCGTCTTCAACGTGGCCGAGCGGCGGGGGGCCGACACCATGCACCCGCTGCACGAGTTGTTGGGGCAGGGGCTCGACCGTATCGAGGAGCTCGGCCAGCGCGGCTCGGACATCACCGGTGTGGCGACCGGTTATCACGAGCTCGACCACCTGCTGCTCGGGCTGCAGCCCTCGACGTTGAACATCGTCGGAGCCCGTCCGGGAATGGGCAAGACGTCCTTCGCTCTGGGCGTGCTGGCCCACGTCGGGATGGTGGTGCAGCGGCCCGCGCTGCTCTTCTCGCTCGAGATGGGGCATTTGGAGCTGACCCAGCGGCTGTTGGCGGCCGAGGCCGAGGTGAACGGGCAGCATCTGCAGAACGGGCGCATCCGCACGCAGGACTGGGCGAAAATCGGGGCAGCCGTAACCCGGCTGTCGAGCGCGCCGATCTTCATCGACGACAACCCGGCGGTGACGGTGATGGACATCCGGGCCCGGGCCCGTCGACTGAAGAAGTCCGAGGGCGACCTGGGGATTGTCGTCGTCGACTACCTGCAGCTGATGACGGGGCGGGGGCGGGCTGAGAACCGCCAGAACGAGGTGGCCGAGATCAGCCGGGGACTGAAGATCCTGGCCCGTGAGCTGGAAGTTCCCGTCGTGGCGCTGTCGCAGCTGTCCAGGAACCTCGAGTCACGTCAGGACAAGACGCCGCAGCTCTCCGACCTGCGCGAGTCGGGCTCGCTGGAGCAGGACGCCGACGTGGTCCTCTTCATCTACCGGGAGTCCGAATACAACGACGAGGTGCCGATCGACCGGGCGGACGACGCGCTGATCGAAGTGGCCAAGCACAGGAACGGGCCGACCGGGAAGGCCAACCTGTTGTTCCTCAAGCAGTACGCGCGGTTCGAGAACCACCGGGGGATGTAGCCAGCGGGACGGGGTGGTGCTGACTGCGCCGGCGGGACCGGGCGACGGTCCGGGTGACGGTGGCGGCTGCGCCTGCGGCGAGGATGGCGGCGCCGACGGGGAGGGCGAGCCAGGGCGAGACGAGCGAGCTCAGGACCACGGCTGCGGCGAGCTCGACGACGACCACGGCGGCCCGGGCGGGCCGGTCGAGCTCCATGAACCGCCGATGGAACGCGGCCAGGGCGGTCGTGGTTGTGACCCCCCGACTGATGTAGACGGCCAGGCCGCGGACGACCCCGAAGACAAGGCCCACGCTCAGGGCGAGGAGGGGATCGCCCGTTAGTGCGGCGAGTGCGATGAGGACGTAGACGGCCGACGTCTTGATGTACGTGGCGACACCAGTGCCGATCTGCCAGCCGAATCCGGTGGCGTAGACCCATGGGCGGTAGGCATCGAGCCAGCGCTCGTTGACCTGACGATGGTGGACGGGGAGTGCGACGACCCCGGCCTCTGCCGTGGCGGCCAGGAGGGTGAGTCCGGCGGCGACGACGACTGTCGTCGTCGTGGTGTCGGTCAACGTGTGGACGCCGGCGGCGAGCAGGGCGAGGACGGCTCCGAGAGTGGCGCCTCCGGCCACGCTGCCGGCCATGTACCAGGTCGCGGTGGCCCACCAGCGGTGTCCCCGTCCTCTTTCGGCCAAGGGGGTGATGGTGGAGAGCATCGACACGCCGCAGGGCGACCAGGTCGAGCGGACGCCTCCGACCAGCGCGATGGCGATGGCGCAGACGCCAACCATCCCTGAGTCCGTCCAATGGATCATCGATTGGAGATCCCTTCTGTTCGATCCGTTGGTTGTGTCACGCGGGCGACCCGAGGAACGGCGCACCGCCGAAGGCGAAGATGCCTCCGTCGCGCGCGACCAGCCAGTACCCGGCGTCGTCGTGCGAGGGGGCCATGCCGACGATGGGCAAGTTCAGACGGATGCTGCCGGTCGATCCGTCGAAGGCAGCATCGCCGTAGGAGAAGATGCCGCCGTCCGCCGCGACGAGCCAGTAGCCCGTGCCGGTGACCGTGGCGGCCATGGCGACGATGGGTTTGTTGAGCGGTTTGCCGCCCATGGAGCCGAGGAATGGTGCGTCACCGAACGAGAAGATCCCGCCATCTGCGGCAACGAGCCAGTATCCGTCGCCCGTCGGGGTGGCCGCCATGCCGACGACCGGAGAGTTGAGCGCTCTGCCGCCCATGGAGCCGAGGAATGGTGCGTCACCGAACGAGAAGATCCCCCCGTCCGCGGCGACGAGCCAGTATCCGTTGCCCGTCGGCGTGGCAGCCATGCCGACGATGTGGGCGTTGAGCGGTTTGCCGCCCATAGAGCCGTTGTAGGGCGCCTGGCCGAACGCGAAGACGCCGCCGTCGGTAGCGGCGAACCAGTAACCCCCGGCCAACGAGAAGGCTGCCGCGACGACGGGTGCGCTGAGGGTGAGGTTCGACGCGTCCCCTTCGGAGACGAAGTCGCCATACGTGAACAGCTTCCCGAAGCTGGTGATGACGCCGTAGCCGCCGCCATCACCGCTCGGCAGCATCGTCGCGGTCTGGCAGTTGGTCGGGGTGTTCGTGGGACAGGGCGGAGCCGGAGTCCAACAGGGTTCGTTCTGCTCGGCCGTGCCGTTGTCGACCGCTACGGCCGTCGTACAGGTCGGGTCGACCGTCCAGGGGGGAACGCAGGCGACGACCCGGCAGACGATCCGGCCCATGCACGCGACGTCCTGGTTGCACTGGCCGTACCGGAACTGGAGGCAGCTGGTGAGGAACGAGTCGCACCCGTTCGGCCCGCAGCCACAGCCTCCGGTGAGGTCACAACCGGGTTCGCAGAACGGGAAGCCGTCGCTGCAGCCGTTGTCGCAGGCGCAGGTTGCATTGCAGTCCATGTAGTAGCGGGGTCCATCGCAGTAGGAACTGTTGTCGGCCATCCACCAGCCGCCCATCATGGTGTTGGCTGGGCAGAAATTGAAGCCGGTGACGCTGCAGCAGAAGTCCGTGAAGCCCGAACAACATGTGCTGCCACAGCCGCATCCGGCGTTCCCGCACTCGCAGATCTGCCCGTAGGCCGTCCCGGGTTTCAGCGCCAGGTCGAGGCCGGCCCCGACGGCGACCGCGCTCCCGACGAAGGCCGATCGGTTGATCACGCTTCGACGGGACAGTCGGCGCTCGAGAAACCCGGACGACCGTTCGACCAGGGCGGTCGAGAGGGTCATGGTTTTGCACCGGCCGCGACGCGACGCCGAGCCGTGTCGAGGGACGGGAGGAGCTCCAACGCCTGGTAGGTGAGCCAGAGCCCAACCACACTGGCGAGGAGCAACGGCAGGCCGGCCCACGGTTGCGTCGTCAGGACGGAGTGAAGTGTGGACGAACCAGTCGTTCGGACTGCGACGGAGCCTGCGGCCGCGGCCAGGACCAGGTTGACGATCACGTGAAGCCACGTCGCAGGAGTGTCGGTCTTTCCGAAGCAACCGCACGTCGCCAGGACGCCGTGACGGTGGCGTACGTATGCCACGTAGAGGGCAAAGACGAGGTAAGAGGCGCAGACCAGTGCGGCCGGGAGCGGTCGGGGCAGGACGAACGCCGCCAGACCGACAATGGCCTCGGCGGCGGCGCCGATGCGAACGAGCCCTCGGAGCCGGAGCTGCCCGGGGAGGATCTGGGCCAGGGCGAGGGCGGTATCGCCTGGGCGGAGTGCCTTAGCGGCACCCGCCAGAAGGAGCAATGCCGAACCGATCAGGTAGAGTCCGATTAGTTCCACATCGGCCTCTGCGCGGACTGGGTCGTGCCAGCGAACGCTGGTGGGCTGAGGGTCATGGAGGCCAGCAGCGCATTGACCTTGGGGACCAGTGTGCTCCGCAGCACGTGGCTGCCGAGCACGGCGTACAAGGAGAACGGCCGATCCGACTCTGTGAAGAACCGCTGTGTGCCCGACTGACCACCGAGCCCGCGACGCAGGGTCATCGGGGAGAAGTCGTCCGGGCCGAAGCTGGTCGGCCGACCCTGGCGGGCGAACAACCGCTTGCCCAGGCTTTCAGGTCCGTACTCGAAGAGGGTGACATAGACGTCGCCGGGCCCCATCAGGTTGACGGCCCCGCCGCCGAAGTCGCCGACGTCGTCGGGTAAGGGGAAGGTGGCGAATTGGGCGACCGCATAGGCGGTGCCTATAGATACAGCCCGCACGAAGATGCGCCCTTCGAAGCCGTTCGGTAACGATGCAGCAATGCCATGCGCCTCGATGACTGCCATCAGTGGGATGACTGAGATCCGGTGACCGTGTAGGGGAAGACGTCCTCGAACGAGCGCGGATAGAGGCTGGCGTCGCCGGGAAGGATGCCCGCGGTGCGAAGGGCGTCGTCGTTGGCCAGTTCACGGGCCGGCCCGTCGAGTCCTGGGTCGGGTGCAGGACGACCGCCGCTGGGCCGGCGTTCCGACTGGGCCCGGCGCACGAGATCAACGAGCTGGCCGACCTGCGCCGCCACGCCCTGGCCCACCTTCTGCCCGGTCGCACCGTCGACCAGGACGAAGAAAGGAGAACCCGGGACCTGGTAATCGTGCCAGGCCTCGGTCGACATCAGAACCGGGATCTGCCCGCTGGTCAGCGCCTGGACCTGTGGCGTGATCTCCAGCTCGGGTCCCTTGGTGACGATGACGATCCGGGTTCCGCCGGGCAGGTCCAGACGGTCTGGTTGCTGGAGGGCTTCCCAGAATCCAGCGCAGGACTGGCAACCCGACGACAGGAAACCCAGGAGCGTCAACCGGTCACTGTTGTCGACAGCCACCGCACGGGCGTCTCCCGAGGGCGTCAGACCCGCAATGGCCGGAGCAGGACCCAGGGTCATTCCGGCTGGTCCTGGGGACATCTCGACGGGGACGGTCGGTACGCCCGGCGCAGCCGGGTCCCCGACCCCGACCCCCAACTCGTGGAGTGACCGGAGGATGTCGGCGTGGCTGCGGAGCAAGCCCGCGACCAAGATTCCGAGCAACAAGACGACGAATGTCAGGACAACGAGCAGCGCGATCACTCCGCCTCCTTGGTCGGGTGCCAGTGTTCCCAGTATCGCCTCGCGGGATGCCGATAGCGCGGCAACAACGCCAGTCGGGCAGAGTATTCATATGGTGTCGACGACCGACCTGACCGACCTCTTCCTCCCCGAGCCCGAGCCCAGGGCTGTCCGGTACACCGTGATCTCGGTGGACGACCACGTGGTGGAACCCGCCCACATGTTCGAAGGCCGGGTTCCCGCTGGATTGGTCGAGAGAGCTCCACGCATTGTGGAGACCGACGAGGGTCACCAGGTGTGGGAGTTCGAGGGCCAGCGCTACACCCAGGTTGGAATGAACGCAGTGGCTGGGCGCCGCCCCGAGAGCTACAGCCTCGAGCCCTTCCGCTTCGATCAGATGCGGCCCGGTTGCTACGACGTCGAGGCCCGGGTACGGGACATGGACATAAACGGAGTCTGGGCGTCGGTCAACTTCCCGTCCCAGATCACAGGGTTCTGCGGGCGCGTGTTCTTCGATGCCCCTGACCGTCCGTTGGGTCTTGCCTGTATCCGGGCTTGGAACGACTGGCTCTTCGAGGAGTGGCATACACCGCACCCGGAGCGGATCGTGCCGCTGGGCATCACGTACCTGGCCGACCCCGAGTTGGCTGCCGAGGAGATCCGGCGCAACGCAGAGCGCGGCTTTACGTCCGTCACGTTTCCTGAGCGTCCTCACGCGATCGGCCTCCCTTCACTCTGGGAGCGCGACCACTGGGATCCGATCATGGCAGCGGTGATCGAGACGGACATGGTCGTCTCACTGCACGTCGGCAGCTCGGGTCTTGAGAGCGGTCCTGCCGGGGGCGCACCGCTCCAGATCGGTGCCACCCTCTTCGGCCAGCTCTCACTCACTGCGTGTGCAGAATGGCTGTGGTCCGAATACCCCCTGCGGTATCCCAGCCTCAAGATCGCCATGAGTGAGGGAGGGATCGGTTGGGTGGCCATGCTGCATGATCGCCTCGAGAACATGGTCGACCGCTCCGGCTACGGCAAGGGTTGGCCGATCCGTCCAGCAGAGGTGCTACGAAGGAATTTCTGGTTCTGCACACTCGACGATCCGTCCACCATCGACACCCGCCACACCATCGGGGTCGAGAACATCATGGTCGAGGTGGACTATCCGCACGGAGACGGAACCTGGCCCGACACCCAGCAGGTCATTGCCGACTGTTGGGGACACATCCCGACCGAAGAGCTCCGAGCCATGTGCTGCGAGAACGCCGCTGCGCTCTACCGCCATCCTTTGCCCGACCCGGTTCTTCCGAGCTGAGAGGAGCGACATGTTCATCCCCACCGCGGAGAAGTTGATGCCCGACCTCACCTTGCGCGAGGAGCTCGTGGTCCTCGCGTGGGCCTTGTGGAGGGAGGGCTACAACGACCATTTGGCCGGACACAT
This sequence comes from uncultured Acidimicrobiaceae bacterium, assembly GCA_963840435.1. Lineage (GTDB taxonomy): Bacteria > Actinomycetota > Acidimicrobiia > Acidimicrobiales > RAAP-2 > Bog-473. The sequence continues at coordinate 522,809 of CAWIYY010000010.1, read as the reverse complement.
CACGGTCAGCCTGGGTGACGGCACCCTGCTCTGCAACCCATGGCTGCTGACGTGGGCGGAACTGCGGCCATCTCACGTGCTGCGTATCGACCTCGAAGGGAAAGTCCTCGAAGGGGACTGGCCCGTCCCGCTCGGCATTCCGCTCCATCTCGAGCTGCACAAGGCGCGGGCCGACGTGACGTGGGCGGTGCACAACCACCCGCTCTTCGGGACCGTGTGGGCCGACATCGGAGAGTTGCCTCCAATTCTGGACCAGAGCTCAGCGCTTGGTGGCGGCACGCTCACGTTGGTTGACGAGTACGACGGCCCAGTCAACGACGCCAACAGTGCAGCTCGAGCGATCGCTCAGATGGGCGACGCCGCGACGGCATTGCTGGCCGGACACGGCGTCTTCGTTCTGGGTGGATCGGCCCGCGCGGTCCATCAGCGCGCGGTCGCTCTCGAGCAGCGCTGTCAGCACGCGTGGTACGCCCGCGCCGCAGGAGGCGACGGCTCGTCTCGGGTACCTCAGTCCTTCATCGATTTGGTGTCGAAGAGCGACGGCGAAGGGTTTATCGGCTTCTGGGAGGCTGCGGTCCGGGCCGAACTGGCGGCGGATCGCGACCTCCTGGGCGACTAACCGCCCCGATCGTCGGCACCCGAGGTCGGGTTGGCGTCCCCGCCCGTCGCCCCCTCGCCCTGCCTGGCGTCAGCGCTCCGCCGTAGCGCCGCCCGCCGCTCGGCCATCACCTTGGGGTCGCTGACCTGGGCCCAGAGCCGAGACGGCCGCGTCGTCATGACCGTGCCAGTCGGACCGACAAAGGCCAGCTCGACGTTGGCATCGCCTGACATCGACCAGACCTTGGTGTGGATCAGATCGTGGTGGTGCTTGCACAAGAGGGCCAGATTGTCGAGGTCGGTCAGTCCGCCGTCGCTCCAGCGCTTCAGGTGATGGCAGTTGGTGAAGAGCACGTTGGCACAGCCTGGAAACACACAGTGGCGATCACGGCGCCAGATCTCACGGCGCTGCGTCTCACTCGGAAAGCGCCGGGCCCGGCCCTCGTACATGGTGTGACCCTGTGCGTCGTCGAGGGCCACGATCAGGTCGGCCTCACAGAGCAGGCGCCGGACCACCTCGGCGCTGATGAGCCCGCCCCGTTCGAGTTCGCCTGGGAGCTCAGAGGCAGGATCGGAGAGCACCTCGAAGGGCACGTGGGCCACCACCAGGGGAACCCTCGAGGAGCCCGGGCCCTGACCCCCTTCCGAGCCGAGCAGGGAGACCAGGGCGTCGGCCAGGCGCTGGTCGAGGGGGGTCTCGCCGTCTGAGCCCATCTGCTCGGCCCGCCGCTCGAGCACAGCGCGCACCGCGGCGTAGGAGACCGGGGGCAACTGGGCCACCACCGTGCGCAAGGTGTCGTTGAAGCGCACAGAGCGCCGCTCCTCGTCGAGCAGGTCAGAGGGGCGAGAGGGGAGCTTCTCCGAACGCACCAGCGCCACCAGGTCCCGAAAGGACAGCTCAGCGGCCGCCTCGGCCCACCCCGCCTCGCTCTTGGGCGAAGCGACGCCGAGCACCGAGCGCACCTTGTCGAGGTTGAGCCGCCCCGATGAGAGGCCCTGGGCCAGATGGGGCAGGTCGCCCACCTGCTCGGCCACTCTCGCGTAGGCCCGGGCCGTGGCGTCGGAGACCCCGAGCTGTTGGACCAGCCAGGCCCCGAGCGAGGTGGCCCCCGTGGCCCGCCAGTCCTGGCGCCGGTCCAGCTCGCCACAGACGCTGGCCAGCACCGCGTCCTGCGAGCAGCGCACCCGAAAGGCCTGGGCCGCCATCTCCATCAGCGAGTCGGTCCCGAGCTTGGCCACCTCGGCCGTCGTCAGCGGGCCGACCGGCTCGAGGGAGGGGGAAGGGGAAGTGGGCGGGGTCGGCGGGGCCGGCGGGGTCTGCGGGGCCGGTCGAGATGGGTGCCCGGGGCTGTGCATCGGTGAACGTGCCATGCACTAGGTGAATGGTTGGCCTCGACCGAGCGCATTACGGGATCCGGGACACGTTCTCCGGATTCCAAGGTCGATTAAGTGGCGGACGTCCCGAAGACGTCGGCCAGGACCATCGGCACGGGCGTGTCGAGCTGGTCGTACGTGCAGGAGGAAGGTTCACGGTCCGGTCGCCAGCGCACCAGCGAGGTCGCGTGGCGGAATCGATCATGCTGGAGGTGGTCGTAAGAAACTTCGCACACCGCCTCGGGCCGCAAGGGCTCCCAGGTCATGTCCTTGCCGGCGTTCCAGCGGTTCATGGAGCCGGGGGCACGGCCGGACGCCTGAGCCTCGGCCCAGCCGGCCCACGGGTGCCCGTCCAGCGCTTTGGCCTGGTAGGGCTTGACCTCGTCGACGAGCTCGCGGCGCCTGGCCACGCTGAAACCCGAGGCGACGCCGACATGATGCAGCGTCCCCTCAGCGTCGTAGAGGCCGAGCAGGAGCGAGCCGACACCGGCACCGTCCTTGTGCGTGCGGAATCCGGCCACCACGCAGTCAGCGGTCCGTTGGTGTTTCACCTTGAGCATCACCCGCTTGTCGGGCAGGTAATGCAGATCGGTCGGCTTGGCGACGACGCCGTCGAGTCCGGCTCCTTCGAATCGGGAAAACCAGTCCGAGGCAACGTCGGGATCCTGGGTAGCCGGAGTCAGGTGCACGGGCGGCGAGGACTTCTTCAGCAATTTCTCCAACGTCGACCGCCGCGTCCCATAGGGCGTCTCCATGTACGACGTGTCGTCGTGGGCCAACAGGTCGAAGGCGACGAACGAGGCCGGGGTAGCCTCGGCCAGTTGGCGGATCCGCTTCTCGGCCGGGTGGATGCGCTGGGACAGCGCGTCGAAATCGAGCCCGTTGGAGCCGGCGATCACCACTTCGCCGTCGAGGACGCATCGGGTCGGAAGCTCACGCCGGAGGGCGTCGACGAGTTCGGGGAAGTAGCGGGTCAGCGGCTTCTCGTTGCGGCTGCCCAACTCGACCTCGTCGCCGTCCCTGAACACGATGCAGCGGAAGCCGTCCCACTTTGGCTCGTAATAGAGGCCCTCTGCCCGGGGCAGGTCGCGGGTGAGCTTGGCCAACATGGGCGAGACGGGCGGGACGACGGGCAGCGAGAGTGTCATCAAGCACCGTTCCCGGACTCGTGGGACGAGGCCCAGGCCATGAGCTCGTCGACCGATCCCCGGTTGACGATCCGTTCGAACGGCACCGCGGCGACCACTGCGTTGCGGCAGCCGCGTCCGAGCCATTCCAGCTGCCCGGGCGCGTGGGCATCGGTGTCGATGGCGAAGGAACACCCCAACTCGACCGCAAGTCGCAGGAGGTCCTCGGGCGGGTCCTGGCGCTCGGGCCGGGAGTTGATTTCGACGGCGGTGCCCGTGCGGGCGCACGTGGCGAAGACGGCCTCGGCGTCGAACGACGACTGTGGCCGGCCGCGGCCGGTGATGAGGCGTCCCGTGCAATGCCCGAGGATGTCCGTGTGCGGGCTCTCGATGGCCGCCACCATGCGCGCCGTCATGTCCTTGGCATCCATCCGCAACTTCGAGTGGACACTCGCCACGACCACGTCGAGCTCGCCGAGCATGTCGGGGTCGAGGTCCAACGACCCGTCCTCGAGAATGTCGACCTCCATCCCGGTCAGGAGCCGGAACGGCGCCAACTGCTCGTTCACGTCGGCCACCACTTCGAGCTGGTCACGGAGGCGCTCCTCGTTGAGCCCATGGGCCACAGTCAGCCGGGCCGAATGGTCCGTCAGCACCAGGTAGTCGCGCCCCAGGTCCCGGGCCGCCTCGGCCATCTCGAGAATCGGGCTGCCACCGTCGGACCAATCGGAATGAGAGTGACAATCGCCCCGGAGCGATGAGAGCAGCGACGCCGCAGGTTCGTCGAGCACGAGGTCGCCGTCGTCCGGCGACGCGTCGAGTTTGGCCAGGTAGGACGGAACCTCGCCACGGAGCGCCTCGGCGATGACCTGGGCCGTCGACTTCCCGACACCTTCGATCGTCTGGAGACGGCCGGCCTCGGCCAGTGTGGTCAGCTCGTCGATCGGCACGGTCTTGATGGCCCGTGCCGCGTGGCGGAAGGCCCGCACCTTGTAGGTGTCGGCGCCGCTTCGTTCCAGGCGGAACGCGATGCGGTTCAGTGCGTCGAGCGGTTCCATTGCCATCTTTCCGGCTCTTCCGTCCCGTCCTACGCCGTCTCGTCCGGCTTCTTGGCGCGGCTCGGCGCCACCCGGGGCGGCTCGTCGGGCATCTTCGGGTATTGCGGCGGCCATGGGGCGTCGTGCAGGCCGGACTCCTTGTCCCGGGCCGCCATCTCGAGGAGGGGTTCGATCGACTGGAGCGACGTCGCGATGTCGGCCCAGGGGTCGCCCCGTTCGGCCACCAGGTCGGGCACGGAGCGGATGGTGAGCGAGTCGGGGACGACGGTCTCGACTTCGTCCCATGTCAAGGGGGTCGACACCTGTCCGCCCGTGCGGGGGCGGGCGAACCAGGCTCCGAACACGGTCTTGTGAGGTGCGTTCTGATTGAAGTCGACGAAGACCCGGGTTCCCCGTTCCTCTTTCCACCAGTTGGCGGTGATCTCTTCGGGATACCGTCGTTCCAGCTCTCGGGCCAGAGCGACGGCCGCCGCCCGCACCGCGATCGAATCCCAACGGGGCTCGAGCCGCAGGTACACGTGCAGGCCGTTGCTCCCCGTCGTCTTGGGGTAGCCCCGCAGGCCGAGCTCCGAGAGGAGGTCACGGCAGCGCAAAGCAGTCGTCCGTACCTCTTCGAAGCCGATGCCCTTGACCGGGTCGAGGTCGATCCGCAGCTCGTCGGCGTGGTCCGGGTCCGCTGCTCGATACGGCCACAGGTGCAATCCGATGCACCCGATGTTCACCGCCCACAGCACGTGGGCGATGTCGGCGACCACGAGCGCGTTCGACTCGGTTCCGTTCGGCGTGGCGACCGTCGTCGACTCCAGCCACGAAGGCGCTCCGGCGGGAATGCGTTTTTGATAAAAGGACTTGCCCGTGGCGCCGTCGGGGAAGCGCTGCAGCATCGCCGGTCGCCCGCCCGCGGTGTTTAGCAGGTGGTCGGCGACGGAAAGGTAGTAGCCGACCAGGTCGAACTTCGTTGCGTCGAGCGCCGGGAAGTACACCTTGTCCGGCCGTGAGATGCGTACCTCACGACCGTCGACCTCCACGGAGCGCTCATCGTCCTTGGCCACCGCAACCGACTCTACCGAGAGTCGACGGGCAACGGTCCTTGCTTCTCCGCTCGATGGGTCGCACAATGACGAGAGAGCACTGAGCGGGGGGTGCAAAATCCAGCCGTCGCGCGTGTGCTGGAGAGGGGCAAAGGCGTCGCGCGCCATGGATCACGCTTCCCAACAATTGGAGATCCGGCTCCGGGAGGGGGAGAACTGCACGTACCTCTCGCTCCGAGGTGAACTCGACGTTGCCTCCGCCGGTGCATTCATGGAACAGCTGTCGCTCGTCAACCAGAGCGGGGTGGCCGAACTGACCGTGGATCTCTCCGAGCTCAGCTACATCGATCCCACGGGGTTGTCCGTGCTGGCGGTCGAACGGCGGCGCGCGGCGGCGTCGGGGATGACGTTGCACATCGCGTCGCCCAGCGATTTCGTTCGGCGCATGTTGCGCATCACCGGCTTGATCGACTTCCTCGACGTCTTGCCCATCGGTGACGAGGGCATGGGCACGGCCACAGCCAAGGGCATGGCTCCGGGCACGGCACACGCACCGGGACCCGATTCGGGATCAGAGAAGCAGCCGGGGACAGGATCAGAAAGCCCAGGGCGGCCGTCGGGGCCGTAGCGCACCGGCCGGCTCAGTCCGGGCCAGCCAGGTCCGGGGGTCAGAACAGGACGTTGGCCGCCGGTTCGTTGAAAGGCACGCCCAGCTCGGCCAGCTCCAATTCGAGGCGCTGGCGTTCTTGGGTCGGGTTGGCGAATCGAGCAGCGGAGGCCGGGACGGACAGTGCCTCACACAAACGGATGAGGGCACCGTCGTAGGAGAGTTCCCGGGCCAGGCTTTCTGCCGCCGAGTTCGTGGAACCACCATCCACGTCTCGAAGCCTGGCCCGGGAGTCCACGAGGTCGGCCAGCAACACGTCGTTCGACTTGCAGCTGGCCTCGCCTGTGCCAAGGGCCCTTGTGAGGAGGTCTACGTACATGACCACCGAGCAATGGTGCGCTCCGGGTGCCGCAGTCGGTAGGGGCGAACGGCATGTCTTCGTTGTCCGTCCCTTGTGAAAGCGACGAAATGAGGCGATGGCGGAGGTCGTTGTGGCCGGCGGTTGGCAGCGGGTGGCGGGCCGGCGGGTGGCGGCCCGGCGGGTGGCGGGCCGGCGGGTGGCTACGTGACGCGGTTGAAGAGGGAGTCGAGCATCCGGTCCAAGCTCCCGTCCCCGAGCTCGCCGATCCCGAGCGACGCCGCAACTTGGAGGGGCGCCGGCGCCACCAGCACCGGCAGCGAGGTCAGCCTCGTCGTCCGCTCACGGACCTGGGTCGAGAACAAGCGCTCCCAACGGCGGCGCCGGGTCGAGCCCAGGACGATGGCTCCAGCCGACCGTTCGGCCGCCACCGCCACGATCCGCTCCGGGACGCCCCGGTACGGCGCGACGCACACCGACCCCCCGGCCCGGACGCCGGCGCCGGCCAGCTGACGGACCGCGGCGGTCACCAAGTCGATCGCCTCTTCCCGGGTGTGCAACGTCACGCCGCGCCCGCCGACGAGACGCTCGTTGACGTGGAGGACGTGCACCGACGTCCCGGCGCCCGCCCGCTGCGCCAGCGCACCGGTGAAGGCGGTGGCGACGTCGCCGGCCGGCGAGTCATCGAGGGCGAGCAAGATCCGTTCGAACATCCTCCGCGCTCCGTCCAGTTCTGTTTCGAGCATGTTAACTCCGGTCCGCCGTTCAGGGGGGCGAGCTGGCCAACGTCCGTGACCTGGTCTTCGACCGCTTCGCCGACCTGGTGGCCGCCGGTCTCGAATCGCCGGTCGCCACGGATCACCACACCGTTTCGCCCGCGTTTCCGACTCGTAAACATTGGCAAGATCTCTTGCCTAAGAGACAAGTCGGCCCCATGATCGAGACATGGAGCTCGAAGAAGCCCTGTCGTCGATCGCCGAGAGCCTGCGCGAGGAGCGCAACCGGGCCGGGCTGACCCTCGACCAACTGGCGCAGCGGGCGGAGCTCTCGACGCCCCACCTCTCCCGCCTCGAGTCGGGGGAGCGCCAGCCCTCGGTGGCCGCCCTCCTCGCCTTGTCCCGGGCCCTCGGGGTCTCGATGAGCACCCTCTTGGGTGAGCGCAAGGGCGCACCCGCCATCGCCACCTATCCGCCCGGCGGCCCCGTCCACGTGGCCAACGGGTTGAGCATTGCGCCCTGCAGCGGCTTTCCCGGGTCCTGCACCCTCGAGGGCCTGCACATCGCGATCAGCCCAGACCGCGAGCCACCCGAACCGGCTCGCCATCGGGGCGAGGAATGGATCTACGTCGTGCGTGGCCGGCTGCGGCTCGAGTTCGACGGTGCGGTCCACCTCATCGAGGAGGGGGCCACAGCGCATTTCGACGCCAATCGCCCGCACCGGCTGGGTGCCGAGGGAGGGCCGGCCGAGGTGCTGGTGGTCGCGGCCGACGCCCCCAACGACTTTCGCAACCATCCGCTCTTCAGCAACTCCATCACTGACCACTGACCACCGACCACCGACCACCGACCACCGACCACCGACCACCGACCGATACGGAGGGATACTGCATGACAACCATGTTGGCCACCGAGCTCGAGGGCACCGGCGAGCACTTCTCGCTCGATGCGTTGATGGACGTCAGGGCCCGCACCCGCAAGGCGGTGCACCAGATCGCCGACCAGGTGAAACCGGGTATGGCGGAGGAGGAGGCCAAGGCCGTCGCCCGCGAGACCCTCAAGGAGCTGGGCATGCGGCGGGGCTGGCATCACATCATCGTGCGGTGCGGGTCCAACACGACCAAGGACTTCATGGAGAAATCGGAGCCCGGCGTGGTCCTCGGCGAGAACGACATCTTCTTCGTCGACATCGGGCCCATTTACGGCGACACGGAGGGCGACGCCGGCGACACCTTCGTCTTCGGTGACGATCCCGATCATCTGCGGGCCAAACGCGAGGTCCGCCAGATCTGGGACGAGGTGCGCGATACGTGGTTCGCCTCGGGGATCAACGGCAAGGAGCTCTACGACGTCGCCATCGAGACGGCGGCCGGCTACGGCTGGACGCTCAACATGGACCTCTCGGGCCACCGCCTCTCGGACTTCCCCCACTCGGCCCACTACGACGGGCCGTTGGCCGAGGTCACGTTCCGCCCCAACCCCAACCTGTGGGTGCTCGAGATCGCCATCGGCCACCCCGAACGGCCCTTCGGCGCCTTCTACGAAGACCTCCTGCTCGAGGACCAGTCCTTCCCGGACTGATCCACCGAGCACAGACCGGCCTTTCCCGGTCGTCCTCCTCGCCGGCGACCCGGCTCCGGCTCCGGCCACCGCCCCGCCCCGGCGCCTTCGCCGAGTCGAACGCCAAGCCCCAAGCCTCAGGGCGGCCGTCCGCCGCGATACCTCCACTGCTCCACCACACCCCCACCCAGAGACGTCAGAGAAGGAGTGCACCAGACGATGACCTCCACCGCCGGCACCAAAGACACCCCCGCCCTGGCCCAAGGCCCAGGCCTGCGCAGGAACGTGCTCGGGTTCCCGGCCCTGTTCGCCCAGTCGGTCGCCCTGATCTCGCCGACCATGACCGCCGTACTGATCATCCCGCTGGCCTTTGCCAGTGCCGGCGAAGGGACCTGGCTCGCCTACGCCTTCGGCACGGTGATGCTGCTCTTCGTCGTCTTCTGCCTGAACCAGTTCACCAAGCGGACGAACACCGCCGGCTCCATGTACGTCTATACCGGCAAAGGCCTCGGCCCGAGTGCCGGTGTGTTCTCGGGCTGGACGTTGATCTGGTCATATTTCTTCATCGCTGTTGCAGGTATGTGCGGCTTCGCCGTGTTCAGCCAACAGCTGATTTCGGCCCTTGGCTTCCATACCACCGTCTCACCGGTGATCTTCTTCGCAATCAGCGCGCTGGCTTGTTGGCTCATCGCCTACAAGGACATCCGGGTCTCGTCCATCCTCACGCTCCTGCTCGAGGGCGCCTCGGTGGCCTGCATCACCGCCCTGGCCTTCGTCATCCTCTTCAAGCACGGGTTCAAGATCGACACGAAGCAGCTCTCGCTCAGCGGCGTCGACCTGCGGGGAATGGGCCTGGCCGTCGTCGCCTGCATCTTCTCCCTCGTCGGTTTCGAGAGTGCCACCACGCTCGGTGGCGAGGCCAAGAACGCCAAGCGCAACGTGCCCAAGGCGGTCATCGCCAGCCTCATCGCCACCGGTGCCTTCATGGTGTTCATGGCCTACGTCGAGGTCTCCGGCACCAGCAACTACGGAGCGGGCTGGTCGAGCGCACCGCTCAACTTCCTGGCCGACGCCTACGGGGTGTCGTTCTTCAAGATCCCGGTGTCCATCGGCGCCATGGTCAGCTTCTTCTCGCTCTCCCTCTCCTGCCTCAATGCGGGATCCCGGATCATGTACCCGATGGCCCGGCACGGCATCTTCACCGGCCACCTCGGGCGCTCGCATGCCACCAACCGCACGCCCCATGTCGCGGTGACGGTCTACATCGCCATGATCTTCGCCCTGCCCACGTTCCTCATGATCTTCACCAACCCGCTCACGGCCTTCGGTGACGCCGGCACGCTGGCCGCCTTCGGGTTCCTGGTGGCGTACTACCTCATCACCGTGGCCGCGCCGATGTACCTCCGGAAGCTGGGCGAGCTGAAGCGCTCGCACGTCGTGCTGGCCGGCGTCGCCATCCTGTGCCTGCTGGTTCCGACCGTCGGCAGCTTCTACCCGCAGCCGGCGTGGCCGGTGAACCTCTTCCCCTACATCTTCCTTGGCTACATGGCGGTCGGGGCCGGGTGGCTCTACGTGGTGCACCGCCGCCAGCCGGGGACGCTGGCCGACATCGAGGCGGACCTGGCCCGGGCGCCCGAGCTCATCGAGGAGGAGTCGGTCGAGATCGATGAGGTGGCACCCCAGCCCGTCATGGCCTGACGTTCGACGCACCGGGATCTCTCCCCGTTCCCGGCGACGGCCCGCTCGAGCTCTCCGGGCGGGCCGTCAGCGCGCCCGTACCACCCTCCCGTCGCAGCCGCCGCGTCCAACCGCGGCCGGCCGGAGGTTGTCAGACGAAGTCGGCCATGCCTTCCCACCCGGCGGGCGGCGGGGCCAGGCGCCAGAATTGCTCGGGTACCCGCCCCTCCATCCGTGCCGTCAGCGCGTGATCCCGCTCGAGCGGCGGGATCTGCGAGGTGTAGCACCAGATGGCCCGGCGCTTGCGCTCCTCGTCGGGAACGTGCGGCACGATCGCCGGTGTCGGCCACGGCTTCGAGCGCAACAACTTGGCCACCCGCCAGGCCAACAGCCCGGGGATGTGCTTGTAGCCGTGGTCCTCGTAACAGAACCACTCGATTTCGGACTGGTCGGACTGGCTGGACTGGCCGGCCCGGACCAGTAGCGACGCATCGTGCACCATCACGTGGTCCGGGTTGCCCAGGCCCATCGGCGTGAAGACCGCGGTCGGGTTCAGCTCGGCGATGGTCGCCGCCAACACCGGCGCCACCTCCTCGGGCTTGGGCCGGTCCGGGGGCGCCAGGTACTGGTGGTCGGCGAATTCGAGCCAGTGGTAGGACGACTCGAGCACCTCCATCGCCGCCGCGTCCTCCTGCCGGCGCATGGCCACGACGTCGTCGCCCGCCTTGAATCCGCCCAACGAATCCCAGTCCGACGGCGGGTCGGGGTAGGCCGGCGGCCGCCCACCGAGCACGGTCACCACCGTCGTGTCGGCGTAGCTCCCGAGGAGGTGGCCCGCTCCCATGGCGGCGTCGTCGAAGTGCGGGGAGAGGACGACGATCCGCTCGAAGGCGGCCGGGTCGACCTCGCCCCAGGTGGGCTCGGCGAACGTCGAGGTCGAGGTCGAGGAGGTCGAGGCGGCGTCGGCGGCAGACGAAGAAGAGTTGGTCACGGCCGGATCATACGGGCACGTCGTCGATCTCACCGGCGAGATGGTGGCGGAACGCCGGCAGCAGGAAGGCGATGACCACGGCGCCCGCGATGCAGGCCAGTCCACCGGAGATCACCGAGAACTCGATACTGGTCAGCGTCGCCACCGCACCCGACTCCATGTCGCCCAGCCTGGGCCCGCCCTGCACCACCGCCATCTGGATAGAGGACATCCGGCTGCGGAAGCGTTCAGGGATCGTCGTCTGCAGGATGGTGTTGCGCAGCACCGCCGAGATCACGTCGGCCCAGCCGGCGATGGCCAGCATCACCAGCGCGATCCACAGCGTGTCGACCAGACCGAACACGACGATGGCGGCGCCCCAGATCGAGACGGCGAGGATGACGGCCCAGCCCTGCCGGCGCAGGTTGGTCACCCAACCCGTCGTCACGGCGCCGATCAGCGCGCCCACGCCGGGCGCGGCGTAGAGGAAGCCGAGCGTGATGGTGCCACCACCGAAGACCGATTCGGCCATGGCCGGGAAGAGCGCCCGGGGCAGGCCGAACACCATGGCGTTGATGTCGATGATGTAGACGCCCTGGAGCGCCTGGCGCGAGCGCAGGTAGCGCAGGCCCTCCTTGGTCGACTCCCAGGGCGACAGGCGACCCGCCCCCTCGTGCGGCGGGATGGGCGCCAGCATGACGGAGGCGACGAGCGCCACGACGAAGGACAGCGCGTCGAGCGAGTACACGAGGCGCAGCCCGATGCCGAGCAGCAGGCCAGAGAGCGCCGGCCCCACGATGACGCCGACCTGCATGACGATCTGGTTGATGGCGGCCGCGGCCGGGAGGTGGCGGCGCTCGACCATGCCCGGGATGGCCGCCATGCGGGCGGTGTTGTTGAAGCCCATGAAGCCGGCGGCCAACGCGCTCACCACGTAGAGCACGGCGAGCGACGGGTGGGCCAGGGCGGCGTTCACGGCCATGCCGGCGCTGGTGAGGACGCAGGCGGCCGCGGTCCAGATCATGATGCGCCGCTTGTCGACCGAGTCGCCGACCGGCCCCGCGCTGAGCGCGCCGATGAGGAACGGGATGAGCTGGGCCAGGCTGATCGCGCCGACCTGCAGCGACGAACGGGTCATGGAGTACACCTGGAACGGGATGGCCACCACGGTGAGCTGGTTGCCCAGCATGGAGATGAGCTGCCCGGTGAAGAGGAGCCGGAAGTCGCGGTTCTCCTTGAGCGGCGTCGTGTCGACGAGGATGCGGCCGGGCACGGATGCAGCCTACGGTCGGCCCTCGCGCCGTCGAGAACGGTGGGGGTGGGGTGGCCGCCGCGTCAGAGCGCCGGACGGCCGCCCGGCGGACCCCGTCTGCCGGTCCAGGACCGGCGGGCGGTCAGGAAGGAGGGCGGACGAAGTCGCGCACCGAGATGTCCCACGCTGCCGGCCAGTCCCGGGTGCGCAACACGGCGTCGCTGCCGCCGTCGCAGAACACGACCGAGCCGCAAAAGAACGAGGCGTCGGGTCCGAGTAGGAACTCGATGAGCGCGGCGATCTCCTCGGGCCGTCCCGGCCGGCCCACCGGGATGGGGAGCATGTCGAGCATGGGTCCCGTCTCGGCGTGGGCGCGGATGCCGGCCACCATGGGGGTGTCGATCATGCCGGGTGCGACGGCGTTGAGGCGCAGGCCGGCGCCGGCCCAGTCCGGCCCGGTGGCCTGGCTGCGCACCCAGTAGGCCACGGCGAGCTTGGAGGCGGGGTAGGCGGCGAGCGAGCCGTGTTCGTCGGCCAGGCGCGCCGCCGCCTGCTCGTCGCGGCTCAGGCAGGCCTCCACCAGGTCGGCCGGGATGGCCGGCTGCACGGTGGTCGAGTTGGAGCTGATGGCGACGGCGGCGGCGCCGGGGACGAGCAGCGGGCGCAGGCCCTCGAGCAGCTCGACGGTGCCGAAGAAGTTGACCGACGACAGCAGCGAGCCGGCCCGGTCGGGCGTGCCGGCTACGCCGGCACAGGTGACGATGCCCGACAGCGTGCCCGGTCCCGGCGTTCCGTCCCCGGCGGCGAGCGCTGTCGCTTCGGCGATGGCCCGGGCGCGTCCGTCGGGCCGGGAGAGGTCGGCGAGGATCTCGGTGTCGCGCAGGTCGATGCCGATGACGCGCCAGCCCGCCGCGCCGAGTCTGGCGGCGGTGGCCCGGCCGATACCCGACGCGGCTCCGCTGATGACGACGGTGCGTTCCGGCATGGTCGGGACGGTCAGGCGGCCCGGCGCGACTTGAGCAGGGCGAGCGCCTTGTCGGCGTGGGTCGACATGGAGACCTCGCTGTTGATGACATCGAGCAGGGTGCGGTCGGTGTCGATGACGTAGGTCACCCGCTTCGTCTTGAGCGGGCCGAAGTTGCGCTTGGCCCCGAGCTGGGCGGCGACCGTGCGGTCGGGGTCCGAGAGCAGCGGCATGCCGAGCGACTCCTTCTCGTCGAACTGCTTCTGCTTGGCGACCGGGTCGGCGCTGATGCCCACCGGCTGCGCGCCCACGGCGGCGAACTCCGCCTTGAGGTCTCGGAAGTGGCAGCTCTCCTTGGTGCAGCCGTAGGTCATGGCGCCCGGATAGAAGAACAGCACGACCGGGCCGTCGGCCAGGAGGCCGCTCAGGGTGCGATCGGTGCCCGTCTGATCGGGCAGGGTGAAGTCGGGGACGGTGTCGCCTTTTTGCATCCGCTCAATGTAGGGCGGAGCGGGGCGGCGTGCTCGGCGCTCAGGCTTCGAAGCGGAAGCCCACGCCGCGCACCGTGACCAGGTGGCGGGGGTTGGCCGGGTCCGGCTCGATCTTGCGGCGGAGTCGCTTGATATGCGTATCGAGCGTGCGGGTGTCGGTGAGTTCCTGATCCCACCAGAGCCGGTCGATGCACCAGTCCCGGGTCACGACCTGCCCGCTGTGCGACATCAGGAGGGCGAGCAGGTCGAACTCCTTGCGCGACAGGTCGACCTGCTGCTCGTCGACCGTCACCTCGCGGCGGCCGGCGTCGAGGCGCACCGGCCCGACCGACAGCACCTCCTCGTGGTGCTCGGTCACGGCCACGCCGCGGCGCAGTACGGCGCGCATGCGGGCCACCAGCTCGCGCAGGCGGAACGGCTTGGCCACGTAGTCGCTCGCCCCGAGCTCGAGTCCGAGGACGATGTCGACCTCGGAGTCGCGGGCGGTGACCATGATGATGGGCACCGGCTTGAGGGCGCGCATCTGCTGGCAGATCTCGATGCCCGACTGGTCGGGCAGCATCACATCGAGCAGGACGAGGTCGGGGTGGATCCGGTGGAAGAGGCGCAGCGCCTCGTGCCCGTCGCCCGCGCTCTCCACGGTGAAGCCCTCGCGGGTCAGGCCCGAGGCCAGGGCCTGGCGGTAGCTCTCCTCGTCGTCGACCACGAGCACGAGCGGCCGGTTGTCCCGGCCCGGCCCAGGAATCAGGGAGCGGCCGCTGGCCGCCGTCGTCGTCACGCCGCTCTCCAGGGGATCAGGCTGCGTCGTTCGGGCTTTGCGGTATGCGGAACACGAGGGGGGCAGGCGACGACGGTGGATGGGGGGTTGATCGCACCGACGCCGCCTGGACGCGCGGGGAGGCGAAGACCCGCGCCATGGTGACCAAGGACCCGAGCAACCCGCTGTGCGTCGGGCGCGGGGGTCGGATCATGATGACCTCGGCCAGGTTCTCCCGGCCGTGATGGCAGTGCTCGGCCCGGGGAGTGGATTGGGGTGCCCGGCCGGTGTGCATCGTCTGATCCACGCTTGCCATCGACTCCACCGTAGGGAGCCGAGGTGAACGGGTCGTGAAAGCGTTGCAACCAACAAGTGTGCTGTAGATGAAATTTCGGCTCTCCGTCCCTGTTCAGAGCCGGTTACGCTCGCTGGGACGCGCGACGGGAGGTGCCAGATGACCGAAGCCATGGGCCATGGCGTGAACCAGCGGAAGGCGATTGCAATGACGCCGGACGAGGTGGACGCGTTCGTGGCCGAACGGCGCCCCATGACCATGTGTTCCCTGTCGCCCGACGGGTCGATCCATGCGGTCGCCATGTGGTACGGGTTCGTCGACGGGCTCGTGACCGTCGAGACCAAGGCCAAGTCGCAGAAGGCGCAGAACCTGCGGCGCGACCCGCGGCTGACCCTGCTCTTCGAGGACGGCGACTACTACGAGGAGCTGCGGGGGGTGGAGCTGGTGGGGCGGGCCGAGATCATCGAGGATCCCGAGCGGCTGTGGGCGCTCGGCGTCAGCGTGTTCGAGCGCTACTACGCGCCCTACAGCGAGGAGCTCAAGCCCTTCATCGAGACGATGCTGCACAAGCGGGTCGGGATTGCGCTCCATGTCGAGCGCACCGTGAGTTGGGACCACCGCAAGCTGGGGTTACCCTCCACCCGGCCCGCATGAGGACGTGAAGATCGCCGTGGCGGCGCCGGTGGATGTGCCGCCGGCCGTCGCTCTCGCCGCCTACGGCACGCCCGCCTTCTACGAGGACCGGCCCACCCGTGACGACATCGCGGTGCTCGGCGTGGTCGACCACGAGGACTATGGCGACCGGGTCGTGCTCGAGGTGCACTGCGCGTTCGTGGGCTCGGTCTCGGGCGCGGTCCGCCGGGTGATCGACCCGGCCAAGATGACGTGGATCACCCGCACCGAGCTCTTCGTCGACGAGGCCCGCTCACGCTGGGAGGTGCTGCCCGACCACTACCCCGACCGGCTGCGGGCCAGTGGCACCTACCGCTTCGAGCCGGGGCCCGACGGCCCGGCCAGCACGCTGGTGCGGGTCGAGGGCGACCTCAAGGTCAGCGTGCCCCTGGTCGGGGGCGCCGTCGAGCGGGTGATCGTGTCGGGGCTGCAGTCCTACATCGAGGACGAGGTCGAGCTGATCCCGGGGCTGGGCGCCGGGCCCCGGTGACGATCGGCCCTCAGGGGCAGACCTTGCGCATCTGGGCCATCCCGTCCTCGATGCCGCCGGCCAGCACGTCGATGTCGGGCACGGTGTCATAGTCGCCCGTGATGCCGAAGTTGACCTCGCCGTTGTAGGAGAAGATGGCGACGCCGATGCGCATCTGACCGCCCAGGGGCACGTAGGGGAAGGCGCGCACCATGCGCCGGCCCGCGGCGTAGAGCGGGAACTGGGGTCCGGGCACGTTGGTCGTGATGGTGTTCACGTTGCGCTGCCCGGCCCGGGTGGCCAGGCGCATGCCCAGGGCCAGCAGCAGCGGCGGGGCGAAGCCCGACATGGACGTGAGCGCTTCACCGGCCACCGCCTGCTTCGAGTTCTTCAGGTCCTTCATCTGGTCGGTGATGACGTGGAGGCGCAGGATGGGGTCCTCGATGTCCACCGGGAGCTCGGCGAACATGGCGGACACCTTGTTCTCGAAGGTGCCGTCACCGACGGCCCTGCCCGAGGCGTCGCGGCTGCGCACCGAGACGGGCACCAGCGTGCGCACGACGCGCTCGGTGTCCTCACCCCGGGACAGGAGCAGCTCGCGGAAGCCGTTGGTGATCGACGCCAGCACCACGTCGTTGAACGTGCCGCCGTGCTCCTTGCGTACCGCCTTGATGTCCTCGACCGAGGTGGAGGCCCAGGCGTAGCGCCGGTGCGGGCCGAGCGGCCCGTTGAGACTCGAGAGCGGCATCGGTCGGACCAGGCCGGCCAGGGCGACCAGGCCGCCGGCCACCTCCAGGGCCTGGCCGGCCATCCGGCGCACGAAGCGGGTCTGGGCCCGGGCCGCCCGCAGCTGCTCGTAGGGCGAGCGCAGCATGTTCTCGATCGCCTCGAGGGCCAGGCTGGCGCCGGACGGCTCGGGCTCGGGCTCCCAACGGCGGGCGGGCACCGGGTGCGGCGAATCGGGCGACAGGTCCATGATCACGGCGAGCAGGTCCGTGCCCGACACGCCGTCGACCAGCGCGTGATGCGTCTTGGCCAGCATGGCCCACCGGTCGTCCTCGAGCCCCTCGACGACCCAGATCTCCCAGAGGGGCTTGGTCCGGTCCAACTGCTGGGCCATGACCCGCCCCACGAGCTTGCGCAGCTCGGTCTCGCCGCCCGGCGACGGCAGCGCGGTGTGGCGCAGGTGGTACTCGATGTTGAAGTGGGGATCGTCCACCCACACGGGCCGGCCGAGCTCGAAGGGGACGAAGCGGACCTTCTGGCGGTAGCGCGGCACGAGGTCGAGCTTGGCTTCCACCATGTCGACCACGTCGGCGAACGGTGGTTGGGGCCCCTCGAAGATCGCCACGGAGGCGATGTGCATGTGGGAGACGTCGTCCTCGATGTGCAGGAACGAGGCGTCCAAGGGGCTCAACCGGTCAGGGCTCATACCGCCTCCCTTCGTTGTCCCCCTCCCGACCACGTTACTACCGGGCTCGCCCGGCCCGGCTGGTCGGCGTGCTCGGCTTGGATCAGACGGCGGAGGCGGCGAGCCCGCTGGGCCGGCCCAGCGTGCCCAGGAGCGGGGTCTCGCGGATGCGGTGCAGGGTCTCCTCGAAGGCCGCCTCGATGACCCGGGGGCTGCGGTCCTCGGCCATGGCGCGCAGGCCCATGGCGTGGCGGGCCTCGCTCTCGGGTTCCAGGCAGACGACCGGCGTGCCCGCGTGCTCGAGCTTCTCCACCTCGTGCTCTATGCGGCGGTGCAGCGTGCGGCGGAGCAGGCCGTCGGCGCTGCCGTGGGCGGAGGACATGGACGAGACGATGATGACCAGATTGAGCGGCTCGTCCCTGAGCACGTCGGCGTTAGTCACCGAATGGATGCCCCCGTCGACGTATTCGGTGCCGCCGATGGTGACCGGGCGGAAGTAGCCCGGGATGGCGCACGAGGCCAGGACGGCTTCGGCCAGGCGGGCCGGCGGCGCGCCGGCGCGGCCGAAGACGACCCGGGCACCATCGTTGCGGCGGACGGCGCAGAGGCGCAGGCCCTCGGGCCAGCGCTCGCCCACGAAGTCGTCCAGGCCGCGGGCCCGGTCGGTGATGTCGACCTGTCCCTTGGGGATGAGGGTGGAGACGGCGACCTCGGGGCGGAAGGCCAGCGGCCGGCGGGCCACCCGGGCGATCAGCGCCGGTGAGGGCAGGTTCCACGGTCGCAGCACGGAGAGGACCGAGGGCGCGGGGAGCGGCCCGCTGTCGGGCGGGAGGATGTGGCGCAGGATGGCGCCGCCCTGGCGCGACGGGGGTACGCCGTAGAGCGAGGCGGCCAAGTCGGGCGCGGGCACGCCGACGCGCAGGGCGGCCCCGGTGACGGCGCCGGCGGACGTGCCGACGATGACGCTGGCCTGGCGAGGGTCCCATCCGGTCTCGCGCTGGAGCGCGGCGAGCACCCCGGCCTGGTAAGCCTGGCCGACGACTCCGCCGGCCCCCAGGACGAGCCCGACGGCGGGACCATTCCGGCCCCTGAATCCTCCCTGGACCACTTTCGCCATGCGTCCTTTCTATCTGCCGCAGCGCTCGTTCACCCGGTTTTCACACTCTGAAATTCGTCGGTCCTGGTGGCGGAATGAGCGAAAATCGACGTGCAACGGGTGTGCACCCCGCGGTGCACCCCTGGTGATCGGCCTAATGGGCGACGGATGCTCCTCCGCTTATGAGCCGGTTGGACGGCGCCTGATGCCAGATGGCCGGACGGGAGGTGCAGGAGCGAGCCGTGCGGGGTGCTGGCCGCGGGGGAGGGTCGCCTCGTCGTCACGACCCGTCGCACTGGGCCTGCACCGCATGGGGGGTCCCGCCGTTACTCTGCGCGATCGATGGCGGTGCCGTTGCCCAGCGTGCAGGACGTGAACCTGGAGCGGCCCGATGCCGCCGAGGCCCAGTCGATGACCGACGCGGTGGCGTCGGTGGTGGCCGGGCGCGATGGCCTGCTCCCGCTCCAGGAGCGTCTCATCGTGGCGCTGTTCAGCGCCATGACCGAGCACGAGGTCACGCTCGAGGGCCGGCCGGTGCTGACGGTGCACGAGGCCACGGCGTCGTTCGCCCGACGCGATCTCCAGTTCCGTTCGCGCATGGTGCAGGTCATGTTGCTGGCGGCGTTGGTGCGCCGGCCCATCCCCGAGGACGTGGCGCTCGGCATCGCCCGCGCCGCGACCGAGCTCGGAGTGGAGGACGGGATGGTCGACGTGGCCCGGGACTTCGCCGCCGGGTCACTGGGGCTGGCCGCGGTCGACTTCTCGCGCAACGGGTACGAGGGGGTCTGGGATGCGTCGCAGGCGGCGGCCGTCGTCCACGCCTCGCATCCGCTCGGCTCGGCCTGGGCCTTCTGCGAGGACGACGAGGTGTTGGCGGCGCAGTGGCGGTCCCTCGAGTGGCTCGGCCCGGACACGCTCGGCCGCAAGGTCTGGGAGCTGTACCAGGCCCGGGGCTTCGCCTTCCCCGGCACCGCGGGCTCGGCCCCACCGATGCTCACCCAGCACGACTGGCTGCACGTGCTGGCCGACTACGGCACGACGGTCGAGTCCGAGGTCGAGGTGTTCGGGCTCATCGCCCGGGCCAACGACGACCTGCACGCCTTCTCGCTCTTGGCCATGGTCATCTCGCTGTTCGAGACGGGCTACCTCGAGACGGGCGCCGGACTCTTCGAGCACTCCGAGGGCCACTTCTCGTCCAGCCCGCACATGGAGGTGCGCCTGGCCGACGCCATGTACCGGGGTGCGGTGTGCCGCGACACCGAGACGGGGCACGACAGCGTCGACTTCTTGACGATGGACTGGTTCGCGGTGGCCCATCGAGCGTGTGCCGATCTGCGGGCCAGATTCAACCTGGTGCCCAAGTCGGCCGCCGCCCGCCAGGCGGGGTCGGTCGGCCCCTGGGAACCCGGTGGCATCAGCCCGTTCCAGCTGGCCTCCGGACAGGCGTTGGCCGCGGCGAACGGCGTCCCCTACGACGCCCACGGCGCGTCGGCCTGAGGTCAGGACTCGAGGAAGCGCAGCACGGCGAGCACCCGCCGGTGGTCCTTCTCGGACACCGGGAGGTTCGAGCTTGGCGAAGATGTTGGCCACGTGTTTCTCGACCGCGCCCTCGCTGACGACGAGGGCGCTGGCGATGGCGGCGTTCGAGCGTCCCTCGGCCATGAGGCCGAGCACCTCGCGCTCGCGCGGCGTGAGGGCGGAGAGGGAGTCGGACCGCCGGGTGGCGCCCATGAGCTGTGTGACCACTTCGGGATCCAAGGCGGTACCTCCGATAGCGACCCGTTCCAACGCTTCGACGAAGTCGCTGACGTCGGCCACTCGGTCCTTGAGCAGGTAGCCGATGCCGGCGGCGTCGTCGGCCAGGAGGTCGGCGGCGTACCTGGTCTCGATGTATTGGGAGAAGAGCAGGATGCCGAGGCCCTCGTATTGGGCGCGCAGTTCGAGCGCGACCCGCAAGCCCTCGTCGGTGAAGGTCGGCGGCATGCGGATGTCGATGACCGCCACGTCGGGCGGGTTGGCGGCGACCGAGTTCCGCAGCGCGTCCGGCTCGGCCACCGCGCCGGTGATCACGAAGCCGCGGTCGACCAGGAGCTGGACCAGCCCGTCGCGCAGGATGGCCGAGTCCTCGGCGATGGCGACGCGGAGAGCGCCGTCCATCAGACCGAGAGGGG
This sequence comes from uncultured Acidimicrobiaceae bacterium, assembly GCA_963840435.1. Taxonomy (GTDB): domain Bacteria; phylum Actinomycetota; class Acidimicrobiia; order Acidimicrobiales; family RAAP-2; genus Bog-473. Next base: position 502,156 of record CAWIYY010000010.1, on the reverse strand, counting down.
CAGGTCGATGGTGACGACGGTGGGCCCGCCGATGGGGCTGACCAGGGTGAGCCGGCCGTCGACCGTCCGGACGCGCTCGGCCAGGCCCGAGAGGCCGCTCGAGGAGGAGCCCATGGTCGAGGGCTGTGCGCCGCCGCGACCGTCGTCGCGCACGACCAGGCGGAGCCAGGCCCCTTGCTGGGCGCACGAGATCGAGGCCCGGGAGGCGTGGGCGTGCTGGGCCACGTTGGCCAGCAGCTCGGCCACGCAGTAGTAGGCGATGGCCTCGATGGCGGGGGTGGGCCGGGCCTCGAGCTCGAAGGAGATTTCGGTGGGCACGGCGCTGCGCGAGGCCAACGTGGTCAGGGCGCCCCCCAGGCCGATGTCGAGCGCCGGCGGGTGGATGCCCCGGGCGATGTCGCGCAGCTCGGTGATGGCCTCCTTGGCGCCGCGGTGGGCCTCCTCGACGAGTTGGCGCACCCGGGCCAGGTCGACGTCGTCGTCGGCCAGTTTCTCCTTGGCCATGCCGAGCCGCATGGCCAGCGCGACCAGCTGGGCCTGGGTGCCGTCGTGCAGGTCGCGCTCGATGCGGCGCAGCGTGGCCGCCGAGGCATCGATGGTCTGGGTGCGGGCGTGCTCGAGGCTGCGCACGCGGCTGGCCATGGGGTCGGGACCGAGCAACGCGCCGGCCATGCGGCGGTCGACCGTGATGAACCCGCGCATGACCCAGGGGGCGGCGAAGAAGTACACCAGGCCGGTGACGAAGACCGCGACGTTGTCGACGAACCCGGGGCCTCCCTCTCTGAGATAGTCGGCGTGGAAGATGTCGTGGAGCGGCCCGAAGACGGGCGCGCCCGAGCCACCGGCGTTGAACAGCGGGTGGGTCAGGCAGGCGAAGGCGTCCCACCAGAAACTGAAGGCGACGTAGAACGCGAGGACGGTCCAGGGCACCTTGATGGCGTGGTAGCCGACGCTGCGCCAGGCCACCCGGTCGCGCACCGTGGACTGGAGCCACCCGAGGAAACCGGGCCGGCTCACGAAGGCTTCGGGATCCTCGATGTCCTGGCCGAGCAGGGAGCGGGAGAGACCACGCTGCCAACCGCCGAAGCCCCGGGCGCTGCGCAGGGACAGGGCCAACAGACCCAGGCCGAAGAAGGTGATGGCCAGGACGGTGCCGAAGACCATGGAGACGCCGATGAAGGCCAGGCCGGCGACGGCCAGCCCGCCCGAGAGCAGGTAGTACCCGAGCTCGGACCAGGGGCGGGCGGTGAAGGGCTCGCGCCAGACCCGGCGGGCGATCACACGGATCTGGGCCACCTGTTCCTCGGTGAGGGAGAGCGACATCTCCTTACCCCGCACTCGTAGACGAACGCCGTCGTCCTCGGTCTGCTGCACCATCATGCATCCCGTCTGGCCAGGAGCACGCCACCGGCCAGGACTGCGACTGCCGTGTAGAAGGTCATGAGGAGGAAACCGGTGGTGCTCGAGAGCGCATTGCCGTGGTGGACGACCGCGGCCACCGAGTTGCCGAAGATCATGACAGGGGTGAACCGGCCGGGGTTCCCGGCCACGCTCTGGAGGATGAGCGCGGTCGAGAAGGGTGCAGCAGTAGAAGGTCGTGATGGCGCCGGCCGTGTGCCTGATGATGGCTCCGAGGCCGAAGCCGAAGAGGGAGAGGAGGGCGAAGAACAGGCTGGAGAGGATGAGCGCGTGCAGGACGCCCGGCGTGCTCAGGGTGGCGGTGGGTGCGTCGCCGGACTTGAGGATCGCCTGGCCCAGGAAGAAGGACAAGAAGCACAGGACGAAGCCGAGGACGACCGATAGAGAGCCGAACACCAGCACCTTGGCACCGTAGAAGACGGAGCGCCGCGGCGTGGCGGCCAGCGAGGCCCTGATGGTGCCGCTCCCGTATTCGCCCGTCATGCAGAGCACGGACAGCACGGCAATGACGAGGGAGGAGAAGGCCAGCCCGCCGAGGGCCACGTTGGTGGGGTCGAAGCCCTGGTACCAGCTGCGCGAATGGTGACCGGCCCCGTTGGTGCTGAGGAACGTCCCGAGCACGCAGACGACGAGCGTGATGACGAGGGTCAACTTGGTCGAGCGCAGCGTCATGAGCTTGGTCCACTCGGCGCGCATGGCCTGGGGCAGGCCGGCCCGCTCACGGTCGACGCGGCGGACGGGGGTGAGGGCGGTGTCGATGGCTACGGTCACGGCGGGTCCTTTCGGGTGCGGATGCGGGTGCGGGTGCTGCTTCGGGTCAGCGGACGGCGACGGCGACGGGATCGGCCGGCTGGCCCTGGTCGGAGGAGTGGTATTCGACGGAGTCCGCGGTGAGCTCCATGAAGACGTCTTCGAGCGAGGCGCGCACGGGCGTCAGCTCGTGGAGGGTCAGCGAGGCCTTGGCGGCCAGCTCGCCGATGTCGGCCGCCGACACGTCGGTCACGATGATGGATCCGTCCTCGCTCACGGTGGGGCGAGCCCCCGCACGTGACAGCGTGGCGACGAAGCGCTGGGGTGTGGGGGTGACGATGCGCACCGTCTCGGCGCTGTTGTCCGCCGTGAACTCGTCCACCGTGGTCTCGGCGATGAGCGTGCCCCGGCCGATCACCACGAGCCGTTCGGCGGTGAGAGCCATCTCGTTGATGAGGTGGCTCGAGACGAGGATGGTGCGTCCCTCTGCGGCCAGGTCACGCAGCAGGTGGCGCACCCAGCGGATGCCCTCGGGGTCGAGCCCGTTGACCGGCTCGTCGAAGAGGAGCACACCGGGATCGCCCAGCAGCGCACTGGCGATCCCCAGCCGCTGTCCCATGCCGAGGGAGAACTTGCCGGCGCGTTTGTTGGCGACGGAGGTCAACCCGACGACGTCGAGGACCTCATCGACCCGCTTCAGCGAGATGTCGTTGGTCTGGGCCAGGCCGATCAGGTGGTTCCGGGCGCTGCGGCCGGGATGGAAGGCCTTGGCGTCGAGGAGGGCACCCACTTCGCGCAGCGGCCAGCGCAGTTCGGCGTAGAGGACGCCGCAGACGGTGGCCTGGCCCGCGTCGGGTCGGTCCAAGCCCATGATCATCCGCATGGTGGTCGACTTGCCCGATCCGTTCGGACCCAGGAAGCCGGTCACCACGCCGGGGGTGACCGAGAAGGAGAGGTCGTTGACGGCCGTGGTGTTGCCAAAGTGCTTGGTGAGGCCGTGGGTGACGATCATCGTGGCTCCTCGCTGACCCGGGACCTTCCCGGGACTCGTCCAGCATGCGGAGCTGGGGCCGCGATGTGAATGCCGCCAACACGTGTCCGGGTACTGGGGCTACCCCCAGGGTCAGGAGGCGGCGCCGCTCGCAGGAGAGCCCGGCCAGGCTGCGTAGGACGGAGCGAGGTCGGGTGGTGCGTCGTAACTGGTCACCGACCCGGCGACGGTGAACATCGGCACCGGACCGTTCGGAACGGAGCCGGCCTTGTAGCGGGCGCCCCCGTTGACATAGCGCATCAGTCCCGTGCCCACCGTTCCCTCTTCGTCGGGGCCCTTGGCCGTGGCGTCGTACCAGATGAACGTGTAGTCGGCCGGCGACGAGTAGCTGGGGAGCGGGGCGGCACCCTGGAAGCCGTAGGCGTCGAGCGAGGTCGTCGGCCCGCCCCCGGCGGGTGGGGCGCGGAACAGCCCGGTGGCGAAGGTATTGGCGTCGAGGTCGGGGCCGGCCAGTTGGACACCCTCGAAGAGCTGCATGATCGGCGGGATGATGGCGGGGGCGGCCACCGATGCGGGTTGGGTGCCCGACCCGTACCACCAGCGGTAGAGCCGGTAGGCGTCACCGGTGTCGATCGGGACCGGGACGGCCAGGCTGGAGACGCCGAAGGCGTGCGACCATTCGCTCTGGGTGTAATAGCGCCCCAGCGCGGAGGTGTCGGTCAACACAATCCCCGTGATGATCCACTCGGGGAAGTAACCGATTTCTGCACAGGCCCTTGTCAGGTAGATGGGCATGATCGGATCGCCTGCGAAGATCACGCTCGTCGCACCGGAGCTCTTGAGCTTCTCGGCCACGGTGGCCGCCTGCGTGGGCAGCGTGGTGAGGTCGAGCGTGTACTTCAGCGTGGTCGGAGAGGCCATGCGGACGTGGCCGGCCCGAAGCTTCTGGGTCAGCACCTGGGTCAGCTCGGCCGTGCCCGGTGCGGGCGGTTCGGAGGTCTCGTTGACCACGATGAACGTGCGCTTGCGCGTATGCATCGTCGGGTCCCCGGCCCATACAGCGTCCTTCCCGTTGAGTTTGGAAGCCACGTAGTCGACCGTCTCGAACAGGGAGGTGTCGGCCGTGGGCAGGTTGGCCCACTGATAGGGAGCGTCCTGTTTGATCTGGTCGTAGGTGGCCGAGTCACCGCAGGCCATGCACAGCACGTGGAGGCGGGCCAGCTCGACCTCGTAGGCATTGGTCTCGCCGGGACCGTTGATCGAGGCGAAGGCATGGTCCTGCTCGGCCACCGTGATGGCGTCGGCGTGCGCGGCCACCGGGTCGCCGTCCGCTCCCGAGGCCGTGAAGGGAATGAGGTTCACGTGGCGCCCGTACATCTCGAAGATGCGGTTGAACATGGCCACGTAGGCCTGGACCGTGGCCAGGCCCTGGGCCGGCGTGCCCGCCGCGCCCTGGATGACCGAGGTCAGGCCGCCCGGCTGTGGCTGGTAGTAGACGACATTGATGGTGGTGCCGGTCACGCCGTTGGTGGTGGCGCCACCGTTGCTTGCGCCCGCTCTGGCCACCGGGACGCAAGGCGGTGCATAGACCGTCGGCATCTCGAGGCGCCCGGTCTTGTGGTCGCAGCGCGATCCCCAGTCGTAGTCGGACGCTTTTCCGGCCTTGGCCGCGGCCGCGTAGGTGACGGGGACGGCCGTGCGCGCCACCTGCCCCGGGGTGGTGGTCGGGGAGGCGTTGGAGGAAGGTGTGCCGTTGTGCTCGTTGACGGTGGCGGCCACGCCGGCGGCGATCAGTGCGGCGACGATGAGGACGACGGGTCCCGCCGTGCGGAGCCGGCTGACCTTGGGCCACGGACGGTCGCTCATTCGTCACCTCTCGGATTCGATGCGGTCGATCCCGAGCGGGTCAGGGTCAAGGGATCAGAGCCGAGGAAGGCCTCGCCCACTTCGGGTGTCTCGAGGACGCGGCGGGGCGCGCCGCTGGCCAGGACGCCACCGCGGTCCATGGCGACCAGGCGGTCGGCCAGCTCCGCAATGAACGCGATGTCGTGCTCGACGACGAGGAGCGTGGCGTCGAGCTGGTCGCGCACGCTGCGCAGCAGCGCCACCATCGCCTCGACCTCGCGCTGGGCCACGCCGGACGAGGGCTCGTCGAGCAGGACGACCGATGGTTGCAACGCCACGACGCCGGCCAGGTCGACGAGACGGCGGGAACCGGTCGAGAGCTCACTGACCAGATTGTCGGCGAAGCCGGTCAGCCCGAACATCTCCATCAGTTCGGACACCCGGCCCGACACGGCAGCCTCGGTCCGCACCAGGGCGGGCAGGCGGAGCACGGCGTTGAAGGGATCGCCGACGTCGGTGAAGCGCTCGAGTGACACGGCGAGCGCCTCGCGCACGGTCAGGCCGGAAAAGAGACGGGAGTCCTGGAAGGAGCGGCCCAGGCCGAGGCGGGCCCGGGCCGCCGCAGTGCGCTCCGTCACGTCGACACCGGCGAGCTCGACCACGCCGACTTCGGGCCGGAGGAAGCCGGAGATGACGTCGAAGAGGGTCGTCTTGCCGGCGCCGTTCGGTCCGATGATCCCGACGATCTCGCCGTGCCCGGCGTGGAGCGACACGTCGCTCAAGGCGGCGTTGCCGCCGAAGCTGAGGGACACCCCCCGCACATCGAGCTCGTGACGGGCCGGGTCACCCGGGTGGGAACGGGTCGGCTGGGCGGCCAGGGACTCGGACGCCTTCTGCACGTAGATGGACCAGAGGAGCTCCGGGTGGGCGGCCAGCTCTTCGGCTGAGCCGGTGAAACGGACCTGGCCACTCTCCATGACGTAGACGCGGTCAGCCACTGACACCGCGACGTTCATCGACTGTTCGACCAGCAGGATGGCCGTGCCGGCCTGCCGCATGGTCTCGATGGCCCCGAGGAGCTGCTCGACCACGATGGGAGAGAGGCCGAGTGACAGCTCGTCGATGAGGAACAGCTTGGGCCGAGTGATGGTGGCCATGGCCAGAGCGAGCATCTGCTGCTGCCCGCCGGAGAGATTGCCGGCGCGCTCGACCCGGCGCGGCGCCAGCGTCGGGAACGCGGCGAATGCCTCTTCGAGCATGTCGCTGTCCTGCTCGCCGCGGCGCCGACCCTGCCAGGCCGCGGCCCGCAGGTTGTCGTCCACGCGCAGGTTGGGGAAGATGCCCTCCCCTCCGGGGACCTGGGCCACGCCGAGGCGAGCGATCTCGTCGGGCGGCAGATGGGTGATGTCGCGGCCGTCGAACACGATGGCGCCGTGGTCGGCTTCGACGATGCCGCCGATGGCCCGCAGCAGTGTCGACTTGCCCGCTCCGTTGGTGCCGAGCAGGGCGACGATCTCGCCCTCGGCAATGGTGATGTCGACGCCGGGCAGGACGGTCACCCCGTCATAGCCAACCGCCAGCTGGCGCACGGCCAGCAGGGGGAGCTGACCGTCGCGCCGATCCTTGAGCATCTGGGCGCGCGCCCGCATGGACGTCCAGACGTTCTGGACATCGCGGGCGATGAGGCCGCCCGCCGAGGCGACGATCAACCCTCCGACCACGAAGATGGGGACGAGAATGAGCAGCCCGTAACGGAATCCGACGGCGTCACCGATGGCGCCGATGACCGGCAGGATGAGGAACCCGGGCAACACGAAGAGCGCGCCGATGGAGAAGCCGACCGAGCGCACGCGGGCCGGGATGGCCAACGACAGTCCGGCGAGGACCCCGGGACCCACGATGGCCAGCGAGGCGTCGATGCCGGCGTTCCCGATGAAGGCGAGAGGAACATTCGGGGCCAGTGCGAACAGGACAGCGAACCCGGCCGCGATGACCGAAGCAACGGCCAGCATCCGAAAGACCAGCCCGATGTCGCGCTTGGCCAGCCGGGTGGCGATGACAGCGCCGGCGGCCAGGCCGAGAAGATCGAAGACCTGAACGGGCGCAATCAGGTAGGCCCGGTGCACGGCGTCGAGATGAAAGGTCTCCTGGTACTGGAGGGAGGCCAGCGAGGTGAAGCCGGCGATGGAGGCGGCGAGGAAGGGAAGGGCGAAGAAGATGCGGCGCAACACGGCGATCTTCCAGACCGTCCGCCAGGCCTCCCCGAGTGACGGAGGAGGTTCGACCGGGGCGTCGGCCCCCGGCGCGAGGTCGTCGAGCGGTGCGGGCTCGCCCAACTCCGAGCCGCGCATCTGCTGCTCCAGCTCGATCTGTTCGTGTCGGCCACGGGGCGGCTCGTGCAGGCGCAGGCCGATCAGTACGACCACGACGATGGGGACGGCGAAGACGAAGAAGGGAGCCCGCCATGACCAGATGGCGGCCAACCCCGCCCCGAGCAGCACGCCGGCGATGGCGCCCAGGCTGACGCCCGAGCGGTGGGCCGAGTAGATCCGGGGTCGGGCCTCGACCGGGTAGTAGTCGGCCAGCAGCGAGTTGTGGGTCGGGAAGATCACGGCCTGCCCCATGGAGATGCCGGCCAGCATCACGGCGGCGAGGACCACACCGTTCGCCAGGCCCAGCGCGATGGAGAATCCGGCACCGACGAGGGCGCCGACCAGCGCGATGGGCACCCGGGCAAATCGGTCGGCCAGGACGGCGATCGGCACCGTGCAGACCAGCGCGGCGGCACCGGCGATGGCCACGATGAGCAGGATGCCGGCGTTGGTCAGGTGGAAGGCGTCGCGTATGTTCGGCGTCAGCACGTTGAAGGCGCTCTGCGTGGCCTGGTCGAGAAGCTGGATGCTGAACAGCACACCGAGGGGAAAAAGTGAGACGCCGGCGCCGAACTTCACGGCTCGGCCGGTCATCGGGTGACCGCCGGTTCCAGCGGGGCACCCGGTGCCGCAGCGTCCTCTGATCGGTGCCGTCGGGACAGCGCCGCCACGGCGCTGTCGCGCAGGTCGTAGACCAGCCCGGCCAAGCCGCGCGGGAAGGCAATGAGCACGATGAGGACGCCCAGGGCGGACGGGAAGAGCTGCCAGCTCGGAGGGAGGTAGACGGTGCTGCCCTCCACGATCGCGGCGCCGAGGACGGCACCGAGCGCGGAGCCCAGTCCGCCGACGGCCGTCGAGGTGAAGACGATGAGGCTGGCCGGGACCAGGAACGACGTCTGCTGGTAGGACTGGTTCACCACGACGAACAGGCACCCGGCAAGCCCGGCGATGAATCCCGAGAGCGCGAAAGCGGTGAGCTTGGCCCGCACCACGTGGACTCCGTAGCCCGATGCGGCCCGCTCGTTCGAGGGAAGGGAGCGAAGGACGCGGCCGGTACGGCTGTGCCGCAGGCCGTGCATGGCGATCAGGACCAGGACGAGGACGGCGAGGCAGAGCTCGAAGGTGGCGGTCTCCGACGTGATAGCCAAGCCGAAGAGATAGGGGACCGTGAGCTGCCCCTGGGGGATCCACGAGAACTCCTCGGGAACGAGCAGGTAGCCCGAGGCGGCCAGGGCGAAGGCGAGAGTGGTCACGGCGGCGAACATCCCGTCGAGGCGCAGGGTGGGGATGGCTACGACCAGGGCCACCATGGCGGCGACTGCCCCGGAGACCAGGAGCGCCAGGCTGAGGTCCCAGTGCCAGTCGAGCAGTGCGACCGCGCTGATGGAGGCGCCGACGGCGGCAAAGCTCATCTGGCCGAGGCTGACCTGCCCGGACCATCCCGTCAGGACGACGACGGAGCAGCCGACCACGGCCAACGCGACCAGGGCCGAACCCCGGATGAGCTCGCCGGCACCGAACCAGAGCGGCACGGTGCAGGCCGCGGCCAGGACGACGGCCGAGCCGAGGGGGAGCCCGGCCCGGACCTCGGGAAGGGCCCGGTTCGCAGGGGTGAGCTCGCGCACGCTGCCGGCAAGGGCGAGGCTCGTCTCGGCCTCTCGATCGAGCCGATGGGCCAGGAGTTGGCGCACGACGATGGCGGCAAAGACGACGGCCGCCAGCACAGCGAGCCCGAGGGCGGGGTTGGTCGGGTCGTTCCAGGCCACTCCTTGTTGCAGGATGCCCAGCGCCACCGCGGAGACGGCGATGACCGGCAGCTCGGTGAAGTTGCCCAGGGCAAGGGCGGCCAGCGCGGTGACCAGGGCGGTCAATCCGAACGTCGGGTCGAGCGGCAGGCCGAGGATGGCTGCCTGGAAGAAGATCGACACGAAGGAGAGAACGCCGGCGACGACCCAGGTGACCGACTGCAGCCGCCCGACGGGGATGCCGAGCATGGAGGCACGGTCGCGACGGTCCCCCGCGGCCTGGACGGCGATCCCGATGTCGCTCTTGGTGAACCAGAGCGAGACACCCACCAGGCAGGCGACGGCGACGATGACCGCAACCAGGTCGTTGGCGTTGAGGACCACCGGGTCGAGGCGCCAGCTCACGTGCCAGGGGAAGGTGATGACCGCGCTGGAGATGGGGGTCTGACCCCAGATGCGGGGGATCAGGAGACTGAGCACGACAAGGGCCTGGGAGAGGCCGATGGTGGCGACCGTCAGGATCAGCCGGGGGGAGCGCCGGAACCGGCGCACCACCAGGATCTCGAGCGCCGCCGTGAGGACGACTGCCCCCACCAGGCCGGTCAGCAGACCGAGGAAATAGTTCACGCCGGAGAAAGCGATGAGACCGACGGCGAGCACAGCCGGCGCCGTGCCGAGGTCCCCCTGCGCGAAGTTGACGATTTTGTTGAGCCGGAAGGTAAGTCCCAGCCCGAGTGCCATGAGCGATCCCAAGAGACCGAGGATGGCGCCCTGGACCCAGACGCCGACGGGCATGGGGAACAGGACGAGTTGGACAGCGACGACCGCGGCGACGGAAACGACGCCTGCGATGATCTCGCTGCGGTGCTGCTGCCGCTGGTGCGACGTCAGCGACTCACGTCCTACTCATGCGAACTCGCCCCCCCGGGTAGCCCACGCTGCTGTCGTCGATCAGGGTAGCCACATAGGTTGCCCGCTGCCCGGCTGCCATCGACCTGTCATGTTTCGTCTCGCGCCTGGTCGTTCTCGGCCTGGGTGCCTGTCGCAGTAGCTTGCAAGAGCGGGTCCCTGACCCTGCCCTCCCCTTCCCCCCGGATCAAGAAGCGAGGCACGGTGGCGCTCACAGACGAAGCTTCGACCCAGCAGCGCGAGGCGACCCCCGCCGCACACGCCGTCGACTTGCGCAAGGTCTACGGCACGGGACAGGCCACCGTGCATGCGCTGGCGGGCATCGACGTGACGTTCGATCGCGGTCGATTCACTGCGGTGATGGGACCGTCGGGTTCGGGCAAGTCGACGCTCATGCACTGCATGGCCGGTTTGGATCGGCCGACCTCGGGACAGACGTTCGTGGGAGAGCTGGACATCGGCCGTCTCGACGACGGCGCGCTCACCCAGATGCGCCGGGACAGGATCGGGTTCGTCTTCCAGTCGTTCAACCTCGTCCCGACCCTGACGGCCGCTGAGAACATCACGCTGCCGGTCGACCTGGCCGGCAGGAAGGTCGACCAGGACTGGTTCGACTACCTGGTCAAGCAGCTCGGCATCTGGGATCGCTTGACCCATCGACCGGGTGAGATGTCAGGTGGCCAGCAGCAGCGCTGTGCCTGCGCCCGGGCTCTGATCAACCGCCCCGACCTGATCTTCGCCGACGAGCCCACGGGCAACCTCGACTCGAATTCGACCCAGGAGATGCTCAACTTTCTCAAGCGCTCCGTGACCGAGTTCGGGCAGTCCGTCGTGATGGTGACGCACGATCCGCACGGTGCGGCCTACGCCGACCGGGTGGTCTTCCTCGAGGACGGGAACATCGTGGATGAGCTCTACGACCCCACGGCGGACTCGGTGCTCGAGCGCATGCGGACCCTGGGTACCTGACATGTGGAAGGTCACCATCAAGGGACTGTTGGCCCACAAGCTCCGGCTGGCCCTGACCGCCCTGGCCATCGTCCTCGGCGTGATGTTCATCGCCGGGACCTTCGTCTTGACGGACACGCTCAACAACACCTTCAAGACCTTGTTCGGCAACATTTACCAGAACATCGACTTCCAGGTTCGGGGTGTCGCCGAATTCGGTTCCGGCGGTACGGCCACCCGAAACCCCATCTCCGAGTCCATCTTGTCTTCGGTGCGCGCGGTGCCAGGCGTGGAGCAGGCGAACGGAACCGTGTCGGGCTACGCGCAGTACATCGGGTCGGACGGAAAGGCGCTCAGCACCGGCGGAGCACCCACTCTCGGGATCTCCTGGGACCCCGAGTCGCAGCTCTCCGCCCTCCATCTCGTACAGGGCTCGCCGCCGACGACGCCCCACGAGGTCGTCATGGACCTCGGGACGGCCCAGAAGTACGGCTTCAAGGTGGGCCAGCAGGTGCGGATTCTGCTGCAGGGCCCCACCCAGAGGTTCACGATCACCGGATTGGCCCGTTTCGGGACGGCGGACAACCTGGCCGGGGCCACGCTTGCCGCGTTCGACATACCGACCGCGCAGCGGCTTCTGGGCGAGGTGGGCCAGTTCGACAGCATCAACGTCATCACCACGCCAAGTGCGAACAAGGCGCAGGTGCAACAGGGCATCGCCCGGGTTCTCCCGCGTGATGTCGAGGTGGTGACCGGTCAGACGGTCATCAACGAACAGACGAGCGCCATCGGTCAAGCGCTCGGCTTCTTCAACACGGCGCTGCTCGTCTTCGCCTTCATCTCGCTGTTTGTCGGCGGGTTCACCATCCTCAACACCTTCTCCATCATTGTGGGGCAGCGGACCAAGGAGCTGGCGTTGCTGCGCATCGTCGGAGCGAGCCGGCGCCAGGTCTTCCGCTCCGTGATCGGAGAGGCGGCCATCGTCGGGCTGGTGTCGTCGCTGATCGGCCTGGGGCTGGGCGTGCTCGCCGCCATCGGACTCGAGGAGCTGCTCAAAGGCTTCGGCGTCACTTTGCCGTCGGGACCGATCGCCTTCGAGCCGCGTACCGTCGTCGTCTGCCTCGTCGTGGGCGTCGGTGTGACCGTCGTGGCGGCCATCAGTCCCGCCCGGCGGGCAGTGCGCATCGCGCCCGTCGAAGCCGTGTCCGAACAGCAGGCGGAGCACGAGATCTCGCTCCGCCGGCGATTCACGTGGGGCGCGGCGATCACCCTGCTCGGTGTCCTGGCACTGGCCGTCGGGCTGACCGCGCCGGCCATTCAGTTGGTGGGCTTGGGCGCGTTGCTGATCTTCATCGGCGTGGCCCGACTCGCCCCGGCAGTGGCGCGCCCGATGTCCAGCGTGATCGGCCGGCCGTTGGCCCGGTTGCTGGGGATGTCCGGCCGTCTCGGCCGTGAGAACTCGATGCGGAGCCCGCGCCGGACGGCCCAGACGGCCTCTGCCCTGATGGTCGGACTGGCTTTGGTGTCGGTGATCGCGGTCTTCGGCGCCTCGGTCTCGCAGTCCGCGACCGCCAGCATCGATCAGGCCATCTCGGCAAACATCATCGTGAGTAACGCCAACAACAACGGTCCGGGGTCGTTCAGCACAGCTGTACCAGCGGCCGTGGCCGCCGTGCCCGGTGTTACCTCGACATCGACCGTCTACGGAGGGCAGTTCGAGTTCAAGCAGTCGATCGTGAGCCTCAAGGCGGTCTCGACGAAGAACCTGTCGCAGACCCTGATCCTCAATATGTCCTCGGGCACACCGCAGGCGCTCGGCGGGGGCGATCTCCTGATCGACACGTCGACCGCGAATTCCGACCACCTCGTCGTGGGTGACACCGTGCCGGTCAAGTTCGCGCTCACCGGGAACTCGACCATGCGCATCGGTGGCATCTTCCAGACGAATCAGCTCATCGGAAGCTTCCTGGTCAGCCAGGCCTTCTTCGTGAGGCACTTCCAGAATCCCCAGCCTGGCGCCGTTCTGGCCCGGACCGATGGCAGCGCGGGTGTCGAGCAGACCGTCAAGCACGCCCTCGACGCGTACCCAAACGTCCAGGTGCAGAGCCGGGCCGAGTTCGAGAAGTCCCAGGCCGCCCAGGTGAACCAGTTGCTGGGTCTGGTGTACGCGCTACTCGCCCTGGCCATCCTCATCGCGCTGATCGGCATTGTGAACACGCTCATGCTCTCCGTGTTCGAGCGAACCCATGAGATCGGGTTGCTGCGGGCGGTCGGGATGAAACGCCGGCAGGTCCGGGCGATGATCCGATCCGAGTCGGTGATCCTCGCGATATTCGGAGCGGTGATCGGGATCATCGTGGGGACACTGCTGGGCATCGCCCTGGTCTCGTCGCTCCACTCACAGGGGATCACCAACACGGACGTGCCTTACTCGAACCTCGTGATCTTCCTGCTCCTGGCCGCATTGCTCGGTTTGCTGGCGGCGAGCTGGCCGGCGAGGCGGGCGGCCCGTCTGGACGTTCTGTCGGCCATCGCGGCCGAATAGCTCAGGAGCCGATCGGGTCAGGTGCGTCGAGGAGCTGTCGGCTCACACCTGACGTCGCCCGCCACAGGGTGTCCGGGTCGATGTCCTCGAGACCAGTGGCCGAGCGCAGAAACGGCTCGAAAAGGCGCCAGCCCAACTCGAGTGCCACGACGTGACCGGCAGCGAGACGGGCCGTCGTGTCGTCCTCTGTCGAGAGCCGTGCTTGCTCCATCAACTGGACGACGAAGGGAAAGCGGTGTTGGAGACGGCCCACGGGGTATCCGTCGAGGATCGCCCGGGCCAGAACGCGCCACTGTCGTTCGGCCTCCCGGTCCACCTGGTCCGAACCGGAGGTGACGGCCTCGTTGACCCGGTCGCTCACGTGGTCGAGCACGGCCGAGACGAGTTCCTCCTTTGTCCCGAAGTGGCGGTAGACCAGCCCATGGTTGACCCCGGACCGGGCAGCCACTTCACGGATGGACGTGGCAGCGGGCCCCTGCACGGCAAAGAGATCGGCGGCGGCCTCGAGGACGGCCACCATCACGTCCGTTCGTCCCGATGGACGGAGTGTAGTCACCTGACTACAGTAGCGCCATGAGCACGGCGGCTACACCCCGCACGCCCGAGCACTTCCAGCTGCCCGGCTACGTGATCAACGTCGGCCCCTTCAGCCACCTGGCGGCGGAACGTGACCGCCTGGCCACGCTGGAGTGGCGCCATTTCGAAGCCAAGCAGCTCGGCTCGACGGTGGGTGCTGAGCTCACCGGCGTGGACCTGACAGCTGCTTTGCCCGCCGAGGTCACCGCAGAAATTCGCCAGGCTCTCTACGACTACAAGGTCATCTTCTTCCGCGACCAACCGCTCACCCCAGAACAACACGTCCGTTTCGCCCGTTGCTTTGGCGATCTGGAGGTGCATCCGTTCCTGCCCTCGAACACCGGTGAGCCCGAGCTGGTCCGCTTTGAGAAGACGGCGGAGGTCACGGGCTACGAGAACGCCTGGCACCACGACGTGACGTGGCGCGAATGTCCTTCGATGGGCGCCGTCCTGCACGCGCTGGCGGTGCCCGACGTCGGAGGCGACACGCTCTTCTCAGATATGTACGCCGCGTACGACGTCCTTGACGACGAAACCAAGACCGAGATCGACGGCATGGTCGCGGTGCACGACTTCACCCAAACCTTCGGTCACGGGATGACGAAGCAAGAGCGGGAGAAAGCGCGTCATCAGTTTCCGCCGGTGCGCCATCCGGTGGTGTGCACCCACCCGGGCACAGGGAAGCCACACCTCTACGTGAACCGACCCTTTACGAGCCACATTGAGGGTCTCGAGCTCGACGCCAGCCACGAGCTCTTGGACCGGCTCTGCCGCCAGGCCGATGCTCCCGAACACCAGTGCCGATTCACCTGGTCGAGAGACACGGTCGCGTTCTGGGACAACCGGGCCGTGCAGCACTACGCGTCGAGCGACTACTGGCCACAGCTCCGCACCATGGAGCGCGCCTCGATCATCGGAAGCCGGCCCGTTCGAATCTGAAGCGCTTCGATGACGCGCCTCAGCGCTTCATCGTCTCGACGGTGGGCGCGCGGCCCGAGGGTTGCTACGAGTCAACAAGCTCCGGCCTCAACGCGCCGGTACTCCGTGGCCCAAACGCAACATTCGACCAATTCAAACGGGAAGTGGGTGCAATCTCGGTGCACAAACGTTTGACTTGGGGTGAAACGAAATCGGGATCTGCTGCTACCCGAGCCCGCTCTACGCCAGCGAGCAAAGTCCACGGGGCCGTCAGAGGCGGAGGCCCCCGAAGAAAGTCTCAGGAAAGTGCTCAAGTCGACCGCTGCTCACGACGATATGCCCGACGTGCCTGGTCAGTAGGCCGATCCCCCGCGTGCACAAAGACCCTTGGCGAAATGAATAAGACGAACGAGAACAAGGAAGTTGACTTCCTAGGCGAGAGCTTGTCCGCACCCGCAGACCAGTTCGACGAGACCCCCCAAGAGGGGCGCGCCAGCTGGTTGGTGCCGGCGGCCATCAACGCATTCTCCGTTGTGCAGCTCGTGGCCACGGTGATCCTCCTGATGTTCGGTCCGCTGCACGGTCTCGGTCCCATCCGGGTTCTCCTCACCGAGCCTGAGATGTTCGTCATCATCACCGTCCTCTGGGCGGGGGCGGTCTGGGCGCCGGTCTCCCTGCACTACCGGGGCAATACCTATCTGTTCGTGCTCGAGGAAGTGCCCATGCTCATCGGGCTGGTCTTCCTTTCACCGTCGCTGCTGGTCCTCAGCTGCATCTGCGCCGAAACCCTCGGTCTTGCGGTCTTGCGAAAGCAGGCGCCGATCAAGGTTCTGTTCAACGTGGCCTCGGGCGGGCTCGGCACCGCACTGTCCGCCGTTGTGTTCCGCGAGATCCTCGGGGGTCACCTTCCGGTCAGCCTCTACGGCTGGGTCGCCGCGGTTGCGGCGTTGTGCACGACAGGCTTCTTCACCACACTCACTGTCCGGGTCGTGTTGAAGATCAACGGACAGACGGTGGAGCGGCGGAACGGGATCCAGTTCACCACCGAAGCAATGCTCATGGCGGCGAGCATGTGTCTCTCCTTCGTCGTCCTCAACGCGGCCTGGTATGACCCCTGGGGATCGGTGCCCTTGATCCTCGTGGCCGCGCTCATCATCGTCGCCTACCGGGCCTATGCCCGCATGACGTTGCGGTTCGCATCGCTACAGCGTCTCTACGACTTCAGCCGAACACTGGGCGCGGCGAGCCTGGAGCCTTCCTCCATGAGCCTGGACGTCCTCCGCCAGGTCTGCACCGTCATGAGGGCGCGCCGAGCGGAGCTCATCCTGGCCGAACCCTCGGGCATCCCTCGCCGCGTCGCCTTGAACGACGAAGGGGAGCCGGTGATCGAGCCGATCAGCCTCGATGGCCAGTCCATGGTGACCCACGCGATCCTTACCGGCCGAGGTTCATTGCACAACGCAGAGGCTCATTCCAAGAAGTTCGATCTCGATCCGATCGTCGGCGAATACCACGATGCCGTCGTTGCGCCGCTCTCCAACGGCACCCGCCCGATCGGGGTGCTGGTTGCCGTCGACCGTGACGAGGAGCTGGATCCCTTCGACGAGGACGACCTCAGGCTCTTCGAGACGCTGGCCGCCCACGCCAGTGCGAGCCTCGAACGAGCCCGGCTCGTCGAAGAGCTGCGGTACGAAGTGGACAGCAAGTCACACCAGGCCAACCACGATGCTCTGACCGGGTTGCCGAACCGGAGTCTCTTCCTCAACCGGGCCGCCACTGCGCTGTGCGAGAGCACCGGCGTGGCCATCGTCCTGCTCGACGTCGACCGGTTCAAGGACGTCAACGACACGCTGGGTCACCTGATCGGCGACCGCCTGCTGTGCGAGGTGTCCGAGCGACTTCTTCGTGCCGCGGCAGGCCGGGCCACGGTTGCCCGCCTGGGTGGAGACGAGTTCGCATTGGTGATCGCCGATGTCGCAGATCCCGGGCAGGCCGTGGACATCGTCTACGACCTCAACGCCGAGATGTCACGCCCGATCGAAATGGAGGGCATGACCCTGGCGGTGACCTTCAGTGCCGGCATTGCCTTGGCCCCGGAGCACGGCAACGACGTCTCGCTCCTCCTGCAGCGGGCCGACATCGCAATGTATCTGGCCAAGGAGCGGCGCAGCATCGTCGAGCTGTACTCGGTGGAGCAGGACAAGAGCGTGCGGCGCTCGCTGATGGTCGGGGGATTCCTGACCCACGCGCTGGAGACCGGCAACGGGTTGAGCGTCATGTACCAGCCGATCGCCGACGTGAAGTCGAAGGAAGTCGTCCGGGTCGAGGCGCTCTGTCGCTGGTATCACCCCGAACTGGGTTGGATCCCGCCCGAGGAGTTCATCGGCATTGCCGAGCAAATGGGACTCATCGGTCAGATCAGCGAGTTCGTGCTGGCCGAGGCGTGCGCGCAGCTCGGTCACTGGCGTCGGATCGGACTGCGCATCGGAATGGCTGTGAATGTCTCGGGCCGAGAGCTCACCGACACGAGCCTCGTCGATCTCGTCGAACGCAATTTGCGGATCAACAACCTGCCGCCGGAGCTCCTCACCGTCGAGGTGACGGAGACAGAAGTGATGGCGGATCTTGCCCAAGCCAGCCGCGTGCTGGACGAGTTGGCGGACCTCGGTGTGCGCATCGCGATCGATGACTACGGGACCGGCTACTCGTCACTGGCCTACCTGCACCATCTCCCCGTCCAAGAGCTGAAGATCGACCGGTCCTTCGTGACGAACCTGCCCAACGAGATGAGCAACGCAATCATCGTGCGCTCGTCCATCGCCATGGCACACTCGCTCGGACTCCATGTTGTTGCCGAGGGAGCCGAGGATGCAGCAACCTGCGCGATCCTGGCGGACGCGAACTGCGACATGATCCAGGGCCACTACCTCGGACGGCCGCAGAACTCCGCCCTGGTCCAGGAATGGTTGCTTGGCAACGGATCCCTCGAGTTCGGACCGCTCGAGAGTGAGCCCAAAGTGGCGGAAGCTGTTCCTTCCGTCATCGGCCGCTAACCACTCCTTCAGCCGCTCTGCCGGTCTTCGACCGGTCATCCCCACCCTGAAGGTTCATTCCCGCCCCTGATCGGGCACCCTCTTGTCTCGAGGTCGCCTCGACGTCCGCTCACAATGCAGTCGCGGTGAATTCCGGCGCGCTACCGCATTGTCCCTGCTCAGGGCCCCTGTCGAATTTCGACCCGCAACCCCCGTGAAGTCAAAGTTGACCCTTTGTTGATTTTGTCTTTCAACATGGGTGAAACTTTCCAACGGGAGATGAAAGGCAACCGGTCGCACGGTGTCATACGCCTCGCATCCCCCGCCGTTGTCTACACGCGGAAGGAGGGTGGACATGTCTGACTTCAACATCAAGTGGGGCTGAGTTTTTCGCGGTCGTAGCCGCGTTCTTAGCACCAGTCAGTAGTCGCACCGTTCCGCATGGAACGGGGTATTGCTTGAAATGCTTCGGCACGGCGGGCCGCCGCCTTTAGCAGTCCTTGTGGATTGCACCATTGAGGCGGCGCCCGCCGCCGTCGCGTCTCGGCGTCCACGGTGACCACCAGGGCGAAGCAGTTCGCGTAATCTCGCTGTTCAGAATGGCCCATGAGCACTCGTAGGGAGCAGGGCCGACGCTGGATGCGCGGCTCGTTCGCTCGGCTCTGGGTGGGTTTTGCCTTCGCCAGTTCCGGAGACGGACTGGCGTACGGAGCCGTTCCTCTCCTCGCCGTCCTGGTGGACCCTCGGCCCGTCGCCGTTTCTGTCGTCGCAGCGGCCGACAACCTGCCGTGGCTCCTCGTCGCTGTCCCCGCCGGCGTCCTCGCCGATCGCTTCGACCGTGGTCCGACCATGGCCCTCATGAACGCGTTCCGCGCCCTCGTCATTCTCATCGGGGCGGTGCTGGTGGTCACGGGCCACATGAATCTCGGTCTCCTGGTGCTTGTCGTGCTCATCAACGCGGCGGGACGCGCCGTGTATTACTCGTCCATGCAGGCCCTGACGTCCGATCTCGTGAGTCCGCACGAGCTGGAACACGCCAACGGAGTCCTGAGTGGTACCGAGGCCGCCACCGAACACCTGGCCGGGCCGATCGCCGGGACCACACTGTTCGCGGTCAGCCCGTCCATTCCGTTCTTCGCCGACGCGGTTGCTCTGGTGGGGTCCTGCTTCCCGTTCTCCCGCTTCCACGTGTCGACCCACCCAAGACACGTACAGACAACCTCACCGTCGTCGACCTCGATCTGGGAGGGCGGACGGTACCTGTTCGCCGATCGACGCCTCCGCGTGCTCCTCGCTGTGGTGAGTTCGCTTGCCCTGCTCCAGGGCATGGAGGGCGGAGTCCTCGTCCTGCTGGCAACGACGGAGTGGGGGATCAAGCCCGCTGCCTACGGGGTCTTTCTCGCAGTCGGTGCGGCCGGCAACCTTCTCGGGAGCGTGGTGGCGGCACGGCTGGTGGCGAGGTTCGGGAGCGCGCCGACCCTCATCGCTGCGGCCGGCATCTCAGGCGCCGGCTATCTCCTCATGGCGCCGGCCACCGGTTGGGTCCTCGCTGGGGGGGCCTTCGTGATCGTCGGACTTGCCGTCGGAGCGGGCTCGGTGATCGCGATCACATTGCGTCAGCGGATGACTCCGCCGGACCTCATGGGTCGAGTGGGAGGCGCTTGGCGCGGCATCACGTGGGGTGCTGCCCCAGTCGGTGCCTTGGCTGCCGGTGGACTCGCAGCCTTCGGAGGCCTCAGGCTCCCCATCCTCCTGGCAGGAATACTGCAATGCGTGGTGGCGCTCGTGCTGGCCCGACCGCTGCTCCAGCGGATCGGTTCTGGGCAGGGCCCGGACAGCCTGGCCCCGCCTCCTCCGGTGCCGTAGTTCGGACGAGATCGGCCGAAACAGGGCTTGCTGGTCAACGCACGAATGGGCCTGCAACGGAGATTGGCAGGTCGAGAACGGGCGCGGAGGGTCCGCGACGAAACTGCTGTTTCCGCGCGGAGGTACCTCGTTCCGCCCGGATCAGCGCTGAGGACCAACACGACGGGTATGAGCCTTTGCACTGAAACCGGCTCCAGAAGCGAGGTGCGAAATGGTTGGTGGAGTTGTGGTGAGCGTTCTCGTCGGCGCGGTCGGAGCAATCCTCGACTATGCGGTGACCGAGAACCCGTATCAGCATGGCGTCAACCTGAACACGGTCGGTGTCATTCTCATGGTCGTTGGCGCTGTCGGCATCCTGCTTTCCGTGTTGTTCGGTCTGTTCGGGCCGAGCGGGTTCCACCGACGTCGGACTGTGATCGATGACGGCTCCGGTCACGTTGTCCGCCGCGAGGACAGCTACATCTGATCGTCGGCTGACGCGAGATCCCCCTTTACTTACAAACGGAGGTACTGAGATGGCTGTGATTGTGCTTGTTCTCCTCATCGCGTTGATCCTGGGCGGACTGGGCTTTGCCGCACACTTGCTGTGGATCGTCGCTGCGGTTGTGTTCATCGCCTGGTTGATCGGATTCGCCCTGGCTCGGGGCGAGAGCGCAGGGGGAAGAAACGCCCGCTGGTATCGCTGGTAGTCGCTGCGCTGTGCACGAGGGGCAGCGACCGAGAACCGAGAGGCGTGGCAGGACTGGGTCATCGGGGCAGTGGCGCGGGATCATCATGAGAGGTGGAGGTTGCGGCGTGAAGCACCAATCGGATGGTGGCCATCGACTCTCCGTTCTCGGGCTCGGCAACGGAGAGCTGGGAGTGGACATGACACCTCGCCGAACACGAAGAGTCCGTCCAGAAACGCGGAGCCCGGATTAAGGGCGAGGTCGAGATCAAGTAGTCGCCCGCGCCTCCACAATGCTCCACGTCACTCCTGATGGCGGTCCCGTGAGCCCTGTGACTAATCGTCTTTTGAACTGACGGACCGGGACCTGACCGTCCGACCACCGCGAGCGGGATGGTCGCGGGTTTGTCCCTGGCGTCCACGAAGCGGCCCAGACCGTTGCGGAGTCGATTCGGCCGTGACTGGTGACGCTCCGGCTGCGCTTTTGTCAATCTCCGCTTCAGGTGTTCGCGACGGTCCATCGTGGCTTGTCGCTTACCAACCTCGGTCGGTCACGAGTTCGCTACCCAGTCCGTCTGGACGATCAGGACGTCGGCAAGGAGGTAGGTTGCGGCGGAGGGGAGGCTCGGACATGATCAGGTGGAAGTTGCCGGCCGTACTGACAATCACCGCGGCGGCGATCCTCAGCCTGCAAACCGGTTCCGCAGCGGGCCCGCGTGCCGACCAGGGATCGTCGCTTCGCGGAAACGGATCGATCGATGAGGCCTGGTTGACAGGCGCTCGGCCGGGAGATCGGATCGCCCTGCTACGAGACGGAAACGCCGTGGCGGGAGCCGCGAACCCAGGCGAGGCCGACGCGCTCGGTACCCGGATCGTCCGAAACCTGAGTCCTGGGCGGGGGTACTCCTGGCGAGATAACGCCACCGGTCAGGCGACTCCCACCTTCTCTGTTCTGGCCCCGGGGAACAACCCGCCTCTCGACTCCCCGCTCTATAGGGACCAATCCCTGCACGAGGGTCTCAACTACATCACCATGCGCGACGGGATATCCCTGGCGGCCACGGTGCGTTTTCCGCTCGGCAAGAGTTGCTCAGCGGCCGCGCCGTGCCCGACAGTGCTCGAGTACTCGGGCTACAACGTCGCGGGTCCGACGGACCCGATCCCATCCCTGATTGACGGGGCACTGGGTGTCTCCTGCACGAATTGTGGCGATCCCAATTTGCTGCCCGACAGCGCCACTGACGTCGGCGCCGTGGTGGCGCGCGTCGCGGGGTTCGCCACTGTCAGCCTGCAGATGCGCGGAACGGGCTGCTCCGGCGGGGCTTTCGACCTTCTCGGGTACCCGTCCGACTACGACGCCTACGACTCGATTGAGGTTGTTGCTCATCAGCCGTGGGTCGCGCACCACAAGGTTGGCATGGTGGGCATCAGCTATTCGGGCCTCTCGCAACTCCCGTCGGCCGGGACGGATCCACCGGATCTGGCAGCAATCGCGCCCATGAGTCCTACTGATGACCTGTTCTCGACCGGGTATCCCGGCGGGATCTTCAACAACGGCTTCGCTGCGGAATGGGTCGACGAACGTATCGACGACGCCAAGCCGGCGGCCGTGCTACGCGACGGCATCTTGCGGCAGCTGTCGAGCAGTCCGGTCCACAACGTGGCTCAGCCCTGGACGTACTACGAGATCGACGCAGAGCTGGCGTCGAGCCGAGGCGCCTCATCGACCTGTCTGGCCAACCAGGCGCTTCACGGCCAATCCGAGGACCTCGAGACCCTGGTCGGACCTCAGATGGTGGCCAACGGGGCAGCGCGAGGACGCGACCCTGCCCTGTTCGATCGGCGTTCCATGACCCAATGGGCTCATCGTGTGAGAGTGCCCGTCTTCTTGTCCGGAGCTCTGCAGGACGAGCAGACAGGTCCACAGTGGCCCGCTCTCATCGATTCTTTTCCGAAGTCGACCCCCGTATTCGTCAACATGATCAACGGTGACCACATCGACTCCGCCGACCCACAGACCATCAGCCGGTGGCTGGAGTTCCTCGACATTTACGTGGCCGACGAGGTGCCGACCCGGCCCAGTGTGCTCGAGGGGCTTATCCTCGAGAAGTTCGCCGCCACAGCGGCGTCCGTCTCCGCGGAAGCTCCGCTCCCTCCGCTCAGATTCACGAACGCACCGAACGTGACCGTTGCCCGCACCGACTTCGCGAACGACACGCCCCATGTCCGGGTGCTCTTCGACAACGGCGCAGGCCAAACTGGATCGGGCACCATTGGCGCCACCTATGCCGCGAACTTCTCGAGTTGGCCTCCGACCGGCAGCCTGACAACACTGTTCCTCGGATCGGGTGGCAGCCTTGCGCGTGGGCGGCCCGCTCCGGGCCAGTCTCGATTCACCCTCGACCCCAGTGTTCGGCCACGGACGAGCCTTCCCGCGAGTGGCAATGCCTGGTTGGCCGATCCCGGTTGGGACTGGACGCCGGTCCCGGCTCCTGACGGTCTCGGGTTCGAGACGGCTCCCTTCACGACGCCCACGACCATCGTCGGTCCGGCGACGCTGGAACTCTGGGTGAAGGCGAGCGCACCGGTCGAGGATTTTCAGGCGACAATCACCGAGGTTCGTCCACAGGCTGGGCAGGAGGAGTACGTGACGTCGGGCTTCTTGCGCAGTACGAATCAGGTTGACGTTCCGGGTTCGACGGCGCTCTTCACAGCGCCGACCTACCTTCCTCAGGACGCCCGACACCTCTCGTCGAGCCACTACGAACTGGTCAAAATCCCGATCGATCCGATTGTGCATACCTTCCGGACCGGAACCGCCCTACGGATCGTGATCTCGGCGCCCGGTGGTGATCGGCCGGTCTGGGCTTTCGACACGCTGGACAAGGGCCAGCTGGCCTCAGTCGGTCTCGGGGGCGTGACGGCTTCTGCCCTCACAGTCAATGTTGTCCAGGGGGTCGACGCCACGCCGATGTTGCCGGCGTGTGGCGCGCTCCGCGGCGAACCCTGCCGGCCCCTCGTCGACGAAGTGAACGAAACAGCCGACACCCATTGAGGGAGAGGCCACAATGACCGACCGCTACTGGTTCGACAACAGCCTCTCCGACGAAGGCACGCGGCTTCAGCTTCTGGAGAAGATCGCCGACCCGCGCTCGATTTCGCTTCTCAATGGTCTCGGCGTGCGCCTTGGATCCAAATGTGCAGAGCTCGGGGCAGGAGGCGGGTCGATGGCCGCGTGGCTGGCTGACCGGGTCGGCGACCTCGGATCCGTGCTCGCCGTCGATCGCGACCTCAGCCTGTGTCGTCGCCTCTCGGAGCGACGGAATGTGCGCCTGCTGGAAGGCAATCTCGAGAGTCTGCGGCTGGAACCCGCGAGCTACGACCTGGTGCACACCCGCAACGTCTTGATGCATGTGGACGACGCCGACCGAATCATCGCGGAGATCGTCCGCTCGCTCCGGCCCGGTGGCCGACTCTTGCTCGAAGAAGCGGACTACTACTCGCTGGCCGGCGTGACCTCTGAGGCCTTCGCTCGCGTGGTAACACCGCTGGTGGCGAGGTGGACCTGGGCGCGGACGATGCCGCTCACCCTGTCCCGTCTTCCGGTCGTCGATCTCCAGGTCATGATCGACGCGTCGATGCTGCATGGCGCGTCAGATGAAGCAGCGTTCTGGGCCCACACCATCTGGTCGGCCCGGGATCGGATCATGGGCGCTGCTGAGAGGATTTCGGAAGCGCGTGTGGTGACCGAGGACGAGATCGGTCGGGTACTGACGTTGCTTGCTGATCCCACCTTCTGGACACCGTTCGCCTCCGTCATCTGCGTGAGCGCGCAGCTGCCAGAGCTGTAGACGCAAAGTCCACTCAGTCCGCGGCCAGCGCAGGGCTCATGGAGGTCACCGGCTGATTCACCGATCGATCGGTCACAAGAAAGGCTGCGGCGAGGGCAGCGGCGACGAGGAACCCGGCTCCCACTGCGAACGCAACGGAGTAGCCATGAACGAGACCCGCCGGAACTGACGCCGGGCCGTTCGCTTGGATGTAGCTGGCCGTGGCCGTGGCGGCCACCGTGTTGAGAAGGGCCGTTCCCAGCGAGCCACCCACTTGTTGTGTGGTGTTGACCATTGCGCTCGCTACGCCGGAATCAGAAGAACCGACATTGGTGAGCGCAGTGTTGCTGATGGCGGGAAACGCAAAGCCCAGGCCGACGCTCATCAGAATCTGCGGACCGAAGACATAGAGCCAGAAGGAAGTGTGCACTCCGATCTGGGTCAACCAGCCCAATCCCACGGCTCCGATCAACAGGCCGGCCGCCATGGGAATTCGAGGTCCAATTCGGGGAACGACTACCGAGGAAGCGGTCGCCGCCACGATGAGTCCGAGGGCAAACGGGAGGAAGGCGACGCCAGCCCTCAGCGCGGAGTACTGCAAGACGGTTTGCATGTAGAAGCTGAGAAACACGAACATCGCGAAGAGTCCTGCCCCGAGAAGAAACGAAGCAAGGAAGGACCCACCGCGGTTTCGCTCTGCCACGACCCGCATCGGGAGGAGAGGATTTGACGATCGGGTTTCCACCACGACGAAGGACACCAGGAGCACCACTGCAATGCTCAGGACGAGAAGGGTCGGCCCGGCAGACCATCCATCCGAGCTGGCCTTGGTGAATCCGTAGACGAGGCTCACCAGGCCGAGGGTTGAGAGGAACGCGCCCGGGAGGTCATAGCGTGTCGATCCCGATTCCCGACTCTCATGGATGACCCGGCCCGCAGCGACTGCGGCGAGGAGCGCCAGCGGCACGTTGACCAGGAGGCACCAGCGCCACGAGGCGTACTCGGTCAGCAGCCCGCCGGCCAGGACCCCGACTGCGCCACCGGCACCAGAAACGGCTCCGTAGGCCCCGAACGCCTTTGCTCGTTCTCCCGCGTCGTCTTGAAACGTGATGTTCAGGATCGAAAGGGCGGCGGGCGCCATGAGTGCGGCAAACGCTCCTTGCAAGGCACGGGCCCCGAAGAGCATGCCCTGGTTGACGGCAAGACCACCGAGCGCTGAGGCCGACGCAAAACCGATCAACCCGACTACGAACATGCGTTTCCGCCCGCCGTAGTCAGCGATCCGGCCGCCGAGTAGGAGAAGTCCGCCGAAAGCCAGCGTGTAGGCCGTGATCACCCATTGGCGGTTGGCGATGGAGATGTGAAGGGCACGCTGGGCGGATGGAAGGGCAATCGTGACGATCGACGCATCCAAGACCACCATGAGCTGGGCGATCGCGACGATGGCCAGGATGGCCCAACGGTCAGGGTCGAGCTGCGCCGTGCCCAGACCATGCGTCTCGTGGGTCTCGGGGTTGCTCATCGGACCTCCTCAGGATCTTTCTAGACGGTGGCCGCGACATCACCGCGAACTCCCAGGTGCACGCGCTGGTAGGCGGTACTGATGTCGATGCACCGGCACTGGCCAAGGCAACATCTCTGGAGTGCAGTCACCACTACAGTGCGGTGTCGTGACGGCAGTCGGGGGATTGCGCATCCAGCGGGCCTGCCACCTCAGCGCGCCGTGAACCCTCGAGAACCGCTGAGGAGTCCCGTGCGTCCGGCTCTGCTGGTCAGTTGACAGTGCCACGGCTACCCGAACCAACGGGGTGCAACCTTACGCATCGACCCCGGACCAGTGGATGACTCTTTCCCAGATTGGCTCATCGGCCTCAACCGAGCCCGCCGGCCCCTTCGCGCCGGGTTCGGTTTCGATCCGGCTCTACCCGCACAACGAACTCTCCGCTGAAGCAGTTGTCACTGAGCTCTGCCGCCAGGCCGGCATCGCATTCGAGAGCGGATTCGACGGTGTCATGACCAGCGAACACCATGGTGGCTTCGCCGGATACATGGCACAGCCGCTACAAATGGCATCGTTCGTGCTGGCCGAGCATGCCGCAGGTTGGGCGGCCGCTGCGCCGCTGCTCCTTCCTCTGCGGGCGACAGCACTCGTCGCCGAGGAAGTCGCATGGATGCGGGCGCGCTTTCCCGGTCGAGTCGGGCTCGGTGTCGCGTCGGGTGCGTTGCCGCTGGATTTCGAGGTGGCCGGGGTCAATCTGGCCGATTCGGTCGGCATCTTCAGATCGGAGCTCCCGCGGTTGGTGAGCATGCTCCAGGGCGATGGCCTTGGGTTGCTCGAGGAGGATCCCGCGCTTCTGGCTTGCCGACAGAACCCTGTCCCGGTGCTCAGTGCCGCCGTGTCGGTGGCTGCTGCGACTCGAGCCGCCCGTTGCGGGGCCGGGATCCTCATGGAGGGGATGTCGGCTCCGGCCAGGCTTGCCGCACTGACCAGAGCTTTTCGGGAAGCCGGTGGTCGGGGCGCACAGGTTCTCATTCGTCGGGTGTGGCTGGGCCGTGCCCAGTCCGACCTGATTGAAGCCCAACGCGCTGTCTATGAGAGCTATGCGGCCCGTGCCCGATCTTTCGGCGAGGATCAGACGATCGGGACGGACAATCCGGAGGAGATGGTTGCGCGGCTGGCCACCGCCATGGGCGAGGTCGGTGCGGAGGCATTGAATCTGCGAGTACAGCTTCCGGGGATGCCGCCCGAACGTGTGCGGGACCAGATTGAGCGGATCGGAACGACCGTCGTCACCCCGTTGAAACGACTTTGGCCGGTGGCAAACTGACGATCGCTGAGTTAGCGAATCGGCGTCCATCCACGTCCGATATGGTTCCCACCGTCGACGTCGAGCGTGATTCCGGTGATCTGCCGCGCGTCGTCTGAGAGCAGGAAGCACACCGCTGCCGCGATGTCATCGGCCTCGGTCAGCCGGCCGAGGGGAAGGGCAGACCCGGCCGCGGCGCCCATGTCTGATTGCCAGACGGACCGCGTGGCTGTCGTCCGTACCAGGCCGGGACTGACCGCATTGACTCGGACACCGCGAGGAGCCAGGTCTGCTGCAATCGTCCGGGTCATCGCGTTCAGTGCGGCCTTTGCTGATGCGTAGGAGACCATGGCAGATGTCGTCTTGTGTGGTGAGCCGCTCGAAATCGTGACAACTGATCCTGCATTCTCAGCGAGACCGCGAGCGAGTGCAGCCCGGATCAAGGCAATCGTGGGCCAGGTATTGAGTCGGATGGTCTCGAGGAGCTGCTCCTCACTGATGGCTTCAAACGAGAGTGGATAGGGGGCGCCGCCGACTGTGCTGACGAGCAGGTCCAGTCGGCCGAAGGCATCGATCGCCTGGTCCGTGAGAAGGGCGACACCGGGCTCTGCATCCATGGATCCAACAACCCCGATGACGCTCAGTCCCTCTGCCCGCATGTCGGCCTCGGTCGAAGCCACTCGACCCGCATCACGCCCGTTGATCACGACCGAGGCGCCCCCTCGAGCAAGGCGCAGGGCGCAGGATCTGCCGATGCTCGGATCGGCGCTGGAGCCGGTTACAACGGCCACTCGGCCCGAAAATGGCTGGTCACCGTCCACCGAGTGTCGCCCCTGCTCTCTTTCTCCTGTCGTCTCAACACCGCCCACGGGGATCAGTGTGTCTCACGGCGCTACCTGCGTGCTTTTTCGGCCGAGTCGTGCTCCCTCTGAGGCGAAGCTTTTCCCGGTCAGCCGTTGGGAAGAACCGCCGCGTCGAGCATGGCCTTCATGATTGGCCCCGCAATTCCCGCACCTGTACTGACAAAGTTCTGGTACGGGACCACGACCGCGACGGCGATCTTGGGGTTGTTCGCCGGAGCGAACCCGATCATCCAGTCGTCGGTGTTGGCCTGAGGGTTCCCAGTTTGGGCCGTTCCGGTCTTTACTGCCGCGTCCAGCGCCGGTGAAAAGCCGACGCCGTCCGCCGTTCCCTGAGTCACGACGAGTTGCATCAGGGAAGTCACCTGCGCCGCCGCTTGGGGGGTGGCGGCAGTCATCCAGGGCGTGGGTTGGTGAGTCGAAACGACCGAGCCGTCGCTATTGGTGACCTGCTGCACCAGATAGGGCTTCATGATCACCCCGTGGTCGGCGACTCCCGCTGCAACCAGGGCATTCGAGAGGGCACTGGCGGCGACGTTCTCTTGTCCGATGGCCGAATAGGCCAAGATCGCCTGATTTGGCGGTGAGATCTGTGAAGGTGGGGGGAAGTACGGGGTGGCGACCCACGCTTTCGGGAGGTCGATGGGCGGGGTCGAGTTGTAGCCGAAGAGCTCCGCTTGTTTTGACAGGATGTCGGCCCCAAGTGCGATGCCGAGCAGTCCGTATCCGGGGTCGCACGATTGCGGCAGCATCTGCTGAATGTCACCTCCGCACACCTCGTCTCCGTCGTTGGTGAGGAGCTTGTTCGAGTTGGGTAGAGGGGTGGAGACCGCACGTGGGAAGGTGAAGTTCGAGAGTGCCGGGTCGAGGTTGTAGACGGCCGTCGTCGTGACGACCTTGAACGTGGATCCCGGAAAGAACGTCTGGCCAGTTGCCAATGGGACACCCGGGTAGAAGCCCTCGGCGTCCTTCTGGTTGAAGTACGAGAATCCGGCCTCACGCTCCGCGGCGACGTCTGGAGAGGCCAGGGGGTTCGGATCGAAGGATGGAGTGGAATAGTCGGCCAGCACCGCACCCGTGGTTGGATCGACGGCGATGACAGCAGCGTCCTTGTTCGTCCCCGGTATCTGGCTCAACGCCGATTCCGCCGTTTCCTGGAGATGAGGTTCGATGGTCAGCGTCAGATTGTTGATGCTGCTCTGGAGTGGTTCGAAGCCCAGGGCTTGGGAAAGGGTTTGGGCAGGAAGCGTGTGCCGCGTGAGCTGCTGGTTGTACTGATTTTCGATCCCGGCCGTTCCGTAGTAGAGGGATGCATAGCCGACGACCTGTGAATACAGCGATCCCTGAGGATATTTGCGCAGATAGAGATACGGATTCGCGGATGCAGATCGAACGGACTGTGCCAGCCTCGTTCCGTCCGAGGCGTAGATGTTGCCCCGTTGGTTGTCGTAGACCTTCGAGGCGTTGCGCGGGTTGTTTGCAGAGTCCCTGAGCGATGGAGCTCGCACGAGCTGGATGTTGACGAGCTGCACGATGACCGCCGACAGGCACACAATCAAGATGAGGCCCAGCCAGCGGATTCGCCTACCCATCGATTCGGAGACCTCGTCTGTTGGCTTGCATCACATGGTGGGCCGCAACAGCGAGAGGCTACCCGTGGCGGGGCGGTAAATTGGTGCAGGCCCCACGGAGCCGTCTTTTGAAACGATGCAGGCCCGCCTCGTTTCGTGAGAGCGTTGACGAGGCGGGTGATCCTGTGGTCCACCACTCGGGCTCATGAATGTGGATCACAACCAGGGGCTGTGGGCGGTAACTGCGGCCGCGGAAGATGAGTGCGCCAACATGGTGAGGAGGGCCCGGTGAGACCGTCGTGATCGAAATCGAGCCGCCGGAAGCACCGCCTCCCCTTCGCACCCGTGTCACCGAGCTGCTCGGTGTCGAATATCCGCTGATCCAGGCCCCAATGGGATTCATCGCTCGTTCTCAGCTGGCATCCGCTGTGTCGAATGCCGGCGGCTTCGGGGTCATTGAGACCTCATCCGGTCGACTCGACGAGGTCCGGGAAGAGATGGTCGCGATGCGCGACCTGACCGACAAGCCGTGGGGCGTCAACATCGCCCAGATGCTGGTCGTCGATCCCCACATCGTCGATTTCGTCGCCGAACAGGAGGTCCGGTTCGTCACCACGTCAGCTGGGGACCCGAGGCGCTACACGGAGCTGCTCCACGACGCAGGTATCACCGTGTTCCACGTGGTCCCGTCACTCCGAGCGGCGCAAAAGGCGGTCGACGCCGGGGTCGATGGCATCGTGGTCGAAGGCGGTGAGGGGGGTGGTTTCAAGAGCACGAAGCCCGTCTCAACCATGGTCCTGCTCCCTCAGATCTGTGCAACCTTCGATGTTCCAGTTATCGCGGCGGGAGGGATCGTGGACGGCATCTCGATGGCGGCAGCCTTCGCGCTGGGAGCCGAAGGCGTCCAGATGGGGACGCGCATGGTGAGCGCCGCCGAGTCACCCGTGCACGAGAACTACAAGCGGCTGGTCATCGAGGCCGATGCAACCGACACTGTTGTGCTCAGCGCCCACTCGAGCCCGGCGTACAGGGTCATGCGAACACCGTTCAGCGAAGGCCTCGAACAGCAGCCCTCGGTAGTCATGGGACGGACGGTCGGCATGGAAGGCGTCCTCAAGCTCTATTTCGAGGGTGACCTAGATGCAGGCTTCGCCTTCGGAGGCCAGGGCGCTGGACGGATCGACGAGGTCCTACCGGTCCGGCAAATCGTGCACGAAACAGTGCGCACCTTCTACGACGTGGTGACTGCGCTCGGTCGGTTCGCTCCAGCGGAATAGTGCTCAGACCGTGCGAGGGCACCTCTCGTCGCTCATGGACTGGCGACGGGAGCCCCGAGCGCCTGGGTCTCCACGCCGTTCGGAGAGGGCCAAACGAAGACTCCATTGACGGTGATGCCGATTGTGCTCGGCGTACTCGGAGGCTGCCCCGCAACCGTCGCACCGCCGGCGCTACACGGGTAGTAGAGAGTTTCCCCGGTGCGCATGCCGCCGTCTGGAGTCCCTTTCATGGCGTCGACCGAGTACGTGGGCGTCTTTTCGCACCACAGGACCTGGTGTGGTGTGAGAGGTGCCACGGAACCGGTCGTCGTGTCGAGGCTCATCGTCTTGCCGGTCGCGCTCTGTACGACGACGTGGTCAGCATCGACGAAGCGCAACCCACTTCCGGTTGTGAAGGAGCTCACGTCACTGACGGGATACGACCATGTGATTGATCCCGTCCTCGGGTTGAAGCCGATCAACCGCAATGTCACCCCGTGGAGCGGAGGTGGCCTGGCCGAGGTTTTCGAGTAGTGCACGATGCCGTTGTACTGGCAGGACACCGGCGTGCTCACGAAGGAAAGAGGACCCATGCACTGGTAGGAGCCGGAGATCGACCAGAGTGGCGTACCGGTCGCGACGGCGAAGCCGACGGTCTTGTATTTTGAGAGGTCGACCAAGCTGCCCTGCATTTCCAATCCGACCGAGCCCACATTGAGGGTTCCAACTGGACTGATGTTCCATCCCGTTCCTGGGTCGTATCCAGGACCGAAGACCGTTGCCACGGGCTCCGTCCACGCGATGGAGCCCGCCGCCGACAGCTGCTCGAGCGTCGGGGACTCGTCGCTGCTCTGGTAGAGATCCGTCCCGAGGGCCCGGCTGGGCCCTTCGAGGACAGACGCTGGGCGACCGGTCGCAGCGTCAATGATCGCAAGCTGCGACGAACCGTCGGTGGTGTAGGCAGGGATGCAGAAGGCCTGGTCCGCGACACAGGGAGCAGGATTGTCCGACATGATGAATGCTCCGGGAAGATGCCACTCGACGGATCCCGTTGCGGCGTTGATGCCGTCAATCGTTACCGCCGGAATCGTCGGATTCCCGGCGGGGATGACGTCCGCCACGGTGGTGCCGTCAGCAGCCGGCGTCAGCGCGACGCCCGGTGTGATGGCTGATGCCGAATAGGGTCGTTGCCACAGTACGGTGTCGTTGACGGGGTCAACACCATCGAGGTGCAAGGTGTGGTTCTTATCCACGCTCACCACGACAGCAAGCGGTCCGGCAACGATTGGGCCACCAACGACGTCGAGTGATCGACCGGAACGTTGAGGTACCGCGCCCTGTGCCGGTGACGCTGCGATCAGTGCCGAGACTGGCACGAACGCAAGGACCACACAAGAGGACGTGAGCAGCTGGAGTCCGGTCCGACGCGCCTGGGCGGATCCCCTCCGACAACAGATCAGTCGAACCATGTTCTAACTTCGGCGCGCTGAGGGTGAGGCCGGAGTGGCCCCGCTCACGTATCGACCGGTTCTCCAAAAATTGACGGAAGATTGTCATGAAGCGATTTGCGAAGCTCGTCGGTGAGCGTGAAGTCCTCGGCCGCCGGGAGCATGGTCATTGTGCCGGTCATTCCCTCTCAAGTCGGAATCGGTTTGGCCAAACTCCTGAAATTTAGGAGAGATGTCCCGGCGCCTGACTGACAACTCGATGAGCCTGCTCTCGGACATGGGACAGCCGATCTACGCCTCTTTGAGCGGCTTCGTCACTCCTGGAGGGCAAGGAGAAGCCCGTGTACATGACGCGGCGCTCTCGATCGACTGGGGCGTGGCTCATGTGCATTGTGCAGGACGTATGGACCGTCACGTCCCCGGTGCGGGTCCGAAGGCCGATCTCCGGCAGTCCCCAGCTCTGCCGGGCGAAAGCCGGTTGCACCAGGGCTCTGTGAGACCCGGCGACAACGGCCAGCTGGCCAGACCGCTCATCTGCGCCGGTCACCGAGATTCCGACCGTGAGCCCGCAGCACTGGTACGAGTGTCTTCCGAGACTGCAGTCCTTGTGCCATGGCAGGTCGGAGATCCCCTCGACGACTCCAATTGGTTTCACCAATGCCTCGACTCGATTTCCCCCGGTACGTGCCGTGTGTCCGTCGACCGTCAGCCTGCCAATGCGCAAGAATCGCTCATCGTCGAGCAGAGCAGCCGTTGTAGGGCTGTGATCTTGAAACCACTGAAGCCGTACCGGGCGGTGGTCGCCTCTTGCTGTGCGCGCCCACCACGATCGACCGTCGTCGGGGTCGTAGAGGGGCGCTGCGGCGTCGATGTCAGCCGAAACCTCAGCCATTTCGTCCTCGGTGAACACGCTGTTGAGATGGAGATAGCCGGTTTCCGCCAAGAACTGCGCTACGTCATCGGGGTCGTCGTCCGCGTGGAACGAGGTGTGCAGGTCGAGCGGTTCGCCCTTGCGGTCACGGAACTCGAGAGATCCCGCGGTGTAGACGGGAACACCATCGATCAAGGACCGCAGGACTACCCACCAGTCAAGAAAATCGCCGAGATTGCCTCGTTCCATCTTCAGTGTTCCAGCTGTCAAGAGGGTCATCGGTGTTTGCAGGTCGTCGAAGATGTCCGTCAACTCTGCAGCTTCGAGCCGCACCGCAGCGCGACCCTGATCGCCGCGTACGACGTGAATGGAGTGATCAGTGATCGAAAGCGTCCACGAACCTTCGACCATATCGATCGTGAGCGGATGAATGCCCAGTTCGAGAGCACCCGGGATCGCCAGATCCGCATGAGCGGCCGCAAGTTCGGGCAGGCGGTGCTCGAAGAAATCCACAACGTCGACTTCTGCGACATCGTTGTCGGTCCGAGTACGAAAATCGAGGCTCACCATCTCGCGAACAGTAATCCCTACTTCCGGCGAAAGCTCGACCGTAATTGCAGCGCATCGCTGCGCCGGGGCGTGTGAAGAAGAGCTATGGGAGCCCAACAGGCTTGCATCGCGGCACCGCCGTTCGCCACGCTGCCCATTCTTCCGTCTCTCGATTCACCCCACAGTGACGTCACCACACTCAACTGGATGCAGGGTGTGAACCAATCAGCATCTGCTTTAGCGCCGGGTCGTAGCGGGCGAGATAGATGGGCACGTTCGCGTAGGCCTGATGTGGGCCGAATGAAACGGGGCTGGCCAGGCCGGGGAATCGCACATTGCGAAGCCCAAAACCCGCCTTTTCGAATTGCAACACCGTGAGATTCTTGCCGGCTGCCTTGGCGATGTCGGTGAACATTTCGAGATTCGTGCAGGCGGACATCGGCGCGATGTAGGTCTGATTCGATGTGTCCGAAGGCGACTGACCAATCGGACTGGAGATGGCGTCATTGGGGGACTCCTTTCGAATCGTCGCGACGCATTGTTGGATCGACGGGTCCTTCCATTCGGCTGTTGCCGAGGGAGTGGGAGTGGTTGCAAGAACGTTCTTCAGGTAGACGGGGTTTGCGCTCGAGCCGATTGCGAAGCCGTACAGAGCGTCGTAGTTGGTTGCCACCCAAGGCGGGTTGTAGGTGCTTTCATTCGCCTGCTGATCGAGCGGCCATCCAGCTGAGCCCTGACCGACGGCCACTACCTCGTCGATCCCGGCGTTCTGGAAGCGCTGGGAGATCACGGCGTCTTGCTGGGCTTGACCGACCGAGTCGGTGGCAGGTGCAGAGTCGAATGCCGTCTGGACGATGTGGACGTGGTCTCTGGCCAGCGCGGCATCGACGGTCTTCACCTCTGCCGAGTCGGTTGGGCCGCCCCAGACACCCACCTTCTTGCCTTTGAACACGCCCATTTTCGTCAGCATTGCCAACTGCATGGGGTCATACACGTTCGCTGGTGCCTGCAGAGTGAAATTTGGCGCGGCTTTCCCCGACACCGTTGCGGCGACCGTGCCATTGATGGTGGGTACGCCATTCTCGAGATAGCAGATCCCGAAGTAGGGATTGAGCACGACGAACACATGGTCGTCCTGGACCAGTTGGGTACACGACGTGGCACCAGAGGTCGGAACGGCCGGATTGATCGGCGCGTACTGTGCAATGACCTTGCGTCCATCAATGCCACCGTGCGCGTTCACGTTGTCGATCAAGGCGTTGTACGCATCAGGATAGCTCCCCTGGTTGAGGTGTAACCCGTAAAGCTTGTCGACGGTCGCCAGGTCGATGTAGGGAATGCCGATCGTGATACTCGTCGGGGTGACGCCGTGAGCCGGCCCGTCAGCGCCCGTCGGATCTGCTCCGCTGACACCGGCCGTGCCGACGATCACGACGAAGCAAAACGTGCAAAGCCATCTCCTCATAGCGACCCTCCGGTACATATCTTGCCCTCAGTCCGACGAGTCTGTTGGCTGCACCTTCAGATGGCGTTAGCGGCGTACATCGAGTAACGCGCGCTTGCCAGCAATTGCCGATCGCAGGTGAGCGTTCGACGACTGAATCAGTCGCTTCTTCAATCATCAGGAACCAATGAACTGATTCGTGAGCTTGACCCTGGACGGATACGGCGCTGCTGGCGAGTGATTTCGCAGTGGAAGGACCCCGATCTGTCGCGCGCTCTCCAATTTCAAATGGCTGAGGAATCGCGCCCGCTCGCGGCTCTGCGCAGACAAAGCCGAAAGAGAAGAAGGCGAGACGCGAATTCGCGTTCCCGAGGCGAGTGGAGTCAACGCCCCTGTTTGAGGACACCGAGTGCACCGGAGGTGCTTGGCCTCAAGACCCCCGATGCACTCTGTCCGTCCGGCGGGGGACCCGTGGGTCGGGTCCCCCGCCGCCGGGTTAGACGTTGCTGAGGGTGCCTCTTGTGATGTACTCCGAGGTGAGACCAGTCGAGCAGCTCTGTGCTCCGATCCCAATCGGCTTCAATTGTGCCGTGAAGCTCGGGGAGGGCGAATATGAGCCCCAGCCGACGCCTCCGGCCAGATCCCAGAACGCGCCCGATTGAGTGACGGTCACAGACGATGCCACGCTCGGGTCAATCATGTTCCCAGGTACCGGTGGGAAGTTGTAGGCGAGATTCAGCGTTCCTGTGCCGAGAGTACCGATCTGCGGGCAAGCGTTACCCGACGCTGCTGTGAAACTGATGCTCCCTACCACGGTCTTCGGAATCGGCTTCGTACTCGTTCCAGAAACTGGCTTGCACTGTGTGGCCTGGAACCAGATGCTGGTCGTCTCGGTCGCGGTGCCACCAGTGATTTCGGATGGCGAAAATCCAACCTCGCCTGTCACGAGACCACAATTGAAGACGCCTATTCCGACAATATCTGTCGTGGGCGCGCCGGTTGTCGAGCCGGATGAAATTCCAGTAAATAACAAGACACCTGAAACGCTGAGCGCTAAAGCAAACGCGCCGCCTGCTACAACGAGTCGCCGCATACTGGGCCTCCTTCGCCTCTCGGTCACGCCGAGGTTCGTGGTCACGGGCAAGCGCTCAGCCCCAAGCGCGAAAATCGCTTCACAGCGCGTAACCCCAACGGCAGTGTTGTCGTTGCAACCAATGTTGTCAAGAGTGAAAACCCCGTCGTTCCAGCGCGTGACGTTCGGATCTCGATGGATGCCAATCCCGGCAAAGACCTGCGCGTCAGCGGCTTCCAACTCGGTCTTTCAGACACGGCTGAGCCCGACACTTCAGACCGACAATGCGCATCATGTGCAGGCTTGTGATGTTCACGAACGCCGACGGCACAGTCCAGCCGGCGTTGTGCTTCTTCGATCTTGAAGACGACGGCACCGTTGCCCGCATTGCCGACCCTTGGTCGGATCCGCACGAGCTACCCGCGAATCGTAAGCACGCGGTTGAAAGGTACTTATAGTTGCTCTGCCTAGCTCAAATGTACCCACCGTCCGGGTGATAGGCCCGGGGTGGCCGAGCCGAGATCAATCGACTGGCGCCAGTCAAGAGCATCGGGCTGCGCCTGCATCTCTCCAGCTGAAGTCATGAGCTGAGGGCTCAGCGAAAGCCCATCGGACATGGACGCAGCGAAGCGGTCGGCGACCGACTGAGTGGAGCTCCAGCTCTTACACTTGCTCGGTGGCCACCTCGGTACCGGAATCGATGGTGCGGCGCGACCTGGGCGACTTCGACGAGACACCTTCGAAGGTGACTGCATTGCAGGGCGGGTTGAGAATTGCGTGGTTCGTTGGGCTCGCCGTGTTCGCCATCCAATTCCTGGTACTGGTCCAGCACAGCTGGTACCTATGGGACCACTTCGACCTGACCGCGGACTTCGGCCAGTACAGCCAGGCCTGGCGGGAGATTGCCACGGGTCACCTAAACCCCTACGACACCACCTACGCCTGGAACTACCCGCACTACGGCTACCCCTTCTACCAGTCCGACATGGAACTGATCATGTGGCCGCTGGCCCTCCTCTATTGGGTGTGGCCACACGGGATCGACCTTCTGATCGTGCAGGACGCCGCACTGGCCGGGGCAGGCCTCGTTGCGTACCGGTGGGCCCTCGAACACCTCCAGGTCCATGCGCCGAACCGGCGGTTCGCCATTGCCATCGCCGGCTGTGTCGGCGCCGTGCTGGTGCTCCAACCGTGGACGTACTGGGCAGCGTCGTATGACTACCACTCCGAGCCGCTCGCCACTCTCTTCATCCTGCTCGCCGGCCGCGATCTTTGGAGCGACCGCCGCCGCGGCTGGATCTTTGTGGTCTTGGCCTTGCTCTGCACCAACGTGGCCGGCTCGTACGTCGTCGCGCTCGGGGTCGTCGCGCTCATCAGCGGACGACAACGTGTGCGGACCGGACTGATCCTGGTGGGCGCTGGCGTGGCATGGCTCGCCATTGTCGGGCTCGTGCATTCGGGCGATGGTGCTGTACTCGCTGACTACGCGTACCTCGACAAGAAGACAAATGTGAGCGACTCCGTCGGGGGCATCTTGACCATTGTGTCCGGATTGCTATTCCATCCGAGCATCGCCGGTCACGTCATCAGCTCGCGCTGGGGGGAGATCTACAAGTTCATCGGTGGGGCGGGCACTCTCGGGTTCTTCTCTGTCTTCGGAGGGCTGTTCTCCCTCATCGTCCTCGCACCAAGTGCGCTGAATACTTCACCCGCCTTCATCTCGGACATCGGTGGCTCTCAGAACATCATGGCGGTCATGGCCGTGGCCGTGGGGATCGCCATGGTGGCGACTTGGTTGACTCGGCAGGGAGCGCGGCTCGACCGGCGCTGGCGGATCGCGTTTACCGGACTGGCATTGGCGCTCGCTGTTGGAGCGGTGATCCAAACGGCGGTGCTCAGCGCCCACTGGACCCCGAAATCCGGACAAATGTTTGCTGCGGTCGACGACGCGACTGCAACCGAGCTCGCTCGAGTGGAGGCCCAGATACCCGAGTCCGACGAGACCGTCGTGTCGCAAGGTGTCGTCGGGCGGTTCGCCCAGCGCCACGTTTTCTATCCGTACTTCGACGTCTTCTCTGATGGACAGACCGTCCCGTTGTTCGGCCACACCGTTTACGTTGTTCTCGTGCCACGGCAGGGAATTGAGGAGGCAACCCCCGCGGGCACGATGGGTGCGGTCACCCTGATGCGCCACCTGGGGGCTCACCAGCTGGCCGCAGAGCACGGTGTCTACGCCTTCGCCTGGCGGGTGCCCACAGGGCGGCACTCGCTGACGTTTCCGCCACCATAAGAGGTGACAATCCGGACGCAACGAATGCCTGACTCCTCCTACCTTGTCGTCGTTGTCCCGGTTACTTGCCGGATAGGAGATCGTGGGAGATCTTCCCCAAATGATCCGACCTGACCCCTCAGTTTTCAGGAGTCCTCACGGGATACCTGAGCATCCCGTGAGGTTATTGATGTAGAAAGAGGCGACGAGCGTGAGTGGGAGGGCGGGACCCGATGAGCGACGTATCGCAGGGTGAGGGCTGGTGGCTTGCGAGTGATGGCAAGTGGTATCCGCCTCAGCAAAGCCCGCTGCCCCCGCCACCCGCACAATCGACGCCCGCTGACATGGTCCAGCAGTTTCGAACAGTGCAACCTACCGGGGTCTTGGGTAAGCCAAGGACCCCATGGGTTGTGGTTGTTCTGACAATAATTACCCTTGGCATTTACGGGCTGTACTGGCAGTACGCCAGTTTCCAAGAGATGAACGACTACTCGGGCCAAGGTCTCGGTGGTGTTGTTGGGTTGCTTCTGGCGATCTTTCTGAGCATCGTCAACATCTTTGTGATGCCAGCCGAAATCGGCAATCTGTACTTTCGCGAAGGGAAGGCAAGACCCGTGAGCGCGGTAACGGGCTTTTGGATCTTCCTCCCCTTTGTCGGATGGTTCGTCTGGGTCGTCAAGTGTCAAAGACGACTCAACGAGTTCTGGGTAGCCCACGGAGCAAACGCGGTTTCGGCTTCTTCGCCATCTCTCCAGGCGTAGCTCTGAGCCGAACAAGCTGAGGACCCGAGAGGTGAGCGCCAAGCCGTTGGTGCAGCCATGTGTAATCCACCCACCGGTGCACACGTGAAAGGGTCAGCCCCAACATGATGCGGGTGGAGTCACCGCCACAAGCAGATCGTTGATCGCCAGCAAGACCCGACGACCTCGAAGATCAATTGCGACCAGTTGGCCTGGCCACGAGGGAGAGCCTTGCTCGCTATCTCGCACCGCGCCTGAGGTCGGATCGACACACGCGAGTACGCCATTCTCGTTTGCAATCCACAGAGTGTTGTCCGCATACAGAGTGGAGGCATCCATCATCCACGCGAAGACATCGCCTGGTGGCTTGGTGAATCCATCGTCGCGAGGATCGACGCCCAATGGAGTCATCAGAGAAAGATCGTTCTGTCTGAGGAACACTGTGGCGCCCGCCATGCCTGTCCGGAAACTATCCGCGACCTCATCGGGTAGTGCCACGAGATTGCCACCCGCTACTGATTCTGTGATCGGGCTCGTCGCATCGGTGGCCCTGAGCACACGTCCCGTCTGTGCGCTGAACTCGTCGACCTGCTGATCGACCATCTCCCCGTTGACCTCTGGGTAGGACACCGATGCATAGAGATATCGACCACTGGGATCACCCGAGATGCTCTCTATGCCACCCGACGGGATCGTCACCCTGTGCAAAACGGCACCGGTCTGGGCATCCACTTGAACGAGGATGCGCCCAAAGCTGGCCCAGATTGAGCGTCCCGGTCCTTGTGTGAGCGACGACGGGACGCCTCGCCGTCCGCTGGAATTTCGGGATCCTCACCTGTCGAATCAGCTGAAGCGTGGAGGGCGAGACCTC
Source organism: uncultured Acidimicrobiaceae bacterium (assembly GCA_963840435.1). GTDB lineage: Bacteria > Actinomycetota > Acidimicrobiia > Acidimicrobiales > RAAP-2 > Bog-473. The sequence goes on along the minus strand of CAWIYY010000010.1, from coordinate 461,985 downwards.
GCAGAGCATTGCCCCGAGCGACTTCCCCAGCAGCGTTTGTGACCCGTAGATCCAGAGGTCACCAGCGGCCAACGTCAAAGCGTTGACGTCGAATGTGGGTCCGCTCTTCATCTGCTGGGTCGCCAGATCGAAGCTCTGGAGATGGCCATAGCCGTGATTCACCCGGAAATTCGGAGTCAGCTCGTAGGCTGTATCCGACTCGGTGTCAATGGCTTGCGGGGTGACGCCGGAAAGGATCGTCGTCTCCGCCCACTGATCCGGCGTGAAGGCCGGTCCAGACAACTGAGGGGGAATTCGCTCGGTCGACGCCGGCACTTCACAGGATTTCGCCGAAGGACTCGTCCCACCGGCGGGTGACGGTGCAACGCCGGTCCCCAACACGATGGCCAAAGCGCACAGGCCCCCGACGGCCCCCGAACGCAAGAGGGACCCGAGGATCTTCGTGCCCCAGTTCGAGACCCTCATCAGATCGTTCTCATTTTGCCCCAAGCGGTAGCCAGTGGAGCCCGTCGGTCGTGTGCCACACGCCGACGCCGTACTCGCAGATCCACCCATCCGTCGGGCTGAGGAAGGTGACGTTGCCGCCCCCGCCGTTGCCAAAGCCGGCGTCAGCCAGATCGGCCACGGATGACCAGTTCGAACCTCCGTCACTTGTCACGTAAAGGCTGGCTCGTGTTGGGAACAGCCAGGCTTCGGTTGGCGACAACACCGAGAGGTTGTGGTGGCCGAGGGTGAATGGTGCGACATAGCCCGTGAGCGGCAGTGGATCCGGCGGAACGGTTGGAGGGGCTGGCGTCCCGAGTCCCGTGGCGCTGGCGGTCAACGACCACGACACGCCTCCGTTTCTGGAGCGAAAGAGTTGCTTGCTTTGTGAGCCAGCGCTGGCCTGGCTCCCGCAGAGAAGCCACAGGTCGTCAGTACTCGAGGCGGCAACTTCGGCCCCGTCAGCGAAGGCGCCGTTGCACGGCGCCGACCGAGTTGTCCAACTGGCTCCTCCATCGTCGGTGAACTGGAGGCTCCAGCCCGGAAAGGTGTCAGCGCTGGTGGCGTTGTTGGTCAGAACGTAGGCACGCGTCCTGGTGATTCGGGCCAGTTCACTCTGTCGTGGAACGAATAATGCAGGCACGAGAGTTGGGAGAGTCGGCGACGTCAGCGCCGTCCAGGTTTCTCCACCATCGAGCGATTGCTCTAATCCGATCGAACACGACGATCCACTCGTCGATGGCTGTGCCGGACACGTTCCGGTGAGGGCCCACACATTGAGGTTGATAGCGCTGGCATCGAGCACGTAGGGCCCAATGGGCGCCTCTGTCCAGCTGGCACCCTCGTCGTGGCTGATCCAAAGAGGCGCGCCGCCCGCAGTCGGAACTCCCCACAGATAGCCAGTAAAGCCAACGAACTCCAGCTGCCCAGCTGCGTTGGGGTCTGCCTCGACCTTTGCGGGAAGGTGGTCGTTACGGATCTCCCACGTAGCACCGCCGTCACTCGAGGCAGCAAGGAGCGGTTCGTTTCGGTGAATGGCGAGGGCATAGCCATCCTGAGCACTGGCGAACTGGACATCGACCAGAGCGGTGGCCGGAACCGGGGACCCGACGGGGAGCGGACCTTTCTGAAGGTTGAACTGATACGACGCACTCGAAGAGGGCGGTTGATCGGACACTGGTCGGGACAGGAAGAAGGTTACCGACGCCACCAGTAACGCGCAGCAAGACCCGATCATGAGCACCGATCGGCGTCGACGTCTGATCGCTTCGGCGCGCCTACTCACCGCAGCCAACGCTGGAGCCCCGGCCACGAGTTCCGCCGGATCATCAAGATGCTCGAACATCATCCCCGTCCGTGTCATCGGCTCTGGTCAGGTCGCGACGCAGTGCTGAAAGACCCCGGAAGCCATTGGATTTGACCGCACCAACCGAACAACCCAGTGCGATCGCCACATCGGCTTCGGAGAGATCGGCGAGGTAGCGCAAGACCACGACTTGACGCTGGCGGCGTGGCAGCTTGCGCAATGCGGCGACCAGGTCACCCCGTTCCCCAAGCCGCTCGTCCACAACTCCAACCGGACCTGTCGGCAGCTCTGGCCGACGCCTCCGGCGTCGATAACGATCGATCGCGAGATTCGACGCCACCCGGCTGACCCAGCCTTCGGGACGCTCGTGGAGTTTTGACCATCGGATTGATGTTCTGGCCAGAGTCTCTTGGGCGACATCCTCGGCATCGAGGCGGTCGCCCAGAATCCGATACGCGACGCGGTAGGCCAGGCAATAGAGCCCTTCGAAGGCCAGCTCAAACGACCGAGGCACGGGCTTGACCATCAGGAGGCCCCCGGTGCTCTCATTGCTGCCATCCGAACCCCCGGAGGACCTCACGAGGTCGATTTCGACCAGGTCGTGGAACGTCATCTACCACTGTTCACGCTCGAGGGACCGAAAAAGTTGTCAGGGCCGATGGAGCCGCCGTCTTGGTCTCAGCCCATGAGAGAGACTGAGGGTCGTACGACATGTCTCGACACAATCGAGGCTTCTCACTGTGCCGACCCCGTTCGCAGCCTGGATAGCTGAGAACGGCGCCTTCCAATCGCACGTTCTGGCACGCCGGTCGCCCTGGTTGATTCGAGTCCAGACGTCGCTCACTCCCAACCGGGGCCCGACCTGCGACGACCGAAGAGCGGGGATGAGAATCGAACTTCGCGTTCTCAGCTTCATGCCGTCGGATGAGGCGCGGATCGTTTGCGGAGTTTCCTCGTAGTTATTGATTGAAAGGTGAGGTCTCTGCGCAGGTGAAAGATCGAGCTGTCCAGCTGAGGGCTGAAGCACCGACGACCTGTATCGGGTTTCGTTTTCTGCGGTATTGCAGTCCGAACCGGTCTCTCAGAATGCAAACAGCCCACCATCGGACGCGACCTCCCAGTAGCCGCCGCCGTGGGCGGTAGCGGCCATGTCGACGATGGGCGTATTGAGCGGCCGTCCTCCCATAGAGCCGAAGAACGGAGCGTTGAAGGCAAACATCCCACCATCAGACGCAACCTCCCAGTAGCCGCCGGTGGGATTGCCCGCCATCGCTACGATCGGCTTGTCGAGAGGCCTTCCACCCATCGATCCAGAGAAAACTGCATTGAAGGCGAACACGCCACCGTCAGAGCTGACTTCCCAGTACCCGCCCGTATTCGAGCTAAAAGCCATGCCGACGATCGGCTTGTTGAGTGGCTGTCCCCCCATAGAACCGAAGAACGGAGCGTTGAAGGCGAAGAGCCCTCCATCGGAAGCGACCTCCCAGTAGCCCCCGCTATTCGGGTCATACGCCATGCCGACGATCGGCTTGTTGAGTGGCTGTCCTCCCATAGAACCGAAGAACGGAGCGTTGAAGGCGAAGAGCCCTCCATCGGAAGCGACCTCCCAGTAGCCCCCGCTATTCGGGTCATACGCCATGCCGACGATCGGCTTGTTGAGTGGTTTGCCACCCATCGAACCGAAGAAGTTCGCGCTGTCGGCCGGGAACGGTTGGTTGGTCAAGATGACCGCTTCCCCGGGCGGTCCCTGAGCGACTCCAGTGGCATAACAGGTCGTTGTCGATGGACAGGAAATGTCACCGACAGACGTCACCTCGGAAGGTATGTTCTGACTCGTCCAGGTCGCCCCCCCGTCGCTGGTTGCAAGTACAACGCCCGCCTCGGATGAGTTCGACAACCCGTAGCCGGTCGTGAGGCATTCTGTGCCGGATAAGCAGTACACATCGGTGAGCTGCCTGGCGGCGGGTGTCGATGCCAGCGCCCAATTGATTCCATCGTCCGTGCTCGTGAGCAAGGCACCTCCCGACGAGCTGTATCCGACGGCGTAGCAGTTCGCAGTGGGGCACGTCACCCCTGAAACCGACAATGTTCCCGAGGGGATGTTTTGAACGATCCAAGTGTCGCCACCGTCCGTTGTTCTCAGCATCACACCCACGGTCGAGGAGTTGACAGACGAATATCCCACGGCCACACAATCGGGATACGAACACGCCACGTCAGACAGGCTGCTAACGCTTGGGGGTGCGGTCTGATTCGTCCACGTGGTCCCGCCGTTCGTCGTCGAGATGATGCCGGCGGTGAGTCCGCCCCCTCCACCAACCGCGGTGCAGTAGTACGGCCCTGAGCAGCTAATGGCATTCAAGGTCAAACTTCCCACGGGCAGCGTCTGGCTTGTCCAGTTCGCTCCGCCGTTCGTGGTGGCGAACACAACGCTCGTGTCTGGAGAGGCCGCGCCCACCGCATAGCACGCGCCGCTCAGTAGGAGGCAATTTATGTCCGTGAGCTCTAACGAACCGCCCGGCAGGGCCTGGTTTGTCCACGTCGTCCCACCGTTCGACGTCGCGAGTACAACCCCACTCCCGGAGTTGGCGCCGGCGGCGTAGCAATCGGTCGCTGAAGTGCAGGCGATTGCACCGAGCTGGGTTGACGTTGAGTAGGACGTTGCGACCGACCATGTGGTCTGGAGCGACGCGCCCGCTGCACCCGGCAGCGTCAAGGGCGCTGTAACCGCGGTCAGCAGCGACACCGTGAAAGCTCCCCAGCGACAAGATCGCATTCGCACCGTGCTCTCCTTCTGCGCTGCGCGCCGTAGTTGTCCTCGTGCGCCCTAGGGGACCGAAAACGTATCCACCCGAGAGCGGCAGATGCAACGAGTAGTTGAGCGTGAAGTCCCAGGCGGTAATCCAGAAGTTCATCTTCGTGTCCCGACCAGGCGGTCCGGGGTCGATTGTCAGCCCCGAGAAGCGTGGCCAGATTGTTGTCCTGTCCTCTACCGAGAACCGTGCCCATGAAGATGAGGCCGGGGCGGCGCTCGCGGATGCAGACGTCGTTCTCGTCGCGCCAGAGAGCGGAAGGCGATGCCGCGCTCAGCGCGCCCCGGGATCGCCGTGCTGAGACCGGCCATCTCGCTCTACGGCGCGTCCGAAAAGGCTTGCTCGGTCTCGGAGGTGGTCCAGCAACTCCAACGGCGATACCACCTCGAACTCGGCGCCAGCGTTTCCCAGGGCCAGGGTTGGCCAATCGAGTGAATCCGATGTCATGGTGAATCGACATCGCCCAGGTCCGACATCTTCGAGGCTGCCCCACGGGCCGACACGCTCCCGGACGACGGCCGTGGGGGCATCGATCACTACCTCCACCTGGTAGCGCGACGAGACGCTCTCGATACTGGACCGGACGAACTCCGCAGCGTTCTCAGCGGGCAGTTGGCGAGGGATGACGTGGGCCCCGGTGACCCGTGGCTCCGCCAGTCGGTCAAGGCGAAAGGTGCGCCAGTCGAATCGGGTCAGGTCCCATGCGACGAGGTACCAGCGCCTTCCCAGCAGGACCAGCCGGTGCGGATCCACCACGCGAGCGCTCGTAGCACCGCCGCCATCGGTGTAGTCGAACTCCAGGCGCTCGCCGTCCCGACAGGCCTGGGCCACCGAGACAAGGACAACTGCTTCGACACTGGCGGCGGACTCCTGCCATGGAAGAGAAACGGTCATCGCCGCAAGTGCGTCGATTCGGCGCCGGAGCGAAGCGGGCATGACTTGGATCACCTTGCTGAGCGCTCGCAGCGAGGACTCCTCGATGCCCACAACCGAGCCCGCCTGGATCGCCGAGTGCAGCCCGACGCCGATGGCGACCGCTTCGTCGTTGTCGAGCAAGAGGGGAGGTAGGACTGCGCCCGCCGCGAGCTGATACCCACCGTCTACTCCACGACGCGCCTCGACCGGGTACCCCAGGTCCCGTAGGCGGTCGATGTCACGACGGAGCGTCCGCGGCGAGACCTCGAGGCGAGCGGCCAGGTCGGTCCCGGCCCAGTAGCGCCGGGACTGAAGCAGGGACAGCAGGCGGAGAATGCGCGTGCCTGGCGTGGTCATCCCGGCCAGTATCGCAGGATTTAGGTCAGAAACTGGCCGCTAATGGTCGTAGGGTGCCGAAATCAGCCCAAATGAAAGGACTAGCTCATGACGTCCACCATCATCACTGACCTCGAGCGGCACGACCTCGTGAACGCATTGCGGGAACATCGGAACCTCCTGCTCCGTACCGTCTCTGGCTTGTCGGATGCCCAAGCTCGGCTGGCTCCCACCGTCAGCCAGCTCTGCCTGGGAGGCATCATCAAGCACGTCGCGCTCGTGGAAGAGGGCTGGGTGCGCTTCATCGAGGAGGGTCCAGAAGCTCAAGGCCCGGCCGACGAGGCGGCCTACGAGGCCCATGCCGCCGGCTTTCGCATGCCGGACGAGGAGACGCTGGCGGACCTGATCGCTCGCTACGAGGCCGCTGGTCAACGAACCGACGCGGTAGTAGTCGCCTTGCCTTCACTCGATGCATCCCACCCGCTTCCCGAGGCCCCGTGGTTTGAGCCCGGGGCGCATTGGTCGGCCCGCCGGGCACTCATTCACATCGTGGCCGAGACGGCCCAACACGCCGGTCACGCCGACATCATCCGCGAGACCATCGACGGAGCAAAGTCCATGGGCTAACAGATCAGATCCGGACGCTTGAACCAGCCCTTGACGGATGACGCCAGCTGAAGGACCATTCCTCCCACTTCGATGGTATTCACTTTGTCTCTGCACTCGCGGGCGCAGACGGGCAGCTTTGACGGCGGAATGCGGGGGGACGGTCTTGCGTCCCCGCTCGGTGGTGGCGTGGTCGGTCCAGGTCTCGAGCAAGCGGGACGAGGGTCGACTCCGCCTGCTACCAAGCACCGTCGCAAGGTCTGCGCCGTGAGGGCAGAATCGTGGTGTGCCAACCCGATCGAGGGGATATCTCAGTGTTCGCTCCGACCCGGCGCCGGCTGAGGTCGAGGCGCTCCGGTCCGAGGGTTACGTCCAACTCCACGCGGTCTTCACCGGCCAGGAGCTGGCAGCGCTCCGCGCCGAGGTCGGGCGGGTCTTCGAGGAATTTCCCCCCGATGGCAGAGGAGATTCGCCGGAGGAGTCCGCCCCGTTTCGCTACGAGATGCTCAACCGCAGCCGCCTCGTCGAGGAAGCGATCGGTCATCCACGGATCCTCGAGGCTGTCGAGTTCCTCCTCGGCGAGGACTGCCACGTGATCGCCAACACTGCGTGGTGGCAGCACCCAGGCGACAACCGCCACCTCGGGCGCTTCTGGCACATCGACAGCGGACCCCACGTCCCCCGTGATCCGGGCATCCCGTGGGATACGAGGATTCCCTATCCAGTGTTCGCGATCGCAGCACATCTCTATCTCGTGGATTGCCCGATGGATGCAGGCCCGACGGGAGTGATACCCGGGAGTCACATGTCGGGACAGGCCCCTCCGTGGGACAGGCTCGCCGATGACGATCTCGAGTGGGACGGACGCGACACGGTTCCGATCGTTGCCCAGGCAGGAGATGTTGCGCTCTTCGTCTCGGACGTCTGGCACCGCCGGCTGCCCCTTGGTCCAGGGGATCCCGGTCGAATGTTCATCCAGTGCCACTACGGACGACGCGACCTGGCCCAACGCATTCGCCCGACGTCTGAGGTCAACCACCTGTCGGCTGAAGCGTTGGCGCGGGAGCGGACTGCTAGGGAGAAGACCCTCGTCGGCCTCCACCCGCTCGGTTTCTACGACGGCTAGCGATTCCTCATACCGGAACTCTCGTACGGCTTTGGTGACGTTCGGCACGCCCGAGGGCGGTTGGGTCAAGAGGGAGTCGGCAAGGTGGCCTTGAGGTCGTCGGATTGAAGGTGAGCTGAGTCTGCCAAAAGGGCGGTCGATAAAAATCGAGACACGACCGCACAATCCTCTCTGCCGGTTCGATGGTGAACAGGTTGAGCCGGGATCCTTGATGTCTGACGTTGCCCCGGACTGAGTAGCCGAGAACGGAGACCGATTTGGGGCGGTCGGGGCACGATAGGCGCTTCGTGCGAGCGAATACTGCAACCGCACAATGCAGATATTGGGTTCGACCTGCGAGGTCCAAAGAGAGCGGGCGACGAGAATCGAACTCGCGTTCTCATCTTGGGAAGCCCAATCGAGGGTACTGGGACCTTTCAGTGGGAACTGAAATCTTCAGCTCACGGCTGTTCACGTGTAGCGGTTGGTGGTCGTTGGCCTTCCCTGTTTGAGGTCCGTGTGGCACGAAATCGCGGATCTTCGCCAATGGCACGCTGTGGCACGGAGACCAGTGCTCAAGTCAGCCAGCTACTGAGCGCGCGATCCGTGCTGCGCCCTAAAGGCGATATTGGACAGGTCCAAACGTGTTGGTGTCCGATGCATTTCGGCCGGTCCCACCCCTCCCCGGCCCGTCGTCATGCGCTTGCGAAGCCCATCGGAGGGTTGGGCCGGGGCCAGTAGGAAATTGTTTGACAAGTGCAAGTGGCGTTGTTAAACCTCAAACACCAGTTTCTTGGGTGGCGGCCGCCAAGCGGGGAGACGGCCTTGATTCGCGGTGACGTGCCGGTACATCTAACCGAGCCGTTGATAGCTAAAGGTGGAATGCGATGATTCGCGTAAGGCTCGTCTTGGCCTGTTGCTTGGTATCCGGTTTGGGTGTGTCGGCGGCAGAAGCGGCCGGGAATCACTTGGCCCAAGCGGCTCCCCTATCCTCCTCAGTGAGCCAAACCTCGGTGAAGCTGAGTACGAAAGCCGCCGGTGCCACCGGCGTCGGCTACACCGTCGGCTTCAAGACGTCCACCACGACAGGTGCCGTCGCTCAGGGCGGATCGATCACGCTCATTGCCCCCCAGGGCACGCTTTGGCCCGGCGGCAACAACTACTCCATCACCGACTCCACGACCTCGAGTACGGGTACCAGCGGGGGCACCGTCGCCGACAACGGTGCGGCCGTGACCATGTCGGCGCCCAACGCCATCGGTGCCGGCGATACGGTCAGCATCGCCATTTCGGGGGTGGTGAACCCAGGAGCGGGCTCCGGCTACACAGTCAGTATTTCGACGTCGAGCGATCAGACTCCGGTGGCCACGGCGACGTACTCGGTTGGTTCGACCGCCTCGGTCACCGCACCGACAGTCGCGCTCACCTCCACAGCCGCCGGTGCCACCGGCGTCGGCTACACCGTCGGCTTCAAGACGTCCACCACGACAGGTGCCGTCGCTCAGGGCGGATCGATCACGCTCATTGCCCCCCAGGGCACGCTTTGGCCCGGCGGCAACAACTACTCCATCACCGACTCCACGACCTCGAGTACGGGTACCAGCGGGGGCACCGTCGCCGACAACGGTGCGGCCGTGACCATGTCGGCGCCCAACGCCATCGGTGCCGGCGATACGGTCAGCATCGCCATTTCGGGGGTGGTGAACCCAGGAGCGGGCTCCGGCTACACAGTCAGTATTTCGACGTCGAGCGATCAGACTCCGGTGGCCACGGCGACGTACTCGGTTGGTTCGACCGCCTCGGTCACCGCACCGACAGTCGCGCTCACCTCCACAGCCGCCGGTGCCACCGGCGTCGGCTACACCGTCGGCTTCAAGACGTCCACCACGACAGGTGCCGTCGCTCAGGGCGGATCGATCACGCTCATTGCCCCCCAGGGCACGCTTTGGCCCGGCGGCAACAACTACTCCATCACCGACTCCACGACCTCGAGTACGGGTACCAGCGGGGGCACCGTCGCCGACAACGGTGCGGCCGTGACCATGTCGGCGCCCAACGCCATCGGTGCCGGCGATACGGTCAGCATCGCCATTTCGGGGGTGGTGAACCCAGGAGCGGGCTCCGGCTACACAGTCAGTATTTCGACGTCGAGCGACATCGCGCCTGCCGACACTTCGCCTACCTACACCGTGACGGGATCAACGACCCCCCAGACATCGGTCACCCCAGGGACCTTCACGTCAAGTTCCACGGCCGCCAGGGCGACCGGCGTCACCGATACCGTGAACTTCACAGCGTCGAGCACCGGTGGGATCTCTTCGGGCGGCTCCATCACCCTCGTGGCGCCGACTGGCACCGTCTTCCCGGGCAACTGCGAATTCTGCGCTTTCGCCACCATCCTGGACAACACCACGGCCGTCTCGTACAGCCCGTACTACACGACCCTCGACCAGGGGTCCGCTATCAGCTTGGCCGTCAGTCAGAAGATCAATCCCGGTGACTCGGTCACGCTCACTGTCCCGAACGTGGTCAATCCAGCCACGACCGGTTCACCGAATCTCAAGCTGCTGACCTCCTCTGACACCGATGCCGTGCTGTTCGCGGACCACATCACGTCGGTTAAAGCAGTTAGCACCGGGACCTTCACGCCGAGTTCCACGGCCGCCAGGGCGACCGGCGTCACCTACACGGTGAACTTCACAGCGTCGAGCACTGGTGGGATCTCTTCGGGCGGCTCCATCATCCTCGTGGCGCCGAACGGGACCGTCTTCCCGGGCAACTGCGAATTCTGCGCTTTCGCCACCATCCTGGACAACACCACGGCCGTCTCTTACAGCCCGTTCTACACGACCGTCGACCAGGGGTCCGCTATCAGCTTGGCCGTCAATCAGAAGATCAACGCCGGCGACTCCATCACGCTCACTGTCCCGAACGTGGTCAATCCAGCCACGACCGGTTCACCGAATCTCGAATTGCTGACATCCTCTGACACCGATGCCGTTCAGTTGGCGGACCACATCACGTCGGATAAAGCAGTCAAATCTCCGTCGTTCACACCCAGTACCAATGTGGCCGGTGCCACAGGTGTCACGTATACGGTGAACTTCACGGCGTCGAGCACCGGTGGGATTTCTTCGGGCGGCTCCATCACCCTCGTGGCGCCTCCCGGGACCGTCTTCCCGGCCAATTGCGAATTCTGTGCCTTCGCCAACGTCGTCGACAACACCACGGCGCGCTCGACCACTCCGTTCTACACAACCGTCGACCAGGGATCCGCTATCAGCTTCAACACAGCCCAGAACATCAATCCCGGCGACTCGATCACGCTCACTGTCCCGAACGTGACCAACTCTTCGACGCAAGGAGCAGCGGATCTCAAGGTCTCGACGAGCTCCGACACCGTTGCAAGCAGCCTCAGCTTTACCCTCAAGCCTGGGGGTCCCGTCAGTGGAGAGGTCACATTCAACGGCAACGCGGTGTCCGGCGCGCCGATTCAGATCTGTCCGAAAGCCGGCGGAGCGTGTGACACCACCACCACCGCCTCCAACGGCACCTTCACAGTGGAGGTTTCCTCCGGAACATACTCCGCGACCGCCTATCCGGCTACGGGTCAGAATGCTGCGCCGGCCTCGGTCGGAAACATAGACGTGGCCAACGGCGGCGTGTCGGGCGTCAACATCGCCCTCCTCCCGCCGCCCAATCTCCCGTCCGGCGTGTCAATTACGAGTTCGGACTTCGGCCAGGAGACATCCTCGACCGCGAACCCCACCGTCAACTGGGAGCAACCTTTCCAAGTTCAGATCCAGCCCAGCGCGTTTCCGACGACGAACACGGTCATTACGGAGCTCGATATCGAGGGAACCAGCACAGTCACCGGCCTACCGACCGTCGTGACCGTGGCGCCCGGCGGAACGGTGGGCGGCGTGAGCATTCCGGTGCCCGCAGGCACCCCGATCTCGATCCCTGCGCTCGCTCCGATCCATGGCCCCGTGGCCATACTCGCTCACTACGACTCCTATGCCGCCGGGGTCACCCCGAAGACTGGAATTGCATATCCGGGAGAACTGCATTTCGCGCCTGGCGGATCTGATCAATTGCTTCAGGTCACGAACGTAAGCAATTCCAACGGAGTGAACGTATCCATCTCGGACATCACCGGACCAAACGCAGCCGACTTCAGCATCGTGACGCCGAAAACGGAGGACACCGGCTTCGTCGACTGCGAGGGAGCTTGGCTGTTGGAAGCAAATGACGGGACGGGGCCGGAAAACACCTCATGCGTGTCCCAGATTCACTGGACACCGGACGGCCACGACGCGGTGGAGTATGCGACCGCGGTGGTTGACCCGCCCGGACAAGCACCAGTGGGCGTGAGCCTGATCGGCTGCAACCCGGCACTCACCAATGAGTGCGCCACGCTGCTCGGCTACGGCAGCACGAGCCCCACCGGAACTGGCGGAGGTGGCGGAAGTGGCGGAGCCCCCTGTATAGATGACGATTTTTCTGACAACGAAGGCGGCGACGTCACGGGTGGCTGTATGAACACTGGGGACCCGTATATCGACCCGAGCGGCGAAGTCGAGACCACCACGTCCCAGGGGACGGTCCCCCTCTCCGCTGCGACCGTAACGCTCGAGCAGGGTCCTGGACCGAGCGGTCCGTTCACCGCGGTGCCAAACGGAAGCGACGTCATGTCGCCTGACAACAGGACCAATCCTGGTACCACGGCGGCTGACGGTTCGTTCGGGTGGGACACCGTGGCTGGGACCTATGACGTGACGGCGTCGCATCCGGGATGCACATCGGGCGATCTGCCTCAACCCGTCACAGTGCCTCCTCCGGCAACTGACCTCACGATCAGTCTGTCGTGCTCCTCACCACCGAGTCAGACGAGCTCTGACACGACCCTTGAGACGTCGAGTAATCCCGTTGACCTCGGGACGCCGCTCACTCTCACGGCCGATGTGAGCGGCTCAAATCCGACCGGGACCGTCACCTTCCTTGACGGCAGCTCGCAGCTTGGGACCGAACCGGTGGGTACAGGAGGATCCGCAACTTTCACCACCTCGACGCTTCCTTCGGGGTCCAACTCTCTCACGGCTTCTTACAGCGGGGACGGTCTCAACACGTCCAGCACGTCCACTGCTGTGAGCCAGACGGTGACCTCACCGACGGGGCCCGCATCTCCAGAGATCCTGACGAAAAGTCTCGAACGAGCATCGATCAACAAGGCGTACTCAGCTTCGGTTGTCGGAATCGGCGGTACAACGCCTTACCAGTGGTCGGTGACTTCAGGCAGCCTCCCGGCAGGCCTCACCCTTGACTCGTCCACCGGCGGGATCACGGGGACTCCGACAGCGCTCGGAACCAGTTCCTTCACGGTAGAGCTCAAGGACTCAACTTCCCCGACTCCACAAACCGCGACCGAAAACCTGTCCCTCAGCGTCGTCCAACCCGTGGTGCTGAAGATCAAGCCGAAGACCCTTCCGGCCGGAACGACCAGCACCAGCTACAGCGTGAACGTGAAGGCAAAGAAAGGGACAGCGCCATATACCTTCGGCGTGACGAGTGGTACTTTGCCTTCAGGGTTGACGCTGAGCAGTTCTGGACTGTTGTCGGGATCGCCTACTGCTGCAGGGACCTACAACTTCACCGTGGGAGCCACCGACGCCGTTGGTAATACGGGTGTCCGCTATTACACAGTCACGATCAGTTGATTTCTTCGAAGTTGGAGCGGTTTCAGGCACCAGAGCCCTGATCCGACGTGGCGGACTTTCGAGGACCAACGACCCACGACGCAGGCTCGGCCCCGTCTTGTTGGCGGGCAGAGCGTGGCGGCAGGATCTGCCAGGCCGTGGAACAAACCAATCCGCGGTGATTCGGTCGTATGGTTCTCCCGAGCAGGCCATCGTGAGTTGGGCAATCGTCCACGGATTGGTCGCTGAGAACGCGCTCCTACTCAAGGCATGTTGGGGCAAGGATGTGGCACGCCGGCCGCTGGAGTGATTCGAGTCGCGGCGTCGCGCAAGCAGAATGGGGGTCTGGCCTGCGAGGTCGATTGAGAGCGGGCGACGAGAATCGAACTCGCGTTCTCAGCTTGGGAAGCCCATCGAGGCAGGTTCCCGAAACTGGCCGAATCCGGAAATTTGCTGGTCAATCCGCAGATCAGTTGATCGCTGTTACTCCCGATTGTCCTCTTTTGTGCGTTGTTGTGGCACGAAATGCGCTCGCATGGGCCAGTGGCACGCTGTGGCACGACGGCAACGCAGCCGAGAGCAGATGGACCCCTCTTGCCACACCGCGCCCACTGGGCGGGCTGACGGGTTCCTGACGGCAGCCGGTTCCAGAAGGAGGCCTGACGCGCTGGGGTATCACCGGCACGCACGAACGGTCTTGCCAGCCGGCCACCCCGGTCTTGATCGGGACCTTCAGACGGGTCGAGAAGTGGCGTGCCGGGTCGCACGGTCGCTCAGGGACAGGATCGACGAAATCCGTGAAACAAAGCTGTCTGAGAAGACATACACATTCTAAGGGCGAGTTGGGAGGTGGCCGGGGGGATGGCAGCCGAAGGGCGCGTTGAGCGCTTTACGGAACTCTATAAGGAGTCGCGCGCCCGCCTCCTTGCCTATGCACTCCGGAGGACAGCTTCGTCCGAAGACGCCGCCGATGCGGTGGCTGAGACGTTTGGCATCGCTTGGCGGCGGTTCGACGAAATCCCACAAGGCGAATCGAGCGTTCTTTGGTTATACGCGACGGCCCGTCGAGTGATAGCCAACCAAGCGCGTCGCATCCAACATCGCTCACAACTCCTTCAGCAGATCGCGACCGCTCTTAGTACTGAGTTGAGTGTCCAAACGGACGCGAGCGAGCAAGACGGTTTGGAAGCAGGTGTCGCGCTTGCCCGGATGACGGATGAAGATCGTGAACTGCTGATGCTGGCTGCTTGGGAGGGTCTCACTTCTACGCAGCTTGCCTGCGTCCTCGGTTGCTCTTCGACTGCGGCACGAATCCGACTCCATCGGGCCCGGTCGCGTCTTAACGCGGAAATGAAGGGACTAGGAGCATGGATGGAACGTGGCGATACCTCCCGACAATCCATGAGCCGAAGATCGGCTCCCGTGTCGATGTCCGAGGAGACATGAAATGACCAGCTTCCAAGCCCTGACGAGAGCCGATCCAATCGGCTCTATGAACATTGAGGCTCTCTCGGCGGATCCTCTCTTCGACCAACTTCTGAACGAGATCGTCGACGAGAATCCCGATAAGCCCAGAACTACCCCCGCGGCAGCACTTAGGGACAATGCCCTGGGCAACGTGATGCTCGGACGACGAGCCGAGCGGCATCGTCTCCAGCGTCGACTTGCACTCGCGGCGGTACTCGTCGTTGTGATCGGTGCGACGAGTCTCTCCATCGGACTCGTTAGAAGTAGCTCAGGGATTACGACAACGCCATGGAGGCAAGCAAGGATCCTGTCCGGCAACGGTGAAGGAACAGCTGGAAGACAAACGGTGGGTTCCTGGGAGCTCGTGGGAGACGTGGTGAGCGCGGGTTGGCTACAGAACGCGGTTGGGCCACCACCGGGCAACATCACCTGTCCCAGCGTCAATGCGTGTTACGCGCTCGCCGGCAAGTACGCCACCCCGAATGTGAATGCCCCTTTGTTGTCCGAGTCGCTCTATGTCACGAGCGACTTGGGTCGCACTTGGTCCGTCTTGCCGATGCCAAATGGCTTCGATCCAACCAGTGGTCTTACGTGCGCTGACTCCTCGGACTGCTCAGCCGGTGGGACTCTCAACGAATCCTCGGTTTTCATCACCACCGCTGACTCGGGGCATCAATGGACCATCGTTCCCTTGACCATGAAGTCGGGGTACCAGCTCTTTGAGCTCAGTTGTTCATCCGGAGATGACTGTCAAGGCGTCGAGGGACCGTCTTGGGCTGCTCAAATTGAGTCTCCGAAAGGCGGCGGGTTGACCGAGCGGCCTCCTAATGAGCTGTTCGTCACGACCTCTGATGCAGGTAGAACATGGGCGTCAACGCCGCTTCAGCCCTCATACTGGGTAACCACCTTTGCCTGTTCTGACGCGTCTCATTGTGTCGTCACGGGAATTTCGAGGGTCGCGTACGCGGAATCGTTTTCTGAGCAACAACTCCAAGCGATGCCAGCAGCAATGCGAGAGGCCATGGCCAGACCTACCCTTTCCCCCGTTGCTTACTTCGTCGAGTCCACAAAAGACAACGGCGCCACCTGGAGCACTGGGATCTTGCCCCAAAGCCCTGCGGGTCCAAGCGACCTTTCTTGTGTGAGCTCGTCGGACTGCGCGGCCCTCGATCTGGTGACTATCCCGAACCCCTCGCCGTGTCCGGCGAATGGGGCGTCTCCACCGGCGGGAAGCGGTTGTTCTTACGGTCGGACCGCTGTGGTGTCGGACGTCATCACCACGAGCGATGGTGGAGGCACGTGGCAAGCGCGAACATTTCCCGCGAGCATTCCGTTGCCAACCATGTCCGGGCTGTATTGCTCATCCAGCAACGACTGCTGGGTCACTGGATCAGAGGCGGTTCCGCAGATAATCGGGAAACTTCACGACGGAGGTTCTTCGGTGATCCTCCAGACCACCGACGGTGGATTCACGTGGTCGAGGACCACTTTGGCGGTACCTCCAGCGGCGCCGAATCCGTACGGGCAATCGTTCACGAGCATCGATTCCATTAGTTGCCCGACTCCGAACATCTGCATAGCTCTCGGTAGCTCCGCACAGAGCGCCAAGACGACTCCGGTTTATAGTTACGTCGGCCAAGAGTAAGCGGCGTCTTGTCTGGACCTGCCGCCGGCAAGACGGCCGTTTCGCGTGACCGAACCTTCGAACCGGAAGACGTCGACACGGACCCTGACCTAAGAAGGCACTGACGCGGTGTTTGGACGACATGTCGGAGCGGCCGAAGCCAATGGACGCAGCTTCGATGGAGCGCATAGGAATCAGTGAGTTCTCTGGGATGCGCTCCCAAGGATCTTCGGGTCCGTTTCGATTCGATTGCGATTTCGCGCAGCAACACCGACAGGTGCCGGTCCCGTCTCCAGCAGTGGATAGGTCGACCAGAAAGGGGCCCGGCTTGGCCAAATGAGGCTTTGAAGAACCCATTGCGAGGGCGTACAGAGGGTCGTAATGTCGCTGCCAATGCGGGGTTAGCTTGCAGGTTGATTCAAGGCGAAGGAGTTGCAGCCATGCATCACCGCTCTGTCCTTAACCGCCTGGCCGGTTGGGCGGTCGTCGGATCGCTTTGTGCTGTGCTCGTCGGGTTGTCGTTGCCGAGCACCGTGGCGCCGGCCGCCGCGGCAACCGCTAGCTCAGCGGTCGCTGCACCGACGTTTCCGGTGACCTTGCAGACCGTGGGAAGCGTCGATCTCGCCAAGCTGGCCCAGGGAGCACGCAGCAACGGTCCCGCCCAGTCACTCCAAGGGGAGACGCTGGCGGGACCAGCGTCCGGCTCGTATCGATCGGTCGACAACAGCATCGCCGCGCACGCCCCACGGGGAACGAGCACCTCCGCTCCTACTCCTGCCCTGACTCCGATCACCGACACCAACGTGGCGGGTGAGAAGGGCTTCAGTGCGTTGGGTGGCGTCCAGCAGGCTTCGACGGTCGGCGGCGTCGATCTCGAACCTCCCGACCAAGGACTGTGCGCGGGAAATGGGTACGTGATGGAATTCGTCAACAATGCGCTCGCCATTTACAGCAAGAATGGCGCACAGCTTTTGGCCCCGATCGGATCGGCGGAGGCGCTCTTGCAACCGACCACGGCGTTCCTGTCCGACCCCCGGTGCTACTACGACGCGCCGACGAAGCATTGGTTCTTTCAGGAGTTCGTCGTTGGCACGGTCAACGCGAAAGGTCGTGAGGTGACGCCGAGTACCCAGTTCCTAGCCGTCAGCGCCACGGCTGATCCGACAGGTACCTACACGATTTACTCGTTCGATACCACCGATGCGAACACCGCCGGCTGCCCGTGCTTCGGTGACTACGACCAGCTCGGTGCCGACAACAACGGCATTTACATCGCCACTGACGAGTTCGGCATCGCCACACCTGCGTATAACGGCGCGGTCGTGTACGCCATCTCGAAGGAGACGCTCGAGATTGCCTCCTCCGTGGGTTTCACTCCCACCGGGTTCGGATACCGGCTCGCCAAAGATCCTTTCGGGCAGCCCTACATCGTGGCGCCTACGAGCACTCCCCCAAACGCAAAGTTCGCGCCGGACACCGAATATTTCGTTGAGTCGAATTCGAACGCTCCGAGCGACGACAGGCTGCTCGTCTATGCCCTGAACGACACTTCCACACTGGCGTCGCCTGCGCCGCCCAACCTCTACAGGACAGCGATCAACACTGAGGCGTACTCGTTTCCGAACGATGCCGCGCAGAAGCCTGGACCGCGCCCACTCGGCAACTCGGTCCAGGATCCACCAGGCGGGATCCAGGCTGACTTCAACGCGGAGATGGAGCCCACCTACGTTGGCGGCCACATTTACGCGGAACTCGATACCGGCACGACCAGTAGCAATGACGCAGTCGACTGGTTCATCATCGACCCGACCCTGTCGGCCCAGACTCTGTCGGCGACGGTCGTCCACGAGGGCGTGGTGGCGGTGAAGGGGACCAGCTTGCTCTATCCCTACACGGCGGTGACTGCGGCCGGGGTGGGGTACCTGCTCTTCTCGTTGAGCGGACCGTCCAATTACCCGAGTCCGGCCTATGTCTCCTATGGGACCGATGGACCCACCGGCCCGGTCATGTTGGCGACGAACGGTGCCGCCCCCGAGGACGGGTTCACCTGTTACGCCGCCTATGTCGGGCCGACCTACGGCGGCTGCCGCTGGGGCGACTACTCCATGGGGGTCGCAATGGGGCAGCGGGTCTTCATGGCGGCGGAGATGATCCCCCAAGGGTTCCGCGACACGCTCACCAACTGGGGGACCTACATCTGGAGTGCGCCGCCGCCAGCGGCTGGCTGAACGAACGTGTTCTTGATCAGATGGGGGAGACAGCGCGACGCCACCTTCTAGCCTGCCGTGAGGTAGTCGTTAGGAGGGATGAGAGTCATGCGAGCAAGGAAGTGCATCCGTCTCGGCGCTTGTGCAGATTCTCAACGTCGCCTCGTTGGTGTTCGTGGTGGCTCCAGCTGGCGCCCTTCTGGTCGTCTTCAAAGTGAAGCCGAGTACCGACCTCAGCAATGGTCAGAGCGTCAACGTCAGGGCAAGCGACATCCGTTTGCACAAAGTTGTCATTGTCGAGGAGTGCGCTTCAAATGATGTCCTTGCAAACTTGGGCTGCAACACCGCTGACGAGGCCCAAATAAAGGTCACGGACCACCGATTCAAGATTCGACTCACGGTCGTGCAGTCCTTCACTTCGAATACTGGCAATGTGGTGAGCTGCAGCTCCTTGGGTCCGGACCAGTGCTACGTCTACGCGTACTCAATACAGAAGACGGCCCGAAGGCCGTTGGCCATGCGGACATCGGGTTGCCGGAACCTCCATCCTGAGGGCGAAGAGCGTGTACAGACCCCGAAACGCGGGCCAGTCGCTATCAACCGGGTAGAAGGCTGCGCCGGGTATATGACACAAACATGCGAAACCGAGCCCCCAACCGCAGACACAGGATCCCGCTCAGCCGGCGGACGCCGGGGTTTCTTGTTGCATGCTGTTGCACGACGCCCAATTCGGCAGCTCTTTCGAAGGCTCGGACACCTGCCCACCCCCTCCCTGACCTGCGACGTTGAAAGAGAGCGGGCGACGAGAATCGAACTCGCGTTCTCAGCTTGGGAAGCCCATCGAGGGGGCTTCGTGACCTGCGGATGAGCGGAAAAGTCCAGCTCAACCCTTTTCACACCGTGCCGCTGGAATTCGCTGTTGGTCCCTGTTTGTCGTGGCGTGTTGCACGAAATGGATCCGAATCGGTCGGTTGCACGCTGTTGCACGGAGCCCGGGCCGTTCTCAGCCATGCAAGTTTGGGGACACGAGAGGCGGGGTTGGTCAGGGGCCGCTAGGAGGTTCCGTAGTTCTGCTCCTTATCCAGAAGAGCACGAGACAGACACGAAGACCGCCCCAAGCCCGAGAGTCTGATTCCATCTCGTCGCTGAAGGGCGGGCCCGCAAAATCAAGTGTGCGTCAACGGGCAGCGCCGCCAGTGACTCGACCAACCGATGGCGAGGGTTTGCCGGAAAAAATGATCAAACATGTCTTGCTGCTTGGTGGCACACGGTCCCGGCGAAGCGGCGACACCCACCCATGGCTGGCAGTCGCCGACATCGGATACGAGAGAATCTCTTGGACGGCGTCGCCTAAAGAGCCGACCGTCACGTCCGGAGGATCCTGACGAACCTTGGGTGGCCGATTGCCTCGGAGTCGTCCGTCGGGCTCAAGGCCTATCCGTCGATGAAGTTGCTCAGCTTTTGTCCATGGCCGTAGAGAAACGCCGTCTCCGTGGTGTTGGCTTCGATGGCCCAGCCAAGGGCGGACATCCGTGACTCCAGCTCTTCGGGGCTACGCCAAACCTTCACGAGGTCGTACGTCGACCCATCGGCAGCCAGGCGCGAACTGACCCCGGTCTCTAGATCAGTACGACTGTCGATGCCCACGAGAGTCGATTCCGACGATTCTGACCAGAGTTTCCTGTGCTCAGAAAGGTCGCGTGACAGCGCCGGATGTGCGTTGTCGAAGAAGATCACCCGACCAGTGGGAACCAGACACTGACTCACGAGGTGCCAGAACTGATCGAAACGTTCAGGAGGAACGTGGCTCAGCCAGAAGGAAAAGAACACGGTCTCATAGCGCCGGTGTGGCTTGTGATCGAAGATGTCCTCGATAAGCCAACTGACCCGAGGATTAGTCATTTTGCTTTGGGCGATGGCGACGGCTTCGGGCGAAGCGTCGACGACGGTGATGGACTCCGAGAGCGGGACGAGCTTGACCGTCCAGTTACCGGTTCCCCCGGCGAACTCGAGAACGTTTCCCAGGGGGGCAAAGGCTGCAAGGGTGGCGTCGAGTTCCGCTATCTCAGATTCCCAGCGCAGCCGGTAGTCCTCGCCAAGGTCATGCTTGCCCGTTCGGCGCCACCAGTCGTCATACCTCGGTGCGTGGGCCCGGTAGTAGTCGATTTGGCTGGCTAAGAGGTCATCGACGCCTGAGGCACCATCTTGCGTCGTCGCCAGGGAATCATCATCCGATTCGGGCATGCCCACTCCTTGCTTGTTCTCTGACCCTGTCTTGTCGCTATCTGAGCCCTTTCAAACCTGAACACCCTGTCGAGGAGATGTCGTCATCGTGACTCATCAGAGATCGAGTCCCTCTGGCAAGTGAAACGGAAGAGCACCTTTTCGTTGGAGTAGTAGGTAAGCCAGTCGAGTGCTCCTCCTCCGCAGTGGTGCCCGAGACCTGTGATCGGTACGAAGCCAATGGTCAGTTGCGCGACCGATGCCTCGAAACCGTTGTCTAAGAAGGTGGTGATCACGTCGTCGACGTCATAGAGGGGTGGCAATCGAAGCTTCTCGGCGTTGGCGCTGTGCCACTCGACCATCAGGGGGCTGCGAGTGTGCACGCCCATTACGGCAAAGTAGACGCCTCCCGGACGAAGGGAGTGATGTATGGCACGGGCATGCGCAACGAGATCGGGGAGCAGGTAGAGGACTTCGTGGCTGAAGGCCACGTCGAACCCCCTCCATTCTTCTGGGACTGAGCTCTCTGTTTCGAACCGAAGAGGCCGTTGTCCCGCCATCCTCCGGGCGTCGTCAATGGCCCCAGTCGCCGGGTCGTAGCCCATTCCCTCGGCGATGTTGTGTCGATCAGCGAGAAGGCGTAGGAAGCCTCCGCGGTTGCAGCCGGCGTCAAGCACCCTCTTGCCAGAAAGGTCTACGTCGATTGTTTCGATCATCGCCCGCCAAATGAACAAGTGTTCGTCCTGCATGGCCTCGTCATCGGCGGCACTCTGCCAATAGGTCGTCTTCATGGAAATGTATTTTCACCCCTTCTCGGTCACAGCACTAGCCCCTTGATCGCTAGATGTGTCATAGCATCTGACTATGACCATGGACTTCGAGGACCTACGCGTGTTCCTTGCCGCTGCGGAGTACCAGAGCTTCGGACGCGCCGCGAGTGCCCTCGGCCTTGCGCAGCCATCCGTGTCGAATCGGATTGCAGCGTTGGAGCGAGGGACCGGTCGCCAGCTCTTCAGACGGTCGGCCCGTGGGGTGGTTGTGACGCCCGCAGGCCAGCGACTCATTCCACATGCTCGTCGCGCACTCCAGATCATCGCGGACGCGCAGTCGGCGGTGCGGACCACCGACTACAAGACACCGATTCGCGCTTTGCTCTCAGCGTCATACGCACCCGTACTGCTTCCTGTGGTGATTGACGCCTTTGAGGCCGCCGACCTTCCGCTGTCGGTCTCCTACGATCACGGCCCCAACGTTGTCCGAGCCATCGATACTGGAGAAGCCGATTTTGGGTTCCTGGCACCGTGCCCACACCCGGTATCAGTAGTGCTGCGGTCGCTCGGTGCCAGCCCAGTGGTGGCTGCAGTCGCCCCAGACCACCCTCTGATGAGCCGACGCCGACCCAGGCTTGCTGATCTGAGCGACCATCCTCTTGCCGTGTACCCGTGGGGTGAGGGGATAGATACCTTTCTCGAGCAGTTGCCCAATGACGCCCAGATCAGCACGGTTTCGCCAGTGCCCGCGACGGTGCAATTGGCACGAGAGCGCGGCTACGTCGCCCTGGCTCCGCAGGCAGCTTTAGTTAGCGAACTTCGTTTGGGATCGCTAACGAAGCTCCCTATTTCGGACTTGCCGGCGGCCAGCATTTCCTTGGCGCTCGCATCGCATCGCTCCACCGCCCTTCCTATCGCCGAATTGGTCAAGGGCGTTCGCTGTGCGCTGCGAGCACCATCGGCCAAAAAGTCAGCCTGATTTGCATCCCGTTCTGTGCTGGTCCAGCAATGCTCTTAGAAGGGCAGAGGCTACTGATCGAGCGTGCTTGCTCGGCTATGCAAGCAGAGAACGGCGATTTGCTCCCGTACCCAGCTCAAGTAACTGAGTACTCTTAGCTTTGAAGGGCACTCGCAGGCCCCTTGGGGCACGAACCCATTATTTGTTACGCGCAAATCCCACTTGCTGATTTGCGAGCCTCGCGCAGAAAGTCGCCTTGACCTGCGATGTGTGGAGAGAGCGGGCGACGAGAATCGAACTCGCGTTCTCAGCTTGGGAAGCTGATGTTCTGCCTCTGAACTACGCCCGCGGGTGGCGACCACACTATCCTCTCCCCCGCACATAGCCCCGAGGCCGCGCTCGCAATCCGCTGCCCCGGCGCTCGGACTACCCCCTAGGCGAGGAGCATTCGTGCCGATCAGGATCATTCTCGGCATCGGCGTCACGGTGATTGGCTTTGGCATCGCCGCCAGGCGCTTTCACTGGCTGTCGAGGCTCATCCGTTCCGGGAAGCCCGACCCCTCCCGGACCCGGGGGCCCATCAGCCGCAAGGCCGAGGCCGAGGTCACCGAGGTGGCCGGCCAGCGCAAGCTCCTGCAGTGGACGGTGCCCGGCCTGGCCCACTTCTTCACCATGTGGGGCTTCACCATCCTGCTTCTCACCATCATCGAGGCCTACGGCGACCTTTTCAACAAGTACTTCCACATCCCCGGTATCGGGACCTGGGATTGGGTGGGTTTCGTCGAGGACTTCTTCACCTGTGCCGTCCTCCTCGCCCTCATCACCTTCGCCATCATCCGCCTCAAGAACGCCCCCGATCGGCTCGAGCGCAAATCCCGCTTCTACGGCAGCCACACCGGCGCGGCCTGGCTCGTCCTCTTGATGATCGCCGGCGTCATGATCACCCTGCTCCTCTACCGCGCCGCTCAGGTCAACACCGACCCCACCCAGTTCCCCTACGGCTGGGGCGCCTTCGCCTCCCACGCCGTGGCCAAGCTCTTGCACCCCCTCGGGGCGGGCACCAACTCGGTGCTGGTCACCGTCTTCCTCATCCTCAACATCGCCATCATCTCGGGCTTCATCGTCTTCATCGCCTACTCGAAGCACCTGCACATCTTCATTGCGCCCATCAATATCGCCTTCTCCCGCCGTCCCCGCGCCCTCGGCGCCCTGTACTCCACGCCCGACATGGACATGGAGAACGTGGACGAGGACACCGTCTTCGGCGTGGGCGAGATCGGCCATTTCACTTGGAAGCAGATGCTCGACTTCGCCACCTGCACCGAATGCGGGCGCTGCCAGTCCGCCTGCCCGGCCTGGATCACCGACAAGCCCCTCTCGCCCAAGCTTCTCGTCATGAACCTGCGCGACAACATGTTCACCTCCGCCGCCCCCCTCATCGGCGGCGAGGGCGAGCAGACCGCCCTGGTGCCCAACGTCATCGACCCCGACGTGCTCTGGGCCTGTACCAACTGCGGCGCCTGCGTCAACGAATGCCCGGTCGACATCGAGCACATCGACGCCATCGTGGACATGCGCCGCTACCAGGTCCTCATGGAGTCCGAGTTCCCCTCCGAGGCCGGGCTCATGCTGCGCAACGTCGAGAACCAGGGCGACCCCTGGGGCCTCGGCCAGAACAAGCGCACCGAGTGGACCAAGACCCTCGACTTCGAGATCCCGGTGGTCAGCGACACCATCCCCGACGACGTCGAATACCTCTACTGGGTCGGCTGTGCCGGCGCCCTGGACGAGCGGGCCCGCAAGGGTGTCCAGGCCACGGCGCGCATGCTGCACCGGGCCGGCGTCACCTTCGCCATCCTCGGCCCCAAGGAGTCCTGCACCGGCGACCCGGTGCGCCGCCTCGGCAACGAGTACCTCTATCAGGAGCAGGGCAAGCTCAACATCGCGACGCTCGACGGCGTCGGGGCCAAGAAGATCATCGCCAGCTGCCCGCACTGCTTCAACACCATCAAGAACGAGTACCCCGCGCTGGGCGGCAACTACGAGGTCATCCACCACTCCCAGCTGCTCGAGCACCTGGTGAAGTCGGGCCGGCTCGTCCCCGGATCGGGCTACTCGGGCAAGGTCACCTACCACGACCCCTGCTTCCTGGGCCGGCACAACCGCATCATCAACGAGCCCCGGACGGTCCTCAGCGCCATGCCCGGCGTCGAGCAGATCGAGATGCGGCGCTGCAAGGAGCGCGGCTTCTGCTGTGGGGCCGGTGGCGCCCGCATGTGGCTCGAGGAGAACATCGGCAAGCGGATCAACATGGAGCGCATGGACGAGGCGCTGGGCACCGGGGCCGACGTCGTCTCCACCGCCTGCCCCTACTGCATGATCATGCTGGACGACGCCGTGCGGGCCAACGCCAAGGAGGACGACGTGCGTGTGCTCGACCTGTCCCAGCTGGTCGAGGAATCGCTCGGCGGCACGGCCCCGCCGGTCCCGCCCGCCCAGAGCGAGCCCGAACCCCAGCCCGCCGGCTGAAGCCCCGCGCTACGCCGGCACCACCATGCCGTAGGCCCGCTCGGGCACCAGCCGGAGGATCAGACGCTCGTCGGTGACCATGGCCGCTCGATACTCCTCCCAGTCCGGGTGTTCGCCCGAGCCCTTGCGGTAGTAGTCGACCAGCAGGTCGGCCACCTCGTCGTGCGGATCAATCGTCACCGGCGTGAGCTCGGCCACCGCTTCGAGCACCACATACTGGTAGAAGGAGTCACCCAGCACGTAGAGGGATGCCCGCGGGTCACGGCGCAGGTTGCGCGTCTTGGCCCGGCTGTCGGTGACGGAGATGAGCAGGGTGTCGCCGTCGCCCGGCACATACATGATGTTGGACAGCTGGGGCCTCCCGTTGGCCCGGATGGTGGCCAGGACCCCCTGATTGCGGTCCCGGATGAATGCCAGTGCCTCGGTCAGATCCATACCTTCGACGGTAGCGGCCGGGACCGTCAACCGGTCAGACGACGACGACGACCTCGACCTCGTCCTTGGACGTGTAGGTCAGCGCCAGGTGGATGACGGCGGCCAGGATGCCGCCGACCAGCGGGGCGACGATGAAGACCCAGACCTGGCTGAGAGCGGTGCCCCCCACGACGAGCGCCGGCCCGAAAGCCCGGGCCGGGTTCACCGAGGTGCCGGTCAGCGGGACCCCGATGAGGTGCACCATCACCAGGGCGAAGCCGATGGCCACACCGGCCGCCCCCTGGATCGCCGCCTTGTGCGTGGCGAAGAGCACGACCGAGACGAAGATCGTCGTGAGCACCACCTCGATGAGGAAGGCGCCACCCTGGCTCACGTGGAGCAGGGACTGCTTGCCGTAGCCGTCCGTCCCGAGACCCTGCTTGGACTTGTGGTAGTAGGCAGACGTCGTGAACATCCAGTACAGGAGGTAGGCCCCGCCGATGGCGCCGACCACCTGGGCCACCATGTACGCCACGCCCTCAGTCAGCTTCATCCGCCCCGAGGCGACGAAGCCCAACGTCACCGCCGGGTTGATGTGGCAGCCCGAGATCGGCCCGATGGCGTAGACCAGGGCCACCAGGACGAGCCCGAACGCGAGCGCCGTGGCCACGACGCCTGCGGCGATGCTGCCGGTCCCCCCGAGCCCACCGTGCAGCGCGATCTTGCCGCCGAAGAGTTTGAACCCGAAGGATTCGGTGGCCACCCCGACGGCGACCACCACGAGGATTGCCGTTCCGAAGAACTCCGCCGCGAGTTTCTTGATGTCGGGCATGAGGGGAACCTCCTGTGTCCAGGCGAGGGATTGGACAAAAGCAGTCTCGCAGCGCCCCTGAAGGCGGGCGCGGATGCTTAGACGCTGGCCATGGCCCTTTCGTCCGCTTCCCGCAGCCGGGTCGCCATGGCAGCAAGCATCTTGCGAGAGAGCGCGGGCACCGCGTCGAGCACGCCGTTGAACTGGCGCTGCCCCAGGACGAGGAGCGTCATGTCGGTGTCCGAGACCACGGTGGCCGAGCGGGGCCGGCGGTCGAGCAATGCAAGCTCGCCGAAGTACTGGCCCGGGCCGAGGGTGGTCACCTTGCGGTTGTTGCGCCGCACCGAGGCCTCACCCTTGACGATGAGGAAGAACTCGCGTCCGATCGTGCCCTGCTCGCACAGCACCCGCCCCGGCGGCACGGTGACCTCCTCCAGCGCCCGACGCACCGTCCGCAGGTCCTTGGCCGACGAGGTCGAGAAGAGCCAGATCTTGGAGAGGTCCAGGTCATTTTGCGCCATGAGCGCAAACAGTAGCCCTGGGACCGCCCGAAGCACAGGGGTAGCCATGCGGGCCGATATGGTGCCTCAGCTGGTGGCTCGCCGCCCCGTTCCGCCCGGGCTCGGAGCGGCGGTCGGACTCCTTCCGGGCGGCCCACCACGGCCCAGCCCCTCAGTCACAGGGCTTCGGCCCCCCGCTCGCCGGTACGCACCCGGACCACCGTCTCTGCCTGCACGACCCAGACCTTGCCGTCGCCGATCTTCCCGGTGGCCGCCGAGGAGACGATGGCGTCGACCACGGTCTCGGCCTGGTCGTCCTCGACCAGGACCTCGAGCCGCAGCTTGGGCACGAAGTCGACCCGGTACTCCGCCCCCCGGTAGTTCTCGGTGTGGCCCCGCTGGCGGCCGAAGCCCTGGGCCTCGGTGATGGTCATGCCATGGACACCCAGGTTCTTCAGGACGTTCTTCACGTCGTCGATCTTGAACGGCTTGACCACCGCCACCACGAGCTTCATCGGCGCGCTCCTCGGACCACGAGGGCTTCGCTGCCCCAGCGAGCCACCCTAGCGACGCCCCTCAGGCGCCGTTCAGACCGGCGAATCGGGGCCTCTTGGGCTGGGGAATTTACACGCCGTTCATCTGCCGGAAGCAGGCCGTTTTCACGCCAGGCGTATCGTGCCGCGGTGCCTACAACTCAGAAGACCAGCATTCCGGGCGCTGACGAGGTCCCTCGGCTGACCGCCTGGCAGCGCGTCCGCTACGTCATGGTGCGGCCGGACGACGAGGCTTCGGCCGACGAACCGCAGGGTGAGCGCTCGGCCCAAGAGATCCGCGAGAACATCGGCTGGGCCAACGACAAGGAACGGGCCATCGGGCTCATTGCCGCCCCCGTTGCCGCCGCCCTGTCGTTCCTCATCATCGGCACCCTGCTCCACAACGATCCGGCGATCGGCACGAAGAACTACGTGAGCCCGTCGCTGTACCACACGCTCCAATTCGTGCTGCTCGGGCTCAGCGTGCTGATCCTCGGATCTGCCCTGTGGCGCAAGCGCATGTTCATCGGGATCACGATGGCGCTTTACGGGCTGGCCGTCTTCAATCTCCACTATTGGGGATTCGGTGTCCCCTACCTCTTAGCGGGCGCGTGGTACCTGGTTCGTGCCTACCGGCTCCAGCAGGAGCTGAAGCGCGTCGAGGGCAGCGGTGTGCCGTCCAGAAGCGCGGCCCGCCCGTCCAGCGGTGCTCGGCCCCGGCAGAACAAGCGATACACGCCGCCGGCCTGACCCTCGCATCGGCCGGGGGCCCGTCCGAGCCTTCTGTTTGTAGATCCCGCTGACATGAACGACTCCGACCCCACCGAACCACAACACGCGTCGAGCGCTTCGTCAGGCACGGGTGCCGCTGGGGACCGCGGTGTGAGCGCCGAGATGGGGCGCGTGGGCACGCTCCGGGGGGCGTCGGTGAGTTTCAATCCGCGCCGGCTGGCGCAAGGAGTGGTGGGACTCGTCTTGGTGACCCTGGCCGTCACGGCGATCGTCCTCGCCGCGGCGGGCATCCACTCCAACGACCAGATCAACCGCTTGCATACCCAGGGCCAGCCCGTCTCCGTCACTGTCACGGGCTGCATGGGCCTGCTCGGAGGCAGCGGCAGCAACGCCGCCGGGTATTCGTGCCGGGGCACGTACCAGCTGGCTGGCCGTGTCTACCGCGAGCCGCTGCCTGGCTCGACCTTCTACCGACCAGGCACGAAAGTGGCCTCGATCGCCGTCCCCGGGGACCCCGCGCTCGTCTCGCCCGTCGGAATTGTGAACTCCCAGCAGGTTTCCAACGGCGTCTTCGTCGTCCCGATCGTGCTGGGCGTCATCCTTCTCGCATTGATCGCCGTGCTTCTCCTGAGGAGCCGCCCAAGGCGCCGGGCCTCGACGTCGCCTCGGGTCTCCGCCGCCGTCTGAGACGGCAGCACGTCGAGCTCGGCGTGGAGTGACCGCGGCAGCGCGCGCTCGCGCGCCTGTCCCTCCCGGTTTTGAGCGCTGCACTGTCGCGTCACGTGCCTACTGCGACGCGACGGCAGGAGTGAACGCGACGGTGGAGCGGCAGCACTCTGCCGCGTGATTGGTGTCCACACGCACGCTCTTGGAGTCTCGCGATCTTGCCAACCGCAACCACCGAAGCGAGGCTCCGCAGAACGCGCTTCTTGGATTAACGCACTCGAAACACGGCGGTGACGATGCGGAAACTCCTGGCTTGCATTGTGTCTCGCGGCGGGGAGAACCGTCGGAAGTGGACCGCTGTAACTCGGGTACCGAGGCGTCCTGCACTGCAGGTTTGGTATGCCGGGTTCGGCCGACAGTTAGGAGAGCGTGGTGATCCACCTGATAGGAGCTACGGCTTACGTGCCGTATCCCAGTTGGCTCAATCCCGCCGACAATACGTGGCAGATAACAGCCGCCACATTCGTCGGCTTGATGAGCCTCCCGGGATTGGCCGTGCTGTATGCGTCGATCGTCCCGAAGAAATGGGCTGTGAACGTCTTGGCGATGATGTTCGCCGGATTCTCACTGGTGCTCGTTTCTTGGTTTCTCTGGACGTACAAGCTCGGCTTCGGTGCAACGTCGCTCGGAGGCGGCGTGAACGTGATACACGGAGTCGTCACTCAGACCCAGAACGCCGGGACGACGGGCACGTTCCAGCACTTCTTCGAGAACTTCATCGGGAAGCCGGGCACGACGACGAACAGTTATCAGGAACAGGGACAGGCCTTGTCGGCGGCCAACACCATCATCCCGTTCCACTTCCCCTCGGCCAGCCTGGCGTACTTCCAGTTCGTGTTCGCGGCGATCACGCCACTGCTCTTCCTCGGCAGCGTGCTCGGCCGGATCAAGTTCCTGGCCTGGTGCCTCCTGGTGCCGCTGTGGTCGACCTTCGTCTACGGCGTCGACGCTTTCATGCTCTGGGGCGGTGGCTATCTCGCCCAGGAGGGAGCGCTCGACTTCTCGGGTGGCTACGTCATCCATATGTCGGCCGGAGTTTCCGGATTCGTGGCTGCCTGGGTGCTCGGACCGAGACTCTTGCGAGATAGGCAGCACGCCTTGCCCAACAACCTGGTCATGGCGGCGGTCGGTGCCGGCATCCTGTGGCTCGGTTGGAACGGGTTCAACGGCGGAGACCCGTATTACGCCGGAGCGAGTGCTGCCGCGGCCGTCATCAATACCAACATCGCCACGGCAACGGGCGTCCTGGTGTGGATGGCGATGGACGCATGGTTCACGAAGGAGAAGAAACCCACCTTCCTCGGTGGTGTCAACGGCATGATCTGCGGCCTCGTCGGGATCACGCCCTGCGCGGGCTGGGTCAATGCGTGGGGTGCCATTGCCGTCGGCGCTATCTGCTGTGCGGTGGTCTGGGTGGCTTGGAACTACCTGTCCAAGGTGCCGCCGTTCTCGAAGGTGGACGACGCTCTGGGCGTCGTCTACACCCACGGCATTGCCGGATTCCTTGGCGGCATGCTGCTCGGCATCTTCGGTGACCCCAACATGATCGAGTACGGATGCGGTCACCTCGACGCCAGCGGCCAGGTCATCTCCACCAGCCAGGCCACCTACCTGGCGGCCCACGGCACCTGCGTGCCCTTCGGCGTCAACGGCCTGATGTATACGGGTTCGGCCCATCAGCTGTGGGAACAGTTCCGAGCGGCCATCTGGGTGATCTTCTGGTCGGCCTTGGTGACCTTCATCCTCATGAAGCTCATCGGACTGGTCCTGCGAGGGGCCCGCTACAAGGACGACATACTCGAGGTCGGCGACCTCGCCATCCACGGCGAGGAAGCGTTCCCCGAGGAGAGTTTCGCCACCCGCTCGGACGGTGCCTTTGCTCTGGCCGGCATCGGCGACCAGGGTGGTGGAAGAGAACCCGATCCGACGCCACCCGATGGCGGCGGTGGTGCATAGGCCCGGTACGGACAGGACGAAAGGAGATCGACAATGAAACTGATCGTGGCAGTCCTCAAGCCGTTCAAGCTCGACGACGTCAAGGAGGTCCTCAAGAACCACGGTGTGCAGGGCATGACGCTCACCGAGGCGCAGGGCTTCGGCCGTCAGCGTGGGCACACCGAGGTGTACCGCGGTGCCGAGTACGAAGTGGACTTCGTCCCGAAGATCCGGATCGAGGTCCTCGTCGACGACAGTCAGGTCGACGACGTGGTCGACGCCATCGTCGGGACGGCCGCCACCGGGAAGATCGGTGACGGCAAGGTCTGGGTCGTCCCGGTCGAGACCGTGGTGCGGGTACGCACCGGAGAACGCGGGGCCGACGCCTTGTAGGAGCGCCGGTTCTGTGGATGGTCGGTATGGCCGGGGCGCGGCGAGGCGCCCCGGCCAGCCGTCTTTTTGAGGGCCCTCATTCAGGGGGCTCCCTGAGCGATGCAGTGCCGTGCGATGCAGTGCGGCGCGGTGCACGCTGCGGAGTGAGTGAGCCCGGCGGAGAGTGGTCGGTCACCCGATCCAGTAGCGCCGGTATGGCGCGCTGCCGTCGTTCGGTGTCACCACCGATTCGAGGAGGCCCCCGCAACGCTCGATGACGGTGGCCGAGCCCAGGTTGTCGTCGTCGCAGACGACGAGGACGCGCGCCGTGCCGGCGGCGCGGATGCGGCGGACCGACTGGCGCAGGATCTCGCTGGCGAAGCCGCGGCGGCGGAAGGCCGGTCGCACGCCGTAGCCCACGTGGCCGCCCCTTTCAGCCAAGGCCTCGTTGAGGGCGTAGCGGATGGAGACGCGGCCCACGATCTCACCGTCGACCTCGGCTAGAAGGAAATCCGAGTGGACCAAACCGTCAGGTATCCGGGCCCCTGTGCGCAGGCCGTCGAGCAGTTCGAGGTACCGGGCCCAGGAGAGCTGGCGGTTCCACAACAGCAAGAACGGGAAGTTCTCGAACTCGCCGTTGGCTCTCCGGCACGTCTTCTCGTCGGCGGCGGTGGGCGGGCGCAGCTTCAGCAGGGTGCCGCTCGACGCGATGTCCGGGCCTGGTGGCCACGAGCGCCGGCGGCGGGTGAACGCCATTACCGTTCACGTTACGGGCGAGCTGTGACGGCGCGTGCCGGGGTGTGAGGTGCGTGAGGTGCGGGTGCTCGGGACGGGGGAGCCGGGGCAGTGGGCTCGGCTCAAGCGGAGGGGCGGTCGCCCTGGTCGGCCCACTGCCGCGGCCGCGGCAGCTGCGGCGGCGGGATCGCCGAGGTAGTCGGCCGAGCGGATCGAGGCATCGTCATCGAGGAGCATGCGGTAGGGGATCCCGGTGGGGATCTCGACCCCCGTGATCTCGTCGTCCGAGATCCCCTCGAGGTGCTTGCGCAAGGCCCGGATGGAGTTGCCGTGGGCAGCGACGACGACGGCCCCGCCCCACTGGGCCACGGCGCGCAGGTCGGGCAGGATCATCTGCTCCCAGTAGGGCACGACCCGGCGAACCACGTCGGCCAGGCACTCGGTCCGGGGCACCTCGTCCTCCATGCCCTCGTAGCGGGGATCGCCGCTGACGTCGTAGGGGTTGTCGGCGGCGAGCTCGGGAGGCGGGATGTCGTAGCTGCGGCGCCACAACATGAACTGCTCCTCGCCGAACTGCTTCTTGATTTGCGCCTTGTTCTTCCCCTGGAGGTCGCCGTAGTGGCGCTCGTTGAGCCGCCAGTCGCGGCGCACCGGCAGCCAGCTGCGGCCGGCGGCGGCCAAGGCCAGCTCGGCGGTGCGAATGGCCCGGGTCAGGACCGAGGTATGGAGGATGCGCAGGTCCAGCGGGTGCTCGGGATGCTCGGGGGTCGCCGCCTGGGCCGCCTGGGCCGCCTGGGCCAGGAGCATGCCGCCGGCTCGGGCCTCCTGCTCGCCATCGAGGGTCAGGTCGACGTCGACCCAGCCCGTGAAGAGGTTCTGGGCGTTCCAGACCGACTGGCCGTGCCGGATCAACACCAGGTCGAGGGTCCCTCGGGCTGCGCTCGCCACGCCTCGATCGTAGGGGGCCCGGCTGACCCGCAGTAATCCGAACGACGCGTGACAAGCCTGCTGCACGGAGGCCCGTTCGCAATCCTCTGGCTTTCCTCGCCGTCACCCTCATCGGAAACTTCAGAAGAAGCGTCTCGAGACGAATCAAGAAGTGGCGGACCCGCCATCAGTGCCGCAGCGGCACATAGCGGGGCCGTTTTCGCGCTCGGCACACAGGGGCGGCCTGTCCTCACCCCTTGGCGATTGGGTGGGGACAGGCCTCTTTCCCCCGTAGCTCCGAGCCGTCCACCCCCCGGCGACATGGCGGAAGCCGCCAAACGGCTCGGCCGTCTCGTGAGTATGAAGCCCGGATCCTGGATAGGCAACCCCCGGCGCAGCCGCGATGCACCTTTTTCATTGCGAAAAACACTCGCGCACCTTTCGTCCGCCGACCTGGGCACTTCCGGAGCAGAGCTGCCGCCCGGAACAGGGGTGGCAGGCCCCATCAGAAAACTTGACAAAGAAGCACTCAACTTTGCTACACTGGTGCACAGCAATTCAGATACGACTGGTAGACGAGAGAGATCGGCAGTGAGGCCGGCGCCGGCAGAGGTCGGCTGAAGGTCGGCGCAGGGTCGGCAAAAGAAAGAAACGGAAGGACGAGACGAACATGGCCAAGGCCGTAGGAATCGACCTGGGGACCACCAACTCGGTGGTCAGCGTGCTGGAGGCGGGCGAGCCCGTCGTCATCCCCAATGCAGAGGGCGGCCGCACGACGCCGTCGGTGGTGGGCTTTTCCAAGACCGGAGAGGTGCTGGTGGGTGAGGTGGCCAAGCGTCAGGCCATCACCAACCCGGACCGGACCATCCGCTCGGTGAAGCGCCACATGGGTACCTCGTGGACGGTGGACATCGACGGCAAGGCGTACACGGCCCAGGAGATCTCGGCCCGCATTCTGGGCAAGCTCAAGAGGGACGCCGAGGCATACCTGGGCGACACCGTGACCCAGGCCGTCATCACCGTGCCGGCCTACTTCGACGACGCCCAGCGCACGGCGACCAAGGAGGCCGGGACCATCGCCGGTCTCGAGGTGCTCCGCATCATCAACGAGCCGACGGCGGCCGCGCTGGCCTACGGGCTGGACAAGGAGGGCGCCGACCAGACCGTCCTCGTCTTCGACCTGGGCGGCGGGACCTTCGACGTCTCCGTGCTCGAGATCGGCGACGGTGTGTTCGAGGTCAAGTCCACCTCGGGCAACACCAAGCTCGGCGGCGACGACTGGGACGACAAGGTCATCGAGTGGCTGGTGACCGAGTTCAAGAACACCGAGGGCGTCGACCTGTCAAACGACAAGATGGCCATGCAGCGCCTCAAGGAGGCGGCGGAGAAGGCGAAGATCGAGCTGTCCTCGGTGCAGGACACCCAGATCAACCTGCCCTTCATCACGGCAACGTCCGAGGGGCCCAAGCACCTCGACCTCAAGCTGACGCGGGCCAAGTTCAACGAGCTCACGGCCGACCTGGTCGAGTCCTGCCGCGGCCCGTTCGACGCCGCCGTCAAGGACGCCGGGTTCAAGACCTCCGACATCGACCACGTGGTCCTCGTCGGCGGCTCGACCCGCATGCCGGCCATCCAGGACCTGGTGCAGAGCCTGACGGGCAAGGAGCCCCACAAGGGTGTGAACCCCGACGAGGTCGTGGCCATCGGCGCCGCCGTCCAGGCCGGCGTGCTCAAGGGTGAGGTCAAGGACGTCCTGTTGCTCGACGTCACCCCCTTGTCCCTCGGCATCGAGACCAAGGGCCAGGTGATGCACCGCCTGATCGAGCGCAACACCACCATCCCGACCAAGCGGTCGGAAGTGTTCACCACGGCCGAGGACAACCAGCCGTCGGTGGAGATCCACGTGCTTCAGGGCGAGCGCGAGATGGCGATGTACAACAAGACGCTCGGCAAGTTCCAGCTGGTCGACCTGCCACCGGCCCCGCGCGGCATCCCGCAGATCGAGGTCACCTTCGACATCGACGCCAACGGGATCGTGCACGTGTCCGCCCAGGACAAGGCGACCGGCAAGGAGCAGTCGATGACGATCACCGGCCAGTCTTCGCTGGCCAAGGACGACATCGAGCGAATGGTGCGCGACGCTGAGCAGCACGCCGAGGACGACCGGTCCCGGCGCGAGGAAGCGGAGATCCGCAACTCGGCCGACACGCTCGTGTACCAGACCGAGAAGCTGCTGAAGGAGCAGGGCGAGAAGTTCGAGGGGACCGAGAAGACCGACGTCGAGTCGGCGCTCCAGGGCCTCAAGGAAGCCATTGCCGGCACGTCGGTGGAGGCCATCAAGGACTCCACCGAGAAGCTGGTCGGTGTCTCCCAGAGCTTCAGCCAGCGCCTCTACGAGCAGGCGTCCTCGTCGGCCTCAGGGAGTGCCGGCGGCGGCTCGTCCAGCGATGGCGGTCCCGCCGGGAGCGAGGAGAGCGGGTCGGACGACGACGTCGTCGACGCCGAGATCGTCGATGAGGCATGAGCCTGTTCGACGAGGAGCTCCCGTTCGAGGAGGCCGCCGAGGCTGAGCTCGCGGGTGCCAAGACGGAGGAGGAGGCCGATCCGGCCGGCACGCAGCCGGTCGGGGAGGTCGACCCGCTCGCGGAGCTGGTGCATGAGCGGGACGAGTACCTGCGGGCGCTCCAGCGCACCCAGGCCGACTTCGAGAACTACCGCAAGCGCATCACCCGGATGCAGGACGAGCAGTCGGCCCGGGCCTCGTCGGAGCTGGTGGCCAAGTTGCTGCCGGTGCTCGACACGCTCGACCTGGCCGAGGCGCACTTGAACGAGTCGCTCCAGATGAGCGAGGACGGCAAGGCCCTGCGGGCGGCGCGGGCGATGTTGATGGACATCTTGAGCAAGGAAGGCCTGTTGCGGGTCGACCAGCCCAACGTGCCCTTCGACCCTTCGGTGCACGACGCCGTCGCGCACTCGGACGGCGAGGGCGGAGAGAACGGCGAGACATTGGTGGACGAAGTGATGCGGTCCGGGTACCGCTGGAAGGGACAGGTACTGCGCCCCGCCATGGTCCGCGTGCGGGGGTGAGCTGACCAATGGCAGCAGCCCAGCGCGAATGGTTCGAGAAGGACTACTACAAGGTGCTCGGCGTCGTGTCCACGGCGACCGACAAGGAGATCACGCGCGCCTACCGGAAGCTGGCCAAGGAGCATCACCCCGACGCCAACCCCGGATCGGAAGAGCGCTTCAAGGAGATCAGCGCGGCCTACGACGTCCTCGGTGACGCCGAGAAGCGCAAGGAGTACGACGAGGTTCGCGCCCACGGCCCGGTCGGCGGCTTCGGCGGCGGACCCGGCGGCGGTGGCACGTTCCGCATGGAGGACATGGGGGACCTGGGCGACATCTTCGGGAACCTCTTCGGGGGCGGCCGCACCCGCACGGCCCAGCGCGGGCCACAGCGCGGCGCCGACATGGAGGCCCAGCTGCACCTGTCCTTCCAGGACGCGGTGCACGGCGTCACCACGTCGGTCAACGTGCCCCAGGAGGTCCGCTGCTCGAACTGCCGCGGCTCTGGTGCGGCGCCGGGAACCTCGACCCACACCTGCCCGCGCTGTGGCGGGACGGGGAGCCTGAACGACAACCAGGGATTGTTCTCGCTGAGCACGGTCTGCCCCGATTGCATGGGGCGGGGCACGCTCTTCGACACCCCGTGCCCGGTCTGTCATGGGACGGGGACTGAGCAGAAGGTGCGCAGCGTCAAGGTGCGCATCCCCGCCGGCGTGGAGGACGGGCAGCGCATCCGGGTCAAGGGGCGCGGTGCCCCCGGTCAGGGCATGGCCCCACCCGGTGACCTCTACGTCGTGGTCCACGTGGGCAAGCACGCGATCTTCGGGCGCAGCGGGCGCAACCTGACCATCACGGTGCCCATCACCTTCCCCGAGGCGGCGCTGGGCACGACCATCACCGTGCCGACGCTCGACAGCAAGGTCACCGTGAAGGTACCGGCCGGGACGCAATCGGGCCGGGTGCTGCGCGTGCGCGGTCGGGGCGTGCCGGGCGGGTCCGGGCGCAACAACGGCAAGCAAGGCGACCTGATGGTGAAGATCGACGTGCTGGTGCCGACCGAGCTCTCCGAAGAGCAGCGGGCGGCCGTGGAGTCGCTGGCCGCGGTCACCGAGGCCGCGCCGCGCCAGGCCGTGGAGAGCTGATGACCGCCGCTCTGGCCAATGGCGGGGGCGGGCGCGACGCCAATGCGGCGGTCTACGTGATCTCCGTGGCGGCCGAGCTGACCGGGATGCACCCGCAGACCCTGCGCATCTACGAGCGCAAGGGATTGCTCGACCCGTCGCGCACGAGCGGCGGCTCGCGGCGATTCTCCGAGCGCGACCTGGAGCGCCTGCGGCACATCCAGGAGCTGACGGGGACCGGGCTCAACCTCGAAGGGGTGCGCCGGGTGCTCCAGCTCGAGGCCGAGGTGGCCCGGCTGCACCAGCAGCTGGCCGACGTGCAGGCCC
Source organism: uncultured Acidimicrobiaceae bacterium (assembly GCA_963840435.1). Lineage (GTDB taxonomy): Bacteria > Actinomycetota > Acidimicrobiia > Acidimicrobiales > RAAP-2 > Bog-473. Next base: position 424,748 of record CAWIYY010000010.1, on the reverse strand, counting down.
AGGCCGTCGACGCCGTGGCGGCCACCCACCGCCAGTACCGGCGCGACCTGGTGCCGCTGCGCCAGGTCCCGGTGCCCTACCGGCGCTCCCGGCAGGGCTGAGCTGGATCGGGACGAAGACGAGGACCACGAAGGGAGAGAACGAGTGCCGATAGACCCGGAACGCTGGACCAACAACACCCGGGCCGCCTTCAGTGCGGCCACGGGCCACGCCGCGTCCTCCAACCACCCGGAGCTGACGCCGGCCCATCTGCTCGACGCGCTGCTCCAGCAGCAGGACACGCTGACCCGCCCGCTGCTGTCCCAGGTCGGGGTCGACCCCGACGAGCTGGCCGGCAAGGTGCACGACCAGCTGATCCGGCTGCCCCAGGCCCAGGGCGGGGCCGAGCCCGGGCTCTCGCGCGAGGCGCGGGCAGTGCTCGAGTCGGCCGACCAGTTCCGGCGCGACCTGGGCGACGACTACGTCTCGGTCGAGCACCTCATCCTGGCCCTGGCCGACCAGATCGGCGTGTCCAGCGAGGACCTGCTCAGCGCGCTGCGGGCGGTGCGGGGCAACCACCGGGTGACCACGCAGGACCCCGAGCAGACCTACCAGGCGCTGGCCAAGTACGGCCGGGACCTGACCGAGGCGGCCCGGGAGGGCAAGCTCGACCCGGTCATCGGGCGCGACGAGGAGATCCGACGGGTGATCCAGGTGCTGTCGCGCCGGACGAAGAACAACCCCGTCCTGATCGGCGAGCCCGGCGTGGGCAAGACGGCGATCGTCGAGGGGCTGGCCAACCGCATCATCGAGGGCGATGTGCCCGAGGGCCTCAAGGGCAAGCGCGTCATCGCGCTCGACCTCGGCTCCATGGTGGCCGGGGCCAAGTACCGGGGCGAGTTCGAAGAGCGCCTCAAGGCGGTGCTCAAGGAGATCACCGAGTCCGAGGGCGAGATCGTCACCTTCATTGACGAGCTGCACACCCTGGTCGGAGCGGGCGCGGCCGAGGGGGCGATGGACGCCGGCCAGATGATCAAGCCGATGCTGGCCCGGGGCGAGCTGCGCCTGATCGGCGCCACCACGCTCGACGAGTACCGCACGTCGATCGAGAAGGACGCCGCCCTGGAGCGGCGCTTCCAGCCGGTCTTCGTGGGCGAGCCCTCGGTCGAGGACACCATCGCCATTCTGCGCGGGCTCTCCGAGCGCTACATGGCGCACCACAGGGTGCGTATTCAGGACGCGGCGCTGGTGGCGGCGGCCGTGCTGTCGGACCGCTATGTGACCGGGCGCTTCCTGCCCGACAAGGCCATCGACCTGATCGACGAGGCGGCCTCCAAGCTGCGCATCGAGATCGACTCCATGCCGACCGAGCTGGACCAGATCATCCGGCGCATCCGCCAACTCGAGATCGAGAAGCTGGCCCTGGAGAAGGAGACCGATGAGGTGTCGGCCGAGCGGCTGGAGCGGCTCGAGGGCGAGCTGGCCGAACTGGGCGAGCAGCGCGACTCCATGGCGGCGCACTGGCAGCAGGAGAAGAGCTACCTCGACGTGCTGAGCCGACTGCAGCAGGAGAAGACCGAGCGCGACGAGGAGGCGGCGCGCCTCGAGCGCGACAGCGACCTGGCCGGAGCGGCGGCTATCCGCTACGGCGAGATCCCCGAGCTCGAGCGGCGCATCGCGGAGGCCACCGAGGACTTGAACAAGCTGCAGGCCGAGAACCGTTTCCTCAAGGAAGAGGTGGACGCGGAGGACATCGCCGAGGTGGTGTCGCGCTGGACGGGCGTGCCCGTGACCCGCCTGATGGAGGGCGAGGTGCAGAAGCTGGTGCGGCTCGAGTCCACCCTCCACGAGCGCGTGGTGGGGCAGGACGAGGCGGTCTCCGCCGTGGCCAACGCCATCCGACGCAGCCGGGCCGGGTTGAGCGACCCCAACCGTCCCATCGGCAGTTTCCTCTTCCTGGGCCCGACGGGCGTGGGCAAGACCGAGCTGGCCCGGGCGCTGGCCGAGTTCCTCTTCGACGACGAGCGGGCCATGGTCCGCATCGACATGTCCGAGTACGGGGAGAAGCACTCGGTGTCGCGCCTGGTCGGCGCGCCCCCGGGCTACGTGGGCTACGACGAGGGCGGCCAGCTGACCGAAGCGGTGCGGCGGCGTCCCTACGCGGTCGTGCTGCTCGACGAGATCGAGAAGGCGCACCCCGACGTGTTCAACATTCTGCTGCAGGTGCTCGAGGACGGGCGCCTGACCGATGGGCAGGGGCGCACGGTCGACTTCACCAACACCGTGCTCATCATGACCTCGAACCTGCCGGGCGATCCGGCCGACTACTTCAAGCCGGAGTTCATCAACCGCATCGACGAGATCGTGCGCTTCAAGCCCCTGAGCCAGGACGACCTGGCCATCATCGTGGAGATCCAGCTGGGCAAGCTGCGCAACCGGTTGGCCGAGCGCCGGCTCTCCCTCGTGGTCACCAAGGCGGCCGAGGATTGGCTGGCCCGGGCCGGCTACGACCCCAACTACGGGGCGCGGCCGCTGCGCCGGGTGCTCCAGCGCAACATCGAGGACCCGCTCGCGTTGGCGCTGCTCGAGGGTCGCTACCTCGAGGGGGCCACGGTCACCGTCGAGGTGGACGGGGACGCCATCGTCCTGCGCTGATTGGCGGTCACGCGGTCAGCCTTGTGCGACCCAGTCCCGAAGGTGAGCATCGCGGACCTCTGGCAGGATGCGCAGTGCTGGTGCGTCGGAGTTGGCCTGGCCGGTCGGTCCGCCGCTCGTCGTCATGCCCACTACTTGACCGAGGCCCAGGCCGGCGCCGCTGCCGTAGAAGGGAGCGTCCCCGTAGTTGAAGAGCCCACCGTCGGCCGCGGTAAACCAGTAGCCACCGCCGTCGGGCATGGCGGTCATGCCGACGATCGGCTGGTTGAGGTGGATGCTTCCGGTGGAGCCGTAGAAGTGGGCGTCGCCGTAGCTGAAGATGCCTCCGTCGGACGCCACCAGCCAGTAGCCGCCGCCGTCGGGCGTCGGGGCCATGCCCACGATGGGCTTGTTCAGGTGAAGGCTTCCGGCCGAGCCGTAGAAGCCAGCGTCGCCGTAATTGAAGATGCCGCCGTCACTGGCCACCAGCCAGTAGCCGCCGCCGTCGGGCGTCGGGGCCATTCCCACGATGGGCTTGTTGAGGGGAAGCGAACCAGCGGAGCCGTAGAAGTTGGCGTCGCCGTAGTTGAAGATGCCGCCGTCACTGGCCACCAGCCAGTACCCCTTCCCGTCGAACGTGGGCGCCATGCCCACGATGGGCTTGTTGAGGGCAATCGAACCAGCCGAGCCGTAGAAGCCTGCGTCGCCGTAATTGAAGATGCCGCCATCGCTGGCCACCAGCCAGTAGCCACCGTTGTCGCCCGTTTGCGCCATGCCCACGACCGGATGGTTCAGGGGAACCCCTGAGGCGTCCCCGAACGGCGCGGCATCACCGAAGTTGGCGACCTTTCCGCTCGCGCTGACCTGGTAATACCCGATGGTCCCGGTGCCCGAGAGAGACACGGAGGCGCCCGAGCTCAAGGTGTCGTCGAAGCCGATTGTGGCGCTGCGCACGCCCAACGCGCCGGGCAAGAAGACGGCGGCGAAGGTGCATTGCTGACTTTCCTGCAACACGACCTGGCCAATGCCATTGAACTGGCAGGAATCCGTCGGGACGACGTCAAAGTCGTCCGGATCCGCACCGGAGTGCTCGAGCGTGTCCTCGATCGTGTCGATGCTGCCGCTGGTGTTGGTGACGGTGAGGTCCAGGAACGTGAAGTCCCCGAGGGTGACGTTCCCAAAGCCCGCAGTCACGGGGCTGACCACGAGTGCGGGGCCCGTTGCGCCAGCCTGGTTCACGGCCATGCCAACGGTGCCGAGCGCAAGCACGCCGGCGAGCATGGCAAGGCCGACTAGGAGGCGTGACAGGACAGCAAAGGCCAGTCGGCGCGGCTTCATCCGTGCTCCCTTCAACGGGCCGGACCGGCGCCGGCCCGGTGACCATAAGTCGAAACGGGACGGACCGCCAGGGTCCTTTCGGAGTACCCAGGGCAGGGGCGCTGCCGCGGACGGCCGGGTCGGTCGCCGGGCGAACGTGACGACCAGCTCACGCAGCGGCGCCACGGTCTCAAGACGAGCTGGTGACCAGCGTGTTCGGGTCCCGCGGGCGGCGCACGAGCTCGCCGTCGACCGAGCGTGCCCCCGGAGTTGGCGCGGACCCATTGCGTCTCGGCCTCCGGACGACCCCCACCTCAGACCCCCGTTTCAGGGAGGGGTAACATGGCCCGTAATCCGAAGCGCCGAGCGAACGGAGAAGACGCGTGCCCGCAACCGTGGTGGTCGGGACCCAGTGGGGCGACGAGGGCAAAGGGAAGCTCACCGACCGGCTGGCCTCCGAAATGCACATGGTCGTGCGCTACCAGGGGGGCCACAACGCCGGCCACCGCATCGTGGTCGGCGGCGAGGCCTACGCCCTTCAGCTGGTCCCGAGCGGCATCCTCTACGACCACATCACTCCGGTCATCGGCAACGGCGTCGTCGTCGACCCGGCGGTGCTGCTGAGCGAACTCGACGTCCTGGCCGCCCGGGGCGTGGACACCAGCCGCCTCGTGGTGAGCGGCAACGCCCACCTGATCATGCCCTACCACCAGGAGCTGGACCGGGTGACCGAGCGCTTCTTGGGCAAGAACGCGCTCGGCACGACCAAGCGCGGTATCGGTCCGGCCTACGCCGACAAGGCGACCCGGGTCGGCCTGCGGGTGCAGGACCTCTTCGACCCCAAGATCTTCCGCCAGAAGCTCGACGTCGCCCTCAAGGAGAAGAACGCCGTCCTGGCCAAGGTGTACAACCGCCTGCCCCTCGACGCCAAGGACATAGCGGATGCGTACCTGGGCGAGTACGCCCCGCGGATCGAGCCGATGGTGGGCGACACGGTGGGCATGGTGCACGACGCCCTCGACCAGGGCCGCGAGGTCCTGCTCGAGGGGGCCCAGGCCACCTTCCTCGACCTCGACCACGGGACCTATCCGTTCGTGACCTCCTCCAACCCGGTGGCCGGGGGCGCCTGCACGGGCAGTGGCTTGGGGCCTCGGGACATCGAGCGGGTCATCGGCATCGCCAAGGCCTACGTCACTCGGGTCGGTGCCGGGCCCTTCCCGACCGAGCAGGAGAACGACGTCGGCGAGCTGCTGGTCGAGCGGGGACACGAGTTCGGGACCAACACCGGGCGCAAGCGCCGCTGCGGCTGGTTCGACGCGGTCATGCTGCGCCAGGCCGTGCGGCTCAACTCCATGACCGAGGTGGCGTTGACCAAGCTCGACGTCCTCGACACCTTCGAGTCGGTCAAGGTGTGCGTGGCCTACGAGGCCGACGGCATCCGCTACACCCACCTGCCCTACCACCAGTCGACCTTCCACAAGGCGGTGCCGATCTACGAGGAGCTGCCCGGCTGGCGCACCGACCTCACCGCGGCCACGTCGCCGGACGACCTGCCGGTGGCCGCACGCAACTACATCGCGTTCCTGTCCGAACAGATCGGCGTCCCGGTGCGCTTGGTCGGCGTGGGACCCGGGCGCGAGCAAACCGTCTCCATCGCCACCGCGTGAGGGTCTGCGTCGTCGGCAGCGGTGGCCGTGAGCACGCGCTCGCCCACACCCTGGCCCGCACCGCCGAGGTCGTGGTCACGCCGGGCAACCCCGGCATGGCGGCGCCGATCGAGGTGGACGAGTCGCCGGTGGAGGAGATCGAGGCGGACCTCTACGTGGTGGGGCCCGAGGCGCCGCTGGTGTCCGGGCTGGCCGACAACCTCCGGGCCAGGGGCAAGGCCGTCCTCGGACCCGGGGCCGACGGCGCCCTGCTCGAGGGATCCAAGGCCTTCATGAAGGAGGTGCTCGCCGCGGCCGGCGTGCCCTCGGCGCGCTACCGCGCCTTCGACGACCTCCAGGCGGGCAACGCCCTCGAGTACCTCGAGTCCCTGCCCGGGCCCTGGGTGATCAAGACCGACGGGCTGGCCGCCGGCAAGGGCGTGCGGGTCGCCCACACACTGGACGAAGCTCGTGAGGACGTCATGGGCAAGCTCTCGGGCGCGGCCTTCGGAGAGGCCGGGCGCACCGTCGTGATCGAAGAGGGACTCGAGGGCGACGAGTGCTCGCTCCTGGTGCTCTGCGACGGCACGCGCATCGTGCCGCTCATCCCGGCCCAGGACTTCAAGCGGGCGGGGGACGACGACACCGGCCCCAACACCGGGGGCATGGGCGCCTACGCGCCGATGCATCTCGATGCCGCCACCGTGGACGGACTGCTGGACGCGGCGGTGCTCCCGCTCGTCGAGGAGTTGCGCCGGCGGGGCATCGACTACCGCGGCGTGCTCTACGCCGGCCTCATGCTCACCGAAGACGGTCCGAAGGTCATTGAGTACAACGTGCGCTTCGGCGATCCCGAGACCCAGGTCGTCCTGCCGCTGCTCGAGTCCGACGCCGCCGCGCTGTTCCTGGCCGCGGCCAACGGCACGCTCGACGAGGTGGAGCCGCCGAAGTTCTCGGGTGACGCCGCCGTCTGCGTGGTCCTGGCCTCGCCCGGTTACCCCGACGCGCCGCGCCTGGGCGACTCCATCGACGGCCTGACCCGGTCGGGCCAGCCGGTCTCGCCCGTGGAAGGGGTGACGGTCTTCCACGCCGGCACGCGCCGGCACGGTGCCGACGCCAGCTTCTACACGGCCGGTGGCCGCGTGCTCGACGTGACCGCGGTGGCACCTACGCTGGCCGAGGCCCGGCGCAACGCCTACGCCGTGGCCCGCACGCTCGACTGGGAGGGCCGCCAGATGCGGCGCGACATCGCGGCCACCGCCGCAACCGGACGGCAGGACGACCGGTGATCCCGCGCTACGCCCCGGCCGACATGGCCGCCCTCTTCAGCGACACCGCCCGCTTCGCCATGTGGCTCGAGGTCGAGCTGCTGGCCACCGAGGCCCAGGCCGCGCTCGGCGTGGTCCCGGCCGACGACGCCGCCACCTGCCGGGCCAAGGCACCCACGGTGGACGAGGTCTTCGTGCACGACGTGCTCGAGCGCGAGAAGGTCACCGACCACGACGTTGCGGCCTTCGTCGACGTGGTCCAGGAGCGCATCGGTGGGCCGTCGGGGTCGCACATCCACTACGGGCTGACCTCCTCGGACGTGGTCGACACCGCGCTGTGCGCCACCTTGACCAGAGCGGCCGACCTGCTGGCGACCGACCTCGACGCGTTCGTGGCGGCACTCAAGGAGCGGGCCCTCGAACTGCTCGACGTGCCGGTGGCCGGCCGCACCCACGGCATGCACGCGGAGCCCACCACCTTCGGGGCCAAGTTCGCCCTCTGGGCGCTCCAGGCCGACCGCGACCGCCGCCGCCTGCGCGCCGCCCGCGAGGCGGTGGCCGTCGGCAAGCTCTCGGGCGCGGTAGGCACCTACTCGAACATCGACCCCGAGGTCGAGGCCCGGGTCTGTGCGGCCCTCGGCCTGACCCCGGTCCCCGCCACCCAGGTCATCGCCCGCGACCGTCACGCCGAGTACTTCTACGCCTGCGCCGCTATCGGTGCGACGGTCGAGCTCATGTGCACCGAGATCCGCCACCTGGCCCGCAGCGAGGTGGGGGAGGCGGAGGAGCCTTTCGCGGCCGGCCAGAAGGGCAGCTCGTCGATGCCCCACAAGCGCAACCCCATCCTCTCGGAGCGGCTGTGCGGCCTGGCCCGCCTGCTCCGCGGCTACCTCGGTGCGGGGCTCGAGGACGTGGCTCTGTGGCACGAGCGCGACATCTCGCACAGCTCGGTCGAGCGGGTGGCCCTGCCCGACGCTTCGCTGCTGGCCTGCTACATGCTGCGCAAGGCCACCGGCCTGGCCGAGGGCCTGGTGATCCACCCGGAGCGGGCCCGGGAGAACCTGGTCGAGGGTTCCCTCGGGCTGGTCTTCTCCCAGTCGGTGCTGCTGGCCCTCGTCTCGGCCGGCCTCACCCGCGACCAGGCCTACCGCATCGTCCAGCGCGACGCCCGGGCCGCCTGGGACGAGCGCCGGCCCTTCCGGGCCGTGCTCGAGGCCGACCCCGAGGTCACGCTGGGGCCGCCCGAACTCGACGGCGCCTTCGACCTGAGCAGGACTCTGCGCCACACCGGACGTCTGGCTGCCGCCCTCGAGGCGCTGTGACTGCCTCACCCTCCGCCGCGGAGCTGCCCCGGGTGCACTCGGGCAAGGTGCGCGAGCTCTACGCCGCCGGGCCGGAGCGCCTGCTCATGGTGGCGTCGGACCGGGTGAGCGCGTTCGACGTGATCATGGCCGAAGCCCATCCCCGACAAGGGCCGGGTGCTGACGGCCATGAGCTGCTTCTGGTACGAGGAAATGGCCGACGTGGTGCCGGGCAGCCTGGTGGCGGTGGAGCCGGTGGCGATCGAGGCGGAGCTCGGCACGGCGCTCCCGGCCGAGTGGGGCGGCCGGGCCGTCCTGGTTCGCCGGGCCGACATGCTTCCGCTCGAGTGCATCGTCCGCGGCTACCTGGCCGGGCAGGCCTGGGGGGAATACGAGCGCACGGGCACGGTGCACGGCACCGCCCTGGGCGCGGGTTTGCAGCTGGCGAGCCGGTTGCCCGAGCCCATGTTCACCCCCTCGACGAAGGCGACCGAGGGCCATGACCTCAACATCGACTTCGCGGCGGCGATCGACCTGGTGGGCCAGGAGGCGGCCGAGGCGGCCCGCACCATCAGCCTCGAGCTCTACAGACGGGCGGCCGCCCGCTCGTCGGAGGCCGGCTTCATCCTGGCCGACACCAAATTCGAGCTGGGCTACATCGACGGGGTGCTCTGTCTGTGCGACGAGGTATGCACGCCCGACTCGTCGCGCCTGTGGCCGGCCGCCCAGGTGGTGCCCGGGACCACGCCGCCCGCCTTCGACAAGCAACCGCTGCGCGACTGGCTGGCCGGCCAGCCCTGGGACCGCACGCCACCCCCGCCCACGCTGCCCTCCGCGGTGGTGCGGGCCATGTCGGAGCGCTACGTCGCGGCCTACGAGCGTGTGACCGGCCACGCGTTGGCCGACTGGTACGGTGCGACGACATGAGGTTCCGGGCTCGGGTGGAGGTGCAATTGCGTCCCGGGATCGCCGATCCCGAGGGCGCGACCATCGAGCGGGCACTGCCGGCGCTGGGCTTCGACGGCGTGGCCCACGTCCGGGCGGGACGCGCCTTCAGCTTCGAGGTGGACGCGGCCGACGAGTCGGCGGCCCGGGCCACGGCGAGCGAACTGGCCGACCGCCTGCTGGCCAATCCGGTGATCGAGCAGAGCCAGCTCGAGCTCGAGGCGATCTGAATTGGCGCCGCGCATCGGCGTCGTCGTCTTCCCCGGCACCAACTGCGAGCACGATGTGGTTCAGGCCGTCGAGGCGACGGGGGCCGTGGGCGTGCTGCTGTGGCACGGCGACACCGACCTGGGCCAGGTCGACGCGGTGGTGCTGCCCGGCGGCTTCGCCCACGGCGACTACCTGCGCCCCGGCGCCCTGGCCCGCTTCTCGCCGGTGATGGAGGCCGTGGCGGCCTTCGCCGGCTCGGGCGGGCCCGTGGTCGGAGTCTGCAACGGCTTCCAAGTCCTGACCGAGGCGGGGCTGCTGCCCGGTGCCCTCCAGAAGAACGGGCGCCTGCGCTTCCTGTGCGAGCCGGCCCGGCTTGTCGTGGCCTCGACAGCGTCGGTCCTGACCTCGGGCGCCGCGGTGGGCGACGAGCTGGTGATCCCGATCAACCACTTCTCGGGCAACTTCACCTGCGACGACGAGACGCTGCGCCGCCTGCGGGACGAGGATCGCATTGTGCTGCGCTATGCGGACAACCCCAACGGCTCGGTGGACGCCATCGCCGGCATCGCCAACGAGGCGGGCAACGTGGTCGGCCTCATGCCGCACCCCGAACGGGCCAGCTCACCGCTGCTCGGCTCCGAGGACGGTCTCGTCCTCCTGCGCGCACTGGCCGGCGCCGCCGGTGCCCGCACTGCCGCCTGACCGATACCGGCCCGACACCACTTCGCAGGCTCGGCTCCGTATCGTGGAGCGCAGAATGCAGCGCACCATCCGCCAGCTGGCCCTGCTCGTTCTGACCGTGGCGGTTGCTCTCGTGGGCCAGGTGACGGCCGCGGCGGCGTCGGGTTCGGCCGTCCGGGCGAGCCGGAGCACGACGTCGCATCGAAAGGACGAGGGACATCCGGTGGACGCCAAGCTCTTCGAGCCTGGGGCCTGCATGGAGTACCCGCCCACGACGGGCGATCGTCACCTGACCGTCTTCCTCGACGCCGGCCACGGCGGCATCGACCCGGGAGGTGTGGGGGAGGACGAAAACGGCAACACGGTCTACGAGGCGGACGAGACCCTGCCGGTCGAGCTTGACACCATGGCGCTGCTGCGGGACAAGGGCTTCACCGTGGTGGTGTCGCGCACCAAGGACGAGACGGTGAGCCGCCCCGGTCCCGACGACGTCGACGGCGGGCTCTTCACCGCCCAAGGCGTCCACGACGACGTGGCCGCCCGCGACGTGTGCGCCGACAAGGCGAAGGCCAACGTGCTGCTCGGCATCTACATGGACGCCGGCGCGTCGCCCGACAACGCCGGCTGCGTCACCGGCTTCGACAGTGTGCGTCCGTTCGCCCGCGCCAACCTGCGCCTGGCCAACGACGTGCAGAACGACGTGCTGGCCGCCATGAACACGCAGGGCTGGGCCATCCCCAGCCTCGGGGTGTCCGACGACAGCGAGCTAGGCGGGCCCGCCCTCACCACGGCAGCCGGCGACTACGGGCACCTCTTGCTGCTGGGGCCGGCCGCGGCGGGTTTCTTCAGCACACCCAGCACTATGCCGGGAGCGCTGATCGAGCCATTGTTCATCACCGATCCCTACGAGGGCTCGATCGCCGAGACACCCGCCGATCAGGAAGTGATCGCCGGCGGCCTGGCCAAGGCCATCGGGCAGTACTTCGACGTTGGCACCAACTCGGAGGCGGCCGGGGCCCGGCGCCACCACAGCACGACCTCCACCACACGTTGAGGGTTGGCCCGGAGCGTCAGCTGGCTGGTGCGGGATCGACCGCTCCGGTCCCCGACGCTTCCTCGATCATGAGAGCGATGAGGTCGGCCACGCTGCGGCGCACCTCGTCGAGCGGCATGTCGCTGAGGCCGGCCGAGGAGACCAGTGATTCCTCGAGGAGGAACCACCCGGCCATGAGGGCGAAGGACGCTGCCGTGATCAGCCTGGGCGGGAAACGGGACTCGACGCCGCTGGTCGCGATCGCGCTCTGGAGCAATGCGATGTGCCGCTCCATGCCCGGATAACCCTGGCCGTCGCGGGGCCGGATCGTCCCGTCGAGCAGGGCGCGGGCCGTGGCGGCCGCCACCGGGTCTCCCTCGGCCGCGAATGCGAAACCGGCCCGGAAGGCGTCGGCCGGATCTGTCAGCTCGTCGATGTGCTTCGAGTAGTCGCTGCTGCCCCGCTGCATGACGGCGCGCAGCAGGTTGTCCTTGGTTCCGTAGTGGCGGTGGACCAGGGAGTGGTTCACTCCGGCCCTGGCCGCCACGTCCCGGATGGTGACCCGACTGGGTGGGCGCTCGGCAAAGAGTTCGGCCGCCGCCCTCAAGATGTTCTCCTGGGTCGAGGTGCGCCGAGGCGCCGGCTGCCGACGGGCCGGCACCTCCGTGTGCAGGGGCGTCGTGGACGGGCCGCGTTCAACCATGGCGGCCGCGACGATATCCCGAGAGTGACCCGCTGGTCACGCGGCATGCTTGCGCCCCAGCCGTCGTGGGTGCGCACGCCGAGGCGGATGGTGTCGCTGCGAGTGGGCTGGGGACCTCCTGTGAGCAGCACGGCCCCTCGCGAGACGGTATGAGCCGCCAGAAAGCGGTCGCTTTCAGGCTGAAAAATGGCAATTGTTGGCACTGACAGTCAAACCACCTTCGAATATGACTTTCGGCATGAAACCTGTCACTTGTCCCACTCGGAGGGCAAATAGTCCTTGCAGACCGGAGGAGTTTCCTTTACCGTGCCCACGACTGAAGTGAAACCATGTGGTTACCCCACGGGGGTGCCACAACGGGGGAGGATCAGATGCGAAACACGTCGGCAGCCGCGCGCGCCCAGGACGGGCACAGCCAGCACCGGTTCATGGGACGACTCGGAGCCTGGGTCGCCATTCGTGGTCTCTGTCAGCGTCTGTCGGCAGCCCCCAAGTTGCTCCTGGCAGTGCTCGTGGTCGTGGGGGTCTCCGGCGTCGTCACGGTCGCCGGTACCTCACCGGCGTTCGCCGCCGGCGCTCCGACGGTCGGCCCAGGCTTCGGGGCGTTCTCGGGCAGCAGCCCCGTGGTCAACCTCACCGGGTGCACGGGGACCACCTCCTCGGAGACGCTGACCTGCACGTCCAACCCGATCACAGCGGGCGTGACGGTGAACATGGGCGCCTATGGACCGGGCCTCGACACCACCACGCCCAACTCGGTGACGTCGGTGACCGCGACGACCGTCGTCCTCTCGGGAGATCCCTCGGCCACGGTCACCGCAGCCGCCACCGAGACCTTCACCGGAGACCAGGCGCAAGGGAACGCCACTGACGCGACCGAGTCGACCACCGTCACGAACACCGAGCCGTGGGCGGACTACGGCGTCGTGGCTGGACTCGAGGTCTACGGGGCGAACATTCCCGCCGCCACCACGGTTGCGAGCTTGAGCAGCGACAACATGGTGCTCTCGCAGGCTCCGACCGGCCCGATCAGCGCGGAGACGGTGTTCTTCAACGCGCCCGACGTCAACAACGTGCTCACCCAGGTCAGCGGCGGGGCGTCCAGCGTGAACACCTCCTCGCTCACCGTCGTCACACAGCCTCCGGCGGACGACGGCTACGTCACCACGAGCACCACGAGCACCACCGGCCTTCTCGACATGTACCAAGCACTCAACCCCGTGGACAGCTCATTCTCAGCCACCTTCGCCTACTGCGCCCCCGGGTTCACCTACCCGAGCCCGGGCGAGTGCACCACGGCCACCGAGACCTACGGCGCAACCCAGACCCAGGCGATGGGCGAACAGATCGTCGAGGTCATCGAGACCGAGAACATCTACGAAGGCGATTCGCAGGCTCATTTCGGACCGACCACGGCCGCCCAAGGGCAAACCGTGACCCTGACCGCAGCTCCGTCTGGTGGGGCCGTCCCGACCAGCAGCGGCGGCGCCACCGTCAACTACATCGACGGTGACACGTACATCATGCAAATCCCGGCCGGGCTCACCTACGTGCCCGGTTCGGTGCAGCTCGAGGGCGGCGACGCCCTGACCTCCGCCTCCGGGGCCACAACGGTCAAGTACTGCACGGCCGCGGGAACCGGGTGCACGGCGCAAATGACCGGCAACTACAAGACCACCTACCCGTACCTCGAAGAGCAGTTCGGCAGCGCGACGGCAGACGAGGCAAAGGGTGGTCAGCTGCACACACTGCCCGCGATCACGGCCAGCTTCGTCGCCAGCGGCCCGGCGGGATCGGTGCAGAACCAGCTCGACACCGAGTACCTCGTCGACACCAACGTGACCGACATCCTCACCCTCAACGTCGCCTTCGACGGTTACCCGACCGGCCCACAGGTGACAGAGCCGACCCTGCCGTCCTATCGCCGCCCCGACCCCGGTGGCCTCCCTCACCATCCTCCCGTCCGTGACCGGAACCTCGACCAGCAACGGCAACGACGACGGTGCCGACACCGGCGGCCAGACCGTGCACATCACCGGGAGCGGCTTCACCAACGCCGGCGGTGAGCAGGTGTCCTTCGGAGCCAACCCGGCGAGCAGCTTCACGGTCAACTCCAACACGAGCATCACGGCCGTGGCGCCGGCCTCGACCACCGGTGACGGTCCAGTGGACGTCACGGTGACCAACGGAGGCCAGACCTCCCCGATTTCGCAGCCGGCCGACCAGTTCACCTACATCCCCGCGGGCGCCCCTGACTTCCCACTGAACGTGGTGTCGACGTCGGGCAACGGCCAGGCCGGGGTCTCCTGGACCCCCGCGTTCAACGAGGGCTCGCCGACCCAGTCGTACCAGGTGACGGCGACGGATACCTCGTCGCCTTCCAATGACCCCAACAACGGGGGTGCTGGTCTCGAGACCTGCACCTACACCGTGGTGGGCACCGATGGCCCGAGCGACTCGTGCACCGTGCCCGGCCTGACCAACGGCGACGCGTACTCCTTCCAGGTCACCGCGACCAACGGGCTCGGCACCAGCGTCCCCTCACCGGCCACGACACCGATCACCATCGGCGCTCCTGCGCCGCCGACGGGCGTCTCCGCCACCGCGGCCCAGAACGCCAACTCGACTGTCAGTTGGACGGATCCCGGCTTCACGGGCGTGGGACCGCTCCTGTCGGAGACGGCGACCGCAGCTGACACATCCAATCCCTCCAGCCCGTCCAACGGTCTGCAGTGCACTTACTTCGAGCCGGCCAGCCCGAGTTACGTGTCGGCGGCCCCGGCCGACCAGTGCAACATCGCAGGACTGAACAACGGCGACAGCTACACGTTCACCGTCACCTCCACCAACGCCGCGGGAACCAGTGTCAGCTCCGCCCCATCGGCAGCCATCGTGCCCTCGACGGTGCCGGGCGCTCCGACCGGCGTCTCCGCCACGTCGAACGCCAACGCGCAGTCGGTGGTCACCTTTACGGCCCCGACCAGCAACGGTGGGGCGGCCATCTCCAGTTACACGGTGTCCGCCACCGATACGACGAACCCGGCGAACCCGGTCGTGACCCAAACGGGCCCCACCAGCCCGATCACCGTCACCGGCCTCAACAACGGTGACACCTACAGCATCACGGTCGCCGCCAACAACGTCAGCGGAACCGGTCCAGCGTCGAGCCCTGCCGCCACGGCGACGCCGTCGACGGTGCCTGGAGTCCCCGACGAACGTCACGGCGTCCGTCGGGCCCCGGTGGCCAGCGGTGACGCCGCGGTCAGCTGGAGCGCTCCCGCCAGCAACGGTGGGGCCGACCATCTCCAAGTACACGGTCACCTCGTCGACAGGCTCGAAGACCTGCACGGCCACATCCACGCCGCCGGCGACGCCGGCGACCACGTGCACGGTGACCGGCCTGACCAACGGCACGAACTACACCTTCACGGTGACCGCCACCAACGTGAGCGGAACCGGTGCGGCCTCCGTCGCCGGCCCGGTGGGCGGGGTGGTCCCCTCCTCGGTCCCGGCCACGCCAACTGCGCCGACCGTGCCACGGCCGGCCTCAACGGCCAGGCCAGCGTCACCTGGACAGCTCCGAACAACGAGGGCTCGGCCATCACCCAGTACACCCTCAACCCGACTCCGGCCTGCTCCGCCTGCACCGGCCTGACCGTTACCGGGAGCCCACCCGACTGCCTCGACCACGGTCAGCGGCCTGACCAACGGGACGTCCTACACGTTCACCCTGGTCGCCACCAACGGCAATGGGAACAGCGCCGCCTCGACGGCCTCGGCGGCCGCAGTGGTCGGCATCCCGGCCGCCCCGACTGGAGTCACCGCCCTGTCCACCAGCACCTCGGGACAGGATTCGGTGAGCTGGACCGCCGTCGGTTTCGGCCTCGGGCCCAGTCACCTCCTACACGCTGACGCCGTCGCCAGCCTGCTCCGCCTGCACGGGTTTGACCGTGTCGGGCAATCCGGCGGGCACGTCGACCACGGTCGGCGGCCTCACCAACGGCACCAGCTACACATTCACGGTCAAGGGCGTGAACGCCATCGGTACGAGTGCGGCGTCGACCGCCTCGACCGGCGTCGTGACCGGATCGCCCACCGCGCCGACCGGCGTGGTGGCCGTGGGAGGGACCCCGGCTCCGAGTGGTGACCTGAACGTCACCTGGTCCGCCCCGGCCTCGAGCGGCCTCGGCACGATCGACAGCTACACGGCGACGGCCAAGCCGAGCTCGGGCAGTAGCAAGACCTGCACCTCGACCTCGACCGCGCCGGCAGACCCCGACATTGGCTTGCCAGGTGACTGGCGCCACGAACGGGACGTCGTACACGGTCACGGTGACCGCCACCAACAGCACCGGCACGAGCTACACCAGTGTCGCCTCGGCCGCCTTCGGCCGCCGCCTTCCCGTCGACCACGTTCGGTGCCCCGACCATCGGCACGGCGACGGCCGGGTTCCAGCAGGCGACGGTCAGCTGGACCGCTCCCGCCGCACTTGGCCGGTACCCAACCTGCCCTTACCGGTTACGTGGTGACGCCGTTCATCGGGTCGACCGCCCAGCCCACCCAGACGTTCAACAGCACGTCGACGACCGAGACGGTGACCGGCCTGACCGGAGGCTCGGCGTACACCTTCAGGTGGCCGCCATCAATGCCAACGGCACGGGCACCGCTTCGGCCAAGTCGAACAGCGTCTCGGTGACCGGCACCCCCGCCGCCCCGACCAACGTCGTGGCCACCGCCGGGGAACCAGACGGCCACCGTCACCTGGACCGACGGAGTCGAGCAATGGTTCGCCGACCACCTCGTACACGGTCACGGCCACGGACACCTCGTCCCCGGCCCTCGACCCCAACGACGGCGGCGAGACCTGCACGTACACGGTGGTCAGCCCCGAGGTGGACAGCTGCACCTTCGCCAGCCCCAACCAGCTGGCCAACGGTGACAGCTACACCTTCACGGTGACCGGCACCAACGCCAACGGCGACGGCGCCGCCTCGGCCCCGTCGAACAGCGTCACCCCCTCGACGGTGCCCGACGCGCCCACCAACGCAGCGGCACCGCCGGCGACCAGACGGCCACGGTGACGTGGACACCCGGGTTCAACGAGGGCTCGCCGACCACCTCGTACACGGTCACGGCCACGGACACCTCGTTCCCGGCCCTCGACCCGAACGACGGCGGCGAGACCTGCACCTACACGGTGGTCAGTCCCGAGGTCGACAGCTGCACCTTCAGCCAGCCCCAACCAGCTGGCCAACGGTGACAGCTACACCTTCACGGTGACTGGCACCAACGCCGACGGCACCGGTGCTGCCTCGACCCCGTCGAACAGCGTCACGCCCTCGACCGTGCCCGACGCACCGACCAACGTGGTGGCCACCTCCGCCGACCAGTCGGCCACGGTGACCTGGACCCCCGGGTTCGACGAGGGCTCGACGACCACCTCTACACGGTGACGGCCACGGACACCTCGACCTCGCCGAACGACCCCAATGACGGCGGCGAGACCTGCACGTACACCGTGGTCAGCCCCGAGGTGGACAGCTGCACCTTTACCGGTCCCAACCTGCTGACCAACGGTGACAGCTACACCTTCACGGTGAGCGGCACCAACGCCGACGGGACCGGCGACCGCCTCGGCGCCGTCGAACGTCATCACCCCCTCGAGGGCCCCCGCCGCCCCGACCAACGTCGTCGCCACCGCCGGCAACCAGACGGCCACCGTCACCTGGACCGACGGAGACAGCAATGGCTCGCCGACCACCTCGTACACGGTGACGGCCACGGACACCTCGGCTCCGCCGAACGACCCCAACGACGGCGGTGAGACCTGCACCTACACGGTGGTCAGCCCCGAGGTGGACAGCTGCACCTTCAGCGGATCCAACCTGCTGACCAACGGTGACAGCTACACCTTCTCGGTGACGGGAACCAACCATGACGGCACGAGTTCCCCCTCGGCCCCGTCGAACAGCGTCACGCCCTCGACGGTGCCCGACGCGCCGACCAACGTTGTCGCCATCGCTGCGGACCAGACGGCAATCGTGAGCTGGACACCACCCGGTTCCGACGAGGGCGCGCCGATCACCTCCTACACAGTGACGGCCACGGACAACTCGTTCCCGGCTCTCGACCCCAACGACGGCGGCGAGACCTGCACCGACACGGTGGTCAGCCCCGAGGTGGACAGCTGCACCTTCAGCGGATCCAACCTGCTGACCAACGGTGACAGCTACACCTTCACGGTGACCGGCACCAACGTCGACGGGGCAGGGGCGGCCTCGGCCCCGTCGAACAGCGTCACCCCGCCGATCTCGGCGTCTGCGGTGTCACCGTCTCGGCCTCGCCGACGACCTACTCGGTCGTGGGCACGGTCATCCACTACACCTACGGCGTCACCAACTCGGGTTCACCACGATTCATGGTGTGGGCGTCTCCGACAGCCTGGCGGGCACGGCGAGCTGCCCGCAGATCGACCCTGACCGCCGGAAGCTCGGAGAACTGCACCGGGAGCTACACCGTGACGGCCGCGCGACGTGTCCAACGGTTCGGTCACCGACTCGGCCACGGCCACGGCACTAACCCGTCGACATGCTCGGTCACCTCCGACCGCGGCCTCGACGACCGTGACGGAGCCGGGGCTCGCCCTCGAATCACCACGGTGCAGCTCACTCCGGGTGAGAAGAACGTCGCCTACTCGGCGACGGCTCGCCGCCACCGGTGGGACCACCCCCTACACGTGGGCCATCAAGTCGGGCACGCTGCCGACCGGGTTGACGCTGAATGCCAAACGGCAAAATCAGCGGCAAGCCGACCAAGCAAGGCTCGTTCCCGCTGACCTTCAAGGTGACGGACTCGGCGGGCCACAAGGCGACGGCTCCGCTGACCGTGATCGTCGATCCGTGAGCATCGACCCGGCGCTTAGTCGCCGGATGGAAGCCCGCCGGCACCGACTTCGGTCGGACCGGCGGGCTTCGCCAATTTCAGGACCGGTCGGCAGGCCAGCCGACGACGGCGCGCCGTCGGTGATCAGGACGCGGAGCCGGCCCGGGTGGCCAGGAAGACGGGGATGCGGCGATCGGTGCGCTCCTGGTACTCGGTGTAGGGCGGGTAGACCGCGACGGCCCGCTCCCACCACGTCGCCCGCTCGTCGCCCTCGATCTGGCGGACGGTCACCGCGAAGGGCTCGGGCCCGTCCTGGATCGTGACCTCGTCGGGACACGCCACCAGGTTGAAGAACCACTCGGGGTTCTCCGGCGCTCCGCCTTTGGACGCCACCAGGGCGTAGGCGCCGTCATGCTCGACCCGCATCACGGGGTTCTTGCGCAGACGGCCGCTCTTGGCGCCCCTGCTCGTCACCACGATGATCGGCATGCCGGTATCGAGCAACGTGTTGGCCCGGGCACCGCCCGATGCCTCGTACTCGGCCACCTGGTCGCGGACCCACTCGGACGGGCTGGGCTCGTAGTCACCTTGGAGATTTGCCATGGGCCGATCGTAGAGGCCGGCGCTACGCTCCGTCCGTGGCCCGGACACCGCTCGACGCGGCCGAGGTGGCGGCGTTCCACTCCAGCCTCTCGAACTGGGGCCGCTGGGGTCCCGACGACCAGTTGGGCGCATTGAATCTCATCACGCCCCAGGTGACGAGCGGCCGCGGCCGGACTGGTCCGGACCGGTCGCCAGGTCTCGTGCGCACGAACGCTCGACACGGCGCCGGCCTCCGACAACCCCTCGCCCGTCGTCCACCACATGACGGGCACCGACACGGAGGGCTACGGCGCCGACTACCTCGCTCTGGCCCCGCACGGCTTCGCCACCAGCCACCTCGATGCGCTCTGTCACATCTTCCACGAGGGTCGCCTCTACAACGGCTATCCCACCGGGACGGTGACGGCGCACGGCGCGAGCAAGCTGGGCATCCACCACCTGCGCGAGGGCATCGTCACCCGAGGCGTACTGCTCGACGTCCCGGCGCTGCTTGGCCGCGACGCTCTCGAGCCCGGCACCCCCATCTACCCCGACGAGCTCGAGGCGGCCGAGCACCAGGCGGGCGTCACCGTGCGCAGCGGCGACGCCCTGCTGGTCCGCACCGGGCGCTGGGCTTGGCGCGCCACGCACGGACCGTGGGAGGCCTCCTCGCTCCTGGCCGGGCTCGACGCAGCCTGCCTGCCCTGGCTCCGGGCGCGCGACGTGGCGACACTCGGCAGCGACGGCGTGTCCGACGTGCTGCCCTCACGGGTGCCCGGGGCCGGGCTGCCCGTCCACTCCGTGGCGCTGGTCGCCATGGGCGTCCACCTGATGGACAACCTCGAGCTGGACGGCCTGGCGGCCGCCTGTGCGGAGGAGCGCCGGTGGGAGTTCCTCCTGACCGTGGCGCCCCTGGTCCTGCGCCGCGGCACGGCGTCCCCGATCAACCCGATCGCCCTGTTCTGATCTGTCGGCGCGTCGAGTTGTTCCAGGGCGTCAGGTGACGCCCGAAGCCTCGACGCGCACGTCGTCATCAGTCGGAACTCGCGCAGAGGATCCGTGCATCGGCCTCCATCTTCTGACGATGCCGGTCGCGGCACAATGGTTCCGGGCCGCTTTGAGCATGGGGCGCAGTGCTCAACGTGGAGCCCAGGGAAAACCCAGATTCTGCGAGCGTCACAGCCGCCCGCCATCACGCGGCGGGGAGAAAGGACCGCTCAGGCGCCTTCGAACGGAAAGCCCAGGTCAGGCGCAGTGAGCACGGCGCGGAAGGGGAGGCCCTCAGCGGCCGCCATGGCCTCGACGGTGCCGCCACGGTCCACCACCGCGACCAACAGCACCACCTCGGCGCCGGCCTCCTGCACGGCGTGCGCCGCCTCGAGGAGCGACGTGCCGCGGGTCACCGTGTCCTCGGTCACCACCACCTTGTCGCCCGGGTCCAGCGCACCGGCGATGCGGCCGCCCCCGCCGTGATCCTTGACCTCCTTGCGCACGCTGAAGGCCTTGAGGGAGCGGCCCCGCGTCGCGGCCACCCCGGCCGTCACGAAGGCGACGGGGTCCGCACCCATAGTCAGGCCGCCGATGGCCGTCGCCTCGGCCGGCACCAGCGACAGCACCGCGTCGGCCACGAGCACCATGGCTTCGGGGCGGCACACGGTCTGCTTGGAGTCGATGAACCAGGTGCTCTTCCGGCCCGACTTGAGGGTGAAGTCACCCGTCTTGACCGAGTGCTCCAACAGGTGGGCCCGCAGGGCGGGGTAGGCGCCGCTCATACGTAGCGGATCCCGGGCCCATCGGTCACGCGCCCGATGACGGTGGCGTCCACGCCGGAGGTCCGCAAGCCGACCAGCGCGGCCTCGACCGCCTCGACCGCCTCGGCGGCCACGACGAGCGCCATCCCGACGCCCCGGTTGAAGACCCGGTCCATCTCGTCCTGGTCGACCTGACCGAGCCGGCGGATCTCTTCGAAGATGTGCGGCTCACTCCAGGCGCCGCGCTCGAGGGTGGCGCCCAGATCGGCCGGCAGGGCCCGGGGCAGGTTGCCGACGATGCCGCCCCCCGTGATGTGGGCACAGGAATGCAGGCCCTCGCCCAGCGCGGCGCGCACGGCCAGCACGGCGGGCGTGTAGATCACCGACGGCCGCAGCAGCTCGTCGGCCACGCTGACCTCGGCCCCCGGCCAGGCCGGGTCGTCCAGGCCCAGGCCGGCCCGCTCGAGCAGGACGTGGCGGGCCAGGGTGTAGCCGTTGGAGCGCAACCCGGGCGAGGCCAGCCCGATGACGACGTCGGCGGGCCGCACCCGCTCGGGACCGAGTTGGGTGCCGTCCTCGACCACACCGACCGCGAAGCCGGCCAGGTCGGACTCGTCGGGGGCCATGACCCCGGCGTGCTCCGCCGTCTCGCCGCCGATCAGCGCGCAGCCGGCCTGGCGGCAGCCTTCGTGCACCCCGGCCACGATGGTGGCCACCCGGTCCGGATCGACCTTGCCGGTGGCCACGTAGTCGAGCATGAAGAGCGGTTCGGCACCGACGCACACCAGGTCGTCGACGCACATGGCCACCAGGTCGATGCCCACCGTCTCGTAGCGGCCGCTGTCCCGGGCCACGACCAGCTTGGTGCCGACCCCATCGGTGGAGGCGACCAGCACCGGGCGGGTGAAGCGGGTCACATCGAGCGGGAACTGGCCACCGAAGCCGCCGATGCCCGCCACCATGGTGCGCAGCCGGTCGACCGCGGCGTCGCCGGCGGCGATGTCCACGCCGGCCGCCGCGTAGGTGGCGCCGCCGCCCTGCGTCACGTGCTCAGACCCCGGGCAGCGCGGCCTGGTGGGCCGTCGACCCGGCCGGAGGCCGGAAGGAGACCGGCGTCGCGGTGGCCGGCACCGTCGTCGGGTAGTCGCCGGTGAAGCAGGCGTCGCAAAATCCGCGATCGGTACCGATCGCGTTGCGCAGGTTCTCGATGCTGATGAAGGCCAGTGAGTCCGCTCCGAGCACGGCGGCCATCTCCTCGACGGTGTGGTCGGTGGCCAGCAGCTCCTCGTAGGAAGGCGTGTCGATCCCGTAGAAGCAGGGCCAGCGCCATGGGGGTGAGGAGATGCGCAGGTGCACTTCGGCGGCACCGGCCTCACGCAGCATCCGGATGACCGAGCGCTGGGTCGTGCCCCGCACGATGGAGTCGTCGACCACGACGAGGCGCTTGCCCACGATGGCGTCGGCCAGAGGGTTCAGCTTGCGCCGCACCGCGTCCGCCCGCTCCTGCACGCCGGGCGCGATGAAGGAGCGGCCGATGTAGCGGTTCTTCACGAGTCCCTGCCCGTAGGGGATGCCGCTCGCCCGGGCGAAGCCCTCGGCCGCGGGCACGCCCGATTCGGGCACCCCCATCACCATGTCGGCCTCGACCGGCGCCTGGAGGGCCAGCAGCTCGCCCATCCGGCAACGCGTCTCGTGCACCTCGCGCCCGTAGAGCCGGCTGTCGGGTCGCGCGATGTAGGCGAACTCGAAGATGCAGAGCCGCGGTTCGACCGGGCGGAGCCAGGGGATCTCGAGGCTGTGGGGCCCGTCGGCGTCGATGACGATGAGCTCGCCCGGCTCGACCTCTCGGACGAAGGTCGCGCCGATGATGCTCAGCGCCGGCGTCTCCGAGGCCAGGGCCCAGCCTTCAGGAGCCTCGGCCGGCCCGAGGCGACCAAGGCACAGTGGGCGGAAGCCGTGCGGGTCACGCACGCCGAAGAGGCGTTGCGAGTTCATCAGCACCATGGAGAAGGCGCCCTCGACGATGGGCAGCACCGCCTGCAGGGCGCGAGCCAGGTCCTCGGTCTCGGGAAAGGAATTCGCCAGCAGCTCGGCGACGACGTCACTGTCCGTGCAGAAGGAGCCGGGCAGCATGCCGACCTTCTCGGCCAGCTCGGCCGTGTTGGTCAGGTTGCCGTTGTGCCCCAGCGCGAAGCCGGCCCGGCCGACGGGGCGGTAGACCGGCTGCGCCCCGCTCCAGTCCGAGGCGCCGTGGGTCGAGTAGCGGGTGTGGCCGATGGCCAGGTGTCCCTCCAACGCCGACAGGGTGCGCTCGTCGAAGACGGTGGCAACGAGGCCCATGTCCTTGACCACCATGACCGTCTCGCCGTCGGACACCGCCATGCCGGCCGATTCCTGGCCGCGGTGTTGCAGGGCGAAGAGACCGTCGAAGGTGAGGTTGGCCACCCTCGCCCCG
The DNA here is from genome assembly GCA_963840435.1 of uncultured Acidimicrobiaceae bacterium. Taxonomy (GTDB): domain Bacteria; phylum Actinomycetota; class Acidimicrobiia; order Acidimicrobiales; family RAAP-2; genus Bog-473. Next base: position 401,360 of record CAWIYY010000010.1, on the reverse strand, counting down.
GGCGCGTAGACCCCGAAGACACCACACGCTTCCTTCACGGCGTCCCCATTGTCGCACAGGCCTGGTCCACCGGGTCCATCACGCCTCGCCCAGTGCGCGTTGCAGGCTGCCCAGGTAAGCCTCCCGGAGTGCCTCGACCGGCAGGTCCACCATGTCGCCGAGCACGAAGCGTTCGCCGCCGGCCTGGCCCAGGACCGTCGCCTCGACTCCGGCCGCCGCGGCCAGGGCGCATAGCGCATCGGGGTCGCCGCTGGCCACCACGAAGCGCGACGGCACCTCCCCGAAGAGCACACCCGGCCCGGCCAATGCGACCCGGCAACCGAGCGCCGATTCCGCGGCCATCTCGGCCAGCGCCACGGCCAGACCGCCACCGGACACGTCGTGCACGGCCTGCACCGGTCCGTCGACCCCGGCGACCTGGGCCGCCACCAGTCCCGCCACGAACCGGCACGCCGCGTCGTGGACGGCGAAATCGAGCGGTGGGACCGCCCCGCCGCGGTGATCACGCCGCTCGGCGGCCCAGCGGGTGCCCTCCAGCGGGGCGGACGGGTCGGGACCCGGGCCGAGGAGGAGGAGAGTGTCGCCCGCCGACCAGCTGAGGCCGGGCGGGCGCACCCGCACGGCGTCGACGAGGCCCAGGAGACCGAGCACGGGCGTGGGATCGATGTCAGCGCCCCCGCTCTCGTTGTAGAGGCTGACGTTGCCCCCGATGACCGGCAGGTCGAGGGCACGGCAGGCCTCGGCCATCCCGTCGATGCACTCGGAGAGCTGCCACATCACCTCGGGGTGCTCGGGGTTCCCGAAGTTGAGGCAGTTGACCACGGCGACCGCCGTGGCGCCGACGCAGGCCAGGTTGGCCACCCCCTCGGCCAAGACGAGCGCCGTACCCCGGCGCGGGTCGAGCGCACAGGCCCGCGGGTTCGAGTCGGTCGTCACGGCCACGCCCCGCTCCGAGCGCGGCAAGCCGGGACCGGCCAGCCGGAGCAGCGCAGCGTCCGCGCCCGGGCCGACCACGGTGTTGAGGAACAGCTGGTGGTCGTACTGGCCGTAGACCCAGGCGGGCGAGCGCAGCAGGGCCAAGAGGTCGGCCTCGCAATCGTCGGGTGATGCCAGCGCCGGCGCAGCCACAGGCGATGGGGCCAGGCGCGGCCGGTCGTAGAGCGGCGCGTCGTCCGAGAGCGACGCCGCCGGCACGTCGGCCAGGATCGGCCCGTCCAGCCCGTCGCGGATCCGCAGGCGGCCATCGCCGTCGGGCCCGGGGTCGGTGACGACACCGATGACGCTGGCCCGCACCTCCCACTTGGCGCAGATCCGGGCCACCTCGGGCCAGGACCTGGGGGTGACGATGGCCAGCATGCGCTCCTGGCTCTCACTCGTCATCACCTCCCAGGGCTCCATGCCCTCCTCGCGCCGCGGCACGGCTCTGACGTCGACGTCCATGCCCACCCCGCCGCGCCCGGCCGTCTCGCTGGTGGCGCAGGCCAGCCCCGCCCCGCCCAGGTCCTGAATGCCGACGACGAGCTTGGTGTCGAGCAGCTCGAGGCAGGCCTCGATGAGGCGCTTCTCCTCGAAGGGATCGCCCACCTGGACGCTCGGCCGCTTGGCGTCGTCGGCCGCCGCCTCCTCACCGCTGAAGCCGGCTGAGGCCAGCACGCTCACGCCGCCGATGCCGTCGCGACCGGTGCTCGAACCGAGGAGCACGGCCAGGTTGCCCGGGCCCGAGGCGATGCCGAGCACGAGGCGCTCCGTCGGCAGCGCGCCCATGCAGAGCACGTTGACCAACGGGTTCTGGGCGTAGCACGGGTCGAACGTCAGCTCGCCCCCGACCGTCGGCACGCCGACCGAGTTCCCGTACCCCGAGATCCCGCTGACGACGCCTTCGACCAGCCAACGCTGCCGGGCGTCGTCGGGTGGCCCGAAGAAGAGCGGGTCCATGACGGCCAGTGGTCGCGCCCCCATGGTGAAGATGTCGCGCAGAATGCCGCCGACACCGGTCGCCGCGCCCTGGTAGGGCTCAATGGCCGAGGGATGGTTGTGGCTCTCGATCCGGATGGCCACCGCGATGCCGTCACCGGCGTCGATCACGCCCGCGTTCTCCCCCGGCCCGACCAGCACCCGGGCCCCTTCCGTGGGCAGGCGGCGCAGGTGCAGGCGCGACGACTTGTAGGAGCAGTGCTCGCTCCACATCACCGCGTAGAGGGCGAGCTCCAGATGGTTGGGCACGCGTCCGAGGATCTTGACCACGGCCTCGAACTCGTCGTCGGTTAGGCCGAGCGCCCGGTGCAGGGACTCCTCGTCGGCGGGAGCGGGGGGGTTCGACTCCTCGGCCGCGGGGGTCATGACACCATCAAAACTACCGGCCCGGCGGCCCCGACCCGGCCGGGGCGACCTCCGAAGGCGACCCCTGTGCCCGGGTCGTCCCCCGGAGTGGGGAGGCGGCCCGGCGCGACGTCCGTCGCGGGTCCGGCCCGTGCGCTTGCATGACCCCTCCAGCGGCGGACGATTCGCGAGCCTCAGCCGCTCATGCTGGGAGAAGGCGGCGATGGGCCGTCGGACCCAACGGAAACGGAGGCAGAACATGGAGCCCACGAGAGACTGCGGATCGCCCGCACGCCGCACCAGCCGACGCCGGGTGACGCGGATGTTCCTGAGCGGCTGCGTCGCCGGCTCCCTTTCGCTGGGTGCCCTGGCCGCCCTCGCTTCGGGCCCCGCGGCTGCCGCGCCGCCGCCCCTGGTGCTGCATTTCTTCCAGAAGCAGACCTCCCTGACGTTCTTCAATGCGTCCAACGTGGTCATCCAGGGCTACCCGCCGGTGGGAGGCCACGTGCGGGAGGACGACGTCGACTCCGTCGGGTCCCACTCGCATCACGGCAAGCAGTGGTCCGTGTCCGACCACCTGTACTGCACGGTCGTGTCCGCGCCCGCGAACGCAGACTGCTCCTTCGTGTTCGCCATCGCCGGTTCGCTGCTCTATTCGGACAACGCCAGCGTCAACCTGGCCGCTGACGTCGGGACGATCCCGGTCACCGGAGGCTCAGCGAGGTTCGCCGGGTACACGGGGACGACCGCCAGCACCTCCATCGGGAACAGCAACAACAGCGACCTCGTCATCACGCTGCACAAGAGCTGATCGACTGATGCGCTCGCCGCGCCGTCGCCTGCGATCCTTCGTCGCTCTCCTCGTTCTCTGGCTCCTGGCCGCGACGGCGTCCCTCACCGGTCCGTTGGGCGCGTCGGGCGTGTCGGCCGTCCGCTTCGACGTGTCCCTGGGCGACTCCTACGCCGCGGGCTACCAACCCGTGGCCAGGGCAATCGGGCACCGTGACACCGAAGGCTTTGCCTACCAGGTCGTCCGTCTGGCTCGGGCCAAGGGGTATCACCTGGAGCTCCGCAACTTCGCCTGCGACGGGGCCACCACGACATCGCTGCTCCATCAGAAGGGGTGTGCACTGCCCGCCCCGGGACCGGACACGGCGTCCTACCCGACCCGGTCGCAGGCTGCCGCGGCCGAGCGGTTCCTGGCTCGGCACCGCGGGCAGATCGGGCTCGTCACGGTCTCCATCGGCGGCAACGACATTCTCGGTTGCGCGTCGGCCGCCGTGCTCGCGGCGTGCATTTCGGCGGCCCTGCCCAGCATCGAGAGCAACGTGCACCAGCTCGTGGCCGGCCTCCGCCTCGCCGCGGGACCAGAGGTCCGGATCGTCGGCCTCACCTATCCCGACGTCTTCCTCGGGCTCTACCCCTCCGCGGATCCGCCCCAGAAGAACCTCGCCATTGACTCCATTCCGGCTTTTCGCGACCTCTTGAATCCGGCGCTCGCGGCCCAGTACCGCGCCGTCGGCGCCACCTTCGTCGACGTGACCGCCGCAACGGGTGCGTACCGTCCACTCAGCGAGATGACGTCGGGTCCCCACCGTGCCGTTCCCGTGGCCGTGGCCGACGTCTGCGCCTTGACCTACTACTGCCAGCTTCAAGACGTGCACCCGACGAACCGGGGCTACGCCCTCATCGCCCGGCTCATCGTCGCCACGTTGCCCCCGCGCCGATGATGCACCGTTTCGACACCACCGCCGTGTCCCCCTTCGGGTGGACGGTCGTGCCGAAAGATCCCCCCACCGGCAGACGAAGGAGCGGACGCTCGAGCTCAGACTGCCCAAGAGAGCCCCCGTGCGGGCCGCTCACGAAGAGAAGGAGAGGTCGACCATGAGCCGTCCCTACAAAAACGTCGTCGCCATGCTGTGCACAGTCGCCGCGCTCGACCTGGTCGCCGCGGTCCTCGGCTCCCGGGTCACCGGCCATGCCAAGCCCCCGCCGCCGGCCATGGTCGCCATCGTCCTCTTCGCGATCCTCTCCCTGGTCGCCATCTATGGCCTCTGGCGGGGAGCCGGGTGGGCTCGACCGGTGATCTACGTCACCCGGGGCCTCGACGTGGTCAGCTCTCTGCTCGGCCTCGGGGACCGTCCCAGCCATCTCTTGGAGGTCATCGGGGCGGTGACCCTCGTGCTATCGGTGGCGGTCATCGTGATCCTCGTCCGGACCCCCGCCACCCCGCCCACCGACCACACGCCGCTCAGCAGCGCGAGCCGCCCGTCCGAGGGAGCCTGACGGGCGTTGCACGTCCTCGAGATCGCGACCACAATTTCACCGACACCGAGAAGAGGTGCCTCATGAGAAGACGGACATGGGCCAGAGTCATCACCGGCCCGACCTTCGGCATCACTGATCTGGGGTGGGGCGACATCGCCCTGGCCCTCCTCCTGAGCGTCTTCGGTGTCCTCCTCGTGACGCACGGGAAGAGCCAGGGCCACCACTACGACGCCGGATGGACGGGAGCGCTCGCCGTCCTGCTCATGACGCTGCCCGTGGCGTTCGCCCGCAAGCGTCCCCTCGTCGTGGCCACCGTGCTGCTGGCCGGCGCCCTCGTCAACTGGGCGGCCATCGGCACCTACGTACGCTGCGGCGCGACCCTGCCCGCGATCTTCTACATGGCCTTCGTCGTCGGGAGTCGCTGCCAGGGGCGGGACCGGTACATCGGCGAGGGACTGGTGATCGCCAGCATCCTCGTCCAGTGCGAGTCGGACCCGCAGATCTACCCGGTCACAACCGCCATCCTGTTCGTCCCCATCTCGCTGGCCTTCCTCGGCGCCGGGTACCTCCTGCACCGGCGCAACGTGACCGTCGAGGCGCTGCGGGTGCGGACGGTGGAGCTCCAGGAGCAGCGCGAGCGCAATGCCAGCCTGGCCGTCGAGGCCGATCGCGCCCGCATCGCCGGCGACCTCGACCGGTACCTGCACGAACAGGTACACGAGATCGCGGCGGCAGCGGCGATCGGGCGGGAGTCGCTCGACTCGGAGCCTGCTCAGGCCGCCGATGCGTTCGTCGCCATTCAGGGCACGGGTCGTGACACGCTGACCCACATGCGCGACGTCGTCGGGAGCCTGCGCGAGGCGGCACCGACGGGTCCGCAACCCGTGCTCGCCCAACTCGACCGGCTGCTCAGCCAGGCGAACGAGCTCGATGTCGGCCTCACCATCACCGGTGACCCGCGGTTGCTCCCGCCGGGCCTCGAGCTCTCCGGGTACCGGATCGTCGAGCACCTGCTCGACACGCTGGAGAAGAACCCGTCGGCCGCGGCCCAGGTCGAGGTGTCGTTCGGGACAGACGCACTCGAGTTCAAGGTGGTCGGTCCGAGCGTGCGCGAGAGCGTCGCCCGGCCGGCGCTGGCCGCGGCGACCGAACGGGCACACCTCCTCGGGGGGACGGTGCGCTCGTCGGTGCGGGACGGTCGGCGCGAGACCATGGTGCTCATCCCACTCGGCGCACGGGCGGTCTAGGGGTGCATCGGGTCTGGCGGATGTGCCGCCGCCAGCCCGATCCGCTCGTGGCGCTCGTGCTCGTGGCGGGCACGGCCTGGGCGCTCGCCGCCGAGGGCCAGCTGGGTGAAATGCCCGGCTCGGCCTGCGTGCTCGGATTCAGTGCGCTGGTCGCCGCACGCCGCTGGCAACCGATCCCCGTCGCGGTGGTGGCCGGCGTTCTCGCCGCCATCCCGCAGCTCGCCGGTGACGCCTCCACCGTGTACGCCAACGCCACCTTCATCTCGGCCTGGGCCGCCCTCTTCCTCTACAGCTACGCGCTCGGCGCCGACGCGCCGTTCCCTCTCTCCCTGCTCGGCCTGGCTGCCCTCCTGGTCGGGGTCAACCTGTCCGACGGAGGGTGGAACCCCGTCCCCGAAATGCTGGCGCTCGGGCCGTTCGCCGGCGGCCTGGCCGTAGCGTCACGCCGCCGGGCCTCGGCCGAGCTGGAGGTGCGCGCCCGCGAGCTCGAGGAGGAACGCGAGATCTTCGCGGAGCAGTCGGTGCGCTACGAGCGGGCCCGGATCGCCCGCGAGCTGCATGACATCGTGGCGCACAGCGTGAGCCTCATGGTGGTGCAGGCCAACGCCGGCGAGCGCCTGGCCGCCGCCGATCCGGCTCGCGCGGCCGAGGCCTTCGCCTCCATCAGCGACGCCGCAAACCAGGCCGAGGCCGAGATCGACCGCCTGGTCGAGCTGCTCGACGAGACCGTGCCGGCGACGTCGGCTACCGGGTTGCGCATCATCGACGAGCTGGTGGCCCGAGCCCAGTCGTCAGGCCTGGCCATCACGTGCCAGCTGCGCGGCGACATCGATGGCTTGAGTGAGCCCGGCGCGGAGGCCGCCTACCGCGTCGTGCAAGAGGCCATCACCAACGCCATGAAGCACGCGCCCGGCGCCGCCATGGACGTCGGGGTCTCCGGCGACCGCGACGGGGTCCAGGTCCGGGTGGTCAATGGCCCCCCACGGGCCGGCGCCTCCGGCCTCGAGACCTCGGGGGGCGGGCACGGCCTGGCCGGCATGCGTGAGCGGGTGACCGGGTGCGGCGGCACCGTCGATGCCGGCCCCACGGCCGACGGCGGGTGGCAGGTGGTGGCACGCCTCCCCCAGCGTTCGGGCGCCCCGTCACGCGTCACCCAGCGCGGAACGGCGTGATTCGGTGACGCCGAGCGAGGACATCACCGTCCTCATCGTCGACGACCAGCGTCTGGTGCGCTCGGGCTTCGCGGTGATCCTGGGCACCGAGCCAGGTCTGACCGTGGTCGGCCAGGCCGGGGACGGGGAGGAGGCGGTGGCGCTGGCCAAGGAGCTGGCGCCGACCGTGGTCCTGCTCGACATCCGCATGCCGAACATGGACGGCCTGACCGCCGCCCGCCTCATCCTGGCCGAGACAGGCTGCCGGGTGCTGATGCTGACCACGTTCGACACCGACGAGTACGTCTACGCCGCGCTGCGTGCCGGAGCCAGTGGGTTCTTGTTGAAGGACGCACCGAGCGAGCAGCTCGTGAGCGCCGTGCGCAGCGTGGCGGCGGGAAACGCGCTCATCGACCCCGTGATCACCAAGCGCCTCATCACCCAGTTCGCCCGGGCGGCCCGGCCCGAAGGAGACGACCCGCCCCAGCTGGCGGCACTCACCCCACGCGAGCGTGACGTGCTGCGCCTGGTGGCCCAGGGTCTCTCGAACGCCGAGATCGCGGCCGACCTGGTCGTGGAGGAGAGCACGATCAAGACCCACGTCGGGCGCATCCTCATGAAGCTCAATCTGCGTGACCGCGTGCAGGCGGTGGTCTGGTCCTACGAACACGGCGTCGTCGTGGCCGACCCCAGCTGAGTCGCTCGGTCCCGGTTGCACGAGCACTGGTTCACAAGACGTCCCGGCGTCCCCACGTCCAGGACGGACGAAGATAGACAAGGCCAGGGTCACGACGTTAATCACCGGTTCGACCACACCGTTGGCGCCCGTGACCCAGATGCCGTGTTCGAGGTCACCGAACACATCCATTCAGAACAGAGAGATCCCGGTTCCACCCCGCCAGCAGCCAGAACAGGGCCGCCCGCCGGCCCGTCAGGAGGCAGAAGGAGCCGGCGAGCAAGCAAAAGGTGAGCCAGCCGTGTCGGCCAGGGGAAAGGCACCTTCGAACTGGGTGGAGGTGATCGTCGTCTCCGAGGCGATCAGCGAGCGGTGGGCGTACCGGGCCTTCCAGTAGGCCAGGATCAGGACCGCCGCCGCCGGGAGGAGGGTGGCCACGGCACGGCGCGCACCGGTCCCGACCGTCACCGTGCTGGCCTGGCCCACCCCATCACGGTATCGGGGGCCCTGCAATGGGGGGTCGGCCAACCGGTGAATGGCCCGATCGCAAACGAGATATTTGCTGGGACGAGGGCCACGGATTTGCCCGATGAGGTCACCCTTTCCGCTCCTCAATAATCGACAGAACAAATCCGCTGATTGCTGCATATGAGTCCGCGATCTGCGCCAGAATGAGTGCATGGCAACAAAGGCAAAAACTCCGGCTCCTCGCAAGCCCATGAGCTCGGGCCACAAGGCCGCGCTCGCCCGTGGGCGCGCCGAGAGTGCATCCGTCCGTCACTATCTCGAAGCCCTCGAGACCTCCAAGCCCAAGCGGGGCCGCAAGCGCACCCCGGCCTCCATCGACAAGCGGCTGGCCTCGATTGAGAACCAGCTGGCCACGGCGGACGCCCTGACCCGCCTGCACCTGCTCCAGGAGCAGAAGGACCTGCTCGAGGAGCGGTCCCGGGTCGACCAGGTCAAGGACCTCTCGGCCCTCGAGAAGCAGTTCATCAAGGTGGCCAAGGCCTACGGCCAGCGCAAGGGCATCACGTACGCCACCTGGCGGGCCGCCGGGGTGAGCGCGGCCGTGCTCCAGAAGGCCGAGATCTCGCGCTCCCGGGCCTGACCGCTCAGCGGGCGCGGGCGAAGGCCTCCACCGTGGCCGCCCGCCAGGGCACCAGGCTCGGCTCGCGCTCGAGCGGCGTCTTGCCCAGGCGCACCACCACCAGGTCGAGCGGCGGGCAGATGGTGATCGACTGCCCTTCGTAGCCCGAGGCGCGGAACGTGCCCAGCGTGTCGCCGGCCACGCCCCACCAGTGGGACCCGTAGGGCGAGCCGTCCTCGGGGTCGACCGAGACCATCGTCCGGGCGTCGTCGACCCAACCCTCGGGCAGGACCCGTGCGCCCGCCCAGGTGCCGCCGCGCAGGTAGAGCAGGCCGAAGCGGGCCCAGTCGCGCGCCGTGGCCCGCAGGTAGGACGAGGCGACCCAGGTGCCGGCGGCGTCGAGCTCGGGGTCGGCGCTGCGCATCCCGATGGGGGCGAACAGCCGCCCGTGGAGGAAGCGCGCGTAGTCCTCGCCCGGACCGACCAGGCGGGCCACGACGCCCGAGATCACGTTCGACGTCCCCGACGAGTAGTTGAACCGCGTGCCGGGGGCGGCGGCCAGGGGCCGGTCGGCCGCGAAGTGGGCCATGTCGTCCTGGGCGTCGCCGAAGAGCATCGTGATCACGTCGGACACCCGGTCGTTGACGTAGTCCTCGACCCAGGCCAGCCCGTCGCGCATGGCCAGCAGCTGGCGCAGCGTGATGGCGCGGCGGGGATCGTCGGCGCCGGACCACTCCGGGACGGCGGCCGGCGCATCGAGATCGAGCCGGCCCGTCCCGACCAGCAGGCCCACCACGGCGTGCAGGACCGACTTGGCCATCGACCAGCTGAGCAGCGGCGTGTCCGCAGTCACCGAGGTCGGTGGCTGGTCGAAGTGCTCGAGCGCGCCGGCGTAGCGCTCCGCCACGACCCGGCCGCCCTGGACCACCACCACGGCGAAGGTGGTGGCGAGCGGGCCGTCGGGGTCGAAGACGTCGTCGAGCAGCCGCGCCAGCTCGACACCGGCCGGCAGCGGACCTTCGGGCCAGGTCTCGTCCGGCCAGGGCACCCCGGCCGGTTGGGCGGGCAGCGCGGGCAGCGCGCTCACGTCGAGGCGAGGAAGGCGAGCAGCGCGGCGTTCGTCTCGGCCGGCTTCTCCTGCTGCACCCAGTGGCCGGCGCCGTCGACGACGGTGCTGCCGCGGAAGTCGGGCAGGGCCTCGGCCATGGCCGCGGCCGCCCCGGGCATCATGAGGTTGACCGGGTCGAGCGATCCGGTGATGAAGCCGGTCGGCATGGCGTAGATGGACGGCGCAATGTCCTTGGAGCGTTCCCAGTTGGCGTCGAGGTTGCGGTAGAAGCTCACCGGGCCGAAGAGGCCGCCCCGTCCGAGCCCCTCGACGTAGACGTCGATGTCCGCTTCGCTCAGCCACGCCGGCAGGATCTCGGGCGCCGGGGTGAGGATGTCGAGGAACTTCGTCCCCTCCCTCGGAGCATCGAGCAGCCCGGGGTTGGGCTGGGCCATGCCCTCGCCGCTGGCCGAGTAGAGCATGGTGCGCACCCAGCGGCGCGGGTCGGCCGCGAACTCCGCTTCGGCCGGCCCGACGTCCTGGAAGTAGAGCATGTAGAAGAACTTGCCCTCGAAGAGGTGCTCGAAGATCTCGGTGGGCCGGCCCCCTGCGTTCGAGTAGGGCACGCTCATGTTGTAGATGGCGGCCACCCGGTCGGGATGCAGCCGGCCCAGCTCCCACACCACCATGGAGCCCCAGTCGTGGCCGGAGAAGGTGGCCGTCTCGTAGCCGTAGTGGTCGAGCAGCCCGCACAGGTCGCCCGTCAACTGGTCCGAGCCGTAGTCGGCCACCGCGGTGGGCTGCGAGCTGCGGCCGTAGCCGCGCAGATCGGGAGCCATGACGCGGTAGCCGGCCTCGGCCAGGCCGACCAGCTGGTGGCGCCACGAGTACCACAGCTCGGGGAAGCCGTGGCACAGCACGACGGGGCGTCCGTCGGCCGGACCGGCCAGCGCAACGTGCAGTTCGATCCCGTTGGCCGGGATCATGTCGTGGGTGATCTCGGGCTCAGGCATTGGGCACCGCGGTCCCGGCCTTGGCCGCCTTCTCCTCGTGGTGCTTGGCGATGGCCGACATCACGGCGTTGCCCGCGGCGCCGATGAACTCGGGCCGGTTCTCGGCCGCCCAGTCCCGGCTGGCCGTCAGTGTCTCCGCCGTGCCCTGGAAGTGCGGGGCGACGTAGCGGGCCAGCAACTCGTAGGAATGGCGGGTGGCCTCGGTGTCGGCCCACTCGTGTCCCATGCAGAGGTAGGTGCCGAAGCCGCCCGACTGCACCTGGAGGCGCTCGATCTGCGCGATGGCGTCCTCCACCGTGCCGATGACGGCGATGCCCGACGCGTTGAGCGCATCCACCAGCGAGGCGAAGTTCTCGGTGTTCGGGGCGATGGGCAGCGCGGCCACCCGCTGGAAGTAGTCGACCCACTCCTCGAGCCCGAAGGCCACGTCGGCGATGGCCTGTTCCTTGGTGTCGGCGATGTGCATGGGCCCGACCAGGCGCCAGTCGTTGCGGTCGACCGTGGTCGAGAACTCCTCGGCCCGCTCGCTGATGACCTGCCAGTGCGAGCCGAGCACGTCGAATCCGCCTTCGGTGGTGGCGCCGAGCGAGAGCAGGCTCAGGCCGAAGCGCCCGGCCAGGCGGGGACCGGCTGGCGAGATCTGGGCCGCCACCGCCACCTCGGGCATGGGCCGCTGGTAGGGGCGCAGCTGCAGCCGGGCCTTGACCAGCTTGAACCAGTCGGTCTCCATGGTGACCGTCTCGCCGGCCAGCAGCAGCAGGATCGCCTCGAGCGACTCCTCCATCATGTCGCGCTGGCGGGCCGGATCGATCCCCATCATAAAGGCGTCCGAGGGCAGCGCGCCCGGTCCCACCCCCAGCATGACCCGGCCCCGGGTGAGGTGGTCGAGCAGCACCATGCGGTCGGCCAGGATGAACGGCTGGTGATAGGGCAGCGAGGAGACGCCGGTGCCCAGGCGGATGTGGGAGGTGCGCTGGGCGGCGGCCGCGATGAACACCTCGGGCGACGCGATGATCTCGTAACCGGCCGAGTGATGCTCGCCGAACCAGGCCTCGTCGAAACCGAGGCGGTCGAGGTGCTCGATCAGCTGCAGGTCGCGCTCGAGCGCCAACGTCGGGTTCTGCCCCACCGGGTGGAACGGGGCCAGGAAGATGCCGAACCTGAGGCGTCCGTCGGCGTCAATGCTTGTCATCGCTCTCCGTTTCCGTTTTCGTTTCCTCTTTTTACGGCTTGACGAGGATCTTGCCCTGCTCGCCCGGCGCGCGCAGCGTCGCGAAGGCGCCCGGGGCGCCGGCCAGGTCCACCACGGCCGTCACCAGCTGCTCGGCTCCGGGCACCCCGGCGGCCAGGCGGGCCAGGGTGGCGGCGAACTCGTCGGGGGTGTAGCCGAAGGAGAAGCGCAGCTCCATCTCCTTGGTCACCGCCATGAAGGGCTCGATGCTGTCCGTGTGCATGCAGACGCCGACCACCACGATGCGGCTGTGGGGCGGTGCGTCGGCGATGAGCGACTGCAACATGCCCGGCACGCCCACCGCCTCGAAGATGACCGGGTCGGTGATGGTGCCGCCGAGCATGGAGGCGCCGATGCGCTCCATCACCGTGCGCGGCACGCCGTAGTCGGCCCAGCGCTCGTGGGGCGAGCCCTCGGCCGGGTCGAGCACCACGTCGGCCCCGAAGGCCTCGGCCAGCCGGCGCCGGGTGGGTGAGAAGTCGGCGGCCAGGACGGGGCCGTGCCCCCTCCCCCTGAGCGCGGCGATGACGGCCAGCCCGACGGGACCGCAGCCCACCACGAGGCAGGGCTGCCCGACGTGGAGGTCCGCCAGCCCGACCGCGTGCTCGCCGACGGCCAGCGGTTCGGTCAGTGCGGCGAGGTCGGTGTCCAGCCCGTCGGGCACGGGAAGGAGCAGCAGCTCCTGGAGCACCAGGTGCTCGGCCAGCGCGCCCGGATAGTGGTTGGAGTAGCCGATCTGCTCGACGCCCGTCGGTCCGAGCAGAATCGGCACCGAGCAGACGCGGGTCCCCACGGGCAGGGTGCGGGCGGTGTCGGGCCCGTGCTCGACGATCTCCGCGCAGAACTCGTGGCCGAACACGCAGTCGGCCGACGGGTCGAGCGCCGGCACGCCGACCGAGCCCATGAGCGAGGTGAAATGGGCGAAGTCGCCCAGAGCGTGCAGATCGGACCCGCAGATGCCGGCGGCGAGCGAGCGCGCCACGACGTGACCCGACGCCGGGACGGGGTCGACCACCGCAGCGACCACCAGCTGGCCATCCCTGGTCACCGCGGCTCGCATGCCCTCCCCACCCTTGGCCCGGCGCGTCCCCACCACGCCATGCCGTCGCTTCGTCCTGCCCGCCGAGTCTCACACAGGCATCCGGGGGTCGCCCAGTTGCCGCTCGACCGCGCCGCTCGGCCGGCCCGACCGTGGGACCCGCACCCACCAGCCGTTGAACCCGCGGGCGGGACGGGCCATGGTGTAGCCATGCCGATCCTCAGTGCGCAGCACGACCTGGCCCATCCCGTCGAGGGGGACAGCGCCTGGAGCGAGTCGTGGTACTTCAACGCGTACGACCCGGCCACCGACTCCGGGTTCTTCACCCGCGTCGGGGTGCGGCCCAACGAAGGGACGATGGACGTCGGCCTGTCGGTCTGGCTGCCGGGCGGGGAACTGGGCGAGTACCGCTCGGTCAAGGAGCAGCGGACCATGGTCGACAGCGTGCTCAAGGTGGGCGACGTCCGCTACGAGATGCTCGAGCCCACGCGGGCCTGGCGCATCGTCATGGACGGCACGGTGGCCGCCCGGCCCTGCCGGCGGGGCGAGGACCCGTCCCACCCCGTCCCGGTCGCGCTCGACGTGCGCTTCGAGGCGGTCACCCCGGCCATCGGGACCGACGGCCAGCCGAGCGGCGGGCCCAAGTCCGCCGAGGCGGCCGCCGCCGCCGGCACGGTGGGCAAGGGCCATCTCGAGCAGGCCGGGCGCTGGAGCGGCACGCTCACGGTCGACGGCACGGTGCACGAGTGGCAGGGCGCGCACGGCAACCGGGACCGCTCCTGGGGTCCGCGGCGCTGGGGCGGCCCGACGATGTGGCGTTGGTTCTCCATCAACGTCGGGGAGGACACCCACTTCGGGGGCATCCGTTTGGGGACCGGGGCCGGCGACCTCCACCGGGGCTGGGTCTGGGACGGCACCCGGGCCACCTCGGTGGCCGAATGGCGCGTCGCCACCGAGCTGGCCGACGACGGGGTGACGCACCGGGTCGTCCACCTCGAGGTGGACGACAAGGCGGGGCGCACCCACCGTCTGCGGGGCGACGTCCTGCGGGTGGCCGACATCGGGCGGGCCGGCGGCACCATGGTCAACGAGGGCCTGGCCCGCTGGACCTACGACGACGGCGACGGCGCCACGCGCACGGGATACGGCATCTGCGAGTACCTGCACCAACTCGACGAGGCCGGGAGGCCGGTCGTCCCGGTCGAGTAGCGACGCACCCGGTGAGCGACCCGAGACGGAGCGAGGAGCTGGCCGGCGCGCTCGGGCGCCGTCTGGGCGGCACCGTGCACGGCCTGCGCCGGCTCTCCGGCGGAGCATCCAGGGTGACCAGCGCGTTCGACCTCGAGGCGGACGGCGCTCGACGCCCACTCATCCTCCAGGTGGAGCGGGGTCGCGGTCCCACCTCGGGCAAGGTGCGGACCGAGCGCGACCTGCTCGAGGCGGCGGGCGCGGCCGGTGTCCCGGTGCCCCGGGTGGTGGCCCTGGGCGAGGACGACGAGATCGGACCGGCCTGGCTCGTGGTCGAGCGACTCGACGGCGAGACCATCCCCCGCAAGATCCTGCGCGACGACGAGTGGGCGACGGCCCGGGGCACACTCAGCGCGCAGTGCGGGCGCGCCCTGGCCGCCATCCACGCCATTGCGCCCGACGGCGTGGGCGGCCTGCCCCGGTCCGACCCGCTGGGTGATCCCCTGCCCCTGCTCGATGCGCTGGGCGAGGTGCGCCCCGCACTCGAGCTCGGGGCACGCTGGCTCGCCGCGCACCGCCCCGAACCCGGGCCCCGGGTGACCGTGCACGGCGACTTCCGCTGCGGCAACCTCCTCGTCGACGCCCAGGGCCTGCGCGGCGTGCTCGATTGGGAGCTGGCCCACGCCGGCGACCCGGCCGAGGACATCGGCTGGCTCTGCGCCCCGGCCTGGCGCTTCGGCGGCCCCGGCGAGGTCGGCGGCTTCGGCCGGCTCGACGAGTTGCTCGGTGCGTACGCGGACGCGGGCGGCGGCATGCTCAGCGCGGCCCGGGTGCACTGGTGGCAGGTCTACGCCACGGTGAAGTGGGCCGCCATCTGCGCGCTGCAGGCGGCCACCCACCTGGGCGGGCTCACCCGCTCGGTGGAGCTGGCCGCCATCGGGCGCCGCGTCTGCGAGAGCGAATGGGATCTCTTCGCTCTCCTCGGGGTGACGCCGCCCGGTGCCGGACCCGAGCCCGGACCGGGGGTCGGAGCGCTGCCGCCCTTCGGCCGTCCCAGCGCGGCCGAGCTCGTCGAGGCGGTGCGCGAGTACCTCGACGGTGTCACCGAGGAGGTCCCGGGCGCCGCCGGCTTCGAGGCCCGGGTCGCCCGCAATGCGCTGGCCGTCGTCGAGCGCGAGCTCCAACTCGGTCCGGCCCTGGCCCGGGCCCACGCGGCGCGCCTGGCCGAGCTCGGCTTCGACGACGACCGCGGCCTGGCCGCCGCGCTGCGCGCCGGCACGCTCGACGATGCCTGGGACCGGGTGGCGCCCGCGCTGGCCGCGTCCGCCCGGGACCAGCTCCTGGTGGCCAACCCCTCCTACTTGCCGGCCGAGAGCGAGTAGGACAGCGGGGGCACCGCTTCGGGCTCGGCGCTGCGCGACGCGTCCGCCACCTCGGTGCGCCGTGCGCCGATCCCCTGGAGGACGAGACCGGCCAGCAGGCTGGCGCCGGTCATGAAGAGCCAGGCGTGGTGGAACGCGGGGACGGCGGCCGCACCGGTGGTGGTGCCCAGGATGGCGACCAGGCAGGCCACGCCCAGGGCCACGCCGATCTGGCGGGACATGGCGTAGAGGGCCGAGCCGGTGGCGAAGCGCTGGGGTGGCAGCGGTGCGGTGGCGGCGCCGCCGAGCGAGGGCAGCATGAGCCCGACCCCGAAGCCACTGAGCAGGCTGCCCGGGAGGTAGGCGCCGACGTAGTCGGGGACGGCGCTCACGTGGACCACCCACCAGAGTCCGCCGGCGGCGAAGAAGAGCGAGCCCAGCGTGCCGACGACCCGGTGGCCCAGCCGGCCGCCCAGCAGCCCGCCGGGGAACGCGGTCAGCCCGGCCAGCAGCGGCCCGGGGGCGATCAGGAATCCGGCGCGCAGGACCGATTCGTGCCACACCCCGGTCAGGAAGAGGACGCCGCCGAGGACCAGTGCGCCGAACCCACCGAAGAAGACCAGCGAGCTGACGTCGGCCAGGGCGACCGCCCGGTGCCGGATCACCGACGGCTCCAAGATGGGGTACGGGTGACGCCAGGAGCGGGCGACCAGCCAGGCGCCCGAGACGGCGGCCAGCGCGAACGCGCCCAGAATGCGGGGGCTGTCCCAGCCCCAGTCCGAACCCTCGACGATGGCCGCCACCAGGCTGGCCACCGAGACCGAGAGGAGCACCGCGCCGAGCAGGTCCGAGCGATGGGCGGCCGGATCGCGCACCTCGCGCAGCAGGCGGACCCCGAAGACGAGGGCGAGCGCGCTGAAGGGCAGGTTGACCAGGAAGACCCAGCGCCAGCTGACCTGCACCAGCAGGCCGCCGATCGGAGGGCCGAAGGCGGCGGCCGCGCCGCCCACGGCCGACCACAGCCCGATGGCCGCCCCCTTGCGCTCGGGACCGAAGGCGGGGAGGAGAAGGCCGAGCGACGTCGGCAGCATCAGCGCGCCGCCGGTCGCCTGGAGGACACGGGCCGCGACGAGGAAGTCCAGGCTGGGGGCGACGGCGCACAGCGCGGAGGAGGCCGTGAAGACGGCCAGGCCCAGGAGGAAGGCCCGCTTGCGCCCGGACCGGTCGGCCCAGCGCCCGGCCGGGACCAGGGCGGCGGCGAACACGATCGTGTAGGCGCTGAGCACCCAGGAGAGCGAGCTCAGGTTCTCGCCGTGGAAGGTGTCCGAGATGCTGGGGAAGGCGATGTTGACGATGAAGAGGTCCAGCGAGGACAGGAACACGCCGGTCAGCACGATCAAGGCCGTCAGGGTGGGGCGAGCGCGGACGGGCGACGGCGTCGGACCAATGAGTTGTGTCATGCGACTGACTGTATCAAGAAAGTTCTATGAAACAACCCACTAGGTCGAATTCTCCGATATGCTGGGTGCATGCTCCATCGCGACTACCCCAGCCAGTACTGCCCGGTGGCGGCCACACTCGAGGTGGTGGGCGAGCGCTGGACGCTGCTCATCATCCGCGACGTCTTCTTGGGCATACGCCGCTTCGACGATCTCCAGCGCGACCTCGGGGTGGCCCGCAACGTCCTCCAGGCCCGCCTCGAGCGCCTGGTCGACGAGGGAATCCTGGTCAAGCGGCCCTACCAGGAGCGGCCGCCGCGCAGCGAGTACCGCCTGACCGAGAAGGGCGCCGACCTGTGGCCGGTGCTCGTGGCCCTGCTCCAGTGGGGCGACCGCCACGGCCTCGAGGGCGAGCGGCCCATGGTGCTCCAGCACCGTGGCTGCGGAGGCGAGCTCGACGACCGTCGCCGCTGCCTCACCTGCGGGGCCGACGTCACCGTGACCGAGGCGGTGGCCAGCCGCACCGGTGCCACCCGCCCGGGCACGGAGCAGGCAGAACCGGTCGCCGTCTGAGCAACCGGGCCTGAGCAACCGGGACCGGGCAACCGGGCCTGAGCAACCGGGACCGGGCGTGGTTACCGTTCCGGACATGAGCAGCGACATCGCCTTCCTCGACGCCACCGCCCAGGCCGAGCTGGTCCGCACCAAGCAGGTCTCGCCGGCCGAGCTGGTCGAGGGCGCGATCGCCCGCATCGAGCAGCTGAACCCCCGACTGAACGCGGTCATCCACGAGCTCTTCGAGCGGGCCCGCGGCGAGGCCGCCGGTGCACTGCCCGACGGACCCTTCCGGGGCGTGCCCTTCCTCTTGAAGGACCTCGGGGCCGAGCTGGCCGGCACCCCCTTCTGCGAGGGACTGTCCTTCGCCGGCGACTACCGCTCGACCGAGACGCAGGAGTTGACGCGTCGCTACATCGCGGCGGGCTTCGTGATCTGCGGCAAGACGAACACGCCGGAGCTCGGGATTTTGCCGACCGCCGAGCCGCGCCGTTTCGGCGCCTCGCACAACCCGTGGCAGACCGACCATTCCACCGGTGGCTCCTCGGGTGGCTCGGCTGCCGCCGTGGCGTCGGGCATGGTGCCGGCGGCGCATGCCAACGACGGTGGTGGATCCATTCGCATTCCCGCATCGTGCTGCGGTCTGGTCGGGCTCAAGCCGACGCGTGGCCGCAACTCGCTGGCCCCCCAGTACGGCGACCTGATGGGCGGGCTCGTCTGCGAGCACGTAGTGACGCGCTCGGTGCGCGACAGCGCGGCCATCCTCGACGTGACGGCCGGGCCGGTGCCCGGCGACCCGTACTGGGCCCCGCCCCGGCGCGGTCAATCCTTCGCGGCCGCAGCGTCCACGTCCCCACCACGTCTGCGCGTCGCCGTCCTGACTAGCTCGCCCAGCGGAAGCGTGGTGCACCCCGACTGCGTGGCGGCCACCGAGGCGGCGGCTCGGCTGTGCGAGTCGCTCGGTCACCGGGTCGAGGTAGCCAACCTCCCTGTCGACGGCGACGCCTTCGTGGGCGACTTCATCAATGCCTGGGCCGCCGGCAACGCGTGGGCCCTGGACGACTGGGAGCGCCGCGTCGGCCGCAGCGCGAGCGAAGACGACGTCGAACCATTGACCTGGGCCCTGGTGCAGCTGGGTCGCGGGCTCGACTCGGGTTCGTACCTCATGGCGGTGCAGGGCCTGCAACGAACCACCCGCCAGATCGCCGCCGCCTTCGAGGAGTTCGATGTCCTCCTCACCCCGACCCTGGGGGAGCCGCCGGCTCCGCTCGGCACCTTCGACTCACCGCCCGGCGAACCGCTGGCGGGCCTGTTCCGCGCCGCCGCCTACGTGCCGTTCACGCCGCCGTTCAATGTCACGGGCCAGCCGGCGATCTCGCTGCCCCTGGCCTGGAACGAGGCCGGACTGCCCATCGGGGTGCAGTTCGTCGGGCGCCTGGGCGACGAGGAGACGTTGTTGGCCCTGGCCGGACAACTGGAACAGGCGACGCCGTGGGCCGACCGGAGGCCGCCGGTGTCTGCGTAGGAAGCACGCCTCACTGCCCGCTCCAGACCCGGAAGCTGTCGACCACGCCGCTGTTGGCGGGACCACTACCGACGGCGACACAGAGCCCGGTTGAGATGCAGCTCACGCCGTTGAGCTGCGTCCCGGGCACCGGAACCGGAGTCTCCGGAGTCTCCCAACCGATCGGAACGAGGACTCCGTCGCCCGAGGTGCTCTGACCCGTGGCGATGCACCAATATGAGCCGGCGCACGAGACGTCGCTGAGGAAGCTCGTGCCCGGCACGCTGGCGTCGTGGGCGGATGTCACTCCGACGGCCATGTCGACGACACCTTCCTTCCCGTCTGATCCCGCGATGAGGCAGAACTCGAGGTCGTTCTCGTGGCACGTACCGCCGCTCAGCGTGGTGTTCAGGACGCCGCCTGCATTGCCTAGCAGGAGGTGCTCTTTCGCATCGATCCTCGCTGCCCAGTCCAACCCGGACTCCACTTCGCCCCCGCGCCGGTCGCCCACCAACACCCCGGCGTTGATCATGCACAGTCCGTCATTCACGCATTCGACGCCATTGGTGTTCAGTGGGCCAGTGAGAACCAGGTGGTTGCCTGCAGGAACCCCGTTGCTGACCGTGAAGGCGAAGCCGGCCTCCGCCGTGGTGAACCCCGTCGCAACGCACACGGAGATGCCCGAGCATCCGATGCCGTAGAGGAACATCTCACCTGGAGTTCCCAGCCCGCTGTTGGGTACCCCCACGCCTTCGACTGAAGTCGAGTTACCGTTGGAGATGGTCACGACTGCACCGCCGATCGTTGATTCTCCTTCGGGGTTGACGTAGGGATCGGTTCCCACCGCGTAGCACGTGGTCGCGCTGACGCAGTCCACGGAGGTGAGCGAGAACGTTCCAGGCACGGCCTCGACTGGACCGGGAACCCCGTCGCTGATCACGACATAGACGCCATCGTTGCCCTGGTCATCACTGCCCCTGCCCACTGCGATGCATGTTTTGGAGAAACAAGAGACGCCATTGAGCAATACGCCCGGCACCGTCTGGAGCCCGGCCACCGCCTCACGCGGGGTGAGGTCCTGGGCGACGGGACTCCCTGCGCTTGCTGCCGCCACCGGGCCTGTGATGGCTGGCACCCCCGCCACCGAGAGAAGGGACAGGGCTATGAGCGCCGGGATCAGGCGTCGCAGCCTCCGCTCGCCGAGCCTCAGGTGCTCGGCCGCCGCCGACCGATATCCGCTCGAGCATGCCAGGTCGCTCATCGAGCCCCCTTGGTCGGATTCAGCTGAGGCGCAGGACAGGACGTGGTGCACCTCTTCGGACAACCCTGACAGGGGAAGGGTCCGATAGCCAGGCCCTTTTCTCAGGTTGAATGGACCAGGACGCAGCGGGTCCCCGAATAGATGGTCGGCATGCACTTGTTGCAGTGGATGCATAGCGAGGCCGACGCGCTGCCGTCGCGCATCCGGTTGGGCAGGTCCGGCTCGCGCAAGAGGGCGCGGGCCATGGCGACGAAGGCGAAGCCCTCGGCCAGGGCCGACTCGATGGTCGCCCGCTCGGTGATACCCCCGAGGAGGATGATGGGCGTCGTCAGCGCGGCGCGGAACTGGCGGGCGTAGGGGAGGAAGAACGCCTCCTCGTAGGGGTAGCTGCGCAGAAAGCGTTTCCCGACGACCCGGAAGCCGAGCCGGACCGGCGGGGGCAGGGTGGCGGCGAACTCCCGCAGCGGCGCTTCGCCGCGGAAGAGGTACATGGGATTGGCGAGCGAGCTGCCCCCGGTGAGCTCGAGCGCATTCGAGCGCGCCGTCCTCTTCGAAGAGGGACGCCACTTCGAGACTGTCCTCGAGCCATAGGCCGCCATCGACGCCGTCGGCCATGTTGAGCTTGGCCGTGACCGCGGTGCGCGGGCCGACCTCGTCGCGCACGGTGCGCAGAACGGTCCGGGCGAAGCGGGCCCGATTCTCCACCGATCCGCCGAACTGGTCGTCGCGCTTGTTGAGCTTGGGACTCAGGAACGCGCTCAGCAGATAGTTGTGCCCGACGTGCACCTCGATGCTGTCGAAGCCGGCGTCCACGGCGACCCGGGCGGCGCGCCGGTAGTCGTCGGTGATGCGCTCGATGCCGGCGGCGTCGACGGCGCGCAGGCGTGAGCCCATGGGGGTGAAGCCACCGGAGGGGGACAAGGCGGCCGTGCCGTTGGAGCGTGCATTGGCCACGGGGCCGGCGTGGCCGATCTGCGCGGCAGCGGCCGCGCCCTCGGCGTGGACGGCGTCCGTCAGGCGTCGGAGCCCCTCGAGGTTGTTACCGCTGAGCAGCAGGCAGTGGCGGTCGGTCCGACCTTCGGGGGACACCGCCAGGTAGGCCACCGTGGTCATGGCGACGCCGCCGGCCGCCACCGCGCGGTGGAATTCGATGAGGCCATCACTCACGGTGCCTCCGGGCATCACCCCCTCGAAGGTGGCCGCCTTGATGATCCGGTTGCGCAGGGTCAGCGGACCGAGCGGGGCCGGCGCGAAGACCTCGGGGGCCATGCCCGGGACGTCCGTCGGCGCGGTCAGGGGGCGTGGCATAGGCCTACCTTTGCCCACCGGCATGGATGACGCACGTGCGTGCGCGCTGCCGGCGTGTCGGGCGATCGGCGGCGCTTCGTCGGCTCAGGCGGCGTGACCCGGAACCGGGACGGAGTCGGCGCGCAGGGGCGGCCCGCCCAGGGCGCAGTGGAACGCGGTCAGCTGGGGATCGACAGGGGTGGCCGTGCGTTTCGGATTGGTGATGGTCACGACCGCGACCAGCCCGCCGCCGGCACAGGTGGCGCCGGCGATGAAGACGGCAGTGCGGAAGCCGGCGGCCAGCTCGGCCGGCATGAGGCCGACGGCCCCGGACAGCCCCGACAGGGCGGGGAGGAGGGCCACGGCGAAGAGCCCGGCCGCCCGGGCGACCGTGTTGTTGATGGCTGAGGCGATGCCCGAGTGCTCGGCTGGTGCGGCGGCCATGGCGGTGGAGGTGAGCGGCGCCACGGTGATGGCGAGGCCGACCGCGAAGAGGAGGACGGCCGGGAAGACCTGGACCCAGTAGCTGCCCGGCGTGGTGGCCCGGGCCAGCAGCGCGATCCCGGCCCCGACCAGCAGCGGGCCCACGCTCATCTGGAGCCGGGGTCCGATGCGGGCTGACAGCTGCCCGGAGCGGGCCGAGAAGACCAGCATGATCACGGTCACCGGCAGGAGGGCCAGTCCCGAATTCAGCGGGCTGTAGTGGGCCACCACCTGGAGCTCCACCGGCAACAGGAAGAGCGCCCCACCCAGTGCGCCGTAGACCACGAAGGTGACGAGGTTGGCCCCGCGGAACTGGCGGACCCGGAAGAGATTCAGCGGCAGCATGGGGTCGGCGCTGCGCGCTTCGACGAGGAGGAAGCCGGGCCCGGCCAGTGCGGCCGCGACGAAGGCGGCGACTACCAGAGGATCGCCCCAGCCGCGTGCCGGCCCCTCGATGAACCCGTAGGTGAGCCCGGCCAGGAAGACGACGCCCAGCGTCGCGCCGGGCACGTCGATGTGGTGGGTCGCCGTCGGGTCGCGCGTCTCGGGCACGTGTCTGACCGTCAGCACGAGGACGGCTGCGGCCACAGGGAGGTTGATGAAGAAGACCCAGCGCCACGAGGCGATGGCCAACAGATAGCCGCCGACGAGCGGCCCGGCGGCGGTGGCCACGCCTGCGAAACCAGACCAGGCACCGATGGCCCGGGAGCGGTCCTCGTCCCGGAAGGACGCCTGCAGGATGGCCAGGCTGCCCGGCGTCAACAACGCGCCCCCGACGCCCTGGACCACGCGGGCACCCACCAGCAGCCCGGCGTTGGGAGCGAGGCCGCAGGCGGCCGAGGCGACGGCGAACCAGGCGATGCCGATGGAGAAGACGCGCCGCCGCCCGAAGCGGTCGCCGAGCGAGCCGCCGAGAAGCAGGAAGGCGGCCAGCGTGAGCGAGTAACCCGTCACGACCCATTGCAGGGTGCCGACGCCACCCCCGAACGAGCGGCTGATGGAGGGGAGCGCAATGCCGACAACGGTGGCATCGAGCCCGGCGATACCCGAACCGAGGACAGTGGCGGCGAGTACCCAGCGGCCGCGGGCCGTGCCCAGCGCCAACGCGGCCGCCGGTGCAGCATCGGGTGCCGGTGCGGCACCCGACCCGCTCACTGCGGGCAGTGGTGCATGGTGATGTCGACGACGCTATGCGCCTTGAGTGCGGTGCCGGGCTTGATGCCCTGGCTCAGCACAGGCGGCGCGTGGGGTGTCTGGCTGGCCGCGGTCGTCGTGGTCGACGTGTCGTGGTGCTTCGTCGAGGTGCCATGGTGCGTCGTCGTCGTCATCTTCTTCGTGACGTCCGCTGGCGCGCTCGTGTCGGTCGATCGGTCGCCCGGTGTGCTCGCCTCAGTGGCGGAGTCCGTTGGCGGGGTGTCGGGCGAAGTCGAGCTGGTCGTCGTCGGGCGCTGCGCATGGGTCGGCGGGACCGAGAAGCAGGCCCAGGCCAGTCCGGCCAGGTGCAGCCGGTGCACCGCGGTGTCGAAGGTCAGTCCGGTGACGTCGGGGACGACAGTGCCGTTGGGATAGCAGCCGGACCAGGTGACGCCGATGGGCGAGCGGGCGGGGCGCACCGCGCCAGGAGCGATGGGTGCAGCGCCGACCCGGGCGTCGGTTCCGGGACCGGGAACGGACAGAGACGACACCACGCTCTGGCTGGTGCTCGTTTCCTTGAGGCATGGCGTGTTGAAAGGCACCAGGACGAAGCCAAGGGAACGGAGGACGAGCCGGGCTTGATTCGGCTTCATGCCGATGACGTTCGGCACCACGACACCTGCCACCGTCGTGCTCGATGCCGTTGTCGGCACGGTGACGTCCGGCAGGGTCGTGGTCGTGGTGGAGGTGGTCGTCGGACCGCCCCTCGCTTCCAGGTTGTCCGGCCTCGCTGGGGTGCTCGCACAGGCGGCCAGAGTGCACCCCGCGACGAGGATCCCGAGGCCGGTGCCGATGCGAACGATGTGATGCATCCCCTCATCTTGGCTCGCCGAACGGGGTCTCGGCTTGCCATGAGCCCTGAGCCCTTCCCTCGTTGCACATGTCGTGGCACAATTCTGCCTCGTGAGCAGTCTCCGAGCCCTGGTCGAGCGCAGGCGCACAGTGATTGCCCGTGTGGGTGCCGTCGTGCTCCCGGTGGGGCTGGCCGCCGTGCTCGTCCCCTTCCGGAGCACCTTCGCTTCGCCGGCTGCCGCCTTGCTGCTCGTCGCGGTCATCGTCCTCATCGCCGCCGTGGGAGAGCGCCCGGCCGGCTACCTGGCGACCGTGGTGGCGACGCTCTCCTTCGACTTCTTCCTGACCCAGCCCTACGAGCGCCTCGAGATCACGCACCGGGCCGATCTCGAGACGGCGGTCTGCCTCTTTCTCGTCGGCGTGGT
Organism: uncultured Acidimicrobiaceae bacterium; assembly: GCA_963840435.1. Taxonomy (GTDB): domain Bacteria; phylum Actinomycetota; class Acidimicrobiia; order Acidimicrobiales; family RAAP-2; genus Bog-473. Next base: position 376,792 of record CAWIYY010000010.1, on the reverse strand, counting down.
GGTGACCGAGATCATCATGCGGAGCAAGCATTTCCACCGGGCGGCGCAGGAGGAGTCCGAGTTCGTCGGCCTCATTCATGGCGTGTCGGAGCTGGTGACCTCGGGGGCCTCGCCGGCCGAGGTCGTCGACGACGTGTGCGACGAACTCGTGGGTTTGCTCCACCTCAAGGGCTGCTCCTACGAGGCGGGCGACGCGGCGCGGGCGCGCATGCGCATTGAGCACAACGGCGACGTGTTGTTGGGGGGCCGGATCTGGGGGGTGCACGAGCTCGGCCTTCCCGGTGCCGAGGTGGAGCTGCCGGTCCACGATCGCGGGTTGGTCATCGGGCGATTCGTGCTCATCCCGACCCCGGCCTTTCCGGTCTCGCAGCAGCGGCGAGTCGTGGCCGTCGCGCTGTCCGATCAGGTGGGCGCGGTCCTGCGACCCCATCTGCGTTCGGCCTAGACATTGCCCGACGGTTCGTCCGCTCAGGATGCGTCGAGGTGGATCCCGAGGAACTCGAGGGAGGGTGGTTCCTGCGCGGTGAAGAACGGGCCGGTGTGACATCCGCCCGAGAAGTCGACGGTCGCGGTGCGGGGCAACGCGGCGGCGAGGGCGACCACGCCTGGATGGAAGGGATCGTCGGTAGCCGAGGCCACGCGCACGGGCGTGCCGGCCAGAGCCGAGGTGTGGGTCACCGCGTCGTAGGCGGCGAAGTCGGCCGCTGAGGTGTAGGCGCCCGGGTTGGCCGCCCTCGCCTGGCGATAACTGGTCCAGACGGCAGGAGCGATCGCGGCCACCGCGGCGAAGGTGCCCGGGTACTTCTCGGCCAGGATCAGCGCGCCGTAGCCGCCCATGGAGATGCCCATCGTGCCGATCCCCCGGGGGCTGCGCCCCAGATTGAGCCCCCGGCACATGGGGATGAGCTCCGAGACGACCATCGTCATGGGGTCGTCACCGGGGTGCGGGTGCCAATAGCCGCCGCCACCGTCCACGGTCACCATCGCCATGGGTGGCAGGGCGCGACCGCCGACCTCGAGCGCCACGGCCTGGGCCGGCGACATGGCGGTGAGCGCGTTGGTGTGATTGGCCCCGAAACCGTGCAGCATCACCACCAGGGGGAGCGGGCTGCCGGGACCGTGGCCGGGTGGCCAGGCGATGGTGTAGCCGACCTGGCGGTGCCGAGCCTGCGAGAAGAAGGAGCCGTCGGCGCTGTGGCCGAGACCAGAGAAGCGGAGAGGAGGTGCGCCGACCGAGCAGGCGCCGTCGAGCTGGTCCAGCTCCTGCTGTCCGGGGAGCACGCCGTGGGAGATCAGCTCGATGCCCGCGGCTCCCGCCACCACCACGGCCGCGGCGCCGCCGAGACCGAGCGTCAGGACGCGGCGGCGCGACCAGCGGCCGCTGTGGTCGCGACCCGGTGGTGCCGACGCCCCCCGATCCGTCGCGGTGTCGGCCGGCACGTGTTCATCGGCACGGGTCACGGCGGTCGACCGATTATTGCCTGATCAGGCCCGGACGAGCCGGTCGGGGTCGAAACGGGCCCACTCGGCCGCCCGCACGGCCAGGACCGACGCCAGCGCGAGCAGGATCAACTCGACGACGTCGATGGCGCCGATGTGGAAGAGGTTCCCGGGACCCGGGCCGCCGTCGACCACCCACAGCGCAGTGCCGGTGAGGAAGAGACCCATGGCCAGGGCAGCCAGCGTCCCGAGCCGCCGCTCGTACCGGAGCACGGCAGGTGGGATGGCAAGGCGGTGCACGATCTTGGACGATCCGACGATGACCGAGACGGTGGCCAAGGGGCTGAGCAGCATGTAGCCCAGTTCCTGACCGGGGAAGCGCAGCAGCGCGGCGGGGTGCAGCCAGTACGAGGTCACGAAGATCGTCGAGGCCCAGGAGTAGGCAGCGACCCCGCCCGGCACCATGCCCTGGTGCGTCCAGGGGTGGCCGCCGGTCCCCGGCCAACCGTTGGCGAAATGACGGGTGCCGATGATCAGGAGGGTCAGGCCGGCGGCGACCAGCAGCGTCGGCCGCAGGAGCGCGCGGCCGTGCCCGCGGAGGGCCGTGGCCAGCGCCAGGGTAAGGATCGGCGCAGCCGCGGCCAGGAAGAGCACGGCCAGGAGGGCCACCGAGACCGTCATGACGACCATAGCCAGTTCGGTGGGCACGGTGGCGGGTCGGGCCCATTGCCAGCCGATGGTGAGCTGGGCCCAGAGGGCGATGGCGAGGACGAGGAAGCACGACACGGCGACGCCGAGGGCGACCACGCACCGACGGGGCTGGTCGCGACGGTCGAGGGGATGACCGGCCAATCCCGTGGCGGCCAACCGTGCCACGAAGCCCCCTCGGACGACGTCGAGCTCGCGGTGGAGCGAATGCGGACGCTCATCGAGATCGGCCACGAGCAACTCGGTGAATTCGTCGCCGTAGCGGGCGCGCCACTCGCGGGGATACCAACGGACGAGGCGGCTCGCCCGCCGCCGCACCCTCGTCTCGTACGGCGTCATGCCGGTCCCCAGTTTCCGGCCAACCGGCGCAGACCGAGCTCGGCGATGTCGCGTTGGGCGGCCAGATGGGTGCGCAGCGCCTCGGCTCCCACGGCCGTCAGCCGATAGGGGCGCCGGCGGTCGTCACTCTGCACCGACTCGATGAGCCCTTGACCTTCGAGCCGGCTGAGCGCCTCGTAGAGGGTGCCGGGGGCCAGGCGCACACCGGCAAAGCGCTCGATGTCCTTGGTCAGGGCGTAGCCGTGTTTCTGACCTTCGGCCAGGCTCGAGAGGATGAGCGTGGCCGGCCCGGCAGAGCGCCCGAAGGCCGACAGATGACCGGAGCTCTCCTCCCGGCTCTGGCGTGTCTTCGGTGCCATCGCCGTCACCTTAGTCCGGTTAACGATACATCGTCAACCAGACTAGTTGGAGGATCGGAAGAGACCCGCATGGCGCACGGCCGACCCGGGTTCTCCGCCGTCCAGGATCACCCGTGTTTCACTTGTCCGGTGCAGCGGGTTGATGGACGACTCGACGGCATCGTGGTGGCACTCGATGTCGACGGGGTGTTGCTCGACACCGAGCGGGGCGGGAAGGGTTCCTGGCAGCTCGCCGTGGCGGATCGCTTTGGTGTGGACCCGTCGGAATTGCATCGGTCCTTCTTCGAGCGCTGGTGGCCCGAGGTGATCGTGGGGCGGGTGTCGATCGAAGAGGCTCTCGGGAGAGTGATCGCGGAGGAGTCCTGGCCGGTGTCGGTCGACGCGCTGCTCGAGTGTTGGTTCGAGGAGGATTTCTGGCCCTACACCGAGCTCGTGTCCGCGGCGAGGTCGTGGAGCGAGCAGGGCGCGCGTCTCGCGTTGGTCACCAACCAGGAGCATCGGCGCGCTGCTTACGTGCAGGCGCGACTCGGCGAACTCCTCCCGCTCGACCCGATGGTCTATTCAGCGGGGATCGGGCACGTGAAGAGCGAGGCGGAGTTCTTCGTCGTGGCGACGCGCATGCTCGAAGGGGTGGAGGGTGGCCAACCCATCGTCTTCGTGGACGACGCGATCACGCATGTGGGTGTCGCCCGACGCGCCGGCTGGATTGCCGTGCACTTCGAGGTTGGTTCGTGGCCGGGCCGCATGGAGGCGGCGCTCGGCCAGGCCGCCTCACGTGGCTGACTCCGTCGTCCCCTCGTCAAGAGACGGTCAGGCTGTCGACGTTCGGACCACCGGTGCCGTCGGCGCCAGGGCCCAGAGTGACCAGGTTGGTGCCGGCTTCCAGATGAATCGGCACGGACACCTCGTGCCACTCCGACCAGGAAAGTGAGCTCGGGAGGGACAGGTGGCCCGATCCACGCGTCGCGCCCGTCTGGGCATCCTGGGCGCTGACCGCGAGACCCGCGGGTCTGCCTGTGCCGTTGGCCAGCCGGAATGTCAGCAGCCGAGTGCCCGATTTCTCTACCGAGAGCGTGACCCCGACGCTGCTTCCAACGGTGTCGAGGCCGGTCACGTAGCCGGATCCGGTATGTCCGTGGGCAGTGTTCTCGAAGCGCGCCGTCCCCGAGAGCGCGCCGACCTGGGCCTGGTAGCGCACCGCCTCTTGGGGCGTGACCTTGACGAGCGACGACGTGTGGGGCCCGAGGGTGGCGTTCCAGCTGGTGAAGGAGCCCATGTCCTGATGGGCCCAGAGGTCACGGACCAGGGCGGGCTTCGTCAGTCCCAGTACGGATCCGAAATCAAGCGTGCGGTTGACGGGCACCGCACTGTCCGAGCGGTTGAACAAGCCGACCACCCAGCTCCCGTCCGGCAGCTGGCCAACCCAGCGCTCGGAGTCCCGGCTCGTCTGGTCCCAGTCGTAGGAATGGGAACTGAGGTAGACGGGCTTGCCGACCAGGCCGGCCTGGCGGAGATTGAGCACCTCCTCGTTCGAATAGAACGAGGCGTTCGTTCCGATGGTGTCGTGCTGGTCGGCGATGGCAATGGCGGCGCCGGCCATCACAAACAGGTTGATTGCCGACTGCCGGTCTTCGTCGTGGGCGAACGAACTCAAGATGAGGGGGTCGCCGTCGAGGATGAGCTGTCCCGGGCCGGATAGGTCAGAGAATCCCGTGAAGCCCTGGAACGGGTTGTTCCACTGGGACCAGATCGGTTGCCAGGTCTGACGGCCGTCGCTCAGCTGGTACCAGGTGCCAAAGTCGACGTCGTTGTCGATCCGGATCATGTCTCCGTAGCGCCGCTCGGCGGCACCGTGGTCGAACAGGTTGGGCATCACCAGGCTGAGTTGGATGTCGCCCGCTGCAGCCTCGTCGATCCAGCGGAGCGCCTGCACATAGCTGTCCCGGCCGTGCGCCACCCCGACCGTCCCTTCGGACTGGTCGTAGCCGGTCTCGTAGAAGGCGAGGAAGTCCATGCGCAGAAAGACGGCGCCCAGGGATCGGAAGTAGTCGACGTAGCCCTTGACGTATTCCTCGGCACCGTCCTTCGTGGCGTCCACCCACTGCAACTGGCCACCGCCGTCGAACCAGTCGCCATCGTTGACGAGATCGGCCACGGCGACATCGGGACGGCCGGACACCCGGATGGAGCGATCCGAGACCGCTGACTTCGTCAGCCAAAGAGGGTTGTAGTAGATGCCCAACTGCATGTCGCGGGCTTTGAGATAGTCGGCCCACCACGCCCAGTCGTGCTCCCAATCATCGCTCAGACTCTTGATGTAGCCGTGTGAGGTGACGTCCTGGTCCCCGTCGATCCATCCGTCCGTGCAGACCATCCGGTAGCCGTACGGAGCGAGGTCCTGGGCGATCCAATCGATGTTGGCCTTCCAGACGGCCTCAGGTATCTGGGTGTTGAGAGCTGTTGCTGTAGCCGTACGTACTCCAGTAGAGCGGGCCCGGCCCGCCCCTGTGAAACGGTCTCTCGACTGATGCAATGGAGACCGACGTCTCAGCCCGGGCGCCCGCCGCGACTCGGCGCGCCGACGCGGATGCCGGCGCCGACGCAAGCGAAGCGGCCGTCACGCCCCCGGCGGCCATGGCGCCGCCAGCCTTGAGCACCTCGCGTCTGCTCGGCATGGTGGGCCGAAGCATAAGGCGCGACCCGTGGCTCGACACGCCATCGATCGTCGGGCACCGCGCCGTCGAGCAAGCGGCGTGGGCGATCGGATCTGGGCTACTTGAAAACCGCGGTGTGCTTGAACTCGTTCAGTTCGGGCCAGCCCGCCATGAGGTCGAGCACCCGCTCAATGGTGGAGATGGCGAGCGCTCCATCTCCCATGGGTCGGTCCATGAGGCGGACGAACACCGCATCCTCATCCGACATGAATGTGGGCACGCCGAACGCATGGAGGCGTTCCACCGTGTCGGAGTGCTCGGTCTTGAGGATCTCGAGGGGCCATCCGGCGTCCACCTCTGACAGGATCTTCTTGCCATCGACGCCCGCCTCATTGAGCACGGTGGACAGGATGTGACGATCACGCAGGTCGAGAGCTTGGTCGTGCCGGGCGGTGAAGAGAGCGCCATGGACCGCCGGGAAATCCTCGGGTTGCTTCTCCCGCACGACGACCCCGGCCAAGTTGGCGGCCAGGCCCGAATGGCGGTCCGGCTCGTCCCATACCGGCGTGCCACCCTCCTCGACGTGGCTCTGCTCGAGCGAGAAGACGACAAAGCGAATGTCCCACTCGGCGCCGGCCTGCAGGCCGGCAAGGAGATGCTCGTGCGCATTCCGGGCGAACGGGCATCGATAGTCCCAGTTGACGGAGAACGCTCTCCTCATGACGGCTGGTCCTCCCTTTCCTGACCCACGAACCCTTCGGGGACACATTCTGCCGGGGGCGGGCTCGACGCAGACTTGCGAGAGCCGAATTGGACCATATCGCGCACTGTTGTACTCGCTGAATGAGAACGTCATAATTGCGACTGTGACCACCGATACTCCGCCGTCTGACGGCGAGACCGGCCGCCGCAAGACCCTCGACGACTTCCGGCGGGAGCGCGGAGAAGGATGGCAATGGGCACGGGCGCAGACGGATGAATGCCCGCAGTGTGGCCTCCACCCCGGAGCAATGGAGCGAGCCCGCCTGAGCGATGCCCTCCTCGAGTCGGCGGCGGCCTGGAGGAGCTTCTTGGCGACTGCGGACGACGCCTACCTGCGGACGATCCCCGGTCCGGGAATCTTCTCGCCCGTTCAGTACGGTGCGCATGTTCGCGACATCCAACGGATCTATGGGGACCGGATTCTGCTGATGCTGAAAGAGGACAGTCCCGTGTTTCCTCAATTCAATCCAGACGAAGGCGAATGGGACGAATTCAACAGTTTGGGCGTGGACGAACTCGCTGACGGGATTGAGGCACAGGCGCAGCGGTTGGCGGGAATTCTGAGTGAACTTCAACCTGAGGACTGGTCGCGCACCATGATCAGGGACGGAGGGACCGATGGTGTCTACGAGTTCACCGTTGCCGGCCTGGCCAGCTACGCGGTGCACGAATCGCAACACCACCTCCGAGATGCGGACGGTTCTCTGCAGCCCACGCCGAATTCGTAGCGGAGAACGAGGGGGAAGATCGTGACAAGCGCGGATCAAGAGAGCCTCGATACGCGCCTCGTCGCGCTCGAGAGAAGGGTCCGCCAGTTGGAGGACCATCTCGCCGTGCTCCGCTTGATCAACAGCTGGGGTCCAGCGGTCGACACGGGAAGCAGCGAGCAGGCTGGAGCACTGTGGGATGCAGGTGGCGTGCTCGAATCGGATCTCTCCCGCCTGGAGGGTCCGGCCGAGGTGGTCGCCATGGTCGAAAGCGACGGACAGCAGGCGCTCATCCAGAAGGGGTGCGCGCACGTGCAGAGCGCGCCGGTCGTGACCGTCGAGGGTGATCAGGCGGTCGCCGTGGCCTATTCGCAGGTTTTCCTCCACTCGGAGCAGGGCCATGAGGTGTGGCGTGTCTCGGCCAACCGTTGGGAATGCCACCGCACACCCGAAGGATGGCGCCTGACCCGCCGGGTCAACCGGGTCATCGATGGCGCGCCTGGCGCCCGCTCCGTTCTGGTGCAGGCTTTCGACCAGCCCTCCTGAGCCAGTCCCCTCAACCGTCGATCTGTTCCGGCCAAAGCACCATGGGCGGTGCTGTTCGAGATCGTGACCTTCGAGGCCTCGTCATCAGTCGATCAGGCGACCTGGTGGCGAATGCCAGTCACAATGGATATCGCTAGCAAAGCGGGAGGCGCCATGGCAGTGCAGCTCAACCACACCATCGTTCCAGTCCAGGACAAGGAGGCGTCGGCCACCTTCCTGGCGGAGATCCTCGGACTCGATGCGCCGAAGCCTTTCGGCCCGTTCCTGTGTCTCGAGACGGCTAACGGGGTCAGTCTCGATTACGACGACCGGGGCGCACTGGAGCACCACCACTATGCGTTCCTCGTCACGGAGGAGGAGTTCGACGCCATCTTCGCCCGGGTCACCGAGCGCGGGCTGACTTACTGGGCCGATCCGGGACACCAACAGGAGAATCGGATCAACCAGCACGGACGTGGCTTCTATTTCGAGGACCCCTCCGGCCACAATATGGAGGTGCTCACTCGGCCCTACGGCAGCTGACTCCCAGAGCATCGGGGAGCTCCAGATCGAACGTGTCCATTGCTCGTTCAGCTGTCTAGGACGACGGCGGTGCTGCGACCGTGCAGGGCTGCTGCACGGAACCTTGTGGCAGCGCCTGCTCCATCATGTACTTCATGATCGGGCCGGCCACGGTCGCGCCTTCTGAACCAATGGGTTGGTACGGAACAACGACGGCGATCGCAACCTGCGGGTTGTTCGCAGGAGCGAAACCGATCATCCAGTCGTGATTCAAGTTCAGTCCAGTCTGCGCCGTTCCCGTCTTGACGGCTGCGCACAGATAGGAAGGAAAGCCGACGCCGGATGCCGTTGCCCCCCGAGTGGTAATCACGCTCTCCATAAGTGCCGTCACCGACTGCGCAGCGGATGCTGATGTCGCCTGTTTGTACACCGTCGGGGTGTAGGTCTTGACCAACGATCCTTGCGAATCTTCGATCGATGACATCAGGTGTGGGGTCATGACGGCGCCCCCGTTCGCGATCCCTGCCGCCACCATTGCGTTCTGCAGCGCGGTGTCATCGACGGTGTCCTGCCCGATGGCCGAATAACCCTGGAGGGCCTGTGAGTAGTCGGGAATGGTCTTCAACGTGGACGCGATCACGCCTCCTACCGGTTGCTGGCTGTTGCTCGGCAGGTCGATGGGAGGCAAAGCGTTGAGGCCGAAAAGTTCAGCTTGCTGACGAAGAGTCGCAACCCCGAGCTGGATGCCAAGTTCGGCATAACCGGGGTCGCACGAAGCCGGGAGCATGCTGACCATGGTTCCGCCACACGGGACTGAATCGGCCGGTGTCGTTCCGTCGTTGCAGAGAAGTCTGGTCGAATCGGAGAATTTCTGGCACGGCGCGTACGGATAGTTGAAGCCCACCAGGGAAGGTTTGAGGTTGTAGACGGCCGCCGACGTGATCACCTTCATCGTCGACCCCGGGAAGAAGAACTCCCCGGTGGCGAGAGGGCGAAGCGGGAAAAAGCCCTCGTGATCAGGCACGGTGTAGCTGAAATACGCCAGGTGCTCCGCCGCCAGGGAAGTGCTCGCCATGGCGTTGGGGTCGTAGTTCGGGCTCGAATACATGGCGAGCACAGCACCCGTCTTCGGGTCGAGCACGACGATGGCCCCGTCTTTGTTGGCGCCGACGACGCTCGACAACGCAGTCTGGGCAGCCAGTTGCAATTTTGGTTCAACGGTCAGCGTCACGTTGTCGGTGATCGTCGGCAGTTTCTCTCGAAAGAGGATCTGACTCAGAGTCTGCGCACTCTGCTGGTGGGGTCCGAGGTAGGAGTTGTATTCCGCCTCAATGTCCGTCAGCCCGTAGTTGAGGATCGAGTCGTACCCGGTAATACCCGAATACAAGGGGCCCTGAGGGTACTGGCGGACATAGTCGTACGGGTAGCCTCCGCTACGCGCTGCGGCGGTGGCCGGCACCGACTCGGCCAGGACCGTTCCGTCTGCGGCGAGGATCTCGCCCCGCGGGTTGTCGTCCCGCGTCGCGGCGATCCGCGGATTCTGCGGTGAATCCGACAGCTGCTTGCCCTTCACGAGCTGGACGTTGACCAACTGCGCGATTACCAGTCCGAAGAGCACCACCATGAAGACGCCGAGCCAACGGATGCGTCGCCCCATCAGGAATCGGTCTCTCGGCCGGTCAGTGGCGGCATCGTGTCGAATGGTAGGCGGCGCTGTGCGTGATCATGTGTCACAAGCCCGGCCAGTTGTGGACTTCATGGTGGGGCGGCACGCTGGGTAGGAACATTTTCCCTGATCGCAACTTCGGTGTGGTACCGCGAGCAGTCTCGGTGCTCCTCCTCCTGAAGGGAAGCCTGAGGACTGGTGAAGGCCCCAGGCACGAGGACTTCAATGACCGCGTGGCGATCGCCCAACAGCGGCTTCACTGGAGCAAGGAGCAGAACCATGGAAGAACGGCTCGACATGGCGGTGGTGGGCGGACCGGCTGGGGATGGCGTAGGGACGCCAACAGGCGGCGCCGGATAGGGCCACGAAGCGCGTGACGGCCTAGCGGCAGTCCCCGCAGAGCCCGAGGATGTCGAGACGGTGACCCTGAGGCTCGAAGCCCTGCACCTCGGCGAGTTGATCGACCGCCGCTGCGATGGTGCGCTCGAAGGCCGGAGGCGGCGTGACGTCGATCACCGTGCCGCAGTCGATGCAGAGGAAGTGATGATGGTGCTCGGTGAATTCCTCCTCCAGCTCGTATCGGGCGAACTCGTCGTTGGCCGCGACGCGCCGCACCACGCCGGCGACCTGGAGGTCGACCAGGTGTCGGTACGCCGAACTTCGCGGCAGCTCGGGCAGTCGTTCGGCGATGTCACCGATGCTGACAGGCTGGCCCGCCCCCACGAGCAGCTCGATGATGGCCCGCCGGCCGGTGGTGTAGCGCTGGTCAGCTCTGCGCAGGCGGTCCTCGACCACGACGTGAAGGTCGTTCGCGGAATCAGGGGCCGTCACTACATCTCCTTTCCGAGTGGGAGGTGGGCCTCGTAGGAGGCCGCCTCTGGTCAGTGTTCGTCGTAGTGACCCTCATGGGCGGCGTGGCGGTGTCCGTCGTGGAGATAGTCGACATGCCCATCGTGCGCCACTGCTTCGTGCCCGCAGTCGGGACCGTGTTCATGGGAGTGGGTGGCGTGCTCGACGTGGGGGAGGGCGTGCTCGTCGTAGTGACCTTCGTGCTCGCTGTGGGCGTGTCCATCGTGGATGTAGTCGGTGTGACCATCATGGTCGACTGTGGCGTGTCCGCAGCCAGGACCATGGACGTGGCTGTGCTCGTCGTGGATGGTGTGGTCGGCCGTCGTCAGGGGGTCTCCTTTGCGTGGTTGACGGCGTCAGCGACGATGTGGGCCACGTGCTGATCGATCAGCGTGTACACCGCTTCTCGACCCTGGCGTTCCACGCCGACCAGCCGGGCGCCCCGGAGCACCCGAAGGTGCTGCGACACCAGCGGCTGGCTCATCTCAAGTTGCTCGACGAGCTCGTGGACGTAACGGGGCCGCTCGGCTAGTTGGACCACGATGGCCAAGCGTGCTGGTGCGGCCAGCACCTTGAGTAACTCCCCAGCAGCTTCGTAGCTCTGCGTCGTCGTTGACACCATTTGCCATATAAACACATGCGGATGCACTTATGCACCTGTGCCATCGTCCCCCTCTCTGGGGCTTGTGTTGAGACTCAGTCTCAGGATAGATTAGTCGAGTGGTCAGCGTAGGGACGATGGAGGCAGCCAAGAGTCGGAAGCAGGCTGGCGCCAGCGTGTTGGCCTGTTTCACCAGGCTGGCCCTCGCCACGGCCGGGCTGGTGGCGATGGCGGTAGCCGGTTTTGCCGGCCCAAACCCGGCCGGAGCCACCACGCCGAAGGTCATCAATGCCGTGGGGGCGGAGAACGAGTACGCCAACGTGCTCGGTCAAATCGGTGGGCGCTATGTCCACGTCTCGTCGATCCTGAACAACCCCAACACCGACCCGCACACCTTCGAGTCGAGTCCGAGCGTGGCGGGGGAGGTGAGCGCCGCCGAGCTCATCGTGCAAAACGGAGTCGGCTACGACACCTTCATGAACAAGATCGAGTCAGCGTCGCCTAGCTCGCACCGCAAGGTGATCGTCGCCCAGAACGTCCTCGGTCTGCCGACGAACACGCCGAATCCGCACCTGTGGTACGACCCGAAGACGATGCCGGCAGTGGCCGCCGTGATGGCGTCCGACCTCTCTGCGCTGCAGCCCCAGCATGCGTCGTACTTCAGGAGCAACCTCGCCAAGTTCACCGCCTCGCTGACGCCGCTCCACAACGCCATCGCCGCCTTCAAGGCCAAGTATCCGGGAACGACGGTGGCGACGACCGAGCCGGTCGCCGACTATCTCCTCACCGCTATGGGAATGGAGAATCTGACGCCGTTCAGGTTCCAGGCCGACATCATGAACGGTGTCGATCCCGCCCCTCAGGACATCACCCTGCAGGACGGCTTCTTCACGAACCACACGGTGAAGGTGTTCTGCTACAACCAGCAGGTGGTCGATTCTCTGACCACGGCCATCCGCCAGACCGCCATCAAGGCTGGGGTCCCTGTGGTGGGGGTCTACGAGACCATGCCCACGCCGGGCTATGACTTCCAGACCTGGATGCTCGCCGAGGTCAATGCCATCGAGAAGGCGGTCAGCACCCGCACCTCGACCGAAAAGTTGTGACCGCGACCATGCCCCGAATGTCGGCGACCCCAAAGTCCGAGGATCAGGCGGGGACCGACGCGGTGCTCGAAGTCGACGATGTGAGCGTGTCGTTGGGTGGCCGTCAGGTTCTCGACAGCGTCACCTTCTCCGTGGGTGCCGGGGAGTTCACGGGCCTGATCGGCTCCAACGGAGCCGGTAAGACAACGCTGCTGCGGGTCATCCTGGGACTCCAAGCTCCCAGGACCGGACGGATTCTGCTCTCAGGCCGGGCCCGCCGGCGGCGGACCGCGTCGATCGGCTACGTCCCCCAGAAAGTGTTGCTCGACTCTGACACGCCGATCCGCGCCCGCGACCTGGTGGGACTGGGGCTCGACGGGCAGCGCTTCGGCATGCCTCTTCCCACGGCCAAGCGCCGAGCACTGGTGGACGAGATGTTGCAAGCGGTCGATGCCGAACCCTTCGCCGACGCCAGGGTCGGGAACCTCTCGGGGGGAGAACAACAGCGGGTGCTGATCGCCCATGCCCTCATCTCCCGGCCGCGGCTCCTGCTCCTTGACGAGCCCCTGGCCAACCTGGACCTGCGCTCGGGTCAGGAAATCATTGCGCTGCTGCACGGCATTGCCGTCGAGCACGGGATCGCCATCCTGCTCTCCGCCCACGAGATGAATCCTCTCCTCCCAGTCATGGACCGCGTCGTGTATCTGGCCGGTGGCCGGGCGGCCACGGGGACCACCGAGGAGGTGATCCGCTCCGACGTGCTGACCCAGCTCTACGGGCACCACGTCGACGTGCTCCACGTGCACGGCCGCGTCATCGTGGTCGCCGGACCCCCAGACGAGCCGGATCACGCCACCGGGATCGTCGACGGCACGGATCCCATCATTCACCTCCGCTGACCCCGTGCACTTTGTCTTCGAACCGGGGTTCTTCTCCAGCCAACCTGTCCACGTTGCGTTGGTGATCGGAGGGACCGTGGCCGTGGTTTCCGCGCTCGTCGGCGTGTTCACCGTGCTGCGCGGACAGTCCTTCGCCGGCCACTCCCTGGCCGACGTGTCGACGGCCGGCGGGTCGGGGGCCGTCCTGATCGGAATCAACCCACTCCTCGGGTTCGTCGGCTTCGGGCTCCTCGGCGCCGGGGCGATGGACGCTATCGGTGTCCAGCGAGTGCGGGGACGAGATTTGGCCACCGGGATCGTCCTTGGCGCGGCCACTGGTCTTGCCGCGCTGTTCCTCTACCTCGACACGACCTCGGGCGCCACCACCGGGGCGACCCAGCAGATCCTCTTCGGGTCGATCTTCACGCTCGACCCGTCCGAGATTCCGATGGTGGTCGCATTCAGCGTCGTGGCCGTAGGCATCATCGCCGTGCTCTACCGCCCCCTTCTGCTGGCCTCCATCAACACCGACTTGGCCGCTGCCCGCGGTGTCCCCGTCCGGCTCGTGGCGCTCGGATTCATGGCCGCGCTGGCGGTCGCCGTCGGTCTCTCGGCGCTGGCTATCGGGGCGATCCTCTCGACGGCTCTCCTGATCGGTCCCGCGGCCACCGCCCTGCGACTGACCAACCGGATCGGGAGCGCCCTCGTGGCCGCGGGAGTCATCGGCGTTGCCGAGACCTGGCTGGGGGTGCTCCTGTCGTACGACAGCTTCTACTGGACCACGAATCAGAACGCGATCCCAGTGAGCTCCCTCATCGTCGGCCTCACCTTTGCCGGCTACCTTCTGTCGGGCCTCCCCGCGATCCGTCGGGCGAACGGCCGCAGGACAAAGACTGCGGGCAGAGAAGCCGTGGTCGCGCCGTGATCGCGTCGCGTGTTCCGAGACGAGCACCAGGGCACGCCCGCACCGACGGGCCCGGGAGCCAGCATGTTCTCTAGCTTCATGATCAACGCCTGGATCGTGGCGACGATCGTGGCACCAGTCGCTGGCGTGGTGGGGTTCTTCGTTGTGTTGCGCGGGGCGGCCTTCCCCGCCCACGCCATCCCCAACAGTGCCTTCGCCGGAGCTGCCGCGGCCAATGTCTTCGGCTTCGGCGCGCTCCTGGGTCTGGGCGCCTTCGCGGCCGCGGCCGCATTCGGCATCGCCACATTGGGTCGCCGGGGCCGCACCGACGTCGTCACCGCCCTCATCCTTGTCCTCGGGTTGGCGATCGGAGCAGTCTTTCTCAGCAGCTCGAGCCAGTACGAGCCACAGCTCTATTCGCTCCTCTTCGGAGAAGTGCTCGGAGTTTCGACGACCGAGCTGTGGCCAGTGGCCGGGCTCGCGGTGGGTTGCATCGTGGCCACCATGCTCCTCTATCGACCGCTCTTGCTGTCCTCGATCGTGCCCGAGATCGCCGAGGCGAGAGGGGTGTCGCGTTACGGCGTGGAGCTCGCGTTTCTCCTTGTGCTTGGAGCCGCGACGGCGATGACGGTGCCCGTCGTCGGGGCACTCTTGATCTTCTCGCTCATGATCGGCCCACCGGCCGCAGCCCGCGCTCTGACCAATCGCCCGCCACTCGCCATCGTTCTCTCGGTGGTCATTGGGCTTCTGACGGTGTGGGCCGCAATCGCCAGCTCGTATCAGACCAATTGGCCCATTGGTTTCTTTGTCGGTGTGATCGGAGCCTTCGACTACGGATTCGGACGGGTGTGGCGCGCCTGGAGGCAGTCACGCGCTGCGCACGGCCTTTCCGGGCACGGTGACGCAGGGACCGATCCCGTCAGCCCGATGGTGATGGCCTAAGAGGCTCCGCCAAGAACACCGAGACTCCGTCCCCTATCGGATCGTTGACCGCCACAAACGTTTCCTCCGACGCCAGACGTGTCCTATGAGGTAGATCACAAGGGCGAGGCCCGAGTCGAGGTGCCACCTGTCAAGGGGCACGGGGAGGGGTACCTGTGTTGGTTCCCCGCGGCCCCAGTCCACGATTCCCGACACGAGCAAGTTCGCGGTGATGAAGAGGAGCAGGAGGTCCGAGAGGGCAAGTCGGATCCTCCGTTCGGCGAACACTCGGGCCCGGGCGAGCTGGGTCGCCATCCGGGCGAGGGTCCGGCGTCGCTGAGCCAGGTGCACGACCACCAGCCCAACGAACGCGAGTCCGACATCGGCGTGATAGGCGACCCGCACGTGCAGGAGTTGCAGCGTCGCGAGTGAGGCCGCAGCGGTGCACAACAGACCGAGATGGACCGCAACGCGGGATCCGGTGCGCCATGTTGTGCGACGGTGGGTCGGTCGTTCGAGCGAGACTCCGCCGGCCTGGGGCTCGGTCACCGCCGCCCTATCCTAGGTAGCATACTCAGTATCGTACACCGCGCACACGAGCTGGTCCAGCCACTCTCTTCCGCCAGCGCCGTGTCTGGGCGGCCCCGAACGATCAGGTCAGCTCTCGACGCGGAACAAGTGCCAACTCCCGGGTACGCCCTTCAGCTCGTGGCTCCCGCGATCCTGGAACTCGATACCCGAGCCGACCACGAGATCCTTGACGGTGCTCGAGACGAGGACCTCGTTCGGTGATGCCAGAGAACCGATCCGAGCGGCGATGTGGACTGCGAGGCCGCCGAGATCGTCGCCTCTCACTTCGCACTCACCCGTGTGGAGACCCAGCCGGAGCTCGATATCGAGGGCTCGGGTGGTGTCGACGATCACCTGGCCACAACGAATAGCTCGAGCCGGACCATCGAATGAGGCGACGAAGCCGTCTCCCGTCGTATTGACTTCCCGACCTCGGAATATCCGCAGTTGTTCGCGGACAATTTGATCATGCCGATCCAACAGAGACCGCCAGCGTTGATCACCGAGTGATGCTGCACGCTCGGTCGATCCGACGATATCGGTGAAGAGTACAGATACCAGTACCCGGTCGATGTCGAGTACGGGTCTCGTGCCGGTCAAGAACTCGGCCACTTCGTCGAAGACCACGTCCCGCTGACCGAAGATCAACATGTCCTTGCCCGGTAGCGCGACGAACTTGGACCCTTCAATGTGCTCGGCCACATAGCGCCCATGAGCAATGGGAAGAAAGCTTGGATTGTCCGCGCTGAGGACCAGTGTCGGCGCGCGGAGGAGCGGTAGCACTGGGCGCACATCGAGGTTGCGAAGCAGGTAGTCGTACTGTGCCGCCGCGGTTCTGGGGGTGACCGACGACCGGAAGAGCCGAGCCAGGGCATCGCGGCGAACTGGGTCCTCCGGGCCAGCGGCACCAGCAAGGGAGAGGAACTCCGGCGTACCCCAGTGGGTCCGGAGGAACTCGATGACGAAATCGAGTGCCTCAGGTGTCATGCCGATCGGATAGTCGTCGGCGATCAGATATCGGGCAGTGGTATTGCACAACACCAGGGAATCGACCCGTTCGGGATGTGCAGCGGCGTAGAGGATCGCGATCGGGCCAGCGTCGACCGTCGCGAGGATCGATGTCCGCTCGGAGTCGACCGCGTTGAGGACGGTCTCGATGTCCTCCGTCCATTCTTCCCATGTCGGTATGGCGTGACGCGGCACACCGTCAGATGCCCCTGTGCCTCGTCGATCAAGAAGGATCAAGCGGCGTAACGACGCCAGCCGTCTGAGGAAGTCGGCAATGTCTGGGTCTTCCCACGCCATCTCGACGTTGCTGCCAAGTCCGATGAAGAACAGGAGGTCGGAGGGTCCTTCTCCGAGGACCTGGTAGGCAACGTCAGCATCCCCGACGGCCACGTACTTCGTGTCTGGACGGCTCATGGGACACGCAGTCTGACCGACGATCCAACTCAGTGCCGGGGCTTCCTCGACGACGCTTCGTGCGGCATGCCCCAGCGTCCTCGCTGCAGAAGACGAGGACTCCTGAGAGTCAGACGCGTCGACCAGGCGACCTCACGCTTCACGAGAGAGCGGTCATCTCCGGTCTGATGGAACAGTCGAGACAAGGCACGCCCCGGTCGGGGCGCTTCCCGGTGGTCGGGACCGGCGTCGATCCGGTGACCTCACGCTTTTCAGGCGCGCGCTCTACCAACTGAGCTACCCGACCGGGTCACCTCGTTCCGCCAGCCGCCGGCGGGCTGGATCTCGGTGGCGGACCTGACGGGATTTGAACCCGCGACCTCCGCCTTGACAGGGCGGCGTGCACTCCGAGCTGCACCACAGGTCCGAAACGGCTACGCCGTACACCCACCGGACGGCCTATGGCCTCCCGACGGGCGGTCCCTCACTGTAGCCGGTTCCCGGTTTCCGCCCTCTCCGGGACGGGAGAGCGGGGCGGGGGTCAGGGCGTCGCGGCGCGGAGCGTACTGACCGCTGCCTCGAAGGCACCGAATTTCGACTCGTCCAGTGCCTGGGCCAGGGTCTGGGCGCACAGGCGGTCGGTCATGGCCTCGGCCTCGTCATGCTTGGCCCTGATCG
Source organism: uncultured Acidimicrobiaceae bacterium (assembly GCA_963840435.1). Classification (GTDB taxonomy): domain Bacteria; phylum Actinomycetota; class Acidimicrobiia; order Acidimicrobiales; family RAAP-2; genus Bog-473. Next base: position 359,223 of record CAWIYY010000010.1, on the reverse strand, counting down.
ACTCGATGTCGGGGAAGGGTGCGGTCCAGCCGAAGAACTTCGCCTGGCCCTCGCCCTCGTTGGTGAGGATGGCCTCGAGAGGGGTCAGACCGACGGCCGTCGTGGAAACCAGGTGGAGCCCGCCCCGCCACTCGCGCAGCATCTGCATGAGTTGGGCGGCCCGGCCCGCAGCCGTCTCGCAGCGCGCCGCGTTGCGCCAGCCCACGAACAGCGGGATGGCCGCACCTTCGATGCCGTCCACCAGTTCCTCGGTCACGGCGACATGGTCCTCGAGTCCTTCGACGCCGGCGAAGTGCTTGCGTCCCCACTTCGAGTGCGCTTCCGCCATGCGTGTCCCTGCCTGTACGGAGCCGGCGACCGCCGCGCCCTCGCCGTACATCGCCTTGACCGCATCGGGCTCGAACCACCCGAGGGCCGATGTCACCACGTCGTGGCTGACGTCGCCCAGCATGCCGCCGCGCCCCGCGAAGTAGAAGGAGAAGGGATTGGTCCAGCCCCACTCCGCCGCCCACCCGAATACGTCGGGGCTGAGATAGACGGCCGTCCCGATGTCATGGATCTGCACGGACGTCCGCCGTACCACGTCGAGTGCGGCTTGTTGGTTCTGGGCCATGGCGCGGACTCCTGGGAAATCGAAGTGGTCAGGCCGGCCGGGCTTCGGCCGCCGGAGGGGTCGTGTCGGCCGGGGGCGGACTAGCGCGCAGGACGCGGCGCATACCGGGGATGGTGCCCACGACGGCCTCCACCAGCCGGGCCAGCTCGGTGACGACCCCGTCGAGGTGGGCGAAGCGCTCGTCGAGCAATCCGACGACGGTGGAGAGCTCGGGGGAGATTTCTTGCAGCGACTTCGTCGCCTTCGGAAGCTCGGAGGCCAGCTCAATGGCGACGCTGCTCAAGCGTTCGGTCAGGCCGCGCAGCGCCGACGCCGAGTCGGACAGCGAGGGCAGCGATGCGTCGAGCGTGCCGACGGCCTGCTCCAGTCCGGTCACCGCGTGCGAGATGCCCAGGGCGGCCAGGTCGATGCCCGACCCGGCCTTGTTGACCCCTCCCTCCAACCGCTCGAGCAGCGTCATGAGCCGGTCCATCCGCTCGGCCATGTCGTTGATGGCATCCATGGCGGTCAGCGCGGTGGTGGGCAGCCGCAGCAACGCGCCGGGCCAGCGGAACAGGGTCACGATCAACGAGGGTGATTCCACGCCCGCGATTGTGGGGCGCTGGAGAGGTAAATGTCCAGTATGCGGGCAGCTGAGCCCGCCGGAAGAGCTGGAGGCAACCTCGATGCGGCGGCCAGGCCACCTCATCGCACCACACGCCGGCGCTGGTTTCGGGCTCTCCGATGCGCCGGTCTGGGAGACCGGGCCGCTCAGCGACGGGCCCGGCGGGCTCCCCTAGCCAGAGCGTTCTGGTAGAGCGAAGCCGGCAGGCGGGAGACGAAGTCGATCACCTTGGCGTCGGGTCCGATGAGGGCGCGCCGCCGGTCACGCTGCACCGCGGCCAGGATCTGGCGGGCCGCCTTCTCGGGCGAGGTGATGAAGACGCGCTCCATGGCCGCCCGTGCCTTCTCGCCGCCGCCCACCGTCTCGGTCATGCTCGGATCCATGCGGGCGTTGCGCGCGATGTTTGTCTTGATGCCACCCGGATGGATCGTGGTGACCGAGACCGGGGCGCCCTCGATCTCGAGCTCCATGCGCAGGGTGTCGGTGAAGCCGCGCACCGCGAACTTGGCCGCGTTGTAGGCCGACTGGGACGGCACGCTGACGAGCCCGAACACGCTCGAGAGGTTCACCACATGGCCCTCACCGGAGGCCTTGAGGTAGGGCAGGAAAGCTTTGGTGCCGTAGACCACGCCCCAGAAGTTGATGTTCATCAGCCACTCGAAGTCCTCGTAGGACATGGCTTCGACGGTGGCCCCGAGGGCGACGCCGGCGTTGTTCACGACCAGGTTGACCTGGCCGTGGTCGGCCATCACCTGGTCGGCCCAGGCGTAGACGGCAGCCCGGTCGGCCACGTCGACCCGCTGGGACGTGACCTTCACGCCGAGGCCTTCGCACAGAGAAGCCGTCTCCGCCAGCCCACCCTCGTCGATGTCGCACAGCGCGACGTGGGCGCCGCGCCGGGCCAGGTCCTTGGCCAGCGCCCGGCCAATGCCCGAGCCGGCGCCGGTGATGGCGGCCACGCGCCCCGTGAAGTTCTTCATGCCGGCTCGTCTCGCCGGGTCCGGATCACGAGGCCACGGTGACGGCGTCGCTCCGGACGCCGGGACGGCTGAACTCCATGACGCCGTCGTCGACCTCGCTCATGCGCAAGGCGCGGTAGTCGCGCAGGTAGCTCTGGTGCACCATCCAGGGGGGGCGGGTGCCCTGTTGGGGCAGCAGGTGAGCCGAGCGCTGGATGTAGCCCGACGTGAGCCCGAGCAGCGGCCCGCCGTCGGACACCGCGGGGTCGGCGTTGCAGGGCACGCACTGGGTCTGGCCCTGACTGCGCATGAAATCGAGGAGGCGGCACACGTACTGGCACGTGAGGTCGCACTTGAGGGTCCACGAGGCGTTCGTGTACCCGATGGCGACGGCCAGGTTTGGAACGCCTTCGATCATCATGCCCTTGTAGGTGAGCCGGCCGGCCGGGTTCACCGCGGCCCCGTCGACGCTCAGGTCGATGCCACCGAGGAAGAGGAGCTCGAGCCCGGTGGCCGTGACCACGATGTCCGCTTGGAGCTCCTGGCCGGAGCTGAGCAGCACCCCGGTCCTGGTGAACCGCTCGACGGTGTCGGTTACGACGGAGGCGCTCCCCTCCCGGATCGCCTTGAAGAGGTCGCCGTCGGGCACCGCGCAGAAACGCTGGTCCCATGGGTTGTAGCGCGGCGTGAAGTGGGTGTCGATGTCGTACCCGGCGGGCAGCTCGCGCTCGAGACCCTTGCGCAGGAAGCGCTTCACCTGCTCGGGGTAGCGGCGGCTCACGGCGTAGAAGCTCTGGGTCATCAACGCGTGCGCCCACTTGGCCGCCGTGCCGGCCGACTGCCGGGGCAGCACTCTGCGGAAGAACGCGGCGATGGGGCTGCGCTGCGGCAGGGAGGCGACGTAGCTCGGCGAGCGCTGCAGCATGGTTACGTGGGCCGCCGAGCGGGCCAAGGCCGGAACCAGCGTCATGGCGGTGGCGCCGCTCCCGATGACGACGACGCGCTTGTTGATGAAGTCGAGGTCCTCTGGCCAGTGCTGGGGGTGGATCAGGGTCCCCTCGAACTCGCGCATGCCATCGAAGTCGGGCAGGTACCCGTGGTCGTAGCGGTAGTAGCCCGTGCAGGAGAAGAGGAAGCCCGCAGTGAGGGTGAAGGTCGCGCCATCCCCGCGCCGCGCCGTGATCCGCCAGCGCGCCTCGTCGGTGGACCAGTCGGCGGCGACGATCCGGTGATCGAAACGGATGCGCCGGTCGATGCCGGATTCGGCAGCAGTGTCCTTGATGTACTGGAGGATGGAATCTCCGTCGGCGATCGACTTCTCGCCGTCCCAGGGCCGGAAGGAGTACCCCAGGGTGTGCATGTCCGAGTCCGAGCGGATGCCGGGGTAGCGGAACAGGTCCCAGGTGCCCCCGATGGAGCCGCGTGCCTCGAAGATGGCATAGCTGGCCCACGGGCATTCGGTCTGGAGGTAGTGGGCGGCACCGATTCCCGAGAGGCCGGCGCCGACGACGAGGACGTCGAGGTGCTCGGGCTGGGGACCGTCGCCGGGCGCGGCGAGGGTGTCACCGGATTTCATGGTCGCCAGTGTCACGTCTCTGCCTCCCGCTCCGCTCACCCGGTGGATGGTAAAGTATATGAGGGATTTACTCAAATACTCTATTCGGAAGAGGAACCGTGCCGCCGCCAGCCGACGAAGGAGGACCCACCAAGGGGATCCAGACCCGCCGGAGCATCCTGGCGGCGGCCATCGAACGGTTCGGGCGAGACGGCTTCCGCTCCACCTCGGTGGCCGATATCGCCCGGGATGCGGGGGTGGGCGGCACGGTGGCCTACGCCTACTTTCCCAACAAGGAGGCCCTGTTTCTGGCGGCGGTGGACGAGGACGCGGCGGCGGTGATCGGAGAGGGCCTGGCCACGGTGATGGAGGTGCCCGACATCCGGCGCTGGCACGACACGCTCATCTTCACCCTGGTCGACGCGGTGGAGCGCCACCCTCTGGCCCGCCGCCTGCTGGCCGGGCTCGAACCCGACGTCACGGGGCGCGTGCTCGAGATCCCCGCCCTCAACGAGCTGCGCAAGGAGTGCACGGAGCGCCTGCGCACCGGCCAGGCGGCCGGCGCGGTGCGCCCCGACATCGATCCCGTGCTGGTGGGAAACGGGGTGGTGGCCCTGATGCTCTCGGTGCTCATGTCCGTGACCCAGCTCGGAAGCCGGATGGCCATGACCTACTCCCAGGACGTGGCCGCCGTCTTCGAGGCGGCGCTCACAGTGCCAGCGGTCGGGGTCCCACAAGGCGGCTGACCTGCCCGAACGGGCGGAGGCAGGCCGGCCTCCGCCCGCCGTGTTCTAGTACCTTGACGTTAACGTTAAACTTCTGGCAATGAGCTCCACGACCTCGCCTGCCAGCAACGGCCGCGCCCGGGGGTCCCTGATCGACACGGCCGTCGAACCGTCCAATTACCGATGGATCGCCCTCGCCACGGTCACCCTGGGCACGTTGATGGTCTTCATCAACCAATCGATCGTCCTGATTTCGCTGCCAGACATCTTCCGGGGCATCGGCCTCAATCCCCTGACCCCGGGCAACACGGGCTACCTGCTCTGGATGCTCCTGGGTTTCATGGTCGTCCTGGCCGTGCTGGTGGTGTCCCTGGGCCGGGTGGGCGACATGTTCGGCCGGGTGAAGATCTTCAACCTCGGCTTCGCCGTCTTCACCCTCTTCTCCCTCCTCCTCGCCGTGACCTGGCTCAAGGGCACGGAGGGCGCCCTGTGGTTGATCGTGATGCGGATCGGCCAGGGCGTCGGTGGGGCGATGCTGTTCGCCAACTCCTCGGCGATCATCACGGACGCCTTCCCGGCCGACAAGCGCGGGCTCGGGCTCGGCATCAACAACACGATGGCCATCGCCGGGTCCTTCGTCGGGCTGGTCCTGGGCGGCCTGCTCGCTCCGGTCGAGTGGCACCTCGTCTTCTTGGTCTCGGTCCCGGTCGGCGTTCTCGGCACGCTCTTCGCCTACGTGAAGCTGGTCGACCACAGCGCACGCGTCCCCGCCAAGATCGACTGGCTCGGCAACTCCACCTTCGCCGTCGGGCTGGTCTTGATCCTGATCGGCATCACCTACGGGTTGCTGCCCTACGGCGGCCACACCATGGGGTGGACGAGTCCCATCGTGCTGGCGGAGTTGATCGGGGGCGCCGCCATCCTCGTGGTGTTCGGGATCATCGAGACGAAGGTGGCCCACCCCATGTTCCGCCTCCAGCTCTTCCGCATCCGGGCCTTCACGGCCGGCAACGTGGCCAGCTTCCTGGCGTCCATGAGTCGGGGTGGCCTCATGTTCATGCTCGTCATCTGGCTGCAGGGCATCTGGTTGCCCCTGCACGGTTACAGCTTCGAGCAGACTCCGCTCTGGGCCGGTATCTACATGATCCCGCTGACCATCGGACTCCTGCTCTCGGCCCCGCTCAGCGGTCTGCTGGCCGACCGCTACGGCGCCCGTCCCTTCGCCACGGGCGGGCTGGTTATCGCCGCCCTTTCCTTCATCCTGCTGATCACCCTGCCGGTCAACTTCCCCTACGCCGGATTCGCCGTGGTGATCTTCTTCAACTCCGTCGGCATGGGCATGTTCGTGGCGCCCAACCAGACAGGGATCATGAACAGCCTGCCGGCCAACCAGCGCGGCTCGGGCGCCGGCATGGCGGGGACCTTCAACTCGTCGGCCCAGGTGCTCTCCATCGGGATCTTCTTCACCCTGATGATCCTCGGGCTGGCGGCCAGCCTGCCCGGTGCCCTCTTCCACGGGCTGACCGCGCAGGGCGTGCCCACCGCGGTGGCCACCAAGGCCTCGCACCTCCCGCCAGTGGGCAGCCTCTTCGCTGCCTTCCTGGGCTACAACCCGATCCAGGTGCTGTTGGGTCCTGCCTTGGGCCATCTGCCCCACGCCACCGCCTCGTATGTGACGAGCCGGCAATTCTTTCCCCACCTGATCGCCCCCGCCTTCCACAAGGGGCTCACCGAGGCTTTCGTCTTCGCCGCCGCCGTGTGCCTGCTCGGCGCGGTCGCCTCCCTGTTGCGGGGCGGCAAGTACCACTACCAGGACGACCCGGCGATGGGCGAGGAGATCCCCGTCGGGAGCGCAGAGCACGTCTCGGCCCAAGAGGCCATTGCCGAGACCGAGCCTCTGCTGGTGGACTGACGTGCCTGTGACGACCACACCTCACGCCCCGGACGAGGCGCCGCCCCTCGAGGTGGGCGAGGGCGGGATCCGGATCAGCGACGCGGCGACCCGGGCCGGCGTCTCGGCCCGTACCCTCCGCTACTACGAGGAGCTGGGCCTGCTCACCCCGTCGCTCTACACGCCGGGGGGCGAGCGTCGGTACACGCCAGACGACGTGGCCCACCTGGAGCGCATCTTGGAGCTGCGCGAGGTGCTCGGGATGAACCTCGACGAGATCAAGGAATTCCTCTCGCTCGAGACCAGGCTGGACCAATTGCGGGCCACCTACCGGGCGACCAAGGGGGGCACGAGCCAGAAGGCGCGGGCCGAGCAGAAGGCGACCCTGCAGGAGGCCGCCGTGCTCAACGAGTCGTTGGCCGAGCAGATCAGGTCCAAGCTGGCCCGCATGGACACGTTCGCCTCCAAGCTGAGCAGCGACGCCCAGCGCTGTCGGAAGCTCCTGGCCGAGCTGGACTGAGCGGGACGGATTCGTCCGCTCCCGGTCCCACCCAGGTCAGCAGCCAGCGAGGGAGATCGGTGTCTACGATCTCGGGGCGTGGCCTCTGACGAACGTCCGGCCGATCGCACTCCGGAGCTGACGGGGCCAGGGCACGACCTGCCCAAGAGGATCGTGATGGGCGGGCCGGCGTGACGAACACGGCTGCACCCTCCGCCACGACGGATGTGGCCGATCGGAGGAGCCTGCGCGGCTGGATCCGGACCAAGGACCCCGACTACCTCACCATCAAGCGCTCGGTCCGGGCGGCGGTGGTCATACCGGCCATCTTCGGCGTGGCCCACGCGGCCTTCAGCAACGTTCAGATCGACCTCTTCACCGCCTTCGGGTCCTTCGCACTGCTCCTGTTGGTCGACTTTGCGGGGCGCCCGCGGGTGCGCTTTGCCAGTTACCTGGTGTTGTTCGCGGTCGGCTGTGGGTTCATTGCGCTGGGCACGCTGGCTTCGACCCACAAGGTGGCGGCGGTGGCCGCCATGGCGGTGGTGGGTTTTCTGGTGCTCTTCGCCGGCATCGTGATGCCGCAGGCGGCCACGGCGTCCACGGCGGCGCTGCTGATCTTCGTGCTGCCGGTGGCCGTCGCCGCGCCTCCCTCGCAGATCGGGCCGCGTCTGCTCGGCTGGACGCTGGCCGCGGTCGTCTGCATTCCGGCCTGCATGTTCGTCTGGCCCACCCCATGGCACGACACGCTGCGGACCCGGCTTGCGGCCGCGTTGGCCGCGGTGGCCCGGGTGGCGGATGCGCACGCGGCGGGCCAGCCCGATGGGGACGCCCACGACAGCCTGACGACCGAGCTCGGGCTCCTGCGCCGCCAATTCCAGGCCACGCCCTATCCGCCGACGAGCACGGCGTCCACGGCCGTCGCTCTCTCCAAACTGGTGGGCCGTGTCGAATGGGTGGCGAACAACTCGACGCTGAGCAGCAGCCAGACCATGGATCTCGAACCAGAAGTGCGGGCCGTGTTGGCGTCGGCCGCGGACACGCTGCGGCGCAGCGCGGCGCTGGTCTGTGACGAAAACGCCCATCCCGTCGACGATCCCACGCTCATCCGTGCCCTGCAGGACTCGGTCGATCACCTCAATGCGTTGATGGGTGACGAGCTCGAGGCAGACGTCTCGAAGATCCTCGACCGGGAGCCCGTAGACGTCCTGGGCGCCCCGGGTGGCGAATTCGCCTCGGCCCTCGACCCGGGTTTCCACTCCCGAGCGCTGGGCATCGCCACCGAGATGGTGTCCGACGCTGCCCTGGCCGCGGCTGGTGCGCCGACCGTGGTCGATCAGCGCCTCGGGATGGGCGAGTCCACGTCGCGCAACTTTGCCGCGCACCTCTTCTCGCACCTGTCGTTCCACTCGGTCTGGTTTCGCAACGCCGTCCGGGGTGCGGCCGGCCTGGCCCTGGCGGTGGCAGTGGTGGAGGTGACCAACGTGTCGCACGGCTTCTGGGTCGTCCTGGGAACGCTGTCGGTGCTGCGGACCAACGCGCTCGGGACGGGAGCCACCGCTTTGCGGGCCATCGGGGGCACGGCCGTCGGCTTCCTGATCGGTTCGGTGATCATGATCGGCGTCTCCGATCATTGGATCCTGCTGTGGTTCCTGCTGCCCTTGGCCGTGCTCGTCTCGGGCGTGGCGCCGGCGATGATCTCCTTCGCGGCCGGTCAGGCCGGCTTCACCCTGGTCGTGATGATCCTGTTCAACATCATTGAGCCGACCGGATGGAGGGTCGGCCTGACCCGGATCGAGGACGTGGCCATCGGGTGTGCCGTGTCTGTGGTGGTGGGCGTGCTCTTCTGGCCCCGCGGGGCCACGGCCGCCCTAGGGCGTGCCCTGTCGGCGGCTTTCGTCGCCAATTCGGGCTACCTGTCGGACGCGGTCGACCGCCTCACCATAACGACGCGCCAGGTCGACACCGAGCCCGGACAGCGGGCATCCCACAGCACCTACCTGCTGCTCGACGACGCCTTCCGCGAGTTCTTCGCGGAGCGCGGTGCCAAAGTGGTCTCCGTCGAGACCGTCTCGCAGCTGTTCACCGGAGCCAACCGCATCCGGCTGGCCGCCTACACGCTGGCTCGTCTCCCCGCGCTGCCGCCGGCCGATGGCCAGCCGGAGATGGAGTCCGTGGCTACGGCGGGCGCGGTGCTCCGGGACTCCTACGCGTCGTACCATCGGTGGTACGAGGAGTTCGCCGAGCTTCTGGCCCAGCGGCGCGACTCGCTCGACCCCCCGCCCGACCACGATCGGCTGCTGCACGACGTCTTGCGCACGGCGTTCGAGGAGGCCCGGTCCGAGCGCCGGCTCGACCGGATCCGTGTGACCCTGCAGATGTTGTGGGCCGACCAGCTGCTCGAGTCCCAGAGCCAGGTGCAGGTCGACCTGACTGCCTCGGCCGACCTGTTCGTGCAGCAGCGCGCCGCGCTGGTGTGAGCGCGGGGCCTCGGCCGACTGCCGGGCGCCGGCGTACACTGGCTTTGTGGCCCGTCTGGACATCCCGCCCGGAGAGGGTGGAGACGCCGTGCAGATCTGGTCGTTGCAACCCGCACTCGGTACGGCGGCCATGCGGCTGGTCGACGCGGCCTACAACAAGAGCATCCTTCCCGTACGCGTCCGGGAGGCGGCGCGCATGCGGATCGCGCAACTCAACGAGTGCACCGTCTGCCTCGGCTTCCGGGCCGACAGTGTCAAGGAGCAAGGTCTCGAAGAGGACTTCTATTGCGCGGTCGGCACCCCGGACCAGGACGAGCTGAGCGAGCAGGAGCAGTTGGCCGTGGCCTACGCCGAGCGGTTCGCCCTCGACCACACCAGCATCGACGACGAGTTCATCGGGCGCTTGCGCGGTGTCTTCACCGACCCGGAGATTCTCGACCTGACGATCTGTCTGTCCGCCTTCCTCGGCCTTGGTCGGACGCTGCGAGCGCTCGGCATCACCGAGACCTCGTTGACCGACGTGTAGCTAGCCGAATTTCGGAGGACGCTTCTCCTTGAAGGCGGCGATGCCCTCGGCATAGTCCGGTCCGGAGTACACCTCGTGGCGGAGCTGGTTGATCCACTGCGAGTCTTGGGCGGAGAGGGCGACGGCACGCACCATGGCGGTGGCCTGGAGCTTGTAGGCGCGGATGGCGTCGCCCGATCGGCTGCGTACCTGCCGGGCCAGCTCGTAGGTCGCGGTCTCGAGCATGTCCTCGGAGACGAGGCGGTTCATGATGCCGACGCCGAGGGCGCGCTCGGCCGAGATCAGGTCCGCCGTCATCAGGAGCTCATTCACCACGTTGAGCGGCAGCCGGGCCAAGAAGTACTGGACGCCCGAAGCGGAATAGGGCAGTCCCAGTCGGGCCGGCGTCACTGCGAACGCCGCCGTGTCGTCCCCGACGACCATGTCGCAGTTGAGAACGAGGTCGCAGGCGCCGCCCCACACCGTGCCATGGATCATGGCGATGACGGCGCCGGGAAAGGAACGGACTGCCCGCAGGAGCTCCTCGAGCGGGTCGGCGAAGGGAAGGGGATCGATGCCCCTGATGGGCAGCTCGTCGATGTCGTGTCCGGCCGACCACACGTGGCCCGGTTCTGCGGTGCGCACAACGACAGCCCGGATGCCTTCGCGCTCGAATTGGGCGAGGCCCTCGAGCATCGCACGCACCGTCGTCTCCCCGAGCGCGTTGCGCTTCGCCATGTTGTCCAAGGCGATCGTGCCCACCTTGTCGTCGTGGCTGATCCTGACGGTCCCCATTGCTCCGGGCGTCGAGACTATGGCAGGTGCGATCGCGCCACCGTCGGGGGCAGGACCAGGCCGCTGAAGGGGTGCCCTGTCGTGATTCAGCTTGCTCCCAGCTTGACGCGGCCTCGGTCCGCGGCCGGTGGCGGCCGGGCACGAGGCGAATGCGGCTGCACGCAACGCCCGTGGTACGTTGCCGCCACAGCGGCCAACCTCTCTTGGCGTGACGCCCCGGAGGGTGTGCGCCAGCGCCTACCTGTCGCAGCGGACCACCATGGGGTTGCCTGCGTCCGGAGCAGGACATCAACCACACCGTGCCCGAGCCACATGACAGATCGACGCGTCACCACCAGTGGTGCTCCCGCACTGGCAGGAGCGGCCGTGCCCGCGCCTGAGCTGGGAGCCAGACCACTTGGTCGGCGCCTGATCCGGGTTTCCGTCAGTTCCCTGGCGGCCATGGCCGCGCTCGTGGGGACGGTGGGCGTTGCCGGAGCGACCACCACCTCCACCTCGCCGCCAACCACCGGCAGCCCGACCACGACGACCGTCCCGCCCCCGACGACCACGAGCACCACCCACCCCGTCACGACGACCACGGCACACGCCACCACGACGACGAGCCAGAGCGCCACGACAACGACCCACGGTGGGAGCACGACGTCGAGTACCTCGAACACGCCGACTACCCACGGATCGACAACGTCGACACCCAGCGGCCGGCTCAGGCCGGGCCAGAAAGGCTCGGGCACGCCGCACGTGGCCACCGGGCCCAACCTCAATGCGCTGAGCCCCCACATCGTGGCGCTGAGCGGGCCTGGCACCGTGTACCAGCAAAGCTCCAGCGCGACCTCGTCGGGTTCGACGCCCGGTGTTCCCAGTTATCTGAGCTCTCCCGGCGGTCCGTATATGTACGACTCGAGCGGCCGGATGGTGATCCTCCACGGGGTGAACGTGGTGTACAAGCACGCCCCCTACATCGCCTATCCGGACCCGGGTAAGCCGTGGAACTTCGACGTCACCGACGCCGAGCACATGCAGCAGCTCGGCTTCAACGTGGTCAGGCTCGGCATCGAGTGGCAGGGACTCGAACCCGGTTCAGGTGGACCCAACCAACCGAAGATCTGCACGCAGGGGACACCGGGGGATCCGCACGAGTTCGACAAGGCGGTCGCCGACGCCTACTTGGCCCACGTGAAGGCCACGGTCAATCTCCTGGCCCGGCACGGCATCTACACCTTGCTCGACATGCACCAGGACGTCTACGACAAGCTGTTCCGGGGCGAGGGCGCTCCAGAGTGGGCGGTCTGCACCAACAACGTGCCCATCGTGCCCAAAGGTGGCCGCTGGTCGAACAACTACTCGAATCCGCAGCTCGACACGGCGGTGGGACACTTCTGGCGCAACGACGTGGTGGGTGATCTCCAGGGCCAGTTCGACCAGGTCTGGGCCACCGTGGCCAACTACTTCAAGAACGACCGGTGGGTGATCGGGTACGACCCCTACAACGAGCCGTTCTCGACCTCGACCACCAAGGCCGCGGAGTCCACGTTCACCCAGAACCTGGAGTGCTTCTACACCGGCAAGGCCAACACGGGCTTCCTGGCCAACGGCCAGACGCCGTTGGTCTGCCCGCCCGATGATCCCAACGACGGCGTGGTGCCGACCATCGAGTCGATCGACCACAAGCACCTGATCTATGTCGAACCCGATATCTACTGGGTGACGGGGGGCAACGTCCCGTCCCAGCTCGGGCCAATTCCCTTCCCGCGCATCGTGTTCAACTTCCATGACTACTGCGGAGATCGGAGCCCGGTCACGGGAGATCCGACGAACCTCTTGAAGTGCCTCCAGTCCGAGGAGACGTCGGCGTCCGAACAGGATGTGACACGGCTGTCCATGGCTTCGGCCGACCAGCCGACCGGTCCTGCCATCATCATGAGCGAGTTCGGCGCCACCAACAGCGTGCCCCTGGCCGGCTTCGACGTCGAATGGGCGGGATTGAGCACGGTCGGATGGATCTACTGGGCCTGGAAGTACTACGACGACCCCACCGGCTCGTCGGCCGAGGGGCTCGAGCTCCCAAACGGGACCTACTCGCCGATCGTCATGGTGCTCTCGCGCACGTATCCCCAGGAGGTGGCGGGCGTGGCCAACGCCGTGCTCTTCAACCCCTTCACCTCCGCCTTCTCCATGGCCTACACACCCAGTCTTTCGGCCCGGGGCCAGACCATCATCAACGTGGCGGCCGCCCAGCACTATCCGAACGGCTGGTGCGCCGCGGTCAAGGGGGGCAAGGTCGTGTCGCCACCCGGCGCCACGCACCTTCGCGTGCAGAGGGTGGGCACGCCCGCCGAGGTCTACGTCTCGGTGACGCCCGGCTCCTGTCCTTCGTCCTGACCGGCGCCGGCCCTCTGACGGGGTGCGCCCGTCACCATCGCCGGACTCACGAAGCCGGTGGGACGGTGAAGTCGAGGCGCAACCTGGTCAGCGTGGAAGCCTTGATCAGCCACTCGCCACCGGTCTTCTCATAGTGCTCGCGGTAGTGGCCGTACCCGTGGAGCTCTGACCCGTTGGGAAAGCGCAGCATGTCCTCCATCGCCCAGATCCCGGTCGCCTCGGTCGCCGAGGTGATGTCGATCTCGGGAGTGTGGCACTGGTGCACCGTGACGGCGTCGCCGATCGTTGCGGTCAGGAAGGTCAAGAAGGCATCAGCGCCGGTGATCACATTGCCCCCCGAGTCGGTGGTGTCCATGGTGACGTCATCGGCGAAGCAGGCGCGGTACCCCGTCCAGTCCTTCGTATCCATGTAGCGGCAGTAGCGGGCCTTGAGCCGCTTGATCGCTTCGGCGTCGTCCATCTCGGTACCCTCCCGAATCCCGACCGGGCCGTCTTGGGGCCGGCCCTCACCCGTGGAAGGTATCGGCTGGGAATCGGGTCGTGCCCGCCAGCGAGGCGGCGGGCGACACGGGAGCCCTCCGCGCTGTCTAATCTCGGTCGAGGACCAGAGAAGGGGGGCCAACGTGGCCGACAGGACATCGACCCACGACGTGGCCAAGGTCGGAAGGCACTCGGAGGATGACGCCGAATTGGCGATGGCTTCCATGACCGACCTCAGGGCTCCCCAACCCGGCTACATCGAAATGATACGAAGAGGAGGCTTCGTGGAGATGGGTGAGGGTTTCGCCCTCAGCTTCGATCGGGCCACTTCCGACCACGTTCTCCGCAACCACCAACAGTTCTCGTCCCGGGTCGAGATGGGCATGGGGAACGTCCGTCCGTTGATCCCGCTGAATGTGGACCCGCCGCTGCACGCCAAGTACCGCAAGCTCCTCGACCCGCTCTTCGCACCCCGCAAGATGGAGGCACAGGAGGATGACATCACACGACGAGTCAACGGGTTCATCGACTCGTTCGTCGACCGCGGCGAGTGCAACTTCAGCGAGGAGTTCGCCGAGCTGCTGCCATCGTCCGTGTTCCTCGGACTGATGGGTCTGCCCGAGGAGCAGCTGACCCACTTCATCCACCTGCGCGACGGCATTCTGCATCCTGACAAGATCGATCCCGATGCCGGGCTCGATCCCGAGGCCAGGCGTGCCGTCCAGGCGGCCACCGGCCAGGAGATCTACGAGTATTTCGGCGACGTGATCGCAGACCGGCGGCGGTCACCGCGAGACGATGTCATCTCGGGATTTCTGGCTGCCGAGATCGACGGGGACCGGCTGTCCACCGACGAGGTCCTGGACATCCTCTTCCTGTTCCTGATCGCCGGACTCGACACGGTTAGCGACTCTTTGACCTGTTTCTACGCATTCCTGGCCCAGAACGCCGAGCACCGTCGCCAGATCGTCGCTGACCCCGCGGTCATTCCCTCGGCGGTCGAGGAGCTTCTGCGCTGGGAGTCGCCCGTCCCTGCCGGCGTACCCCGGGTGGCCCTCGAGGACACCGAACTGCCCAACGGTCAGCGGGTCAGCAAGGGGACGGCCGTGGTCGTGAGCTACGGCGCGGCCAACGTGGACCCGGTGATCTTTGCCGACGGCACGGACGTGCGCTTCGACCGCGAGGAGAACCGGCACATCGCGTTCGGAGGCGGTGTCCACCGCTGTCTGGGGAGCCACCTCGCCCGGCGCGAGCTCCGAGTCACCTTACGTGAGTGGCATCAGCGCATCCCGGAGTACAGCATCAAGCCTGGGCACGAGGACCTCGAGTACTCGGCGGGACTCAGGCACGTCAAGGATCTCATGTTGGTCTGGGAGTGAGCGTCGTCGCGAATCGTTCGAGCCCGGCCGAACGACGAGCAAAGGTCACTCCGTCGTCAGTAGGCACCCACGATCGGTTTGTTGAGCGGCTTTCCGCCCATTGATCCGAGGAAACCCGCATCACCGAACGAAAACACGCCGCCGTCCGAGGCAATCGTCCAGTAGCCGAGCCCGTCGGCGGTCGTCTTGATTCCCACCATCGGCTTGTTGAGTGGCTGCCCGCCCATTGAGCCATAGAACGTTGCGTCGCCGTAGTTGAAGATGCCGCCGTCGGTGGCCACCAGCCAGTAGCCCGCGCCGTCGGGCGTGGCCATCATGGCCACGATCGGCGCGTTCAATCTGATGGAACCGGTTGACCCGAAGAAGGACGCGTCTCCGTAGGAGAAGATGCCGCCGTCGGACGCGACCAACCAATAGCCCTTGCCGTCCGGTGTCGAAGCCATGCCGACGATGGGAGCGTTCAGTTTCTTGCCCCCACGGGACCCGTAGAACGCCGCGTCGCCGTACGAGAAGATGCCGCCGTCGGAGGCCACCAGCCAGTACCCAAGCCCATCGGGAGTCGAGGCCATGCCCACGATCGGGGCGTTCAACGGCGTTCCACCCGTTGAGCCGTAGAAGCCTGCGTCCCCGAAGGAGAACACGCCGCCGTCCGACGCCACCTCCCAGTAGCCCGGCTGCCCCGCGACCTGCGCTCCACCAACCATCGGCTCGTTGAGCGGGTGGCCGCCCATCGAACCGTAGAAGGGGCTGCCGAAGTCGAAGACCCCTCCGTCAGACGCCACCTCGGTGTAGCCGACGCTGTTCGGGCCGCCGGCGCCGACGCCGCCGCCGGTAGTGCCTGAGCTCGTGCTCGGAGTGGCGGCCGTGATGACCCGTATGCAGTCGACCTCGGCGTAGGTGTTGAAACTCATGCTGATGGTGGTCGGCTGCACCAACCGCACAGTGTCGCCCTCCTCGAGCCCATCTGCACCGCTGATCCTGTAGTTCGTGTTCGGAGCACCGACGGCCGCAGAGGTAGAGGCCAACGTTGCCGTGAGGATCATCACTCCAAGTATCGGAGTGCTGAAGGAAACTGTTCCCGAGTACGGGAAGAGCGAATGTGGTCTTCCGATGGGATTGGAGCACATGAAGTAGCTGTCGATCGGAGTACCCGCCGGCACTGCGCTCGGATCAACATTGTCATCGCTGTAAAACGCTGAGGGAAACGTGCTGCCCGGGGTGACATCGACCGACAACGACGAGGGCAGCGTGAACGCGGTCCTCTCGGTGAACATCTCAATGAAATCGTTGCTCTGTAGGTCTGCCGGCACTTGCGCCGGCGGACCGTTGGGAAGGACGAGGACGCCTCGGCCGACGGCGATCACCGAGGCACCGCTCGGAGCTCCATCGACAAGCACGCCGACCGTGGCAACCAAAATCGAGAGCGCTGCCAGAAGGGGGAGAGAAAGAACACGTGTCCGTGCGAAACTGCGCATGTCTGTACGTCCAGTGTGAGTGTGAATGTGCCGGACGGGGACCCCGTCGCGACCGCCTTGCTTGAGTTGCTTCGCCGCCGCAAGTGTAGCCAGTCATCATGTTCGTTCGTCAATGGGCTGGTGACTTCATCGTCGCTCACACGAGTGAAACGTCGAGCCGACTGCGCACCAAATGCGACGACCTTGCGCTCGAGCCGCAACCACTTTGAGTACATCGCGCCGTATCCCTCTGAACGTTGAGAGACGCGTCGTGCATGTGAAGATCAAAGGAACAAAGACGTTTCAGGCACGAAACGTGCAGGGACCGCTCATTCACAACACTCACACAACAGAAGCGAGGCCGGCTCGAAGCGATCCGAAGATTGCACTCGGTGCGAACTCAGTCCGCTTCCGCGAGCATCGGGACAGAGACCCCCTCCCTGCGGCGAGGGGTCTCTGTCCCCGCGGCTCATCCTGATCAGCTCGATGAGGTGGTGATCGAGAGG
Source organism: uncultured Acidimicrobiaceae bacterium (assembly GCA_963840435.1). Classification (GTDB taxonomy): domain Bacteria; phylum Actinomycetota; class Acidimicrobiia; order Acidimicrobiales; family RAAP-2; genus Bog-473. The sequence continues at coordinate 342,399 of CAWIYY010000010.1, read as the reverse complement.
ATCGCCCAGCCGACGTTGTCGTGCTGCGGCTGCGATGCCGTCTTGGTGTCGGTGACCTCCACGACGAAGGTCGAGGTGCCGGTGCTCTTCGGCTTGCCGGAGATCGCGCCCGTTGTACTGTTCAGGGTGAGCCCCGTTGGCAGGGTGCCAAAACCGCTCTCGACGGACCACGTGTACGGGGCATTCCCGCCACTTGCCCTGAGCTTGGCCTTGTACGGCTGCTTGAAGGTTCCTCCGGGCAGGGACGTTGTCGTCACGAAGAGATTGAAGGGAAAGACGACCCCGGCGACCGCCGGCACCGCTTGATAGGTCGAGAGCAGGTTCGGCCCGCTGATGCCGGGGAAGCTGAATGACCCTTGGTCGGCCCCCGAAGTCGACTGGAAGGACTCCAACACCGACACCGGGTTGGCGTTCTTGACGAACGGCTTTTGGGTCGGCGAATCCCCCAGAGCGAGGATGGCCTGTAGGACAAGTGCCGTGGAGTCCGGGTCGGTCGACCCAGGCGTTGTGGTCGTGTTCGGCTCGAGTCCCCAGCCGCCGTCGGTGTCCTGGGCGTGGACGAGGAACGCGTGTGCGTTGGTGTTCGCCGAGCCGCCCAGGTCGCCCTGGGCTGAGAGCCCTTCGATGGCAAGTGCGGTCGAGTTCGTGTCGGGCCCTTCGAAGTCAGCGGGCGATCCATCGCACGGATTGCTCGCCGACTCGTAGCTTGTCCATCCGCCGTCAGCGCACTGCTGGCCGAGCAACCACGACTCGGCCGCCTTGATCGCGGGGCCACCGGTGTCCCCAGCCGCGGCCAGAGCGGCCAGGGCGAGCCCCTGGTCGAAGACGCCGGCCTGGAAGTTCTTCACCTGAGACTTGGTGCCGAAGAGTCCGGCATTCTTTCCGGACGCCTCCTCGGTTGCCTGGAGCCGGGATACCAGGTTGGTGCCTCCGAACGACGTCGGCGAGACGCCCAAGGCGTGGGCGTCGAGTATCAGCAGCGCGAGCTGTCCCGGTCCGTCGGTCCCGTCTTGCGTGACGTAGGCGTCGACGTTGGATTCCATGAACGAGAGCGCCGTCGCGGCCAGGCTCGGGTCGGTGTTGGCACTGGCCAGAGCCAAGATGCTGTTCGCCGTGGCCGACAGGTCCGCCGTTTCCGGATCGGATTGCGACGGGATGAAGCCCTGTGGCGTGAACTGACCGACGAGCCACGTGGCTCCTGCCTGCGCGGAGACGGGCTGCGGTAAAGCGGGCGGCGATGACGCTCCGGCCGTTGTCGGTACCGCGACAAGGGCCAAGGTTGCGCAGGCCGCCAGGGCTGCTGGTGTGAGGATTCGCTGGAACCTCATGGGATGACTCCAATTCCGGGCAGAGAACCCGAAAGGTCCCGTCGTACAACCAGAGGAGACCACCCGGGTCCTTGCCGCATTTCTCGACGGATACGGACCCACTTCAGTGGTTTCACGGCATTCCGACTTGTGGCGAACGATTTGTTCAACCACCCACGGCTGCGGACCAGTGCCGGACTTTGACCGGCTTCCCCGTTGAACCACCTGCAACTGCGGGACTGACGCTAACACACGTCTTCCCGCTGGCTTCAAGTCCGAAGACGACGACATCGGTCACCCGTCGTCCTGCTGCGGCAACCAGCTGCCGTGGAGCTCTCGGCTGCTTGTGATGACGGAATTGCCCGAGTATCTGTTGGCATTCGGCGGCCGGTACACACCGATGCGGCGTTGCGTCATGCTGTTCGATGTGTCCACATCGGGCGCGACACCGGCTCATTTCGTTCGCCGAAAGGTCGAGTCGGATCTCGGCGAGCCCGGTGTCCGGGACGACGCGGTCTGACCGGATCGCCTACTAACGCACGCGTGCGCACTGGTATGACGACGTCTACACCTGCACCGGTGACTACGATCGCCGCACCGCGCAACGCCGAATGGTTCCATGACCTAGTTGGAGCTGAGGCGGCCCTGGCGGCCACTCCGCTGCACGGCAAGTGTGTCGAGCTCACCACGGGGCCTCGTCTCATCCACGGAGTCGCCACCCGCGACGGGCGTTTCTTGAGAAATCGGTCGCGTCCTGCTGCGCCTACCTGCACCGTCCAACTTCATGGACGCTCGGGCATCGGTCCTTGGAGTGGTCTGAGAAATGGAGGCCGGTCCACGCGAAGGCGCTGACTGTGCAGCGAGGACGCCCTCGCGGGAGGGCTCGTTCGGTCGCCACGTCAGCGAAGTCCGGAACCGTTGCCCAGAGGTAATTCAGATTTTGCTTGGGTAGCGTGGGTGCATCGAGTGATTCGGGGGTGGACCATGAAGCGGACTGCGGTCATCTCGTTGGCGGGTCTCGTTGCGTCGGTAGGCATCGTTGTCGTCAACGGCGTCCCAGCGGGCGCGGCTTCGACGAAGAACTTGATTATCAACGGTGGCGCCGAGCAAGGCGCGGGGAGTGGCAATGGCCACGTAGTTCCCGTCCCGGACTGGACCGACTCGACGGGAACCTCATTCACTGCCGTCAAGTACGGAGCGACCGGCGGCGGATTCCTCACGGCAACGTCGCCCGGGCCCAAGAATCGTGGCCTCAACTTCTTCGCTGGTGGGCCGAACGATCCTCTTGACTCCATCGTCGCGACCCAGACCGTGAACCTCGCGCCGTACGTCAACGCCATCAAGGGTGGCCATGTGACGGCCAACCTCATGGGATGGCTCGGCGGCTCAGGCACGAGGACGGACCAGGCCTTCGTGGAGGTGGACTTCAAGAACAAGAAGGGCTTCCTCGTCGGGACCTCCATGACGATCGGAGGTGTCACCGAGTCGGTGCGCGGCGGCGAGACCGAACTCGTAAGGGAGACGGATGACGGTGTCGTCGTTCCGAAGAACGCCCGGAGCGCCTACGTGCAGCTCAGCTTCGCCCGCGAGAGTGGGCAGACGTACAACGACGGGTTCGCCGATGACATCGGACTCACGCTGTCGGGCATCTGACCTGAAGACGCCCACGCCGGCGTCGCGCCGGTCCCGGCGTCCGAACCGCCCTGTTCGTCGAGGGCTCGGCCGCAGTGACCCGACGGCGGATCAAAACCTGCGACGTCAGCTCGTTACGGCGAACTTCCTCGTCGCACGACTCGGTTGGCACAGCATGTCCGTGATGACCGACGCCGCCACGGGTCGGGACATCAAGAAGCCCTGACCCCAGCGACACCCCTCCGCACGCAGCAGCGCGAGTTGTTCCGAGTCTTCGATCCCTTCAGCAATGACTTCCAAGTCAAGTGACCGACCGAGTTCGAACACGGCCCGGACGACCGCCTTGGCGTGCTGAGACGTGTCCATGGCACTGACGAACGACCCGTCGACCTTGAGCGCATCAACGGCAAATTGAAGCAGGTAGGAGAGCGACGAATACCCAGTGCCAAAGTCATCGATCGCGACTCGCACTCCATGCTCCTTGAGGAGCGCAAGACTTCTGTTCGCAGTCTCGCTGGTGCACATCAGACTGCTCTCGGTGATCTCAATGACGAGGGCGTGGGGCGAGAGACCCGATGATGAGAGGGCGGTCACGACGTCATCGACGAATCGCGGGTCTTCGAGCTGACGGGCGGACGCGTTGACGTTGACACCAATCTCATGGTGATCGGACCACCACAGGGCGCCTTGACGACAGGCCTCGTTCAAGACCCATCGACCGACATCGATGATCTGACCGGTCTGCTCGAGGACGGGTATGAACCTGTCCGGTGAGACAACTCCTTGCTGGGGATGCTCCCATCGGATGAGCGCCTCCACGCTGGTGACGTTTCCGCTCTCAAGATCGACGATCGGTTGGTACAAGAGATGGAACTGCTCTTGCTCAATAGCGGTCGTCAGTTCCGATCGCAGCTGCAGGTTCCTCAGGGCAATCGACCGCATCTCGGGCACGAAGGACACCCAGCAGTCGCGGCCAGCGAGCTTCGCCTGATACAGAGCTATGTCGGCATTTCTCAAGAGCTCGTTCGCTGAGTCCGGTACTCCTCGGGCGACGCCAATGCTCGCAGTCACGTGGATCAGCGGACCGTCTGGGCCGAGAATTCTGATCGGTTCGGCCAACATGGCACGCAAGTGCTTGGCCACCGTCGTGGTGGGATCGAACGCATCGCTCGACTCGGCAAGGACCACGAATTCGTCGCCACCCATTCGACCGATCACCTCGCCATCGCGCAACTGAGCTGACAAGCGATCGGCGACGACTCGGAGCACCTCGTCGCCCGCTTCATGACCAAGGCTGTCGTTGACGTCTTTGAAGTTGTCGAGATCAATGAAGAAGACGGCCAGTTGCTTGTCATCATCGGCACATCGACTCAGCATGAGATCTGCCTGCTCGAGGATGACGATCCGGTTTGGCAGTCCAGTCAGTCCGTCATGCTGAGCCTGGTGGACGAGCCGAGCTTCTGCTGCTTTGCGGTCGGTGATGTCACGCATGTTGACGACCCAGCCGCCGATAGCCGGGTCGTCTTTGAGGTCAGTCACGACGGCTTCGACATCCCGGACTCGACCGTTGCGTCCCACCATCTTGAGCTGGACCGGACGAGAGACCTGGGCTGTCTCCAGGTCGGCACCCAGCTTGTTCGAGGCCCAGTCGGCATCTTCCCCGTCGACGAGGGACATCACGTTCTGGCCTTCGAGCTGCACAGCTGAGTAACCGAGAAGGACTTCCGCCGCTGGACTGGCGTACGTGATGCGGTTGTCGGGTGCAACAACGAGGGTCGTATCAGTGGAGTTCTGAACCAGCGAACGGAAGCGCCGCTCACTCTGCCGAAACGACGCGTCAGCCATCTCCCGTTTCGCCATGATCGCGGCTGCCATTCGGACGACGAAGCACAGGACGAAGGCGCTCATGATTGCCACTGCCAGTGCGTCGCCATGGTCCAGGAACGACGGTGCCCATGACAGTGCGATGAGGATCTGGCCGATCAGAATGCCAAAGAGACTCCAGGCGAGCGCCGGCCTCCATCTGCGGGAGCCGTTGCGAGAGATGCTGACAAGCGCGCCGAACGAGTAGGCGGCGATGAGGACCGGACCCCAACCGGTCAGATAGATAAGAGCCGTTATCGTCACCACTTGGGCCGCGAGCTGAACGTTCGAGCGGAGCTCGTTGGGCTTTCGCTGATAGGCGACATCGGCCAAGAGGTTCACGAGCGGGGTCGCGAGAAAGACAGCGAGCCACAGCCATATTGAGTGACTGGCAATCAGCTTGAAGTGCTCGAGGACCAATGCCAGCAGCAGGGCCGGGGGACCGATCATGTAGGCCAAGACGCCTGGGTCGACGCGCGAGGCGCCGTCGCTCAGGTCACCCCCGGCTTCTTGTGCCTGCTCTTGGAGGTCGAGATCGGCGCTCCGGCTGTTAGGTGCTGCCATGGCCCTGCCCACCCTCAGGAGATCCCTACGGACGGGATCGGCACATTTCGGCGATTCCTGAAGGCAAATTTGGGCAGCCTTCGTCCGAGCCGAAATCCGGGATTGACGTGGCGGTCTGTAAGCATATACTTACGGTAAGTTATGACGAACGCATTGGCACTCGAAGCACTCGGTGATCCGACGAGGAGAGCGATCTTCGAACACGTCGCCGAGTGCCCGTCGCCAGTGGGTGTGGTGGCTGACCGCCTCCCGGTGAGCCGGCCGGCGGTCTCGCAACATCTGAAGGTATTGAAGGACGCAGGGCTCGTGACGGTTCACCGCGATGGGACCCGCCGGATCTACCGGGTCGACCCGAACGGTGTGGCGGGACTGCGTGACTACCTCGACAGGTTCTGGAATACCGCTCTGGCCTCGTTCAAGGCCCAGGCTGAGAAAGGTGGAGAACAAGCCCATGAGTAATGCACATGCGACATCAGTCGAGACGTCGATCGTGGTGGAAGCCCCCCTCGATCATGCGTTCTCCGTGTTCACCGAGGACATCGGGAGTTGGTGGCCTCCCGAGCACCACATTCTCCAGTCGGAGCTGGCAGAGATGGTCTTCGAGCCGCACCAGGGAGGACATGTCTACGACCGTGGAGTCGATGGAGGTGAGTGCCGCTGGGCTCGCGTGCTCGTGTACGAGCCGCCCAGGCGGGTGGTGTTCTCCTGGGATGTCAGTCTGGCCTGGCAGATCGAGAACGACCCGAGGAAGGCGAGCGAGGTAGAGGTCACATTTGCGGCCGAGGCGCCAGGGCGAACTCGCGTGACCCTCGAGCATCGTCACATCGACCGTCACGGGGACGGCTGGGAGCAGATGCGCGACGCCGTCGGATCGACCGAGGGATGGATGAACGGACTCCGGAGTTTCTCGCGCCGGCTCGAGGCGTCACAAAGTACCACTTCGAGTTGAGGATCCGACCTCCGATCCGAATCGACAGTGCAAGGCAGAGTGTGACATGGAGACATGGGGTGTCGTTCGTGACGAAACGTTCGATCTCGTTGAGCGACTGGCCGATCTCCGTGTCGAACAGTGGAACTCGCCCTCACTCTGCGACCAGTGGCGCATCAGGGATGTGCTGGCACATGTGGCTGCCGGCGCGGAGGGTGCGTTCGGAGTTGGCTGGATCTTCAAGAGCATGCTTCGCCACGGCTTCAACTACGACCGATGGGTGGCCGTTGATGGGCAACGACGCGGTCAGCAGGACCCCGAAGTTGCTCTCATTGCCCTTCGGAACGCCGCGCCCAGCCGCACGGCCTCGCCCGGAGGAAGGCCGGTCAAGAGCCTGATGCATGTCCTGATCCATGGTCAGGACATGTGTCGACCTCTCGGCATCAGGCGCGACCTGCCCGAATCCCATGTACTTCCTGTCGCCGACTTCGTCAAGGACGATGTGCACCTATTCGGTGCCAAGAAGCGCATCGCAGGGTTCTCGCTCAAAGCGACCGATATGGACTGGTCTCACGGTGTGGGACCCGAAGTATCGGGCCCGGCTGAGGCGTTGGTCATGATGATGGCCGGACGCCTGGTTGCTCTCGATGATCTCACGGGCGAAGGAGCGGCAGCGTTGGCGATGAAGGCATCCGGCCTTCACTAGTGCTCGCCGCCGGAGGACCGGCCCCGGGGCGTACTCGGACACATCGCGGGGCCGCCTCGGTGCGCTATTTCTTCACGTAGATACCAGCAAGATCGGTGTGGCACTGACCGATCGGGGCCTGGACCGTGCCACCGACCACCTTCTTGTTGTAACCGACGAGCGAGGGTTGGAAGATCAGGGGGACCTCGGCGCCGATCGACATGGCGAGGGCGCCCGCCTTTTGCATGAACGGCCCCTGCTGTTGAGCCGTCACATACTGGAGCGCTTGCTTGATGTAGGGAGCGAGCTGTGGATTGGCGGTGCCGAAGTGCTGCGTCAGAAATCCTATTGGCAGGAATTCGTTCTCGAAATTGTTCGCCAGGTCGGGGCCATTCGAAAGTTGCTCCGTCAGGACGGCGTCGCCCTCGCCCTTAATGTAGACGTCGGTCAAGAGGTCCGCGGGGTCGACCTCTTGCAGCTTGACGGTAAACCCGGCAGCAGTCGCCTCCTGCTGGATGAGTTGGGAGAGCTGGGCGAACGAAGGATCGCCACTCGGCACCTCGAGCGTGAACGACACTCCCTTGGAAAAGCCGGCCTCCTTCAACATGGCCTTGGCCTTCGCCGGCTGATAGGTGTACTTGTTCCCCACCGCCTTGTCGAAGCCGGGGGACCACGAAGGGAAGGGTTGGTAGGCCGGTTCGCCGAGGCCGTCGTCGACCACCTTGTTGAGCGCGTTGCGGTCGACCGCATACTCCAACGCGGCGCGGATCTTTGGGTTGTTGAAGGGTGCGGCGTTCTGCCGCATCTGCAGATCGACGTAGTCGTAGGACTTGCCGACCACTGCCGCGAGGCCCGGCTGGGCCCTGACCGGCCCGACCTCGTTTGGCTCGAGATTGGCCATGTCGATGGCCCCGGTTTCGAGTGCCGTCACGATCTGTGGACCGTTGGAGGCCTGGACGAAATCGACACCGCCGAGCCGGTACTGGCCCTTGTTCCAGTACTTGGGGTTGGCAACCAGCTTGATCGACGACCCCACTTGATAGCTCTTCAACACGAATGGCCCGGCTCCGACTGGGTTGGTGGCGTCGGTTGTGATGTTGCTGGGGTCGTAGATGGTGCCGTCCGAGTGGTACATCGCCTGGACGACGTCGCCGGGGATCGGGTTCGAGAGGTTGAGCACGAGCGTCTGAGGATTCAGCACATCGATCGTCGAGATCGCCGTGAGAGTGGTCAACAGGGGGCTCTTCCGGCTGTAGAGCAGGCTCGTCTTGATGGCGTTGGCGTCGACCGGGTCACCGTTGGAGAACACGACACCTGGCCTGACGTGGAGCGTCACCGTGTTCGGCGTCGTCGACCAGCTTTGGATGACGTTTGGGAGGAAAGCCGTGTTGGTGATGCCAAGGCCCGAGGCGTAGATGTTCGAGAGGATGGCGAACCCGCAGGGGTTGAGGGACTGCTCGGGACTGAATGTGTTGTCGAACTCGTCGTTCAGATCGATGCCATAGGTGAGAATCCCATTGGGATTGTCGTCCTTGGGCAGCGAGGCGCCGGCCGTGAGGGGCTGCAGCAGGGACCCAAAAGCCAGAGTCGTGGCGGCCAGAGCGACTGTTGCCAGGACCCCACCACGCCGCACCGCCGGACGGGATCTCATGCGACCCACACTGCGCCTCCGCAACGGTCCAGGCATCATGAACTCCTCACATCGCTCAGGCCCATCGAGTTGCTGTCTGGTCAACAGCGCAGAGGTGGGCAGAGAAGTTTTCTGAGCCTACAGGAGGCGACAGAACGAGCGCCGGCCGGACCCTCCCGCCCACCCAGTGGGCGCGCACCACGGCCACGACGGAAGTGGCTCTGGTCAGGACGATGGGAGCAGCTCGCGCACCTTGCTCAATAGATCTGCGGAGGTGAAGGGCTTCTCGACAACGCTGATCCCCGCTTCGAGCACGCCACGCGTCGCGATGGCGTCGGCGTTGTAACCCGACATGAAGAGAACGGGGACGCCCGGACGGACCTCCTCGAGCTGCCGCGCGAGGTCGCGTCCAGACATTCCGCCTGGCATCACGACATCGGTGAGCAGCATGTCGATCCGAAGCCCGTCGAGCTTTGAAAGCGCTTGCGCACCGTCGCTGGCCTCGACGACGCCGAATCCGGCGCGTCCAAGGATCCGCTTACAGGCGTTTCGCACCGCAGCTTCGTCTTCGACGACGAGGATCGTGCCCTTTGCTTCGCTCTGATCCTCATTCGCGGTTTCCTGTGCTGGGTCAGACTGGAGTTCCTCGTCCGTCGATGGCAGGTAGACCTTGAAGGTGGTTCCCACGTCGAGTTCGCTGTAGACAGTCACATAACCGCCGTAACGGTTCACAATCGCATAGACGGTCGACAGGCCGAGCCCGGTCCCCGATCCAGGGTCCTTGGTCGTGAAGTACGGCTCGAACACACGGCTGGCCGTCTCGGACGACATCCCCCGTCCGGTGTCGGTGACCGTGATACGGACATAGCGCCCCGGTTGTAGCTCGGCATGCATGCTCGCGGCGTCATCGTCGATCAGCTCGTCGCTGGTCTCGATCGTGATCGTGCCGTCCCCGCTGATGGCCTGGCGGGCATTGACGACCAGGTTCATGAGCACCTGCTGGAGCTCTCCGCCGTCACAGAGCACACTGGGTGACTTGTCGGCCAGCACCGACTGCAGCTGCACATCCTCGCCAACGGTACGGCGGAGGAGACTGACGAGTTCGGTGACGGAGCTGTTGACATCGATCACCGAGGGTTTGACGAGGTCGCGGCGGGAGAAGACAAGGAGCTGCCGAGTGAGCTCAGCAGCGCGTTTCGCCGCATTTCGCACCTCGGCGACGTCCTCTTGCACCGGGTGGTCCGGGGGGAGCTCTTCGGCGATGAAGTCGCTATGGCTCGAGATGACCATGAGAATGTTGTTGAAATCGTGGGCAATGCCGCCCGCCAGTTGACCGATCGCCTCGAGTCGCTGAGCCTGGCGCAGCTCGCCCTCCAGGCGGTTCCGAGTCTGCTCGCCCTCGGCCTGCTCGGCCATGGCGCGATCCAGTTCGATGTTCTTTTCCTCGAGGTCGCTGACGAGCCGAAGTGCGGAGTCCCGCCGGCGTGCTGTCGTTTCGACGACGAAGGCGACGAGAATGCCCGCCAGGATCATCACCACGGCAAGAATCCAAGGAAGCGCGTTCGCCAGGGTGCCGACGATGGGGCCGGTCGAACTCACCACAAAGAGCAAGGTTCCGGCGCCCGATGTGGAGCCGGCAGCGGCGTCAAGGTCGTTCATGTTTACCCGCTGTATCACCGTTTGGCCGGCGAGAGGCAGCGACTTTGTGCTGGCGAACAGGACCGGTGAGCCCTGCGTCGACCCGAGGTAGAGCGCATCTTGAAGTCCGGGAAAACCACTCTTGACGGTGACGCCTTTGGGCAGGGGGATCTCGGTGTAGATGACATACCCGCCTTGAATCGCGGGTGCACCCACCGAGAACGCAAGGCGGCGCTGGAGGCCATGACCGAAGAATCCGATGAGGTCGAAACCGTGCGTTGACTCGACCCTCGCGAGGGCCTGGCCCGAGGCACTGCCGAAAGCTCCCAAGGGTTCGTCGGGATTGCCGCGCACCGACACGACCGAGGTCTCTCCCGGCGCTGTCGTGTGGAGCACAGTCAGAGTCGAAAAGATGGTCAGCGAGGGGAGCGCTGCAGCAAGCCTGTCGAGCGAGACGGAGTTGGCGTCAGTCGTGGCGGCGACCGACCCCACAGACGACACATCGGATTCGAACGATCCCAGGACGGAGGTGACCGAGGTCTTCGCTTCCGTCGCCTGGAGCGTGAGGAGTCTGCGGCCGTCGCGCTGGTTGGCGGCACGGCTGAAGCTGAACAATCCGATGGAGAGAACCACGGCGAGGACGACAATGGCGCATGCCAGTCGGCTGAATGGCATCTTGCGGGGCATCAGTGAAGCCTCTCCGTTGCTTCTTTGGCGGAAGGGCCCAGCGCTGTACGCAATCTCTCGCTCATGAATGGCTTCGATCGGGCCGGGCCGGGCCAGAAGGAAACCCTGTGCGTAGTCGACGCCGAGGGCGGTCACGCACTCCAGCTCGTTCTGGGTTTCGATCCCTTCTGCGATGATCTTCACCTCGCTTTCACGAGCGAACGAGGTAATGCTCTCTGCCAGGGACTGCTTGTTCCGGTCTTCGCCGATGTTCGAGATGAGGCTGATATCGAGCTTGATGAAGTCCGGCTTCACGTGCAGGACGTGACGAAGGCTCGCGTATCCCGCGCCGGCATCGTCCACGGCGACTCGCACGCCGAGCTGGCGAAGCGGATCGAGAGCCTGCGTGAGTAGGTCGTAGTCGTCGACGACGGCGTGTTCCGTCAGCTCGACCACGAGTGACTGGTCACAGTGTTGCAATAAGGCATCGCGGATGCGCGACGACCGTACGGCGAGCGGCGACACGTTGATGGCAACGAACACATCGGGAAGGCGCATTGCAGCGTCGAGTGCCATCAGCACTGCAGCAAGCTCGAGGTCCAGTCCGAGCCCCAGGTTCCAGGCATCGGTGAACCAGAGGTCGGGGGTGCGGTAGGGCTCTATGAGGAAGCGGGCCAGCGCCTCGACTCCGGCCACTCTGCCTGAGTGCAGATCGATGACTGGCTGAAACAGGATCTGGAAATCTCGTTCGGCTATGACCCGCTCAATCAACTCTGCTCGGAGGCGCTCCGATTCCTCGTCTTGACGTTGGCGCGCCAGTCGACCGCCCAGCTCCCCAATGACGTCGGCCGCGACCTCGTTGGCGAGCACGCCTTCGCCGCGACTGGCCGCCAGAATTCCCTGTACGAGATCGACGTCGGCTCCCTTCAACAGATATCCGACGGCTCCAGTGCTGAGCATTTCGAGGACGCCCGCTCGGTCGGCGTGCCCCGACAACGCCACGACCTTCGTCTCCGGGGTGCACTCGTGCAGCTCCCGGGCCGCACGGACGCCGCCACCCTTTGGCATGCGAACGTCGACGAGGGCCACATCAGGATGGGTGCGCGAGCCGAGTTCAACGGCCTCTTCGGCATCGGCCGCGCTTCCGACGAGATCGAGTCCGACGCTCCTGGACAGAAGCCTGGCTATCGACCGACGGATGCCTTCGTCGTCGTCGGCCACGAGGACACGGATTGGCGCCTGTGCACCCGAGTCCGGGGCCTCACTCATGGCCGCTGGGCACACGTCCCGAGCAGGGAGCGCGCATCGATCGGAGCTTTGGTACGCACCTGGTCCCGCGAGGACCGATTATCCGGATTTCACTCTCCACGAGTGCCATGCCCCCGTTCGCATCGAGCCCGTCGCCCCAGGCCACCGCCTGGCTTCGACAGTGTGTCCGGGACTTCGTCCAGCACACCCAGTGGGTCTCGGCAGGTCATGGGAGTTCCTTGAGGTCCGAACCAAGGAGGTTCGAGGCGATCCATCGTCTGGCCCGACCCAGGGCGGGAAACGGACACGCCATCCCTGTGGCAGCCCCCCGGGAGGGCCGCTCGACCAGGACCACCCTCATCGGTCCCCACCGGCTCCGCTCCACCGGGGACGCTTCAGGTGTGGGATCACGGTGGCGTGATCGCGGGCCTCCACCCCGGGAACCTCGACCGACACCATGCCCACATCGAGCTCCATGTCCGAGACGACTGCTCGGCCGGGCGGCGGGACGAGGATCGGCGCCGAGGGGAACAACCTCGCCGGGCATCACGACCCCCAAAGTGCGGCAACGAATCGGCGGGCCGAGAGCCATCACGTCAACCAGGTTCAACTTTGTTCGCCGCGCCATCTGCGCCGTGCAATTCGTCGTGCCAAGAACTATTTCATTGACGATGTACCTACACGAGGCGAACGTTCACTCGTGATGTATCGAAACGAAATGAACGCGTGATCGTTCGGTTACTGCGCTGAAAATCGCGGGTTCCCTCGCGGGCTACTGTCAGGGCGACATCGGGTCCGGAACTCACGAACGCAGGCGGCAAAAAACATGGCTACAGGACGTTTGGCGATCGCGATCTTCGGGGCTGCCGTTGTGGGAGCCAGCGTGCTGGCACCCGTTGTCGCAGCCGGTGCGGCGACCACAGCGACCACTCCGAACGTGACAACCGCTGCCTACGGCAATCTTCGCGACGATTGGGATCATCACGAGCCAAACCTGACTCCTTCGGTGGTCCAGTCGTCGAGTTTCGGGCAGTTGTTCTCGACCGCGGTCTCGGGGTCTGTGTACTCGCAGCCGCTTGTCGTGAACGGCACGGTCATCGTGACGACGGAGCAGGCGATGGCCTACGGCATCAGCGCCACCACAGGCGCCATCGAGTGGAGCCGGTCTTTTGGATCGCCGTTCGAGGCAGCAACGATCGGGTGCACGGACCTGACACCCGACCTTGGATCGACCTCGACGCCGGTGGTCGATCCGACCACCGGGATCGTGTATCTCACGACCCGGCTCGAGACCGGGAGTGGCGGACTCGCCAATGCCCACTGGTATCTCCAGGCGATCTCGGACACGACCGGCCAGGAGGCGGCCGGGTTCCCAGTTGAGATCACCGGTACGCCGTACAACACGCCGGGGGTCCCGTTCGAGGATGCGTACGAGGAGCAGCGTCCCGCGCTGCTGCTGTTGAATGGCGTCGTCTATATGGCGTTCGCCTCCGACTGCGATTTCACCCCCTACCGGGGCATCGTGGTGGGCGTCAGCACCAGCACCCAGAAAATCACCTCCATGTGGAGCGACGAGTCCGGTGTCGGGACCGACGAGAACTCCCAGGCCGGAATTTGGCAGAGTGGAGCGGGCTTGGTCTCCGATGAGCCGAACCGCATCGTTCTGGCCACCGGGAACGGCGTCTCCCCCCAGCCCGCCCGGTCCAACGACCCACCACCGACCTTGTCCGAATCCGTCATCAGTCTCAAGGTTGGTGCGACGGGCAAGATCAAGCCGGTCCAGTTCTTCTCTCCGGGCGACGCCGCAAATCTCGATTCCAACGACGAGGACCTTGGCGCCGGCGGCCCGATCGCGCTGACGCCGGCTCACTTCGGCACTAGTGCCCATCCTCACCTGCTGGTCCAGGAGGGAAAGGATGGGCGGGTCCTCCTCATCGATGCCGACGACATGGGCGGGTTCAAGCAAACGCCGAACGGCCTGCTCCAGAAACTCGGGCCTTACGAGGGTGAGTGGGGTCACCCCGCCGCGTACGGGGGGCAGGGCGGCTGGGTCTACATACTGCAGAGCGCGGGTGGTCCGCTCCGGGCCTTCAGCTATGGCGTCAATGGTCAAGGCGTCCCGCAACTCGCCTCGGCCGGGACCAGCGCCCAATCGTTTGGCTATACGTCCGGTTCACCGTTGGTCACGAGTAACGGCACCACGGCGGGCAGCGCGGTGGTCTGGGCCGTCGACAGCAACGGGCCGGGCGGCGACGGCGGCACCCTGATGGCCTACGGCGCCATCCCGACGCATGGTGTGCTCCCATTGCTCTGGAGCGCCCCAATCGGGACCGCCAGCAAGTTCGCCGTCCCGACGGCGTGGAACGGAGAGGTCTTCGTCGGCACGCGCGACGGACACCTCCTGGCCTTCGGTACATCGACGAATGCGCCGCTCCAGGCGGCGGCCGTCAATTTTGGTTCGGTGCCGGTGGGCTCGAGCCGTAAGACCACGGTGGTCGCGACGACGCCGCAGGGTCTGACGGTCACCGGTCCCGCTACCGTCAGCGGCTACCAGGGTGTCAGCGGTCCTGCACCCACACAGTCCTCCAGAACTGTCACCCCGTCAACCGTCGCGTCGACCACCCCGACCACCGTTGTCGGTGGCGCAACGGCGGGTCCTGCTGTCCCGCCGGCACCCGTGGCCAAGCTGATCACCGGCTCGGTGTTTTCCGTCAAGCAACCGGTGCCCGGGACGTCATTTGGCCCCGGCGCGACCGTGCGCCTTCCGATCAGGTTCACGCCCGACGGCCCCGGACCTGTGGTTGCCGCTCTGTCGATCCCGACGAGCGCAGGAGTCCAGACAATCTCGGTGTCTGGCTACGGGACTGCACCGGGACTCTTGTTGTCAGCCGAGCCGCTCGACTTCGGCACGGTCACCACCGGCGCCGGGGGCAAGGCCCTGACCGTCAGCCTGACCAACTCGTGGGACCAACCCGAGACGGTGACGGGTATCGACCTGCCTCGGGGTCCCTATACCGTGACCGGTCTCCCGCAGGTCGGCACCGTGCTCGGGCCCCAGCAATCGGTCACAGCGTCAGTGGACTTCGACCCGAGAGTCGCTGGCTCAGACGCGTCTGCGCTGCAGGTCACGACCAACCACGGCTCTGTGACCGCCCCGGTCAGCGGCAATGCCGTCACGGGTGTCGAACGCCTCGCCGTCACGAGCACTTCGGTGAATGCCGGATCGGTCCCCGTCGGAGGATCGGTCCATGTCACCTTCGGTGTCGGCAACAGCGGCACCGTCGCCCTCATCGTCACGCGGGCCATCGCGCCGAGCGGGGCGTTCTCGTCACCCGTGCCGGTGCCCGAGGGAACGACGATTGAGCCCGGTACTTTCCTGAAGCAGACGGTGACCTTCCACCCGACCGCTCTCGGCCCCACCTCCAGCAGGTACATCTTCAACAGCAACGACGGAAGGGGACCGGTCATTGTCACACTGCTCGGTACAGGCACCTGATTCCAACACGCCTCGGGAGGCGGAGCTGTCTCAAACTCTCGCGGGCCAACGAGTCGTTCTCGGATTTTGAATGACCAGCGCCTTGGGATCTGGGAGACGAGATTCGGGCTCACGGGCTGCATTTGCGCCTCACGAAGCGCATTGAACTCGCGCGTGTGTATCGGGTGGGCGCGCGGCCGGTGGTCAGTGGATCGATTTACTGTCGCTGCGCTCAACGGATTCGGATCCGTTATCCATGACGGCGCAGTTTTCGAAGAACAGGTTCTCCCCGCTCGTCAGAGATGAGCTTGTTGCGTTGCCAGCCCGCCGGCCGGTCGAGAACTCCTGAATTGCTCCGGATTGGACCTTTGATGCTGACGCATTGGCGGCACTCGATCGGCCTGGTACGTCCCTGACCGTCGTGGTTCTCGAGGGCGACTCAGTCTCCCATTCGGATCCTTGCCCGGAGCGCCGTCAGGGCGAGCGAGATACCGACCAGCGCCAGCCCCGCCACTGCGGCCAATCCCTCCAACAGCGCACCGATTTGCCACCCCGATGTGATGAGCGACCGCAGCGCGCCGAGGAGATAGGTGACCGGGTTGTACGTGGCAATAGCAGAGAACCACCCAGTGAGCAGTTGCTTGGGAACGACGGCGTCGGTGAGGAAGAACAGCGGGAAGAAGAGCACGTAGCACGCATTCACCGCAGCGGGACTTCCCGTTTTCAGTGCCACCGCATAGGGAAAGCCGGTGAAAGCCAAACCCCAGAGCGCCGAGAACCCGACGAAGACCAGGAGTCCCGGTAGGCCGGAGGCGAATCGCACCCCAACGATGGCTCCAATGACCAGCACCGGCACGCAGAGTGCGACGATCACGGCCACGTCAGCCACCATTAGGCCGAGCAGGAGTGCAGACCGTCTGATCGGAGTCATACACAGCCGGTCGAAGTAGCCGCCCTGGATATCGGTCACGAGCGCGGGTGCTCTCGACATGCCGGTGACCGCGAAGGCAATCGCCATGGGGAGGAGGAACGCCTTGTAGTCGAGGGTCGTGCCGGCCAACTTCTCGAGGGCCCCGAGGTTGACCGCGTAGAAGAACGCCGGGACGAAGACAGCCGGAATGACCGCGGCGGGTTCCCTCGGGATTTGGCGGAGAGCCCGGCCGGCGACCGACCGCACGTCTTGGAGAAATCCTGCCTCTCGCGCCATGACGCCGGCTGCCTCGGCCGTGGTCACGCGTGGACCTCTTCCTGCTCAATTCGAGTACCGGTGGTCTCCATGAAGACGTCGTCCAGGGTCGGGGTCCTCATCGTGAGGCTCCTGATGTGCAACCCGGATCGGCCCAGAGCCACTGCAACCGCACCCAGGGCCGCCGGTCCGTCAGGGCTGTTGACGGTGATCGTGCCAACGTCGCTCCACGCTGCCTGGATCCCCTCGATGGAGCGCAATTCGTCGATTGGTTCCGTGCCATCTCCCTCGACCTCGGCCACGATCACGTCGTGGCCCACCGAATGCTTCAGAGCGGTGGGGGAACCTTCCACCACCAGCTGGCCCGACGAGATGATCCCCACCCGGTCGGCCAGGGTGTCGGCTTCCTCCAGGTATTGCGTCGTCAGGAAGATGGTCATGCCAAGCTCACGGTTCAGTCTGCTGACTTCGGACCAGACCGCCATCCGGCTGTGGGGGTCGAGTCCCGTGGTGGGCTCATCGAGGAACAGGACCTCGGGGTTATGGACCAAAGCGGCGGCCAGGTCAAGACGCCTCTTCATTCCCCCCGAGTAGGTGCCGATGCGCCGATCGATGGCGGCACCGATATCGACCAGATCGAGGACTTCCCCGAGTCGCATCCGGATCTGAGCGGCACGCAGCCCGTAGAGGCGACCTTGCAGCGTGAGCAGCTCGCGCCCCGTCTGCCGGTCGTCGATCGCCGCATCCTGGAGGGCGACGCCAATCCGCAGGCGAACCGATTTCGGATCCTGAGCGACGTCGTACCCGGCCACCGACGCCGTCCCTGCGCTGGGCTTGAGCAGCGTGCACAGAATCCGCACCACCGTCGACTTGCCGGCCCCATTAGGCCCCAGGAATCCATAGATCTCCCCCCGACGGACGCAGAGATCGAGACCATCGACCGCAACGGTCGAGCCGAACCGTCGGACCAGCCCTGTGGTCAGAACAGCTTCGTCCGCGCCCTGCCGCTCCAGGGCGGAATGGGCCGTTGCCCTGGGAGCGTACCCGCTGGAATCACTCATACTGACTAGTATTTACTATGCTGACTGGTAGCGCAACCTATGGCTCTTCAACCTCTCACTCCCGAGCGACGTCGTCAGCAGACACGGGACCATCTGCTGGCGGCAGCCGCTGAGGTCTTCGCCGAGCGTGGTTTCCACGGGGCGTCGCTCGATGAGGTGGCGGCGGTCGCCGGCTTCACCAAGGGAGCCGTGTACTCGAATTTCAAGAACAAGGAGGACCTGTTCCTCGCCTTGTTCAAGGCGAACTTCGACCGGGAGATGGACGCTCTTCGAGCGACGCTGACGGACTCAAAGGCGCCGCCGGAAAACCGGATTTCGGACTTCGTTGGCCTGATCCGGGATCAAACGAAACAATCGGGCAGCAACTTCAGCGTGCTGTATCAGGAGTTCTGGCTCTACGCGGCGCGCAATCCGGTCGTTCGAGAGCAGCTGATACGCATCGACGACGAAGGAGCGCGAGCTCTCGCTCAGATCCTGCAGTCCGAGAATGAGCGCGTGGGCGTCGAACCTCTGAAGTCGCCGCTTCAGACAGCGAGACTCGTCGAGATCCTCTTCCGCGGCATCGGCCAACTGCGCGTTCTCCAGCCGGAGATGGTCGACGACGAGTTCATCGAAGCGGCCATCGCATTCGTCGCGCGTGGCTTGGGAGACCCGGTCGATTGACTGCTCCACCCGGCGACCATCTTGGAGAATCTGCGCTTGGCCAAGGTGGCGCCTGTCGGCTCAACCGCAGAGGAAGACGCGTCCTCGGACTTCATTGACGAGGGGTGTTCGAGACTTCAGCGGGCGTGCATTCAGGCCGCCACGACGGACGCGGTACATGGGCATCACCCGGCTCCTGGCACTGCGTGAAGACAATCGTGTCCGGAATCCGCCAGCGCGTGTCGAGGGGCATCCGTACGATGTGCCAGACCAACCAGCAAAGTCCGGGGACGACATGGATTCAAAGCAGACAGTCATGGCGCTGTACGGCGCGTACGTATCCGGAGATGCGAATCAAATCGCCGACTTGCTGCATGACGAAGTGGTCTGGACTGCTCCAGCGGGCAACGCGACACAGGTCGGACTCGGACTTGGTCGGGCCGAGGACGCGGGAGCGCCGCGTGGCGCCAACGACCTCGATCGCGACGCCATCGTGGCGTTCATGGCGCACAACTTCAACCGCTTCTTCGGAGACGTCGAGAACGAGTTTCGGACGATGGTGGCCGAGGGCGACGTCGTGATTGTCGAGCACCGGCTCTCGGCCATCCTTCCCAACGACCGTCCCTACGTGAACGACTACTGCTTCGTCTACGAGGTCCGCGATGCCAAGGTGTGGCGGATCCGTGAATACATGGACACACGGGGCGGTTGGGCGCAGGTGTTCGGCGAAGGTGAACCGGTCCAGTTAATCGAGTTCGTCGACGGCTAGGTTATCCCGTCCGGCGGAGGGACCAGGATGACCATCACGGGGACAAACCTCATTGGTGACACGACCGTTAAGTTCCGCAACGGAGCGCTGAGCCCCGCAGTCGTGGCTCCGACCAAGATCACCTTCGTGACCTCTGCGCGCTCGAGCGCGACTGGGCGGGTACCGAGTGTGTGCCCGCCAGCGGCGGCGTGTTGATCCGCCCGCTCTCCCTCGGCACGTTCACTTACGAGAGGTACGGCGTCTCGGTCGGAGCGTCAGAGAAAACCTCGCCCAGGACGGGCCGAGGCGACGATCGCACCGAGACCCACCAGCCCCAGCGACACTCCTACCGGAGCTGCGCTCGAACAAGACCGGGTGCGCGTCCAACGTTCTGACCTGGGGTGATGGTCCTCGCTGCGTATCACGCAGGCCGGAGAGCAGTGGCTCCCCTGAGAGAACTGGGACAAGACGTGCCCTGTCAATATCGACGGGATCCCGTCGGTGCTGGACGCCTGCTGCTTTGGGGTGCGCGGGCCGGACGAGACGAGGTATCGACCGCGACAGCGCGCGGGCAGACACAACACGGACTCTCAGGGACACCTGGCAACTAGTACCCGCGCACTGCGGAACTCGGGAACACACCGTGCTGTCCCAGCTCATCATCAGGTTCACTCGATGCGGCCTGCACATGGGACTCGGTTCGAAGCCGAGGTCGCCTGAAGGGGTCGCATGCGGTCGTCCGTGTGACGACGTCGACGGTCTTGGTGAGGACTTCGCCACCCTCGTCGAGTCCGACGAAATCGAGTTCCTCATCGCATGCTCTCAGCCCATTCACATCGACGACGCGACAGCAGATGGTGCAGCGTCGTTGCCACGGAACTGTCACGGACAGTCGCGACGCGTTGTCGCGTGAAGATACCTTTCGCTTGTGGTGCAACGAAGGGCGGTCGCACCACATGACTGGTCGGTGCGCGTATCTCAGGACGCTAATCTCGCGCTGCCATCGGGTTGGTGGTCGCGAACACAGACGGGAAAAACATGGCGGAAAGGCTTCTGAGTGTGGCGGGTCGGTGGGATTCCCTGAGGATGAGCCGCACTCTGCCGCGAAGCGTGGGGAGACATCTGCGTCTGCCCGTCGTTGTGGTGGCCGCCTTGATGGCTGCGGCGCTCGGCTGGCCCAGCACCGCGACCGCCGGAACGCCGACCGCCTCGGCGGCCCATTCCGGCTTCGGTTCCAACTGGACCACATACCACGGCAACGCTGCAGCGACTGGGGTCCACGCAGCCCACACCGCGGTGTCGCCATCGCAGCCAGCCTGGACCTCGCCGGTCCTCGACGGGCAGCTCTATGGCGAACCGCTCGTCGCCGACGGGCGGGTCGTCGCCGCGACCGAGAACGACACTGTCTACGTCATGGCTGCCAACAGCGGACAGGTCCTGTGGTCGCGTCACCTCGCCACTCCCGTGCCTTCTGACGATCTGCCCTGCGGCGACATCTCGCCCGAGGTCGGTATCACAGGCACTCCGGTCATCGACCTGGCTCGCCACGAAATCTTCGTCGACGCCGACACCTTGATCAACGGCCCGGCCGCGTCGAATGGCGTGGAGGCCTCACATCGCCTCTTCGGGCTCAACCTGTACACGGGGAAGATCGAGCTGAGTGAGCGGGCGATGCCAAAGGCCGGCGAGGATCAGCTCGCGCAGCTCCAGCGGCCAGGGTTGGCGCTCGACGACGGCCACGTGGTCATCGCATACGGCCAGAACGCTGGGGACTGTCCGGGCCCCAACGGTCCTGGCCAAGGGTTCGTCGTCTCAATCCCGGAGAATGGCGGTGCACTGCACTACTTCCAGATCGGCACCGGCCAAGATCGCGGAGCCGTGTGGATGGGCGGGAGCTCTCCGGTTGTCGACCCCGACGGGAACGTCTACGTGGCGAGCGGTGACGGCTACGACCTCGGTGCCAACCAGCCCTACGACGACAGCGACGCAGTGCTCGAGCTGTCTCCAAGCATGCAGCTCGAGTCGGACTTCTATCCCAGCGACTGGCAGTCGCTCAGCGCCGGGGACTTGGACCTCGGAACGGGGGACCCCGCGCTGGTGGACGGATTCGTGTTCCAGGTCGGCAAGACGGACATCGGCTATCTGCTGCGTCAGGGACATCTCGGCGGCGAGGACGGCGAGGTCGCCTCCATGTCGGTGTGCAGTGGCGATCCCGACGGGGGGCACGCGGTGAAAGGTTCGGTCGTGTACCTGCCCTGCCCCAATGGCGTGACGGCCATCCAGGTATCGGCGAAGGCCCCGTATCTGACGCAGCTCTGGACCGACAGCGACGACGCGGCTGGCGGACCGATCATCGCCGATGGGCTGGTCTGGGTGATCGACAGCAACTCGGTGTTCGGCCTCAACCCGGCCAATGGCGACCAAGAGGTCTCGATTCCCTACGGCGGCTATGCGAACCACTTCCCGACGCCGTCGGTCGGCGATGGCCTGCTGCTCCTTCCCGGAACCGACCAGGTCTTCGCCTTCATGGGTCAGGCTGGGCTGCCACCGGCGCCCCCCGCGCCGTAGTGACGACAGACCGGGTTGTCTTGACCCGGATGTGACGCCGGTCAGCCGTGGTGACCGGGCGGCCGAGGACCAACATCCGGTCGAGACACGCGCCGCAGGTGCCGATCACGCGCGCACAGATGGCATTGGCCCCGAAGGGCCAGGACGGAGATCTTTGCGACGTTGGTCGTATAGGCGCGACCAGAACCTCGAAGGAGGTGGTGATCGAGGTCTCCGGCCGTGATGTCCAGGCTGACCGATCGTGAGTCCTACGGAGCCGGGTCTTCGTTCTTGACGACCGGCAACCGAGGTGAGACGTCCTCAGCCGGCAGGGATCGCCACGTGCTTGGTGATCTTTGCCGATGGTCCACCGTTGTTCGACACGGTGTTTCCTGTGAAGACTTCCTTCGTGGAGGTACCTTGCGAATTGACGACGGTGAGAACGACCGCAAAGGTGCCCGCTGTGGCGTAGGTGTGGCTGATCTTGGGGTGCGTTGTCGTCGCTGTGGTGCCGTCACCGAACTTCCAGCTGTAGGAGACGATCGTCCCTACTGGCGATGACGAGGACGACGCATTGAACTTGGTGGGTGAGCCGGACGGAGCCGGCTTCGCCTTGAACAGGGCCGTCGGGGCCTGGTCGGGAAGGATGGCGGCTCCGGTGGGAGTTCCGTAGGTGGAGGGCGACGCGCCGGGAGAGCCGGCTGTGTTGGTCGCGGTGTCGATGGCAACCATCTGGCTGGTGAGCGTGCACATCAGATAGAGGGTGGCCCCGCTCGGGACGATGGCCATGGGTCCGAGGAAGGACCCGCTGCCCGAGGGACAGGCGGGTCTCGGGATCTGGGCCTCAGCGGTGTCGGTCGTGAGGTCGATGGGCGTGACGCCCGTCACTGCATTGTTGCTGAAGGAATTGTTCACATAGGCCGTCTTCCCGTTCGGCGTGATCACGATCAGGCTGGGCGCGACCCCGGCCGGGATCGGTGAACCGACGGTGTTCGTGGCCGTGTTGATGGGTGTCACCCACCCTGGCTCCTGGACGCCCGAGTCGTTGAAGACGACGAAGGCCGTCGTCCCCTGAGGGGCGATGGCGATCCCACCGGAGAGGCCTTCTTGGGCTCCGTCGGGCCACGTGCCCACGTAGTCGGGGACGTCGACCTGCCCGACGGTGTCGTTGGTCAGGTCGATGGTGAAGACCACGCCGTAGCAGGTTGTCGCTGAGGTGCACGGTCCCATCTCGGAAGTGGGCACGTACGCCGTCTTCCCGTTGGTGGAGACGGCGATTCCCAGGTCCGCACCGCCCGCGGTGATCGGAGTCGGGATGGGCGTGCCGGCGGTCCGTGTCGAGAGGTCGACCGGGACGACGTCACGCTCGGCCACCATGTAGGCCGCCGCCCCGTTGGGTGTGACGGCGATCGGCCCGATCGGGCTCTCGGGCAGGGCGATCTGGGCCACGGCGGTACCGCTTGCGGTGGCGATGACGCTGAGTGAGCCCTTGGTGGCGCCTTCGAAGTCGTTCCCCGTGACGTACACGTCCGAACCGTCAGGAGCGATGGCCAGGCCGGATGCCTGGTACGTGCCACCCGTTGGGATATCGCCTGCGAGCCACGAGCCGGAGGAGGTGTCGAAGGCGTCGATCAGGTTGGGGGTCGTCGAGGATTCAGAGACGTAGGCAGTCGGGACCGGGGTAGCGGCCGCTGCGACCGTGGGTGCGAGGATGATCGGTGTCGCCATGGCGCACAGCACGGCGAGTGTCCCGGCGAGACACAGCCTCCGTCGTGCCGCAGGACGTCTCGAAACCGACATTGGGCCACCTCTCGGTCGTCGTGGGCCGAGCATAGGAGGTGTGGTGTGTCAGCGCTCAAACCACGATCCGGACGTCTCACTGCGTTGGCACATGTCCGATTCGATGCAGATCGCCCGGGCTGCATGCAGATCGAGACCGACAGGGGCCTGTGGAGTAGGCCCTCCTCACGGAACGGCATTTCGAACCAGAACGAGTTCTCGCGGGGGAGGCTGTATTCCAGGAATCTGACACGGGTGGCGAGCGACACGTGCGCTCGGTCACAGGCCTTGACATGCTGGGTGCTCAACGCTGGCTGGCCGGCACTCGTCGGAGGCGGACGTGAAGAGCTCGAACAGAGCACAGGACGCGTCACCGCGTCGATTGCGGCGGCGCCCCTCGCGACGAGGACGCATCGGAGACGGCGCCGCGCCGGGTTGCGTCAGCAGCGAGCTGGGATCGGGTGCTGACCCCCAGTTTGTTGAAGACGTGGATCAGGTGGGTCTTGACTGTGGCGCGGGAGATGAAGAGCCTCTCGGCGATCTGGGGGTTGGTCAGGCCCTGGGCGAGCAGCTCCACGACAGCAGACTCGGTGGGGGTCAGACTGGACCAGCCGCTGGTGGGGCGGCGACGCTGGCCGCGGGTGCGGGTCGCGTACGACACGACGTCGTCGATACCGAGCAGGTGTCCTTCGGCCCAGGCCGCGGCGAAGCCGGCCTCGTCGAGCTGCGTGCGGGCGGATTGCAGATGTCCGTCATAGAGGGCCTGGTCGGTTGGCCAACGGGCGAAGCCCAGCTCCGTCCTCATCCGGTCGACGGCGGCGAGTATGCGGACGGCTTCGGTGGGCTCCTGGCGGCGGACCGCCAGGCCGGCGAGGGCTTCGAGCGATTCGGTGACGCCAGGTCGGAGACCATGGGCGTGACGGATGGCCAGGGCGTGGTGATGGAGGTCCTCGGCCCGTTCGGCGTTGTCCTGCCGGCTGGCCAGCTGGGCCAAGTGGTGGTGCACCAGGCCGCTCAGCCAGGGATTGTTCGCGGTGGTGGCAATTCTCTCCGCCTCGGTCAACGCCTCCTGCGCTGCCTGCTCGTCATCACTCCCGGCCAGCGCGCTGCCGTACACCGCCAGTGCCCAGGCGAAGATCATCGGCAGGCGAGTGGCCTCCGCCCGAAGCCGGGCCACCAACGGTCCGAGGAGGAGAGCGGCGGTGTCGGCTTCTCCGCAGCCGACGAGCAGCGTCATGAGGTTGAGGAGTGCGAAGGGGAAGCCCTGGTCGCCGCCCGTGGCGTGGGCTCGTTGCAGGAAGGTCTCGAATCGGGCTCTTGCCTCGTCGTGGTGGCCCGTCAAGGCCTCGACCTCGCCGAGCCACGCGAGCGTCACTCCCGCGGTCGAGGGATCCCCGACCGCCCGAGACAGTTCGAGGGAGCGCTCGCATTCGTCGCGGGCCCGCACCACCTCACCGCGCCGGAGGGCACCGAGAGCCTGGACGTTGTGGTACCAGGCCTCGTAGAACTTGTTGTCCAGCCGCTTGGCCACGGCCAGCAGTTCCTCGCAGTCGGCGACTGCGCCGTCGTGGTCGTCCTCGACCTGCCAGGCGATGGTGGACATCTTGAGCCCGTCGGCGACCGCGAACCAGTCGCCGATCGAACGAGCCATCTCGACCCCGCGGGCCAGATCGGCGCGTGCCTGGGCCGGACCCCTCCAGAGGGCGATGTAGTTGTAGGCATTGGTGGCCCGGGCGATCGTCCACGGATCATCGAGGTCGCGGGCCATGGCGAGGGCACGCGGGGCGCAGAGATCGCCGGTCTCATGGTCGTCGCCGTAGATCGCCACGTAGGCCGCACCCCACAGGGCCCGGGCGCGGACGACCGACGGCCCGTCGTCGTGGGCGAGTGCCCGGCCGAACCAGCGCCCGCCGTCCGCGGTGTGTCCTCGCAGCACCCAGAACAAGGCGAGGGCGGTCACCAGGCGGAGCAACGACTCGTCGGCCCCGCTGTTCTCCGCCCATTCCAGCGCGACGGTGAGGTTGTCGCGTTCGAGCTCGAGCTGGGCCAGGAGCGTGGGGCCGTTGCCACCGACCAGGAGAGGCTCAACCTGCTCGGCGTAGTCCAGGTAGAAGGACAGATGAGCCAGCCTGATGGCGGCCATCTCCTCGGCTTCGACCAGACGCTCCCGGGCGAACTGCGCGATGGTCTCCAGCAATCGGTAGCGGCCGGTGTTCTCGTCGAAGGCGATCAGCGATTTGTCCACGAGGCGGGAGACCAGATCCAACACCGCGTACTCCTCGACGAGCGCGCCGTCGGCGCAGGTTGCTTCAGCGCCCTCGAGGGTGAACCCGCCGGCGAAGACCGAGAGCCGCCGGAGGAGCGCCCGCTCCTCCTCGGCGAGCAGGGCGTGACTCCAGCTGACGGAGGCCTCGAGGGTTTGTTGGCGGGGTACCGCAGTGCGACTCCCGCCTGTCAACAGCCTGAACCGGTCGTCCAGGCCGGCCGCGATGCGAACAGGGTTCATCATCCGCGTCCGCGCCGCGGCCAACTCGATGGCCAACGGCAACCCGTCGAGACGGCGGCAGATGTGTGCGATGGTCTCGGTGGCCTCGACGTCGGCCCGCCAACCCGGCCGCGCTTCCCCCGCGCGGTCGATGAAGAGCTCCACGGCGCCACCCTCCTCGAGTGAGGGCACCCTCCAGGCAGTTTCGCCGGCGAGGCCGAGCGACTCGCGGCTGGTAGCCACCACTCGCAGCCTGGGCGCGGCCAGTAAGAGGGCCTCAATCAGGCTTCCGGTGGCGTCGAGGACATGCTCGCAGTTGTCGATGACCAACACGAGGTCCATGTCCCGGAGCTGCCCGGCCAACGTCTCGAGCAGCGGCCGGTCCTGCTCCTCACGAAAGCCGAGGACGGCCGCCACTGCACCGGCGACCCGGTCGGGATCTCCCAGGGGCCCCAGCTCCACCCACCAGACCCCGTCGGCGGGACCGTCCACGATCTCGGCGGCAAGCTGCAGGGCAAGGCGCGACTTGCCCACCCCGCCCGCTCCCGTCAGCGTCACGAGCCGGTGGTCGGCGATGAGGCTGCGCAAGCTGGCGATCTCGCCGTGGCGACCAACGAAGGTCGTCATCTGGGCGGGCAGGTTGTTGGGAACCTTCGGGCTGTCGAGTGAAGCCAGCGGAGGAAAGCGGTCGAGCAGATCTGTGGCCCCGAGCTGGAACAGGTGTTCTGGGCGGCCAAGGTCCTTGAGCCGATGTCGGCCGAGGTCGGTCAGTTCGACCCCTTCGGCCAACGAGTCGAAGAGCAGCTCCGCGGTGGCGCCCGAGACGAGCACCTGACCGCCGTGGGCGAGGGCGGTGAGCCGGGCCGCGCGGTTGACGGCCGGTCCGAAGTAGTCGCCGTCGCGCTCTTCGCACACGCCGCTGTGCAGCCCCATTCGCACCCGCAGCGGTTGTGACGTCGGCCATTCTTCCCACGTGAGCGACCGTTGGGCAGATGTCACGGCTTCCACGGCCGCGCTCGGCGTCGAGAAGGAGGCGCAAAACGCGTCTCCGTTGGTCTTGAACAGATACCCCCCGGGGCTCTCGATGGCGGCCCGGAGGATCGCCTCGTGGCGGCGCAGGGCGTCGGCCATTTCCGCAGGCTCCGACTCCCACAGCTTCGTCGAGCCCTCGATATCGGTGAAGAGCAACGTCACCGTTCCCGAAGGGACCGCCGAGAGGCGATTCACGGCTGTCAGGCTACGCCGGCCCAGGCCGGGAAGGGGATGGGAGTCGGTGCCCGCCTGAGGGAATCTCACACCCTGAGCCTGAAGCGGGTGCCGGCGGGTGACATCAACCACCTGGTTGATGTTCCGAGGTCGCCGGGATCGCAGTCTCGGCTCATGACCACATTCCTGTCGCCAGCAAGCGTTACCAGCGACCCGTTCGAGGCCAAGCACCAGCGGCAGGCCATCGCCGGGATCGGCATCGCCGCCACTGCCTCGAGTCTCGTCACCTTCGCACTGCTCGGCACTGTTCCCGACGCCGACGACGGCGGGCACCAGCTCACGCGCTACGTCACCGACCACCGGGCGGCCCTGCTCGTCTGCAGCATCTCTCTCACCCTCGGCTGCGTGCTCGGGCTGGCGTTCTTCGTTGGCCTGCGGCGCCAGCTCCGGTGCGACAGGGGACTGGCGGCGTTGTCTGCCGATGCGGGGTTGGCGGGCGCCATCATGCTCTTCGCCATGGTCGGTGTGTCCGCCGGCGCGCTGCAGGCCGAAGCATTCGTTGCCGGACGTCACGGGGGGATTGCTCCGGGCCTGGCCGAGGCAATGAGCGCCCTGTTCGTGTCGGTCTTCAACCTGTCGGCCGCAGCGACCGTGCTGCTCGCCGTCGGCTTCGCGGTGCCCTTGCTCCGCGGACACGGCGGCTTCGGCCGCTGGCTGGGTTGGACCTTGCTCGCCGTTGCCGCGGCCCATGTCGGCGCTCTCGGCTCAGTGGCGGGTCACGGGGTGTTCACGCCGGCCGGTCTCTTCACCTACGCCGCACCGTCGCTCTACACCTTGTGGATCCTCGCGGCGTCGTTGGCGCTCTTGCGCGGTGCCGCCGATGTCTCGCGTCAGTGAGGCGCGCCCACGCCGGATGCTGCTCGCCCGAATCGCGATCAGGTCGCAGAGGGTCTGGAACCGAGCACCCCCAACCGGATTCGAACCGGTGCTGCCGCCGTGAAAGGGCGGTGTCCTAGGCCGCTAGACGATGGGGGCCCGACATTGCGGTGACCCGCAAAGCAAAACGAGCCTACCGGGCGGCCACGGGCACGCCCGCCGGTGCCGGGTCCGGCGTCACCGGGGCGGTGAGCACCTCGGGACCGTGGAAGGTGCAGGCGAGGAACGTCTGCACGGCGCCGATGACGAGCGCGGTGGCGCCGATCAGGTGGATCTCCACCACCAGCGCCGGCAGGTGGGTGAAGTACTGGGTGTAGCCCACCGCCGCCTGCGCCACCATCACGCCGAGCAGAATGCGGCCGGCCCGGCGCACCCGCTCGGGCACGTCGATCACGTGCAGCGCCACCACCAGGCCGACGGTCACGCCGACGAGCAGGAGGGCCAGGCTCGAGTGGAGCTCGGCCATGTCGCGCAGCGACACCGGGAGGCGCTTGGCCACCTGCTGGCCCGAGCTGTCGCCGGCGTGCGGCCCGGCGCCCGACGTCGCCGTCCCCGCGGCCAGGACGACGGCCAGCAACGCCAGCACCCCGTAGAAGAGGCGGATGAGCGGGCGGGGGACCAGGAGGCGGGCCGAGCCGGTGCGGTAGTCACGCCCATCCCGGTGCACCAGCACGATCGCATCCACCAGCAACAACATGGTGGCGTAGAAGTGCACCATGACCACGTAGGGGTTGAGCTTCGTGTAGACGACGATCCCGCCGAGCACGGCCTGGGCCAGCACGCCGGCCACCAGCCCGCCGCTCAGCCAGACCAGGTCGCGCCGGCGCGGGGTGCGGAACACGGCGCCGAGGAAGGCGGCCGCCACGGCGATCACCAGGACGACCGTCACCAAGCGGTTGCCGAACTCGACCAGGCCGTGGAACTGGAGGGCCGGGGTCAGGTGGCCCGACGTGCACTCGGGCCAGTTGGAGCAGCCCAGGCCCGAACCGGTGAGGCGCACGGCGCCCCCCGTGGCCACGATGAGGGCGGTCAGGACCAGGGCGACCACGTTGAGCCGGTGGCTGAGCGAGGGCGAGATGGAGGGAGTACGGCGCCGCGACACGACCGGCCAAGCGTACCGGGACCTGCGGCCTGGTCCCGGGCCAGCCCCGGACCTACGCTGTGGACGCTATGACGACACAGGCCCCCGCCGTCGACGAGCTTCGGGGCGTGGCCCGGGCCCGGAGCACGGTGGGTGGCTACGTGGCGCTGACCAAGCCGCGCATCATCGAGCTGCTGCTGGTCACCACGCTGCCCACCATGGTGGTGGCCCAGCGGGGCCTGCCGCCGGTCTGGCTGATGGTGGCCACCCTGGCCGGCGGGGCACTGGCGGCCGGGGGTGCCAACGCCATCAACATGGTGGTCGACCGCGACATCGACCGCCTCATGAAGCGGACCAAGAACCGCCCGCTGGTCACCGGTGCCATGACGCCTACCGCCGCCCTGGTCTTCGCGCTCACGCTCGAGGTGGCCGCGTTCGTCGAGCTGTGGCTGGCCGTGAACCTGCTCTCCGCCGTGCTCGCCGTCTCGGCCACCCTCTTCTACGTCTTCGTCTACACGCTGTGGCTCAAGCGGCGCTCCACCCAGAACATCGTCATCGGCGGGGCGGCCGGTGCCGTGCCCGTCCTGGTCGGCTGGGCCGCGGTGACCGACTCGCTGGCCTGGGCGCCCGTCGTGCTGTTCGCCATCATCTTCATCTGGACGCCGCCGCACTTCTGGTCGCTGGCCGTGCGCTACCAGGACGACTACCGGGCGGCCGACGTGCCCATGCTCCCGGCGGTGGCCTCCATGAAGCGCACGACCACCGAGATCGTCTACTACACGGTGGCGCTGGTCGCGGTGTCGTTCCTCTTCGGCCCGGTGGCCCACCTCGGCTGGATCTACATGGTCACCGCCGCGGTGCTCGGCGCCGGCTTCCTCTACCTGGTGACCCGGCTCTGGGGCCTGGCCCAGAACGGGACGGTGACCAACCGTGACGCCATGCGCGTCTTCGGTTACTCCATCACCTACCTGACCGTCCTCTTTGTCGCCATGGCGGGCGACGTCCTCATCCGCAACCAGATTCACTAGGTTCGGCTGTCGCGATGTCCACTGACGTACCCACCCCGCCAGGGGCTCCGGACCCTCCCCCGGGCGCCGGACCCGAGGGCGCCGGACCGCTGGACCCGGGACGGCCGGCCCGCACGCCGCGCAAGCGCTTCCTCCTCATCGGGACGGGCATCGGGTTGGCCGTGGTGCTGCTCATCGGCATCTTCACCAGCCTCGGGGCCCCCAAGGGGTCGGGCGAGAGCGGCGGGACCTCGGCCGCACCGCACCAGGGTGGCCCGGCGCCCGCCTTCAGCGCCCAGAACATCAGCGCGGTCGGCCCGGCCACCGTCGGCGTGCCGGCCGAGGGCTCGGGGACGCCGACCGTGCTCCTCTTCTTCGGCGCCTGGTGCTCGGACTGCCACCAGGAGCTCCCCCCGCTCGCGGCGGCGGTGCGGAGCCAGAACGCCTCCGGCGGCGTCCTCTCACAGGTCAAGGTGATCGGGGTCGACAGCCTGGACAAGACGTCGGCCGCCCAGAACTTCATCCGGACCGCCGGCGTCCACTTCCCCGTCGCCTACGACCCCAACGACACCATCACCAGCGGCGACTACTGGTTCACCGGCGACCCCTACACCGTGTTCGTGAACGCCGACGGCACCATCTTCCGGATTGTGCGGGGGGACGTGCTCACGCCGTCCACCTTCAGCGCCGACGAGCTGGCGCTGGCGCACGCCAATCACCTCACCGCGTAAGAGCGACGTAAGAGCGGCGCGCCGCGCGCCGGGTTTGCACAACGACGGCACAACGCACGCCGTCGCGTCGCGTGTCGGGTCGCGCCACCGCTGCCACTCGAGCGCCCGTGCCGCACACCGTGCGGTGTGTCGACCGACGTCGATCAGGTCGCGCCGCCAGGAGCGAGGGTGCTCGTCGGAGCGAAAGAAGCCCGGAAAATCAGGGTTTTTGAGCCGCGCGTCGGGCCACGCGCAACGCAGCGACAACAAAGGTGGGTGCGGGGGTGCAATAGAACCGAACGGCTCTACGCCGACTGCACTCGCCCTGTCACCATCCCTCTTGTCAACGGGATGCCGGCCCCCCCAAGCATCCCAGCGGTCGAAGTCCGGCCCGCCGCTTCCCCCGGTAGGCGGGCTGGACAAGACCGCAGAGCGCTTTGGCCCGAGCAGTTCGCTGCTCATGGCGACGGCCAAAGCGCTTGATCGTGAAGAAGGAGAGGAACCCGGAAGTGAAGAGCCTGGAGAGCACGAACACGGAGGAGATGGCAGCGCCCAAGCATGCGGCGCGCCCTCACCTGACCGTGCTCATCGCCGCACACAACGAAGAAGAGTGCATCGGCGCCACGCTCGACTCCATCCTCGCCCAGGAGCGGAGCGTCGACCACATCGTCGTGGCCGCCGACAACTGCACCGACCGCACCGTGGAGATCGCACGGAGCCGCCAGGCCGAGGCCGGCCCGGCCCTGATCGTCTACGAGACGGTGGCCAACACGCACAAGAAGCCGGGCGCCCTCAACCAGGCCTGGGCGCTGACCCGCCAGTGCACCGACCTCTTCGTCTGCATCGACGCCGACACCGTCCTCCCCCCGAACGCCGTCGCCGACTGGGAAGCCGAGTTCGTCCGCGACGACACGCTGGGCGGCTGCAGCGCCAAGTTCACCATGCTGAGCACCCAGGAGATGATCCGCCTGGCCGAGGCCGGGATCGTGCCGGCCAGCGTGGGCGAGCTGCCCCACCAGAGTTTCCGTGAGCGGATGTGGTGCCGGATCCAGAAGGCCGAGTTCGCCAAGTGGACCGACACCGCACTCTCCCGCAAGGACCGCCGCACCAGCGTGCTGGCCGGCACCGCCTGCATGGTGCGGGCGACGGCGCTCGAGCAGGTCGTGGCGCACGAGCGGGCGACCTGGCTCGACCAGTACATGGCCGGTGCAGAAGGCGTCACCGTCGAGTCCCGCCCCCAGGGACCGTGGACCTACGACAGCCAGGTCGAGGACTACTACCTCACCTACCAGATGCGCTCCTTCGGCTGGTCCTGCAAGGTGTCGGCCGACGTCCGGGCCTACACGGGCGCCATGCTCAGCATGCGCACCCTGTGGGCGCAGCGGATGAAGTGGCAGGTGGGCACGGTCGCCGACCTGCGTGCCATCGGCTTCAACAAGCAGACCCGCATCGACTGGTGGCAGCAGTTCCTCGGCATGATCTCGGCCATCATCCGGGTCTCGTGGATCGGCCTGCTCTTCTTGGGCCTCGCGCTGACCCACCACTTCCACCTCATGAAGTTCTGGTGGATCTTCCCACTGCTCTTCGCCTTCTGCGACGTCCGCGAGGTGTGGCGGGTGCCCCACCGCACGTGGGCCGACGTCGTCACCGCCGCATTCATCATCCCCCAGGAGCTGTTCGCCTTCATGCGGGCGGCCTGGTTTACCTGGTCCTGGATGGAAGTGCTGACTGGTCGTACACGCGACCGGTGGGCACTCCAGATCGCAGCCGAGAGGGGGTGAAGCAATTGTCCATCTACGGAGGTACCCCCCAAGTCGTCACCGCCGGAGCCGTCACCACGGCAGCCGGAGGCGCAGCCAGCAGTCTGGCGTTCACGGGAGACCACATCGGGTCGGAGGCCATCCTGGCCGCCGGACTGATTTTCCTCGGCGCTGGCCTGATCAAGGCGGCGCGCCGTCGTCCCCACACGCTCTAGCAACTCCGCCGGCCCACCTCCGGGAGGTGGGCCGGCCGTTGCCCCCTCGCCCCGCACCAGCAGTACCGCCGCAACACCGCAACAGACCACCGAACCTCACCGAGATCGAAGAAAGAGTCCCGTAGTCATGCGCAAGTCCATCGTCACGGCGATCATCGCGGTTGCCACCATCGTGACCTCCGGCGCCGCCCTCGTGGTGGGCGTCGGCGCGTCCAGCGCGGGTGCCTCCCAGGCCCCGTCCGAGCCGTCGTCGATTCCGGTCTTCGACTGGCACGAGCTCAACAACGGGTGCGCCCCCACCGTGCCCGTGTGCAACGCGGCCGACCCCGAGAGCGTCAGCACCGCACAACTCACCGCCGAGCTGTCCTACCTCAAGGCGCAGGGGTACCAGACCATCACGCCGCTGCAGTACGAGCAGTGGACCGAGGGACTGAACCCCCGGCTCCCGGCCAAGCCCATGTTCCTGGTGGACGACAAC
Source organism: uncultured Acidimicrobiaceae bacterium (assembly GCA_963840435.1). Taxonomy (GTDB): domain Bacteria; phylum Actinomycetota; class Acidimicrobiia; order Acidimicrobiales; family RAAP-2; genus Bog-473. Next base: position 308,922 of record CAWIYY010000010.1, on the reverse strand, counting down.
GGGATCGAGAACTTCCTGGCCGGCGCCCAGCCCGTGCTGGCGTCCGACGGCTTCACCATGGCCGTCGCCGTCATCAGCGGCTTCGCCGACGGGGCCAGCGGTGTCTGCTCCGAGCCGGCGTACCAGCCCGGGTGCCCCGTGGCCAACGACGACGGCTGGGACGCCACGTGGGCCCAGCTGCGCGGGCTCTCTTCCTCCGTCTACAGCTTCATCATCGAGGCGGGGGCGGCCGGCCACTTCGTGCAGACCTACGACCCCAACTGCACCGCCTTCTACGCCTGCATGGTGCCGCACGAGACGGTGTTCCAGTACGAGAACCGGGTGGCCAACGACCTGGCCCAGGGCGAGAAGGAGATCATGAACAAGATCGACGCCGCCCGCTTCACCTCGGGCTTGTGGGTCGTCCCCTACTCGGACGACGGCTACGCCGGGTGTAGCGGCAACGCCTGCACCCCGCAGCCGGCCGACGGCCCGGCCGGATGGCTGGCGGCGTGGACGGCCAGCCGCTACAAGGTGGCCTTCGTGGAGGACGCCTACCGCAACGGCCTTCAGAACGAGCGGTACCGCATCGACGTCCAGGGCTGGATGACCGAGAGCGAGTTCGAGACCATGCTCACCCAGAACCTGGCCTCGGGCTACTTCTCCCGGACCCACACGCCCGAGGCACCGGCCACCAACGTGGTGACCAACTCGGCCGGCGGCGCCACGGTCACTCCCGGTACCTCCGTCACCTTCACCGACACGGTGTCGGGCTCGGCGCCCGAGGGTGCACCGACGGGCACGGTCGCCTGGAAGGTGAGCGGGACGGCCGGTGTCACGGCTTGCGCCAGCTCGACCACGACGCTGAACGCCGGGCAGGCCACCTGCACGGTGACGGTGACCAACCCGGGCAGCGTGACGGTCTCGGCCACCTACGGCGGCGACGAGAACTACCCGGTGGGCACGTCGAACGCCAGCACGGTCACGGCCGTGACCCCGGCCCCGGCGCCGCAGGTGACGCCGGCCGTCGTCGGCTCGAGCACGCCGAACACCTCCAACGTCATCACGACCCAGGGTTCGGGGACCACCACTGGTTCGACCACTCAGGGCTCGGGCGGCACCTCGGGCTCGAGTGGTACGACGCCGACCACCACGCCGACGTCGACTCCGAGCACCACACCGACGTCGACTTCGACCTCGACGCCGACCACGACGCCCAGCAACTCCTGACGATCAGGCGGCCTTCCAGGCCCTGATGTAGTCGACGACGTACTGCACCGGCATCGGCGTGCCGTCGGGGTCACCCCCGGCGCCGCCGATGGCCAGGTTGCAGACGACGTAGAGCGGCACCAGCTCGGCGATCTTGGCCACCCGGGTGAAGGACCACTGCTCCACCCCGTCGAGATACCACGTGATGGCCTCCGCGGAGATGGCGCACCCGAAGACGTGGAAGTCCGAGGCGAAGGCCTCGCCACTCGGGAGGGTGGTTTCGGAGTCCTTCTCCCTCGGCCTATGCGCCGTCCCCCAGTGGTAGGTCATGTCGACCATGCCCGGAGCGACCCCGTAGACCTCCATCACGTCGACCTCGGGCGGCCACGACCCGCGCGCCGGCAGGGACCAGAAGGCGGCCCACGTCCCGAGCCCGGCCGGGACCTGGGCCCGGACCTCCAGCACGCCGTGAGTGAGGGAGAACTTCCCGAACGTGTTCACCTGGCCCGAGCTGTAGGGCCACGACTTGGGCCGTCCGTTCCTTCCGGTGCCCTGCACCTCGCCCCGCTGTCCGCTCAGCACGAGGTGGCCCTGGCCGTCGAGCGACACGTTCGACGGCTGGTAGCAGTTCTCCGAGCCGTCGCCATTGTTGTCCTCGCCCCAGGGGTACTGGGTGTTCCAGAGCGACGAGTCGAGTGCCGTGCCGTCGAAATCGTCGTCGAGGACGATGCGCCAGTCGCCGGGCACACCGGTCGGTCCGGGCCCGACCGGGCCGGTCACGGTGGTGGTCGACGCCATCGGCCGGCCGGACTGCTTCGACTCGTCGGCCGCGCCGCCGCACTCGGCCAGCGCCACGACGGGGAGGGCCAGGATTCCGCCGAGCACCAGGCGGCGCGGTAAGCCCTCCACGTGTGGCTCTTCCCTCCCACGACCCGTCGAGCGATCTGCCCCCGGCACGGGCCGCCGGGCGCAGTGCCACCATGGCACAGTGCCTCTGGCCAGGGGCGGACTACTCCCACTTGAAGGTGAAGGCGGCGGCGAGCGGCGCCGCGAGGGCCCAGACGGCCAGGACCACCCACGATTCCACCGGCACGGTGCCTCCGGACCCGAGCGTCGCGTGGAGGGCCGCCGACAGCGCCTCGGCCGGGAGCAACTTGGCGAAGGAGGCCAGGCCGCCCGGCAGCTTGGAGATGGGGACGATCATGCCGCCGAGCAGCAGGAGCACCAGGTAGAGGCCGTTCGCCGCGGCCAGGTTCACCTCGGCCCGCAGGGTGCCGGCCATGAGCAGGCCGATGCCGGCGAAGGCGGCGGAGCCCAGGAGGATCGTCCCGACGGCGCCGGGCACCGCGGCCGCCGCACCCGAACCACCCGGGTTCCAGCCCAGGCCGGCGCCGACGGGCAGGAGCACGGCGGCCTGGATCAGCTCGACGGCGATGATCGTGACGATCTTGGCCCCGAGCAGCCGGGGCCGGCCGAGCGGAGTGGTGCCCAGTCGCTTCAGCACGCCGTAGCCGCGTTCGAAACCGGTGGCGATCCCGAGCGAGACCATCGCCGTCGACATGACGGCCAGCGACAAGATCCCAGGCACGAAGAAATCGACCGGTTTGGCCGTCGGGGTGGCGACGACGGAGACCTCGGAGAAGAAGAGGAGAAAGATCACGGGGATGCCCAGCGTGAGGAGGAGGGTCTCCCCGCGGCGCAGGGTCATGAAGATCTCCGCGCCGGTCTGGGCGCGCAGCGGGCGCGCCGTCATCGGGCCTCCCGCCCCCTGCGCCGCCCCCGCCCCCGTCCCTGGCCCCGCTCCCGTGCTCGTGTTGACGGCGTTTCGGTCACCTCTTCCGGGTCACGGGCGGCGCCGCCCACCACCTCGAAGTAGACGTCCTCGAGCGTGCGCCCGGTCGCCAGGTCGGTCAGGGTCACGCCGCGGCCGGCCAGCCACGTGGCGACCGCCGCCGTGGCGTCGGGTCCGACGGCGGCCGGGCCCTCAATGCGGTAGCGGCCCGCCTCGGGCTCCGAGACCGAGGTGCCCGGCCCGACGACAACGGCCAGGCCCTCGATGTCCAACCCCGGCGGCGCGCCGAAGACGATGGTCGGCGGGCCGGTCGCCGCCGCGGCCAGCTCGGCCGGAGTGCCCTGCCCGGCCACCCTGCCCGCGGCCAGGATCACGATGCGGTCGGCCAGGCGCTCGGCCTCGGGCAGCTCGTGCGTGGTGAGCACGACGCAGACCCCCCGCTCTTTGAGCCTGGCCACCACGGCCCGGATGGCCAGGCGCCCCTCGGGATCGACGCCGGCGGTGGGCTCGTCGAGGAAGGCCACCTCGGGCCGGCCCACCAGGGCCAGGGCCAGCGAAAGGCGCTGCTGTTCGCCGCCGGAGAGGTGGCGCCAGGGCGTGGCGGCCACCGAGCGCAGCCCGACCAGGTCGAGGAGCTCCTCGGTGGGAACGGGATCGGGGTAGTAGTCGGCGAAGAGACGCAGCACCCGGCGTGGGCCGAGCATGGGGTAGGCGCCACCGTGCTGGAGCATCACCCCGATGCGACCGGTCAGGGCCCGGTGCTGCGTGCCGGGATTCAGCCCGAGGACGCGCACCGTCCCGGCGTCGGGGCGGCGGTACCCCTCGAGGCTCTCGACCGTGGAGGTCTTGCCCGCGCCGTTGGGGCCGAGCACGACCAGGACCTCGCCGGGGTCGGCCACCAGGTCGACCCCGTCGACGGCCGGGGGGCCGGTGCTGCCGTAGCGCACCGTGAGGCCGCTGACCTCGACTGCGGGCATGGCGCCGCAGACTACTTTCTGTCCAAATGATCGATATCCGGCTGCTCCGTGAGGAACCCGATGCGGTGAAGGCCGCGCTGGCCCGGCGGGGGGTGGAGGCATCCGAGGTGGACGCGATCATCGCAGCCGACGCGGCCCACCGGGCCCAACTGGCGGCGGCCGAAGCGCTGCGCCACGAGGTCAAGGAGCTCTCGGGCCAGGTCGGGCAGGCCAAGCGGGCCGGGGACGAGACGCGGGCCGCCGAGCTGGCCGCGCACAGCCGCCGGCTGGGCGAGGAGGAACGGGCGGCGGCGGCGGAGGTCGACGCGCTCTGGGAGTCGGTGCGCACCGGGCTGCTCTACCTGCCCAACATCCCGGCCGACGACGCACCGACCGGTGTCGGCGAAGAGGACAACGTGGAGGTCCGGCGCTGGTGGCCCGGGATCGAGCAGGGCCGTCCCGAGCCGGCACGCCTCGACCACCAGCAGGTGCCGCACTGGGAGATCGGTGAGGCCCTGCATCTGCTCGACATGGAGCGCGGCGCGCGCCTGGCCGGCTCGATGTTCCCGCTCTATCGCGGCGCGGGGGCCCGGCTGCTGCGGGCCTTGACCGCGTTCGCCATCGACCGTCACGCGCCGGCCTACGAGGAGATCCGTCCGCCCACGGTCGTGCTGACCGACACCATGACCTCGACCGGCCACCTGCCCAAGTTCGCCGACGACGCCTACCACATCGAGCGGGACGACCTGTGGCTGATCCCCACCGCCGAGGTCCCGTTGACCTCCATGCACCGGGGCGAAATTTTGGAGGAAGCGCAGCTGCCGCTGCGCTTCACCGCCTCGACTCCGTGTTACCGCCGCGAGGCGGGGTCGGCCGGGCGCGACACACGAGGCCTGTTGCGCGTGCACGAGTTCGACAAGGTGGAGCTCTTCGCCTACGCCGCGCCCGACGGCGCCCTCGACGCGCAGGCCGACATCCTGTCCCGGGCCGAGTCGATGCTCCAGGAGCTCGAGCTCACCTACCGGGTGCTCGACCTGTGCACCGGCGATCTGGGCGGGTCTTCGGCCCGCACCTTCGATCTCGAGGCCTACGCCCCGGGGGTCGACCGCTGGCTCGAGGTGTCCTCGGTCTCGTGGTTCCGCGACTACCAGGCCCGGCGGGCCAACGTGCGCTTCCGGCCGGCCGAAGGCGGGCCACTGCAGCTGGTGCACACGGTGAACGGGTCGGCGCTGGCCTGGCCCCGCATCTGGGCCGCCCTCATGGAGACCGGGCGCCAGGAGGACGGCACGGTGCTCCTGCCCGAGGCGCTGGCCCCCTACGTCGGCGGCGAACTGTTGATCAAGGCGCCGTGAGCTTCGGCTTCGAGGACGCGGTCGACGCCATCGGCGAGGACAGCCGGCTGCTGAGCGACGTCGTTGCCACGGCCGACCTCGAGACCCGATGCCCGTCCTGCCCGGAGTGGTCGGTGCGCGACCTGGCCCACCACATCGGCGTCGTCCAGTGGTACTGGGGCGCCAACGTGCGGGCGGCCAACGCGCAGGAGCGCTCGGGCGGTGAGCTGACTCCGGTACCCGGTGACCGCGACCTCTTGGCCTGGTTGGGTTGGTGTAGCTATTCGCTGCTGGGTGCGTTGCGCGAGGCCGGGCCCGACGCTCCGTGCTGGACCTGGTGGGGCGAGCCGCGCACGGCCGGCGCCGTCGGACGGCACCAGGCCCAGGAGGCCGCGGTGCACCGTTGGGACGCCGAACTGGCCACCGGGTTGGTGGATTCGCTCCGGCCCGAGCTGGCCAGCGACGGCGTGCCCGAGTTCATCCAGATCATGGTGGGGGCCGACGCCGACGCCCTGAGCGGGACTGTCACCCTGTCCGCCACCGACACCGGGGCCAGCTGGCGGGTCGGGGGCGGGTCGACCGGCGGGTCCAGCGGGCGGGCCGCCGAGCTGCAGGCCACCGCCTCGGACCTGGTGCTCATGCTCTACCGGCGCCTGCCCGTGCCCGACTCGGCGGTGCTGGGCGACCCCATGCTGGTGGCCGCCTTCCTCTCGCTGGCCGACACGCGGTGACCGAGCTGACCTTCTTGGGCACGGGCAACTTCCTGGCCCCGCCCGGCCGCTACTGGAACAGCTTCGTCATGGACACCTCGGTGCTGGTCGAGCCCTGCCCGACGGCATTGCCCAACCTGCGGCGCTGCGGGTTCTCGGTGACCGACGTGGAGGTGGTCGTGATCTCGCACTTCCACGCGGACCACTGCTTCGGGTGGCCCTTCTTCTTGGAGGCCCTCGCAGAGATCGGGGGCGGGCGCACTCTCCACGTCGTCGGCCCGCCCGGTACGCAGGCGCACCTGGCCGAGATGATGGAGGTGGGCAAGGTGCCCTCGGTCCTCGAGTTCGCGCACGCGCAGCTCGACCTGCGTTTCGTCGAGGTCGACGGCTCGTGGCAGGAGGCGGGGCCGCTGCGCTTCCGGGCGGTGGAGGTCGTCCACGTCCCCTACCTGCGCTGCTTCGGCTACCTCTTCTCGCGCGAGGACGGTGTGGTGGCCTACTCGGGCGATACCACGCCCTGCGCCGGCTTGAGCGAACTGGCCCGGGAGTCCGCCACCCTGGTCGTCGAGTGCAACGGCCGCCACAGCGGCGCCGGGCGCACCCACCAGCCACATGGACGAGGAATCGGTGCGGGCCCTGCAGGCGGCCCATCCGGACCTCCATCTCGTCCTCACCCACCTCGGCGAGCAGGTCGACCTGGCCTCGCTCCCCGGAGTGACCGTCCCCGACGATTTCAGCCGGCTGACCGTCTGACACTCGAGACGAGATTCTCAACCGAGATTCTCAGCCGAGATTCTCAGCCGAGATTCTCAGACGGACTGATTTCACGGGTGGCTGATTCACCGGCCGACTGATTCACCGGCCGACTGGCCGCTGGCGTCAGTTGCTGTCAGCGGCGAAGCGGTAGCCGACGCCACGCACCGTGGTGATGAGGACCGGCGAGGACGGATCGGCCTCGATGCGGGACCGCAGGCGCTTGATGTGCACGTCGAGCGTCTTGGTGTCGCCGATGTAGTCGGTTCCCCAGACGCGGTCGATGAGCAGGTCACGCGTGAGGACCCGGCCGGAATTCTCCACCATGAGGCGCAACAGCTCGAACTCCTTGCGGCGCAGGTGGACCTCGTCGCCACGGACGAACACCCGCCGCTGGTCGAAGTCCACCCGGATGCCGTTGGCCTCCCAGGTGCCGTCGCTGCCGAACTCGAGCGAGCCGGCGTCGGAGGACTCGGGACCGCCGGGGGCCCGGCGCAGGACGGCGCGCATGCGGGCCACCAGCTCGCGCAGGCGATAGGGCTTGGTGACGTAGTCGTCCGCGCCGACCTCGAGCGCGACGACGGTGTCGATCTCGGTGCCCTTGGCCGTGACCATGATGATGGGGACTGAGGAGCGGGCGCGGATGTTGCGACAGACGTCGATGCCCGAGATCTTCGGCAGCATGAGGTCGAGCAAGATGATGTCCGGGCTCATCTCGTCGTACAGGCTCAGCGCTTCGGCACCGTCCCGGGCGACGCTCACGCGGAATCCCTCGTTGGTCAGGCCGATCACCAGCGCGTCGACGAAGGATTCCTCGTCCTCGCAGAGCAGAACCTTGACGAGACCTCCGTCCCCGGGCGCGCTGCGCACTTTCTTCGAGGCCTTCCTCTCCTTGTCCATGGTCCTGCTCACACGACTCGTTCCGCCTGGATGGGCAGCACGAGCGTAAAGGTAGAACCCTCACCCTCGCGCGACTCCACGTCGACCCAGCCCTGGTGGTTGTTCGCAACGTGGCGCACGATGGAGAGCCCGAGTCCCGTGCCTCCCGTGACGCGGCTGCGACCGTGGTCGACCCGGTAGAAACGCTCGAAGATCCGGTCGAGATCGCGGGCGGGGATCCCGACGCCGTGGTCCTGCACGGAGAGACGGACCGAGTCGCGCTCCTCGATACGCCAGCTGGGCGCCGATGACACGGTTTCGGGGGAGTTCGTCCCGGTCCCACCCTCGCCGTCTGCCCCCGGTGGTGGGCCCGACGTACCCGTGGCCGCGTTGGCCAGGGCCTCGGCCTGCGTCGGCGGGCTGTACTGCTCGAGGATCTCGGGCGTGAAAACGGGCTCGACGGACTCTCTCACCACCGCGACCGGCTGCGTCGTGGGCCGCCTCTCGTCGGACATGGTTTCGGAGGCCTGCACCTCGGCCAGGGCGGCCAGATCGACGTGCTGACCCGTGTCGATGTCGCCCAGCCCGGGGACCTCTCGACTGCCGTGGGACAGGGAGGGGTGCGACAGGTTGGGGTTGGACCGGTGCACGGCGCCGGTCACCACCACCTTTGAGTTGTCATACGAGTAGGTGATGGCGTTCTCGAGCAGCGCGTGCATCGCCGAGACCAACTGGCGACGGTCGCCCATGACGGCGACGGGCGGTGACGGTTCGTGCAGGACGATCTCGATCCCTCGCTGGTCGGCCGTCGCCCGGACCCGCTCAATCGCGTCGGCCATCACCAGGTTGACGAGGACCGGCTCGCGAGGCGGCGCCTCCTCGGACTCGATGCGTGACAGGTCGAGCAGGTCGTCGATGATGCGGCTGACCCGGAACGCCTCGTTGTGGATGCGCCCGGCCAGGCGTTGGGCCACCTCGGGATCGGGCTCGGAAACCAGCGTCTCGGCCAACAGGCCGAGGGCCCCCATGGGCGTCTTGAGCTCGTGGCTCACGTTGGCCACGAAGTCACGGCGGATCTCCTCGAGCCGGCGCCGCTCGGAGACGTCCTCGATCAGGGCGATCACGCCCAACGGCCGCCGGCCGTCGTCGATCTGGCGGGCCCGCACCTGCAGGGTCCGTCGCGGCGGTCCGTAGAGGTCGAGCGTGCGTTCGGCCGATCCCTCGTGCCAGGCATCCTCGAGCAGCTCGGTCACCGCCTGGGCGGCCAGGGCGTCGCCGTGGCGGCTGACCATCAAGGCGTTGGCCCGGCCGTTGCGGTAGATGACCGTTCCGTTCTCGTCACACAGCACCACGCCCTGGGTCAGCGTGTCGAGGGAGCGACGCAGCCGGATCGCATCCGAGCTGGCCTCGGTCACCGCCTGGGCCGCCCCGCCGGTGACCTGTTCGAGGTAGGCCAGCGAGGTCTCGATGTTGTACTCGTCTTGAGGTGGGTCGAGACCGAGGCGAGTCCCCAGAGCGGAGACCCGCTGGGAGATGGCCCGGCGCCCCGAGCGGCGCCCGAGGAGCACGGCGATCAGCCCGACCAGCACCAGGGCCAGGACGATGGCGACCAGGCCGACGATCTCCTGTGTCCGGCTGACGTTCACCTCTCCCAAGAGCACGCTCGCTGGCACATCCCCAATATGACAGGGCGCACGGGGCCCAGGCGAACGTTTACCAGCGGGGATTTCCCTGCATCAGGGCCAGGACCCAGGAGTTGGCGGACTGCCCGCGGGGCGCCGCCCCTGGTCCGGGGGGTAAGGGCTCACGCCGGTTGCCGGCGCGTGGCCCGGACGCGGGACGGAACGCCCTGGAAACGAAATGTCGTTGCAACCCGAATCGCGCCGGACTGCCGGAATTGTCGGCTGGCCGCGCCGGAACGGGGTCCCGTATCAGGGGCGCTCGGGCGAACCGTTCACCCGGTGAAGAGCGGCACCGGACCGTCCGGAGCCGCCAGACACCACGGGAGGGCAAGGCATGTTGTGGCACCTGGCCGACGTCTCACTGAACCCTGACATCAATGCCTTGCCCGGGGGAGGGACGCTGCAGACCCTCACGAACGGGCTCGGGGCATGGGCCCTCATCGCCGCGCTGGTCGGACTGGTGATCGGGGCCGCCGCCTGGGCCTTGGGTGTGCACGCGCAGAACTTCCAGCAGTCAATGGTCGGACGCCGGGCCGTGCTCGTCTCGGGACTGGCCGCACTGCTCATCGGCGCCGCGCCACCCATCGTGAACTTCTTCTTCCACACCGGCGTCAACCTGCACTGAGGTCTGGTTCGGTGTTGGCGACAGGTTGCCCCGGTCTCGACGCGCTCAACCCCATCTGCCAAGCCGGCAGCGCGGCATCGGCGGGGTTCGAGTCGGTCCTCGGTGACATCAGTCAATGGGTGGCCAGTGGTGCCGAGTGGCTGCTGGCCCAGGTGGGAGAGGTGCTCACGAGCACCACCACCGTCGACGTGGGCGCATCGTGGTTCCAGACCCACTACGGCGCCATGACCGCACTCGCCGGCGTGGTCATCTTGCCCCTATTGCTGCTCTCCACCATCCAGGCGGTGTTGCGCCGGGACCCCGGTCAGCTCGTTCGTTCCTTCCTGGTCCAGCTGCCGCTCGCCCTCTTGCTGGGCGTGGTGGCGGTACAGATCGTCGTGCTGTGCCTGGCCGCGACGGACGCCATGAGCGACGCCGTGGCCGGCGGCACCGGTGCCGATGTGACCTCGTTGTTGAGCGGCCTCACCACCGGCCTTGCCACGGCAGCGGCCGACCCGACAATCGCCAGCTTCGTGCTCCTGCTCCTGGCGCTGCTCGTGGCAGTGGCCGCCTTCGTGCTCTGGTTGGAGCTCCTCATCCGGGCCGCGGCGGTGTATGTCGCCGTTCTCTTCCTGCCGCTCGCGCTGGCCACGCTGGTCTGGCCGGCGATCTCGCACTGGTGCCGCCGCCTCGTCGAAACCCTGGCCGCGTTGATCCTGTCCAAATTCGTCATCGTCGCCACGTTGAGCCTGGCCGCCGGCGCCGTCTCCTCGGGCACGGCCGGCACCGGCGCCCACGGCTCCGGCTTCTCTGCCGTACTGGCCGGTGGTGCCCTGCTCGTCATCGCCACCTTCGTCCCCTTTGCCATCCTGCGCATGATCCCCGCGTTCGAGGCGGGCGCGGTCGGCCACCTCGAGGGCCTGCGCCAGCGCGGGACGGGCGCGATGACTCGGGTGGGCCGGACGGCCGCGCAGCACGCGCTCGGTGAGGGCCTGCAGGCGCTCGGCAGCGCGCGGATTCTGGCAGCCGCCAATGGCGGGTCGGGCGGCGGACCGAGTGAGGAGGAGCAACTCGCAGACGCCCGGGCCCGGGGCAACCGGGACAACGGCTGGGCGGTGCCCGATCCCGACGGCATGGCCATGGGGGAGGAGGAGTCGCCCCGGATTCTGGCTGAGATCTTCTCGGGTCAGCGGCCGGCACCCCCGCCCCGCCCCAAGGGCCCCAAGCCCATCATCGGGTGGAAGCCCGAGGACGAAGAACCCGGCGGTGGAGGAGCCGAGGGGGAAGGACCCGGGGATGGAGGCGGGGGCAACGGCGCGTCGCCGGCACCTTCATCGCAAGCGGCGTCCGCGGCCCAGCGCCGCGTGCCGGGACCAAAGAGGCCCGAGGACGGCTGGATGTGGGAGGGCGTGCCGGAGGGTCACTCCCTCATCGGGCGGGCCATGCCCGGGAAGATGCGCTACTACATGGACGACGACGGGCACGGCCCGCAGTTCCGGTGGCTCCCCGCGGCGTGGCCGCCCGGCCAGGAGCCGGAGGCCGAGGCGTGAGCCCGGAGTCGGGCCAGCGCTACCGGTTCGGCCCGCGCGAACGCGGCGGCGGGATCGCCGGCTGGCGGACGGGACAGATCGTCACGGTGGCCATCGGGCTCTTGTTGGGTGTCCTGGCCCTGCGCTGGCAGCCCAACGCGGCAGGCGTGGCCGCGGCGGTCGGCATCCTGGTGCTCTTCGGCGCGCTGGCCACCGTGCCCGTGGGCGGCCGGACCGGAGACGAGTGGTTGCCGGTCACTGTCTGCTGGACGGCCCGTCGGTTGACTTGGCCGGGACGGCGCCCGTTGGGTGCGCTGCGCGGTCTGTCCCTGCTCGAGACCGGCTGGCACGGCATGGGGGTGGTCCACGACCGCCGGGGGCGCACGCTCACGGCTGCCTTGGCGTTGCGCGGCCGCAGCTTCGCCCTCCTCGCGGCCGACGAGCAGGACCGCCGGGTCGGTGCCTGGTCCTCGGTGTTGTCCTCGCTCGCCCGAGAAGGTTCTCCGGTCCATCGCGTCCAGTGGGCTGCCGCCACCTTTCCCGACGACGGTCGCGGCGTGCGGGACTTCCTCGCAGGCGCAGCCGATCCGCAAGCCGCGTCGGCCTGCACCGCGTCTTACGAATCCCTGCTCGGGGACATCGACTCACATGCGTGTGCGCACGACGTCGTGTTGGCCGTTCAGGTGCGGGTGACCAAGTCGATCGAAGTCGGGTGCGCCGCCCTGGCTCGCGAACTCGGATCACTGGTCCGACTGCTGGGAGACGCCGAGGTGCAAGTGGATGCCGTCCTCGGTCCGCGCGACCTGGCTCACTGCATGCTGCGGAGTTACGAGTCCCAGGTGGGGTCGAGGGGATCCGACTGGTCCCAGGGTGATCCGTGGCCGATGGCGATGGAGGAACGCTGGGCCTCGGTCCGGGTCGACGGCATGGTGCACGCCACCTTCTGGGTGGCCGAGTGGCCACGGGTCGAGGTTCGGAGCGACTTCCTGGCCCCGCTCCTGCTCGGCGCGGCGCGGGCGACCTTCGCCGTCGTCATGGCCCCGCTGGGTTCGGACCTGGCGCTGCGCAAGGTCGAGGCGTCGCGCACGGCCGACCTGGCTGATGCCGAGCTGCGTCGCCGCGGGGGGTTCGTCTCGACGGCGCGCCAGGCCCGTGAGTCAGAGGTCCTGGCCCGCCGCGAGGCCGAGCTGGCGGAGGGACACGCCTCCTTCCGCTACTCGGGCTACCTGACGGTGTCCGCCCCGTCGGACGACATGCTCGAGTCCGCCATCGATGCGGTGCAGCACAGCGCCGGGCAGAGCCGGCTGGCTCTGCGGCGGCTCTACGGTGACCAGGCCGCGGCGTACACGTGCACTCTGCCGTTCTGTCGCGGGCTGCAGTGAGCTCTCTGGCAGTGACAGGTCAGCCCGAAATCGCCACCACCGGTGCGTTGATGGGCTGGCCACCTCTACTCCCCAAGAAAGGTGGCCCGTTGGTGCCCGGGAAGGCAAAGACGCCGCCGTCGGCTGCCCCGAGGTAGTAGCCGTTGCTGACCAGGTCCAGGCCGACGATTGGCTTGTTGAGTGTGATGGACCCAGTCGAGCCGTAGAAGGGCTCCGTGCTCGGGTAGCTGAAGATGCCGCCGTCGCTGGCCACCATGTAGTAGCCGCCGTTCGAGGCGACGGCCATGCCGACCACCGGCTTGTTCAGCGTGAGAGAGCCGGCCGAGCCCAGGAAGGGCGGGCCTCCGACGGTCGGGAACGTGAAGATGCCACCGTCGCTTGCCGCTTCGTAGTAGCCGTTGCCGTTCGGGGTCGGGGCAATCCCGACGATCGGCTTGTTGAGCGGTTTGCCCCCCATGGAGCCGTAGAAGTGGGCGTCGCCGTAGGCGAAGATGCCGCCGTCGGAGGCCACCAACCAGTAGCCGCCACCATCGGGGGTGATCGCGATGCCGACGATCGGCTTGTTGAGGGGTTTGCCGCCCATCGATCCGTAGAACTGGGCCGAGCCGAAGGTGAAGACCCCACCGTCGGCGGCGACGAGGTCGTAGCCGTCCCCCGCCGGCATGGTCGCCATACCCACGATGGGCGAGTTCAGTTTGGTACCGCCCATCGACCCGAGGAACGGAGCGCCGGTGCCGTAGTTGTAGATGCCGCCATCCGAACCCACGAAGTAGTAGCCGCTGCGTGCAATGGGCGCGGAGGCGAGCAGGGGCTGGAAGGTGTTCCCGGAGAATGCCGAGACTCCCGCTGCCACGCAGGACCAGTTGGTCAGGCAGTCGACGCCGACCAAGCCGGTCGTGGCAGCTCCTGCAGCGCCGATCGGCGGGTTGCTCACCTGCGTCCATGCCTGGCCGTTGAAGGTGAGGACCTGCGTAGCCGCACCGTTGATGCCGACGGCAGCGCAGCTCGTGGCGCTGAAGCAGCTGATGCCGGCGAGCGTGCCCCCGCCCGTCGGAGTCGGGACGTTTTGGGCCATGGACCACGACGAGCCGTTCCAGGTCAGGATCTGGTTGACCGGACCCGGGTTGGCCGACGTGGCTGCGCAGAAGGAGAGCCCGGCGCACGACACGTCGTCAGTGACGAAGATGTTGCCGGTGGAGGGAAGCGTGGTCTGGGTCCAGGTCGCCCCGTTCCACGTGTACGCCATGGAAACGAGGAAGGTGCCGTTGAGGCCGGCCCCGACGGCCATGCAGGACGACGTGCTCGTGCACGACGCGCTGAGGAGTGCACCGTTGTTCACGTTCGACGGAAGGCCGAGCGTCTGGACGCTCCACGTGGACCCGTTCCACTGCAGGGCGATGGGAGCGCCCGAGCCGCCGCCTGCGCCACCCACGGCCTGGCAAAAGGTAGCGCTCGTGCAGGACACGCCGTAGAGGCTGGGACCGTTCGCGTCGGGAACGGCAGAAGTCGTCACCAGGGCCCAGGCGAATCCGTTCCATTGCTCCATGAGGAGCATGCTGGCGCCCGACACGGTCGCATAGCCCACCGCGACGCAGAACGACGTCGTCACGCACGAGACGCTGACGAGGGTGTCCGCGGTGGCGCCGATCACCGTCGGCAGGGCCATAGGCGACCACGTGGTCCCGTTCCAGAGCTCCGCGTAAGCCTGGAGGCCGGCCGGGAGTCCGAGGGGCGGAACGACGCTCGTCGGGGAGCCGCCCGTGACCGCGACGCAGAACACCGACGTCACGCAGGACACGGCGTCGGTCACCGAACCGGCCGCCGGTGTCGTCGCCGTATTGGCCATGGTGCTCCAGGTCGACGCGCTGACCGTGGCGGGCGAGGAGTAGGCCGCACCGGCCGCCGATCCCCCGTCGCCGCTCACCAGCGGCAGAGCGGTCATCGCCAAGGCACAGCCGAGGACACCGATACGAAGCAGCGAGCGCATTACCCCTCCCCTGGTTGCAGGCTTGCAATCGGTGTGGAACTTAGCGACGCCGGCGCCGCGATGCGAGGACCGTGGTCGTAGCCCTTCGGGTGATCAGACTCGAGTCAACTGTCGACGCGGTGCAGCACAACGCCGGTCAGCGCCGGCTGACCCTGCAACGCCTCCACGGTGACAAGACCAAGGCGGCCATGTGCGCCCTGCCTCTCTGCCGCGGGCCGGAGTGATGGTCGCCTCTACCATTGACCGGTGGCCTCTGGCGACTCCCCGCGCAACTTGGTGGTGCTGCTACTCGACAGTCTCAACCGGCACATGCTTGGGAGCTACGGCGGGACCGAGTTCGAGACGCCCAACCTCGATGCCTTCGCTGCCCGAGCGGTCCGGTTCACCTCGCACGTCACGGGCTCCCTCCCCTGTATGCCGGCCCGCCACGACATGCTCTGCGGCACGCTGGACTTCCTCTGGCGGCCCTGGGGATCGATTGAGATCTGGGAGGAGCCGATCACGGCGCAGCTCCGACGGGCCGGGGTGACCACCATGCTCGTTTCGGATCATCCGCACCTCTTCGAGACGGGTGGGGAGAACTACCACGCCGATTTCAGTGCCTGGGACTACGTGCGCGGCCACGAAGGTGATCCGTGGCGCACCTTCGCCGACCCCAGCTACATGGGGGCGCCGGCGCTGCCGGCCCGGGGAGGCAGCTGGTACTGGCAGCGCCTGGGCATGGCGAGCGCAGTCGACCGGCCCTACGACCAGTCCCGCACCTTCTTCCGCGCAGAGGAGGAGTTTCCGGGTCCGCGCACCATGCGCACGGCGGCCGACTGGCTTCGCCGCGCCGCTCCGGCCGCCGACCCTTTCCTCTTGTTCGTGGACGAGTTCGACCCCCACGAGCCGTTCGACACCCCCGAGCCCTGGTCCGGCCGCTACGACCCCGATTGGGAGGGCGACCTTGTCATCTGGCCGCCCTACGACGTCGGGGCGGTGGCTGCCGGCCGCCTGAGCGAGCGCGAAGGGCGACAGATCCGGGCGAACTACGGCGCCAAGCTCTCCATGATCGACCACTGGGTCGGCCGGGTCTTCGACGCTCTCACCGAACGTGGCCTGTGGGAGAGCACGGCGGTGGTCGTCTGCACCGACCACGGTCACTACTTGGGTGAGAAGGACATCTGGGGTAAGCCCGGCGTGATGCAATACGAACCGCTCGGCCACACGCCGCTCCTGATCCACTGGCCGGGCGTCGCCGGCGGCGTGTGCGACGCCCTCACCACCAACGTCGATCTGCATGCCACCATCGCCGACGTGTTCGGGGTCGCGCCCCGCGGCGTCGCGCACGGCACGACGCTGGCTCCGCTGCTTCGCGGCGAGGCGGCCCAGGTGCGCGAGTGGGCCATCGGCGGTGTGTTCGGCAACTGGGTGCAGGTGACCGACGGGCGCTGCAAGTACGCCCGCGGGGCCGACGGCGAGAACTTCCCGCTCTCCATGTGGTCGAACCGCTGGTCCACCATGCCGGTACACGGACTGGAGGATGAGGTCCGTCTGCCGCCGCCGGACCGACGGGCCACGCTCGACTTCATGCCCGATTCGCAGATCCCGGTGATCCGCCAGCCCTACGAGCCGGGTGATCGCCTGCCCTTCTGGGTCGGACACAACACGACCGACGCCCACTTCCTCTTCGACCTGGAGAACGACCCGGTCGAGGACGAGAATCTCGTCGGCGGCCGCGTCGAGGCGGAGATGGTGGAGCTGCTTCGAGTGGCATTGCGGGCGGTCGACGCACCCGAGGAGCAGTTCATGAGGTTGGGGATCGCCTGAGGCTCTTGGCTGTGCGGCCGACCTACCGTGCGGGCCGAAGCCGGAGCGGCTCCTGGCGCCCGAAGTAGCCGGCCGCGCCGAAGGCCAGGAGGGCGGCGATGCCGAGCGCCCACGCTGCGCTGGCGTGGAGGACCAGCACGGCGCCCGCCAACGCTCCCGCGAACATGCAAAGCACCGAGGTGGCACGCCGAGCTCCGTTCTCATTGGTGCCGCCGGCCAGGGCCGAGTCCGAGAACAGGCCGGTGAGGGTCGTCGTGAGCACGGTCGTCGTCATTCCTTCGACGGCCATGCGGCGCACGCTGGCGTTGCGCATGCCCATGGCAAAGGAGAGGAGGGCGATGATGAGGTAGCGGGGCCACCCCGTGCCGATCCCCGTCACACAGGCGCCCACGACAGCGGCCACGGCGATGAGAATTCCCTCGAGGGTCATCTCGCCCACGAGCATCGTCCGGTGCGATCCGACCAGCCGATCGACCCGCCCGCTGACCACGACACCGCCGATGAAGAAGCCGACCGCACAGAGGTTGGCCAGCACGGAGAAGCCGGGCGCACCGGCAGCTGCGAAGCCGATCAGGACGATGTTTCCGGTCATGTTGACCGTGAAGACATGCCCCAGCCCCAGGTAGCTCACGGCATCGAGGAAGCCGCCGGTCACTGTCAGTGTGGCCAGCGTGACCACGAGTGACCGGGGCGGACCTTCGGTCTCGCTCATCTCAGTGTCCACCTTCCCCGCGGCCGTCACTGGGGTCGCGGCGCCGTCAAGGTAACGGAGCGGGGCGGCCCGCGACGACCGTTCACCCCGACATGAGGGAACGACAACCACGGGTGCCGGCCCACCAGGTGACCACCCGCAATCTTGGGGCCGCCTATCCATTCATCGCCGAGGCAGGCCTGGGTGGGCGAGGGATCGTGATCGGTGACGATCTGCTGGGCGGTTCGTTCGTCTTCGACCCCTTCGAGCTCTATGCGGCGGGGATCGTCTCCAACCCGAACATGGTGGTGTTCGGCCAGATCGGCCGGGGCAAGAGCGCCTTCGTCAAGACGTTCCTGTGGCGCCAGGCCGTGTTCGGGAGGCGGGCCTGGGTGGTCGACCCCAAGGGGGAGTACGGCGACCTGGCCGCCGCCTGGGGGGTGCGCCCGGTGGCACTCCGTCCGGGTGGGGCGATCCGGCTCAACCCGCTCGACCCCGGCCCCGAGGGAGCAGGCAGCCACGGCGGCGCCGACGTGACGGCCCGCCGGCGCACGGAGCTGCTGGCCTCGCTCGGCGCGGCCTGTCTGGGCCGGAACCTGGTCCCCCGTGAACGCGCGGCGCTCGAGGTGGCGCTGGTCCAGGCCACCCGGCGTCAGACCGTCCCCACCGTCCCCGTGGTGGTGGACGCGCTGCTGGCACCCGATCCCGAGGCGGCCCGCGTGTTGCGAACTCAGACGCACGAACTGCTCGAGGACGGGCGCGATGTCGCGCTCGAACTCCGCCGGCTCGTGCACGGGGACCTGCGGGGCATGTTCGACGGACACACCACCAGCGGTCTGGACCTCTCGGCCCCGCTGGTCATCCTCGACCTCTCCGCCCTGTATTCGTCGGCTGCTCTCGGCGTCCTCATGGCGTGCGCCACGGCGTGGCTGCAGGCGGCACTCACCCGTACCGCCGATGGCACCGGCCACCAGCAGACCTTCCTCGTGGTGGACGAGGCCTGGGCGATCCTCTCCAATCTGGGCGTGGCTCGCTGGCTGCAATCGTCCTGGAAGCTGTCTCGGGCCTTCGGCGTGGCCAACATCGCGGTGCTCCACCGCGTCTCCGACCTGCGTTCGGTGGGGGCGTCGGACTCCGAGCAGGTCGCGCTGGCCCAGGGCTTATTGGCTGACTCGGAGACCCGGGTGGTCTACGCGCAGTCCCCGGGTGAGCTCGAGGTGGCGGCAGAGTTGTTGTCGCTCTCAGCCACTGAAACCGATCTGCTGCCCCAGCTTCGGCGGGGCGTTGCGTTGTGGAAGGTGGGCCAGCGTTCGTTTCTGGTGCAGCACCGCTTGAGCGCGGCCGAGCGTCAGATCGCCGATACCGACGCGGCCATGATCGGACGACCGGGGTGAGCCTCGAGTCCGCCGTGCTCGCATTGGGCCTGGGCGGTGCCCTGGTGGCCGGCGCCTCGTTCCGTCACGGCGGAGGGGGGCCGAGAGCGATGCAGAGACGCCGAGGCGCTCGCTGGGCCCGCCGCCGCGACGTTCGCCCCCTCGTCGTGCCGACGAACACCGCAGCGAGCGG
Source organism: uncultured Acidimicrobiaceae bacterium (assembly GCA_963840435.1). Taxonomy (GTDB): domain Bacteria; phylum Actinomycetota; class Acidimicrobiia; order Acidimicrobiales; family RAAP-2; genus Bog-473. The sequence continues at coordinate 290,063 of CAWIYY010000010.1, read as the reverse complement.
TCGTCTCGCGCTCGGACAGTTGCCCGGGCGCCTCTCGGCCATCTGCCTCGCCGCCGAGCCCGCGCAGTCCGTCGTGGTGGTCGGCCCCACCCAGAGCGGGAAGACCAGCTGTCTGGCCGTTCCCGCCATTTTGAATTGGTCCGGGCCGGTCCTGGCGACGAGCGTCAAGGGAGATCTTCTGCGCGACACCAGGGTGTCCCGGGCGCGCCGAGGTCAGGTCTGGTGTGTCGACCCCACCGCGAGCACCGGGTTTCCGGCTAGCACCTGGTCGCCGTTGACAGGATGCGCGGACTGGCGCCACGCCTGCCGGGTGGCCGCCGACCTGTGTGAGACGGCCCGGGCGGAAGGAACGACCGCCGACGGGGAATTCTGGTACGCCACGGCGGCCAAGTTCCTCTCGCCCCTCCTACTGGCGGCAGCACGCGACGGCCGCACCATGGCCGACGTCGTGCGCTGGGTGGACACCCAGGAGGTGGCCGAGGTGGCGGACATCCTCGAGCGGCGCGGGCCGGCCGAGGCGCTGGCCGCGGCGCAGGCCTCGTGGTGTCGGGACGAGCGGACAAGAAGCTCGGTCTCCACCACGACGGAAACGGTGCTGGCTCCGTTCGCGCAGGCCAGCGATGCCACGACCGCGCCGCCGTTCGAACCGGCCCACCTGCTCGACGGATGCCACACGCTCTACCTGTGTGCTCCCGCCCACGATCAAAGACGCTTGCGGGGTTACTTCAGCGCGCTCACCCAGCAGGTGCTGGCAACTGCCTTCGCGCACGCCACACGAACCGGGCGATCGCTCGACCCACCGCTGCTCGTTGTGCTCGACGAGGCCGCGCACATCGCGCCGCTCCCCGAGCTCGACGGACTGGCCGCCACCTGCGCGTCGCACGGGATCCAGTTGGTGACGATCTGGCAGGACCTGGCCCAGGTCAAGGGCCGTTACGGCACCAGGGCACCGACGGTGCTGAACAATCACAGGGCCAAGCTGTTTCTCCCGGGCATCGCCGATCCCGAGACGCTCGAGTACGCCAGCCGGTTGGTCGGCGACGAGGAGGTGACCCAACCGTCGGTGACCCGGGACCCCCGTGGGGCCCACTCGACGACCTCAACCACAGGATCGCGGCGGCTGCTGCCGCCCGAAGAGCTGCGCTGCCTCCGCCGGGGGCAGGCGGTCCTGGTGTACGGAACCTTGCCCCCGGCTCGTGTGCAGCTCCGGCCCTGGTGGGCCGGAGCAAGGCCTTTCCGGGTCAGCCGACCTGTCCGTCGGTAGCGGTCGGGCCGCCGCCGATCCGGCAGGCGGCGGCACGCGCACGGCAGAGCTCGCGTTCGGGCTCGTTGCCCGCGAGCTCAGCGGCCCTGTCGAATTCAACCGCTGCCTCGTCGCGCCTCGCCAGTCGGTCCAGCAAGTCACCCCGCACGCTGTACAGGAGGTGATAGCGCTCGAGGCTGCCGGTCTCGGCGAGCAGGTCGACGAGAGCCAGCGCCGCTGCAGGCCCGTCGGCCATGGAGACGGCAACCGCCCGATTCAGCTCCACGATCGGCGAGGAGGTTTGCTGTGCCAGCTCGGTGTAGAGGGCGACGAGCGTGTGCCAGTCCGTCTCCTCCGCCCGGATCGCACGGGCGTGGCAGGCGGCGATCGCCGCCTGGAGCGTGTAAGGGCCGCGGGTTCCCTGAAGGGCATCGGCGCGGGCCAGTGCATCGACACCACGGCGAATGTGGAGCTGGTCCCAGGTGCGCCGGTCCTGCTCCAAGAGCAGTACGGCCTCGCCGGCAGGTCCGATGCGGGCGCTCAGGCGGGACGACTGGAACTCCATCAGGGAGACGAGACCGTGGACCTCCGATTCACTGGGCATGAGCCCGGCCAGGACGCGCCCCAGGCGCAGCGCCTCGGAGCAGAGGTCGGGCCGGACCCAGCCTTCACCTGCGGTGGCCGAGTGTCCCTCGTTGAAGATCAGGTAGATCACCTCGAGGACGGCACCGAGACGCTGGGCTCGGTCCTCTCCCGCCGGCACTTCGAAGGGGACGCCCGCGCGGGCGATGGTCTTCTTGGCCCGAACGATGCGCTGGGCGATCGTCGGTTCGGGTACGACGTAGGCGCGCGCGATTTCGGGGACGGTCAACCCGCCGACGAGCCGGAGGGTGAGGGCAACGCGTCCGGCGATCGGGACCACCGGGTGGCAGGCCACGAAAATGAGCCGCATCCGATCGTCCTGAATGGACTCCTCATCCTCGAGCTCCACCGGTGTCGCAAGGACCGATCCACTCCCGTGCTCCTGTTTGAGCAGCGCGTACTTGCGAGCCAGGGTGCGGTCCCGTCGGATCCGGTCCACGGCGCGGCGCTTGCCTACCGCGGTGAGCCAAGCCCCGGGATTGCGTGGCGTCCCCTCCCGGGGCCATTGGCGCAACGCGTCCACCAGCGCCTCCTGTGCCAGCTCCTCGGCCAGGTCGATGTCACCCACCATGCGGGCGAGGACGGCGACGACCCGAGGGAACTCGATCCGGTAGACCGCCTCGATCGCGGTGGTCGAATCGGCGGCCGGCACGCCACCGATTCAACCACCGGACAGGATCAAGCGGTCATTCGGGTCCGAAGACCGGACGCACGCGCGTCTCGCCCTCTCCGAGCACGCCCAGGAAGCGCTTGCTCCACTCGACCGCCTCGGCCAGATCACGGCACTCGAGCAGGGCCCAACCACCGATGATCTCCTTGGCCTCCGTGAACGGCCCGTCCACGACGGTGTACTCACCGTCGTGCAGCGTGATCTTCGCACCCATGGCCGTTGGGCCGATGCCACCGGTGGCCACGATCACGCCGGCCTTGGTGGCCTCTTCCACGAACGTGCCCATCGCTTCGTAGACCTCTGGGGACGGTGGCTCGACCGGCATGGCCGACTCGTCGCCGAGGGTGTAACCGAGGAACCGCATAGTGGTCTCCGTTTCTGCTCACTGAGACGTCCTTCGTCTCACTCTCTCAGAGCGTCGAACGGGTGTCGCCCGAATCGACATCGCGTCCGAAAATTCTGCGTCACGCCCGAGGAGGCCGGTCGGCTGATGGCCGCTTGGGCCGCTACAGAGATTCTGCTTGCGCGAGGGTTGGCCCCATGGCACCGTTGGTCGAAGTTGGTATGGCTCGGTTACCCGTTGAAGGGAGGATCCATGTCGCGACTGACCAACGTGGCTCTGGTTGTGTCCGCCAGCAGCATCGCAGTGATCGGCTTGCAGGTCGTTCCAGCGCACGGGGCCACTCCGACCAGCTCGGATTCTCAGCTCGTCGGGAAGCTCGGCTTCGAGGGAGGTGCCTACCCGGGCAAGTTCCACCCAACCGCCGGAACCGTCGAGGTCGAATTCGACGGGATCACACCGCTGACGCTCGTACATCAGGTTGGTCCATCAGGTCATTTCGAGGTTCCGCTCCCTGCCGGCACGTACACGGTCATCGGTTGCGGCCCTTCCTCCTCGAGTGGCGCCACCAGTAGTCCCTGCTCCAAGCCGGTGAACGTGACACTCACGTCCGGCGAGGTCGATCACATCAAACTGGTGTGGGCCCTCGCGCCCTGAGTCACGAGCCTCGACATCTGCCTTTGGCGACGAGAGGTGACTGAGAGCTGACCTCGCGGGGAGATGCCGCGGCGACTTGGGACGGTCAGGCGACGACTCCCGCCACCTTGAGCTCGAGCATCTCCTCTGTGCCGCAGTCGATGCTGCCCAGGATCTCCTCGCAGTGCTCGTTGAACTCGGGCGCACGCTTGGGAGTGGCCGGGACGCCGGAGAACTGAACGGGCGTGGTCACCAGCTGAAAGGCCACGCCCTCCGCGCTGACCGTGTCCCCCAAGTAGCCGTTGGCGGCGACCATCGGGTCATCGACGACCTCCATGGTGTCCTGCGCCACGGCCCATTGTCCGTCGAAGGAGTCGAGGCGGGCCCTCCATTCTGCCAGCGGTGCCGCCTTGAAGACCTCGGTCAGGATGGCGCGGGCCTCACGGGCATTGGCGGCCAGTTGCTCGTGCGAGTTGAAACGCTCGTCGTCGATCAGATCCTCACGGCCGATGGCCCGGCACGCACCAGGCCAGTACTTGAAGCCCTGGAGGCAGCTGAAGGCGAGGGTCTTCCCATCCTCTGTGAAGTACGTGCCGACGAGCGGGTTGGCTGGACCGCCGCCGCCCTTGCTCGGTCCTGGCCGCCACGGCATGTCGAGCTGGAGGGAGAGGGCGATCGCCGGGCTCATGGCCCACATCCCGACTCCGAGCAATGACACGTCGACCGGCAGTGCCTCGCCGGTGCGCTCGCGGTGGAAGAGCGCTCCCAGGATCCCGCCGGCGATCGTCATGCCGCCGATGGAGTCGCCGTAGCCCGGGCCAGGCTGCCCGCACATGAAGTCGACGTCCGTTGGTGTGGACCCCATGGCGCTCCCGGCGCGGCACCAGTAGCTCAAGAAGTCGTACCCGCCCTTGTTGGCGTCGGGCCCACGCTCACCCGCGCCCGTCCCGGCGACGTAGATGATGTTCGGATTGTGGGCTCGGATGTCCTCGAGTTCGATCTTCAGCTTCTTGCGGATGTCGGGGAGCTTGTTGGTCAAGAACACGTCGCAGGTGGCAGCCAGGCGGTAGATCAGCTCAAGACCCTGCTCGGTGCTCACGTCGATGCCGATGCTCTTCTTTCCCCGGTTGGAGTGCTCGAGGAGCACGTGCACGTTGCCCATGGAGGGCATCACGCCGCTCGAGGCCAACCCGCGCATGGCGTCGCCACGTTCTGGATGTTCGATTTTGATCACTTCGGCACCCCAGTCGGCCAGGATGGCCGACGCGGCAGGGACAAACGTGTGCTCCGCCACCTCCAGGATGCGGACCCCTTCCATGATGTCTGGCAACGTCGTTCCTCTCGGGTGTCGTAAAGCGACGCAAATCAACCCGCCGCGGCGGACGATTCAATCAGAAGGAGTTCCTTGTCCGCATTGTGGGAGGTTCAGCGGTCGAGACCGACCTCGGCCAGCACCTCGGCGGTGTCTGCGCCGAGTGAGGGTGCGGCGCGGGCTGGTCGTCGCGCCGAGGGCGTGGAGGGGATCAGGTCGCCGGGGACCGGCAGCGTCGGCCCCGCGAAGGAGGCGGCAACGCCGGCCAGGGCGACGTCGAGCAGCCAGCGACCGCCGTCTCGTAATGCCTGGAGGGCCTGGGCAGCCGCGGTCAGGCCGGTGAGGGGGTCGGCGATGGCATCGCCGCAGAACACTGGCTCGTCGTTCGACCATGCAACGAGCCCGCCCGCCACGGCAGCGTCGTCACCGAATCCGACCCGAGTCCCGGACGAGCCCTGCCGGCCATAGGCAGTGATGGAGATCCAGAGCCGCGGTCCGCTGGCCACCATGTCTGTCGCCGAGATGCCGAGCTGTTCGAGGGCCCGGGGCCGGCTCGCCTCGATCACGACATCGGCCGAGTGGACGAGTCGGCCGAGCAGCGCACGCTGGCTCTCGTCGCCGAAGTCGAGGGCGACCGATCGCTTGGCGCCGTTGAGAAGGTCGAAGAAGGACGCCGGACCGCGACGCGCGCCGTCGGGCCGGGAGCTGGACTCCACTTTGACGACGCGCGCTCCGGCCCGGGCCAGGAGGTCTCCGCAGAGTGGCCCCGCCCACAGAGAGGAGAGGTCGACGACCAGCAGGTCCTCGGGGCCCGTGAGTGCCGGAGCGTCGCCGAGACGCGCCGCTCTGACGCCGGGGGCACGGGCCTCGCCCAGGCTGGCCACTGGGAGCCCTAACAACACGGCTCGCTCGAGAAGTTCTGACCCCTTTCCTTTGGCAAGCGCCTCCCGCACCGCCGACCAGGCCGCCGGCTCCGTCACCGGAGGCGATGACAGCTCGAGCCAGGCGGGTACGAGATCGCGATCCTCCTCTCGGGGTAGCGAGACTGCCGCCCAGCCCGTCGCGCTGGGCAGCAGACGGCAGCTTCCTCCGCAGCTGGTCGAGCCCTGTCGCGAAAGACCCATCAGCGCGGCGCGCTCGCCCAAGAGTGCCGGCGCGTCGAGCCCGGGGAACCACCCAGCCAGTTGATCCAGGTGCTCCATCAGTCCGGTGGGCGGCCCGAGTGGACGTGAGACCGATCCGGTCAGCGCCATCAGACCGCTCGCTGCCCAGCGCTCCACGGTGTCGTCCGACATGAGCGCAGGGTAACGTCTCGCGATTCTGGACATCCTCAGTGCTGACGCTCTTCTCGACGAGCTGCACCGGCCGGTCCCGTCCGAGCGCAGCGGGGCGGTGCTGGTACAGCTGAGTGACGCGTCGCCCGCACCGGATGAGGAGACCGTCGAACGGCTCACCAGCCTGCCATTCGTGGTGGTGGGAGTGTCGCGAGGCGAGCCGGACCGACGCTGGGGGCAGCTGTGCGACGTCCTGGTCCCCGAGGGCGACAGTGTCCTCGAAGCCATCGCCGCAAACGTCGAGGCGCACCCGATCGCTGCCACCACCCTGGCCCTTCTCCTGCGGGGCCAGGCGCGCAGGACGGTCGAGGACGGACTGGTGGCCGAGTCGTCGGCCTATTCGGTGCTCCAGTCGGGCCCAGAGTTCACGGCCTGGAGGGCGAGCCGGCCGGCCCGTCTCGAAGGCGATGACGCTCCCCGGGTCCGGGTCGAACGCCACGACGAGACCCTGGTGGTCACCATGACCAGGCCGGACCGTTTGAACGCGCTGGACTCACGGATGCGCGACGAGCTGGTCGAGGGATTCACCGTGGCGGCTGCCGACAACGGCATCACGAGCGTGGAGGTACGCGGCGAGGGGCGGGCCTTCTGCTCGGGGGGCGATCTGAACGAGTTCGGTACCCGGTCCGACCCGGCCTCGGCCCACCTGATCCGGCTCGAACGAAGTGTGGCCCGGGTTCTGGCCCGTTTGCTGCAGCCGACGACGGCCTATATCCACGGCACCACGTTTGGATCCGGCATTGAGCTGGCCGCCTTCACCGACACGGTGGTCGCGTCGGCCGACACGCAGATCGCGCTGCCCGAGATCGGCCTGGGTCTGGTGCCCGGCGCCGGAGGAACGGTCAGCCTGCCCCTGCGCATCGGGCGCCAACGAACCGCATGGCTCGGCCTGTCCGGGCGCGCCATCGACGCGGAGACCGCGCTGGCCTGGGGTCTGGTGGACGTCGTCACGGCCTAGCTGCCCTCGGCGGTGGCCACGGGCCAGCAGACCTCGGTGCGTGACTCGGTGATGTAGTGCTCTCGGATCGGCCCGGACCCGGCGATCCCGCGCTCGGCCACGATGCTGCCGAGCGCGCCGTAGGTGCGGTCGAGGTCGTCGATCGGTCCCTCGTGCGCGAGCACGGCCATCGTGCACGGGGACAGGGTCGTCACCGCGCCGCCGTCGGTGTCCGCGACGGGGACGAAGGCCGTCACTTCACCGAGACCGGCCTCGAAGAACTCGTCGGCGTACAGTGCTCCATCCACCCCGGCCACGGTCAGTCCCGAGTGCGCCGCTTCGTCGTGCAGGCGTCGCAACGCGCCGGGCAGCCACTCCGAACACACATCGAATTCCACCTGCGCTGAGTGCACCACGACGGAGAGCGAGGGCAGGTGTCTGATCTCGACCCGGCCTGCCGCATCCACCTGAGCGCACAGCACCTCTTGGAGGGAAGCGACGGTGCGCTGGGTGTGCTCGAGCTGGCGCTGCATCCGCTCCAGGTGACGGAGGAGCGCCTTGTTCCCGGTGGCCGCGTCGGGCGCCGCCAGGACGAGGCGGATCTCCTCGAGCGGCATCTCGAGGTCGCGGAAGCGACGGATGGCCTGCGCCACCGGGACCTGGCTGGTCGAATAGCGCCGGTATCCCGAGGAAGGATCGATGTCTGCTGGTTCCAACAGACCGACGTCGTGGTAGTGCCGCAGCGCCTTGACGCTCAGGTAGGTCATTTTTGAGAAGTCGCCGATGGCGACGAGGGTGTCCACGCCGCGGTCAGGCGCCGAAGGCGCTGAGCATGGCTGCCGCACCCTCGTGCATCAGACTGTCGACGACGGGGTCGAGGCGGTCGGGCAGCAGGTCTGTCGTCCAGACGATCCGGCACCCCTCTTCCGAGTGGTCGGACTCGACCACCTCGACGCTCGACTGGTGGTGGTCGAAGGGCAGGCCGCCGTCGACCACGGCATAGACGAGGCGACGCCGCTCGGGATCGGCACTCACGAGGCGCTCGGTCGCCACGGCGCCGGAGGCAAACGTGACGACCCGGTCGCGCCCGTCCAACCGGGCGTCCACGACAAAGCCGGGGACCAGCCGCTCGTGGAGGGCGCCGAAGTCGTGAAGGGCGTCCCACACCTCGCGGGTGCCGGTCCTGACGTCAATGGTCTTGATGATCGATCCCATGGGAGAAATCTTCGTGCCTCCCCTCGCGGGAGAGTCAAGAGGGCGATACCGCAGTCCTCCGCCCTTGTTCGCTCATCCCAGTCCACCGGCTTCTCGAAGCGCTCCGATGGCGTCCCAATCCAAACCGGACTCGAGCAGGACCTCCTCGGTGTGCTGACCGAGTTCTGGCGCCGGACCGGGCGGAGCGGTCGTGTGGCCCGAGAAGTGGGCCGGTGCCGCCACGATGCGGTAGTCGGAACCGTCGTGTGCCGTCACGTGGGGGAGGTAGCCGTTGACGTCGACCTGGGGATGGGAGTGCAGCTCGGACGGGCGCAGGACCGGCGCCCAGACCCCGCTGAACCCCTCGAACTTTTCCCGGATCTCGTCCAGCGTGAGCCCGATGAACTCGCGGTCGAGCTCCGTTACCAATTCCACCCGGTTCTCGTAGCGTGCCTTGGAGTCGACGTAGCGCGCGATCGGTGATCAGGTCGTGGCGTCCCAGGAGCGTGCAGAACTCCTCCCAGAACCGGTCGGGCTGCAGGCAGACGAAGTAGACCCAGCGGTCGTCCTTGGTGGCGTAGCCGTTCACCAGCGGGTTGGGCGACTCCTTGCGATCTCCGTAGCCGACGACGTCGCCGCTGTAGGGCGCACCCGTGATGTCGGGCGAGAGCGCCCACATGCCCACGTGCATCAAGGAGACGTCGACCACGGATGTCTCGCCAGTGTTGGCCCGCTTGAAGAGCGCGAAGCCGATGGCTCCGGCGATGGTGTTTGCCCCCTGGAGGTCGAAGAACGCCGGCGGCTGGGGCAGTGGTTCGATCCCGCCCTTGTTCATTTTGAAGGCCATGCCGCTGCTGGCCCAGCCGCAGGCCATGTCATAGCCCCCGACGTCCGCCATGGGTCCCTGGTTGCCCCAGCCCGTCCCCCGCACATAAATGATGTCGGGGTTGGCGGCGCGGATGTCCTCCACTTCGATCCGCAACTTGCGGCGGATGGGAGCCAGGTTGGACGTCACGAAGACGTCGGCCGACCGGACGATGGCAACGAGCGCCTCGTGCCCGGCATCGGTGGAGAGATCACAGGTCACGCTCCGCTTCCCCCGGTTCGGGATCTCGACGAACGGGTTGGGACCGCCCCCTTTGAGGTTGAGCATGTTCAAGAGGGCACGCTGCGGATCGCCGTTTGGTGATTCGACCTTGATGACGTCCGCGCCGAGATCGGCCAAAACCGCGCCGGCGGCTGGGACGAACGTCCAGTTGGCCACCTCGACGACACGTACCCCGCTCAATGGTCCGGCCATAGGAACCCCCGATCTGTCCACCGATGCTGCGGGCAGACACTAAGCGCCGATGCCCGAATAGGTGTACTCAACTCCGCACAGGGTGCGGGCCGGAGGCGTCCGTCGGCGGGAGCCCGGCCCGCCGGGCGACTTCGTCCAGCCCGCGATCGTGGGGGTCATCGACCAGATACGGCGAGACGGCGACGACGGTCAGTTCGGGGGACAGATCCTCCGGGTGGTCGTCCACGAAGGCCACCGGCCCGGGCCCGAGGGCCAAGTGCGACGTGCAATAGAAGCCCGACTTGTCACGGCCCTCCTTGGCATAGAAGCCGTCCACGAGGGATTCCACCCCGAACTGGGCGACCCTCTGGGCCGCGTACTCGTCCCCTCCGGCACTCCAGAGGAGCACCCGCTTCCTCCGGGCTGCCAAGGCGGCCAGCAGGTCCCGCGCACCCGGCCGCAGGGAGGATCCGGTGAGCGAGTCGACCAAGCACCCGTCGACGTCGAAGACCCAGCACGCGACCTCCGCTGTCGGTGGCGCGTCCGATCGTCCCAGCGTGCGGTAGGCGGAACCCATTATCGGTATACTCTATTCTCGATGAAGCACCCCTGGGATCAGCGGCTCGGATTCTGGTATGTCGCCGACGACCGCCCCGAACTCCCGGCCATTGTGGCCTCCCCGTCGGGGCTCACGCTGTCCTTCGGGGAGCTGGCCGGGCGGGCTCACCAACTGGTGCACGGCCTGCGCGCCCAGGGCCTCGAGGTGGGCGACATCATCGCCTACGCCTTGCCGAATGACGCCGACATCGTCGTTTGGCAGCTGGCGGCCCAGGAGGGTGGATTTCAATCCATCTCGCTCAACCCGGCGCTCTCCGGAGCGGAGGTCAAGCGCATCGTCGATCACTCGGGCGCAGCAGCCGTCGTGCTGCACGCCGACTATGCCGATCGGGCCGACCAGCTGACCGGTACAGGCTCTGTCCGGCTGCGCGTTGCGGTGGGCGGTCCGATTCCGGGCTGGGCGAGTTCCGAATCGATCGTCGATGGCCACCCCGAGACGGAGCCGGCCGACCGCCGGCTAGGCCTCCCCATCTCGTACTCGTCGGGGACCACCGGGCAGCCCAAGGCCGTGGTGCGGCCGAACAGCTCGAAGGTGAACCCCTCGGTGGCGGCTGACCACGCCAAGAGCTTCGGCCATGCCTTCCAGTTCCTGCCCCACGAAGGGGTGCACCTGGTCTCGGCCGGCATGCATCACGGCGGCTGCCAGGGTTTCTATCTCGGTGCGCTCAACGTGGGCCAGGGACTGGCCATCGTGGGCAAGTTCGACCCGGAACGATCGCTGGCGATGATCGAGCGGCATCGGGTGACGACGGCCTACATGGTGCCGACCCAGTTCGTCCGCTTCCTGCGGCTACCCGAGGCTACGAGGGAGCGCTACGACGTCTCGAGCCTGCAGGTCGTCGTCCACTCGGCAGCCCCCTGCCCGCTTGAGATCAAGAAGCAGATGATGGAGTGGTGGGGCCCGGTGATCTGGGAGACCTACGGCGGCATGGAGGGCGCGGCGACCATCGCCAAGCCCTACCGCTGGTTGGAGAAGCCAGGAACGGTGGGCCGTTCGGTGGCCGGAATGAAGATCATGATCTTGGACGACGAGGGTCGCGAGTTGCCCCGCGGGGAGATCGGAGGCGTCTACCTCGAACCCGAACGCGGGAGCTCCTTCGCCTACAAGGATGATCCCGAGCTCACCGCGTCGGTGACCCGCGGCAAGGCATTCACGCTGGGCGACATTGGCTCCATTGACGAGGACGGGTATCTCTTCATCAGCGACCGGGCCAAGGACATGATCATCAGCGGTGGCGTCAACATCTACCCGGCTGAGGTCGAGGGGGTGCTCGCCGCCCACCCGGCAGTCGGCGACGTGGCGGTGATCGGTGTGCCTGATCTCGAATGGGGCGAGTCGGTGAAGGCCGTCGTGGAGGTGGTCGACGGCGTCGAGCCCTCCGAGGCCCTGGCGAGTGAGCTCATCGCGTTCTGCCAGGAGCGCATGAGCCGCTACAAGTGCCCGCGCACAGTCGACTTCCGCCAGGAGCTGCCTCGGACCGACGGGGGCAAGCTCTACAAGCGGCTCCTACGCGACGAGTACTGGACCGCGGCCGAGCGCAACGTGTAGTGGGCACTGCGCCGGAAGGGAATCATTGAGCCATGGATTTCGCCTTCAGCGAGGAGCAGGAGCTCCTGCGCTCGACCACGCGCCGGTTCCTGGCCGAGCACCAGTCGCGGGCAGACGTGCGACTGGTCATGGAGGAGGCCGACCCGTTCGACCCTGACCTGTGGCGACAGGGGGCCGAGCTGGGATGGACCGCCATGCTCGTGCCCGAGGAGCACGGGGGCGGCAGCGTCACCGCACAGCCCATGGTTGACCTGGTGGGCCTCGCCGAGGAGCTCGGCCGGCAGCTCAATCCCGGTCCTTTCGTGCCGACGAACGTCGTGGCGTCTGCCATCGTGCGCTACGGGAGTCGGGCGCAGCAGGCGACCTACTTGCCGGGGTTGGCCCGGGGCGACGCCACCGCGGCCTGGTGCCTGAGCGAAGACGGGTCGCCCGAGCCGGCGGCGGTGGCCGTGCAGGCGGCCTCTGAGGACGGTGGCTGGCGACTCGAAGGGGTCTCGCGTTACGTGCAGGGAGCGAGCCAGGCCGCCATCCTGCTGGTAGTGGCTCGGCTGCCCGATCAGAGCCTCGTCAATCTCCTGGTCCCCCGCCACGCACCCCGGACTCAGCGAACGCACCCTGTCCGGGCTCGATCTGACCCGGCGTTTCTCCGAGGTGACCTTCGACAGCGTGATCGTCCCCAAGGGCTGCGAGTTGCGTGAATCCCAGGGTTTGTCGACAGCCCCCAGGGGCTGGTCTGTCGTGACCGCCTGCCTCTCTGTGGCCACGATCCTCCAAGCCGCAGAGTCGGTCGGTGCGGCTGAGGTGCTCTTCGACGAGACGGTCGAGTACCTCAAGAAGCGGCAGCAGTTCGGGCGCACCATCGCCAGCTTCCAGGCCATCAAGCACCGGCTGGCCGATCTGCAGATGGAGCTCGAGGCGATGCGGGTGGCCGCCGAGTACGCCGCGTTGGCCTATGACGACGAGCTCGAGGACAGGATCTGGCGGTCGACACCGCCGGCGCCTACGTCGACGACGCCTTTGCGCATCTGGCCGGCGAGGCGCTCCAGCTGCATGGGGGGATCGGCTTCACCTGGGAGCACGACGTCCACCTCTTCGTACGCCGAGCCAAGGTCAACCAGGTGCTCTACGGCGACGGTGCCTGGCATCGCGACCGGTTGCTCCGGCTCACCGAAGTCGGTTGTTCCCGTGCGACAGGACGCGTGAAGCAATGGACGTGACCGTTCCGGCCATCCCGAGTACTTATGACGGCTTTCGGGCCACGCTGCAGGCTTTCCTCGCCGTCCAGCGGCCGACCCTGGAGTGGAAGCAGCGCACCGGGGTGCGCGTGCCCGACCTGGCGACCGACGTGGAGAGGTTGCGCGCCTACGCGAGGGCGGTCCACGACGCCGGCTACGTGTCGGACCGCTTCCGAACGGAGCGTGGCGATCCCTTCGAGCAGCGCATCCTCGAACAAGAGCTGACCCGAGCGGGCGTCCCCGCCGTTCTGGGCAACCCGCTGGTGGCCGGTGCGCTGAAGCATTTCGGTACGGACGAGCAGCGGGCCATCTATTTTCCGCCCATGGCGCGGGGCGATCACATCTGGACCCAGCTCTTCAGCGAGCCTGACGCCGGAAGTGATCTCACGAGCCTCCAGACCCGCGGCGTGCGCGATGGAGACACCTATGTGGTCTCGGGCCAGAAGGTGTGGAGCACGTGGGCGCAGTGGGCGGACTATGGCTACCTCCTGGCCCGCACGGAGCCCGTGCAGGGTGCCGGGGGTATCACGGCATTCATCCTCGACATGCGCAGTGCCGGCGTGGACGTCCGTCCGCTCAGGGAAATGACCGGAACGACCGATTTCAACGAGGTGTTCTTCGACGAGGTGCGCATCCCTGCGGCCAACGTCATCGGTGCTCCGGGCGAGGGCTGGAAGGTGGCCGGGGCCAGCCTGGTGGAAGAACGCTCAGGGGTCGGGGGAGGCGGCGGGGGTGGCGACCCGGTGCACCGGCTCATCACGCTGGGCCGCCTCCGGGAAGGACGGGGCCATGACATCGGGGACGGTGCGGTGCGCCAGCACCTCGGCCAACTGATCGCCCGGTCTCGCATTCAGCGGCATTTGGGCCAACGCATGGCCACCAAGGCAGCCCGGGGGCAGATCTCGGCGGCCGACGCCCCCATCTCGAAGATCTGGTTCAGCGAGCTCAATCTGGAGATCGCCGAGACCGCGTTGGCCCTGCTCGGCGCCCGTTCCATGTTGGTTGAGGGCGACGAGCTGAGCGAAGAGGATGGGCGCTGGCAGGACTCCTTCCTTTACGCTCGGGCGTGGACGATCGCTGGAGGGACAAACGAGATCATGCGGAACATGATCGCTGAGCGCGGACTGGGGCTGCCCAGGGAACCCAAGGGCCAAGCATGACTTCGACGCACAAGCACACGCATCCGCACACCAACGGCCACGCCCGTGGAGCGGCCGCGGCGAATGATCCCTTCCCTGAGGTGGAGCGGGTGCAGCCGGGCCTGTGGAGCATTCCCGTGCCCCTGCCCCAGAACTCGCTCCGCTACGTGTTGGTGTATCTCTTCGAGACGGACCGGGGCCCCTACCTCGTCGACGCCGGCTGGAACACCGACGACGCCTTCGGCGCGCTGGCCGCCGGCATGAAGGTCGCCGGCTGCGAGGTGTCCGAGGTCCAGGGCGTGATGGTCACCCACATCCACCCTGACCACTACGGGCTGGCCGGCCGCATCCGGGACGCCTCGGGCGCCTGGATCTCGCTCCATCCGGCCGATGCCGACCTGATCCACGACCGCTACGACGAACCCGACGACCTCTTGCAGCGGGTAGCTGGTGCCCTGCGCCGCATGGGTGCGCCCGAAGAAGAGCTCGAACCGCTGCGCAACGCCTCCATGCCGATGCGGCCGCTGGTGGACGCGGTCGTGCCCGACGTCCTCCTCGAGGACGGGCAGAAGCCGGAGGTGCCGGGCTGGGACCTCACGGCCATCTGGACCCCGGGCCACTCGCCGGGCCACCTGTGCTTCTACGAGGCTCGACGCCAGCTCATGCTTTCGGGCGACCACGTCCTGCCGCGCATCACGCCGAACATCCCGTACCACCCGCAGGCGGGGGCCAACCCGCTGGGCCAGTACCTCGAGTCGCTGGACAAGCTCGAGCCCTACGAGGTGGAAGAGGTTCTGCCGGCTCACGAGTACCGCTTCACCGACCTGCACCGCCGGCTCGAGGAGCTGCGCCAGCACCACCGTGAGCGTTTCAACGAGGTCATCGCCATCCTGAGCGACGGTCCCCATACGGCATGGGACATTGCGGCGCACATGAAGTGGTCGCGCTCGTGGGACGACATCGCGGGGTTCATGCGCCGGGCCGCCGTCGGCGAGGCCGTGTCGCACCTGCGCGTGCTCGAGCTCGACGGCCGCATCCAGGTCGAAGAGGGCGAACCCGCCCTCTGGTCTCTCACCGAGAAGGCGTAGCCCCCAGCGCACGCTCGCAGAACGAGCGCACCCGCCGCGATGCCTCGGCGCGCGATGTCGCGCGTTCCTGCATCGGGCTGAGCCCGGCCGCGGCCCAGGCCACCGATTGGATCAGTGGCGCATCGGCAGTCGGGTCGGCCAGCGGGAACGACCCGTCGGCGACGCCATCGGCCAGCAGGCGCTCGAGGGGAGCCATGAGCATGCGAGTGGCGTGCTGCGTCTCTCGGCGTAACCCTCGGCCTTCCTGGCGCCGGGCGAGCTCAAGACCGACACCCGCACGGCCTTGGCCCGATGGTGGCCGAAGGACAGGATCTCGTCGATCCAGGCGTCAAGTGCCGCCCGCGGGTCTTCCGCCGCATCCACCTTCGCGGTCAGCCTCGCCGAGGCACTCTCCGCCTCGCGCCGGCAGAGCGCGCACAGCAGCTGATCCTTGGACTCGAAGTGCCGGTAGAACGAACGCGTGGAGAGTTCGGCCTCCCGCAATATGTCGGCGACGGCGGCGTTGGCGTAGCCGTTGCGCTCCATCACGACGAGGGCGGCGTCGAGGAGGATGCGCAATTCGTCGTCGGACTCGTAGCGACGGGGTCGGCCGGTCCTGACCACCGGCGTCGCGTTCTTGTTCAGTGTCTGCGGCATGCCGAAGCGCGGGGACGGCGTTCAGCCGGGCAGAGACCCGGCGAGGATGGGCACCTCGGCCAGCGAGCGGAGCCCGTCGTTGAGGTGGGTGCAGCAGTCGACCGACTTGAGCCGCTCGAGCACTGCGGTGCGCATGTCCCGCAGCTCTGTGCCCTCCATCCACGATGCGTTCGGGGCAGCCCCGGTGCACTCGTTGTACGGCAGGACGCGGGGCTCGGCCGTGACGGTGCGCAAGAGGCCGCTCGAACGTTCCGCGCTGCCCTGCATGTGGTACTCGTGTACGACCGACTCCTGCCCGTCGGGATCCCACGCGTTGTCGCGGAACATGGCGTCGATCTGCAGGAGGTCTCCCTCGGCCCAGACGTCGATGCGACGCGAGCGGCGCATGGCCATGGGCGGGTGGTCGTCCAGCTCGTGCCAACTCCACGGATCGTCCGGATCGTTGAGGGATGGCGGATGGGCCACGTTCTGCGGCTTCCCCGACAGCGTGCCGTCGGAGAACAGGGCTACCGATCCCGGGCGGAACCCTGAACAGATGTCCTGCATGCGGTGCTTGGGCCCGTTCTGCATGCGCTCGCGGAAGGCGGGCAGCTCGTCCATCCAGCGGATGAAGACGAATCCGGCGATCAGCGTGCACCCGGCCAGGTCGTCGAGCAGCAGGTGCATCGGCGTCCCTGCCTCGACCTCGTCGGGAAGTTCCTCGCCGATGGATTTCCGCAGGTTGCCGCCGGCCCGAGAGCCGACCAGCCGGTCGACGTTGCGCGGCGCCGGGTCGGCCTCGATGCTGACCACCTCGCGCAGCGGGTTCGTCACCACGTAGAGATCGGCGTTCGCCAGCACCTCGGGCTCGCCCTGGGCCGGGGTGAGAAGGTCGCGCGCCCGGCCCTTGAGGTGAAGATCGGTGCCGGCACCGCCAGGCCAGAACATCAGGATGGAGGACGTGCGCCGCACCGAACCAGGGCGCCGGGACGGCGGCACGGAAACGGGATCGGACGGCGGTCTCGTCACCACGTCCACGGGCGCACCATTCCTTCGAAAACCATGTTTTCATCATAGGAGGACGCTTGGATGAAGCATGTTTTGGGACCACTCTTTTCTCGAAGACGCAGGTCAATGGCGTCGAAGCGCGTCTGGCCGCCGGTAGTCTGGAGTCGTGCCTTCGACGTCGTCCCTCGCAGTGCCGCGCCCGGGTGCAGAGGCCAATGCGAAGCGGGCGGCCAAGGTGGCCGATCTGATCGTCGAGGACGTCATGGCCCTGGGTTGGCCGGTGGGCGACGTCCTCGGTTCGGAGGCCGATCTGCTCGAGCGCTACCAGGTGAGCCGCGCCGTCTTCCGTGAGGCGGTCCGTCTGGTCGAGCACGAACAGGTGGCCCGGACCCGCCGGGGTCCCGGCGGCGGTTTGGTCATCACGGAGCCGAGCATTGGCGCGGTGACTGATGCCGTGGTCCTCTACCTGCACCGGGTGGACGCCCGGCTGGACGAGATCTTCGAGGCCAGGATCATCCTCGAGGAGATCGCGTGCCAGCTCGCGTGTGAGCGCACAGACGAGAACGATTTGGCACAGCTGCGCCGGTTCACGACTGCGGAGCCGATCTCGGCCGAGGACGACCCGCGCGAACTGCACGCGCTGATCGCGGCCATCAGCCGCAATCCAGGGCTCGAGCTCTTCATCAACGTCTTCAACCGGGTGGCCCAGCTGTACTCGCCGGGCTGGCAGCAAAAGCTCGGCTCGACCCTGTGGAAGGACACCGAGCACGCCCACGCCATGATCGCCGAGGCCATCATGGCGGGCGAGGCGGGGCTGGCCAAGAGCCGGATGCGCAAGCACCTCCAGGCCGAGGCCGATTTCTACCGTCGCCGCCGCCATACCAAGCAGCTCCTGCCCGACTCGGTGGTCCTGGCCGAGACGGGCCAGGGCAAGGGGGCGGAGGCGGTGGCCCGCAACCTCGCCCGCAGCGTCGTGTCCGAGGGGCTCCCGCCCGGAGCGTTGGTCGGTACCGAATCGGAGTTGATCGAGCGGGAAGGGGTGAGCCGCGCCCTGCTCCGGGAGGCGGTGCGCCTGCTCGAGCACCACCAGATCGCTCGCATGCGCAGGGGGCCCGGCGGTGGGCTCTTCGTCATGGCCCCGAGCGCCCACGCGGTGACGGAGGTCACCGCCATCTACCTGGCCCGTCAAGGCATGACGCTGGGCGACCTGGCCGAGCTGCGGACGGGCGTCGAGGTCGCCATCACCGACCTGGCCGCGACGCGGGTCGACGCGGAAGGGACGGCCGCGCTGCACGACGCGCTGAGCCGCGAGGAGCACGCATCGGACGGCGAGCTGGTCGAGGCGGTGCACGATCTGCATGCCGCGGTGGCCGAGGTCGCGCACAACCGCGTCCTGCTCCTCGTGGCGCAGGTCCTGATCAGGCTCAGCCGGCTGCACCAGATCGAGCGCCTCGCGCCCAAGGCCCGCAACCAGATCGCCGCCGAGGTCCTGCGCACTCACGAGGGCATCGCAGCCGCCGTCGAAGCGGGCGACCGCGAGCTGGCACGTCACCGCATGCGCCGGCACCTCGAGGCGCTCGGCGCCCTCATGCGCTGACGCCCGTCACCCCGACGTCCCCTCCCGAACCGAGGCCGGCCGCCACACCGAGGTTGGTCGCCCGATTCTTCGGGTCTTCTTAAGAAATACACGCAGGATCCCAACATTTCGCGACGACAGTGCCTCTATGGCACTTGTACGCACCCCGGGCCGGAAGATCGCCGCAGGCGTGCTCTGTGCCGTCGCCGCCACCGTCGCCCTGTGGAGCGGTCCCCTGGCCTCGGCCACCACCGCGCTGCACACGTCCGCTTCCACGCCGGCCCATGTGGCGGCGCACGCCTCAGCTCAGGCGGCACGGACCGTCCGCTAAGTGGACTGAACAGCAAGGGATGCCGGCCACGTCCCGTAGGGATCCGGCGTCAGCCGGGTGTCTCGGGCGGGCGGCTCTGGTTCCGACCCTGGGCGCTGGCGATCTGGTTCTCCGCCTCGTGGGCGAAGAGCCAGCGCCGCCGTTCCACCTCGTCCTCGGCTTGGTTCAGGTCGTCCTTCACCAGAGCGAGGACCCGGGACGAGATCCCGGCCATCCGGCCAGCCACTTCGTAGGTGTAGTTCCGCAATTCGGAGGCGGAAAGCACGGCGTGGACCATGCCGAGCTCGAGCGCACGGGGCGCCGGGATGCGCTCGTTGAGGAGGTAGAGGCGGCGGGCCAGCCCCGTCCCGCCGATGCGTGTCCAGAAGAAGGTGCCGCCGTAGTCGCCGGCCAACCCGTTGGGAGTGAAGTTGGTCGAGAACACCGCCTCGTCGGAGGCGAAGCGCAGATCACAGGCGGCGGCCAGGCTGCAGCCGGCGCCGATGGCCGGCCCGCCCACCATGGCGATGGTCGGCTTGGGCATCAGGTGCAGGCGCATGGCCGCGTGGTCGTCGTGGCGGGCCAGGTCGCCCGCCAGTGCGTCGACGGGCACGCCGCGCTCGCCACCGGGCCCCGCCGCGCCCTCCTTCACGTCGCCTCCCGAGCAGAAGCCACCGCGGGCCCCCGCCGTGGCCGCCCCGGTGAGCACAACCACCTTGACCTCGGCGTCCTCGGCCATGGCCCGGACGGCGTCATCGAGCGCGCCGATGAGCTCCCCGTTGAGGGCGTTGCGCCGCTCGGGGCGGTTGAGGGTGATGGTGCCGATCCGCCCGGCCACCTCGGTGAGCACCGTCGGGCCGGTCGCCTCGGCGGCGTGTGATGCGCGCTCTGCCATCGTCGGCCAGCCCTCCTCGATCTTCACCACCGATCGGAAATCAGTATACTTTATCGGCCCCGAGCTCGGCCTCGGCGCACGGAGGTCGACTTTCACCGGGTCGACCGGCCGTAGTAATCACGGGGCCACTGGGAGCACGCCGACGATGTACGGGAGGGACACGCTGATGGCAACCGAGGAGAAGACCGAGCCGGTGCTGGTCACCGAGCGCCGGGGGGCGGTGACCATCCTGCGGCTGAACCGGCCGCAGGCCCGCAACTCGCTGAACCCCCAGCTGCTCGACGCCATCGGGCTGAGCATGGTCGCGGCCGAGAACGACCCCGACACCCGGGCCATCGTCCTGACGGGCACGGGCGACAAGGCGTTCTGCGCCGGCATGGACCTGCGCGCCTTCGCCGAAGGGGGCACCGTCAGCGCCAGCCAGGAGGGCATGGCCGGGTTCGGCCGTTTCACCAGCGGCGAGATCGCGGTCCCCATCGTCGGCGCGGCGAACGCCACGGCGGTGGCTGGTGGCTTCGAGCTGCTGCTCGGGTGTGACGTCGTGGTGGCGTCAGAGACCGCGTTGTTCGGCATACCCGAAGTGAAGCGCGGCCTCTTCGCCGCCGGGGGCGGCGTCTTCATCAGCACGCGCATTCCGCTCGCCGCTGCCCTCGAGCTGACGTTGACCGGTGACCTGATCGACGCCGTGCGGGCCCAATCCCTCGGCCTCATCAACCAGGCCGTGCCGCAGGCCGAGGTGCTCGACGCAGCCGTGGCGCTGGCTGAGCGCATCGCCAAGAACGGCCCGCTCGCCCTGGCCGCCACCAAGCAGATGGTACGCACGGCCTCGACCGACCTGAAGCGGGCCCAGCAGCTGGCGCGGGAATGGCAGCCGAGGGTGTTCGAGTCGGAGGACGCCAAGGAGGGGGCCAGGGCGTTCATCGAGAAGCGCGATCCCGTGTGGCAAGGCCGCTGAGCCGCTGACTACACCGGGGGCACGGCAGGAGGCTTGACCGGCGGCTCGAGGGGCATCGTGACCCGAGCCACCACAATGTCCGTGCGGCTGCGCAGGGTGCGGGAGAGGACCAGGTCGATCTGGTTGTGCAGGATGCGCTGGCGCAGGTGGTCCGGGCGCACCACCGGGATGAGCACGACGATCTGGTCTCCGGGGTGGTCCCGCCGCACGTCGTCGATGAACTCCACGATCGGCTGCACCACCGACGCGTAGTCGTTGTGCACCACGTGGAGCGGCACGCCGGGGTCCCACTTGCGCCACTCCTGACGCAGGGTGTCGATGTACTGGGTGCCCTCGTCGCCGCCCTGGAGGACGACGGTGACCGCCTTGACCTCCTGGCCCATCGACATGGCCTCGGTCAGGGCGTGGCCCGTGAGGCGGGACAGGCGGTTGATCGGCACGATGACGATGGTGCGCTTAGCCACGGGCTTGGGCGGCGTCTGGTCGAGGCGGAGCTCGACGCCGGCCTTCACGTAGTAGGTGTGGATCCGCAGGAACAGCAGGATGAAGGCGGGCACGGCGATGACCACGACCCAGGCGCCCTCGGTGAACTTCGAGACGAGGAAGACGATGGTGGCGAGGCCGGTGATCACCGCACCGAAGCCGTTGATGGCGGCCCGCCGGCGCCACCCCGGTGGGCGTTCGCGGCGCCAGTGCACGACGAGGCCGGTCTGGGAGAGCGTGAAGCCGATGAACACGCCGATGGCGAAGAGCGGGATGAGCGTGTTGGTGTTGCCCCCCACCGCGACCAGGAGGGCGGCCGCCATGAGTGACAGGACCACGATGCCGTTGGAGAGGACCTGCCGGTCGCCGCGCAGGGTGAAGAAGTGGGGCAGGTAGTTGTCCCGGGCCAGCAGGCTCGAGAGGATGGGCAGCCCGCCGAAGGAGGTGTTGGCGGCCAGGGCCAGGACGACGGTGATGGTGATAGAGACGATGAAGTAGGCCCAGCCGCGCCCGACCGCCATGGCCATGATCTGTGAGAGCACGGTCTGACCGCTGCGCGGCCCGATCTGCCAGCGCTTGGCCAGGACGGCCAAGCCGAGCAGCATGGTGCCGAGGATCACCCCGAGGAGCAGCTCGGTCCGCTTGGCCCGCACCATCCGGGGCTCCCGGAAGAGCGGGACACCGTTGGCGATGGCCTCGACGCCGGTCAGCGCGCTGCACCCGGCCGAGAAGGCACGCAGGACGAGGAAGACGGTGACCACCTTGAGGCCGCTCGTCGGCAGCTGGGACTGGCCCTGTTGCGGTTCGTGCAGTCCGAGGGGGTGGATCAGCCCCACCGCGATGATGGCGAGCAGGCCGAAGATGAAGAGCAAGGTGGGGAGGAGGAAGGCCCGGGCCGTCTCGCCCAGGCCGCGCAGGTTCAGCAGCGTGATCACCAGGAGAATGGCCAGGCAGAGCGGGACTGTGGCCCCGGTCAGCGAGGGGAAGGCGGAGGTGAGCGAGGCCACGCCGGCTGCGATGGAGACGGCGACGGTCAGCGTGTAGTCGACGACGAGCGAGGCGCCGGCGACCAGGCTGGCCCCGCGGCCCAGGTTCGCCCGGGAGACGGCGTAGGCGCCACCGCCACCGGGGTAGGCGTCGATGACCTGGCGGTAGGAGAAGACCAGGATGGCCAGCAGGGCGACGATGGCGATTGTGATCGGCAGCACCAGGTGCAGGGCGCCCGCCCCGGCGACGGCCAGCACCAGAATGATCGACTCGGGACCGTAGGCCACCGAGGTCAGGGCATCGAGCGACAGGGCTGAGAGTCCCTCGACCGGGGTGATGCGCGACTTCTCGGCCCCGAGGGCCGCCCGGGGCGGCCCGATCAGGAATTGCCGGACCGCCGTGCCGGTGCTCCTGCCCGCGCCAGGGTCGGCCATGAACGGCACTCTACAAACGAGGGACCGCCCGCGGGTGTGAGGGTTCTCCCGTAGAGTCCCTGGGCGCATGGAGCTCTGGGAACTGGTGGCGCGCGAACGGTGCCGGGACACGCTGGCCCGTTACACACACGCCGGTGACCGATTCTTGCTGGACGAGTACGTGTCGGCCTTCTGCGAGGACGGCGTGCTCGAAGTCCGAGGTGCGGCGCCCCTGGTGGGCCGGGCCGCCATCCTGGAGCGCTTCCGGGGCGGCATCGGCAAGCCGGCGTCGCCCAGCCAGGCCCACTCGGCCGCCGGGGCGAAACGCATCGTGCGCCACAACGTGACCAACGTCCGCTTCGAGTCGTTGACCCGCGACGAGGCGACGCTGGCCAGCTACTTCACGGTGTTCACGAACGTGGGCGCCGACCACATGGGCCGCTATCGCGACCGACTGGTGCCCGTGGGAGACGAGTGGCTCATTGCGCACCGGTTCGTCTCGACCGACTGGCGTGCGCCCGACAGCCTCTTCGGTCCCGGCACCTGATCGCCCGCGCCTGATGCGGACCTCTCGTCGAACGCGCACCCGCCTGCACTGCTCGCTGGCGGCCGTCGTCTTGGCCACGCTGGCGCTCGCCGGGTCCGCCGCGGCACCACTGGCCTCTGCGAGCGCGGCCTCGACCTCAACGGTCCCCGGGACCGCCCAGGTCGACGGCGACGTGGTGCCCACGGTCGCCCACCTCTCGACGAGCAGCTTCACCCGCCCGGGCCCGCTGGGCGTCGGCGAGACGACCCTCAGGCTGCCGACGGACGGCGCGCCGGTCGAGGTCTGGTACCCGGCGACGAAAGCCAGCGTGGCCGGCAAGCCCATTGCGACCTACAACGTGGCGACGTGGTTGCCCCCGGCGCTCCAGAAGCTGATCCCGGCGGGGTTCTCGGTCACCTATCCGAGCGGTGGAGTGGTCGGTGTCCCCGTGGCGCCCGGGCGCTACCCGCTGGTGGTGTTCAGTCACGGCTACGCCGGGTTCCGCGACCAGTCCACGTTTCTCACGGCGTTCCTCGCCTCGTGGGGCTTCGTGGTGGCCGCCCCCGATCACTACAGCCGTGACCTGACCGAGGTCCTCGGCGGCCCGACTGCTGCCACGGAGAAAACGACCGACGTCGAGGATCTCGAGGCGACGATCGCGCTCATGGGGACCCAGGACCACGCGGCGACGAGTCCCTTCCACGGCCACATCGACACCGCCAAGGTCGGAGCCGTCGGCCATTCCGCCGGCGGTGCTGCCGTCGAGGCGCTGGCCGCGACCGATCCCAAGGTGGCGACGTTCGTCGGGCTGGCGGGAGCGACCGTCGGCGCGTTCGGCCAGACCCAGAAAGGCTCGGCGAGCATCGTGCCCCGCCAGCCCGGGTTGCTCATGTCCGGCACGTCGGATCAGGTGGTCAAGACGAGCTCGATCGTCGCCGCCTACGGACACCTGCACAGCCCGAAGCGGCTCATCCTCATCCGCGGCGCCGGCCACCTCGTTTTTGCCGACCTGTGCGAGGTCGGTTCCGGTCAAGGCGGGCTGCTCGCCATCGCGGCCGCGCTCAAGGTGCCGATCCCGGCCTCGCTGAAGCCGTTGGCCACCGACGGCTGCACGGCGCCCGACCTGTCACCGCCCACTGCGTGGCCGGTCATCCGCCAGGCAGTCACCGCACAGTTCCGCTCCGTCTTCGGGTTCGACCACTCGACCAAGGGCCTGGCGGGTCTGGCCGCGGCCTACCCGGCCATCGTGTCGGCCGATCGGGCCGGCTGAACGCAAGAAGCGAGCGGGGGCGTCAGTTGATGAGCGGGTCCCGGGGCAGGCCGAGGATGCGCTCGCCGATCTGGTTGCGCTTGATCTCCGAGGTGCCGCCCGCGATGGAGAGGCCCCGGTGCATCAGGATCATGGAGGTGGAGAGCGCACCGAGCCCGTCCGAGTAGAGGGTCTCGGCACCACCCAGCGCCCCGATGATGGCGGCCGCCTCGTGCCCCAGCTCGGAGAGCACGAGCTTGGTCACGTTCCCCTCGGGCCCGGGACCGCCGCCAATGACCGCCCGGTGGGCACCGCGCATGTTGAGGACCGCCATCGCCTCGTTCTGTGACACGTAGCGCCCGATGCGCACGGCGCCACCGGCCAGTCGTTCGGGCTGGCTGTCAAAGGCGGCCACCACCATGGCCGGCGTCATGCCGCCTCCACCGCCCGAGCCCCCGCCGATCGAGACGGACTCGTTGCCCAGGGTGGCCCGGGCCACCGTCCAGCCGCCGTTGACCGGACCCACCACGTCGTCGTCGGGGACGAAGACGTCGTTGAAGAAGACCTCGTTGAACTCGGAGTGCCCGGTCACCATGCGCAGCGGCCTGACCTCCACGCCCTCGGCGTGCATGTCGATGACCATGGTCGTGATGCCCTCGTGCTTGGGCACGTCGGGGTCAGTGCGGATGGTGGCCAGGCCGAAGCTGGCGCGGTGGGCCCCGCTCGTCCACACCTTCTGGCCGTTGATCAGCCAGCCGCCCTCGACCCGGGTGCCCCGGGTCTTGATCCCCGCGGCGTCGCTACCGGCGTCGGGCTCGCTGAAGAGCTGGCACCAGATGACGTCCTGGCGCAACGCCGGCAGGACCCAGCGGGCCACCTGATCCTCCGTGGCGTGCTGGACGAGCGTCAGGATCACCCACCCGGTGATCCCGTACTGGGGACGGGTCACCCCGGCCGCCCGGAACTCCTGCTCGATCACCAGCTGCTCCACCGCACCGGCATCACGCCCCCAGGGCTTGGGCCAGTGCGGCATCACGTACCCGGTCTCGATCATGGCGGCCCGGCGTCCGGACGCGTCCAGGTCCTTGACCCGGTCGGCGAACGCCCGCACCTCGTCGCGCACCGGCTCGGCCTCCGGCGGCAGGTCGATGGTGCGCGCGCGCTTCGTCCCGCCGCGCACCGCCGCCGCCACGTCGATGGCCGCCGCCTCGGTGTCGACCAGTGCCTCGAGCGCGGTGGCCCGGCGCAGGAAGAGGTGGGCGTCGTGCTCCCAGGTGAAGCCGATGCCCCCGTGCACCTGCATGTTGAGGTTGGCGCAGAGGTCAGCCGCCTCGAGCGCCAGCACGGCCGCCATCGCCGCGGTGTACCTGCGCTGCTCGCCGCCCTCCTCGGCGGCCCGGGCGGCGTCCCACACGTTGGCTGTGGCCAACTCGCTGGCCACGAGCATGTTGGCGCAGTGGTGCTTCACCGCCTGGAACATGGCGATGGGCCGGCCGAACTGGAGGCGGACCTTGGCGTAGGCGGCCGCCTGCTCCGTGCACTCGGAGGCCAGGCCGACGGCCTCGGCGGCGATGATCAGCCGGGCCAGGTCCACCAGCGCCCGCGCCCCACCCTCGATCACCTCGACCGGCGCGCCGTCGAGCGTGACCCGGGCCGATCGACGGGTGGGATCGAGGTTGGTCGGCCGCTCCACGGTCACCCCCGGCGACGCCGCGTCCAGCACGATGACGTCGTCGCCCGCGGGCAGCACGAGGATGGTGGCCAGGCCGCCGCCCAGGACCCCCGGAGCGGTCCCGGCGGCCTTGCCTCCGGTGATCGTGATGTCCGAAGTCAGCGCGATGCCTGCGAGGGCCGATCCGTCGGCCAGGCCGGGCACCAGGCGCGCCGCCACCTCGTCGGAGGCGCCCGCGTCGAGCACCGCGCTGGCGATGACCGTGGGGACGAAGGGGCCGGGGGCCATGGCCCGTCCGAGCTCTTCGACCACGACGACGAGCTCGGG
Organism: uncultured Acidimicrobiaceae bacterium; assembly: GCA_963840435.1. GTDB lineage: Bacteria > Actinomycetota > Acidimicrobiia > Acidimicrobiales > RAAP-2 > Bog-473. Next base: position 263,831 of record CAWIYY010000010.1, on the reverse strand, counting down.
CAGCCCGAAGCCCGATCCGCCCCTGCTCTCGGGCAGGTGGAGCCCCAGCCAGCCCAGCTCGGCCAGCTCGCTCCAGAACGGGGGCAGACCCTCCCGCTCCGCCTCGAGCAATGACCGCGCTACGCCCCGGGCGTCGCGCTTGGCCAGGAAGTCCGAGGCGGTCTGGCCCAGCGCGCGGTGGTCTTCGGTGATGGCGATCGGCATGCTAAATAGTATCCTCTTTTAACTTCCGCCCAGCCCAGCGATGGGTGGCCCGGAGGAGCCTTGCATAGTCACCCGGAGTGCCGACAATGGGGTGCAGCTGCTACGAGGCCGCTGCGCTGACCCCGTTGCCACCCCCGGAAGACACGCCCGGCGGCGTCTGCATGCTCGAGGCCACGTCCATGGTGGAGCTCGTCGTCGTGGGCGGCGCGCCCGTGTTGCCCGTGGCCCCGGATGAACCCGAGTCCCCCGTGGCGCCGGTGTTCCCGGGGACGAGATAGCCGGGCCACACGTACGACGTTCCAGGCGCACCGGTGTAGCCGGGCCAGACCGTGTCCATGGCGGTCCCGGGGAAATCACCGGGTCCGGTCGGTGCGGTGTTCCCCGTGTTGCCGATCTCCGTGCTCGTCGGCGTGCTCGGGGCCGCGCCGGCCAGCGCGCTCGTCGTGCTCGTGCTGCTCGACTGCGGGGTGGCGCCGAGTGCGGCCGAGCCGTCGCGGCTGCCGGGCGCCACCCGGTGGGCCGTGGCCGAGAGTGCCGGTGTCCGCACCGCGTCGTGGCCGAGGAGGCCGAAGATGGGGAGGGCCACGAGCATGGCGCCGGCGGCCACGGATGGGAGCCACCGGGTACGCGTCTTCATCCAGGGATCGGCGCACTGGGCCAGCCAGCGGTCGGCGGCCGCCAAGGTCGCGGCCGCCGTCCCAATGGCGCCGGCCAGCGTGCAGAGGTAGAGCCCCGGCCCGATGGAGACGGCCGATGCCTGCGCCGTCGAGAGCGCCGAGAGGCGGACGATCTCGAACACGGCGACGGAGAGGAGTGCGTACCAGGACAGCACCAGCACCCAGGTGGTCTCACGATCGTTCCGCCGCACCTGGGGGCCGGTGAGCAGGACCGTGACGAACAGGACGATGGCGAAGAGGGCACCGGCATCCGTCTCGATGCCCATGCGGTCTCCGCCACCGCCAGATGTCCATGGCAGGAAGAGTCCGCCGGCGGCCAGGAGCAGCCCGGCCAGGTTGACCCAGGGCAGGGGCGGCGACGTCGGACTCACGGTGCTGGTCGGCCGGTCAGGCTGCTCCGGCGGTTGGCTCATCGGCGCCCTCGTTTCTGCTGCGCCCTACGGCAGAGTTCCTCAATTGTTGCCTATCACGACCGGTCGCGTCGAGCCTCGATCGGAGCGAGGGCTCTTCCTGGCCGGAGAGGTGATGAGGTGGGGTCGGATGCCCCCGGGGCTGGGGTTCCGGGCCTGACGGCCGGAGGTGGGCTTTTCCGCCGCTGTTTGAATGGGCTCCATGACTCTCTATGCGCTGGGCGACGAGCGGCCACGAATTCACCCTGAGGCGTACATCCACCCACAGGCCGTTCTGATCGGCGAGGTCCGAATTGGAGCGAGCTCGAGTGTCTGGCCAGGGGCCATCATCCGCGCCGACAACGGACCGATCGTGATCGGTGCCCGGACTTCCATACAGGACGGCGCCGTCATCCACACCCAATTGTGGAAGCAGACTCGGATCGGTTCCGACTGTGTGATCGGCCACCTGGCCCATCTCGAAGGGTGCGTTCTCGAGGACCTGGTGCTCGTCGGCTCGGGCGCGGTCGTCCTGGAGGGCGCCACTTGCCGCTCGGCTTCGCTCGTCGGGGCGGGCGCGGTCGTCCCTCCGGGGACCGAAGTCCCGGCTGGCGCGATGGCCCTCGGGGTTCCGGCCCGCATCAGACCCGGTGTCGTGAACGGGGAATCGGTCAGGTTCAACGCGGAGGCGTACTCCTCGAGGCATGTGCCCCAGCATCGCGACGGGAGCCACGAAGTGTCCTTGGCGGATTGCCTCGAGTCGTAGGGAGTGGCGGTCGAGACACGCTTGTGTCCCACACGGCCTCATTGCTCACTGCATCGATGTCGGCCAGCGATCGGAAGCCCACGAGGACCAGGACGCATAGCCGGGTGGCGGTGGGTCGATTTCGCGTGCTTCAAGTTCGGCCTCGTCGGGTTCTTCGAACATTTGGCGGTATTCGCGCAGTTCGTCGTCGCTGATCAGAAACGTTGTCTGCGGCTCGCTCGCGGCTCGGCCGTCACGGCGAGACCTCTGATCTTTTTCGTCCACCTCCAAGTACTCGAGCGTGCACGATGCTCCGACCGTGGCCGCCAGAGAACGGAGCGCCGTTCTCTCGCTTTTGGTCCACACACCGAAATCAAGGACCACATTCGTCCCGTTGCCCAGAGTTCGCAATGCCAACCAGATGAATCGTCCCTCCAGGATTTCGCGCTTCCCACCTGCCTCGGATTCGCCGAACAGCGGAATCATCCATTCGTCCGGAGTCAGTCGCAGAGCACGGGCATCTTGTTCGATCTGCTTGGCCCGCGTCGTCTTGCCTGACGCGGGAAGTCCGACCATCACGAAGAGCGTCGGAGAGGGCCATGTGCCTCCCGGACCTTCCGACCTCGCCACGCACGCAAGATAGTGCTCACGTGCCGCCGGGCGGCTTCGACGCGGTTGGCTGTGCCGGACCGGCGTTGGCTTCGAGGACGCGGTGCCAGTCCCTTGCTGAAGGCACGGTGACGCCCGGATGCCGCTGCTAAGTCCCGAGGCCGCCCGAGCCGGAATTCCCGGCGCCCGTGTTCCCGGACGGGTCCTGCCCGAATCCGCTAGTCCCAGAATTCCCGAAGAAGCCCGGTCCGGAATTCCCCGATCCAGAATTGCCCTGGCCGCTGTTCCCGCTGCTCCCAGTGGACCCGCTCGGGCCTGTGCCCCCCGAGTTGCCCGAGTTGCCCGAGTTGCCCGAGTTGCCCGAGTTGCCGGAGTTCCCCGAGTTCCCCGAGTTCCCCGAGTTCCCGCTCGACCCGGTGCCACCGCTCGCCGGCCCCGGGCCACCCACGCCGTTGTTGAACGGTCGGTCCGGCGACAAGGCCGGGATCGGCCCCACCGGGCTTGTCCCCGACTGGGACCCGAGGAGCGACGCCCCAGCCACCACCCCGAGCGCAAGCAGACCGCCGGCCCACATCACACCGGGAGCCACCGGCCCGGCGGGACCGGCTCCGGACCAAGGTTGGGCGGCGTCAGTCAGGCTGCAGGCAGAGCCCACGAGCGCGGCGAAGGCACACAGATACAGCCCTACGCCGACGTCGAGTGTGACGAGTCCCCTGGTCGGCAGCACAATGATGTCGACCATCTCGTAGACCGACAGCGCCAGCGCGCCCAGCCAGGCGGCGAAGAGGACTGCTCCAGTGATCCGGTTGGTCGCTGCCAGGTGCCACCAGCTGAGCAGCAACACGACCGCGAGGATGCCGCAGAGGATCTGGCCCGAACCAAGGTCGATACCAGCCACGCTGGGACGCAAGGCCAGCCCGAAGAGCGCGCCGTCGGTGGTCACCCACGGCAAGAAGACCCCGATGATCGACAGCACCAGCGCGGCCACGCTGACGACGCGCAGTGCGGAGAACACGCCGGACTCCGTCGCGCCCGCCTGCCGCCGCCGCTCGGCCGTCTGGACGCCAGTCCCCGAGACGGTAGCAATGGGTCCCGTCACTCGACGAGCGACGTAGGCAGGATGCGACTCGGGCGGGTACCACATCCCGTCGCTGGCTCGCCACCAATCGGGACCCTGCGACGCGTCGCTCACCTGCGTCAGCCTGATTCCTCGAAGGCCTGCAGCTCGGCCAGGGCGTGGCGCACCGCCTCGGGCGCGTCCTCCATCGTTCCCGGCAGCAGTAGGTGCTCCTGGTAGAGCGTCGCCCCAAGCTCGCCGTGCCGGCCGCGCAACGAGCCGTGGTAGACGCCGCGCGAGCCCCAGGCCTTGATCGGTTCGAGGTCGATCAGCACCCAGTCGTCGGCCCGGATGTCCTGTTGGAACCACATGGCGTGGTCGATGCTGGGCCCGCCCCGGGTCTGAATCTGGTTCATGCGTTGCCCGAAGCCCGACCCGAGATCCGAGAGGTAGGCCAGCGCAGCTCGATGCACCAAGGGGCTGTCGCCCAAGGAGGCGGACGATCGGGCCCACACGCAATCGCTGAAGACTCCCTTCAGAAAATCGGTCGGCGTGACCTCCCGTACCTCGAGCAAGGTGTGGTGTCCGCTCCGGGGAATGTCCTCGGGATCGGGCCGGTCCCGCTGTGGCGCGCCGTCATAGGTCCCGCTCTCGCGCTCGGCGTGGAACGACGTGAGCATGGAGAAGATGACCTCACCCTCTTGCACCGCCACCACGTGCCGGGCCGAGAAGGAACGCCCGTCGCGGTCGCGATCGACCCGCAGCACGACCGGCAGGTCGGTCCGCCCCGGACGCAGGAAGTACCCGTGGAACGAATGGGGGAGGCGATCCTCGTCCTCGATCGTGGCCGCAGCGGCCATCAAGCACTGGGCCGCCACCTGCCCGCCGTAGAGGGTCTGGCGCGGCCCGAGATTGGCGTTCCGGGCCCGGAACAGGTCGCGGTCGACGCGCTCGAGCGTCAACAGGGCGGGTAGGTCGTCGGCCAGCTCGAGCTCCATCACACCGCTCCTCTTCGTTCGCGCCTCTTTCGTCCGTACGTGTGCGCTTGCGCCATTGCGTGCGCGCCTATGTCTCCGTGCCCCGTCTCATGCGCTCGCCGCGCCGGCGGCCTTCCAGTCCCCTACCCAGTTCGCCCACGACTCGATCCGCCGCCAGAACAACTCCCGTGTTCCCGCGAAGTTGTGCATGTGCGCCATGCGCGGACAGACGAAGAAGTCCACGCTCGGCGACGACTCGTAGGCCCGGGTCTCGCCACGCGGATCGACCAGGACGTCGCGCTCGCCCAGGGCCACCAGGACCGGCGCCCGCACCGCCGCCGCTTCGGCCAGCGCGCCGCCGGGGGTGACCGACCACAGCGCCACCGTGAAGGGGACGCTGGCCGAGCCCCACGCCGGCTGGTTGCCGCCCCGCAACGGGTAGTCGTCCATGTCGCGCTGCACCACTTCGGGCGGAATGTCGTCGTAGTGGAAGCCCCAGGTCATGGAGCCGGTGTGTTCGCCCGCGTTCTCGAGGCTCAGGGCGAGCGCGAACCCGTTCGTGAACACGCCCTCGGACGGCGCCGTGTCGCGCGCCACCCAGGGCAGCCCGAGAGGCGGCGTGCCCGGTGCCGTCGGCGGGTGCGTCCGCAGCGGGCTGTACCCCAACACGCCGATGCCGTCGTAGCAGTGGAACCGTCCCTGCTGCACGATGGTGAGCGCGCCACCCATCGACTGCCCGATGCCGACGGTGACCGGATCTTTTGCCGGTGCCAGCCCGTCGATCAGGGTGCCGGCCGCCAGCTTCTGCCTCACTTCGGTCTCGGCGGCCTGCGCCGCTGCCACCACCGGTGTGTAGCCCAACCGCTCGGCGTCGTGGTGCGAGCTTGCGCCGACACCGAGGTGGTCGACCGCCACCACGATCCACCCCCGCGCCGCGTGCCAGTCCGCCTGGGCGCCCGCCGCCGGACCGGGTGCCGGACCGGGCAGCGGCTCGGTGAAGTAGCCCCGGGCGTACCCGGCACCGGGCTTGGCGAAGCAGACGACGGGCGGGCCGCCGGCCGGCACCTCGTCCGGTGTCGTCACGGTGACGGCGACGTGTGCCGGCTCACCGAGGCCCGCCGCCCCGGTGACGTCGACGCGCAGTTCGATCGATCGCACGCCGCCCGCTGGTGACGACGTCATCGTGACTTTGTGGTCGTCACTGCGCTGCCGTGACTGGGCGGTCGCGACTACTTCGGGGCGAAACGGGTACCGCCGTCGAGGCGGATGCAAAGGCCGTTGAGCATCGGGTTCTCGACGATCGCCACCGCCAGCTTGCCGTACTCCTCGGGCCGACCCATGCGCTTGGGGAAGGCCGCGTCCTTGGTCAACACCTTGGCGTACTCGTCCGGGATGCCCTTGGTGAGCCCGGTGCTGAAGAGGCTCGGCGCGATGGCCATGGCCCGGATACCCAGGCTGCCCAGGTCGCGGGCCATGGTGAAGACCATGCCGACGATGCCTGCCTTGGCGGCCGAGTAGGCCACCTGCCCGATCTGCCCCTCGTAGGCGGCGATCGACGCGGTGTCGATGATGACGCCGCGCTCCTCGTCCTCCGGCTCGTTCTTCGACATGGCCTCGGCTTGGAGGCGGTTGAGGTTGAAGGTGCCGACCAGGTTGAGGTTGATGGTCCGGACGAAGTCCTCGAGCGGGTGCGGGCCTTCCTTGGAGAGGGTCCGCTTGGCCACCCCGCCGCCGGCGGTGTTCACCGCGATGTGCAGGCCGCCCAGGGCGGCCACAGCGTCGGCCAGCGCCGTCTCGGTCTGGGCCGGGTCGAGGATGTCGACTTCGTGGAAGGTGCCGCCTAACTCCTTGGCCACTTCGGCCCCGGCCGAGCTCGGCAGGTCCAGGATGGCGATGTCCGCGCCCTTCTCGCGCAGCAACTCGGCCGACGCCTTCGCCATGCCCGACGCGCCCCCGACGATGACGGCCTTCTTTCCCTGGATCTCCACGCTTCGTTCCTCTCCTCTTTCCTTCGGACCTTCTGTCCGAACCTTCGGTCCTTGGTCTGTGTGATGCTGTCGGGCCTTGGCGCCCGGCCGCAAACCGGGGACAAAAGAGTGTACTGTTTAGAGCTGCCCGTCCGCCAGGAGGAACCCTTGGAACGCGAGACCATCTTGTTCGACGTGGCCGAGCACGTCGCCACCGTCACCCTGAACCGGCCCGACAGCCTCAACTCCTTCAATGACGCCATGGCTGCCGACATGGTGTGGGCCTGGGAGACGGTCCGTGACACCGACGACATCCATTGCGTCGTGCTGCAGGCCAACGGGGAGCGGGCCTTCGGCACCGGTACCGACATCAAGAACCCGGATCCATGGTTCATGAAGGAGAACGCCTGGAACAGCTTCGACCCCGGGGTCTCGCTCAGTCCGAAACTGCATCACCAGGTTTGGAAGCCGGTGGTCTGTGCCGTGCACGGGCTCTGTGCCGGTGGCGCCCAGTACTTCGTCAACGAGTCCGACATCGTCATCTGTTCCGAGGATGCAGTGTTCTTCGACCCCCACGCCAACGTGGGGATTGTGAGCGCGCTCGAACCAATAGGCATGCTGCACCGCGGAGTGCCCCTGGGCGACGTACTGCGCTGGGCCCTCATGGGGAACGAGGAGCGCATCACCGCGGCGACCGCCCTGCGGCTCGGCCTCGTCACCGAGGTGGTGACCAGGGAGGCCCTGCGAGATCGCGCTCGCGAGATCGCCCTGTCGATCGCCGGCCGCAATCCGAAGGCCATTCAGGGAACGGTCCGGGCCATCTGGGAGTCCCTCGACATGACCCGAACGCCGGCCCTCAACAACGGGTTCTCCTACACGCTCATCGGCAACTACCCCGTGAACCCGCCGCCACCGCGCGACAAGTCCGAGACGCAGTACCGCTGACGCGATCGACTCTCCGGAAGAGGTCTCTCCTGAACTGCTACAGGAGCCGGATCACGGCGTCGGCCGCCTGCTCGGGTGAGTACTCCGCCGTCGAGATGTGCAGATCCGGGTTGTCGGGCTCCTCGTAGGGCGCACCGATCCCGGTGAAGTTCGGGATCTCGCCACGCCGGGCCTTGGCATAGAGGCCCTTGCGGTCTCGCGACTCGGCCACATGGAGGGGGGTATCCACGTAGATCTCGAGAAAGCGGCTGTCCCCTGCGAGGTCGCGGGCCATGCGCCGCTCGGCCCGGTAGGGCGAGATGAGCGAGACCAACACGATGAGGCCCGCCTCGGCCATGAGCCCCGCCACTTCGGCCGTCCGGCGGACGTTCTCAATACGGTCGGCTGTCGTGAACCCGAGGTCCTTGTTGAGACCGTGCCGGAGGTTGTCGCCGTCGAGCAGGTAGGTGTGTTTTCCCTCCGCGTGCAGCTTTCGCTCGACGATGTTGGCGATGGTCGACTTGCCGGCACCGGAGAGCCCGGTAAACCACAGCACGGCGGGCCGCTGGCCCTTGAGCGTGGCGTGTGCGGTCGAATCAACCTCGATGGCCTGCCAGTGCACGTTGTCGGCCCGGCGAAGCGCGAAGTGGATGAGCCCGACCCCGACGGTGTTGTTCGTCATGCGGTCGATGATGATGAAGCCGCCCATGTCACGGTTTTCCGTGTAGGGATCGAAGGGCACGGACTTTTCGAGAGTCAGGTTGCACACGCCGATCTGGTTCAGCTCGAGCGTCTTGGCGGCCATGTGTTCCAACGTGTTCACGTTCACCAGGTACTTGGGCTCTTCGAGAGTGGCGCCCAGGGTGGTGCCACCGATCTTCACGAGGTAGCGGCGGCCCGGAAGCATCTCGTCCTCGTTCATCCAGACGACATGGGTCTCGAATTGATCGGCCACCAACGGCGGCTCCGTCGCCGCGGCAATCACGTCGCCCCGGCTGACATCGACCTCGTCGGCCAGGCAAAGGGTCACCGACTCCCCGGCGACGGCCTCCTCGAGGTCGCCGTCGTAGGTCACGATCCGGCTGATGGTGCTCTCGACACCCGAGGGCACGACCCTGATGCGGTCACCCGTGTGCACGGTCCCGCCGACGATCACGCCGGAATAGCCCCGGAAGTCGAGGTTGGGCCGGTTGACCCATTGCGCCACGAAGCGGAAGGGCTGGGTGTCGGTGTCGTCGTCGACCTCGATTGCCTCGAGGTACTGCACGAGCGTCGGTCCCGAGTACCACGGCGTGTTGGCACTGGCCTCGGTGACGTTGTCCCCCCGCAAGGCCGAGAGTGGGATGGACACGATGTCTTGGACGCCGAGCTCCGCGGCGAAGGCGCGATAGTCGGCATCGATCGAATCGAAGACACTCTGCGAGTAGTCGACCAGGTCGAGTTTGTTGACGGCGAGGACCACGTGGCGGATCCCGAGTAGCGAAACGAGGTAGCTGTGGCGCCTCGTCTGGGTCAGGACCCCTTTACGGGCATCGACGAGGATCACGGCGACTTCGGCGGTGGAGGCGCCGGTGACCATGTTGCGTGTGTACTGCTCGTGCCCGGGCGTGTCGGCCACGACGAACTTGCGCGTCTCTGTCGAGAAGAACCGGTAGGCCACGTCGATCGTGATGCCCTGCTCGCGCTCAGCCGCCAAGCCGTCCACCAGCAGAGCGAAGTCGAGTTCGCCGCCCTGGGTACCGACCTTCTTCGAGTCGGCTTCGAGGGCGGCCAGATGATCCTCGAAGACGAGCTTGGACTCGTAGAGGAAACGCCCGATCAGCGTGCTCTTGCCGTCGTCGACCGAGCCGCAGGTGATGAAGCGCAGCAGCGACTTGTGCTGCTGGCGGTGGAGATACGCGTCGATGTCATCCGCGATGAGCGGATCGATGTGCGCCACTAGAAGTAGCCCTCCTGCTTCTTCTTCTCCATGGAGGCGGTCGAGTCGTGGTCGATGACCCGGCCCTGGCGTTCTGACGATGTCGTCAGCAGCATCTCCTGGATGATCCCGGTGAGCGTGTCCGCAGTGCTCTCAATGGCCCCGGTGAGTGGGTAGCAGCCCAGGGTGCGGAAGCGGACGCTGCGTTGCTCGGGCACCTCCCCGTCGGCCATCGGCATGCGTTCGTCGTCGACCATGATCAGCGTTCCGTCTCGCTCGACCACCGGCCGTGGCGCGGCGTAATAGAGAGGGACGATGGGAATCTCCTCGAGGTGGATGTACTGCCAGATGTCCAACTCGGTCCAGTTCGAGAGGGGGAACACCCGCACGGTCTCGCCCGGGTTGGTGCGGGCGTTGTAGATCCGCCACAGCTCGGGCCGCTGGCGCTTGGGATCCCATCGATGCTGCGCCGAGCGGATGGAGAACACCCGCTCTTTGGCGCGGGACTTCTCCTCGTCCCGGCGCGCCCCACCGAAGGCGAGGTCGAACTGGTTGAGATCGAGAGCCTGCTTGAGCCCTTCGGTCTTCCACATGTCGGTGTGCATCGCCGAGCCGTGATCGAAAGGGTTGATGCCGAGGCGCACACACTCGGGGTTCCGGTAGACGATCAGGTCGAGCCCCAGGTCGGCGACGGTGCGGTCGCGGAAGGCGTACATCTCCTGGAACTTCCATGTGGTGTCCACATGGAGGAGCGGGAAAGGGGGCAAGGACGGATAGAAGGCCTTCATGGCCAGGTGCAGCATGACGGAGCTGTCCTTGCCGACCGAGTAGAGCATTACCGGATGCTCGGCCTCGGCGACCGCCTCGCGCATGATGTGGATGCTCTCGGCTTCCAGGCGCTGCAGGTGCGTGAGCCGCCGCTTCGATGGAGTCCTCGTGGTCGTCGTCATCGCTTCACCATGGTGGAAATCACTTCATTCGGTCGACTCGAATCCTTCTGCGCTGAGTCTTGCTGATCCGTCAAGGCCCATCTTCACGAAGGCATTTGACCAGGTCGCGGCCGTATCGCTGCCATCACGCGTCGATTCGGCTGCTGCGTCCGGCGTCGCCGCGTCGTCAACATGACTGTTGGCATGTTCATCTGTTGTCTTTGTCGTCGGGTTCGGCGAGGGCTCTTCGGGCAGGTTGCCTCTCGTTCGGAGGGGCCAGGATCTGTGGTGAGCGCCATCCCCCCGGCGGCACCAGGTGCGTTGAGGGGGAAGCCCAGATGTACGTAGAGTGAAAATGACATTTTCGACATCCTGAGTCCCTGGGCGGAATCAGGCCTGCCACTCTTGAAGCTGCTGGATGACATGAAGACCGAGATCGCCAAACCCGCTGTGTCGAGCAACGGATCGTAAGGAGGAACGCCGATGCGCACCGAAGACATGGTTCTCGTGAGTGTGGACGACCACGTGGTCGAGCCGCCCGACCTCTTCAAGGACCGCCTGCCGGCCAAGTACGCAGACCTGGCGCCCCAGTTCGTGACCAGGGAGGATGGCACCAACGCGTGGCGCTACGAGGGCACCGATGTCGGCAACGTCGCGCTTAATGCGGTCGCCGGCCGACCCAAGGATGAGTACGGGATCGAGCCGACATCCTTCGCCGAGCTCCGGGCCGGTTGCTACGACATTGGCGAGCGGGTGAAGGACATGGACGCCAACGGGGTTTTGGGGTCGATGTGCTTCCCATCCTTCCCACAGTTCTGCGGGCAGCTCTTTGCCCGGACCAAGGACAAGGACGTCGCCCTGGCCATGATCCAGGCGTACAACGACTGGCACATCGACGAATGGTGCGGGTCGCAGCCCGGGCGGTTCATCCCACTGGCGCTTCCGGCGATCTGGGACCCCGAGGTCCTGGCGGCCGAGGTGCGCCGGACGGCGGCCAAGGGCGCACACGCCGTGACCTTCTCCGAGAACCCCTCGAAACTGGGCTGGCCCAGCCTGCACTCGGACCACTGGGACCCCTTCTGGAAGGCCTGTAGCGACGAGGGCGTCGTGGCCTGCATGCACATCGGGTCGTCCTCGCAGTTGGCGATCACCTCGGACGACGCGCCGATCGATTGCCTGATCACCTTGTCGCCGATCAACATCGTCCAGGCGGCCACGGACCTGATCTGGTCTCCCATCTTCCACAAGTTCCCCGACATGCGCTTCGCGCTGTCCGAGGGCGGCATCGGATGGATTCCCTACTTCCTCGAGCGCATCGACTACCAGTACCGCCAGCACCACACCTGGACGGGCCAGGACTTCGGTGACCGGATGCCGAGCGAAGTCTTCGATGAGCACGTGTTGACGTGCTTCATCGACGACCGCTTCGGCGTGGCCAGCCGTAACTTCTTGAACATGGACAATGTCATGTGGGAGTGCGACTACCCGCACTCGGATTCCACCTGGCCCTTCTCCCCCGAAGAGCTGGCCGGCTACCTCGAGGGCGTCAACGACCACGACGTGGACCGGATCACCCACGCGAACGCCATGCGTCACTTCGCCTATGACCCCTTCCCCATCCTCGGTGGGCGGGAGAACTGCACGGTCGGCGCGCTGCGAGCGAAGGCCCCAGGTCATGATGTCTCCATCCGGTCGACCAAGCCGAAAGCGGCAGCGACCGGACCCGTCCGTTCGATGGATCTGGGAGCCAACGTCGTCAAGACTCCCGCCGGGGCGCGCTAGACCCCGGCGGCGGGGGAGACGATCACCATGCTGTTCGCCATGCGGTTCGACCTCCGCAATCCAGCGCTCGCCGGTACCACCATGGCGGAGCGGTACGACACGGCGCTCGAGATCGCCGAGTGGGCCGACCGCCTGGGTTGCGTGAGCATTGCGATCTCGGAGCATCACGGGTCGGACGACGGGTACCTGCCCAGCCCCATCCCGATGATCGCGGCCATGGGGGCGCGGACGACCACCGTGCGCTTCAGCATCGCCGCCCTGATCGCACCGTTCTACGAGCCGATCCGCCTGGCCGAGGATCTCCTCGTCCTGGACAACCTGACCAAGGGGCGGGTCGATCTGGTGATCGGCGGCGGCTATGTCAGCGACGAGTTCGCCATGTACGGGGTACCCACCAAGGAGCGGGTGCGCCGGATCACCGAGGTCGTCGCCACGCTGCGCGGTGCCTTCAGCGGCGAGCGGTTCGAGTACAGGGATCGGACGGTGCACCTCACGCCCGCCCCGTACTCCGAGGGGATCAACATCACCATGGGCGGGAGCAGCGAGGCTGCGGCGCGCCGGGCGGCGCGCATCGGCGACGGGTTTGTGCCCTCGGTGCCCGAGGTGTGGGATTTCTACCGGGACGAGGTCCAGAGGTTGGGACGACCCGATCCCGGCCCGTCGATCATCGGCGAGAACCGTGTCGTCGCGTTGGCGACCGACGCCGAGCAGGGCTGGAGCGACATGGCTCCCTTCTTCCGCCATGAGATGAATGCTTACGGACTCTGGCAGGCTCAGGAACAGATCGCCTCTCCGTATCGGATGGTCAAGGACGACGAAGAGCTTCGAGCCAGCGGCCAGTATGCGGTCCTCACGCCCGAAGCACTGATACAGGAGCTCAAGGACAGCCCGTTCCCCTTTACGCTCCTGCACCCCCTCTGTGGAGGAATGCCGCCGGAGCTGGCCTGGTCCAGCCTGCGCCTCTTCGAGAGCGAGGTCGTTCCCGCCTTCTCGTGAGGCCGAGGTCCGGCTCGCACTGGCCGACGGCTCCTCCTTGGAATACCGTCCGTCCAACGTCATGAGGGGAATTGAGTCGATGCCCGTTCGTTTCACTGTTGTCCCCGTCCGCCCATGAGTGGACCGCTGGAGGGCATCCGCATCGTCGAGCTCGGCGTCTGGGTGGCCGGGCCGGGCGCCGGCGGCATCATGGCCGACTGGGGTGCCGACGTCGTCAAGATCGAGCCGCCCGAGGGCGACCCCTGTCGCACCTTTCTCAACGTGCTCGGCGGGGACTTGCCCTCGAACCCTGTATTCGAGCTCGACAACCGCGGCAAGCGGGCCATCGCCCTCGACCTCTCGAGTGAACGAGGTATCGGACTGGCCCACGAGCTCGTGGCCACGGCCGACGTTTTTCTCACCAACCTGCGGCCCTCGGGTCTGGCGCGTATCGGACTGGGTCCCGACGAGGTGCGTCAGCGTCACCCGGGCCTTATCTACGCCATCATCACCGGCTACGGGTTGGAGGGTCCCGACGCCGATCGGGGCGCCTACGACATCGCCGCTTTCTGGTCCCGGGCCGGCATCGCCGACTCGTTGCGCACCCCCGGCGGGCCACTGCCCTTCCAGCGTGGCGGCATGGGCGACCACTCGGCCGCCATGACGGCGGCCGCCATGGTGAGCGCGGCCCTGGTGGAGCGGGCCCGGACCGGCCAAGGTCAGGTCGTCTCTACCTCGCTGCTGCGCCAGGGTTGCTACACCATCGGCTTCGATCTCAACGTCACCCTCATGTGGGGCCAGACGCTCGGTATCGGCGTGCGCGAGACGATGTACAGCCCGGTGCTGAACAACTACACGGCCGGGGACGAGCGCCAGTTCTGGATCGTCGGACTCGAGGGGGACCGCCACTGGCCTGCCCTGGCCCGGGCCGTGGGCCATCCCGAGTGGCTGACCGACAAGCGCTTCGCCAAGGCGACGGGCCGGGCCGTCAACGCCCGCGAGCTCATCGAGCTGCTCGACGAGATCTTCGCCACCAAGTCGCTCCCCGAGTGGGCGGAGATCTTCGACACCGAGCCCGAGCTCTTCTGGAGCCCGGTGAACTCCATCGATGACGTCGTGGCCGATGAGCAGTTCCACGCGGCCAAGGCGGTGGTCCAGGTTCCGGACGACCAGAGCAGCATGCCCATGTTGGCCACCCCGGTTGACTTCAACGGCGAGCCGCCCATCCCGCGCTTCCGCGCCCCCCACGTCGGGGAGCACACCCGCGAGATCCTGGCCGAGCTGGACCTTGACGCGGCGGCGGTCGACGCGCTCGTGGCCGAGGGCGTAGCTGTGGACGGCGGAGCCGCAGCGGACTGAGACTGCGGAACCATCCGGCGGGCGGATACCACGGCCTGCGCCACGGCGACACGGCTACGGTGCAACGCACACGTCGAGAAGGGAAGCTGCCATGAGCACAGCGTCGTTCGAAGTGATGCCCGGACCGGCACCGGACATCATGCGGGACTACGACCTGGCCACGCTGGGCTACGAGGAGACGGAGTACGCCGTCTCGGGCACGGCCCAGTCGTACGAGCTCAAAGGCGCGCGCGAGGCGGACGGTCGCTGGGATGTCGTGCTCGACGCCCAGGCACCGTTCCGCACCCGGATGGTCGTGCGCCGACCGATCGACCCCGAGCGCTTCAGCGGCACCGTCGTCGTCGAGTGGCACAACGTCTCGGCCGGGATCGACGCCGCACCGGACTGGGGCTTCTTTCATCGGCATCTGACCGCACAGGCCCACGCCTGGGTGGGTGTCTCGGCCCAGAAGGTGGGCATCGACGGCGGCGGGTTCGTCGAGAGCATCCACCTCAAGCTGTTGGCACCCGAGCGCTACGAGTCCCTCGTGCACCCGGGCGACGCCTGGTCCTTCGACATGTTCGCCCAGGTGGCTGAGCTGGTGCGCCTTCCGGCCGACCAGAATCCCCTCGGCGGCCTCACGGCGCGGCACGTGCTGGCGGCGGGTGAGTCGCAGTCGGCCGCCTGTCTGGTGACCTTCATCAACGCCATCGACCGCCACACACCTGTTTTCGACGGCTACTTCGTCCACGGGAGGCCCGGCATCGGCGTCACCATCGACGGCGTCTTCATCCGGACCCGGGACGGGATCGGCTTCGAGGAGACGACGCGCATGATCTCCTCGAAGGGCGAGGTGATCCGCGAGGACGCACGGGTCCCGGTCCTCATCCTGCAGAGCGAGACGGATCTCGTCATCCTCGGCGGTCACCGGGCGGCACAACCCGACTCCGAGCACATCCGGGTCTGGGAGATGCCGGGCGCCGCCCATGCCGACACCTACACGGTGAGCGCCGGACGACACGACGACGGCACGCTGAGCGCAGCGCGACTGGAAGAGCTGCTGCGCCCCACCCGCAACCTCATCATGGGAGAGACGCCGACGCCGGTGAACGCCGGACCGCAGCAGCACTACGTGGCCCAGGCCGCGCTGGCTGCCCTCGTTCGCTGGGCGACCGACGGTCAGGCCGCGCCCTCGGCACCCCGGCTCGACATCGAGGAGTCGGGACTTGGCTATCACCTCGACGGCCAGGGCAACGCCAAAGGCGGCATCCGCACGCCGTGGGTCGACGCGCCGACGGCCGTCCTCTCCGGGCTCGGGCAGACCGGTGTGGACTTCGCCGTGCTCTTCGGCCGTACCGTGCCTTTCGACGAGGCGGCGCTGGCCGCGCTCTACGGCGGCGGAAAGGACGAGTATCTCGAGCGCTTCACCGATTCACTCGACGCCGCCATCGAGGCCGGTTTCCTGCTCGCCGAGGACCGCGACGAGATCCTGGGCATCGGCGCCGCGTCCTACCCGCTCCAGCTGGCCCCCGAATAGCCGCCCCGACCTCGGAGCCCTGAACCCGCTCTGCTAGGGTCGCAGAAAAGAGGATCCTCTTTTCTCTCGGGAGGGTGATGGAACAGGCGCCGATGCTGTACTGCCACGGTCTCCGCAAGCGATACGGGGACCGGCTGGCCGTCGACGGCGTGTCATTCTCCATAGGGGCCAACGAGTGCTACGGCCTGCTCGGACCGAACGGCGCCGGGAAGACGACCACGATCTCCATGCTCTGCGGGCTGGTGCTGCGCGACGAGGGCCAGATCACCATCGATGGGCACGAGGGTGGCAGCATCGAGGCGAAGAAGACGGTCGGCTACGTCCCCCAGGACCTGGCCCTGTACCCGGACCTCTCGGCCACCGAGAACCTGACCTTCTTCGGGCAGCTCTACGGGCTCTCGGGTAAGGGTCTCGAGGCCCGCATCGCCGAGACACTCGAGCTGGTCGGTCTGGCTGACAGAGGGAAAGACCGCATCGGCACCTATTCCGGCGGCATGAAGCGGCGGGCCAACATGGCCGCCGGACTGCTCCACAAGCCCAAGGTGCTCGTGCTCGACGAACCCACCGTCGGCGTCGATCCCCAGAGCCGCAACTCCATCCTCGAAACCGTGGCCGCTCTCGGCATCGCCGTGCTCTACACGACCCACTACATGGAAGAGGCCGCGAAGCTGTGCGACCGCATCGGCATCATCGACGACGGCCACCTCATTGCGCAGGGGACGGCGGACGGGCTTATCAGCGAGCACGGCGGGCGGGACAAGGTGCACCTGAACTGCGCGCCGGAGAGCCTCGACGAGCTGGCCGCCGCCTGCCGTGAGCTCGAGAACGTGTACGACGTCAGCGAGGTCGACGGGCACCTGGAGCTGACGACGGACCACGGGCCGGCGGTCCTGCCCGCCGTCGTGGCGGTGGCGGGCCGGCACTGCGTCGAGCTGACGGGCGTCGAGGTGCGCTCGCCCAACCTGGAGGACGTGTTCTTGAGCCTGACCGGGAAAGAGCTACGGGATTGATCCGTGTCCTCGCGCTGAACGAACTGCGCCGGCGGCTGCGCGACCGCTCCGTGCTGATCGGCTGCCTGGCCGCCCCGCTGCTCATGTCGGCCGTGCTGGGACTGTCGTTCGCCGGGAGCAGCTCCACGGCGGCGTTGAAGATCGGCGTCTCGGGCGCCTCCCCCGCGCTCGTCGCGGCCGCCGCCCGGGCCAGCCAGTTGCCCCACGGCATCACGGTGGTCTCCATGCCCAGCGAAGGCGCCGTGAAGTCGGGCGTCTCGACCGGCGACCTGGCCGGCGGGGTCGCGGTGCTGGCCGGCCAGATGCACCTCGACAGCCTCCTGATTCCGGTGGTCGACCCGGGCGCCTCGACCACGCCGGGGTTCGACGTGGTGACCCGGGGGACGTCGCAGCTGGGGCAGGAGTACGCGGAGTCCGTGGCGGCCGGTATCTCGAGCGTGCTCTACGCGCGACGGGTGCCAGGGGCGTCGACGGTCGCCGACGAGGGCTCGGGTTCGTCTCGTCCCGTGGCGGTGGCCATCACCACCCAGGACGTCGGCAAGGCGGGGGGCAAGGTCGATCTCAATTTCTTCGCCCCCAACATCGCCGTGGTCTTTCTCTTCATCGGCAGCGGATTGGGCATGCGCTCGTTGTTCATGGAGCGTTCGGGCGGGACACTGGCCCGTCTGACGGCGTCCCCGCTGCGTCCGGCCCAGATCGTCTTCGGCAAGCTGCTCGCCATCTTCGTCACCGGGCTGATGACGATCTTCGTGATCTGGGCGGTGACGACGTTTGCCTTCGGGGCCGACTGGGGGTCGCCCCTGGGCGTGGTCTTGATGAGCGTGGCGGCGACCCTGGCCATGTGCGGCATCGGCGTCTTCCTGACGTCGCTGGCCAAGAACGAGCAACAGGCCTTCGGCATCACCTTGCTCGTCGGGTTGGCCTTGGCCCTGCTGGGCGGCAACCTGTTGCCCTCCGGCTCGCTGCCCGACGCGTTCCAGGTGCTGGCGCTCGGGACGCCCAACGGGTGGGCCCTGGTCGGCTTCGGCCGGTTGGACCAGCTGAGCGAACCGGCCAGCAGCATCATCGGGCCCTTCATCGTCCTGCTGGTCATCGCCGTGGTGGCGGGCGGGTTGGCCATGACCAGGGTGCGCCGGATGGTGGAGCCGTGACCGCCGTCATCTGGGTCAACCTGAAGCGGGCCATGGGGGACCGGCGGCTGCTGATCATCGGGACCCTCGTCCCGGTGGTGATCATCCTCATCACGGGGCTGTTGGAGGGGAGCCCGCGTGAGCCGATCGGGTTGTTGCACCCGTCGGCCCGGCTCCTCCACCTGGCCGAGACGACCAACGGGGTGCGGGTGCGGGTCGAGGCGAACCGGACGGACCTGACGGACGACATCTTGCGGGGGCGGGTGGTGGCGGGGATCGTGCAACTGCCGACCTCGTCGACGACGACGTCGTCGGACTCGGACCCGGTCCGGGCCGATTTCCTGATCGAGTCGGCCACGACCGACGCCGTCCAGGCCCGGACCGACGTGGTCGCGCTCATGGACCTGATGGCAGCGGAGGGGAAGAACCCCAAGTTCACCGACAAGACCCTCAAAGCCACGCCGACGGAGTCACCCTTGTCGCCCTTCGCCTACGTGGCCCCGGCCAACCTGGTCCTCTTCATGGGCATCGCCGTGCTCGTCCTGTCGGCCGGGATGGTCGAGACCCGACGCCTCGGTGTCTCGCAACGCCTGTCAGCCGCACCGGTCAGCAAGCGGGCGGTGGTCTTCGGCCAGATGGCCAGCATGATGGTCACGGCCATCGCCATGGCCCTCGGCCTGCTCTTCGTCGGGATCATCCTCTTCAATGTGCACTGGGGCAACCCGTTGAGCGTGCTGCTCGTCGTGGTGCTCTTGGGGATCTGCATCGCCGCGCTGTCCGTGATCATCGGGACGTGGTCGCGCTCGCAGGAGCAGGCCATCGCCACCGCGGTGATCGTCGCCATCATTGCCGGCATGCTCGGCGGCTGCGTCTACCAGCTCGATACGGTCAGCACGACCGTCCGGGAGGTCGGGCACATCGCCCCGCAGGCCTGGGCCATGGACACGTTCGTGAAGCTGATCTACGACCATGCCAGCCTGGCCACTACCCTGCCCGACATCGGGGCGTTGGCCGCCTTCGCCGTTGTACTGACCGTGGTGGCCGTCGTCTATTACTCCCACAAGGTGTTCTCGACGGCGACCTGACGCCGCCCGCCAGCCCGGCCCGCCCTGGCCCGAATAAAGTATGCTCAATTACGTGCCGCAGCCGGGAGCCGCCCGTCGCCGGGGCCAGCGCCGCTCGTGACCGACACCGCCGTCTCGGACGGAGCGACCGACCTGTCGGCCCAGGTCATGTTCGACGACCCGTACCCGACCTACGCCGAGCTGCGCCGGCGCAGCCCCGTCGCCCGGGCCTATTCCAAGCAGATGCTCGGGGGAGCTGGATACATGCTCACCCGCCACGAGCACGTCCTGCTCCTCCACAACGACGTCCGCTTCTCCAGCGACCCGACCAGCGCCGCCGCCGCTGACGCCGCCGACGGCAGGTCGAGCTTCCTCATGAAGCACCTGCCCAAGATGTTCCGCCTGCTCACCCAGAGCATGGTCTACAAGGACGACCCCGACCACGCCCGCCTGCGCCGGCTGGTCAACAAGGCCTTCACCCCCCGCCGCATCCAGGAGCTCCAGGACGACATCGGCCACATCGTCGACGACCTCCTCGACGCCGCCGAACGCAAAGCGGCCGCCGGAGACACCGTCGACATCGTCAACGACGTCGCCACCCCCCTGCCCCTCTCCGTCATCTCGGCCATGCTCGGCGTGGACGACGAGGACCGCGACGAGTTCCACCGCCTGATGGAGCGGTTCGTCGTCCGCCTGGGCAGCGGTTCGGCCGCCGACGCCGTCAAGGCCATCCCCACCGGCCGCAAGCTCTACCGCGTCCTGGTCCGCCTGGCCGACCAGCGCCGGGCCCGCCCCGACGACGGCATGATCACCGCCCTCCTCCAGGCCAGCGAGGACGGTGACTCGCTCAGCGACGACGAGGTCGTCGCCATGATCTTCCTCCTCATGCTGGCCGGCCACGACACCACGGCCAACCTCATCGGCAGCTCGGCCCTGGCCCTGATCGAGCACCCCGACCAGGCCGACCTCTGGCGCAACGACCCGACGCTGGCCCAACCAGCGGTCGAGGAGCTCCTGCGCTTCACCACCCCCGTCCCCTGCGGCGCCGCCCGGACGTTGTTGGACGACGTCGAGATCGAGGGCACGGTCCTGCCCCGGGGCGCCAAGGTGCTCGGGATGATCATCTCGGCCAACCGGGACGAGAACGTCTTCGAACGCCCCGGCCAGCTCGATCTCTCCCGAGACCCCAACAAACACCTCACGTTCGCTTTCGGCAAGCACTTCTGCCTGGGCAACCAGCTCGCCCGCATGGAGGGCCAGATCGCCATCGGCGAGCTCAACCGCCGCTTCCCCCACATGCGCCTGGCCGTGCCCCGAGACACCCTGCGCTACAAGCCGGTCCAGGCCCTGCGCGGCTTTCGCAGTCTCCCCCTCACCCTCGGCTGACCCCCGACCGCCGCCACTCCGCCGGTGTTCTGATGACATTTTCTCGACTGCTGTGACATCACGCGACCGTTTCTTCAGTGATGGACGACGACCCGACACTCTCCGCCCGTGAGATTGCCCGCCTCAGCACCGAGGAGATCTTCGAACTGGCCGCCGAGACGTCCCGCCGCATGGCCTCTCTGGCGGGCCTCGTCGTTCTGCTCACCGGCGAACTCGATCGGCGCGAGGGCTGGCGCGACGACGGGGCGACGTCCGTCGAGGACTGGCTGGTGGAGCGCACCGGCATCTCCGTGCCGACGGCCAAGACCTACGCCCACGTGGGCGAACGTCTCTTCGACCTGCCCCACCTGGCCTCTGGCCTCTCGTCGGGCGCGCTGAGTTTCGACAAGGTACGGGCCGTGGCCGACACGGCCACACCCGAGACCGATCGCGAGATTGCCGATGCCGCGGCGACCCTGTCCGTCAAGGAGCTGCTCCAGTTGGCCCGCTCGCGCACGAAGCCCACCAGGCAGGGCGACGCCGCCGATCAGGAGAACCGGTGGCTCCGCTTCAATGACACGTATCGCACCATCACGGCCCAGCTGCCGCCAGCTACCTACGCCGAGGCGAAGACCCGCCTCGAGGCCCAGGCCAAGAAGGGCGATGGCGAGACCAAGTTCGACCAACGCCTGGCCGACGCGTTCATGGAGCTCATCCGCTCGTCCGGGCGCCGCTCGAAAGCGGCTGCGTCGTCGGACGGCTTGCTCGTGGCCCACGTGCCGCTCGAAGTCCTCCTCGACGAGAACTCGACCCTCTGCGGCGAACTCGAGCGTGGCGGCTTCATCAGCGGCGACGTGATCCGACGGCTCGCCTGTGACTCGACACTGATCATTGCGGCCGACGACGACGCAGGCCACACGATGTACGAAGGTCGCCAGCAGCGCCTGGCCACCGAGACCCAGCGCCGCGAGATCTGGCGGCGTGACCGCCACTGCCGGTTCCCGGGTTGCAGCAACTGCATCTTCGGCGTGCCGCACCACCTCAGGAGATGGAAACCGGACCATGGTCCGACAGACCTGCCCAATCTCGTGCTGCTCTGCGAGTACCACCATCACCTGGTGCACTCCAACGCGTGGACGATGTCAGGCGATGCCAACGGGGTCGTCACGTTCCACGGGCCGACCGGCCGCACCATGACGTCGGAACCGTCGATCTTCTGGACCCACGCCGGGCGAAGCCCCCTGGACTAGCGACTCCGGGACCGGTTCATCTCCCACTGTTCCCGGCTCACGTACGTCTGATCCTCGCCCCATCCCTCGACGCCGCCGTCCCACGTCCAGTGGACGAGTGAGTCGCCCCCGTGCCCGCGCCAATGCCGGCTCACCGCGTCGCCGCGCACCGACAGCAGCCGGCCGAACTCGTCGACCGCCGCAACCTCGAAGGTCACGGGCCACCCGGTGTCGGGGTCGAAGGTCACCTGGCGCTCGCCGGCCAGGATGTGCCCGTACTCGGCCTCCACGAAGGAGGAAGCCGCACGACACCGGCTCGACGGCGGCTCCGGGCATGGCGTAGATCAGCCAGGCCTCCCCCGGGCCGGCGGCACAGAACGAATAGCCCACACCGCCGAACGTCCCTCCAGCCCCAGCCGTCGCCGTCGCCGCCCGTCACCGGTCGACGCTTCGGCCGACCCAAAGGCCTCGGTCCCCACGAGCGGTCGCGCACCGAGTAGCAGTCAACTGCCAGCACTTCACCGTGGAGCACCATCGTCCCGGTCACGTGCCCGGCCTGGTCGAAGTGCACCCCTTTCAGGAAGGGCACGACGCCATCGGGATGCGGGTTCGGCGCCATGATCGCCTCGAACTCCAGGTCGACCTCGAGCGCACCGGGGTCCGAATATGACACGGCGTAGCGCTGGAGCGGCTCGATGACGCGCCCGTGGACCCCGTTGGGCCATGCGAAGTCGCGCATGTCCCGTTCTGAACGCGGCGGCAGCTGCAGGCCCGAGTGCTCGGCCCGGTACAGGAGCTCCCAGGGGTACGCCGCTCCGGCGTCCCATACCCAGGCGCCGCCGTTGCAGAGATTGGCGTTCGGTCGGGCCTGGCAATAGGCCCAGCCTCCCAGCTGGCGCTCCGGGACATTCCAGGAGAACCACATCGTCTCCGTTTCCCACCAGCGGTCCGTTAGCTCCTCGTCGTGAAAGTCGTCGTCCGCCGGGTCCGAACGTGCGGTAGGTCCGCTCAGCCCGGCGCTGGTCGAGGTCGATGCCGAACATCTGGCTCATCGCTCGTCCCCCGCCGTTCGGCGCAGATCGGGCCAGTGCCGGTCGGCCAGGACGCCCATGGCCGGTCGGGCCAGCTCGGTGTCCCGCCCCACCCGGCGCCACAGCACCCGCAGGTAGTCCTCGTCGCGCACCGAGCCCGACGCGACGGCCGCCGCCGCCGCTCGCCGACCCTCCTCGACCGATGGCGGGCGGGTACCGACCAGCGCGGTCAGGTCGTCCAACTCCTGGGCTCGATACGCACCGCCGTAGAGGTCGACCTGGGCCAGGTATTTGATCAGGCGTGCGATCCCCTTCCCTCGGGCCGCGGCCAACGGATCCTCCGTCCTCGGCACAATGACGTCGCGCAGTTGCCGCAGCACCGCCTCGTACATCCAGTCGTGGTCGCTGCTCGGTCGGGCCGTTCTGTCCTCTGCCCGCTCGGCCCGAAGGCCCAACGCCGCCCCGAGGGCCTCGAGCCACAGCCGCCGGTGCAGCAGGCCGTAGATGAAACCGTTCCCGACGTCACCACCGCCCCCGTCCTGCTCCGCACGCTCGTCCCCGTCCCGCACAGGACGATGGCTCATGACCTGGAGCTTGGTTTCGGCCATCACCTGGTAGTAGTGCACCCGCCCCTCGTTGATGGGGTTGCCGGACAGGACCTCGTACTCGCGCAGCCGAGTCGGGAAGTCGGTGAAGGGCTCCTGGGTCGCCCGCAGCGACAGCCACGCGATGTCGTCCATCGGGTCACCCAGGTGGGCCAGCTCCCAGTCGACGACGGCGGTGACTCGCCCGCCCGAGTACATGAAGTTCCCCGGACCGGTGTCGCCCTGGACCAGGACCGGCCGGCCCGAATAGGCCGGAACGTTCCGACGCAGCCAGGAGAGCGAGAACGTCAACGCCGGATCGGGGATCCCACCCCGCTCAGCCAGGATCCACTCCCACTCGTCGAGCTCGGCCCGCACTGCGTCGGCCACGGTCGTCACCGCAGGAAACGCAGGGAGATCCAGAGACAGCGCGTCGAGCGCGTGCAGCGCAGCCAGCTTGGTCATGAAGTCCTGCGCGGTGGTCTCCCGCTCCCCGGCGTCGGTGATGCGGGAGAACCAGGTCTCGCCCACCACCCGCTCGGAGAGCATGGCCTGGTGCACCGGATGTACGCCCAGGACACGTGGAACGGGCACGTCAGTCCCCTGCAGCGCCAGGTACACCGTGGCCTCGCGATGCAACGTCCACGGATCCTTGGTCCGGACCGGGTCGGAGCGGTCGTAGCGCAGGAAGCAGTGGGTCACCGTCCCGTCGACCCCGCGCAGGTCGACGAACCACGCCTCCTTGCGAGCCCCGCCCGGCCTGCGGTCGGCCTCGACCAGAGCGCCGCCGCCCACCTCCTCGACCCACGACACCAGGTCGTCGGGCAGCGAGACAGCGGCGCTCACCGAGGTTGGCTCAGCCGGCCGGAGGAGTGCCGGGCAGGCCGATCGCCTTGGTCTCGAGATACTCCTCGAACCCCTCCTGGCCGTTCTCCCGTCCCAGGCCGCTCTGCTTGTAGCCCCCGAAGGGCACGTCGGGATGGAACCACGAGCCGCCGTTCACCGACAGCGTCCCCGTCCGGATGCGCTTGGCGATGCCCAGCTGTCGCTCCTCGTCTGCACCGCTGACGACGCCGCACAACCCGTAGCGCGAGTTGTTGGCGATCCGGACGGCGTCGTCGTCGTCCTCGTAGCGAATGATCGACAGCACCGGCCCGAAGATCTCGTCCTGGGCGATCGTCGAGTCCGGATCCACGTCGGCGAAGAGCGTGGGCTCCACGAAGTACCCCTTGTCGAACTGCGGCGGCCGCCGCCCTCCGACCAGCAACGTCGCACCCTCGTCCTTCCCCTTCTCGATGTACCCCATCACCCGATCCCGTTGCTTGGCGTTCACCACCGGGCCGCACACGTTCGACGGGTCCGTCGGGTCGCCGTAGGGGATCATCGACATGATGGTCTTGGCCATCTCGACCCCTTCGTCGTAGCGGGAGCGGTGCAGCAGCAGCCTGGTCGGGATGGCGCACCCCTGGCCGGCGTGCGTGCACACCCCACCAACCGCCCCCGGCAGCACGTCGCCCAGGTCGGCGTCCTCGAGGGCGATCCAGGCCGACTTCCCGCCCAGCTCGAGGAACGTCTTCTTCAGCGTCTCGGCCCCGCAGGCCATGATCCGCTTGCCCACCGCGGTCGACCCGGTGAAGGTCACCATGTCCACCCGGGGGTCCGTCGTTAGCACCTCCCCAACGAGGTGGTCTGACGGGGTCACGATGTTCACCACCCCGGCCGGGATGTCGGTCTCCTCCACGATCAGCTTCCCGAGCATCGTCCCCATCCAGGGCGTGTCCGGAGCGGGCTTGAGCACCACGGTGTTCCCCGCCGCCAGCGCCGGCCCCAGCTTGGCGATGTTCAGGTACAGCGGGAAGTTCCACGGCGTGATGGCCGCCACCACGCCGATCGGCTCGCGCCGGATGAGACGCCGGTGCCAGCCGCCCATCGACTCACGCACGGGCAGGAAGTGCTCGTACTCGTACGCAGTCGCCTGCTCGGCCCAGTGGGCGATGTCGGTCATCGGCTGCTCGATCTGCACCAAGTGCGTCAGCATCACCGGGCACCCCGTCTCCTGCACCAGCGCCGTCCGCAGCTCCTCCTTGGCCCGCTCCATGGCCTCGCCCAGTTGTTCCATGCAGCGCCGCCGGAATGCGGGGTCGTCAGACCACGTCGTCTCGTCGAAGGCCCGCCGGGCCGCCCCGACGGCCTCGCGCACGTCGTCCGCCGAGGCGTCGTAGACCTGGCCCAGCACCTCCTCGGTCGCCGGGTTGACGTTGTCGAACGTCGCCCCCGTCGACGACTCCACCAGCTTGCCGTCGATCAGCTGTCGTGGTTCGTAGGGCGCCGACACGGCGCCTCCCCCGCTAGCCATCAGTGCACATCCCCTTTCGTTAGACGATCCGCGTCGAGTGGTCGGCCCAGTACTTCTCGCGCAGCGGACCCTTGTAGAGCTTCCCGGTCGGCAGGCGCGGCAGCTCCACAACGAAGTCCACCGTCCGCGGGCACTTGAAGTGCGCCAGGTGCTCCCGGCAGAACAGAATCAGCTCCCGCTCCAACGCCGCATCCCCGACCACCCCGTCCACCGGCTGCACCACCGCCTTGACCTCCTCGCCGAGGTCGTCGTTGGGCACGCCGATCACCGCCGCGTCCAGCACCGACGGGTGGGTCACCAGCAGGTTCTCGGTCTCTTGCGGGTAGATGTTCACGCCGCCCGAAATGATCATGTGCGCCTTGCGGTCGGTCAGGAACAGGTACCCGTCGGCGTCGAGATACCCCACGTCGCCCACCGTGCTCGTCCTCCCGCCGTCACGACGATTGGCCGCCGTCTTCGCCGGGTCGCCGAAGTACTCGAAGTCGGTCGCCCCGCCGAACCACACCGTCCCCGGCGTCCCCACCGGGCACTCGTTCCCGTCGTCGTCCAGGATCAGGATCTTGCTGAGCACGCCCCGCCCGACCGAGCCAGGGTGGGCCAACCAGTCCTCGGAGTCGATGAACGTCGCCCCGTTCCCCTCCGTCGCCGCGTAGTACTCCAACAGAATCGGCCCGAACCATTCGATCATGTCCGCCTTGACCGGCACCGGGCACGGCGCCGCCGCATGGATGACGACCTCGAGCGACGACACGTCGGCCGCCGCCCGCACCGAGTCGGGCAACTTGAGCAGGCGGGAGAACATGGTCGGGACCACCTGCGAGTGCGTCACCCGGTGCTTCGCCACCAGCGCCAGGTAGAGCGCCGGGTCGAACTGCTCCATCACGATCGCCGTCGAGCGCATCCGCAGGGCGATGGCCACGCTCACCTGGGGCGCCGTGTGGTAGAGCGGCGCCGGCGACAGGTACACCATCCCCTCGCGCAGCCGCCACAGGTGACCGATGCCGAGCACGGCGATGCTCGTCTCCGACGGGTGGATGTCGTAGATCGGCCGCAGAATGCCCTTCGGCCGCCCCGTCGTCCCCGACGAATACATCATGGGCGCCCCGAGCTGCTCGTCCTCCACATGAGCTGTCGGCTGGGTGCCCACCGCCTCGGACCACGACTCGAATGGCGCGGCGGCCGGACCCGTCATGATCCAGCGCTCGACGTCGGGGCACAGCGCGGGCAGTTGCGCCGCCACCTCCGCTTTGGCGGTCGACGTCAGGACGACCCGCGACTTGGAGTCGTTGACGATGTAGGCGACCTCTTCCGCCGAGAGGTACGAGTTGACCGGGGTGAAGTACACGCCCGTGCGCTCCGCCCCGGCCTCGGTGAGAAGGACCTCGGGGATGTTCTCCATGAAGAGGGCGATGTGGTCGCCCTTGACCAGTCCGCTCTGGCGCAGCATGTGGGCCACCTGGTTCGCGGTCTGTTCGTACTCGGACCACGTCACCACGCGACCCGAGGGTTCGAAGATGAGCGCGGCGCCGTCCGGGTCCTGTGCGGCCTTGTCAGCTGCGTACACCAGCGCCCCCTTTGTCCCGGCACGAGTAGAGCACGTCGACCAGGCAGGCGCCCATGAGCGGCAGCGCCTGGTTCTCCAGATGGTTGCGCACGAAGCCGACGGCCACCCGGTCCGTCGGGTCGGCAAATCCGATCTGCCCACCCGCACCCATGTGCCCGAACGCGCCCTCGTTGGGACCGTGCATCGGAGGCAGGCCCGTCGGCGGTTCGAGCGAGTAGCCGACGGCCCAGCGCGTGGGCACACCCATGACGGCGTCGCGCCCGCAGACCTGTTCGATGCGGAACCGCTCGATCGAGGAGCGCGACACCACCTCTTCGCCGGAGGCCAGTGCGGCGTAGATCCGGGCCAACCCGCGCGCCGTCGCCGTGGCCCCGAGCGCCCCGATCTCGGCCTGGAGCACGCGGGGCGAATTCATGAAGTCGGCGAACCGGGGTCGCCCGTCCTCGTCGGCGAAGAGGCTCCCGTGCGCCCCGGCGAGCACCGAGCGGCCGGACTTCGACGCCGGGTCGATGGCGGCCAGCGCACCCTCCTGTCCGGGCTTCACGGGGAACTCCATGACGGTGGCCACCGAGCTGAGCGAGGATCCGGGCGTGCCGATGGAACAGGCCGCCCCCAGCGGCTCCGCCACCTCGGCCGCGAAGAACTCACCCAGCGTGGCGCCGCTGATGCGTCGCACCAGCTCGCCGACGAGCCAGCCGAAGGTCACCCCGTGGTAGCCGTGCCGGGTGCCGGGCTCCCAGGCCGGCTCGCCCGCCGCCACCCCGGCCGCGATGGCCTCTGTGTCGTCCCAGCCCGAGCCGTCCCAGCCCAGCAGCGCATCGGACCCCGGCAGCCCGATGGCGCCGGACTGGTGGCTGAGCAATTGGCGCACCGACGTTGCCTGTTTCCCGGCCTGCCCGAACTCGGGCCAGTAGCGCACGACGGGTGCGTCGAGCTCGAGCTCGCCCCGGTCCTCGAGCACGTGCGCGCACAGCGTCGTCATGCCCTTGGTCGACGACATGATGACGCCGCGGGTCGTCTCGTCCCACGGCCGCCCGACGCCGGCCCATCCCGTCCAGAGGTCGACAACGCACTCGCCGTCCACGAAGGCGCAGAACGCGCCGCCCCCGTCCCCGAAGTCCGCCGTTCGTTCACGCCTGCGCTCGCCTTCGCCCACGACCACGCTCGCCCCGCCGGCCATGACCTCGGCCACCCGCTCGAAGCCCGGCGCCGTGAAGCCGCCGACCGTCACAGTGCGCGCAGCTCCTTCTCCACCTCGGGCCACCACCCGGCCCGCCACCACGACACGTTGATCCGGTCGACCAGCCCGCCGTAGCGCTCGGCCACCCGGCCCGCCAGCTGGTCGGGCCCGCACACGATGGTCAGCGTGTCGAGCACCTCGTCGTCCACCAGGCGCGCCATGTCGTCCCAGCGCCCCTGCTTCGAGCACGCGTAGAGCTCGGTCTGCAGGTCGCCCCAGCCGTGCAGGTCGAGCACGGGTCGGTAGGCCGGGGTGGAGGCGTAGTAGCCGACGTGGCGCCGCATGGCGTCGCGCGCCTTCTCCATCTTGGAGGGGTCCTCCACCACCGAGATGAACCCCGGGCACGTGATCTCGATGTCGGCTCGGCTCCGTCCCGAGCGGGCCAGCCCCCGTTCCACTGCGGGCAGGGCCACCTCGCGCAGGTAGCGGCCGGTGCAGATGCCGTGGGTGAGCACGCCGTCGGCCACCTCGCCCGCCACTTCGTTCATGCGCGGGCCCACCGCGGCCAGGAAGACCCGGGGCGCCCCGAAGCCGTGCGCTCGTGGAGCGAAGACCGGCGTCATCAAGGTGTGGGTGTAGAACTCGCCCTCGAACCCGGCCGGACCCCCGTCGTTCCACGAGGCCCAGATGGCCCGCAGGGCCAGCACGTACTCGCGCATCCGGGCCGCCGGCTTCGACCAGGTCATGGAGAAGCGCTGCTCGATGTGCCGCCGCACCTGCGAACCCAGGCCGAGCACGACGCGCCCACCCGAGAACTCCTGGAGCTGGTTCGTGGTGTAGGCCAGGCTCATCGGATTGCGGGCAAAGGCGATGGCGACCCCGGTCCCCAGCGACACCCGTGACGAGTGCTCGGCTGCCAGCGTCAACGACAGGAAGGGATCGTTGGTGGTCTCGGCCGCCCAGACGCAATCCAAGCCGGCGGCCTCGGCCGCACCGACCCGATCCGCCACCCGCGGCAGCTCGGCACCGAGCCCTGCGTCGATCCTCATCGCCGCATCCGGCGCACCGGGGCCGGGGTGGGCGCAGGACCGCGCACCGCCGGGGCGTCGACCGAGAGGGACAGCGGGATGCCGACCTGCACGAAACGGCCGGCGGCCGGATGCTCGTAGTGGCAGAGCAGGTCCCGGGCCACCACCTGTGGGTCGTCGGGCACGGCCGAGTGGTGCAGGCTCGGTGCCGCCGGCACGCCTGCCTCCTGGAGCCGGGCCAGCACTTCCGCCGTCGTCAGCACCTCCAGCGCGGTTGCCACGTCCGGCGTCGTCAGCGCGGCTGCTCCCACGGCGGCGCCCAGCTCGACCACCTGCGCCTCGGTGACGCAGTACACGGTGACCCAGCCGTCCTTGGCCCGGTACAGGCGTCGCCCGATCGACGGGCCCCGCGCCTCGTCGCCCACGAGATCGCCGAGTGCGCCGTGCACGGCCAGCGTGGCCACGTCGCCCGCCTGGTAGAGCGTCGCCGTCATGGCCAGGGAGGCCTCGACCGTGGTCACCGCCTTCCCGCGGGCCCGGCCCAGCAGTGCGCAGACCACGCCGGCCGCCAGCAGCAGGCCGGTGCCGTAGTCGTTGACCACGACGTTGCCCGGGCGCGGCCCGGCGCTCCCGCCCTGGGTCATCTCCATGCCGGTGGCCGCCTGGACGACGTAGTCAAACGACGGGCGGCCGGCCAACGGCCCCTCGATCCCGAACCCCTTGGCTCGGGCGTAAATGAGGCCCGGGTTCACCTCGCGCAGGGCGGCCTGGTCGAGACCGAGGCGCTCCCAGACCCCGGCCATCGCGTTCTCGACGACGACGTCGGACGCGGCCACGAGGTCGCGCAGGCGGGCCCGGTCGCCCGCGTCCTTGAGGTCGAGGACGAGACCGCGCTTGGAGCGGTTGCCGTCGACGTAGATGTTGGGCAGCACCGGCATCATCTGGAACCCGCCCTCGCCGCCCGGCGGCTCGACCTTGACCACCTCCGCACCGAGCTCGGCCAGGAGGCGGGAGGCCAGCGGGCCGGCCCAGAAACTCGAGAGGTCGACGATGCGGTGCCCGGCCAGCGCGCCCTGCTCGCCTCCGTGCCGCCGTGCGGGCCGGCGCTCACCCGGGTCGGCCTCGATCCGAATCGGCGGACCCAGCAGCGCCACCCGTCCGAGTGCCGGATCGTCGGTCTCGACGAGCAGCTCGTTGACGCGGGCCTGCTCGCTCGCCAGCCACTCGGCCAGCGAGTTGCACGTGGCCACGGCGGCCGGTCGCTCGCCCAGGGCCGCTTCCCACTCCGCCGCGGTCTTGCCGGCGAAGGCGTCGGTGATCTCGGCCAGCTTGGCCCGGTTCCAGTCGCGGTCGGACAGCTTGGCCAGGCCTTCGGCCGTGCCGTAGTCGAGCCCGCCGTCGTCGATGTCGAGCAGGCGGCAGAGCTCGCGCCAGCGTTCGGTGCCGCTCAGGTTGACCATCATGGAGCGACCGTCGGCCGTGTCGTAGAGGCGCAGGATGACCGAGTTGCGTTGGCGGGTCACCTTGGGCCGCCGCCCCTCGCGGTGGAAGATGGGCGCGGCGTTGAGGAACAGCAGCGCATCGAGCAGCGAGGTCTCGACGTGCTGGCCGTACCCGGTCGACGTCGCGCTTGACCAGGGCGGCGCCGATGCCGATGGTGGCCAGGAGTGCGGCGGCCACGCTGGCGACGGGGAAGGGCATCCAGATCGGATCGTCACCGGTGAAGAGGCCCTGCTGGACGCCGGCCCTGGCCTGGACCAGCGGCTCCCAGCCGGGGTCGTCGCGTGACGGTCCGCTGCTGCCCCAGGCACTGATGGAACAGGTGACCAGGCGGGGTCGGCCCTCGCGCAGGCGGTGGCCGAACAGGCGCTCGAGCGAGCCGGGCCGCAGGTTCTCGACCAGGACGTCTGCGTCTTCCAGGAGCCCGTCAAGCTGGTGGCGTCCTTCGGGCGTCGTCAGGTCGAGCTCGACCGTCTGCTTGCCCCGGTTCCAGGCGGCGTAGCGGGCGGGGTCGGCGCGCTGGGGGTCGCCGCCCGGACGCTCGACCTTGACCACGTCCGCGCCCAGGTCGGCGAAGATCGTCGCGGCCAGCGGCGCGGCCACGTACTGGCCCACCTCGACCACGCGGATCCCCTCGAGGACGGGGTCAGCCGGCACGGCCGGCCTCCGGCGCGGCCGGCATCAAGTCTCCCTCTTCGTCGCGGGGGAGACCGAGAACCCGCTCGGCGATGACGTTGCGGACGATCTCGTTGGTGCCCCCGCCGAGCGAGGCCGAGAGCGAGTTCAGCAGCTGGAAGCTCCAGCGCCCGCCGTCCGGATCGTCGGGCCGCCAGGCGGTGGCGTCCAGGCCGACCATCTCGACCACGGTGCGGCCGGACTGCTGCACCAGCTGGGCCATGGCCAGCTTGAGCATCGACGCCGTCGCGTCGTCGCTCCCGGCCCGCGCCTTTTGCTGGAGGTACGTGGTCAGGTAGCGCAGGACCATCTGCTGAATGCGCAGCTGCACCAACCGATCGCGAAAGGCCGGCCGCTCGTGCACCCGGCGCCGCTTGGCCTCGTCGACCAGGGCGTCGAAGCCGCCCCGGGAGCCGCCGCTCGAGCCGATGCCGCTCAGGGCCTGGCGTTCGAAGGCGAGCATGGTGCGGGCGACCCGCCACCCGTCGTCGATCTGCCCGAGGACGTTGGCCACGGGGACGCGCACGCCGTCGAGGAAGACCTCGTTGAAGTGGGACTCGCCGGTGAGCTGGCGCAACGGGCGCACGGTGATGCCGGGCGCGTGCATGTCGACGAGCAGCATGGTGATGCCCTCGCGCTTGGGACGGTTCGGGTCGGTCCGGGTGAGGCAGGCCGCGTAGTCGCTGTGCTGCGCGCCCGAGGTCCAGACCTTCTGACCGTCGACGACGAACTCGTCGCCGTCCCGACGAGCCCGGGTCTGGACGCTCGAGAGGTCCGAGCCGGCGCCGGGCTCGCTGAAGAGCTCGCACCACACGTGCTCGCCGCGCAGCAGCGACGGAACGAGGGCGCGCTTCTGCTCCTCGCTACCGTGGACCAGGACGGTTGGTCCACACATGCCGAGTCCGATTTCGAGCGAGCGGGGCGGCACCTGGAAGGCCCGCGCCTCCTGGTCGAAGATGCGCTGGTAGCGCGCGGGCAGCCCTCGCCCTCCGTATTCGGACGGCCAGGTGATGCCGGCCAGCCGGGCGTCGGCCAGGGCACGCTGGAAGGTCACCGCCCGCTGGATGCCGCGGCCGTCGACCTGGCCCGGGCCGCCTCCTTTGTCTTGGCCCTGCCCCTGGCCCCTTTGGCCCTTACGGGGCAGAGTGGCGCGGAGGAAGGTCAACACCTCCGTACGAAATTCCTCTTCGTCGGGACTCACGTCGAGATCTCGGCCGCCGTGCGGGTGATGCCGACCGAGAGCAGCCCACCGAAGACCATGTCCTTGGCCACCCGGCCCAGCGCGTCGCGGTCCATCGCCAGCGTGGTGACGGAGCGCAGCATCCCGTCCACCATGTGCACGGCCGCCCTGGCCTCCTCGTCGCTGAGGCCGGGACGTACCTCGTGGAGCACGTGTGCCCACTCCGCCGTGCGTACCCGTTCGATGCGGGCCACCCGGCGCCGGGCGTCGTCGTCGAGGGACCGGAAGGACTGGACGAAGACGTCGCGCAGGTTCCCGTTGCGCAGCTGCAACTCGATCGCGGCGTCGATGAGCCGCTCCAGCGTCACCAACGGAGACGTGTCCTCGTTGAGCACTTCGTCGACCGTTCCCCTCCAGAGGAGCGCGGCCTCCTCGATGAGAACCGACAGCAGCTCGCCTTTGCTCTTGAAGTAGCGGTAGATGGCAGGACCGCTCACCCCGGCCGCAGCACCGATGTCAGCCAGGCTCGTCTCACGAAACCCACGCTCCCGGAACAGGTCGGCGGCGGCCGCCATGATCGCCTCGCGGGTGCGTGCCCCCTTGGAGGGGCGGGCCGGCGTGGTGGTGGTCACAAGGCGCTCGCCATGGAAACGGATGTTAGCCATGAGTCACAAAAACGCCAGTGGCTCGTTGACGTACGCCTATTGCCATGTTTAGATTTTAATCCTCATTAACAAATGCGCAAGGCCGGTCAAGGAGGCTCCGTATGGAATTCGGCTTGTTCATGGAGCTCTCGGTGCCCCGTCCCTGGACGCCGGACTCGGAACGCCAGGTCTACGAAAACGCCCTCGAGCAGGTGCGTCTGGCCGACGAGCTGGGGTTCGACTATGTCTGGGCCGTCGAGCACCACTTCCTCGAGGAGTACTCCCACTGCTCGGGTCCGGACATCTTTTTGTCGGCGGCGGCGACCATGACCAAACGGATCCGGGTCGGGCACGGCGTGATTGCGTGCGTGCCGCAGTACCAGAGCCCAATCCGGGTGGCCGAGCGGGCGGCGGTGCTCGACATCATCTCGGGCGGGCGTTTGGAACTGGGGACGGGACGCTCTGCGACCTGGCCCGAACTGAGCGGCTTCGGGGCCGATCCGGACGAGACCAAGAAGACCTGGGACGAGTTCGTGCGGGTGATTCCGCAGATGTGGATGCAGGAACGGTTCTCGTGGGAGGGGCGGATGTTCTCCATGCCCGAGCGGGCGGTGCTGCCCAAGCCGCTCCAGAAGCCCCACCCCCCGATGTGGGTGGCGGTCACCTCGCCGGGCACCGAGATCGACGCGGCCGACCGTGGTCTCGGGTGTCTCGGGTTGTCTCCTGGTGGGTTCGCCGACTCGGAGAAGAAGGTGTCCAACTACCGGCGTCGGATCCAGACGTGTGACCCGGTGGGCGCGTTCGTGAACGAGAAGGTGCTGACGGTCAACTTCTTGTCCTGCTGTGAGGACGGTGACCAGGGGCGCCGGAACGGGTTGAAGATCGCCTCCATGTTCAGCTACATGGCGGCGCAGCTCTTGTCGGCGAAAGAGGTATTGCCGACGCACTCCTATCCGTCCGAGGGGTTGCTGCCGGCGCTGCGCCGTGAATCGGGGAGTCCCGGCGACGCGGCGAAGTCCTTCAAGGGCGTCACCATGGGGACGCCGGACGACGTGGCCGACGCCATTGCCGCTTGGGAGAACGTCGGGTTCGACGGGATCAACTTCATCCACCAGTTCATGGAGGTCGTGCCCCAGCAGTACGTGCTCGACTCCATGCGGCTGTTTGCCGAGGAAGTCATGCCCCGCTTCAAGAACGTGCCGGCGTCGGCGACGGCGTCGGCCCAGCGGCCGGTTGCGGCGGGGGTGGCCTGATGCCGCTGGCCGGCTCTCTCGACATCCGGCCTCTGGTGGAGGGCGCACCCGAGGTCCTCCTCGACGACCGGGTGGTGCAGGTCGACGATGTCGACATCCTCCAGGTGCTCTACGAGGTGCGTGTCGCCGATCGCGAGAGCCTCGTACCGCCGGCGCTCAACCCGACAATCCCCCCGGTCATCAGCTTCTTGGTCTATCGGGCCAAGGAGAGTGCATTCGGACCGTTCGCCCTGGCCCAGTTGCGGCTCACGGCCAGGGCGGGCGTTCGACCGCGGGCCTTTCTCGTGTCCGCCCGCTGCGACAACCCGGCACTGGCGGAGGTACTGGCCCGTTCGTACGGGTACCGGGTCTCGCCGGCCACGATTGCCTTGCGGCGTTTCCACGACCGCGTCAATTGCTCGGTTCGCGACGACGAGGGAGGGGCGGGGACGATCCTCGACGTCTCGCTCTTGGACCCGGTGCCCGTGACCGGCCACGACGTGCAGTATCCGCCCGGGATGCACTTGGCCCGCATCGCGCTCGGCCCGGACGGTGTCCTGGTGCCCCGCATCGTGCAGGTGGACAGCGAGTACGTGTTCAGGCGGGCGGACCGGGGCGAGCCGGCGCTGCTGCACTTCGACGCTGCAGCCTGGGGCGATGCCCGGTTGGTGCCGTACCTGCCGGTGTCCGCCAGTTTCTCGGCATGCGATGTCACCATCACCAACGTGCGCTACGTCTGCAACCCCGACATCCCGGCCTCGGAGGGCACCGAGAAGGTCTCGGAGAAGTGACGACTCCGGTTCCCGGCCTTTGCTCGCTCGCCTGACGGTGGACTCGATGGAGACCAAGTCGGACGAGGGGCTGCACCCGGCGGGCGACGATCCCGACTGGCAGGAGAGCGTGTATCTCGCCTGGTGTGATACCTCGAGCGGGCTCGGTGGGAACCACCGGATGGGCAACGAGCTCAACCGGGAGACGGCCAATCTGTGGTGCGGCGTGTACCAGCGTGGCGGTGCGCGGTTTCGCGGTAATGGCGAGGGTCTGCCGCTGGTTCGCCTCCACGAGGAGGGCGTGTGCGCAGGCCCGCAGCGGATCGTGCGCGACGGAGAGCGGCTGTACTTCGTGCTGGACGGCGACGGGTGTCGCATTGAGTTCGAGATCGAGGACTTGGGTCCGCGCTCGTACGTCAACGCGCAGACCTTCGTGGGCACGGCGGGCACGGCCGGGACGATCTTCTCCAACAACTTCCACGTCTTTTGTCGGGTGCGGGGGACGGTCGAGCTCGACGGGACGAAGACGGCAGTCGACGCGCCGGCCTGGCGGGACCACTCCTGGGGGGCCAGGCGCTGGGACAGTTTCGTGTCGAGCCGGAGCTTCGGGGCCGAGCACGGCGACGTCCGCTACCGCTTCGCCTCCATGGTCGGCACCAATGGCAGCTTCTTCCGGATCGGAGCGGTCAGCCGGGCGGGCGAGTCCGTCCCGGTTTCGGCGGCTCGGATGCTCGTCCACGTCGACGACGACTCGGTGCGCTGCCCGTCGGCCGAGATCGTCTATGTCCTCGAGGGGGGCGAGACGACCACGGTCCGGATCGACACGATTGGTGGCATGGTCGGGGCGACCGCGCAGCGGTACGGCTGGGAGTCGGTGGGCGAGGTGAGCGTCGACGGCGTCGGCGGCGGGTGGGGCTTCCTCGAGACGAACATCAACCCGCGCAACGGCCAGGACCCGCCGGTCTATGTCGAGGGCCAGGCGATGAGCAACGGCATCGTGCGCCCGGAGGACTGATGCGGCAGCCGGCGGACGACCGTGCCCTCTACTACCGGCAACTGCGCGCCACGGTGTCGGAGGTCTTCCTGCCGGAGCTCACCACGTCGGCGGCGATCGACGCGGCGGCGCTGGTCGACCGCATCCTGGCCGAGTTCATCGTCGAGGAGGAGTCGGCCTCGGAGCTGAGTTGTGTGTTCGGCGCCGAGTTCGCCCAGCTCCTGGGCGAGCCCCTGGACGGGGGCGTGGACGTGAGCCCGGCGCGATTTGACGAGCTCCGTCGTCGGGCGGCTGACGTCGTCGCTCTGACCGCCGGCAGTGCTCAGGCGAGCGAACGTGCGCGCGCCGCAGAGCTCGTCGACGTGGAGCGCCGCTTCCTCGAACGGGTGGACGATCTCCGGCGCGACGTCCTGGCCGACAAGGCGAAGGAGGCCGGTGGTACAAACGTCGCTGTTCGTTCCTCCGTCACGCCGGACGACCTGGCCGCCTACCTGCGCGGTCGCTTCTCGAGCTCACCCGGGCTGACCGTGACCAGCATGCAGGTCGTTCCCGGTGGGCGCTCGAAGGAGACGCTGCTGGTCAGGATCGAAGGTACCGAGGAGCTGCCCCGCGACCTCATCGTCCGCAAGGACCGTCCGATCGGGTTGCTTGCGACGAGTGCGGCCGACGAGTTCGCCGTGCTCGACGTCGTCTACCGCCACGGCGGCATCCCTGTACCCCAGCCCTTCTTCGCTGAACGCGATGCCGATGAGTTGCTCGGGGAGGGCACGCTCTTGGTGATGGCCCGGGTGGATGGCACCAAGGCGGGCGAGTACTTCCCCGACCTGGCCGCTCCTCCGGCGGAGCACAGGCATGCGTTGGGAGAACAATTGGCGACGGCGCTGGCCCGCTTGCATTCGGTGCCGCTCGACGACCTTGTCGCCGCCGGACTCGGGCCAGGAGAAGCGGTCACGGCGGAGTCGCTCACGACGGCGGTCGACGGTATGGCGGCCCGGATCACCGACCTCAGCGGACCACCCATCGTGGCGGTGGCGGCGGCCCGGCAATGGCTGGTCGACCACGTCGATGACGTCACACCCTCGGAGCAGTTGTGTCTCCTGCAGGGAGACGTCGGCCTGCACAACATGTTGGTCGTGGGTGATCACCTCACGGCATTGGTCGACTGGGAGGCGGCGACCATCGGTCCAGCGGCGCGCGAGCTGGCGGCGGTGTGGCCGGCGGCGACTGCGCTGATGGCGTGGGACGACTTCGTCGACGTCTACCGCCGCGCCGGTGGTGCGGCCGAGGCCGTCGATCCACGAGCCGTGACGTTCTACCGGGTGTTCTTCGCGCTCGGTGCCTGCATGACGAGTCGTACCGGCGGACATCTCTTCCGCACCGGCGCCAAGCGCGACCTTCTGACGGCGCACTCCGGACTCGACGCCCATTTCCGCACGCAGCGGAACCTGGCTCGAGCCCTACAGGACGCAGAGGACTGACCGCCGTGAGCCTGTCCCAAGTTGCTCTTGGGGGGCGACGTTGTGTGTCGGAATTGTTGCAGTACCGTTCCCGTTCGGTTCCGGTGAGACGTCGCCGGAAGTGCCGGCCGTGTACTCCGGGGGGTAGTGCAAAGGCCGGCCACGGCGCCACTGTCCCGCGGGCGTGGGGCGCCCGGGATCCCGTCCGGAGGGTTCCCGCCAAGGCGCCCAGGGGCGGCCATTCCACCGGGAGTAGGCCGCCCCTGGCGTCGCGCCCGGACGCCGACGCCTCTGGAGGAAAAAGGCGACTCAATGGACAGGAAGGCGATCGTGCCACTTCAGAAAATTCCCACCGGTGCCGGAAATTCCCAGAAGTGTTGCGATATGTTGACGCTCTGAAGTAGCAAAAGGTACACTCTTTTGGTTGCGGCGCCGGGGGGCCAGCTGCAACTGACGAGCACATTTTCGGACCCCTCATTCACCTAGGAGGAACCCAGTGCTCCAGGCAGTTGCTTTCGGGCGGTGTGGCGACAGCACCAAGAAACGGGTGATTTTCCGTGCGGCGGCAGTTCTGACGATGGCCGCCGGGGTGATGACACTCGGAGCCGGGGCGGCGTCCGCCAGCGGCACGTCAGGGGCAGCGACGGGATCCCCTGTCACGATCGGCATCATCACCGACGGTGGGGGATCGAGTGCGATCGGCACCTCGGCACTGGTCGAGCAGGGCGCGCAGGCAGCCACGAAGTACGTCAATGCAGACCTCGGCGGGATCGAGGGCCACAAGGTCAATCTCTACGTCTGCGAGAACCAGTCGACACCGGCCGGGGGCCAGACCTGCGCCAATGACATGGTGCAAAAAGGTGTTGTCGCGGTGGTCGAGCCCTTCACAGGACAGGGTCAGACGGAGGTTCCGACGATCGTCGGAGCGGGCATTCCCTACATCACGATCAGTGGCGCGTCGACCGCCGAGTTGACGTCGCCCGGTGCGTACGCCCTCGAAGGCGGGTTCCCGGCGTATCTCGGAGCCATGGCCTTGAGTGCCAAGCAGCACGACCTGAAGAAGGTCGCCTTCCTCGTCGAGAACGTCCCGGCGGCCATTCAAGGTGCACAAGAGCTCGGAGCATTGGTGTACAAGGCTGCCGGCGTCGGCTTCGACGTGGTCCCGGTCAACCCCGGGACGGCGGACGTGAGCCCGCAACTGCAGTCGGCGATTTCCGGTGGCGCCGATGCCGTCGGCATGGTCGGTGACGTCACCCTGTGCAGTTCGTTCCTCAAGGGCTACGAGACGCTCGACCTGAAGCTGCCAAAATACGTCCTGTCGACGTGCCAGGACCCGAGTATCGAGAAGTCGTCGACCCTCGACAAGGCCCTGGCCGGTTCGTACATCACGACCTCCACGAAGACGTCGAAGGCGGACGACGCCGAGTACGCGTCGATCATCCACAAGTTCCTGCCCAAGGTCAGTACCAACCCCAACGTGAGCAGCAACGAGGCGGACGGTGTGACCCCTGTCCTGGCACTGGTCAATGTCATGAAGGGCTCGACGCAACCGGTGACAGCTGCCGGCATCAAGCAGACGCTCGCAACGGCCAAGAACGTAGTGATCCCACTCTCGGGAGGTCTGACCTTCACGTGCAACGGGACGGCGATTCCGCTGCTGAAGTCGGTCTGCTCTTCGTCGGCCGCCATCGGCACGATCGAAGCGGGCAAGTCGGGCAACGTGACGAAGGTCAAGGTCTACAACCCGACGCCGCTGTTCTAGGGCCGACGCCTTCGCTCTGGCGAACTCAGGGAAGACCAGGATTGGTCGAGCGTGACGAGGCGTTGGTTGCTAGCCGCGTGACCGCTCCACGCCCAGTGCGCGCTCGCAGAACGAGCGAACGTGTTGTGACGCCTTGGCCAGCGGAGGACCCATACGGCCGGCGTTGAGGCCGGCCGCAGTCCAGACAACCGACTGTACGAGCGGGGCGTCGGCGGCTGGATCGGCCAGCGGAAACGAACCATCGGCTGCGCCCTCGGCGAGGAGCGACTCGAGCGGTGCCAGCAGGAGTTGCGTCGCGTGGTGCATTTCCTCGGCGTATCCGTCGGCCTTCATCGCAGCGGGCGATCCGAGCACCATGACCCGAGAGGCCTTTCGTGCGTGGCGACCGAAACTCAAGATCTCATCGATCCAGGCGTCGAGTGCTGCCCGCGGGGTCGTCGCGGCTTCTACTTTCGCGTTGAGCCGTGCTGCGGCAGCTTCGGCGTCACGGCGAAACAGTGCGCAGAGCAGTTGATCCTTGGTCTCGAAGTGGCGGTAGAACGACCGGGTCGACAGGTCGGCTTGGCGAAGGATGTCGGCGACGGTCGCATCGGCATATCCGTTGCGCTCCATGACGACCAGGGCGGCGTCGAGCAGGATGCGAAGCTCCTCGTCTGCCTCGAAGCGCCGGGGCCGCCCCGCCCGCGTTGCGGGCGCCGGATCGGAAGGCGGCATGACGGAGTCAGGCTATCCGGGCGCGGGGTAGGGAAAAGGTCTCGCTGACCTGGTCGAACCAGATCTCAACCTTGTCACCGATCTTGACGGTCTCGGGATCCGCGTTCGTGATGTTGAGCAGCAGCCTGGCCCCTGCACCCTGGGTCCCGTCCAGTTCGATCACTCCTGAGACGTACGGCACCACATCGGCGAGCTGTGGGGACAGCGGGTGTCGAACCACGGTGTAGGTGTAGACGATGCCAGTGCCGGGCAGATCGACCCATTCGAAGCTCTGGTCCTGGCACGAGAAGCAGAAGGGCTGGGGCGGCAGGACGAACGTGCCACAGGTCGTGCACCTGGGCGCGATGAGCTGCCCTTTGGCGGCGGCGTCCCAAAAGGGCTGTGTCGAGGCGTCGGCGAAGGGATCCTTCATCATGGAAGGGAAGGTGCCGCGTATGAGGTCCGTCATGGCTTGGGTCGCTTTCTCGTCGTTGCGCGGTCAGTTGTGCAGCAGAGTGCCGCTGATCGGCAGCCCCGAAGGCCCTCCGGTGACGATCGCCACCTCGGCGTCCGCAACCTGGTTCACGGCCACTCCTCGGAGTTGCTCGACAGCCTCGCGGACATGGGTCATGCCGATGATGTACGCCTCCGACAGATGACCGCCGTGCGTGTTGACCGGGATGGATCCACCTTTCCACCTGATGTTCCCGTCGGCGACGAAGGGGCCACCTTCACCGATCGGGCAGAAGCCGTAGTCCTCGAGCTGCATGATGACCATCGGCGAGAAGTGGTCGTAGAACAGGGCGACGTCGACGTCCTCGGGGCCCATGCCGGCCATCTCGAACATGCGCTTGGCGATCGGCCGGTTGCCCGACGAGGCAAAGTACTCGTCGGGCATCTGAAAGTACGTGAAGATCGCAGATCCCCAGCGGCCGGCGCCGCCGTGGGCGCTTCCTCCGATATAGACCGGCTTCTGGCGCAGGTCCTTCGCTCGTTCAGCGGAGGTCACCACTGCGGCAACGGCACCATCGGATTCCATTGTGTAGTCGTACAGGCAGAGTGGGTCGCTGATCATCCGAGCATCGAAGTAGTCATCGAGTGTCAGCGGGTCCGTCCGGATGGCGGTCGGCCGCCGGATGGCGTTCTCGCGCTGCGAGATGCAGACCTCGGCCAGGTGCTCCCGCTTGGTCCCGTAGAGCTCCATGTGTCGCCTGGTCAGCAGGGCGAAGCTGTGACCGGGCGCCAGAAGTCCGGCTCCGCTGATGAAGGCG
The DNA here is from genome assembly GCA_963840435.1 of uncultured Acidimicrobiaceae bacterium. Taxonomy (GTDB): domain Bacteria; phylum Actinomycetota; class Acidimicrobiia; order Acidimicrobiales; family RAAP-2; genus Bog-473. The sequence continues at coordinate 222,084 of CAWIYY010000010.1, read as the reverse complement.
GCATAGTTCGGAACGCCGCCGCCGCCGTAGGGGCTCCCGCCACCTCCGAGGCCGGGTCCTCGGCCGTCGACGGCGCTTCCGCCCAATCGTCGCTTGGCCTGTTGCAGGGTCATCAGCGTCACGCAGACCTCGGCTTGTCCCGACATGATCGCAGAAGCGGCGAGACCCAAGGAACCCGCCGATCCGCCACCGCCGGACGTGAGGGTGGCGGCGAAGCGCACTTCGGGTACGCCCAAGACCGACGCCACCTGGGCCGGGTCACAAGAACTGGAATAGATGGTGAAACCGTCGAGGTCGTTGACCGTGAGGCCTGCATCGGCGAGAGCGCCCAGAATGGCCTTGCAGGCGAGTTCGAGCTCACTCTGCGGCAACGATTCACCCCGCCGGTAGTACGGCGTTGCACCGATACCCACGATGGCCGTCTTGTCCTTCAACGTCTCCGGCATTGTGTCCTTTCCGTACCGCTGCTCGTGCGCCGTGGCATGCCTGAACCTTGCCCAGGCGCTTCGCCTCGGGTGCGGGCTCCACGGACATTGGGTCCGGCCACGACGACCGTCGAAAGTCCGTTGTCCGGCATTTCGAGAACTGCGTTTGCATTGTAGCGACACGGCCCCGTTCGTTGCAGGTTTTTGGGCCACTCTTTTCTAAAGCGCTGCTTGACAGCCGCGCAATATGAGAACAATATTTGCATATAGACGTCGAGAGCGCGAGAGAGCGTGGGGGAATACGGGAGGACGTGTGGGTGAGCTGATGGAGAAGAAGCTGTGGGCGAACTCGGGTGACTCGCATTTGATGGAGCCGCTGGACCTCTTCGCGTCGCTACCGGAGGACATTCGGGAACGCCTCCCGCGGAGCGTCAAGGACCCAAGCGGGGATTTCGAGACCATCTACATCGACGGCCAGGAGTTCCGCCGCGATCTTCCCAAGACGGACAAGGCAAAGAAGGGTCTTGGCATCAACGCGCGACCAGTGGATTCCGAGGAGGACGATTTCATCAACCGGGTCATCGGTGGAAACGACCCCGTTGCGCGAATCAAGGACCTCGACGAGGAGGGCGTGTGGGGCGAAGTGATGTATCCCTCGCTCGGCATCTGGACGTTCAACGTCCGCACGCCTCGCGTCGTGAAGGAGGGCTGCCGTGCGCTCAATGAATGGGCGCTGGCATTCCAACAGAACTCGCCACGATTTGTGTGCGTCGCCTCCATCCCGTTGATCGACATCGATGACGCCGTCGCGGAGGTCAAACGGGCCCACGAGAGCGGATTTCTCTGTGGATTCCTGCCGACACGCCCGCCAATCGGGCGGCCGGAGTGGAACGACGAGGAGTGGGACCCGCTCTGGGCCGCATTCGCCGACACTGGCATGGTGATCGGCTTTCACATCGGCACTGAGCCACACGACCCGACGCAGCGCACCGGTGTCTACTACCGGGGTCGGGGCGGAGCCGTGCTCAACTACGTCGAGACCACCTACGGCGGACAGCGAGCGGTCACCCAGCTCATTGCCTGTGGTGCGCTGGACCGCCACCCGGAGCTCAAGGTCCTTGTTTCGGAGGGTGGCGCAACCTGGGGTCCGTTTATCGCGGACCGGATGGACGAGGGTTACCGTCAGCACGGAGCCGCCGTGAAGCCGGCGCTGTCCAAACTCCCGAGTCGGTTCCTCTACGACCAGGTCTACGCCTCGTTCCAGCACGACATCTCCGCTGTCGCTGCCAACTCGGCGATGGGGTGGCAGAACGTGATGTGGGGCAGTGACTATCCCCATTTCGAGGGCACGTTCGGCCATACACAAAAGACGCTCAATGAGCTCTTCGATGGTGTGGACGCAGCAACCAGTCGTCGTATTCGCATCGGCGCCTTCCAAGAGCTCTTCCCGAGCGTCCCTGCTCCGCCCGAAGACTGACACTCCGGCCCCCGAGCGACCTTCTGGGACGACTCGCCGGATCGAAGACCGAAGTTCGGCAGGGGCAGCACGCGCCCGGAGGTACTCCTCTCGGATCAGGGATGTGGCCCCAATACGTCGGCCGCCGGCGCAGAAGCGAGTAGCCAACGGAGGTCTCTTTTAGTACACTCTTTGTCTCTCGACGACATTCCAACCAGGGGGCCAATGGTGACCACGACATCCAAAGAGTTCGAAGAGGCCACCGACTACCAGTTCAAAGAGCAGGACATCGAGCGAGCCAAGGCGCTGGTCGGCCGATGGGCGCCCTCGGGGGCCCGGGAATTCCTGACAACGGTCACACCGGACACGATGCGCAACTTCGCGCGCGGCTACGGCGACGACAATCCCCTCTACGCGGTCGAGGACTACGGCGTCGCGACTCGCTGGGGGGCTCAGATCGCCCCACCGATGATCCCCATCGCGCTCAACCGGCCGCTGTATGCCGATCCCCCGAAGGAGAGGATCAAGCGCCCTTCCTTCCGGGGCATCCACGTCTTTGTCTCCGGGAGCACCTGGCAGTGGTTCCGGCCCCTGGTGCACGGGGACACCCTGTACAGCTTTGGTGGCACGGAGTCCGTCGCGGAGAAGAAGTCGGAATTCGCGGAGCGGTCTTTGCTCGTGACGTATGCCAGCGTGAAGATGAACCAAAGAGCAGAGATCGTCGCTGTCTCCCGTACGCTTGCCATCCATACTGAGCGCAAGACCGCACGCGAAAAGGGTAAGTACTCAGCAATCGAGCCTGCGACGTACACGGATCAGGACATCGAGGAGATCGATGCCATCTACGCGGCGGAAGAGGTGCGGGGCGCCGAACATCGTTACTGGGAGGATGTGCTCGTCGGGGACGTCTTGCGACCCATGGCCAAAGGGCCTCTGACGACGACCGACATGATCGTCTTTCATGCAGGCGGCTATGGCTTTGTGCCCTACGAGCCCTGTGCTAACCGAATCGGCTACAAGAATCGTCAGCGAATCGCGCCGTTCTATGTCAAGAATGAGTATGGCGTGCCGGATGTCGCCCAACGGGTCCACTGGGACTCGGCCTGGGCGCAAGCCATTGGTAACCCGATGGCATACGACTACGGAGTGATGCGCGACTGCTGGCTCAGCCACTACATGACTGACTGGATGGGCGACGACGGCTGGTTGGTCTCGCAGTCAAGCGAGATCCGCAAGTTCAACTACATCGGGGACACCCACGTTCTCACCGGCGAGGTGGTCGACAAACGCCAGGAGGACGGACGTTGTGTCGTCGACATCGAAATGCGTGGGACGAACCAACGCGACACAGTGACCTGTCCCGGAACGGCGACGGTTGCTCTGCCAAGCCGAGAGCACGGTCCCATACGACTCCCCGAACCACCCGCCGACCTTGCGGCGCAGGCCGTGACGATGCTCGAACGCCACCACGAGATCGTGGCCGAACGCAAGGCGAAGGGCGAGGAGTGAACCAGGAGGCCCTGGCCACGCAAGTCCAGGCTTGGGTCGACATCAACTGGGATACGTCGGTCACTGTTCGTGAGTGGTGGCGGCGTTTGGCCGACGCCGGCTACGCGTACCCCACCTGGCCGACCGGCTTGGGCGGCTCATTTTCCTCACGACGCGACGCGACCCTCATCTCAGGCGTCCTGGCACGGAATGGGGTGATCGGGCCACCGGGTGGGGCTCTGGCCGCCACGCTGGCCGCTCCCACATTGCTCGAGCACGCAGCCGACGCACAGCGAAGCAAGCTCGTCGGACCTATTGCCACCGGTGAAGCGGCCTGGTGTCAGCTCTTCAGCGAACCTGGCTCGGGGTCGGATCTGGCCAGTGTCGGCACTCGAGCTGTTCGAGACGGCGATGACTGGGTCGTCACCGGGCAAAAGGTCTGGAACTCGGCCGCCAACTGGGCCGACTTCGGCATGTTGCTTGCCCGGACGGACGTTGACGTGCCGAAACATGCCGGCCTGACGTACTTCGCGATTGACATGAAGCAGCCCGGTATCGAGGCTCGACCCCTGAGGCAGATGAACGGAGCATCCAACTTCTGCGAGGTCTTCCTCACCGAGGCCCATGTACGCGGCGACGGGGTGATCGGAGCGATCAATGACGGCTGGCGAGTGGCGCAGACCACGCTGTTCCACGAACGTAATTCCGTGGCCGGCGGCGGGCTTTCCGGTTTCGTCACGGCGGTATCCGGTTCGGCGGGGGATCTGGAGCGCAAGGTGGAGGAGGTGCTCGATCGGGCTGGCGAGGCGGCGAAGGCGCGCAAGAGTCACATCCGCGCCGGAGCTGTTCCGGCCAGGTTGATGATCGAGTTGGCGCAGAATTACGGCGTCGCCGATGATCCTGCTGTCCGTGAGCGAACGGCCCGTTACGTCGCACAGGTCAAAGTCAATGGATGGACGATGCGGCGCAGCGCCGCCGCCGGCGGGAAATTGACTGGAGCTGACGGCTCCATCGCCAAGCTGACGACGTCGCGAATCTGTCAGGAATCCAGGGATCTGTCGTATGCCATCGTCGGCGCGTACGGAATGCTGGTCGGCGAGGCATCGCCGCTCGAGGGAGATCTCCAGCCGGTCAATCTCGCCAGTCCGGGCAACCGCATCGGTGGCGGCACCGACGAGATCCAGTTGAGCGTTCTCGGAGAGAAGGCCTTGGGTCTTCCTCGCGAGCCGGCTGCCGACAAGAACGTGCCCTATCGGGACCTCAAGGTCGGGACCCAAGCGCGAAGTTGAGATCCGAAACCGGTCTACACCCCGGACGCCCGCAGACCAAATAAGTATACTCATTTGTCAGTACGACACGACGGGGGGCCGCAGTGACTGAGCACGATCCGAGTACGGAGGCCACAGACCCCGGTCCCCTGGCGGGACTGCGTGTGCTCGATCTGTCAAGCACGCCTGCCGGAGCCCAGGCCAGCCAGACGCTGGCCGACTTCGGCGCAGAAGTCGTATGGGTCGAGCCGCCAGGTGGCAGCGCGCTGCGTCACCAAGCGTCGGTCGCCCTGATCTGCAGAGGCAAGAAGTCAATGGTGCTCGACTTGCGTGCCAATGAAGACGCGGCAGTGGCACGAGAGATGGCGCTCGGTGCCGATGTCCTGATCGAGACGTTCCGCCCTGGTGTCGTCGAACGCCTGGGCCTCGGCTACGGCGAGCTCTCCGCGTCCAATGCCCGCTTGGTCTATGGCTCGATCACCGGGTTCGGCCGCACCGGACCCTACGCACACGTCAAGGGGTATGAGGCGCTTGTCATGGCCCGAACGGGTGCCTTGTGGGCCTCACAGGCCATGGTCGAGCGCGAAGGACCTGCCCATGTCTCGATGCCCTACTGCAGCTACGCGGCCAGTCAGCAGCTCCTGACCGGCATAGGCGCTGCGCTGCATGAACGGGAGCGCAGTGGTCTCGGCCAACATGTCGAGGCCACGCTGGTGAATGGGCTCGCGTCCTTAGGAACGTGGAACTGGTATCTGAACGTGATCACGTCGAAGTTCCCCGATGCGTTCGCGCCGTCGTCGCCGATTGGCGAGAGCGGTCTGCCGCTCACACCCATGCTCTTCATGCTCCTGATCGCCCTCTCCGAAGACGGGCGCTGGCTGCAATTCTCCCAGGTACAGCTGCACCTCTACATGGAGATGCTGAAAGTCTTCGGCTTGGAGTGGATGGTGCAGGACGATGAATGGAAGGACGCAGTATGGGCGGCCGACACTCCCAAGACAGGAGAATTCTGGGACCGGCTCTACGAAGCGGTCCAGTCCAAGACCCTGGCAGAGTGGAATGCGGTTTTCGAGAACGACCACGACGTATGGGCGGAGACGATGCGGCGCGGCAGCGAGCTGCTCGATCATCCTCAAATGCAGCATCTCAGAGCGGTCGTTGAAATCGAGGATGCCGAGCGCGGCCTGGTACGCCAGCCGGGACCCATCGTTGCGATGTCCGTGACGCCGGCCGTGCTCGGCCGCGGTGTTCCTTCGCTGGACTCCGACGGGCCTTCGCTCAGGTCCGCACGGTGGAAAGCCGTCGCCCCGCCGCACGGAAAACATGTCGTTGCATCACCGAACAGCAATGCGGCTGCGCTCAGCGACGTGACTGTCCTCGAGTTGGGGACCTTCTTTGCGGCGCCATTCGGCGGCACGGTCCTGCGTGAAATGGGAGCCCGCGTGATCAAGGTCGAGCCCATGGGAGGCGAGCCGATGAGATCCCTCCTCCCATTTCCTGAAGTAGGTGGGGCCAAGTGTCTGCAGGGCAAGGAGTCGGTCTGTGTGGACTTGTCGACTGAGGAAGGCCGTCAGATCGTCCACGCGCTGGCGAGGAAATCCGACCTCGCCTTGCAGTCGTTCCGAGCCGGTGTGGCCAAGCGCCAGGGAGTGGATGCGGAGACCTTGCGAACGGTCAACCCCAACCTCGTCTACCTGAACTCACCGGGTTATGGCATTGACGGACCCTGTGGCGACCGCCCCGCGTATGCCCCGACGATCGGGGCGGGTAGCGGCCTTGTGATGAGAAACATCGGGGCGGCAATCAAGGAACGTCCAGGGCTCTCGTTGCGCGAGATACGGTCAGAAGCTCGACGTCTCTCCGGTGCCGGGACGACGGAATACGCACAGGCAGACGGAATTTCTGCGCTCACCGCGGCCAGCGCACTGCTCCTCGGCCTTCTCATTCGGGATCGCGCCGGCATTTCCCAAGAGATGCTCACCACCATGCTGACGTCCACGGCGCACGCTCTGGCCGAGGACATGGTCGAGTACAAAGATCGCCCGCCAACTCCGGTCGCCGACTCCGAGTTGTACGGGTACTCGGCCCGCTACCGCTTGTACAAATCGGCTGACGAATGGATCTACTTGGCCGCTCCCTATGCCCATGAGTGGCCGACGTTGTGCGCGGCGCTGAGAAGTGAAGTGGATCTGGCCTCAGATGGGCGGTTTGCCGACGAGGCATCCCGGGTCGCAAATGATGATGCTTTGGCGCAGGAGTTGTCCGCCATCTTTGTCCGCAGACCGGCACAGTTTTGGGAGGACACGCTCCTGGCCTCTGACGTGGGGTGTGTCGTGGCCCATCGCGAACCACCCGAGACTGTCTTGCAGTCGGACGAATTCGCGGTGGCCGCAGACATGCTTCTTGAAGTCGAGCACCCGACGTTTGGCCAGCACGTCCGCCTGAAGCCTTATGTGGCGTTCTCGCGTAGCCAAACGGTGGCCGAGCCGGGGTCGCTGGCCGGTCAACATACCAACGCGATTCTCAGCGAGCTCGGGTACAGCAGTGAAGCAATCGTGGATCTGCGCAACAGGAAAGTGGTGGCCTGAAGACAGAGTCGGCGCCTCTGGCCAATCGACATCGGGGACGGCCGGCGCACAAGGACACCTATCGAAGGGAGGGACGAATGAAGTTAGGGACGATGGTGGGGCTACGAGACGATCCAAATGCGCTCGCCGCCAGAGCGAAGCAGTTGGAGGCGGCCGGCGTCGAGTACCTCTGGACGGGCGAGGCCTACTCGGCTGACGCTGTTTCCACGCTGGGCTTCCTTGCTGCAGTGACAAAGGCTGTTCAGATCGGGTCGAGCATCCTCCCTCTGTATTCCCGGACTCCGACGCTGCTCGCCATGACGGCTGTGGGCATCGACAAACTGTCCCAAGGCCGTTGCATTTTGGGCCTCGGTGCATCTGGACCACAGGTAGTCGAAGGGTTCCATGGGGTCGAATACGACGCTCCACTGGCTCGCACTCGCGAGATCATCGAGATCTGTCGCTCCGTGTGGCGTCGCGATCGTCTCGAGCACGACGGGGTGAACTACCAGGTACCGCTCCCCGAAGGACAAGGTACGGGCCTCGGAAAGCCGCTGAAGATCATGGATCACCCCGTTCGCGAACGTGTCCCCATTTACCTCGCTTCACTGGGTCCGAAGAATGTCGAGATGACGGCAGAACTCGCAGAAGGCTGGCTCCCGCTGCACTACTGGCCGGAACGCGCCTCCGAGATTTGGGGATCGCCACTCGAGGCCGGGTTGGCGAAGCGCGAGCCTGGACTGCCATCACTCGAGATCGTGGCGGGCGGTTCGCTTGCCATTGGAACCGATGTGGAAGCCTTGCGGGATCGTGACCGGCCCATGCTTGCGCTCTACTTCGGGGGCATGGGCGCTCGCGGCAAGAACTTCTACAACGACACGTTGAAACGCTACGGCTTCGTAAGCGAGGCCGAGAAAATCCAGGATGCCTATCTGGGAGGTGACCGCAAGCAAGCGGCTGCACTCGTACCGGATGAACTCGTGGCGGGGATGTCCTTGATTGGCGACACTGGCTATATCAGGGATCGTCTCGCCGCCTACCGTGAATCGGGAGTCACGATTCTCAATGTCCAGCCGGTCGGCCCCAACGGGCTTGCAGACATCGAAACCGTAGCCAACTGGCTCGCCTGAGGATCAGGATCAGCGTCGCTTCCGCCTGCTCCCCCCTTGGAGTGGCTAGCCAGCGAAATCCCGGATCAACTCAGCAAGGATGAGCGGTTGGTCGCTCTGTACCGCGTGACCTGCGCCCTCGACGGTGACCAGTTCGAGAGTGGTCAGCCGAGTCTCCAGCTCTCCAATGTCTTCATCCGTGACAAATGGCGACAACGCGCCTCTCACGAACAGCGCTGGAACGGTGATGTCATCGACGTCCTGCCACAGCGGAGTGAAGTCGACCCACTTGTGGTTGCCACCTGAAGAGTCCGTGGACTGACCAGGAGCGGGGCCAAAGAGGTCGTAGCGCCAGGTCCATCTCCCGTCTTCCAGTCGACGAGTGTTGTGACGCACCCCACGTCGGACACCTGCGACTGCCCGGTGTGGGCTGAGCGCTACAGCGGCGTCGGCCATTTCGCCGAACGTGTCGTAGACCGGCGCTTCGGCGATGAGAGAGACCGTGCCGCGCTCGGCGGTTGTGAGAGCCCGAGATAGATCGTTGATCTGCGGAGTGACATCCACGAAGACTGCTTTGCGGCACAAGTCAGACCGTTCCGCAGCGAAACGGAAGAGCGTGGCCCCGCCGAGGGACATCCCAATGACGCAACGTGCCCTGGGCGCCAGTACCTCAGTGAGTGCGGCGACCACCTCAGCATTACGCCACGGTCCGTAGTCGCGGTCGGCCCGTCGGTCAGAGTGGCCATGTCCCGGCAAGTCGATCGCTATGGCCGACCTGCCCAGTGCCAGGAGGACGGTATCCCATGTATGGGCGTTCTGGCCGCCGCCGTGAAGGAAGACAAACTCTGGGTCATCCTCACCCCAACGAAGGTACGACACCCCCTGTCCACTGGACGATTCCCACTGTCCTCGAGACACGACGGGCGGGTCAAAGGGAATGTCCCACTCCGCTGCGTTCTGGTAGAGAAGTCCGAATTCGTCGTACTCGTCGGACATCAGCGTGTCTTCGAGCGACAGCACAAGCCTCCCATCCGTCGCTTTCTCGGCGTTCGCCCTACAGGCGCTCGATGACCACCGCCGGCGCCATCCCACCACCTGCGCACATGGTGATCAGGGCGACCTGCTTGTCCCTACGCTCAAGCTCGTCGAGCGCAGTACCCACCAAGAGGGAACCCGTAGCGCCGATTGGGTGACCGAGGGCGATGGCACCACCGTTGACGTTGACCGTGTCTCGGTCCAGGTCGAGGTCGCGCATGTACTTCTCTGGTACAACGGCGAAAGCCTCGTTGACCTCGAAGAGATCTATATCTCCCAGGGACATGCCTGCCCTGGCGAGAACCTTTCGAGTCGCAGGCACCGGTGCGTTCAACATGAGCGTGGGGTCATCGCCGATGTTGGCCGTCGCCACGATCCGTGCCCGCGGCCGAAGACCGTGTGCCGTCGCGTAGTCCGCACTCGTGATGAGAAGCGCGGCGGCGCCGTCAACGACTCCAGATGAGTTGCCAGCGTGGTGCACGTGCGTGATCTCGAGCCCAGGAAACTTCTGCAGCACGAGGGAACGGTAGGTGGTTCCTTTGTCGTCCAGTGCGACATCAGCCAGTGCCTCGAAGGACGCGGGGAGTGCCGCCAGAGAGTCGACAGTCGTGCCTGAACGGGGATATTCCTCATGATCGAGGGCGACAGTGCCGTCCAAATGCAGCACAGGTACCAAGGATCGATCAAAACGGCCTTCCTTGATAGCAACCGCTGCACGACGCTGAGACTCTGCTGCCAGTTCGTCGAGAGAGTGGCGATCGATCTTCTCGAGCGTTGCGATGGCATCCGCAGCCACACCCTGATTTGTCTGCGGGTGGAGAGCACGAAGATGGTCGTTTCCGCTGTCGAGGAACGGTGACCGCGCTGCCGATCTGTTCGCAGCATACGAAGACATCATCTCGGTGCCGCCAGCGATCACGACATCCTCCATCCCCGCCATGATGGAGGCTGCAGCAAAATTGACGGCAGAGATGCCTGATCCGCAGAAACGATCCAACGTCACGCCGCTCGCCGTGGTGGCGTAACCCGCGTCGAGGGCTGCCATGCGACCCAGATCACCACCCTGAGAACCGACCTGCATCGACGTTCCCCAGACGACATCGTCGACGGCACCGGTGTCCAACCCAGTGCGCTCGGCAAGAGCTCGCAGCACAGTGGCCCCCAATACCTGGGGATGGAGGCCGGTCAGCGCCCCCTTACCTACCTTCCCAAAGCCTCGCGGTGTGCGGCACGCATCAATGATCCAAGCCTCGGTCACGTCCGAACCTCATTCCTCCGCTAAGGGGCCAGTGCAAGCGCTCATAAAGAGTGTACTTTATCTGCGCAGAACGATATTCCGGAGTATGAGCCATTGAGGGCTTGGCCTCGTTGATTTCGACGAGCGCCCGCGGCGTGGCGAAATCAGGTCGCTCGTCGCGCCTCGATTCGGGGTCACGACCGGGTAAGCAGCATGCACCCCGCGATGGGACCACCGCCGTTGGAAACGACGGCCACGTCGCGCTTGTGGACCTGGCGTGGCCCAGCGTCACCTCGCAACTGCAGGCAGGCCTCGTGGAGGACCCAGTTCCCATGCATTCGACCAGCGGACAACTGGCCTCCATAGGTATTCAGCGGGAGCTGACCGTCGAGCGCAATGCGGGCAGCACCCTCGACGAACGGGCCCGCCTCGCCCGCACCACAAAACCCGAGTGCCTCCAGCCATGCGAACGTCAGAAACGTGAACCCGTCGTAGAGTTCGGCGATATCCACATCGGCTGGATTGAGATCGGTGCGGCTCCACATTTCGGCGGCCGCATCGGTCGACGCCATGTTCGGGTAGTCAGACCGCTGGTCCCACCCCCCGAGGCCAAGAGCTCCACCACACGCCTCGACCCTGACGGGGTGGTCACAGTCAGCAGCTGCGTCGACTGTCGACACCACGAAGGCAACGGAACCGTCGACCGGGACATCACAGTCCAACAGCCCGAAGGGCTCAGAGATGATCCGGGCCGACAAGTAGTCCTTCATTGCAAGAGGGTCGCGGTACGCCGCTTTGGGATTCAGCGCCGCGTTCCTCCGGCTGTTGATGGCCAACCATCCCAGCTGCTCTTTGGTCGTCCCGTAGAGATACATGTGACGACGGGCGTGGAGAGCGAGCCAGTTGGCGGCCGAATACGCGTGCGCAGCGAGAAGGCGAGGCACGTCGGCCATTGGATTTCCCCGCTCTTCCACCGGTGGCGACGGCCGGCGGTCCGAGGGCGGTGCCGGCGGCGCGGCAGCGTTCCCGCTCGCCCCCTGTTGGGGCATCACTGATCCCCCCATCATGTTCACCGTCCGGTACACGAGGACGTGGCGAGCCTGACCGGTCGCAACGGCGCGGAAGGCGTTGACCACGGGACTGAGAAGTCCCCATCGGCCGACTGGCGAGCCGGTCCAGGTGTGTTCGATCCCGAGGCGGGCCGCTGCGTCGGCGACGGGAGTCTCACCCATTGTGGCGATACCGTCGATGTCAGCCGACGTGAGTCCCGCGTCAGCGATGGCCTCGCTGGACGATTCCAAGGTGAGTTCGAGTCCCGGGATGCCGGTCTTTCGGCCGATCCGCGAGATCCCGATCCCCGAAATGATGGCACCCTGTTCGACGATGTCGCTCACGCGTCGGAACTCTACAGTTGACACATGACCGAGTTCGCGGCCCGCATCCTTCCGTCGCTCGACGAGCTCAACCGTGAGTTCTGGACAAGCGGCGCGTCGGGGGTGCTCCGGATCACCCGGTGCCAGAGATGCCGCCGATGGGTCTTCCCGCTCTCGTTCGGATGCTCCGACTGCGGCGGTCTGGCGGTGTACGAATCGACGAGTGGAACAGGAACGGTGTTCAGTCACACTACGAATGAACATCCGTACAACCCCGCCGTGCCCGTTCCCTACAACATCTCGATTGTCGAACTGGTGGAGCAGGAAGGACTTCGATTCACGACCAACGTGGTCGACTGTCCTCCCGAGGAAGTCTCCATCGGCATGCCCGTTCGGGTGCAGTTTGAACAGCACGGCGAGGTCTTCGTTCCCGTATTCCGCCCAGATCGGCCTTCTTGACGTCCCCTTGATTGCATCCCTGAGGGAGAGCGGGCGTTCTCTGACTGCAGCCCAACCGCGCGACAATCGCCGCCGTGAACGGCATTGAAGAGTCTGGCTGGAGCAGACGGCGAAATCTGCTGCAGTCCAAATATGAGCAAATAGCATGGCGTCTCTTTGCCGATCGAGGATTTCGAGAGGTCACCGTGGACGACATCGCCGAAGCGGCCGGCGTTTCGGCGAGGACCCTCTTCCGGTATTTCCCCTCTAAGGACGACTTTCTGCTGGCCTTCACCAGGCGTGGTTTGCAGGCACTGGTCGATTCGATCGAGGCGCTTGAGCCCAGCCCCAATCCATTGCGTCGGGTCTGGCGGCTGATTCGCGAACACTCGATCGAACACCCACAGGATGTCCGACTGCTCAGACTGTGGCGACGGGCCGCGGCGGACGCCCCAGAGATTCATGCCCGCGTACGCGGCGAGCGCGTTCATGATCTCACCGGAGCCGTGACCGACTACTTCGCCAAGTCGATGCAGACAAGCGGGTCGGATGTGCCTGATCCGCGCCTTCTCGCCGGCCTCGTCGTGGGGATCGAGATGGCGGTCGTCGAGATGTGGGGCCGAACAAACCTCACCCTGCCGGAACTTCTCGACGCCGCCGAGGCCGCCGTCCCCCAGTTGGCCCGGCGCCGGAGCTGAATGTCCCGTCCGGGAGGCTGCTCGCTGAAAGAGGCACTTGTCAGAGATCCTCCCGGGGCATAGATTGTCAGAAACTGACGATTCTTCCCATCGAGGGATCGCCGCTCCTGGGGGGCCGGGCATGCTGCGCGACGACGTCCAACTGATCTCGGTCGACGACCATGTGATCGAGCACGAGCGGGTGTGGGTCGATCGCCTGCCTACCAAATACCTCGAGGTGGGACCGCACATCATCGAGCTCGAGGGCGGCAAGCAGGTGTGGAAGTTCGAGGACAGGATTGTTCCGACCATCGGGCTCAATGCCGTGGCCGGGAAGGACCCCAAGGACTTCGGAGTCGACCCGGTGAGTTTCGACGAAATGCTCCCCGGTTGCTACGACGTCACGGCTCGTCTGGCTGATATGGACCTGGACGGCGTCCATGCGCAGATGTGCTTCCCGTCCTTTCCCGGCTTTGCCGGTGGGACCCTGTTTGCGGCGGATGACAAGGAGCTGGCGACCGCCTGCGTCGTGGCGTGGAACGACTTCATCCTCGATGAGTGGGCAGCGGCCGCACCGGACCGGTTCATCCCGATGGTCATGGTTCCCTTCTGGGACGTCGCCTCCTCGGTGGCCGAGGTCGAGCGCACGGCGGCCAAAGGCGCCAAGGCGATCACCTTTGTGGAGGCGCCGCACCGTTTGGACCTTCCTTCGTTCCACAGTGACCACTGGGATCCGTTCTTCGCCGCCGCTCAGGGGGCCGACTTGCCGCTCTGCCTCCATTTCGGCACTGGCGGCGCACCCGTCACCGCACCTGACGCCAACTTTGCCGTTGCGATTGCCCTGTTCGGAATGAACTCGCAATCCACAACCGTCGACCTCCTCTTGTCGCCGGTCTTCCACAAATTCCCACGACTGCGCGTTGCCCTGTCCGAAGGTGGCATCGGCTGGATTCCCTACGTCTTGGAGCGGATCGACTACACGTGGGAACGCCACCGCTGGTACACGGGGGTCAATCCCGATGTGCGGCCCTCCGATCTGTTCCGTGACCACGTCTTCGGGTGTTTCATCGCCGATAACGCCGGGATCGAGGAGCGGCACCTCATCGGCATCGACAACATCCTGTTCGAGGGTGACTATCCCCACAGCGACAGCAATTTTCCGGCGTCACGCGAGAAGCTCGCCGACGTCCTGTCCGAGGTTCCCGATGACGAGGTCCGCAAGATCGCGGAAGCCAATGCCCGGCGCGTCTTCAACTTTCCCCGCCGGTAGAGGGGACGCATGACGGCCCCCTTCGAGGGTATCCGGGTGCTGGAGGTGGCCTCGTGGACCTTTGTCCCCGCGGCGGGAGCGGTCATGGCCGACCTCGGTGCTGACGTGATCAAGGTGGAGCCTCCCCATGGCGACCCCCAACGGGGACTCATGAACCTCCTGGGCAGCGCCGAGAGACCCGGACCCAACCCGTTCAATGAAATCCCTAATCGCGGGAAGCGCAGCATCACGATCGACCTGGCCACCGACGCCGGACGGGATCTCCTGCTGGCCGCCACCGCAGACGTCTTCCTCACCAGCTACCTTCCAGCGATTCGAGCGAAACTCCGAATTGAGCTCGAGGATCTCCGGTCGGCCAACCCCCGCCTTATCTACGTGTGTGGCCACGGGTGGGGCGCACGCGGCCCCATGAAGGACACCGGTGGTTTCGACCTCGCTGCCGGGTGGGCGTCCGCCGGCATGGCCTACAAAATGACTCGGCCGGGTGAGGAGCCCATGTTCCAGCCGGCAGCGTTCTTCGACTTGCAGGGGGCGAACGCGATCGCCGGCGCGATTGGCACCGCCCTGTTCCAGCGGGAGCGAACCGGCGCGCCAACAGAGGTCGACGTATCTCTCCTCGGCATGGGCATCTGGACTCTGAGCCCCGACATCATGGCCGGCCCTTACGTGGGGACCATGCCGAGCCCCGATCGGACCCGCGTCCCCAACCCGCTGACGAACAGCTACCCGACGTCTGACGGTCGTTGGCTCTACCTGGTCTGCTTGCAGGCCGACCGGTTCTGGGTCGAACTTTGCGAGGCCATCGGTCGACCGGAGTTGGCGACGGACGAGCGTTTCACCGACATGGCCACGCGGGCGCGACATGCCGCTGCCTGCGTTGCCGAGCTCGAGGCGACCTTTCTCGCGAGGACACTGGAGGACTGGCGCCAGCAGCTGGCTGGCTTCACCGGTGTCTGGGCGCCCGCACTGACGCCCGTTGAGGTGCACGAGCACGTCCAGGTGGAGGCCAACGGGTACCTACCCGAAGTGGTCGCCCACGACGGTTCCACCTACCGCCTCCCGGCGCCTCCGATGCAGTTCGGAGGTGCGCCATCCGTTCCTCAAGGACCGGCACCCGAACTTGGGCAGCACACCGAAGAGCTCTTGCTCGAACTGGGCCGCGACTGGGAGGCCATCGACGATCTGCGCAAGGCTGGTGCTCTCGGCTGACTCCGTCGGGGCACGAGGAAAGGAAACAAGCTATGAGCTGGGATTACGAACTCTTCATTGACGGCAAGTGGACCTCCGAAGGTGCGGAAGGGTCCATCGATGTCGTGGATCCAGCCACCGAGGACGTGATCGGATCCGTTCCGGAGGCCACCACGAAGACCGCAGTCCACGCCATCGAGGCGGCGCGTCGGGCGTTCGACGAGGGTCCCTGGCCCTTCATGAAGCCGTCGGAGCGCGCGGCCAAGTTGCTGACCATGGCCGAGATCCTCGAATCGCGGGCGGGAGCTCTCCGCGAACTGATCGTGGCGGAGACCGGTTCGACGGGATTTCTCACCGATGCGATCCAGGGTGCCGGATCGATCGGCATGCTTCGCTCGAATGCGACGCTGGTCGAACACGCTTTTCCCTGGGTCGAGAACGGCATGCCAAACGGAGGTCCGACGGGCATGAGTGGCAGCGCCATTGTCCGCGAGCCGATCGGCGTCGTGGCTGCTATCACTCCGTTCAACTTTCCCTTCATGCTCAACATCGTGAAGGTGGCACCGGCCTTGGCCGTCGGCTGCACCGTCGTCCTGAAGCCTCACCCATGGACGCCGCTCGACGCCATGATGATCGCCGAGGTCGCGGCGGAGGCCGGGATCCCACCGGGCGTGCTCAACGTGATCACCGGACACGGCGAAGTGGGCGACGAACTCACGTCCAACCCCATGGTCGACATGGTCACCTTCACGGGGTCGACCGCGACCGGGCGCCGGATCATGGCCTCGGCGGCGAGCACCGTGAAGAGGGTCCAGCTGGAGCTCGGTGGGAAGAGCGCGACGGTCGTTCTCGGTGATGTGGGTGAGGACTACGCACGTTCGATCGGCTTCGGCCAGGTGCTTGCGCACTGCGGTCAGGGCTGTGTCCTGCACACCCGCCTTCTGCTGCCGGACAGGCTGCTCGACGCCTACAAGGAGGGTCTCGAGGCAATGCGGCCGCTCATCACGATCGGCGACCCCCGGAACGAGAATACGGTGCTCGGTCCCCTGATCCGTGAGCAGCAACGCCAACGTGTCGAGAGCTACGTGGCGTCGGGCCTCGAACAGGGTGCCGAATTGCTCTGCGGCGGCAAACGCCCCGACCACTTGGAGAAGGGGTACTACTTCGAGCCGACTGTGTTCGTTAGCGGCAACGACCTTCGCATCGCGCAGGAGGAGATCTTCGGACCCGTTCTCACGGTGGTTCCCTACTCGGGCGAGGACGCAGATGCCGTGAGGCTGGCAAACGATTCCATCTACGGCCTCGGAGGCGGTGTGGTCTCCACGTCGGACTCCCGCGGTTTCAACGTCGCCCGCCAGATTCGGGCCGGCCTGGTGACCGTACAGAAGGTCGGCTCCCAGCCGGTCGCGGATGTGGGCCCCGGTGGCGGGCAAGGACCCGGCTGGGGATCTGGTCTGAAGGGCATCGGGCAGACCGGCGCGTTCGGTGGTTACAAGCAGTCGGGCCTCGGCCGCGAATGGGGACGTCACGGGCTCGAGGACTTCACCGAGATCAAGAACCTGGCCTGGGGCTGATTGGCGATCATGGGGGCGCTCGAAGGGAAGATTGCGGTCGTCACCGGCGGTTCGAGTGGTTCCGGTCTCGGGGTGGCCCGTCGATTCGTGGAGGAGGGTGCCACGGTCCTTCTGTTGGCACGGGGCAGCGAGCGCCTGAAGCAAACGGCAGCCGAACTCGGCCCGAGCGCCGTCCCGTTCGTCACCGATGTCGGTGATCCCGACAGCGTCCGGAGTACCTTCGCCCACATCGGCGACCGTTTCGGCCGGATCGATGTCCTGATCAACAACGCCGCGGTGTACCGGCCCTGTCGTGTCGAGCTCCTCAGCGACCTCGACGTTCGGCAGCAGATCGCCACAAACCTTGCCGGACCGGTCTACACCTGCCGGTCTGCCATCCCCCTGCTGCGCGCCGCAGGGGGTGGTGACATCGTCAACACCTCGAGCGAATCGACCTTGCATCCTTTTCCGATGCTCTCGATGTACGTCGCCACCAAGGCGGCTCTCGAGGCCTTTGCGCTGGTGCTGGCACAGGAGGTCGGTGAAGACGACATCCGGGTCACCACGGTGATCCAGGGGGCGACCAACGGCGCCGGAACCGGATCGACCGACTGGGAATGGGACCCCGAACACGGCGCGGCTGCGATCGATCTCTGGACCAAGGAGGGATTGATGTCACAGGCCTACGGCCGCAACGGCGGCCAGGAGTCGACCGCGGTCGGCGACGTGCACGTCTTCATCGTGACCCGCCCTCGGACGCAGAAGATGGACACGGTCTACTGCCGGAGCTTTTGATCCGCCGGCACTGAACACCCGAACCAAAGGAGGAGCACATGGCGGGACGCTTGGATGGAAGGGTCGCCTTCATCACCGGAGCGGCACGTGGTCAGGGGCGGGCGCATGCTGTGCGGATGGCGAAGGAGGGGGCAGACATAATCGCCGTCGACATCTGTCGCCAGATCGACTCGAACAATTATCCACTCGCCACGCCTGAGGACCTGGAGGAGACCGAGCGTGCGGTCAAGGAACTTGGTCGCCGTTTCGTCGCCCGACAGGCTGACGTACGGGAACGCTCCGACCTCAGAGAAGCGCTGGAAGCGGGCCTGACCGATCTCGATCGGCTCGACGTCGTCGTGGCGAACGCCGGTATCCTTCCGATGGCTCTGGGCGACCCGCATGCGTCCGACTTCGTCGACGCCACGGACGTGGATCTCCTTGGTGTGATGAACACGGTCGCCGTCGCGCTCCCGCATCTGCCGGATGGGGCTTCCATCATCGTCACGGGATCGACGGCGGGCATGATGCCCGGCGCAGCCGACAATCCAGTTCTCGGTCCGGGTGGCGACGGATATGCGTGGTCCAAGCGGACCCTCATGGAGTACACGGAGCACATGGCTCTGCATCTGGCGTCCCGGTTCATCAGGGTCAATGCCATCCATCCCACGAACTGCAACACGCATCTCCTCCAGAATGACGGCCTCTACCGTGTCTTTCGGCCCGACCTCGAAAACCCGACACGTGAGGACGCCGAGCCGGCGTTCAATCACTTCCAGGCCATGCCCATCCCCTACGTGGAGCCGGAGGACATCGCCAACCTGGCGTTGTTCCTGGCCAGCGACGAGTCCCGGTACATCACTGGACAACAGATCCGGGTCGACGCCGGGTCATTGCTCAAGTTCCCCAACGGCCTGTCCGGCTGACCTCGAGAAGGGCCGGGTCGCCATCGACCACCCCCCACCATGCTCGCCAACACAATCACCCAGTGACCAAAGGAAATGGCGATTGATGACAAATCTGACTACTCCGGCTTCGGACGTCTATTACGACCCCTTCGACATCGAGATCGACACCGATCCCTACCCGACGTTCCGTCGGCTGCGCGACGAGGCCCCCCTCTATTACAACGAGAAGCATGACTTCTTCGCTCTGAGTCGCTTCGATGACGTCGAAGCATGTGAGCGCGACAGCGCCACCTACCTCTCGGGCAAGGGCTCGGTGCTCGAGGCCATCCAAGCGGTGATCCAGCTCGGCGTGGAAATTCCGCCTGGCATCATCCTCTTCGAGGACCCACCCGCCCACACCGCTCACCGGAGCCTGCTGAGCCGCGTCTTCACCCCGAGGCGCATGAGCGCGATCGAGCCCCAGGTTCGGGCTTTCTGCGCCGCCAGCCTCGATCCGTTGGTGGGCTCGGGTGGGTTCGATTTCATCGCCGACCTGGCCGCCGAAATGCCGATGCGGACCATCGGCATGCTCCTGGGCATACCAGAACAGGATCAAGTCCAAATCCGCGATCGCATCGATGCCAATATGCGCCTCGACGAGGATGGCAGCCCCTCCCAAGGAGGGATTGAGGGGAGTGCCCTCGACGGGAGCGGCTTCGCCGACTACATCGACTGGCGAACCGAACACCCCTCGGACGATCTCATGACCGACCTGCTCAACGCCGAGTTCGAGGACGAGACCGGGGCTACCCGAAAGCTGACCCGCGAGGAGGTCCTCAACTACGTCGGACTGCTGGCGGCAGCGGGCAACGAGACGACCACCCGTCTGATCGGCTGGTCCGGCAAGGTCCTGGCCGAACATCCAGACCAGCGCGCCGAGCTCGTCGGGGACCGGACTCTGATACCCAACGCCATCGAGGAGTTGCTCCGGTACGAGTCTCCGTCACCGGTCCAGGCCCGGTACCTGGCCACCGATGTCGAGCACTACGGGCGGACAATCCCGGCTGGCAGCATCGTGCTTGCGCTCACTGCTTCGGCCAATCGCGACGAGCGGCGCTTTCCCGACCCGGATCGCTTCGAGATCCACCGTGACATCGGTCATCACGTCGCCTTCGGCTATGGCATCCACTTCTGTCTCGGCGCCGCGCTCGCTCGGCTCGAAGGCCGGGTCGCCCTTGACGAGGTCCTCCAGCGATTCCCGACCTGGGAAGTGGACTGGGAGCACGCAGTCCAGGCCCACACCTCGACCGTCCGAGGCTGGGAGAAGCTGCCGGTCCGGACCTAGGACGAGGAGAGGCAGCAGGATGAGGTCGGGTCAGCCGGCCCCCATGTAGGCGGCCTGCACCATGGTCGTGTCCTTGCGGAACTGTTCTGCCGCCCCGGCCAGCACCACGTTCCCATGGACCATGACCATCGCCTCGTCGGCCACCTCGAGTGCCAGCTGCACGTGTTGCTCGACCATGACGACGGAAGCACCACGCTCATCGGCCACCCGGCGGATCACCGGCATCAGACTCTCGACGGCGATCGGCGCCAGGCCCATCGACATCTCGTCGATGAGGAGCAGCTTCGGTGACTGCACGAGAGCCCGGGCGATGGCGAGCATTTGCTGCTCGCCACCGGAGAGATCGGCCACCCGGAGCTTTGCCCGTCGACTGAGCATCGGGAACAGGTCGAGCACCGGGTCGAGGTCGGCTCCTCGTGGTGCCGCCAGCTTCAAATTCTGAATCGGCGTGAGCTCGGCGAACAGTGCACGGAAATCGGGGACGAGCACCAGGCCGCCCTGGTTCATACGCCGGGGGGACGAACCCTTCACGGCACGCCCGTTCATCGTGATGGTGCCCGAGCGCGGTGAGAGGAACCCGGCCAGGGTCATGAGAAGGGTCGTCTTCCCGGCTCCATTTGGACCCAGGATGGTCAGCACCCTGTTGGGTGCGAGGGTGAACGTGATGTCCCGGGCAACGGTCAGCTTGCCGTAGCCGACGTCGAGCGCCCGGCATTCGAGAACCGGCTGGTCGGGGTCGGCGTCGCCTCCGCCTCCAACGTTTGACGGACAACCGTCGACAATAGAGGTGTCGCTCACGGCGCCACGAGTTTCCCGTGCGTCGTCCCGAGATACGCGGTCGACACCACCTCGTTGCCCCGGATCTCGTCCGGCGACCCGGTGGCGATCAAGGCACCGAAGTCGAGGACCTCGATGCTGTCGCACAGGTTCAGCACGAGGCTCATGTCGTGGTCGACCAACAGGATGGTCACGCCCCGGTCCCGCACCGCCCGCAGCTGATCGGCCAGCCAGGCACTTTCGGTGCTGTCCAGGCCGGCGGCCGGTTCATCGAGCAAGAGCAGCCTCGGGGTGCCGGCCAGGGCCCGGGCGACCGAGACCAGCTGGCGCTGCCCCTGCGAGAGCATGGCCACCTTGAGGTCGCGCAGCGGGAGCAGCCCGAGGTCCTCGAGGATCTGTTCGAGCTCGTCCTGCCCCCCCGGCCCACCCCGGTGCTGGCCCACTTGGACGTTCTCCTCGACCGTCATGTCGTCGCAGACCCCGGCCAGCTGAAAGGTGCGCCCGAGGCCGAGCGCGGCCCGTTGGTGGGGCAGGCGGTTGGCGATGTCCTGCCCGTCGAAGCGCACGGCGCCGTCGTAGCCCGAGAACCCGCACAGGGCATCGATCGTCGTCGTCTTGCCTGCCCCGTTCGGACCGATGAGGCCGACGATCTGCCCCTCGTCGATGCGGAAGTTCACCTTGTCGACCGCCACCACCCCGCCGTAGCGGACGAGGAGGCCCTCCACCTCGAGCAGCGGCGGCCGCAACTCCTCGGCGGCTCCGACTACCGCGGCATGCCCATTGCCCGCCGCCACCGCCGTGGCTGCAAGCCCGTCCGACCCGGCCTGGGCCGGCGTGGGGAGAGGACCGGCGGCCACCTGGACCCTCCTGCCGGCTCCCGCCTCAACCCCACGGACACGTCGTTGCTCGAGCGCCAGATGGATCGGCCCCACGATTCCCTCGGGGTTGAAGATCACGGTGAGGATGACGCCGATGCCCGCCACGACGCCGTACCAGTTGCTGACGCCGCTCTGACCCACGCCCGACGAGATCCAGGTCACGATCACCCCACCCGACGTGATGATCCCGGCCACGATCCCGCCGCTCACCGACGTGATCCCGGCCACCACGGCGACCGAGAAGAGCACCAGCCCGAGGAAGGCGTCGAAGTCCTGGAAGGTGACGTTGCTGAGCTGGTAGGCCAGGAGAGATCCGCCGATGCCGGCGATGAAGGCGGAGATGGCGAAGCCGATCAGCTTGACCCGCACCACGTTGATCCCCGCCGCCGCGGCCGATCGTTCGTCCGCCCGCACCGCCAGCATGGCCGAGCCCAGGCGGCTGGTCCGGAGCCAGCTCACGCCGAAGGCCACCGCCGTCAACACGACGAGGCACATGATCCCGAACGCCGGGCGGGGGAAGTCCTTCCCCGCCCCGATCCCCAGGTTCATCCCGAAGAGGGTGGGTGTCGGGATGGTCAGACCACTGGCCCCGCCGTCCAGCGAGTTGTTGTTGAACCAGATCGCCTCCACGCCGGCGGCGAACGTCAACGTGACCACGCCGAGCATGAGGCCGCGGACCCGGAGCGCCGGGATACCGATCACCACGCCGACCGCCGCGGCCACGAGCGCCGCCATCAGCGGCGCGATCGGGAAGGGGATTCCCCACGAGTAGGCGAAGGTGCTCAGGATGTAGGCCGACACTCCGGCGAACGTGAGCTGCGCCAGCGAGATCTGCCCCGTATACCCCGTCACCACCACCAGCGACAGCGTGATGACCGCCGTGATGAAGCTGGTGTAGAGCCCGGCGCGGTTGTTGCCGGTAAAGGCGTAGATGGCGACCAGGCCGAGCGCGAACCCGACGACGGTCGCGGGTATTCGCAGGTGTGAACGGGGCGCTCGCCCGAGTGTCACCTGACCGGTCGATCCCCGGCTCGGGATCGTCTTGCCCCGGAAGGCGAGCACCACCAGGACGAGGACCAGTGGCACCAGCTCGCCCGCCCCGGCCGGGAACGAAGGGTGCACCCCGTTGATGTACACCGAGAGTGACTCGAGCGCACCGATCGCGAGGCCGGCCGTGACCGCCCAGCCGAGTGAGTGAAAGCGACCGACGACGGCGGCCGCCAGCGCCGGCACGATGAACAGGGTGTAGGTCCCGGGCACGAGCGGGACCAGGGGAGCGATCAGGACACCGGCGATGCCGCAGACGATGAAGCTGATGACCCAGTTGAAGAGTGCGATCCGGTCGGGCGAGAGCCCGCTGACGAGTGCTCCCACTTCGCTTTCCGCCGCGGCCCGGGTGGCCAGTCCGAAACGGGTGTACCGGAATAGCACCGTCAGCACGATGCCCAGGGCGATGATCGTCGCCGCCAGCCAGAGCCGGTCGACCGAGATGCCGACGCCGAACAAGGTGACGTGGTTCTGGGGGAAGATCGGGTTGACGTTGATCACGGCGGTCCCCGCCTGATACTGCACTACTGCGGTAAGCAGACCCATGAGACCGATGGACGCCACCGCCTTGGTCACCGGCCGGTGGTTGCGCAGCGGGCGAAAGATCAGTAGGTAGCACGCGGCGCCCAGGACGGCCTGGATGCCGAGCGTCACCAACAGCGCGGGCCAGAAGCCCCATGGCGAGCCGACACCGATGGTCGGCGACAGGCCGGGGATGGGATCGAGCAGTTGGCCGTTGCGCAGGAGCGAGTAGGTGTAGGCGGCATAGAGCGCCTGGGCCCCGGTGGCGAAATTCAGGACGCCAGAAGAGCGGTAGGTGACGACCAGGGCCACCGCGAGCGCGGCGAAGACGCCGCCGTTGCCCAGGCCCAACAACAGGAACTCGACGTAGGAGCTCAACCGCCGTTCACCCTCTCCCTGTCGCGCAAACGTCGGCGCCCGATGGGACCCCCCACGGCCAGTGCACCTATTCAGTATACTCAAATAGGCTTCGGATCGCAGGAGCGGGGGTCACAAATCTCAGCTGCCACCCAGAGGCTGGACCGGGTCGGCCGCCCGCACAGAATTGACGGCGCCGCCCTCCAGAGACGCCCCAGTGCCTGGCCATGGCGCTGCAGGGCTCGCCCCGTCCCTCCCCCGGACCCGGTCCGGGGAGGGTCCCACGGCGTGCGGCGGACAGACCGACCCGGTCGGGCCGTTTCGAGAGTTCGCATCACCCTGCTGAAACACCGCGGACGTGGTGCGACATGATGATGGTCTGACGGGATACACCGGCGACAGTGTCCTCGCAGGCTTCGAGGAGGCTGGCCGCACCGGCGAGCACAGAGTTACCTTCCGAAGCCCCCAAGGAGGAACGGTGCGCACATCAGGTGCCAGCGGGCGGTCTGGCCAGACGGTACGAAGACTGGTGCTCACTAGCGCCCTGACCGCGGCCGTGCTCGCGTGTGTCCTCCCGTCGAGCGTCGGCGTCGCCGGAGCGAAGACCAGGGCGCACAAGACCACGGCGCACAAGGCCACCGGCGCTGCCGTCACCATCGGCCTCATCAGCGACGCCGGTGGGACGGGTGGAGCCACGGCGACCGGCCGGCTCGTCGAGGAGGGCGCCAAGGCGGCCACCGAGTACTGGAATGCGGATCTGGGCGGCCTGGAGGGACACAAGGTGAACCTCTACGTCTGCGAGAACCAGTCGACACCGGCCGGGGGCCAGTCCTGTGCCAACGCCATGGTCAAGCACGGCGTGGTGGCCGTGGTGGAGCCCTTTACCGCCGAGGGCCAGACCGAGGTGCCGACCATCGTCGGTGCCGGCATCCCCTACCTCGTGGTGGACGGCACGGCGACGGCCGAGCTGACAACGCATGGTGCCTACGACCTCGAAGGCGGTTTCCCGGCCGAACTCGGAGCGATGGCGTTGAGCGCAAAACAGCAGGGCGACACGAAGGTGGTCCTCCTGGTGGAGAACGTGCCAGCGGCGATTCAGGGCGTGCAGACCCTCGGCGGCATCGTCTACAAGGCGGCCGGTGTCACCCTGCAGATCGTCACGGTGAACCCGGGGACGACCGACGTGACGTCGCAACTCCAGACCGCGGCGTCAGGGGGAGCCAACGCCGTCGGCGTGATCGGCGACGTCCCGTTCTGCCGCTCGTTCTTCGAGAGCTACGCGGTGCTGCACCTCACGCTGCCCCGCTACGTGCTCTCGACATGCCAGGACCCGAGCATCGAGCACTCGGCCACGCTCGACAAGGCGTTGGCCGGTTCGTTCGTCACGACCACGACACAGCCGACCAAGGCCGACCAGAAGGAGTACGCCGCCATCGTCAAGGCCTTCCTGCCCAAGGTCAGCACGAACGCCAATGTGAGCAACCTGCAGGCCGACGGGGTGACGGCGGTGCTGACGCTGGCCAACGTCATGAAGGGCTCGACGCTGCCGGTCACGGCGCCGGGCATCGAACTGGCGATCGCGGCGGACAAGAACGTCGTCATCCCGCTGTCGGGTGGTCTGACCTTCACCTGCAACGGGACGGCCATTCCGCAGCTCCCGTCGGTGTGCTCGTCGTCGTCGGCCATCGGGACGGTCCAGGCCGGGAAGTCCGGCACGGTGACCAAGGTCAAGGTGTACAACCCCACGCCGCTCTTCTGATCGACGCAACGGGACGCCACCAGCCGCTAGCCGTCCGGCGACGAGCCACGGCCGGCCATGGGCCACAATGACGCCATGGCTCGTTCGGCACTCATGATCATGGACATTCAGGGCGCGGTGGTCGAGCGCATCGAGGAGCCGGACGCGCTCTTGGCCTCGATCAAGCGTGCCCTCGACCACGCACGGGCCACCGGCGTCCTCGTGATCTACGTGCGGGTGGCCTTTCGGGCCGGTGCCCCCGAGGTGCACCGGCGCAATCGCATCTTCTCGCGCCTCAGCGGGAGCGACGGCTACGAGGAAGAGGACGCCGCGACACAGATCGATCCTTCGGTGGCACCGTTGGCGACGGAGATCGTGGTGACCAAGCGCCGCGTCAGCGCCTTCTCCGGGAGCGACCTGGACATGATCCTCCGTTCTTCGGAGGTCGACGAACTCGTCCTGTGCGGCGTCTCCACCAGTGGGGTCGTGCTCTCCACCCTCCGGCAGGCCGCAGATCTCGACTATCAGCTGGTCGTGCTCGAAGACGGTTGCACCGACTTCGATCCCGAGGTGCACCGGGTCCTGTTGGAGAAGGTGTTCCCCCGTCAGGCCGACGTGATGGCCGTCGACGACTGGATCCTGCGGGACTCCAACGTGGCCTGAGGGGTTGTCAGGGATGCCCTGACAACCGTAAGGTGGCTCCTGACAGAGGACCGACACGGAAGGGAGGGAGTACCACCCGATGCCCGAGACCAAGGAAGCCGACGCCGACGCCGACGCCACGGTCGCCATTGCCAGTTGTTCGTTCTGCCTGCGACCCGATACCGACGTGCAGGTCCTCGTGGCCGGTCCGGCCGTCTACGTGTGCAACGACTGCGTCGACCTCTGCTGCCAGATCATCGAGGCGCATCCGGGCAAAGGAGCCACACCGCGGGTCCTGCCCTGGGAGCAAACGGACTCCCTCGACGTCGTCCTCGCCCACCTGCCCAAGGTTGCTGCAGCCCGGATGCAGGTTGAGGAGACGTTGCACGGGTGGGTCAGCCGGGCTCGAGATCTCGGCGCCACCTGGGCCCAGGTCGGCGACGCCCTCGGGATGACGCGCCAGTCGGCCTGGGAGCGCTTCGCACCCGACGACTGAGCACGGGCGGGAGGACAGCGGACCTGTTGCGGGTCCATCATGGAGTGATGGCTTCTGTGACCTGTTCCGTGGACATCGACAGACCCCCGAGCGAGGTGTTCCCCTTCGTCACCGATCCGTCGTACTTCGGTGAATGGCAGAAGGGGGTGGTGTGCGGTCACGTCGAAGGAGAGCCGGCGGTCGGCTCGACGTGCAGCATGACGCGGAACATCGGTGGAGCCGAGCGCACGTCCACCTCCCTGATCACCGAATACGCGCCGCCGCAGCGCTGGGTGATTCACGGCATCGACGGACCGATCCGGGCCGACGTCTGCGTACAGGTCGAAGCCGCTCGATGCCGGCACCCGCTCGAGAGTGACCATCGAGCTCGACTTCTCCGGCCATGGGCTGGGGAGGCTGATGACACCCATGGTCGTGAGTCGGGCCCGCAAGGAGGTCCCGGTCAGCTGCCAGAACCTGAAGGACTTGCTCGAGCGGCCGTCCTGACCAGACGTGCGGCTCTCGCTGGCCCAGTGCTGGACCTTCCTGGCAGCCGCCGAACGCGGGGTCCTCAGCACGCTCAACGAGCGCGGCACCGATCGACGCGGTGCCGGTCTGCTTTGCCGTCGTCGGCCAGACGATCGTGAGCCCGGTCGACCAGATCAAGCCGAAGGAAACCGTCGACCTGGCCCGCGTCTGGAATGTGCGCCACACGGGCACCGCGACGTTGTTGTGCGACCACTGGGACCCGGACGACTGGTCGCGGCTCTGGTGGGTCAGGGCCCACCTTGTGCCGCGAGACGACACGACGCCGATCAGTGACGGGTACGAGGATGCCTTACGCCAGAAGTACCACCAGTATCGCGACGCGCAGTTCGCGCACCTGCTCGTCTTCGACGTCGAGCGGCTGCTCGGCTGGACCGCGGCGGAGCCGGGTGGTCCAGCGACCGAAGGGTAAGACAGTGGGAGCGAGGCAGCGGGAGCGAGGCAGTGGGAGTTAGGCGGAGGAACCTAGGCGGAGGAACCTAGGCGGAGGGACAGACAGTGGCGACGGGCGTTAGGCGGAGTCGCCGCCGCCCTGGGCGGCCGCCAGCTCGTCCCGCAAGACCCGCCGCAACAGCTTTCCCGTCGGGGAGTAGGGCAACTCGGCCCGGAAGTCGATCACGCCGGGCATCTTGGTCGAGCGCAGCTGTCCGCGGACCCAGTCCTGCAGGTCGGTCTCGGTGACCACTTGCGCCGGATGCAGGACGACCACGGCCGCCACCGCCTCGCCCCACTCCCGGTCGGGGATGCCGATGACGGCGGCCTCGGCCACCGCCGCATGGGCCTGGAGCACCGCCTCGATCTCCCCCGGTGAGATGTTCTCCCCGCCCCGCACGATCACATCGTCCAACCGGCCATCGACGTACAAGAACCCGTCGTCGTCGAACCAGCCCGCATCGCGGGTGCGGAACCAACCGTCGTCGGTCAGCAGGGTCTGGCCCACGTACTCGCCGGCCACCTGCTCGCCCCGCACCCAGATCTCGCCCTTCGCTCCGGCCGCCACCACGACCTCGTCCTCGCCCCGCACCTCGACCTCGACCATGGGCAGGGGACGCCCCACCGATCCAAGACGGGCCCGCACCACGGGATCAGAGGAGGCGAAGGCCTCCCGGTGGTCGTCCGGGGTGAGCATGGCGATGGTCGACGACGTCTCGGTCAGCCCGTAGGCGTTGACCAGGTCCACCTCGGGCAGGTCCCGCAAGCGTCCGCTCCACCAGTTCCAACGGCATGCGCCCGCCCCCGTAGGACAGGTGGCGCAGCGCCGGCAGCTCCACGCCGGTCGTCTCCACCGCGTCGAGGATCCGCCCCAGCATGGTCGGGACGACCATCGCCGTCGTAATCGACTCGGCCGCCGCCGTGCGCACCCACTCCTCGGCGTCGAACGTCGGCAGGTACATGATCCGCCGCCCCGCGTACAACGACGACAGCACCGCCGCCACGCCGGCAATGTGGTACGGCGGCACGCAGATGAGCTGGGCCTCGTCCGCCGAGCAGCCGAGGAACTCGACGCTGGTGATGATGTAGGACACCAGGTGGCGGTGGCGCAGCACGGCCGCCTTGGGCTCCGACGTCGTCCCCGACGTAAAGAGCAACACCCCCACCGCATCCGGGTCGACAAAGGGAAACTCGGTGTCCGACAGCGAGGGGTCGTCCAACGACGTTGCGAACTCGTCCTTGGTCACCACCACCTCGGCGCCGACGGCGTGCAGCCGGGCCACCTCGTCGGGGTCGGCGATCATGAGCCCGCCCGTCACCCGGCCGACGATCCCCTTCAGTTGCTCGTCCGGCGCTCGATAGTTGATCGGCGAGAACGGCACCCCCGCAATGGCCGCTCCGAACAGCGCCACCGGCAGGATGTCGGCGTTCAGGCCGAAGTAGCCGACGACCTCCGCCCCGGTCTTGGCAAAGGAGGTGGCAGCCCGCCGGGATCGCTCGAGCAGATCCGAGGCGGTGAGCCCCCCGGACTTGGACCCGACCACGACGCGGTCGGGATCACCCTCGGCCGCCATCTCGAGCAGCATGGCGATGTTCACGACGGCGTCCTTGTCCCCGCGTCGTTCAGTCCGAGGCCGGCAGCGCCTTGGCGCCCTTGACCTCGAGGATGGTGTCGCCGACCGAGAGCGAGCCCTCGCCCGCCTTGGTGCACAGCAGCTCGAGCCCGATGTCGTCGTCGGCGTAGCGCTTGCCCAGTTGCGTCCCCGTGTCGAACGCCGGCTCGATGCTCTGGGGCGCCACCTCGGCATCGAGCGCCACGACCGGGTGCCCGCCGCAGCGCAGGTCGACCGGCCCGCCCGGAGCCTTCACCACCACGACCTCGCAGGCGTCGACCGCGCTCCGCAGCCGCAACCCTGCCTTCAGTTCGATCCCCACTGCTGTCCTTCCCCGCCCCGTCCCCGAGGCATGCGTCTCGTTGTTCTGTGGTTCCGCCCGGTGATGCTGTGCCGCATCGTGCTGCCCTCATCGGGGCGGCGGAACACCATTTCTACCGCCGCACGGAGGCGACCCGCATCCTGGCAGGCCAGCTGACATGAGAAAATGGCGGCCAGGGACGGATGCGGAGGGGTGGTCATGGAGGACGACGTCGATCCGGACGGGTTGTTGCGCGCCGACGAGGAGGCCTGGCGGCCCGATCCGGACCAGCCCGGCCAGGAGCGCTTCTGGGACGGCTACGAGTGGACTGACCAGGTACGACCCGACGGCTCGGAGGCGGCGGGGCCGCACCTGCCCGAGCACGTGCCCGAGCTGCAGCGGGCGCTGGCCGCGGCGACGGCCGACATCGACTCGGTGGAGGACCGGCTCTCCTCGCTCTTCGACCGGTCGGCGGGGCGACCCCGTGGTCCACGCTCCTCGACCACGCTGGCCGGTCAACGAGGCCTCAATTCTGGCTCCAGTTCCGGCCGCAATGCCGATGAGAACTGGCAAGAGCTCGGCGACGACGACGTCGTGCTCGAGGATTTCCACGAGGATCCCGAGGAGTTCGAGGGCGAAGACGATGTCGAAGTCCACCCCGCTGCCGACGACATGGACGAGGACGACGTGCTGTCCGACGTCGACGCTGCCTTGGCCGCCGAGGCGCCCGAAGAGTTCTGACCCGGCCGGGCCGGGTGCGTCGTGACGACGCACCTGACCCACGACGACGATCCCCTGGCCGGCGAGGACGAGCCCGAACTCGTCATCATCGACGACGAGGAGTTCGAGGCGGCTCATCGTGCTGCGGACTCCTTCGGTGAGGACGAGGACGACGACTATGACGAGGACGATCCGGTCGAGTTCGAGTTCTCGTTCGAGGAGGATCTGGACGAGGCGATCGCCCTCGACGTGTCCGACCAGATGGACCCGACGGTCGAGGAGGCGGACGAGCGGATGGCGCCGCTGTTCCTCTCGCAACGTGACCCGGTGGCTGACACTGTTGCCGGCGACGGCGACGGGGCCACCTCTGCCACCACGGCTACCGGCGACTCGGCAGGTGCCGCGGCCGTCGCGGTGCCTGCGCTCTCCAAGCAGGAGGCCAGAGCCGAGGAGAAGCGCCAGCGCGAGACGCTGAAGCGGCGCAAGGAGATGGACAAGGCGGCCCTCCTGGACGAGCAGGAACGCCAGCGCGAGGAGAAGGCGCGGGCGGCGGCCGCCGAGCGGGAGGCGGTGGCCGCGCAGAAGGAAGCGGCCGAGGCGGAGAAGCGCGACGCGGCTGAGGCCAAGAAACAGCAGGCCGAGGACGAGAAGCGGGCGGCGGCGGCGGCCAAGCAGCAAGCCGAAGACGTCAAGAAACAGGCCTCCGAAGACAAGAAGCGGGCCGCAGCGGACGCCAAGCAGCAAGCCGCCGACGATAAGAAACAGGCCGCAGAGGACAAGAAACAGGCGAAGGCCCGTCAGGTCGAGCAGAGAGCGGAGGAGAAGCGGTCGAAGACGGAACGGAAGGCCGCGGCCAAGCGCCGGGCCGCCCGGCCGAAGGACGATCCGATCCCGGCCGGGCTGACCCGCTTCGTCGTCGACGAGGAGCCGGAGACGGCTACTGCAGTGACAAGGAAGGTCGCCACGGCCCAGAAGCGGGAGGGCACCAAGCGCTCACTGCTCGTGATGGTCGTCGTGCTGCTGGTGGTGGCCGGCGTGGCCGTCTATGCCATCAGCCGGTCAGGTTCGAAGGCCGGCCGTGACGGGGGCGCCGGTGTCAGCACCGTGCACGCATTGCCGGCCGCGCTGGCCTCGACGGCCTCGGCGAACACGGCCGATGTCGCCTATGCCCTCGACATCAGCGGTGCCCAGCCCGTCACCATCAACGGGGGCGGCAGCGTGGACTTGGCCACGCAGGGGTCGAACCTGTCGGTCACCTACTCGGTGGGGGGTCGGAGCTTTCCCGAGCAGATCGTCTACGACGGTGGCCAGTCCTTCTACGACCTCGGAGACATCGTGCGCTATTTCGCTCCGGGCTACGAATGGGTGTCGATGGACCTGGCTTCGGGCGGATTCGGAGAACCGGGAGTCGGGATCGGGGGTGTCCTGGCGGATCCGACCGCCCTTGTCTCCCTCCTCCAGGCCTCAGCTTCGTCGGCCCACGAGGTCGGGAGCGTCCAGATCGACGGCGCACCGGCCACCGAGTACTCCATCTCCCTCGGCCCTGCCGCGGTCACCCGCGTGCTGGCCTCGTCGGGCCTGCCTGCGTTCGTCCACACGACCTCGTACAGCCAACTCAACCTGCAGGCCTACGTGGACGGCACGGGGCGCCTGTCCCGGATTGCCGCCGGGGCGACCTACCTGGACTCGGGCCAGACGGTGATGGCCTCGACCACGCTCGACCTCTCCCACTACGGGACCCCGGTGTCGGTGGCGCCACCGCCGGCGCCCCAAGTGGTGCCCGAGGAGCAGTTCGAGGCCAGCGCGGCCCGGCTGACCCACGCTCCAACCTCCTGACGTGCTCTTTTCCATTTGACGGCCCGGGGGGCGCGATGCTCTCCTGTGCGCGGTCTGTGTCACCATTTCAAGCGCACAGGCAGGTCGTCCGACGAGCTCGAGGGAGCGCCATCACGTGAACCCCCCGGAACCGGGCTGGTACCGCGATCCGTACTTCAAGAACAGAGAGCGCTACTGGGACGGCGAGGTCTGGTCCGACGAATGCCGTTTGGTCCAGCCTGCGCTGAGTTCGGGCACCAGCGACGCGACGACCGGCCGCCATCAGCGCGTCGTCCAGCCCGACCCGGTCACGGCCCAACAGCCGGCGGTCCCCAAGGACCCCATCACGACACAGCAGCCCGCGACACAGCAGCCGTCTGACACCCAGCCAATCAGGATCTTCTCGGGTGGAGTGGCTGGTGCGGGTGCAGCCAGCATCCTCGGCGGCAACGTGCCGGCACCGGGAGGCGGACCTGTTGCCGGTGGCGCGGCTGGGGGTGACGCGACGGCGGCGCCGCCGACCAAGGCTGAGGTGACGGCCAACGCGGAACGGGTCCGCACCGTCGGTGCGGCGGCGCTCCTGGGCGGCGACATTGGATCGACGACCGACGGAACACCGCCCCCGACCCGCAGCATCAAGACGCCGAAGGAGCCGCCAGCCGAAGCGACGCGCCGGGTCAGCCAGGAGGCCGATCCCTTGCTCGGGATCAGCATGCCGGGGACCAACAGTGCGGCGGCGGCGACGGTGCTGTCCGAACAGGAGGCTTCGAAGAGCCATCGGCGCGGACTCATCATCGCCGTCGCGGCGGTCGTGATCGTCCTGGCCGGCCTCGGGGCCTACCTGGCGCTCGGGCCTAATTCGACGAAGGGTGGCGGCGGCACGGGCGGCGCCAAGAGCGCGACGGCGACGGCGGCGACGGCCACCCTGCACCAGAAGACGGCGCACGTGGCGATTCAGGTGAAGCTGACGTCCGCTCTCGGGCAGACCGACGGACCGAGCGCCGTCGGCGATTTCGACCTGAGCAAGAGCCAGGGGACGATGACGCTGACCGCGCCCGGGCTGCCTGCCCCGGGCACCACACAGATGATCTTCGAGAAGAAAACGGTCTACGTCGAGATCGGTCCCGGGCTCTCGGCGGTGTTGCCCGGCAAGACGTGGATATCAGCCGACGTCCTCCAGGTCAGTTCCTCGACGTCGGCGGTCGGCGCAAGTCTGAGTGGCCTCGAACGGACGGTCGGCAATCCGGCGGGCGTGCTGCACCAGCTCAAGGTCAGCGGGGCCACGGTCGTGTCGCTCGGTCACTCGACCTTCGACGGCACCCCCGTGCAGGGCTACACGGTGACGCTGTCGAGCAAGGCACTCTCGCGCAGCGCCGATCTCGTGCCGGCCTCGCACACGACCGAGACGGTGTACGTCGCCTCGGCGAGCGGGCTCGTCACGGCGATCGTGATCCCGAGCACGGTGACCACCGACGGCCAAGTCATCAACCAGAACACGTACATCGTGTTCTCGAACTTCGGCGCGCCGGTCACGGTCACGCCACCGCCATCGAGCGACGTGGCCACGATTGAGGAGTACCAAGCCGCCGTGGCGAACAAGCCGACCACCCCTACGACCGCTCCGGCCGTGTCTCCGGTTCCGAGCACAATGGCTCCGACTCCGACAGCGATTCCCGGGGCGCTTCCGACGACGACCACCACGCCGGCGGCGTCGGGCAGCCCCAGCGGGGCCAGTTCGCCCGGCTTGGGTTAGCGGGCCAGGGCCCGCGGGCTAGGCGGCTTCGCTGTTGGCCCGCACGTCCCGGGCCAACGCACCCCAGCGTTCGAACGAGTCGGGGTCGCGCACGATGTTGTTGCCCGTGAAGTAGCTCACGACGCGGGTGGCGATGCCGCCGTACTTGGCCACGATCTTGTCGGGGATGTCGCTCCAGGTACCCACGGTGGTGAACTGCTCGAGCAGGTCGTCGTCGATGACCGCAGCCATGCCGGCGACGTCGCCGGCCCGCTGGCGCTCGCGGATGCGGTCGGTGGTGTCCTCGCGGTCGAGCTGCTCGAAGATGAAGGCGTAGTTGGGCGTCGAACCGTAGAAGGAGATCTGGGTCCGGGCCATCTCGCGCCAGGTGTTCTGTTCGTGGTCGGTGTCGCCGACACAGAGGAAGGCCGGCACGATGACCTCGAGGTCGTCGAACGTCTTGCCGGCCCGGGCGGCGCCGGCCGAGAGCTCGGGCACCAGCGTGTCGCGCAGGTAGACCGGGGTGTTGAGCGGGTGCACGTGGACGCCGTCGGCCACCTCGGCGACCATGCGCAGCATCCAGGGGTTGACCGCGGCCACGTCGACCGGCGGGTCGGCGCAGTCGATGGGGCCGGGTGCCCAGGTGGGTGGGAGCAGCGACATGGCGTAGTACTCGCCCTCGACGGCCAGGGGCCCGCCGGTTCGGAAGGCCTCGAAGATCTGCTTCACGGCCAGGACGTACTCGCGCATGCGGGGCCCGGGCGGGTCGAAGTCCGAGCCGTAGCGGCGCTCGACATGGGCCCGGACCTGGGCGCCCAGTCCGAGGCGGAAGCGGCCGCCGCTGGCCTCGGCCAGCTCCCAGGCGTTGGCCGCGGTGACCATGGGGCTGCGCGGGAAGGCGACGGCGATGCCGGTGAGCACGTCGATGTCGGCGGCGACGGCCAACGCGCCACAGGTCAGGTAGGCGGTGCGCCCGGCCTCGGTGACGACGAGGCCGGAGAGTCCGGCGGCGGCGGCCCGACGTCCGAGCTCACCGGCCCGGCGGAGAGGCTGAGCCGGCAGCATGGCGTCGAACTTCAACGCGGAGGACTGGCGGGGCAATGGAGCGTGGCGGGGAAGGCCGGACACGGGTCTTCAGGCGTCGCGGACTTCGCGGATGTAGCCGATCAGCTCGTGGACGCTGGGCGAGTCGAGCCAGGGGGTGAGATCGACGCTGGCGTCGGCGCCGGGCTCACGGCCTTCGTCGAGGGCGTGCGGGTGGGAGGCGACGAAGCGGCCGTCGACGAGGCAGACCTCGGTCAGGAGCTCGGCGTAGGGGAGCGTGCTGGCGGAGGCCGAGCCGAACCCGAAGACGCGCTCGGAGCCCATGACGGCGTTGGCGGCGGCGCGGCCGGCGAGGAACCTTTGGTAGTCGTTGCGTTCGAGTTCGCCTGCGTAGGCATCGAGGATGCGGGCGATGCGGGCGAGGGCGCCGTCGTTGAAGGCGTAGAACACGTTGGGGGCGGGGAGGTCGCCCCAGACGCCCCACATCCACCAGCGGACGCTCGACGGGAGGGCGGCCATGGCCCGCTGGACGCCGCGCCCGACGGCTTCGTGGCCGTGATGGACGTCGTGAGGGCTCGGGGAGACGACGATGGTGGCGCCGTGCTCCTCGACGATGGCCGGGAGCTCGGTGGCGATGCGGTGCGTGGCCAGGGCGAGGTCGGCGTCGAGGTCGAGGGTGAGCGGCGGGTCGAGGAAGAGCGGGACGAAGCCGGCCCTCTGCGCGGCTTCCTCGGCTTCGGCCCGTCGTCGCTGGTGTTGGCTCTCGAATCCCAGGCTGGCGATGACGCTGATCACGGTCCAGCCCCGGTCGTGCAGGTGCAGGAGCGAGGCGGGGCAGCCGACGGCCTCATCGTCGGGGTGCGGGGCGACGTGGACGACGACGGGACTCATCGGCCAGCAGGTTATGTCCCGGCCGGGCGGGGCGGGACGTTCAGGACGGGCGCTGGCGCTGGCGCGGCGGGCGCTGGCGCGGCAGGTGGTTGGGGCGGCGGGGTCAGGCGGGGGTGAGCGGCGGCATGCCGACCATGGCCCGCCACTCCTCGGTGGAGTTGGTCCGCGGGAAGGGCGCGTCGGGCACGGCGACGCCGAGGCGGGCGCAGATGGGGTCCCAGCCGTCGGTCACGGTCCACTCGAGGAGCTGGTCGCACGGAACGCCCACGCGGACGGCGTCGTTGTGGCGCTCGAAGGCGGCGACCATGGCGTC
This sequence comes from uncultured Acidimicrobiaceae bacterium, assembly GCA_963840435.1. GTDB lineage: Bacteria > Actinomycetota > Acidimicrobiia > Acidimicrobiales > RAAP-2 > Bog-473. The sequence continues at coordinate 186,151 of CAWIYY010000010.1, read as the reverse complement.
GCGGTCGCCGAACCGGTTGTCGAAGCGGTCGTGCAGGAGCTGGACCATGGCCTGCATCCACGGGTCGCCGTCCTCGGCCATGGCCTGCATGCCGAAGATGGTGTTGGAGCAACTGGTGTACCAGTCGTCCGGGTCGCGTACCGACAGGATGACGAGCGCGTCGGGATTGGCCTCGGCCAGCTCGGGCCAGAAGCTCGCTCCGGGCCAGTCCACCTGGGAGGTGTAGCCGTCCATGAGCGCGGCCCAGTCGACGGGACGGTCGTTGACAGCGTCGATCCAGATGGGCACCTCTGCGGGGTGGCCGAGAACCTCGATCATGTGATGGCAGGGGCCATCGGTGAGTTGCTCGAGGGCGATTTTCAGCGAATGCGTCCCGGTACGGCCGACACCGGCCCCCACGACTTTGAGCATCGTGCACCTCCCCGTGTTCGATGTTCGGCTTGCAACCGTAGTGGCGTGTTCTCGGGGACGCTCGGGTGTGGGACCGGGACGTTGGGGCGCCGGCGGGGGTTATAAAGGCGACCCCTTGCGTCGGCGGGTCAGAGTATTTCTGGCTAGATCACTCTTTACAGATTACTCTGAATCGAATAGTCTAGTCGGCATGCCGAGATGGTCCCGTTCGAATCCCCTGGCCCTGGCCGTGTTGGTCAGCCTCTACGAGAAGCCGATGCACCCCTACGAGGTGGCCCAGACGCTCAGGCAGCGGGCCAAGCAGGAGAGCGTGCGCCTGAACTACGGCTCCCTGTACGCGGTGGTGGAGTCGCTGGAGAAGAAGGGCCTCATCAAGGCGACCGGGACGGTCCGGGAGGGCAAGCGGCCCGAGCGGACGATCTACCAGATCACCGACGACGGGGCGCGGGAGATGAACGAGTGGATGACCGAGCTCATCAGCGTCCCGGCCAAGGAGTACCCCGTGTTCATGGCCGGGCTGTCCTTCCTGGCCTCGCTGCACCCCGACGAGGCGCTCATGGCGCTGCGGGCCCGGGCCGACGCCTTGAAGATCCGTCTGCTCGGCATGCGCAGCACCATGAAAGCGACCCAGGAGGCCGGCCTGCCCCGCCTCTTCGAGCTCGAGGTCGAGTACGAGGAGGCGCAACTGGTGGCCGAGCTGAAGTTCGTGACCGCGCTCGTCGACGACATGGCGAGTGGCCGGCTCGGCGGCATGGACATGTGGGGGGCGTTCCACACCGAGGGCTTCAACCCCGAGGAGGTGGAGTTCACCTTCGAACTGCCTGACGAATGACCCGAGGCCGCGTGTTGCAGCACGCGGCCTCGGGCCTACACACCAAGAGCTCGGCTCACGAGGAGCCTGCGCCCGAGGCAGCACTCGAAGCGTAGGCGACCCCTTTCGGTCGAGCTCTGCACAGGCATTGGGACGGCTTCGGCCGCCCGGTGCGAGACAGAGCAATTAACCGAAAGGAGGGGCGCTGATGGGTGCCCTGATCGAGGCCGAGGGCCTCAGCAAACGGTTCGGGAAGGTGCAAGCCCTCTCGGATCTCACCTTGACCCTGCCGCCCGGGCAGCCCGTGGCCATTCTCGGGCCGAACGGGGCGGGCAAGACCACCTTCATCCGCATGATCGCCACGCTGACTGAGCCTGATGGCGGGACGCTCAGGGTGGACGGGCACGACGTTGTGCGCGAGCCCATGGTGGTGCGGCGCATGATCGGCCTGGCCGGTCAGTCGGCCGCGGTCGAAGAGATGATGACCGGGCGGGAGAACCTGTTGATGGTGGCCCGCCTGTACGGCCAGGGGAAGAAGGAGGCGGTGGCCTCGGCCGCGGCAGATCCTGGAACGCATGGACCTGGAGGACGCGGCGGATCGCCAGGTGCGCACGTACTCGGGGGGCATGCGGCGGCGGCTCGATCTCGGCGCCAGCCTGGTCGGGGCGCCCCGGCTGCTGCTGCTCGACGAGCCGACGACCGGGCTCGACCCGGGGAGCCGCAACGAGGTGTGGGACGCCATCCGTGAGATGGGTTGGGCCGGGACTGACATGTTGCTGACGACGCAGTATCTCGACGAGGCCGATCGTTTGGCGGCGTCCGTCGTCATCATCGACGGGGGCCGGGTCATCGCACAGGGCACGCCGGACGAGTTGAAGTCGCGGGTGGGCGCCGACATGGTCGAGCTGCACACGGCGGACGTGCCGACGATGCAGCGGGCGGCTTCGGTGCTGGCGACGCTGGGGGCGGGCGAGCCTTCGACCGACCCGGCGACGCGGCGCTGCTCCATTGCCGCCCCGGGCGGGGCGACGTTGCTGCCGCTGGTGGTGCGGGCGCTGGACGAGGCCGGGGTGGCGGTGGAGGACATCGCGCTGCGGCGACCCACGTTGGACGAGGTGTTCCTCGCACTGACGGGGCATTCGACGAGACACGACGGCAACGGCAACGGCGACAACGGCAACGGCGACAACGACAGCAACGACGATCCGACGGAGGACGCAGCATGACGACGACCGAGTTGCGAGTGGACCCGCCCCGCCAGGTGCGCGGCGTGCGGGCGCCCAACCAGGGGGCGTCGTACGTCGCCGCGGCCAACCAGGTGTACGGGCGCACGATCAAGAAGTTCGTGCGCACGCCGGCGCTGATCATCGCCGGGACGGCGCAGGGCGTCCTGTTCCTGCTGATCTTCCGCTACGTCTTCGGCGGGGCGGTGTCCCACACCGGCGGGCTGTCCTACGTGGACTTCCTGGTGCCCGGCTTCGTGGTGACGGGCGTGCTGTTCCAGGGCATGGGGGCGGCGACCGGGGTGGCCGAGGACCTGCAGGGCGGCCTGTTCGACCGGCTGCGTTCGCTGCCGATCCGGCTGTTCTCCATCGTGACGGGGCGGGTGAGCGCGGACACGACGCTGGTGGCCTGGGGCTGCTTCGTCATGACGGCGGTGGGATTCGCGGTCGGGTTCCGCATCCATGGCTCGACCATCGACGCAGTGGCCGCTTTCGGGCTGACGATCCTCTACGGGTTCGCCTTCGTGTGGCTCTTCATCGCCCTCGGGCTGATGGCGGGCTCGCCCCAGGCGGCGCAAGGCCTGTCGTTCCTCGTCTTCCCGCTGAGCTTCGTGTCATCGGCCTACGTGCCGGTGGCGACGATGCCGGGGTGGCTGCAGGGCTTCGCCATGAACCAGCCGCTGACCCAGATGGTCAACACGGCCCGGTTGTTGACGGGTGGGCCGGCGGCGGAGCGACTGCTAGGGCACCCGGTCTCGTACTATCTCGTGCCGTCGCTGCTGTGGACGGCGGGACTGATCGTGATGTTCGCCCCGCTGGCGGTGTGGAAGCTGAAGCACTCGTGACGACCTGACCTGACCGTTCCCGGTTCAGTCCGGTCCCGGCGGCTCCCTTGGCTGTCGTGGCCGAGGGAGAATGGGGCGTGGTGGGACCGGACCCAGAGGCGGTGTCCTGACGTGCACGGGCTCGGTGCGGCGCTGCGCCAAGTGCTGATGTTCGCCAAGCCCTGGCAGCGGGTGCTGCTTGGGGTCGCGATAGCGGTGGGCGGGGCGTTGCTCGAGTCCTACGTCTTGGCGGCTGTCGGCGTGGTCATCGTCGGGTTTGTGATCCTGGGGGCGCTGCGCCGACGCCGCGAGGCGGGCGTGGTGCAGACGGGGACGGGGACGGACAGCGAGGCGGACGTCGACGAGCCGTAGCTCAGCGCCGGGTCCACGAGTCGCTGGTCGGGTTGGGGTCCGTTCCCAGCGCCCCGCTGATGGCCTGGCGCAGGCGCTCCTGCGAAGCCATCATCCAGCTGATGTAGGCCTCGTGGTCCTCGACCTTGGTGACGTCGCCCATGGAGTAGTCGGCGATGCGGGCGGCGTTGCGGTCGGGCAGCTTCTCCCACGAGAGCTCGGAGCCGTAGATGGTCTCGACCAGCTCCGATTGCTGTTGCAGCTGCTGGAACTGGGCCATCGAGGCCTCCGCGTTGCCGGCGTCGATGAACAGCTCGGAGCGGATGCGCCCGCCGGCCGAGAAGCCCAGTCCGTAGTGGGTGCCCCGGATGGGGGAGGGCAGGGTGATCCAGCTCTGGGCGGGCAGCGTCGTCATCTGGGTCCAGTGCGGGTGCTCGACCCGGACCCGGTCGAGCCAGTGGGACCAGAACTCCCGGTACAGGGCCCCCTTGCCACCGCTGAGTGGACCGGCCAACTCCGTCAGCGTCCAACCGGCGGGGTCGCGCCACCACTGGGTGCCGAAGAAGTCGCGCGAGATGCCGGTGGCCAGTTCGACGATGTGGCGCACCAGGCCCGACGGCGTGTACGAGGCCTTGTCGGCGTCCCAGACCAGCGGCGCACTGATGCGGTTCTGCCAGTGGGCGGTGCGCCGGACCGGATCGGCGTGGAGGAACTCGTCGAGCTGGACGCGCAGGTCGTGGCTGAGCTCGCCCCGGGGCGAGAGGTTGAAGATGGTGCCGTCGGCCACCGACTCGGCGGTGACGAGCCGGCGCACCGTGCTGGCGTCCTGCACCCGTTTCTTGGACTCCTCCATCTCCCGGGCCAGCTGGCGCTCGGGGCTGATGGTGAACTCCTCGACGTCACGGGTCGGGTAGATCTGGCTGACCGAGATCATCGGGACGTTGTCGCTGCCGCTCTGCCCGTAGACGTACGAGCGGAATGCGCTGATCTGGATCAGGGCGAGGTCGAGTCCCATCTCGTTGAGCCAGACGACGCTGGCGGTGACGATGGGCGAGAAGTTGCGGGCCAGCAGAATGATGCGCGGCTTGCGCAAGGTCTCCTGACTCATGTCCGGCGCGTGGGACTGGAGGTCGGCCAGCGCCTCCTCGACCGTCATGGTCTCGTTGCGAGCGTTGTGGAAGCGGGCGTACTGCTCGGCCAGTGATTCGGGCAGGACGCGACTGGCCATGGCGGCGTACTTGAGAGCGGTCACGTCGGTGTCGGGGTTCTTGCCGTACTTGAGCTCGGCGATGACGAGGCGGCCGTCTCCGCCCAACCCGACGATGACGAACCGGTCCCGTGGCAGGCCTGGCGTGGCCCATTGGCGCTCGACGTCGAAGGTGATGATTTTGATCGACGGGCCGAGAATTTCGGGGTTCGAGAGCACCCATTCCTGCAGATCGGCGCGCTCCTCTAACCCCGCTTCCTCGAGCGAGATCATCTGGGCGGGCATCGCCACAGACCCCGCGACAGTGAAGAGAAGATCTTCCGCCATGTGCGCGGCCAGGTTACGCCAAACGCCCGTTCGACCTTGCGGCCGCACACGCTGCGGTGGCAAGGAACGGGCCTCGAAAGACGCTGGTGACGGGTTTGGTTGCGTTCCGGTTGCGATCTACGAAGTGTTCATGCGGAGTGCAGCAAACGCGCCCTGCGTTGGCGGCCGCTGACGAGGGTCCGCACGCGGCCGGTGCAACGCGGGTCTGATGCCGGGATGGGTGCAGCGTGTTCGCGGCCTGATCGAGCGTCGATCGACTGCGCGTCACGTGACTCCAACGCGTTGAGTTCTCGAGTGCATCCCTGTCTCCGATCGCCAAATCCGCCTCAGGGTTGTGAGCGGACACTACCGTCCAAAAATCCGCTGATCACAGTCCTTAAACGTGGTTTGTCGGGGATTTGTGATGGCGTTGGGAGCGCACATCGGCGCTGGTTCAGGACGCACCTGGCTGGCGTGGCGCGCTGTCTTCACGCGGAGTGAAACAAGCCGCAGACTGCGCCGCCGCACCTCAGCGGAGGAAGGGGTGTGAGACGGACGTCAGACCGGTGCGCCGGGTGCAACGAGCGGCCATGGTCGCTCGAGCTCGACGACGCGGGCCAACTCGAGCAAGAGCTGCTCGGAGTAACGACGACCGATCACCTGCATGGAGACGGGCAGCCCGTCCACCGTGCCGATCGGGATGGACACGGCCGGGTGTCCCGTCGTGTTGGCCGGGATGGTCAGGGCCCCGTTGTTGCCGAGCGCGGCTTCGAAGCCGAGCTCGGAGACGAGATCCACCCCGTCGACCGTGGTGGGCATCGGGCCCTGGGCGCCGAAGGCCACGTCCGGATTGGTGGCGCAGATGATGAAGTCGGTTTGCTCGAAGATCTCCGCCATTTGGAAAATCATGGTGCGCCGGAACGCCTCGATGTTCTTCGCCGTTTCGACGGTGTAGTGGTTGGTCGCGATGTTGGCGGCCAGCATGATCTCGGGCGTGAGCTCGTTCTGGCAGTCGGGGTAGAGGTCGCCCAGGCCGACCAGCAGGCTGGCCGTTCCGGCCAGGGCCCATTCCAGACCACCCCGCTCCAACGAGATCGGCACCCCGACCTCCGTCAGCTCGGCGTCCGTGATGAGGAGTTCGGCCGCCTCCTCCACCTTTCGGCGCATCTTGGCGGCCACCACGGCGGCGCCGAGGTCGACGCAGACGGTCGCCCGGAGACCCTGCACATCCTGGTGCCCGATCCCCGCCTCCCAACCGGACACCCGGGGCAGGGAGTAGGGGTCGAACTCGTCGGCGCCGTTGCAGGCGTCGAACCAGCGGGCGGTGTCCCGGACCGAGCGGGACAGGCAGCCGACGACGGCGGTCAGCGGCTCGATCTCGGTGTGCGGGCCCTTGGGGATCCGGCCGAAGGTGGCCTTGAGGCCGAAGAGGCCGGTGAAGCCGGCCGGGATCCTGATGGACCCGCCCCCGTCGCCTCCAGTGCAGATGGGGAGCAGTCCGCCGGCCACCGAGGCGGCCGATCCGCCGGACGAGCCGCCCGGCGTGCGCTCGGTGTCGTAAGGATTCGAGGTCGCCCCGTGCAGTCGGGTGTAGGTGACGTTGATGCCACCGAACTCCGATGCGGTGGTCTGTCCGACCAGCACGGCGCCGGCGTCGCGCAACCGGGCCGTCATCGTCCCGTCGTAGTCGGCGATGCGGTCCTTGAAGACAAGGGAGGCCTCGGTCTGCGGCCACCCCTTCACCGGATCGAGCTCCTTGACGCCGATCGGCACACCGCCGAAGGGAAGGGTCACGTCCGCCGCTTCCGCCGCCTTGCGCGCCTGCTCCTCGTCGACGAAGCAGACCGCGTTCAACGACGACTGTGCAATTGCCTCCAGCGAACCCTCGAGCGCTTCGGTCGGGGAGAGGTCTCCGGTTCGGAAGGCATCGACGAGCGAGCACGCGTCCCCCAGCCAAGATGATCCCGTCACCCTCGCGAGGCTACTGAACGGGCGTTCTAGGTTCGAAATCGCCCGATGTCCCTCTCTACATGTGTATTGCATCGAGGTGGCCGGGGAATCAGACCCGATGCCCAGTCCGTTGAGTCGCATCGTCGGCGGGCACGCACACGACGCGAAGCGAGGTCGACATGCACCTGGCTGCGATTCCGAAGGGTCGGTCAGGGCGAGTTCGAGCGTCGCCTCCGACTCACTGAATCGGAGCCGGACGCCCCAAATGGAAACCCTGCACGAAATCGACGCCGAACTCTTTCAGCAGCTCCAGAGTCTCCTCGTCTTCGACGCCTTCGGCGATCGTCTCGCACCCGAAACCAGTGGCAAGGTTGACGATTGCCTTGACGACGTGTTGGTTGGGCTGGCTGTCGACAAGATCCCGTACGAACTCAATATCGATCTTGAGGTATTTGATAGGGAGTTTCTTGACGTGGGTGAATGTGCCGTACCCGGTGCCAAAGTCGTCCAGGGCCACACTGCTCCCGAGTTCGACGACTCCCTGGGCAAACGCATGGCCCTTCTCGATGTCTGCCATCAGCGCTGTCTCGGTAATTTCGAATACAAGATCAGCCGGATCGGCGCCCGAGATCTTTACTTCGTCTTCGATGTATTCCAGGAGATCCGGAGTGGCCATCGACTCGGCGGAGACATTGATTCCAACATGGCGGCCGGTCGCAGCAAAGCGCAGAGCCCGCTTGATCACCCACCGGTCGATCTCAGTAATCAATCCGTACTGCTCTGCGACCCCCAAGAATGAGCCAGGACTGATCACTTCACCCGAGCGGCCGATCATGCGGATCAGAAGTTCGGCACTTGGCTCACTCTTCCCGAGGGGGACGATTGGCTGCGCGTACAGCACCATTCTGTTCTCATCGAGCGCCTCGCGGATCTTGCCTACCCATGTGAGAGCTTCCAGTTCACGCTTTATGCGAAGTCGCTCAGCGATTTCATCAGAGATGTCTCGGAACACGATGACCGTGCCAGTACCCGCTGATCCGCTCATGATCGGAGCTGCCGAATAGGCAATCGGGAGTAGCGATCCGTCTTTGCAGGTGTAGACCTCGTCGTCCCCGCGCATAGGTCTGCCGTCGGACCGGACTTTTTGATGCTCACACTCAGCTTCGGAAAGAATGGGAGTCCCGTCTGAGCGGCGGGTGTGGATCAGGTCGTGGAGGTGCTTTCCCTTGAGGTCTTCCTCGGTCCAACCCAACAACTTCGTGACGGCACCGTTCATGTAGGTCATTTGGCCCCGTTCGTCAGTGATGAACATGCCCTCGGCCATTTGGTTCATGGCAATGGAACGGAACTCCTCCGCTTGGAGCCGCTCTGTGACATCTACGACGACGATGCCAATTCCGATGACCTCGCCTTGGAGGTGGACGGGGTAGTAGCTCGCCAGCCAGTGGTTTGATCGAGTATGGGGATTGGGTCCCGAGACATCGACGTTGAGGACGGCCTCGTCTCGATTGAGCACTTGATGGTAGACGGATTCGACTTGAGGCCAGACGTCGGGGACCAACTCGGCCACTGTCTTTCCGATGAAATTCTCCGCATCCTTGCCGGACAGTGACGCAAGCATCTGATTGGCATGGATGTAACGGAAATCACGGTCCACAAACCCGAGCCCGATGGGTGCCGAGGCCTGCAGGGTGTCGAGGGTGCTCAGTGCCTCGTCTGCTCGCCGTTGTGCCTCGCGCAGATCAGAGACCTGCTGTTTGTAGTGGGTCAGGTCTCGGGCGATGGTCGATGCACCAAGGACAGATCCGTCCGGCCCAACGACAGGCGAGACCGTGATAGCGACCTCGACGCGGGTCCCGTCTTTGCGGAGGCGCACTGTTTCGAGATCCCTGATGGTCTCCCCGGTTGCGACCCGTGTAAGGAGATTCGCGAGCTCATGTGGTCGATCTGCTGGGATGAGCACCGAAATGTCGCACCCGATCATTTCGCCAGCTTCGTAGCCATACAGTCGCTCGGCCGCCTGGTTCCAGAAGACGACCATTCCATCAAGCGTCTTGCCAATGATCGGGTCGTCAGACGAAGTGACGAGGGCAGTGAGGAATGCCGTGGCTTCGAGCTGCTCGATACTGATGGGTATGGTGATCGAGCTCACCAGAGGAATATCGGCAGATTTGAGACAGAACCTGAGAAGGTCATGAGAGATTGATGACGTTGACAATCCCGATTGGCAGGGATTTCCCAAGAGAGTCGGAGTCGGTGGCCCTTCGACTGCATGCCTCCCAATGAGGATGCGGCCCGGACGCGCAGCACCGGCCCGCATGACGGGCCGGTGCTGCCTCCTCACTGGGAGTGTTTGCTGGAGCTATGCCGTGACGAGCGTCCCCTTGGCCGTGTGAGCGGGGAGAAGCTCCTCATCGTCACCCGTCCGCCGGGCGTGGGCGAAGCCGAAAGCAACCAGGATCGCCATGACGGCGGCCAGGCAGAACGCGGCAATCGCACACCAGAAGGCGATCACGGCGATCAGGCTGAAGCCGTAGGCCTCGAGCAGCAGGCCGCGAAGCGTGGTGCCCTGGAAGACCGTCTGGACCTTGCTTTCTGCTGCCGTGTAGGCCGGCGAACCCTTGGGCAGAGCCATCGCGGCCGCGCTCAGCTGGGCGTAGGTCTTGCCGCCGCCGATCTCAGCGAGGTGCACGTTGATGAAGTCGTTGGCGTAGACCTGGGCCTGAGCGCCTGTGAGCAGCTCTTGTCCGGCGTATTGGGACACCGAGGGGATCATCGACTTGGTGATCTCGGTCCCGTCGGGGTGGGCGAAGGCAGCGGCTGAAGGAAACGTGATCTGCTGCTGAGCGAGCTGGGTGTGCACGTAGTTGTTGGCGAAGCTGTAGCCCACGAAGAGCAGTGAGCCGGCAACGGCCAGGACGATGACCACGACCACCCCACCGACACTGGCCAGCATGTCGAAAACTTTGCGTCGCATCTGTGTATCTCCTTGTTCGTGATCCCTCCCAGTGAGGAGATCTGCTCCCATCGTCTATGTCCGAGGGCTCGTTGAGATGAGCGCGAAGGTCCCGTGCACTAGGGAGGAAGGTCCTGTGATGGACACCGGTTCACCTGACATGCCCGAATGGGAGGATCCTCCCTAGTTCGCGCGTTTGCGTCCGGGTACACACTGGAGGCGTGAGCATGTACGTCACCATCCTCTCGGGTGCCTTGGACACCTGGGACACCGACCTCGATGACGAGGCCCTGCTCGACTACGTGCGCGGCTGTCGTGCCGCGCTGCCCCTTCATGATCTTGGGGCCGGCCAGCTGTCAGAGTCGGCCCTGGTCGCTGAGGTCACCTATGACCGGGCCCTGGTCTGTCTGGCCGCCCAAGAGGGCATCGACGTCGCTCCCAAGAACTTCGTCCATCCGAAGATCGAGCGCGAACGCCTCGAGTTCGAGCTGGTCCGGCGGGGCATTGACCTCGCGGTCCAGGAGTCTTAGCCCGGGCGGAGGAGCCGCCTAGCCCTGATTCTTGAGCTTGGTGGCGTAAATGGCGGCCTCGGTGCGACTCGAGACTCTGAGCTTTCGGAGCAGGCCAGTGACGTAGTTCTTCACCGTGTGCTCGGAGAGGAACATCGCCTCGGCGATCTGCTTGTTGGTCTTGCCGTCGGCAATGAGGTCCAGGATCCGAGCCTCTTGGGGCGAGAGTGACGAGAGGGACGGGTCTGCCTGAGGTGGATTGGCGATGCGCTCGACCACCCGGGCCACGGCCCTCGGATCCATGAGCGACGCCCCGGTCGCCACCTTCTTCACGTCTTCGATCAGGTCGCGCGCTTTGATCTGCTTGAGGACGTAGCCGGCCGCCCCGGCCATCACGCTGGCAAACATTGCCTCGTCATCGGCGAAGCTCGTGAGCATCAGGCAGATCAGGTCCGGGTTGGCCGAGCGCAGATCGCGACACACCTCGATCCCGTCTCCGTCCTCGAGTCGCACGTCGAGGATCGCCACGTCGGGCTTGGCCAGGGGCACCCGGGTCAGCGCTTCGGCGCCGGTGGACGCCTCGCCCACGACTTCGATCTCCTCGTCGCTCTCGAGAAGGCTGCGAATGCCCTCACGGACCAGCTCGTGGTCATCGAGCAGGAAGACGCGAATGGCCACGGGTCCATTGTGCCAGCACCACCTGGCTACCGGCGAAACCCCCGTGCTTCGGCGGTACGCTCCGCCTGGTGCCTTACACCCGGGTCAACGATGCGGAGAAGCTGAGGCGCCTCATGGGGGCGGTCCTCATGATCACGGCCGACGTCGAGCTGGCCGACCTGCTCGCTCACCTGGTGGAGGAGGCCAGGTCCCTGGTCGGCGCCCGTTACGCCGCCCTTGGGGTGCTCAACGAGACCCGCACCGGCCTCGAAGAGTTCATCACGGTCGGACTCAGCGAAGCCGAGGAAACCCAGATCGGAGACCGTCCGGCCGGCCGAGGTGTGTTGGGACTCCTCATCACCGAACCCGAACCGCTCCGGCTGACCCACCTCGAAGAGCACCCTGGCCGCTACGGCTTTCCTCCCGGCCACCCGCCGATGACGTCGTTCCTCGGCGTGCCGGTGCGGGTGCGCGACGACGTCTACGGCAACCTCTATCTAACTGACAAGGAAGGGTCAGTCGAGTTCACCGACGAGGACGAGGCACTCGCCGAGGCGCTGGCCCTGGCGGCCGGCATCGCCATTGAGAACAACCGGCTCCACGACCGGGTCCGCGTCATGAGCGTGCTCGACGACCGCGACCGGATTGCCCGCGACCTGCACGACCGGGTTATCCAGCGTATCTACGCCGTTGGCATGAGCCTGCAGGGTGCGGCCAGGTTGCCCGAGCGCGACCAGGTCGTCGAGCGGGTCTCTCGAGCGATCGACGAGCTCGATGAGACCATCACCCAGATCCGCTCCAGCATTTTTGAACTCGGAGACGCCGCGCTTCCGGGCGGACTCCGCCAAGCCGTCCTGCAGCTTACCGAGGAGTTGACCGACTCCTTGAGGGTTCGACCCGAGGTCCGGTTCGAAGGGGCAGTGGACAACGCGATACCCCAGCACCTCGGCGACCACGTGCTGGCGGTGGTTCGAGAGGGATTGACCAATGCGGGGAAGCACTCTCAGGCTTCGAGCTACGAGGTTATCCTCGCTGTGGGCGATCGAGTCGAGCTCGAACTGCTCGACGACGGCGTGGGAATTGAATTGCCGCTCGCAAAGCCCGGCCTCGGGCTGGTCAATATTCGCGATCGGGCGGAGAAGCTGGGCGGCTCGTTCGAGATCCACCCGAGGGACGGAGGTGGCACCCGCTTGGTGTGGGTTGTCCCGCTCGTCTGACGGCACGCCGGGTCACTCCAACCACGGCCGGAAATGAGTTGCCCACCCTGGGCGATGCCAGCTCGCCGAAGCGGTTCGTCTCGGAATGCAACGGCCCAGTCCAAGTGTTCGGACGCGATTACGTTGCTCGACGGCGGTGTGGCTCGGTGGCCGACGAGGTCGGGCAGTCGAGGGAGTTCCTACGTACGAGCAGTCCCTCGGTCGGTGACATGCCCGTCACTGCGATACTCGTCCCATTCAGGTGGTGGTCAGACATGCCATCGGCCGCCCGGCCTGTCTGCGCTCCGGGGTCGGTCGATGTTCGATCAGGTCTGGACGTATCTATGAGACACGCGTGCAGTCACCTCATCTGAATCGCTCACGTCGTCGGGTGAACAAACGCCAGTCAGGCCACCAGCGACCCGCCTGGTGCTGCGCCGTTGGTCATGATCGCGCGGACCCCAGTTTCGCCACCCTCGGAGGTTGCGTCGAATACTTCGGCGCGGTCTCGACCAGCCTTTTTTGCCGCGTAGAGTGCTCGGTCTGACGCCCGTTCCAGGGATTGTGCGTCAACGGCATGATCTGGAATAACGGCGATTCCCACGCTCAGGCTGATGTGTCGATCCACCGCGGGGACCCGAATACCGGCAACGGAGGCTCTGATCCGTTCGGCAGCCTCTAAGGCGCCCTCTAAGCCCGTGGCTGGCAGCAAAACAAGAAATTCCTCCCCGCCGTAGCGGCCCGCGAAGTCGCCGGCGCGAAGGGAGTGGGAGAGCGCGGCGCCGACGGCAGCGAGCACGTCGTCACCTCTGCCGTGTCCAAATCTGTCGTTGACCTCCTTGAAATGATCCAGGTCACACATCAACGCGGCCAATGGCACTAACGCCCTGGACGCCTGGGCCACCATACGTTTGAGTGTGTCGTCGAGCGACCGGCGATTTGGAAGGCCGGTGAGGCTGTCGGTAGAAGCCCGTACTTCAGCGATGGCCAGGTTGCGAAGATTGCCGAGTATGGGCGCGGATTGGAGGACGGCTTCACGAATGGTCCGCGGCTCGTTGCCTACCAGGTCCCCTTCATGCTCAGCCAGTACCGAGCCGATGACCTCACCGCTCACGAGCAGCGGAGTGCATGTCGTCTGGCTGGGGCTCGTGGAGCAGACGGAGCACGGCAAAAGGGGATCTGAACCCAAGACGCCGGCATGGGGACGCGCCAGTCGAACAGCCAAGCAGCTTCGAGGCTCTGCTCCCTCGAGAGAGCAGAGAAGAGGCGAATCTTCCGCGAGAACGGTGACCGCCTCGAGACGGTTGGCGCTGTTGTTGCGATTGAAGACCGTGATCGTGGACGTGGGCACCGCATGCTCGAGATAGCGCTTGAGAAGGTCGTGTGCTTCTTGTTCGTTCTCCGTCAGCTGCATCGAATCGGTGAATTCCACCTTTGCCTTTTCGTAGTCATCGTCCGATCGTCGGCGCTGCGACAGTTCATCCAGGGCAACGCCGAGGTGGTCTAGCTCATCGGAGCCACGGGGCGTGAGGCGTTGAGTGAAGTCACCCTCAGTGACCATGGTCGCGAATGCCGAGTAGGCAAGCGTTCTGGTCAACACAGAGCGAATCAGCCAGATGACCATTCCTCCCGCAGTGAGCAGGCCGAGAAGCAGCACGATCAGCATGAGCCGAAGGCTCGACCGATAGCTGGCGAGCGCCTCCTGATGTGACGCGCCTGCTTGACTCACTTCGACGTGGACGATCGACTTGGCCGCCGCGGTCATCGGATCGAAGATGGCCTCAATCTGGCCAACCTTCGCCGCCACTGCCGCGCCATGCACGGAGAGCGCCCCGTTGGCGTGCAGCTTTTGGAGCTCCGTCCATCCGTTCTTGATGACGGCGATCGAAGCCAATTCGGATCTACTGTCGGCGCTGTTGCTTCGGACGGTTGCGATACCGGTGTCCACATCGGAGGTGATTCCGGTGGACAACTCGGCCGAAACCGCCGCGGCGGCGGACGCATTGCCGTTGTCGAGCAGCAATTCGAGAGTCGCGGCGTGCGCATCACCGAGACGGATACCGAGATCCGAAGCAGTTGCCGCGCTCAACTGGTTGGCGTAAAGGCTCCTGACCGAGGAGCGCTCCGCCTGCAGGCCGTGAAACCCCGCCCAGGCCACGGCGACCAGCGCAGGTACCAGAATGATCAATATGAGCGCGAAGCGTCGCCTTATGTTGAGGGGGTGTTTGCCCACGCGGAGCCTTCCCCGGCTAGAACGAGGGAGAAGCTCCATGGCGTCATTGTGAGAGGGCTCATCAGTGTGGCCCGCTGGCAGGAATGAGTTTCTGCGAAGTCGTTGCCATCGCGTGGCACGGCGAGCGCCGATCCGTTTGAAGGTCGTCGGCACTCCTGGTTAGTGACATGAACTGCGTCTTCCATCGGGAGATAGATGTTGCGTTGCGCTAGGTACCGACGACCGGGCACGGTTGCCGGGCCGCCGCCCCTTCTGCGAAGCGAGTTATCCCTCTTCGGAAGTAGTCGGCACGACACGGCCCTCGCTTGAGGTGAGCGCGGAGAGGGACGCGCGAACTGGTCAATAGACATGCGCGAAAATCGGATGCATTGCAATCTATTTAAGAAAAAGTGGCTATTTGATCAAGAATTCTCAACACGTGCCGACATGGCGGTATAGCCATCATTTTGTTGGCGTTGGGCAAGCAGTCGGACTTGAGGTGCACCTCATGGTGCAGATGCGGAATAAGCGGATGGTGTCGATCCTGGTCGCAACCGGTATTGCGTTAGCGATCGGCGGTGGTGCCTACGCATTTACGGCCTCGAATACCGTCCCGGCCACGACGGTTGGTGCAGGAGCCGGTGCGGTTTCGGGGTTCACGGTGACCAATCTTCACTACGCGCTGGACGCGACGACGCCGGCAAATATCGACTCGTTGACATTCACGATCAGCCCTGCCGTTCCGAGTACGGGATCAGGGAAGGTCATCATCTCAGCGGCTCTGAGCACCGGTGGACCTACCAATTACACATGCACGACTGACACCGGCGGTACCAACGTCACGTGCCCGACGATTCTCCCGACACAACTCACGGCAGCACTGTTGACAGGCGTGACGGTCGTCGCAGCTCAGTAGCAGCGGCGAGGTGACACGCCCCAACAAGACGAGGAAACGCGTCTGGTGGAGCGGACGCTGTCCGCGTCACCACACCGGCATCCTCGGGATTCAGCCGAGGAAGTGCGAGCGGGCTCATGAGATCGTACCGAGCGAAGATGGCAGCAATCATCGCTGCAGCTGCCGTTCTCTTCGGAGTGTGGATCTTCTTTGCTCCAACCAAGCTCGGCGGGACGACGACCTATTCGATCACCGACGGCATCAGCATGCACCCGTTGCTGTACAAGGGCGATTTTGCGGTCATCCGTTCGCAGTCGAACTATCACGTGGGCGACGTCGTGCTCTACGAGAGCCAGGTCCTGCACAAACCGGTGCTGCACCGCATCATCTTGATTCAGAACGGCAACTACTTCTTTAAGGGGGACAACAATGATTTCGTTGATCCTGGGTACGCAACGCGTCGAGAGCTCATCGGAAAGCTCTGGTTCCACATCCCCCACGTCGGAGCGGTTCTCGGTTGGTTCGGCGTGCCGGCCCACGCTTCGTTGCTGGCCGGTATCGCTGCCATGGCCGTCGTCCTCACCGGTGCCAAGACGTCCAAGAAGGGCGGGCGGCGCCGGCGCGGCCGGTCGCCACCCCGCCAGGGGCGGCTGTCGCACACCATGACCCGCGAATCGGCCCCGAGCCGCGGGAACGAGCCGCCAACCACCGGCGAGCGGCGCTCTGCAACCGGATCCGGACCGGAAATGACGAGACCCGAGATCGAACGGAGATCTGGGATCGTCATGACTCCTCAGCAAGTCGCGGCGCGTCGCCCCCCCTCCTATTTCGAGGGCCCGAAGTCAACTCTGATAGCGCTTTGCGTCCTGGCCCTCTTCGCCGTGGTCTTTCTTGGCGTCGGATACAGCCGACCGCTCCTCCGGACCGCTCCGCTGACTGACGCGTATCGACAGTCCGGCACCTTTTCCTACTCGGCCGCTGTGAACGCCCCGACACCGGTCTATCCATCAGGTGCCGTCAAAACAGGCGATCCCATTTACCCGAGCCTGGTCAGTTCGCTCGGGCTGAACTTCACGTATCACTTTGCGTCGCCGCTTGCGCATCACGTTACGGGCACCATCCAGCTCCGCACTCTTGTGTTGTCGAGCACCAATACCTGGCAGAGCCTCTCCACCGGAACGGCGACCGCTCCCTTTGTTGGCGACACAGCATCCGTCTCCACCACGCTGGCCTTGAGCGGTCTCTATGCGCTCATCAACACTGTTTCGGCGCAGTCAGGTGTGGCCGGAGCCGACTACGCGGTCGACGTGCAACCCGTCGTCCGTATCACCGGCACCGTGGGCGGCAATCCGGTGAAGGCCACGTTCTTGCCTGTGCTGCCCTTCCAAGTGGCCCCAACGGCGCTTACCCTTGACGTCCCTGTTGCACCGGCTCCGCCGGGGGCGACCTACGTCGCCCCAACCGCCGCCTCCGCGCTGGCCGCGGGCCTCAACCCAACCCAGTCCGGAAGCGTCCCCCACGTCTACCCCAACATGGTCTCGGTGGCCAAGTACGAGATTCGAGTCTCATTGCTCCGCACGTCCGGGCTGGCATTTGCCGTGCTCGCAGTCCTCGTTGCGGTGCTGCACGACGTCCTGCGTCGCCGCAAGACGGTACGAAGCGACGAGGAGTTGATTGCCAAACAGGTCGGCTCACTGATCGTGCCGGTCGACAGGCTGGCCGACAATGATGGTTCAGCGCGACTGGTCGTCCTCGATTTCGCTCATCTGGCCGGCCTTGCTCACTATCTGGAGCGGCCAATCCTCTACGAGATGAGGGACGGACAACGACGGTATGAGGTCGACGACGAGACCCGTCGGTACGTCTATCAACCGGCGTCTGAGACGAGCGTTTTCTCTGACGCCAATGGCACAATCGGCCGGGCGGGGGAAGATTCGGGCCTCTGGTCCGAGAGTGACCGCCAGGAGCATCGCGCCAGGGAGGTCAAAGCAGGTGCCGCGACGCTCTAGGCGCCTCCGTCGACCGCAGCACGTGATCGCGGCCCGGGTTGGCGCCGGCATCGTCGTCCTCCTGGTTGCGGTCACTCTGGTGACGAGCTTTACCGCCAGCACCAACGTCCCGACCAGCAGGGCCGGCACGAGTGCCCAGGCCCGCACGATCATGCAGCTCGCCCCGGCAGGGTGCAGCTCGCTCAGCCTCACCCTCCTGGTGGAAGGGTCGGGATCCTTTTCGAACAGTCAATCGCACGCGCTCGTGCTGGGCACGGCGGGTTCGAACTCGATCACCGACACCGGCACCGGAAACTGCATCGTTGGTGGGGGTGGAACGGACAACACGACCGGCACGGCCACTGACATCTGCATCACCGGGCCGACACTCAACATCGCCAATCCGTGCCCTGTCGCCGCTCCCACCCTCACCTTTGCGATATCTGGGACCCAGCCGACCACGGCCACCGCCGGCACCGCGTTCAACGTCACCCTCCATGCCTTGAGCAACGGCGCCCTCGACACGACCTACACCGGCGCCCACGCACTGACATGGGGCGGCGCGAACGCCAGCCCGTCCGGAGCGACTGCGACTCTCCCGAGTCCCACATGGGCGAGTGGCAGCGTCACCATCCCGATCACGCTGGTTACCGCTGAAACCGAGACTCTCACTGTGACCGACGGGACGGCCCGCAACGTCACGTTTGCGCCGATCGTGATCAAAGCCGGCACCGCTTCACGACTGGCCTTCACCAGTATCAGCCCGCCTCCCGTTAGCTTTCCGTGCTTCTTCACCTGTCCGCTTACGGGATATGGCCGCGACACCACGGCCACCTTCACCGTGTCGGTTACCGACGCCCAAGGCAACACCGAGTCGGCCATCGGCTCCGGCCACACGGTGACGTTCACTTTCGCCAATGCGGGTCCGGGAGCATCCGGCACGCCCACCTCGGCTCAGAGCTTTCCTGCCACGGGACCTGCGGAGTCAGCGCGGTTCACATTTACGTCCTCCTCGAGCACTTCGTGGACGACCGCCACGCTGACCCTCGCCGCGAACGGCACATACACCTCGGCCACCGCTGCAATAAGCCAGTGAGCCGGAGGCGGGTCTACCGACCGCCGGCTCAGCCAACCTCGATCTTGAGGTATCCAATGGGGAGTCTCTTGACGTTCTCACCCAGCCGTCATATATGGCGCGGGCCGATCTTCATCGTGAGTTCGATCACGTCGCAACTACGGCTCTGCGTCATTGGAAATCCGGAGCGGCGGAAGACGGCAAGCATGGCCGAGTTCTCCGCCAGCACGCTGGCTTTGAATTCGCCGATCCCGGCCCGCTTGGCGTTCTCGACCAGGCGTCGGAAGAGCGTGGTGCCCAGTCCGTGGTGCTGGAACTCGTCGGCCACGACGAAAGCGACCTCGGCGGAGCAGTGGTCCTCCAGCCGGTTGTAGCGGGCGACGGCGACGATCTCGCCTTCGTGCACGACGACGAACGCCGCCCGACCGAAGCCATCGACGCAGGTGAGATGTGTGACCTCGTCCGGCCCGAGCTCACGGTGCGGGTAGAAGTAGCGCAGCCGGACCGACTGGGCACTCAGGTGAGTGTGGAATCGGACGAGCGCCGCCGCGTCGGTTGGCTCAATGGGTCGCACGCTGAAGTCTGCGTCCGCACCGCGACGGTCTTCGCTGGTCGGGATGGTCACAGCGGTCACCAGTGTCATGAAGCCACGATGACACTGAGGAGGCTTGCTGAGTAGGGAGGTTGGTCCCTTTCCCCGATGGACCTTCATCCCGACGCGCAACAACCATCGACGCTCACGTCTGCCGTTCTCGGCACCAACAGCTGACCAGGGGACCGAGCCGGGAACTCGGCCCCTGGTCAACCGACCTTCAAGCGGGCGCGAACACCCGGAACTAGTCCGTGCAGCGCTTGTTGAAGAAGTACGACGCCAGTGGGCCTGCGATGGCCAGGATCACCACCGACCAGATCAGCGACGCCTCCACCGGGTGCTGCATCGGCCAGGCGTTGATCACGTGCGACGGGTTCGGGTTGCCCCATAGGTGGCGGGTCGCCGCGCACACCGCCGACACCGGGTTCCAGTCGGCGATGGCCTGGAGCCAGCCGGGCATGGTCAAGGTCGGCACCATGGCGTTGGACACGAAGGCCAGCGGGAACAGCACGATGAAACCGAACGACGCCGCCGACTCGGGGCTCTTGGCGTTCAGCCCGACGATCTGGGCGATCCACGTCAGCGAGTAGGCGAAGAACAGCACCACCAGGAACCCGCCGACGATGCCCAGGAAGTCGGCGTCGGGCCGCCAGCCCACGACCAGACCGGTCAGGCCCACGATCAAGGCGCAGAGGCACGAGGTCAGCAGGTCGGCGATCGACCGCCCCATCAAGACCGCCGGCCGCCACATGGGCAGCGCCCGGAAGCGGTCGATCATGCCTTCGTGCAGGTCCGTCGCCATCCCCACCCCGGTCCCCATGGTCGACGTGACCAGGTTCAGGGCCAGGATGCCGGCCAGCAGGTAGTCCTTGTAGCTGCCGCCGCCCGGGATCGGGATGGCCCCGCCGAAGATGAAGACGAACAGGAAGGTGAAGAGGACCGGCTGGATGGTCACGTCCGAGAGCTGCATCGGCTCCCGGGAAATGTGGACCAGGTTGCGCCGGGTCATCGCCCAGATGTCGGCCAGCGGGCCGAGCAGCCGGCTCGAACGCGGGGTCGAGACGCCGACCGTCGTCGTCGAAAGCGTCGTGGTCGTCATCAGGCGTTCGCCCCTTCCAGTTCACTTGCCACGGAGTGGCCAGCAGCCGCCCGCCGAGCCACCGCCCGCCGAGCCGCCCTCGTCGTCGTCCCCGACCACCACCGTCTCCACGTGCTCACCCGTCAACGAGAAGAACACGTCGTCCAACGAAGGCTGCCGCACCTCGATGTTGTCCACGAGCACACCCGCCGCATCGAGCGCCCGCACCACAGCGGTCGCCAAACCAGTCGTCGTGTCGACCGCCGCCGACAACCGCCGGCCGTCGTCGCTCACGGTCACCTCGCCCGCCACCAGCGGCGCGATCGTCGCCAGGGCATCGGCGTGCGCCGCCGACAGCATCACGTCCAGATGCGCACCCCGCGCCGCCTCCTTCAGCGACTGCGGCGTCCCGTCGGCGATGACCCGCCCGTGGTCCACCACCACGATCTGGTGGGCCAGCTCGTCCGCCTCCTCCAGGTACTGCGTCGTCAGCAGCACGGTCACGCCCTCACCCAGCAGCTCCCGGATGGCCTCCCACACCCGCTGGCGCGACGTCGGGTCCAACCCGGTCGTCGGCTCGTCCAGGAACAAGACCGGAGGCCGGGTCATCATCGACGCCGCCAGGTCCAGCCGCCGCCGCATGCCGCCCGAGTAGCCCTTCAGCACCCGGTCCGCCGCGAACGTCAGCTCGAACCGGTCGAGCAGTTCGACGGCCCGGGCCTTCGACGCCGCCCGCCCCATGTCCGAAAGCTCCCCGACCAACGCCAGGTTCTGGCGCCCGGTGAGCAAGGGGTCCAACGTCGCGTCCTGGGCAGCCACGCCGATGTGGCGCCGCACCTCGCCCGGGTGCGCCACCACGTCGATCCCGGCCACCGTCGCCGTCCCGGCGTCGGGCACGGCCAGCGTGGTCAGGACCCGCACTGCGGTCGTCTTGCCGGCACCGTTCGGCCCCAGCAGCCCGAGGATCGTCCCAGCCGGCACCTCGAACGAGACCCCGGCCAGGGCCTGGGTCTCTCCATAGCGCTTCTGCAATCCTTGGGCCTGAATCATCAGGTCGACAGCCATAGACTTCCTTACCGGTCGTTAAGTAAAGTACTTACCAACCGCATGGTAAGGAATGAACTTACCTGCCGTCAAGTAGAATCACCGAGAAATGTCGAAGAACATGACCCAGACCGCCGACACCGACGCCAGCACCGAAAACGGCAACGGCACGAACACCCAGGTCAAGGCGCTCACCCACGACGCCGCCTCCACCCGCGAGCGCATTCTCGATGTGGCGCTCGACCTCTTCTCCGACCAGGGCTACGACGGCACCAGCCTGCGGGAGATCGCCGAACGCCTGGGCGTCACCAAGGCCGCCCTCTACTACCACTTCGCCAGCAAAGAGGACATCCTCATGGCGCTGCACCTGCGCCTGCACGACTTCGGCAAGGAGGCCATGGCCTCCATGGGCGACGAGCCGGTCACCCTCGAGCGCTGGGCCGAGATCCTCGACGGGCTGGTCGACCAGATGCTGGTCCAGCGCAAGCTCTTCCTCATGCACGAGCGCAACCAGGCCGCCATGGAGAAGATGCACAGCGAGGGCCACGAGGCCGAGCACGAGGACATCCAGAACCGCTTCCGCAAGATCCTGGGCGACCCCCGGGTCACCCTGCGCGACCGGGTCCGCATGGCGGCCAGCTTCGGCGTGATCTTCTCGGGTCTCGTCCTGGCCAGCGAAGCGTTCACCGAGGAGAGCAACGCCGAGATGGGGGAACAGCTCCGAGAATGCGTGCACAACGTCCTCCTCGGATGACCGCATCGTTCCGCCGGACAGGACCCTGCTCGCTACGCTGGTCGACGAGAACTCATGACTTCGACTGACGAGACCAGCACCGACGGCAGCGCCCCCGCCGCCGCGCACGAGCGTCCCTACACGCTCGCCATCGACATCGGCGGCACCGGCCTCAAGGCCAACGTGCTCGACGCCGCCGGCGGCGTGGTGGCCGACCGGGTCCGCATCCCGACCACCTACCCGCTGCCCCCCAACGAGATGGTCGAGAAGCTCAAGGGCCTGGCCGAGAAGCTGCCCGACTACGACCGCATCTCGGCCGGCTTCCCCGGCATGGTGCGCATGGGCCACGTGCTCACCGCACCCCACTTCGTCTGCAAGGACGGTCCCGGCTCCGAGGTCGAGCCCAAGCTGCTCAAGGACTGGACCGACTTCGACATGGCCGCCGCCCTCACCGAGTCTCTCGGGAAGCCGGCCCGCGTGGCCAACGACGCCGACGTGCAGGGCCTGGCCTCCATTGCCGGCAAGGGCTTCGAGGCCGTCATCACCCTCGGGACGGGGTTCGGCTCCGCCTTCTTCATGGGGGGCCGGCTGCTCCCGCACATGGAGTTCTCCCAGGTCGAGTTCCGCAAGGGCGAGACCTTCAACGTCCAGCTGGGCGAGCACACCCGCAAGGAGATCGGCGACAAGCGCTGGAACAAGCGGGTGCAGAAGGCCATCGCCTACCTCGACGTCCTGACCACCTTCGACCATCTCTATATCGGCGGCGGCAACGGGGCCCGGGTCAACCGGCGCGACCTGGGCGATGCGCTCGAGCGCATCACCGTGGTCGACAACTCGGCGGGCATCCTCGGCGGGATCAAAATCTGGGAAGAGAACCACCTGTCCGTGTGACCGCTGCGACCGGCCGCCACCGGTCGCCGACATTTGGGAGGGCATTCCGATGACTGCCGTCGACACCGAACCACTCGCCTGGGATCCGCTCAACGAGAAGTACAAGGGCGACCCCCACCGGATCTGGAAGCGCCTGCGCGACGAGGCTCCGCTTTATTACAACGACCAGCACGACTTCTACGCCGTCAGCCGCTTCGCCGACGTGGACGCCTTCAGCCGCGACCCCAAGACGTTCATCTCCGGGCACGGCACCGTGATGGAGATGATCACGGCCGACCCGACGGAGATGGAGATCATGATCTTCATGGACCCGCCGGAGCACACCCGCTACCGCCGCCTCGTCTCCAAGGCCTTTACCCCCAGGCGCATGATGTTGCTCGAGGAGGACATCCGGGCCCTCTGCGTCCGCCTGCTCGACGGCCTCGCCGGCCGGGACTCCTTTGACTACGTCCAGGACTTCGGCGCCCGCGTTCCCGCCTACGTCATCGCCGCCCTCCTCGGCGTCGACCCGGCCGACCGCGACATGTTCCGCGGCTGGATCGACGACTCCTTCCACCTCGACCCCGAGCAGGGGATGTACAACGACGTCTCGGCCGAGGCCATGGGCAAGATGATGGGCTACATCCACGAGGTGCTGGCCGACCGTCAGAAGAACCCGCGCGACGACATGCTCACCGACCTTCTCGCCATGGAGATCACCGAGGACGACGGTGAGGTGCGCCGGCTCACCATGGACCAGGCCGCCAACTTCGCCCTCCTCATCGGCAGCGCCGGCACCGAGACGGTGGCCCGCCTCCTCGGCTGGGCCGCGCTGACTCTCGACAACAACCCCGACCAGCGGACCGAGCTGGTGAACGACTTCGCTCTGATCCCGAACGCCGTCGAGGAGCTCCTGCGCTACGAGGCCCCGTCACCGGTGCAGAGCCGCTGGTGTGTCGCCGACGTCGAGGTCCACGGCCAAACCATTCCGGCCCGGTCCAAGGTCGTCATGATCACCGGCTCCGCCGGCCGCGACGAGCGGGCCTACCCGGACGCCGACCGCTTCGACATCCACCGGAAGATGGACCACCACGTCTCCTTCGGCTACGGCATCCACTTCTGCCTGGGGGCGGCGCTGGCCCGCACCGAGGCCCGGATCGCCCTGGAGGAGACCTTCAAGCGCTACCCGGAGTGGTCGGTCAACCTGGACGAGGCGGTGCCCCTCTACACCAGCACCGTCCGGGGCTACTCCAAGCTGCCCATCTCCGTCTGACCAGGTCCGCTGCCCGCCCCGAGTCGCCTAGCGGGCGTCCGTTACACTGGCCAACTGGCTCTTCCGGTTTCTGCGGGGTGAGCCACGTCCCGTGACGCTCACGTCACCACGATCGAGTCGAGCACTCTGAAGTTGGGCTTGCCCGCGTAGAGCAGGGCCCTGATGCGGAAGTTCTCGAAGTTGGTGAAGCCGAAGGCAACGCGCTTGACCCGCTTCAAGAGGTTGTTCATGCCTTCGGTGGGGCCGTTGGACACCTTGGCCCTGTGCCAGGCGACGATGGGCTCGAACCAGTTCTCCAAGATGCGCGCCAGGCGCCGTACTTCGAAGGGAGCAGAGCGCTTCGAGGCGTGCTCGATGATGTCGCGGAGCAAGTCGGCGGCCGCCTCGGGGTCCTTGGTGGCATAGAACTGCGCCACGGCTTCTTTGACGCTGTAGGCGAAGGCCACCTCGCCGTCGGGGTCGCCCAAGGCCAAGAGGCCAACGAGGCGTTCTTGGAGCTCGGGATCCGAGGCCGTCGCTCCGATGACCAAGAGCTTGCGGGCGCGATAGAGCGGGTCACCGGCCCGGCCGCGATGGCCGAGGCGCTGTTGTTGGACTCGGCGCCTGGTCTGATCGAGCGCCAAGATGGCGTGACGCATGACGTGGAAGCGATCGATCACCCGCGTTGCCTTGGGGGTGACGACGCGAAAGACCGCGTTGTAGGTCCTCGACATGTCGAGGCAGCCGTATTCGAGGCGCGCTTTGACGTGGTGGGGCTGAGCCTTCAGCCAGCCGGCCACTTCGGTGAAGTCCCTGGTCGGAAGCACGTCGATGAGGGCGTGGTTGGCCACGTCGCACACCGTGGTCGACCAGGTCTTGTGTTTATAGGGGCCTTCGCGCACGAAGAGCGTCTCGTCGAGGCCGATGGCGGTGGTGTCTTTGAGCCGCTTGGTATCGGCCGCGAGCAGCGCCTTGCCATAAATGCGCGAAGCCACATTCACCGCATCCCAGTCGCAGGCCAGTTCGCCGGCCAGATGGGCGATGGTCTGGCCGCCACCGATCTGCTTGACCACCCACTTGGCCGCCCGCGTGGTCAGCATGCATCCCACCGCGCTAATCCGGTGGTCGCCCAGGGTGAAGGAACGCTGGCCACACCGAGGGTTGGGGCAAAAGAGTCGGTGCTTCTTCCAGTGCAGCGTCATCGGCACCCCGCCGAAAGGCAGGTCCACGTAGGAGACGACGGGACGGTCCTTGGTCCAGGCTCGCCTGCGACACCTCGGGCACGTGAGCACCGGTTTGGCCTGCTCGACGGTGATCTCGCCCGCCGGACCTCGGCGCGCGTAGGAGAGGACGCGGACGTCTTTGAGACCCACGAGATGAGAGACGATCTCGTTAGGATCGAAGTACACAGAGGCGTGGAGGATCTTCTTTTTCACACATTGAGACTGAAGCGCCTCTGTGCTTACGCGGTGGATCCCCGCTGAGTCCTCAGGACCCCCTGGTTAGCGGGTCCTCAGACCCCGCTGAAACCTGAAGAGCCGCTGAAACCGGAAGAGCCGACAAACTGGCCGCACGGGTGGATCGGAGACTCGGCCGCACGTGACGTACAACGCTCCTGACCAGGAGTTTTGCCGCGCTCGGAGGGATTCGAACCCCCAACCTTCTGATCCGTAGTCAGATGCTCTAGTCCGTTGAGCTACGAGCGCTGGGTCTGGCTCGACAGTGTATCGCCGATGCTTGGGTTGGAGATTCGGATCCCCAGGCGATATGTACGGCCCACTTAACGGATCGAGATCTTGAAATTGTCTAACTGTCCAACCGGTTGCCGCCGAAAAAGACATTTGTGGACATCAAGGGATTGGTTGAGGTTTGGAACGTTCTCTTGGTATGCGGCCGACTCAGCGGAACGCCTGATTCACTTGACTTGAAACACGGTTGATGGTGATCCTCCGGGCAATATAAGAATCGATCGATCATGTTGCGAAGAGCGGAGAACTGCGGGATCTCTTTCAAGAAGAATCTTTTTGGTTCGAAGGGTAAGGCCACATTTCGGGTTGGAAAGAAGCCATACGAGCTTGTGCCGAAGATGGCTCAAGCGGAGTATCACGCCGCTCGGAACAATCAGCTCAGCTATCCGGTCAAGGTGACGCGCATCGGAGATCGAACCTACTGGCAGTTCCAAAATTTCTCGACTGGGACAACGATGGTCTCCAGATCGACCAGGTCTACGCTCTGTTAGTAACGCGTCAGCAGCGCGAGCACACTCGAATCGAGCGAGCGCAGGCGATGGTGAGCCAGGGATTCGTGAACTCTGGAACTAAGCGTGATGTGATACCCGATGACTTGAAGCAGTATGTCTGGACTCGGGACGGGGGTAGATGTAGGTCGTGTAGTGCAACCTCCGAACTCCAGTTTGATCACGTCATTCCGGTGGCACTGGGTGGTGCGACAAACGAACAGAACCTTCAAATTCTCTGTGGGCCATGCAATCGCAGGAAGGGTGCGGGGTTAACCACTCGCTGATTCGACAGCTTCAGCGTTCACGTCAGCGCCTCCCCACCCTCTCGGACCCAACTATCCGCAACCGAGCTGTTCCCATAGCGGTTGGCCGATTCAGAGCCTGGGTCCCTCTGCTCGTTTTGCACTGAGGAGCTACACAAAACCGACCCAGATAGTGGACGACGAGCACTGTCAGCGATCAGTATTTCGTGATGACAAGCGTCACTTGGACTGACACCGTGCAGGCGATTGGAACGGTGTTGACACCGATCGTAGTTGCGTGGCTCGCGTTTGTTCTGACGAGGACGCAATCTCGAAGTAGTCAACTACTGACTGCTCGCCTTGGGTACTACAAACAACTGATACCGGATCTCAACAAGCTCATGTGCTACATGACCTTCATTGGAACCTGGCGCGACCAGTCTCCACCTGAGATCTTGCAGTTGAAACGTCGACTCGACGAACATTTTCTTTTGTGCTGCACCGCTATTTAGTCCCGGCGTATCGACGGCCTACAACGAACTGATGGAGTTGTCGTTTGCAACATTTGGTGCCTGGGGTTCGGACGCTCGGATAAGGACCAATGCCTACCGCCGCCGACAGGCGTGGCGAGGCGCTGGAGGGTGGGATCTCGCGTGGGACATATATTTCGAACTAGGTGATCGAGATACAATCTCGGGTGGACTTCTGCATCGATATCGCGATTGCTACGACGCGCTCGTTGCGGGACTGGTTCGTGACCTCGATATGAGCAGGGCTCGCGCAAGGTATACGACTGACGAGGTCTCTTTGAATGCTCATGCTCCTCATCGTGAGGATGTCCTAGGACTCGATGATTAGCCCCCAGGCCCTCCCGCCCCTCGGTTTCCCGCTTCCCGGAACCCGGGGGGCCGTCTCCCTGCCGCCCCGTGCCTGCTCGGCCCAGAACCTCCGCGTCCGCCTATGCGAATCTGATGCCTTGCGGGAGAGATCGAGACAAGCAGCCCCCTGGTGCGGCTTTAGTCCAAAGGTGCTCTGAATGTCATCCGAAATGGAACGAGAAATTGAGAAGCAGGACGCAGAGGCACGAGCGCGTAAAGCCGCCATCGATGCAGCCTGGGTAGTTGCTCAAACGGAGATCAGCGCCTTTCGAGATCATGTCCGGAACCTCGGTAATCCAGACTTGCGTCAATGGGCGTCTTTTGTGGGGAACAAGCCCGATGTGCGCGGCTGGGTCATCGATCATGGAGACACCGTGCTTACGGTCGATAACGAGCTTCTACGACTGCACGTGCCGAGAGGGAACGCTCAGGGTCAGATCCTGTACAGCAACTGGTTGCAGGGCAACTATCGCGATGCCGGCCAGGCAACTCTGCTCTCTGAACCACCTTCAGATCTTGCAGCTCTTCTGGCAGCAACGATCCGCCGTATTCGCGACTTACCGCCAAGCAGCGTTCCTGACTCTTCGCAAAGCGCCCAATACGACCTCATCGCGGCAGTCAGCGACCCGATAGAACGACTCATAAGAGCCTTGGCACGGGTGCATTCCGAGCGATATGGCACTTTTGCATCCAGTGATGCCCGTACGAGGATGTGCCCCGATGTTTGGCCGCCAGGTTCCGAGTTCGAAAGTTCGGACACCATCGCATGGGATTCAGATCAAATTGCTAATTGGTTTCTGGATCACGTCTCAGGGGAGCCACATTCGTCGTTCACCGTTCCGGTTCGAAAGCGACTACTTCTGGGAGGAACGAAGAGGATTGGTTCCAAATCTGAACCAGCTTGGAAATTTAAGGGAGGCTCAACGATCGAAAGGAATTCATTCGATCCGTGGAGCGAATCAGGGTTTGCCGACGCGTACATCTTGTTAAGCGGCCAAATTTTGATTAACGGCCGGTACGGAGATCCCATTCCTACGGAGCTAAACGAAGAGGCACTGGCGACTATGGCGCAGTTGCTGCGACTGGAACCGCTCAAGACGTAGAGGTACAGGGTCCCCCCGCTGTGTCCCTCCGTTTCCCGGTGGAGCCGGGCCTCCCTCCCCGTCGCCTGCGCTCCTCCGTGCTCGAGCGCGGCCCCGTGCGCCCGGCGCTTCTGGGCAGTTTCGGGCTCTGGGCCCCTCTCTCCCGACTGAAGAGGGTGGGTGCACTGGGACTCGAACTCGATGCGCTGCAAAGCGGACGTTTCGAGCGGCCCTATCACCTATCCCGGAGGATTGTTTGGAGGGTTAGGAGATAACGGCTACGAAATGCCGCAAGGTGCCGCCCTTCCCAGTTTGTGGCCGAGGTCCTGCGAAATGCCTCATGGGCGCCCCGCTTTCCAATTGCTGGTTGTGGCGACAGGATGGATCTCGCGTTCGTTGACCCCTACGTCACTCCTGAGCTAGACACGCCGGCATCGCTGGTTGCCAGGCGGAGGGAGGCGATTGTGAGATCACGAGCTGTGATAGTCCTGACCAGCACTCTTGTGCTCCTGGCAGGCCTCACGACGCTTGCTCAGGCATCGCCTCGCCCCGCAGGCGCCACGGCGCCCGCGGGTGAATACCTCGCGATGGGCGACTCCTATTCCTCGGGAGAAGGCCTCGAGCCGAACGCAACCACCTACATCTCGCCGAGCAACACCGATGGGTGTCACCGAAGCACCCAGGCCTACCCGGACCTGGTCGCACAGAGTCTCGGGCTCGACCTTCCTACCTTCAACACCTATACGACCGGAGCACAGCCGCCGACCAACGCCTTCGTCGCTTGCTCGGGTGCAACAACCGACGATGTGCTCAATGGATTCAAAGGTGAGCCGTCGCAAATCCCTCCGACGATCTCGCCGTCGGTCCAGTACGTGACGCTCACGGCTGGAGGGGACGACCTTGGCTTCTCCGGTGTCATCGGCGACTGTACGGACGTGACAGTCAAGCTCGGCTCGCTGACCTACACAAAGTCATCCATTCTGTCGAACACATCAACCTGCTCGAAGGACATACAGAGCGCTCGGAATCAGGTGTTCTCTGGTAGCTCCGCCCCCTCATCGCTTGAAAGAAACTGAAAGCGCTCTATTCGGAGATCCTGTCTAAGACGCCCGATGCGGAACTCTACGTTCTCAACTATCCGCAGATCTTTACCAAGACGCCATCATCTAATTTCTGTCCGATCACGGAAGGCCTGCCGATATCGGATCCCGTAGAGCCTCTGTTGTTACCGATTCTGTACCTGTCTCTCTCTCCCCTGAACGTCGGGGCGTTCAACCTCGTGCAAGTTGGCTTGGACGACTCCATCAAAAAGGCCGTCGCGGCCTTGCAGGCAAAAGGATCCAAGATCCAGCTCGTCGACATCAACTCCCGTACGCAATCGCAAGCCTTCCCGTGCAACACCAACACCAATGGTTCATCCGATATCAATGGTGTGTTCTTCGCCCCGGGATCCTCGCTCTCATCGATTTTCGACAACTGCGTCTTCAACTCATCGTTGGGTTGCAGTTCCGGGTGGAAGAAAGTCGCCAAGAGCAACATTCTTGCGAACGAATCCTTCCACCCGACCGAGAGTGCCCACCAGTACATGGCGGCGCAGGTGGAGGCGGCGATGGCGAATTTCATCTGAGATTTCGACAGCGGCTGGGACCGGTACAGCGGGGTACTCCGGCGATGGCGGGCCAGCGGTACAGGCCTAGCTCGACGGACCTGAGGATCTCGTCGCCGATTCCTCGGGGGATCTATTCGTCGCAGACACGGGCAACAACCGTGTGCGTGAGGTAAAGAAATCCGGCGAGATTCTTACGATTGCCGGTGACGGAACTCCCGCGTATTCGGGGGATGGTGGAAAAGCGACCAAAGCCGAACTGCACTCTCCATCTGGTGTCGCTATTGGTCCGAACGGTAACTTGTACATTGCTGACGCGGGAAACAATGTCGTTCGGATGGTCAACACAGTCGGGACAATCACGACCGTCGCTGGAAACGGAACTGCTGGTTACTCGGGTGACGGTGGAGAAGCGACCGAAGCCGAGCTAAATAATCCATGTGGGGTTAGGACAGATGCGGCGGGTGACCTCTACATAGCGGATAACCAATCGAGTCCGTGAGGTCACCACAAGCGGCGAGATCAGTACTGTTGCCGGTGACGGAACGGCGGGTTATTCCGGCGACGGAGGTGCGGCCACCGAAGCGGAGCTCAACTCCCCCAGCGACGTTGCCGTCGATACACAAGGCAACCTCTACATCGCCGATGCTGCAAATAACCGGATACGGATAGTTAGTCCAGGCGGAGAGATAACCACCTTTTCTGGAACTGGTGTCGGTGGCTACGCGGGAGATGAGGGTTCTGCAAACAAGGCCGAATTGAACGAACCAATTGGTGTGAGATTTGATTCATCAGGAAATTTGTACATTGCCGACTGGGGCAACGATCGAGTGAGAATGGTGTCAGTAGCCGGAGTCATTACGACTGTTGCCGGCGACGGCACGGCTGGATACGCGGGCGATGGCGGAGAAGCTGTCAAAGCGGAACTCAACGGCCCTGAGGACACCACTGTAAGCCCATCGGGTGACCTCTACATAGCGGACGGCAACAACAATCGCATTCGAGTCGTTTACCTGTCCGGTGCGACCTCCGCCAATAATGAAGTGTTTCGCCCTACCGCCTCATTGGCCCAAGGTCCGCCATCGGCGCCCGGTCTCAGGTGACCAGGACATCGACGCCCGAGACAGCCCATTCTTCACTCCGCCTCTTGACGCAGATCCCAATAGTTCAGACTTTCCTACCAACGCGCGATTCGTCATCGCAGGAAACACCGCGATCGGCGTTGGGAACCGTAGGAGAGCGAGTACTCCGATCGGACAGGGTGCTGAGGCGACTCTCCGATCGGCCATTTCGGTCGTTCGCGGCCGACTATCACCAGTCCCTCGGGTGGACTGCTGCGGACAATTAAAAGGCCCGTCAAAGATGTCTGCGGACGAATGTCGGGGCTATGTAGTGATTTCTGAAACCTCCATCCCGACGCACGTCGAATCCTCTTGCCGACCCCAGAAGATCCCGAGCGGCGATTGCAATGGAGTTGTAAACACTTGCATCTCCCGTTGATATTGGCGAGACTGCCCATGGACCAGGGGAGGCGGCTACATGGCGGGTGGAATTGGTCGTACGCGAGCTCTCATTCGTTTTGCGATGTATGTCCGGCGCAATGGGAGGCGGCTCTGGGCTCGACCGCTGGCAATTGTGCTCATTGTCGGCGTCCTACCTCAGGCGTTGGCTACAGCACTGGATCAGAAGCCCGCGGCCGCTGGTACGGGCACCACCGACCTGACGGTCGACGTTGCAGACGGTGGGGTTCCCCTGGTGTCGGGCGGGACGGGCACCTTTTCGATCACCGTTCGCAACGGTGGTACGGCAGCCAGTTCGGGCTTGGTCACGG
Organism: uncultured Acidimicrobiaceae bacterium; assembly: GCA_963840435.1. GTDB lineage: Bacteria > Actinomycetota > Acidimicrobiia > Acidimicrobiales > RAAP-2 > Bog-473. The sequence goes on along the minus strand of CAWIYY010000010.1, from coordinate 154,133 downwards.
TCAACTTGTCCATCTCTGGAGCCACCATGCAGGCCGCCTCGGGGAGCGGCTGGAGCTGCAACGTCGGGAATGAACTCTGCACCAACCCCGGACCGGTGCCCGCCGGGGGCTCCTTGCCGGCGATCAGTGTCAGTGCGTCGGTGCCCCCGACGGGGAGCGGGTCGGTGCGGGTCGATGCCTCGGTCGCCAATTCGAGCGACGACGACACCAGCGACAATTCAGCATCGATCGAGACGCCAATCACGACGAGCAGCCCCGTCGATCTCACCTTGAGCCTCGAGGACGGAGGAGTGCCGTTGGTGGCCGGTGGAACCGGAACGGACACCATCACGGTCTCCAATGCCGGCACGGCCGCCAGTTCGGGCTTGGTCAGCGTCAACTTCTCGCTCTCGGGTGCGGCCGTCGACGTGCAAGGGGCGTCAGGGAGCGGCTGGAACTGCAACGTCGAGGATCAACTCTGCACGAATCCTGGGTCGGTCTCCGCTGGCGGCGCATTGCCGACGATCACCTTGACGACCCAGGTGGCGAACAGCTACTACGACGACTACGGCACCGAGGTGTCTGTCTCCGCGTCGGTCGCAAACGCCAGCGATGGCGACACGCAGAACAATCGGGCGTCGATCACGACGCCCGTCACGGCAAACGTGCCGGTCAATCTCACCCTCAGCATGGCGGCCACCAGCTCGCCCTTTGTAGCCGGCGGCACGGGCGCCTACTCGCTCACGGTCAGCAACTTCGGCACAGCCGCCAGTTCGGGTCTCGTCACCGTGAACATCCCCGAGCCCTTCGACACGGACGCGGCGTCGGGCAGCGGCTGGAACTGTGACATCTCCTCGGCGACCTGCACCAACCCCGGGCCTGTGCCGGCGGGCGGATCGTTGCCGGCGATCACCGTCTCAGGGCCGATCGGTACGGGGTACCCCAATGAGGAGATATCGGGGAGCGCCTCTGTCTCCAATCCCAGCGATGACAACACGAGCAACGACTCTGCCTCGGCAGTAACCCCGATCATCGCGGGATCGATCGACCTGAGTGTGAATATCGCCGATGGCGGAAGTCCCTTCGTCGCGGGAGGCAGCGGGTCCGACATCATCACGGTCCACAACAGCGGCACCACCGCCAGTTCGGGCCTCGTCACCGTGAACATCCCCGAGCCCTTCGACACGAACACGGCATCGGGCAGCGGCTGGAGCTGTGACATCCCTTCGGCGACTTGCACCAACCCTGGGCCTGTGCCGGCGGGCGGAACGTTGCCTGCCATCACCGTCTCGGGACCAATATCGTCGGGATCCAACTCGGTCTCGGCCGATACCTCGGTCTCCAATTCGAGCGACGACAACACCAGCAACGACTCGGCATCGATTCAGACGAACGTCGAGGCGCCGAGCAGCCCCGTCGATCTCACCTTGAGCCTCGAGGACGGAGGAGTGCCGTTGGTGGCCGGTGGAACCGGAACGGACACCATCACGGTCTCCAATGCCGGCACGGCCGCCAGTTCGGGCTTGGTCAGCGTCAACTTCTCGCTCTCGGGTGCGGCCGTCGACGTGCAAGGGGCGTCAGGGAGCGGCTGGAACTGCAACGTCGAGGATCAACTCTGCACGAATCCTGGGTCGGTCTCCGCTGGCGGCGCATTGCCGACGATCACCTTGACGACCCAGGTGGCGAACAGCTACTACGACGACTACGGCACCGAGGTGTCTGTCTCCGCGTCGGTCGCAAACGCCAGCGATGGCGACACGCAGAACAATCGGGCGTCGATCACGACGCCCGTCACGGCAAACGTGCCGGTCAATCTCACCCTCAGCATGGCGGCCACCAGCTCGCCCTTTGTAGCCGGCGGCACGGGCGCCTACTCGCTCACGGTCAGCAACTTCGGCACAGCCGCCAGTTCGGGTCTCGTCACCGTGAACATCCCCGAGCCCTTCGACACGGACGCGGCGTCGGGCAGCGGCTGGAACTGTGACATCTCCTCGGCGACCTGCACCAACCCCGGGCCTGTGCCGGCGGGCGGATCGTTGCCGGCGATCACCGTCTCAGGGCCGATCGGTACGGGGTACCCCAATGAGGAGATATCGGGGAGCGCCTCTGTCTCCAATCCCAGCGATGACAACACGAGCAACGACTCTGCCTCGGCAGTAACCCCGATCATCGCGGGATCGATCGACCTGAGTGTGAATATCGCCGATGGCGGAAGTCCCTTCGTCGCGGGAGGCAGCGGGTCCGACATCATCACGGTCCACAACAGCGGCACCACCGCCAGTTCGGGCCTCGTCACCGTGAACATCCCCGAGCCCTTCGACACGAACACGGCATCGGGCAGCGGCTGGAGCTGTGACATCCCTTCGGCGACTTGCACCAACCCTGGGCCTGTGCCGGCGGGCGGAACGTTGCCTGCCATCACCGTCTCGGGACCAATATCGTCGGGATCCAACTCGGTCTCGGCCGATACCTCGGTCTCCAATTCGAGCGACGACAACACCAGCAACGACTCGGCATCGATTCAGACGAACGTCGAGACAGGAGCCGTCGATCTCAGCGTGAACATAGCGGACCTCGGCGTGCCGTTTGTTGCGGGTGGCAACGGCCTGGACACCGCTACTGTTCATAACACCGGCACGGCGGCCAGTTCGGGCTTAGTGATCGTAAGCATTGCGGAGCCCTATTCCCCGACAACGGCTGCTGGAACTGGTTGGAGCTGCGACATCCCATCGGCGACCTGCACCAGCCCTGGGCCCGTTCCTGCGGGGGGATCGTTGCCGCCGATCACCATCGGTGGGCCGGTGGGCTATGCCCCCGGAGGGGCGATCGGCGCGTCAGCCTCAGTGAGCAACTCCAGCGATACCGATCCAGGCGACACGTCTACCTCGATCACCACTCCTGTCACCGTGCCTGCAGGCGTCGATCTCGGCCTTTCCATGAGTGCAGAAGGTGCACCGTTCTCGACTAGTTCGGGTGGCGACTACTCGGTGACGGTTTTCAATGCTGGGTCAGCTGCCAGCTCCGGAACGACCACCGTCCAGTTCTCTCCATCAACTGGGCAGACGGCGAGCGCAGCATCGGGCAATGGCTGGAGCTGCGGCGCTGCATCGTGCACCACGGCGGAGTCTGTTCAGTCAGGCGACACACTTCCGCCCATCGACTTCGTAGTCGGGATCACTTCGGCCGCCCCGGCGATGGTTGAGGCGTCTGCCACCGTGAGCAACCCCGGAGACACGGACACGGCAAATGACACGGCTACCGCAGATGCTGCCGTCGCTGGACCGGTGGACCTCACCGTCAATGCCTCCGACGAAGGTCAGCCGTTCGTCGCAGGAGGCACCGGTTCCTATTCGCTCCTCGTACGTAATACGGGTCCGCAAGACAGTAGTGGCCTGGTCACGCTTAGTTTCTCCACTTCCTCAGTATCCGTGCAGTCCGCTACGGGAAGCGGGTGGAGCTGCAACCTCTCTATTGACCTCTGCAGTAACCCAGGACCTGTGCCGGCCAATGGCTCGCTGCCGGTCATCACGGTGAACGTGGCTATACCGGCCTCTGGGGCATCAGAGGCCGAGATGGACGCGTCAGTCTCCAATGAGAGCGACGGTGAGCCTGCCAATGGCTCGGGATCCATCACCACTCCAATTACTGCATATGTACCCACCGACCTGACGGTCGACGTTGCAGACGGTGGGGTTCCCCTGGTGTCGGGCGGGACGGGCACCTTTTCGATCACCGTTCGCAACGGTGGTACGGCAGCCAGTTCGGGCTTGGTCACGGTCAACTTGTCCATCTCTGGAGCCACCATGCAGGCCGCCTCGGGGAGCGGCTGGAGCTGCAACGTCGGGAATGAACTCTGCACCAACCCCGGACCGGTGCCCGCCGGGGGCTCCTTGCCGGCGATCAGTGTCAGTGCGTCGGTGCCCCCGACGGGGAGCGGGTCGGTGCGGGTCGATGCCTCGGTCGCCAATTCGAGCGACGACGACACCAGCGACAATTCAGCATCGATCGAGACGCCAATCACGACGAGCAGCCCCGTCGATCTCACCTTGAGCCTCGAGGACGGAGGAGTGCCGTTGGTGGCCGGTGGAACCGGAACGGACACCATCACGGTCTCCAATGCCGGCACGGCCGCCAGTTCGGGCTTGGTCAGCGTCAACTTCTCGCTCTCGGGTGCGGCCGTCGACGTGCAAGGGGCGTCAGGGAGCGGCTGGAACTGCAACGTCGAGGATCAACTCTGCACGAATCCTGGGTCGGTCTCCGCTGGCGGCGCATTGCCGACGATCACCTTGACGACCCAGGTGGCGAACAGCTACTACGACGACTACGGCACCGAGGTGTCTGTCTCCGCGTCGGTCGCAAACGCCAGCGATGGCGACACGCAGAACAATCGGGCGTCGATCACGACGCCCGTCACGGCAAACGTGCCGGTCAATCTCACCCTCAGCATGGCGGCCACCAGCTCACCCTTTGTAGCCGGCGGCACGGGCGCCTACTCGCTCACGGTCAGCAACTTCGGCACAGCCGCCAGTTCGGGTCTCGTCACCGTGAACATCCCCGAGCCCTTCGACACGGACGCGGCGTCGGGCAGCGGCTGGAACTGTGACATCTCCTCGGCGACCTGCACCAACCCCGGGCCTGTGCCGGCGGGCGGATCGTTGCCGGCGATCACCGTCTCAGGGCCGATACCGTCAGGATCCAACTCGGTCCAGGCGTCCGCCTCGGTCTCCAATTCGAGCGACGACAACATTAGCAACGACTCGGCGTCGGTGACGACTGCAGTCACTGCCCCCGGTACCGTTGATCTCACGGTAAGTGTGGCGTCGGTCAGTCCGGAATTCACCGCCGGGTCGAGTGGTTCCTACACCGTTACTGTGCGGAATCTCAAGGGCAAAAAGGCCAGTACGGGTACAGTCACGGTGGACATCCCGGAGCCTTTCTCACCGACAACTGCCTCGGGGAAGGGCTGGACCTGCAAGGTATCGTCCGGAACTTGTACGAATCCTGGGTCGGTGGCCTCCAAGGGCTCGCTGTCCCCGATCACCGTCAGCGGCCCGGTGGGTACCAACTATCCCGAAGCTGTGATTTCAGCTTCGGCGAGCGTCTCTAACAAGAGCGACGCGAACACTCGAAACAACTCGGCCTCGGCATCCACCCCGATAGTCGCGGGACCGGTTGACCTGAACGTACACATCGCCGATTCCGGCGCTCCATTTCTACGAGGTGCCACCGGGGCCTACGCACTCACCGTTCACAACAGCGGTACCAAGGCCAGCTCCGGCACGGTAACGGTAGATATTCCGCAGCCCTTCACACCGACGGCAGCATCGGGCAAGGGCTGGACTTGCAACGTGTCCTCATCCAAATGCACCAACACCGGCGCTGTGGCTGCTGACGGCACACTTGCGTCTATATCGGTAACCGGACCCGTGCCCTCGGGATCCGACTCCGTGTCTGCCAGTGCGTCGGTAACCAACAAGAGCGACTCTGACACCAGCAACAACTACGCGTCGATGTCATCCAATGTTGTGACGGGACCGGTCGATCTCAGTTTGACCATCACTGACGGCGGCCAGCCGTTCATGGCCGGTGGCGCCGGAACGTACACAATCATTGCGCATAACAGCGGCACCAAGGCGAGCTCTGGCACCGTGACCATGGACATTCCAGAACCGTTTACCCCGACTGCGGCCTCGGGCAGCGGGTGGAAGTGCAACATCTCCAAAGACTCGTGCACAAGTGCGGGGCCAGTCCCCGCAGGTGGATCGCTTCCCGCAATTTCTGTCACAGGTCCAGTACAGACGTCACCGGGTACATCCATATTTGCGTCCGCGTCAATCTCAAATGCCAGTGACGACGATCCGTATGACACCACCGCTTCTATTGCGACACCTGTGATATCGGGCGCTGTAGATGTGAGCCTCGACATCACGGATGACGGTCCATTCGGCCTTGGCGGAGTCGGCCTTTTCATTGTCACTGTCCGTAATGTCGGCGGCAAAGCCAGCTCGGGGTTGACCTCCGTCAACATCCCCGAACCCTTTGACCCAACCGATGCTGGCGGAAGCGGCTGGAGCTGTGACCTCTCGACAGCCGTCTGCACCTCATCGACGGCGATTGCCCCTGGAGCAGCGCTTCCGGTGATCTATGTCCTGGGAACAGTGCCGAGCCAGGGTGCTTCGACTTATTCCGGGTCGGCATCTGTAACCAACCCCTCTGACACTGATACCAACGACAACACTGCCTCGATCACCACCGCGGCGGTCGCAGATCCGCCACAACAACCGCTGTATTCGGCGTTGATTGCGCGCAGCATGGAAGGGGGAGGTGATGTGTGCTTTAGCTGTCTGATGAACGCGCTCATTCATCCGGCGTTCGGCGATCCGGTCGACTCCGAGAACGGTAATATGTACACGTCCAGTAACGACATTTCGATACCAGGGCGCGGATACCAATTGGCATTCACGCGCACTTACAATTCCAACGAATCGTCGATCAACGGACCTCTCGGCTACGGATGGACGAACAATCTTGGAATCAACCTGGTGACGTCGGGCTCCACCTCGAGCGTCGGAAGTACGGCAACCGTCACTGAAGAAAATGGAGCCCAAACGGTATTCACCTACGACGGAACCAACTGGGATCCGCCGAGTGAAGCAATCGCCACACTGTCACTTAACTCCAATGGCACCTGGACGATGACTCGCGACGCCCAGCAAACGCTGACATTCAACTCCAGTGGTCAGATCACAGCCATCAGCGATCTCAACGGATACACGACCACGTTCACCTACACGAATGGACAGTTGACGACTGTGACTGACCAGGCGGGAAGAACCCTGACGCTGCAATACAGCGGAGCACACATCTCATCGGTGACAGATCCCAACGTGAGCCCGAATCGCGTTGTGAGCTTCACCTACGACAGTGCGGGTGACCTGACACAGGTGACCGACGTCAACGGCGGCACCACCGACTACACCTACAACTCATCGCACCAGATGCTGACCGATAAGGATCCCAACTGCGTGGCGGCGTCGAGTTGTCCCGGCATCGGGAACCAATACGACTCCAGCGGACGCGTCACATCACAAAGCGACGACCTCGGCCGCACCACAGCATTCACCTACGCTGGTGATCCTGATTCCGCAGCGGGCGGCTCCACCACCGTGACCGATCCCTTGGGCAATGTCACGGTTGAGAGCTTCCAGTATGGCCTGAGAGTGTCCGAAACCCAGGGCTACGGGACACCCCAGGCGGCCACCACCCAGTATCGCTACGACCCCGCTACTGGTCAACCCATTGAAGAGATCGATCCGAACGGCAATGTGACCGGAATGGCATACGACACCTCCGGGAACATGCTGATGCAGGTCGATGCGCTTGGGCGCGTCAGCCAGTGGACATACAACGACTTGAACGAACCGCTCACGTCGACCGATCCGAAGGGCGTGGTCACCACCAACACCTACGACGCGCGCGGCAATCTGACGTCGGTGTCAACACCTTGCCCTGACTGCTCGCCGGCAGGGACTCAACTGACCAAGTACGTATACGGAAATGCCGCCGATCCGGGCGACCTCACTTCGATGATCGATCCGGACAGCAACACCTGGACCTACACGTACGACAATCACGGTGACCGAACGTCCACCGAGGATCCGCTCGGCAACACGACTACCTCCACCTACAACGCCGATGGCTGGCTACTGGCGTCCGTTTCGCCAAAGGGCAACGTCAGCGGGTGCGGGTGCGCCGTGAGCTACACGACGACCTACAGCTACGTGGTTCCCGGAACCAGCGGTACCGACGAGTTCGGTGACGTGCAAACGGTCACGGATCCGCTGAACCACGTCACCACATATGGCTATGACGCCGATCGCAACAGGACCCTGATGATCGATCCGAGCGGGAACCGAACCGCGTACAGCTACGACCTCGATGACGAGCTGACTCAAACGACCCAGGCCGACGGCAGCACCCTTACCACTGACTACAACGCCGATGGCACCATTCACGACGAAAAAAACGGCAGTGGGACCGCCACCCAGACATTCGGCTATGACTCCCTGGGGAGGGAGACCTCCGTGACCGACGCACTCGGGAACGCCACCACGTACACCTACGACCCGGATGGCAATCAACTGACCCTGCAGCAGCCCGGAGGAAATTGCTCAGCTTCGGTCCCCACCGGTTGCACGTCTTACAGCTACGACGCTGATAACGAGCTGACCGGTATCAACTACAGCGACGGGACCACCCCAGACGTGTCGGACATCACCTACGACGCTGATGGTCAGCGGATCGCGATGACGGACGGATCTGGGACCTGGAATTGGGCGTATAACTCACTGCATGAGTTGACTTCCGCTACTGAGGGTTCAAGCGGAGCAGTCTCGTACGAGTACGACATGCGAGGGCTTGTCACGCAGATCAACTATCCGGACGCCCAGTCCGTCAGCCAGGGCTACAGCGCAGCAGGACAGATGACGAGCGTCACGGACGGGCTGGGCAACACTACCAAGTTCAAGTACGACCAGAACGGCAATCTCACGACCGAGACGGCGCCATCGACGAGTGCCGTAGTAGATACATTCGGATACAACGACGCGAACCAGATGACCTCCACGAGCGACGCAAGAGGATCGACGTCGTTGTTCTCCGCTACCTACACTCGAAGCGCCGATGGGCAACTCACATCGGACAGTTCTGCGACTGCTCCGAATGGGCCCACGTATGGCTACAACTCGCTAAACCAGCTCTGCTACTCGGGAACCACAACGTCGACCCAATGTCCGGGTACATCGGTAGCCGGCAGCTCAACGGCGTATTCCTATGACAGCGCGGAGGATCTCGTCCAAAATGGCGCCTCCACGCAAAGCTTCAACGCTGCCGATCAGTTGTGCTGGACCGTCGCGGGCCAATCAACCAACACATGCTCAAACACCCCGAGCTCGGCCACAACGTTCACCTACAATGCGGAGGGAGACCGTACGCTCGAGTCGCCGTCGGGTGGAAGCCCCAGTCAGTACGGGTACGACGAAGCGAATCAAATGACCAGCTATACCGCTCCGTCTGGTACCGCAACCACATATGCCTACAACGGCGACGGGCTGCGGACGGAAAAGAACGTAGCCGGGACAACTACGCAATTCGCATGGGATACGCAATCGACGACCCCCCTTCTGCTCCAGCAGACGACTGGGGGCACCTCCACGGACTTCGTCTACGGACCAGGCGGACTACCACTTGAGCAGGTGACAGGTTCCACCGTGTCGTGGCTGCACCATGATCAGCTCGGTAGTACTCGGATTATCACCAATTCGAACGGGAGTGTGGTTGCGAAATTTGGCTACTCTCCAAGTGGAAGCCTTGTTTCATCGACTGGAAGCGTCAGCTCGCCCCTTCTGTATGGCGGGCAATACTTTGATTCAGAATCTGGTCTCTACTATCTACGAGCCCGCTATTACGACCCGTCGACCTCGCAATTTACGACCGAGGATCCTGACCTGCGCATCACGGGACAGCCCTATGAGTATGCGGGAGACAATCCGCTCAATCTGAACGATCCGCTTGGCCTATTCGACCTAAACCCTCTTTCCCATTGGCGCGGCATTGTTCAAATTGGTGCGGCTGTAGGGGTACTCACAGTGACCGCCGTCTGCGTAGCCGCCACATTCGGTGTGTGCTCGCCCATAATCGTGCCAGCAGCAGGACTAATTGGGGGACTCGTGTCATACCAAGCCGATAGCGGGAAACACACTGTCGGGGGATATATCGTGAACGGAACGATTGGCGGGCTATCTGCGCCACTAGGTAATGGGGCTGGATTTGCGGTCAACCTCCTGCAGGATTGGTACAACGACGGTGGGCAAGCTGGAGAGACAGATGGCTCCGCCTATGGGCGGTCCCGTGCGGGAGGTGGCGGCACAGATTGCCCAGTGCAGCCTGCGGGATCGAATTCATTGCAGGGTTCGCCAGTAGGAGGGAATGCTCTCCAAAATACGGCGGGTGCGAATTCACTTCAGTGAGCGCAGGCTCGCAACCTCGGGCCCGATCACGGCGTTGGTACGCATCGGCTCCTGGTCCTCTTTGGTAAGGGCGATTCTCGATACCGACTCCGAGTCGGAGAACTGGTACCCAGCAATACCCGCACCCAGTGCCTCGCTGAACGATGACCCTTGAAACGATCGTCAACGATCTATGCGGCGCCGTGATATTGATCGGCGACCTCGTCGTCCTCTACTCACCGCCACGGAGGGAACCGCCGACGTCGTAGTGCCGGTGTTTGGCAACAAGGCCGGCCGTGACCGGCCAGCCTCCTCCATTGTGAGACTCATGGGGGTAGGGGTGGCAACGTCCTGCCGAGTCGGCGGCAGGACGCCACCCCCTGGGTAGGTGAGCGATTTGCTGAGCCACGAATGAACCGCGCCGTTCTTGGAGTTGAGGTTGATCTCAGGGAAGCGACCCGCAATGCCAATAGGATTAGCCATGGATCTTGACCACCGAGTAGGGATGAACCCTGTTTTCCGATGAGAGCCAGACACAGAAGTCCGACCGTGGCTACAACCATGTTTTCTTGCCCGAGCTCCATATGGAGACCCCTATGACTGATCCAAGCAACAGATCTGTTGATGATGTTCGCAATCCCAACGATGCGTACCTGGAAATGGATGAGACTTCGTACAGAATTGAGAACTACGACGGAAGAAATAGTTCGTTGGGCCCAAAGTCCGCGCGAAAGGGCAAGCTGAACTTCCCAAAACGCCCTGCCTTTGCGCTCACCCTTGGACCAATGGGTGGATTCACGACGGGTGAACCGCTTAAGAACTGTGTCTTTACTTGGGAAGCGAAGACCGCGGACAAGTTCCACGTCCGAATTGCCAGGAGGGATGATCCAAACAAGTTCTGGCAATTTGACGTGGTTGACGCCGGGTTAGTGGAGTTCTCTGTAGAAGTGAATCGCCGGATAGCACTTGCAAATCAAATCGAAGGTCTGCGGCTTGAGCAGCAACCGAACTTGCCCTCTGTCCGACCAGTCGTGCTCAATCTGGCGTCTTACCTTGGAGGCCTCATAGAAGACATCCCGCCCTACAAGGGAAGCTTGGTGCTCGATGCGTATGGGATCGGAGTGAGACCGAACGCTCCGGGGTATCGGCGTGGAATCCGTTGGGGGGATTGCGCCGGAATCACTATCGATGGAGGCGAGGTCGCCAAGCGCAAAGTCGGAGCAGTCCTCGCGTTCGGGGTTCTCGGTGGGTTGGCAGCGAAGGGGACGAAGGGTCAAACAGTTGTGACTGCTCGGCATCGAAACGGCTCGGCCGCCTACTTCCTAGTTGATGGCCGCAACCCACATGAAGTTCGAGCGGCTATCCACCCATTGCTCCACAAGGTAGGGGTGCCATTCTTGGATGAGCTTCAAGCTCCGGTACCTGGTCCGGAACAAGACGCTCGAGCGGACGTACATTCAATGGCGGCTCAGCTCAGAGAATTGAGTGCCCTTCGAGACGAAGGTCTGCTCACAGACGAAGAGTTTGCAGAACAGAAGGCACGGTTACTCTCTTAGGTTCCGAGAATCGTCGTATGGGACTCACCGAGGCTGACTCTAATGTGTCTATGACCCGGATTCTCGATATTGACCGTACTTCTCACAGCGTCAACTGGGGATGGCGCACGGTTCCGTGACAGCTGGCTCATGTTCAGGCCCCAGGGAGAGGTTGAGCTACGCTCGCCACTGGTTCGTTGTGCTGGCCGCCGACGGCCGACCGTATTCCAGGAGCGAGGCAACGCAGCCTCACGAGCCTGGTCTCAGGTGGAACCGAGTTGGAGTTGCCGCTACCAGACCAGTGTCCAGGCACCGGGGTCATTTGGGCCTACCGACCTTGACCTTTTCACAAAGGTGCCAACGTTTGCCATCAGCCGTTTTCTCGGTACAACCTAGAGCAACAAGATTTCCGAGAATTGCTTCAAATGCCTTGGTTTTGATTGGGAGCCGCCCATACTGATCGCGCTCGTCATTGACCCTTCCCAGTGCCTCATCGGCGGCGATGGTGTCATCCGTTTCGAGTCGGTGCTGCCACATTCCCCACAAAACGGTTGCCTCATCTTCTGTGACGGCGACCGTTGCCGACCCACCGAAAACCGCCAACGAGTACAGGACCGCGAGCGGCACGGTCCAAGGCATAGCAACCGCGCCCGCAACGGTCACAACGCCCCCAAGACCTCCCATGAAAAGCCTCTTAATGTTGAATTTGAGATTCCGAAGATGCACGGCACGACGATCAACACACCGCGTAGCCGTGCTTCAAAGCCCGACCCGGATCGATTGGAACTGCGATACGCACTATTCCTCCGGGCGTCGTAGCAACGTCGGCTGTTCACGATCGGTGTGAGACGGCCAGAAGGCGAGTTTTGAGAACCGATTGAGAACCAAACGGCGTTAATAACCGGCAATTGCTGTCCTTCGATGTCATCCCCTGACCGTCGAAGAAAGACCATATAGCCCCAGTTCAGAGGGATAAGTGGCGTCTGTGGACAACGTTTTTCATCGCGTGTCCAAGGCCTCCGCTGGCGCTACGGATCAGAAGGTAAGGGTACCAGGATGGCTTGATTGCCTTAAAAGCTCTACAACTGCGAAGTGTTTAGCGGACGGACAGATCGCTTTCGACGTCAACGTCTGACCGCACCCGGCGAGCACGGGTGGTGTCGTGCGTGCAGCAGCGCAGAAAGTCCTCGACCGCATCTACCTCGAGAGGTCGAGCGTAGAGGAAGCCCTGACCGCTGTCGCAGTGTTCCCGCTCCAGTTGTTCATACTGCTCGGTCTCCTCGATCCCTTCCGCCACAGTCTCGAGCCCCAAGGTCTTGCCCAGTTGGACCAGAGTGCGGATGAGTGTCCCTGACTCGGACGAACCAGCCATGGTCGAGATGAATGACCGGTCGATCTTGAGGGTGTCGACCGGGAACTGCTGGAGATATGCAATAGACGAGTATCCCGTCCCGAAGTCGTCGATTGCGATACGGATTCCCGTTGCCCTTAGGGCGGACAGGCGAGAGACAACGGCTGCGACATTCTTGATGATTGCGGTCTCTGTGATCTCGAGCGTCAGTGACGACGCTGGGAATCCTGAGGACGCAAGCGCCGTCTGGACATCGTTGACCAAGGTGTCCGTCTCCAGCTGACGACAGGAAACGTTGACCGAGACGCCGATCTTGTGTCCGGCGGAGTGCCACCGGGCACCCTGACGGCATGCCTCGTCGAGTACCCACCGTCCAACCTCGACGATCATCCCCGAGTCCTCGAGAATGGAGATGAAGTTGCCCGGCTGGACCGTCCCCCTCTCGGGATGGTCCCAGCGGAGCAGGGCCTCGAAGCCCGTGGTCTGCCCTCCGACCAGATTGAAGATCGGTTGATACACGAGGTGGTACTGGCGAAGCGCCAGGGCGTCCCTCAGGTCCATCTCGAGCAGGTGGCGGTCCTGCACGGCAGTGTGCATCTCGGGCTCGAACGCGACGAAGCAATTCTTGCCAGATCCCTTTGCCTGGTAGAGGGCGATATCGGCATCGCGGAGGAGCTCACTGGCCGAGGCTCGTGAGCCTGTGGCAATGCCGATGCTGGCCGTCAGCGTCAGAGGTCCGCCGGGAAAACTCGCCAGCTCGAACGGTGCCCGGAGCAGGTCGAGGAGGCGTTCGGCGACCAGCTCGGGGCCGACATCCATGCTGCTGCCATCCACCAGCACGACGAACTCGTCTCCACCGAGGCGCCCAACGCTGTCACTGCCGCGCATCGCCACCGTGATGCGTTCGGCGACCACTTGAAGAAGCTGGTCACCAATTTCGTGTCCAAGATCGTCATTGACGTCCTTGAATCCATCGAGATCGATGAAGAGGGCTGCGACCTGAGTATCCGCCCGCCGAGCCCGAGCCAGCATTTGCTCGGTGCGGTCCAGGATCAAGGAGCGATTGGGCAGCCCGGTGAGTGCATCATGCATAGCCTGAAATCGGATCTGCTCTACCAGGCGAGCGTTGGCGACTGCGGTGGAGGCTTGTGCGGCAAGACCCTTCATCCGAGTCGCCAACTTCGGGGTGATGGCCAGGCGCTCGGGATCCGAGGTCACGCCGGCCACGATGAAGCCGATGCGTTCGCCGGCCACGACAATCGGGGCCGCGACCGAGGCCACGCTGTCGGTTTTGGAAGAGGTCGTTCGCTCCAGACCTTGTTCCAGCACGAGGTCGGGCGGTGGCGTGTCGTGCGGATGCGCCTTGATGGTGGCCAGCTCCTCGTCGCTCAGCCCGATCGATCCGGCCAGGCTGAATCCGTCGCTTTGGACTCCGAGCGGATCAACGTCGTTCAGGAAGATCGCCGCCCGGTCGCAGTCGATCATGTCCGGCACGGCGCGGACAACCCTCGAGGCAGTTTCTTGGGAGCTCACGATCTCCGTGAGCGATGTCGCCAAGTCCAACAGCACCTGGGCGGTCTTGGCCTGGCTCCGAGCCTCCTCGAGCGCGTTTGCCGTGTCGAGCGCGGCGGCGGCCAACCGGGCATAGGTCTGGAGTGTGGTGTGCGTGAGTTCGAGGAATACCCCACCGCCCTTGTCGACAGCGAGGTATCCATAGTGATGCCGAGCCGAGGTGACTTCGACAGCCATGACGTTCGCCATTGCGACTCCACCGGCCAGCAGGTCGTCGGCAATGGTTTCGACATCGGATTGAGCGAATCCTTCGGAATAGAGCGACCGCGGCATTCCAGCTCGGGGCTCGATGACGAGCAGAGCGCCGCTCGCGCCGACCGCACTGCGCAACAGTGAGCCGACGAACCCCTTAAGAACATCTTCGTGGCGTTCATTGGACGCAAGCGCGGTGATCATGTCCTGGACCTGTTCGAGCCGGCCCTCCGCCACCTCGGCACGGGCCCGATACTGCTCCGTCTTGTTCACTTCTATGTCGGGCTTCTGCCAACGAATTCGGAACACGCACTTGTCGTCCCCCCGACACTGGCACTGCTCCTCGATCACCTCGCCCAACGGAAGCCTGAAGATCACGGGGACCAGAGAGAGTTGCACGGCGACAAAGTCGCAGAATTCGGGGAACGGCTCGAAGGGCTCTTCGAACCACTCTCCGATGATCCATTCGTTCGACGCCACCTCGGTCTTCTCGTAGCGCCGAATTGGCATCGAGGGGGTTGAACTCAGTGCCACCGGCCATGAGTTCTCCCGGGGATCCGAGGGTCCGCGCCGATTGGGACATCTCCCAGGTGTGCTGGGGTTGGACCAGAACCTGGCCCTGCCCGAGGAGACTCTTGTTGTCGAGGAGGCGCCGTTGCTCGAGGAGGCTCCGGAACTGCGTGTAGGAAGTCCAGGAGCCAACGTCGGACAGTTCGTCGATGGTTCTGGTCTCACCGGCCCGACGAAACAGGTCTTGGATGGTGCCAGCCGACATCGTCTCGACCAAGAGCTGCACCAGCACCTTGGTGTAAATGCCAGAAACGTGGCGTTCCGCCGACTTCGCCTCCATTGACTGAGAATCGGCACAACGACCCTGCGCCTTGACCTGCAATGGCAATTGCAGTCTATGCAGGAGTTTTGGCTTGAGCTGATTCTGCGAGCAATGGTCCGGTCACCATGGACCCCTTTTCGGAGGACGCCTTCGCGTGACGGAGCAGCCCGGTTTCCCGGTGGTCGGTGTCTGCGTCAACATGAGGGGACTATGCAGACACCTGAGGAACTCTTCGACCTGCGTGGCAAGGTCGCCGTCATAACCGGAGGCAGCCGGGGGATCGGGCGGGCCAGTCGCCGAGGGTCTGGCGTCAGCCGGTGCCGACGTGGTGATCGCCAGTCGCAAGCTGGAGAACTGCGAGGTGGCGGCCGGCGAGATCGCCGCGGCGACGGGTCGTCGGGCCATGCCCGTCGCCTGCCACGTGGGTCGGTGGGAGGACTGCGACAACCTCGTGGACGCCGTGTATTCGGAATTCGGGCGGTGCGACGTGCTGGTGAACAACGCCGGCATGTCCCCCGCCTATCGCCGACCTCGCCTCCGGTGAGCGAGGACCTCTACGACAAGGTGCAGGCCATCAATACCAAGGGACCGTTCCGCCTGAGCGCCCTCGTCGGCACCCGGATGGCAGAGGGCGACGGCGGCTCGATCATCAACGTCTCATCGGTCGGTTCGCAGCGCCCGACGCCAACGGACTTGCCCTACGCCATGGCCAAGGCTGCCCTCAATGCGCTGACCCTCGGCCTGGCCGGCGTCTGGGCCCCGAAGGTTCGAGCCAACCTGGTCCTCCCGAGCGCCACCGAAACGGATCTGACCCGCGGCTGGCCCGAGGAGGTCAAGGCGCGCATCGCCGCGGGGAACCCGATGAAGCGGATGGGTCGGCCCGAGGACGTCGTGGGCGCCTGCATCTTCCTGGCCAGCGAGGCGGCCAGCTACGTCAACGGGGCGCAGATCCCGGTCGACGGGGGCCTCTACCGCACGCTCTGAGTACGAGGAAAGAGACTCCGGTTGCGGTCAGAGTGCCGAGAGACGGGCCAAGTACAGCGCCGACGATCAACCGCCGGTGAGGTACGGTCGATCATCCGGTGCATGTGGAGCAGGTTGCTCTCCTGCCGGCGGTTGAGCCGGAGTGGTGGCCCTCCCCGTGACTTCATCCCGATCTGGACATGCTCCATGTTGGCGTAGTCCTGATTCGTGATCTCGCCCCAGTCTCGCTCGGTCCAGTCGGGGAAGAAACGACGCCCTGCTCGCTCGAACGGCTTGTCCTCGGACGGCCACTGGAGGAACCAGGTGTCCTTGATGCAGCTGTCCGGATCGGTTCCGTTGGGTCGCACGCGGAACAGGATGGCGATACCGGGATAGATCGGTCCCACCATGTTGGGGAAGAAGTGGACGTCCTCCGCGCTCGTGAGCTGGTCGTCGGTGAAGCCGTCCACGTCCACGCCACGGCTCGACCAGGAGCTCCCGCCGGCCACTCTGGTAGCGACTCAACATGCTCTCGTCGTCGCGTGGATTGGCCCGGATCTCCTCCACCAGGGCGCTCTCGTCGCGGTAGAAGAGGCCGCCCAGCCCCCGGACGAAGTTCTCCAGGATCTCGCCCTCGTCGTACTCGTCCTCGGAGAGCCCGAGGCGAGGACTGGGTCGAAGCTGGCGGCGAGAGTTCGGGCAGGCGCCCGTAGTGGGCGTGGACGCCCAGACGGCTCGTAGTCGAGGCTCACGTCGTCGGTCCAGGGCAGGAGCTGGGGGTGGGTGCCCTGCACGTGGTAGCCCTCGTTGAACGCATCGACGGCCACCTTCCAGTTGGCCGGCAGCACGGTCGAGAGGTAGGTGCGGATGCGGAGGCGGTCGAGGTGATATGGGGCGAGGAGAGCCGGCAGCGGGTCGAGGAACTCGAGGAGCGGTGGCGCGCCCGGATCGAGGCAGATCCACACGAAGCCGCCCCAGCACTCGGCCTGGACCGCCTTGAGCCCGGTGCCGGGCGGGATCGGATCGAACTCGTCCTGGTCCACGACCTCGACCAGCGTGCCGTCGAGGTCGTAGCGCCAGGCGTGATAGCGGCAGCGGATGCAGGCGTCGGGAAAAGAGCCCGGTTCCGTCGGCCAGGCGGGTGCCCCGGTGCAGGCAGGTGTTGTGGAAGGCCTTGATGGTCTCCGCATCCGAGCGGACGACCAGGATCGACTGATCGCCGACGAGGTATTCGAGGAACGCCCCGACCTCGCCGACTTCCTCCTCCCGGCACGCCACCTGCCAGACGCGGGACCACACGCGGTCGAACTCCAACTCGGCGAATTCCGCGCTGGTGTAGCGGGCACGCGGGATCGTGTTGTCCTCGCCGATCAAGAGCTTGTCCAGATTGCCGTTGGTCATCGGAAATTCACGCCATCCCATGGAGTCGAGTCGTCTCGCGCCATGGTAGGCCGAACGCCCGATGCGTGGGTCTTCGGGTTGATCAGCGAGGAATGTGTCTCGGTATGCTGCGGCGATGTCCGATGAGGTGCACCAGACCTTCGCTCCTGCGCTGGCCGAAGTGCCGCTTCCGGCTCCGAACACCGCCGCCCTGCTGCGTCGGAACGGGACGGACGCCAGCAGCGCCGACCGCCCCGTCCTGCGCTTCGGCGACCAGGTCTGGACGCACGCTGAGCTCCTGGGCGAAGCAGAGCGGTTCGCTGCGCTGTTTCGGGCTCGCCTCGATCCGGACCGTCCTCCGCACGTCGGTCTTCTGCTCGACAACACCCCCGACTACGTCTTCGCACTGTGCGGCGCCGGTCTGGCCGGCGTGGCCGTGGCCGGTCTGAATCACACCAGGGTCGGAGAGCACCTCGCCCGCGACATCGTACACACGGACGTGCAGTTCGTGATCACCGAACCGCGGCACCAGGCCCAGCTTCGAGCTGGCGATCAGTGGCCTCGACCTGGCGGGCGGTGTCCTGGTCTCCGAGCGCTTTGCCGACGAGGACGATCCGCCGGCTGATAGGCGAGTCGTTGGCCTCGGCGCTCGAGGACGCAAGCCGGGCGCCTTGCTGGGACGGATGGAGCATCGACTTCGGGCAGAGCCCGAGGTCGATGCCCTGTGGGCCTTGCTCTTCACCTCCGGCACGTCGGCCGCCCCGAAGGCGGTGCGCTGCACGCAGTACCGGCTCCTCACCACGGGTCACCGGATGGCCATGATGCTCGAACTGACGCCCGACGACGTCGGCTACGCGGCCATGCCGCTCTTCCACACCAACTCGCTGATGTCCGGACTGGCTCCGGCGCTCGTGGCCGGCGCATCACTGTCCCTGGCCCGCCGCTTCAGCGCGTCGCGGTTCCTGCCCGACGTCCGGCACTACGGCGTCACCTGGTTCAACTACACGGGCAAGGTGCTCACCTACATCCTGGCCACGCCGGCGCATCCCGATGACGCCGACAACTCCGTTGCGGGTGGCCTTCGGGAACGAGGGCTCGCCCCGCGTCATCGAGGAGGCAGCGACACGCTTCGGCGTACGGATCATCGACGTCTTCGGCTCGACCGAGGGCGGCATCGCGCTCGATCGGACGGGAGCTCGTCCACCCACTTCCATCGGGCGTCTCCGAGAGGGGATCAAGGTCGTCGACGAAGAGGGCAATGAGGTCCCGCGGGCGGTCTTCGACGCCGAGGGCGGGCTGACCAACGCCGACCGCAGTGTGGGCGAGATCGTCAACACCCTCGGCGTGGGTCCCTTCGAGGGCTACTACCGCAACGACGAAGCGATGCAACGCACCACGCGCCATGGCTGGTACTGGAGCGGTGATCTCGGCTACGTCGACCAGGACGGCTGGGTCTACTTCGCCGGGCGGACCTCGGACTGGCTCAGAGTCGACGGCGAGAACTTCCCGGCCACGCCGATCGAGGCGATCATCGCCCGCCACCCCGACCTCATTCTGGCGTCGGTCTACGGCGTGCCCGAGCCGGACTCGGGTGACCAGGTGATGTGCGCGCTCGTGCTGCGGGAAGGGCGCGACCTTCGACGGCGCCACGTTTGCCAAGTGGCTGGACGACCAGCCCGACCTGAGTCAGAAGTGGCGGCCCCGCTACGTGCGGCTGAGCACGGCGCTGCCGACGACACCGACCAACAAGGTGCTGGTCCGCACCTTGTTGCACCAGAAGTTCCGCTCGGACCGGGTGGACGGGGACCCCGATCTTCGTCCGGGAGCGGGGCAGTGACCACTACCGCCCATTCACGCCAGCAGGACGAGCGCCGCCCTGTACAAGGCCTTCGAGGCCAACGGCCGAGGCGAGGCCTGGGAACTCTGAGCCGCTCCGGCAGTTCGGGAGCGATGAAGGTCGAGCTCAGCTCTTCTTGACCAGCGGGATGTCGTAGAGCGCGGCCCAGTTGGTGCTCACGATCCGGGCCTTGCTCTCCTCGCTGAGCGGGAGCTTGTCGAAGGCGTTGACGGCGTGCGGGAACTTGGAGTCGCCGTGGGGGTAGTCGGTCGAGAAGATCACCCGCTCGTCGCCGAAGGTCTCCACGAAGTGGGGGACCGTGTGCTCGTCGGCCTCGACCGAGATCCAGCAGTTGCGCTTGAAGTACTCCGACGGCGGCATCGTGAGGTCCGGCGCCTCGTACCAGCCCGTCCACTCCCAGTGCTCGTCGAGCCGGTACATGAACCACGGGGCCCACGAGCAGTTGCCCTCGAGCAGGGCGACCTTGAGGTTCGGGAAGCGCTCGAGCACGCCGCCACCGCAGAGGCAGGCGGTCACGAACTGGATGCCGAGCGGCTGGCTGAAGGTGTGCCACAGCATGAGGCGGTCCAGCACCTCGAGCCCGAAGTCGGGAGTCAGGTAGGTCTGGCCGCCGCCGTGGAAGGCCAGGGGCACGCCGAGCCGCTCGATCTCGGCCCACAGCGGGTCGTAGGCCTTGTGGTACCAGGGCCGGCGGTTCACTGCCGCCGGAGGCAGGAAGATGGCCTTGAAGCCGAGCTCCTCGACACAGCGGCGGGCCTCCTCGACGGCACCGCTCACGTCGTGGGCCGCCACCATCCCCGCGCCGAACATGCGGTCGGGCGCGAAGTCGCAGAAGTCCTTCATCCAGTCGTTGTAGGCCCGGGCGATGGCGCTGGCGAACTCGGGCTCGAGGCCGTCGCTGCCGATCTGCTCGGACGAGTCGAGGCCGAGGACGAACAGGCCGCGGGAGGGATAGAGGACGGCCAGGTCGAGTCCCTCGGCGTCCATGGCCTCGACCTGCGACTGTGCGTCCCAGCCTCGGGCCTCCGAGGCGGCGTACACGTTGTCGTGGTGCGGCTGCCAGCCGGTCTTCCGTCCCTCGACCCGCTGCGGTCGGGTGGCCCCCATGCGGAGCATCGTGTGGTTCTTGACCCGGACCCGCATGTCGCGCTGGATCTCCGAGAGCCCACGAGGCGCGGCATGGGCGTAGGCCGGGTCGATGTAGCGCTCCCAGAGATCCGGCGGTTCCATCACGTGCAGATCGCTGTCGCAGATGACGTGATCGCGCAGTCCCATCACTGACCCCCCAGGATCCCTGACACTCGAGTCAGCTTTCACTATACGCTCTCGGTCGGCGAGCGCTCTGGGGGCTCTGCCAGGGACTATGGAGCTCGAGGAGGGACGATGCCGATCGGCGTAATCGGGTTGGGCAACATCGGCAGGGGCATCGCGACGAACCTGGTCGCCGACGGCAACGAGGTGGTCGTGTTCGACCTCGACGCAGCAGCCATGCGGGCGATCGCCGGAGCCACGGCGGCGTCCGACGTGGCGTCGCTGGCCGGCCAGACCGAGATCACGCTGCTGTCCCTGCCCACTCCCGACGTGGTCAACGCGGTGGCCGACGCCTGGGCGTCCGCCGCCCCTGCCCGGGTCGATCCTGGTCGACCTCTCGACGAACAGCCCGGCCGTTGTGCGCGAGCTGGGCGATCGGCTGGCCAGCTCGGGCCATCACCTGGTCGAGGCGCCGCTGACCGGCGGGGCCATCGGGGCGGAGCGTCGGATGCTCGTGTTCATGATGGGTGGCGACGACGAGGCAGTGGCGCGCGTCCAAGCCGGTGCTCGAGCCGCTGGGGCGGGCCACGTTCCACGTGGGGGCGCTGGGTCTGGGCAACACGATGAAGCTGCTCAACAGCCTCATCGCCTTCACCACCACCTGGGTCAGCCTGGAGGGGTTGTCCTTCGCCACCAAGGCGGGGATCGAGGTGCAAGACGCCGTGGAGATCCTGCGCACGGCCGGCGCGTCCAACTTCTTCATCGACCGTCAGGTCGAGACGATCGACGGTCGGGGAAGGCCGACGCAGTTCGCGTTGGCGCTGGCCGCCAAGGACGCCGGGCTGATCGTGGACTCGGGCGAAGCCCTGGGCGTGCCGACGCCGGTGGCCGCGGCCGTGCGCGGCGTGCTCGACCTGGCGGTCGATCAGGGGCTTGGGTGACGCGGACTGGAGCGAATTGGTCACGTTCGCCGAGCAGCAGGGCGACGTGGCCCTGCACTGGGACCCGTCGGCCGGGAGCTGAAGGAAGTCGACGCGCCCGCGGTACCTGGCGCCAGGTCCGGCGGTCGGCGAGGAACGGGTTGGTCAGTCGGTCCCGAGCACGTCGGCCGCCACCCGCATGGCCGAACCGGCGGCCGGCACGCCGGCGTAGATCGAGATGTGCATGAGCACCTCGACGATCTCCTCCCGACTGAGGCCGGCGTTGAGCGCACCGGCGAGGTGGGCCCGGAGCTCCTCCGGCTGGCCGAGCGAGGCCAGGACGGCGACCGTGATCATCGAGCGGTCACGCACCGAGAGACCGGGCCGGGTCCAGATGTCACCGAAGGCGCTCTGCTGGACGTGGTCGTAGTAGTCCGGCGCCAGCTTGGCCGCCGGGAACTGCCCGGTCGGCGCTGTCAGCGTGGCCGGCCACAGCTGGCCCTGGATCTCCCGGCCGGCGGCCCTGCGTTCGTCACTCGTTGTCATGGTGCACTCCTGTCGACGCCCAATAGGTTGACCGTGGCGATGCTGCCCCCGCCGACCAGGTGGGCCAAGGCCACCCGGGCCCCTTCGACCTGGCGGCCCTCGGCCTCGCCCCGCAGCTGCAGCACGGCCTCGTGCAGCTGGGCCACACCGGTCGGACCGCCGGGATGGCCGCGGGCGATCAGCCCGCCGTCCGTGTTGAAGGGGATGCGTCCGCCCGGCCCGGTCTCGCCGTCGACGACGAGCTTCTCGGCCTCGCCCTCGGCACAGAACCCGAGCAGCTCGTAGTACTCGAGCTCCTCGTTGACGAAGGCGTCGTGGCAGTAGGCCACGCTGACGTCCTCGGGACCGAGGCCGGCTGCCTCGTAGCACTCGTTGGCCGTGTTCCGGGTCATGCTCGATGGGCCGACGACCGGACCGACGAAGGTGTGGCCCGGCGTGTAGGTCTCCGACATCAGCGCCGAGGCCAGGGCCCGGACGAGCGGGCGGTCCGGTTGGCGCTGCCGCACCAGGTCCTCGCGGGCCACGATGATGCAGGCGGCGCCGTCGTCCGGTGGGCAGCACATCATGGTGGTCAGCGGCTCGGCCACCATGCGGGCGGCCAGCACCTCCTCGGCCGTGACCACGTGGTCCGAGCGCCGATGGGCGAACGGGCAGGCCGCTCCGTAGTTCCAGTTCTTGGCGGCGATGGTGGCGAAGTGCTCCGGCGTCGTGCCTCGGTCGTGCATGCGCCGTTGGGCCCAGAGGGCGAAGTAGGCGGCGGGCAGGATGGGGGCGTCGATCTGGTCGCGCCCGGCGCCGCGGCCTCCGGTGCCCGTCATGTCGGTGAACTTGTCGAAGCAGAGCGCCATGGCCACGTCAGCCCGTCCGGAGGAAACGGCCCAGGCGGCCTCGCGGAAGGAGACGAGCCCGGTGGCCGACGCGTTCTCGATGTGGGTCACCGGGAGCCCGGTCAGGCCGAGCTCTTTCATGGCCTTGATGCCCAGCATGGAGGCGGGCTGGATGTAACCCACGTAGGCCTCGTCGACGTCGGCCAGGGTCATGTCGGCATCGTGCAGGGCCAGGAGCCCGGCGTCCCGAGCCAGATGGGCGCTCGGGATGTCGCGGAACATGCCGAAGCGGACCATGCCGATGCCGGCCACGGCGACGCCTTCGAACTTCAGGCCGCGGTTCACGACTGCGCCGTGCCACTCGGCGCCGCGTCGGCGGGCCGGAAGCGGTAGATCACGACGTCGTCGCCGTTGGAGTTCGTGCGGAGCGTCTCGAGGTCGATCTGCACCGGCATGCCGATGGCGAAGTCGTCCCGCTCGCCCGAGAGGATCGACTGGACGCGCGGACCTTCGGGCAGGTCCACCTGGGCCACGCCGTAGCCGGCGACATCGGCGTCCTTCTTGCCGAAGAGCGGGCACGTGGCAGTAGGTCCAGGTGTAGATCACGCCCTGGGTCGAGAGCTCCATGTCCTCGGTGCCCTCGTGCAGGCACTTGGCGCAGACGAGACGGCGGGGAAAGAACACCTCGCCGCAAGCGGGACAGCGGCTGCCGAGCAGGCGAGGCTGCTCGGCCGGGTCGTCGGGGATCCGGAAGAACCCTTCCTCAATGGGGACTCGCGCCATGTGCTCCTCGTTCTCGTGCGTCCGTCGCGTCGATTGGGACGACGGGCTGGTGCCTTACTGCGGTGCTGCGATCTGGGTGCGTCGGGAGTCTGTCATACGGGCCCGCGCCGTCGAATGGGCGGGGTTCGTCGATCCGATGCGGGTCACCGGGGCAGCCCGAGGACGCGCTCGCCGACCACGGTCTTGTTGATCTCGGTGGTGCCGCCGGCGATGGAGGCCTGACGCACCCCGAGCAGGTTCAGCGCCCAGTAGTCGCGGGCGAGCAGCGCATCGAGTCCGATCAAGTCCACCGCCAGGTCGGCCAGCTCCTGGTCGCAGCGGGCCCAGGACAACTTGGCCAGACTGCCGGCCGCATTGGCGGCCGAGGGATCGGCGAACGAGCGCTCCGTGAGGTAGCGCATGGCGCGGATGCCGGCGAAGACGCCGGCCAGGCGCTGGCGGAGCACCGGGTCCCGACGGCCCTCTGCCGCCCGGGGGTCGGCCAGCAGTTCGTCGAGCCGGTTGGCCAAGGAGAGGTGGAGGCGGGCCACGCCGGCCCGCTCGAAACTCAGGGTGGTCACGGCCACCGACCACCCCGCGTGCAGCGGGCCGAGCATGGCCGAGCGGGGGATGCGGGCGTCGGTGAAGAAGAGCTCGGCGAAGGTCTGGGCGCCGGTGATGGTGGTCAGCGGCCGGGCCTCGATGCCCGGCGTGCGCAGGTCGACCAGAAAGCAGGTGATGCCGGCGTGCTTCTTGGCCGTCGGGTCGGTGCGCACGTAGAGCTGGCACCAGTCCGCCACGTGGCCGAGCGAGTTCCAGGTCTTCTGCCCGTTGATCACGAAGTCGTCGCCGTCCTCGACCGCGGCGGTGCGCAGCGAGGCCAGGTCGGAGCCGGCGTCGGGCTCGGACATGCCCTGCGACCAGATCTCGTCGCCCCGGAGCATGGGCTGGAGGAACCGCTCCTTCTGCTCGGGCGTGCCGAACTGCATGATGGCCGGGGCGATGTTGGACACGCCGATCACGTTGACCGGTCCCGGCGCGCGCAGGCGGCTGGTCTCCTCCATGTAGGCGAGCTGCTCGGCCACGCCGGCGCCGCGGCCACCGTGCTCGACCGGCCACGACGGAGCGGCCCAGCCGGCGTCGGCCAGCGTGCGGTTCCAGGCCCGCAGCAGTTCGAGGTTGCCTTCCACGGAGTGCTGACCGGCCTCGGCGACCTCGGGGGTCAGGTTCTCGTCGAGGAAGGCCCGCAGTTCCTTGCGGAACCGGTCCACGTCAGGTTCGGTCGACGTCGTGCTCACACTCAATTCTCCAGTGGGGATGTTCGGCGATCAATATCGGGGGAGGGATCGCCTCACAGGCGATAGATGCGTTCCGCCGTGCCGGCGAACACCAGGTCGCGCGAGGC
This sequence comes from uncultured Acidimicrobiaceae bacterium, assembly GCA_963840435.1. Lineage (GTDB taxonomy): Bacteria > Actinomycetota > Acidimicrobiia > Acidimicrobiales > RAAP-2 > Bog-473. Next base: position 128,753 of record CAWIYY010000010.1, on the reverse strand, counting down.
GTCGTCGAGCCCCGACGTCACCGCGACGAACCCGTCGTAGAGCTCGTCGAAGGTGCCGGCCATGGCGTCGACGGGAAAGTTGCTGGCGAACATGCAGCGAGCGGGACCGAAGACCGCGAGGGCGTGCTCCACCCAGGGGGCGATGGCCTCGGCCCGCATGGAACCCAGGGGCATGGCCAGGCCGGAGAGCTTGCAGACCACGTTGTCGCCGAGGGCGGCCAGGGCGTCGATGCCGTCGGTCCAGAGCGCGAACTCCTCGTCGGAGTCCGAGCGGGGCCAGCCGGTGTGCTCGACCACGACGGTCAGGTCGGGGAAGCCGGCGAGCTCGGCGGCGGCCGCGGCCAGCAGGTCGGGGTGGGTCATGAGCTCGAAGACGAGGTTGCGCTCTTCGAGCGCGCCCAGCACCGCCGGGTCGGGGACGGGATGGCTCAGCGGGCCCATGGGGCGCACGCCGCGGAAGCGGGGCGCCGTCATCTGGCGGTCGAGCAGGGCGACGGCGTCGGCCACAGTCTCGGTGGGCGGCAGCCCACCCACGATGGCGTCGGGCCCGCCGTCGGCCTCGGCCGTCCGGTCGAGCTCGATGGTCTCCTCGACCGAGTTGGGCCCGGTGGCCGCGGCGACGTTGACGAACTTCTCGACGTTCCACTGGGCCGACTCGGCCCGGTACGTCTCCACGTCGAAGCGCCGGTTCATCCGCGCGGCGTCGCCGGTCCCGCCGTGGGACGGCGCCATGGAGAGGTACGGGTACCAGCTCTTGTTGGCGGGGTCCCACAGATGGACGTGCGCGTCGACGACGCGGGTGGGCTTCGTGTCGGTCATCAGATCTCCGTGGCGGCGAGCGGGCCGGTGGCGCCCACGATCTCGCGCAGGCTGCCGTCGAGCCAATCGGGGATGGCGGGTCCGCCGTAGGTCACGGTGCCGATCGGGCGCGGGTGGCTGCGCAGCCCGAGCCATTTCTCGCTCACGACCATCTCGGCCCCGGCCAGTGCTGCGCTGTCGGGATGGGCGAGGAGGTGGGCGGCCAGTTCGCCGGCGGCCTGATTGGCCGCCGGCCCCGAGGCTTCCAGGCCGGCCGTGAGCGCGGTCACCCGGTTCTTCGTCCCGGCCGCGGCGACGCGGGCCAGTTGGGCCGAGGCCTGGGCCCGACTGCGACCGGCCGGGCTGGTGGCATCGGTCAGGACCACGAGGCGGACGGGACGATCGGCCGCCTCGGCGTAGTCGGCCACGGCGCGCGACCAGGAGGCGTCGTCGTGCAGCGGCTCGAGCAGGCCGCGGTGGTCGGCCAGCACGTGCTCCCAGCCCTCGAGCGCGCTCGAGGTGCGCGGGTGGCCTTCGAGCGCCACCACGACCGCGTCGAGCGGGTCCGGCACTGTCCACGGCGGTCTGCAGGCTCTTGGCCGCGCCGTCGAAGCCGCGGGCCGGCTCGGTCCGGCGGCAGGCGATGGCCGCGGGAATCGAGGGCGACGGCGAGCGCGGCGGCCAGCTGGGGACGGTCGCTGACGATGGCGCAGGACCGGACGGGCGGCGCCGCAGTCGGCTCGGCGGGCGTCGCGCTGGCGAAGATCCCGGCGAAGCGCGGATTGCTGCCGCCGTCGCTGGTCTGCTTCGTCTCGGCGTCGGCGAAGGCGCGGGGGACGACCGTATCGAGCACGCCGGCCAGGGAGGCGGCGTCGGCGGTGCGCACGACCTCGATGAGGCGGGGCTGGTCGACCACGGCCACCTCGGGACCGCCGGCGAAGAGCACCTGCCCGCTGCACCAGCCGAAGCCGTCGCCCACGACGTGGGCGCCGAGCGGCCCGATGTCCTCGGGTCCGGGCATGGAGTTGAGGGTCAGTCCGCCCCCGCCCCCCTTGCGGCCCTCCTGCTGGGCCCGGGCCAGGGCGGCCTGCACCATGCGGGTGTTGGCGATGGGCGAGATGGCGTTGACGGTGACGCCGGGGGGCGCCAGCCGGCCCAGCTGCCAGGTCAGGGAGGCGACGACGCGCTTGGCCGCGCTGTAGCCGCCGGCGTCGGCGGCCCGCCAGCCCGAGCCGGACGTGATGCCGAGGATGCGCCCGTGCCCGGCCGCCGCCATGAGGGGCAGCGCCGCCTCGAGCACGTTGAGGTAGCCGCCGAGGTGCACGTCGAGCAGGGCCAGCCAGTCCTCCTCGGTGCCGCGGGCGTAGTAGCTCTGCCGGGTGATGCCGGCCACGTTGACCACGGCGTCGAGGCCGCCGCGCTCGGCGGCCAGCTCGCCGAAGAGGGCGTGCAGCGCCTCGCCGTCGGTGACCGAGGCCGACGAGGCCCGGGCCGAGCCGCCGGCGGCGTTGATGCGCCCGGCCGTGGTCTCCTCGGACTGGGCCAGCTGCTCGGTGCCGTCGAGGGTCACCAGCGGGTCGACGGTGACGACGAACCAGCCGCTGCGGCCGAGGTCCTCGGCGATGGCGCCGCCGATGCCGCCCCCGCCGCCGGTGACGACGGCGACGCGCTGGCGCGTGCTCACGGCGCGCTCGAGGGGACTTCGAGCTCCAGTCCCTCGAAACGGCCGTCGGCCACCCAGCTCTCGAGGAGGTCGCGGTAGCCGAACCAGTCGCCGAACCCGCCGCCGTAGTTGCCGTCGCGCGGGTTGATGGTCTCGGGGTGCCCCTCGTTGTTGATGCGCGACGGCGTGCAGGCGGCCATGACGGACGTCCCGGCCACAAAGGTGTCGACCACCTTCTGGGTCCAGGCCTCCTCGGCCTGCGCGCTCACGTCGAAGGCCTCGACGCCCTGCTTGCGCAGGAGCGAGATGGCGCCCGTGACGAACTCGGCGCCGGCCACGGCCAGCTGCGTGTAGTTGACCGTCACCACGGCCTGCTGGGTGGGCGCCGGCATGAGGAAGAGGTTGGGGAAGCCGCGGCTCATGATGCCGTAGAGGCTGGACGCCCCGTCGGCCCACTTCTCGGCCAGGGTCACGCCGCCCCGCCCGACGATGTCGTGGCCGGCCCGCCGGTAGAGGGGCGTGCGCTCGGGCTCGAAGCCGGTGCCGTAGATGATGCAGTCGACCTCGTACTGCTCGCCGTTCACGACGGGGCCGGCTGCGGTGATGCGCTCCATGCCGGCCGGGCAGTCGATGAGGGTGACGTTGGGGCTGTTGTAGGCCGAGAGGTACTCGTCGTGGAAGCAGGGCCGCTTGCAGATGTAGCGGTAATAGGGCTTGAGGATCTCGGCCGTCTCGGGGTCCTCGACCAGTGTCTCCACCCGGCGCCGGTGCTCGTCCATGATGCCGTAGTCGAGCGCCTCGGCACTCTCGATGTACTCGGCCAGGCTCATGCCCTTCTGACGCGGCGGGTTGTTCACGATCGCGTAGTGCTGGGTCCAGCCGTCGTCGATCTGATCCACCTCGGCGGACCGGCCCGAGCATGATGGCTTGGAAGTTGTCCATGCGGGCCCGCTGCCACCCCGGCGCGAGCGTGTCGGCGAAGTCGTCGTTGGTGGGACGGTTGCCCCGCTCGCCGATGGCCGACGGGGTGCGCTGGAACACGTAGACCTGCTTGGCCGATTCGGCCAGCGGGGGCAGGCACTGGATGCCCGAGGCGCCGGTGCCGATCAGCGCCACCGTCTTGTCCTTCAGGTTCTCGAGCGGGGCGTCGGGTCCGCCGCCGGTGTAGTCGTAGTCCCAGCGCGCGGTGTGGAAGGAGTGGCCGGCGAAGTCCTCCATGCCCTTGATGGCCGGGAGCTTCATGAGGTTGAGGATGCCGGGGGCCAGCACGTACCAGCGGCAGGAGATGGCGTCGCCGCGGTCGGTGTGGATCAGCCAGCGCGACGCTTCCTCGCGCCACTCGGCGTGGGTCACCCCGGTGTGGAAGAGCGCGTCGTCGACCAGGTCGAAGTGCTCGGCCACTGCCTCGAGGTGCCGGCGGATCTCCTCGCCGAAGGCGTAGCGCTTGCTCGGGACGTACCCGATCTCCTCGAGCATCGGCATGTAGATGTACGACTCGACGTCGCACATGACGCCGGGGTAGCGGTTCCAGTACCAGGTGCCGCCGATGCCGCCCGCCTGGTCGATGATGCGCATGCTCTCGACCCCGGCCCGGCGCAGGTGGGCGCCGGTGGTCACACCGGCGATGCCGCCCCCGAGGATGACGACGTCGATCTCCTCGACGATGGGATCACGGTTCGGTGACCGGCGTGAAGGGGTCGTCGCGATACTTGGCGAAATACTCGTCGTGGCGCAGGTCGCGGATGTCGGCCCGGCCGGCGACCAACCGCTTGTCGCGCTCGGCCAGGTACTTGGCCCGGACGGCCTCGGGGTCGTAGTGCTTCGTGTCGAGTGGTGGCATCGTCATGGCAAGGTCAGGTGACCGGTTGGTGCTGGGGACGCCCTCATTGTGGCATGAGAAGGGAGTTTCCTGACACTTGTGTCAGTATCGTCACGATTCCGCAATAGTCGGCAGAACGAGAACGGGTTCCACTGATTGACCTGGGGTGACTCCGAACCTGGGCGGCGACGAGACGCCGGATTTCGTCGGGTGCGGAGCCGGTCGGGGTGGGTAGGCCGATCCGGACGCCGGCGGTCGACGAAAAGCGCTGGTCTGACTCGATCTCTGCTGGGAAAAGGCTGGGAAAATCCGCCGGTGGGCCGCCTCATCGACGAGGGACAGGGGGCGGCTGCCGGAAGCGGGTGCCCGGAACGCCGGACGGGGTGACCGGGAAGCGTGGACGGGGTGACGGGGAGGCGTGGGCGGGGTGACCGGGAAGCGTGGACGGGGCGGCCCGGGGCAGCGGGCGGCGGGCGGGCGGGTGGGACCGGGGGCGGCGCGGTGGCACCGGCGACCTCAGATGATCAGGTGCTCCTTGGCCTCGGGGTTGGCCATGTTCTCCCGGATGTGGGCGGCCTGCTCTTCCGTCGATCTCGTGGGTGCGCAGGATGAACGGCGAGAGGACGAGGCCGACAATGACCGAACAGGCGGCGATGAGCAGGGCCAGCTGGTAGCCGTGGGTGAGGGCGGAGGCGAGGTCGTGGCCCGAAGCGAGCAGTGACTTGGAGTCGTTGGCCGCGATGGTGCTCAGCGCGGCCAGGCCGATGGCCCCGGCCAGCTGCTGGGAGACGTTGACCACGCCCGAGCCGAGGCCGGCGTCCTCGTTGGGGATCTCGGACATGCCGATCTGGAGCAGCGGCATGAAGGTGACGCCCGCCCCGAGCCCGAGCATGACGAAGGCGATGAAGATCCTCGGGAAGTACTCGGCGTGCTGGCCGGCCGAGGCGAAGAGCAACAGCCCGACGGCGGCCAGGACCATGCCCGGGTACATCACCGGCTTGCTGCCGAAGCGGTGGACCAGCTTGGCCGTGAGCCCGGTCGACATGCCGGCCATCATCACGGCCTGAGGCAGGAAGGCCAGCCCCGTCTTGATCGGGCTGTAGCCCAGCACGTGCTCGAAGTAGAGGGCGCCGATGAAGAAGGTCGAGAACATCCCGATGATGAGCAGCCCGCGGATGACGGCCGAGCCGGTGAGCGTGCGCAGCTTCAGAATGCGCAGCGGCATGATCGGGTTCTCGATCTTGGACTCGAGGACGAGGAAGGCGACGAACAGCGCGACACCGAGGCCGAGGATGCCCAGGGTGTGGGCCGAGGCCCAGCCGTCGGTGGCCGCGGTGACGATGGCGTAGATGATCACCATGACCGAGACGGTCACCAGCACGGAGCCGAGCCAGTCGACCCCCTGTTTGATGCCCAACCCGACGTTGTCCACCAGGAGGAAGTAGCCGGCGGTGAGCGTGGCGATGCCGATAGGCACATTCACGAAGAAGATCCAGTGCCAGTCCAGGGCCTGGGTGAGGACGCCGCCGGCGAGGAGGCCGACCGAGCCGCCGCCGACGGCCACGAAGACGTAGGCGCTCATCGCCTTGGCCCGCTCGAACTGGCTGGGGAACTCGGTGACGATGATGGCCACGATGACCGAGGACGAGAAGGCGCCGCCGATGCCCTGGACGAAGCGGGCGGCCACGAGCATCGACTGGTCCTGGGCCGAGCCGCAGACGATGGAGGCGACGGTGAAGAGGGTCACGCCGGCCAGGAAGATCTTCTTGCGGCCGATGAGGTCGCCCAGGCGGCCGGCCATGAGGAGGAAGCTGCCGAAGGAGATGAGGTAGGCGTCGACCACCCAGGTCAGGCCGGACTGGCTGAAGTGCAGGCTCTTCTGGATGTCGGGCAGGGCCACGTTGACGATCGAGCCGTCGAGCGCGTTCATGAACATGGCCAGGCAGACGACGACAAGGGCTATCCAGCGCCGGCGGTCGCCCTGGTCGGTCCCGAGTTCCGGGATGGTCATGGTCGCGGGGATAGTCATGGTTTCGGGACTATCATAGGGGTATGATTTCTGAGCCGGTACGCGTCGGCAGCGGGCAGGTTGGCGACGGGCCGGCGCCGGTCGGGGCCGGCCCAGAGGAGGCGACAGCACCATGACGGCCCGGGGGGGCTCCAGCAGAACGGGGACGACGGGGACCATCGTCCTGCTCAACCGGCTGGCTCGCGTCGTCTACCTGCGTTCCTCGGTCGAGCTGGTCGGCATGAACCTGCGCAACATGGTCGTCCTGGCCTACCTGCGCGACCACCCGAGCGTCTCGCAGCAGCTCATGACCGAGCAGCTCTCGATGGACTCGAACACCGGGGTGCTGGTCCTCAACGACCTCGAGGACCTCGAGTACGCGGAGCGGCGGCGGGACCCGGCCGACCGGCGGCGCCACATCGTCGACATCACGGACGCCGGCCTCGAGGCGCTGGAGCTGGCCGAGGTGGCGCAGGGGAGCATCGAGGAGGAGATCCTGGGTGGGCTCAGCGTGGCCGAGCGGGCTGAGTTGCGACGGCTGTTGCTGAAGGCGCTCGAGGAGCACGAGCCGGGGAGCTGATCGGGCGGGCGGCCAGGCCAGCGGGGAGCGGCGAGTTCGCTTCGGATCGCCCGCGTTTGGGACTGCGCAATTCCCGTACACAGAGCGGCGCTCAGGCAACCGTTCTTCGTCATGAGCTTCGAGCACATGGTGAGAGGTAGGTTCGGTCCGTGGGGCTGCGGTTCGGACCGGAGCAACGGGACGAGTTCGATGCGGCGCGCGATGCGCTGGTGCAACGCTTCGAGGCGGCGACCGGGAGCGGGCTGGGCTGGGCCGCCCGGGACGTTCTCTTCTACAAGTGGCAGTACTTCGACGACGACCTCACGGCGTGGTCGGTGGACGCGGTGGAGTCCCTGCTCTTCGAGATCTTCCCGGCCAAGGTCGAGCTCGGTTCCAACGATGCCGGCGATTTCGTCGCCGGGTTCGCGTCGTTTCTGCGCTTCCTCTCCTCGGAGCACCTGCTGTCCGAAGGGACCGGTGAGCGCCTGGCCCGCCGGATTGAGGATGCCCGGCCCGAGTTCGAGGCGGCCATGACCGACGTGGAGCGCTTCAGTCCCGGCAAACGACTCATCGCCGAGATGATCGCGGACGGCGTCGATCCGACGGACCAGGAAGCGATGGACCGATGGGTGGCCCGGTTCAACGCACGAAGTTTCGAAGAGCGCGATCGGGTCCTCGGGCCGTCGCTGGAGCGAAATCGCCGGTCTGTCGACGGCGGGGCCGAGCGCACCCGGCTGCTGCCCGTCGTCCTGGCGCCGGAGGCCGAGGTCCGAGAAGCGGCCCGGGGGGCGGTCATCCCCGGGCAGGTGCGCGCGCTGGTGGATTTCGTCGGGAGCGGGCGCAAGCTCACCGACAAGGGCAACCTGACGCTGGCCGACGGCAAGTCGCTGGTGGCGCTGCTGGGCACCTCCGACACCTTCGAATGGCAGCACGGGGAGGCGCGGGGCCGGGTCAGGAGCTCGAAGGATCTGCGCGACGTCGACCTGCTCTTCCGCCTCGCCGTGGCCGGCGAATTCCTGGAGAAGCCGAACGAGCGGACCCTCCGGGCCGGGCCCGTCGCCGGCTTGCTCGACGACGATCCCCTCGAGGCGGCGGGGCGTTTGCTCGAAGCGGCGCTCATCGAGGTCGGTCTCGTGCGTCACCACCGGGCCGACGACCGCTACGGCTTCGGCTGGTTCGCCGAGGATCTCGACGAGGGATTGACCCGGATGCTGCTCGACCTGTACCTGGAGTCGGAACCCATCGCCATCGACGAGTTCACCGATGAGTTCTGGGACGACCTCCACGAGCTCTACGACCTCGACGACGTCGCGGAGCACATCCTCGAGTTGCATCAGCGCCTCATGGAGTACGACGCCCGCTTGGCGCTGCACCGCCTGGCGGCGCTCGGGGTGGTGGAGGAGTCCGGCATCGAGTCCGTGCGCACCGAGTGGGGGAGCACGGACGAGTGCGGCGGCGCGGTGGCACTCACTCCTCTGGGCATGTGGCTCGTCCACCGCATTCTCGCCACGGTGGCCGACGTGCCGGTGGCCGGATCGTTGGCCGATGTCACGGCGGAGGAGCTGCTCAGTCAGGCGGCGGATCTCCCCGACGACATCGCCAGGGTCGAGCTCGAGGTCTGGCTGCAGGCGCACGGCGACGAGGGTCCATCACTTCTGGTCGGGGCGCTCCCGGGGGCGGACGAGACCGGGCGCGTCCTCGCCTTCCGGGCCCTGCTGGACGTCGGTCCGGCGGCGGCCGAGGCGATGGCGCGGCTGGTGGGCGATTCCGAGCTGGGCGCCTACGCCCTGATCTGGCGGGTCAAGACGGGATTGGCCGAGGAGGAAGAGCTCGATGCCGGCGGTGACCCCGAACGCCTGATCGTGACGCTGTCTGCGTTACTGGCGCTGTGGGGGCCAGAGGTGATGCCGTCCTGGCTCGACACGGTGGCGGGTGCATCCGACCCGTGCGCGGCGGTCGAGGCGACCTGGCGCGTGCGCCTGGCCGAGACGGAGGCGGTCCTGGCCACGCTCGGTTCGTTCCATCCTCAGAAGGACGTGGCCAAGGCGGCGCGCAAGGCGCTCTTCAAGTTCCGCTCCAGCGGCGGACAGGAGCACTGACCTCGATTCGGTCCTACTTCGGCTTCACCGCGTTGTACCTCCACACGATGAGCTTGCCGATCAGGTTGTACCCCGAGTTTCTGGAGTGGATGTCGCCCTTCTTGCAGAACCACGTCAGGTCGCAGACCTTGTTGACCGGCACCGGGATCACGCCGAAGTGCTTGTTCTTCACCGTCTTGGTCAGCGACCCGTAGGCGCCCGATGCCGCGGTCACGTCGACCAGGCTGCCCTTGGCCGAGCCGTACGCCTTCGAGAGCGCCGGGTTGATCAACGCCTTGAAGGCGGTGACCGAGAGCTTGGCCAGGCTGATGGCTGCAGGCGGAGCGGGGTGGACGGGATAGACGTAGCTGCCCAGGATCACGTCCGGGTAGGTCGAACCGATGATCGGCACCTTGGGCCCGGCGGCCGCGCGCAGGTCTCCGGCCAGCGCGGTCACGTTGGTCTTGATGCCCTGGACCGCGGTGCCCACGCAGGAGATCGGGTTGGCCTGGGTGGCGCAACTCGTCACGTCGTTGCCGCCGATGGACACCGTGATGAGCCCGATGTGACCTTTGTGGGCGGTGATGAACGCATCGGCCGCGGCAATCTGGGTCGTGGTCGGGTAGGTCTGCCCACCCTTGGTGTGGGGCAGGACGTCGGGGCAGCCGACGGTGTTGAGGATGGAGCTCGTGGTCGCCCCGCCGCAGCCGAAGTTGACCAGGGTCAGATGCGTCGCCCTGGCCACGGGCACGGTGTAGCCGGGCGTGGATCCCTTGGTCGGCTGGTAGCCCACGGCGTAGGAGTCACCGAGCGACACGTAGTAGGTCGGCGACGGTGTCGCCGCCCCCGCCTGCAGCGGGATGGCGATGGTGGAGCCGGCGACGAGCAGCGCGGCGATGGCGAGGATGGGTGTCCGCATCCCTCCATGCTGCCCTACCGGGCCTGGCTGTCGTCGTCGGGCCGGGATGATGGGCGCCTGGCGGGCGAGGCCGGGTGACCCGCTCAGCCGTGGATGAGGACGCCGAACGATTTCATGACCCGATCGCACGGGGCGGTGATCGGGATGTGGATGTCGCGCTCGGGTGCGGTGAGCAGGCAGCGACTCGACAGCGAGACCGCCGAGGCCAGGCTGCTCATGATCAGATCCTCGACCGTCGTGTCGCCCCGGCAGCGCCACAGGGCGAGGCCGGTGGACCAGGCCATGTTGCGGGCCGCCGTGATGCTCCAGTTGTCCACCAGGTCCAGGACCGTCTGCACTGAACGGTCGGCCTTCTCCACCTCGCCGCGACTCGAAGGTGTGCCGGACCGACAGCTCGGCGGCCTCGAGCAGTGCATCGACCCTCTGGTAGTCCCGGTGATTGGTGCCCGACTCAGGTGCCGTGTTGAGCTGCGTGCAGGCGCGGACCAGAGCCATCGGCAGGTCGTGGTTGATGTGCGCGTTCATCCCGGCGAGCGAGAACTGAATGGAGTAGATGTCGGTGCGCGCCCGTGTTTCGAAGAGCGGTCGCCAGGCGGTGGGGATGGCGTTGGGCGTCGTCACCATGGCGTTCACCGCGTCGAAGTACATGTTGGCGAACACGACTTCGAGTGCGCTCAAGAATTCCGCATCGTGGAAGAAGCCCTGTTCTATGCGGGCGCTCACCTGGCGGGTGACGCCCAGATACATTCGGTTGAAGGAGGCCAGACCGTCTCGCTGCGGCAGGGACCGGTCGATCTGCTCCATCACGGCGATGGCACCCTGCAGCGTGGACGCGGTGGTGCACGGTGGGGGAAAGGCGATCGCCACCGCGACACCATATTGCGTCGTGCTCCCGCCAGCTCAAGCTGTTTCCTCCGGTGTCACATTTGATGGAAGGAAGGAGGAAAAAGCGTGCCTGGCGGGGTTCGCACGGTCGCCGGCGGACCCGGACCAGCGCGGCCCGGTGCCCGGCCGACCGTCGTGATGGAAGACCCAGACAGGGGGGTGGACTCCTGCGGCCACGGCCACTCGGCCGGGACGCCTGCCCACGGGAGCAGCGGTGTGGCGAAGGCGTCCGGGAGCGCCTCGGCCGCCTCGGCTTCGAGCTCTGGCCCCACTCGTCCTCACCAACCTCCACCCAGGGTCCGGTGCTCGGCCACAACCGAACAGAAGCTCAGAATGACCAGGTTCGGACCCTCGGTGGGCAGGGCGGCCCACACGGCCGGGCATCTGCTCGAACTGTTGAAAGACGTGGCACCGACGAATCTGCTCAAGCCGGACGGGTCGTGTGCCGTTAACTGTTTATTGACAGGAAACAGTGATTCCCTTCTGTAGACGAAGCTGTTAATATGCTGGAAACAATTGACTGAAACCGCCTGGGCGGGCGGAAGGAGGTGGACCCGATGTTCACTCGTATTCTCTTGGCCGTCGACGGGACCGACTCCGGCGACGTGGCCGTCAGCTTCACCTCGGCTCTGGCGCGGCAGTTCGACGCAGAAGTCAGGGTCGTCCATGTCAACGAACTCCTGGTCGGAGGCAGAGGCTTCGCGGCGGAGACCGAGCTCGAGGCGATGGACATCGTCGACCGCGCCGTCGCTCGCTTCCGCGGCACGGGCGTCACCGCGGACGGGGTGCACTTTCTCGCCAACTGCTTCACGCTCGACGATCGCATCGCGGAGGCCGCCCGCGAGTGGGGCGCCGACGTCATCGTTTTCGGCTCCAAGCGCCGGCGCCGGCTTGCTCGGCTCACCGGCCGGGGACTGCGTGAGCGGGTCACCGCCCTCACCGGGCTGCCCACCTTGGTCGCCCCGGCCCCGCTCCGGCTCGGACGGCGTGTTGTCCGTCGCGAGCTGGACCCCGCGGCGTTCCAGAGCCTCGACGACCTGATCGTCAGCTGACGAGCGGCGCCTCGGCCACAGAGGCGCCGGCGCCGGGCGATCCACCCCAGCCCACTCGTTCTTCGAGGTACGGATCGATGAAGGGCGAACGGTAGCCGTCCCGGCGCCAGGTGATCGGGAAGAACGACTCGTCCATCGCGTCGTCGCCGAACCGCTTGTAGCGGCTGTAGAGGTATCCCGTCGTCTCGGGGTGGAAGCGGGCCTCCGAGGACATGCAATGGGCCACGAGCGAACGCCGCGGCGCCGCCGAGGCGTTGCCGCGGCGAGCCGTGCCAGGTCCAGCCGTCGTGGAAGGCACCGCCACCGGCGGGGACCTCCACCGGGACCAGTTCGGGCTCGACGCCCTCCGCCGCGGCGGCCTGGCGGAGCTCGCGGTGCGGGTCGTCGGGACCGTGGAACTCGTCGATCATCCCCCAGCGCCTCGCCCAGCGGTGCGAGCCGCGCACGTACTCCACGGTGCCCTGCGCGGCGGTCGTGTCCTCGAGAGCGATCCAGCAGCTGACCCACTCGGAGGGATCCGCCCACTGCTCGTAACTCGAGTCCTGGTGGAAGCCGAGCGGCTTGCCGCCGGGTGGCTTCCACAGCACGTTGTCCTGGCTGAGCCGGACCCCCGGCCACCCCCCGAGCCGGGCGCAGGCGCGACCCAGGTCGGGACGCAGCACCACCCGGGCGATGTCGCGGTCGGACTTCCAGGCGTTGCAGATCTGACGGGTCAGGTCGGGCGGGCTCACTCCGGCACGCCAATTCCATTCGTCGGGATGGAGGCCCGTTTCGAAGTGGCCGGCGAAGAGCTCTTCGTAGCGTTCGAGGGCGCGCCGGGCCAGCACGGGATCGATGAGCTGCTCGACCACGACGAAGCCGTCGCGGGCGAAGGTGTCCGCCTGCTCGTCGCTCAGCTCGAACGCGAATCCATCCGGGTCCTGCAGCGCTCTCCTCCTTGGTGCTCGACGCCGTCGCCCGCTCAGACCTGAGCCAGGTAGCGGGCGCGTTCCTCGTCGGAGACGAAGCGATGGCAGGCGGCGGCCTCGACCCGGCGCGCCGCGGCGTAGTGCTCGACGAAGGCGGGGCCGAAGAGATCCCGAGCGGTCGGGCTGGCCCCGAAGCGCTCCGCCGCCTCGACGAGGTCCCGGGGCAACGGGACGGCAGTGCCGTCCGAGCGGCCGTCGGCCGGGGCATGGACCGGTGGCGGAGGCTCGAGGCGCTCCTCGATCCCCCAGAGGGCAGACCCGAGCAACAGGGCGGCACAGTGGTGCGGGCTCACGTCGGCGCCAGGGATGCGCAGCTCGAGGCGCGCCGATTCGGGGTCGTCGGTCAGCACGCGCAGCGCGCAGCTGTAGTTGTCCGGGCCCCAGGTGGCGGTGGCCGGCGCCCAATTGCCGGGGCCGAAGCGCCGGTAGGAGTTGGGGTAGGGCGCCGCCAGGGCGAGCAGGTCAGGCAGGAGCGTGATCACGCCGGCGACGGCCGCCGCCCCGACTTTGGACAGGACGCCCGGTTCCTCGCACAGTGCCGGCTCCCCGTCGACGGTGGTCCGGAGCGACAAGCTGGGGTGGCCGCCCAGCCCGGGAAACTGCGGTCCCAGCTGAGCCATGAACGTGGCCTGGCGGCCCGTTCTCGAGAAGTAGGCCTTCGTGTAGAGCTTGGCCAGCATTGCCGAGTCGGCTGCGTGCACAGCGCTCTCGGGAGCGGTGGCGATTTCGAGGCAGCCGGGCCCGAGCTCGGCGCAGAGGTGGTCGACCGGCACGGCGCCCGCGGTCAGAGTGGCGACGAGTCCGGCCAGCTGCTCCTCCTCGCAGGCCATCGTCAATGCCGACCAGCAGCGGTTGTCCGCCATGGCCGCGAGCGGTGCACCCGGCCCCGGGTCGAGGACCAGGCACTCGAACTCCCAGGCCATGCTCGCCTCGAGTCCCGAGGCCGCCGCCCGTTCGACCAGGTCCTGCAGGCGGGCACGGGGTGACAGATCGCGCTGCGGTGCTGCGAAGTCGGCCAGGAAGAACGCGGCGTCGTCACCGAACGGGTACGGGCGTCCCGAGTCGAGGTCGACCACGGCGCGGCAGCTGCGAGAGCCCCCTGGACGCCACACCGCGTCGTCGGGTCCCCACCAGTCGATGGCATCGATGAAGCTCCAGCCCGATCGGAGCGCGCGTTGTGCCGCAGCCGAGCTCATCCGTTTCTCGCGCAGCGTGCCCGAGGCGTCCACCAGACCCAGATGGACCGTGGACGCTCCGGCAAGGGCCTCAGCCGGGTCGACGATGCGCGGCTCGCTCACGGCGCCAACGAGGCGTCGAAGAGGTCGTCGAGCATGCCCTCGACCAGACTGACCGCGGTCTCCGTCATAACGGCGAGCTGCTCCGTCACGGCGTGCTGCAACGCGTCCGGGCTGCCGAAGTATGCGGACAGCGTGCGCTCGTATTCGGGCACGGCCGCCCACTTCGCGATGGTCTCGGCATCCACCTCCACGTGGAACTGCACGCCGAGGGCGTGCAGTCCGACGCGGAACGCCTGCACCGGCGAGCTGCTGTTCTCGGCGAGAACGGCTGCGCCGGCGGGCGCCTCGACCACCTCGGCCTCGTGCCACTGCAGTCCGGGCAACCGGGCCGGCAGGCGACCGAAGACAGGATCGGCTTCGCCGGCCGGCGTGCGCGCCACGTCGAGCACGCCGATCTCGGGCGCCTCCATGAGGGTCACCCGGCCGCCCATGGCATCGGCCAGGAGCTGGTGACCCAGGCACACCCCGAGGAAGGGCCGGGCCAGATCTTCCACCCAGCGGCGGATGGCCGCCTTCTCGGTGATCAGCCAGGGGTGCTGCTCTTCCTGCCAGACGTGCTGGGGACCGCCCATCACGAGCATCAGGTCGAAGGGCTCGAGCGGGGGAATGGCATCGCCGGCGTCGAGCTCGACGGTGGTCAGCAACAGGCCGGCTGCCCTCGAGCAAGGGCCCGAGCGAGCCGGGGTGCTCGTCGGGATGATGCTGGAGTACGAGCGCTCGTCCGCGTGGATCGGGGGGGTGAGAGCTCGTCACGGCAGGATGTCGAGATATTCCTTGATGTCCCACTCGCTGACGGTGCCGATGAAGCGCTCCCACTCGTCCCGCTTGTATTCCATGAAGACGTTGTACATCTCGCCGGGCAGGGCGGCCCGCACGACCGGATCGCCCTCCAACGCGTCGAGGGCCTCGCCGAGGGTGGAGGGGATCCGGTCAACCTCCTTGCCGGCCTCGATGGCCTCGTAGATGTTGCCCTCTTCGGGCGGACCGGGGTCGATGCTCTGGTCCAGCCCGTCGCGCATGGCGACGAGCAGGCCGGCCATGGAGAGGTACGGGTTCACGGCGGAATCGACGGAGCGGTACTCGAAGCGGCCGGGCGCGCTGACCCGCAGCGCCGTGGTCCGGTTCTGGAAGCCCCAGTCGGCGAAGATCGGCGCCCAGAATCCCGCGTCGGCGAAGCGCCGGTACGAATTGACGGTCGGCGCCGTGATGGCGGTCAGCGCGCGCAGGTGGGTCAGGACACCGCCGATGGCGTGCAGCCCGGTCTTGGAAGGGAGCCGGGGGTCCTCGCCGTCAGGCAGGAACATGTTCACGTCTTCCTCCCACAGCGAGATGTTGTGGTGGCACCCGTTGGCCGACACGCCCATGAACGGCTTGGGCATGAAGCAGGGGAACAGGTTGAACTCGCGGCCGACCTGACGGCAGACCTGGCGATAGGTGGTGAGGCGGTCGGCCGTGAGCTCGGCCCGGTCGAAGGTGAAGTTCAGCTCGAGCTGTCCCGGCGCGTCCTCGTGGTCGCCTTGGATCATGTCGAGACCCATGGCGGTGGAGTACTCGATCACCTTGTGGATGACCGGCTGCAGCTCGGAGAACTGGTCGATGTGGTAGCAGTACGGCTTGGTGACGCCCTCGACCGAGGGCGTGCCGTCGGGATTCGTCTTGAGCCACATCATCTCGGGCTCGCATCCGGCGCGCAGCTGGAGGCCGGTCTCCGCGGTGAACTCGTCGTGCAGGCGCCGCAGGTTGCCCCGGCAGTCCGAGGTCAGATACGAGCCGCCGTCGACGGTCTCCTCCCGGCCCCGGAAGAGCGTGCAGAAGACACGGGCCACGCTCGGGTCCCAGGGCAGGGGACAGAACGTGTCGACGTCGGGCAGCCCGACGAGCTCGGCGGCCTCGGGGCCGTACCCGATGTACTGGCCGTGACGGTCGATGAACAGGTTCGCCGTGGCGCCGTAGACGAGCTGAAAGCCTTTGGTGGCGACCGAGGACCAGTGGGGGGCCGGGATGCCTTTGCCCATGACGCGGCCGGTGACCGAGACGAACTGGAAGTACACGTAGGTGATGCCCTCGGCCTCAATGCGCCGGGCCACCTCGGCGATGGCGTCGGCACGGCCGGGCTGCTCGACGAATCGTTCCAGATCTGACACGCGCGCTCCTGCTCCGTGGGGAAACTCTGTTCACCCATAGTGAACAGCGGGAGCCGTTCGGGCAAGGCCTGCCGTGTGGCCATTCTGTTAACTGTGGCGGGGCCGCCTGTGGGTCAGCTGCGCTCGCCGCCGTAGATCGTGATGGAGAGGAAGCGGATGGGCAGCTTCACCAGCTGGGTAGGCCCGTGGGGGATGTCGCCCTCGAACTGCAGCGTGTCGCCCCGCTCCATCTTGTAGCGCTGGCGCCCGTAGCCGTACTCCATCACACCGCTGAGCATGTAGAGGACTTCGATGCCCGAATGCTGGAAGAGGGGGAACACCTCGGTCTCGTCGTCGAGCTTGACCAGCAGGGGTTCGATCCGCTTGTAGGGCCCGCGCAAGCTGCCGAGCAACTCGTAGGTGTGCCCGGACCGGGTCCCCTTACGCACGATCTCGGGCCCGCTCCCGGCCTTGACGAAGACGGCATCGCGCTCTTCGGACAGCCCGCGGAAGAGCGAGGTGACCGGCATGTCGAGCGCGCCGGCCAGCCGCTCGAGCGTGGAGAGGCTGGGTGAGGTCTGCGCGTTCTCGATCTTGGAGAGCATCCCCTTCGAAATGCCGGTCCGTTCCGCCAGCTGGCCGACGTTGAGGCCGATCTCGAGGCGACGGGCCCGGACGTGGTTGGCGATGACCTGACCCAGCTGGCCGTCGGCCTCGGCGTTATCGATGGTCACGGGCTTCTGGCCGGAGGCGCTGGCTCTCGGCTTGGCGCGGGGGGCGGCGCGACCGCCGTTGCGGGCGGCCGAGGACGAACGCGGCTGGCCGGACTTGGCCACGGTGGAGCGGGGCGCAGCGGTGCGGGTGCTCTTGGCAGATGCGGTCCGGCGAGTGGCCACGGCGCCTCACTCTACGCCCCAGGTGAGAGGACCAGGCGGTGGTGCGTGGCGGGTCGGGGGCGGCACGACCGTGGCCCAGCGCGCTCAGCGCATCTGGCCGGCGCCCACGTAGGGGTGCGGGCTGACCAGCAGGTCCTCCTCGGCGAAGCGTTCCAGGCGGAAGTCGTGCGGGTCGACGTCGGCGTGGCGGCTCTCGCCCCTCGTGATCAGATCGGCCATCAGCTTGCCCACTGAGGGTGAGATCTTGTAGCCGTGGCCCGAGAAGCCGGCGCACAGCCACACCCCGTCAACTGGTGAGGCCGAGATGACGGGGTTGTAGTCGGGGGTGACGTCGTAACAGCCGGCGTAGGACGAGGCGAGCGAGGCGCCGTCGAAGCCGGGAAAGCGGTGGGTGAACTTGGGCACCGCCCAGGCCAGCTCGTCGTCGTTCACCCGCTCGCGGTAGGCATCGGGGTCTGCCCACTCGGGGTCGGAGTGGTCGGAGTCGCCGAGCAAGATCTGCCCGCCGCCTTCGGTGCGCACGTACTGGAGCGACACCAGGTCGGAGAAGACGGGGAGCGGTCCGAGCGGGCGGCCCGGATCGACGAGGAGGATCTGGGCCCGCTGGGCCCGGACCGGCAGGTCGATGCCCACACCGGCGGCCAGGGTGGCAGACCACGGTCCGGCCGCCAGCACGACGTGGGCGGCACCGACGCGGCTGCCGTCCGCCAGGACGACACCCATGGCCCGGCCGGCGACCACCTCGACGGAGGACACGGGGGCGTGCTGGCGCAGCTGCGCGCCGCCGCGGCGGGCGGCGGTCGCGAAGGCCAGGGCCGTCTGGTGGCCGTCACCGAAGCCGCCGTGGGGTTCGTAGGCGAACTCGGCGAACTCGTCGAGCCGGGCGGCCGGCCACAGCGCGCGGGCCTCGTCGTGGCCCATCAGCGCGACGTCGATGCCGAGGGCCTGCTGCATGGCCACATTGGCCCGCAGCGCCCCGAGGTTCTCCTGACCGACGCCGACCAGGTAGCCGGTCTTGGTATAGCCCGCGGGCGCCCCCAGGATCTCGGCCGCGTGCTCGAGCACGGGCAGGGCGCGCCAGGCCATGGCGGCGAGAGAGGGGATGCCGTAGTGGCAGCGCACGATGCCGCTCGACTTGCCGCTGCCGCCCGAGCCCACGGTGTCGCGCTCGAGTACCAGGACGTCGGTCAACCCGAGCTCGACCAGAGCCCGGGCCGTGCTGAGACCCGCCACGCCGCCACCGATCACCACGACCTCGGCCGTGCGGGGAGAACCCACGGCCCTCAGGAGGGCCAGCCCGGGATCCAACCGGTGCCGGCCAAAGGGACCCGGGCCATGGCGGCGGCCTCAACCGTCAGCGCAGCGAGATCCTCAGGCTCGAGGTGGTGCACGCTGGACTTCCCGCAGGCGCGGGCCAGCGCGGTCACCTCCATGGTGAGGGCGCGTAAGTAGTTGGCCACCGAGGTGGCGGCGTGGAAGGGATCGAGCCGCGCCTCGAGCGCGGCGTCCTGCGTGGTGATACCGACCGGGCACGACCCGGTGTGACAGTGGGCGCAGGCGCCCGGTCGGGTGCCCAGTGCGGCGTAGTCGGCGGAGACGTCGACCGCGGCGCCGGAGTGGTCGTGGTAGGTGGCGCTGTTGCAGCCCAAGGCGAGCAGCGCGGCCACACCGATGGAGACGGCGTCGGCGCCCAGCGCGAGCGCCTTGGCCACGTCGGCGCCCGAGCGGATGCCGCCCGAAACGACGAGCTGCACCTGGTCGCGCATGCCGATCTCGCGCAGGGCCTCGGCGGCCATGCGCACGGCGGGCAGCGTCGGGATGCCGGCATGCTCAATGAAGACGTCCTGGGTCGCCGCGGTGCCGCCCTGCATGCCGTCGACCACCACCACGTCGGCGCCCGACGCGACGGCGAGCTTGACGTCGTGGTCGACCCGGGTCGCCCCGAGCTTCACGTAGATGGGAATGGCCCAATCGGTGGCCTCGCGCAGCTCCTCGATCTTGATGCGCAGGTCGTCCGGACCGACCCAGTCGGGGTGGCGGCTGGCCGAGCGTTGATCGATCCCCGGTGGAAGCGTGCGCATGCCCGCCACGCGCTCGTTGACCTTCTGGCCGAGGAGGAGGCCGCCGCCGCCGGGCTTGGCGCCCTGCCCGACCACGATCTCCACCGCGTCGGCCTGGCGGAGGTCGGCGGGGTCGAAGCCGTATCTCGAAGGCAGGACCTGGTACACGAGCTGGTCCGAGGCCTTGCGCTCCTCGGGGGTCATGCCGCCGTCCCCGGTGGTCGTGCTGGTGCCGACCTCGGTGGCGGCCCGGCCGAGCGCCTCCTTGGCCGAGGCCGAGAGGGCGCCGAAGCTCATGCCGGCGATGGTGATGGGGATCTGCAGCTGTATCGGCCTGGTTGCGTGGCGCGTGCCGAGCGTGGTCGCCGTATCGCAGCGCTCGCGGTAGCCCTCGAGCGGGTAGCGGCTGACCGACGCGGTCAGGAACACGAGGTCGTCGAAGGTGGGGAGCTTGCGGCGGGCGCCGAGGCCGCGGATCGGGTAGTGGCCGGTGCTGGCCATCTCGTGGATGCGGGCGACGACGTCGGGCGGGAAGCTGTGGTTCTCGGGGGCGGCCGGCCCGGGGTCGTGGCCCGGCATCAGTAGGCGCTGTGGTTGTGGGTGGCGAAGTGGTAGAGCTGGCGGGCGGAGGCCACCTTGGTGACCCGTTCCGGTTCGATGTGATCGAACCCACTGTCCTCGACGAGCTGTTTCACGGCCAGGAGGTCGTCGTCGGTCATCTCCTCGACGACCGCGTCGGCCCCGAGCGAGGCGATGTGGCCCTGCACGTAGATGACGGCCTCGTAGAGGGAATCACCCAGGGCGTGGCCGGCGTCGCCTCCGATGAGGATGGTGCCGGCCTGGGCCATGAACCCGGTCATGGCGCCGGCGTTTCCGGCGACGGCCACGGTGGCGCCTTTGAGCGAAATGCCGGCGCGCAGCGAGGCGTCGCCCTCGACGAAGATGCGCCCGCCCCGGGCGCTGGCCCCCGCGCTCTGCGAGGCGCTGCCCCGCACGCGGACGGTGCCGCCCATCAGGTTCTCGCCCACCGACCAGCCGACGAAGCCGTCGACGACGATGTCCGGCCCGCTGCCGTCCCGGCCGCCGCAGAGGCCACCGAGGAAGTAGCCGGCGTTGCCCTCGACGTGGACGGCGACGGGGCGGTCGAGCCCGACGGCCAGATTGTGACGGCCCCGGGGCGCCGCCACGGTGGCGGCCGCTCCCGGCTCCAGTGCCCGCAGTGCCTGGTTGACGGCGCGCGTGCCCAACGTGTCGCAGTCGAGCAGTCCGGGCGGCTGGAGCGTTGCTCTGTTCAGCGCGTCCATGTGTAGACCTCCTCTGGGTGGGGCTCGAAGACGACGGCGTCGGCGATGCCTGGGAGTTCGGCCAGGGCCCGGTACTCCGAGGCCACGGCCACATAGCCCGGCGTCTCGGCCACGACAGCCGGCTTGCAGGCGAACGCGTCGCGCACCACCGACATTCCGTCCGCGCTGGTGATGACGAGGGTGAAGAATCCGTCCATCTCCTTCATGACCCAGCGGGTGGCCTCCTCGAGGTCGTCGCCCAGGGCGAGCCGGGCGGCCAGGAACCGGGCGCCGACCTCCGAGTCGTTGTCGGAGTCGAAGATGATGCCCTCGTCCTGCAGTTGCCGGCGCACCGTGGCGTAGTTCGAGAAGGACCCGTTGTGCACCACGCAGAGGTCACGCTGGGGGACGAAGGGGTGTGCGTGCAGCACCGTGACGGCCGATTCCGTCGCCATGCGGGTGTGGGCAATGGCCAGATAGCCCTCCCAGTCGCGCACGCCGTAGCGGGCGCAGGTGTCGGAGGGCCGGCCCGTGTCCTTGAGGACACGCAGGTTCCAGCCCGTACCGAGGATGCGCACCTCGGGCCAGTCCTCGGCCAGGGCGGCCTCGACCCGTTCGAATGCGAGTTCGGGGACGTCGAGCACGGCGCCGGCGCCGAAGCGCTGGACGTCGGCGCCGGTCGGGCACAGGTCGAGGAGCGCACAGCCGACCGAGACCCAGTCCACCGGGACGTCGGCGCCGAGGGAAATCCGCAGGGTCGGGTTCTCCGAGGTCGGCCCGTCGAGGTGGTCGGCATAGACGGCGATGCCCGAGGAGTCGGGCCCGCGCTCGTCGAGGGCCTCGAGCATCGGGGCGAGCAGGGAGCCCAGCTCGGGTTCGAGGTCCGGGTCGCGCAGCAGGAGCCCGATCACGCCGCACACGGTCAGGCCACCCCGACGGTGACGGGGCGCCGGTAGCGCTCCACATAGGACGGCATGCCGACGGCCACCCGCAGGTCGGGGTCGGGCAGGGCGGCCTCGATCACCGTGGTGAAGGGGATGACGCCCGCCCAGATCTCGAGGTCGTAGTCCTCCTCCTCGTCGAGCGGGAAGCCGGTCCGCACCTTGGCCGAGCACTCGTCGAGGGGGAGGCGCAGGAGCATGGTGCTGCGCAGCTCCTTCTCGGTCGGGGGCCGGGCATCGCGGCTGCGTCCCGGGACGATGTGGTCGACCATGAGGTCGAGCCCGCGGCGCTTCTCGTCGAGGTCCTTCACCTCCGAGGCGCTGCCGAGGATCACCACCGAGCGGTAGTTGATGTCGGTGTTGTAGGTGGAGCGGGCCACCACCAGGCCGTCGACGAAGGTGACCGTCATGCAGATCTGGACCTGCTCCGGCCGGGCGCCCCGGAAGAGCCGGCTGGCGGCCGAACCGTGCAGGTAGACGAGGTCGCCGTCGCGCCCATAGGCCAACGGGATGACGACGGGGTAGCCCGTGTCCGTACACAAGCCGACGTGGCACACGAAGCCCTCGTCCAAGATGCCGTCGATCGTCTCGCGGTCGTAGGCGGCACGATGTGCGTAGCGGTGCAACGTGCTGCGCTCCGAGGCGGGTTCGCTCACTGCGCTCTCTTTCGTCCGAGGAGTCGCGGGGATCCGGGGACCGCCGCTTGCAGATCATTATGACGAGCCGCTGTTGCCTGTCAAGAAACGCCGTAGAGAAATATGCAACAGCAGAGGGCGGTTGGATTACCGCTTTGTTACGTGCTGGACCTGCCCGAACCTGTTAACCGCCACGCAACACTTCGAAACGATCCAGTAACCATCCGTCGTTTCCCGTGGGGCAACATCGTTGACAGATGCCCACTGACACGAAACCACCAACGGGAGGTGATCAACCGTGACGAGCACGCTGGAGCGAGCGGCCACCTCGATCACGAATGCGGCGGAGCTCGCCGAGGCGACCCGGCGGGACGGCGTCGAGTTCCTCTTCGCCATGTTCGTCGACATGCACGGCAAGCCGTGCGCCAAGATGGTCCCCGTCTCGGCCATCGACGGCCTGCTGGCCGACGGGGCGGGGTTCGCCGGCTTCGCGGCGGGGCCGATGGGGCAGACGCCGTCGTCGCCCGACATCCTGGCCATGCCCGACCTGAGCTCCTACATGCCGGCGCCCTGGCAGCCGGGACTCGGGATCATCCAGTGCGATCCCTACGTGCTGGGCGAACCGTGGCCCTACGCCCCCCGGGTGATCCTGCGCCGACAGATCGAGCGCCTGGCCGAGAGCGGCTACGTCATGGGGGTCGGGGCCGAGGCGGAGTACTTCCTGGTGCGGCGGACGCCCGACGGAGGCATCACCGTGGCCGACCCGATGGACGAGGCCAAGGCGCCCTGTTACGACGCCCGGGCCCTCACCCGCATGTTCGACCATCTCACCACGGTGTCGCGGCATATGAACGCGCTGGGGTGGGCCAACTACGCCAACGACCACGAGGACGCCAACGGGCAGTTCGAACAGAACTTCCGCTACGCCGACCCGCTCACCACGGCGGACCGGGTCATCGTCTTCCGCTACCTGGTGCACACGCTGGCCGCGCAGGCCGGGATGTTGGCCACCTTCATGCCCAAGCCCTTCACCCACCTGACGGGGAACGGGCTGCACATGCACCTGAGCCTGTGGGACGGCGACGGGGCGGAACTCTTCGCGGATGCGGCGGACGGTCGCGGCCTCGGCGTGTCGTCACTCGGCTACTCCTTCATCGCCGGGCTGCTCGAGCACGCCGAGGCCCTGACCGCGGTGGCCTGCCCGACGGTGAACTCGTACAAGCGCCTCGCCGCCCCGGCACCGAACTCGGGCGCCGCCTGGTCGCCCACCTACGCCACCTACGGCGGCAACGACCGCACCCACATGCTGCGGGTGCCCGAGCCGGGCCGGGTCGAGGACCGTTGCATCGACGGCTCGGCCAATCCCTACCTCGCCATGAGCGCGCTGATCGCGGCGGGGCTCGACGGCATTGGGCGCGGGCTCGATCCGGGCGACCCCTGCGAGTTCAACCTCCTGGCGCTATCGCCCCTGGAGGCCTCGACGCTCGGCCTGCGCACCATGCCCATGACCCTGTGGCACGCCCTCGACCACCTCGAGATCGACGAGGCGCTGCGCGAGGGGCTGGGCAAGACGCCCGATGGCGACTACGTCGACTACTTCGTCACGACCAAGCGCGACGAGGTGCGGGCGTCCCACGCCGAGGTGACGCCCTGGGAGCTCGAGCACTACCTGCAGGCGTTCTGACCGCCGGCGCCGCGGTGGCGGCGTCCCGAGACAACAGAAAGAGACCACACATGACCGTCCGGTCCGACACGAGGAGACGAAATCCATGAGTGATCAAGGCGCTGTGACGAGCACACCGGAGGTCGCCACCTCCCTGAGCCGGGGGACGAACTGGTGGGGCGCCTTCGTCATCGGCCTGGCCGGGACCATCCTGGTGACCGGCATCGTCCCCTTCGCCGTCTCGTCCATGGGGGCGGCCGCCATCCCGGCCATCGCCCTGGTGGTGATCATCGGCATGATGGTCTGCCTCTGCATGGGCGAGCTGGCCGCCATGCTGCCCCATCGCACGGGCGGCATGCCCTCCTACGCCTACGAGAGCTTCCAGCCGGTCGGGAAGAAGACGGCCAAGCACATCGGCGGCCTCTCGGGCTGGGGCTACTGGCTGGGCTGGTTCCCGGTGGCCCCCATCAACATGCTGCTGGCCGCGGGGTACATCGCCGTCCTCTTCCACGTGCCACTGGGGCGGACCTTCTCGCCGCTGGGCACCCTGGGCACGCCCGTCTCGATCGGCGTCCTGGCCATCACCATCGTGGGCCTGGTGGCGCTCTTCGTGCCCTGCTACCTCGGCATCCGGCTGGGGGCAACCTTCGCCACCATTCTCGGCGTCACCTCCATGGTGCCGCTGACCCTGCTGATCCTCCTCCCGGCCTTCAAGCCCAGCAGCTTCCACTGGTCCAACATCTCGGGCTTCCACTTCGCCGATCCGAAGACGTCCGGCTTCATCTTCTTCATGGCGTGGATCTTCGTGATCTCGTGGAACGCCATCGCCATGGAGGCGGCGGCCTGCTACATCGGTGAGTGCCGCGACCCGGCCCGCGACGCCAAGATCGCGCTCACCGCCGAGGGCCTCTACGGCGTGTTCGTCTACATCGGCACGGCCATCGTCTTCGTCGGCGTCCTCGGGGCCTCGCTCAAGACGGCCGACCCGCTCACGCTGTACACGAGCTTCTGCGACCACATCTTCGGCAACGCGGCCTGGGTCAAGTACCTGATCGGCATCCCGCTGATCCTCGCCCTGCTGCTCTCGGTGCTCAACGCCATCATGGGGGTGGCCCGGTCGCTCTTCCAGGCGGCCGAGGACCGGTTGCTCCCGAAGTTCTTCGAGCACAAGAACAAGCACCACGTGCCGGACCGGGCCATGGCGTTCAACGTGGTCTGCGCCATCATCGTCAGCCTCTTCGGCTCGCCGGTGCGCATCTACATCTTCTCGAACGTCGGCTACATCGTGGCGGTGGCTGCGTCGCTCTACGGCTACTTCATCATCCGCCAGTTCCAGCCCGAGCGGATCAGCCCCTTCCGGATGCCCTCCTGGTTCCGCTGGGTGGCCCTGGCCTGCGCGCTCTTCCTGACCTTCGACTACTTCGTCGGTGGCTGGAACTCGCCCGACATCGTGGTCGGTCCCGGGTCCGGGCACTTCCTCTTCATCCTGGGCCTGGTCATCGTGGCCGCCTACTTCCCGCTCTACTTCTGGCGGCAGGTGGAGCGACCAGCGCCACGGCATAGCGCCCTCCGACGAGGTCCCGCTGGTGGTGGGGTCGCCGGGCGGCATCGACCTGGACGACATGCCCGGGCCCACCGTGGTCCCCGAGGCCCTGCCCACCATGTCGACCATGCAGGCGGAGACCGAGTTGTGACGGTGGCCGAGGCGGACACGGCCGGATCCTCGCCACCGGCCGCCGGTCCGGTCCGGCGACGGTTCGGGCGACGCAAGTTCGACAAGCAACCCGCGCAGCCCGCGGCGGTGCTCATCGCCTCGAACGGGGCGGCCGTGCCCAATGCGGCCCTGCGCCTGGCCCGGCGGATGAGCGGCGGCGAGCCGGTGGCGGTGGTCAGCATCGCGAGGCTCTACGGCTCGGGTCTCGGGTTGCAGAACCCCGGGCTCATGCCCACCCGCAAGGAGTTGGCCGAGCAGCAGGAAATCGTGCAGCGGGCCGTGGCGTCCCTCGAGAAGGGCGGCTCGGAGGCCTGGGGCCAGATCGCCATCTCGCGACGGCCGGCCAAGACGATCGCCGAGGCGGCCAAGGCCCGCGGCGTCGCCCACGTGATCGTGGTGCGCCCGGTGCAGCCGGCGCGCTGGCGTCGGACGGTCGAGGGCGACCTGGTCAAGGAGGTCGCCCGCAAGCTGGGGTCCGACGTCGAGGTCGAGGGAGTCAGCCCGTAGCCGGGGGGCGTTCGGTCACATCCAACAACGTCAACGCCAAGGAGAACAGCAGGTATGTACCTCAGCATGCAGCGGGTCCGCTTCTCGAGCCCCGACGCCTACGACAAGTTCCGCACCGTCTTCAGCGACGTGCGCCATCACCTGATGTCCAAGCCCGGCTTCATCCACCTGACCTGGTGGGAGCACCCCGACGAGCCCGGTTGGTACAACGAGATCTCCATGTGGTCGTCCAAGGAGGCGGTCAACGACTGGCACATGGACACGTACCACAAGCACGCCAAGGAGTGGGCGGCCAACGGCGCCATCATGGAGGACCTCATCACCAACTTCGAGCTGAAGGCGACGAGGTTGCTGCGCATCTGCCCGACCTGCGGGACGCTCCAGGACAAGGAGTACGACCTGGCGTCCGAGCAGAAGGTCCTCTCCGAACCGTGTCCCAAGTGCGGCTTCAACTTCCCGGTGGCCAAGGAGACGGCCAACAGCACGGCGGTGTTCAAGGACATCATGTAACGCCCATCCGGGCCCACGCTGAGTCTTGGCGAGCCTGGGTCCTGCGTCGAGGTGGTCAAGGGAATCGACGTCGTGGGCAACCCCCGCGCGGGCCTCCTTTCGGCGGCGTCAGGCGAAAAACCACACGCAACAGGGGCTGCCCGGCTAGACAATGGGCAGCAGGGTCTCGCCACCTGCGCTGACCAGAGGAGATACAGCCGTGCTTGCGACCACCTACCAATACCCCATCCTCGACCTCTTCCTGACGATGTTGGAATTCTTCCTGTTCTTCATCTGGATCTGGCTGTTGATCGTGGTCTTCGCCGACATCTTCCGCAGCCACGACCTGGGCGGTATGGCCAAGGCGCTGTGGGTGATCTTCGTCGTCATCGTTCCGTTCCTCGGGGTCTTCGTCTACCTCATCGCCCGCGGCGGCAAGCTGCACGAGCGCCAGGCCGAGCAGGCTGCGGCCCAGCAGAAGGCCTTCGACGCCTACGTCAAGCAGGCCGCCGGCACCACGGGGGAGGACACCGCCTCGCAGCTCTCGAAGCTGGCCGACCTCAAGAGCCAGGGCATCCTGACCGACGCCGAGTTCGAGGCCCAGAAGGCCAAGATCCTGGCCTAACCGGGCGGGGCGCCGGGTATGCCGGGAGAATGAGGGTCTGTGCCTGATCCCGAGCCCGGCGACACCGAGGACGACGTCGAGTACCCGCTGCGCTCGGCGCGCCCGGACGGACCTGCGGAGAAGACGCCTCCGGCTGGTGACGACGACATCTCGCAGCGGCTGGCCAGCCGCATTGAGCAGGATGTCGCGTCGCCGCCGGCCTGGCGCTCCGTGCTCAAGGCGACGGTGGCCGCCGTGGTGGCCGGGGTCACCATCTACCTCGTCTTCCCCACCCTGATCGCGGTCTTCGGGTCCTGGCCCAAGCTGAAGTCCCTCAACCCCCTCCTGTTCCTCGTCGCGCTGGTGGCCCAGGTGGCCCACTTCACCTGCACCATCGCCCTCCAGCGTCTCGCCCTGCGTACCAAGGCCTGGTTCTCTGTCGCCACGTCGCAGCTGGCGGGCAACGCCATTTCGCTGGTGGTGCCCGGCGGCCAGGCGGCAGGGGCGGCGACGCAGTTCCGCATGCTGGCCGCCTCGGGCAGCGACCCCGCCACCGCCGTCGGCGGGTTGACCGCGATCTCCATCCTCGGCATCGGCGGCCTGCTCGCCCTGCCCATCTTCGTGCTGCCGGCGATCATCGCCGGGACGCCGATCGACCGCGGCCTGGAGCACGCGGCGCTCCTCGGCATCCTCGCCTTCTTCCTCTTCGCCGGCTTCAGCGCCGTGGTGCTCGTGATCGACGCACCGATGCGCTGGGCAGGCCGCGTCGTGCAGGCGGTGCGGAACCGGGTGCTGCCCAAGCGTCCGCCGCTGAGCGGACTGCCCGAGCGCCTGGTGACCGAGCGCAACCGCATCCGCGACGTGCTCGGTTCCCGCTGGAAGGCCGCCCTCCTGCTCTCGAGCGGGCGGCTGGCCTTCGACTTCACGACGCTCCTGGCCTGCATCTGGGCGACGGGAGCCAGGCCGGAGCCCTCGCTCGTGCTGTTGGCCTACGCCGTGGCCGGGCTGCTCGGGCTCATCCCGATCACGCCCGGCGGGTTGGGCATCGTCGAGGCGGGGCTGAGCGGCATGCTCATCCTGGCCGGCATCCCGGGCGGTGCCGCCGTGCTGGCCACCCTGGCCTACCGGATCATCTCGTACTGGTTGCCGGCGCTGGCCGGGCCGGTGGCCTATTTCCTCTTCCGGGCCCGGTACGGGCCGCCGGGGCACGGCCACCCGCCGGGCGCCACGGCCACGGCCGCAGCGTGAGAGTCCGCCGGAACCGGGCCGGAGCAGTGAACGGGCGGCCGGCGGCGCGGAGCGTCAAGCTGTAGGGAAGGGTGCCGATGCCGACGGGCGGTCACATGCGAAACGGCAACGACCTTGTATGAGGGGACATGGGACTCGGTGGGCACCCACGTGGTGCCCGACTGGTACGACGACGCCAAGTTGGGCGTGTTCGTGCACTGGGGCCTGTACTCGGTGCCGGGCTGGGCGCCGCAGGTGCCCGACATCCAGCAGATGCTCACCGAGAACGGGCCGAAGCGGATGCTCTTCGAGAACCCCTATGCCGAGTGGTACCTCAACTCCATGCAGCTGCCCGGCAGCCCGACGCAGCGCCACCACCGCGAGGTGTACGGGGACGACTACGCCTACGAGGACTTCATCCCGACGTTCGACGACGCCAGCAGCGAGGCCGACCTCGACGCGCTGGCCGATCTGTGCCGTAGTGCCGGTGCCCGCTACGTCGTGCTCACGACCAAGCACCACGACGGGTTCGCGCTGTGGCCCTCGCAGGTGGCGCACCCGGTCAAGGGCGCGTACCAGGCGCGGCGGGACCTCGTCGGAGACCTGAGCGCCGCCGTGCGGGCCCGGCGCATGCGCATGGGCCTCTACTACTCGGGCGGCTACGACTGGCCCTACAACGGCGCCGTCCTGGCCCGGGCGGGCGACGCCGTGCTGGCCGCACCGCAGGACCGCCGCTACCGCGAGTACGTCACCGCGCACGTGCGCGAGCTCATCGACCGCTACGAGCCGTCGGTGTTGTGGAACGACATCTCGTGGCCGAGCGGCGGCAATCTGCCCGAGCTCTTCGCCTACTACTACAACCGGGTGGCCGACGGCGTGGTCAACGACCGCTGGCTGGAGACGAACCTCCCACGCAACTGGCTGGCCGAACGGATGGTGATGGGGGCGGGCGATCTCATCCAGCTGCTGTGGCCCATCATCCCGGCCCGGCGCAAGCGGCTGGCCTTCGCCCAGCCGCGCCACTGCGACTTCCGCACGCCCGAGTACGAAATGGTTCACACCCAGTCGGAGCAGAAGTGGGAGCTGGCCCGGGGCGTGGGGCATTCCTTCGGGGCTAACCGTTTCGAGCGGCCCGAGGACATTGTGAGCGAGAGCGAGCTCATCCGGCTCTTCTGCGACGTGGTGGCCAAGAACGGGAACCTGCTCATCGGGGTGGGACCGCGGCCCGACGGCACCATCCCCGACTCCCAGCAGGCGCCGTTGCGCGCGCTCGGGGCCTGGCTGGCCGACAACGGCGAGGCCATCTACGGCAGCCGGCCCTGGGTCGTGGCCGAGTCCGAGACGACCGAGGGGACGCCGTTGCGCTTCACCCTTTCGGGCAGCGGCGTGTACTGCCTGGTGCTGGGGCGGCCGGCCGGACGCCGGCTGGTGCTGCGGGTCGTCGACGGCTCGCGGGTGTCGCGGGTGCGCCTGGTCGGGACCAACGACCTGCTCGAGTGGTCCGACGAGGGCGACATGCTGGCGGTCACGCTGCCCGAGCGGTTGCCGCTCGCTGCGGTGACCGCGCTCGATCTCGGGCAGGGCCTGCGGACCAGGGTGAACTGAGCAGCGGCGGGGCGGGCGGCGCGCGTCGACACGGCTTTCAACGATCCCTGAAACCCAGTGCATGCACGAGGCGTGCGGCGTTTTATGTTTCAGCGTTCGTTGAAACGACAACGAAAGTACAAATTCGGTGACGAATGACTCTGGCACTGCGAGTCGCCGCGATGCATCATGTGCGCCACAGGACGACACGACCGGGAGAGCACACCGTCGATCGAAGGGGATCGGGCAGTGCCGAGGTGGCGACGATCACCAGGTGATCGAAGCCATCCTCCCCCGGCTCCGGTTCGTCTGGTTGGGCGGCGGGGCCGGACCGGGGGGCCACGGCCCCGCACGCCCAGCCTTTTCGCACCGTCGGTTCCGGTGTTGCCCCGCCTCAGGTGAGGACGAGCTGTGTCTGCACGACGCGGGCGACCAGGCGGTCGCGCTCGTCGCACAGGTCGGTCTCCACGACGATGACCGTGCGCCCGATGTGCAGGGGCCGCGAGGTGGCGACGACGAAGCCCTGGCGCACGCCGCGGATGAAGTTGGTCTTCGACTCCACCGTGGTCGTGCCGGCCGCCCCCGTCGGAAGGTTCACGAAGGCGCAGGCCGCGCCGGTGCTGTCGGCCAGCGCCATCAGCGCACCCCCGTGCAGCACACCGCCGCTGGTGCAGCGCTCGGGCGACCAGTCGAGTCTGGCCTGCAACTCCTCCGGGTCGACCCGGGTGAAGATCGCGCCGAGCAGCCGGGCAAAGGGCATGGCCGCGGCCAGCCCCTCGATAGTTGCGTCGGGAGTGACAGCGTCGTTCGCAGCGGCTGGCTTTTCGGCGTCGGACACCGGCGGCGAACGTACCGAAGTTTGTGATTCCGTTGATCACCGCTCCGGTTCGGGGTGACCAATGGCCCTAGTGGTCGCGCCGGCCCATCGCCATGATCCCTCTATGGGCGACGATCGTCGAGGTTGTAGGGCACGATCGAATGACACGGCACGAACCTGCAGAGGGAAGCGTCGTTTCGCGGTCGAACACGGGACGCCCTCCCTCGGCGGTCGCTCGTCCATCCACGACCTGCGCGAGCGCCACTACTTCCAGTGCGCCGCGGCCGGCCTCCGCCGCGTGCGCAGCGCGCGCCGCTAGCTCCGGGCGGGCGCCGTCGACCGGCGCTGTGGCCGCATGGTGACGGTGGGGCGCCCCATGGGTCGGCCCGGCGCGCCACCGAGCTCGAGGAGTACCGTGCCCAGCAGTGAAGCCGGGATGCGGACGCCGATGCCTCGCCGAAGCGACGGCGACGCATGCTCCTTGATCTCTTCCTGATCGGGCTGGTCGTCAGCCTCGAGCCCATCCCACTCACCGCCATGATTTTGCTGCTGGCGGCCGAGCGCGGCGTGCTGAAGGGCGTCGGGTTCGTCCTCGGCTGGATGCTGACCCTCGTCGTCATCGTCGCCGTCACCGTCCTCGTCACCGCCGGCCGCCCGCCCGCACCCGCCAGCGCGCCCTCGACCGCCGCGTATGCGGTCAAGCTCGCCTGCGGCGCCATCCTGGTCTTCATCGCCTACCGGCGCCGGGCCAGCTGGCGCCCAACGGACCCGGCGGACGGCACGCCGGCCAAGCAGCCCAAGCAGCCGAAGTGGATGACTCGCATCGACCGGGTCAACCCGCTGGCCGCCGCCGGCCTGGCCTTCGTGGTCCAGCCCTGGGTCCTGGTGGCGGCGGGTGTGTCCGACATCGTCGAGGCCAAGCTGAGCAACCCGCTCGAGTACTTCTGGGTCTTCGCCTTCTGCCTCTTGTGCACGGCCAGCTACCTGACCATGGAGATCTATGCCGTCGTGCGGCCCGAGACGGTCCGCGACCGGCTGCGCGCCCTGCTCGAGTGGATCAACCAGCACCGGGACCAGGCCATCGTGATCCTGTCGCTGGTGCTGGGCCTCTACCTGATGGCCCGGAGCATCGCGGGGCTGGTCAGCAACGGCTGAGCGGCCGGGCGCTCCATCCACCGGGTCGCCGGCGCCGACGGTTACGTTGCGTTGAGAGCGGCACAACGTGGAGGTGTTCCCGATGCTCGCCTACTCATGGCCGCTGCTCGGCCTGTTCTGGACGTTCCTGGAGTTCGCCGTCGTCTTCCTGTTCGTCTTCTTCATCGTGTGGTGCTTCGTCGACAACTTCCGCCGGCGCGACCACCACGGTGCGGCCAAGGCGATCTGGACGGTGGTCATCCTCTTCATCCCGGTGATCGGGTCGATCGTCTACATCGCTCTGCGACCGTCGGACGCCCAGCTCACGGCCTAACGATCGTTCGGCTGCTCGGACTTCGAGCTCGGAAAAAGGACTTTTCACCGGTGTTGCTCTTTCTGTATCGTGATGCCGCTCCGGAGGGGGTCGCGGTAGGAGAGGGACCCGTGCAGAACCACCAACCGAGGATCACCCAGCGCTCCGATCGCGCCTGGGTCGTCGACTGCCCGCAGTGCCGGAACGACCCGTTCTCGGATCTTCCCATCGGCATCGGCATGCCGCTGCGCGACCGGGAGACGGCGGAGCGGCTGCGCGAGAACCACGCCGGCCGCGCCCCGCGCCTGGCCGCGTCCTAGCGCAGACCGACGAGGCGGCCGATGGCGCCCGCTTCCGAGCCCGGCGCCGTCACCAAGGCGAGCCCGCGCCCGGTGGCCGACACGGTGGCCCGCTTGCTCGAGCTGCTCGCGTCCAAGGGCATGACCGTGTTCTCCGTGATCGACCAGCAGGCGGCGGCGCGCCAGGTCGGCCTCGACCTGCGCCCGACCACGCTGGTGCTCTTCGGGAACCCGGCCGGCGGCACCCCGGTGATGGAGGCGGTGCCGCTCTCCGCGCTCGACCTCCCGCTCAAGGTCCTGGTCTGGGACGGCGGCGAGCGGGGCTGCCTGGTCAGCTACACCGACCCGGCCCTGCTGGCCGCCCGCTACGGCGTGCCGGCCGAGCTGCTGGTGCCCCTGGCCGGCATCGAGGCGCTGACCGACGCCCTCGTCGCGCCCTGACCAGCGCTTTCACGAGCACTCCGAGGGCGGGCCGGCGCCCGCGTCCCGCTGGCCCCAATCGGGGTGACACAATGGGTGACGCCGCGTCACCACGTTCCCCCCGGACGGACGCGGCCTGATCCGAACCAACGTCTGACTGAGGTCTGTCTTGTCGCGTCACGCCCCTTTCCCCTACTCCGCCGCGGACCTGGACCGGTTCCGCCAGGTCCAACGACTGGCCTACGACATCGCGCTCGACGTCGAGGCGCAGCTCCGGATCGGCATGACCGAGACCGAGGCTTGCACCCTGGTGGAGGTGGCCCAGCGGGGCAGCGGGGTGCACCAGGTCTTCCACCAGCCCTTCGCCTGGTTCGGCCGGCGCACGGTGCTCGGGCCGGACTGGCTCGCGGCCAACCCCGGGTTCTTCCCGACCGAGACCGCCCTCTCCTACGGCATGCCCCTGATCATCGACCTGGCCCCCGCCAGCGACGGCATCAGTGCCGACATCGGCTACTCGTGCACCGTCGGCACCAACCCCGTCTTCGAAGAGCTCGACCGCGGTCTGGCTCGCATCCGACCCTTCCTGCTCGAGGGCGTCCGGTCCGGCCAGACGCTGCGCGCCCTCTACCGGGACCTCGACGAGCTGCTGGCGGAACACGACGCGGACGGCTGCCACCGGCACTACCCCGAGGGGGCGCTGGGGCACCTGGTCTTCCCGCTCGAGGTGGAGCCGCCGCGCCCCACGCCGTTGCGCGGCTTCGGCACGGCGGCGGCCGAGGGGCTGGTGGCGGCCAGCCTGGGCGCGCTCGAGCGCGGCACGGGCTACCCGATCTGGAACGACCGGGCGCTGGCCGACCGCCCGCCGGCGCCCGGCCTGTGGGCGGTCGAGCCGCACATCGGACGGGCCGGGGTCGGGGTGAAGTTCGAGGAGCTCCTCGTGGTCACCGAGGACGACGCCTACTGGCTCGACGACCACCTGCCCCACTGCCTGCGCTGGGCCGCGGCGGGGTACAGCACGGAGCTCTGCGGCCAGCGATGACGCCGAACCGCACCCGAACCCGCCTCGTCGCCCAGGAGCGGCGCGCCGTGACCGAGCGCGCCATCCTCGATGCCACCGAGGCCCTGCTCGAGGAGCGCTCGTTCCGCGACATCAGCGTGGAGGAGGTGATGGCGTCGGCCGGTCTCAGCCGCACCGCCTTCTACCGCTACTTCCCCGACCTCGAGAGCGTGGTGACCCGCCTCATGGGCGCGCTGGTGAACGAACTGCGGGCCGCCGCGCGCCGGTGGCTCTTCTCGGACAATCCCGAGACCCAACTGCACGACGCGCTCGTGCATTTCGCCGCCGTCTACCGCGACCACGGGCGCCTCATGCGGGCCTTCGACGACGCCGCTCGGTCCGGTGCCGACCTCAAGCAGCGCTGGGGCGGCACCCTGGGCGAGTTGGTCGGACCGGTGGAGCGCCACATCGTGTCCCTGGCCGAGGCGGGCCGGGTGGACGTGGCACACCCGGTGGAGACGGTGCGGGCGCTCTCGGTGCTCACCGACCGCTACCTGCTCGACGTGTACTGGGCCGACGACACGGTGCCGCCCGAGCGGCCGGCCGCCGTGCTCGTGCAGATCTGGAGCCGGACGCTGCGCCTGCACTGACCGGTCGTTGACCGCGTGTTGATCCGCTCACCTGGGTGGACGCGGCACAGAGGGACGCCCGGTGCCGGAGGGCGCCAGATCCGGCCCGCACAACCGTTTCACAAAGAGTGAACGGAGATGCCCATGTCGCCCGGGGGCGACGGGTCGGCAGGGGAGCCCTCGGCCTTCTCGCCCTGGCTGTCCTGGCCCTGGTCGCCGCGGCCTGCGCCAGCGCCGTCGGCCCGCAATCGCAGTCGCCGTCGTCCCTGCCCGCGCTCCGGACCCTGGGTGGTGCGGTCGCCGGCGTGGCCCGCCTCGCCAGCACCGACCCGTCGGTGACGGGGACGACGGGCGGGAGCGCCACCGCTGTGGTCGGGTCGGGTGTCGCGTCGAGCGCGGCGCAGTTCCGGGCGGTCACCGCCGCCCTCGAGCCGGCGGTCAGCGCGGCGCATGCCGTGGCGACGCCGGTGCCGGTGCCGCTGCCCGGCATCGCGCCCCCTCCGGGCGTCTCGGCCACCTGCGCCCAGGACGTGTCCCCGCGCCTGCAGAACTGGCTGAACCACCTGGCGCCCGGCACCATCGTGCGGGCCCCGGCGGGGGCCTGCTACCTGATCGACGAGGGGTTGCGGCTCGTCGGCCTGCACGACATCACCATCATCGGCGGCACCTGGGAGGACAGGACGGTGCCCGTGCCCAACGCCAGCCCCGTCGACATGGGGGCGGAGTTCTGGTTGATCGGCGGCTCCCGGATCACCCTGCAGAACCTGTTCATCTCGGGCGTCAACCCCGCCGGCTACGACCCCTCGGGTGCCTTCGCCGCCGGCATCCGCTCCGACGGGGTGAACGGGCTCACCGTGACCGACGTCTTCGTCGACCACGTCTACGGCGACGGGGTCACGCTCGACCCGCTGCGGGGGTCCGACGACATGTCGGGGACCATCGTGCGCCCGAGCGAGCACGTGCTGCTCGACAACATCTGGATCGACGGGACCGGGCGCCAGGGTCTCACGCTGGCCAGCGTGTCGGGGGCCGAGATCACCGGCCTGGTCTTCCTCGATATCGGTTACGACATCATCGACGCCGAGGCCGACCAGTCGAACGAGGGAGCGCAGAACGTGGCCATCGACGGCTGCCGGGTCAACGGCAGCGTGGGCGGCCTGTTCTTCGCCAACGGTGGTGCGGGCGACGGCAGCCCCTGGACGTCGAACGTCTCGGTCGAGCACTGCACCATGGCCGCGCCGTTGGCCGGCGACACCATCATGATCGACAACGTCCAGTCGTCGGGCAACCAGCGCGGGCCCTTCACCTTCAGCAACGACGTGCTGCGCTGCGGCAGCAGTGTCTACGTCTCGTGCATCGAGGTGTCGGGCGGGAACCTGAACGTGAGCAACACCTTCGTGCGCGTGCCTCCCGGCGACGTCCACGAGCCGCTCTACCACGCCACGCACGACAGCACCGTTGTCTTCGACGACGACGTGGTGGCCGGCTACGGCACGCCCGGGACGACCGACGACACGAGCACGACCGAGGTGCAGGGCGGCAGTTGGACTCCGGCCGGCGGCGCTTCCTCGGCCCCGCCCCCGAGCTCCACCTCGACCTCGACGGCCTCGGGCTCCACGGCCTCGAACTCCACCGCTTCCTCCACGCCGAGCTCCACCACAACCACGACACCATCGCCGCGCGGCGCCACCACGACCACCACGACGAAGCCGCCGCCGCCCCGCGCCACGACCACCACGACGGCACCGCTGCTGTCGTCGTTGACCGGCTTGGGCTCGAACTCGACCACGCGCCGGCGCGGCTCGGGCTGAAGCACCCCGCAGGGTCACCCCCTACCCACCCTCGGGCCAGCGGCAGGAGAGAACCTCAGGAGAAGAGCGGCCTCGGGGTGGCGTAGTCGAGGGTGAAATACCCGGCCGGCGCGCCCGGGACGGTCAGCGCCTCGGCGGCGGCGCCGATGTCGACCCAGGGCAGGCCGGGAAAGAGGGGATCGTGGTGGCAGAAGGCCACCCGCCCGGGCGCCAGCAGCTGCACCTGCTCGAGCATGTACTCGGCCCCCGAGCCCTGGTAGGGCTCGCCGTCGACGTTGGGCCGGCCCCCGATGGCCAGCAGGGCCACGTCGGGGCGCAGCCCGCGGAAGAGCCCCTGCCAGTAGCCGGCGCTGGCGCTGACCAGCGCCGAACCCTCGCCGGTCAGCAGCAGGTACGAGAGCTGGCCGCCGTCGTGGGCCGAGCACTTGGTGTTCATGGCCCGCAACGCGTCGCCCTGCGGGCCGGTCAGCTTCTCCATCAGGTCGAAGAAGACCTGGCGCGCCGCGATGCGGTCCTGCGCGCTGATGCCCAGGTCGCCCAGGCAGGGCAGGGCGGTGTCGCTCTCGCCGTGGGCGAAGAGGCACGAGTGCAGCGCCGGCAGCACCCGCACCCGTACGCCGGCACCGCAGTCCACCGTCTCGCCGCCGGTCACGATCAACAGCTGCTCCTCGGGCACGCCGCAGGCGCGCAGGCAGCGGGCGACCTCGGGCGAGCCGACCACCGTGGCCCCGGTGCGCAGGGCAATGGCGTCGGCCCCGTAGAGGTGGTCGAAGTGGGCGTGGCTCACGAAGACGAAGTCGGCCGCGCCGACGTCGGCCGTCGAGAGGCCGACCGGGTCGAGGCCGGGCACGCGATCGAGGTAGGCGTCGAAGAAGAGGACGGGCCCGCCGGTGTGCACCCGGAAGGTCGTCGTCCCGAACCACTCGATCGTCGCCGGCACGCTGGCCTCCCTCCGCGGGCCGGGCCTCCTGCCTCGGCGGGCTCAAGGGTAGGGGCGCCCCGCGTCCGCCGCCGCCCCGGCCGCGCCGTCGGGCGGTGCCGCAGTGTCCCGCCGCTCAGGCCGGCGGCGTGGACGCTGTGCTGAGCACGGGGTCGCCCACCAGCTTGGCCGAGAACTTGACCGCCTTGACCGCGCTGGTCACGCCGGTCTGGAGGGCCGCCCCGATCACAATGAGGAGCACGCCGGCCCAGAACAGATAGTGCCACCCGAGCATCAGGATGCCGAGGCGCCCGATCATGTAGGGCGGCGAGCACACCACGGCCCCGACCGCACCGCCGATGGCGCTGGTGGCCAGCGAGTCACGCCGGGACTTGATCTTGGTCACGCCCACCATGCGGGCCGGCACCGACAGGTAGCAGATCATCATGACGCCGACGACGGTCCCCTGGGCCACGGCGAACCAGAGGTGGCCCCAACGCGACGAGATCAGCGTCGAGAAGGACAGGGCCAGCCCGATGGCGCCGCCCCAGGCCACGATGGTCTTGAGGTGGGCATTGGCCTTGGCGAAGGCCGGGCGGATCTGCGGCGGCCCGTCGGCGTCGGAGATGGCGAAGGCGAAGACCCCGTTCAGGTAGAAGCTGGCCGCGGTGATCGCCGTGATGGCGATGGCGAGGGGGATGAGGACGAGGCCGCGGATCTCGTGGAACTCCTTGCCGTGCAGCAGGTGGATCTTGATGTCGAGCAGGGCCGCCCAGATCCACATGGCCGGGACGATCTGCACCAGGGTGAGGCGCCAGTTGGTCACCAGCAGCTTGAGCCCCCGGAACAGGAGGAGGAAGGCGCCGATGATCAGGGCCAGCGGGGCCAGCCAGCGCCGCGACTCGCTCAGGTCCCGGATGGCCTGCTCCACCTCCGCCTCTTCGCTGGCCCGGATGAGGTTGACCAGGTTGACGACCGTGGCCACGAGGCGCTGCTTGCTGGCCGCCGCGGCCGGGCTGTCCTCATCGGGCGCGGCGGCATCAGGTCCCCCCGCCTCGGCGTCCTCGTAGCCCACGGTCACCCGATCTCCCTCCGCGCCTCGAACGCTGCCTGCCTGCCCGGTCCCGGTGGCCAGGGTTCCCGTCTGGCCATTGTGCCTGCCCGAGCTGGGTGGCGAAAGGGCGCGCCGGCGCCCGCGCCCACGGTGCCCGCTGACGCCCGCGCCCACGGTGCCCGCTGACGCACGGCCCTCCTGGGCGTAGCCTCGCACCCGAGCGGTGCACGAGCGCACCGGGGAGGAGGTCCGCCATGACCGTCGTGGACGCGACCGAAACGGACACGGCCGCCGCGCGGGTGGTGAGCCACCTGAGCGAGGACGAGAGCAAGGCCAGGGGGAAGCAGTGCCGGGACGCGGCGCCCCGGGAGAGCCACGCCGACTTCAAGCCCCGCCCGGACCGCCCCGACCCGGTGGCGCTGCTCGAGGAACAGGGCCTGACCCGGGTGCCCGAGCTGGTCCCTATTCGTTACGGGCGCATGGTGGTCTCGCCCTTCACCTTCTTCCGGGGCGCCGCCCTGATCATGGCCTCGGACCTCTCGGAGACGCCCCGCTCGGGGCTCAACGCCCAGATCTGCGGCGACGCCCACCTCTCCAACTTCGGCGTGTTCGGCTCGCCCGAGCGCGAGCTCGTCTTCGACTGCAACGACTTCGACGAGACGCTGCCCGGCCCCTGGGAATGGGACGTGAAGCGGCTGGCCGCCAGCATGGTGGTGGCGGGGCGCGTGCGGGGCTTCACCAAGAGCGTGCGC
The DNA here is from genome assembly GCA_963840435.1 of uncultured Acidimicrobiaceae bacterium. Taxonomy (GTDB): domain Bacteria; phylum Actinomycetota; class Acidimicrobiia; order Acidimicrobiales; family RAAP-2; genus Bog-473. Next base: position 89,835 of record CAWIYY010000010.1, on the reverse strand, counting down.
ACCGAGGCCATCGTGGCCCTCGGGCTCGCCTACCGGCAGAGCATGCGGGCGATGGCCGCGCAGACGAATCTCGACGTGTGGTACTCGCACATCCAGGTCGAGACGGGCCTGGCCATGCTCAAGGAAGCGGCCCAGCAGAACAAGGCCAAGGACGTGCAGCACATGGCGAACACGGTCGACAAGGTGGTGGCCAAGGCGCACACCAAGGACAGCATCCGGGCGCTCGACAAGCTGACGACCGTGGTCGACGGCCAGCGCCGCATCATCAGGGATCCGCCGCTGATCGTCCCGATCGAGGAGCTCTTCCCCGGCCTCGAGAGCGAGTTTGCGGCCGAGAAGTTCCACGAGCTGCTGCGCAAGTACCGGGCCTCGCTGCCGAGCGACCGCAAGCACCTGCTCGAGCAGTTCCAGGTCATGCAGATCGCCCGCAAGGTCGTCGGAGTGGGCAGCGTGGGCACCCGCTGCTGGATCGCCCTGCTCCAGGGTCCGCGGCCCGAGGACGTCCTCTTCCTCCAGGCCAAGGAGGCGGAGGCCTCGGTGCTCGAGCGCTTCACCAAGAAGAGCGCGTACCTTAACCACGGCTCACGGGTCGTGGCCGGACAGCGGCTCATGCAGGCCACCAGCGACATCTTCTTGGGTTGGCAGCGCACCGACGGCATCGACGGGGTGAGCCGGGACTACTACCTGCGCCAGCTCCAGGACTGGAAGGGTTCGGTGGACATCGAGGACGCCATCCCGGCCGGCATGGCGGCCTACGGCGCCATGTGCGCCAACGCGCTGGCCCGGGCGCACGCCCGCTCGGGCGACCGCATCGCCATCGCCTCCTACCTCGGGAACAACCCGTCCTTCGAGAAGGCGCTGAGCCGCTTCGCCGAGCGCTACGCCGATCAGAACGAGCGCGACTACGAAGCCTTCGCCAAGGCGTGCCGCTCGGGGCGGCTCCACGCAGAGGAAGGGATCTGAGACACCGAGGACGCTGGGTGGGCCCTGGGGACGGTCGGCCGCGCCCGACTCCGGCTCGGCATCGTCCCCCGGCCAATCCTGGCCGCCGCCGTTCCAGTTGTGCGAAACGTGACATTTCGACGACTCGGCGAAGCGCGGCGGCGCTGTAGTCGATATGGTCACACCCACGGTGCTGAATCCCGGGCACCCCGTATGACACAAGGAGCTTCTTGATGCTTGCCTCGAGCTATCCCGTCCTCGACGCCTTCCTGACGATGCTGTACTTCTTCCTCTTCATCATCTGGATCTGGCTGTTGATCATGGTCTTCATGGACATCTTCCGGAGCCATGACATGGGCGGTGTGGCCAAGGCGCTCTGGGTGATCTTCATCATCATCCTTCCGTTCCTCGGCGTCTTCGTGTACCTGATCGCCCGGGGCGGCAGCATGCACGAGCGGGCGGCCGATGCCGCGGCCCAGCAGCAGAAGGCGTTCGATTCGTATGTACGCCAGGCCGCCGGGACGCCCGGTGCCGACACCGCGTCGCAGCTCTCGAAGCTGGCCGACCTCAAGACCCAGGGCGTGCTGACCGACGCCGAGTTCGAGGCGCAGAAGGCCAAGATCCTGGCCAGCTGAGCTCGGCTCGCGTCACACGCGCCCAAGCAGTTCGACGACACGCAGTACGACCACAACCAGCACGACGACAAGCAGAGGAGCACCACCATGCCGATGGGACCCGTGAGCTACACCGTGATCGCATTCCCCGGGAACCACTTCAGCGGGAACATTGCCCCCGAGGTGGCCCGGCTCGTCTCGAACGGGACGGTGAGCATCCTCGACCTGGTCTTCGTGGGCAAGGACGACGAGGGCAACACCATCAGCCTCGAGTTCGATCAGCTCGAGGAGCTGGCCGGGTTCAACGACCTGGACGGCGACGTGGGTGGGCTGGTCGGCCCCGAGGACCTGGAGCACGTGGCGGCCGGGCTGCCCGAGGGCAACTCCGCCCTCATCATCGTGTGGGAGGACACCTGGGCCCGCACCTTCGTCGAGGCGGTACAGGAGGCAGGCGGTGTCGTCATCGAGAGTGCCCGGGTGCCTCGGGAACTGGTCGAAGCAGCCATGGCCGAGCTGGCCGAGGCACTCACCACCTGAGAGAGTCTCGAGAGAGACGACAGAGTCGAGAGATCCGAGAGGTAGGAGAAAGTCATGCCATTGAGACGACGTCCGGTGCTCCGGACAGTTGGGCGCACGGCAGTGATCGCCGGTACAGCCAGTGTCGTTGCCGGCGGGGTGAACCGCCACCAGCAGCAGAAGTACGCCGAGCGGGACGCGGCGGCCCAGCAGCAGGCCTACGAGCAGCAGGCCCCGGCTCCCCAAGAGGCCGCTCCGGCGGCGGGCGGCGACGACATGATCGACAAGCTCAAGGAGCTGGCCCAGCTGAAGGACCAGGGGATCCTGACCGAGGCCGAGTTCAACGACCAGAAGGCGAAGATCCTCGCCCAGATGTGAGCACCGTCGATTCGGGCACCGAGACCGAGATCGACACGTCCTCGCCCGAACGCAGGTGTCGCTGCCAGTCCGACGGGATGGCCTGCGAGCGGTTCGGGATCATGCGTCGCAGGCCGTAGGAGGCCACCGCCCGACCGTCTTGGACGAGTTCGAGACGCGGGCGGTCGAGAAACGTTCGCGACCTGATCAGTGTCGGCTCGCCGTTGTCCGGGTGCGCTCCGGTCAGGTTCGGGACCACCCAGAGCAAGGGAGCAACCACGCGCACGCGGGCCTGCACGGGTGCGGCTGCCGCGCCACCGCCCCCCAACCAGCGTGCCGCGGCGTCGCCCACGCTGCGGGCACGCGTCGCCGCCACGTCCGCCGTCTCGGCCGGGTGCACCATGTTGCCCGCCGCGAAGACCCCCTCCGCCGTGGTGCGGCCGTCGGCGTCACACGCCGGACCACCGGTGCCCGGGTCGATCACGAGGCCGGCCTGGCGGGCCAGCTCGTTGTCCGGGACGAAGTCGCCTGTGAACACGACGGCATCGACGGCCACGGTTCGTTCGTCGCCACCGGGCCCGCGCAGCAGTACCCGCTCCACCCGCTCCTTGCCGTCGATGCCGGCCAGCGACGTCTGCGTCCAGACGGGGACCCGGAGGCCGGCCCGGGTGAGGACGTCGAAGGCGCGGAACGTCTGGGTGGCGGGGAGGTCGGTGACGAGCGCCACCGGGTGGACGCCGGCGTCGCGGAGCGTGAGGACGGCCGAGTAGGACACGTGCTCGGCCCCCACGATCAGGGCGCGCCTGCCCACGGCCAGGTGCTGGCGGTGCACCCACTGCTGGAGCTGTCCCGTCGTGAAGACCCCCGCCGGCCGCGTCCCGGGGACCAAGCGAGCGGCCCTCGGTCGCTCCCGGGCCCCGGTGGCGAGGACCACCACGCCGGCGTGGATCTCGAGCAAACCTCCGGGCCCCGTGACCTCGGCCCGGCCCGCTGCCGCCCACCCCGTGACCATGGAGCTGGTCCGGATGTCGACCCCGGCCGAGACGGCGCGCTGCACCCAGCGGCGGGCGTAGGCCGGACCGCTGAGGACCCGCCGCAGATCGCGCAGGCCGAACCCGGTGTGCTCGCAGAGACGGGGGATGCCGCCCGCCTCGTCCTCCCGGTCGACGACCAGGACGCGCCCGGCGCCGCCCGACCGGAGCGCCACCGCTGCGGCCAGGCCGGCGGGACCCGCTCCCACTACCAGCGCGTCCACCGCCAGGATGGTGCGGCTCATCCCCTCACCGCGACGCCACGCGGGCCGCCAGCGCCGCACCGCAGAAGAAGCCTTGACAGCGCCCGTTGGTGGCCCGGGTACGGCGGCGGATGCCCTCCGAGGTCGACCGCGGGGACGGCCGCACCGAGCGCATCGGTGACCTCACCCTCGGTGACCCGCTCGCAGAAGCACACGATGTGCCCGTAGGCCGGATCGTCCTGCACCTTGCGTGCGTCGGCGAAGGCGCGCACACCGTGCTCGCCGAGCTCGGGCATCCGGGGGATCACCGGCTCGGCCTGTGCTTCGGTGAGCGAGAGACCGGCCGCCCCCATCTGGCCGGTGACGTGCTCCGCGATGGCGAGCGATGCCGTCAGACCGGTCGAGCGGATCCCACCGACGCAGACATAGCGCTCGTCTTCGTGGATCGCGATCTGGTAGTCCCGGTGCTCGGTGGCGGCGCGCACGCCGGCGTAGGTCGCCGTGACCTCGTCGCTGACCAGCTCGGGCAGAATGTGGCGCCCCGCGTCCAAGAGCCCTTCGAGGCCGAGTGCCGTCGTCGCGGTGTCCTCCCGATCGTCGATGTCCTCGGCCGTGGGACCAAGCAGCACGTTGCCGTAGACGGTGGGCGCCACCAGGACGCCCTTGGTCCGTTGCGTCGGCACCGGCAGCACAATCGACGACACGAGCGGGCGGGCCAGCTTGTCGAACACGATGAGCTGGCCCCGCCGCGGTGCGATGGTGAACTCGTGATGGCCGAACCAGTGATTCACCTGATCGGAGAAGAGTCCGGCGGCGTTGATGACCCAGTCGGTCCTGACCGGACCGTCGGACGTGTGCACGAGCCAGCAGCCCGCGTCGAGATCACGGGTCACGCCGGTCACCGCGGTGCCCAGCCGCAGCTCGACACCGGCACCGACCGCTTCGGTGGCGAACGCGATGCTCGTGCTCCAGGGGCAGATGATCCATTCGTCCGGGATGGCGACTGCCCCGGTGGCGCCCGGTCCGAGGTGCGGCTCGCGCCGCCGCAGTTCGTCGAGCGTGAGGCGGGCGGCCCGCTCGTACCCGTTGGCCCGTGCCTTGGCCAGCACGTCGTCCAGCCTTGCCGCTTGGTCCGCGTCCCAGGCGACCAGGACGGCTCCCGTTTCCTCGAGCGCGATGCCCGAGACGCGCGCGTAGGCGGTGAGCAGCTGGTGACCCCGGCGGACCAGCGCCGACTCCAGGCTCCCGGGTTCGGTGTCGAAGCCGGTGTGCACAATCGCCGTGTTCGCCTTGGAGGTGCCGGTGCCGACGTCGACCGCTCGCTCGAGGATCACCGTGCGCAGCCGGTAGCGCGCCAGCTGCCGCCCGATGGCGGTGCCGACCACCCCGGCACCGATGATGGCGACGTCGTAAGGAGGGGCGTCGCTCACGACGGCGTGCCGCGCCCGCCCTCGAGCTGCAACGCCACCGCCCGCTCGAAGCGGGCGAGGCGCTCGGCCGCCTCGGCAACAGGGAGCGTCGGTTCGTAGCACGTCGGCGTCTCGGCCCGTCCGAGCACGGCCTCGAGCGCGTGACCGGGTTCGGCCCCCAGACGCGCCAGTGCGCCCACTCCGGCCGCCGTGGCGTGGGGCGAGGAGGCCACTTCCACTTGAATCCCGAGCAGGTCGGCCTGGGTCTGCATGAGCAGGCGCGAGCGGGTCAAGCCGCCGTCGACCCGCAGCCGGGCCAGCGGCCGCCCGAGATCGGTCGCCGCGGCCTGGGCCAGCAGGGCGACCTGCGCGGCCAGGCCCTCCACGGTGGCCCGCACCACGTGGGCGGGCTGTGTGGCCGGACCGATCCCTTCGATGCTGGCCAGGGCGTCGGGTTGCCACCACGGCGCACCGAGGCCGGTGAGGGCGGGTACCACCGTGACCCCGCCGGCGTCGGGCACCGAGCCGGCCACCGCGTCGAGGTCCTCGGGCCGGGCCAGGAATCCCCATCGCACCAACCAGGCGATTGCCGCGCCGGCGGCGTAGACCTGGCCGTCGATGCAGTACGCCGCGGTGTCACCGACCTGCCAGGCCACGGAGACGGCCAGGCCGGCCGAAGAGACGAACGGGTCCGGTCCGGCGTTGGCCAGGAGGAAGGCTCCCGTGCCGTAGGTGCATTTCGAGTCTCCCGGCTCGAGGCAGTGCTCGCCGATCAGCGCGGCCTGCTGGTCCACGCTCAGACCCGTGAGCGCCAGGGTCGGACCGAAGGCGTCGGTGTGGCCGATCTCCTGTGCGCAACCGACGACCGCCGGAAGCTCCGACACGCTGAGGCCGAAGAGCGCGCACGCCTCTTCGGACCAGGTGCGGCGTCCCAGGTCGAGCAGCAGGGTTCTCGACGCGGTGGTGACGTCGGTGACGTAGGCGCCGGTGAGGCGGTGCACCAGCCAGGCGTCGCTCGTCGTCACGACGCCGTCGCGAGTTCCCTGCCGCCGCAGCCAGGTCATCTTCGGTGCCGCGAAGTAGGGATCGAGGGGCAGGCCGGTGATCCGGGTCAACCGCGCCGCATGGTCCGCCAGGTCGGCACAGACCGAAGCGGCCCGGCGATCCTGCCAGGAGACGGCGGCACTGAGCGGTCCGCCCGTCCGCCTGTCCCAGGCCAGCACGGTCTCGCCCTGGTTGGCGAAGCCGACCGCAGCCACGCCGCCGCCGGCGCGGGCGACCGCCTCCCGCCCGGCCCGGCAGACCGAGTCCCACAGCTGCTCGGGGTCCTGCTCGACGCCACCGCCGGCGACGGCATGCGGAGTCACGGCCACCTCGACCGAGCTCAGGATGGCGCCGTCCTCCTCGAAGACCACCGCCTTTGTCGCCGAGGTCCCCTGGTCGAGTGCGAGGACGCGCATGGCGGCACATTGTGCCAGGGCGGGGCGTCGATCCGTCGACCTGCGAGTGCCGCGGGATACGGATTTCGCCGCGATCGGCCGCACCCGAGACCCTCTCCGGCCGGTGCCGGCGCGTCCGTGCACGATCCCGTCACGCTGCGGCGGTCCTTGCTATCGTCGCCCTGTATCCGCAATACCGGGTGCGACCCGGGGGGGTCGCCGAAACAAAAGGGGGCCGCACGTGGCTGAAGGTGTCGTCGAGGAGGTTTCCGAACCGCCGAAGTTGACTGCGGACGAAGAGACTCTGGCCCGGCTCGGTTACAAGCAGGAGCTGAACCGCAGCTGGTCCAGCTTCTCCAACTTCGCCATCAGCTTCTCCATCATCTCCATCCTGGCCGGGTGCTTCACCACCTTCGGCAGCGGCTGGAACGGCGGCGGACCGGCAGCCATCGCCTGGGGCTGGCCGATTCTCGCCGCTCTCGTGCTCTGCATCGGCCTCTGCCTGTCCGAGCTGGTGTCCGCCTATCCGACCTCGGGCGGCATCTACTGGTGGGCCTCCAAGCTCGGAGGCGCCAAGTCCGGGTACTACACCGGCTGGCTCAATCTGATCGGGCTGCTCGCCATCGTGGCCTCGGTCGCCTACGGCTGCGCCACCTTCTTCGATCTCACGCTCGGGTTCCTGTTCCCGGGGAGCTACACGTCAGGGGACCTCGACCGGATCTTCCTCTACTTCATCGCCGTCCTGGCCATCGCGGCCATCATCAACATCTTCTCGAGCCACCTGCTCTCCATCTTCAACAACATCTCGGTCTGGTGGCACGTGCTCGGCGCCTTCGCCATCATCCTGATCCTGGTCATCCTGCCCCACCACCACGCCAGCGCGTCCATGGTCTTCACCTCGACCGTCAACAACACCGGATTCTTCGGAGGTCGGACGAGCGGGTTCGGGTTCATCTTCGTGATCTTGCCCATCGGCGCCCTGCTGACGCAGTACACAATCACTGGGTACGACGCCTCGGCCCACCTGTCCGAGGAGACGCACTCGGCGGCCAACTCGGCGGCCAAGGGCATCTGGCGCTCCATCCTCTACTCCGCAATCGGTGGTTGGCTCCTGCTGCTGGCCTTCCTCTTCGCCGTGCAGAACGAGGGTGCAGTGACCAAGGGCGGCGGCGGCGTGGCCCTGATCTTCTCCCAGGCCCTCACCTCGAAGTGGGGCGGGACGGTCCTCCTCATCTCCACCATCGGCCAGCTCTTCTGCACCATGGCCTGCCTGACGAGCTGCAGCCGCATGCTCTTCGCCTTCAGCCGGGACGGCGCCGTGCCGGGCCACCAGCTGTGGTCGAGGCTGAACCGCAACCGGGTGCCGCTCTTCGGCGTGCTGCTCGTCGCCGGGGTCTCGGTCGTCCTCACCCTGCCTGCGCTCATCAAGGTGGACATCGGCGGTGTCCCTTCACCGGTGGCCTTCTTCGCCGTCGTCTCCATCGGCGTGATCGGCCTCTACTGGTGCTTCGCCATTCCGATCTGGCACCGGCTCCGCATGGGCTCGCGCTTCGAGCCGGGCAACTGGAACCTCGGCGCCAAGTACAAGGTGATCGCCGTCATCGCCCTGCTCGACATCGTCCTGGTGACCTTCATGGCCTTCATGCCGACGTCGAACCTGGGCGTGCCGTGGACCAACGGGTTCTCCTTCAAGTACGTGAACTACACGATCCTCGTCTTCCCGGCGTTCCTTATCTTCTTGTGGATCTACTGGCACGTCTCGGTGAAGAATTGGTTCACCGGGCCGAAGCACACGATTGAGCTGGAGACGATCGACCTGCTCGGCCCCGACACGCCCGCCTCGTCGCTGCCCTGAGCGATCAGGCCGGCCACACGCGGTGAGCGCCGGCAAGGACGCCGGCCTTGACCCTGCTCTGCTCGAGCGCATCGGCGCCCTCCGTGGGAGTCCGCGCCTGGTCGAGCCGCTGCCCGGGGGTCTGACCAACAAGAACTACAAGGTGACGACGCCCTCGGGGGTTTTCGTCGTGCGCCATTCGACGCCGTCCCCGGCCAACGGGCTGGGCGTCGACCGCCGGGCCGAGTACGAGAACAGCGTCCGGGCGGCGAGGGCGGGCGTCGGCGCGCCGGTGGTCGAGTTCTTGCCCGACGACGGCATCCTGGTTGTCGGCTTCTTGGAGGGGGAGACCGTCAGCGACGACCACCTGCAGCGTCCCGGGATGCTGCCCCGGGTGGCCGAGGCCTGCCGCCGGCTCCACGCCGGCGAGCCGTTCGTCAACCGCTTCGACATGTTCGAGCTCCAGCCTGAGTACCTCGGGCGGGTCGTGCGCGGGGGCTTCCGGCTGCCCGCCGGCTACCACGATCACGCCGAGACGGTCAGCCGCATGCAGACCGCTCTCGGCGTCCAGCCGGTGCCGTCCGTTCCGTGCAACAACGACCTGCTGGCGGCGAACTTCATCGACGATGGCCAGACGGTGTCGATCATCGACTACGAGTATTCGGGCAACAACGACCCGTACTTCGAGCTGGGCAACCTCTGGAGCGAGTGTCACCTGAGGCCAGAGCAACTGGAGGAACTTGTTGTGGCCTACGACGGGGTGACGTCTCGGAGCCACCTGGCCCGGGCCCGCCTGTGGGCTGTGATGTCGCAATACGGCTGGACGCTGTGGGCATCCATCCAGGACGCGACCAGCACCATCGATTTCGACTTCTGGAGTTGGGGGATGGAGAAGTACGAGCGGGCCGAGGCCACCTTCGGCCATCGGGACCTCGAGCGCCTCCTGGCCGACGTGACCCGGGCAGACTGAGTCGCGGCCAGGCACGAGGAGGACGACGAGTGGGAGACGAGGCCAGCGAAGCGCCGTCCGGGCGCGATCTGCCCGACCGGGCGCGCGTCGTCGTTATCGGCGGAGGCGTGATCGGGACCTCGACCGCCTACCACCTGGCCCGGCTGGGGTGGACCGACGTCGTCCTCCTCGAACAGGGACAGCTGTCGTGCGGGACCACCTGGCATGCGGCCGGCCTCCTTGGCCAGCTCCGGGCGACCGAATCGGGAACCCGTCTGGTGCAGTATTCGGCCCGCCTCTACGGCGAACTCGAAGAGGAGACCGGCCTCGCCACCGGCCTCAAGCGCTGCGGAGGGGTCACGCTCGCCCGCACGCCCGATCGGATGGTCCAGCTCCGCCGGACGGCGGCGACGGCCGACGCCTACGACCTCGAGTGCGAGCTGCTCACCCCGAACCAGGCGCTCGAGCGCTATCCCATCCTCGAGACCGGGGACCTGCTCGGCGCCCTCTGGTTGCCCGGGGATGCCACGGTGAACCCGGTCGACGTGACCGCCTCGCTCGCCCGCGGTGCCCGTCGAGCGCGGTGTGCGCATCTTCGAGCGCACCCGGGTGACCGGCGTCAGCACCGAGCGGGGCCGGGTGACTGGCGTCACCACGGACCGGGGAGCGGTCGAGGCCGAGATCGTCGTGAACTGCGCTGGTCAGTGGGCCAAAGCCGTCGGCCTCCTGTGCGGCGTCGACGTCCCCCTCCACTCGGCCGAGCACTTCTACGTGGTAACCGAGGCCATCGATGGCGTCCATCCGAACCTGCCGATCTTGCGTGACCCCGACGGGTACACCTACGTCAAAGAAGAGGTCGGCGGCCTCGTCGTCGGCGGTTTCGAGCCGACGGCCAAGCCCTGGGTGGCGCCCGACGCGATGCCCTATCCCTTCGAGTTCCAGCTCCTCGACGAGGACTGGGACCACTTCAGCGTGCTGATGGAGTCGGCGCTGCACCGGATCCCTGTCTTGGCACGCACCGGGCTGAAGAAGTTGTACAACGGGCCCGAGAGCTTCACGCCCGACAACCAGTTCGTCCTCGGTGAGGCGCCTGGCCTCGACGGATTCTTCGTCGGGGCCGGGTTCAACTCGGTCGGGATCGCCTCGGGCGGCGGGGCGGGCCGGGCTCTGGCCGAGTGGATCGTCGAGGGTGAGCCGACGAGCGATCTCGTGGCGGTCGACATCCGGCGCTTCGCCTCGTTCAACGCAAACAACCGCTGGCTCCGCGACCGGGTGGGCGAGGTGCTCGGCCTGCACTACGCCGTGCCGTGGCCCAACCGCGAGCTCGCCACCGCCCGGCCCTTCCGCCGGTCACCCTTGCACCATCTCTTGGCCGACAAGGGCGCCGTCTTCGGCTCGAAGATGGGGTGGGAGCGGCCAAACGTCTTCGCGCCGTCGGGGGTGCCGGCCGAGCTCGACTACACCTGGGGCCGCCCCACCTGGTTGGAGTGGTCGAACGCCGAACAGGAGGCGACACGCCAGCGGGTGGCCGTGTTCGACGAGACGTCGTTCGGCAAGCTCCTGGTGGTGGGTCGGGACACCGAGGCGGTGCTCCAACGACTGTGCACGGCCGACGTCGCCGTCGCGCCCGGACGGACGGTGTACACGGGCATGCTCAACGAGCACGCCGGGTACGAGGCCGACGTCACCATCACCCGCCTGGCTGACGATCGCTACCTGCTCGTGACGAGCTCGGCCTCACCGGTGCGTGACGCGGCGTGGATCGAGCGCCACCTTCGCGCCGGCGAGCACGTGAGCGTCGTCGACGTCTCCTCGGCCTACGCCGTGCTCGGGGTCATGGGCCCCGCCTCCCGGGAACTGCTGGGACGGCTCAGCTCGGCCGACCTGTCACACCGCGCGTTCGGTTTCGCCACGAGCCGGGAGATCTCTGTGGGCTACGCCACGGTGCGGGCCACCCGTCTCACCTACGTGGGGGAGCTCGGCTGGGAGCTCTTCGTGCCGACCGAGTTCGCCGTCGGTGTGTACGAGGACCTCGTGGACGCCGGGAGCGACCTCGGCCTGGCCGACGCCGGCTACTACGCCATCAACAGCCTCCGGCTCGACAAGGGCTATCGGGCGTTCGGCTCCGACCTGACCCCGGATCGCACACCGCTCGAAGCGGGTTTGCGTTTCACCTGCAAGCTGAAGACGCCGATCGACTTCAGCGGCCGGGCGGCCCTGGAGTCGGCCATCGCCGAGGGGCCGCGACGGCGGCTCGTCTCGCTCCGCGTCGGCGATCCCGCCGTCATGTTGTGGGGTGGGGAGCTGGTGCTGCACGACGGCGTTCCGGCGGGCCAGGTGACGTCGGCGGCCTGGTCCGCCACCTCTGGTGCGGCCGTGGGACTGGCCTACGTCTGGCGAAAGGACCGTGGCCCCGTGGGCCCGGGCGACCTCGACAGCGGGAACTGGGAGGTCGTGGCGGGCGACGTGGCACCGATCGACGTGCAGCTCGAGGCGCTCTACGACCCCGCGTCGGCCCGGGTCAGGAGCTGAGCCGGCGTTGCGTGTCCGTTGTGCCTCGTCTTCTCGGGGCGACCCGGCCGGCTCAGGTTCCCCCGGTAACGTGGCGCCGATGCCGAGGGACGGCGCGAGCAGGCTTCACCGGTCGCCACTCGTCCGTTTCGGCTTCGGCGTGTGACCGATCCGCACGGTACCGACCCTGACACTGTGAGCCTGTACCCACCTCCACCGACATCGCCCGACTGGGCACCGCCTGACCCGGACCAGCGGTCAGCGGCTGGCGACCCCGCCCCGTCCGGCGCGGTCGAAGGCGATGATCTCGTCCCGACCGGAGGTCGCGGCAGTCTGTGGTGGGTCCCCGGCGCCATCACCGTCCTGACCATCGGAGCGGTGATCGTGGTCACCCTCTGGCAGCTCCACCCCAGCCTGCTCATCACCAACACCACGACCACCGGGGGCGACACGGGCGCGCACATCGCGATGCCCAAGTTCCTCGGGACCCTCTTGAGCCACGGGCACGTCACCGGGTGGGACCCCGGCTGGTACGACGGCTTTCCCCTCTACACCTTCTACTTCACGGTCCCCGACTTCTTCATCGCGGTCGGGGCCCGTGTCATCCCCTATGACGTTGCCTTCAAATTCGGAACCATCCTCGGGTCGCTCATCCTGCCCATCTGCGCCTGGGCCAGCGGTCGCTTCTTCCGCCTGCGTCCACCGATTCCCACGATCATGGCGGCAGCCACGCTGCCGTTCCTCTTCGACTACACGTTCACGATCTACGGCGGGAACCTGTTCTCGACGCTGGCCGGAGAGTACGCGTACTCGTTCAGCCTCTCGTTGGCCGTCCTCTTCGTCGGGCTCTTCGCCTGCGCCGTGCGCGAGGGCCGCTATCGCGGCTGGGCTGCGTTCGTCCTGGCCGTGTGCGTCCTCTCCCACATCGTCGGCGGCATGTACGCGCTGGGTGGTGCCGCCATCATCACCGTGGTCGAGCTGTTGCCCGCGCGCTGGGGCATCCGCGACGACGGCGTCCTGCGTATCGGCGGGAGTGGCCCGCTGGTGCGGGAGGTCCCCTGGTGGCGCACGGTGTGGTGGGCCGCCTCGACCGTGCTCATCGGCATCCTGCTCACCGGCTTCTGGCTCGGGCCCTTCGGGCTGGAGCACGCGTACTCCATTTCCATGGGCTACGTGAACGTCGAGGGATGGGCCCTCTACTTCCGCGAGGCCGATACCTGGGCCCTGGTGCTGGCCGGCCTCGGGGCCATCACCGCCGTGCTCGTGCGGAGCCGCTTCGGCATCTGCATCACCCTGCTCGGCATCGCCTCGGGCCTGGCCACCGCGATCGACCCGCAGGGCAGCCTCTACAACGTGCGGTTGCTCCCGCTCTGGTTCATCTCCGTCTACCTCATGGCCGCCTGGGCCTTCGGCACGGGCTGTGTCGCCGTCTCACTGTGGTGGCGCCGCCTGCGCGTCCGCCGTTGGAACGCGGCCATCGCCCTGCCCCCCCTGATTGACGACGTCCCGTGGACGGGTGACGGCGAGACCGCGGGCGCGGTCGTGGCCGACGAGCCCGGGTCCGACAGGGTGGAGCCGCAGATCGGGAGCGAGCGGCAGCCCGATCCTTCGGTCGGGCTGCTCACGCCGTACCGTCAGCCCGCGCCGCGCTGGAGACCGGCGGCGGTGAGCGGCGCGATCCTGGGCCTGCTCGGCGCACTGCTCGTCGTCGTGCCCCCGTTCGTCCCCTGGATGGTCCACAACGTGCCCGGAGTGCACACCGGCCCGAACGAAGTAGCGAACTGGTCCAGCTACAACTACACCGGGTACGAGGGGCAGAGCTCTTATCCCGAGTACCGCTCCATCATGCAGACGATGGAGTCCGTGTCCAAGACGTACGGATGCGGGCGTGAGATGTGGGAGTACAGCGCGAGCGAGAACCGCTTCGGAACGCCCGAGGCGCTCATGCTCCTGCCCTACTGGACCAATGGCTGCATCGACTCCATGGAGGGCCTCCTCTTCGAGTCGTCGGCCACCACGCCCTACCATTTCCTCAACCAGGCCGAGCTCTCCGCCGGGCCCTCCGAGCCGGAGGTCGGCTTGCCCTACGGGCCCCTCGACGTCTCGCTGGGCGTCCAGCACCTCCAGCTTCTCGGGGTGAAGTACTTCATGGCCGAGACACCCACGGTGGAGGCCGAGGCGAACGCCGACCCCGCCCTCAAGCTCGTGGCGAAGACCGGACCATGGACCTACACCTACAGCGGCGTCCTCACCCACACGACGTGGGACATCTACGTGGTGCGCGACTCCACGCTGGTCACCCCGCTGCACAACGACCCGGTCGTGCTCTCGGGCGTGAAGCCGGGCCCTTCGGGACCCTCGAACTGGCTGACACCGTCGGTGAGCTGGTACGACGATCCGGCCCGCTGGGACGTCGAGTTGGCCCAGAGCGGCCCCGCGTCGTGGCCCCACACCTCGGTGACCCACATCACCCCCGCGGTCAAGCCCGTGCCCACGACGAAGGTCTCGGCCATCACGACCACGGATTCGACCATCAGCTTCCACGTCTCGCGTGTGGGCACCCCCGTCCTGGTGAAGGTCTCGTACTTTCCCAATTGGCAGGCCAGCGGCGCGCTCGGCCCCTGGCGGGTGACCCCCAACCTGATGGTGGTCGTGCCCACCAGCCATGACGTCCACCTGAACTACGGGTCGACCTCCGCCGACCACCTCGGTCTCCTCGCCACCGTGATCGGCCTCCTCGGCCTGGTCGGGATCTACGCCTGGCCCCGCCTCCGTTCCCGGCGCACCTCTTCGCCGCCGGCGCACGCCTCCGACTGACGCTGCTTCGCTCGTGAGGGCCCGGCCCGGGCCTGGTCACGGGCACTGATGAGACAGATAGGACACGAAGTGTCTAATATGTCCCGCAATGGCAGTGACGCTGGACGCGCCGGCGGTCGTCGAGACCGAGGTCGGGCGCGAGTGCAACCCGACCGAGGAGCGCATCCTGGTGGCCGCCCTCGGGTTGATCGGCCGGCGGGGTGTCCGCCGGCTGGGCATGCAGGAGATCGCCGAGTCGGCCGGGATCTCCCGGGGCACGCTCTACCGCTACTTCCCGAGCAAGGACCACGTCCTGACTGCGGCGGCCGCCTACGACGAGCGGCGCTTCAGCGACGGCGTCGACAAGGTGCTTGCGGCCGCCCGGACGCCTGAATCGCGCATCGGGGACTTCATGGCGTACGCGTTCGACTTCATCCGTTCGCATCCCGCTCGTTCGCTCTTCGAGTCCGAGCCGGGCTTCGTCATGAGCTTCCTCCTCGACCACCTGCCCGCCCTGCACGCCGAACTGGTGGAGCGCTTGGGCGACGCCCTCGACACGGTCCCTGCAGTGGCCCGGGGCGACCTCGACCGCGAGCAGCTGGCGGACGTGATCGTCCGCCTGTTCGCCAGCAGCTGGATCATCCCCGAGTCCGACGACGCGTCGCTCGTGCAATCCGTGAACCACATTCTGCAGATAGAGCCGGAGGAAACTGATGGAAACTGAGACGGAATCGACGACGGCCGCCGGCGGCTCCGGGGCCGAAGATCCTCTTTCGGGCATGGACCCGGAGATGGCCCGCAACCCGCAGCCGGTCTTCAAGCTGATGCGGGAGGAGCCGGTCATGTCGGTTGACCTGCCCTCGGGCAAAGGGTTTCTGCTCTCGCGCAAGCAGGAGATCGACGAGGCGCTGCGCCACCCCGAGATCTTCTCGTCCAACATGGACGCGGTCGACCTGAAGAACAAACGGCCGATGATCCCGCTCCAGATCGACCCACCGGATCAGCGCAAGTACCGCAAACTGCTCGACCCCATCTTTTCGCCGCGCAAGATGACCGCCATGGACGAAGAGGTGTCGCGCCTGGCCAACCACCTCATCGACCAGTTCGTCGACCGGGGCGAGCTGGACTTCGCCAAGGAGTTCTCCGTCCCGTTCCCGTCGCAGGTGTTCTTGACCCTCCTCGGCCTGCCTCCCGAGGAGCTCGAGACGTTCCTGACCATGAAGGACGGGATCATCCGTCCCGACCATGTGACCGGGAAGCTCTACGGGTCCAAGGAAGCGGGGGACTACCAGCAGAAGACTGCCGACTCCGTCTACGACTACTTCAACAAGGTTCTCGACCAGCGTGAAGTGGAGCGGAAGGACGACCTGCTGTCACACTTCCTCGATGCCGAAGTCGAGGGGGACAGCCTCACCCGCGAGGACATCCTCGACATCTGTTTCCTGTTCCTGATTGCCGGGCTCGACACGGTCACGGCGACGCTCGACTGCATGTTCTCGTTCCTGGCTCAGAACCCCGAGCAGCGTCAGCAGCTGGTCGACGACCCCTCGCTCATCCCCAACGCCATTGAGGAGATGTTGCGCTGGGAGACCCCCGTCATGGGCATCGCCCGGGTGGCCGTACAGGACACGGAGCTCAACGGGTGTCCGATCGGCGCCGGGGACCAGGTGATGATCATGATCGGATCGGCCAACACCGACGAAGCCGAGTTTCCCGATGCGGACGTGGTGCGCTTCGATCGCGAGGTCAACCGCCACCTGGCCTTCGGGGGAGGGATCCACCGTTGCCTCGGGTCCAACCTCGCCCGCATGGAGCTCCGGGTGGCGTTGCGGGAGTGGCACAAGCGCATCCCCGAGTACGAGATCGAGGCCGGTCAGACGCTCGAGTACACGGCCGGCATCCGCTCCATCGACCACTTCCCGATGCGTTTCACGGTGCAGTCGTAGGCACCTCCGTCGTCCGGCGGCCACCGTCGCCGACGTGGGCGGTCCAGCGACCGTCATGCCAGTAGCGCTGCTCGTGCCGGCCTGACGGATCCGGGTACCAGCCCGAGGGAACGGTGTCGGGCGAGTGCGCCGGCGGCGGGCCCGGGGCGCCGTGCCGCCGTGCCGCGCGGCTGAGGACGGTCAGCGCGTCGACCAGCATGTCCGCCTCCTCCATGCTGCGGTCGCGGAACTCGGCCCGGGTGCGCCGGCCCGCGACGTCGACCTGTACCGTGGCCAAGCCGAGAGGCCGCTGCAGCGGACCCTGGACCCGGCGGATGCTCTGCGACTTCTCCAGCGGGACCCAGGTGGTGGCCCGATTGATGCGACCGGTGACGCAGACGGCGTGGGTCTCGTCGTGGCCCGCCGAGAGAAAGTGGAAGCTCAGGGGGGCCTTGAGCATGGCCCGACGCGGCGGTGGGGTGCGGGTCGGATCGGGCCCCCCGAGCAGCCGGGCGATCAGATGCCAGGTGTCCTGCTGGGAGCCCACCGGCAGCAGGGCCTTGCGTACGACAGCCGTACCCTCGCTGCGCTGGTTGCGCCTGGTGGCACCGGCGATGTCGACCTCGAGCCGGCACCAACCGAACGGGCGCCAGAGCAGCGGCTCGACCTGGCGCACGGCTTGGATGCGGGCATAGGGGATGGTCTCGGAGATCGTCTGGAGGAGCCCCCGCTGAATGTGCACCCCGTCGGGACCCTCGACCGCGGTGAAGTTGTACTGGCCTGAGAGCCGGCGCCAGATGATGCCGGCGAAGCCCAGCAGGTACACCGCGAGAACCCCGGCCAACAGGGCGGCGGTCTTCGGTTTGAACTGGTCGAGGATCACGAGCGAGGCAATGGTGCCGACCAGGATGATCGTCACCAGCGACAGCAGGACCGAAGCGAGGAGCCGGGCCGCGCTGACCGCGGCGATCGGGAGTCCACTGGCAGCCGACGTTGTGTTCTGCGTGGTGCGGTGCCCCGCCAGCAGGGCAACCTTCAGATCGGCCGCCTCGGCCGCGCTCAGGTAGGCCAGCTTCCCGTCGGTCGAGCCCGAACCGGCCAGCCGGATGCGAAGCTCTGACACGCCGAGCAGGCGACCGAGGAGCGGGCGCACGACGTCGACCCCCTGGATGCGGGCGAGCGGGAGGCGCCTCGAGTCCTTGCGGATGAACCCCGTCTCAATCCGCAGCGTGTCGCCCTCGAAGCGCCAGCGCGTGACCATCCAGTGGATGTAGCCGTAGACCACGGTGACCGCGGCGAAGACGATGAGGTAGTCGGTCTCGGCTGTCCGGTTCTCCGCGACCGAGTGCGCGTTCGAGAGGACCAGGAGCAGAAAGACGGCGGGTGCGAGGCGACCGATACGCACCACGGGTGACGCCGGATGCAGGCGGCGCCACCCGTCGTTGGCCGGCAGCTCGCTCACATGCCCGCCGCCATGGCCTCACCGAGCTCGGTGAGCCGGTCGCGCAGGCGGGCTGCCTCGTCGACCTCGAGACCCGGGATCCGGGCGTCGCTGCCCGCCGCCGCGGTGTGCAGCTTGACGGTCGACAGGTGGAAGATGCGCTCGACCGGTCCCGCCGTCACCTCGACGAACTGCATGCGCCCGTAGGGCACGACCGAGAGCCGGCGCACCATGACGCCGCGGGCCACCAGAAGGTCCTCGTTGCGCTCCTGGTAGCGCCACGCCCGGAAGCGCCGGAGGGAGAACCAGGACAGCGCCCCGCCCAGGGCGACGATGACCACGACGCTGATCAGTCCCGCCAGCGCGCCCTGCGCGGCCAGGAAGATCAGGCCGAAGACCAGGGCCAGGACGACGGTCAACACCGTCACCTCGGTCCGGCGCATACGCCAGAGCACGGGCGACGGTGCCAGCCACGGATGTTCGTCCAGGCTCATGGACAAGAGGCTAAAGGGAGCGGCTCTCGCGTAGGGTGGCAATTGTGGCGACGTTGGGGGCGCGGACGAGGCAGCTGGCCATGGCGCTCGAGCCGGTGGCCGGCCAGGTCTACTTCTCGCCCGAAGCCCATGTGGGTTACGCCGAACTGGGGTTCAACCCGAGCCCCGGATCCACCCGCCAGGGTGTCGCGCTGCCCGACGGTCCGGCCTATTTCGCCAGCCGGGGCTCGCTGTTGGGGCAGGTCCCGGGCGAAGTGGTGGCGGCCGCCTTCGGCGTCTTCAATCCGGCCGTCGTCGTGCCGGCCGTGCAGTGGGCCTGGACCAAGGTGGATGCCGCGACCATCTGTGCCGCCCGGACCCGGGGCGGTGTGGCGCAACTCGAGCGGGTGCTCGGCCCAACCCCGAACGGCCTTGGCCGGGCCACCGAGCTGCTGGCCCAGGCCGTCGAACCCCTCCGCCCGGAAGGCAAGCCGCTCTTCGCCGGCCTGCGCGGCCTGGGACTGCCCGGCGAACCGCTCGGGGACATGTGGCGTCTGGCCGACTCCTTGCGTGAGTACCGCGGCGACGCTCACACTGCGGCGTGGACCGCAGCCGGGCTGGACGCCACCGAGGTCGGCCTGCTGACCGAGCTCTACTGGGGTCTGCCGCTCCGCAGCTATATCCGAACCCGAGCCTGGTCCGACGCGGACCTCGACGATGCTGAGGGTCGCTTGCAGGACCGAGGGTTCCTGGCCGATGGCGCGCTGACCCCGGAGGGCCGTGCCGCCCGCGAGCAGGTCGAAGTCGCGACGGACGGCCAGTGCCACGTGATTGTCGACGCCATCGGTGCCGAGTTCGACGAGCTGCTCGGCATCCTGGGCCCTTGGGGTCTCGCGCTGCGCGAGGCATCGGCCTACCCGGCCCAGGGTCCGCACGACCTGGCTCCGGTCCGATGAGATCTAGCGCGGCCTGACTTCGGTCCCCTCGCCCGGGGTGATGAACAGGGCCGATCCCGGTTCGTGCACGACGGCGGTGTGCCAGACCCCGGGCGGGTTGACCACGGCCTGGCCCGGCCGCAAGGCGACCACGTGCTCGCCCTGGTCGAGTTCTTGGATCAGGTCCACCCGGCCCGACAGGAGCACCACCAGCTCCTCACCCGCCGGGTGGCGTTCCCATGTGTTCCAGGTGGCTGCCTGCTCCATGATGCAGACGAGCCGACCCTCGGGCCCGTCAGCGGCGAACCGCTCCCGGTAGCCGGCCATGGAGTCGGGGGACCAGTCGAAGTTCTCGAGTGGCGTGGCCCGGGCGCCGAGTCCCAGGTGGACGAAGGTCGAGGCGAGGTCGAAGGGGGCGTCGCTCATGGCACTCAGAACAGCGGCGACCAGGCGGCGCTGCGGAGCAGCCGGCTCTCCCAACGGTCGCGGACTTCGAGTGCGTCGTGCAGCCACGTTCCTGGGGCCGAGGCCTCCGGCGGGAGGTCGTGGCCCAGCATCCACATGACCGCCTTGGTGTTGACCACGCGCTGCCACAAGATGACCTCGGTCGTTTGGTGGGTGCCGAAGACCGGTTGGAAGGCGGCTTCGAGCTCGATCATGCCCGTGCCCTCCTCCTTCTGGCTGCTGAGCGTGTGGTCGTAGAGCGTGCCCGCTTTGTTCAGGTAGGCCCGCAATCCTCCGGCGAACGGCCAGGCCGTGTCCTCCATGAAGAGCGAGTTCTTGTGCGTGGATCCGTCGGTCGGGACGGCGGCGAGGTCGATCTCCTGCATCGGAGACCAGGACACCGGCTGGATCACCTTGGCCACGGTGGAGTGGCGCATTGCGTCGACCTTCGCCGACCAGTCCGCCAGGTCGCCGCTGCGCACGCGCTCGGCCAGCTCCTCCCAGGCCGCTGCATCGCGGCAGCCGGTGATGGAGACCACGGTGTAGGCCTGACCGGAGCCGTGGGCCAGCCGCAGGTACCAGAGCAACCGCGATCCCTCCGACTTGGCCAGCGCCGGCATGTACTCGTCGCGAAACGTGTCGTCGAAGGCGTCCTCCTTGGCGCCCGCAACTTGGTGGACCTGGTGCAGCAGCAACACGGTGGAGTACCCCCTGTAGTTGGATTCGCCCTGGTGGGACAAATGGTGAGTCAGCGAGCGGCGGCTTGCGAGTTGTGACGTCCTAGCGGGTGGTCGAGATTCCCCCGTCGACCGGGATGACGGCACCGGTGAGATACGCCCCGGCCCGCGACGACAGGTAGATGGCGGCACCCGCCATGTCGTCGGGACGCCCGATCCGGCGCAGGGGCGCACTCTTCGCGATCTGTTCACCGAACGCTTCGAGGGTGGCGGCCATCATTTTCGACTCGAAGGGGCCTGGGGCAATGGCGTTCACCGTGATCTCCGGGGCGAGCCGTTTGGCCAGGTGGCGCGTCAGGTGATGGACGGCCGCCTTGGAGGCCGAGTACGAGTAGGTCTCGAGCGCTGGGACACCGAGCCCGTCGATCGACCCGATGTTGATCACCCGGGCGGGCTCCTCCACCGTGCCGGCCGCCCGCAGCAGGGGCACCAGGAACTTGGTCAGATGGAAGACGCCCTTGACGTTGAGTGCGAGCACCCGTTCGAAGGCGGCTTCGTCGAAATCCTCCAGCGGTGCACCCCAGGTCGCGCCGGCGTTGTTGACCACGATGTCCAGCCGGTCGAGGCGGCTTCCGAGCTCCTCGGCCAGGCGACGGCATTCATCCTCCCGGGACAGGTCAGCGGGGATGCCGATGCAGGTTCCCTTCTTCGAGAGTGTGCGCGCAACCTCTTCGACGACCTCCGCCTTACGCGAGGAGATGTAGACGGTGGCCCCGGCGTCCACGAAACCTTCGGCGATCATGAGGCCGATGCCCCGGCTGCCGCCGGTGACCAGGGCAGTCTTTCCCGCGATGTCGAAGAGGTCCGAGGCCGTCATCGGCCCATTGTGCCCGCCGCGCTCACGGCCTGGCCAATGCCAGCGCGCTGCGCGCGAGGACGCTGGCCCCGACGCGCAGTGACTCGTCCTCGACGAGGAAGGTGGGGCTGTGGTGCATCCCGCTCGAGCCGTCCGCCGCCCCGCCACCGACGAAGAAGTAGCAACCGGGCAGGTGACGTAGGAACTCGCTGACGTCGTCGCTCGGCGAGACCGGTGGCATGCGGAACACCTGGTCGGGACCGGTCACGACGCTGGCCTCCGCCTCCACTATCGCTGTGGCCTCCGCGTCGTTCACCACCGCCCGCGTGTGCTCAGGCGTCTCGAGCTCGACATGGACGCCCTGGTCTTCTCCGATCTCGTCGCACAGGTCCTGCAGCCGGACCAGTGCCTCCTCGTGCTGGGCTTCCGTGAAGGTACGCAGGGTACCGGTGACCCGGGCCGACGTGGGCACGACGTTGATCGCCGTGCCGGCGTGGATGGTGCCGGCACTGCACACGCAGTCGGCCTCCTCGTAGCGGAGTCCGGAGGCCACCGCGCCCAGGCGGCTGACCAGCTCGGCCGTGGCCCGGATGACGTCACCCTGGGCCGAAGGCATGGCGCCATGCCCGCCCGGCCCGGTCAGGGTGATGCGCAGTGAATTCGCCTTGGACATCGCGATGCCAGAACGCAGAGCGACGAAGCCGACCGGCACCTGGGAGGTGACGTGGAACCCGACGAGGCGTGCCCCTTCCATGGCGGTGAGGGCACCGCGCTCGAGCATCGCCTTGGCGCCGCACAGCGCCTCCTCCGCCGGCTGGAAGAGGAAGATGTAGCGACCGGGGAGGTCCTCGCGCCGCGCCGCCAGCAGCGAGGCTGCGCCGAGCAGGGAGGCCACATGCACGTCGTGGCCGCAGGCGTGCATGACCCCCTCCACCTCCGAATGGACCGGTCTGGCCTCGTCCTCCTGTACGGGCAGGCCGTCGATGTCGCCCCGCAGCACCACGCTCCGACCCGGTTGGCCTCCCTCGAAGGCGAAGATGCCGCCCGTCTCGGTGGTCCGCAGCGTCTCGTCGATCCCCAGGGATGCCATGTGGTCGCGGATCATCGCCGTCGTTGCGTGTTCTGCGAACGCCAGCTCGGGTCGGCGGTGCAGGCTGTGCCGCTGGTCGACCATGTCGTCGAAGACGGCGTCGGCCGGAGCCGGCCCGAAGAGATCGTTCTCGCTCACCGCCCAGCTCGCTTCGTCGTCACCGGCTCAGCAGGTCGCGCGCGATGTGGGTGACCTGGATCTCGTCGGTGCCGGCGTAGATCTGGAAGACCTTGGCGTCGCGGGCCAGCTGTTCGACCCGGAATTCCGACATGTAGCCGTTGCCGCCGAAGAGTTGGACCGCTTCCATGGCCACTTCCGACGCCGCCTGGGCCGAGTAGAGCTTCATCGCCGATGCTTCGGCCAGGGTGAGGCTCTTGCCCGCGGTCGACATCTCGATGTGGCGGAACACCAGGTTCTCGACGTTGAGGCGGGCGACCTCCATTTTGGCCAGCTTCAGCTGAATGAGCTCGAACTCCGAGATCGGTCGCTCCCAGAGCTTCCGGTCCTTGGCGTACTGCACGGAGAGTCTGAGGCACTCTTCGATCAGCCCGAGCGACATTGCTGCCACGCCCGCCCGCTCGGTGACGAAGTTGCCCCGGGCGCTCTCGCGCCCCTCGTTGCCTCCCGGCGTCCCTTCCGACTCGCCGAGCAGCCGGTCCTTGCCGACCCGGACGTCGCTGAGGAACAGCTCGCCCGTGGGCGACGAATGGAGGCCCATCTTCCGGAATGGCTTGGATTGTTCGAGCCCGGGCATGCCCGAGTCGAGGATGAAGGTGAGCACCGGTCGCTGGCGCAACGGCGTCTCGCTTCCGTCCTCGAGCTTGGCGTAGAAGACGATCGTGTCGGCGTAGGGGCCATTGGTAATGAACGTCTTGTTGCCGTTCAGGACGTACTCGTCACCGTCGCGCGTCGCGGTGGACACCATGCCGCCGAAGGCGTCCGAACCCGAGTTGGGCTCGGTGATGGCCCAGGCACCGACCTTGTCCATGGTCATCAGGTCGAGGCCCCAGCGCTCCATCTGGGCCGGGGTACCGCTCTTCATGATTGTGCCGCCGGCCAGTCCTGTCGAGACGCCCAGGGCCGTCACGATTCCGGGGCAGTAGTGGCAGAGCTCAATGATCGGGATCAGCATCAGCGCGGCACCGCCGCCGCTGCCATCGGAGCGCTCCGGTGCGCTCGCGGGGTTGACCTTGCGTTCGATCGCCCTCTTGGTCGCTTCCCGGGCCATGGCATCGAGCCCGAACGTCCGGTAGAGCTTCCGGATGACCTCGTAGGGCGGGGTGTCCCCGTGCTCGAGCTCCTCGACCTTCGGCTTGACCTCTTCGTCCACGAAGCGCCGCACCGCGTCTCGGATCGCCAGCTGCTCGTCTGACCACTCGTACATGTCGGTGCCTCCCTGGGAATCCCGCCGGGACGACCCTACTGGGGCCGGGCGACTGGGCGCTCCTCAGGCGTCGCCGATCCGGCGCAGGGTGTTCTCGTCGGTGTGCACCACGTGGTCGGGCATCTTGGCGTGCTGGATCACCGTCGTCTCGGTGTAGGTGAACTCGTCCGGCACGCTGACGTCGATGGTCACCTCGAAGCGGACGGCGCGGGCATTCTTGTCCAGCCAGTTGTTCGACAGGATCCCGTACGTCTGGCTGCCGACGTTCGCCTCGAGCGTGTACTTCGTGGCGTCGGCCGCCACGGTGGCGCCGGCCACGATGGCCGAGCCGCGGGGGATGAGGAAGCAGCGGATCACCTCGGAGTGGTTGACGTCCCACATCCAGTACCCCACCTCGGTGTGGAACGGGCTGTCCTCGCTGCCACGCCAGGCGGCCATGCGGTAGTCGAGCCCGTAGAGGACCTGGTGCCCGTTCTCGACCGGGCCGAAGGGCTTGAAGTCGATGTGCTCGCGATAGGGGGTGAGGCCGATCTTCCCGGAATCATTGGCGTAGGCGACGTCCTCACCTTTCTCGCCTTCCCAGATGCCCGCCAACCGGGCCAGCGGCCCCCACTCAGGTCCTGCGCTCAACATTCCTCCTCGGAGTCGATGGTGGCCGACACCTTACCGAGGAGCACCCGGCATCAGAAGCGGGCCGCGACGTCGGACACGTCGAGGGGCTGGGGATCGCCTTTCGGCTTGCGCGGCGAGCGCACCCGAGCGGTGCGGGCCCCTTCGGCATGGCGCTGGGTGCGGGACACGATGATCCGGCTGCCGATCAACAGCAGCAGGACGATGACCACGAGGATCAACGCCGCGTCATAGGAGAGGTAGTGGTAGTTCTGAATCGGGGAGTCGTAAAACTGCCACACCACGTAGGTCAGGTAGGGGAACTGGGCGTGGGTGAGCGAGTGCGGCAACGAGTTGGCGAAGCCGGCGGTGTAGACCAGTGGCGCCGTCTCACCGCAGGCAATGGCCATGGCGAGCAGCAACCCGGTCACGATGCCCGGCGCCGCGCTCTTCAGGACGACCTTGCGCAGTGAGTATCCCTTGGTCATCCCCAGTGCGTCTGCGCCCTCGCGGTAACCGGTCGGTACCTGGCGCAGGGAGGTCTCGGTCGTCTTGGCGATGTAGGGGATCACCATGATCGACACGATGATCAGTGCGGCCAGCAGCGAGTAGCCCCAGTGCAGGCCCACCACGAGCGCCGTGTAGCCGACGTAGCCCAACACGATGGAGGGAAAGCCGGAGAGGATGTCCGACGAAGTACGAAGGAGCCCACCGCTGCGCTTTCCGTTCTTCTTGGTCCTGGCCATCTCCGAGAGGTGGATGCCGGCCAACACCCCGATCGTGCCCGCAATGATGAGGACGCCCACCATCAGGATGAGCGTGCCGAGGATCTGGTCGCGCAGGCCGCCGCCCTCGGGCGTCAGCGTCGTCCAGAGGACGTCCCAGCGCCAGTGGGCGAGGGCCTTGGTCAGTACGCCGATGAGCAGCCAGGAGGCGGGGGCGATGATGAGGACCAGGGCCACATAGGTGAGGACGCGAAAGATGATGGACGAGGTCCTGCGCCGGCGGGTGCCCGGTCCCGCGGACAACGGCGAACGGCCGCTCGACGGCCTGGTGGCGGTCAGCGTCATGCTCCACCAACCGGAGCGCCGATGCGTGAGGTGCGGGACACGATCCAACGGGCCGCGAGGTTGACGGCGACCGAGATGACCGCCAGCACGAGCGCCAGCTCGGCCAGGGTCGCGATGGCGAAGCCCGTTCCGTCGGTCAGGGCCCCGTCGAGCTGCGTCAGAATGGTTGTCGCGATAGTGCCGAAGGGCTGGTAGATGTTGGGCGCCAGATGGAGTGAGGCCCCACCGACCAGCACGACGGCCATCGTCTCCCCGAGCGCACGGCCCAGTCCGAGAACGGTGGCCCCGATGATGCCCGAGCGCACCCAGGGCATCGTGACCTGGTTGGCCACCTCCCAGTTGGTCATGCCGAGTGCATGGGCTCCTTCCTTGGGCAGGGGCGGTACGCCGACAAAGAGATCGCGTGTGGTCGAGGCGATGATCGGAATGATCATCATGGCCAGAACCAGACCTGCGGTCAGCAGACCCTGCCCGGTGCCCACGGGATTGCGCCAGTAGTTGAAGGGCCAGACGTTCGGCAGGTGCTGCGCAATCGTGGCCAGGGTGGGGTAGATGTTCTTGGCCAGCCATGGACCGAAGGTCAGGAGACCCCACAGGCCGATCACCACGCTGGGGATGCCCGCCAGGATCTCGATGGCGAAGCCCAGAGGGCGTGAGATCCAACCGGGCAGGCGTTCGGTCAGGGCGAAGGCGGCGCCGATGGAAAGCGGAAGGGCGACGACGATGGCGATGAAGGACGACTGGAGGGTGCCGGCGATGATGGGCCACGCACCGAATGAGGCACCCGCCGCGTGCGCCACGCCGTGGGTGTGGACGACGGCGCCGTAACTCTGGCCGTAGGTCCAGTTCTTGCCGTAGAGGAAGTACCAGCCGTTCACCCGGATCGCCGGCCAGGCCTTGTGGGCCAGGATGGCGATGGCGAAGATCAGGGCCGCCAGCGGCAGGTACACCGCGACGAGCGCGCTGTAACGCCAACCCATCTCCTCGTGGGACCGGAACCAACCGGTGACCCGGCGCAGGAACGGGTCGGGTCGGACGGGTTGTCCTGACGGGGCGGCGGGGGAGATCCCCGCCGCCCCGTCGAGGGACGACACTACGAAATGCCCAGAATCTGCTTCAGCGACTGCGCCTCGACCTTCGAGGGAAGTGGCTGGAAGTTCACCTGAGCCAGGTACGACGTGGCGGAGCCGTCCTTCGAGTTGATGGCCCACTCCAGGAACGAGCGCATGTTCTTGGCCGTCGAGCTGCTCTGCTGGTGGGTCGAGACGATGGCGTACTCGTAGTTGATGATCGGGTAGCCGCCGCTGGCCTGACCGTAGATCAGCGAGATGGTGCCGTTGGCCGGCGTCTTCTTGACGAAGGCCGCAGCCTCGGCGTTGATGGAGGCCTGGGTCGGCACCTCGTACTGGCCCTTGGCGTTCTGCAGCGAGGCGTAGCCGAGTCCGGCCTGCAGCGCCTGGGTCAGGTAGCTGATGCCGACGTACGCGATGCAGCCAGGCGTGGCCTTGCAGCCCGTCACCATGCCCGAGTTGCCGTTCTCACCGAGCGCGCCCGGGGCCGAAGGCCACGGCACCGTCGTGTTGAAGCCGATCTTGCTGCCCCAGCCCGAGGGGTCGGTCTTGGACAGGTAGGTCGTGAACAAGAAGGTGTCGCCACTGCTGTCCGAGCGGTGCAGCGTCACGATGGGGATGCTCGGGAGCGTCACGCCGGGGTTCAGGCTGGTGATCTGCGAGGCATTCCACTTGGTGATCTGACCCTGGTAGATGGCCGAGAGCACCTTGCCGCTCAGCTTCAGGTGCGAGAGCACCCCGGGCACGTTGTACGCCACGATCTGCGCTGAGATGGCCAGCGGGATGTTCTTGAGGTCGGGATTGGACGTCGACACGCTCGGCGCCAGGTAGGCGTCGGAGGCACCGATGTCGATGGTGCCGTTCTCAGCGTCCGAGATGCCCGTGCCCGAGCCCGTCCCTGCCGTCTGCATCTGCACCTTCGGGAACTTCTGGGTGTAGCCACCCACCCAGAGGTTGAAGAGCGGGTACAGCAGCGTGCTTCCCGTTTCGGTCAGGCTGCCCGACGATGGCGTTTCCACCTTGCTGGCGGGCAACTTGACGGTCGCCGAAGCGGCGGTGCTGAGGACGACCGAGCTCAGGGCGAGCCCCGCAACCGCGGCAGCGATGAAGCCTCGCCGCAGTCGCGTCGTACTCATGGATTTCGTCACAGGTTCTCTCCTTGTGATGGTGGTGGTTGGTGTTGCTCTTGTTGATCCGGTCGACCATTTCGCTGCCATCCGCCGCGTGGGTCCCCCCCGGCTCCCTCAGCCCATCCGTCCTGTGACGTACCGTTCGGTGTCGGGATGTTGGGGCCGGTTGAAGAGGTCCTCGGTCGGACCGTGCTCCACCAGCGCCCCCTGAAAGAAGAACATCGTCTGGTCCGAGATGCGCGTCGCCTGGCCCAAGTTGTGGGTCACCACGATGAGGCTGAGCGCCGGGGTCAGTGTCTTGATCAGCGCCTCGATCGCCTCCGTGGTCACCGGGTCGAGAGCCGAGGTGGGCTCGTCGAGCAGGAGTACCTCCGGGCCGACGGCCAGCGCCCGGGCCAGGCAGAGCAGTTGCTGCTGGCCACCCGACAGCCGGAACGGCGAATCGTTGAGGCGGTCCTTGACGGCGCCCCACAACCCGACCTCGGTCAGGCGTCGCTCGCACACCACGTCGAGTTGCTTGCCCTTGGCGATGCGGTGCGCCTTGACCCCTGCGACGACGTTGTCCCTGATCGACATCGGGAACGGATTGGGGCGCTGGAAGAGCATGCCGACGCGCCGCCGCAAGGTCAGGAGATCGACGCTCGGAGCCCACAGGCTCAGGTCGTCGTACGTCACGTCCCCCTCGCGCGAGAACCCGGGCACTCGGTCGTTCATGCGGTTGAGCGTGCGCAGGAAGGTGGACTTTCCTGAGCCGGTCGGACCGATGAGCGCGGTGATCGAGCCGCGCTTGAGCGCGACGTTCACGTCGGACAACACGATGCGACCCGAAAAGGCCAAGGACAGCTTCTTCGATTCCATGACGTCCTCAGGTCGAGTGGCGTCGGGGTCGAGGAACCGCAAGGACTCTTCAATCGCGGACTGTTGGCCAGTCGTAACTGGTTCGTTACGAGCGTGGGTGGGATCTGCATCTACCACTGGCTGGACCGTAGCGAGGCGAGGTGAATTTCAGGGGAACGCCCGTGCAATCTCCAGGTGAACAGTTCGTATCGGTTTGGGGCGGCTCAGGACCGGCTCAGGCCGGTGTCCGGATCGACTCAGCCGGTCAGGACACCCGACTTCTGGCTCTCGGCCATCGCGTCGCGGTGGGCCGCTGAAACAGCCGTGACAAGGCCGGGCGACCAGGCGATGACGGCGACGTAGGCCACTGCGGCGAGGATCGAGACAACCAGTGCTGCACCCGTCGAGAAGAAGACGGTGATGATGGCGGCCAGGCTGAGGTTGGAGCCGATCAACCAGGCGATCCACCACTGCAACACGCGGGCGCGGTGCGGGTCGTCCGGCGCGAAGCAGTCGCGGATGGCGCCATAGGGGATCCAGTAATTCACGATGGGCACGAACCAGGCGCCGACTCCCCAGGCGGGCGAATGCCGTGCCGGGATGCCCAGCGCCCGTCCCGCTGACGCCGCCCGATGCTGCCAGATGCAGGCGACGACGACCGCGATCGCTGTCAGGATCAGGAGGAGGAAGAGGTAGGGACCGTACGCTGGGGTGATGCCGTGATAGGGCGGCGGCGTCTTGCCGACCCCGGCGTCGTGGAAGTCGAGGCGGAGCTGGTGTCCGGCGTTGCGCTCCGCCGCTGCGTTGGCCCGGTTCTCAATGAGCCCGAACAGGGAGTAGACGGCGGGCAGCACGACGGCGAACCGGGCCAGGGGCGCCAGCCGCAGCTCGCTGTCGACCAGGTTGGCCGTGGTGACCGTCGCCAGGCGTTGCGACGCTTCGGCCCACGGCGCAACGGTGGAGGGCGGGCCCTGCGGCGGCGAGGCGCTGGCCCAGGGCGGCGGTGGCGGCGGACGCTGCGGCAGGACGGTCGATTCCGTCCAGGCGTACCCGTCCCACCAGCGCTGGCCCGGCCCGCCGGCCGGATCCGGGTACCAACCCGGAGGCGCGCCTGGGTAGCCGCTCTGGTCGCTCATCACAACATCCTGCCAAAGCCCAGGTCTGAAGCGGCACACCCCCCTCCCAATTCCCGCCCGGGACAGCCCCGCTGCCTCCCGACGATGCGGATAGTCGTGGCCGGCGGGACCGGGGCGATCGGTCGGCCCCTGGTCAGGGCCTTGGTGGCCTGGGTCCGTCGGCACGAAGGCGGAATCACCCGCTCAACACCAGCGTCGGCGATGATGGCCGCGGTGCCTCCGTTGGCCACATTGATCCGGCAGGAGCTGGACCGCCTGCAGGTCCATCCCGTCGAGGAGTCCGTCGTCGGATCGGTTGATCCCGAAGCGATGGCGGCGGTGCTCGAGCTTTACTGCCGGCACCAGCTCGGCACCGGCGTGGCCGATGGGGCTGTCCTACTTCTGCCTCGGCCGGATGTGTCTTCGGCGTCCGCCTCGAGTCCGGTGACGACGTCGTGGTCAAGGCATACCAGGAGCGTTGGACTGCGCCGTACCTGCGCGCCGTCCACGTCGGTGCAGGCGCACCTGTCCAGCGCGGGCTTTCCCTGCGCCCGCCCCGCTGGCGTCACCGACCCCGCTCCAGCCGGCCCGGCCCCATCTCGCCCTCGCCGTGTCGTACCTGCACGACCCCGGCATGGTGCCATTGCAGGGGTCCGAAGACTGCACGGCAGTCGGCGGCTGGTCTGGCCCGCCAGGTCTCGCTGTGCCGGGCGCTCAGCCCGGACGGCGCGCCGGCCAGGCACCCCCTCCGTGCGCCGCGACGGGGTGCCTCTATGCCGAGCCCCACAGTCCCCTCTTCGACTTCGAGTTGGCATCGGCCGCCACGGCCGCGATCGATCACCACGCGACGAGGGCATGCGCCCTGCGCGAGGAGCCGATCGTTCGCCGCCGGTGATCGCCCACACCGACTGGTCGGCTCGCAACGTCCGGCTCGGCGCCGGCGGCCTGCGTCGCCGCGTACGACTGGGACAGCCTCGCCCTGGTGCCCGAGAGCACGGCGGTCGGGCAGGCCGCGGCGACGTGGTCCGTCACCGCTGAGCCCGGCGGTTCGGAGTTCCCCTCGCTCGAGAGCATCTCCGAGTTCGTCCTTTCATACGAAGAGGCCGCTGGTCGCCGTCTTGGACGAGGTGCAGTGGCGCGCCACCGGCGCGGCCGCCGCCTACGTCCTGGCCTATACCGCCCGCTGCGAGGACTCGCTCGATGCGGTCGGCCTGGCCCGCCCGGATCAGCGAGGTGCCCGTGACCGCTTGGCCGACGCCGGAGAACGTCTTCTCACCTTCACCCGGCCCTGAGCCCGCACGGGCCAGACTCAGAGCAGCGCGCCGGCCACCTCGGTCAGTGCGGCGATGTGCGCGTCGGCGCCGTCGAGGCCCGAGTGCATCGTGTTCACCGACAGGTGGGTGGCGCCGGCCTCGCCCCAGCGCCGCGCGTGGTCGGCCATGCGCTCGAGGTCGCGGCCCGGCGTATTCGAGCCGGCCCTCGAACTGGAAGTTCGAGAGGTCCCGCCCCACCTCGGCCGCTCCGGCGCGGACCTCCTCGAGTGCCTCCTCGAGCCCGCCCCGGGGCCGGGCCATGGGGAACCAGCCGTCGGCCAGCCGGCCCACCCGACGCAGCGCGGCCGGCTCGAAGGCGCCGATCCAGATCGGGATGGGCCGCTGCACCGGCAGCGGGGCGATGCCCGCAGCTTCAATGTGGTGGAAGCGCCCGTCGAACGTCACGCTGCGTTCGGTCCACAGGGCGCGCAGCACCGTGATCTGTTCCTCCAGGATCTGACCCCGCTTCTCGAAGGGCATTCCCAGCACGTCGTACTCGACCTTGTTCCAGCCGACCCCGAGCCCGAGCCGGAACTTGCCTCCGCTGACGATGTCGACCTCGGCCGCCTGCTTGGCCAGCAGTGCCGTCTGGCGCTGGGGCCCGATCAAAATGGAGGTGGCGAAGGCCAGGTCCGTGAAGCCCGCCAGGTAGGCGAACATCGTCAGCGGCTCACGGAACGGGTCTTCGATGGTGTAAGGGCCGCCGATATCACCGTGCACGGCCACGTCCGCCCCGAGAATGTGGTCGTAGGCCGCGAAGTGCACGAACCCGAGGTCGGCCACGGCCTGGCCGACCGCGCGGACGGCCCCGAGGTCGTAGCCGAGCTCGGTCTGCGGGAAGATCACGCCGATGTCCATGGGGTGGCAGTCTGCCCCGCTGCGCCGACCCCTGCCCGCTGGCCCGGACCGACGGGAACCGGCAACGCCCGGCTACGTTGGCCGCCGTGTTGCTCCGCATCTTCGTCGAACCCCAACAGGGTGCGTCCTACGAGACCCTCCTCAGCGTGGCCCAGGCGGCCGAGGCCGCAGGCTTCGACGCCTTCTTCCGCTCGGACCACTTCCTCACCATGGGCGGCGACGGCCTGCCCGGGCCGACCGACGCCTGGCTGACCCTGGGTGCCATCGCCCGTGAGACCGAGCGCATCCGGCTGGGCACCCTCGTCACCAGCGCCACCTTCCGCCCACCCGGCCTGCTCGCCGTCGAGGTGGCCCAGGTCGACGACATGTCGG
Organism: uncultured Acidimicrobiaceae bacterium; assembly: GCA_963840435.1. Taxonomy (GTDB): domain Bacteria; phylum Actinomycetota; class Acidimicrobiia; order Acidimicrobiales; family RAAP-2; genus Bog-473. The sequence continues at coordinate 57,635 of CAWIYY010000010.1, read as the reverse complement.
GCGGCCGGGTCGAGCTCGGCCTGGGCGCCGGCTGGTACGACGCCGAGCACGCCGCCTACGGCTTCGAGTTCCCGCCCCTGGGCGAGCGCTTCGAGCGCCTCGAGGAGACCTTCGCCATCCTCACCGGTCTGTGGGGGACGCCCGACGACGAGAAGTTCAGCTTCGACGGCCACCACTTCCACCTCAAGGACAGCCCCGCCCTGCCCAAGCCGGCCCAGCGACCGCACCCACCCCTCATCGTGGGTGGGCACGGGGCAAAGCGCACGCCACGCCTTGCCGCCACCTACGCCAACGAGTTCAACCTCGCCTTCTCGTCGCTGGCCGATACGAGGCCCAGTACATCCGGGTCCGCGCCGCCTGCGAGGAACGCGGCCGCGACCCCAGATCGCTGCGTCTTTCCGCCGCCCAGGTCGTCTGTTGCGGCCGGGACGAGGCCGAGGTCGAGCGCCGGGCCGCCCGCATCGGGCGCAAGCCCGACGAGCTGCGGGCGAACGGGGCGGCTGGCACACCGGACGAGGTGGTGGCCCGCATTCAGGACTTCGGCCTCATCGGCGCCGAGACCGTCTATCTCCAGGTGCTCGACCTCCACGACCTCGACCACATCGAACTGCTGGCCCGCGAGGTTCTGCCCCGAGTCTCCTGAGGGCAGCTGGGGGTCAACGCGGCCGGTGGGCCGGACATCGTGTCCAGGCGCGCGAGCTGCTCACCCAGACCCTCTTCGCACAGGACGGGTGCTCGGTGACAGCGATCCCGACCCCATCGGGACCAACCGCTTGCTCGACGACCTCGAGGAGGAGATGGCAGGCGACTCGTGACCGTGGGCAGCCGCGAAACGCGGCAGGTCTTCTTGCGCCGGGTCTCCTGAGCCCGGTCCTCAGGACGTGCTCGGTGGTGTCGCTGTGCAGCCGAGGCAGGGGCCCTGGCCGTCGAACCAGGCCGGGATGGACGGCGAGTCGGTCGGCGGGTTGGTCGGCAGCAACACGGGCGCCCGCGGCGCTTGGTTGAAGTCGAAGTCGTTGGTCAGGTTGCCCAGGATCGGGGCGTCCTCGCGGTACGTCGGGACGCGGGTCTGGCCGCCCGTCCGTCTTGGGGTTGAGTCGACGTCCGCCCAAGAAGTCGTCCTCGATGAACTTCAGGTAGGCGTCACTGCTCAGCGTCTGGTGGTCGATGAAGCCCGACTTGGCATAGGGCGAGATCACCAACGCCGGCACCCGCAGGCCGTAGCCGTTCTGGTCGACCGGCGGCGGCACGACGCCGTCGTAGAACCCTCCCCAGTCGTCCCACTGCAAGAAGATGGCGGTCGAGTCCCAGTCGGGGCTCTTCATCGCCGCGTTGATGATGGTGGTGACGTAGGCCTGACCCTGGTGCACGCTCGCCGGCGGATGCTCGCTGTCCGCCTGTGATGGCGTGATCCACATCACGGAGGGGAGCGTTCCTTTCTTGGCCGCCGCGAAGAATCCGGTCAGCGGTTGGATGTTGCGCAGCTGGTGGTCCTTCTGCACGTCCTCGAACACGGGCAGCGGGTTCCAGATCCCCGGTGTGAGGTAGTTCTGCGCCACCGGCGCGCACGTCACCGCCGAGTCGTCGTCGCAGTCCGGCTGGTCTCCCGTCTGCACGTAGTAGGCCCAGGGGACGTGCTTGTTGTAGAGCAACCAGGTGATGTCGGTCCAGGCGTTGGTGATGTCGGCCGTCCCCGTCGTGAGAGCTTGGTCGACCGCCCGCTGCATCTCTGCCGGCGTGTAGGGACCGACGATGCTGTTCTTGCAGCTCATGGGATTCGGGCTCGAACACTTGGCCGACCAGCCCGACACCAGGTAGAGATGGTCGGGCAGCGACCAGGACTTGACCGGCTCGAACATGTGGTCGTCCAGCACGAAGTCCTTCGCGTACGTCCAGTAGTTCGGGATCTCCGCGGCCGTGTGGTACCCCATCACGTCAGGCGTCGCCGCATTGGAGCACTCAGGGTCGTCCGTGTTGAGGCACCCCTTCTTCGCCTTCGTGGCCTGGGTGACGAAGCCGTCCATCTTCCCGCCGTCGACGTCGGCCAGGGCGTTGCGATAGCCGTGCGGACCGCCGCCGTTGATGTCGGCCGTGTCGTGGTACGGCGCCATGCAGCCGGCTCCCGGCACCGGGACGCACACCGTCGGTTGGCCGTCCTTCATGGGAATGCCGTCCGCCCCCGGGTAGGTGCCGAAGTAGCTGTCGAAGGAGCGGTTCTCCTGCTCGATGATGATGACGTGCTTGATCTTGTGGATTCCCGACGGCACGTCGTAGTGCCCGGTCGGGCCACCCGCGACGCGCTCGACCGCCGTCGGCGCCGACCCAGAGGTGCCGCACGCACTCAGCGCCAGGGCCAGCAGACCCACGGCGGCCGTCGCGACCACCCCACCCCGCCGGCGTGTCACCGACATGGGCCCGGCGAACCCCCACGCGTGACTGGCATCCCCTGCACTCTCCCCACCCAAAGGGTCGCCGTCAACGCCTGGGGTGGAGCCCTGACAGAACCCTCACACCTGCTCAGCGGGCGGTTCGGGCCGCTTGCCCTACCCGGCCCGGCCCGCCTGCACCAAACGCGGATCGCCTCGGTACGCTGACCGTGATGACTCTCACGAGCCGGGGGGCGGTCGCACCGACGGTCGAGCAGCCCGGCCTGGACGACGAGGCTGGGACCACCCGCACGGCTCCCGTTCTGAGTGAGGCCGCACTCAGTGAGGTGGTCGCCCTCGTCGCCGATCACGCCCCTGGTTGGGCCAAGACGGATGCCACGGCCCGGGCGGATCTGCTGGCGCGTGTCATCGAGGACACCGTGGCCGCCCAGGACGACTGGTTGGCTGCCGCCTGCGCGGCCAAGGGCCTCGTGCCGGGTTCGACGGAAGCCGGCGAGGAGCTCTTCGCCGGCATCGGCACCTTCGTGCGCATGGCCCGGCTCTACCGCGACTCGCTGCGCGCCATCGCCCGCTGCGACAAGCCGGAGATCCCCGGACCCATCCGCGAGAGCGCCGACGGCCGCCTGCGCGTCCAGATCTTCCCGGCCAGCACCTTCGACAAGATCACCTTCCCCCAGACCACGGCCGAAGTCGTCATGGAGCCCGGCGTGACCCGCGCCTCGCTGGTCGCCGGCCAGGCTCCCGCCTACAACGACCCCGAGGGACACGCCGGCACCGTGCTCGTGCTCGCCGCCGGCAACGTGGCCTCGCTTGGCCCGCGCGACGTGCTGGCCAAACTCTTCGTCGAGGGCAAGGTCGTGGTCATGAAGGCCAACCCGGTGAACGACTACCTGGTGCCGCACTGGAACCGCGCCCTTGCCGCGCTGGTCGAGGCGGGCGTGCTGCGCATCGTCGACGGGGGCGCGGCGGTGGGTGAGTACCTGGCCCGGCATCCCCGTGTCGATTCGGTGCACATCACCGGCTCCGACAAAACCTACGACGCCGTCGTCTTCGGCACCGGCCCCGAAGGGGCCCGTCGTAAGGCGGCCGACGAGCCCGCGCTCGACAAGCCGGTCAGCGCGGAGCTGGGCAACGTCTCCCCGGTCATCGTCGTTCCCGGGAAGTGGTCGGTGACCGATCTGCGCTACCAGGCCGAGCACGTGGCCACCATGCTGGTGAACAACGCTGGCTTCAACTGCATCTCGGCCCGGGTCGTCGTGACCCACGCCGCGTGGCCCCAGCGCGAGGCGTTTCTCGGCGCGCTCACCCAGTCGCTGGCCGAGATCAGGACACGGCGCGCCTACTACCCGGGGGCGCACGCCCGCCACGACGCCTTCGTGGCCGCCCACCCCGAGGCCGAGGAGTTCGGGCGCGGCCCAGCCGACGCGCTGCCGTGGACCTTCATCCGCAATGTGCCGCCGGGCCACACCGACGACATTTGCTTCAACGTGGAGTCGTTCTGCGGGGAAATGGCCGAGACCGCATTGACCGCCCCGGATGCGGCGGCCTTCGTCGATGCCGCCGTGGCCTTCTGCAACGACGTGGTGTGGGGGACGCTCGGCTGCACCATCCTGGCCAGCCCCTCCTCCATGAAGGCGCCCGAGGTCAGCGAAGCGCTGGAACGCGCCATTGCCGACCTGCGCTACGGATCCATCGGGTTCAACGTGTGGCACGGTGTGTCTTTCGCACTGAGCTGCACCACCTGGGGCGCCTACCCGGGCCACTCGCGCACCGACATCCAATCCGGCTGCGGAGTGGTGGGCAATGCCGCCATGTTCGACCGCCCGCAAAAGTCGGTCGTACGGGCCCCCTTCCGTTCCCGCCCCAAGCCGCCCTGGTTCGCCACCGCCCCCGATTCCTACGAGGTCATGCGCCGCTTCGTGGCTTTCGAGGCCGATCCTTCAGCGGCCAAGATCCCGGGTCTCCTCCTCGCCGCCGTCCGCCGCTGACCGCACCGGCACCTGCGCCGGCACCTGTGCTGACGGACCGGGACAGCGTCAGCCCATCGTCTTCGCCCTCAGTTGGGGCACCACGTAGGGCGCCCCAGCCACAATCGCAGCCAACAATCCGAGGATCGCTCCAAAACCCCAGCCGATCGAGACGCTGACGAAGCCAACGCTCACGCCGGCGCTCGGCTTGTCGATGAACGCGATGAGGACGAGCACGAAGTTCACGACGGTCGCCACCATCATCAAGGTCAGATGGGGAACACGAAATCCGCTGATCGGCACCTCGTCCCACCCGGCCTTGATGACGAGGTACACCACGATGGCGATGCAGAGGATCAGTGAGAGATACATCCACCCGTGCCAGAGGCCGTCGACGGAACTCGAACCACCGATGCCGTCGACCTTGTAGCTGCCCGTGTACCACGGCAAGAACAGGGAAATGAAGAGAACGATCGTCGCAACACCGGCAATGCGGTCCGCCAGTGTGAGCCGATTCAGGTCGAAGCGAAAGGCGGGGACGCTCGAGCCGGCGGCTGGTTGCGCCGGAATGCCCGCGGCCGGAGCCGCCTGGCTCGGCGCACCCGCGGCCGGAGCCGCCTGGCTCGGCGCACCCGCACCTGCGCCCGCTGAAGCCTGCGCCCCTGCCGCACTCAGCGCCGCCCCGCAGTTCGGGCAGTGGTTGGCGTCATCAGCGGTTTCGTTTTGACACTGGGGACAGGTCTTGGGCATCGCGGTCCTCCATGCTCTGGCGGCAGGAGCCTCCCGGCCCCGACCGTGTGATCGCTGTTCCGGTCTGACCCGCCAATTCTACGGGGGTTGGAGCCCCGTGACGAGGGATCCTTGCTCTGGCATCCCTGGAAACCCGCTCCCGTCCTCCGCCAGCTCGTGGTGGTGCGGCGCTGCGGGCCTTCCGGATCCCGGGTCTCAGGTGGTCGTCGAGCCCCGGTGTGACGCCTTGGGCTGGACCAGGGTGATCCGGGCGACCACATCGCCCCCAACCGCCACGCAGGCGGCCGTGCTGGGGCAGACCACCGCGGTCAGGGTGATCGGGGCGTAGGCCGCCAGGGACGGTGTGAACTCGGTGCCCCCGTCGCGGCTCTGGGCCACCGCACCCGAGGCGACCGCCGGATTGCCGGACCAGTTGGCGCCGACGAGGGCGCAGAGGCGGGCGGATGGGCAGGCCAGGCCGAAGGTGTCGTCGACCGGCGGTGCGGTGGCGGCCGACCAGGTCGTGCCCCCGTCCACGCTGCGCAGCAACTGGCCCTGAGCGGCCGCAACGTCGCTCACCGTGGTGGAGGTGGACCCCGCCGCCAGGCAGAGCGAGGTGCTCAGGCACTCTGCCGCTTGGAGGACGCCGGTCCCGGCGGGCACCGATGCACTGGTCCACGTCTGGCCGCCATCGCGGCTCAGTGCCAGCGCCCCCTGCCCGTGGCTCGCGCTGGTGGGCGTGTACCCGGGGACGAGGCAGGCGTCGCCGGCCAGGCACGACAGCGTGCCGTCCACGACGAAGGAGGCGGGAAGGTTTCCCATCTGGGTCCATGTCTGCCCGAAGTCGTTGGTGCGAGCGGACCACACCGCGGTCCCGTTGCTTACCAGGGCCGTACACTCGGCCAGTCCATCGCAGGCCACGCTTTCGACCGCGATGGCACCGCTCGGGGTGGTGGCGGACGCCCAGTGGGCTCCGCCGTCATGGGTGACCACGGCCACACCGTCCGACAAACCGTTCGATCCCACCGCCATGCAGTCCACCTTGGTGGGGCAGGCGATGCCGCTCAGCTCGGGGGTGTAACCGCCGACCACTGCCTGTGGTGTCCAGGTGGCGCCACCATTCGCGGTGGCGAGGATCACGGTGCTGTCTCCTGCCGGCATGGTGGCGTTGGGTCCGGGCACTCCGACGGCCCAGCAGTGGTGGATGTCGGCGCAGGCGACGGCGCCGAGCTCGCCGACCAGTCCGGGGGCCGGCCGGCCCTGCACCAGCGGCGTGCCCTGGGGCTGGCCCAGCACGGCGGCGGGACCGGGCGCGCTGGGTTGGGTGCTACAGGCCGACGCAGTCAGCGCCACCGCGGCGAGAAGGGGGACCAGAACGCCAACACGTGGTCTGACACGCCGGTGTGTGGGCACAGAGCGTGGGGGCACGGCGCGATGACAATAGCGGTGGGGGCCGCATTTTTACCGACATCGTTCGCTACCCTCGCAGGCGTGGACTGGGTGGACCTCGTGATCGTCGGGTTGATGCTGCTCTTTGCGGTCCATGGGCTGCGACTCGGGGCGCTCGTCCAGATCCTCACCTTTGCCGGTTTCTGGCTCGGCTTCGTCCTGGGCGTGCTCGTCTGGCTGCCGCTCCTGCGCACGAACCACGACGACCTCACCCGGTCGATCATCATCGTCGGGCTCATCATGATGACCGCCTGCGGCTTCGGCTACGTGGGAAGGGTGCTCGGCACATACTCCAACGTCAGCCTGCGCCGGCACCATCTGGGCCATGTGGACGCCGCGTTCGGCGTCGGCGTGGCCGTCGTGGCCGTGCTGCTCTCCGTCTGGCTGGTGGCCGCCATCATCTCCTCGCCCAACAGCCGCTTCACCTCCCTCGACGCCGCCGTCAACCGATCGGACATCCTCCACTCCATCGACAACATCCTTCCCCCGCCCTCGTCAGTCTTCGGCGGTCTGCAGACGTTCCTCAACGACCAGGGCTTCCCTCAGGTGTTCTCGACGCTCACCCCACCCTCGACGCCCAACGTCTCCACCCCGACCAATGCCCAGACGCGTGACCTGGCCGACCCCGCGGTCTTCTCCACGGTCAAGATCCTCGGGACCGCCTGCAGCAACGAGCAGGAAGGGTCGGGTTTCGTCGTAGCCAAGGGTCTCGTGGCCACCAACGCGCACGTGGTGGCCGGGGAGCGGGCCGGTGACACCCAGGTGCTGTTGGGCAACAACGCGTACAACGCCACGCCGGTCTTCTTCGACCCCGAGTTCGACTTGGCCATCCTGCGCACCAGCGCGCCGCTCGGTCCCGCGCTGACCGTCAGTCCGGACCAGGTGCCCCGGGGCACCCAGGCGGCCATTCTCGGCTATCCCGAAGACGGCGGCCTGAGCATCGGTCCGGCCGGCGTGACCGAGGAGATCACGGCCATCGGCAAGGACATCTACAACAGCAGCACGGTGACCCGGGACGTGTACGCGCTCGACGCCAGCGTCCTTCCGGGCAACTCGGGCGGACCCCTGCTCGGGCCCGGTGGCCAGGTCATCGGGGTCGTGTTCTCGCGCTCGACGGTCTATCCAAACGTGGGCTACGCCCTCACCTCACCGGGGGTGTTGAGCCGGCTCCAGCAGGCCGAGACGCGACACGCTGCGGTCGGGACGGGACCCTGCATCTCCGGGTGAGGCAAGAATGAGCACATGAGCCAGCGCATCGAGGACTATGCCCTCATCGGAGACCTGCACACCGCGGCCTTGGTCGGGCTCGACGGCTCCGTTGACTGGCTGTGCCTGCCCCACTTCGACTCACCATCGTGCTTCTCCCGTCTCTTGGGCGAGGACCAGCACGGGTTCTGGCGCCTGGCTCCGGAAGGTGGAGCCGACGAGGTCGTGGCCACCCGGCGTTGGTACCGGCCCGACACACTCGTGCTCGAGACCGAGTTCGACACGCCGACAGGGACGGTGCGCATCACCGACTGCATGCCGGTGCGCGACGAGCATCCGCACCTCGTGCGGACGGTCGAGGGCGTGAGCGGCAGCGTGGACATGCACATGGATCTCGTGGTGCGCTTCGACTACGGCGAAGTGGTGCCCTGGGTCACGACCAACGACGGCTTGACCCGGATGACCGCCGGCCCCGACTCGCTGGCCCTGTGGCACCGGGTGGACGTCGTCGGCAAGGACATGAGCTCCATCGCCGACTTCACCGTGACCGAGGGTCAGCGCTACCCGTTCACTTTGGTCTGGTACCCCTCGCACGAAGAGCCGCCACCGCCGCTCGACAGCTACTACGCCGTCCACCTGACCGAGGCGTACTGGGCGGAGTGGGCTGCGCTCTGCTGTTACAACGGTCCCTATCACGACGCGGTGGTGCGTTCGCTCATCACGCTCAAGGCGCTCACCTACGAGCCGACGGGCGGCATTGTCGCCGCGCCGACCACGTCGCTCCCCGAGGCGCTGGGGGGCAATCGCAACTGGGACTACCGCTTCTGCTGGCTGCGCGACGCCACGCTGACCCTCGAATCACTGATGCGGGGCGGCTACTTCACCGAGGCCATGGCCTGGCGTGACTGGCTGATGCGGGCGGTGGCGGGCGACGTCACCAAGTTGCAGATCATGTACGGAGCCGCTGGTGAGCGCCGGCTGGACGAGTGGGAGGCCGACTGGCTGCCCGGGTACGAGAACTCCTCGCCGGTGCGTATCGGCAACGCGGCTTCCGAGCAGTACCAACTCGACGTCTACGGCGAGGTGATGTCGGCGCTCTACTCGTCGGCCCACGCCGAGGGCGTGCACAGCCGGTCGGCCTGGGAGCTCCAGCGCCAGCTGATCGACTTCGTCGCGAAGGGATGGCGCGAGCCAGACGACGGCATCTGGGAGGTCCGTGGCCCTCGCCGACACTTCACCCACTCCAAGGTCATGGCGTGGGTCGCGGTGGACCGGGCCGTGCGCACGCTCGAGGAATGGCCCGAGCTCGAGGGTCCACTCGACACGTGGCGCTCGTTGCGCGACGACATCTTCAACGAGGTGTGCGAGAAGGGGTACAACGAGAAGATCGGCTCCTTCACCCAGTACTACGACTGCGACCAGCTCGACGCCAGCGTCCTCATGATCCCGCTGGTCGGCTTCCTGCCCCCGACCGACCCGAGGGTGGTCAGCACGGTCGAGACGGTCCAGCGCGAGCTCATGGACCACGGCTTCGTGCTGCGTTACCGCACGAGCGACGACGGCGCGGTGGACGGTTTGCAGGGCCGGGAGGGTGCCTTCTTGGCCTGCTCCTTCTGGCTCGTCGACTGCCTCCACATGATCGGGCGCAACGACGAGGCCGTGGAGATCTTCGAGCGGCTCCTTGCCCTGCGCAACGAGCTCGGGTTGCTGGCCGAGGAGTACGACGCCTACGAAGGGCGCATGGTGGGGAACTTCCCGCAGGCCTTCTCCCACGTGTCCCTCATCAACTCGGCCTTCCGCCTGAGCGGGAGCGACCCGCTCGTCCCCGCCGGCGAGCAGGCACCGGGGCTCGACAACAAGTCGGCCACACCGGTCATGCAGCGCATGAAGAGGATCGGCCGGGTCAACGTGAAACGCCGGGCCGGATCGCCGCGGTGAGCGGGACCCACTCGCATGGCGGGCACACCCACCGTCATGCCGATGCGGGGATGCACGTGCACGATCCCGAGAGTGGCGACGCCGTCGGGGCCGTGCCGCCACCCCGGGCCATCGCCCAGGGCGTGCTCGAGATCGACACACTGCTCGGCGGCTGGGAGCGGGTGACGGCGGGGTATCTCATCGAGGGCACGGCGCCCGTCCTCATTGAGACAGGGAGCCAGTCGTCGGTCCCGATCCTGCTGGACGCGCTGGGCCAGATCGGCGTCGGCCCGGCCGAGCTGGCCGGGGTCGCCGTCACCCACATCCACCTCGATCACGCCGGCGGGGTGGGCGACGTGGCCCGCGCCTTCCCGACGGCCACCGTCTACGTGCACGAGAAGGGAGCGCGCCACCTGGCCGACCCGACCCGGCTGATCGACTCGGCCGCACGCGTCTACGGCCCCCTGCTCGATTCGCTCTACGGGCGCCTCGACCCGACGCCGCCCGAGCGCATCCACGTCCTCGACGACGGCGAGGAGATCGACGTCGGACCAGGGCGCACCCTCACCGCGGTGGACTCACCAGGCCACGCCAAGCACCATCTCGGGCTGCACGACTCGATCAGCGGCGTCCTCTTCGCCGGCGACGCGGTGGGGGTGAAGCTGCCCGACGGCGGGGTCCTGCGCCCCTCGACGCCTCCGCCCGACTTCGATCTCGACCAGGCCCTGACCTCGCTGCGCAAGTTCGCCGCCCGCCGGCCGAGCGGGATCGCCCTGGCCCACTACGGGTTGCTCGAACAGCCCGAGGAGCTGCTGGCCGAGGCGGAGGAGACGCTGACGTTGTGGGCCGAGACGGCCGAGACGGCCTACCGGGAGGGCAGGGACATCGCCGATGCGCTCGCCGCCCGCTTCGACCCGCTCATGGGTGACATCGATCCGTCCCACAAGGAGAAGCTCGACATCATGAACGGCGTGCACTCCAATGCAGCCGGCTTCCGTCGTTGGCTCGAAGGACGCGACGCGCCGAAGTCCTGAATGTTTCGCCGAAAGCCGGCCCGCGCCCCCGGGGGTGGCTGGGGCGCCGGCCGGCGCTCAGACGACCAGCTTGGCCCGGAGCTCCTCTTGCCGGAGTTCGAAGTCGTCCAGGGAGATGCGGCCCTCGGCCAGGTCCTCGTGCAGCGCCGCGAACTCCTCGAGGAGGCGGGTCTGGTCGATGTCGCCGGCCGATGGGGCGTCCGAAGCGTGCTCGCTCGCCTCGGCCTTGTCCTCTTTGCGTGCGAGGCGGTCATCCATCTTTGCCTTGGCCCGATCCTTCTTGGCCTGGTCGCGCTGCAATTTTCCGAATGTAGAACGTGCACGTGCCACGGTTCACTCCTTTCCGGTCGAGGGGACGACCAGACGCTGCTGCAGGCAGGACGTGGGGCCCTGCCACTTTTCGTCGCATTTCGCCTCAATGCGAGGGCCTTCTGGACCCAGAGCGGAGGAGGTGGGATATGAACCCACGGTGCCCAGAAGGGCGCTCCGGTCGTCAGACCGTCGAGCACCTGGGCCCCTTACCCTCCTTGACCTGCTAATTCTTCGTCCTCTTGGCCCCGAACTTCGGGGGTTGCGTACCGGATTGGCATCCCAAACGGGAGCCCGGCCGCCCCAGCAGTCTACTGGGCACGCGGAGCGGGTGGGATTTGAACCCACGGTGGCTTGCACCACACGACTTTTCGAGAGTCGCACCTTCGGCCGCTCGGACACCGCTCCGGCGGGGAGTCTACCGAAGGCCCTGCCAGGCCCTGGTGTCTGGCCCCGTGGATGTCGTGGGAGTCAGAGGCTGGACCGGCAATAGACAGAATTGGAGCCTTTAGAGTCCTGATTGGTCATAATAGTCATATTTCTATAGATCTCGATCAACCGAGATGGCCAAGGTTGAGTAGAGAGCCACTATCATGGCTACAGGAGGTGGCACATGCGGAGCGACGAGCTGGAGAAGGTGCTCGGCAGGCGTGTCCGCAACGCGCGGTTCAGCCAGAGGCTGACCCAGGCCGAGGTGGCGGAGCGGGCGAACGTCTCGCTCGGCGCCCTCAAGCACCTCGAGAGCGGATCGGGCGCGCGGGTCTACACATTGGTCAAGGTGCTCCGCGCCCTCGGCCAAGAGGAATGGCTCGACTCCCTGGCTCCCGACAGCGAGCGCTTCAACCCTCTCGACCTCCTGGCCGCCCGTGAGGCCGAGCAGGGGGCGCGACCGCGTCGCGTGCGCCGCCCGCAGGTGGCCCGGCGGTGAGCTACGAGCCGACCGACGTCATCGAGGTCCTGGCCTGGGGCCAGAGGGTCGGAGCCGTGGCCCTCAACCCGGCGACCGGCTGGTACTCCTTCGCCTACAGCCCCGAATGGGTCGAAGGCGGCATCGAGTTGGCCCCGCTGCACATGGGTCTGCGCACCGCGCCCTACGAATTCCCCCAGCTCCGCCGCGAGACGTTTTACGGGCTGCCACCCCTTTTGGCCGACTCGCTGCCCGACAAGTTCGGAAACGCGCTCGTCGACCGCTGGATGGCCGAGCAGGGGGTGCCTCCCGGCGCCATCACCCCGCTCGACCGCCTGGCCTACGCGGCTGACCGCGCCCTCGGCGCGCTCGAGTTCCGGCCTCCGGCGCGCGACGAGGTGAGCGAAGCGCCGAGCGCGGTGTTGCTGGCCGACCTGGTGCTGGCTGCTCGTCTCACGGTGCGGGGCGAGTTCGCCAGCGACGAAACGGCCCACGCCGCTCTGCAGCAGCTGATCCAGGTCGGCACCAGTGCCGGTGGAGCCCGGGCCAAGGCCGTTGTCGCCTTCAACCCGTCGACCTTCTCGGTGCACTCGGCCTACGACAGCCACACCGAGGGCTTCGAGCAGTGGTTGATCAAGCTGGACGGGGTCAGCAGCACCGGGATGGACGGCCACGGGGACGAGCTCGGGGAGAGCGCGCCCCACGGGCGTATCGAGTTTGCGTACAGCGAGATGGCCAAGGCGGCCGGCATCGACATGATGCCGTGCCAGCTCCTCGCCGAAGGCCCGCGCCGGCACTTCATGACCAAGCGCTTCGACCGTGAGGCGGCGGGCGAACGTCTCCACGTGCTCTCGCTGTGTGGCCTGGCTGACCTCGACTACAACCTCGTGGCCACCCACAGTTACGACCAGTACTTCCAGAGCGTCACGGCCCTCGGGCTCGGGCCCAGCGAGGTCGCCGAGGCCTTCCGGCGGATGGTCTTCAACGTCATGGCCGTGAACAACGACGACCACACGAAGAACTTCGCCTTCTTGCGCAGCGCGGAGTCGGGCTGGCGGCTCTCGCCGGCCTATGACATCACCCACGCCTACAAAGCGAACAACCAGTGGATCAACCGCCACCTGATGGCGGTGAACGGAAAATACGAGGGCATCGCGCTCGAGGACCTCTACGCCGTCGGCGAGCGCAACAACGTGCCGGGGTACCGCCAGATCGTGCGCTCGGTCCGCGACGTCGTGGCGGAGTGGCCGAGTTTCGCCGCCGGCGCGGAACTCGACGGAGAGACCGTCAAGACGATCGAAGCCGACATCGAGCGCTTCGCTCCGCGCTGAGTCCGAAGTGCGGTCCGGCTCCTCAGAGGAGAGCCAGAACCGGTCCGGTCTTTAGCCGGCCGTGCCGGGCGATGTCGGCTCGCCCCGCTTGGCGGCGAAGAACGAGCTCAAGAGGGTGCTGCACTCCTCCGCCGCCACACCGGAGGTCACCGGAAGCTCGTGGTTGAGGCGCGGGTCCACGCACAGGTTGTAGAGGGTGCCGCAGGCCCCGGCACGGGGATCGGTGGCGCCGTAGACGAGGCGCCCGACCCGGGCCGCCACCAGGGCACCGGCACACATGGGGCAGGGTTCGAGCGTCACCACGAGCGTGACCTCGCCCAGCCGCCAGTCGCCCAGTCGCGCCGCCGTGTCGCGCATGGCGAGCATCTCTGCGTGGGCCGTCGGGTCGTTGCTGGCCTCTCGTTCGTTGTGCCGGGCCGCCACCACGACACCGTTCACCAGCGTGACCGCGCCCACCGGGACCTCGCCGGCCTCCGCGGCGCGGCGCGCTTCGGCCAGGGCCAGGGCCATGGCGTCCTCGTCGGTCAGTGCGGCGGGTGGGTCGAGAAGTGCGATGCCCCAGTATGGAGGGACCGGCGCCGCCCCCCGCTCAACGGTCTGGACACGGGTCTTTCGGGCCGCAGGTCAGCGGTAGGGACATCTCGTCCGAAACCCCGTCCTCAGTGGCGGGCGGTCCGAGCCGGGTGGAGGGACTGCTGCAGCTTGGTCATGTCGCTCTGGAGCGCGAGCACCCGGATCGTGAACGAGTTGAGGAACTGTCCGACGTGGTTGGAGCCGACCGCTCCTGCCGCGGCGAAGGTGGTGATGTCGGTGCGCAGCTGGGCGTCGAGGGCACGGATCGACCCGGTGGCCGACGCCGGGGCGGTCGTGCCGGTCAGCACCGTTTCGTAGAGCTGGAGCGTGTCGGCGTAGGGAACGGTCACCGTCGAGATCTGGAGGGGCGTCGGGAACCTGCCGAGGTTGGCCAGTTGCCCGTGCACTGCGGACGAGGCCGACGCGGTAGCGGTGGTGGCGACGACCAGGCGGGCCACGTCGGTCGCGTTGGCCGTAGGCGTCGTGGCCACACCCGCAGAGGGGGCGGTGGTCGCCGGCACCGGAGTCATGTGGATGTGGCGGGCCGCCACGCCGGCGATCGTGAGCACCAAGAAGATGGCGGCCAGGCCGCCGATGGCGGTGCCGAGCCGGCGGCGGTCGCGGGCGGCGACGCCGATCAAGGGCCCGGTCTGCCCTGGTCTCGCGTTGTCCGTGCTCACCGAGCGCTTGGCGTCGGCCACGTCGGTGGGCAGGGAGACCGGGGTGCGGATGGTCTTGCTGCTCAGCAGGTTGGTGCGCGTCGACGCGCCGGCCCGGCTGAAGAAGCCGGTGGTCACGAGGCGGTGCGCTCGTCCCGAACGGCGCCGGCGTCCCCGTCGAGAATGCGGATGTGGCTGACGCCGGCCATGTGGGCTGCGTTGGCCTGCGCCAGCGCGCGCACCCTGGCGGCCGGCGTTCCGAGGTCGCGGCTGGGCACGAGGGCGGGGCGGAGCCGCGGTCGATGCTCGAGACGGTAGGTGGAGGCGACTGCGGCGACGGCAAGGGCGGCGATGACCGTGCTCGGCACGATGCTGCTCGAGCCCCATCCAGGGCCCGCACCCGCTCGGATCCACAGCCCGACCAGAGCCAGGACGGTGAGCGCGCCCACGGAGCCGGCGACGAACCGGGCCGTCGGGTGCGAGGCCCGAGCCCCTGGCCCGCCGAGGTGCCGGCGTGCGCCCGGCCCGATCCGCCCGAAGCGGCCCAGGAATCGCTGATCGACCGGCTGGCCGGAAATTGGGTCCACGTTGCTTCATCGGCCGCGAACCGCAGCGAATTGAGCCTGTTTTCGGGAAATGCCCGCCTGGCGGAGGAGGTGGGATTTGAACCCACGGTCGGTTGCCCGACACACGATTTCCAGTCGTGCCGATTCGGCCGCTCTCGCACTCCTCCTGGTGCTACAGCCTGGTCAGGCTAACGGCCCCGCCGGTGGCCGATTGGCCGATTTGCCGGGCGGCCCTCGTCGACCCTCCCTGACCCCGCTGACCTGGGGCATCGCCGGCCGCACCTGCCGGCTGCCCCTGCGGGGCTTGTCACCTGCGGGAAACCGTTTGTTCATGAAACGCTTCCCTTTTGTTCACTCTCGTGTAACCTTCTCCAAGCGGCGAGGGCGGCGATTGGCGACGGAGTTGGCGACGGAGGACGAGCAATGAGCGCAACGCAGAGCATGACCGAGGGAGCAGGATTCCGGCGGATGCTGCTGGTGGTGGACGAGAGCGGCGAGGCCCGGTCGGCGGCCTCCTACGCCACCGATCTGGCGGCGCAGTTCGACGGCACCGTGGCCACCCTGATGGTGACCGAAGCCACGGCCCGGCAGCGGGAGGGGCAGCTGAGCGACATCTCGCGGAGCGGTCGGGGCGCCACCGCCTGCGCGGTGACTGGCCCCACCGAGGGCGCGCGCAGCCACGCGCTGGCCGAGAAGGTCGCACGGGCGGCCGAGGCGCAGGGGGCCGACGTGATCGTGCTCGGGCTCTCCCGGACCCGGCTGGCCCGGCACCGCCTGGCCCCGAGCCTGCGCGCCCTGGTGGCCCAGGCCACCGAGGTGCCCGTGCTCCTGGCTCCGGTCTCCTGGGGCGGGGACACCGCCGGCCCAGCTGACCGGGTACCCGACGTCGACCCGTTGTCGGCCGAGCGGGCGGGACTCGTGCACGGCGTGAGGTCGGTCGGTGTTTGAGCACGTCGTCGTCGGCGCCACCGACAGCGAAGGGGGCACCAGGGCAGTACGGCGCGCTCTCCAGCTGGTCCAGGCCTCGGGCGGGACGCTGCACGTCGTGGCCGCGCTCGAGCCGAAAGAGGGACGGGCGCCGCACGTCCCCGAGGAGTTCCGCTACACCGACGCCGGTGCGGGCCGGGCCGACTGGGTGCTCAGCTGGGCCCGGGCTCGGGCGGGCGAGGTGCAGGTCCGGGTCACCACCCACCCGGTGCTGGCCGACCCGGCGCGGGCCATCGCCAAGGTGGCGGCCGAGGAGCGGGCCGACCTCATCGTGGTCGGCTGCGGCCAGCACGGCGAGGACCGACAGCTCTCGGGGGTCGACCGGGCCGTCATGGACCAGGCCGGCTGCGCGGTCCTGGTCGTCTGACAGCCCGCCGGTACGGGTCCGGAGGAACCAGGGCGGCGTCACCCACTAGCGTGGAGATCCGCACAGTCCCGATGTTCGGTGCGGTGGCCGGGTCCTGCGCAACGGCCGCTCGTGAATCGAGTCAGGGTCGGAAGGCAGCAGCTCTCAGCGGGTCTGGTCGGGTGCCGTAGTCAACCTGGCCGCCGTACCGAGCAGCGGGACGTGCGGTCTGACCCCATGGGTAGGCTCGCTCGACATGGCTGCCGCACCCTTCGTCTCTCTTTACCGGCGTTACCGGCCGGGCCGCTTCAGCGAGCTGCGGGGCCAGGACCACGTCGTGCGCGCCCTGCAGAGCGCTGTGCGCGACGGCCGGGTCTCGCACGCCTATCTCTTCAGCGGTCCCCGGGGTACGGGCAAGACGTCGTCGGCCCGCATCCTGGCCAAGGCGCTCAACTGCGAGGCGCCGGTCGACGGTGAGCCGTGCGGCGTGTGCGCGTCGTGCACCGAGATCGCCGCCGGCAACTCCATGAACGTGCACGAGCTCGACGCGGCGTCCAACAACGGCGTCGACGCCATGCGCGACCTGGTGGCCCACGCCGGCCTGGGCACGCCGGGCCGTTGGAAGATCTACATCGTCGACGAGGTGCACATGCTCTCGACGGCCGCGGCCAACGCGCTGCTCAAGACGTTGGAGGAGCCGCCGGCCCACGTCGTGTTCGTGTTGGCCACGACCGATCCCCAGAAGGTCCCGCCCACCATCCGCAGTCGGACGCAGCATCTCGAATTCCGGCTCCTCGGCGCGGAGACGCTGACCGGGCTGCTCGAGTCGGTCAACGACTCGGCCGGGCTGGGACTCGACGAGGCCGCGGTGTCGGCCGCCGTGCGCCGGGCCCGGGGCTCGGCCCGTGACGCCCTGTCCGCGCTGGACCAGGTGGCGGCGTCGGGGTCGTCGGAGGCCGCCCGCCCCGAGCTCTCCCAGGTGATCGACCCCCTGGCCACCGGCTCGGCCGCCGACGCACTGGTGGCGGTGTCCGCTCTCCTGTCGGGGGGCTGGGGCGCCCAGCCCCTGGCCACCGAGCTCATCGACGACCTGCGCCAGGTGTTCCTGGCCGCGCTGGCGCCCGACCTGTGCGCGGTGGCGGGGGCCGAGCGGGACCGCTACACCCGCTTGGCGGAGGCGATGGGGCTGCCGAGGGTCGTGCGGAGTATCGAGATCCTGGGGCAGGCCCTGATCGACATGCGCGAGGCGCCCGACGCCCAGGTGGTCCTGGAGATCGCCCTGGTGCGGGCCGTGCGTCCCGACCTCGACTCGGGGATGGAGGCGTTGTCCGAGCGGGTGGCCGTGCTCGAGCGGTCGGTGGCCGGGGCGCCGGCGTTTCCCCGGCCGGGCCGGGGCCGGGGTCGGGTGCCGGCGAAGATCGGGGTGTTGACGGTGGCGTCGTGGCTGATGCCGGCGGACGTGAGCCTGTTGCTGCGCCGCCAGCAGCGCCCGCCGTGTCGGCGCCGGCTGCGCCGCCGCCAGCCGTGTCGCCACCGGCAGAGCCTGCAGCGGACGTGGGCAAGCGCCCGTCGCTCGGCGCACTGAAGCGGAGCAAGGCTGCGGCCGCGGCGCAGGGGTCAGCAGAACCCGAAGCGGCGCCGGGAGCACCAGTCGAGCCCGCAGTCGCCGAAGTGGCCGCGTCGGCGCCGGCGGAGACACCGGCCGCCGCGGCCCGTCCGGTCGATCGGGACAGCCTGACCGAGGCCTGGGGCGACAGCGTTCTGCGTGGGCTCCCGGCGCGGGCGAAGGCGCTCTACAGCGCCGGCCGTTTCGTCTCGGTCGACGCCGAGGGCGGCGCGCACTTCGCGTTGCCCAACGCTGCCCACCGGGACCGCTGCGCCGAGATGACGGGCACGGTCGAGGGCAGACTCAGTGACCACTTCGGCTCGCCGGTCCGCTTGGTGCTCGACGTGGACGACGATGCGGGACCGCCGGCAGCGGGGGCGGAAGTGGCGGGGCCACGGGGGGCGGTCCCGCTGCCAGCCCGTCGTCCGCGTCGGCCCCGGCTGCGACATCTGCCGCGGCGCCCGGTCGCTCCAGCGCCTACGAGCCCGAAGACGAGTACGACACGTCGGCCTTCGCCGAGGCGGCGCCCGACCCGGGCGACCAGGCCAAGGAGGCCGAGGCCCGCCTGCTTCAGGCCTTCCCCGGCGCCAGCGAGGTGACGGGCTGACCATGTACACCGGACCGCTGCGCTCGTTGATCGACGAGCTCGGCCGCCTGCCCGGGATCGGGCCCAAGTCGGCCCAGCGCATCGCCTTCCACATGCTCAAGGTGCCGCCGGACGAGGCGCGCCGGCTGGCCGACGCCATCATCGCCGTCAAGGAGCGCACCACCCTGTGTGCGGTCTGTTTCAACGTGGCCGAGTCAGGCGCGCTGTGCCTGGTGTGCAGTGACGACAGACGCGACCCCGAAGTGCTCTGCGTGGTCGAGGACCCGCGCGACATCGTCGCCGTCGAGCGCACGGGCTTCAAAGGTCGCTATCACGTGCTCGGTGGCGCATTGAGCCCGCTCGACGGCATCGGGCGCGAACAACTGCGCCTGACCGAGCTGCTGACCCGGGTGGACGAGGGGGTCATCCGCGAGGCCATCGTCTGCACCAACCCGACTATCGAGGGGGAGGCCACCGCCATGCTGGTGGCCAGGGAGCTGGCGCCCCGGGGCATCGTGGTGTCCCGATTGGCCAGCGGGCTTCCGGTGGGGGGCGACCTCGAGTACGCCGACGAGCTCACGCTCGGGCGTGCCCTCGAGGGACGACGCCCGCTCGAGGTCTGAGCCCCACCAATTCCGTCAAGAAGCGGTCCAAGCTGGGGCTTGACCGGGTCTCTGCAATGGCAGTGGCAGAACTGCAATGGGGATGGTAAGCAGTCAGCCTGCGGGTCCTGCAATCGGAACCCTCGACGCGAGAGGTGCGGCGCACCATGAATACACGTCTTCGCAGTGTCTGGACCATGCTTGCCGGCGCACTGTTGTTCGCCGGCATGCTGACCTCCTCGGCTCTGTTCGTGTCAGCTCCAGCTTCGGCGGCCCCGACTGCCCATCCTGATGGACCCGTCGAGTGCGAGCCCGGCACGTACAGCACGAACGGGGATGCGCCGTGCACGGACGCGCCGGCGGGGAGTTTTGTCGCGTTGGCGGGCCAGACGGCCCCGACCTTGTGCGGGTACGGCACGTATCAGCCGAACGAGGGATCAACATCGTGCTTCGACGCCCCGGCGGGAAGCTACGTCAGCACGATGGGAGCGACGGCTGCCACCTTGTGCAACGCAGGCACCTACAGCTCGAGTGAGGGAGCGGAATTCTGTTCCGAGGCTCCGGCCGGCAGTTACGTGCCTGCGGCCGGATCGGCCGAGCCTTTCTTGTGCAACGTCGGCACGTATCAGCCGAACGAGGGATCAACCGCGTGCTTCGAGGCCCCTGCGGGCGCCTTCGTCAATCAGCAGGGAGCGACTGCGTACACGGAGTGCGGCCTCGGCACCTTCAGCGCAATGCAGGGGCAATCGGCGTGCACCGATGCGCCCGCCGGCTCGTTCGTCGGCACGACGGGGGCGACCGCGGCCACCCTGTGCGGCGTCGGCACCTTCAGTGCCAGTCGCGGGTCAATCAGCGTGCACCGATGCGCCCGCTGGCTCGTTCGTCGGCACCACGGGGGCGACCGCGGCCACGCTGTGTGGCGCAAGGCACCTTCAGTGCGAGCGCCGGACAATCGGCATGCACCGATGCGCCGGCCGGCTCGTTCGTCGGCACCACGGGGGCGACCGCGGCCACTTGTGTGCGCCGAGGGCACCTTCAGCGCGAGCGCCGGACAATCGGCATGTACCGACGCACCGGCCGGCTCGTTCGTCGGCACCACGGGGGCGACCGCGGCCACTTTGTGCGCCGAGGGCACCTTCAGTGCGAGCGCGGGACAATCGGCATGCACCGACGCCCCGGCCGGCTCGTTCGTCGGCACCACGGGGGCGACCGCGGCCACCGAATGCGCCGAGGGCACCTTCAGCGCGAGCGCCGGACAATCGGCATGTACCGACGCCCCGGCCGGCTCGTTCGTCGGCACCACCGGGGCGACCGCGGCCACGCTGTGCGCCCTGGGCACCTTCAGCGCAAACGCGGGACAGTCGGCGTGCACCGAGGCACCCGCCAACACCTACGTGGACAGCACCGGGGCGACTGCGGCGACCCCGTGTCCCGCCGGGACGTACACCGTCGGGACGGGATCAACCTCCGAAAGTGACTGCCTCGCTGCGTCACCGACGATCACCAGTTTCAGCCCGGCCAGTGGACCGGTTGGCAAGGTCGTCAAGATCACGGGCACGAACCTGTCGGGAGCGACGAAGGTCACGTTCGGCGGAGTGAAGGGCACCGTCATCTCCGACACGGCGACCCAAATAAAGGTCAAGGTGCCGAACGGGGCCCGGAGCGGAAAGATCAAGGTGAAGACACCAGGCGGCAGCGCCAAGAGCGCCACCGCGTTCAGAGTGACCTGATCGTCGACGGGCCACGTTCGGCAGCGAGCGTGCTCCCGACTCGACGCAGGCCGGGATGCATGGGTGGCCTCGAGTCGGTGTGTCGCTAAGTTCGGGGACGGTGATCCCCGTCTTCGGTGTTGCGCCCTGCCCACCGCCTCAGATCGAGGGCACCATCGCCCTGCCCGACGGTCGGCGGCTCGGCTACGCCGAGTTCGGTGACCCGACCGGACCCCTCGTCCTCTGGTTCCACGGCACCCCCGGCGCCCGACGCCAGGTCCCCCTGGTCGGCCGCCGGGCCGCCGAACGCCTCCACCTGCGCCTGGTCTGCCTCGAGCGTCCCGGTGTGGGTGACTCGACCGACTACACGTACCCCCAGCTGCGAGATATGTCCGACGACGTCGCCATCGTCGCCGACCGCCTGGGTCACGACCGCTTCATGGTGGCCGGCCTTTCGGGCGGCGGTCCCTATGCGCTGGCCTGCGCCCACGATCTGCCCTCCCGGGTGGTCGCCGTCGCGCTGATGGGCTCGGTGGTGCCGACAGCCGACGACGAGGAGCTGGCCGAGGGCCTGCTCGCCCTGACGCGGCAGTGGAACGACGCGCTGCGCCTCGTCCGTTTCCCGGTCGGCCTCGGGCTGACCGGCCTGGTGCGGGTGGCCACGCCCGTTGCCCGCTTCGTGCTCGAGGCCTTCGCCCGCATCCTCCCGCCGGGGGACCAACGGGTGCTGGACGACCCCGACATCCAGTCGATGGTCATCGACGACCTCGTGCGCGGCACCCACCGCCAGTGCCAGGCCGTCATGAACGACCTCATTCTCTTCGGCCAGCCCTGGGGCTTCCGCTTGGCCGACGTCGGCGCGCCGGTGTACTGGTGGCACGGCGACGCCGACCCCTTCGTGCCGATTGAGCAGGCCTACCGGGCCGCCTCGCTGCTGCCCGACGTCGAGTTCGTGGTGCGGGCCGGCGAGAGCCACCTGGGCGAGTTCGCCGCGGCCGACCAGGTGCTCACCACGCTGGCCGGCGCCTGGCAGGGCGAGTCGGAGGGCACCGGCACCATCGTGGTCCTGCCTGAATTCGACGAACTCGACGAACTCGACGAACTCGACGGCCTCGGCGACGACGGCCTCGACGATCCCGCGGAACCAGGCCCGGCCACCATCTCGTAGAATTCGACGATGCGCATCGCCATCGTGGGAGCGACCGGCCAGGTCGGCGTCGTCCTGCGCTCGATCCTCCTCGAGCGCAACTTCCCCGTCACGTCCATGCGCTACCTGGCCTCGGCCCGCTCCGCCGGCACCACGCTGCCCTGGGGCGACCAGGACATCGTCGTCGAGGACGCCGAGACGGCCGACCTCTCGGGCATCGACTTCGCCCTGTGCAGCGCACCCGCCTCGGTGTCGCGCCAGCTCGCCCCGCGCCTGGCCGCAGCCGGTGCCATCGTCATCGACAACTCGTCGGCCTGGCGCCGCGACCCCGACGTGCCCCTCGTCGTGCCCGAGGCCAACGCCGATGCGCTGGCGTCGATCCCCAAGGGCATCGTGGCCAACCCGAACTGCACGACCATGGTGGCCATCCCGGTCTTCAAGCCCCTGCACGACGAGGCGGGCCTCACGCGCCTCATCGTGTCCTCGTACCAGGCCGTGTCGGGCGGCGGCACCAGCGCGGTGCGCGAGCTGGCCGAACAGCTGGCCAAGACGGCCGACCGGGCGGCCGACCTCACCTACGACGGCGCAGCGGTCGACTTCCCGCCTCCGTCGGTGTACCCGGTGCCCATCGCGCACAACGTGATTCCCCTGCAGTTCACGATCGTCGACGACGGCTCGCTCGAGACGGACGAGGAGCAGAAGTACTGCCACGAATCGCGCAAGATCCTCGGCCTGCCCGACCTTGCCGTCACCGCCACCTGCGTGCGCGTGCCGGTCTTCACCGGCCACTCCGCGGCCGTGGTGGCCGAGTTCGAACGTCCCATCACCCCAGAGCGTGCCACCGAGGTGTTACAGGCCGCGCCGGGGGTCGAGCTGGCCGAGATTCCGACGCCGCTGATGGCAGCCGGCCGCGATGTGTCCTATGTCGGCCGTATCCGGCGGGCCCAGGGTGGTTCCAACTCACTGGCCTTCTTCGTCGCCGGCGACAACCTGCGCAAGGGCGCCGCGCTCAACGTCGTGCAGATCGCCGAAGCGCTCCTCGCCCAGCGCGCCTAGAGGTACTGCGTTCCTCTGATTCTCTGACCCCCCACCGAGCCGCGCTGATGGCCCCCACTGGGCGTGCTGAGCCAGGCTGAGCCGCGGCGTCAGTCGGGGCCGTGCGACAGCGGCTCGGGGCTGCCGGTCACGAGCGACGCCAGGCGCCGGGCCAGGTTGACGGCGTGGTCGCCGAAGCGCTCGTAGAACCGGGCCACCATTGCCAGCTCGATGGCGACGGGCAGCGACATGGTGCCGGCCACCAGCTCGGCCGTCAGCGTGACGTGGAGATCATCGAGCTCGTCGTCGGTGTCGTCGATGGAGGTGGCCGCCTCGGGTGAGCGTTCGGCGAACGCGTCGGCCGTCTCGCGCCAGATGGTGGTCGCCACCTCGCCCATGCGCTCGACCAGACCGCGACTACGGGCCGACATCTCGGCGCCGAGGCCACGGGCGGCCCGGCGGGCGATGTGCTCGGCCAGGTCGCCGTTGCGCTCGAGGTCGGGCAGCATGCGCAGGATGGCCACGTACTCGCGCCGCTCGTCGGACGTCGTGTCCCCGTGCACCAGCTGCTGCTGCACCGTGGTCAAGATCTGTGCGATCAGCTTGTCCACGACCTCGTCGCGCTGGACGAGGATTTTGGCGGCATCGCGGTCGCCCGTCAGCAGTGCATGGGTGGCACCGGCGATCCCTTCGCCCACCAGCGCGAACACCTGTGCGAAGAGCCGGTCGATCTCGTGCGGTTCGGGCACGGTGGGCGGCCACAGTGGCTGCTCAATGGTGAGCGGGCCGACCTGGAGCTGGGGCTGATCGTCGGGTTCGCTGTGGACGCGGTCGTCCACATCGGCCTGCGTCTCCGTGTGCGAGTGCACCTTGGAAGCCTTCGTGCTTGCCCCGAGCCTGAACGCCATGTCGTCACGCTACTGCCGGTGATGCCAGTTGGGCATCGGGCCAGCACACCGGGCTGTGGGCGATCCTGGTACGCCTGCCGGTGACCGTCATCACGCGCCGAGACACCCCGTGAGCAGGTCGAAGACCATCCACGACCCTGATACACCCCCTCGTTACCTTGGCTTTCATGATCATCGGTGTCGTCATCGGGCTCGCCATCGGCCTTGCCATCGGCATTGCGTGGGCTCTCGTGCGGAACGCCCGCGTCTCCAGCGAGGCGCGGGTCGTGGGTGGCCGGCTCGGTGATGCGCAGCAACGCCTCACCGAGGCGCAGGCCTTCGTGACCGAACAAGACCGCCGCCTGGCCAGCGTCACCGCCGCCGCGCACGAAGCCGAAACGGCGCGCGCCGTGCTCGAGAACGAGCTGCGCGTGCTGCGCCTCCACGAGGAAGAGGCGGAAGCCCGGGCCGAGTCCGCGCAGCGCCTGCTCGAGGGCACGTTCTCCCGCCTGTCCGACGAGGCGCTGGCCCGGACCAGCAAGCAATTCCTGGCCCTGGCCGACACCCGGTTGGGCCAGGCGCGGTACCGCCGCGCAGGGAGATCTGACGCAACGCCAGGACGCGATCGAGCAACTGCTGCAACCCTTCCGCGAGACGCTGGCCCGCTACGAGCGGGGCGTGCAGGACATGGAGCGTCAGCGCCAGAACGCCTACTCCACCCTGAACGAGCGGGTGGCCGCGCTGCGCGAGGGTCACGAGCGGTTGCAGCAGGAGACGCACAACCTGGTCACGGCGTTGCGTTCGCCGCAGACCCGTGGTCGCTGGGGCGAAATGACCCTGCGCCGCTCCGTCGAGGCGGCGGGCATGCTCGAGCACGTCGACTTCGACGAGCAGCAGTCGACCGACTTCGGAGGGCGGCCTGCTGCGCCCCGACATGGTCGTGCACCTGCCGGGCGGCGGGGAGGTCGTCATCGACGCCAAGGTCCCGCTCGACGCCTTCCTCCACTTCACCGAAGCCCAGAACGAGGAGGATCGCAAGAGTCTTCCTCACCAAGCACGGCCGCCAGCTGCGCACCCACGTCGAGCAGCTGGCCAAGAAGGAGTACTGGAAGCAGTACGACGGCTCGCCGGAGTTCGTGGTCGCCTTCATCCCCGGCGAGCCGCTGCTGGCCGCCGCCTGCGAGGCCGACGCCACGCTGCAGGACTTCGCACTGAACAAGCGGGTCGTGCTGGCCACGCCCGAACACCCTGGTGGCCGCATTGCGCACCATTGCGCTGTCGTGGCGCCAGGACACGCTGGCCGCCAACGCCCGCGAGGTGCGGGAGCTCGGGGCCGAGCTCTACGAGCGCCTGCGCATCTGGACCGGGCACATGCAGTCGCTCCAGAAGAGTCTCGCCTCGAGCGTCGAGGCGTACAACAAGGCGGTCGGCTCGCTCGAGTCGCGCGTGCTGGTCACGGCGCGCAAGCTTCCGGGTCTCGGCGTCCTCGACGGGACCTCGGCCCAGATTCAGGAGCTGGCGCCGATCGATTCGTCACCCCGGCACCTCCAAGCAGTCGAACTGATCGACGACGAGGACGAGACGGGAGAGTCGACGCTCTGGTCGCTGCCCGAGGGCGGCGCCAGCACCGGCACGGGCGCCTGAGCGTCTAGGGGCCCGCACGCTGGGCCGGTACCCGGCCGTCCGACGGGCAACACCCGCGACGTACTCTGCCCGGGTGCTCCACGTCCACCGCTCCGATCGGGCCGACGCGCTGGTGTCGATGCTGGCGGACCTCGTGGCCGTGCCGCTCGACGACCCGATGACGCCCGAGGTCGTGTCGGTGCCGACCCGGGGCATCGAGCGTTGGCTGACCCAGCGCCTGTCGTCGACGCTGGGGGCCAGCCCCGGTGGGCACGACGGGGTGTGCGCCAACATCGAGTTTCCGTTTCCGGGGACCCTGGTGTCGAGCGCGTTGGCCCTGGCCTCGGGCACCGACCCCAAGGCCGACCCCTGGTTGCCCGAGCGGGCGGTCTGGCCGCTCATCGAGGTGGTCGAGGAGCATTTCGACGATCCCTGGCTGGCGCCTCTCGCCCAGCACATACGGAACTCCGAGACGGTGGCGGAGTCCAAGCGCTTCTCGAGCATCCGCCACGTGGCCGATCTCTTCGACCGCTATGCCGTGCACCGGCCGGCGATGTTGCAAGCCTGGGCGGAGGGCGTCGATGACGGCGACGCCGACGTCAGGCGTGGGAGCCGTGAATCCGGCGACGATGTGTTCTGGCAGGCTCAGTTGTGGCGGTTGTTGCGCGCACGCATCGGGCGGCCGAGCCCGGCCGAGCGGTTGCTGGCGGCCTGTGACCAATTGCGAGCGGAGCCGGATCTGCTCGACCTTCCACCGCGTCTGTCGCTGTTCGGACTGACCCGGCTGCCGGCGAGTTATCTCGACGTGCTTGACGCGGTGGCGGTTGGACGTGACGTCCACCTCTTTCTCCTCCACCCGTCACCGGTCGTTGTGGGAGCACCTCTCGGACCAGACCGGTCCGGAATCCCGCTTCATCGCCCGCAGCGAGGATCCGACGGCGAGGGCGCCGCGTAACCCGCTCCTCGCCTCGTGGGGACGGGACAGCCGCGAGATGCAGCTGGTGCTCGGGGGTGCGATCGCCCATGGGGACGCCGTGCGTGATGGCGACTCGAGTGCGCACTCGGACCCGGAACTGGACGCGGATCCCGGCACCACCTCGGGTGACGATCGCTCGCTCCTGCGCCGGCTCCAGGATGACGTGCGCTTCGATCGCAGTCCGGTTGGTGCGGGCGCGGCGGTCGGCGGTGCGGCCGATCCCCGTCCGCTGCTCGAGCCGGAGGACGAGAGCATCCGCGTGCACTCATGTCACGGGCGCGGACGACAAGTCGAGGTTCTGCGCGACGCCATCTTGCATCTGCTCGAGGACGATCCCACCCTCGAACCCCGGGACATCATCGTCATGTGTCCGGACATCGAGAACTTTGCCCCACTGATCCAGGCCACTTTCGGTGGCCATGACCTGAACAACGACGGGACCGACACGTCTCAGGCGCTAGAGGTCAGGTTGGCCGACCGCTCTCTGCGCCAGACAAACCCGGTGATGGGCGTGCTGGCGGAGGTGCTCGAACTCGCCACTGCCCGCATTACGGCCACCGAGGTGCTCGACCTGGCCGGGCGCGAGCCCGTGCGACGGCGCTTCCGCTTCAGCGACGAGGACCTGTTCCGCCTCGAGGAGTGGGTGGACGGGGCTTTCGTGCGGTGGGGCTTTGACGCCGAGCACCGGGCAATGTTCCAGCTCGCCGACCTCGAGGCCAACACCTGGCAGGCCGGCCTGGACCGGGTGCTTCTCGGCGTGACGATGGCCGACGAGCGGCAGCGGCTCTTCGGCGGCGCGCTTCCGCTGGACGACGTGGACAGCAGCGACATCGATCTGGCCGGTCGCGTGGCCGAGTTTCTCGAGCGGCTCCAGGACGCGCTCGATCTTTTCGGCGGCACGCGTGACGTCAAGGGCTGGGCCGACACGCTTGCCCGCATCTCGGACTCCCTGACCGCCACCTCTCCTCGCGATGCATGGCAGCGGGCTCAGCTGACCACGCTCCTCGACGAACTGGTGGGCGAGGCCACCGTCGATGAGATGGTGAGTCCGGTCGACCTCACCTGCGACGACGTCCGTTCCGTGATGACCGACCGCCTCAAGGGCAAGCCGACCCGGGCGAACTTCTGCACCGGACACCTCACTGTCTGCACGCTGGTACCCATGCGGTCGATTCCTCACCGGGTCGTGTGCCTGCTCGGGCTGGACGACGGGAGCTTCCCTCGTCACATCGAACGGGACGGCGACGACTTGACGACTCTCTCGCCGCGTGTTGGTGACCGCGACGTGCGCAGTGAGGACCGCCAGCTGCTGCTGGACGCCCTGTTGGCGGCCCGCGACCACCTCATCCTCACGTATTCGGGTCGTGATGAGCGCTCCAATCTGCACCGGCCGCCTGCCGTGCCGGTTGGCGAGCTGCTCGACGTTATCGACCACACGGTCCGCGGAGCGAAGAGTCGGGCTCGCGATGACATCGTGGTGGCGCATCCGCTCCAGCCGTTCGACCGGCGGAACTTCGAACCCGGCGCGCTCGTGGCGGGCAGACCGTGGAGCTTCGACGCCCTGAACCTGGCTGGGGCCGAGGCCGCCCTGGCACCGCGGCAGCACGTTCCTTCGTTTCTGGCGAACCCGCTGGCGCCCTACGAAGGGGTCTCCATCGGCTTGGACCAGCTGGAGCGCTTCCTGCGTCACCCGGTCCGGGCCTTCCTCCGTGAGCGGCTCACGGTGTCGTTGCGCAGCAAGACCCGGGACTTCGAGGACGCGATCCCGATTGAGCTCGACGCGCTCGATCGATGGCAGGTGGCCGACCGTGTCCTGCAGGCTCAACTCGAGGGTTCGAGCCAGGAGTCGTGCCTGACCGCCGAAGTGGCTCGGGGCGGTCTCCCCCCGGGACGGCTGGCCGACGGGTTGATCGACGACATCAGCGCCTCCCTCGACGAGCTGGTGCGGGCGAGCCAGACCACCGGCACTGCGGCCCCGTCATCGCTCGACGTGCACGTCGAACTGCCGGGCGGGCGGACCCTGGTCGGCACGGTGGCGGGACTGCGCGGCGACGTAGTGCACACCGTGACCTATTCGAAACTCGGGCCGGGGCCGCGGCTGATCGCCTGGCTCCGTCTCCTGGCGCTGACGGCGAGCTACCCCGACCGCCCATTCGAGGCCTGCACCATCGGGCGCAGCCGGAACAAGCGATTCACGATTTCCACCGCGCAGATCGGTGCGCTCGGAGTGGACGCCGAGCATCGCCACGCCGAAGCGTTGGGCCACCTGCAAGCACTGGTCGACCTCTTCGAGCGGGGCATGACCGAACCGCTGCCGCTCTACAGCAAGACGTCGGCCGCCTGGGCCGCCGCCGTGTCGGAGGGTAAGGACCCGGTGTCGGCAGCCCGGGACTCCTGGGTCTCGGGATTCAATTTCGACCAGGAGGACCGGGAACGCGAGCACACGCTGGTGTTCGGCGAGCAGGTCTCCTTCGACGACCTACTCGTGGCGACGGGCGGTCCACAGCACGACGAAGCGCTCTGGCAACCCGGAGAAACGACCCGGCTCGGCGTCTATGCGCAGCGGCTATGGAGTGGTCTGCTGGACCGCGAGCAGGTGGTGGACCAATGAGCGGGTCGGGAGTGGTGGTTCCGCTGGTCGTGCCCAAGGCCGATCCCAAGCCCTTCGATGTCTGCGGCGAGCTACCTCGCGGGATGACGCTGCTGCAGGCCAGTGCGGGGACGGGCAAGACGTTCACCATCGCCGCTCTGACCACGCGCTACGTCGCCGAGGGCATCCTGCCCATCGACCGCCTTCTCGTCATCACCTTCACCCGGATGGCGACGGGTGAGCTCCGAGAACGTGTGCGCGACCGCCTGGTGCGGGCCTTCGACGGCCTGGTCGACATGCTCGACGGTGCCGGCGGCCACGAAGACGACGAGGTCGTACTCCTCTTGGCCCAGGGCGATCGGGCCGAGGTCGAGGCCCGCCGTGACCGTCTGGGCAAGGCCATCGCCGACTTCGACGCGGCCACCATCGAGACCACGCACGGGTTCTGCCTTCAGGTCCTCTATGGCTTGGGGACCGCCGGCGACGTCGACCGAGAAGTCACCCTGGTCGAAGACGTCAGCGATCTCATGGAGGAGGTCGTCGACGACCTCTACCTGCGGAAGTTCGCGACGAGGTCGAACCCGCTCCAGTTCAGCCGCAAGCAGGCCCTGGAGATCGCCAAGTTCGTCCTCAACCATCCCGATGCGGACATCGTCCCGCTCCTCTCCCAGCAGCAAGACCTTCCCTCCATCCGTCGGCGATTTGCCGAAGCCGTACGCGAGGAGATGGAACGTCGGAAGAAGACGCTGAAGATCATGACGTACGACGACGTCCTTCTCCGGCTGCGCCGTACCTTGCTCGACGACGTGCGAGGCCCTGTGGCCTGCGCACGGCTGCGCGAGCGCTACGACGTCGTCCTGGTCGACGAGTTCCAAGACACTGACCCGGTGCAGTGGGACATCATGCATCGCGCCTTCGGCCAGGGCGGCGGACGCGACCCTCGTGCTGATCGGCGACCCCAAACAGGCCATCTACGCCTTCCGCGGGGCCGACGTGCACGCCTACCTCGATGCCAACAAGGTGGTCGAGTCCGAGTGGACGCTGGACGTGAACTGGCGGAGCGACCAGGGACTGCTCGAGGCCTATGACGCGCTCTTCGCCGATGCCCAGCTCGGCTACGCCGACATCGCGTATCGGCGCATCCGTGCCGCGGCGGCACATCAGAGGTCGCGCCTGGTCGACGCGCCCGAGCCGGCGCCGCTCCGCTTCCGCATTCTGCATGCCGGCGATGGGCTGGTCCCGCTCACCGCCAAGAAGGCACAGCCCAGGGTGCCCGACGCCAGGGCCTTGATCGCCCGGGACCTGGCGGCGGACGTGGTCCAGATGCTGGAGGCACGCCCGCAGATCGTCACCCGGCGCCGCGATGGCACCGAGACCGAGCGCGTGACGTTGCATCCCGGTCACATCGCCGTCCTCGTTCGGACCAACTCGCACGCGACGATGGTGCGCGACGCGCTGCACGCGGTGGGAGTGCCGGCCGTGATCGGAGGGTCGGGCTCGGTGTTTTCGACCGAGCCGGCCCAGGAGTGGCTGCAGCTGCTCGAGGCGCTCGAGCGCCCAACCGCACGTGATCGCGCCTCCCTCGTGGCGCTGACGCGCTTCGTCGGCTGGACGGCCGACGAGGTGGCTTCGGCCTCGGAGGAGGCTTGGGAAGACCTGCACTGGTCCCTGCACCAGTGGGCGGCCCTCCTGCGTGACCAGGGCATCGCTTCGTTGTTCGAAACCGTGAGCAGTGCGCGTGGCGTTCCCCGGCGCGTGCTCGAGCGCGCTCGGGGGAGCGCTTCATGACCGATCTCCGGCACATCGCCCAGCTTCTCCACGAGGCCGGCGTGTCCGAGGGCCTGGGTCCGACGGCGATGGCAACGTGGCTCGGACGGCGCATCCACGACGCCGCCCGAGATACCGAGAACGAGGAGCGGGCCCGGCGGCTCGAGTCCGATGCCGAGGCGGTCCAGGTGATCACCATCCACCGCAGCAAGGGCCTGGAGTTTCCGATCGTCTACTGCCCGGCGACCTGGGACGGTCGCGGCTCCCTGTCGGAAGTGCCGGTGTTCCACGACCCGGCTCGGGCCAACCGGCGGACCATCGACGTGGCCCACGAGGGCAACGAGTTCAACAAACACCAAAAGCTCGAGCTCGAGGAGGGCCGGGGGGAGGACCTCCGCTTGCTCTACGTCGCGCTCGACCCGGGCGTGTCACCAGGCCATCGTCTGGTGGGCCGGCGCCAATGACAGTCAGCATTCACCTCTGGCCCGGCTGCTCTTCGACCGGGACCCTGACGGCCTCGTCCCGCCCTATGGGGCCAAGGTGCGCAGCGATGACGAGGTCGAGACGGCGGCCATCGCCCTCGGTCCTCGGGTCGCCGTCGAGCGCGTGGAGGCTCCGCCCACGGTGCGCTGGCAGGTCGACAGCGGCGCCCCGCCCAGGCTCGAGGCGGCGCGTTTCGATCGCACGCTCGACACCGAATGGCGACGGTCCTCGTACTCGAGCATCACAGCGGCGTCCCACGAGCAACCAGCCATTGGCAGCGAGCCCGAGCAGCGGTTCACCTCGGACGAAGAGGTCCTGTCTCTTCCGGTGCTCGACGAGGTGGCACCGACCCTCCTGGCCGAGGGGGCGCGTACCGTGGCCCTCGGTCTGGCCGACATGCCGGGCGGCGCTTTGGTCGGAACAGTGGTGCACAGTGTGTTCGAGCGGCTCGATTTCGAAGCACCGGACCTGGCCGCGGCGGTCGGCGAGGCCCTGGAACGAGAGACCACCTGGCGCAATGTCGATCTGGGTGGGACGGAGGCTGTCGTGGCCGGGTTGTGCGGGGCCATCGCATCGCCGCTGGGTCCGCTGGCCGACGGCATCGCTCTGCGCGACGTCACCCGCCGGGACCGCCTGGACGAGCTGACTTTCGAGATCCCACTGGTGGGCGGGGACACGCCGGTCACCAACCTGCACATGGGTGCGGTGGCCGATCTGCTCGAATCCCATCTCCCGGCTCAAGATCCCGTGGCCCGCTACGCCGGCCGTCTCCGTGATCCTTCCCTGCACGGCATGCTGCGCGGTTTCCTGACCGGAAGCCTCGATCTGGTGTTCCGACTTCCCGGAGACCGCTATTTCGTGGCCGACTACAAGACGAACAAGTTGGGCGCGCCCGACGAAACCCTCACCGCGTGGCACTACCGGCCCGAGGCGTTGCAGGCCGAGATGGTCGCCGCCCACTACCCGCTCCAGGCCATCCTCTACTCGGTCGCGCTGCACCGCTACCTGCGCTGGCGCCTGCCCGGGTACCAGCCCGAGACCAACCTGGCCGGCGTGCTCTACCTGTTCGTCCGGGGCATGAGCGCTGAGGAGCCCACCACCTTCGACGACGATCCCTGCGGCGTTTGGTCGTGGCGCCCGCCCGCCGCGCTCGTGACCGCACTGAGCGACCTCTTCGACCGAGGCGCGTCGTGACGGTCGTCGATGGAACCGACACCTTCGACGCCGAGCTGGCCCTCGGGGCGTCGGGGTTGCTGTCCGTGTTCAATCGCGCCGGGGTTCTTACGGCGTCGGACGTCCACGTGGCGCGGCGCCTGGGCCGGCTCGGCGTGGTCGCCGACGATCGGGTCTCGCTGGCCGCCGCCCTGGCGGCGCGGGCCCCGCGCCTGGGGCACGTGTGCGTCGACCTGGCCACGGTCCGGCACCACCGCCGACGCCGACACTGACGCGCCCGACGACCTCGAACAGCTGCCGTGGCCTGAGCCAGCGGCGTGGCTGGCCGCGCTCGCCGAGAGCCCGCTGGTCGGCGACGACCGGCCGCTGCACCTCGTGGATTCGACCCTCTACCTCGATCGGTTGTGGACCGACGAACAGCAGGTGGCGCAGGACTTGGGGAGCGAGCCGTCACTCTGGCGGGTGGGGTGGATCCGATCCTTCTGGCCGCTGGCCTGACCCGCCTCTTCGACGGGAACGACCAGCCCGACCTCCAACGCATGGCGGCGGCTGTGGCGGTGCTCCGTTCAGTGTCGGTGGTGGCGGGCGGTCCCGGAACCGGCAAGACGACCACAGTGGCCCGAGTCCTCGCCCTCTTGGACGAACAGGCGTCTGCGGGGGGCCGGCGGCCTCCCCTCGTCGCCCTGGCTGCGCCGACAGGCAAGGCAGCCGCCCGTCTCGAGGAGGCGGTGCGAGCGGGTGCGGGGACCATGGCAGTCGATGAAGCGGTGAAAGAGCGGCTGGGTGCCTTGACCGGTCTGACCTTGCACCGGCTCCTTGGCTTCAACCCGGGCAACCGGACCCGCTTCCGGCACAACCGGCTGAACCGGCTACCCCATGACGTGGTCGTGGTCGACGAGACGTCGATGGTCTCACTCTCGATGATGGCCCGGCTGGTCGAGGCGGTCCGGCCCGAAGCTCGCCTCATCCTGGTGGGCGACCCCGAACAGCTCGCCTCGGTCGAGGCCGGAGCCGTCCTGGGCGACATCGTCGGCCCGGCCTCGCGGGGCATCTGCATGGGCGAGTCGGCCCGAGTCGAGCTGGCCGCAGTCACCGGTCAGCCGGTGCCGCCCAACGCGGACGACCCTTCTCCGGTGGGCGACGGCATCGTCGTCTTGCGCCGGGTCCACCGCTACGGCGGCGCCATCGCCGAACTGGCCGAGGCCATCCAGCGGGGGGACGCCGATGGCGTGCTCGCCGTCCTCGGGCGCGGGGACTCCAACGTGGAGTGGATCCCGGTCGATGCGGCCCAGCCCACGGCGCTCGAGGCGCTGCGGGGCGTGCGCCGCCTGGCCGTCGAGGGGGGCCGGGCCGTGATCGAGGCGGCTCGGGCCGGCGAGGCCCACGCCGCCATCGAGGCGCTGGGCCGGTTCCGGCTCCTGTGCGCGCACCGACGAGGGCCCGAGGGTGTCAGCGCGTGGATGCAGCACGTCGAGAGCTGGCTGCGGGCGGACGTCGAGGGGTTCGGCTTCGCGACCGGTGCGGACTGGTACGTGGGTCGCCCACTCATCGTGACGGAGAACGACTACGGGCTGCAGCTCTTCAACGGTGATACCGGGGTGGTGGTCGCCGCCGGCGACGAGCGGCTGGTCGCTGCCTTCGAGCGCGGTGAGACCATCGCGCAGGTCAGTCCGACCCGGCTCGCCGCCGTCGACACCGTCTACGCCATGACCGTGCACAAGAGCCAGGGCTCCCAGTTCCACACGGTGGCCTTCCTGCTCCCTGAGGCCGGTTCCCGACTCCTCACCCGAGAGCTGCTCTACACGGCGGTGACCCGAGCCCAGGAACGGCTCATCCTGGTCGGCACCGAGGGTCCCATCAGGGCCGCGGTGGAGCGCCCGATCACCCGAGCCTCCGGTTTGCGCCGGTCGCTGTGGTCGGACGGGTCGATCGCCCCCTCGTAAGCCGCGCACTTTTGTGCGTTTATCCGGGAATTAACGCACAAAATCACAGTCGATCACGCTTCCTGGGCGAGTCTTTGCAGAAATTTCAGTCAGCTCAAGCAAATTCCAGGCGTATCACAGCTGGTGTTCAGACTTTTGAACAATGATCTTGATTGAAATAACTCCGTAACAAAAGCGGAGCCTGAGTGAAAAACAAAGGTGAGGGATGAAGATTCTGGTTCTCGGAGGAGACGGCTACCTCGGTTGGCCCACTGCCCTGCACCTGTCCGCTCGCGGCCATCAGGTGACGGTCGTGGACAACATGGTGCGGCGTGAGTACGACCGCGAAATGGGCGTCGACAGCCTGGTGCCCATCGCCTCGCTTCAGGACCGGGTGACCAAGTGGGAGCAGATCTCTGGTCACGCCGTCAACGTCCGCGTCGGAAACCTGACCGACGCCGCCTTCACCTACAGCGTGGTGGCCGAGACCCAACCTGAGGCCATCGTCCACTTCGGAGAGCAGCGATCGGCTCCGTACTCCATGATCGACCGCGAGCACGCGGTCTACACGCAGGTGAACAACGTCGTCGGGAACCTGAACGTGATGTACGCCATTCAGGAGATCGATCCCGAGATCCACCTCGTCAAGCTCGGGACGATGGGGGAGTACGGCTACCCCAACATCGACATCGAAGAGGGCTTCATCGAGATCACACACAAGGGCCGGACGGACGTGCTGCCCTTCCCCAAGCAGCCGGGCTCCTTTTACCACCTGTCCAAGGTGCACGACAGCCACAACATCATGTTCGGCTGCCGCATCTGGGGCCTGCGGGCCACCGACCTGAACCAGGGCATCGTCTACGGGCAGTCCACCGACGAGACGGACCAGGACCCGATTCTCGCCACTCGCTTCGACTACGACGGCGTCTTCGGCACCGTGCTCAACCGATTCTGCGTGCAGGCCGTCACCGGCCATCCCCTGACCGTCTACGGCGCCGGTGGCCAGACCCGGGGCATGCTGAACATCCGCGACACCCTGGCCTGCGTGACGCTCGCCCTTGAGAACCCGGCCGACCGGGGTGAGTTCCGTGTCTTCAATCAGTTCACCGAATCCTTCTCGGTCCGCGACATGGCCCAGATGGTCAAGCGGGTCTGTCCGGGCCGGGTCGACATCGCCGAGGGCCTCTCGAACCCCCGGGTCGAGCACGAGGAGCACTACTTCCACGCCGCCAACACCAAGCTCCTCGACCTGGGTCTGCATCCTCACCTGCTGACCGACGAGGTGCTCAGGGAGATGCTCGACCTGGTGGAGCGGCACCGGGACAGGGTCGACGTTAGGGCCATCGCCCCCACGGTGCAGTGGCGATCGAGCGCCAGCACGCTCACGACGGCCGACAGTACGTCGGACTCGTCGTTCCTCGCGGTGTAACCCCCCACTCCTCGCAGTAGCTTTTCGCGGCGATGTCGCCACGCAGGCCACACCGGCGCGCGCGACGTCGATCTTCCGCCCGACCAGTCCTCCTTCTCGTCGCGGTAGTGGTCGTCGTCGCCCTCGCCATCGGAGGACTCACTCAGATCTCGCGCCAGTCCGGCCGTTACGACTCAGATTCCAACCGCACCCTGGCCGCTCTCGGCTCGGTCGTGGCCGACCAGTCGAACGCCACTGCGGCCGAGGTGCGCAAGCTCGTCGGCAACCTTCCGAGCCAGAGCCGCCAGGTGCTCCAAGAAGAGCTCGACAATGCCGTGCGCCAGACGTCCGACGAGTCGTCCAGGGCGGACCTGGCCGCTTCCGGCGACTCGCCGCAGTCGCCCGGTGGCCAGTTCGCCGAGGTCTTCGCCGAACGAGCCCAAGCGATGGACGAACTGCGTGCCGCAGTCGACGGGTTCCTCGGGCTGCACCCGTCTCCGTCCGCCGGCAGCCCCGCGGCTCTGGCCAGCACCGTCAGGTCGTCGTCTCCCACCTTGTCGGCCGCGCAGGCGAGCAACCGGATCGCCGCCACCGGCGCGCTGCTGCGCCAAGCCGACGCCAGGTACGCCACCATGCGCCGATCGCTTGCCTCGGCAACGGGACACGGCCGGCTTCCCGCTTCGGTCTGGGTCAGCGATCCCCAGGATTGGCAGGTAGGCACGGTGGCGGCGACGGTTGACCTCATGGCCACGTCCAGCACGCTGGCCGTCACCCACAATCTCGTCTTGCGAACGGTGCGGCTCAACCCGCCCGCTCTGCCGACGCCACAGGGCACTGCGACCGGGGTGCTGGTGATCAGCCCGGTGTCGCGGTTCGCGGTGAGCGTCGTGGTGGCCAACGAGGGCTCGGTCGATGAGCCCCACGCCTCGGTGCGCATCTCCATGGCCAACGAGACGACGGGGGCGACGAGAACCCGGACCCTCACCGCCGCCGTCGCGCTGGGCGGCACCGTCGGTCTTCCCGCGGCCACCTTCGGGGTCAAGCCGGGAACGACCTACGTGCTCACCGTCTCGATCCTCCTGCCGTCGGGGCAGACCTCCACCTTGGGCACCGCCACCCAGGCGACACTGCAGGTTGCCCCGGCCACATGAGCCCTGACCAGGGCCTGGGCCGGGAGCGGCGCCGAGGTTCTCGTGTCGACCGCCCGCACATGGTGGCCATAGGATCGACAGGGATCAAAGACCAGGGATTGGAGGGCCTCTCACGTGGCCGAGAGCATCACGATCACGGACAATCGCAGTGGGGAGTCCATGGAGATCCCGCTCGTCAACGGCGGGGTCTCTGCTGAAGAGTGGGCCAAGCTCCTCCCCGGGGTGTGGTTCTTCGATCCCGGTTTCATGTCGACCGCGGCCTGCGAGAGCTCCATCACCTACCTCGACGGCGAAGCGGGCATTCTGCGCTATCGGGGCTACCCCATTGAGCAGCTGGCCGAGCAGTCGACCTATCTCGAGGTGGCCTATCTGCTCCTGAACGGCGAACTGCCGAACGACGAGCAGTTCGCCCAGTGGAAGCATGACGTGACCTACCACACGTTCATCCACGAGAACGTGCGCAAGCGCTTCCTCGAGGGTTTCCACTACGACGCCCACCCGATGGGCATGCTGGTCTCGGCGGTAGCCGCTCTCTCCACCTTCTACCTCGACGCCAAGGACATCTTCGACCTCGAGTCGCGCAGCAAGCAGATCATCCGGCTCATCGCCAAGATGCCCACCCTGGCCGCCGCCGCCCACCGCTTCAGCGTGGGCATGCCCTTCGTCTACCCGGACAACTCGCTCGACTTCGCGCCGAACTTCCTGTCCATGCTCTGGAAGGTGGCGGAGCCCCGCTTCGAGGCCGATCCTGTTCTGGCTCGGGCCCTCGACGTCCTTTTCATCCTCCACGCCGACCACGAGCAGAACTGCTCGACCACGGCCATGCGGGTCGTCGGCTCCTCGCATTCGGATCCCTATTCGGCGACCGCGGCCGCCGCCGCCGCTCTCTATGGCCCGCGCCACGGCGGAGCCAACGAGGCCGTCATCCGGATGCTGACCGACATCGGCAGCATCGACAACGTGCCCGACTTCATCGCCTCGGTGAAGTCGGGATCGGGTGGCCGGCTCCAGGGCTTCGGGCACCGCGTGTACAAGAGCTACGACCCCCGGGCCAAGATCATCAAGCGCACGGCGGACGAGGTGTTCGAGGTCACCGGCAAGAACCCGCTGCTCGACATCGCCCTCAAGCTCGAGGAGATCGCCCTCAACGACGAGTACTTCACTTCGCGCAAGCTCTACCCCAACGTCGACTTCTACTCCGGCCTCATCTACCAGGCCATGGGCTTCCCGCTCGAGATGTTCCCTGTGCTCTTCGCCATTCCCCGCACGTCGGGCTGGCTGGCCCACTGGCAGGAGATGCTCGACCAGGACTCGAAGATCGCCCGACCCCGCCAGCTCTACATCGGATCCGACACCCGGGACTACGTCCCCATGGGCTCCCGGTAATCCAGTCCCTCAGCCCGAGCTCCGGCCCCTGACCAGGCGGGCCAACCCCTCCTGGGTCAGGGAGACGCAGAGCTCGCCCTCCTGGTTGAAGAGGAATCCCCGGGCCAGGCCCCGTCCGCCCGCCGCCGCCGGCGAGTCCATGTCGTAGAGCATCCAGCGGTCGGCCCGGAGGGGTCGGTGGAACCACATGCAGTGGTCCAGGCTGGCCCCCATGAAGTCCGGGTCATCCCAGTTCACCTCGTGCGGCATGAGCACGGTGTCGAAGAGCGACATGTCCGAGGCGTAGGTGATCACGCAGGCGTGCAGCAGCGGGTCGTCGGGCAGCTCCCCGTCGGCCCGTATCCACAGGCGGTGATAGGGCCCGGCGTCGGCCACCTTGTGGTGCCAGGGCAGCTCGCCGATGTGGCGCTGGTCGATCGGGTGGGGCTTCTCGAACCACTCGGCCCGCTCCTCCCGGTAGGGCTGGAGCCGCTCCCAGAGTGTCGGTAACGAATCGGGGTCGGGGACCTCGGGCATGGCGAACTGGTGCGAGATGCTGCTCTCCTCCAGGTCGTGGAACGACGCCTCCATGTTGTAGATGGCCCGCCCGTGCTGAATCGCCACCACCCGGCGGGTGGTGAAGGAGCGGCCGTCGCGGATGCGGTCCACCTCGTAGAGGATGGGCACAGTCGGGTCGCCGGGCCGGAGGAAGTACGAGTGGAGCGAGTGCACGCGTCCGTGCTCGACCGTGCGCCCCGCCGCCATAAGTGCCTGTCCGGCCACCTGGCCGCCGAACACACGCTGGCGATCCTCGTCAAGCTGGGCGCCCCGGAAGATGTTCACCTCAATGGGCTCCAGGTCCAACAGGCTGACGAGGAACTTCAGGGACTCGCTCATCGGTCCATCCTCGCAGCCCGTCACCCGGACCGTGTCCGAGCGTCCGCCTGCCGCCGCCACTACCCTGCGCCGCCGTGGCCGGCAACGAAAGCGACAACGACAACGAGATCGTCTTCCCGCCCGACTTCCTCTGGGGTGTCGCCACGGCGGCCCACCAGATCGAGGGGGGCAACGTCAACAACGACTGGTGGGCCTGGGAGCACACGCCCGATTCGGGCACCCTCGAGCCGAGCGGCGACGCCTGCGACTCCTTCACCCGTTGGCGCGAGGACGTGGACCTGGTCGCCGACATGGGGGTGGGCGCCTACCGCTTCTCGCTCGAGTGGAGCCGTATCGAACCGGCCGAGGGCGAGTTCTCGCTGGCTGCGCTCGAGCACTACCGACGAATCTGCGCCGCCCTCCTCGGCCGCGGCATCGCGCCCGTCGTCACCTTCCATCACTTCACCACCCCGCTGTGGTTGACCGCCCGAGGCGGGTGGGAGTCGCCCGACGCCCCCGAGCGATTCGCCCGCTACGTGGCCCGGGCTACCGCCTATCTGGGCGACCTCATCGGGTGGGCCTGCACCATCAACGAGCCCAACGTCGTCGCCGTCATGGGGTACTTCCAGGGTCAGTACCCGCCGGGGGTCAAGGAGGACTTCTACCGCTTCGGGGCCGTCAACGACGCCATGATCCGGGCCCACCGCCTGGCCGTCGACGAGCTGCGGGCCGGGCCCGGCGACTTCCCCGTCGGTCTCACGCTCTCCATGGCCGAGATCGTGGCCGACGAGGGTGGCGAGGCCCTGCGCGACGGGGCCGAGGAGATGCTCGAGAACGTCTACCTGCGCGCCGCCGCCGGCGACGATTTCGTCGGCGTCCAGTGCTACACCCGGATGCACTTCGGTCCCGAGGGTCTCAGTCCCAACGACCCCGATGTCCGCCTCACCCAGATGGGCGACGAGTACTGGCCCCAGTGCGTGGAGTTCTGCGTGCGCCGGGCCGCCGCCGTGAGCGGGTGTCCCGTCCTCGTCACCGAGAACGGGATCGCCACCGCCGACGACACCGAGCGCGTCGCCTTCGTCGGCGAGGCGCTGCGCAGCGCCCACCGCTGCCTGGAAGAGGGGATCGACCTGCGGGGCTACTTCGTCTGGAGTCTCCTGGACAACTTCGAGTGGCACCTCGGCTACGGGCCCAAGTTCGGCCTGGTGGCAGTGGCTCCCGGCACCTTCGAGCGCCGGCCCAAGCCGAGCGCCCACTGGTTCGGGGACGTGGCCCGGACGGGCCGCTTGCCAGCGCGTTCCTAGCTGAGTGCCAGGGAGCCAAACGCTCGTCGGGCTAGGGTGTCACGGTGCTTGAACAGCTTCAGCGGCTCTACGCCTGGCTGCACACCCACGAGGGGAAGAAGATCTTCCGCTACACGATGGTGTCGGTCATCTCGACGGCAGTCTCGCTCTTCGTCATCGTCATCGTCTACGGCGTCTTGCACATCTGGGGCGAGGTCGCGAGCACCGTCTTCGCTAACTTCGTCGCCACCTTCCCGTCCTACTGGCTGAACCGGAAGTGGGCCTGGGGCAAGCACGGCAAG
This sequence comes from uncultured Acidimicrobiaceae bacterium, assembly GCA_963840435.1. Lineage (GTDB taxonomy): Bacteria > Actinomycetota > Acidimicrobiia > Acidimicrobiales > RAAP-2 > Bog-473. The sequence continues at coordinate 16,777 of CAWIYY010000010.1, read as the reverse complement.
TCGCACTTCATGAAGGAAGTCGTCCCCTTCTGGGTCATGGCTGGCGCCGGTATCGCCTTCTCCATCATCGGTGCATCCATCGCCCGCCATCTCTCGGTCAAGTACTCGCTCGGCCACCTCGAGACGACTGCCCTCGTCCTCTTCGCCAACGTGATGTCGTTCGCCATCTTCTGGGTCCTCAAGCTGCTGGCCTTCAACAAGCTCTTCCACCACCAGGTCGAGCTGGAGGAGTTCGACGAGCACCTGACTCACGAGGAGACGGAGGAGTCAGAGGAAGAGTCGGCCCACTCGGGCTAGAGCTCGAACCGACAAGAAGTCGGCGAACTGGTCGACGACCGGGTCGACGAACGGTCGGCCGTCGACGGATCAGTCCCGGAAGTTCTCGAACTGCAGGGGGATGCCGAAGTCCTCCGCCTTGCACTTGGCGATGACCGCTTGGAGGTCGTCCCGCTTCTTGCCGGTCACCCGGAGCTGATCGCCCTGCGTCTGGGAAGAGACGCCCTTGAGTCCCAGGTCCTTGATGAACTTGTTGAGCTTCTTGGCGTGGTCGGCCGAGATCCCGGCCCGGATGGACACCTTCTGGCGGGCCGTCCCCTTCTGGCCCTCCTCGAGCTTCTGGTCCTCGAAGGCCTTCAACGAGACCTGGCGCTTGACCAGCTTCTCGTCGAGCACCTGGTGGAGGGCCCGCAGCCGGTCCTCGGTCGAGGAGCGCAGGGTCAGCTCGTTGTCGCCCAGCTCAATCGCCGAGTCGGTGTTCTTGAAGTCGAAGCGGGTCGCCGCTTCCCGGTTGGCCTGGTCGACGGCATTGCGAACTTCCTGCATGTCGACCTCGGAAACGATGTCGAAGGTGGGCATGAGGCCCAGCGTACCGGGGCCACCGGGGGAAACCGGGGTCCCCGTCCCGGCTAATCTCACCCCTCTGCGGGTCGGTGTCCGAGTGGCCAAAGGAAACAGGCTGTAAACCTGTCGGTTAACACCTACGGAGGTTCGAATCCTTCCCGGCCCACGCAAGGATTCTGCGGTCCCCCCCGTTGGACGGCCGTTGTCAGCATGACCCTTGCCCCCCGGGGCATGCCCGTTACAATGACGTTGCAGATGGATTGCGGGCGGCACCTGTTCCTGGGGTTGCCCATCCCGGCACCCGACCCGTTCCCCGAGTCGTCGCCGAAACCGACCAGACGAGACCGACACCTCCGAAGACGTGGACGACGAGCGCGACGAACCCCCCGACCTCAGTGCTGGACCGAGCCTCGTCGCGCCTGCGTCGCCTCTCCATACGCGGAGAGGCACTGCGCCTGCGCGTGAGCTCCACCCGCTCCCTGACCGAGCGCGTCGAGGCCGACGCGGTCGACCCCGGCGACTGGACCTTCCTGCGCAAGCCCGCCATCCTCGGCTTCGTCGCCGTCCTCTCCATCTGCATCGGCGCCTCGCTCCCGAGTTCGCCCTTCAAGCTCGAGATGAGCGGCACCTGGTTCTTCGGTGCGTCCAGCTCCAACTCGACCTGGCTCCTCCTCCCCGGCGTCGTTGCCGTCTACGGGGGAATGGTCCTCTTCGTGCGGGTCTGGTTCGGGCTTTATAGGACGCTGCGCGCCCGCCCGGGCGTGCCCATCCAGAAGCTCGTCTACATGCTGGCCCTCTGGCTGGTGCCGCTCATGGTGGTGGCCCCGCTCTTCAGCCGCGACGTGTTCTCGTACGCCGCCCAGGGCGAAATGATGAGCCGCCACATCAACCCGTACAACTACGGTCCGGGCACCCTCGGCTCCGGTCCTTACATCACGCCCGTCGACCCTCTCTGGCTGAACACACCGGCCCCCTACGGGCCCCTCTTCCTGATGCTGGCCGGGTGGTCGGCCAGCCTGAGCTTCCACCACGCGCTGATCACCGTGGTCCTGCTGCGCTTCCAGTCCGTGGCCGGCCTCGCCCTCATCGCCTACTGCATCCCCAAGCTGGCCCGCTCCTTCGGCCACGACGCCGGCCCCGCCTTCGTGCTCGCCGTCCTCAATCCACTCACCCTGCTCGCCCTGGTGGGCGGCGCCCACAACGACTCGCTCATGGTCGGCCTACTCCTGGCCGGCATCACGGCGGCCCGGGCCAAACACCCCGTCTGGGGCGTGGTCCTGTGCGCGCTGGCCGCCTCCATCAAGGTCCCGGCCGCCATCGGCATCGTCTACATCGCCTGGGATTGGGCCGGCGTGGACGCCGACTGGGGACATCGGGCACGGATGGCCGTGCCGCGCCGGCCTGGTGACCATCGCCGTCATGGGGATCCTCTCGCTGGTCTCGGGTCTCGGCTGGGGCTGGATAGCCAATCTCGGCACCCCCGGCACCGTCCGCAGCTGGATGGCCCCCGCCACCGGCGTCGGCCTCCTCATCAGCGGCTCGGCTCACGTCTTCGGCATCGGCGTCGGCCTGGGCGGGGTGCTGACCATGACGAGGGCCATCGGACTGCTGGCCGCGGCCGCGGTGGCTGTCTACTGCGTGCTCCACCACGAGCGCATGGGCCTGCTCAACGCCCTCGGCATCACCATGCTGGCCTTCGTGCTCCTCGGCCCCGTCGTCCAGCCCTGGTACCTGACGTGGGGCATCATCCTCGTCGCCCCGGTGGTGGCCGGCCGGATGCTCTACTTCGTCCTCGGCCTGTCCATGATCGTGCCCTTCATCGGCCTGACCGGCGGCGCCGAGCTACTCACCCAGCTCGTCCACACCCAGCCGGCCTCGATGGTCCTCTACGTCGGCATCCTCTGGCTCATCGCCGTGGTGCCCCTCGGTCGTTGGACCACCTCGTGGCGCCTCGACACCTCACGCCTGCCCGTGTTGCACGGCCATGAGGCCCACACCGGCCATGCCGCCCACTCCGGCCACGCGACCCACGGAGCTCACGTGAGCCACGCCGCCCAGGGCACCGCTGCCTTCGAGTCCTAAGCCCCCACCGCCCCACCACCTGTCAGCACCCGACGCCCAGCCGCCGGCCCGCCCCGCCTCAGAGCAGCCGCTGCAGCTCCACCACGTCGAGCCACTGCCGGTGCTTGCGCCCCACCTCGCGCTCCACCCCCACCAGCTCGAAGCCCGCCGCTCGATGCAACCCGATCGACGTCTCGTTGTGTCCGGCGATCCGGGCGATCAGCGAGTGGAACCCCTGCGCCGAGGCCATGACCAGGAGTTCGGCTAGGAGCGCCCGCCCCACCCCCTTGCCCCGCTGGGCCCGGTCCACGTAGACCGAGTTCTCGGCCGTCGCCGAGTACCCCGAGCGTTCCCGGAAGGCCGAGAGCGATCCGAAGCCGAGCACGATCTCTCCGTTGGCCCCGATTCGCCCGCCGGACTCCACCCCGGGGCCTCCCGCTCCGTCCCCCGGGCCGCCCCCGTTCGCGCCCCCGTCCTCCACCGCCACGATGGCCGGGTGCACCCCGCTGTGCTCCAGGATCCAGGCTTCCTGCTCGGCTTTCGTGCGCGGGACCATGTCGAAGGTGTTGGTCGACCCGAGGACCTCGACGTTGTAGATGGCCCGGATCGCCTCGGCGTCGGCCAGCTCGGCCAGTCGGATCCGCATCGGGCGATGGTACTGTTGAGGTGGGCAAACCCAGGGAGGGAGCGCAGGCGGCCCTTGCCGTCCCCTGGCTATCATTGACCGCTCGCGGAAAGAACCCCGCGGCGCCCCCTTAGCTCAGTCGGCAGAGCACAGCCATGGTAAGGCTGGTGTCGTCGGTTCGATTCCGACAGGGGGCTCGCCCATGGCGGCGTAGCTCAGTTGGTCAGAGCACACGGCTCATAATCGTGTTGTCGCGGGTTCGAGTCCCGCCGCCGCTACCAGGCCCGGATCGACGATCCGGGCGGATACCAGGAACGACCCACAGGACCGATCCACCAGGATCGATCTACCAGGACCGATCTACCAGGACCGATCTACCAGGACCGATCCACCGAGGAACACTCAGCAGGAACAGAAGGAAGGGAACCATGCCGAAGAACGAGAAGAGAGTCCAGGTGACCCTGGCCTGCGAGGTCTGCAAGCGGCGGAACTACATCACCACCAAGAACAAGCTGAACGACCGCGAGCGGATCGAAATGAAGAAGTTCTGCCGGTGGGACCGCCAGCACACCCTCCACAAGGAGACTCGATAGCCCGCTGAGCCGTCCTGGCCCGGCCGGTGCTACTCTGAGTAGTCGTTCCCCAGGTCAGGGGGAAGAACGACCTGCCCGACGGCAACCGAAGGCACCCCACCGAGGGCAGTAGCTCAACTGGTAGAGCACCGGTCTCCAAAACCGGCGGTTGGGGGTTCGAGTCCCTCCTGCCCTGCCCCGGACGTGATCATCCAAAATTCGAACGTGACCTTGTGAGGCGAGAGCCGTGAACCGCGAGACCAAGCGCATGATGCAGCGCCAAGGGCAGATGGAGGCCGACGGCTCTCCGTCTACCCGCCGCGCGCCTGCGGGCACTGCGACCCGGACGCAACGTCAGCAGAAGGGCGGCGCTCCCGTCCGCAAGCGGGCGACGCCCGTCGAGTTCGTGCGTCAGGTCCGCGACGAGATGCGCCAGGTGGCCTGGCCCTCGCGCTCCGAGCTCATCAACTACACCTCGGTCGTGCTGACGACGCTGATCATCATGATCAGCCTGATCTTCCTGCTGAATCTCGCCTTCGGGAAGCTGATCACCGATCTCTTCACCAAGTAACCCGGACCGAATAGGCGAGCCCATGACTGACATGTCGCACGAAAGCGCAGAAGAAGAGCTGGCCAACGCCAGCGGTGAGGAAGACGTCACCGAAGCCCTTGCCTTCGAGGAGGCCGAGGACGAAGAGGCTCCCGAAGAGGCGGCGATGAGTACTGCCTCGGTCGAGGACGTCTTCGACGAGATCGCGGCCGAGGACGAGGTCGAGCTCGAGGAGCTGGCCGTCGACGAGGCGATCGAGGAGCTGACCGAAGCCGTGGCCGAGGTCGTGGGCGACGAAGCGGCCGAAGAGATCGTCGAAGAGATCGTGGAGGAGATCGTCGAAGAGGCGGTCATCGAGGCCATCGAGGAGGCCATCATCGAAGAAGCAGTCGTCGAGGAGTTGGCTCAGGACGTGGCCGACCAAGTCACGCCGGCGGCGTCCGTCGGATCCAACGGCAGCGGCGAGCCCGACCTCGTGCTCGATGCCACCGAGGCTCAGGACGCCGAGTACGAGCTCGGCGGCTGGGTTGGCGAAGGCGAGGAAGAGGAAGTCGTCCCCGTCGAGAGCCCGTACGACCGACCGGGCCGCTGGTACGTGGTCCACACCTACTCGGGCTACGAGAACAAGGTGAAGGGCAACATGGCCAACGTCGTCGCCTCCCGCGGCCTCGAGGACCGGGTCTACGAAGTCGTCATCCCGATGGAGGACGTGGTCGAGTTCAAGGGCGGCAAGAAGGTCACCGTCCAGAAGAAGGTCTTCCCCGGCTACCTGCTGGTGCGCTGCGACATGAACGACGACACCTGGGGGGCCATCCGCAACACGCCGGGTGTCACCGGGTTCGTGGGACCGAACACCAAGCCCACACCGCTGAGCCGGCGTGAGGTGGAGAACATCCTCCAGGTCAAGGTCGAGGGCACCGAGGGAGGGGCGGCGCCCAAGCGCAGCCGTCCCCGGCTCGAGTACGAGGTCGACGAGACGGTCCGGGTCAAGGAGGGTCCGTTCGCCGACTTCTCCGGCCAGATCGCCGAGATCAACGAGGACCAGCTCAAGCTCAAGGTGCTGGTCAACATCTTCGGCCGGGAGACCCCGGTCGAGCTCGAGTTCAGCCAGGTGGCCAAGCTCTAGCACCCATCCGGGCACCCACCCCCGGGCCGTCGGCCCAGCGGTGCCGGCGCCCACGTACGAGATCGAAAATAAGGAGACACCCAGATGCCACCCAAGAAGAAGGTGCTGGCCATCGTCAAGATCCAGCTCGAGGCCGGTTCGGCCACGCCTGCCCCACCCGTGGGCACGGCCCTCGGCCCACACGGCGTCCAGACCATGGAGTTCTGCAAGCAGTACAACGCGGCGACCGAGAGCATGCGGGGCCAGGTCGTGCCCGTGGACATCACCATCTACGAGGACCGCTCGTTCACCTTCGTGCTCAAGACGTCGCCCACGCCGGTGCTGCTGCGCCAGGCCGCCGGGCTGGCCAAGGGCGCCGCGACGACGGGCCGCGAGCAGGTGGGCACGATCACCGACGCCCAGCTGGCCGAGATCGCCAACACAAAGATGAAGGACCTGAACACCAAGGACATCGAGGCCGCCAAGAAGCAGGTGGCCGGAACCGCCCGCTCCATGGGCATCAAGGTCGCCGGCTGAGCACTGCCGGCACACGAACCGCCGACACACGGCACCCCGTTCCAGCACGACGCGCCGGAGCGAGACCAGGACGCGAAGGAAGAGAGTAAGAGATGGCCCAGCACGGGAAGAAGTACAAGGAGAGCCTGAGCAAGGTCGACCGCGAGGCGCTCTACGGCCTCAGCGAGGCCGTCGACTTGGTCAAGGAGTTGTCGAGCGCAAAGTTCGACGAGACGGTCGAGCTGGCTGTCCGGCTCGGCGTCGACCCCCGCAAGGCCGATCAGATCGTGCGGGGCACGCTCTCGCTGCCCTCGGGCACCGGCACCACGGTGCGGGTGGCTGTCTTCGCCGCCGGCGAGGCGGCCGCCGAAGCCAGGGCTGCCGGCGCCGACGAGGTGGGGGCGGACGACTTGGTCGCCAAGATCAACGGCGGCTTCCTCGACTTCGACATCGCCATCGCCACACCCGACCTGATGGGCCAGGTGGGCACGCTCGGCCGGGTCCTCGGACCGCGAGGCCTCATGCCCAACCCCAAGACGGGCACCGTGACGACCGACGTCGCCAAGGCAGTCGGCGAGTTCAAGGGTGGCCGGGTCGAGTACCGCACGGACAAGGTGGGCAACGTCCACATCCGGGTGGGCAAGGCCTCGTTCAGCCACGACCAGCTGGCCGCCAACATCCGGGCCGTCGTCGAGGAGCTCCAGCGGGCGAAGCCGCCGGCGGCCAAGGGGCGGTACTTCCTGTCGGTGACGGTGTCGAGCACCATGGGCCCAGGCATCCACATCGATCCGCTCAAGGCTCGCTTCAGCGACGAGGACCTCGCCGTCTCGGCCTGACCCAACCCGGTCGGAGCACCACCGGCCCAGCAAGTAGCATCTCCCGAACAGCCCACCGCCCGGCCGGCACCGCCGACCGACCCAGACGGGACGGGCACTGAATCCGACGCCACAGACCTCCGGTGCACCTTCGGGTGCAGAAGCGGCCGCAAGGCCCGCCCGACGAGGCGACGACACGAAGAGCGCGACCCAGTCGTGCTGCGCCGTCGCACACCGGAGATCCTGGCCCACAGCCGGTTGATCCCGGTGGAGGACATCGATGGCAACGCAGAACGCAGCACGGGCGCAGAAGGTCCAGATCGTCGACGAGGTCAAGACGCGCATGGGCGCGGCGTCGGCGCAGATCGTCAGCGAATACCGCGGTCTCACCGTGGCCGAGCTGGCCGAGCTCCGGTCCGCCCTCGAGGGCGTCGGCGCCGACTACCGCATCTTCAAGAACACGTTGGTGCTCCGGGCCATCGACGGCGGCGACTACCAGCTTCTGTCGGAGTACCTGAGCGGCCCGACCGCCCTGACCTTCGTGGACGGCGACGTCAGCGCCGTGGCCAAGGCGCTGCGGGACTTCTCGCGGGCGAACCCGCTGCTCGTGATCAAGGGCGGGCTGGCCGACGGCTCGCTCCTGTCGCCCTCGGACCTGGCCGCGCTGGCCGACCTGCCGCCCCGCGAGGTGCTCCTGGCCCGCATGGCCGGCGCCCTGGCGGCGCCCATGCAGCAGATGGCCGGCCTCCTCCAGGCCCTGCCCCGCAACCTGGCCTACGGCGTGCAGGCCCTGATCGACCAGAGGGTGGAGGGCGGCGAAGCGCTGCCTGCCCCCGAGGCCGAGCAGGCCGAGCCGTCAGAGCAGGCGGAGCAGGCCGAGGCACCGGCCGCCGAGGCTGCGGATACCCCGGCAGCCGAGGGGCCAGACACCCAGGCTGCCGAGGCCGCAGACACGCCAGTGGCCGAGGCCGCCGACACGCCGGCGCCCGAGGCGCCCGAGGCGCCCGAGGCGGAGTCGCCAGCCGCCGAGACAGCGGCGCCGGCCGAGGCTGAAGCGACGTCGGAAGCCGCCGGGGAAGCGGAAGCCGGAGCCGAGGCGGCGGCCACGTCCGAAGACGCGGCCGAGTAACACCCGATCGAGACCGAATCACCACAAGACCGGAAGGAAGAAAGGAAGCCACATGGCAACCCTGACCAAGGAAGAGATCCTCGACGGGATCGCAGAGCTCTCCGTGATCCAGCTGAGCGAGCTGCTGAAGGACTTCGAGGAGCGCTTCGGCGTGACCGCGGCGGCCCCGGTGGCCGTGGCGGCCGCAGCGGCCCCCGTAGGCGGCGGCGATGGCGGCGGCGCAGACGAGGAGAAGTCGGAGTTCGACGTCATCCTGACAGCGGCCGGCGACAAGAAGATCCAGGTCATCAAGGAGGTGCGTGCCCTCACCAGCCTGGGCCTCAAGGAGGCCAAGGACCTGGTCGAGGCGGCTCCCAAGCCGGTGATCGAGAAGGCCACCAAGGAGGACGCCGACAAGGCCAAGGCCGCCCTCGAGGGGGCCGGCGCCACCGTCGAGATCCAGTAATCCCTGCTCAGGGGGCTGGTGGGCCGTCGCCTGCCAGTCCCCGGCGGGGAATCCTTGACGGGGGCCTGAGGCACCCTCATACTGTCTCGGACCCCCGGGCCATTGGCCCGTTTGGTTTGGCGCGGCCGAGGGGTTGTATCCAGGCACGCCTCACGGTAAGATGCACGGTTGCCGTGCGTCTTCGTGTCTTCGATTCCGTAATTCCATGGGGTCGTCGCGCGCCCACGCAGCCCTGACCTGCCCGTCGACCCCAGGTCTGGCCCCGGACCTGGACCACCCATCCCTCCTCTCCCGCCGTTCCAGCCTCACCCTCAGCAGTTCGTAGTGTCCTCATCCCGCCGTCTTTCTTCTTGGAGGTGTTGACCGTTGTCCTCACGGTCCCGCAGCCCCGAACGCGTCTCCTTTGCCAACATCAGCGAGGCTTTGCCTCTCCCTGACTTGATCGCCATTCAGCGCGACTCCTTTCAGTGGTTCTTGGACAAGGGTCTCGCCGAGGCATTCAACGACATCAGTCCCATCGAGGACTTCACCGGTCAGCTCAGCCTCGAGCTCGAGTTCGACCCCACCGACGCCGACCTGCGCCCACCGCCGAAGTTCTCGGTGGAGGAGTGCAAGGAAAAGGACATGACCTACGCGGCGCCCGTCTTCGTGCGCGCCCGTTTCCTCAACGCCACCACCGGCGAGATCAAGGAACAGACGGTCTTCATGGGGGACTTCCCGATGATGACCGACCGGGGGACGTTCATCGTCAACGGCACCGAGCGTGTCGTCGTCTCGCAGCTGGTGCGCTCGCCGGGCGTGATCTTCCAGCCTGGGCGCGACGCCAAGACCGTCTTCACCGGGACCATTCACCCGTACCGGGGTGAGTGGATCGAGCTGGACATCGAGGCGAAGCCGGGCAAGGACGTCACGGCGGGATGCCGGGTGGCCCGCAAGCGCCGCTTGTCGCTGTTCGTGCTGCTGCGCGCCCTCGGCTACGGCGACGAGGCCTTCTTGGACCGCTTCGTCCGCCACTTCGACTTCCTCGAGGGGCAGTGGGAGAAGGAGCGCAACCTGGCGCCGTCCCGGGAAGAGGCGCTGCTCGAGATCTACAAGCGCGCCCGTCCGGGTGAGCCGTTGTCGGCTGAGGCAGCCCGTGTCTACTTCGAGAACGCCTTCTTCAACCCGAAGCGCTACGACCTGACCCGGGTCGGCCGCTACAAGCTGAACCGCAAGCTCGGGCCGGAGATCGACCGCTTGTCGGACCTGTTCGGCATCGAGATCGAGAAGCCGGCGCCGGACCAGTCCGTGCTCTCGCCTTCGGAGATCCTGGCCTCGGCCACCTACATGCTCCACCTGGCCCTGCACATGGCCGACGGCGACTCGACCTACCGCATCGACGACCAGGACCACTTCGCCAACCGGCGCATCCGCTCAGTGGGCGAGCTCATCCAGAACCAGGTCCGGGTCGGCCTGTCCCGCATGGAGCGGGTGGTGCGCGAGCGCATGACCACCCAGGACGTCGAGGCCATCACGCCCCAGACGCTGATCAACATCCGCCCCGTGGTCGCCGCCGTCAAGGAGTTCTTCGGGACGTCGCAGCTGTCGCAGTTCATGGACCAGAACAACCCGTTGTCGGGGCTGGCCCACAAGCGTCGGCTCTCCGCGCTCGGGCCAGGTGGCCTGTCCCGTGAGCGGGCCGGCTTCGAGGTGCGAGACGTGCACACGTCCCACTACGGCCGCATGTGCCCGATCGAGACGCCCGAGGGCCCGAACATCGGCCTGATCGGGTCGCTGGCGACGTACGCCCGGGTCAACGAGTACGGCTTCATCGAGACGCCGTACCGGGCCGTGGTCGATGGTCGGGTGACCGACCAGGTCTCGTACCTGGCGGCCGACGAGGAAGAAGAGCACGTCATCGCCCAGGCCAACGCCTCGACGGACGCCGACGGGAACTTCACCGAGGAGCGCGTCCTGGTGCGCCGCGGCCCGCAAGGGACCGGCGTGCGGATGGGTGCGGCCGTCGGGTCCTACGGTACGACGTCGGAGATCGACTTCGTGCCCCCGTCCGAGGTGGACCTCATGGACGTGTCGCCGAAGCAGATCGTGTCGGTCTCGACCGCGCTGATCCCCTTCGTCGAGCACGACGACGCCAACCGGGCCCTGATGGGCGCCAACATGCAGAAGCAGGCGGTGCCGCTGGTGGTGCCCGAGGCTCCCTACATCGGCACGGGCGTCGAGGCCCGGGCGGCCCGCGACGCGGGTGACGTCCTCCTGGCCGAGGGCGACGGGACGGTGACCGAGATCTCGGGCGACTCCATCACGGTGGAGTACCAGTCCGGGCAGAAGGACCGCTTGGGCACGCCGCTCGGGCGCAAGGTCTACCGGCTCTCGAAGTTCCGCCGCTCCAACCAGAACACGTGCATCAACCACCGCACGCTGGTGGCCGAGGGCCAGAGCATCGCCACGGGCGACCTGCTGGCCGACGGCCCCTCCACCCACAACGGCGAGCTGGCTCTGGGGAAGAACCTGCTGGTCGCCTTCATGCCGTGGGAGGGCTACAACTACGAGGACGCCATCATCCTCTCGGAGCGCCTGGTGCGGGACGACGTCTTGACGTCGATCCACATCGAGGAGCACGAGGTGGACGCCCGCGACACCAAGCTGGGGGCCGAGGAGATCACCCGGGACATCCCGAACCTCTCCGAGGAGATCCTGGCCGACCTCGACGACCGGGGCATCATCCGGGTCGGGGCCGAGGTCGAGCCGGGCGACGTCCTGGTGGGCAAGGTCACCCCGAAGGGCGAGACGGAGCAGACGCCCGAAGAGCGCCTGCTGCGAGCCATCTTCGGTGAGAAGGCCCGTGAGGTCCGCGACACCTCGCTGAAGGTGCCGCACGGCGAGTACGGCAAGGTGATCGACGTCCGCGTCTTCTCGCGGGAGGAGTCACACGAGCTGCCGCCCGGGGTCAACCAGCTGGTCCGGGTCTACGTGGCCCAGAAGCGCAAGATCTCCGAGGGCGACAAGCTGGCCGGCCGCCACGGCAACAAGGGCGTCATCTCCAAGATCCTGCCGGTCGAGGACATGCCGTACCTGTCCGACGGGACGCCGGTCGACATCATCTTGAACCCCCTGGGCGTGCCGAGCCGGATGAACGTGGGCCAGGTGCTCGAGTCGCACCTGGGCTACGCCGCCCGCCACGGCTGGGAGGGCGTCACGGTGAACGAGGGTGTGGGGACGTCGGCCAAGGGCGACGGCGCGGAGCGCAAGACGCGCCCCCGCACCGAGCCCGCGGCCTGGGTGTCCACCCCGGTCTTCGACGGCGCCCACTGGGACGAGGTCGAGGACGCCGGGTCGCACCCGACGATCAAGCAGGTCTTCGGGACGCTGAACTCCGATTCGGCCAACGGTGACGTGCAGATCCACGACGACGGCAAGGCCACGCTGTACAACGGCCGCACCGGCGACGTGTACGACAACCCGATCTCGGTCGGCTACGTCTACATCCTCAAGCTGGCCCACCTGGTCGACGACAAGATCCACGCCCGTTCGACCGGCCCGTACTCCATGATCACCCAGCAGCCGCTGGGTGGGAAGGCGCAGTTCGGTGGCCAGCGCTTCGGTGAGATGGAGGTGTGGGCGCTCGAAGCCTTCGGTGCTGCCTACGCACTGCAGGAGCTGTTGACCATCAAGTCGGACGACGTCCTGGGCCGGGTCAAGGTCTACGAGGCGATCGTCAAGGGAGAGAACATTCCCGAGCCGGGCATCCCCGAGAGCTTCAAGGTGCTCATCAAGGAGATGCAGTCGCTGTGCCTCGATGTCGAGGTGCTGGCGGTGGACGGCCGGGAGATAGAGATGCACGAGTTGGACGAGGACGTGTTCAGGACCGCTGAGGAACTGGGCATCGACATCAGCCGCAACGAGCGGGGGTCCGACGAGGAAGACGAGCGGCGCGCCGCAGAGAGGAGCTTCAACTGATGGCACTGGACGTCAACACGTTCGACCAGCTGCGCATCGGCCTGGCCACCGGCGACTCCATTCGGGGTTGGTCCAACGGCGAGGTCAAGAAGCCCGAGACGATCAACTACCGCACGCTTCGTCCTGAGAAGGACGGGCTCTTCTGCGAGAAGATCTTCGGTCCGACCAAGGACTGGGAGTGCTACTGCGGCAAGTACAAGCGGGTGCGCTTCAAGGGCATCATCTGCGAGCGCTGCGGCGTCGAGGTCACCCGTTCTAAGGTACGGCGTGACCGGATGGGCCACATTGAGCTGGCCGCCCCGGTCGTGCACATCTGGTACCTGCGCGGGACGCGCTCGTGGCTGGCCTATCTGTTGATGGGCACCGAGCCCCGCGAGGAGCTCAAGGCCAAGCAGCTGGAGAAGGTCATCTACTTCGCCGCCAACCTGGTCACCTGGGTCGACGAGGAGAAGCGCCACCAGGACCTGCCCTCGCTCGAGAACGAGATGGCCGAGGAGATCACCGACATCGAGAAGCGGCGCGACCTCGACATCGACCGCCGTTTCAAGGCGCTCGAGGACGAGCTGAAGCAGCTCGAGGCCGAGGGGGCCCGGGAGGCCGAGATCAAGGCCCGCCAGCGCGCCTGCCGTCGAGAAGGAGATCCAGACGGTCCGCGAGCGCTCGCAGGAGGACGCGGAGATCGCCCAGCGCTCGCTCGACGAGTTCCGCAACCTGCACGGCCGCAAGATCATCGAGGACGAGATGCTGTTGGCGCGAGCTGCGGCTGCGTTACGACGAGTACTTCGAGGGCGGCATGGGTGCCGAGTACATCCTCAAGCTCATCGACCGCATCGACCTCGACGCCGAAGAGATCAAGTTGCGCGACATGATCGACGCCAAGGACGGTCGCCGTCCGCTGTCGGCCCAGCGCCGCCAGAAGACGATCAAGCGCCTGAAGATCGTCACTGCCTTCAACCGGCGTGACGACCACGGCCGGCGCATCAACGACCCCCGGGCCATGATCCTCGAGGCCGTGCCGGTGATCCCACCGGACCTGCGCCCCATGGTGCAGCTCGATGGTGGCCGCTTCGCCACGTCGGACCTCAACGACCTGTACCGGCGTGTCATCAACCGGAACAACCGCCTCAAGCGGTTGCTCGACCTCGGCGCGCCCGAGATCATCATCAACAACGAGAAGCGCATGCTCCAGGAGGCGGTCGACGCCCTGTTCGACAACGGCCGCCGTGGCCGTCCGGTCACCGGTCCCGGAAACCGCCCGCTCAAGTCGCTCTCCGACATGTTGAAGGGCAAGCAGGGCCGGTTCCGCCAGAACCTGCTGGGCAAGCGGGTCGACTACTCGGGCCGTTCGGTCATCGTCATCGGCCCCAACCTCAAGCTGCACCAGTGCGGCCTGCCCAAGCTGATGGCGCTCGAGCTCTTCAAGCCCTTCGTGATGAAGCGGCTGGTCGACGCCGAACTGGCCCAGAACATCAAGTCGGCCAAGCGCATGGTCGAGCGTCGCCGTCCCCAGGTGTGGGACGTGCTCGAGGGCGTCATCCGGGAGCACCCGGTGCTGCTGAACCGCGCGCCGACGCTGCACCGTCTCGGGATCCAGGCCTTCGAGCCCGTCCTGGTCGAGGGCAAGGCGATCCAGGTGCACCCGCTGGTGTGCACGGCCTTCAACGCCGACTTCGACGGCGACCAGATGGCCGTCCACCTGCCGCTGTCCGCCGAGGCGCAGGCCGAGGCCCGGGTGCTCATGCTCTCGGCCAACAACATCCTGTCGCCGGCGACCGGTCGGCCGATCACCGTGCCCACCCAGGACATGGTCTTCGGCGCCTACTACCTGACGTTGCGGGTCGACGACGGCACCGGTGCCGGCCGGGTGTTCCGCCACATCTACGAGATCGAGGCTGCGTTCGACGCGGGTGACGTCGAGTTGCAGGTGCCGATCACGCTGCGGCCGTCGGCCGGGTCTTCCCTGGCCGGGCGTCTGTTGGCGGCCGGAGTCGTTCCTGACTCCGAAGGCGTGCTCACGTTCGAGAGCACGCCGGGCCGGGTGTTCTTCAACGAGGCGCTGCCCGAGGGCTTCGCTTTCGTCAACGACGTGGTCGGCAAGCGCAACACGCCCATCGGCCTCATCGTCGAGGAGCTGTCGGCCAACTACCCCAAGCACGTGGTGGCCTCGAGCCTGGACCGGATCAAGGCGCTGGGCTTCCGCTTCGCCGCCCAGTCGGGTCTGACCATCTCCATCAACGACGTGCAGACGCCGCCGGACAAGCAGGCCATCCTCGACCGCTACGAGAAGGAGGCCGAGAAGGCCGAGACGCAGTTCAAGCGGGGCATCATCACCGACGACGAGCGGCGGCAGAAGGAGATCGAGATCTGGACCTCGGCCAACTCCGAGGTCGGACGGGCCATGGAGGCCCAGCTGGCCACGATCGCCTTCAACCCGCTCGACATGATGGTGGACTCCGGTGCCCGAGGGAACTCGCAGCAGATCCGCCAGATCGCCGGCATGAAGGGCCTGGTGTCCAACCCGCTGGTGGCTAGATGATCCCCCGACCGATCAAGTCCTCCTTCCGTGAGGGCCTCTCGGTCCTGGAGTACTTCATCTCCACCCACGGCGCCCGCAAGGGGCTGGCCGACACCGCCCTGCGCACGGCCGACTCCGGGTATCTGACCCGGCGTCTGGTCGACGTGGCCCAGGAGCTCATCATCCGCATCGACGACTGCGGGTCGACCCGTGGCATCTGGATCGAGGGCGTCGAGCCCGACGGTCCGGGGCACCGGAACTACCTCGAGACCCGTGCTTTCGGTCGTTTGTTGACCGAGGACGTGACGCTCTCGGACGGGACGACGTACCCGGTGGGCACGCTGCTCGACGACGTGATCATCGCCGCCATGCGCGACGACTCCGCCGTGACGTGCATCCGGACGCGCTCGGTGCTGACCTGCGAGTCACCCCAGGGCGTCTGCGCCTCCTGCTACGGGTTGTCGCTGGCCACGGGGTCGATGATCGAGCTGGGCGAGGCCGTCGGCGTCATCGCGGCCCAGTCCATCGGCGAGCCGGGCACACAGCTGACCATGCGGACCTTCCACACCGGTGGTGTGGTCGGTGAGGACATCACCCATGGCCTCCCCCGTGTCGTCGAGCTATTCGAGGCCCGCACCCCCAAGGGTGCCGCCGTGTTGGCTCACCACTCGGGCGTTGTCCGGGTGGAGGACGACGAGACGGGTCGGCGCATCACGGTGGTCGCCGACGACGGTACCGAGGACTCCACGTTGGTGGCGGTCCGGGCGCACCTCGAGGTGACCGACGGCCAGGAGGTCTCGGCCGGCGACGCGGCCGGTCGAGGGTCCCAAGGACCCCAAGGAGCTGCTCGAGGTCAAGGGCATCCGGGAGACGCAGCAGTACCTGGTCGAAGAGGTGCAGAAGGTGTACCGCGACCAGGGTGTGTCGATTCACGACAAGCACATTGAGCTGATCGTGCGTCAGATGCTGCGCCGGGTCCTGGTGGCCGAGCCGGTGAAGCCCCGTTCCTCCCTGGGGAGCGGGTCGACAACCAGATCTACGCCGAGGTCAACCGGATGCTGGTCGAGGACGGCAAGGCGCCGGCCGAGGGACGCCCCGAGCTGATGGGCATCACCAAGGCCTCGCTGGCCACCGAGAGCTGGCTCTCGGCCGCCTCCTTCCAGGAGACGACCCGGGTGCTGACCGAGGCGGCGATCGAGGGCCGGAGCGACCAGCTCTTCGGGCTCAAGGAGAACATCATCATCGGCAAGCTGATCCCGGCTGGTTCGGGCATGCAGCACTATCGGAACATCCGTCTCGAGATGCCCGATGCCGAGGCGATGCCCTTCTGGGCCGTGGGCTCGGGCGAGTCGGACACCGAGGACCTGGCCAACTGGCTGCGGGACATGGGCGAGGGGATCAACGACGATCCCTTCGAGTCGTCGATCGACGCCAGCTGGCTCGGTGCGACCCCCACTGCCGAAGACGCGTTGGGGAACCCGATCGTCAGCGACCCTGCGCCGGTGGAGGAGACCAACGGGACCGCCGACGCTGCGGAGGCCGGCGCCTAACTCCGGCTTCTGATTGTTCAGCTTCGTGCTCGACGGCAGCGATTCGGCTGTCGGGCCGGTACCAGCGGAAGAGATGTGAACGGCGACGGCGCACGGT
>CAWIYY010000009.1:0-39989 GCA_963840435.1 uncultured Acidimicrobiaceae bacterium | reverse complement strand
CCCTGGCGGGCCCGGCCCGTGCCCTTCTGGCGGAACGGCTTGGCGCCGCCGCCACGGACCTCGGACCGGGTCTTGGTCGACTGGGTGCCCGAGCGGGCACTGGCCAGCTGGGCCGTGACCACCTGGTGCAGCAGCGCCCGGTTGACCTCGAGCCCGAAGACGGTCGGTTCCAGGTCCACCGTGCCCAGGTCGTGGCCCGCCGCGTTGCGGTGGGGGGCGGTGCGGGTCAGCGGCGCCGGGCGCTCCCGCTTGATCGTGTTGGCCAGCACCGTGCCGGTGCGGGCGGTCTCGGTCACGCTCATCGCTTGCCCGCCTTGGACGGGGTCTTCACCGAGTCACGCAGCACGACCACGCTGCCCCGGGCGCCGGGCACGGCCCCCTTGACCAGGACCAGCTCGCGTTCGGGGTCGGCCGAGACCACCACCAGGTTGAGCGCCGTCACCTGGTTGCCGCCCATCTGGCCGGCCATCTTGGTGCCCTTGAAGACGCGGGAGGGGGTGGCGCAGGCGCCGATGGAGCCGGGGGCGCGGTGGTGACCGTGGTTGCCGTGCGAACCGCCCTGGCCCTTGAAGTTGTGGCGCTTCATGCCGCCGGCGAAGCCCTTGCCCTTGCTGACCGCGATGGCGTCGACCCGCTCGCCGGCCGCCCACAGGTCGGCCGCCAGCTCCTGGCCCACGGCGTACTCGCTCACGTCGTCGAGGCGGAGCTCCACCAGCTTGCGGCCGGGGTTCACCCCCGCCTTGGCGTAGTGACCGATCTGGGGCTTGGTCAGGGTGGAGTTACGCCGGAAGCCCCAGGTCACCTGCAGGGCGGAGTAGCCGTCGCTCTCGGGCGTCTTCACCTGGACCACGCGCACGGGCGCGACCTTGAGCACCGTCACCGGTACGGCGCGGTTCTGGTCGTCCCAGACCTGGGTCATGCCGACTTTCTCGCCGACGATGGCCTTGGTAGCCACGTGTCCTCTTTCTGGTCCTCGGCGTCGCAGGTTTCCCTGCGCACGCCAACGCTCCGCCCGGGAATCCCGAGCGGAGCGCTCGAATGGTTCGGCGTGAGGTACCGGCCGGAGCCGACGTTCACGCACGTCTGTTGTCGCTGCAGCAGCACGGGGCCGCTGAAAACCCTCCTTGGGCTGCCGAAATCGGCGGCCCGCGAGGTTACACCATTGGTCCCGCCCCCTGCCAGGCGTCCGGCGGGGTGGCGGGGCGGCCCGCCGTCAGGCGGTCTGGATCTTGATCTCGATGTCCACGCCGGCCGGCAGGTCGAGGCGCTGGAGCGAGTCGACCGTCTTGGGCGTGTGCTCGACGATGTCGACCAGGCGCTTGTGCACCCGCATCTCGAAGTGCTCGCGCGAGTCCTTGTACTTGTGGGGCGAACGGATGACCGTGTAGCGGTGCTTGTCGGTCGGCAGCGGCACCGGACCCAGGACCTTGGCCTGGGTGCGCAGCACCGTCTGCACGATCTTCTCCGTCGACTGGTCGAGGATCTCGTGGTCGTAGGCCTTCAGCCTGATGCGGATCTTCTGCTTCGGGCCGTCGGCCATGTGCGCTGTTCTCGTTCCTGCTTGAGGGCGGGGACTACTTGAGGATCTTGGTGACGTAGCCCGAGGCGACGGTGCGGCCACCTTCGCGGATGGCGAAGCGCAGGCCCTCCTCCATGGCGATGGGCTTGCCCAGCTCGACCGTCATGTCGGTGTTGTCGCCGGGCATGACCATCTCGGTGCCCTCGGGCAGCGAAATGGTGCCGGTCACGTCGGTGGTCCGGAAGTAGAACTGCGGGCGGTAGTTGGTGAAGAACGGCTTGTGACGGCCGCCCTCGTCCTTGCCCAGCACGTAGACCGTGGCCTCGAACTGGGTGTGCGGCGTGATGGAGCCGGGCTTGGCCAGGACCTGGCCCCGCTCGACGTCCTCCTTCTTGGTGCCGCGCAGCAGGGCGCCGATGTTGTCGCCCGCCCGACCTTCGTCGAGGAGCTTGCGGAACATCTCGACACCGGTCACCGTGGTCTTCTGGGTGTCCATGAGGCCGACGATCTCGACCTCCTCACCCACCTTGACCTGGCCCTGCTCGACCTTGCCCGTCACGACCGTGCCTCGTCCGGTGATGGACATGACGTCCTCGACCGGCATGAGGAAGGGCTTGTCGATGTCACGCTCGGGCTCGGGGATGTAGTCGTCCACCGCGTCCATGAGCTCGACGATCTTCTCGCTCCACTCGGGGTCGCCCTCGAGCGCCTTGAGGGCGGAGACCCGGACCACCGGGGTGTCGTCACCCGGGAAGTCGTACTGGGTGAGGAGCTCGCGCACCTCCATCTCGACCAGCTCGAGCAGCTCCTCGTCGTCGACCATGTCGGCCTTGTTGAGCGCCACCACGATGTAGGGCACGCCCACCTGACGGGCCAGCAGCACGTGCTCACGGGTCTGGGGCATGGGGCCGTCGGCGGCGGAGACCACCAGGATGGCGCCGTCGATCTGGGCGGCGCCGGTGATCATGTTCTTGATGTAGTCGGCGTGGCCCGGCATGTCGACGTGCGCGTAGTGGCGCTTGTCGGTCTCGTACTCCACGTGGGCGATGGTGATCGTGATGCCGCGCTGCTTCTCTTCGGGCGCCTTGTCGATCTCGTCGAACTTGGTGAACGAGGTGTTCGGGTTCTTTTCCGAGAGCACCTTGGTGATGGCAGCCGTCAGCGTCGTCTTGCCATGGTCGATATGGCCCATCGTCCCGACGTTCACGTGTGGCTTGTTGCGCTCGAACTTCTGCTTGGCCATCGCCTCGCTACTCCCTACTCCTTGAAGGGATCATGGTGATCCCGACTCTGTCTTGTCTTGCGATCTTGTCTTGCGATCTTGTCTTGCGTGCTGGTGTTGCTGCTGTTGTGCTGCTGCTGTGTCTGCGTCTCGTGCGCTCTGGTGGGGTCCCGGGACTGTCAGCCCCCGGCTCCGTCACCGGCCGCCGGCGCTCTCCGGCGACTATTCCCCGGTGGCCCGGGCGATGATCTCCTTGGAGATCGACTCCGGCACCTGGTTGTACGAATGGAACTGCATCGTGTACGTGGCGCGGCCCTGGGTGCGCGAACGCAGGTCAGTAGAGTAGCCGAACATGTCGGCGAGCGGGACAAGCGCCTTGACGACGTGGCTGGTCCCCTGCTGATCCATGCCCTCCATGCGCCCCCTTCGTGAGGAGAGGTCGCCGGTGACCGCGCCCAGGAAGTCGTCGGGCACCGTCACCGTCACTTCCATGACGGGCTCGAGCAGCACCGGGCTGGCCGCCCGGATCGCCTTCTTGACCGCCATGGAACCGGCGATTTTGAAGGCCATCTCCGAGGAGTCCACGTCGTGGTACGACCCGTAGGTCAGGGTGACCCGCACGTCGACCGTGGGGTAGCCGGCCAGCACGCCCGACGTGAGCGCCTCTTGGATCCCGGCGTCGACCGAGGGGATGTACTCCTTGGGGATGACGCCGCCGCTGATCTTGTCGATGAACTCGTAGCCCCCGCCCGGGCCCGGTCGGCTCGGCGCTGATGACGACGTGGCCGTACTGGCCACGACCACCGGTCTGGCGGACGTACTTCTCCTCGATCTTCTCGACCGCCTTGCGGATGGTCTCGCGGTAGGCCACCTGGGGCTTGCCCACGTTGGCGTCCACGCTGAACTCGCGCAGCATCCGGTCGA
The DNA here is from genome assembly GCA_963840435.1 of uncultured Acidimicrobiaceae bacterium. Taxonomy (GTDB): domain Bacteria; phylum Actinomycetota; class Acidimicrobiia; order Acidimicrobiales; family RAAP-2; genus Bog-473. The sequence goes on along the minus strand of CAWIYY010000009.1, from coordinate 36,324 downwards.
CCAGCACCTCGAGGTGCAGCTCGCCCATGCCCGAGATCACGGTCTGGCCCGTCTCCTCGTCGCTGCGGACGCGGAAGGTCGGGTCCTCCTCGCTCAGGGCGTAGAGGGCGCGCGGACAGCTTGTCCTGGTCGGCCTTGGTCTTGGGCTCGACGGCGACGTGGATCACCGGCTCGGGGAACGTCAGCGACTCGAGCTGGATCGGGTGGCCGGGGTCCGACAGCGTGTCGCCCGTCGTCGTGTTCTTCAGGCCGACGACCGCCACGATGTCGCCGGCGTAGACGGCGTCCTTGTCCTCGCGGTGGTTGGCGTGCATCTGGAGGATGCGGCCGACCCGCTCCTTCTTGTCCTTGGTCGTGTTGGTGAGCGAGCCGCCCTTGGCCAGGGTGCCCGAGTAGACCCGGATGTAGGTGAGCTTGCCGACGTAGGGGTCGGTCATGATCTTGAAGGCCAGGGCCGAGAAGGCCTCGGCGTCGTCCGCCTTGCGCTCCATCAGGTCGTCGGGGTGGCCGGGCCGGTGCCCCTCGGTCGGGGGCAGGTCGAGCGGCGAGGGCAGGTAGTCGACCACGGCGTCGAGCATGGGCTGCACGCCCTTGTTCTTGAAGGCGGACCCGCACAGCACGGGCACCACGGCGGCGGCCAGCGTGGCCGTGCGCAGGGCGCGGCGCAGGTCGTCGGCCGTGATGGGCTCCTCGGCCAGGTACTTCTCCATGATGACGTCGTCGAAGTTGGAGACCACGTCGATGAGCTGGTGGCGGGCGTCCTCGGCCTCGGCCGCCATGGCGTCCGGGATGTCGAGGGTCTCCCACTCCTCGCCCATGTCCGAGGACCAGACCAGGGCCTTCTCCTCGAGCAGGTCGACCACGCCCTGGAAGCCGGACTCCGAGCCGATGGGCAGCTGAATGACGGCGGGCAGCGCGTCGAGGCGGTCGCGGATCATCTCCACCGTGCGCTCGAAGTTGGCGCCGATGCGGTCCATCTTGTTGACGAAGCAGATGCGCGGCACGTTGTACTTGTTGGCCTGGCGCCACACCGTCTCGGTCTGGGGCTCCACGCCGGCCACGGCGTCGAAGACGGCCACGGCGCCGTCGAGGACGCGCAGCGACCGCTCCACCTCGACGGTGAAGTCGACGTGGCCCGGGGTGTCGATGATGTTGATCCAGTTGTCGCGCCAGCTACAGGTGGTCGCGGCGGACGTGATCGTGATGCCGCGCTCTTGCTCCTGGACCATCCAGTCCATGGTGGCGGCACCCTCGTGCACCTCGCCGATCTTGTAGTTGCGGCCGGTGTAATAGAGGATGCGCTCGGTCGTGGTGGTTTTGCCCGCGTCGATGTGGGCCATGATCCCGATGTTGCGGGTCTTGGCCAGCGGGAAGTCGCGAATGGGGAGGGCTTCAGCCATGGTCGAATCCTGTGACTACTGCGGTGGGTGTTGGTACGGGAACGGGTGTGTCCACTACCAGCGGTAGTGGGCGAAGGCGCGGTTGGACTCCGCCATCTTGTGCATGTCCTCGCGCCGCTTCACCGAGGCGCCGACGTTGTTGGCGGCGTCGAGGATCTCGCCGGCCAGGCGCTCGGCCATCGTCTTCTCGCGCCGCTGGCGCGAGTACGTGGTGAGCCAGCGGATGGCCAGGGTGGTGGCCCGGCGGGGACGCACCTCGACCGGGACCTGGTAGGTGGCGCCACCGACGCGGCGCGACTTGACCTCGACCTCGGGCCGGGTGTTCTCGACGGCCCGCTTGAGCTGGGCCACCGGGTCGCCGCCGGACTTCTCCTGCACCTGCTCGAGGGCGGTGTAGACGATGCGCTCGGCCAGCGTGCGCTTGCCTCTCGAGAGGATCTTGTTGACCACCTGCGTCACGAGGACGGAGCGGTAGACCGGGTCCGGGGCGAGCTCGCGCCGGGTGGCGGGACCGTTACGGGGCATCGGCTATGACTCCTTCTTGGCGCCGTAGCGGCTGCGGGCCTGGCTGCGCTCGCGCACGCCCGACGTGTCGAGGGCACCGCGCACGACCTTGTAGCGGACACCGGGCAGGTCCTTCACACGGCCGCCGCGGACCAGGACGATCGAGTGCTCCTGGAGGTTGTGCCCGACACCGGGGATGTAGGCGGTGATCTCGACGCCCGAGCTGAGGCGGACACGGGCCACCTTGCGCAGGGCCGAGTTCGGCTTCTTGGGGGTGGTGGTGTAGACGCGCGTGCAGACGCCCCGCCGCTGGGGCGCGCCCTTCAGGGCGGGCGTCTTGGTCTTTGTCACCTTGGCCTCTCGTCCCTTGCGGACGAGCTGGGCAATTGTGGGCACGCGCTACCTCTCGATACTGAAATGGTGATCGCCACGCACGCAGTCGCGCTGGGCCGAAGCCCGCACATGGCAGGAAGAAGATTGTAGCGGCTGCCTGGGCCTCTCACAATCGCGCCGACGTTGCCGCCTGGCCTAAGGCTGGCTCGCCGCCTCGGCTCGGGAGGCCCCGGTCCCGGCGGTCCTCTCGGCTCTTCTTCTCAAGGCCCCAGAATCTGGGACCTCGGTCTTGTCAGTATACCGGCGAGGCCTCTTTTCCGTCCGCCCGGACCGCTCCTCGGACCCGCCCAAGTGCCGCCCCGCCCCCGCACCGGCACCGGCCTCGGACCCGCCCCGTTACCCGCCTCAGACCCACCCCGGACCCGCCCGGTCAGGACGTGCCCGGCCCCGCACCCACCGCGCCGGACACGGACACCCACTGGCCGCCATGGACGTGGACGGTCGAGTTCTTCGAGACCTTGCCCGAACGCCCGAAGCCGTGGATGGCGTCGTTGGTGAAGACGACGGTGGACCGCTTCCCCACCCGGTAGACGGGCTCGTGCACGGTCCCCTTCGGGAACGTCAGCACAGAGTTCTCGACGCTGACGGTTGCTCCTGAGAGCTGGATACAGGCCACCGAGACGCTGGTGCCGCAATGGAGCACGTCGGCCACGAAATCGATCGGGCCCCGCTGAACTTTCCTGCTCTGGGCCACGTTGTGGACCAGGAGGACCTCACCGCTGGTCGGCTTGGCCATGGCGCAGTGGGCCACGGTGATGTCGTGGGTGAACTTGCCGGCCCCCGCACCCAGGTTGGCGAAGAAGACCCCGCCGCCCGACGAGGTGCAGCCGTCGATGGTGACGTTGACCGCCCCCTCGTTCGACTGGTCGGCCTCCGCGTCGAACGTCGTTTGGCCGGGGTTCTGAATCACCAGGTCCCCGATCTGCGCGCCCGAGATCGAGGCCAGCGTCACCGCCTGACGGCCGATCCCGGTGATGGTCACCCCCTGAATCACCGCATTGCTGGTCGGGTTGACGATCACGCCCGTGTTGTGCCCGGGGCCGCCCCGCAGCGGGGACAGCGTGATGCCGTCGCCGAAGGTGTTGGTGATGGTGACGCCCTTGACGGTGATGCCCTTGGTCCCCTCCACGTTGATGCCGGCGGCAAAGGCCAACGTGGGGTGGTAGCCCCCGGGATTCTGGCCGGTGATCTTCATGGCCTCGAGGGTGACGTTGGACCCGCCGACGAAGGTGAAGGTCGCCCCCTGCGACGTCGGCTTGGTGTGCGCGGGCAGCTGGGTGACGTCGGAGGTGAAGGTCCCGCCGTAGATGGTGAGGCCCACCGGGTTGTTCAGCTTGATGCCCTTGTCCACCTGGTAGCAGGCCTGGGCGCCCACCAGCACCGTCGTGTTGTCCGGGAGCTTCTTCAAGAAGTGCTTGAGCGGGCCGCTCACGTCCTTGGAGCAGTCGGCCGGAATGGACGCGGGCACCGACACCGTGGTGCCGGTCGGCGCCGGGACGGGAGCCGACCCGCCCTGCAGCGGGCCCAAGGGGCCGGCGGTCGACGTCGTCGGGCACCTGGGCCGGCGCCGAGGTCGTCGTGGTGGTGCTCGTGGCCGAGGTCGGCGGCGCGGACACCGTCGTGGCCGGCCCACCGCTGCTGCTGCACGACGCGGCGACCAGCGCCACCCCTGCAATCCCTGTGACAAGCGCCAGGGCGCGACCACGTCGACCGAAGGGCATGGCGATCGACGCTAGCCCGGGCAGGTTCCGAGACGACCGCGCCACCCTCATGACACACACCATGACCGGCGACTTCTCTGGTTCCGTCAGGAACTCATGAGGATCTCGTGAGCCCCGCCCGCCGCCAGCCACCGGCCACCCGCCTCCGCCACCGAGTCCGGCCCCGGTCCGACCCCGCCACCGAGTCCGGCGCACCCGTCGGGGTGGCCGCCGCCAGGCGGCGGCTCACCGCCCGGTCCTAAGCCGCCCTGGTTCCGGCGAGCCTCCCAGCCCGATCCTCGGGGCCGGCCTGGGTTCCGGGCGCACGGATCCGGCCGGCGCCCTGGGCACTGGGGGAGGTGAGACCGGCCCACCACTGGTGGAAGCGGGCGAAGGCCAGGGGCAGCACGCCGTCGGAGTAGAAGGCCAGGACCACGGTGCCCGCCCCGATGAAGATGTCCTCGGCGTTGCCGGGCAGGAAGCCCAGGGCCAGGCCGCCGGCCAGGGCGCCCGAGCAGACCGAGGCGCCCCCGATGGCGACCACGGCCAGGATGAGCAGGCTCTCGAACATCTCGAAGTCGGTGCCGCTGGCCACCGAGGAGGCCGCGCCGAGGAAGGCGCCGGCCAGCCCGGCCATGGCGGCCGAGAGCGTGAAGACCAACAGCTTGGTCGTCGTGAGGGAGAGGCCGAGGGTGGCGCAGGCGGCCTCGGAGTCCTTGGTGGCCACGAGGACGCGGCCGAAGGGGCCCCGGCGCAGGGCCAGCAGGCCGATGGAGAAGAGGGCGAAGACGGCGGCCAGGAAGATGGTGAAGGCCTTGGGCGAGCTGACGTCGAGGCCGAAGAGAGCCGGCTTGGGCACGACGACCGAGCCGTTGAAGCCGAAGATGGCCGACCAGGGGAAGATCACGTTGTCCATGGCGGCGGCGAAGGCCATGGTGGCCAGGGCCAGGTAGAGGCCGCGGATGCGCAGGACGAAGAGGACCACGATGGCGCCCACGGCGCCGGGCAGGGCGGCGGCCACGAGGAGGCCGAGGACCGAACCGTGGTGCCCGAAGCGGTACATGGCGAAGGCGCCGAGGCCGGCGAAGGTCAGCTGGCAGATGGAGGTGTAGCCGCCCCAGCCGGTCAGGGGGACCAGGCTGAGGCAGACCAGCCCGAAGGCCAGGCCGATGCCGAGCTTGATCACGCTCGAGGGCCCCATGAAGGAGACGGCGACCGCGGTGGCAGCGACCAGGAGAACGCCACCCTGGATGGAGCGGGCGAACGAGGCCGGGGCGAGCGGGGCGCGGCGCTGGGGCGTGCCGCTGCGCAGGCGATGGGCCGGCACGAGGAGGAGGGCGACGAAGAGGATGATGCTCGGCACCGACAGCGCGAGGCCCTGGATCGGCGTCGAGGTCCAGAAGGAGCCGGCGGCCGGGATGTAGCCGACGACGTAGGACGAGGCGAGCCCGACGAAGAGGGCGCCGACGAAGGTGCGGGGCAGGTTGTTGAGGCGTCCGATGACCGCCGCGGCGTAGGCGTCGATGACGAGCAGGGTCAGGATCAGCGGCTGGAGCTGGAGCTTGGGGGCGACCAGGATGCCGGCCACCGAGGCCAGCGAGGCGCCGATGGCCCAGCTGAGGGTGGAGAGCCGGCTGGGCCGGCCGCCGAACAGTCCGATGAGGCTGCGGTTGTCGACGACGCCGCGCATGGCGATGCCGGTGCGGGTCTGGAACAGAAACAGGCGGAGACCGATGGCAATGGCCAGGGCGGCGCCGACCGTGATGACCTCCTCCCAATCGACGTGCACGCCCAGGACGTTGAAGCCGCCGAAGCCGAAGAACTGCGGGACCACCCGAGCCGTTGGTTTCCAGATGACGTTGTTGACCAGACCAAAGAGGAGGAGGGTCAGGCCGACGGTGACGGCCAGGGCGGTGGCGACGTTGGTGGGGTCCATCCACTGGATGACTGCTCGTTCGATGACTGCGCCGAGGAGGGGGGCCAGGACGAAGACGGTGATGGCGAAACTCAGCGCCGGGTTGAGGTGCCAGCCGACGGAGAGCTGCCAGTACACGAAGGCCATGAACATCCCGATGGCGCCGTGGGCGATGTTGAAGATGCCCGACGTGGCGTAGGTGACGACGAGGCCGCTGGCGGCGACGGCGTAGGTGGCGCCGAGGACGATGCCGATGATGGTGAACTCGAGGAACTCGTGCATGGCTTGTACCGGCTCGTCTTGGCTCGTCTTGGCTCGTCTTGGCTCGTCTTGGCTCGTCTTGGCTAGTACTGCAGGTAGCCGCTGTTGCAGTCGTAGGTGTTGGGCGCGGTGGGGTACACGCGCTGGAACGTGCCGTTCTCGATCTTCATGTAGAAGAAGCACTTCGACGGGATCTTCTGGCCGATGTTGACCGGCGGCGTGACCCCGTCGCCCGTCCAGTTGGTGATGCCCTGGAGCTGTGTGATGACGGCGGCCCGGGTGAGATCGGGGCCGGCCGCCTTGGCCGCCTGCTCGAAGGCCAGACCGGCCGACCAGGCCAAGATGGCGAAGATGTCCTGGTGGTAGCCGGGGGCGACCCGGTTCATCCAGCTCTCCATCAACTGGAGGCCCGGGTTGGCACTCGCCTCCTGATAGGCCGCCGTGGCCGACATGAGGACGAGGTCGCCATTCGACTCCGGCGCGGTCTGCTGGGCGAACTGGGGCGAGTACTCCTCGGAGAACCAGTCGACCACCTGCGGCGCGTAGTTGGCCTGCTGCATCGCTTGGAGGAGGCGTTCCGCGGAGGAGGCGTCGGAGTACTCGGTGACGTACTGCGCGCCGGCGCTCTGCATGGCTTGCACGTTGGTGGCGTAGTTGGCGTTGGTCGGTGTGGTCGACTCGTCGTAGACGTAGTGGAAGCCGACGCTCTGGTAGGCGGCCACCTCGTGCTCGGCCTGGGTCTGGGTGGCCGAGACGTTGAGGTAGATCATCGCCGCCTTGGAGATGGCGTTCGGATAGGTGGCCTTGAGGTAGTTGGCCGGGCCGAGCGGCCAGTAGTGGGCGTTGCCCGGGCTGGCGCCGAAGATGTCGGCCGTGGTGCCGGCGGCCGCGGTCGAGACCTCGGCCGCCATGTCGGGGATGCCGCAGGCGGAGACGGCCTGGGCGCTGCCGTCGTCGAAGCCCGACGCGTTGCCGACCATGGCGAAGTCGCTCGAGCAGGCCTGCTGGGCGTCGGCGTAGTTCTGCCCCGAGTCGTTCCCGTCGTCGAAGGGCTGGACCTTGACTTGGCGACCGCAGATGCCGCCGGTGCTGTTGACGTAGGCGGCCCAGGCCTCGGTCGCCTGTTGCGCGCTCTGGGTCAGGCCGGGGGCGACGCCGCTGATGCTGGCGATGTTGCCGACGGTGATGGTGTTGGCCGTGACCCCGGTGGCGGTGGCGCCGCCGTTGCCGCCGGTCGGCATCTGGTTGCCGTTGGCACCGCACGGCCCACCGGCTCCGGCTGCGGCTCCGCCGCCTGCCGGGGCCGCCGCTCCGCCCGCCGAGGACGGTCCGGTGGCGATGGCGGGGTGGCCCGGGGTGCCGGCGGACCCGCTGGTGCCGCCGCCGGTGGTGCCGCCGCCGGTGGCGCCCAAGGCGAGCGAGGCCGAGTTGCAGGGGGCGGTGGTCGACGTGGTTGTGGTTGGCGACGGCGAGCCCGACTTGGCTTTGGTGGTGGACGTGGTGCTCGAGCCGGCGGCTGCTTTGGTGGTGGTGGTGGTCGTCGTGCTGGCGGTGGTCGTGGTGCTGGCGCAGCCACTCGAGTCAACCCCGAGAGCCTGGGCGCCCGTGGCGGTGCCGCTATTGCCCGAGGCCGAGTGCGAGCCGTTGGCCCCCGCGGCCAAGGAAGCCTGCGTGCCCGTCAATCTGGAGCCACAGGCCGAGGCGCAGAGGGCGACGACGGCGACGGCCAGGACGACGGCGGCCCGTCGGTGGGTGCGCTTGTGGCGGAACCTCACAAGATCCGCTCCCGGTTCCGCTCTCGCTCTGCTTCTTCGGCTTCGGATCGGCGCTTCTCGTCCACGGTCTTGAGGACGCGCTCGAGCCGGTCCACCGAGCGCACGATGGCCAAGGCGTTGCGCCGGTCCTCTTCGAGCTGACGCATGCTCCAGGCCGTGCGGAGGAGAATGCCGCCGGCGATGACGAGGGCCACGCCGAGCAGACCGCCCGAGATCAGGTAGGGGATCTCCTGGTACTGGTACGCGCTGTGGGCGGCGCCGTACCAACCGAGCAGGATGCACACGAAGCCGAACACGATCATCGCCATGCCGATGAGCTCGAGCCAGCGGCGCATGTTGGCCCCGCCGCCCTTGCGCCGGGCGCGTTCGACGACGGCAGCCAGGCGGCCGAGGCGGGTGTCGACGGGCGTGTCGGCGTCTGCGCCGACGTCGTGGCTGGTGCCGATGGCGTTGGCGTTGGCGTTGCCGTTGGGCGGACCGACCTGGGGGGCCGTCGCGGGTCTCCCGAACAGGTTCACGAGGGCGGGCCTCCGAAGTCGGAGAGCTCGTCGGGGTTGGCCGCGAAGCGTTCGAGGAGTGGATCGCCGTCCGCACAGGAGGACGAGCCGAGGATGCGGGCCGCGTCGTCCATCCGCCGGTAGGCGAAGGCCAGCGCCGCCGCGGCGAGGATTCCGAGAAGGACGAGCGCGGCCCCGATGCCCTTGAAGGCTGGGGTGATGGCCGAGGTCGGCAGGGCCGACTGCGCCGACGGGCCGATGTCGCTCGTCCCCGACGGCGACGACGAGGACGGGGACGAGTTCGTCGGTTCGAAGGAGCTGCCGCTGCCCGAGTCGCCGGTGAAACTCCCGGCCGTCCCGGCGGTCCCGGCAGTGCCGCTATTGCCGGTGAACGACGGGCTGGACCCGCCCGTGCCCGATGACGATGCCGTCGAGGCGGCAGACGAGCCCGACCCGGTGTTGCCGGTGCCGGCGGTGAACGGCGGCGAGGCGGTGGAGCTCACCTGGAGGGCAGCGAGCTCGAGGGTGAGCTGTTGGTCGTCGGGCAGGGCCACCGGGAGCTGCGACGTGAAGGAGGAGGGGAAGAGCGAGGCGAATTCGTTCGCCGCGCTGTCGAGCGTCTTGAGGTCGACGGTGAAGGTGAGGCCCTGGAGCGTGCGGCTGGCCGACGGACCGTTGGTCGCGTCGGTGGCGTTATTGACCGACACCGAGATACCGAGCTCGTTGAGCAACGTGTTGATCGTCGAGATCGGAAGGGACAGAGGGGCCGCGTTGCCGTCCGCTTGGATCCCGTTGGCGTTGACCGTCACCGGCACGCCGGCGATGGACATGTTCTCGACCTGGGTCGACCCAGTGAGCTTGCCCGTGGTGCCGTCCGAGCTCGCCGTTGCCGTGGAGGTGACGGCGCCGATGGTGATGAACCCGCCGAGCAAGGAGACGCCGCTGTCGGTGGCCGTGGCATCGGCGGTCGCCGCGGTGCTCGGTGCCGACGACGAGGACGTGGCCGACATGGAGCCGATGCCGACCAGTGAGGAGGTGCTGGCAAGGGGGTTGCCCGACCCGCTGGGTGCGGTCGGCGTCGAGCCGCTCGAACCCCCCGTGGGCGCGTCGTCGCCCAGGGTGGCGCTGGCCGTGTTGCCGTTGGGCGTGCTCTGGGCGTCCATGTTCACGCCGGGCTCGTCCGTGTTGGTGGTGTTTGGCGTCTGCGGGTACTCGCTGGCGGCCTGGACGGGCCAGACCGGCGCCGGCGGCAGCGGCACGCCGGGCACCAGCAGGGAGAGCTCGGGGCCGGCATTGGCCACCACCTGGCCCGGATAGAGGCTCGAGGCGGTCGCGGTGCCGGTCGGACCCGAGTTGTCCGACGTCGAGGCGTAGCCCTCGTCGAATTCCAGCGAGGGCGTGGCCGGCAGGGGAAAGTTGGGTTGCTCGTACTGGGCGGTGACCGCCTCGGCGAGCGAGGTGATGGTGAAGCCGCCGAGGGCCGGGGATCCGCCGCCCGAGTTCCCGGTGTCGGCGCCGGCCGCTCCGCTGCTGGCGGCCACGGCCGCGGCCAGGAGTGCGGACCCACCGCCCAGCAGCAGGACGGTGGCGAGGGCGAGCGTGGGCAGCGGTGCCCGACCCCGACGATGGCTGCGGCCGCTTCGACGGCTGCGATTGTGGCTGCGGCGACTGCTGGTCATGCGGCGGCACCTCCGAGATAGGCGTCGGCCAGGTCGTCCGGCAGCTCGCCGGGTTTGCCGGCGGCCACGATGCGGCCCTGGACGACCACGGCGACGTCGGTCGCCACGCCCATGGCGGTGGCGGCGAACTGCTCGGCCAGGATCACGGCCACGCCCTCCGCCGCGATCTGGGCGACCAGTTCGTAGAGCTCGGCCACGATCATGGGAGCGAGACCCATGGAGATCTCGTCGAGCAGGAGGACGGCCGGCTCGACGCTCAACGTGCGCGCCATGGCCAGCATCTGCTGCTCGCCACCGGAGAGGGTGCCCGCCACCTGGTGCCGGCGCTCGGCCAGGCGGGGGAAGCGGCGGAAGGCGAGCTCCTCGACGTGGCTGCGCGAGGGACCGCCGAAGGTCATGAGCCGAAGGTTCTCGGCCACGGTGAGGTTGGGGAAGATGCCGCGGCCGTCGGGCAGGGTGCACAGCCCGGCCCGGGCCAACTTGTCGGGCCGCATGCCGTTGACGTGGCGGCCCATGACGTGGAAGCAGCCCTTCGTCGGCTGGATCTGCCCGCTGGCCACCTTGAGCGTGGTCGACTTCCCCGCTCCGTTCGGACCGAGCAGGGCCAGGACCTCGCCGGTCGACACGGCCAGGTCGATGCCGTGCAGGACCTCGATCTGCCCGTAGCCGGCGTGGACGCGCCGCAGCTCGACGACGGGCGGGAGCGGGGCCGGTCGGACCTCAGCCATCGGAACCTCCCCCGGGCGGCGGACCGTTCGACGCGACGCCCGCCCCGACGAGGATGTCGCCGCTTTCCTCGGGATCGTCGGCCGACCCGAGGTAGGCCGCCCGCACCCGCTCGTCGGCCCGCACCTCGGCCGGCGTCCCCGTCATCAACACGGCACCGAAGTCGAGGACGGCGATGCGCCGGCAGACCCGCATCACCAGGCCCATGTCGTGCTCGACCAGGAGGACGGCCATGCCGCCGTCGGCCAGCTGTACCAGGAGATCGCCGAGCTCGTCGCTCTCGCTGTCGTCGAGCCCGGACGAGGGTTCGTCGAGCAGGAGCAAGCGGGGCCGGGTGGCCAGGCAGCGGGCCAGCTCGAGCAACCGGGCCTGCCCGGTGGGCAGCGTGTCGGCCGATTGCTGGGCCAGGTGCGAAAGTCCGACCTCCGACAAGGAGTGGTCGGCCACCGACGAGGCGTCAGAACCATCGCGCGACCAACGCCGACGGATCTCGGCCGCGGCGAGGACGTTCTCGCGGACCGACAGTGAGCCGAAGACCTCGAGGCGCTGGAAGGTGCGGGCGATGCCGAGGCGGGCCCGCTTGTGCGGCTTGACCCCGGTGACCTCGGACCCGTCGAAGAGGATGCGCCCGGCGCTCAGGGCCTGCAGCCCGGTGATGGCGTTGAAGCAGGTCGTCTTGCCGGCGCCGTTCGGCCCGATGAGGCCGGTGATCATGCCCGGATCGACGCAGAGGTCGACGCCGCGCAGAGCGTGCACGCCGCCGAATCGCACCTCAGCTTCCGCTACCTCGAGCAGCGGCATCGTCATCCCCCCAACCGGTCGGGCTCGTCGTCCCGAGGACGGGAACCCGGGTTTTCGTTGTTTCTTTTCCCAGGTCAGCCCCGGGATTTGTCCAGTCAGAAATAGAACAGCTTCTCGTCCGCCGTCTTACGGGCGAATTTCCGGCGACATTCCGCGACGTTGTGCGACATTTCAGACGACCTCGCCTCAAATTTCGGGGTCCGGTCACGGAGCGTTAGCCTCGGCGACATGGAACATTCGATGGCCGAACGGCTCGCCGAGCTGGAAGAACGCAAGAACGAGGCCCTCCACGCCGGCAGCCCGGCCGCCGTCGAGCGGCACCACGCCAAGGGCAAGATGACGGCCCGGGAGCGCATCGACTACCTGCTCGACGAGGGGTCCTTCCAGGAGCTGGACATGCTGGCCCGGCATCGAGCCCACGGGATGGGGCTCGAGGACAACCGGCCGTACACCGACGGCGTGGTCACCGGTTTCGGCACGATCGACGGGCGCCGGGTCTGCATCTTCAGCCAGGACTTCACCGTCTTCGGCGGCGCGCTGGGCGAGGTCTTCGCCGAGAAGATCCACAAGGTCATGGACCTGGCCGCCTCGACCGGGGTCCCGATGATCGGGCTCAACGACGGTGCCGGCGCCCGCATCCAAGAGGGCGTCGTCTCGCTGCACTCCTACGGCGGCATCTTCCACCGCAACGTCGCCGCCTCCGGGGTGATCCCCCAGATCAGCGTGATCCTCGGCCCCTGCGCCGGGGGCGCCGTCTACTCGCCGGCCATGACCGACTTCATCTTCATGGTGCAGGGCACGTCGCACATGTTCATCACCGGGCCCGACGTGGTGAAGACGGTGACGGGCGAGGACGTGACGCTCGAGGAGCTCGGCGGGGCCATGAGCCACGCCACCAAGTCGGGCGTGGCGACGTTCGTGTCGCCCGACGAGAAGGCCTGCCTCGACGACGTGCGCCACCTGCTGTCGTTCCTGCCGTCGAACAACCTCGAGGAGCCGCCGATCGAGCTGTCCGGTGACGACCCGGACCGCCAGGTGACGGAGCTGATCGACTTCCTGCCCACGTCGCCCAACCAGCCCTACGACATGAAGCGGATCATCGCGGCGGTGGTCGACGACGGCGAGTACTTCGAGGTGCACAGCCACTGGGCCATGTCGATCACCTGTGGCTACGCCCGCATGAACGGGCGGGTGGTCGGCATCGTCGGGAATCAGCCGGCCGTCCTGGCCGGGGTGCTCGACATCGACTCGTCCGAGAAGGCGTCGCGCTTCGTGCGGGTGTGCGACGCCTTCAACATCCCGCTGCTGACGTTCGTGGACGTGCCCGGCTTCCTGCCCGGGACGGACCAGGAGTACGGCGGCATCATCCGCCATGGAGCCAAGTTGCTCTATGCGTACTGCGAGTCGACCGTGCCCCGTATCCAGATCATCACCCGCAAGGCGTACGGCGGTGCCTACGTCGTCATGAACTCCAAGTCGATCGGGGCCGACCTGGCCTTCGCCTGGCCGTCCGCCGAGTTGGCCGTGATGGGACCGAACGGTGCGGTGGACATCGTGTACCGGCGTGAGCTGGCCGAGGCGGCCGACCCAGCCAGCCGGCGGGCCGAGCTGATCGACGAGTACACCGAGCGCTACGCCAACCCGTACATCGCGGCGGAGCGGGGCTACATCGACGACGTGATCTCGCCGGCCGACACCCGGCGGGTGATCTGCCGGAGCTTGGACATCCTGGCGTCGAAGCGTGAGGAGCTGCCCCGGCGCAAGCACGGGAACGTGCCGCTATGACGGACGGCGTTGGCGGCTCGACGGCGTCCACATTGCCGTCGCTGTCCGGGCCGCTGCCGCCCGACCCCGCCGTCCTGGCCGCCATCGTCGCCGCCGTCCAAGCGGCGTGGCCCCGCCCCGCCGCCGCCGCCGTCAGCTTGTCTGACGAGCTGGATCCCGCGCACGAGGCCTGGCGCTTCAGCGGCCGTTGGTGGCACAAGCCGGTGCCGATGCGGCGGGACCGACCGTGGGCCGGCGGCCGCTGACCGTCTACGTCGACGACTGGCGCCAGCGGGCGACGGTCCGGGACCGGGCCGACCGTTGGTCGCACCTACTGGCAGACGACCCCGGCGAGCTCCACGCCATGGCGGCCGCGCTCGGCATCCCGCGCCGGGGTTACCAGGAGCACCGTCGCTCGGCCGCCCTCAACCACTACGACCTGCCCGAGGCTCTGCGCCGCCGGGCCATAGAGCTGGGGGCAGTCCCGGTGACGTGGCGCGAGATGGCCCGCCTGGCTAGGGAGTGGCGCCGGCGCGCTGGCGCTCCGCCAGCCCGACCAGGTCCTCCATGATCTGCTCGAAGGAGTAGTCCTTCGGCGTGTACACCGCGGCGACGCCCTTCCCCAACAGGATTTCGGCGTCGTCCGGGGGAATGATCCCCCCCACCACCACGGCGGCCGTGCTGCCGGCCGACCGGAGACGGTCGAGCACCTCGGGCACGAGGTCGAGGTGCGAGCCCGAGAGGATGGACAGCCCCACGATGTCGACGTCCTCGTCCCGGGCAGCGGCCACGATCTGGTCCGGGGTGAGCCGGATGCCTTGATACACGACCTCGAACCCCGCATCCCGAGCCGCCACCGCGATCTGCTCCGCCCCGTTGGAGTGCCCGTCGAGCCCGGGCTTGCCCACGAGGAAGCGGGGTGGGCCACCGGTGCGTGCGGCCAGGGCCTTGACCCGCGCCACCACGGCGTCCATCTCGTGGCCCCGCCGCCCCACACCGCCGCCGACACCGGTCGGGGCCCGGAACTCGCCGAAGACCTGGCGCAGGGCGTCCGCCCATTCCCCCGTCGTCCCGCCGGCGTGGGCCAGTGCGATGGTGGCCTCCATGACGTTGCCGCCCGGGCCGTCGTCCTCGGCCACCCGGCGCAGCGTGTCCAGCGCCCGGCGCACGGCGGCCGAGTCCCGCCCGGCCCGCCAGCGCTGCACGTCCTCGATCTGCTCCGCCTCGACCTTGGGGTCGACCTTGAGGATGTTGCCCGCCGCGTCGTCGCCCACCAACGGCGACGGCGCCGTCTCCGTGAAGACGTTCACACCGACGACCTTCTGTTCCCCGAGCTCGATGCGCCGCACCCGCTCGGCTTGGCTGCGCACCAGGCGACGCTTGAGCTCGTCGATCGCCGCGAAGGCGCCGCCCATCTCCTGCACGTCGGCCAGCTCGGTCCAGGCCGTCTCGACCAGCTCGGCCGTCTTGGCCTCAATGACGTGCGAGCCCTCGAAGATGTCGTCGTACTCGAGCAGGTCGGTCTCGAAGGCCAGCACCTGCTGCATGCGCAACGACCACTGCTGGTCCCACGGCCGGGGCAGGCCGAGGGCCTCGTTCCAGGCCGGCAGCTGCAGCGCCCGGGCCCGTGCGTTCTTGGACAGCGTGACCCCGAGTTGCTCGAGCACAATCCGTTGCACGTTGTTCTCGGGCTGTTGTTCCGTCAGGCCGAGCGAGTTCACCTGGACCCCGTAGCGAAAACGGCGCAGCTTGGGATCGTCCACGCCGTAGCGCTCGCGGCAGATGCGGTCCCACAGCTGGGTGAAGGCGCGCATCTTGCACGTCTCCTCGACGAAGCGGACGCTGGAGTTCACGAAGAAAGAAATCCGCCCGACCACGGCGGGGATCTCGGACGTCTCGATCTTGCCCGAGTCGCGCACGCCGTCGAGCACGCCGATGGCCGTGGCCAATGCGTAGGCGATCTCCTGCACCGGCGTGGCCCCGGCCTCCTGCAGGTGGTAGCTGCACACGTTGATCGGGTTCCACTTGGGCACCTGGCGCACCGTGTAGGCGATGGTGTCGACGGTGAGCCGGAGGCTCGGTCCCGGGGGGAAGATGTAGGTCCCCCGGCTGAGATACTCCTTCACGATGTCGTTCTGCGTCGTGCCCGCCAGCGTCCCGGGCTCGACCCCGAGGTCCTGCGCGTTGGCCACGTAGAGACCGAGCAGCCACGCTGCGGTGGCGTTGATCGTCATCGACGTGTTCATCGACGACACCGGGATCTGATCGAGCAGCTGGCGCATGTGCCCGAGGTGCGCGACGGGCACGCCGACCTTGCCGACCTCGCCCGCCGCCTCGGCGGCGTCGGGGTCGTAACCGGTCTGGGTGGGCAGATCGAAGGCGATGGACAGCCCGGTCTGGCCCTTGGACATGTTGGTCCGGAACAACTCGTTCGAGGCGCGGGCGGTCGAATGGCCCGAGTAGGTCCGCATCACCCAGGGCGCGTCAGGCATTGGGCTCATACCTCCTCTCGCTCACCGCGGGCTGTGACCATTCTGCCCGCCCTTTTTTGGTGCCGCATCGCCGCCCGGTGCCGCGTCGCCCTGTGCCCGGCGGGGCCACGTCGTGGCCGCACCGGCGTGTCGGGCCTGCGCCGGAGGCTCAGCGGTTGTACGCGTAGAACCCCTGCTTGGTCTTCCGGCCGAGTTGCCCCGCGGTGACCAGGCGGCGCAGGAGCGGCACGGCCGCGTAGTTGGGATCGCGGTACTCCTCGTAGAGGGCGTCCAGGATCGCCAACGACGTGTCCAGGCCGACTAGGTCGAGCAGAGCGAACGGCCCCATCGGGAATCCGCAACCGCCCTTCATCGCCGCATCGATGCCCTCCTTGGTGGCCACGCCCTGCTCGAGCAGGCGCACCGCGTTGTTCAGATACGGGAACAGGAGTGCATTGACGATGAACCCGGCCTGGTCCTTGACCTCCACCGGATCCTTGCCACAGGTGGTGGAGAAGGCAATGACGGCTTCGATGGTCGCGTCGCTCGCCGTGATGGGGCGCACCACCTCGACCAGTGCCATGGCGGGCGCGGGGTTGAAGAAATGGACGCCGCACACCAGGTCGGGCCGGCTCGTCGCCATCGCCATCTCGACCACCGGCAGCGTCGACGTGTTGGTGGCCAGGATGGTGTCCGGCTTGCAGACGCTGTCGAGTTCGCGGAAGAGGTCCTTCTTGACGGCCAGGTCCTCGACGACCGACTCGATCACCAGGTCGACGTCGACCAGCTCGCCCAGGTGGGTGGTGGCCCGCACCCGTCCCGAGATCTCGGCCGCCTCGGCTTCGGTCCGCTTGCCCTTCTCGACCTGCTTCGCCAGCGACTTGCCCAGGCCGGCCAGCATGGCGTCGGCCGCCTGCTGGCTCCGGCTGCGCAGGACGACCTCGTGCCCCGTCGCCGCCGCAACCTCGGCGATGCCGGAGCCCATGATGCCCGAACCGAGGATTCCCACCCGTGTGATCGACATGGGCGCGAAGTTTACTGGGCGGTAACCAGCGGCGTCGAAGTCGCCGCAACGGCACTGCAGCCACCCTGGTCACGCCCTCTCGGCCCGCCCCGCCCCGCCCCGCCCCCGCTCGCCCCCCGCCTCCTCGGCCTTCCCTCGACCGACCCACTCTCACTCGACCCTCACTCGACCCTCACTCGACCCTCACTCGCTCGGCCGCCGCCCTGCCTTGGTTCGCTCCGGCACCATGTGGCCTCGGCCGGGCGTGCAAGAGTGGCCCCATGGACACAACCGGCACGCTGGCCCTGGTCGGAGGCGACGAGTGGACCGATGGCTGCACCTTCGATGCCTCGCTCCTCGCCGCCTCCGGAGGCCCCGACGTGCTGGTCCTCCCGACGGCGGCGGCCTACCAGCACCCCGAGCGGGTCGTGCTGCGGGCCGCCGAGTGGTTCGGTCCGCTCGGAGGTCAGGTCGAGGGGCTGATGGTGGTTGACCGGGCCTCCGCCAATGATCCCGGCATGGCCGCCAAGACGGCGAAGGCACGCTTCATCTACCTGGCCGGTGGGTCCCCGCTCCACCTCCGGGCCGCACTCAAGAAGTCGGCCGTTTTCGACGGCCTACGCGATGCCTTTCAGAGCGGTGCGGTGATCGCCGGCGCCGGTGCGGGCGCCATGGTGCTGACCGACCCGATGGTCGACCCTCGAGGCGGCGCCCTGACCCTTGGCCTCGGACTGGTCGACAACCTGTCGGTGGTGCCGCACTTCGGCGACGAGCACGATGACGCCCATGGCCAGAAGCTCGAGCGGACCGTGGCCATGGCGCCGGCGGCCCTCCCCGTCGTTGCCCTTCCTGCTCGCACGGCGCTGATTCGCAGCGGTGACGGCGTGTGGAGCTACGAGGGCGCAGGCCAGCCGGTCGTCTTCGTGGGCGGTGCCCAGACCGACGGCCTCTCCGCCCTCAAAGGCTGAACCTCCTGCCTCTTCGCCGCACGATCAAAATCTGAATGGCGCGCACACGGACGCGCCGGCCGACCATTCACCTAGTGCATGGCACGTTCACCGATGCACAGCCCCGGGCACCCATCTCGACCGGCCCCGCAGACCCCGCCGGCCCCGCCGACCCCGCCCACTTCCCCTTCCCCCTCCCTCGAGCCGGTCGGCCCGCTGACGACGGCCGAGGTGGCCAAGCTCGGGACCGACTCGCTGATGGAGATGGCGGCCCAGGCCTTTCGGGTGCGCTGCTCGCAGGACGCGGTGCTGGCCAGCGTCTGTGGCGAGCTGGACCGGCGCCAGGACTGGCGGGCCACGGGGGCCACCTCGCTCGGGGCCTGGCTGGTCCAACAGCTCGGGGTCTCCGACGCCACGGCCCGGGCCTACGCGAGAGTGGCCGAGCAGGTGGGCGACCTGCCCCATCTGGCCCAGGGCCTCTCATCGGGGCGGCTCAACCTCGACAAGGTGCGCTCGGTGCTCGGCGTCGCTTCGCCCAAGAGCGAGGCGGGGTGGGCCGAGGCGGCCGCTGAGCTGTCCTTTCGGGACCTGGTGGCGCTGGTGCGTTCGGAGAAGCTCCCCTCTCGCCCCTCTGACCTGCTCGACGAGGAGCGGCGCTCTGTGCGCTTCAACGACACCTTGCGCACGGTGGTGGCCCAGTTGCCCCCGGTCTCCTACGCCGCGGTGCGCGCTGTGCTCGAGCGGCGGGCCGAGCAGATCGGCTCAGACGGCGAGACCCCCCTCGACCAGCGCCTGGCCGACGCCCTGGTCTCCCTGCTCGGCTCGGAAGGGGGTCAGGGCCCGGGCTCCTCGAGGGTTCCCCTGGTGGTGGCCCACGTGCCCTTCGAGGTGCTCTCCGATCCTGCCTCTGAGCTCCCAGGCGAACTCGAACGGGGCGGGCTCATCAGCGCCGAGGTGGTCCGGCGCCTGCTCTGTGAGGCCGACCTGATCGTGGCCCTCGACGACGCACAGGGTCACACCATGTACGAGGGCCGGGCCCGGCGCTTTCCGAGTGAGACGCAGCGCCGTGAGATCTGGCGCCGTGATCGCCACTGTGTGTTTCCAGGCTGTGCCAACGTGCTCTTCACCAACTGCCATCACCTGAAGCGCTGGAGCGACGGCGGACTGACCGACCTCGACAATCTGGCCCTCTTGTGCAAGCACCACCACGATCTGATCCACACCAAGGTCTGGTCGATGTCAGGCGATGCCAACGTCGAGCTGGCCTTTGTCGGTCCGACTGGCACGGTCATGACGACGCGGCCGTCGCGGCTCTGGGCCCAGGTCAGCGACCCCAAGGTGATGGCCGAGCGGCGGGCGGCGCTGCGGCGGAGCGCTGAGGCCAGGCAGGGTGAGGGGGCGACGGGGGCTGCGGCGGCGAAGGGGACGAAGGGGACCCAGCCTGCTCGGTCGGGCCGGCGGAACGGCAAGGGTGGAAGTCCGGATCGGGGCGGCTAGGACGCTGGTAGTCCCGCCCCATGGGAGCGGCTCCTCCACTCCCGTCCGATGAGACCCGTTCAGTCTTTCTCTTCGATCGTGACGCTCTCGATCACGACGCGCTCTTTCGGCGTGCCCGAACGGCTGCCCAGCTTGTCGATCTTCTCGATGACGTCGACGCCGCTCACGACTTCGCCGAAGTGCGAGTAGAGCGGGGGCAAGCGCACGCCGTCGGGACCGCTGATGACGAAGAACTGGCTTCCGTTGGTGTCGGGTCCGGCGTTGGCCATGGCAAGTGAACCCACCTTGTACTTGCCCGAGTCCGGCAGCTCGTCCGCGAAGCGATAGCCGGGACCACCAGACCCGCTCCCCGTTGGGTCTCCGCCCTGAAGCACGAACCCGGGGATGATGCGGTGAAACACGATGCCGTCGAAGTAGTGGTAGCGGGCCAGAAACACGAAACTGTTGACGGTTCGCGGTGCGGCGAGAGGATCGAGGGCAAAGACCATGGTCCCGTGCGACGTCACCATGGTGGCGACGTACCGCTTGTTCGGGTCGATGTGCATGTCCGGCTCTTCGTCGAACTTCCGCTGCTGCGGGCTCGAGCCGTCGACGTTGGGCGGGGTGGGCTTGGCCATGATCAGGTTCCTGACGACTCGTGGATGGTTACGGTCAGCATGCGCTGCGTGACATCGGGTGGGATCCCAGCCGAGGATCCCTGCTTGTCGATGGTCGCGATCACATCTTCGCCCGAAGTCACCTGTCCGAAAAGCGAGTAGGTGTTGGGCAGGCTCTCGCCCTGGGGTCCAGAGACGATGAAGAACTGGCTACCCCCGGTGTTTGGCGACCCGGTGTTGGCCATCACCAGCGATCCCAACGGATACTGCTGTGCCGGGTTCGCGGCCTTGGGGGGAAGCTCGTCGGGGATCGTGTATCCGGGCTCGCTGCCCGCGTTGGTCTGTGCGGGGTTTCCCGTCTGGAGCACGAAACCAGGGATCACCCGAAAGAAGCTGCCGCAGTTGAAATAGCCCTTGTCGGCCAGGAAGACAAAGTTGTTGACCGTCTGAGGGGCGCTTTTGGCGTCCAACGCCACTTCGAATGTCCCCGTCGTCGTCGTAATGGTGGCGGTGTAGTCATTCGAGGTGTCGATCGTCAACGGCGGTGCCGCCGTGTACTTCTGCTTCGCCCCGGCGGTGGGTGTGGTGGGCGACGCCGGGCAACCGGCCTTCACGGCCACCTCGTTGGCCTGAGCCTGGAGCGCGGCGTTCGACTTCCCCTTGGCAGTCGTGGTCGTCGTGACGTTCGACTGCGACTGGACCGGCTTGTTGTTGTGGTTGGACAGGAGGAAGGCGATCAGGACCACCACGCCGATAATGACGACCACGATCGCCCCGTTGCGGAACGTCTTCCGGCGCTTCTGCGCCTGACGCTCGGCCTCGAGCCTGGCCTCTCTGGCCGCGCGCTGGCGGGCTCTCTTCTCGCTGGGCACGGCGGGAAACCCTACCCAATCTGCCGGGGGACCTCCGATCGGCCCCGAACCGGCCCCTGGACCCCGGGGCCAGGGACAATGGGGTCCGCTCCCAGTCAGTAGCCTCGGCCCGATGCCACTGGTGGTCCAGAAGTTCGGCGGTACCTCGGTCGGCGACGCCGATCGGATCCGGGCCGTCGCCGACCACATCGCGCGGACCCACCGTGAGGGGTCTCAGGTGGTTGCCGTCGTGAGCGCCATGGGCAAGACCACGGACGAGCTGATCCACCTGGCCAACACGGTCAGCCGGACCCAGCCGCCGCGTGAGTACGACATGCTGGTCAGCACCGGGGAGCGCATCTCCATGTCACTGCTGGTTATGGCCTTGGCCGACCTGGGGGTCGAGGGTCAATCCTTCACCGGCAGCCAGGTCGGCATCATCACCGACAACGACCACACCCGGGCCAAGATCCTCGAGGTCACGGGCGACCGGCTGCGCGAGGCATTGGCCGCAGGGAAGGTGCCCGTGGTGGCCGGCTTCCAGGGCATGTCGAGGGAGCGGGAGATCACGACATTGGGCCGGGGTGGCTCAGATGCCACCGCCGTAGCCCTCGCTGCCGTGCTCGACGCTGACGTCTGCGAGATCTACACGGACGTGACCGGAGTCTTCACCGCCGATCCGCGGATCGTCCCCGAGGCCCACCGCATCGGGCGGATCTCGTTCGACGAGATGCTCGAGATGGCGGCGACCGGTGGCCGGGTCCTCATGCTTCGTGCCGTCGAGTTCGCCCGCAACCACAACGTTCCACTGCACGTACGCAGCAGCTTTACCTGGGAGCCCGGCACCTGGGTGGTCGAGGAGGATGCAGACATGGAAGATGCCGTCGTCACCGCGGTGACCCACGACACCTCGGAGGCCAAAGTCACGGTCAGCGGGGTGGCCGACCACATCGGCGTTGCGGGCCGGCTCTTCAGAGCACTGGCCGACAAGTCGATCAATGTCGACATGATCGTGCAGAACACGTCGGTCCATGGGACGACCGACATCTCGTTCACCGTGCCCACCGACGATCTGCCGGTGGCCGTGGAGACGTCGCAGGCCCATGCAAACGACCTCGGCGCCACCGGCGTGACCGCCGATGCCGACGTGGCCCGCGTCTCGCTCGTCGGGGTCGGGATGAAGTCACACCCCGGTATCGCCGCCACGATGTTCGAGACCCTGGCCAACGAGGGGATCAACATCGACATGATCTCGACCTCGACCATCAGGACCTCGTGCATCGTCGCTGAGAGCGATGTGGAACGCGCCGTCCGTAGCCTCCACCGGGCCTTCGAATTGGGCTGATGCCATCCCAACCAACCACCGGCCGCACCGTCTGGCTGCTTCGGCATGCCAAGACGGTGGCCGATCCGCCGCCGGGCGGCACCGACTTCGATCGGGTGCTGGCGCCCCGAGGGCGTCGCGACGCGACCGCACTGGGTCATCTGTTTGCCGGATCGGGCGAAGCACTACCAGCCGTGCTGCGGCGCGTGCCTCGACCACAGGTCGCCCTCGTCTCTCCGGCCGCCCGCACAACGGCGACCTTGGAACTCGTGCTCAAGGCTGTGAACGACCCCCCGGAACTCCGTTTCGAGGATGGGCTCTACCAGGCTGACCCCGACGACGTGCTGGCCGACCTCCGGGACCTTTCCGACGAGGTCAGGGCGGCCATCGTGGTGGGACACAACCCGACGGCGCAGGCGCTCTCCCAGGGTCTGATCCGCTCTGGGGACAAGAAGGGGCTCTCGCTGGCCGTGCGCGCCGGCTTTCCCACCTGCGCTCTGGGGGTCTATTCGTTCAAGGTCGAGACCTGGTCCGAGGTGGAGGCGCACGGCGCGAAGCTCATCGCGCTCCTCACCCCGCCCTTCGGCGAGGAGTAACCCCCGTCGCCGACGCCCTTAGAGGGCGCGCAGGATGGCAGCGTCGCCCTGACCACCGCCGCCGCAGAGGGCGACTGCGGCAGTCGAGGCACCGCGGCGACGCAGCTCGAGCAGAGCAGTCAATGCGACCCGGGTCCCGGACATGCCGACAGGGTGGCCGAGCGCGATGGCGCCGCCGTTGACGTTCACCTTCTCCTCGTCGATCCCGAGGTCGTCGACCGAGGCGAGCCCAACGGCGGCGAAGGCCTCGTTGATCTCGAACAGGTCGATCGAGCCGAGGTCGATGCCGGCCTTACCCGCCGCCTTGACGATCGCCCGCGAGGGCTGGGTCAGGAGCGAGTTGTCGGGACCGGCCACCATGCCGTAGCTGACGACCTGTCCGAGCGGGGCCACGCCCAGCTCTTTCGCCTTTTCGGCCGACATGACGATGACGGCACAGCCGCCGTCGGAGATCTGCGAGGCGTTGCCGGCTGTGATGGTGCCGTTCTTGTCGAAGGCCGGCTTCAGGGCACTCAGCGACTCGGCCGTCGTGCCGGGCCGTACGCCCTCGTCGGTGTCGACCAGGAGCGGGTCACCCTTGCGCTGCGGCACCTGGACCGGGACGATCTCATCGGCCAGTCGGCCTTCCTTTGCGGCTGCCGCCGCCTTCTCGTGGCTGGAGGCCGCGAAGGCATCCTGGCGCTCACGCGTGATGCCGACCTTGGCGTTGTGCTGCTCGGTGGAGAGGCCCATGGCGATGTGGTCGAACGAGTCGGTGAGCCCGTCGTACATCATTGAGTCGATGAGCTCGCCGTCGCCGAGCCGGTAGCCGGCCCGCGCGCCCGGCAGCAGGTAGGGAGCCTGGGTCATCGACTCCATGCCTCCGGCCACGACGATCTCGGCATCGCCGGCCCGGATCATCTGGTCGGCCAGATAGATCGCGTTCAGGCCGGACAGGCAGACCTTATTGATCGTGTTGGCGGGCACGGTCATGGGGATTCCGGCCTTCACCGCGGCCTGCCGGGCCGTGATCTGACCCTGGCCGGCCAGGAGCACCTGTCCCATGAGGACGTAGTCGACCTGGTCCGGGGCGATGCCGGCCCGCTTGAGCGCCTCGGCGATGGCGAATCCCCCCAGGTCCATGCCCGAGAACGTGGCCAGGGCGCCCGACAGTTTCCCGATAGGGGTGCGAGCCCCTGCGACGATGACGGCCTCAGCCATTGTCTCTACCTCCAGATTCGCGCCAGCCTGGTTACCAGCCGGAAACTACATCGTACCGGCCAACTATCGTCGGGTCACATGAGCGACATCCTCAGTGCCGTTGTAGCCGGCGCTTCTGCCGATGAGCTGGCCGAACTCACGATGCCGGAGACGTACCGGGCCGCTGTCGTCCGTCGGAGTGACGTGGACATGTTCGAGGGTATGGAGTCCTCGGACAAGGATCCCCGCCAGTCCCTGCACGTGCAGGACGTGCCCTTGCCCGAGCTTGCTCCGGACGAGGCCTACGTGGCCGTCTTGGCGTCCTCCATCAACTTCAACACGGTCTGGACCTCGATCTTCGAGCCGCTCCCGACGTTCGGCTTCCTCGACCGTTTGGCCAAGGAAGGCATCTGGGGAGCTCGCCACGCGCTCGACTACCACGTGGTCGGCTCGGACGCGGCCGGGGTGGTCCTGCGGACCGGTTCGGCCGTGCGCAACTGGAAAGTGGGCGACAAGGTCACGGTCCAGTGCAACTACGTCGACGACCAAGACCCGTCGGCCCACGACGACTCCATGTTGGCGGCCAACCAGCGCATCTGGGGCTTCGAGACGAACTTCGGCGGCCTGGCCGACATCACCGTGGTCAAGGCGAACCAGCTCATGCCCAAGCCCACGCATCTCAGCTGGGAGGAGGCGGCCATCAACGCACTGTGCAACTCGACCGCCTACCGGATGTTGGTGTCTCACAATGGCGCCCGCATGACGCAGGGTGACAAGGTCCTCGTCTGGGGGGCCAGCGGCGGCCTCGGCAGCTACGCCGTTCAGCACGTGCTCAACGGTGGCGGCACGCCGATCGGTGTCGTGTCGTCTCCCGAGAAGGTCAAGCTGCTCAACGATCTGGGCGTCGAGGCCGTCATCGACCGCAAGGCGTCGAACTATCGCTTCTGGGCAGATGAGCACACGCAGGACGAGTCGGAATGGAGGCGTTTCGGCAAGGACATCCGCTCCCTGGTCGGGGCCGAGCCCGAGATCGTGTTCGAGCATCCGGGACGCCAGACGATGGGGGCCTCGGTATTCGCCTGCAAGCGGGCAGGGACGATCGTGACGTGCGCGGCGACGTCGGGCTACATGATCGAGTACGACAACCGCCATCTCTGGATGAAACTCAAGACCATCAAGGGCTCCCACTTCGCCAACTACCGGGAGGCCTGGGACGCCAACCAGCTCATCTGCGACGGCAAGGTCCTCCCGCCCCTCTCGGCCGTCTACCCCCTCGAGCAGGTCGGCGAGGCGGCATACCAGGTCCACCACAACCTGCACGAAGGGAAGATCGGGGTGCTCTGCCTGGCCCCCCGAGAGGGCCTGGGCATCGACAATCCCGAGCTGCGGGCCAAGGTGGGCGAGGACCGCATCACGCTCTTCCGGAGGCACGGCGCATGACGAGCTCCGAGAGCACCACGTCTCTGTTGACCGAGATCGACCACGTGGCCATCGCGGTCAACGACCTCGAGGCCGCGATCGCCTGGTACGCCGAGGTGTTCGGCGCCACCGTCGCCCACCGCGAGAAGGTGGAGTCCGACGGGGTCGAAGAGGCGCTGCTCAAGGTGGCGGACTCCTACATCCAGCTGCTCACACCGATCAGCGACGACTCGCCGGTCGCGAAATACCTGGCCAACAAGGGTGAAGGCCTCCACCACGTCGGCTACCGGGTCGACGACTGCGCGGTGGCCCTGCAGGCGGTCAAGGACGCGGGCGGTCGGGTCATCGACGAGGCCCCTCGCCCCGGCTCCCGCGGGACGACGGTGGCGTTCATCCATCCGAAGACATCCTTCGGGACCCTCATCGAACTCGTCCAGGAGTAGCCCGCGTCCCCTCGGACGCGATTCGCCGAACGGAGGGCACCGAGACGATTGCCCCGACTGAGCCTGCTGGCCGCCCGGCCTCGGCAGGGATAGACACCGAATACCTCCGCGACCACCAGTACAGGGACCCGTCCAACCTGCATGCCCGGGTCGCACTGCACGCCAAGCACACAGTGGCCGAGCAGCCCTGGTTCGAATGGGTGGCGTCCCAGCTCGACTGGCCTCAGGGTGGCGACCTCCTCGAGGTCGGCTGCGGATCCGGGCTGCTCTGGGCCAACATCGCACAGCTCCTGCCGAACGTGCACCTCACGTTGACCGACATCTCGGAGGGGATGCTCGACGCGGCCAAGCAAGCAGTTGCCCGATTCGGCAATCTGGAACTGGTCGAAGCTCGCGCATCCGACGCCCAGGAGTTGCCGTTCGACGACGAGTCCTTCGACGTCGTCGTCGCCAATCACATGCTGTACCACGTGCCTGATCGACCCCGCGCCATCGGCGAACTGGCCCGTGTCCTGCGGCCGGATGGTGTCCTGATGTGCGCCACCAATGGTCCCCGGCATCTCGAGCAAGTATCCAAGGCGTCGAGAGAGGTGTTCGGTTGGGCCACGATGGACTTCGTCGACCGCCGGTTCGGCCGGTCCACTGGAGGCGATCTCCTCAGCGCCTCCTTCGCCGACGTGGAATGGCGCGACTACGCAAGCACCCTGGTGTGCGACGAGCCCGATGACGTCTACAACTTCATCGCCTCGTCTTCCGCCATGCAGCAGTCGACGCCAGGACAGATGCGCGCACTGAGGGAAGTCGTCGAGCGGATGTTCGAGGAGGGCGGCGGCGTGTTCCGGTCGGCCACCGAGGCCGGCTGCTTCCTCGCCCGACGGCCGCTCAAGTGACTAGAGCTCCAGACGTCTCAGCTCAGCAGCCTCCTGCGGTCCGTGCAGACCCTTTTCGGGCGTTCGCCGCTCCGAGAGTGAGTCAGGAGACGGCCTGGCGGAGGCGAGCCAAAAGGCCCAGGCGTGGAACTGTCTCTTGCGGAAGGGCAGCCAAGGACCGGGACTTCGAGGCAATGAACGCCACCCGCCAATGGTTTTGGTAGTCGCTCATGCCGGTGAAGTCCGTGATGCAGCTGGGGTCCAGCGTCACACACTCGTAGCCGTGCACGCCTGCGAGCATGGACACGGCACCTCGGGTTGGGTAGGTCACGACTTCCTCGTCGACGGCGTTGCGATTGTGCTTCAGGTTCTCGGTTTGGATGCTGAAGGCGTTGCCGGGCAGGTTGCTCACCGCCGAGTCGATCACCAGCACGTCCGCCTTCGTGCCCGCCATGACGTTGAACAGTTCAACAGGGCTGGCCACGTGGTACAGCACGCCGAAACAGAGCACCAGATCGAACGAGTCAAAGGGGTAGGTCAAGAAGTTGCCCAACTCGAAGTGGTAGCGGGACGGGTCGATACCCTTCGCCTCGAACACCAGGTTCGATTGGTCGACGTGCATTTGGCGGCCGTCGATGCCGAACACATAGTCCGCGTCCGCTTCGATGGCGCAGAGTGACCAGTAGCCCGCATTACAGCCGAGGTCGAGAACCCGCATCCCTTTGAGGGTTCCGCCCATCAGGGTGAGCAGGCGGTCGAAGGCGTAGCGGCGGCGCTGCTCGGTCCGGTTCGGGTCCGGGCCGGGCGTCACCACGCCCTGGCCGAGGTCCATCGTGTAGTGCCACCGCTTGAAGCTTTCGACTCGCTGGCGCAGCTCCGTTGCTTCCATGCGCCCAAGTCTGTCACCTCGGCCCAGCCGGGACCCAGGTCGAATGCAGGGTGGATGCAGCATCATCCCGTGAAACGAACGGCGACGGCGCCGATCAGAATGACCGTGCGCCGTCGCCGTTCACATCTCTTCCGCTGGTACCGGCCCGACAGCCGAATCGCTGCCGTCGAGCACGAAGCTGAACAATCAGAAGCCGGAGTTAGGCGCCGGCCTCCGCAGCGTCGGCGGTCCCGTTGGTCTCCTCCACCGGCGCAGGGTCGCTGACGATCGGGTTCCCGAACGCGTCTTCGGCAGTGGGGGTCGCACCGAGCCAGCTGGCGTCGATCGACGACTCGAAGGGATCGTCGTTGATCCCCTCGCCCATGTCCCGCAGCCAGTTGGCCAGGTCCTCGGTGTCCGACTCGCCCGAGCCCACGGCCCAGAAGGGCATCGCCTCGGCATCGGGCATCTCGAGACGGATGTTCCGATAGTGCTGCATGCCCGAACCAGCCGGGATCAGCTTGCCGATGATGATGTTCTCCTTGAGCCCGAAGAGCTGGTCGCTCCGGCCCTCGATCGCCGCCTCGGTCAGCACCCGGGTCGTCTCCTGGAAGGAGGCGGCCGAGAGCCAGCTCTCGGTGGCCAGCGAGGCCTTGGTGATGCCCATCAGCTCGGGGCGTCCCTCGGCCGGCGCCTTGCCGTCCTCGACCAGCATCCGGTTGACCTCGGCGTAGATCTGGTTGTCGACCCGCTCCCCAGGGAGGAACGGGGCTTCACCCGGCTCGGCCACCAGGACCCGGCGCAGCATCTGACGCACGATCAGCTCAATGTGCTTGTCGTGAATCGACACACCCTGGTCGCGGTACACCTTCTGCACCTCTTCGACCAGGTACTGCTGCGTCTCCCGGATGCCCTTGACCTCGAGCAGCTCCTTGGGGTCCTTGGGACCCTCGACCAGCGCGTCGCCGGCCGAGACCTCCTGGCCGTCGGTCACCTCGAGGTGCGCCCGGACCGCCACCAACGTGGAGTCCTCGGTACCGTCGTCGGCGACCACCGTGATGCGCCGACCCGTCTCGTCGTCCTCCACCCGGACAACGCCCGAGTGGTGAGCCAACACGGCGGCACCCTTGGGGGTGCGGGCCTCGAATAGCTCGACGACACGGGGGAGGCCATGGGTGATGTCCTCACCGACCACACCACCGGTGTGGAAGGTCCGCATGGTCAGCTGTGTGCCCGGCTCGCCGATGGACTGGGCCGCGATGACGCCGACGGCCTCGCCCAGCTCGATCATCGACCCCGTGGCCAGCGACAACCCGTAGCAGGAGGCGCAGACGCCCTGGGGTGACTCGCAGGTCAGCACCGAGCGCGTCCGGATGCGCGTCACCGCGGAGTCGTCGCGCATGGCGGCGATGATCACGTCGTCGAGCAGCGTGCCCACCGGGTACGTCGTCCCGTCCGAGAGCGTCACGTCCTCGGTCAACAAACGACCGAAAGCACGGGTCTCGAGGTAGTTCCGGTGCCCCGGACCGTCGGGCTCGACGCCCTCGATCCAGATGCCACGGGTCGACCCGCAGTCGTCGATGCGGATGATGAGCTCCTGGGCCACGTCGACCAGACGCCGGGTCAGATACCCGGAGTCGGCCGTGCGCAGGGCGGTGTCGGCCAGCCCCTTGCGGGCGCCGTGGGTGGAGATGAAGTACTCCAGGACCGAGAGGCCCTCACGGAAGGAGGACTTGATCGGTCGGGGGATCATCTCACCGCGCGGGTTGGACACCAGGCCCTTCATGCCGGCGATCTGGCGGATCTGCTGCGAGTTCCCTCGGGCACCGGAGTCCACCATCATGTCGAGCGGGTTGAAGGCGATCGTGGCCAGCTGGGCCTCCATGGCCCGTCCGACCTCGGAGTTGGCCGAGGTCCAGATCTCGATCTCCTTCTGCCGCCGCTCGTCGTCGGTGATGATGCCCCGCTTGAACTGCGTCTCGGCCTTCTCGGCCTCCTTCTCGTAGCGGTCGAGGATGGCCTGCTTGTCCGGCGGCGTCTGCACGTCGTTGATGGAGATGGTCAGACCCGACTGGGCGGCGAAGCGGAAGCCCAGCGCCTTGATCCGGTCCAGGCTCGAGGCCACCACGTGCTTGGGGTAGTTGGCCGACAGCTCCTCGACGATGAGGCCGATGGGCGTGTTGCGCTTGCCGACCACGTCGTTGACGAAAGCGAAGCCCTCGGGCAGCGCCTCGTTGAAGAACACCCGGCCCGGCGTGCTCTCGAACGTGAGCACGCCTTCGGAGTCAGGAACGACTCCGGCCGCCAACAGACGCCCGGCCAGGGAAGACCCGGCCGACGGCCGCAGCGTGATCGGCACCTGCAACTCGACGTCACCCGCGTCGAACGCAGCCTCGATCTCGTAGATGTGGCGGAACACCCGGCCGGCACCGGTGCCGTCGTCGACCCGCAACGTCAGGTAGTAGGCGCCGAAGACCATGTCCTGGGTGGGCACGGTGATCGGCCGACCGGTCGCCGGCGACAGGATGTTGTTGGCCGAGAGCATGAGCACCCGGGCCTCGGCCTGCGCCTCGGCGGACAGCGGCAGGTGGACGGCCATCTGGTCGCCGTCGAAGTCGGCGTTGAAGGCCGTGCACACCAGCGGGTGCACCTGGATCGCCTTGCCCTCGACCAGGACGGGCTCGAAGGCCTGGATCCCGAGACGGTGCAGCGTCGGCGCGCGGTTCAGCAGCACCGGGTGCTCCCGGATGACGCCCTCGAGCACGTCCCACACCTGGGGACGGCGACGCTCGACCATGCGCTTGGCCGACTTGATGTTCTGGGCCAGTTCGGCGTCGACCAGCCGCTTCATCACGAAGGGCTTGAAGAGCTCGAGCGCCATCAGCTTGGGCAGGCCGCACTGGTGCAGCTTGAGGTTGGGGCCGATGACGATGACCGAACGGCCCGAGTAGTCGACCCGCTTGCCCAGCAGGTTCTGGCGGAACCGGCCCTGCTTGCCCTTCAACATGTCGGAGAGCGACTTGAGCGGGCGGTTTCCGGGACCGGTGACCGGACGGCCACGGCGGCCGTTGTCGAACAGGGCGTCGACCGCCTCCTGGAGCATGCGCTTCTCGTTGTTGATGATGATCTCGGGCGCGCCGAGGTCGAGCAACCGCTTGAGGCGGTTGTTCCGGTTGATGACACGCCGGTACAGGTCGTTGAGGTCCGACGTGGCGAAGCGGCCACCATCGAGCTGCACCATGGGGCGCAGGTCCGGTGGGATCACCGGCACGGCCTCGAGGATCATGGCCCGGGGGTCGTTGATGCGCCGGCCGTGGTCGTCACGCCGGTTGAAGGCAGTGACGATCTTCAGGCGCTTGATCGTCTTCTGGCGGCGCTGGGCCGACAGCGGACGGCGACCGTCCTTGGCGTCGATCATGTCGCGCAACTTGATCTCTTCGGCGTCGAGGTCGATGCGGTCGATGAGCTTGAGGATGTACTCGGCACCCATGCCGCCCTCGAAGTACTCGTCGTAACGCAGCCGCAGCTCGCGCCACAGCATCTCGTCCTCGATGATCTTGCGGCCGTGCAGGTTGCGGAACTCGTCGAGCGAGCGCTGGGCGATCTCCGCGTCCTCCTGCGAGCGCTCGCGGACCGTCTGGATCTCCTTCTCGACGGCGCGCTGGCGGGCCTTGATCTCGGCCTCCCGGGCCCCCTCGGCCTCGAGCTGCTTCAGCTCGTCCTCGAGCGCCTTGAAACGGCGGTCGATGTCGAGGTCGCGCCGCTTCTCGATGTCGGTGATCTCCTCGGCCATCTCGTTCTCGAGCGAGGGCAGGTCCTGGTGGCGCTTCTCCTCGTCGACCCAGGTGACCAGGTTGGCGGCGAAGTAGATGACCTTCTCCAGCTGCTTGGCCTTGAGCTCCTCGCGGGGCTCGGTGCCCATCAACAGATAGGCCAGCCACGAGCGCGTCCCGCGCAGGTACCAGATGTGCACGACCGGGGCGGCCAGCTCAATGTGGCCCATCCGGTCACGCCGTACCTTGGAACGGGTGACCTCGACGCCGCAGCGCTCGCAGATGATGCCCTTGAAGCGCACCCGCTTGTACTTGCCGCAGTAGCACTCCCAGTCCTTGGTCGGACCGAAGATCTTCTCGCAGAAGAGCCCGTCCTTCTCAGGACGAAGCGTGCGGTAGTTGATCGTCTCGGGCTTCTTGACCTCGCCGTTGGACCAACCCCGGATGGAGTCGCCGGTGGCCAGGCCGATGCGCAGCTGGTCGAACGTGTTGACGTCCAGTGCCATCAGTTGAAGCTCCTCTCTGCGGCGCGCCGCTCGTCTTCCTCGTCGGACCCCCGCTCGTTGCGGCTGATGTCGATGCCCAGTTCCTCAGCGGTCCTGAACACGTCCTCGTCCAACTCGTGCATCTCTATCTCCCGGCCGTCCACCGCCAGCACCTCGACATCGAGGCACAGCGACTGCATCTCCTTGATGAGCACCTTGAAGCTCTCGGGGATGCCCGGCTCGGGAATGTTCTCTCCCTTGACGATCGCCTCGTAGACCTTGACCCGGCCCAGGACGTCGTCCGACTTGATGGTCAACAGCTCCTGCAGTGCGTAGGCAGCACCGAAGGCTTCGAGCGCCCACACCTCCATCTCACCGAAGCGCTGGCCACCGAACTGCGCCTTCCCACCCAGCGGCTGCTGGGTGATCATGGAGTACGGGCCGGTCGAACGGGCGTGGATCTTGTCGTCGACCAGGTGGGCCAGCTTGAGGATGTAGACGTAGCCGACCGAGATCGGGTTGTCGTACGCGTCGCCGGTGCGGCCGTTGTACAGCGTGGCCTTGCCGTCGTCGTGGATCTGCACGTCACCGTTGGCCGAATCGGAGTTCAGCGTCCCGAAGACCTGCTTGATCGTCGGGTGCGACCCGGCGTCCTCGACCTCGTCCCAGTGGGCGCCGTCGAAGACCGGGGTGGACACCCAGGCCGCGGGCTCGGTGCGGGGGCGCGTCTTGCGCTCCGCGCCGTCGCCCTTGGCCGACGTCCCCACACCCTCGTTCACCGTGACGCCCTCCCAGCCGTGGCGGGCGGCGTAGCCCAGGTGCGACTCGAGCACCTGGCCCACGTTCATCCGGCTCGGCACGCCCAGGGGGTTCAAGATGATGTCGACCGGCGTCCCGTCGGACAGGTACGGCATGTCCTCGACCGGCAGGATCTTGGAGATGACGCCCTTGTTGCCGTGGCGGCCGGCCAGCTTGTCGCCCTCGGAGATCTTGCGCTTCTGGGCCACGTAGACCCGGACCAGCTGGTTGACCCCGGGCGGCAGCTCGTGTGACTCCTCCCGCGAGAAGACGCGGACGTCGATCACCTTGCCGTACTCGCCGTGCGGCACCTTCAGCGAGGTGTCGCGGACCTCACGGGCCTTCTCACCGAAGATGGCTCGCAGCAGGCGCTCTTCGGGCGTCTGCTCCGTCTCGCCCTTCGGGGTGACCTTGCCCACCAGGACGTCGCCCGGCTCGACCTCGGCCCCGACCCGGATGATGCCCCGGTCGTCGAGGTCGGCCAGGATCTCCTCGGAGAGGTTCGGGATGTCCCGGGTGATCTCCTCGGCCCCCAGCTTGGTGTCGCGGGCGTCCACCTCGTGCTCCTCGATGTGGATCGACGTCAAGACGTCGTCCCGCACCAGGCGCTCCGAGAGGATGATGGCGTCCTCGTAGTTGTAGCCCTCCCACGGCATGAAGGCGACCAGCAGGTTCTTCCCCAGAGCCAGCTCGCCGTTGTGGGTGGAGGGGCCGTCGGCCAGCAGGTCGCCCGTGGCGATGCTCTGGCCCTCGGCCACCAGCGTGCGGTGGTTGATGCACGTGTTCTGGTTGGAGCGGCGGAACTTCGAGAGCCGGTAGACCTTGCGCCCGAGCGGCGTGCCCAAGCGGTCCTTCTGCCCGGACTGGTACTCCACCGTGATGGAGTCGCCCGAGATCTCGGTCACCGTCCCGTCGCCCTCGGCCAGGAGGACGTCACCCGCGTCGCGGGCCGCCCGGGCCTCGACGCCCGTGCCGATGTAGGGAGCCTCGGGCACCACCAGCGGCACCGCCTGCTTCTGCATGTTGGCGCCCATCAGGGCCCGGTTGGCGTCGTCGTGCTCGACGAAGGGGATCAGCGCGGTCGAGACCGACACGATCTGCTTCGGCGACACGTCCATGAGGTCCACCTCGGACGGGGGCACGAAGTCGATCTCCGACGTCGTACCGTAGGACCCGACGGCCGCACCCATCCGCACGCCGGTCCCTTGCGGGCCGCGGCGCACCAGGACGCGCTCCTCGGTGAAGTTCCCGTCGGCGTCCGTCGAGGCGTTGGCCTGGGCGATGACGTGCTCTTCTTCCTCGTCGGCCGCCAGGTACGAGACCTGGTCGGTCACCCGACCATCGACCACGGCCCGGTACGGCGTCTCGATGAAGCCGTACTCGTTGACCCGGGCGTACGTCGCCAGCGACCCGATCAGGCCGATGTTCGGGCCCTCGGGCGTCTCGATCGGGCACATGCGGCCGTAGTGGGACGTGTGCACGTCTCGCACCTCGAAGCCGGCCCGCTCACGGGACAGGCCACCTGGCCCGAGCGCGGAGAGCCGACGCTTGTGGGCCAGCCCCGACAACGGGTTGTTCTGGTCCATGAACTGCGACAGCTGCGACGTCCCGAAGAACTCCTTGACGGCGGCGACCACGGGGCGGATGTTGATCAGCGTCTGGGGCGTGATGGCCTCGACGTCCTGGGTGGTCATGCGCTCGCGCACCACCCGCTCCATGCGGGACAGGCCGACCCGGACCTGGTTCTGGATGAGCTCGCCCACTGAGCGGATGCGCCGGTTGGCGAAGTGGTCCTGGTCGTCGATGCGGTAGGTCGAGTCGCCGTCGGCCATGTGCAGGGCCAGGTGGAGCATGTAGGTGGCCGAGGCCAGGATCTCCGAAGGCGAGAGCACGGACTGGTCCGGCGCCGGCTTCTCGATCTCGATGCCGAACAGGTCCGACAAGCGGTCGATCTCCGGCCCGAGCTTGCGGTTCAGCTTGTAGCGGCCGACCCGGGTCAGGTCGTAGCGCTTCGGGTTGAAGAAGGCGTTCTCGAAGTAGACACGGGCTGCCTCAGCCGACAACGGCTCACCCGGACGGGCGCGCTTGTAGATCTCGAGCAGCGCCTCTTCCCGGGACGGCGCCAGGTTGCGCTCCTTCTCCCACTGCCCCTCGAGGAAGTCGAAGTGGCGGACGAAGCGGTCCAAGAAGGCCTCGTCGCCGTAGCCGAGGGCGCGCAGCAGCACGAACAGCGACAAGCGGCGCTTGCGGGCCACCCGGCATCCCGCCGTGACGTCCTTGCCCGGCTTCGCCTCGATGTCCAGCTCGATCCACTCACCCCGGTACGGGTGAATGGTCCCGGTGAAGACGGTCTTGGCGTCGCGCCCAGGCTGGAAGATCACGCCCGGCGAGCGCACCAGCTGCGAGACGACGACACGCTCGGTGCCGTTGACGATGAACGTCCCCCGGTCGGTCATCATCGGGAAGTCCCCCATGAAGACCGTCTGTTCCTTGATCTCGCCGGTGGTGGCGTTGAGGAAACGGGCGCGCACGAAGACGGGCGCCGCGTAGGTCATGTCCTTTTCCTTGCACTCCTCCACCGAGAACTTCGGCGGTGGGCGCAGGTCGGCGTCGGTGGGGTCGAACTCGAGCTCGAGGCTGAGCTGACCGGTGAAGTCCTCGATGGGACTGATGTCGTTGAATGCCTCGGCGAGACCCTTGTCCAAGAACCACTGAAAGGAGTCGCGGTGAATGGCGATCAAGTCAGGGAGAGGCAAAGCCTCGCTGATGTTGGCAAAGGAGACGCGTTCGGGGCTGCGGGACCGTGAGGACAACGGTCAACACCTCCAAGAAGAAAGACGGCGGGATGAGGACACTACGAACTGCTGAGGGTGAGGCTGGAACGGCGGGAGAGGAGGGATGGGTGGTCCAGGTCCGGGGCCAGACCTGGGGTCGACGGGCAGGTCAGGGCTGCGTGGGCGCGCGACGACCCCATGGAATTACGGAATCGAAGACACGAAGACGCACGGCAACCGTGCATCTTACCGTGAGGCGTGCCTGGATACAACCCCTCGGCCGCGCCAAACCAAACGGGCCAATGGCCCGGGGGTCCGAGACAGTATGAGGGTGCCTCAGGCCCCCGTCAAGGATTCCCCGCCGGGGACTGGCAGGCGACCGCCCACCAGCCCCCTGAGCAGGGATTACTGGATCTCGACGGTGGCGCCGGCCCCCTCGAGGGCGGCCTTGGCCTTGTCGGCGTCCTCCTTGGTGGCCTTCTCGATCACCGGCTTGGGAGCCGCCTCGACCAGGTCCTTGGCCTCCTTGAGGCCCAGGCTGGTGAGGGCACGCACCTCCTTGATGACCTGGATCTTCTTGTCGCCGGCCGCGGTCAGGATGACGTCGAACTCCGACTTCTCCTCGTCTGCGCCGCCGCCATCGCCGCCGCCCGGGGCCGCTGCGGCCGCCACGGCCACCGGGGCCGCCGCGGTCACGCCGAAGCGCTCCTCGAAGTCCTTCAGCAGCTCGCTCAGCTGGATCACGGAGAGCTCTGCGATCCCGTCGAGGATCTCTTCCTTGGTCAGGGTTGCCATGTGGCTTCCTTTCTTCCTTCCGGTCTTGTGGTGATTCGGTCTCGATCGGGTGTTACTCGGCCGCGGTCTTCGGACGTGGCCGCCGCCTCGGCTCCGGCTTCCGCTTCCCCGGCGGCTTCCGACGTCGCTTCAGCCTCGGCCGGCGCCGCTGTCTCGGCGGCTGGCGACTCCGCCTCGGGCGCCTCGGGCGCCTCGGGCGCCGGCGTGTCGGCGGCCTCGGC
>CAWIYY010000008.1:0-201942 GCA_963840435.1 uncultured Acidimicrobiaceae bacterium | reverse complement strand
ACGTCCGTGCAAACCGCTTCTGTCGAGAATCGCCCGGCTCAGAGACCGCAGGCTGTCTGTTCAGCGCGGCCCGCGGCGCACATCGGCGATTCTTCTCCTTTATTCAGAATGTCTGGGTTCTTGGAGTGCGTCCCTAACCGATGGATTCGGTACGAGCAAAGGTTGCCTCGCGACCTCCGAGCAAATCGCAGTCTGCCGGCCGTGGTATTTAGGCGTCTCCTGGACCGAGCGTCGGCGGGCGAGCCAGAACGGTCACAGCCGGGTCCGGCTCCACTCACGTCGAGGCACTGGCGTGCGCGCGCAGGTACCGGATCAGTCCCACGACATCTTCTGGCACCAGCCGGCCGATGGCGCCGCTCGAGTAGACGCTGATGACCACTCGGCCCTCGGGGTTGAGGACGAACCCGGTGGATTGGAGGTACCCACGTTCGGGGTCGACGAACGCGCCCGTCGCTGCCGAGATCGCTCTGGCGTCGGCGCTGTGTCCGACCGGGAACGTGAGGCCGTGCTTGGCGACCAGTTCGGCGGTCGTCGCCTCGTCGTCGACCGACAGCGCGACCACTTTGGCACCGACCTCGGCCATGCTCTCGGATGCTCGCTGAAACGCGCGCAGTTGGGCGTTGCAGTACGGACACCATGAGCCTCGGTAGAACAGGACGATGCCGAAGTCACCGGCAAGGGCATCAGGCAGGGTGAGGTGGTCGCCGCCGAGGAGTGACATTGTGAGCGATGGGAACTCGTCTCCCGGGTTGAGCAGCGGCATAGCAATCTCCATTCAGTTGAATCGCCGTGTCGGCGATGAAGGCGGGTGGCGGTCCACTATTTGACAGCGACCAGGTCGACCAACCGGATGTCAGGCTCCTTGGCCAACAGCTCCGGGGCCACCTGGCCGAGCGCAGTTGGGATCTCGCCGCCCAGGTGGGCTTGGCGGGCCTCCTCGGTCTCGAACGAGTCGAAGATGCCGTACTCGGTATCGCTGATCTTGAAGGCGTACCAGGTGACCGTCCCTGGTTCCGCAATCGCCAACTCGCGACCGGCTTCGAGGAACGCTCCGAGTGCGGCGCCCTGACCGGGCTTCGCTTCCAACAGGGCGAGTAGTCCGAGGTTCACGGTCATGCTGATCTCCTTTGGTTCGTCAACGGTTGTCATTTTCGATGATCGGCGCTGAATCGCCGGGTGGCGGCGTGCTGCACCTCAGGCGTCAGTCACGGTCCAGACCTCGCCCGTGGTGTCCCCGACCAGGAGCGCGACCAGCGACCGGGCCGACTGCTCCGGCGTGATCAGCGACCCCTGTTCGTAGGAGGCCTGAAAATGGTCATGCAGGGTCTCGCCGATCTCGTCGGCTGGCTGACTTCGGATCCACGCTTGCATGGCCGTGTCGACCGAGCCGGGCCGGTAGACGTTGACCGTCACTCCGGTCCCCGCCAGCTCAGCCGCGAGGTTGAGGGTGTGGGCTTCGAGTGCGGCCTTGGTGGCGGCGTAGGCGTTCATCCCGACCATTGCCCCGGGATGGGCGGCGATGCCGCTTGACACGTTCACGATCCGACCCCAGTCTCGATCGAGCATCGACGGCAGGACCTCCTGGGCGAGGTGAAACGGAGCGTAGACGTTGACCGCGAACGCCAAGGCCCACGCATCGGGCGACGCGGTGACGGTCGATCCGAGTGGTTGGACCACCGCGGCGTTGTTGACCAGGATGTCGACGGGCCCCAGCTCGCTGGCGGCCCGGGCCACCGCGTCGGCCACGGCACTGGGGTCAGCCACGTCGGCCCGGAGCACCGCCGCCGTCGTGCCTCGCGCTCGTACCGCCTCGGTCGCTTCGTCGAGCTGGCCGGTTGAGCGGGCGAGGAGCGCCACCTGAGCGCCACCGGCCGCCAGCTCGAGGGCCACCGCCCGCCCGATGCCCCTGCCCGCCCCGGTCACCAGGGCGACCCGTCCCTCGAGCGACCCGGTCATGGAGAGATGACGTCGTCGAGCGCTACCAGGATTTCGGCGGGCTCCGACCGGGTGCTGTAGTCAGGGTGGACCTCGATCCATCGGACAGCACGAAGGGGATCGACGATGACTGTCGTCGGCATCGGGAGCTCGGTGGTGCCATCCGCGTTGACCGCGGTCAGGTCCAGCCCCAGCTTGAGCTGGGCCGCCCGCGCCTCGGCCGATGGCGCGGTGAGGATGCCGACCGCCTTTGCAACCTGGTTCGCGGGGTCCGAGAGCACAGCGAAAGTCAGCTCGTTCTTTTCCTGCATGCTGAGCGACCCGTCGGGAGCCTGCGGGCTGATCGCGACCAGCGCGACATCGCGGTCGGCCAGCTCGTGGACCAGCTCGGCCTGGTACGTGTTCAAGGCGATGTTGCAGTAAGGGCACCAGGCCCCTCGGTAGAAGACGAGGACCGCCACCCGGTCGCCCAACGCCTCATACAGGGTGGTCGTCGCACCATGGGGGTCGATCAAATCGGCGTCAGGCACTCTGGCGCCCAGCCCGATCACTCCCACGGGAGTGCCACCGGCTGCGAGCTCCGCCTGCTCCCGGCCAAATGCGCCCATCACCTCGTTCGGGGGCTGGGCCGCCATTGTCTCGGCGAGATGGCTCACCTGCTGAGCGATCGTGGTGGTCATCGGGGGCGTTCTCCTCGGGATCTTTGATTGCGAGCGATCCCCGATGGGGACCACTGCTGAGTGAGTGTCACCAGCAGCCCCGGTCTTACCTCCTCATCCTATTCTTCGCCTCCGACCGAGTTGGCTGGACGAGCAATCGCCGCAAGAAGCCCCTCGAAGTCCTGAACACAGGGATTACAGGCCGAGAGATGTGCGGCGATTCCGGGATAGCGCTCTGCCGCGTCGCCGTGGGCCAGCTCACGTTCCACGTAGCGATCGAGCAGCTCGAACGTCTCGGCACAGCCGGCGTCGCCCGGATCGGTCTTCAAGAACCGCTCTAGTGATCCCCAGTTGCTCATGTCGTCCTCGAAGCGTCGTCGTCGTCCAGGTATCCGTGAGTGACCAACGAGGCCCGCAACTTACGTCTGGCGTCGAAAAGGGCCTTGTAAATCGCGTTGCGGCTGGAACCCAGCTCAATCACCAGCGCGTCCAACGGGGTGCCGTTGAGCACGATCGCCACGAAGATCCGCCGCTGGAGGCCGCTGAGCTCGCTGTCAACGGCCCGATGGAGAGCGGCGAGAACGTCACCCCACTCGGCGACCCGAGCAGGATCCATGCCGAACCGATCCGGTAGGCGGTCCCAATCCTCGGCGTCCATGGACACGGTCGGGCGCTGCCAGAAGTGACGGCCGATCTTGTTCGACACCTCGAAGATTGCGAATTTGCACGCCCAGGTGGTGAACCGACTCTCGCCACGAAACTGTGAGATCTTGGCCATCACGGCGACGAGGGCATCAGTGGCAGCCTGGTGGGCAAGGTCGTCGAGTTCGGGACCGCCGACCGACCACTGGCCGCTTCGTCGACGCACCTCGGCCCGAGCCACTCGCAGGAGCAGCTCATGAAGCCGGGCCACCGCCTCATCGTGCGCCGGACCGCTGCTACCCAATCCCAGGATCCACCTGGCGGAATCGGGATCGAGGCCCGGGTGCGAGACGGGGTACTCGGGGGCCGTGAGGTCTGCAGATGCCACGACGTCAATGCTAAGCCGAGAATCTGGCGATCCTGGTCGTCGGAGACGGGGCTGGTCCCTCCCTGTGGCCCACCACCTTCGGTTCCTCGATAGCTCGATCTGTCCGTGTCATTCCCTTCTCACCGGACGCG
This sequence comes from uncultured Acidimicrobiaceae bacterium, assembly GCA_963840435.1. Lineage (GTDB taxonomy): Bacteria > Actinomycetota > Acidimicrobiia > Acidimicrobiales > RAAP-2 > Bog-473. The sequence continues at coordinate 198,187 of CAWIYY010000008.1, read as the reverse complement.
CAGGAGGGGGTGGGCGCCTTCCTTGAAGACCGCTCGTCTTGTTTCATATAAATGATCGAGCGGTTCTCGGCGCAGACGGGCCGACGGGTTCGCAGGATCGTAACTACTGCACGGCAACTCGCCGCGTTGAATCCGCTAGTCGAAGCACGTGGAGGCGTGCCGAGGCCTACCATCCCGCGTCGTGCACAGTGAATTGAAGAACGGGTGACCCGATTGTGATCGGCGATGGAAGCGCTCCCTTGCTCCATCAATTTCCAGGTAGGGGGTTTGGAAAACTCACCCGATCGGATGATTGTTCGCGGAATCCGAATGGAGAAGAATCTTGATTGACGGTGCCCAACCCGATCGGGAGGACGGCACCGCTCGGCGCCCTTTCGGGGGCGCCGAGTCGCGTGGGGGCGCAATGCGGTTAGCTTGATGGGCTGCCACGGACGATGGCCTTGGCCAACCGACCGATGCAGGTCTCGCAACCGCGATGTTCGGGTGTCTTGCTCAAGGTCGCTCACTCCCCTGAGACAGAAACACGGCATACCAGGTGAGTGACTGTTCCGAGTTAACAATGCGCCACAAAAAGGCACCGACTCGCATCCGGATCAGGATCGCCTCTGGGTCTATGTGGATGTACGAACCGGTCATGCTCCCAAGGTTGACTGCCCATCAATGTGAGCGACCAAACTCCTTGATGCAGTCAGTCTCTCGGGTGGCCCGGGCAGGTTTGCAAACGCGGAACAGACTCGCCAAGCGACGGGGCTGTTCGGTCCGACGCGTCGTCAGTTCGTCAGCGTTGACGGCGCACTATCGCGAGCGAATTCTGCGACGAGGGCAATTCGTTTGGGTCTTGTTAGGAGACGCTACGCGAGGCGGCCACCGAATGGAGGTGGAGATGGCCGCAACGCCCTGGGTCGGGCGCCGGTCGCTTTGCCCGACGCGGAGCGGGACTCCCCACCCGAAGGGGAGCCGCTCCACGAACACCCCCGACGACGTGACTGACGTAGTTGAGGGCACCACGAGTATGCCTATCGGGCACGGCCCTCACAATCACTCGATGGGGTGATTACAACTCGCCCGTAGGGCGCCTACGGTCGTGGTCGATGGCTACTCAATGGGAGTACAAGCTGGAGGAGCTGGGTCCCGAAGCGCGCACATTCGCTCAGGAGCTCAACGACGAGAGCGGAGAGGGCTGGGAACTCGTGACCGTGGTGGAACTCGGTGTCGACGATGTCGGCCGGTCCCACGCGGTCTTCCGGCGAGAGCTAGCGAATCCGACCTGGGAAGGGTAAGGGGACGAACGCCGCCGGCCGAACTCCCAACCCCGTTCAGACCTTCCGGGTGGCTGGGACAGGTCCATACTCGAAACCAGCGGTCACCCTTGTGCGTGAACCAGCGCCCCGTCCATGCGGGCGTCTCGCGGCAGTGCGCCGCCTGCAGCTGCTTCGAGCACACCATCCTCCAGCATCGGCGCGGCTCGGCGATGAAGCCGAGGCTCGGCCTCGCCGGGCTTGGGTATCGGGCTCACGATCCCGAGGGTAGGCCGGAGTCGCTACGCGAAGCGGTACCTCGGCGGTGGTGAGGGAGGGCCGCTGGCACCCCGGTCATCGTGACTGACGTAGGCCTTCCTATTGATACTCCCGGAACCTGGCGGATATAGCCCCCACCGTTACAGTCTTGCCGCCCACGGCGTCCAGGCTCGATGAGGCAGCCGCAACGACCGCATGCAACTACCCTAGGTTCAACACGGGGCGCCCAGCTCTTTCTTAGGCGGTCGTCTGTCGCGTTGAGCCCCGGAGGCATGAGGTCATATGGGACTTGTGCTTGCGACTGTGCCCTCGCCAGTGAACGGCCCTTTCTGGGCACCGCAGCCGGGCCGTCGGCGCGGATTGGCGCCGGCGAGCAAAGCATCGCAGAGGACTGGATCAAGGACATCAAGTCCTACCCCTCCCAAGAAGTGGAAGACGGACCCTATGACGCGGTCATAGCCAGCATCGGATCGCGCTCCGAAGGAGGACGAGAGCTCTCTTACGTTGGTTTCTCCGGCAGAAGTACTCGAACCAGATATCCGGAGGGAAGCAGCGTCCCTCAGTCGAGAGGCAATCATCGAGCGGCGAGCTGTCGTTCGGCCCGGTCCGCATTCGCTTTTGCATGTTTCTTGTGCCTTGATGTCGAGGGCGGCCGAGCCGGCTCCGACTTAAGGGTACGAGGCGAGAACCGCTCGCCGAGGAAGGTTGGCCGTTCGACCTGGTCGACCGGCTCGGCATTCAGAATGGAGAATATGCATGAAATACATCACGATCATCTACGGGAACAAGGACATGTGGCAGTCGTTCACCCCGGACGAGGCGGCAAAGGCCATCGCGGAGGTGGATGCCTTCAACCGCCGGTACAAGGAGTCGGGCGAGCTTCTGGGCGCGTACGGGTTGGGCGACGAGCTCACGGCAAAGACGGTCCGGGTGCGAGACGGGGTGCCGGCGGTGACCGACGGTCCCTACGTCGAGGCCAAAGAGTTCGTCTCCAGCTTCTTTCTGCTCGACGTCGACGGCGAAGACCGGGCCTTGGCGATCGCGGCCGAGTACCCTTTCGCCGCGTACAACGCTGTCGAGGTGTGGCCCATCTTGCACGAGTCCGGCCCTGAGCTGTGAGCAGCGACGGGCGCGTCGAGGACCTGCTGCGGAGCCTTGCTCCCCAAGTTCTGGGCGCGCTCGTCCGTCGCCACAACTCCTTCGACCTCTGCGAGGACGCTGTCCAAGACGCGCTCGTTGAAGCCACCGCCCAGTGGCCGGTGCGAGGCATGCCCGACCACCCACGCGCGTGGCTGACCACGGTGGCCACCCGCCGCCTGATCGACCGGGTCCGCAGCGACCGCTCGCGGCGCCTTCGCGAGGAACAGGTCATCGTCGGTGCGCCGCCGGCTGAGTTCATGACCACACCGGCAGAGAACAGCGAACGGGATCGAGACGACAGCTTGCTCTTGTTGCTGCTTTCCTGTCACCCGGCGCTCAGTTCTCCGACACAGATCGCGCTCACCCTTCGAGCCGTCGGGGGCCTCACCACGGCGGAGGTCGCGGGAGCCTTCTTCGTGCCCGAGGCGACGATGGCGCAGCGGATCAGTCGAGCAAAGCAGGGAATCCGAGAGGCGGGCGCCACTTTCTCCATGCCACCGGCTCCCGAGATCGAGGATCGCCTTCGGGCGGTGCTACACGTCCTCTACCTGATCTACAACGAGGGCTACACCACCAGTTCGGGCGAGGTGATCACCAGGACCGACCTGACCCATGAGGCGATCCGCTTGATCAGACAGCTGCACCGAGTCCGTCCAGACGATGGGGAGGTCAAAGGCCTTTTGGCGCTGATGCTGCTCACCGAGGCTCGCCGCCCGGCGCGCACCGACGCCGCCGGCCGGCTTGTTGACCTGCCCGACCAGGACCGACGACTCTGGGACCGGACCCTCATCGACGAAGGCGTGCGCCTGGTGACCGAAGCGCTCCAACAAGGACCTCCAGGCGTTTACCAACTCCAGGCTGCCATCGCCGCGATCCACGACGAGGCCAGCGGTCCCGAAGACACCGACTGGGCCGAGATCCTCCTCCTCTACCAACTGCTCGACCGAATCGCTCCCAACCCAATGGCCACCCTGAACCGGGCGCTCGCCGTAGCCATGGTCCAAGGCCCCGAGGCGGGCCTGCGCCTGCTCGCTACCCTTGACGGCGACGCGCGTGTCGCCTCTCATCACCGGCTGTTTGCCATGCGGGGCCACCTCCTCGAGATGGCCGGCGACCGTGCCGCCGCCGAAGAGGCGTTCGACACCGCCGCTCGTCGCTGCACGAGCCTCGCCGAGAGGACCTACCTGCAACAGCGGGCTCGGACCGCCCGGAGTAGCTGAGATCCTGCCGTCCCCGAAATGAAGCCAGCGAGCCTGGGCTGCACTCAGCGCTCGTGTCGAGATCGCCACTACGGCTCCGACCACCTAGTGACGGGCGAGGGACGCCCGGACAAAGCCGTAGAGGAGATCAACCATGAGCACGACTTCCCTTGCATATGGGGCGACGACAGATTGCCGTCAGGTTGTTCCAGTTCGAAACCTGCTGAAAGCCGCTGTGAAGGCGGCCATCGGTGGCGTTGCCGTGGTCGAGGCCTACGCGGCAATCCTCAAGGCGGCCGGGAATCCGATGCGCGCCGGCTTCCTGGGAGCGAGCCACGCCGGCCCGGTCACCGCCGCCAGCTTCGCCGTTGGCGTGCTCGTATGCACGTTCTGGGGAACCATCCTGGCGGTCTTAGCGGGGAGGCTCTCGCAGCGGCCACGCCGAGCTTTCGCGATGGTCAGTTCCGGCCTCGTTGCCCTATCCCTGATCGTGCCATTTGGAGGGGGCGCAACCGCCTCCTCCACCAAGTTCGCGCTCGCCGCGGCTCACGTGCTCGTCGCCTCGGTAGTGATTCCGATCCTGGTCCGCGCTCTTCCTCGGGGTGCAGTGTCTACCGACGACACCCGCGCAGACGGCGTGGCTGCGTTGTCGATCGGTCTTTCGATGTCGAGCACGTCCCAGGATAGATAGAGACCATCGACATGACGCAGCCAGAATCGCCACGAGCATGACCGATACCACGCTCTGGGCCCTCTCCGTGTTGGGAGAGCCGGAACAGCCTCAATGCGTCGCTACCGGAACGTCGGGGATGTTCCACCTGGGATATGCGCACTCCGCTTGAGTCCCATATCTCGGGTGGACTACAAAAGGGCCGGGCCCTGTCGCGCCACGACCTCGGGGGCTTTCTCGTCTGGGGCGAAATGATCGAGGCCATGGATGATGCCCACCCTGATATTTGGCGCCGTCTGTTGGGCCTTTCCAGCGACAGGGTGGTCATGGTCGCCGGCCTGCGGCGGCCCCGCGTAACAGGAGCCGTGCCGTGATCGCTCCGTAGCTGGCAACGTGAACCCGTCGCGCTGGGACGTCGGAGAGGCAGTTTCCACATGCTGTGTGCCGGCCTCCGGCGAACAGATTCATTCCAGCGATTCTCGCGGCACCTTGAAGTAGTCCTCATATCGTTGGGTTCGCCGCCGCACCTCGCCCACTCCTAAGCCAGTGGCCGAGAAGGTGTAGCGATGGACGCCTTTCTTGTCCGCGGGGTTGTCGCCATAGAACACGCGCGATGGCATCCTTCGCCTCGGAGTCGAGAGTCATCCCCATCTGCTCGTATGCGCCGGCAATCGAACCCCACGGGTCGCGCATGAGCGCGCTGTAGTGCAGGTCGATCGCACGCCCCGCTGGGACGGTGCCGATCTCGCGGGCGGTTACCGATCGATCATTGCCCTCCACGAGGTAGTCGACCCATTCCGTTGCCAGGTCAGGGATGGAAGTGTGCTCGCGGGCCATGCGCTGTAGATGCGCGGTCAGGGAGGCAGTCGAGGCAAGCACCTTGAGGGGATCGCGATGAGTTTGAACGATCGTGGCGTTGGGATACTCGGCGAAGAGTGCGCCTAGACACCACTGATGGGCCGGGGACTTGAGGAGCCACCGTTCGCTCGCGTGTCTCCATTGAAGGAGTTGCAAAAACTTGCGATGGTATCGGTAGGCGGAGGCCATGTCGGCCTCCCATACCAACCAGCGGCTGTAGCTCGGCACATGGAAGGCAGTCGAAAACAGCAGACTTCGGAAGTCCCCGGCTGTGATGGCCACACACTCTTGGCCCCGAAGTGGCCCAGACGGGTGGATCGATTGAAAGCCAGGATTCAGGGTTTCGGACATGGCTTCTGCGATGGCGGCGTCGCCTATACGGGGATCGGTGTGGTACGTCGCGGTCTCCGGAGGTGGATGTGGCTGCGCCACTTCCCATGTGAGCGGTACGCGGAACCTTTGGTCTTGGGCCAACAGATCGAAAAGTATCGTCGTGCCGGTTCGCGGCTGGCCGATGACCAACACTGGATCAGAGACCATCGCTGTGCCGATCTCCGGGTGGCGGTGGTGCCAATCTATGACCCAAAGCCGGCTCTTGAGGAAATCGGTGATCATGGCCGCAGCCACCCCCTCGCCGACTTCGCTCAGATCACCTTCGACATGAAGTGAGTGGAGAAGGCGATCCAATCCTTCCTCCCAGGAGTCCTCCCCGAAGTCCGATAATCCCGTCTCATCCGCTGCACGAACAAGGAGCGAAGCCTTGTTTAGCTGAGAATCGGCCCTCATTATGCTTACCCCCAATAAGGTATCTTCACCTCAGAGCACCGCATTCTTGTTGATGCAGACCCAATTTGGCACGAACGACGGACTGACTGTGAAATGAACCAGGCTCCCAAGACCACAGCGGCATTCGACGAGCTGATCGCAACCCTTCAGCTCATTCGGGATGGCTACGTGCTCAGCAACGAGCGATTCACTGAGCCACTAGACGTCGTCGAGGGCTACAGGTATGTAGGACAGCTGCTCTCAGCGGCGTCCGAGCTGTTCTTTGAGGCTGACCCCGAACATCCCAGGTTGGCGTTGATCGTTTCGCCCGCTCGCAAACTCCAGGGTGACAATCCCGACGCCATCTACCATTACGCCCGAATCTCGGGTTCATACTCGTATCGGATCTTCGGGCGAGTCGACACTGAGTGCTACACGTCGTTCACCATCCACGGGAGAGCTCCGGACGGGGCGTTGGCCGGGCCACTTCTCGGTGACGTCAATGATCGACAGTTTCAGATCGACGAGGATGGTTCGTACTCTTTGACGCTCAGCGCTACCGAGCAGCCTGGCAATTGGTTGCGCCTTGACCCTGATGCTTACTGCGTCGTCGTACGCAGCTATTTCCAGTTGGGCACGTCTGCTCAGAACGACATGAATGTATCAGTGCGCATCGAAATCGAGACCATCGAAGACCTGGATCCGCCAGCGCCCCTGAACGACGAGGTGTTCTCGGAACGAATGCGGGAGGGTATTGCCTTTCTGCGGCAAACAACGCTCGGACAGTCGTTGCCCAATACCCCGTCACCAGTCCCTTTCGTCTCCCAGGAGCCGAACGTGCTCCCGGTGCCGTTCAGCTTTCGAGATTCCGGTCTTCCGGTGCCGGGTGCCGCTGACATCTTCTACGCCATGGGGCGATGGCGGCTCGACACCGACGAGGCACTCGTGATGACCGGGACCCTCCCATCGTGCCCCTTCGCCAATGTCATGTTGTGGAATCGACACATGCAAACACTTGAATATCGCTCTCGGCGATCGTCCCTCAATCAGTCCCAGATTCAACTGGAACCCAACGGAAGCTATCGGATCGTGATTGCTCACAAGGATCCCGGAGTACCGAATTGGCTGGATTGTGAAGGCCACCAATCGGGAACTATCTTTTGGCGATTCCTGTTGCCTGAGAGCGACCCGACGCGCACGGAGTGCCAGGTGCTGCCAGTCGGCGAAGTGGCCGAGAACTGATTCCTCGCCAAAATCCGACGACCTGAGTGCGAACAGAGTCGCGCCGTCGTCGGCGAACCTGAGTACTCCGGCTCGGGCCAATAGCGGACACCTTGACGTTGGAAGCAACGTCCGCTCGAAAGGAATCCACTATGACCACTCGGACTGTTCGACATCTCACCGCGTCCTGCACGTGGAGTAGTGATGGCCAAGGGTCAGCAAATGCGAGGCAACGGGTCGCCCACGAGCATGTCGACGATGCGGGTCCCGCCCATGGCGGTCCGGAGCACGACGATCCCAGGGGGCTCGGCGTGGATCTCGCCGACGCGCGCAGCACTCGCCCCCAATGGGTTGGCGCGCAGCGCTCCGAGTGCCGCATCGGCCTGGTCCGGTGGTACCACCGCGACGAGCTTCCCCTCGTTGGCCACATAGAGAGGGTCGATCCCCAGCAGCTCGCAGGCGGCGGCGACGGCGGGCAGAATCGGGATGGATCCCTCTTCCAGGAGGACCGTGATGTCGGCGTCATGCGCCAACTCGTTGCACACCGTGCCCACGCCCCCGCGGGTCGAGTCGCGAAGCCAGCGGGTGCCGGGCGCGGCTACGAGAAGATCCTCGACAAGGCGATGGAGCGGAGCCGTGTCCGACGCGATGTCCGCCTCCAGGGCCAAGTCGCCCCGGGCGAGCATGACCGCAGTCCCGTGGTCGCCCATAGTGCCCGACACGAGCACGATGTCGCCGACGGTGACTCTGGCGGCGGCCAGGTCACGGCCCGCTGGGACCATACCGACGCCTGCGGTCGTGATGTACATACCGTCTGCCGCTCCACGGTCGACCACCTTGGTGTCACCGGTGACCACGGGGACTCCGGCGATGGCGGCCGCCTCGGCCATGTCGGCGACTACCTCGCGCAAGACGTCGATCCCCATACCCTCCTCGAGCACGAAGGCCGCGGAGATGGCGATCGGGCGGGCCCCCATCATGGCCAGGTCGTTGATCGTCCCGTGCACGGCCAGGTGCCCGACGGAACCGCCGGAGAAGCGCAGAGGCTTCACGACGTAGGAGTCCGTACTGAAGGCCAGACGCTCACCCGAGGGGAGCTCGACCAGGGCGGCGTCGGTCTGGGCTGGCCGATGATGCCCCTCCCCGTCTTCGGGCGCGAAGGCGGGGAGGAAGACGGCGTCGAGCAGGGCAGCCGACGCTTTGCCTCCCGCTCCGTGGGCCAGGGTCACGACCTCGTCGCGCAGGCGGGGCCGGCGACGGCGGAACGCCTCGATGCGTTCGAAGACCGCAGCCTCCTTGCCGCCCGGCGCGGCGTTGCCGTTGCTCGCGACCGTTTCGGGCGCGGCATCGGTCACGACTCGTGTCCCGATACGCCCTCGCGCGCGGGCAACTGCAGGTGGAGCTGGACGGACTCCCACAAGGCGAGCGTCAGGGCGTCCTGGACCTCCTGAATCCGGTGGACGCTCTCGGAGCGCACGACCAGGCAGTGGTGGACGGCATCGCTCACTGCCATGCCGGATCCCTCGTAGCCGCAGAGGCCGACCGTGAGGAGGCCTCGGCGCGCCGCCTCCTTGAAAGCGCGCAGCATGTCCGCCGAGTCGCCACTTGTGGAGAAGCCAAGGGCCATGTCGAACTCACCGGCATGGGCGATGAGCTGTCTGGAGAAGACAAGCTCGAACCCCACATCGTTGGAGAGCGCGGTGAGGACCGCCTGGTCGTCGACCAGCGAGAGGGCGGGAAGCGGGCATCCGTGAGGGGGTCGGCGAAACAGCTCCGCCGTTCCCTGGGCATCCGTCGCGCTGCCCCCATTTCCGAAACTGAACAGCCGTCCGCCCCGGGAGAAGCGCTCCGCCATCGCCAACCCGGCGTGCATCACCTGTTCGTCACACCGTGCGAGCGTCTCGGAGCGCAGGGAGGCCGACTCCTCGATCTTCCCTCGGGCCGACATGACCAAGTCCGTGACCAGGGCGCCGGAGTCCCGTTCCTCCGCCTCGATAAAGGGGTAGAGGAAGCCTGTCGGCTCGGCGTTCATGCGGCGCCCCCTACCGCGAGGCTGGTTACGGCGATCCCGGCGTGCACCAACACGAGGTCACCGGGCCGAAGGCCCTCCACCAGCCGGCCGTCGATCTGCTCGACCCGTCCGCCTGTCAGGACTTCGACCCGTCCCCCGGCCAGGACGGCGCGGACCTCGGCCACCTGGCCCTCGTCCGAGCAGGTCAGGCAGACGTCCTCGGTGCGATCAGGCTCCTGGGTGAGAAGCCCGGGATGCTCGAAGACGACATGAGTCAGCTCCCAGAGCAGATGATAGAGCAGCACAAGGTCTCCTGAGCGCGCGGCCAGGGCCGGTTCTGCGGTGTCCAACCACACCACGTGATCGGCGCGAGGGTCGGCTCCTGCTCGCCCGGGTCTCGGTCCGGCACCGAGCCAGAGACTGGTCAGGCCCCAGGCGTCGGCCCGGGTGATGAGCTCGCGGGCCACCGGGTCGGACGCCGTGCTTACGCAAAGGAGGAGGTCTCCGGGCCGGGAGAGCAGGCGCACGGACTCGGGTGCCGCCGGTCCGTCGACACTCACCGCCGGCAGCGCACGCTTGCCCACGATGACCGGGTGCATGAACTCCACGGCGACGTGACGGGCGTGGGCGGCCCACTGCGGAGCCACACACCATAGAGTGCCGCCCGCGGCGAACCGCCGGGCCAGGGCCAGGGCGGCTGGCGCCAAGTCCTCGGCCGGTCCAGCGCCGTTCGTCGGACCCTCGATGGTGCCCACGCCCGTCACGCCTTCAGCCGTCCCGGCCGCGGGCGGCACGGTAGCCCGCGATCGCCGCCTGTCCAAGTGCGAGGCCGCCGTCGTTCGGCGGCACGACACGATGGGTCAAGACGCGGAAATGCCGTGCCTCGAGCTCGTGGCGAGCGAGAACGAGCAGCAGCGTGTTCTGAAAGGCGCCGCCGCTCAGGGCGACAACGTCGATGCCCGCCCGGGCCCGCTGGCACTCGGCTACGTCGCCGATCACATGGGCCACGGCGGTGTGAAAGCCGGCAGCCATGGCAGCGGTGCTCGTACCGCGTCGAACGTCCTCAACCAGTGCCCGGAGGACGGGGGAGGGGTCCAACTCCTCGCCGGTCAGGGCGAAGCGGTATGGGACGGCAGGGATGCCCTGGTCCAGCGCCTCCTCGGCCGCCCACTGCAGCCACTGGGCCGCCTCCGCCTCGTAGGTCACTTGGTGGCGGAGGCCGAGCAGGGAGCTCACCGCGTCGAAGAGGCGTCCCATGCTCGACGTCGCCACGCACCCGGTCCCGCGTTCCAGCTGGCGTGCCAGCACCGCCCGCTCCCGGGTCGAGACGGCACCCGCGGGAGGCAGGTCTTCCGCCCATTCGATTCCGGCCACTCGCAGGTGCGCCAGCGCCGTGCGGCATGGCCGACGGATTGCAGCATCGCCACCGGGCAGTGCCACCGCCTTGAGGTGCCCGACGCGCTCGAAGCCGCCGTAGTCGGCCAGGAGGACCTCCCCACCCCAGATCGTGCCGTCCGTCCCGAATCCCGTCCCGTCGAACGCGATGCCGATGATGCGCTCGCCCACGGGCACCCCGTTCTCGACCATCACCGACGCAATGTGGGCGTGGTGGTGTTGTACCTCGGCCACCGGGGACGACGAAGCGGCCTCGGCCCACCGCTTCGTCTGATAGCCGGGGTGCGCATCGGCGGCCAGCTGGGGCGCCCCGAAGCCGTACAGGCCGGCGAGCTGGCGGGTCGAGCGCTCGAAGGCCGCCCACGTCTCCATGCTGCCCATGTCTCCGATGTGCTGGCTCATGAAGGCGTCCTTGCCTGATGCGAGGCAGAACGTGTTCTTCAGCTCGCCCCCGACCGCCAACGTCGGCCTCACCGAGAACGGGAGCCGGAGGGGCAGGGGGGCGTAACCCCGTGAACGTCGCAGAGGCAACTCGTTCCCGTTGTCCGGGTCGACCTCGAGCACGGAGTCGTCGCACGGGACGTGGATGGGTCGATCGTGCAACAACCACGCGTCGGCGATAGTTCCCAATCGTCGGCGGGCGTCGTCGTCCTCGTAGCAGATCGGCTCGTCGGTGAGGTTGCCACTTGTCATGACCAGCACGTCGGGCGCCGCGGCCCGGTGACCGGATCCCGGAACTGGGGCGAAGAGCAGATGGTGCAGTGGCGTGTACGGGATCAGCACACCCAACCTGGGGTTGCCCGGGGCCACCAACTCGGAGATAGCCGATTCGGCCAGGCCTCTCCGCCGGCGCAGGAGGACAATGGGCCGCTGGGCCGATGTGAGGAGGTCCGCTTCCGAATGGTCGACGTGGGCCAGTCTGCGGATCACTTCGAGATCACGGGCCATGACGGCGAACGGCTTCTGCCAGCGATGCTTCCGGGCCCGGAGCCGCTCCACGGCGGCGTCAGAGGTTGCGTCGCAGGCCAGGTGGTACCCGCCGAGACCTTTGATCGCGACGATCTCTCCACGCGCGAGCGCCGCCTGGGTGGCCGCAATGGCTGCGTCCGATCCGACGATCGGATCTGATCCGGCCGAATCCTCTAGCCATAGGCGCGGGCCGCAGGTCGCGCAAGCGATCGGCTGCGCGTGGAATCGACGATCGGTGGGATTGTGGTACTCCGCTGCGCAGGCGTCGCACAGGGCGAATCCGCGCATCGTCGTATTGGGTCGGTCGTAGGGAAGATTGAGGGTGATGGTGAAGCGAGGCCCACAGTTCGTGCAGTTCGTGAATGGATAACGCGCCCGACGGTTCGAGGGGTCGAACAACTCGGTAAGGCAGTCGTCACAGGTTGCGAGGTCGGGTGATACAAATGTCCGGACGGTGCCCTGGCCCCGGCTCTCGACGATGGAGAAGCCCGCACCGCCACTTGGCGCCATCGGCTGGGCGAACACGTCGTCGATACGGGCCGGACCGGGAGCATCCGTGACAAGGCGGCTCATGAATTCCTGCGCCGCTCCCTCCGGGCCCTCGATCTCAACGAACACGCCCCGCGTGTCGTTGCCGACGTGGCCGGTGAGCTCGAGCTCGGTGGCCAGCCGATGCACGTGGGGCCTGAATCCAACACCTTGGACCAGTCCGGCCACACGGAGGCGGAGTCGCACCGCAGCCTGCGACGTGGCCATCCCGCTCATGCCGGCGATCCGCTGCGTCGGCCCAGCGTGACCGCAGCCTCGCGGTGCATCCGGCCGAAGTTGTAGTACGCCGCGCACGCGCCCTCCGAGGAGACCATGCAGGTCCCGATGGGGGTCTCGGGGGTGCATGCGGTGCCGAAGACCTTGCATTCCCATGGCTTGATCACGCCCTTGAGCACCTCGCCGCATTGGCATGCCTTGGGATCCGCTACCCGGATATTCGGAATGGAGTAACGCAGTTCGGCGTCGAAGGCAGCGAACTCCGCCCGCAGCCTGAGGCCGCTCTGTGCAATGAAACCCAACCCCCGCCACTCGAAGTGAGGGCGGAGTTCGAAGACCTCGGCGAGCACGGCCAGGGCGCGAGGGTTGCCCGCATCGCGCACGACCCTGGAGTACTGATTCTCCACCTCACAGCGGCCCTCGCGGATCTGGGTGAGCAGCATGGCGATGGTCTGCAGGATGTCGAGCGGCTCGAAGCCAGCGGTGACGAGCGGCAGTCCGTACTCGGCGGGCACGAACCGGTAGGGCCGTTGCCCGACGACCGTGGAGACGTGCCCGGGACCGAGGAACCCGTCGAGACGGAGGTCCGGGGACTCGAGGATGGCTCGGAGGGGCGGGACGATCGTCACGTGGTTCGAGAAGACAGAGAAGTTCGTGACCTCCTGAGCCCTGGCTTCGAGCAGCGTGAGCGCGGTCGACGGAGCGGTTGTCTCGAAGCCGACGGCGAAGAAGACCACGCTGCGGTCCGGGTTCTCCATGGCGATCCGGAGTGCGTCGAGAGGCGAGTACACGAAGCGGATGTCCGCCCCGCCGGCCTTGGCCTCGAGCAGGTTGCCTTTGCTGCCGGGCACGCGCATCATGTCGCCGAACGAGGTGAAGATGATGTCGGGCTCTTGGGCGACGGCGATGGCGTCGTCCACCCGCCCCATGGGGATGACGCAGACCGGGCACCCGGGGCCGTGCACGAGCTCGACGTTCGCCGGAAGGACGTGCTCTATCCCGTGCCGATAGATGGTGTGGGTGTGGCCGCCACACACCTCCATGAACTTGAACTCGTCGTCACCGGCTAGCGCGGTGACCTGTGCCACCAACGCACCGGCCATCGTCGGGTCCCTGTACTCGTCGACGAACCTCATGGGTCAGCCCTCCCTCCTGGCGTTCTCCTATGCCACGGGGCGCAAACGTGAGGAGTCGTCCGGAGCACCGAGGATGCCGGTAATGACCTCGACCCTCTTCTCGAGTAGATCGCGGGCAATCGCCAGTGCCCCGTCAGCGAAGTCCCTGACCTCCTTCGAGGTGGAGATGGCGTGCCAGGCCTCTTCGAACTCGGTCCATGCGTTCGGGCCGGCCCGACATCCGAGCGCGTAGCCGACCATGACGCCGATGACCACTCCCATCACGTACCTCCGGTTTCACTCGAGATCTTCGACCGCCAGAAGGCGTCCAGTTCGTCGTCGTAGGCTTGGCCCATGAGCTGCAGGGAGGCCAGGGCCAGTTCAGCTTCGGCCTCGTCGATCTTTGACATGGCGAACCCCACGTGGATGAGAACCCAGTCGCCGGGCCTCAGGGCCTCGTCCTCGAGCAGGCCGATGTTGACGATTCTCGTCACGCCCGACACCTCCACGCGCGCCAGGTGTCCGTTGGCATCCGAAATCTCCTTCAACTGCCCCGGTATTCCAAGACACATGGCTGCTGCGTCTCCTATTCGTCCTTGACTGCGTAGATCTCCACCCGCACCTGGACCTTCGGCTCCACCTTGAGGAGAAGCATCTTGGGCGGCTGCATCCCGAAATCCCTGATGTCGAAGCTCGATTCACCGGTCAGTCGGATGGTTCGGTCGTCCACCGCGGTGATGTCCATACGATCCTCGTGCTGGCGTGATACACCGCGAAACGTCACTTCGCCACTCACCCGGTAGCTGGCGTCGGATCCATTCGGCGTGATTTGTCCCAGTTGGCCCTCGATCCTGGGGAACTTCCTGGCATCGATCCGCTTTTGCAGCTCCCGGTCCTCCATGCGGTTGCCCGACTTCAGGCGGTCGACAGCCAACGAGAGCCGTCCCGCCGGCGTCCCCGCCGGATCGACCGCCCCCGATGGCGCCAAGTCAAGCTCGAGGTAACCCTCGAGGCCGCTCGTACTCGAGTGGATCGGGTGCACATTGGAGCGGGCGTCTATCCACACTTGCGAGCGGTCCGGGACGATGGAGTAGCGGGTCACGACAGCTACATCCGCCGCATTCTCATGTAGCGACGGATGTCGGGAAGCGACCGGGCGACAACCGCCAGGGCGATCAATGCGATGAACACGCACCCGACAAGGTTCACCTCACATTTCCCGCATCTTGAGGTAGCGGGCGATGTCGGGCAGCGACTTGATCACCAGTGCTGCGACCGCGGCCAGGAGCAGCGAAGCAAGAAATCGACGGATCATCGGTGGACTCCCCTTTCGGCGGATTGAGCAAGGTCGGCAACGACTTCGAGACACAGGTCGACTGCGGCGGGGACCGCCTCCTGGACGGCAGAGGACAACCTCATGCCCTCGTTGAGATCCCCGGGCTGGCATCCGACGATGACGACGCGCTCGACGGAGCCGCCGAGGTGGGCCAGGGTGGCGAGGACGACGTCCGGGTTCATCGTGTGGGCGTCGACCGCCGGGACGCCGCCACCGTGGGAGTGGGACGAGGAACGCCCTGCCAGGCTGTCGTCCCGCTCGGGTTCGATCAGCGCGAGAGTCCCCGGAGGCTCTCCCATGGGGACGGCGTCCATCAGGACCAACGCGTCGTAGCCCTCGAGGAGGTCGTAGGCGAGGTGGATGCCCCTGATCCCGTAGTCCTCGACGCGGACGCCCTCGGGGAGCACCCGGCTCGAGATTAGGCGAGCGACCTCGACGCCGAATCCGTCGTCTGAGAGGAAGACGTTCCCGATGCCCGCAACGAGGACGCGGTCGTTCACGACCGGGCCTGTCCGCTGCGCCGGTCGGACATGGGCTCCACTTCGCAGGGTCGGAAGTAGAGGTAGCGGCCCTGCCACATCAGTTCAGAGGTCGCCGGGTCGTCATCGAGGCTGACGGCGAGGTGGACCCCGCCGTCGACGTCCGCGAACACCCCGGCCACGGTCGCGCACCGGCCTTCGAGGAACATGTCCTGCGCGTCCGCATGTCCGGAAGGGCGGAGCCGGACGGCCGACCCCTGCGCCACCTCGATGCCCTCCACCCAGACCGAATCCGTCCATGGATCGACCGACTCGTCGGACGCCGGGTCCCACCAGGGTGGGGTGTCCGCCCCGGGTGTGGTCAACGATGACCACCCCGGCTCGACGGGGCGCATCTGCCCGTGGAGGCGGCTCATCGTCTCCTGTGACAGAGAGTCGCAACGGTCGATGATTGCGGCGGCGCGGGCGTCCGTCCCCCGGGCCTCGGCCTTCTCCGTGTCTGTGAGCGTCATCACCCGCAGCGCCAGGATCTCGTCGATCTCGAGCGCGTCGTAAAGATCCCCAGGACTCTGATTCGCCACCTCGGGGTGGTCGTAGAGGATGATCGGCGAGGAGAGCACCACGTCGTCGTGGCCGATGAGGACCGGATAGGTGCCGTCGCTCTGACAGGCGCGGGCCGCCCGGGCGGCATCGACAGGAGGATCGAGCAGCGAGACGAATGTGGCGCCATCGACGGCCAACATCGTGTGCACGGCCACCAGGCTCTGGGCCACGACGGCCGCCCGCGGTGAGCGGTCGTCGCTCCATTGGGTGGCATTCTCAACGGTCACCGTCGCCTTCACGTATGGCGAATCGTCCCTTGCGCGGGCCGCGACGACTCGGACGGTCCCGTCGACGGGGATGCGCTCGCGGACGAAGCGACCGACCATGGCGCCGTCAGCCGTCTGGACGGGCTCGGTCTCGAATCCGCCCTCAAAGTGGAACCCCAGTTCGTCGGCCGCGGTACCGGCCGTAGGGATGACGAGAGGAGGCAGGTCGACCACGCGGTCGATTGCCTCGTCCCACTCGACGTGGGACGTCCCTTCCACCTCGAGGACGTCGACGGGTCCGAACGCAGGCGAGGCGAGGGCGGCACCCTCCCCGTCCAAGCGCATTTCGACTCTGCGGCGCTGGGTCTGCAGGCACCGGACGCGCACCCAGAGGATCGTGGTTTCTGGTCGCCCCGCGAGGTCGACGAGGCACTCCGTTCGGGCCGACCAGCGCTCGGACCCTTCCTTCTCGCTGTAGGCCCGCGGGGTCAGTACGCCCCATTGGAAGCGCACCTGGTTCTTGCGGGAGGACGCCCGGTACGGGTAAAGGACGTAGCCCTCGTAGAGGACCGCGTCGGCCACGGTTCTCGCCGTCTCGAAGCGGTCCTCTACGGGCTCCGGGGGGAAGTGGGGGGCTCTCGCCGCGGTCGCGCTCATTGTCGGCCTTCCTCGGCCTCCTTGAGCAGCTCCACGAAGGCCTGGTCCCAGGTCGGGAGGCCGCGGATGGCCCGGAAGCGCTGAAGATCGTCCAGCGTGTCGCGCCGGATACGGATGAAACCACTCGCGGGAAAATAGGCGTCCATGGTGCTGCGCCAGACGGCGACGGGCATGCGGTACGAGGACTCGGTCGTCCAGGAGAGCGGCTCGGCCGAGAACCCAGAGGCGCCCTGTGTGAAGACGGTTCCCGAGAAGAGGAAGATCAGCGGGATGTCGCCCGTACCCAGCGCGTGCAAGTACTTGGCGCCGGCAACCTCGAAGTCATAGGTGCACTCGACCGGCAGATCGAACTCCGTGGTCCCGTCGAACCCGCCCACCATCGACGATACGTGCGTCCACAGAAAAGGACGGAGGGAGCTCCCCCATTGGGGGGTCTCGCCGAACAGCTCGTAGAGCTTCTCCTCCTCCTGCTCGCTGTAGCGTCGCCGCTGCGGCTCGATACGGATCTGGCACCTCAGGGCCGCCGCGTGCACACGCTTGCCGTCCGCCTCCTCTGCCCGGGTCCGGAAGAGGATCGTCGGCACGGCAGCATGCGGCTCGGTCCTGGCGTCGACCACCTCGAACTGCAGGTCTGTCATTGTGCGCGGGCTCTGATGTCGGCGAAGAAGTCGTGGAGCTTTTGGTTGGCTTCGCTGCCGCCGTCGAAGCCGCGCCAGAGCATCCGGAGGTGGCCGACGAGCTCGTAGCACGCATCGATTGGAACGAGGTAGCACTCGGCGGCACGATCGCCGCGCTGACTGGCGGCACGGGCAAGGAAAGCCTCGACGTCCGGTTGCATAGTGGAGAGCTGCGGGTTGGCTGCGACCAGATCGGCCCAGGTCTCGAGCGGGAGCTCCGACTCGGTCGCGCCGGCCGGGCCGGGGTAGAAGGCGGCGACCCGCTGGAGTTCTGAATTGAGGAAGAAGAAGGCAACGCTCACTGGGATCTGCAAGCTGTCCCACTGGGCGGATGTGAGCTCGAAGTCGCCGAACGCCAGGTATCGCTCCGGCACGCTACGGAAGTGGTCGCCGCCCGCCCCTTCCGACTCGAAGAGTAGGAAGCAACCGCGGCATGCGCAGAGCAGGGTCCGGGAGCGCAGGTCCACGAGGTGTCGGTGCTCGCTCGCGATGGGCTCCGAGCACAACTCGCAGACCTCCTCCAAAGGAGCAGGCTGAGGCACAGGTGTGCTGGTCCGGATGCGCTGCAATACCGCGATCGGGTCGGTCATCGAATCGCCACCTCGCTTGGGCACGCGTCGTAGAGCGGCTTCACTCCCAGGGCGACCGGCACGCCCGGCGTGGTGGCAACATTGGGCTCCTCGACGACGATCCGAGTCACCTCGGGCGCCATCTCCATGATGGCGGCCTCGACGGCACCCTGCAAAGTTGCGGCCGAGGACGGACACCCGTCGCAGTTGCCCAGAAGTCGAAGTTTGACGGCGCCTCGGTCGTCGTCGACCGCAAGCAGCTCCACGTCTCCGCCGTGCCGTCCCAGGAAGGGCCGGACGGACTCCAGTGCTTCTTCCACCCGCACTTCGAGCGGGTCAGGGTGCAGACCTTGTACCAGCATGAGACTGGCGACCAGCTCGTCGGCGGCGAAGTCGCTGATCAGCTCGGGCGCCCGTGCCCCGGCGATCTCTGCCATCCGGACCAGCCCGGCGCCGTAGAGGTCCGAGACCAGGCGTAGCAGCTCCTCTGCCAAGTTGAGTGAATGAGGGTCGGCCGAGGCCTGCAGTTCGTTCAGTGCCTGCTCGATCCGCTCACCACTCGCTCGGAGGTTCTGGGCCTCAGGCATTTCTCCGTCCGATCAGAACAGTTCGTCCGCGTGGGCCATCTGGGTGGGGGAGTGGACTTTCTTCAGCACCTTGCCCTTGCCCAGGTACATATGGACACCGCAGGGCAGGCAGGGGTCGAAGCTGCGTACGGATCGCATGATGTCGATGCCCTTGAAATTCTCTCTCGTGTTCTCCTCGAAGATCGGCGTGTCAATCACCGCGTCCTCGTAGGGCCCCGGAGTGCCATAACTGTCGCGCGGGTTGGCGTTCCATGGGGTTGGCGGGTAGGGGTGGTAGTTGGCGATCTTTCCGCCCTTGATCACCATGTGGTGGGAGAGAACGCCACGCACCGCCTCCGTGAACCCGCAACCGATCGCTTCATCGGGCACCTCGAAGGGCTCCCATGTTTTTGTGTTTCCTGCTCGGACGTCCTTGAGCGCCAGCTCGATGAAGTCCAGTGCCGCGGCGGCAGCGTAGGCCTGAAAGTAGGTTCGGGCCCTGTCTCGCTCGATCGTGTTGGACCATTGGGGGATCCTCCACTCCAGGTCCACCGGTCCCTCGAGGGCGGTCTTTGGCAGGTGGATCTTCACGCTCGTGCCGGTTGCGTCCAGGTGGTCCGTGTGCACCAGACCCGACAGGGCGGTCGACCAGAGCCGGGCCAACGGTCCGCCTCCAGTGTCAAGCGCCAGGTGGTCCTTGCCGTCGAACCAGCGAGGTGCCATCACCCAGCTGTAGTTCCCGTCGAAGTCGCGCTTCTGCGGCTGGGGGTTGGTGTGCTGGTTCCAGGGGTGCCGTCGGTCGACCGGATTGCCGAGTGGATCGCGGGTGACGAACATCTCCTGGTCCTCCCAGTCGTCGTAGAAGGAGTGACCGAGCAGTATCCGGATCCCGAGATTGATTTCGACGAGGTCGTTCGTAACCAGCTTGCCGTCGACGACGATGCCAGGGGTGACGCCCATGGCGCGGCCCCATTTGGTCATGTCCTTGTAGTCGAAGTTGCAGACTTCGGGATCCTGGAATGCTCCCCAACAGTTGAGCAGGATCCGTCTCCGGCCGACCTCCTCGTAACCCGGCAGGGCCTCGTAGAAGAAGTCGAAGAGGTCGTCATGCATCGGAACGACCCGCTTCATGAATTCGACGTATCGCTGCAAGCGGGTGTAGTAGTCGGTGAAAAGCTGGATTGTGGCAGTCGTCCCGACGCCGCCGGGGTAGAGGGTCGACGGGTGGACGTGACGCCCCTCCATCAGGCAGAACATTTCCCGGGTGTAGCGGCTGACCTGGAGTGCCTCGCGGTAGAACTCGCCCGAGAAGGGGTTGAGAGACCTCATGATGTCGCCAACCGTCTTGTAGCCGTGGGCACCTGCATGTGGCGCTTCGGTCCTGTTGGCCTGCTCGAGCACGCCCGGATTGGTTTCGGCCACCATCTTCTCGCAGAAGTCCACTCCCACAAGGTTCTCCTGGAAGATGTTGTGGTCGAACATGTACTCGGCGGCCTCGCCGAGGTTCACGACCTGCTCGCCCAGGGCGGGTGGGCGGACCCCGTACGCCATGTTCTGGGCGTAGCAGGAGCAGGTGGCGTGGTTGTCGCCACAGATCCCACAGATCCGGCTGGTGATGAAGTGAGCGTCCCTGGGGTCCTTTCCTTTCATGAAGATGCTGTACCCCCGGAAGATCGAGGACGTGCTGTGGCACTCCGCCACTTTCCCCTTGCCAAAGTCGATCTTGGTGTAGATGCCCAGGCTTCCCACGATGCGGGTGATGGGATCCCACGCCATCTCCACCAACCCGTTGGCGTCGTCGGTGAACTTCTTGGTGGCCATGCGCCCTACCTCCAGGTCTTCTTGTAGCCGGTCGTCAATTCGCTCCCCGGTGTCCGCCATCTGGGCTCGTCGTCCAGCGTGTGGAGCGTGATCTTGCGCAGCCCGCGGATGGCCCTTCCGTACAGTCCTGACGCCGTCGTCGACACCGTCGCTCCTGGCGGCTCATCCATGAACGGCATGAACTTGTCAGGGAACCCGGGCATGGTGCAACCAATGCAGATTCCCCCGACGTTCGGGCAGCCCCCCACTCCGTTGATCCACCCTCGTTTGGGGACGTTGCACTTGACCACCGGTCCCCAGCAGCCGAGCTTGACGATGCACTTCGGCGAGCCGTACTCCGTCGCGAACTCGCCCTGCTCGTAGTATCCGGCTCGGTCGCAGCCCTCGTGGACGGTGGCACCGAACAGCCACTGGGGTCGCAATGAGTCATCCAGCGGGATCATGGGCGCCTGGCCGGTGGCCTGGTAGAGGAGATAGAGGATCGTTTCCGACAGGTTGTCTGGATGCGTCGGGCAACCTGGCACGCACACGATCGGGATGCCGGCCTTGGATGTCCAACCCCATCCGAGGTAGTCGGGGACTCCCATGGCCCCGGTGGGGTTGCCGGCCATGGCATGGATGCCCCCGTAGCTGGCACACGTGCCGGCGGCGAGCACGACAAGTGCTTTTGGTGCCAGGCGGTCGAGCCACTCGCTCGTGGTCATCGGCTGATCGGTATCG
This sequence comes from uncultured Acidimicrobiaceae bacterium, assembly GCA_963840435.1. GTDB lineage: Bacteria > Actinomycetota > Acidimicrobiia > Acidimicrobiales > RAAP-2 > Bog-473. Next base: position 176,928 of record CAWIYY010000008.1, on the reverse strand, counting down.
GGGTTGTTCCCGAAACCACACCAATAGCCCTCCTTCTTTATTGCCTCGTTCGGGATGGACCCCTCTACCACCAGGACGAAGGGGTCGAGTTCCCCTCGATCCGCCTTGAAGAACCATTCGATAAAGTCGTCGGCGCCTCCGACTGGCCCACACTCGAAATCGATCAGCGGCCAGTGAACGGCGATCTTGGGCAGTCCAGGCAGCGCGCCCAGCGCTATTTCTTCGATGCTGGGCTGGGTCGCAGCGGTAAGCGCGACAGAGTCGCCGTCACAGCTGAGTCCGGCGTTGATCCAGAGGACATGGACCACCGCTTCTTCGGTCGCAGTGTCAGTCACCGTCAATGTGCCCTCCCCGGTCCTGGCCGCGCGGGGACGCACGGCTCATTGCAGTGTCAGGCTGCTTCCTTCCGCTGTAAATGAGTGTCTTTTGCACCCTCCTCCGGAAGCGAGCCCAGAGTCGGGCCATTGACACTCTGCGTTCGCGGGGACGAGGATCAAGGGTGCATGGCCACGGAACAGCGGGCCGGGGGGTCGTCGGCGACCGGCAGTGTGGCGCGCTTCGAACTGGCGCCACCTCGCCGCTTCATGCTGCCCGCGATCCTTCTCCTGCTGTCTGAGCAACCGGGGTATGGATACGGCCTGGTGCCGCGCCTCGTCGAGTTCCGGTTCGGGCATGTTGACCGTCCAGCTGTTTACCGCGCACTCGCCCAGCTCGAACGCGACGGACTGGTGCAGGTATCGCCGAATGACCGCCAACCCGGGCAGGCGCGCCGCGTCTACTCAGTGACACCGCTGGGGGAGCGCGTTCTCCGGGTGTGGATGGGGGTGATCCGAGAGGAGCACGCACACTTGGGCGAGGTCATCCGGCGCTACCAGGCAACGGCCACGATCGACTCGGTCCTGTCCGAAGTCGAGGGTGGATGGGTACCCGAACTGGACCTGGCCTGGTCACCGGTGTCGACGACGTCTCTGTGGCGTCGACGGATGATGCCGCCGGACAATGACAGCGACGACGCCAACTCCTACTTCGTCGAACGGGCGGGCAGATCAATGGGGCCGGACCGGTCGGGCTCCATGAGTGAATTGACTGGCGAACTCGGGTCGCAGTCGGATGCGAGCCATACTCAGGCCGACGCTCTCGCGGGGAGTCCGACGATGGGCCTGTTCGTCCTTGATCCCGAGAGATCGGCGGTGCTCATCGATGCCCGTTCGACGGTCGGACCCATCTGCTTCAGCACGACCGGGGTCCACGGTTCGCTGTATGCCGCCATGGGGGATGCCGGGGTGAACACTGAGATCCCTCCGACGGGCTGGCTCACCATCGACATGACGAGATTGAGCTCGGGCAACAAGCTCTATGACGCCGAACTCCACCGCCGTATCAATTCCCGGCGTTTTCCGACCGCCAAGGTGGAGCTGAAGGAATGCACGCCAAGTGCTCCGGGTTGGCGATACCGCCTCCGAGGTGAGCTGACGTTCCACGGCATTACGCGCCGGACGGAGGGGACAGTGCGGATTGAGTCCGCATCTGACGATCGCATGGTGATCAGCGGCGAGCAAGCCTTTGATATCCGGGACTTCGCACTTCCGTCGCCGACGATGCTGATGCTCCGCATCTTCCCGGACGTGCGCGTACGCCTCTACGCGGAAGCGGAGCGGTCCGACGACGACTGAATCGGGTTCGATCGTGATTCGCGCCGGCGGGTCCGGATCGAGCTGACGTTGGCCACCGGATCAGCTCAGCGGATTGAAGTCGAACTCGCTGGTCGCTCGCCAGGTCGGAACGCTCAATTTGATGGAGCGACGTCCTGGGATACGGCCTGATCAGTGACGTCCTGGCCGATACCCCGCAGGCCGACGGCGTTACCGTCCGAACCAAGGGTCGGGTTTGCGTGCACCCAGACGACGTGGATCTTCTGATCGGGGTGGATGACCCGATACTCAAGGTCAAGCGGCCGGGACGAGCCCACCGACTCGATCATGGAGTTCCGCACCCGGTCGCTATCGGTATCACTGATCCGCTCCATGTACGACTCGAGCGTTCCGGAGAAGTCCAATGGGTCGATCCCGTGGATACGGTGGAACTCCGCGCTCCACTGGATGGCACCCGTCCTCAGGTCCCAGAGCCAACTGCCGACGTGAGAGAGCGCCTCCGCTTCCTCGAGCCGGACGTCGATTTCTGCCATCGTTGCCTGAGCGAGATGCTGTTCGGTCACGTCGCGTGCCACGACCACCCGCCCGAAGATCAGACCATCATGATCGATCAACGGTGCCAAAGAGAGGGAGAGGGGTATAGGGAGCCCGTCGGGACGTACGATCTCGGTCTCGAAATGCCGGATACGTTCACCGGCTCCCACCCTTGCGATCACCTCGTCAACCTCCTGCTGGAGGTGTGGGGCGAAAGGGGTGCTGATAGGACCACCCTCGACGTCGCTCGACGTACGGCCGAACAGCCTTTCTGCGGTATCGCTGAAGAAGGTGACTACGGCACCGGCATCGCAAGTGATGACCGCATCATCGCTCAACTCGATGATCGCACGAAGAAGGGCGCCCGCTGGGGCGGCGTGATGAAGAGCATCTCGTCCAATGTCGCCTGTTTCGTCCGTGTCGACCATGGATTCTCCAGCTACTCACGGTCTTGTTGGTGGCAAGACCCTGGGACGGCCCGCTGTACGCACCTTTGGGAGCTGGCTCCCGCCGCGCCGACAACCGAGAACATCCTAGGCCTGGCCAACTCGACGACGTCGAGGGTCAATCCACCCTTATTGCCCACCCGCCCCTCAGCAAAACGAGAACGTGATGAGTAGTCGTCCGCTCCGTCGCCAAGGTAGTCCCGCTCGTTGAAATCGCCAGTTATGATCCAATTCGAGGTGCCCGCAATGCACGAACTCTCCATCTGCAACGCAATTGCGAACACGGCGGTCAGGCACGCGGAAGGACGATCTGTGTCCCAGGTGACCGTGCAGATCGGCCATCTGCGCCAAGTGGTACCCGATGCCCTCCAGTTCAGCTGGGAGGTCGTCTCGAGCGCCACTGACCTGCAGGATGCCGCTCTGGTAATCGAGCAGATACCGGCAGTGGTCGAGTGCGCGAAGTGCGGAGCGCGCACCACTCTCGACCTGCCGATTCTGGTCTGCGGGAAATGCGAGGGATTCGACGTCAAGTTACTCAGCGGCGAAGAGCTCCTGCTTGTATCCATCGACCTGGTGGACGCGTAGCAATGGGGAGGTTTCACATTCACGCCGAGGGGACGATTCATACGCACGAGCACGATTCTGAGCATCGTCCCCCTGACCACGCAGATGGCGCTGTCAACGTCGGGGACCATTCCGGGTACGCCGAAACGGGTCAAACGAGGGTGACGATCTTGGAGAATCTCCTCTCAGAGAACAATCGGATAGCTGACGACAACGCGAGGTGCTTCGCGGAGTCCGGTGTGTGCGCTGTGAACCTGATGTCGTCTCCTGGTGCCGGCAAGACGACGCTCCTACGAAAGACCCTGGAGACGCTTGGTCAAGCAGTGCGGATTGGTGTGCTGGAAGGCGACATTGCCACCAGCCTCGACGCTGACAAGCTTGAAGGGGCGGGTGCGACTGCTATCTCAGTAGTGAACACGAGCGCGGGATTTGGAGGGGAGTGCCATCTCGATGCGGTGATGATCAAGTCCGGTCTGGCTCGTCTGCCGTTGGAAGACATCGACCTGTTGATCATCGAGAACGTGGGAAACCTGGTTTGCCCGGCGGAGTTCCGGGTTGGCGAACATTCGAGAGCGATGGTGTTCGCTGTGACGGAGGGCGAAGAGAAGCCCTTGAAATACCCCGTGATGTTCCGTGCTGCAGATGTCGTCGTGGTGAACAAGATCGATTTGTTGCCACACCTGGAATTTGATCTGAACGCATTTCTCGCCAATCTGAACGCGGTTAATCCCTTGGCTGAGATCATTCTGGCCAGTGCTCGCACCGGAGAGGGTGTGGCCGAGTGGTGCAGCTGGCTGACTCGAAATCAGCCGCTACGAAGCGGTGAGCGGTGACGTCGAGCCGGCTGCCATCTGGTGCCAGGCTGGCCACCCGCGCAGAGAAGAGAGTCCCGAACTCCTACGCTATTCCTACGCTCGGGGGCGATTTGGAGCTAACCCGACGAATCGCGAGCAGGCTCGCCGGACAGAGTGCAGGAGCGATTTCCTTGGCGTTGCGAGAGCCGTCGGAGGGACGTTCCTCTAGTCGCCGAGGAATGTGATCTTCGCCAACAGGAAAACGCCAACGGATGCACCTTGCCAGAGCCGGCCGACCGGAGGTGTGTGCCAATCCGTGGATAGGCACGCCAAGACGCTGCCCGAGCGTGTCTTTACGTTCTCGGGGAGCCAAGAAGTACCCATGAGCGCTACGCAGCCATGCGTGCAGCTCAGGAAGTGGACTCCCTTGCAAGCGCTGGGCGCACCATGTCAACGAGTTGGCGGTGAGGGCTATGCCGGGGCGAATCGCTGAAACTCCAGATGGCGGACTTGCATGGTTCGCTGCGTCGGTGAGTGCTTTGAGGCGGAGAAGGCGGGGATGCGCCGGGACCAAAGTGTTCGAGTCATTCTCCGCCGAGAGCGTCGTTCGCCAGTTCGGTGCGGAAGCGCTGGTCGTCTCGGCGGGTGAAGTGGGGGGCGACGTAGCGGGCAAACAACTCGAGGGACCGGTTCCACCGGTCGCTCGTGACCCACTCGCGGGAGTTGAAGAGGAGCGTCCCGAAGCCGCCGAGGTCGTCGTTCATGTCGTGGATCTGGGCTCTGCAGTCCGCCGGCGAGCCGATGATCCAGGGAATGTTCTCGACCATCCAGTCGAAGGTGACATCTGCATCGGGCATATCCGCGTCGCGCTTCATGAGGGGGGCAAGGCCGATCTTGAACAGGTAGTCGTAAGACTGGAGCAAGCTCTCCCTGATTTCGCTCATCGCCGCGTTCTTGGAGTCCGAGACGTAGACCTCGCGACAGATTCGCCAATCAAGGCGCGCCTGCTCCGGGTCCCGCCCGGATCGATCCGCCGCCTCGGCCAGCGCCGCCCCCTGGCTCCGGAGGTCGGGCATGCCCGGATTGGACTCGATCCGGACGGGCGTGAAATAGATGCTCAGTGCCGCGTAGCCGCGGCTGCCGCACAGGTCGAAGTTGTGCACTCCGGACATACCGGCGATGGCGAACTGCGGGAACTCCTGGTACGGCCGCACCTGGATGCGCTTGTGGTCGAGGTCCCAGAACTTGCCGTCGAAGTTGATGTAGTCAGTGGACGCGTAGAGGGCCTCGATGATGTCCAGGGCTTCCCGGAGGCGGGGAGTTCCCTCGCTCGGGTCGAGCTGGAAGAAGCGTTTGTCGCTGACCAGGCCACCGCCGCCGAAACCGTAGATGAGCCGCCCGTGGGTCAGGTGGTCGAGGAAGGCGAGCCGCTCGGCCACCATGAAGGGGTCGTGATAGGGCAGGTTGATCGTCCCCGTACCGAGGCGGATCCGATGGGTGAGCGCCGACGCCTTGGCGATGAAGATATCGGGAGCGGGGATGTTCTCGTAGGCGCCGGTGTGGTGCTCGCCCACCCAAACCTCGTCGTAGCCGAGTCGATCGGCCAGCGCCATCTCCTCGAGCTTCAGGTCGTACGACAGCGTCCAGTTGGACCAAGGGAACGGTTCGGGCATCAAGAACACACCAAATCGCACGACCACCCCCTAAGCAGGCCTTGACAGCGTAACCCTACGTGACTGTATCGAAATAGAAGTGGAGAGGCCATGATGAAGGCTGAGGTCGACCGTTCATTGGACGTACGAGAACCTCAATGTCGCTGCTGTGCCCGGCCTGGCATCAGCGTGCGCGGGACACGCCCGTCGATATCGGTGAAGCCGTAGGCCTCGGCCAGGTCTGCCACGTGGAAGGCCCTACCCGAACGGTCCATGATGTCGGGCGCGCCGAAGAGCGCGGCCACGGCGCGTCCAGCGAAGCGCGGTGAATCGGCGTCCGCCAGATCGAAATCGCCTTCTCCGGGGAGGCTCAGGATCTGGCGGCCTTCAGCGTTGCTGGGCACTCCCAGCGCCAAAATCTCCGTCGCCACAATGCCCGGCCACAACGAGACCACCCCGATCCCGTGCGGGCGCAACTCGACGGCCATGTCGTGGCTCAGACGATCGACCGCCGCCTTGCCCACGCCGTAGGGAACGTTGTGCGAGTACGCAACGGCGCCGGGCGACGAGATATTGGCGATCAACCCGGGCCCGGTTTCCAGCATGAGAGGCGTACCGAACGCGGCGGCGACGTAGTGCGAACGCACGCCAATATCGATGCACTGATCCCAGGCTTGGATCGGCAGCTCCCAGAACTGCTTGCCCAACCAAGGCGCCAGATCGGGAGAGGAGAAGACGTTGTTGACGAGGATGTCGAGGCGTCCCTGCTCGGCGCGCACATGCTCGAAAACCTTGGCCACGGCGTCGTCGTCGCGGTGGTCACACGCCATCGCGATGCCCTGGCCTCCGAGCTCGTCGATCTCCTTCGCCGTCTGGCCTACCGTGCCGGGCAGGATGCCTCCGTCGGCGGTCGTGCGTCCGGTCACATAGACCGTTGCCCCATTGGCTCCCAGCTCAAGGGCGATGCCCTTGCCAATTCCCCGGCTGGCTCCGGTCACCACTGCGACGCGACCCTCTAGGTGTTGACCCATCACATCTCCTCGGGGCGACCTGTCACGCGACCGGATCGGCCGCGGCGCGGGACGCTACCAGCAGCGTTACCGGCTTGGGTTCTCGTCCGGACGCCGGCAGTCCGATCATGCCCGTCCCCGACGCCGTGCACCTGTGCCGTGACCGCGCAAGCACCCGCAATGTTCGGAACTTCGTCACGTGCCTCGAGGCGAGGCACCCTGAGGTACAGCCCAACGCTTCCTTCGCGGGAGTCACCCGACCCCTAACGAGGGCGCCCGAGAGTCGGCTGACCACAAGCCATCCCAAGCGTCCGCGATGACGGCCAGGGGGTCGTCGCGGACCTCGCACGTCGTGTCGAGAATCATCGTGGCCCGCCGGTGGTTGTCGTAGCGGGGCCACGGACCGGGCTCCCCGGTCGGACCGTGAGCGAACGGAGCGCCCGGGTCGCCGAGACGGGCGAAGCTCGACCATGCGGCCATGTGCCACTGAGCCAGCCGCTCGGCGTCCGGGCCCGCCCCCAGGAACTCGGCCCAACCGGCCCGATCCAGGGTGCCGAAGGTGAACGGGAGGTCGATGGCGTGGAAGGCGCCCCGCTCCCAGGTCTCGCCTTCCACGTGGGCACCCCAGGAGAACTGGGCGACATAGGTCGCTCCCTGGCCGTTCGCCGCGTGCGCGTCGGCGATCCGGCGAGCGGGGAGCCGCATCATCCCATCAGTCTGGATCGCCGCGTAGATGTCCGCAGGGGTCGAGGATCCGCGACCCGGCATGAGGTCCTCGTAGAAGGCCACCAGTTGCCGGGCTCGGTCCCGGCCGGGGTCGCTGGTGCTGCGGCCGGTGAGGTAGTGCTGCACCCACCCAGTAATCCCCTCGATACCGGCCTCGTCGGCCGCCGGGTTGGGGTAGAGGCGCATTTCGTCTGCCGTCCAGCTCACCAGGAGATCGAGAGCGGCGGCGGCGCCGTTGGCAAAGGCCGCCGATGGGGTGGCGCTCAGAAAATGCCCGTCGACGACAGGGTGAAAGGGCATGGAGCTCACGGTGAAAAGCGTTTCCAACAGCGTCGTTTCCTGGGCGTCGACGATCGCTTGCGCCGGCAGGTCCCACAGCCGTTCGAGCTCTCCGCGGTCCACACCGACGTGGCTCAAGAAGATGTCGGTCACTCTTGATGCGTCGTCGGGGCGCAAGGTGAGGTCGACACCCGGGCTCTGCAGGATGCAGCGGTGCAGCATGTCGGCGGCTCCCGGAGCGGTGACCAGGTGCAGGAGAGAACCGGCCCCGGCCGACTCGCCGAACGCGGTGACATTCGAGGGATCTCCCCCGAAGGCCGCCACATTGTCTCGGACCCACTGCAGACCGGCGAGCTGATCTCTCAGGCCACAGTTAGCCTCGGCGCGCTCGTCGTCCAGCCACAGGAAGCCCATCGCTCCCAATCGGTAGTTCACCGACACCACCACGACACCGTGGTCGGCAGCCAACCTGGACCCGTCGTAGGTGACGAGGGTGCTTCCGCCGGTGAGGTACGCGCCACCGTAAACCCAGACCAGGACCGGCTGGTTCTCACCGGGTGTCGCCGGGCTCCAGATGTCAACGGTCAGACAGTCCTCAGAAACCGCTCCCACCAGGTTGCCCGGGATGACGCCGCTGAAGGGGTTGTTGGTCGATTGCATCGGCGAGGGAGCCGCCTGGGTGGCCTCACGGATCCCGGACCACGGCTCAAGGGGCTCGGGGGCCTTGAAACGCAGCGCGCCAACGGGCGGGGCCGCGTAGGGAACCCCGCGGAACACGCTGATGGTTCGTCCGGATTTCCCGGCCGGTTCTCTGCTGCCCCGCACCGTGCCGGCGGTCGTGACCACATCAGAGCTGTCGGTCATCGCGTTCTCTCCTTGCACCCCGACGGCGCGAGCCGCTTGCCGAAAAACAGCGAGACGTAGGGCTTCTCCATTCTCATCGTCTGAGGGGACATCGTCACATGCCAGCGTGTACGCGCCATCCAGAGCGCCGAAGACGGTGAGACACATCGCACGACTCCATGCCCTCGCTCCAGTTCCTCTTGGGCTCATGATCCGCGGTCGGCCGGTGTCACCGACTCCGAATGAATGGCCGGCCTCAGAATGCGTTGGGGTCCTGTTGCACTGCCCCGGGGACCGGGTGCCGGTACAGCACGGAGGCATTCTCCCAAGTCATTTTGCGAATGTCGTCCGCCGGCAGGCCACCCAGTTCCTCTTCGATGACGGCCTGCGTACGGGGCCATGTCGAATCGCAGTGGGGGTAGTCAGACTCGAGGAGAATGTGGTCGACCCCGATACGGTGTCGGAGCGGAAACGTCGATTGGTCCTCCACCGCGCAGAACCAAAAGTTCCTTTGCAGTACCTCCGAAGGCGTCGCGTCCCCACGCCACGTTCCGTACATGTCATTGTACGAGTCCATGTGGTCGAGCCGGTCGAGCAGTGCCGGGACCCAGCCGATGCCACCCTCGGACAGGCAGATCTTGAGATCCGGATAGCGCACCGGGGCCAACGAGAACAGCCAGTCGACAGCAGCGAAGATGGCGTAGGCAAAAAACAACACGCCGGCCACGTCGGGTGGGGCGTCCACCGATGTCCCAGGTGAAGACCCCGAGGAGCCGATGTGGAGGTTGATCACCGTCTCGGTTTCTGCGCAGGCACGGATGAATGGTTCCCAGTGTCCCGAGTGAATCGACGGAAAACCGAGCCGGCTCGGGTCCTCACTGAATGAGACAGCCCGAAACCCGAGTTCCGCGTTCGAGCGGATCATCGCCGCACCGACGTCGGGGTCCAGTAGCCACGGGATCTGGCAGGGAATGATGCGCTCGGGGTGGGTGCCAGCCCATTCCTCGAGGTGCCACTGATTCCACGCCCGCACCGAGGCCATGGCCAGCTCTGGATCCTTGGTCACTTGCTGGAGGCGCTGTCCGGCAAATCCCGGGAGGAAGGAAGGAAAATTGACCGAGGCATAGATCCCGTTGATGTCCATGTCGTTGATTCGCTCGTCGATGTCCCAGGCGCCCCGCCGCATCTCCTCGAAGCGGGCCGGCTCCATCCGCCACTCCTCGACCGGGCGACCGACGACCGCGTTGAATCCAACGTTGGGGAGCTCCGCACCGTCGTAGACCCACGTCTGGCTTCCGTCGTCCTTCTCGATGACCCGCGGAGCTCGCTCGGCGAATCTCCGGGGTACCCGGTTCTCGAAAACATGCGGTGGTTCGACAATGTGGTCATCAGCGGAGATGACGGTGTACTTCCGTTCCGCTTTCGGGGGTTCGGGTAGGAAGGTAACCGTATGTTGACCGTCGCGGCCGCCCTTGGTGAAGTTGCGATTCGACGTCAGATCGTCAAGTGAGATCACGAGCGTCCTCCGAGCTGAGCCGTACCATCCACGACCGGGACAGGGTCTGCGGTCACAGCAGGACTTCTGGTTCGCGACGGAGCAGCTGGCGAACAGCGCCGGCGAAGTACACGTCGGAGCCGCGCTCGATCAGTGAGGCCTTGATGCCCGGGATCACGTTGCGAGGGATCGACAACGGTGACAGTCCTGTCACGAGCACGTGGTAGGCCAAGCGGCAGGCGCGGTCTAACGCAGCGGCCCGAAAGGTGGCCTCCTCGATCGTCGATCCGGTCACGATGGCGCCGTGGTTCCCAAGGATGATCACGCTGGCGGTGCCGATCCGGTCCGCCAAATCCGCTCCCAGTGCCGGGGAGTCGATCTCCCCTCCGTACTCACTAATGAGCACCATTTCCTCGTCGTACATCGTGCCGGTCTGGTGCACGAGCTCCGGCAAGCGTCCAAGCGCCGCCATGACACAGACGGAGTAGGGATGGTTGTGGATGACCACCCGGGCGTCAAGGCGCCGTCGGTGCAACTCGGTATGGATGTGGATGGCTGGCGTCACATCCCACTTGCCCGCCACCACGTTGGCATCCATGTCAACGGTGCACAGGTCGGAGGCCGCGATTTCGTTCCACCAAAGACCCCATGGATTGACCAGCAAGGTGTCTTGGCCGTCACGTTGCCAGGTGATATGACCAGCAATGTGCTCGGAGAATCCCTCGTCAGCGAGGATGCGGAACGTGCAGGCCATTTTCTGCTCGTCGCTCAACTCGGTGCCAATCGGCGGCACGATCGATGGCGCCCAGACCGCCAAGCCACCTTGGCGCTGGCTCTCAGTCGGCAGAACACTCTCGGCTCCCCGCACGCCCTCATTATCAGGAGAATCTCTGGGGGAGTCAATCCGGTCGATGCCCGGAGACGACCAGACGCCACCAGCGCATGAAGGGCGGCCGAATCCCTGCCCTACCACCGTCTAGGGCGACGTGTGAGGTGACCCGGGTGGCGGGAGTGGGGTGGTGACGCACTCAGGAGCCGTTCCCATGCATTATGGCGAGGCTTCGCCTAGCTTTTGCGCGACAGCCCAACTTCGGATGTGTTCATGATTGAACAATCCGATCGCAAGGGGAGGGTGTGAGGATGTTCTGCACGAGATTGATCAAGCTTGGAAAATCGGCGTTCTCGTTGGCTATGGCCACAATAATTCTTGCCGGGACGTTCATCGCACTCTCGTCGACGACTGCTGCGGCGTCAGCCTCGGCCAGCCGGACCTTGTCGTCAAGCGGCGCCACCAACGGCGTCTGGCCCGGGGTCGGCAAGGTGTGCGAGCCGGGACCAGGCGGTGCCTCCACCGTCCGCGGTGTGGCCTCCAAGACAATCAACATTGCGGTGTTCAACGATGCCTCCAACACCATTACTCCGGGACTCGAGGCGGAGTTCCCCCAGCAGGCCACCGCATTCGCAGACTGGTGCAACGCCGCGGGAGGCATCAACGGTCGCAAAATCGTGATCGACAACCGTGATGCGGCGCTGTTCAACGCGGCGCAGCAAACGACGGCAGCCTGCCAGAGTGACTTCATGGCAGTCGGCGGCGGCATGGCCCTTGATCAGCCAGCCGTGTCGATCCGTGAGAAGTGTGGGCTCGGACAGATCAGCGGCTACGTCATCTCCAATGCTTCCAAACTCGCCACCCTGCAAGTCGACCCAGGCGGTGCAAACACGGACTCGGTGTCCGCGGGATGGTTCGGGGCGCTGGCCAAGGCCTACCCGAACGCAGTCAAGGTGGCCGGCATGGGGGCGGGCGACACCCCTTCTGTCCTTCAACCCGAAACGCAGGATGAGTTCGCCGCCGAGGCGCAAGGTTGGAAAGTCGCCGCTTTCCTCGAGCCCCCAGTTTCCGTGGAGAACTGGGCGCCCTACGTCGAGCAATACCAGGCGAAAGGGGTCCAAGCGCTATGGCCCGCCGACGATTCCAACTTCACTCCCTTCGCCCAGGCAATGACCACCGCCGGCTACCACCCTGCCTTCGTGATATTGGGGACACAGTTCGACAACTCGCAGACGCAGAAAGCCGTGGCTGCCAACCCCAGCCTGCCCCCGGTCTATGTCGAGACGGGGTGGTGGCCACTGGCGATGGCATCGAGCAACCCCTCGACCGAGGAGCTCGTCACCATCATGCACAAATACGCCAAGGGTGACGCCATCGACTTCGACGACGAGGAGGGGGCCGAGTCGTGGCTTTTGTGGGCGCAGTCGGCCTCGGCCTGCGGGGCCAGCCTCACGGTGACGTGCGTCCTGAACCACGCAGCAGCTGTGAAGAACTGGGATGCTGGAGGCATTCAGGCGCCGATTGCACACCTGACGCTTTCCGACCAGAACCCCCAGCCTTCCCCGTGTTTCGCCATGCAAAGGCTGGAAGCCAATGGGATCATCTACGAGAAGACTCTCACCCATCCCACGCAGTCGATCTGGAATTGCAACCCCAAGAACGTCATCAAGCTGACCCCAGCGCAACAGGCGCAACTCAACGCCCTGTAAGGCAACGGTTCGGTTGGCCGACGAGGTTGCGCTTCGATATGCCCACTGACCAGGGAATTCTCCGGGGACCAAGTCAACGACTGCACAGGTAGTGGAGATTTGATTGTCGCTACTGACGAGGTGAGCGGGACGAGCGATGTGGAAGAAGACCGATCACGGTTCCTCAAGAGGACAGTCTTCTGGCCATCGGCCTAGTGGAACACTTCCCCGATACGGAACTTAGGGTCTTCACAAGCCGAGCGGGACTCACGTCGGAGGTAGATCTCCTCCGATGACAATGGCAGGGGGCGGAGTCCCGTGCCGCGTCGCTGTTTGAGAAACAGCAAGAGGTTCAGTTGTCCGGACCTTCGGGTAGGTCCAGTGGTCACCGACCTCCCTCAAGGCCGCCATGGACGAAGCGAATCACCCCGTCCACAAGCTCGAGCAGTTGGGCGGCGCTCGGAGGAACCGCCAGGGCCTGGGCCTCATCGCTTTCGTAAAGCTCACGCAAGCCGGCGACTGCTGACAGCGCGGCGAGGCGCGGGATCAGGCCGTTTCCGGACTGGCCGAGGTCTTCGCCAATGGCCTCGGCGAGGGCGCGTTCGAAGGGGAAGTAGCTGGCGCGGGAGCGGCCTCGAAGCTCTGGTTCGTTGTTGATGATGTGCGCTCGCAGGGCCCGCCGCTCCCAGAAGCGTTCGTCCAGTTCGGACGCATTGGTTTCAACCTCTGTCATGGTTGTCGCCATCCAGTCGCGCAGTGCTTCAAGCGCAGACTCATTCGGTCGTCGCGAGGAGAGACGTTTGCTCAGGCTGTCGAGTGTGAACGGTTCGGCATCGAGGAGCAGCTCTTCCTTGGCGGGGAAGTGCACCGTCACAGTTCTGGGCGCGACTTCGGCCCGCTCGGCGATGTCGTTGATCGTGGTCTCGCGGTAACCACGCTCAGCAAAGAGTTCGAGGGCGGCCTTCTGGATCGCCTGCCGGGTCCGTTGCTTTCGTCGCTCCTGTCGATCAACCACTTCCGCGGTCATAGGACCATCCTACTTGACAAGTAATATTACTACCATAGTATTATTACTACTCTAGTACCAAGGAGGTACCGATGCCCGGCTTCATCTCTGATAGTCCGCTGGCTCGCGATCTGATTCGCATCGGCGACGAAGCGATCGCTCGTGTGGACGACGTCGCGCTCCGCGACTACTACCGTGAGGACTACGTGTTCCACGGGCCTGGTGCCGACCTGGGGTTCGAGGAACTACGGGCCTACTTCGCGTCCTTGCGCGCCGCCTTCAGCCAGCTGCGCCTCGTCCGCGAACAGATCATCGTGGACGGCGACTTCATGGCTGCGCGCACCACCTTCTCCGGTGACTTCACCGGGGTCTTTACCGACTCGCCCATCGGTCCAGTCGAGCCCACTGGACAACACTTCGAGTGGGAAGTGATGGGAATCTTTCAGTACGACGATGAAGGTCGGTTGGCCGAGGAATGGGTGCAGACCGACTACCGCAGCTTCTTGACCAAGCTGGGCGTGACCACGAAAGAGTCCGCCGCACAGGTAACGCACGCATAAACCGTCTGTATCCCGTGACCTTCGAAACCAACCGCGAAGGTCTCAGTAGCAGCGCGTTTCTCAAGAGCCGGACTTGGCGGAACCTAGACGGCTGATGACGCTGTAAAGGGTTCCGGGCTGCAGGCGGACCCGGCGAACGCGGTTCGCTGAGGTCGACTCAGTTTGCCTTCAACGTGACCGTACCCGTCGAGTACGAGACCGTGTACGCACCATCGACCGAAGAGAACGCTCCCACGAGCGCCGAGGCGCCGCTGATCACGTTGTAGGTCGAATTCAAGGCAGGCGAGCCGACCGTCGTGGGGTCGAGGATGCCAGCTAGCGTTTCGGCGCCTCCGACGATCCCGTAGGCCTTGTCGGCGGTGGCGTCCACCGTCGGCTCGAAAGTACCCGTGCTCGTCTGGGTGACTCCCGACCCGTTGGTAATCGTGATCGCGTCGCCATCGCCCACCGACAAAGTGCCGTTGTTGGTCAAGGTCGTTGTGCCGCCGCTGGCGTCGTCAGTGGTGATCCCGTCGATATTTGTCGTGCCTGTGCTGGTGTCAGTGATGTTGGTCCGCAGGTAGTCCGGAGAGACCGTTCCACCCTCGGTCTCGAAGGTCCCGGCGTTGGTGACCGTGAAGGTCTGGCCGGTGAGAATGGCATATCCGGAGCCGGCGGTCGTGAGCGCATCGAGCTCGAGGGTGCCGTCGTTGGTCAGGTTGGCCCCCAGCGTGGCGTTGGTGTTGTAGGTCGGGTTCCCGATGATGTCCACCGTCTGTCCGCTCGGGATGGTGCCGCCGAGGTTGCAGGCGTTGAACAGGTCAAAAGTGTAGGTCCCCGATTCCGCGACGTCAGTCAAGGTGCCGGAGGTAATCGATACGGGGTTGCCCGAGTCGGTGCCCGCGGTCTGGGTGAAGGTGCCGTTGTCTTCATTGAAGACCCCGCTGTTGGTGAAGGTGCCAGCAGTCTGGGTGAACGCCGACCCATTGGTCAGGGTCAGGCTGCCGTTGGCTCCGACGGAGAACGTGCCCTTGTTGGTCAAGGTGGTGGCGCCACCGCTGCCGTCCTCATCGGTAATCCCGTCGATGGCGACGGTGGCGCCAGAATTATCGGTGATGTTGGTCCGCAGGTAGTCCGGAGAGACGGTTCCGCCCTCGGTCTCGAAGGTCCCGGCGTTGGTGACGGTGAAGGCCGGGCCGGAGAGATAGGCATCGCCGGAGCCGGCGGTCGTGAGCGCATCGAGCTCGAGGGTGCCGTCGTTGGTCAGGTTGGCCGCCAGCGTGGTGTTGCTGTTGTAGGTCGGGTTCCCGATGATGTCCACCGTCTGGCCGCTCGGGATAGTGCCGCCGAGAGTGTTGGCGTTCAACAGGTCAAAGGTGTAGGTCCCCGATTCCGCGACGTCCGTCAGGGTGCTGGAGTTGAGGATCGTTGCCGGGTTCCCGGAGTCGGTACCCGCGGTCTGGGTGAAGACACCGCCCTGCTCGGTGAAGATTCCGTGGTTGGTGAAGGTGCCAGCAGTCTGGGTGAACGCCGACCCATTGGTCAGGGTCAGGCTGCCGTTGGCTCCGACGGAGAACGTGCCCTTGTTGGTCAAGGTGGTGGCGCCACCGCTGCCGTCCTCATCGGTAATCCCGTCGATGGCGACGGTGGCGCCAGAATTATCGGTGATGTTGGTCCGCAGGTAGTCCGGAGAGACGGTTCCGCCCTCGGTCTCGAAGGTCCCGGCGTTGGTGACGGTGAAGGCCGGGCCGGAGAGATAGGCATCGCCGGAGCCGGCGGTCGTGAGCGCATCGAGCTCGAGGGTGCCGTCGTTGGTCAGGTTGGCCGCCAGCGTGGTGTTGCTGTTGTAGGTCGGGTTCCCGATGATGTCCACCGTCTGGCCGCTCGGGATAGTGCCGCCGAGAGTGTTGGCGTTCAACAGGTCAAAGGTGTAGGTCCCCGATTCCGCGACGTCCGTCAGGGTGCTGGAGTTGAGGATCGTTGCCGGGTTCCCGGAGTCGGTACCCGCGGTCTGGGTGAAGACACCGCCCTGCTCGGTGAAGATTCCGTGGTTGGTGAAGGTGCCAGCAGTCTGGGTGAACGCCGACCCATTGGTCAGGGTCAGGCTGCCGTTGGCTCCGACGGAGAACGTGCCCTTGTTGGTCAAGGTGGTGGCGCCACCGCTGCCGTCCTCACTGGTGATCCCGTTGATCTTGGTCTTGGCTGTGCTGCCGTTGGTGATGTTCACCCTCAGATAGATCCCGCTGTCCTCGCCGCCCGATGTCGAGAATGTCCCGCTGTTGGCGATGGTGACTCCGCCACCACCTCCGATCAGCGCGTAGCCAGAGCCCGCTACGTTCTGCGCCTTGAGCTTGACGACACCATGCGCGCTGATTTTGCTGCCGGTTGCCGCAGTAAGCGACAGGCTCGAGTTGAAAGACGGCGATCCGTTGATGGACAGGGTCTGCTTATCCGCTGAGCCGCCCACAATGACCTTGTTGGCAGATGCGCTGCCGTCAATCGTCACTTTGTAGTTGCCGGCGACCTTGATGCAGACGTTGCTGGTCGAGGTCGGCACGGCGCCGGTCGACCAGTCGGCGGCCGTCGTCCACAAACCGCTGACCGCTGTTTTCCAACTGTCAGAGCACGACGCGCCCCCTTCCACGATTGCTTTCGGGTGCAGCGCGCCCGCTGGGGCGCCAAACAGGCCCACACCGAGGACCAGGCCGAGCAAACCCGGTGCGGCGACTGCTGCCAACTTTCGAGGAACCGATGTCCGCGATCCTCCGCAACGGTGAACGGGAATAAGGAATCGAGCCGCCATTTCAAAACCCCTTTGCTCGCCAAATGCAGACGCAGGCCTAGCACTGGTTACAAAATGTGTCAACAAGCGCACAACGAAAGGAATCACCGCGCATCGACACGAGTGCGAAGGAGCCAGCATCAACGCGGCGCGAAACGTTTCGAACAGTCAGATGCAGCGCACCCGAAAAAGGGGCCTAGGTAATTTCACCCGGAGTTTCCCCGTTGTGTTGAGAATTTCTGGTGTCCTTCTTCGACTGTCGGCGCGCGGTCAGTTCGCATGCGAGTTCTTTACTCGCGTGAGAGCGGGTCTTCAGAGGGAGATGCGTCGATCTACGTAAGTAGTTGCACTCACTTAGAAGCTACCGACGTTTGTCTCCGACGGTCGGGCGCGGTTGTCGATCGCGGCCGCGTCTGGCCAGTTGGTCTCGACTGACGCGCGAGCCGGGTCACGAGGATCTCGACGACCAACATGGAATGGAGTCCGCTCACCCCGCGTACGTCGAGGTCTGCCTTCGCGATCAGATTGATGGCTCGGCGTACGCGGGCTCCTGAGACGGCGCGCCTGCTCGAGCGCTTGCTCTTCTCCCAGCGTGTCTCGCGAGCCTTGGGGCGCCAGGAGCGGTCACGCTGGCACGTGTCGCTACCCGTAATTGATCGGCAAATGAGCCTTGCCGAAAGTGCAATCCGGGTGTAAGAGTAGTTGACAGTTGGCGCTCGATCTGAAACGAGGAAGAGACATGATCTCGACGGGATACCAGATCAGACGGCTGTTATTCGCTGGAGTTGCCGTGGTTGCGGTCGGTGGCGCCGGGATGGCCGAAGCTTCTGCTGCATCCGCCGCCAAACTCCCGACATTGTACGCGTCGCCGAGCGCGAGCTCGAGCGCCGCCGGCACCTCGTGCGCGACGGCGAATTTCTCGACGATCAGCAGCGCGGTGGCCAGCGCGGCCTCTGGTGACACGGTTGTGGCATGTCCCGGCACGTACGCCGAGGATGTCGTCATCACCATCCCGCTCACACTTATCGGCGAGTCCGCCACGATCAACGCCACCGGGCTCCCGGGAGCGCCGACCGGCGCCATCCTCGGGCAAGCTCCCTACAACGGAATCACCATCGAATCCTCCAACGTGACCGTGGAGGGGTTCAAGGTTTTGGGCGCTGAGGGCGAGGGGATTCTGGCGGTCAATCCGAACCCGGTCGTGGGTCCCGTGTTAGGGGGCAAACAGCTCTATACGGGAACCCCGTTAACGAACATTGCGATTGAGAACAACATAGTCAGGGACAATGACCAAGGCTTCAACAAGGCGAAGTCACCGTATTTACCCTGCACTCCGAACGGTGGATCCGACTGCGGCGAAGGCATTCACCTCTTGAGCGTCGCCGACTCGTTGGTCCGGGGCAACCGATCCGTCGGAAATGCCGGTGGGATTTTGCTGACCGACGAGTTCGGCCCGAACCACGGCAACGTGGTGCGCCGCAACTATGTCGTCGGCAACACCAAGGACTGCGGCATCACCCTGCCGGGGCATAACCTCGCATTTAATCCTGCGACTGGTCAGCTGGATCCGACCTTCGGGGGCGTTTACGACAACTTGGTCGTCCGCAACGTGGTTATAGGCAATGGGGTCAAGGGCTATGGCGCTGGCGTCGGGATCTTCGCTCCCGAGAGCTTTACCGGCTCTTACGACAATACGGTCACGGGCAATCTGATCGAAGGCAACGGTCTCGCCGGCATATCGGTGCACGGCCACCAGGCAAACGCCTACGTCAACGACAACGTCTTCACCGGCAACACGATCGGACAGAACAACGTCGATCTGGCCGACGGAGCGGACCCGCCGGGCCCTGCGGACAACGAGACGACCGGCATCCTGGTGTGGTCGGATGCCAGCTTGTACAACGTGACCATCACGGGCAACACCATCTTTGATGACACGTACGGCGTTTGGTATACGCCGAGTACCGTCAGCATAAAAGCCAAGTCCAACTCGTTCTCCGTGACCAAGAACTTCTTCGCCGCGGCCTGACCGCACCTCCGCTCGCGACCGGGCACCCAACCGCTCCCAGCGACCCGGGCCTCCGCCGCACCCACCAGGTCTGATGTGTCATTACTTGGACCGTATGACCTGCCTGTGACGGTGCCGACTTCCTCGGGTTAGGGGCGAGAAGGGCAAGCGCCGGACCGTGGTGGCGACGCCAATGGTTCGGTTGATGGCGTCGTCTGGGTCCAGCCAGGATGCAGCCGAAGGCCTGCGGTTCCCGGTGGGGATATATTCGAGGACGCCAGGGTGTGGAGGTCCGCGTGCGTGCATTCGCTGTCCGTCGTTTCGGTGAGCCTGCTTGGGTGCACGACCTTCCCGTTCCGACCGCGGATGCCGACGTGCTCATTCGCGTGCGGTTCGCGGGAGTTAATCCGCTGGACAACAACCTCTTGGGACGGCTGACCGCGGCCTCGTCCTATCCATTCGTGGTGGGCATTGACTTCGCCGGTGTGGCCGAACGTGTGCCGGCTGGCGCGCATGACCTGCAGGCAGGCGACCGTGTGTTCGGCATGGCGCGGACGCACGGTTCCTATGCCGACTACACCGCGGTCGCCCCTGCAGCCGCGATGGAGCCGTTGGCCCGTATTCCCGACGGAGTGGCCGACGACCAGGCCGCTGCGCTGCCCATTCCGGCGGTGACCGCACTGCGGACGGTTGAGTTGCTCGAGGTGACCGTTGGCCAGCACGTCGTGGTCATGGGCGCGACCGGCGGGGTCGGCGGCTATGCCGTGCAGATGGCCCGCTCCCGCGGCGCACATGTCATCGCGACCGTGCGCGGCGACGCCGACGAGGCGCGTCATCTCGGGGCCGAGGAGGTGTACGACAGCCAGGCCGTCGACGTGATCGATGCGCTGCGCGCCGATCATACCGACGGCGTCGATTCCGTTCTTGACTTGGTCAACGGCCCGGACGCCATCCGCCGCGACGCCGAGGTCATCCGTCCCGGAGGCCGCCTCGTCTCGACGATCTTTGCTGCGGACGAAGGTTGGTTTGCTGAGCACCAGATCACCGCGCACAACCACTCCTCCAACGCGAATCCTCTGATATCGCCTGAGGGGCTGGCCACGGTCGCCCAGATGCTCGCGGACGGCACCATCACAGCACGCATCCGATCTACCGTTGCACTCGCCGACGCTGCGAAAGTACTGGACGACCTCCGCCGTGGTGGCCTGCGCGGCAAGGCCGTCATCCGACTCTGAATCAGAACTCATTGGCCCGGGACGGTCCTATCTGCGGACCCCGGCATTCGCACTCGGGGGTTTGAGCCCTGTGGCAAACCGGGAGAGCCAGGTGCAGTCTGAGCCGGGTTGGGCCGGAGCCGGAAGCGCAGTCTGAGCGGACCCTTGTCGAGAAAAGATCCGCTCTCGCAATGGGCACGTCTTTCAGCCCACGACTGCCAAGCGGACCAGGTTCCTCCAGCTGGAACGTCCGACCGTCAGAGGACTAGAGAGCGCCAAGAGGGCGCTCGGCCCCGGGGAAGGCGGGCGATCCCGACTCGCAGGTGGCCTCGCGGCCACTGAACCGGCTCTGGGTCCAATCGTGCCAGGCGACGACCGTCCAGCCCAGTAAAGCGACCGCCCCGACAGACTCCAAGATGATCGTCTCGATCACGAAGGACGCCCCCGACGATTCCCGAAAGCCGAACAAGCCGAAATTGAGGCTGATGACGAGTCCTCCGAGGGTCGAGATCATGAATCCGGTCCCCAGGAGCCCGGCGAGCGGCCGCGACCACACCAGGAGGACTGCCGCCAGCAGGAAGCCGCCCACGGCGTCCGCCAAGAAGAGAGGGCCGACGGTCGGGATGTCGCGGTATCCCTCCGACCACAGGTGAAGGTGGATGGCGGCCACCCAGACGAGCAGACCGACGCACACCAAACGGACCACGAAGGCGGCGAGGAAGGCGGGTCGACGTTGGACTCGACTCCAGTGGCGTCGGAGCAACGTCATCTGATCAGAGGTTGCCGTCGCCATCGCTCGGCCCTCCGTTGTTGTCGGCGTCATGGTCGCCGCCATTGTCCTGAGCAATACCGTTGACGACGGCCGGCGGTGAAGGCGCGGGAGCGACCGTCGTCGGCGTCGGAGGTGGCACCGTGGTCGGCGCCGTAGCCACCGGAGGTGCCGTCGGTGCCGTCGTCGGCGTCGGAGGTGGCACGGTGGACGGCGGCGTTGTCGCCGGCGCTCGCACAGCGGTCGTCGGCGGCACTGGCGGCGTGGTGATGGTGTGCGCAGCAGGCGCGGGTGTGATGGCGGTGGAGTGGGAGTTCGACATGAGGCCGAGCCCGAGAGCCAGACCGCCCGCCACGAGAGCCGCGATCACCGCGGTGATGATTCCTAGTCGTTTGGTCACGTGATGTCCTTTGAACGTGTGGGGCCGTTGCCGTCTGATCTCTGGCGATCTCGGGCTTCGAACGACCTACGGTGGAACGCGCACAAGAGTTCATTGGGAGTCATAAGAAATCGATTAATGAATCGATGGGCAAACTTTTCAACTCGTCGCGGCGTATGTCGATACGTGACTCGGCTGACTCAATCCACGGAGACGCGGGCTGCCCAGCAGCGGCCCACGCGGAATCCAATCATCCGGTTCGCCGCGCGCCTTACCATCGGGATTGTTTCGGCTGTGGCGTTGGTGGCAGTGGCGGGCAGCATCGGCTCCGCCGAGTGGCCGGTGTCGAAGGCCCAAGCTGTGGGCACGACCAAGGCGAGCATTGCTCATTCGGACTCTGCGAACTCGGCACCACATGGGTCGTTTGATTGGCTCGCGACAACCATTCCGCCGGCGAGTTGGGCCCGGCTCAACGTTCCTTCTGGGCTCGGAACGCTGTCCTCACCTCCTGGGTTTCGTACGGTCGAGGGCGATCCGGGAACGCTGTCCGTGGCGCTTCGCAACTCGGCCGGGACCTACCTGGGCTACCTCAATGTCACTCCCCGTCAGGGTCACGAGACCCTGCAGGACTGGGCCGCGTTCCGTCTCTCCCACCTGCTCCACGACGACGCCGTCTCGGTCCACGAGGACGCTACGGCGGAATCGGTCGGAACGGCAGGTGCAGTGAGATCCTGCGTAACCGACAATTACGTGACGACCATCGATCACCACCACTTCCATGAGGTGGCCTGCTACGTCACGACCCGCTCCCACAGCAGCAGCGTCGTGGTGGCCGCCACACCTTCGGGAGATCCGGCCCACGTCTGGACCCAACTCGAGCGCGCCGTCGCGGCCTACCCCTTTCGGTAGCCGCAATTCCCAATCGAGACACCGTTACCAAGTGGCTTGATCTCTGGACGTGCCTCGTCCAAGCACTGAGATCGACGTCTTCGAATCGAGAGGCCGAGGGTTCGAACTGCTTCACCTCTCCGGCTGCGGCTGTTGGAGCGTGAGGTTCTGGTCAGCAGCCCTTCTAGTCCGAGCTCGGGGACGTCGACCGCCTCATTCCAGCGCTGTTGCAGCACCCGAGCGGCACCGCCCGGATCGGGACGGGCATCGGTCCGGCAATCTACGCTTTGTGGCGTGAGAGTGATCGATGCCGACACCCACATGCTCGAAACCCGAACCATGTGGGCCGACCACCTGCCGGCGGGTCGCAAGGAGCTCGCCGTGTCCATCGCCGATGACGAGCTCGGGTACGCCTGGTTGACCGCTCCCGACGGCAGACGCATCCACCTGGCCGAGGCCCAAGCGCCTGGGGACGTGCCCACGATGGGGGCGTACCGCGCCCGCCAGCGTCGAGGAGAGCCGGCGCCGGCGCGGTTCGAGGAGGCCGTCGCGGCCCACGACGTCGACCCTGCGGCGCGTGTTGCCCTCCTGGATCGGCAGGGGATCGATGAAGCCGTCGTGTTTCCCAACTTCGGGCTGTTTTGGGTGCGCGCCCTCGAAGGTCAACCCGAAGCGCAACTCGCCAACATGGCGGCTTGGAACCGGTGGGCGGTCGAGGGCCTCCGACCCGCAGCCGCCGGCCGTCTGCGACCGGTGGGACACGTCTCTCTTCGCGACCCGGACTGGCTCGAGGGGCAGCTCTCCGTACTGGCCGAGGGAGGCGTCGAGGCGGCCATGGTTCCGATCGGCCCGGTGGACGGGCTGCCCTTTTCCCACCCCGATCTGGATCGATGTTGGTCAGCGTTCGAACGCAGCGGGATCGCCGTGATGTTTCACATCTCCGACGGTGCCCGCCCATTCGACGACGCCTGGTACGTGAGTGACGCCAATCCGGTCGAGCCCCTCCTGATGTCCCTCTCCATCTCCGTGACGCCGATGCTCGCCCTCCAGGACCTGAGTGTGGGAGGGGTGCTCGAACGTCACCCCGAACTCCGGGTCGGTCTGGTCGAGTTCACGTCCTCGTGGTTCGCCCAGTTCCTTCCGGCCATCGACGCCAGCTATCGCTTTCATGCCGAGTACAACGGGCTCAGGTCCGATCGGCTGCCGCTCGACCCGAGCGACTACCTGCGACGCCAAGTGCGGATCGCGACGTTCGGGTTCGAGCGGCCCCAGCGGTTGACCGCAGCCGTTGGGGATCTGTTCATGTTCGGGAGCGACTATCCCCACGCCGAGGGGCTGGCCCGTCCGTTGGAGGACTTCCAGTCGGCGGGAGGACCGCCCGTGGACCAGACCACCGACGGGCTGTATCGGGGCAACGTCGATTGGCTGCTCGGCCGGTGAACAGCCGTACCGCCGGCGCTTTGGGCCCAGTCACAATGGTCACCACCGTCTTGCGCGTCAGCGACCTCGACGCATCGGTGACCTGGTACCGGGACCGGCTCAAAATCGAGCCTGTGTTCGTCAGTCCCCAGGACGCGGCCGAGCGCCTCGCCTCGTTTCCCCTGGCGGGAGCGGTCCTGACTCTGTGGCAGCTCCCCCCGGGCGCGGAGCGCGACCGCATCGACCAGAGCCTTACGTCCTATGTCGTCGTTGTCATCGATGGTGCACCTGACCCTGTCCACGACCGGCTGGCCGCCGCCGGGGTAGAGGTCACCGAAGTGGCGCCAGGCGCCGACAATGAACGATTCTTCTTTTTCGATCCCGATGGCAACCGCTTCGAGGTGAGCCGTCCGAGGTGAGTCGTTCCCGCCCACGCCTCAGTAGAGCCTGAGCGGCACGGCGTATCACCAAGCGTTTGGGTGGCCCGGTCAACCTGCACTGCGCTCACGAGATCCACGCTCTGAGACCAGGCCCTAGGCCGGAGCGCACCTGCCAGCAAAGACGACTGAGACGACCTGTTGGTGAAGAGCACGGCCTCGGATGCTGCGTTCTGACGAGAACGTCCACCGGCTAACCTCAGGCCAAAGGGGGGTGAGTCGGCCCCCTGCTCGTCGACCCTGAAGGATGGATGTCATGACTCTCGCCTCGGAAGTGCCTGAGCGACTTGCCGTCCTAGACGCTGACTCGCATTTCACCGACGTCGACGACCTGTGGACGAAGCGGGCCCCTGCTGCCTACAAGGACCAGATCCTTCACGTCGAAGACGTCGAAGGTGAGCGCACGTGGGTCGTCGAGGGAATACCTCTGGGAAAGGCGGGCGGCGGCAGCACCATCGACCGGGAGGGCGTCAAGCATCCGTTCCTGGAATCGATGATCGAGTGGGATTTCGAGAGGGCCCATGTCGCCGCGTGGGACATCGACGCTCGTCTGGAGGTTCTCGACGACATGGGGATCCAGCACCAGGTCCTCTATCCCAACGCCCTCGGGTTGGGCGGCCAGGCGCTAGCAGACGTGAAGGACAACGTCCTTCGTAGCCTGTGCGTCGAGATCTTCAATGACTCTCGGGCCGAGATTCAAGAGCGCACGAACAACCGCCTCCTCCCTATGCCGATCCTGCCCGCCTGGGACATCGACGCTTGCGTGCGAGAGGCGCAGCGCGTGGCAGAACTGGGCCTCCGAGGGATCAACATGACGTCGGATCCCCAAGACCTCGGGTCCCCGGACCTCGCTAACGTCGCCTGGGACCCCCTCTGGGAGGTCTGCGCAGACCTCGAACTCCCGATCCACTTCCACATCGGAGCAAGCCTGACGGCAATGAACTTCTTCGGCGAGTACTTCTGGGCATCCCAGGATGAATTCGTGAAGCCTGCCATCGGCGGTTCGATGCTTTTCATCGGGAATGCCCGCGTGGTTATCAACACCATCTTTTCGGGCCTCTTCGACCGTTTTCCCAAGCTCAAGATGGTGTCCGTCGAGAGCGGGATCGGCTGGGTGCCGTTCATCCTCGAGACAATGGACTGGGAACTCCCCGAGAACGCCCCCGTGCAGGCGGCCGAGCTTGGCCGGGCACCATCGGAGTACTTCAAGACGAACTGGTTCGCCACCATGTGGTTCGAGACGGGACGTGGCAATCTTCAGGATCTGGTGGACAAGGTGGGCGAGAACAACATCATGTTCGAAACCGACTTTCCCCATCCGACGGCGCTCTGGCCCAAGCCGCTCGAGCACGTGCGTGAGGCGATGGCGACGCTTCGCCCAGAGTCTCGCCGCAAGATTCTCGCCGAGAACGGGCAGAAGCTCTACCGACTGGGCTGACCCCGACGGGTCAGGGCCAGAGTGCATCTCTTCCAGACCTGCTCCCCGCGAAGACGGCGCCCATGGGTGACCCCGAGGCGAACCCGACCGAGCTGTCCCGACGGTGGCGGTCTGACGAGCGGGAGGCGTGTCCTCGAGTCAGTGGAGGAGACTGGAAACGACGTTGATGACGAGCGCGAGGATTACCGCCCCGAACAGGTACGAGAGGAGGGCGTGTGCCAGAGCAACCCGTCGTATCCCCTTGGTGGTGAGGTTCGTGTCGGAAACCTGGAACGTCATGCCGATGGTCAGGGCCAGGTACGCGAAGTCCAGATAGGTAGGGGGATCATCCTCGTTGAAGTCGATCCCACCAACTGGGTTGGAGTAGAACGAACGGGCGTATCGGAGCGTGAAGATCGTATGGACCAGGGCCCAGGCCAAGGCCACACTGACCACCCCGAGGGCAATCAGGTATGCCTTCGTGGCTCCGGTGGCGTTCCCCGCTCGGATCAGGGCCATCCCGACGGCGGCCAGCACGGCGACTCCCGCAGAGAGGACCATGAGCTCGGTGAGTCGGAGACTGGGGTCTTCCCTGTTGGCCCGTTCTCTACATTCTTCGGCGTTCAGTCCCCATACAACCCACCAGATCCACATCATGAGGAAGAGTGAGTAGACGTCCCAGCCGATGAGCGTCGCTCCTTGCCAAAACGTGAACAGGCATGCGACGACTCCGGCCACAACTCCGAGTGACGCTGCGATTCCGACTCGGACACTCGCCCGAGGATCTCGCCACTGCCGGGTTGCATCGATCCGGGGGCTCATTCAGAGAGCGTAGGCGGCGCGGCTGCGTGCGTCACTCTTGGGCACAGCCGTCCCGATGACAATGCGGGTGCCACCGGAAGCCTGTGCCTCAAGTGGTCGATGAAGCCTGGGTGAATCGGCGAAGATCGATCATCGGCCCAGACCCTATCGGCTGTCCTGCGGCTCACCCGGCAGGCGGTCACGGAACGCCTCGGTTTTCTCACCTACTCCATCGGTCGTGTGGAGATCCCCGCCGGGTCCCGTCCCGCCAGCACCCAGCCGATGAGAGTGGCGACCACCGGCATAGCGATCACGATGAGGAACAGGTTGCTCCACGGTACGTGATTGATGATGTCGGACAGGCCGCCCTCCAATGAGTTCGAACGGAACCATCCGGCCAGGCCGATGTAGGCCGCAATCGTGCCGAGTAGCGCGCCGAGGAAGGCGAGGCCTCCGGCGGTCACCGCCGTCAGCGTGCGCCGAGTTCGGGAACTGGCACCCGCTGCGGTCAGCGTGCGCAGCTCGCTCGCCGTCTCGCTACGGATGAGGCCCACGCTCATGGCGAGGATGCCCAGAGCAAGCGCAATGCCGAACACAGTGGCCCAGTTCACGATCTCGGCGGATGTCGGCGCGTCGTTCTTCGATTCGACACTCAGACTGTTGCTGGCCGCCAGCGATTGGGCGTTGGTGATCTGTGCGGAGGTGATCGCTCCGTTGGCTTGCAGAGCCCAACCGTCAAGACTGTTCTGGTTCGCGACGTGGAGCCTGTGGAGCGCACTTTCGGTGATGACCGTGTTGGGCGCCGAGGTGCCCGAAGGCAGCAGGCTCTCCTCCTGGACTACCGGGTGAGAGACGCACGAGCTGGGCGGACATGGGTTCGTGTTGCCTTGACCGGAACCCAATCCACCGCCACCATCCGTCCCGCCGAAGCCCTTTCCGCTGCCGGAGGTGAGCTGGACGCCCGAGCCTGAGAGTCCGGGCCGTGACGTGAGGACGTCCACGTTGGACGGAATGGACCTGGGGTTGATGCCATAGGCCCGGAGGAGCGTCGGTGTCGCAACATAGATTGCCCCGTTCCACTGGCGCCCGTTGCCGCTTGGGTTCTGCAGGTTGATCGCGGGGGTCTCCAACTCCACGACGGCGGTGGCTCCGACCGCAGAAGCGATGGCGTGGACGGTCGCCTCCTGGGACTCGATGCTGGGCGTCGCCGGCGCCGTTCCATTTGCGCCGTTGGCACCGGGCCCGACGGCAAATGGAGTGCCTTCGCTGTTCGGGCTGTAGACGTTGATCGCGTTCGCCGCCATGTTCGGTCCGACGTAATCGAAGACATTGGAGTAGCGGGCGACGGCCACGGCACAGATGATCACCGCGATCATGACACCGAGACTGATGGCCGACAGCGCGGAGCCGGAGCGAGCCCGGTACCGCGCCATGTCGCGCAGCGGCAGGCGGACGGCGATGGGCGACTTGCCGCTCAGCCGGGCCAGGAGGGCCAGGAAGAACGGTGACACCAGGATGATCCCCGCGATCAACGCGACGAACCCGGGGATCAACCACTTCACCCCGCCGCCGCCTCCAGAGGCACCTGAGAGGGAAAAGAAGACGAATCCGATGACAAGGGCCACGATTCCGGGAACTAGTGAGCGGTGGATCTGGCGGGGCGGGGCGGGGCGCCCGGCCAACGCGCTGACGACGGGCACGCGGGTGATGGCGCGGGCGGGGTAGCTGGCGGCGAAGAAGGTCGCAATGACTGCCAGAACCATCGACGGCGCGATCACGTTCCACGGCAATGCGAACATCGCGATGAGATGGTGCGCGCTCTGCTGATTGTGCGGCCGGTAAGCAAACCAGGCCACCAGGCCGAGGGCGAATCCCAGCACGGCACCAACAACGCCGACGATGACGCCGTTCGCCTCCAGGACGAGCCGGACGTTGCGGTCGGTCGCCCCCATCGACTCGACCAGGCCGAGGGCGCGCATCCGACGCTGGGCGAGCACCGTGAATCCGCCGATGGAGACCAGAGCGATCAGGAGCATGCCGACGGTCGCCAACGCCAGGACGATGGTCTCCGGTCCGAAGACGTTGTTGTTGACGGATCCAACAGTTGTGACGTTTGTCGCGAGTCCGCCCTTCAACGCGTTGGAGGATGCATCGAAGAGCACGCTCACTTGGCTCGGGTGGGTCACGTACCCAGGAGGCACCAATGCGAACTCGTCGAGCAGGCTTTGAGGGTTCTGCACGATGCCCACGACGGTCTTGCCGCCCTGGGGCCAGGTGTCGCCGACCTTCAGGTTGAGCTCCGACGCCAAGCCTGGTGTCAGGGCGATCTGGTTCGACCCGGTCGGGTAGTGGCCCGACAGTAACTGCAGCATCGGTCCGCCGTAGGGGCCGCGCGGATTCTGTGCACGGAGCTGATACGTCTGATTGGTGCCCGGGACAGAGAATTCCTCGTTCTCAATGACCTGCACGGGTCGGAAGTGCCGCTGCAGCGCAGCAATTTCCGCTTCGACATGCGCCGGACTGGTCGACGGCGACTTGGTCGTTGCAGCCGACAAGTTGAACGTGGCCAAGTCGTGGGCCGTGCCGAACCCGGCATTGGACGGCGGTGGTGTATTGACCGCGACCGCAGAGCCGACCACAACGGCGGCCACTGCGACAATGATGAGAAGCAAGATGAGCAGCTGTTGGCGCCACTCGCGTTTGAAGAGGCGCCAGGCCCAGCGCAGCATGGCGCGGCGGGCCGGGACTCCGCCGGTAGTCGATTCGGGGGCCGACCGGTTGACCGGCCGCTCGAGTGTGCCGACGCTCATGAGTTCGGGAGGTCGGCGAGGAACGCTTCTGGGCTCTCGTTGGCCAACGTCTGGTCGACGATGCGCCCGTCGCGTAGGAAGATCACACGATCAGCCCATGAGGCGAGCTCCGCGTCGTGGGTCACCACGACGGCCGCCATGCCGCGGTGGCAGGCCTCGAGGATCAAGCGCATGACGGTCTCGGCGTTGGCGGAGTCGAGCGCGCCGGACGGCTCGTCAGCCAGAAGGAGCTGGCGCCCCCCGACCACCGCTCGGGCGATGGCGACCCGCTGGCGCTCGCCGCCCGACAGTTGGTCGGGGTAGTGCGATGCCCTGTCGTTGAGCCCGAAGTCCTTGAGCGATTCGAGCCCCGCAGCCTGGGCCTTGCGCGCGGAGACGCCATCGAGCTCGAGCGGCAGAGAAACGTTCTCCACCGCGTTGAGTCCGGCGAGCAGGTTGTAGTCCTGGAAGACATAGCCGATTGACTGTCGGCGCAGGCGCGCCTTGCCGTTGCGCGAGAGCGAGGACAGTGGCCGGTCGCCGACGTAGACCTCGCCACTGGTGGGATCCTCGAGGCTGCCGGCGATTGTCAACAGTGTGCTCTTGCCCGAGCCGCTGGCGCCCATGACGGCGACCAGGGAGCCGGCGTCCACCGAGAGATCGACACGCCGCAGGGCGTGCACTTCTGTCGCGCCTTCTCCATAGACCTTCGAGACATCGCGTAGATCGAGATAGCTCATTGAGGGGCTCCTACCTTGCGCCGCGATTTTGGGAGGGGGAACGGCTGCGGGGCCGGCGCGTCCACGCCCACAGCTGCTCGCTTCAGCCGTCCATCGGCCGTGTCGAGCCATCTGACCAACGAGTCGAGCCGGTAGAGCTCAGCATCGACGACAAGCGCGAAACTCAGATCGAGTCTCGACTCGTCCTCTTTCAGGCGAGTCCACTGCTGCATCAGCTCCACCAGGTAGCGGCGATGGACCTGCACCACCTCGTGCACATCCACCCCTGTGAGTTCGATGGCGATCAGGACCTTGATGACGAGTTCGTCCCGGGGCGGCGAGGAGAAGTCTGGCGGGGTGCGCAGCCACTGCGTCAGTTCCGCTTCACCGTTCGCCGTGATGTGGAAGCCCTTCTGGGCTCCCTCGTCGTCGGGGGGATCGTCGGACTCAACCAGCCCGTCCCGTTCGAGGCGTTGCAGGGTCGTGTAGACCTGCCCGACGTTGAGGGGCCATACCTCGCCGGTCCGTGCCTCGAATTCTTGGCGCAGTTGCAGTCCGTACTTGGGACCCTCGCTGAGCAGGGCCAACAGAGCGTGACGGATGCTCATTTGTCGGGACTTCGGAGTAGCATACTCAGTATCCTACGCCGAAATTGAGCGGTTGGCAAGAGGGCATGAGACGTTCGCCCGCCGAGATGGTTACAACGTCTCCAGCACAGCGGAACTCACGAGTGTTCCAAGACCCAGAGTTATCCGCTCAACTTCAAGAGGTCCGACCAGAGCTCTTCGATCGCCTTGACGACGGGCTGACCTTGGTCGGCGAGGCGACGGAGACTGCGGCCATGCTTCGCGACTCTGCGCGCACATTCGAAGACCGACGGAGACAGTCGCTTATGCGCATCGATGATGTCAGCCGGCGCGGGGTAATCGATCAACCACGAAAGGTGCAGAACGTGACAGAAGGCGCCAAGTGGGCCTCCCAGTCTGACGCGTCCGGGGGTGCGATCGGCACTGAACCGATATGTGTCAAACCAGTCATGCAGGCCATCGAAGACCGGATCGGCTGCGCCAAAGTGCACAGAGGGAACCCTGTAGAAGGCGATCGTCGCAGCACACATGAAGCAGGGCTCGAACGTCGTATAGAGCGAACCAGTGATGTGACGGCCAAACGGCACCTGGGACAGCACGTCCATCTCGGCATGGGCCATGATCGTTCCCGATAGGTGTGTCGCTGACTGTTCTGTCGTTCGATTGCGGCCTTTCGCAACGACGGATCCGGTGTCGTCGACCAGTACCGCGCCCACCCCCGCGGATCCGGCAGCCCATGACTCCCAGGCTTGATCAATCGCAACCCGCCAGGTCGAGTCCAGTTCCTCCCATGCTGACAGCGCCGAATCCATCATCCGATGGTAAGTGTCCTTCATCATGGTCACCCATCTCGGGGACCGCGTTCAGGAAAGCTCCATGTCACGTTCACTTTCGAGAGGTGGTCACGGCGCATCGGCGGATGGTCTCGCAACGTTTCGCTTGCCAATCCGCAGCCAGGAGCGGATGCTTAAGGGACTGACTTGAGTGCCACGCGCTGCCGCAAGGAAAGGAGGCGACTCCATGCGACCTCGACGAACGAGAACGAGGTGGGTCGCCGGTCTCCTGTCTGTGGCGGCAACGCTCGGCTGTCCTGTGCCGATGGCCGGCGCAGCAGCGAGTGCGACCGTGAAGATCGACGGCGTATACCGGATCGTCTCGACGGATTGCTACTTCGCGGCGGGGAAGTGTCACGCCCGTTTCGATATCGAGCAGTCGGGAACCGTGCTGTCGGATCCGACTGACCGGTACTTCCACGGCAAGGTCAAGGGTGATCGGGTCAAGCTCGGGGAGCAATTCCCGCGTGGCACGAGCGAGGACAGCTGGGTTGCGGTCGGCACCACCTCGAATGGCGGCAAGACGGTCGGCGGACACTTCTACGACGGCATCGGCGGCAGCGGCACGTTCACCATGAGTCTCGTGGGCTCCTAGTCCCAGGCGCTTCCGACTAGCGGGCGAAGAGGTGATAGCCGGCGAAGGTCCAGGCGGCGATCAGAAGAATCTTCGCTGGCAGAGAAGTCGAGACGAAGCGCACGAAGTCACCCGATGTAGCGAATCTCCCGCCCGACCGTCGGGCTACCTGGTCGATGACGAACCCCGCCACCACCGCAGCGCCCCAGAAAAGCAGGCCCACCGGACGGCTGGACGGCAGGAGCAAGGCCGGCATCTCTGGGTGTCCTCTCAGGGGGAGTACCGACACGGCCAGCACCTGCGGACCAGCGGGCCTAGTGGGAGCATCCGCCTGTGGCACCCGCGCCCGTGCCACGCCGTAGCCGATCCCGACGAGCATCCAGACCAGCAACAAGGCGGCGTTGACAGGACGAAATGCCTGTGCCAGCGCGCTGATTGTCAGGTGGGCCTGGTGTGTTCCCGTGTCGATGCCCAGCACATCCCAGGCCGCGGCCACCGCGATGAGGATGAGCCAGGGCGACAGGCCGTGCAGTGCGCGGCCCGCCCCGCCGGATTCCGGCCGGGGCCAAGGCTCCGCCGGCCAGAGTTGGAGGCCTCGGGTTCCTTCCGTGTGTCGTCTCGACCACAGGAACAGGTCGATGAAGACGACCACGGCCAGCGAGACACACCAGCTGGCCACGGCTGCTCCGGTGTCGGTGTGGAACCCGCTGAGCCAGCCGCACCACGCGCCGAGGGCCAAGCCCCCGACGATGAGCACGCGAGAGCCCGGCATGGCACCGGTATAGCCCTGTCCAGCCCCGAGCGTCTCTGACAGTAGGGTCCGCTCCGATGGTCAAGGGGAAGCTGCGCGGGCACCGAGATTTTCAGAGGCTCTGGGCCGGTGAGACCGTCAGCGAGCTCGGTTCGCAGGTGAGCCTGCTGGCGATTCCGCTGCTTGCGGTGCGCACGCTCCACGCCACCACCTTCCAGGTGGGACTCCTGACAGCGGCTTCGACGGCCGCCTTCCTCATCGTCGGCCTGCCCGCGGGCGTGTGGGTCGACCGCATCCGTAGGCGCTGGGTCATGATCGCGGCGGACCTCGGACGCGTCCTTGCGCTCGGCTCCATTCCCGTGGCGTATGCGCTTGGCGCGCTGACCATGGCCCAGCTCATCGTCGTCACTCTGGCCACCGGAATTCTGACCGTCTTCTTCGATGTCGCCTACCAGTCGTACCTCCCGTCTCTTGTCGGCCGGGAGCACCTGGTCGAAGGCAACGCAAAGCTCACCGGGAGCGCGCAGGTGGCCAGCGTTGCCGGTCCGAGTGTCGCCGGTGGCCTGGTCCAAGCAATCGGCAGCTCGTACGCGGTGGCAGTGGACTCGATCAGCTTCTTGGTGTCGGCGCTGGCGGTCGCCCGAATCCGCACACCCGAGCCGCAGTCTGAAGTGCCCGAAGGGGGACATCCGAGCCTCCGCCACGGCATGGCCGAGGGACTCCGCTTTGTGTTTCAGAACCCACTCCTCCGCGCCATTGCCTTCACCACCGCAAGCTCCAACCTGGCCAGCGGTGTGGCGACGGCCGTCGAGGTGGTCTTTCTCGTTCGCACGGTTCACGCGTCGCCGGCCGTCATCGGCCTCCTCTTCACCCTGGGCGGTGTGGGCGGCCTGCTCGGTGCGTTCGTCGCCGGACCATTGGCTCGGCGAATTGGCGGCGCCCGGGCCACGATCGTGGGGATCCTGACCAACGTGGGTGCACTCTTGATCCCTCTGACCCAGCCCAAGGCCGGGTTGCTGTTCTTCGGGCTCGGCATGCTGTTTGTCTCGTTCGGCGCGGTGGTCTACAACATCAACCAGGTCAGCTTTCGCCAGAGGCTGTGTCCTGACCGACTGCTCGGCCGGATGAACGCCAGCATGCGGTTCATCGTGTGGGGGGTGCTGCCGATCGGTGCGTTGATCGGCGGCCTCCTCGGTACGGTGATCGGACTGCGTTCGACGTTGTGGATCGGGGTCAGCGGAGAAGCGCTGGCCGGAGTCTGGCTGCTGGCCTCGCCCATGCGCACAATGCGTGACTTTCCTGAGGTCGAGCACTCGGCGTCCTGAGCGTCAGGGCCGGCGTAGTGTCGGCTTCGTCATGCGCGCCGTCGGAATCATGGAGTTCGGAGGGCCTGAGGTCCTACGAATGGTGGAGTTGCCCGACCCCGAAGCCGGTCCCGGGGAGCTCCGTGTGCGTGTGCACGCGGCCACGGTCAATCCGACGGACACCGTCCTGCGCAGCGGGGGTCGGGCGGATCGTCTGAAGGACGTCCTCCCGCCCCACGTGCCTGGCATGGAGGCCGCAGGCGTGCTCGAGCAGATCGGCGCCGGCGTCGACACGGATCTGCGGGTGGGGGACCGGGTCATGGCGATCGTGGTTCCTCTGGGTCAGCACGGGGCCTACGCCGAACGGGTGGTGGTTCCGGCCGCCTCGGTGGTGCGGAGCCCGTCCACGGCCAGCGACGTTCTGGCCGCGACAATTCCCATGAACGGATTGACGGTCCGACAGGCGCTGGACGAACTGGCACTCGAACCTGGACAGACCTTGGCCGTGACTGGCGCCGCCGGGGCGGTCGGTGGCTACGCGGTGGAGCTCGGCAAGGCCGCGGGTCTCCAGGTCATCGCGGATGCCGCGCCGCGCGACGAAGAGCTGGTCCGGGCGCTGGGAGCGCACGTGATCGTGGCCCGGGGCGATGATTTCGCACGCCGCGTGCGGGCCGTCGTCGTCGACGGGGTCGACGGGCTCGTCGACGCCGCGGTGATGGACGCGGCGGCCGTGCCTGCGGTGCGCGACGGGGGGCGGGTCGCCACGGTGCGGGGCTATGACGGGCGCGGCGCTGACGGCAGGGGAATCACGTTCCTTCCGGTCTTCGTGCGGAACTACGCGGGAGAGCACGACAAGCTCGACGAGCTCGGGCAGCTGGCCGAGCAGGGCACGCTGACGCTCAGGGTGGCCCGGTCCTTCCCGGCCGAAGAGGCACCTGCGGCCCATCGACTGCTCGAGGCAGGTGGAGTGCGGGGCCGGCTCGTCCTGGAGTTCTGACTACCAGCCGCGCAGGTCGATCTCCCACTGATCGATGACGTCCTCGTCGTCGACGACGAAGAGGTGTTGGTGGTAGGCCACCGTGGGGTCGACGTGGGCGGGAAGGACCCGGATCCGGTCCCCGATTCGCAGCGGCCGCTCCGGGGCAAAGGTGAGGTGCTCGTCCGAACAGAACCACACCTCCGCACCGTCAACCGTGGGGTTGCCGTGATCCATGGCCAGGGCCTTGAGCCCACAGTCGGCCACGACCCAGTCCCTGGAGACCGAGATGATCGTCGAGAGCACGCTCAACGCCTGGGCGAATGGGAGCCCGAGCTTGGCGTAGGCGGTGTCCATGAGCGCGTAGGACCCGGCCTGGATTTCGGTGGCCCAGGTGTTGAGGTCGTAGGTGCCGGTGCCTCCTGCCGACATGATCTCTCCACCGACCGCGCCATGAGCCTCGGCGAGCAGGGCCATGGATCCTTCGAGCATCGACTGGCGCCTGGCCCGGTCCTCCAGACCGACGATGTGGCCCTCGTACCCCATGACCCCTCGCACCACCAGCCCCGACTTCCGGGCGATGTCGGCCAGCCGGGCCGCATCCGGCGGTGGACATCCGCAGCGGGGAAGGCCGACGTTCACGTCGATCAGAACTTCGGGCACCCCGGCACGGATCGCCGCGGCGATGGTTTCCTCCGAGTCCACGGCGAGTGTGACCCGTGCCCCCGTCCGGGACAGCTCGCCGAGTCGGGTGGCATCGACCACCTCGTTCGCCAGGAGGAGGTCCTGACCAAGTCCGGCCCCCGCCATGCCCTCCATCTCTCGGATGGTGGCGCAGGTAAACCCGGGATGCCCCTGGGCGGCCTGGCGGAGGGCCAGGGCGGTGCACTTGTGCGCCTTCACGTGGGGCCGCAGCCGCGACCCGGGCAGAGCCCCGCTCATCGTCCGCAGGTTGGCCTCGAGTCCGGGACCGTCGACGAGGAGGGCCGGAGTGGTCAGGTCGGCCGTCCTCATCGCGGGCAGGCTAGCGGCGCGGCGGCCAGCCAGGCGGTACTGTCCGCGTCGATGAGCCTGCCTTGGTTGGGGGACGCCTGCGGCCTGGTCGACGCATTCCGGGCCAAGGAGCTGTCCCCGCTCGAAGCGCTCGAGGCCTGCATCGACGCCAGCGAAGCGTCACCCCTGAATGCCTTCAGCTATACGGATTTCGACAGGGCACGCGAGGCGGCCATCTCTGCGAATGTGACCCTGCCGTTCGGTGGCGTCCCGTTCGGAGTGAAGGAGCTCGAACGGGTCGAGGGCTGGCCCTACACCGAAGCGTCGGTCGTCTTCGAGGGCCGGGTAGCGGACGAGGACGACACCTCGGTGTTCCGCCTGCGCACCGCAGGAGCGTTGCTCGCCGCGCAGACCACGGCGCCCGAATTCGGCGGTATCAATTGCACATCGACCCAAATACACGGGACCACGCGGAACCCCTGGAACCAGGCGCGCACGCCGGGCGGATCGTCGGGAGGCACTGCGGCTGCCGTGGCGGGAGGTTTGCTCCCCATTGCCACCGGCAGCGATGGTGGCGGTTCCATCCGCGGACCGGCAGGATTCTCCGGACTGTTCGGGCTCAAGGCAACGTACGGCCGGATTCCCAAAGGACCCAAGGCCAGCATCGAACCGATGACGACCGTCCTCGGGTGCCTGACACGCTCCGTCCGCGACACGGCCCGGTACTTCGATGCGTGCAACGGCTTTGACCGTCGTGACCCGTTGAGCTTGCCCGTGGTCGGGGGCTGGGAAGCCGGTCTGGGTGAGTACGACCTGGTCGGCATGACGGCGACGATCGTGGTCGATCTTGGGATTGCTCAGGTCCGGGACGAGGTGGCCGAGCTGGTGGAAGTTGCGGCAGCCCGGTTGGTGCAAGCCGCAGGACTGCGCGTGGTGAACGTGGTGCCGGCCCTGCCTCCACTGCGAGGGGCCTGGGCCCAGGCGAACCAGCCGTCTCTCGTCGCCGACTTGGGAGATCTCTATCCCGACTGCATCCCCCAGCTGTCCCCCGAGATCGCAGCCGGGCTGCAGAGCGCCCGGGACCGCTACGACCTGGAGCGCGCTGCATCCATCGAGCGCTATCGCCGCCAGCTGAACGGCGCCATGGCGGACCTGTTCGACCAGGCCGACTTCGTGCTCTGCTCCACCCACCCCGACGTGGCCTTCGCCGCCGAAGGGCCGCCACCCTCGACCATCCCTGGCCACGACCTCATCGAAGAGGTGGGTTTTGTTCGCGCCATCATGAACAACGCGGCTTTGACGGCACCCTCCAACCTCAACGGCAGTCCGGCCATGAGTCTCCCCGCCGGGCTGGTGGACGGTCTTCCCGTCGGCCTGCAGGTGCTGGCGGGGCACCACCGCGAGGAGTTGCTGCTCGATCTGGCGCTCGTCGCGGAGCAGGAGATGCCCTGGCCGCTCGTCGCGCCCGGTTCGCCGCATCGCGGCTGACCCCGCGGTCAGCCCATGGCCTTGCGCCATGCTGCCATGTCGAGGTTCGGATAACGCCTCTGCATGCCGTCGATGGTTGCCGGGTTCCAGTACGGGTGCCCCGGCCCGGGCACGCCCATGAGCTCGAGCTGTCGCGGCGTGGCCTGCTGGACGTACTTGCTCAGTTCGAATGAGAATCCCTGAAGCGGCCAGGCCTGGTAGCCGCCCCACGTGGCGTTCCGGTGAGAGAACGACACATGCAGCATCACTCGGTACCGGGTGGGATCGGTGTGGTCGATAGAACGGTGATAAACGTCGGGGCGGTAGGCCACGACGGAACCCGCCGGTGCCGCCGCCATCGACGGATCCTCGTAGAGGTCGGGGTACTCCAGGTAGTTGAGCGTGTGCCGTTCCACGGGGATGTCCTTCGTCCTCTGCCATGAAACGAACCGGGTGGCACCGTCCTCGTCAGCCACGTCCGTCAGGTAGATGAAAAACTCGACCTGCTGGTACCCGACGTCGTGCCGGGGAACGACGAGCATGTGGTTCGGGTAGTCGGCATGGAGCAACGTGTTGTAGTCGGACGGTTGGTTGGCGTATTTCGCCGTCACCAGACCCATGTACAAGATGAGGTCGGTCGTGCCGAGCAATGCTTCGGCCAGGTCCACCACGCGCTGGTGCAGGACCAGGCTGTTGAGCCGCGTGCTGTGGAAGGGGAACTGTGGCCATGCGGCGTCCCAGGTGTGCCACTCGCCGGACTCGGTGCCCCCGCCCTCCAGCATCTCCGCCGGAGTCGGAAAGTAGCGATGCACCGCGTCCTGGGCCGCCGCCAGCTCATCGGGTGGGATCACCTCGGGGACGATGCACCACCCCTCCGTGTTCCAGCGGTCTTTGAGCTCGGACGTCAGGAATGCAGTTGTCACCGCAGCGACGCTAACCGTACGCGACGGGCTCGGGCTAGCTCCAGGTCGCCAGGACGAGCGCGGCGCCGAGGGCCAGAAAGAGCCCGAAAGGAACGCTCGAACGTCTCTCGGCACGCTGCCAAAGGATGAGCCCGATGCCGACGACGGCCGCGAGCAGGTTGGCCGCCGCGAAGACCTCGAGCAGAGCGACGGGACTCACCCAGGCCAGCGCGAATCCGACCACGAAGGAGAGCCGGACGTCGCCGAAGGCCATCCACCGCGGGTTCATCAGGTTGATGGCGAGGAACATGACGAAGAAGATCAGGGCCCCGATCGAAGCGATCTTCAGACGATCCCACTCGTGCACGTCCGCTGCCACGGCGATTCCGCTGGCAATGACGACGACGGTCAAGCCGTGGACCAGAGTCTTGGGGAGCAGGCGACGCGTGACGTCGCAGTAGGAGAGTTGGACGAGACCCACGACGAGGAGCAGCGGTGGCAGCGCGTTGAGAGACCAGCCGACACCGTGAAGCACGTATGCCGGGAGGAGGCCGGAGAGCAGCGCCAGTGTGGCCCAGTGCCAGCCCTTGAGCCGGTGTTCGGATGCCGGGACTTCGATCGGAGCGGCATCACTTGCAGTCGCAGACGATCGGACCACGGCGGCGGCCAGTTCCCTCCGGGTGACAGGGACCAGGAGGGAACCGGCAACCACGCCGACGAGCGCGCCTCCGATGAGGGGAATGGAGGCGCTCATTGGGTCGGAACGATGGCGTCGCAGTCGAGGCCGAGGTCGGCAACGTTGGCCCCGCCGACGGTGACCCCTGCTGCCTGGAGCAGCGGCCCGAAGACGGCGTCAAAGGGAGCGAGGAGCGGGCTGAGAAGAGTCCAGAGCGCGGTGCCGCCGCTGATGGTGGGGGTCGGGTCGTCCGTCCCCAGTTGCCTCGGGTTCGATGGATTCGCCGGGGGAGTGGGATCCGCGGTGGTGGCATTCGGGGGCACGACGCTGGACGGAGGGGAATCCGAGTAGGTGAACCCCGTTTGCGCAGCGCCGGCGAACTGGAGGGAGACCACGGACTGACCGCCAAGTGCGACGGCAGCGGATGCCGTGGTGGTCGCGGCGAACAGCTGGGTGTAGGGGGACGTCCAGGCGCAGGCCGCGTAGTTGAAGGTCGCAATACCGCTTGCCGCGGTGACAGTGAACGAGATTCCGCTGTATCCGGGGACGCTCACTGACAGCGACGCATCAACCTGGGATGTCGTGGCGCAGGTCTCGGTGCCCGACGGGGGCGGACATCCCTGCGTTGTTGTCGCCACGGACCCGACGGGACCATAGGCGAGCGAAGGGGGCTGAATGGCCTGGAGAGAGAGGGAAGCCGTCACTCCCGTGAGGCCATTGAGGGCGTTGGTCATGTTGATGCTGATTCCGCTCCCTCCATTGGAGAACTCGGCGGCGGTGGTCAAGGCCTGAAGCACATTGATGCCCTCGGACAGGTCCGCGTAGGTGATCGTGGGATTTTTGCAGGTGGATCCGTTGATCGAGATCATCTGGCACAGGGAAAACTGATCATTTGCTCCATTGGTTGCGCTCAAGTCGTTCAGGGCCGCTTCCGCATTCGTCTGTTCGCTCGTGCCCGAGCTGCACATGCCCGATTGCTGCTGGTTCTCCACGGCATCGAGAAACAGCGTCAGCCACGTCCCCGCACCGAGCTGTGTCGTCATGACGGTGGTCGGGCTCAAGACGGTCCCCGCGACGGCCAAGAGCTGATTGACGGTGACGTAGGTATTGGCGAGACCTTGATACCCCACCGCGGTGATGTTGGCCGACCCGCCCAGTTCGTCGAGGATGTCATTGAGGAGAATTGTCTGCTGGGTGTCGTAGTTCGCCAGGTAGGTCCCGATGGAGAAGCATGCCTGTGGCTGCACCGAGTAACAGGCGGTCGTCGGGCAGGTCGTACAACCGCCGGTCGGACAACTGAAGCACGGGGTGTAGTTCGCACATCCCATCCCGCACCCGCCGGACGTGGTCGTCCCACAGCCACTGCCGACGGGTAGGCCGCTTCCGGCGTGTCCACTGAGCGTGTTGAATCCGCCCCAGAACGGCTGAGGTACCGTTTGTTTTGCCCCGACGGCCACCGCGTTGCAGACCGGGAAGGCGGAGTTGGGCGGCTTTCGAGCAACACAACCGAGCGAGCCGGACGGCACGACGTATGTGCCGTTCTGGTAGAGCATGGGCGTCACGGTGAGGTTGGCGTCCGAGTTGTTGTCTTTGAGAACGCCGGCCAGGGCCGTATTCAGGGTTTGTTGCAGGGCTTGGGCCGAGGATTGCTGGTCGGCGGCTGTGATGTACTGAATGACGTCGGCCGCAGCGGTGTCGGCGATTGCTTGCGCCTGCCGGCTGCCGTACACAGTGAATCCGAGGTCGACGCCCATGGCACCTGCGCCGAGAACGGCGAACATCGAAATTGCGGTTAAGACCAGGACCGCACCGCGTTCCTCTTTGCGGTGGCGCCGGATCCAGCGCCAGAGCTGGTTCACGAGACGGTCCCGAGTTGGATGACGTTGGTCGATGAGATGGTCGATGGCGTCAGGAGCCCGAGGCCGGGAAGTTCGGGGAAGAGTGGGCTCTTGTTGTAGTTGTAGGTGACTGTGACCTGGAGGCATTGGATGCTCGCGTTCGAGGGGCACGAGACCGGGACCGCGTTACAGGTGATGATCGTGCCTGACGGATTGCAAGGTCCCTTGTCCATCCAGCTGACATCTGAGCCCGCCTGCTTCTCAGCGGTGGTCGCCGCCGAGACCGAACCCGTCACGAGACCCGCCCTCGCCGCGTCGGCAGCAGCCTGGGTCAAGGTCGATTGGGCTGCGAGGATCATGCCAAACGTGATGATCCCGTACAGGATCGTGATGAGCAGAACAATCACAATGGCGAACTCGACCAACTCGGCGCCGGTCTCGTCATCTGCTCGCCGCTTCAGCCTCTCCGCAAGCATGCGTGTGCGCGGCTTCACGTGCACCCCCTCGTCGTCGGCATCCCCCTTGCCGCGGCACCGTTGTGGTTAGTCGTCGCAGGATTCGTCCGGCACTGATTCTGTGACCACGGGGGTTGACCGTACATAGGTCATATGGACCATTTGGCACTCCGAGCTGGGGCGCGTGCAGGGAGAATGATCCGAAGGGCCTATGTACGTTGCACGCATCTGCGTCGTACCGTGCAACCGAACCAACGGAACCGAGGCAAGACGGGCTCTGTGCGTTGTTCACCGATTGCGACAGGGGGAACGATCTGTGAAGAAACAGACACTCATACTCGTTCTGATTGGTGCAATTCTCTTCGTTGCCGGCTCGGTCATTGCGTATGCCAGCGTGCGCGGCGCGTCGAAGAATGCCAACAACAACGCGCAGACGGTCGCCTCGACGACGACCTCTGCCGTGGTAGCCAAGAAGAACATCCCGGCCGGAACGACTGGGCAGGCCATGGTCTCGAACGGCTGGGTCGCCATCCAGCTGGTGTCGACCAAGTCCTTCGTTCCCACCGACCTCACGTCGCTGCAGGCTCTGAACGACGAGGTGCTTTCCACAGCTGTCAAGCAGGGTCAGGCACTCAGTGCGACTGAGCTGAATGCCAGCACCTCGGCCATCTCGGTGCCCGTGGGGCTCGACGCCATGACGATCACTCTTCCGGGGACCACCGCCTTGGCCGGCTACCTGCAGCCAGGCGCCCGGGTCGACGTCTACGCCAACATCACGAAGGTCTCCAACAACAGCGCCGCTTCTGCGACGCTGCCCGTCCCGTGCACTGAGCTCGGCATGGCCGACATCCAGGTGATCGACGTCTCCAGCACGAGCCCCTCACTGTCCGGGACCAAGGGAACCGCAGGTCGGACGCTTCCGAGCTCCGAGACGGTGTTGCTCGCGCTGACCTCGGCCCAGGCCAGGACGCTCGCCTTCCTTTCTCAAAACGAGACGGTGTCGCTTGTCCAGACCCAGGCCGACACGAACCCGCCGCCGGTGGGTCAGTGCATCGGCACCGACCAGACGACCAACGGATCATGATCTCCCGCCGCATCCTCGTCATCAGCCGTTCACCGGCCCTGAGCCGGGCCATCCAGGCTTCGCTGGGTCCCGGCTACGAAGTGGCCACCAGCAGCAACGTCATCGACGTCGTCGAGGAGGTCAACGAGCAGGGTCCGTTCGATGTGCTCGTGGCCGGTCCGGTCTTCGACAGTCACGCCGGCATGGCCAGGCTGGCCGCCCTGCGGGCGACCTCCCCGGTACCGGCCGTCGTGTTGGCACTGGGGCCAAAGCCCAAGGCCAACCTGAGCGACATCGTCCGGACGGGCGCGGTCGAATTGGTCGAGTACCCGACCAGCAAGCGGCAACTGGCGGCCGCTCTGCAGCGGGCATTCGATATCGCCGACATCTCCAGCTCGGTGGGCCCGGCCACGATGCCGGTCGTCTCGGATGGCGTCATCGTCGAACGTCCACACTTCGCAGAAGTCTTCACCGTGGCCTCGTCCAGCGGCGGGTGCGGCAAGACGTTCTACGCCACCAATCTGGCCTGTTACCTGGCCGCCCAGACCGGCCAGCGAGTCTGCCTCGTCGACCTCGACCTCCAGTTCGGCGAGGTGTCGACGGCGCTGCACCTGCGACCGCGCTTCACGATCTCCGATTTGTTGTCTCGCGAGCCGGTGGACGAGGAGAACCTCGACGAGCACGTCGAGGAGTACCTCGAGCACCACGAGCTCGGATTCTCCGTGCTCGCCGCGCCCTTCAGCCCGGCCGACGCCGACATGATCGCGCCGAAGGACGTCTACAAGGTCATGTCCGCGCTGCGGCGCCACTTCGATTACATCGTCGTCGACACCCCGGCCCAGCTCTCGGAGATCGTCCTGGCGGCGTTCGACCACTCGAACCGAGTTCTGTGCATGGTGACACTCGACCTGCCGAGCATCCGCAACATGCGGGTCTTCTTGACGACGCTCGAAAAGCTGCGCATCAGCAGTGAGAGCATCGGCGTCGTTCTGAACAAGGTCGAGGACGATGTCGGTATTGACATCGGCGATGTGCAGGAGGTGCTCGACAACAAGATCATCTCCACGCTCCCTTACTCCCGTGAGGTGATGAGGTCGATCAACAAGGGCAGGCCGGCGCTGGTGTCGGCCGCCAGCTCGGACATCGGCAAGAAGCTCGCCGGGAGCATGCAGCAGTTCGTCTCGGGCGACGTGCGCCCGGTCCTCGGCAACGGCTCGAACACTGCTGAACTGGGGGACGGGCGCGGCGGCTTCTGGAAGTTCCGCAGGAAGAGTCGGGCCGAAAAGGTTCCTGAACTCGAGAGGGCCTGACCGCTGTGAGCCTTTCTGATCGCCTGAACTCTCCCGAAGGTGCGCCGCCGGCGGCGCCTGAAGGAGAGATCCCCAGCCTGAGGCCGACCGCCGGCGTGGCGAACGGAACGGGCAAGGAGGCGCCACCGACGCCGCGCCGCCGAACAAGCGACCGGACCACCTCCAACGAGCTGTGGTTGCAATCCAAGGCCAAGGTGCAGGCCAAGGTGCTGGCCGAGATCGCACCCCGGGCGGCCAATCTCTCGCCGGACGAGCTGCGGGCCCAGGTCCGCACGACCGTGAACGAGATCCTCGAGCGCGAGGACATCGGGATTTCACCGATTGAGCGGCAGCGCTTCGTGGAGGAGATGCTCGAAGACTCCCTCGGCTACGGCCCCCTCGAGGCGCTCCTGGCCGACGGGGGCATCAGCGAGATCATGTGCAACGCGTACGACGAGATCTGGATCGAGCGGAAGGGCAAGATCGAGCGGTCAGAGGTCGTCTTCAACTCGAACCACCAGTACCGGCGGATCATCGACCGCATGGTCGCTGGGGTGGGACGCCGGATCGACGAGTCCTCACCGATGGTCGACGCCCGCCTGGCCGACGGCTCCCGCATCAATGCGATCGTGCCGCCGTTGGCCCTGCGCGGACCGGTTCTGACCATTCGGAAG
Organism: uncultured Acidimicrobiaceae bacterium; assembly: GCA_963840435.1. Classification (GTDB taxonomy): domain Bacteria; phylum Actinomycetota; class Acidimicrobiia; order Acidimicrobiales; family RAAP-2; genus Bog-473. The sequence continues at coordinate 132,867 of CAWIYY010000008.1, read as the reverse complement.
TTCCCCGAACGGGCCCTGGTCATGCAGGACCTGATCACCCTCGGCTCACTCTCCATGGATGCCGCGGTCTTTCTCGAAGCGTGCGTGCGCGGGAAGATCAGCATGATCGTCGTCGGCGGAACGGGCACCGGCAAGACGACGATGCTCAACGTCCTGTCGAACTTCATTCCCGACGGAGAGCGCCTCATCACCATTGAGGAGTCGGCTGAGCTGCAGATCCAGGGCGCGCACGTCGTCACGCTCGAGACCCGGCCGTCCAACGCCGAGGGCTCGGGAGAGATCCGCATCCGCGACCTCGTCCGCAACTCGCTGCGCATGCGGCCCGACCGGATCATCGTCGGAGAATGCCGTGGTTCGGAGTCGCTCGACATGCTCCAGGCCATGAACACCGGTCACGCCGGATCGATGACCACCGTCCATGCCAATACGCCTCGCGAGCTCCTGAGTCGTCTGGAGACCATGGTGATGATGGGCGGGGTCGAGCTGCCGCAGCGAGCCATCCGCGAGCAGATCGTGCTGGCCGTTGGTTTGCTCGTGCAGCTCCAGCGGCTGCCGGGCGGTGGCCGCGTCGTGACCTCGATCACCGAACTCCAGGGCATGGAGGGCGACACGGTGCTCCTCCAGGACATCTTTCACCGGGTGGACCTGTCCGAGAACGGCGGGCGTCTCGTGTCGACGGGTCTGCGACCGAAGATCCTCGACGAGCTGCTCCTCAATGGGATCGACGTTCCGACCCACGTGTTCCGCAACGACCTTGACTCATCGTCGCTGGGTCAGTCCCGGCAACCGGGGCGCCATCACCGGCCGGCGCGGCCGGGTCGAGTCGAGCCGCCGTCAGACGAGGTCTACGAGTTGCTGGCCCGTCGCCGAGACGGGAGGTGAGGGTGATGATTCTCGCGGCGTCGCAGGCGAGTTCCCAGATGGAGGCCGTCATCGCGGCAGTGTTGGTGGGTGCAGGCCTGGCCGTGGTTGTGGTGGGCGCCATCATGCGCGTGCGAACGAAACAGCGGAGCATCGCGCAGATCCTCGACGACACCATGGGGACGGCCACGGTGCCGGTGGAAGCGGTCAGCGAGACCCCGGATCGGGGCGAGTTGTCGGCCGTCACCGTGCGCCTCGCCGGGATCTTCGGCCGCGTCGACACCCACGGTGCCCTCGAGCAACGACTGGAGCGTGCCGCGATCCCCTTGCGCGCCGGCGAGTACCTCGTCATCAGCTCGGCCATCGCACTGATGCTCGCTGTCGTCGGTGGTCTCATTTCGAAATCGCCCGTCGGTGCCGTGATCGCAATCCTTCTCGTCGCCGGGATCGCCTGGATGTACCCGGGCAAGCGGGCAGCCAAGCGCATCACAAGGTTGCAGGACCAGTTGCCTGATGCGCTGAGCCTCATGGCGGCGTCAGTGGAGGGTGGCCAGACCTTCCAGCGTGCCATCGACATGTACCGGCGGGACGCCCGGCCACCACTGTCCGTCGAGTTGGATCGGGTCATGGCAGAGGTCGCCGTGGGGAACGACCTGGTGGTGGCGCTCGAGAACATGGCGGAGCGCTCGGGGGTGGAGGATTTCAAGTGGGCCGTCGAGGCCGTGCGCATCCAGCAGTCGACCGGTGGCCGGCTCGCCGCCATCCTCCATACCCTGGCCGATTTCATGCGCACCCGTCAGGAGGTGCGTCGCGAGGTGCAGACCCTGTCGGCCGAAGGGCGCATGTCGGGCTACGTGCTCTTTGCTATCCCGCTGTTCCTGGCCGGGATCCTCGAGCTCCGCGATCCTGGCTACCTGAAGCCGATGTACCACGGAGCCGGGCTGATCGTCCTCATCTTCACGGGGTTCCTCATGGCCGCCGGATGGATCGCCATCCGCAAAATGGTCAACATCAAGGTCTGAGACAGGAGGGAGCGTGCCATGAACGTCGCCTATGTCGTCCCGATGATCGGGGTTTGCCTCATGGCTGCCGGGGTGATCGGGGTCGGTCTCGCCGCGTGGCGCTCGCACCGTCAGTCCAGCAGGCTCGACTTCATCCGCTCCCTCGGCAAGGACGCCGAGGCCTACGCCCAGCCGGTGGAAGTGCCCGACCGGGTACAGACCCCCCTTCTGAACCGGATCTTCGGACCCGTGACCGGTGGTCTGCGCGGGTCGATCTCGAGGCTGTATCCCTCCAGCGAAATCGACAGCGTGCATGCCGATCTGCTCAAGGCCGGTCTCACCGGCACCATCCGGGCCGAGGAGTTCGTCGCCGTCCAGGTCGGTGCGGTGCTTCTCGGTTTTGCAGCCGGCCTCGCCCTGCTCGTCGGCGGAATGGTCAGCCTGAAGATCGGCATCGTCTTGGTGTTCGCGTTCTCCATCATCGGCGGACTCGCGCCGAGCTACTGGCTCCGCCATCGCATCAAGGTGCGGCGTGCGCAGGTCACCAACGACCTGCCCGACTTGCTCGACCTGATGACGATCTCCGTGGCGGCCGGCCTGGGTCTGGAGCAGGCCATGCAGGTCTCCTGCGCCCGCTTCGAGTCACCCGTGAGCGACGAGCTCCGTCTCACGCTGCGAGAGATGGAGCTGGGCTTGTCCCGGCGTGACGCGCTCGAGAACATGAAGCTCCGTACGGACATCGACGACCTGGTGACCTTTACCGTGGTCCTCTCCCAGGCGGACGCGCTCGGCCTGCCCATCGGGCGGGTGCTCGAGGCGCAGGCCAACGAGATGCGAGACAAGCGTCGCCAGCGGGCCCGGGAGAAGGCGGCCAAGGTGCCGATCAAGATTCTCTTCCCTCTGGCCTTCTGCTTCCTGCCGGCGATCTTGGTCATTGTCCTCGGGCCGATCGTCGGGCCCATCAAACACGCCTTCGGTCCTCACTGAGCGAGTTCGTCCCGGTTGCGGGGCCGTTGGCTATGGGCAATTCGGCCCATTGCACCCTGGCCGCAATCTGACTGCCACTGTCGTTTTACCCGGGGTCCGTACAATGACCAGGGGATTCACGCCGAACGAGGTGGCAGGGCGGGACGCCCGTGCGCAATGAGGGGGGAGAAATGGCCAACACGGTCTCGACGGTTCTGTGGCCCAGTGGGCCTGCCGAACCGGCCAGCCCGGTGGGCGAGGAGGAGGGCTGGACCTTCTACTCCCAGGTCTCGGTGTCGGGGCCCACGGTGAGCACCACGGTGCACCGGGGGGAGAGTATCCGGGGTTCCCGGGCCTCGTTGACCAACTTCGAGCCTCGAGGCGAGCTGACCGCCGAGGAGGACTACCAGGATCCCGATGTGGCGATGGGCCGGCGAAACGACGACGACCGGCAGTGGGGTCCATGGAGCTTGACCCAGCGGGAGCTCGAAGTGCTCCAGCTCCTCGCCGAGGGATCCACCAACGGTGAGATATCGCAGCGGCTCTACATCAGCCCCAAGACCACCAAGAATCACCTGGCAGCCATCTTTCAGAAGCTCGACGTCACCAACCGCACCCACGCCTTGGTGCGCGCCGTCGTCATGGGTCTCGTCACCATCGAGTAACAAACAAATACCCACTTTCACGTGGGCTATTTGGTCCTTTCAGCCTATGGTACTCAGGTGTTGCAAACCTGAAAATGCTGTAGGGACTCCGCTGAGTTCGGGCAACGGTCTGGGTTCGCGGGGCGATGAAAGGGGACGGCAAGGACAGACCCACTCTGCACATGTTCTTTGCGCAGCACGTCGTGCTGGTCGGCCGAAAGGCCACTTCGGGCGCGGTCGCCATCGACACAGCGGACGGCGGCCACGAGAGCCGGTTGGGGAGCCGCAGTCGCTGCTTCGGCGAGCTCAACGGCGGCGCAACGAAGAACTGCTGACCACGGTGACCGCACGCCGCGCTGGTTGAGCAGAGCATTCCCCAAGGGAAAATTCCCCCTTCCCGAAAGGGATGTCGGTTGGGCTGGGTCGGCTTCGGTCGGCCCAGCCCACCGTCGCGTATAGGGCCCGATTTGATTAAAAGCGAACGCGATATTTGTGTATATGAGATGCCCGTTGCCAATGGTCACAATGGCCTATGGAAATGGGTCGAAGATTCATCGATGCTAAAGGTGAAAGCGGGGGAGAGGTCCAACAAGTCCCACTGGGACAGAGGAGGGGAAGAAAGAGATGATCGAGCTTTTCGTCAGTGCATTTGTGACGGTCCGCGGGCTGCACAGCTCGTTGCTCGAGAGGGCCCGGGTCGAGCGTGGCGCTTCCATGGTGGAGTACGCCTTGCTCGTCGGTCTGATCGCCATTGTGGCCGTCGTCGCCGTGATCGCGCTTGGGAACGGCATCTCGGGGCTCTTCGGCAGTGCCAACAACTGCGTGGGTGGTCTCAACAGCACGACCTGCTAGCGATTGCGATCGAGCCGCCTCTACGGAGGCGGACAAGTTGCCGGGGGGCAACGGGGAGGGCTGGAGCGTTGCTCCAGCCCTCCATCGCGTCCGGCTCAGGTCAGGCGTTCGAGCGCCCGGGGTACGAATTGAGGGTCGATCTTGTACCGCTCGCCGGCAACGGCAGGGCTCGGGGACCGGCGCAGGAACGGCGGTGCCCACCAGGTGCGCCGAACCCCGCCCCGGTGCGCTGGAACCGGCTGGTCGAAATGTCGGTGAAGGGGAACTGGATCAGCGGTCGGAACACCGTGCGCGTCCCCACCAAAGCCGGTGGCGGCCCTGGCCGGTCTTTTCGCCGGGAAGACACCCCTGGCCGAGGTCAGAACGGGGCGGGCCAGCCGGCGCAGGGCACCCTGGACGAAGGGTTTGCCCGAGGGGGACTGGCCGCCATACCGCCGGTACGTACTCACGGTAGGTAGTATTCTGATGGTTTCCCACCATGTCAAGCCTCGAAGACCTCGACCCCGCAGTCGGTACCATGCGCGCCATGGAGACGGCACGGACCCGGCGGGAGGAGTACGCCGAGTCCACCTACGAAGCCCTCCTCGACAGCGCCGCCGCGTGCTTCCTCGAGAATGGCTTTGTGGCCACGTCGCTCGATGCCGTCGCCAAGAGGGCCCGCGTCACCAAGGGAGCGATCTACCACCATTTCGCCTCCAAACGGGACCTGTTCATGGCCGTCCTGGAACGCCAGGAGGATCGCAGCGCGCGGTCGGTGACCCAAGCCGGCGCCTCGGCTCCGGACGCCTGGAGCGGCATCGTCGCGGCGTTCGACACCTTTCTCGAGGCGATCTCCGACCCCGTCTACCAGCGCCTCTGTTGGGTCGAGGGCCCTGCTGCCCTCGGGTTCGAGGACTGGTGGGCCTGCGGCGAACGCTACGAGATCGGGCTGATCCGGGCTCAGCTCGACCGGGCCGCCGCCGCCGGCGTGCTTGTCGTCGGGGATCTCGACATGATGGCCCACGTCCTCTTCGGTGCGGTCGCAGCCGGGGTCCTGGCCATGGTCCGCTCCGAGGAGCCCGCCCGCGAGCGGGCCCGTTTTCGGGCAACGATGCTCGACGTCATCAAGGGTGTGGTGAACATGGAAGCGGCCGCTCAGTAGGAGTTCATCGTGGGTTCACACAACCGATACGGCGGCGAAATAGGGTCCGGCGAGACTGCATCCGTCCGAGGGCCGTCCCTGGCCGGGTGGAGTGATCGCCAGCACAGAAGGGGAGCACAGGAGAGTCCATGAGCTATCAGGCCGAGTACATCTGGATCGACGGCACTGAACCGTCGCCGCTGCTACGCAGCAAGACCAAGATCGTCGAGGACGGCAAGGAGCCCCCCATCTGGGGATTCGACGGCTCGAGCACCAACCAGGCCGCCGGGAACGACTCTGACTGTGTTCTCCAGCCCGTGTTCGTCTGCTCCGACCCGCTCCGAGGCGAGAACGACAAGCTCGTCATGTGCGAGGTGCTGCTGACCGACATGACGCCGCACCCGTCCAACACCCGCCGGGCCTGCGTCGAGGTCTCGGAGAAGTACAGCTCGTTCGAACCCTGGTTCGGCATCGAGCAGGAGTACACCTTCTTCCAGTACGGGCGGCCGATGGGCTGGCCCGAGGCCGGCTTCCCGGCACCGCAGGGTCCCTACTACTGCGGCGTCGGCGGCGACAAAATGCCGGGCCGCGAGATCGTCGAGCGCCACACCCTCGCCTGCATGAAGGCCGGCCTGGGCATCGAGGGCACCAACGCCGAGGTGATGATGGGGCAGTGGGAGTTCCAGATCGGCGTCCTCGCGCCGCCGACCATCGGGGACCAGCTGTGGGTCGCCCGCTGGCTGCTGTTCCGCATCGCCGAGGAGTTCGACGTCTACGCCACCCTCGAGCCCAAGCCCGTCATGGGTGACTGGAACGGCGCGGGGGCCCACACCAACTTCTCCACCAAGGCCATGCGTGAAGACGGCGGGTGGGACGCCATCATCGCCGGCTGCGAGGCCCTGGGGAAGCGGGTGGACGAGCATGTCGCGAACTACGGCATCGGCATCGAGAGCCGCTTGACCGGAGCGCACGAGACGGCACACTTCACCCAGTTCAGCTACGGCACCTCCGACCGGGGTGCATCCATCCGCATCCCGTGGCAGACGGCGAAGAACAAGAAGGGTTGGATCGAGGACAGGCGTCCGAACGCCAACATGGACCCGTACGTCGTCAGCCGTCTCATCGTCGAGACGGTCTGCGGGGATGCCGCCGGCGACTGAGCCAGACGCAGCAGAGAACGCCGCTGGTTCCGGGCCGCACCACCCGGGGCTGGCGGCGTTTCTCCGTTTCCGGCCCGTTCAGTCCGACGGGACCGGTTGGTCGGCCGGTGCGTGCGAGATCAGCGCCGGCTCGCCCGGCCGGGCCAGCGGTCCGATTTGCAGCGCGGCGGTGTCGCCCTCGATGAACCGGCTCGTGTCCTGTCCCGAGTCGGCCATTTCGTCCATGCCGATTGGACCTTGGGGCCGGCCGGCGAGGAACTGCTGGATGATCGGGTTGTCCGATGCCAGCATCTCGGGCTTGCTGGCGAACTTCACCAGGTTCGACCGGAAGAGCACGCCCATGAACTCGGCCGTCCGCATGACCGAGGAGATGTTGTGCGTGATGATGAAGAATGTCGCGCCCGTCTCCTTCTGGGCCGTGACCACGAGCTCGTCCAGGTAGGCCACCCGGACCGGATCGAGGCCGGAGTCGGGCTCGTCGAAGAGGACGATCTCGGGCTCGGTCACCATGGCCCGGGCCAGTCCCGCCCGTTTCTTCATGCCCCCCGACACCTCGCCGGGCAGCTTCTTCAGGTGGTCCATCAGGCCGACGAGCTCAGCGTTGCGGTGGACGAGCTCGCGGATCTGGGCCTCGTTCTTGCGGGTGTGCTCCCGGAGCGGGAACGCGATGTTGTCGTAGAGGTTCATGGAGCCGAACAGCGCGCCGTCCTGGAAGAGCACCCCGAATTTCCTCCGCACCTCGTAGAGCCGCTTCTCGCGCAAGCCGACGATCTGGTCGCCGTCGACCCAGATCTCGCCGCACTCGGGCCGGAGCAGCCCGAGGATGTTCTTGAGCAGCACCGACTTGCCAGTGCCTGAGGGACCGAGGATGGCCGTGATGCGGCCCTTGGGCACGTCGAACGTGATGTCCTCGAGGACGGTGTGGGAGCCGAAGGACTTGGTCACCCCCCGCAGGGAGATGATCGGCTCGCCCGGGGCGATCCATGGCTGCGCGCCGTGCTGCTCGGTGTCCATGTCTTGGGAACCGAGGGGCAGCCCCGGCCTTGCGCACCGCCGCCCCCGTCAGGCCGTTTCGCTTCCTCAGCCGCCGAGAAGGCCGCCCAGCGTGTCGCCGATGTCGTTCAGCACGTTCGGCAACGTCGTGGTCGTCGTGGTGGTCGACTTGCTGTCTTTCGAACTCGAACCCGACCCGGATCCACCGGATCCCGAACCACCCGATCCGCCGCCGAGGAGCCCCGAGACCCCCTGGCTGACACCGTTCAGTGTGCCGTTGACCGCCCCGGTCACGCCGCCCACCGTGCTGTTGACGCCGTTGACCGTGCCGTTGACCGCCCCGGTCACGCCGCCGACCGTGTTGTTGAGCCCACCGGTCAGGCCGTTCACTGCGCCGCCGACGCCCTTGGTCACGCCGCTCACCGTGTTGCCGACATTGTTCACGGTGTTGCCGAGACCACCGGTGGCCTGGCTCACACCCTTGCTCAGGCTGCCTCCGAGGTTCCCGCCGCTTCCGCCGGTCAGGCTCCCGCCGAGCGCACCGGTGACGCCTCCCGCGGCACCCGCCACCTTGCCTGCGCCGTCGTGGCCGTCGCCGCCGCCACCCGACGAACCGGAGCCCGAGCCTCCGGAGGTTTGCGAGCCTCCGTCCGAGGTTCCAGCTCCTCCCGCCAAGCCTCCACCGGTGCCCGACCCCGACCCTGACCCGGATCCCGATCCCAGGGCCAGTGGGGGTGCGGCCAGCGCGCTGGCCGCGGGTGCGGCCGCCGCCGCGTTGGTGTCGTTGCCCTTGAGCGCGTGCGGCGCGATGAACGCAGCCGCCACGGCGGCACCGGCCACGGCGACGCCGGCCAGGGCGTTGCGGATGCCCATCCCACCTGAAGCGCCGCCGGCCTGCTGCTGCATGCTGGCGCCGCGGTGGGCGACCCGGAACATGGCCCGCCGGAAGAGGGCACCCGTGGCCACGAGGAAGCCGGCCAGCGCGCCCTTCGACTCGGACACGGCGGCGAACTCGCGCTTGAGTGCTTGGCGGGCTCGCCACAGCAGGGTCTCGATGGTGCCGATCTCGACGCCTTCGTGGTCGGCGATCTGCTGGTACGACCAACCCGATCCCTCGCGCATCGCCAGCACGTGGCGGTGCCGCACCGAGAGGCGGTCGAGCGCCCGGTTGACGAGCTCGCCGTCGACCGCGGCCAGGACCAGATCCTCCGAGGTGTCGTCCACCGTCGCGCCCAAGGGCTGCTGCGCGGTGAGCTCGATGTCGTCGGTCGGCGTGCTGCGCGAGCGCCGGCGCAGCATGTCGGTGCAGATGTTCCCGGCGATCACCGTGAGCCAGGGGTAGAAGCGTTTGTCGCCGGCGAAGCGGGGCAGCGCCTTCCAGGCCCGGGCGAAGGCCTCCTGCGCCGCGTCCTCCGCTTCGTGGCGATCGCTGAGGCGGCGCATGCAGAAGCGGAGCAACCGCTCGTAGTAGCGGGCGTAGAGGTTTCCGAACGCCGCCGAGTCACCGGCCTGGCACCGTTCGACCAGCGCACGGTCGCGCTCGAGGTCGACGTCGTCGCAAAGGCCCGTCAGTTCATCTTGGCGGAGCGCCACTGTCCCGTCCTTCCCCCTCCAAGTACTCCTCCAAAGGAAGTTCCGGTCATTATGCCTGCGCTGGGGCTCTTTTCGGAAGTCCGCTGACACAATTTCGCGGACCATTGGCGCGATTTGAGAGCAAACAGGGGTTGATATTTCGGGAGCAAATAGGGGTTGGACCCCATCCGTTGCGCAAGTCGGGTCCTTGACGCAATTGACCTGCTCAGTGCCGGTTTCGGCCCGCGGCCAGGCACGGTTACCGCAAGGTCATCGAGGACCGCTCGTTTTCACGACGAACGGTTGACGGGGGAAGGGCGGCGACGCCGAACCGCGTGCAAGGAGGCCTCGAAAGGGGGGAATCACATTGGCTGAATCGGGCGAAGGCGCGGGCATTCGGCCGGCGCCGACCGCAGCCGACCAGCCACTGACCCGGGCCGAGATGGCCCGCCTGCTCGGAACACCGAGCGGCCGGCCCGACCCCGCCGTCGGCGTCCTGCCCCGGCCGGAGCGAACCCCGACCGGTGACGGGAAGATCATGTCGACGGTCCGCGAGACCGGGAACATGTTCGCCACCGCCTTCGAGGCGCTGCGCCAGGCCCCCCTCAAGGGCGTGCCGGTCACCGAGTTCTTCGACCAGTGCTGGTTCCTGGCCCGGGTCACCACGCTGCCCCTGATCCTGCTCTCCATCCCCTTCGGCATGGTCATCGCGCTCGAGGTCGGGTCGCTGCTCCAACAGATCGGCGCCCAGTCGCAGCTCGGCGCGGCCATGGTCCTGGCCGTCGTGCGGGAGCAGGCCCCGGTGGCCACCGCCCTCCTCATCGCCGGGGCGGGTGGCTCGGCGATGTGTGCCGATCTGGGCTCGCGCCGCATCCGCGACGAAATCAGCGCCATGGAGGTGATGGGGGTCAATCCGCTGCACCGGCTCGTCCTGCCGCGCCTCTTGGCCGCCACCGTGGTGGCCGTGCTGCTCGATGCGGTGGTCAGCGTGGCCGGCATCGCCGGTGGCCTGTGGTTCGGCACCCACGCCATCCACATCACCGCCAGCAGCTTCTTCGCCACCTTCAGCGAGCTGAGCCAGCTGGCCGACCTCGTCATCGCGCTGGTGAAGGCCGCCCTCTTCGGCTTCATCGCCGCCATGGTCGCCTGTTACAAGGGCCTCTACTGCAAGAGCGGGCCCAAGGGAGTGGGCGATGCGGTCAACCAGGCCGTGGTCATCACCTTCGTCCTCTCCTTCTTCGTGAACTTCCTCCTGACCGTCTTCTACTTCAACTTCATCCCGCAGAAGGGCATCTGATGGCGATCGACGCCGCGCCGCGGGTTCCCGAGTCGAGCAGGGTGGCCGCCGCCGGCAAGGCGGTCACGGGGCGGGTGGCCGGAGCGGGCGACGCCGTCCTCACCGTCTTCGACACCTTCTACGACCAGTTGAAGTTCTACGGGCGCATCCTGCGCGCCCTTCCCCGCGCCCTGCGCTACCCCAAGGAGATCGCCGTCCTCATGTCGGACATCACCCTGGGCTCGGGCGCGCTCGTGGTCGGCGGCGGCATGTTCTTCGTCGTCACCTCCATCGCCTTCTTCACCGGCACCGAGGTCGGCCTGGAAGGTTTCAACGGCCTGCAGCAGATCGGGGCCGACGCGTTCACCGGCGTCATCACGGCGCTCGCCAACACCCGCGAGATCACGCCGCTGGTGGCCGGGGTCGCCCTGGCCGCCCAGGTCGGTGCCGGCTTCACCGCGCAGATCGGCGCAATGCGCATCTCCGACGAGATCGACGCCCTCGAGGTCATGGGGGTCAACAGCGTCGTCTACCTGGTGGCGACCAGGGTCTGGGCCGCGCTGATCACCATGATCCCGCTCTACCTGGCCGCGCTGTTCGCCAGCTACCTGGCCTCCGAGCTCGTGGTGACGAAGTTCTTCGGCCTCTCCACCGGGACCTACACCCACTACTTCCGGCTCTACCTGCCGCCGCTCGACATCTTCTATTCGTTCCTCAAGGCCATGGTGTTCGCCGTCCTGGTCACGTTCGTCCACTGCTACTACGGCTACAACGCCACGGGCGGGCCGGCCGGGGTGGGCGTGGCGGCCGGGCGCGCCATCCGGCTCTCCATCATCCTCGTCGTCGTCGTCAACCTCTTCATGTCGCTGATCCTCTTCGGCGGGGTCAACGCCACCGCCCGGTTGGTCGGATGAACCGGCTCCTGCGCCTCGTCGTCAGCCTGGCCGTCCTGTGCGGGCTCGTCTTCGGCACCATCACCCTGGTCCGCCTGGCCAATGGCGACTTCGCCGGCGACTACCAGCTCCAGGGCACCTTCCCCCGGGCCGGCGAGGGACTGCACCCGGGCTCGGCGGTCGTCTTCCGCGGCGTGCAGGTCGGCCGCGTCTCCACCATCTCGCTGGCCGGGAACCAGGCAGAGGTGGGCGTTCTCATCGACCCCTCCTTCAAGGTGCCGGCCACGGCCACGGCCACCATCGAGCCGGTGAACCTCTTCGGGGCGGAGCAGGTCTCCATCTCCGCGCCGCACGGCAACGCCGACGATCCTCCGTTCCTGGCCCCCGGCGGCTCGTTCGCCCGGGCCGAGAGCAGTGACGAGCTGGGCGACCTCTTCGCCGCGGCCACGCCGCTGCTCAACGCCGTCAACGACGACAACCTGGCCACCGTCCTGGGCGAGCTCTCCCAGGCCTCGCAGGGAGAGGGGCCCAAGATCGCCGCCTCCATCAGCGCCGGGACGCAGCTGGCCGGGCTGCTCGACCGGACGCTCAACGCCCAGATCCTGGCCCTCGACTCCTTCGCCAAGTTCGCCCAGGCCACCGCGCCGGCGGCGGCCGACTTCAACAACCTCAACGCCGAGATCAATGCGGGGCTCCCCGCCTTCAACGCCGAGGAGTCCGACTACGAGAACCTGCTCAACACCCTGATCCCGTTCTCCAACCGGCTGGCTTCGCTGCTGGCCACGTACCACCCCGACATCGCCACCATCCTCGCCTCGGGCGACAACGTCTCCCGGGTCCTGCTGGCCCAACAGGACGAGATCGGCCAGGTCGTCAACGGCGCCTACCACTACTTCCAGAAGATCGCCGAGGGGGCCTCGGGCCTGAACCACCTCCCCGACGGCAGCACGTACGCCTACTTCAACACCTTCATCCTCTTCAGCGACGTCAACAGCCTCGTCTGCAACCTGATCGCGCCGCCCACCGGCGGCATGTCGTTCCTCCAGCCGATCCAGCAGGCGCTGGCCGGGGCCGGCTCGGCCTTCAACTGCTCCTCCCAGCTCGCCACCTTCGACGCCCTCCAGGCCTCGTCGCCCCAGAGCACGCCCGCCGCCGTGACGTCCACCGCCGGCCCGGACGCTCCCGCACCCACGGCGGCGGCCGGCGCGGCGGCCAGCGCCGCCGCCAACCAGGCCTACGGAGCCATCGGCCAGCCCGACACCTCGCAGCCGACCAGCCTCAGCGGCATCCTGAACCAGCTCCTCGGGGGGTCGTGAGTTCGATGCGGCTGCCCACCCTGCCCCGATCCGCCTTCAAGTTCGCGGTCTTCGCGCTGATCTGCCTCGTCTTGCTCGTCGGGCTGGCCGTCCGGATCGGCAACATCTCGCTCTTCAGCAGCCGCCACGCGCTCGATGCCGAACTGAGCGACGTGACCGGCCTGGCCACCGGCGACTCGGTCAACATCGCCGGCGTCCCCGTCGGCCAGGTCACCGGCATCGGCGTGCAGCACGGGCACGCGCTGATCGCCATGAGCGTCGACAACACGGTGGCACTGCGCCGCACCACCGACGTCGGCCTGCGCTGGCACAACGTCATCGGACAGAAGGAGATCGAGATCTTCCCGGGACCCTCGGGCCCGCTGCTCGACGCCGGTGCCACCATCCCGCTCGACCACGATGTGACCGACGCCAGCATCGACACCTTCTTGAACTCGCTCGGTCCGGTCCTCAATGCCATCAACCCGACCGAGGCCAACGAGTTCGTCGAGAACGTCTCGGGTGCCCTCGAGGGCGACACGGCCCAGATCGATCAGCTGATCAACAGCGGGGCCGCGGTCTCGACCACGGTCAAGGCCCTCGACGGCCAGGTCGGCACCATCATCGGCAACCTCGACCAGGTGCTCACGGCGCTGTCGTCGCGCACCGGCGACATCGACACGCTGGTCACCAACCTGCAGACGGTCTCCTCCGCCCTGGCCTCGAAGAACACGCTGCTCGACCAGGTGGTCGGGAACCTGTCCCAGGTGGCCACCGACCTGGCCGGCCTCATCGGCAACAACCACTCCACCATCACCAGCACCATCGACAACCTCCAGGCGGTGGCGGCCGACGTGCAGACGAACCAGCAGAACCTCGCCTCGAGCCTCTCCACCCTCGGCGCGGGCCTGGCGCCCTACATCCAGATCTCGCAGTGGGGCCAGTGGTTCTCCGTCCAGACCGTCTACACCTGCCTGGCCAACCAGACGGTGTGCGCCTACTACGAGCCGAACAATCCGCCGGCCGACTCGGGCCCGCTGGGCAGCCCACCCTTCACCAACCCGCTCTCCTCGTCCCCGTCCTCCGCCGCGCCCACCTCGGGCAGCGGATCGGTGGCCGCGTCCACCCTGGGCCAGGACCTCCAGGCGGTCAGCGGTGCCGCCGCCGCACCAACAACCGGAGGCTCGCCGTGAAGGCGGTGACCGAGCGCAACCCCAAGGTCGTGGGGCTGGTGGCCATCGTCGTGATGGGCGCCTTCGTCCTCGGCATCCTCCTGCTCAACCGGAGCCTCTTCAGCTCCGGCTACACCGTTTCGGCCCGCTTCCCCAACGCGGCCGGCATCGCCAAGGGGACGTCGGTGATGGTGGCCGGGGTCGACGTCGGTTCGGTCAGTGCGGTCCAGCTGCAGGGCAACGCCGTCGACGCACAACTCTCCATCAACCGGTCGGTGCAGCTGCCCCACGTGACGACGGCCGCCGTCGAGGTGGAGACGTTGCTCGGCGTGGTCGACGTCACCCTGACCCCGGTCAGCGGATGGGACGACCCGCTCAGGGCCGGCGCGCTCATCACCAACACGTCTGTCCCGACCGAGTTCTACCAACTGCAGAACAGCGCGCACGCGCTGCTCTCCAAGACCAATGCGCAGGCGCTCAACAACCTGGTGACGTCGCTCGACTCCATCACCAAGGACAAGCAGACGCAGGTGGCCCAGATCATCTCGGGCCTCAGCGCGCTGACCACCACGGTGGACCAGCGCAGCGGGCAGGTCTCCCAGCTCATCGACTCGGCCAACACGCTCTCGAGCACCCTGGCCGGCCGGGACCAGCAGCTGCTCTCGGTCATCGACAACCTGAACACGGTGTCCACCGGGCTGGCCGCCCACAACCAGGACCTGGCCAACCTGATCACCAACGTCGACTCCATGGCCAGCCAGACCAACAGCCTGGTGAGCCAGGACTCTCCCCAGCTCAACTCCTTGCTCCAGAGCCTGCACGCCGATCTCACCGTCCTCGGACAGCACCAGGACGACCTGGCCGAGGGGGTCAGCTACCTCGGCGGCGCCCTCAAGGGCTTCCAGTCGATCGCCTACAGCGGAAGCACGCCGGTCCCATGGGGGAACATCTTCGTCAACCCGGCCTCGCTCTCCAACACGTTCAGCGTGATCGGACCGTGCGGCGCGCTCGATGACGCCCTCGACGAATCACTCGGTCCCGACCCGCTGCCCTGCGACCAGCAGACCGGCCCGCTGCCCGGTGAGGGGTCGGACTCGGGGGCCGGCGGCGGCTCGTCGAACGCCAGCGCACAGTCGGGCTCCTCGTCTTCGTCCTCCTCGACCACCTCGACGTCCGCCCCCGCGCCGGCGGGCTCGTCCCCCTCGAGCGAGCCGGCCGGCCCCAACTCGGGCCTCGGCGGCCTCTCACAACTCCTCGCACCACTGCTCGGCGGGGCCGGCTGATGCACACGCTGCGCTCGCTCCTGACCGCCAAGGCCGCCCGGACCGCCGCCCTGTGCGCCGTCCTGGTGGCCGGCGTCCTGGTGGCGGTGGGCCTGCTGCGGGGAACGCCGACCTATCCCATCAACGTCACCTACTCGAGCGCGCCGGGCCTCTTCACCGGGGCCGCCGTCGACGTGCTCGGCGTCCAGGTCGGCACGGTGACCCGGGTGCAGAACGTGGGCAACACCGTGCACGTGGTCCTGTCCGTGCACCAGGGCACCAAGGTCCCGGCCTCGGCCTTCGCCTCACTGGTGGCGCCCCAGCTGCTCGGCTCGCCCGACGTCGACCTCAACCCCGGCTACAACGGCGGGCCCTTCCTGGCCCCGGGCGCCACCATCGCCGAGGACCACACCGCCGTGCCCGTCTCGACCGACGAGGTCCTGAAGGAACTGCAGAGGACGCTCAACGCCCTCAACCCGCACGCGGTGGGCGATCTGGTCACCAACCTGGCGACCGACCTCGACGGCCAGGGGGCCAACCTCAACAAGCTCATCGCGTCGGCGGCCGGCACGGTGCAGCTGCTGGCCGCGAAGGGGAACGACCTCGGTCAGCTGAACGGGACGCTGGCCCAGCTGACGGGCACGCTCGACAGCGACACGGCGAACATCGAGTCGCTGGTCCAGCAGTACGACACCGTCTCCACCACGGTGGCCCAGCACTCGGGCCAGCTCAACGACGCCATCACCCAGCTGGCGGGGGCCAGCACCGGCCTGGTCAACCTTTTGGTGCCGAACCTCCAGCCCCTCGAGGCCGACGTGGGCACGGTGACGACGGCGGGCCGCACCCTCGACCGCAACCTATCGAGCGTCGACGAGATCCTGGCCAACGGCAACAACCTCTTCCAGGGCGCGGAGCGGGCCTACGACCCGACCTACAACTGGCTCAACCTGAACCTCCAGACGAGCCCGGGGGTGAGCAGCGCCTACATCGCCGGGCTCATCCGCGACCGGCTGGCCGGCGTCTGCCGCCGCATCACGGCCAACCACTCGTCAGGGTTGTCGGGCTCCGTGCTGGCCGCGCTGGCCCAGTGCGGTGATCCCTCGTCGACTTTCTTCGACCCCCTCATCGATGCGATCCCGTCCATCCTCGACTCGCTCACCGGCCAGGGCGGCGGCACCACCGAGCAGTCGCTCATGGACCAGGGCCTCCAGCAGATCGCCGGCGCGCTCGGTGGCGACGGCACCAGCACCGGCTCCGCTTCCGGCTCCGGCGCCTCGGCACCGTCCTCGCCCTTGCCCTCGAACAAGGGCACGAACACGACGACCACCACGACGACGACCACGCAACCGCCGACGACGACCACCACCACCAATCCCTGCGGCCTGCTCAACGTGATCCTCGGCTGCACGAGCCCGTCCGGCACGTCGAAGTCGGGCGGACTGCTCTCCAGCGACATCAACCAGGCCGCGGCCGGGCAGCAGCCCACCGCCACCCTGGCCAGCGCCAACCCCAATCCGAACGACACCCGCTCGTCCTCGTCCTCGTCCTCGTCTCCGTCCGACCCGAGCCTGACCGCGCCGGCCGCCTCGCTGCTCGGCCCGCTCCCGCAGCGCCGGGAGCACCACCGCGCCGCCCACCGCGGTCTGGTCGACCAGTGGTGGCACGACGTGGAGGGGTGGTTCTGATGGCCCGTACCCGCGCCGCCACCCGCCTCACCCGGGTCGTGCGCCTCCTGGCCGTCCCCGCCGCCGCCCTGGTCGGCGCGCTCGGCCTGGCCGGGTGCTCCACCGGGCCGTCCGCGCGCACGGCCAGTGCCACCTTCAGCGACGTGGGCGACCTGGCCAACGGCGCCCAGGTCCAGCTGGCCGAAGTACCGGTCGGCTCGGTCACCTCCATCGCCCTCGACGGGAACCGGGCCAAGGTCACGCTCGCCTTCGACAACGGGGTGCGCATCCCCGCCAACGTGCACGCCGCCATCGACCGCACCACCATCCTCGGTGACCAGTTCGTCGAGCTCACCGTGCCCAAGTCCGACACCGGCTCGGCCGCAGCGACCGTGCCGCAGCTCCCCGACGGCGCCACCATCGCCCACACCTCCCTCGTCCCCGACGTCGAGCAGTTCGTGGCCGCCGGCTCCCAGGTCTTCGGGGCCATCTCGAGCGGCGAGCTGGCCCAGATCATCGAGGCCGGGGGAGAGGGCTTCACCGGCCAGGCCGCCTCGCTCAAGGCCTTCCTCGAGGACCTGAGCAGCGTGACCACCGGGTACGCCCAGCACACGGTCGACATCACCCAGGCCGTCGACGGGCTCAACAGCCTCACGTCCCAGCTCGCACCGAACGACGGCGCCACCGAGGCCGCGCTGGACAACCTGGCCCAGACCGTGAGCATCCTGGCCAAGAACTCGCAGCAGTTCGAGACGCTGCTCCAGTCGCTCGACGACGTGTCGACCCAGGGGCGCAGCCTCCTCGAGACGTATTACCCGCAGATCGTGACCCAGCTGCAGACGCTGCAGGCGGTGAGTGGCCAGCTGGCTCAGCACCAGAGCGATCTGGCCAGCCTCCTCTCCGAAGTGCCCCTGGCCGACAACGCGCTGCCGCAGGCCGTGCGCGGCGGCTACGTGCAGCTCTACGAGAACATCATCGTGTGCGGCCTGCCCGGCGGGGGCGAGGACGACAGCCAGCCGGCGTTCTCCTGCGCCAAGTCCGGATCGGGGAGCGGCTCGTGATCACCCGCCGCCTCGTGGTCAACCTGGTCGTGTTCTTCGCCGTCAGCTTCGGGCTCGTGGCCTACGGGATCGTCAGCCTGCTGGGCAACCCGCTGGACAGCCCGACGACGCTCACCACCGAGTTCCCGAACGTGTCGGGCCTCTATGCGGGTTTCGAGGTGGAGCTCAACGGGGTCCCGGTGGGCACGGTCTCGTCGACCGCGCTCACCAAGACGGGGACCAGGGTCACCATGTCGATCAACCCGGGCACCTCGGTGCCGAGCGACGTGCAGTCGTCCGTGCAGATCGCCAACGACCTGGGCGAGCAGGTGGTCAACCTGGTGCCCTCCCGGGGCGGCGCCGCGGCCGCGCTGGCCAGCGGGGCCACTGTGCCGGCGGCCCGCGACGACGTGCCGGCCGACGTGGGCCAGGTGGTGGCCACCGCCACCCGGCTGCTCCAGGCCATCCCGGCCGGAAACCTGAACAAGCTCATCGGCGAGCTGGCCACCGCGCTGCAGGGCAACGCAGGCAATCTGCGCACGCTCGTGAGTGCCGGCACGACGTTCTCCAAGGAGTTCGTGGCCTACCAGCAGCAGTTCACCGAGCTGCTGGCCAACGCGCCGCCCGCGCTCGATACGGTGACCGCCGTCGCCCCCGAGGTGCGCCAGGACCTGGCCAACACCGCCGCCCTCGTGCAGGTGCTGGCGCAGAACAAGAGCGGGCTGCACAACCTGCTCACGTCGGGCTCCACTGCCTTCGGCGCGGTGGACCAGCTCGTGACGAACGAGTCGGCCAATCTCGGCTGCCTGCTGCACGATTCGGCCGGCATCCTCTCCAACCTCGCCCAGTCCACGAACCTGACCAACCTGTCTCAGGGCCTGTCGTTCAACCAGTACTTCTTCGGCGCCGTCGACAACATCGCGGTGGCCGGTCTGGCCAAGCCGACCACGAGCGCCAGCGCGCAGGACCCGAACCAGGTCTTCCTGCGCACCCGGCTCACCATCCCGCCCATCCTCTCCGAACCCGGATCGTCGTACGCCTCGGCGCAGACGATCCCCGACGTCTACCCCGGCGCCGGGTGCGTGACCGTCTTCGGCTCCGGCGTCGGCCCGGCCACCCAGCCCGGCTTCGTCCCCGCCGACGGCGGCCAGGTGGTGGCGCCCACCGCCGAGGAGGCCAACGTCGAGCTGCCGTCCGCCGCCGACACCCCGTCGACGAACACCGCCTACGCCGTCCCCGGCCCGAGCATCGGCCTCCTGCTCGCCCTCGGCGTGATCGTGGTGCCCGCCCTCGCCCTGGCCTGGGGCGCCCGCCCCGCCCGCCGCCGCACCCGCCGCCGTGCCTGACCTCGCTGTGCCCCGCCGACCCACACAGCCGACCCTCACCCCAGACCCACACCGCCGGCCCACACAGCCACCCACACCGCCGGCCCATACAGCCACCCACACCGCCGGCCAGGACAACTTCGCCAAAACAACCGCCAAGAACGCCCACCAGGACAGTTCGCCAATGAAGAGGAACGGAGATCAACGATGACCACGACCAAGGGCACCACCGGCACGACCGGCACGACGACCGATCCGGACAGAGCCTCCGGGCCACCCACCCGCACGAGGCCACGAGCAAGCACCACCCACGACAGAAGGACCACGCAGGACATGCAGCCAGAGGATCAGCTGCAGGACACCGGCGTCCGAGTGGTCGGCGCCACCTCCGACGACGCCTTCGACAACGCCGATGATGTCGCTGACGCGCCGCCGCCCCGTCCTGCCGCCCGACGTCGCGGCGGGCAGCCCTCGGGGCCGAGCCGCCGGAGCGTGCGGATCCTCGCACTGGTGGCCGCCCTCGGGGTGCTGGGCACGCTCGTCTTCGGCGTCCTCTACGCCACCCAGGGCAGCAGCTCGTCGGCCCAGAACCCCGCGGTGAACCAGGCGGCCCAGGCCTTCCTGACCGACTTCTTCAACTTCAACGCCAAGACGGTCGACGCCGACTTCGGGGCGGTGACCAACATGGCGACGGGCCAGTTCGCCACCCAGGCCAAGCAGTTCTTCAACACCTCCATCCGCCAAGCCCTCGAGACGGCGCTGGCCGAGTCGCGGGGCCAGACCCGCGCCCTCTACGTGCAGAGCGAGAGTGCCGACGCAGCCACCCTCTACGCCGTGGTCGACCAGACCTATGTGAACAACAAGATCGCCACGCCCCAGGCCGACGTCGTCCGCCTCGTGATGAACCTGCAGAACCTCGGGGGCACCTGGAAGATCTCCAACGTCACTGTGCTCGAGGGCGCCTCGCCGGCCAGCGAGGGTTCGGCCTCGGGCTCGGCCGGCTCCAGCGTCCCGGGCCAGTAGCCACCGGCCGCGCTCTCCGACCGGGCTCTTCGGCCGGGCTCTCCGCCGGGGGTCCGACTCCCGATTCGCGGCCCGGCGGCCGGTCGGGGCGGCCTCACCTACCATTGGGGCCGGGCTGCGTGCGGGTCTGTGGTTGAAAGTCGATGCCAGTCGCAGGCAAAACGACCCACGTAAGGCGACTTGTGGTCGCTGAGCATGGTGCGGCTTAGAAGTAAGCCCTGCCCGTCGAGTCCCCGGCTGTCGGGGGCGGACGGAGACGAGGCGATGCGCGCCAACACGGCGCCGTAGGGCACGGTGGCTGAGCCACCGGGCCGCCGGTGCCGGCGCGTCACCCTCGCGGCAGGCGAGTGTGGGGTCAAAGACCAGGTCAGCCGCACGCAGCCCCATCGCCCCTCCGGCGCGCCCGTCGGCTGGGGCGGCTCTGGGACCGGTAGGATCGGGCCTCCATGAGCGTGTTCACCAAGGTTCTGCGCGCCGGCGAGGGCAAGAAGGTCAGGCGGCTCCAAGAGTTGGTGGGGCCCATCAACGACCTCGAGCCCGAGATGCAGGCGCTGAGCGACGAGGCGCTCGCCCACATGACGGTCGAGTTCCGTGAGCGTCTCGATGCGGGCGAGACGCTCGACGACCTGGCCATCGAGGCCTTCGCCGTGGTGCGCGAGGCGGCCTGGCGGGTCCTCGGGCAGCGCCACTTCGACGTCCAGTTGATGGGCGGCATGGCGCTGCACTTCGGCTGGATCGCCGAGATGAAGACCGGCGAGGGCAAGACCCTGGTGTCGACCCTGCCCGCCTATCTCAACGCCCTCGACGGGCGGGGCGTGCACATGGTGACGGTGAACGAGTATCTGGCCACCCGTGACTCGGAGTGGATGGGGCGGGTCCACCGCTTCCTCGGGCTCACCGTGGGCCGCATCGGCGCCGACATCGACGACGACTTCGTGAAGCGGGCGGCCTACCGGGCCGACATCACCTACGGCACCAACAACGAGTTCGGCTTCGACTACCTGCGCGACAACATGAAGGGGTCACGCGAGGTCATGGCCCAGCGCGGGCACGTGTTCGCCATCGTGGACGAGGTCGACTCCATCCTGATCGACGAGGCCCGGACGCCCCTGATCATCTCGGGTCCGGCCGACGAGGCGGCGCAGCTCTACTACCAGTTCGCCTCCATCGCCCGCACCCTGGTGCGTGACACCGACTACGAGGTGGACGAGGAGAAGAAGACGGTGATCCCCCTCGAGTCGGGGATCGAGAAGGTGGAGAAGGCCGTCGGGGTCGAGAACATCTACGACGCCGTCTCCGTCAACTACGTGCACCAGCTGACCAAGGCGCTGACGGCCAAGGACCTCTACCACCGGGACAAGGACTACCTGGTGGCGCAGGGCGAGGTGAAGATCATCGACGAGTTCACCGGGCGGACGCTGGAGGGCCGGCGCTGGTCCGACGGCCTGCACCAGGCGGTCGAGGCCAAGGAGCGGGTCTCCATCAAGGAGGAGAACCACACCTGGGCCACGGTGACGCTGCAGAACTACTTCCGCATGTACGAGAAGTTGGGCGGCATGACCGGGACGGCCGAGACGGAGGCGGGCGAGTTCGCCTCCACCTACGGGCTGCCGGTGGTGCCCATCCCGACCAACAAGGAGATGATCCGGATCGACAATCCGGACCTCGTCTTCAAGACGGAAGAGGCCAAGTTCAACGCGGTGGTCGACGACGTGGCCGAGCGCCACGAGACGGGCCAGCCCATGCTCATCGGCACGGCGTCGGTGGCCAAGTCCGAGCTGCTGTCCCGGCTGCTCGAGAAGCGGGGCATCCCGCACAACGTGTTGAACGCCAAGCAGCACTTCCGGGAGGCCGAGATCGTGGCCCAGGCGGGTCGGCTCCGCGGCGTCACCGTGGCAACCAACATGGCCGGGCGAGGCGTCGACATCATTCTGGGCGGGAATGCCGAGCTGCTGGCGCAGCACGAGCTGGCGGCCGAGGGCGTCGACGTGACGACCGAGGAGGGGGCGCTCGAGCTGAAACGGCGCCAGGCCTCGTTGGAGGCGCGCTGTCGGGCCGAGGGCGAAGAGGTGCGCAAGGTGGGCGGGCTCTACGTGCTCGGGTCCGAGCGCCACGAGAGCCGGCGCATCGACAACCAGCTGCGTGGCCGTTCGGGCCGGCAGGGCGACCGGGGGGAGAGCCGTTTCTACCTGAGCCTGGAGGACGAGCTGCTGCGCTTGTTCGCCACCGGGGCCATGTCCTGGGTGATGGGGCGGACCCTGCCCGACGACGTGCCGATCGAGTCCAAGACGGTGGCCAAGGCGATCGAGCGGGCGCAGAACACGGTGGAGGCGCGCAACGCGGAGATCCGCAAGGACAACCTCAAGTACGACGAGGTGATGGACCAGCAGCGCAAGGTCATTTACGAGCGGCGCCTGCAGATCATCGACGGCGACGACCTCGAGGCAAAGACCGAGGACCTGCTGGCCGGTGCGGCCGAGAAGGTGGTGGCCGAGCACTGCCCAACCGAGTTCGAGGAGAACTGGGACCTCAAGGGCCTGGTCGACGGGCTGGGGGTCTACTACCCGTCGAAGTTCACGGCGGACGACTTGGCGCAGGCGGCGTCGACCGAGCAGCTGGTCGAGTCGATCGTGGAGGAGGCGCTCGAGTACTACGAGGCCCACTCCGAGTCCATGCCGAACGGCGCGGAGACGATGCGCCAGATTGAGCGGGACGTCTACCTGCAGCTGATGGACGCCCGCTGGCGGGACCACCTGACCGAGATGGACAATCTCAAGGACGGCATTCACCTGCGCTGGACCGTGCAGGCCGACCCTTTGAACGCCTGGCAGTCGGAGGGCTACTCCATGTTCGGCCAGCTGCTCGAGGTCATCGACAACGACTACCTGCGCTACATCCTCCACGTGGAAGCGGTGCAGCAGGCGGCGCCCGAGCCCGACCTGGACCGGGCGGTGTACGCGGCGGCCGACGACCCGGTGGCAGAGACCAGCTCGATGGCCAGTTTGCTGGCGGCCGAGGCCGGGGTGGCGGTGCCGGCGCAGACGCCGATCCTGCCGTCGCCCGACGGAGTGGACGGCAATGGCAGCGGGAATGGGAGCGGCAACGGCAACGGGCGGGGTCGCGGCCGGGGGACCCAGGTGAAGCAGCCGGCGGCGCCCGATCCCGACGCGCTGACGCCGATCGTAAAGGCGGAGCACGAGAAGATCGGTCGCAACGAGCCTTGCTGGTGCGGGAGCGGCAAGAAGTACAAGTTCTGCCATGGCGCCGCCTGACGGCCCCGCCGGCGCGCATCCGTCAGACCCCCGCGACTTCCATTCCGAACTCGAGGCTCTGGCGGAGCGGCTGACGGAGGCCGAGCGATACCTCGGACTCGACAAGCTGGAGGCCCGACGGGCGGAGCTCGAGGCCTCGGCGGCGAGGCCGGACCTGTGGGACGACGCCGACAACGCGCGGGCGGTGACCAAGGAGCTGGGCCGGGTCTCGGCCGACCTCGACCAGCTGGCGGGGCTGCGGGGCGTGCTCGACGACGCCCAGGCGCTGCTCGAGCTGACCGACGAGTCGACGGCGGCCGGCGCTTCGGATACGTCGCTGGAGTCGGAGCTCCTCGAGACCGTCGACGCGCTGGGCGTCCGCCTGTCCGCGCTGGAGCTGCAGTCCCTGTTCTCGGGTGAGTATGACGAGCTCGACGCCGTGGTCGAGGTGCATGCCGGGGCGGGCGGGACCGACGCCCAGGACTGGACCGAGATGATGCTGCGCATGTACCAGCGCTGGGCCGAGCGGCGCGGCTTCACGGTGGAGGTGGACGAGGCCACCGAGGGGCAGGAGGCGGGGCTTCTGTCGGCCACCTTCATTGTGCACGGGCGCTTTGCCTACGGGTTGCTGGCCACCGAGCGGGGCGTGCACCGCCTCGTGCGCATGTCGCCCTTCGATTCGCAGCACCGGCGCCAGACCAGCTTTGCCTCCATGGACGTGACGCCCTTCCTCGAGGACGTGTCGGCGGAGGTGGACATCGACGAGAAGGACCTGCGCATCGACACCTACCGGTCGTCGGGGGCGGGTGGCCAGCACGTGAACAAGACGGACTCGGCCGTGCGGCTGACCCACCTGCCCACCGGGATCGTGGTGTCGTGCCAGAACGAACGCTCGCAGCACCAGAACAAGGCCAAGGCCATGCAGATCCTCGGCGCCAAGCTGGCCGAGCGGAACCGGGCCGAGCGGCGGGCCGAACTCGATGCGTTGAGCGGCGACCGGGTGGACAACGCCTGGGGCAACCAGATCCGCTCCTACGTGATGGCGCCCTACCAGTTGGTCAAGGACCTGCGGACGAACTACGAGACCGGGAACGTCGAGGCCGTGCTCGACGGCGACCTCGACGCGTTCATGGAGGCTGAGCTGCGGCGCCAGCGTGAGGTGGGGGCGGCGTAACCGGCCGGGCTGGCGGGTGGGTGGGTGGCCGGACGGGTGGCGACCTTTCTGGGTTTTGCCTGGTTATGATGGGTTTTTGGCCTCGGGCGAGGCCCGTTTTCTGATCTGGTCGATCTGGCATCGAGTGCCGGTGGCGGCACTGCGTGGAGCGTTGGGCGTTGGTCCGTGTGTTGGACGGATCGTCTTCCCCGGGATGTGGTCGTTGTGCTTTTGGGCAGCGGGCTCAGAGCCACAGCCACGCGGAGCGGCAGCGTTGGACTGTTGTCAGGTGTGATGGCCGACGCTTGCTCGTGTGCTCACGGTGGCGCGCTGGCTCATGATGCGGTGTTGCGGCGCCGTCTCGTGAGTGCGATCGCATGACGCGCGTTGTCGCTCCTGGGCGACGGTGTTCATGACGTTCCGGACCGGCGGAGCAATGCGGCGACGGCAGGTCGGTGTTCGACGCTCCATGGGCTTCGGGATGCTGCGTGCGCACGGGCGCAGATGTGCTCAACGCAGTTGGGTGAGTGGTGCGGTGTTTGTCGCACCTCGGCGCGACTTCGGCGTGTCGTCGCGTCGCTGTGTCGCCGTCATGGAACGGTCGCCGGCGTGATGTGACGAGACGAGTTGGTGCACAGATCGAGTTGCGACGGGGGCGTGTTCGACAGTGGCGGCGGGTCTGACCTTTGACAGATGGGTGAGGGGTTGTGTCGCATTCGACACCACGTCACCACGTCGCGCGAGATCAGACGACCGCGTCACCCAGGTCGCTCGTCGCGCTGAACTGGTCCGTTTCTGGGACTCGCGACCAACGAGGCTCAGTGCTCGAGTCTGACCCGGGCGAGGCGACGCCAGGCGAGCCCTGCGTTCACAAACGGGGCGCCGAACAGGGGCTCGACCTGCGTGCGTCCTGTTCGGCGACGGCAGGAGGCCACGAGACTTCGGGTGGTGCGGGCGGGAATGACCCGGATACGTCGGGCGCTCGCCCGGCGCTCCGGAGACAGGCAACGGCGGCGCGCAGAGGGACGCGAGAACACGCGGCCCCGCCGTTCCTGACTACGAACGTCGCGCCCCGCGAGGCCGGTCTGGTTCTGAGCTCCGAAGGGTCGGACTGGTCGCGATGGTTGCTTCGCCCCTCTGCATTCCGTGGCGCACCGGGTGTTTGGGGACCCGATGCCGGCGGTGGGCGACGGCGGGCGGTCATGGGGATCTGTCGCATTCCCCCCGCCTTGACCTGCACCGGAACCGATGACCCAAACCCGCAACCCGCGGTTAGTAGCATGAGCCGGGTGCCCACCTGTCGTGGCGTGGGCGACACCTCTTCTTACTGATGATCCGATTCGAAAACGTAACCAAGACGTACAAGGGATCGACCGTTGCGCTGCGTGACGTCTCGGTTGAGATCGACAAAGGCGAGTTCGTCTTCCTGGTTGGCGCGTCCGGCTCCGGCAAGACCACCTTCATCCGCCTTCTGCTGCGAGAAGAACTGCCTGACAGCGGTCAGATCCTCGAGGCCGGTCGGAACATCGTCGAACTGCCCAAATGGCGGGTGCCCTATTTGCGCCGCAACATCGGCTGCGTCTTCCAGGACTTTCGGCTCCTGCCCAACAAGAGCGTGTTCGAGAATGTGGCCTTCGCCCTCGAGGTGATCGGTCGCCCGCGCCACGTGGTGGCCAACCAGGTGCCCCAGGTGCTCGACCTGGTCGGGCTTGCTTCCAAGCGGGACAACCTGCCGAGCGAGCTCTCCGGCGGCGAGCAGCAGCGGGTTGCGGTCGCCCGTGCCTTCGTGAACCGGCCGCTCATCTTGCTGGCCGACGAGCCGACAGGGAACCTCGACCCGCAGACCAGCCAGGGCATCATGCAGCTTCTCGATCGCATCAACCGGACCGGGACGACGGTCGTCGTGGCCACGCACGATGAGGTGCTGGTGGACAAGATGCGACGGCGCGTGCTCGAACTCAGCAATGGCGTGATGGTGCGTGACCAGGCGCGCGGCGTCTACGGCTTCGACGGATCGTCACAGCAGCCCCCTGACGTGGCAGCAGTCGGCTGAACTGATGGCCGTCTCCGTTGACTACGTCGTCCGCGAGACGGCATCGAACCTCTGGCGCAACCGGCTGATGACCGTGGCCGCAATCCTGACTGTGGCGGTCTCCCTTTCGCTGGTGGGCGCTGCACTTCTCCTGCGTCAGGGATCGGCCAACGCCACGGGAACCCTCGAGCGGGGCACCAAGGTGACCGTCTGGATGGAGCCGACCGCCAACAAGCAGGAGGTCACTGCCGTCGCGACCGAGTTGGCCCAGCTCAACTACGTCGTTCAGCCCTGCCAGTACTGGAACAAGGCGCGGAACTTCTCCGAGGCCCGCCAGCTGCTGCCCACAGACGTCTTCCAGGCCACGACGGTTTCCGAGATGCCGACCTCGTTCTGGTGCGCCCCGGTCGTGCTCAGCGACGCCGCACAGGTCGTCCGGACGTTCAGTGGGACGGCGGGGGTGCTCTCCGTGACAGAGCCGCAGCAGACCATTCACAACGAGGAGACGGTCATCAACATCTCCAAATGGGTCTGCCTGGCGATCGCCATCGTGCTGATCGTGTCGGCGGCTGTCCTCATCCTCAACACCATCCGCATGGCGATCTTTGCCAGACGTCGTGAAGTGTCAGTGATGAAACTCGTGGGTGCGACGAACTGGTTCATCCGAATACCGTTCATGTCCGAGGGCCTGTTGCAGGGGTTCCTCGGGTCAGTCATCGCCGCGGGCGTGGTCTACCTCATGTATCTCTTCATCGATCACGAGGGCAGTGGCAAAACGACGAGCAACATCTTCACGGCGATACACATGACGAGCTCGGAGGTCATCCTCACCAACGTGGTCGTCGTCGTGGTGGGGATGGCGATCGGCTCCCTCGGTTCGGCCATCGCCATCCGACGCTTCTTGGACGTCTAGCCCTCCCGGTCCCTCAAGGGTTGGCGTCAGCCGGTCGGCAGTCGTAGCGACGATAGGTGGCGCCGTTTTGGTGGACCAGATTGGTCCCGTGACAATGGTCGCCGATCCATCTCATGTCTGGATTGCGAGTGCGCGGCGCGACTGAGACCAGGACGACTCCGACCCGTCCCGCCCGTACGTCGGCCTCGATCTGGCCCACGGAGGTCGCCGGCACCTGGCCCGTGAAGCCTCCGACGGGCAGGTATTCGTGCCCCGTGGCCAAGACATCCTCGCTGACCTGTGCCGACGTCTCGGCTGTCTCGATGCTGCGGTCTGGCGGCGCGGCAGCGGACTGTGCGGCGAGCTCGGGCCAGGTGGCGACCTCTTTGCTCCAGCCGGCGTGCTCGGCGGCCGTCTGCGCTGCGGGTTGGTAAGGCGAATCGAACGGTCCGAGATCCGACGCCACCGCCGTGGCCGATGCCCACGCCGCGCCGAGGAGGAGCGCGGCCACCGAGAGGGCCAATCCCCAGCGTCGTTGCCGGTCCGGGTCACGGTCTCGGCCTGAGCGGCCGGCTCCCGTGAGGGAGCGAGCGAGGCTCAGGACGGCGGCGAGGGCGAGCACGACGGTGCTGGCCACAATCACCGTGTGCAGCCCGACGTCGGTCGGCACGAGGTAGATGGCATAGCCCGCGCCGCCGATGACGGTGGCCATCACGAGGAGTCTGACGGAGCGGCTCGACCGGTGTCGCCAGGCCAGGGAGAAACCCAGGCCGCAGAGCGCGCCGATGGGCGGCACCAGGACGGCGAGGTAATACGCGTTCAAGAAGTGCGAGGACGCGAAGAAGGCCCACGTCAACACCATCCAGGTTCCCCAGAGCAGTGCGGCCGCCCGCCAAGGATCAGTCTCGGGCTCCTTGCGCCGTGCGAGAAGGATGGCGATCAAGGCGATCAGAGCGGGAGGAAAGAGCCACGCTGCATCCCGCCCTAGCTGGCCGTTGAGAAATCGCCCAGGGCCTTTTCCGAGCGCGACCGTCGTGGCGCCGCCGGTCGTCGTTTGGGCCGACGTCTCGGAGGCTGGGGGAGCAGAGCAGCCCGGTTGATACAGCGGCTGGCCGGAGACGCGGTCGGCTCCGTTGTAGGCGAAGACCTGGCTGAACACCGAGTCGTTGCAGCTGCCGTCCACGTATGGCCGATCGTGGGCCGGGACGAGCGAGATGACGCACATCCAGCTGAGTGAGACCGCCACGACGACGAGCCCCGCCAGGATGACGTGCCCGACGCGTCGAGCGAGGCCAGTGACCGGCGCCGCGACCACGTAGGCCACGAACAACGCAGGGAGCACGATCCAGGCCTGCAGCATCTTGGCTTGGAAGGCCAGGCCGACCCAGACGCCGGACAACAGCAGCGTGCCCAGCCGGCCCGAGAGGAAGGCGCTCGTGGCGGCGTCGGCCGCCAGTACCAGCAGGAGCACCAGCAGCGAATCGGAGATGTTGCCCCGTCCGAGCAGGATCGTGACCGGAGTGGCGGCCATGACGAGCGCCGCCACCAGGCCGGCCACCGGGCCACCGACCCGCCGCACGGCGCGGTACAGCACGAGCACGGTGACCACTCCCTCCGCCGCCTGGGGCAGGGCGATGGACCAGATGTGGAAGCCGAAGAGGCGGACCGACAGGGCCTGGACCCAGAAGGCGCCGGGCAGCTTGTCGACCGAGACGGTTCCCCAGGGGTCGAAGGCGCCGAAGAAGAAGTCGTGCCAACTCTGCGACATGCTGCGCACGGCCCCGCCGTAGAAGGTCTCGAGCCCGTCGCCGCCGATGCCCCAGGCGTAGGACAGCGTAGCCAAAGCCGCGACGACGAGGAGGGCCGGACGGGCCCAGGCTGGCTGATCGTCGGGCGAGCGCCAGAACTGCCACCGGTGTCGGAGGCGCGGTGACGGGTGGCCGGGCTGGCCTGGCTGCGCGGGCTGGCCCGGCAGCGACTGTGGCGGTGCTGCAGTCTCGGTCTCTGCCCCGCTCGAGGGCGCGGCGGCCGGTGGTGTGGGCGCGTCGATCGTGAGCCCCCCGGCCCGATCCACCATGCGGGCACGGTAGGCCCCTCGTGGTCGTGCTGGGGGTGCCCGTAAGGGTGCAGAAACGTTGCGGAGGTGGGCATTCGTCGAGTCGAATGAGCCGGAGCTGGCAATCGGACCGACAAATCACTTGAACTACGCTTTGGGTCGATGCCCGATCTGCTCGAAGGCAGGGGGCCAGACGCACGATGACTGTCGATCAGGACAACGGTCGGCATCCCCAGCCCGACCGTTCGCAGTCCCGCTTCTTCTGTAACGGCGCTCGGAAGACATCCCTGGCGTGCTTCGTGATTGCGTTCGCTGCCCTGGTCATCGGGGGCGGCTTCGCCGAGATCAGTACGAGCGGAGCCCCGACGTCGCTCGAAACCCTGGTGGTGCGCTCGATCATCTTGGGCGCGCTCGTGGTCGGGTTCGTGGCCTACCTCATCGGGGGACGCATCCGGGCCGGTCAGGCCTGAGCTCGCCGCAACGACCGGCGATCTGAGTCAGACTGACGTCGTGGGAAGCGAAGGCAGCAAAGCGAGGAAGCCCAAGCGGCGGCTGGCCAAGGTGCCGAAATACGAGGAACCCAACACCTTTCCGGGCGGGGGACTGACCGGCAGCAGTAACGCTGGGTTCGGTTCGAGGTACGGACACTCGGCCGATCACCACCCGAACACGGGACCAGGTCGCTTCGGTTCGTGGTTTCTGCGCAAGTTGGGACTGAAGCAAAAGTCCTGACGAATTTCTTTCGAATCCGCCCGCTGAGCAAGGGTTCGAGCAAGGTTTCCGGCAAGTGCGTCCCTGCACGCTGCGCCGTGCCCTCCATGGAGGAGCACGACGAAAGTGAGGAACCACATGGCCAATACGACCACGATCACCGGCAACCTGACCCGTGAGCCAGAGATCCGCTACACCCGCGAGGGGCAGGCGACGGCCCAGCTCGGGGTGGCGGTCAACCGGCGCTGGCAGGACCGCACGACCCAGGAATGGCAGGAGTCGACGTCGTTCTTCGACGTGACCTGCTGGCGTGACTTGGCCGAGAACGTGGCTCTCTCCCTGAGCAAAGGGATGCGGGTCATCGTCACCGGGCGGCTCGAGCAGCGGACGTGGGAGACCGAGGAAGGGGATCACCGCTCGAAGGTCGAGATCACGGCGGACGAGGTCGGCCCGAGCTTGCGCTTTGCGACCGCCGACGTGCAACGGGTCGAGCGTCGCGGTGCTTCAGTCGGCACTGACGGGAACGGGGACGGGGACGGGGCGTCGGCCGATCCTGTCGCGGTCGAGGCCTGAGTGACGCCTTGGCTCATGGTGCGGTCGGGCTGGCCCGGGACTCTGCTGCGGGTGTCAACGGAGCTAGTAGTGCGGCTCCGCTCTGTGCCTCTGGCGGTGGCTTGGGCCAGCGTCTGCACTCTGGTCGCCGGGGGCGGGGCGCTGTGGCGCCTCCAGACCATCCGGCGACGGACGACACCCGCCCGCTCCGACTGATCGGATTCGGGCGGGACGAGGTCGCCGACATCTGCGGGGCGCTTGCGCTCGGTGCCTCGCTGTTGCGGCGTCTGGGCCTCGGGGCGGAGTCGACCCGCCTCGAGGCCCTCTTCGACGTGGTCGAAGGTCGACTGCGCTCCGCCGAGGCGACCCCGTCGACCGGTCAGCAGCTCCCAGCTGTGCCCTACTCGGAGTCTGAGGCGTCGCCCGCAGCTTGCTCGTAGGTGAGGGATAGGGAGTTCACGCAGTAGCGCATCCCCGTCTCGGTGGGGCCGTCAGGGAACACGTGCCCGAGGTGTCCGCCGCATTTGGCGCAGACGATCTCGGTCCGCACCATCCAGAGGCTGCGGTCGGACCGCTCGATGATGGTCCCATCCGCCTTGGCCCGGTCGAAGCTCGGCCAACCCGACCCCGACTCGAACTTTGAATCGGTATCGAACAGCTCGGCGCCACATCCGGCGCAATGGAACACGCCATTGCCGTCCACGTGGAGCAGGTCGCCCGACCAGGCAGGCTCGGTGCCGGCCCGGCGCAGCACGGCGTAGCGCTCAGGGGACAGCTGGTTTTTCCACTCGTCCTCGGACTTGGTGACCTCGTAGACGGTGTCTTGGGAGTCGCTTTCTTGGTGGCGGGTGAACAATCCCATTGGTACGTGTACCTCTTTTCTCTTGACCCCAGTACAACCGCCTCAGAGTCAGAAGTATTTCGGCTCCGCCCCTATGGCCTGGTAGATCGACGAGACGACGCCGTGCGGGCGGCGGTCGAGGAGCTCGAGGGACATCTTGTTCATGACGTATCCGACGGCCAGCTTGTGTCGAGGGTCGGCGAACCCGTACGAGCCGCCGGCTCCAGAGTGACCGAACGCCCCTTCACCCCCGTAGAGAGCCTCTGGGCTGGCCACCCAGTACCCGAGACCTATCTTCTGGCTCATGGGCATGCCGACCGACGCGAAGACCCTGTCCTCGCCGAAGGTCAGGACGGTCCGAGCCTTTTCGATCTCCTCGGGCGTCAACAGCGGCTCGGAAGGTCCTCCCTCGACCGTCCCGGTCAGGCCGGCGTACATGCGGGACAGCGAAGCGGCATTGGTGATCCCGTTCGCGGCCGGCATCTCTGCGGCGTGCCATTCGGGGAGGTTCATCCAATTGAGGTCCCGGATGGCGCCGGCCAGATTGAGGGCTCGTGCCAACAGGGTCTTTGAGTAGTCGAAGCCACCACCTCCGTTGTCGCCACCACCACCACCACCACCTACTACCGCCGCCGCCGCCAGCAACGGCACTGAAGATCGATCCGGCGACGATCGGGGAAACTCGAGGCTCGAGCTCACCAGGGAGCCCGATGTAGAACTCGAGGCCGAGCGGCTGGGCAATCTCTTCAGCGAAGAAGGTCCCGAGGGACCGACCGCTGATCCGCCGCACGACCTCGCCGACGAGATACCCGTACGACACCGCGTGGTAGCCGTGCGCCCTTCCGGGCTCCCACAGTGGAGCCTGTTCGGCCAGAGCGGCCACGATGGGGTCCCAGGACAGCAACTCCTCTGTCGTGAGCGTGCGGTCGACCGCCGGT
This sequence comes from uncultured Acidimicrobiaceae bacterium, assembly GCA_963840435.1. Taxonomy (GTDB): domain Bacteria; phylum Actinomycetota; class Acidimicrobiia; order Acidimicrobiales; family RAAP-2; genus Bog-473. Next base: position 100,322 of record CAWIYY010000008.1, on the reverse strand, counting down.
AGCCCCGCCTGGTGCGACAGGAGATAGCGGACGGGCATGGAACCCTTCCCGGCCTGGGCGAACTCCGGCCAATAGGTGGCCACCGGCTCGTCGAAGTCGAGCAAGCCACGTTGGGCCAGGAGGTGGGCGCATGCCGCCGTCGCCCCCTTCGTAGACGAGAAGACGAACTGCAACGTGTCGGACCCGTATGGCCTCGAGCCACCCTCGTCGAAGGCGCCGCCGTGCAGGTCGACCACCTTGTGCCCTTCGACGTGGACGCAGAGGCCGGCACCTACCTCGAGACCCCGGGCGAAGTTCGCTTCGAACGCCTCTCGCACCCCCTCGAACCCGGGCTCGACGCTGCCGGTCACCTCCGTCGTCGGTGTCGTGCTCACTCCATCAGCCTCCTCGTGGCCCAGTGGTGCTCGGTCTCCATCTCCGCCCGCCCGTCTTACCCGCCCCACCGCCCCACCGCCCCACCGCCCCACCGCCCCACCGGCGCAGCCGACGGAATCGTCGCCCGTCAGGCCGCCAGCACCTCCGCCGCCCGCCCCATCAAGAAGAGGAAGTTGTCCGTGTAGAACGCCCGCCGCACGTCCTCGCCCACCCCAGCGTCGACCAAAGACGCCTCGAAGCGCTCCAAAGGCTTCCGCCCCCCCTCCACATGGGGATAGTCAGAGGAGAACATCACGAGGTCCGGGCCACCCTCCCGCACGATCCACCCCACGTCCTCCGTCGGATATGGCGTGAAGCGCACCTGCCGGTGCACGTACTCACTCGGACGCAGGGACAACGCCTGCAGTCGTTCCTCGTGCCGCCCGAACGCCGAGAAGGCCGACTCCATCTGGCGCAACCACGACGGCACCCAGATCGCCCCCTGCTCGATCACCCCGATCCGCAGCTCCGGAAACGCCTCCAACACGCCGTCGAAGATCATCGTCGCCAGCGTCTGCGCCGGCGGCACCGGGATCCCCATGTAGTCGACCGAGCGGAAGTTCTCCTCGCCCCCGTGGAAGTCCGGCGGGATCGGCCGACCGTTGACGAAGTAGTGGCGGTCGATCAGGTCGCCCGTCCCGCCCACGTGGAAGACGACCGGCACGCCGGCCTCCGACGCCTGAGCCCACACCCCGTACAGCGACTTATGGCTGGGCGAGTACCGGGGCGGGCACCCCGAGGCCACCAGCAAGGCCCCCGCCCCCGCCGCCAAGGCGTCGCCCGTCGCCGCCACCGCCCGCTCCGCATCGCACAGCGGCACGTACAACGACGGCAGCAGCCGACGGTCGACCGAGCAGAATTCGAGCATGCCCCGGTTGTGCGCCCGGGCCGCCGCGTACGCCAGCTCCACGTCGTCGCCGTGCTCGAAGTCGTGCAGCCGCGAGTTGTGGAACGTGTTGAACACCAGCTGGCTCGAGAACCCGAGCAGGTCCAGCGCCCGGGGCCGGTCCGCCGCAATGAACGACCCGGTGGCGGCGAAGTTCTTGCGCGCCATGATCTCCGCCTCCTCGTCCGCCCGGTACTCGGCCGACGCATGCTTCTCGGCCAGCCGGTCGAACGACGCCACCAGGTCGGCCTGTTGCTCGGCCGGGTCACCCGTCTGACGCAACTCGTTGCCGCTCACGTACGCCAACACCGGCAGGCGATCCCGGAACGCCGGCTCGGCATGGTCCCGCAACCACGTCGGCGTCTCCATGATGTGGGCGTCCGCATCATGGACGACCCGGCCTTGCGAGTAGGGCATGGTGCCTCCCTTCGCACAAACGGCCCCCGGCTACACCGCCACCGTATTCCAGCCCCGCCCCGCCGCCACCATCGCCCCGCGCCCGCCCCACCGTCGCCCAGAGCGCGACCACCCGCCCACGCCCGCCCGCGCCCACCGTCGCCGGACCGTCGCCGCCGTACGATGCCCCACATGTCCGAGGCCGCCCCCGCCTCCGCCGCCGCCTCCGCCGCCTCCGTACTGCCCGGACTCCTGGCCGAGGTCGGCCTCCCGCCGTCCCTGGCCGAGCGCGTCGTTCTGACCGGGGAGGAGCGCCCGTTCGATTCTCCCTACCCCGTCGTGGAATGCGCCGCCTCGGTCCTGGGTGCCATCGGCGCGGCGGCCTCCTTCTTCTGGGAGCAACGGACAGGCGCCGCCCAGCCGGTCACGGTCTCCCGGGGCCACGCCGGCGCCTCGCTGGTCGGCTTCGCGCTCCAACAAATCGAAGACGGGGAGACGCCCGTTCCGCCGTTCGGGCAGGAGCGACCCCTGGTCAAGCTCTACCGCTGTGGCGACGGCCGCTGGGTCCATCTGCAGGGTCAGTTCCCGCATTTGGCTCAGCGGGCCTGCGACGTCCTCGGCTGCGCCGTCGACAGTCCAAGCGCCGTCGTGGCCGAGCGCGTCGCGGCCTGGGATGGTCTGGCCCTCGAGGAGGCGTTGGCCACGGCCGACGCCTGCGGAGCCATGGCCCGCTCGGTCGACGAGTGGGCGGCCCACCCGCAGGCGGCGGCGATCGCGCCACTGGGACGGGTCAGCATCGAGAAGATCGGCGACAGTCCCCCCGAGACCGTCTGGCAGCAGTCCCCGAATCCGTCCCGACCCCTTGACGGCCTGCGCGTCCTCGACCTCAGCCGCCTCCTTGCCGGACCCACCAACGGCCGCACCCTCGCCGAACACGGCGCCCAGGTGCTCCTCGTGAACTCGGCCCGCCTCGTCAACATCCCCTCCTTCGTCATGGATACCGGCCATGGGAAGAGGTCCTGCTGCCTCGAACTGGATGAGCCGGACGGGCTCACCACCCTGCGCGAGCTCGTCGCCGGCGCCGACGTGTTCACCCAGGGGTACCGGGGTGGTTCGCTCGAACGCCGAGGCCTCGGCCCCGAGAACCTGGCCGAGATCCGGCCCGGCATCGTCGTCGTGACCATCAATTGCTACGGCGACGCCGGCCCCTGGCGGAGTCGCCCGGGCTGGGAGCAGATGGCCCAGACAGTTTCGGGCATGGCCGTCGGCCAAGGCGACGCCGACCATCCGGCGCTCGTGCCCGCTGCCGCCTGCGACTACACCACTGGTTACCTGGCCGCCCTCGGGACCGTCGCCGCCCTCCAGCGCCGGGCCGAGGAGGGCGGGAGCTACCACGTCCGGGCCTCCCTCTGTCAGACCGCCGCCTGGTTCACCAGCGCCGCTCAACCGCCGCCACCGCCACCCACACCGCCCCCACCACGCACGCCGTCATTCGGCAACGTCGAGTCCTATATGACCTCGTCCACCACCCCGTACGGTCGCCTCCGCCACCTCTCGCCCGTGGTCAAGATGCCAATTACCCCGCCACGATGGGACGTCCCGACCTCACCCATCGGGTCCCACCCACCGTCCTGGGAACCGGCCCCAGCCCGCGACTGACCCCCACGAAAGACCGTCTGACGACCCGTCAGATGAGGCCCACGGGCTTCGCTACGCTCCCCGAACGATGGATCTGCGAGACCGCCCCGAGGACGTCCGGTTTCGCGACGAGATCCGGCGCTTCCTCGAAGAGAACCTGGTCGGCGAGTTCGCCGAGCTGGCAGGCCGTGGCGGCTCGGGCGACGAGACGTACGGCTTCGACGTCCGCCTGCGCTGGGAGAAGGTCCTGGCCGAGGCGCACTGGACCTGCCTCGGCTGGCCCGTCGAGTACGGCGGCCGGGGCGCCTCCATCACCGAGCAGGTGATCTTCAACGAGGAGTACGTCCGCGCCGCCGCCCCCGGAAGGGTCTCGGTCCTCGGCGAGGGCCTGCTCGGCCCGACGCTCATCCACTACGGCACGCCCGAGCAGAAACAACGCTTCCTCCCGCCCATCCGGCAGGGCACCGAGCTGTGGTGCCAGGGCTACTCGGAACCCGACGCCGGCAGCGACCTGGCCAACGTGAAGACCAGAGCAGTCCGCGACGGAGACGAGTGGGTCGTAACCGGGCAGAAGGTCTGGACCTCGCTGGCCCACCAGGCCGACTGGTGCTTCGTCGTCTGCCGCACCGACCCCGACACCACCCGCCACAAGGGCCTGTCGTACCTGCTCGTCCCCATGGACCAGCCCGGCGTCGAAGTCCGCCCCATCACCCAGCTCACCCGCACCAGCGAGTTCAACGAGGTGTTCTTCGACGGCGCCCGCACCGCCGTCGACAACGTCGTCGGCACCGTCGGCGACGGCTGGCGGGTCGCCCTGGCCACCCTTGCCTTCGAGCGCGGCGTGGCTCTGCTCGGCCACCAGCTCTCGTTCCGCCGTGAGCTCGACCGCCTCATCGCCGTCGCCACCGACAACCGTCGCGTCACCGACCCCGTCCTGCGCCAGCGCCTGGCCCAGGCCCACATCGAACTGACCATCATGCGGTACAACACGCTGCGCAGCCTCTCGGGCGTCGACGGCCCGGTCGCCCCACCGGAGGCGTCGATCGCCAAGCTCTACTGGGGCAGCTGGCACCAGGACATGACCGACCTCGCCGTGGACACGCTCGGCCCCGCCGCCACCGTCCTCGACGGCGACCAGCTCCCCGAGAACCATGGCTACGGCCTCAACGACTTCCAACGCTCGTTCCTGTTCGCCCGCTCCGAGACCATCTACGGCGGGTCGAACGAGATCCAGCGCAACATCATCGGGGAACGTGTCCTCGGCCTACCCGCGGAACCGAAAGGGGCAGCGTGAGCACGAGCCTCGATACACCCTTCGACCCACCCCCGCCCCCCACGCCACCCACGGGTCACGGCCTCCTGGCCGACAAAGTAGTGATCGTCACCGCGGCGGCAGGGACAGGGATTGGCTCCGCCACCGCCCGGCGCTGCCTCGAGGAGGGTGCGGCGGTCATCATCTCCGACGCCCACGAACGGCGCCTGGCCGAGACCGCGGAAGAACTGGCCGCCGCGGACGGCCCCGCCGGCACCGACGGTGCGGAGCGCGTCCACGCCATCGCCTGCAACGTCACCGACGAGGCGCAGGTCCGGGCGCTCTACGCCGGTGCGGTCGAACACTTCGGTCGCATCGACGTCGCCGTCCACAACGCGGGCCTCGGCGGCACGGTGCCCTTGGTCGACATGACGGACGAGCAATGGTCGACCGTGCTCGACATCACGCTGACCGGCACGTTCCGCTGCACCCGGGCCGCCCTGACCCAACTGCTGCCCCAGCGCCGCGGCGTGATCGTGAACAACGCGTCGGTCCTCGGGTGGCGGGCCCAGCCCGGGCAGGCCCACTACGCGGCGGCCAAGGCCGGCGTCATGGCCCTGACCCGCTGTGCTGCGGCCGAGGCCGCGCCGTCGGGGGTCCGGGTGAACGCGGTCTCGCCCAGCCTGGCCGAGCACCCCTTCTTGAATCGGGCCATCCCCGACGAGGACCTGGCCGTGCTGCGCCGCCGCGAGCTCTTCGGCCGCGGCGCCGAGACGTGGGAGGTGGCCAACGTCATCGTCTTCCTGGCCAGCGACTATTCCTCGTACATGAGCGGCGAGATCATCTCGGTCAGCAGCCAGCACCCATGAGCGCCCCCGCCCCCTCCCCGGCCTCCTCCCCGTCCGCCTCATCGTCCCCGTCCTCGCCGTCCTCCTCCTCCTCTGCTGGTGCCCCCGCTACCGGCATCGGCGGCGCACCCCCCGACCAGGAAGACCCGAGGGCGGACCTGATCTGGGGTACGGTGCCGCGCCTGGTCGAGGACGCCGCCGTCCGCCACGCCTCCCGCGAGGCGCTTGTCGAGGGTGCAGTGCGTCTGACCTTCGCAGAGCTCGCTCCCGAGGTCGACCGCTATGCCCGTGCCTTCGTCGCCGCCGGTGTCCACGCCGGCGACCGCGTGGCCATGTGGGCGCCGAACTGTGCCGAATGGATGCTGGCCGCGCTCGGCGCGTTGCGCGCTGGTGCGGTGCTCGTGCCGCTCAACACGCGCTTCAAAGGGGCTGAGGCGGCGTACATCCTCCGCTCGTCGGGTGCGACGCTGCTCGTGACTGTGCGTGGCTTCCTGGGCGTCGACTACCCCGCCCTGCTTGTCGGCGAGGACGTCGGCGACCTCAAACAGATCGTCCTACTCCGCGACACCGCCACCACCGACACAACCACCACCGACACCGCCGACGGCTCTCCTTCCCGCCAAACGACTGTCCCCCCGCTATCCCTCGCCGACTTCCTGGCTGCAGGCGTGGCGGTGGCGCCCTCCGAGACGGCGCGCCGCGCCGAGGCCGTCGGACCCGACGACATCTCCGACTTGATCTTCACGTCCGGCACGACGGGCTACCCCAAGGGCGCCGCAACCACGCACGCCCAGTCGTTGCGCACGTTCGGCACCTGGTCGTCGGTGGTCGGCCTGGGGCCCGGCGACCGCTACTTGATCGTGAACCCGTTCTTTCACACGTTCGGATACAAGGCCGGCATCCTGGCCTGCCTCATGGCGGGGGCCACCGTCGTACCCGAGGCGGTCTTCGACGCCGGCGCAGTCATGGAGCGCATCGCCGCCGAGCGGATCAGCGTCCTGCCCGGCCCCCCGACGCTGTACCAGACGCTGCTGAACGACGCCCGCCGCTGCGCCTACGACCTGTCGTCTTTGCGGCTCGGCGTCACCGGCGCGGCCGTCGTACCCGTCGAACTGGTCAAGGCCATGGGAGACGAGTTGGGTTTCACGACCGTCCTGACCGCGTACGGGCTTACTGAGTCGTGCGGCACCGTCACGATGTGCCGACAAACCGATCCTCCCGAGATCGTCGCCAACACCTCGGGACGGGCCATTCCGGGCCTCGAGGTGCGGGCCGATGTGGGGGGCCATCCCGTGGCGGCCGGAGAACCCGGCGAGATCCTCGTCCGGGGTTACACCGTGATGTCCGGCTACTGGGGCAACCAGGAGGCGACGGCGGAAGCCATCGACAGCGAGGGTTGGCTCCACACGGGCGACATCGGAATCATGGACGATGCGGGCAACGTCACCATCACCGACCGGCTCAAGGACATGTACGTCGTGGGCGGCTTCAACGCGTATCCAGCTGAGATCGAGGCCCTCTTGCGCACCCACGAGGGCGTGGCGGCGGTGGCGGTCGTCGGTGTCCCCGATGAGCGCATGGGGGAGGTCGGCTGTGCCTATGTGGTGCCGGCGCAGCCCGAGTCGGACCTGGACGAGCTGGGGCGATCCATCCTCAGTTGGTCCCGGAGCGCCATGGCCAACTACAAAGTGCCACGCGGCGTCGTCCTGGTGGATGCCCTTCCGGTCAATGCGAGCGGGAAGGTGCTCAAGCGGGAGCTCCGTGATCGCCATGCGGCCGGTTTGGACCATGTGGTGACCGCGGCAAACGAGTCGTAGAACAACCGAGAGGAGCAACGAGATGCGAGGCATCGTCTACACCGGCGAAGGGGTCGAAGTCACCGACGAGCTCGAAGTGCGAGCCCCGGGACCCAATGAAGTCCAGGTGCGCATGCAGGCGGCCGGGGTTTGTCACTCCGACCTTTCGGTGATCGACGGCACCATTCCGTTCCCGGCACCAGCGGTGCTCGGCCACGAGGGTGCGGGGATCGTCGAGGCCGTGGGCGACGCCGTGCGCTCCGTGAAGCCCGGTGACCACGTGGTGATTGCCACGCTGGCCAGTTGTGGTGCCTGCCGGGCATGCAGCACCGGACATCCGACCTGGTGCAAGAGTTCGCTCGGAAACATCTCGACCCCGTTCACCTTCAAAGGTGAGCCGGCGTCGAACTTCGCCGCCGCGTCGGTTTTTTCCGAGGTCACCATCGTGAGCGAGGTGCAGGCGGTGCGCATCCCGAAGGATGTTCCACTGTCCTCCGCCTGTCTGATCGGCTGCGGTGTGCTCACCGGCGTCGGTGCCGTGCTGAACCGGGCCAAGGCTCGCCCGGGTGACACTGCGGCGGTCTTCGGCGTCGGCGGGGTGGGCCTCAATGTCATTCAGGGCTTGCGCATCGCCGGGGCCACGCGCATCGTGGCCATCGACACCGTCGCCGGTAAGGAGGGCCTGGCCCGCCAGTTCGGCGCCACCCACTTTGTGGACGCCACGCAGGGGGATGCGGCCGCGGCCGTGCGGGAACTGGTGCCCGCTGACAAGGAATCGGCCGCCGGAGCCCTCTTCCCGCTGGGCGGCGTGACCTGGGCCTTCGATTGCGTGGGGCATCCCGCCGTGCTCCGCAGCGCCCTGGACTGCCTCGATTGGGCCGGGAACGCAGTGGCCATCGGAATCCCGCCCCGGGGGACCGAGGTGTCGGTGGACGTGAACGCCCTGGCCTACGTGGACCGGGGTTTGCTGGGCTGCCGCTACGGTTCTGCCCGGCCGCACCACGACATCCCGCTCATGGTGGACCTCTACAAGTCCGGGCGTCTCATGTTGGACGAGCTCGTCTCGCTGACCCGCCCGCTCGACCGCTTCAACGACGTGGTCGACGAGATGCATGCAGGCCGCGTGGCGCGTGGCGTTCTGACTTTCGACTAGACACAGGCAGGCGACTGCTGAAAGGTGGACCGGCCGTGAAGGGAGTCATCCTGGCGGGTGGGACGGGCTCACGCCTGTACCCCCTGACCCGAATCACCAACAAGCACCTTTTGCCCATTTTCGATCGACCGATGATCGAGTGGGCCATCGAGGCGGTCGTCTCCAGTGGGATCGACGAGATCATGCTGGTCACCGGCGGAACCCACGCCGGGGAGTTCCTGCGGCTCCTCGGGAACGGCCGTGAGTACGGCATTCACCAGCTGTCCTACGCCTACCAAGAGCAGGCCGGCGGCATCGCCGAGGCGCTCGGCCTGGCCGAACACTTCGCCGGCGGCGACCCGGTCTTGGTCATGCTGGCCGACAACGTCCTCGAGCGATCCGTCAAGCCGATGGTCGACGCATTTTGCACTGATCCGACGGGAGCGCGCATCTTGCTCTCACGGGTGCCCGAGCCTGAGCACCTCCGCCATCTCGGTGTCCCCATGTTCGGCGATGACGGCCGGGTCTCCCACATCGAGGAGAAGCCCGAGAACCCGAAGTCCGAATATTGCGTGACCGGCATCTACTGCTACGAGGCCGGAGTGTTCGACATCATCGGCGACCTGGTGCCGTCGGGGCGCGGCGAGCTCGAGATCACCGACGTCAACAACCATTACGTGGCCAAAGGCGTCATGGCGCACGACGTGCAGGAGGGTTTCTGGGGAGATGCCGGCGAGTCGATCGAGGCGTACTACGCCGTCAACGACTTCGTACGGCAGAACGGCGCCAACCAAGCGGCCTGAACAGACCCCTACACGCGGGTAGCGGTCTCACCCACCCCCGCCGCCAGGGGAGTTGGTCAGCGGTCGAGCGGAACCGTCAGTCGGGCCCGTCGCACACTTTCTGCGATGCCGGCCCCGTCGAGGCCCAGACTGGAGAGGATGTCGTCGGCTCGGCCCTGTGCCAGATATTGGCGAGGGATGCCCAACCGGCGCGTCGCTGGTGCGAGCACTCCGGCCGATTCGGCTTCAGCCTCCATCGCGTCGAGCAGGAACGCCCCGGCGCCACCGTGCCGCACCCCGTCTTCCGCGGTGATGACGAGCGCGTGCCGAGCGGCGTCGGCCAGCATCATCGCGTCGGGCGGTGACACGACCCGGGTGTCCCAGACCGTCACCTCGATCCCCTCGGCCGCCAGTTCGGCCGCCGCGTCCAGGCAAGCACCAACGAGCTTGCCCACGCCGAGCAGGCAGACCGAACCGTCGCCCTGGCGGAGCTGCTTCGCCTCCAGCCCCTGCCCCGCCTCAGCCGGGTCGATGTGGCGAGCCACACCCTTTGGGTAGCGGATCGACGAGGGCCCGGGCAGGGCAAGTGCCGTCCGCAACATCGGCTCGATCTCTTCCGCCGCCGAGGGCGCAAATACCGTCATCCCAGGGATCGACAGGGTCAGCGCGATGTCGAGGACCCCATGGTGGCTCGGCCCGTCGTCACCCGTGATACCGGCCCGGTCGAGCATGTAGACCACGGGGCACCCGTGCAGGCCAACGTCCAGGTTGGCCTGGTCGAACGCCCGGCAGAAGAATGTGGAATACACCGCCACGACCGGCCGCAGCCCGGCCATCGCCATGCCGGCCGCAGACGTGACCTCGTGTTGCTCGGCGATGCCAACGTCGAAGAACCGCTCGGGGAACCGAGCCTGGAAGGAGAGCAGCCCCGTCGGCCCGGGCATGGCCGCGGTGAGGGCGACGACCCGGGAATCCTGCTCCGCCACGGCCAGGAGGGCTTGGGAGAAGGCATCGCCGAAGGTGGCTGTGCGCTGCGGTGACTCGTCCACTGCGCTCTCGGGTAGTGACCCGGGCGACGCGACACCGCCGCTGTCAGAACTGGCCGAGCTCCCGACGGCGTACCCGGCAGAGCTCCCGACGGCGTTCTCGATGACGACCGGGTTCGCCTTGACGTCGTGCAGGCGCTGGACCTCGTCCGATTCGGCCGGTCCGTAGCCCCGTCCCTTCTGGGTGAGGACATGGACGACGATGGGCCCGTCCCACTCGGCAGCGTGGGTGAATGCCTGCTCCATGTGCTCGATGTCGTGCCCGTCGATCGGACCGGCGTAGCGCACGCCGAGGGCCTCGAAGAAGGTGTGCGGTGTCACCATCTCTCGCAGCGCACTCGTCACCGAGTGCACGCCCGAGTAGGCCAACGAACCCAAGGCGGGCAGCTCCCGCAGCCTGAGGCGGAGGCGCTCCCGGGCGGCGGTGTAGGTCGGATTCAAACGAAGCGCCGTCAGGCTCTGTGACAACTGCGACACGGTGGGCGCGTAGGAGCGACCGTTGTCGTTGAGCACGATCACGACCTGACGCCCCGAGTGCCCCAGATTATTGAGCGCCTCGTACGCCATTCCTCCGGTCAGCGCGCCGTCGCCGACGACGGCCACCACCTTGCGCTCGCCGTCGATGCCACGCAGCTCGAACCCACTAGCGATTCCGTGGGCGTAGGAGAGCGCCGTCGAGGCGTGGCTGTTCTCAATCCAATCGTGCTCGGACTCGGCGCGGTTGGGGTAGCCCGACATCCCGCCCGCCTGCTTCAACGTCTTGAAGCCGTAGCGGCGACCGGTCAGCAGCTTGTGCACGTAGGCCTGGTGGCCGGTGTCCCAGAGGATGACGTCGCGCGGGGAGTCGAAGACGCGATGCAGGGCCAACGTCAACTCGACGGCCCCGAGATTGGACCCGAGATGGCCCCCGGTCGTCGTGACGGTGTCGACGATGAACGTCCTGATCTCCTCGCTCAATTGGGCGAGTTCCTCGGTGTTGAGACCCTTGATGTCGGCGGGCGTCTCGATGCTGGGAAGGATCATGGCGTCCAGGCCAGGCTACCCGTTGGCCCCTGTCGCGCCACTTCGCGAAGGCGTGAACAGGGTGAAGATGGCGACCCCGAACGAGGCCACCGCAAGGACCTGCAACCCATGGGCAGGACCCAACGTCTGGGAGACCCAGCCCACGATGGGGGCGCCCGCCACCCAACCGATGTAGCCCGCCGCCGTGAACGTCCCCACCGCGCTGACCAGCTGGCTGGCCAGCCGGCTGACCGTGCTCATGACCAGCGGCCAGAAGAGCGACGCGCCACCTGCACCCAGTGCCAGGCCCACGGCGGCGAGCCACGACAGCGACGCAAACGACTCCAACAGGATCCCCGCGCCGGCGACGCACCCTCCCACGATCAGGGCGTGACGAGAAGAGAGACGGCCGAGCAGCGGTCCCCCTGCACCCCGGGTTGTCACCGCCATGAGCTGACCGACGACGTAGGCGCCCGCTCCCAGCAGCACCCCGGTCGCCAGGTGGTTGCGCAGGTAGAGGACGCCCCAGGTGTCGACTCCGCCCTCCGTCACTTCGGCCAGTGCGAAGACGGCCAACAGGATCAGCAGCCCGTCCTGCCGCAGCCGGCGGACCGGATGCGAGGACCTCCCGACAACGTCGCCGTCACCCACGCCCGCCATCGCCGTTCCCGCATCCGTCATCAACGCCCACACACCAATCGCCGCGCCGATGACGGCGATCCCCGGCCACACCCAGCGCCACGAAATGCCGGCGTGGATCAGGAGCGCCGCCACTGCCGCCCCGCACAAGGCACCTGCGTTGAACAGGGCGTGCAGTCGCACCAGCACTGACGGGTGGCCGACCAACCGGTGCGAGGCCTCGGCGTTCATCGCGGTGTCGATGCTGCCTCCCGCGATCATCACCGGCACGAGCACCAGAGAGAAGGCCCACCGGTCCTGGGTCAGCGGGAGGACGCACAGCAACGCCGACCAGGCGAAGAGGGCCACCCACAAGAGCCGGCGGGCGCCGACCCGATCAGCAAGATGCGCAGTGAACGCACTCGACCCGCCCGCCACGGCCACGGCGACCGACAGCAATACCCCCAGCTGGGCATCGTTCAGCGAGTACGTCCGCTGGATGTAGAAGAGCATCACCGCCCAGCTGCCCCAGAACATTCCGAAGAGCAAGAATGAGGCCACCACCGGCCCGGCCCCGACGAGGAGCTGGCGCCCACTCCGCTCCTCACCGCTCCCAGTCCCAGCCCCAGCACCAGCCCCAGCACCAGCCCCAGACCCGTCCCCGCCAACAGGCACAGCGTCGCCCCCCGTCCGCACCGGCACCGCCGGCGACGTCGTCGGCGGCGACCGTCCCGAGTCCGGGGTCGCGCTCAGGACTTGCCGGCTGCGCTCGCCTTGGCCAGGAACGTCGCCCGGTCAAGCACGACCCGGGTGACTCGGCCCGCTCCGACGAGCCCACCGCCGTCACCCTCGAGACGGGCCGCCGAGACGGTGAACGTCAGACGGCGGCCCTCCACCTTGACCAGGGTCGCCTCGGCCAGCACCACCGACCCGACCGCCACGGCCGCCAGGTGGTCGAACTGCACCCGGGTCGCCACGCTCGCCTGCGCCGCGGTCAGGTGGCCGTCGGTCGCCCGGCACGTCGCCTCCTCGCACAGGGCGATGAGCCGGGGCGTGGCCAGGACGGGCACGTCACCCGAACGGAAATGCAGGGCGGTGTCGGATTCCGACACTGTCAGCTCCAGTTGGGCGCTCAGGCCGGCGTGCGGACCGTGTCCGGCGGCCGTCTCGGTCTCGGAATGGCTGTCCGGCACGACGATTACGATACCGCCGTGACCGACACTGCCCTCATCGATCCTGACGTGCTCGAACGCGTCCTCTCCGCCGCCCTCACCAGTGGCGGCGACATGGCGGAGGTCTTCGCCGAGGACGCCGTCACCTCGAGCGCGACCCTCGACGACCGTCGCATCGAGGAACTGTCCTCCGGCCGGAACCGCGGCGCCGGCATCCGGGTCGTTGACGGCGAGACCACCGGCTTCGCCCACACGGCGGACCTCTCCGAATCCGGCCTGCTCGCGGCGGCCAGAGCTGCCGCCACCGTCGCCCGCCAAGGTGGGGGAGGGGCCCGCACCATCGCCCTCAGTCCAGCCTCGCTCCACGGCCCCGGCACCAAGACACTGCCCGAGACCGTCGACAAGGCCCGCAAGATCGAGCTCCTCACCAGAGCGGACGAGGCCGCCCGGGCCAACGGCGACGCCATCTCCCAGGTCCAGGTCGCCTGCGGCGACGGTCACCGCCGGGTGCTCATCGCCAACTCCGAGGGCCTCGTCGCCCAGGACGACCAGATCAGGACCCGCTTCTCGGTCTCCTGTATCGCCAACGGCGACACCGGCATGCAGACCGGCTACGAGACGTTGGCCCGCACCGAGGGCTACGAGATCTACGAACGCAATGCCGTCGAGGACATCGCCCGCATCGCCGCCACCCGCGCCCTCACCAAGCTCTCGAGCGCGACCCGCCCCCTCGGGCGAGGTCCCTATCGTCCTGGCCGGCGGCAGCGGCGGCATCCTGTTCCACGAGGCGTGCGGGCACGGCCTCGAAGCCGACCACATCCTCAAGGACGCCTCCGTCTACACCGGCAAGGTCGGTCAGCTCGTCGCCAGCCCGCTCGTCACCCTGGTCGACGACGGCACCGTCCTCGGCGAGTGGGGCAACTTCGCCGTCGACGACGAGGGCAATCTGCCGGCCCGCAACGTCCTCATCGAGAACGGCGTCCTGACCGACTACATGTGGGACTGGCTCCGGGCCCGCAAGGAGGGCCGCAAGTCGTCGGGCAACGGAAGACGCCAGAGCTACCAGCACCTCCCGATGGTCCGCATGACCAACACGTTCCTTCTCGCCGGCTCGGAGAACCCCGACGAGATCATTGCCCAGACCCCACACGGCGTCTACGTCAAGAAGTTGGGCGGCGGCCAGGTCAACACCGCCACCGGCGACTTCGTGTTCGGCACCAACGAGGCCTACCTCATCGAGAACGGGCGGATCACCGAGCCGCTCCGTGACGCCAACCTCATCGGCAACGGTCCCGAGGTCCTGCGTCGCATCGACGCGGTCGCCACCGACTTCGACACGACGCCCGGCACGTGCGGCAAGGACGGCCAGAGCGTCCCCGTCGGCTGCGGCCAGGCCACGCTGCGCATCACCGGCGTCACCCTCGGGGGGACGGCATGACGCCGTCGCCGTCGTCCACGCCCGAGCTCCTCGACCTCGCCGCCGATGTCGTCGGGCACGTCGGGACCGGCGAGGCCCTCGAGGTCTACGTGGCCCGGGGCACCGACACCGAGGTCCGTGCCTACGAGGGCGAGGTCGAGTCCCTCACGTCCGCCGACTCGTCCGGCGTCGGCATCCGCGTCCTCGTCGACGATCCCGCCGGCACCCGGGTCGGCTTCGCCTGGGCCGGCAGCCTCGACCCCGACGTCATCGGGGCCACCCTCGCCGACGCCCGCGACAACGCGCGCTTCGCCACCCCCGACCCCGACGTCCTGCTGGCCACGCCCGACGGTGTCGCCGCCCAGGAGCTCGACCTGTGGGACCCTGCCGTCTCGAGCACGCCCATGGACGAGAAGGTGGCGCTCGCCGTCGAGCTCGAGCGGGCCACCCGGGCCGCTGACCCCCGCGTTCGTCAGGTCTCCTCGGCCGATTACTCGGACAGTCGTGTCGAAGTAGCGCTCGCCTCGACCACCGGCATCTCTTCGTACCGGAGGCGTACATCGGCCTTCCTCTCCGTCGACGCCATCGCGGGGGAAGCCGAGGAGACGCAGACCGGCGCCGGTTTCAGCGTCGGTCGCGGTCCGGGCGATCTCGTCCCCAAGGAAGCCATGGACGATGCGGTGTTGCGCGCCGTCCGCATGCTCGGGGCGCAGAAGACCCGCTCGACGCACTGCACCGTTGTGTTCGACCCACGTGTCGTCTCCACGCTGCTCGGCGTCATCTCCTCTGCGCTGTCAGGCGAGGCCGTCGTCAAGGGCCGTTCGTTCTTCGCCGGCCGCATCGGCGAGACGGTCGCCGCCCCGTTCGTGACCCTCATCGACGACCCGACCAACCCCTTGGCCTACGGCGCCGCCTCCCACGACGGCGAGGGTCTGGCCTGCCGGCGCAACGTCCTCATCTCCGACGGCGTCCTCCGCATGTTCGTCTACGACACCGTCTCGGCCAAGCGGGCCGGCACGACGTCGACCGGCTCGGCCACCCGGGGCGGCTTCGCCGGAACCCCGTCCGCCGGTTGCCGTGCCCTCGTGCTCACTCCCGGGTCGAGGGGCGCCGACGAGATCCTGGCATCGGTCGGCGACGGGCTCTACGTGCAGTCGGTCACCGGTATCCACTCGGGCGTGAACCCGGTCAGCGGCGATTTCTCGGTGGGGGCCGAGGGCTTGATGATCCGGGACGGCTCCTTGGCCGAGCCCGTCCGCGAGATCACGGTCGCCTCGACCCTGCAACGGATGCTCCAATCAGTGGTCGAGATCGGCAGCGACCTGCGTTGGCTCCCCGGCACCGCCGCCGGCCAGACACTGGCCATCGCCGACATGTCACTCAGCGGCGAGTAGTCGGCTCCTCAGCGCTCCCGCCCGTCCCGGCTCGGTTCAGCTCGAGGTCGTGGCCGGGGCCGACTTGGTGTCCTTCTTGTCTTTTTTGTCCTTCTTGCCGTCCCTGGAAGAACTGGCCGAGTCCTTCTTCGTGGACGAATCAGCACCCGAGGACCCGGAATCGGATCCCGAGGAACCAGAGTCGGCCTTGGTGGTCGTCGAATCGGTCTTCGTCGAGTCGCCGCCGCCGTCCGCCCCATCGGCCGACGAGCCCTTTCCGTTGCCACCTGAACCGTTGCGAGAATCGGTCTTGTAGAAGCCGCTGCCCTTGAAGACGATGCCCACGTTGCCGTAGACCTTGCGCAACGAGCCTCCGCACTCCTCACACTTGGTGAGCGGGTCGTCGGAGAAACTCTGGACGGCCTCGAGTTTGTGCCCGCACGCCGTGCAGGCGTATTCGTAGGTCGGCAATGGAATCCTCCGTATGGCCTCTGTTGGCACTCGCTTCCTGAGACTGCCAAGTCTACCCGTCCAGACTCCTTACCCACGTCGGACTGTCGTCCTGCCAGGTCGTAGACTCCTTTCTCGTGTCCGACCGCATGCTGGCCAATCTCGACCCGTTGGGCGGAGCCCGCATGGTCGATGTCACGCCCCGTGAACCGACGCATCGGAGGGCTCTGGCCCGCTGCCGCGTCTCGATGCTGCCCGAAACGACCACCAAGGTCGCCAATAACGCCATCACCAAGGGTGATGTGCTGGCGGCGGCCCGGATCGCCGGCATTCAAGCCGCCAAGAGGACGGCCGAGCTCATCCCCATGTGCCACCCGGTCCTGGTCGGCTCCATCGGGGTCAATTTCTCCATTGGGGACGACTACGTCGAGGTCGAGGCCCAGGTCGAGACAGTCGACCGGACCGGCGTCGAGATGGAGGCCATGACCGCCTGTGCCGTGGCCGCCCTCACCGTCTACGACATGTGTAAGTCATCAGACCGCACTATGACGGTCGAGCATCTGGCCCTGTGGGAGAAGTCGGGTGGGCGGTCCGGTCCCTGGCGCCGGACCGACTCCAACAACCACCTCTGATCAGGACCCGGGGCGGCCGACGGTCACTCGGGGCGCGCACCGCCGCCCAGTCGTGCCCAAACCCACCCGAACGGTCTGACTGAGAGTTACCCGCCCCGATCCGGACTTCCACCCTTGCCGTTCCGCCGGCCCGACCGAGCAGGCTGGGTCCCCTTCGCCGCCGCAGCCCCCGTCGCCCCCTCGCCCTGCCTGGCGTCAGCGCTCCGCCGCAGCGCTGCCCGCCGTTCGGCCATCACCTTGGGGTCGCTGACCTGGGCCCAGAGCCGAGAAGGCCGCGTCGTCATGACCTGGCCAGTTGGCCCGACGAAGGCCAGCTCGACGTTGGCATCGCCTGACATCGACCAGACCTTGGTGTGGATCAGATCGTGGTGGTGCTTGCACAAGAGGGCCAGATTGTCGAGGTCGGTCAGTCCGCCGTCGCTCCAGCGCTTCAGGTGATGGCAGTTGGTGAAGAGCACGTTGGCACAGCCTGGAAACACACAGTGGCGATCACGGCGCCAGATCTCACGGCGCTGCGTCTCACTCGGAAAGCGCCGGGCCCGGCCCTCGTACATGGTGTGACCCTGTGCGTCGTCGAGGGCCACGATCAGGTCGGCCTCACAGAGCAGGCGCCGGACCACCTCGGCGCTGATGAGCCCGCCCCGTTCGAGTTCGCCTGGGAGCTCAGAGGCAGGATCGGAGAGCACCTCGAAGGGCACGTGGGCCACCACCAGGGGAACCCTCGAGGAGCCCGGGCCCTGACCCCCTTCCGAGCCGAGCAGGGAGACCAGGGCGTCGGCCAGGCGCTGGTCGAGGGGGGTCTCGCCGTCTGAGCCCATCTGCTCGGCCCGCCGCTCGAGCACAGACGCGCACCGCGGCGTAGGAGACCGGGGGCAACTGGGCCACCACCGTGCGCAAGGTGTCGTTGAAGCGCACAGAGCGCCGCTCCTCGTCGAGCAGGTCAGAGGGGCGAGAGGGGAGCTTCTCCGAACGCACCAGCGCCACCAGGTCCCGAAAGGACAGCTCAGCGGCCGCCTCGGCCCACCCCGCCTCGCTCTTAGGCGAAGCGACGCCGAGCACCGAGCGCACCTTGTCGAGGTTGAGCCGCCCCGATGAGAGGCCCTGGGCCAGATGGGGCAGGTCGCCCACCTGCTCGGCCACTCTCGCGTAGGCCCGGGCCGTGGCGTCGGAGACCCCGAGCTGTTGGACCAGCCAGGCCCCGAGCGAGGTGGCCCCCGTGGCCCGCCAGTCCTGGCGCCGGTCCAGCTCGCCACAGACGCTGGCCAGCACCGCGTCCTGCGAGCAGCGCACCCGAAAGGCCCGGGCCGCCATCTCCATCAGCGACTCGGTCCCGAGCCGGGCCACCTCGGCCGTGCTCATCGGGCCGACCGGCTCGAGGGAGGGGGAAGGAGAAGCAGAAGGAGAAGCAGAAGCAGAAGCAGAAGCAGATGGAGAAGTCGTCGTCCTCGTCATACCGAAGAAGAACCGGTCGCCCCCGAACGCCCCAGAACCGAAAACGCACGCCGTCGTCTACATTCGAGCCACAGTGACCACCACAGCCCGCGCACGGGAGGCGGAGGCGGAAGCAAAGGCGAACGCCAACGCCGCAGCAGCAGCCGAGGACGTCGGCAAGGGCATCGTCGGCGCCGTCACCTCCCTCGTCGGGCGTGTCGACGGGCGGGACGTCGTCATCTGCCGGGCCCTCGGCTCGATGCGCCGCGGCGCCATCACCCACGCCGACGGCATCCGGCTGGCCGAGGCGGCCGACCAGGCCCGCAACCTCGGGATCCCGTTCGTCTTCTACGTCGCCTCCAGCGGCTCCGACATCACCGACGGCGTCGCCGCCCTCCAGGGCTGGGGCAGAGCAGCCGCCGCCCTCTCGAGATGCAGCGGTCGAGTCCCCACCATCGCCGTCGTCACCGGGCCGGTCGTGTCCGGCCCCGCCCTCATGCTCGGCCTGTGCGACCTGGTCGTCATGACGTCCGAGGCCGTGGCCTTCGTCTCGGGCCCGCAGATGGTCGAGGAGTTCACCGGCATTCGGGTCGGCCTGGAGCAGCTCGGGGGCACGGCCGCCCACGCCACGTCCAGCGGCCTGTGCGCCGTCGAGTCCGACGACGCCGAGGAGGCGGTGGCCGAGCTCCTCGAGTACCTGCCCGACAACACGGACCAGATCCCACCCCGGACGGACGGCAACGACGACCCCCGGAGATCCACCCCCGAGCTCAGGGACATCATTCCCGAACGCAAGGCGGCGTCCTACGACGTCCGCGACGTCCTGAGAGCCATCAGCGACGACGGCGACATCACTGAGGTCCATCCCCGCTGGGCCGGCCAGCTGGTCACCGCGTTCGGTCGCCTGGAGGGCCGGCCCGTCGGCTTCGTCGCCAACCAGCCCCGCATCCTCGCCGGCACGCTCGACATCGCCGCCTCGCAGAAGGCCGCCCGCTACGTCAACCTGTGCGACGCCTTCAACCTGCCCATCGTCAGCTTGGTCGACACGCCCGGCTTCCTCCCGGGCAAGGACCTCGAATGGCGGGGGATGATCCGCCACGGGGCCGAGCTCGCCTTCGCCTACGCCCAGGCCACCGTCCCCCGCATCTGCCTCATCCTGCGCAAGGCCTTCGGCGGCGCCTACATCGTCATGGACTCGAGGGGCGTCGGCAACGACCTCTGCCTGGCCTGGCCGGGCGCCGAAGTGGCCGTCATGGGCGCATCAGGTGCCGTCCAGATCCTCAACCGCCGCCTCGACGACCCCGCCCAGCGCCTCGAGAAGGAGCAGGCCTACGAGGACAGCTACCTGACGCCCTGGCCGGCATCGGAACGGGGGCTGGTCGACGAGGTCATCGACCCCGCAGACACCCGGATTGCCCTCACCACGGCCCTACGCCAACTGGCCACGAAACGGGAGTTGGTGGTGGGCCGAAAACACGACGCCGGCCCGCAATAGCCATGTGAGCAGCACAATTGAAGATTGTCACTATTTCGTAACGAAGATGAGCCGGATTCGATGCAGCAAGGTCGGGTTCCGGCTGGCATGCTGGCTTCGTGGTCCCCCCCACAGAAGACTCTCTGTACATCCTCGAGTCCTGCCACAGCACGTGGATCTTCGACACCGACAAGCTCCGTTTCCGCCGGGTGCTGAAGGGCCTCGCGCTCGATGCGCACAACGCCACCACCGCATGGCGCCCCTATTACGGGCTAGAGATCGACCCCATCTCGGAGTCGTTCGTCGTTCTGCTCAATCCCGAGGGCACCCGCCTGTTGCGTTCCTGGCGCCACGTCGAGCACTGCCCCCAGTGCGGCGGTAACCAGACCGCCGAACTCTCGTTGGACGAGCTGCGGAGCGCGTCACTGGCCTGACGGCCGGCGGCCTCGACGGCCCACCGGACCCGTGATCTGAGGTCGGACGTCAGAGGTGCACGACGTGCGCCGCCGACAGCAGCAGGACCGCGAGCACCGCGGCGAACACCACCACGAGCGCCGCCGTGAGCAACCGTGACGCCGCACGTCCGGCCCGGCGCGTCGCCACCCCGTGGGCCCGGGCCAGGTCCCGCAGGAACAGCTCGGTGGTCTCGGGATCGCCGGTGCCCAGCACGAAGCGGTGCGGGCGCCGCGGCGCCCGCTCAGTGATGGTGACGACGACGCCGTGCCCGCCGCCCGGCAGCACGGAACGCCCGCTCGGCGACATCTCGGCGATCTGCGACCACTCCCGGGTCCAGACCTCCTCACCGTCGGCCTTGTCGACCTCCACGCTGTCGGCGAAGAAGGTCAGCGTTAGCGCCGGCACGGCGATGGTCCCGTCGGGCCCCTCGGTCAGCAGGTAGACCTCGGGCACCGTCCAGGTCTCGTCCGCCATACCGGGCGCGACGCTACCGCCACTGCCGCCGGACGAACTGGGCAAAGCCGGGGGCCAGGCGGTCGGGAAGGATGGCAGGGGTGCGCCGGACCACTCGCAGCACGCCGGCGTCGACCGCGGGGATGGGCCGGAAGTCCCGGGCCGGGACGCGTGCGACGACCTCGAACGTCCACCACGGCGCCCACGTCGCCGAGAGCAACGTCGTCGGAGGGGCGGCCGCCCGCTTTCGGGCCACCTCCCACTGCACAATGAGGTCGGCCCGCCAGGGCGCGCCGTCAGGTTCGTCGAACAGGTGGCGCAGGAGGGCGGTGGTCACACCGAAGGGGAGCGAGCCGAGAACCCGGTAGGGCCGTCCTTCGGTCAGGCGATCGAACCGCAGCGCCAGGGCGTCACCCTCCACCACCCGCACGGTGCGAAGCCCCGCCCGTCGCACCTCGCGCCGCAGTGTCGCCGCCCAATCCCGATCGCGCTCGATCGCCACCACCTCGACGCCCCGCCGCGCCAGCGCCAGC
The DNA here is from genome assembly GCA_963840435.1 of uncultured Acidimicrobiaceae bacterium. Taxonomy (GTDB): domain Bacteria; phylum Actinomycetota; class Acidimicrobiia; order Acidimicrobiales; family RAAP-2; genus Bog-473. The sequence continues at coordinate 79,121 of CAWIYY010000008.1, read as the reverse complement.
GTGCAGGCACCACGTCCCGCACCGATCTCGACGACGAGCTCGCCTGGAGCGAAGGAACCCCGCCCGACGAAGGCTTCGGCCGCGTCAGGAAGGAGGAAGTTCTGCCCGAGACGGCGACGTCGCTCGTCCCGAACCGACCGCCGGCGACCGTCGGCCGCGGACACGGACCATCACCATGTTCCCCATCGCCTTCAGTCTGTCATCCCCGCCACGACGTCGTCACGCCGCCGACCACCACGCCGTTCACCACCCCGCCGGCGGCCGCCACGACGAACGCTTCCGCTCCCGCCGGTCGGCCCGTTCCAGCTCCCGCTCCACGTCGGTCCACAGCAACGGCTCGACGTCCTCCCCCTTGCGCTCGGCTCCCTCGGCCCGGGTCATGATCACGAAGGCGACGGTCCACAGCACGGCGATGGTGGAGAGCTTGGCCAGGAACCCGGCCAGTTGCTGGTCGAGCAGCGGCGTCAGGGCGAGGACCTTTCCCTCGTGTGATCCCGGTGAGGAGGAGAAGGGCGCATAGAGCGGGTGGCGGGCGAAGATCCAGACGATGGACAGGAAGCTCGGAACGATCGACTGCACGATCAGGTAGCCGCCCCGCCCCAGCGCCGAGAGGTGCGGTGCCCCCGGCAGCTCGCTCAGCACGGGCGCCCACAGCACGAACCCGGACCCGAGCACGAGCAGCTCCACCACGACCCGGAACACGTCCGAGCGTGCGGCCAGGTCCACCGCCCCGGTGGTCAGCGTCCCCACTGCCACGACGGTGACGATGGCCACGGCGGGTAGCGGGCGCACCGCCACCCGGAGCACGGCGTCCACCACGGTCGGCCGGGTCAGCCGGGCCAGCAGTGGGCGCGGCGTCCCGAGCACCAGCAACGGCGGCACGGCCAGCGTCAGGAGGAGCCGCTGCAGGACCAGCGCCAGCAGGAGCCAGTGCGCGGCCAGATCGCCCAGGGGCCACGTCACGGCGCCCACCAACACCACCACGCCCAGCACGAACAGCACCTGCTGGCGCCCGCTCGCCGCCCACTCGGGCCGCCGCCGCAGCGCCCAGAAATACCCGCCGACCAGAACGGGCAGCGCCAGCAGCCATACGACGTGCAGGTGCCAGTCGAAGGGCCGTCCGGCGGCGATCAGCACGCCGCCACCGCCGTAGGCTCTGCCCGATGGAGGCGCCCCCCAAGCTCGATCGGCTCGAGCGCGTCACGGACCTCGTCCTGGTGCTGCTCGAGACCCAACAGCCCCTGACGCTCGACGCCATCGCGCACCAGGTCCCGGGCTACCCCGTCGAGCACTCGGCCCGCCGTCAGGCCTTCGAGCGCGACAAGCGGCTCCTGCGCGACGAGGGCATCCCCGTGCGCACCGAACGGCTGCCCGGCAACGAGCAGTACGGGTACCTGATTGACCGCGACGCTTTCTACCTGCCCGACCTCGAACTCGAAGCGGACGAGCAGGTCGCGCTCCACCTTGCCGTCGCCGGCGTCCACCTGGGCGACCCTAGCGGTCGGGATGCGCTGTTGAAATTGGGAGCGGCCGGTTTGGGTGACGTCCGCCCGATTGCCGCCATGATCCCCCCGGCGGCCCTCATCGAGCTGTTCGAGGCCGTCCGTATCCGTGCCGCGGCGTCGTTCTCGTACCGGGGCGAGCCCCGCGAGGTCGTGCCGGTCGGGCTCTGGTTCCGCTTCGGGCACTGGTACCTGGTGGCCTACGACCTGGGCCGGGAGGCCCAGCGCACCTTCCGAGTGGATCGCATCGACGGCGAGGTGACCCGCAGCGAGACGACCTCGGCCACGGCGCTGCCCGACCACGTCGAGATCGACGTGGAGGCGGCCCTGCCCGACGAGCCCTGGGACACCGACGACGACGACCAGGTCGACGTACGCATCCGGGTCGACGGCGTGGTGGCCCGCCGGGTGGCCGACGAGGTGGGGGAGGACAAGGTGGTGGCCCGCCACGACGACGGCTCCATCGACGTCGTGCTCGGCGTGTCGTCCTTTCCGTCCATCCGCTCGTGGCTGCTCGGCTTGCTCGATCACGCGGTCGTGGTGGAGCCCCCCGCCTTCCGCGACGAGATGGTGGCCTGGCTCGACGCCCTCGTCGCAGCCGCGCCCGACCCCGCCGGTGACAGCAGCACCGCCCCCGCTACCGCCACCGCCCCAGCCGCCGCCACCACCACCCCGCTACTGCCGGCTCGACCCGCAGGCCGCCGCCGACTCGAACACGTCCGCCAGCTCGACGGCGTCGTCGGAGCCTGTCACCGGTGCGCACCGCCCCCGGAGCGGAGACGAGCCGTCGCCTGCGCCGCCTGCTCGCCGTGGTGGGCTGGCTGGCCCAAGTGGGCGAGGCGCCGGTGGCCGACATCGCGCAGCGCTTCGGCATGAGTGAGAAGGAACTGGTGGCCGAGCTCGAGCTGGCAGCCTGCTGCGGCACGCCGCCCTACACGCCCGACACGCTGATGGAGATCGAGGTCTCCGAGCACTCGGTGCGTGCCTTCCTCCCTCCCGAATACGCCCGGCCGCGCCGCTTGACTCCCGCCGAAGGCTTCGCCGTGGCTGCCTCGGCCCGGCTGCTGCTGTCCGTCCCCGGGTCCGACGACGACGCCCTGCGCCGGGCACTGGCCAAGCTCGAGGGTGCGCTCGGCGCCCGCGAGGCGGTCGGGCTCGATGTCGACGCACCGGCCGACCTGCCGCTCATCCGCGCCGCCACCGAGGCGGGCCAGAGCCTGGAGCTCGAGTACCTCTCGGCCTCGCGCGACGAGCTGACAACGCGCACGGTGGAGCCGACGCAGGTGATCACCGTCGACGGGCACTGGTATCTCGACGCCTATTGCCACAAGGCGGGGGACATGCGGCGCTTCCGGGTGGATCGCATCGTGAAGGCCCGCCAGCTCGACCAGCCCGTCTCGGACGAGGTGCGCCGCCCCCGCCCGGCCGAGGACATGTTCGTGCCCGGTCCCGGTGCCTACGAGGTCCACCTGGAGCTCGGTCCGGGTGCCGACTGGGTGGCCGAGTCGATCCCGGTGCGCCAGGTCGATCGGGACGGCGATGGCACAGTGACCGGGCTCGTGATGGATGTAGCCGGCCTGGCCTGGTTCGAACGGCTGCTCCTCCAGCTCGGCCCCGCGGCCCGTGTCGTCAGCCCACCCGAGCTGACCGGACTGGTGGGCGAAGCCGCACGCCGGGTCCTCGAGCGCTACGGCCGCTAACTTGCCAGGCATGGCTGAAATGAACGATTTCAACGCTGGGGTCATCGAAGAGTTCCGCGCGAACCACGGCAAGGTGGGCGGGGGCTTCGACGGGGCACCAATGGTCCTCATCACGACAACGGGTGCCAAGTCCGGCCAGAAGCGCACCAACCCGTTGGTCTCGCAGCCCTCTGGGGATGTTCTCTATATCTTCGCCTCGAAGGCGGGCGCTCCTACCAATCCCGACTGGTACTACAACCTCCTCGCCCATCCCGAGGTCGAGGTCGAGTTCGGCGACGACAAGTTCAGCGCCGTGGCCAGCACGGTCGAGGGTCCCGAGCGCGACCGCATCTACGCCAAGCAGGTCGAGGTCTTCCCGGGATTCGGGGACTATGAGAAGGCCACCGACCGGGTGATTCCGGTCGTGGAGCTGCGCCGCACCTCGTAGTCACGGGCTCTTCCAGGGCCTGCCATTCGCTCTGGCGCTCTGGCGCAGAATCCCCGTGACGCTTTCGAGAACGGGAACGCCTCACATCCTTCCGACCGTTCCTCCATGTTGGATCGTCGGGAGGTCGAATTGGATGCTCGGGATCCGCCGGGTCGGGCGGGACGGTGCGGATTACTACCTGGCCGACGTCGCCCGGGAGCTGCCGGTGGCGGACCCCGGCCACTGGGCCGGTGGGGCCGCCGCCGGGTTGGGTCTGGGCGGGCCGGTCGAGCCCGGGCAGTTCCGCGCCCTCCTCGAGGGCCGCCACCCCCTGAGCGGTCGGCCCCTTGGCTCGGGCCGGACGACGGTGGCGGCGTTCGACCTCACGTTCAGCGCTCCCAAGTCGGCCAGCGTGCTCTTCGCCTTGGGCGGAGACGATGTGGCCCGCCGGATCGTCGGGGTGCACACCGAGGCGGTGGCCGGCGCCATGACCTACATGGAGCGGCACGGCCTGAGCGCGGTGCGGCGTTCGGGACCCGAGCAGACGGTGCTTGCTACCTCGGGCGTGGCGGCCGGCGTGTTCACCCACGGGGTCAACCGCAATCTCGACCCGCACCTGCACAGCCACGTCGTGATGGCGAACCTGGTGCACGGTACCGACGGGCGCTGGGGCGCGTGTGATCACCGGGGGTTGTGGGCGCATCGTGCTGCGGGCGGTGCCGTGTACGAGGCGCACCTGCGGGCCGGTCTGACGGCCGAGCTGGGTGTGCGTTGGGCGGGACGGGGCGAGATCGAGGGGATGGCGCCGCAGCTGCTGGGCGAGTTCTCGTCCCGCTCGGCCGACATCCGCCGGCACGCTTTTGAGCACGGGGCGCGCTCGGCGCTCGGCCGGCACGTGGCGTGGGCGGCCACCCGGCCCGAGAAGGTGGAGGGGACGCCGTTCCGTGCGCTGGCGCCCGAATGGCGGAGGCGGGCCGAGGTAGCCCGCGCCGCCGGTGCGGCGGTGGAGTTGACGGCGCTGACCGGGCGAGGCCTTGCCCACGGCAGAGACGCGGAGGCCGGCGGTCGAGGCGTCCGGGGCTGGGGCAAGGCTGACGGCGGTGGGGTGGTCGACGAGCACCGCTATGCCGGGGTGATCGCCCTGACGCCCCACGGTGGTGCCCGCCGGCGCGACGTGGTGGTCGCCTTCGGAGCCGGGGCCAGCCAGGGGGCCGAGGCGCCCTCGATGGAGCGCTTGGCCGACGAGTGGGCGCCCGATACCGGGGTCGGCGTGGCCGAGCGGGTGCACTCGAGGGCGGCCGTCGTGCCGGGCAACCATCTGCAACGCACGCTCGGTCCCCGGCCCGTCGACCCGGCGCCACACGGGGTGTGGCTCGGTGCGGCACGGGCGATCGAGGGGTATCGAGCCCGCTGGGGCATCGACCGCTCCACGGTCGAGCCGCTCGGCGCGAGCCCATTGGCCGCACTGCCGGGCGACCGTCTGGCCGACCATCTGCGGACGACCCGCGTGGTGGACGAGGCGCGGGTACGCCTGGGCTGGCGTGAACCCCGAGAGGCCGAGCGCGGTCTGGACCTCGGTCGCTGAGCGCAACTGCGGGAGGCGGCGACGTGAGAGGGAGGTGGGGGTGAGTGCGGTGAGGGGGGCCGGATGGGAGTGCGAGGCGAGGTGACGCTGCCCGGTCAGCGGTCGAGGGCGCGGTCCTGACCGCCCTGCCGGGCTCGGACCGTCTCCACCCGGGCTCGCACGCTCTGGCGCACGGGCGCCACCATCTCGCGCCAGGGGGAACATTCGTGGGCCGGCGTCAGGCGGACCTCGGTGACGTCGTTGCGCGGTCCGAGCACGAGAGCGCGGTCGGACGCGCCGCGGGCCACGGCGTCGACCGGCAGCCGGGGCGCACGGGTGGTTCCGACGGAAGTCGACGCCCGGGTCAGGCCCCAGCGGTCGGCGGTACGGGTGGTCGACGTCGATGCCACCTCGTGCTCACCGGCCAGCGCGCTCACGTCGCGCAGCGTCCTCGTGTCCGCGATGCCGGGCAGGACCACCGTCGTGCCGAAGAGGGAGAGGAAGCCGTCGGCCGCCGAGCCCCAGCGGCCGCGGGCCTGGGAGAGGTCCTGCAGGCAGGCCAGCACGAGCAGGCCCTGTCCGCCGCCCTCGCTCACCATGGCCGGAAGGTCGGGCACGGGGGCGATGTTGGCCACCTCGTCGAGGGCGAGCAGGGTGGCCTCGCCCGGTCGGCCCTCCTGCGAGCGCGTGTAGACGGCGTCGCGGACGTCGCCCAGGGTGGCCACGACGAGTGGAGCGAATTGGCGCTGCCGTCGGCCCGAGGAACAGATGTAGAGAGTGTTGGTGCCGGCGCAGAACGAATTGAGGTCGAGCTGCGGCGCCCGGGTGGACTCCAGCGCACCGTCGGTGCGGTAGGCAGCGAGCACGCCTGACGCCGTCGACCAGATCCCGGACTGCTCCCGGGCATCGGTGGCCACGATGCCGGTGAGCAGATCGGTGGCGCTCGACCCTTCGTGAGGCTCTGAGGACAGAATTTCGAGCGCGGGGGCGCCATCGTGCCTGTCGATCCACCTGAGCACGTCCCGCATGGAGTGATCCGCAACGGCGGCAGCATGGATGAGGGTGGAGAGGAGCGCACCGGCTCGTTCGTTCCAGTGGCTCTCACCCACGTGTGTGCCACCCATACGGCTCGCACGGACCATCGAGTCCGCCGTTACCACCGCGGCGTCCCATTTCGACGCCGACGTCAAAGGCGACCAGCCGACGCGTTCGACGCCACGCGGACATTCGATCTCTCCGCTCGGGTCGTAGAGGAATGTCCAGCCGTCGCGGCTGCGCGCGTCGGCAGTCGCTTCCATCACATCTGGCTTGGTGGAGGTCGAGACAACGGGCCCCGCAGCCAGCAAAATATTGGGTATGACCAGGGAAGATGTCTTCCCGGCACGGGGCGGACCCAGCACCAGTGTGGAGCGTTGCGAGCCCGACCACACCCACCCGGTGCGGCCCACACCAACGTAGATCGCATCACGCGCATTGTGGTGGATAGCGCGCAGTGTGGTACTCGAAATCGGATGCGTGTCCGACGTGTCGTCATGCCCGTCTGCATCACGTTCCATGCGTGTGATGTTTGCGTTGGGGAACGGACAATTCCAGAGCACATTTCATCGAAAGGGGCGACCGGTTCGAACGCACACGCCCACAGCGCGCCAGCAAGCAACGCAATTGCACGCGCGAAAAGGCGTGAATCGAAGTGCGCGCGCGACTCCAAAACAGGTGCGCGAACAAAGGATGCTTGACCTGAGCACGTAGACAACAGAAGAATGGTGTCTACCCAACGCGTGAGGGAGGGTTGACATGTGTCACGACACAACGATGTGTGGCGAGCAAAGCGAGGCGTTGCTTTCGCTCTTGCCGCGTCCCGCGTCTGGTCGTGGCCCGGTCAGCACGATGTCGTGCAGTGGGCCAAACCGTCGGCATGAGGTCTCGAGGGGATGCGTCCCCGAGTTGCGTCGGCCGTCGGAAGAGACAGTGAATCCGGTGCGGTGGTGCGCACGGCGTCGACATGTCGGCGTTGCCGTGGCGTGGGCTGCACCTCTATTCAGTGACGATGCTCCTAGGGAGGTGCACCTGTGGCAGTAGCCGCAAAGAGAAGGGCTCCGGCCAAAAAGGCCGCAAAAAAGCGGGCCCCAGCAAAGAAGGCAGTCAAGCGCGCCCCGGCCAAGAAGGCCGCCAAGCGGACGACCGCAAGGAAGGCCGTCAAGCGGGCTCCGGCACGCAAGGCGACCAAGAAGCGGGCACCAGCCAGGAAGGCAGCCAAGCGGTCAACAAAGAAGGCCGTAAAGCGGGCTCCGGCACGCAAGGCTGTCAAGAAGCGGACAGCGGCCAAGAAGGCCGTCAAGCGGGCTCCGGCTCGCAAGGCGACCAAGAAGCGCGCTCCCGCCAAGAAGGCCGCCAAGCGGGCTCCGGCTCGCAAGGCTGCGAAGAAGCGCGCTCCCGCCAAGAAGGCGGCGCGTCGGGCTCCGGCCCGCAAGGCGGCGAAGCGTCGCTAGTCGCAAGACGCCTTCGTTCCGAACGGAACAGCGTGAGACGGGGGCCTTCGGGCCCCCGTCTCCGCGCCTCCGCGTACTCGCTCTAGCCGGAGGCGGCGCCGCCCGGGAGCGCTGAGGTCGAGGAAGCCGCCCGATCCGTCGGCGCCGTCGTCCTCATGAGCTCGTCCACGTCGGCCGGCCAGTCGACGTCGTAGGCGAGGTCCGGGTTACGGAGCACTCGCACGGCCAGGCCGCGACGCACGGCTTCGGCCCGGTGGGCCCGAAAGGACCCTTGGCCGTAGGCAAAGCAGAAGTCGGTGGCCCGGGCGGGGAGCCGGAGCACGTTGGTGCCGTCGTCGCGGCGATCCGGCACCAGGGTGATGCCGTCGAAGGCGGGCAGCGCCCCCAAACCGTGGGCCCGGGGTAGGTCGCCGTGCGCCACCGTGACCCATTCGGTTCCCGCCTCGGCCAGACGGCGCACGCCCGCCCGCACCGCGCCGTTGAGCCCCTGCCCGGGTTCCCACATGACCGCCGCGCCCAGATCCGAGGCCCAGCGCGCCACCTCTTCGTCGTCGCACACCACGGCGACGGGCAGCGGTGCGCAGGCGCTGAGGACGTGGCTGGCCATGGAACGGACCAGTTGCACCCGGTCCAGCTCGGGCAGGGCGGACCCGAGCCGCCGTTTCGCCTGGGCGAAGGCCTTGACCGGGACCAGGACGACAGCCGGTCCCAGCGCCGCGCTCGAGTGGGCCCACTCCGACGCCGGCGCGGTCGTCCTGGACACCGCGTCAGTGTACGGGCCGGAAGCCCGGCGGAGCCGCCGTAGTCTTTTGGCATGCACGACCGGGTGGCGGTGATCGGAGCCGGATCGTGGGGCACGGCCGTGGCATCCATCGTGGGCGCAACCCACCCGACATCCCTTTGGGTGCGCTCGCCCGAGCTGGCCGCCACCACGGCGGCGACCCGCCAGAACCAGACCTACCTGCCCGACATCACGCTGCCCGACGCACTGGCGGTGACGGCGTCGCTCGAGGAGGCGCTCGACGGCGTCTCGGTCGTCTTCATGGCCGTGCCGTCGCACGGGTTCCGTGCGGTCCTGACCGACATGGTGCCGCTGGCGTCCGGGGTGGACGCCGTGGTGAGTCTGGCCAAGGGGATCGAGACGGGGACGAACCTGCGCATGTCCCAAGTGGTCAACGAAGTCCTGCCCGGCGTGCCGGCCGGTGTCCTGACCGGGCCCAACCTCGCCCGCGAGGTGGCGCAGGGTTACCCGGCCGCCTGCGTGGTGGCCTTGCCCGACGTGGTTCTGGCCGCCCGGGTGCAGGAGCTGGTGCACACCCGCACCTTCCGCACGTACACGGGAACCGACGTCATCGGCTGCGAGGTCGCCGGTGCCACCAAGAACGTCATGGCCATCGCGGCGGGGATCTGCGACGGTCTCGGCTTCGGCGACAACACGAGAGCGGTGCTCATCACCCGCGGGCTGGCCGAGCTCGGCCGCCTCGGGTTCACGCTGGGGGGCAAGGTCCTCACCTTCGGCGGCCTGGCCGGCGTGGGCGACCTCGTGGCCACCTGCGCCAGCCCCAAGAGCCGGAACCGCACGGTGGGCTTCGCCCTGGGGGAGGGGCAGTCGCTCGACGACATCGTCAACGGCATGCAGATGGTGGCCGAGGGGGTCAAGAGCGCCGGCCCGCTCGTCGCCCTGGCCCGGGCCCACGGCGTCGAGATGCCCATCGCCGAGCAGGTGGAGTCCATCGTGGACGGCACCTGCTCGCCCAAGGAAGCGCTCATGAACCTGATGAACCGTCCCTCGCGTCCCGAGTGGGACGAGACCTTGCTGCGGGGGCTGCCCACGTGACCGACGCCGACGTCCAAGCCGACGACGCCGCCGCCGACGACGACGATGCGACGCTGGCCCGGGAGGCGGCCCTGGCCCGGATCCGCGAGACCCTCGTCATGCGCGGCGCCACCGACGAGGAGATCGACCAGGCCATCGCCGACGGGGTGATCGACCTCTTCGTGGCCGAGCGGATGCTCATCCCGTCGCGCCGGCGGTACACCCGGCTCGAGGTGGCCGAGCTCACCGGGGTGGACCTGCCCAAGCTCGAGCATTTCTGGCGGGCCCTCGGCTTCGCCGGGGTCGACGACGACGACCGCACCTTCACCGACCTCGACCTCGAGGCCGTCCGCCTCTACCAGGGGCTGCAGTCGCTCGGAGCGGCCGACACCGACACCGCGCTGCAGATGGCCCGGGTCATGGGCTCGTCGCTGGCCCGCATCGCCGACGCCCAGCTGGCCCCCGGCTACATCATCAGCACGGAGATGGAGGCCGACCCGGTCATGTCGGCCGACGCCTTCGCCGGCGTGGCCGACGTCATCATCCCGGCCATGGCCAGGATCCTCGAGTTCGTCTGGAGAAGACAGGTGGCGGCGGGCATCCAGCGCTCCATGGTGGCCCGGAGCCACGGCCTCACCTCGGGCCAGAGCCCTGTTCTCGCCGTCGGATTTGCCGACATGGTCGGTTTCACCCTCCTCAGCCAACATCTGAGTAACGAGGAGCTGGCCGCGGTGGTCCGCCGATTCGAGGAGATCTCCCACGACATCGTGACCTCGGCCCGGGGCCGGGTGGTCAAGATGATCGGCGACGAGGTCATGTTCGTGACCGACTCGGTGGCCGACGCCGCCCGCATCGGGCTCGACCTGGCCGATGCCTACGCCGACGACGACCTCCTCTCCGACGTCCGGGTGGGCTTGGCCAGCGGGCCGGTGCTCGCCCGCGACGGCGACTACTTCGGGCCCACCGTCAACCTGGCCCACCGGATTGTGAACATCGGCAACCCGGGCACCGTCCTGATGTCGGACGAGTTCCACAGCGCGCTCGAATTGGAGGCGCCAGGCCAGTACACCGCACAGGCGCTGCGGCCCCGTCTCCTCAAGGACCTGGGACGGGTCCAGCTGTGGTGGTGCGGACGGGCGGGCCACGAGGCGGATGGCGCCGGTGCCGCCGCCGACCGCCGGCGCAACGTTCGCTGGGAGCGCCTGTCCGAAGTGCTGCGCGACCTCGAGGAGCTACGGGGCGTGGGCGAGCGGCTGCTCAGTGCGAGCAGCCCCGCTCGTCCCGGCTCAGTCGTGGAGGCGAACCGTGGCGATGGCGAAGGGGCCTAGCTCAATCGTCGCCTCGAAGGGCCGCAGCGGGTAGCCCCGCAGGTCGACCAGCCAACCCGAGCGCCCGGCGAAGGAGACGACGGCGACGTCGGCCGTCGGGTTGAAGACCCGCACCTCGAGCACGCCGGCCACCCGGTGGAGGGCGCTCACCTGGGCACCGTGCACTGCCAGCTCGTGACCCGACGCCGGACGGGTCCCGCCGGCGAGGCTCGAGACCGTCTCGAGCGGGAGCAGGACGTCGTCGGCCAGCGCGTAGGGGTCGTCGCAATCGACGGCCAGCGCGTAGTGGAAGGTCACCGTCTTGCCCCGCATCTGAAGGCCTTCGACCGGCGTCATCGGTCCGGCGGGGAAGGGTCGGTAGGCCATGCCCAGGCGGGACAGCATGCCGGTGGAGCGCAGGACCGTGAGGGCGAGGGTGTGGGCGGCGTCATCGGCCACGTCGATCAACTCGTACTCGGTCACCCCCTCGTGGGCCACGCTCAGTCGGCCGGCGCTGACGAAGCGGTGGGCCGGCGCGGTGGGGAGGCCGAATTCGTCGGCCCGGCCCTCGGCGGTCAGGCCGCGACGCACCACCGTGTAGGCGCTCTCGGCCTCGGAGTGGTCCGTCGCCTCGGGCAGGGGCAGCAGCACGCGCAGGCGGTGGTCCCCACTCGGGTTCACGAATGAGGTCGTGACCCGCACCACGGGCTCGTCGGCCCGCACCTCGACGTCGGTGGTCACCGTCACCGTGTTCTCGCCCACCCGGGCCTGGGAGCGGCCGTCGACGTGGTCGGGCCAGCGGTACTCGGACGTGATGCGGGCACGGGCCCGCACCGGGCCCTGCTCGTCCAGCCGCACACTCACCGACGACGGCGTGTCCACCATCGAGTCCTGCCGGGGCGGCGAGTAGTTGTACGAGTCGCCCAGGTCGCCCTCGTCGACCAGGCGCCCGTAGCCGGACACGCCGTTGAGCGAGAAGGTGCCGGTGGCGCCGTCGATCTCGACGGAGACGAGGCCGTTGTTCAGCGACACCACACCAGCGCCGTCGCCGTCGCCACCACCACCGTCCGCCGTCACCGGATGCTCCAGCGCCGCCGCCGAGAAGGCGGCCCATCCGTAGCCGGCCACCTCGCCCGTGCGGGCCACGATGCGCCGCGTCGAAGGCTGGTCCATGGCCACCCGCACCACGGAGTCGGGCCGGGCCCCCAGCCTGGTGTATACGTCCTGCTTGGCCTCGGCGATGGGCACCCCGGCCTTCTCCGTGGGCCCCACGGAGATCGTGATGTCCATGCCCTCGTCCGTATCCTCGATCTTGACGTCCTGTATCCAGGCGTCGTCGCTGATCCTGGGTCCCTGCATCATCCCCAGCACGGTGCGCACGGTGTCGGCGTCGAGCACCATGGAGCCGGGAATCCCCGTCCGCTCCGAGAGCACCTGCACGTCCGCCGGGGCGGGCCCGTCCGCCGGCACCACCAGTTCGACCACGCCCGAACGGGTCCGGGCCGAGAGGTTGACCACGGTCGGCCCGGGCACCGACAGTGAGCGGGCGAAGGCCTTGAGCGCCTGCTCGGCCAGACCCGACCCGATCTCGCGCGCCTCGGCGTAGCGGTGCAGCACGGCGTCGACCACGTCGTCCACTGAGCAGGCGCAGATGGAGTCGTGGGCCGAGTTGCGCACCATCTCGCGCCAGGCCAGCCCGAGCAGCGCCGTCGGGTACGCCGACGCCGGGAGGTACAGCGCGCTCAGTGGCTCGGCCCGGCGCTCCAGCTCGCGCTCGGCCGCCGCCCCGGCCCGCTTCACGTCCACCCGGTTCGAGGTGACGCCCATCAGCATGTTGGCCCGGTAGCCCGAACGCAGCTCGCCCTGCACCCGGGTCAGCCCCTCGGTCGACCCCCGGGACAGATACGACGGCAGCGAGGTGACCTCGAAGACGAACTCGTCCTGGATGTCGTTGGCCTCGGCCACGACCCGCCCCAAGAAGGGCTGAGGCATCAGGTGATCCGACCCGTTCATGCACAGCAGGTCGTCGATGAGGAAGGACTCGACCTCGGCCACGTTGTCCCGGGTCCGCCGGATCAGGGACTTGGCGTCGTCGGGCAGCGCGGCGCCGTTGCCGTACCCCACGGGGAGGTACTCGGCCCGCACCGATGAGCCGTCGGGCGCCTCCCACACGAAGGCGTTCTTCGTCACCGACGAGGGCACGCCTCGCCACACCACGGTGTCGCGGAAGCCGCCGGCCGCCAGGATCTGGGGCATCTGCGCGATGTGGCCGAACATGTCCGGCAGGTACCCGACGTCCATGACGCCACCGAAGGCCGCCCCCCGCTCGATCCCCATTTGCAGGTTCCGCCACATCGTCTCGCCCGAGGAGAGGAACTCGTCCATCAGGATGTACCACGGGCCGACGCTGATCCGGCCGGCCGCGGCCAAGGCACGCAGCCGCCCCTCCATCTCCGGGCGCACCTCGAGGTAGTCGTCGATCGCCGCCATCTGACCGTCGAGCATGAAGTGCGGATAGCTGGCGTCGGACTCGAGCAGCGGGATCAGCGTGTCGATCAGCTCGACCAGCGACAGGCGGAAGCTCTGGTACGACTTGTACCATTCCCGATCCCAATGGGTGTGCGGCACGATGGCGATACGGCGAGCGGTCATGACCGTCAGACTATGACGCCGCCAGGCTTTTGGTGAGGGCCCCCGTTCCGCCGGGCCGCTGGCCGGCCGGTCCCGACCTCCCGCCGGGCCCGACCCTGCCCGACATGTGGTCGGCCCGCTGGGCCGCCCGCCCCGATGCGCCCGTCCTGGTCGATGGGTGGGACGCCACCCGGGTTCTCGATGGTGCCGCGCTGACCGGCGGCACCGCCCGGGTGGCCAGCGCCCTGTCCGCCGCCGGCGTGGCTCTGGGTGACCGCGTCCTGTGGTCGGCCCGGGCCACCCTCGGGTCCGTCCAGGCCCTGCTCGGCATCCTGCGGGCCGGGGCCGTGCTCGTGCCGGCCAGCCCGTCGGCCAGCGCCGCCGAGGTCGACTACTTCGTCACGGACTGCGTGCCCGCGGTGGCCATCACCGACGACAGGTCTCGGCCCTTCCCGTCGGGCCTGCCGGTGCTCACCGTGGACGAGCTGTTGGAGCCGCCCCCGTCGCACGACCTGCCCACGCTCCGTCCCGGCGACGATGCCCTCATCGTCTACACCTCGGGCACCACGGGACGGCCGAAGGGAGCGGTGCACACCCACGCCTCGCTGCTGGCCGGGGTCGGCGCGCTGGTCCAGGCGTGGGGCTGGCAGCCCGCCGACCGGCTGCTGCTGGCCCTGCCGCTCTTTCACGTGCACGGCCTGGCCGCCGGACTCTTCGGCACGCTGGCCGCCGGGGCGTCGGCCGTGGTCTTCGATCGCTTCGACGAGGAGGCGATCGTCACCGCCGCCGGTGCGACCATGTTCTTCGGCGTGCCCACCATGTACCACCGGTTGGCCGCGTCGGGCCGAGCGGGGCGTCTGGCCGGTCTCCGCGTGTGCGTGTGCGGCTCGGCTCCACTGTCCGCCGACCTGTGGCACGACCTGAGTCGTCACGGCATCGAGGTGCTGGAGCGCTACGGCATGACCGAGACGCTCCTGACGCTGTCGAACCCGCTGTCAGGCGAGCGTCGTCCCGGTGCGGTGGGCCGGCCGCTGCCCGGCGTCGAGGCGACGCTCGCGGAGGTCGACCGGGACGGGGTGGGGGAGCTGCTCGTCCGCGGCGGCTCCTTGTGCCGGGGCTACTGGGGCCGCACCGAGGGCTTGGCCGATGCCGAGGGCTGGTTCGCCACGGGCGACCTGGCCTCGCTGTCCGACGACGGGTACGTCGCCATCCGGGGCCGGGGGACCGACATGATCATCACCGGAGGCCACAACGTCTACCCGGCCGAGGTCGAGGCCGTGCTGGCCCGTCATCCCGGCGTCGACGAGGTGGCCGTCGTCGGACTGCCGTCGGCCGAGTGGGGTGAGACCGTCGTTGCCTTCGTCGTCGGCGCTCCCGACCTGGCCGGCCTCCGCGACCTGGCCGAGGCCGAGCTGGCCCCGTTCAAAAGGCCACGTGAGCTGCGCCTGGTGGAGTCCCTGCCCCGCAACGCCCTGGGCAAGGTCGTGCGCAAGGAGCTCCGCTGAAGGACCTGGGAGTGGCCGCGGGGCTGCGGTAGCGTGAGTCCGATGCCAGCTTTCCTCATGCTCTCGACGGTGGGACCGGACGGTGCGGCGACCCTGACCGAGAACCCCGACCGCCTCAAGGCGGTCAACGCCGAAGTCGAGGCGATGGGGGTGAAGGTGGTGGCGCAGTGGGCGCTACTCGGTCAGTTCGACTTCGCCACCATCCTGGAGGCCCCCGACGAGATGACCATGGCCCGGGTCTCCCTCGTCCTCGGCTCCCGGGGCACGCTCAAGACGCTGACCATGGCGGCCATCCCGATCGACGACTACGTCGAGGGCGTGCTGCGTGCCCGCAAGGGCTGACGCGGCCGCCTCAGTGCCACCAGAACCCCTGCCGCGTGCGCTCGCGCCGGACGTCGTTACGCGCGAAGAGCTCGCCCAGCGTGCTGCCGTCCGACAGGCGGCGGATGCGGTAGCCGTCCTCGGTCACCTCGGCCACCTCGAAGCCGCGCACCCAGGTGCCCTGGTATCGGTTCCGCACGTCGACCTTGGTCCCCGGTGTGAGCGGGGTCCGCTGACTGACGTCGGTGGATTCCCCCCCGCCTTCGGTCACAACCCCCATCGTATTGAGCGCCGTGCACCATGACGGTCTGTAGCCCTGATCTGAAAGAGGAGCGCCGCCTGCGCCGTGAAGGGCACGAGTGGGTGGCCGGGCTCGACGAGGTCGGCCGCGGCGCCTGGGCCGGGCCCCTGACCGTGGGTGTCGCCGTCCTGCGGCCGCGGGTGACCACACGTTCCATGCCGGCCTGGTTGCGGGACTCCAAGATGCTCAGCGAGGCGAAGCGCGAGCAGATCTTCGAGAAGGTCGGTGCCTGGTGCGAAGCCTGGGCCGTCGGTCACAGCACGCCCGCCGAGTGTGACCAATGGGGTATGACCGAGGCTTTGCGGGTCGCCGCCAGGCGCGCCCTGTCCGGGCTGGGCCAGGCGCCAGGCGCCCTCATCATCGACGGTCCGCGCGACCTGCTGCGCCACCCCGAGGACCCCTATACCGGCGTCGTCCGCCCCATCGTTGACGGCGACGCCAAGTGCGCCTCGGTGGCCGCCGCCTCGGTGCTGGCCAAGGTGGTGCGGGATCGCATCATGCGCGGCGAGGCCGACAGCTTTCCGTTCTACGCCTTCGAGAGGAACAAGGGCTACCCGTCGCTCGTCCACCAGACGGCGCTCCGGGGCTACGGGCCCTCGACCATCCACCGCTGCAGCTGGGTCTTCGTGCGCGACCTGCCCTGGCCCGGACGAGCCCGCTGGTCAGACGACCTCAGAGATCTCCGCGAAGTGGCAGGCGACGGGATGGCCCTGGCCCCGGTCGATCAGGGCCGGCTCTTCGGTGGCGCAGATCTCCTGAGCCTTCCAGCAGCGGGTGCGGAAGCGGCATCCTGACGGAGGATTCTGGGGACTGGGCACGTCCCCCTCGAGCACGATGTGCTTGCGTGCCCGTTCCGCTCTCGGGTCCGGGATGGGCACGGCGGACAGCAGGGCCTGGGTGTAGGGGTGGGCCGGACGGTCGTACACGTCGATCCGGTCACCGATCTCGACGATCTTGCCCAGGTACATGACGGCGACCCGGTCCGAGATGTGGCGCACGACAGACAGGTCGTGCGCGATGAAGAGATAGGCCACCTCGAGCTCCTGCTGCAGCTTGTCGAGCAGGTTCAGCACGCCGGCCTGGATGGAGACGTCGAGGGCCGAGACCGGCTCGTCGAGCACCAGCAGCTTGGGCTGGAGCGCCAGAGCCCGGGCGATCCCCACCCGCTGGCGCTGGCCGCCAGAGAACTCGTTGGGGTAGCGGTTGGCGTGGTACGGCTCGAGCCCGACCAGCTTCAGCATCTCGGCCACCCGGGCCTGGATCTTGGCTCGATTCCGCTCGCCGTGGATGGCCAGCGGCTCGGCGATGGCCTCTCCCACCGGCACGCGCGGGTCCAGCGACGCGAAGGGGTCCTGGAACACGACCTGGATCTGGCGGCGCATGCGCCGCATCTCGCCCGTGCTCAGCTCGGTGAGCTCAATACCGTCGAATCGCACCGAGCCCGACGTCGGTGCGATGAGCTGCAGGACGGCTCGCCCGGTCGTCGACTTTCCGCAGCCGGACTCGCCGACCAGACCGAGTGTCTCGCCGGAGGAAATGGTGAAGGAGACGCCGCTGACGGCGTGTACCGCACCGACCGTATGACGTACGAAGGTGCCCCCTCGGAGCGGGAACTCCTTGACCAGGTCCTTCACTTCGAGCAAGGCGGTCCCGTGGGCTCCCGCCGCCGGGCTGCCGCCGATCCCGATGTCAGCGATCGTCATGGCACCGCACTGTCGACGATGCCGTCGGAGAACACCAGTCCGTGGTCCCCATTCCCGACCGCCTCGGCGTAGTGGCAGGCCGCCACGTGCTCGCCGGGCGCCGAGGTCACCGACGGGACAACGGTCAGTTCCGGCTCCACCGACTCGCACAGCTCGGTGGAGAGCGGACAGCGGGGTGAGAAGGGGCAGCCGATGCGGTCGCCCAGCATTGATGGCGGCGAGCCCGGGATCTGCCGGAGCCGTTCGGTGCCGTCGCTGTCGAGGCGGGGGAGCGAGCCGAGCAGACCGAGGGTGTACGGCATGGACGGCCTGTAGAAGACGTCCTCGGCCGTGCCCATCTCGACCGGGCGCCCGGCGTACATGACAAGGACCCGGTCGGCCAACCCCGCGATGACCCCCAGATCGTGGGTGATCAGCAACAGGGCAGCGCCGGTCTGCTCGAGGGCAGCTTTGAGCGACAGCAGCACCTGCGCCTGCACGGTCACGTCCAGCGCCGTAGTCGGCTCGTCGGCCAAGATCACTTCGGGATCATTCGCCATCGCGATGGCGATCACGACCCGTTGGCGCATGCCGCCCGAGAACTCGTGCGGATAGTTGTTGATCCGCTCGGCCGGATTGGGGATGCCGACCGTCTTGAGCAGCTCGACGGCGCGCGCTTGGGCCTGCTCCTTGTTCATGTCCTGGTGGGCCCGGATGGCCTCGGCGATTTGCCAGCCAATGGTGTACACCGGGTTGAGCGATGTCATCGGGTCCTGGAAGATCATGGCAACGCCGGTGCCCCGGATCCCGGTGAGCTGCTTCTCCTTGAGGCCGAGTACGTCGCGGCCCTGGAACTTGATGGAGCCCCGGATCTTTGCGCTCTTTGGCAGCAGACCCATCGTGGCCAGTGCGGTCACCGACTTGCCTGATCCCGACTCGCCGACGATGCCCAGGACTTCACCGGGGGCCAACGAGAAGCTCATGCCGCGCACGGCGTGGACGACGCCGTCCTTCGTCGGGAACTCGACTTCCAGGTTGTCGACCTGCAGTGCCGGGTCGGTCACTAGGCCCTGACCTGGCTCTTCTTCGGGTCGAACGCCTCGCGCAATCCGTCGCCGATCAGGAAGATCGACAGGATGAGGATGATGAGGAACACCACCGGGAAGACGAAGAGCCACCACTCGGTGGTGGCCGAGTCCTGGCCCTGGTCGACGAGGAGGCCGAGCGAGACGTTGGGCGGTTGCACGCCGAGACCGAGGAACGACAAAGTCGACTCGAAAACGATGCTGAGGGCCACGGTCAGCGTGGCGTTGACGATGATCGGGCCGATTGCGTTGGGCAGCATGTGCCTGACGATGATGCGCCGGTTGGTGGCGCCCAGCGCCCGCGACGCCTCGACGAAGTCACGCTCCCGGAGCGAAAGGAAATCCGCACGCACCAGTCGGGCCACATAGGTCCACGAGAGCAGGCCGATGATGATGGCCAGGCCGAGCCAGTTGCTGGACTCCTTGGACAGCTTGTTGGCCAAGACGATCAGGACGGCCAGCACGGGGAGCACGAGGACCAGGTCGACGAATCGCATCAACAGCGAGTCGACCCAGCCCCGGTAGAAGCCCGCGATGGCACCGACGGTGACACCGATGATCGTCGCCATGGCGGCCACGGTCAGCGCGATCTGGATGTCCTTTTCCACCCCGGCCATGACCTGGGCGAACATGTCGTTGCCGATGGAGTTGGTCCCGAACGGGTTGGTCCACGACGGCGGGTCGTTGAGGTTGTTGGTGATGGAGGTGTAGCTGAACTGCCAGAAATGCCCCACCACGACAGAGGCGATGCCGAGCAGGGCGAAGACGCAGAGCCCGATAATTGCCAGCTTCTGGTGCAAGAACCGGCCCATGACAATGCGGAGCTGGCTCTTGGACCCCCCGCCGGCCAGGCCGTGGGCGTCGGGGGGCAGTTCGAGTCCGGCGCCGACACTGGCCAGGGTGTGCGACCCCGCTTCCGTCGTTCCCACACTCGGCGGTGTCGGTACGACGAAGTCCTCTGTGGGGACCGGGTCAACCATAGCGAATCCTTGGGTCGAGGACGCCGTAGAGGATGTCCGCCAGCAGGTTGAACAGGATCACGAACGTGGCTGTGATCAACAGGTAGGCGAGCATGACGTTGGTGTCGAGGTTGGTTACGCCGGTGAGGTACCACTGCCCGAGACCCTGCCAGCCGAAGATGATCTCGGTCACGATGGCCCCGCCGAGCACTGCGGCGAAGTCCAAAGCGATCACCGTTGTGACGGGGATGAGAGCATTGCGCAACACGTGGCGGACCAGAACTCGGCGTGAGCTCAGACCCTTGGCCCGTGCGAGACGCACGTGGTCGGCGTCGAGGGTCTCGATCATGGACGAGCGCTGGTAGATGGCCCACGACGTGTAGGAGACGAGGATCAGGGTCAGCACGGGCAGCGCCGTGTGCGCCGCGTAGTCGGGCAGTCGGCTGAGGAACGAACCGCTCAAGGTCGGGCTCTGCTCGCCGTTCGTATAGAAGACGATCTTGTTCAGGTGCTCGTTGATCGGGATGGCCACGAACTCCTTGAGGGCCAGGCCGAGCACGAAGACCGGCGTGGCCAGCAGCACGAAGTTGGTCACCGTGATGGTGTGGTCCGTGATCTTGTTCTGACGCACGGCGGCCAGCACGCCCATGAAGATGGCGATGAAAATGGCGATGACGGTGGCGATGATCACCATGCGCAGCGTGATCAGCAGGTGCGACATGGCCTGTGACGCCACGTCTTGGCCGTTGATGGTCGACCCCAGGTCCCCGTGGATCGCTCCCGTGAGCCAGATCCAGTAGCGCTGCCACAGCGGATCGTTCAGATGGAGCAGCTGCTCCCGGTGGACGATTGTCGAGTGGGGGATATGGGGGTTGGCCATCAACAGGGCGAGGGGGTTGCCCGAGCTGGCCACGAGCACGAAGACCAGGATCGTCGCAAAGAACAGGACGACGATGCTGATCAGGAGGCGCCTAATGACGTAGGCGAACATGAACGGATTCTAGGGAGGAAACGCCGCTGGTACTAGGGGCAGAGAACTTGAAGGAGGGGCCGGCCTCAGCGGGCACAGCCCCTCCTTCTCGTTCAAGCGAGCCCGTGGACTAGCTCAGGTGCCAGTCTTCGGCGTTCCAGGTGACGCCGACTTCCGACGTGTTCGGCACGACACCCTTGAGGTTGTTCGTCCAGGCGAAGAACTGCGGCTTCTGGTACAGGGGCAGCGTCACCATGTCTTGCCACAGGATGGCGTCGGCCTTGTTGAAGTCCTCGGCCTCCTGGGAGGCGCTCGGTGCGGAGGCACCGGTAGACATGAGCTTGTCCACTTCGCTGTTGGCCGAGTGGGTCCAGTTCTGACCGCAGTTGTTCGTGTTGGTGTACGAGCAGTAGATCGACTGGTTACCCGAAACGTAGGGAGTGCTGACCCAGGCGAACTCGGCAATCTGGTAGGTGCCGTCGGGCAGGTTCGTCCCGAAGAAGGTATTGGCGTCGTAGTTCTGAATGTTGATCTTGATGCCGATGGCCTTCATCTGAGACTGGAAGAGTTCCTCCGTTTCGGCCCGGATGGTGTTCCCCGACGTCGACTGGATGGTGAACGTCAGGTCCTTGCCCTGCTGCGGCCCGTAGTTGGGTTGGAAGTATCCGTCCGAACCCTTCTTGAAGCCGAGCTCTTTGAGCAGAGAGATGGACTTGCTCGTGCTGAACGCGTAGGAGGTGCCCTTGTAGTCCGCCTGCGTCGACACGTACATGCGGCTGCCCAGGGGCGTAATGCCCTTGGAGATCTCGCCGACGGTGCGCTCGATGAGTTGCTGGCGGTTGACACCGTGGGCGATCGCCTCGCGCACCTGGAGCTTGGCCAGGTAGGGATCCGCCTGGTTGAAGTCGAAGTGCTCGAACTCGAGACCCGGCACGGTCGCCTTCGTCGTCCCTGGCACTTGGTTGGCGTTCTGCACGATCGACAGGTTCACCGTCGACGGGTTGATGACGTTGACTTCCTTGTTCTGCAGGGCCGGCACCAGCTGGCTGTCGTCCGAGAAGAACGTGAACACGATCTTGTCGAGCTTGCCGGGTGTGCTCCAGTAGTTGGGGTTGCGCACGAGGACCAGCGACTGGTTGGCGTTGTAGCTCTGGATTGAATACCAACTGCCCGAGATCGTCTGTGCCGGGCCGGCAAATCCGGTGTTCCAGCCGACGGTGCGGGCGATGTGCGCCGGCACGATGTCCGTGAAGAGGCTGCGCCAGTCAGCGAAGCTCGGCTTGAACGTGACGGTCACGGTCTTGCCGTTCGGGCACAGGCCGACGTTGCGGTCGGCCGCGGTACCTGGGGCGCATGCAGCTCCGTTTGCGGGGCTCGAGCCCACGACCGACTCGATCTGGTCGTAGCCCGTGGTCGACGCGTCGTCGTACGGCTGGCCACCGACATCGGTGTACTGCGATTGCCCGCTCTGAGCCTGCCAGTTGTAGATGAAGTCGTCGGCGGTGATCGGCGTGCCGTCGGACCACTCCGCCTTGGGGTTCAGCTTGTAGACGATGGTCTGGGGGCTCGTGCTCTCCTGCACTGCGCTCTGTAGCAGCTGGTTGTTCATGACCGGCTGCAGCTTGGAGTTCGTGATGAACGCCTGCGGCCACACCATGTTCATGATCTCTTGGAGAACGAATTCGTTTGCAGCCGAGGTGTTGATATTGAACCCGGCCAGGTTCTCGTCGAGCGCCATGGTCGCCGTGCCCCCGGAGGAGGACGCCCTCGTTGACGCGCCGCTCGTGGCCGGTGTGACGACCACAATCGACATTGTCAGTGCACCCGCCGCGAGGGCGGCGAACCCCGACCGCTTTACTAGCCCCTTCAGTCCCATAGCACTCCCTTGCTCGCCGGTCGCCCCGGTGACGACCGCTTCGCACCTCTCCCGGTCAGGCGGGCGGAAAATTGCACTCGCCTCAACCCCGGTCGGCAGAAGATTGGGTAAACGTAACCTAAATGCCACATTCTGTGTAGGTCAGACCATCAGAATTTCTGCGGAAACGCAGGTCCTCGAGATCCGATCCGGCTTGCCAGGGGCTAGGGCACAGGATTCCTGCGTGAGAGGCCGGAAACGCCGCAGTCGCGTGAGGCTGAGTGCCAGCTGTGCGTCGACTGATTGATTTGTGACGACTCCCCGTTAACATCTGCGGGGAGAGGCGATGGTTTATGTCCTTGCTGTAGCGGCGGCATTGTCCAACGCGCTGACCAGCGTGTTCCAGCGCATGGGCGTTGAGGATGCCCCGGAAGAGACGACGATGCGGTTGAGCCTGATGGCGCATGCCATCCGGCGCGGCGTTTGGCTTCTCGGCTTCGGCTTCATGATCTGTTCATTTCTGTTCCAGTCTTTTGCGCTGCATCTCGGCCGGCTCTCGGTGGTCCAGCCCATCCTCACCATGGAGCTCCTCTTCCTGGTGGCCATCCTCGGGACGTACTTCCGTTTCCAGATCACGTACCGGGAGTGGATCGGCGCTGGCGCCATCGCCTTCGGATTGGCCGGCTTCCTCTACTTCGCCGCACCGGGCGGCGGCCAGGCGGTCCCGACCAACTTGGGTTGGATCGTGGTCGGGGGCACGACCTGCGTCCTGATCGTTCTGTCGGTGGTCGCCACCCGCTGGGGGCCTCGTTGGTGGAAAGCGGCCATGTTCGGCAGCGCGGCGGCCATCACGTACGCCTTCACGGCCGCCCTCATCAAGACGGTGAGCGACTACGCCGCCCGCGACTGGGTCACCATGCTCGTGCATTGGCAGACCTACGGGGTCATCGTCTTCGGCCTGCTCGGCCTCTTCCTCACCCAGAACGCGTTCCACGCCGGCCCCCTTGCCGCCTCCCAGTCCACCCTGGTCCTGGTGGACCCGCTCGTCAGCATCTGCCTCGGCATCGCCCTCTACGGCGACAGCCTCCGCACCTCGGGGCCGTACGGACCGCTCGAGGCCGTCTCCCTCCTGCTGATGTTCGTCGGGGCTGTCTTCTTGTCACACTCGCCGCTCATCACCGGCATCAGGAGCGAGGGCAAGGGCGATGAGTACGAAGAGATGCTGTCGCGCCAGCTGAAGCACCCCCACGGTCGCTTCCAGCCGCCCGAGCCCGAGCCTGAGCCCGCCCACGACGGCCTGCCGCCTTTCTCTTCGGTTTAGCTGGCGCCGGCCGCTTTTTCGACCACCAGCCGCGTCATGGCTGCGAAGTGGTCGGGATGCGAAAGGTGCGCACCGTGCTGCGCCCCGTCGATACGGAACACCGACGTCCCAGGCACGTTCTCGCCCAGCCACTCGACGCTGCGCTGGTGGTGCGGGGCCGACCCCTCCCCGCCCCGACCGAACACGGCCGGCACGGCCAGTGCGGTGACGTCGAAGACCGGCTCCATGGAGCGGAAGCTGCGCAGATCGCCCATGAGCGCCGGCCCGTCGGCGATCCGGTCGGCCCGGGCATCGTCGCTGAGGCGGATCCACGCCTCCGGGCCGACCATGCGGGAGAAGAAGTGTTCTACCTCTACTGCGGGGTCCTCGGACATGGGTGGCCAGTCCTGAGCCTGGCGCCCGCCTGCCTGCGGGCGGCGGAAACCCAGCCACGGCATGGGCGGCTCGAAGGCCCCGATGGCGTCGAAGGCCCGGGGCGAGGCCAGGGCCGCGCCGACCACGACGTCGCCCCCGAGGCTGTGGCCGACGGCGACCAGTGGGCCTCCGCCGCCGCCAGCGATGGTCCGCAGCTCCTCGCCGATGGCGAGCAGGTCCTCGATGTGTCCAGCGAGATCGGTGACGCCGGCACCTCTGGAGCCTTGGTAGCCCCGGCGGTCGTAGGCCACCGTCGTCAGCTCGGGGAGGCGCCGCATGACACGGCGGAAACTCTCGCTCCGATCCAGCGACCCATGGACGAAAACGACCGTTGGGGCGCCAGGCTCTGAGGCCGGGCGCGCCGAGACCTGAAGTGCGGCCGGATAGGGCATGGGCAGGGCAGACGCTAGCCCGAGCGCCCACCGACCCCGACCTCCACCGGTAGGGTTGGCCCATGACCCAGTTCGGTGGCGCCGGTGGCTCGTTCGGCCCCAATGCGTGGCTGGTCGACGACATGTACGACCGATTCCTGGCCGATCCGGACTCGGTCAGCCAGAGCTGGCGGGAGTTCTTCGCCGACTACCGTCCGGCGCCGGTCCCGATGCCCCAGAGCCAGGCCGCCTGGGGTGACGCAGCCGCGCCCGGTGTCGCCGTTGCGGCCGTGCCGGCGGCGGCAACGACCGCTCCGCAGGCGCCCGCCGCCGTGATTCCGGCGCCGGCTCCGCTTGGGCAGACCGGGAACGAGGAAGCCACCGTCCTGCGCGGAGCGGCATCCCGCATCGTCGCGAACATGGAGGCCAGCCTCGGTGTGCCGACGGCCACCAGCGTGCGCTCGGTGCCGGCGCGCCTCCTCGAGGTGAACCGGCTCATCCTCAACAACCAGTTGGCCCGGACGACCGGTGCCAAGGTGAGTTTCACCCACATCATCGGCTACGCAGTCGTGCGCGCTCTGCACGACGTGCCCGCACTCAACGCTGCTTTCGTCGCCGACGCCGATGGATCAGGCAAGCCCGGCGTCATTCATCACAAGCACGTCGGCCTCGGCCTCGCAGTCGATCAGGAGAAGAGCGACGGAACGCGCACGCTTGCTCGTGCCGTGCATCAAGGAGGCGGACACCCTCGACTTCCGTGCCTTCGTTCTTGCCTACGAAGACCTGATCCGCAAAATCCACACAGGGAAGATCGCTCCGGACGACTTCGCCGGGACGACGGTGTCGCTGACCAACCCCGGAACGCTGGGCACCGTGCAGTCCGTGCCCCGGCTCATGCCGGGCCAGGGCGCCATCGTCGGCGTCGGCGCGCTGGGCTACCCGGCGGGCTTCGAGGCAGCCGACCCGCGCATGCTGGCCGAGCTCGGGCTGGGCAAGGTGGTGACGCTCACCTCGACCTATGACCACCGGATCATCCAGGGTGCCGAGTCCGGCCTCTTCCTGGGGCGAGTCTCCGCCCTCCTCATGGGGGCTGACGGCTTCTACGACGATCTCTTCGAGTCGATGGCGGTGCCCTACGAGCCAGTGCGCTGGCAGGTGGACTCGAATGCCGGCGAGGAATCCGAGGAGGGTGAGCACCAGCGCCTGACCAAACAGGTGCACGTCCAGACCCTGATCAACATGTACCGGGTTCGGGGCCATCTCATCGCCCACCTGGACCCGCTCGACGCCGAGCCCCCGCACATCCACCCCGAGCTCGACCCGCTCACCTACGGGCTGACCATCTGGGACCTGCCCCGTCAGTTCGTGGCGGACGGCCTGGCGGGGCGCGATGTGGCCACCCTCGACGAGATCCTCCACGTCCTGCGCGACGCCTACTGCCGGACGCTCGGCATCGAGTACATGCACATCCAGGACCCGGAGCAGAAGCGCTGGATCCAGCAGCATGTCGAGGGGCAGCCGACCACACTCAACATCGAGGAACAGCGTCACATCCTCGACCGTCTCAACGCGGCCGAGGTCTTCGAGCGGTTCCTCCACACCCGCTACGTCGGGCAGAAGCGCTTTGGGCTCGAGGGTGCCGAGTCGACCATTGTCTTGCTCGATGCGCTGCTCGACTCGGCTGCGGGCTCCGGGGTGGCCGAGGTCGTCATGGGCATGGCCCATCGGGGCCGGCTCAACGTACTGGCGAACATCGTCGGCAAGTCGTACCACGACATCTTCGAGGAGTTCGAGGGCAATCTCGACCCGGAGTCGGTCCAGGGTTCGGGCGATGTGAAGTACCACAAGGGAGCGCGCGGCGTGTTCGTCGCCAGCGCCGGCGAGGAGCTGCCGATCACCCTCGCCTCGAACCCCTCCCACCTCGAGGCGGTCGACCCGGTCGTGGAGGGCATGACCCGGGCGAAGCAGGACCGGCTCTCGCCGCCGACCGACGGCACACCGGCGGCTGCCGCCGAGGGGGTCGACGGGTTTCCCTGCATGTCGGTGCTCATCCACGGCGACGCTGCTTTTGCCGGCCAGGGGGTCGTGGCCGAGACGCTCAACCTCTCGGGTCTTTCCGGGTACCGGACCGGCGGCACCGTGCACCTGGTCATCAACAACCAGCTCGGTTTCACCACCGCTCCGGCGTCGGCCCGCTCCTCTGTGTACCCGACCGACGTGGCCAAGATGGTGCAGGCGCCGATCTTCCATGTGAACGGGGACGACCCCGAAGCCTGCGTGCGAGCTGCCCGCCTCGCCTTCACGTTCCGTCAGACGTTCCACAAGGACGTCGTGATCGATCTCGTCTGCTACCGCAAGCACGGGCACAACGAAGGTGACGACCCCAGCTACACCCAGCCCCTCATGTACCAGCGCATCGACGCCAAGCGCTCCGTACGCAAGCTCTACACCGAGACGCTGGTACGCCGGGGTGACATCACCCTCGACGAGGCCGAGCATGCCCTCGACGACTTCAACGCCAAGCTGCAGACGGTCCTCGACGAGGTCCGCCAGGAACCCTCGCTGGCCCCGACTGAGCTGCCGCCTCCTGAGTCGCCGCCGGTCGTGAGCGACCCGCCCGAGACCGGGATCGCCCCGGACGTCCTCCACGCCCTGTCCGCAGTCGTCCGTACTGTCCCGGACGGCTTTACCATCCATCCCAAGCTCGAGCGGCAGTTTGCCCAACGCGATGAGTTGGTGGCCAGTGGTTCGGTCGACTGGGCCCTGGCCGAGGCCCTGGCCTTCGGTTCGTTGATGTACGAGGGCGTGAACGTGCGCCTTACCGGTCAGGACACCCGCCGGGGCACATTCAGTCACCGTCATTCCGTCCTCGTCGACTATTCGAACGCCGAGGAATACGTTCCGCTGGCCCACATCAGGGACGGACTCGCTCGCGTTGGGGCGACTCAGCTCATCCCACCCGGCAACATGGGGAACTTCACCGTCCGGGACTCGCTGCTCTCCGAGTACGCCGCGGTGGGATTCGAGTACGGCTATTCGGTGGAGGCGCCCGAGGCCCTCGTCGCATGGGAGGCGCAGTTCGGTGACTTCGCCAACGGTGCGCAGATCATCATCGACAACTTCCTCGCTGCAGCGGAAATCAAGTGGGGCCAGTACTCGGGACTCGTGATGCTCTTGCCCCACGGGTACGAGGGCCAGGGCCCGGAGCACTCGTCGTCACGCTTCGAGCGCTTCCTGTCGCTCAGCGCTCGGGGCAACATGCGGGTCACCATCCCCACGACCTCGGCCCAGTATTTCCACCTGCTCCGTTCACAAGCCCGGCTGTATCCCAAGCGTCCACTCATCATCGTGACCCCGAAGTCGATGCTCCGGGCACATGCCTCGCGCTCGACGTTGGACGAGCTCGAGACTGGGTCCTTCCGCCTGGTCATCGACGATGCGGCCGTCGAAGAGCCCAGCTCGGTGCGCCGCGTCGTCCTGTGCAGCGGGAAGATCGCCCAAGAGGCCCTGGCCCACCGAGGCGAACTGGACCAAGAAGACGCGGCTCGGGTAGCGATTGTGCGCGTGGAACAGCTCTATCCGTGGCCGGTGCAGCAGATCACCGCCACCTTTGGGCGCTACCCAGAAGCCACCGAAGTGGTCTGGCTCCAGGAGGAGCCCGAGAACATGGGCGCCTGGTCATTCGTCCATGCGCGACTCCACGCATGCCTGCCCGACCGGCTCAAGCTGCGCCATGTCAGTCGAGTCGAGTCGGCCAGCCCGGCCATCGGCAGTGCCGCCCTGCACGCTCTCGAGCAGGCTGATCTCCTGCGGCGGGCCATTGGCTGAACCGCACCACGTCGTGGTGGACGGGTCAAACCTGGCCACCGAGGGACGAACCTTGCCAAGCTTGAAGCAGCTCGATGAGGCGGTACGCGCCTACGCGGCCGAGGATCCCGACGCCAGCATCATCGTGGTCGTCGACGCCACTTTCGAGCACCGCGTCTCCGACGAAGAGCGTGACGAGGTGCGCGCCGCCATGCTCAATGGTGAGGTGATCTCCCCGCCGGCGGGTGCCATCGGCCGGGGTGATGCCTTCGTACTGCGCATTGCCGAGCGCACTGGTGCCGTGGTGCTCTCGAACGACTCGTTCCAGGAGTTCCACGGCGAGCACCCCTGGCTCTTCGACGAGGGTCGGCTCATCGGCGGGAAGCCGGTGCCGGGGGTGGGTTGGATCTTCACACCTCGCATCCCCATCCGAGGACCCAAGAGCCGGGCCGCCACGGCCGAGGCTAAGTCCAAGAAGAAGGACCCCGACTCCGCTCCCGCCAAGGCGGCGGAGTTGGCGCGGGCGGCAAAGAAGGCAGCGAAGCGGGGATCGAGGGCCAAGAAGGCCACCAGTCAGGCCGTCTCGGCCGTCGACTCGTCATGGCCCATCAAGCCCACCGTCCCGCCACCGGGCCGGGTGAAGGTCGACCCGGTCCTCTCGAGCGCCATCGAGGAAGCGGTCGAGGAGGCGCTCCACCCCGTCAAACCGTCCAAGTCGAAGGGTTCGACCAAGAAGGCCGCACCAGCCAAGAGTGCCAAGGCCAAGAAGGCGGCGCCGACGATCACGCCGGCCGCGGCGAGAGCCACCAGCCGGTCGAACAACAAGCGGACGACGACGCCACCGCCTGCGGTCAACGAGCCGCTGGCATTCATCAACTTCGTCGCCAGCTTCTCCCTCGGCACCACGGTCGAAGGAGAGGTCGTGTCGTTCACCTCCCATGGGGCGATGGTCGACGTGGCCATGCCCCAAGGGGGAGTGCTGCACTGCTACATCCCGCTGACGGCCATGGGCACACCGCCGCCGACGAAGGCGCGCCAGGTGCTCAAGAAGGGCGAGGTGCGTCCCTTCGTCCTGGCCGGCTTGGACCCGCCGCGGCGGGTGGCCGAGCTCTCGCTCCCCGCAGGCTCGATTGCGGTTCCGGACGGTGTGCAGAAGCAGGCGTCACGGTCCCAGGGTCGTGCTGCCGCACCTGCTGCGACCGACGGCTCCCGCAGGGAAGCGTCGGGAGACGCGAAATCGCCAGACGGCAAGCGGCCCAAGGCGGGCGCGGCCAAAAAGGCCACAGGGAAGAAGTCCGCCAAGAAGTCGGCACCCCAGAAGACCACAGCGAAGAAAGCGGCCGCAGCGAAGAAGGCGGTCGCCGCCACGGCCAAGTCCGCGACCCCGGTGAAGAAGGCCCCGGCCAAGAAGGCCGCCACTAAGAAGGCCGCTGTGAAGAAGGCGACGGGCAAGAAGGCCGCAGCCAAGAAGGCGGCCAAGGCCAAGAAATCCCCTGCCAAGAAGGCTGCCAAGGCGGCACGCACCTAAGCCTGGGTATCGTCCCGCAGATGGAGCTTCCCGACCCGGCTGACGTCCTCCCGCATCGACCCCCCTTCCTGTTCGTGACCGAGCTCACGGCAGTCGAGCCCGGCGTGTCGGCGCGGGGACATTGGCGCCTCACCGGCGACGAGCCGTTCTTCGCCGGTCATTTTCCCGGCCGACCGACCTTGCCCGGGGTGTTGATGGTCGAGTCCCTGGCCCAGCTGGGCGGCATCGCCGTCCTGCTCGACCCGCGCTACGCGGGCAAGCTGCCGCTCTTCGGCGGTATCGAGAAGGCGCGCTTCCGTCGCCAGGTCGTTCCCGGCGAGACGCTCGAGCTCGACGTGTTCATGGACCGCCTCTCCGCCCGGGCCGGCAAGGGCCATGGGGTGGCATCGGTTGGCGGGCAGACCGCTTGTGAAACCGACCTTCTGTTTGTCATCGCGGATGGAGCTGCCTGATGCGCCTCGCTACATGGAACGTGAACTCGCTGACCGCCCGTCTGCCCCGGGTGACTGAATGGCTCGAACAGCAGCAGCCTGACGTCCTCTGTATGCAGGAGACCAAGCAAGCGGACGACAAGTTCCCCGAGGATGCCTTTGCCGAGCTCGGGTACGAATCGGCTCACTACGGCGACGGGCGCTGGAACGGCGTTGCCATCCTGAGCAAGGTCGGCCTCGACGATGTGACAAAGGGCTTCGGGACGCCCGACGACGAACACGGGCGTCGCATCATCAGCGCCCGCTGCGCGGGCACGACGGTCTTCGCGGTCTATGTGCCGAACGGGCGGTCATTGGACAACGAGATGTACCCGATCAAACTGGCGTGGTTGGCCCAGCTCCGCAAGACCCTGGACGAGCGTTGCCCCCCGGGCTCCTCGGTCGCCGTGTGCGGCGACTTCAATGTCGCCCCTGACGACGGTGACGTCTGGGACCCCGCTGCCTTCGTCGGGGCGACACATGTGAGCGAACCCGAGCGCAGCGCGCTGGCCCGGGTGGAGGAGTGGGGTCTCGACGACATCTTCCGACGGTTCAACGACCCAGGCACCTTCACCTGGTGGGACTACCGGGCCGGTGACTTCCACCAGGGCCGTGGGTTACGAATCGACTTGGTGCTGGTCAGCCATGACCTGGTCGAGCGAGCCACGGGAGCCTTTCGTGACCGCGATGCGCGCAAGGGGAAGAAGCCTTCCGACCACGCACCCGTCGTCGTCGACTTCGCGTAGAGCTGCCGGGGGAGCAGTGGGGCGACGGCGCCGAGGGGCATGGGGGAGCGGAGAGGGTGGGAGCGGTTCAACCTTCGTCGAGGAGGAGGTCGCGGAGAGAGACGCCGTCACAGATGCGCACGATCTCTTCGAAGTCCTTCTGGGTGAGAGAGCTCTGCACCTCAGGCCATGACTTGGCGCCGTCGCGCATGTAGTTCATGAAGATCTGCCATATGGCCAGCCGCTTCTTCATGCGCTCGAGCTCGAACTCCAGTGCGGCGTAGTTGACCAGATCCGAGTCCTCGGGGTGCGCGTAGGGGTCGGCGGTTGCGCGAAGATCACGACGCAGGCGGTCGAGGCCGTCGTCGATGTTGCGAGTCCCTGAGGTGGGGCCGTCCATCCGCATCGTGTCGCTCTCCCGTGGACTGTTGCGGCGCCCGAAGGGGTTCGGCGCCGTCCCGTTAGGCGCATGGTGACAGTACGGTTGTAAAGACCGTAGAGCCGTTCGGCTCTAGTGCCGGAGTGTTGTCGGTGCATTGCCGCCCCGCACAACGTTTGGTCTACAGCGGCACCTCAATGAGGTTCGGACCCGGCTCGCGAAAGCCGTTCTCTAGGGCGGTGACCAGGTCTTCGGCGTTCTCGACGCGACGCGCCGGCACCCCCATCCCGCGAGCGAGGTCGCAGAAGTCGAGCTCCGGATCGGTCAGGTCGAGCAGCCGTCGCGCCTGCGGTCCGCCGGCGTCCGCGCCGACGCGGTGCAGTTCCATGTTGAGGATGGCATAGCTCCGGTTGGACAGGATCACCGTGGTGACGTTCAAGCCTTCTCGAGCGTGTGTCCAAAGCGCCTGCACCGTGTACATCGCACTGCCGTCGGCCTGGAGGCAGAGCACGGGCCGATCCGGTGCCGCCACCGCGGCGCCGGTGGCCATGGGCAACCCGATACCGATGGCGCCGCCGGTGAGCGTCAGCCAGTCGTGTCGTGGTGCACCAGCCGTCGCTCCAGCAACGAAGAGTCCCGATGTGTTGCCTTCGTCGACCACCACCGTGCCTTCGGGCAGGGTGGCCCCAACCGCCGCGGCCAGTGTCTCGGAGTTGAGCTCGCCGATCGGGGCATCGGGGCGCGCGGCCGGCGCAGGAGTACCGGCGTCGGCTGGCGCGGCCACGGCTTCGGCCAGGGCCTCGAGGGCCTGAGCCGCATCCTCGCCGGGGCGGACCAACGTGTGCACGGTGCAGCCGGCCGGGACGAGGTCGCTCGCCTTGCCGGGGTAGGCGAAGAAGGAGACCGGTGACTTGGCATCGACCAGGACGAGATGGCGCACCCCATCGAGCTGGGCCTGGGCCATCTCTGCCAGGTAGGCCAGGCGTTCGACCGCCGGGATGCCTGCGCCGCGTTCGAGGTTGGCTGGGAAGGTCTCGGCCAGCAATGCAGTATCCGTGGTCACTGCGACCCGGCTTGCCGCGTTGAGGCCCTCGGCTCGGAGCGCCTGCCCGCCCAGGAGGAGCGCAGACCGCTCCCCGGAGCGGAGAGCCTTGGCCACCTCGTCGACGGTGTCCGGGGGCACGACCGCACGTCGCCCAGGGGGCCTCGGTGTGCTCGGGCCGGTCGACGACTCGGACCACGAGGCGTCGGCCGGCAAGACCAGTGTTGCCACGCAGCCGGGAGGTCCGTAGGCCGCGGCTACGGCGTCGACCGCGTCGCCCCCGACGTCGTCCGCCCGCGCCGTCGAGCGGTACCAGCCCGACACGGCGCTCGCGATGGAGGCGATGTCCGATTCG
Source organism: uncultured Acidimicrobiaceae bacterium (assembly GCA_963840435.1). Taxonomy (GTDB): domain Bacteria; phylum Actinomycetota; class Acidimicrobiia; order Acidimicrobiales; family RAAP-2; genus Bog-473. The sequence continues at coordinate 46,616 of CAWIYY010000008.1, read as the reverse complement.
AGTGGCGCGTCGTACCGGGTGTGGTACGTGGCGTGGTCGCCCACGATGTTGACGATCGGGGTGCGGGCTCGCCGCGCGTTGTGCAGGTTGGCTAGGCCGTTGCCCAGCCCGGGGCCGAGGTGGAGCAGGGTGGCGGCTGGTCTTCCTGCCACCCGGCCGTAGCCGTCGGCAGCCCCGGTGACCACTCCCTCGAAGAGGCAGAGGACACCCCGCATCGCGGGCACATCGTCAAGCGCCGCCACGAAGTGCATCTCGGACGTGCCGGGATTGGCGAAGCAGATGTCGACGCCAGCGTCGACAAGCGTGGAGAGGAGGGCTCGGGCACCGTTCATCTGTTTGCTCCTGGCGTGGTGGTGGCCGCGTCGGCCTGGGTGGACTGCGGACGACCGCCGAGAAGCCGGCCGGGACCCAGAATGCCCTTCGGGTCGAACGCCCCCTTGATGGCACGCATGAGCTCAAGCGCGGACGGGTCCTCGAATTCCAAGAAGAAGGGCAACTTTGCCGTGCCGATTCCGTGCTCACCCGAGACGGCGCCGCCGGCGTCGATCGCCGTTCGCAGGATCTCCCGTTCGATGGCGTGCCGCTTCTCGGGATCGGGCTGGAACACGCCGAGGTGCACGTTGCCGTCGCCCACGTGCCCGCAGCCCGTGACGAATGTCCCGTGTTCGCCGGCCAACTCGGCCACCCGAGCCAGGTAGTCGGGGATGGCGGCCCGGGGGATGACGGCGTCGATGATGTCATCGGCCCCCGATGCTTTGGTCACGAAGAAGAGGCGCTCCCGGGCCACGATGAGGTCGGAGCCGGCATGTGGCGGCAGCACGTAGACGTCGATGGCGCCGAGAGACTCGAGCAGCGTTCCCAGCTGCTCGACGTCTTCCTCGAGCCTGGTAGCCGACATCTGCTCGAGCACGACGATGAGATAAGCCTGGGCCGCCTCTTTGATCTCGTCGGGGATGCCCAGGTCGAGTCCGGCGGCATTGGTCATGCTCGTCAAGACGAGCGCATCGGCGTACTCGAGGATGGTCGGGTCGATGCCGGAGGCCACGATCCGGGGTACGGCGTGTGTCACGTCGGCCAACGTCGCGAACGGGACGAGGATGGTGGCCGAGTCCGTCGGCCGCGGCTGCACCTTCACCGTCACCTCGGTGGTGATGGCCAAGGTGCCCTCCGAACCGATGAGCAGCTGCGTCAGGTCGTAGCCCGAGGAGCACTTGACGTACTTGCCCCCGGTCCGAAGCACGGTGCCGTCGGCCAGCACGGCTTCGAGCCCCAGCACGTGGTGTCGAGTCACGCCGTAGCGCACGGCACGCATGCCACCGGCGTTGGTTCCCACGTTGCCGCCCAGCGACGCCGTCTGCTCGCCGGGTGATACCGGGTAGGTGAGACCGAGGGGCGCCAGCTCGTGGTTCAGCTGCTCCAGGGTGACCCCGGGCTCAACCACTGCCACCTGGTTCTCGGTGTCGATCTCGCGGATGTGGTTCATCCGGTCGAAGGCCAGCAGGATGCCGTCGCTCACCGGGATGGCGGCCCCCGACAGCCCGGTGCCACTGCCCCGCGCGATCACGGGAACATCCTGCTCATTGGCCCAGCGCAGGACCTCGACGACCTCACTGGTCGAACCGGGCAGAACCAGGGCCAGCGGCGACTGGGGCGTCGCCCCCAGCGTCTCGTCGTGGGTGTAGTCGTCGTTCACGGCATCGCCGATCACGACGTTGCTGTCACCGACCGCCTTGCGTAGCTGCTCGAGGAGATCCGACATGAAGTGCGCTCCCACCTCTCGACGTCCGGGCTTCGATGACCTTATCGGCCTCTCCGCAGCTGGTCGCAGTAACGGTCGATGGGTCGGGCGGGCAGCTGGTTGGTCAGAGCGTCGGTCAATCAGGTCGGTCGGTCAGTCAGTCCGTCCGTCAGTCTGGGTGGTCACCCGCTCCTTCGACACCCTCGACACCCTCAGCCAGCCGGCGACGCAATTCCGCCACCCGGGACGACACCTCGGAGGCTGCTACCGGGGCCGCCTCCTTGTCCAACTCCTCGATCGCCCGCTCGATCGGGGCCAACCACGGACTGGGCCCCCGCTCGACCCCGCCCCCCTCGCTCCCGGAGCGCTCGAACCAACTGCACCAGAGTTCGTCCTCGGACCGGGTGAGGGCAACGTAGAGCAGGCGGCGCTCCTCCTCCACGGCGGATGGCATCTGGGCCGAGGCCAACGGCATCAACCCAGTGCTCAACCCGAGCACGAAGACGGTCTGCCACTGCAGGCCCTTAGCCCGGTGGAACGTGGAGAGCACCACGTGGTCACGCGGCACTGCTTCGGCCACGTCGTCGTCATGCTCGAAGGCCACGGCGGCGCTGGCGCCTCCACGGTCGACGCCGCGGCCGCCAGAGGGCGCCCCGCTCGCCGCGCCGCGGCGGGAGGCTTCGCCCCGCAGGTCGCTGGCAGGGCCCAGGTCTGCTCCCGCCACAGCGGCGGGCACCCCCGCAGCCTCCATGGCGGCGAGCACCTTCGTGAGCTGCGCGTTGGTGCGGGTGAGCACCGCGATGGACGACCAGCGCCGTCCGGGCAGCCGTGACAGCGTGGCCTGCCGGGCCGCCCAGGCCGCCTCGTCGTCATCGGTGGCGTGCGATACGACCCGAGGGACCGCCCCGTCGACCCGGGTCGTGCGGGGCGGCACCACCTGGCTGCCGGCGGCGCCGCCAGCGTCGCGCAGGACCTCGGTGGCCACCGCGACCACCTGGGGCGTGCAGCGGTGGTTCTCGTCCAGCCGGATGATCTTGGTCCCGCGCAGTATCTCGGGCAGGCGGTCGAGCAGGGTGGGATCGGCGCCGTTGAACCCGTAGACCGACTGGTTGGGGTCGCCCACCACGAAGAGATCGGGATCGTCGGAGAGCAGCGCGGTGAGGAGGCGGAACTGGGCTGGGTTGACGTCCTGCATCTCGTCGACGAAGAGGTGACGGCTGCGCCAGCGGATGGAATCGGCGAACTCGCTGTCGCCGGCCAGGGCGTCGGCGCAGGACACGATGAGATCGTCGAAATCCAGCAGGCGGCGTCGGGTCCGCTCCGCTTCGTAGCGTGCATAGACCTCCGCCACCTGGTCGTGGTTCACCCCGCTGCGCCGGCGGTGCCGACGTGCCTCGCCCTCGTATTGGTCCGGCGGAATAAGCCGGGCCTTCGCCCAACCAATCTCTCCATCGAGGGCTCGGGTGCGCCGTGGGTCGCCTGTCGTGACGTCGGCCAGCAGCCGGCGGCGGTCGGGTAGGAGCTGGGGCGCCGGGCGGCCGCGCAGCTCGCGTTGTTCGCGCAGGAGACCGAGTGCGGTGCGGTGGAAGGTCCCGGCCCGTACGCCGGAAACGCCGAGGGACCAGAGGCGGGCGCGCAGCTCCTCGGCGGCCTTGCGGCTGAACGTGGTGACCAGCGTGCGGTCGGCGTCGATGGACCCGTCACGGACACGGCGGGCCACCCGCAGGGTGAGGACGCGGGTCTTGCCCGCGCCCGCCCCAGCCACCACGCAGAGCAGCGGTTCCTCTGACTCGATGGCTTCGCGCTGTGCCAGGGTCAGCCGGCTGGCTCCGGGCAGGGTTTCCCACGTCGCGAGCGCGTCGGGCGCGTCGGGCGTGGCGGAGGTGCTGCCCGTGGCGCTCTCGGTCGTCGCTGTCTGTTCTTCCATGCCCTCGAAGGTCATGACCACCTCAGCAGGGTACCGAGGGGGTGCGCGGAGGGGCTCCCATTGGACCTGCGCCTATCGTGACGCATCGGTTGGCCGAACTGAAGTGGGAATGCGACGGGATCGTGCTTGGGGCCTGATTCTCCTGGCTGGGGCTGGGGCTGGCGCTAGCCCTGCGGCGGGGGCTGGGGCTGGCTCTGCGGCTTGGGCTGACCCTGTGGCGGGCGCCAGCGCGCTGGGGTGGGCCCGGCGTCCCACACGTAGTCAGACGACGCGATGGGTGCGGAGCGCTGCTCGGCGCTCGTGGCGGGCCCGGGCCAGGCCGATCAGCTCTTCGACGACGTCGCCGAAGGGGCGGCCCTCGGCTTCCCAGAGCATGGGGAACATGGAGATGGGCGTGAAACCCGGCATGGTGTTGACCTCGTTCACCACGATCTCGTCGTCGTCGAGCAGGAAGACGTCGACTCGGGCCAGCCCTTCGACCCGCAGGGCCCGGTAGGCGGCCTCGGCCAGCCGGCGGGCGTGGTCGAGCTGGCTGGGGGTCAGGTCGGTCGGGGCGATCGTCTCGGCCTTGCCCAGCACGTACTTGTCCTCATAGTCGTAGAACTCGCGGCTGGCGATGATCTCCCCGGCCCGGGAGACCGCCACCTGCTCGTTGCCCAAGACGGCGAGCTCGAGTTCGCGCCCGCGCACGAACTCCTCGAGGATCACGTGGTCGTCGAACTCGAAGGCGGAGGACACCGAGTCGCCCACGGCGGCCGCCTCGCTCGCCTTGGCCACTCCGATGGACGAGCCGAGGTTGGCCGGCTTGACGAAGAGCGGAAGGCCGAGGGCATCGATGGCCTCCTCCATGACCTCGGACGACCAGGTGGACTTGTGCACCAGCCGCCACGCGGCCACCGGGATGCCGTTGTCGTGCAGTACCGACCTGGCGATGCCCTTGTCCATGCAGACGGCGGACGACAGCACGCCCGCCCCCACGTAGGGCAGGCCCAGCGCCTCGAGGTGGCCCTGGATCACGCCGTCCTCGCCGAAGGGCCCGTGCAGGACGGGGAAGACGACGGCGCCGGGCGGCATGTCGTCCCCCAGATGCGAGAACTCGGACTCCGGGTGCTTGGCCAGGAGCTCGTCGGGCGACTCGAGCGCTTCACCCATGTCGATGTCGACCAGCTCGGACTGCGCGTCGACCCACTGCTTGGCGTGGGTCAACCCGATGAGCCGCAGGGGCCAGCCTCGATCGAGCGCCGTCTGCGCGATCCGGCGCGCCGAGATGCACGAGATCTCGTGCTCGGCCGAGGGTCCTCCGTAGATGACCACCAACGTCCCGGGTTCCGGCATCGGACGAGGCTATACAATCGCCCACCGAGGCCGATGCGTGCGTTTCTCCACAGCTGAACTGGCAACTCATCTCGGGGGATCGCTGGTCGGACCCGACGTGACCGTCGACGGGGCGGGCATCGACTCGCGGACCATCTCGCCCGGGCAGCTCTTCGTCCCCGTGGTGGCCGAACGCGACGGCCATGCGTTCATTGCGGCTGCGCTGGCCGCCGGCGCCGCGGCCTATCTGACCCAGCAGGGTCCCGACGGTGGCACCGCCGTCGTGGTCGAGGACACCGCCACCGCCCTCATGAACCTCGGCGTCCTCGCCCGGACCCGGGTGGCCGACGGCGTGGTGGGAATCACGGGCTCGGTGGGCAAGACGACGACCAAGGACCTGCTGCGCCACTGCATGGCCACGACCTTCCGCACCGCGGCCAGCGAGCGATCCTTCAACAACGAACTCGGTCTCCCGCTCACCTTGCTCAACGCTCCCGACGACGCCCAGTGGGTGATCCTGGAGATGGGGGCCCGGGACGTCGGCCACATTGCGCGGCTGGCCCAAGTGGGCCGGCCCGACGTGGGGATCGTGACGAGCGTGGCCAAAGCCCACGTCGAGTTCTTCGGGGGCCTCGACGGGGTCGCCCGGGCCAAGGGCGAGCTGGTGCGGGCGCTGCCCGCCGGCGGCGTGGCCGTCCTGAACTTCGACGACCCGCGGGTCGCTGCGATGGCGTCCTTCAGTCCGTGCCCCGTGCTCGGCTACGCGGTCGACACTGGCGCCGAAGTGCGGGCCGAGGCGGTCGCGATCGATGACGACCTGCGGGCGCGCTTCACCCTGGCCACCCCGTGGGGGAGGGGAAAGGTCATGCTCAGCCTGCACGGGCTGCAGCAGGTGCCCAACGCACTCGCCGCGGCGGCGGTCGCGTTGTGGTGCGGCGTGCCCTTCGAGGCCGTACTGGCGTCACTGGCCGAAGCCACGGGATCGCCTTTCCGGATGGAGGTGCATCGGCCGCCCGGCGGTCCCGTCCTGCTGGCCGACTGCTACAACGCCAACCCGGCCTCGACGGAAGCGGCGCTGCGGAGCCTGGGCACGCTCACGGCGGCACGCAAGCTGGCCTTGCTCGGCCTCATGGCCGAGCTCGGTGGCGAGACCGAAGCCGAGCACCGGCGCGTGGCGGGGCTGGCCGAGGAGTTGGGGATCGAGGTGGTGGGCTACCAGACCGATCTCTACGGTGAGGCGCACGTCGACGACGTGGAGTCCGCGGTCGCGTTGCTGAAGACCCTCGGTCCCGCCGATGCCGCGCTGGTCAAGGGGAGCCGGGTGGCCCGCCTCGAGGACGTCGTGCAGAGCCTGGAGGCGGGGCGGGCGTCGTAGTCCCGGTCCACGCGCTCGCCGGCTCTTTCAATGTCCGGCCCGGGAGTCTGCATCGGTCAGGAGAACGATCTTCCCCCGTGTGTGTCGTTGTTCGAGCAACTCGTAAGCCGAGCGCACGTCCACCAGGGGAAAGGTGGCCGCGATCGGAATCTCGAGTTGTCCTTGCTCGATCATCGACGCGAGCTCCACGATGACACTCTTGACGTCGTGGACGCTCGACATCGCGTCGACGTGGGTTCCGTGTCGTGTTGCCGATTCCCGGTCGATGATCGTGTCCACGCGCTCCGGTTCGACGCCGAGGTCGCCAACGGCGAGATCGACGTACCCGCCGCCGAACGTATCGATGAAGGCGTCGATGCTGCGACCCGGCGCAGCGCGGAGGCGATCGGCAAGGCCGTCGCCGTAGCTGATTGCCGTGACACCCATCGATTCCAACCAGTCGGCGTTTCCCGGTCCGGCAATGCCCAAGACGGTGGCGCCAAGCCGCCTCGCAAGCTGTATGACGACCGATCCCACTCCACCGGCAGCCGCAGAAACGGCGACGACCTCGCCGGTCTTCAGCCCCACAGACTGGATAGTGGCCCAGGCTGTCGTACCCGCCACGTAGAGGGAGCCCGCTGCCTCCCACGACACCCCTGCCGGCTTTGCCGCGATCTGACCAGCAGGCAGACTCACCGCCTCTGCGTGACTCGAACGCTCGTCACTCCAGCCGATGACCTCGTCTCCCACGGCGAGACCGTCGACGCCCTGGCCGACTTCTGCGATCACGCCAGCGAGGTCGCTGCCCTCGCCCGAAGGGAATGTGGCCGGCCAGAGATGATCCAACAGTCCTCTCCGGATTGACGCCTCACCGGGATTGATCGCCGCCGCGACGACGTCGACGACGACCCGACCTGGAGCGGCATGGGGACGGGCAACCTCCACGACATTGAGAACGTCGATCTCACCGTAGTGGTCGAAGCGGACAGCTTGGATGGTGGAACCGGTCATGCGCGGTGCAACCAGAGCTTGGAGCCCGATATTCCGCTCTGTGTCCTCTCCATCAGCGATGGCCGAAGGTGTCTGGGCCCGCTGCAGCGCTCGAGCCGGGAGCCCGGCTGTTCCTGCTGGCCCAGCGCGAACCGTCGCGTCGTTCTTCCGAGGAGGTGGCGGCGTCGGCAGGACCGACGAAGGCGTGCAGACACGATCGACCTTCGTGCACGTCGTCGCCCGCGCCACGGAGGGAGCACGCTGGGAGTCTCAAGCCAGGGGTCCGTCACGGTCCATTCCCGGTGAACGCGGCGCCTAGCGAGGCGTGGCGCGGCCCTCTTCCTTCATGAGATCGTTGAATCTTTCCCAGCGCATCCGATACCGGGTTCGGCCATTGCCAGGTAGCCAGTCGATTGAGCCTTTGCTCACCTGGAGTTCGCCAAGCTTGGCTTCGTCGCTCCATACGGCGAACGTCACGTCCGAGTGGAGCACGAATCGGGTGGGTAGGTCGATGGTGACGTTGTGGGTTGCCATGATCGGAGGGTAGCCCCAGCCCCGGCACGGCGGGGGCGCCTCGGGACTATGGTCCGCCGCATGCAGGTCGGGACGGTGACGATTGAGGGCGTCTCAGACGGAAGCGTCCAAGTGCCGCCAGGTTCGCTGTTCAACAAGAGCGACCAAGATTGGCTTCAGCACTCCCAGTTCTTGGACCTCGACGGAATGTTGCCGCTTGAGTTCGGCGGCTTCCTCGTTTGCAACGGCGAACATCGTGTCCTCATCGACACGGGTATAGGTCCCGGATCCGGTCTGGAGCGGACCGGCATGTTCATGAGGAATTTGTCAGCGCTCGGAATCCAGCCGGAAGAGGTGACCGACGTCGTGCTGACCCATCTTCATTTCGACCACCTCGGATGGGCCACCGACGGAGAGCGCCGCCTTTTCGAGAATGCCACCTATCGGTGCCACGTGGCGGACTGGGAATTCTTCATGGGTACCAACCCCTTTGACGACAGGCTGGCCGTCTCGTTGATGGGTGGGCGATCCTCGTCGGAGTTGCTGCCCCCGATGGTGGATCGGCTCGAGACCTGGAGCGAGGACCAGTCGATCCTGCCGGGCATCGACGTCCGCAGCGCCCCGGGCCATACACCCGGCAGTACCGTCGTCGTCATCTCATCGGGAACGGAACGAGCGATGCTTCTCGGTGACGTCGTGCACTGTCCGGCCGAACTCCTCACTGACGACTGGGAGATGATCGGCGATGTCGACAGGCAACTCGCACAGCGCACCCGTGAGGCTCTGGCCAAGGAGCTCGAAGGTTCGGAAATCCCTGCCGCTGCGTCGCACTTCCCGGGGCTCACCTTCGGTCGACTCCTCACGGCTGAAGGCCGTCGTCGATGGAGCTTCCCCTGAGTCGCCGGGCCGAGCGGGCGGCACTGGGGTAGACGGCGGTCGGGCTGAGGCACCGTCCTCCCATACTGCCGGATCGGAATACGCCCCCTGACTGATCGTCGATTGCCCCTTGGGTGGATGGGGTGCGGTTCGTGCCCATATGACAGAGACTCCCGCCGTCATAGGCTGCTTGGGTGGACCAGGCAGCGCAGAGGTGGGTCCTTGACGCTCTCGGCGCAAAGAAGGTCGTCGATCTGCGATCGCTGGCCTTCGGCGTCACCTCAGATCTCCGTTTGCTCGAGGTGGATGGCACCCAACTCGTGCTCCGGCAGTATCTGACAAACGACGTCATCGATGAGATTCCCCAGGTGATCGCCTACGAGGCCGACGCCCTCCGAGCGGCACGCACTGTTCTCGGGAAACTCGTGCCAGAGCCGATCGCCTTCGATGTCACGGGTGCTCAGGCGGGACGCCCAAGTCTTCTGATGACCTTCCTGCCGGGGAAACCGATTGTGCACAACCTCGACCCTCGGCGAATGGCAGCTCCTCTCGTGCAAATCCACGAGGCGGATATTCCGAGTGGACTACCTGACTGTCGACACTGGTTCGACCTCAACACGCTTGCAGTACCAACGTGGACGACAGCACCCTCAGCCTGGGCAACGTTGATAGCAGCCGTACATCGGCCTGAGCCCGAGGCACAGCCGGCGTTCTTGCACCGCGACTTCCACCCCGGAAACCTCCTCTGGGACCAGCAGGAACTCGTCGGCGTCGTCGATTGGCCCGTCTCTTGTTGCGGACCCCGAGGAATCGATGTCGCACACACGCGAGGAAATCTCGCCCTCGTCGACGACGCCGACGCAGCCAGCGCCTTCCTCGAGGCATATGTTGAGCTCGTGCCCGCGTACGTCCACCATCCGTGGTGGGACGCAGCGGACCTCCTTTCGTTCGATGACGACTTCAGAGGCGTCATGGCCTTCAATGCTTTCGGAGCCCAGTTTGACCTCGACCTGCTGCGCTCTCGCGCCGACGACTGGGCTCGGGTACTCGCTCAGAAGTTCTGACTTGCGCACCGTGCGACGTTACGTCGTTGGGGCGCGAACGATGCCAACCAGATTGCCTTCTGAGTCCTTGAACCATGCCCCCTCACCTCCGTCCGGCGTTCGAGCAACGCCATTTTTTGTACGCGTCTGCGGGGTGTCGTATTCCTCGAACTTCACGCCGCGACCTCTCATCTCTTCACGGCTGCACGCACATCGGTGACGAGAAGGACGACCTGCGAGAACTCACCGGACGACCTCAGTCAGGCGGGATAGAGGTAGAGGAAGTTGACACCATCTCCAACCGTGAGTCCCACCCGCCCATCCGTTGCCTCGAGGGACTCGGACTCAGCCGCCCGAAGTCCAACTCTCTCGTTGTAGAAGGTTTTGGCTCGGCCCACGTTCTCTGCAGGCAGCGCCGCCACAATCCCAGACTTCTTCATGAACAACCTCCTGTCAGTTCGCCTTTGAGAGGTGCCTCCACGTTCTCAAGCATCCCTGGTCGTCATTCTCCACGCACCCAAGACCGTCCACACCACCTGCCGGCCGCGCGGTTCCAGATGCGCCAAGGCCAGGTCGACCACCAGGGACCGCTGGAGGTTGATCAAATGGGGAAACTGAAACTTGGTCGACAACAGGATCGGTCCCAAGATGATGTCGAAGACGATCATCAAGACCACCGGAAGCATCCGCTGCCCCATCAAGGAAGGCGAGCCCGAGGCCGACGACGAATGCGACGATTGCCTCGAGTTCGATCCACAATCCCGTTCTGACCATCAACGTATTGGTGGTGAATTGTAGGTCACGGAGTAGCTCGAATAGTCCTGGTCAGCCATCTCGATCGGCCTGCGCCTTGGTCAACGGAGTCGTCGGTTCAGACTCGTGCCATTGCACGGTCCGGAGAAGGGGAAGTCACAGATGATCAGGTTCGGGTGATCTGCCGCCCAGTTGATGAATCCCTGGAGCGTACATGCCAAGGGGGACGTTGGCGCCTTGGAAATCGAACCTTGTCGGAGCGGAGAAGACGCACACCACGCAGATGATGCTGAATGCGACGGCGATGAACGAGACGACGATGGCCAAGCCAGAGGGAATTCGTGCCAGGTAGAGCGCTATCTCGAGCGGCCGGTAATCACCAGGTGTGTGAACATCCCGTCGTTCAGATCGATCGAGCACCTGCCGTACATCCCAACGTCATGGCGGCGATGAAGGCGAAGAGGTAGAGCACGCTGACGACGAGAATCGTTGAAAACGGCGTAGCTGCCTGCGGGACCATACGAGTGCGGAGCGATGGCGTGCAGCAACAGACGGATCGTGAGGAAGAGTGTCGGGAGCCCGATCGTCAACACGATCAGGGTGATCATGAGTCCACGTCGCTTGCGCAGCTCCATGAACCTGGTTGCGATCATCCCCCCGAAGGGGATCCACGATCTTCGGCCTCTCGGTCCGGGATCGACCGTGGCGTCAGCCCGTGCGCGATCCGACGGGGTCTTCATGGCGAATCCCAGGTCGCTTCGTGACCTTGCAGGGCGACGACTGACCTCTGATCCGACTTGATCGTGTCGTCAGGCACGCCACCAGGCTTCCACAGCTGCCATCGCCTCTGACGGTTCTGCGGTTCGCCATGGCCGCTCAATAGAGCCACCGCTTCCCAACGTCGTGATCCAATTGCGACTGTCCGGTACTGTCAGGTCGGGGATAGCCAATTGCCATCAACCCAGCCCCAATGATCGCAGGGTGCCACCCCGTCTCAGCGTTCGTTGCACTGTCCCCGCCTTCCCGCCGCCTTCGGAGACAGGTGATGGATTCTCGTCGGCGCACGTGGAACGTCCCTCCTGATCCATTCAGCGAGGCACGACGACGAGAGCCTTCGGAGTATCGTCAGCACCGCGATGTCGATCCGAAAGGCTTCAGCCCGTTGACCGATGCCAGCCTTCCCACCGTGTGGCCGTGGCCCGATGAGCTCGACGCCATGATCGCTGCGCCAGGGTTCCACACGGTCCTGTTCGAGGACGATCGGGTCAGAGTTCTCGATGGGCGTGTTCCACCTGGTGCCACGGTGCCGGTGCACACCCACCGCTGGGGTGGGGTTCTCTACATCCTTGCGACCAGCGACTTCGTCCGCCGAGATCCCGATGGCAATGTGCTGGCTGACACCAGGGCATCGAGGTCGACGCCGATCGTGGGCACAGCCGCCTGGGGCTCACCGCTGACGCCGCACTCTTTGGAGAACGTCGGCAGTGAGGAGTTCCGGACTCTGACCGTGGAGATGAAGGACGGGACTGGGACCGGACCATCTGAATGACCGTCGGTGCTTGAAACAGCCGTCACGTCCTTCATGTCGATTCGCTGAGTCCACCCGCTGGCATCCTTTGGGCGCATAGGCGCATCGCACAGTCCCGGTGCGAGAATAGATGAATGGCCGCGATGAGTAGACGCTGGATAGGGATCGGATGCCTTTCGATTCTCTGTGCCGCCAGCTGCACGTCCTCGGCGTCCGCGTCGAATAGCGGGGCAGCAATAACAACTCGGCAGGGAAGATTGGTTTGCGGGCTGCGGCAAACTCACGGTCCTATGCCTTCCTGACCGGGACAGTGGCGGACATCACGAACATGGAGGGCACGCAGCGTCGCTCCGGCCCTACGGTGAACCCCACATTGAAAGAGGAATATCTCAGGGGTATGAGGGCGGAGATGGGGAGAAGTACCTCGGACATCGCCTCGGCTCAATCCGCATTATCGGAATCCGGACCCGAGATGTCACGGCGAGCACCGGGGAGGCCGAGTGGAATACGCCCTTCCAGCGTCTGTCGTTGGGAACGATGACTGGGTTACATATGGCTACGAGAGCGGGAGGTGGAGGGTGACGAACTGCCATGCCCCCATCGGCGGCGAATCCTCATCCTCGTCGTCATCCGCAACCGTGCCGCCTGCCGAGGCCAAGGCAGGCACGCAGTTCGGAGACGCTGGTTGACCGTCGAGGCAGACAGAGCCACGACAAGAGCGATTGTTGATCGGGAGGTTACGGTCCATGTGCGGGAGGTCCTCATGCACACACGATCCATGATCCAACGGCTCGGGACAGCAGCAGCAGCGACTGCACTGCTCGTGAGCATGGCTGGGCTCATGACGAGTGCAACACCGGCGTCCGCCGCCACCACTGGCTACTGGCTGGGCGGTGATGACGGTGGCGTCTTCTCCTTCAACGCCCCTTACGACGGCAATCTCGTGTACGGAGGAGAGTTTTCGGCGCCTGGCAACTCCATCTGCGCACAAGGATGTCCGATCGGGAGTGGATCATCGACCACCAACTACTGGATGTTGGCGACTGCCGATCTGAACCCCAACGACTTCAGTGACACGACTCCCGAGGGCCTGGCTGCACTGCTCTTCGACGGAACCCATCTCTTCGGAGGTTCGCCAGCCGCTGGGCCAATTTCCCCGAACCCGCCGGCCACGCCGATCTCACCCCTTCGCCCCTGGCGCATCGCCGGGGTGGCTGGCGACCAGGGAAGCGCCTGGATTCTGAACGCGAATGGCATGGTCTATTCTGCTGGCGCTGCACCCACCTATGGCTCCATGAACGGCACGTCGTTCCACGGGTCGATGGTGGGAATAGCGTCAACGCCGGATGGGAAGGGTTACTGGCTGGTTGCCTCTGACGGCGGTGTGTTCACGTTCGGTGATGCCCAGTTCTACGGTTCGATGGGTGGCAACCATCTCGATCAGCCCATTGTCGGAATGGCTTCCACCGCAGACGGCCGGGGCTATTGGCTGGTCGCCGCTGACGGGGGCGTCTTCAGCTTCGGGGATGCTGCGTATTACGGATCGATGGGAGGGTTGCACCTCAATGCGCCGGTTGTCGGGATGGCGTCGGCTCCAGACGGCAAGGGCTACTGGTTGGCCGCTTCGGATGGGGGAGTCTTCGCGTTTGGGAGCGCTCCGTTTGAGGGGTCCATGGCGGGCGAGGTCCTCAGCGGGCCCATTGTGGGCATCGAAGCCTACGCATCGCAGGTCGCCAATCCGGCGGCGCGATAACAGCTTCGGACTGCACCGCTCCCGCCCCCAGTTGGACCGCTCTCGAGGTGTCTGGTTCAGCGACGCGGACGGCGAACTCGGCGTTGATCGAGATCTTCGAGTTGCACGACCAGGAGGCCAAACAGCGCCTTATGCGCCCTTGTTTCGGGCTGCGCCGCGAAGCCACCCGGGAGTGCACAACCTCGCTCGAGACCTCCTCCGCTCCGCCACGTGGGATGGCCCGACGAGGATGTGACGCTGGAACTGTGGTTTGACTCGGATCGGCATAGGGTTGACGTCAGTGAATGAGCGATTGTCGCGAGGCGGTCGGAGGCGATTCTTTCGTGGCGCCGATGGATGGTCGTCTCTGGATCCTCGGCGTTCCTCGCTGCCTTGGCACTCACGCTGATCGGGGTATCAGCGAACGCCAACGTCGGAGCTGGCCGAACGCTTGGCGATCCAGGCGGATCGATCCTCAAGGAACTGCGCACGATCAAGGGAGCCGTCCCCCGACACTCGGCAATCAGCAGGACGGTCGCACTCGAACCTCATCTCACCGACTCCTGCATGTCGAGTACGCCGAATGTCCAGGTGGACATGAGCTTCACGTCACGTGAAGCGCTCAACGCGTCGCAGCTGCAGTCGCTGCCAAACTTCGGTCGATGGGATGGTCCCACTACACCAAGAGCGCACCGGCCACGTGGTACGACGAGATCAACGGCCGACAAGTACTCGCAAACAACTCGATCTACCGATGGCAGAAGGTGCTGCCCCAAGGCGTGAGAGCGGGAACAACGCTCCAAGTGGGCGTTCCGGTGACCGGTTGGGCCGTGGGAAAGCCACTGGTGTGGAACCTAGGTTCGACCGCCCCTGGCGTCGGTGAACCGAAGAGGCACTGCGGGGGAGCGTAAGGCCGCCCAGTCCCGGCGCGCAGGACGCTGTGCCCGAAAAGCGATCAAAACGATATCCCGTCACCGCAATCGGCCGAACGCCACGAACATCCAACCCGTTGCCGTAGTGTCTCGCGACAGCCGCCGCGAGCGTTGCGGAGGGACCAGGGGAGGTTGAATTGCCGAGACGTCGCATCTTGACGCGTAGCGGTTTGGTTATTTCGATTTCAGTGATCGCGATGGGTTTCTTGGCAAACGGCAGCTCTGGCAGCTTCCCAAACACCGCACCTGTCGGTATCTGTTTCTCTGCTCAGCTTCGACTCGACCACGCTGGGCGATTACTCCGCTCCATCGAGCTTCACGCTCACCAACAACAATATGTCCGCTCGTGACACGATCAACCTGACGACTGACGCCATCTTTTCTGGACCGACAGCCAGTGACTATGTCGCCGCCCCAGGACCCGGCTGCCAAGGTAACGGCACGTCGATCATTGTGCTGGCTCCCGGAGACTCTTGTCCCGTCGACGTCTACTTCTATCCGAGTGCTGCGGGACAAGGAGGAGACGCCAGCCTGAGCATCCAGGGTTCTGCGGACTCGAGCTCGGGTGGAGTGAGCCTGAGCCTTGAGGGCGCAGGCTCCGTCGGCTACTACGAGGTGGATGCTCACGGCAACGTCTTTCCGAAGGGCGACGCCATTTCCTACGGAAACGCCGGTTCGGCGGCGCTGAACGCGCCCGTGGTTGGCATTGCCTCAACCGGCAACGATCAGGGGTATTGGCTTGTGGCTGCGGATGGAGGGATCTTCAGCTACGGCGATGCTCAGTTCTACGGTTCGACCGGCAGCATTCACCTCAACAAGCCGATCGTCGGTATGGCCGCGACACCTGATGGCAAGGGCTACTGGTTCGTTGCCTCCGACGGGGGCATCTTTGCCTATGGCGACGCCCAGTTCTACGGATCGCGAGGGGGTCAGACGCTCAACGCTCCGATCGTCGGCATGGCGCCCACCCCAGACGGTCGCGGCTATTGGCTCGTGGCCTCCGACGGGGGCATCTTCAGCTACGGCGACGCTCAGTTCTACGGCTCAACCGGCAGCATCCACCTCAACAGACCAATCGTCGGTATGACCGCCACGCCGGATGGACGTGGCTACTGGTTCGACGCCTCGGACGGAGGCATTTTCAACTACGGCGACGCTCAGTTCTACGGTGCCCGGGGTGGTCAAAACGGAACCGCCGCGGTCGTCGGCATGGCCGCGATGCCCGATGGCGGTGGGTACTGGGTCGCCACTTCCGACGGAGTCGCCGGCATGTACGGCGATGCGCCCGCTCTTGCCAGCAACGTTATTGGCGTTGGAAGCAGCAGTGTCGTCGGCATAGCGCTCGACGGTGGGCTCGTTCTGCAGGACTCAATCGGGATCGCGGCGCTACGGTCGGACTTCGCAGTCGGGATCCATCCCGGCCAGCAGTCCGCACCTCATTAGGGCCGTTCACGAGCCTTGCGCGACCCGTCGACGGGCGACTGTCACTGTTCGGGAGCAGGCCGTGCTGCTCGGCGGTGAGACACTGTTGCTGCATGTGCGAGCAAGGGAACGGAATGAGTCAGACGTGACGGAACACCCCCTCACCATGGCCGAAACAGGAATCTGAGAGGGTGGACGGTAACCCCTTCCCGCAGGATTTCTTTGACCAGGCTGACCCCTCCCCCGATTCGGCCTTCTACTCGCGGCCTCGCCTGGTCACCCACATCGACGACGATGCCATCGCGGCCGTCGGTGCCCTCTATGACGATCTTGGGATCTCCGGCGACGTGCTGGATCTGATGGGTTCGTGGGTCTCGCACTTCCGCACCCAGCCGGCGCGCCTCACCGTGCTCGGAATGAATCCCGACGAGCTCAACGCGAACCCCTCGGCAGGAGTCACCGTCGTCCACGACCTCAACGCCGAGCCCCGGCTGCCGTTCCCCGACGAGTCCTTCGACGCAGTGGTGTGCTGCGTTTCCGTCGACTACCTCACCAGGCCCATAGAAGTGTTTGCTGACGTGGCTCGCGTGGTGCGCCAAGGAGGACCGTTCGTCTGTGCCTTCTCAAATCGATGCTTTCCGACCAAAGCAATTCGCGGCTGGCTGTACGCCGACGATGAGCAGCACTGCGGGATCGTCGAACAGTATTTCCGTCTCGCTGGACGCTGGGACGTGCCTCGCAGCCAGCGTCGTACCCCAGTCTCGCATCCAGGCGACCCGTTGTTCGCAGTGTGGGCTCACCGTGCGAGGCATGCCGCACCAGACGAACCGGGATCACCTGGCGAAATCGATACCGATCGATAGAGCACCGCTGCCCGGCGAATCAGGGCATAGAAAGATGCAACGAAATGGCGCCCTGCGACGTGGAAGAGATAGGAGAACTCATCGGGGGTTGTGATGGCTACGGCTCGACTGTCACCGAGGCTGGCGATTGTCTTCGGACTGGTCGTCCTCGCATTCGGTGGGGCAGTCGACAACTCGGCTCCGGCTCAAGGTGCGGACAGGGCGCTCGACTCAGCTCATATCACGCTCGTCACGCGCTTTGCTCTGAATGGCGTGGCGGACGTGGCCTCAGGCGCCGACGGCCTCTACGTGCTCCGGCAGGCTGCGTTTCCGGGCGACCCTTCGGACGCCGGTTGGGAGCTCGACCTCCTCAACCCGACGACCGGGCGCATCATTGAGACCGCCACCGGTGACGCCGCCCCAGTGGCTCTCATCGTTGCCTTTGGGTCCGTTTGGGTCTCCACGGGCTCGGGCGCGAAGCCAGGGGGCCTCGGCCCTGGGATCGATCGCCTGGACGCGACAACGCTCACCCACCAGGACCGGTTGAACATCGCTCCCTTGATGGCGATTGCGGCGACGTCATCCACCCTGTGGATCCTGGAAGGAGGCGACAAACCGCAACTCGAGGCGCTCGATCCTGCAACCGATGCGATCACTCACACCAAGAAGTTTGTCGCCAACGACCTGGTCGAAGCACTGACGGCCACCACGGATCGAGTGATCGTCGGCTACGAACCTTTCGGATCTCCTCCTCGAAACGCAGCACGCACAAACGTGATGTGGATCGACCCGTCCTCGCTCAAGACGCTCTCAAACATTGTCGTCGCGCGGACATCCTCTGCGGCCGGTGCCGCAGAGGACACCTACTCGCTGGCGGCCACCAGCGATTCGACCCTCTACGTTGGCCTCGAGAGCGCCCGAACCGGGTCGTCCCTGGTCGTGCTTCGGAAAGATCACGTCGTCGGTCGACGTCGAGCTGTGGGCAACTTGGTGACGGCATCGCACGATGGAACCGTCTGGGCATCTGCTATCTATAGACACAAGAAGAGCGCCGACACCAGTGACCTCGTGCGGATTGCAACCAATGGAACAGTCACTTCTCAGCTGAATGGCCTGCCCGACATCGTGTCCATTTCGGGAGTAGGCCACGTTCTCTACGCGGGTACGTCGAGCGGCGTACTCCTCTTCAGAGGCTGAGCGCTCAGTCAAGAGAGCGATGAAGCGATCACCGTCCCAGAGCCCGGCCCAACTGGGTCGCAGGTGCCGGTAATTCTTACACTGGCGCCACTGGGCACCCTGCGAACGATTCAGTGTCGGACTTCTGGTCTGCATTGCGGTCCGCGTGGGACCTCGCGTTGAGGTTGGAGTCGGGCGCGCCGGCTGTTGTTTCGGGTTGTCGAACCTCAGGTGGGCGCGGCGAAGTAATATTGGGCCAGCCCGAGTACCTGTTTCGTTTCGAGGTGATGATGTCGACCCGGACGTCAGCTATCACCTTGGCCGCGACATCCTTGCGATGCTCTTCGACGTAGGCAACCCAGCGATGCGACGCGTACGCCTTCCCTCTCCCCTGTCCCAACAGCAGGATGGCTCCCGCAGTCGATAACGCGTCGGTCACTTCGTGCGAGTAGGCCGGACTGTCGTCCTCGTACGCGCCCGAAGGATTTCCTGATCGATGGTGGACTTTATGAAAGTGCCCGTGTGGGTCCGTCGCAACGAGTCGCTCAGGCCGTTGGCGAGGTGCAGCATCCGTCACGTAGATGACGGTCTCGTGAAAGTCGACGGCAGCAACGACGTTCTTTCCGCGGATCTGCTCCAGGTCGTCGACCATTTTCAGACCTCTTTACCTCTGTCCTCGAGCTCCGCCGCCATGGTGCCGTAACCCGCACTCGTCAATATTCGGCGCAAATCCACGAGTTGCTGTCCGTCGATGTCTTTTCGCTTGGACGCCTGAGAACCTCGGTCTCTTGGCCGATGCGGAACTCAAACATGTCGTCGTGCCGTTGTTCGATGGATCCGATCGCCTCGAGCAATGAGACCACGTCGTGCCATTCGACATTGTGGTTCGTCTCTTGCTGAAAGATCTGCAGCAGAGTATCTCGATGATGGCCGCTGAGATGCTTAGGCTCTGAGGTTGACGACATCGGGATCCTCTCGACGTGGTAAAGACCTCAATGTAGCGAGAGTCTCCTATTGGCACGAGAACCCGAAGGTCACGGCCATTTCTGGTGCGTCCAATGAGTCCGCCCCGCACAACTGCGAGAGAGGGTGCGAAGGGCAATCAGAGGGCACTCTCATGAAGAAGGAAGCCGTCCCCTTTCGCTTCTCTTGCGACGGGGCGCCGACTTCTGAGAATCTGTCACTGATGGTTCCCTCTCTTCAAGACGAGGCACCAGGGTCGGCGATGTTCAGCCTCGGGCCTATGGATGGACAAGAGCATCCGATTGACGACGAGACGGGTGAACTATGTGTTGTCATGACGGACGGGCAGCAGCATCGCTACCTGCGAACCGACCAAGTCAAGCCTTTGCCTGATGGGCGCTTGGCCGTAGTCTTCGACTGGGCAGGTCGCTACTACGGACCAAAGTAGCGAGCACGGTAGACATCCCTCATCCCGGCTTTCGGGGGGTGCCTGAGGCCTGAGATGCCGTTCCGAACCCGGCGTCGCTTCCTCGAGATTGGATAGATGCTCGGAAATCCTGGGTCGCCTGCCATGGGCCACCCCTTGCTCGACAGGTGGTTCCGGTTGTTCAGGATTTGGAAGCAATTCCGACGATAGGCGCGTTGAGGTGTTGTCCACCCATGGAACCACGGAATGGCGCGCCGCCAAAGGCAAACACTCCGCCATCTCGGGCCACGGTCCAATACCCCGTTCCATCCGGGTTCGCCGCAATGCCGACCATGGGTGCAGTAAGCGTCTTTCCGCCCATCGACCCAGCGAAGATCGCATCGCCGAAAGCAAAGACGCCGCCATCGGAGGCCACGAGCCAATACCCTCCACCGTCTGGAGTCGATGCCATCCCGACGATGGGCTCATTGAGCTGAATCGCCCCAGTGGAGCCATAGAACTTTGCGTCCCCGTAAGAGAAGACCCCTCCGTCGGAAGCCACGAGCCAGTAGCCCTTCCCGTCGGGTGTCGCCACGATCCCGACAATGGGCTTGTTCGAGACGGGATTCGAAGCGTACGAGACGGCGTCGCCGCACGTCTCAACCCCGCCGAGGCGGTCCACGCCCCACACGCCATTGCCTGATGTGGTTGCGGCGATCGAGAGAAAGTTCCCTCCGTCGGAGTTGGACGCAAGATCAGTCGGCAAAGAGCAGGTGTTCGGCGTCAGTGTCGCACTTCCAAATGCCGTCGTGCCTCGGAACTGATTCAGGAGAAAGTACCCACTACCTGTGGATGTGCTCGCGATTGCGGAGCAGCCGAGGGCGCCGTTCAGCGGGCTGGGAGCTTGTGGCGTGAAGGAGCACGCTCCCGGACCCGATCCGCTATAGCCAGAACCAAAGAACGGCGCGTTGAACGAGTACACACCGCCGTCAGAGCCGGCCAGCCAATAACCGGGTGAAGGTGCCATCGCGGTTGTCGCTGACGCCGGCATCTGCAGACAGGTGAAGGCAGATGAGAGGAGAACCACGGCGACGAAGCCGCCCACCACATCAACACGCCTCAGCCTCATGTTGTCCCTCGTCTCTCTTGTACTCGGAAACTGATTCTGCCTGGTGGAGCATTCCGTCGCCGTCCGAGACGTGCAATCGATCAAATTGATTACGGGTGGTCATCCCCGTCGAACACCGACTTGGATTCATGCCACATCCGGCGCTGGGTGAAGACATCCGATCCACAATGGGGACAGGTGCGAAACGCCGAGCGTGCCTGACCCACCAGTTCGTTACTTGTCCTGCTTTCAGCTATTTCTTGTCTCGTGGCGGGCATCTCGAGCCCATCCCCTCTCACTCCTTGAAAGTGTCGCTTTGTCAAGTAGCGCGACAAATGCCAGGAGTGGCCACACTTCGTGCACGTCCGAAGAACTTGTGGCCGAATCAGTGCACGGACGAATCCAGCAACTCGACCATTGCTCATTCTTCAATCCTACGTCCAGGCGGTTAGACAGCCACCGATCGGGGTGTGGGCCTTCGTTGTATCGAGCGATCCCATCACGGCACCGGCGGACGAGGTCACCCGCTCCTACCGACTGCCCTCCAAAAAACGCGGCTATGTAGTTTGTGTCGTTCCTGCGGGCTAGAACACCCGTACGATCTCTCTCGTACTCATCTGTTCTTCGGTCACCAAAGTCGATCAGCCGTGGCCTTTGCCGTGTCTCGGCGCTACCGTGAGGCACGTGAACGCGTGTCCGGGATGCTGGCCGCGTGCACGACTGCACTGGTCGTCGCAATGTCGATGGTGCCGGCCATCCCAGCGGGAGCGCTGACGAGGTCCCAACTCAAGTCAAAGACGCTGTCGTTGTCGGATATGCCCGCTGGCTGGACAGTTGGCAGCACGTCCCCCAGCGAGAGCACCTCATCCACCAGCACGCTCACGTCTGCGTGCCTCAAGGGTGTTCCTCGGGCGCCCAAAGACCAGACGGTCGCGAAGGTGCTCTATCACGACGGCCGAATACCCCTCTTTGGGGAGGAACTTGGTTGGGGTCGAGGCGCCCTCGCCGGCTACGAGCGACTCAACCACATTCTGGCGACATGCAAGCATTTTTCCGGATCGACCGAGGGACAGAAGTACTCGTTCACGGTTGGGGCTCTCTCTTTCCCAAGCTCGGGGATACGACGGGCGCGTACAGAATGACGTTCGCCGCCACGGGGATCCACGTGACAACGGACTTCGTCCTCCTTCGAGTGGGTCCAGTCGAGGCCACGATTGTCTACAGGGGTACCGTGCAGCCGCAGCCCAACCAACTCCAAGCGTTTGTCGGTGAGGCGACGGACAAGATCGAGGGGAAGCCGGTACCGGCACCACAGCCGCCGGCTTGAGACGCACCTCGGCCGGCTGTCGAGAGAACCGCCAAACACGGCACAGCATCGGCATCGGCATCGGCATCGGCATCGGGGAGGCCATGGTTGGTTTGGGACCTGGAATGCTTGTGCCGTGAGCAGAGTGTGGGAACTGTTGGGCGAAAGACCCGGAGGATCGGGCCATCTTCCGATGACGACCCGTCGTTATCGGTTGCCGGACGGGAACGAGGCCGAGTGGGACATCTTTGGCCCTCCATCCACCGTCGCCACACTTGCGCTCACTCCAACGCGAGAGGTGGTCTTGGCTCGCCAGTTTCGCCCCGGCCCGGCGTGCATGCTCAACGAAATGCCGGGTGGTCTGGTGGAGGATGGAGAGGATCCACTCGAAGCTGGGGCGAGAGAGCTGCTCGAAGAAACTGGATATGTAGGACGCTGCGAGCTTGCGGGGAGTGCGTGGTTGGCTGCGGCGAGCCGGACTCGACGATTCTCAGTCGTCGCCCTGGATGTAGAGGCCGTGGCCAGGCCATCGACCGATCCTGGTGAGTTCTGCGAGACGGTACTGGTATCGCTGGAGGAGTTCAGGCGTCAATTGCGAGCCGGTCAGCTCACCGACGTCGATCTTGGTTACCTGGCCCTTGATCACCTCAACGTGCTCTGAGCCCAGCCATTGCGCTGCGAAGGAGGTCGGCGTTTCTGCGACCCTGGCCGGCACCGCTGCGAATGCATCGCGGACCACGAAGGGGCCTCGAGTGGAAGAATCGTCCGATGGCGGCGCAGGGTGCGGTGAAGCGTCTGCCTCCACTCATGGCCGCCGTTCTCGTCGCCCTGCTGTGCGTGACCAATCTCGCTGTGAGTCCGATCTCCGTCGGAGCATCGCAACCTGCGCCCGATCGGGATGGAACCGTGTGGCTGTGCCGACCCGGTCAGGCGAACGACCCCTGCACGGCTTCACTGACGACGACCGTCATCAGCAGTGATGGATCGAGACACGTCGTCCACCTCAAGCCAGCGGCGAATCCTCCGATCGACTGCTTCTACCTGTATCCCAATGTGAGCGAACAGGACTCTGCCAATGCGAATCTCCACATAGATCCCCAACAGACAGCCATCGCCGAGCTTGAAGCGTCTCCGTTTTCGCAGGACTGTCGGGTGTACGCGCCGATGTACCGAGAAGACACGGGCAGGGATCCAACAAGTCAAAGGGCCGAGCGGATCACCGAGAGAAGCGTGCTTAGCGGCTGGCACGACTACCTGGAGCACTACAACCATGGACGGGGATTCGTCCTTCTCGGCCATTCCGAAGGGTCATATCAGATCGCCGGCGATCTGCTGGCGACGATTGATCAGACGCCCGCCCTCCGGAAACGCTTCGTGTCAGCCATCGTCACGGGTGCGAATCTTCCCGTCTTCACGACCGGCTTTGGGCCTCTCAAGACGATCGGGCCCTGTCAATCGGACAATCAGACCGGATGCGTCGTCGATTTCAACGCGTTCTCCAAACCTCCCCCGCCGGACACGATGTTCGGAATACAAGTACCGAATACGTTCGACGGACATGCCGTGGAGGTCAGTGTGCACGAATCCGGCCGATCTCAGCGGCGGCAGCGGCACTCTCCTCTCCATGTATCGCATTCAGCTTCCTACCCAAGAGGTGGCAGGCAGTTCCAGCCAGGGCGTCCTTCCCGACCCGACTCCTGGAATATCGACACCGTGGGTCGAGTACGACGGGCAGTACACCGGAGCGTGCGTGACATCGGATCGGGCACACGTTCTCCTGGTCCGTTCCGACGCGCACGCTCCGGCTCTGGTCGCCTATCCGAACGCGCGATGGGGTCTGCACGTGGACGACCCGAACGTGGCCATGGCCAACCTCGTTCAGCTCGTCCAGTCCGAGGCAACGTCCTACCTGCAAGCAACGGCCGGTACGGCTCCCGCCTAGCGGGTGATGTGCCTCGGGTCGGTGCTCCAGCCCCGTCCCCATGGCGCCGAGTGGAGCACCGCCCGGCCTCGGTCACTGCAGCGGGATCAGCCTGAGCCCACTCGCTGGCGAACTGGTCGTCCCGGGCTCGTCAGGACCCGACGGCTCAACTCCCCGAAGAGCTCTTCGGTGCGTGGCGAAGGCAGAGCTGCCGGGGTCGAGTGCATCGACGAGGCGCTGGCACTCGCGCCACTCGAGGCGCAAGCGGTCGGCATCCCCTTCTGCGGCCGCCACCTCCATGGCCGTCCGCGACAGCGCCTCGCTGTAGGGCTCGACCAGACGGGCCCGCTCGAGTCCCCACTGGGCGAGCTCGAACAGGCCGGCGTCAGTGGCCAGCGCCGCCATGGAGCAGGCGGCCGTGACGAGCACCGCGGCGATGCGACCGCCGTGCCCCTCCGTCTCCCACCAGGCGTAGCCCGAGAGCGCGTTGGCCAGTGGTTCACCCTCGACCAGGTCCAGTGCGGCCCGGTAGAGCGCAATGGCGAGGTCGCGGTCGTCGTGGGTCTTCGCCGCGGCCACGAAGGCGATCGCCCGCTGCACGTCGACGGTCACGTCCGGGGACAGCTGGTAGATCCCGGCGCGCGTTCCCGACGGGAAGAGCGGATTCCCGTCGGCGTCGGTGCCGAGCGCCCGACGGGCGGCATGGGCGACGTTGAAGAGTGTCTTGGACGCGGCGTCGGCGTCGGTCGAGCCGAGCACCCGGGTACGCAGTCGATCACCGGTGACCACGTCGGGTGCGTGCAGGGCGAGGTAGGCCACGAGCTCGACGGCCCGGCGCACCCGGTTGGGAGGAAGCGGCTCCCGAAGCCCGTCGAGTCGCGGCGTCATGGTCAAAAGGCGTACGTCGACGGGACCGGGGGCGAGGGTGGCCTCGTCGGCCGCCACGGCGGCGAGTCCATGCACGGTGGGACCGAGGTCTTCGTGCTGGATCGTGGCCGGGCTGATCGGGGCGACGAGCTCGGCGACGTCTTCCTCGGTCGCTGCCGAGAGGAGGTGCGGGCGGATCACCCGGCCCACCGGGTGAAGTGACGCGCCGTGCCGGTCCACCAGGACCGTGAGGTCGGTGGCCACCGCGGTCTCGGTCGTCAGCACCGCAGTGTGCGCGGCGACTCCCACTGCGAGGAGGTCGGGCCGCCCGAGGAAGAGCCGGCAGCCCACTGCCCACTCCACGAGGCGGGGGTCGTCGGGGTCGTCTGTGACGACCACGTCGTTCGACCAGGCCCACGACTCGGCCGCAGCGCGAGCCGCCCGTTGCATGTCCTGTGCCCCTTCGCCGAGGAGCGGGACCACGTCGCCGGGACCGGGTGCCATCAACCAAGTCCCCTCGTCGTCGTCGCCGACAGGGAAGGCGAGGGGGAGGTACGGGTCGCACAGATCGATGGTGTTTTCGAGCGTGTCGTGACTGACGTGCCAGGCCTGGCCGCCGTCCACGGCGCGCAGCGGCTCCGGTGCCTGGTTCTCGGGTGCTGCGAAGTGGAAGGTGACGCCGGTCGGTCCGACCTGGACCAGGCGGACCTTCGGACCCGGCCGGCCCCCATCGAGCACGGCCAGTCCGAGCAATCGGTTGGCGGTCTCGAAGGCCCGGAGTGCGGGCACGCCGTCGAACCGGTGCAGCAGGGTGGCGGTGTCCACTGCCCGCTCGGACGGCAGCAGCGAGGAGTCGAGCGGATCGACGAACGGTGGGATGCGGAAGCGGCGCCGTGAGCGGCGGGCCAGGGCCGCGCAGGTCAGCGAACCAAGGCCGAGAACGAGGAGCTCGGGCAGGTGGTCCGGACGGCCGGTGGGTTGTGGGCGCGCTGTCTGCCGGTCGTGCGTGCTCGGGTGTTCGGCGTCGCGGGGGAGGTGGAGCCGCCAACCCTCGCGCAGATGGTCCGGATCGACCAGGCGTTCCGACGGGGAAACCGGGCTGCCGCGGTTGAGCGCGGCCAGGGCCGTCCACTGGGCGCCGTCACCGAGGTGTGCGTCGGCGACGGTCCAGAGTGTGTCGCCCCGGCGCACCAGGTAGTCGGCCCGTGCAGGCTGTCGCAACGCGGGCAGATGTCCGATCGCCGCGCGCGGGACGATCAGCGCGGCGGCGTGTGCTTGTAGCGGAACCGCTCCAGAAGCCGAGGACAGCGCGACCGGCGCGCCCACGGAGGTCAAGGCGAGCACGCCCATGGCGATGCGTCCGGCGAGCCAGTCCACCAACGATCCCGGTCCAGGCCCGACCTCGCCCCGACGCACCCGGGCGATCACCGACCGGAGCACCTGGGCACAGCAGGCGGCCCAGGCGACCCACGCAGCCACGGTCAGCACGCACAGCGCGTCGCGGGATAGGGGAGACCAGCCATGCCCTGCGCCTCCCCCCAGCGGGTTGCCCACGACGAAAAGCAGCACCGCCGGCACCGCCGTGAAGGCCAGGACGGCGGTGACGAGCGCGCCCGCCACGTCGGCGGCCCGTGTGAGCAGGGGGACCGGCCCGCGCTCAGCCACCGGCCGGTCCGAACGTGACGCTGTAGGTCAGCGAAGTGGACTCGGTGGACGGCTCACTCACCGTGGCCTGGCAGCCCGCGCTGGCATCGGGTACCGATGTCTCCATGGCCGTCGTGCCGCCGACGGTCTGACTGCCGCTCGGACACGTCACCGTCATGGTGAGGTAGACGGGAGCCGACCACAGCACCGAGACCTCGGTGGGGCCGGACCCGTTGACCTCGTACTGACCCGAGGTCTGCAGGGGCGGATCGAAGTAGCCCTCGGTCTGGCTGCGATCGGCCGCCAGAGCTGTCGGCGGTGCGGAGGTGCTCGTCGTTGGTGGTGACGGCGTATACGTCGTGGTGGTCGTCGACGCCGGAGGGTCCACGGTGCTGTCGCTTCCGCCGGCACCGAAGGCCGGAGTCCGGTCAGCATCCGGCGTGGTGGCGGGCGGCGCGCTGGTCGACGTCGTCGTGGACGACGATGACGAAGGACGCGCCCCGGATCGAACTCCTTGTGTTCGTGTCAGACCACGGGTGAGCGGCCCACGCGTGCTCGCCACCGACTGGATGTGCACAGGACGCCCGCCCTCGCCGCGACCCGACGATTCCACCAGCAGTGCAATGAGGGCGAGGCAAACGGCAAGGATCACCCACCAGTTGGGTCGCCAGCGGGCCGCGCGTTCGCGCGACACTTCGCTCTTTTGTCGCCCTGCGCTCGCCACTCGCACACCATACGCACGTGTCATTCCGCCCGCATCAGCCGGCGGAGGCACAGAGCCTTCGCTGGCCGCGGTCGCGCCGCGTGTAGAGCGCGCGTCGTTCTCGTCCGGACGTCGTGGCGAGCTCGGCGATGGTGTAGCCAAGGACGTGTTGCGCGTAGAGGAGCTGCACCTCCTCGTGGTCCATTCCTTCCGAGTGCAAATTGATGAGGATCCGGGCCAGCTCCTCGAGGTCGGTCTCGGTTCGTGCGTGGCGGTCGTAGCCCGCTGCCTCGAGTGGCGACTGCCGGTTGCCCAGATCCTTGCTCTTCAACAATTGGCGGCGCAGCCGGCAGCGGATGGCCGACAGCAGATCGAGGACGGCGTAGGCGCGATCCTGACCCGCCCATTCCTGGACCACGAGCCAGGTGGTCGACACCACCTCGCCGAAGAACTCCTCGCCGTCGCGCCATTCGCCGCCGAGCCCCCACTGCAGGATCGAAGCCACCGTGATCAGCCCCGGCAAGAGCGCCTGGATCAGCAGGCGCCCGATGAAGGGGTCGCAGCGCGCCTCGCGCAGCAGGACCCGGATAAGCCTGGCTGCGTCCTCACGCTGGCGCCGCCCCGTTGCCCGGCGCATGTGCTCGACCAGGTCGATCGGGGTCGGGCACGAGGCCGGATGTCGGGCGGTGCCGAGGACCAGCTGGGCCATTGCGGGATCGCTCCGGGCCACCGTGGCCAGCGCCCGCCGTGCACCGGGGGAGCGGCCGATCGACTGCCACTCGGCCGTCAGGAGGTCGATGAGCTCGGAGTGGTGGGTCGGAACGCGTGTGGGCATGGCCGCACGGTGGCGATCGGTGCTCCCCCAATGGCTCCCCCAGGGAGGCGAACCGCGGAGCATTCGCGAGATCGCAGCTCGGCGGTAGTGTGCGCCCGATGGACATCGACGAGTTCTACGAAGCCGACCCCCGTCGCCGAGCCTCAGCCGAGCTAGAGTTGGGCACCGAATGGCTCGATGCCGACGGCGTCCGCCACGAGCTCAACTACGTCGAGGACACCGGCGAGCTCTATGTGCTGCGCGAACCGGCGCCGCATGTGACCGGGGACCCCTTCGGCGGGCTCTACGTGAAGGCCCCGCCGGGGTACGACCACAAGATGACGGTGCACATCATCGCCAGCATCCCCACCAAGGACGAGCTGCACACGATCCTCGCCGGCTGGCAGGACCACATGAGCGCCGCGGACGGCCCGCAGTGGTTGGGCGACCGCCTGCGCCAGGCCGGCGTGGCGGTCGGCCCGCCGGGAGACGCCATCGCGGACGACGGGCCCGACCTGCGGGCCTGACCCGCAGCGCGCAGACCGGGTCCGTGGGCCGGCGAGCGTGCGGGCGACTCAGGCCGGCGACTCAGGCCGGCGACTCAGGCCGGCGGCTCCAGGTCGAGCATGGTGGCCAGCAGCTGGGTGGCGATGTTGTTGGAGCGCATGTCGTCTTCGGCCGGGAGGACCTTGCTCTCGAGCAGCAGGTCGGAAAGCCGCAGCATGACGACGGCGAAACGGAAGCCCGAGAAGATCTCGTAGAAGAAGAGGTCGCGCATGGGCCGGCCCATGTACTCCGAGTAGCGCTCGATCGTCTCCTCGTGGGACGGGAAGCCGGCCGGGCGGGGCACCCCGAGGGGATCGGTGAACTGGCGGTCGAAGTAGAGGAACCAGCCCAGGTCCATCTCGGGCTGGCCCAGGGAGGCCATCTCCCAGTCCAGGACGGCGGCGGCGCGGAAATCGTCCCAGATGATGTTGCCGATGCGGCTGTCGCCCCAGCTGAGCACCAGCTCGTCCGGCTCGTCGGGCTGGTTGGCCACCATCCATTCCCAGGTCGATTCGAGCGTGGGAACACTGAGTCCCTTGGCCGACCAGTCCAGGTAGTCGCGGTAGTAGGACATCTGCTGCACGATCCCGGGCTTGCCCCGGGCCGGCATGCCGAGCCAGTCGAGCCCGGCGGCGCGCCAGTCGGTCCGGTGCACTGCGGCCAAGGCGTCGATGCCGCTCCACCACAGGCGCTCCTGTTGCTCGGGCGTGGCCTCGATGACCCAGCCCTCGATGGTGTAGGGGATGTTGTCCGGCGGCACCAGGCCCTCCACGTGCTCCATGGTGAAGAAGGGCACGCCCAGGTACTGCGGGTCGGTCTCGTACTGACCCAACGGGGGCAGGGGCACGGGCGACCCGGCGTCGGCCAGCGCCTTCATGACCCGGTACTGGGTGGAGAACTCGGCGTCCATGAAGAGCAGGTGCTTGGTGGGGGCGACCCGGACGACCAGGCGACGCTCCTCCCCGTCGGCGCTGCGGGTGCGGCACAGGATGGTCTCGTTGGAGAAGCCGTTGGAGGCCGGCGCCTGGACGTCGAAGACCTCGGCCTCCAGCCCGTCGGCCCCTCTGGTCGAGAGCCACTTGGTCAGGATGGCGGCAACTTCGTCGGGGTCTCTGTGATCGATGTCGGGCACGGGGCGGCACTTTACCGATGGTGCAGGCCACCGGGGTGGCCGTGACTGCCGCGGGGTAGCGTCCCGAACCGTGCTGATCGTCATCGACCTGTCCGAATCCCGGGTCCACCTGCGCGATCCCGACGACTTCGGGCGCTTCTCCGTGACCGTCGAAGGTGGCGGTGACCAGGGCGACCTCGCCCGCGTGGTGGACCAATCGGGCCTGGGCCGGCTCAAGGAGGACGGCCAGCACGTGGTGGTCGATCCCGTCGCCCTGCGGGCCCTGGCCGGGACGGCGGCCACCGACGAGTGGGACGAGGGCTTCGCCGGGATGCAGGCGTATGCCGCCGGGAAGGGCTGGGTGGAGAACGACGGCGTCGTCGCCCACATCGAGCCGCGCGACGAGACGGCCTGACCCGTCCCTGCGGGCGCCGCGTCGAAGGGGCCAATCGGACAGGTTGTCCGACGCGGCGCTAGCCTGGTGGTGCCGCCCGACACCCGGCGGTGGGGGCGGCGGGCCCTCCGAGTACCTGGGAGGGACGCATGGCGATTCGGGACTACGACCGCTTGTACATCGGCGGCGACTGGGTGGCCCCGGAGGGCACCGACACCATCGAGGTGATCTCGCCGTCGACCGAGGAGGTCGTGGGCCGGGTGCCCGACGGCACCGAGGCCGACATCGACAAGGCGGTGGCGGCCGCCCGCACCGCGTTCGACAAGGGTCCCTGGCCCCGCATGACGCCGACCGAGCGGGGCGAGATCCTGCGCAAGGTGGCGACGCAGATCGCGGCCGAGATGGGCGACCTGGCCGCCATCATCACGGGCGAGATGGGCTCGCCCATCACGTTCTCGGGCATGGGCCAGGTGCTCGCCCCGATGATGATCTTCAACTACTACGCCGACCTGGCCGACACCTTCGCCTTCGACGAGGTGCGGACCGGCCTGCTCAACCCGCAGGTGCTTGTGACCAAGGAGCCGGTGGGCGTCGTCGGCGCCATCGCGCCGTGGAACGTGCCGCTCTTCATCGCCGCGGCCAAGCTGGCCCCCTCGTTGGTCGCCGGCTGCACCGTGGTCTACAAGCCGGCGCCCGAGACGCCCTTCGACGCCTTCCGCCTGGCCGAGATCTTCGAGGAGAACGGGCTCCCCAAGGGCGTCCTCTCCGTGATCCCCGCCGGCCGCGAGGTGTCCGAGCACCTGGTCACGCACCCGGGCGTCGACAAGATCTCGTTCACCGGCTCGGGTGTCGGGGGCAAGCGCATCGGTGGGCTGTGCGGTGAGCGCCTCAAGCGCTGCACGCTCGAGCTCGGCGGCAAGTCGGCCGCCATCATCCTCGACGACGCCGACCTGGCGACGACAATCCCGACCCTGCTGCCGAACTCGATCATGAACAACGGGCAGGCCTGCATCGCCCAGACGCGCATCCTCGCACCGCGGGCCCGCTACGCCGAGGTGGTCGACGCCGTCGTCTCGGGCGTGGCCGCCATGAAGGTGGGCGACCCGATGGACCCGGCGACCGAAGTGGGCCCGGTGGTGGCCGAGCGCCAGCGCACCCGGATCCTGGGGTATCTCGACAGCGGACGTGAGGAGGGTGCGACGGTCGCGCTCGGTGGCGGGCGCCCCTCGGGGAGCGACTTCGCCAAGGGCTGGTACGTGGAGCCGACCGTGTTCTCCGACGTCGACAACAAAATGAAGATCGCCCAGGAGGAGATCTTCGGTCCCGTCCTCGTCGTCATCCCCTACGACGGCGACGAGAACGCGGTCGACATCGCCAACGACTCGAACTACGGCCTGTGCGGTTCCGTCTGGACGGCCGACAACGACCGCGGCCTCGGCGTGGCCCGCCAGGTGCGCACCGGCACCTACATGCTCAACGCACCGGTGCCGATCGACTTCTCGACGCCCTTCGGTGGTTACAAGGAGTCGGGTGTGGGACGCGAGTTCGGGCCCGAAGGCCTCGAGTCCTTCCTGGAGAAGAAGTCCATCGCCCTGCCGGCGGGGTACACGCCGGGCGCGGGGGCATGAGCGCCTGACCGCGGGCTCCCGACGCCCCGAAGTTGGCAGACGGTGGAAGCGGCGGAGCTTTCATGAGCACGGCAGAAGCCCGGCGCACGCCGGCGCCCCCCGCTGACCCTGGCCGGGCGGGGGAGGGTGCGTCCGCGCCGGCGGCGGGACCCCGGCGCATGCTGGTCACCAACTGGCCCATGTGGGTGGTCGGTTTCACCCTGTTCATCGACGGGATGGACCAGTACATCGTCCGGGGCAGCAGCGACCAGATCAAGACGGCCTTCGGGGTGGGCGACACCGCCATCGGCGTCCTCTTCTCCGCGTTCATCCTCGTCAACGGGATCATCACCCTGCCCGCCGGCTACCTGGCCGACCGTTGGAACCGGACGCGGGCCATGGCCGTCACCATCGTGGCCTGGTCGATCATCAGCGCCCTGGGCGGGCTGGTCCCGACCACCGCCTTCGGCCTGCTCGTGGTCATCCGGGCGTCGCTGGGCTTCGGCCAGGCGGTCACCGACCCCTCGGGCAGCAGCGTCATCGCCGACTACTACGGGACCGAGCGGCGGGGCCGGGCCTTCTCCATTCAGCAGTGCCTGAGCTACGTCGGGCTCGGCATGGGCTTGGCCATCGGCGGCGCCATCGGGCCGCTCTTCGACGGTCACGGCTGGCGCGTCGCCTTCTTCGTCTCCCTCTTCCCGGGCCTCCTGGTGGCCTACTTCTGCTGGCGCCTGCCCGAGCCGAGCCGGGGCACGGCCGACCGGGCCCACGTCACGCACTCAGAGGAGATGGAGCTGGCCGAGGACAAGGGGCCGCCGCTCTTCCCGCACGGTTTCGGCCGCTTCGTCGGCGACATGGGGCGCGGCCTGCGCCAGGACTGCGGGACGATCCTGCGCATCCCCACCATGCGCTACGCGCTGGTCGGCGTCTCCACGGTGGGCTTCGTCGTCACGGCGGTGGCCACCTGGATGCCGAACTTCTACCAGAACCAGCTCCACCTCTCCCAGCAGGCCTCCAACGGCACGTTCGGCGCCCTGGCCATCCTCGGCGGCATCCCCGGCACGCTCATCGGCGGGCGTATCGCCGACACCTGGGTCAACCGCTTCCTCGGGGCCCGGGTGGTGATCCCCGCCGTCTGCATCATGCTGAGCGCGGCGCTCTTCATGGTCTCGTTCATTCCGCTGCCGTTCGCCGCCGTGTTCGTGATTCAGCTGCTCGGGTTCCTGGCCGCCACCGCCTGCGTGCCGGCGCTCCGGGCCGGGCTGTCCGACGCCGCCCCGGCCCACGTCCGCGGCGCCGGGTTCGGGGCCTTCAACCTGGCCTCGGTGGTGTTCGGGTCGGCCGCGGCGCCGATCGTCACCTCGGCCATCGCCGCCCAGTTCGGCAACAACTACCGCACCGCGTTCCTGCTCATCCTCCCGATCGCCTTCCTCGGGGCGGCCTGCCTGATGCTGGCCCGGCGCCACATCGAGGACGACGCGGCCAAGGTGTTCGAGGCGGTGCTGCTGGCTCTGTCCGCCCAACAGGACGAGGACGAGGAGCTGGCCCGGGCTCAGGAGGAGGCGGTCGTCGAGGACCCGGACAGGGGCGAGACGTAGCCCGAGAGCGGCGCGCCCTTGCCCTTCACGTCGGCGAAGGCCTGGTTGTCGCCCACCTCGACCACGCTGAATCCGGTGTGGTCCCCGTCGCCGTTGACGACGTCGGGCGAGGCGTCGTTCCCGGTCGCGGCGGTGACCACGGCCACGTGCACCGCCGTCACCGCCGTGGTGTCGAGGCCGTAGACGGCGACGTCGCCCGGCCGGGGCGTGTAGCCGGAGCCGACCGGGTGCCAGGTGCCGTGGTCGGTGCCCCACACGTAGAAGCTGGCCGAGTTGCCGTTGAGGTAGCCGGGAGCGAGCTGGTAGGCCACCAGCGCGCCCGCCTGCTTCCAGACCCAGGCCGCGAAGTCGGCGCACCACTCCTCGTCGAGGTTGCCGTTGCCGCCGCAGTCGTCCAACCCGGCGTTCCAGTAGGCGCTGAACTTGTTGCAATAGGTGTCGGAGGGGTCGGTGGTGTAGCCCACCTGACCCTGTGCGATGGCCACGATGCGGGCCCGCAGCGGGCTGAGCGCAGGGGGGCGCGAGAGCGCGTAGGCGGCGACCCCGGCGGCCACCAGCGCCAGGACCAGCACGAACGCGGCGAAGCGGCGCCGATGCGCCCGCTGTGGACGGGGGGCGCGGCGGGGCAGGGGGGCAGCCAGGGGCCGGGCGGTGGTCCGGCCCGCAGAACTGGCCACGAGGCGGGTGGGGGGGCGGGTCGTGCTCAGGAGAGACCAGGGTAGTGAGCCGCCCCCGCCCGGGGGCAGCACCCGGCATCTGCGAGACTGACGGCGCGTCGAGCACGCGTCGAGCGTCGCCGGCCCCGAACCCCCGAACTCCCGAACCGAACGCTGGAGGATTGCGCGCGATGCAGGACGACGAGAGCGAGATCTCGCACACTCGTCTGGCCTACCTCCCCGCCCTCGACGGCATGCGGGCCGCGGCCGTGCTGGCCGTGATGATGTTCCACGGGGGCATCTCGTTCATGGGCGGCGGGTTCATGGGCGTCGATGCGTTCTTCGTCCTCTCGGGCTTCCTGATCACCTCGCTGCTGGTGGGCGAGTGGCGCCAGTCGCTGACCATCCGGCTGGCCGCGTTCTGGGCCCGCCGGGCCCGCCGCCTGCTGCCGGCGCTGCTCCTCATGCTGCTCTTCGTGGCGTTCTTCGCCTCGGTGATCGTGCCCGAGGGGACCTACGGCGCCTTGCGGCTCGACGCGCTCTCGACCCTGCTCTACGTGAGCAACTGGCACTTCATCCTGGTCGGGTCGAACTACTTCAACGAGACGGCGTCGGCCTCACCCCTGATCCACACGTGGTCCCTGGCGGTGGAGGAGCAGTTCTACCTGATCTGGCCGCTCGTGGTGCTGGGCGTGCTGCGCCTGACCAAGAGCCTCACGGTGCTGCTCGGCGTGTGCGTGGCAGCAGCCGTCGCCTCCGCGGTCGAGATGCGGCTGCTCTACCAACCCACCGACGTCAACCGGGTCTACCTCGGCACCGACACCCGCTCGCAGTGCCTCTTCATCGGCTGCGCCCTGGCGGTGGCGCTGGTGATCCTCACCAAGCGCCACCACGAGGAGGGCCGCCTGGCCGCCGGGGAGCTGTGGCGGCCGGCCTCGCAGCGGGGGAGGGCGCTCTGCGGCATCGGCGGCATCGCCGGCGCGGCGGGGGCGATCCTGATCTGGGTCCTCTTCGACGAGACCTCGTCCTTCCCCTACAGCGGCGGCTTCTTCCTGGTCGGTCTGTGCACCGCCTCGGTGATCCTGGCCGCCGTCGGCGCACCGCGCAGCCTGGTGCCGCGTGTCCTCTCGCTCACCCCCGTGCGCTACGTCGGCCGGATCTCCTACGGCATCTACATCTGGCACTGGCCGCTCTTCCTCTGGATCAACCACGCGCGCACCGGGCTGGACGGCTACCCGCTCTTCTTCGTACGGGTGGCCGTCACGCTCGTCGTCTCCGCGCTCTCGTTCCACCTGGTCGAGCGGCCGATCCGGATGGGCACCTTCCTGCACCAGTGGCGGGCCTGGGTGGCCGTGCCCGTGGCCGTCGTCGTGGTGGTGGCCGCGCTGATCGCGGCCACCGTCGACACCTCGGCGCTGGCCAGCACCACCTACCCCGGTTCCGTCGGCACCTCAGCCAGTGCCGGCACGGGACACGGCTCGACCTCGAAGGTGGCCAGCGCGACGTCGGCCGGGCCACCCGTGCGCGTGCTGCTCTTCGGCGACTCGGTGGCCCTCACGCTCGGGTTGGGTCTCGGGGAGGCGCCGACCCAGCGCAAGTACGGCTACACGCTGTCGGACAAGGGGATCCTGGGCTGCGGCGTGGTGGACGGGCCCTCGGTCGAGCTGCTCGGGGCGCTCGACGAGACGCCGCCGGCCTGCAACGGCTCACCGCTCACGCCCGGTGAGCCGGCCACCTCCCAGCCCTGGCCCGACCAGTGGCTCTCCGCCATGTCCGTGGTGAATCCCAACGTGGTCGTCGTCCTGGCCGGGCGCTGGGAGGTGGTCGACCGCGAGTACCACGGCGCCATGACCAACATTCTGCATCCGGCCTTTGCCGCCTACGTGAAGAGCCAGCTCGAGCTGGCCTCCAGGCTGGTCACCACGACCGGGGCCAACCTCGTCTTCCTCACGGCACCCTGCACCGACGAAGGAGAGCAGCCCGACGGCCAGCCCTGGCCCGAGGACGACCCGGCCCGCCTGGCCGAATACAACAAGCTGGTGCGTGAGGTGGCGGCCCTGCACCCGACGACGGACTCGGTGGTCGACCTGTACGCCGCGGCGTGCCCCGGCGGCAAGTTCACGACCACCATCGACGGCGTCGACGTCCGCCGCAACGACGGCGTGCACTTCACGCCCCAGGGCGGCGTCCTCCTGGCCAAGGACATCATGCCGGGGATCGTGGCCGCGGGCCGGGCCCAGATGGCGGCGAGCGCCACGACCACGACCACGACGAGTGCGGCTGCGGCCTCTCCCGGCTCAGCCGGCGGGTGAGGCCGGGTTCGGGTTCACATTCCCGTTCGGGTTCTGCGGGTTGATGTTGACGTTGGTGTTGGCCACGACGCACTGCGCCTTGAGCGAGGGGAGCAGGTGCGCCTCGTCGATGTCGGCGCTCTCCGAGATCGTGGTCATGAGCGAATTCCACGAGCCGTCGTCCGAGTTGGCCGCGGCGGCCAGCGGGAGGGCGTCGCGCAGCTCCTGCGCCGCCTTCTGCTGGAGGCCGGCCGCGGTGCCGGGCGACGTGCCCGCCACGATGGAGCGTTCGTAGTCGACCACCGAGCGGTGGACGTGGACGCAGGCCTCCTGGGCCAGAGTCTGGCCGCCCCCGCTGCCGCCGCAGGCACTGAGGGCGATCCCGCCCCCGACGATCAGGACCGCGAGGACCCGGCCTCCGCGGAGGGCGCCGGGCCGGCGCACGTGCACGTCAGGAAAGCCAGCCTTCGGCTGATTCGAGCAGGAAGCGGCTGACGGCGAGCGCCCGGTCGAAGACGTCGCACAGGAGCTCCTCGCCGCTGAGCACCCGGGCCAGCGAGACGGGATGGCGGGCCACGATGCTGAGGCGGCGCTCCGACCCGTCGGTGGCGTTGGCGAAGGAGTCGATGGCGGAGACTTCCAGCGGCAGCTCGATGCCCCCCACGCCGGCCAGGTCGATGGCCAGGCGCAGCAGGTCGGGCCCGCTCGGCAGCGGGGGCAGGGCCCAGGTGAAGGTCAGCGGGAAGTGGAACTCGTCGGGCGGCTCCTCCTCCTCGGAGAGCAGGACGACGGCGTCCTCGAAAGAGAGCAGCACGCGGGGATCGACGTCGAGGGCGAGATGCAGGTCGAGCGGGCCGCCGCACCCCTCCTCGGGGTGCAGGTCGACCTCCCAGACCTGGCGCAGGGAGTACGTCTCGACGAAGTGACGCTCGTCGTGCACGTGAAATCCGTGGTCGACCGAGTGATCCTTCAGGTCGGCGACGTAGCCGGCGACGTCAATGGCTGCCACAACCCCGGGAGCCTACCGGGCGGGCGCCGCCGCCCATGGACGGTAGGGTGCGGTCTCCGTGGACGAGGTTCGGCTGCTCGCAGTGCTCGACGAGGCCGTGGCCGCGGTGCGCCATGCCCTGGACGAGCTGGACGACTGGGGCCCGGCCGGCACCCGCCCGGGCCAGTACCGGCTCGACCTGGCCGCCGACGGGGCCGCGCTGCCCGTGCTGCACGGCGCCGGGTTGGCCGTGCTCTCGGAGGAATCGGGCACGACGGGCCCCGAGGGTGATCGTCTCCTGGCCGTCATCGACCCCGTCGACGGCTCGACCAATGCTCACCGGGGTGTGCCCTTCTTCTCCACCAGTATCTGCGTCCTCGACGCCGAGGGGCCTCTGGTCGGCGTGGTCGTGAACCAGGCCAGCGGGGTGCGCTACGCCGCCGTGCGCGGCCAGGGGGCCGAGCGCGACGGGGTGGCCGTGCGGCCGTCGGGGTGCGAGGAACTGTCGTCGGCCATCGTGGGCATCTCGGGCTTCCCCGGCCGCTCGCCGGGCTGGGGTCAGTTCCGTGCGCTGGGTGCGGCGTCGCTCGAGTGCTGCGCCGTGGCCGACGGCGTGCTCGACGCCTACCTGGTGGTCGGCGGAAGCACGCTCTACGTCTGGGACTACCTGGCCGGGCTGCTGATCTGCCGGGAAGCGGGCGCGGCGGAGGGAGAGCGCGACGGGATGGATCTGGTCCTGCGCGACGCCGCGCCGCGCCGCCCCGTGGTGGCGGCGACGCACGCGCTGGTCGAGCGCCTGAGCAAGGAGACGACGCTGTGAGTGACGAGAGCGCAGCCGCATTGCTGGCCCACAAGACCTGGCGCACCCTCGAGCCCCTGCACGGAGCCATCTACTTCGTGCCGGAGGCGGCAGAGGCGTATGCCCGTCTCGGCATCACCGGTCGGGCGGGTTACTTCGCCTCGAGAGCGGCGCCCATGGGGGCGGTACCGGCGGACGTCGTCGTGTCGACGTTCTTCAACTTCAACCCCGAGCTCGTCCAGGCCGCCATCCCCGAGAGTTGGAACGTGGCGACGCCGGCGGACCTGGTGGCGGCCCGCTTCGAAGCGGTCGACGCCTCGTGGCGCCGCGCCCTGGGCGAGGACGTGCTGCGCTCGGCCGAGCTGGTGCGGGCCTCCGAGCTGGCCCGGACGGCGGCCGAGCAGGTCGGGCAGCGGCTCGAGGGCCGCCCGTTGGCGGCGGGCCATTGCGACGTGGCGTGGCCCGAAGCGCCGCACCTCGTCCTGTGGCACGCACAGTCGATCCTGCGCGAGTACCGGGGCGACGGGCACATCGCGCAGCTGGTCGTGCACGAGCTGTCGGGGATCGAGGCCCTGGTCACCCATGCGGCGGCCGGCGACGTGCCGGCCCGGGTGCTGCAGGCGACCCGGGGCTGGCCCGACGAGGCCTGGGACGGCGCCGTCGACGCACTCCGGGGCCGGGGCTGGCTCGAGCCGGGGGAGGAGCTGCGCTTCACCGAGGCCGGTGCCCGGTCCCGCCAGGAGATCGAAGAGGGGACCGACCTTTTGGCTGCGGCGCCCTATGCCGCCCTGGGCGAGGAGGCGTGTGCCGAGCTGCGCACCCTGGCCCGACCCTGGAGCAAGGTGATGGCCGAGCTGTTGCGCTGAAGCGGCACCGCGGCGCACCGGCGGGGCGCCACCACCTGCCGTCTTGTCGAGATGCCGAGTGCGACATCTCCCCGGGGATGTGGTGGCGAACCTCCGGATCTTGGTGGGTCTGGCCGGGTGGACGATCGCGCTGGACCTGCCCAGCTACGGTTTCGACATGGCCAGCTCGCCCATACCTGGTGGGGTCGTGCACAAGCTCCCTGGTGATCTGCGCAAGGCTCTCGTCGAGAACGCCGTTGCGCTCGACGCCTGGAAAGACATCACACCGTTGGCCCGCAACGAGTTCATCTGCTGGGTCGAAGACGCGAAACAAGAGAAGACCCGTGCACGCCGCATTCGCCGCACCCGAGAGGAGCTGGAGGAAGGCCAGCGCCGGCCTTGCTGCTGGCCGGGTTGCACGCACCGGGAGCGCACCGGTCGATAGGGACGGGGTCGCGAGTACCGACAGGTGGCACGAGAAGTGCGAACTCCACGCGGCCTCCTCGCGACGCTCCTGGTCCCACTGCCGACCTGCTGGCGTCGCTTCTGCGCTTGGCTGACTAACCTTGGTCCTCGCCCGATTCTCGAGGTCTCCGGACAGCCTCGTTGTTGGGTTGCCGGGCAAGTCCTGGTGACGGCGGCGCTCGAGATGCGGGCCGTCGACGAAGCAATCCGGTGCGGGCGCTTAGCTCAGTTGGTTAGAGCAGCTGGCTTACAACCAGCAGGTCGGGGGTTCGAGTCCCTCAGCGCCCACCGGTGTTGTGGATATCACAACATTTCCCTTGCTCAGGCGTGGGTTTGAAAGAGAGCCCGAAGGTGTTTGGTACCGGGGTTTCGTAGTTGAACCCCTCACACACCGTTGGGCTGCGAACGTGCAAGGTGGCGGCGACACGACCGCCGACCGCACGCGAACCTGAGGAGATGGATCTGGTTGAACTCCTGATCATGTCCGGGCCAACCTAGGTCATGTAACTGGTCACGATAAACCTCCGGTTGAAGCCGATTTGACGCAGCTTCACGACCTCGCGAGAGGCGGACGGTCGTATGGGCTCATAACCCGCTGTCGGGTGTCTATCAGATCGGGGCAAGACTAATAGACGTGCAGACCACGCGTGGCACCATCCGCAAGGCCGATGGAGCCCGGCGACGTTGAGATGAGGTCTGCTGGCTACGCGTCTCGCGACGGTCCGGCGGGCTCGTCCGGATCCAGATCGTCGTCGGGCGGCTCGGTGTCGAGCTCTACGAATGACCCCAGGCGTTTAGGCGGTTCCCACGGCTCGACGTGCACATAGCTTTGAGAGGCCGGCTCATCTTCAGGGAGTTTCAAGAGTACATCGAACACTGCACACCTGACAGCTGTTGCGCTGCTTCAGTCCATGCGCAAGATTCCATCTAAACCGGTTGACTCATAAACCGTCAAGGATTGCAACGATTAGCGCGCCGAGAATGTAAACGCCAAGGAGGAAGCTCCCACGATGAGAACTCCGGGAATCCATGCCAGATAACCAACGACGATCAGTGGAATAGGGATTAGCCATGGCCAGACATGGTCGCTGAAGTACCCAGCAACAACAGCGAATCCCATGAAGAGCAGGACACCCAGCGCGCCGAGAACAACAAGGACAACCAGAAAGATAACAATCCCGCCAGCAACCTTAAATCGACTCCCAGCCGAACTCTCCCCGAGCACGTTCATCGCTATCGCCGATCGCGGCGGTCATGCTATTGCTCTTCCGGCGTGTGCTAACTCCATAGAGGGCTTTGACCAGACACGCCGGTAGTCAATACAGGTAGCGAGCCAGCTCGAGGTGGGAGAATTGCTGCAAGCTGTGCTTCTCCCTGACAAAGTCGTGCTCAACGGGGACCTGATGCAATAGATATTGGGCACAACTCGCATCGGCCAAGTTATTTCGGCGATTGTGTTAGCGGCGCTCTTATCGGTCCGATAACGGCCAGTAGCCACACAGAATGACTTGTCGACATAGGAAACAGGATCCAGGAAATCTGGTCTACCGGCACCTGGATCCGCGCCGTCCAGGGTAATCGAATCTGATCCAACGAACGGGACTGCCCAATCCTGCTGATCCGTTTCCTTCGGTGCAACTGGCCTCCTCTTGTCGAACAGTATCACTAGCCCCGACTATTCACGAAGCCGCGTGAGCTGACCGGCCCGCGTCCGCGGAAATGCCCTCCAAGTAGGGGAAACTGTTGTTGTCTACGCAACAGGATCCCAACCAGAAGGGCACTTCCAAAGTGAACGGTACCAGCACGCGTCGCGTCGTTGTGGAACCCGGTGGAGCCGGCGTGGTGGCCCACGTCGGCCTGCACGCTCTTGGTGCTTTTGCCGACCGGTTGGGGCTCGGCGATGCGCTCTCGGCGCGGATCCCTGCCGCGCGGCGAACGGCTCCCGCTGCACGACCGGGGCAAGGTCCTCGTCCAGACGGCGCTGATGCTGGCCGGCGGTGGCGAGAGCTGCGCGGACATCGAGCACCTGCGGCTCCAAGAGGACCTGTTCGGCTCGGTGCCTTCGGACACGACGGTGTTTCGCACCTTCCACGAGATCACGCCCGAGACGAGGAGCGGGCATCGCCGAGGCCCTGGCCGAGGTGCGCGCCGAGGTGTGGCGACGCTCGTCGGCCACGACGGGAACGGCCCCGGTGATCTTCGACATCGACGCCTCGCTGGTCGAGATCCACTCCGAGCACAAGGAGCGGCCGGCGCCCACCTACAAGGGCGGCTTCGGCTTCCACCCGATGTTCTGCTTCGCCGATGCCACCGGCGAGGCGCTCGCTGGCGCTGCTGCGTCCGGGCAACGCCGGGGCCAACACCGTGGCCGACCACGTCAGCGTCCTCGACGACGCCATCGCCCAGCTGCCCGGCGAGATCGCGGCGGGTCACCACGTCGGTGACGACGCGGCCCTCGTGCAACCGTGCGGTCGTCGTGCGGGCCGACTCGGCCGGGTGCACCGAGGGGTTCCTCGGTGCCTGCCGGGCCCGCAACATCGGCTTCTTCGTCACCGTGCGCTCGAACGCCCAGGTCACCGGGGCCATCTTCGACGCCGTCGGCCTCGAAGAGGTCTGGGAGCCGGCCCTCGACCAAGACGGCGAGCCGCGAGAGGGCGCTGCGGTGTGCGAGCTGACCTCGCTGATCGACGACCACAAGCTGCCCGAGGGCACCCGGCTGCATCGTCCGGCGTGAGCCGCTGCACCCCGGGGCCCAGCGCAGCCTGTTCCCGGCCCTCGACTTCCGCTACTGGGGCTTCTACACCGACCAAGACGGTGACCCGGTCGACCTCGACGCCACCATGCGGGCCCACGCCCACGTCGAGCAGCACATCCACCGCCTGAAGGACTCGGGGCTCTTGCGCTTCCCCTTCACCAGCTTCGAGGCCAACGCCAACTGGATGATGACCGTCACCATGGCGGCCGACCTGGTGCGCTGGTTCCAGCTCCTCTGCTTCGACGGGCCCTGGGCGCGGTGCCCGACCCAAGGCGCTGCGCTGGGGCATCTTCCACGCCCCGGGTCGCCTGGTGCACCGGTCCACGCCAACGCGTCGTGCGCATCATCGACGGCTGGCCCGGCACCGACGCGCTGCTCGATGCCTACCGGCGCATCGCCCTCATCACCTGAGCGATCTCGCTTCCCGCTACGGGTCCCCAGCTTGACGACGCACGTCCCGAAGTCCCTCCCTGGTCATCTTTGACCCGTCCGATCGGCCAAATGACGGCGATCTGCACTCACCAATTACGAAATGACCTTCGCGAGGCTCACCCTGACGAGAAAATACCGAGGCACCGTCCTCAGGGTTCTCGTGAATGGCTGGGGCTACAGATCCTCGGCCCGCGAACGCCTTCCGTGCGGCAGAACATTAGCCGAGTTGAGTTTTACAGGAGCATTTCAATACTCGGCTTCTCGCAGCTGGAACCTTCTCCCATTCCTGGCGGAGGATCGTTGCTCAATACGGTGTCGGTCATAGGCGGGCCGCAGTTTCTTAACCTCTGCATTGCTTCTAACCATGTTCGTTCACTGGACTGCAATCCACCTGCTACAGCAGCGGAGTCCAACCGTCCTGTTCGGGTTACGTTCGTCCTTAAACCGAGCGTGGCTACCCAAGGTTGCTCGACCTCGATTAACGGGCGGGTAAGCCCTCAAGCTCATCGATGCAGAACCTATCCCACTGCCGGAGATGCGGGGCGTTCACGCAAGGTTCCGATTCTCTTCACGCTCCTCTATTTCGGCCAGAAGAACGCAGATGGCACCTCCGTCTCGCTGGAAGACGACCCAGCAGGATCGCTCGGAAACCTCCCCGTCCAAATGCGAAGATAGGCCGAAGGAGCGTCTCCCTAGACCGGTATCTGGCTCATGCGGTGGAGGTGACGTGGGTGGAGCACGGCGACCTGATTGAGGTTACAACCTCGGGAATGTCCAATGATCAGGTGAAACAGTTCATCGCCGATCTCGTCGAAAAGAAACCTCAAGGATCTCGAACCACAGTCACCAAACCTCCAGTGTCTTTATCCCTGCGGTCGCCATACACAATCCCTCTGGTTCGGCTCAGCTCTGACGATGGCTGTCTTCAGTCTCCAATCAGCCAGCTCGTCGGTCGACACGACCAATCCGGCAGAAAGTGCCTCACCCCAGCTTCATGTCTATTCATCCGTCGGCAAGGAACTCTCCACTATTGACGAGGCTTCTACTGCAAACTGCGAGAGGACGACATAGCAACCGCGAGCGGAGCCCGCGTCGTCGTCGCTGAAATTCCTACAAACACACCAGCATCAGGCTTCACGAGCGCCACGACCTCCTTGTCCTTGACCGCCTGGAGCGGGCGGACGGAAGCCGAAGATGGACGACGGTCGTAACGCCCACGACTCCGACCGCCTCCTTCAGTAAGGCGTACTGCAGCGCGGAGTCGGTCGACGATTTGTGCTCCGAGCTTGAATCAGTTCGGAGCCACGGTAAACGGTGCATGAGACTCTATGAAGATCCTCGAACCGAGACGTTCGTCAATCTTCAAACTCGGAGCAACGAGTATGGACGTCTATGCCGCTGGCTCCGTTGGCGACTATCTCATAAATACGTGCACTCCGACTGCGGGCGCCAACGGTGCTAACGTAGAACGCTCGATCGATCCATGAAACGGCCAGTCCTATGGCACATTTGGTGGCCTCGATAACAACGGACGAATTGTCCCCCGATGTGACCAGCGACAATCTCCTTCGATTCAGTTCTATCCGTACCCGTTCAACAAAAGGCTTATTCGAGACTTTTCGAAACCGATTCGAGGGAACCTCCCCCAAGAGTGGGCTGATTCAGACAGTCACAATCTCTTAACGTCCCTGAACAATTCAGGGATTGCGATTACTCACTCCCACTCTTTCTCCCGTGTCGACAGCCGACAAATCTTCATATCTATGAGGTGATGATATTTCAGTCGCTTTAGTAAGTCAGACCGAACCAGGGGAAACAACTTCCTTCGCCGCGCTAAACGTTAGCAACGGACAACAGGTCTGGTCGCATCCCGTGACAGGGGGATCGCCGTTCCAGGTCTGTGGCATAACAAACGCACAGACCATGGTTATGGTGAACGATCAGTTCCTGACCCTTGATTTGTCGAGCGGCGTAGTCCAATCCACCACCGCTGCAGGTT
The DNA here is from genome assembly GCA_963840435.1 of uncultured Acidimicrobiaceae bacterium. Classification (GTDB taxonomy): domain Bacteria; phylum Actinomycetota; class Acidimicrobiia; order Acidimicrobiales; family RAAP-2; genus Bog-473. The sequence goes on along the minus strand of CAWIYY010000008.1, from coordinate 2,258 downwards.
CAGGTTCTTGCCCGACTATCTACCCCGGAGGAATCACCGTCACGTCGAACGGGAATGATCTGGTCGTTACGCAGGTTCTGCAACGCTGATTCTTCGAACGATGTCGTTCTGCTTGTGGAAGTTGGGGCGGATGCCTTCGACCCCTGCAACTCCTTTGCGGAGGCGACAGAGAAGTAATTGGAAGTCCGTGCAAACTCTGCCGACATCGCTCCAATGAGGAAGGATTCGCGTCCTGGTGAACGCGCCACCGATGGCAGTCAAATCAAGGACGCTTGTCGCACCCTTTCCGAAAATTGAGATCACAACCCGAGTGACTCCGAACCGTTCTGCGCCCTTCACGACTCGACTACCCCAACGCAACAATGCGGCCGTGTTCGGCGTTCGTCCAAGTCCGTATGAAATACTGGTGCCGGTTGCACCTGTCGTCACTTTGGTTGAGCCGAATGCGATCACCCCGAAACGAATGTTTGGGGAACTGCCACCGCGCAGCTTCTCCGCCGCTTCGATCTGTTGAAGATCCTTTTGTGATACGGATTGGGGTAGCTCGAGATCCAGGTCGCTTCCTTCGCTCCACATAGATATCGGGGCAATACCAAGCGTAATGAGAACCCCGTCCAAGCTGTTCTCCGTCTCTGAAGCGGTGGGAACCGCTGCCGAATTGGGGTTGTCACTCGGTGCCAACTCGAATAAGAGGCTCACGCCTCTGGCCGGTGCAGAAATGTGAACCATTCGTGCCGCAGATATCGAAGCTTGCACGGGAGCGGAAGAAGTTGCTGCTGCCAACAGCAGGCTAAGTAGGGTGCACAACAGCACGACCGCTTTTCGCATGTTCTCACCTTCGCCATTTGATGCGCTATGCCGAGAGGCAGAAATCGTAGTCGCTGATGGACCTTCACCCAACCAATCAACCTCGCTCAGTTGAGGAGCATCCTGTCACTTACCGCTACGAAGAGGGCGCTGCAGATCATCGTCCTTACGGCTCCACGGCGAGTGTGCCACAACGGGTTCAGGTGCCCCCGTGTACGCCGGGACGGTGGGCCAGTTCGGCACATCGGGGCTACCCCGCAGGATGGCCGTACCCTCGACGGCATGGACGGAAGCACCGACCAAAGCGACAATGCACGACTGTTCAGCCCCCAAGAACTCGTCGTGGAAGTCAATAACTGCTTCGAGGGTTTCACCTTGACGGACCCAAGGCGTTTCCCCAACGAAGAACTGGGCTGAACTCGTCAAGCAATGGCGGGCCGGCAAAGCGTACCGCCGAGCAGCCGCGGACTGCCATTCGATGAACCGGCACCATCCCACGGTGCTCTCGGATCCACGACATTCCAGCACTGCGTTGGAGAATCAAGGGACTCGGGGTTTGTCTTGAAAGTTTCGATGAGGTCCCAGTCGGGTCGGCCATTCGTTGTTTCATCGAAGAAGATGACATGGTTCCGGAGATGGGCGACTGGGGAAGGGGCAACGTTGAGGCTTCCATCGCCGCTCAGTTGGCTTTCTGGACTGAGGAGATGATCTGCCATGCAACGGCTGAGGACCTCGACGGGAGAGCGGTTGGATCGAGAAAGTGGATGAAGAACTGGGCCTGATTGCGACGGGCAAGCTGACCCGTTTCGCGGTCGTTGAGGCAGATTCCGGCAGGCAATGCGTCAGTGAGCGGGCCCCAATAAATGGTCCAGTCGGGCGCTTGCTTTCGCGAGCAGCGGATCCCGCTATTTCCGAAGGACCGCCGAGGATCAGAATCCGTTGTGCCCGGCCAAAAGTCGTAGGTTCGGGGGGAGCTCAGCGATTCCAACCTCGCCGTGCTCGGGTGGGAGTCCCAGCCCGACGGAACTCCCGGGCGAGCGTTCTTGCGTGGACACCGAACTCGGAAGCGACATCGGCGAGCGACAACCCCTTGGCGTAGCGTTCGGAGGCTTGGGCGACCAGGAGGTCGGTCATTTTCCGGCGACGCGGCGTCGGGCAAGCCTCGCCGATCGAGGTGAGCGATGATCGTGGTCCGGTGGACGCCGTATCGCCGTACGAGCGCATCGATCGACGCCCCTTCCTCGTAGAAGTGCACAAGTTCATCAACGACACTCGGCGACAGCCGCCGCTGCACCGGGTTTGAAAGCTGTCCCTTTTCTTCCAGATCGCCCGCTTCGGGTGCGTTGGAGGACCGCTCGTGCCCTTCGAGGTCGTCCGTCTGGGTGGGGGAGTGTCACGTTCTACCTGGTCAGCCACACATTCGAGCGTCTCGAGAGGGTTTGAAAGCCGTC
>CAWIYY010000007.1:0-22197 GCA_963840435.1 uncultured Acidimicrobiaceae bacterium | reverse complement strand
AAGAGGGTGTGGGTCGTCGTGAGGTCAGGGCCGCACTTCGTAGACGATGTTGAAGGGCGTCTCCGCCACCCGGGCGAAGCGACCGAAGCCGGCGTCGGTCACCACTTCGCGGACGCGCGCCTGGCCGGCTTGTGCGCCGAGCGCCAACCCGACCTCCTGCGACAGGGAACACGGCGTGCACAGCAGGGTGGAGAAGCCGTAGTAGGCCCGCCCGACGGGGTTCAGGTTGTCCTCGACGTGGTCGCCGGCGGCGGGCTCGACGATCATCCAGGTGCCATCGGGAGCCAGAGACTCGCGCACGTGACGGGCCGCGCCTACGGGGTCGCCCATGTCGTGCAGGCAGTCGAACATCGTCACCAGGTCGTAACCGTCGCCGGGAAACGAACCGGCCGGGGCCGCCTCGAAGTGCACCCGGTCGGCCACTCCTGCCTCGTCGGCGCGGCGGCGGGCCATGGCGATCGATCCCTCGTGGTAGTCGTAACCGACAAACGACGACCCGGGGAAGGCCTGGGCCATGAGGACGGTCGAGGCACCGTGCCCGCAGCCCACGTCGGCGACCTTGGCGCCGGCCGTCAACCGGCCAACCACGCCGTCCAGCGCGGGCAACCACTCGGTCACCAGGTGCGCGTTGTAGCCGGGCCGGAAGAACCGCTCGCAGCCCTCGTGCACGTCGCTGACGTGATCGTGCCAGCCGATGCCGGCGCCGGTTCGGACGACCTCGGCGATGCGCGGCGAGTCGATGATGGAACCGAGCGCGATCTGGAACAACCCCGGCAGGTACGCGGGGCTCGACTCGTCGGTGAGGGCGACGGCCTGCTCGGGCGGCAGGACATAGCGGCCCGTCTCGGGGTCGTACTCGACCACTCCGCCGGCCGCCTGCGCGTTGAGCCACTCGCGGACGTAGCGCTCGGCGGTGCCGGTCCGGTCGGCCAACTCGGCGGAGGTCAGCGGACCGGCCCCCGCCATGGCCCGATACAGACCGAGCTTGTCGCCCATGACCACCAGGGCGGCGCCGAGGGAGGCCCCGACCTCCTCGACGGCTCGGAAAACGAAGCTCATCAGCTTCTCGGTGTCCACCGCTGCAGGCTCTGCGATCGTTGCCATGATGCCCTCCCATTCCCCGTCGGGATCCTCAGTTTCGGTCGACCGACCGAATTCTCTGACCACTAGAACATGGCGGTTCTTGACTGTCAAGAGGGGAAATGCCATGGTTATCCGCATGACTTCGGTCGACCGACCGACTCGGGCGAATCGGGCTGAGCCAAACGGGAAACGGCGGGGCTCGGGCGAGACCCGGGCCACGATCCTCGAGGCCGCCCGCCAGCGCCTGCTCGACGAAGGTTTCGCCCGGCTCTCGACGCGGGGAGTGGCGGACGCCGCGGGAGTGCCGCTGAGCCAGGTCCACTACCACTTCGGCTCGAAACAGCAGCTCATTTTGGACCTGCTCGAAGCGGAGAATGCCCGGCGCCTTGTCCGCCAGACCCGGATGTATGCCGAGGACCGGCCGCTCTGGCAGCGCTACGAGCAGGCCTGCGACTTCTTGGAGGACGACCTCGAGTCGGGGTACGTCCGCGTCTTGCAGGAGATGATCGCGGCTGGCTGGGCCGACGCGGCCATCGGCGCCCGCGTACGCGACCTGTTGCAGGGATGGCTGGACTTGATCATCGACGTCGTCCACGAGGCGGAGCACACCCTCGGCCCACTCGGCCCGTTTCCCGCGGCCGAGATTGCGGCCCTGATCGGGCAAGCCTTCCTCGGTGGCGAGGCCATGCTATTGCTCGGGTTCGATCGCAGCCAGTGGCCGGTGCGCAGCGCGCTGCGCCGGTTCGCACTTCTCATCCGAGAGTTGGAGGAAGGCAGGACCGCGACTGGGGCCGCCGACGGCCACGGGCAGGTGAGCGAGGAGGTGGTACGCGAATGACGCTCGATCTCACGGACAGGGCTGCCGACGAACAGAGTCGTGCCCGCTATCCGGATCAGACGGGATTCGTCGAGCGCGACGGGTGTCAGATCTACTTCGAGGTGTACGGCTCAGGCGAGCCGACCGTCTTCCTCCTCCCGACGTGGTCCATCGTCCACTCGCGGCACTGGAAGATGCAGATTCCCTATTTGGCCCGGCACTGCCGAGTGCTCACCTTCGACGGCCGCGGCAATGGACGGTCCGACCGCCCGTCGGCCGGATACGACGAGCGCGCGTTCGCCGCCGACGCCTTAGCCGTGATGGATGCCACAGGCACCGAGCGGGCGGCGCTCGTGTCGTTGTCGATGGGCGCGCAGCGGGGGCTGATCTTGGCGGCCGAGCACCCCGAACGCGTCGACGCCGCGGTCTTCATCGCCCCGGCCGCGCCCTTCGGCGGGCCGGTAAAGGGCCGCGACATGGTGGGCTCCTGGGACGTGGAGCTCGACACCGACGAGGGGTGGGCCAAGTACAACCGCCACTACTGGCGACGCGACTATCGGGGCTTCCTCGAGTTCTTCTTTTCGCAGATGTTCAACGAGCCGCATTCGACCAAGGCGAGAGAAGATTGCATCGGCTGGGGCTTGGACACCGACCCCGAGACGCTCATCGCGACCCAGGTGGACGAGGGCCTCGACGAAGACGAGGCGCGCCTCCTCTGCCAACGGGTGCGCTGCCCCGTGCTCGTGATCCAGGGCACGGAGGATGCCGTCACGGGGAGACATCGAGGCGAAGCGCTGGCCGAGGCCATCGGGGGCGAGCTCGTGCTGCTGGAGGGATCCGGCCACGGACCTCACGTGCGCGACCCGGTCAAAGTGAACGCGCTCCTGCGAAGCTTCCTCGCGCCGCCGCGCCGGGAGACGCACTGGGTCCGGGGCCGTTCCCGCCGCAAACGCGCCCTCTACATCTCGTCGCCGATCGGCCTCGGCCACGCCCAGCGGGACATGGCCATCGCCGACGAGCTCCGGCGGCTGCACCCCGACCTCGAGATCGACTGGCTTGCTCAACACCCCGTCACCAACGTCCTCGCGGCGCACGGCGAACGCATCCATCCGGCCAGCCAGTTCCTGAGTAGCGAGTCCAAGCACATTGAGAGCGAGTCCGCCGAGCACGACCTCCAGTGCTTCCAGGCCATCCGCCGCATGGACGAGATCCTGTTGGCCAACTTCATGGTCTTCCACGATCTTGTGCAGGAGGAGGACTACGACATCTGGATCGGCGACGAGGCCTGGGAGCTCGACTACTACCTGCACGAGAACCCTGAAGAAAAGCGGGCCGGCTACGTCTGGCTCACGGATTTCGTCGGCTGGCTCCCGATGGCCGACGGGGGCGTCGCTGAGGCCGCGCTCACGGCCGACTACAACGCGCAGATGATTGAGCACATTGCGCGCTTCCCACGGGTACGCGACCGGGCGGTCTTTGTCGGGAACCCCGACGACGTCGTTTCCGATGCGTTCGGACCGGACCTGCCCATGATCGGGGACTGGACACGCGAGCACTATTCCTTCGCCGGCTACGTGACGGGTTTCGACCCGGCCGCCTTCGCTGATCGCGAGGCCTTGCGCGCCGAGCTCGGGTACGGCGACGAGTGCCTGTGCATCGTCACGGTCGGCGGATCCGGTGTGGGAGGCCACCTGCTCCGGCGCGTGATCGACTCGTACCCCTTGGCCAAGCAGCTCGTGCCCGACCTGCACATGGTCGTGGTCGCCGGACCGCGCATTGAGCCCGGGTCCCTGCCGAGCCGTCCTGGTGTGGACGTCCGGGCCTACGTACCCGAGCTCTACCGGCACCTCGCCGCGTGCGACATCGCCGTTGTTCAAGGCGGTCTGTCGACGGCCATGGAGCTCACGGCAAACCGGCGCCCGTTCCTCTACTTCCCCCTCCGGCACCACTTCGAGCAGAACTTCCACGTCCGCCACCGTCTGGAACGCTATGGCGCCGGCCGCTGCATGGACTTCGAGACGGACGGCCCCGAGGAGATCGCGCAGGCGATCGCGGCGGAGGTGTCCCGGGACGTCGACTACCGGCCAGTGGAGACCGACGGCGCCGCCCGGGCGGCGGCCATGATCGGCGAGCTGCTCTGAGCGCACGCCCGCGTTGTTCGTGCTCCTGACGGGCCGGAGCAGGTCAGCACAACCTCCGGGAACCTCGTTCCGATCACCATGCCTTCCTGGCTATCGCTGCGAGGGTTGCTGAGCCAAGGCCCTTTCACAGCCATGAATAGGTTCATGGAGGGCGACAGAAAACGCTAGGGAAATGAATCCCTTCATGCCGACCGCCGGACCGGCCTGCCCCGAGATTGCCTTCTCGTCAGCAGATGCGAAGCCCGCCTTCCCAGTGAATCAGTTGATGTGGATCCCCGAGATCGCCCGGGAGATCACCAACCGCTGAATCTCGGACGTCCCCTCGAAGATGGTGTAGATCTTCGAGTCCCGGTGCCACTGCTCGACCGGGTTCTCCCGCACGTAGCCGTAGCCACCCAGGATCTGGATCGCCTGCTCGGTCACCCACACCGCGTTCTCGCCTGCGTAGAGCTTCGACATCGAGCCCTCGCCGTTCTCGAACTTCTGGCCGGTCGAGGCCATGTTCGCCGCACGATGCACCAGCAGCCGTGCCGCGTCGGTGTGCATCTTCATGTCGGCCAGCTTGAAGGCGATGGCCTGGTTCTCAATGATGGCCCGCCCGAACTGCACCCGCTCCTTGGCGTAGTTCAGCGAGTACTCGTAGGCCGCCCGGGCAATCCCGACGGCCTGCGCCCCGACGATCGGGCGGGAAGCCTCGAAGGTCGCCATGGCGGCCTGGGTCGAGGTCTTCTTGCCTTCCTTGGCCCGGGCCAGGCGCTCGTCGAGCTTGTCCTTGCCCCCGAGCAGGCAACGGCCCGGCACCCGGCAGTCGTCCAGGATGACCTCGGCCGTGTGCGACGCACGGATGCCCATCTTCTTGAACTTCTGCCCCTGCGAAATGCCGGGCGTCCCCTCGGGCACCACGAAGCTGGCCTGGCCCCGGCTCCCGAGGGAGTGGTCCACCGAGAGCACGAGCACGTGCGTGTTGGCGATACCGCCGTTGGTGATCCAGGTCTTCGTCCCGTTGAGCACCCACTCGTCCTTGGCCTCGTCGTAGACGGCCCGCGACTGCAACGACGAGACGTCGGAGCCCGCGTCGGGCTCGGACACGCCGAACGCCGCCAGCTTGATGTCGTCCGGCGTCCCGAAGCACTGCGGGATCCACTCGCCGATCTGCTCGGGCGTCCCGTTGGCGAAGATCCCCGCCACGGCCAGCGTCGAGCCGAAGATGGCCAGCGCGATCCCGGCGTCACCCCAGCTCATCTCCTCGTTGACGAGGCACATCATCAGCCCGGTCGGATCGCTGAAAGCCTGGGCGACGAAGTCGAAGGAGTACAGCCCGTTCTTCGCCGCCTCCTCAATGATGGGCCAGGGCGTCTCCTCACGCTCGTCCCACTCGCGGCCCGCCGGCCGCACGACGTTCTCGGCGAACTCGTGGACCCACTTCTGGATCTGCAGTTGGTCCTCGTTCAGAGCGAGCGAGAAGTCGGACATGGTGATCCTCCTTGAACCGGCCGTTGGGCCGGCGTCCGTCAGCAACGACACACACGCCTTCGGAGCGACCCCCGACGCCATGCGTGCGGACCCCGATCACTCCTCGGTTACTACACAGTAACCTGGCCGCCGCATATTCGTCCAGTCACCGCAGTTGTGCGGCGCCGACCTGGACTTTCAGCCGGTCCTGCCCCGCCTGGCGGGGCTCCTAGAGGTGATGGTTCGGGGGCAGCCCCATGGACGCCCGGAGCCGGTTCTGGTCCTCCAGATATCTCTTGCTGACGAGGATGGTCGCCAGGGTTGCCCAACTCCTGTCGCTCTCGACACCCCATCCGTCGACCGAGCGCACGGTCCGGCGCAGGTCCACGACATAGGCATGGACATCGGGCCGAAGGGGACCCGGCCAGTCTTGACCGGCCAGCAGATGCGCCAGTCCGGACATCGGTTGCGTGATCTCCCGCGCCGTCGGCAGCGGAGCCAGAGTCGGGTCCTCCAGGTCCTCCTCGTGAGCCAGGTTGACCCGGGCCACGGCCGATTCGAAGGTCTCGACGTCTGTCAGCAGCTGGACGGCGGCGCCCGTCGCCGGCAGCAAGGCGAATCCGTCGTCGTGCGGATGCGAAGGCACCAGGAACACGTGACTCGTGGTCGAGAGCACCAGTGCGTCGGAGTAGCTGAGATGCGGCGGGCGATGATCGACCTCCAAGTCCTCGAAGGCCACCGTGGACGTGAGCGGAAAGGGCACGTCGGCAGTGGTCGCCTCGCCGCTGGCCGGATCCTCTTGGACCCACTCCGCCTGGGAGAATCGGTCGGAGCCTCCGTAGTCGACCTCGATGGATCGGCTCCAGCCGACGGTCACGTCGTGCACGTCGAGCTTCCAACCCCGACCGTCCCGGGTCATGTCGAACGCGATGAGATCGCCAGGTCGAGAGAGCCGGACCGGCGTCATCGCCATGTAGTGCAGGGCCGTGTCACTCCAAAAGACGCCATAGGACGGAGATGGACCCGGACCCGACGTCGACGTCGACGAGCCCGGACTCTTGACGGAGTACGTCCCCAGCTGGATGAAAGGCCCGCCCGGCATCCCACTCTGCAGGCCGAGCCATGTCGCGGAGTCTCCGACCGGGGAGGTGTCGAGCACGGCCGGAACCCTCCACTCCGCGCTGATCTGATCCGCGGACTCCTCGACGTGATAGCCGCCGAAACCCGTGACCGGCCCGAAGCCGATCGCCGGCGACCGCCGCGCCGCGCTCGACGGTCGACCCGACCCCGTCAGCACCGCAGTGAGTGCGGCCACGACGAGCAGCGCGAGCAGGAGCGTCCAAGGGACGAACGGCGACGCCGCCGGCGACGCCGCCGCACCTCCGTCCCGCCTCATCTGTCGCACCAACCGCCGCGGGTCCGCCAGTCGGTCGGCGAGAAACGCACCGCCATCTATCGGCGCGCTCTCGGCGTCAGGTGAGCCCCGGGCGCCATCTCCTGACCACCCCCGCTCACACCCAGGCTGGGTGGCGCCTCACCGGTGGATGGCCGTCCCCGTCGGCGTGTCCTCGACCGTCCACCCGAGGGCCACCAGCTCGTCGCGCAAAGCGTCGGCCCGGGCGTAGTCCTTGGCCTGACGGGCCTCGTCGCGTTGCGCCACCAGTTGGGCGGACGCCTCGTCGACCTCGCCGGACTCTCCCCGGAGGGACACGCCGAGCGCCGCCACCAGGACGGCCGCCGTGCGGGCCAGGACCTCCGCCCGCTCCTGCTGACCGGCGTCGGCCGCCGAGTGCGCCGCGCTGACCAGTTCGAAGATGCCGGCCAGCGCACCCGCGGTGTCGAGATCGTCGTCCATGTGGGCCCGGAACGAGGCCAGCGCCTCCGGGTCGAGGTCGAGCGCCGGTGCCACTCCTTCGACCACGAAACCGTCGGTCGTCTGCTCGAGGACGCCGCCGACGGAGAACCGTCGGGCCAGCGTGTCCAGTCGTCCCAGCGCTCCCTCGGCGTCGTCCAGGGTCTCGGGCGTCACCTCAATGGGCGACCGGTAGTGCGCCCGCAGCACCAGCAACCGGTAGGCCCGGGCGTCGTGCCGGGCCAGCAGGTCGGGCAGGGTCGTGAAGTTGCCGAGCGACTTGGACATCTTGGTGCCCTCGACCTCGACCCAACCGTTGTGCATCCAGTGGCGGGCGAACTCCTTGCCGTCCGCCACCGCCTGGGCCCGCTCGTTCTCGTGGTGCGGGAACCTGAGATCCTGGCCCCCGCCGTGCAGGTCGAAACCCTCGCCGAGGAGGTCGAGTGACATGACCACGCATTCGGTGTGCCACCCGGGTCGGCCGTCACCCCAGGGCGAGGGCCAGCTCGGCTCGCCCGCCTTGGCCTTCTTCCACAGCGCGAAGTCCAAGGGCGAACGCTTGTCGTCGTTGGCCTCGACCCGGGCCCCGGCCTGCAGGGAATCGAGCGGCTGCAGCGCCAGCAGCCCGTAGCTCGGCACCTTGGCCACCTCGAGATAGACACCGTCGGCCGTCTCGTAGGCCACGTCGTTGGCCTCGAGCTCGCTCACCAGCGCCACCATCCGCTCGATGTACTCGGTGGCGTGCGGGATGTCGTGTGGGCGCAGGTCGCCCAGCGCCTCCATGGACTCCCACCAGCTGGCCTCGAATTCCGCCGCCACGTCGGCTTCGGTCCGCCCCAGCTCCTCCGCCCGCCGAATGATGTTGTCGTCCACGTCGGTGATGTTCGCCACGTGGTGCACCCGCAGCCCCTCGAAGCTGAGATACCGGCGCAGGATGTCGAAGGTCAGGTTGGCCCGGCCGTGCCCGATGTGGGGCAGGTCGTAGACGGTGGGACCACAGACATACATCGACACCTGTCCCTCGGTGCGCTGCTCCAATGGGCGCACGGTCCCCGTTGCGGTGTCGAAGAGGTGCAGCATCCAGGTACGGTAACCCGATCATGTCAACCCCCCTGAACAGCTCGCCCCGGGTGCCGGAGAAGCCCACCCTCGACGGGCTGGAGGACCGCTGGTCCGCCACCTGGGAGGCGGACGGCACCTACCTCTTCGACGCCGCCACCACCCGGCCGGACGTCTTTTCCATCGACACGCCGCCCCCGACCGTCTCGGGCTCCCTGCACATGGGCTCGGTCTTCGGCTACGTGCAGACCGACGCCATCGCCCGCTACCGGCGTATGCGGGGCTGGAACGTCTTCTACCCGATGGGGTGGGACGACAACGGGCTGCCGACCGAGCGCCGCGTCCAGACCTACTACGGCGTGTCGTGCGACCCGTCGCTCCCCTTCGACCCCGACTTCGTGCTGCCCGACGAACCGGGGAAGGACGACATCCCGGTCAGCCGGCCCAACTTCATCGCGCTCTGCCACGATCTCACGTCACAGGACGAGCAGGTCTTCGAGGACCTGTGGCGCCGCGTTGGGCTCTCGGTCGACTGGACGCACACCTACGCCACCATCGACGACGACGCCCGCCGCACCGGCCAGCGCATGTTCCTGCGCAACCTGGCCCGGGGCGAGGCCTACCTGTCCGAGGCTCCCACTATGTGGGACGTCGACTTCCAGACGGCGGTGGCCCAGGCCGAGATGGAGGACAGGGAGCGCAACGGCGCCTACCACCGCCTGCGCTTCGACGACATCGAGATCGAGACGACGCGCCCCGAGCTGGTGGCCGCCTGCGTCGCCCTGGTCGCCCATCCCGACGACGAGCGCTACGCCGAGCGGTTCGGGACCACCGTGCACTCGCCGGTCTTCGGCGTCGAGGTGCCCGTCCTGTCCCACCGGCTGGCCGAGCCCGACAAGGGATCAGGCATCGCCATGATCTGCACCTTCGGCGACGTCACCGACGTGGTGTGGTGGCGCGAGCTCAACCTGCCCACCCGGTCGATCATCACGCGCAACGGGCGCATCACCGAGAACCCACCCCCCGGCGTGCCCGACGGCGAGGCCTGGCGGGCCATCGCCGGACGCAGCGTGAACCAGGCCCAACGGGCCATGGTGGAGCTCCTGGCCGCCTCGGGCGGGATGGTGGGCGAGCCCCGGCCCATCACGCACCCGGTGAAGTTCTACGAGAAGGGCGATCGCCCACTCGAGATCGTGACCAGCCGGCAGTGGTTCATCCGCAACGGTGGCCGCGACGACGTCCTGCGCCAGGAGCTGCTGGCCCGGGCGAACGAGATCGACTGGCATCCCCCCTACATGAAAGTCCGTTACGACGACTGGGTGAACGGGCTCAACGGCGACTGGCTGATCAGCCGCCAGCGCTTCTTCGGCGTGCCGTTCCCGGTCTGGTACCCGGTGCGCCGCGACGGCGAGCCCGACCACACCTCACCCATCGTCCCCGACGAGTCCCGGCTCCCCATCGACCCGACCACCGACCTCCCCGAGGGCTACAGCGAGGACCAGCGCGGCAAGCCGGGTGGGTTCGTCGGCGATCCCGACGTCATGGACACCTGGGCCACCTCGTCGGTCACCCCGCAGATCGCCTGCGGGTGGGAGGACAAGCCCGATCTCTTCGCCGCCACCTTCCCCATGGACCTGCGCCCCCAGGGTCCCGAAATCATCCGGACCTGGCTGTTCTCCACCCTGCTGCGCTCGCACCTCGAGCACCACACCGTGCCCTGGAAGCACACGACCATCAACGGCTGGATCCTGGACCCCGACCGCAAGAAGATGTCGAAGTCCCGGGGCAACGTGGTGACGCCGACCGAGATGCTCGAGCAGTACGGCTCCGACGCCGTGCGCTACTGGGCCTGCAACGGCCGGCCCGGGACGGACACCGCGCTCGACGAGGGCGTCATGAAGATCGGGCGCCGCCTTTCCATCAAGATGCTCAACGCGTCGAAGTTCGCGCTGGGCCGCTTCGGCGACGAGCCCGCCCCCAGCCTCGAGGCCGTGCACGAGGCACTCGACGTGGCCCTGCTGTCGCAGTTGGCCCGCCTGATCGATGGGGCGACCGCGGCCCACGAGGCCTTCGACTACGCCCGCGCCCTCGAGCTGACCGAGGGCTTCTTCTGGTCCTTCTGCGACGACTACGTCGAGCTGGTCAAGACCCGCGCCTACGGCGAGGACAGAGAAGCCGGCGCCCACTCGGCCCGGGCCACCCTCGCCCTGGCCCTCTCGGCGCTGCACCGCCTCTTCGCCCCGTTCCTGCCCTTCGTGACCGAGGAGGTCTGGAGCTGGTGGCAGGAGGGCTCGGTGCACCGGGCGCCGTGGCCCCACGTGAGCGAAGTCGGTCCGCACGCCGGCGCCGAGCCGCACGTGCTCGACGTGGCCTCCCAGGTGCTGGGCGCGGTGCGCCGCGAGAAGACGGCCCACAAGCGCTCGATGCGGGCCCGGGTGGCGCAGCTCACGGTGTACGGGCCACCCGACGTCCTCGAATACGTCTTTTTGGCCCAGGGCGACCTGATCGACGCGGGCGGGGTCGACAACCTGGTCACGGTCGAGGACCCGACCTTGCGGGTGGAGGTGACGCTGGCCGACGAGGCCGGCTGACCTGTCCGAGCAGAGGCCAAATGGGCCGTTGGGCCAACGCCTCCCGGCGTGCCGGCCCGCCCTCGTGGCCGATGCTGCGGTCGTGGCCGATGCTGCGGCGCGGCGGCGTGCCTCGCCGTCAGAACGTCTTTGCTTGGGCCTCGCCGCGATCTCGATCGGCCGCCGGACTCGGTCCGGCGGCATCCCGGCGATGGGCCGCTACGGCGGCCTCCAGGAAGTCGGCCACCCCCGAGGTGGTGGCCAGGCAGCGCAGGGAGGCCAGGACGTCGAACGCGTGCTGGGCCAGGGGCAGCTCGGCGTAAGCGACGGGCTGGCGCGACACGGCCCGCAGGCGCTCGACGAAGGTGCGAGCGACCTGGACCGGGACCAGGGTGTCGTTGACCCCCTGGAACACGTAGAAGGGCGGGGCGCCGGCGTGCACCCGCTCGGTCGGGGACGCGGCCTCGAAGACCTCGGGGTGCTGGGCGAACGTCGTCTTCATGACGGACTTTTCGAGCATCTCGAGCAGGCCGGGGCCGTAGGCGCCCGAACCGTCGGGCGACCCCGTCATGTCCATGACCCCGTAGAACGGAGCGGCGGCCTGGACGCTCGTGTCGGCCTCCTCGAACCCGGGCTGGAAGGCGGGGTCGCCGGCGGTCAGGGCGTGCAGCGCGTCGAGGTGCCCACCGGCAGAGCCGCCGCTGATGGCGACGAAGCTCGGGTCGCCCCCGTACTCGGCGATGTGCTCCTTGACCCAGGCCACCGCCCGCTTCACGTCGATGATGTGGTCGGGCCAGGTCGCCTTGGGGCTGAGGCGATAGTTGATGGACACGCAGACCCAGCCCCGGGCGACGAGCTCGAACATCATGGGCTTGCCCTGTTCGCGCTTGTCCCCGATGACCCAGGCGCCGCCGTGGACGTAGACGACGACGGGGGCGAGGGCCGGGGCGGTGGTGGTGGCGCCGTCACGGGAAACGGCCCCGTGTGAGGATGTCGGGGGGATGAGGCGGGACCGGTAGACATCGAGGCGGTGGCGGGACAGGCCGTCGCCGGCGTAGTCGATGTTGCGGATGACCCGGACCGCCCGGTTCTTGATCGGGATGGCCCTGGTGAGGCGCCACCAGCGGCCCCAGAGCGGAGCGGTGGGCCGGTCGGGGACGGGGAAGGTCGTGCTGCGGACCTCGTCGAGGGAGGCGGCGACGACGCGGTGGGCCCGGTGCCCGGCGACGCCGAGACCGACCAGTCCGACCCAGCCGAGCGCGACCAGGACCAGCCCGACGTAGCCGGCCCAGTTGCTCAGGGCGCCGGCCCAGATGAAGAGGCCGACGGCGACCGCCTGCCAGACGATGTTCTGAAAGGCCAGCTCGCCGGCGATCCAGCCGGTCGCGAAAGCGAGAACGGTGCCGGGCTCCCGCCGGATCGGCCGGTAGGCCATGAGCACGGCGAAGCAGCCGATCACAGTGACGGCCAGGAAGGCGTAGGGCACGGCGCCCATCATCGCGGACGGGGCGGACGCCCCGTGAGAGTTCCAGGCGGGTGGCCGGAAGCGGCTCGTCGCCCAGGTCGGGCCGACAATTAGCGCCAGACAGGTGTTGGTGCGAGGTTATGAAGGGAAGCCACACGGCCGGTCTGCGACCCGGCTCGCACTGACGGACCAGGACCAGGACCAAGGAGTGTCATGTCCCCCGAACGTCTCACAGGGCTCGATGCGAGCTTTCTCTACATGGAGACTCCCACCCTCCACATGCACGTGGGCATGGTGGCCGTCTTCGACCCCTCCACCGTGCCCGGCGGCTACTCGTACCGGCGCATCCGCCAGCTCATCAACGACCGGATCCCCCAGGTCCCGGTGTTCCAGCGCCGGCTCGTCGAGGTGCCCATGCGCCTCGGGCACCCGATCTGGGTGGACGACCCCGAGTTCGACATCGACAACCACCTGCGGCGCGCCGCGCTCCCCTCGCCCGGCGGCATGCGCGAGCTGGCCGACTTCGCAGCCGACGTCATCAGCCGCCAGCTGCACCGGGACCGCCCCCTGTGGGAGATGTGGATCGTCGAGGAGCTCGAGGACGGGAAGATCGCCCTGGTGATCAAGATGCACCACAGCACCATCGACGGCGTCTCGGGCGCCGAGTTGCTCGGGATCCTGTTCGACCTCGAGCCCGAGCCGGCCGAGACGGCGCATCTGGCGGCCCGCCAACCGGACTCGCGCATCCCCTCGGGCTTCGAGTTGGTGTCCCAGGCGGTGGTCTCGAGCCTGGTTGCACCCTTCGACATCGGTCGCATGCTGCTGCGCACGACGCAGAGCCTGTTCGGCATCCGGGCCATCAGGCGCAGCGAGCCGGCGGGGAAGGCGGCGCTGCCGCTGACCGCCCCCCGCACGTCGATCAACGTGGCGGTGCACGCCCGGCGGCGGGTGGCCTTCGCCGCGGCCTCGCTCAGCGACGCCAAGCGGCTGAAGAACAAGATGGGCACGACCGTCAACGACGTGGTGCTGGCCATCTGCACCGGGGCGCTGCGCAGCTACCTGCTGGCGGGCGACGAGCTGCCCGAGATCCCGCTGGTGTCGGTCGTCCCGGTCTCGGTGACGCCGGACGTGGCGGAGCTCAAGGGCTCGAACAAGATCTCGGCCATGTTCGTGCAGCTGCCCTGCCACCTGGAGGACCCGCTCGAGCGGTTGCAGGTGATCCACGACGGCACCAAGGGCGCCAAGGAAGAGCACAAGGCGCTGGGAGCGGCGATGCTGCAGAACTGGGCCGAGCACGCCACGCCGAATTTGTTTGCGGCCGCCGCCCGTCTCTACACCGGGATGAAACTGGCGGACCGGCATCGTCCCGTGGCCAACCTCGTGGTCTCGAACGTGCCGGGGCCGGACTTTCCGCTGTATCTGGGCGGGAGCCAGCTGCTCGGGATGTTCCCGCTGGGCCCGGTCATGGACGGCATGGGACTGAACGTGACGATCATGAGCTACCGAGGGGTCCTGTACTGGGGCTTCGCCTCGGACGCCCGGGCGGTCCCCCGCCTGTGGGACATCGCGGCGGCGGTGCCGCACGCCCTGAACGAGCTGCTCGAGGCGGCCGGGCTGTCGCCCGAACCCTTCGACGTGCCCTTGCACCTGGGGCCGGGCATGCCCGAGAACGCCCACTGGGTCCGGACTGCGGCGGAGGCGGCCTCGACTCTGGAGTCGGCCTCGACTCCAGAATCGGCTGAATCCGCGGCGGCGACTTCCACTGGGGCAGAGTCGGCGGCGACTTCCACCGGGGCAGAGTCGGCGCCGACTTCCACCGCGGCGGGACCGACGGGGACGACCTTCACGGAGTCAGGGCCGATCGGTCCGGAGGGGGCCGGTAGCGTAAGCGCATGACCGTACGGGTGCGCGAACTGGGGCACATCGTCCTCTATGTGCGCGACGTGCGCCGCTCGGCGGCCTTCTACCGGAACGTCCTCGGCTGGCGCCAGATCCTGCCCGATCCCTCGGAAGCGGGTTCCGCTGCATCGCCGATCGCCGCATTCTCCTCGGGCCGGACGCACCATGAGCTCCTGTTGATCCAGGTTGGCGAGGACGCCGCTCCTGTGCCGCTGGGCCGCCGCATCGGCATGTACCACTTCGGTCTCAACGTGGGCGAGACGGACGACGACCTGCGCGAGGCGCTGGCCGCCGTGGTGGACGCGGGTGGCACGGTGGTGGGCGCCTCCGACCACACCGTGACCCACAGCCTGTACATCCTCGACCCGGACGGGAACGAGATCGAGCTCTACGTGGACGTCCCCGGAGTGGACTGGCAGTCCGATCCGGCGCTGGTCGCGGCGCCGATCCGCCCGCTGCGGCTCTGACTGACACTGGCCGTCCAATCGAACTGTTCATGACGGTGGAGCACACTTCGTGACGACAGTGCTGCGCGCCGACGAGGCTGCCGCCGTCGAGGCGGCCTGTGAGGCGTTAGCCAGGGGCGGGCTCGTGGTGGTGCCGACCGACACGGTCTACGGGCTGGCCGCCTGCCCGACGGAACCGGAGGCAGTGCGCGCGGTGTATCGAGCGAAGGGGCGTCCCGAGGGGATGCACCTGCCTGTCCTGGCCTCCGATGTCGACCAAGTGCGTGCACTGGGCGTGGCCTTCGGACCGATGGCGTCAGAACTGGCCGGTCGCTGGTGGCCGGGACCCCTCACCATGGCGTTCGCCTTCGAGCCGGGGTCCCGCCGGCCGGAGTGGCTAGAAGGGCGGGACGAGGTGGCCGTGCGCATACCGGGCCACACGTTTCTCCGCTCGCTGCTGGCGAAGACCGGAGTCCTGGTCGTGACCAGCGCCAACCCGCACGGCGTGCCGACACCGCGCACGGCCCATGACGTGGCAGCGGGCGGCCTCGGGTCGTCCGTCGACGTGATCATCGACGGCGGTCACCTGACCGAGGTCCCCTCCACGTTGGTCAACGTTTCGGGGTCCACGGCCGTGGTGGAGCGTGCGGGCGCGATTGGTGCGGACGAGATCGACGCCGCGCTGTCGGAGGTGCGATGAGCCGGGCGGGCGACGACAGCGGGGCGGGGCGATTGCTTCTTGCGCTCGAGACGTCGTGTGACGAGACAGCGGCGGCCGTGGTCGACGAGAACCTCGAGGTCCGCTCGTCAGTGGTGGCGAGCCAGATTGACCTGCATGCCTCGTTCGGCGGCGTCGTGCCCGAGCTGGCCAGCCGGGCCCACACCGAAACCATCACCGCGATCGTCCAGCGAGCCCTCGACGAGGCAGGGGTCACCCAGGGCTCGGACCTGGCCGGCGTCGCGGTGACGTACGGACCGGGCCTCGTGGGCGCGCTCCTGGTCGGGATTGCGACGGCCAAGTCCCTCGCTCTCGGGTGGGGAATCCCCGTCGTCGGCGTCAACCATCTGGACGGGCATCTGGCCAGCGTCTACCTGGCCGACCGCGAAGTGCCCTTCCCCCAGACAGCATTGCTGGTGTCGGGCGGCCACTGCATGCTGACCCGGGCCAGCGCGCCAGGGCGGTACACGCTGCTGGGCGAAACCGTGGACGATTCCATCGGGGAGGCGTACGACAAGGTGGCTCGCTTTCTCGGGCTCGGCTATCCCGGCGGCCCGATTCTCGATCACATGGCCGGCGAAGTGGGGGCGGCCGACACCCTGGGGTTTCCACGCCCGATGCTCGATCAGGGATACGCCTTCTCGTTTTCGGGCCTGAAGACGGCGGTGGTCAACTACGTCCGGGCCAATCCCGACTTCGACGTGCAAGCGGTGGCGGCCTCGTTCGTGGCTGCCTGCATGGACGTGCTGATCGCAAAGTTGCGACGGGCTCTCGAGGAATTCCACGATCCTGCCCTGGCCATCGTGGGAGGTGTGGCAGCCAGCCCGGTGCTCCGGGCCCGAGCCCAGTCGCTGGCAGACGAGTTCGGGACGCGGCTGCTCATCCCGCCTCAGTCGATGGCCACGGACAACGCGGCGATGATCGGCGTGGCCGGGTGGCAGAAGCTGGCGACGGACGAACCGACCGACCCGGCGTTCGGGCCAGAACCGGACCTGCGTTTGCAGTTCGGCTGATCCACGTCCACGACGAGGCCGGAGGCGACGGGGTTCGGACATTCTCAGATCTCCCGGCCGGCGGCTCCTGCGGTTCTTCTGCATATGTACTGACACTGCTTCGTGGGGCCGACCATTCTCCCAGTGGTGGCACCCACTTCGACAAACAGCACAGGTCGGTCCGACCGGCGGGCCGCCCAACGGGCTGCACTCGACCAGTCGTCAGCTCCGATGAACGCGGCCGAGGTGGCCCGGCTCTCTGACGAGGAGATCTGCTCACTGGCAGAGGAGGCCTTTGTCATCCGCTCTCGCCAAGACGCCCTACTCTGCCTGCTTGGAGGCGAGCTCGACCGGCGCGAAGGCTGGCGAGCCAACGGGGCAACCTCATTGTTGGCTTGGTTCCAAGAACGCCTCGGCCTCAGCGTTGCCAGCGCGCGGACGTACGCCACGGTGGGTGAACACCTGATCGACCTGCCTCATCTGGCTCGCTCGCTGTCTGCGGGCCAGGTCTCGTTGGACAAAGCCAAGGTGGTCGCCGGGGTGGCCGGGCCCGAGGACGATAAGGCATGGACCGAGTCGGCAGAGAGTCTCTCGCTGCACGATCTCGGGGCCCTGGTCCGCGCCCAGGCTCTCCCCTCGCGTGCGTCGGACAAGATGGACGAGGAGAAGCGCTCGCTGCGCTTCAACGACTCGCTACGCACGATTGTGGCCCAGTTGCCCCCCGTCTCCTATGGCGCGGTGCGCGCCGTGCTCGAAGAGCGGGTCAAAAAGATGGGTTCGGACGGTGAGACCTCACTCGACCAGCGCCTGGCCGACGCCCTGGTCTCCAGCGTGACCCGATCCGGGGGTTCGGGCTCGGCCCGGCTCCCCCTCGTGGTGGCCCACGTGCCCTTCGAGTTGTGGCGCGACCCCGATTCCGCGCTGCCGGGAGAACTCGAACGCGGTGGCCTCATCAGCGCGGACGTAGCCCGGCGCCTGCTCTGTGACGCCACGGTGGTCGTCGCCCTCGACGACGCCGAGGGCCACACCATGTACGAGGGACGGGCCCGGCGCTTTCCGAGCGAGACCCAGCGCCGTGAGGTGATCCGTCGTGATCGCCACTGTGTCTTTCCCGGCTGCGCCAACGTGCTCTTCACCAACTGTCACCACGTCGACGAGTGGAGCGCCGGCGGGCGGACCGACCTTCCGAATCTGGTCCTCTTGTGTGCACACCACCATCACCTGATCCACTCCAAGCTCTGGTCGATGTCGGGCAACGCCAACATCGAGCTGCGCTTTGTCGGCCCGACGGGCCAGGTCATGACCTCGCGTCCCTCTCGGCTCTGGACCCAGATCAGCGACCCCAAGGTGCTGGCCGAGCGGCGTCAGGAGGCAGTGGGGGGCACGGGGTCGAAGGGGATGCCGCCTGGTCGACCGGGACGACCGGGACGGCCGGACGGGAGAGCACAGAGCCCGGATCGGGGCGGTTAGGTCGCCCGTTCGAGGCGGCGACGGCGGCGACGTTCGGCCCGGGAGCCGAACAGGTGTGAACCAATGTCGAGCAGGACACCGCAGGCCACGATGATCCACCCGAAGGTGTCGACGCCCTTCACGGGCGCGTACACGAGCGCGTAGAAAAGCGTCGTGTAGGGCAGGAAGATGAAGCCGATCACGCCCTCCCAGCCAGAGCGGAAGGCGATAGTCAGTCGATCCGTGAACAGCCAGACGAGGAACAAGGCGAAGCGAGCTGAGATGGCGGCGATGAGGGCGAAGATGCAACCCATGAGTCAGACCGGGAATCCGCCGGTCGCCGTGTTGGTCGATCCGGTGTCCTCGTAGGCAGCGATCGTACGGACGCGACGACGGATCTCTTCGTGATCCGGACCCAGCGTGAAGGCGAGAGTCACGTGTGCACCCCCTTGGTGCCCCAGGCTAACCACCAACCCAACGGTCTGACGGACCTCGCTGGGCCGACCGATCGGTTCTCTTTCGGCTCAGTACAGGCCTACTACGTTGCCGTCACTGTCGATATCGATCTGCTCGGCAGCCGGATGACGGGAAAGGCCGGGCATGGTCCTCATATCTCCACTGACGAGATACACGAAGCCGGCTCCCACATTGGCCCTTGCCTCACGGACCGGGAGGCGCCATCCACGAGGCGCACCCTTGAGCGCCGGGTCAGACGAGATGGAGAGATGGGTCTTGGCGATGCAGACCGGCAAGCGACCGAAGCCAGCGCGCTCGTAGGTCTCGAGCTGCCGGGATGCCACTGGCAGGAAGTCGACGCCGTCGGCCCCGTAGATCTCCGTAGCGATGATCTCGACCTTCTGGCGCAAGGTGGCGTCGTCGTCATAGAGCATGCGGAACTGGCTCGACTCTTCACACGCCGCCACGATCGCTTCGGCGAGCTCGACCGCACCCTTGCCTCCCTGCGTGAAGTGGGTGCACACGGCAGAACGCGCCCCGACCGATGCCGCGATCTCACGGATGGCGGCGTGCTCGGATGGGAAGTCGTCGTCGAAGGCGTTGATGGCAACAACCGGGACCACGCCGTGACGTCGGACGATTGCGAGATGGGCCAGGAGGTTGGCCGCTCCGAGTCGTACCTCATCGGGGTTCTCCTGGAGCATGGCCTCCGGCAGCGGCCGACCCGCGATCACTTTGTGCCGACCCGAGTGCAGCTTGAGGGCACGCACCGTTGTCACGACCACGGCTGCATCGGGGATCAGCCCGGAGGTTCGGCACTTGATATTGAAGAATCGCTCTGCACCCATGTCCGAGCCGAACCCGGCCTCGGTCACCAGATACTCACCGCCGTGGATGCCGATGAGATCGGCCACCACCGAGGAGTTCCCGTGAGCGATGTTGCCGAAGGGACCCGCATGGACCAGCACGGGGGTATGTTCGAGCGTCTGCAGCAAGTTCGGTTTGATGGCGTCTCGCATGATCACCGTCATGGCTCCCGCCGCCTTGAGTTGCTCGGACGTAACGGGTTCGCCCTCCGGCGTGTACCCGACGACGATCCGTCCGAGCCGTTCGCGGAGATCCTGTAGCGACGTTGACAGCGCGAGCACGGCCATCACCTCTGACGCGGCCGTGATGTCGAAGCCGGTCTCGTTTGGAATTCCGTCTTCGCGTGATCCGAGGCCGCTGACGATGTTGCGAAGCGAGCGATCGTTGACGTCGATGACGCGCTTCCAGGTGATCGCTCTGGGATCGAGCCCGTGTTCGTTGCCGTTGTAGAGGTGGTTGTCCACCATTGCGGACAGGAGGTTGTTCGCCGCGGTCACGGCGTGGAGATCGCCCGTCAAATGGAGGTTCAGATTCTCGAACGGGACGACCTGGCTGTACCCGCCACCGGCGGCACCTCCTTTGATGCCGAACGTCGGTCCCATTGAGGCCTGTCGTATGGCGATCGTGGCCTGACGACCGATACAGGCCAGCGCCTGCCCGAGCCCGACCGTCGTCGTGGTCTTTCCTTCCCCGAGCGGCGTCGGTGTCACGGCCGTCACGACCACGTACTTCGCCTTGGGACGGTCCGCCAGCGCGGCAACCGCGTCCAGATTCACCTTGGCGACATGGTGGCCGTACGGCTCGAGCAGATCTGATCCGATCCCCATCTGTGCAGCCACGTCGGTAATTGGCAGCAGCGACGCCCGGCGGGCAATCTCGATGGCCGGGGGTAGGGACATGGTCCGGGATCATGCCAGATGGAACGCTCGTCGCGGGTCGCAGATGGAGTCGTGGCCTGCACCACTGGACGGCCGATGGTCCGGGAGTAGCGTGGCTGGCACTGGGAGTCGACCCAGACACGAACGCAGGAGAGGTGCCATGTCCAAGGCAGACGGAGTCTTCATTTACGTCGGGACCTACGCCAGCGAGGTCGATGCCCGTACCGACTACGATCTGGTCAAAGAGCTTCACTCCCAGGGAGCTGTCGGAACGTACGACGCTGCCGTGATCACCAAGGACGGCGACGGGAAGGTCCATGTGAACAAGGACGAGACCACGACGCGCCACGGTGCATGGGGTGGCGCCGGCGTGGGGGCGCTCGTTGGGATCCTCTTCCCACCGTCGATCATCGGTTCGGCCATCGTCGGTGCCGCGATCGGCGGCGTAAGCGGTCACCTGTGGAAAGGGATGTCCCGCGCCGACGTCAAGGAGTTCGGCGACATCATCGACTCCGGTGAAGCGGCACTGGTGATCGTCGGTGAAACCAAGATCGAGGCCTATCTCGAGAAGCTCGAACTCAAGGCCACGAAGCGAGCCACCAAGGAGCTCGAGCTCGACAAGGGGAAGATCGACGAGGCCGTCCAGGCGGCCGCGAAATCCATCTCCTGACAGCCGACGCGGCGGCAGATGCCGGATTAAGCAACCAAGTCGGAGACGCAGCGCGCACTAGCGTGACGGCGATCAATCGCCCGCCGGGATCCGTCAACCAATGATCGCCCTTCGCGTGCTGTCTCTCCTGTTGGGCGCCATCATGGCCCTCGCCGTCCTCGGGTCGGCGTTGAAGACTGTGGTCCTGCCCGAGGAGGGTTCGCCGAGACTGGCCCAGGCGGTCTTTGCGACCGTGTACCGGTTTCTCGTCCCCCGGTGGACGAGCGAGGACTATACGCGGCGCCTGCGGCGCATGTATGCACCAGTGGCGTTGGTCACGTTGCCTTTGGCTTGGATGATCCTGATGGTGGTCGCCTTCACGCTGATCTTCTGGGGCACCGGAAGCCTGATCTGGCAGAAGGCGTTCGAGGACAGCGGCTCGTCCCTGACGACCCTCGGATTCAGCGAGCCAGATACGACCAGCCGCATCTGGCTCGCCTTCATTGAGGCGACGATCGGTCTGGGCCTCGTCGCCCTGCTGATCAGCTATCTGCCCACCATCCTCTCGGCCTACAGCGGACGCGAGAAGGGGGTCGTCCGTATCCGTCCTATCGCCGGGTCACCGCCTTCGTCAGTCGACCTCTTGCTCACCCTTCAGCGAATCGGTGCCCTCGACAACGTGGACTTCTGGCGCACCCAGTCAGACTGGATCCTCGACCTCGAACAGACCCATGCGGCGTTCCCGATGCTTTCGTACTTCCCGGAACCGCATCAAGGCCATTCCTGGGTGGCCACGACCGGAACCCTCCTCGATGCGGCGGCGCTGGTGGTGTCGGCGTCTCCACGGGATGAGGGAGAGCACTTCTCCGACCTCGAGAAAGGACCGATGATGGTGCTCGTCTACGGGATGCCCGCGTTCGTACGGGTGGCCAGCTCGGCGGGCATCCCATTGCCCGAACCGACACGGTTCGAGGACGTGCGCCCACATCTGGACGAGCCGCCACCTGCCATCACGATCGACAAGGGGGAGTTCCTGCGCGCTCGCACGGCACTGGTCCCGATTCTCGGGGACGGCGCATTGAGTCCAGAGGAGGCCTGGCCGCACTTCGTCTGGCTCCGAGCGGCATACGAACCCGCTCTGCGCGCCCTGGCCGGACTGACCAAGGCTTCGCCTGCACCCTGGACCACCGACCGTCCGGCGACCGTCGGACGGCCCCACTTCTTGCGCCGACGGCCACTGAACGTGGACTGGTCGGTGCCAGCCGGGACCCCAACCGTTGCGGCCGGCTGACCCCTACAGGTGGCTGAACCCGCCCGACTCTTCCTTGGTCATCGAGACGGTCGTGGGATGGCGCTTGAAGTGCGCGATGGAATCCTTGAAGTCGTTGAGGAGGCAACCAGCGA
>CAWIYY010000006.1:0-199166 GCA_963840435.1 uncultured Acidimicrobiaceae bacterium | reverse complement strand
GATAGCAGCGCCGAACGCCGATCACGCTCCGGGATGACGGGCAGCACGCGCGTCGGTGACGTTGAATTTCTCGGCGCTGCTCGTGGAACCCCCGACGGGAGTCGTCACCCGATGGGCCTGTGCCGCTGACGTCGTCACCCAATTGCCGCAGAGAGCCGTTGCGCTTCAGGCCGGGACCACGGGCTCCGACACGGCCAGCGGGCTGGCCATCGTCCGCTCCGGGAGGAGGAGCACGGCGCCGGCCAGGAAGCACAGCGCGCCGACGAAGGTCCCCAGGTTGGTCAGGGCCAAACTGACGAGCTGCCCGCTCGGCTTGACGTAGGACGCGATGGCCGAGACCCCGAAGGCCACCGAGCCCACCAGGTTCAGCAGCGTGATCCACCACGGGATCTGCGAGGGGCGCCAGGCGAAGGTGCCGTGGCACTCCTCCGCCCAGGCCAGCCAGCTGGCGACGAGGAAGCACACCGAACCCAGCGCGTCGGGCCGCCAGATCGGATGGCGATCGCTGGTCGCGCCCAGCCCGACCACCAAGGCGGCGAAGGTCGTCCGGTTGAACCAGAGCGTCCCGGCGAGCTGGATCAGACTGGCCCACCAATCGATGCGGCGCTGCTGCACCGTGAAGAGCGAGCGGAATCCTCGGCGGGGCGTGCCGCTCACGCCGGCCGACGTCGAGGCGGCCTCGTAGTACTGGAGCAACGCGGCGGTGGTGAAGAAGATGGAACCGATGAAATAGGTCAGGTCGTCCGCGTTGGTCCCGACCGTCGTGGTGTACGCCGGAAACGATCCGATGGCGAAGCAGACCGACCCGATGGCGAACAGGACGCCGATCCACCACCCCATGGCGCGCGGCGCCCACCACGTGGAGCCGGACGGTGTGCGCCGGGGGTGCTTGCGATGCCAGCGGGATTCCCAGGTGACCTGGGTGCCATCGGGCCGGCCCAGCAGCTCCCGGGTCACGAACGGCCCGAAGCCGCGCCCGCCCAGGCGGCGCCAGCCGTTCGGAACCTCCAGCTGGGCCTGGACCATCCCGGTCACCCTAAGTCTCGAGCGCGCCAGGAGCGGGACCACGAGACCGTCCGTAGGCTGCGTCCCGTGGACGTGGGCCGGGCCCGCCGGATCGATCTTCCCGCCTCTCTGGCCCGGAGCGGCTCTGCCGACGCGCTCGCGCTTCGCGCTCGTCACGCCGCTGGCCCGGGCGCTCACTCCCGAGGAGTGGGCCCGCGCCGTCTTCGAGCAGGGGCCGGCCGCGCTGCGCCTTTTCGTCGAGGTGGGGTGGCGGGTCGCGCTCAGGCTTCGTCTCGCCTCCCGCCACGCACCCGACCACGTGGCGGGCTGGGTCATCGCCGCGGTGGACGAACGTCCCGACACCATCACCCTGTCCGCCGAGTCCCCGCTGCTGTCGGCGCGCAACGTCGTGGCGGTCGACGACGCGGTCGTCGAATGGGTCACCACGGTGCACTTCGACCGACGGATCGCCCGGCCCGTGTGGGCGGTCGCCTCGCCCATCCACTGCTGGACCATCTGCTTTCTCCTAACCCGTGCCGCCAAGAGCGTCGAACAACGCCCGTGGCCCTCGTAAGTCGGCACAGGCCCGTGCTTTGATGGCCACATGACCACTCGACAGAGCGTCCCCACCCTGCGCGGGGTCGCGATCGACACCACGAACGCCCGCGCCGCGGCCGAGTTCTACCGCCAGCTCCTGGGCTTCACCTACCACGCCGGCTCGGAACCGCCCCCGGTCGGCCAGGACGATCCTGCAGCCCGGGACTGGCTGGTCCTCGACAACCCGGCGGGTGGCCCGCACCTTGCCCTCCAGCAGGTTGAGTCGCTCCCCCCGTCGACCTGGCCCGGGACGGAGCGGCCCCAGCAACTGCACCTCGACCTCTTCGTATCCGACCCGGCCGCCCTGGCCGAGCAGCACGCACGCGCCCTCGCCCTCGGGGCGCGGGTCCTGGAAGACCGCTTCGACGACCCCGAAGAGCCGCTCTACGTCTACGCCGACCTCGACGGCCATCCCTTCTGCATGTTCAGCCCGCCGCACTGAGTCCGATCGGGCATCATGTGGGCTCGCCGACCAGGAGGAGCCTGCATGGGAACCGAAGTGCGCGGAGTGGTGGCCAAGGCCAAGGGCGCGCCGGTCAGCCTCGAGACGATCATCGTCCCCGACCCCGGACCCGGTGAGGCGGTTGTCGCGGTCCAGGCCTGTGGCGTCTGCCACACCGACCTGCACTACCGCGAGGGCGGCATCAACGACGACTTCCCCTTCCTGCTCGGCCACGAGGCGGCGGGCGTCGTCGAGTCGGTCGGTTCCGGGCCGGGCGACCTGGCGCCGGGCGACTTCGTGGTCCTGAACTGGCGCGCCGTGTGCGGCGAGTGCCGGGCCTGCCGGCGTGGCACGGCCCTGGTACTGCTTCGCCACGCACAACGCCACCCAGAAGATGACGCTGGCCGACGGGACGCCCCTCTCCCCCGCGCTGGGCATCGGCGCCTTCGCCGACAAGACACTGGTGGCGGCGGGGCAGTGCACCAAGGTGAACCCGGCGGCCAGGCCCGAGGCGGCCGGCCTGCTCGGGTGCGGCGTGATGGCCGGCCTCGGCGCGGCGATGTTCACAGGGAACGTGGGGCTGGGTGACTCGGTCGCCGTCTTCGGCTGCGGCGGCGTCGGATGTGCCGCCATCGCCGGGGCGAAGCTGGCCGGGGCGGCCGTGATCATCGCCGTCGACCTCGACCCGGGCAAGCTCGAGCTCGCCCGCCAGTTCGGGGCCACCCACACCGTCGACGCCGGCGCGTCCGATCCCGTCGAGGCGGTGCGCGCGGTCACCGGCGGCAACGGGGCCGACGTGTGCATCGAGGCGGTGGGAAATCCAAAGGTGATGGAACAGGCCTTCTTCGCCCGCGACCTGGCCGGCACGCTGGTCCAGGTCGGCGTGCCCACGCCCGACATGAAGATCGACCTGCCGATGATCGAGTTCTTCGGGCGGGGCGGTGCACTGAAGCCGAGTTGGTACGGCGACTGCCTCCCCTCGCGCGACTTCCCGGTGCTCGTCGACCTCTACCTCGACGGGCGGCTCGACCTCGACCGCTTCGTGAGCGAGACGATCGGCATCGACGGCGTCGAGGCCGCCTTCGGCCGCATGCAGCGCGGCGAGGTGCTGCGCTCCGTGGTGGTCCTCTGACATGAGCCTCCCCCTCGCTCCCTTCGCTTCGCGCGTCCGGCGCGCGGCCTGGTGGCCGCCGCCGATCAACTGGCGGTGTCCGCCGGCATCACCGTGCTGGCCCAGGGCGGCTCGGGCGCCGACGCCGCCGTGGCCACCGCCGCCGCCATGGCGGTCGTCGGGCCGCACCTCTGCGGCCTGGGCGGCGACATGCTGGCCATGGTCTGCGCTCCCGGCGCCGCACCCGAGGCCCTCCTCGGCGTGGGCCGGGCCGGCTCGGGGTCCGATCCGGCCCGGATGCGGGCGGAGGGGCTGGCCACCATGCCGTTGCGGGGCGACATCCGCAGCGTGCAGGTGCCCGGTGCCGTCGACGGCTGGCTGGCCCTCCAGGAGCGCTACGGCCGGCTGCCCTGGGCCGACGTGCTGGCCCCGGCGATCGAGCTGGCCGAGGACGGGTTCCCGGCCTCGATCATGCTGGCCCTGGCCAGCAGCCTGGTCCACGCCCTGCCGGGCGCGCAGGAGCTCTGCCCGAGCGGCCCGTTGGAGATCGGCCAGCGCGTCCGCCTGCCCGGCATCGCCCGTACGCTGCGCGCCCTGGCGGCGGGCGGGCGGACCGCCTTCTACGGCGGCGAGTTCGGGCGCGGACTCCTCGACCTGGGCGCCGGCCACTTCGCACCGGGCGACTTCCAGACGTCGGTGGCCGAGTGGTGCGACCCCCTTCGCACGACCGCCTGGGGCCACGAGCTGTGGACGGTGCCCCCACCCTCCCAGGGCTACCTGACCCTGGCCGGCGCCGCCGTGGCCGAGGCGGCCGGGCTGGGCACCGAGCCCGACGACCCGGCCTGGGCCCACCTGATGGTCGAGTCCTGGCGCGCCGTCGGGCACGACCGCCCCGACCTGCTCTTCGACGGCGCGGACGGGACTGCTCTCCTCGACCCGGCTCGGTTGGCTGCGGCGGCCGCTCGCATCTCGGCGGATCAGGCCGCCCCACCCGACGTGACCCACGCTCCGGGCCCGGCGGGACCGGCGGTCGCCCGCATCGGGGACGGGGACACCACACATCTCTGCGCCATCGACGGGGACGGCCTCGGCGTGTCCCTCACCCAGTCCAACGCGCTGGACTTCGGCTCACACCTGGTGGAGCCGACGACCGGCGTCTTCCTCCACAACCGGGGTGTCGGCTTCTCGCTCCTCGAGGGCCACCCGGCCGAGGTCGGCCCGCGCCGGCGCCCGCCCCACACCCTCTCCCCCATGCTGGTGACCGGGGCGGGCGGGAGCCTGAGCCACCTCGTGGGCGCCATGGGCGGCGACGCCCAGCCGCAGATCCTCGTCCAGCTGCTGGCCCGGATGCTCCGGTCCGGCCAGGACCCGGCCTCGGCCATCGCCGCGCCGCGCCTGTCCCTCGACGCACCGGCCGCCGGACCGTTCCGCCTCTGGTGGGGCGACGACCTGACCGTGCTGGCCGAAGCGGACGCGCCCGCCGGCTGGGT
Organism: uncultured Acidimicrobiaceae bacterium; assembly: GCA_963840435.1. Taxonomy (GTDB): domain Bacteria; phylum Actinomycetota; class Acidimicrobiia; order Acidimicrobiales; family RAAP-2; genus Bog-473. Next base: position 194,521 of record CAWIYY010000006.1, on the reverse strand, counting down.
GGAAGGCCTGCGCCAGCGCGGACACCGGGTCCAGGCCATCCGGGCCTTCGACCCGACCGCGGTCGGCTGCGCCCAGATCATCGCCGTGACCTCGGTCGCCGGGACGTCGCACGTCGTCGGCGCGTCCGACCCACGCAGCCCCGAGGGTGCGGCCGTCGGTCGCTAGCGCGGGCCGGGGGCGCCCCTCCCGCGGGTAGGTTTGGGGTCATCAGACGCTTCACCCCCTCGCCGCTCCATGTCCCGACATCGGTCACGGCGCCCTGCCCGCCCCTCGGGCTGGTGCGAGGGTGACGGCCCGACCGAGCTGGTTGCGCCGCCCCGACCCGACCGGGCCGCTGCCCGACAACTACAAGTGGGTGGCCCTGTTCATCTCCACCCTGGGCATGCTCATGGCGACGATCGACGGGTCCATCGTCCTGATCTCGCTGCCCGACATCTTCCGGGGCATCGGCATCAACCCGCTGCTCCCGGGCCAGAGCTTCTATCTGCTCTGGATGATCCTGGGCTTCCTCGTCACCACCAGCGTGCTCGTCGTGACGCTGGGGCGGCTGGGCGACATGTACGGGCGGGTCCGCATGTACAACCTGGGCTTCGCCGTCTTCACCTTCTTCTCGCTCCTCCTCAGCGTGTGCTGGCTGACCGGCGACGCCGCCGGGTTGTACCTGATCATCATGCGCATCTTCCAGGGTGTGGGGGCGGCCATGCTCATGGCCAACTCGGCCGCCATCCTCACCGACGCCTTCCCCGAGAACCAGCGGGGCATGGCCCTCGGAGTGAACCAGGCGGCCGCGTTCAGCGGCTCCTTCATCGGGCTGATCCTGGGCGGCCTCCTGGCCCCGATCAACTGGCGCCTCATCTTCTTGGTCTCGGTGCCCATCGGGCTCTTCGCCACCATCTGGGGCTACCTGCAGCTGCGCGAGCTGGGCCAGCGCCGCTCGGCCCACATCGACTGGTGGGGCAACGCCACCTTTGCCCTCGGGCTCGTCAGCATCATGGTCGGCATCACGTACGGGATCGAGCCCTACGGCGGGCACGCCATGGGCTGGACCAGCCCACGGGTCATCGGCGCGCTGACGCTGGGCGTCGTCCTCCTGGTCATCTTCTGCATCATCGAGGTCCGCGTCGCGCGAACCGATGTTCACGCTCCGCCTCTTCAAGATCCGCGCCTTCACCGCGGGCATCATCGCCAGCTTCCTGGCCGCCATCAGCCGGGGCGGCCTCATGTTCATGCTGATCATCTGGCTCCAGGGCATTTGGCTGCCGCTGCACGGCTACTCGTTCTCGTCGACCCCGCTGTGGGCCGGCATCGCCATCATCCCGCTCACCGTGGGCATGCTCATCGCCGGGCCGATTTCGGGTGTGCTCTCAGACCGCTACGGGCCGCGACCCTTCGCCACCGGCGGCATGATCGGCGCGGCCATCTGCTTCGCCTTGCTCGAGGCGCTCCCGATCAACTTCTCCTACCCGACCTTCGCCGTCATCCTCTTCTTCACCGGCTTCACCATGGCGTCGTTCGGCGCACCCAACCGCGCCGGTGTGATGAACGCGCTGCCGCCCGAGCACCGCGGGGCCGGATCGGGCATGAACACGACCTTCCAGAACTCGGCGCAGGTGATCTCCATCGGCATCTTCTTCTCGCTGATGATCCTCGGCCTGTCCGCCGCGCTCCCCCACAACGTCTCCGCCGGACTGCTGGCCCACGGCGTACCCGCGCACGTGGCGGAACAGGCCTCGCAGCTGCCGCCGATCTCGACCCTGTTCTCCGCCTTCTTGGGCTACAACCCGGTCCAGCACCTGGTCGGGGCCGGCACCATCGCGCACCTGAGCGCGACCCAGCAGGCGGCACTGGCCAAGCACAGCTTCTTCCCGGGCCTCATCGCCAGCCCCTTCTCCAAGGGGCTGCACGCCGCCTTCGACTTCGCCATCGTGATGAGCCTGGCCGCGGCCGCCGCCTCGTGGACCCGGGGCAAGCGCTACGTCCACACGCCGGCCGTCGACGAACCGGCGCCCGAGCTGGTGCTGACCCGGAGCGGCGGCCCCGGCTCGTGAACGACGCGGAACGGGTCGCGGGCAGCCCGCTCCGCGTCGCGTCGCTGGCCAAGCAGATCCCGCTGGCCGAGTCGATGCGGCTCGAGGACGGTCGCCTGGTACGCCACGGTCCCGAGCTCGAGATGAACGCCTACTGCCGGCGGGCCGTGGCCGAGGGGGTCTCCCTCGCCCGCGAGACGGCCGGCACCTGCACCGCCGTGACGTTCGGCCCGCCCAGCGCCGAGGACGTCCTGCGCGAGGCGGTGGCCTGGGGAGCCGACAGCGGGCTGCACGTCTGCGACGAGGCCTTCGCCGGCTCCGACACGCTGGCCACGGCCCGGGCCCTCGCCGCCGCGCTGGAACGCAGCGGCCCCTATGACCTCGTCCTGGTGGGCCGCAACTCGCTCGACGGCGAGACCGGCCAGGTCGGGCCGGAGCTGGCCGAGCTGCTCGGGCTGCCTTTCGCCGGCGCGGTGAAACGGCTCGAGGACCTCGGCGACCGGCTCCGCCTCGAGCTCGAACTGGACGACGGCAGCGCAGAGGTCGAGGTGGCGCTGCCGGCCGTCCTGGCGGTGGCCGAGCGGCTGTGCGACCCGTGCAAGGTGGCCCCCGAGGGCAGGGCCGCCGTGCCCGCCGAGCGCATCACCCGCGTCGGTGCCGCCGACCTCGGCCCCGGCCCCTGGGGCGAGCCCGGGAGCCCGACCGTGGTCGGCCCGACCCACCCGATGGAGCACAGCCGGACGCTGCGGGTGCTCGACGGTCCGGTGGACGAGCAGGTCCGGGCGGCCGTCCGGTCCCTGGTCGAGCGCGGGGCGCTCACCGTCCCGGCGCCCCATCCGCCGCCGGCCGAACGCGCTCGCGTCGAGCGTCCGGCCGGCGACCGCGTGCTGGCCGTGCTGCTCGAGCCGGGCCGGCCCCAGGTGGGTGCCGAGCTCGTCGGGGCGGCGGCGGGACTGGCCGGGATCGTCGGCGGCACCGTCGAGGTCCTGGCGCCGGGCGCCGCCGCCGTCGAGGGAGCCACCATCGCCGGAAGCGGGGTCGACGTCCTCTGCACCCTGGGCGGCTCCGCGCTGCCCGGTGACGTGGCCCGGGCCGTGACCGAGTACGTCCGCCAGCGGCGGCCCTGGGCCCTCCTGGCCCCGAGCACGTCGTTCGGCCGGGAGGTGGCGGCCCGGGCGGCGGCGGCCACCGGCTCGGGCCTGGTGGGCGACGCGGTGGCCCTCTCGGTCTCGGACGACGGCACGCTGGTGGCGGCCAAGCCGGCCTTCGCCGGCGCGCTGGTGGCCGACATCACCTGCCGCAGCGGGACCTCCATGGTCACGGTGCGCCCGGGCGTTCTCCCCCTCCCGGTGCCGGCCGACGGCGCGGCCCCCGCCCGCACCACCCGCTCGGTGCCGGCGTGGGGTCAGGTCCAGCTCCTCGCCGAGCGGCGCAACGACGACGTCGAGACGCTGAGCCGGGCCGAGGTGGTCATCGGCGTCGGGACGGGCGTGGCCCCGGACGAGTACGAGCAGCTGGCACCCCTGGCCGCGCTGCTCGGGGCGGAGCTGGCCGCCACCCGCAAGGTCACCGACCAGGGGTGGGCGCCCCGGGCCCGCCAGGTCGGCATCACCGGGCGCTCCATCGCGCCGCGCCTCTACGTGGCCGTCGGCCTGAGCGGGAAGTTCAACCACATGGTCGGCGTGCGCAGTGCGGGGACCATCCTCGCCGTCAACCACGACCCGACCGCACCGGTCTTCGAGCACTGTGACATCGGCATCGTGGCCGACTGGCACGAGGTGGTGCCGCTCCTGCAGCAGGCGCTGCTCCAGACGACCGCCGGCTAACGGGACGCGGCGGCGGCCCGCACGGTCGCCACCACGTCCTCGTTCGAGGCGCCCGGTCCGAGCACCGCCGCCACCCCGTCGGCCAGCAGCACCGGCACGTCGCCGGGCGGCACGATGCCCCCGACCACCACCGGGGTCTCCAGCCCGGCCTGGCGCAGCGCTCCCACCACCGCGGGGGCCAGGGTGAGGTGGGCACCGTTGTGCATCGAGACGCCGACCACATCGACGTCCTCCTGGACCGTCATGGCCGCGATGCTCTCGGGTGACTGGCGCAGGCCGGCGTAGACGACCTCGCAGCCGGCGTCGCGCAGGATGCGGGCCACGACACGCAACCCGCGGTCGTGGCCGTCGAGTCCCACCTTGGCCATGAGCACCCGGAGCGGCCGGTCGCCGCCTGCCGCGTCGGGATCCGAGCGGGCCGTCGCGGTGCTCTCCGACATCCCGAGCATGGTACCCCTGACCCGCACCGGTGCTGCAGCCCAGGGTGGGCGTACCGCAAGGAAGCCGCTGCACAGGGTGTGCTCCACGGTCCCGGTGAAGGGATCGCCTTCTGCGGGCTCCTCTTCGCACTCGCCGTTGTCAAAGCACCGGATTTCACGAGCACCGACGAAGCGGGACGACGCCGGCGCTGACGAGCACCCCGACGTGCAGAGCCGCTGCCGCGCTCTGGACGCCACGCGCACCTGGGCCCGGCCGAACTAGCCGGCGACGGCCTCCCCGCCCCGCACGACGCGCAGCTCGGGTGGGCCGGTCGGGTTCGGGCTGGTGCTCGCAGTGAGCAGCCGCTCGAAGGCGGCGGCCGACACCGGACGGGCGAAGTAGAAGCCTTGGGCAACGTCGCAGCCGAGGCTGCGGAGCTCCTCGAGCTGGGCCGCCGTCTCGACCCCTTCGACCACCGTGGTCGAGTCGATGGCCTGGGACAGCGCCACCACGGCGGACACGATGGCCGACTTCACCGGGTCCTTGTCGATGTCGCGCACGAAGCTCTGGTCGATCTTCACGACGTCGATCGGGAACCGGGCCAGATAGCCGAGCGAGGAGTGCCCCGTCCCGAAGTCGTCGATGGCCAGGCGGACCCCGAGCGTGTGCAGCGTGCTCAGAATGCTGGTCGTCAGGTCGACGTCGTCCATGGCCAGGCTCTCGGTGATCTCGAGGCACAGCTGCGACGGATCGATGCCGGTGGTCCGGAGCACCTCGGTGATCTCCTCGGCCAGGCCCACCTGCTGGAACTGGCGGGCCGAGAGGTTGACCCCGATCTGCAGCCTCGTCCCGAAGCGCTGCGACCACTCCCTGATCTGGCGGCAGGCCTCCTCCAGGACGAGGCGGCCGATCGGCAGGATGGTGCCGTTGTCCTCGGCCAGCTGGATGAACTGGGTCGGCAGGAGCATCCCGTGGTCCGGGTGGTTCCAGCGCACCAGCGCCTCGGCCCCGAGGATGCGCCGGTCGGTCAGCGACACGAGCGGCTGGTAATGGACCTCGACCTCGCCCCGCTCGATGACGTGGTGCAGCGCGGTGTCGAGATCGAGGCGGCCGGCCGAACGACCACCCATGCGGTCGACGTCGAACATGGCGACCTGCCCGCCGCGGCCGCGGTCCTTGGCTCGGTACATGGCCACGTCCGCGTCGTGCAGCAGGTCGTCGCGCGACTTGCCGTACTCGCTCAGCGCCACGCCGATGCTCATGGTGGCCACCACCTCGTGGCCGGCGCTGAGCACAATCGGGTCGTGCAGCGCACCCAGGACCGAGTTCGCCACGTCGCTGGCGTCGTCGGGCAGCATGATGCCCTCGAGGAGGATCACGAACTCGTCCCCGCCGAAGCGCGACAGCGTGTCGCCGGGCCGCACGGCGCGGCGCAGGCGCTCGCCGATCACCCGCAGCAGCTCGTCCCCCACCTGGTGGCCCAGGTTGTCGTTGACCACCTTGAAGCGGTCGATGTCGCAGAAGAGCACCGCCACCTGGCTGCCGTTGCGGTCCGCCTGCAAGAGCGCGTGGTCGAGGTGGTCGAGCAGGAGGCGGCGGTTGGCCAGGCCGGTGAGCGCGTCCTGGAAGGCGTGCCGGGCCAGCTGCTCCTCGAACGCCTTGCGCTCCGACGTGTCGCGGAACACGATCACCGCCCCCGACGGTGCCGAGCCGCCGACGACGGGCGACGCCGTCATGGTGACCGGGAAGTGCGAGCCGTCCGGCCGGTCGAATCGGGTGTCGTAGCTGGTGACGTTGCGCCGCAGCGCGATGGCCCGCATGGCCGGGTCGAGCAGGAAGCGGGGCGTCTCCTGCGCCGGCGGAACCGGGCCGTCGTCCTCGCCCGCACCGACGGTGTACCAGCCCAGCATGCTGGCCCCGGCCGGGTTCAGGAAGGTGATCTGCCCGGCCTCGCTGACGGCGCACACGCCCTCACCCAGGCTGCTCGTGATGATGGCGAGCTTGTCCTTCTGCTGCTGCACCTCGGCGTAGAGGTTGGTGTTGGACAGCGCGATCGATCCCACCGAGGCCAGCGCCTCGAGCAGGGTCTGGTCGGCGTCGTCGAAGGGTTCGGTCTGGCTGCGCCCGGCCACCCGGAGCCAGAGCGTGTCGTCGCCCACGTCCATCGCCGCCGCCAGCTCGTCGCCACTCGGTGCGCTGGCACCGAGCGAGGCGTCGGGTGAGCGGAGCAGGCTGGAGGCGGCGTTGAGGACGGCCGTCGTCGTCTCGTCGGTCCCCATGCTGCGGTTGACGTCGAGCGTGGCCTCGAAGAGCCCGTGCAGCCGGGCCCGGTCGTGCCGGGCGAAGAAGTGTCCGGCGCCGACGAAACGTAGGATGACGGCCGGCAGCAGGGCGACGGGCAGGTAGCGGGGGTGCTGGGACAGCAGCAGCCCGGCCGGGATGGCCACGCAGATGCCGCCCGCCGCGATGAGGACCTTGCCCTCGATCCCGCCGAAGACCACGCTGCGCCAGGGCGTCCCGAGCGTCGTCATGATGGTCACCATGGACCCGGTGTTGACGACGAAGTAGCAGAGCGCGCCGACGATGGCCGCGCCGACCTTGGCGTAGCCGACCGTGTCGGAGGATCCGTGCAGGAGCACGAAGACGAGGGCGCCCACGCCGGCCGAGGTGACGACCTGGCCCACGTTGAAGATCGACTTGGCCAAGGGCCGCCGCTTGATGGCCTGGCCCGCGATGGTCACGGCCGCGAAGACCAGCACGGTCATGGGAGCGGGGATGAGGAGGAGGAACAGCACCAGGAACCCCTCGTCGAAGTCGATGGCGTCCGACTCGCCACCGATGTAGAGGGTGATGGGCCAGATCCAGCTGATCGCCATGACCACCGCGAAGACCGAGGCGAACCAGATGGCCGTGGCGCCCGGCCAGCCGGCGGACAGGGTCCGGTCCAGCGCGATGCCGAGCGCCACCAGTCCGGCCAGCGCCCACGCCGCGATCACCAACCTCGATGTCTTCGGAAGTTTCAAGACACTCCAGTCCCGCCGGCGGGCGTCCTGCTCGAGCTCAGCTCGGTCAGTTCCAGGCGGACCCGTTCCAGGCCGACCCGTTCCAGGCGGACCCGTTCCAGGCCGAGCCGTTCCAAGCGGAGCCGTTCCAGGCCGACCCGTTCCAGGCCGAGCCGTTCCAGGCCGAGCCGTTCCAGGCCGAGCCGTTCCAGGCCGAGCCGTTCCAGGCCGAGCCGTTCCAGGCCGATCCGTTCCAGGCCGAGCCGTTCCAGGCCGAGCCGGTCCAGTTGGCCGGGTTCCACGACGAGTCCTCGCCGCTGACCCCGAGCGCCACCGTGCTGCCCATGGCGGTGGCCTGCGTCGGCGGCGTCTGGGACACGGTCATGGCTCCCGAGGCCACGGCGTTGGCCACGTCGAGGATGCCGTGCCCGTCCACGAAGGGGTTGCCCACCGGGCCGGGAAGCGTCGTGCCGAGCAGCGTGCCCTTGACCGTGTCGGGCGTGTACGTCGGGTCGGCCGACAGCAGCAGGGCGGCGGCGCCGCTCGTGATGGCCGAACTGAACGAGGTGCCCGAGCCGACGAAGTTGGCGTTGCCGATGCGGGCCGACGGGTTCTGCTGGTCGATGGTCGAACCCGGGTCGCGCAGGCTGACGACCGAGCGGCCCGACGTCACCAGGTCGGGCTTGAACCAGCCGTCGGGGTTGGTCGGGCCCACGCTGCTGAAGGTCGTCATGGTGTCGTCGGCCGGGGTCGTCTGACCGCCGTCGTCGACCGCCCCGGCCGTGATGACCAAGGGGTCGTCGCCCGGGGAGAGGATCGTCCCGTTCCCGGGTCCCGAGTTGCCGGCGGACACGACCACCGTGATGCCGGCCTCCCACGCCTGCTCCACCGCCTGGTCGAGCGGGTCGAGCACGGTCGACGTGATCGGGAGGTAGCCGAGTGACATGTTCAGGACCCGGATGTTGTCCACCGCCGCGTGGGCAATGGTCCACCCCACGCCCGCGATCACCGTGGCCAGGGTCGTGCTGCCGCTGGCGCCCGCCACCTTGACCGAGACAAGACCGGCACCGGGCGCTTCGCCCATGTACTGGCCGTTCGAGGAGGCGCCGTCGCCGGCGATCAGGCCGGCCACGAACGTGCCGTGCCCGTACTTGTCCCTCCAGGGGTTGTTGCCGCCGGACAGGTCGACACCGTCGACCAGTCGACCGGCGAAGTCGGGCAGCGGCGTGATGCCGGTGTCGAGCACGGCCACGTTCACGCCCTGGCCGGTGTCGCCCTGGGCCCAGAGCTGTGACGCCCCGGTCTGCTCGGGGAAGACCGCCGCCGGCGCACGGCCGGGCGGGCCGATCGTGCCCTGCACCTGGACCGGGAGGTTCGGCGTGACGACCACGCCGGGCTGGGCCGCCAGCGACGACGCCTGGGCCGGGTCGAGCTGCGCCGTGGCGACGCCGACGACGGAGAGATCGGAGTTGACCGAGGAGCCGACGCTCGCCACGGCATTCGTGACCGAGGAGAGGTCCCCCGAAGGCGAGGAGATGATGTACTTGGCGGTCGCTCCGCCGGACGCCCCGGCCAAAGACGGACTGGGCAGGGCCAGCAGCGGGAGGCCGGTGGCGACGACGCCGGTGAGGATCGCCCCCCAGCGCACCCCGCGCCCACGATGTGAAGATCGGGTTCTGCCCCGCAGCATCGCCATACCCGCTCTCTCCCCCCCGGACCCTGCCAGGAAGGTAACACCGGCGCAATTTTTGATCAACGCCCTCTGAGCGGTTTTCTGTGCCATTCAGCCCTTTTCGGGGTCGAATGCCCGCCCGGATACCTACTCTGACCTGGTCGTGTCACCGTTCCGTCGCATTCCGGTTGCATCGACGTCGATTTCGGCCCCGACGGGCCGCCGGGCCTGGGTTCCGGGGGTCGGGCCGACTCTGCCTCAGGCCCCCCTCGGCGGACGCCTCAGGCATCCCCCTCAGGCATCCCCCTCAGGCGTCCGCTTCGGACGCCTGCTCGGCCACCTGCTTGCGGTACTCCCGCCAGCGGTAGACCAGGCCGGCCACCACGGCGAGCACGAAGAGGACGCCGAACACGTAGCCGACGTTGTTGAAGGCCTTGAGCACGTGTTCGTAGCTCGATCCGAGGCTGTAGCCCACGAAGGCCAGGGCCGTGACCCAGATGGCAGAGCCGACGAACGTGTAGAGCATGAACTTGGCGAAGGCCATCTCGCCCAGTCCACAGGCGAAGGACACGAAGGAGCGCAAGAGCGGGATGAAGCGCCCGAACAGGGCGAACGGCTCGCCGCGCCGCGGCGAACCAGGCCTCGGCCCGGTCCAGGTCCTTGTGGGTGAGGAGGACGAACTTGCCGAACCTGTCGACCAGGGGCCGTCCGCCGTACTTGCCGATGGAGTAGCCGGCGACGTCGCCGAGCAGCTCGCCCAGCAGGGCCACCACGATCACCACGACCACGTTGAGCGGCTTCTCGCCCGTCACCTGCCCGCTGGCCAGGACGCCCCCGTAGATCACCGCCACCTCGGCCCCGACGGGCAGGCCCATGGCCGAGATGAAGCTGAGGACGAGGATTCCCAGGTAGCCCCACTGCCCCAAGAAGTGCTCGAAGCTCGCACCGAGAACCGTCGCATGGCTCAGGGGCCCGAGTATGTGCTCCACGTCCTACCTTGCTTCCGAACGAGATCGGTTGGGAACGGCTGAACTTAGCCGGGGCGCCTGCGACCAGAGAGCCACCGGCCTGTCTCGACGTCCGAACGGCTCAGCCCGGTGGTGCCGATTCCCAGCACCCGTGAGGGTGGGTGGACGGCGAGGGAGTCCGTCGGAGCTTTCGTTGCGGTATCGGCCGTGCATGGGGCTGGAACGAACGCTACGGGACCAACCTGACAGAACGATGACGCCCTCCGGCCTGTCCGACCCCTGCCGACCACCCCATGTCCATCGGCACCCGATATGCCCGCGGGCCCGGAATGTCTAACCTGCTGCGGTCGGCTGCAGTCTGGAGCGGGAGGTAGCGGCCAATGCTGTTCATCGAATACGACGTCGACGCGCAGGGCCAGATCGAGCTGGTCGCCCTGATCAACGCGGTCGAGGAGCAGGGCGAGGACGAGGACGGCGATGCCTGGCTCTATTGGCGCCGGTCCGCCTTCAACGACGCCGGCCTGGGCTGCGTCGGCGTGAGCCCTGACGAGCTCGGCCAGCTGGAGACGACCGAGGACCCCGAGCAGCTTCGGGCGATCGTGCAGAGGATCATCCTGGCTGACAGGGCGATCAAGGAGAGTGCTCACCAGTGAGCACGACCCGCTCCCAGCTCTACCGCCTGGCCCGCGACCTCGGGAACGTCGAGGCGGTCGAGCACGGCTACCAGCGAGGCGGCTTGGGCGGTGCCGCCTCCGGTGCGGCACAGCGCGATGCCCGGCGGGTGATCTACCGGGAGGGCAATCGCCAGATCAACCATTTCGTCCGGGCCATCGGGCTGGCACCCACTCGACGCCACTGACCCGCCGGCTGCTGCCGATCCCGGAGAAACCCTGGGGGCTCGCAATTTGGCCTGGTTCGGCTGGTTGACCTGCGTGTTCTCGACATTCTCGTGGATCGGGACGGCGAAATGACGAAAAGACAAGTCTTCAACAACAATTGACTTCTCGGCGTTGGGCTCCCTTTGGCCAACAGGCCCGGATGCCGACTTTTACCATGTGAACACGGTCGCCACGCCGGAGGGTTCCAGGCTGTCCGCCCGCGTTCGGGCGGAGTGGGCGCTGCCCGTGACCCGCTTCGTCTTCGTCATCGTCGTCGCAACCGCCATCTCCCTCTGGTGGCTGGAGCGCTTTCACGTGACGGCGAGGGAGCCTCTCTGGCTGCTGGTCGTCGCCATCGTGGTGGGCTACTTCCTCTCGTGGAGCGCTCATCTCTTCTACGTCACGGCACCCTCACGACGGCGGCTGCACCTGCGGATCGCCGTCCAGGTCGCGTTGGCCACCACCCTCATGTACCTCACCGGCTGGGGGCCCGCCCTCACGCTCGCCTTTGTCTTCGTCGCCCGCGACAACCTCACGGTCGCCGAGGGCAATCCATGGCCTGAGATCGCAGCCTGGGTGGCGGCGGCTGTCGTCGCCGGTCAGACCGCGGTGAGCCTGAACCTGGCCCCGACCTTCATCCAGCCGCCCGATGAGTACGGCCTTGCGGCCCTGACGGCACTGGCCACCCTCTTCGTCATCGCCCTGCTCGGCATCAGTGCGGGGCACCTCGCAGCGGCAGAGACCTCTCTTCGCCATTCCGAAGAGCGCCTTCGCTCAACCCTCGAGACCGCCAACGACGCCTACATCGAGATCGACGAACTCGGCATCGTCACCGATTGGAATTCGCAGTCGGAGGTGCTCTTCGGTTGGACCCGCGCCGAAGCAATCGGTCGTCGCGGTGAAGATCTCATCCTCCCCGAGGCCGATCGCAACACTGACCGTACAAATCAGGGTCTGGCCGAGCTCGCCGTCTCCGGCGAGTCACCGGTGCTCGGCCGGCGCCAGGAGCTCATGGCGCAGCATCGCAACGGGCGCACGTTCCCCATAGAGCAGACCTTCTGGCGCACCCGGGACACCGATGGGGTCCGGTTCCACGCGTTCGCGCATGACATTGCGGGTCGCAAGAATGCGGAGGAGGCCCTGCGCAAGTCCCAGGAGGACTTCCGCATGCTCTTTGAGCGCCATCCCCACCCGATGTGGGTCTACGACGTCCAGACCTTGCGCTTCGTCGAGGTCAACGAGGCTGCGCTGATTCACTACGGCTATTCGCGTGAAGAGTTCCTGTCCATGACGATCACCCAGATCCGGCCCCCCGAGGACGTCCCGAAGCTGGAAAGCACTCTTTCGGGCTCGCGGAACGATCTCGAGGACTCCGGCTCCTGGCGCCACCTCACCAAGGACGGCCTACTGATCGATGTCGATATCGCATCCCACCGCCTGGTGTTCAACGGTCGTGGCTGCGTTCTGGTCATGGCTCAGGACGTTTCGGAACGTCGTCGCCTCGAGGATCAGCTGCGTCATCAGGCGCTCCACGACGCCCTGACCGGGCTCCCCAACCGATCGCTGCTGCTCGAGCGCGCCGAGCATTTGCTCGCCGAGGCTCGAGAGGCACAGGCACCAATGGCCGTCCTGTTCGTCGATCTCGACAACTTCAAGGAGGTCAACGACTCCTTTGGGCACATCGTCGGTGATGAGCTCCTGCAGGCGGTGGCCTCCCGCTTGAGTACGGCCGTCCGCGACGTGGACACGTTGGGTCGGATCGGTGGAGACGAGTTCGTGGTCCTCGTTGCCGGCGCCTCCCTGACGGGCGGCCCAGAGATCGTGGCCCAACACGTGTTGGACATCATCCGGGCCACGCCGTTCTTTCTGGACGGCCGCAACGTCACCGTCACCGCGTCCATCGGCATCGCCATGGGTGAGGCGTACGAGGCTGGAGAGCTGCTCCGGAACGCCGACGTGGCCCTCTACCAGGCGAAGGCCCGAGGGAAGAACTGCTCCGCCCTGTTCCTCCCCGAGATGCAGTCAGCGGTGCACGAACGACTCGAGATGGCCATCGACCTACACGGAGCCCTCGGCAAGCAGCAGTTCGAGCTGTACTACCAGCCAGTGGTCGACCTGAACGACTTCCGGTTCACCGGCGTCGAGGCCCTGCTGCGCTGGCACCATCCGACCCTGGGCTGGGTCTCCCCAGAGCGTTTCATCCCGTTGGCCGAGGAGATCGGGGTCATCGACGAAGTGGGGCGGTGGGTGCTCAACGAGGCTTGTCAACAGGGTGCCTTGTGGCGCTATGCCTTCCCGTGGATGACGGTGGCCGTGAACGTCTCGCCGGTCCAGCTCGCCACCGATCGCTTTGTCGACGTCGTCCGCGATGCCCTTCGCACAAGTGGGATCGACCCGGCCGCACTCGTCCTCGAGATCACGGAATCGACCCTCATGGTCGACACCAATGCCACCGTGCACCGTCTCCGCCAACTGAAGTCACTCGGGGTGCGGCTGGCCATCGACGACTTCGGGACGGGCTTCTCGTCGCTCAGCTATCTGCGCCAGTTCCCGGTCGACATCCTGAAGATCGATCGATCCTTCCTGACGACGGCGACCACCTCGGTCCAGAGTGCTGCGCTGGTCCGCACGTTGGTGCAACTCGGCGAGGCTCTCGGCCTCGACATCGTGGCCGAGGGCATCGAGCGGCCGGATCAGCTGCGAACCCTTCGAGAGGCCGGGTGCCCCAAGGCGCAGGGATTCCTGTTTGCCCAGCCGATGCCCAAGGAGAAGATCGACCGCCTCCTTCGCTCGGGACGCCTGTTGCTGGTCGGTCCCGGAATGAGACGGCGCAACGGCACCCGGCAGCACCAGGGCGCGATCGCCTCCGACATCCCCGCAAACCTCTAGCTCGGTCGCCTTTGCGGGGCAACGGACCGGCGGCGGGACACCCGTGAGGCCGGACGCCCTCTCGTTGCGCTGTTGATGCGCTGAGGGAAGTGGGCCCGCGACGACCCCTCAGCTGTAGCTGACCGTCCCGCTGAAGGCGACCCCCTGGACCGTCAAGGTGTACGCGTCACCGCTATTCGCGGTGCCGTACGAGTTGTAGCCCGAGCCGAATTGGTAGACCACCTGCGAGCTCGTATAGCTGCTCACCACGAGGCCGATGCAGTCTCCTCCGGTACCGGCACCCCAACTGCCCGTGGTGTCGTCAAAGGTCAGGCTGTTTCCCGGGAAGTTGTCGCCGCTGGTGCTGCAGCCAGCTGAACTGCCAGCCGGCTCGGAGCCGAGATTGCTGCCGGAGATGGTCACGGTGGGATTCGCCGCCGATCCCGTGAAGCTCACCGAGCTGATGGTCGGCGCTCCGGTCACCGGGACCTTGAATCCACCGATGCCGTCCGGCGTACCCAGCCCAGTTGGACCGTCATAGCCCGGACCGGCCTGGCAGAAGTAGGTCGGGCTACAGGTGCCTTCGCTGCCTTTCTTGATGTCGAAGAAGTCGCTCGACGGCGCCGTGTAGGCGGCCGAGGCGGCAACGGTGTAGGTCGGCTGATTGTTGGCCAGACCGTACATGCCGGCGATGATCGGTGACGACACGCTGGTGCCGAATCCGAAGTACCAACCAGGTCCACTTGGACTAAAGGAGTCGTAGAAGAGCACGTTGGACGCGACAGCGCTTACATCGGCGGTCATCCGGTTCGCGCACCCGGGGTCGGACTGCCACGTCGGCTTGGGCTCGTAGGACGAGCAGCCACTCCCGGACCCCTGCGGCGGGCTGGAGGTCCCCACCCAGGCGGTCTCCTTCCAGCCCCGTGCGTTTGCCTTCGGCTTGAGTTGCGTGCCGCCGACACTGGTGACATACGGCGACGCCGAGGGGTACTGAACGCCGGCCTGATATTGGCCGTCCCCGGAGGAGTAGGTGATGTCCACGCCCGGGTGGTCGAGATTTGCGTCAAAGCCCGTCTCGCCGTCGTACTCCCCGCTACCCCAGCTGTTGGAGATGACGTGCGCACCAAGGGTGACGGCTTCGTTCTCGGCGGTTCCCAGATCCCCGAACCCGCTGGAGTTCGCTTCGACCAACAAGATGTGGCAGAGCGGACAAATGGCCGAGACCATCTGCGTGTCGAGCGCGGTCTCGCTGGCCCACCCGCCGCTGCTGTCCTCACTCGGGTAGTTGCTCGTCTGACCCGTCTGGTTCACCCTTTCGAAGCACCCGTTGGCCGTCGTGCAGGCGGGCAGCTTGTTCTTTTTCCGATACGTTGCAAGATCCGACGCTGCATTGGGGTCGTCGTAGGCCTCGACGACGGCCACCACGTTGCCGCTGCCATCGGTCGTGATGTCGTTCTTGATCCCGTAGGCAGTTTCGAGGTTGCACGCGGTCCAACCCGCCGACTTGTTGGCGTCGCAGAGCGTCGAACTTGTCGTCGCTGGAGATGCCAGCGCGGATTGCTGAGCCTGCTCGAGGCTCAGATAGCAGCGAGCGATGTGTGGGCCGACCGCCTTGTTGCAGCCCGCCGGCGTGGCGCCGACTCCCGCTTCCGCGGTGTCGGTCCGGCCAATAGGTGCGCCTCCGCTCGTTGCCCCGGCCAGCGCCGGAAACGCCAACAGAACTGTCATGGCCGCGACGACACTTCCCAGCACCCGCCTAGATCGAATTCCCACCTGTCCCGCTCCCTTCGATGTGCCTCCAACGGTAGTAGCAGTCAGGAGGAGTTTCTAGAGGCTTTGCGAGAAGAAATGCTCATCTCTGGCCGGGCTTCCGACCAGGTCCTGCGTTCCCGTCCTCCTCGGATTTGTCGAGTTGGCGGGAGTCCCATCAGCGGAATGCAGGCCTCGCGTCACAGTCCGACATGAGCGAGAAATCCTGCTCCCACCGCCAGATGTCGACGACGCCCAAATGCTCAGTCCCCCTGACAGACCTTGGCAACCTCGACGAACGGTTCGGTGATCGAGCGATGTACGGGAGCAGTCGGCACCGACGACACTTCGTCTTCCCGCTCATGCGGTCGCCCGGCTGAAATACTGCGGGCCGTTGTTCTCGACAGACCCACCCACGAAATGAGGTGCAGATGGCTACGAAGCGGGTACCGGCCAAGAAGGTGCCGGCCAAGAAAGCCGCCAAGCGGGTGCCGGCCAAGGCCCCGGCCAAGAAGGTGCCAGCCAAGAAGGCCGCGAAGAAGGTGCCGGCCAAGAAGGTGCCCGCAAAGGCTCCGGTCAAGAAAGCCGCAAAGCAGGTGCCAGCGGCTCAGGGGAATGGGAGCGCGTCGCGGATGATTGATGCCAGGATCAAAGACCTTGGCGACTGGCGAGGCGAGATGCTCTCTCGGATCCGCGCGCTTCTGAAGCGAGTTGATCCCGACGTGGTCGAGGAATGGAAGTGGAGGGGGGTCCCCGTGTGGTACCACGACGGAATGATTTGCACAGGTGAGACCTACAAGAGCATCGTGAAGCTGACCTTCGCGAAGGGCGCTTCCCTGAATGACCCCGCCGGCCTCTTCAACTCCAGCCTCGAAGGCAACGTCAGACGGGCAATCGACTTCCACGAAGGCGAGGCGGTGAACGAACGAGCTCTGGCCGCTTTGGTCCAGGAAGCAATCTCTCTGAACGAGTCGTCGCGTCGTCGCTAGCCCACTCGCTGAGAGGCGGGCGGGACCTTCGGCCATCGGCGCTCAGGGAACAGAGCTCTGGAGGACGATCCGCCCGCCGCAGTCGCGCTGATCGGGGAATAGCCCGACTTCAATGACGGACAATAGGATCCGCCTCGGTAGACACACTCTGAAAGGGACCTCGAATCGATGGAGTACGCCAAGGCCGAAGAGCTTCTACGCGTGGAGCGCGCCCGCACAGAACAGCTGTTATCCGACCTGAGAGAGGAAGGTACAGCCGACCGGGAGGCAGCCGATGAACCAGGTGACATGTTCGACAATGCCGAACCACTCACAACCGAGGGCACCGACGACTCAGTGAGATCTGAACTCGAAGAACATCTGGCCGCAATCGATCGGGCCGAAGGACGGCTCAAGGCTGGGACCTACGGCCACTCCGTTCGCTCCGGGCAGCCCATTCCCGACGCTCGTCTCGAGTCCGACCCAGCTGCGGAGCTGACCGTTGAAGAGGCGTCAGAACCCGCCTGAACTGGGTGGAGGTCGTCGACCGTCGACCGCAGTAGAACCGGGGTCCCGCCCAGACAGACGTGTGGGTGGTCCGTCGGTTCGCGGATCGGTCGGCACTCCCCCATCCCCAGTGCCAAAGTAATGCTGATGGACAGGTCGGATCCCGCTTTCAATGCCGTCTCCGTTCGGGGTAGTCATTGTCTTCTGCGTGTCGTCGATCCCGTGGTGACAGGACCATGAACGCCCATGACGGAGGGAATCGATCGCCCATCGTGGTGGCCGACCCTTCAGATCGCCGGTTTCCCGTCTTCCCGCCGGACGTTCTCAAAGAACTTTCCGAGTTCGGAGAGCGACGCCAAGTGGCAACAGGAGACGTGCTCTACCATGCGGGCGAGTCAGCGTCGAATTTCTATGTCGTGCTTGAGGGCGAGGTCGAACTCGTTCAAGACGACGAGTCCCAGCAGCTCGTCGTCGTGTACACGGCTGGACAGTTCGTCGGCGAAATGGGGCTCCTGACTGGGCAGCGCACCTTTCTGACGGCCCGTTCCACAAAGCCGGGTTGGCTGCTGGTCATTCCCCAAGAGCCGTTCCGTCGACTGATGGCGACGAAGCCCTCCATATCCGACACCATCTTCGCTGCCCTGGTCGCCCGGCGGGAAACGATCCGAACGACCTCGGTCGCCGACACGATTCAGATCATCGGCTCCCGCTTCTCACGTGAGGCGTTGGCCTTGCGCACATTCGCCAGCCGCAATCGACTGCCCTACAGCTGGATCGATCTCGAAGAGGCTGACGATGTCGGGGTGCTTCTCGCAAGCAAGGGTCTTCACCCGGGCGACTCACCCGTCGTGATCACCCCAACGGCGGTCCTGCGGCACCCGACCCCGGGACAGTTCGCTGAGCAATTGGGACTGACCTACCACCCCATTCCGGGCCGAACGTTCGATCTGGTGGTCATCGGCACCGGTCCGGCGGGCCTTGCCGCCTCGGTCTATGGTGCCTCTGAAGGTCTCGATACGGTCGCGCTGGACGCCATCGGTCCAGGCGGCCAGGCGGGTTCCAGCTCTCGCATCGAGAACTATGCGGGGTTTCCCAACGGCGTCTCCGGGGCCGATCTCACCGCACGAACGGCCGTGCAGGCGCAGCGACTCGGGGCCTGGCTGGTCAGCCCTTGCGAGGTCTCGGGCCTGCGGGTCGAGCATGGATTTCACGTCGTGTCGCTGGTGGACCAAAGCGAGGTTCCGACTCGAGCGGTGATCATCGCGACGGGCGCCCGATATCAACGGCTGGCGATTCCAGACCTCGAACGTTTCGAGGGAAGCGGCGTCTACTACGCAGCGACCGATCTGGAAACTCGATCGTGTAGCGGGTCCGATGTCGTGGTGGTGGGCGGCGGCAACTCGGCCGGGCAGGCGGCCATCTATCTGAGCCAGGGAGGAAGCAGGGTCTCGATCGTCATCCGCCGTTCCGACCTCACGCAAAGCATGTCGCGCTATTTGATCGACCGTATTGCCGCCGATCCCAACATCGAGGTGCTGCCATCCACTGAGGTTCGAGCTCTCGGCGGCGACGGCCACCTCGACTCTGTGGTCCTCGAGCACACGCCGTCCGGGGACCGGACCACCACGTCATGCGTCGCGCTCTTCTGCTTCATCGGTGCGGAACCCGCGACTTCCTGGCTCCAAGACGCCGTCGCCCTTGATGAGAAGGGCTTTATCCTCACCGATCGATCGATCCCTGATCCCTCGCTGAACAGTCCCATCTTCTCCGAAAGAGACCCATTGCCGTTCGAGACCTCGGCGCCGGGCGTGTTTGCCGTCGGCGATGTCCGCCTGGGGTCGATGAAGCGAGTCGCTTCGGCCGTCGGGGAGGGTTCGAGTGCAGTGCGGGCGGTCCACGAGTATCTCGGCATGAACGCCTGACGCGCTCCGGGCCGGCACCTCCCACCTGGTGCGCCAAACCACGGGCGGGGGAAATCCGACGAGAGGGGTATAACTGATACGTGAGCCTTTCTCGACGTATCGCCCGTCCCCTTTTGGCATCGATCTTCATCGCTGAGGGCTGGAATGCCGTCCGACATCCCGCCGGAGGGGACGACGCGCTCGAGGCTCTCCCTTCGCCTCCGGACAACACCTTGACACTGGTCAGATTGAACGGGATGGTCCAAGTAGGCGGTGGCGTCTTCCTTGCTCTGGGGAAGTTCCCGCGTCTGGCCGCTCTGGCCCTCATCGGTTCAATCGTGCCAACCACGTACGCCGGACATCGCTTCTGGGAAGAAGCTGATGACGAAAAGAGAGCACAGCAGAAGACGCAACTTCTCAAGAATTTGGGACTGCTGGCTGGTTTGATCTATGCGGCGGTCGACACGGAAGGCGCCCCCTCGGTTTCGTGGAGGGCTCGGCGCCGTCTTGGTCAGGTGGCCAGCGCGGTGACCCAGAGTCATATCGTCGCCGGTCCCCACGAACATCACACGGTCGCGGAGGCGGCAGACGTGAGCAGAAAAGCCGGACGTCGCGCCAGGAAGGCGGCCAAGGGAGCGACCCGTCGAGCCAACGCGGCTGCCGTCGACGCCGCCCGACAAGCCAATGAGGTCGCGACCAACGCCGCCAGGACAGGCGTCGCACTCGCGACGCCCTATCTCCGTCAAGCGAATGAGGACGCGTTCGAAGTGGCAGGAGAGGCACTCCACGTCGCGGGTCCCTACGTCGCTGCGGGATTGGAACGGGCGGGAGAACTGCTCGAAGAAGCACTCGATGTCGCCGGTCCATACATCTCGGCTGGAATCGACCGAGCAGGGGAATTGCTCGCCCGTGTACCAGATCACGCATCTGCCGATTGACACATTGGCACGCGGCAGCGTCGGACCCTCTTCGACTCCCGCAGATGCGCGCGGCCACGGGTCAGATCCGATTCCGGACCGATGGAGGCCCTACTGGGCGGCCGACGCCGTGCAGCGGGTGCCGGCAGCGGGCAGCTGTCCCTGCACGAGGTAGGTGCTCACCACATCTTGCATGCACACGTTGGCTGATCCGTTGAGCAGCCAGCTGTGCCCGTACCCGACGTACGTGACCAGCCGGCCACCGATGGCCGGGGCCAGCCGCTGCGCCACCGCATAGGGGGTGTTGGGATCGAAGGTGTTGCCGATGACCAGTGGCGGCTCGCTCCGGCTCGGACGCAGGTGGGCGATGGCCGCGGACGACTCGGTCCATCCGGGACAGCCGATCAGGTTGTTGGCCACGGCCTCGGCGCCGCCCAGAGGGAAGCGCTTGGACAGCGTTCGGGCAAGCGAAGCAGTCGAGGCGCCGCTCGGGTGGGCCGCAGCGTCGTTGCAGGTGATGCTCCAGAGTGCACCGACCAGCGAGTTGCCGTTCAAATCCGTCTCGAGGCCCTGGGCGACTTTCCGCAACGGGGCGCCGTTGCCGCCTGCCGCCGCCGACAGCGCGGGAAAGTACCCCGGCGTCAGTGTCGGAGCAGACAGGTACAGCAGCGTTGCGGTCATCAGGTCGCCCACGGTGACCGGCGTGTTGTCTCCATCCCCGGGCGCGGGCAACGGAGTGCGCACAAGCTGCGCCGCCAGTCGTTGGTAGAAGCCGACCGCATCAGGTCCCAGGGTGCACCCAGCCGTGGTCGGGCAACTGGACAGCGCATGCAGCAGCGCGGTCTGGATGGCCGGCGCCTCCAGCGTGGCGTCGGTGGGGAGACTCAGATTGGCGTCGACCGCCCCGTCGAGCACGAGGGCCCGCACATGGCTCGGAAAGAGCTGCCGGTAGACCGACCCGAGGACCGTGCCGTAGGAGAGGCCGTAGTAGTTGATCCGATCGACTCCCAGCGCCATGCGAAGGCTGTTCATGTCCCGAGCGGCCGTCGTGGTGTCCACGGTCGGAAAGAGCTTTGGATAACGAGCACGGCACGATCGATCGAGGCCGGCAAACGTCTGGGTTGCGGCGACGGTTCCTGCGACCGAGCTCCCCGCCGCCACGGGGGACGGCCCGCACAGCAGGGGGTCGCTTGCCCCCGTTCCGCGTTCGTCGAAGCTCACGAGGGTGAACTGGCTCTGTACGGACGCCGGGACGAACGACGCCAGGATCGGGAGGATCAGGACCCCGCTCTCGCCCGGGCCGCCGGGATTGAAGACGATCACCCCCTTGCTGTCGGGCACGGGGTGCTCGATCACCGCCAACGACAACGTCCCCCGTGCAGGGTCTCCGTAGTCAATCGGCACCGGCAATGACCCACAGAGATACCCGGTCACTTTCGGGCAGGCCGACCAGGCAATGCCGGATGTCTTGGCGGACGCCCGGGCGACAGCCGCCCCAGGGCTGACGGCAAGGGTCAGGACAGAGCAGATCGCGAGCGACGCCATCGCCAGCCACCGGCCGCGCGTGCCCGAACAGGTGCCACGGCCGCGACGACGGACTCCCCCTCACGCGGCACGATGCTAGTGATCGGCCTCAGGCGGCGGGTGCCGTTCGACACCCCCTTGCCCGGGTGCCCGACAGCCGTCACCCCACTGCACGGGCCGCTGGCCGGCTGACCACCCGGCGAGGGTTGGCATGTCGTTTCCCGCCGGGAAGATTCCGGCGGTTCCGCGCGGTGGGCACCGCACCATCAGGCGGGAGCCCCACCGCCTCGATGGTCGGCCGCTGCGGCGTCGATGCCGGGTCCGCAGGGACGTGAGTCCGGTGCTCCCGACGTGCAGCTTCCCCCATGACCTCGGCCAGTCGTCCGGTGCGGATGCGAAACAGCCCACCGCTAGCTTGGGTCGATGGCACTGCCCGGGCCACCGGAACTTGGCCGAGGCGTTGTCGTGTCGCCTGAAATGCGCGCTCCTGAGCCCTGGTCGCGCTGCCCCAGGCTGTCCATCCGACCCGAGACGCTGGACGACCCGGGCACGGCGGTGACGAGGCTCCAGCAGGCCTGGTTCTCACGCGAGCCGGTGGTGGTGGAGTTGGCCATCACCGCTCAGGAGTTGCAGGAACGAGAAACCAATCCCGGACCGGTCCATGACCTCGATCCCCGCTTCGAGTTCTCCCGTGAGCGTCTCCACTTCCTGGTCTGGGCGAACTCCTACGACGCCCGGAGCGGAGACCCGATCTGGTGGCACGGACGCAAGGCGGCCAGAAGGTTCGCCGGCCTGGGCGTCGCGGAAGGCGGTCCCGCCGACATCGAGCTGGCGGATGGGACCGCCCTCTACGTCGACGGGGGGCCATTCGCTCCACCCCCCCTCCCGGACGGGGTCGGGGTCGTGCACCGGTGGAACACCGAGGTGGGATCGCTCTCGGTGGTCGGCCACTCCCCGCCCGCAGCCGACCTGGCCCCCGACCAGCTGGCTGCCGTGCGCCACGCCACGGGGGGCGCCCGGGTGATCGCCCCGGCAGGTTCGGGCAAGACCCGGGTCCTGACCGAGCGCCTCTGCCACCTGATCACAGACCGCGGGGCGGACCCCTCCACCGTGACCGCGCTGGCCTACAACCGCAAAGCGGCCGATGAGCTGGTGGAGCGGACGAGCAGCGTCGTGACAGCGGGTCGTCCGCACATCCGCACGCTCAACAGCATGGGCCAATGGATCTGCGACACCTACGGTGGCCAGGGGCGACTGCGCGTCCTCGAGGAGCCGTCTGTACGCGACCTGGTCCAGCAGGTCTTCGAGGTCCGGCGCCAGGCCAACACCGACACCGTCCTCCCCTACATCGACGCACTGTCGTCCGTGCGGCTGGGCCTGAGCGCGCCGGCCCGGGTCGAGGAGCTGATCCCGGACGCGCAGGGCCTGGCGGAGCGATTCGACACCTACCGGTCGACGCTGGCCGAGGCGGCCGCCGTCGACTTCGACGAGCAGATCTACCGGGCGATCGAGATCCTCCTCGCCGATCCCGATGCCCGCAGCGCGGCGCAAGGCCGCTGCCGGCACCTGCTGGTCGACGAGTTCCAGGATCTCAACGCCGCCCACATGCTGCTGATCCGCTTGCTCAGCGCCCCGGCTTTCGGCTGCTTCGGGGTCGGCGACGACGACCAGGTCATCTACGGCTACGCCGGGGCCACGCCCGAGTACCTGATCAACTTCGGGGACTTCTTCCCCGGGGCGCACAGCTACGCGCTCGAGGTCAACTACCGCTGCCCACCCGCCGTCGTGCGGGCGGCAACGTCGATCCTGTCCTACAACGTGCAACGGATCGCCAAGAGGATCAGAACGCCGGAGGATCGGAGCGACGAGCTCGCCGACTTCGACCCGCTCCTGGCGGGCCGTGGTCCCGTCGCCGTGCTGAGGGCACGCAGCGACGAGCTCCCGAAGACCGCGCTGACCGCGATCTCGAGCTGGATGCGGGGCGGCGTGGCGCTCGGGGAGATCGCGGTGCTGACCCGGGTGAACTCGACGCTGCTCCCGGTGCAGATCGCATTGGCCGAAGCGGGCATCCCCTCCAATGCCCCGCTCGACCGCAAGGCGTTGGAACGAACGGGCGTGCGCACGGCGCTGGCCTATCTCCGCATGGGCCTCGATCCGGGAGCCCTGAGCGCGACGACGTCCAGCAGACGATCCGGCGACCATCGCGCGGGATCGCCCCCAACGTGGCGGCCATGGTCACGGAGCGCACGACGACCTCGGTCACGGAGATCAGGCGCCTGGCCGGTCGCCTCTCCGGGCGAGACGTCCCCAAGCTCCTGGCCTATGCCGATGCGCTCGACGCGGTGGCCGCGGCCTGCCCGAACTCGACGGCGGCAGTCGTGCGGGCCGTCCGCGTGCAGGTCGGCCTGGGCGAGACGATGGACGTCTTGGACTCGTCGCGACGGGAGGCCGATCGATCGACCCACACCGACGACCTCGTCGCCCTCGAGGCGGTGGCGGCGCTGCACCCCGAGGCGGCGACGTTCGAGGCGTGGCTGCGCGAGCTGCTGGCCCGGCGCCCCGCCAGCGGACCAGCAGTGCTGCTCTCGACGATCCACAAGATCAAGGGCCGGGAATGGGAACACGTCATCGTCTACGGCGCTTCGGAAGGACTCCTGCCCCACCGCCTGAGCGAGGACGAGGAAGGGGAACGGCGCGTCTTCCACGTCGCCCTGACCCGAGCCATCCGCCAGGTGGTGGTGTTGGCCGATGCCGAGGCACCGTCGCCCTTCGTGGCGGAGCTCGACGGCAGCCGGCCTCGCCAAGCGATCAGCCCGACTCGCGCCGACCGCAAGACCGATCGTCGCCAGGGAGCCGCTCCGGGCGTGCGGAGCGCGAAGCGACCGGCCCGGTCGATGCCGCGGGTGACGGCCGAGGTGGGGCTGGCGCTCGAGTACGGAGGTCATGGCGGAACGGTGGTCGAGCTCTCCGAGTCGGCCGCCGTGCTCCAGGTGGGTGCGGCACGACTGCAGGTGGTCCTGGGGTCCGAGGTGCGGGTGCAGGGAGCCACGGTGGTTCTGGCGGCGCCCGGCGATGGAGAGGAGCCCCCGAGCTCCGCCGAGCCTTACGAGGGCGCACTCCGAGCCTGGCGCTCGGGTGTGGCCAAGCGGGAGTCGCTCCCGGCCTACGTCGTGCTGAACGACAACGAACTGGCGGGCATCGCGGCCACCAAGCCCGGGACGCTGGCCGAACTGGCCCGCTGCAAGGGCATCGGGCCGAACCGCTTGGAGCGGTGGGGCGACGAACTTCTCGCCGTCCTGGGCGGGGTCGACGGGGAATAGACGGCCAACCGGCGCGCACCCGCGCCGGTTGGCACGGCCAGGGCACGATTGCCCGACCGTGCGTGGGCGTTCGTGGTAGTGATAGCGCCGTGGCGGCGAGAGTCCCGGGGGGATGATGGATCGCCGCTCGTTTCTCCAGGGCGCGGCGCTGGTGGGGTCGGGCGTTATGGGCGCCGGTGTCGTGGCCGGCTGCTCGAGTCCCAGTCCGCAGCACGGTCGGGGGCAGGACACCACGCCAACGACCGGGCGCAGTGGCGGCCCGCCGGATTGGCAGACGCTGGCCAGTTCGCTCCAGGGCACCGTGCTGCGACCCGGTGACCCGGGCTACCCGGCGGCAGGGCATCTGTACAACTCGCTGTACACGCTGGACGCGGCGGCCATCGCGCAGTGCGAGTCGGCCAGCGATGTCCAACGCTGCATCGCCTTTGCCCGCCAGCACGACGTGGAGCTCGTTGCCCGCTCCGGGGGCCACAGTTACGGAGGCTACTCGTCCTGTCCGGGCCTGGTGGTCGACGTGTCGCCGCTGCAGCAGATCGCGACGGCCGGCGCGGCCACCCAGGGACAGAGCGTCGTCACCGTGGGGGCCGGCGCCACGTTGATCGACGTCTACAGCCAGCTGGGCGCCCAGGGACTCCTCCTGCCGGGCGGCTCGTGCCCGACAGTGGGCATCGCGGGTCTGGCCCTGGGGGGAGGGATCGGCGTCTTCGCCCGGGCCTACGGGATGACGTGCGACCAGTTGGCCAGCGCCGAGATCGTCACGGCGGACGCAACGGTGCGGCACTGCAGACCGGGGCAGGACGAGGATCTCTACTGGGCCAGCCAGGGCGGGGGCGGAGGCAACTTCGGGATCGCTACCTCCTTCGGGTTCACGGTCCACCCCATCCCCGAGGCGATCACCCTGTTCACGCTGGAATGGCCCTGGGGGGCGGCCGAGTCGGTCCTCGACGCCTGGCTCGGATGGATCCCCTCGACTCCCGACCAGCTCTGGGCCAACTGCCAACTGTTCAGCGGCGGCTCGGTCGGGAACGGGCTGGTCAAGGTGACCGGCGTCTTCGTCGGCAGCGTGGCCGCCTGCTCGGCCGCGCTGTCCCCACTGACGGGGGCAGTCGGGGCGGCCACGACGTACCGCTTCGTCGGGCCCGAGGAGTACCTGACGGCGACCATGATCGAGGCGGGGTGCGAAGGCAAGCCAGTGGCCCAGTGCGCCACACCGGTCACGTCGCCGTTCAGGTCCAGGTCGTCCTACGTCGGCGGGCCACTGCCCGCAGGGGCGGTGACCGGGATCGTCTCCGCCCTCTCCAACCTGCCGGCGACGCTGCCCGGCGCGGGCGGCGGCGTCGTCTTCGACGGGTACGGGGGCGTCATCAACCGGGTCGGGGCGAGCGAAACGGCGTTCGTCCACCGCTCTGCGGTCGCCTGTGCGCAGTACTCGATCACCTACCCGACGACCCAGCCCGGTCCGAGCACGACGGCGGCGGCGTCATCGTGGCTCGAGCACCTCCACGACCTCTTCTCGCCGGTCAGTCAGGGTTCGTACCAGAACTACATCGACCCGACCCTGGCCAACTGGGAGCAGGCCTACTACGGTGCCAATCTGCCCCGCCTCCAGCAGGTGAAGCGGCACTACGACCCGGACAACGTCTTCCACTTCGCGCAGTCGATTCCGCCGGGCTGAAGCCGCGCTCTCCATTTCCCATGATCCGTCTCATCGCCGCCATGGACATTCGTCGGGGCATCGCGACCACGTCGGGGATCCCCTGGAAGCTCCCCGGCGACAAGGCCTACTTTCGCTCCAAGACGGCGACCGGCCTCATCCTGATGGGTTCGGCCACGTACAGCGAGTTCGCGGCACCGCTGCACGAACGGGAGAACTACGTGCTGACGAGTCGGTCGGGACCCTTGCGGACAGGCTTTCGGGCGATCGGCAGCCTGGACCAACTCAGTGCCGAGTTCCCGGGGCAGGACATCTGGGTCATCGGCGGGGCGGCGGTGTATGGGGAGACCATCGGCGAGGCCGACGAGCTCCTCCTCACCCAGGTGTTCGGTGACTTCGGGTGCACGAAGTTCTTCCCGCCGTACCAAACGGCGTTTCGTCTGGCGAGCCACAGCGACGAGCAACAGGATGGCGGCACGAGCTATCGCTTCGAGACGTGGCAGCGCCAGCCGTCGAAAACGAAGGGCTCGGACTGAAGCCTGCGGAACGGTCTGCTTGCCGTCAGAGCGTGCGCCGCCGAATGGATCGGTTCAGTCCGGGCGCTCTGGATCTCTGCGCGCCCGCCGGGAGAGCGTGAGGCTCTGAGCCGAGGGCGGCGTCGTGGGGTCGCTGGCCGACACCTGGTCGACCGTGTTGACCACGGTGCCCGCCGCCGGGGGGACGGGGCCGTCGAGCAGGGGGTCCGCCGTTCGTGCCATCCAGTCGTGCAGCCGTCCCCGCAGGTCCTCGGCCACTCCGATCAGGGCGGGATCCTCGATGCGGTTGTTCCCTTCGGAGGGATCGAGCCACAAATCGAAGAGCGCCTCCCAGGGTGGGTCGACGTCGGCCCAGCCCGCAGCCAACAACACGTCCTTGGTCAGGCTGTCGTCCAGGTTGGCCAGAACCCTCCCGGGGTGGTCTTCGTCATAGCGGCGCATGTACTTGTAACGCGACGTGCGCACGGCCCGTTGTGGCTCGTAGGCGGCGTGATAGGTCACCTCTGCGAAGATCTCGCCATGGATCTCGGTGACATCACCGCGCACGAGTGGCAGGAGTGAGGCGCCCTCGAGCCAGGGCGGATGTTCCAGCCCCGCCACGTCGCAGATCGTCGGATAGAGGTCGAGTTGGCTTACCAGCGCGTCGGAGACACGGCCACGCTCGAACCCGCCGGGACCTCGCATCAGCAGCATGACGCCGATGCCCCTGTCGTACATGGTGCACTTGGCGTCCGGAAAGGCAAGGCCGTGGTCGGTCGTCATGAACACGAGGGTGTCGTCCGCCAGGCCGTTCTCCTCGAGCGCGTTGAGCACCGTGCCAACGCCCTGGTCGAGTGCTCGCGCACTGGCCCGGAACGAGGCCATGTCCCGGCGGGTTTGCGCGTTGTCCGGAACGTTCTCGGGAGGTCGGGAATACAGGACGTCGCGAATGGAGGAAGGCTCGAAGAATTCGCGGTGCGTCTCGAAGAAGCCGATTGAGAGGAAGAAGGGGGCGTTCTCCCGGGCTCGCATGGCGATGAGCTTCGTGGCGGCCGGAGCGACCTCGCTGACCCGCGTCGAGTCGAGGTCGGCGACAAGGTCGTACCCGAGGTCGCCCGGTTCCGCCGACACGTGTTGCTCGCCCACCAGACCGCTCCAATAGCCGGCCCCGCGCAACACGTTGGCCATGTGCCGCTCTGGATGGTGCAGCCGGTATCCGCGGTGAGCCAGGCCGAGCATTCCCGTGGCGTGGGTGCATTGACCGGTCAGAAGGGCGGCCCGCGAGCCCGAGCAGACCGGCGCGGCACAGAAAGCCTGCCGGAAGAGCACCCCCTGGTCGGCGAGATGTTGGATGTTCGGCGTCGGAACCGGATAGCCGTAGGGCTGGACGTACCGGCCGGTGTCGTGTGAGTGGAGATAGAGGATGTTCGGTCTCATCCGTGGCGACCTTAGCAATTCCTACTATTACGCTGGAGACGATAGGGTTTAGGCCATGGGGACGGATTTACGTGTCGAAGGCATCTCCTATCTGGTCTGTGCGACACAACGCAGCGGGAGCACGCTGTTGTGCGAACTCCTGAGGGCGACCGACGTGGCCGGGGTACCCGACGAGTACTTCGAGCGGCTTCGAGGAACCGGCCTGCCCCGGCAACCCCGCCAGTACTTCGAGGATCCGCCGCTCCAGGACATCGCCGACCGACTGCCCCCGACGGTGGCGGGACGTCCGGAACACCTCGGGGAGTTCGAAGCATGGTTCCGGTACGTGCTGCAGCGGGCCACCACGACAAACGGTGTCTTCGGGGCCAAGATGATGTGGAACTACCTCGACGAGTTCAAAGTGAGGATGGCGGAGCTCCCTGGTCTCGAAGGCCTGTCATTCAACGAGAAGCTCGACGCCGTCTTTCCCCGGCTGAATATCATCTTCATCAGGCGGCGCGACAAGGTGGCGCAGGCGGTGTCGCTCTGGAGGGCAATTCAGACCCAGCAATGGCGCACCGAATCCGAATCGGATTCCGAGGAAGTCGATGGCAACGGGGCACCGGATATCGGGTACGACTACCGGGCCATTGAGCATCTGCTCGACGAACTGCACCGATGGGATGCGCGCTGGGAGGACTGGTTCCACGCCACAGGCCGCGAACCGATACGGGTTTTCTACGACGAGTTCACCGTCAGCCGGGCTGCCACCATCGGCCGCATTCTCGACGAACTCGGAATAGACCCGCCCGAACCCGAAGGCAAGAAGCCGCTCAAGCGCCAGGCCGACGACCTTTCCCAGGACTGGGTCGTTCGCTTCCGGGTCGACAGCGAACTCCGGCAGCGCATCTGATGGCTCGAGGCGGGGTCGCGCAGGAGGCCGAGCCGCCCCCCGTTCGCCGCACCCCACCGGAGGACCGGACTGGGGTGATGGCCGCCACATCGGTCGGCGCATCCCATGGTGCACGACGACCCGTTCGGTGCGAGACTCGCCAGCCTGGACCGCGGGCCAAGGGAGGCCGGGATGAGCACGACCGATGGTTCTCAGGAGAAGACCGGGGGCGGGAGCGTCGACCTGAAGCTCGAAGTGGTGGTTGTCCCCGTGGCGGATGCCGACCGGTCAAAGGCGTTCTACGCCGGTCTCGGATGGAGGCTCGACGCCGACTTCTCCTACGACAACGGCTTCCGTGTCGTGCAATTCACTCCGCCCGGCTCACCGTGCTCCATCCAGTTCGGCACCAAGATCACGGGGGCAGACCCGGGATCTGCGCACGGCCTCTACCTGATTGTGCCCGACATCGAGGCCGGACGCGCTGAGCTCATACATCGGGGAGCCACGGTGAGCGACGTGTTTCACGCGGGAGACCCGGGAGCGCAACTCCAGCCGGGCGAGACGGGAGGTCGGGTCATGGGACCCGACCCGGACCACAAGAGCTACAGCTCCTTTGCCACATTTGCGGATCCGGATGGCAACGGCTGGCTGCTGCAAGAGGTCACCGAACGTCTGCCCGGCCGGGTCGACCCTGACCTCACGTCATTCCGCTCTGCCGGCGACCTGGCGGCCGCCATGCGGCGGGCATCCGAAGCCCACGGCGAGCACGAGAAACGCATCGGCAAGGCCGACCCCGATTGGCCCGACTGGTACGCCTCGTTCATGGTGGCCGAACAAGCGGGAGAGGAGCTTCCCTCGTGAGCGACTATGACGTCATCGTGTTCGGCGGCGGCGCGCCGGGCGAACACTGCGCGGCCGCTTTGGCGGCGAGAGGGAAGCACGTGGCGGTCGTGGAACGAGAGCTCGTCGGCGGCGAGTGCTCCTACTGGGCCTGCATCCCTTCGAAGTCGCTGCTCCGGCCGGGTGAGGCCGTCCAGGGGGCGCGGGACGTGGGCGGGCACGCCCAGGTCGACGTCAAGGCCGCGCTGGCCTGGCGGGACTTCATGGTGTCCAACTACTCCGACCAGAACCAGGAGCACTGGCTGGCGAGCCGCGGCATTGACCTCATTCGGGGCTCTGGCCGCCTGGCCGGGACGGGCGTGGTCGAGGTCAACGGCGTCCCACACACGGCGGAGCACGTCGTGGTCGCCACGGGCGCGGACGCGTTCGTACCGCCGGTCCCAGGGCTGCGCGAGCTCGAGGGTGTCTGGGGTACGCGAGAAGCCACGAGCATGAAGGAGATCCCGCACCGATTGCTCGTCCTGGGCGGCGGGCCAGCCGGGGTCGAGCTGGCGCAGGTCGTCCGGCGACTGGGGGGCGAGACGCTGATCGTCGAGGGCGCTGATCGCCTGATCCCAAGGGAAGCCCAACCGCTGGGCAACGCACTGGGAGACGCGCTCCTCCGCGATGGGATCGAGCTCGCGCTCCATCGACGGGCCGAGGCCGCCCGCCGGGAAGGGAACGACTACGTCCTGCAACTCGACAATGGAGACGAGGTGCGGGGCGACCGGCTTCTCGTGGCGACGGGCCGACGGCCGCGGGTCGTCGGCATCGGCCTGGAATCGGTCGGCCTCGAGGTGAACCCGAAAGGAATCCAGGTCGACGAGTATCTCCGTGCCGGAGAGCGACTGTGGGCGATCGGGGACGTCACCGGCATTTGGCCGCTCACGCACGTTGGCGAGTACGAGGGCGACGTCGTGGCCGCGAACATCGCCGGCGAACCGCGCCCAGCCAACTACGAGGCCGTTCCGCGCGTGACCTATACCGATCCACAGGCGGCGGCGGTTGGAACCATGGACGCGCGCTACAGCGCCACCGTGCCCATCTCCGAGGTGCCGAAGATGGCGACCTACACGCATGCCTATGCCGAGTCGAGCGGATTCTTGACCTTGCTCAGCGACGGGACACGTCTGACGGGCGCCTACGCGCTCGGGCCCGAGGCGGGCGAGTGGCTGCAGCAGGCCACCCTGGCGATCCGGGCACGGGTACCGCTCGACGTCCTGCTCGACACGATGCAACCCTTCCCGAGCTTCTCGGGGATCTACGACTCGGCACTGAAAGAGCTCAGCATGGCGGTGGAGAATTTGCCACCGCCGGCGCGACCGATGAACGCGCAGATGTCGAACATGTCTGGGTGAACGGCTGCCGGCGACTCCTTGGGTGAATCGGCGTCAACCCGACGCGGTCAGGACTGAAGCCAGGCCAAGAGATCGGCGTCGATCGTCTCGGCTTGGGTGGTCGGCATGCCGTGTGGGAACCCGGGATAGCTCTTCAACGTCCCGTTCTGTACGAGTGCGGCGGAGAGCGGGCCGGAGTCGGCGTAGGGGACGATCTGGTCGTCTTCTCCGTGCATCACGAGGACGGGGACCGTGATCTTCTTCAGGTCCGCCGTGAAGTCGGTCTGGGAGAACGCGACGATGCCGTCGTAGTGGGCCTTGGCTCCTCCCATCATCCCCTGGCGCCACCAGTTCTCAATGATCGCTTCGGACGGCTCGACGCCGGGCCGGTTGAATCCATAGAAGGGCCCCGATGGCAGGGCCCGGTAGAACACCGACCGGTTCGCAGCCAGTTGTGCCTGGAGATCGTCGAACACGCTCTTCGGCAGGCCGCCAGGATTGGCGTCTGTCTGCACCATGAGCGGTGGCACCGAACTGATCAGCACGGCCCTCGCCACGCGGCTTTCGCCGTGCCGGGCGATATAGCGGACAACCTCGCCGCCCCCGGTGGAATGGCCGACGTGGATGGCGTTCTGCAGATCGAGATGTGTAGTCACCGCGGCCAGGTCATCGGCGTAGTGATCCATATCGTGACCGTCGCCAGTCTGCGAAGAACGCCCGTGCCCGCGTCGGTCGTGGGCGATCACACGGTAGCCATTGTTCATGAAGAAGAGCATCTGGTTGTCCCAGTCATCCGCTGAAAGGGGCCAGCCATGGCTGAAGACGATCGGTTGACCCGATCCCCAGTCCTTGTAGAAGATCTCCGTGCTGTCGCTGGTGACGATTGTGCTCACTCTCGGGTCCTCCTTCGTCGCATCTGTCGGGTTGCTGCCGATCTCTCGACTGGCGCGGTGCCCTCGCTCCGCAGCACAGGATCATCCGGTCGGCGGTGGTGTGCAAGCGCCCGGACCAGGGGGACTCGTTCCGCGCCCTCGCTTGGGGGTACTGGGCGCCAGCCCGTCCGAGACCCGGCCCGGTCCGGCTGCTCGACGGAGCCGGGGTCGATCGGGGGTGACTCAACCGTTGCCCGCGGGGTGTTCGGGCGCAATGAGAAGCGGGCGCCGGGTATGGGAGGCCAGGCTGTGCGACACACTGCCCAGCAACGTGCTGCGCAGAGCACCCCGGCCCCTCTGGCCGCAGACGATCAACCCCGCCGACAGGTGGTCCGCCGCCTCCAAGATGGCCCTGGGAATCCCCTCGAAGGACTCCTTGACCATCGGGGAGGCCTGGTACCCGTGCTCGCTCGCCCGGAGCGCCCCCTCCTCGGCCACCGACCGCGCATAGGACTCCTCCTCGGCATCGAGATCGGCGCCGCCCGTGGTCGTGCCGGCCGCGAAGGCTCCCGAAAGCGCCAAGCGTGTGGCGACGGTTTCCCACACCGTGAGGACGACGGCCTCCGCGGGTCGGTTGATCAGAGCGGCGGCCGCCCTCATCGCCTCTCGCGATCCGTCAGAACCGTCGAAACAGAACAGGACGGTGCCAGGCTGGCTTTCTCTCGTCATTGCCACGTGCTCCCTTCTCCGTGCGAGGTCTTCGTTCGCCTACTCGCCGATTCCGTACAGAAAGTCGTCGAGTGTTTTCCAGTGTTCCTCGGTGATGCCACCGGGGACCCAGGCGACGACAACCGCCACTTCGTCCGGGTCGCGGCTCACCACCGCACTCCAGTCGCCGTGATCACGGCGGCTGACCGGGACCTTCCGAGCATCCAGGTTGGTCACGATGCGTTCCAGTCGATCTGCTGTGTCGACTTCCAATATGAAGGCCCGCAGACCGATATGTCGAGCCCCTCGGGCCGGACTGTTGCCGAGCGCCCGTAACACGATGACCTGCGGTCGATCGCTCCCGGGACCGGCAATTGCGGCCAATTGCTCCTTCTGGGACAACAACGAGAACTCGAACACCTCTCGATAGAAGTCGATCGACCGGTCGAGATCGGCCACGTTCATCACGACACCCTGAAAGTTCACCCTGTGCTCCTCGCTTCAGTGGGCCGAGTCGTCCGAAGCCCTCCGTACACCCGAGCTGCACCCACCATGGAGCGTTGCCGAACAGATCGTCCATGACATCTCACGGCCAAAAACACCACCTCCTTCGACTCCAAGCTCGATAGCACCGGCCGTACACACCATCGGCGCTCCCCATAGCGGGGTCACCCGCCAGGGCATCCTTCACGTATTGCGCGGGTCGTCGATCGGGTCGAGATAGTCAAGACCAAGCGGCCCGAGAGCCGAAACCTGGGTCACGTACGCACCGGACTTGGCCCAGTGAAAATGAGGAGTACCACCCGGGAGCACGATGACGGCGCCCGGCGGGTATGCCTGCAGTTGTTCGTCGTCAAACCGGCTGCCCAACCCGATGTAGAAGACACCCGACATGACGGTATAGACGCGGTCCTCCGGATGTTGGTGCGGCATCAGCTTCACGCCTGAGGGCACCATGACCCTGATCACGTAGGGCCCGGCTTCGGCCGGCTGGCCGACGACGACGGCCAGGCGCACCGACGGCGGGAAGGCCGGAAACGGCTTCCAGTCGATGTCCTCGGGCAGGACCGATCTGAAGACGGCCTGGTCCGGTTGGTGGATCCCCATCGCTCGTGGACCTCCCGATTCGGGAAAGGAGTGACCCATCGCTGCTCCGGCTCGGAGCGGAACTCGGCCAGCCTACCTGCACGTCACCCCGTCAAGTCAGGAGAGAATTCCGAGGACCACTCATGGAGACTGGCGGCGACCGACACTGGCCGGAGCGCGCGCGGGGAAGGCGCGCGGCACAGGTGCCTGAGCCGCAGGTCTCTCCTTGCGCTCACTCACCCAAGACCCAAGCCTCCGGGCGTACCAACGCCGCTCCCTCGCTCGGACCCCACGAACCACGGGGATACTGAACGGGCTCGGGCTTGTTCCGTACGAGGCCATCGGCGACCGTCCATACGTGCTCGAGTCCGTCGGGTCGGGTGAAGAGCGAGCGATCGCCAATCAACACATCGTGCAGAAGGAGTGAGTATGCGGGGAGCGACGGTCCCTTGCCGGCCGCCACCAAAGGAAGAGCGGTTTGTCCCACCTCAAGGGTCACGTCGGGCCCCGGTTGCTTGATGACGAGTCCGAGATCGATTTCTCCGTCACCGGACAGTTCAAAGCCGAGGATGCTTCCGCCGTGCGGTTGACCCGGGAGGCCCGGAACCGCGTCCTTGAAGACGACGCTCACTCTCTGTCGACTCTCGACCAGGCATTTGCCGGTACGCAGGAGGAAAGGCACCCCGGCCCAGCGTTCGTTGTCGACCCACAATCTGGCCGCTACGTACGTCTCCGTGCGCGAATCCATGGGAACGTCGCCCGTGCCCCGATAGCCCTCATATTGCCCGACCACCACGTCGGAGGCGCGCAACGGTCGAAAGCAGCCGATGACCGCCTCGCGTGCCTCGGCCAGGCAGTCGGGCTCGAGACAATGAGGCGGCTCCATGGCGAGCTCGCCCGCAACCTGGAACAGATGGGTCACCAACATGTCGAGGATGGCCCCGGTGGCGTCATAGAAGTCCGCTCGCATGGCGACGTCCAGAGTCTCCGGGACGTCTATCTGGACACTCTCGATGTGATTCCTGTCCCAGGCACCCGCAAAGAGCCCGTTCGCAAATCGGATGACGTGAATATTCTGCGTCGCCTCCTTGCCCAGGAAGTGATCGATCCGATAGATCTGCGATTCCTCGAACGTCTCGTGGGCGATCCGGTCGAGTTCGCGAAACGAGTCAAGAGACGTTCCGAATGGCTTCTCGTAGACCACTCGGGACCCGGCCGCGAGGCCGTGTGCGCCGATCGCCTCCGTCAAGGGTCCGAACGCGCTGGGCGGCACGGCCATGTAATGAATCAGCTGGGGGCTCCCGCCAAGTTCCTTCCTCGTTCGTTCGAGCACGTCGAGCAGGTGCCCGGGGTCGTCGACTCGGAAACCACCTCCGGCAGAGAGGAGCCGTGGGCGCACCTGATCCCATGGGCCCTCGGTCGGCGCTGGGCCGAACTCCTCGAGGGACTTGCGGACTTCTTCTTGAAAGTCCTCATCGGTGATTTCGCCCCGTCCCTCGGCGATCAACCGCCAGTCTTCGGGCAGAAGTCCGGCGATGGCCAGACGGTAGAAGGCGGGTAGAACCAACCGATGGGCCAGGTCTCCTGTGGCTCCGAACAGCACAAAGATGACCGACCTCTGAGCGGATGCGATGTTCGTCATGAGACCTCGTTACCTTTCTGGTCTAAGAAAGCGCCGCGATGGCCCCGGCACCCATGGCGGCACTCGACGACTCTTCGCCGCCTGGGCCAGCTTCGTCTCGACGCCGAGCTCCACGGGCGACCACCTCACGATTCCTCCCTCGGGTCCGGTCTCGTCGTCATCGATCACGACGCCAGAGCACCCCGGGAGTCTCCCCGAGACAGACAGCGTCTTGCGATGACAATATGAGATTGGTGCGAGTTGGCGCGGCCATACGAAGGAGCCAACCGAGCGAATGGAGGTGCCGATGCCTGCCCTGACCGTCGACGACCTGTCAAAGCTACCGAAAGTCCCTGTTCACGACCGGGCGGCGACAGCCCAACGCCCGGTCAAGTCCGTCACCACCGCGCCGAGTGGGCTGGAAGGAGAGGGGTTCCCGGTACGCCGAGCATTTGCCGGCCTGCCCCTGGCTGACCTCGACCCGTTTGTTCACATGGATCAGATGGGTGCGGTCAACTACGCACCAGGTGAACCCAAAGGAACCCCCTGGCATCCCCATCGAGGATTCGAGACGGTGACCTACATGATCGACGGAACCTTTGCCCACCAGGACTCCCAAGGGGGAGGTGGCCTCATCACCGACGGGGCCACGCAATGGATGACGGCCGGTCGGGGGATTTTGCACATCGAGACGCCTCCCGAGGATCTTGTCGTCTCGGGCGGGCTCTTTCACGGCATTCAGCTCTGGGTGAACCTCCCGGCAAAGGACAAGATGATCCCGCCGGCCTACCAGGGGCTCGAAGCCGACCAGGTCGCTGTCGTCTCGACTGCCGACGGCGGCGCGCTGGTGCGGGTCATCGCCGGCAGACTCGGCGAGCACCGCGGTCCCGGGGCCACCCACACGCCGATGGCGCTGATGCACGCCAGCCTCGCTCCGGGTGCGCTACTCGAGTTGCCGTGGGATTCCGGCTTCAACGCACTCGTCTACGTGCTCGCCGGATCGGGGCGTGCCGGGAGCGACGGGAGGCCGGTCAAGGGCGGCCAGTTGGTGGCGTTCGATTCCGGCAGCTGGATGGCCATCAGGGCGGACGACCGCCAGGACTCGGACAGCGACCAACTCGAGATCCTCCTCCTGGGGGGCCGACCGATCAAAGAGCCCGTCGAACACTACGGACCATTCGTCATGAACACCCGAGCGGAGATCGGGCAAGCACTCGAGGACTTCGAGGCCGGTCAATTCGGCACGATTCCGCCGAATGCGCTCATGCCGCATGTACCGGACCCTGACCCGGTCCGAGCGGAGCACACCGGAATCTGACACCCATCATCCGGGCCACCAGACCAAGGCAGGAATGATTCGGCACCACGGCGACACCCCTCGTCCGGCCGTGAGGCAATGGGTCCGCTTCTCGTGTTCTCCCGTGGTTCCGGTCGACACAATGGCCTTCTTCTGGACCTGTCCGTTCTTGCCGAGTCTCCACCGATCCAACGACTCCGAAGGAGAGGAACACGATGAACCTTGAGCAAACTCTGGAGAAGATTGTTGAACACGCACACGAGGAGCTCCGGATCGTCCGGAAGCGCGCCGAACAGAAGACGGCGGCGCGTGACCACGGCAAGGATTACCACGAGGCACAAACAGCCGCCGATCAGCTCGACCATTATGCGCATATCGTCCGTCGGCTCCATGACGCCGAATACAAGGACGGTTGGCGTCACGAGAGTTTGAACCAGAACAGCTAGACCGTCGAAAGTCGCTCCCCCGTGCTCCCGGTTCGGGCCTAAGAATGGCGCGCTCCCGCGGACAACGACCGGTCCCAGAACCCGGGCGAGTCGCCAGCGGGCAGGAGCTACGCGTCGTCGGCCACGCGGGTCTGGAAGCATCGAGACGCCCGAACGCACGCGATCACATGAGGCCCGACGTCGATGTGGACGCGCCCTTCGGGCTTGCGCCTTCGACGGCTGACACGGTGGGCGAATGGTATTTGCATTCGCGAAGCGCCCATCACAATGCTGCGGTTGTCGAGGCCTACAGGCAGCTTCAAGTCGAAACGGACTGCCTCTACGCCCACATCACCGAAGACGTCTGTCCTCGGACGGTGCGAGTGGTCTTCACCCGTTGTGCCCGACCGTATGAGAGCGACGCAGAACTCATCTGTGCGGTGCGGGCGAACGGCACTCTCGAGATCACCTCAGCTGCCGTTGTCGGAGAGCGTCTTCACCCCCTCCTTGGCTGTGAGTTCGGCGGCGCGTTCGATCGGTTCCGAGCAGTCCACGACCTCATCGGTCATGCCTGGTGTGGCTACGGCTTCGATCTCGATGACGAGTGCGCGGCCTGGACTGCTCAAGACCGTCTGCACAGTGGTCTCGCACGTTTCGCTCTTGCGAACGAGCTCTATGGAGTGAACGCCGCACGTCATATTTTCGGCGAGGCGCCGGAGCTCCGAGCCTTGCTCCTCTCGCCTCGGCGTTGCGTCCGTCCGCCCAGGTGAGGGCCTCACAACGGGCTTTTCCTCGTGCTCGGAGCGCTGGGCAGCACGCTGTGGTCGGGGCGAGCACGGGTTGGTTGCGCAACCCCGTGCCGATCTGTCGACAGCACCCGGTGTGCCGACCGACCACGCTGGCGAGTGGGACGCGCAGCTCTTGGAGCCCGCTGGGCATGTCGTGAGGTCTCGAGTGCTTCGGGCCTTCACAAAACGCCATCTCCCGGGTTCAGCCCGAGGCACGTGTCTCGAACCACAATCCACCGTTCAGGTTGATGTCGTTGCCGGTGGACTGGCCGGGAGCAGAGTCTCCAATGTAGGTGTAGAGCGGATGGCCCTCGTAGGTGACCTGGGTCGCACCGCCGGTTCGTTTGATCGTTCCGACCTTGCCCGTCACGCCCGCTCCCGCGACCGGAGTGCCGGTCACGGGCGGCCAGTAGGTCGCACACGTGCCATAGCAGGTCGACTTGCCCGACGTATCAGGTGCGAACCAGTACAACGTGTACCCACGCGCATTGGTGAGGACCGACACGCCATGGATCTGCCTGACCTCAAGCTGAGCACGGGAGGATTCGCTGCTGGTGGACCCCGGTTCGCCGGCCGCAAGTGAAACGCCGAGCACCACCAGGACCACAACGGTGAACGCGGTCACTGCCCACCGGCCGGCCCGGACGTACTGCTGGAGCGGCTCGGCCGTCCCATCGCCAATCGCCCGCGCGGAGGATTCTCGCTCGGGGAATGGACGTAGAGCGAACGCGCTGAGGACTGCGAACGTTGCGATCTCGATCGCCCCGGCCACGATCCCGGCGGTCGTACGCACCTCTCGAAACCCGAACAGGCTGACACGCAACGACAACACGTACCCGCCGAGGGTGGCGATCGCGAAGCCGGCGCCCGCCGCCGCAACCAGGCGGCTCGTCGACACGAGGAGGACCGCACCGAGGACAAACGCCGTAATCACCTGCAGCAGGAACAGCCAACCGATCGTCGGAATCGTCCGGTACCCGGTGAGATACAGGTCGAGGTGGATCGCGCCGGTCGCAATGAGCAGTCCGGCCCCTGTGAACCGCGCTGCGAGCCAGACGAGGGACGTGCCCGGCTGGGTATCGGGTGCTCCAACGAGCGAACTCCGCGCCATGCGCTACCAGACCCCAGGGATCAGTCTCCAGCGCACCTGGTTGCGATAGTCGCCGGAAGCGTCGTTCGTCGCGAGCAGGCGGTCCTCAACGACAGCGCGGCCGACGTTGCAACCGGACGCGAACAGCACGACGAGAGCGTTGCGCAACGAGATGCTCTGCAGCACGTACCCGAGCTGAAGCAGGAGGTAGGACGCATAAATCGGGTGGCGGACGACGGCGTACGGACCCCTTCGCACAAGCCCGCGGTCTGCAGCCACAAAACCGAAGGATCGGCCCAGGGCGAGGAACGAAGTCACACAGATCGCCAGACCGACCAGTTGAAGGACCAGACCGGTGGTGACCCCCCATTGCGGATGGGCCCCGACCGGTCGGAGCAACACCCCCCCGAACGTTCCGCCGAAAGCAAGGGCCCAATCGCCCCACCGGCGGCTCACGGTGCGCGCCGGACGGCGGATCAGATACGCGACGACGACCCACATCTGCTCGGCCAGGAAGACCACGCCCAGAGGCCGATGCGTCTGCAGGTAGCCCCGGAGGGTGGCCTCGGCGAAGTAGGCGGCGCCCGCGGCGCCGACCAGGTTCATCGAGATCCTGATGCATCGGCTGGCCGACGGCGAGCGGCCGACCGTCAGCCCACGGCGCCAGCCCGAGGGCAGTGCTTCCGTCGATCCTGCCTCGAGGCTGGTCGGTTCTCCATGACGACTGTCCGGCCGCGTCCGAGTGCTCACCGCCACGGCTAGGCCGCGACGACGCGTCGCTCGATGAGTGCGTCGAGACTGAAACGCCCGGAACCGAGAAGCGCAACGACAAGCGCCAGGACAGCGAGCGCAAGGTTCAGTTGGTAGCCGGGCGGATTGGACCTGTTGTTGATCCCCGTGGCCCAAGTGACGGTGATCATCGCCATCACCATGTCCCCGAACAGAGCCACGCCGGCGAGGCGTGAACAGAGACCGAGGGCCAGTGCAATTCCGCCTCCGAACTCGATCAGGCCACCGAGGACGGCGAACAGCCCGCCAGGATGGAGGTGGGCGGTCTGCGAGAAGTACAGGGCGGTCCCGTGGATACCGGGACCGTTGAACGAACCGAAGAGCTTTCCCGCTCCGTAGTAGATGAAGATCCAGGCCAACCCGATGCGGGCAACAAGAAGAGCCCAGTCGAGCGCGGGAAGCGTCGGACGGGTGCTGAACACTGTCGCGACCAGCGTTCGACCCGAGATCCGATGAGTCCCGACCGTCGCCGTTACCATGACGCTGACTCCCCCACCGACACATCGAGGTGGTCTGGCCGACCCTCGTCTCCGCGGGAGGTCTCGCCATCCGAAGGTTCAGATCCACCCGAGACCCAGTGCAGCGACGGAGGCTCCACCGACTGGCGCATGGGCCGGAACGGCGCCACCAGCTGTGCCGCAAGGACGGAGAGGTGTTGCGGGCGCGCCGTGGACTGCTCCACCGTCAGCGGTCGACCCGGCAATCCCGTATCGATCCTCACGGTGGCTTCGCTCGGGAACACCGCGCAATGGAAGATCTGATCCCAGATCGTGAGCGCGAAGCCCAAGTTGACGTCCTGTGGTCCGTCCAATTGGTGATGGATACGGTGATAGTTCGGACTCACAAAGACTCGTCGCAAGGGCCCGAAGCCCAGTCGGGTATTCGAATGCGCGAAGGCCACGATGCCGCCGTACACAACGAGAACGGTGATCGACGCCGCCCCGTTGGCCAGTAGCACCACACCTGGAATGAGGGCCAGGAGGTACGAGATGTGGATCAGTGGATGCGTGCGAAAGACCGTCAAGACACTCATGTCCTCTTGCGAATGGTGAAGCTCATGGAAGCGCCAGAGCATTCGCACGCGGTGGTTGGCGAGATGGACAAACCAATTCAAACCATCCATGGCCACGACAATGACGGCAATCGCGCCCCAGCGTGGAAGTATCCCGATCTTCGGCAGGACGACCCACGGCAGACCCGAGCGAATCACCTCCACGAAAGTGAGCGTGAGCGCAGTGACAAGTGGCGCAACAAGCGTCGCGTTCATGACGGTCAGCAGGAGGTCGTGCCGGTAGCCGCGAGCAAAGAGCGGTCGCGGCTGGGCCGGCCATAGTCGCTCCACGACCAGGAAGACCCCGATGATCGCCAGAGCCAACGGGCCTACGAGGACCACGCGGAGACTTGTGAGGGACCCGGTGAAACGCTCACCGCCCCAGTCATCGGACCAGCCAATCCCGACCAGAATTGCGGCCAAAGCCGCAATTCCTACTGCAGGGAGGTAGACACGAGACGAGAGCGCGCTCCACAGCCGGCTCGCCTCCCGAGACCTCCGTTCCGCAGACGCGGTCGGTGCCCCGGGAGAGCGAGACGGCCCAACTAGAACAGAAGACACGATCTCTCTCCGATCGCGAATCTGGCCACTAGAACGCTGCGCCCCCCGAACCGGCGGTTGACCCACCCGAACCGGAGTTCGAGGTCGGGGTCGAGCTCGAACTCGAGCCGGCCGGCTTTGCAGTGACCACGGCGGACCACTTACCCCACAGGTCCGTGATGTCTCCATGCACTTGGCCGGCACCAGAGTCACCGGAGAACCAATAGAGCGGCTTCCCGGCGTACGTCACCTGGAGAGCGCCATTGCTCCGCTTGACGGTCCCGAGCTTCGAAGCGCTGACACCTTTTCCAGCCATGGGCTTCTTCGCTCCATGCGGCAAAACAAGTGCCGGCCAGATCTTCAAGCACTCCGTGGAGCACGCTGTCTTGCTCGCCTTCAAGGTGTAGACGGTCTTACCGCTCACCAAGATCGTGCCGAGTTTGGCGTTCTTGGTCGTCGAAACGACGACGTTCGTTGCGGCACTCGCCGCTCCCTCGGCCAGGACCAATCCGGACAACCCGCCGAGGGCCACGGCGGCACCGGCGATCCGCCCAAGTGAGACCTTGTGGGTCGAGCTCCGCCCCTGAGTTCCCTGCTTCATAGCGTCTCGTCTCCTCATCCGTTTATCGTACTTCTCAGTCAGATCTACGAAGCTGGGGGCTGGAAGGATCGTTCTCGAGGCGGTTTTTGGCACTCGCCACCCGCCACCCACGCCTGCGAAGCGGAACGAGGCGCACTCGACATCCGACCGGCAAAACGAATCCATTCCCTCTGACCTGGCGAACCGGAGTCACCCTTTCGCCGGCCCGGCTCGGTGCCGCTGACTGTTCACGGCCACGACAGGCATGCCTCGCGCCGAAGGGGGCGGCCGGCGGTGCTGGCGTGCGGACGGGCGTCACAACGCAGCTCAGGCGACGGGCGGAGGTTTGCCCTCCATGCTGGCGGGAAATGCCGGATCCCAACCGCACACAAGACAGGCGTGGCGGAAGGCCGAATGGGCGAACTCGAGGCCAGCCGCATGGGGGTCGGCACTCCGACAGACGTCGGACCAGTCGAGGATGTACTCACCGAGTTCCGAATTCCAGTGTGCTGCCTTGGGGGAGAGCGTGAGCGCCTGAAAGCTCTCGGGGGCAGGGTGGGCATAGGCATAGAACGCGGCCCCGTCGTAGTTCCTGTCGCCGGGCCACCAGCCAATGGCGACCTCTTGAGCATCCATCGCATTGCGCATGATGAAATTGTTGGAGGGAGGATCGGCCGGGACACCCGAAAACAGGCTCACCGCCAGATCGAACGATCCCCACCATGCATTGACTGGCGTGGAGCGTCCCCGATACGGCGCACGGAATTCAGCAAGGACAAGCGCCGCCTGGGTCGCAGCAGCGAAATACAGCGCGACCTGATCGGGGTCATACCTTGCGTGCTCCTCGTCCTCGTCGAGGGGAACGTGCCACGGCACCTCTTGGGGATTCGGATTGATCTCGATCGGGCCGACAAGGTCGCGGATCGCGGCGAGAACCTCGCGCGTCACGACGCCCACAGAGCGATTCGGCATCAACGCCACCCGGCGCACTCCCCCGTTGCTGGCCTCCACCACCAGCTCGTGTGTGCGGAGATCGACCAGGGCGACGAACGTGCCCGAGCCGTCCGGCGCCGGCAGAGGTGCTGATTCCCAACCCCGTGCTGTCAGGCGTAGGGCTGCGTGCTGGAGCTGTGGCTCGGGAGGTGCGACTGCCACCGCGAGCTTGCCGAGGAGTTGCGTGTGCGCATGCAGCGTGTCGCAGGTCTCGTGCCACTGCTCATAGGAAAGGGTCGACCACCCGGACCGCACCCCTGTCACGCTAACAGTGAGCACATTCGCACGCTGGATGGCACAGCAAAGGAATCGGTTTCTGGATGGAGCTCAGCCTAAGAGCGAGGAAGGACGGTCACCAGGGTTTCGGACCCATCAGCCCCCACGATCTGAATGACGAGCGGCAGCCTGGGAGGCTTCGCATCCGTGAGGATGGAGCTGGGGTGCTCGATCGAATGGCGGAGAACAACTGGATAGCGGCCGTCCAGGCCACCCACGGCGACCGATGCTTCGTCGGCGTGTTCGTCGTACTCGACGTAGGCCAGCGGCATCCGCTCCGCCTCGAAAGCGTCGCCGAACTCGCTGTCCAACACCTCAATCGTGACGTCGTCGCCGGTGCGCACCTTCGTGACCTCATCGAGCAGTGCATGCCACTCCGTCTTGGGCCGTTCATGGATCACGTCCCTGGACCGATTCTTCGCGTGTTCACTCACAGCGAAATTTTCGCGCGTTTCGCGACCAACGACAACCGGATCGCCGGCTAGATGAACAACCCCTTCAGGCCTCGGCGGGGTCTGAGCGCCCAGATACGAACCCGAGCCGGGGCGGCGCGCCGAGTTCCGACCACAAGTGTCCCTGCGGTGTCGGCAAAACCAAAGCGGGGACCGTGCTGGTCGCCGCTCTCCTGACCGCCAGACTGCTCCCTCAAGGGGCGGTCGCGCTTCCCCACCGTTTTCGGGACTCCGCCCAGGCTCGTCCGCGGGATCACCACAGCCTTCCCTTTTTTGGGGCTTGCGTGGTCCTGGCTCGCGCCGGTCGAGGGGCTGAGAGCCCTGGGTGATCGGCAACGCCGGTAGCAACTGACAGCGACGACGCACCCCGATGGGTGTGCGGGTCTTCCTCTTGCCTGACACCGAGGCCTCAACGCTTGTTGGACCGCGAAGACACCGCGATGCTCGAGGTTCTCGTCCAGCACGAATCGATTCCGGTCCAGGCCTCACCGGCGCTGGTGGCGAGGTCTTCCCGCACCTGGGGTCGGGGTGGCCGCCAGGTTCCCCTCGTTCTCCAGCGCCGCCGACGGCGCCATGTCCTTCCAGGTGGCTTTGTTGGCAGCCGAGTGGCCGCCCGACGCCACGCTGCGGGTGCGCATGGGCATCCAGGCCGGTCACGCCACCGAGCCTGACATCGACTGCTTCGGG
The DNA here is from genome assembly GCA_963840435.1 of uncultured Acidimicrobiaceae bacterium. Classification (GTDB taxonomy): domain Bacteria; phylum Actinomycetota; class Acidimicrobiia; order Acidimicrobiales; family RAAP-2; genus Bog-473. Next base: position 150,025 of record CAWIYY010000006.1, on the reverse strand, counting down.
GCCACCGTCAGCCGTCGTCTTCGGTCACCGAGACGAACGTTTGCACCTCGCCCCCCTGCCGCAAAGGGTTCTACGGACGGTGTCCGACCCTACGGACTGCTCCGAGCTCGTCCGCGTCCTCGTGCGCTTGTGCGGCCGGCCAGAACGTCCAATACCTCTCCGATCGCCTGTTCACGGTCTGGCAATTCCGGCAGCGGTAAGTGGTCCTGTACCTGATAGCGATTTCGACGACCCTCTCTGGTCTTGACCACGTACCCGGCATCGGTGAGATCCGTGACGACGGCGTAGGCGTGTCGCTCGGTGATGCCGATGTCGGCCGCGATATCACGCAGGCGTATCTCCGGATCGTGGGCGATGCAGAGCAGGACCCGCCCGTGGGGTGTGAGAAAGCTCCAGTTGGCCATAGGGACATATTACCGACAATTTACTAGAAATCTATTGCTAGTTTTTAACCTCTGGAGTATTGTCGGCGAGACCCGAACGTCCGCATTGACGGTGTTTATTTCGGGGTTTCCAAGAGGGGTCCGATTGTGTTTTCAGCCTGGTCGTTGTCGTCGTTGTATGCCCATAAGCCTTTCCGTGGCTCCAGCAGATCACGACGAACACAAAGGACCGACTCTCCAAACGGATCGCTCGGGACTCCCCGATCCTCCCTGAACGCGCGGTTCAGCATTGGGACCGGAACTGTTCGGCGCTGTCTTGGTGCCGCGGTCGCAGCCGGGACGCTCTTCGCTGCGATCGCTTTTCTCGGAATCGCGTCGGCGCCTGCCGCATCCGGATCGACCCCCGCTCCGTCAGTAACGCAATGCAATCCCCCGGACTTTCCCACTACGGCTGGGTTTCAGGTGACTTGCACTGTCTCAATTGTGAATACCACGAGCTCGACGGGCGCGACCAGCTCGACGGTTACAGCCAGCGCGTGCCTCGCGGCCGCCGGCGTGCCGTTCCCCTCCTGTCCGCTGAACTCAGGTCCGATTGTCAGCACCACAACGTCGACGCAACTCGTGACGTCCGTGAACCAGTGTGACGGCATCGTGACGGGTGGCGGTAGCAACGTGTACTGCAACGTCACGGTCACCAACAACGTTCCAGTCGGAACGTCGACCCCAGCCGTCACCGTCGACCAATGCATCGGGTCGGCTACCGGCGGGGGCAGTACTCAGGCGTGCGCTCCTGCCGGCAGTACGACGAATGCCACGGTCACTCAGTGCAACGGTTCGGCTACTGGCGGGGGCACATATAACGGAGAGACGACCGTGGGCTGCGACGTCACGGGTGCAACCTCCGCGCTGCCAGTGACCATCAATCAATGCAACGGCACCGCTACCGGCGGCGGTAGTGCAGTGACCTGTATGACAACAACGATGAACAACTTCATAAGTCCGACCACCACGACCACCACTCCCACCTCACCGACTGGGTCAACACATGGTTCTGGAGTGACCGGGCTGACGGGATCGGCCCCGGGAGCCGGCGGATCAACTGGACCGCCAACGATCGTCGGGGCATTCGGTTCCGTGCCGTCCGGCGGACCACAGACCGGATTGGGCGGAGCATCTCACTCGCGCGACAGCAACCTCTTGTTGGCGGGAGCCCTCGCATACGTCGGGGCAGGACTCGCTTTGGCTCTTGCCATACTCCGCCGTCGGACGATCTCCGTTCAAGGTGCCAATGAGGCGCCATGAACCCGATGGATTCGATGGCCGGGTTTCGTCACCCGCTGCGTACGTGGGGGTTAATAGCCGGCGCGCTGGCGCTTCTCGGGTCGGGATGCCTCCTCCTTGGACTGCAAGAGCACCAGCATCCCCTGGCAGGGCCAGCGCCATCCGCAAGGGTGCCAAGGGCCGCGAAAACCAAGGCAGCGGCACCAGTGCAGAGTGCAGTGCTTGCCACAGCGAGATCCACACCCGTTGAGCTGAACATCCCCGCTCTCTCGTTGACGGTCTCATTGTCGACTCTCGGACTCAATAGCGATGGCACAGTGCAAGTTCCGACCGATATCCAACAGCCAGGCTGGTATGGGTTGGGTCCATCCCCAGGCGAGATCGGCTCAGCGGTGATCCTGGGACACGTGGACTCACAGGCAGGTCCCGCTGTGTTCTTCGAATTACGGTCGCTCGTGACCGGAGATCTCGTGAATGTGACCCTGGCCGACGGAGTCACCGCGCGGTTCAGCGTCACCTCGGCAACGATGTACCCAAAGACGAGCTTTCCAGATCAGTTGGTCTATACATCGCACGGCTACAGCGCGCTCCAATTGGTTACCTGCGGGGGGGCCTTCGACGAGCAGACGGGCCACTACCTCTCCAACGTCGTCGTCTACACGTCCCTGGTGGCACTCATTCCGCCTCACACCGCTCCGTAGGCTTGCGTTGCGATCCAACGCTCGGGGGATGTCGTCTCTTGGTTCTGATGGCTCCTGGCGTCTCTTGCGGCACGCCGAGTCCTGTTCCGATACCGAGAGTCAGAGCGAGTCGTGGATATTGGCGGCAACAGTCGTGGCCAGCGCAGAGGGGCATTGCCAGGACCCAGCCGCCTGATCCTGGATTCCCATGAAGTGCGCCACCAGGCATGAGGCCACGGCATCGGTTGGTGACCATGACGACCCGGCGGCCACCACAGCCACTTCGTTCAGGAGGCTCGGCACGGCGTCATTCTGTGTCTCAGCATTGGCCAGCTCATGGGCAACGAGGGCAAGCGTGGGCGACCCGGCAAACACGCTGTACTCGAGGCCGTTCGATCCGTAGGTGCATCCCGTCCCGGCGCCAGTCATCGGACCACAGTGCGCCGCAGTGTCCCCCACGCTCCAACTCCAGTTCGACCCCGGCTCCACACCTGCGGCTTCCACATCGGCCACCAACTCGGCCACAGAGGGTGCGGCGGTCGCCGAAGCGACAACCGGAACGGGCGTTGCGACCGAGGGCGCCTTCACCGGAGCCGGTTCTGAGGTCGTGGAGGTCGTGGAGGTCGTGGAGGTCGTCGTCGCCACCGGGGGCACGACAACAAGGGTGGTCGTGGTTTCAGGATGGCTGGCAGCCACGGCATCGATCTTGTGCACAATCGCCGCGCTCGATCGTGGAACCGACACGTGCGCGGTCGAAGCACCTCCTGAGAAGTTCCATGCCATGACCGCCCCAACCAGAAGGGTCGCCGCAAGGGCGGCGAGCTGCCGGCGAGCGTGGATGCGAACCCGAGCTCGACCAATCCGCAAGAACGGGCGAATCCGCCTCCGCTCAGCTTGGCCGTTGAGGAGGGACACGTCGCGGACGGGATCAACCATGTGTTGAAAAGTAACACCTCAACACATGGTTGTCAACACATAGTTGTCAACATCTAGTTGAAACTACCGGCGGACTGGCCTTATGCTGGCCCTATGTCGACTGACGCCGCGACCACGATCGAGTCCCTCATACAAAGGGGTCGAGCCGAACTTGTGACTGATACTCCCGAGGGCCGTGAGGGATCACTCGCCCTCCTTCGCTTCGCAGACCTTTTGCGGCGGTCGGCGGATCGGTTGTGTCACGACGCGGCGATGGCGGCCCGAGATCACGGCGCCAGCTGGCGGGAGATTGGAGAGGCCGTTGGAGGAATTACGCCTCAGGGTGCAGAGCACCGATTCAGCCCCGCAGCCAAGGAGCGTCGATCCAAAACATCAAAAAGAGAGTGGGCGGGCAAAGAACGTAGAGCCGAGGTCCGGCCACCCGGAGCGACCAGAAGTACCAAATGACTTGGGGCTGCGACCCATCAGGCCATGGGTTTCAATGTGTTGGGTGAGTCACGCCTGGAGGGTCGGTACGGAGCGCCTGCAGATGTGGAACGTGAACCTGAGTCCGATGACCGTGATGGCCGAAAAACTACTGTTGACAACTGACTCGCCTCCGACGAGACACGGCACACGCCAGTCGTGAGCTTGGCGGCCTGTTGCACCATCGGCGCTCCACGATGACCCTTGTGTTTTAAGCCGGTCTCTCGGCGTCAGGCTTGAGATCCTTCGAATAGGCGACGGGGTGGTTCTTCCCGAGTTCCACGAAACGCTCATTGATCGCGTGGGCGATCACGTCACGCTCGTGGTCGCTGGGCAGGAATACGCCGCAGAGAACCGCCTCGAGTTCGAGAGCGCTCTTCATGCCACCCAATTCGAAGTAGCGGAACCACAGCTCCCCGTGTGATAGTCCGGCCTCTTGTCTGAACGCATCTAGCTCATCTCTCCCTCGGTCAGTCATCAGGTCGGTGCTCAGATTCGCTATACAGGCGGTCAATGACGCCTGCCAACGCTGCCAAGGGCTCGATGGCACCTGGACTTTCGACCCTCCCGTGGGGGGTGGCGACAGCCATTTGTCTTTCGAGCGAAGTCGTAACCTGAAAACCGCACCGATCGTTGATCATGGACTGAGCGAACGTTCAGTTCGCGAAAACCGGATTCCAAAAGGCCGGCCAGCGCCGCTCGCCACATCCATCCGATCCCAGATGGCTCAGGCGCGATCCGTCTCAGGGGTGGCGGTAAAACGAGACGTCGAACCTTCAGGGAATCAGGGGGAGGCGCCAGGCGCCTCTTGCTGTGGCGGGCGGCGCAAGCCGTCCTCAATGAACCCCTCGATGTTGAAGGTGTGTGTGACGCTATACCACTTCTCGCGAAAACGCACGGTATTTTTGCGGTTGCGAAGTTGGTATTTCAGCCCACCGCTCGGACGTGCGGAAGATGACTGAGTCGTTGGGCAATTGCGTGGGCCCCATGCCCTTCCGATCGGCATCGGACTCTTTGTTCACTTGTGATTCGGCCGTCTCCCGAATGCATCATCGGCACCAGCCGACCGCGTATGAAGGGGTGTCCTGAACGTCAGCCTGCGGTGGGACTCGGCATTTCGCAAGGCTCAGACATGCTTGGCAAGCATTTCCCTGGAACCGTGGCTGAGGGTGGACCAGAGGGCGAGCATCCCCTGCTCCGCTTTCGACAGGTCGACTAACTCCAACCCGACTCGGACGGGAGCCCCAGCGATCGATTCTGTGGCATTTTTGATCTGGCCTTCGAATCGGTTCTTGAATGCGTCCCCAATGGCTGGAACTTCCACCGAGAGACCACGCCCCACCAGCTCGGAGGGCCTTGGGTATTGGAGCGTTATCCCGAGTCCGAGCACCGATATGTCGACGACCCGACAGTCTCGCCAGCCGACAATGGAGTCGCCTTCAATACGACACAACCCACGCCAACCGGCAGGTTGGCGTGGGTCTCGCCGGCGATGCTCCATATTCACTCTCCTCGTGCCCTCTACGAACTCTTCGGATCTGGAGGGTTGAGATCCTTCGAATACGCAACGGGGTGGTTTCTCCCGAGCTCACCGAATCGTTCGTTGATCGCATGCACGATGACATTGCGGTCGTGCGTGCTCGGGAGGAGCATCCCGTAAAGGAACGCCTCTAGCTCAAATCCGGTGCTCATGCCTCCCAGTTCGAAGTAGCGGAGCCACAGCTCTCCGTGCGAGAGTCCGGCTTGTTGTCTGAACGAGTCCAGCTCATCAATCGCTCGCTCAGTCATCTGATGGACACTCAGATGCGAGACCTGGCTGCTCAGTCGAGAGCGCGAACCCTTCGGCTCGAGTCAGCAGCGACACTCCGCTCTTGATTGACTGGCGCAGAAGTTTGGTGAAGGCGTCATCCTCGTTGAGGCTGTCACGCTCCATGACGATTCCCTTGGCTGTGGAGATGATGTCTCGAGTCCGCAAGGCTTCTTGGAATCGAACAGCCAGCCGCGCGTCAGTCGTCCCGGCCCGGGCATCACCCAGGATCAAGGAGGCTTTGTGGGCAAACCCTGCGGCCGTGTGTTGAGCTTCGAGATCAAATATCGATGCGGTCCGCGAGTAAATATTGAGGGCGCCGACGGGCTCCCCGGCGGCAGTGAGAGGCGAGGACAGGATGGCCATAATCCCCAGGGATCGGGCCAGGGGTGTGAACGACGGCCATCTGATCTCGGTTTCCAAGGATTCGGCGTGGAACCAACGTCCCAGTCGAGAGGCATCGACACAGGGTCCCTCCCCAGTGTCGTATTGATCGGTGTCCATCTCCATGATGGTCTCGTCAGTGGCGGCCACGGTCCGGAGTCCTCCGTGACGGAGCAGTGAAACGCTGACCCCGTCGGCTCCGCTCACGGACGTCTGGGTTAGTTCGACGACAAGCCGCAGTGCGCCATCGACCACCCCGGAATCAGTCGGAATGGCGGTCACCCGTTTCAGATCCATGGATGAGTCCTGGGTGATTGACGACAGGGAAGGGGGGCGCGGCTCCATGAACTGCTCCTGGCCGAGATGACCCAGATCACCGAGCCTCGCAAGTGCATGATCAAGGCGATCCACCTCTGTTAGCTCCATGGCACCGACACATCGTCGCAAGAGCGGCGAGGGTGTCCGGATGGTCAACTCAACACCGGCGTGGGCGAAGCTCTTCTCCGCACTTGCCAACGCCACCAACCCAGCGGCTCCTATGAAGTCGAGTTCGGAGAGATCAAGTACCACCTCGGAGCGATGCAGATCGATGGCGCCCGCCAAGGCCGCCCAGAAGTCGAAGGCGGCCAGACTCTCGACCCTGCCATGGAGAGCCAGGACCGCTCTCGGTCCCTCGAACGAGGTTGTGATCCTGAAAAGGGACGGATCGTTGAACAAAGACATGGCGAAGACTCGCCTCGGAGAACTTCATCAGCGAAGGCCGGCCTGCGCCGCCCGCCACAACCTCCTGACGCCCAGCGATAGGTCCTATTGCGTCTCGGGGTGGCGGAAGAACGACACAACGTACCTTCAAAGGAATCCGGGGGAGGCGCTAAACGCCTCTGGCTGTAGCGGGCGGCGCAGGCCGTCCTCGGTGAACCCCTCGATGTTGAAGGTAAGCGATAAAAGTCTACTACCTCCTCGCACAACGAACGGACTCTTCTGCGTGGACCGTCGACGCGTGACAGCGGCCGGCATTGAGCCCCGGCTCAGATGCTCTGGTTCATGGCCTGCTTACGAAGTGGAGGACTTGCCCGTATCGGGGCTCTCCCCAGTGTCTACGAGATTCTGGGCAACGTCTCGAAGCTTGATATTGAGGTGCTGGGAAGCTCGACGCAAGATGTCGAAAGCTTGGTCCGCCGTGATGCGCTCTCGTTCCATGAGAATGCCTAACGCCTCTCCAATCGTCTCCCGAGTGCCCAAGGCGGCATGAAGGTTCTCGGCCCGGCGCTCTTCGTCTTCATGGGAGTGGGCAACGGACACGGCGAGGCTAGCCAACGAAGCGAGGATTGTTGCCTTGGCACGGTCGACGACACCAAAGGCCGCGGGGTAGAGAGCGTAGAGATTCAACGCACCATCTTGAGAGTTAGGCGCCAACGGAAGTGAGAGCGCGCTTCGGATCCCTTCGATCACCGCCTGTGGCGAGAAGAGCGGCCAGCGAAGGTCCGTCTTGAGGTCGTCGACAGAGACGATGATCCGATGCGCAATGGCATCCATTGAGGGCCCCTCACCGGTGCGTTGTTGTATCGCGTCAACCGCGAGCACCATCGGGTCCGTGAGTACAGGAGTCGTGGGCACGCCTGTGTCGATGGTGACGATTCCGGAAAAGTCACAACCCTCGATTGTCGCCACGGCTAACTCGGCCACACTGGTCAGGGTCTCTAGGACGTTGCCCGCCGCGAATAGTGCACCTGCTATTTGAGAGACACTCTGAGACAATTCGGAGAGGGAGTCCTGATCAACGGTCAATGGACGGTCGCCTGAGCCCATGGTCGAACTCCTCCCAGACTCAATTATTGCCCTCTCGCCTCGTCGGCGCAATGCCCGTGTGACCGGTGACCCCAGCTCCACGGTCGGTTGATCGACGTCCGGGCCTGCGGCGAATCGTCACAGGCTTGGGGCGTGACGATCGGACTCGACACGTTTCCCTCCACACTCGGACTCGAACAGGCGCCTCACCAAGACGGCCGCGGAAATGCCGGCTGGCACGTCCACCGGCTCTCTGGATGGGAACCGGCGTTTGACTGAAGGGTTACGGCGTTGCTGGACTGGATTTCAGAGGCGAACCGTGACGGAACGAATATTCGGTTCCCTCCGGGACAGCCTTCATGATGCCCCCTCACGGCTGACGGCCGTCGCCAAGAGCGAAGCCGAAGCCGAGCTGCTGAGAGTCGCCGTTGAGCAGATCCACAACGAAACGCATGCGCTCGTGGTCGCCACGACAAATCGCTTCAGCGCAACAGAAAACCTGACGATGGTGTAGGAGCAGACATTCTGTGTCCGAAAATTTGAAGGGCTGTGCCCATGGGGGTGCAATCCGATCCAACGGCTTACCTCACCAAATGCGTGCCTGGTCTGGAAGCAGCCCGACCAATTTTGGACGCCTTGGCCCAACCGGTCGTCGTCACCGACCCCGATACACGGATCCTCTACTGGAATCCGGCCGCGACTGACCTTTACGGCTTCGACGCACGCGAAGTCTTCGGACAGCCCATTCATGCGGTGCTCGGAACTCCTCCTGATCCTAAGGCTCTTGCATCAGCGGAGGCTCAGGTAAGTAGTGGTCACGCGTGGACCGGTCAACTAATTGGTCGTTCCCGTTCTGGAAAGCCACTCACCGTGTTGGTGACCCTCACGCCGCTGGGTCCGGTGAATCGCAGGCCGATGGCGCTGATCGGCACTGCAGTGGATGTTACGGCTGCCGCACATGACCACCACCAACTGATCGATGCGCTGGCCCTCGTCGAGGAGAAATCCTGCGAGCTCCGACATCAGGCCCTGCATGACTTCCTCACCGATCTACCAAATCGAGCCTTGATCCTGGACCGGACCGAGCAGATGTTGACCCGAGCGCGACGTCAAAACATCCCGGTGACAGCTCTGACCTTGGACCTGGATCACTTCAAGGACATCAATGACCGCTTGGGCCGCGCTGCGGGGGACCAGCTTCTGCAATTTGTAGCGGCGCGTCTCAGGCGCGCGTTGCGACCCTCCGACACAATCGGACGCCTCAGCGGTGACGAGTTCGTCGTCCTCGCGGAGGGCGCTTCCTTGCGTGCAGGCCCCGCGCTCATCGCCGAGCGACTACTCAACGTCCTCCAAGAGCCCTTTATGCTCAATTCGAGAGAGGGAATCTTGACCCCCGTCTTGGTGACCGCCAGTATCGGAATCGCCACGGGTGCCCGCTCGCACTCCGAGGATCTCATCCGTGATGCCGACTTCGCCCTGTATCAAGCGAAGGTTGGGGGTCGAAACCGGTACGAGATGTTCGTTTCCGCAATGCGGAACTCAGTCGAGGACCGTCTCGTACTCGAAACAGATCTCAAAACAGCTCTTGAAGCCGGTGAGTTCTTGCTCGAGTACCAGCCCATGTTCACCCTGGTGGACATGACTACCGTCGGTATCGAGGCGCTCCTACGGTGGCGACATCCGAACCGGGGCATGTTGTCACCGCTTGAGTTCATCTCGAGTCTCGAAGAGAGCGGGCTGATTGTGCCCGTCGGACGCTGGATCCTTTCAGAGGCCTGCCAACAGTGTTCCCAGTGGCATGCGGCTGGACTACCGCTCACAATCGCCGTGAATGTGTCGGCTCGCCAATTGGAGTCGGACTCATTCATCAGCGACGTCACTGATGCACTCACGGCGAGCGGGCTGCCACCGAGAGCGCTAGTGGTCGAGATCACCGAAAGCATCCTCATGCGTGACGGGGACGCCACAATCGGTCGGCTCAAGGCCATCAAGGCGATTGGTGTCCGTATTGCGATTGACGATTTCGGCACCGGCTATTCATCCTTGGCCTACCTCCGGCAATTTCCCGTGGATATCCTCAAGATCGATCAATCCTTCATCAGCGCAACGGGCGACTACGACGGCGGCGATGCGTTGCTGCACACACTTGTTCAACTAGGCAAGGAGTTGGGTCTTGAAACGGTCGCCGAAGGTATCGAAACCATGGATCAGCTCCATCAGCTCCAATCCCAGCGTTGCGACACTGGCCAAGGATTTCTCATTGCCAGACCAATGGCTGCGGGCGAGATCATGGATTTCGTCCAGTCAACTCGCCTCGAGAGTGCCGTCATTCCAACCCAGGTCCGCTAACGAAGACGACGTACGGCACGGATGTAATTGAAGGGGGGCCTCAATGGCCCAACAAGTCAGGATCGCTATTGATTCACACGGGGCCTGGAACCACAGCGGCCAAACTCCCGCACCGAAACCCTCTGACAACATATGACGAGTTCCCGGCGGACTAGGCGTGGCTGGGCTATCGGCTCCCTGAGCTTTCGGTCGTGGCTCGTCGTGGTGCTTGTCTTCCCAATTGTCGTGGGAGTTGGGTTCGGCTACTCCGCAATCCACACCCTCTGGACGAGCCGAAACCAGGCCGTGGCTGCACGCCAATATTCCTTCACGCTCGACTCGTATCTCCGTGCTGAGAATGCCGTTCTCGACGAACAAGTACCAACTTCTGCCATTGCCTATGCCAGGACTTACGGAGTCCCCATTTCCCAACTGGACTCACTTCTGCACATCAACTTCGTCAGCGAACTCTCCAGCACCCGAAAGGCGGTCGATCGCCAGACCGTCCTCAGCCGCAATCCCGCATTGGCGCCCTACTTCGCCAAGCTGGTGACACTTCGTCAAGAACTCTCCATCGGCACTGTTCGCTATGCAGACGTACAACAGGTCTTCACGCAGCTCAACGGACATGTGCAGTCTCTGGCTCAGAATTTGGCCAACCAAATCGGCGTCCAAGCCAATGCCTCGTCGTCGTTGGCCACGAGGCAGAGGGTCCAAGCATTCAGTGCGACCTTTGCGGCATTCACGTCGGGCAATCTCCAGTCTTCGCTTCTGCCGTCCTTGCTCCTTCAATCGACTGAGTCTGCGGAAGTCCGCCAGCTCATAGAAGCCACCGCGGACTACAACGAATCCGTACAAGACTTTCCAGAGCAACTTGGCCCATTGGCCAGAAAGGCCTGGAAACAAACGGCAGCCAATCCAATCGCCGCAACGTTCAACAACTCCGTCGAGTTAGCCATCACAACTGGGCTGCGTGGCGGAGCTGCACCATACGCTACGAACCTGGCGGAGTCGGGCGCAGTGTTTCGTGCGAACCTGACGATGGTTCGCGCAAGGACAAACCTTGCACTCGACGCATCGAGCGATCTCCGAAACACCACCATGAGTCAAGAAAATTCAACGTCTTTGGCGCTCTACGCAGACTTGATGTGGCTCATCCTGGTGCTCGTCCTGGCGTTTCTCGGCGTATTGGTCCTCAACCGGTCCGTTGGACGCCCTCTAGCGAGAATTGTCAAGGCATCCCAATCGGTCCAGGCTGGAGAGTTCGATGTCCCACCTCTCGAAGTGAGCGGCCCGAAGGAGCTCTCGCAAGCGGCGCGGGCGTTCAATGACATGTCATCCACCCTTTGTGCGGTGCAGGCACACGCTCTCGCATTGAGCGCAATCAATTTGGACGACCCAGTGTTGGGCATGCCATTACCCGGCGAAACCGGTCGGGCTCTGCAGGAGACCCTGACCACCCTGTCTAAGTCGGTTCACGAAAATCAGCGGCAGCGAGCACTCCTTGGCGAACGAGCCACTCACGACTCACTGACTGGACTCTTGAACCGCGGTGCTGTGCTCGAATTCCTGGACCGCGACGTTGCCAGCATGCATCGTGAAGGAAGCTCACTTGGCATCCTGTTCATCGACTTGGACGGATTGAAAGAGATCAACGACACGCATGGTCACGAAGCGGGCGACGCGGCGCTCGTGGCAATCGCCCGTGCAATCGAGGCAACCACACGGAAATCAGACATCGTCGGTCGACTCGGGGGGGATGAATTCATTCTGGGTCGGCTCGGCAGACCCGATAGGAACGGCTTGTCCCAACTTGCCGACCGAATCCTGCAGAACGTCACAGGCCAGATCGTGAAGATCGGTGGCACGAGCATCGTCGTCGGCTGCAGCATTGGAATCGCTGTTTCGGGCCCGTCGGATGTCGAGATCGATTCCATCATCCACCGAGCCGACGTCGCACTCTACAAGGCCAAGATGCAGGGTCGCGGTCGGGCCGTCTGGTTTGGCTCCGATCTGGGTGACGAAAGAGAATCTGCGGCGAAATCTGTCCTCTTGCCAAAGAGTCCACCTGTCGCGGTCTAGAGTCCTACTCAGTCGAACTGCTCGTGATCTCTTAACGGTACGGATGCCCCAAACGGATTACGCGGAGGTTGCGGGCCCAAGCTGTTGCGAAGTCACTGGCAGACGTTCAACTCTGCAATGACGTCCAAGCGGACCTTGAGCGCCAATAAAACAGTCGGAACAGTTCGTCGAGGACCGCGGCAGAAAATTACGGGGCTGCAACAATTCTCCTGCCCGTGAGTCCGCCGACAACGAGCCGGAAGTAGGTGCGGCGCTCACCACCCGCCCAGGGCTCGATCTCCAGCGCCTTGACCTCTTCCATCTGATCCGCAGAGCGGATTGGGTGGACGGTGCCCGTGGCAAGCACACTCCAACCTTCGCTCATGGCGTCATCAATCCGATCGACCTCGAAACTGACCGTGGCCTCAGGGGCGATAGCGGCGACCTCGGATCCCTCGGCCGAGCGGAACACGACGTCACCGCTCAGCATTTTGAAGTTGACCGGAAGGGCCACCGGCCTCTCCTTCGAAACGAAGACCAGGCGACCGACACCTCCTTGAGAAAGCAGCTCGCGACATTCAGCCCCTTCGACCTCGATCAATTTGGGATCGGGGGCCGGGCTCGCCCATCCATGGGCTCGGCCTTGCTCTCCGCCGAGCAGTTCTGGGACGGACGTCTCCAGTGCCAAGGCAAGCCGAAGCAGGGTCGATGATGTTGGCTCGGCCATGGGACTGCTCTCGAGGTACTCGAGGTAGTTCGCCGCCATCTCGCAGCGCTCGGCCACTTGCTCGATGCTCAGGTCGAGCTCCTGGCGGCGACGAAGAATTCTGCGGCCTAGGTCTCCGGCATCGCTGAGGGCATCTCGAATCTGAGTCACGGTGCATCCAATGAGGGAAGGCCACAGCTCGGGTCTCTCGATCCCTGACGCGTCGAGGCCAGGTCAACCGGCACGGGTCAGCACGACCTTGAGGGCTCCGGTCTCACCCGCGCTCGAGAAGGTGTCGTAGGCAGCCATGAATTCGTCGAATGTGAAGTGGTGGGTGACAAAACGAGCCGCGTCGAGCTGGCGGGTCGCCATCAGACGGCTCAGCGTCGGCGTCGAGTACGTGTCGACCAGCCCCGTCGTGATGGTCACATCTAAGGTCCAAAGAGTTTCGAGATGGAGAACCGCCGGCTTCCCGTGCACCCCGATGTTGGCGACATGGCCACCAGGTCGCACGAGGGCAGTGGCCAGTTCGAACGTTGCTGGTAGGCCGACAGCTTCGATGGCGACATCGGCGCCCAGTCCGTCGGTGAGGCCCCCGACGATCGAGGCGGCATCCTCCCGGCCGTTGTTCACGATCACATCCGCCCCGAACTGCTTGGCCGCCTCGAGTCTGGCGTCGGAAAGGTCGACGGCAACGATGTGGCTTGGGCTGAAGAGCAGGGCCCCGGTGATGGCGGAGAGACCGATGGGTCCGGCACCGACCACGACCACGACGTCACCGGGAACGACGCCTCCATTGAGGACACCCACCTCATATGCCGTTGGCAAGATGTCGGAGAGCATCAGAAACTCCTCGTCGCTCACCCCGGCGGGTACCAGATACGCCGAGGTATCAACAAAGGGAACCCGCACTTTCTCGGCTTGGGTTCCGTCGATAGTGTGACCGAGTACCCAGCCACCCCCACCCAAGCACTGCCCAAAGCGGCTCTCGCGACAGAACCGGCATTTCCCGCAGGCTGAGATGCACGAGACAAGTACCTTGTCGCCGACCTTGAAGTTTCGAACTGCCGGGCCGACGGCTTCAATGGTCCCCACGGCCTCGTGGCCGAGGATCCGTCCGGGCGTCACCTCGGGCAGATCACCCTTCAAGATGTGTAGGTCGCTGCCACAAATGGTCGTGGCGTCGACCCGAACAATTGCATCGGTGTCATCGATCAGCGTGGGGTCAGGCACTTCGTCCCAACTCTTGGCATTTGGTCCGTGGTAGACGAGTGCTTTCATTTGGTTCTCTTCCTTGATTCTGGAGGCGGTGTCAGTTCGCTTTCGGTCATCGGTTTTCCTGCGGCCCGACGTGAGCGACGGTGTCACGCCATCGAGGCCGATCGCTGACGTCTTAGCGCCGACCCAGAATCCCAATGCCCCGCACGCTACTCTAGTTAATCGTTACTAGCAAATATCTTCGGGAATCCTTGAGCTAGTATGACGGCATGCCTGGATGGAGCTTTCTTACGAATCACGCCCGCGCCCTCGCATGCATCGCCCACGATCCAGGGGTTCGGCTCATCGATATCGCGATGGCCTTAGGGATCACGGAGCGCAGCGCATTCAGCATTGTCACTGATCTGACCAATGAGGGTTACGTCATAAAAGAGAAGGATGGCCGTCGGAATCGCTACAGGATCGAAGCTGAGGCTCCTCTTGATGAGACTGTCGGTCGAAAGCAGACCGTTGGTGAACTCTTGGACTTGCTGGTCGACTCCGGACCTCGGAGGCGTAGTCGCGGTGGGCGGAAGTGACAGAGTTCTCTCAGACCGACGTCACAGAGTTGTTCCGACTTCATTCAAACAATGCGGCCCAGATCGCGATCTGAGGTCTGAGGTCCTCAGCGACGAGCCAGACGGCGGCCGCTCTCCGTGTCGATGGGTGTGTAGTTGAGTTCAAAGTGGTGGTACAGCGTTGACTCGTCGGCCTGAGAAAGTCCGTCGCCGTGCATCTCGATATCAGGTGCAGATCGGACCTGATCCTTACTGACCGAGACCTGTAAGTCATCGGGACCGACTTGGATTCCTCCTAGCGGTACAAAGGTCAGGTGCTTGCCGATGAAGCCCTCTTTCACCGTTGCGAACTGCGGTACGTCAGTCTCAACGTCGACGTAGACATCTTGCAGCTTGCCGATCTTTTCGCCGTTCACATCGACGAGCATCTTGCCGTGCCAATCGGCGACGTTCCATCGGGCCTTTCCGGGCTCATCGGCCATATTCGCGCTCCTCGTCGTTTCAACTCCAGGTTACCAAGGCCGGTCTTGGACTCCGACCACGCACGGAGCGCTCGATTCCCCAATGCCACCAATCCAGACAATTGCGGCAGGACCACTTCAGACGCCCCCGGTGATGCTGGAGGCAGGCAAATGGCGTGATCCGCGGAGAACGTTCTCAGCCGGCTCAGGCGAGGGACTTCTCAGAACCAAGACCATGAATCGACAGGATTCAAAACCGGCGACCCTCACCCTGGCAAGGTGGTTGTTTCCGCCCTGGTGGTCCGTCCCTCTCCCCTGCCGTGCAGTTCTATCCACTCAATTTCCACCAGTCCTCCGAGTGAAACTGTAGGAGAGCGCTCCTCGGATGGATTCCTACGCGCGGGAGGCTTGCCCGTTGTGCGTCGGCGGCCGCACAACGATGCGGCCAGTCGTCTCGCGGCGCTCCAACGCCTCGAGGCCGGCGGGAACGTCGGCGAACTCGATCTGCTGGCCGATCACCGGGCGGATTGTTCCGGCACGGGCGAGGTGCACTATGCGGCTCCAGATCTCGACTCCCTGTGCAGTGGACAGAAAGTTCATGCCAAACGGGCGAGCCGGTCGGGGCGAGTTGGCGTATGCAAAACAGATTCCCACTATGTCAAAGTTCCCGTAGATGCTCGGCTGGATCGGCAGAGCACGCTCTTCCGCTTCGATGCCCGAGGCGAAGCCAATGATGAGGTGGCGCCCGTTGAACGCCATCGTCCGAAACGTCTCTGATGTCACTTGGCCTCCCACGGTGTCAAACGCCACGTCGACCCCCCGACCGTTCGTCACGTCATCGACGAAGGCGACAAAATCGTCGCGACGGTAGTTCACGCCGTAGTCAGCGCCGAGCGACCGACAAAAGTCGACCTTCTCGTCGCTGCCCGCGGTGCCAATTACCGTCGCACCAAACGCCTTGGCCAGTTGGACCGCAGCTGAACCAACGCCGCCGGCCGCGGCGTGGACGAGCACGACGTCACCCGGGGCAAGCCGTCCCCGGACGAGCAAGGCGAGGTAGCTCAACTGGAATGGGAAGTACATTGCTATCCCCTCAGCCGCGCTGAGCCATGCGGGGAGCAGCTGGAGCATTGCTCCATCAAGGAGTGTCGCCGACGCGTAGGCGCCTTGGACGCCGATGGTGGTGCCGACGACTCGTCGGCCCAGCAGACCCTCACAACCGGGCCCGACCGCATCAACCGTTCCTGCTGCCGCCATGCCAATGACGAAGGGAGGTTCGAACTTCAACAGACCGTATCGACCTCGGATCGTGTCGATGTCGTTGAAATCAAGGCAGAACGACTCCACGGCGATCCGCACCTGATTGGAGTCCGGTTCGGTGACATCGACGGTCTGGATCTCAAGGGCGTCGGCTGGTGCGGCCAGCTGGGTGACCATCCAGGCCGTTGCCGCTGTCGTCATCGGTAACCCCCATAGTCGACGGGCAGGTGCTTGATGCCGTTGAGCCACGACGAACGGAGGCGGCTGGGCGGGCCCACTAACTTCACGTCGGCCAGCTCGTCGGCGATCACGTCGAACATCACCTTCAACTCGAGCCGGGAGAGATTGGCTCCGATGCAGAAGTGTGAACCACCGGCGCCGAATGTGCAATGGGGATTGGGCGAGCGACCGATGTCGAACCGCCGAGGGTCGTCGAAGACTTCTTCGTCAAAATTGGCTGAGGCGAAGTACAGGCCTACCCGCTCGCCTCTGCGGAGCAACTGACCGGCGACCTCGATGTCCTCGTCCGCGGTGCGCTGGAGCACAACGGCGGGCGAAGCCCAGCGCAAGATCTCGTCGACGGTCGTCGCGGGACGTTCGGAGCGCCATCGTTCCCATTGATCCGGATGTTGCAGAAACGCCAACATGCCGTGAGTGATCGCCTGCCGAGTGGTCTCGTTGCCAGCGACGGCGAGAATCATGAAGAAAAACGCAAATTCTTCGCTGCTCAGCCGTTGGCCTTGGGCGTCTGGCTGGACGAGTCGACTGGTGACGTCACCGAGGTCGTTGTCGATCCGCACCTCGGCTGCCGCGTGAGCGTAGGCGAACATCTCGACGACGCCCGTGAGATCAGTGCCGGCGTACTCCGGGTCCTCATTGCCTGCCATCTGGTCGCTCCAGTCGAAGAGCCGTTGGCGATCGGCGTCGGGGATTCCCATCAGGCCGGCAATGGCCTGCAAGGGCAGATGACGAGCGACGTCGATTACAAAGTCGCCCGTACCGTCGTGCTTGGCAGCCCAGACGATCTGGTGGGCTCGTTCGCGTAAGTCGTCCTCAAGGCCGGCCAGAGCGCGCGGGGTAAAGCAGCGGTTCCCGACCCTGCGAACTCGGGTGTGCCTGGGCGGATCCATGCAAAGCAAAAGATTCTTGGTGGATTCGCCAGTGGAATCGGACTCATCGAGCCGACGTACGAAGGCGGAGTTGGCCTCCACAGACCACCCCGCGTTCCTGGTGACCTCGGTGACATCCGCGTGGCGGGTGATTGCCCAGAATCCAGCGTCGCCGTATCCCGCGATGGACGTCTGCGGGTTCCACCGGATGGGCTGATTTCGGCGAAGCCACGCGAACTCATCTAGAGGCAGATGATCAGCCAGCAAGTCGGGATTGCTCAGGTCAACGCGGGGGTCGACAGGGATCGAGGGCACGACAGGGACCTCCTTGCGCGGGCGCCGCTTGACGGTCAGCGACCGTAGACTTTGATACTCGACGGTGTCAACTAGGCTGCAGTCGAGATGGAGTACCAGGTGACGATGCCGTTCAAGGGGGTCAGCGCCGAAGACCGGCGCATCGACCGACGGAACCGCCTGGTGCGGGCCGCTTTCGAGATAGCCGGAACCGAGGGCGCGGGCGCGCTCGGCGTGGGTCGCGTCTGCCAGGCCGCCGGACTTACGAAGCGATATTTCTACGAGAGCTTTGCGTCACTCGCCGAGATTCAAAGCGCCGTCGTCGACCATGCGATTGCGGCGATGTCCGCCCGTGTGGATCCGTTCGGAACAACCGGGCCTGGCGGGCCGCCGCAAGCGTGGCTCGCGGCATTCGTCGGCGCCTTGGTCGACGACGAATGTCTCGCCCGAGTCCTGCTCGCCGAGACCCACGGCGGATTGCTCAGCCCTTTTCGGCACCAGATCATCGACGTGGCCGTCGCTGGGATGGCGCCCTCTGGCTCGGATCCGGAAACGGACCTTCGTGCTCGTCTTGTGGCCTACGCACAGATCGGCGTTCTCAGCGAGCTGTGTCTGGCATGGCACCAGGGCCGCTTGGCGATGGAGCGGGCATCACTGGTCGACGTGCTGGCTGACCTCTTCCTTCGTATCGACGCAGTTGATTCTGGACCTTCAGACGGGTCGAGACACTGAACCGCTCACCGTATGACGAGCGGTAAGCATTTGAACTTCGCATTTGGTGAGTCGGATACTCAGATCTGCAGCTCCGTCAACCGAGCCTCTGTTCCGTCCTTCGTTCGTCCCTCTTGCAGAGCGATCCGATGTAGGTTGCCGACTGCCAGTTGCTCGTCCGCCAGTGTCAGAGCGCATCAATTGTGGATGTCGTCTCTTCATGCGAGAGCTCACCATTCGTCGTCGCGTACAACCGGGTGACCATCTGCCGCGATACACCCATACGACGGGCCACTTGTGCGAAGGTCAACATCTCATCGTCAACCATCGCGCGGATGAGTCCGGCTCGGTACACCCTTACGGCGTGCTCGAACGCCTCGATAGCGACCGAAGACCTCAGGCGAGCGTCGCGACCACCTTGAGCTACGAGGTCAGCCACAATCTCTGAAACGGGTTCACCAGCCATCAACCGCATCCGGGCCCCATCCATCGATGCGACCCCTTCTCCAATCGCCCTCTGCGCCTCTTCACCGGTCTGTTCGATTCGCTTGATCGCATCCAACAGCCATGGTGTGCTGTCCACACGGCCCATCGCAGATCCCCTTCTCCTCGTTGTCACGCCGGTTAAGCCGAGACCAGAAGAACCCGGCGGTTGAGGATCGCGTAATTGTACTTGGTCAGCAGCCTGAGCAGGTGATAGTCGCCTGGATCGGCGCTCAGATGGCGGCACAACCCCTCGTTGCGCCATCAGCTTGCGGCCCTCTCTTCTCGCGGAGAAAGGGGTCCTGACAGCACCGAGGGTCGGAGCCATCACGACTCGACTGGCTTGACCAACCGAGGAGCCTGAGTTCGTCCCAGTCGATAGCGATCTACAACTGTCACAGCTCCAGACTGCAGGGGAGCGTTCAGTGAGTCATGGCAGGATCCCCGTACCTCGAGGTAAACGAGGCGCGGTGTGGCGCCCCCTCGCCAGTGAGAGCCCCGCGAGCAAAGCATTGCGCAGGTCACGCGGATCAATGACCGCGTCATAGGAGAGCCGGCTTCCGGCCGTGATGGAAGCTCTGGCTTGTTCGGCCGCCAATCTTGCCCGTTCGTCCGGATTCGCCACGGCGCTTCCTTCCGAACTTGCCGGCAGAGCGCCAAGTGTGATGGCAGGGAACGCAAGGGTCATCGTCTGACTGTCGAACGGATTCATGGCCATGATGGATGAGCCGAAGCCGAATGCCTTGCGGAGGGTCACATGCAACT
Source organism: uncultured Acidimicrobiaceae bacterium (assembly GCA_963840435.1). Lineage (GTDB taxonomy): Bacteria > Actinomycetota > Acidimicrobiia > Acidimicrobiales > RAAP-2 > Bog-473. The sequence continues at coordinate 130,348 of CAWIYY010000006.1, read as the reverse complement.
TAGGCACCGTCAGCCGGTGCTGAATTGCGAACATTCGCGCGGCATGACGCAAGATTCCTTGTCGCTCGGCAAGAGTGCCAGCCAGGACGCCGGGATTGTCGGCCAGAAAGAGACAGGGAAGTCCGAAAGCCCCCGCGACGTCAAGGAAGTGTGCAGCCTTGTCAGCGGCAGCGCTGTCGACTGTGCCTGCCATAACGCTTGGATCATTCGCAACGATTGCGATGCTCTGCCCGCCCAAGAAAGCCAGGGCGGTGACCATCGATGGTCCGAAGGTTGCCTGGATGACAAGAAGAGATCCGTCATCGACCAACGTTTCAAGTACTGGGACGATCGGATACGGCCGGCGGGAGTTGGCGGGAATGAGGTCGAATATGTTGTCGAGCCTGCGGGTTCCCGTGTCGGGTCCATCCCGGCTTGGCGGCGGGCCCCACGCGTTGAGCGGAAAGTATGTGAGGTAGCGGCGGGCCAAGGCGATGGCTTCGACGTCGTCGGCGACAACGTTGTGAACAACACCAGACACGTCGGCCGCCACTTGCGGACCACCGAGCACCTCCTTGGTGACGTCCTCTCCGGTCGCCGACTTCACCAGCGGCGGCCCAGCGGCGAATATCGAAGCCGATTCTGTCATGACGGCGAAGTCGCACAGAGGTGCTGTCAGTGCACCATGGCCAGCCGACGCACCCAACACGAGGCAAACGAGTGGCACGGTTCCCGACAACTCTGCCAAGCCCATCAAGTCTCCGGGTCGTCGTCCGGCTGCGGTATCGGTCACCCGGTGTCCGGCCCCTTCGAGCATCATGACCAAGGGAACTCGTTCCTGGAGCGCCAACTGGCACAGGCGATAACGCTTGTCCGAGGCTCCGCTGCCGATTGACCCGCCGAGCACAGTCACGTCCTCGGCTCCTACAAGAACTGGTCGGCTGTTCACGACTCCTGACCCGGCCACGAGCGCGTCGCCAGGGACAGGGAGATCCTCCGTGGTGCCCACCAGTTGGCCGATCTCGGAGAACGAGCCGGGGTCCAAGAAGGCGGAGATCCGCTCACGGGCATTGAGACGGCCTCGATCCCTTTGCCGGGACAAGCGGGCATCTCCACCCATTGAAAGCGCAGCATCCTTGTGGAGTCCGATCTCCTCGAGCGCAGGACCCCAGTCCCGCGGTACGTCACTCACCGCGCTGATCGTCCGGCGCCGTCGGCAACGCTCCAACCTCTGATTGGCGCTCGTGGCATCTCAGATGCGTCCTGCCTGGAGCTTCAGTAGATCCGCAGAGCCGCCCCCGTCGACCGCGATCACCTGTCCAGAGATAAAGCGGGCCATGGGGCTGCACAAAAATAGAGCGAGGTACGCGATGTCGGACCCGTGACCTTGCAAGCCGAGCGGATTTTTGGGTCGATCGTCGCCATCGGTCACGACCTGAGAAAATCGCCGAACTCCCTCCGTTCCGCCTATTGATCCCGGTGCGATCGCGTTCACCCGAATCCCGTACGGCCCCCACTCCACAGCGCAGGTTCGAGTTAGGGAATCCACTCCCGCCTTGGCTGCGGCAACGTGGGACTGGAAAACGACACCCCGCTGCTCGAAAGGGGCGCTGATGTTGACGATGCTTCCGCCATGCTCCGACAGCCACGCGTCAAAGGCGCAGCGAGTCACGTTGTACGTGCCGAGTAGATCAATGTCGACCACTGCCTTGAACCCATTCGGCGATATCTTCGACATCGGAGCCGGAAAGTTGCCAGCAGCATCGTTTACGACGATGTCGAGCCTCCCTCTGTCAGATATGACGGCGTCGACAACCGATCGGACCGCGTCAGTATCACGCACGTCACAAACACCGCACGTAGCGTCGATTCCTTCACCTCTCAATTCTTCGACAGCTGCCTCAAGGTTCTCTCGTTTTCGACTGGCCATAGTGACCCGTGCCCCGTGAGCGCCGAGGACTCTGCAGATCTCCTTGCCGATCCCGGTGGCCCCGCCCGTCACAAGCGCAACTTGACCGGCCAACAGGTCTGGGGCGAAAGAGCTCGGTTCCATGCGTGCCGATTATGCCCCAGCAGGGCTGTCCGGAACGCCCTAGTTCGCCAGGTCTCTGCGGTCCGGTGGTGTGCGGATCCCTCCGGGGATCGATCCGTTCGAATTCGCTCATAGAGGTGAGCGATTTACTCGCCCCGAAGCGGACAGAGTGCCCCCCAACCATTTTCGGACGAACTCAGCGTTCGTATGCGCCTCCACCGTCATCGGCAGCTGAACCTGTCGGGAGTCTGGGATACTTCTTGCTACGACCAAAGGGGCTCGAGATCGGCACCCACTTTGCCGAAGCCACCTTCTCCTCGCGGCTCCGAGGCCCATGAGGCGAGCTCATGCGCAATATCAACTTCGTCAAACTTCGACCGAACCCGAGCGGACAAGAACCGCGACGGTTGCGCCCAACCGTGGGAGTCATCTCGACCACGGGTTCGATGGTGATATCGCAGTGGATAGTAGACATGGAGCGCTTTGCGCGCCCGAGTCAAGGCCACGTAGAAGACGCGTCGCTCTTCTTCGATGCCTTCTGATGATCGCAATGCCATATCCGAAGGAAACATTCCGTCGGTGGTATTTATGACGTGAACGGCCTTCCATTCGAGACCCTTGGCTGAGTGAATTGTGGAAATCGTCAGCCAGTCCTCGTCGATTGAGGGATTGCCAGCGAGGTCAGACGTTGACCGCGGCGGTTCCAGGGCAAAGTCTGCCGCGATGTCCGAGAGCCGCGAGGTCATTGCCGCTCCAGCGACGAGAGAATCCAAATCGATTAACCGAACGGCCGAGTCGGAATACGTCGCCTCGATCAGCGGAACGAGGACGACACGAAGACGCTCTGCCTGCGCGACCAAACCGCCATCTCTGCGAGCAAGGGCTGCGACAAGACCGTCAACTTGAGGACGAGAGGACGCCGGCAGTAGTTCGGCCGCGCTGGGCCATCGATCGAGGACTTGTCCGTTGTTGAGCGGATCGGCGTCTGGATTGCCCAGCCCAAGAGCAGCCAAGACTCGTCGAGCAATGGTCGGGCCGACTCCCTCGTGGAGTTGGAGGAGCCGAAACCAAGCCAGGGAGTCTGACGCGTTGTCGGCCAGTCTGAACGCTGCCAGCAAATCCTTCACGTGGGCAGCCTCCACGAACCGCAAGCCCCCATACTTCACATAGGGAATTCGCCGACGTCCAAGCTCAAGCTCCAGCAAGTTCGAATGGTGTGCGGCGCGCACCAACACCGCCTGCTCCTTGAGGACAATGCCTTCCTCCCTGTGGGCAAGTATCTGCTCGCAGACCGCCGCAACCTGAGCATCCTCGTCGGCACATCTGACGAGTCGGGGCCGAAGTCCAGCTTGTGGGTCCGCGGCGTGCAACACAGCGGAGAATCCCTCTGGAGCATCAGCAGCCACACCATTTGCCACGTCGAGGATTTGTTGGCTTGAACGATAATTGGTGCTGAGAATCACGGTTTGCGCACCAGGAAAGACTTGAGCGAAATCAAGGATGTGACGCGGTTCAGCAGCCCGGAACGAGTAGACGGCTTGAGCATCGTCTCCCACGATCGTGATTCGCTCGTCCATTCGGCGCAACGCCTTCAGAATATCTACCTGTAATCCATTCACGTCCTGGTATTCGTCAACCAGTATGTGATCGAACGAGCTGGCCAGCACGGGGCCCAACCGATCATCGAGGGCGGCTGCCCTCCAGAGCAAGAGAAGGTCGTCGAAGTCAAGCATGCCTCCAGCCCGTTTGGCGGCAACGTAACCGCGGCAGATTTCGATTATCTGCTCGACAACATCGTTTGCCCACGGTGCCACTCTCGCGGTAACCGTCGAGATCGACATCCCGGTGTTGACCGCGCGGGAATACACGTCGAGGAGAAGCGCCTTGCGCGGGAATCGCTGGACCGAAGATTGCGCGTAGCAGCCCTCTTCTCTAACCAGGTCAATCACATCGGCGGCATCGGAAGGGTCCAGGACTGAAAATCCTTCAGGGATGCCGAGCGCTTGCGAGTACCGTCGCAGCGTTCGGTGCGCGATGGCGTGAAACGTGCCGCCCATCACACGGCTGGTCGTTGGATCAGAACGACCGTCCCTCTGCATTGCGGCCAACATCACGCCAGTCCGATCCAGCATTTGCCGCGCTGCCCTTCGCGTGAAGGTCAGCAGGAGGATGCGTTCCGCAGGCGTTCCGGTCGCCAGCAACCACGCGACGCGAGCTGAGAGCGCGGTCGTCTTACCCGTGCCAGCGCCAGCAAGGACTCGAAGCGGCCCACCTTCGTGGCTGACGGCTGCTCGCTGGGCCTCGTTGAGCTCCTCCATCCAGGCGAACATATGTTCGATAGTAGCGGACCGGTGTCCTTCGGGTCTCAGAGAGCGGGGCCGATTCGGCGAACGGATCTGAGCGGCTCGGCTCCCCCGGCGCCGCTGCTGAGTCTCTTCATTCCTTGTGCTGGGCCACCCGGATGGCCTTCTTCCCCTGGAAGCTTCCCCTGGAAGGCGAACATATGTTCGACTAATCTGCCACAGGTGGAACTTCCGCCGGTCGGGAGGGCGACGATCCTGCACGCCGATCTCGATGCCTTCTACGCGTCGGTTGAACAGCTACTGAATCCTGCGCTGCGGAACCGGCCCATCGCGGTGGGCGGCAGTGTGGTGCTGGCGGCGTCCTATGAGGCTAGGAGCTACGGCGTCCGGGGAGGTATGCCCGGGTGGAGGGCTCGCCAGCTTTGCGGTGATCTCATTTTCGTTGGAGGCCACTTCGGTCGCTACCAGCAGTTTGGCGACGATGTCGTGTCTGTCTTCTATGACTACACCCCCCGAGTCGAGCGCGTGTCGATCGATGAGGCCTTCCTCGACGTTGCGGGCGCCGTCCATCTCTTCGGAGAGCCGACTGAGATAGCGGCTGCCATCCGCCGCCGCGTACGCGACGAGATCGGTCTCCCTTTGTCCGTGGGCGTCGCACGCACAAAACACCTCGCCAAGGTGGCTTCACAGGTGGCCAAGCCTGACGGGCTCGTAGCCGTGGATCCGGACGATGAAACCTGCTTCCTCGACCCTCTTCCCATCAGGCTGATATGGGGCGTCGGGCCAACGACAGAACGACGCCTTCACGGGGCCGGGATTCGTACCATCGGGCAACTGGCCAATGCCGGCAGCCCGGTCCTCGGCAGCCTTCTTGGCCAGGTAAACGGGGCGAAACTGGCAGCTCTCTCGGCCAACGTCGATGTACGGGCAGTGGAGACGCTGGCCGGATCGAAATCCATGGGAGCCCAGGCGGCCCTCGGTCGGAGGGATGCGACTCGGGAGCTCATCCGAGAGACGCTCGGCTATCTGGCTGACAGAGTCGCTGGTCGGCTGCGAAAAGCAAACCTGGCCGGCCAGACAGTAACCGTACGGGTCCGCTTCCCTCACCTGCGCTCAGTGACCCGGTCTGTCACCTTGTCCGCGGCGATCTCGACCACGCTGACGCTGACTGAGGTGGCGGAAGGGCTCGCACACAAGGCCATCCTCGACAACGAGCGACAATGCGAGATCACGCTCATCGCCGTTTCGGTCTCCAACCTGCGCCCAAACCATTCCTTGCAGCTCGAGCTACCTCTCGATTCCCCCGATTTGCGGCGACATGCGAATCCCCCACCCGGAACTGTCGATGAAGCCTTCAGATGGGGACTGGACCGCTCGGTCGACGCGATTCGGGAAAAGTTCGGGCGGAGTGCTGTTGGCTACGCCGCAGTTACCCTCTCCGCGACCGAACGAGTTCCGGAGACGTTTCGCGAATTGGCCGAGCGAGGACAGGGCGGCAGTCGAATGTGACGTTGGTGGGTCTGAGCGGGAGCCGCACCAGGCGTACATGCGCAGCTCAGTCCACGGATTGTCCAGGGGATCTGAAAGTCCCCTTAGGTTTCTCGCCGCTCACCGGCTTGTTCGTTCGTGCTGTCCGTGGCCGCAGAGGAGCGATCGGCTCGATTTCGTGCCGTCGGGGACCCGACCACAGCGCTGGCGGGGCGTCGGTCGCCAACGCAAGCGCGTATGCAGCGGCCTCGTAGTTGACCCGCCAGCCCAAGAAGTCCGCCCACGCATCCTCGATGGGTCGCGCGATCGGATAATCAACACTTCGCAGGCGCTCGATGGCTTCGACGAAATCGTCATACGAGAGCGAGATCCCGTCACTCGGGTCGGCGTCCAGCGCGATTGGGATCCCGATTGCGCGGGCAATGTTACCGAGACAGGTGAAGCCTCCTCGCAGACAGAGGCGAGCTTGGATCAGGTCCTGGGCGTCGGGAAGGAGCGCCAGATACAACGCGGCTGCGTCGAGGATGGCAAGTTGCGCCGTGACCCACGACGACAACGGACGTGGCGAGCGGAACCATATCAGCGGGACATAGGTCGTATGACTCTCCGATACGTCTGCGGACCACTGTTCCCACGCTTCGAATAGGCCAGGCAGTTCGCCAACGGCGGAAACACCGCTGCCCAGGCCATAGTGCGTGCGGGCTAGGAGCTCTGGGCCCCAAGACGGGACGCCGGCTCTCGAATCGAGCATGGTGATGAGTGCCTCGCGGCGGTTGAAGGCTGCGTACAACGTCGGGAGGTAGCCGATCTGGAGTGCAACCGTCCCGAGACCGGCGAGCGCAGCGAGGGGGTCAAGTGCGGCCCCTGCACTCGTGCGTGGAACGAGATAGCCCAACGTGCACAGCGCCGATCCGGCTTGCTCCATTGCAATGCCCAGTCCGCCTCCGTCAACAGACCACGTAAGCAATCCAAACCCCAGCTGGTAGAGGGCCAACCAGGCGACGACCTGGGCGACGAGTTGTACGGGTGCCTGCACAGCCAGAATCCGGTCTCGACGTTCATAAGAGCTGGACCTGTCGGCAAAGAAGCGGAACACGCTGCGGTTGACTATGAAGACCATCCGGGGAATCCGGCTCCGAATGCGCCGTGGTACGACCAAGGTGCCAAGGACACTCCATGCCGTCGCCAGAACGATGGAGGCGCCTATCACCCCAGCCATCACTCGAATTGCCATGCCTCCAAGCTTGGCATGTAGCGCTGAACAAGTCGGCGTTGCAGACAACAGATCGCCGCAGCTGAGCGAGAAACCTATCCAACTTCCTCAAGCCTCTAGACGAAGCAATCTTCTCTGGGTGCGATCCGCCGCACAGTCCCCACCCGTCCTCCCCAGATCTCCGCCGTACAAGTGTGTGAAGGAGCCCGGGTCGCCCGAGTTCAGATAGTCATCTCAGAGTGCTCCATGTATTAAGCACTTGGATTCTCGTCTCGAGCGACATCCTCCGTCGCCGCAGCAGTAATTCCAGAGAGGACCGCTGCCTGGATTCCTGGATCTGTGAAGAGGCTAGCCACTGCACGCGTGCCCACGCGATCGAAGGACTCGGCGACGGCAGCGGCCACAGGGTCAGAGTGTCCAACGTCGATCCAGGCAGGATGGATGTAGGAAGACCGCGTGACAGAGGCCGAGTCGCCCAGCAGATTCGCAGCGGCACCGACGGCGAGGCGTTCTCGTGACCTCGCCGATACGTCCGCTGGGGGTTCGGCACCAGCAAGAACGGCAACTGCCGCAACCGTGGCGCCCCAAGTGCGGAACACCTTGGCGCTCGCTGGCGCCTGAGTATGCGCATGCAGGTAGGCGTTTACCGAAGCACTTGTCACATGATGCGTTCCGCGTTGCCCCGTTACAGCAAAGATCGGCTGCGCATCGTTGTCCGTCGCACTCACAAGAGCGCCCACAACCTTGGCCGCTACCTGGTCTTGAACTGTGACGGTGTGCGGGAGGTGTTCCTTGCCGATGAAGTGGAATGTGATGGTCGAACCGTGGGTATCGACGTGGCTCCGCCGAAGCGTTGTAAGTCCGTAGGTGTGATTGTCTCGGGCATATCGGTCATTACCAACCCGTAGCAACCCGCGCTCCAAAAGCCTGACGATGACGGCTGTCACGACACATGTGCCGAGTGGATCCTGGCGATATCGAGCGATGTCGCGTGCAACCTGGAGGCGTAGAGCAGGAATGGCCGCAGCGAACAATGTCATGCGGGCGAATTTGTAGTCGCTGGCAAGATGTAGGGCCGCAGGCGAGTATCGGTACTGCGTCCGACCGCGCCCGTCGACCCCCGTCGCCTGCACTGACGCGTTAGCGTCGGCGGACGCCCACACCTCTACCCAAGCGGGTGGAATGGTGAGCCGCCGCAATCGTTCGAGGACAGACGGGTCGTCCACCGAGGTGCCGACTTCGTCGACCCACTTCTCGGGTCGGCCGCTGATTCGGTGGAGCCCGGGCGGCCGGAAGGCCCGGGGGGTTGGCAGCATCTCTCTGCGGGAGTCGACGTTGCGACCCGTCTGCCGCCTCACGAAGGACACTTCCGGTGGTCTCTGAGTTTGCCGTCGAATGGAAAGTTGTAAGCGGACGCCCCCCAGGAGCTTGCGTCGTTTCCCACGAAAAGAAGCGCGATCCTTCCTCTCCCAACCACGCCCGACCCGAGATTTCGTCTACTCGCCAATTGTATAGAGAAGGTCATCCAAGGTTCTCCAGCTGGTCTCAGAAAGACGCTCGCCCGAACCACAAGCCACGACCACAGCCACTCCGTCCGGGTCGCGGCCCACCACTGCAGTCCAGTCACGGTGATGTCTGCGGCTGACAAGGACTCCTCGAGAGTCCAACTCCCTTGCGATCTGCTCTTGTTTATCGGTCGTCTCGACTTCCAACACGAAGGCCCGCAGACCCGTGGTGCGAGCTCCTCCAATGCGACCGCTCCCAAACGCGCGAAACACGATGACCTGCGGTTGGTCGCTCTCAGGAGCGCTTACTGTCGCTAGTTGGTCATTCTGGGTCAGCAGCGCGAAACCAAACACCTCTCGATAGAAGTCAATCGAACGGCTGAGGTCAGCCACGTTCATTACGACACCCTGAAAGTTCATTCTGCACTCCAATCTTCAGTCAAGAAGAGACATTGCAGGAAGTCTCTCGTCTGATTTCGATGCCGGCTTCGTCTGCGGTCACTGCAGACTCCATGGACCAAGATTCCCATGAGTTCGACGCGCTTGCCAGAGCAAGCCGTGCCAAGACTGCGGAGACCATTCTCAACTACCACTCGTCGCTCGAGGGCGGCCTCCAGGACCCAGGGTTCGACACCCCCCGGCTACGTATGAGGGATGCGGTACTTGCGCCACAGCACAAAGACGATCACCGCAATGGCCAAGACCGCAGCGACTGTGATGGCGTCATCCCATCGACTGCGATGTGGCCAGGTGAGCCATGACGGGTACGGAACGTAAATCGTCCGGTGTATCGCTTGTTGGACTGCGATCATCAACCCATCGTGCCTCTTCGACCACGGAGTCGGCCAGTACGGTCCCCGTCCCAACAAAACCCCATGCGCTCAGGCAACAGCTGAGGTGGCACGATCCCGACCCGGATCCGGCGAGCGGTCGGCGGCGTCTCAGGGACCGGCCAGCGACCCGAGCACGGCCCCAGCGCCTGTTGTGCTGGGCGGGGATCTCCGCCAATGGGGGCGGCCGGAAGAGAACGATGACGAGCCCCGTGGCCAGGCCAACTCCGCCGCCGAGCACACTCTCTCGACGCGTCGGATTCGCACCCGATGACCGCCTCGCCGTGGTCCTCGAACAGGTCGCTGACGCTGGGGAGCTCTTTGGTGAACTCGTAGTCAGCTGCTGCGCCAGCAGCGCTACCCTAGGCCCTGGAATACACCGAAAGGGGCGTCCATGGCCCTGTCGGTACTCTCGCAGGATCGAGTGCGGCTCAACAAGATGCGCCTAGATGCGGTTCAGTTCTTGCGCACTGAGCGTTATCTCAGCGGGAGCGCCGTATGCCGCGAGTGCGTACACCACCATCACGCCAAGCGCGATGTAAGTCAGCGACCAGATCGGGTAGTACGGCATCCACCAGATGGCACTGATGGCGCCGATGGCGGCGGCAACGATGCCAACCCAGCGGCCTAGCTGTGATCCCCCCATGACCGCTAGGCCACACAGGATCAAGATAATGCCGACGATGAGGTACACCCAGCCGTAGGTCTTGAGGCTTGTGCCGAAGATGGCATCTTCGAGTTTTTGGGGAACAGCTCCGTGGTAGCGAAATGCCCAGATCGCGTCGAAGATGCGCATGATGCCCGCCACCCCCAACACGATTGCGGCAAAGAGCATCCAACCGTGGCCGCGGTCATTCATGGTCCACCCCCGCTTGAAACGTGCCCAGAGCACCGGGTCCCAGGCTCCATCTTCCATCCCCACCATTAGGTATATACCGGACCGGTCCCCATTGGAAGGGGCTGAATGAACGCGTGGATGAGTCAATGTTTGATGGCCACCTGAAGTCGCAATAGCTGAGCGCAACCTGATGACGTCAACCCGAGCAATTCTGAAACGGGGCCAGTAGCAATGGCGACAACATTGACGTACCGTTAACTGCCCGATCACCCGAACTCGAGCTAATCAGCGGCAGGCCGAGGAGCCCGCGCCGACACGGCCGACCGATGCTGAAACCGAGGCTCACAAGTCGAGACTCCTAGGGTGACCGAGACAGGGACGAGTCCCGCCTTCGCGTGCGGCCCACCGGGACGCGGGCCAGATAGGCCAAATGGCCGCAGATGGAGCCGGTATGAACACCGAGCCTGAGCAAGCAGCACCTCCGGGGAGTGGTACGAACCCACGACTGGCAGTTCTCCTGGCGGCGGCCATGTTCGTCCTCGTCGTCGATACGTCGTTCATGAACGTGTCCATCTCCGCCGTGGTCCGAGATCTGCATACCACCGCAAGCGGGGTCCAGACCGCGATCGCCCTGGAGGCCTTGGTCTCCGCGGCCTTCATCCTTATCAACTCGAAACTTGGCGATCTCATGGGCCGCAAGCGCGCCTACGTGATTGGCCTGATCGCCTACGCCGTTGGTGCACTGGCCATGACGATCACCCAGAGTCTGACCCCGGTCATTGTATTCTGGGCGATCATTGGCGGGCTCGGAGCATCACTCCTTTTGCCGGCCATGCAGTCACTCATCCACGGCAACTTCAGCGGGGCGGCTCAGAAGAAGGCCTATGCCTTGGTAGGCGCCTCAGCTGCGATCGCCGCAGCCGTCGGACCGCTCCTCGGTGGGTTCGTGACCACTTACTTGTCGTGGCGCGTAGGGTTCGGTCTTGAGGTCGTCATCATCCTTGTGGTGTTGTCGCAGATCCGACTCGTCAAGGACGTCCAGTACACCGGTCCCCGCAAGATCGATGCTGTAGGCGCGATCCTTTCCATCGTCGGCATGGGCGGTGTTGTACTTGGCATTCTTGTCTGGCAAGAAGGCGGCGGTTACGTTGGCCTGATCGTCGCCATCGGTGCCGTGACCCTGGCCTTATTCGCGTACTGGCTCGTGCAGCGCAAGCGTCGGGGAAAGCCAACTCTTCTGGATCCCGATCTGTTCAAACACTTGAACTTCCGCATCGGCATCTCACAGCAGATGCTCCAGCAGATCACCCTCGGTGGCGCCATGATTGCCTTACCGCTCTATTTGCAGATGACGCTGGAGTACAACGCCATGGAAGCGGGTCTCTCCCTCGCACCGTTGTCCCTCTCCATGTTCGGAATGGCGTTGTTTGCCGGTCGCAAGGCGGGCACGCGTCGTCCGGCCAATATCGTCCTGATCGGCTTCGCCCTGAGTACCATTGGCATCTCCGCCGTCGTCCCCCTCGTACCGAGAGTGGACTCGGGCTGGTACCTCGTCATTCCGCTCTTGTTCGCAGGTTCAGGGCTTGGTTTACTGGTGTCGCAGCTCAACAACTTCACCCTGGCGCCCATCGCCGAAGAGCGGGTCAGTGAAGCCGCCGGCGTGAACTCAGCCGCCGGCTCGTTTGGGCTCTCTTTTGGCCTGGCCGTTGCCGGCGGACTCCTTCTTTGGGTTTTGGCGATGAGCTTCACCAATCTGACTTACTCGAGCGGCGTGATTCCTGCGGCCCAGCAGCAGCAGATCGCCGCCAAGATGGAGACCGACGCGGAGGTAATGAGCAATACGCAGCTCCAGCAGCAGATCTCAAGCGAGCCCCACAATGTCCAGAGTGCGATCCTCGCTATCAACACCGAGGCTCGGAATCGCTCCCTTCAATATGCGCTTCTCGTCCCTGCAATCGCCGGACTTCTTGGTTTCGCCAACGCGTTTCGGATGCGACGACTTCCAGACATAAAGCCCGCGGCACCTCTTGACGGCGTTGATTTCGGCTAGCCGAATCCATTGGCGTGACGCTCCCCTGCTTCACCAAACGCCCCGGAGATACCAAAATACCTAGAAGTCCTCAGGGATCCGGAGGTGCACTGGCGGGTGCTGCACTCATTGCTACTCATTTGATTTCGCGGGAACTACCTCGACCATGTCGAAATGCGAGAAGCTCGGACCTCGAGTCGGCGACACCAAGAACCATCCTCCCAACGAGCGCTCTCTTGATGGATGAACCCGGCACACCAGCAATGGCGAACGGCCATGAGACTCGCCGCACGGGACCTTGAGGTGTGAAACAGCCGCCCAGCTAGCTGCCTTTCCTGCTGACCTTACCCAGAAACGGTACGAGTCGCTTGAAGAACTCGTTGGTGGGGTACGCGCCGGCCGGGTCGTTGTGGGAGTACGTGCTCTGATAGTTCGCCAGGGTGAGGTTGCTCATCGGTATGTCCGACTGCTGGGCCAACATCTGCGCATCCTCCAGCACGCCTGCTCCGCCCAGACGCGCTCCAAAAGCGTAGATCAGCAGGCTCTTTGGCAGACTGTGACCCATAGTGGCGTCGACGTCGAGCACAGTCTGGGCGGGGTTCGCGTTCCCGTTGTCCACCGCGCTCATGTCGTCTGTCAAGCGTTGGGGGAAGTACCACTCCGTTCCATTGCTGTTCTGGATGCCCGCACCCGAAAACATGGTCGCAAAGCGGGTAATCGGGGTGAGGGCTCCAGCCCCGTTCCAACCGTGAATCGGTCCCTTTGATGCGACGCCCTGGCCGAGGTGCGCTTGGGCTGCGAGCAAACTCGACGGCGAAGTCGACGCGTTGAGCGCGTAACCGTACTGGCCCATGTTGGTGACCCGCACCGAAGGAACAATGTCTGAGGGCAATAATCCTGAAGTCTGACCCAACGAGGTACCACTCGGATCCAACAGTGCAGACGCAGCTCCTGTCGCCTCGAACAATCCCGCGTACGGCGCCGCAATACCACCGAAGTCCAGCCAGGGGCTGACGCTCGGGGTTTCGAGTTCCTGGAGTGTCTGGGTCGCTGCTTGGGCGCTCACTGGGGTTGTGGTACTTCCGCCATCGATGTAGACCAAGCCCGCGAGAGCGTCAGCTCCGGCCTCGCCGTCGAAGTCCCAGGTGGCGTAGGCCGTCACCACCGACCCGCCGAGAGAGTGCCCACCGAGCACGACCTTGCCGCCGAGCTTCTTTGCGGCGCCGATGACCACGTGCAAGTCCTGGACCGCGACGTTCATTCCCCACTGCTTAGCGAATTCGACACTCGAATTGGCGACCAGGTGATAGTGATGAGTGATGCTCGGATCCTTGAGGTAGCCGAGGTAGTAGTCGAATAGTTGCGTTGTCGTGGCCTTGTGCTTCTTGTACAGGTTCAGCTCGGACTGATCCTCGAGGAGGTTCTCCCGCCGCTCGACTGACCAGACCTGCCAACCGGTCTTCGCGACGATCCACTTTGCAAGGGGGACAAAATAGGCGGCGGCGGCCGAGGTGCCCGGTTCAAGAACCAGAACGTTCTTCGCAACACTCGGTCCGACCTTTATGACGCCGACCTTGTTGTATTGGTTTGGCGTACCAGGAGCTGCGTAGCCCTTCATCCAGGTGACTCTCAAGGGCGAGGTTGACGTTTTCGCCGCTGAGCTCGCAGATGAACTGGCTCCCCCAACGAAGAGGAGCGCGGCCACACAACAAACGGTGGTCGACACCAGCAGAGTTCGATTCGACATGAACGAGCGAACAATTGCGAACACGGTTCGCCAGATTATCCTGGTGCTCGTCATCGCAATGGATCGTTGGCCCGTCTTCAACTGCCTCAGTGAGACGGACGGGTGACGGACGAGAGCGACACTTCAGCGCGGCAGGCCTGGTCGCCACCCACCTAGGAAGTGTCTCTCACCAGCTGATCCAGGTTTGGAGCGGAAGACGGGATTCGGACCCGCGACTGCGTTCACCTCCGAATACCTCCGTAACTCCAGCCTGACCGAGGTGACGCAATCAGGCCATTCGGATTGAGAGCAAGCCAGCGGGGAAGACCTTCACCTTAGGACTCCAAATGGCTAATTCCAAGGTAGGGCGGCCCGCGTCTTCCAGTAGCGGAATGAGTCTTGCTGGAGCGAATCGAGCAGCCGCTCGGCTCGTTGCGAGTCGAGTTGGAGTGTCTGGGCGGTGATGTTGCTCTCCACCTCATTTACGCTTGCGGCGCCGCTCAGGACGACGTCCGCCCACGGCTGGGCAAGCACCACAGCGAGCGCCAGCGCGTCGGGAGTGGTGCCGGCCCTGGACGCCGCGTCGGCGAGCTCAGGCACATCGCCGCGGGCCGTGAGTCGGCCATTGGCGAGCGGTTCCTTCACGATCACACCCATTCCCGCAGCGTGAGCTGCTCCGAGAGCGGAACCGGCGCCCTGTTCGAGCAGGTTCCATGTCGCCTGCACTGTGTCGAAGCAGCCGACCTCAAGGGCGAGCTCGATCGTCTGCCCTTGCTCAGGACCGGTCACCGTGAGCCCGATCGACACCCCGCCGGACCGCAGTCGCGCAAGCTCGTCGAGCACGACGCGATCCTCGAGCACTCCGCTCTCTGGCGTGGCGGAGTGGATCTGGTAGAGACGCAGATTCGTCCCGAGCAGTTCCCGGCTCTCAGCCAGCTGGCGTCGAAGCGTCCCAATCGACAGATCCTTGACCTCGTTCACCGAGGCGTCCACGCGCCAATCCGCCACGTAGGTGTAGCCCCACTTCGAGCCGACGCTGACTTCGCCAGGTCCCAATCCGCGACGCTCCAACCACGCTGCCAAGAACGCCTCCGCAAGCCCATACGAGCGGGCCGCATCGAAGTAACGCACTCCCCGCTCGTAGGCGGCGTCCAGCACCGAGTGTGTCCACTGCTCCAACCCCTCCACAGACGTGTGCCCGGTGAGATCCGACGCGTGTCCGAGATTGATGTACCCGGGCCGACCCAGGGCGGCCAGCCCAAGCCCCATTGGACTGGCTACCAGGCCCGAGCTACCAAGAAGCGTAGGCACCGGTTGGGAAGAGTAATCCCAGCTCTGCCCAGCGCCTAGCCGTGATGGCCCACTATGCCTCGGCGTTGAGATCAAGGAGCTAAATCAGCATTTTCCTTCCCGAGACAATCCAACTCCCTCCGCAGACGTTGTTTCGCCGCCCGTATCCTGCCTTTTGCCGTGCCGAGCGGTATGTGCTCGTAGCGGGCAACCTCGGCCGCGGTCATATCAAACGCTCCGGCCAGCACGACGGAACGCACCAGAACCGGAGAAAGACTGGTCAGAGCAGATCGGATCTCCGCTCGACTTTCCTCGATCCTGCTCCAATCCTCGGGATCACAGGATCCTGGCGTCACACTCCAGCAAATATCCGAAGGGTCAACCGGAATAGCTCGCTTCATCCGTAGCCAGTCCAAAGCGGCGTTTCGAGCAATTGTTGTCATCCATGCCTCAAGCGAGCCTCGCCCGGGGTCGAACTTCGCTCCATTTTTCCATGCCCGTTCGAAGGCGATCTGTGCGACATCCTCCGCGAAGCCAGAGTCACCAATGATCCCAAACGCGATCCAACACAGTCGACGCCTGAAGCGCTGCACAAACCTGCTCGCGCATTCTTCGTTTCCAGCGCAGAAACCTTCCAAGAGGAGTTCGTCTGCGACGCCATCCTGCGTCATGGCAAGACACCTTTCCTCTGCTGTCGCCTCGCGTCCACAACTTGGGAGCGTCTTGTGAATGGTCACCGGAGGATGGCTCAGCTGCGGCTGCGCAAGCGGTCGCGGGTCTCGTGCATGAGCTTCCGGGCCCAGTCCACGTGGGCACCGACCAGCTGCCCGTCCCGCTTGACGACGTCGCCTCCGACGATGACCGTTTCGACATCAGCTGGCCCAGCCCCGAGCACCATGACCGCGACGGGGTCACCGAAGCCGTCCAGATGGGGGGAGCGCATGTCGATGATGGCGATGTCTGCCTGTTTTCCTGGGGTGAGGCTGCCGATGTGGTCGTCAAGATTCCAGACCCGCGCGCCGTCGAGCGTGGCCAGTCGAAGCATGTCCCGCTGGTGTAGGTCGACAGTCGGGATCTGCTCTCCGCGGGCCAGTGCCGGCGCATTGGCCCGGGAACGCTCCGCAGCAAGCGCCAGGCGCATCTCAGAGAAAAGGTCCGTCCCGGCGCTACAGATCGTGTCGACCCCGAACCCGGCCACGATGCTCCGCGCCAACGCTCGCCCGGTCCCAGGATAGGTGCCGAACTGCATGAGCATGTCTGTCGAGGGAGTGATCGACAGCGTGCCGCGGCTGGCGGAGATCAGGTCAAACTCTTCGTCCGTCAGCATATTGCCGTGGGCGTAGTTCACGTCGGAGCCGAGCAGACCGAACCGGTCGAGGGTCGTGATGGCGTCAGCGGTCCCGGCCATGCCGACGTGCAGCGAGATTGGCAGCCCGAGCTCTCGGGCGAAAGCGAAGTCGTTGGCGTTGCGTTCCGCGCTCGTAAAGCACGGCCCGCGTAGCGCCATTCCCATGCGCAAACGGCCGTTGGTTCCTGTCGAGAACTGCTCGTCGCGCAAACGGCCAGCGTCCAGGGGATGGGGTGGGTTCGGATCGTCGCTCCCTGGTCCGGGGCCACCGTAGAGGAAGTAGCCCCGGATCCCGGACTCCTTTAGGCCGCGAAGGTCCGCATCGGCGTGTGCCGCGGACTGGAGATTGTGAGCCCAGTCGGCGATCGTGGTGATGCCGGCGTCCAAGGCCTGCAGGGCGCCCCAAAGGGTCCCTGCGTAGACGTCATCTGCGGTGTGTTTGGGGGCGATCCCTGTGAGCACAGTAGGCCCGTAGCCGGCCCCTGTTATCTGGGGGGTGAACCCGCCGATCGCTCC
Source organism: uncultured Acidimicrobiaceae bacterium (assembly GCA_963840435.1). GTDB lineage: Bacteria > Actinomycetota > Acidimicrobiia > Acidimicrobiales > RAAP-2 > Bog-473. Next base: position 113,251 of record CAWIYY010000006.1, on the reverse strand, counting down.
CTGCCACACGTGGCGGTGGGTGTCGACAAGGCCCGGAATGACGAGCCGACCATTGCCCTGAATCACCTCGGCGTCCGGAGCGGACCTCTCGAGTTCAGGACCGACCTCGACGATGACGCCGTTACGAACGAGGACGTCACTGTCTGGCTGGTCCCCGAGCGCAGGATCCATGGTGACGACGTAGCCATCTTTGATCAGGAGTTCGTTGGGCATCGTGACTGACCAACCTTTCTTTGGGCAATCGAGGAGTGCGTCTACGGGTTCGGGAGCGCCACCCCGGTGAGTTCGGCGCAGCCGTCGAGCAGCCTTTCCTGAACCTCGACTGAGCGGGCTGCCGGGTGAACGTCGCGTGGCTGCTGGTGGTAGAAGTAACTGCTGGTGACAGTTGCTGCAGGGTCGTCGCTCACCGCCAGCCAGACCTGGGTAACGGCCGCCAAGGAGAGGTCGTCGGGTGCGCCAGGTCCACCCATCTTGGTCGGTACCCAGCCAGGCTCGAGAGCGTTGGAGAGCAAGCCTGGCCAGCGCCGCGCAACTGCGAAGGCCAGGACCACGTCGAAGAGCTTGCTATCCGCGTAGGCCTGGGCCCCATTCCAGCGGCGCCCAGCCCATTGGAGATCGTCGAAGTCCGGGTTGCCACTTTTGTGCATTCCTGAGCTGAGGTACACCAGCCGGCTTGGCCGGGTGATCAGCGCGGTCAGCAGGTATGGAGCCAGGACATTGACGGCGAAGACATGCGAGAGTCCATCGACGGTCTCGATGCGCCGGGGCTCTCGATAGCCGACGCCGGCATTGTGGATCACGGCGTCGTAGCTTCCGAAAGCGTTGGCCTGCTCGGCGACCTGGCGGGTCTCCTCGATGCTTGCCAAATCTCCGACGACGATGTGCTCGGACGTCGAGAGCGCTCGACGAGCGTCACCGGCGCGCTGGTCGTTGCGCGCGTGCAGTGTGACGGCATGGCCCACATGGACAAGCAACTCGGCCGCCATCAATCCGAGGCCGTCGCTCGATCCGGTGATCAGTACTCGTGCCATCTTCTTCCTTGTTGGAATCGTGTGCCGGGATCATCGTCGGTCTCGGCGACGCCGGCGGTCGTGAAGTGAATAGTGCAGCCTCGCTCAGGCACATCCTCTCGGCGGCCTCCGGGTCGTCGACGAAACCGGATGGCACGCATTTTCCGGGTCCATGTTCTGTCTTTCTTCGGGTGGCCAGGGGTCTCAAAGTGCATCTTCGATCCTGGGCCCCGGTATTCGCACCCGGGTAAACCCCTGACACCCCCCTGACTTTCCATGTGGATTTGTCGGAGACGACCTGCAGATGCCGGCCGCGGGCGTCCGGGTCGGACTTCGGGCGATCCGGATGTCACGGACGTAGGCTGCATTGTGATCTCATCGATGGGTGAGCTCGACGGTCTCTTGCTTGAGCGCGATGGAGAACTGGAGCGGATAGCGGAGTGCCTGCAGCGGGCCCGGCACGGCCATGGAGGAGCGCAGGTGGTGGAGGGGCCGGCTGGGATTGGCAAGACAGCGTTGCTGGCGGTGGCCCGAGAGCTGGCCGAAGGAGAAGGTTTCAAGGTACTGCGGGCGCGTGGTGCTGAGCTGGAGCGCGAGTTCGCGTTCGGAGTGGTGCGCCAGCTGGTCGAGCCCGTGGTGGCGGACGCAATGCGGCACGAGCGGTCCCGGCTCTTGGACGGACCGCCAGGTCTGGCGGCACGGCTGTTGGGTCTTCCTGGCCTGGGTGAAGGCGTCGCTTCGGTTGAGGCGATCCCGCCGGACCCGTCGTTCGCGGTGCTCCACGGGCTGTACTGGTTGTGCGCCAACCTAACAGCGCAGAATCCGCTAGCGCTGGTTGTGGATGACGCCCATTGGGCTGACGGTGCGTCGCTTCGCTTTCTCGCTTTCTTGCTGCCCCGACTCGAGGAGCTGCAAGTGGCGGTGCTGCTCGGAGCACGGCCCGCCGAGGCCGGAGAAAGTCGGGAGCTGTTGGCCGCCCTGACTATGGATCCAGCGACCGAGGTGGTCACGGTGGGACCGCTCACCACGAAGGGGGTGGCCACGCTGGTGGCGGTCGCCTTGGGTGTCGAGCCCGAACCTGAGTTCGTGGCGGCCTGCTGGGAGGCGACCGGCGGTACGCCGTTCCTGGTCCGCCAGCTGGTCGAAGCTCTGCGAGAAGAGCAGATCGCGCCGGTCGCCTCGTCGGCAGCCGAAGTGCTGGACGTCGCCACCGTTACCTTGAGCCGCTGGGCGATGCTGCGTCTCGCGCGGCTGGGTCCTGACGCAGCTCGCCTGGCCGGGGCGGTGGCAGTTTTGGAGCGGGCCGAATTGGACCAGGCGGCGCTGTTGGCCGGGCTCGCACCCCCCGACGCAGGACGGGCCGCAGATCTGCTGGTCCGCGTGGGCATGCTTGACGAGGCTCCGCTTTGTTTCGCCCATCCCCTCCTGCGCGGCGCCGTCTACCGTGATATGCCGGCGACCGCCCGGGTCGAAGCGCACGGGCGCTCCGCGAGGCTGCTGGCCGAGGCACACGCCAACCCGGCCCGCGTCGCCGAGCACTTGCTGGCCACCCTCCCGATGGGCGACGGCTGGACCGTCGAGCAGCTACGCGCTGCCGCCGGGGAGGCAACGACTCGGGGTGCGCCAGAATCAGCGGTCGCCTACCTCAGCCGCGCCTTGTTGGAGCAAGCATCGCCTGAAACGGAGGCGGGCCTGTTGCTTGAGCTCGGTCTGGCCGAGTTCAGCGCCGGCCAGCCGGGATGGCACGACCAACTTGCAGCGGCGGTGGAGTCGGCCGTCGACGATACGACGCGCATCGCGGTCGCACTGCTGTTCGCGAATGCGCTGCGTTGGCATGAGCAGGCCGCCGAGGCGATCGATGTGTGCGATGGCGTTGCCGCCCGCCTCGACGGCGGCAATGCGGATGGCCGGCTGACGTTGGAGGCCATGGCGATCGCGTGCGGGGTAGGCGATGCGGCCACGGCGCCGTTGGTTGCCGAGAGAGCCAGTGCACTACTCGTCTGGGCCAGGGAGGGATCGGTTCCGCACCAATGCGTGTCGGCCGCGGCCTACGTGGGCGCCTTGGCCAACCAGCCGGCCGACCAAGTGGCTGACCTCGCCCTCCGGGCCATCACCGCCGGCACGCGACCGCTGCCCGAACCCGGTGATCCCCCCTGGTTGCCCGGCGATGCGTTTCGCCACCCGAGCGCCGTGGTGACGCTGCTCTGGGCCGAGCGCTACGACGCTGCGCAGGCTCTGGCCGACGCGGCTGTGGCCGAGGCTCAGGCCTCGGCGAACGGGAAGATCCTCCCCGCAGTGTTGGCCCAGCGGGCTTGGCTCGCCTTCCGGCGCGGCGATCTCACGGCGGCCGAGGCCGATGCGCGGGCCCTGCTCGACGCCCCCGGCCCCTCAGCTCCACCGCTCTTGCGCAATCGTGCCACGACCGTACTCGTGGACGTCCTCGTTGAGCGGGGCGACCTCGACGAGGCCGAGCGAACTCTCGAGCCCCTGACGATCGACCTCCCCGGCACGTCGCAAACCCCTGTGATACTGCGCCACGCACGGGGTCGCCTTCGGTTCGCTCAGAATCGCTTCGCTGAAGCACTCGGCGACTTTCAGGCGGCCGGTCAGATCGCCACTGGCGGCCTGGCGCTGAGTCCGTGCTACCTATCGTGGCGCTCGGAGGCCGCCCTGGCCGCGCTTGCCTGTGGCGAGCACGACACTGCGCGTCGCCTGAGCGACGAAGAACTTGAGTTAGCTCGCTCCTTCGGGGCCCCACGCACCCTTGGCGTGGCCTTGCGGGCCGCTGGGCTCGTCGCTGGGGGACAACGGGGCCAGGCCCTGCTGCGCGAAGCGATCGAAGTGCTGACCGGCCCCGATACCCGCCTCGAACATGCCCGCACCCAGGCCGACCTCGGCGCATTCCTTCGTCGAAACAACCACCGGCTCGAGGCCCGCCAACATCTTCGCCTCGCAGTCGACACCGCCCACCACCTCGGCGCCGAAGCGCTGGCCTTACGGGCTGAGACCGAGCTACGCGCCACCGGGGCCAGGCCGCGCCGAGCGCAGCTGACCGGACTCGAAGCGCTGACCGCCAGCGAGCGTCGCATTGCTGAATTGGCTGCCGAGGGGCTTACAAACCGCGAGATCGCCCAAACGCTGTTCGTCACTGCCCGCACGGTCGAGGGCCACCTCACCCACGTGTTCTACAAACTCGACGTCAAGACCCGCACCGCGCTACCGGCTGCACTCGCAGCGCCGACGAGCGCAGGACGCGCCTGACCCACTGATTGGGTCGCCGCCCAACAGTCAGGGGGGTCTGCGAGGGGGGTCGCACGGTGTGAAGCCGGATCCCACCAATAGATCATGAGATGTCGGTCTACGGAGGCGCCAGCGGCTTCACAAGGTTGCACTGCGGACTATCGCAAAGGAGAGTCATGACCACTATTCATGATGACCTCATCAAGCGCTCAGCTGATGTTGACTGGCCAGACGGCTTTGATCCCGCCCACGCTGACTTGTTCGCACACAATGCCATTGTCATAAACGCGCCCGCGAAGAGCGTCTGGGCGAAGCTCATCGCTGCTGCTGCTTGGCCCACCTGGTATTCAAACGCAAGCGACGTCGTCATGGATGACCCTTCTGGTCAGCTCGGGAAGGATGTCACCTTCGACTGGACAACGTTCGGCCTGAAGATCGCCAGCAAGGTTGCCGACTTTGCTCCTTGCGCGCGCCTCAGCTGGTACGGCAACGGCGATCAGTTGCTTGCGTATCACACTTGGCTGCTGATCCCCCGTTTTGACGACAGCACCTATGTCGTCATGGAAGAAATCGGTATGGGCGACGGAGCACAACACATGGCCCTGACCAATCCCGGCTACCTGCACCGAGGTCACGATCTATGGAACATCAGCCTCAAGTTTGCTTGCGAGATCTGAGCAGACCTTCTGACGGTCCTGCCCGAGGAGCGGAAGTCGAGTTGCGAACCCGGACTGCTAGCCAGCCCGTGGTCTTGGCGCCCTCATCGTGCCGCACCAGTGGTGGGTCCTGGTCGTACTTCGGCCCCGAAAGGGCCGACCCCTGCGGTCGAGAATCCGAAGCTGGGACTACGAGGTCACGAGGTAGCGCTCTTCAAGCTGCGAAATGACCGCAGCGAATTCGTTCACCGTGTTCCCAATGATCTCGGCGACAGGCACAAGAGTTTCGATCCGCCCAGCGACCTGTCCGACGGATGGGATCGAGTTCTCGAGAATTCCTTGGGTATACGTAATACCGACATTCTGGAGAAGATCCTGCACGGGGTCTCCGTCGGTGGCGAACTCAAGCGCACTGGTCGTGTCGGTCCGGAGAACGCGAAATGGCTTGTTGTTGTGGCGGTTGATCAGGACTGTGTCAGTCTCGGACGCGCGGAGAATCGCCTCTTTGAGGCCGTCATGCACATTTGCTTCGACCGAGGCAAGCATTCGGGTGCCCATTTGTACGCCCTCGGCGCCGAGGGCGAACGCAGCAGCCATAGAGGCGCCGTCGGCGATCCCTCCGGCCGTAATGAGAGGAAGGTCAACCTTCTGCGCGATGAGTGGAAGCAAAACCATTGTGGACACCTCGGATTTACCCCTGAGGCCGGCGCCCTCGACACCCTCCACGATGAGACCGTCGACCCCCGCGTCGACCGCTTCCTTCGCGGTGTCGAGCGACGTGACCACGTGAAGGACTCTGAGACCAGCGGATTTGAAGATCGCCGTGTAGGCCGACGGGGAACCGGCAGAAGTAGTCACGAAGGGAACGCCTTCTGCGACCAGCATGTCGGCGATCTTCGGGTCTCTTACGAAGGCAATTGGCAAGTTGACGCCGAACGGTCGGTCTGTCATATCGCGTACCCGCTTAATGTCCTCTTGAGCCCATTTGATACCCACGGAACCCGGTACGAGCCCGATGCCACCCGCCTGAGCGACTGCAGCTACCAACGACGGGTTCGCAACAAAACCCATGGGGGAGTTTGCGATCGGGATGTCGACTCCAAGCAACTGCGTGATGCGGTTGTCGAAGTGAGCAACTGGGCCCACTCTTAAGCCTCCTCGCACCGTGAGAGATCCAGCGGATACGAATTTGGTTCCGACATCGATCTCCTCTTGTCGCGTACTGAAATTTTGAAACGTGGCCCCAGCAGTGACCGAAGGGCACCACCCGGATCGAACTTGCCAGGTAGCGTGGGCTTTACTCCGGCCGAGGTGTCCTGCTCACGATCGTGGCGGCAGCACCGTGAATGCAATGGTCGACACTGCTGCCAATTTGTCTCGGCCAACGTCCATTACCTCGACTTGGAGGACGATGCTCGACTTGCCCTCTCGGATGATGCGCGCCTCAGTCCGAGCTGGCCCCACAGTTACGGGAGACAAGAAATGCACAGTGAGGTCTGAAGTCGCTGTGCTGAAGCCATTCTCGTGATCACAGGTCTGAAACGCGAGTCGCCCCGCACACATATCAATCAGCACCGCGATCAGGCCACCCTGCAGTGCTCCTCGGACGTTCGAGAATTCCGGACGTACATCCATCTCGATCACGAGATGACCGTCGGGCGATGGCAGATCACGGGTCAGTAACTGTTGAAACAGATGTTCACCGCGCTCTATCACCTCCCAATGTTGTTGCGATGCTTCAGCGTTCGGGAGCGTCGCCATAGAACAACATGGATAGACGAAGCTTCAGGGTCGTCGCCATTTGCTTCTCCACATTGGCCCCCTTGCCCCGAGGGGTGGCAATGCAACACACCACCCCTGACCTGCTGTTATGGAACGGATAACAGGCTCCGAAACCTCGACTCGCTGAGCTTGGAACTGGGCACTCCCCCGCTCGCCTATCGAGCCCTGGACACCGTCCAGAAGGCCCGGCTTCCGCCATGGGGGACAGAGATGGGCAACCGAATTGGGGCAGCGGATCCGCGCCGATCGCGTCGCTCTAGTTCAGGGCCCGGTCATCGAGAGCCGAAGACGGATTCGAACCGGACCGTCACCTTGGCAAAGCGAAACACCACGGATCGGCATTACTAGCCGAAACTGCGCCTGACCAGCTATGTCGTGCCTCGTCGTGTCTCGACGTTTTGCCCTATTTTCCAACCTCTAGCGGACCAAATACGGACGACGTTTGACATGGGCGGCGTCCGCCCACCGGTGACTCCCCTGCGTAGCTCCCCCGCTTTTCAGGCGGAGCCAGAACGAGGCGGCCTCCTAATGATGCAGTCGGAGCACGAGTCCGTCGCGTCGGCCCGGCCCCACCGGACGGTGTCGATTCTCACATCGACACTCGCGTCGGTACCAGAACCCACCCGATCACGTTCGGGGAAGCGATATTCCTCATTTGAGGTGCTTGCGGACGAGCTTGGCGGGAACCGTATAGGACGAGCCGGAAAGGATTGCCGTGTTCGATCCCGCCGCGGAAGGCAGACCCTTCTGGAGGTTGACGATGGAGTCCAGCACACCGTTGGTGCCGCAGTTGTCGGCTCCGGGCACTGCGAACGAGTTGTCAACCAGCTTCATACCGCTGACTGTGATCAAGCCCCGGGGTGTGCTCGATGTCGTACCCGGGGCCCCGCTGATCGGCGTGTTCGGCGAGGGCGGGTTGGTGGTGCCAGTGGTCAGGTTGAGAGTGATTGGGCCTGAGACGTCACCAAGGGTGCAGTCCGACCCCAGCAGCCCGGTTGGGGTGCTGATCAACACATCGATCGGCAGGGTCAGGCCAGGACCGTTGCCACCGAGAAGATTGGCGAGACTCACCGTGGGGAGCCCCACCAGTTGGGGTGTCGCCGTCACGGCCAGCTCCCCTCCGCCCAGCGCGCCGATACCGGTCAACCCACCCGGAACGGGTACGGCGGGCGACTGAAGGGCCTGGGTCCCGTTGTCCGGGAGCACGACGACGGGTTGGCCCGACTTCGTATAGCTGAGACCGAGCGAGAGCGTTGTGGGAGCCGAGGATGTGATGGTGGTGGAACCGATCTCGAATGTCGTGCTGGTCGTCGACGAATAGAGACAGGTGGCAACAGCGGCCACGTTGACCGGGCAATTGGCGAACTCAGCCAAGCTGGGAGGTAAGCCCGTTTGCTCCGATTGGGCGCCGGCGGGTCCCGACGAAGCAGCGAGCAGGAACACTCCACTCCCCATCACCATCAGTGCCATCAAGGATGCCCTTAATCCAATGCGTCCTGAAGAAGACCGGCGAGCATTCTGGCTGAGAGTCATGGTCAAACCTCCTTATTTTCTCGGGCGCGTGCCTCGCCGGCTCGGTGCGGATTCCGGTGTGAGCTGAGCGCAGGCATACCCACACCTGCGCGAGCAAAACATCGAGTCCGGGCCGAGCCGCACCAGGACCTGCTACAGCAACGTGACCTGGTCGATAAGCCAACGGCCACCCGATCTGACGAGGGTAATTTCGACCTGGCTGCGATCGGTCGTCGGCTTGGTCTGGGTCGAGTTGGCGATCTTTTGGTCGAGGAACACCAAGACGACCGCTCGGGACGTGCTGGCTGACGCAACCCCGGCCGACACCACGCTGGCCACCGCGGTTGCCTTGTACCGGCTCAGGGTGGACTTGAGGGCGTCGCTCGATTCGGCAAAGGTGCGGCGGAAGGAGGGAGTGGAATTGGCAGCCACTGTGCTGAAGTCGCGATCCAGGTCACGGTAGTTGTAGCTAGCCAGCTCAACGGCATATGTCCTGGCGGACGACAGTGCGCTCGTGCGCGAGCTGGCCAGAGCGTTCTGATTACTCAGGGCTGACAGGCTCAGTGCCAATCCGACCGCCAGGGCCACGATCAATGCACCCGCCGACAGCAGTACGGCCTTGGAGTGCGTCCACCGTCGTTGCCTCGACGGGAGGGTTTCGGCTGTCGACTGCATGTCATCTTCGACTACTGAAGACTCAGCAATCGTCCGGCCGGGCACCGGGGCGGCTTCCGGTTCCGCTGGCTCCTGGTGCACTGCCTCATCCGCATCGAGCTCATCCACCTTGGTGGCCATCGTGCCCCAGCCCACGCTGTCTCTTCCGACCCGAACTTCGGGCTCACTGGAAGGGCGACCGACTCCAGTGGGAGTCACGGTCGGCGACACCGGCGCGGTTCTCTCGGAGGGATCAGAGGAACGTCGATGCGCATCGGAACCCGAATTCAGCGGTGTGCCTGCTTTGTCGCTCTTCTTGGCCGACTTCTTCGACTTCTTGCTCGGCTTTTCCTTGGGCTTCTCCAGAAGGCCCTCACTGCTGACAGAACCGCCGTTCATCGCTGCTTCTTTGGCGGCCCGACGCACACTGACATCGTCGATCACCATGCCGACTCCTCCTCTGTCCGACTGATAGTCATGATCTTCCTCTTTCCGTCTGATAATGATTGCCATCGGATCTCACAAGGCGCGACACCCGTGCACGGGACTCAGGTCAGCGGTCGTTGGTTCAGAGCCATTCCCAGCGGCACTCTCGACAAGGTGAGGCGCGGTGTCGAGTTGCGGTGAAGGTGAGGACGGAGACTCCTGTGGAGCGTCGTCATCGGCATCCGAGGTGTCGCCCACGGTGTCAGCCATCTCGTCCATGCCGATCGGCCCCTCGGGGCGACCTGCCAGAAACTGTTCGATCACCGGGACCGTCGACGTCGTCATCATCTCCTTTGATCCGAAGCCCACCAACCTCGATCGGAACAGCAATCCCAAGTAGTGCGCGGTCCTTTTCACCGACTCGATGTTGTGACTGATGATGAAGAAGGTCGCTCCCGTCTCTTCGTGGACGCTGTTGATGAGTCCGTCAAGGTAGGCAACGCGCACCGGGTCGAGACCCGAGTCGGGCTCGTCGAAAAAGAGAATCTGCGGCTCGAGGACCAGCGCCCGAGCCAGGCCGGCCCGTTTGCGCATGCCCCCCGACACCTCGCCCGGGAGCTTGTGGAGATGGTTGACGAGTCCGACGAGTTCGGCTTTCTGGAGAACGACGTTTCGTATTTCCCGATCGGTCTTGTTGGTGTGTTCGATCATCGGGAAGGCGATGTTGTCAAACAAGTTCATCGAGCCGAAGAGGGCACCGTCCTGGAAGAGAACGCCGATCTTCCGTCGAATCCGCAAGACCTCCTTCTCGCGCACTCCGGTGATGGGCTCGCCGTCGATGAAGACTTGGCCCGCTTCGGGCCGCAGCAAGCCGATCACCACTTTCAGGAGAACAGACTTTCCCGTACCGGAGGGTCCGAGGATCGCCGAGGTCTTCCCTCGTGGCACGTCGAAACTGATGTCCTCCAGGACGACATGGCTCCCGAATCGTTTGGAAACTCCCTGGATTGAGATCACCGGGTCTGATTCGGGGACGTGCTCCTCCGCCGGCGGTGGCTCGCCCTTGAGGATCACCTTTCCTTTTCTTTCCAACGTGTCTTCCTCTTCTCGGTCTGGGTACGGAGCTATCGGGGTCGGCGGACTCAGAAACTGAACCCGGACGGGGGTCCTGTGGGTAGCCCGACGCTGACTACGGTCGTGGTGGCAGAGAACTGCGCCCACCCCGGCTGGGCCACCGTTGGGTTCGTACCACCATTGATGTAGTAGAGACCCAAGTCCTGATCCTTGAACAGAGCGTCCCATCCGCCGGCGTAGGTATTGAGGCTGTCAGCCAGGAAGGTGGAGCACGGGGTGGTGCCAGTGGCGTTGGGAAAGAATGCCGGTACCGAGAAGTCATTGCTGGCTACGGTGCCCGTTGAGCCGACCAAGGGTCCGGTGATCGGCAAGGGCGGCGTTTGGAGCGATCTGTCGTCGGTCTCCGGGGGCGTCGGCGGAGGAGGTGCCGTGGCCGGCAGACCTCCGGCCGTGGTCGAAAGCGTGACCGAGGTCGGGAGGCCCTGACAGGTGAACGTCGATGTCGAAGGCGGCGGAGGGACCTCGCTGACCGTCGTCACCGCCCCGGTGCTCACCGTGGCATCAAGAGCGCCGTCAGGTTCGACGCCGGACACCGTCAGCGATGTCGTCCCAGAGGGTGTCAGGCTCACCACGTAGGGAAAGCACTCGAACGTCGGTGTCGAGTAGTCGCTGCAGGAGGTGCCCTCGGGGTGAGAGCTCCCCAACGCCGGCGGAGGCGTCGGGCTGGCCGGCGACGGCCCGTACTGCGCCTCTATCTGCACGCACTCCCCGGCTGGCCAGTCAGCGTTCAGACAGCTCGCCCCCCCCTGGTCACAGAAGACGACGTCCTGGGGGGCGATCTCGGCCGTCAGGCTTGGGAGCTGGAGCAGCCCGGTGACCCAGCCGGTGATGTCGTAGATCTTCGACTGCCACGGGTACAGGTCGAATGTCTGGTTGCCGACCGTCCATACCAGATTGTTGGCGGTCCACTCGTCGTATCCGGCCAGCACCTGGCCGTTGGTGATGGCAGCGAGGAACGGTACGCCATAGGCGGCTCCCGGGGGGTAGGTAGCCGCGGGCATGGGGGGCGGATCACAAGACGGCATCCCCGGATCGTCTGCGGTCATTCGAGCCGAGGTAAAGCTCTCCGCCCGGGGCAGGTCGGCGATGTAAGCGCTGACTGGAGCCGATCCCGGTGCCCTGGCCGGAGATGCTGCCCTGGTGACCGGGCGGAGGGCGCGGTGTGCCTCAGCGGCACTCCTTCGAGAGAGGCTCGGGCGGGCGACGCCGAAGATGTTGACCACCGAGAGACCCGCCACCACCGAGACCACCAGCACCGCCACGAGGATCGACGACAACCGTAGACCTCTCGTGCCAGCCATCGATTGGACTCGGCCGGTACCCTCAGGCCCCGCGGCGGGTGGGCGGTGTTGTTCACACCGCCCACCCACTGTGGGATTCACTCGTGGCAAGCCCATCAGTTCTGCCGGTACGGTCCGAATACCCGCCGGCCTACCAGGGGGGCGCGCCGGGAGCCGGGCTCAGAACCACCGTGGCCGACGTTTTGGCCGCGGTGCTGGTGCACCCTGAGCCCGTGGTGGGGACACTGGCGCCGGACACCTTGTCCGTGTTCGAGCCGTTGTATTTGCCCGCTACCGTTCCGGCCGCATTGGGAAAGGCGGTGATGGTGCAACCGCCAAGAATGCTCGATTTGAAGGTGGCTCCAGCCTTGGGAGCGTCCAGGGTCAGTGTCGTTGCGGCGATGGTGATCTTCCACGCGCCGGTGGTGGTGACCGTGTCGGTTCCACCCGAGCTATCGGTGCAGCCCGTGATGGAAGGAGGAGCCGACAGCGGCAGTGTGTCCTTCGCCTTAGTCACCGTGCCCTTGGCGGAGAACCCGGTGCACGAGACTGTGATCGGAATCGAGTCAATGTCTCCCTTGAAGGTCATGTCCGTTCCGGATTTGAGCGAGCCGGTCACGGTCGTGCCCTTCGGCAGTGAGGCGTAGGCCCCTGAGGCGACCCCCAAGACGAGTGCCCCCGTGGCAACGACTCCGAAAATTGTCTTCTTCAAGTGTGACGTTGTTGGCGATGCCTCCTTCTTTTTCTCTCTCTGACTCATCGTTGTGAGCAGTGACATGGTGTTCTGGTCCTCCTTCATTGTGTGTGTAGTTGGGTTTAGACGTGTCGTTCGTCGGCGTTAGACGACTAAGGCGTGAACGGTTGATAGAGCGAAGCGGTGATCGGCAAACTGGCACTGGCCTGTCCAGGGGGCAGCGGCAGCCCCGCGATGTCGTCGATATTGGCTGCGACCGAAGCCGGACAGGAAGGCGACGGGGTCAACGCCGGCACGGTGAAATCGCTGCTGGTCAGCGTGGCGCTGAGGGCATTGAAGGGTCCCGTCACCGTCCCGGTGAGCGGCACGTCGAGCGGGCCGATGGTGCAGGACACACCGAACAGAGGCGCAGTGCTTCCACTGACCACGGCGTTGAGGGTGACGACCAACCCGTTCTGCGACGAGCTGCAGGTGAATCCACCGGTGATCGGGCCGGGGTTGGCAGTGAACCCGATCGTCGGCGTTATCCCTGGGACCAGTGTGAGCGCAACCGACAACGGTCCGTACACCTGACCATCGATGGGCGACTCGACTGTCCCGGTGGCCCCGCAAGGAGGTGTTCCATTGACCAGTGTCACGATCCCGCAGAACTTGGCGTTGATGTTGCCAACCGATGCCGGCCCCGCGGTGAGCGAGCCGTTGGTGGCTGTCCCGACCAAGCCGAGCTCGTAGGGACTGGCGGGAGGCCCTGCGGGATTCGGTACGCAGTCACTCGGAATGTTGGAAGCGGCCGAAGCGGTCAACCTGACTCTGCTCGGCACGGGGGCGGTCTCTCCCGAACGCCACCCACTCGGCCGGAGCAAGGAACCGCCCGTGTGGGTGGCCCTTCCGTTGCCGGACCCGGCCCCTGAGCCATGTCCTGCGGTTACTTCGGTGGGAGCGGCCGATGACAACCACAGAGGCGCCACCACGATGGTTGCCCCTATCAGCAACGCCGCTACGCCCACCAGAGCCTTCTTCCTGACGGGCCAAACCCGATCAACCCCTGTGTTCTTCAGCCCCGCAGGCTCTGCCCGCACCTTCCCCCCTGCGCGCTTTCGGCGGCCAAGCATCTGCCGCAGTGCGAATCGTTGTGCGGGAATTGTTATTCCCGCCTTCGCCCTCTCCAAACCTGGTCGAGAGGCACCACTGGGTTCCTCGCCAAGCGCATGGGTCTCCCGTCGCCCGTGACACTGGGTTCAGCCCCCGGAGAAGTCCGGAATGCTGTCGGCGCCACGCTGAAGCATTTCGGGTGCCACCGCGGTGCAGTTGTTGGTCAGATCAGGACTGGCGACCGGCTGAGTCGGCCCCGGAATCAAGGCGCCCAGGATGTACGGGCAAACCGGATCCTCCGTGTTGAAGTCGAGCTCGCCGTGAACGTCGCCGTCCCCCACCACAGACGCCAGGTCCTGGGATACGACGGGAAGCAGCGCGAAGAGGGCTTGGGTGTCCTGGCTGTGTTCTGCGGTTACCTGCGCATCGGTGCCCAGGCTGGCGACGAGGCCGGTGATCTGACTGCTCTCGGCAGCCAGGAACGGATTCAGCCGTTGCTCGGCCTGTTGGCTGTTGCGGATGAGTGCCTCTACATCGGTATTGGAGTCGCGTAGTTGCCGGGTGACCGAGGCCAGGCCCTGGGCGAAGGTAGCCAGGTCACCATCGGTGGCTTCCAGTGTCCGTAGATCTGTCTGACCGTCGACCACCAGGTTGACGGTCTCGGGTTGGGCGGCGACAAGAGCATTGAAGAGCCGTTGCCCGGTCACAATGATCGTCCGGAGGTCCGGGCCGGTGCCGACGAAGGCACTGGCGAGAAAGTTCTCATCGGTCTGAAGGTCCTGCGGGTTGATGTTCTGGAGCATTTTGTTGAGGTCGACCAGCGTGGTGCCGATTGGTGTGGAAAGGACCACCCGACTGGCGGGAATGACGGATCCCGCGTGCAGGTGAGGTCCGGATGCACTCTGCGGTTGCAGGTCGAGGTACTGCTCGCCCAGAGCCGAAAGTTCCTTGACCCGGACCGGACCGTTGTCGGGGATCTGTTGCCCCGCATCGATACCTATTTTGACCGACACTTCAGTCGGCTCAAGATCGAGGGCAGTCACTTTTCCGACCTGCACTCCCCTGTACGTCACATCGGCTCCCGAGTACAGGCCACCCGCGCTCGACATGAGCACGGTGACCGGGAACGGTTGGGAGGTGACCCGGTACTGCATCACGTCGAACGCGATGTAGTAGACGCCAAGAAACACGACAACAACCAGTGCGATCATCCGGGGTAGAAGTTTGCTGTTCATTGCTCGATCACCAGGTACTTGCGGCGAGAAGATCGGATACTGCTTGACTCCCCTCCATCGGTTGGGATCCCGAACCCGTCGGTGCCGAGCCGAGGGCCGAAGGATCGGAGCTCAGAGGGGTGGGCTCGAACTCCCCGGAGGGAAGATCCACGTTGATGGTGGCGTTGACCTGCAGGTAGTCACCGGGCGCAATCTTCGGGGTCTCGGCCTCGAAGCTGGCGAGTGCGCTGAGATCGGGAGCCAGCTGGGACGACACCGCATTGAGCTGCTGGACCACCGGCAACAGGTCGCGAGTGTCGATAACCGCATTCTGGCCGCTTTGCGCGGCAATCTGCGAGCCGACCGCTCCGAGATCGGACAACTGCTGAAGTAACCCGGAGATCTGCTTGTTCTCGCTGGCCAGCACGCCGATGGCCGGACTGATCGTCCCTATGCCGGTGGCGATGGTGGCGCCCCCCCCGTTCAATTTGCTGCTCAGATTCGAGATGGAGGCCAGGGCGTCATCGATGGCCGCTTTCCCGCCGGAGAGTGAACTCACTCCATTGTCGATCGTCGTCAAGAATGAGCGGATCGGCACCTGATTGCCGTTGAAGGTTTTGTTGAGCTGCCCGATGATGGTTTGGAGCTGGTTGATTCCACCACCGTTGAGAACGAGGGACAGCGCACCGAACGTGTCCTCGACACTGGGTGCCGTACCTGTCGAGCTCTCGGGGATGCGGGCCCCGCGACTCAGGAATCGGATATTCGCGCGGCTCGCATCGGCGGGAATGGTGGGCGGCTGCAGCAGGACGTACTCGTCGCCCAAGGGATCGTCGAAACGAACCTGTGCGGTCGTTCCGACCGGCAGGCGGACCGCCTGCTCCACGTCCAGGGTGAGGTCGGCCTGGAAGTTCTTGGTGGCTATGGCTCCAACCTGTCCGACGACCTGCGCCCCCACGCGGACCTGGGCGTCGTCCGGCAGGTTGAGAACGTTGGAGAACGCGGCGTAGATCGGATAGGTGCCGGTGCTGACGCCGCTGATCTTGGGAAGAGATTGCAAGCTCAATGCGCAACTGCTGAGCAGGAGGGCGGTTGCACAGATCGCGGCCGCTGCGACCGACCTTCTCGCCCAGGACCCGCTCACGGGCGACCTGAAACGCAAATGTCCCTGAGCGCCCCCCGGGACATCGTGCATGGTGACGGACTCGTCGCTCACGGCTGGCCTCCGACCAGGGCACTGACGGAGAGGTTTGGGCCCGACGACGCACCCGGCGGAGTGGGAAGGTTGGCCAACAGGCCGTTGATCCCGCAGTCGAGGTCGATCGTCGGGATTTTGTCCTGCGACTGGTCGATCGAGAGAAGAAGAAGACGAAGGAGGGGGTTACCGCACACCGACTGGGAGTATCCATGCGAGTCCCCCGTCGGATCGAGCCGGGCCCGCAGTGCAGCTCCACCGGCCGCGTTGGGGTCTGTGGCCTGCGCGATGTTGCCGAGGGCGACCGGAAGCGCCTCCAGCGCCTGGGCCAGTTGCTGTTGTTTGGCGGCCACGGCGCCGGCGAATGAGTTGAGGTTGGTGACGCTGGTCCCGAGAGCAGAGGAGTTGGTGGCTGTGAACTGGGCCAATGCTGCGAGGGCCCGCTGAAGGTTGGCCAGGGTGCCACCGATGTTGCTGTCGTCAGCGGCCAGGTCGGTGCTCACCGCGGCCAAATTGTTGGCGAAGGCCTGGTAGGTGCCGGTGTACTGGGACGCCACCTGACTCAGATTCCCCAGGTTGTCGAACAGAGCGGTCAGCTGAGGGCTCTTGGAGGAAAGGGCGCCGAGGGCCTGCCCCAACGAGGTCAACGTCGAGTGCAATGCAGTGCCGTCCCCTCCGAAGGCGTGGGCCGAACTGGCGAGGAAGCCGGACAGCGCGCCGTGAGCATTCACCCCGTTGGGACCGAGCGCCCGCGCCAGTTGGTCGAGACTGTCGACGATCCCGTCGACCGAAATCGGCACCGCCGTGCGTGACATCGGTATCACGGCATCGTCAGGCATTCGAGGTCCGCCGGTGTAGCCAGGATTGAGCTGTACGTAGCGGTCGTTCACCACCTGGGGAGCCATGACAAGTGCGTCAGCCCTGGCTGGTATCGGCGTCGAGGTGGGCACTTGCATGACCACGGTTACGTATTTCGGGCCCGGGGTGATCTTGGTGACCGTCCCGACCGGCATGCCGAGAACGTCGACCGCGTTGCCCGTATAGAGGCCGGGCGCGGTCGCAAATCTGGCCGAGATCGTCATGGAGGATCCACCATTGGTCACCAGGGCGGCGATGCCCACGCCGATCAGAGCGACCAGCAGACCGGCGACGATCACCACCACCAGGCCGGCAGCACCGAGAGGGCGGATCTTTCTCCGGCCCCATTCCGCGCTCGCTGTTCCCAGCCGGGAGATGCGCGGCATCACGGCCGGCACCCCACTTGCGGATTACTGCTCGGATAGGACCCCGCCGTCGAGCACTGGACGGCCAGGTTGTCGGGAATGAGCGCTGTGGGTACGGCCACATCGACGAAGGCGCCCGAGCCGGTGGCGTTGGCCGAATATCTGCTGAAGGCGGCAAGGACGGGGATCGCCTGACCGAAGTCATTGCTGTCCTTGGCCAGAACAGCTGAGACGGACTGAAGGTCTTGGAGCAAGGTGGTCAGTGCAGGCCGGTTGACCGACAGGATCGAGGTGATCTGCGCGCTCAGCGTGGATGTCGCTCCGAGTAGCTGGTCGATGGCCGTACGGCGCTGCTGGAGCACGGACAGCACCAGGTCGCTCTGGCCGAACAGGTCGAACAGCTGATGGCTGCGCTGGGACAGGACCTTGCTCAGTGCTGCTCCCTGAGTGACGATGGTTGCCAACGACTTTCCTTCGTTGCCGATCACCCGAGAGATATCGGCCAGACCGTGAAAGGCGCTCGTGGTCTGGCTGACCGCGGTCCCGTTCAAATCCTGACTCCCGACGTCGAGGGCTTTTTCCAGCTGTGGGAGGTTGTAGTGCTGGATCTCTGATCCCAGCCCTGACAGGGCGGTCACCAGGTTGTAGGGCACGCTGGTCCGGGAAACGGGAATCGGAGCCCGGAGCGAACCGGAGCCCGAAGGCGTGACTTCCATGTACTCGGTTCCGACGGGACTGAGAACTTCGGCGGCGGCCGACGAAGTCGGTCCCAGGTGGACCCCCGATGAGGTGAAAGTGACTTGGACCCGGTCGCCCTCGAGGGCCATACCGGTGATGGTTCCGATCTGGACGCCGTCAACGGTGACGATATCTCCGGAGGCAAGGCCTCCGGCATTGGCAAAATCCGCTTGGTACGTGGCGTTGTTGTGGATGAGTGGAAGCTTGGGAAACTGCAATGCACCGACAACGAGGACGGTGATAACCACGATTCCTACCAGTCCAGTCATCGCCCGATTGCGTTCGCGGAATCGCTTCATGAGCAGTTCGCCGTATGAGTCGCCTGGTTGCCGATGGCTCCCGAAGGCAGGGTCACCGGATTGGGATATTGGTTGCTGGGGCTCACACCCGGGACGAGGGAGACGTCGAGCTGGCCCGACACGTTGATGGTCAGGTTGCACAGGTAGACGTTGATCCAGTTACCCGAGCTCTGGATCTTGGTGAGGGTGTCGAGGACACCCGGAAATCCCTGGAGGACCCCGTTGAGCCCCTGCTGGTTAGCCGACAGAGACTGGACCGCCACTGACAGCCCTTGGATGTCCTGGTTGAGGGTGGGTTGAGCCTGGTTGACCAAAGAACTCGTCGTGCTCTCCGCCACCGAGAGGTTGTCGATGGCCGATCCGAGTTGTGCCCGCGAGCCGGCCAAGCCCGTCATCAGGGTGTCGAAGTTGCCGATGAGCTGGCCGAGCTGTGTGTCGTGAACCCCCACCGTGTTGAGGAGGCTCGACAAACTGGTGAGAAGGGTGTCGATGACCTGCTGGCGGTTCGCCAGATTCTGGGTCAGGGAAGCCGTTTCGCCCACGATGTTCGAGATGGTCCCCGACTCGCCCTGGAAGACGTCGATGATCGACCCGGCGAGTTCGTTGACTTGGTCGGGTGACAGAGCAGCGAACAAAGGCTGGAAGCCGTCGAAGACCGCCGTCAGGTTGATCGCGGGGGTTGTGCGTGCAAGAGGGATGACGCCGCCCGGGGACAGTGGTCTGCCGCGGGAGGCTCCGGGGAGAATGGCCAGAAAGCGCTGGCCCAGAAGGTTCTCGAAGTGGATGGCGGCCAATGAGGTCGTCGTGAGGTGCTGAGAATTGTCGACGCTGAAGGAAACGTCGGCGCGATTGTCCTGAAGCGTCACCGCGCCGACCTTGCCGACCTCGACGCCCGCGATGCGCACGGTGTCGCCCGACTGCAGCCCGGAGGCGTTGGAGAACTGGGCAACGTAACCGGTGGCAGCCTGCGGGTTCACGTCGAGCAGCGTCGAGATCACGATCGAAGTGAGGACGGCTGACACAACGACGAACACGACCACCTTCACCACGGTGCCCGGGAGTCCCGGGCGGGGATGGTGCGTTCTCATGAGCGGGTGACCAGACTCTCGAGTACCGGCGAGAGCAGCAGGGTCGAGACGGAGGACGAGGACGGAGCCGAACCGCTGACAGCGGAGACGATCTGCGAGACCGCCCGGGTCTGCGCCGGTTCCGAGAGCACCGGAGCTGTGTTGGCCTCGGAGGCCACCTCGGACGCCGACCCGGAGGGAACCGACGGGGACGTGTCGGTGAGGAGGTGGTCGGCGGACGAGTAGGTCGGAGGGTTGACATATCCGGGGCCCAACCCTGCGGAGAGATAGGCAGCGGCCTCCGGTCCGCCCAGGACGGCCAAGCCCAGGTCTGCCGGGTTGGCGACGACCTCCGTTTGGGTCAAGTTGAGATAGGGCCCGGAGCTCTCGGCCGAGATCCACGCGTTGGCCCAGGCGTCGAGGCCGTGGAGCAGCTGGGAGATCTCTTCCGGGTTCTGCGAAATGGCCGTCAGAAACGGGCCGGAGTCGGCAGTCAGTAGGTTGAAGGGCTGCTGGATGGCGGTGAGGAGTTGTGCGGCCTCACCACTGAGGACCTCGCCTCCCCCGATGGCGCTGCGGACCCCCGAGGCCTGGTCAGTGATGGTCTCGGCCGTCGTCGTCTGATTGGCCAGGATCTGCAGAATGTCCGGCGTGGACGCGGCGAACTGGTTCGCAACCGGAACCAGCGTCTTCAGATTGGAGACGACCGTGGGCCAGAGAGGGAGCATCTGTCGAAAGTAAGTGTTGGCCCTGACCAAGTTGTGTCCGAGCGAGGTTCCGTTGCCTTGGAGGGCACTGGCCAGGGCAGTCAAGGCGGCATTGAGTTCGGCCGGATGGAGCTTGATCAGCAGGGAGTCGAGACTCCCGAGCGTCGCCTGCAGGGATCCCGTCTGAGCATTTTGCAAGGCGGGAATCGTTTCGCCGGCGTGTAGACGGGCGCTCCCGGGAGGCGAGGACGAGAGGAGTTCGACATACGGATCCCCGAAGAAAGAGACAGGCGTCTCGGTCGCCCGCACCTGGGCAGGGATCGCAGAGAGCATCTGACTCTGCATGTGAAGGGTGAGGACCACGAACCCACCCGGCACCGATCGCCCCTGGCTGGCCACAGTGCCGACGGTGACGTTGCGGTACTCCACCGGTGCCCCCACGGCCACCGCCGTCGACGAGGCTGGAAGCTCCGCCTGCATGGTGGCGTACGTCGAGAAAGCGCCGCCAAAAGATTCGAGCACGACGATAACGACTGCGACGAGCAGGACCGCGAATGCGGCTCCGAGTGCGACCAGTTTCCACGACCCTTTGCGGGAGTCATCGGGGATCTCGACTGGGATCGTTTCGGGCCCAGGCACAGAGGGGGCTGTGATTGTCAACCGGTCACCTTCACCGGTACCGACACCCCCCAGAACAGGAGGGTCATCAGCATGTCTGAGATTGCGATCACAACAGTGCTGGTTCGGACGGCCCGCCCTACGGCGCGGCCCACTCCTTCGGGACCTCCCGACGCCGTCATCCCGTAGTAGGTATGGATGATGGTGACCAGGACAGCGAAAACCACCACTTTGATGACCGAATAGAAGACATCGCGTCGATTGAGGAACAGGTAGAAGTAGTGAAGATATGTCCCGGATCCCTGATGGGCGATGGTCAATACCGCGAATTGGGTTGCCAGGTAGGCGCCCGACAGAGCCAACAGGTACAGGGGGACGACCGCAGCCAGTGCTGCCAGAAGTCTCGTGGTGACGAGATAGGGGATGGAGGGTATCCCTATGACTTCCAGCGCATCGATTTCCTCGTTTACCCTCATGGCCCCGAGTTGCGCGGTGAACCTGCACCCCATCACCGCGGCAAGCCCATAGCCGGCGAGCAGCGGCGACAACTCCCGTGTGTTGGCGAACGCGGAGAGCAGGCCGGCCAGCGGGGCAAGACCGATGATGTTGAGGCCCTGAAGTCCCTCGACGCCCAGCTGGACTCCGACCACCGACGCCAGAAGGGCGGAAACCAAGATGGTGCTGGCGGCGATCGCCAGGACCCCACCCCCAAAAGTCACTTCTGCGATGAGACGTCCAAGTTCCCGGCGATGGTGCGCCAGAACGGTCGGAACGGCACGGATGACCTTGGCAATGAAGACCAGGAGTTCCCCGAGCCAGACGAACTGGTTGCGGACTCGGTAACCGATGTTGACCGAGTGGAATGCCACTCGGCGGCTGACGGCGGCTGGAGCCCGCCTCGCCATGCGCCTTTCGGGAGCTCTCAGGACGTCGCTCATGAGATGCCCACTAGAGAACCCTCGGGGGAACGATGGCCAGGAACACGTCGGTCACCAGTAGGTTCAGGATGAACAGGCCGACACCGGTGATGACAACCGAGCGGGCGACGGCCTCACCAACTCCGGCGGGGCCTCTCTTGGCGTTCAGACCCTGATGGGAGGCGACCACGGCGGCGAACAGACCGAAGAGTCCAGCCTTGAACATTGACTCGATGGCATCGGCGGGCTGGGCGAAGGTGCTGAACGAATTGAGGAATCCACCGGCACTGGTGTGAAGGATGAACACGGCCGCTAGATAGCCACTCATGATGCCGGCAAAGGCCACGATCCCGTTGAGCAAAAGAGCTACCAGCACCGTGGCCAGTACCCGGGGAGCCACCAGACGTTCGACGGGGTCGACGGCCATGACCCACATGGCCGATATTTCGTCTCGCATTGTTCGTGATCCGAGATCGGAGCAGATGGCCGAGCCACCCGCCCCCGAGAGGATGATGGCCGTGATGACCGGGGCCGCCTCTCGCACGATGCCGATGGCATCGACGGCGCCGACGATTGCGTTGGCACCAATCTGAACGGCAAGCCCGCCCACTTCGAGAACCAACACGAGACCGAAGGGGATGGCGATGAGGATGGTAGGGAGCACGGTCACCGAGATGAGAAACCAGGTCTGCTCGGCAAATTCCGCCCAAGAGAACCGTCGGTGGACGACAGCGTCCCCCGTCGACCAGACGGCATCTAACAGCATGGCGAACAAGTCTCCGAAGATCGCGAGCGCGGCGGTCACCTTGGCGCCCGCCGCCTGCGCTTCCGCTATGCCCCAACCGACAGTTCCAAACCCGTCGCTGAACTCTGCACTCTCGCTGCCTGCGTCGGCCAGGGCGGCCATCCTTCCCCCTTCTTCGGTGGATTAGTCCTACCCGGCGCGGAATTGTGCGAAACATGTCGTCTGGAGGGAGGGCCTCTGGCGATCAGTGGTAGTCCAGCCCCAGATCTCGCTGTTCGCTATCGTGACGCCGTGGACGGCTCCTTAGGCCGGGCTCGCAGGATCGAGCTCCTCGCAGGAATGCCGCTGTTCTCGACGTGCAGTAAGCATCAGCTTGCTCAGATCGCCGCTCTAACGGTCGCCGCCGACCTCCCGAAAGGGACGGTGATGACACGCCAGGGCGCGGTCGGCGGCCTGGCCTACCTCATCGCAACCGGGCAGGCGGAGGTGACCAGGGACGGAAAGCGGATCGCCCGGCTGGGGCCAGGCGATGTGGTGGGTGAGCTTTCGTTGATCGACGGCAAGCAACGATCAGCCACGGTGACGGCCACCACCGATCTCGAGGTGCTGGAGCTGGATCGTGAGGAACTGCTCACCTTGATGAAAAAAGCCCCGCCAGTGGTGCGCAAGTTATTGGAGGCTCTTGCTCAGCGCGTGCGTGACGTGGACGCACGCTCGACGGTCTGATCATTCTCTGCCCGTTGGTGCTGAAGGGCACCACATCCAAGCGCCATCCGCGAACGACTTCGCGGTGCGGTCAGGAGTTAACCCTTGATCGTGTTTTCGGAGGCTCTTTTGAACGTCCACCCGTCCTTAGGTCCGAAGCGCAGGACCGGAACTCTCGGGTCAGAGTCTTCAAGGTGCCAGTCGCTCAATCGTCCAGTTGTCGGCGGTCTCAGACACATAGCGCAATCGGTCGTGCAATCGGTCCGCTCTTTCTTCCCATAACTCGACGACCTCGGGTCGGATCCGGTAACCACCCCACCGAGGCGGGCGCGGTGGCGCCGAATCCCCGGGAAACTCTTCGGCCAGCTCCGCCACGCGCTCTTCAAGCAGTGCTCGACTCGCGATCACCTCGCTCTGGCGGCTTGCTACGGCGCTACGACGAGACCCGGGCGGCCGGGATGCCCAGTAGGCGTCGGACAATGTGTCATCGACCTCTTCTACTGCTCCGCTGACCCGGACTTGTCGGTGCACTGGCGTAAACCAATGGAAGAGACCAGCAGCAAATGGATTCGTCCTCAACTCGTGGCCCTTCTCGCTATCTCGGTCTGTGTAGAAAACGAGACCCAGATGATCGATTCCTCGGAGCAGCACCATTCTTGAAGATGGACGACCCGCAGTTGTGGCTGTGGCCACCGCCATCGCTTCTGGCATCGGTTCTCCGGCTTCGCGCGCAACCTCAAGCCATCGAGACAACTGTGTCAGAGGGTCTGGATCAACTGATGCTTCGTCCACGCTCACAGTCTGCTCAGTCGGGATCTTGTGCGGATGATTTGCCAACCCGCCGTGTCGTTCGCAACCAATGGCCCCGAGAACACCCAGCTCGGGACCCAGATTGAGCGCGCGGAGGCTCCAACGTTCGGCCGCGGCACCCCTCGGATTAACCTTGGCGGTTCACATTATTCCCACTGAGCTGGTCGCCCGAAGTCGGATCGACATGTCCGGAGTCACCAACCCGTCAGCCTGGTCCTGAGCAGGTCCCCGGTCCCAGAAGAAGAGGAGTTGCTACAAAGATCTGGGCTACGTCGCAGACAGTAGGCCGGGATTCGAACCCGCGACCCTCACCTTGGCAAAGGTGAGGGGGTTGTCCGGGGAGCCTGCCCGGTCCCTTGGCATGCACCTCGGTCCACCCAGTTTCCACCTCGTCCGGTTGCGCTCCGCCGCAGTAGCAGAGCGGTCTACTGTCAGTTGGCGTTACTGCTCGCGTAGTCGCGATCGGTTGGAAGCGTCTCGTGACATCAGGTACGGGCGATGCCTATCCTGAGCGAACTGTCCGAGGAGATGTAATGGAAGCCGAACCTCCCAGCGCCTCAAAGCCCTCCAACGCGGGAAGCGGACCGGTACGCAATGTTGTCTTGGTCCACGGCGCTTACGCCGACGGGTCGTCGTGGATCGACGTGATCGAGTGTTTGCAACGCGCAGGGCTCACCGCAACGGCCGTCCAAAACCCACTCGCTACACTCGCCGACGACGTTGCTCATACTCGCTACGTCCTAGGCCTTCAAGATGGACCGACGATCCTTGTTGGTCACTCATTTGCCGGTACGGTTATCACGGAAGTTGGGATCGATTCGTCGGTCGTCGGATTGGTCTACATCGCGGCCCGGGCTCCCGATGTTGGTGAAGACCACGCAGCGCTGCCAAGCAATTTCCGATGCCTGCAGCCAACGCGGGGATTGTCTTCCACGACCGTTTCGGGGCATTGACCGAGGAGGCGTTCGTCAACGACTTCGCAAACGGGATCGACCCGGTGCGGGCCCGAACCCTCTATGCGGTGCAAGGAAGAGTCTCTGAC
The DNA here is from genome assembly GCA_963840435.1 of uncultured Acidimicrobiaceae bacterium. GTDB lineage: Bacteria > Actinomycetota > Acidimicrobiia > Acidimicrobiales > RAAP-2 > Bog-473. The sequence goes on along the minus strand of CAWIYY010000006.1, from coordinate 88,491 downwards.
ACGCTCTTCACCGACCAAACCACGGAAGCCGCCTGGAGATCGAAACCGTCCTGGTATGCAGTGTCAAGGCAGGATCGCACGATCTCTCCAGAGTTACAGCGTTTCCTCGCTCACCGAATGCAGGCCAGAACCTTCGAGATCGACTCTGGCCACCTCTCAATGATCAGCCACCCAGAGCAGATCTCGCAGTTGATAGTGGACGCCGCCCACGCCGCCGGCGAACGTGACGCCATTCGGGGTAAAACTGAGCGTAACTAGCCACGAGGTGATCCTGCGATGACTTTGCAAGAAACCAAAGGAACTCGTTCGAAGTCGTCAAGCAAGCCCTGCTTCGAGAGCCTGGACGAAGCGATCGCCGTTGACAACCCGCCGATCGAACACTCACACGAGGTGGCGTTCTGGTTAATCGCCTACGTATTCGCTGCCACCATGCTCGGCACGACGCTGCCCACTCCGCTCTACGTCATATGGGAGAGCCAGTGGCACTTCTCTTCCGTAACGGTAACGTTGATCTTCGCCGTCTATGCGGTCGGCGTGCTCTCAGCGCTTGTCTTTGCGGGACGTGCCTCCGATCAGGTTGGGCGAAGGCCGGTGCTCGGGGCCGCTCTCGCGTTCAGCGCGTGCAGCACGGTCGTCTTTATCATTACTCCCTCCGTCGGGTGGCTCTTCTTGGCCCGAGTCTTGTCCGGCTTTTCCGCTGGCCTCATGACGGGTACCGCGACCGCAGCACTCACAGACACGCTCGGAGCCGCGAAGCGACGGCGGGCGTCTATCACCTCCACGGTGGTCAACACTGGAGGCCTCGGCCTAGGCCCACTTTTTGCCGGCCTGTTCGCTCAATACTTGCCCCGCCCGACGGTTCTGGTATTCGAGGTGTACTTGGCCTTGTTGGCGGCAGCGGCCATCGCAGTGGCCTGGGTGCCCGAGACCGTGCGACATCGGCAAAGACTATCGATCCGTTTCGCTGGGTTCGGTTTTCCGAGTGCAAGCAGGACGGAGTTCCTCGCAGCCGGCATGGCAGGATTCGCCGCCTTCAGCCTGCTCGGGATCTTCAGCGCGCTCGCACCAACGTTCCTCGGCGGCGTCTTGCACCAAGACAGCCACGCTGTCGCCGGCGTCATCGTATTCATGATCTTTGGGATTTCTGCAGCAACCCAGATCGTCGCCGGCCGCTTCGACGACCGGAAGGTCGTCTCTTTCGGGCTGGCGCTCTTCCTCTTCGTCCTCGCCCTCATTGTCGCTGGGCTGTCCCAGGCATCTTTCGGGCTCTTCCTGGCTGGCACAGCGAGCGCAGGCATCGCCGTTGGTTGCGTCTTCATCGGCAGTCTCTCGACTGCCAACCGCCTCGCGCCGGCCGAACGGAGGGCACAGGTGGTGTCGTCCTATTTCGTCTTGTGCTACCTGGGCCTTGTGGTCCCCGTAATCGGAGTCGGCATCTTCTCCGAGCACTTCGGTCTCTTCCGGTCAGTCCTCGTCTGCTCCATTGCGCTGGCAGCTCTGTCCGTGGTCTCTTTTGTTTTCTTCCAATCAGGCTCTAGAACACAAGAACAGATGAGAGTCGCTGGAGGGTGAAGCAACCCCTGATCTCCTCCGATTGAGCAGAAGACAGGATTCGAACTCGCGACCCTCACCTTGACAAGGTGGCACGATCAGTCCCTAGTTCCGTCTGGTCCGGCGCCTGCGACTCAGTCCACAGTTTGTCCTTGAGGCATGGCCCAATGCAGCCCCGTAGTAGAGCGGTCTGCCTAGGGGGTCAAGTCTCGAGATTCAGGCAAGTGCGTTTCGATTAGGAACTGGCTCGCATGACAGCGGCTTCAACGATCTGAATATCGGGCGGCTGGATTGCTAGGGGTCCCCCGGCCACGGGTACCTGCCAGACCATCGTCATGTAGGGCGTCGCTCGCTTGACCGTGCCTGTTGCGCAGGGAGGGACACCCGTGATCTCTAGCGGGCTGAACAACATTGCAGGATTCGTCGAACCACAGATCGCCGTGCGCTGATGCCACTGGACAAGAGGGCCGTATGGCATTGGTGGCACCGCGACCGTATTCGGCAGCAGGTAAATGGCCGCAGCGAGAACCTCTTGACCAGAGGGAACCTGCGCGTACACCAGACCGTCGATAGATCCGGGATCCAGCGTTCGCGTAGTTGCCATATTGGCGTCCACGATCGATGGATTGACGTAGTAGGTGATCGGATAGTCGGACGGGGACACCAGCTCGTAACCCGCGGTGACTGCGCTTGCCGGAGTCACATATTGGGAAATGGCTGCGCTGGTGGCTTGCACGTAGCCGAAGGCATTGATCTCCATTGAAAACGTGGGCTCAGGCGAACAACCAGACGCGGCCATGCGGACGTCCTCAGGCCCATTGGGGCCGTCGGCCAGCAACTCGTTGGCCTCGGCCGACGGAAGGGCTGGCCCTGTGTAGGACCAATTGGCGGTGGTCATGTTGAGACCAGCCGCCGCGCTGGCGTCGGCACCGTTCATGTTCATGGTGGTTCCAGACCTGTTTCCCATTGCCATGTTGGGCGAATTGGTTACGTCGAGACCGCCTCGGGAAGCCCCGTTGTTGCCAGCGCTGCACCTTGCGCCGCTGGTCGTCATCGAACCGCTCTCCATGCCTTGCATCGACATCTCGCTGGAAGTTGATGAACCCGACATCGCAATACCAGTCGTACTGGCGCCCGTCGTGGCGGCGGCGGCCGGATAAGTGGCGGCCAGGAGCAGGGTGCACAGAAATCCGACTGCGCCTGCTCCCGAGAGGGCTGGGTGCCGGCGCCGCAGCCAATTGAATGGCGACACCCATGACGAACGGTCTGCCACCGTCGTCGGCACCATGGCGAAGGCCAGGACGATCATCAGGGGTCCGCTGTTGGGATCGGTGCCCGTCCCCGTCAGTACTCCGCCCAATCCCTGCGCGGTCACCCAGAAAAGGAGGGCGAAAAACGCTCCAACGGCGAGGAAGATCTCGAAGCGTCGGAAAAGGAGCGGGCCGAGACCGACCACGACGGACACCACAGCCAAGAGCCATGTCTGCTGCACTCCGGCGGCACCAAACCAACCACCTACATGGTTCAAGAAGCTGGCGTACCAACCAGGCTCCCCCGAGGCCATGCCCGTGATCGACCCGGACACCGAGGTAGCGACTCGGTTGGCAGGCAGGAGAAACAGCGCTGCCCCGAGAAGCCAGTAACCAGCCCAGACGACGAGCGGGGTGACTGGCCCCCCGAGACCCTGGGCGGCGCCTGACGAGGCAATACCCTCCACCTCGTCCTCTTTCGATGCTCGGCCGGTAGGCCAGGCCATCAATCCGACCAGCCCATAGAGGAAAACCGATCCTGGCGCGCCGCTGAGTGCGTTGGCTGAACCCAGCAGGAGGCCACCAAGACCTTCGCCGAAGACCCATACCCCCATGGCCCAGAAGAACGACGTCACGAGAGCGGGACGCACTGTGCGGGGAAACAGGACCCCGACACCGATGGCCACCTGAACTGTGGCAAAGAGGGCATTCCACACTGCCACGTCGGGCGAGATGAAGTGACCGGCATTGGTGATGAGCCAGCTGATCGGCTCGGGTTGGCCCGATGCGTTAGCCGTGATGTACGTCGATACGAACTGATTCCCGAACATGAAGGGCTGGTACTGCAGCGCAGCATCGACGATCCAGAACACGCCCAGGGCCAGCTGCAGGGCACGCTGCGTCCCGATGGGGGTTAGGACCCGGCGACCTGCTGTGCCACGAGCGACTGTCTCATTAGTTCCTTCAAGGAGTGCCATGGGTTGCTTCCTTGTCTAGGGAGTTTCGAGATCTCTGTCACCTGGTCATCCCACGACGCATCGCCGCGCTGATGTTCAGGCTCCTTGCTGTTGTCGTTGGGCGACTAGGTCTTCGCGATGCTCATGATGTTTTGACCGACCAGCCAGCTGATTGAGCTCAATGCCTCAGGAAGGGTCCAGTTGGGCCGGGCCTGATCGTCCAAATTCTGGAGCCCACCGGCATTCAGGAGCTCAGTCAGGTTCTTCTCGAGGTGCCCGTGCAGATCGGGCGGATTCGAATCGCTGAAGCGCAGACGTCCGGCCGCGTCGATGAGGAAGTAGCCATCGGTGTGGTTGACGTCGTAGGTGAGTGGCATGCCCGTGTACCAGTCGATTTTGGGCGGTTGCGCTTCGGGGACGATCTGCACCGAGACGCCGAGGTACTTCCACAGAGCGTCGAGATTGGCTGGTGTCCCTGTGAGCAGCGGCCAGTCGGCCCCGAACTCCTTGGAGTAGGCAGCCAGCCGGGCGGGAGAATCTCGGCCCGGATCGACTGTGATCTCTATGAAGACCACTTTGTGCCCGAACCCGGCGGCATCGACGTCGCGCTGGAGTGCGATGAAGGCACCGGTCACCAGTGGACACTCGTCCTGGCACAGGGTCAGGAAGGGCGCCATCACAATGTCCTTGCCCCGGTAGGCGGCCAGGGAGGTAGGGGCGCCCGACGAGGTAATCAGAGGAATGTTGGGCATCGCTCGGTCCTGGACGATGCCCTGGCTGGCCGGCGGTGGTGAGGGGTCTCCCCCACCATCGCAGGCCGCGAGCAACGGAGAAATGCAGAAGAGGAGAAGTGCCAGCACCGCCCCCCGCTGGAGACGCCGAGAAGGCTGCGCACCTCGGTTCATGGGACTCGCTCAGGCTCTCCAACCAGCCGCAAAGCGGCCGAGGCATCGAGCTCGCGGTCGATGCGAGCGGCGCTCCGTTCATCCATGTGCAGCCAGCGCAGAGCGACTGGGATCATGGGCCAGAGCATCAGGGTGTCGCCGACCACCCACATGATGTCGCCACCGATGTGCAGATCCTCCACGTAGGACGGGCCCCAGGTCCGGTGTGTGGCGAAGTACGCCGGGAACATCTCGTGACTCGCTCCGGCCAGTGACAGCCCCGTGAAGGTGTCGATCGGAATGGCCATGAACAGATAGAAGAACTGCAACGCAGGATGGAGGCGGTAGCAGTTGGGGTCCGACCCAAAGATCTGGCGCCAGAAGAGGTAGCCGACGACGAGGAACACCAGGTGCTCGGCGTTGTGCACGCTCTCGTGGGTGAGTGTGTAGTTGTACCAGACGGTCAGATGCGTGATCGGGATCATGACGGCGTAGAGCACGAAGGCCACCACGGGGTGTCCGAGCGCCTTGGCCACCTTTGAACGCAGCACTTCGGTCACCGCAAGGTGGGCCGTGCCGGTGGTCGCTCGCCAGGCCAGGTCGATGGGGGAAGCAAGGGCGAACAGCGGCGCCGCCACCATGATCAGGAGGAGGTGCTGGACCATGTGATCCCAGAACAGCTCGCCGTCGTAGACCCCGACGAAGCTGAAGATCGCCACCCCCGTCGTGAGCAGAGCGCCGAGGAAGGCCACCGTCTTGCCGACCGACCACCGATGGCGAGGATGCAAGGCGTGGTTGCGTTGGACTCCCCAGAGGTAGAGGGCCAGCGCGACCAGGATCATCGCCACCGGGACGAAATCGAACTGCGTGGAGATGAACTCTGAGCCGTGCAGGGGTGGGAGCGGCGCGTCGTAGAGGGCGGCGATCACGTCCTCGACGGTACTACTACACGCTGTAGTAGTACAATCTGGCCATGGGCCCCGAGGCTTTGCCAGACTCCCCCCGTGAGGTCGAGACGATGAAGCGCCTAGGGGACCTCGAGCGCAAGGTCATGGACGTGTTGTGGGATTCACCCAGTGGCCCACTGACAGGACGTCAGGTCGCCGACCACCTCGGCGATCGCGCCTATACAACCGTGCTCACAATCCTGGACCGACTTCGACGCAAGGGAATGGTCAAGCGCACCACCGAAGGACGGATCCACCGCTTCACCGCCTCAGGCACCCGCGAGAGCTACATGGCCGAGCTCATGATCGACGCCATGGATGATTCGAGCGACCGAGGGGCGGTGCTGGTCCGTTTTGCCGAATCCGTCTCTTCCGACGAGGCCAATGTGCTGCGTCGGGCGCTCGACGAGGCCAAGCGCAAGCGCCCGCCCCGATGACCCTCTTGCTGGCCGCCGTTCTGCTGGGAGCACTCTCCGTAATCCTGGTTGGACCGGCGAGTACCTGGCTCGCTGGGGCTTCATGGGTCTCGCGAGCACCTCGCTCCGGCGTCATCCTCTGGCAATCCATCGGCCTGAGTGCGATTGCTTCAGGCATTGGTGCGGGACTGGCGGTCGCCGGCTATCGGTATCACGCTGGCTTTGCGGCCGGGTTGCACGACCTGGTCACCAGCCTCTTCGGCGGACATCCACTGCAGGAACTCGGAGTGCCGAACGCCCTCGGCCTTACCCTCGCGGCCGATCTCCTTATCGTCCTGTTCGCCTGTTTCGGCTCGGTGATCGCCGGTACGGTCAAGTCACGGGCACGGCATCGTCGGCTCCTGAATCTGCTGGCTCGACAATCCTCCGAGTACCCCGGCACCGATCTCATTGAAGACAGCCGACCGGTGGCTTATTGCTTGCCTGGGCGACGACCAAGAATCGTCGTGAGCAAGGGTGCTCTGGAATTGCTCAGCTCTTCGCAAGCCCAGGCCGTCATCGAACACGAACGCGGCCATGCCCATGAACACCATGGGCTTGTCATGCTTCCCATGGGCGGGGTGCGGAAGCTCTTTGCCTGGGTCCCTTACGCACGATTGGCACCGGTTGAAATCGGATCTCTGCTCGAGATGTCGGCGGACGACTATTCCGCGAGGCGCAACGATCCGATCAACCTCGCGACGGCTCTGGTTCGCATGGCGACGTCTGAACACGTCCCCAACTGCGCGTTCGGCGCCACAGCCAATGCCGTTCCGAGACGCGTTCACCGTCTCCTTCAGGATGAGCGAACGTCGAAGGCGACGGCGTTAGCCTGCGGACTCGCTGCTGGCATCGTCATTTCGGCGCCGCTAGGCCTGATGCTGTTCGTCTGACTGAATCTTCGCCTTTCGTCCGGCCGCCTTCAATCAGACGACGCCAGCACGTCGTTCTTCACCAGGCCTTAGCCGAAGCACCCGCACCGTTGCAGGATTTTCGGCGATTCGGAATCGAATCGGCGCTATTCACGGGATGAGGCCGAATGAGATGCGGGCGCGCACCTCACAGAGCGACCTAATGGGCTTCTGCGGCGCTCTAACGGCCCGAAGAAGCCTCCCGAAGCGGCGGCGTTGATTCGATCTCTGCCGGGGACGCTGTGTGCCGTGGGAAAACATCCAAAGTGCTCCGGTATCACTTCAGATCGCCCGTGACTGACACGCTCTTCTGACGACATTTTCGGGCGAAAGGGGATGAATGGAGCGCCGCGTCAACCCTTCACGTAGGACAGTTTCTCCGCCACCAGCCCGTCACGTGTGCGGAACAGGTCAACGCCGCGCACGTGACCACCCCGCCACGAGTAACGCCAACGCTGGACCACCCGGTCTCCGGTAACGAACGTCTCTTCAACCTCAAAGACCGCATCGCGGTCGTCGAAAATTGGCCGCCAGGCCTGACCAAGCGAGGCGCGACCCTCATGGCGAGTGCCATCGGGTGCCGGTTCGGTGGACTCGAACACACAGTCCTCGGTCACGAGCAAGAGAGTTGCGTCCAGATCCTGGGCCGCCCAGGCCACGCCAAATGCTTCTACGGTCGAGAGGGCATCCATTGTTCCTCCACGCCAAGGCGATGGCCGGTCGACAGCTACGCCATAGCGGGCGAGGCGTCTTCGAGGCCAGAGCGGATCATCTCGCGGAGTTCGGGGGTGTCCTCGTGGCCGTGCCTGGCGACAGCATGAGCCACAGCGGCGTCCAGGGTCTCTTCTTCCGTCCCAGCAATGGCGAGTGTGCAGCCAATGTCGTTAGGAATCTTGCGACAGTCGATCATTTTTCGGGTCATATGTGGCTCCTTTTAACTGAGTGTGCTCTAGTCAATGTGCGCCCGACTGGGTCGTATGCTTGCCAGCACCAAACCAGTCCACCGACACAACCGGTTCTTGTCCTGAACTCATGCATCAGGGCCATTCGGTAAAGATGTGACGGCTGCGTGTCCGGCGGTCACCTCGGTGCCATCCGCAATCGCAATCGCCAAATCGTCACAATCGCCAAATCGTCCGCTCACGAGATGCTGGAAACGATGAGCTTCGCGGGACTCGGTATTGGCGATCGGTTTGCGACCATCGGACCATCGCCATCCAAGTTTCAAGGTGAAGCGACCCCCTTCGCCAGATCCGATCTTGGAAAGATCTCAGCCTTCCCGAGGGGAAACTCCGGACTTTGCCGGGTTCTGCACATGGGCGCAGTTCAGCTGCAGACATCGCAACCGCCTTGTTTCGGTGATGTGCTTTCCCGGTTAATCTACCTACTAGTAAGTAGATGTCAAGTCACAACTTTCAATTCTTGGAGGTCTGCGAGGATGGCCGAATGACCAAGGCGCAAGGGCAGCGAACTGACACTGCCGACCAGATCCTTGACGTGGCCGAGCACCTGGTTCAAGTACGCGGGTTCAATGCTTTTAGCTACGCCGACGTCGGTGCAGAGCTTGGACTGACCAATGCGGCCCTCCACTATCACTTCTCCACCAAGGCGGATCTGGGAGAAGCCCTGATATCGCGCTATACGACTCGATTCCTCAAGGCGCTGAGCGAGATCGACGAGTCAATGATCGATCCGTCAGGAAAACTCAGTGCCTACATTGATCTGTACGATGACGTACTAAGCAGAAAGAGAATGTGCTTGTGCGGCATGCTGGCGGCCGAATACGAGACACTTTCTGCAAACATGCAGGCCGCTGTCGCTAACTTCTTCAAGAAGAACGAAACGTGGCTCGCTGATGTGTTGCGCCTCGGTCGTGACGATGGGACGCTCAGCTTCGTTGGTTCGCCCCTCGACGAGGCGCGCTCAATCGTCGGTGCTCTCGAGGGATCCATGCTCATCGCCCGATCCTTCGGCGATGTGAAACGCTTCAAGTCCGCAACGAGGCAACTTTTGGCTTCCATCCGCCGATAGAACACTCATGGCCAACCGGTCTATGGGAGGTCGGCCCCGGGCATCGAGTAGGTACCAGGGCCAGAGTGTCGCGTACCTGTCTGCACCGCACACCGTGGCGACCTGCTACGACGGAGGACGGGATTCGAGTCCACGACGCTCACCTTGCCAAGGTGGTGCTTTCAGTCCGTTGATGTCTGGCGAGGCCCGCGAAGTGCGACTCCGTCCACCCACGTTCCGCCTCGTCCGTCGGGTTCGGCCTTCTCATAGAGCGCTCTACAACGCCGCCCGCCACACTGTGGCGGCGGTGCAATACGAGACTGCGGTGTGACTTGGTGCGGCTCAGGCTCGAAGCCGAAACCGGTCAATGGCACGTCCTAGCCGAACTCGACGGTCGTCACCTTTTTGCGTCTCACTCGAGGTTCTCTTGTAATGCATGCTCGGCTCTATCCATTCCTCCGTTCAAGCGAGTACATACGCAGCCGGCCATAATCCTTGGCGGCGGGATGGTGTCCCACGTACTCGCATCCAAGGTCGACGCAGTCCGACAGCTCGAGCGCAGCGGCGAAGGCCTCGGTCACCAGTACGGCCCCGGGAGGGGTCACCGGCTCCATCCTGGCAGCGCGGATGATATGAGCACCAAAAAAGGACTGCTTGCGCATCACGGGGTCCCACATCGGGAAGATCGGGCCGACGTGTCCGGACAGTCGGATACCGAGGTGGTCCGGAAGATCCAGCTCTTCTCGTTGTAGCGCCCCCATGGCATCACGAAGGTCGAGACCACAGCGGGCCGCGGCGGTCGGATCGCCAAACACAACAATGAGGGCGTCACCCCAAGTGTTGCGGTATTCGATACTGTCCTCGTAGCGGTCGAGGACATCCGAGAAGGATCCCAACACGACCCGCGAAAAGGTGACCAGTTGGTCCTCGCTCAACTTGGAATACCCCCGGATGTCCCCAATCAACATCGAACGAACCACCCGCCGCACGGTCTTAATCGCGGGGGGTAGAGATGCCCGAACTGACTTCTTCGTATCAGTGGACGACCTTCGGGAGCTGCACTCGGGATCGACCACGACGCATTGATGTCCAGTCCGTTTCCAGGCCGCCACGTCAGTCGCAGTGCCGACGTCGCCAGCGTCGCTATCGCCATCCCACAGCGCGAACTGGTGGACCTCAGCGTCGAGGTAACGGGCGCGCAACAGCGCTAGCCCCATTGCCAGCTGGGAGTTGTAGTTAAAGAGCACGTCGTCGCCGAGATAGGAATCTTGGGTAGCGAAGGTCACCGAGGTGGCAGCCTGGAGGCACCGTTGGAACCGGGCGATCCACAGATCGCCAGCGTCAGCCACTGAGGTGCGAATGAACTCCTCGAGGGAGAACGGAAGCACGATATGGAGTTCGCAGCCACCGGCCATCAGCGCCTCCACCCACAAGATGTCGCCTCCACTTGCCAGGGAGCCATAGGCGATGCCGGTCGGAAACTTCTCGACAGCGTCGGCCATCAACGCGGTAACCGCTTTCTCGTTCTCGCAGAGGAATCGACCAGTTGCTCCGGGAGCAGCGATTCGGTGGCCACAAAAGTGAGCCACCGCAGGTCCAGCGAGCGGAGAGATCAGAGCCGGATCGATGTCTATCAGGTCGCAGATGAGCCGAAGCTGGCGCCGGGTGGTAGCGAGCGCTCCGAAGTCATCGCCGGCGAGAGCGCCGGCGACCTCGATGGCGGCGCGAGCGCCGGATTCGTTCCCCATGAGCAGCAGTCCCTCTGCCTGGGTAGCCGCTGCAAAGTACCCCGAGTCGCCAGAACGTGCGACGAGTTCAAGTGCCGCGCCGGCCAGGACGCGGGCTTCCGAGGGATCCCCGGAGACCAGGGAGAGCGTGGCCGCGTTGATGGCCGGGAAGTAGCCGTTCGTACGATCGCAGATGCGCAAATAGGCGAGGGAAGCGGCTTGAGCGAGCCGACCACGTTCGGCGCCCGTTTGCGCGAGCGCGAGGTCCTTGGTGAGACGTGCCTGCAGTGACGCTGCATCCTCCGAGTCCACCGATGACAGATCGAGTTCGATGAACCTCCGCATGGCCTGGGTGGTCGAACCAGTCCGCGCCAGCGCTAATACGGAATGGAACCGAAGCGCAACCTCGCCAGGATGTTCGTCGAGGCCCCGCTCGGCCAAGTCGAACGCGGTCAGCAGCTCACCCCGTCGTTCGGCTTGGAGTACTGCCGCCAACCACTGGTCTGTGGTCCTGGTCGGTCCCTCCTCTGATCGCTCCCCTGCCGCGGGCGACATAGGTGCATCGTAGAGGGCCTTAGAGGCTCTCGTGCGGCCGTCAGCCAATCGGATTCCCAGACTTACGTCGACTGATGTTTGTCGACATTCCGCTCCCGGGATATGAGGGCCCGCTCCCGGGATATGAGGGCGCGAGAAGCATCAACCTCCCGCAGCCGCCACCTCGGCGCGTTCGGCTGTGGTGAGACGAGAGACGACAGAGGACCGGGCTGCCGCCAGTAGGGCGGAAGGATCCAGGCAGTCAGAACACGCCCGCCAGACGTGCAGGGCGTAGTTGAGATTCACCTCGATCACATAGCGACCGTCGGGGCTGAACATCGGGAGGTGCGTGAACGAATTGTCAGTATCTGTTTGCAACAATTGTCCGGTGGACGCATTCCAGAGGCGCAGGGTGTTATCGAAGCTCGTGGTGGCCATCAGGTCGCCCGCCGGGCTATACGTGACGTCGTTGGCGAACCGGGTGTGACCCAACAGTACCAACGCCCGCTTGTCCGTGGCGACACCAATTACAGTCGCGCTGCTGTCCCACGAAACCAGGGCGAGCTGGGTGCCCTCCGGGTTGAACGCGATGCGGCCGCCGATCTTCTCATGCTGGTTGAACGTCTCGAACGGCCCAGGCGCGTCGGTGTGCCCCACGCGCACCACCCCGCAGAACGAAGAGACCGCCTCCAGGCGATCGTTGTCACTGATGGCCACAGCGCTCGGCGCTTGCTCGCCTTGTGTCGGCGCACAGTGTGTCGGCCAGCCATGGGACACTGCGGTCCGACCGCTGGACAACGTCGTGGTATGGAGTCCGCCGTGTCCATCGTTCACCACCAAGAATCGCCCATCCTGGCTGAAGACGAGGCCGTCGACAGGCATCGCTGGGAGGGTGAGAAGCACCCGTTGCGAGGCCACATCCATCACCCTGACCTGCGAGGTCGGCTCCGAATCGTTCCAGACCGCGGCCAGCCGACCGTTGGAACTCAGCGCTGAACACGTCTCCACACCATTGGAGGAGAGGAGGTCGGAGCCCGGTAGTTCGCGCCCGCTGGGAAACGACCATCGCTGGACCATGATGTCGTTTCCAGATGCGACGATGCCCACGAGGTTGTCGTGGTCCCATGCGAACTGGTTCGACGGATAGAAATACCCATCGCCGCACCACTGCATCGGCGTCGTGATGGTTGCCAGCCACGGATTCTCCGAGGAGTAGATGCGAGCCGTCCCGTCATCATCGGAGTCGACGGCCCGGTCTCCGTTGGGACTGAAGGCAATGGTGTTGACCTCGGCGGTCTGTCCTTCGAGTTCGGAGTACTCCTCAACGGCACCGTAGCCGTCGACCGTCTGGTACCCCCAGATAGCGCCGGTGCCGTCGTCGAGGCCGTAGGCGACTCGCTGCCCGTCCGGACTCAGAGCCACGTCGGCAAAGGAGGATCCCGTCACAGTTGCCCAGGTACTCCACATCTTCCAGTTGCGAATGTCCCAGACGTCGACGGCGCCGTCGACGTCTGGGGTGGAAGAGTTGTCGTTGGCCCCTACTACGAGGGTATGGCCGGCGAGGGCGATGGGGTCGACCAAATCGGTGGGGTTTTGACTGGCCGGTGGTCGCAGCAACCGTACGATCTGACCGGTGTCCGCCGCGAGGACCTCGGTGTAGGCATGACCTGTCCCCACGATGAGCAGACCTCCGGTTCGGGTGAAGGCCAGGGTGCGATCGTTATCGGGATCCGCCAGGGAGAAGAGCGGCGTCCGTGACGACAGGTCCCATACCGTTGTGCCACGGTTCGTGGTTGCCCCCAGGAGCGTGCCGCCCTGGTTGAACGCCAGCGCATTCGGCTCACCGTGGCCCATCAGCTGCCAGCGCACGACACCGGTCGTCGGGTCGAGGAGGTCGATGCCCCGCTCGGTGCCGACGGCCAACAGGTGTCCGTTCGGCTCGTAGGCGACTGCGGTGGCCTGGGTGGCGACATGGCGCCGAAGGAGGATGCGCCCGTTGGCGCTGTCCATCACCAGCAGCTCTCCGGTGCACAGCGTCTCGGCCACACGGCTGCCGGTTGGGCTGTACGCGATGGCGGGCCCGCTCTCAAACCCGCACTGCTCAGGTGCAACGGTGGGCAAGGCGACCCTCAAGGCTGACGTATCCATGGCCTGGCGCAGGGCAGCCAACGCTTGAGGAATGGGTTTCAACTGAACGGCGTCCCGGGCCAGGATCACCGATACCTCTGGGTCCGCGGACAAATCGTTCTGGCTCTCGGCTGCCAGGGCAAGCGCTTGAGAGCTCTTGCCCGACGAGACCGCCTGGTCCCGCGACACCAGTGCGAGCACTCCCAGCCCCAGGGCGATCACTGCCACCGCCACGCTGACCCCTACCACAATCCGTCCTCGGCGGGTCGCGGCACGGCGGCTAGCCAGCACGTAGTCTCGTTGGAGAGCCGTCGACGTCTGGTCTGCACCGAGTCCGATGCGGGCCAGCCATCCTTCTGCTGCCTTCAATTCCGCCCCGCGCAGGAGGAAGCTGCGCTCCTTGCCTTCGTGTTCCCATTCAATGGCCTTGACGAGGATACGGGTGTGCTCTTTGCGAAGCTCGAGATCGGTGTCGAGGGCCTGCACCACTCGCTGAAGAGAAGCGTCGTAGTCATCGCTGTCGGTGAATGGGATCCAATTCCGGTTTCGAATGTCCTCGGGGATCTCGGCGTCGGCGACGACGTCCCGGACGACCGGCACGATGCGTTTGGCCAAGGTCCCCGCGTAGGTGACCTCTTGTTCGCAGAACCTGGAGGCAACGGAAGCTGGCGTGATGACGAAGAGGAATGCGTCCGATTCCTCGATAGCCGTCCTGATGGCCTGAGGAAACACCTCAGCGTCCGCGATGGCGTCTGTGTCGATCCAGGGGGTCTTACCGAGCTCGTTCAGGGAGGAGGCAAACCGTTGGACGAACTCGATGTCCGTCCTGGAGTACGAGATGAAGACGTCAGCCACGGATCTGCCAAATTCCGGCTCGTTCTTGCTCCGCGCTTCCTTCCATACGGCTCCTCCTGCCGGTACCGCGCTCGGGTACCCCAATAGTCTCCTCTATCGCGCCCCCTGTCTGTCTTACGGGTGACAGATAGTTGTCGAGAGGACAAACCTGCGATAATTCGGGCCATGCCCATCCGGGCAGCGAGAGCGCACCTCAACCACGGAGACCCGTTGTCCAGAGACATCCCTTCGCGAGACCACAGCCACGAGTTGCTGGCATTGTCTCCCATCCTCAGCGTGCTCGCACGAGAGGATCGCCAACGTCTCTCCGAGCAGTGCGTCGAACGAACATTCGCCAAGAATCAAGTTGTGTACGTGGCGGGCGAACCGGGTGACTCGATGCTTGTCTTGACGGCGGGGGAGCTCAAGGTGTGCCACTTCTCTTCGGAAGGCAGCGAGTTGATTCTGGCGTCGATCATGCCGGGAGAGCCGATTGGCGAACTCGGAATGCTTTCGCATTTACCCCGTTCGGCAACAGTGATGGCCACGAAGCCCAGTGCTGGAATGATGCTCTCGCGTGCGGTGATCATGCAGTTGATCGAAGAGAGGCCGGCAGTGGCAGTGGCCATGCTGCAATACCTGGCCGACCTGACACGGAAAATGAATGGTCTGGTCGCAGACCTGGTCTTCCTGGATGTTCACCAACGTGTCGCTCGGTTCCTCATATCGAACACCCAGGGTGCCTCGAGGAGCGTCAAAGTCACCCAAACCAAATTGGCCTCGACCATCGGAGCGAGTCGCCAACGGGTCAACGTCTGCCTCCAGGAGTTCCAGCGCCGGGGCTGGGTCTCACTCTCGTCAGGAGTCGTTCGGGTCATTGATCGAGAGGCCCTCGAGTTCGCTGTAAGGGACTGAGCTTCTCGAGGGAGAACGGGTTTTGAACACCTCGGCCGGCGCTCTAGCGACGGTGGGAGCCAGGCGAGCACCACCAACACCTGTCGCCCCGGTGACAGATGTTGATAAGGACAAGGCACATGATCGCGGAATCAACCGCATCATTCCTCCTCCCGGCGAAAGGCTCGTCATGTCCCTGTATCGAAACGGTCAATGTGCGCCGAATGCCGAAGAACGTGTCCGCATTTCAACGCGCGGGAACCCAGGTGCCCCAGCCATGAGGCAGATGCTGCGCTTGGAACGGCACGGCGATGGCACACGTCGGAGCTCCGGCCGAATTCACCGTCTCGCATTTGCGCTCGGGGCGCTGATGGCGCTGACCTTCTCAGCAAATTTGAGCGCCGGCGCCGCCGTCAACCCCGCTCGTCAGACTCCCATTTCCTTGCCCCCGACGGTGAGCATCGGAAATGGCCCCACGGGATTGGCCTATGAGGGGCAGACCCACACGTTGTACTCGGCCAACCAGAACTCCAACTCCGTCTCGGTAGTTGCCACGAAGTCGTGCCATGCGGGCGATACGAAGGGATGCGCACAGCGCGTCGGAACGGTGGCCCTCGGGCCAGGTGCACTACCCGAAGGTCTCGCTCTCGACCCATCGACCGACACTCTCTACGTGGCCAACGCGGGGACAGACACGGTCTCGGTCGTCAACGCAAAAACCTGCAATGCATCCGATCTGACTGGTTGCGCGCAGACACCACCAACCGTCGCGGACCCGGAAGGGCCGGGGACTGGGATCGCCGTGAACCCATTGACCGACACCATCTATGTCGCCAACGCCGGCAGCCCTTACCCTTCGACCGCAGGTCACACTGTCTCTGTCATTGACGGGGCCACTTGCAACGCGATCACTACGTCGGGATGCGGTCAGCTCCCGCCCACCGTCAGCGTTGGATACCAGCCTGTCTCCGTCGCCGTCGATCAGGGGAACAACACCGTCTACGTGGCAGATCCCGGGATCGCGAACACCGCCAACACGGTGTCGGTGATCGACGGGGCCACCTGCGACGCCACAATGACCTCGGGTTGCAGCCAAGACCCGGCGTCGGTCACGGTGGGTACGGCGCCCTTCTGGATCACTCTCGACGAGAGCAGTCATACCGCGTATACCGCGAACTTCGGCAGCGCATCGGTGTCGGTCATCGACATCGCAACCTGCAACGCCACCACCACTTCGGGTTGCGGGCAAAAGGCAACGACCGTCCCGGTCGGGAGCCATCCGTGGGCGCTGACGCTCGATCAGGCACATCACACCCTCTTCGTCGCCAACAATCAGGATGACACGGTGTCGGCGATCGACGCATCCACCTGCAACGCCATGGTGCGTTCGAATTGCGCAGAAAGGCCTCCGGCGAGCCAAGTCGGAAACGGGCCGGATGCCCTCGTGACCGATCCGTCGAGCGGGACGGTCTACTCGGCCAACTTCAGTGCCGGCACAATATCAGTCATCAATTCTGGTAACTGCGACGCCACGGTCACCCGGGGCTGCCGGGTCGAAGCACCGACAATCTCTGTCGGTTCGGCGCCCAGCGGTGTGGCGGTCGACACCGACACCCACACCGTGTACGTAGCCAATCAAGGTGACAACACCGTCTCGGTGTTCGATGCGTCTCGGTGCAGTGCGTCCGATGCCACGGGCTGTGCTTCGCCTGCGGCCACCGTCCATGTCGGCAATGGTCCCACCGGTGTTGCCATCGATCAAGCCACCGATTCGGTGTACGTCGCGAACAACGGCGGGAACACCGTCTCCGTGATCGACGGCGCCACCTGCAACGCGACTCAGCAGGCGGGCTGCGAGGCCACACCGGCAACCCTCACCGTCGGGAACGGCCCCTTCGCAGTCGGCGTCAATCCGACAACCGATAGCATTTACGTCACAGACAATGGAGCCGTCAGCATAGGCACCATTCACGTCATTCAGGCCACGTCGCCGGGTGACACCGTCTCGGTCATCGACGGCGCCACCTGCAACGCCTCCCTACAGTCAGGCTGCGACCAGGTCCCAGGGACAGTCAAGGTCGGCGATGGGCCACTCGGCATCGGCGTTGACCCGACCACGAATTCTATCTACGTGGCAAATACGGGCGCGGAGGGCGGCGCGATCTCTGCTCTCGGCCACACGGTGTCACTGATCGACGGTGCCACGTGCAACGGCACGGACCAAGCGGGATGCGGAGTCGCTGCAGCGACGGTCACCGTAGGGGTTGCACCATTCGGCATTGCCGTTGACCAGAGCACGAACGAGATCTACGTCGCGAACAACAACGGCGGCGATTCCTCAGCCAGTCTCTCGGTGATCAATGGCGCGTCCTGCGATACCGCGGAGACGTCGGGCTGTGCCACGCGGCCGCCGGAACGACCGTTCTCAGGCTACGCGCCGCACGGCATCGCGCTCGACCCGACGAACCACGTCCTCTATACGGCGAACTTCTATGGAGCCAACGTGTCGGCAATCGACCTCGCATCAACCAACGGTTTTAGGAGCGCTCCACTCTTTGAAGTGGGAAGCTCCCCCCAAGACGTTGCGGTCGACCCCTCAAACCACACCGTCTACGTCTCGAGCAGCCTCGATGGAACCGTCTCGATGGTGGCGGAGTAGTCCGAAGCTTCACGGACTCTCTGCTGCTCGGAACCAAGCCCTCGGGCGAATGGAACGCCTCTTGAAAGAGGTTGAGAAGCCGGCCCTCACCTGGTTCTTTGAAACGGAAGACGGGATTCGAACCCGCGACCCTCACCTTGGCAAAGTGCTGTTTTCCGTCTCTTTGGTCGACCCACTCCCCTGTCATGCTGTTCCGTCCACACAGCTAACGGATTTGCGGTCCGTGGTCTCCTTGATACTCCCGGACACGTGCTCAGCACCTCCGGCGCCGAACAGGCTGAGGACACGAATAGAAAGCGCTGGAGCGCTAGGCAGTCCTGATGGTCGGCCCCCTTTGGGAAACCGCGATGGCTGGGAAGATTCAGTGCGCTCCTTCACGGTCAGGTCCCCCTTCGTGTGAAGCCGTGCCCACGGTTGCCTTCGGAAGTCGGACCGAGATGTTCAATCCTCCATCGGGAAGGGCTTCGGCGAGGAGATCACCGCTGTGAGCGTTGACGACCGAAGTGACGATGGACAGCCCGAGCCCTACGCCTTGGCCGTTATTGACTCGTCCTTCTAGGCGCGTGAAAGGCTCGAACAAAGACGCCACCTCCGACTTCGGCACGATCGGTCCGCTGTTGGTGACCGTGATGTACGAGGTATCGTCGTCCGAGCCCGTCACGACTCGTACCGATCCACCGATGAAGTTGTAGTGGACGGCGTTGTCGAGCAGGTTGGCGACGAGGCGCTCGAGCAAGACCCGGTCGCCGAGGGTGGGACCGGGTGACAGGTCTGCGTCGATGACAATGTTCGATTTTCTTGACGGCGAGTCGATCTGGTCTATTGCGTCTTGAGCGGCTGCTTCGAGGTCGACGAGCTCGTAGGCGGTCAGGCCTCGGTCCGATCGAGCCAAGGTGAGGAGGCCGTCGATCATCGCTTCCGATTGGTCAAGGGCCTTTCGTACGCGACCGACGAGCACCTCGAACTGTTCGGTCGTTCTGGTTGGTTTGGCCATCGCAACGTCGATCAGGGTGCGCATCGATGTGAACGGGGTCCGCAGTTCGTGCGAAGCGTTAGCGACGAACCTGCGCTGACTGGCGAAGGCCAGGTCGAGACGATTCAACATATCGTCGAAGGTGTCTGCTAGCTCCTTGAGCTCATCGGCAGGTCCGCCGAGGTTGATTCGCTCGTCGAGGCGCTCTTGGGACGCTCGCCGGGCAGCGACAGTCACACGGTGGAGGGGGAGAAGAATCCGCTGTCCTATCGCCCACCCCGAAATGCCGGCCACGATGGTGGCGACGACAAGACCGCCGAGAGACCATACGAGCAATTCGTGCAGGTCCGTGGAGCGCTGATTGGCGGCTCCGAGGAAGTATTGGCATTGGGTTGCCAAAGCTGGTTCGCGCTTGAGGGTGCCATTTGCCTCGGCCACCTGGCAGGTGCGGACAAGTCCAGCGGGTATGGAGCTGGCGGGAGGGATTGGGCTGAAGCTGCGGTCAACAACCGTGTAGATGGCGGCGGTGAACGCTGCGGCGATGACGAGGAACAGCCCCGCACAGGCCAGCGCGATGCGAGCCCGCACGCTGCGGCGGGCGAGGATCCAGGGTCGCAGTCGGATCAGTGCCATGTCTAGGCGATCCGGTATCCGCCGCCTATGACCGTTTCGATCAGCGGCGGCTCGCCGAGCTTCCGCCGCAGCCGCAGGACGGTGACCGCTACGGCGTTGGTGAACGGATCGGCGTGCTCGTCCCAGACCTGTTCGAGGAGCTGCTCCGCTGTCACTGCCGTCCCATCCGCTGACACGAGCACCTCGAGTATCCCGAGCTCCTTTCGGGACAGAGGTACGGGCCGGCCGGCTCTGGTGACGGCCCGGCGGGCCCGATCGACGATCAGATCGCCGCGAGTGAGGACCGGCGGAGTGGAGGGGCTACGGCGGGCCAGTGCCCCCACTCTGGCGACCAGCTCAGAGAAGTCGAACGGTTTGGCCAGATAGTCGTCGGCGCCCAGGTTCAGCCCTTCCACGCGGTCCCCGACCAGGGCGGCGGCGGTGAGCATCAGGATGCGGCCGGTACTTGGCGAGTCCACGATCTGTCGGCAGATGGCGTCGCCGTGGAGTCGAGGAAGATCCCGGTCGAGAACTATGACGTCATAGGAGTTTACGGTCGCCTTGTGCAGCCCCGTGGACCCGTCGTAGGCGACATCGACCGCCATGCCCTGATCACGCAACCCCTCGGCTACCGCGTCCGCCACGACCGAGTTGTCCTCGACGACCAGCACCCTCATGGGCTCCATGGTGGCTCACCGCCGATAACAAAGCGATAACACCCCTTGGCGCAGGAGGGGTGTTCGTTCCCCGTTCCAGGGCGGCGGTGTTATCGCAGTGTTATCGGGCCTTTCGTACCCTCCACGTATGAACAGCCCCAACAGATGGCCTCATCTGACGAAGCGACCGAAGCCCATCGAACGATCAAGGCGCGGTCGTGCCGCAGACGAGGGCGGGACCGTGGCGCTCTTGTCCAGCGGACCGCAGGATTTTCGTGAGCGCAGCGGCATCCCACGTGATCGCCGTGCGCCGCAAGCAGCGAAAGGAGGGGTGTCGCTTGAACGTCATTGAGGCCAGCGAACTAGGCAAGCGCTACGGCAGCACGTGGGCCCTGCGCGAGTGCACGTTGGCCATCCCAGATGGGCAGGTGGTCGCGCTCGTCGGACCGAACGGCGCAGGCAAGACGACCCTGTTGAACTTGGCGGTCGGCCTCACGGACCCGAGCGCGGGTGCAGTCTCAGTCCTTGGCGGTAGACGGGCCGGGTCGCCGGCCGCGCTCGGCGGCATCGCGTTCGTTGCCCAGGATGCACCGCTGTATCAGAACCTGTCCGTCACCGACATGGTGCACCTGACCCGCAACCTGAACCGGAACTTCGACCGGGGCTATGCCGAAGCCCGGCTGGGCGAGCTGGACATCCCGTTGAAACGCAAGGCCGGCAAGCTGTCCGGTGGCCAACAAGCACAGCTCGCGTTGAGCCTGGCGCTGGCACGGCGGCCGCGGCTCCTCGTGCTCGACGAGCCGATGGCGATGCTCGACCCTCTGGCCCGCCACGGTTTCATGGCCACGGTGATGAGCGCCATCGCTGACGAGGGCGTGTCGGTGGTGCTGTCCTCGCACGTCCTCGCCGAGCTCGAACGGGTCGCCAACTACCTCATCTTGGTCTCGCGGGGCCGGGTGCAGGTGGCGGGTGACGTCGACGACTTGCTCGCCTGCCATTGCATGATGACCGGACCGGCCGCCCAAGGAGAACGGTTCACCGAACGACCAGACGTTGTTCAAGCGTGGTTTGAGGCTGGGCGGGCTCACCTGTTGGTCAAGGCGAACGGATGCACCGACCCAGTGCCGTCGGGTTGGGAGATGCACCCGGTCGGCTTGGAAGAACTTGCCCTTTCCTACTTGCGCGACCCCGGCGCGGCAGCGCTGCGTGG
Source organism: uncultured Acidimicrobiaceae bacterium (assembly GCA_963840435.1). Taxonomy (GTDB): domain Bacteria; phylum Actinomycetota; class Acidimicrobiia; order Acidimicrobiales; family RAAP-2; genus Bog-473. The sequence continues at coordinate 67,301 of CAWIYY010000006.1, read as the reverse complement.
CCGGGCGAGCGGCCCGAACGCGAACCGTCGGAGGTGACGAGATGACCACACTTACGCTGCCCGCCCGTCTGAAAAAGGACTCTGGCCTGCGGTCCGTGCCTTGGCGGCGGATGGCCTGGGTCACGTGGCGGCAGCACCGCGTGGCACTGGCCGGCATCGCCGTTTTTCTTGGCGTGATCTCGGTGTATGTATGGATTGTCGGCCTTCAGCTGCACCACGCCTACGTCGCCGCGACCTCCTGCATCCCGAGCTCACCGGCCTGCGCTGACCTAATCACCAACTTCAACAACATGAACCATGTTCTGATTGGTGGCTACGTGTTGCAGATAGTGCCAGCGCTGATCGGGGCGTTCATCGGAGCACCCATATTGGCCCGAGAGCTGGAAACCGGCACCTTCCGCTACGCCTGGACCCAGAGCTTCGGGCGATGGCGCTGGACGCTCGCCAAGCTGATTGCCCTTGGGGTCATAGTGAGCGTCGCGGCCGGTGCCGTCAGTGTGCTGTTCTCGTGGTACTACCAGCCGTACTTCGCTACGGGCTACCCCTCCCTTTCTCTTTCCGAGGCGTCCCCGCTCGCTCCCGGCCTCTTCGACCTACGTGGCGTCTCGTTCGCCTCCTGGGCGCTGGTTGCCTTCGCGATCGGCGGCCTGGCCGGTTTCCTCATTCGCCGGGTCGTCCCCGCGATCGTCGCCACCCTGGCCGGCTATATGGGCCTCGCCCTGGCGGCTGGGAACTTCCTACGCCCGCACTACCTGGCGCCGCTGGTCACCAGGACACTGAACGGAGTTGGTTCGGCGAACGGGCCTGGTTCCGCCTTTGTGGTGAGCCAGTGGTGGACCAAGGGCGGCAGGTTCGAGTTCCACAGCTGGATGGACGCTCCCCCGAACCTCATCCAAGCCTGCGCCAGTCGACCAACGGGAGGCGGCAAGTCGGCGCCCGTATCGCTCTACCAGTGCTTCGCCCGACACGGCTACACCCAGCTGACCAACTACCAGCCGGCTAGCCGGTTCTGGCCGTTCCAGTGGATCGAGGGCGGCTGGCTGCTCGCGCTCTCATTGCTGCTCATCGCCGTAACCGTATGGCTGGTCCGCCGTCGGGTGGTCTGAACCATGTGACCCGACCGCCAGCGGCTCGACAAACACTCGACGGGGACGGCCGCGGCCGGCGTCGGCCTGTGCAATTGATCGCGCGTTCGCCGGCCAGGAGCCGCTGTGCCTAGGGAATGCAAGTTGCCAGGCCTTCAGGCGTGATGCGGGCCTCTCCTCGCGCAAAAAGTTCGCGCTCAACGGTTACGCATCGCCGGCCATCACGAGCAGGATCCGTATGGATCAATCGGAGCAACCGAAGCACCCGTCAGGACCCACGAATTCGAAGCCTCGTTCATATACGCCGCCGGACAGGGGTCCGCGATGGCGATGAGATGCTCGTTGTCACAGACGCCTGGCTCATCAATGCACGTCATTGCCTGGTGACCCAGTGCGGTTCCCGGGCACTCGAAAGTGAAACCGGGTGCCGAATAGGTCGCAAGGTACGAGAGAGCAGCTTCGCAACCGTACTCAGTGGCGTCTCCGCGGGCAGGCAAGGCTGCGGGGACTGAGAATGACGGTGTTGCTGATGCGGGCAGTGCTGAAACTGGACTGACCGGTGGCGCGGGAACCGGAGAAGACGCCGCCACAAGATTATCGGGCTTCGTCCGCGGCGGAACGTCGTCAGTCCCCAAGGAGTGTGAGCTGACCAGGTGGATCGTTGAGACGAGCGCGCCATGAGCGTGTCCCACACGATGATCGCTCCCTGAGTTCATCACTGCGGAGGCGCCGACCCCGGTCCCGATGCCGTCGAACACAACCAAACAGAGGGCCGTGACCAGGCACACCCCAGCGAACCACAGCGTGCCCGCGCGGACTGGTTGGCACGGATGCAATACTGCCCGCTCTGCCACGATTCCCCCCTTCGTGGCGCCGCGGCGCGACCACTTGCAGTCCCTTCGGGCGCGAGACGCCGGGGCCTGAGCGACACAACGACAAGTTGGGCGCGAGTTGTCAGCGACGGCTGGCCAACACGCTCACGCCCTCTCCTCAGAAATCCGAAGAGGCTCCATTTCGCACCAAAATGGCGAGGCCGATAGAAATCGTGGGGCCCGACACTTCGGGAGCCTTCACCGTGATCCCGCCAGAGGCCTGTCGCGCCCTTTATCGCGATCGAGGGCGTGCGCGTCACGTCTGCCTCTTCGAGTATGCGTTGCCAGTGTTCCTCGGAGACCATGTCGTGCGCGAGGAACAGCGCTTCTCCTTCGTCGGCTCCGATCTTCTCGACCGTCTCGTGGCCTTCGGTCAAGAGGCTCGAGGGTGGAGCGTCCGAGGATCAGGCAGCGTGTGTCCCGTGGACAAGTTCATATTGTCGTAGAAGAACTTTGAACGATCCACCTCGCTGCAATCGGCGAGCGCATCGTCGAACTTCTGCAACGGATCCCTGCCACCTTCGGGATGCGGAAAGTCGGTCGAGAACATGAAGAGCTCGGCACCGGATTACTCGATCATCCAATCCACGGGTTCTCCCGGGTAGGGCGTGAACTTGAGATGCCGGCGCACGTAGTCCGAGGGCGCCAACTCAAGTTTCCGAAGCGGCTCTTCCGTGCGGCGAAACGCCCGAATCCCGTAGTCGAGGTAGCGCATCCATGACACGACCCAACTCGCCCCCTGCTCGATGCAGCCACCACGCAACTTCGGGAAGCGGTCGAAGAGACCGTCATAGATCAGCGCCCCGAGGAACACCTCTGGAGAGTGAGGGATGGCCAGAAAGTCCTTCGACCGGACATTCTCACCACCTCCCAGGTGGTCTGGAACTGGCATCGCGTTGTTGTGAAAGGCGGGATCGAGGAGCCTCCCACCTCCCCCGACATGCAGCACGAACGGCACTTCTGTTTCGCTGAGCACGTCCCAGAAGCCGTCGAGGTCTGGATGGGTCGGACTAAGGCTGCCAGCGGCCGTCGAGGGCACCATCACCGCCGCGCAGCCCGAATCCACCGCTTCAACCGCCAGCGCCGTGGCGCGATCAGGGTCGACCAGCGGGACGAACGCCACAGGCAGCAGTCGCTCATCCTGAGAGCAGAAATTTGCCATCGCCTTGTTCTGAGCCGAACTGCCGGCATACAGGCGGTCCTCGTCCCTGCCAGCAAACCTCGCTGTGGCGAATGTGGCGAAGACGAGCTGACCCTCGACGCCGAGGAGGTCCAGTACTCGGCTCCGCTCTGCCGGATCGAAGGCGCCATGGCGTGCCATCCCTTGTCCCGCAAGAGACGTTCCTCGGCGAGTTTGGCCACCTCGATGTCCGAATGCCGCGGCTTCGGACTTGGCGATGGCGTCGCTGAGCACGGCGGCGAGGCCATCGCTCGTCAGGTCGCGCAGCCGGTCATCTTCCAGGTCTGCATTCCGTTAATTTGATTGAGTGAGTTCTCCCTCTCCCAAAAGTGAAATGTCGTCAGACGCAGAGAACGGTCGCCCAACGGCACCCCGCATGAAGAAGCAAGAGCAGGAGGACGCCTCGCCAGAGATCGCGGAAGTCGTACCTGGCATCTTGCGCCTGCAACTCCCGATCGATTTCACCGGCCTCGGACACGTCAATACGTACGCACTTGAAGATGACGGCGGTTTTGCTCTGGTCGACCCTGGGCTCCCGGGGGAAGCATCGTGGACTGCCTTGGTGGCGCGGATGGACGATGCCGGTATCCCACTGCACCGGGTGCATACAGTTGTGATCACTCACTCGCACCCGGATCATTTCGGTGGCGCAGGCCTGCTGGCGCAGGAGAGCGGGGCCAAGATCGTGGCGTCGGACCGATTCCGTACGTTCTTCGATGTGGCCGACCTGGACGATCGTGAATTGCAGGCCGCCGACGATATCGACGCCCGCGACAATCCCGTCCCGAGGCTGAACTTCGATCATCCGTCGCCGTGGGGCGGGTCGACCCTCGGCCCGCCCCCCAAAGAGCGGGCCCAGCTTCTGGCCAACCGGGATGAGTTCGATCGGTGGTTCAAGGCGCCTCGTCCGTCACAGCGTGTGGCCGATCAGGACCACTTGAGCCTGGGTGGCAGGGAGTGGGTCGGCCTTTTTACCCCTGGACATACCGACGATCACCTTTGCCTCTACGACGAAGAGGGCGGAGTACTCCTCTCGGGCGACCAGGTGTTGCCGACGATCACTCCACACATTTCGGGCATCATCCCGAATGACCCACTGGCTCAGTATCTCGAGTCGCTTGATCGCCTGGCCGCACTTCCCCACGTCGAGACCGTGCTCCCGGCCCACGGCCAGCCCTTCAGCAACCTTGCGGGCCGCACTGCGGAGATCAAGGTCCATCACCAGGACCGACTCGAGCAGCTGCTGCAGTTTTGCGAGGTTCCTGCGTGGACCAGTGTCGCAGACCTCTCCCACCAACTGTTCGCTCCCCGGTCGTGGGGTTCCATGGCTGAGGCTGAGACCTACGCCCACCTCGAACGTCTCCGAGTCCTCGGACAAGTCAGATCACGTGAAGAGTACGGTGTCATTTCGTATCGGGCGTGACAGCGGCGGAAATGACGGTCTGTTGGATCCATCGCGGGTACCGGACCGGGCAACAGAAAGGCCGACCCTCTCGGATCGGCCGGAACCTGCCAATTGCTGAGTGGCGGGGGGAGGATTTGAACCTCCGACCTTCGGGTCATGACCTATTCGTTCCGTCCAACCGGTCCAGACGGAACGACCGCCTCCGCCCGATTTGGGTCGCTAGCGGATAAATCAAGGAGGCGTGGCAGCCAACCGCGAGGCCTTGGACATCAAAGTTGAATCCGTGGGATTTTCGTGGGATCCCACGGAACTATCGCAAGCCTTGATTCTGCCTCACTTGCGACCGAACCCAGTTCGTCAGCGTCATTGCCATCACCGAGTCTGGCCGTGCTCTCTGCTCAGTTCTGGAAAACAAACCGCCCCTTCGAACCCAAGGAATCGGACTTCGCCAGCCGGCCATCAAAAATGGAGCGGCGGCGTTCGGAGCGGCTCACCCGCCGGATGCTCAACTCGCCTTTAGCTCCGCCGATTCAGATAGGAGTCTGCGAACCGAAGGCATGACCTCTGCTCCGTAGAGTTCGATGTTCTGCATCAACAGCTCATGCGGGAGCCGGCCGGCGCTGTACTTCATGTCGAATCGGTCGACGTTCAACAGTGAGACGGTGCGAGCAATCTTCCGTGCGACCGTGTCCGGCGATCCGACGTACAAGGAACCTTCGGAGACTTCCTGCTCAAAACCCGCTCGAGTTACGGGCGGCCAGCCGCGCTCTGCTCCAATGCGGTCTCGGCCCTCCTTGTAGTAGGGCCAGAGCTGCTCCATCGCCTTTTCGTCCGATTCGGCTACGTACCCTGGGGAATGGATACCAAGGGGCTGAGGAGATTGGCTCAACTGCTCCATCGCGCGGTAATAGAGATCGACGTAGGGCTGGAAACGTTGCGGATCACCTCCGATGATGGCCAGCATCAAGGGCAGGCCATAGCGAGCCGCCCGCACGACCGATTCGGGGCTGCCCCCGACGCCCACCCACGTACGCAGTCCAGACTGGCTCTTCGGAAAGACCTCCTGATCGGCGAGAGACGCACGGGTTTCGCCCTGCCAGGTCACCGCTTTCTCAGCGAGCAATGCTGCGAAGAGTTCGAGTTTCTCCTCGAACAGCCGCTCATAATCCGCCAAATCGAATCCGAAGAGCGGAAAGGACTCAGTAAAGGATCCGCGCCCGAGGATCACCTCGGCACGGCCGCTGGAAGCTGCGTCCAAGGTGGCGAAACGCTCGAACACTCGTACCGGGTCATCCGAACTCAGGACCGTGACGGCCGAACCCAACCGAATCCTTTCGGTTCTTCCAGCGATCACTGCCAACACGGTCTCTGGCGAGGAAACGGCGAAGTCCTGGCGGTGATGCTCGCCTACCCCGAAAAAGTCGACGCCGACTTGGTCGGCGAGCACCGCCTCCTCGACGACGTTGCGCACAACCTGTGCGTAAGTCTCAAGTTGACCTTCCGGGTCCTCGGTCACATCGCCAAATGTGTCCAGTCCAAGCTCAACCACTTGCTTTCATCTCCGTTCGGTCAGGCAAAACGCACTCCGCACTGAGCGAGCTGATCGAGGCCGACTAGGCCCACTCAAGCACCGCCTCATGGTCCAGACGCGGAAGCCGCTCGAACCAAGGGTCCGCACCGGGGTGCCCGATATTGACCACCAAGGTGGAAGCCCAGCGTCCGTCCGGGAAGAACTCGGCGTCGACTCCTGCCGCATCGAAACCGCCCATGGGACCGGCCGCCAAGCCGGTGGCCCGCACGGCCATGATGAAGTAGCCGGCCTGCAGCGCTGCGTTGTACGTCCCCATGCCTTGGCGCATCTCTTGGTTCTCCTCGAGCACCTCTCGCATCTCGGGGCGGAACGGCAACACCGTCGGGATGTGGTCGTGGAACTGCGTGTCTCGCGCCAGGATGGCCACCGCCGGAGAAGATGCCGTCTTGTCCCGATTGCCCTCGTTCATGTGAGGCAGCAACCGAGCCTTGCCCTCGGGTGTCCGAACGTAGAGAACCCGGAGCGGCTGCGTGTTGGCCGCGGTCGGACCCCACTTGGCCAGCTCCCAGATGCCAGCCAGATCCTCGTCAGATACGGGGATGGGTGCGAACGAGTTCGCCGTACGGGCCTCGGTGAACAGCAGCGCACGCCCTTCGGTACTCAGCTGCCCCAGGGCGTCCTCGGCAACCCGCTCTGGCGAAAGCGTCTCGGTGATGGTCAAGGCTCGTCACTCCTTAGGGACTCGGTATTTCCTAGTTACCTCTTTCAACGGAGACTTAGTCACTTCTATTCCAGAAGTACCTCAGATTTTCCTCCCACCCCTGTAGACTGGTCTTATGGAGGCCAAGATCACCGTCGATCGCGAGCCCAGGACCTGCGACGCCGCCCTCACGCGCGCCTTCGGGTTCCTCGGAAAGCGCTGGAACGGGGTGCTCCTGGGCGCGCTGGTCCGTGGTCCCGCCGGCTTCGCAGAGCTGAAGCGCCTGGTGGGCGGCATCAGCGACTCCGTGTTGTCCGAGCGCCTCAGTGAACTCTGTGAAGCCGGCCTGGTCGTGCGCACCGTGGACGCCGGCCCACCGATCGCCGTGACCTATCGGGCCTCCGCATCGGGTCTGGCCTTGATGCCTGCCCTCGAGGCCTTGACCACTTGGGCAGAGAACAACCTTCCGTCGTGTCCGACTGCCTGAGGCAGGCCTCCCTACATTCAGATTCAAACGCAATACCTAGGTCCCCGTCTTTCGGCTCGATTGATCGCATTGGAAACCCGCCTCGAAATGCCGCCGAGGAACAGAGAGTCGGTCCCGTGGTGGTGTCGGATCAAGTCCGTCCCCCGCTTGGAGGCGAGGCGCCGAAGGCGGCGCGCCAGGCTCTTGGAGTTGGCATGCGCACTCGCGCAGCTGCTTCCGACCGCTTATGCCGGCGCGGGACTCCGAACTAAGCGGGCTCAGCAGACCGGGATGGGTAGCGTGGGCCAGGACATCTATTGCCGATCCCAGATGACGGGCAAGTGGTTCGGGCTGCGGAACAGCGTGTCTCCGCCTGTGTGCACATCGAGTCGTTGGGCCTGGACCGGATCCATTCGCAGGTTGGGCAGTCGGCCCAACAGAGCGTTCAGAGCCACTCTTGTCTCCAGGCGGGCAAGGTGAAGTCCAAGACACAGGTGCGGCCCGAGTCCGAATGAGAGGTGGCGTGTGCCCTTTCTGAAGCTGTCGAATGCTTCAGGCTTGTCGAAAACGTCGGGGTCACGATTGGCTGACGCCAGCATTGGGGTCACGCTCGATCCCACCGGGAGTTCGACGTTGCCTAGTATCGTGTCAGTCGTTGTCACCCTGGTTGTGAGCAGTACTGGGGACCCATGGCGGAGGCTCTCTTCGATGGCCTGGGGCACGAGAGTTCGGTCCGTTCGAACGGCTTCGAGTTGCTCGGGATGAGTAAGCAGGAGAAAGAGCAGGTTCCCGCTCGAACGGTAGGTGGTCTCGATTCCGGCTGGAAGAAGCATCCGAAGGAACGAGTAGATCTCGTCGTCATCGAGCTTCTCTCCGTCCAGCTCGGCGGTGACGAGGTCGCTGATCAGATCGTCTTGAGGACTGACTCGTCGGGCATCGACGATGGCTTCGAGGTACTCCCGCAGCTCGTTCGAGCACCGAACAGCCCGCTCCCAATCCCGCCCGATTGAGATGATGCCGACCGCCCAGTGCTGGAACTGCTGATAGTCCTGCTCGGGCAGACCGAGGATCCCCGAGATAACTTCGGCGGGGAAGGCAAACGTGAACTCGCTGACAAGATTGGCCTCGCCTTGTTCGACGAACCCATCGATCAAGTCATCGACCACCCGCCCAATGAGTGACTCCTCCCAGCGGGCGAGCGTGCGTTGTCGAAATGCCGCCGAGAGCAGCGCACGATGGCGGTGATGGTCCGGTTCGTCCATGCCGACGATGATCTTGGGACCCCAAACCTGCCCCATGCCCTCGGTGATGATGGTCGATGAGTAGGTGTCATCGTCTCGGAGGACATTTGTTACGCCTTCGTGGCTGTAGACCACGTAGGAAGGCGGGCCTCCGACGAAGGCGGCCTCCTGGCGGGTGACCGGCGATTCTTCCCTCAGTCTGGCGAATTCTGGGTACGGGTCACGGACGTACCCAACCCGGACCCTGTGAGCCCGGCCAATTCAACTTCGTCCCGTAAGGGATCAGCATCTTCGGCAGTCATTGTGATCCAAGCCGTCCGCTCGCGATATCTAGCATCCGACGGCAATTTCGGAATCGTATACTATATTGACTTTGCGGTGGACAAGTGGGTGGTCCACACGGTTGTGAGCCCCCAGCAGCGAAGGGGACGTAGCAATAATGGGTGCACAAAGCTTCGAGCAAGTGGTGCAAGTTTGAGGCGGTGACCGAACGGATCCACTATCACTGAGGCATCGACTCCGTCGCTTTCGAAATGCATTCGCGACGATCGTAAGCATCGTTGTAGTGCTGGGCGCCATGCTCGTTTCTGGCTCGACACAAGCCGGAGCCTCGAGCCCCGCCGACCAGGGTGTGACGTCGACAACCATCAGGATCGGAATATCGGTCATCAATTTCGCTGCCTTACAAGCCGTCGGCGTCACGCTCAACGATGGCAACTATCAAGACGCCGTCAGTGCGCTGACGACCAACATGAACGCCCATGGAGGGATTGACGGCCGAAAGGTCGTCCCCTACTTCGCTGAAATGAATCCGGCCAACGCTGAATCGATCGACGCATCGTGTACGGAGCTCACCGAAGACGACAAGGTTTTCGTCGTCCTGTTCCCGGTCTACCCGGATTGTTATCAGCAGACCTATGACACGCCCGTCATAGGGGGAGTTTTACCGGGCGCATTGCCTGCGAGCGCTGCAGTTGATTTCAGTCTCACGCCGCCGGACGCCGCCTATGATCCCGCGCAGCTGGCCGCGTTCGACAACCGGGGAGCGTTCAAAGGAAAAAAAGTAGGCATCTTCTACGGTCCAAGTGACATATCCGAAGCGAAAGTGGTCCAGTCGGACCTCAAGAAACTGCACGTCGACGTCGTACTGTCCGCCGATGACAGCGTGCCGCCAACGGATGCCGTGGCCGTCGACCAGGAGGCTAAGACCATTGCCCTTCGGTTCCAGGACGCCGGCGTGAATGAGGTGGTCGGGGTCGGTGGTACTGGTGCGGCGGTCTGGCCACGGGCGCTTCAGGACAATCAGAGTACCTACAAACCCCCTTGGATCGCCACGAACGAGACGGCACTCGCGTCCTACGTAGCATCCGCCAAAGGGGGGGACCCTTACCTAGACAATGTGATGGCTGCGACAACGACGCCACCCGCCCCCCAGGTGTGGATGGATCCGGCGATGCAGAAGTGCACGACCATCGTTCGCAAGGCGTACCCATCAGATGCCATTGCCGCGCCCGCAAATCCGAACAGTCCTCAGTCTGCGTCGAATAGTTCGGACACGACATATGCCGCGGTGGAGGCAGCATGTGTGTACCTAGCGCTCTTTGCTAAGATCGCCGATGCCGCCGGGAAGAATCTGACCGTGGCGAGTTTCACCAAGGCGGGCTATCAGCTCAGAAATGTCAGCCTCCCCGGTAGTGGTGGACCTGTCTCGTTCGGACCCGATCGGGCCTACGCCATAGGAAAGGCGAACGTCGTTGTCTACGACCCTCGGTCCGGCGCGTTGGTGCCTGCTCCTGCATCTCGAACGTGAAAGCAGAACGACCTGCGTGGGTGCTTTACGAAGCCCTGGCTACTCAGTAGCCAAAATGAACGTGCATCCAATCGACCCGACGGCCTGACCACGAACGAAGTCGAAAAACCGCGTCTGAACTGCTACGATGGAGCGGAAGACGGGATTCGAACCCGCGACCCTCACCTTGGCAAGGTGGAGTTTTTTGTCCGTCTAGGTCTGGCGAGTCAGCTGCAGTGCGGTTCTGTCCGCCCAGTTTCCACACCGTCCACCGAGTCCGCCGCTGTAGTAGAGCGCTCTACTATCAATCGCAGAGCAGAGCCTGCGTGGGACACCGAGGTCGGTTCAGAATGTTCAGCTTGAGTTCTGCTCACACCGTCTCGTTTCTGGGTACCCGATCTCGGAGTGATTTGTCACCCTGACTCGGCAAAGCGCCGGCGAAACCGCTGCCGGACTGCCCCGACCATATGAGGTCAGTGAGTTCGCGAACCACAGCGGCACGACTCATTGTGCGTAGTTCGAGCCAACGGTCGGCCGCGCCACGGACCATCCCAACGATGCCGAAACCCCAGAGTTCTGCGGCACCCGTGTCTATCTCCGCTTGGCGCATGAACTCAGCGATGACGCGAGTGGCGTGGAGGCCAACGATCGTGACGTAGTCCCCCAGATCACGGTGTTGCACCGCAAATCGATACAACTCCGGACGGGACTCGATGCCGCCCAGGTAGGCGTTGATGCCGGCAGCCAGTTTGGCCCGAGGGGACTCAGCGGCGTCGATGGCAATCGTCGTCTCCTCCACCACCTGTTCAGCCGCGATGCGCCCCACCTCCACGAAGAGGTCTGCCTTGTCCTTGAAGTAGCGGTAGAACACCGGTTTGGCGATCCCCGATGCCTTTGCGATGTCGTCCATTCCGACATGGGCACCGAGTTCAGAGACCACCGCCATGACCGCTGCGATGAGCTCTCCGCGGCGGGATTCCCGATGGGCCTTCCAGCGATCGCTCCGTCCATCTCGTTGCGTTGTGGTGGCCCGGCTCACATTTGCATACTATCTGTTACTGACAGTAACATACAACTGTTCACCACCCTCCTCGGAGCCGACTATGACTGTTCTCACTAAGCCACGCAGGCACGCGAGCCAGCTGGACGCATCCGCGGACGGTGCTCGCGACCCAGCAACCGGCCCCGCGTCAACGGGCGCTTTCGTTCGGAACGTCGTCGCCCGAATGACGACTCCCCTGCTGCCGGACGACTACCTGCACATGGTGAATCCACTGTGGTCGGCCCGCGAGTTGCGCGGGAAGATCATTGAGGTCGTCCCTGAGACCGGCGACGCCGCCACCTTGGTCATCAAGCCCGGATGGGGTTGGAGCGTCAGCTACCAAGCGGGCCAATACGTCGGCATCGGCGTGCACCTCAACGGCAAATGGCACTGGCGCTCCTATTCCATCAGCTCCTCCCCCGCCGATCGCAGCTCAAGACGACGCGGTGGCCACCTGACGATCACGGTCAAGGCGATGCCCGAGGGATTCCTTTCCGAGCACCTGGTCCGCGGTCTCGAACCCGGCACCATCGTGCGGCTCGCGCTGCCCCAGGGTGAGTTCGTATTGCCCGATCCCCCGCCGGCCAAGATCCTGTTCTGGACTGGCGGAAGTGGCATCACGCCGGTGATGTCCATGCTGCGCACGCTCGACAGACGGGCCACCATGCCGGACGTGGTCCACATCCACTCCACACCCACCATGGAGGGTGCCATCTTCCGCGAAGAGCGGTTGGCCCTGGCGGCGCGACACGCTGGGCTCCAGTTGATCGAGAATTTCGATGACCAACACGGCATGCTCGATGTCGACCGTCTCACCGAAGTGTGCCCCGATTGGAAGACCCGCGACGCCTGGGTCTGTGGTCCCGCTCCGATGCTGGCCGCAGCGGAACAGCGATGGGGACACGCCAAGCTCACAAGACGGCTGCACCTCGAACGATTCTCCGTCGTGCACACCTCGTCGGCCGAGGGAGGACGAGTCACCTTTGCCGCTTCCGGGAAGACAGCCGAGGTCGACGGCGCCACCACCCTGCTCGAGGCGGGAGAGGCCGCCGGTATCCAGATGCCGTTCGGATGTCGCATGGGCATCTGCCACACATGCATCGTCCCGTTGAAAACGGGCGTGGTGAAGGACTTGCGAAACGGCGCGGAATACCAAGAGAACGCCGGCGTGCAGACATGCATCACGGCGGCCGCCGGCGATTGCGTACTCGAGATCTAGGAAGGAATACGGATGGCTATTTCAGACGTGGCGACGTTCGCTCACCTCGGTGACGCCGACGTCGAGGCGCTCGGCCGAGAGTTCAATGCGATTCGCCAGGACATCGAGGAGTCTCGAGGTGCCGACGATGCTGCCTATATCGCTCGAATCATCTCCATTCAACGGCGGCTCATGGTGGCCGCTCGGCTCACTCTGTTCGCCAGCGGGTTTCCCCCGGCCTGGGTTGCCGGGACCGCCATGCTGGCGGCCGGGAAGATCCTCGAGAACATGGAGATCGGGCACAACGTCATGCATGGGCAGTGGGACTGGATGAACGATCCCGAAATCCACTCCGGCACCTGGGAGTGGGACACCACCTGCCCGTCCGAACAGTGGAAGCACTCCCATAACTTCGTGCATCACACCTTCACCAATGTGCTGGGCAAGGACAATGACGTTGGCTACGGCATCCTGCGGGTGACCAGCGACCAGAAATGGCACCCGGTCAACCTGGGGCAGCCCGCGTACAACGCACTCTTGGCGTTGCTCTTCGAGTGGGGCGTCGCTCTGCACGATCTTGATATCGAGGCCATCCGCAAGCGCGAGAAGGATCCGAATGAGCTGAAACGTCAGCTCAAGGGCGTCTGGCGCAAGGTGCGCCGCCAAGTGGGCAAGGACTACATCATCTTCCCGGCATTGTCGGGGCCCAATTTCTTGACCACGCTGTCGGCCAACGTAACGGCCAATCTGGTGCGCAATCTCTGGTCCTACATGATCATCTTCTGCGGGCATTTCCCCGATGGTGCTGAAAAGTTCACCGAGGAAGAGCTCGAGGACGAGACCAAATCCGAGTGGTACCTGCGTCAGTTGCTCGGGTCGGCCAACTTCGAAGGCAGCCGATTCCTGCACGTCATGGCCGGCAGCCTGGGCTATCAGATTGAGCACCACCTCTTCCCTGACCTCCCGAGCAACCGCTACCCCGAGATCGCCGAGCGCGTTCGAGCGTTGTGCGACAAGTACGACCTTCCCTACACAACGGGACCCCTCTACCAACAGTACGGGCAAGTGTTGCGCACGATCTTCAGGCTGAGCTTCCCGACCAAGTCGAGCAGCCCCGTGCCCGATTCACCAAAGCCCCGAAGGGCAACTCCTCAAGAGCTTCGTAGCCACACTGGACCTCTAGCACCTCAGGCAGCCGTAGCTTGAACGGATAGACCGTTCAGAGGATTGCGTATTGCTGGCGCCCTTCAACTTTTTGGCGGCGGAAGACGGGATTCGAACCCGCGGCCCCAACGTTCAGCGTGCATGCCGGATCACCGCGTGACCATCACGCACAAGTTTGGCGATGCTGCGATTCTCAGAAAGATTCTCACCGACACCCACCACGAGTTCTCCCCCTAGAGCCACCGCGAGCTTCTCCAGTGTCTCGAGTGTTGGACGGGTTCCCCCGCCCTCCATCCGAGCGATCGCTGACTGGGTTGTGCCCATCCGATGCGCCAGGTCGGCCTGAGTCAGGCCTGCCTCGATTCGCAGTCGGTACACGAGAGTTCGAAATGCACTGATTCGTGCCTCATCTTCGTCAGCGGCACCACCGCCTTCGCCAAGAGGCCGCTCGGCCTTGACATCGTCCCAATTCATCCTTTTGGCCAAAGTTCCTACTCCTCGTCGGTCGTATGCCCCTCAGAGGCACACCGCTCCATCGCTTGCTTCGCTCGTCGAATCTCCTTGCGCTCCTGCCGTTGGGTCTTCGTGAATACCGTGAGCAGGATGATCCTCCGCCCCGGTGCAATCCAGTACGTGATCCGTGTCGGCCGGTCTGACAAATAGAACCGAAGTTCTCGCAGCTTGCCGTCCAGCTGTCGAGTGTGCGGCTCATCGAGCGTGGCACCGAGCTCAGCGAGTCGGTCGATATGGAAGCGCAGCGATCGGCGTCGTCGGAGGGCAGACCCAAGAACCACTCAGTAACTTCTGGTTCAAGTTCAACCTGACCCCACATAGCGTCAACGCTATATTTGCCCCTGCTGCTCGCGGTTGCGCACCTGGCGGACAGATGAAAGGGCCAGCTCGTTTTCGGCGCGCCAAGCGGAAGGCGGTCAGGTCTCACGCGCGTTGAAAAGTGGCCCCTGACCTGGCACGATGGAGCGGAAGACGGGATTCGAACCCGCGACCCTCACCTTGGCAAGGTGGGACGATCGTTCTTGCCAGCTCTCAGCAGTCCGATGGCGTGCAACTACGTCCACGGCCTGTCCACCTGATCCGGCCGAATTCGTCTCTCTAGTAGAGCGGTCTACTAACGCTCGGTCTCGAGAAATCAGCCAAAGGCGATCCGCGGCAGACGAGGCAATACCGTCCACCTCGCTGCAATGCACGGTAATTTTCGGCGGATCCGCAGCACTTCTAGATCGTGTGGTAGTCGCCGATCAGAGCGAGTGCGCCATTGAGAGCTTGGCGGAGCTGTCGTGGGTCGCGCCGAGCCTGGGTGAGCATCAGGCCGCCTTGAACGCTGGCAAGAATCGATCCTGAAAGCCAGTCGAGGTCGGCGTCAGGTCGCAGCTCGCCGGAGACGACCATGGCGCCGAGGCCGGCTCGGATGCTCGCCTGCCATCGATCAAATCCTGAAGCCAGGACGTAGCGAATGTCGTCATCACGCTCACCGAGTTCTGCGACCAGGTTGGCTATTGGACAACCTCCGCGCCCGTGCCGTCGCTCTTGGAACTCGACGAGCGCGTCAAACCATCGCTGCAGACCCTCCCAGGTGCCGAGCCCTTCGAAAAGAGACTCCTGGGCTCCGAGAACCGCCTCATTCGTCGCTTCGGCCACTGCGAGCAGCAGATCGTTCTTGTCGTCGAAGTAGTGATACAGCTGGCTGCGCGACGCGCTGGCCCGTACTCCGACCTCGTCCAAGCTGGCACCGAGCGCCCCACGTTCGGCCACGACATCGGCTGCCGCTGCCACGATCCGACTGCGGGCCCGACGGCCCCGCTCCGTTGCCGGCTGCTCTCCCATGGTCTCATTCTATTGGACTTGACAGTCCAGTTTCGAGAACGCTTAACTGGACTCGCCAGTCCAGTTACATCCCGAGATCCCTGGAGGTCCGATGTCCGTCACCATTGGTGAGCAGTCCCAGCAATTGAAGGCCGCAGCAGCGGATCATCTGCCGCCTGACATTCTCGAAGTCTTCGACCGCAGCATCGAGGATTTTCTCCGTGAGGGCGTCCCCGCGGGCGCGATCGCCGCAGGCGACTCCCTCGAATCGTTCACCCTGGACGACGCCAATGGCAATCCGGTGACACTTGATCAGCTCGTCGCCGACGGCCCGGCAGTCATCGTCTTCTATCGAGGCGGCTGGTGCCCTTATTGCAACCTGGCATTGCGGACCTACCAGCGGGAGCTCCTCCCGGAGCTGGTCGGTTTCGCGTCGCGCCTCGTCGCCATCAGTCCCCAGTCACCCGATCAGTCGCTCTCGACCGCCGAAAAGGCAGGGCTTGATTTCACGGTGCTTTCGGATCCGGGCAGCCAATTGGCCAAGCGCATTGGCATTTCGTTCCAACAGAGCGAAGACGTCCTCGAAGCCCAACGAAAGCTCGGGCTCGACCTGGCACAGGTGAATGCCGAGGGTTCGATCGAGCTCCCCCGGCCCACCGTCCTCATCGTCGACAAAGAACACACGGTCCGTTTTGTCGACGTGCAGCCTGACTACACGGCCCGTACCGAAGTGGCCGACATACTCCGCGCCCTCTCGGACATGGGGACGGATCGGCCATCGAACTAACGCAGGTGAATGCCGAGGGTTCGATCGAGCTCCCCCGGCCCACCGTCCTCATCGTCGACAAAGAACACACGGTCCGTTTTGTCGACGTGCAGCCTGACTACACGGCCCGTACCGAAGTGGCCGACATACTCCGCGCCCTCTCGGACATGGGGACGGATCGGCCATCGAACTAACGCAGGTGAATGCCCTATACCGGTTAGCAAGCTCATCGAGTCGCCCGTCTGATCGCTGGACAATCGAAAGCACCGTCGTCAGCTCACGGTGCTATCCAAGTAACGAGAGCCGGTCACCGATCTTGAGCACCACATCACCGTTAGGCATCAGGACCTCTCCGTCGTGGGCGATGGAGGTGACCAGGGTGCCCTCGGGCAGGTCGGCGGTCCGCAGCGCCTGGCCGGCCAGGCCGGAACGCTCGGTCACTGCGAGTTCGAATGCTCCGGTGGCGGCGCCGAGCGCACTCACCCGCTGGGCCGAGGCAAGCAACTCCGCACGGTAGGCGGTGACGAGGTCCGAGATCGACATGGTCCCAACAACTCGCCGGTCGTCGTCGAGCACGCTCACCCAAGACACGTGCGCCGACGTGATCGCCTCCAGCGTGGCGTCAAGTCGGCCGCCCGTGGTGACCACGGGCGCGCCCGCGTCGGCCACGTCACCAACTTGGACTTCCTTACGCGCCGACGCCACGAGCTGGACCAGAGCGACCGTGCCCTCGAACCTTCCGGCCGCGTCGACCACAGGCGCACCGCTAACGCCGGCCGCCTGGGTGAGTTCAATGGCTTCGTGCGTCGTCGCTGAGTTGGACAGCACAAGCAGCGGGAGAGCCATGGCGTGGGTGGTCGGGATGGTAGCCAAGAGAGGAAGCCCGGCGGTGAGGCGACGTGCTTCGGTGTCGGAGCGGCTACGGATCTGGCTCCGGTAGATGGTGTCGTCGAAGTGATGGACGATCAGCCAGGCCAGGCCCACCCCGACCAGCGCAGGCGTGAGGATCGAGAGGCTGCCGGTCATCTCGGCCACCATCAACATGACCGCCAGGGGTGCCCGTGAGATGCTGCCGAAGCAGCACATCATGCCCACGATCACATACGGCGAGGGATCGTGACCCATCGACGGCGCGATTGGATCGAAGAGTCGCCACACCGCCGCGCCCATGAAGGCACCGATCACCATGCCCGGACCGAAGATGCCCCCCGACCCTCCCGAACCTATCGAAAGCCCAGTAGCAACGATGCGGGCGAAGGGTACGATGAGCACGATCCACAATGGGATGCTCAGCAGGTCTGGCCCGAGCGACTTCTGGATCCAGCCGTAGCCGGTGCCGAGCACCTCTGGGATGGCGATACCGATCGCACCCACCATCAACCCGCCGATGGCCGGCTTCACCCACTTGGGCAAGCGTGGAGCTGCCGCCGAGATTCGCGCGATCCCGTAGAACCCCTTGGCGTAAAGCAGGCCGATCAGGCCTCCAAGGACGCCGATGAGGGCGAACCATCCGAGCTGCGCAGGATCACCGAAGCGGTACGAGCCGACGTAGCCGAAAAGGGGACTGAAACCCTCGACCGATCCGAAGACGGCATAGCTCACCGACGAGGCGATGAAACAGGGCAACAAAGCAGCGGGGTCGAAGTCGTCGCGGTAGAGGATCTCCGCTGCGAGCACGGCGCCACCGAGCGGCGCACCGAAGATCGCTCCGATGCCCGAGCCGATGCCCGTCGCCAGGGCGATGCGCCCGTCAGAAGGGTCCAGCTCGAGCACGCGCGTGAGCAACGACCCGAACCCCGCGGTCGATCTGGCCCGTCGGGCCTTCGCGTCCGCCTGAGCCACCCGATCCGATCGTGAGGGCGGAAGCGATGATCTTGACAATGACAGCGCGGAAGCGCACGCCCTTTGGGTTGTGGTGCACCGCGGAGATGGCAGCGTCCGTGCCGTGGCCTTCTGCTTCGGGAGCGAAGCGATACACCAACACCGCTCCGAGAAGTGCCCCGGTGCCGGCGATCAACGGCAGAGCCCACGGTCGAGCGGCATGGGACGAACCCGCCGCATGCCCCTCAGCCGCTGGGGTCGGCACGGCGTAGCCGGCAAGGACCTGCAAGAAGAAGTGGGTGCAGAGGCGCAAGGCTTCGTAGAAGACGACGGCGCCGAGCCCTGCGATGGCACCGATCGTGACGCCGAGCACGATCCAACGTTGGAGGTAGGACGCGGAACGGATCCATCGACCAACCGCTGCGGCATTGCCGCGGGCGCGAACCGACCGGCTCGGATGCGGCACATCGACTCGCGCCTCCTCGCCGGGGAGCGAGCTCACAGGTCCCAGCCGGTGCTCCAGTCCTGCTCGGGCACCTCACCCGCGCTCTCATTTAGGTGCCGCAGCGCATCGACGACCCCGCCCCGGGACTGGGTGGGGATGGTGGCGACGAGCTGTTCGATCTCATGGCGACGCCGAGTTGTCACCGTGTCGACCAAGCGCCGGCCCCCCGGGGACAGCGCAATGCGAACTTGGCGCCGGTCGCGACGATCAGTCCGGCGCGTGACCAGGCCCTTTTTGACCAAGCGGTCACACATCCTCGAAGCGGTGGGGGGAGTAACCGAGACCGCATCGGCCAGCGCCGCCACACCTTGGGGACCCCTCGAGGCCAGCACCACCAGCGAGCGGTACTGGGTCAAGGTCACCTCTTCTCCCACATCAGCGAGCGACCGGGCGGCGATGGCCACGAGCACTCGGCTGGCGCTGAGGACGGCGTCGACGAGCTGGTCCTCGACTGGGGCGATGACAGTTGATTGCATAGTGCATCTATTGTGTAGGCTATGGGTTCTCGGCGCAAGCTGGTTGCTCACTGCTGGAACGGTCTTCCCCGCCAAATATCTCCGCACGTCAGGGCGGGCTTACCCGTGGCATTCGAAGGGCTACTGCGAGCCCAGCCGAAGAGCAGCCGCAGGACTTGCCGCCCCGATCAGGTCGTGACGAGTAACACGGCGACGAAACCGACGTAGGCCGTGATGATCACGCCTCCCGACAGGCGCCCGAGCCCCCGGCCTAGATAGGCCAGCAGGAGCGTCAGTGCGGTGAGCCCGACGTACCAGCAGGCGACCAGCATCCCCGACCCAGACGGCTTGGCCAACCCGATGACAACCGCTGGGAGCAAGAGGCCGGCCGCGACGTTCAGCGAGTTGGAGTTGAGTGAGGTGCTCAGCGCGGCAGCTCCTCGGCCGCGACGGGCCAGGTACGCCGCCGACACTGCGTTGGGCAGACTGGTGACGGCCGCAAGGACGAGACCGCCCACGATGATCTGCGGGATACCAAAGTGGGTGCCCAGCGTCGACGCTCCTTGCTCCATGGCTACGCTGGCCACCAACACGACCCCAAGGGCACCCGCTCCCGTTACTACGTCGCGGCCGGTTCCCTTCTGGGGACGGATCGCCTCTTCGAGCTCGATCTCCTCCTCGACGATCGCCGTGTTGAGCCACTCGGTCCACATCTCGGGCAGGCGAAGGCGAGCCAAGATCCCGCGGTGCGCAGCGAGGAGCGCCACATAGCCGAGCAACACCGTCAGGACCACGCTCAACCCGACTCCTGGCGAGACCTGCCCACCGACGCTTAGCAGACACGTCACGCCGACGATCATGGCAACGGTTCCGCCTAGGACGACGACCCTTCGGTGCAGATCGATCCGGCCTGCCACAACGGCACCGAGGCCGAGGAGCGCAGCTAGGTTGAACACATTCGAGCCCAAGACGACGCCGGCACCAACTGTCTGTTGGTGGTGCGCGATCGCCGCGATTGAGGCGGTGATCTCAGGCGTGTCGGCCGCAAGTGCAGCAACCATGCCCAGACTTGCTTCGGAGAACCCCAGTCGCTCGCCAACCCGCTCGAGTCGAGTGACGAGCACCCAGCTCGTGGCCAGACTGACAACCGCGCCGACCACGAAAACCGCAACCGAAGGTCCGACCGTCACAGTGTCTGTCCACTTGGACTGGCGGCTTCCATCGGGCCATGGTGCCCGTGATGGGCAACTGATGGGCAAGACGCAAAGAACCCATCTCAAGGTCGGCTGCATCGTCCCAGCTCAAGGTCGCCATTCCGAGAGCGGAAGACGGGATTCGAACCAGCGACCCTCACCTTGGCAAGGTGTGTGAGTTAGTCCACAGTGTCCTTGCGAGTCCTCTGAGCTGGACTCCCGTCTACGGATCGTCCACTGAATCCGCCCAAATCCGACCCTGTTGTAGAGCGGTCTACTACGAGTACGAGCATGGTGTGGCAGGTCCCCGTTGCGGCGGAACACTGCCAAATTCAGCCGTCCGACGTTCAGATCATCGAGCCGGCGGCGATGCAGACAAGCTTGTGAAACCGCTGTCCTTGGCGCGTGAGTGGATGTCGCCGCTAGACCCTCCGGTGTCGATCTGACGGAACGATCCGCCTGGCGGGCCCGCACCGGACACGCGCTTACCGACTACAACCGAGGAGTCGCCAGGTAGTCGATCGGCTAGCACCGGAGATTAGGCTGAACCGTGTGAACTCCTCCAGCGCCGCAACCGTGGACGAACGGCCGACCGATTCCGTTGAGCGCGGCGCAAACTCGAGTCATCACAGCAGCCCTGGACTTGTTTTCTCGGCATGGTGTTGGTGGGACGTCACTGCAGATGATCGCCGATGAGATCGGCGTCACAAAGGCGGCCGTCTATCACCAGTACAAGACAAAGGACGAGATTGTCTTGGCCGCCGCAGAGTCGGAGCTGAGGAGGCTGGAGGTGGTCATCGAGGCGGCCGAAAGCGAGTCCTCCGCGAAGCGGGCGCGTGACTCACTCATCGCCGGCATCGTCGACCTCGCCATCGACCGTGGGCGTACTGCCAGCACCATCCTCAGCGATCCAGTGATCGTTGGGTTCTTCGCTGATCACGACGAATTTCGTGACGTGATGCACCGCCTGCGTCACATCCTGGTCGGAGACGACACGGCGCCGGAGGCCCGCGTCCGGACCGCCATGCTCATCGCCGCCATCAGTGGTGCAGTCATGCACCCCTTCGTCGCCGACCTCGACGATGAGCTGGTGCGAGCCGAGCTTCTGCGCCTTGCGCGGCGCTTTCTTTCCCTGCCTGTCTGAGTCTGGCGACGTCGGCAGACGGTCCGTCGCTGGTTGCCTAGCGCGCCTGCTGCAGGTAGACGTTCAAACGGCGGATCCTGTCGTTCGCATCGAACTCAAAGACGGTCATCGAGTTGATGACGTTCACGTTGTCGCCTCGAAAGTGGCGCTCTTCGATCTCGTAGTAGACCAACGCCCCCAGTCTCGGAGATCCGCCTCACGGTGGTCTCGAATGACTCCGTGGCCGAGGCCCACCGCGTCAGCATCTCGGTGTACTCGCTCCAGTCCTGCACCTCGAGAAACGTGCCGACCCGTTCGAAATCCTCAACGGCGACGAATTCGGCCAAAGGAGCCCAATCAGCCGGATCCTTCGACGTCAGCCACCAGCCGCTGCATAGCACGGTCGTAGTCGAGGACCCTCTGCGTCAAGGGACCAGCACCCTCGGACGCGCTTGCGCGATCCATCAGTCGGGTTGGGCGGGGACCGCGTGGCAGGATGTGCGGGAGGTCCTCGGTCGTGAGCATTCCGGGCCGGGCGCCGCACACGTAGGGAACGGCGTTCACCAGGCCGTTGGCGTTGTAGGCGGGCACAAAGGACGCCAGGTCATCGAGTGGCACCGGGAACGGCATGCTCATGTCGATCGGCGCATCACCGTGGATCCGGATCCGCCAACCCGTCGGCTGCAAGCCCCAATCGGGCTCCACGTCCATGGCCACGAAGCCGTACTGCGTGAAACGGATCCGATCGACGCCCTCGCTGCGGCCCGTGACGACAACCCGCTGCGCCGCCGCAGTCCCGGCCTTGATTTCACCGGCCACAATCATCATGTCTTCCTTGGCTGCGGCGACGCCACCCTCGCCGACCCATTCGTCGATCTCGAATCCGGCCAAGTCGGCCAACACGCTGAGCGGTGGCTGGTACTCACCGAACAAGTGATTCTTGCGGCGCTCGGGATCAAATTCCGCCAGCGGCTTCCCGAATCGCATCTGCTCCATGACCATGTGCGCCGACGGCCGGTGCGAGAGGTCGCCGAACTCCTCGATCTCGATCAGGTCGACCTTTCGCTGGATCGACAAAAGCGCCATGGGGAGGGTCTCGGTCACGAAGCCGGGATCACTCCCGCTTGCCCAAACCGATGCGCCGCCGCTCTCGCAGGCCGCATGGACACGGGCCAAGTTGGCGCTGCTGAGGCGGACCCCGCGAGCGAACAGATCGCTGCAGGTAGAGACGACGTTCGTGCCTGCAGCGAGTAAGGCAACGACGTCCTCGACAAGCTCGTCTTCGGTCAAGCCAGCTCGAGTCTGGCCCCTCCCCGTCGCACGCGGCATGTAGATGCAGCAGTCCGCTTCGAGCTTGAGAACCGCCTCGCGGTCGGTGGTGGCGACGACGCCAGTCGGTGCCTTCTCCGCACAACTCCCCCGCCTCGACGCCCTCCTTCGCCGAGTCGTAGACCCTGCACCCCGACCAGGTCGAGGGCGGGATGGCGAATCACCTCTCGAAGAGCCCGCTGGCCGGTGTTGCCTGTCGCCCACTGGATGACGCGGTACCTCGAGTCCACGGATGCCTCCTCCCTGTGCTCAGCCGTGCGCAGGATAGCCGATCGGCTAGCCTCGGACAATCCCGGCCGCCCGTTGATCAGCAGCGAGACGACGAATGGTCGGTCAGGCGGTGATGACCGGAAGAGATTCCCATCCCCGCACCGTCGACGTGGGAGCTCGTCGGATGTTGTCCCAATCGACCTCCCATTGGGGAAATCGCTTCAGGACTTCGTCGAGAGTGACGCGACCTTCCATCCGCGCCAGCGCGGCGCCCAGGCAGAAGTGAATGCCGTAGCCGAACGTGAGGTGCTGACCGATGTTGCGATGGATGTCGAACCGATCGGGATCCTCGTACTTGTCGCCGTCCCGGTTGGCCGACCCCGTAAGACAGATCATGGCGCTGCCGGCCGGCACGGTCTGGTCGTGCAGTTCGACGTCGTGTGCGACATAGCGGGCGACGTGCGGCGTCGGCGGCTCGAAGCGCAGGAGCTCCTCGATGGCATTGGCGACGAGTGAGCGATCCTCTACCAGCTCGCGACGTTGGTCAGGGTGTTCCGCGAGCACCTTGCCCATCCAACCGATGAGGCGATTCGTGGTCTCGTTGCCGGCGCCGAGACAACGCTCACGTACATGAGAACTTCGTCGCGGGTCAGCTTCCGTCGTCGTCCCGTGCTCGTCTTCGAATTCGACGAACAACAGCTCCGACATGAGGTCGTCGGAGGGATGGGTCGCCCGCCAGTCGATGTAGTCGGAAAAGAAATCCGCTTGCCCGATGTTGTCTGCCGACACCTCCATCGGCTTGCCCGGATCGGTGCGCAGTGAGGCGTTGGCACGGTCGCGGGCTTCCTCTTGGTCGGATTCGGGAACCCCGAGGAGCATTCCGATCGTTCGCATCGGGATCTGCTCCCCGAGATCGGCGACGAAGTCAAGACGACCGGCGCCGACCAGTGGATCGAGAACGCGCCCGCAGAACTCTCGGACCTTTTCCTCGAGGGCGAGCATCTTCTTCGGAGTGAACACTCGGGAAAGCAGACCCCGATGGACGTCGTGCAGCGGAGGATCTTCGAAGATCACAATCCCGGGTGGTATCTCGATGTTCGCCTTGATGAACTCGAGCACCGAACCACGAGCGGAACTGAAAATCTGCCGGTCGAGGAGCCCGCGCTGGACGTCCTCGAACCGGCTGACGGCATAGAAGTCGTGCTCTTCGTTGTAGTACAGCGGCGCTTCTTCTCTGAGCCGGGCATAGACGGGATACGGATCCGCGTCGATCTCACGGTCGTAGGGGTCGTAGTAGACGTCCGTCATCGTCATCGCTTTGTCTCCCTGTTCGAGCGAGCGTTTGCGTTATCGCCCAGCCCTCTGTGGCTCCATCAACCAGATTGCGATAGTAGCCGATCGGCTAGTCTCGGCGCCGAAGGGTGATCACGGGGAGGAGCGGAATGACCGAGTTAGAAGGCAAGTTCGCGATCATCACCGGCGCAGGGTCCGGAATGGCGAGGGCGTCGACGAGGGTCTTCGTCCGCGAGGGCGCCCGAGTGCTCGCCGCCGACATCAGCGGACGTCAGGAGGAGACTGCCGCCGAACTTGGCGATGCGGTCGTGCCGTTTCAGTGCGATGTCACCAAGGAGGATCAGGTCGAAGCGATGTTCGCAGCAGCTCTCGACGCGTTCGGACGCATCGACGCCGTCCTGAACGTGGCCGGTATCGGCAGCGCTGGAGAGCTGGCCGAGGTCTCGATGGACGAGTACGACCGGATCATGGATGCCGACCTGAGGAGCGTGATGCTCGGAACCAAACACGGCATCAGAGCGATGCTCCCGACCGGTGGTGGCGTCATCCTCAACTGGTCATCGACCGGAGGGATGAACGCCACTCCGTTTCCTGTGAGCGTCTACTCGGCCGCCAAAGCCGGTGCCATCGCGCTCACCAAAGCCGCGGCCGTCGAGTACGGCACCAAGGGGATACGAGCGGTTGCCATTTGCCCTGGCTTCATCGAGACCGAGATGTCCGGAGGACCCGGAGCGGCGGCCCGTCATCCTCAGCTCGTACAGGGCACGGCGCTCAAGCGGGGTGGTCAACCCGAGGAAGTGGCTGAGTTGGCGGCATTCCTTTGCTCTGACCGAGCGAGCTACATCACCGGAGCCGTCATCCCGGTCGACGGCGGGATGACCGCAACACTGGCCTGAAAACATTCCGTGAAAAGGGCGGCCTCTCGGCTCACGAACGTAGGAATATCAGAACCTCGTGCTCTGAAAAGCGGGTTTCAATCGCCGCGACGCGAGACGTTGGCCACGTGGACCTCGTTAGCGAACTGATCACTGACCGTTGTGGACTTCGGCGAAAGGATCACAAAGAGGGGTCTTCCGGTTTCAGCGGGGTCTGAGGACCCGCTAACCAGGAGGTCCTGAGGACTCAGCGGGGATCCACCGCGTAAGCACAGAGGCGCTTCAGTCTCAATGTGTGAAAAAGAAGATCCTCCACGCCTCTGTGTACTTCGATCCTAACGAGATCGTCTCTCATCTCGTGGGTCTCAAAGACGTCCGCGTCCTCTCCTACGCGCGGCGAGGACCGGCGGGCGAGATCACCGTCGAGCAGGCGAAACCGGTGCTCACGTGCCCGAGGTGTCGCAAGCGAGCCTGGACCAAGGACCGTCCCGTCGTCTCCTATGTCGACCTGCCCTTCGGCGGCGTGCCGATGACGCTGCACTGGAAGAAGCACCGGCTCTTTTGCCCCAACCCTCGGTGTGGCCAGCGTTCCTTCACCCTGGGCGACCACCGGATTCGCGCGGTGGGATGCATGCTGACCACGCGGGCGGCCAAGTGGGTGGTCAAGCAGATCGGTGGCGGCCAGACCATCGCCCATCTGGCCGGCGAACTGGCCTGCGATTGGGATGCGGTGAATGTGGCTTCGCGCATTTATGGCAAGGCGCTGCTCGCGGCCGATACCAAGCGGCTCAAAGACACCACCGCCATCGGCCTCGACGAGACGCTCTTCGTGCGCGAGGGCCCCTATAAACACAAGACCTGGTCGACCACGGTGTGCGACGTGGCCAACCACGCCCTCATCGACGTGCTTCCGACCAGGGACTTCACCGAAGTGGCCGGCTGGCTGAAGGCTCAGCCCCACCACGTCAAAGCGCGCCTCGAATACGGCTGCCTCGACATGTCGAGGACCTACAACGCGGTCTTTCGCGTCGTCACCCCCAAGGCAACGCGGGTGATCGATCGCTTCCACGTCATGCGCCACGCCATCTTGGCGCTCGATCAGACCAGGCGCCGAGTCCAACAACAGCGCCTCGGCCATCGCGGCCGGGCCGGTGACCCGCTCTATCGCGCCCGCAAGCTCTTGGTCATCGGAGCGACGGCCTCGGATCCCGAGCTCCAAGAACGCCTCGTTGGCCTCTTGGCCTTGGGCGACCCCGACGGCGAGGTGGCCTTCGCCTACAGCGTCAAAGAAGCCGTGGCGCAGTTCTATGCCACCAAGGACCCCGAGGCGGCCGCCGACTTGTTGCGCGACATCATCGAGCACGCCTCGAAGCGCTCTGCTCCTATCGAAGTACGGCGCCTGGCGCGCACCTTGGAGAACTGGTTCGAGCCCATCGTCGCCTGGCACAGGGCCAAGGTGTCCAACGGCCCCACCGAAGGCATGAACAACCTCTTGAAGCGGGTCAAGCGCGTTGCCTTCGGCTTCACCAACTTCGAGAACTTCCGCATCAGGGCCCTGCTCTACGCGGGCAAGCCCAACTTCAGAGTGCTCGACTCGATCGTGGTGAAGTGAGCGTCACGGGACGTGGCTCACCCCGCAGAAACCGGAAGAGCCACAAAGAGACGAGGTGAAAACCACCCCTGACCTGCTAGAATGGAGCGGAAGACGGGATTCGAACCCGCGACCCTCACCTTGGCAAGGTGATGCGCTACCGCTGCGCCACTTCCGCGTTGGAGCAAGACTCTATCGCGCCGCCCGGAATGCCAACAGCCCGCGGAGCGGGGCCCTCACCAGCATCTTCGCACCTGCCGGCAGGGCCGCCGGCCACATCGCCTGACGTTCTCGGTAGATTCGATCTCATGCAGCAGGACGAGACCACGGCAGTCCTCTCCAAGTCCTTCGGCGCAGTGGCCGACGACTACGACCGGCTTCGCTCCGCCCCGCCCGACGAGGCGCTCGACTGGCTACTCCCCAGAGGAGCCACGGACGCCCTGGAGATCGGCGCCGGCACAGGCCTCTTCACCCGCAAGCTCGCCAAGCGAGTCCCCCACGTCACCGCGATCGAGCCCGATGCTCGCATGCGGGCCGTCCTCTCGTCGCAGACCGAGGGAGTCGAAGTTCTCGAGGGTCAGGCCGAGGACCTGCCCGCGGCCGACGGTTCCTTCGACGTCGTGACCGCCCAGTCGGCCTGGCACTGGGTCGACGAGGAACGAGCCATCCCCGAGGTGGCCCGCGTCCTGCGCCCGGGCGGGCGCCTCGCGCTCGTCTGGAACGGCACCAACCGCACCGTCGACTGGATGCGCAATCTCTGGGCCGGCGGTGTCGAGCTCGACCGCGAGGACACGACAAGGACCGACCAACGACGTCGCCGCCGCGTGCAGGTCGACGAGCTGACCCTCCGGGAGTGGTTCATCGACCCGGAGACCAAGCTCTTCACCTGGAGCCGCACCATGACCAAGGACGACCTCATCGCTCTGGCCGCCACCTACAGCGCGGTCATCGTCATGGAGGACGAGGCGAAAGCGACCCACCTCGCCGGCATGCGCCGCTACCTCGACGCCCACCCCGAGCTCGTGCAGGGCGACCTCATCGAGGTTCCCATGCGGGCCTTTTGTTGGAGGGCCGTCACCAGGTAGATCCTGAGAGTATCCTGAGACGAAGGTCGTCTACTGAGACGACCGGGTCCCTCCGGGGAGCCAAACGATCGGAGGACAACCGTCCAGTGTTGCTCCTTGGCCTCCTCGCCTCCTTGGTGAATCTCAATCATCTGGGTCACTACATCCACTGGGGATTCATTCAGATCTCCGTAGCCAACCTGGTCGTCATCATCTTGATGGTCGTGGTCTTCGTGTTGGCGATTGTGCTCCCGTTCCCTCGTCGCAAAGGACGCGACCGATGAACGTCGAAACGCCTGGGCGCCCCGAGACTGAGCACGACGATTCCCGGCAGTGGACCGCCCGCGCCAGGCATGCCGCGGAAGCTGCGTTTCCCCCGGAGCGGCTGCTCCCCGACCGGCAGCCCGCCTTTATGGCGTCTTGGATATACGTCTTCGGCGTGCTGACCGTTGTGAGCCTCGCCTGGGTGATCATCACCGGGTGTGTGCTGGCCGTCATGGGTCCCGGCTGGTGGCACGTCTCGCCTGTCGGCCACTTCATGAATTCCCTCCATCTATGGAGCGTCGAGTGCTTCTTCTTCTTCATGGTCATCCACCTGTGGGGCAAGTTCTTCATGGCCGCGTGGCGTGGCAACCGCAAGCTCACATGGGCCACCGGCGTGATCTCTTTCCTTGTGTCCGTAGCGGCTGCCTTTACCGGATATTTGTCCCAGCAGAACTTCGATTCACAATGGATCTCGACACAAGCCAAGGACGGTATCAATGCCACCGGCGCCGGAGCCGTCTGGAATGTCCTGAACTTCGGTCAGATGTTGATGTGGCACATCGTCCTGCTTCCTATCGCCGTCACCCTGATCGCCGGCATGCACGTCTTGCTGGTGAGGCGCCGAGGAATCGTGCCGCCGTTCTCGATTGAGGCCGACGATGAGGAGCCGACCGGGCCCACCACGAAGATTGAAGAGCCGGCATGACTTCCTTCCGCGGCCGGCGCCGCTTCAACCCGGATCGTGACGTCCACGAGTGGACCGGTCGTTACGTTCCCTACGACATCCTCCGCGAAGCATTCATCGCGTTCGTGGCCGTCGCCGCACTCATCGCCCTACTCGCCGTCGCTTTCTCCTCCCCCGACGAGAAAGCCATCAACCTCAAGACGTGGGCATCGTCGGACCCAGTTGATTTTGCCCAGACGGCGATCACTGAACTGGACGGATCGAGCGCGGTAGCCACTTACGGTCCGCCCTACAACAACACCGCCGGTGCGACCCAGCACATCGGTTTCTTCGAGCCCGCTTGGTGGGTCGGCGTGCACCAGCCCATCGACACCGCCCAGGACTTCGTCCTCGGGCCGCTCAGCGCCCTACCCGGTCGGGCCGTGCAGTCGGTCGTGGACGCATACAAGCAGGCATCGCCGGCCCAGCAGACGGCCTGGACGAACGCCTACGAGCATGCGGTGGCTAGCGCCAAGGAGGTCGATGGCCACCTCGTGGTGCCACGAGGTGACTACGGACCCGTCGGAGGTCTGATCGGATCGCTCACGACCATGGCGCAGAGCGGTGGTCTCGATACTGCCCTGCTGAGCGGCGGTCAGTTCTACGGCACCGACTACACGAAACCCCTCCTCTTCCTTGCCGACGGCACGTACATGGCCAACCAGGCGACGACGCAGCATCTCTCCGGAGATCAGTGGGGCATGATGAACGAGACGGGGAACTATCCGGGCCAAGCCTGGCTGTGGCTCTACACCATGTGGTATCAGGTGCCACCCATGAATTCGTCATCGAACGGCGATCTCGAGGTCTGGGCCATCATGATGGTGCTCTCGGCCGGCTTGATCTTCTTGCCCTTCATCCCCGGCCTGCGCTCCATTCCGCGGTGGAGCCGCGTCTACAGAGTGATTTGGCGTGCCCATTACCGTGAGCTGGCGCACTCGCCAACCGGATAGGCCTTCTGCACAGGGGACACGACCGATAACGACGCCGGGCCGTACTTAGGCCGTCGCCCCCGCCAGGTCCAGCGCGCCCACCACCAGCTCGGCCAGGGCCTCGTCGAGGTGGTCCGCCATCTGCTCCAGGTCGGGCACCAGCCTCCGGCAGGCCAGCACGCCGAAGCAGATCCGGTCGAGATACGAGAACACCGTCACGTTCATCCCGATCCCCTCGGCCATCGGCCCGACCGGGTACATATCCACCACCCGGCTGCCGGCGCAGAACAGCGAGAAGTCGGGACCACGGACGCTCGACACCGTCACGTTGGCCGGGGGGCGCATCTTGTCGAACAGCCGCGTCCCGGCCACGGCCCGCGCCACCCGCACCGCCAGGGCGGGCACCGCCACCTGAGCCAGGTCGCTCACGAAGCGCCCGTGGTGCAGCTTCTCCTGGTCCTTGGCCACCCGGGCCGACTCCGAGATCGCGTCGAGGCGCAGCACCGGGTCGTCGATGTCGCTGGCCAGCGACACCAGCATCCCCGAGACCTGGTTGCCCAGGTCCTCCACCGCTCCTTCGGCCCGGGTCGACACCGGCACCATGGCCACCAGCGCCCGGTCGACCTCCTCCCCCCGGGTCTCCAGGAGCCGGCGCAGCGCCCCCGACACGCACGCCAGCAGAACGTCGTTGACCGTGGCCTCGAACGCCCTCCCCACCAGCTTCACGTCTTCCAGCGGCACGGAGAGCGAGCAGAAGCGCTTGCGGTTGGAGACCGCGCCGTTGAAGGACGTGCGCGGGCCTCCGAAGAAGCCGGGCGGCGCCTGCTCGCCCCTCCCCGCCAGTTCCCGATTGTTCATCCCCAGGTCCGCCACCGCCTCGATGCCGGCCTGCAGCGTCTTGAGCGTCGCTCCCGGCTGGTGGCTCAACGCCGTCGCCGCGTGCCGCAGCAGCTGCAGGTTCGAGGGCAGCGGGGCCGGCTTCCACTCGGGCGGCAGCGGCGTCACCCGCGACCGGGGGTTGAGGTCCATGAAGGCGGCCAGCACGGACGCGCCGCTCACCCCGTCGAGGATGGCGTGGTGGATCTTGGCGATCAACGCCGTCCGCCCCTCCGTCAGGCCCTCGACGACGTACATCTCCCAGAGCGGCCGGTCGGGGTCGAGCTGCCGGCTCATCACCGAGGCGACGAAGGCGTCGAGCTCGGCCTTTCCGCCGGGCGACGGCAGGCTCGCCCGTGTGAAATGGTCGTCCAACTCGAAGTCGGGGTCGTCCACCCAGACCGGGTGGTGGAGCCCGAACGGCACCCGGATGGCCCGCTGGCGCATGGCCTCCACCAGGTGCAGCCGCTGCTCAATGACCCTCCGGATCTGTGTGTACCTGGTCGAGGGCGAGAACAGGGATCGCCGCCCCTCCGGCGGGTCGAGGAGCAGCACGATCCCCACGTGCATCGGCGTCGTCGGCGTCTCGAGCGACAGGAATGCCGCATCCATGCCCTCGAGTGGGCGCATCACCATGCCACTACCTGACCTCTCTGCTCAGTTCATGTACCGGTATGGCCGAACCCGCCGACACCGCGTTCTGCCTCACCCAACCCTTCGCTGTCCACCAGGTCGAACCCGACCTGTTCTACCCGCATCACCACCAGCTGGGCGATGCGATCGCCCCGTGCGACCTTGTAGTCCTCCTCCGGATCCGTGTTCACCAGAATGACCTGCAGCTCGCCCCGGTATCCCGAGTCAATCAGCCCCGGTGCGTTCAAACAGGTGATGCCGTGTCGCAGAGCAAGGCCGCTCCGCGGCAGCACGAACCCCGCGTACCCAGGAGGAATGGCCACCGCCACCCCCGTGGGCACCAGGGCCCGACCACCCCGGCAGGTCAGGACGGCATCGGACCGGGCGAGCAGATCGGCTCCGGCGTCGCCCTCCCGCGCGTAGGCGGGAACGGGCAGATCCTCGTCGAGCCGCTGCAGCGGGACACGCAGCATCGAAGGACAGTATCCGGTCCGGCCCACACCGAGTGGGAAGAGCGGCCGGTAGAGTGCCCCCGGCATGCTGGCCTGGATCGATCTGGAAATGACGGGGCTCGATCCGGCGCGCCACACCATCGTCGAGATCGCCACGCTCATCACCGACGACGACCTGACCATCATCGAGGAGGGCCCGGACCTGGTCGTTCACGCCACGCCCGAACAGCTTGCCCAGATGGACGAGTTCGTCCTGAACATGCACACCCGCTCGGGCCTCCTGGCCGACATCGAGGGCTCGACCCTGAGCCTGGCCGACGCCGGAGCCCAGACCCTCGAGTTCCTGAAGAAGCACATTCCCCAACCCCGCACGGTGCCCCTGGCCGGCAACTCCATCGGCACCGACCGCCGCTTCCTGGCCACCCAGCTCCCCGAGATCGAGGACTACCTGCACTATCGCTCGGTCGACGTCTCGACCATCAAGGAGCTCTGCCGGCGCTGGCGTCCCGAGGTCTACAAGGCCGCGCCGTCCAAGAAGGGCGGTCATCGCGCCCTCCAGGACATCCGCGAGAGCGTCCAGGAGCTCGCCTACTACCGCGACGCGTTCTTCACCAACGGCGCCACG
This sequence comes from uncultured Acidimicrobiaceae bacterium, assembly GCA_963840435.1. GTDB lineage: Bacteria > Actinomycetota > Acidimicrobiia > Acidimicrobiales > RAAP-2 > Bog-473. The sequence continues at coordinate 35,076 of CAWIYY010000006.1, read as the reverse complement.
CCAGCGCCAGCGCCAGCGCCGACACCAACGACGGCCGCGGCCACGGCGCCCGCGCCCGCCCCCGCGGCCCCGGCCACACCCGAGAAAGAGAGCTCCTGATGCCGAGCGACGTGCCCAGCATGTCCATCGCCGAGGCCAACGCCAGCCTGACCGCTCCGGGCCAGATCTTCGAGATGGAAGAGCGCGACATCCGCGGCGTCCCCACCCGGACGTGGAAGAACGCGCCAGCCAACCTGCGCACCGTGCTCGATATGTCCCTCGCCCACGGCGACAAGACGTTCCTCGTGTACGAGGACGAGCGCACCTCTTTCGCCGAGCACTACCGCATCGCCTGCACGCTGGCCCACCGGCTGCACACCACCTTCGGCGTCGAGCAGGGCGACCGGGTCGCCATCATCATGCGCAACCTGCCCGAGTGGGTGATGGCCTTCTGGGCCGCCGCCCTGACCGGCGCCATCGTCGTGCCCCTCAACGCCTGGTGGAGCGGCGAGGAGCTGCGCTACGGCCTCGAGGACTCGGGCTCCAAGGTGGTCTTCGTCGACTCCGAGCGGGCCCAGCGCATCCGGCCCGTCCTGGGCGGGCTCGAGGACCTCAAGGCGGTCATCGTGGCCGACGAGCACCGCACCGCGGCCACCGGGTCCCTCGGCGTGGACGAGGCCCCGGCCGATCAGGCCCGGGTTCCCGAATGGCCCTTCCCGCTCGCCCTCGGGGATGTGGATGAGGCCGCCTCGCCTCCCGACGTCACCATTGATCCGGAGGACGACGCCACCATCTTCTACACCTCTGGCACCACCGGGCGGCCCAAGGGCGCGGTGGGCACCCATCGCAACATGTGCACCAACCTGATGAGCCTCTTCTTCATCAACACCCGGGGCTCGCTGCGCTACGGCACCTCCGCCCTCGGCGAAGACGTCGCCGACGAGCCTGGTGCGACAGCCGAGCCCGCCGAGCCCGCCAAAGCCGCCACGCCCACCGAGCCAGCCCAGCCCGCCGAGCCGAACCAACCCGCCTTCCTGCTCTCGGTGCCGCTCTTTCACGCCACCGGCTGCCACTCGGTCATGGTCACCAACGTGGCCGCCGGCGGCAAGCTCGTCATGATGCACCACTTCGACCCCGAGCGCGCCCTCGAGCTGATCGAGCGGGAGCGCATCGCCACCTTCGGGGGCGTGCCGGCCATGGTGATGCAGGTGCTCGACTCGCCCAACTTCTCCAAGTACGACACGTCCTCCATCAAGGGCGTCTCCTACGGCGGTGCACCCGCTCCTCCCGACCTGGTGCGCCGCATCCGCGAGGCGTGGCCCGTGGGCCAGCCGTCGAACGGCTACGGCCTGACCGAGACGTCGTCGGTCACCTCCATGAACTCGGGACCCGACTACGTCGCCAAGCCCGAGAGCGTCGGTCCGCCCGTCCCCGTGTGCGACGTGGCCGTGCTGCCCGAAGACTTTGCCCAAGACGAACCCGACGACGCCGTCCCCCGCGGACCCGACGTCCGGGGCGAGCTGTGGATCAAGGGGCCCAACGTCGTACGCGGCTACTGGAACCGCCCCGAGGAGACGGCCAAGACGTTCTCACGGGGCTGGCTGCACACCGGCGACGTGGCCCGCCTCGATGACGAGAACTACATCTACATCGTCGACCGGGCCAAGGACATGATCATCCGGGGCGGCGAGAACGTCTACTCGGTCCAGGTCGAGGCCGCCCTCTTCGAGCATCCCGCCGTGGCCGACTGCGCCGTGATCGGCGTCCCCGACGAGGTCCTGGGCGAGGAGGTCGGCGCGGTGGTCGTCCTACGGCCGGGCGCCAAGGTGTCGGCCGACGAGCTGGCCCTCCACGTGAAGGAACGTCTGGCCGGCTTCATGGTCCCCACCCACATCTGGTTCCGCTCCGAGCCGCTCCCCCGCAATCCGCAGGGCAAGGTCCTCAAGCGCGAGCTGCGCGACGAGCTGGTCGGCCCCGCCTCCTGACCGGCCCCCCACACCGCGCCGTGCCGGATCGACCGCCACTCGCCGTCCTTGTCGGAGGCGCGCCCGGCTCGGGCAAGACCACGCTGGCCGACGCCCTGGGCCAGGCCCTCGATCTGCCGGTCCTGCACAAGGATCAGCTCGTGCACGGACGGTGGCGCACCCTCGACCAGGCCACAGAGCTCGGTGTCGGCGGCGTCGAGCTCTTCTATCGCTCCATGGAGCTCTGGCTCGAGCTGGGTGTGAGCTTCGTCGCCGAGCAGACCTGGTACCGGGGCGTCAGCGAGCCGGACGTCCGAGCCCGACTGGCCCCCCACGCCACCCTGGTCCAGGTGCACTGCCACAGCGCGCACGCCAGCGAGCGGTGGCGACAACGCATGGAGGCAGACCCACTCTGCGGTCCGAACCGGCTCGGCAAGCTGCTCCCCCTCATCGAGCGTCTGGACCACGAGTTGGCTGACCCGCTCGACTTCGACTGCCCGGTGATTGCCGTTCGGACCGACGACGGGTGCGACCCGCCGCTCGAGACCGTCACCTCCACCATCGACGCCCTCTACAGCCGTCCGCAGGTCCATGACCTTGACAAGACACAGACGCAGACGCAGACGCCCGGACGCTCCTGAATCCGCACGACACCTGGCGGGACAACGTGGGAGGCTCATGCCTGTCCAGAATCGAAACAGTGCGACCACAAGGAGGAGGACTCAGTGACCGAAGGACGGCCGATCTCCTACGAAGCCCTCGAGGTCGGGACCCCGGTCCTCTCCTCGTCCGGCACCCAGTTCGGGACCGTCGAGCACGTCCTTCAGGACCCCTCGCTCGATCTGTTCGACGGTCTCGCGGTGAAGACCCACCATCACGGCCACCGCTTCGTCGACCGGGACCAGATCACCGAGATCATGACCACCGGAGTCAGCACGACCATCGGGGACGAACAAGTGGATTCGCTCCCCGCTCCCGGCGGGCCACTGGTCCTGCATCCCGACACCGCTCACGACGAGGGCCCATCGCTCAGCGCCCGCTGGGGCCGGCTCTTCGGGCGTGAGCACTGGAAAGAGCTCGAGTAGCCCCACACGATCCGGACCGACGCTCCCGGATCGCACAACACTCCCACAAAGGCTCGAGCCACCTCAGGTGGCGTGCCCAGGTGTCGATGTAAGAGGACTGAGCCATGGCAACGACCCGCCCCCGCCCGTCCTGCATCGCCGCCACCCTGGCCGTCTGCCTGTGCGCCATGACCGCACTCGCGCTCCAGCCGGCCGCGGCGGCCGCCCACCACCGGCGCACCTTGGCCGTTGTCCTGACCGACGACAATCCGGCGGGCGAGCAGCTCATCCCGGGACAGCCGCCGGCCTGGGTGCCGATCGACCCCAGCCCGCCGACTCCGGGCACCTCGCTGCTTCCGGCCATTCTCACTGCGTCGGGTCCGCTCCACGGTGTGGTCGTCACCCCGAGTCAGGCTGAGCAGATCGTCGCCGCGGTATGGACATTGCGGAACGCCGCCTTCACCACGTCGGACCGGGCCCTGATGGCCGAGTTCGAAACGGGTCCCGCCTTCGAATCGGACGAGGTGACGTGCGGCTGCAACGAACGACTGCCGCGTGGACCGATTGGCTCCGAAAGCGTCTTCGTCCCGCGGCAGACCTCCTACCCGGCCGTCTTCATGGCTGAGGTGGCGACGACCTTCGAGTCGAACCCCTATCTGCAATTCCTCGTCATGGGCAAGGCGTCCGCCCACGCTCCGTGGCTGGTCACCTCCGACCCGGGCGACGAGACAAACGCACCTCTCCTGCTGCCCAAGGTGGACGGGGCTGGTTTCGACGTGGTGCGCCCACCACCGGCGGCCGCGGCAAGGCGGCTCCCGGCCCGGCTGGCGGCGTACTGGGAAGGCTGGACCGATACCGGGCACGCGCCCCGCGGCATCTCCTTCGCTCCCGGCACATACACCACCGAGAACGGCGAGACGCTCGCCGCGCAGCCACAGGGATCGGTCGACCCCGACAACGGTCTCCAGAGCTGGTCGAACTACCGAGCCGGTCACGACACCTGGAGCTTCGGCACCACGACCGGCGGCGTCACCTGCGGTGTGGTCTGGGCCCAATTCATTTGGTCGTCGCCCTACGGCGTGTACCAGAACCCGCAGCAGAACCAATGGGGTCCCACCGTGAAGCCGGGCGTGTACCGCATGGACGTGCAGACCGACATCATCCAGCCGTGCTTCGAGGAGCAGAGAACACAGCCGCCGGTCGTCGTCTCGGGTCAGCTCGATCCCGATACCGAAGAGGGCGTCACCGCCATCCCGCTCGTCCCGGGCACCCAGGCCTAAAGCCGTGAGACTCCTCCGGCCCCATCGCGGCGCCATCGCAGTCCTCGGCCTCACCGCGCTGGTGTTGGCGGCGATGGCCCTCCCAGTCTCCGCACTGATCGCCCGCCTCACGACGTTGCCCCTCGGCCGCGGTGAGGCCACCATCACCTGGACGGGTCGGTCCGGCGACAACCCCACGGTCAGCGCCATCAAGGGTCATGTCGGCCGCTTCGACGTCGCGGCCAGCGACCAGGTTCCTCGCCTCGACCGGGGCTCTTCAGGATCGGTCCCGACTTCCATTCCGAGCGACATCCCGCTCGGTCAGGTGAAGGGCACGATCGACGGCGGCCCCTTCACCCTCCAGATCACCCTCAGCCTGGCGGCCCTCACCCAGTCGACGAAGCCGGTCACCCTGGGCGCGGTCGTAGGATCCTTCCGCAACGAACCAATCCACGCCCGACTTCTCGGCAATCCACAGAGCCAGACATTCGGGTTCGCCGGCACCATCGGCTCGGACCACGTGACGGGCACGATCGCCGGCGTGACGCACCACGGATCGACATCGGTGGCCCACGCCTCCTACGACGTGACGCGCTGAGCCAGTCGGTCAGCCCGGCGAACGCCCCGTCAGCCCCAGCAGCCGGTCCAGCAGCGGCGCAGCCTCGGGCACCGGGACCGCCGCCCCGAACACCCCGATGGTCCGCCACTCCTCGGCGTGTGGGCGCACCTCGTCCCACACTCCCTGGACGAGCTCGGGCTCCAGGTCGACCTCCTGGCCCAGCGCCTTGGCGATGTCGTGGGCCCGCAGGGTCCGGAAGGAGTTGATCTGCCAGAAGTACTCGCGCACCGTGTAGTCCCCGAAGGAGAGGTGGGCCACCGCGTCCAGGTCCGCCACGAAACCCGCAGCCCCGCACGCCGCCTCCACGATGGCCGAGAACTGCCTCACCGGATCGTCGCCCAGCAGGTCGCCGGAGAACTTGTCCCTACCGGCCTCGTCCATGGTCAGGCCGGCCAACATGTCGGGCACCCATGCGTCGTCGTATGCGTGATACCCGATCAACCCACGCACGGTGGGAGGCTCCGGATGCGCGTGGCTGACGAAGCTCGCCGGCATCGTCGCGTCCCACTGTTCCGGCCCGATCCGAGATACCACCCGGGCCATCGCCCGGTCGGCCAGCTCGAAGACCTCAGGCTCGCTCAGGGCCATGGCAATTCCTCCTCACGCTCACACGCTCGACGTCTCGCAGCGAGGGCGCGACAAAAGGCCGTCCCCGCCCGAGGAGGAGCCTCCCCCGGCGCTGTGACATCTCCACCGCTCGCTTCGCTCGACCGCCCCACCCCCCAGAGCCGCCCGGCCGCCCAGAGCCCTCAAGAGCCCCCAAGACGCGACGAAGCCGGCCCGAAGGCCGGCCACGTCGTCACACCTCGGTACGGAGAGAACCGAGACTGAACCAACCAGAGACTCAGCGGTTGGGCTGAGGCGTCAACCGCAGGTAGGGCTTGAGCGCCTTCCATCCCTTGGGGAAGCGGCCCTTGGCGTCCTCGTCGCTCACGGCGGGCACGATGATGACGTCCTCGCCGTCTTTCCAGTTCACCGGCGTGGCCACGGAGTAGTCGGCCGTCAGCTGGAGCGAGTCGAGCACCCGAAGGATCTCGTCGACGTTGCGACCGGTCGAGGCCGGGTAGGTCAACGTCAACTTGACCTTCTTGTCCGGGCCGATGATGAAGACCGAACGGACCGTCAACGTGTCGTTGGCGTTGGGGTGGATCATGTCGTAGAGGTCCGCCACCTTGCGGTCCTCGTCGCCGATGAGGGGGAAGGACAGTGCGGAGCCCTGGGTCTCCTCGATGTCCCCTGCCCACCCCTTGTGCGACTCGACCGAGTCGACGGAGAGGCCGATGAGCTTGGCGTTGCGCTTGTCGAACTCGGGCTTGGCCTTGGAGAAGGCGCCCAGCTCAGTGGTGCAAACCGGTGTGAAGTCCTTGGGGTGGGAGAAGAGAATGCCCCAGCTGTCTCCCAGCCACTCGTGGAAGTTGATGGTGCCGGCGGTGGTGTCGGCGGTGAAGTCGGGGGCGGTGTCCCCCAGTCGTACTGCCATGTGATCCTCCTGGATTTGGCTGATTCTCCCTATTGAACGTCGAGACCTTACCGGCTGTTCCCACAATTGTCGACACGATTGGTCATGATTTGGCGGCCGGCATCCGGCACCGGCCGAACTGCCCCCTGACCAGGAGTTGCACCCAACCGCCATGTCGGGAGCTCCTCAACGGCCGTGGGAGAATGCCGGGGTGAGAGGAGACCGCGCCGCACCGCCAGAGGCCGACCGACGCGCCTCCGCCCCGACCGCCTCCGCCCCGACCACCGACGCCGCATCCCGTACCGCCACGCTCACGATCGAGCACGATGGCCCGGTCACGGTGGTCACCATCGACCGCCCCGAGCGCCGCAACGCGGTCGACAGCGTGTGCGCCGAGCAGCTCCGCCAGGCCTTCCTCGCCTTCGACGCCGACCCGGGCGCCTCCGTGGCCGTGCTGACCGGCGCCCAGGGCACCTTCTGCGCCGGCGCCGACCTCAAGGCCGTGGCCGAGGGCGACCGCCGCCCCATCCCCGACCACGGCAGCGGCCCCATGGGCCCGACCCGCCTGACCCTCTCCAAGCCCGTCATCGCCGCCGTCGAGGGCTACGCCGTGGCCGGGGGCATCGAGCTCGCCCTCTGGTGCGACCTGCGGGTGGCCGCCGAGAACGCCGTCTTCGGGGTCTTCTGCCGCCGCTTCGGGGTGCCCCTCTGCGACCTCGGCACGGTCCGCCTCCCCCGCCTCATCGGCCACAGCCGGGCCATGGACCTGATCCTGACCGGCCGGGCCGTGCAAGCCCCCGAGGCGCTCGAGATCGGGTTGGCCAACCGCGTCGTACCGCCGGGCCGGGCCCTGGCGGCCTCCGTCGCCCTGGCCCACCAGTTGGCGGCACTCCCGCAGGTCTGTCTGCGCTCGGACCGCATGAGCGCGCTCGAGCAGTGGGGTCTGTCCGAGGAGGAGGCCGCGGTGAACGAGGCACGGCGCGGACGCGACGTCATCAACAGTGGCGAGACGCTCGAGGGAGCGTTGAGGTTTGCGGGAGGTGCGGGCCGCGGTGGCACTGCACTCGACTGACCAGGCGAGCGCCGGCTCGCCGCAGCCGCGCCGCTCAGGCCGCCAGACCGTGGCGGCCTTCGACTTCGACGGCACGCTGACCGATGGCGGCAGCGTCTTTCCCTGGCTCGTCGGCCTGCGCGGTCTCGTGCCGGTGCTGCGCGCCATGGTCCGGCTCTCCCCCGGCCTGATCAAGGCCGCCATCACCGGGGGCACCGCGGCCGACGAGATCAAGGAGCGCCTCTTCACCCGCCTGCTGGGCGGCATGCCGGTCGAGGAGGTCGACCGTCGCTCCCGCGCCTTCGCCGCCCGCCATCTGGCCCGTCATCTGCGGGCCGACACCCGGCGCCGTCTCGAGTGGCACCGCCGCCAGGGCCACCATACGGTCATCGTCTCGGCTTCCCCCGAGTGCTACGTGGCGCCGGCCGGTGAGGAGCTCGGAGTGGACGGCGTGGTGGCCACCCGCCTGGCCGTGGGTGGAGGTGGGCTGCTGACGGGCGGCTACGAGGGCAAGAACTGCCGCGGTGCGGAGAAGTACACCCGGCTCGTGGTCCACCTCCGGGCCAACGGGCTCCTCTCGGGCAACGGCGAGCAGCCGGTGCTCTGGGCCTACGGCAACAGTCGGGGCGATCTGCGCCTGCTCAATGCGGCCGACCACGGCGTGGACGCAGGCAAGCTCGGCCCGCTCGGCCGCCTCCGCCGCTTCCCCCGTCTCTCCCAGGTGATGGCGCAGGCGTCGGACCCATCGACGGCCTCACCTTCCCAGCCGACACCGCCCACTCCCCCCGCCTAACCGACCTAGCCCAACCCACCTGCCGCCTGACACGGCTGGGGCCGCCGGTTGCAGCTCCTCTTCGTCCACCACCGACGGGTCGTCCACCTCTTGCCTCCCTCAGCGCCCAACCGGGTCTGGACGCGGAAGGTGGGAGACCCAGAGGCCTCCCACTCTCCACGCCCTCCCCACATACGTCGGGCTCGCGTGTCCGTGCGCGAACCCGATGAACACGGGCCCCCAGAGGGTCAGCTGTCGACCGTGAGATTCAACGTGACGGTCAGAACTTCCTTGGTCGGCGACATGCTGTCCGTCACCTTGACCTTGATCGGATACGTGGCCGGCGTGACCGAGGCGGCAACCGTGCCCGAGAGCAGGCCGGCCTTCGACAGCGTGAGGCCCTCCGGCAGGGCTCCCTTCGCCTTCCACTTGTACGGGGCGACGCCGCCGCTGGCCGCGAGCTGCTCGCTGTAGGACGCACCCACGGTCGCATCGGGCAACGTCGTCGTCGTGACCTCGTACGGAGTGACGGTCAGCGTGAAGTACTGCACGGCCTGGGCCCCGATGCCGTTGTCGGCGAGGAAGGCGATCTGGTACGAACCAACCTTCTTTGGGGTGCCAGAGACGACTCCGTTCGAGTAGATCACACCCTTCGGCATGTTCCCGACCTCGGTCAACGTCGGCTTCGGGTTCCCCGTGGTGACCACGGTGAAGCTGCTCGGGCTGAGCCGGGGGAAGCTGGCGCTGTCAGGCGAACTGAAGCCCGCGGGGATCTCGACCGTCAGCGTGAACGACTGGTTGGCGTCAGGCGCCGCACCGTTCGTCGCGTTGATCGTGAACGAGTAGCTGGCCGCACTGTCGGCCGCCGGGTTGCCGGCCAATGTGGCCGTGCCGTCACCGTTGTCGGTGAAGGTCACGCCGCCTGGCAGGTTCCCGTTCTCGGTGATCGCCGCCGTGGGAGTCCCCGTCGTGGTCACGGTGAAGGTCCCGTGAGTCCCGGAGACGAAGGTGGCCGAATCGGCGCTGGTGATGGTCGGTGCCTCGCCGACGTTCAGTGTGAACGACTGCGTCGCTGCACTGCCCACACCGTTGTCCGCCGTGATGGTGATCGGATAGCTGCCGCCGGTGCCCGGGCCCGGGGTGCCGGCCAGGGTGGCCGTGCCGTTCCCGTTGTCGACGAAGGTCACGGCACTTGGGAGGCTCCCGCTCTTGGAGAGGGCGGCAGCCGGGAAGCCGCTCGTGGTCACGGTGAAGCTCCCAGCGTTCCCGACGCTGAAGGTCGCCGAGTCGGCACTGGTGATCCCCGACGCCTCGCTCACCGTCAGGGTGAATGACTGGCTGGCCGGGCTCCCGTCCCCGTTGTCCGCAGTGACGGAGATCGCATAGGTCCCGCCGCTTCCGGTGGTCGGGGTGCCCGCCAGGGTGGCCGTGCCGTCATGGTTGTCGGTGAAGGTCACGCCGCCAGGCAACTTGCCGCTCTCCGAGACCGCCGCGGTGGGAGTCCCCGTCGTGGTCACGGTGAAGTTGCCGGCGCTGCCGACGGTGAAGCTGGTCGAGTCGGCGCTGGTGATCGCCGGCGGTCCGTCGACGACCAGGTCGAAGTCCTGTGTCGCGTTCGGGCTCACGCCATTGGTCGCCGTGATGACGATCGGGTAGTCACCGTTCGATCCGATCGCCGGCGTACCCGCGATCGTGGCTGTCCCGTCATGGTTGTCGGTGAAGGTCACACCGCTCGGCAGTCCCCCGATCTCGGACAGCGAGGCGTTCGGAGCTCCGCTGGTCTCGACCGTGAAGGTGCCCGGTGTGTTCTCAGTGAAGACCGTCGTCGAGTTCGAGGTGATGGCCGGCGCCGCGTCCACGGTCAGCGTGAAGTTCTGTGTGGCGTTCGGACTGACTGCGTTCGTCGCGGTGATGATGATCGGGTAGTCGCCTCGCGTGTTGGCGGAGGGCGTACCGGACAGGGTGGCCGTCCCGTCGTGGTTGTCGGTGAAGGTCACGCCGTCGGGGAGCGACCCGGCCTCCGACAGCGACGCCGTCGGGAAGCCGGTTGTCGTGATGGTCGAACTGCCGTTGTTGCCCTCCGAGAAGGTGGCCGAGTCACCCGAGGTGATGCTGGGCGCCTCATCCACGGTCAGCGCGAAGGACTGCGTGCCGTCGGGACTGATGCCATTGGAGGCATCGATAGTGAAGGTCGAAATGCCTCCGGTACCGGCCGCTGGCGTGCCGGCCAGGGTGGCCGTGCCGTCATGGTTGTCGGTGAGGGTCACGCCGCTGGGGAGCACACCGGATTCCGAGATGGCCGGAGCCGGGCTCCCGCTCGTGGTGACGGTGAAGCTTCCGGCGCTACCCACCGTGAAGGTCGTGGTGTCAGCCGAAGTGATGGTCGGCGCACTTCCGAGAGAGATGGGGTTGTTCCCAGCACTGGCGGCCGGCCCGGTCCCCACGCTGGTGATCGCGGCCACCGTCACGTTGTACTGGTCGCCGTTTGTCAGCCCGCTAACCGTTTCCGTGGTGGCAGTCGAGTTGAAGGTCTGGCTCACGGGTGACCCGCTACCCACCGGAGTGGCCGTCACGACGTAGCCGGTCAGGGAGCTGGTGCCGGAGTCTGACGGAGCAGTCCAGCTGGCGCTGATCTGCCCGCTCGAACCGGTTGCCGTCACGGCGGAGGGGGCGCCCGGGAGCGCGCTCCAGGTCAGGCTGACGTTTCCGGGGCATCCGGCATACCCGGCCGAGATGGAACCCGTCGATGTGTTGCTTCCTCCACTGCCACCGGCGCCGGTTGTGGCACCAGTAGAACCCTGTGCTTCTTGCTCACCACAAGCTGTCGAGGACACCGCACTACCCGCGGTAAAGGACGGATTCGATCCGTTGCTGAAGCTCGTGAGGGCAGACGTCGACACCCAGGACGAACCGGCCCCACCGGCACCTGCCCCCACTTGAGTGAAGGAAAGGGGGCTGCAGTCGTTGGCGGCCCCACTGCCACCGCCGTAGTAGCCGCCACCACCGCCGCCGCCGCCCGCACGTTGCGTCGAACCGGTCTGCGTAGGACCGGCGGCACCAGTGCCCGAGGCGTTCGGACCGGATCCGGCCGTTCCCACCGGGCCGGCCCCGCTGCCCAACTTTCCACCACCGGCTCCACCGGTGCTGTTCGCGGCCCCGGTCCCTCCGGTGGTCGCCGTCACCGCGCCGGTGCCGCCCGGAGCACCGACACCTCCGCCGCCACCACCACCGGCGGCCTGCTTGTCAGAGTCGGAGCCACCGCCGCCGCCACCGAAGCCCTGTCCGTTTGCATTGCCGCCGGGAGCGGCCGAGTTTGGCTCGGAGGTCGCGGCGGCACCGGTGCTCGCCCCGGCATTGCCATTGCCGCCGTTGCCGCCGTTGCCGGCGCAGGCGCCACCGCCGGCTCCGCCACCGCCACCACTGATGGCCAGCAGGGTGGCGCAAGGAGATGAGGCGCTTCCATAGACACAGACAGCGGTCGAGCCACCGCCGGCTCCGCCACCCGACTGGTTGCCGGTCGTCGTCTGCTCGCCGCCGCTTCCACCGTTCGAGTAGCCGGTGCCGCCGGTGCCGCCGGTGGCGGTGCTGCCGCTCGAGTGGGCACCGCCGCCGCCGCCACCGCAGCCGATGAATGTGGCGATGCTCTCACCGGCGGCAACCGTGAACGTCCCAGACGAGTTGGCACCCGCCCCACCGGTGGCGGTGTTTGCATTGTCGGACAGAGCGCCGGTGCTGCTCCCGCCACCGCCGCCACCACCGCCGGACAGGCTGATGGCGGCGCTGCCACCACCGGTTTGCGACGACATCGTGGCGAAGTACCAGGTCCCACAGGTCAACGAGGAGACCGGAGAGCCCGTCGTGGCGTTGACCCACTGCGGAGTCGCCGAGAAGGCGGTGGCCTGTGTCGCGAACGCGAAGCTAAGCGCGGTTGTCAGCGTTCCGCCCAGCAGGACGGCTGCGAGCACGGCCTTGGTGACTCCCGCCACTCCACCTGCCCTGTGTCGCAAACCGCCCATCACACCATCCTCCTCGGTCGTGCTACCTCAAAAATCGATTGCGTCGGTTGCCTTCGGAGTGGAGCCGATCGCCCACTTCACTTGTCCCACTGCGTGCTCACTGGGAGCGCCCCTGCTAGCTCCCCGCCTGGATGCTCAGGGTGAGCGAACCACTCGCCGTCTGCTTTGTCGGCGTCGTGCTGTCCGTCACCGTGACGTTGATCGTGACGTTCCCCGTCGCCACCGTCGACGGGACCGTGCCCGAGAGCAGACCTTTCTTGGACAGGGTCAGTCCCGACGGCAGCGCGCCGACGGCCTTCCACTTGTAGGGAGCCAGGCCGCCCACAGCTGTGAGCTGTTGACTGTACGGCGTTCCCTCGGTGGCCGGTGGGAGCGGTGTCGTTGAGACGGCGAACTTCACCACGGTCAGCGTGAAGATCTGGGTGGCGTTCGTTCCAGCACCGTTCGACGCCGTGAGAAGGACCTGGAACGTTCCCTTCCTGGTCGGCTTCCCCGAAATTCTTCCGCTGCTGAACTGGACGCCCTTGGGCAGGGTGCCCCACTCGGTGATCGTCGGACGCGGGGAGCCGGAGGCCGTCGGCGTAAAGGTGCCGGATTCGCCGAGCGAGAACGTCGCCGAGTTCGCAGACGTGAAGGACGGTGCCTGGTCGACCGTCAGGGTAAAGGACTGAATCGCCGCAGCGCCCACGTTGTTGAACGCCTTGACGGTGAAGGCGTAGCTGCCGGCACTCCCCGCAGCGGGTGTCCCCGACAAGGTGGCCGTGCTGTCGCCGTTGTCGACCAGGGTCACTCCATCGGGCAGATTGCCGATCTCCGAGATGGCCGCCGCCGGGTAGCCCGTGGTCGTCACCGTGAAGCTCCCGGCAGTTCCGACGACGAAGGTTGCACTGGCGCCCGAGGTGATAGCCGATGCCTGGTCGACGGTGAGTGTGAAGGACTGCGTCGCCGCGGTGCCCACACCGTTGTTCGCCTTGACGCTGATCGAGTAGAGACCTCCGCTGCCGGCGGCCGGGGTGCCGGAAAGGCTGGCCGTCCCGTCACCGTTGTCAGTGAAGGTCACGCCCGAGGGTAAGGGGTCGGTCTCGGAGAGTGCTGCCGTCGGGAAGCCCGTGGTCGTCACCGTGAAGCTCCCGGCGTCGCCGGTGGTAAAGGTCGTGCTGGCAGCCGAGGTGATCGTCGCGGCCTGCTTCACGGTCAGGCTGAAGGACTGCGTGGCGACGGTGCCCACCCCATTGCTCGCAGTGATCGTGATCGAATACACGCCGCCACTGCCGTCAGCCGGCGTGCCCGAAAGCGTGCCGGTCCCGTCGCCGTTGTCGACAAAGGTCACGCCGGAGGGCAGGCTGCCGCTGTCGGAGAGGGCCGGCGCTGGGTATCCGCCGGTGGTCACCCCGAATGTCCCGGCACTGCCTGTGGTGAACGTCGTGCTGGCGCCCGATGTGATGGACGGCGCCTGATCGACGGTCAACGTGAACGATTGCGTCGCGTTCGGGCTTACCCCGTTTTTCGCCGTGATCGAGATGGAGTAGACGCCCCCGCTGCCTCCGGCGGGCGTGCCCGACAGGGTGGCCGTGCCGTCGCCGTTGTCGTTGAAGGTCACCCCACTCGGTAGCTGGCCGCTTTCGGAAAGGGTCGATGTTGGATTCCCGTTCGACTCAACCGTGAACGTCCCAGCACTTCCGACCGTGAAGGTCGTGCTCGAGCCGGAGGTGATGGTCGGCGCCAGCGGTCCGTTGCTGACGGTAAGGGTCAAGGACTGCGACGCGGCCGGGCTCACCCCATTGCTCGCCGTGATCGTCAGGACGTAGGTGCCTTGGCTCTCTGCAGTCGGCGTGCCCGACAGGGTGGCGGTGCCGTCTCCATTGTCGACGAAGGTCACGCCATCAGGAAGCGCACCGCTCTCGGAGATGGCCGCCGTGGGAGTCCCCGTCGTGGTCACGTTGAAATTGTCGGAGGCTCCTGTGGAGAAGTCGACCGACGCCGAGGACGTGATGGAAGGAGCCTGGTCCACCGTCAGGGTGAAGGACTGGTTGGCGTTCGGGCTGACGCCGTTACTCGCCTTGATGGTCAAGGGGTACGTGCCGCCGGTCGCCGGCGTTCCCCCCAGGGTGGCCGTGCCGTTGCCGTTGTCCGCGAAGGTGACACCCGACGGCAACGCCCCGATCTCGGAGAGTGACGGCCTCGGGAACCCTGCGCTGGTCACCGTGAACGACCCGGCGCTCCCGTCGCTGAAGGTCGCGGTGGCGGCCGAGGTGACGGACGGCGCTTGGTTCACCGTGAGGGTGAAGGACTGCGAGGCATTCGGGCTGTTCCCGTTGCTCGCCGAAATAGTGATCGGGTAGGTGCCTCCCGTTCCGGCGGCCGGCGTCCCAGACAGGGTCGCTGTGCCAGTGCCGTTGTCGACGAAGGTCACACCCGTAGGAAGGCCGCCCGACTCGGAAATCGACGGTGTGGGGCTGCCACTCGCCGTCACCGTGAAGCTCCCCGCGCTCCCGGCCGTGAAGGTCGCGTTCGAGGCCGATGTGATTGAGGGCGCAGTCTCGGCTTGGACGATAGTGGTAGAACCGAGCGCGACCGGGGGAGAGTACGGAGGCGTGCCCGAGTTACCGGTGGTCGGGTACCCGTCGAAGTTGGCAGTTATGCCGCCGAAGAGATTCACGCTGGTGCTGAGCCTGAACTCCGAGAGAGACTCGCTGGCGGTAGTCCCGATGCTTCCGGTCGCCGTGAACTGCGCAGTGATGGTGGGAAGCGTGAAGTTCTGCCCGCCGTTCACGTGGTCAGCGCTCGGGAGCTCGAGCTCGAGGTACGGGTAGGTGGTCTTGTAGTTCCCGCTATTGATCGTCGCATCGCAGCCGGTTCCGGCCGCCGTGCAGTATTCGGCCGTGGCGACGCCCTCGGTCACGCTGTCACCACCGGTCACCTGGAGCGAGCCGGGGACATAGCTCAACCCGGCAGGAGCAGGAAATACCTCGGTAAACCCGTCTGCGTAGTTGATGTCCGCCGTGCCGACCGGCGTTGACTGGCTGATCGGAACGCTCGAGCCGACCGAGGCCATGATCAGCGAGACCGGGCCGCCCTGCGGTGCGGTGGCGGGCTGCACGGCCGCCACCTCCGTGTCCTCGTAGATGTCCTCGGTGATGCCGTCTTCGGTGATGGCGTCGCCGATCTCCTGGTCAGTCGCCGGGGCGTAGCTCATGGTCGCCACGGTGCAGTTCGGCGAACCCGGCGAGTACGTGTCGCCCGGGGCGCAGTACGCGAAGGTGGCGGAGAAGGTGTTGGTCGCAGAGTCTCCGGGAAGAAGGGTCAAGATGCCCGAGCTGCCCACCGATACCGTGCCGGCGCCGGCGGGCGGCTGGCTCACAACGGTCAGCGACGAGGTGTTGACGCTGGAGGCTCCCCCCGAGACCAGGGTGAGCACGTCGAAGTTGTCAGGTGCGTTGAAGACGAGCGTCGCTCCCGACAGCGTCCCCGTCGGGGCGGCTGAGAGAACGACAGAGGTGCCGCTCACCGAGCTCACGCTGGTGCCGCTGGCGATGTCCGGCCCGATCACCGCCATGCCTGCGGTCACCGATGAGTTGGCGAAGTTGACCGAACTCGTCACCGTGGTCGACGAGGTTGATCCGCTCACGCCCTCGACCGCCGTGCGCGTCGTGAAAGTGAGCACCTGGCTGCTGGTGACGGCCGCCGCGGTCTTGACGGAAAGCGTGATCGTGGTCGCCGTGACGGCGGAGACCGAGGAGCCGGCGGTTGCGAGGGACGCGCCGTAGGCACCTTGGTCCACCACAACGCCGGCTGTGCTCGTGCAGGTCAAGGCCGTCGCCCCTGACGCGCCCGTGCAGCCGGTCAGGTTCACCACCGGGTCGGTAGAAAAAGCGGCGGTCCCATTGGCGATCGTCGGCGGCGTGTCAGCGAATGCAGGTCCATCGAAGGTGATGGCGGCTGCGGCGAAGATGCCGGCGGTCAGCAACAAGGCTGAGACCGCCCTGAAAATCGCAGATCCGTGGACGCGTGCTGTCTTGGCAGCGCTCATAACCCTGTCCCCTCGCTCTCGGAACTGCCCCCGCAGCGGGCGCTGTTGACTCGACAACTCCCGTGCGTGGCTTTCTATGCGCGTCACAACAGAGTGTCAAGCGTTTGTTTAACGCGCACGTAACCAACGCGACAGAAGTTGCCTCTTCGTTGCAAACTGCGACGAAGTTGTCAGAGGCAACTGCGAGAGAGGGATGACGCGATCCAAAGAAACGTCACCGGTTGACCGCACGGGGTCGGGTGTTTGTGACATGTCCTCACACACGCCGTGACGCACGCGACAGCGATGCGACGCGTCGTCAGCCAGGAGTGACGGCAATACCGACGACGTGACCCAGGTACCCGGGCACCGCGGTCGTGACGTCGCCGAAATAGGGAGCGTCCCCGTAGGCGAAGGCCTGCCCGCTCGCATTCACGCTGTCGAAGCCGCCGCCCGAGAAGTCCGGGATGAGCCCCGTCATCGGTCCCCTCATTGTGGTCAGTGGCGGCGAATCAGAGGCAACCGTGACACTCTGCGCATCGCCGAAGGCGTGCGCAGCACCGCCAGCCTCGAGCATCCAGTACCCGCCGCCGTCGGGTGACGGTGCCACGCCGACAATGGGGGTTGGGGGTGGCGTCGAGCCGAGCGAACCGAAGAAGCCGGCGTCACCGAAGGCGAAGATGCCGCCGTCGGACGCGACCAGCCAGTACCCCTTCCCATCGTGGGTGGGGACCATGCCGATGACCGGCTTGTTCAACCGGAGACTGCCGGTGCTGCCGTAGAAACCGGCGTCACCGAAGGCGAAGATGCCGCCGTCGGAGGCGACGAGCCAATAGCCGTCGCCGTCGGGTGTCACGGCCATAGCCACCACTGGTTTGTTCAACCGGAGGTTGCCGGTACTGCCGTGGAATTGCGCGTCACCGAAACTGAAGACCCCGCCGTCCGCGGCCACCGTCCAGTAGCCCTGCGCGTCGTGTGTCCCCACCATCCCCACCATCGGTTGGTTGAGTGGCTTGCCACCCATGGACCCGAAGAAGTGCGCATTGCCGAAGCTGAACACACCACCGTCGGAGGCGTCGATCCAGTACCCGCCAACGCCACCG
Organism: uncultured Acidimicrobiaceae bacterium; assembly: GCA_963840435.1. Lineage (GTDB taxonomy): Bacteria > Actinomycetota > Acidimicrobiia > Acidimicrobiales > RAAP-2 > Bog-473. The sequence goes on along the minus strand of CAWIYY010000006.1, from coordinate 17,781 downwards.
CTCCCACCCACGTTGGTCACGTCGGCCAGCGTGCTCAAGGTGGCGGGGCCGTAGTAGTGGTCGACGATCTGCTGATAGGTCCAGTTGCCGTCGCCGTTGTCCTGCCCGGTGGCGTACCCAAGCGCGCCGTACTGACCCATCCCGATGCCGTGGCCCCAGCCCTGGCCGGTGATGTCCACTTCACCACCACCGATGAAGTCCACGAAGAAGAGATCAGACAGAACGCCGACGTCCTCGAGGTCGGTAAAGAACTCCGCTCCGGAGATGGTGATGGTCTGCGCCGTGCCCTGAATGGCGATCGTGGCCACCCGTCCGTGCGCGAAGTCGTACGGCTCTCCCGGGTCGGCAGACGTAATCCCGAGGGTCTCGAACGTGCCGATCTGGGGCCACGCGTTCTGAATGTCGGTGGCGCTGACCTGGGTGCTCCAGTGATGGTTCGGGTTGATCGAGACCGCGTCGCCGTCGTCGGGCACCGCATTGAAGGGCGAGTCCTCGTTTGCACTCGAGGTGTAACCACCGGTCGACGACGAGTACTCGGTCGTGGCGATCTGCCCGCCCGGCATGACCATCACCTGGCCGGCGGTGTCGTTGGCCGCGGCAATGCTGGTCGCCGTCTCGTACTGCACGGTGCCCGAGGACGTCTGCAACGCAATGCCGCGGTACGTCTGGCAGTCGAGATCACAGGTGTCGGCGTACCCGCCGTAGCCACCGAGGTCGGAGAGCACATAGGAACGGACGGCGACGGCCTGTGCCTCGAGCTCCTGGAAGCCCCAGTCCTGGCCCTGGGGACCGGCGCCACCGAGACCGCCCCAGCTCGACGGCGACTCCCCGGGCACGGTGTCGGCCACGTACTCCTCGAGCGGGAGGGTGTTGACCGTTCTCGCCTGGCCGAGCGAGTTGTAGAGCGCGGTGAGCGTCCCGTGGACCGTGGGGCTGCCGGTGGCGACGCAGAGTTGGAGGAACCCACCGTTGAGGGGCGAGGCCGTCGGCGTCGTCTGATTGGTCAGAACCGTCGACCAGGGGCCAGAGCAGCCGGCCCCGCTGTCCACCTCCCAGGACGTCCCGGTCTGGTGGAACCGCACGGCGGTCGCGCTGGACACGCCCGGGGCCGACACGCCCGCCGTCGAGTTCACGATGACGTCGAGACCAGCGTTCTCCTCCATGGAGATGTTCACGTTCATGGTGTCGGAGAGCGTGTGGGCCTCGGGGGTGTGGCTCAGCGACAGGACGGGTGGTCCGGCTCCCGGCTCGATGGAGGCCGCCGCGTCCGACGTCGGGCCGACCAGGGCGGCGGACACCGCGAAGAGCACGGTGAGCAGCGCCGTGGACACGAGCACCACGCCGCGCCGCGCGACATCGGTTCGGAGGGGCACGATCGGACAAGGGTAGAGGCGTCACCAGGGGAAATTTGTGCATGGTGCGGCAATCGGGGCTGCAAGAGGCGCCGGTACACTGCTGCTCCGTGCGGGTCGATCAGGTCATTCCCTCGCTCGCCAGCCGCGACGCCATCGGGGTCCACACCCTGAACCTGCGCGACGGCCTGCGGGCCGCCGGCATCGACTCGGACGTGTTCTACGGGAGCTTCACGCCCGACGTGGCGCACGAGGGGCGGCCGGTGATCGAGCTGGGGCGGGCGGGGCGCGATCGGTGGCTGCTGTATCAAGCTTCGATCGGGAGCCCGGTGTACGACATCCTGTCCGCCCGGTCCGAGCCCAAGTTGGTGAACTACCACAACATCACGCCGGCCGGTCTGTTGCGGGACTGGGAGCCGGCGGTGGCGTACGAGGTCGCCCTGGGGCGGACCCAGCTGGCCCGGCTGGCGCCGCAGTCTCGGTTCGCCGTGGCGGATTCGGCCTTCAACGAGTCCGAGCTGGTGGCGCTGGGGTACTCGGGGACGGCGGTGGTGCCCTTGCTGATCGACATGCAGGTGAAGTCGCCTGTGCCCGATCCGGCGCTGGCTGATGCGTTGGCTGCTCGGCGTTCCCAGGAGGGCGGGGCTGATCTGTTGTACGTGGGGAAGATCTCGCCGCACAAGGCACCGCACGACCTGGTCAAGATGCTCGAGGTCTTGCGCCTGACGGTCGACCCGGCGGCCCGGCTCCACTTGGTGGGGTCGCCGTTGGGAGAGACCTACGAGCCGGCGCTGCGCTCCTTCGTGGCGGAGCTCGGTTTGTCGTCGGCGGTCGACTTTGCCGGCTCGGTCTCGGGGGCGGAGCTCGAGGCGTACTTCCAGGCGGCCGACGTCTTCGTCATGGCCTCGGACCACGAGGGGTTCTGTGTTCCCCTCGGGGAGGCGATGGGGCACGGGGTGCCGATCGTGGCCTACGGGGTCACCGCGGTGCCCGAGACGGTCGGCGGGGCGGGGTTGGTGTTGCCCGACAAGTCCCCTGCTCTGTTCGCGGCGGCGGTGGGGCGGGTGCTGGGGGATGCGCAGCTGCGCTCGGTGCTGTCGGCGGCTGGTCGTGAGCGGGCGGCGGGGTTCGATCTGGGTGCTTCGACCCGGCGTTTCGTGTCGCTGGTGCAGGAGGCGGTGGCGGCGTAGGGCTGGGCTGGGCTGGGCTGCTGGGCTGCTGGGCTCGGCTGGGGCGCCGGACGTCGGGCTGGGGGCGGCCGGGGTCCGGGCGCCGGGGTCAGAGGGTGGTCAGGAGGTCGACCAGGCGGTCGCCGGCCGTCGGGAGGTCGAAGGCGGCGACCCGCTGTGCCGCCTTGTCCTCGAGGATGTGCCGGAGTTCCGGGTCCCGTCTGCACTGTTGGATGCCGGCCGCCAAGGCGTAGGGGTCCAGGGCGTCGACCAGGACGCCGGCGTCGCCCACGATCTCGGGCAGGGCGCCGGCCTGGTTGGCCACGACGGGGAGCCCCATGGCCATCGCCTCGATGACCGGCACGCCGAAGCCTTCGTGCTGGGAGGCGACCACCAGCACATCCGAGCCCGCCATGGCGCCAACCAGCTCGTCGTCGCTCACCTGGCCCCTGAAGGTCACGGCGTCGTGGAGTCCGAGCTCGTCGACGAAGCGCCGGAGGGCCCGGGTGTAGGCGGGTACGACCGGGCGGCCGATGACCTGCAGCGTGGCTGATGGGTCGTCGTGGGCGTGGGTCACCAGCAGTGCCATGAGGGCCAGCTCGATGCCCTTGTTGGGTGCGACCCGGCCGACCGACAGCCAGCGGCCGCCGCCCGTCGGTGTCGGAGCGGTGGCGGTGGCGGTGGCGGTGGCGGTGGCGGGGAGTCCGTGGTGGGCGGATGGCCGGCTGGGCCCGCCGGCGGTGTGGGAGCCATGGCGGCCGGAGGCACCACGGCAGTGCGGGCGTACCTGTGCTCCTTGAGTTCGGCCTCGTTGAACTGCGAGACGGCGACGGCCAGTGCGGTGCGTGGAGCCAGCCGCATCAGCTCGTGGATGGCGCGCAGCTGGTGCCGGGCCATGGGGTTGTTCCAGGCGGCGTAGAACTCAGGCGGCGTGACGTTGTGATAGTTGACGGCCAGCGTCTCCTTACGGTCGGCCAACCAGGGGGCGATGCCGGACGCCGTGGCGAGCTGATAAAGGAGCAGGTCACCTCGCTGGGCCTCGGCGTCGTAGGCCGGGAACAGCTTGGTGTCCGCGGCGGTGTCGGGGTCGGTCATCTCGACGTAGACGTTCGACTGAATGCCACGCTCGTGGAGCACGTCGCGGATGCGCAAGGTGTGGCGGCCGACGGCATCGTCCCGGTGCAACATCGGCACGAACTGGTGGATGGCTGTCCTCATCGGCGCCGTCGGCGATTCTGGGCTGGGCGACCGGGCTCGAGGAGTGGGACGAGGAGATCCACGAAGCGCTCGCGCCGTCGTGTCGAGCTGGAGCTCTGTCACCCGCTGCTGCCCCCTTTTGGCCAGGTCGGCACGGCGCGGGCCGTCATTAAGCAGGTCCGCGATCGTGGTGGCCACCTCGTAGGGGTCCCTGGTGGTGACGAGGACCCCCGCGTCACCGAGGACTTCGGGGATGGCGCCCTGCTCGAAGGCGACCACGGGCAGGCCGGCCGCCATCGCCTCGACGACCGGAACGCAGAAACCTTCGTGCTCCGAAGCCACCACGAGGACGTCGGACGTGGCATAGGCCTCGGCCACGGTGGCGTCGCTGGCGTGGCCTTCGAAGCGCACCGCGTCGAGCAGGCCCAGCTCGGCGACGAAGCGCCGGAGCGCCTGGTCATAAGTGTCAGTGGCGGGCTTGCCGATGATGCGCAGGGTGGCGCCGGGGTCGCGTCGGGCCCGGGTGACGGCCAGGGCCGTGATGGCGTGCTCGAGCGACTTGTTGGGCGAGACTCGTCCGACGGAGAGCCACGTCGTCGGTCGTGTCTGTGCCGTTTGTCCTGGGACGGATGGGGCGACGCGGGCTTCGGCACTCAGGGCGGCTGAGGGCGCGATGACCGCCGTCGCGGCGAAGCCGGCCTCGGTCAGGTAGCTCTCGTTGTACCCCGAGTCCGCCACCGCCAGGGTGGTCCTGGGTGCCAGCACCTCCAGGTCGCCCTGGGCGCGGGCCTGGCCCAGCGCCAGGTAGTGATCCCACGGTTCCATGAGCTCCGGCGGCGTGACGTTGTGGTAGTTCACGACAAGTGTCTCGGTGCGAGAGGCGAGCCAGGGCGCCATCATCGAGGCAGTGGCGAACTGGTAGACGACGACGTCGCCCGGTTCGGCCACCTCCCGGTAGGCCAGGACGGGCAACGTGTCCTCGGCCGTGGCGTCCTGGACTAGGTCGACGAAGATGTTCGAGCTGAGTCCTCGGGCCCGGGTGGCGTCGCGCAGGCGCAGGGTATGACGGCCGACCGCGTCGCCCCGGTGCAGGACCGGGACGAAGTGATGGACCCCGCTCACGTGGACGGAGTTGTCGCCGTGACGCCGAAGCGCTGGTCGTCGCCGTCCGCCGCACCGGCCAGGCCCTCGATATCGACGAATCCGCTGCGCTCGAGGAGCAGTCCCCAGGTCTGGCTGTGGAGGGACCGTCCATCGACCAGGTCGGCCGTGGTGGGCTGGGCGTGCGGCGGGTCGGTCGGCGCCTCCGACACCACGACGAGCGGTGCGCCGGGCGCCAACGCGCTCCGGGATTGGGCCAGCAGCGGAATCACGGCATGCAGCGGCAGGCGGTCGATCACCCCGCTGAGGACGAGACCGCCAAGTGAGCTCTCGGCGCAGGTTCCGAGGTACTCGCTGACCTCGCTGATGGTCACGGGGGCGCCGCGTTCGAGGGCGCGCAGGGCCACCGCCCCCCGGGGCTCGACGCCGCGGGCGGGCGTGCCGTCCTGGTCGAGGGCGAGCACGAGCGCCCCGTCGCCGCAGTCGGCATGGACGACCTCTCCGCCCGTCGCGTGCGCCCGGACGAAGGTCGCCACGGGGTCGACCCAGGTGCCGAGCTCGCGGGCGGGAGCGAGCCAGGCGGCACCGTCGAGCGGTACGTCATCGTCGGCGATCCGGGCCTCGAGTGTGCTCACCCGGGCGTGCAGGAAACGGAACGCCTCGATGATGTGGCCCATGGCCTCGTCGAAGTCCGACTTCCCGGCCTCGGGGCCGGTCGCCGTCGTGGAGGCGGCGGCCCCCGCCCTGAGACGCCCTAGGCGGCCGGCGCCTCGTCGGCCCGCACCGGCTCCACGGTCGCTCGCCCCGCCACCCTCGACGTCGGCCAGGTCGGAGGCCCCGGGCTGATACGGACCGAAACGGTCGCCCAGGAGCGTGAACGCGCCCATGAAGTTCCACTCGTCGCTGCCCTGGGGGGCGAGACGGGCGAAAGAGGCGCGCAGGGCCTCGCCGGCGCGGCGCTGGTCGTCGGGGGTCACGTCGTCGATGGGTGCCATGGTCGCACTCCTGGCCCCACCAGCGCTGACGTCCTGGGCGAGCCTCGCCGTGGCGTCGGTGCGCTCGGTCCCGCCGGGCGTGGGGCTCGCTCCGGACACGGCGGTTGATGCTAGCGGGGTGCCCGAACAGCCCTCGAAGGCTGCTGCGCACAGCCCCGCGCAGAATTTGTCCCAGGGATGGTTACGACAACGTAAAGATTCGCCGGGGCGCCTTCCCGCAACGAGGGGATGGCGGTTAACTTGGCTCGTCGGCGGACCCAGCAACCCGATGAGCTGAAACCTTTGATGAATCCCTTCTCCAAATTGACGCGTCCCCTATTGGCCTGCGTCCCCCTCCTCGGCCTCTTCGGTGCCGCAATTGTCTTTGCCACCCCGACGGCCTTTGCCGCGCTGCCGACGGTGACTGTCTCAGAGACCTGGTCCGACTACCTGAATGACGCGCCGTGCGGCGTCGCCGTGTCGTCGCCGACGGAGTTCAACGACAGCGGTGTCCCGGCAGTCGAAGTCGGCGACCGGGAGGGCGACCGTTATGCGGTCGCCCTCCAGAGCGGAGCACCCTTGCCCAACTGGACCGCCAGCACCAACAATCCCGGTATCGGAAGCGGCCAGGGGTGCGAGGACGCCAACACCGGCGGCGGCACGCCGAAGAACGCATCAGGCGGGAGTCTGCTGTTGAACGGCACGTCGGTGCCCGGCTCGCCGCCGATCGACTCCACCGCTTCGGTCGATCCCGCCAACGGCGCCCTGTACTTCGGCGGCGGCAACGCGGCAGTACCCGGATTGGGCGGGTACTACGCCTACACCTCCAACGGGACGCTGGCGTGGAACCAAGTCGTCACCAACCCGAGCACCGACACCCAGAACGACGTGGGCGTGCAGGCGTCGCTCCCCATCGGTGACGGCGGCGCCATCGTTGAGGGTGGCTCCCTCGGCCAGATGACCTACGGGCTCGACGCGGCCAACGGCGCCCCAGCCAGCGGCTGGCCCCAGTTCTCGGCCGACAGCGTGTTCTCGACCGCAGCGGTGGGTGACCTCTACGGCACCGGGACCGACGACTTCGTCTCGGGCGGCGCGTCCTCCCAGGGCTTTGCCTTGGGCAAGCACTACTTGGACGGGGGGCAACTGCGCATCTTCAACGACCACGGCGGCCTCGTCTGCTCCGCCCAGACCACCGAACAGATCGACTCGTCGCCGGCCATCGGACCGATCCTTCCCGGCGGCGCCTATGGGATCGCCACCGGCACAGGCAGCTACTGGGGCCTGACCAAGGGCGCCCAACCCGACGACGACACGGTCAAGGTGTTCAACACCAACTGCAACCAGGTGTGGAGCGACACACTGAACGGTTTCACAGGCGGCTCCCCCGCCCTGGCCGACGTCGAGGGCAACGGCCAGCTGGCCGTGGTCGAGGGCACGCAGGCCGGGACGGTCTATGCGCTCAACGCGGCAACCGGGTCGCCCCTCTGGGAGACCAGCGTCATCGGTCCCGTGTACGGCTCGGTGACGACGGCCAACTTCGGCGCGGGCTACCAGGACGTGATCGTGCCGACGATCGGCGGCATCGAGATCCTCGACGGGCAGACCGGGGCCGAGGTGGCCGCATTTCGACGACGGCTCCGGCCACGGCGGCGTGCCTGCGGGTGAAACGTACGGGTTCCAGAACGCCCCGCTGGTGACGGCGGACGCCAACGGGACCATCGGCATCACGGTGGCGGGCTACTTCGCCATCTGCTCTGCCCCCTGCGGCGACGTGCAGGGGATCGTCCAGCACTTCGAGGTATCGGGTTCGAGCGGGTCCGAGGTGAACGCCCCCGGCGGGTGGCCGCAGTTCCACCACGATGCCCAGCTGACCGGATTCGTCGGCGGAGGTGGCACACCCGGTTCCTGCAACCGACCGGCCGCCGCCTTGCGCGGCTATCAAACGGTCGCCGCCGACGGCGGGATCTTCAGCTTCGGCCAGGACTTCTGCGGCAGCACCGGAAACATCGCCCTCAACAAACCCGTTGTCGGGATGGCGATGGCACCCGATCAGGGCGGCTACTGGTTGGTCGCGTCCGACGGTGGGGTGTTCTCCTACGGCGACGCCGGGTTCTACGGGTCGACCGGCGGCCTCGTCCTCAATAAACCGGTCGTCGGTATGGCCGCCACCCCCGACGGCAAGGGGTATTGGCTCGTGGCGTCCGACGGCGGCATCTTCAGCTACGGCGACGCGCAGTTCTACGGATCCGCGGCAAGCGTGCCCAACCAATTGATCGTCGGCATGGCCGCCAGTCCCGACGGCCAGGGGTACTGGGAGGTCAGCACGACAGGCCGGGTCTTCTCGTTCGGCGATGCCGATCTTCGCCGGAGACACCAGCGGCCTGCACCTCAACGGGTTCATCGTGGGCATGACGGCCGACCCGGTCACCGGCGGCTACTGGCTGGTGGGCACCGACGGCGGCGTCTTCTCCTTCGGGGCTCCGTTCTTCGGCTCCACGGGCGGCATCGTCCTCAACCGGCCGGTCGTGGCGATGCAGGCGACCAGGGACGGGGGCGGCTACTGGTTCGTGGCCTCCGACGGAGGGATCTTCGCCTACGGCGACGCGCCCTTCCGCGGATCGATGGGCGGCCAACATCTCAACCAGCCAATGGTCGGGATGGACGGCTACTGACGCCTTAGAGTCTTCGGATGCTCCGCCGCCGAGGAAATCAGCAGGCCACACCACCCTCAGCATCGACCGCTGCCGGGACGGGTGCGGCTTCGCAGGCCCGCGGTCCCCTCCTCCCCTACTACCCGCCCAAGGACTACCTGGGTCAGCTCGACCCGGCCTACCAGGAGGCGCTCTCCAAGCGCCGTGAAGGGGCCGATCTCAGCAACTTCACCTGGTACCACGCCTTCGAGCTGCCCGACGGCACCGTGCTGCCGGGGGCCTGGGACCTCCGGGGCCACGAATCGGCCTACCTGGGCGGCGTCGACCTGGCCGGGAAGCGGGTCCTCGAGCTCGGGCCGGCCACCGGCTACCTGACCTTCGCCATGGAGCGCCAGGGGGCCGAGGTCGTCTCCTTCGAAGCGGGGTTCGACGTCTCGATCGACACCTTGCCTGTCGGGGGCCGCGATGATCCCGAAGAGCGACTCCGGGTGATGCAGGAGACGATCGACCGCAACCACGATGGTTGGTGGTACCTGCACCGGGCGGTCGGCTCCAAGGCCAAGTTCGTGCAGGGAAACATCTACGACATGCCGACCGACCTGGGCGAGTTCGACATCTGCCTGGTCGGGGCGATCTTGCTCCACCTGCGAGAGCCCTGGGGCGCCCTGTCCCAGGCCGCCCGTCTGACCAAGGACGTCATGATCGTCACCGAGCCCCTGCAGGACGACGTGGACCCGCCCGAGTCGAACATCATGCGCTTCTCGCCCTCAGCCGAGCACCACGTGACCAACTGGTGGTCGATCTACCCCGGGGCCGTCGTGTCGATGCTGTCGCGGCTCGGCTTCGGCCACACCGAGACGACCTTCCACTCGCAGCGGCACTTCCTCTCGCACGACATGGAGAGCAACGCCATCGACCAGTCCATGTACACGGTGGTGGGCCGGCGGGCCTGATTGCGGCCGGGCAGGCGACCGGATCGGGGGGTCAGAAGATCCCCGGCATCCCCCGCCCCCGCTCCACCATGGTGTCGAGGAACTCGGCGTAGCGGGCGATCAGCACTGGCCACTCGAAGTGGGTGTCCACGTAGTCGCGCCCCCGCTGCCCGAGGGCCGCCCGCAGGACCGGGTCGCTCACCAGCCGCCGAAGCACCACCTCGAACTCGGGATAGGAGGTGAACCACAGCCCACCACCCGACCGTTCGGCGTGCTCCCGAGTCGGGCCGCACGAGCCGTTCACCAGCACCGGCACCCGGTCCACCCAGGCCTCGACGACGACCAGGGAGAACGACTCGAGCGCCGAAGGCGAGACCGCCACCAGCGAGTCGCGCACGATGTCCCACTTGTCCGGCTCGTCGACCGTACCGGTCACGACGATGTCGGGATGCGGCTCCTGGTCGAACGACACCGGGCCGACCAACGCCAGCGCCAACGGCCCCGGGTTGCGCTCCTTGTAGGTGGCGAAGAAACGAGCGAGCATCTTCGACCCCTTGTGCTCGTCCACCCGGCCGACGCTCACGATGTAGGGCCGGTCGCCCAGACCCAGGATCTCGGCGCCCGGTCGGCCGGCCCCCAACGACTCGCCCACCCCCAGCCCGAGCACAATCTGCGGCTTGTCGGCCACCGGGTACATCCGCTCGACCAGGGACCGCTCCGCCGCCGTGTGAAAGCAGAATCCGTCGGCGTCGCCGAAGGTGCCGCGGAAGACGGGCAAATACAGCGCGGGCTCGTCGTGGGCGGCCGGATGGAGCACGGCCGGCGCCGACACCTTCCCGATGGCGGCCACCGTCGGGTGGTACATGTACGGGTAGAAGGCGATGACATCGGCGTCCGACGACGCCACCGCCTCGATCAGCTCGGGCGAGACCGGGCCGTTGTACTCGACCCAGCGCTGCGCCTGCTCCCGCGTCGTCAGGTTCGGCGCCAGCCGCACCAGGCCGTCGAGCCCGTAGAAGAGCTCGTCCCGGCCCCGGGACGACGGGTGCCGGTGCACGGGCACGCCGTTGAGGGTCGACGTGCCGGGCTCCAGCTCGTCGGCCCAGGTGTGCGGGTTCAGCGCACACGTGGTGTGCACCTCGCTCTCCCAGGTGGTGTGGGCCCGCAGGTGCTCGGCCAGCTGGCGGGCCGCCGTCTCGGCTCCGCCCATGACCTGCATCCCGTAGCGCGGGGTGACGAAGGCGACCCGCTTCGAGCCGGAGCCGGCCGAACCGGAGCCGGAGCCGGCCGAGCCCGCCCCGCTCACGGCGGCCCCAGCACGGCGGTGATGGCCTCGACCAGCTGGTCGGCAACCCCCGAGCCCTGCAACGAGGCCGCCCGGGCCTGGCCCGCCTCGATCAGCCGGTGCCGCAACAGGTCGTCCGTGCAGACCCGGTGCAGGGCGGCCGCCACGTAGGACGGGTCGACCGACTCGAGGACGAGGGCCGCATCGCCCGCCGTCTCGCTGACCGCCCCGGCGTCGAGGGTGACCACGGGCACATCGGCGCTCATGGCCTCGATCAGGGGCACGCCGAACCCCTCGTGCACCGACAGGGACAAGAACACGTCGGCCACCGCAAAGTACGCGGCCAGCGCGGCGTCGGAGACCTCGCCGGCGATCCGCACCGCCCGCGTCATGCCGAGGTCGTCCACGAAGTCCTGCAGCGACTTGTTGTACTCGTAGCTCGATGTCCCCCCGAGCAGGTGCAGCCGTGCGTTGGCGTCGTACAGACGCCGGTAGGCCCACAGCGACTTGACCAGGTCGTGCTGGGCCTTGGACGGCACGACCCGCCCCACGAAGAGGATGTCGGTGCCGCCCTCCGCGCCCAGCTCCTCCAGCTCGTCGAGCACCCGCAGGTCCGGCGCGGCAGTCACCCGCGCATAGTCGGCCAGCACCGGCACGACCGCCGTCAGACGGCAGCCCGCCTCCTGCAAGGTCTGCTCGCTGAAGCGGCTCTTGGCCAGCCCCAACATGCGCCAGCGGCGCCAGCAACGCCAGCTCCTCCGCCGCCCGGGCCGCCCGCACCACGCTCTGGGGCTCCCAGCCGGCGAAGAGCTCGGGACCCGTGAAGTTGTGGAAGTCGATGATCAACGGCAGCCCCAGCTCGGCCAGGAACCCGGCCAGAGAGGACGAGGTCGTGAACTGGTACATCGCGACATCGCCGGCCGCCGCATGCTCTCGATACGTCCAGTACTTGTACGCCTCCCCCGCCAGGTCGTCGTGGATCGCCTCGGCGAAGATCTCGGAGCGCCAGCCCGCCCGGCGCAACGCGGCGCGGGTGCGCAGGGTGTGCGTCCCGGTGGCGTCGTGCGGGTTGAGGGCGGGGATGAACTGGTGGATGGCCACCGGCCCCCCGGCGGCGGCGCTCACCGGCCTGGCGGCAGCAGGGGCGGTGACGGCGTAGCGGTCGTCGGCGACGCCGACGCCGACACCGACGGCGTCGAAAACGGCGTGATCTCGGCCCGCACCGCCGTCACCAGGAAGTCACGGCCCCCGGGTCCGGGCACCGCAGAGGCCTCGTAGCCGCCCGAGGCCAGGAGCTCGCACCAGGTCTCGGCCCGCAACGGGTGCCCCGGTCGCCAGGTCGGCCTCGAACGGGGCATCCGCCGCCTCCCAGGTGGCCCGGGTCACCGAGTGGACGACCAGCGTCCCGCCCGGGGCGATCCGGCTGGCCAGGTCCTTGAGCAGCGCAGTCCGCTCGCCGCCGCCCAGGCCCTCGACCACGCCGCTCAGCACCACGCCGCCCAACGCGGACGCCGCCACGGCCCGGAGGTGATCGGCCACCCCCTCGCCCCGCAGGTCCAGCACGCCCAGCTCGGCCCGGTCGACCAGCGCCGAGCGCGGGTCGACCCCGTAGGCGTCGATGCCCGCCGCGCCCAGCCGGCGCACCAGCCAGCCGTCGCCGCAGGCCGAGTGCAGCACCCGGCCCGGCGCCTTGCTCAACGCGGCCAGCGCCGGCTCGACCCACCAGCTGTCAGGACCGGCCAGCGCGGGAAAGTCGACCACGCCGCCCCCGGCCACCTTCTGCGCCTCGACCGCACGCTCGAGCTCCTTGAGCCGGTCGTCGACGATGTGCAGGGCCCGGCTGACGGCGGAGGCCGACTGGCTCATCTGGTGGGTGACCCAACCGACGTACCACATGAAGAGCGAGCGCATGCCCTTCTTCACGAAGGCGCCGGCCGCCCGCTCCGACTCCACCGGCACGACCGGGTCGATGAAGGTCGCCGCGTCGACCTGGCGCAGCGCCTCACCCAGGTCGCCCCCCCGCACCCCGATGGGCGAGTGGGCCAGGAAGAGCTCGTCGAGCTCGCGTTCGAGCCGGGGCGGCAGATCGCCCGAGGCCCGGCGCAACCGCACCTCCTCGGCGATCTCGGCCATCACCCGCTCGATATACGCCTGCGGGTCCTCCGGCACTCCGGCCTCGGTCTGCGTCACGCTCTCGCCTTCGCCTTCGCCCTCACCGTCACCCTCGCTCATCGGCCCTTCCCGTCGTCCACGGTCAGGCCATCGCAGCGGTGCCGAATTCGCTCTCGGTCGAGATCAGCGCGGCGTGCACGTCCAACCTCACCGCACCCGAGACCTTGCTCGGGTTCATCACCTCGAAGGTGCCCGCGTTCTCCTGCCAGTCGTAGAGCATGCCGTTGCGGCTCTGGATCCCGAGGGCGAAGGAGAAGGAGCCGTCGAGCATGGGCATGTCGACGATGCCGAAGTGCATCACGCTCGTGCCCCGCGGGGCGTCGATGTGCAAGCCGATGATCGAGGTGTCGGTCCGCATCAGTTGGTGGCCGCCCTCGTCCCGGATCTCCAACGAGAACACCACGTCCTCGGTGGGGATCGAGGCCTCGAATTCGACCCGGACGGTCAGGTCGTCGCCCGTCTTCATGTAGGCCACGTTGTTGTCGCCGGAATACACCCGGTGGACGGACCGGAACCGCACCGGCCGCTCCGCATCGGGCATCAGGTCCGCACCGGAGGCGCCGGGCATCGCCGGCACGGCGACGAACGACGAGTCCACGATGGCCATGCCGGCGCCCTCGGCCATGAGGCCCTCCCGGAAGATGCGGGTCGCTTCACCGGGCTCGGTGTCAGCCATCTTGTGCCCGTGGCTCAGCACCACGCCCCGGTCGCAGATGGAGCGCACCGTGTCCGCCGAGTGGGTCACGACCAGGATCGTCCGGCCCTCGTCCTGGAACTGGTTGACCCGATCGATGCACTTGCGCTGGAAGCGCTCGTCGCCGACCGCCAGGACCTCGTCGATCACCAGGATGTCGGGGTCGACGTTCACCGCGACGGCGAAGCCCAACCGGACGTACATGCCGGACGAGTAGAACTTCACCGGTCCGTCGATGAACTCCTCGAGCTCGGAGAAGTCGACGATGGCGTCGAAGACCCGGTCCACTTCCTTCCTGCTCATGCCGAGCAGGGATCCGTTGAGGTAGATGTTCTCCCGCCCCGTCAGGTCCTGCTGGAACCCGGCGCCCAGTTCGAGGAGGCCGGCCAGCTTGCCCCGGACGGCCACCTCGCCCGCCGTCGGCTGGAGCACCCCGCAGATGCACTTGAGCAGGGTCGACTTGCCCGAGCCGTTGCGCCCGAGGATGCCCACCGTCTCGCCTTCCTTCACCGTCAGCGAGACGTCCCGCAGGGCCCAGAAGTCCTCGGTGGACTTGCGCCGGCCTCCGTGGATGATCCTCTCCTTGACCGTCTTGTACTGCCCGTGGGCCAGGCGGAACCTCTTCGAGACGTTGCGGACGTCGACCGCGAAGTCGCTCATTTCACAGCTCCTCGGCGAAGTTGCCCTCGAGCCGGCCGAACACGGCCAGCGCGACCAGGAACAGCACCACCGCGATAGCCAGGACGATCAGGTCGAGGACGACGTACCAGGCCATGCCCTTGAGCGGCAGGACGTAATAGGTCGTCGTGACGTGGGTGACGTGGGAGCCGACGACGACCTTCGTGGTCACGTAGGCGGTCTGGACCGCATAGATGCAGCGCTGGAACGACAGTACGAGCGGCACCATCGGATTGAGGAAGTAGACCCAGGTCAAGCCCTTCGGTCCCAGCTTGTTGCCGATGTTCTGCTGGTAGGCGTAGACGATCGGGCACGCCCAGAACCACGCCGTGAGGATGACCTCCATCAGGTGCTGGGTGTCGCGGAGGTAGACGTTGATCGCCGAGAGCAGCACCGCGAGCGCACACGCCAGGACGATGCCCGTCACCAGCGCCAGCAGGAGGACCGGGAGGTAGGACCAGTCCGGCCCGTGGTGCAGGACGAACATGAAGAGGACCATCACGATCGCCTGGAAGAAGAAGAACACGCAGGCCGACCCGACGGCCGCCAAGGAGAGGATCTCGCGGGGGAACGAGACCTTCTTCACGATCCCGGCGTTGTTCACCACGACGCCGGTCCCGGTCAGGACACCCAGGGAGAACAGGTTCCACAGGAGCAACCCGGCGAAGAGGAAGATGACGAAGTCCGGCATCTTGTTGCCCAGGATGATCTGGAAGACGAAGAAGTAGATGGCCAGCGTCATGGCCGGCGAGACCATCGACCAGACGAGGCCGAGGACAGAGTTCTTGTACTTGACCTTGATTTCCGTTCGGACCAGGTAGATCAGCAGCTCACGGGAGAGCCAGATCTCGCGCAGGCGCTTACGGACGCTGATCGTGGGCGTGACGACACGGGTCGAGTCGCCCCGCCGCGCCACCCTGGCGCTCAGGCCTGCAGCCTGGCTCGCCATGGGCGACTGATCGGCCACCCGCTCTTCCGCTGACTTGAGTCTCCGGTCTGCGTCCGACGACGAGGCCGGGACGTCAACTGCCACGCCTAAGTGGTCCCAGCCGCCGTCACAGCCTCCGACCGGTCGATCACCTGGTCGATGAAGCCGTACTCCTGGGCCTCCTGTGCGGTGAACCAGCGGTCGCGGTCCGAGTCGGTCTCAATCCGCTCGATCGGCTGCCCGGTGTGGAAGGCGATGCGCTCGGCCATCATCCGCTTCAGGTAGATGATCTGCTCGGCCTGGATGGCGATGTCGGCCGCCTGACCCTGCATGGAACCCGAGGGCTGGTGCATCAGGATGCGCGAGTGGGGCAGGGCGAAACGCTTGCCCGGCGACCCTGCGCAGAGCAGGAACTGGCCCATGCTGGCGGCCAGGCCCACGCAGATGGTGGAGACGTCCGGTCGCACGTACTGCATGGTGTCGTAGATGGCGAGGCCGTCGGTGACGGACCCGCCGGGTGAGTTGATGTAGAGCGAGATGTCCTTTTCGGGGTCCTCCGCCTCGAGCAGCACCAGCTGGGCGCAGACCAGGTTGGCGGTCACCTGGTCGATCGCGCTGCCGATAAAGACGATGCGCTCCTTGAGCAGGCGTTGGAAGATGTCTCCAGAGGGGTCTCCGCCCCCGCTGGCACCCACAATCGTGGGGAGTTCAAATGCGTTAGCCATGGGCAAAGAGGCTAGTGGCCAGCGGGGGCACCCGTGGGCATCGCGCCATACACTCCCTGATCACCCGCACTGCGGGCCCGCTGCGGGCGTGGCGGAATTGGCAGACGCGTCGGGTTTAGGTCCCGGTCCCCGAAGGGGGTGGGGGGGTTCGAGTCCTCTCGCCCGCACCGTGCCACACCTCGTCGTCGCGCCCGACAAATTCCGTGGCACCGCTTCCGCCGGCCAGGTCGCCGCAGCTGCGGCCGGGGCAGCCAGGCGGGCGGGGTGGACCGCGGACGAGGTCCCCGATGTCCGACGGCGGCGAAGGCCTGCTCGATGCGCTCGGCGGCGAGCCGCGCCACACCACGGTCGCCGGCCCCCTCGGCGACGCGGTGGACGCCGAGTGGCGCCTCCTCGCCGCCGCCTCGATCGCCGACACCTCCGCCGGGATACGGACCGCCGTCATCGAGATGTCGAAGGCTGCCGGCCGCGCCCTGGTCCCCCACCCCCAGCACGAGGACCCGGTCGACGCCGACACGACCGGCGTGGGCCAGCTCCTCCTCGCTGCGCCGACGCGGGAGCTCGGCGCATCGTCATCGGCTGCGGCGGCTCGGCCACCACGACGGCGGCTGGGGCGCCTTCGAGGCCGTGAGCGCCGAATCCGCCCCGACCGCCGAGACCGCCCACACCGCCAGCGGCCGCGGCGGGCACGGCGAGCACGGCGACGGGCGCCGCTGGCACGGCGCCAGCCAACCCCTCGAGGGGATCGAACTCGTCGTCGCCTGCGACGTCACCACTCCCTTCCTCCAGGCCGCCACGATCTTCGGCCCGCAGAAGGGCGCCAGCGAGGAACAGGTCGCTCGCCTGACCACACGCCTCGAACAGATCGCCGCCCGTTACCGCACCCTCACCGGAGTCGACGTCACCACCATCGCCGGCGCCGGCGCCGCCGGAGGCCTGGCCGGCGGCCTGGTCGCCCTCGGCGCCCGCATCGAGCCCGGCTTCGACCTGGTGGCCCGGATCGTCCACCTGGCCGACCGCCTCGACACCGCCGACCTCGTTATCACCGGCGAGGGCCACGTCGACCCGCCCAGCTTCGAGGGCAAGGTCCCCGGCGGCGTCCTCCAGCTGGCCCGCGGCCCGACACCAGCTCTCGCACCGGATCCGGCACCGGCCCCGGCACTGTCCCCGTCGTCTGCATCGGGGGCGCCGCCGACCAATCGGTCCTGGACCACCCGCCGCCGGGCCTCGAGGTCGTCAGCCTCAGCGCCGAATACGGCGACGAGCGGGCCCGAAGCGACACCATCGAGCTCATCGCCGAGGTGACCACCCGCCTGCTGCCCAGGTTTTGCCCCTGAACCAGCCCATCGGCCACACTGATGCGCCCAGCCGGACCAGGGACCAGGAACCAGGGACCGGGACCGGAACCAGCCACCAGCCACCACGGGCACGGCACCAGGGACCGGGAGCAAGAGCCCAACGGGCGCCCGCCCGGGGCCGTGACGGCGCGACCCGTGCGGAACCGGCGAGCAAAGAACACGACAGCCCGGCCCGCCGAGCTACCGGCTCACGCAGACGACGAACGACAGAACGACACACTCACAGGAGGCGACTCGATGGGACTGCTCGATGGAAAGGTGGCCATCGTCACCGGCGCCGGCCGTGGCATCGGCCGTGAGAGGCACTGGTGCTCGCATCGGAGGGAGCCAAGGTCGTCGTCAACGACCTGGGCGCCGGACTCCACGGCGAGGGTGGGGCCGACGCCCACCCGGCGCAGGAGGTGGTCGACCTCATCAAGAAGAACGGCGGCGAGGCAGCGGTCAACGGCGACGACGTCAGCTCATGGGCCGGCGGCAAGGGCCTGGTCGAGCAGGCGGTCGACACCTTCGGCTCGCTCGACATCCTCGTCAACAACGCCGGCATCCTGCGCGACAAGATGTCCTT
>CAWIYY010000005.1:0-284092 GCA_963840435.1 uncultured Acidimicrobiaceae bacterium | reverse complement strand
GCCCGGGGCAACGACCTGGTGTTGGCCGACACGGCCGGCCGGCTCCACACCAAGGTGAACCTGGTCGAGGAGCTCAAGAAGATCCGCCGGGTGGCCGACCGGGACCCGGGCAACGTCACCGAGGTCCTCCTGGTGCTCGACGCCACCACCGGCCAGAACGCCCTGGCTCAGGCCCGGCAGTTCACCGAGGCGGTCGAGGTGACGGGCATCGTCCTCACCAAGCTCGACGGGACGGCCAAGGGCGGCATCGTGATCGCCGTGCAGCGCGACCTCGGTCTGCCCGTCAAACTGGTCGGGTTGGGCGAGGGGCCGGACGACCTGGTCGACTTCGATCCCGACGAGTTCGTCGACGCGCTGCTGTCGACCGACTGAGGAGGGGACTGCGCATGGACCTGAATCAGAAGCAAGTGCGGGTGATGGCCGTGGTGCTCGTGGTCCACGTGATCCTCCTTACGCTCACCCGGATGGACCTGCGGTCACGGCCCGACAACGCGGTGCGCGGTCCCAAACGATTGTGGAAGACGTGGTCCACGCTGAACACGACCGGCTCGGTGGCCTACTGGCTCGTCGGGCGCAAACGGGTCGAGGAGGGCGGCGTCGAGGTGGCCTCCGCCTGAGCGGGTCAGACTCAGCGCACGTGGACCGAGTCGAGGAAGAGCCCGAAGACGGCGTCGTCGCCCTCGACGGTGAGCTCCTCGCGGCGCCCCCGGTTCCACAAGGCCAGGTAGAGGTCCGCCGCCTTTCCCGACACGGTGCAGGCCGCCGGCCCGGCTGACGACGCATCCCGGTCCGCACCCTCACGCGTCGTCGAGACCCCGTCGCCGTCGATCCGCAGCAGCCAGGCATCGGCCGTATCGGCGCTCTTCACCCGCAGCGTGGTCGGCGCCTCGGCCCGCAGCCGGGTGCTGCGCCGGGGCGCGAAACCACCCAACAGCTCGTCGATGCCGTCGGCGGCGAACAGCGCGTCGACCGGGCTGAGAGCCAGACCGGCGGCCAGTTCGGTGTCGACCCGATGGATGGCCGTCTCGTGGGCCTGCCGGCGGGCCCAGTGCGCCAAGGGCGAGGGGGCGCGCAGGAAGGTCCAGCAGTCGAGATCGGCCGGGGCCGCCGTGAGCGCATCCGTCAGGTCGGTGTGACCCGCCCGGAACCACCCGACCAGCTCGACGTCGGGAGGCCACGTGCCGACCACCGCGTCGAGCCCCACGTTCCCGACCTCGGTCCGGGGCGTGGCCACCACCCCAGTGGCCCAGCGGTGCACCCCTCCGGTGTGGTGCACCAGATCGCGCACGACCCACTCGGGACACGTGGGGACGGGTGCGTCGGGGCCGGCTGCCCCCGCCGCCTCGGCCAGCCGCTCGCCCTCGAGCCGCAGCGCCTCGATGTGCTCGTCCACTTCCACGAACCCGACCCCTCGCCGCCCTATTGCGACTGGATCTTCTGCATGTCGATGACGAAGACCAGCGTGTCGTTCGCCGCGATGCCCGGCCCCGGCGACTCCGCGCCGTAGCCGTACTGCGGCGGGATGATCAGCTCGCGGCGCCCGCCCTCCTTCATACCGAGCACGCCCTTGTCCCAGCCCGGGATGACGTCGCCCAGTCCCACCGTGAACGTGAAGGGCTGGCTGGTCCACGAGGACTGCACGACCTTGCCGCTCGAATAGGTGGCCAGGACGTACTCCACGGTGACGGTGTCGCCGGATTCGACTGACGGCCCGGTGCCGGTGATCAGATCGGCGCTCTCGAGGGCGGTCGGGGGAGTACCGGTCGGCACGGTCACCGTCGGCGGCGTGCCCCAGGTGCCGGCGGGCGACTGGTCGGCGGCGGGGATCGGTCCGATGGCGACCAGCGCGCCACCGGCCGGCGCCGTGGTGTGCGGGGGAACCCGAGTGGTGGAGGTGGTGCCGGCTCCCGAGGAGCTCGAGGGCGAAGAGCTACATGCGGCCAGGCCGAGGGCGCCGGCGACGCCGAGAGCCGCCAACACCCGGCCAGAACGGGCGGAAGGGAGGGGGAGGGGCAGGGGCATGGGCCGAGACCGTAGCCGCTGGCCCGGCGGCCTCATCAGCGGGTGATGCGGAACGGATCCCAGGCGACGGGCGCGCTGCGCAGGTGCGTTTCGACCAGCGCGCGCACCGCTGCGGGTTCGAGCGCGCTCTCCGCTCCACCGGCCGGCCCGAGCGCCGGCGTGAGGCCCGACACCCGGTCCGCCGTCCAGGTGACCGACCCGCCCGCATCGGACTCCGCGGCGGTCAGGGCCGCCGCCAGCGGGGCGAGATCGACCCGTGGCCGGACCCGGCGCGAGCGGAACTGGACCCAGCTCTCGTAGCGGTAGCCGAACTGGTAGTGCCGGCCCCGCACGGTGAGCAGGGCGCCGCGCTCGGTCGCCGCGTGCACGGCCATCGGGTGCAGTCCCGGCAGCCACATGCCGCCGAAGCGATGGCCGCCGGCGGCGGGCGCGTCGTCTGGCACCGTGAGCACGGCCAGGTCGAGATCGGGCACCTCGGCCATCGTCACCGAGCCCGAAGCCAGCGCCGCCTCGGAGGCGTCCAGGGTGGCATCCTCCTCGGCCCAGAGGGACTCGAAACGCTCCGGGTGGTCGCAGAGCTCGGGCAGCAGCCCGAGCAGCTCGGCGTAGAGGGCGGCGGTCTGCCCCTCGTAGTCCGACGAGTCGGGCAGGCCGGCCAGCGGGCTGCGATCGGGGTCGGCGTAGGCGGCGATGGCCATGGAGACCCGGGCGGCCCGGCGGGAGCTGCTCACGGCGAAGTCCCCGGCCCGGGCCACCTCGATCAGCAAGGCCCGGCGCGCCTGGGCCTCGTCAGGGGAGCTGAGCGCGAACACCCCGACCAGCCCGTCCTGGTCGAAGTGGTTGTTCGACACCACCGAGGCCGTCCCGCCCACGCCCCCGCCCTCGCCTGCGTCCACGAAGAGGAAGGCCATCTCGGCCGAGAGGTCCGCCCAGAACTCGGCCGGGCACTCGATCCCGGGCCAGTGGGACAGGCACAGCACCGTCCCCTCGGCCGGCGACCCGTCCACCACCACGCTCGGCAGCGCCGCCCCGAGCGACCCGTACGGGACGAAGCGCAGCGCCGTGAAGCTCATGCACGGAGAGCGTACGGGCGTCCCCGCTAATCTGGTCGGACATGTTCGACGCCCTCTCCGATCGCCTGGAGCGGATCTCGACCCGGCTCCGGGGCAAGGGGCGTATCAGCGACGCCGATCTGGACGAGGCGCTCAAGGAGATCCGCACCGCCCTGCTCGATGCCGATGTCGAGCTCTCCGTGGCCCGCCGCTTCTGCGACGGCATCCGCCTCCGGGTCAGCGCCGAGTCGCTGTCCAAGTCGCTCACGCCGGGCCAGCAGGTCATCAAGGCGGTGCACGAGGAGCTGATCGGCGTCCTCGGCGGCGAGACGCTCAAGCTGACCTACGCCAGCCGCCCGCCCACCGTCGTGCTGATGGCCGGCCTGCAGGGCGCCGGCAAGACGACCACCTCGGCCAAGCTCGCGAAGTGGTGGAAGCAGCAGGGGCGCAACCCCCTGCTGGTCGGGGCCGACCTCCAGCGCCCCGCCGCCGTCGAGCAGCTGCGCGTCCTCGGCGAGCAGGCGGGCGTGACCGTGTTCAGCGAGCCGACCGACCCGGTCTCGTGCGCCAAGGCCGGACTCGAGGAGGCCCGCCGCCTCGGCCGTGACATCTGCATCATCGACACGGCGGGCCGCCTCACCGTCGACGGCGAGTTGATGCAGCAGATCAAGGACATCAGCGCGGCGACCCAGCCGCACTACACGTTCCTGGTCATCGACGCCATGATCGGCCAGGACGCCGTGGCCACGGCCAAGGCGTTCCACGACACGCTCGAGCTCAGCGGCGTCATCCTGACCAAGCTCGATGGCGACGCCCGCGGCGGCGCGGCGCTCTCGGTCAAGGGTGTGGTCGGCCGGCCGATCGCCTTCGCCAGCACGGGCGAGCGCCTGGAGGACTTCGACCTCTTCCACCCGGACCGCATGGCGGACCGCATCCTCGGCATGGGCGACGTGCTCAGCCTCATCGAGCAGGCCGAGCGCACCATGGACACCGACGAGGTGGCCAAGAGCGCCGGCCGCCTCATGTCGGGCCAGTTCACGCTGGACGACTTCCTGTCCCAGCTGCGCCAGGTCAAGAAGATGGGCTCGCTCGGCGGACTCATGCGCCTCATGCCCGGCATGTCGAAGGACATGCGCGAAGCCGCAGGGTCCATCGACGACCGCGAGGTGGGCCGGGTCGAGGCCATTGTCTGCTCCATGACCCCGGCCGAGCGCGAGGACGTGTCCCTCATGGACGGCTCCCGCCGCTCCCGGGTGGCCCGGGGCTCGGGGACCACGATCCAGGACGTCAACACGCTCCTCAAGCAGTTCAAGGAGATGCAGAAGATGATGAAGGGGATGGCCTCGGGCAACATGCCGAGCCTCCCCGGGATGCCCAACATGGCCGGGATGGGCGGCCGGGCCGCCCGGAAGCTGGCCCAACAGGCGGCCGGCGCCGGTGGCCCCGGACAGCCCGACTTCGACATGCTCTCCCAGCTCATGGGGGAGTCGGGCGAGCTGCCGGGCTCGTTCCCCGGGCTGCCTGCGCCCGGGCCGGCCCAGCCCGTCATCGGCGGCAACAAGGGCACCAAGAAGAAGAAGAAAGGGGGCCGGGTCACCCCGCCGAAAGGCCGGTAGTCCCGCCACGCCCGCTATCTGCAACAATGGTCCCCCGGCGCGCCCAGGTCGCGCCCGGTTCGTGTCCCGGCGGTGCTCCTGCATCGCCAATGCAATGACCCAGTGCAATGACCCAATGCAATGAACCAGTGCGATGAGACCCAGTTGAGAGGAACCAATCCGTGGCAGTGAAGCTCCGCCTCGTGCGGATGGGAAAGAAGAAGCAGCCCACCTACCGCCTGGTGGCCGCCGACAGCCGGTCGCCCCGTGACGGGCGCTTCCTCGAGATCGTGGGCACCTACGCCCCTCGCGGCTCGTCGACGGCCGAGCCCGACGCCGTGATCCACATCGACAACGCCAAGGCCGTGAAGTGGCTGGTCAACGGTGCCCAGCCCACCGAGCGGGTCGAGCGCCTGCTGAAGACCTCCGGCGCCTGGGACGAGTTCGCAGCGGCGAGGGCGGCCAAGTGACCGACCTCTACGAAGCGGGCGACATCAACCAGACCGGGTCGGGCGGCAGCAACGACGGCAACGTCGACGACGACGTCAACGACGAGTTCGACGACGAGTTCGAGGACGACGACGACGAGCAGGACGAGATCGACGACATTGTCAACGAGGCCGGTGAGGGCAACGCGGACAACGAGGGCAACCAGGGCAACGAGCTCAGCGCATTCGACGGCGGCACGCCGTTGGCCGTGCTCACCTACCTGGCCAAGTCGCTCTCGAACGACCCCGAGTCCGTCGTCATCGACACCGACGAGCGGCGGGGCGGGCTGCGCATGAGCCTCCACGTGGCCCCGGACGACATGGGCCGGGTCATCGGCCGTCGCGGACGGACGGCGCAAGCCATCCGCACGCTCGTGAACGTGGCCGGCGTCAAGGACGGCGTCCAGGCCAGCGTGGACATCGTCGACGACTGACCTGCTCAAGGTCGGCCGGGTCACCAAGGCCCATGGCCTGCGGGGCGAGGTGGTCGTCCAGCTTTGGACGGACCAGCTCTCGCGGCTCATTCCGGGTTCGGAACTGGTGTCGCCCCGTGGCATCCTGACCGTCGCGTCCTCCAAGCCCTTCGGCGCGGACCGCTTCATCGTGCAATTCGACGGCATCGAGGGCCGCACGGCGGCCGAGGGGCTGCGCGGGGTGGAGCTCGAGGCGGAGCCGCTCGAGGTTCCCGGCGCGCTGTGGGTGCACGAACTGGTCGGAGCCAGCGTGCGCGACGCCGTGGGCAACGAGCTCGGCCTGGTGACCGCGGTCGAGGCCAACCCGGCCAGCGACCTCCTCGTGCTCCAGTCGGGCGGCCTCATCCCGCTCACGTTCGTCACCGCGCACGACGCCGGCCAGAGAACGGTGCTCGTCGACATCCCCGACGGCCTCCTCGACGTGTGAGCGGACGGAACCGGACCGGCATGCGCATCGATGTCTTCACGATCTTCCCCGACACCGTCGCCGGCTACTGCGGCACGTCGGTGCTCGGGAGGGCCCAGGAGGGCGGCGCCCTCGAGGTGCGGGTGCACGACCTGCGGGCCGGAGCGGACGACCCTCGCCGGTCGGTGGACGACAGTCCCTTCGGCGGCGGAGCCGGCATGGTGCTCATGGCCGAACCGCTCTTCCGCAGCGTCGAGTCCGTGCCCGACCTGCCCCGGCCGCTCTACCTGTTGAGTCCAGGTGGGCGTCGCTTCGACCAGTCGGTGGCGGCCGAGCTGGCCGGGCTGGCCCAGAACGGGCCGAGCGGCTTCTCGCTGCTGTGCGGGCGCTACGAGGGGGTGGACCAGCGGGTGGCGGACCACCTGGTGGACGGCGAGCTGTCGGTGGGCGACTACGTCCTGGCCGGCGGTGAGCTGGCCGCCCTCGTCGTGGTGGAGGCGGTGGCCCGGCTGTTGCCGGGCGTGCTGGGCAATGAGGACTCGGCGCTCGACGACAGCTTCACGGCTGGGCTGCTCGAATACCCCCAGTACACCCGCCCGGCCGAATTCCGCGATTGGCCGGTGCCCGATGTCCTGCGCTCGGGAGACCACGGCGCCGTGGCGGCCTGGCGGCACACCCAGGCCTTGCTCCGGACGGCCGAGCGCCGGCCCGATCTGCTGGAGCGCCTGGTCACGGACGTGGGGCTGGGGCCCGACGACGTGCGTGTCCTGGTCGAGCACGGCTACGATGTTCCGTCCGGCCCCGGGCTGGGGGAGCCCCAACCGACCGAGCCGGAGTGACCGAAGGACGCCTTTCATGCACCCCACCGAAACGATCGACCGCGACAGTCTGCGCGACGACATCCCCGAGTTTCGCCCCGGCGACACGGTCAAGGTCCACGTGCGCGTGGTCGAGGGCACCCGAGAGCGGGTCCAGGTGTTCCAGGGTGCGGTGATGCGGCGCCAGGGCGGCGGGGTCCAAGAGACGTTCACCGTGCGCAAGGTGAGCTTCGGCGTGGGCGTCGAGCGCACATTCCCGGTGCACTCGCCCACCATCGCCAAGATCGAGGTCACCACGCTGGGCGACGTCCGGCGGGCCAAGCTCTACTACTTGCGCGATCGGCACGGGAAGGCGGCGAAGATCAAAGAGCGCCGCATCCCCCGGGGCAAGGCGGCGGAGGCAGCTGCCGCCGGGTCGGTGGTCGAAGAGGTCGAAGAGGTCGATGAGGCCGCAGAGCTCGATGACGTCGAGGAGATCGACGTCGATGCCATCGAGGACACCGAGGTGACCGACGAGTCGGAAGAGACTGCCCCGGAGACAGCCGACGAGTAGCGACGGCGCCGCATGAGCGAGGAAGACCTCGAGCGCTATGAGTCCGAGATCGAGCTCGGGCTGGTCCAGGAATATCGTGCGGTCCTTCCGGTCTTCACCTACGTGATCGAGACGGAGCGTCGCTTCTATCTGGCGAACGACGTCTCGTTGAAGGTGCGCTCCGACACCACGCCGGCCTGCATCGAGCTCGAGCTCCGTGACGCCTGGGTCTGGGACATGTACCGCCCGGCCCGCTTCGTGCCCGAGGTCCGGGTCGTCACCTTCCGGGACGTCAACATCGAGCGCCTGCCAGAACAGGAACTCTGAGGAAGGACGGCGACCGTTCTCCGGCGTGAGCACACGTCGGATGATCCTCGGACACATGGCGGAGGACGCCACCGCCACCTGGTACGCAGAGAACGGGTACACGGTCCTGACCCGGAATTGGCGCTGCGTGCAGGGTGAGATCGACATCCTCTGCACCCGCCGCAACCCGCCCGGCTGCCTGACCCTCGTGGTGTGCGAGGTCAAGGCGCGGTCGTCGAACTCGCACGGCCATCCGCTCGAGGCGGTCACCCCGGCGAAACAACGCCGTCTACGCCGGTTGGCCACCATCTACCTGCAGGGCCAGAGCGTGTATTACGACCACGTGCGCTTCGACGTGGCCGCGGCGGACTGGCACGCCTTGCACATCTTCGAAAGTGCGTTCTGAAGACGCTCCGCCTATCGTCGTTGGGCATGGAGACCCTCATTGTCGAGCGCAAGGACGGTGTCGTCACAGTCACCATGAACCGCCCCGAGCGCAAGAACGCGGCCAGCGGGAAGATGCTGAGCGAGCTCGAGCAGATTTTCGTGGAGATCGAGGCCGAACCCGATGACCGCGTCATGGTTCTCACCGGGGCCGGCGGGGCCTTCTGCTCGGGTGCAGACCTGTCCGACCCCGAGGGGCCGGCCACCGACCCGAACCGTTCGGGCTTGTCTCGCATGCGGCGCCTGGGCGACGTGGCCCTGGCCCTGCACCGGATCACGAAGCCGACCGTCGCCAAGGTCGACGGCGTGGCGGTCGGGGCCGGTCTGTCGCTCGCCCTCGGCTGCGACCTGTGCGTCTGCAGCGAGACGGCGCGGCTGTCGATGATCTTCGCCAAGCGCGGCCTCTCGCTCGACAACGGGGCCTCCTGGCTCCTGCCCCGCCTCGTCGGGCTGGCCCGGGCCAAGGAGATCGCACTGTTCGGCGGGATGTGGAGCGGCTCCGAAGCCGCCGAGATCGGCCTGGTGAATCGGGCCCTGCCGGTCGAGGAGCTCGACGCTTTCGTCGACGGCTGGGCCGGTGCCCTCGCCGCCGGCCCACCGCTCGCCCTGTCCATGACCAAGACCCTCCTGCACGCCTCGTCCATGAGCTCCATGGAGCAGGCCGTGGAGAACGAGGCTCGCTGCCAGGCGCTGAACTTCTCGACCAAGGACACAAATGAGGCCCTGGCTGCCTTCACGCAGAAGCGGGATCCCGTTTTCATCGGCCGCTGAATAGAGTGGAGCCGTGCTGAACGGCGTACAGGGGATGGTCGGTGAGACGGCCTTGGTGACCCGGGAGATCGACGGAGCCCATATTCCTGGCCGCGTCCGTGCTCGCGGCGAGGAGTGGCAAGCTATCTCCCTCGACCCCGAAGCGACCGTGCCGGTGGGAACCGACGTCGTCGTGGCTGGGATCGAGCGCGGGCTGCTCGTCGTATTCCCGACGGAGGTCTGACAAACATAGAAAGGGGGCTCACCATGATCATTGGCGGAGTCTTCGAAGTGGCCCTGATCACATTCCTGGCCGTGGTGGTCGGTGGGGCGTTGGCCTTGTGGCTCCTCTCCGGCTGCCTCAAGATCGTCCAACAGGGCAGCGTCGGGGTGATCAAGCGGCTCGGCGAGTTCAAATCCGTCCAGCAGCCTGGGCTGCACATCCTGACCCCTTTCATCGACAAGATGGAAAAGATCGACGTCCGCGAGTTCCCCATGACGGGTGACCAGCAAGCGGTGATCACGAAGGACAACGTCTCGCTCCAGGTGAGCGCGACGATCTTCTGTCAGGTGATCGACGTGAAGTCAGCGCTGTACGAGATCAACGACTTCCAGCTGGCTGTCGACCAGCTCTCGCGCACGGCACTGCGAGCCGTCTTCGGCGAGCTGTCCCTCGACCAGGCCCTGTCCGAGCGCGAGATGATCAACAGTCGCATGCAGGACCACATGGCCGACGCCACGGCCAAGTGGGGGGTGCGTCTCAACCGGATCGAGATCCTCGACATCACACCGCCGTCGAACGTGGTTCAGGCGATGTCGGAGCAGAAGGAAGCCGAGCAGCACAAGCGGGCGCTCATTCTCAAGTCAGAGGGTGAGCAGACGGCCGCCGTCAACCAGGCCGGCGGGCGCAAGCAGGCGGCAGTCCTCGAGGCCGAGGGTGCCAAGTCATCCGCCATCCTGCGGGCCGAGGCCGAGATGAAGGTGCTGGAACTGCAGGCCGAGGGTGAGAAGAAGGCGCTCGAGTTGCGCGGTCAGGGCGAGGCGGCCCGTTTGAACTCCATCGACACCGCCACCATCAATCCGCACACGCTGGCCGTGCTGCAGTTGAAGGCGCTCCAGGACATCGCGGCGTCCAACAACGCCAAGGTGGTCGTGCCCTACGAGGCGACCAGCCTCATGGGGGCAGCCGAGGTGCTGCTCACGACCCTGCGCAACGAGGACCTCAGTGCACCGGTCACGAACGGCGCCACGCCGGCGTCGGAGCTGCCGCCACCTCCGCCCAAGCGCTAGGCCGAACACCAACAACCGGACAACTCCTCGGTCGATCCGACTGAAACCGGGTCCTTCGGCCCCGGAGGCGTCGATACTCCCTAGGTACTCGAAGTGTGAGGCTCCGGAGGGGAATCGACGTGGAACCGCGCGCGCAGGGTGGGCACCGTTCGCTCCGCAGTCTGCTGCTTGGCGCCGTTCTGGGCGCTGGAACGGTTCTGGGCGCCGGCGTGGCATCGCCCCCGTTGGGCACCGGCTCGGCCGGCGCAGCCATGGTCCGGCCCGACGCGTTGTCACCGGGAAACGCTCCCGCGGGCGCCTCTGCGACCGGCTTGGTGCCGGCCACGCAGAACCTCCCCCTCAGTGTGGTGCTCCCACCTTCGAACGAGGCGGCGCTGACCACGCTGCTCCACGGGCAGAGCGATCCCGACTCTCCCGACTTTCACCACTGGCTGGCCCCCGGCCAGTTCGAGAAGGAGTTCGCGCCGTCGCCAACTGACATCGCCGCAGTGACGTCCTGGCTGCGAGGCCAGGGCCTCACGCCATCGGTTTCGGGCTCCGTGGTGAGCATCGATGCCCCGGCTTCCAAACTCTCAACGGCTCTCGGGACCCGCTTCGAGAGGTATCGCCTGCGCAGTGGATCCACCGGGTATGTGGCGTCCTCCGCTCCGCTCGTGCCGGCAGACCTCGGCTCGACGATCACCTCGATCATCGGCCTCAACACCACCGGTCAAAGCACGCCTGCGAGCGTGGTCGACAACCCGCGCGACCTCGAGAAGGCTCCGCAGGTGGACCAGCCCGACGCGGATGGGCTCAGCCCATGCACCGCGGCGAACAACGAGGCTCACGACGGCTCGTACACGATGGACCAAGTGGGTTCTGCCTACGGCGTCAACTCGCTGCTCTCGGCGGGCCAGAACGGGACCGGAGAGACCATCGGACTCTACGAACCCGCACAGGCCAGTGCTTCGGACATCAACACCTACAAGTCCTGCTTCGGGCTGACCAACCCCTTCACTGTTCAAAACGTCGACACCGGCGGCACGGTCGATGCGGACGGGACCGTCGAAGCCGACCTCGACGTCGAGCAGGTCATGACCCAAGCTCCCAAGGCCAGCGTCATCTCCTACCAGGGCCCGAACACCGCCCAAGGGCAATTCGACATCTGGAACGAGATCGTGAGTGCCGACGCGGCCCAGGTCGTCTCGACCAGCTGGGGGATGTGTGAGCCTCAGGCCGAGGCCGCCGGTCTCCAGGCTGCGTTCACCACCCTCTTCGAGCGAGCATCCGCGCAGGGCCAGTCGATCTTTGCCGCCACCGGTGATTCGGGATCCGAAGCGTGCCTCCCCGAGAACGGGTCGACGGCCCTTGCCGTCCAGTACCCGTCCTCCGATCCGTGGGTCACCGCGGTCGGCGGGACGGACCTTCTCGACGACTCCGCATCCGATCAGACGGTCTGGAACAGCTGCCAGGATGACGAGAGCCTCTCCTGCGCCGAGTCAATGAATGACGAGGGTGCCGGAACGGGAGGGATGTCCATCTACGAGACCCCACAGAGCTCCCAACCCCACCTCTACGCATGGCAGACGACCGAGCCCTGTGGCACCGAATGCCGCGAAGTCCCCGACATCTCGGCCAACGCCGGCGTCCCCATGGTGATCTACGTCAATGGAGGGTGGGCCGAGGCCGGCGGCACCAGCTTCGCCGCACCGTTCATGGGTGCCATGGTCGCTGACACGGACTCGAGCTGCGGTCGCGTCGGGCTGTTCACACCCTTGCTCTACAGCCTCTACTCAGATGGCTCGTACGGGACCGCCTTCAATGACATCACCCAGGGTGACACGGACCTGACCGGATCGAATAACGGCGACTTCCCGGCGCTGACCGGCTACGACGCGGCGACCGGGATCGGGACGCCGATCGCCGGCGGACTCACGTGCACCTCGGTGTCCGCAGTGAGTCCCGGCTACGCGGGAGCCCAGGTCACTGTCTCGGGCCTCGGTCTCGAGCATGCCGACATCTACTTCGGTTCCGCGCAGGCGACCGTTGTCTCCGCATCAGGCACCTCGGCCACCGTCGTCGTCCCTGCGGGCAGCGGAACCGTCACGGTGTCGGCCACTGGGATCGCAGGTACCGCGTCACAGACGGCTCCCTTCACCTATGGGACTGCCCCGGCACCCCCGCCCGCTCCGGCCCAGCATGGCTACTGGCTCGTGGGTTCCGATGGCGGCATCTTCACCTTCGGCTCCGCCCAGTTCTACGGGTCCACCGGGTCGCTGCACCTCCAGCGACCGGTCGTCGGCATCGTCCCCACGGCTGCCAAGACCGGGTACTGGCTTGACGCGTCGGACGGCGGTGTCTTTGCCTTCAACGCCGGCTTCTACGGCTCGATCCCGGGCCTTGGGATCCACCCCAGCGGCTCGGGATTGTCGAATTCGCTCGACGCCCCCATCGTGGGCATGGTTCCGTCGGCCGACGGCGGGGGTTACTTCATGGTGGCGTCGGACGGCGGTGTCTTTGCCTTCGGCGACGCCAAGTTCGCCGGCTCGTGTCCGGGGATCGGCGGATGCTCCGGGGCGGCAGTTGCCGTCATGCCCGACGCCAGCGGCAACGGATACTGGCTGGTGACTCAGACCGGACACGTCTACACGTTCGGTGACGCGCACTACTTCGGCGCCCCGGGACCTCAGAGCGTGCCGGTGACCTCTGCTGTGCGGACACCGGATGGCCGTGGCTATTGGATCCTCTTCGCCAATGGTGCTGTTGCGCCATTCGGCGATGCTGGCAACTTCGGGAGTCCGGTCGGCCAGTTGGGAGGACTGAATACGGCGAGCGCCATCTTCACGACGTCCGACGGTGGCGGCTACTGGGTCGCCTCGGCCAACGGGATCGTGGACAACTACGGCGATGCGCCGAACGACGGTGACATGGTGGGCACCAAAATCAATGCTCCGATCATCGCGGCGAGCGGCTGGTAGGACGACCGCCTGGTCGTCACGGGCCGCCCAGAAGCCCCGAACGTTCTTCAGCAGGAGTTCGCCGAGGCGTACGCCCTACAGTGCTGCAGATGAGCGACGGATTTCGAAGTCTCCTTCGTGGAATCAGCCGGCCTGAGCTGCTTCGTACGTGCAAATCCTGCGGGTACTCATGGAAGGTCCCCCGCTACTTCGCCAAGACGAGGGCCAAGGGAATGTCCGGCACGATTGGCGGCTCGACAGATGGATACGACCAACTGACGTCCATTGCTGGGGTCGATGCGATGGTGGATCGAAATGCATCCATGGCCAGCCAGGTGGCTGTCTACAAGTCATGCGCAAAGTGCGGCAGCCAGGACTACACGCAGAAGCGAATATGGCACGAGTCCAAGGCTGACTACGCGGGCGGCGACGAGTAGGACGGGCCTCAGCCGCCAGCGGAGCAAGCCAGACTCTTCGAATGAGGCGCGTGGCGATCGTGGGACCCGGAGGGGTCGGGAAGTCCACCTTCGCTGACGAACTCGGCCTTCGAACTGGACTCCCCGTTATCCACCTCGATCAGCACTTCTGGAATGCCGGATGGGTCGAGACTCCGAGAGACGAATGGCGAGACCTCCAGGTGGAGCTCGTCTCGGGCGACAGCTGGATCGCAGACGGCAACTACGGAGCCACGCTTGACGTCCGCTTTTCGAGAGCCGACACGGTGATCGTGCTCACTCTGCCCAGGTGGCGCTGCACCTTCCGTGCCTTCATGCGGAGCCTGCGGAACCACGGACGAGCGATCCAGGCCGAGGGTTGTCCCGAGCGGATCGATTTCGAGTTCCTCAAGTGGGTGTGGCGCTACCCGGTCGACAGTCGTCCAAGGCTGGACCGGGCTGTCGAGCGATTCCACGAACGTCTCCGTGTCGTCGAGCTGACCTCTCCCACTGCGGTGCGGCGTTTCCTCGACGAGCAGACCTGACCCACGCCCGCCCGCTGGACGCGGCACCCCCCTCCCACAGCCGCAGCTTCAAAGATCAGACGCCGAGCGACGCCGCCCGCAGCTGGGCGGCGAGCCCTTCGTCGCCGCTGATCTCGACCCTGGCTGCTCCCTGCCGACCAGCGCCGAACAGGGTCAGTTCGCCCGGGTCACCAGCCAGAGTGAGGCGTGGTCCGGTGCCGCGCTCTTTGTCCTCTCGACCCGGCGAGGAAATCACGATCGTGGCCGGAACCTTCTTCGCCATGCCTCCGGGACCGACACGCGCCCAGAGGGCATCGGCCAACGCCGGGTCGAGTGGCCGGGGCTCCCAGCCGTTCTGTGCGCGGCGAACATCCTCCACGTGGATGAAGTACTCGATCGTGTTCATCGCCCCGTCGAAAGGACGGAGCAGCATCGGCGGCCCGCGCCGAACCGTCTCGACGAGCTCCTCCCACGACGTGCGATCCCGGACGCTGGTTCGCACTTTGTCGGTGTATCCGGCCAGTCGGGGCCAGACGAGCCCGGGCCCGCTATCGGGCCGCCGTTCACGGACGACGAGGTGGGCAGCCAGATCTGCCGTCGACCAGCCTTCGCACAGCGTCGGCGCATCCGAACCAAGTTCGACAAAGATGTCGCAGAGGGTGGTGCGCTCCTGCTGGGCCAGGCTGTCTTGGGGCATCGCCGCATTCTAAGGACACCCGGAGCCAGCCGACGGCGAACAGCGAACAGCGAACCATCGGCCTTTAATCGTCAGGCGGAGCCGCGTCCTCGTCGAGCGTGATCTGGAGCATGACGAGAGTCAGCCAGCGACCGAACTTGGTACCAACTTCGGGCATGCGCGCCACTTCGGTGAACCCGAGTCGTCGGTGGAATCGAATCGAGGCCTCGTTCGTGCTGTCGATACCGGCGATCATCGTGTGCTTGCCGGTGTCCCGAGCCTTGTCGATAAGGGCGTGCATGAGCGCTTCGCCAACTCCAGAGCCCCATCGGTCTTCGCGAACGTGGATGGTGTTCTCGACGGTGAAGCGATAGCCCGGCCACTTGACGACGTCGCGGAACCACCCAAAGGCTGCGACCCCCACGACCTCACCGTGGTCCTCGGCAACGAGGACAACCTCGTGCGCACGACACCACTCCTGGGCCTCCTCCACCGTTCGAGGCGTCATGGTCCATTCGATCGTCGTTGTGGCGACCAGCGCGTTGAGGAGCGATGCGATTTCGGCCGCATCAGCATCGCTCGAGGCCCTGATCAACACCGGTTCATCCCCGTAGCGAGGAATGCAAGGCCTTAACTGATTTTGAGGACCTCTTGCAGGAGGTCCTCCCAGGCCACGTTCTCCCACCCGGACTTTTCGGCGGCGCTCTTCGCGACGTCAGTTGCTTCCTCGACCCAGAGCAGTTCGATCTCTTCGCCCGGTCCGATCTTTTGATCGCCCTTGACTTCGTGCGAGACCTGGCCGACGCCAGCCTCCGCCTGCGAGCCAAATTCCGTGCCCAGCCAGATGTCTTGCCAGGCCTTGTGTTTCTCCTTGAGGCGGATCGCCACACCTGCGAGGTGAGAATGCTTGGGGCTCTCGGCTGTCTTCACCGCCCAGTGCAGACAGTAACGGGCTCTCTTGAAGTCGCCCTTCGGAGTCGAGGCTTCAGCCTGCTGCGCGTACTGCTCGAGCGTCGGTCGCTGATCGTCGGGCAGGACCTCTCGGAGGTTGTTCATGAGGCCCTTCACGATGGGGGACGAGCCCGTGCTGGTTTCATGCGCCATGAGCAAACCCTACAATCCTCCCCTCGGCCCTCCTGGCCGGAGGCGGGCGATCGTGCCGCCGCGGCAGACCCGGTCTGCAGAGCCGGCCGACATTGTTTCGAGAACCGGCGACCGTTCTCCGGCATGCTCGCTTCCATTGCGTCGGCCACCCTCAGTGGCGCGGTCGGCACTCCGGTGGCCGTCGAGGTCCACGTGTCCAACGGCCTGCCCGGTTTCACCATCGTCGGCTTGCCCGATGCCGCCGTTCGTGAATCCCGTGACCGGGTGCGCGCCGCGATCCTCTCGAGTGGCCTGTCGTGGCCGCTGCGGCGGGTCACCATCAACCTGGCGCCGTCTGGGATCCGCAAGGGAGGGGCCGGGCTGGACCTGCCGATCGCCATCGGCGTCCTGGTGGCGAACGGTGAGCTGAGCACGTCGTGTCTGGACGGCCGTGCCTTCTGTGGCGAACTGGGCCTGAACGGCTCTCTCCGCCACGTCCCCGGTATGGTCGCCCTGGCCGACGCCATGGCGCCCTTGAGCATGGTCGTGCCGCTCTGTGACCTGCGCGAGGCCGCTCTCGTCCGGGGTGATTTCGTGAGCGGTGCCGAGACCCTGGGTGAGCTGGTCTGGTTGCTGCGAGGGCGTGGCGATTGGCCGGACCCTCCTCCTCCGGTCGAGACGGGCACACCAGCTCGGGAGCCCGACCTGGTCGACGTGCGCGGACAGGCGCTCGGCCGCCGCGCCGTCGAAGTCGCCGCGGCCGGCCGCCACCATCTGCTGATGATCGGCCCTCCGGGCTCGGGAAAGACCATGCTCGCCGAGCGCCTTCCCGGCCTGTTGCCACCGCTGACGACTGAGGAAGCACTGGACGTGACCCGAATCCATTCGGCCGCCGGGAGAGACCTTCCCGGTGGTGCGATCTCCGATCGACCGCCATTCCGCGCACCCCACCATCGATCCTCCATCGTGTCGCTCGTCGGTGGTGGGAGTTGGTCGCTCCGTCCGGGCGAGGTGACCCTGGCCAGCCGTGGGGTGCTGTTCCTCGACGAGCTCGGCGAGTTTCCCGTTGCCGCGCTGGAGGCCCTTCGCCAACCGCTCGAGGAAGGGATCATCCGGGTGAGCCGGGCCGGTGGCACCGTCACCTTTCCGGCGAAGTTCCTCCTCGTGGCCGCGATGAATCCATGCCCATGCGGCGAAGGAATGTACGAGGGTGCCTGCACGTGCAGCACCGTTGTCCGGGCCCGCTATCGGCGGCGCCTGTCGGCACCGCTGGTCGATCGATTCGATCTCGTGGTTCCCCTCAGCCGTCCCAATCCCGACGACCTCCTCTCCGAGGCCCCGACGGAACCGTCTCGTTCCGTGAAAGAGCGAGTCGGTGCGGCCCAGGCGCGAGCCCGGGCCCGGGGAGGACAGGAGGGCGTGCCGGTCTCACCGGAGGCCCGTGCACTCCTGAGCGCGAAGCTTCGCTCGGGCGACCTGAGTGCCCGCGGCCTGCACAAGGTCTCGCGGGTCGCTCGCACCCTGGCCGACTTGGCCGGCGAGGATGTCGTCTCCTTCATGCACGTGTCCGAGGCGCTGTCCCTCCGGGCGGCACGGGCGGCGGTGGTCGCATGAGCTTCGATCTGCCTGAAGAGGCCTACGCCGCGGCCCTGGCCTCGACCGCCAACGTCGGTCCGGCGACATTGCGCAGCGCCCTGGCCCAAGACCGGCCCCCAGATGCCTGGCGCAGGCTCTGTGCCACGCAGGGTGCCACCGAGCGCGACGTGCTGCGCGTCTGGCAACTGCACGCCGAGCGCGGCATCGGAGTGATGCTGGCCGACGATGATTCCTACCCCGAGCGCCTACGACGCGATCCGCAGCCGCCCGCCGTCCTGTTCTGTGTCGGCGACCCCCTGGCCCTCCGAGCCCCGGCCACGGTGGCGCTGGTCGGCACCCGAGCTCCGACGCGCTACGGGATTGGTGTCGCCGCGCAGTTCGGGGCCGATCTGGCCGCGGCCGGGGTCAGCATCGTCTCGGGGCTGGCCCTCGGGATCGACGGCGCGGCCCACGAGGGTGCCTGTGGGGCGAGCGCTCCACCCGTCGGCGTGGTGGCCGGCGGCCTGGACAAGCCGTACCCGGCCCGTCATGCCCGCCTGTGGCATCGAGTGGCCGAGCGCGGCGCCGTGGTGTCGGAGTCACCTGCCGGTGTACGCACCGAGCGCTGGCGCTTTCCCGTCCGCAATCGTCTCCTGGCCGCCCTGAGCGACGTCGTCGTCGTGGTCGAGAGCCGTCATCACGGGGGAGCCCGCCACACGGTCGATGCGGCGGTCAATCTGGGCATTCCGGTCGGTGCGGTGCCCGGTTCGATCCGCAGCGCCACGTCGGAAGGCACGAACGCCCTCCTGGCCGATGGAGCCTTTCCCGCCTGCTCGACCGCCGACATCCTCGTGGCCCTCTCCCTCGTCGGCATCCGGGTCTCGCCACCCGCCGCATCCAAGGAGTCTTCAACCGGCGGGGACCCGCACCGTCCTGACCCCGGAGAGGATCAGGCCGTCTACGACGCCCTGTCCGCCGACCCCACGTCCCTCGACGATTTGGTCCGGTTCACCGGTCTCGATCTGCCCTCCCTGTGCGGGCGCCTGGAACGCTTGGCCCAGGCCGGACTGGCCCATGACACCGGTGGGTGGTGGGTGCGGACCTAACCTGCCTCGCCGTGGAAGGGTGGTTCCTGACGGGCGACGATGTGGTCGGGATGCAGGAGCGGGCTGCGGCCGCCCAGGCCGGGGGAGCGGGTGCCCTGATCGTGCGTGACGGCCCCGCCGGTGACCCCCTGGTGCTGGCCGGCGCCGTGGCCGGCACGGTCTCCCAGGGCCTCCTCGGCGTCCGTGTCGGCCTGGACGGCGGGGACAGCCGCCACCCCACGGTGCTGGCCCGGGACATGACCTCGCTGGACCTTCTCTGCAATGGCCGTTCCCTCCTGTGTTTCGCACCTCCCTTCGGGCCGGCACACCTCGAGGCCATTGCCTTGTGCCGGGAGATGTGGACTGTCGGCATGGCACAGAGTGCGGGCCCGATCTACCCGGTGCCCGGTGCGGTGAACCGGCCCAGGCCGGTGGCGGGGAATGGCCCCCGACTCGCGCTCGACCTCACCGCCGGCGAGGACGCCGCGGACCCCGGTCTGGTCGAGGCGGTCGACTACCTGCTCCGCCCCGGTCGCGCTCCCGATGTGTGCATCCTGGAGCGCCCATGAGCCTCGACGCAGTCGAACTGGCCCAGGCTCCCGCGGCGGCCACGAACACCACCGCCGTCACCGGGAGACACCTGCCGGCGCTCAACGGGTTGCGCGGCGTCGCGGTCATCGGCGTCGTGGCCTACCACCTCCAGCTCGGCTGGGCCTCGGGCGGTTACCTGGGCGTGGACCTGTTCTTCGTCCTCTCCGGCTTTCTCATCTCCACACTCCTGCTCGAGGAGTGGGCCAGCTCCGGCCGCATCAATCTCGGGTCGTTCTGGGCCCGTCGGGCCAAGCGGCTGCTGCCGGCACTGTTCCTGGTCGTCGCCGCGCTGGCCCTCTACCTCATCTTCAACGCCATCTTCGGCGGGCCGGGCGCCAACGGGCTGATCGATCTCTCCGGGCTGCGGGGCGACGCCATCTGGACGCTGCTCTACGCCAACAACTGGCACCTCATTTACGCCCACCAGTCGTACTTCGCGCAGTTCTCGGCGCCTTCGCCTCTGCAGCACACGTGGTCACTGGCGATCGAGGAGCAGTTCTATCTGGTGTGGCCGCTCGTCCTCCTGCTGCTGTTCCGAGTGGCCCGCGGCGCCTGGCGGCGCACGGGGATGATCCTCACGGTCACCCTCGGACTGCTCTCCGCCGTGCTGATGGCCGTGTTGTTCGATCCCGGTGTCGATCCCTCGCGGATCTACTACGGAACCGATACCCGCCTCTTCGACCTGATGGCCGGGGCCACCCTGGCCTTCGTGGCCGCGGCCCGGCCGCAGCCGGGCCGGAAGGCCCGCCGGATGATCCACCGGGTCGGACCGCTGGCCGCCGTCGCCCTCGCCGTGTTCTGGGTGACCTCCGGGACGCCGGGGGGGCTGCCGCGGAACTTCATGTTCGAGGGCGGCTTTCTCCTCTGCGCCGGTCTGGCCGCCCTCGTGGTGGCCGATGCGAGACTCGTCCAGCCGGGCCGCTTTGCCCGCCTTCTGGCCGCCCGACCCCTGCACTTCTTGGGAACGATCTCCTACGGGATCTACCTGTGGCACTGGCCGGTGATCGTGTACCTGAACGGGCAGCGGACGGGCCTTTCGCAATGGCCACTCGACCTCCTCCGGGTCGCCGTCACGCTGGCCGTGTCGACCGCCAGCTACTACCTGGTGGAGCGACCCATCCGCCTGGCTCGTCTGCGGGGCTGGGTGCGCTGGTGGGCCGCGCCGGTGGCCGGTGTGGCCACGGCCGTCATCATCGTCACCGCCACCTTCCCGGCGGTGGCCGACCCGTCCACCGTGGTGGGCACCTCGCACCTCACGGCAAAGACCGGCCAGGCTGTGCCCGGCGCCGGTGGCTACAAGGGCCAGGTCCCGATTCACCTCACCATCGCACCGACGGCGGCCGATCCGCTGCGCGTCATGATCCTGGGCGACTCGGTGATGCACGATGCCTCGTACGGCATCACCGCCGCGCTCGGCGCCACCGGTGAGGCCACGGCCTTCACCCGCACCATCGACGGCTTCGGGCTGACCACCGCCACCAACTGGCCGACCTCCATTCCCAACCTGATCAAGGGGACGCAGGCGCAGATCATCGTGGCCACCTGGAGCTGGGACATGTTTGGTCCGACCCGCCCCAACGCGCTCCACCAACCGGCCCAATACACCAGCCTCCTCAGGCGGGCCGTGGCCACCATGCTGACTCCGGGCAACGGCGTGGAGGGCGTGATCTTCACCCAGTTCCCCGAGTCGGGGCCCATCCCTGCCGCCGACCAGGCGAACTACGCGATCTACAACAAGCAGCGCTGGGCCGGCGTCAACGCCTGGAACAACATCGCGAAGAAGATGACCACGTACTTTCCGGGTCGGGTCATGTACTTCCCCGTCGCCAGTTCGCTCATGCTCGCGGGCGACCGCTTCTCGGCCTGGCTGCCGCCCGAAGGCGATCCCCACGCGCCGAAGGACCAATGGATCCGCGTGCGCAAGCTCGACAACGTGCATCTCTGCCCGGAGGGCAGCGCCCGCTACGCCGACGCGCTCCTGGCCGACATGACCGCGGTGCTCAAGCTGGCGCCGGCCCGGGGCGACTGGGCCCAGGGCGCCTGGGTGCTCGATCCCGACTTCAACGATCCTCCGGGCGCCTGCCCGGACGACCATCCGCCCGGCTAGCCGGTCCCTCCCGCCGACGACCGTGCCCACGGCCGGGCAGACTGGCGCCGTGAGCGATGCAGTCACCTTCGAACTCGATGGCCACGTGGCCACGATCACCTACAACCGACCCGATGCGCTCAACGCCATCAACGCGGAGATGCGGCGCGACCTGAACGCGGCATTCACGCGGTTCCGCGACGACGAGGACGCGTGGGTGGCCATCGTGACCGGCGCCGGACGCGCCTTCTGCGCCGGCGGGGATCTCCGTGACGGGGCGGGAGCGGCGGGTGCGTTCGCGGGCACGTTCTGGGAAAAGCCGACCATGAATTCCTTCGAGAGTGGCTGGGAGGTGTTCAAGCCGGTCATCGCCGCCGTGAATGGCTATTGCCTCGGGTACGGACTCACGCTGGCCACCTGGTGCGATTTCGTCCTGGCCAGCGACCGGGCCGAGTTCGGGCTGCCCGAAGTGAAGCTCGGCGTTCCCGCCGTGGTTGCCTCCATCCGTCTTCCCCAGCGCATCAACTGGGCGGATGCCATGGAGCTTCTGCTCACCGGCGAACGCATCGATGCCGAGCGGGCCCACGCGATGGGCCTGGTCTGGAAGGTCGTCCCGCACGAGACCCTGCTCGACGAGGCCCGTGCCCTGGCCGAGCGCCTCCTCGGCGGAGCGCCCCTGGCGCAGCGCGTCATGAAAGAGATGGCGATGCGGACCCGCCACATGCCGATGCTCGAGGCCATCCGCTTCGGCGAGACCATGCGGCTCGTCGCCGCCAGGACCCAGGACGCCGCCGAAGGCGGTCGGGCCTCGGCGGAGCGGCGACCGCCGCGCTGGACCGGGACCTGAAGCCGGGAGATCGCCCGCCTCCGCCCGTCCTAAGCTGATTCGCGATGACCGAGACTCGTGTGGAAAGCGACAGCATGGGGGAGATCGACGTCCCCGCCGACCGGTACTGGGGCGCCCAGACGCAGCGCTCGCTGCACCATTTCGACATCGGCACCGAGACGATGCCCAGACCCCTGATCCGGGCCTTCGGCCTCCTCAAGGGCTGCGCCGCCAAGGTGAACCGGGACATCGGCAAGTTGGCGGACGACAAGGCCGCCCTGATCGAGCAGGCGTCGGCCGAGGTGGCCAAGGGTGCTCTCGACGACCAGTTCCCGCTGCGCATCTGGCAGACGGGGAGCGGCACCCAGACCAACATGAATGCCAACGAGGTCATCTCCAACCGGGCCATCGAGCTGGCCGGTGGGGTCATGGGGTCGAAGAAGCCCATCCACCCCAACGACGACGTGAACATGTCGCAGTCGTCGAACGACACCTTCCCCACCGCCATGCACATCGCGGCGGTCGAGGAGATCGTGCACCGCCTGATCCCGTCGGTGACGAAGCTGCGCAACGCCCTGCACGAGAAGGAGGTTGCCTTCGCCGACGTGACGAAGATCGGGCGAACCCACCTCATGGACGCGGTGCCGCTGACGCTGGGCCAGGAGTTCTCGGGCTACGTGGCCCAGCTGAACGCCGACCTCGAGCGCATCGTGCTGACGCTGCCCGGCCTCTACGAACTGGCCCTGGGCGGGAGCGCGGTGGGCACCGGCCTCAACACCCACCCCGAGTTCGCCGACCGGGTGGCCAAAGCCATCGCGGAAGCCACCGCACTGCCCTTCGTCTCGGCCCCGAACAAGTTCGCCGCCCTGGCTGCGCACGACGCCCTGGTCTTCAGCCATGGCGCCCTGCGCAC
Source organism: uncultured Acidimicrobiaceae bacterium (assembly GCA_963840435.1). GTDB lineage: Bacteria > Actinomycetota > Acidimicrobiia > Acidimicrobiales > RAAP-2 > Bog-473. Next base: position 261,187 of record CAWIYY010000005.1, on the reverse strand, counting down.
GCTGGCCGTGTCGCTCATGAAGATCGCCGACGATCTCCGCTGGCTCGGGTCGGGCCCGCGCAGCGGCCTGGGCGAGCTGCTGCTGCCCGAGAACGAGCCGGGTTCGTCCATCATGCCGGGCAAGGTCAACCCCACCCAGTGCGAGGCGATGATCATGGTCGGCATCCAGGTGATCGGCAACGACGTCGCCGTGACCAGCGCCGGCAGCCGGGGCAACCTCGAGCTCAACGTCTGCAAGCCGGTTATCGCCTACAACGTCATGCAGTCGATCGCCCTCCTGACCGACGCCTCCCGCACCTTCCGTGAGTTCTGCGTCGAGGGCCTCCAGCCCGACTACGAGCAGATCGACCGGCACCTGCGCGAGTCGCTGATGCTGGTCACCGCCCTCACCCCGATCATCGGTTACGACGACGCGGCCAAGGTGGCCAAGAAGGCGCAGAAGGAGCGGACGACGTTGCGCGAGGCCGCCCTCGAGCTCGGCCTGCTCACGGTCGAGCAGTTCGACGAGGCCGTGCGGCCCGAGGACATGACCCACCCGTGAAGGAGCCCCTGCTCACCAGCGACGACGTCGACCGGGCGCTGGCCGACCAGCACATCGCCTGGACCCGCGAGGGCGACGAGCTCAGGACGACGGTCACGTTGCACGACTTCGCAGCCGCCCTCCGCTTCGTCAACGCCGTCGGCGCGGCGGCGGAGGCGGCCAACCATCACCCTGACATCGACATCCGGTGGAACACGGTGCACCTGGCCCTCAGCACCCACGACTCGGGCGGCCTGACCCTGCTCGACCTGGCCCTGGCCTCCGCCATCGACCGCCTGCGACCCGACGTCCGGGAGGACGACGACAGCTAGGACAGCGACCGACCACCGGGCCTTCGCCGGACGAGCCGGACGAGCCGGCTAGCGGGCCACCCGGTAGTGGAGGTACACGACGTTCGAGCTGAAGGTGCGGGTCTCGACGAGCTCGAGATCCACCCGGCGCTCGCCTCGAGGAAAGTACGGAATGCCGCCGCCGACCAGCACCGGGTAGACCCTGGCTCGATACTCGTCGATCAGACCGAGCTCGGCCGCCTCGGCCGCGAGAGCCGCACCGCCGATCGCGATCTCGCCCTGCCCCGGCTCGGCCCGCAACCGCGCAATCTCCTCGGCCAGGCTGCCCGAGGCCAGGCGGGCATTCCCCCGCACCGCGGAGAGCGTGCGGGAGAACACCACCTTTGGGAGCGGCTTCCACAGAGCGGCCCATTCGAGCATTGCGTCGTCGAGCGATGGATCCTGGTCGGCGTCTTCCCAGTACAGCATCGTCTCGTAGAGCCGTCGTCCCAGCAGGTGGACGTCGATCCCTCGTATCTCGTCGGTGACGAAGCGAAAGACCTCCTCGTCGGGCTCCGTCCAGCCGAACTCGCCGTCCGGACCAGCGATGAAGCCGTCAAGTGAGACGCCCATCGAATAGGTCACGCTGCGCATCGGGAGTCCTCCTCGGTGTCAGGCCACGACTCGGAGCCCTGGGTGCGGTCCGTGCTACGAGGACGAGACGGGTTCGAGCAGCGCGACCCGCAGCCCCGCAACCACCCCCGGCCCGACGCCGATCCCCTCCACGTAGCGCTCCACCGAGCCGTAGTGCTCGTGCAGGTAGGAGAGGAGCGTGTGCATCTTGGCCGGCTCGGCCGAGAACACCCCCTCGATGCTGTTGAGCATGTCGGCGCTGTCGGGGTACTTGCTGATGATCTTCTCCTTCAGCCGGCCCATGGCCTCCTGGCTGAGCGCGTAGTCGGCCACCACCGTGTCCTCGGGCACGCCGAGCAGCGACAGCACAATGGCCGACAGCAGTCCGGTCCGGTCCTTGCCCGCCGTGCAGTGGAAGACGGCCGGCAGGGCGTCGGGCCCGGCCAACACCTCGAGGGCGGAGCGGATCTCGGCGCCGGCGTTGTCCAGCATCTCGAGGTACTGCTCCTCGAGCAGGTCGGGCCGCCGGTCGAACTCCTCGGGGTCGGGGATCGACTCGATGAACGGGATGTGGTGGTAGTCCGCCGGGTGGGCCTCCACGTCGAACTGCCCTCGTTCGAGCTCGTACGCCGCACGCAGGTCGATGACGGTGCGGATGCCCAGATCGCGCAGCACGGTGAAGTCGCCGACGGTCAGCTCGCCCAGCCCGTCGGCCCGGAAGAGCGTGCGCCAGCGGGTCACCGCCACGCCGGAATCCACGACGTAGCCGCCGAGGTCGCGGAAGTTCACCGCGCCATCGAGGTCGATCCGGCGTTGGAAGGTGTCGGTCACGGGATCAGGATGTCACGAGACGGGCATGTCCCACATGGGGAACCAGCGGTTCAGGTCTTGCTCGATCGGGAGGTCGGCTCCGACCATGCTCCGGATGCGGAGCTCCAGCTCGGTGTCGCGCCGCTCCTTCGAGGCGTCCACCGGGGCGAACGGGTAGAAGGTGCCCCGTTTGAACAGATAGACGAGCCGGAACGCCTTGGCGTCGGTCCCGGCGTCCGGCCCCGGCACGAAGCCGAAGACCGAGGCCAGGAGCTGGGGCCCCCAGCCGTTGTCCTGCAGCGTCGAGTTGGCCATGTGCACCTTGGTCACCAGGTCGTCGAGCTCGGGGTCGTCGAGCAGCAGCCAGCCGTAGTCGAACGAGTCGAGGGCCTGGCCGAAGCCGTCGCCCACCAGCTCGGCCACCTCCTTCTGGGCATCCGCCGCCGCCTGCCCGGGCGGCGGCTTCCAGCAGACGCCCGCGTGCCCGGAGGACACCAGGCCGCCCGCGCTCTGCAGGGTCAGGGCCGCCGTGGGCAGCGAGAACAGCGCGTCCAGGTTGGCCCGCACCGGCTTGGACCGGCCCAGGATCGTGTCGAGGAGTCCCATGGCCGCCGTACCGAGCGAGCCGGGTTCAGCTGGTCTGGCCGAGCTGGTGCTCGAGCGTCTCCAGCTGGGCCAGACGGCGCTCCAGGGTGGGGTGGGTGCGGAAGAGGTTGCCGAAGGAGAACCCGCCGCCGGCGCCCTGGTCGCCGCCGGTCGCCACTGCCGGCGTGAAGAAGAAGGCGTTGAACGGCTCGGCCGCCCGCAGGTCCTTGGTCGGGATGCGACCCATCTCGCCGGTGATCTTCACCAGGGCCGAGGCCAGCAGCGAGGGTCGCCCGATGAGCAGTGCGCCCGAGCGGTCGGCCGCCAGCTCGCGGTAGCGCGAGAGCGCCATGGTCAGGAGGAAGGAGACGAAGTACACAACGATCGACACCAGCATCACGATCATCTCGATGAAGAAGACGTTCTGCCCGTTCTGGTTGTTGCCGCCTCGCCCGCCCCCGCCGAAGAGTTCGGAGTAGAACAGCACCCGGGTCAGCAGCCCGGCGATCATCCCGAGTCCGCTGGCGATGGTCATCACGGCCACGTCGCGGTGGGCGACATGGGAGAGCTCGTGGGCGAGCACCGCTTCGACCTCGGGCTCGTCGAGGCGGCGCAACAGACCCGACGTCACGCAGACGACGGCCTTCTTGGGGCTGCGGCCGGTGGCGAAGGCGTTGGGTATGTCGGTCTGGGCGATCGCCACTCGGGGCTTGGGCATGTCGGCCAGCGCGCAAAGGCGGTCGACCACCCCGTGCAGCGCGGGCGCCTGCTCGGGCGTGACTTCCTTGGCGTGCATGGAGTACATGGCGATCTTGTCGCTGAACCAGTACTGGCAGAAGATCAGCGCGAAGGCGATCACCAGGACGAAGGCGAAGGACAGGCCCACCAGGATGAGGATGCTGATCACGGCCCCGTAGAGCACGACCAGGAAGAACCCGGTCATCAGCATCCGGTAGGTGAGGCCCCGGTCGGCCGGAATGTTGTGGGCGATCGCCATCAGGCCCCCTCGACGCCGGCCGCGCCTGCCTCGGACGACTCGGCCGCCGCCGACGGCAGCGCCGCCGCCTCGCCACCGCCGGCCGGTGGGCCCGTGCCGATCTCGGCCTTGAGCGCGGCCAGCTCGTTGTCGACCTGGTTGGAAGAGGACACCTTGTCGAGCTCCTTTTGAATGTCGTCTACCGGCGTCGTCAGGTCGTCCAGTGCGCCCGAGGCCAGCAGCTCGTCGATGGCGCCCGCCCGGGCCTGCATCGAGGCGATCTTGTCCTGCGCCCGCTGCATGGTGGCGCCGGCAGACTTGTTCGAGTCCGAGATCCCCGAGATGGCCTCGCCCACCTTGGTCTGGGCCTCGGCCGCCGTGTACGAGGCCTTCATCGTCTCCTTCTGCGTGCGGAACCGCTCCACCCGCACCTGGAGCTCCTGCGACGTCTGGACGAGCTTCTGCTCCTGCTCGACGATCTGGTCGTGCTGGGTCTTGAGCTCGGTCAGCTGCTCGCCCAGCGCGGCCCGCCGCGACAGCGCCTCGCGGGCCAGGTCCTCGTTGCCCTGCTGCAGGGCCGCCTTGGCCTGGCTCTGGAGTTTGTCGGCCTGCTTCTGCAGCCCTTGGGCCTGCAGCTCGATCCGCTTCCGGGCCGTGGCCACGTCCGCCACGCCCCGCCGCACCTTGGTCAGCTGCTCGATCTGCTTCTCGTACGAGAGGTCGAGCGTCTCGCGGGGGTCCTCCATCTTGTCCAGGGCCTTGTTGGCCTTGGACCGGAAAATGTCCGCGATTCGGCTGAACGTACCTGCCATGGCTTACGAGCATAAAGCCCAGCGGGCGGGGGGTGGCACCGGGCTCGTTCCGCCTCCGTCCCCCCTGGGTCTGCGCCCGCACCTCGCCCGCACCTCGCCCGCACCGGCCCGACGGCGGGCGACCGGCCGCGACCCCCGGCGCCGCCCGGATGGGGGCCCCGCCCCCGGTAGTCTCGGCTCGTGCCCGAGCGCCTCTGCCTGCTCAGCGTCCACGCGCATCCCGACGACGAGGCGTCCAAGGGCGCACCCACCGTGGCCAAGTACCACGCCGCCGGGGTCCACACCGTGCTGGTCTGCTGCACGGGGGGCGAGGAGGGCGACATCCTGAACCCGGCCATGGACACGCCCGAGGTGCGGGCGGACATCGGGAACGTCCGCATGGCCGAGCTGAAGGCCTCCACCGAGATCATCGGGTACGACGACACGGTCCTCCTCGGCTACCGGGACTCGGGCATGCCCGACTCGGAGGCCAACAAGAACCCGGCGTCGTTCGCCCAGGCGCCGCTCGACGAGGCGGTCGGCCGCCTGGTGGCGGTCATCCGGCGCGAGCGCCCCCAGGTCGTGATCACCTACGGCGACAACCAGACGGAGTACCCGCATCCGGACCATCTCCGTGTCCATGAGATCTCCGTTCTGGCGTTCGACCTCGCCGGTGATCCGGACCGCTACCCGGAGGCCGGACCGCCGTTCGCCCCGGCCAAGCTCTACTACTCGGTCTGGAACGGTGAGCGCTTCCGGGCCATGCACGACAAGTTCGACGAGCTCGGTCTCAAGTCGCCCTTCGACGACCGGTGGTTGGCCCGCATGACCAAGACCGAGCCGTACACCACCTCGATCGACGTGACCGGTTTCACCCAGGTGCGGGCCGACGCGCTCAAGGCCCACGCCACCCAGGTCGACCCCACGTCGCCCTTCTGGTTCGGGTTGCCGCCCGAGGTCCTGCGCGACATCCACCCGTTCGACGAGTACCGCCTGGCCCAGAGTCGCGTCGGCTCGGTCGACGTGACCGAGGACGACCTCTTCGTCGGAGTGCGTACGGTCTGAGCTTGTTCCGAGCCGGGTCTAGCTCGGCCCGGTTCTGCTGTGAGTCGGTTCTCCGTTAGCCCGTTCTCCGTTAGCCAGTCGGGCCGAGGAAGCTCCAGCTGATGATGCCCGCGCTCTGCAGCAGTACGAGGGTGACCGCGGCCGCCAGCACGCCGAGGAGGGCAATGGTCACCACGGCCTTCCACGGCAGGGGTGATCGCGCCAGCCGGTGCCAGACCCGGTCCGCCGCCCGCTCCCGCGCCGCACCGGACTCGTCGGTCTCGTCGGTCTTGTCGCTCGCCTCCGGTGCCGGGCCCGGCAGCTCGACCACACCGAGTTTGGCCGCTCCTTGGGGTTCCGCGGCCGGCGCGTCCGCCTCCTCCACCTGCGCCGAGTCCGTCACCTGAGCCGGCTGGTCCGTCAGCTGGTGCAGCCGCGCCGCGAGGTCCGTGGCCGACCAGCCGGAGATGAGGAGCGGCGTGGCCGCACCGGCCCCTTGCAGGGTGAGCACGACGTCGCCCTCAAGCTCCTCGATCTCCCAGGCCGAGACCCTGTCCCAGGTGAGTCGAGCGCCGGGCCGTTCGGCGCGGCGGAAGTCGATGCCTCCGGCGGACAGAACGATCTCGAAGACCTCGGGCGCCCGCGCTCCCTGCCGGGTGATGAGCGACACACCGCTGATCGTCGTGGTCGTCGCCGTGGTCATCGCTCAACCGCCCGCCCGGGCCAGTTCGCGCAGCGGCCGGTAGCCGATGAGGATCGCCCCGACCTCGTCGATGGTCTGGCGGACCCAGTGCTCGCCACAGATCATGCGGTGATCGTCCACCCGGGCTTCCCAGTCGTCGGTGGCCAGCGAGCGCAGCTCCGCGCTGTCCACCGCCGGGTGCAAGAAGAGCTCGGTCACTCCCGGGCGCAGAGAGCGGAGGTCCTTCTCGAAGACCTGGCGCGAGCCCACGCCGGGCACGTGGCGCAGATGGTCGGTGAAGACGGCGCCCTCGACCGCCGCCACCTGGCGGGCGGGGAAGCCGGCGTAGCGCTCCATGCCGCGGCTGAGCATGCGCAGCGGCAGGCCGAACTCCAGGGCCAGCTCGAGGTAGACGTCGAAGAACTCCGGGCGCAGTTGCAACGTACCCATGTGGGAGTCGAGATGGCTGACGTCGAAGCCCCAGAGGATCGCCCGCTCAATCTGGGCCCGGCACTCGCGGCGGACCTCGTCCAGGTCGGCGTGGTCCCACACGTCCTCGACCGTGCGCGGGAACCCGCCGTCGCCCCCGAGGAGCGAGGGCGCGTGGGTAATGGGACCCCAGCGATAGAGCGGGTATTCGGCGTTGACCGTGAGGTGGACACCGATGTCCTCGCCCCGGTAGCGGCTGCTCGCCTCGCGGGCCCACGGGCAGGGGACCATCAGGGTGGCGCTGGTCACCGTGCCTGTGGCCAGGCACTCGTAGACCCCGACGTTGGCCGAATGGCACGAGCCGAGATCGTCGGCGTTGATGATGACGAGCTTGGCCTCCGCCCCGTAGCCGAGGCGCTGGGCCAGGTTCGGCTCAGCCATCGCCGCTCCCTCCGGACACCTCGTCGTCCTGGGCCGCCGCCTCTGCTGCGATCTCCAGCTGGAAGACCGCCATCTTGTCGGCCAGGTCCGGGTCGGTCAGCGCGAGGATGCGCACCGCCAGCAACCCCGCGTTCCGAGCCCCGTTCACGGCCATGGTGGCCACCGGCACCCCCTTGGGCATCTGCACAATGGAGAGCAGGCTGTCGAGGCCGTCGAGTTGGGACAGGGCGACGGGCACCCCGATGACCGGCAGCCTGGTCACTGAGGCCAACATCCCCGGCAGGTGCGCCGCCCCGCCGGCCCCGGCGATGATGACCCGCAGGCCCCGGCCCGCTGCCTCGTGACCGAAGGCGATCATGCGGTCGGGCGTCCGATGGGCCGAGACCACGCGCACCTCGTGGGGCACGTCGAAGCGTTCGAGGAGGTCGACCGCGCCCTGGAGCACCGGCAGGTCCGACGAGCTTCCCATGACCACGGCGACCAGCGGGTTCGAAGAGGTCATGGGCTCACCAGCGCGGGCAAGGCCAGGCCCACGGGCGCCGGCGTCCCCAGGGCCAGGGCGGCCGACCAGGCCCTGGCCCGGACATCGTCGTCAGGTCCTCCGCACACGGTCACGTGCCCCAGTTTGCGTCCCGGCCGCGGACTCTTGCCATACAGGTGGACGTGGGCCCCCCGCACGGCCAGCCCCTGGGGCAGGAGGGCGACCGGATCCTCGCCCCGCTCGCCGCCGAAGACGTTGACGCTGGCCACCGCCGGGTGGGCCAGTGCGGTCGACCCGAGAGGGAGGTCGAGGACCGCTCGCAGGTGGTTCTCGAACTGGGAGGTGACCGAACCCTCCATCGTCCAGTGGCCAGAGTTGTGGGGTCGGGTCGCCACCTCGTTGACCAGGAGCCGGCCCCCGGACCAGAAGAGCTCGACTGCCATCACTCCCACCGCGCCGGCGATGTCGGCCACCCGGCGGCCGAGCACCGAGGCCTCCGCCAGCACCTCGTCGGGGAGTCGGCCCGGTACGAGGACCTCGCGGCAGACGCCCTCGAGCTGTGCCGTCTCGACCGCCGGCCAGGCGGCCGAGTCGCCCGAGGGGCGCCGGGCCACCATGACCGCAAGCTCCGCCTCGAGCGGGAGCAGCTCCTCGAGCACGGCGCGCCCGGTGATACCGGCCAGGACGGCCTCTCCCTCGGCTGCGTCGCCCACGGGCCAGACACCCTTGCCGTCGTACCCGCCGCGTGCCGCCTTGACCATCAGCGGCCAGCCGTGGGCGGCGCCGAAGTCGGCCAGCACCTCGGCTGTGCCCGCCGAGGCCGGGTCCACGACGGCGTAGGCGGGGACGGGGATCCCTGCCCGGTCGAGCACGGTGCGCATGTGCGCCTTGTCCACCGCCATCTCCAAGGTGGCCGGACCGGGCCGCACGATCGTGCCCTCCCGGGCGATCTCCTCAATGAGGGCCAGGTCGACCTGCTCGTGGTCGAAGGTCACGACCCCGCAGAGCGCCGCGAAGGCGCGAAGCTCGGCGGCAACCAGCGGGGAGCCCAGCACGACCTCGGCCGCCACGGCGCAGGCGGCATCGTCGGGACGCTCAGCTAACACGGCCATCGACAGGCCCAGGGCGCTCGCCGCCTCTCCCGCCATCCGCGCCAGCTGTCCCGCTCCGACGAACCCGACGTGATGCGCGGTCAGCTCGCTCGCTCCCGTCGGCCGATTCGCATAGACAGTGGGGCGGACACGTATGCACACTAGGCGAGGAGCATCCAAACGATGGCCAAACCCCTGCGTATCGGCACGCTGATCGACGTCGACCGTCCGCTGCCCGACGTCGTGACGCAGGTCCGCCGCCTCCACGAGGCCGGGTTCGATCACGCCTTCGCCGTCCAGATCTTCGGGCCCGACGCCCTCACCCTGCTGGCTGCCGTTGGTCCGCAAGTGCCGGGCATCGGACTCGGCACGGGGGTGGTGCCCGTCTATCCGCGGCACCCGATGATGCTGGCCCAGCAGGCGCTCACGGTGCAGGCGGCCACCGACAACCGTCTCCTGCTCGGCATCGGGCTCTCCCACCAAGTGGTGGTCGAGGGCGCCTGGGGCATGAGCTTCGCCAAGCCCGGCTCGTACATGCGCGAATACCTGGCCTCGCTGATGCCGATGCTGCGCGGGGAAACGGTCAACAGCCAGGGCGAGCAGGTGACGACGAACGCCTTCATGCCGATCTCGGTGCCCGGCACCACCGCTCCGCCGGTCCTGGTCGCCGCGCTCGGCCCGGCCATGCTGAAGCTCGCCGGCACCGTGGCCGACGGCACCGTCACCTGGATGACCGGCATTGAGACGATCGCCTCGCACGTCGCGCCGACCATCCGCGCCGCGGCCGAGGCGGCGGGCCGGCCCGAGCCGCGGATCGGCGTCTCGCTGCCCGTGTCGGTGACCCGCGATGTGGACGCGGCCAAGGAGCGGATCCGCCAGGAGTTCTCCATCTACCCGGGTCTGCCGTCGTACAAGGCGATGCTGGACCGGGAGGGAGCGGCCGACGCGGCCGACATCGCGCTCGTCGGCGACGAGGAGACGGTGGCCGCCGCCATCACCAAGCTGGCCCGCGCCGGCGCGACCGACTTCGTGGCCTCGGTGGTGGGGGACAGGGACGAGCGGGCCCGCGCCTTCTCCTTGCTGAGCGAGCTCGTCCGCTCCTGAAGTCCGAGACGGTGTCCCGGCTCAGCGCTCGAGCTTGGTGAACTTGTACTCGTTCAGATCCGGCTGGGCGTCGAACAGCGACAGCACACCCTCGATCGTCTGCCGGGCCAGTGCGGCATCTCCCTCGGGACGGCTCATCAAGCGGACGAAGGCGGCCCGGCCGTCGATGACGAAGGTGGGGACGCCGAACACGGCCCACTCGCCGACGGCCTGTTCGTGGGCCTTACGGATCTCGTCGATGGGCGCACCGGTGTGCACCTCGGCCAACACTTTGTCGCCGGGCACACCAGACCGCTCGAGTGCGTCCGCCACGACCCGCTCGTCGCGCAGGTCGAGTCCCTGGTCGTGGCGGGCGGCGAACAGCGCCCGGTGCGCTTTGAGGAAGTGCTCGGGGTACTGGTCGCGCACCACCACGCCGGCCGCCAGGGCCGTCAGGTCCTTGGCCTTGGCCGGATCCTCCCATACGGGCACACCGCCCTCGGGCACGTGGGTCTGGGTCAGCGAGAAGGGCAGGAACGTCACGTCCCAGTCGGCACCGTCGGCGAGCGCGTCCACCAGGTGCTCATGCGCGTTGCGAGCAAACGGACAGCGATAATCCCAGGTGACAGCGAAAGGCTTCATAGACGGGTCAACACGACGTCGGCGCGACCCATTCCCTTCCCCTTCTTGGTTCGGCTCTCTTTCTTGGGTCGGCCCCGCCGGGTGCGCTTTGTCCCCGGCGTGATGACGTTCACGATCGGCCGCAAACCCAGCCCGAGCACCGAGCCGATGGCTGCACCGCCGATGACATCGGTGGGGTGGTGCGCCCGCAGGTGGACCCGGCTGGCGGCCACGGCGGCGGCAAAGCCCACGTTGGTCGCCGTCTGGCGATCGGAGTCGGCCAGCACGAATGCCGTGCAGAACGCGGCCAAGGTGTGGCCGCTGGGAAAGCTGCTGCTGGTCGGCGTGCGTACGGTGGCGTCGAGGTGGTCGTCGGGCCGCTCGCGTGCGACCGCGGCCTTGACCATGCGGCTGACGATGAGAGACGAGAACCCGGCGGTCGCCAGGGCGAAGACGGCCCGCCGGCGGTTCGGGCCACGGCGCCGTGCCTTCAGCGCGGCCAGCGCCACCCAGACGAGGCCGTAGTCGGCCAGGTTGGACACGACGGCCGCTGCATTGTCGACCTGCGGTTTGCCGCGCAGCGGCTCGAAGGCGGCATCCACCGCCTCGTCGATGGCGTGCAGATCGATGCTGCTCACCGAGGCCACGTCAGGCGGCGAAGGCCGGGCACGAGGGTTTGAAGGCGCAGTGGTTGCACAGAGGTCCCACGTGGGGGCGGAAGTCCTCGGCATCACAAGCCCGGGTGATCGCGGTCCAGACCGCCGCGGTCCGCCTGCGCTGACCCCTGATGGACTGCTCGGTGGCTGCACTCGAGATGGCGACGGGCTCGCGCAGGTGCAGCAGCCTGACCTCTGAGGGAGGCTGGCCGAATGCGGCCTCGCAGAGCAATGCATAGGTCTGCACGCCGACCAGGCTGCCGCGCTCGTAGCGCTCCGACGGCGCCCGTCCGGTCTTGTAGTCGACCACGATCAAGCTGCCGTCGGGCGCCAGATCGAGGCGGTCGATCTTGCCGCGTAGGCACATGCCGTCGAGGTGCATCTCCACCCCCAGCTCCACCCCGACCGCGTGCACCTCGTTCGGGTCTTCGAGGGCGAGGTAGTTCTCGACGAGCTTCTGCGCGTCGGCCAGGAACGACGCCGCCTCCTCGGGCCCCAGCCCGAGTTGCGCGAACTCCTCGTCCTCCTGGATCTCGACCCACGCCCGTTCCAGCTCGCTCGCGGCCGCAACGGCCGAGCGAGCGCCGGCCGGATGGTTCCAGATCAGGCCCTCGAGGGCCGCATGGACGAGCGTGCCCTTCACCGCGTAGGGGGACGGCGGCTCCGGCAGCCGTTCTATCTGGGAGAAGCGGAAGGCCATCGGGCAGTTGGTGAACGCAGTCACCTTCGATGGCGTCAGAGTCCGCGGGAGTTCGAGCGCCATGTGGTTTCAGCCTACGGCCGCCCCCACTGCCGGCAGGACATGCTCCTGGTAGAACTGCACGGCATGGCACCCCGGGACCGTGGCTGAGCTCCGCCGAACCACCAAGTGGGCCGGGTTGCAGCCCGGTGACCCGGTCCGGGTCCAAGGCACCCGGTTGCGCGGCGCGGCCTGGCAATTCGTGGCCCACGTGACCAACAGCGCCACGGGCGAGGAGTGGGTCGAGGTGGTCGGGGGCCGTGCCGGCGATCGGGCGGTCCGCTCGTTTCGGCCGGACCAGCTCTACGCCGTTGCCGCTCGCCCCGGCCGAGACCCCTCACTGGCCGATGCCCCCGGCCTCCCCCTGGACTGAGGGCGATGCCACCGTCTCGGATCCCCGTTCTCACGACCGACCGGCTCATCCTGCGCCCGTTCGTCGAGAGCGATCTCGAGGCGCTGATCCCCCTCCAGGCCGAGGAGTCCTTCTGGTGGTACCCGCTGCGGCGCGGCATGACCGCCGAGGAGAGCGCGACGTTCGTCGATCGGGTGATCGCTCGCTACGACATGGACGGGTTCGGCCTCGAGGCGGTGATCGAGCGCTCCAACGGCGCCCTGATCGGGTGGGCCGGCCTGGCCATCCCGCATTTCTTGCCCGAGGTGCTCCCGGCGGTGGAGGTCGGTTGGCGCCTGGCCCCGGCTGCCCGCGGTCGCGGGCTGGCCACCGAGGCCGGCGCGGCGGCCGTGCGCTACGGCTTCACCGACGGCGGGCTCAGTCGTATCGTCAGCATCTACGAACCCGAGAACGTGCCGTCCGGCAAAGTCATGGAACGGCTGGGGTTCACCCGCTTCTTGACGACCCGGGGGCCACGCGGCGAGCTGCTCGATGTCACCGAGCTCACCCGCGATGTTTCGGGAGGCGCGAAGCGCGCATGGGTGACATCGCCCTCCAGACGTCGGTCGAGCCGGCGGGCGAGGGGCGCTACCGGGCGACGGTGCATCAGGACTGGGAGATCTGGGGACCCTGCGGCGGGTACGTGGCCGCCATTGCGCTGCGCGCCGCCGGGGCCGAGAGCCCGTTCGCTCGGCCCGCCAGTTTCTTCTGCCATTACCTCTCGGTGGCCGCCTTCGCGCCGATAGATCTTGTCGTCACGCCCCTGCGGTCCGGGCGCACCGTGCTGGCTCAGCGTGTCGAGATGACACAGGACGGTCGAGCCGTGCTCGACGCCATGGTCTGGTCGGTCGGCCAGGTCGAAGGCCTCGAGCACGTCGACGTCGCACCGCCGGCGGTGAGCGATCCGGCGGACACGGCGCCCTGGACCAACCGCCGGCCCGACGCCGACGCCGACGCCGACGACCACCGGCCCTATGCCTTCTGGGACAACTTCGATCAGAGACCGATCGATTGGTCGGCGACGTGGCCGCCGCCTGGGCCGCTGCCGCCCCGCTGGCGGACTTGGGTCCGCTACAAGGAACGCGACTCCGGGGTAGAGGATCCCTGGGTGCAGGCCGCTCGCCTGTTGGTCGTGCTCGACGTCGGGAGCTGGCCGGCCGGCTCGCGGCCGCACGCGCACGCCAACCCGCCGTTCATCGCACCCAGCCTCGACCTCTACGCCTCCTTCCAGGATCCGACGAGCGGTTCCGAGTGGCTGCTGGTCGATGCGCATTCTCCGGTGGCCCAGGCGGGACTGCTCTCGTGGACCGGCCGGGTCTGGTCCGAGGAGCGCAGCTTGTTGGCCAGTGGGGGCGGACAGGCCGTGTTCCGCCACACCTGAGGCCAGGCAGCCCCAGGCACTAGTCGGCCGTGTAGCCGTCCATCCGGGCCAGGATGCGCAGCATCACCTCGTCGGCGCCCGCGCCGATGGAGTCGAGCCGGGTGTCCCGGAAGTAGCGCGATGTCCAGTTCTCGTCCATGTAGCCCATGCCGCCGTGGAACTGCACCGCCATATCGGCCACTTCGCGCTGCAGCCGCGAGCCGAGCAGCTTGCCGATGGTGGCGTAGCGGGTGGCATCGTCGCCGCGCACGACGGCGTCGGCCGTGGTGCGCGCGTAGTGCTTGAGGACGTCGTGGCGGGCCGAGAGCTCGGCCAGGACGAACTGCAGGTGCTGGTTGGCCATCAAGGGAGCGCCGAAGGCCCGGCGCTCGCGCAGGTACGACTTGGTGCGCTCGAGGGCCAGTTCGATGGAGCCGACCTGCTTGTAGAAGGTCATGAGCCGCTCTGCCTGGAACTGCACCATCTGCTGTTGGAAGCCGCGGCCGATGTCGCCGATGGTGTTGGTCACGGGCACCCGGACGTCGGTGAACGACAGCTCTGCCGTGTCACTCGACCACATGCCCAGCTTCTCCAGCTTGCGCGACACGACCACGCCGTCGAGCGTCGTCGGTACCACGATGAGCGACATGCCGTGCGCGCCCGGATCGTCGGAGGTGCGGGCCAGCAAGCAGAGCCAGTCGGCCTGCGTGCCGTTCGTGATGAAGAGCTTCGTACCGTTGATGATCCACTCGTCGCCGTCGCGCACGGCCCGGGTGCGGATGCCGGCTACGTCGCTGCCGGCGTCGGGCTCGGTCACCGCGATGGAGGTCACGACCTCGCCCCGGATCGCGGGCGCCAGGTAGGCCTCCTTGAGTTCGGGTGAGCCGTAGCGGGCCAGAGCCGGGGTGGCCATCGCCATCTGCACGGCCATGGCCATGGGGACGCCACCGCAGCTGATCCGTCCCATCTCCTCGCCGGCGATCATGGAGTAGGTGTGCTCGGCACCCATGCCGCCGTATGCCTCGTCGTACTCGAGGCCGAAGATTCCGATGGGCGCCAACTTTGGGAAAAGCTCGTGAGCCGGGAAGGTGCGGGCCCGCTCCCACTCGTTCACATGCGGCTCGATCTCTCGCTCGAAGAGGTCCCGGAGGGTCTTGCGGAAGAGCTGGTGCTCGTCGGTCTCGATCACCGCCCGAACGCTACCCGCGAATTTTCGTTCCCCTGGAGTGGCCCACCTACACTGCGCAACCGTGACGGATGCGTTGGTCGATGTGCAGCATGGCGACGGTATCCGGACGCTCACGCTGGACTCGCCCTCCAATCGCAACGCCCTCTCCACGCGGCTGCTCGACCAGCTCGCCCTGGCGTTGCATGAGGCAACTGAAGACGCCGACGTGCGCGCCGTGGTCCTGACGGGCGCCGGCACCGTCTTCTGTTCGGGTGCCGACCTGTCCGAGCGGGGCTCGGGTGCGCCCAACCGCATGCCCGAGATCCTGACGTCCATGGTGGAGAGCCCGGTGCCGGTGATCGTGCGGGTCAACGGTCATGCGCGCGCCGGCGGGATCGGGCTCATCGCAGCGGCGGACCTGGCCGTGGCCCCCGAGGCGGCGACCTTCGCCTTCACCGAGGTACGCGTCGGCGTGGCGCCCGCCATGATCTTGGTGCCGGCCCTGCGGGTCATGGACCGACGCTTCCTGGCCCGCATGGTGCTGACGGGCGAGCGCTTCGATGCGGGCCACGCAGTCACTGCCGGCCTCCTCTCCGCGGTTGTTGCGGACGACGCCGCGCTCGACGCCTGGGTGACCGAGCAAACCCTGGCCATGCGCAAGTCCGCTCCGGGCGCCGTGCGCGCCACCAAGACGCTGTTGCGCACGCTCCCGGCGCAAGGCTGGTCCGACGGGCTCACGGCTGCGGCGTCCATGTCGGCCGAGCTCTTCGCCGGGCCCGAAGCGACCGAGGGCATGGCCGCCTTCTTGGAGAAGCGGGCGCCGGCCTGGGACACCACGGCGTGAGCACGGCGATCCGCACGCGGCTCTCCGTCGGCAGCGAGGAGTTCGAGACCAACGCACGCGACATGGCGGCCCGGGCCGAGGAGGTGCGCGCGTTGCACGACGAGGTGCTGGCCGGCGGCGGCGCGCGCTACGTCGAGCGTCACCGCGCCCGCGGCAAGATGATGGTGCGCGAGCGCGTCGAGGCGCTGGTCGACCCGGGCACGCCCGTGCTGGAGCTCTGCCCGCTGGCCGGGCTGCACACCGATGATCCCATCGGCGGTGGCGTCGTCGTGGCGCTGGTCGAGATCGCTCGCACCCAGTGCCTCGTCATCGCCAACGACCCCACCGTGCGTGGCGGGACGACCAGCCCCACCACGATCCGCAAGCTGCTGCGCGCCATGGACGTGGCCGAGGAGAACCGCCTCCCGCTGCTGCTGCTGGTCGAGTCCGGAGGGGCCGATCTGCCCCGCCAGGCCGACGTCTTCGTCCCCGGGGGGGAGCAGTTCCGGCGGCTCACCCAACTCTCGGCCCAGGGCATCCCGACCGTCTGCGTGGTCTTCGGTTCGTCGACCGCCGGCGGGGCCTACCTGCCCGGGATGAGCGATTACACGGTGATGGTCGAGGACCGGGCTCGTGTGTTCCTCGGAGGACCGCCCCTGGTGAAGATGGCCATCGGCGAGGAGGCGGACGAAGAGGAGCTGGGCGGGGCCCGGATGCACGCCCGGATCTCAGGACTCTGTGACTACCTGGCTCGGGACGAGGCTGATGCCCTGCGGATCGCCCGGGGGATCGTCGCCCACCTGCACTGGCAGCGCGCAGGTCCGGTTCCGCTCGGAGGAGCGGACGAGCCGCTCTACCCTCCAGAGGAACTGCTGGGCATCGCCTCGTCGGACGTGCGCGTTCCCTTCGACGTGCGCGAGATCCTGGCCCGCGTGGTCGACGGCTCGCGCTTCGAGGAGTTCAAGGAGTCCTACGGCCCGCAGCTCGTCTGCGGCTGGGCCTCCATCGGTGGCTACCCCATCGGTGTCGTGGCGAACAACGGGATCCTCTTCTCGCCCGAGGCGCAGAAGGGGGCCCAGTTCATCGCTCTCTGCAATCGCACGGACACCCCCATCCTGTTCGTGCAGAACATCACCGGATTCATGGTGGGAACCCGGTACGAGCAGGGCGGCATCATCAAGGACGGGGCCAAGCTGATCAACGCCGTGTCGAACTCGACGGTGCCCCACCTCACCCTCATGGTCGGCGCCAGCTACGGGGCGGGGAACTACGCCATGGCCGGACGGGCCTATGACCCGCGCTTCATCTTCACCTGGCCCAACCACCGCATCGCCGTCATGGGACCCAAACAGCTGGCCGGCGTGCTCTCGATCGTGCGGCGCAACGCCGCCGAGGCGGCGGGCCGGCCGTTCGACGAGGCGGCCGACGAGGAACTGCGCGCCGCCACCGAACAGCAGATCGAAGAGGAGTCCACCGCCCAGTACGCCACCGGGCGTCTGTGGGACGACGGCATCATCGATCCGCGCCAGACCCGGACCGTGTTGGCCATCGCCTTGACCGCCGTGCACTCGGCGCCGGTGCGTGGCACCGCGGTCTTCGGGGTGGTGCGTCACTGATGGCGCGTCTGCGCCGAGTCCTGGTGGCCAACCGCGGCGAGATCGCCCGGCGGGTCATCCGGGGTGCGCACGACCACGGAGCCGAGGCGGTCGCCGTCTACACCCAGGACGACGCGGGGAGCCCACACGTGAGCGAGGCCGACGCCGCGGTCCTCCTCTCCGGGACGTCGCTGAGCCAGACCTATCTGAACCCGGACGCCCTGACCGCGGCGGCCGTGTCCTCGGGGTGCGACGCCGTGCATCCCGGCTACGGCTTCCTGTCCGAGAACCCGGCTCTCCCCGAGGCCTGTGCTGGGGCGGGCCTCGTGTGGATCGGTCCGCCGGTCGAGGCCATGAAGGTGATGGGCCACAAGGCAAGGGCCAAGGAAGTGGTGGCGGCAGCGGGTGTGCCGGTACTGCCGAGTGCGCCCGTGGAGTCTGGCGCCTCGAGCGCAGCCCTGGCCTCTGCGGCCGCCGCCGTCGGCTTCCCGCTCCTCGTGAAAGCCTCGGCGGGCGGTGGTGGGCGCGGCATGCGCGTGGTCGAGCGGGCCGAGGAGCTGGACGAGGCCGTGTCCGCCGCCCAGCGGGAGGCCGCCGCGGCCTTCGGGTCGGACGAGGTCTTCCTGGAGCGCTACCTGGCCACGCCGCGCCACGTCGAGGTGCAGGTGATCGGGGACAGCACCGGCACGGTGCTCCACCTCTTCGACCGCGAGTGCTCGGTGCAGCGGCGCCACCAGAAAGTGGTGGAGGAGGCCCCGGCGACGCTGGTGCCCGATGCGCTCCGCCGGACCATGTGGGACGCCGCCGTCACGGCGGCGGCCGCGGTCGGCTACGAAGGGGTGGGCACCGTCGAGTACCTGGTCGAGGGGGGTCGCTTCTTCTTCCTCGAGATGAACACCCGCCTCCAGGTCGAACACGGCGTGACCGAGCTGGTGACGGGGTTCGATCTCGTCGGGCTGCAGCTCGCGGTGGCCAGCGGCCAACCCCTGCCCATGGCCCAGGAGGACGTCGTCGTGTCCGGTCACGCCGTCGAGATCAGACTGTGCGCCGAACGGCCCCGGGAGGACTACCGGCCCACCCCGGGCACGGTCACCCACGTCCGCTGGCCCGAAGGCGCCGGCCTCCGGGTCGACCGGGCGATCGAGTCGGGCAGCACGGTGAGCGCCTCTTACGATTCCTTGGTGGCCAAGCTCATGGCGCATGGGCGGGATCGGTCGCAGGCTGTTGCCCGCCTGTCCCGCGCTTTACGTGCGCTCGAGCTCGACGGGCTCGAGACCAACCGGGAAATGCTCGGGGCCGTGCTGGACGACCGGTCCTACCGCGAGGGCGCGCTCGACGTGCACTACCTGGAGCATCGCCCCGACCTGCGCGATGCCGCCCTGCCCGACACCGTCCGACACCGCCATGGTGCCGCCGCTGCCGCGGCCCTGCTGGCCCAGCGGGCCGAACACAGCCTGGTCCCCGTCCCGGCGGCCGGCTGGCGCAATGTGGGAGAGGCCTTGCATGCCGACGCACTCACCGACGCGGCCGGCACGCTGCGGGTCCGGGCGTCCACGCCCCGGCAACCGGTCCTGGTGCTGGTCGACGACCAGTGGGAGGCCGTGGGGACCACCGAGGTCTCTGCCGCGGACCACGGGACGGTCGACCTCACGACGATCGACGACGGGCTGCGTCGCCGCTACCACGTGCGGTACGGCGAGCACGCGGCCTCGGTGAACGGCCCCGAGGGGCAGTCGGCGTTCACCCTGCGCACACCGGACGACCCCGACGAACGCGGTGGGGTGGCCGGCGAGTGCCGCGCCCCGCTGCCCGGTGCCGTCACCAAGGTGCTGGTGTCGCTGCACGAGGTCGTGGCCGAAGGGGACGGCCTGGTCGTGCTGGAGGCTATGAAGATGGAACACACGCTGCGCGCCGACGGCGCGGGCACGGTCAGCCAGATCGACTGCGTGCCCGGCCAGCAGGTCGACGTGGGGGACCTTCTCGTGGCCGTGGAGCCCGCGTGAGTGACGGACCGGCGCCCCTGCGCATCGCCAACTGCAGCGGCTTCTTCGGCGACCGGATCACCGCGGCGAAAGAGATGGTGGAAGGTGGGCCAATCGACGTCCTGACGGGCGACTGGCTGGCCGAGCTCACGATGTACATCCTGCACAAGACGCGCCAGCGCAGCGGCGGCTACGCCCGCACCTTCCTGCGCCAACTCGAAGACGTCCTGCCGACGTGCGTCGAGCGGGGGATCACGGTGGTCTCGAACGCCGGGGGCCTCCATCCCGAGGCGTTGGCCGACGCCGTGCGCGAGCTTGCCAAACGCCAGGGCGTCGAGGTGGCGGTGGCCTCGGTCTCGGGCGACGACATCACCACCCGACTGGACGAGTTGCGGCAGGCCGGGGAACGTTTCGTCAATCTCGACACCGGCGAGGACCTGCCGGCCGGTGCACCGGTCGTCACGGCCAACGCCTACCTGCCGGCCCGACCCATCGCCGACGCACTGGCCGCCGGGGCACAGGTGGTCGTGACGGGTCGGGTCACTGACGCCGCGCTGGTGGTGGGCCCGGCACTGCACGCATTCGGCTGGCAGGACGGCGATCTCGACGCCATCGCGGGCGCCGTCGTGGCCGGCCACGTCATCGAGTGCGGCGCCCAGTGCTGCGGGGGCAACTACGCCTTCTTCGAGGAGGTGCCGCACCGCGAACGCATCGGTTTCCCCATCGCCGAAGTGCGGGCCGACGGCTCCTCGGTCATCACGAAACACGCCGGCACGGGAGGGGCGGTCACCGTGGGCACGGTCACCGCCCAGCTGCTCTACGAGATCGGCGGGCCCCGCTACCTCAGCCCGGACGCCGTGGCCCGCTTCGACTCCATTGCGCTGACTCAGGAGGGACCCGACCGGGTGCGGATCGCCGGAGTGCGCGGCGAGGCGCCGCCACCCTCCCTCAAGGTGACCGCCAACCTCGATGCCGGCTGGCGCAACGCCATGACCCTCGCCATCACCGGCGCCCAGGTGGAGGAGAAGGCACGCATGGCCGCCGACGCGGTGTGGGCCGGCATTCCCGGTGGCGCGGCAACCTACGCCGAGACGGCGGAGGACCTCTCGGGTGACCTGTCCGGCGGCGGCATGGCCTACCTGCGCCTCGCCGTGCGGGGCGACGACGAACTGGCCGTCGGGCGCGCCTTCTCCGGTGCCGTCGTCGAGACGAGCCTCTCGAGCTACCCGGGCACTTTCTTCACCTCGGCTCCCTCCGGGGCCCAGGGCGTGGCCCGCTACTGGCCGACCAGCGTCTCGGTTGCGGCCGTGCCTCCGCACGTCGAGTGCGAGGGGCGCCAGGTGGTCAGCACCATGCCGCCGTCCGTCCCGCTCCACCCGACCCCGGTCCACGCCGACGACGGGCAGAACACCGGTTCGGCGGCGCGTCCGGCCACGCCGCAGGACGACCTCGTGCACGTCCCCCTCCACGTGCTCATCGGTGCCCGCTCGGGCGACAAGGGCGGTGCGGCCAACGTCGGTCTGTGGGCGGACGCGGACAACGTGGCCGCTTGGTTGCTCGACGAGCTGACCGTTGACGCGCTCAAGGCGCTGCTGCCGGAGGTGGCCGCCTTCGCGATCGAGCGCCACCCCCTGCCCAACCTGCGCGCCGTGAACTTCGTCGTGCACGGCATCCTCGGCTGGGGTGTCGCCTCCAACCTGCGCCTCGACACCCAGGCCAAAGGTCTGGGAGAACTCCTGCGCTCGCGCTCCCTCGATGTACCGTCGATCCTGGTGTCCGAGGGCCCGCCCGCCGCGCGCTGGGCCGCACTGGGCCACCGGTAGGCCCACCGGTGGACACGACCCTCCGGGTCATCGCCTTCATCGTCGGCATCGTCCTCGTGCTGGGCACGGTCTGGAGCGTGTTCACCGCGCTGGTCGTGCCCCGCGTCACCTCGTCGCGGGTACAGCGAAGTCTGGGTCGCCTCCTGGGTGGCGCGGCCCACTGGATCTCCCCGAAGCTCCCCACCTACGAGGTGCGCGATCGTGTGCTCTCCTTCGTCGGACCCGCCGCCATGGTGCTGCTCTTCATGATCTGGCTCTGCCTCCTCGTGCTGGGCTTCGGCTGCATCATCTGGTGGGTCGCCGGGACCGACTTCCTCAGCGCGCTCGGGATCGCCGGATCATCCGTCTTCACCTTGGGCATCGCTTCGGCGCACCTGGCCGGACCCGAGACGCTCGAGATCCTGGCCGCCGGCATCGGCCTGCTCGTCATTGCGCTCGAGATCGCCTACCTGCCTGCGCTCTACAGCGCGTTCGCCTCCCGCGAGACGCAGGTCACGCTGTTGGCCGGTCGTTCGGGGACGCCCGCCTGGGGACCCGAGATCCTGGCCCGCAGCCACTTCCTCGACACCATGGACGAGCTGCCGCCGCTCTATTCCGAATGGGAGCGCTGGGCGGCCACCGTTTCGGAGAGCCACGCCAACTACCCCGCCCTCATGTGGTTCCGCTCACCCGTGTCGACGCGGAGCTGGCTGATCGGCCTCACCGCCATGATGGACTCCGCCGCGTTGTACCACTCGGTGAGCCCCGAGATCGCACCCCGTGAGGCGCGCCTGTGTCTTTCCATGGGCATCAACTGCCTGCGCTCCATGGCCGGCGCCCTCCACATCCCGTTCGAGGCTGATCCGCTGCCCACGGAGGGGATCCGGCTCACCCGGGGCGAATTCGACGACGGCTTCCGTCGCCTCGAGGAGCGTTCGTTCCCGATGGAGCGCGACGCCGATGAGGCCTGGCGGCACTTCCAAGGCTGGCGGGTCAACTACGAACCCATCGTCGACGCCCTGACCCTGCTCGTCGTGCCCCCGCCGGCACCCTGGTTCCTGGCCCGCCCGGAGCTGGGCAAGGCCGAGTGGCCGCTCGTGCTGAACCGCACGCCGGACGAGCCCGAAGGATCTCAGTTCTTCGGGTCCAAGAGGACCTTCAAGACTCCGTCGGCCCGAGAGTCGAAGAGTTCGTAGGCCTGGGCGGCCTGGCTCAGGCCCAGGCGGTGGGTGAAGGTCTCGGCCAGGGCGAAGCGGCCCGATTGGACCAGGGGGATGAGCGCCGGCCACGTGCTCGGGATGGGGGCGAAGATGGTGCGCAGCGTCATGCTCTTGAGGAAGACGAGACCCATGGGGAACGGCAGGTCCATGGTGAGGTTCACCCCCACGATGGAGATGGTGGCGCCGGTGGCGGCGCAGTTGACGGCCTCGACGACGGTGGCGTCCGCGCCGACCGCCTCGATCACTGACTCCGCGCCGCGCCCCTTGGTGGCTTCCATGACCTGCACGTGTCCCGGTGCCGTCCGGGCGTCGATCGGTTCGGCACCGAGTTGCTCGGCCCGGGCCAGCCGCTCGGGCACCATGTCGATGGCCAAGATCCGGGCGGGTCCGAAGAGGGCGGCGCACTGGACCGCCATCACGCCGACCGGACCGAGGCCGACGACGACCACGGTCGAACCCGGAGCGATGGAGGCCCGGACCGCACCGACATAGCCCGTGGGAAGGATGTCAGTGAGGAGCACGGCGGCCTCGTCACTGACGTCTTCGGGAATGGGGAGGACGAACTGGTCCGCGAACGGAACGCCGACCGCTTCGGCCTGTCCCCCCGGAAGATCGGGCACCGTCCCGAACGCGGTGGCCTTGTTGGCCCGGCACAGGTTCGGGAACCCGGCCCGGCAGGGCTCGCACAGACCGCACCCGATCACGCCCGAGACCAAGACGCGGTCACCGACCCGGACGCTGTGGACGTGCGGGCCGGCTTCGACCACCGTCCCGATCGCCTCGTGGCCGAGCTGGATACCGGCCCCGGTCGGGGCGTCGTGGTACAGGTGCAGGTCCGAGCCGCAGATTGCGGTGCGTTCGACCGTGACGATCACGCCATCGGGACCCGGGAGGACCGGATCGGGGACGTCGTGCACCGCGACCTGTCGCGGCCCTTCCAGGACGGTGGCTCTCATGACCGCAGGCTATCCACCGGACTACACTGGCTCCGGCTCAAAGCCGCCCGCCCCCCTCGCATATGACCTCGATCCCTTCCACCATCGAAGCGCCTGTCGTCGCCGACGAAGACATCAGCGCCTTCTTCGAGCTCGAGGACCTGTGGGCCGTCATCGTCTGGAACGACGACGTCACGACGTTCCAGACCGTCATCGAGGCCTTCGTCGAGATCTTCGGCCACACGGTCGAGCGGGCTGATCAGCTGGCCTGGACGATCCACCGGACCGGCAAGGCCGTCGCCGCCGTCCGGCCCAAGGACGAGGCGGAGGCGGCCGTGCACGCGCTGCACCAACGCAAGATCTCGGCCACGCTCGCCCGGGCCTAGGGCTCCGACAAACCGCGCCACCGCCGCGGCGCCGCCGAATCAGCCGGGATCGGTTCCCGACCCCAGCCGCGCCGTCAGCCGCGCCTTCACCTCCGGCCACTCGTCGGCCACGATGGAGAAACGGGCCGACGTGCGCACCGTGTCGTCCGAGCCCGGACGGTCGGCCCGCATGATTCCGTCGAGCTGGCCGCCGATGCGCTCGATGGCGGCCCAGGAGCGCGTGTTGCGCACGTCGGTCTGCAAGGCGACGCGGTGCACTTCCCACGTCTCGAACGCGTGGGTCATCATCAGCAGCTTCGCTTCGGTGTTGATAGAGGTGCGCTGGGCCGAACGAGCCAGCCAGGTGAAGCCGATGTCGAGGACGTCGGGCACACCGTGCCGTTGGTGGTGGGCGCCCGGTGGCCACTGCCAGTAGGCGATCTCGCAGAAGCGGGTTGCACCGACGATCCTGTCGGCGCTGCCCGCGCCGAGGGCCGAACCCTTGCGCACGGTGGCGAAGGCGACGTGGGCACCCGAGGCGACCTTCGCCAGCGCGTCGGTCACGTAGTCGGTCATCTGGTCCACCCCCTCGGGGGTGTACGTCCACTGGTAGTGGGTCCGGTCCTCGCCCGCCGCTTCCACCAGTCCGGGGATGTGCGCTTCGGTCAGCGGCTCGAGGCGCACGGACGTGCCCTCGAGCGTGAACGGTTCAAGCACCGCCGGCCGCTGCCGCCGCATGCTCGCGGGACTCCGGCGCGCCGGTCGGCACAATGAAGTCACTCTGACGGACCAGCACGAACCCGCCCACCGCCCCGACGAACGCCACCACGGCACCGATGATCATCAGATGGTTGAGCGTGGTGGAGAACCCGATCTGGTAGGCGTGGAGCAGGGTGGAGCGGCCAGCGCCGGCCGGGATGTTCTGCGCGGCCTGGCGCACCTCACCGGCCGTCAAGGCTGCGCTGAGCTGGGTGCCGCCCCGGTGCAGCACCGTCGTTCCGAGTGAGGACCTGACCAGCACGGCCGTCGTGTGGGCGATGATCTGGGTCTGGAAGATGGCGCCGAGGACGGCGATCCCGGTGGCGATGCCGACCTGGCGGAAGGTGTTGTTGGCCCCCGAGGCCATGCCGCTCCGCTGGGGCTGCACGACCGAGATCGCACCGGAGGCCAGGACGGGGTTGACCGCCCCGATGCCGATGCCGCAGAGGATGAAGCCGGGCAGCAACACGAGCCAGGACGACGTGGGGGTTGTCCGCCCCATCAGGAGCAAGCCGGCGGTGATGATGATCATGCCCGCACCGAGGAGGTAGCGAGACTGGAGGCGGACGGTGAGCCGTCCGGCGAAGGGGGCCACGATGAACGACAGCAGGGTGAGGGGGAGGAAGCGGAGGCCCGCGGCGAACGGACCGTAACCGAGGCCGTCCTGGATGTAGAGGGTCAGGTAGAGGAACATCGAGAAGATGGACGCGGCCAGGCAGAAGGCAACGATCGACACCCCGTTGAACGCCCGGATGCTGAACAGACCAAGGTCGAGCATGGGCTCGGCCGTCCGTGCCTCGTTGATCACGAAGCTCACCATCAAGATGGCGGCGACCACCAGGAGGACCACGATGGTCACGCTGCCCCAGCCGAGGTCGTTTCCGCGCACCAGTGCGAAGACGAGCAGGAAGAGGCTGCCCGAGAACGTGATGAAGCCGACCCAGTCGATGCGGCGGTGCCCCTCGTCGCGCGACTCGGCCACCTTGACCAGCGTGATGAAGATGGCCAGCACGCCGATGGGAACGTTCACGAAGAAGATCCACCGCCATCCGATGCTGCTCGTGATGGCACCGCCGATCAGCGGGCCGATCGCCACCGCACCGCCGATCACCGCGCCGTAGATCCCGAAGGCCGTCCCGCGGTCCTTGCCCACGAAGGCGCTGGCGATCAGGGCCAGCGAGGTGGCGAACATGATCGCGCCGCCCACGCCCTGGACGGCACGGGCCAGGTTCAGCATCAGCGGTGAGGTCGAGAGGCCGCACACGAGGGAGGCCAGGGAGAAGACCCCGAGGCCCACTGCGAAGATCGTCCGGCGGCCGTAGATGTCGCCGATCACTCCGGCCGTGAGGAGGAAGGCGGCCAGCGTCAGAGAGTAGGCGTCCACCACCCACTGCAGATCCGAGAAGCTCGAGTTGAGCGACCGCTGGATGTCCGGCAGCGCCACGTTCACGACCGTGATGTCCAGCAGGAGCATGAAGACCGCGGTACAGACGGCGATCAGAGTCCACCATTTGCGGTCGAGGTTCGGCATTTGCGGAGTGTACCTAGGGGAACCCCTCTCCCTCGTACAATGTGTCGTGATCGTCGGATCGGGACTCACCATCGAAATCGGCGACCGCACCCTTCTCTCAGATGCGTCCTTCGTCGTGGGCGCAGGGGAAAAGGTGGGCCTGGTCGGGCGCAACGGGACTGGCAAGTCGTCCTTCATTTCCGTGCTGGTGGGGGAGACCTCGCTCCAGCTGCGCCACCAGGGCAATGTCCGGCTGCTCGGCTCGTTCGGCTATCTGCCCCAGGCGCCGGTGCCCGGTGGCCTGGGGCTCGAGCCCACGGGGTTCTCGCACATCCTCTCCGCCCGCGGGCTCGACGTCCTCGACGATGCGCTGGGCGATGCCCGCCGGCGCATGGCCGATGATGCCTCGGCGGAGAACATCGAGCTGTTCACTGACCTCCAGGAGCAGTTCCAGCAGAACGGGGGGTATGAGGCCGAGTCGGTCATGGCCCGGCTGGCCGACGGGCTCGGCCTGCGCCAGGAGCTCCTCCTCGAGGACATCGAGTCGCTCTCGGGTGGCCAGCGCCGGCGGGTGGACCTGATGCGCGTGCTCTTCCAGGAGCCCGAGCTGCTCATCCTCGACGAGCCGACCAACCATCTCGACCGCTCGGCCAAGCGCTGGCTCCTCGACGAGTTGGCCCGATTCCCCGGCGCGCTCTTGGTCGTCAGCCACGACCTCAACCTGCTCGATCACGCCATCACCAAGGTGCTGCACATCGCGAACCAGCACCTGACCGAATGGAAGGGCAACTACACGAAGTTCCAGGTGCTACATGAGGCCGATCAGTCGCAGCGCGAGCGGGCGTCCGAACTCGAAAAGCGCGAGATCGTCCGCCTCAGCCAACTGGCCGACTCCATGCGGGCCAGCACCGAGAAGCGGGCCCGCAAGGCCAAGGCGCTGGACCGGCGGGTCGAGCGCATCGAGTCCACCCGGACTCACGTAGAAAAGCGCGAGCGGGCGAGCTCGTTCAAGCTGCCGACGCCGTCGCGCTCGGGTGCCATCCCGCTCGAGGTGGCCAAGCTCGGCGTGCGCTACGGCAGCAACGAAGTGCTGACCGACGTGACGTTCCACGCTGGCCGGGGCGACCACATCGTGATCATCGGGCGCAACGGTGCCGGGAAGTCCTCCTTGCTGCGCTGCCTGGCCGGCGTGCAGGAACCCACGAACGGAGTGGTCGACCTTGGGGCCAACGTGGTCGTGGGCTACTTCGCCCAGGAGCACGAGCAGATCGACCCGACGCTCCGGACCCTGGACAACGTGAGCGATGCGGTGCTCAAGCTGGAGACGGAGCGCCGCGCCCTGCTCGGCTCATTCGGGTTGCCTTCGAAGGCGGCGGACCAGTTGCCGTCCACGCTGTCTGGCGGGGAGCGGGCCAAGTTGGGCCTGGCCATGCTTTCGGCGGGGGAGGCCAACCTGCTCTTGCTCGACGAGCCGACCAACAACCTCGACCCGTCGTCCATCACCGCCGTGGGGCGGATGCTGGGCAACTGGCCGGGCACCATCGTCGCCGTCAGCCACGAACGAGCATTCGTGGAGGCGCTGAACCCGACGTTCTGCCTCCGCCTCCCCGAAGAGCGCTACACCCACTGGCGCGAGGAATACCTCGACGACGTCGAGATGCGCTGATCCGCAACCTGGGCGGGCCGCGCCCGCCTCAGGACTTCCAGATCTGCGTCGGCCAGAGGACGCCCTCGTCGAAGGCAATGGACTTCGTGCCCTGCACCGTGGTCGGGTTGGCGAAGTTCTGCACGTTCGGGTTGGCCACCACGGCCCAGGTGTCCCGGGCCAGCCAGAGGTAGGGGATGTCCTCGGCCAGGTACTGGTTGATCTGCTGATACGCCTTGATCCGGTCCGCCTTGTTGCTCGTCGAGCGCCCGGTCATGAGCGCGGTTTGGATCCGCTGGTCCACGTTGCGGGCCATGTTGAGCGCGAGAGAGCCCGTGGCCAACTGGGGCGTCCACCACACATAGTTGAGGTCCGGGTCCACCGCTCCGAACTGGCGCCACAGCGTGGCCTGGTAGGTGCCGGCCAGAGCGTCGTTGATGATCGTCGCCTGAGCCAGGATGTTGATGTTCACCTTCATCCCCGCCGTCTGGAAGGCCTGCTGCAGGAACTGTGCCGCCGCAAGCGTCTCCGGATCGCTGGTCGAGTTGAGGGTGAAGGAGACTGACTTGCCCGTTTGCTGCTGGACTTGCTTGACCAGGTTGGCCGCACCCGACGGGTTGTAGGTCGGGTAGGAGGTCTTCGTGTAGTACGGGCTGCCCTTGATGAAGAGGCCGTTGACCGGCTGGTCGATGCCCTTGTCGATCACCTTCGCGTACTGGGTCTGGTTGATGCACATCGCCATGGCCTTGCGCAGGGTGGCGTTGTTGAAGGGCGCGGCGGCCGTGTTCAACTGCACGCATTGCACGGTGGGCTGGCCGACCACCTGGCCGCTGTTGTCGTAGTAGGACCACTTCTTGTTCCCTCGAAACTCCAGCAGGTTGTCGGGCGAGTTCGAGTGCATCATGTCGATCTCACCTGTCTGGAGCGCGTCCGCCCGGGAATCGGCGTTGATGATCGGCTTGTAGGTGATCGTGTTCAGGTAGGGATAACCCGAACGCCAGTACTTCGGGTTCCGGGTGGACGTCATGTGGCTGTTGGGCGTCCAGTTTTGAAAGATGAAGGGACCGGTCCCGACCGGATTCGACGTTCCGTTCGGCGAGTTGAGCATCGACGGGGCCGCGATGTACCCGGTCTGGGCCTGGGCCAGGTAGTAGGGGAACGGCTCCCAGGGGTTCTTCATCGTGATGGTGACCGCCATGGGTCCGCTCACCGTGGCGCCACTGATGTTGGTGGCGAAGGCAGGCCCGGTCAGGACCGAGGTGGCCTGCTTCTCGATGTTGGTGTACAGCGCCTTCCCGTCGAGCGGCGTGCCGTCGTGGAAGACGATGTTGGGCCGGAGCGTGATGGTGAAGGACGTGAAGTCCGCGTTCGAGGTGATCGACTCGGCCAGATAGGGCTGTACCGCTCCCGTCGCGGTGACGATGGCGAGGGGGTCGAACACGGTGCGTCCGTAGAGGAAGCCACCCTCGTCCCAGCGGGCCGTGGAGGGGTCGAACCCGCTCTCCTCGGTGTCGATCCCCATGACCAGCGAACCGCCCCGCTTCGGCTTGGCCGTGCTGATGCCATTACGACCCGGTCCGTTTGTCTGGGACGCGCCGGCCACACCGGCGTCCCCGAGGGCGCCGGCCAGAGCCGCTCCCGCCCCGAGCGCCAACCCGCCTGCCAGGAACGACCGCCGATGAAATGACTGCGACATCGCAACCCCCCAAGGTTTCGATCTTCAAAGAATCGCTTCGACTTTCGGTGTCGCTTCAGGCGACGGCCGCAGGTTACAACTCGGTGACCGTTTTGGGGCGGCAGTGGCCATGTGCCAACCTGGGCCCGCCGCCCCGGGCCACGCCTGGCGGCGCGACCCCCCGGAGGAGACCACATGACGATCGCAGTCGGCGACAAGGTGCCTGACGTGAAGGTGTACACGTTCAGCGAGAAAGGCCCGGAGGCGACCACCTCCGCTGAGGTGCTCGGCCACGGCAAGGTCGTGCTCTTCGCCGTGCCGGGTGCGTTCACCCCCACCTGCTCGGACCACCACCTGCCGGGATTCGTGATGCGGGCCGAGGACCTCAAGGCCAAGGGCGCGGACAGCATCGTCTGCGTCTCGGTGAACGATCCCTTCGTCATGGGGGCCTGGGGCGAGGATCAGAACGTCGGAAGCTCGGTCGTGATGCTGGCGGATGGGAACGGTGAGTTCACCGAGGCGATGGGCCTCGCCATGGACGGGAGCGGCTTCGGGCTCGGCGCCCTGCGCTCGCAGCGCTATGCCGCCATCATCGAGGACGGCGTGATCACCTGGCTGGCCGTGGAGCCCGGACCGGGGCTCACCGTGAGTTCGGCCGACGAAGTCCTGGGAGCGCTCTAACCACGATCTGCACCGAGACGACGCCGCTCGGCGCGTGCCAGTGTGCGTTCGTTGTGCGTGAAGACGCGCCGATCCGCAATGCTCGCAACGTGCGAACAAATGAGTGTCGTGAGGCAAGAAATGCCTTTAGAAATTCGCGTCGCTGCCGTAACGTTTTCACTCTTGGCGATGTCCGCTTGATGGACGAAGGCGGTGGTGTTGGTGGCAGTTCTCCGCGCAAAACGCGCGCGGGCAGCCTCGTGCTGCTCGCAATGATGGCTGGGATAACTGGTCTGCTCTGGGCTGAACCGGGAGCGTCCGCGGACGCAGGCCTGGCTTCGGTGGTGGTGTCGAACGCGTTTCCCGGCATGATCGTCGCACCGCCCGGAGCGGGCAATGGCCCGGTGACCGGGGCCGGTCTCGACCGCCTCGGCGTGAACCCGGCCACGGCGACCGCGATGCAGAACAACATCGACCGAGGCGTCATCTCCGGCTACCTGAGGAGCTGGTCTCGCCAGGCAAACGGTGATCTCGCCGTCGTCGAGGCGTACCAGTTCCAGCAGCAGGGTGTCGCTGATGCCTACGTCGCCACAGCGAGCAGCCGTGCGCGTACCCAAGGCGGCAGCCAGGAGGATGCCATTGGGAGTCTCCCCGGCGCCTCCGTGTTCACCCATGTCACCTTTGATTCGGGTTCCGCATTCCTTGTCCTCTTCGCTCAGGGATCCGATGCCTTCGTCATCGACCTGCAGTCGCCGTCGAATGACCTCACGGTGAACGACGCCGTCGCCTTGGCCCAGCGTCAGGACGCCCGGGTCGCCGGGAGCACCTCGGCTGCGTCGACGTTCTGGAGCTCCTCGACCGCCTACCGCGCCGGCGAGATCTTCGGAGCGCTGGCCGCAGCCGGGTTGCTCATCTGGGTCCTCTCGCTCTGGTTCAGACCACGCCGGAAGCACACTCCGGCGACCGGCGCAGCGCCTGCATTCGGCGCCATGACCGCCGTCAGCGCGTACCCCCCACCACCCGTCGGAACTCGAGAGGTTGGGTGGCATCCGAACCCGCTGCACGCGAACGAGCAGCTGTTTTGGAACGGGTGCGCCTGGGCCGGGCAGAGACGCTGGAGGGCGGGAGCGGGCTGGGTGGAGCAAGTGCCCGCCCACGCGCACTGACCCTCCCAACGACAACTCCGAACCTCCACACCTCCGCGGTGGCCCGCGCCCATTCTGACCCGCACCCCTTGACATGCAACCGTCTGGCTGCTTGACTGGAACACGCAGCCAAAAGGTTGCATGACCGGAAAGCACCAGCACGAAAGACGCGATGCCAGACATGGATGCGGTCTTCAGGGCTCTCGGCGACCCCGGCAGGCGACGCCTGTTGGATCGGCTGAACGAGCGCAACGGCCTCACCCTCAGCGAGCTGTGCGCGGGCATGGACATGACCCGCCAATCGGTGACCAAGCACCTGGCCGTCCTCGAGGCGGCCGGGCTGGTCACGAGCCTGCGGAGGGGGAGGGAGAAGTTGCACTTCCTGAACGCCGCCCCCATCAATGACATCGCCGACCGCTGGATGCACAGCTACGACCGGACCCGGGCCGCAGCCCTGTCCGATCTCAAGACGGCACTGGAGGCCACGACACCCATGGAGACCACCGAGCGCAGCACCGAGGGCAGCACCTTCGTCTACAGCACGTATATCGAGGCCACGCCCGAGCGCGTCTGGCAGGGACTGACCGACCCGGCGTTCACCACCCGCTACTGGCGCCACCCCAAGTCGGGCGGCGTCACCATGGCGACCGACTGGAAGAAGGGGTCGGCCTACGACGTGGCTTACGGGGAGCAGGGGCTGGTGGTCAGCCACCCCGAGCAGCTCGTGCTGGAGTCGGACCCCTTCCGCCGGCTGTCCTACACCTGGCACACGTTCACGCCCGAGTGGGCCGCGGCCCACGGCATCGACGAGCAGCAGGCTGCGGCCTGGCGGGCCGAGCCCCGCTCCACGGTCGCCTTCGACATCGAGGAGTTCAGCCCTGGCGTGACGAAGTTGACCGTGGTCCACGACAGCCCGGACCCCCACAGCGCCGTGATCCAGGCGGTCACACAGGGCTGGCCCGCCGTGTTGGCCAGCCTCAAGACGCTGCTCGAGACGGGTGCCCCAATGCCCGGGTGATCGGCCCCCGCTGAGGCCACGGACAGAGGAAGTGACCCGGATGCAACACGAAACGAGCTTCGACTACACCATCTACATCGCGGCGACGCCCGAGCGGATCTGGCGTGCGCTGACCGAGCCCGGGGACACGGCGCGCTACTGGCGGCACCGGGAGGCCGGGGGCAAGACGTTCCCGTCCGACTGGAAGGCGGGCTCGCGCTGGGAGCTCGTCCACGGCGACATCGGCCTCGTGGTCGGGGACGCCGACATGGTGATCCTCGAGTCCGATCCCCCGGGGCGCCTCGCCTACACCTGGCACACCTTCACGCCGGAGTGGGCGGCCGCCGTCGGGCTGGACCCGACGGCCGCCGCCGCCTGGCGGGCCGAGCCCCGTTCCCGGGTGGCCTTCGATCTCGAGGAGACGCCTGAGGGCGTCACCCGGCTGACCGTCGTCCATGACGGCTTCGCCACCAGGAGCGTGGTGCTTCCGAACATCGCCCAGGGGTGGCCCGCCGTCTTTCCCAGTCTGAAGTCCCTTTTGGAGACCGGGTCCCCCTTGCCGTAGCCCGTTCTGGCGGTCGGACCGCCTGCCGCCCTCCTCCGCCGCCGGCTCGGCGCCCCCCGGGGCGTCAGATCCGACGAAACCTCCTTGACAACGCCCGGTCCTGGGCTAACATACTGAGTATGCTACTTCGAATCGTTCGACTGCCATGAGCGTCCGCCACGCACTGTTGGCCCTGCTCAGCGAGGGTCCCAAGTACGGGCTCCAGCTGCGCCAGGAGTTCGAGGCCAAGACCGGCGAGGTCTGGCCCCTCAACGTCGGGCAGGTGTACACCACCCTGCAACGCCTGGAGCGAGACGGACTGGTCGAAGGCGACGACGCGGCGGAGGAGGGCCCGCAGAAGGGATTCCACATCACCGAAGAGGGGCAATCCGAGCTCGAGCACTGGCTGCACACACCGCCCGACTTCTCCGCCCCGCCCCGCGACGAGCTCGTGATCAAGGTCCTGGTCGCCCTGGGGCTGCCCGGGATCGACGTCCACGAGGTGATCCAGGTACACCGGCGCTACGTGGTGCAGCTGATGCAGCAGTGGACCCGCCTCAAGGAGGACGAGGCCGGATTCGATCTGCAGTTCGCTCTCGTCGTCGACGCCGAGCTCTTCCGCCTCGACTCAGTCGTCCGTTGGCTGGACAGCGCGGACGGCCGCCTCAAGCGGGCCTCGCTCCCGGAACCTGATCCGACCCCAACTCAGCAATTCCCGCTCCCCAAAGCTCGGCGAAAGGTGGGACAGCCATGAGCTATCTCGAACTGCGCGACATCTCCAAGACCTACGGCGAAGGTGCGGCCGAGGTCCACGCACTCAGGGGGGTCGACCTCTTCGTCGACGCCGGATCGCTGGTGGCGGTCATGGGCTCCAGCGGCTCGGGCAAGTCCACGTTGCTGACGATTGCCGGCAGCCTCGAGGATCCGACGCACGGAGAGGTCACCGTGGCCGGCACCCGGCTGTCCGGCCTCTCGCGCAACGGCAAGGCCAAGCTGCGCCGCCGCTCGATCGGCTATGTCTTTCAGGACTACAACTTGCTGGCCGGCCTCAGCGCCATCGAGAACGTCTCCCTCCCGCTCGAGCTCGACGGCATGCCGGCGCGCAAGGCCCAGGCGGCGGCCATGGCATCGCTCGAGGACCTCGGGCTGGCTGACCGGGCCCGCCATTTCCCGGACCAGCTCTCCGGCGGTGAGCGCCAGCGGGTAGCCATTGCCCGTGCCGTGGTGGGGGAGCGCAAGCTGCTCCTGGCCGACGAGCCGTCGGGCGCGCTGGATTCGACCAACGGCGAGGCCGTTATGCGCCTGGTCCTGGCCGCCTGCCATCGCGGTCTGGCCGCCGTCGTGGTGACGCATGACGCGCAACTCGCCTCCTGGGCTGACCGGGTGGTGTTCCTGCGCGATGGCTCCGTCGTCGACCAGACGGCGCCCGTAGCGACGCCGGAGTCGTTCCTCGCAGGCTCCACCCAACGATGAGCGTCGGCGTCGCTGTCCTCGAGCGGCCGGCGGCCCCCGCGCCGGTCGCCGAGGACTCGGGCGGAGCAGGACCCGCCCGCCGGGCCATGATCCGCTGGGCCTGGCGCCTCTTCCGGCGCGAGTGGCGCCAGCAGTTCCTCATCCTGGCCCTGATCACGCTGGCGGTGGGCGCCGTGGTGGTCGGGGCCACCTCGGCGGTCGGGACCCAGCAGCCGGCCAACTTCGGTTTCGGGACGGCGGGTGCCATGGCCACGTTCTCCGGCCACGACCCCCAGCTCGCCTCACAGATCGACTCGCTCGAGCACAAGGTCGGCAAGGTCGACGTGATCGAGAATCAGTCCCTCAGCATTCCCGGGTCGATCAACACCTACGACCTGCGCGCCCAGGACCCGTCGGGACCCTACGGCACTCCGATGCTGTCGCTGCTCTCCGGCCACTACCCGGCCGGGACGGGGCAGGTGGCCATCACCCCCGGCCTCGCCTCTGAACTGAACCTCCGGGTCGGTGACACCTGGCACACGGAGGGCATGGCGTTGCAGGTGGTGGGGACGGTCCAGAACCCGCAGAGCCTGCTCGACGAGTTCGCCCTCGTCGTGCCGGGCGACGTCGCCCACCCGACGCAGGTGACCGTGCTCTTCGACGCCAGCGACACCTCTGCGAGAGCCCTCGGACCGATTGCGTCCCAGGTGACGACTCCCTCCTCCGCGTCCAGCTCGAACATCCTCAACCCCTCCACCGTCGTGTTGACGCTGGCGACGATCGGCATGCTGCTCATCGCCCTCGTCTCCGTCGGTGGCTTCACCGTGCTGGCCCAACGTCGGCTCCGGGCCATCGGGATGGTGGAGTCCATGGGCGCGACCGACAAGAACGTGCGCCTCGTCATGCGGGCCAACGGCATCTTCGTCGGCGTCGTGGGTGCGCTCGCCGGCCTGGTTCTGGGCTTCTTGGCCTGGCTGGCCTACCGACCGCATGCCGAATCGAGTGCTCATCACCTCATCGGGGTGTTCGCCCTGCCCTGGAACGTCGTCGGCCCCTCCTTGGCCCTCGCCGTGCTCGCCACCTACTTCGCCTCGGGTCGGCCCGCCCGCACCATCGCCAAGGTGCCCGTGGTGACCGCCTTGTCGGGCCGGCCGGCGCCGCCGAAGCAGCTGCACCGCTCGGCCGTTCCCGGGGCGGTGGTGCTGGTCATCGCCTTCTTCGTGTTCGGAGTCTCCGGCTCGGCGCACAACGGCGGGGGAGCCCCCGAGCTCGTACTGGGCTTCGTCCTCCTCATCGTCGGCATCATCCTGCTGTCGCCGCTGGCCCTGGCCCTGCTGGGCAAGGTGGGCCGGCATGTCCCGATCGCCGGCCGCCTGGCCCTGCGCGACCTGTCGCGCTACCGGGCCCGTTCTGGCTCCGCGCTGTCCGCGGTCAGCCTGGGAGTCGTGATCGCCGTCCTCATCTGTGTGATCGCCGCCGCCCGCTACAGCAACGTGCTCGACTACGCCGGCCCGAATGTCGGATCGAACCAGCTCGTCGTGTACACGCCGAACGGGCCCTACGGGCCGGGTGGACCCGGCAACGGAAATGGGAACGTCGTGTCGACTCCCTCGCTGCACTCCATGACCTCCAGCATCGACGCGTTGGGCCGGGAGCTGCATGCGCAACACGTGGTCGCCCTCGAGACCACCAGTGCCAGCCTGAACCACAACGGGCCCGGCCGTTCCTGGTCCGGTCCCGTCTACGTGGCGACGCCAGCCCTGCTCGAGGCGTTCGGCATCAATCCGTCGACCATCGAAGCGAATGCGGACGTCCTCAGCATGCGGGCCGGCCTGTCCGGTGTCGGCGACATGCAGCTGCTCTACGGCAACTACTTCCAATCGCAGCCGCAGCAACGGGTGACACCGAACGGACCCCAACCCCAGGGCGGCGGCGGATCGTCAGCACCGGGACCGGGCAGCTCGACAGGCACGGAGTGCCCGAGCAACTCCTGCCTCAACAACCCGGTGATCCAGCAGGTGGGCAACCTGCCCTCCGGGACGTCGGCACCGAACACCGTGCTCACCGAGCACGCGATTCGCACGCTCAAGCTCCAGACGTCGCCGGCCGGCTGGCTGATCCAGACGCCATCCGCGCTCACCGCCTCCCAAATCAACGACGCCCGCCAGGCCGCTGCGGCCGCCGGCATGACCGTCGAGACGAAGAACTCGGAGCCCAGCTCCTCGGAGATCATCAACTGGGCCACCGTCTTCGGCATCGCCCTGGCCCTCGGCGTCCTGGCCATGAGCGTGGGTCTCATCCGCAGCGAGACTGCGGGCGATCTGCGCACGCTGACGGCGGCCGGTGCTGGTACGTTCACCCGGCGGAGCCTGACGGCGGTGACGGCGGGCGGGCTTGGCCTGCTGGGCGCGGTCCTCGGCACGGCGGCCGCCTACGTCGCCGCGGCGGGGTGGTTGCGCAACAGCGCGCTCAACGGTGGGCTCTCGGCCCTGGGCCAGGTGCCGTGGTTCAACCTGTTCCTCATCGTCATCGCCATGCCAGTCGTGGCCACGGTGATCGGCTGGCTCCTGGCCGGGCGCCAGCCGCCCGGCATTGGGGTCAGGCCGCAGGACTGAGGGCCCCCTGCCCCTTTGATCGCTCGACCCCGGAGATGGTGTGTGCTGCTGACCCTGCGTCGTTGGGCTCGCTCGGGCACCGGGGCGCTGGCTGACTGGGCCACACTGACGTCATGACTCGAGCTCCTGTCGTCGTCTGCGATCCGGGGATCGATGACTTCCTCGCCCTCTTGGTGCTGAGCGCTGCTGGCTGCCCACCCGCGGCGGTCGTCGGAACGGCGGGCAACGTCGATGCCGATCAGGCTTACCGGAATGCAGCAGGGATCGTTGCGCTGCTGGGGATCGACATTCCTGTGGCCAGAGGTGCTGCGTGCGGACTGCTGGCGCCGTACCCCGAGACCGGGGAACGGTTTCACGGTGCCGATGGCTTGGGTGGAATCGCCTCGCAGCTACCGGCGCTGTTCGGTTCCGAGAATCCTCCCGATGCGCTGTCCCTGCTCGAAGGACCAGTCTTGGCGCTGGGGGCACTCACGGTGGTGGCGGATGCCATCGCCAAGGCACGACCGATCACGGAGATCATGTGGATGGGCGGGGCGGTGGCGTGCGGCGGCAACATGACGGCCGTCGCCGAGTTCAATGCCTGGCTTGACCCCGAAGCCTGCGACGCCGTGCTCACGAGCGGCATCCCGATCTCCCTGGTGCCCCTCGACGTGACCCATCAGGTGTCGCTCACTCGCCAGGACCTCGAGGCTCTCGGCAACCAGAGCTCTCGAACAGACCTCGCGGTGGGTGCGTGCGCGCACTTTCATGACCGAGACATCGATCTGTTCCCGCATGACGCGATCGCCGCAGTGGCCCACGTCCGCCCGGAGCTCTTCGGATGGGAAGACCGGTGGGTGCGCTGCGAGCTGACCGGCCAGTGGACGCGCGGCATGACGGTCGTGGACAGACGCAGGCACGGGGAACGGGGATCGGTTCGAGTCGCTGTCGACCTCGACGCGGCCGCCGTCAAACAGACAATCCTCGGGGCACTCCACACCCTCGGCTAGCCGGCTGAGCCTCAGCTCTTGCCGACGGGGTGCTTCGAGAGGGCGGTCCGCTCTCGGACGGGCTCGGCCCGGTCCGCCGAGGCCGATGCTGCCTTCTTCCCGGCTGAAGCGGAGAGGACGGCCTTGTGCGCACCTTGTGACATGACGGACAGGCGGGAGCGAGAGGACAGGAGGCCGAGGAGGGATCCGAAGGATCCGATCGACAGAACCGAGAGGCAGGAGCCGACCGAGCCGATCGACAGCACGGAGCCGACCGAGCCGACGGAGAGAACAGATCCCCTGGAGGCAATCGAGAGGAACGAGTTCTCCGAGGCCCACGACCAACGAGACGACTGGTTTCTTGCCATTCCGCCATCCTAAAGAGTCATGGCCGCACAGCCCGGCCCGCTGGTCAGCTCTCGAGCGTGACCCCGAAGTGGTCCGTGTAGAAGGCCAGGGCGGCCCGCAGCTCGGCCGGGTCCAACCCGAACTGAGCGAGGTCGTACTCCACCGTCCCGTGCTTCCCCCGTGGGTGCTCGGCCATGAAGGCCGACATCGACGAGCGCGCCTGCTCGTCGAACGGCTGGCCCGCCAGGTCGTAGATCCGTTCGACCATGGCCATGTCGTCCCGCATGAACTCGTCGAAGTGGACGTCGATCGTCTGGCCGCCGGGGAGGACTGATCGCTCCTCGGCGCAGCGCCGCAGCATGCGCTCGAGACGGTCCGACCAGTAGGCGCCGGCGGCCTCGAGGTCGACCCGCTCCCGGGTGAGCCGCATCGAGTAGGCGACCATCGTCGTCATGGACGCCGTCACCGACACCGGGTCACGGTGGGTCACCACGAAGGTGGCGTCGGGGAAGGTGTCGACCAGGACGGGGAACTGCTCGAGGTGCTGGGGCGACTTGAGCACCCAGCGGGTGCCGCCCCGGAGCCACTGCAGCACCTTGAGCACTTTGACCAGGTATGCGTAGCTGGGTCGCTGGTCACGGGCCAGGTAGTCGTCCCGCCACAGCGGCATGGGAGCGGACGTCTCGAACAGCATGCTGGAGAAGTCCATCGCCAGAATCTGGATCTCCTCGTGCGTGTGCTCCACCGTCATCTCGTGCATGCGCGTGAAGTACGGCATCGCCACGTCGAGGAAGGAGAGGGCGAGGGCGGTTCGCTCGACGCGCGGGTCGGGCGAACCGGCGGGGGGCTGCTCACGGTCGGCCAGCACGGGTTCGAGGCTCTCCCAATAGGGGAGTGTGCGCAGCGCGGGGTCGGCCGACATCAGGTTGTGCAGGTGGGTCGTCCCCGTGCGGGGAAGGCCGCAGATGACGATCGGCGCGGTGATGCGTTCCTCGAGGATCTCAGGGTGGCGGCGCACCAGGTCCTCGACGAGTAACCGGTTCTTCAGGAGGCCCAGGAGGAGCGTGTGTTGCTGGAAGATCCCGGCCGCGTCGAAGCCGCCCTCCTCGCGCATGGCCCGGCACAGGACGTCCAGTCGATGCTCGAAGTCGGCGGGACCGAAGTCGTGCAGGTCGGTCTCCGTCTCGGCCTGGGCCATGAGGCCGGCGGGATCGAGCGAGAGCTGCGATCCCGCCTCTCCCATGAAGTCGAGGATGGCCCTAGCCTCGTCTGAGAAGCGCGGCTCGGCCATGTCGTCGATCCGGACCGGCGCCGGGCGATCACTCATACCGTGGCGACCGGGAGGACCTCGACCTGGGGCTGCTCCGGCGTCTCCTCCGGCAGGAACCAGCGGAACCAGACGCGGCCCTTGTGGTGCCCGGCCGTCGACACCCAGTTGGGGTGGGCCGGGCGCTGGGGCGAGACCACGATGATCCACGACCCGTCCTGCTCGTACTCCACCTGAGCCCCGTTGATGGTGACGCGCTCGTAGTCGTAGTTGTAGGTGTGCAGGAACGGGTTCCAGAGGCACATGTTCCAAAAGACGCACGCGGGCGAGCGGCCCCGGATCACCATCGCCTCGTCGTCGGCCAGCTCGTAGGCGCCCATGGCGTAGGCGGCGTCCCCGGCCGCCCAGCCGAAGGTCGAGGTCGGGACGGGATACGGGGGATCGATCGCGTTGGGCGTACCCAGGGGGATGGGCACGATGCTCGCTTGTTCGCGCACCCACGTCGTAGCAGCGCGGATGCGTCGGGCCAGGTCCGCGTCGTCCTGCCGGAACGTCTCCGGCGGGCTCTCGGCCTCGATGCGCCACGTCGCCCGCCGGCCCGACGAAGGGTCCTCGAGATAGTCCCGGGTGATGGCGGCGACGGCATCGGGTTCGAGGCGGATCCAGGCCACCCCCGGATCCGCCGGCTCGACTGGCGAGAGCAGGATCTCAATGGAGCCGTCGGCCCGGCGGGGCGCGTCCTGGCTGTTGACACTGCCCACGATGCGGGTCGAATAGCGACCATCGTTGGGGCCGCCGTAGACGGTCAGCGACATGTACACCGCATCGCCGGGGTGAAAGACGATCCGGTAGGTCCGCTCGGGGTCGACCGGCGAGAAGAGGTAGAAGGCGTCGGAATTGTCGCCGCCCCATTTCTTGTAGGGGCCGACGATCTCTATGAAGCGCGGCCGGGCGGTGTCGGCCCAGATGTTGACGTCGGCGGCCACCTGGAGAATGGTGAGGACCCACTTGTGCGCTTCGAGCAGGCTGTCGAGGTCGTCCTCGGCCGAGAGGTGGTCGACCACTCGCCGGTGGGTCGCTGCCACCTCCTCGAGCAACTGGGTGAATGCCTGCTCCGTCTCGGTCGTCATCGTCCCCCTGGGGTCTCGGCCTGGGCCGATCATACGAAGGACGCGTGGCGAGCGGCGGAGCTCGGTCGAAGCGACCGCCTGCCTGCCCGGCGCGGCTCGGCCCACGGCATCCGCTCGTCGGGTGATCCCGTCGCGCCCGCCGGCTGGAGCATTGAGGCCTCTGGAGCCGGCTGACCAGAGTCAGCCCGGTGGCGACGCTCTCCGACCCTGGCGAGGTCCACAACGACCACCTGTGCCATGCCATCATCGGGATGGAGTCTCATCTCGGAGGTGACGCCCGATGGCGCACGCAGTTGTGATCCAGGTGACGATCGACCGCGACGCGGAGCGGGAGCACCGCCATGCCATTCTCGATGAGTTCGTCCTTCCGCAGACGCGCGAGCTGCCAGGGTTCGAGAGGGGCATCTGGCTGAACGATGGCGACGGCACCGGCACGTGTGTCGTGATCTTCGACACCGAGCTCCACGCCCAGCACGCGATCGATGCCCTGACTCCCGCCGGAGGTCCCCCGGTCCTGGCCAGCGGCGTGCACGAAGTCGAAGTCGAGATCTAATTCGGGAAGGTGGCCCGCGCCTGGCCTCAGCCGAGGGGCCGGACCTCCCCATGATTCCAGCCGCCGGACGAGCCAAAGTGGCTCAGTCTCTGGGCGAACGGAGGATGGCGCAACGGAACCCTGATGTCGGTGCTCCTCCCGGTGCGTACGTCGGTGCTGTGGCCGGGCCCCGTGCGGGCGGCCGACCCTCCCAAGTTCCTTCAGCGTTAGTGCATACATATTCCGTGCGGTTCGTGCAGGAGTAGGCAGACGAAAGCCCACGAGACTCCCGGGATGCCCAGCCTGGATGGTCCAGGTATCCCGATTGTCCGCAGGTGGGTCGTTCCGCCCGTGGGGACACCTGTGGCCTCCTAAAATGAAGCTGGAGGTGCGTGGTGATTCCGGAGCAGGAGGGTTGGTACACCGACCCCTGGGGTCATCACGAAGCCCGCTGGATGTCCGACGGCGTGCCGACGAAGTTGGTCCGTGACGCCGGGTTGGAGTCCTACGACGATCCACCCGACTCCCCGCCGAGTCAGGCCTGGGTGCCGATCAAGGCCCCGCTCGGCTCGCTGAGTGCGACAGACACTCTTCGTGCTGACGCACTCGAAGCTGGCACGACGCCGTCGCTGGCCGAACTCAACAAATTGGAAGACAGCGCCGCGCTGACGGCGAGGGCTCATCCGTGGTTCGTTGCCCGTGACTGGGTCCCCTCGTCCACGGTCACGGGAACCGCGGCCGCTGGAAGGGCGAAGGTGATCGTCGGGGGCGTTGTCGCCGGGCTCGTTCTGCTGCTCTCGACGTACCTGTGGGTCGTCGACGTCATCGCAATGCTGACGCCACCACCACCAGCGTGGGGTGGTGTGATCATCGGATCGGTCTTCTCTCTCGCCGCGCCAGTGGGTGCCTATCTGATGTGGCGGGGAGACCGGCGTGCGAAGGTGCGACCATCTCGTCGGCTTGAAAGAGCGGAACTGACTGGTGGTCTCCTCGGCATTCTCACGCTGGTCGTCTTCATGGCTTCGCACCTCGTTTCGTAGGCGCGCTGTTCCGGCACCGGACTCCGTGACCTTCAGGTCGCCGGGTGGGAGTTATGGCATCAGACCTTCCCTCGGAACGACCTTGATCATCTGGAGAGCCGGATTCTGCGCGTCCCACAGGTCAGGGAACTCCTCGAGCGGTCTGAACCCGTAGGCGAGATAGAAGGCTCGGGTCTTCTCGTAACCCTCGTCCGGCCTGCTCGGTCCCCGCGTCTTCACTTGGAGAAACTCCACGCCCTCGTCGGCCAACATGGATTCCGCACGGGAGAGCAAGGCCCGACCTATGCCGTGACGATGCAGTTCCGGCAGCACCGCCATCACGTAGACCTCCGCGGCGAAGGGGCTATGTCGCACGATCGTGAGCAGTCCCACGTCCACCTCGCCGATGGAAGCAACGACGGTGGGCGATCGATCCGCGGTGGCGACGTAGTCCTCGATTGAAGCGGGAATGCCGAACCAGGCCGGAAGGGCGGTGAGGATCGTGCGGCAGCTGTCTCCGGCTCCGGCAGCCTGCGTACGAATCCGGAATTCTCCGTTGGGGACCACTCGGTACAGCATGCCTCTGGCGATGGCTGGGTGCCCACCTGCCGGGTGCGACGCGGAATGATGAGGCCGAACGGCCCCGTGGGGTCAGTGGGTCAGGGTTCGGGGTCGAGCCGAGGCGTCCTGTTGTTCGCCCATTGGACGGTGATGCCGTCACGACGCATCATCGCCATGAAACCGGTTATGGAGAAAAAGATCGCGACGGCAGTAAGCCCGTAGGTGACCGCCGAGCGCTCGAGCACGAAGGAGCGGAGCGACGACGAGACGAGCAACCAGAAGACGAGCCCCGCGTTGAGCATCAGCACGGTCGCCCAGAGAACCGAGATCCGGATGAAGAACCGACGAACGAGAGGCCGGCTCATGATTGCGGGGTCCATGGGGCAAAAATCGTGGGCGAAGCGCTGCGTGAAGGGTCGACCGACCATGGCGGAGACGAACAGGGCAAGAGAGATGACGACGGTACCGGCCGTCGGTTGCGCAAAGTAGAGGAAGGCGCTGCCCGTGACGAAGGCGACGACGGTCCGAAAGGTGATGAGGATCGTTCCGAACAGCAGCAACATCGATACCCGCTCCCGTT
This sequence comes from uncultured Acidimicrobiaceae bacterium, assembly GCA_963840435.1. Lineage (GTDB taxonomy): Bacteria > Actinomycetota > Acidimicrobiia > Acidimicrobiales > RAAP-2 > Bog-473. Next base: position 218,267 of record CAWIYY010000005.1, on the reverse strand, counting down.
TCAACAGGCGCCGGGCCAGTGCCAGGTACGACCATGTCAGTGCCGCGATCAACGCGCCCCTGAAACCGGCGAGCACGAGGAGCAGGTAGAACACAACGAGAGGCCCTATGACACCCTCGAGCAGAACGGGAAGAGCGTGGCGGAGGGCTTTGCGCGGTGCAGGCATCAAAAGCAGCGAACCCTCTCGCCCGTCGCTGTGGGATGTCGGGTTGAGACAAAGCAGGTGCCATGGCTCGGTCCCGCCATTGGGTCTCGTTGGCACAGTGCTGCCGCTCTTGCCACCGTCAGCGGCGGCGCTTTCACCCGAATTGAGGTGGGCGAATCCTACACCGAGCCGATGGCGGGATTCTCCCCAGTCATGTGTGACCCTTACGAGCTCTCCAGCAGGGAGTTGATCCTCGCATTGAGCTCGGTTTGGTTCACGACGTGCACGTAGACCTCTTTCGGATGGTCCAATCCGGAGCCCCAGGACAATCCACCCTCGGCGTTGATGACCGCAGCACCACCCTGACCCAATTCCGAGAAAATGCCCGATCCTTGCCCCGCCGCATACAGCAGGGTGGGCCCGTCCCAGTCACCGTCTCCCGGTGGCCCACAGCCGAAAAGCTTCTGGTAGACGATGCGCATCGGGTTCTTCGGCGGCACCGAAGAGCAGAGCGCGCCGCCGACCTTTGTATCGATGCCCGCGAACCCATCGACCCAGGCGATCGATGTCGGCCAACCCCGGGTGCTCACCAACAATTTGGTGGCTGCAATGTCGAGTCGCTCGTTGGTGAACGGCGGACCGCCCGTTGGGAACAGCCCGTCCTCGATCACAAGTTGCTTCACCTTCTTGGCGACCAGCGCTCGTCCCGGTAGTGAACTGCCCTGACCCGGACCGGAACGGAGCAGGCCCGCCAAGTTGGTGTCGCCGCCGATGGCGACGACCGTCACGCTGTGATCGGGTTGGGCCGCCAACAGGCGACGATAGAGATGAACGGCCGGCTGTGCTTGCGAACTGTTCCGAATGGCGTGAGGGAGCTCTGCAGCCAGTACGTCGCTGTACCCGTGTGGTGCCGTGTCGGCAGCGCTGTCCGCCACAGCGCCTACTGGAATCTTGCTATGCCCATAGGCCGTATCGATGGCGTCGAGCGCAGCGGCAGCCAGCGGATTTCGAATATCGGACATGACCCCGAGAATCTGCACTTTGCCTCGCTGCTCCAGGACATTGGCCATCCCGACCGCTGTGGCGTCATCCCACCAGAGGGAGAGGTCTGAGTCGATGATGATGCGTTGTGGACCGCCGCTGACTGAGTCAGCCGACGCCGGAACCGTTGCTGTGAACCCAGACGGGGCACAGGCAAGGACGACCGCCAAGAGGAGCGTAATTGCCAGCCATCCGCGGCCCGGGGTCAAAGCACCGTGTCTCGCCGCCCACCTTCCGGATGTGGTTCGTCGGTCCAGGCTCACGTGTCTGAACTGTGCACTCTGGTGGGCATTGGTTTGCTCCTGGCTCGGCGGGAGCTGGTCAACAAGGAGGGGGCGATGACGGCTTCGAACGTGTGATCAGCGCCTCATTTAGTCAGGGTGGATTTGACGGTAGCACCCGAACAGCGGGACTCTCGGGTCTCCGATCGCGTCAGTTCGGTGGTGACGCTGATCGGCTGGAGAACCCCAAAGTGAACGAAGGCGAGTCGGGCAAAGAGTGGTGCCCTATGAAGCAATGATGGCGGTGCGGGCGTAGGCCAGTGTGGTGAACCGGTCGCTTGACGTATCGAAGAGCTCGACTTGAATCGGCGCGTCCGGCCCGTCTCCAAGCACGCGACACCGTGTCCTGACGGGGCCAGCGCCGGTCTGAGCCAGGTACCGCAGATCGAGATCCGTGACCACTGCTGGGATGTCGAACCGTGAGGACGCCAACTCCTCGGCTGCGGATTCCGCCAACAGGGCGACCATTGCGCCCTGAAGCGTTCCCGCAGGATTGAGCAGGCCCGGCGCCAATTCCATTTCGAGAGCGCCCAGCATCGGCTCGAGCACCTCGATGCCCGCCTCCTCACGCAAAGGCCTGGTCAGAACACGCGATCCGTCGAACATTGCCGTGATTCGCTCGAGTGATCCTCCGGGCTTGAATGGATCAGATGCACGACGTTGGACCTTGGCAAATCCGATGGCACCGGTGGCCACGAGCTCATTCCGGCCGCTGACGAGATCGACCACGGCCGTGGCTGATCGTTGTCCTCGCCGCAGGTTCGTGGTCCGGGTCTGGATGCTCTCTGGCGCCCGGATCGGTCGCATCCGCACCGACATGTCAGATGTGAACGTCCAGACATCGGGGTCGTCGTCGACAACGATCCCGGCCACCACGTCGATCATGAGCGCGAGAACGCTTATCCGAACCGCCCCGTGGCTCATGACCTCGTCTCGCGGGCGCAGGCGCATCTGGAGCTCGCCCTCATGGAATTCCGCGATCAGGCCAAGTCTGTTCGGGACAGAGATGTCGTCGCCGAGGAGGTCGGTCATGTGGTCACCGGGCTGGACATCGGCCGGTGACGCTAGTTGTAGGCCCTCGCCTGCTACCAGTCCGTACGACCCGGCGGGACTCGGGGACCGTTGGTGACTGGTGCGTCGAGAATCAGCGCAGAGGGCGTGACGTCGCCACCTCGAACAGCGTGATCTCAGCGCTCCGAGGCATCGGCCTGGCTTCGGCACCCGGAGCGGCATTCCGCTGTCGGTCGAGGTGCACCTGCAGGTGGTCCATTGATTCCCAACGTTCTGACAAAATTGCTCGCTCCGGGTCGAGAGGGTCGACTGCCATCACATATTCGAGGCAACCCTCTTCTTGACGAGAGGAACGCATGCCCTCGATGCTTGTCTCGACGAATCGGTCCCGATCTTTTGGGTCCAGCGAGAACACTCCCTGCACGATCACAATGGCCATACGCCTTTATAGGCGATGACGCGGCTCACGCGGCTAGTTCTCCGAAACAGCCAGCAGGGCGCACGTGACGCAGCTCCTCTTTGCCCATTCGTCGCCCTGAGGCGCAGTTGCCTGTGCGGGAAGCACTGGGCTTGAGCTCGTTGTTACGCCAATCGCTTGGCTCTGGCCAGCCCTTCCGCGCTGTAGACGCCATCGGGAAAGACGGCGTCCCAGGCATCACGTACCCCCCGGAAGTCCTCACTGGGCCCATAGGCGGCCCGGGCGGCGGCCACGACCTCATCTCGACGAGAGGCGACCGCAGCACCCGAGGAGAACTCCAGCTCGTTGTCTATCTGGGCGATCGATTCGGCGAACCGGCGTTTGTGTCCTATCAAGCGGACTGCATTGGGTTGAGGCGGCATGAGAGATCCTTGTCGTCGCTGGTACGAGCACGGGAGGGACTTCTCCCGCAGCTTCCTCGGAGTCCTGAGCAAGTTCTGAGGCTGGCTCCGGCGCAGGTACAAAATAGCGCCGAAGTTCGACAGGACAGAGACGGCGTCTGGCATCGTGACGAGAAATGCCCCAGGAGCGCCTGGAGCGGGCCGGTTGGTCCGAAATTGAATCTCGGCGCACGACGCAGGCTTCGTAAGCCTGGCAACGTATCGACATGGAACCGATCGACGTCGACGACTTCGAGGTCTTGGTGGCTGAGGCTCTGGCGACGATCCCCGACCAGCTCCGCTCCGGGATGGAAAACGTTGCCATCATCATCGACGACGAGAGCCCGCCGGGTCCCCTGTACGGCCTGTACGAGGGAGTTCCGCTGACGAAGAGGGGCAACTATGCAGGGGCGAATCCCGACAAGATCACGCTGTTCCTGGCCACCATCTGTCAGTCGGCCGCGACGACCGAGGAGTTGGCCCGGCGAGTCCGAGTCACGCTGCTGCACGAGGTTGGCCATCACTTCGGCATTGGTGAGGCCCGCCTGCACGAGCTTGGCTGGTCTTAGCGGCACTATCTGCAAATCATCACGACGACCTCGGGCTGACTACGAAGTCTCGTCTCGCCTCTCGGTTTCTTGGGTTTGAATCAAACGACGCCTCGCCACCTCCGGATATCCCTTGCGCGTCCGAGACCCAGGACCGCTCCGTGCGACAGGAGGAACGCGGCCTGACCACGAGCCATTCACCGAGTGACGTCTCGGAGTGGCCGGTTGTGGGGCTCGTCAGCCTTCCGGAGCTACCTTGGCGTCGTGCTCTCTCCCAACGTTGGCCGTCTCCGAGAGAAGGTCGGACATGAACTCCTCCTGCTGCCTTCGACCGCGGTCCTGCCGCGAGACCGCTCGGGACGCCTCTTGCTCGTCCGCCTGATCGACACGGGGAATTGGGCCACCATCGGCGGTGCGGTCGAGCCGGACGAAAGCCCGCGTGAGGGCGCCATCCGAGAGGCGGAGGAGGAGGCCGGCGTCACGGTCCAGCTGGGCGATGTTCTAGGTGTTCTCGGTGGTTCCGAGTATCACGTGACCTATCCGAACGGCGACGAGGCGGCGTATGTCGTGACGGTCTTCGACGCAACAGTGGTCGAGGGAACTCCTCGACCGGACCGTGACGAGACCTCCGAAGTCGGCTGGTTCAAGCCCGAAGAGCTACCCCTGGGCCAGATGGGCGGTCTGGCCAAGGCACTCTTTCGCGACCTCGGGATGACCGGAGCCGCAAGTGTGAACGCGCGCCAGCCGGTCCTCGTCCTCGTGACGGGGGTCCAGGGCACCGGCAAGTCGACGGTCGCCGAGCTTGTTGCCCACATGCTCGGCTCATCACTCCTGGCCCACGACTGGGTCATGAGCGGTCTTCGACCATTTCCAGAGGTTCAAACAGCGCTGGACGCCATGGAACCTCCGGGGCATGGGCCGGTGGGATGGTCGCTCCTCCGGACCCTTGCTCAATCCGAACTGCAGCGAGGCGCATCGGTGGTGCTCGACGGCGTTGCCAGGGCAGCGCAGGTGGAGACATTCCGACTCCTCGCATCGGAGGCAGGGGCGCGGTTCTTGGTCATCATGACCGAGTGCTCAGACGTAGAGCTTCATCGGTCTCGCATCACCGGCAGGGCGCGAGGTATCCCCGATTGGTACGAGCTCGCGTGGCCTCACGTGGAGCGGTCGCGTCAGACCTGGGACCCGAACATGACAGTCGATGTAAAGGTCGATACGGCGAAGCCGCTCGCCTCCATTCGAAAGATTCTGGGCGACAGTCTCGACGCACGCGGTCTATTCAAGACGCCCACCGGGGTCGCGTAAGCGCGGAAAGAGGCGCGACCCCAGGTGCTCCGCGAAGGCAATGGCCAGGGCGGGCGAGACCTTGGGGTCGGAATCGGGCGGGTCGGGGAGGTCCTTGTCGTGGCGGGCGTGCTCGTAGAGGCCGTGACACATATGCCGGCCCAACGTGCCGAGCGCCAGCACCGTGTGCTCCCGTTCCGCCTCATAGTAGGGGACGGGCAGCGGATCGACGTCGGGCCAAGTGTCGGGTTGCCGTGGCACCTCGAGGCTCAGCACCTTCGCGAAGCTTGGTGCGGCGGCGTCCCGGGCGGTGAAGGGTCCGCCCAAATTCCACGCTTCGCGCAGGGTTGTCAGCATGGACGTGTGCCGGTACTCGTCGGTACACACCGTTCCCGCTGGGACCCATGGGGACACGATGACAGCAGGGACGCGGTAGCCGGACCGGTCGAAAGCGAACCCGAGTTGACCGGGTTCGGCTCCTGGGTCTGGAGGCGTCACCGGTCCCGGCGGTACGTGGTCGTAGGTGCCCCCCGGCTCGTCAAAGCCCACGAAGAGCAACGTGTTGAAGACATTGGACCCCGTCTTCGAGTCCGCTGATCGCACCGCCCGGTAGATCCGGCTGAGGAAGTCCTCCCCGGCGAGAATGGAGGACGGCGCGTCCATGAGGACGTCGAGCCCTGGGATCATTGCCCGCCCGAATGCGGGGTGGTAGTCCCCGTGACCCGCCATGAGATTGGGCTCGATCAGCGAGAAGTCGGGGAGAGATCCCTCGGCGGCGTCCCGCTCGAATTCCGAAAACGGAAAGAAATGGGTGGCGAAGCGGTCGCGCAGGCGTGGCATATGGATGAAACCGGTGAAAGAAAGAGGTCCCGGTTCGAGCACGTAGACCTTCCACGTTTTGCCGCAGCGCTCAAGGCGGTCGAAGATCGTCTCGGCCATGTGGTGGCGCATGAAGTTGGTGACAGGCCGGTTCACCACAAAGCCGGAGGAAGTGCCCGAGGTCCAAAAGGAGCGATTGGGCAACGTCTGCGACGGGACTTCACTGAACCAGTGGTCGAAAACCCCAAAGCCGCGTGCCAGCGCGCTTATCACCGGGACCTGTTCGGGTGTGTACCCGGTCATGATCTGGCTGTATTCCTCATAGGTCGGCTGGCGTCCGAACTCGACGGTGAGAAAGCTGATGTAGTCGGTGACGAAGCCGTCCATCGTGGGCTGACGGCCTTGGGGCGGTGCGTTGTAGGGGGCAACCATCTGCGTGGCGTCCTTGAACCGATTGGCATCGTCGAGCACATTGAAGAGCTGGGTGTTGGTGTGGGCGTACTCCTCCCCCGGGTCGGGATCGGGCACGTCCATGCCATCGGACACGCCGTAGGGCACGACCCCTCCAGGCGCGCCATGTTCGGCCCACTCCGGCACCGGGTTGACGAGGTCCTTGCCCAGGACGCCTTCAAAGGACTCGACCTCCCCGGGTGCATAAAGGCGTCCGAGAAGGTTGTCGAACGACCGGTTCTCGAACAGTACGAGCACCACGTGATCCATCGCATTCGCTCGTTCCGGGGGCATGGGTCCTCTCCGCATGTTGGGGTGAGCACGTGACCGTACGCTACCGCCACGCCCGTCGTAACCTTTCTGCTAGGTCGCTGACATACAGCCCTTCGCTCGTACTGAATCCGCGGGCCACCTCAACCTCCGCGTACGGTCACTCGCTGTCTCACCTGGCTCGGATCCTCCCGTGGTCGGGCCAATCGGGGCTCCATGCTGGCGACCAAATGTGGAACGCTCGTCAGGTCGCGTTCTGAGCGCAGTCGAAACAGATTCGCCCGGCTGGCAATGCGGTCAGACGCTCGGCCGAGATCTCGCAATGACATCGTTCGCATTCCCAATAGGTTCCCGCCGAGAGTCGCGTCAGGGCGACATCAAGATCCTTTAGGTTCGACTGGGCTCGAGCAAGGAGAGCAGCCACCTGCGCTCTCTCATAGGCGATGGTTGATCCCTCAGGGTCGTGCTCGTCATCGGCATTGGCGTTGGCCGAGGCGGCAACTATTGCGTCCAGATCTGATTGCATTGCACCGATTCGAGCCAGAGTTGCAGCTCGCTCCACAGTGAGCACGTCCCGAATGGCTGATTCGTCCATCTTTGAAGATCTCGCTTGTTCCTCAGTTTGACCCCGGTACCGTCGCAAGACAGGCCCCTCCAGAATACGATCCCAAGGATCGGGACGTTCCGTCGGCCGACAGCGGAGATAGGCCTGGCGGCGGACTCCATGGACCGCCGCGGACTTCATCGCAACCGATAGAACGGAACTCCTCCTTTAAATCGTAAGAGTCATGATGGCCGAGTTCCCCGTACACGGTGCCCCATGGCAGGCGTAGGGAAGTCGAAGGTAGCTTCGCTACGCTCTGGCTGTGCCGACAATCAATAGCTTGACGATGGGGTGCCTCCGCGCGTCAGTGGGTGTCGCTTTGATGGCTGCACCTGGTGCGCCGATGCGCCTTGCCGGCAACGAACCGCCGACAGGTGCCGCCCTCCTTCTGATGAGGACAATCGGGATCCGAGATCTCGTGCTCGGCCTGGGAACGGTGTCCGCGGCACTCTCAACCAATCCGTCGGATCCACGCCGTTGGGTGAAGGCAACCATGGCGAGCGATGCGCTCGACACGGTTGTCAGTCTGGCGGCAATGCGGTCGATTGGAAGGCGAGATTCGCTGGCCGCAGCGGCGTTAGCGTTTGGGTTCGTCTGCGGCGACCTCCAAGCGCTCCGGGCTACCTCCGTGCGACAGCGTGGTCAATCCGACGGTTAGTCACGAGCTCATCATCGACCCCCCTGCAAGACCCGTTCTGCGGTGTGCGGCCGACGGGGAGACCGTCGTCGGAGGTAACCGGGCTCCTGGCGCCCAACGTCGACGTAATGCCGGCGCCGACGCCGGACGATCGAGGACGGATCGGGCGCTCGCCAGACGATGGGATCCGTGCTGATGGAGCGCGGACTGCGAAATATGTTTCGTCGAGTGCTGGGCGCGTCCTCTGCGCCAGTTCCTGAGCGGCTCGGACGGAGCCGAGAGTTGGACCGAGATATCCGCTTGCCAGTGGCGGGGATCTACGTCCGCTGGGACCTCGAGGCCCCCGCGGTCACCCTGGAGTGGGACTTGAACCTTCTCGCCGATCCCACGAGTTCCGTTGGGATCTACCTTGCGCTGGGCCAGGGCCGCATCGATGGCTCCGCGTTCTATCTCGGCCTTCAGACCGACATCTGGGACCCGGCGCGCCTTTGTGGTGCTGGCAAGGGCCTCATCTTCTCCACCTGGTGGACCTTTGATGTCGGCGCTACCCGTCTGGCCCCAGGTGGCTTCCGGGAGCTGGGCACTCACGAGGGTCGCTTCGTCGGCGTGCGGCGACCGTATCCCTGGGTCGTGGGGCACTACCGGGTCACGCTTGTCCGTTCAGAGCCTGCGGTCCATCTGCCCGTTCCGTCTGACTGGTTCGACCTCTACGTCCAGTCGACGTCGACTCGAGGCCTCGGCCCGGGCCGTCCCGAACCGGTGGACGATCGGACTTGGATCGGGGGCCTGGCCTTTGCCCGGCGACATGCCTCCACTCCGGCGACGATTGAGGAGACTTCCACTGGCTTCATGGAGGCCTACAGCGGAGTCCAACGCTGGGACGACATACCGTCCTGGGACGTGGATCTCATGGCCTACGGCGACGGGCAACCCTGCCCCCGCGGAGCGACCGAGTACCCCGTCTTCCCCTTCGGGAACAATCGTCCGATGCCCAACGCCAACGCACGCTACGAGTCGGGGAGCGGTCTGGTCGAGCTGCGCTACGGCGGCTCGACAACCCGATTCGATCCGGCGGGACGCTGGCCGTAGACGTTGAGGGACGCACTGCGAGCCACCCTCAGCCGAAGGAAAAGCCTTCAACCCACGACGTGCCTTGGTGTCGAAGCGGCTCAGGCCGATTCAGGCCATGTTGTGACGACGCAGCCAGACCAGCGAGAACCATCCCCAGATTGGAGGTAGGTAAGCCGTGACGAGTCGGTAGAGGAGGGTAGCGCCGATGGCGACGTCCTCGGGGACGCCACCGAGGGTGAGGCCGGAGATGTAGGCAGCCTCCATGACGCCCATCCCGCCCGGTACCGGTGAAAGACCACCAAGGAACGAAGAAGCGGTGCAGACGACCAGAAGGACCCCAAAGGACGTGGAGCCGCCCACTGCGTGCAGACTGGCACCCAGGGCGATCGCCGCCAGGCCTTGCGAGAGCGCCTGACCACCGAAGATGTGGATGAGCTTCGATCGGTTCGTGGCGAGAGACCTCACGTTGGCCCACGCGGACGCCAGTTCGGGCCTCACTCTTGAATCAATGATCCGGCGCACCTTCGGGATAGCGAAGAGGATTCCGACGATGGCCCCGACTCCGACAACGACGAGGAGCAAGATCAGCACAGGCGTCAGGCGTCAGGCGTTACCAGGGCCCACCGGAGGTTCGATGTTGCCGAATGTGCGTCGAGCGGCCGGCACCTCGGTCACTCGATGCACGGGATGATCTGATTCTCGGAGTTGGGCGTGGGCGCTGTATCGAGCGATCAAAGGGTTGGCGCTCAGGCCATGGAGGAGAATGCTGAGCCCGACTGTTATCGACACAGCCGTCAACACGAGATCGGCCTGTCGGCCCAACTGATCGAAGGCCAGGAGGGCGAAGATGACAGAGGCCAGCCCGCGTGGGCCGAACCATCCGATGAAGGCCACCGTGGCTGTTCCGAGATGGGTCCGGTAAAGGGCGAGGCCGACGGGAAGCAGCCTGACGATGGTGAGGCTGGCCACGGCATACCCGAGTGCACGCAGAAGGTCCGGGCTCGTAAAGCTCGGCCGGAGCATGGCGGCCCCAAAGGCGAACCAAACCACGCAGGCCAGAAGTTGACCGGAACCCTCAGCCAGCTCCAATGTGCGTGTGCCGAGATGGTGCCTGAAGATCCCAAAACACAAGCCAGCCAGAAAGGCGGCTACGAAACCGTTCCCATGGAGCGCTACCGCGAGCGCGTAGGTGCCGATGGCCACAGCGGGTGTCGTCACGGCGACCGTGCCGGACTCCGCCCATCCCTTTCGAACGGCCACGCTGAGAATCCAACCAGCGGCCAGGCCAGCTCCTATGCCGATGAGCACTCCAACGCCGATCTCGCGGAGGGCGTGGATGAGCGGTCCATGGCTTCCGGCAGCGTCACCGACAAGGATGGCGACGGCCAGGGAGACAAGTGGAGCGACGATGCCGTCATTGAGCCCGCTTTCGACCGTGAGAGCCCGCCGCACTCGGCTCGGCACGGACGGATTCGTCACGATGCCCGACCCCAAACCAGCGTCAGTCGGGGCCAGGCAGGCAGCAGCCAGCACGGCAAACCAGATACCGATTCCTCCGAAGACAACTTGAGCGAAGAGGGCGCCCAGGACAACGGTCAAGGGGAGGCCGATCCCGAGCAAGCGTGCAGGCAGACCCACGTCATGACGGAGGGAGGTCAGCCGCAAACGCGCCGCATCGGAGAAGAGGATCAACACCAAAGTGATCTCCGCTGTGAGTCTGATGGAGGACGCCGACAGCGTGATTTGGAACGCGTGGTCCCCGCCGAAGGCGAGTCCCCCGGCAGTAAACATGATCGGAGCCGTGATCCCGACGCGTTCGGCAGGAGCGGAGATGACGGCCCACAGCACGACGATGCCGGCAACGATCGCCAGATCTGACCAAGTCACGTCACACCGGCCGATTTGTAGCCCTGGGTAACCAAGAGAATTTCAATCGAGCTTGTCCGGTGCGCGGGTGTGCTGACGTCGCGGCGTGCGGAAGTCATCCGAGCGCGACGCCCTCTTGTGAATGCCTTCCCGGGTTGGAGCCAACATGGACCAACAGGACGATGACACCGATCACGTCAACCATTTTCAGGTGTTGCCACCCGTCGTAGACGATGAGCACGGTCACGATCGCGATGGTGACGTAGACGATCCGATCGACGAGGAGGGGTTGAGCGACGGCGCCCATTGCGCGGGTCATGGACGTTGGCACCGCACCAAGTTATAGACGTAGTCTCGACCCACGTCACCTGCTCACCGTGACCAGTTGACAGTGGAGGAGGTCGTGCAGTGTCCGAAGATTCCCGTGTGGTTCTGCCGATTCCGGATCGACCTCACATCGGACTTACGACCTACGATGCGAAGGATCCCGATACTCGATTCCCGGGGATCGAACCCCTGCGGCCCCCCGAGGGCGCGCCCAACGTTCTCATCGTCTTGCTCGACGACATCGGTTTCGGGGCCTCGAGTGCGTTCGGAGGCCCCTGTAATACTCCGAACGCCGAAAGGTTGGCCAACCGAGGCCTGAAGTACACCCGCTTCCATACGACCGCACTGTGTGCCCCCACAAGGCAGGCCCTGCTGACGGGGCGAAACCATCACTCCGTGTCGATGGGGAGCATCACCGAGACCGCCACCTCGGCTCCGGGGCAAAGTTCCCTGCGATCCAACACCAAGGCCCCATTGGCCATGACGCTCAAGCTCAACGGCTACTCGACTGCCCAATTCGGGAAGTGTCACGAGGTACCGGTCTGGCAGACCTCGCCCATGGGGCCCTTTGACATGTGGCCCTCAGGTGGCGGGGGTTTCGAGCACTTCTATGGCTTCATCGGCGGCGAGAACAACCAGTGGTATCCGGCGCTGTACGACGGCTTCTCCCCAGTAGAGCCCGAGAAGACGCCGGAGGAGGGCTACCACCTCACTGAGGACCTGGCCGACCACGCCATCGAGTGGGTTCGAGCACAGAAGGCGCTCATGCCTGACAAGCCTTTCTTCATGTATTTCGCTCCCGGTGCCACCCATGCACCGCACCACGTGCCTCAGGAATGGGCTGACAGATACAAGGGCCAATTCGCCCATGGCTGGGACCGCCAGCGCGAGATCACCTTTGAGCGCCAGCGCGAGCTCGGGGTTATTGCTCCTGATGCCAAGCTGACCGAACGCCACGCCGAGATCCCGGCTTGGGACGACATGCCTGAAGAACTCCGTCCGATCCTCGAGCGGGAGATGGAGGTCTACGCCGGATTTTTGGAGCACACCGATCACCACGTCGGCCGGCTCATCGATGCTATTGAGCAGCTTGAAGTCCTCGATGACACGCTGATCTATTTCATCATCGGAGACAACGGGGCGTCGGCTGAGGGCACCATCAACGGTGCCTTCAACGAGATGGCCAACTTCAATGGCATGGCAGCGCTCGAAACTCCCGAATTCATGATCTCCAAGCTCTACGAGCTGGGCACTCCGACCTCCTACAACCACTATGCGGTTGGATGGGCGTGGGCCATGGACAGCCCCTATCAGTGGACCAAACAGGTCGCTTCGCACTGGGGCGGCACACGCAACGGCACCATCGTGCACTGGCCCCGAGGCGTCACGGGGGAAGGCGGAACCAGGTCCCAGTTCTGTCATGTGATCGACGTGGCGCCGACGATCCTCGAGGTGGCCGGGATACCTGAACCGCTCTCGGTCAATGGAGTGCAGCAGTCGCCCATCGAGGGGACGAGCATGCTCTACAGCCTGGGTAATCCGGATGCCGAGGAACGACACGATCTCCAGTATTTCGAGATGTTCGGCAACCGGGGGATCTACCACAAGGGCTGGAGCGCCGTAACAAAGCATCGCACACCGTGGGAGATGGTCGGGCCCAAGCTGCTCGCGTTCGATGACGACGTTTGGGAGCTCTACGACGGAAGTAAGGACTGGACCCAGGCGGACGACCTGTCCGCTGAGATGCCCGAGAAGCTGCACGAGTTGCAGCGTTTGTGGTTGATCGAGGCCGTCAAGTACAACGTCCTACCGATCGATGATCGTGGCGCCGAGCGCCTCAATGCCGAACTGGCTGGTCGGCCTCAGCTCGTCACTGGGACCTCGCAGCTTCTCTTTCCCGGCATGAGGCGGCTGTCGGAGAACAGCGTCATCAATATCAAGAACAAGTCGTTTTCGGTCACGGTAAAGCTCGAGGCGGGTGCAACTCCGGCCGAGGGTGTGATGATCGCCCAAGGTGGGGCCTTCGGCGGATGGGCCCTGTACGCACTGGATGGCAGGGCGAAATTCGTCTACAACCTCTTGGGCTTACACGCTTTCGCTACCGAAGCCACAGAGCCGATACCTTCTGGCCCGCATCAGGTCCGGATGGAGTTCGCTTATGACGGCGGGGGTTTGGCAAAGGGTGGCAACGTCACGATCTTCTACGACGGCCGAGTCGTTGGTGAGGGGAGGGTCGAAGCGACTCAACCGATGATCTTCTCGGCTGACGAGACGACTGACATCGGCGATGACTTCGGGATGCCGGTCTCTCCTGACTACACAGTCGAGAACAGCAAATTCAACGGAAAGATCGAACTCGTCCAGATTGACGTTGGCACTGACAGCCACGATCACTTGGTGGATCCGCAAGAACTCATTCGAGTTGCTATGTCACGCCAGTAAGTCTGCCCTCAGCGGTGCTGTGCTCAGCATCCTGAGGCGGACGACCCTTGGATCGTCCCAGGTTGAGACGCTCCTCGGGGTCAAGTAACTCGGTCCTCTATTTGGGCGCCGACGAACCCGGACTCCACCGAGGCGTTAGATCGGTTCAACCTCGCTCAGCCGCGGGATCGTCTGTTGTTAGTTCTGGGCCTTGGAGCCGCTGCAGGTGCAAACGTCCCTGGTAGAGGACCCGGGTGCACGTGATTGGTCGGCCGCTCGCTCCCATTGACCTGAGGTCTGTCTGTGGTCTGAATCGGTCGAGATCTGGCTGATCTTGCTTCGGTGGCCACGTTCGAACTGCTTCGTTGGCAACGACGTAGCAAGGTACGAGTGGGCCAGGTATGTCAAGGACGCCGAAGGTGAGCGAGGAACTGAGTGAAGCGGCGTCTTGGAGCGCCCTCAACATGACGGAACGGGTCCGTGATCACGACGGATGCGACCAGCCCCGCCAAGGGCCGGCATGGTGCCTCCTTGGGTGTTCATGACCGCGGTACGGGATGCTCGCCAATCCTTCGGAGCCGGCGATCACAGCTCCCTCCGGCCCGGCGTATCCTCATTGAGAGGGACCGTCCGCACCTGTGATGGGCCACGAAACCGGAGGTGTGAGACGTGTCCGAAGTGTCCCGTGCGGTTCTGCCGATCCCGGACCGGCCTGAGGTGGGTCTGACCACCTATGACGCCAAGGACCCCGATACCCACTTCCCGCCCATCGAGCCGCTGCTCCCCCCTGAGGGCGCTCCGAACGTACTGGTCATCCTGTTGGACGACATCGGGTTTGGAGCATCGAGCGCCTTCGGCGGCCCTTGCCACACGCCGACGGCGGAACGCCTGGCCGGGCGTGGCCTGAAGTACACCCGGTTTCACACCACGGCCTTGTGTGCCCCAACCCGTCAGGCGCTTCTGACCGGGAGGAACCACCACTCAGTCGGCATGGGGAGCATCACGGAGACAGCTACGTCGGCACCGGGACAGAGTTCGCTTCGACCGAACACCAAGGCCCCGCTGGCCATGACGTTGAAGCTCAACGGCTACTCCACCAGCCAGTTCGGCAAGTGCCACGAAGTCCCCGTGTGGCAGTCGTCTCCCATGGGGCCGTTCGACATGTGGCCCTCAGGCGGCGGAGGCTTTGAGTACTTCTACGGCTTCATCGGTGGCGAGAACAACCAGTGGTATCCGGCTCTCTACGAGGGCTTAACCCCCATCGAGCCGGAGAAGACGCCCGAGGAGGGATACCACCTCACCGAGGACCTGGCCGATCACGCAATCGACTGGGTGCGTGCCCAGAAAGCCCTGGTTCCAGACAAGCCGTTCCTCATGTACTTCGCTCCCGGAGCCACCCATGCGCCGCACCACGTCCCCCAGGAATGGGCCGACAAGTACCAGGGCCAGTTCGCCCACGGATGGGACCGTCAGCGAGAGATCACCTTTGCCCGACAGAAGGAACTGGGTGTCATCGGCCCCGACGCCAAGCTGACTGCTCGCCATGACGAAATCCCGGCGTGGGACGACATGCCCGAGGATCTTCGGCCCATCCTGGAGCGGGAAATGGAGGTCTACGCCGGGTTCCTCGAACACACCGATCATCACGTCGGGAGGGTGGTCGACGCCATCGAGCAGCTCGGAATCCTCGACAACACGCTGATCTACTACATCATCGGGGACAACGGAGCTTCGGCCGAAGGCACGATCAACGGTGCGTTCAACGAGATGGCCAACTTCAACGGGATGGCCGCTCTCGAGACACCTGAGTACATGATCTCCAAGCTCTACGAACTCGGAACCCCAACCTCCTACAACCACTACGCGGTGGGGTGGGCCTGGGCCATGGACACCCCCTACCAGTGGACAAAGCAGGTGGCCTCGCACTGGGGTGGGACGCGCAACGGGACGATTGTCCATTGGCCCGAAGGCATAACGCATCCAGGTGGCAGTCGCTCCCAGTTTTGTCACGTCATCGACGTAGCCCCCACGATATTGGAGGCCGCGGGCATCCCGCACCCACTCTCCGTCAACGGAGTGCAGCAAGCCCCCATTGAGGGCGCGAGCATGCTCTACAGCCTCAACGATCCCGACGCTCCCGAGCGTCACGACCTCCAGTACTTCGAGATTTTCGCCAATCGCGGTATCTACTACAAGGGCTGGAGCGCGGTCTCCAAGCACAGAACCCCATGGGAGATGATGGGTGTGCAGCTCCCGGCCTTCGATGACGACATCTGGGAGCTCTACGACGGGAGTAAGGACTGGACACAGGCCGAAGACCTGTCGACCGAGCTGCCCGAGAAGCTTCGTGAGTTGCAGCGGCTGTGGCTGATTGAGGCAGTCAAGTACAACGTCCTCCCGCTCGACGACCGCGGGATCGAACGAGGCAATCCCGACATCGCAGGACGCCCCCAACTCATCAAGGGCACCTCCCAGCTCCTGTTCCCGGGCATGAGACGACTCTCCGAAAACAGCGTGGTCAGCATCAAGAACAAGTCGTTCTCGGTGACCGCCCAACTCCAGGTCGGAAATGAACCAGCCCAAGGGGTCTTGATCGCTCAGGGTGGTGCCTTCGGCGGCTGGGCGTTCTACATGTCAAATGGGCGAGCCAAATTCGTTTACAACGTCCTGGGCATCCTGTCGTTCACTACGGAGGCGACTCAGCCGATCCCGTCGGGCGAACACCAGGTGCGGATGGAGTTCGACTACGACGGGGGTGGATTGGCAAAGGGTGGGGCCGTGTCCCTCTATTACGACGGGCAAGTTGTTGGCCAGGGCAGGGTCGAAGCTACCCAACCCATCGTGTTCTCCGCTGACGAGACGACGGACATCGGCGACGACTACGGGATGCCGGTGTCGCCCGAGTACGTCGGCAGGAGCAAGTTCAACGGAAAGATCGACCTCGTACAGATTGACATTGGTGAGGACAACCACGATCACATGGTCGATCCGGCCGATCTCATCAGGGTGGCGATTTCCCGGCAATGAATTGGCTCCGAAGTGCTGGTCGGACCGGCCGTCCGTTGGGAAACCCTGGAGTCGATGCGCCGTTTGGTCTCTTTGTGGTCTGCGCCGCTGCGTTCGACCGTCGGGAACACGCAACGACGCAGGCGCCCAACGCTCACCAGGGGCTTTAAAGAGGGCGGCCGACAAGGATCGAACTGGCATCACCACGAGTTCCCAATCACTTGTGGTCCAAAGCAGTCGAGCTCTGGCCGATCCAGCTTCGGTGGCCATGATCGATCGATCGTTTCGTTGGCGTGGAAGCAGCGAGACACGAGGCCTGGCATGTCAGGGACGCCGGAGGCGAGCGAAGAGCGGAGCGCTGCGGCTCCCGGAGCGGGTTTTGACGTGCCCGGAGGGGTCCGCGATCACGATTGATGCTGCCGGCCCCGAGGGCAGGCCTTGCAGCCGCTTGGACGCCCACAACTGACAGAGCGGGGTACCTTTCGCCAACGACGGGGTCAGCCGAGGTCATGGGCTCCTGCCCACATTCAGCACATTTTGTGCAATCCCAATCAAGAAAACTGTGCTCTCGTGACTTGTAGTGGTGCCATGGGTGAGGGCGAGCAGAGCGCGCGCAGCACACAGGGTGACTTTGCGGAGTGGTTCCGTCGTGAATATCAGCAGGTCCTGGGATCCTTGATGCTCGCAATTGGCGATCCCGACATCGCCGAAGAGTCTGCTGCAGAGGCGTTCGCCAGAGCCTATGAGAAGTGGGATCGCGTGAGGGCAATGGAACGGCCAACGGGCTGGATCTACACCGTTGCCTTCAACCTGGCGAGGCGAAAGCTGCGGCGCCGGGCTATGGAACGACGACTCCTATTGAAGGCACACCCAAGAGCTGAGGTGGGCCCGGAATCAGGTTTTGAACTTTGGGACCTCGTGCGAACGTTGCCACCTCGAGAGCGCACCGCAGTGGCGCTGCGCTATGGGGCAGACCTTCGAGAGGCGGACGTTGCCAAAGCCATGGGCATATCTGCCGGGGCGGTGGCTAAGACGCTCAACGTCGCCCGATCGCGCCTTGGTCTTGCACTTGAAGAGTCAACGAACCCGAAGGGAGCCACGTGATTGATCTCAACGATCTGAAGCACGACATTGCTCAGTTGGAGTTCAAGCCGCTTCCGGTGCACGAGGTCATCGAACGAGCTCGGCGAAGGCAACGACGAAGGCTCACTCGACGGATCTCCGCAACCGTGTTACTTGTAGCGGCTGTCATTGCGTCCGTCCTCGTTCTCGGACGAACTTCCAACGTTCCTCGGTTGGCACAAGCCCCTCGACAAGCCTATGAAGGAACCGCGTCCGCGGCCTTTGTCACAAGGTCCGGTTTTGTCTACGTGGCCGACCAGGGCAGCAATTCGCTAGTTGAGCTCGATCCCTCTGCCACTCCACCTTTTAGCCTCGTGGCGACGATTCCGCTCACGTTTACACCTGGCGTCGTGGCGGTGTCATCCGACGGAGCAATGGCATACGTATCGCCGCTCGTTCCCGAGTTCGCCGGAGGCTCCAATACCCTCTACGAGATTAACCTCGCCACGCAGCGAGTCGTCAGAACGATCATTGATCCGTCTCAGCCCCTCGGGAACATCTCCCTTGCTCCAGACGGAAAGGTCGCCTACGCCTGGGGCGCCGACATTGTCCCGATTGAACTCTCGTCGGGTCGGATCCTCCCCCCGATCTCTCGGTCCCGGCTCGCCTACACCGATTTCGAGATCTCGCCCAAAGGAAGGACCGCTGTCGCTACCAGCGAGGGACCCTCTCCCAGCATCCAGCTGCTCAATCTGAAGACTCGGAGAGTCACGCGGTCTGTGAATACGAAGAATCTTCACTTACCCGATACGACCGGATTCTGGTCCGACCAATCGGTGGCGTTTTCCCCCAACGGAGCTACTGCCTATGTCACCGCCCAACAGGAGCGCGAGGGCTCGTATTGCCGGCTCCTGACAGTTGCACTTGGAAGCGGAAGGATCGAGCAAAGCGCCGACTTGGGGAGCGGTGAGGTCGGCAACGTGGTCGTTTCGTCCAGTGGCGCCAAGGCATTCGTGCTGGTTCAAGTGCCCGTCGGAAATGTCTACTCCGGAGCATTCACCGTCGAGTCAGTCGGTCTGGATGGTGATCGTCATGTGCACAAGATCGTGATTGGCGAAACGCAAGGGCTTGGATTGCTCCAGCTGACCAGCAAGCACAAGCTCTTTGGGATTGACACGAAGTGGAGGGTGGCGACTATCAACGAACGAACGGATCACATCGTTGCAATCTCCTCAGTTCCCGTCCCGTCGCTCTATGCGGCAACCTTGCAGCCGATTTCGTTGCCGGGTTGAGGGTTCAGAAGGTGTCTCGGTGGTCTGCGCCGTGTGTTCGACCGGCGGGGGAACAGCAACGACACAGGCGCCCACGGTCATCAAAGATCGGCCGTGATGCACGCTGGGGGCATCCATTCCCGGCCAGCGGATGCGGCCTTTCGAAGAGTGAACGCCTCGTCCTCAAAGGCCCCTGGACCAGTTGCAGGCGCGTCATTTCTTACCCGGCGGTCATGTCAGCGCTTCCGTGATGTCGTTGATCGCTTGCTGCTCCGAACCACTGATATCTTGACCGTGCTCCCGGTGAGCGGCTGCGACCTTGTGAGTCAGCGTGACGATGAAGCCGCGATATTCCTCGACCTCTTCCGGCGTGGCCTTCGCCTTAAGAAGAGCGACCGAATCACGCAGGTGCTGCAGTCCGTGCTGCTTGAGTTCCTCGGGAGAGTGATAGTGCGTGTGATCCCGCTCGGGTTTCGCCGCGACTATGTCGTCTAAAAGTTCGCTCTTGCCGTGCTGCTGGCGCGCCTCGACGTAGCCCTTGGCCATGGCGATGCTCTCACGAAAGGAGCCCCCTCGTTGGGCAGTGACCACGATCATGCCGGCACTTGGTGGCGCTTCTAGGACTAGCTGCCATTCCTCAGCCGTGAAATCAGACTTCGAGGTCATCGCCAAGTCTCCGATCTCTTGAGTTCGGTCCGTTGCACGCACCGTAGCGTCTGCTGCGCAGGCGGAGTCATGCGGGCAGTCGAGAGTTCCACGCGACCGACGGAAAGGGGTCTCGGACCCTCCAGCGAGATCGCCGCTCACCCGGCGGTGGGGCATCACCCTTCCGTGAGGCGGAATCCCCGTCACAACGGGCATCGTGGGGTAATCCGTCCAACTTCTCGTCAACCGTGGAGGTACTTCCGAGTGACAGCCTCCCGGCGTGAACTGGGGCGGGTGAGACCGGAGAGGTCCGGAGGTAATCTCGGCCTGCAATGGATGGAGGACCGAGCGGGCAAGTCGAGGAAGCCCGGATTCTTCTCGATGCCCGGATGGAACTGTACGGGGAAACCGATCCGGCAACGCTTGAAGCAATGCTCCAGTTGGCCAAAACCTTGCGTGATGCCAAGTCGTTCAACGAGGCCGAGTCCCTCCTAAGAACCTCGCTGTCGATCCAGAATCGGCTTGATCAGAAGGACGAGGCCCGGATCGCTCGGACGGAGTTCAATCTGGCGATCGTGCTGGACCGACTCGGCGAGAACGACCCGGCGCGACGCCTCTGGGCAAAGGTCCTCGAAGCTTCAGACCGAATCGATGGTCCCGAGAGCGACCTCTCCGTCCGAACAGCAATCAACTTTGCCATCACTCTGCGAAAGCTACGGCGCTACGGCGACGAGTTTCCTCTGAGGGTACGAATCCTCGAATCCACGAGGAGATTGCTCGGACCCGAGCACGTGGATACCTTCCGCTCGATTGTGGACCTGGCCCAAACTCATCGGAGCCTTGGCAACCACGAGATGGCCCTGAGCCTGTTCAAGGAGGCCGTGGGCGGTTTCGAACGCAACGGAGTGGAGTCGAGGACGATCCTCTACCAAAAATGGGCCATTGCCTCCGAGCTGGTAGCGCTGAAGCGACCCAAAGAAGCATCACTGGTGTTTGATCAAGTTGTTGAAGGGGCCATTGATCAACTGGACCCCGATGACCCTTTTCGGAAGAGTGCGATACGCCAACAGCGCGCCTACCGACTCCTCGGTCGATTCTCCGGGTTGGGCAGAGGGTCCCGCCAAAAGGGCACCACCAATCGGCACAGGTGACTCTCCTTCCGGCGATTTGGGGCAGGCTGGTGTCTGTGCATGGAAGCGAGGAACACGATCGGCTTGCAGCGCGTCCTCTGGCGCAGGAACGTTCGAGGCTGTTCGACCAGCAAGCCGAGGCTTACGACCTGTTCCGGCCGACCTATCCCGAGGCGGTGATCGACGAGTTGCTCGGTCCGGATCCCGCGGGCCTGGACGTTCTCGACGTGGGTTGTGGCACCGGGATTGCTTCACGGCAGATTGCCCAACGTGGCGCCAGGGTGCTGGGGGTGGAACTCGCTCCGCGCATGGCGGAGATCGCCCGCGGCCATGGGGTCGAAGTAGAAATTGCTGCCTTCGAAGGCTGGGACGCTGCTGGTCGCACCTTCGACCGGGTGACGTCGGCGCAAGCCTGGCACTGGCTCGACCTCCCTATTGCCACCGCCAAAGCGGCCTCTCTGCTGCGGCCGGGCGGCAAGCTCTGTCTGATCTGGAACGCGGGGTGTCAGCCCGATGATCTGGCCGATGCTCTCGAGGAGGTGTACGGGAGAGTCGTGCCGCCCGGCGGTCACCGTCTGTTCCGGGGCTACGCGGCCGATCGGGTATTCGACTTTAGGACTGGTCTCGGCTCGGAGATCGACGCCGTCTCAGCGGTGCCCGATTTCGGCGCGCCGACAGAGGAGTGGTTCCCCTGGACGCGGTCCTACCAACGGGATGAGTGGCTGGATCAGCTTGTCTCACGGAGCGACCACGCCGCCCTCGAACCAGAGGTCAGAGAACGCCTGTTCGAAGCCATCGGAGCGGCCATCGACAATCAGGGTGGCTCGTTCGTCATGAGCTTCGAGACCGTCCTGATCACCGCGACTCGGCTGGGGTAGCCCTGGATCGGCGGCAACGAAGTCAGCAACCCAAACCCGGTGGCCCTGTTCGGGGCGTTCCCAGGACGGAGATGAGCCCTCGGCAGTAGGGGAGGGGGGACCGCCCGGGGCGCAGGCTGAGGGGGACCCGCGGTCAGAATGCATCGAATTCATCTTTTGGTCAAGTTTTATTCACTCTTCGTCGGTATTAAGTGAAGCTCGGGACTCTCTTGTTCTGTGGACCCTCATGTTCGGTCGGATCATTGCGCTCCGAGAGGGAGGTGAACCGCGGAATGAGTTCTGCCATTCCCCACCACTTGAAGAAGGACTTCTGGATCGTGGAGAACCAGCGGTACTCCCATGCTCATTACAGATTGAAAAAGGCGAGTCGAATCGTTAACGAAATCGCCGGGTCAGAGGAGTGCGATCTCCTCGATTTAGGCTGCGGTCCCGCGACGCTGCAGAAGTTACTCACACCAAATATCCGATACCACGGTATCGACATCGCACTGAGTGAGCCCGCACCCAACCTCATTGAGGCGGATCTTGTGCAGTCACCGATTGAGTTCCGGAACAGTCATTTCGACATCGTGTTGGCCCACGGCCTGTTCGAATACATCGGCAGTGACCACTCTCAGAAGTTCTCCGAAATCGCACAGCTGCTCAATGAGAACGGACGCTTCGTTGTCTCCTACACAAATTTTGGTCATCGCCAACCAGAGGTCTACTGCTACTACGCCAGTGCCCATACCCTCAGAAGTTTCCGCCAGAGCCTCTCGGAGCATTTCGCGATTGAACGATGCTTCCCAACCTCGCACAATTGGAACCACAGCGAGCCGAATCGCAGACTCGTCATGGCTGCCAATATGAGATGGAATTGGTGTGTGCCCGTGGTGGGTCCAAAATTGGCCGTGGCCTATTTCTTTGTCTGTTCTCCCCTTAGAACCTGAAGCCTTTTTGACCCTGCCGGTCGTTCGTTCGTCCGGGACCCAAACATGGACTTGGTGATCCTCCAAGGACCGACCCGTACGGGTACCTGAGGTCGACGGACTGGGCAGTTGCACTGCCCACGATGTCACACGATTAGCTTCACGCCAATGAAGAGGTTCTACACGGCTGTCGCCAAAGTGAGCGAGGTTCGGTCCGAGCAGGCTCCGATCAGCACGCCACTAGGGCCGCAATTTCCCGCGGGCACTCCGTACAAGCTCAGCGGGTTGCGCCACGCACCAGATGACCACGGGACCCTGTGTGGTATTCCTGCCGACGTGGTCGTCTACTTGGGAACGGCCTTCGCGCCCGACGTCCCCGGAGCGTGTCCGATATGCATGGCTGAGGCTGAGCGATTGGATGACGAGGACGATCGCCCGGACGAGCCGTACAAGTTCAATGCGCCACCCAACACCTGGATGGCTGAATGGGAACCCGAGATGGTGCGCGAGTGGGAGAACGTCTGGAAGCGCCGAGAGTCGCGCACTATTGAGCTTCTCCTCGCGCTCAACCGCCTTTGGACCTTGCAGGAAAACCTCACACAGGCAGACGAGGCGCTCCGGAAGGGAGGTTGGCCCTTGCTCCTGCCCACTGCATCGCAAATTGAGGTCGTGGCCCGACTTGGAATGGCCGAGTTCCGGAGGCTCACCGGCACATAGCAATGGCCGAACCGCCGCGGCAGGGAACAGTCATGATCGGGGACTCGCCCGGGCATTTGGGCACCCTTCGGACAGCTAAACACACGGAGGCCACCCTCCTCACAATGTTCAGCCGAGGGACGCTCCAACTGCTCGCGGAGGCAAACATTCGGCCGTCTGGCCCCGAATGACCGTGTCGGTGAAACGGCGACGAGGCTGCTACTCCGACAGGAAGGCAATCGGCACGCCAAAGCGCAGCGTGGGGTCGCCCGGCTGACGCCGCGTTGTGGTACGGCGAAGCGGTCAGGCCGCCGGGGGGAGGTTCGGGTACACGTCCTCGGTCCCGCTGATGGTCGGGTCAGGCGTGGGCTTGACCGTGAGCTTGCCGGTGACCTTCACCGGACGCACGACGGGGGAGGCGCCCATGCTCTCGGTCCCGTGGCCGACCATCGTGTAGGTATTGGCTACCGCGCTGCTACGGGTCAGGGTGAACGTCCAGTTGATCCCGGCGAGTGCACTCGACACACTCGCCGTGCCCGATCCGCCCGCGGTCGTGAACTTGATCGTGCCGGTCTCCTGACAGGTGACCACGATCGGATTGGTGGCGGGGCCGATGGCGCAACTGGTCGAGTGGAACTGCAGCCCGGTCGGCGTGGCCGGCAAGCCAATGGCGCTGAACTGGATGACGTACTGGGGCAACTGTCGTGGGGCCGGGGTCGCACTGGCTGCGGCCGGCAGGCCAACTGCCAGTGCCGAGGCGGCGGTGAACGGCAGGGCGGTCAAAAGCAGGCGACGGGTGGCGGGCATGGGTCTCCTTCGAGGGTAGGGATCCGTGTCTATCGTGGACCCTCAAAGATCCACTGTGAACGTTCCCTCGATCGCACGCCCTAACTCGCGGTTAAATGTGGGTGATCGTTCGGCTTACAGTCGCAGACTGAAAAGTGACATGACGTTTGCCTCGGATAAAGGAACTACCCGGAGACCTGGCGAGCCAGTTCGTCAGACCAGGCTCACTCGTGATGTTCGATCCTGTGCCCACATGGTCGTACCGTGAGCTCTGGGAGGTAAAACAGAGGTCGGTGGCTGATCAAGGAGAGGCAATGGAGCGCAGAGTCCTCGGTGGCACGGGCATTTCGGTGAGCGGGTTTGCGCTCGGGACGATGATGTTGGGAGCCATGGGCAATCCCGACCATAACGAGTCGATTCGTATCATCCACACAGCCCTCGACGCCGGTATCAACTTCGTGGACACCGCCGATGTCTACTCTCGCGGAGAGTCGGAAGAAATTGTGGGAAAGGCACTCGTTGGAAGGCGCGATGAGGTCGTGCTCGCCACCAAGTTCGGTCTCCCAGTTGGGGAGGACCCAAATCGGCGGGGCGCGTCGCCGCGCTGGATCACTCGGGCACTCGAAGCCAGCCTTCGGCGCCTGGGCACGGACTACATCGACCTTTACCAACTACATCGGCCCGACTACAGCACGGACCTCGACGAAACGCTCGGTGCCCTCTCTAATCTGATCCGGGCCGGAAAGGCACGTGCCATCGGCTCGTCCACTTTCCCAGCCGACCTCATGGTGGAGGCACAGTGGGTAGCCGAAAGACGCGGCCATCACCGATTCCGGACCGAGCAGCCCCGCTATTCGATCCTCACGCGGACAATCGAGGGCACCGTGCTTCCGGCCGCACAGCGTCACGGGATGGGCGTGCTGACTTATGCTCCGCTGAGCAGCGGTTGGCTTTCGGGACGGCCCGATCCCACTCGTGGCCATCGGACCGCCACCGCACCCCAGGCATTCGACCTGAACATCTCGGCCAATCGAGCCAAGTTGGAGGCGGTCGAGAAGTTGAACAAGCTGGCCGCCGAGGCCGGACTTCCCCTGACCCACATGGCTACCGCCTTTGTCAGAGCCCATCCGGGGGTCACCTCAGTCATTATCGGACCGCGGACGCCAGAACAGCTCGACGACCTCCTCGCCGGGGCCGACGTCGTTCTGAGTGATGAATTGCTTGACCGAATCGACGAGATCGTCCCTCCGGGATCGGAACTCAATCCCAACGACAATTACCTCGCATCCTCGCCCGCACTCGGGGACTCCAGGCTGAGGCGTCGCTAGCAGCAGTCTTCAGGGCCTCGCTCAGAGTGGATCAAACCAACGCGATTGGCCACATCCCGGCGAACGGGCTACCCCCCCAAGGCGAACTTTTGCTCGCGGATAGGTGACACCTGCTGTCCCAGTTGACATTTCCCAGCGAGAATCATCATCGGGCCGGGAACACGGGACGCCTCCGGGCAGCGACCCCTGGCTGACTTGGGCCGTTGCCAGATGGAGTTCCTCCATCGGGCCTTGGATCCCATGGGGTCAGCCGTCCGTGACTGCTGAACCGACAAGGGACCCGAGCGCTCGGCGAAGGCCGCTTGCACCTTCGTCTCCGAGAACGCCGACGAAGTCTTTTTCGACGGCCAGCGACGACTGCTCCGCCTGAACGAATATTTCCCGGCCGGGTTTGGTGAGTTCGATGACGTTGCGGCGACGGTCTTGCTCGGAGGGCCGGCGGGCGACTATCCCGGCTTGCTCGAGCGCGTCGAGCAGTGCGACCATCGACGTCCGGTCCACGCCGAGGATCCCTGCGACATCTTGCTGCGACTTTGCCTCCCCACCGGCGATCACCCGGAGTGCGCCGAGGTCACGGCTGGTGATGCCGAACCGGGCCAGTGCGGCGTCGGTGTACCCCTCAAGTGCGAGGTGCGCGTGCTTGAGCAGATAACCGAGCACCTCGTTGGGCTCGCGGATCGAAGCGCGTCCGGAGTCCGCCTGCTTTGACATGAGCCGATCCTATCCTTAAGCTGATCGTCAGATATACTGATGGTATAGATCTCTGATGAAAGGTTTCCATGATTCTTGTGACTGGAGGTTCAGGCTTTATCGGTTCTCATGCCGTCCGTGCCCTGGCTGCTCTCGGGGAATCGTGCGTGATTGTTCAGCGCCAGTCCGGGGAGGTGCCGGTCTACCTTGCTGACCTGCCCGTTGTCTCCGAGCAAGCCGACGTTACCGACCTCGACGCGCTCCGCGCCGTCGGCGCTCGCTACAAGATCACCGGCATCGTGCACCTCGCCGGCTACCCCGCGCCTCGCGGCAGTGTCGGCGGCATCGAGGCGACCGAGGACCTGCTTCGGGGATTACTCAATATCGTCCGCGTCGCAAGCGAATGGGAAGTCGGCCGGATCGGGCTCGCAAGCACGATCGGCGTGTACAGCGGGGTTCAGCACGTCGGCCCGCTCACCGAGGACACGCCCGTCCTCCTCACCGCACCACATCCGATCCCTCGTTCGAAGAAGATTGGTGAGCTCCTGGGTGAGCAGCTCGCTGAGGCGACAGGTATCGAGATCATCAACCTTCGGATCTCTGGGACGTGGGGTCCAGTGGGTCATGAGGATCCGTTCTTCGCTGCTCCGGCACTGATTCACGCGGCCGCCACCCGCAGTCCACTAGACCTGTCCGGTCTGCTCGCGCAGCCACACCTCGGCGATGGGCTCGACTTGTGCTACGTGAAGGACACCGGCCGGGCCATCGCCTTGCTCCAGCTCGCTGAGCGCCTC
Organism: uncultured Acidimicrobiaceae bacterium; assembly: GCA_963840435.1. Lineage (GTDB taxonomy): Bacteria > Actinomycetota > Acidimicrobiia > Acidimicrobiales > RAAP-2 > Bog-473. Next base: position 191,440 of record CAWIYY010000005.1, on the reverse strand, counting down.
CATTATCGCACTTACAACGTGGCATCGGGCCGGCTCACAACAAACGCGGACGTGATCGACGCAATCCGCAGACTCGAACCCGGCGTCAACCTCGAACTCCCTCAAGGCGCCACTCGCCCCGGCAACCCGCTCGACATCACCCGCCTGCACGACGACACCGGCTACCAGCCCGAGTACAACACTGCCCGTGCCGCTGCCGACTACATCGCCTGGTTGCGAGCAGGCAACAGCCACTGACTGGATTCCTGCAACCGCTTACCCGTTCTGCCAACACGACCATCCTCTTACGGACCGTCATTTCCACCCCTGGGGCGCGAAAGTCGTCTCCCGAGACGAGTCGTCTGGCATTCTCTTGTGGTGGCACGGCCCGAAATCTTGCCCATGCCCCCGATCGCGGCTCGTGCCGCCCTCCCGTGGGACCATCCCGTCACCGACGCAGTGGCGGCTCTAGTGGCTGCTCGAGAGACTTGTGGCGACACCTTCGTCGTCGACAGCGGTCCTGATCGCTATCTATTCACCTTCTCAGCCACGGGTGTCTCGGCCTTCTATGGGTTGCCCGAGGACCATGCGTCAAAAGGAGTAGCTGACTGGCGGATGTTGCGCCGCAAGTTACCTGACGAGCTCTTCGACGGACGGCGAACGATGCCCCACGACCTCTTCGGTCGAGCCGACGCTGCCACGTATCTGGCCCACGTCGACCGAGCCCTCGACGCCACTGTGGTCGAGCTAGGTGATTCGGGCTCGGTCGACCTATTCGATCTGAGCCGACGGTTGGGCCATCGAGTGGGACTGACATCGTGGGGAGGACCGGGATCGGCCGAGGAACCCGCTCTATCCACCATCACGGCCGCCTTCGACACCCTTGACGGAGCCGAGTCTTTCGTGCACCCCGATGCCATGGCGGCTGTCGCCGCCAACGACAAGCGATCCGAAAGAGAGGCTCTGGAACTTGTCGTCGCACACTTCACCGAAGCGGCCCAGACGGTCGAGTCGCACCCGGATACTTCGGCCATCCACCCCCTGTTCGCCCGCATCGTCCAGGCCTGGCAGAGCGAGGAAAGTGACGCCCGCTACCGCGGAATCGCACAGGATGTGGCCTTGATTCACGTCGCCTCCATGTCCAATCTCTTTGCCGCCATCGGCTGGATGTTGGTCGATCTGCTCTCGCGTCCAAATGCAGGGATCCAGGTCGCCCAAGGTGATGGGGATTGGGCGAAACGGTGCGCCCTCGAATCGACTCGCCTGGCTCAACGGTCAATCATGTCCCGTTACGTCTTGAAGCCGATCGCGTTGGCCGACACCGATTGCACATACCAGGTTGCGACAGGTGTGACCATTGCCACGCTGTTGCCGATGACCAATACATCGGCCGGTCCGGGGCTCGGAGACTGGGACCCGGACCGCTGGCGTCACCACCGCCTGGTCCGACCCCCCCTCGCCACACCTGAGCTGGTCACCGTTTTCGGCCATGGGAAGCACACCTGCCCAGCCCAGCCATTCGCCGTCTCTGCGATGTCGGCTACAGCCACCAAGCTTCTTGCCACCTACGAGTGGGAATCCCGCTGGCGGTTACCTCCCCGACCTGTCGCCGCCCAGATCGGCGGAGTCTCCCGTTCGTCCGATCCGTGTCCGGCAACCTATCGACGCCGATCGAACAGCACATGAGGGCTGGGACCCTTGGTTCCATTCCGAGCACACCAGCGCCGTCAGCCCTCAGGAAGATCAGGTATTCGTTGGTCACACCATGCAGAATGGCAAGGCCGACGGGTTCGCTCTCGGCTTCTTGGAGGCGAAACGCAGCCTCCTCAATCCCTCGCACGTCGAGATTGATCCGACGCAGGTGTGTTCATCTCGACGTTGATAGATCCCCGCCAGATGCGATGCCGGAACCTCTGCTGCCTCCAAATCCGGGTCTCATCACCTTTGCAGACGGCTGCGGCGCACTCAGATGCAAGGGGATCGTCTGACTGATCGAGGGGCCGAAGTAGGGCATACCGGTCAATGGCGGGCACGGAATCCCGTCCGTCTCACCTCTAGCCCATACGTTCCGGACTGTCCCACCTTCCCGGTGAACTGGGGCAGTCTGGCGTTAGTGAAACACACAGGTCACAGCAATATGGGTCGTTCGACCCGCCGATACGTCGGCATGAGCGACACACGAGGAAATGCCCCCAGTCTGGCCAGCGTTCCGACCGACGATTCGGTAAGACCCGGCTGGCACATTTACTGAGAATCGACCATTAGAGCCAGCGGATGAGCGGTAATTGCCGTTGGGGCCGAAGGCAGTGATCCCGCCCGCAGCGAGAACACCGCCGACGTGACTCGCCTGGTTCCCCATTCCGTAGAACACGCCCGTAATGGAACCGGTTTGCGTGGTGGAACAGCTAGACAGCAGTGCTGCGATCAGCGCCAGGATTCCCACTGCTAGGGATGCGGACATCCGTGTCATTGGTGGTCAGTATGACGCCAGCGTGTCTGAATTGGTTCGAACTCCCAACGGCATGGCGACCACTGCTCGTCTGCGCACCGTCTCCCAACGGACTGGGGCAGGTCTAGGAATCCTGGGTCGGTGGACGCCTCGCAACATCGAGCTGGCGCCAAAACGAGTACCCGTCGTTCGCCACTTCCCGACATCGCTCACGCCCGAGAGTTGTAATCCGGAAAAACATTGTCACCCCGTTTTCCGGATGCAGAACCCATGTGAAGTACTGGCGCAGGATGTCGTTCCACTCGCCGCGAGGAATGGGTGCTTCGTCGTCCTCCCCCGAACGAACGAGATCAACGAGTCCTTCGTCCAGCAGAGTTCGCATGACTCTCTCAGATAGAGATAGGCGCTCGCTCATGGACTTGTGGGGAAACATTCCATTGGCTGACCACCAGATGTGGAACACCGGAGGCACGTCGTGGTCGGCCATTTCCAAAAGAGCGTCGAGGTAGAGGTCCTCAAACTCGTAGTCGGTGCCGGTCATCCACGTATTTTGCCAGGCACCGAACTGTGGCTGTCCCGGCGTTCGGGGACGCGCGTAGGTCCGGCTTGTTCTGGCTCCATGTTTTGTCAGTTCGACGGCGCGAGAAGGGTCTCACGAAGCTGTTCAGGCAACGTGGGAACTACGCCCAGAACATCAACGGCATACTTCTCGAACCCACCGAACTGTTCGTAGAGGTGTAGCAAGGTCGACGCCAGCACGGGCCGTCGTGCTTCGAGCAAGGGGCGGACCCGCTCCTCCGGGACCTGGTGTTCGATGAGGACAGCCCTTAGTGCTGCTAATCGATGAGGTGCCGAATAGGCAGTGGTGAGCTCGTAATCGTCGAGGATCGTCTCATCGGGCACTCCCAATAGTCCGAGAAGCAGAGCCGCCGCGACCCCGGTTCGATCCTTGCCGGCGGCACAGTGGAAAAGGAGTGGACGCTCTAGGGCCGCGGCAGCCCTCTCTATGAGAATCCGCAGTTCGGCTGCCAAGCGGGTGAGGATGTCCACATAGACGGACGTCATGTAGGCATCGTCACGATTGGGTACATCGCCGGCGGCGATTGCTTCTTCTGTGGTGCGACCCTCTCCCGACCCCGGCGAAGTGCGTTCGAGCACCTCGATCCCGGGCGGGAGCCGGTTCGGCCGCCGCGAGCGCTCGATGTCGTTGCGCAGATCGAAGACCACTCGGATGCCCAGGCTCGCTATGACTTTCAGGTCGTGGGTGGTGAGCGCGCAGAGCTCATCCGAGCGAAAAAGACATCCTGCCCTGACCAGGCGACCGTCCGCTGCGCGGTAACCGCCCAGGTCCCGCAGGTTGAGACATCCCTCAAGGAGCACGCGACGCTGCGGTAACGAGGCGACCATGGGCACGCACCGTAATAGATCCGCTCAGGTGATCAAGGCTCAGAAGTCGGCGGCGCAGCGGTCCAGGCAGAAGCAAGCCGCATCCGTCCGGGATGACACAAGCCTCGGAAAGCGCACATATCCGGCGGCTGGGCTACCCGTGACGGCGCGGCATCATCTGGCGGTAAATCGATCGCTAGTTCGCCCAAATGGTTGGCACCCACCCCGTCAACCCGTAGCCATTGATCAGAGTACGCACTAAGTAGACACCCGATATTTCCTGGATTGGGATTTGTACTGACTTCCGTAGTGCCCTGGGCAACTGCAACCGGTCCTCGAATATTTTCCGACCTAGAATCGCAGTTCGGATGAATCCGAGTGCAAAGGCCGATGCAGCTGCCGCTGGGAGAAGTGGCCATAACGAAGCATGAACAACGCTTGCGTATGTGAGGGCGCCCACTACACACAGGTTGGCTCCAAGCAGAGGGAGGGAAAAAGGCCGACTGGCCCGATACCGGACGGTCACACGATCATTATCGGCGCAGATCATCGAGGGCTCAGGTTTCCCCACCTTTGCGCTGAACAGCTCGAAAGTGCGGCAGCGCCCCGCCCTCGTGCCAGGCGTACAGGGTCATAGTCCGCCCGCTGAGCCAAAGGATGTCCGGCGACAGTTGCCGCACCGAGTTGCCGGAAAAATCCCGATCACTGGGTGGACGGTGCCTGCAGCTTGAGGATCAAGCGGGAGCGGCGCCGATGCGCAAAGGGACATCACCGAAGGGGTCGAGGTGGTACGCCAGGGAGACCCGGTGGTACCCGTCGGCGATGTCAGCACCATCACCCGTGGAGACGACAAGCACGGGACTTAGCCGTTTGCCAGAGACAGCGTTGAGCAGATCGCGACGCACGCCGGGGTCCTCCAAAGGGAGTGCTGCAAGACTGCAAGCACGCAAGATGTCATTGGCCCGGCGACGGGTGACTTCAACCTTGCGAAGGCGTCCGACGGCAGCCGCCGCCTGTTTCTCATCGAGTTTCATCGACAGATACGCCGATGCGGCGTCGAAGTCGTGGGAGGCCACGTCGTCGAGCCACCGCAAGCCGAGCGATTTGCTGGTCGGGGGGCTCGTGCCTGCCTTCGCCTTCTTTGGTTTGTCCTTTGCCATCTGTTTTCCTTCCCTGCTGGTTTCGCCCCACATGGCGCAGATCTGGCTCCGCTGCGCTTCCTATCCTTGTCTACGGACCAAGGTCTGTCGCTCTCGAGCTGCTGCATTCGGCACCCTGCCAAGCTAGGTGGCGCTCGTTCCAGCGTGATGGTCGTGCAACCCGGCCCAATCCCGGCGATCTGGGGGAGGACAAAATGCGCCTTTGCATGCGATGATGGGCCGAATCGCGCGCTAAGTGGAGGACGCGTGACGAATGCCTCGACGCCTGCTGGCACCGGCGGATACCTCCTAGCCAGGGCGGACGAGGGCGAGTTGGCTCTCGGAAGCCCGCACCTGTTCAAGGCGGCGGCGCACAACACTGCGGGACACTTCGATTTCCTGACTATGGAGTTGGCGCCCATGAGCGGCCCACCGTTGCACTTCCATGAGGAGCAGGACGACACCTTCTATGTCCTTGAAGGGCTGTTGACCGTCCAGGCTGGCGACGAGATCCTTGACCTCGGGCCGGGTGAGTTCATCAGCATCCCACCTCGAACGGCGCACACCTTCGACAATGTGCACAACGGGGGCGAGGTCGTCAGGACCATCAACGTCATGACGCCGGGAGGGCTTTTCCCCACGATTGAGGAAATGGCTCAGGTCCCACTCGGACCAGAGCAAGCTGAAGGCCTCAAGGCAGCCACCAGACGGCATGGCACCCACATCGTCGGCCCACCGTTGCGCGTCACGCTCGGACTCGGATGATGCGAGTCCGACGTCCGCGAAGAGATTTCGCTGGGGGAACGTGCCCCACCTAACCGGCGATCGGGGACACCCTCGCACCTTCTCGGAATTGGCGGCTTGCGAGCGCTTCAGGTCTATCCCCGTCTGGCTGCGAGGAAGTCGGGAGTTAAGCCACCACCGGAAGGCTCTTGCTGCAACTACCTGCCTCACTACCTGCCGAACCCAGTTCGCCGCAATCTTCCCCTTCTTCTCGCGCCCTTCTGACAACTCGCGGTGGTACTTGAGGTCGAGTCGTTCGGAGATCTGCCCGACAGCCGTGATAGCGAAGTCCACACCCGATGTAATGGCAGACAAGGCCGCGGAGTAGCTAACTACAGTCTGGGGACGGTCGAAGTCGGTTCGTCGCCAGCCCATTTGAGAGAGCCACGCAGGCGGTCAGCCAATCACCTCGACATTCGTCACCTCGCGATGACACTTCTCGCTGGAGTAACGCGTTCCCAGCCGAAGCGCCTCATATTTCAGTTGCCGTAGTGTCGGCACAGGTATAGACAGACTCGCGTCGACACTCGGGGGCATCTAGTGGAGTTGGCGTCGCATGCGGATTCTCCCCACGTCAACACCTAGATGAAAGAAAGTGCAAAAGTGCTCAAGAAACGAATCTTGCTGGCGGTCATCGCCGGCTTTGCTGCTGTGGTCCCGCTCGCTGGGATGACAGCCCTGACGAATGGTCCCGCTGGAGCGCAACCTCCAGGGATCAAATGCAGCGCGGCCTCTGGGACCGTGACTGGGTCCACTCTTCACATCCATCTCGCCGTTTGCACCGGGACCACCGGGGCATCGGGCCACACCATGGTGACGTCACCAGGGGGCAGTTGGAGAATCAAGTGGGCGAACTTGGACAAGACCCACTTCACCTATACGACCGGCCCCTGGACGCGTTGCCCGGTGGCTTCTGTCGCCGATGTCGTAGTCACCGGCACGGTCACTTCGGACAACACCAGCGATACCACAGCGGGTGCGGCGCTGTCTGGGGAATTCTGTGTCTCCGCCAGTCTGACCATCGCCCTGGCTCCGGGCACGAAATTCGTGATCGCAGGATAACCAGCGACAAGTTCCGTGCCACACGCACGAACGGGAGCTTCGCTGCCCCGGCGGCCCCGTTCGCGCATCGTGACGATGTGCAGCGCAAGGCCCCAAGGTCGTCGTAACCCGAGGCGCTTTTGACGTCGCTTTCGTGGGGCCGTCCGAGGTGTCCCAGTCGTGCTGAAGGGTGCGCTCCGATCCGGCGCATCGGGGCAGTCGGTCGTCGCCAGCGATCGATCAGCATGCTCATGCCTCCACTGCCACTAAGGCGATGGCGCTGACACTCGGATAGGGTCAGACTGCCGATCATGGACCCCTTCGACGCGGCGGCGGTGCGAGCCGCTTACGACGTCACCGCGGAAGAGTATGCAGAGGCGTTCGCCGACGACCTCCTCGGACTTCCGCTAGATCGAGAAGTCCTCGACTCTGTAGCCGAGCGGATTGGCGGAAGCTCGCTAGTCCTCGAGCTTGGTTGCGGGCCCGGCCAGGTTGGAAAGTACCTCAGTGAACGTGGCTTTCGGGTGGTCGGATTGGATATATCGTTCCAGATGCTCCTGGTGGCACGGCGACGCACAGGGAACCGCACCCTCGTCTGTGGTGACATGCGCTCCACTCCGTTCGGATCAGAGTCGTTCTCTGGAGTTGTGGCTTTCTACTCCATTCATCACCTTCCAAGGTCGGTGCTTCAATCCGTATTGGCCGAGATCCGTAGAGTCCTCAGACCGGCTGGCCAGTTTGTGGTCGCTACCCATCTGGGTGAATCAGAGGTCTACAGCAGCGAGTTTCTGGGCCACCAAATCGAGACGGTCGGTGGCACCCTCTACGGGAATGACGAGCTTGTCGAGGCACTTCAGAACAATTCGTTTCTGGTCGAAGACGTCCGCTATCGCGATCCGCTTCCTCATGAACGTCAATCCAAGAGGATCTATCTGATGTCTCGCCTTTCTGGTGGGTGATCTCGTCGGTGGGACACGGATCTCATTACTGCCTCACAGCCGGCGACTGATATGGGGCACGGCCGGAATTATCTAACCTTCGATCACTTCGCCGAAGGCCTCGCAATCGGGGTGTTCGCAGATGAACCGTGGGTCGAGAATGAGCCCCGAGTCACCCGGTAGAGCGGTCACCCCACAAAAGGGGCAGATGGGAGCGCGACCATCGTCGTCGACAGTCATTCGCGCGCTGTCTAGACGCCTAGTCGGGTAAGTATCCCGGCGACTGGTCGTGTAAGGACAACTGGGATCGCCAGCCGCACGACTCTGCGAAGCAATGCTGGGTGAACTTGAGTGGTGACAACGACATCCGTAACCAGCGCGAGCGTGGCGGCAACCAGCACCGCCCGCTTGCTCGGCTCGTCGGAATAGACGATTGCGATTTCATCCACAGTGTCGAGGTTACCGGGGCCCGTCGATGATCGGACGTCGGCTGTGGCCACGAAACGTCATGTAGTGGCGTGGAAGGCAACCTCTATTCGTGGCGGGGCAGCTCGGGTGGCCATCCCAACACCGGCGAAGTGGGATACCAACCCAAACCCTGGCATCATTGGGGTCAAATTCGAGGAGGGGTTGTCTAGTTGCGTTGCAGAAATCCATTGATAAAGCTGCATCCCCTGAGCCCGCCCAGCGACGTGACGAAGGTCACCCGGTCGTACAAACGATCTTGTCGCTCATGGAATAGTCGGACCTACGTGGCGCGCTTGAACTTGAGGGAGAACGTCGATCCAGTGCCGGTGGTGGTTAACCGACTCGCCGCAATGAGCGGTTCGCCTCGGTTGAACTCAACGTGCCTCGTGGCACCAACGCTGCTGAGATCAACGCCATTAACCGTGGCATCCGAGAACGCGAACTGTTTGAAGGTTGGAATGGGGTAGTGAGAGTAGGCATTCGTCAGGCTTCCTATGTCGATCGTCGTGTCGCCGGCGTCGGGGCCGTCGACCAGCCAGTTCTCCCCTTTGGTCAGGTCGTCGATCTCAGCCGATGTGGCTGAACTGGACTGGGAGATAGAGGCGACAATGGTGTCTCCCGGATCGACTTGCTCTGCTTCGCGGTGAGAGCCGGCCGGGGTCCCCATCCACGGCTGGGCATATAGACGATGAGGACGACTTGACGAACAGGAGAACTGGACCAGAGCGAAAATTTGAGAACCGACAAGTTGCTTACCTGGTCCATCCAAGGAGTCGGTGTACACGCCTTCTGCCATTTCGGCCGCTTCGCGACCGTAGTCGGTTGCGGTGCAGGATATCGTTGGCACCGTGAAGGTCACGTTGGCGCTGGCCAGTCCTCCTGAGGGGGTCGCCCGGTAGCCGGCGAGATACGTCGACGGGTAGGCAGGGCTAGTCATCAGGGACCCTTGCAACGCCGTTTCCGCCGCGGCGACGCTCGCGCAGGGAACGAATCCGACCGCTCCCACCGCCAGCGCCGAAATCGTGGCGGCCATCCAAGGACCACACCGCAAGTTTCGCTTCACCTCACCGATGAGGCAGCGTTCATCTCGAATCCTCCTCTTCGATTTTGCTGGGCAGCGGGCGACGGCATGCCGTGAAATCTATCGGCGATTGCGGCTCGGGCCGAAGCAAGGATCTGAGTAGTGGGGTGCCCGGTCGTACCGGACCGTGGCACCCTCCCTGCGTACTGGGCTAAACCAGGAGCCGAGGATCACCTAGCCTCATTTCATGCCCCTCGGTCGTCGTGTCGTGCCTTACCTGCTGTTGGGTGCGCTCACGCTCGGTGCTGGGCTTGGCGTTGGGCTGGGGGTGTGGGAGGGGCCGGTTGCGTATAACCCAATAGCGACCTCGTCTTGGGCGCCGTGCGCTACCGCTCGGACCGCCACCGGCTCGACGGTGACGTGCGGTTCGGTCGTCTCAGATGTCACGCCAACGTCCTTCACCTACGGTAGGCAGGATTTCCAGCACTTCTTCGAGTCGCCACCGAAGATGCCCAGAGACTTTGCGACCTGCATGACTTCGGCTCTGATCCACGTTGTACCGAGGACCAAAAGGATTTCGTCAACCAAGCTCGACCGAGAGATGGACGCCATCTACACGACCTGTAGCGGACTTACACAGAGGCTCTAGCCTCATTATCGGGCGCGACCCGTAGCCGGTGATAGGGGCGCGTCGGGGACCAAGCTCTCCGATGGTCCATGGACGACTGTCCGCGGTGGTGCGAGACTGGGCACCCGGGAGGTTCAGTGGCAACTGCGACAGTGTTCGTTGATGATGCGGTGCTCGGTCGGCTGCCGCCCGCTTGCGCCAAAACCGGCGTGGAGACGACTGACCATCTCGTGACGACCGTCCCGGTTGGGGGGAGCGACGGCTTTGGCCTCGCTTGGCTCCTCATTCTCGCCGGACCGATTGGCTGGCTCGGACTCTTCGTCTACGGCGTCGTGCGCCGCGTCGAGACCCTTACGGTGCGGCTTCCCTACTGCGACGAGGCATACCTCGAACTTTCGAGAGCCCAGCGCACCAGACGCAATGTTGGGCTGGCGTCAATCGTCCTCTTCATGGTGGCGGTTCTGTTCTTGATTCCTCAGACCCTTACGGGTCGGGTGGCAGCGGCTGCCTTCGGTGCCGCCTGTCTTTGGATGATGATCGCCTACATCGCCGAGACCTTTCGAGTCCGTCGAGCCGCTGTCGGAGTTGATCTAGACGGGTCACGACGTTGGGTGACCCTCACGGGAGTCAGTGATGCGTTCGCAGACTCCGTCAAGAGGTCACAGTCCGAATACGACTTCGATCGTACGTAGCGGTTTCCTTCTATCCGGCACGACTCTGCGCTATAGGGAATCTCGTGACCAGATGTCCGCTGATTGCGTCGCCCCGAACCGGCGACTGGGCAGCCGCAGGTCCATCGTCGGCGTACATCGCGACGTTGTAGTTTCTCGATTGGGATGTTGAAGCGTCTGACTTGCAGGCTGTCGGCACACATCCGTGTCACGACGCAGACCTTCCACCCAGTTGGTCGGGACATAATCGCAGAACAGGTTGACTGCAGCCGGTGCGGCAAGGTCCTACGCAGCTGGCCGCCACCCCTCGGAGCACCAACTCGGGCGGCGGTCTTCTACGTGGAACCGGAAGTGGTTCCCGTCGTTGACCTTGACCCCCAGGCCTGGTCGATCATGTGCTGGCGCCAGGAGCACCTGCCACTCGGGCGTGTTCGGAATCGAGCAGACCGGGACTCACTGAGAATCGTTGAGGATCGTGCCGCCATCAAAGTCGCGAAACGGTTCAGATTGGGCGATCCAGATTCCTTCTCGCTTGCCACACATCACCGCGACGAAGTGGAGAGGAGAGTGACTAAAGCCCTGCCCATGCACTCCCGTGATCGGGACTCGACAGCCTCGTTGCGCGGCTCGGGAGTGGCGGCGTATCAGCGTTTCGTTCGTCGGCCTCGTGCCCCCAGTTTCCCAGTCGGCTGGGGCACTTGGTTCAAGAATCGCAAGGTTGGATTCAGATGGAGATTGTTCCGGGTTCGGACCTTCAATGTCTCGCGCTGGATGGACTTGCAGCAACGTGTACGGGAGCGGTCCGGGGCGCGTCCGTAGTTATCCAGACGCCTCGAAGTACAGAGTGCCTGACCCTCCCGACGATCTGGGGCACCTTGCTTCGGGTCTCAGTAGATCCTCTACTAGGAACAAAGGATCGTCTCATTCGGAACGTAGGTGGGGTGGAACGATTGGTCGCAGAATGCCTCTCGTCAGCGATGGACGGACCAGCAAGGCGAAGAGGATTGCCAAACACAGCAAACATGCCGTCAGCGCGACCAGAGTGATCGTCCAGCAAAGCACGGAGATCGCTCCTGAAGTTCCGTGGATGCCAGTTGATGCAGCCCCCGCCAGGACCCCGAAGAGGAAGAGACCCGATGCCGGGAGCAGGCCGACATAGGCCCAGATCATCTCCTTTGGAAGTTGCTGCTTTCCTGCCCAGCGAGTGATTGGCTTACCTTTCCACACTCGCATCGACATCCAGACGCCACCAAGACCGATCAGCAACCCTAAAACGATCGCCATCCATGGAGTGTTAGAGGAGTGCATGAGTCACACGCGGCTTCCAACCACACGCTAACTCAACGGGACGTCACCCTCTGACACCGCTTGATATTTGCCACCCAGAGATGCTGTGCCGAAGGAGCTTCCATCCATGCGGCGGGGCATTCCCGTCGAACTGTCACACGGTCCAGGCGAACTGGGGCAGCTGCGCTACTGCGGCAATAGTGCTGCCACCGCAGCAGTTCCCACCATAAGAGCGCCGAACTCAACCTGATCGTAGGTGCGAAGGACCCACTGATCCCCAGTGAAGAGGTACGACCAGCCCTCCTCCTTCTCCACTGACCAATTGCCCTCAGGAGCGACGCGCTTAAGAAGTGCAAGGTCGTCCTCGATGGTCCCGATTGTCCCGCAAGCTTCCGGCAGAGGTGCGCATCCCGCCGGGTCCTCAGCGCCCACCGGCACCACCGACGACAGGTTTTCCCCCTAGCGGAGAAGACGGAGGGCGCGGTTCAAGGATGCATTTGTCGTCCCGCGATCGACTTCGCTGCAACAAGTGCTCAACGGAGGTCCTCATAGTGCGTGCGCCGGGCGACGCTTTGATCCTCACGTGCTGCAGCACATCTATGCTCGAACTCTCGAAGGTGCCCGCCTCGCGGCCTGTGGTTTCTGAAGGAGAAGTGCTCCTCGGTAAGCGGTACACGAATCCTGACTCAAGCCTCGAAGTCTTGTGCATCAAGGCAGGCACAGGTCCGCTGTTCGGCGATGGTAGGCGCCTTGAGGTGAAACTTCACAGAATGTGATTACGCGGTGTCCCAAGGTTCCGGGGTACGGGGTCAGTCGAACGTGGTGGATAGATCCCTTCGATTGTCAGGGTGAGTACGGAATGGATTGTTCGGCAAAGAAGGCGGAATTGGTTTCCCCGAGCGTGACGCAGTCTTTGCCGTCAATGCACGAGATCGCACCCAACGATCCTCCGCTGACATCTGGAGCAGTGGCGACCGTCCAGGCGTTGGATTTCCACTTCAAGACCACATCCTGCGAGTTCAGAGATTCGGCAGTCCCAACGGCGAGGCAGACCGTCTGGCTGTAGCAGTCGACCCCAGAGAGGACTTGTCCGGAGCCTCCCCCGGGACTGGGCGTGGCCTGCCAAGTCGTTCCATTCCAGCTCTCGATCAGCGACGTCACTGTTGGGCCATAGTTGTCCCCGACGGCCTCACACGATGACTCCGTGGAACAGGAAACCGAGAACAGCTCTCCTTCCACGTCGGGTCCCGGGACGATCGACCAGGCTGAGCCATCCCACTCTTCGATGAGTGGGTCGTAGAAGTTGGCTCCAGAGGGGACCGTCCAGCCGACCGCAACGCAAAAGGTCTTGGTCACACAGTCGATGCCGTAGAGAGGGGAAGTCTGTCCTTCATTTGCGATAGGGACGACGGACCAACTGTTCGCGTGCCAACGCAATGCGATGGCGCCTTGCTGATCCGTCTCGCCAACGGCCTCGCAGTTCGTGGGGCCGACACACGACACCGCCTCTAGGACGCCCGTCATGCCAGCGGGGATGACGACCTCGGTCCACACTGAGCCGTTCCAGACTTCGGCGAGTGGCGACGCGGGATCGGAGAAATCCTGACCTCCTACGGCCATGCAGAAGCTGCGGCTCACACACGAGATCGAGAGCTGGACAGCCGTGCTCGCATCCGGTTGCGCCACCGCACTCCACGAGGCCCCATTCCACTCTTGATCTTGCGCGTTCGAGACGCTTGCTTCCCATGGGCCGACAGCCATACAGAACTTGGTGCTCGGGCAGGACAAATCGGAGAGGCCATTCGCCGGGATCGCCGGAGTTGGTCCGGACATCAGCGTCCAGGCGGGAGCCGTCGTTGTCATCGAGGCGTCTGCCGTGGCGCCAGGCAACGTCAACGTCGTCGCTGTCAGAGCGAGGACGCCGCAACCTGTGGCCGCGACGAGCCTAAGTAGTCGTTGCATTGTCCCCCTGGGCCTATGGCATCCGACCGAACGCCCGGAAACCGTTGTCTTCTGGCTACGCCTCCGATGCGAACTCGACCCCAACGGTGAAGCCGATCTGTATCGTGAGCGTTCGGCGTTTCATGATCGACAGCCTAAAAGGCTGTACGAATACGTCCATGGTCCAAAGGGCCTACAAGGTCAATCCGGTCATCCCCCGCGGTGCCCACTCCTGCCGCAGTGTCCCACCGTCCCGGCGAAGTGGGGCACCGTCGGACCTGATCGGTATCGGCACTTTCCGAGTCGTCAGCGGCGCGGTCGCAGCAGCTCGGGGCGCTGCCCCAGGGCGATGGAGCCATGCTCGAGCCACAGGGCGGCATCTTCGGGAAGGCGCTCGGCGGTGAGTTGCTCGTGTCGACGAAGTTGCGCCTCACTGAGCTGGGCGCGCCACCTCCCGTTCGTCCCCAGGTTGAAGAATGCGGTCGCGCCTTCGGGAAAGGCTTGGTTCAGGAACCCCGATGCTTCATGTTGTGACTTCATCGCCTCGAACCTGCACCGCTCTACGACTGCGCTCCAGAGCGCAGTAGGGATGTCGACGTCGAGAAAGTCGGCGATGCGTCGCATCTCGCCGCCGAGGTCGCGGATGAGGTCGGCGTAGTGGACGAGCAGCACGAACGGCTCGTGACGATTCGGCCACCACGAGGCCAGGTGTTCCATGGGCGTCCCCCAGTCGACCCATTCGTCGAACAGTTGGTCCATGTCGCCATCCCACACCGGTGGCCATGGTGCGACGCCGTCGGGGGCTGCGATGGCGTTGAGGGCCCTAATCACTTCCGGCCGCATCTTGCGCCGATGGTTTGCCAATGAGACGAGCGCGTCGCGCCCGTCTCGATAGACGGCGAGGTAGCGGCACTCAGTGAAGGTCGGCGTGCAGTCGGCTGGGCTGTGCGTCTTGATGAACCGTCGGTATGGGATCGCGTCGACCCTCGCGATCATGTCGTCCAAAGGAACAATCCGGGCGTCCAGCCAGGGGCTCAGGTCGAAAGCGGGAGCAGGCGCGTCGCCATGGGGCCACAACAGCGAAGCCACGATGCCCTGCATCCATGTCGTCCCCGACTTCGGCGGAGTCGTGATGAAGATGTCGTCCGGACGCGGAGTGAATCGCTCCCACCGCTGGCTGTCATCGTAGACGTGCTGACGACGGCGCGTCGCGGGCAGCACCGGGGCCATTCCGGCGAACGTAGCCGCATCGGATCGACGGGGTGTCGTCCGCACTCGACCAGGTGTTACGACGGCTGACACTGTCCGGTAATGCCGGATACCGGTTGGCCACTCGCCGTCATACCCCTGCCCCATGGTGCCGCATTTTTGCGCCCGGGTCCGGCGACTTGGGGCAGTCTGTCCTCAAGCTTCGGCTGGGGTGGCGGAGGGGGACCTGTTGGCGCTTGAAGGTTTGGGGCTTCGACGTCGTCTGCCGCCTGCATGTGGGCAGCCGGACTCGCCGGAGATCGAAATCGACAGGTGGGTCAGTCTCGAAGCGACTGACCGTCGACTGTCACCTCGGTGCGGTCGGGGTAGAAAGACAACATCCCTCTCACTTCGGCAGCCTGAGCCGTCGGCGTCTCGTAGCTCCACACGATGCCGTCGTGGATCTCTCCGTCGATGTCGAGAGACCAATACGACGCCTCACCCTTGAATGGACAGTTGGTATGGAACGTGGTGGGTCTCAGGAGATCCGTCTGCACGTCGTCTGGCGGCAGGTAGTAGCGGGAGGGAAGCCCAGTCTCGTCGAGCTTCATCGCCCGGTCGCTGGTGGCGAGCAGCCGGCCTCCAAGCCGGACTTCCACATGAGCGGCGGTTGGGACGATGTAGATCGTGTGGCCGGAGGTCATGACGCTGAAGGCTACCGGTGGGTTGCCGCTCCAGGTAACGCCCACCGTTCCGGCAAACTCTGGCACCTTCACGCTCAATACGTCGTCCTGGCGATTGGGCCGATGCGACCGTCGTCGGTCCGCGGGCTTTCCGCAAGGTTTCTCAAAGTCGGGTTAGCTCCTCCGTAACCGCCTTCTCGACGCAAGTGCCTTCGAAGAACCCAGGGTTCGTCTCCGCCCAGAGTCGCACCGGGTTGGAGAAGGTGAAGTGGCGAAAACCCTCGGGGTCGAGGAGGCCGTGCTCGACAAGTTCCCACGCCTCCTCGAGGACCTTACGGAAGTCCGGGACGTCCCAATGTCCGATGTCGCTGGCAAAGAGGGCGGGTATGCGGGCCCCGAGGGGGTTGAGCCGCTCGTCGAAGGCCACCGCAGCCATGGGGTCGTCGGCCTCGCAGCCAAAGAAGTACCGATGGCTGAAAACCTCGCGAATGTCTTCGGGCGAGCGAAGCAGGGATTCTGCGAAGTCGTCGATGCTTGCCCCCTCGACCATCGGTTCGGAGAGCAGGCCGAGGCCCTCGTCGAGCCGGCTCAAGCGTTCCCGGACCGGTCCCTCGGCGAAGTCGTCGAACAGCGAGGCGAGCATCTCGCGGTCGAGCTCGGCCGGGTCGTAGCGCCTCACGGCTTTGTCATTGCGCTTCTCCCAGTGCCCGATCACGTCGCTGTAGAGGTTGCATGCCCAGGCGGTGCCGCCCTCCTGGAACGCGAAGCGGAGCCGGGGGAACCGCAGCGGCACCCCTCCCATGAGGAGCGAGCGAGCGGTCAGTTCGCCCGCGGCAGCGAAGTTGCCGATGTGGTTATAGACGAAATTGCTCGTCGACATTCGGGAGCCCCACCCCGAGCCTGTCGAGTGGAAGGTGGGGGAAACCCCGAGCTCGGCGCACCGCCGCCAAAGCGGGTCGTAGTCATAGAGAGAGCCGTGGCCGAGTCCGTCCATCCACATCGCCCCCGGACCACCTTCGGGAATCGGGCGCGGGATGGCACCCCCCATCATGACGGCCCGGAGGCCGAGATCGACGACGGCGTGCTCGAGCTCGGCCAGCGCCTCCTCGGGAGTGAATGTTGGGATGCAGGCCACCGGGATCAACCGGTCGGCGTAGGGGGCGTACTGCTCTGCGAGGTAGGCGTTGAACGCGGCGGCCATGGCTTGGCGTAGCTCCTCGTCGGGGATGTGGATGGGGATGAGTCCGTAGGTGGGGTATAACACCGCAACGTCGAGACCAAGTTCATCGAGGCGCTGGTAGAGCAGGCGCGGGAGCATGGCCGTTGCCCGGTCGAGGGTATTGCGGGTGGGGATACCCCACCATGGCGTCTGGGTGATGCCGTGGCGTTTGCGCATCTCGTCGCTGACTCCCTGGAGCGTCTTCCCGCTGTTAACGAGGGCATCGAAGCGCTGCGCGACTGACTCGTCGGCCAGATCGACCAGGAGATCCCGTACGAGGGGGAGGAACTCGATCAGGTGTCCGTCGCTGTCGATAATGGGATGCTCGAGCTCGGCCCGGATGTGCCGAACCCCGTCCGACGGTTCGTAGTTGGTCATCTCTTCGCTCCCTCCCTCGACTCGATGATCCTATGACCGGGAACAGCCGCTGAAGGCGGGAAGGTCTCACTTACCGGAATCGATTCCCTCAGATGTTGCGCCATCGTCCCGGCGAACGGGGGCGGTTGAGCTGTGCGATCCTTCAAGCGATGTCACCCGAACAGTTCATGAATCGCTGCAAGACGATTTATCATGTTGGTGTAGCCGGCGTCTGGGAGTAGATCAGCAAGTACGGCTTCCGGACGGCCGAGCAGTTGATCCTGGCGGCCGATCTAACTGACGACGAGCGCCAACGTCTGCTTTCGGAGCCTCGTCGAGAGACAGTTCGGCTGCATGTCCGAGGCCAAGATGTGACCCTTAGAGACCAAGGCCCGCTCTTCGTCCGTAAGGACCTGAAATCTGTCCTGGACAGCGGACTCGTTGTCAGCAATTGGATCCACCTATTGAATCAACGGGTCTACTTCTTCACGGACCAAACGTCCATGCAGAAGCTTCTGGACAAGTACGTTCTGCTGGACGGGGCTCAGGACGTGGTTTGTTTGTCACCGCAAAAACTCCTGGAAATGCAAGAACTGCGGCTTGAGCTGGCGAGCTGGAACACGACTCGCGACAACGAGCTTGCCGTCTGACTCTCCTTCCGGGGTATTACGTCTCGGCAGTCGAGCTGGCGAAGTTCAAGACGTTCTTGGCGGGATCGTACGTGACCACGATCACCGGGCCGAGGGGATAGGACCGGCCGGGGCCGAACGAAACCGGTGCCGCCGCCCCGGGGATGGTCGCATTGCGCAGCCCGTAGCCGGCCTTCTCGAAGGTGCCCACCGTGAGGTCCTTGCCGGCGGCTTTGGCGATGGTGGTGAAGAGCGCCATGTTGATGCACGCCGATTCGACCGAAAAGAAGGTCTGGTCCGAACCGCTGATCGGGTTGGTGGGAGGAGTGATCTCATCGGACGGGTACGCCTTGCGGACGACCTGGTCGCAGTGTTGGACAAACGGGGTGTGCCAGATCTGGTAGTTCGACGGGACCGCGCTCGACGTCAGCACGCCGCGCAGGTACGTGGGGGAGATGGATGCGGCGATCACCGACGTCTCCAGCGTGCCCTCGACCGTGGCCACCCAGGGCGGGTGGTACGCACTCTGGTTGGCCTGGAGCGCGTCGGGCCAGACGAGGGAGCCCTCACCGACGGCCACAACCTCGTTGACTCCCGACGACTCAAAGCGCTGCGTGATGATGTTCGCCTGCTGATTGATGGCAGCCGTGTCACCCGAGGCACCGCCGTCCACCGCTGTCGCGACGACCGGGACGTGAAGGGAGCGTAAGTCCGATGCCACGACGCGGACCTCGGATTCGTCCGTGGTTTGTCCCCCGAAGATCCCGACCTTCTTTCCCTTGAATACACCCTCGTGAGCGAACACCTTGAGCTGCACGGGGTCATACGCCGCCTGCGGTGGCGTCAACGTGAAGTTTGGCGCCACACCGGAGGCTGGTCCTTCCTGGTACGACCCCGAGATGGTTGGCACGCCCTGCTCCAGGAAGCAGGCGGGCTCGAAGGGCGCGATCGCGGCGAAGATCCTGTCGTCCTCGTCCAGCTGGGTGCACGCCGTCGCTGCCGGCGCCGTGCCCACCGGGCTGACCGCCAGGAGGTAGGGCACCAGTTTGCGACCATCCACGCCGCCGTGCGCGTTCAGGTCGTCGATGATTGCCGTGTAGGCGTCGGTGAAGTTGCCCTGATTGAGCGTGATGCCGAACTGCCTGATTGCTGAGAAATCGATGTAGGGGATGCCGATCCGGATCGTCGTGGCGGTGACGCCCTGGCTCGGAGGCGCCGCTGCTCCGGCTGTCGGACCAGCCCCGGCCCCGATCACGGCGCTGCTCACCAGAATCATGCTGACCACGAGCAACCGCGAGACCATTCGCCCAGCACCTCCTCCATCGGCGGCTCAAGGACGCTACAGCATGCCCCCTACAAGGTGTCGGGCCGCGGTCGGCCGGTCCGTCTCAGGTCCCAGGCGCCGTCTCTCCTCGGCTCGAACTGCTCATGCGCGGCCGACCCGCACCTGGCTGTTCACAACAGCCATTACGAGCTCCCCGTGAGCAGCTGGTTGGCCCTAGCCCATAAGTGCCATGCCGTGGCACCCCAAACCGGTGTTAGGAGGCACGCGGCTGGTCGGTCCATTCCGCTCAAGGGGAATGACAGAGGCAGGCCTGGGCCGATCGTCGCCGGGTTCCTCCGTTTGCCACCCGTCGTCGCCCGGTCGAGAGTCCCGATGGCGGATCGGCTTAGGGGCACCATTGAGATCCGGAAGATGCAGCAAGCGAAGCTCATCGTTCCACGGGCGCCTCGAAGTCGTCCTTTGACCGAGTACCTGCCTCTTCGCAGCTCGCCGGAGCTATCGTTGCGGCGGGTCGTTACTGACGTCTGGGTGGAGCACCACCGGGGATCGACCCACCGGCAGCATGCCGGAGAGAGCCGTGCGTCTGGGCGAACACTCGATGTCGTCCGAAGGAGCGCGTGATGCCCGATCCAGCTGTTGCTATTGCCTATCGATCGGCGATGGAAGTGATCACTGCCGCCGAACCAGATGTGGCCGAGGCCATCGTCGGTGAGCTCGAGTCCCAACGGCGCCAGCTAAAGCTCGTCGCTTCGGAGAACTACGCCTCACCGGCCGTGCTGCTCGCCATGGGTAACTGGCTGTCCGACAAGTATGCCGAGGGCATCCCCGGCCATCGTTTCTATGCCGGATGCGAGATGGTCGACCGGATCGAGACGTTGGCTAGTGGCCATGCCAAGGCGCTCTTCGGCGCCGAGCACGCCTACGTCCAACCTCATTCAGGGATCGACGCCAACCTGGTGGCTTACTGGGCCATCCTCGCCCACCGCGTCGAGCAGCCATTCCTCGACGAGACCGGAGTGGGTCACGTGAACGACCTCGATCCCGTGCGCTGGGACCAGCTGCGTAACGAGCTGCACTCGCAACGCATGATGGGCATGGCTCTCGACGCCGGTGGGCATCTCACCCATGGGTTCCGACCCAACATCTCCGGGAAACTCTTCGAGCAGGCCAGTTACGGGGTCGATGTCATCTCCGGACTCCTCGACTACGCCGCCATCGCCGCTCAGGTGAAGGAGTTCCGTCCGCTGGTGCTCGTGGCGGGGTATTCGGCCCATCCCCGGAATCCCAATTTCGCGACCCTGGCCGAGATCGCCCACGACGTCGGGGCAACCTTCATGGTCGACATGGCCCACTTCGCTGGATTGGTGGCCGGGAAAGTGCTGATCGGTGACCTCGATCCGGTGCTCCATGCCGATGTCGTGACCTCCACCACCCACAAATCACTGCGCGGACCTCGGGGTGGGCTGGTGCTCTGCACCGAGGAATACGCACCCTACGTAGACAAAGGCTGCCCGATGGTCCTCGGCGGTCCACTGCCCCACGTGATGGCGGCCAAGGCCGTTGCTCTGTCCGAGGCTCGCCAACCCTCATTCACCACCTACGCCAGCCAAATCGTAGACAACGCTCGCGCCCTCGCTGACGGACTGCTGGGCAGAGGAGCACATCTCATCACCGGTGGAACTGACAACCACCTCATTCTCATAGATGTGGCCGCCAGCTTCGGTCTCACCGGCCGTCAGGCCGAAGCCGCTCTGCTCGATGCGGGTGTGGTCACCAATCGCAACTCTGTACCAGGTGACACCAACGGAGCCTGGTACACCTCAGGCATCCGACTCGGCACACCGGCGCTGACCACACTCGGATTCCGGTCAGACGAGCTCGCCGAAGTCGCCGACGTCATAGTCACTGCACTACGAGCCACGACACCCGCTACTTCCGCAGCCAAGGCGAAGTACGAGATCGATCTTCAAGTCGCCCAGGCTTGCCGAAGCCGGTGCGCCGAGCTGCTAGCCCACCACCGCCTCTATTCAGAGATCGAACTGTGAAGCGTGAAGCGACAAGAACCGCCGAACAGCTTCGCGGCGAGATTGACATTCTTGGAGCGCGGAAGTGGGCTCGGCAGCGGGACCTGCCCGGATCGTTCTGGTAGGCCACTCCGCGTCCCTCTCCCGGCGGACGGGGACAGGCGGTTGCTCGTGTAGACGTGAACCATGGCAGATTCCAAGGCGGAGATCACCGACATCATGATGGATTGCACTGACCCGGAGCGTCTGGCGGAGTTCTGGAGCGTCCACCTCGAGCGTCCGATCAAGGGGCGAAAGGGACCGTATGTCTGGCTTATTCGCTCAGCAGGAGGTATGGGTCTGGGGTTCCAGCAAGTCAAAGAACCCAAGCGATACAAGAACAGAGTCCACATCGACATATCCGGCCCGGACATCGCCGAACTCAAAGACCAAATTGAGGCACTTGGTGGTCGACGCCTGGACGGATACGACCAGGGTGGCTTTCTAGTTATGGCCGACCCCGAGGGCAATGAGTTCTGCGTGGTCCCTGAGGCCTTCGGCTTCGATTCCTCGGGTCGGGCTGACTACCTCGACCGCCTGGACTTGGGTGGGTCCCGCTAGATCACCATCCCGGCGAAGTGGGACACCCAGATGGCGCAGTGACAAACTTGCGGGCATGGTCCAAACGATCTCTGGAACCCGCTTGCTCGATCCCGCGGCAATCGCTGAGCCGTATGGCTTCTACGAGGAGCTGCGGGCCGAGGCGCCAGTGTGGGAAGTACCGGGCACTGGGATCTTCACGGTGGCCACGTACCAACTCCTGGCCGAAGCCGCTGCCCGGGTGGAGGACTTTTCGTCGAACCTGAACTGCCTCTTGTACCAAGACGCCCAGGGCATGCCTTCTCGGCTCTCATTCGGCGATACCGGGATCCAGGCGCTGGCCACGGCCGACCCACCAATGCATGCGCTGCACCGAGGCACCGTGTTTCCCGAACTTGTGGCCAAGCGCATGGCTGCGCTGGAGCCCGACGTCGTGGAGATCGCCGAGGACTGTGTCGGACAGGCCCTCAGCGAGGGATCCGTGGACTTTATGGCCGCTATTGGCAACGTCGTACCCATCACGATGATCAGCCGCCTCATCGGGTTCCACGACAGCGACCTCGACCAGTTGTTGCGTGCGGCCTTCGACTCGACCGCCATGCTGGGATCGACCCTGTCCTACGACGAGTTGGTCGCCCACATCGCTCGCACCGGCGAGATCGAGGAGTGGGTCTCTCGTCAGCTCTCAGCTGCCATGAGCGAGCCGTCCCACGACCTTCTCGGGGCGGTCGCCGACGGTGTGAAAGGTCAGGCGTTCTCCGAAGTGGAGGCCGTCGTCATCCTCCATACGCTGCTGAGCGCCGGTGGTGAATCGACGACGAGCCTGATCGGGAACGCTGTCCGCATCCTGGCTGAGGATCGAGACCTACAGGGTCAACTGCGCCAGAGTCCTGAGTTGATCCCCTTGTTCGTGGAGGAAGCGCTGAGGCTGGAGCCACCATTCCGCTATCACATGCGCTCCGTGCCAAACGACACCGAACTCGGCGGCGTGGAGATCCCGGCTGGAGCCACAGTCTTGCTGCTCTGGGGTGCCGCCAACCGTGATGCGGCGATGTTCGATCACCCCGAGTCCATCGATCTGACCCGTGAGGCCCCACGGCGCCATGTGGCGTTCGGTCGAGGCATCCACCATTGCGTTGGAGCGCCGCTGGCTCGGGTCGAGGCGAGAAACGTGCTCAGGGTTCTGCTCGCCCGAACGACTGAGATCGCGCTCGATCCTCAGCGCCAACCGAGATGGGTCAACAGCCTGATGGTCCGTCGTCACGAGGAGCTGCCGGTGCGCCTCGTTGGCACCTGACAGCTATGAGCTATAGGCGTGTTCTGCCGCGTGCACGTCATCGACCAGGTTGCCCTCGGTGAGGTTGATGTCCTGGAAGTGGTATCCCCAGGTGGGACCGGCGATTTCGTTGACGAGGGGGCGAGCGTCTCCGCTGGCAGCGACAGGCGTCACCTGCAACCAGCTCGCTCCGTCCTCGGTCTCGCAGGTACCCGTGTATTGCTTGGGGTAGTACAGCCAGGGCGTACGCACTGACGGAGCAGGTGGTGCCATCGAAGGGACTGGCAGCGGTGGACTCACGGGCCAGTACGTCTCCAAATCCGCCGTCCCGCCTCCGATGGCTGCCGGGTTGACGCAAGCCACCTGCACGCCCGTAGTGGCGGTTTGATCGGTGTTGAGGCTGATGCCCAGTCCGGGGCGACCGAAGTTGGCGTTGGCCGGTGGCTCCGAAGGGAAAGACGAGTAGGCGATGATGCAGCCACTCTTCCTTGATGCGGTGCACAAGGGCAGATTCTTGAAGGTGGATCCGACCGTCTTTCCTGTCGGAACGGTGACGTTGCCTCCGGCGATGATGGCGTCCACCATCAGCTTTCGCATCTTTGGGTTCTTGTCCACTTCGGCTCGGAGCAACGTGATGAGCATCACCGAGTCCTGTGAGTGTCCGATGAAGATGATCGGATGCCCGTTGTCGTCGTGGGCAGTGAAGTCCTTCCAGTCCGTCAGCACGCTGTTGTAGGCGACCGTGTACGCACCGGGATCGGCACCGTTCGCCGAGGTGAGACCGTGCACGGCGATCTGGCGGTACATCGGTGCCCAGACGTTGCAGACGCTGGAGAATCGGGCGGCCTGCGCCGTGGCATTCGCGGTCTCGGCAGGCTGGACGGTCAGGTCTGAGTTGGTGGTGTTCTCGTTGCTCGCTGTCGGATAGAGGTAAAGCAGTTGTAGCGATGGTTGCTGCTGACACTGTCGGCCTGGACGGATCGGGTGCCCGTTGCCGTGACCGTCGTCGTGGCCAAGCTCCCGTCGCAGGGGTTGTGTGCGAGGCCCGGTCGGCAAAGCCACACGGTCCCGGCCGAGTCAGTCTGGGGCACGGTCGTAGCTGCTGCTGAGGCGTCGTACGCCGAAAGCGCGCTGGCGAGAAGCGACAAAAGCCCGACCATGATCATCGACGTGTGCCAGACATCCCGTCTCCACTTGGCCAAGGACCGCCTGTCGGAGTTGGACGTCAAGAAATGAGCGTACAGCGTGAGAGCTGATATGCGGGCTGTGGAGCGCTTGGCACCTGGCTGTACGGGGACGAGCTCGGAAGTGCCGGATTGAGGCAGCCTCAAGAGCCAGCAGGGAACAACGGTCAAGGACGGCCGAAGGCCGGCGTAGCGGACCCTTAAGGGCCGCGTCTTGCGCTACCTATGACACCTCAGAATGTAGTTGGCCGGTCGCCAAAGCGACCACGCGGCAGCGAACCGGGATGCAGCTATCGCCGAGGCCTTGTCGGGACTCGCTGCATCCGGCGATGGTGCGTCGGCATCCGCCGCGGGATATTCGCGGGATGACGACAACGCTGCATCGGGGCGCTCCGCAGCCACAACCGCCATGGGCTGCACTTCTGATGAGAGAGCGGCCGACCAGGATCGAACTGGCATCATCAGCTTGGAAGGCTGAGGTTCTACCATTGAACTACGGCCGCGGATCGAGGGGAGTCTAAAGCCTCTACTCTCGACTGCGTGGACGGACTGTTCGAACGAGTCGGGGGCGAACAATTCTTCGTCGATCTGGTGGAACGGTTCTACCTGGGTGTGGCGGGCGATCCGTTGCTCCGGCCCCTCTATCCGGACGACCTGACGGAATCATCAGGTCATCTCGCCCTCTTTCTGATCCAGTACTGGGGTGGCCCAGGGACCTACAGCCAGCAGCGTGGCCATCCCAGGCTCCGCATGCGCCACGCGCCCTTCGTCATCGGCGCACCCGAGCGTGACGCCTGGCTGCGCCACATGCTGGACGCCCTCGGGGCGCTCGAGCAGGCGGAACGGATCGGACCCGACGATGCGGTCGAGCTCCGGGACTACCTGTCCATGGCGGCCAACTCGCTCGTCAACTCGCCCTGAGGACCAGAGCCCAACGGTTCAGTCCGTGAAGTGCGGCGTCCGCCCCTCCTTGCGGGCGGCGACCGACTCCTCGAAGTTCCGCGTGGTGATGCGGACGAAGAGCTGTGAGGCCCCCTCCGCATCCATGTGCGACTGCAGGCTGCTGGCGTCGAGGCTGTTCCACAGCTGACGCTTGGTCAGCTCGACGCCGGCCCGGCTCCAGCCGTTGATGCGATCGGCCAGTTCGAAGCAAGCTGTGAGCAGCCGGTCCGGCGTCACCACCCGCGACACCAGACCGATGCGGTCGGCCTCGCCGGCGTCGACGTCGCGCCCCGTGAGCATGACCTCGGCCGCCCGGGAGTGGCCGATGCTGCGAGGGAGCAGGAAGCTGAGCCCGAGCTCCGCCGCGGTCAGGCCGTTGTTGATGCCGGCGGCCCGGAAGTAAGCATCCTCGCTCGCGATTCGGACGTCGGCGGCGAGAGCCAGACAGAAGCCACCACCGATGGCGGCGCCATTGACGGCCGCGATCACTGGCTGGTGCAAGCGGCGGATCGTCGTGATCACGTCGTCGAGCAGCTCCATGGAGCGCAGCGCAATCGTGGGCAGGGTCAGCCCGTCCAGGTTCGGGATGGAGCCGGGGTTCTCGTGGTCGGCACCCGAGCAGAAACCCCGTCCCGCCCCGGTGATGACCACGACCCGTACCGCGTTGTCGCTGCCGATCTCCCGCAGTGCGTCCCGGAACGGGATCATGACGTCGAAGGCCATGGCGTTCATGCGCTCGGGCCGATTCAAGGTGACGACGGCCACGCCCGGGTGGGGCCGGGTGATTTCGGTGAAGGACATGGCGGCATCGTAGAGGCCGCCGGAGACGCGTCAGCTGGTCCGCGGGGGCAGTGCCGCCGGACGCAGCGGCGCCGGTTCCTGGCGCGCCATCCAGCGCAGTCGCGCGGCACGGGCGTCCCACGAATAGACGACGGCGGTCCCGGCGACGAAATCGTCGAGCGCCCGGCGCTCCCGCTGGTACACAATGCCCAGGAAGCCGATGCCCAAGGTGAGCAAGGTCAGGCCGAGCCCGATGGTGCGCAGCACGGCCTGGCGTGGGCTGATGGGTGCACCCTGCTTCGTGACGACCTGGATCCCGAAGAGGGCCATGCCGACGGTCTTCCCGCTGACTGCCCACTGGTACGCGAAGTAGATGAACTCCCATCCCGTCAGGACGGCCACGGCGGCGATGCGATGGTTCGAGAGGGTGTAGCCCCGACCGGTGGCCAGTTTCACGGCGGCGTTCACCAGCGCCACACCCAAGGTGTAGAGCCCCCAGGAAGCACCGACGTCGGCTCCGAAGGCAACCAGCCGGCTGATGGCCCCCGCGTAGTGTCCCTGCCGGCCGACGGTGAGCTCGGCCGAAGGAACGGGCACCGTCACGCGGACACCCGCGGTACGAGGAGGGGTGGACCGTCGGGCCAGTTCTTGACCTTGCGCCCGCGCAAGACGATGCGGTTGCCCCAGCGGAGGACGAAGTCGTCCAGGCCGACCCCCTGGGCCCGGATCACATCGAGGATC
Source organism: uncultured Acidimicrobiaceae bacterium (assembly GCA_963840435.1). GTDB lineage: Bacteria > Actinomycetota > Acidimicrobiia > Acidimicrobiales > RAAP-2 > Bog-473. Next base: position 164,822 of record CAWIYY010000005.1, on the reverse strand, counting down.
TCGGTCAGCACACCGGTGGTGGAGCGGGCGATGATGGCACCGAGCTCGGTTTGCTCGACGATCTTGTCCACGTCGACCTGATCGATGATGGCGTTGATGTCGACCCGCTCGATCACTTTCTGCAGGTCGACCCGTCCGATGATCTTGTCGATGTCCACCCGGTCGATGAGTTTGTCGATGTCGAGGCGGCCGATGATGGCGTCCATGTCGACCTGTCCGACGATGGCGTTGATGTCGATACTGGAGACGATCTTGTCCATGTCGATCTGTTCGACGACCTTCTCGAGGTCCACCCGGTCGATGATCCGCTGGATGTCCACGTGATCGAGGATGGCGTCGATGTCGATGGCCTCGAGAACGAGGGACACGACGCGCTCGGCGACGCCCTGTGCCATCAGCTCCATCCGCGAGCCGATCGGATTGGTGCTCATCCTGCCTTTCGGTTGCGTGACACTCCCGTGATCATCCCATCCTGACCGGTGCAGGTGGGCGACCGATCGGATACCGTCGAAGTGACCCCGGAAATCGGAACGAAGGAGGACGTGATGGAGATCGAGCGTTACGACGACGGCATCCCTTCGTGGGTGGACTTGAGCAGCCCCGATCTGGCCGCGTCGAGGGCCTTCTACGGGGCGCTTCTCGGCTGGGACTGCCCCGAGGGACCCCCGGAGGCGGGCGGCTATTCGGTCTGCGAACTGGGGGGTAAGACGGTCGCAGGACTAGGCCCACAGATGAACCCCGATTTCCCACCGGCCTGGCTGTCCTACGTCGACGTGGACAGCGCCGATACGACCATTGCCAAGGTGAAGGCAAATGGCGGGACCGTCTTCGTCGAGCCGATGGACGTGATGGACGCCGGCCGCATGGCCATCTTCGCCGACCCGGCCGGAGCGGTGCTCGGCCTGTGGCAGCCCGGTGCCCACACGGGCGCGCAGGTGGTCAACGAGCCAGGTGCATGGTGCTGGAGCGAGCTCATCACGACCGATCTCGAGGGCTCCAAGGCCTTTTACGGTGCCGTGTTCGGCTGGGGTACCGAGGAGCAGGGACCCGGGGGAGCGGCCACCTACACCGAGTGGAAGATCGGCGAACGGTCGGTGGGCGGCATGATGCCCAAACCGGCGGAGATGCCGGCGGAGGTGCCACCCAACTGGGGCGTCTACTTTGCGGTGGACGACGCCGACGCGGCCGCAGCCAAGACTCAGGAACTGGGCGGGTCGCTCCTCATGGGTCCGATGGACATCGAGCCGGGACGCATGGCCGTGCTGGCCGATCCGATCGGGGCGGTCTTCAACGTCCTCAAGCTCAAGAGCTGAGGGGCGGCCGCATGGAACGCCGACGTCTGGGCAGGACCGATCACGAGAGCAGCGTGGCCATTCTCGGCGGCGCCGCCTGTTGGGACGCCAGTGAGGAGGAGGCGGGAGCGTGGCTGCGCCAGGCGCTCGACCGCGGCGTGAACCACCTCGACATCGCGCCGCAGTACGGGGCGGCTGAATCCGTCGTCGGGCCGCACCTGGCGGCACACCGCGACGAGATCTTCATCGCCGGCAAGACGCTGCGGGCCAACCCCGACGGCGTGACGGACCAGTTCGACAACACCCGGCGGCTCCTCAACGCCGAGGTGCTCGACCTCTATCAGGCCCACGCCGTGACCTCGCTGGCCGAGCTGGACCGCCGCTCGGCCGCGCTGGAGCGGATCATCGCGCTGCGCGAGGCGGGCCACACCCGCTTTGCCGGCATCACGGGACACGACCTGGAAGTGCCGCGGTCTCACCTCGAGGCACTGCGCCGCTTCGACCTCGACACCGTCATGTTCCCGGTCTATCCGGCCCTCTGGTCCCGGCCCGAGTACCGGGAGCCGGCCGAGGAGCTCCTGGCCGTCTGCGCCGAGCGCGACATCGGTGTCATGGTCATCAAGGCGGTGGCCTGGCGGCGCTGGGCCGACGATCGCCCCCTGGCCGAGGCCCGGGGCGACCGCTGGGCGGCGTCGTGGTACGAGCCGGTCACGACCGACGAGCAGATCGACCGCGGCGTGCACTTTGCCCTCTCGACGCCCGGCGTCCATGCGTTCTGCACGCCGGGCGACATCCCCCTGCTGCCCCGTGTGCTGAATGCGGCGGACCGCTACGCCGGCATGGACGCGGAAGAACGCCGAGCGGCGGTCGCCGCCATGGCGGGCGAGGACGTCATCTTCCCCATGGCCGGCTGACGGCCACGATCAGCCCGCTCGCACCGCGGCGACCACGGCGCCAAAGGCGTCGTCGTCGGCCGGGTCCTGCGGCGGCGCCACCAGGATCCCCTGGCCCAGGCCGGCGAAGCGCTCGAGCAGCAGGCCGGGCAGCTCGTCGAAGGTGGCGCAGGGCACCAGGGTGTCGAGGACCTCGTCGGAGAGCACGGCCCCGAGGTCGTCCCAGCGCTCCCGGCGGATGAGGTCGCGCAGCTGCGGCCCGAGCTCCCCCCAGCCGTAGAGGCGCAGCGTCGGCGCGTAGGCCGGCGTCGAGTACAAGAAGGCCAGCAGCCGCCGCTGGCGCTCCCGCTCCGCCAGCAGCCCGCCGGCCGTCGACGATGAGATGACGCTCGTCCCCACCACCGTCTCGAAGCCGGCCGCCTCGAGGTCGCGCCCGGCCGCCTGCGCCCCTGCGGCCAGCGCGGGCAGGCAGGTCTCGCGCAGGTAGCGCGGGTTCGAGTTGGTCGGGTGGCTCACGAAGCCGTCCGCCACGGCACCGGCCAGCTCGCAGGCCCGCCGCTGCACGCCGCCGAGGTACACCGGCGGGACGAGCGTCTCGCCGTCCGGGCCGGGATTGAAGTAGGGCTGCATGCGGGTCACCTGGTAGTGCGGGCTCTCGTAGGAAGGCCGGGCACCCGAGGCGAACGAGGCGAAGGCCGCCCGCACCGCGCCCACGTAGTCGCCCAGGCGGCCGATGGGATCGTCGCCGAAGGGCACCCCGTAGCGGTCCTCGATGTTCTGGCGGATCTGGGTGCCGAGACCGAGTTGGAACCGCCCGCCGCTCAACTTCGAGAGGTCCCAGGCCGCGTAGGCCAGCAGGGTCGGGCTGCGGGTGAAGGCCAGCGTCACGCTGGTGCGGACGGTGATGCGCTCGGTGTGCTCGGCCATCAGCAGAGCGACGGCCATGGAGTCGTGCACAGTCTCGGCCACGTGCAGTCCGTCGTAGCCGAGACGCTCGACCCGCTGGGCGTGGGCCACCGCGTCGGCGAAGCTGCAGCGCGGGTCCATGCCCGCGTAGACCTTCACGCCGGAGCGCCGTCGAGTCCCGTTGTCTGCGCCCGTCCCCGCGCCATGATCTTCTCCCGTTCGGCGGCCAGGCGGGACTGGTCGAACCGCTCGGCCATCCAACGGCGGGACCAGGCCGACTCGGCCTCCCAGGCCTCCTGCCCCGACAGGGCGCCGATCTGGTCGTACATGCGCCGGATCTCGCGCACGTGCTCGTCGGGGATGGAGACGACGGCAGCCGCGATCTCGAGCGCCCGGGCCAGCAGCGACTCGTGCGGGACCACCTCGACCACGAGGCCCCAGACGTAGGCCGTCTCGGCGTCGATGTAGTCCCCGGTGAAGCTCATGCGCCGGGCCCGGTCGGGCCCGATCAGCTGGGGCAGCCGCACTATGAGCCCGCCTCCGGGCATCACACCCACCCGGGCATGGGTGTCGGCGAAGCGGGCCCGGTCCGAGGCGATCAGGAAGTCGCAGTTGAGCGCGATCTCGAAACCGCCGGTGACGGCGGCACCGTTCACCGCCGCGATGATCGGTGTCTCGTGGGGCGGGATCATGCCGACGTGCTTGGCCGGGTTGGCCAGGCGTTCCTTCTGCACGGAACGGTCCTCACGCGACAGGTCCTTGAGGTCGACCCCGGCGCAGAAGGCGGGATCGGCGCCGGTCAGAACCATGCAGCCGACGTCGTCGCGCTGATCGAGCTCGGTCACGGCACGGGCCAGCTCGCGGCTCAGCTCGCCCGAAATGGCGTTGCGGGCCTCGGGGCGGTTCAGCGTCACCGTGGCCACCCGATCGGCCACCTCGACCAACACCACCATGTGCGTCCCTCCCTCTCAGTCGTCGCCGGTTTGCCGGCCAGGCTCGAGCCCTTCGAAGACGATCAGGCGGCGGATGGCGCCGGCGTCGTCCAGGGAACCGATGGCCCAGCCTTCCACGGCCGTGCGGCCGCGCTCCACTCTCGACCAGGGAGAGCGGAACCAGTCGTAGTGCCCCTCGAGCACACGGGTGCGGCGCACGGAGGCTGCAGGTCGACCATGAGATGGTCCAGCCGTGCCGTCAGATCGTCGTCGTCCCCTTCGGGCCCGAACGGCGCTCAGCGCTCCCGTTCGGCTCGCCACTCGTCGGAGAGCAGGGCGAAGCAATCGGCATCGTGCTGCTCTCCGTCGATGCGCTCCCAGCCCCGCAGCGTGGCCTCCCGGGTGAAGCCGGCCGCTTGGGCCGTGCGCGACGACGCCACGTTCCACGGCTCGACGAAGAGCTGGAGGCGCGGGATGCCTGGACCGCTGAACGCGAAGTCGACCACGGCGCGCAGCGCGTCCGCGGCCAACCGGCGGCCCCGGAAGCGCTCGAGGAGCCAGTAGCCGACCGAGGCCCGCCCGCTCTCAATCTCGTGGAGCCACAGGCCGATCGAACCGATGCCCTGGGCCGGGACCGATTCCTCGGTGATTACGAACGAGATCCCGTCGCCCTGGGCGGCCCGCCGGTGCTGCCGCTCGATGAACGCCCGCCCGGTGTCGTCGGAGTAGCTCCCGCGGGACGGAGCTGATGGAGGGGATGAAGGGGTCGGCCGAGGCCAACCGGATCAGGGAGAGGTCAGAGATGGCCCAGGGCCGCAGGACGACGTCGCGGCCATGGAGGACCGGGACACGGACGGGCGGCGCCAGGGCGGCCGGATCGAAGGTGCTCATCGCAAGGCGAAATACCCAGGAACGAGATGATGCGGCGTGTCGAGGTAGCCCTTCGCCTCGGGCGGACCGCCGAAGCGCCCGTGGCTCCAGCGCACCTCGATGTGACCGTCGAGCTCGACCACCTCGGAGGTGGAGCGATCGCGCACCGCGGCGTGCCAGCCCACCCGCGGCTGGCCGCCCTGTTGCGTCGTCATGTCCACCCCTCCGAGCACGAAGTTCTCACGCCAGTCCCAGGGCGTGGCAATGCGCAGGCGCAGGGACCTGGTGGCAGACGAGCCGAGCACGAAGTAGGGCGCGCTGCCCATACGGAGGAGCCGCCAGAGCATCGCCTCGCCGTGGCCGCCCCGCTCGTCCATGGCCTGCTGCCACCGGTGGAGGGAGACGAACGACACCCGTTCGGCCAGCCGTTGATAGGCGGCGCGGGCCGCGCCCGGCCACCCCTGCTTGAGCCAGTCGCCCAGGGCGTCGCGCTGCTCGGCCGTGAGGTCGACCGCACGCGCCGGCAGCGAGCGCAACGCGGGCGGGGGCGGCTGCCACCGGTCGCCGGCGCGGGCGGAGGCCTGGTCGGCGCCGGTGCCGGTGCCATTGCCGTCCTCGAGGCCGGGAAAGGCTGACGGTGCGAAGGACCCGGCGGCGGAGCCCGACCGGGGCCGCCCGGCGGCACCCGAGGCGGAGAGTGCGGGTACCCCGGCCTGCGCCGCCGAGGCCTCGGCCAGGGCGCGCCATACCTCTTCGTAGAGCGCTTGGTACTCGGTCGGAGCGACCTCGGCGTACCAGTCGCCTCCCGTACCGCCGCTGCTGGCGCCGGTGTCACCCCCACGCTCCGCGCCCGCCACTGCGTCACGAGCGCCCGTGCGGGCGCGGGACAGCCGACCTACGAGCAGGTCGTCGAAGATGTGGGCCGGCGACACGTTGAAGAGGATGTTCGAGAGGTACTTGCAGCTGACGAGGTAGACGTGGTCCACCCGCAGGTCGATGGGCGCCACCTCGTCGCCCGGGGCCCGGCCGGTGCCCTTCCATTCGACGATCCGGGGCAGCCGGCCGCGCAACCCGTCGTCCGCCCTGAGGAAGGCCCGCCCGTTCTCGAAGGCGGCGTGGAACTCCGCGTCGTAGGCCCCGCCGGAGCGCAGCTGCCCGAGGCGGTCCCACAGCCCGGGTGCGACGCTGTGCATGACCGGCGTGCGCGCGTGCAACGCCTCGTCGACATTGGACGCGCCCAGCATGCCGAGGGCGGTCCCGAGCTCGGTCACCGTGGTCCGGTCACTCGGCATGCAGGCATCCTTCCACGGGCGAGCGGCCCGGCCCGTCACGCGCCGGAGCCCGCCCGGGCGCCGTCAGTCCTCGAACAGGGGTGTGAGCTGTAGTTCGAGCGGACCGACGGCCGCGTCGGCCGCCAGGTGCAGCTCCGTGCTCTCGTAGACGTCGACCGCCACGCCGGTGCGGGCGATGAAGGCGAACACGGCGTCGCCCCAACGCTCCTCGCGCAAGGCTTGGCGCAGCGTCTCGCGCTCGCCCGGCGCCAGGTCGCGTCCGGGGGTGGTGGCCACCAGCTGGCAGGCCAACACCCAGTGCAGCGTCTCCATGTTCTCGGCCACGAAGATGCGCGGCGGGTCGTCGCGCACGACCGCGCAGGCGACGACCGCCCCCACCGAATCAGACCGCGCCGGGCGCCAGGTCGGCGCTGGACCAGAACCCGGCTCGCGGGGCGCCACTCCGGCCGCGGGCGTAGGTGGCGAGCCGCTGGCGCGCCTCGGGAGAGAGCAGGTCCACGGCGTCGAAGATGGCGCCCGGACCCGAGGCGCGCAGTGCCCGGTCTGGTTCGGTACCGGGCCGGGGGAGCTGGGTGGTGAGGACGACGAGCGGCGTGATGTCGTTGGTCGACATGACGTGGGCCCGCCCCAGCGTGCGCCAGACCGTTTCGGAGCGGGCCATGCCACCTCGATAGGCGGAGTTGGAGCCGGCCAGATCGAAGTACCAGGTGCGCCCGGCCTTGTCGGCCGCGGTGAAGCTCACGGCCAGGCCGAGGCCGCGCAGTCGCCGGTCGGCCCGCACGTCGACGAAGCCCGCCGCCTCGATCACCTGGCGGGCCAACGCCGCCGCCGAGACCCCGTCCGTCTTGTTCGGCCCCGCGGTGGCGGCCCCGGCCCCGAGCACGGCCTCGGTGACCTCCTGGGCCAGGCGGCTCTCGGCCAGCGTCACGTACTCGGGGTCGAGGTCGTAGCCCACGGCATCACGGCCGCAGCGCGCCGCCGCCACCAGGGTCGAGCCCGAGCCGCAGAACGGGTCGACGACGAGATCGCCCTTGAACGTGTAGAGCTCCATCAGCTTCTGGGGCAACTCGACCGGGAACGGCGCCGGGTGGTGCACCCGCACCGCGCTCTCGGGCGGGATGTCCCACACGTCGAGGGTGAGCGCCATGAAATCGTCCGCCCCGATGCTGCTCTCGTGCGGCAGCCCGGCGGCCCGGCGGGCCTTGGGGCTCAACGCCCGCCCGAAGCGGCCCTTGCTGGCCACGACGACGCGCTCGGTGACGTCGCGCAGGACGGGGTTGGCGGCCGAGCGGAACGAGCCCCAGGCGCACGAGCCGCTCGCCCCTTCGCCCTTCTGCCAGACGATCTCGCCCCGAGGCAGCAGGTGCAGGTCGTCCTGAAGGATGGCCATGACGTCGGCCGCCAGGCTGCGGTAGGGCTTGCGCCCGAGGTTGGCCACGTTCACCGCGATGCGGCCGCCCGGCTCGAGCACGCGCTTGCACTCGGCGAAGACGTCGCGCAGCAGGGCCAGGTACTCGATGTAGGACCCGGGCACCCCTTCGCGGTCGAGCTCCTCCTCGTACTGCTTGCCCGCGAAGTACGGCGGTGAGGTGACGACCAGGGCCACCGAGTCGTCCTGTACCGCATCCATCCGGCGGGCATCGCCGAGAAGGGCGGACACACCGGGGCGGTGCGGCTGCACGTGTTCGTCCGCGCTCAGCTCCGGTGCTTCGAAGCGGGCGTAGAAGGCGTCCGCCACATGTGATTCGCGCCGGCCGACGCCGAAGTTCGAGGTGGAGGTCGCGCTGCGACGGCGAGGGGCCATGGGTTCGGGCGAAACGCTACCGGCAGGTCCGGCAGGCACTGGCCATGGCCGAAGGGGCGAGCCGAACGGTCGGGGCTAGAGCGTTGCATGTCCGGCGTGATTGCCCGCTCGATTGCACGAAAAAGGACGGTACGTGTGCGCTGTGACAGCGACCGTTCGGGCTCCCCGTCACATTCCCCGTCACATTCCCCGTCACATCCCCGTCACATTCCCGTCACATTCCCCGTCACATTCCCCGTCACATTCCCCGTCACATTCCCCGTCACATTCCCCGTCACATTTCGTAGACGACGAAGGAGGTGGGGCGGCCCACCACGTCGTAGAGCGAGCGGGCCCGGCCGTTGTACTGCTGGGTGTGCCAGTAGACGTCGGGTGCCCCCCGCTCGGTGGCCGCCCGCTTCACCGCCCTGAGCAGTGCCTGGCCGAGGTCGCCGCCCCGGGCGGCGGGGGAGACGAAGAGGTCCTCGAGGTAGCACTTGGGCTGCCGGGACCAGGTCGTGCCGTGGACGACGCAGTTGGCCAGCCCGACCGACGTTCCCGCCTCGTCCAGGGCGAGCAGTCCGAACAGGCCGTCGGTGCCCGCGCAGAGCCGCTCGAAGGTGGACCCGGTGGTCTCCGCGGACAGCTCGGCCCGGTAGAAGGCCAGGTAGCCGGCCCAGAGGGCGCTCCAGCCCTGACGATCGGCGGTCTCGAGCGGTCGGATGGTGTGCATGGGCGTAGCCTCGCATCGAGCCGGGGGGCGTGCGCCGAAGTTGCCGTATTCCGGCCTGAAAACGATGGTTATCCTGCTAACCTTCGTTTATGTCGGGGTTTGACGAAGGGTCGCTGCGGGGCCGGGAGGTCCCGATCGTCTGGAACGGCCGGCGGGTCGCGGCCTGGGTGCCGGCGCCGCTCGGGGGCCAGTCCTTCGAGCTCGGGCCGCGGGCGGCCCGGCTGAGCGAGCGGGCGGCGGCCGCTGTGGTGGCGGCCGGGAACCGGCCCGCCCGCTTCGAGCCCATGGCCATGCTCCTGCTGCGCTCGGAGGGCGTGGCGTCCTCGTTCATCGAGGGGGTGCGCTCACCCCTGGTCGACGTGGCGGCGGCCGAGGTCGGCGGCGCGCTGGGGGACACGGCGAACTACGTGGCCGACAATCTGGGCGCCGTGGTCGACGCGCTCGGGACGGCGGAGCGGCCGCTGCGCCTCGAGGACCTGCTGCTCTGGCACCGCCGGCTGATGGGGCCCCGGGGCGGGCTGCCCGACGCGCTGGTCGGCGCCTGGCGGGCCGAGCAGTCGTGGATCGGCGGCACCACGCCCTTCGACGCCGCCCTGGTGCCACCCCCGCCCGAGCTGGTGCCGGCGCTGATGGCCGACCTGGTGGCCTTCGCCAACGCGACGGTGCTCGACCCGGTGACCCAGGCGGCGGTGCTGCACGCGCAGTTCGAGGCCATCCACCCCTTCGGCGACGGCAACGGCCGCATCGGCCGGGTCCTCATCGGCTGGGTGCTGGCCCACCGCTTGGGCGTGGCGCTGCCTCCGCCGGTGAGCGTGCTGGTGGCGCGGGATCCGGGCGGGTATCTCGCCGGGATGACCCTGTACCGACTGGGCCGGCTCGATGCGTGGGTCGAGTGGCTGGCCCAGGCGCTGGTGCGCAGCAGCGAGGCGGCGGCCGACCTGATGGCGCGCTCGGAGGCATTGCTCGGGGCGTGGCGGGCCCGGCTCGAGGGGGTGCGGGCCGACGCGGCGGCCCGGCGCATCCTCGACGTGCTGGCCGAGCGGCCCGTGCTCTCCGGGGCCGTGGTGGCCGAGCGGCTGGGCGTGTCGGTGCGGGCCGGCCAGGCCGCGCTGGCCGTGCTGGCCGAGCACGGCATCGTCGTGCGCTACCGGCCCGACGGAGCGATGCCGGCGAGCGGGCCGGGGCGGCCGACGCAGTACTGGGTGGCCGCCGAGCTCATTGAGCTGGTGGCGGGCTGGACGGCGGGGCCGGCGAGCGCGGTGCGCTGAGCCCCGTCCGATCAGGTCTGCTGGGCCCGCCCGCCGCGGCGCAGGCGGCGGCGGAGTCCGGGCCGTCGGCCAGGCCGGCCCTCGTGGCCCTCGAACTTCTCGCGCACCTGGGCCCGGCGCTCCTGGATGTCGCGGTGGGTCAGGCTCTGCTGGGACTCGTCGAGGCCGAAGCTGGCCCGGACCGAGGTGAGGTCGGGCGCCCAGTCGGCCTGGGCCTCGAGGCCGAGTTGGGACATGATGCGCTCCCCGTGCTTGGCCGCGAAGTGCAGCGCGATGGATTCGAACTCGGCGAAGAGGTCGAGATCGGGGGCCAGGGTGGCGATGGCCCCGTCGAGGAACATCATGTTCTTCACGAAGAGCATGAGCTCCTTGGGCATGTGGGCCCCCAGGGCGAGCAGCGTCTTGATGGAGCGCTGCATCTCGGCCACCAGCTCGTCGGCGCTCATGGCGGTCGGGTCGAGCGGCGGCCGGTCCAGTCCGAGCTGCTCGATCACCTCGTCGACGGTGAGGTCGTCGGGGAAGGCCCCCAGGTCGCGCATGGCCGCCACCTGGGTGGGGATGTCCCCGTTGGAGGCGCCCACGATGAGCGAGAGCAGGGCCAGGCGCTTCGGCTCGGTCAGGCGCCCGGTGATGCCGAAGTCGAGCAGCGCGGTCTTGCCCGAGGGGAGCACGAAGAGGTTGCCCGCGTGGAGGTCGCCGTGGAAGACGCCGTGCAGCATGGCGCCCTCGAGGAAGCCGATCATCCCGGCCCGCACCACCTCCTCGGTGTCGATGCCGGCGGCCTGCATGCCGGCCACGTCGGCGAAGTTGAAGCCGTCGACCCGCTCCATGACGAGCATGCGCCGGGTGACGAGGGTCGGGTGCGGGCGCGGCACGACGAAGGTGCGCTGGCCGAGGTCGGCGAAGACCCCGGCCAGGGTCAGCATGTTGTCCGCCTCCAGGCGGAAGTCGAGCTCCTCGACGATGGTCTCCGCGAAGAGCTCGACCAGGGCGGGCGGGTTGGCCAGGGCGGCCACCGGGATGCGGCCGACGAGGTGCGGGGCGGCCCAGGCCATCACGGCGAGGTCCTGGCGCACCCGGCGGGACACGGACGGGCGCTGCACCTTGATGACGACGGGCGTGCCGTCGCGCAGCGTGGCCGCGTGCACCTGGGCGATGGAGGCGGCGGCCAGCGGGGTGTGCTCGACCGAGGCGAAGACCTGGTGCAGCGGCCGCTCCAGCTCCTCGGTCAGGACCTGCTCGACGACCGGCCAGGGCTCGGGCGGGACCTGGTCGCGACACCACTTGAACTCGGCCACCAGCGCGGGCGGGAAGACGCCGTCACCCGAGGCGATGATCTGACCCAGCTTGATGTAGGTGGGGCCGAGCTTCTCGAAGGCGACGCGCAGGCGGCGGGACAGGCCGGCCACGGAGGCCTCGCCGCCCTTGCGGCGATCGGTGACGTACCAGAGGCCGAGCGCGCCGCCGAGGTGGCGCAGCGTCGTGCCGACGCGGGCGCCCGGCGGCACCGTGCGGGGACGGACCAGGCCGGGGAGCGACGCCGCGAGGGCGGCCCGGAGCACGGCGTGGTGGCGGCGCCACGGTAGGGCCTCGGGGTCGACCACCCACGGCCCGGCGTCGGTGAACACGCCGAACGCCGTGTCGGGAGACGCCACAAAGGGCGAGTGTAGGGGCGGTTCGTCGGGGGCCCGCCGGAACGACGGTGTCAGCCGCCGACGCGGCGGGCCACCTCCAGGCAGGCATCGAGGTCGTCGAAGGCCTTGGCCACGTCGTCGACCGTGAAGGCGAAGAACAGCGCGGCCACGGCGTCGGCGCCCGCCTCGGCGTACTGCTCGACGCCTTCGGGGGTGAGCGGCTTGAAGTACGGGCAGACGGTGATGCGCAGGTCGGCCCGGCTGCGCCCGGCCGCCTCGAGGTGCCCGTCGAGCTCGGCCAGGCCGGTCGCCAGTTCTTCGGGTGTGCGGTTGAAGGTGTGCCAGCCCTGGGCGTGGCGGGCGGCCCGGCGCAGGGCGGCCGGGGTCTCGCCCCCGATGTGCACGGGGACCGGCTGCTGGACGGGCTTGGGGAACATCTCGCAGGGGTCGAGGTCGTAGAGCTCGCCGTGGAACGACGACGAGTCGTCCTCCCAGAGCGTGTGCAGCACCTCGAGGTATTCGTCGGTGCGCCGGCCCCGGCGCTCCCAGGGCACGTTGAGCGCCTCGAACTCCTCCTTGAGCCAGCCGACGCCGACGCCGAGGTCGACCCGGCCGCCCGAGAGCCAGTCGAGCGTCGAGACCTCCTTGGCCACGTAGACCGGGTTGCGCTGGGGCAGGAGCAGCATGGCCGTGCCCAGGCGGACGCTGCTGGTGCGGGCGGCCAGGTAGGTGAGGGTGACCAGCGGCTCGAGCAGGCCGCTGCCGGGAGGTGCGGGGATGCGTCCGTCCTCGGCGTAGGGGTAGTGGCTGGCGTAGTCGCCGAAAGAGCACGACGTGCTCGCCCACCCAGATGGTGCCGATGCTGCGGTGCTGGGCGCCCTGGGCGACGGCGTCGAGCAGCTCGGGCGTCGTCATGGGGCTGGCCGTGGGCAGCCAGAGGTCGAGGTGCACGGTCAGGCTCCAATTCCCCGCAGGACGAACCCGCAGATGTCGTCGGCCGTCCGGTCGGCCGGGAGAGGATCGGGCTCGCCGGCCCGCACCGAGAGGGCGCCGTAGACCTGCTGGCCGAGGAGGGTCACGGTGCGCTCGGGGTCGAGGTCGGGGCGGAAGTCGCCCGAGGCGATGCCGGCGCTGGAGCAGATCCTCCATGAGCCGCATCATGTCGAGGCCGATCAGCATCAGGGCGCCGCCCACCGCGGCCGAGCCGGCGGCGTTCGTGCTGGCCTGGGTGGCCATGGCCAGGCGGAAGAAGGCGGGGCTCTCGTCGATGCGCTCGAGCAGGCCGAGAACGAGGGCGCGCAGGCGTTCGGTCGGTGCGGCGTCGACCTCGATCACGGTGGCGATGGTGTCCAACATGGAGTCGTACATCGACTGGAGGCAGGCCCGGAGCAGCTCGTCGCGGTTGGCGAAGTAGACGTAGACGGTGGAGCGGGCGACGCCGGCCTCGGTGGCGATCTCGTCCATGGAGACCTCGGTCGTGCCGCGCTCGCCGAAGAGGCGGCGCGCCGTGTCGAGGATCTGGTCGCGCCGGAAGTCGCGGATGACGTCCTTCAGGGCATCGGGGGCGCGCCGGGCCATGGGGGAGAGGATCCTCCTCGCTCGCTCAGCGCGCCGGCTCAGGCGCCGAGGCGGGCGGCGGGGGTGAAGGCAACCGGCAGGTGCTTGACGCCATTGATGAACTGCGACTGTAGGCGCTGCACGTCGCCGGCCTGCGAGATGTCGGGCATCCGGTCGAGCAGGTGCTCGAACATGACCCGGATCTCCATGCGGGCCAGGTTGGCGCCGAGGCAGAAGTGGGGGCCGCCGCCGCCGAAGGCGATGTGCGGGTTGGGGTCGCGCCCGACGTCGAAGGTGTCGGGATCGGCGAAGACGTCCTCGTCCCGGTTGGCCGAGGCGTGGAAGAAGACGACCTTGTCGCCGGCCGCCACCCGGGTGCCGCTGAGCTCGAGGTCGACCATGGCCGTGCGCCGGAAGTTCATCACCGGGGTGACGAAGCGGAGCATCTCGTCGGCGGCGCTGGGCAAGAGGGTGCGATCGGCCAGCAGGCGCTGCCACTGCTCGGGGTTCTGAAAGAAGGCGTGCATGGCGCCCGACATGAGGTTGCGGGTCGTCTCGTTGCCGGCCACGGTGAGGAGGAGGAAGAAGAGCTCGAGCTCGAGCTCGCTCAGCTGCTCGCCCTCGACCTCGACCGTGGTGAGCACGCTCATGAGGTCGGTGTGGGGGTCGATGCGCTTCTTGGAGAAGAGCTCGGCGGCGTAGGCGTAGAGCTCCATGGCGGCGACCATGGCCTCTTCGGCTTGGCCCTGGTACTCGGGGTCCTCGTTGCCCACCATCCGGTTGGACCACTCGAACATGCGGTGGCGGTCCTCCTGGGGGACGCCGAGCAGCTCGGCGATGACCTGGAGGGGGAGCTCGGCCGAGAGGTCGGTGACGAAGTCGGCTGTGCCCTGCTCGATGACCGAGTCGATGATGGCGTCGGCGGAGCGGTGGATGTTCGCCTCGAGGTCTCGCACCATGCGCGGGGTGAAGCCCTTGTTGACCAGGCGCCTATAGCGAGTGTGTAGGGGCGGGTCCATGTTGAGCATCATCAGGCCCTGCTGGGCCTTCTCGTCGTCGGCCATCTCGAAGGGCATGGTGCCCTGGGCGGCCGAGCTGAAGCGCTCGTAGTCCCGGTTGACGGTGACGCAGTCGTCGTAGCGGGTCACGGCCCAGAAGCCGGGGCCGCCGGGCTCGTCCTGCCAGTGCACCGGGTCGTGCCGGCGCAGGTAGGCCAGGTAGGCGTGGGGAACGCCGGCCACGAAGGACCGGGAGTCGGACAGATCGACGGGGGCGACGTCGGCGACGGTGCTGGACATCGGACAACTCCTCTAGCAGATCGGACACTATGTCCGATTCTTTGCATGGTACGTCCCGGAGGTGGGGGAGTCAACGAAACGGGGCGTCAGCCCTGGTCGGGGGTGGTACCGGGGTTGGTGGTGGAGTCGGGGTCGCGGTGGTCGCTGCCGTTGGTGGCGTCGGGGCCGGGAGCGGCTCGGGGGAGACGCTCGGGATCGGGGAAGATGGCCACCGACTTGGTGGGGTCGTCGGGGTCGAGGACGACGCGAAGCTTCTGGTCGGCGTCGGGCGGGTCTCCGGGGACCGAGGCGACGATGACGACCTCTTGCTGGGTCGGGGCGAAGATGTTGCGCAGCCCCTTGGCGATGCTGGTGCCGACCTCGCCGATGGCGGACTCCCGGCGCCAGCGGTCGAAGCCCATGGGCTCTTCCTCGTCGGGACGCTCGTCCTGGGGCTCGGCCGAGCCGCCGCTGTCGTGGTCTTCGGTGATCGGACCATGGTGCCACCTGGGTGAGCGCGGGCGGACCCGCTGGAGTGGAGTCCCGGGATGGCCGATGGTCGGACTCTGCTGTGCCGTTCCGATATGCCCGGGCTGATGGACTTGGGGCAGGCTGAGCGCCATGACTGTGCTCGTGACCGGCGGGGCCGGCTACATCGGTTCACACACCGTGCGACACCTGCGGGAACAGGGGCGTGAGGTCGTCGCCTTCGACTCCCTGGAGTTCGGTCATGCGGAGGCCGTGGGGGACGTTCCGCTGGTCGTCGGCGACGTCGGTGATCGAGAGCTGGTGGCCGACACGGTCAGCCGGTTCGACATCGATGCGGTCGTGCACTTCGCCGCGTACAAGTTTCCGGCCGAGTCGATGGCGAAGCCGCAGCGCTACTTCGGCAACAACACGGCCAAGAGCGCCGCGCTGATCGAGACGCTCTCCGACGCCGGGGTCGAGCACGTCGTCTTCTCCTCCACCTGTGCCGTGTACGGGACGCCCGAGCACGTGCCGGTGGGCGAGGACGCTCCGGTGCACCCCGAGAGCCCCTATGGCGAGAGCAAGGCGATGACGGAGAAGGTGCTCTCGTGGTACGGCCGCTGCCTCGACCTCCGCTCGGTCAGCCTGCGCTACTTCAATGCGGCGGGGGCGTGGCCCGACGGGTCCATCGGAGAGGACTGGACGGTGACGCTCAACCTCGTCCCGCTCCTCATGAAGTCCGTGCTGGGTCGACGGGACGCCCTCCAGGTGTTCGGGACCGACTACCCGACGCCGGACGGGACGGCGATCCGGGACTACGTGCACGTCGTCGACCTGGCCGATGCCCACCTCAAGTCCCTCGAGTACATCGAAGCGGGCGGGGAGAGCGCCGTGCTGAACCTGGGCACAGGACTCGGCTCATCGGTGTTCGAGGTCATCGCGGCGGCGGAGGCGGTCATGGGGCGGCCGGTGCCGTACGAGATCGCCCCGCGGCGACCGGGGGACCCGGTGGCCCTCTATGCCGACACCACTCGGTCGAAGAGCCTCCTGCACTGGTCTCCTCGGTACGGCTTGTCGGAAATTCTCGGCTCGGCCTGGGCCTGGCATTCCACCCATCTGGACGGTTACGACAGCGTGTGATGGTCCCCGGCGCGGTGCCGGGGTTGCGCCGGAGTTGATTGCTGAGCGGAGCGGTGCGCGGTCCACCGTCGCATCGACACGGCAGGTGATGAAGCGGGATGGCGGGTCCGAACGTGGTGCCGCATTGACCCGGCCCGCACCGATCGAACCGGTAGCGTTGCCCCGAATGCGACGATCCCTGCGCGGTCCCGGCGGTCGAGGGTGTACGCAGCCCTAGTCGTCGTCAGCGCCATGTTCGGCTTGCTCATCGGTTCATTTCTCAACGTGGTGATCTACCGAGTGCCGCGCAATGAGTCGATCGTCTCGCCCCGGTCGTCGTGTCCCCATTGTGGCACTCCGATCCGGGAGCGAGACAACATTCCGGTAATCTCCTGGTTGCTCCTGCGCGGCCGGTGCCACCAGTGCGCGGCGCCCATCTCTGCCCGCTACCCGCTGGTCGAGTTGAGCTGCGGGGCGCTCTGGGCCGGGACGGCGGCGCGCTTCGGTCTGCACTGGGAGCTGCCGGCGTATCCTCGCGCTCTTTGCCGGACTGCTAGCCCTTTCCTGCATCGACTTCGAGCTGCAGCTCCTGCCCAAGAAGATCGTGTATCCGGTGCTGGTGATCGTGGCCGCGCTGCTCGTGCTCCCATCGGCGATCGACGACGTCTGGCACCAGTTCCTGGTCGGTCTCCTCTGCGCGGCCGGCTGGTTCCTGGTCTTCCTCCTGTTGAACCTGGCCAGTCCGAGGATCCTCGGCTTCGGGGACGTGAGGCTGGCCCCTGTCCTGGGTCTTGCTCTCGGATGGCTGGGCGTCGGCTACGTGCTCCTCGGATTCTTCGCGGCCAACGTGGTGGGGGCCATCGTCGGCCTCGCCCTCATGGGCTCGGGCCGGATGACGCGCAAGGATCGGCTTCCCTACGGGGTGTTCCTCTCGGTGGGCTGCCTCGTTGCCGTCTTCCTCGGCCCGGTCCTCCTGCGGCCCTTCCACACCTGAGGCGCTTGTCTTGGGCCCGGCGGAGTCGACTGTGTCTTAGCGAAAGATCTCCATGCGTAAGCCGGTCTCGTCCCACTCGGGATCGGCGGGGATCCGTACGGCGGCGTGCAGGAAGATCCTGCGTGCCGTCCACAGGAAGGCGGCCGCGTCGATCAGGTGGGACATGGATGAACCGGCGACCTCGGCCGACAGGATGCGCTCCGCACCCGGGAGGGATCGGCTGAGCAACTCGCGCCGAACGGCCGATCCAAGCTCTGAGTTCTTGGTGGACGCCACAGGCTGCTCGTCGTTCATCTGGAAGAAGCAGAGGTCCGAGTGGACCTCGTAGACCGTGCGCTGGCGGAACGGGCTCATCTCCGCCGCGACCTCGCGGTAGCGGGGGAGCAGGGCGATGGTGATGGCGTCGAGGTGCTCGCCCCGGAGCTCGAGCTCCCGGTCGGCGCTGACCCGTACCGGTGCGCTCTGGATGGACGAACCCCGCGAGCCGAGGAGCGTGCGCGCCTCGCGGTCGCAACGCCGGCCACCGACGACCGCCTCGTCGAGGTAGCCGACCGGCGCGTTGACGGCAATGACGGCGAAGGCAGGCCTGGTGTCGAGCACCTCGACGAACGACGAGACGAACACCGGCTCCTCCGGGGCGAATACGGTCCCGTGCAGCTTGGCCGAGACAACGAGCCAGCCCGGACCGCAGGGTGTGACCCCGGCGACGACGGAATAGGGAAGATCAGGTCCTCGTCGTTGCGGAGGCATGCCCGCTCACGCAGATGCGCGCAGGACGCCCCGGTGACTCAGGATGCGATCGAGCTCCTTGGGATGCGACGAGACCTCGAGAGCAGAGTCGTACGTGATGACGTTCGAGGCGATGAGGTCGGCCAAGGAGCCCTCGAGGGAGCACATGCCTTCCTGCGAACTCGTCGTCATGACGTTCAACAGCTGGTTGCTCTTGCCCTCCCGGATGAGGTTTCGCACCGGGTTGTTGGCGATGAGAATCTCGAAGACCGCCACCATGCCGCCGCCGATCTTGGGCACGAGGCGCTGGGCGATGATGGCGCCCAGGGAGGCGGCCAACTGGACGCGGATCTGCTCCTGGCGCCAGTCGGGGAAGACGTCGATGATTCGGTCGATGGCCTGCGCCGCGTCGTTCGTGTGCAGGGTCGAGAAGACCAGGTGCCCGGTCTCGGCCATGGTGATGGCCAGCTGAATGGACTCGAGGTCGCGCATCTCACCGACCAGCAGGACGTCGGGGTCCTCACGCAGGGCCGAGCGGAGTGCCCGCTCGAACGAGGGGCTGTCGGTGCCGACTTCACGTTGGCTGACGGCGCACAGGTTGTGCTTGTGCACGTATTCGATCGGATCCTCGATCGTCAGCACGTGGGCGGCACGGGTCTGGTTGATGCGGTCGATGATGGAGGCCAGGGTGGTCGACTTTCCCGAACCGGTGGGACCGGTCACGAGGACGAGGCCGCGTGGCAGGCGGGACAGCCATTCGGCGACCGGGGGCAGCCCCAACTGCTCGAACGACGGGATGTCAGAAGGAATCATGCGCAGGGCCAGCGAGGTCGTACCCCGTTGGGTGAAGGCGCTGGCACGGAGCCGGGCCCGGTCCAGCCAGGTGAAGGAAAAGTCGACGTCGAGGTGGTGCTCGAAGAGCAGCTTCTGTTCTGGGCCGAGGATCCCCTGCACGATCTGGTCGATGTGCTCGCCGTCGAGCACGGGCGCCCCGTCCAAGGTGGCGAGCCTGCCGTTCACTCTGATCCGAGGAGCAGAACCGGGTACCAACAACAGGTCAGAGCCGGTGTTCTCCCACAGTGCGTCCAGCCATGGGGAGAGCTCTCCCACATCGATGCTTCTCACGTCACAGCTCCCAACTCGTTCGTCTGCTTGTCGTCGTGGCGGTGAGGGCCGAAGCGCCCGACCTTGACGGCCGGGCGCTTCGGATCACCAGTTTTGTATGCAGTTGCTAGAGCTACGAGCTCAGGCGTTGTTGCAGGCGCTGCCGTTGTCGTAGTCGTTGTAGGTGGTCCCACCGTCGGTGGAGACCTGAACCTCACCCGACGGGCTCACCGTGGTGTCGTTGCTGTACGTGATGATGTACTTGGCACCCGTTCCGGCCGAAGGCCAGGTGTGGAGGTAGTTCGTCGCGGCGGTGTTGCCGGTAAGGTCACCGGTGCCGGCGAACACGTTGGTTGTGGTGTTGTAGGTAACAGACGCCGGGACGCCGCCATTCTGGGCGATGTACGCCTGAACTGCGGTCTGGACCGTCTTCGCGTCCGAGTTGCACGCGGCAGCAGCGCTCGACCCGGTCACGCTCGTCAGCGAGAAGATGACGATTGCGGCCAAGATGCCCAAGACGACGATCACGATGAGAAGTTCGATCAGGGTGAATCCCCCTTCGAGAGCGTCCTCGTCGTGCCGGCGACTCTGAATCTCGCCATAGCGCTCAAAAATGTGATGCAACACTGCGGTGTACCGCCTTTCTAATGGGGACACCGGCTCTCGGCTCCCCGTCTTCAGTCAGATAAAGGCGACCAATGCGGACGCCTCAGATTGCCGGCATGCCCTTGCCGGACAACGCCAATCAGGTATCGACACGGAAGCTCTACGGCTTAACCAAAAAGGCCCATTTCGGGACCAATATTCAAGGGTCAGTTGTGGCTCCGTTGACAATCCAAAGTGGGACATCCCATTGGGATGAAAGTGAGAATCGTTTTACTGAGTAGAACCATTCTCCAAGCATCCGAAATGGGTCCCGTGGATCGCACGAAATCCGATGCTCTCGACGACGTCGCCTATTTCACCTGGCTGTAGATTCCGTACATGGCCGACACCAGGGCGACGGCAACGAACCCGACGATCAGGCCCATGAAGATGATGATGGCGGGTTCGAACAGGCTGGTGAAGTGCTTGAGTTTCAGCTCGAGCTCCCGGTGGTAGTAGGACGCCGCGGTTTCGAGCTGCT
Organism: uncultured Acidimicrobiaceae bacterium; assembly: GCA_963840435.1. Taxonomy (GTDB): domain Bacteria; phylum Actinomycetota; class Acidimicrobiia; order Acidimicrobiales; family RAAP-2; genus Bog-473. The sequence goes on along the minus strand of CAWIYY010000005.1, from coordinate 144,845 downwards.
TGTCAAGGGTTCCCGTCTCCTCACCAATTCGGAACATCTGTCGTGCCGCGCCGGGGAAGAGGCCGGTGTCGTTGATCGGTTGCGCGAGCCCGTTTCCTTCCATCATCTGCTCCCGCACCTGCATGAGTCCGTCGCTGAACACGGCATTGCTCGAAGATTCCGCGGCGACGGTCATGGCGCGGGGCAGATCGACCCCGGCAGTCACGAGCGACGAGAGCACGCGGCACACCCGCTCGACGACAGCCGCCTGGACCACCGCCCCAGCGACCGGAAGCTTGAGAATGAGGGCGTCGAGTCGCGCCCGACCGCTGTGCGACCGACGGATGACCACCAGGGCAACGGCAAGCAACAGAAAGCCGACCGCCATGGCCCACCACCACTTCTGGACAAAAGCCGAAGTGGAGAGCAACATTCTGGTCGGAAGCGGCAGCTTCGCACCCAGTGATGCGAAGAAGACCGTGAACTTCGGGAGCACGAAGGTGGCAAGGACCACCACCGTGCCGACGGCCATGACGCCGACCACCGCTGGGTAGATCAACGCCGAAATGATCTGGGACCGGGCGTCCATGTCTCTCTCGATGTACTCCGCAAGCTCCCGGAGCACCGTGTCGAGCGTCCCTGTCAGCTCGGCAGACTCGAGCACCGCGATGTAGTACCGGGGAAACGCCTCGGGGTGTGCCGCCGCGGCGGTGGCGAAGGTGTCTCCCGACTGAAGTCTGGAAACCATGTCCGAAACCACGCTCTTCAAGAGCTTGTCGCTGGTCTCTTCGTTGATGATCTCCAAAGCCTCCATGATCGGGATGCCGGCCTCGACGAACACGCTCAACTGACGCGAGAAGTGCATGACCTCCTTGCGCTTGACCCTTTTCGTTGTGATCTCGAACTGGAGAACCTTCTTCTTCTGGTCGATCTCGATCGGCTCGAGTCCGCGCTGCAGCAGCGCCAGGTGGGCGCTGCTGACCGACTTGGCCGTCTCGGTGCCGTGCACCGTTTTGCCACCGGAATCCAGCGCGGTGTAGCGGTAGCTCACATCTGTCATTGTTCCCATTCCCCTCTAAAGTGCGTAGATGCTCCGGATGACTTCGGACACCGTCGTGACGTCCTGGGCAACCAGCCTGATTGCCTCCTGTCGCAGTGTTCGCATGCCCTGCTTTTCTGCGAGACGACGGAGTTCGTCCTGGGTGGCCCATCCGACGACGAGCCGCTTGATTTCGGGTGTGATGGCCAAGAGTTCGTAGACCCCCACCCGTCCCTGATAACCGGTCCCGCTGCAGAAATTGCAGCCTGTCCCGCGAATGAACTCTGTCTTTGCCGGCCCGCCGCTCGCCTCGTAGAAGGCCCGTTCCGCGTCCGAGAGTTCGTAGGTCCCTTTGCAGGAGGGACAAATGCGGCGGACGAGTCGCTGCCCGACGATCCCGACCACCGAAGAGGCGATCAAGAACGATTCGATCCCCATGTCGAGGAAACGGTGGAGCGCCGAGACAGAGTCGGTGGCGTGCAGCGATGAGAGCACGAAGTGGCCGGTCAGTGCGGACTGGACGGCGATACGAGCCGTCTCCACATCGCGAATTTCCCCGACCAGAATGACATCTGGGTCTTGTCGGAGGATGGAGCGAAGGCCGGTGGCGAAGGTGAGACCAGCTTGTTCGTTGGTCTGGATCTGGTTGACGGAGGGAAAGACGTACTCCACCGGATCCTCGATGGTCATGACGTTGCGGCTGGGATCGCTGATCTCGGAAAGCGTGGCGTACAGAGTGGTCGTCTTACCGCTCCCGGTGGGTCCGGCGCACAGGACCATGCCAAACGGAGCCTTGACGAATTCGGTGTAGCGAGCAGCCGAGTCATCGGGCATGCCGAGATCGCTCAGACGCATCACCGAGCGGGTCCGGTCCAGCACGCGCATGACGCACGCCTCGCCCCAGATCGTGGCCAAGGTCGAGACTCGGACGTCGACTTCGCGGCCGTCGATATCGGTCCTGAGCTGCCCGTCCTGTGGACGGCGCCGCTCCACAATGTTCATGCCAGCCATGATCTTGATGCGGCTCACGAGACCGACACCCATAGACCCGGGAAGCGTCAGCACTTCCTTCAGGGCGCCGTCGATCCGGAATCGCACTCGAATCTGGCCCTCGGTGGGTTCGATGTGGACGTCCGACGCGCGATCGCGCATGGCCTGGGTGAGGATGCGGCCGACCACCTGCACGACCGGCGCATCGTCGGCCACGACCTCGGCGGTGGTGGCCTGGGGTGGCGTTCGAAGCGGCCGGCGCCGGGTTTCCTCGACCGCTTCGAACGTGCGGACGAGGTGATCGAGTTCGCCGATCGCACGGTAGTTCCCGTCGATCGCCCGACGGATCTCGGACTGCGGTGCCAGCACCGGCCTGACCAGAACGCCGCTCGCCCCCTCCAGGAGAGCGAGCAGTTGTGGCAGCGGTTGGTCAGCCATGGCCACCGTGAGCACCCCATCTTCGAGGGTTATCGGGAGCACAAAGTGCTCTCGAGCGGTGGCGGCGGGGATGACTGCGAGGGCCTCAGGTTCTGGGTTCTCGCTGCCCAGGTCGATTGTGTCGAGCCCGCGGATGTCAGCGCGGATGCCGGTAATTGCTTGTTCGTCGAGGATTCCCTGGTCGACGAGCGCGCCGCCGAGGTCGATTCCCATGGGGTCGCTGAAAGCCGAGTCGAGCTGCTCGAGCTGTTCGGGTCGGAGGAGGTCCCGCTTCAGTAATGCGTCCATGAGATCCTGATTGAAGATCGGCTCGAAGAGGGCTGGCGAAAGGCTGCCGCTGTCGACGCCCGGACTGGTCGTGTCCCGAGCGGCCTCCTCTCCGGTCGATCTCTCCCGCCTGTCGGCGCGCCGGGTCAGTGCCATGACCGGGTCTCCCGGTTCAGGGGGCCGACGCACCTGCTGCACACAGTGCGGCCGGAAACGTGAAAAGTAAGGGCAGGTCGAGGAGGGCGCATGGCGATCAGGTGAACGTGAACGCGTCGGTCGCCACGTTCGACGCTGCGTAGGGCTCTGAAAGGAGGGTCGAAGTCGTTCCCCCCGAGTTCGTGTACTGGATCTGTACGATCGGGTTGTACGACTGGCCCACGGTCATACCGCTGGTGGGCACCGACACGGCGAGTTGGATTCCGCTGGTGACAGTGGTGCTGGCGGCGATCTCACCGTTGCCAGGAGTCCCGTTGGCGCAGTTGGCCGAGGCGGTATTTGTAGGCGGGCTGGTGACGCAGAACCAGACAGTGGTCGAGCCGAGGAGGAAGTTCGTCCCGTTGATCGTGATTTGCGCAGGGTTGGCGGCGCCACTGGTCGGGCTCACGCTGGTTATCAACGGGACTTGTACGCCAAGGCTGATCGTGGTCGATCCGGAGCTCGTTCCACCGAGCGTCACCACCACGACGTTCCACGTTCCGGTCGAAGACACCGAAGGGGAGATGCCGGTGACCAAGGTTCCTGAGGGAATTGACCGTCACATCATTGACGCAGGCTTGTGTCGGAGGGGCGTTGAGGCACGACGAGACGGCGAGGGATGACCCGCTTTGCACGAACCACACCTGAGTCTGGAAATTCGAGGCGTTGAAAAAGGCGCTGCCGGTGATCTGCAGAAGGGCCCCTCCGGTTACGGTGGCGTTGCCGGTCACCCCGGTGACCAGTGGGGGCTGGACGGTGTAGGTAAAGACATTGCCGAGGCCGGTCGTCGGTGAGGTGTAGGCGCTGGTCCCGCCGGGAGTGGTGACCGTGACGAAGTAGTAGGGCCCGGTTGACACGGCAGGCGCGACCGCCTGAATCGTCGTTCCGTCCGCGCTGACGCTCGTGACCGTGGCTGGGAGAATGGTGCCCACCCCGTTCTCGTCGGTTTCGGGCTGGTTCGGCGCGTTTGGTGGGTGGGTCCAGCTTTCCGCGCTGGGACCGGTCTCCCAGACCAGGTTGACGGACGAGGCAAACTGCCCCGGGGTCGTGGACGTTCCGGGAACGAAGCCCGAACCGGTGATGGTAAAGGTCGTTTGACCGTTGGCGGGGCCGGACGCACTCGAGATCGAGAAGACCTGTGGAACCACGGGATTCCAGATCCAGCTGTCCTGGTTCTGGGTCTGACCGCAGGTGTTGACCGCGGAGCAGGGCACGGGCTTGTTGGTCACCGGAGAATCGGCGGCGTAGTCGTCGAAGGTCTCGATCGCCTGAAGGAGAGGAGAGCTTGCGCAGGTGGCGGCGAGGTTCGTGTTCTTCGGGAGGCTTGTCGTATTTGCTCCAGATCCAGCGGGTGCCGGGCAGGCTGAATACGTGACGGTCCGCGTCGAGCCGCTCAGCGGTTGCCAGGTCATAGAGCACCACACGTAAATGGTGTAGCCGTTGATAGTCAGCTGCGAGGGAGGTTGCGACTGACCGGAGGGGCCCCAGCATTGCGCCGGAGGGCTCGCCTCGAGAAGGTTCGAATTGAACGTCGTCTTGGTCTGCTGAATGGCGAGATTCACCGTGCTGGTCGCTGCGTATTCGAGGTTGCGCTGGTTGTTGAAGGACGCTGTCGCGGAAAGACCGGATCCAACGAAGGTGAGCAGCGCAGTGACGATCAGGCTCACCGAGACGAGGAAGATCAAGGCGAGGACGAGCACTGCACCGGACTCGTCGGAAGTGCGGGACTCGGCTCGCGTGAGTCTGCCTTTGAATCGGTCGAGCACACGTGCGCTGGTCGTCGCCAGGCGTCTCACTAGTTCGCCTCCACTTCAAGAGCGATGGTGCCCCAGTCGTCGTTCCCGCTAAAGGGCGACGCATTGGTCGATTCGTTCTGTACTCCGGGGATGGCCACGTTCACGTCGAGCGAGGAGCTGGCGGCGGAGCGGAAGAACAGGTTGGTGGTCGCTGGAGACCACGTCGGAGCAGTGCCCATCGTCTCGTCGCTGGCCAGGATCTGTAGCGTGATGTTGTTCGCGGCCGGGGCATTGGCCGTATTCGCTGTCACGGTGTCGGTCTTGAGATTGCATCCACCCTTGGAACAGCCCGAAGCGGTCGTCGTGCTTCCGCTCACAATCGGAGTCGAAGTGCTGTTGCCGCCAAGTGCCACGACGTCCACCACCGAGCCAGCCGGAGTCCCGTTGACATAGGTCAGGCCAACGGTGGCCGTCCCGCTCGATGATGTGGCGTTGAACGACCACGCCCACTGGTAGCAGAAGTTCGCGTTCGTGACGGTGCAGTTCGTACCGCCCGAGAAGGTGTTTGTCGCGAGGAGGGTCGCCGATGCGCTCCCGGGGAGCGAGAGGGTCGGTGTCCCCGGGGTGGTTGTCTGGTTGCTCGTCTCGTACGCGGTGATCAGGTAGGTGTGACCCGAAGTCGTGCTGAAGGTGTTGGTGGTCACGGTGTTGACCGCGGCGCCATTCCCGGAGGCGACACTGGTTGCGGTCATGAGGTTGGTTTCGGCGAAGGTCGTCGAGGGGCTACCCGCACTGGCGGTGACGTTGTAGCTGCCTGTCGTGCCTCCGGCGGTGAAGGTCGAGGACGTCGCCTGGCCGTTGGTACCCGTGTCAACGGTGCAGACCGTGGTGGGCGAGTTGCTGACGCAACCGCTCGAGGCAAAGGTGCCATCAGCGCTGGCCGGAGAGGTGAACGTGATCAGCGCGTTGTTGATGGGGTTGCCGTCTGCGTCGGTCACCGTGGCCACCAGCGGGCTGGCGAAGGACGTGCTCACATTCGACGTCTGGGCAGCGCCGGAGGTTGCCGAGACGTTCTCTGCGGAGCCAGTATTCACGGTGAAGGGAGCGCTGGTCCCCGAGAGGCCGGTCGCGGTTGCTGTGAGGCTGGTCGTCTCAGCGGCAGTCGGGACGATGGTGGGGGCGTTCGTCCCGCTGGCCACGCCGTTGGCGAAGGTGACCTTGGAGAGACCGGTGCTGCACGAGGTTCCATTGGAGGGGTACGTCGGAGCGACTCCCGTCGGGCTGTTGTCCAGGCCCGTGAAGGTCAAGCACTTGGCGCCGGTGTAGCTCGTGACCGTGTTCCCACCGGCATCCTGGGCGGTGATGGTCACCGTGAAGGAGGAGCCGGCCGTCGGGCTGGATGGTGTCGGTGCGGAGACGGAGAACTGTGCGGCAGGGCCGGTCGTGATGTTCAAACTGTTGCTGGTCGCCGAGGTGAGACTTCCGTCGATCGCCTTCAGCTTGTATCCAGTGCCGGTGGTGTTGAGCGAGCACCCGGCGAAGGTGATGACGCCGTTCGTCTCGGTCTGCGAGCAACCGGAGAGCGTGCCGGGTCCGCCCGAAGTCGGCGTGCCTGTAGCGATGGAAAGGGTGGCGGTGGAGACGTTGGTCGTCACGGCGTTGCCGAACTGATCCTCGACGGTCACTGCAGGCTGCACTGGAAGGGTCAATCCTCCGGTCGTGCCCGTCGGCTGGGTGGTAAAGGCGAGCTGGCTGGCCGAGCCTGGACTCACCGCGAAACTGCTGGTCGTCGCCGATGTGATACCCGCATTCGTGCTGTCGGAGGCCGTGATGGTGTAGGTCCCCACCTGGTTGATCACCAGGTTGGTGAAGTTGGCCACGCCGCTGACGGCAGCGACCGAGGTCGTCCCGCCGTTGAACGTTCCCGACGTCAGCGTCGCCTTGACCGTGTCGGTGGAACCCGTGCCGCTCGTGATGACATTGCCGTACTGGTCCTCGACAGAGACGGCGAGGGAGATGGTGCCACCGGCGGTCACGCCGGCCGGCTGCGACGTCACGACCAGCTTCTTCTCAGCGGCCGGGCTGACGTTGATCGAGTTCGTCGTGGCGGTGCTGACGCCCGTGCGGCTGGTGTCCGAGGCGGTGATGGTCAGGCTGCCGGCGTTGGTGATCGTGAGACCGCTGAAGGTGGCCACGCCGTTGGTGGCGGCGAGCGAGGTCGTCCCGCCGGCAAAGGTCCCCGACGAGAGTGCGACCGAGACGGTGTCGTTGGACCCCGTGCCGCTCGAGACGACGTTGTTGAACTGGTCTTCGAGGGTCACGCCGAGGCCCACCGTCCCGCCGGCCGTGATCGAGCCCGCAGGCTGGGTGCTGATGATCATCTGACTCGGCGTGGCCGGGCCGACGGTGATCGTGTTGGTCGTGGCCGTGCTGACGCCGGTCCGACTGGTGTCGGAGGCGATGATCGAGAGCACTCCGGTCTTGGTCATCTTGAGGCCGCTGAAGGTGGCCACACCGTTCGTCGCGGCGACCGAGGTGGTGCCACTGGCGAAGCTGCCCGAAGAGAGGGCAACCGAGACGGTGTCGGCCGACCCGGTGCCGGTGTTGACGACATTGTTGAACTGGTCCTCGAGCGTGACCCCCAGGCCGACCGTCCCGCCAGCGGTGATCGCGCCCGCGGGCTGGGTGCTGACGACGAGCTGCGATGGGGTCGACGGCGTGACGGTGATCGAGCTCGACGTCGCCGTGGTGATGGCGCGGGTGGTGTCCGTGGCGGTGATGGTGAACGTGCCGGTCTTGGTGATCTGGAGTGCACTGAAGTTGGCCACGCCGTTGGTCGCGGCGATCGAGGTCGTCCCGCCGGCGAAGCTGCCGGTGTTGAGGGTGAGCCCGATGGTGTCGGCCGACCCGGTGCCGGTGTTGACGATGTTGCTGAACTGGTCCTCGATGGTTGCGCTCAGCCCCACGGTTCCGCCGGCCGCGATCGAGCCGGCCGGCTGGGTGGTGACGACCACCTTGCTCGCGGCCGCCGGGCTGACGACGAAGGAGTTGGTCGTGGCCGTGCTCACCCCGCTCCGAGTCGTGTCGGAGGCAGTGATGGTGTAGCTGCCCGTCGTGGTGATCTTGAGGCCGCTGAAGGTGGCCACACCGTTCGTCGCGGCAACCGAGGTGGTGCCGCTGGTGAAGCTGCCCGAGGAGAGCGCCACCGAGACCGTGTCACCTGAGCCGGTGCCGGACGAGACCACGTTGTTGTACTGGTCCTCGAGGGTGGCACCAACACCGACCGTTCCTCCGGCGCTGATTGCCGCCGGCTGCGAGCTGATGACGATCTGGCTCGGAGTGGTCGGGTTCACGGTGAAGCTGGTCGTCGTCGCGGCGGTCACACCGGCATTGGTCGTGTCGGACGCCGTGATCGTGTAGCCGCCAGCCGCGGTGACTTGGAGACCGCTGAAGGTGGCCACTCCATTGGTTGCGGCGACCGAGGTGGTGCCACTGGCAAACGAACCGGTGGACAGCGCGACCTTGACGGTGTCATTCGAGCCCGAGTTCCCCGTGGTGATCGTGTTCCCGTACTGGTCCTCGAGGGTGACGGTCGTTCCAAAGCTTGCCCCGGCACCGACGGTGGTCGGAGGCTGCGACGTCACGACCAGCTTCTTCTCAGCGGCCGGGCTGACGTTGATCGAGTTCGTCGTGGCGGTGCTGACGCCCGTGCGGCTGGTGTCCGAGGCGGTGATGGTCAGGCTGCCGGCGTTGGTGATCGTGAGACCGCTGAAGGTGGCCACGCCGTTGGTGGCGGCGAGCGAGGTCGTCCCGCCGGCAAAGGTCCCCGACGAGAGTGCGACCGAGACGGTGTCGTTGGACCCCGTGCCGCTCGAGACGACGTTGTTGAACTGGTCTTCGAGGGTCACGCCGAGGCCCACCGTCCCGCCGGCCGTGATCGAGCCCGCAGGCTGGGTGCTGATGATCATCTGACTCGGCGTGGCCGGGCCGACGGTGATCGTGTTGGTCGTGGCCGTGCTGACGCCGGTCCGACTGGTGTCGGAGGCGATGATCGAGAGCACTCCGGTCTTGGTCATCTTGAGGCCGCTGAAGGTGGCCACACCGTTCGTCGCGGCGACCGAGGTGGTGCCACTGGCGAAGCTGCCCGAAGAGAGGGCAACCGAGACGGTGTCGGCCGACCCGGTGCCGGTGTTGACGACATTGTTGAACTGGTCCTCGAGCGTGACCCCCAGGCCGACCGTCCCGCCAGCGGTGATCGCGCCCGCGGGCTGGGTGCTGACGACGAGCTGCGATGGGGTCGACGGCGTGACGGTGATCGAGCTCGACGTCGCCGTGGTGATGGCGCGGGTGGTGTCCGTGGCGGTGATGGTGAACGTGCCGGTCTTGGTGATCTGGAGTGCACTGAAGTTGGCCACGCCGTTGGTCGCGGCGATCGAGGTCGTCCCGCCGGCGAAGCTGCCGGTGTTGAGGGTGAGCCCGATGGTGTCGGCCGACCCGGTGCCGGTGTTGACGATGTTGCTGAACTGGTCCTCGATGGTTGCGCTCAGCCCCACGGTTCCGCCGGCCGCGATCGAGCCGGCCGGCTGGGTGGTGACGACCACCTTGCTCGCGGCCGCCGGGCTGACGACGAAGGAGTTGGTCGTGGCCGTGCTCACCCCGCTCCGAGTCGTGTCGGAGGCAGTGATGGTGTAGCTGCCCGTCGTGGTGATCTTGAGGCCGCTGAAGGTGGCCACACCGTTCGTCGCGGCAACCGAGGTGGTGCCGCTGGTGAAGCTGCCCGAGGAGAGCGCCACCGAGACCGTGTCACCTGAGCCGGTGCCGGACGAGACCACGTTGTTGTACTGGTCCTCGAGGGTGGCACCAACACCGACCGTTCCTCCGGCGCTGATTGCCGCCGGCTGCGAGCTGATGACGATCTGGCTCGGAGTGGTCGGGTTCACGGTGAAGCTGGTCGTCGTCGCGGCGGTCACACCGGCATTGGTCGTGTCGGACGCCGTGATCGTGTAGCCGCCAGCCGCGGTGACTTGGAGACCGCTGAAGGTGGCCACTCCATTGGTTGCGGCGACCGAGGTGGTGCCACTGGCAAACGAACCGGTGGACAGCGCGACCTTGACGGTGTCATTCGAGCCCGAGTTCCCCGTGGTGATCGTGTTCCCGTACTGGTCCTCGAGGGTGACGGTCGTTCCGAAGCTTGCCCCGGCACCGACGGTGGTCGGAGGCTGCGACGTCACGACCAGCTTCTTCTCAGCGGCCGGGCTGACGTTGATCGAGTTCGTCGTGGCGGTGCTGACGCCCGTGCGGCTGGTGTCCGAGGCGGTGATGGTCAGGCTGCCGGCGTTGGTGATCGTGAGACCGCTGAAGGTGGCCACGCCGTTGGTGGCGGCGAGCGAGGTCGTCCCGCCGGCAAAGGTCCCCGACGAGAGTGCGACCGAGACGGTGTCGTTGGACCCCGTGCCGCTCGAGACGACGTTGTTGAAGCGATCCTCGACGCTGACGCCGACAGTCACAGACTGGCCGGCGGTGAGGGTGGACGCGGGCTGGGTGGTCACGACCAATTGGTTCGCTGCAGCCACACCGACAGTGAAGGGGTTCGTGGCGACCGATGTGACCGACGAGTTAGTCGTGTCGGATGCGGTGATGGTGTAGTTCCCAGAAGTCGTGACCTGGAGGCCGCTGAAGGTGGCCACGCCGTTCGTCGCGGCGACCGAGGTGGTGCCGGCGGCGAAGCTGCCCGTAGAAAGAGCGAGCTTCACAGTGTCGTTCGAGCCGGGATTGCCTGTGGTGATGACGTTCCCGTACTGGTCCTCGATCGTGATGGAGGCGCCAAAGCTGGTGCCGGCGGTCACCGAAGCCGGCGGCTGTGCGGTGACGACCAGCTTGTTCTCCGTGGCCGGCGTGACGGTGATCGAGCTCGACGTCGCCGTGGTGATGGCGCGGGTGGTGTCCGTGGCGGTGATGGTGAACGTGCCGGTCTTGGTGATCTGGAGTGCACTGAAGTTGGCCACGCCGTTGGTCGCGGCGATCGAGGTCGTCCCGCCGGCGAAGCTGCCGGTGTTGAGGGTGAGCCCGATGGTGTCGGCCGACCCGGTGCCGGTGTTGACGATGTTGCTGTACTGGTCCTTGATGGCGGCGCTCAGCCCCACGGTTCCGCCGGCCGTGATCGGGCTCGCCGGCTGGGTGGTGATCGCCACCGCGTTCGGAGGCGCCGGGTTCACCGCAAAGGTTCCAGAGTTCCCAGAGGTGGCTCCGGAGGCAGCGACGATCAACGTCGTGGGTTGGGCGTTGTAGAGAATGATCGGAGCAGTGGCCGAACCGTTCGTGAAGGTCAGTGAGGCTGGGTACGACGGAGCCTTGCTCGCTGGTGCGGGCGAACTGACGGGTCCGGAGAACGTTTCCGCAAGGGATCCGGAGTACGGGTTGCTGTAAGCATCTGTGGCGCCAATCGTCACGCCGAAGCTCGTTCCGGCCGTCTGCGTTCCAGGCGTTGTCGGGATCGAGAGTGTGGCGGCACTGCCGGAGGTCACCGTGAATGGACCGGTCGATCCCGTAAGTCCGGTCTGGGTGGCCGTCAGGGAGGTGGATTGCGCGTCGTAGAGGGTGATGGACGCCGTGCCGACGCCACCGGTAAAGCTGACGGACGAGGGATAGCTGGGTGCCTGATTCGTCGGAGCGGGCGACTGAGCGGGTCCGGTGAATGCCAGCACCTGTGACCCGGCATAGCCGGTGGTCGTGTTGTCGTACGCGTCGACCGCGGTAATCGACTCATTGAAGGCTCGCCCCGCGGTCTGAGTACTCGGTGTCGGCAGGCTGAACGAGTTGACTGGCGCCGCGTTGACGGTAAAGGCGGATGAGGTAGCCGGACTGGCCCCGGACGAGCTGACGGTCAACGGTGTGGACTGGGCGTCGTACAGCGTGATGTTGGCTGTGCCGCTGCCCGCAACAAAGGTCACGGACGACGGGTAGGTCGGGGTTGTGCTGGCCGGTGCGGGCGAATTGGCGGGTCCGGAGAAGGATGTCGGAAGGAAACCGGAGTACCCGTTGCCGTACGTGTCCGAGGCCGTGAGCAAGACGTTGAAGGCCGTACCTGCTGTTTGTGGACCCAGACCCGTCGGGTTTGTGAACGAGAGGACTTTCGCGGTTGCGCTGTTGACCACGAAGTTGCCCGTGGTACCGCTGATCGATGAGTTCGACCCCTGTTTCACGGTCAGGGTTGTTGTCTGGGCGGCGACCAACGTGATCGAAGGAGTGGCGACTCCCTTGGAGAAGGTCAGAGACGACTGCCCGGTTGTGCACGTGCCGTGGCTGGGGTAGGAGGGTCCAGTGCTATTGGGAGAGTTCAACGGTCCACTGAAGACCAGGCAGTTGTTCGAACCGCCTCCGTAGTTGGTAATGGTGTTGTCGTACTGGTCGACGGCTGTGACCGAGACGGTGAAGGGCGATCCGGCCGTCTGTGCCGTCGGCGTAGGTACCAGGAAGCCGGATAGTGCCGCCGCGCCCACCGTGAGGGACGATGTACCCGTGGCCGTACCAGTACTCGTCACCTGGGTGGCGGTCAGGATCGTCGGCGTCGTCTGGGCGTTGAACAGTGTGACTGAGGCCGCGTTCGCCCCCGTGGCGACTCCGTTCACGAACGTCACCGACGTCGGATAGATCGGGGCGCTGTTCGCGGGGCTGGGCGAGTTGCTCGGTCCCGAGAACGACAGCAGCTGTGGACCGGTGTAGGTCGGTTGGGTGTTGCCGTACTGGTCGACCGCGGTGATCGACTCGGTGAACGGAACGCCTGCTGTGGGTGTCGAAGTGGACGACGACAGGGAGAAGCCGCTCACGGGGCCTGGCGTGATCGTCAGCGGGGTCGAGGCCGAGGTCAAACCGGCTGCCGCGCCGGTGATGGTCGGGGTGCCGGATGAGGTGTCGCCGTACCAGAACGTGGCCGACGATTGCCCGGCCGGGATGCTGACGGAGGTCACCGCGGCGGAACCAGCCGAGTTGGAGAAGGTTCCATTCCGGGAGGAGGACGTGAGGGTCACCGTCTCCGGGATGATCGTCGGGGTGCCGCTCGCTGCTTCCTCCGTGACCGTGATCGGGCCGTAGTTGGTCGCCGATGAAGCAAGCCAGGGGCCCGGGCCAGCTCCGGTGGTGGAGAAGACCAGCTTGGTCGGCTTGAGCAGAATCGTCTCGATCTGGGTGGCGGATATAAGGCCGGTGGATGACGCCGTGATCGTCGGCGTCCCGACTGTGTTGTCGCCGTAGTAGCCGGTGACCGACGACGCGTTCTTCGCGATGCTCAGCGTCGTCGAGGAGGCGCCATTGGCGGAAACGGAGAAGATGGCCGAGCCCGAAGTCGACGAGACAGTGACGCTCGTCGCACTGGTGGAAGACGTGGCCGGGTTTCCAAACTGGTCCTCCATCGCAAGGGAGAAGGGATTCGCCGCGCTGGTTCCCTGCACCACGCTGAACGGGCTACTCGTGAAGGCGAGTTGGTAGGGCGAGGCAGCGCTGACCGTTGCGGCCAGGGTGCCCGTGATGAGTCCCGGAGATGCTGCACTCAGGGTTGGGGTTCCTACGGTGGTGTCGCCGTACCAGAAGGTGGTGGAGGACGAACCTGTGGGAATGGTGACCGACGTGACAGCAGTGCCCCGGAGTGTCGGGGCAAAGGCGACCTGACAGATCCTCGGAGAGGAAGGACAGCTCGATCCCTGAGGTGAGCTCGAGCTGAGGTTGACGGTGAGCGGCGAAGCAGCAACGGTGAGATTGCCATACGCATCCTCTTCGCTGACGGTGATCGAACCGATGTTGGCCGTACTGCTGGCGGTGCCCGTGGCGTTGGTCGACGTCAGGACGAGCCGGGCCGGGGGCGCGGTCGTGATGGAGAAGGCACTGGCGGGTGGCATGGTCGCTGCTGTCACGCTGCCCGAGTTGGAGTCCGTCGCTTTGAGGGTGTAGGTACCGACGGAAGGCAGGCTGCAGTCACCAAAAGCGATGACGCCGTCGTTCTCAATACCCGAGCAGGTGTTCGAGAGCTGCGGAGTGGGAGTGACCGAACCCGAGTACGTGAGGACGGAAAGGGTGACGGACGAGACGTCGCCTGCCGCGATGTTCCCGTTGTTGTCTTCGATGGCAACGATCGGTTGCGGGCTGAAATTGCTGTTCACCACACCGGCGGTTGGGACCTGGAGGAACACAAGATGGCAGCCCGTGGGACTGGTGACGCAGTTGCCGACCGTCGAGCCCGGTGCGCCCTTGTTGTAGATCACGGTGCTGACCGAGGTCGTGACGCCGCCCGAGGTGATGCCGAGCGTCCACTGCTGAGGCACGGGGGACGTGGTGGAGCAGGTCCCGGAAGCGAACTGGCTTCCATTCCAGTACTCCACCGACAAGGCGGAGATGGTGAAATTGGCGGTGCTGTTGCTAGGAAAGGCGGCTTGCACCTGCGAATTGAGGGACGATGCGGACAAGGTGGTGTCCGAGCAGGCGAACAACGCGGCGGAATTCTGTTCCAGGAACGATGTGACCTGATCCGTAGCCACGCGGATCGATGTGTTCTGCGTCGCCAGATTGCGATGTTGTGCCGACGCGGAGATCGAAGTGATGAACCCCGTGAGGAGCGCAACTCCGGCAATACCCAGGATCGTGATGGCCAGGAGCACCTCAATCAAGGTGTCGCCGGCCTCGGACGAACGCTTCTCTGCGCTCGGATCATTTTCTCTGGTGCGAGAAATCCACCTCATAGCAACACCGCCAGAAAGAGTGCTTCCAAACCCTCGCCATGCATGGTGACGGTGATCGTCTGCGCTGCGGTCGTGTTTTGAGGTTCAGGTGATTGCACCATGAGGGTGCCCGTCTTGTTCAACGACGTATCCGACTCGCAGAGAATCGACTTCACTCCGGTCGTGAATCCGTTGGTGGTGTTGATCGTCAGTGCGGCCTTGTTGGCGGCCGCGATCGGATTGGTGGGCTGCGCCGCACCGGTCCAGGCCCACACGCCACCGTAGGGATTGCTTGCATCACCGCTGTCGTAGCAGGCGTTTCCCCAGAGATCCGACACGCCAGCGTTGGGCAGAATGGACAGGTTCAGATTCGACGTGAAATCCATCCACTCCGTTGGGTCCGTCGTTTCAGCGTCGCCGGTGACCATCGTCCAGCCCGAGGCGGGCTGGCCCGTGGAATCGAGTACCTGGATGTTGGTGAAGGTGGCTGTGCTGGTCGTGCCCGACTGGGTTTGGTACAGAGCGGGTTTGCCGAGGACGCCGGTGTAGAAGCCATTGTTGCCGAGGAAGGCTTCACTTGTACCGATCCCGCCCGCGGCGTAGTAGGTCGGGATGGCGGCTGGCGTGACTGTTCCGCCGGACAAGGTGACGCAGAACTCGAGGGTGTCGGCGGTGTCGGTGATGCCCAGTTTCATGAAGACTGGGGTGGACGAACCGCAGTACGCGGTACCCGCCGCGGTGGGGACATATGTCGGAAGGGTGGTGAAGTCGACGAAGCACAGCTGGTTGGCGTAGGTGCCGCTGCCTGACGACGCAAAGCTGCACTGACCGGCTGGGTCCTGCGACGGATCAGGAGGCGTCCCATTCGAAGTGGACTCACCCGGCAGGCCGACCAACGAGAACTTGTAGTTGTCGCTCGCCGCCGCGCTACCGCCGCTCCCGCTCCCTGCCACGGAATAGTCCGCGCCTGGTTCGGTCACGTTGATTGTGATCGAGGTAAACCCGAGGGTGGAGATCCAGCTGGTCGGTGCGTTGGCCGCTGCGCCGGCAGGCGCGAAGACGACTCCTGGACTCCCGATGTCGCTGGACAACTGCTGTGACGTGTAGCCGCTCGATGCAGCGCCGTTCGAGCAGACCTGCCGCACCAGTGCGTTCACGGTGGCCGTGTTGCGAGGGTTCGGGACAGGCGTCTCCACATACGAGACCACCGTTTGGTAGCCCCCGACAAAGGCTGGATTCGCTCCCCACTCCAGGCCGAGCACCTGTGTCTGCGTTGACGTGCCGCACGCCGGAGCAGCCGGGTCCGCCGGATTCGGGTCGCTCGTGACCATCTGGGCACTCTGCACGTCGCGGTTGAAGACTGACGACGCGACAAGCGCGTCATCCGAGTCGCTGACGCGGTTCGAGACGCTGTTCTGCAGCGAGAAGACGGAGAGCAGGGCGACGGCGATCCCTCCGACCACCACCGGAAGGATGGCCACCACGATGACGAGCTCAATGAGGGTGAAGCCCTCGCTGTCGTGCGGCGTCGTGGCGGCCAGGCGCTTGCGCATCGCCTGCCGGGCACGGACGATCGGGTGGAGTGCCGGGCGTTGTGTCATTGCCACACATCCCTGGGCGTGGGGGAGTAGCCCCAGCCCCAAGGGGCCAGACGGGGAACGAGGCAGGCGCGGACGCGCTGAAGCCCGTGCTGGTTGTTGTGCAACCAGTCGAGAGTGCTGCGTCGCTTCGCCAATGTTCGAACTCCCAAGAACGGACCGCCTGTACCTTCTGAAGCAATCAGAGGTGTCCGTGAGCCGCGTTATCTATCCAGAGGTACCGAAAGAGCATCACCGCCCCTCTGAATCCAGGCGGCCTCACCAGGGCATTGTCGGCTCGTTTATGCAGGGAATTGAGTGCGTAGTTTTTCGAAATGTGTCAAAACCCGAGTCTGGGTGGTCGCGGGCGGGACGACCCCTGTGACCTGGGGAAATACGGTAGGCACCCGGGCAGTGAGGTCGGGTTGGGTGGCGGGTCCCGCCACAAGGGGCCAACCCTCATGGCGCGCTTTAGGGTGAGATATCACCTTGGAATTGTGCGGAAAGTGGACAACGGTTGCCCAACAACAGACTTCGACTCCACTTGGGTTCAGGACGACGCGCGGTCTGCCATTTCGACGCGCTGGATATCCCAAAGGTGGTGCCGTACTTCGTGTGCATTTCGCTGCACGATGTCGAACGCGCTGATGGCGCCGGCTTCGGGATGCGGCGTTCGATCGTCACGCGGCGCATCGAGGGCGGCGTCCTTCCATGCATGAGCGGCCTCAATGAGTGCGATCAGTCCCACCACGGGTGAGAGCGAGTCGTAGGAGCGGACACGGGCAACCACGTTTTCGTCCCAGACGGGGACCCCGAAGGAGGGATCTGCACTGATCGTCCACAGCCGTTCTGTCCCGAACCGCAGCACGTCGACCGTGTGCCAGACATAGCGGCTGGCCGACCAGAGGCCCGTGACAACCGGAAGGAAAGGGTCCCTGGCCGCTAGGGCAACCCCGAAGGTGGCCACGTCCTGCGTGCAGCGGCCTACGAGGGTTTCGTAGGAACCTTCAGCCCAGTCGAACTGACATTCCTCACATTGGCCGCTCTTCGGCCCCCATTGGTCGGCGGGAGGGCCGGATTCGACATCGAAGGTGCTCATGTCCGCCGTCGGGACTCCGCGTTGCCCATGTGCCAGGCCGAGCAGTATCCGCAGCGATACACATTGAGGACGACACCTGTCTCCTGGCGGCGCTCATCGGCGACCGAGAGCGCCTCGGCCTGGCTCCGGTACCCCGACTTGGGTGCGCCGTCGGCCCGCCAGTGGGAACCCAGGTTGGGGGTGCGCTCAGCCGTCGACGAGTCCCGGCGAACCCGCCCGGACCTTCGGGATCGAGCCATGCCTCATTGTGCCGTCCGCTCGGCCTGCTCCAAGCGAACCCCGCTGTGGCCAGGTCGGGGAGGCATGAAAGAGCCCCGGCGCGCCATGGATTCGACGGAGGGGGAATAAGGGTCGAGCCCGGGCGCGTCGGGGCCACGTGAGCCTACTTCTGTCGTCCGAAGTGTCACCTTTTGTTCGTATGTTGAGCGCAGAAGCGCTCGATCCGACCCGCGGGCGCAACGTTCATGTCCTGAAGCACGAGTTGAGTAGGCAAAACGTTGTCCGGAATCTGGGGCTCTGCAACGATGAGCCCATGGCCAAGACCGTAATTGTCAAGCTGACCGACGATATCGACGGGGGAGATGCAGACGAGACCATCCGGTTCTCCCTGGACGACCGGTCCTACGAGATCGACGTCAGTGCGAGCAATGCTGCCCGCCTGCGAGACGCGCTGAAGCTGTTCATCGACAAGGGGCGGCCGATCGACGGCTCTGGCCGGGCCGCCCGGTCGACCAGGCCCCGGCCCCGGCCCAGTGCCGCCGAAAGAACCCTGTACTCGCAGTTGGAGGACGACGAGAAGGCACGGTTCCGTGCCTGGGCCGACATGGCCACCGCCCGGCGGATCAGCGACGAACGGGTCAAGAGCTGGATTGCCGCCGGGCGCCCCTGATCCCGGACTCCTCGTCCGCAACCAGGGTGACCAGCCGGTCGTGGCTGCTGGAGATCCGTAAGGGAACGCGACTTCTCGTCCGACAGTGGATGGAGGCCAAGGCGAGAGGCCGATGAAGAGGGGATCCTCCATGTCCGAGAGCGACACCGAGCCAGATGTAACCGTCGTGGCGGACCGTGGCACGGGCCCTTCGGCCGGGGTCCGAGAACCCGGTTGGTACTCCCGGGGCCGAAATCCGAACGAGCAGACCTATTGGGATGGCGAGGAGTACACGGGCACCCGTCACTGGGTGGGTGGTCAAGGCTGGGTCGACGGAGCGGCCGCGGTCCCCGGAGGGTCCGGAGGGTCCGGGCTCGTCCTCGATTCCATGCTTGTGACCCAGAGCTCGCGGGCGCGCAAGGCGACGACCGCTTCGGCCAGTTTCAGCCTCGGTGGACTGGGACTGATCGTGGCCGGGATCGCCCTCATGTACGGATCGGTGAGCAGCTGGATCACGAACACCGTTGCGTTCGGGACGCAGAGCCTCAGCGGTTCGGTCAACGGAACCGACCCGGCCATCACCTCGCTGATCCACACCAACGGGTGGGTCACCTTCATCGCCGGCACGGTCATCCTGGTCTTCGGCGGGCTCCTGCTTCTCTCGGAGGACGGGCTCTTCGCGGCCCTGTCCTTCTTTGTCTCCTTCGCGGTGGCGGCGGTCTCGACCTACGACATGATCCGCATTGCGCAGAAGGTGTCAGGCCAGGCCGATGCCAGTGTGGGAGCAGGCCTTATCTGCGTCCTGGCTGCCTCGGTCCTGGCCCTGTTCATCTCGGGAGTCCGGGTCGCCAACACGAAGTAGACGCACCACGAGCCGGCCAGGAGGAGAAACCTGGCCGGCTCGTTCGGTGCGGAGATACCTCCCAATGGAGGACTGTGGGGGCCAATGGAGGACTGTGGGGGCCCTACTGGGGCGGGCCCGAGCTGAGCTGCACGCTGGCCGTGTGGGTCTGGCCCGAGGAATCGGTCCAGCCGATGGTCACCTTGTCGCCCGGGTGGAAGGCGCCCAGGTCGTTGGTGAGGTCGTTCACCGAGTTGATGGTCTTGCCGTCGACCGAGGTGATGGTGTCGCCCTCGGCCAGACCGCCTTCTTGGGCGGGACCATTGGTGACCACGCCGGCAATCTCGGCGCCGCCCGGGCTCGATGACCCGCCGCCCGTGTTCCCGGTGTTCCCGGTGCTGCCGGAGTTGCCCCCGAAGAAGCCACCGATCCCGCCGCTGCCACCGAAGCCGTTGCCACCCGAACCCGTGCTCGAGCTGCCCGCAGGGCTGACCTCGACGCCGAGGAAGGCGGTGGTCCCGATGTGCACGGTGGACGAGCCGTTGCCGGCCACGATCTGGTGGGCCAGCGAGACCGCCGTGTCGATCGGGATGGCGAAGCCCTGGGTGCCCGAGGACTGGCCGTTGGTCTGGAAGGAGAAGCCGGCCGAAGCCGCCGTGTCGATGCCCAGCACCTGACCGGAGGTGTTGACCAGCGCACCGCCGGAGTCACCGGGCTGAATGTCGGCGTTCGTCTCAATGAGGCCGGCCAGTTGCTCGGAGGTCCCGTCGCCCTCGTCGCTGGCCGTGATCGACTGGTCGAGCGCGGTCACCGTGCCGCCCGCCGCGCTCGGCGTCCCGCCGGTCCCGCCCGCGTTGCCCACACCGACGACGTCCTGGCCCACCGAGGCGGTCGAGGAGTCGCCCAGGTTGGCCGTGGTCAGGCCCGAGGCGTTGTGGAGCTGGAGCACCGCGATGTCCTTGGTGTGGTCGTACCCCACGACGCTGGCCGTGTAGGTCTTGCCGTTCCCGACGTCGGTCACGCTGATGGTGGTGGCGCCGTCGATGACGTGGTTGTTGGTCAGGATCACGCCGTCCGAGGAGAGCACGATGCCCGTCCCCGCCGCCTGCTCCTGCTGGTAGCCGAGCGTCGTGTTGATGTCGACCAGTCCCGGGTCGACCTTGGACGCGATGGCGTTCGCGTCACTCGGTCCCGACCCGCCCGAGTTGCCCGAGCCTGAGTTGCCCGAACCGGAGTTCCCTGCGCCGGAGTTACCGGAGCCGTTCGATGAGCCGCCGTTGAAGCCCGGGAAGTTCCCGAACGGGTTGCCCGAGCCCGTCCCGCCGCTGCCGGTGCCCGAGCGGGTGGGGGCGTGGAACGTGTTGCCCGACTGGAGCGCCGAGAGGTTGGTGTTGCCGCTCCAGGCGGCGTGACCGATCCCGATGCCCGCGGCCAGCAGCACAGCCGCCGCCCCGCCGATCAGCACGCCGGTGCGCAGCTTGTGGTTCGGGGACTTGGCGCCCACCACGCTGGCCTGTCCGGCCGGAGGCGTCGGGGGAGGCGTCCAGGACCAGGTGCCCGGGTCCGACGGCGCAGCGCCGGGTGCGGCGCCGGGGACGGGGTTGGCGCCCAGGGCGCCCATGGCGTAGCTGCCGCTCGGCGGCGTCCCCTGCGGTGGGGTCGTCTCTGGCTGCTGGGGTGCCGCCGCAAACGGGGCGGCCGGCGTGGGCGCCGACTGCACCGGGGGTACTGGGGCCTCGCTCGCCGGCGGCGCCGGGGGGGTCACCGCCGGCAGGGCGATGGCGTGGGCCGGGTCCTCGGGGACGGCGGCGTCGTGCCCCGTCTCCGACTCCCACGCCCTCGGCTGGTCGTTCGTGTCCTCGCTCATCTGATCCTCCGTCCGAGCCCGCAACTTCCGCGGGCTGATCACGGACTCCATTGGACAACCACGGGCTGTCAGCCAGGTTGGAGAAATGTATGAGCCAAGTAAATGTTCTCTGTGCAACCCCGAACAGCAGGTCTACGCTGGTCAGGGACGCGACACGACACCACCGGGGGGCCCATGAGCACCGCGATCTTCGACGCCGACAGCCACCTTATGGAGACGCCGGAGTGGCTCGGCGCGTTCGCCGACGAATCCCTCCGCCAGCGCCTGGCGCCCTTCGGCCTGGAGGGAGCGGGCGCCGGGGCGGCCAAGCTGATGGCCAGCCTGCCCGAGCTCTGGGCCTCGCAGCGCGAGGCCGACATCGGCCCCGAGGTCATCGCGGGTCCCAAGGGCTGGATGGCCCCGGGCGCCCTCGACAGCGACGTGCGCTCCCGGGTGCTCGACGCCCTCGGGATTGCGGCCCAGCTGGTGTTCCCCACCTTCTCCACCGGGCACTTCGCCTTCAGCAAGGACCTCGACGTCCTCTACGGCGGGGCCGAGGCGCTCAACCGGGCCATGACGTCGTTCTGCGCCGCCGACCCCCGGCTCAAGGCCGTCGGCTACCTTCCGCTCAACAGTCCCGAACGCGCCGTCGACACCCTCGAGGCCGCGCTGGACAGCGGCGTGGCCGCCCTGTGGGTGCCCTCGGACGCGCCCGGCTCCTTCTCGCCCACCCACGTCGACCTCGAGCCGGTCTGGGCCCGCCTGGCCGAGGCGGGCGTGCCCTTCGTGCTCCACGTGGGCGGGGGCAAGCTCCTGCCCAAGGCCTTCCACAACAACGGCCGGCCCCGGCCCAAGGACTGGCTGGGCGGGGGCGAGAACCTGCGCTCGAAGGACTTCCCGGTCCTGCATCACTCGCCCGAGCGTTTCTTGGCCTGCCTGGTGCTCGACGGGGTCTTCGAGCGTCACCCGTTGCTGCGCGGCGGCGCCATTGAGCTCGGCGCGAGTTGGGTCCCCGGCCTCCTGCGCAACGTCGACCACGCCTTCCGCTCCTTCCACAAGTTCGAGCCCGCGCTGGGCGAGCTGTCGCTCCTGCCCTCGGACTACCTGCGCCGCCAGGTGCGCTTCACGCCCTTCCCCTTCGAGGACACGGCGTGGCTGGTGGAGCAGTGCGGGCCCGAGCTCTTCATGTTCTCGACCGACTACCCGCACCCCGAGGGCGGCAAGCGGCCCTTCGAGGCCTTCGGGGAGGCGGTGGGCGGCTTCGACCAGGCGACGCAGGAACGCTTCTTCTGGCGCAACGGGGCCGAGATGCTCGGCCTGGCCTGAGCGCACACGCCGCGCCATGACGACGATCGGCTCGCCGCGCCTGACCGTGGAGCCGATCGCCGGCGCCCTCGGGGCCACGGTGACCGGGCTCGACCTGGCCTCGGTGTCGGACCCGGCCCAGCTCGAGGGCCTGCGCCGGGCCCTGGCCGACCACCTGGTGGTGTTCCTGCCCGACCAGCGACTCGACCTCGACGGGCTCGAGCGGGTGACCGACCTGCTGGGCGGGCGCGACGTCACGCCCTTCGTCGACCCGCTGGCGGACCGGCCCTACGTGATCCGGGTGATCAAGGAGCCGACCGACGTCCTGAACTTCGCCAACGCCTGGCACAGCGACCTGAGCTACCTGCCCGCGCCCCCGGCCTACACGCTGCTGCACGCCTGGGACGTCCCGCCCTACGGCGGCGACACGCTGTGGTCGAACCAGTACCTGGCCTACGAGACGCTCTCAGCGGGCCTGCGGGCCACGCTCGGTGGGCTGCAGGCCGTCCACTCCGCCGGCCTGGCCTACGGCACCGGCGGGCTGCTCGACCAGGTGTTGGACCTGACGTCCATGGCCATCGCGCCGTCCGAGGAGGCCTACGCCGAGCACGTCCATCCGGTGGTGGCCACCCACCCGGTGACCGGGCGGCGGGCGCTCTTCGTGAACCCGATCTACACCGTGCGCTTCTCGGGCTGGACGAAGGAGGAGTCGCAGCCGCTGCTCGACCACCTCTTCCGCTGGAGCGTCAACGAGAACTTCACCTGCCGCCTGCGCTGGTCGGTGCGCATGCTCACCATCTGGGACAACCGCTGCACCATGCACAACGCGCTGAACGACTACTCGGGCGTGCGTCGCGAGATGTACCGCACCAGCGTCAAGGGATCGGCGCCCCGAGGTCCCGGGAGCTGAGCGGGAGCGCCGCTCAGAACGTAGCGCGGGCGGCACACCACCACGGAGCGGCGGCCGCGCAGGCAATGCCGGCGCTCCGTCTTGCCGCTGAGGCGGCGCATGTGGCCCTTTGGTTGGGGCGAGAGCATCTGGTGCAGGGCCACGCCGAGGTCGCCGAAATGGGGCTGCAGGGCGCGCACCTCGAGCCGCCATTCGTAGTCGGCGTCCTCCAGCGCGCCGTCCGCGCTGAGGATGGAGGCGTCGGGACAGGCCCGCCGGGCCTTGGACAGGAGCTCGAAGCGGGCGTCGAAGGAGTCGTGCCCGGCGTGACGGAGGCGCAATGCGCTGCGGACGCGGGGCGACTCGAGGATGACGACCCAGCGCGTGCCCTGCCGGCACAGATAGAGCGTGGCGCAGTCGTTCACTTGCTCCTCCTGCTGGTTCTTCGGGGTGCTACCCGGTTCCATCATGAGGAAAACGCCACCCGTGTGTTCGCCTTGCTGGGCCGAAAGGACCATTTGTGTCGGTGCCGATCGACAACGATGGTCCAACGAAGTCCGCCGGTCGGCGGGACGAGGGCCGCCGGGACCAGGTCTGGCCGGTCGCGGCGCGGTGGACACTGCGAAGGAGGACGCTGCGAAGGTCGACGCTGCGGCACCCGGAATCCCTACAACCACGTACGCATGTCCTTTCCCTTCCGAGCCCGCGACCCGGTCGGGGACAGCGCGCCCGGGGGAGGGCCGCATGCCGCGTGCCGGGGGAAGGCACCTGTTCGCGTCAGTCTGCTCGGCAGCCCCCGGTGCGACTAGTGACTTAGGTACTGCATCGCACAACGTGGGCCCAACTCTGCTCAAGCAGCGTTTGCCTTAATGTGGCCGCGTGACCGGTGACGATGTGCGGGCGGCCGCCGAGCTGTGCCGACAGACGCTCGAGCCTGCGCTCGGTGCGGACTGGAGCGCACCGGTCCCGAACCTCGACTTCACCGTCGCCAGCGTGGTCGGCCACGCCTCGCAGGCGACGGTGTGGTACTCGGTCGACCTGTGGAGCGGGCCCGAGAACGCTTCGTTCGAGGTGAAGATTCTCGACGACACCGGCAACCAGCGTCAACTGGCCAGCCTGCTCGCGGGGGCCCAGGTGTTGGCCGCCGCGGTCGACGCCGCACCGCCGTCACTGCGGGGCTTCCATCCCTTCGGCTCGCCCGACCCCTCGGGCTTCGCCGCCATGGGCTGTGACGAGATGCTGGTGCACGGGCGCGACGCCGCGCTCGGGGTTGGGGCGGGACTTCGGGGAAGACGCGGGGCTGGCATCGAGCATCCTGGCCCGGCTCTTCCCGTGGCACCCACTCGCGTGCGGGCGACGATCCGTGGCAGGTGTTGCTCTGGGCCAACGGTCGGGTGTCGCTCCCGGGTCGAGAGGACCAGCGTCGGTGGCGCTGGCACTGCGCCCCGCTGGCCGAGTGGGACGGATCGGCCCGCGCCGGGCGGCGATAGGTTCGCCCGGCGTGGCCCGGCATCCCGGGTCACCGACGTGTCAGGGAAAGGTGACGACGATGCGGGCGAACGGCTGCAGCGAGCCATTGTCGAGGCCGAGCTTCTCCACACCGATGTAGCACGTCTGCGCGAGGCCGGGCGGCTGGTGGGCCTTGCCCGGGCAGGCCTCGACCTTCATCTCGGTCTTGAACCCGCCCTTGCCGTTGGTCGTCACGGTGACCGTGTTGTCGGTGTCGCACGGGTTCTTCGGGGCGATCCAGCTCGTCTTGCCGCACTCGACCAGGGTGAGGGTCTGGCCCGCGTCGAAGTGCCGGCCGACCACGTCGGTGTCGGTGTTCACCATAACGTTGTTCGGGTGCACCGTGACGGTGGGCGGGACGGGGGTCCCGGCGCTGGCCGTTCCCGGTCCGGCCACCCGATGGCGGCAGCCCGAGGAGGCTGAGGCCGAGACTCAGGCCGAGGCCGCCCATCGGCTGCCGTGACCGTGGTGCGGGCTTGGTTGCATGTCCCATGCAGACGATCGTACGAAGCCTCCCGGCCACGGTGAAGGTGGCGCACGAGCGACTCTTCACCGCGCGGCATTCTTCCAGGGCGACTCCACAGAGACTGCCGTGCCGTCATGCAGGGACAGACGACTCAGGGCCGGAAGACCACCTTGATGGCGTGCGACGTCGTGCGGTCGATGGCCGTCTCGACCGCTTCTCGATACTCCTCGAGCCCGAACTCGTGGGTCACCACCACCGAGTCGGGCAGCAGCCCCGCCGAGAGCACGTCGAGCGCCCGGTCGACCGAGTGGCGCCCGGCCCCGCCGGCCAGGCCCGGCGCCGAGCCGGCGTCGACCGTGTGGTCGATCGACCCGATCAGGGCGGCCTCCTTGTACCAGATGGGCGTCAGGTCGACCTCGCTGGTCCCCGCCGCCCCCAGCAACAGGACCGTGCCCCGGTGGGCCACGGCGCGCAGCGACTCGGTCACCGACTGCGGGGCGCCGACCGCCTCCACCACGTAGGGGAAGCCGCCCATCAGCATCTGGTGCTGCTTGCGCCCGACCACCCGCGACCCCGAGAGCTCGCTCAGCTGTTCCCAGTGCGACCACGAGACGGGGTCGTCGAGCACCACGTGGTCGGCCCCGCACGCCGCGGCGGCGTCCGCTTGATGCGCGTGCCGAGCCAGCACCGTGACCGCACAGCTCGGGAAGAGCCCCTTGACGGCGGCCAGCGCGGCCAGCCCGATGATGCCCGCCCCCACGATCAGCACGGGGTCGCCGTCGGCCGGCGCCGCCCGCAACAGGCCGTGGCAGGCGATGGACACGGGCTCGTAGAGCGAACCGGCCCGGTCGGGCACGGCATCGGGCAGCGGATGGATCATGGAGGAGTGGGCCAGCACCTGGTCGGCCCAGCCCCCGCCGAGCTCCCACGTGTAGCCGAGCGAACGGCCCGAGCTCACGATGCCGCTGTCGAGGTTCAGGCAGGACGACGTCCAGCCGCGGGCGCAGTTGGCGCACGGCGGTGTGATGCCGCGGGGCACGCAGGGGATGCACGGATCGAGCACCACTCGGGTCCCGACCGCCACCGCGCACTCCGGTCCGGCCTCGACGACCCGTCCCGCCGTCTCGTGCCCGAGGACGAAGGGGAACGTGCCGAGGTTCATCAGGGTGGGCGACGGCCCGGTGTTGTGGGCGAAGAGATGGAGGTCGCTCCCGCAGATGCCGCCGGTCAGCACCTCGACCCGGGCCCACGACGGCCCGGGCAGGGTGGGCTCGGGCAGCTCGGTGAGCGAGGCGGGGAACGAGGGATCGGCAAAATCGAACACGACGGCGCGCATGCGGGGAGCGTAGGGCGCCGGCGCTCTACCGCGACACGGCGCCACCGGAATCGCTCACGCGCCGGCGGCGCGACACGGCGTCACCGGAATACAGTGCGCAACGATGCGGGTCCCCGACGCCACCCTCGACGAGCTGCGGACCCGAGGCTTCTCGCTGCTGCCCGGATTCCTGGCACCCGACGAGCTGGCCGCGGCCCAAGAGGCGCTGTGGCGTCACTTCCCGCGCCCCGACGACTACTTCGCCGACCCCGAGGCCGAGCCCCACCGGGCGCTGGCCGGCAACCAGTTCGCCGGCGTGCTCGAGTTCCCGTACCGCTCGTGGGACCTCAACCGCCTCGCCGTGCACCCCGACCTCGTCGATGCGGCCGAGCGCTACCTCGGCACGCCCGACCTCCACCTCTACAAGATCGAGCTGTGGGGCAAGTACGCCGGCGCCGTCAACTACGACCAACCGCTGCACCGCGACTACGGCAGCCACAGCCTCGTCGTGCCCCGCCCCGAGACCCGCTACCAGCAGATCACGACGTTCGTCTACCTCTCCGACGTCACCGAGGCCGACGCGCCCACCGTCATCGTCCCCTACGACGACGGCAAGGACGTCCCCTTCACCCCGTTGTTCCTTCCCTTCGGAGAGCTGGCCGACCGCGAGGTGCGGTGCGTCGGACCGGCGGGCTCACTCCTCGTGTACCGGACCGACATCCTGCACCGCGGCTCGGACTTCGGCGCGCCCGGTCGTTCGCGCTTCTCCATCCTGGTCGACTTCCAGGTGCGCGGCACCACCTGGGGCGGGAAGATGGCCTGGCCCAAGGCGGCGCCGGACCGGTGGGCCAAGTTCATCCCGCAGTGCACGGTGCGCCAGCGCGACCTGTTCGGCTGGCCGCGTCCGGGCGATCCCTACTGGGACGAGGCGACGCTGGCCGGGGTGGCGGCGCGCTATCCGGGCATCGACCTCGAGCCCTACCGCGTCGCCGCCACCGTCGCCGTGCCGCCGCTGCCCCGAGCCACCGCCGCCGACCCGTCCGCCGCCAGCACGTCCTTGGGCTGAGGCATCAGCAGCGATCACAGCCCGCCGGCGCGCAGCCGGTCGTCGAACTGATCGAGGCGTTGGGCGATCCCGTCGAGGCGCTCAGTCAGCAACTCTCCAGCCATCTGTGCAGTCGACTGCGCCGTCAGATCACCTGGCTGCGCGAGGCCGAGTGCGGCGCCGGCCAAGGCCGCCGGGATGGCCTGGCGGATCGCTTCCGACGTGACGCCGCGCTCGCGGAGGAGCGGACCGGCCGAACCCTCGTCGTCATCGCACAGTGCGGCGACGAGATGCTCGCAGCCAAGGAACTCGTGACCGAGCGCCGTGGCCACGTCCAACGAGGATGCGATGACGAGCCGGGCGGCGAACGAGAGACGTTCGAGCAGTTCCTCCGCCAGCGGAGGCCGTTGGCCGGCCGGGGTGGGCTGTACCGGGCGGGCGCGTGCGCCGACCGGTTGTCAGGGCCGGAGTCGGATTCGGATCTGGGTGTGGAGCGCCCGCCGGCTCGTTGGGCATCGTCATGGAGGGCCGCCAGGTCGACGTGCAGTGACTCGAGCACCAGGACACCGAGATTGCCGGGTTCGTCGAGAACGCCGACGAGCAGCTGTTCGGTGCCGACGGGGTCGGGAGCTTCGACGAGGTCGTGGGCGTGCCGGATCACCCGGCGCAGGCGCGGTGTCATGTGCCGGTTGACGTGCGAGCTGACCTCGGGCTGCTGGTGCGGGTCGAACTCGCGGTTGCGCATGGCACCACTTGCCTCCCGGGAGGCCCGGACCGCCCGTACCGCCTCGGCCAAGGCTTGCTGGCAGATGGGCGAGACCGAGATGCCGGCGTCCCGGACCGCTGCGGCCAGGTCGTCGGAGAGATAGACGTTGATCTTGGGCACGGCGTCCTCCTGCAATCGGACTATAACCCCTAATATAACCCGAGATAGGGTTATGTCAAGGGCTAATGATCGGGGTGAGGTCCGAGCTCGTCGCAGCAGCGGGAAGCCTGGCGAACTTGCAGCACACGACGACGTGGATGGTCCGGGACGCCGTGTTGCGGGCACTCTGGTTCGAGTTCCGAGCGGTGGGACTGCATGCCCGCCTGGTCAGGTCGGTGGCGTTCGGAGTGTCACTGTCACGGAATGAACGGTCGGCGCAATCGTGACGAGCCCAGACGACTGGTTCACCGTGCCGCTGGTGGTCGCGGCCACGTTGTGCACGAATGACGGGAGCTCGAAGAGCACGGGTCCGGAGGCAGTGCCGTGCATGTCGAGAGTGACGCGCCTCCCCGAACCTTCGATGGTCAATCCGAGGCGTCGACCTCCGCTCGAGGGGAAGTTGGTCACCGAGATCGGGTGCCCTGAGGTCAACCACGCCGGTGGCACCCCCCGGCCGACGACGAGGGCGCCCGAGACATTCTGCGCCACGAGCGAGTCGAGCAATGCGATGTTGGCCCCGGCGATGCCCCAAGCGTGCGGTGACGAACCTTGCCCGCTCCCGGGGTGCCGTCCGACCCAGGGCGAGGAGGGGTCGGGCGCCGTGGAGCTCTCCCACCAGGAGAAGGGCCCGCTCTGTGAGTTGGCCAACATGAACTCGTAGTTGAGGATGCTCTGGTCGCGATGGCTCTGACCGGCCAGCCCGGCCATCCCGTTCTCGGCGTTGTAGGCGCTGGAGTAGTAGTCGTCGGGGAACCCACCAGTCGTGTCGGCGGGGAGCAGGCCTCGCAGGCGTCCGAATCCGTAGGCGTAGGTGGCGTCGATCATGGTCAGACCGGGGCCGCTGACCGGCGCCCCCAACAGGCCGGCTTCCCAAGCCCATGCCCCGAAGCCGAAGGGTGAGGTCCAGTTGGCGTCCATCGGGTTGCTGCACCGGTTCGCCGAGTTGGGCTGGATCAGTGAGCAGGGCAGGTAGTCGAGGTGGTTCTGCGCGATGGTCCCGGCCAGCACGGTGTTGGTCGCGGCCAGAAGGCTCGCATACTCCTGGCCGGCCCAGGTCGCCTCTGAGCGCTCGCCGAGACGCGACGCGATGTACTGGTAGGCAGCGAGGCCGAGCAGCGCCTCGTAGTCGTCCACGGTCCAGCTGCCCTCGGTGTCGATGTCCTGGGTCGCCTCCATCGTGCCCATCGGTCCGGTGCGATCGGCAGCGATGGCGTGGGCGGCGTCCTCGATGCTGGGCTCGGCCTGCCGGTCCGGCAGGGCCCGCCGTGGAGAAGTTCTGCCGCACGAAGGCGGTGTCACCCGTCTTGAGGAGATAGACGGCCCAGGGCAGGGGATAGGTCCACACGCCCGTCGACGTAATAAGTTCGCTGACTGGGTGCCCACGGCGGAACGAGTGTCGGTGAGCAGCGCGTGCGCATCGGCGAAGGAGCCCTGGGTGAAGAGGTTCGTCAGGATTCCGACGACGTCGTGGCTGTATTCGCTCTCGTACCCGTTAACTCCTGTGTCGAGGTGGTTGCCCCTCCGCGCAATCTGGGTCGTGATGAAGCCGCTCTTGTAAGCGTCGACCAGTGAGGGGTTCGGCAGGCTGATCTGGGCGATCGCGCTGAGCTGCCTGTCCCAGAAGGTCCGCATGTGGTCGAAGTGGGCGCCGAAGCCACCGGCTGCGGCCAGAGCGTGCGGCGTCGGCCAGGGATACGACGCGCCGAAGCGATCAGATGCAACGACGTAGTCGTGGTCGACCGCTCGTCCTGGCTGGACGGTGTCCGAGCCGGCATTGAGTGCGACGAGCGATGGCGACGCTTGGGGATCGACGGTGATCGGGTGGGAGGTCGGGTTCGAGACGTGAACCCGGCTGTAGACGGCGACGTAGGGGTGGCCGGCAACAACGAGCCGATCGGCGAACTCGGTGATGGCGATCCTCGCTCCGC
Organism: uncultured Acidimicrobiaceae bacterium; assembly: GCA_963840435.1. Classification (GTDB taxonomy): domain Bacteria; phylum Actinomycetota; class Acidimicrobiia; order Acidimicrobiales; family RAAP-2; genus Bog-473. Next base: position 114,881 of record CAWIYY010000005.1, on the reverse strand, counting down.
CCGAGTCGAACGACGTGACCTGCGCGGGGAGGTAACCGTCGGCGTCATCCCAGGTCATCTTCTGGCCGCTGTAGAGGCCGAAGCCGTAGTTGACGAAGTATCCGCCGGGCCCCTCCTGGACCACGAAGGTGCCGCCCAGGCAGGTGATGACGCTGTTGTGGTCGCCCAACCACCCGATGGCCGAAGCCGTGCCGAAGGCACCCGTGAAGGCGTCGGTATTGAGATTGAAGGCGCACCGATAGGCCTGGGCCGGACCGCCCGAGCTCGAGGAGGCCGGACTTTGAGGAGCCGGGTCGCCGGTGGCCGAGGCCGGCGTCGTCCCACCGACCGAGGCAAGACCCAGGCAGATCGTTCCCGCCAGCGCCAGGGCGGTGAGCACGCTCGATCGAGGGAAGCGGGAGCTCCGCTCCCGGTCGACGAGGTGCTCTGGGCTCAACGGCACGCCCGAGTCTGCAACAGACCCGTGCGGTCGTCCAACGGCGGGTGCAGGTCACGCCCGTGCCTCGGCCGTGTCGGTGACAGACGGCCCGCCACGCCACACTCGGAGGCGAGAGCTGCCGTTGTTGCGCCTCTGAGCAGTCGAGCGCTTGACGGAGGGCTCGACTCGCGAACGCAGCGAGGCACCTGCAGACCAGCCGCCAGTGTGCCGACCGGCTGCTCACAACAACTGCCCGACGAACGAAAGCAACCGGGGTGAGCGGGGGTTTACCGGCTGGACTCTCTCGGGAATAAGACGAAAGTCCCTAAACGCACCAGGGAGGTGCGTGCCGACAGCTGACTGACATGGGGCCAGTGGTCGGACAGCGGCGGGCTAAGGGGGGCGGGTGTTGTTGCAGTTGTCGGAGAACATGGACTTCCTCGACTCGCTAATTACGAGCGGGCTCACGGAGAGCATCGGCGTGGCGGTCGTCGTGACAGATGACGGCGGAGTCATCCGGAGTTGGAACCACGCAGCCGAAGAACTCTACGGCTGGAGCGCGCTCGAGGCGCTGGACCAGGAGATCCACGTCCTGCTTCCCTCGCGGTCTCAATGCGACGGCGTGCGCGTGACGCACTACACCTCACGAGAGAGGAACGCGCAGGGCACGTTCCTGGTCGAGGACAAGTTCGGGAACACGGTGTATGTGGAAGCTCGGACCCACCCGGTGATCGGCGAATCCGGCAACGTCATCGGAACGGTCGGAGTCAGCTGGGATATCACGGATCGGGTACGGGCAATCCGGAAGCTTGCAGACTCGGAGTCCCACTATCGGTCGAATTTCTCGGCGAGCAAGGTGCCGCAGTTGAGTCTGTCCCTCGACCGTCGGATCGAGGCGGTCAATCCGGCCATGTGCGACCTCGTGGGCTACGACGAGGACGACCTGCTCGGCTGCTCTGTCCTCTGCTTCGTGCATCCCGCGGACATGCAGGCTCTTCTCGTCGATCTCGATGCGATCTGGAGCGGCCTCGAGGACCTTGGGCCGACCGTCTATCGATGCGTCCATAGCGACGGCCACACCATCTGGCTCCAGGTGATGCCCTCTGTGGTCCGCAACGCTGACGGCGAGCGCCATTCGGTGTCGGCCATCGTGCTCGACGTCACCGAACAGAGGCGAGCACAGGAACACCACGGGGTGGTCATGGACACCATGGCCGAGGGGCTCTATTCCGTCGACGACGACGGAACGATCACCTTCATCAATCGCGCCGCAGCGCGCATGCTCGGATATACCGAAGAGGAGTTGCGAGGCCGCGATTCACACCAGACGTTCCACTACCAGCACGCGGATGGCTCCACGTATCCTCGTTCTGACTGCCCGCTGGTCCGGGTGACGAGTGAACACCGGACGGTGCGAGTCACCGACGAGGTGTTCTGGCGCCGTGACGGCTCCATGCTTCCCGTCGCCTATTCCGCGGCGCCCATCACCGTCGACGGCGAGAATCAGGGCGTCGTCGTCGTGTTCCGGGATAGGACACACGAACTCGACGAGGCCCATCGGGCCCAGCGAGCAATCGACGAGCTCAGCTGGGTGGGCCGGATCCGTGACGCACTGGACGGCGACCGGCTCGTGCTCTACACCCAGCGTGTCGCCTCCTGCCAAGGAGAAGAGGACACAGAGGAGCTCCTCCTTCGCATGCTCGGTCCGAACGGCGAGATAATTGCGCCAGGAGCCTTCCTTCCGGTGGCCGAGAGCTACGGCCTTATCGGCGAAATTGATCGCTGGGTGATCCGCAGAGCCTGCCAAATCGTGGCAGATGGCCGGCGGGTCGAAGTCAACGTATCGGCCGTGACGGTGGGTGATCCGGGCATGGTCGAGTTCATCCGGCGCGAGCTCGAAGCCGCCGGATCGGACCCAGCCAACCTCGTCCTCGAGCTGACAGAGACCGCCCTGATGAGCAATCAAGACGCCGGAGAGGAGTTCGCTCGCTCCGTGACCGCCTTAGGTTGTGGTTTGGCCTTGGACGACTTTGGGACCGGGTTCGGGAGTCTGACCTACCTCAAGCGACTTCCGTTGTCGTACCTGAAGATCGACCGCGAATTCGTGGGTGGACTCGTCGGGAACGAGGCGAACCAGCATGTGGTGCGGGCGGTCGTCAACCTGGCTCGTGCCTTCGGGCAGAAAACGATCGCCGAAGGCGTGGAGAACGAGGAGACCCTCGAGTTCCTGAAAGAAGTCGGGGTCGACTTCGTCCAGGGCTTCTACGTGGAACGACCGCGGCCGTTCCAGACCAGCGCGGTCGTCGCCGCCTGACCTCCCGACACCGCTCTGGCGGCATTCGCTTCGGACTTCATTTTTGGACCCTTCCAGGCGACACCTGGAAGCAGCGGGTCCAGCACTACGAGCGGCTGGGTTTCTCGTCCATCACGTTCACCGACCACCAGGTCGTGCCGCAGTGGGAGCCGATGGCCGCAGTGGCCGCTGTCGCCGCCGTGACCGAATCAGTTGCCGTCGGTCCGCTCGTGCTCGACTTGGGGCTGCGCAATGCAGTCCTCACCGCCAAGTCGGCGGCGACCCTTGAGCAGATTTCGGCGGGACGGCTCGAGCTTGGTCTGGGGGCCGGCTACGTGGCCCGCAACTTTGCCGCCACCGGACTTCCGTTCGAGTCACCGGCCGACCGCATCGCCAAGCTCGAAGAAGCCCTGATCCTGATGCGGAGGCTGTGGGCCGAACCCTCAACCACCATGCATGGTCGGTTCTACGACGTCACTGACGTACCGATGGTCGCGGCCGGCCCGGCCTCGCCCACCGTGCTTATCGGCGGGGGAGGGCGCCGTGTCATGCACCTGGGCGGACGGGCAGCCGACATCGTCTCGATGATCCCCAAGCAGGACCGGGGCGACTGGTCAGTCGCTGACTCCTTGGCGGATGCGACCGTCGAACGTCTGGAGCAACGGGCGGCCTGGGTGCGTCAAGGCGCGGCGGCGGCAGGGCGGGACGCAGCCGAGGTGGAACTTCATACCTTGGTGACCACCACTGTCGTCGGAGACAACGTCGGCTCGGCCATCGCGAAAGCCGCGGCGGACGCCGGCGTCCCCGCCGCCACTCTGGCCGAGTCGACGCTTGCGCTGATGGGCACAGGGGCAGAGGTACGCGATCGTCTGCGGGAGTGGCGGTCGAGAGCCGGAGTGACCTACGTGTCGCTGTTCGACCCGGGCGACGAGCAGGTCGAGTACCTCGCAGCCGAAGTCGTTGGTCCACTGGGAGCGGCCTGACGCGTCAGCGGGCCGGGCTCGGGGTGCACGAGCCAGCCGACGGGCTCGAGAGGGCAAAGACCAGAACTGTTCGAACGCGTTGTCGACCCACCCGCCATTTCCCGGAACTTCCCGGGTCGTCCCCGAAGATGGGCCGACCTGGGTACCCGGGGCGAGCGCGTCGAGCGGCGCAAAGCGGGCGGAATGTGCCGGCGATATCGCCGGCACTCATCCGCTGCTTCGAATGCGGTCCATGCACATCTGGCAGCGCTGGTCCTCCGGCGTCTCGCTCCAGCGTCGTCGCGGGCTGCCGTAGCTCACGTCGATGCCGCACCAAGTGCGCGCTCGTTCGGCGTCAGCAACGTGCCACAGCGACGAATCGACCCTTGACTCGCTTTCGCCTTCAGGCTCGTTCTCGAGAAGGTGGATGAGGATGCCCTCGGGCTCCATTTCCACAGCCATAGGGCCAGCGTAAACCTGCCTCACCCGCGGCGGCGAGCTTTCTCGAATCGGGTGATTTGGACGGGAACATCCCCGCTTTTCGCGCCTCGCCTTTGCCATGTCTCATGAATTGGCGGCAGGAAGCAGTAACGTCTCGGTCAATCAGAGGTGCGTCAGAGCCGCACCACAAGGAACACCGGCAGCCAGAATCACGGCACATCTGTCGATGACCCGACGAGAGCGTAAGTCTGAGACAGTGCCGAACTGGAAGAAGGATTCATGGAGAAACTGGCCAAGTTGTCGTGGAGGGCTCGAGGTTCGGGGGGTACGTGCACCGCTGAAGTCGACCTCCCGATCCGCGGCTATCGGATCAATCCGAGGAGCCGGTCGAATCCTTTTGCGTCCGCCGGATCCGAGGGATCTATCCCGACGGTGTCCTGGATCTCATTCGACGGGGACATCTACTGGGTCCGGCTCTCAACTTCTCAGGGCTGGCCGCGGACGATTCGCGTGACGCAAGGCGATGTCGACGGAGCAAAGACCTGACGGTCGGGACAAGAAGATCGAGGAGGGAAGGCATTTGGAATCCCTGCCGATCAAGCCGAGAACCCGGGTAGACCTGAACGTGGAGTAGGAGCTCCTCAGGACCTTTCCTCGGTTGTGACTAGGAGCGGCGCCGTCTACGTGGTATGATTGGTCTTCTGCTCGACACTTTGTCGGGCACGGCCCGTTCGAATTCACACCCCGAGTTGGCCTCCTTTCCAACTCGAACGGAGTTTTCGACATTTCTTCCTTCCTCGACCTTGGGGTTGACGCGCCCCTTTCCGGGCGCCTCTCCCAACTCGGAATTACCAGCCCTCTTCCAATCCAGGTGGCGACCATTCCTGAGGCCCTGTCCGGGCGCGACATCTGCGGACAGGCGCCGACCGGATCTGGCAAGACGCTCGCCTTCGGTATCCCGCTTGTCACAAACGCGAGGGGTGCCAAGCCCGGGCATCCCACCGCCCTCGTTCTGGTGCCGACCCGCGAACTGGCGGAACAGGTTCGCGAGGTGCTGGCCAGCCTCCTGGGCTCGCATGCCAAGCGGGTCGTTGCCCTCTACGGGGGCACCAGTTACGGACCCCAGCGTCAGGCGCTGCGGCGTGGTGCCGACATCGTCGTCGCCTGCCCAGGCCGACTCGAGGACCTCGTCCAAAGAGGCGATGTGAACTTGAGCCAGGTTCGCATCGTCGTGCTCGATGAGGCGGACCGCATGGTGGACATGGGCTTCCTCCGTCCCGTGTGTCGTTTGGTCGACCAGACGGCGAACGAACGCCAGATGCTGCTCTTCTCGGCGACCATGGGCAAAGAGGTGGAGTCGATCAGTCGGCGTTACCAGGACAAGCCGGCTCGCTACCACATCGAGGCAGAGGCATCCCAGGTGGCTGATGTGACCCACCACTTCTGGCGTGTGCCGCGCACCGATCGAGTGAAGCTCACCGCCCAGCTGGTCGCACAGCATGGGCAAGCCTTCGTTTTCTGCCGGACCAAGCGTTCCGCCGACCGGGTGGCGCGCCAACTGGTAGCCGCTGGCGTCCGGTCGGCCCCGATTCACGGAGATCGGTCACAGCATCAGCGAACGAGAGCCCTCGCCGGATTCACCAGCGGGCAGACGCATGCCCTCGTGGCCACTGACGTCGTAGCCCGGGGGATCCACGTCGATGATGTTCCCTGCGTCGTGCATTTCGACCCACCCGGTGACGCCGAGAGCTATGTCCACCGGTCGGGTCGCACGGGTCGGACTGGGAGCAAGGGGACGGTGGTGTGTCTCGTGCCAGACGAGCAGCAGAACGAAGTGCGCGCATTGCAGCGGGAGCTCGGATTCCCCGCTGAGTTCACTGCGCCCTTTTCGGCGGCGGCTGCGCCGGTTCCTCGCCGATCGCCGCCGGTCTCTTCCAATGTCGAACCAACCGAGTCATCGAGGAATCCGGAGTCATCTGGCCGGCACGAAGCGAGCGCTCTGCAACTCAACGGGACCGTCAAGTTCTTCGACGCCCGGCGCGGCTATGGCTTTCTGGCCGCCCCGGATGGCAGCGATGTCTTTGTGCATCACTCCAAGCTTCACGGGCGTGGGCCGGGACGACCTTTCCTCCGAAAGGGTGACCGGGTGTTCTTCGACCTCGCCGCCGGGCGGCGCGGCCAGGAGGCCCGCAATGTCAAGGTGGCTTCGTGACGACCGGCAACCTCTTGGAGGTTGAACCGGAGTCCGACAGCGCAGGGAGTTCCGAAACGACGTCCGGGGCTCGCTGGTGGGATCAGCTCATCACGGCAATCGTCGTCGTTCTGCCCCTCGCCGTGCTTGGGCTCGCCATCTGGCTCTTCTGGCATCACGGGATCGGATGGTTCGACCTCGGTCTGGGTGCAGCGCTGTATGTCATCACAGGACTCGGCATCTCTCTCGGCTTCCACCGCCTCTTCACGCACCGGAGCTTCCGGGCCCGACGGGCTCTGCGGATCGCCCTGGGCGTAGCCGGTTCGATGGCGGCGGAAGGCTCGCTGATCAGCTGGGTTTCCCATCACCGCCGTCACCACGTCTATGCCGATCGGGCGGGTGACCCTCATTCACCGTGGACCGTCGATCAGGGTGACTTTCGTCGGCTACGCGGACTCTTCCACGCCCACGTCGGATGGCTTTTCACGGGCGCGCAGTCCAGTCCCAAACGCTGGAGCCGGGACCTCCTCGGCGACCGCGATGTGGTCGCGATCTCGAATCTTGCCCCCCTCTGGATGGTGCTCTCCCTCGCATTGCCGTTTGGGTTGGGTTGGGCCATCACCGGCTCACTGGTGGGCGCGACCCTCGCGTTGGTGTGGGCCGGGCTCGTGCGCATTGCGCTCCTGCACCACGTGACGTGGAGCGTCAACTCCCTCGGGCACATGTTCGGCAAACACCCCTACCAGAGCGGCGACCACAGCGGAAACATCGCCTGGCTGAGCGTCGTCAGCTTCGGCGACTCCTGGCACAATTCGCATCATGCCTTTCCCGCGCTGGCACGCCACGGTTGTGAGCGCGGTCAGCTCGATCCTTCGGCTGGCGTCCTCCGGGTGTTCGAGGGCCTGGGCTGGGCCTCACAGGTCAAGCGGCCCACAAAGGGATTGTTGAGCCGGCGCTCCATCGCACCACAGTCCGTCCCGCATTGACAAACATCCTGCGGTGATAACCAGAATCGCCGCCGTTCGACGAACGGCGCAACAAGAGCGCATCGGCGCATAAAGCAAGAAATGAGAGCAAAGAGATAGTTATGGCAACTGGAACAGTGAAATTTTTCAACGGTGAAAAGGGATTCGGCTTCATCAGCCCATCCGACGGCGACAAGGATGTCTTCGTCCACTACTCGAACATCAGTGGTGGTGGGTACAAGTCCCTCGATGAAGGCCAGCAGGTCGAGTTCGATGTGGCAGAGGGGCGCAAAGGCCCTGAAGCGCAGAACGTGCGGGTCGTGTAGTTCTCGACTCTCAAGAACGCGGGAGTGTTGGAAACTCAACACTCCCGCGTTTTCGCGAGCGGACGCCGTCCACTGTGGGTTTCTGATCGGACGTCATGGTCCAGCCGCCTCAGAGGAGGGTGTCTCCACTGCGCTCGGTGCTATCCATACGGCGGTGACATAGGACACCACGACAGCCACGATCACCACGGGCATCAACGAGAGCGCGTCGGAGACGAAGAGCAGGCTCGGGAGCAGCACTGCCGTCAACGGCAGTTTGAGTGCTCCCGCCGTCATGGCTCCGACTCCGAGGGCGGCGCCGGCGATCATGGGCAAGCCGGGAAGATGCGAGAGAAGGATCCCGCCGGCGGCCCCGATGAACATGGCTGGGAAGATCGGGCCCGCCACGGAAACTGCCGAGCGAGATGGAGTACGCCAGGGTCTTGCAGACCAGGAGGAGGGCGAGCGCGCCGACCGTCCAGCCGGCGGCGTGCTGGACCAGCGTGGGGAGCTCGGACTGTCCCGAGAACAGCACGTCCGATGAGCCCCTCCCGGTTCCCGCGGCGAATGCGATTGCCAGGCCGCCGACGGCCAGACCCACTACCGGCGTCAGGAGGATTCTGCGTGGCTCAACAAGACGCCGGACCAGCCGGGCCACACGGAAGATGTTGGTGGCGAGCACCGCGGCGGCGAGGCCGATGCCGACTGCCCACAGGAACTCGGCCCCAGTGGGTGACCCGACGTGGGGAATGTGCGAATGTTCAGCGAGAAGGTCCCGTACCCGGTTAGATCGTCCAGGCCCACGAAGATGAGTGACCCCACTCCTGCAGAAAGCAGTCCGGGCAGCAGCACCAACTCCATCGTCGGTCCGCCCAGCCCGATGACCTCCATGAGAAGGAATGCGCCAACCAGTGGCGAGCCCAAGAAGCGTGGCAATAGCCGCAAAACTCCCAGCCCCGCCGATGACGACGCTGGCCATGGCCGGCGCATCGCGCTTCAACAGGTGTATCGCCAGTACTCCGAGCCCGCTGCCGATGGCGATCAACGGAGCTTCGGGTCCGAGCACGATTCCAAGGCTGAGCGTGGCAAATGCGGCAGCGATGATGCCGAAGAGGTCGATCGGATTGACCGGCCCACCGGACTGGAAGCCCTCGGAGGGCTCATGGCCGGACGTGCCAGGGAGGTAGTGGATCGTCAGGGCCACCAGGAAGCCGCTCAGTGCAACCCAGGGGAGCGGCCACCACAGCGGTTCTCCATGGAATCCAAGCGTCGTTGGAAGGTCGGTGAAGATCTCCCTTTGGACTCTGGCCACTCCCTCCAGGAAGAAGTAGGCGATGGCCGCCACCGGGGCGCCGATGATGGCGCCAAGCACCAGGAGGGTCAGATAGCTGCGGGACTTGAGGAGCTTGAGCGGGTCGCTGGGGGCCGGGGCCGGTTCCGGCGGAGCCGCCGGACTGGTCACGATTCCGCCGCCATCGACGCGAGGCGGTCGCTGCCGGCGCCGGGCATCGCCGACCCTCGGATGCGTCCGACGTGGTGATCCGTGAAACGGGCCGTTGAGAGTGCCTTCACGCGGCTTCGGACTATAACGGCGAAGCGCCGCCGACGTAGGTGTATTGGCGAAGTCGGGCGATGTCTCTGCTGGCCTCGGTAGAGAACGAATCCCTCACCTCCGACACAGCGCCTCGACGGTGTCGCTGACGCCTTGCATTGAGCACCGGGGAGACTTCCGGGTCCCAGGCTCCGAGCATCCTCAGATCGGGTGCCCCTGGATCAGCTGGGTGAACCTGGCGTTGGCGCTACCGCTCGGTCGACGGGCCAAACACATGAGGCATGCTCGAGAGGCCCGCTCCATGGCAATCCGGGGACCATTCGACTTTTCCAGGGCCGCGCCCACGGTCTCTCATGCAGTCCGGACGGGCTCACCCGGACTCGAGGGTACGCCCCGATCCGTTGGTCGAGATCTGTTCTCGGACTTTGGCACGCTTGTCCGACACCACGACTGTCGTTGGCAAAGTGGCGAGTTACGTCGACGTGAAAAGCACGTGACAGATCAGAGTCGGCGAAGAGATGGCCGGCGCCAGCATCCCGGTAGGAACCGTGGATGACCAGGCTGGTGCGTTCCCGACACGCTATCTCAGGCAGTGTCGCTTGTACAAATTCCGTCGCGTCTGGTCAGATCGACGGACGCCCACGTCGGAGCCTGCCGCGAACTATTTCCCTCGGTCTAGTGTCGGGGGCATCGCGAATCAACGCACCGAAAGACGAGACAGGTGAGACTCAGCCGAAGGCAGTTCCTCGGAGGCGGATTGGTGGGCGCATCGTTGATGGCCGGTTCATATGGCCAATTGTCCTCGATTCAGAGCGCTGCAGCAGCAACCGCGGCCGAGCGCAAAGGAGTCCTTGAAGCCGGAACGCTTCCCAACCCCAAGCGACCCGCCGGTACCAATCAGAGTTCCGGAGATCGAACACTTCGTTGTGTTGATGATGGAGAATCACTCGTTCGACAACATCCTGGGGCTCATAGGCAGAGGCGACGGATACACGCTCGGATCCAACCATCAACCGACGGCCAAGAACCCCGATGGTCATGGCAACTACATACACGCCTTCCACATGCCGACCGAGTGTCAGACCGATGGCGTGGGCAACGACTGGAAGGTAGCCCACGAAGCGTTCGACGGGGGTACCTGTCAGGGGTTTGTGACGAGCACGACGCCGGAGGCCATGGGCTACTTCACCAGGGAGGACCTCCCATTTAGCTGCGGCATGGCCAGCGTCTTTCCCATCGCCGACCGGTACTTCTGTTCGGCGATGGCGCAAACCGATCCCAATCGCCGCTACCTGATCGCGGGGACCTCGCTTGGCCTCATCGACGACACGTTTCCCCCGGAGTTGCCGCCAAACGGCGTCATCTTCGAGCAATTCAACAAGCACGGCATCACCTGGAAGGACTATTACTCGAACCTGCCGACGCTCGGAGTGTTCCTCCCACTCCTCGCTGAGCCTGCGCTACGAAGTGGTGTTGTCCCGATCGACCAGTTCTTCAGCGACGCGGCCGCTGGAACCCTTCCCGCCTTCAGTCTGGTGGAGCCCAACTACGACAAACAGTCCGAGGAAAACCCACAGGACGTTCAGTACGGCGATCAGTTCGTGGGCCAGGTGGTCAACGCGGTGATGTCGAGTCCGAACTGGCCCAAGACCATGTTGATCTGGACGTACGACGAGCACGGCGGCTACTACGACCACGTGCCCCCGCCGGCGGCAGTCACCCCCGATGACGTCCCACCGGCATTGGTGCCCGGCGATCCCCCCGGAGGCTTCGACCGGTACGGATTCAGGGTTCCGTGCGCAGTCGTGAGTCCCTACTCCAAGAAGAACTACGTGTCCCACACGGTCTATGACCACACCTCGATTCTCAAGACAGTAGAGGAGAAGTGGAATCTCCCTGCGCTCACCCGCCGTGACGCGAATGCCAACAGCTTGTTCGAGATGCTGGATTTCCACAGCAAGCCTGCATTCCTGAAACCACCCAAGTTGCCCGCGGCCCCCAACCCGGCAATCAAGGCAGCGTGTCTGACGACGGGGGCCGGTACCATCCCGCCGCCATCGGCTGTGTCGAAGGCCTGACAGGAATCAGCCTCTCGGGCGGACGGCTTCGAGATCGCTCCTTGCTGGTGTTGGCGTTCCCTCTGGCACACGTTCAATTCGAGACCTGAGTGGGACCGGGCACAACCCCGACGATGACGGCGATCATTCTTCCAGGATGATGCCGACTCTGGTGCCCGTACCTAGCGAATGCCACTGTCGGTTCGCCTGTGTCGGTCTCGGATGCACCGGTTCACGCCGGGCTCCCGTATCGCAACGTGACTCACGTCTGCTGTTGCGGATCAGCTGAGATATGACTCGGGAACGAGCCACCGAGGTCGTCCTGCGGCCCCGGGTGTCCATTGGCAGCACATCACGCCGGACGACGCGGCAGTCCGGTGGCGAAGGGCTACGAGGCTGCCCCGTGACCGTGGTTGTGTGGTGGTGGGTCGGTCCCCGGGACCCCACCGTCCAAAACGTGATCCGTCCATTCAGACCCAGACCAGTACCGCTGCTGATGTCGGCCGGACGGGTCGACGAGCCAACCGGGTGGTACTCCGGTAAATGTGGCACCGCCGGACGACGCGTCCATCGCATCCGTCTGGATCGGAAAAGACGGATCGGTGAAAGAGCTCGCGGCTGGGGATCTCCTTTGCGGACCGCGTCGGCGACGCTGAGAGGAGAACGCCCGCATCGCGAACAGGCCGAAAAAGACCACCAGGGCGATCCAGGAACTGTGACCGTAAAACGTGATGACAGCCTAGCCCTGCCAGACCAAGGGTCAGCCTCGCCGGACGAAAGAGACGGCAAGGTGGTTCCGTGCTCGCCCGAGCGGCACCGTCGAGCATCTTCCAGAGCCGGTCACCGTGTGGAAGGCCGTCAGGAAGAAATCCGCCCATGGACTGATGGACGGCCTGGCCGTAGGCTCATCCTGGGAGCACCCGGACGGTCGGACGGGACGGAGGAGCGATGAGCGCTCAGCGGCGAAGCTGGAAGCGGTTGCTACCGGTGAGTGTGACTGCAGGCGCGGCGGTCATCGCCTTGATAGGAGTGACGACCACGGCTGGTGCCACGACCGCCACCCTTACCACCTGTTCGACGTCGGCCTTCGTTCACCACGCCGCGTCGAGCGGCACCATCACCATGGACACGTCGTCCTCCTGCACCCTGACCCTGACCAGTCCGGTGAAGATCCCGCCGTCGGTGCATCTCACCGTGGTGGTCACCGGGTCCCCGGTCGACATCTACGGGGATTTCGCGTCCCAGCTCTTCAACGTGACCGGCGGGACCTTGGTCCTGACCGGACCGGGCCTCACCCTCTCCGGGGGCGAGGCCCGGGGGGCGACCGGCGCCAACGGGAAGAACGGCGTCGACGGCACAGTCGCTGTGAACGGCACGCCGGGGAGTGGGGCCTCGGCCGGGGGACCGGGCGGGCCGGGTGGATCGGGTACTGCGGGTAAAGCTGGGAAGGCCGGGACGTTGGCCGAGGGGGGCGCCATCGACGTCACGTCGGGAACCCTGGACCTCACGTCGGTCGCGCTGACCGGCAACGACGCCACCGGGGGGTCGGGCGGTCAGGGCGGTGCGGGCGGCGTCGGGGTCACAGGCGGTACTGGTGGGAGTGGCGGCACCGGAGCGGCCGGCGGCGCGGGCGGGAACGGCGGCCTGGCGGGCAAAGGTGGCAAGGGCGGTGCAGGAGCGGACGCCTTCGGCGGGGCCATCTACAGCGCCGGCACCGTCGACCTTGACGACTGCACGTTCAGTTCGAACGACGCTGCTGCTGGCGACGGCGGCACTGGAGGCGCTCCGGGCTACGGCGGATTTGGGGGCAGCGGCGGCGAGGGCGGCTTCGGGGCGACTGGCGAGACGGGAGGCGCCGGGGGTAACGCAGGCGCCGCCCAACCAGGAGGAAAACCAGGTTCGGCTGGGATAGGGGGGATCGCCGAAGGCGGGGCCGTGTACAGCACGGGAACGCTGAAGATCTCGGGCGGCACGAGCTTCGATGGGAATGCGGTTCGGGGCGGCTCGGGCGGGGGTGGTGGCCCCGGTGGGCTCGGTGGAGAGGGTGGAGTCGGGGGGAACGGCGGGCTCGGCGGCGACGGTGCCACCGGTACCAGCTCTCCAACCGGAACCACTCCCGGGGGCAACGGCGGGACAGGAGGCCGAGGGGGTGCGGCGGGAGCAGCAAGCCCGGCCGCCGCGAGTGTGAATGCCAAACCGGGTGGAGCGGGCGGGGTGGGTGCCGGTGGCGCCATCTACCTCACGGGCACCGCCAAGGTCCAGGGTGCCACGTTCAGCGGCGACGTTGCTGAAGGCGGGGGTGGTGCAAACGGAGGAAACGGGTACCCCAACTTCGGGGGAGGCCCCAACGGTGGCCAGGGCGGTGGCGGCGGCGGGGGCGGACCCGGCGGATCGGGCGGGAGTGGCACACCACCCGGTCAGACCGGAACCGGCGGCCAAGGTGTGGTGGCGGCTGCGGGAGCGGACGGCACCCCGGGACCCGGAGCCGGGAGCGGCGGAACGGGTGGCGCAGCGCAGGGCGGCGCTGTCGCCGACGACGGACATCTGACCGTGACGGGAAGCAACTTCGAATCGGACACCGCCGCCGCCGGCAGCGGAGGGCTTGGCGGAGCGGGATCCTCCGGCGGTATCGGTGGGGGCGGAGGCACAGGAGGGAATGGTGGGTCCGGCCCCGGTTCGTCCGGACAGCCCGGGCGTGTCGGCGGCCTCGGCGGCAACGGAAGCACGGGCGGCCGAGGTGGCACGGGAGGAGCCGGTGGCGCCGCCGAAGGAGGGTCTCTGGCCGTTCTCACTGGAACGGCTTCGGTCACCACGAGCACCTTCACGAACAGCCAGGCTGAGGCAGGCGCGGGCGACGAAGCCGGACCTGGTGGGCCCGGAGGAGCCGGTGGTTCGGGCGGCAACGGCGGCGAGAGCCTGGCAACCGGGGTCTCGGGCGGGATCGGCGGAAACGGGGGCAACGGGGGCAACGGGGGCAACGGTGGAGACTCCGGAGCGGGTGGGGACGCCATTGGCGGAGCGGTGTGGACCGTCCACGGCGGGTTTGCCGGCTCGACGGACACCTTCACCTCCGATACGGCGACCGGCGGAGCAGCCGGGACCCCTGCCGGGAGCGGCGGTGCCGCTGGAACTGGCACTCGAGGCGGTTTCTACGGTGGTCCGGGGTCGGGATCGAACGGCAATCCAGGGACTAACGGCTCCCCTGGAGCCGCTGGCGCGCTTGGTGCGACCGGGACCGGGAAGTCCCCCGATTCCAACTGAGTCGGGGAGACGTCCCACGATGAAAGGGGCCACATCGGGATGAGCCACCCTGCTCGTTTGCTGGGCACGAGTGGCAACGCACCTCGGACCGGGACCCGCACGCCGTCCGGACGCCACGGGGCAGCCAAAGGCGTCGCTCTGATTCGCAGGAGCGACATCGGTGCGCTCTACAGTCGCTCCATCCATCGCTCCACCAAGAGAGGACGTGAACATGCCAGCGCAGGGGATCAGCTTTGACGCCGATATCAAGCCGCTGTTCCGGGAGAAGGATCGTGATTCGATGCGCAACGCATTCGATCTGTGGTCCTACGCGGATGTCCAGACCCATGCTGCCGCCATCGCAGAGCGCCTAAAGAACGGTTCCATGCCGTGTGACGGCGCGTGGCCCCCCGAACGGGTCGAGTTGTTCGAAGACTGGGTAGGGCAGGGCAAGCCGGAGTAGGGAAACGTGCATGCCTGAGAGGCCCAGCAAGAGGGCAGGTGGGCAGCTCACCGTCATCTCGGCTTCCTGAGCTCAGCCGTTCAGCGGCAGTAGATCGGCCTTGCATGGGTGAGAGCGGGGTCGGCCGGTGCGTGCAACGGGACGCCAAGCGAACGGGCTGAAGGTCGTGACGAACAATCCCGAGTGTGATGTCGTCGATGTCTGGTGACGGGGGTTGGAATGAGGACCCTTTGATCTATCTGGTCGGCTCAGATGGACGCCGCGTCGAATATCACCGACGCGGCCCAGGCGGTCGAGGCTGCGAATTCGGGTTCGCGGTTGGTCCTGCGCGCCGCAAGATCGGCACCGTCGCAGACGCGCCGCACCTGACAGGCGACAGCGGTCGGTCTCGAGGTCAGGCTTGTTCAGCGAGAGAAGCGAGCATGCACGGACGCAAAAGCGGAGCTTGTCGACGGCTTGCCGGACGAGCCACCGGGGCGACTCGAAGGTGGAGGCCACGAACGCGCTGCCACTGAGACCAGGCTGCTCGAGCTCAAGTGCCTGAGCCTCGAAGAAGGGCAAGATCTTCTGTCGCGGGTAACGTTTCCCGCCTCAGTGCCGACGTCCCCGGAGGTCTTTTTTTCGGGTCGGGCCAGGGGATTGCTCTCATACCAGAGAATGGAGAGGCTCCATGAGCATTACGACGATCGACCCGTCGACCGGGCAACCTCTCGCTACCTATCAGGAGACGACTGCCGAGGAGCTCGACAGACTGCTCGACCAAGCTCACGTGGCTGCGCACGCCTGGCGGGACACCGCGCCGACAGATCGCGCCGATGGGTTGCGTCGGCTCGCCATCGCACTGCGTGAACGCCAAGAGGAGTTGGCCTGGCTCGCGACGAGGGAGATGGGCAAGCCTCTCTTAGAAAGCCGCGCTGAGGTCGAGAAGTGCGCCCGCACGTGTGACTGGTATGCCGAGCATGCACCGGGCCTCCTGAAGCCCGAAACGGTTGAGACCGAGGCGCTTCGCTCATTGGTGGTCCCCGTGCCGTTGGGTGTCCTGCTGGCGATCATGCCATGGAACTTTCCTTACTGGCAGGTCGTACGCGCGCTCGCGCCGGCGCTGGCGGCGGGCAATGTGGTGGTTCTCAAACACGCGCCTTCCACGACTGGCTGTGCCCTCGCTCTTGCCGAAGTCGCAGATGCCGCGGGTCTGCCGAGCTCGGCGCTGTCGGTGCTCGTCGTGGCGCCCGAGCGCACCGCCGATCTCGCCGCGACCGTCGTGGGCGACGACCGGGTGGCGGCGGTGACCCTCACGGGGTCGACGCGGGCGGGCAGGTCGGTGGCCGCCGTGGCCGGGCAGGCGCTCAAGAAGACCGTGCTCGAGCTCGGCGGCAGTGACGCCTTCGTCGTTCTCGGGGACGCCGACCTCGACGCCGCAGCGGCCTGGGCCGCGCGCAGTCGATTTCAGAACACCGGCCAGTCCTGCATCGCCGCCAAGCGCATCGTGGTGGAGGAGCAGGTGGCCGACGCTTTTACTGAGAAGCTGCTCGGGTACGTGCGTACCCTTCGCCTCGGCAACCCTGCAGAAGAGGGTGTGACGGTGGGGCCCCTCGCCCGGGAGGACCTGCGCGATGCGATCGAACGCCAGGTTCGTGAGTCCGTCGCCCAGGGAGCGAGCATCCTGATTGGCGGACGAGTTCCGGACCTACCGGGCTTCTACTACGAGCCGACGGTCCTCGATCACGTGCGGCACGGGATGGCGGTCCTCGAAGAGGAGGTGTTCGGCCCCGCAGTCCCGATTCTCCGGGCCCAGGACCGCGAGGATGCGCTGAGGCTCGCCAACGACAGCGTCTACGGCCTCGGCAGCGCGGTGTGGACTTCGGACCTCGCGGCCGGCGAGGCGTTCGCAACTCGACTCGACGCCGGGCATACCGCTGTGAACGGCATGACGGTCTCGGACGCACGTCTTCCGTTCGGCGGCATCAAGGCGTCGGGTTACGGACGTGAACTGTCCCACCAGGGCCTGTTCGAATTCGTCAACCTTCACACAGTGGTGGTGAACGCTGCAGACGGTCCGGTGGGGGACCGCCAGACGGCGAGCGAGTAGTCAGCTCGGGTCAGCGGCTTCGCGTTGCTGGCTGCCGAAGGCCGGACTCGAATGAACCGCTCGTCGAAGGTGTCCGCCAATTCCTTGTGGGCCAGGGCGCAGGAAAAATTGGCTTGAGGTCTATTGAGGGGCGAAGAAGCGTGGGAGCGCCCCAGTGCGCACACTCGCGCCATTCGTTTGGGCCTCTTGAAGGTGGCCAAGTTCGACCCAAAAGGGAAGAATCGCTGGTGCCAGGTACGTGCCCCCGGTCGAGGGCTGCACGTCGAAGTGGACGCCGTCACTCGTGCGTATCGGAATTCCATTCAAGTCTGCCGTGTACTTGCCGCCGGGACACACGTACGAGTTCAGATCCTGCATGTAGACCTGGCCGGGGTGTTGGGCGGCTACCTCACGGAGCAGATCGTTGTAGGCATTTTGCCGAGCAGAGCTGTCTTCAGGCCACGGCGCACCGTCTGGTTGCTCCCCGGAATCCTGGCAGGGCTTGGTCATGAAGACCATGAGTGCCCCCTGCTCTGTTGCGATCTGCACAGCCTTCTCCAGTTGGCTCTTCACGTAGGCAGCGAATGCCGGACTCAAGATGTTGGTCATTTTTCCGCGATACAGGCGGTCGATCACCTCTCCTCCACCTGCAAGCAGCACGACCACGTTGGGTTGAAACTGCCTGATCCAATCATTCCAGGCCACCGTCCAGGCCTGACAGGGCACGTTCTGCTTGCCCCCGAAAGCACCGCCCGGTGGACAATTTGCGCTACTCGGATCGGGGGTACACGGAGCTCCGATGATGAATGTCGAATCGTGTTCGAGACCGGTTGTCCCATCGGCGACGCCACATCCGAGAATCCCCTCGTTGAGAAGACGGAGGTTTCGATATCTTCGAGGGTCCGCGGTCACCGCCCCCTGAAGTCCCAGGCCGATCGTCAGTGCCTGCGAGTCACCAACAAGAAGAACCCGGACGTGCGCGTTCTGATAGGCAGTGGGTACCTGAGATGTGATCGGCGTTGTGGAGAGCTGTCCTGCTGCTGCGGCTCCAATTGGAACGATGTCGACGGCTGGCATGGTGGCCAAGACGATGGCAACGACGACCACACCCACGGCTGGGAGCGTGAGCACCTGCGCTCGGAACCGAGTGAGGAAGGTGCCCCGACGGATCGGCCGTTCGACAAGGAAGAACGAAAGAATGGCAATTCCGATCGTCGGTATGACCCGGACGACGAAGAGGGGCCATGGGCTCAAGCCAGTGCGTTCCTCGTTGATGAAGGTGAAGAGCGGGAAGTGCCAGAGGTACATGCCATAGGAGATCCGCCCGATGAAGGTGAACGGACCGAATGACAGCAGCCGGGCGACAGGCGAAGTTTGGGCACAGGACACGCTGAGGAGCACCGCACTCGCGGCGAGCGCAGCGAGGAGGAACCCTCCGTGGTAGGCGAAGGCGTCGTCCGATTGCACCCTGAGGTACAACACGATGCTGATGGCGAGCCCCGTGAGTCCGATGCCTGTGAGCACCGTGCGACCCCATGCCGTATTCGCCTGCCAGTTCCCTTCTTCACCCTTGCGCCTACGTTCCGCCCACATGCGGAGGGCCACCGCCAGTGTCGCCCCGACCAACACCGACTGCGCGTGGGTGTCGGTGCCGAAGTACAAACGGTTGATGTCGGTTGGGTTGTAGAGGATGGCCATTTCGACAGCGGATCCAACGGCTCCGACGATGGCCACGATCAGCAGGGCGCGCAATGAACCAAAAATCTTGAATACAGCGAGAAACACCAACGGCCATATCAGATAGAACTGTTCCTCCACGGCTAGGGACCACGTATGGATCAAGGGTGACGTGAGCCCCGTCATGTGGAAGTAGTCCGAACCGGACACGATGTAGTGCCAGTTGGCAAAATAGAACAAGGCGGATAGCGCGTCTCCGCGCAGCGTCGGATACGTACCGGCCGGGACGAACAAGCCGTAGATGATGGCCACGCCGATGAGCATGACCAAAAGGGCTGGCAACAATCGCCGGGCCCGGCGTGCCCAGAATGCACCCAGCCGGATCGTGCCCTTGGTGCGCCATTCCACGATCAGCAGCGAAGTGATCAAGAAGCCCGACAGCGCGAAAAAGCTGTCAAGAAGAAAAAAGCCACCTGCGGTCAGGTAGACACCGGCGTGCACGCCGAGGATTCCGAGCATGGCCACACCCCGAATTCCGTCGAGTGCCGGCAGGTACGAGAGTGATGCACCCTTCAGCGGGGCGTCGGGAGAGGCTCGTTTGGCCATTCAGGGACACGTTGCGATGACTGGAGCCGAGTATTCAGACGACGGGGCGCGGACCGATCGGCACGGCCCGAGTTTAGAAATCCGAGCTGAGTGTACCCCGTCACTCGCGTGATCTGTGGTTCCCTCTGTGCCGGAGACCTTGGGAAGATCGACACACAAGGCCGATGCACCGGGGGGACGGTAGCGAGTTCGGTCACTCTCCCCGTATTGCGATTCTGACAAGCGCCTCAGAATCTCACAACGCGAACAGATCGAGGGCCCCAGGTCAGCTCGACCCTGTCGCTTCGGCACGCCGAGCCCTCGCTCCGATCGGCACTCGATGGGGCGAACCGGTGAAGACCAAAACGCATAGTCGGCCCAGCACGAGCGCCGCTGATCGATCTCCCGTCAGCGGCGCTCGTGGCGAAGGGTTCAGGTCACCGTGAATGCTGATGAAGACAAGACATCTCCAGACCAGCCGATGAGGGTGATGCGCCCGGTACTCGCGCCCGGAGGAACGGTCACGACCAGCTTCTTGGCCGTTTCCGAGACGATGGAAGCCTCGACACCGCCGATCGTGACGGCGTTCACCTCGGTGAGATTGGTTCCCTTGATGGTCACGTTCGATCCGGCTGCGCCACTGTCAGGCCTGATCCTCTTGAACGTCTCCTCTTGTGGCCCAACCGTCAAGGTCACGTTCTCGTTCACCGGCACGATGATCGTCGTCACGACGTCTCGGCCGTTCACCGCCACCTTCTTGACGCAGGGGGCCACCGCCGGTTTGGCACACTTCGCGAGGAGGAGGTCCTGACCGAACTTCTTCCCCGCAGGCGACGCGTTCGGCGCGGTTCCCCGAGCGCTGCTGGAGGACCCGCTCGAGAGTGTCTCGGCTTCTGCGCAAACCGTGCTCTGAGGCACCGGAGGAGGTGGATAGGGCACGCCCTCCGCGTACGCGGCTTGCCCCTGGACGATCTGTTCGGTCAGGACGTCAATCGGGGACGTATTCTGGTTGTCGGATTCGCCCACCGAGATCTCAGCCTGGGTGTAGCTCATGCCGTCCGGACAACACCCCTGAGCGTCGGTGCAGGGGGTCGGCAGATTCTGGGTCACAGAACTGGAGTACATGCACACGTTGCAGTCAGAACTCACGGTCGAGGACACGCTGGTTGAGTCGCCCTGGCCGTCACCGAATTGGACAACAGGAATGGTGCAGGTGCTCGTTTCGCAGGTCGTGCTCACCGCAGGCACAGTTGGGTTGTAGGTGAACTGATCCGCCGGCGTCGTGGCGTTCGATCCGATCGGCGTCGTCACGATGATGTCGTCGACCCCAGCTGACTGGGCCGGCAAGGTTGCGGTGAGCGAGCTGTCACTGTTGAAGACGACGTCCGTAGCGGCCTGACCTCCGACATCCACCCCGGTCTCCCCGGTGAAGCCCGATCCCGTGATCGTCACCACGGTGGGACCGCCGGTAGTACCGATGTCCGGGCTCACGCCGGCAACGATCGGACCACCGCCGGCCAAGGACCCGAGGGCCGTGGCCGTCGCCGTGGCGCCCCCGCTCTGACTCACCGTCTGGCCGGTGAAGACCTGCGCAGTCGATGTCCCAGCCGAGCTGGTCTCGGTGACCGACGCCGTGTAGCTCCCGCCGCTGTAGGTATGGGTGACGACCGGTGTCGTCGTCGTCTGGGTGGTGCCGTCACCGAAGTTCCAGTCGTAGGAGGTGATGGTCCCGTAGGCGACGGTCGACGCAGACGCGTCGAGGGTAGAAGGGGAGCCGTTGGGGGCCAACGTCACGTTGAGATGGGCGACAGGCGCCTGGTCGGGTGTGATGGCGATGGCCACCGGATTGGTGCCGCTGGTCCCAAGCGAGATCGGGGTGCCGACGGTGCTCGATGCCAGGTCCACCGGGGTAACGGTGTCACTCAGTTGATCAGTCACGAAGGCAGTGGACCCGTCGGGCGTGATGGCAATGCCTTCGGCTGCACTGGTGCCCAGTGCGATCGGTGTCCCGGGGTTGCCGGTGGCGGTGTCGATGGGGAGGAGGCTTGCATTGTTGCTATTGCTGTTGAAGGTGTTGGCGTAAGCGACGTACGCGGTGGACCCGTCGGGGGTGATGGCGACTCCCTCGGGATCGTCGAGCGCAGCAATGCTCCCTCTGGCATCGGTCGCCGGGTCGAGAGTCGCCACACCGTTATCCCGGAAGTTTGGTGTGTAAAGGGTGGCCCCGTCGGGCGTGATTGCCGACGCGAAGCCGTCGTAGGTATTGAGGATCCCTGGACCCGCCTTGTTGGTAGCGGTGTTGATCGGGATGTCATCGTCCGCAAATCCCTGGGTGACGTAGGCCGTCGAGCCGTCGGGACTGATGGTGATCGCTGTGGGCGCCGCGCCAACGGGAATAGGCGTGCCAGGCGTGTTGGTCGCCAGGTTTATCGGGGTGACCGTGTCGTCGTTTTCGTTGCCCACATAGGCGGTCAGGCCGTTGGGAGTGATGGCGATGGCGCCCGGCCCGGACCCTACGGGGATAGGCGTGCCCGGCGTGTTCGTCAACAGATCGATGGGGGTGACGAAGCCCGGAGCGGTGTTCGTGGTTCCCTCGTCCGTGACGTAGGCGGTAGTGGCATTCGGCGTGATGGCAATGGCGGAAGGGCCGCTTCCGACGGTGATCGGGCTGCCAACAGCATCGGTCGCCGTGTTGACCGGGATGACGGCGTCGTCGTCGTAGCTCACGACATAGGCAGTCCAGGCCGACGGGGTGGTGGCGGCAGCCGGCGGGGTGGACTGCGATCCACCGATCACCGAGACGGCCAGTGCCCCTCCGAGGGCCAGTGGCCCGACCAGGAGTGTTCGGCAGTAAGTCCGGAATCGAGTCACCATCGGATAGCACCTCCGCCCTGGGGTGCCTCGAGCACACCCGGACAGATCGTCGACCTCGAGGCGCGTCACCGGCGCGTCAGGAGCGCGCGATCAAGGCCTGGAGCTCGCTGACCTGGGGTATCCAACTCCGGAAACCAAAGTCGTGGCAGAGGTCCGAGGCCTCTTCCAGCCAGGATTGGGCTTCCCGATCCAGCTCGCTCCGCCCCCGGTATCGGGCCTGGCTCAGGGCAAGGAGCGTGGTCGCCCGGTGATACGTCCAGCCGAAGGCGGTCGCGGTAGCCAGTGCTGCCCGCAAGTGGTCTTCGGCTTGTTGATGGCGGCCGAGCAATGAGCTCAGCTTGCCCACGTAGGCACCCACCGGTCCCTGGCTGGTCAGACCGCTGAATGCCACCTCGGTGGCGAATGGTTCAATCACCGGAAGCAGGAGTGCTGCGGCGTCCGTGTCGTGCAGCTCGATCGCCAGGACGGCATAGCCGATTACCTGCGTCATCCACAGGTTGTCCGCGGGGACGTCCGCGAATCGGCTGGCAACGCCAGCTTGGAGGATGTCGCTCGCTACGTTCCGACGGCCGACGACGGCGCAGGTGATCGCATAGGCGAGCTCGAATGGAGCAATACCAGGGTTCTCTCTGGCGGCCTGTTCGACGAGCGAAAGAAGTTCTCCATGCCTGCCCGCGAAGGTAGCGATCACAAAGTACTGGCCTGCGAACAACGTGAAAGCGTCGGGAGCCCCGATGTCTGTTCCAAGCTCCAGGTTGGCCGACGCTAGTGCCTCGGCCTCGTCGAGTCGCCCGGCCATCATTGCGTCGAATGTCTCGTAGAGCCCTGCGATCCAGCGGATTCGGGGTTCGCCGACTGCTCGAGCGGTGGCGCGGATCCGGGCCAGGCTGTGGGCGGCCACGGCCGCGTCCCCCGACTCCACCGCCACGTTGTAGGCGACTACACGCACTGCGAACTCGAGTCTCGGGTCTCCAGAGGATGCAGCTGAGGTGAGCGCCCTCGCCGCAACGGCGCTGCGCATCGGTGCGGTCCCTGGCGCCCAGATCGCCGAGACCACGGCTGGTGCGATACGGGCCAGGAGCGCGGGGTCCGACGCAGACTCAGCCAGAGCCAGCGCCTTATGAGCGGTCGCGGTTCGGCGTGCCGCCTGGGGCGAGAAGACGAGGCTCTGCGAGAGGAGAGCGAGCAGGCGCGCATATGTCCACGTGTCGGAGGGATCGGCCACGGCGACTGCTGCCTCGACTATCGCCAGGAACTCGGGTGCTCCGGCGTCTGTTCGCATGAAGCCGCGGTCCGCCGCCAGGGCGGCGCGTATGAGGGCCAGGTCGTTGCCACTGCTCTGTGCCAGGTTTGCCGCCTGTCCGAGCGTGCTGAGAGCTGAAGCTTCGCCGGCGACATGTTGCGCCTCGCCCAGTCGAACGAGTAGGTCGGCCCGCTCGGCAGGCGGTCGTCCGAGCTCGACCGCAACGTCGAGTGCATTTCGGTAGTGCCCCGCTGCCTCTGTGGGTGAGAGGTGCGTGAGCGCGTCGTCGCCGGCGAGCGTCGACCAATGGATTGCCTCGGACGCCATACCGGCCAGCGTGCTGTGCCTGGCGAGCTGTACCACGACGTCAGGGCTCGATTCGTCAGCTCGCTTGGAAAGCGCTCGAACTGCGTGCTCGTGGAGCTGGGCCCGGGTCGAGGTGCCGATCTCGGCGTAGAGCGCATTGGCAATCAGCGCGTGGGAGAATTGAAGGATCCGGCGGGAGGTCGACAAGTCGACCAGCACACCAGCTGCCACCGAGGAGTCGATTGCTCTACGCGTTTGTGTTTCTGGGATCTCGACCATCTCGATGAGAAGGTCCTCTCGGAATTCGGATCCGAGCACCGAAGCAGTGGTCAAGACGTTCGCAGCGTCGTTACCGAGCGCGTGGACGCGGCTCCACAAGACCTCACGGAGGCTCGGCGGGATCGTCCGTGCGCCGCCTGGACCGCCAGCTTCGTCCCAGTGCCTGATGACCGCGGTCGCATAGAGGGGGTTGCCGGCGGTCTCCTGGCGCACCCTGGCCGCGATTTGCTCCCGCGCCGCGTCCGGAGTCGACGGGAGGAGGCCCGCAACCAGATTCGTGATCTCCTCGTCGCTGAAGGCAGGGAGCGGAAGCCGTCGCACGGGGCCCCGCTCGAGCTCGGCCAGAGCGGCGCGCAGCTGATCGGATGCCGGCTCCCCTGGCTCACGCCTGCTCATGACGAGAAGCACGGGTGCGGTGGCAAGAGAGCGAGCCAAATGGCGCAGTAACAGGAGGGCCGTCGGTTCGGTCCATTGGAGATCGTCGAGCATGAGTACTAATCGTCCGCGTGCGGCAATCCGCGACAAGAGGTCCGCCACCGCTTCGAAGGTGAGGAACCGCTGGGTCGCGTCGTCCGACTCCGTCGGCGGGGGTGCTGACGGTACTCGGCTGACAAGGCGCGGACACAGTCTCGCGAGCTCGCCCCCGCATCGGGTCACATGCTCGCTCAGCAAGTCGATGTCGGCATGGTCGACGCAGGCGCCGAGGATTGTCCGGAAAGGTTCGAGGGACACACCGGTCTCGTCCGACGTGCCGCAGAGGACAGTGACGCCCATCCCCTCGGCGGACCGCGCAAGCTCGCCGAGCAGAGTCGTCTTTCCCATGCCTGCTTCACCCGTGATGAATGCAGAGCGAAGACCCGTGGTGGTAACCATCGCCAGCTCGGCGAGCAGCGCCTCGCGTTCCGCAGACCGACCCAGAAAGTGATCGTTTCGAGAGAGCGATCCCGGGAGCGGAAATAGAGCCGCACGGCGAGTGTCGTCCGTGCCCGTCTCTGCGCTCGCACCGTCCCATCCGGTGGCAACCTTTCGCTCGATGCGCACGATCTCGGGCGAGGGCTGGGTGCCGAGCTCGTCGGCGAGGACCGAGCGATAGTTCTGGAAACCCCGAAGTGCGTCGGCTTGCCGACCGGCGAGGGCAAGCGCGCGGATCAGGAGACCGCGGGACCGGTCTCGGTACGGGTATCGGGCGATCTGGCTTTCGAGGAGAGCGATCGCATCCGTCGGCCGAGAGGCCGAGATGAATTCTTCGGCAAGATCGTCGACGGCAGCCCCGTGGATCTCCGTCAATCGGGCGATTTCACCTCGGGCCCAGCCCTCCCCCTCAAATTCCTCGAGGGCGGCTCCGCCCCAGAGCCCGACGGCCCGCTCGAGGGTCGCAATGCGGTCGGTCGCGTCAGATGCCCGTGCGACCTGATTGCAGAAGAGGACCGCGTCCACGTCGCAGGTGAGGGTGTAGCCCGTGGTCGCTGTCACCAGGGAGTCCGGGCCAAGCACCGCTCGCAGTCGCGACACGGATCTCCTGAGCGCCCCGGGAGAGATTTCGAGCACGTCGGCGAGCCATTCGGTGCGTCGCCGCTGGGTCGTATGCAAAGCGAGTAACCCGAGGAGTCTGCGTTGGCTCGCGCTCGGGATCTCGACGGTGCTCCCGTCGTTCGCGACGGCGCAGACGTTGCCGAGCACTTGCACGAGCTTGATCACCGACGGTTCGCCACCCACGGTCCTATTTTTCGTCGGCCCACCTAGGATGAGGACGCTATCAGCCGTGACCTTGACGACATTCCGGTGCCGCCTAAACGAGCCGCGTGAGACCCTCCGAGCCGCCATCCATTTCGCAACGGTCCGCGGCCTGAGTCACGATGCGGATCCAATGCCGACCGATGTCCTGTGTTCCGTCAGAACACGCCGTCGGTGGCCACGGCCAAATTCGTAACGGCCTCGGCGCAAACGGTCTTGCCGAGATCGGGTGCCAATTGCGGCCGTTGACCAGCAAAAATGCCATGTCCGCCCGCTACAGGACATGACTGGCACTGACAGGAATTTGGTGTCTTTTCTGTGTTCTTTGTGTCTTTTTTCGCGTCGCGTCCCACACTTCGGACCGACGAAGATCTGCGGAGGGGTCTCGGTGGACGCAGCTGCCGCGAGGGGGCGCTGCCTGACCGACATCGGACCGGCGACGTCTTCGCTCCGGTGGCGGCTATCCGTTCGCCGGCTTGTTGGCGAAGGCCAGCTCCTTCGTGTTGGCGTCGTAGTGGACCATGTAGACGGGACCGAGCGCATACGGCCGCTTCGGCGCGAAAGAAATGGGAGCGTTTGTACCCGGCAGGAGGATGTTCTTGAGCTCATAGCCGGCCTTGACGAAGTTGCCAACGGTCAAGTTCTTGCCGGCCGCCTTGGCGATGTCGGTAAAGAGTGCCATGTCGGTGCAAGCCAGCTCGATCCCCATGAAGGTGATCTCGGACTCCGGCAGTGTCGGACTGTAGGCGTTGATGTGATTGGACGGGTAGTCCTTCCGGTCGAGGGCGACACACTTTTGGTTCCCGGGACTGCTCCAGATGGCAGCCGGCGGCGTCAACGGGCTCGAGGTCACGACATTCTTGAGGTAGATCGGGTTGTAGTCGGCACCGAGGTCGCCGCTGAAGTCATTCTCGTTGGTGGCCACCCAGGCTGGGTTGTAGGTGCTCTGGATGTCGGAGAGCCCCTGGGCCCAGGTGGCGGAGCCGTCACCGACGGCGACGACCTCGTTCACCCCGTCGGACTGGAACTTCTGTGCGATCGCCTGGACTTGGGAGTTGGACGCAGGGAGGTCGCCTTGGGGCGCCGAGTCGATCGCTGTGGTGACGACGGGAACATGAAGCTTGGCCAGAAGGGACTGGACGAGCTGGGCTTCATGTTGATCGCTCGGATTACCGCCGAAGACCGCCACCTTCTTACCCTTGAACACGCCCTGCTTCTCGAAGACGGACAGCTCCAGCGGGTCATACGCATTGTCAGGAGGGGTCGGGGTGAAGTCCTGGGCAACGCTCGAGCCGTTGGCCGAGGGGAGCACGGCTCCGACCACCGGTACGTTGTCCTGGAGGTAGCAGGTGGCCATCAACGGGGCGATAGCCACGAAGACGCCGTCGTCTTGGGTCAGCTCCGTGCACGCCGTGGCGGCGGGCGCAGTGCCGGTCGGGTCCACCGCCACGATGTACGGGACGATCTTGCGCCCGTTGATCCCACCCTGCGCGTTGATGTTCTTGATGACGGCGTTGAACGCGTCGGGCACACTGCCCCAGTCGATGTTGACCCCGACAGCCTTGACCGCCGCCACGTCGACATAGGGAATCCCGACTCGGATCGTTGTTGCCGTCACTCCCTGAGTACTGCTCGATGCGGCCGAAGTTGGGCTGATACCCAGGAGGCCAGAGATGCTCGTCGTGATCACCGCGGCAGCGATAACCGCCTTGCCCTTCACCATCCTCGTCACCCCCGTGAAGAGAGCCGGTGTCGCCATCCCCTGGCGCTGAGTCAGGAGGCCTGACGAACCGAACTGCAAGCTGAGACTCTGACACACGTGACCCGTCTTGGCTGTCAAGGGCCGCTCCTCGGCGACGAGGCGGACAACGTGGTCGAGCACGGGCGGGATCGGTGGACCCGGCTCTGGTGTGGGTGTAAGGAGAAGGACGCGGGTGACGAAAACCCGCTCCCACGGCCAAGGAGGAGTCCCATGACGGTTGTGCCGGCCACCTTTGTCTGCCCGCCCGACGTGGATCCACCTGCGCGGTTCGTCCCGACCGGCGCGTTCCGGGGGTCCCTCGACCAGTTCGACTACGTCGAGGAGGAGTGGTTCGCCATGGGCCAGGTGGATGGTCACCCCTACGCCACGGCGTTGACGGTGCGGCGCCCCCGAGACAGCTCCCGCTTTAGCGGGACGGTCATGGTGGAGCCGGTGCACGCAGCGAGCGCCGCTCCCGTTTGGATCTACACGTCTACCTATCAGATGCGGGCCGGCCATGGGTGGGCAGCCGTCTGCTCGCAAAAGAGCGTGCTCGACGGCTTCGTGAAACCCACCAACGCCGAGCGCTACGCGTCCTTGGAGATCTGGTCCGACGCACCACCCCTCGAGACGTCGGGCATCGAAGGGATGCAGGTGCCCCGCGACCCGGCCGGGTTCCAGGCCCGCATGGAGCGGATGCGTCAGGTCAACGTCCTGTCGACGCCCATTCTGGCCCAGATCGGAGCCGCGCTGACGGGCGAGAGTGGGCCCTTCGGCGGGCTCGGCGTCCGCGATCTCGTCCTGACCGGCCACTCCCAGACCGGTGCCGTGGTGACCGACTACATCCTCAACGGCCACGGCGATCAGCGCCACGAAGACGGCGCGCCCGTCTACGGTGGGTTCTTTCCGAGCGGGGCGCCCTCGGTGCGCTTCGAGCACGTCGACGTCCCGATCGTCCAGGTGCTGAGCGACGGTGACATCGCCGACCCCAACCGGGCCGGCCGGGAGGGCCGCCCGTATCGCCGCGACGACAGCGACGAACCGGCCGACCGCTACCGGCTCTACGAGCTGGCCGGGGTGGGCCACATGGGCACCCGCTACCCGCCCTACAGCGACAACGCCATGTGGCAGAACGACCCTCTGGGCACCGCGGGGCGCGTCCCGAAGGACGTGGCAATGAACAGCTTGCCCCACGACGAGCTTTTCTCCATGGGGTTGCATCACCTGGTCCAGTGGGTCTCCACAGGCACCGTCCCACCCAAGGCCGACCGCATCGAGGTCGGGCCGAGAGGTCTCCTTGCCAAGGACGAGTGCGGCAATAGCCGGGGCGGCGTGCGCTGCGCGCAGATGGACGTCCCCCGGCTGCGCTACTTCTCCAACCCCGGCGAGCGGGAGGATGGGACGCCGGAGTTCGGCGTCGTGGGGATCGAGAAAGTGCTACCGGCGGAGACACTCCGCCATCTCTACGGCAGCCACGCCGACTACGTCGATCGTTTCAACCGCCGGCTGGACGAGCTCGTCGAGGAAGGTTGGTTCCTGGCCGAGGACTCCGAGGAGATGCGCGCCGAGGCCAAGGCTGCCGCCGTTCCCTGAGGCTCGTCCCGGAGCTTTTCCTTCGCCCCCTGCGCACGAGGAAAGGCCACTCCCAGCCCCGTCTGGTCGATGAGCGCCAGAGGCCACAGTGTGGAGTATTCCCGGTACTCATATGCCTTCTTCGCGTCGGGCTCAGGGTCGGCGGACCAACCGGTTGGGGGATGACCCTCGGGCTGCTCGGACCCGATCGGTCGAGGACCGGCCTCGCTCCCGGTGGTCACGGACCAGGCTGTCACCCCATTCCCTGCAGGGGGTTGGCGCTGAGGAGCGAGTGCGGCGAGACTCGTCGTTCGAGGGTGCGCGAACATCGGAAGCACGAGGAAGGGTCAACACATGGCACAACTGGCTGAGGACTTCAAGATCATTGATGCAGATACGCATTACACGGAGCCCTACGATCTCTGGACCAGCCGGGCCCCGAAGGGCTACGAGAACCGCGTGCTCCACATGGAGGAGCGCGACGGTCTCGCAACCTGGGTCGTCGATGGCAACGAAATCGGATTCGCCCGCGGCGGAGGTGTCGTCGCACGAGACAGTTCGAAGCTTCCCTTCCTTGATGCACTGGAGCTCGGGCTCGACTGGGTGCATGAGGGTGCCTTCGATCCCCAGGCCAGGTTGAGGTTGATGGACGAATGCGGCGTCCACGCCCAGGTGCTGTTCCCCAACGTGGTGGGCCTCGGCGGATCGACGCTGAACAACGTCATCCCGGACGAGGCCCTCCGAATGCTCTGCCTGCAGATCTACAACGACGCCATGGCCGAGATGATGACGTCGTCGGGCAGCCGCTTCATTCCGATGACCCTGATGCCGGCATGGAACGTCGACCTCTGCATCGAAGAGACGCAGCGGGCAGCGGGGCTCGGGTTGCGCGGGATCAACATGACCTCCGATCCGCAGGATGCTGGATCCCCCGACCTCGCCGACCGGGCGTGGGATCCACTGTGGAAGGTGTGCTCGGAACTCAACATGCCGGTGCACTTCCACATCGGCTCGAGCAACACGGCGATGGACTTTTACGGAAACTACTTTTGGGCGTCCCAGGACGAGTATGTCAAGCCGGCCATCGGCGGTGGCATGTTGTTCCTGAACAGCGCCCGTGTCGTGATGAACACGATCTTCTCCGGCGTCTTCGACCGCTACCCGGATCTCACCATGGTCGCCGTCGAGAGCGGTATCGGGTGGATACCGTTCATCCTCGAGACGATGGACTACGAACTGGCCGAAAACGCGCCGAATCATTTCGCCGCGATGAAGCACAAGCCATCCGAGTACTTTGCCAAGAATTGGTATGCCACCTTCTGGTTCGAAGAAGGCCATGGTGAACTGCAGCACCTGATGGACGTCGTCGGTGACGATCGGATCATGTTCGAAACCGATTTTCCGCACCCAACCTGCCTCTATCCTTCGCCGGTCGAAAATGTTGCCGAAAAGATGGGCGCACTGCGTCCCGAAACACAAGCTCGGGTCATGGGAGACAACGCCCGCAAGCTTTACCGCCTGTAGCGATACGAGCTCGTCTGGCGCTTCGAGTCCGTCAACGTCCCGATCGTCCAGGGGCTGAGCGACGGTGACATCGCCGACTCCAACCGGGCCGGCCGGCAGGGTGTGTCCAACAGCTTCGGTCATTGACCGGATGGCGACCGAGGCCGTGGCGTCAGGTCGGATGGCGTGTCGATAGCGCGCGGCAGGCACGCAGCCGCCACCTGCTTAACGCGCCAGATTGACCATTTCGAGGCCCAGGCCGAGCTCACTGAAAGGCAAGGGTCGGGCAAATAGATAGCCCCGCGCGAATCGAACGCCGAGGGACTCCACCGTCGCTCGCTCGGCTGCCGTCTCGACTCCTTCGGCCACGACGGTGGCCGCGAGACCTTCCCCTAGGCAGACGATGGCACGAACGATCGCGGCACCCCGTTCGGTGTGCGCCTCGGCGTAAACCGCCGATCGATCTTCAACCAGCCTTCGGGATTGCTGGAATTCTGGCTAGGCCCGACGCCGAGAAGGGCCAACGGAGGTTGACTAGGCGGGTGTCGGTCGAGAGGTTGCCCGCTGGATAGCTACTGGTCACGGACACACCGATGATCAGAACACAGGATGTCGCTGGGTCTCGGCCTCGAACGCCAGGACAGCATCCTTCGGCACGGTGTCCGAAGCCTCGCGCACGAAAGGTCTCATCTGGACGATCGACGCACGTACATGGCAACCCAGGCGCGTCACTCTTCAGTGATCTCTTGAGTTCGGATCTCCTCAATTTGCACCCGCGCGATTTTTGGGAGAGAGCGATAAAGTGCCGTCTAGCTGACCGGGGATGGAACTCGCCGGGGACCGGTTCGGCGGTCGAACTGCCTGCTGGGCCGATGGCTCCAACTCCGGAATCAGGTGAACTACGGAGAGGAGTTGCTCGATGAGCCAGGACACAAAGATACGAAGTGCGGAAATCGTCGAAGCGACGGAACACCGATCGGAGGGCCTCTCCAAGGTCGTCACCTCCTCTTCACCTACCAGGCCTCAGTCTGCGATACGAGGTAGCAGGAGGAGAGGGCGGACGCGAGTAGCAGACGCATTGGCACCGCTGATGAACGCGGTGCTGTCCCCCAAGACTCCTGTCCGTTTCGAATTCTGGGACGGGAGTGGTCTAGGTCCTGTCGAGGGTTGTGGAGTCGTGAAGGTGCGAACGACCGAAGCGATCCGCCAGATTCTCTGGGCCCCAGGAGAACTGGGGCTTTCTCGTGCCTACGTGGCCGGCAACCTCGATATCGAGGGCGATCTCTATGAGACGCTCCGTGCCCTCAACGGTTCAGTGCAGGACGTGAGAATCGGCGTGAAGGCGATGCCGAAGCTGTGGACTGGAGCGATCAGAATCGGCGCCGTCGGTTGGCCGCCGAATCACCCGAGCGAAGAAGCGCGGCAGCGCGGACGCCTGCACTCGCGGTCTCGTGATTCAGAAGCCGTGTCGCATCACTACGACGTTGGCAACGAGTTCTACCGGACGGTGCTTGGTCCCTCGATGACATATTCATGTGCCCGATTTGTCAATGACGAAGCGACACTCGAAACCGCCCAAGCCGCTAAGCACGATTTGATCTGTCGCAAACTTGGACTTAGCGAGCGCACGAACATGTCACTGCTCGATGTCGGTTGCGGATGGGGTTCAATGGCTATGCACGCCGCGTCCCGATATGGGGCGAAGGTGGTGGGCATCACACTCAGCAAGCAACAGGCATCGATGGCACGGAGACGAGTCGTGGATGCGGGTTTGAGCGGTCGGATCGATATTCGCCTGCAGGACTATCGCGAGCTCAAAGGGGAGCAATTCGACGCCATTTCGTCGATCGGAATGTTCGAACACGTTGGTTCAATTCGCGCCCGAGAATATCTGGCCATCTTGTGGGATTTACTCGCTCCGGAGGGACGCCTTCTCAATCATGCGATTTCGACCCCCGGCGGTTCTAAAATTGGCAGTCGCAGCTTCATCGGTCGCTACGTCTTCCCTGACGGCGAGTTGATGGATGTTGGCCAGGTGATCTTGGACATGGAGAAAGCCGGCTTCGAGGTACGTGATGTTGAGTCGCTCCGTGAGCACTACTCAAAGACGCTGCGTGCTTGGGTCGAGAACCTCCAAGCCGGTTGGGCTGAGGCTGTCTCCACCGCAGGCGAAGCGAGAGCTCGTGTCTGGCTGCTTTACATGGCCGCATCAGCGAATCGCTTCAATGATGGTGCGCTCGCAGTCCATCAGATTCTGGGACTGAAGCCTTCACCCGGAGGCCGCAGCGGAATGCCACTGACTCGTCGAGACTGGGGCTGAGCGCAACCCAGACAAGTGCAGGATCCCGTCGGTGGCGCTTGGAGTGCTCGCTCGCCCGTTCCACCCCGAGAGTCAGCGTTCCGGTTTTGGTCCCGCCGGCTCAGTCGGGGATGGTGACAGTGTGGCCAAGTCTCTCCGAGGCCATCGCCTCTGCAACCACAAGGGGCAGCATGTGGTCGTGGTCGGCCTTTTGGAGTAGCTCGGTTGTACGCCTTCCGATCCCAGCGAGCGCCGTGGCCAACTGCGCTTCATTCCATCCTGCCCGCTCCGCATGGATGTGTATGACGCCACCGGCATTCGAGAGGAAGTCGGGCACGTATGTGATTCCTCGCTCGGCCAACAACCTTCCATCCGACCGCTCGGCCAGCACATCGTTGGCTGCACCCACCACGAGAGCGCAGCGGAGCTCGACGATCGACTGGGGAGTGAGGATCCGGGCCGAGGCACAGGGAGCGAACACTTCGCAGGGTTGAGCGTGGGCCAATTCGGGCGTGACTGTGGTGCCCCCGACCCGCTGGGCCACTTCCGCCGCCCGCCTCGAGTCGACATCGGCGACCGCGACCAGGGCCCCGGACTTGGCGAGCCGTTCGGCCAGCGCGGATCCAACGTGACCGGCGCCCTGGACCATCACGCGGATACCAGCGAGCGGATGGCCGAGCGAGTGACGCACCGCTGCTTCGATGGCGAAAAACACGCCGTCAGCTGTTGCGGGTGAAGGATCGTTCTGGGCGCAGCTAGCCCAGGGCGTCACGGTTGCGATAGTGGCCAGGTCGGCGACCGAGGTGCCCATGTCCACCCCGGGGACGTAAGCCCCTCCGAGGCGAGTGACGAAGCGGGCAAAAGCCAAGAGCTGCATGGTGCGTAGCCGCGGATTGCTGATGGCCTCAGCCGCCTCCCGACGCAGAATGACGGACTTGGCTCCGCCGTAGGGGATATCTGCCAGGGCGTTTTTCAAGGTCATGACCCGGGAGAGTCGGCAGGCTTCTTCGGTGGCAACGTCGAACGACGGGTACGCCAGCCACCGCACGCCACCAAGACCGGGCCCGAGCGTGGTGTCATCCACGGAGATGGCCGCTGCGAGCCCACTGTCTTGGTCCTGGCAAAGCAACAGGTTCTCGCCGAGGACCGAGTGGGTGCCGGGCACGAGCACAGGCCCCGGTGCGACGATGGGCTGCCCCACGACGACCGAATCAATGTCCCAGTTGCGCGTTTCTCTCCGCAAAGTCTCGGTGCCCCTCACGGCTGACTCTTGAGAACCTCCCACGCACCGAAACTAATTGATATGAGATTTATCGGCTCACAATTGTACAAAATCCTTCGATATACGCAGTACAACCACGTAGGGACCGTGCTTTACGCACTAAATCGCATTCCAGCAACGGGAGGTTCCAGCCGCCAATGATGGAACCAAATCGCGCCAATTCGCAGTCCTCTTGAACAATTCCGAGCCGGCAAAGAGACGGACCTACGGTCACGGGTGATGCGCTGTTTCCCTCCAACAGTCCACATACGGTTCCCGCTGAAGAACTCAGGATTCGGGATCTTCGAACTGCAATTCGTCAATCCTCTTCTTCAGAGATTCGATGTCTTTCACAAACCGCTCTCGTAGCTGACCAACCTGCGATCGGACGTCGGGCGACTCTTGAGTCTCCAATTGTTGGAGCACCCAATTCAACTTTTCCTGAGTCCTCTCGAGCTCGCTCTCGAGTCCGGAACTGGACACGCCCGCAGGTGACTGGCGAAACTGGCGACTGATCTCCTCGGCGAGTGCCTGCCTGTCGGACTCATCCAACTCGGTATCGACTTCGACGAGCCATGCGTCCGTCACTCGTGGATCGCTGAAGTCGATGTCGTGAGAGCGGCCATCTTCGTGGTGTTTGTGATCGGACATTGGGCTCCTTCTCCTTGTCGTCCACTCGGCGCCGGCAGCTAATTATCCCACTGCGATCCATACTGGACACTGCCTGCGCACCCCGATCGACTGATCGGAAATGCCTGGTTCACCTCCGAAATTACGCGTCTTTTTGTGCTCTTGTGTCCTTTTTGTGTCGGGAAGATTGACCTGTCGCATGTCGATGGCCTGGCGGCTCTCTCGGGCCTGTTCTTGGTGGCTAGCTGACGGTGAGGCCATTGTCGATGGTGTAAATCGCGCCGGTCACCGACCGGGCCTCGTCCGATGCGAGGAAAGCGAAGAGAGCGGCCACCTCCTCGGGCTCGGTCAGGCCTCGAGGTCCAAGCAGCCGTCCTGCGAGGTCAGGGTCAATATCGTCTGGAAAAGAGGCGGTGGCGGCGATGTTTGTATTGGTCCCAGCGGGCGCGATTGCGTTGACCCGTAAGGGCGATTTGAGGTACTCGACAGCGAGAGACCTGGTGAGTTGAACGATGCCGCCCTTGCTGGCCGAATAGGCGGCAGAGTACGGAACACCCTGGATCCCGGAATTGGAGGCGATATTGACGATGTTGCCTCCGGACTCCAGGGGGTGCGGGATAGAAGCTTGGCAGAGGAAGAACGGTCCGTCGAGGTTGACGCTCATGACCCGGCGATACTCGTCGCGTGGCATGGCGGTTGTATGGGCCGCCCGATAGATGCCTGCCACATTGCCCAAGACGTCAAGCCGGCCGAACCGGTCTAGGCATGCGTCCACCGCAGCGAAGCAAGCATCGGGGTCCGCGACGTCGGCGGGAAAGCCGACGACGGTTCCCTCGACCAGGGCCAGAGTCTCGTCCAGGCGTTTCAGATCGAGTTCAACGGCGAGAACCCTGGCTCCTTCATCGCACAACCGGCGCGTAATGGCCCGCCCGATTCCCGATCCGGCGCCTGTGATCAAGGCCACCTTGTCTTCAAACCGGTTCATGAGTGGTTATCCCCCCTTCAGCCGCCTCTCGCACCAGGCATTGGCTAACTCTCAAGTCGCTCTTGGGAGATAGGGAGCGTACGACTTTCTTCGCGCTTCTCTCAACGCACCAACCTGTAGTGACCTCTGACGTCATGACCGACGACTACTTTGCGTCCGCTCTTCGACCGACTATCGCGCGAGCTGTGGATTGACGAGCACTTTTTCACCTGTTGACTGCTTGACGTAGCGCTCGAAGACGCTCGGATGCAGCACGTCGGCAAGTGAGACCTCATTCGCGTAGCTGCTGGCGAACGTCGTCGTGAGACCGGCTGCCACCCGCGCCCGGAGTTCACTGAACCGCTCCGGACCGATGCTCTGGAGAAAGGGAGTGAGTAGCCACCCTCCCACGTTCCACGCAAAACCAAAGTTCCTGGTCAACACGGTCGGGTTCGGATCGAGTCCTCCGTAGATGTAGACCTGCTTCCGCACCGTCGACCCGTACCTCGAGTAGGCAGACATCGAGGCCGACGCGGCCGCCTCCATGGCGCTGAGGATCTGACTCGCCAGCTTCCCCCCGCCGGTGGCGTCGAACGCAAGCGTGGCCGAGGCGACCCCCACAGCTTCTGTGAGGTCGGACCTGAACGAGGGTGCGCTTGAGTCGCACACATGCACAGCCCCGATAGATCGCAAAATCCGTTCTTGCTTGGGCCTTCGTACGATGTTGACAAGCGGTACATCCTCTTCCCGGCAAAGCTTGACCAGCATCTGCCCCAAGTTCGATGCGGCAGCGGTGTGGACCAGGGCATTGTGGCCCTCCCGGCGCATCGTCTCAATCATTCCGAGCGTGGTGAGCGGATTGACGAATGCGGACGCCCCCAGCCGCGCCGGGGTGTCTTCGGGCAGGGCAAGGCATAACGACGCCTCACAGGTCCGGTACTGCGTGTACATCCCGCCAGCCGCGACCGAGACGGTCCGTCCCACGAGCCCTTGTGCCACGGGAGAGTCTCCGGCAGCAACGACGGTGCCCGCTCCCTCGTTGCCGACGGGTAGTGATACGCCGACCCGAGCGGTCAGGGCCCGGATCGCCCCTTCAGGCAGTGGTGCGGTCAGCACCGGACGATCCGGTGTCCCGCTGATCCCGGCAGAATCCATGTCGGCGCCGGCAAGTAACAGTCCAAGGTCGGATGGATTGATCGGCGCAGCTTCCACCTGGAGGAGGACCTGGCCGGGAGTGAGAGCCGGCAGATCGACGTCGGTCAACGAGAGCTCCACTGTGCCCTGCTCAGTGACCAGTGAGCGGAGTTCGAGGGAGCTTTGGGGAACCTCAGGTGTCATGAGTGGTTTCTCACTTCTCAGTAGTCGCGTCGCTTGCGGTGGATGCATAGACGAGCAGGGAGCTCATTCGTCGCCTAGATCCGCGAGGTAGTGCCCGAAGCGGAGCTCGAACTCGGGTCCGACTTCGACAGCCCGCCGCCGCAGCCGTGCACCGCGTTCCCGAAGTGTCGGCCATGAAAAGGCGGTGAGAAAGGTGTCTTGAGTCTCGACGAGATCTTCTGCACGCGGGAGAGTTCGTCGATTCACGAGGCGCTTTGCTTCGGCGAGGGCAGGTTTGTCGAATGAGGCAATCCTACGGGCGAGCGTGTCGACGAAGTCGTCCAAATCATCGTCGGGAAGGGCCCGGTTGACCCAGCCGTACTGTGCCGCGGTGTCAGCGTCGAAGTCGTCGCTTCCAAGAATGACCTCCAACGCCCGGGGCCGCCCGACGAGAAGCGGGAGTCGCTCGAGCCCGCCACCCCCGGGGAACATGCCGGCGCCGACCTCGGGTTGGCCGAAAATGGCTTTCTCGCGGCTGGCGAATCGCAGGTCACACGCCAGGGCTACCTCGGAGCCACCACCCCGATTTCTACCTCGGATCTTGGCAATGGTCACGACCGAACTCGTGGCCAGGCGTGACGCCGTATCGGGCCACGTTGGGAGGCCAGTAGGTCCTGGGGCGACGGGGGTCTCAGCAGCTCGAGACACGTCGTAGTGATTGATGAAGAAGTCCGGGTCGGCGCTCTCGAGCACGACGGCGCGAAGTGCTTCGTCTGACTCCATCATGCCGACCAACTCTTGGAGTTCGAGGAGGGTGTCTGGGTCCTCGAGGTTGATCGGAGGATTGCTGAAAATGACACGCCAGTAGCCCGGAGTCACTTCGGTGATGGAAAACTGGGTCAGAGCAGATGTCGCGGTCATGTGTTTCCGCCGTCCTTGGCGGCTGCGATCTGTGCGATTTGAGCTCGTGCAGCGTCGACGAGTTCCGCATTTGTATTGGCGTGGCCGGCCAGTCCCCAGCCACCCTCAATCGCCTCCGTCAGGAGCACCCAGGTGCGTTCGGTTTGTGACGGATCGTTGGCCGCCTGGCTGATCAGATCCGTGAACTGACGCACCACGGCAAGCTGCTTTTCGCGGTCGAGCGCACCAGCGTTCGTGAGTACCTGCACCCGGACGTAATTCTCCTGACCCTCCACGTTCGAGAGGCTGCCGGTCGGCATCTCGTGAATGAAACCCGCGGTGTTCTGGCGGAACATCGGGATGTCCGGCACACCTTCAATGACCATCAGCGTTCGGGCCAGATCGGTTGCCAGTCGGCCACCCTCCTCAAAGGTGCCTTCAGTGGCATAGACGTCAATCATCGGCATGTCCAGGACCTTTCTATGTATGTAAGCAGACATAGTAGCCCAAGCTATGATGGATTGCATAGCCCCGAGGACTTTCGACGCAGGGGCATGATCAGAACCGGGGACATGGCACAGGGCGACGTTCGTACGAAAATGGTGAAGGGAGCAGCCGGGCTCCTGGCCACGAAGGGGGTCGAGGGCACGTCCTTCGCTGAGGTACTGGCCGCAACCGATTCGCCGAGGGGATCCGTTTACCACCACTTCCCCGGAGGAAAGTCCGAACTTGTCCACGCTGCACTCGACCTTGTCAGCACACGAGCACTGAAGATCATGGAGTCAAGGCGGGGCGACTCCGCTGTGGCGATCGTCGAACAGTTCCTTGATCTGTGGCGTCAGCTCTTGGACAACTCAGAGTTGACTGCCGGCTGTGCCGTACTCGCTGTCACCGTGGCTGGGTCGGAGGTTGATCTCCTTGACCACGCCGGGGCGATTTTTCGGGACTGGACAGTGCATCTGGCCGGACTGCTGGTTGACGGGGGAGTGGCCGAGACTTCTGCTCAGCGGCTCGCCGTCATGATCATCGCGGCGACCGAGGGAGCAGTGGCGCTTTGCCGGGCCGAGCGAAGCCGTGAACCGTTCGATGTTATCGACAAGGCGCTCAAGCAGTTGGTTTCGTCAGAGTCCTGAAGCCGCGGGCGACGTACGCGGCGGACAGCAGTTTTCGAGTGACGAGAGGTAACGGGACGACTGCCCCCTATCGCTCTTGGCGCTCTGGTAGCGGATCTTGTGTCTTTTTTGTGTCTCTTGGCGCCCAGCGGAGTATCGGCGCACCTCCAACAGCCTTCCGACATGCACGTATGCAGCCGAGCCGCTCTTGGAGGTGGCGGGATTCGAACCGGCTGAGGCGCAAACGGTTATGCCGAGGTCAGGTGCGATTCGGATCGTTGAACAGGTAAAACGCGGTCTCCGTCCGTTGCGGCAGTGACCGCCACTGACCGGAATTCCGTGTGTTTCGGTGGTTTTCGTGTCGCGCCCGGGCGCTGCGAACCGCCCCGGCGCTGCGAACCGTTGGAGAACGGCACGAGTGCGGTTGGCGACTGAGATCCAAGGGTACGTCATTTGTGCAAAAGGTGGCGGGAGAGTTGCGCAGGTTTAGGGGGCCCGATCCATATTGTCGCTACCTAGGTGAAGGAGATCCGTGTCGCTTA
This sequence comes from uncultured Acidimicrobiaceae bacterium, assembly GCA_963840435.1. Taxonomy (GTDB): domain Bacteria; phylum Actinomycetota; class Acidimicrobiia; order Acidimicrobiales; family RAAP-2; genus Bog-473. Next base: position 75,387 of record CAWIYY010000005.1, on the reverse strand, counting down.
TGGCTCCGACCCAGTACGTCGTGTCATCGGGGGGTTTGGTGAGCTCGACGTCGTTGACTGACGAGAGCAGCTCGCCCGCGGTCTCCTCGTTACTCATTTGGTGTGCTCCTGTTCCGTCGCTAGGTCAATGCTTCTACGGTGCGAAAACGTGAGCGACGCGTGTGCAGCGTGTTTCTATCCGCGTAGCAAATTCTGCAACAGCGAGTGCTTCCATGCCGGATCGCAAGACAGACGGGTTCGCCCTTCGACATCGACCACCCTGGCACGAATGTGTTGTGGCAGAAGAGCGCGTGGAAAATCAGTCTACGACGCTCGTCAGGCGGCGGCGCAGTTGCCAAATGCGCAGCGAGGCGATTCCTCCGGCGAGGAGCAAGCCGGCGATGGTCGCGAGCAGCAGCGCGATCCCGAGCGGCATCGATCCAGTCAGGGAGAAGTAGGAGATCTTGACTGATCTGGTGTTCTGCAAGATGAACACCAAAAGCAGCACCAACACTAAGGCGCTGGCCATCACGCCGACCCAGGCGGCCGAGAGGCGGGTATGCCCAGTTTGCCGTTTGCTTGGAACCGTGCTTCTCGACCCGACCGGATCTAGCTCGTCCTGCCGGTCCGGCTCACGTGGGGTGACCACGTCAGTCACCGTGACACCGCGGCCAAAGCGGGCCCGTCTTCGTCGTCGTGGATGAGAGAGTCCCAGATTCCCAGTCTGGCCCGGAACCGTTCGACCTGAGCCACCACCACAGGAACGTTGGTGAGCTCAACCTCGCGACGGGCCTCGGGCGATTGTCTGGCCATGAGTTCGTGGATACGGCCTAGGACCGCCTCTTCCATGGTCAAGATCTCGGTGTAGATATTCCTCCAGAACAGGGCCTGTTCCAAGGTGGCCGAGGCGGGATCGGGCTCGTCGTTCATGCCGAGCGAGTTCTCCCCACCTCGCGTGGCGGCAACAATGTCCGGTCGCTCTGGCGACCTGTCACCGGTGCTCATGCTGCAGTGCTACACCGAGCGGCGTAAGAAGATCAGCAACAGGGCGGTGTTTATGCCCCCGTATGATCGAGGTCGTGACGAGCACCGTCCCCAACGGACCAGCTCAGGGGCCCCTCGAAGGGGAGGACATCGAGACCGAGCACTGGGAGGACGCCCGGCACTGGATGTCCATCTACGACGACCTCATCCGTTTCAAGCTGGGTTTGCTCGAGCGCGTGAAGCGGGAGCTACCCAAACTCCACCCAGTGGCCCAGCAGGCCGCCGCTGTCGATGTCACCTATGTCGAAGCCCAAATGGCCGGGTACTACGAACGTCTCGACCTCTGGTACCAGCGTGTCTGGAACCTCCAAGGGCTCTGGCTCGATCCTGATGGCCGGGTCCTACGTCACAAGGGTAAGGAGGCCGTGCTCACGAATCGAGAGTTCGAGCTCCTGCAGTTCCTGCTTGACCACCCCCACCGCTACTACACCTCGTCGCAAATTATGGGATATGCGTGGTCAGACTCAGCGTTGTTTCCAGAGGAAGTCCGCAACTACGTCTCGCGGGTGCGCAAGATCCTGGTTCGGCTGGAGATCCCCTGTGACCTGGTCAATCGACCTGGGCGTGGCTATTCGCTGACGTTTCGAAACGAGGACTAAGGGCTGCCTCGAAACGCCGAGCGTGGATTTCGCCTTGTCCGGTGGCCCACGGTCGCGTACCACGCTCCTGTTGCTGCATTTGTTGCAGGTCAAAGGACATGCTGGGTGAGTTCACCTTGAGCACACAGTCCTCCCGCTCCCGGGAGGAGAACGGCGGTCCTTGTGGGACCCGAGACGCACGTCCTACCCCGTCCCTCTGCGACCGTCACGAATGCGGGTGTTGACGACAGCGCATACCACCGAGTCCCGTGGTTTGCTGGCAATGTGAGGGCGAACAACCGCAATCTGTCCTTCACCGATTGGCTGTTCCGTTCCCGAGCCGCCAGCGTGATCTGGCTGGCCGTGCGTCTCGTGCTTGGTTATTGGTGGATCAACGCCGGCTATCAGAAGATCTGGGGTAGCGAGAAGGCCGGCTTTTGGTTCGGCGGTGGAGCGGGAGTCAAGGGTTTCGCAACCGCCGGGGTGCTCGGGTCCGCCACCGGCAAGAGTGGGGCGAGTTACGGCTGGTGGGCGGCATTCCTTCACAACTTCGTTGTCCCGAATGCTTCGTGGATCGCCAAGCTCATTGCCCTCGGTGAGCTGGCTGTTGGCATCGGACTTGTAATCGGGCTGTTCACCGGTCTCGCGGCTATGGGAGGACTCATCCTCAACGTGATCTACATGTTCACGGGATCAGCCGGAGTCAACCCGGCGTACGCAGCCCTCGAAGTGCCACTCATCTTGGCCTGGCGCAACGCGGGGTATCTCGGTTTGGATCGCTATGCGCTCAATCCGGCCTGGTGGCGGCGTCACTTCAGCCGGTCCGCCGATCGTCGGGGGCAACGACGGCCGGCCGCCACACTTCCCGTCACCAACCTCACACCCTGAGGCGGTCGTGGACAGCGCCTCAACGACGTCCACGAAACGCCGAGAAGCTCAACCTCGACCATAGCGAACAAGGGAATATGCAATGAAAGCACTCGTCTACCACGGACCAAATGCCAAGAGTTGGGACGAAGTGCCTGACCCCACGCTGATCGATGACACCGATGCAATTGTTCGGGTCGACGCCACGACCATTTGTGGCAGCGACCTACACATCTTGAAGGGTGATCTGCCCGAGGTGACGCCCGGACGGATCCTCGGCCACGAGGCCGTGGGGACCATTGAAGCCGTCGGCCCGGCAGTTCGAAACTTCAAGGTCGGCGACAAGGTACTTGTCTCGTGCATCTCAGCCTGCGGGAAATGCCGGTTCTGTCGCGAGAGCCGCTTTGGGCAGTGCTTGGGTGGGGGTGGCTGGGTACTCGGTCACACTATCGACGGAACCCAAGCCGAGAAAGTGCGGGTTCCCTTTGTTGATACCTCGGCGTATCTGGTACCCGCCGGGGTGAGCGACGAGGAGTTTCTGATGCTCTCCGACATCTTGCCAACGGCATATGAGGTGGGTGTCCTCAATGGAGGCGTCGTTCCCGGTGACGTCGTGGTCGTGGTCGGTGCCGGACCCATCGGTCTCTCCGCCATCACCGGGGCCCTGCTCTTCAGCCCAAGCCACATCGTTGCCGTCGACCTTTCCGACGCCAGACTCGAGGCGGCCAAGCAGTTCGGGGCGGATGTGATCGTGAACAACGGCCGGGAGGATGCCGCCTCGATCGTCGGGGGCCTCACCGACGGACTGGGCGCCGATGTCGCCATCGAAGCTGTCGGCCTACCAGCAACGTTCGAACTGGCCACTGCCCTCGTGCGACCTGGTGGCCATGTCGCCAACATCGGGGTGCACGGGAAGCCGGCGGTTCTCCATCTCGAAACTCTTTGGACCTTAGATGTGACCATCACGACGGGGCTGGTCGACACGTACTCGACGCCGACGCTGAGCCGTCTGATGGCGACCCGCCAGCTCGACGCGGCTCGTTTTGTCACCCACCACTTCACATTCGACGAATTCATGGCTGCCTACGACACCTTCTCGAGCGCGGGTGAGACCGGAGCCCTCAAGGTCGTGCTGACCCGTGCGGGTTGACCTGGCCTCGACGCATCAGGGATCGAGAGACCCGAGCTGTGGCCTTCCCTCATTGGATGCACCGTGACTCAGATTCGAGATGCCCTCAGCGATGCCGGAGACGTAGGCCGCAGAATTCTTCGTCGCCGCCAGGAGCTCGACCTCAGCATCGAGCAAGTGGCCGAGCGCTGCGAGATGGCGGCGAACTACCTCGAGTACCTCGAGAGCAGTCCCATGGCCGAGCCAACATCATCGACCCTGCTTCGGCTTGCCTTGGCACTGGAGACGTCCGTCCCAGAACTGCTCGGCGGAGAGCAAGGCCGAGCCCATGGATGGGCGAGCCCGGCCCCCGATCCCAAATTGATCGAGGTCGAAGGGGCTGAATGTCGCGAGCTGCTTTCTCAAGGAGGTGTCGGTCGCCTGGTCTTCGTTTCGAAGGAGAGGCCGGTGGCCCTTCCGGTCAACTTCAAAATGCTGAGCGGTGACGTCGTGTTCCGCTCGGCCGAGGGATCCGAGGTCGCCGCTATCGCCCCTGAGGCCACGGTCAGTTTCGAGGTCGATCGGATTGATGACGCCATGAGCGAAGGTTGGAGTGTGCTTGCCACGGGCACCGTCCAACCAATCCGCTCTGCGGATCAGATAGAAGAGGTCAAGGCGCTGGAGATCGAGCCCTGGGCGGGTGGTGAGCGCCGCACCTACTTCCGGCTCGTTGTCGGCGGACTCACGGGCAGGAGAATTGTTGCAGCCCCGTAATTTTCTGAAAGATACTCCCCCGAGAGACTGCAGGTGAGTGCGGCGAGAACCGCGCAGAACGGGCTGGTCAGGTTCAATCCGAGCGTTCATGATCAAGCCGCAATGCTCGTTCGCTCACGGAGCATGCAGTTACGGCTTTTATTGCTCCCCGAGGTGCAAGCTCACGAAGTTCGGATTTTCGCGAGTCGTCGGCAACGCTAGTTTTCTCAGAGGAGCGACATGAGCACTCAAGACAAGGCAACGAACAGGGTTCAAGACGTCAAGGGCCGATTGAAGGAGGCCGCCGGGCGTCTCACCGGTAACCGCGACCTCAAGAACAAAGGGAAGGCGGACGAGGCCAAGGCCGGAATGAAGAAGGCCGGAGAGAACGTGAAGGACGCCGCGCATGAGGTAAAGGATGCTGTCACTGAGTAACAGATTCAGCCGAAGGCGCTTGGTGGGTGTTCCCATCGGCGTAGATACGTGTCAGGTGCCCCAGAACATCAGGCTGGAAAGCCTTGAGTTTGGTCGCGTGTCTCAGGGCGTGACGTGAACCAGCGCAAGACTGCCATGGAAGACGTGTCCTACTCGCCGTGTCCTCTCGGTCGAAAGTTCCCCGTGGCCGTCCTCGCCGTGTGGGCATTGATTGATCTGGTGGTGGTGGCGTCTGGCGGAAGCCACTTCTATTTCAACCTCATCTTCACGCTTAGCTTGCTATGTGCTGGCTATGGATTCCTCTGGTTGTTGGTGGGTGAGTTGTCGCTCTCAGGCGAGTGGATTCTGTGGCGCACGCCCATACGCTGAGGTCGAGAGCGAATCGGCGACGTCCGTGGAGTCCACCCCGAGCACAGTTTCTCGCGTGGGCTGGTCACGATCGAGCTGGACAAAGGTGAACGTATCCGGGTATACGGCTGTCCAAGATTCTCCGCATTCTACGACGCGTTACAAGTGAGGCGATCCGATTTGTCGATGACCTAAGTCTCTGGACCGCTCCTTGTAAGTTGGGCAGACCTCGACGCCGTTCTCGCGCAGACGGGGAGTTCAGCGACGAGATCCAATGTGACCAATGGGTGCTCGAAAGGGCGATTGAAAGCGGACTACGCCGTGCCCCACTGTGCAGTGCTGAAGGATTCAGCGGCACAAGGGCTCCGATCGGATGACGACTACAATCCGCGCGGACTCAACCGTCCGCGTGAGTGAGAAGTGGCTCCGCCATTTGGTTGCTGCATTTGTTACAGCTCCTTGTGCATGCTGCGTCTGTGAAGCGACCCTGGATCCTGGCCGCGGGCGTGTCGGTCGCTCTGTCCTTGGCTCCTCTTGGTGCGATTACTGCAGCTTCGGCAACAGTCCCATCTATCACTACTGTTCCAATCCATGTGATTCACACATCTGATGGCTCTGTCAGCTATCGCAGCGACGGCACGGGTGAACCGCTGGTTCTCATCATGGGATATTCGGGGAGCCAGGACGACTGGGCGCCTGACTTCGTCAATGCGCTCGCCGTGCGGCATCGAGTCATCCTCTTTGACAACGCCGGAATTGGCCAGACGACAATGCCGACTGGCGTGCTCAGTGTGTCGGGAATGGCCAAGCAGACAGCGGCACTGATTGCAGCCCTCGGCCTCAAACATCCCGACGTTCTAGGTTGGTCTATGGGCGGGATGGTCGCCCAGGCGCTCGCCGTACTGCATCCATCCGATGTGAATCGACTCGTGCTGTGTGCCACGTATTCGGGAAATGGGAAGGCGACGTCTCCAAGTCCTTCCGACGCGGCGGCGTTGGTCAATGCCGCGAAAACCGGCGACACCGACGCAATCATGTCGCTCATCTTCCCGGCCAACCAGCTCGTGACCCAGGAGTTGGCGTACATACATGGCGTGTCGGGATACCCGAACTTCTATCAAGCCCCCGAGGCGCTGGCAGTGCTTCAACATGCCGCGATCAGCAGTTGGGCTTCCGGAGCCGTGGAAGCGGGCCACGGGCACATCTCAGTTCCCACCCTTATCGGCGATGGAGCCGATGACGTTATGACTCCGCCTGCCAACGTCCACAAGATGGTTCAGGAGATTCGTGGAGCTCACTTCGTGATCTACCCCGATGCCGGTCATGGCTTCCTGTTCCAGGACTCGTCTGCCTGGACGGCTCGGATCAATATGTTTTTAGGGTAGAGCTGGTTTGGGCATGCCAGTTCTACAGACCGCGGGCAGCCGCGTGAACCGAAGGCTGATCGAAATGGGCTGGATTGTGATTGGACAGAGTTGAAGGACGAGCGGAACGGTGAGAGGACGAGACCAGTTCCAGCGAGAACAGGAGCAGAATGGAGCGGAGACATCAAACCTGGGCAGGTGGTGTTCACGGCGGTCGACTCCAGTGGCGGCGGTTTTGCGTACAAGTCGTACAACGCTGGCACAGAATGAGACTTTGCTGTTCCCCGCTTGGCCTGAGCCGAACGGGTGTAGCGTGGTCTCGCTTACCTTCAACCGAGAGGGTTCCGCGAGGACGGCTTGCGCCGTCCATTGCACTCGACGGGACGACGCCAAGTCCCGATGTCACCCTTTGAAGGCACGGCTGCACCGTGGGCTATCTATCGCCGGCCCGGCGCGTGGTTCTCTGCTTGGGTTCGACGATTCGTTGCAGTGGGCGGCGCAGGCTGGCCCTCGAATGGATGAGGTGCCTCACCGTGTATCGGCATTGTCCATGAACCAAGACACCCGCGACTTCGGGGTCGTCACCAAATTCGACGGCGACGAGGCAACTATCGCCTTGCGGGGGAGCTTCGAGAACGGGGAGGGCCTCGAACTCGGAGTCATCCTTGACGCGGCCGTCAACCGTCAACCCGTTTCAATGGTCCTCGACGCAGCGGAGCTGGACTTCATTGATGCAGCCGGACTGTTGGCCGTTTCAAACGCTGAGAAGCGCCTCGCCGAATCGGGAGTGAAACTGACAGTTCGTTCACCCTCGGCTCTGGTGAACCGCCTCGTCGACATGACGGAGCGGGCCAAGGTGTCAGGACCCGAGGGGACTCTCCCCGAACACGGGCACCTCGGGCTCGAACAACAGGGTGCGGCATCCTTCGTCTTGAGGCAGTCTCGTTCTGGTGGCGCGAGTGAGGATTTCCGCCGGTTCACCACCATGCCGGTTGATCCCGACGTGGTGGACGGTGCTCTTCGACTCGTGGTCGACCTTGCCCGTGCCTGCGTCAAGGGTGCCGATGGTGTAAGTGTGTCGCTGCAACGTAACGGGGTGCTTTCGACCGTGGCGGCGAGCGACAGCACCATCATGGCCATGGACGTCAATCAGTACGAGACAGGTGAAGGGCCCTGCGTCGACGCCTTCTCGCAGGGGCATTGGTTCTATGCCGAATCGCTCGATACCGAGACCAGGTGGCCGTCGTTCACGCCTCAAGCCCGAGACCTTGGGATCAAAGCGATCTTGTCTTCACCGCTCAAGACGGCTGAAGAACCAGTCGGCGCCCTCAACATCTACTCGCGTACGGCGGAGAGCTTCGATATCAAGGCTCAAGAGACGGCTGCCCGCTTTGCTCAGCGGGCTTCGATGATCTTGAGTGATGCCGGGGTTGGCGTAAGCGAAACACAGATGGCAATCCGGTTTCAAGAGGCGCTGCAAACGAGAGAGGTCATCGCCCTGGCCAAGGGAGTCATCATGGAGCGCGAAGGCGTCGATGAAGATGTGGCCTTCACGGACCTCCTGCGCTTGGCGCTCCACAACGGGGCTCCACTGCGGCGTAGAGCCGAGGAGATCGTGCTCTCTGCCAAACGGCCAGAGCTCGGGCTTGAATGGGGGCTCGATGCCTGAGGATAGACGCGGACGCGATTGACGCGCTCGATGCCTACCGGCTGGAAGCGGGTCTCTCCCACGGCGAGTTGTGGTTGCGCTATTTCGAATTGGGAGGAATGGGTACTGGCTTCGATTTGGAGGCCTTCCTCTACGGAGTCCTGGCCCCGAGCGATCATGACCACGATGTCATCGCACATGCCCTCAACGAGCGCTTCGCTGAGCTCGGCGCCGACCACCCCGTTCCCTATGTCGCCGTGTGAACGAGATCACCAAGGCGCAACAGTGCCCAATGTCCGGGGCCCAATGGCGGGAACATCAGTCCCAGAAATGTGTTGCTTCGACGATGCAATGCAAGAAGGTGGAGCGTGCTGGCTACTCGGACGATCCACCCGTCCGTGCCGCTGAGCAGATCCACGATGTGCAGACACCCGGTATCGAGCCTTGGGCGGGCGGAGATCGACACACCTACCTTCGCCTCAGTATCACCACGCTCGCCGTTAAGAGAATCATGGCGGACCGAGACGCAAACGTGTATGCCGAGGTCAGTTGTCCTTTACACACTCGGAATAGCCAAAACGCGGTATCCGTCTCTTCCTGGCGGCTCCTGAGCGGCTCGAAAGGCCGAGGTTCGCCCTACGGCCAGCCACCAGATGACGCCGACAGCGATCGAGGCCCCTCCCGCGCCAAGGGTCACGATCCGCGGGGAGACGGAGAGCAGGAGCGCTCCGGTGATGGCCAGGGAGGCGCGCATGACGGCCCCGTAGGTAGTTGTGTGCAGCGCGTAGATCCTGCCGTGAAGGCGGTCGGGCACGGTAGCAAGGAGAAGCGTGGTGTCGAGCGCGATGATCACCCCGCCCGCCACCCGCATGAGCAACAGCACGGGAATGGCTTGTACAAGGTCATTGCTGAGGGCGAACACGGTCCACAGTGCACCTTGGAGCCCGTAGGCGAGCGCATACCAGCCTCGTTGATGGCGAGCGGGCAGCCGGGGTGCGAGGAAGCAACCCACGAGGACGCCGACGCCGTCGGCGACGTAGAGAAGTCCGACGGCCAGACCGCCCCCACCTCGCAGCAGGCGGGTGCCGTAGAGGCCGACGAGAACGTCGTAGCCACCGCCGATCAGGCCCCAGGCGATCCCCACGTAGATGACGCTGGCGGCGAGAGGGTAGCGGCGCACCGCTTCGAAGCCCTCGACGATGGACCATCTCAAGCTGGCGCGGTCCTCGACAGGCTTCGGCGTCTGGGGGACCGGATTCAGCGTCCACAGCACCGCGACAGCCACCGCCTGGAAGGCTCCAGCGATGACGAATGCGGGGACGACTCCCAAGGCGCCGACGCTGAGGCCGCCGATAGCCGCTCCCACCACCGTCGTAATCCCGCTCACCGTCCCAAAAGCTGCGTTGCCCGCGGCTCGCTGGTCGGTGGGAAGGGCGGCGTAGAGCAGACGGACAGTGGCGGGCCCGGAGAGACGGCCGAGGCAGAGGAACGCGGCGTAGGCGATGGTCCCGACGGCGAGAGAGTGCACGAGGCTAACGCCCACGGCCACCAGCAGCCCTACCCTGGCCAGACCGGCGAGGCGTGCTACTCGTCTGGGGTCGTGGCGGTCGACGACCGCCCCGCCGGCGAATCCGACCACCAGCGCTGGCACCGTGCTGGCGAGGAGCACCCACGCCAGGGAGCTGCCGTCGTGGTGTTCGAGCACCGCGACGAAGAGAGCCACCTGGGCGATCCACAGGGCCAGGGATCCCATGAGCGTGGCAGCCCAGAGCTTGCGAACCTCGGGATGAGCAAGGACAGTTCGGGTGGTGGTGGTGTCGGCATGGGCGCTGCTCATCTCCGCCGGACCGCCCACACCCTTTCGGCGGTCTTACATGCCACGAAGGACTTCTGATGCGACTCTGCGGATGCGTTCGGGGTCGGCGATTATGTCTAGCTCGACGATCTGGTCGTTGACGACGGTGAAGGCCATCACGCCGTGCGGCTGCCCGTCCAGCGTGATCACGACGCCCGCGGCCCCGTTGATCAACGCAGGATGGAGAAGTGCCGCTGGATTTGCACCGAGGCGCGCTTGTCTCGAGACAGCGGCCGCGCCGCGCACGACCCGGGACGCACCCGGACGGCCCGGGCCGAAGTCGACCCGCAAGGTGACGTCAGGATGGAGTACGGCAACCAGTGCGTCGAGGTCGCCACTGCGGGCTGCCAAAAAGAAAGCGTCGACTACCGCTCGTTGGCGACTGAGATCGGGGTCGGGGATTTCAGCACCTTTGACCCGGCGCCGTGCCCTGCTCGCCAGCTGCCGAGCGGCAGTCGGGGTTCGACCCACCATGGGGGCGATCTCATCGAAGGGCAGCTCGAACATGTCGTGGAGGACGAAGGCCAGACGCTCTGCGGGAGCCAGAGCATCGAGCACGACCAGGAGAGCCAGGCCGACCGAGTCGGCGAGCATTGTCTCTTCTTCTGGTCCGAGTTCCTCCTCTGAGCTGATGACGGGATCGGGGAGATGCACGTCGAGGGATTCCTCGCGCCGGACTTTTCGCGAGCGGAGCATGTTGAGACAGACGCGGGCAACAATCGTCGTCATCCATCCGCCAAGATTCTCGACCTGGTTCGTCTCGGCCCGGCTTACTCGGATCCAGGCGTCTTGGACTGCATCGTCGGCTTCGGGGAGCGAGCCCAGCATCCGATAGGCGACCGCACGCAAATGGCCCCTCTGCTCCTCGAAACGCTCCGCCAGCCAGTCCTTCTCGTCCATTACATCAATCCTCGCTGAATGGGGTCACCACAATGACCCCATAGGGGCCACCGATGTGACGAAGGCAGCGCGGAACTTAGAGCCAGCCGCTTAGAAACTCGCTGATCAACGACGTGTTTGGGTGCCACGGTCACACTCGTCGGCGGCGACGTGTCAGTGAGGGTGGCGTGTCAATCCGACGCACTTCGACAAGGAGACGCAATGCAACCTCGAATATCCAGTCCCGCCCTCAGTGTGCCCGGCGTCCTCGACGCCCTTCAGAGTCTCTCGAACGCTGTCAATGAGGCGGCCGAGCAGTCTGGTCTGCCGCGCACGACGCTGGAACTCGTGAGCCTGCGGGCCAGCCAGATCAATGGCTGTGCGGTCTGCTTGGACATGCACACCCGAGGAGCCAAGAAAGGCGGAGAAACAGACGAGCGCCTCTTCACCCTGGCCGCCTGGCGGGACACCCCGTACTTCACCGACGCCGAGCGCGCCGCATTGGCTTTGGCCGAGGCAGGCACCCGACTGGCTGATCAAGCCGAACCGGTTCCCGACGCGGTGTTCGACGAGGCATCCAAGCACTACGACGAGCGGGCCCTGGCTGCGTTGGTCGTATGCATCGCGGCGATCAACACGTGGAACCGGCTCAATGTCATCTCCGGCCAGGAGGCGGGGGAGTGGACGGCACAATGGGCCACCTGAGCGAACACCCGAGGTGTAAACGGGTCTGGAGATCCAACAAGGTGCATGCGGTCGACCACTGGCATTGTGATCAATGAGGGTTGACCGGTTTGTCAAGGGTCGCTGCAGGACTTCGCACGCACTCTGTGTCCTCGCTCACCCTTCGGTTACCCTTTGACCTACTTGGCGGGGGCCAAGATAAGAGAGCAACCGAACTCAATCTTGTTGGGCTTTGTTTTCGTACTGCCAGCCGACTTCTGCGAGCCGGTCCGCTCCGTGGCAGAGGCCTTCTGGGAGCCCAGTCGGAGTGTCTATTGTGTCCTCTTCGTGCGTCTGTGTTCCTGCGTCCTTTCGTGTCGCAAGAGGCCCGTCGGAGCGCTCCAGAATTTTGACGACGTCACTCAGGGGCCACGCTGAACTCGGGCGACCGACACTGCCCTAGTACGAATCAGGCTCGTATGGCGCTAGGTCCATTAGTGAAACGCCCACCGATTCAGCGCTCCCAAACCCGTTCGGGTGTGGCCCGGATGCAGGTGGTGCAGGTACAGCTCGTCGACTGGTCGACGCGCTCAGCCATTGCCTTGCATCCAAGTGCTGCGTTGCGATGGACTGCGGGCATTCCAACCGATGGTCGAGGTGGATGCCAACCTTGTGCTGATCGGGCTCGACGGGTCGAAATCACCCTGTTCGAGGCGTTCAGAGGGCGGCGAGCGGCGTGCCGGGAGGGACTCGTAGGCCGGAATCGGTCAGCCGCACGATTGGGCCGCAACAACTTTGGCCTTATGCAGAGCAACGAACGCGCCGATATGTACCACCGTGATCACCGGGTCGAAGACGAAAACCCGGAACCCGTGGAGGTGGTATGCGCCCCACCGGGCCATCGTCCTGCTGGGCATCGTGCTGATCCTTATCGCGCTCGCCGGAGCCTTTCTCGGGGTGGCCAATGCGTCACAGGCCGAGTCGCTCAGCGCCCAACTGACGCAGCGCTACCTCGTGATTCTCCCGCCAGTGAGGGAGATGCGGACAGCGGCTGCCGCCTTCCAGGTGCTCGCGACAGGAGCTTTTGACAGCTCCACGCCGACTTCCGCAACGAATGTGTCAGGCGCCGAAACTGACGCAAACGCCATCAACAAGTCCTATGTGACTCTTCAGCACCTCCTCGCGGTGCCGGGCAACGCCGACCTCGCGCCTCGTCTGGCCGGCCGGATGTCGGCCTACCTCGCAGCGCAATCGAGTCTTGGCGCATTCCTGGCCGGCGGGACGCACACGCCACAGACTGCGCATCTCGCTGCGCTGGAGACGTCTGCCGAAGGGAACCTCGACGCAACGCTGGCCTCCCTGCAGGCGACCGTCACAGACCGCATCGATACGACGGCCGACCAGGCTCACGCTGCCGCCAACAGCGCCCGCGTCGATCTCCTCTGGTCCATAGCTATCGGCCTGGCCATCGCCGGCACCGTGATCGCGGTCCTCACACGACACGCCCTCCGGGTGGAACGCCAACAGTCCAGGCGTGACGCCATTCAGTCCGACCTCGCACGGAGGATCGCGTTCGAGGCGAGTCTCCAAACCGCCCTCGAGATGTCGAAAGCGGAGGCATCCGTCTTCGATCTCGTCGCCGAGGCCCTGAGCCAGGCTGCTCCGGACATGCGATCCGAGCTGCTGCTGGCCGATTCCAGCAAAGCCCACTTCCGGCAGGTCCTTGTCAGTTCCGCCCAAACCGACGACGTCGGTTGCGGGGTGATGTCCCCTGACGACTGCCCGGCTGCATCGAGGGCGCGGAGCATGGTGTTCCCCGACAGCATGGCGCTCGATGCCTGTCCCAACCTCCGGGGCCGACATTGCTCAGCACTCTGCGTTCCCATGAGCATCGGCGGCAACTCCCTGGGAGTCTTCCACGTGACGACGGAGGACGGCTCGCCCCCGTCGGACGAAATAGAGAAGAACGTGGAGGCGGTCGCACGAAGGACATCGGAGCGGTTGGCGATGCTGCGCGCCTTCGAGGTCTCCCAGACCCAAGCCAACAGTGACTCCCTCACGGGGCTCATGACCCGAAGGAGCTTGGAGACCGCAGTCCGGGAGCTCCACGCCACCGGCACGCGGTATGCCGTGGCCTACGGCGACCTCGACCACTTCAAAAATGTGAACGACGTCTTCGGACACGCCACCGGCGACCGCGCCCTGAGGACCCTTTCGCAGGTTCTGCGAGACTCTCTTCGGCCCGTCGACATCCCGGGCCGTTACGGCGGAGAGGAATTCGTCATCGTCCTACCCGAGTGTCCCATCGACGAGGCACGGAAGGTCCTGGAAAGGGTCCGCGAACGTCTGGCCGAACGGATCGTCGTCGCCGAACTCCCGCGGTTCACCATCAGCTTCGGCCTCGCCTCTTCGGACCAGGCCGGAGATTTCGATCAGGTGGTCTCCCTCGCCGATGCCGCTCTCCTAAGCGCCAAAGCCGCGGGCCGGGATCGCATCGTCGTTTCAGCGGGTCCGGAGTCGCCCGCGACGAACCCGACCGGCGTCAGCATTCGGTTGGACCCGAGCGTCCATAGCAACGGCGAGTCCGCCGGAAGTGCCGTCAGGGAACCGCAGCACCAGTGACCCCTGGCCCGTGCCGGCAGCGCGTGACCGACACGCTGCTGGCGTGGGTGATCACACTTCAAACACGGCGAAAAGGAGGAGCGAACGCCGTAGCGCTCAGGCGGCGAAAGCATCGTGTTGACGGAGGATGTCGCGACGCTTGAAGACACTGCGGACGAATCCGCAACCTTCGGGATGCCGAGTGAGCGACGCCATCGAGTTGGCGTGCACCATCCTTGAGTACGAGGGACCGGGCGCACCTCCAACGATGGTCACGGTTTTCCATGAGCACCCTTGGAGGTGGCGGGAATCGAACAGACCGAAGCGGGGATGCAAAAGTCGACGTCGAGGCCATTTATGCTCTGTGAGCAGCCAAACCACGATGTCCGTCACTCACCAGAATTGACCGTCACAGACCGGAATTTGGTGTTTTTTCTGTGCTCTTGTGTCTTTTTCGTGTCGTGTGAACCGGTCCAGAACTCGTACAACTTCGAGCGATGCAACCTTCGCAGGCGCCCTCAATTTGGCGTCTCGGATGCACCCTATCTGTGGTTTCCGGAACGTCCCAACGGGCCGGGGCGACTTCTTCCCGATCCGGGGCCGGCCGAATCTCCTGGGAGGGTAGGGCGGTAGGGCGGTAGGGCGGTAGGGCGGTAGGGCGCTCTTAGTCAGATAGCCAATCCTGAGTCTCCCAACCGTCAGCGCGTAGACGTAATCATCAGCGTCCCGGCACATTGTTTTCGGTCGTATCCACACGGAGGGCATGACCGGGACCGTTCTCGGTTATTTCGTGCGACTCGATTCCGACGAGGCGACCGTGGACCCTCGTCTGGGCGCCCGTCCACGCCTAGCAACATGGAGATGCTCATCCCTCCATGCTTTGCACCCAGGGAAACACACCGCCGCACAGTCCCACTCCCCCCTGACATCAACCGCAACAAGTCCTGATGCTCGCGGCATCCCACAATGTCTGGAGCGGAATATGTAGATCGTGGCAAAAAGGGGCACCTATGCTGAGACGATTATGCAAGTGGTGGTCACGGGATCGAGCGGCCCGATCGGCAAGACACTGTGTAGCCATCTTGCTCGCTCCGGCCACCAGGTCGTCAGGGTTGTGCGCCGCCCGGTTCGACCGGGTGAGGTGGCCGTCGTTTGGGATCCAGAGGCAGGAATCTTCGATGCCCGTCGCATCGAAGGTGCTGACGCAGTGGTCCACCTGGCCGGCGCAGGTGTTGGCGACGGCCGCTGGACCGAGTCCCGCAAACGCGTTCTCATCGAGAGTCGTACCCGCTCCACCGCGCTCCTCGCGGGTGCGTTGGCTGGCCTGGATCACCCGCCTCAGGTGTTGGTGAGCGCGTCGGCAATCGGGTTCTACGGTGACCGAGGAGACTCGATCCTCACTGAACAGAGCCCCCCGGGTGACGATTTCCTCGCATCGCTTTGCGTCCGCTGGGAGGCCGAAGCTGCTCCCGCGGCGGAGGCCGGCATGAGAGTGGCCTTCGCTCGCACCGGCCTTGTCTTGAGCAAGGAGGGCGGCGCGCTCCCCAAGCTGTTGCCGCTGTTCAAGCTCGGCCTGGGTGGGAGGTTCGGATCAGGTGCCCAGTGGTGGAGCTGGATCACCCTCGACGACGAGATCCGGGCGATTGTGTGGATCCTGGAGAACGACATAGGCGGCCCGGTGAACTTGACGGCGCCGAATCCTGTGACCAACCGCGAGTTCACCAAGACCCTGGGCGCGGTGATGTCTAGGCCGGCCCGATTGCCAGTGCCCAGGTTCGGCCCCAGGTTGCTGATGGGGTCCGAGCTCGCCGACGCCCTGCTGTTTACGAGCGCCCGGGTGCAACCCGCAGTCCTGGAATCGAACGGGTTCTCTTTCTCCCATGCCGACTTGGAGGTGGCTCTAAGGGACATGCTGAAGCTGCCCGCATCGTAAGGGATCCTCGGCAACCAGGGCCGATTCCCACCGATCTGAGGCTCTCGGCGAAGCCCGCCGTGTCGCCGGCGACCATCCCCAATATCGACGGCGGTTCTTACATCACTGCCCCATATTGCTGCTGGAACCGGGGGCGCGGCTTTCGGGCACCTAGCCGGTCGCGAGGCCCCGGCTCGCCAATAGTCCACAAATGCCTGTTCGCCCGACTCAACTCGCCGATCTACGCCCCGACGCCCACGCTCGAAGTATGAGGAGACCGCATCTAGGAGGCGGGAGAGTGAATCCGTGAGAGTTGGTAGGCATCGCGGTAGGCGAGAAGCCGCTCGGCGGCATTCCATCCTTCCCGAGCTGCGCAGACGAAGTCGATCGGATTGGCAAGATGAACCCAACGCTGGGCCGCGATGGCCGCATACTCCCCGGTATCGAGGCTGTGGTCACTGCGCTCGGGGGATCACGAACAGCGCAACAAGCTAGGACCCCAGCATCGTCGGGTCCCTCATCCGCCGCGGCGATGCCAGCGGCATGAGCGGCTTGTCGCCAAAGGGAAGTTGACATCTTGGAGCAGATGGCCCATGGCTTGTCCGCTGGTCTCGCCAGTAGAACCGCAGAGGCATGGCCGGCGCACGGGCGATCAACCGGTCGAGGACCAGAGCTTTCATTGCACCCCTGCCGGCGCCCGGACACTAGATGGGGAAGACACAGTTGGGACCACGACCACAGGAACGCCTGCGTGCTCGACCAGCTCGAGACTGGTGCTGCCTAGGAGAGTCCCGGGATGCTGTCCACTACCGCGAGAACCAACGACCAAGAGATCGACGGGTGTGGGTGGATAGGCCAGTCGGAGCAGCGCCGAGCACGGATCCCCGTCGACCACGGTCCAATCAATAGCCGTCTCATCGAGACCGGCGTCGATGGCGAGCCCGATGGCGTCGTCTCAGTGCGGACCGGCCTTAATGGCCAACCCGGCGTGTTCCAAAAGACCCACGGCGTGGAGCACCGTAAGCCGGGCGTGAAGTTGGGCCGCCAGGTGGGCCACCCAATTTAGCGCTGATTTCGAGTCAGGCGAGCCGTCGTAACCAACTGCGATCGTGGTCACCGTGCTCACCACTCGCCCCCGGCGGTCAGACTCGCATTCCCCAGTGTGTCGATGGCGCGGTTTCGAGCGCCCTTCGCGGTCCGGACGGCCTCGCGGCCGGGACCACCCGACGTTGGTGGTTCGACGTCGGTCGGCAGGTCGAGCAGGGTGCCGAGCGTGGCGGCGACCGATGTGCGCAGTGCCCCCGCGTTGTACCCGCCTTCGAGGAAGAGGGCCAACCGGCCGGACTCTGGGGCATAGCCACGCACCAGCCGGGCCAGCTGGGCGAAGTCGCCGGTGGAGAGAGCCAGTTCGCCGAGCGGATCAGCCCGATGGGCATCGAAGCCGCATGACACAAGTACCCAGTCCGGGGCGAACCGGTCGATCACCGGCGCGGCCACGTCGTCGAGTGCACGCTGGACCACGTCACCAGTGGCTCCGGCTGGGAGGGGAATGTTGACAGTGAGCCCGAGCGCGTCGGGACCACCGATCTCCTCGGCCCGGCCGGAGCCTGGAAAGAGGGGCCACTGATGGGTCGAGACGTAGAGAACGTTGGGATCGTTCCAGAAGATGGCCTGCGTTCCGTTGCCGTGGTGGACGTCCCAGTCCACGATGAGGACCCGGTGTCCCTTGGCCGTTAACGACGCAGCACTGACGGCGATGTTGTTGAGCAGGCAGAATCCCATGGCGCGGTCGCGCTCGGCATGGTGACCGGGTGGTCGCACCGGAACGAGGGCGACCCCATTGCCTCGACGTTCGAGTGCAGCAATGGCCTCGAGGCCGGCGCCGGCGGCCCGACGGGCCGCAGCGAACGAGTCTGATCGGGCGTAGGTATCTGGGTCGAGGTCGCCTCCGCCCTGGTCACAGAAAGCCTCGAGTTCGGTGAGGTAGTTGACCGAGTGGACCCGGGTCAGATCTTCGAGCGCGGCCTTCGGGGTCGTGACGAACTCGATCTCGTCGTCGAGATACAGGTCGCGCACGCCGTCCATGACCGAGAAGATTCGGCCCTGCTGTTCGGGGTGGAGCCGACCGCCATCATGGGCGCATGCCCCTGCGGGTCCGGCCACGATCAGCACCGACGCGCTCTCGCTATCTTGAGTAAAGGGCAGGTTGGTTCGACCTGGCGTGCCTGTTCCCTGGTGACCAACGCTTGACGGTAGGACTCGGTGGGTGCGATGTCGAAGCGCAAGGAGACCGTCCCATACTCGGTTTCGGTGTGGACCTCAAAGCCGGCGTGCAAGAAGACACCGAGCATGGCGTGGTTCTCCGACAGAGTATCGGCCAGGAAGGTCGTAATGCCCCGTTCTCTGGCTGCCAACACCAGCTCATCGAGCAGGAGTGACCCGATCCCGTGGTGCTGGTAGTCGTCAGCCACCACGAATGCGACTTCGGCTTCGGGAGTGCCTTTGTGGCGGTCGAATCGAGCCACCGCGATCAAGGTGTTGTCGACCTCAGCGACCAGAGCCAGTCGATCGTGGTAGTCGACGCAAGTGAAGCGCTCGACTTCCTTGGTGGACAGGGTTGGGTGGAAGTTGAAGAAGCGCAGGTAGCAGGACTGAGGTGAGAGGTGGCTATGGAACTCGACCAGTCGTTCGGCGTCGTCTGGCCGGATGGGTCGAATGCCGTAGTGCAGGTCGCCTTCCGAGACCACGTCGCGCTCGAGAGCTGCAGGGTAGTTGGGTGGCACGAATGTCTCGGGGGTCGCGAACATGACAGTTAGTGCACGATGAGGGTTGGGCACGCCGCACGGCGTACACAGTGCTCAGAGACCGATCCAATCAGGAGATCGGTCAGCGGAGAGCGTCCCCGCCAGCCCACTACGAGGAGCGACGCAGTCTTGGCAACTTCAACCAGCACGTTGCCGGCGAAGCCCTGGCGTTGCTCACCCTTGGTGACGAGGTTGGGGTAGTGGGCGTGGGCAATGACGAGGGACTGGCTGACAATGGCAGCCGCGCTCTCCTCGAAGGGGCCGAGCGGGACGACGACCCAGCCCGCCGCTGGCCCCCGGTAGGCGCTCACCACGTGGAGCAACGCACCTCGGATCGCCGCTTCGTAGGCTGCGAGCACCAGAGCGCGTTCGGAAAAAGCTGAGCCATCGACGCCGACTACCACTCTGAACTCGGTGTTGGTGCCTGCGGGTGGGTTGAGGCTTGTCGAAGTAGGCATTGATCCCATGGTTGCCGATTCGGCGACACTCTGAATGGGGACCTTGGTCCCTACCCATGGAGAGGTAAGTCCCTTCTGACTGTGGCAGGGATCAGGGAGTTCAGACTCAGGATGGGTGCATCGGAGCCACGAAGGTGCCGCTCAACTCCTCGGCCCGGTACGCGGGTTCAAGACTCCAAATGAATCCGACTCCTTTTATCCACAGATCCACACCCTCCCAGCGGTCTGTGCTCTGGCCGAGCTGCAACTTCCATGCCGAATTCCCAATATCGGTGGGATCAGCAACCTATGGAGAGCGATGTGAGCGGCGGAGCTAGCCCAGAAGCTGGCGAACATGGCGGGCAATCTCGATGTCCTCTCGGGCCGCAACGACCAGCACTGCAATTTCGTCCTCGGAGATGAGCCTGTCTCCGCTCAATTCCTCGTTGCGATGCGTCAACGGTCCCACGCCAAGAAAGCCGAGTTCCGCGCAGGTGTCAGTCCGGAGGCGAGGCTCCCGCTCGCCCGCCCCACCCGTGAAGACCAGCGCGTCTAACCCTCCCATGGCTGCCGTCATCGCGGCGATGCAGCTTCGGAGGCGGTACACGTACACCTCGTAGGCCAGCCGAGCATCCTGGTCTCCCGCGTCCATCGCCACCAAAACGTCATGGAGGCTGCCTGATCCGACCGCGAGCCCACGCAGTCCCGACTCGTATTCGAGTGCGTACTGAACCTCGTTGGCAGACAAGCCACCGTGACGTTGTAGCCAGAGAACGAGTCCGGGATCGACGCTGCCCGAGCGCGTCGCCATCACCAGGCCTTCCATCGGCGTAAACCCCATAGTGGTATCGACTGACCGCCCCGCCGACACTGCGGCTAGTGAGGCGCCGGCACCGATATGGGCGGTCACCACGCGGAGCTGTTCGACTGGCGTTGCAAGGATCTCTGCAGCGCGTCGGCTAGCCCAGGAATGACTGAGGCCGTGGAAACCAAACCGTCGAATGTCCCAACGGTCTCTCCATTCCCGTGGCACCGCGTAGGTCGAGGCGCGGTCGGGCATGTCCGCATGGAAGGCAGTATCGAAACAGGCAACCTGACGCAGCTCCGGGCGCAGCTCGGTCAGCGCCTCGATTGCCGCCACGGCGGGCGGGTTGTGCAGCGGCGCCAGGTCTGCCAACTCCTGAAGCACCCCCTCGGCGGCCTGGTCGAGGAGGAGGGGACGAGTGAAGCGCGCTCCGCCATGCACGACACGATGGCCGGCAGCGTCAATCTCGTGGTGCTTGTCGAGAAAACCTTCCAGCACAGTGGTCAGTGTCCCGGGCTCGGGCTGCGCCAGATCTGCCGAGGCCATGACGCTGTCGTTCCCGTCCAGGACCCGGAGCTTGAGCGAGCTCGAGCCCGCATTGACGACGAAAACGTTCACACACCCACCATGTCAGATGGCACCCCGATACCTGGCAGACTCAGAGGGCGGATGGTGCCATTCGCCGAGGAGAGTCTGATGACTACCACCGCCGTGCCCACGACCGCATCCCAGGTCCAGGTGGGTGAACTCGGCCAGCTCGATGCCTACTTCCGAGCCGCGAACTACCTAACTGCCGGGCAGATTTACCTGATGGACAACCCGCTGCTCAGCCGGCCCCTTTCCTCCTCCGACATCAAACCGCGCCTTTTGGGCCACTGGGGGACGAGTCCGGGACTCAACTTCTGCTACGCCCACCTCAGCCGTTGCATCAAGGGCAACGACCTCAATGCTCTTTTCGTCTGTGGGCCCGGCCATGGTGGCCCGGCCATGGTCGCCAATACCTGGTTGGAGGGTACGTACAGCGAACTGTTTCCCCACGTGGCCCGCAACGCCGAAGGCATGGCGCGGCTGTTCCGCCAGTTCTCGTTCCCCGGGGGTGTTCCCAGCCACTGCGGCCCGGGTGTGCCCGGTTCCATCCACGAGGGCGGCGAGCTGGGGTACTCACTCAGCCACGCATTCGGCGCCGCCTTCGACAACCCTGATCTCCTGGTGGCCTGTGTGGTCGGTGACGGTGAAGCCGAGACGGGCCCGGCCGCGACCGGTTGGCACTCGAACAAGTTCCTTGACGCGGCTCGCGATGGCGCCGTGCTCCCGATCTTGCATCTCAACGGTTACAAGATCGCCGCCCCGACCGTGCTGGCCCGGATCCCCGCATCCGAGTTGATGGCGCTCTTCAGTGGGTACGGCTATCACCCGGTGCTCGTCGAAGGCGGGTTCGATGGCGAGAGTCCCGCCGAGGTCCACCCCCGTATGGCGACGGCGCTCGATAGTGCCCTGTCCGAGATCGACGAGATCCAGGCGTCGGCTCGGCTGCATGGTGCCACCGGTCGTCCCTCATGGCCCATGGTCATTTTGCGCACTCCCAAAGGATGGACTGGCCCCAAGGTCGTCGACGGGCTCCCGGTCGAGGGTACGTTCCGAGCCCACCAGGTGCCCCTGGGCGAGGTCCGCACCAACTCTGAACACCTGGTCCAACTTGAAACATGGCTCCGTAGCTACCGACCCGAAGAGTTGTTCAGGGCCGATGGCGCTCCCGTCGAGGCGATCGCCACCTTTTCACCGGCCGGTGCGCGGCGCATGAGCGCGAACCTTCACGCCAACGGGGGACTCCTGCGGTCCGACCTCGAACTGCCCGACTTTTGTGACTACTCGGTCGACGTGCCTGCCCCGGGGACGGTCATGCGGGAAGCGACCCGTGTCCTCGGCTCCTTTCTGCGCGATGCCATCGACCTCAATCCTTCGACCTTCCGTCTCTTCGGGCCGGACGAGACGTCGTCGAACCGGCTGCAGAACGTGTTCGAGGTCACCGAGCGCACCTGGGACGCCGAGATGGTATCTGGCGATGAACATCTTGCCCCTGACGGCCGGGTCATGGAAGTACTTTCCGAGCACCAGTGCCAGGGCTGGCTGGAGGGGTACCTCCTCACCGGGCGCCACGGAATGTTCAATTGCTATGAGGCGTTCATCCACATCGTCGACTCAATGTTCAACCAGCATGCCAAGTGGCTCAAGTCCAGCGCTGAGGTCCCGTGGCGCCGCCCGATCGCTTCGCTGAACTATCTGTTGTCGAGCCACGTGTGGCGTCAGGACAACAACGGCTTCTCACACCAAGATCCCGGCTTCATCGACCACGTGGTCAACAAGAAGGCCGAAATCGTCCGCGTGTACTTCCCGCCCGACACCAATTGCCTTCTCTCGGTCGCCGACCACTGCCTTCGCTCCAAGAACTACGTGAACGTCATCGTGGCCGGCAAGCAACCCCAACACGACTGGTTGAGCATGGACGAAGCGCTCGACCATTGCACCAGAGGGCTCGGGATCTGGGGATTCGCCTCGAACGACGGGGGATCGGGACCCGATGTGGTCATGGCTTGTTGCGGCGACATACCCACCCTTGAGACGCTCGCCGCCACTCAGCTTTTGCACCAGCACCTACCAGAACTCAAGGTACGGGTGGTCAACGTCGTTGACTTGATGCGTCTCGAACCGGACATTGAGCACCCTCACGGCCTCACTGACTCTGAATTCGACACTATCTTCACGCCGTCAAGCCCGGTGATCTTCGCCTACCACGGCTATCCGACGCTCATCCATCGCCTCACCTACCGCCGGAGGAACCACAGCAATATTCACGTGCGCGGCTACAAGGAGGAGGGCACGACGACAACGCCTTTCGACATGGTGATGCTGAACGATCTCGATCGGTTTCACCTCGTCATCGACGTCCTCGACCGGGTCCCGCACCTCGAACCGCGAACCGCGGCGTTGCGACAGCAGATGGAGGACGCGCGCCTCGATGCAAGGCGCTATGGACGCCTGCATGGTGAGGACCCGCCCGAGATTTCGGGGTGGCATTGGATCGGCGCCGAGTCATCCGCAGAATAGGTCGCGGCGGCCACCGTCGCCGGCACAGACGAATGCATCACCCGACGGTCGAAGAGAGGAATGCCATGGAGCATGTCGCCTTTGAGGAATCCCACGGAGCCGAGTCACCCGTGGATGAGACAAGCCGAGCCAGTGACCTGGCACGCCGAGTCGCGCATCGCAGGAAAGAACTCGACATGAGCATCGACGAACTGGCCGCTTTCGCCGGAATGGATCCGGCGTACCTCAGATTCTTCGAGAAGAGCTCCGATGCCAGGCTGAGCGCCGGTACGTTGGGGCTGGTGGCCCTCGCCCTCAAGACGACGCCTATGGCTCTCCAGGGCGGCGACGCGGATCGTCCCGCGGGTCATGGACGCGCCGGCCGGCACCCTCTGCTCGAAACACTTACTGCGGCCCAGTGCGACGCCCACCTGGCAGCTGGCGGCGTTGGACGTATCGTCTATACGTCGGCTCGGGGTCCGGTGGCGCTGCCGGTGAACTTCGAGTTCACCGACGGCCAGATCGTCTTCAGCACCGACGACGCGAAGGCCAAGACCCTTGAAGCCCAGGTTGGGGTCAGCTTTGAGATCGATCAGATCTCTGAGGCGATCAGCGAGGGATGGAGCGTGCTGGCAACCGGAAAGGCACGCAGGATCGATGATGTCGCGGAGGCAGAACGACTCGAATCGCTTGACCTTGAGGCCTGGGCTGGAGGCAGTCGTCACACACTGATCAGCATCCGGCCCGATGACATCACCGGCCGCGTCATCGTCCACCTCTCCGACTCAGATGTGGAATCGGGCTAAGACGAACGGCTGGGCCCTCAGAACAATGTGCTCGTCACGCCGACAGCGGGTCGGGCAGGTCAGAACCGCACGCACCAGATGACGCACCTGCCGCCGCCCCGGACCCAACCTCTTTGGTCATTTAGGACATTCCTCCCTATCACCGGGACCAGTCTCACGCTGACAATGGCTCCCCGAGGAGGTGGAACTCATGCTGCAGCTGGCCATACATACCGAAGGGCTGACCAAGACTTACGGAACGACTGATGCCCTGAGCAAGCTCAACCTCGAAGTGCCCGAGGGAGAGGTCATCGGGTATCTCGGACCCAATGGAGCGGGCAAGACGACGACCATTCGCCTCCTGCTCGGCCTCATCAGGCCGACGTCGGGGCGATCGGAGCTCTTCGGACTCGACAGCCAGCGCGACGCGGTCGAGGCCCATCGCCGCCTCGCTTATGTTCCCGGCGAGGCGAATCTCTGGCCGTCGCTCACCGGTGCCGAGACACTGCACCTGCTCGGCCAGATCCAGGGTCGCACTGACATTGCGTATCGCGACGAGTTGATCAAGCGGTTCGACCTCGACCCATCGAAGAAAGTCCGGGCCTACTCGAAAGGCAATCGGCAGAAGGTCCTCCTCATTGCAGGGCTGATGAGCCGGGCCGACCTCCTCATGTTCGACGAGCCGACAAGTGGTCTCGACCCCCTGATGGAGCAAACCTTCCGCCACAGTGTCGGAGAGGCCAAAGAGCGTGGACAGACCGTCTTTCTGTCTTCGCACATTCTCTCCGAGGTCGAAGCGCTTTGCGACCGCGTCGCCATCTTGCGCCAAGGGGTCCTTGTCGACATCGGGAGCCTGGCTGAAATGCGTCACCTATCGGCACTCAGCGTCGAGGCCACCTTCGACGGCTCGATCCCCGATCTCTCCCGCGTGCCGGGCGTCAGTGTCGTGGAGGTCGAAGGGCAGGTCATCCGGTGCCAGGTCCAGGGGTCCGTGGAGCCACTTCTCAAGGTGCTCGCCAACTCAGGTGTCCACGAGATGCTCTCGCGCGAGCCATCCCTCGAAGAGCTTTTCTTGGCCCACTACGGCGGAGGCGCCGGAGTACCCCGAGGTCTGAGTCACGATGATCATGGGTCTCCGAGTGTCGCTTGACACCGCTGTCTCCTCCTCGGGCACTGACGGCCTGGCCTCCGCGCACGTCGATGTGGTCGGTCGTGCAGGCGTCCGATTCGACGGACACCCGACGACGATCGTCGCCCGACTGATCACGAAAAAGACCGTGCGCTCCGGCGCGCTGTGGGGTCTGGTCTTCGGCTTCTACGTGATGCTGCAAGCGCTCTCCTACGTTTCGACCTACCCCACGCAGGCAGCACGGGACATCGTGGCCAGGACCATCTCCAACGGCGGTGGGATCAACGCGCTCATGGGCCCGGCACTCAATCTCGGGACCGTTCCTGGCTACGTGGCGTGGAAGTCCCTCGGAGTCCTCAGCGTGCTCGGAGCCGTGTGGGCGCTGCTCCTCTCCACCAAACTCATGC
Source organism: uncultured Acidimicrobiaceae bacterium (assembly GCA_963840435.1). Lineage (GTDB taxonomy): Bacteria > Actinomycetota > Acidimicrobiia > Acidimicrobiales > RAAP-2 > Bog-473. The sequence goes on along the minus strand of CAWIYY010000005.1, from coordinate 49,902 downwards.
GCGGGGAGGAGGACGCCGGCCGTTGGGAGCTCCTCGCCGCCGGCCAGACCACCAGGCGGCGGGCGGCCGCCCAAGCCATAGGCGGCCTCGGCATCGCTCTGGCCGTTGCCTTCGCCCTCACGGCGCTTGTCACGATTGCGGTGGGACGTGACGCCGAGGTCTCGATCGGCGCTGGTCCAGCGGCGTACTTCGCGCTCGCCATCATGGCTGGTGCGGGTATCTTCATGGCCGGAGGGGCGCTGACCAGCCAGCTGGCTTCGAGTCGTCGCCAGGCCGCCGCCTACGCCGGTGGGGCGCTGGGGGTTTTCTATGCCCTCCGTATAGTTTCGGACGCCTCATCGGGGCTCACCTGGCTCAGCTGGCTCACTCCATTTGGCTGGGTGGACCGGCTTCAACCGCTGACCCGCCCTGCGCCGGTGGCGCTCGTCCCGATCGTGCTAGTGACCGGCGCCATGACCGCCGCGGCGGTCTCGTTGGCCGGTCGGCGCGACCTTGGGGCGGCGATCCTCCCGGATCGAACCCAGGCCAAAGCGCACACAGCCCTTTTGAACGGACCAGTGGGCCTGGCCGTGCGACTCGTGCGCCCAACCGTCTTCGGATGGCTGGCGGGCGTCAGCGCCTTCGGCCTGCTTCTCGGTATTGAGGCCAAGGAAGCGGCCCAGTCACTCGGGGCCTCACCCTCTGCCAAAGCTGCGCTGGCCAGACTGGGTGGTCGAGGTGGAGAAATCGGGTCCTACCTCGGCGTGTCGTTCCTTCTTCTCGCCGTGCTCGTCGCCTCTATTGCCGCCAGCCAAACGTCCCAGGCCCGCCGAGAGGAATCGAGCGGGTGCGTCGAGCACCTCTTGGTGCGCCCGGTCTCTCGTTCACGTTGGATCGGCGGCCGCTTTGCCGTGGCCGTGGTGGTGATCGTCTTGGCCGGCTTACTGGCTGGTCTCGCCGCCTGGGTCGGCGTCGACGTCGGCCACGCGCACATGACCGCATCGAACCTCATCGCGGCTGGACTCAACATCGTCCCACCCGCGATCTGCCTCCTCGGTATCGGCGTCTTGGCACTTGGAACAGTGCCGCGTTTCTCCAATAGCGTCGTCTACGGCGTATTGGCCTGGTCGTTCCTCGTCGAGCTGCTCGGAGGGATCGTCTCGATCAATCACTGGTTCTTGGACACCTCGCTGTTTCACCACATGCAGCCCGCACCGGCGCGTCCACCGGATTGGGCCAGCGGTGCCGTGATGGTCATCCTCGGCATCGTCGCCACTGTCATCGGCACCGTTGCCCTGCGGCGGCGGGACATAGCCGGGGAATGACACTGGCCGTGGGGCCGGGTGAGACGGTTACTGACATCGACTCTGAGGCGATCACCGATGGCGACATGTGTTCGTGGTCACCGGCCTCAAGTATGATCTGGCTTCGACATCTCGTCTCGACGGTTGCGGAGGGCGAAGGTTAAGTCGGAATGTGGACAGCCTCGAAGCCGGCGAAATCAGCGTCGCCGAGGCCACGTCCGACAGGTCAAGATCCAGTCATGCTCGCCCGGTGATCCTCATCTCGACTTCCGAATCATTGGGGTAGTCCAGTTCACTGACGACACGAGGGATAGGTGCGCGCAGGATTGGCACAGTCTTGTCGACGCCAAGTGAGAAACTCGGCGGATGGTCAGGTTGTGACTGGCGGGTGCTGGAACGATGGGTAATTGGTGAGCCGGACCGAAGGCCACCTCAGGTCGGGTCAGCTTGGTGTTGGGGACCTCACGGCTTCGACCGTGGCGAACATCGGCCCGGGCATCGACTTCTATTTCGCGTTCGGAGTTATTGCCGTCACGGCAGGCGTTGCCGCACCCCTCACGATCATTGTCGCTGGAATCGCAGTCGCGTTTCTCGCCTTCACCGTGGCCGAGTTCACCAAGGCGGAGCCCTCGGCGGGGAGCTTCATCACCTACGTGGAGACCTCGCTAGGAGCGAGAGCAGGCGTTACTGTCGCTGTGCTGGTTGCCATCGGGTACACGGTCGCCATGGCTGGAGTCTTCACCATGTCGGGAGGGATAGTGGCGCTGACCCTCTCGCATTACACGTCGTGGAATCCCCCCTGGGGTCCAATCACCATCCTGCTAACGGCCGGCGCAATCTGGTTGACCGTACGAGGCGTCAAACTTTCAACGAAAGCTGTCGGCGCAGCCGTAGTCGTGCAGGTTGCGATCATGCTGGCCGTGTGCATCACGGTTCTCGTCGATCAGCGCGCCAGGCTCTCGGCCATACCCTTCTCCTGGGCTCACGTCGATGATGGCCTGGCCGGGCTCTCGGCGGGCTTCCCGTTGGCTCTGTACATGTTCATTGGATGGGAGAATGGTCCAGCGCTCGCCGAGGAGTGCCGTGCTCCAAGGCGAACCATCCCGAGAGCCCTGTATATCTCGGTGGCGATCGGGGGTGCCCTCTTCGTCTTCTTTGCGTATGCGACCGTCACCGGTTTCAACTACGACATCTCGTCTATCGGGCGCTCGTCCGTGCCGTTCCTCACCGTGGCGGACGAATACATCGGATCCGCCGCCGTCCTCGCGTGGATCGCCGGCATCGTCTCGGTTCTGGCCACTCTGGTCGCCGGTGTCAACTCCCAGGCTCGTATGCTCTTCGATGGCGGTCGAAACGGGCTCCTGCCGGCACCACTGGGTCGTACTCGCGCGCAGTCCGACACGCCGTCCATTGCGTTGTTTGCTATGGCAGCATTAGGTCTTGGGATTGTCGGGTTCTGGTGGATATCACACCTCATAAGCGGAGACACGGGATCAATGGATCCGGTAGGCCTCTACGCCGAGTGTTCGACCATGGGAACGATCGTCATCTTGTTCGTCTACTTCCTGACGATGCTGTCACTCCCTCTCTTCATGTGGCGCCGTCATAGGAACTCGTTTTCTGTCTGGCGTCACGGACTGGTCCCTGCCGTGGGATCCGTTACCCTCATCGTGCCCTTCGTCGAACTCTGTAAACCCGGGCAGCCCTCCCCCTACAACGTGTTTCCGTTCGTCGCGGTGGTGATCGTAACGGTCGCGGTCATGATCGGAATCCTGGTGGTACACCTTCGCCCGCACGCCGGCGAAGGGGAAGGAGCGTCTTTGTAAGAGGTTTTGACTCGCGGTGGCCCACGGGCGTCGTTTCCGGAGCGGGGGCCGTCGCTTGGGTGGGGTCCCCAGGAAGAACATCCCCATTTGATCAATAGGGCTCGATCCTTAGGAGTGGGACACGCGTGCGGCCACCATTGTGTGAAGCTAGCTGTGATTAGGAGCAGAGGTTCTGCCGCGCAGAGTACGTGCAGTTGTCACGACTGGAAGGGAGCTACCTCACTTGCGGGTCCTCGTGCTGGGTGCCGGCGTGGTTGGCAGCGCGTATGCCGGCAAACTAGAGCTGCGAGGACACGAGGTGACCCTGTTGGCCCGTGGTCATCGGTACTCCCAACTCAGGGCTGAGGGCGTCGTTCTGGAGGAGGCAACATCCGGCGAGCGGGTGGTGCTGCCAATGCACGCAGTGAGCGAAGTATCGAACGAACGGTATGACCTGGCGCTGGTCACGGTCCGATTCGAACAACTAAACAGCACATTCGGGCTCCTAAGGACAGCGATTGCCAACGGCTCAGACGTGCTGTTCTTCGGCAATGTCGCTGGTCGCCCGGCAGAGCTTGCCAGCGACCTTGGAAGTCGAGTGCTCTTCGGATTTCCCGCGGTCGGAGGTGTTCGAGCCGGTTCTGTCGTCAGGTACGTCACGATTAGCCAGCAGAAGACCATGCTCGGAGAACTGAACGGCGAGACGACACCTCGGGTCCTGCGACTGAAGAAGATGTTTGACGATGCCGGGTTTTCCGTGAGGATCTGCGCTGATGTCGACGCTTGGATGCTGGCTCATGCTTCGTTCATCCTCCCCATCGTCTTCAGCCTCTACCGCTGCGGAACCGACGCAGCCGCGTTGGCGGCAGACCCAGGCGCGGTGCGTCTGATGGTACGAGCGACCCGACAAGGGTTCGCGGCCCTTCGATCACGTGGGAACGCCGAGGTTCCGACCAATCTTCGTGTCCTTTACAGTTTGCCTGGACCCGCCGTGGTTGCCTATTGGCGACGGGTCTTCGCCAGTCCAAGAGGAGAACAGTGGTTTGCTGCGCATGCCCGTGCATCTCCCGTGGAGATGCGTTGTCTCGCCATGCAACTGCAGACTGCCCTCACTCGTGGCGGGGGTGACACTCCCGAGCTCGACTGGTTGCTCTCAACCGCTCTCTGACCAGCAGCAGAAGTCACGGCGGACGCGCAGCACCGGCCCGCATGACGGGCCGGTGCTGCCTCCTCACTGGGAGTGTTTGCTGGAGCTATGCCGTGACGAGCGTCCCCTTGGCCGTGTGAGCGGGGAGAAGCTCCTCATCGTCACCCGTCCGCCGGGCGTGGGCGAAGCCGAAAGCAACCAGGATCGCCATGACGGCGGCCAGGCAGAACGCGGCAATCGCACACCAGAAGGCGATCACGGCGATCAGGCTGAAGCCGTAGGCCTCGAGCAGCAGGCCGCGAAGCGTGGTGCCCTGGAAGACCGTCTGGACCTTGCTTTCTGCTGCCGTGTAGGCCGGCGAACCCTTGGGCAGAGCCATTGCGGCCGCGCTCAGCTGGGCGTAGGTCTTGCCGCCGCCGATCTCAGCGAGGTGCACGTTGATGAAGTCGTTGGCGTAGACCTGGGCCTGAGCGCCTGTGAGCAGCTCTTGTCCGGCGTATTGGGACACCGAGGGGATCATCGACTTGGTGATCTCGGTCCCGTCGGGGTGGGCGAAGGCAGCGGCTGAAGGAAACGTGATCTGCTGCTGAGCGAGCTGGGTGTGCACGTAGTTGTTGGCGAAGCTGTAGCCCACGAAGAGCAGTGAGCCGGCAACGGCCAGGACGATGACCACGACCACCCCACCGACACTGGCCAGCATGTCGAAAACTTTGCGTCGCATCTGTGTATCTCCTTGTTCGTGATCCCTCCCAGTGAGGAGATCTGCTCCCATCGTCTATGTCCGAGGGCTCCTTGAGATGAGCGCGAAGGTCCCGTGCACTAGGGAGGAAGGTCCTGTGATGGACACCGGTTCACCTGACATGCCCGAATGGGAGGATCCTCCCTAGTTCGCGCGTTTGCGTCCGGTACACACTGGAGGCGTGAGCATGTACGTCACCATCCTCTCGGGTGCCTTGGACACCTGGGACACCGACCTCGATGACGAGGCCCTGCTCGACTACGTGCGCGGCTGTCGTGCCGCGCTGCCCCTTCATGATCTTGGGGCCGGCCAGCTGTCAGAGTCGGCCCTGGTCGCTGAGGTCACCTATGACCGGGCCCTGGTCTGTCTGGCCGCCCAAGAGGGCATCGACGTCGCTCCCAAGAACTTCGTCCATCCGAAGATCGAGCGCGAACGCCTCGAGTTCGAGCTGGTCCGGCGGGGCATTGACCTCGCGGTCCAGGAGTCTTAGCCCGGGCGGAGGAGCCGCCTAGCCCTGATTCTTGAGCTTGGTGGCGTAAATGGCGGCCTCGGTGCGACTCGAGACTCTGAGCTTTCGGAGCAATCCGCTCAAGCATTTTTGAACTCGGAGACGCCGCGCTTCCGGGCGGACTCCGCCAAGCCGTCCTGCAGCTTACCGAGGAGTTGACCGACTCCTTGAGGGTTCGACCCGAGGTTCGGTTCGAAGGGGCAGTGGACAACGCGATACCCCAGCACCTCGGCGACCACGTGCTGGCGGTGGTTCGAGAGGGATTGACCAATGCGGGGAAGCACTCTCAGGCTTCGAGCTACGAGGTTATCCTCGCTGTGGGCGATCGAGTCGAGCTCGAACTGCTCGACGACGGCGTGGGAATTGAATTGCCGCTCGCAAAGCCCGGCCTCGGGCTGGTCAATATTCGCGATCGGGCGGAGAAGCTGGGCGGCTCGTTCGAGATCCACCCGAGGGACGGAGGTGGCACCCGCTTGGTGTGGGTTGTCCCGCTCGTCTGACGTCATGCGGGGTCACTCCATCCACCGCCGGAAATGAGTTGGCGGAGGGAGCGTTTCGCGTTCACTCCCGTTTTGGTTCGGAACGACCCCATCAGTGAGCTCACGGCAGGCCTTCTCGACACCCTCGCAGAAGGCATCGACATCAGGACAGATCGCAGGATCGACGAGTATGCCCAGGTTGAGCTGGTCGAGGTAGGACAGAACGGCAACGCCGAGGCCCTGATTTCCGACGAGTGGCACCAGCGGAAATGCCTCCAGCATCTGTGCCCCAAGCGCATAGAGCGGCACGTTGGGGCCGGGTACGTTCGTCACGATCAGGTTGAAGAAGGGTTGATGCTGGACCAACCAGCCCAAAGCGGGGAGTGCGGCCCGCGGTAACGGTTCGAGGAGCCGAAGGGCGGCATCGGCGACTAACTCCTGGTGCTGCTCTTTCTCCCTTCCAGTCTGCGCAGTGATCGTTGCGAGTGTCTGCTCCACATCGCCGGATCCGATCGGGAGCTTGACGAGGAGGGCAGAGACCCGGTTGGCCATACCCCGGGAGGGTCCAGCGGACAGGCCAACGGGGACCAGTGCATTGAGCGCCTCCTCACTTTCCCATCCGGCTCGACCGGCCATTGCGCGTATCCCTTGCGCCACGACAGCCAAAACAACGTCGTTCACCGTGCCCCCTCGGGCGTGAGCGATGGCGCGCACGTCGTCGAGCTGAAGTCGAACGAGACGAATCTGGCGCTTGCCACTAGTCTGGAGATTCAGCGGCGATGGCGGAGCCAGCGGTCCGGCGCGAATTATCCCCGCCGCGGCACTGAGTTTGGTCGACCACACCTTGCATCGCCGGAAGGGGTGCAGTGCGGTCCAGCCAGCCCAGGCGCCAAATCGGACGCCGATCTCGCCCAGGCGCCAGAGGTCTCGAGCGGCATCGATGACGAACGGCTCCGAGCTCTGGGGGTGCCACCGGGCAGCCAAGCGGTCGGGAGGACCTTCTGGCGAGAGATCGAGGAGGACAGTTGCGAGTTCGGCCGCCGCGATACCGTCTGCCATCGAGTGATGCAGCTTCTCGATCAAGGCGATCCGGCCGCTCTCGAGACCTTCGACGAAGGTCAGTTCCCATAGGGGTCGGCCCTGGGTCAGGGGGGTCGAGACGACCTCGGCGCAGAGTTCGAGCAGCCCGGCGTTGGAGCCGGGCGGAGCGAGTCGCCTCCGCGTGACGTGGTTGGAGATGACGAACTCGGGATCGTCGCACCACACGGGGGGTGCCTCGATCAAGGCGCTTGGTCGGGCGACCTGCCGCAGCTTGGGGACCATCTCGAGCCGAGAAGAGATGAGCCGGCGGAGATCCTCGATTCGAAGGTTGCCATTCTCGTCGAGCAGCGATTTCTTTTCGAAGAAAGCGATCGAGACCATGTGCATAGGGGTGCGATCGGACTCCACCTGGAGGAACATGGCATCGAGTGGCGACAATGCCGCGGCCTGGCTCATGGCATGCCCTCCAGACTAGGGAGCTCGAGACGTACAGTGCGCTGTATCCGCAGGTCATGGCCCATGCCTCGAGTGTGATCCTTCGGATAGGAGTTCACTGCCGACATAGGTCCTTATTCCGCGGGACATTCCTCCCTAGTCGCTGCGGGGCCTGAAGCGCACACTCGGGTGATGGACAAGGCAGTGGACACTGAGTGTGGAGACCTCGCTCGACGCATCACTCACCGACGCCGGGAGCTTGGACTCACGGTTGAGGAGCTAGCCCGGCAGGCAGGCATCGATCCTGGTTTTCTTGAGTACTTCGAACAGCACACCGATGTGCAGCTGCGGGAGAGGACGCTGACAGCGATCGCCCGAGTCCTTCTCACCACTTCCTCGAGCCTCCTTGGGGGCGACCGGAACAGGACGCTGGGTAGGGCAGGCGCGTTGCCTGGGGCCATTCTCGAAGCCTTGACGCCAGCAGAGTGTCGTGCGCACCTCGAAACCGGACGAGTGGGGCGGGTCGTCTTTTGCGCATCCCGTGGCCCCGTGGCACTCCCGGTGAATTTTCGGTTTTCGAACGGTGAAGTGCTCTTTCACACGACAGTGAAGCAAGCGACGGAGCTCGAAGCGCAGGGCACGGTTGGTTTTGAGATCGATCGCATAGACGACGCCTTCAGCGATGGTTGGAGCGTAATCGTCACCGGTTCTGCTCGCGTGGTGGACGATCCGGACCAGCTTGTTGAGCATGCCCAGCAAGAGATCATCCCGTGGGCCGGGGGAGCGCGCAACGCCGTCGTCGCCATCGCGACCGAGGAGGTCACGGGACGAGTCATCCTTCACGATGGATCTCGCCCAGGCCAATAGATTGCTCGGCCTTTCTCCTTCTATCACGACAATTGTTGTGCGGTGTGGCTCTGTCGCCGGAGACGACAGCTGCGAAGGTTGAGACCGCTCCGCGTTGGCAGATCACGATCGAGGCCCCACCTTCGACGGTCAAACGTTGGATACCGTCGTTCCTGCCGTGCCGGCGAGCAACGCCGCGGCGTCCGCGAGACGACCAATAGCCGCTCGTCCGCCGGTCGCCTCCACGAAATCGCAGGCAGCCTCGACCTTTGGGCCCATCGATCCCTCCGGGAAACTCATCGCCCGCAACTCGGCGACACTGACCTGGTGGAGTGACTGGGCTGACGGCGTCCCGTAGTCGGTTTGGACTGCCGTGACGTCCGTCAGGATGAGTAGTAGATCACCAGCCAGCTGACGACCGAGAAGCCCGGCCGTTCTGTCCTTGTCGATGACGGCCTCGACCCCTCGAAGCTGTCCTCCCGACTCCCGGATCACAGGGACGCCGCCGCCACCACAGCAGATCACGCCGGCACCTGTGGCCAGCAAGCCCTCGATCACCGCCAGTTCGACGACCTCCTGAGGACGGGGTGACGGAACCACCAGGCGCCACCCGGGCCCATCGGCCGCCATGGCCCAGGCCCATTTCTGAGCGAGCGCCTGCGCCTCCGACTCCGTATAGACCTGGCCAACGAATTTCGACGGATGGACGAACGCCGGATCGTGTTCGTCCACCACGGTCTGGCACATCAATGCAGTCACTCAAGTCTTCGCTGGCGGGGCGAAGGCCGCCAGGCCCGTTTTGGTTGACGGCTTGGCCGGAGCGGTGGTGTCGGTCGGTGGCCGGCCGATGGCGGTCTTCGGCTTCACCTTGCGCGAAGGGCGTATCGCCGCCATCGAACTGGTCTCCGATCCCCAGACCCTCGCTGCACTCGAACTGGAACCTGTCCAAAAGTGAGAAAACTCTGTTGGTGTATCCGTGAATCGAACGAAGAAAGAGGGCGAACGGCATGACGAATGCTTCTGAACTGATGGACCAGAGGATCAAGGAACTGGGTGACTGGTGGGGCAAGACGCTCGGCGATGTGCGACGAATCATCACGGAAGCAGATCGAGACGTCGTCGAGGAGTGGAAGTGGGTGAAGCCCACGAATCCCGGAGTTCCGGTCTGGTACCACAACGGGGGCATTTGTACCGGTGAGATCTACAAGAATGCCGTCAAGCTGACCTTCTACAAGGGCGCTTCTCTCGATGATCCGACAGGTCTCTTCAACTCCAGCCTTGAAGGGAAAGTACGGCGTGCCATCGATATCAAAGAAGGCGAAAAGATCGACGAGAAGGCACTCAAGAATCTCGTCCGCGAAGCCGTGGCACGTAATCTGGAGAAGTAGAGGTTCGCACATTGATTTTTTGTGTCTTTTTGCGCGAAACAGGCCGCCGATCAGAGCAAAAACCCTTTTCAGCGGCCTGTATTCATCGTGGAGGTGGCGGGAATCGAGCGGACCCATCCACACCACCTGCCGACGTCACACAACAGCTGATCGTCGTCAATCCAAGTGCGAGCCGTTTGTCGGTTTACGTGGGACCGGACCGTCGTTTCGGTTACAACCAGTCGTTACCGTTTCTTTGTGCAGCGTCGACGGTGCAGGGAATGCCTGCGCGTCTTTCGTCCATCGAGTCGACACCTTCGGTGCCCTCATGCCGATCGCGAGACCTTTGCGGGTGTGGCCGGGTGAAGCAGCTGAAGTCGGAGACCTGCGGTGACTGCCGAGACGACTCGGGAAGGGCGAACGGAAATTGGAAGGGTGGCCGAACTCGACACAAAGCTGGCTATCTCATGGTTCCCGCACCTGGTCATCCTCGAGCCACGAGTGGGCCGTATGTGTTCGAGCACATACTCGTGGCAGAGGACCTGCTTGGCAGGTATTTGTACGAGGGCGAAACTGTTCACCATCGAAACGGCGTCCGGGGCGACAATCGTCCTGAGAACCTCGAACTCAAGACGAACCCGCAACCGTCCGGCATCCGGGTGAGCGACGCCATCGAGTGGGCGCGCACCATCCTGGAACGCTACGAGGGACCAGGCGCACCTCCAACGATGCTCACGGTTTCCCATGAGCACCCTTGGAGGTGGCGGGAATCGAACCCGCGTCCTCCGGCACCGCAGTAGGCCTTCTCCGAGCGCAGCCGGCAGAGGATTGTCGGGGGCGGCACCGTTGCCGGCGGCCGTACCGCCCCGTAACCAACGAAAGTTTCCTCAGTGTTCAGTTGGTGTGAGCCACTGAGTAAGCCTCACTAAATGACGCCCGTTTACCGATCCGTGAGGCGGGGACCGGGCGGACGTCGCTACCTAGGCAGCGAGCGCGAGCGAAGGTTGCTCGGCGTTTGTTTTTGGTTCCGGCTCTTTAACGTGGCTCCGGAGACCACGGCTCGCTTCTCCTACCTTGACGACCGAAGTCGAAGCCAATCACCCCCATGTATGGGTTACCCGGCCACCATGACCGAGTCTCGCCAGTGTACGCCCCGCCGCCCGCCACCGGTTATGCCCCGCTCCAGCGGTTGATCTCCTTGGTGGCCCGAGCCGCCTCCCGCTCCAGCTCACGGGCCATGATCACGTTCCGCTTGTCGTAGAGCCGCCGGCCCTTGGCCAGGGCCAGCTGCACCTTGGCTTTGCCGTCCCGGAAGTACAAGGAGGCCGGGATCAGGGTGAGCGACTGCTGCTGCGTCTTCCCCAGCAGCTCGTCGATCTGCGCTCGATGCAGCAAGAGCTTCCTCTTCCGGTCCGGATCGTGCGACCCGAAGCCCGTGGCGTACTGCCAGGGCGGGATGTGCATCTGGAAGAGCCACATCTCGCCGTCGTCGACCCGGGCGTAGGCCTCGTTGATCTGCGCTTTCCCCTCCCGGAGCGACTTCACCTCGGACCCCTGCAGCACGATCCCGGCCTCGAACGTCTCCAGGAACTCGTACTCCCTCCGGGCGCGCCGGTTGGTGGCGACCGTCCGGTCGACCGTGCGCTCCTCCCGGGCCGCCGCCCGCTTGGCGATCTGTTTCTTCGCCCTGGCCATGAGGGGTACGAGGGTACCCTTCACCGGTGCTCCGCCTGCCCCGCACGATGTACATGGAGATGGTCGCCCACTGCCTGGCCGGCCTGCCCGACGAGGCGTGCGGCCTCCTGGTCGGTAGCTATGGGGGAGAGGACGCCACCCATCTGTTCCCGACGGCCAACGCCGCCGCCTCGGCCATGGTCTACGAGATCGGCCCGAAGGAGATGCTCAAGGTCGACCGCGAGGCGCAGGCCCTGGGCGCCGACATCATGGGCGTCTTCCACTCGCACACCCACACCGACGCCTACCCGTCGCCCACGGACGTCCGCCAGGCCAGCGACCCCGGGTGGCACTACGTGCTGATCTCGCTGCGGGACACCCACCCGGTGGTGCGCAGCTACCGGATCGCCGATGGCCAGATCACCGAGGAGCCGGTGGAGGTGCCCGGCCTGGCGCTCGACGTCCCCGGCCTCGACCCCGACCCCGAACCCAGCCCCAACTGACCTCCGGCCCACCTGACCGTCGGCCCAGCCCGGCCTCGGCTCCGCCCCGGCCGCCGACCTAAACGCCAGCCTCGGCCCCGGCAGTGCCCCGAGCGCCGCTCTGTAGAATGGTTACCAAGTCAGTCAACAATCGGCTGGCCGCCCAGCAGGCAATTCATCGCAACATCACCAGAACGCACGCCCTACGAGGAGGCCCCGTGGCCGTCGAAGTCCGCTTACCGACCGTCCTGCGCAGTCACGCCGGCGGCGCCTCCGCCATCAGCGTCGATGGGGCCACCATCGGCGAAGTGCTCGCCAAGCTGGTGGTCGAGTACCCCGGGATGTCGGACCAGGTCTTCCAGGGCGACGGCACGCTGCACAAGTTCGTGAACATCTACGTCAACGACGACGACGTCCGCTATTTGCAGGGCCTCGACACGCCGGTCCCCGACGGCGCGGAGGTGTCCATCCTCCCCGCCGTGGCCGGGGGCTGAGCCGGGCCGGAGTGGCGGAAAAGCAGTCGGCGATGTCGTCGGCGTCACCCGCGTCGTTCGCGTCGTCGGAGACCCGTCTGAGCGCTGGACCCGGCGCGCCCTACGCCTCGGTGCTCGATCTGATCGGCAAGACGCCGCTGGTCGACATCAGCGCGCTGAGCCCGAACCCGCTGGCCCGGATCGCCATCAAGCTCGAGGGGCAGAACCCCGGCGGCTCGGTGAAGGACCGGGTGGCGTTGTCGCTGATCGAGGACGCCGAGCAGCGGGGCGTGCTGCGCCCCGGCGAGCCGGGGCAGATCCTGATGGAGCCGACCTCGGGGAACACTGGCATCGGCCTCGCCATGGTGTGCCGGGTCAAGGGGTACCACCTCAAGGCGGTGATGCCCACCAACGTCTCGGTGGAACGGCGCCAGCTGCTGGAGCTCTGGGGGGCGGAGATCATCGAGTCGCCGGGCTCGGAGGGGTCCAACGGTGCTGTCCGCATGGCCCAGGGGCTGGCGGGGGAGCACCCCGAGTGGGTCTTCTTGTATCAATACGGCAACCCGGCGAATCCCCGGGCCCACTACGAGGGCACCGGCCCCGAGATCCTGCGGGACTGCCCATCCATCACCCACTTCGTCGCCGGGTTGGGGACGTCGGGAACATTGCTCGGCGTCGGTCGCTTCCTGCGCGAGAAGCTGGGTGACGACGTGTCGATCTGGGCGGTGGAGCCGCCGGCGGGCGAGATGGTCGACGGGCTGCGCAACCTCGACGACGGGTATATCCCACCGATCTTCGAGGAACAGGGCGGTGCTGAGCTCCTGAATCGCAAGACGGTGGTGCGCCCCCGCGAGTCGATCGAGTGGACCCGGCGCCTGACCGAGGTGGGGATCTTCGCTGGGATCTCGACCGGTGCCGCCCTGGCCGGGGCGGTCAAGTGCGCCGCATCTCTGGAGGAGGGCGAGTCCGCCTCCATCGTGGTGGTCTCGGCCGACGGCGGCTGGAAGTACCTGTCGACGGGCGCGTGGACCGACGACCTCGACGAGGTCACCGAGCGGGCCAAGGAAATCATCTACTTCTAACGGTCGGTGAACGGTCGGTGAACGGTCGGTGAACCGTCGGTGAACCGTCGGTGAACGGTCGTTCTGACGGTCGTTCTGACGGTCGGTTACTTCTGAGGTCGGTCCGGCCGATATTGCTCACACCCGGGCCTGACGCTGGACCCTGTTCCGCTCTGACCACCGACACCGGGGTTCCGCCCGCCCTCCCTGCCCAAGACGGTGTGTCTTTGCCCACTTCGAGGGAATGGATTGCCTCAAGGAACGACCAATTCGAGCCGACATAGCCGCGGAGAAGAATGCGGGCCCCAGCCGGCCCGTCCGCTGACATGTCAGGGGCCACAGAATGAAAATCCGACGCAATCATCACCACACCGGCGCGCCCGGTTCGGACGGTGATCTTCTCGTCGGGACGGGCCATGGGACCGATGATGCGGACCCGGAGGCCGACGACCACGCCGCCGATCTGATAGCCGAATCGAACGGCGCCGAGGCCGGCGCTGTTGCCACGGCCGCCCCGTCCGGAGACACCAAGACCGAACAGGCGAAGGGCGACGCCGCCCCACCGACCAATCGGCCGCGGGGACTCCTGGGCGAGGTCCTGGTCGCCCGGGGTCTGGTCACCCTTGATCAGGTCGGTCTCGCCCTGCAGCTGCAGGCCACCTCGGGCAAGAAGCTCGGCGAGGTCCTCGTCGACATGGATGCGCTCGACGAGCGGACCCTGGTCGATGCTCTGGCCGACTACTTCGGCCTTGACGTCACGGACCTTCGGCGCGACGTGCCGGACCCCGCCGCACTGGCCATGATCCCCGAGGATGTCGCACGCGAGTACCTGGCCATCCCTGTCCGCCTTGAGGACCACACCCTGACGGTTGCGGTGGCCCAACCGAGTGACGACCTCCGATTCCTGCTCTCCGAGACGAGCGGATGCTCCGTCCGACTGCGCCTGGCCCCCCTGAGCGACATTCGCTGGGCCATCGACCGCACGTACCAGGCCATCGGCAGCCTGGACCAGTACGTCCAGGCCTTCGAGGCCGTGGAGACCACTCGCCGCAAGAGCGCGTCGAAGACCGAGGCGCCGGCCCAGGTGGCCGAGAACGCACCTGTCGTCCAGGTGGTGGACAGGATCCTCACCCAGGCGGTGCGCGACCGTGCTTCTGACGTGCACATCGAGCCGTCGCAGGACGCCGTCTACATCCGCTACCGCATCGACGGTGCGCTCAAGGACGTGCTCGAGCTCCCCGTGAGCATGGGAACGGGCCTGGTGAGCCGGATCAAGATCATGGCCGGCATCGACATCGTCGAGAAGCGCCGCTCCCAGGACGGACAGTTCTCGACCGAGATCGACGACAAGGGCACCGACGTGCGCGTCTCCACCGTCGCCACCATCTGGGGCGAGAAGTGCGTGCTCCGGATCCTCGACAAGAACCGCTCGGTCCTGCGTCTGAACGAGCTGGGCATGCCCGTCGACACCTACGAGACGTACTCGAAGCTGGTGCGGGCGCCCTCGGGCATGGTGCTGTGTGCCGGCCCGACCGGAAGTGGAAAGACCACGACGCTGTACGCGACGCTGAGCGAGGTCAGCGACCGCGCCCGCAACGTGATGACGATCGAGGACCCGGTCGAGTTCATCTTCCCCAAGATCAACCAGATCCAGACGAACGAGTCGGCGGGCCAGACGTTCGCCACGGCGCTGAAGTCGATCTTGCGCCAGGACCCCGACGTCATCCTCGTCGGTGAGATTCGTGACATCGAGACCGCCCGCATCGCCGTCCAGTCTGCGCTGACGGGCCACTTCGTGATGTCCTCGGTGCACGGCAACGACGCCGCTTCGGCGCTGCACCGGTTCCTCGACATGGGGATCGAGTCCTTCCTGATCAGCTCCTCGGTCGTCGCCATCGTCGGCCAGCGCTTGTTGCGTCGCATCTGCCCTTCGTGCAAGACCAACTACACGCCGACCCACGACGAGCTCGCGTTCTACGAACTGAACGGTGGTGCGCCGGGCACCGAATTTTCGTACGGACCCGGCTGCAACTACTGCGGGAACACCGGCTACCTCGACCGCGTCGGTGTGTACGAGCTGCTCCGGATGACCCCGGAGATCAAGCGTCTGATCGTCGAGCGTGCCTCGCAGGACGACCTGCGCGACCAGGCGCAGTCGCAGGGCATGCGCACGCTCTGCGACGAGGCCATCGCACTGGTCGGCCAGGGTTCCACGACCATCTCAGAGGTCGTGCGGGGCATCTACAGCGCCAACATCTGACCCCAGGCTGGACAGCCGCACCCCCAGCACGGGCATCGCGGGCAACCGGATAGCTCAGCCTGCGCTGAACCCCATCCGCTCGTCGATCCACGCCGCCAGGTCTTCCACCATGGCCTCGGTCAGAGGTTCCGCGGCCAGCGCCGTGAGCCGAGCCGCCGTCACCTCTCCGTCCTCGTCGCCTTCGGGCGGCGACCATGGGTGGCCGTTGCGCTGGCAGAACTCGATCGTGGCGATCAGCGCCACCGGCGCATTGCCGTCCTTCAGTGGGTGGTTCTTCACCAGGTGGGCGCACAACACGGCGGCCTTGGTGGCGAAGTCCGGGTAGGCCTCGGTCCCAGCGAAGGCGGCCATCGGCGCGTACAACGCGGAGTCGGCCAGATGCAGGCTCGACTCCTCGGCAATCTTCTTCGCGGGGATCTCCAGGACGGCCTCGGCGATCAGGAGGAAATCGGCCAGCTCCAAGGGCCGCACCTCCACCTCCAGGGCCGCGTCGTCGACATTGCGCCCGACGTCGTCGCTTCCCTCCGGCGTCATCGCTTGAGGCGCTCCAGAGCCCGTTCGTTCTGTCGTATCGCTCCGGCCAGGCGGATATAGAAGGCCCGGTCGGCTCGCCGTCTGCGCACCGAGGCATTGAGGGTGGGCCGCCGGCGCACATCGTCCCCGGGCTTGACCGGGCCGATTCCATCCTCGTGTCGCTCCGCGTTCACGTCCCTGATAGTACGGGCGAAGAGCTCAGCGGCCGGCCAGCTCGCACAGCTTCTGGACGGTGTTCCAGTTCCTCGTCGTGCTGACCATGCCGAGCCGGCGCTCGAGGAAACTGCCGCTGTATTTGGTGTCGTGGTAGCCGTCCGGCGTGTGCACGTAGACCTCGCGTCCGTCCACCACCAGCTCGTCGTTGCGACTGGGCGGCAGCGGCGACAACGCTGCCAACGCAGTCGCCGTCGGCACGTTGGCCAGGAAGGTCACGTGGTGGCGGGAGGGGTTGGCCCCGGCCTTGGCGTACGGGCTGGAACGACCGACGCTCTGGAGCTCCGAGACAGTGCGCAGCAGCACTGCGGGCGAGTCGCCGAAGTCGAATGCCAGCTGGGTCTCGATGGCGGACACCACCGACTTCTCGCTCTTCGACGACGTCGTGAAGAGCACGTTCCCCGTCTGGATATAGGTACGGACGTTGTCGTAGTCCAGGGCGTCGAAGGACGCTCGCAAGTCGGACATCGCGAGGCGGCCGTGACCGGCCACGTTCACGCTGCGCAGGAGGGCGACGTAGCGGGGCATGAGCGCCTCAACTTAGCTCCGGCCTGTTTCGCCTCTCTCCGCGGGCGCCGTCACGATCCGGCACCGGCACCGGCACCGGCACCGGCACCAGCCCGATCGATCCGAAACGGGCTGAGATCGACCGGCGGCGGCACCCCCTCGGCCAGATCGGCCAGGACTTGGCCCAAGAGAGGACCGAACTTGAAGCCGTGCCCGCTGGTGCCGCAGCCGACGACGACCGATCCGATCCGGTCGAGCACGAAGTCGGTGTCGGCGGAGTTGTCGTAGACGCAGCGCTCTGTGGCCACGGGGGTGGGGTCGAGGCCAGGCAGCAACCTTCGCACCGCGGAGCAGAGAGCGCCGAGCAGCTCGTCGTCGTCGGTCATCGGCATCGCGTCAGCCGGGTCGTAGCGCTCGAGCACTGCTCCGGGCGTGTGGTGCGACACCTTGACGAGCCCGGACCGGCCGCCGCCGCCGAGAACGGGCAGGCCGTACGTCATGCCGTCCCCCCACTCGATGAACACCGGCACGCCACCGCCATCGGCATCGCCGAACCTGAAGTATGCGACCTGGGGGAGTGACGGAGGTGCGGCCACCGACGCAGCCGCATGATCCCCGCCGCCCAGGCCGAAGCCGCTCACGCTGACCCCGCCCCCGAGCAGCCCAAGCAGCCCGAGCGAAGCCGGCCCCGCGCACACCACCACCACGTCGGCCTCGAGCACCTCCCCGTCCAACGTCGTCACGGATGCAGCGGCACCGCCGTGCACACGCCCACCCGCTCCACCCTCACGCACCGACGCCACCTGGCGCCCGTACTCCACCCGCAGCCCACCGACCGAGACCATGGCCGACAGGCACTCGTCGGCCGCCAACACACCGGACTCGGGCTCGAAGAGCACCGGACCGTGCGTGACCAGCCCAGACGGCGCGACGGACCCGTCAACTACCTCGCCCGGCACGCCGTGCAGGGCGAGCGCACGGCCGACGTCCTCGACCGACGCCGCGTCACCGAAGCTCAGCTGCCCGGTCACCCGCAACAAGGTCCGCCCACTGGCCACCTCCAACGAACGCCAGAGATCCCGCGCCAGCAACGCCATCTCGACGTAGCGCGCGTCTCGATACCCCAACCGGAAGATCCGCGCCTCCCCCTTGGACCCGCAACGCTCGTGACCGGCCGACCCACCCGCGTCGAGCACCCGGACCGACCAGCCCCGCTCCGACAGGGCCCAGGCCGCCGCCAGGCCGAGCAAACCGCCCCCGACCACCACGCAACGACCGCCGGACTCCACGGCGCCGATGATAAGGACCGGCGACCCAGCCACCACTGTCCCCACGGCGACAGCCACAGCCACAGCCATCACACAGCCACAGCCATCACACAGCCACAGCCATCACACAGCCACAGCCATCACACAGCCACAGCCATCACACAGCCACAGCCATCACACAGCCACAGCCATCACACAGCCACAGCCATCACACAGCCACAGCCATCACACAGCCACAGCCACCACAGCCTCGACATCGAAGACCAGGTCGCCGAGGGGTCGCGCACTACGATTCGGCGGGGTTATGCACCGGACGGACGCGGCCACGGAGCCACGGCACCGAACGCAGCAGAAGCACAGCTCCGGCGAGCCGCCCACGACGCCCACCGGGCCCACGTCCACGCCGACCCCCGCACCGTCGCCGGCGCCAACCCCAAGACAGCCCAGCGCCACCACCAAGGCCCTCAAGGCCATCGGCTTCCACGCCGCCGCCATCGTCCTCTTCGCCATCCCGGCCATCGTCCTCTGGTGGCACGTCTGGACGACGCACCCGAGCACCACCCTGACCTGCCCCTGCGGAGATCCGGCCCAGCAAGTCTGGTTCACCGCCTGGCCGGCCTACGCCCTCGCGCACGGTCACAACCTCGTGTTCTCGCAGTGGGTCAACACCCCGGGCGGCGCCAACCTGCTCTCGAACACGGCGGGCACGCTGGTCGCCACGCTCCTCGCCCCCGTCACGTGGGCCTGGGGCCCGGTCACCGCCACCAACGTCGCCCTGACGCTCGCCCCCACCCTCAGCGCCTGGGGCTGCTTCGTCGCCCTGCGCCCGCTCATCCGATGGAAGGCCGCCGCCTTCCCCGCCGCGCTGGTCTACGGCTACTCGGCCGCCCTCGTGACGTCGCTGATCTTCGGGCACGTGTCGGTGACCATGCTCGTGATCCCGCCGATCCTCTTCACCCTCCTCCACGAGATCGTCGTCCGCCAGGAGCACTCGGTGACCCGCGACGGCCTTTGCCTGGCGGCCCTCCTCGTCGTGCAGTTCCTCATCTCCCCGGAGGTCCTCGTCATCTGTGCCCTCCTCGGCGTCATCGGCCTCGTGCCGGTCCTCGTGGTCGGCTGGCGCCAGCTCCGCGTCCGGGCCTGGCACGCGCTGCCCGCCCTCGCGCTCGCCTTCGTCGTCACCGCGGCCGTGTTGGCCTACCCGGTCTGGTTCGGCCTGGCCGGGCCCCAGGCCGTCACTGGCGTGCTCTTCCTCATCGCCCCGCTCACGGGCGTGCCGCTCTCGGGCGTGCTCAGCCCCGGCCAGTACGGCGCCTTCGCCAACGCCTTCGTGCGCCTCGGCGGCTACCTGGGCCGGGTCGGCCCGCCACCCGACTTCATCGGGATCGGTGCCGCGGTGGCGGCCGTCGCTGCGTTCGTCCTGGCCTGGCGCCGCCTCCTCACCTGGCTCGTCGTCCTGATGGCGGTGGCCACCCTCTGGCTCACGCTCGGCCCGTACCAGTTCGGCGAGTCGGCCTGGCTCAGCCACCTGTGGCTGCCCTGGCACGACCTGGTCAAACTGCCGGTCCTCAAGGAGATCCTGCCCAACCAGATCGCACCGTTCATCTCACTGTTCCTCGCTTTCCTCCTGGCCCTCGGCCTCGATGCCTTCTTCACCCTGCCCAGCCGGGGCTGGTTCGACCGCCACCGCCGCGCCGTCACCCTTGCCGCCACCGCCGTCGTCGGTGTGGCCGCACTGCTCCCGCTCTTCTTGACCTTCGACGTGCCGTTCACCGTGTCCAAGGTCACACTCCCGCCGTATTACAGAACGGTCGCCAAGACGGTCCCGGCCAACACCGTGTTCCTCACCATCCCCTTCGCCGTCTCGGGCGAGGCCCAGCCGATGCTCTGGCAGGCGGTGGACGGCTTCCACTTCAAGCTGGCCGGCGCCGCGCTGAAGACGCCCAACGCCAGCGGCGGCCCGGTCCAGCAGGGCGCACCCGGGTCCGCCCGCAACATCCTCACGAGCCTCACCGTGACCGGCCAGCCCCCACCGACCGGGTCCGCCACCGAGCTGCTGACCGTGCGCCGCGCCCTCGCCCAGTGGCATGTCCAGCGCGTCGTCATAGCCGGCACCAGCCTCGACCCGATTTACGCCTCGGGCTTTTTCACCGAGGCACTCGGCGTGGGTCCGGTGTTCGAGCACGGCGCCTGGGTCTGGATACTCCAACCCGGATGGGCCTCGGTCCGCCCGGCCTTCGGGGCATCGCTCGAAGCCTGCCGTGCCGCGGCGGACGCCCCGGCCGTGCGGGGTGAGCCGCTCTTCATGTCGACCTGTGTGCTCTTCGACGCCGGCCGCACCTCCGCGTCGACCTGATCCGCCACGCCATCGCCACGACGCCGCCACCGCCGCCACGACGCCGCCATCGCCACGACGCCGCCGCCGCCTCGACGCCGTCGGACACCATCGGACACCATCGCCACGACGCCGCCACCGCCTCGACAGCACGGCGTAGTCTCGGAGCGGTGCAGCCGATCCTCCATCTCTCCATCCCGGTGCGCGACATGGACCAGGCCCGCGACTTCTACGTGCACACGCTCGGCTGCCAGGCTGCCCGGACGACGCCCGACTTCACCGACATTTGGTTCTTCGGCATGCAGCTGACCTTGCAGGACCGCCCCGACGAGGCCACCGGAGTCGTGCCGGGGGGCTCGAGGCACTTCGGCGCGACCCTCGGGCGCGGGGACTTCGAGGCGGCGGTGGCCCGCCTCGAGGAGGCCGCCGTCGACTGGGTGTCGCCCGTCTCGACCGACGGGGAGGGGACCGAGACCGAGCAGACGAAGTGCAAGATCGCCGACCCCAGTGGCAACGTCATTGAGCTCAAGACGTACCGCAACGTCGAGGCTGCCCTCGAGATCTCGCCGCACTCCTACCCCGAGCAGCTCACCCACGGCAACTGAAGCACCGAGCTCACCCGCCGTCCCTCCGCTCTCCGCCTCTTCGCTGTGGCGTACGGTGTCGGCTCAAGGAGTCGGTGAGAGGAGTGCAGTGGCAGCAGACGATGGAAACAGGGCGCGCACGGCGCGCCAGGACGGCCGGGCCGTCGACCAGCTCCGCCAGGTGCGTTTCGAGCGTGATTACACGGTGATGGCACCGGGGTCGGTGCTGGTGACGTTCGGCGAGACCAAGGTGCTCTGCACGGCCTCGGTCGAGGAGCGGGTGCCGCCGTGGATGCGGGGCAGTGGCAAAGGCTGGGTCACGGCCGAGTACTCGATGCTGCCCGGCTCGACGCCGGAGCGAGCATCCCGGGAGGCGGCCAAGGGCAAGCAGTCCGGCCGGACCCAGGAGATCCAGCGATTGATCGCCCGATCGCTGCGCGCCGTGTGCGATCTCGTCGCGCTGGGCGAGCTGCAGATCACCGTGGACTGCGACGCCTTGCAGGCCGACGGCGGGACCCGCACGGCCTCGATCTGCGGCGCCTACGTGGCGTTGCACGATGCCTGCACCCGCCTGGTCCAGAAGGGCACGATCCGCACGAATCCGCTCACCGACTCGGTGGCGGCGGTCTCGGTCGGCATCATCGACGGCGTGCCCATGCTCGACCTGCCCTACGTCGAGGACTCGAGGGCAGAGGTGGACATGAACGTGGTCATGACCGGTGCTGGTCGCTTCGTCGAGGTACAGGGCACGGCCGAGGGCATGGCCTTCTCCCGGAGCGAGCTGGACAGCCTGCTCGGGTTGGCCGAGGCGGGCATCAAGGAGCTGACGGGGATGCAGGCGGCGGTCCTGGCCGAGGCGCCGCCCGCCCGGTGAGCGACGGCGAGGCGGTGCCGCCAGTGCCGCCAGTGCCGTCGGCCGGGCTGCGGCTCGTGTTGGCGTCGGCCAATCCGGACAAGGTCGCGGAGATCGAGGCGATCCTCTCGGCCGCGCTCGAGGTGACGCTGCTACCCCGTCCGACCGACGTGCCCGACGTGGTGGAGGACGGCGTGACCCTGCTCGACAACGCCCGCCTCAAGGCGCGGGCGCTGGTGGCGGCGACGGGCGAGGCGGCGGTGGCAGACGACACCGGCTTGGAGGTGGACGCACTAGGCGGTGCACCCGGCGTGTACTCGGCCCGCTACGCCGGTGAGGACGCGAGGTATGCCGACAACGTTGCCAAGCTGCTGCGCGAGCTGGCGGCGCTTGTCGACGCCGGCGGGGAGCGCAGGGCCCGCTTCCGCACCGTGGCCCTCGCCGCCTTTCCCGACGGCACCGAGGTGTGGGCCGAGGGTGCGGTGGAGGGCACCATCGCCGTGGCGGGCCGGGGCGACGCCGGCTTCGGCTACGACCCGGTCTTCGTCGTGGTCGGAACCGAGGGCGGCGACGGGCGGACGTTCGCCGAGATGACGGCGGGGGAGAAGGGGGCGCTGTCGCATCGTGGGCGGGCCTTCCGGGCCCTGGCCGCCCTCCTGGCGGAGCGGGCCTAACGGGCGACCCCGGCTGATCGCGGCCACCGGGTGACTCCGGCTGACCCGGCTGACCAGCTCGCTCGAAGGTCACAAGTGCGCCCCCGAAAAGTCACAGGTCGCTAAAGGATGGCTGAGGGGCCGCCGATTTGCCGGTGTGGTCGCGACAAACCCCGGTCCTGAGACAGCAGCCTGGAGCGGCTGGCTGGGCGCCCTCGATGCCGAGGACGACTGGCACCAGTTGATCGGCGCCTGGGGTCCAGATGCCGAGGTCCTGGACCTCCTGGGCGGCGGCCTGCGGGGTGACGTCCGCCAGGTCCGGGTCGAACAGCGCATGGCGGTGGGCCGGCTGAGTGGCCGTTCCCGGGCCTCGCTCGACTGGGAGCTCCACCTCCTCCACGAGCTGGCCGGTGCCGGGTTGCGCGTGCCCATGACCATCCCGACGGCCTCGGGTGCCCGGCGCAACGACCACATGGTCATCACCGAATGGATCCCGGCCCGGGGGGTGACCCCCGACGACGACGCCCGGCGGGCCCGCTATCTGCACCGCCTGCACGAGATGACAGCCGACTGGTCCCAGCGCCCGGGTTCACGCACGGCCCGCGACTTCCTCATCATGGACAGCGGGGGCGACATCAACATGGCCCTCCTCCCCGACCAGGTTGCCGCGGCGTGTCGGCTCGCCTGGGACGCGCTCCCCGCCGGTCCGTTGTGCGCGGTACACGGCGACATCGACCCCGAGAATTGTCTCGTCGGGTACGACGGCGACGTGGTTCTGATCGACTGGGACAAGTCACGCATGGACCATCCGTGGTTCGACCTGGCACCCCTTGCGGCGGAGGCAAGCGGGCTGACCGAGAAGCAGTACCGGGTCGCCCGGCGCGCCTCGTGCGCCTGGGAGGTGGCGGTGCACTGGCCGACCAACGAGATCTACGCGCGTCAGCGTCTGCGCGAGATGCAGCGCCTGGCCTGATCTGATCCTTTCGGCGGGAGTCGAGTCTCAGCCCAGATGGGCGTCGGTGAAGCGTCGTATCTCGGCGAATCGCTCCCTATCCTCGGGAGCCATGCCGAGGAAGCCGCCGTGACCGGCCGCCTCCCACACGTGCAGCTCGGCTTCAACTCCGGCCGAGCGCAGCGCTCTGTGCATTCGAACGTTGTCAGAGAGGAGCCGGTCCCGCGTCCCGCTGAGAACGATGGAGGGCGGGAACCCGCTGAGATCACCGAACAGCGGGGAGATATAGGGCTCTCTTCGGTCATGGCCATCGGCGTAGAGCTCGGTACACGGCTCGACCGATCCCGAGAGGACATTGTCAAGGCCATCGTTGATCCGCAAGGAGTCGCCCGCTCCTGTGAGGTCGAACGCGCCGGTGTTGAAGACGACGGCCGCCGGCAGAGGAAGCCCTTCGTCACGGGCTCGCAAAATCAGCGCAGCGGCCAGATTGCCTCCGGCGGAGGTCCCGCCCACAAAGATCTCGGTCGGTTCGCGTTCGTTCAAGAGCAGTCGGTACGCGGCCAGACAGTCATCGAGTGGAGTGGGAAACGGATCGTCGGGCGGCATCCTGTAGTCCACCGACCAGACGCGGACTTTGATGGACTCCGCCGAGCCGATCGCGGTCCTCTTGCACAGTTCACCACCGCCGAGGACCCAGGCGCCGCCGTGTATGTCGAAGAACACCCGGCGGTCATCGTCGGCGATACGCGGGGGCGTGACGACATAGAGCGGACACGGCCCGAGGTCGCGCTCCTCGATGCTGCCTTTGAATCCTGCGGTGGCATCACCCACCATCGAGAGCACGAAGTCGTCGGTCTCGGTGACATAGGCCTTCCAACCCGCGGCGTCATCGAGCGCTGGCAGCTCTTTGGGCGGCGGACCGAGGCGGCCCATGGCCAGCACCGCTTGCGCCTCTGGGCTGACTGACGTGGGGACTGGTATGTCACGGGCTTCGATGTGCACCATCAGGCGATCGTACAGATGGGAATCACTCGGCGCCCGATGTCGGCGAAGGGCGCCCGGGGTCACCGGTTGGGTCGGGGTGACTCACACGACGTGGAGCGCGTCGCCAACCTGTGCGATATGACGATGATCCGTGTCCGAGCACAGGCCAAACGGATCGAAATGGACGGGGGTCATTCCGGCGGCCTCCGCGGCGCGGACGTCGTACTTCACGCTGTCGCCCACGTAGAGGACATCGGCCGGATCCAAGCCGAGCGCTGGAAGGGCAAACCCGAAGATGGCGGGATCCGGTTTCGCGACCCCGACAACGCCGGAATCGATGACGATCAGGACCGGGACGCCCTGACCCGGCCCGACTTGGCAGATGTCGCCTCGGATGAGCTCCGCTTCGACACGGCCGTCCGAGTTGCTCACGATTCCCAGTTTGAGATCGGCATCGTGGAGCGTTCGCAATCCGGCGACCGACTCGCTCAGGATCCGCCGCCACAGGTCGACCGACGGACCCCTCCACAGCGGAGCGAGCACGTCGATTGCCGGTTCGAGTTGAGCTCTCGGCAGTCCCAGTGAGGAGAGATAGGCGTCGAGATAGTTGCGCCAGTCCTCGTCTCCCGGGACACCGGCCGCGTCGAGCGCGTGCATGCCGTGGAAGTGGGCTCGATCGAACTGGGCATCGCCCAAGCCCTCAACCAGCCCACCCAGCTCTCGGGCGAGCCGATCTCGACTCGGAACCAAGAACACCCCGCCGACGTCGAGGAGCACTCCCTGCATGCCATCAGTCTGGTCGCTCCGCAGCGACCAGAAGACGTGGGATTGCGCGTCCGTTGCGAGTGTGTGTTTCGTGATGGCCGGTGCGGGTTTGAGCCCATTGGCGGCGTCAGTGTCACGTTTGGCGCACCGGACACGCGGGTCCGGTGGCGGTGTTCACGAAAGTGTCACGCGAGCCATCAGTCGGGATCGTCGCGTCGCCGCGGGTCTCCGTAGGCTGCTCCTCATCCAAGTCACGAGGAGGAACGGGACGATGAACCGACAGATGAATCGACGAGGTCGAGTGGTTGTGGCAGTGGCAGTCGCAGGAGCGTTTCTGCTCGGGGGTGCGACCTACGGGGCCGTGGTCGTGGCCGGCGCCTCGTCGACCAACACGACGTACTTCGCGTGCCTCACGACGACAAAGACGTTGACCAAGGTCGGGACTGTGAGCCCGAAATGCAAGGACGGCTCCCAGCTCATCTCGTGGAACTCGGTTGGTCCGCAGGGTCCGGCTGGCGCACCCGGAGCACCCGGAGCGACCGGGGCGACCGGGGCGACCGGGGCGACCGGGGTGACCGGTCCCCAGGGACCTGCGGGCCCATCGGGGACGGCGGGCATCTTCGGCACCAATGACAACTTCGCGAGACAGGGCGAAGCTGCGGGAGCCTCGTGCACCCTGGGCGATGTCATCCTCACTGCCTCAGTGGTCTTTGCCGACAACTGGATGCAGGCCAACGGTCAGACGATCCAGATCGCAAACAACACGGCGCTGTTTGCCCTGATGGGAACGAACTATGGGGGGAACGGAACCACCACCTTCGATCTTCCGAATCTCACGGCGGCCGCCCCCGACGGGCTGACCTACATCATCTGCGTGAACGGCGTCTTCCCGGACTGACCAGGTTTTGCCGGCACCGACCGGAGGAGATCTCAGAGCTCGGCGAGCGCCGGCGCCAGGGTGCGGTACTCGTCGAGCGGGAAGTCCGGCCGGTCGGCCACGACCTGGAGGCAGACGTGGTCGGCGCCCGCATCGAGATGCTCGCCGACCCGTTCGGCGATGGTGGCGGCGTCGCCCCACGGGATGACAGCGTCGATGAGGCGGTCACTGCCCCCGTGCTCGATGTCGTCGTCGCCGTACCCGAAGCGGCGCAGGTTCGAGGTGTAGTTCGGCAGGGACAGGTAGATGCTGGCGTAGGCCCGGGCGAGCTGGCGCGCCTTGGCCGGGTCGGTCTCGAGGACGACGGCCACCTCGGTGGCCAGCAGCCGGTCGGGGCCAATGACCCCGCGAGCCAGCGCCGTGTGCTCGACCGGCACGAAGTACGGGTGCGCGCCGGCGCCGCGCTCGGCCGCCAGTTCGAGCATGCGGGGCGCCAACGCGGCGAGCATGCGCCGCTCCGGCGGGACCGGCTGCTCGAGGGCGTCGAGCCCGTCGATGTACGCGACCATCTTCGAGTACGGCTTGGTGTAGTCGGCCACGACGGCGCTGTGGCTGGTGCCGAGGCCGAGGAGGAAGCGGCCTGGGTGTCGGGCCTCGAGGCCGGCGACCGCCGGTCCGATCTCCTCGGGAGTCGTGGCCCAGATGCTGAGGATGCCACTGGCCACGATGGCGGTGCGGGTGGAGTCGAGGAGCGCGCCGAAGTGCGGGGAGAGCCCGGGGTCGAAGCCGCCCGAGGACCACAGCGTGGCGTAGCCCAGCGCTTCCAATGCTGCGGCGGAGTCGAGGTCGGGCTGGTCGGCCACCTTCCAGGTCCCGCTCCACCAGGCACCGATTCGTCCGAGATCCATGGATCGCACCGTACCGGAGCGGCCGGGTCGCAGCGCAGGCCCAGGCGTGCCGAGGCTGCGGCCGCACCCCCCGTGACACCAGGAAAATCCGCTCAAGATTGGTCGAGCGTTGACGATGTAATGGGTATCCGGTTGAAAGGGGACCAGACCGGCAGCGCACCAGCAGTGCGCGTCCCGGTGCGCTGCACGGGATAGGTCCCACGACTTTCAGGACCACCACCACACAAGTATCGAGTCGCCCAGCACCACCGACGCCTGGCTCGTTTGCGGTAGATCAGCCCAGGCGCAGGAGGCGGGTTGCTGTCCCGCCCAGAAAGGCGTTGGCCGCCGCGTCGGAGAGTGGCAGCTCCCGCGCGGCGGCCACAGCCCTTTCCATCGGCAGGAAGGGATGGTCGGACGCGTAGAGGACTCGCCCGAGGCCCCGCGACGAGTTCATGAACTCGACCAGTGCGCCGTCCATGTACTTGGCCAGGTAGGCCGAGTTGGACAGGTACAGGTCGGGCCACTTGAGCATGTACTGCATCAGCAGCGCCTCGTAGGGATGGCCCATGTGGGCGCCGATCACCGTCATGCCCTTGAAGTCGATGAGCACGTCCTCGAGGCGGACAGGGTGTTGGCAGTCCGAGCGCACCTGGGGGCCGGGGATCCCGACGTTTATCGACACGGGCAGGCCGAGCTCGGCGGCGGTGGCGTAGACCGGGTAGTAGAGCTTGTCGTTGAGCGGGTACTGGTGGACGAGGGGCGTGACCCGCACCAGTGCGACGGCGGGGTGGGCGGCGTACTGGCGCAGCAGCGTGCACTGGCGCAGGGGACGGTCGGGGCGGTCGACCGTGAGGGCGACACGCAGGCGGGTGGGGAGGGCTCCGGCTTGATCGAGCAGGCTTGCCGTCTCGTCGGCGCTGAGGCCCGCGGCGATGACCCCGACGTCGACCTGGTTGGCGTCCATCGTTGTGATGAGGTCGTCGATGGTCTTGGCTGCCTCGAGGTCGCCGCCCAGCATCTCGGTGACGGTCTCGTTGCCCGTCTGTCCGATGAAGGCCTTGGCCGCCTTGGGGGAGAGGGCGTTGACCCAGAGGTCGACGACGGTCACGTCTCGGGCGTGGCGGCGGTGTGCCCTGTTGCCTCGGCTGTCTCGGCTACCACGGCTGCGTCGGCCGTCCGTCGGCTGCCTCGGCCTGCTTGGCGGCGGCCTTCGCCTTGGCTTTGCGCAGGTACTGCACGCCGTTCGTGAGGGACGACTTGATGAGCTGGTCGTTGTCCTTGGAGATGAAGGCGTGGACGCGCTTCTCGAGCAGAATCCGGAGCAGCGGGTTGAAGGCGTGGTAGGTCTCGGTGAAGTGGACCCGGGTACGGCCCTCGCCGATGTCCTCGAGGCGGGTGAAGCCCTCGGCCTGGGACAGCAGGGGACGCCCGACGGCGCTGTACTTCCACGACTCCTTCGGCTTCACCTCGGTCAGCCATTCCCAGGACTGGCCCTTGCCCCCGGTGAGGAGGTACTTGGGGACCCGGAACCAGCAGTGGCGGATGAGGCCGTCGCCGATGTCGTTGCCCGGATAGAGGATGTCGATGGTGACGTCCCCTGATTGCGTGTGCGGGATGCGGGCCCAGAAGAGCTGCCAGAGCTCGTCCACGGTGGCATCGATGTCGACGTAATAGTGATGCTCTTGCACGGCGGTCACCCTATCTCCAGATGTGACACGGGTGTCAGGTCCGGAGATGAGGTGTGTTGCGATTGCCTGAGTCGGCCGGGGTGCCTCCGCTACCCTGCCGCGGTGGTTGTCCGGAGCGAGAGCGAGTCGGACGTGCTGTCTGCGCCGCCGGATCCGTCGGAGCCGTCGGAGCCACCGGAGCGGCCAGAGCTCGGGGTGCGGCCGGAGCCACTGGTCTCGAAGTACGGGGTCGATGCATATCTCTGGCACCCGCCTCGCAGCGCCAAGCAGGTCAATCCCGACCCCTCGTCCCAGAACGCCTTGCTCCCGTGTGGCTGAGGCGCGTACGCCGGCACACCGGAAGGACTGTCGGCCTCGAGGGGCCTGCGTGAAGGTCGCCTTCGTGGTGCCTCGCTACGGTGCGGAGATCCGTGGCGGGGCCGAGGTCGGGGCGCGCATGCTGGCCGAGCGCCTGGTGGCGGACCGGGGCTACGAGGTCGACGTCCTGACGACGTGCGCGCTCGACGCCATCACCTGGCGCGATGAGCTGCCCTCAGGGACGTCGGTCGAGCGCGGGGTCACGGTGCACCGGATCCGCTCGGCGGCGGGGCGCAACGAGCACTTCCATCCCTTGTGGGCGCAACTCATGGTCGATCCCGGCGCGGCGTCGGCGGAGGATTGCGCCAAGTGGGTGGCCTGGCAGGGTCCCCTGGCGCCGGACCTCGTCGAGGCGGTAGCGGCGAGCGACGCCGACGTCGTGGCGTTCTACCCGTACCTCTACTACCCGACGGTGTACGGATTGCCGTTAGTGCGGGATCGGGCGGTGCTGCATCCAGCGGCGCACGAGGAGCAGGCACTGCACCTGCCCGTATTCGACGAGCTGTTCCGTGCGTGCCGGGGTTTTGCGTTCCACAGCCGGAGCGAGCGGGCGCTGGTCAACGCCCGCTTCGGCGTGGCGTCGACGCCCCAGGTGCTGATCGGTCTCGGGGTGGAGGAGCCCGGGGTGCCGGAGGGAGGCGGGCTGGGCGGCCGCGTGGACGGTGGCGCGGGCGGTGGCGAGGGGGATGAAAGATCGGCGGAAGCGGTGCGGTCGGCCTTCGGGCTGGGCGCGGGCGGCGAGCCGTACGTGGTGTGCATCGGACGGGTGGACGACCAGAAGGGAACCGGCATGCTGTGGCGCTGGTTCCGCTCCTACAAGCAGCGGCATCCCGGGCCGTTGCAGCTGGTCTTCGTGGGGCAGGTGGTGAACGCGCCGGAGGAGGCGACGGAGGGGACGGAGGGGGCGGAGGGGGCGGCGGACATCGTGCTGACGGGGATGGTCGACGACGCGACCAAGTGGGCGCTGTTGCGCGGGGCGCGGGCCTTGGTGGCGCCGTCTCCGCACGAGTCGTTCTCCCTCACGGTGGTCGAGGCGCTGACGGCGGGGGTGCCCGTGCTCGTGCACGCGCAGTGCGGGGCCACCCGGGAACACTGCGAACGGTCGGGGGCGGGGCTCTGGTTCGGCGACTTCGCGGAATTCGAGTCCACGCTCGAGATCCTCGTCGCCGATGACGTGCTGCACACTCAGCTGGCGGCGAACGGTGTGCGCTATGTCGATGCCAACTTCCGCTGGTCCGTGATCTTGGATCGTTACTGCGCGTTTCTGGAGCGATTCACCGGGACGGCGAGTGTGGCAGCGGACTAGGGCGAGCGTGGCAGCGGAGCTAGGGCGAGCGTGGCAGCGGACTAGGGCGAGCGTCGCTGTGGGCCAGGGCGAACGTGACTGCGGATCTAGGTGCGTCAGCGGGCACGGATTGCGGGATCAGGGGAACGGCGTGCCGTAGCGGTCGCGGTGGGCTTTTTCCGAGACGGGGAGGCGGCGTGGTGGGCCGAGCGGCTTGGGGAGGTGGCCGATGGGGATCACGGCCACGGGGATGACCTCCGGGGGGAGTCCGAGCGGCTCGGCGAGGTCGGCTCCCCCCAGGACGGGCAGGGTGGTGAGGGTCGAACCCAGGCCGAGGGCGTGGGCGGCGAGCAGCAGGTTCTGGACGGCCGGGAACACCGAGGCGTCCATGGCCCGGGCGAAGGCGAGACGGGTATCGCCGCAGACGACGATCAGCACGGGGGCGCCCGCCACGCCGCCCATGGCGCCCTGGTCGACGTCGGCCAGGAAGGCGGGCGCCAGGCGGTCCTCCTCGAGGGCCTTGGCGCCGCCCTGCCAGAGGCGGGCCGTGATGTCGCCGATGGTGGCCCGGATGGCGGGGTCTCGCACGACGATGAAGACGAACGGCTGGGCGTTCTCGGCGCTGGGTGCGTGGGTGGCTGCCTTGAGGATGCGTTCGATGACGTCGTCGGGGACGGGGTCGGGGAGGAAGGATCGAGCGGCGCGCTGGCTGTGTACGACGTCGAAGAAGTCCGGTGGCATTGGCGGCTGATGGTAGCGATCCCGACTGCGTGTGTGGGGCTGGCCGGGCTGGGGCGCTCGGGTGTGTGGGGTCGGGCGTGGGGTGTCGGGGCCGCAGGGCTGGGCGGCGCGGTGGATTGGGCGGGGCTGGAAGGTCTTCGCTACCTTTGGCGCTGCGCTGGCCTCGGGGCCTGTGCTCCGTTCGGCGGCCCAGCGTGGTTGCCGGCGGATTCGGGGGCACGGAAGAGGAGGCAAAGGGTGGCAGACGGCGACGCATCCATTGAGGACGTGCTCAAGTCCGTCATCGGCCAGTCCATCGGCAACTCGAAGGTCGTGGTGGAGCGTGGTCCGGTGCAGCACTTCGCCGACGCCCTGTTGAGCTCGAGCCCGATCTACCACGACCCGGCGGCCGCGCAGGCGGCTGGGTTCGGGGACATTCCGGCGCCGCCGACGTGGCCTTTTGCCATGGAGTTCTCCGGACGGTTCGCCGAGCTGCAGCCTTCGGGCGAGCCCCAGGGCAACGCCATGATCAAGGTGATGGGTCCGTTGATGGCCAAGGGCGGGCTGATCCTGCACGGTGAGCAGGAGTTCTTGTACGAGCGGGCGATCGAGGTCGGGGACGTCCTCTCCGGGGAGGGCACGATCACCGACGCCTACCAGAAGGAGTCGAAGGGCCGGACGATGACGTTCATCGTCTCGGAGACGAAGTGGACGGACGACAAGACCGGCGAGCTCGTGGCGACCTCACGGGTCAATCTGATCCATCGGGCGTAGTGGGGCTGGGCGACGGGCGTAGGGAGGCTGATAGACGATGAGTGAGCAGAAGCTGTCGTACGACACGGTGCAGGTGGGTGACGAGGCGCCGGTGATAGCGCACACGCTGACCCGGACGGACTTGGTGAAGTATGCCGGGGCGTCGGGCGACTTCAACCCGATGCACCACGACGAGGTGGCGGCGAAGGCGGCCGGGCAGCCGAGCGTGTTCGGGCACGGGATGTTCTCGATGGGCCTGTTGGGGACGGCGCTGACCGACTTCGTCGGGATCGGCAACATCCGGCGCTACCAGGTGCGCTTTGCCCGGCAGACCTGGCCGGACGAGGTCCTGTCCTCGAAGATCGTGGTGACGGGAAAGCGCGAGGACGGCGGTCAGAAGCTGATCGACCTGGCGGTGACCCTGTCCAACGCCGACGGTGAAGACAAGCTGGTCGGGGAGGCCACGGCCGTCCTGGGCTGAGTCTCGGCGAACTGCGTGCTTTGTGGGGGCTGGGCGGGGCCGGGCGGCGTGGGTTCGGACCGGGTGGGGCCTGCCTGGTGGGCCGTGCTTTAAGAGTGACCGAAGCGCAGGGGCAGGCGGGCGGGACCCCAGATCCCGAACGTCGAGGGCTTCCACTCGATCGTGCCGGCCAGAGACAGGTTGGGCAGGCGTCTGGCCAGGATCGGCAGCGCCTCCTGCAGCTCGGCTCTGGCCAGGGCGGCACCCATGCAGAAGTGGATCCCGGCCCCGAACGTCATCTGTGCCGTGCCCCGCTCCTGCGTGATATCGAAGACTTCTGGCTGCTCCCAGGCCGCGGGGTCTCGATTCGCTCCCGCGAGAGAGGTTGAGATCAGTGTCCCCTCGGGGAAGAGGATGTCGCGATAGATGACATCTTCGGAGGCGAAACGAGCAGTGCCGCGGACAGCGCCGAGATAGCGCATCGACTCTTCGACGGCGCGTGGGGCGAGCTCCGGCTGCTGGGCGAGCAGGGCCCACTGGTCGGGGTGCTCGCTGAAGAGGGCTACCGAGCAGGCCAGTTGGTTGCGAGTGGTGTCGGTGCCGGCCATGAGCACGGCCTCGGCCAACATGGCCATCTCTTCCGTCGAGAGGCGATCGCCTTCCTCCTCAATGGCGATCATGTCGCTGAGCAGATCTTCTCGGGGGTCGGTGCGGCGTTCTTCGATCATGTCTTGGACGTAGGCATCGAGCTCGGCGCCCGCTCGTTCGATGAGGGGCAGATCCTCGAGGAGGTTGGCGTTGAAGATGCGGAAGATGTCGGTGGCCCAGCCCGAGAACAGCTTCCAGTCCTCCGATGGGGCGCCCAGGAGTTCGCAGATGATCGGGATGGGGTAGGGCTCGCAGACGTCGGCGACCAGCTCACATTGGCCGTTGCTCTTGCCGTTGCTGTTGCCGTTGCCGTCGCTCGGTCCGGTGATCTGGTCGACCAGGTCGTTGACGACTCTGCGCATGGTAGGTCGGAGCCGGTTCGCCGAAGCCGGGGTGAACGCGGGGGCGACGAGGCGGCGCAGACGGGCGTGACCATCGCCCTCCATGGAGAGGATGGACTGGCGCCGGCCTTGCGGGAAGTCGGATTCGTCGACGCCTTCGATCTGGGTGATCATCGAGAGAGCGGAGTGGAAGCGCTTGTCGCGCAGGATGGCCGTGACATCGCTGAGGCCGATCACCGCATACCCCATGTCGCTTCGGGCCAGCCAGTGCTGAGCTCGGGCCTCCTCGATCGCCGCCATGGCATCGACTCGCTCGAGACCAGAGGTGTCGAGGTAGGGGAGCGTGAGCTCGGAGACGAGTTGCGTCATGGCGATTCCGATCGGGTCTGGTCGGTCTGGGGCCTGGGTTACGAGCTCTTCATTGCCGGGTGACGTTGGGCCAGCAGCGGTAAGAGCAACGACTTGGGCGCCAGGTGGGCGAGGACGGAGGTTGTCCGGTTGGCGGCCCCGGGGATCACCACGGAGCGTCCAGTGGCCAACCCTTCCACCGCAGCCTTCGCGACATCTTGCACCGGGACCCACATGATTTTGGGCAGGCTCTCACTGGCCTCAGCGTCGGTCATGCCGGCCACCTCGGCAAAACCGGTCTCGACCGGGCCCGGGCACAAGGTCGTGACGGTGACCCCAGTACCCCGCAGCTCGGCGCCCATGGCGCGCCCATAGGAGAGGACGAAGGCCTTCGACGCCCCGTAGCCGGCTTGGGCGGGAATGGGCTGGAAGGCGGCGGTGGAGGCGGTGTTGAGCACCGCGCCGCGGTGTCGGGTGACCATGCCGGCCACGAAGAGCGTGCACAGGTCGACGACAGCCTCGACGTTGATCCGCACCATATCGAGCTCGGCACGACGCGAGGCCCGATACACCGGGCCCATGGTGGTGAAGCCGGCGTTGTTGACGAGGATGTCGACCGTCAAGCCGCGCTGGTCGATCAGCCTCGGCAACTCACCTCTCGAGTCGGCATCGGTCAAGTCGGCCGCGATGACCTCGGTGCGGACGTGCTGGGTGCTGGCCAGCTCGTCGGCCAAGGCCTTGAGTCGGTCCTCCCGCCGGGCCACCAGCGTGACGCCGTGGCCCCTTCGAGCGAGTTCTCGCGCGATCTCGGAGCCGATGCCCGACGACGCTCCCGTCACAAGCGCCGTGGTGTTGTCCTTTGGGGTTGGGAGTGCCATGTGGGAAGCGTATTGGAGGCGGGCGGACCTGACTGTCTGCGCACGGAGCGCCGTTTCTGTCACCAAAGGATGAAGTTCGCATGAACGGACGCATAGTTACCTGGGTGTTCGCGAATGTCCTGTTCGCGTGGGGTTCACACGGGGGAGGTCGAGGCAGATACTTGGTCGTAGCAGGCGGCAACCGGAGCACCCGCAGTTGCCCCAAGTGGAAAGGAGCTGCCGATGTCCTCGACACGCTCGACCGAGGAGGGCGATCCGCCGGGTTGAACCTGCGCCACCGATGTCGGTTTCGGTGACGCCGCAGAGCAACGACTTGGTGTGAAGTCCGGCGTATCTGATGGCCGCGCTCGCGCCGGTGCGTGTGCCGGCCGGCCGACAAGGCGGCCCCCGCACCTACTGCGCCGCAGGCTGGAGCCAAGGAGTCGCGTACAAGATTCATTACAAGTGTGGGAAGGGCCGGCCGAGGGGCCGGTCCTTCTCGCGTCCTCAGCGATCTCGCACGTGCCAAGGTTGGGTCATGTCCGGTCGGCGACTCCCGATGTTCCCGCTCGGTACCGTTCTGTTTCCTCACGCCGTGATCCCACTCCACGTCTTCGAACCGCGCTATCGGGCTCTGATGCGTGACTGCCTCGAGGACGATCGTCGCTTTGGCGTCGTGTTGATCGAGCGTGGTTCAGAGGTCGGAGGTGGCGACCAGCGGGCGGACGTGGGCACCCAGGGCATGATCACCCGCGCCGCCGAGTTGCCGGACGGGCGCTGGGTGCTCGAGGTGACCGGCGAGGAGCCCGTGGCCATCGACGAATGGTTGCCTGAGGATCCCTACCCGGTCGCCCTGGTCAGTTCCCACCCCAGGGCTGACCGAGATGAGGTTCGGGCCGAGGAGGGGAGCGGCGATCCCGCCGAGCCGAGCGAAGACGTCGAAGCACTCCGCCTCCAGGCGACCCGGCAAATCCGGCGGGTCCGGGGGTTACTGGCCGAACACGGCGGCGCGCCGGCACTCCCGCCGGACCAACTCCTCGACGGCGGGGGAAGGGCCGAGGTGGCCTCATGGCAGCTCTGCGCGGCGGCACCAATCAGCACGTACGACTCGCAAAGGCTCCTGATCGCGGAGAGCGTCGTCATTCGCCTCACCCGCCTCGTGAGCTTGATGGAGGAGCTCGAGCTCGACGTCGAACGGATGCTCACTGCCGAATAGGAGTTCCCGGCCACCGCTGGCTCCGACCTAGTGGCAGTCATCATGCCAATTGATGTACTATCTCGGCCGTGGCGCCGACGCTCCAACACGTCTCCCAAGCTGAAGACCTGGCTGATGGGCGAAACCGACGCAGAGCCAACTCGTTCGAGCGCGCCGTCGACGCATTGTTGGATCTCATCGAGTCGGGCAACCCCAGTCCGACTGCCGAGGACATCGCTGAGCGATCCGGCATCTCGGTGCGGACGGTCTTCCGGCTGACCGAGGACATCGAATCACTGCATGCAGCGGCTGTCATGCGCCAGATGGAGCGCTCGGCGCATCTCTATGTGACGCTTCCCAACACGGGAAGCGTCACCACTCGGGCCCGAGCTCTGGTGAGGAACCGCAGCGCCATCTTCGAAACGATTGCGCCGGTCCGCCGAGTGGGCGAACGCCTCGCGCTCACGTCGCCGCAGATCGCCGAAGGTCTGCAGGTGCATCACCTCGTTTTGCGGATGCAGATCCAGAAGTTGTTCGCGGCTGAGCTCAAGGCACTGTCGCGCGTTCGACGAGAGACCGTGCTCGATGCACTCGACGTAGCGACCAGCTGGGAGACCTGGGACCAGTTGCGCCGTCTCAAGGGACTGTCGGTCGCCGCTTCGATACGGGTCGTGAACCTTTTGGTGACCGCCGCGCTTGGGTGAGAAGAGGCGGAGCGGAAGTCGTTCGAAGCGGAACGAAAGCAAGGACGAGGGAAAGGGAGGGGAACATGGCCATCACGCCCACAAGAGAGCAGTTCACCGAATTCGCCCAGGGCCGCCAGGAGGGCGAAGTGGTGATGATCAACCTCTTGCACTTCGATCGCTCCGGCGCCCCTGAGCGCGGCGCCACGAGGGACGACGGGGTCGAAGGGGAGAGCTCCGGTAAGGACGCCTACCGTGATTACAGCGACCAGGTGATCAAGATGGTCGAGGCACGGGGCGGGAAACTGATCTGGACGGGCCGGCCTGAGCAGGTGCTGATCGGCGACATCGATGCCGACGCCTGGGACATGGTGGCCCTCGTGTCCTACCCAAGCCGAGCTGCATTCATCGACATGGTCACGTCGCCTTCATACGGCGAAGCTCATGGCGATCGGGAGCGGGGGCTGGACCGCACGGTGCTGCTGGCCTGCGAGCCCATGCTCAACTCGTTGCCCAGCCGTCACGAAGGTGCTGCGGGCGGCGGACGTGCCCGTGCCTGAACCCGCGCCTGAGCCGGCATCGAATAGGGCCGGCCGGCGCAAGCGCAACATCCTCTTCGTCACGACCGACCAGCAGCGCTACGACAGCCTCGGCTGTAACGGCGGCACCGTTGCCCGCACGCCGGTGGTCGACCGCCTGGCGGCGGAAGGCATCAACTACCGCCGGGCCTACAACCAGAACACCGTCTGCATGCCCGCCCGCTCCACCATGCTCACGGGTCAGTACGTGCGCACCCACGGCGTCGTGGCCAATGGCATTCCGCTGCCGACGGACGCACCGTCCATCGCCCAGTACCTGCAGGACAAGGCGGGCTACCGCACCGCACTTCTCGGCAAGGCGCACTTCGAGCCGAACTTCGACCCCCACCGGCAGTTCGAGGAGAACGCACGGGTGGCCCGCGGCGACACCGGGCCCTGGCGCGGCTTCGAGCGATCCGAGCAGGCCTTGCACGCCGCGGCGTTCCGCGGACATCCCATTGGGCACTACGGACGATGGCTCAAGGCGAACCACCCGGAGCATTTGGAGAGCTTTGCCGGTCTCCTGCAAGGGGCTCCGGGAGGACATACCGGTGCTCCGGAGACGAAGAACAATCCGATCCCGCGTGAGTGGTATCACACCGACTGGGTCGCCGACCTGACGGTGGATTGGCTGCGCTCACTCGCCGCCGACGAACCGTGGTTCTGCTGGATGTCGTTTCCCGATCCGCATCACCCCTGGGACCCGCCGGCCTCGGAACTCCCTCGAGTGCCCTGGCAGGACCTCGACCTGCCGCCAGGCCATCCGGGTTCGGAGGAGGAGATCCGCAGGGTCCTCGCCCGCAAGCCGGCCCACTGGCTGGGCTTCTGGGAGGGCTCGTTCTCCAACATGGAAGGCGGACCAGCCTCGTTCGTACCAGCGAAGCTGTCCGACGACCAGATCCGTGAGGTCAACGCCAAGGTCCATGTGATGAACGAGCTCATCGACGAGGCCTGCGGGCGGGTCCTGCGGACGATCACGGAGCTGGGATGGCTCGATGACACCGACGTCGTCTTCACCACCGACCACGGTGAGCTCCAGGGGGACTTCGGTCTGCTCTACAAGGGGCCGTACCATACCGACGCCCTGATGCGACTGCCCTTCGTGTGGCGACCCGCGCCCAGCGCCGGCGTGGCGCCCGCTGTCGTGCACGACCCGGTGGGCCAGGTCGACCTGGCGCCCACGTTCTGCGCCATCGCCGGCATCGACCCGGCTCCGTTCATGCAGGGGCGCGCACTGCCGACCGCCGACGGCGAGTCCGGACGAGAGCGGGCCCTCTGCGAGTGGGACAGCCAGTTCCCGGGGTACGGCATGCACCTGCGCTCCGTCTATCGGGACGGGTGGCTCTGCACGGTCTACGAGCCCTCGACGGCTGGGCAGCCCAACGGGTTGGAGGAGACATGGGGGGACAGTGTGCTCACGCCGTGCCCTGTCGTCTACGAGCAGACAGAAACGGGGCCGGGCGGCATCGGGATCGCGACGGGCGAGCTGTACAACGTCGACGACGACCCGTACCAGTTCGACAACCTGTGGGACAGCGCGCCGCACCGGGCGCAGCGCGACGATCTCATCGCCGACCTCTATGCGAGCCTGCCCGAAGAGGTCAGGCGGCTCAAGGTGATCGCTCCGGCCTGAGCATCGAGGTCATTCCCGGTCGACCTCCCACGGACGCACCGGGGTGGACCGGAGAATTTGGCCGTGCGGGCTGATGAACCGAACCTCGGCCTGGGCATCGCCCTCCATCCTCCATCCCAACTCGTGCACTCGGCTGTGGTGCGGGACGCACATCGTGATCAGGTTGGACAGCTCCGTCCGACCGCCCTCCTCGACCGGTTTCATGTGGTGGACGTCGGTCAGGGTGTGCCTGCCGCAGCCCGTCATGCGGCACCCGCCGTCACGGCGGTGGACGGCGATCCGCTGGGCGGGGGTCGGATCACGCTCGAGTGGCTTCTGGTCGAGCACGGTGCCACCGGGTGATTCGAAGGACACAGTGATGTCCGCGTCGCAGGCCAATCGACGGGCGACGTCCGCCGAGATCGGACCGACCCACTCGATGGCCGCCTCTCCGTACCGATCGCCGTGGAGAAGGCGATCGAGGTCGACGTGCACGACCATGGACGCCTGGGGTGCGTGGGAAGGGGTGGACTGGGTGAACTCTGTGGACCCTGTGGACCGGGTCTTGTCCGTTGTGCTCCGGGCCCGGCCCTCGGGCTTGGCCTTGCTGTTCTCTTTCAGGCCGGTCGGACCGGCACAGAACTCGACCAGGGCGTCGGCACAGCGGCTCTGGAACTCGGAGTAGTCGGGATCGCTGGCGCTTGGGTGGTCATGACGCCGGGCCCGGCCGACCAGGGCCGACTTCACCAGGGCGTAGGAATCGGGCGTCAGTTGGGCCCACAGCGAAGACCGCTCGTCGTTGAAGCGGACGCAGCGGCGCCCGAAGGCAGCGGCCGAGTTGGCCTTGGTGGCCCCCCGCAGGTCAGCGGCCGCCTGCCGAGCCTGCTTCGGGGTCCACTGCGATGCCTTCTCACAGAGCGAGGCCTCGTTGGAACGGGTCGCCACGGCGGCGAGGGGCGCCACGACGTCGAAGGTCAGCTGGCCCTCGGACACGGCGCCGGCCAGCGCGGGCAGATTCTCGGTTCGCCGCGCCGTCGAGACCAGCGTTCGCGCCCGTGCGGATGACATGCGGCACCGTCCGGCCAGCCAGGCCTCCATGGACAGGAAGCCCTCGCCGCGCCAGGCCTCGGCCTGGTCGTACTCGGCGATCTCGCGGAGCATGGCTCCCTCCTGAGTCGAGATGACCTTGTGGCGGCTGACCATGGATTGGGCCAATTCCAAGGAGCGGGGGTCGCCGCCGTAGTCGCGGGATTTCGGTCGACCGCGGTGGGCGGAGCCCGCCTGTACGGCTTGGCTTCGGCGGAGGGCGGCGTTTCCCATGGGAAGAAACGGTCGGCGGTGACGGGGGGGAATCGGCGGAAAGAATCGGAGACCGGCGGCGGGGCCGGAAGGGGCGGCGGGAGTCGGCGGCGGGGGCGAGGGTTAGGAGAGGAAGGGCAGGACGGCGTCGAGGAAGCGGGCCGGCGCCTCGACCATGGGGTAGTGGCCGACGCCGTCAAGGCGGACGGCGCTGGCGGTCGGGCGGGCGGCGGCCACGAGGGTGTCGACCATGGAGGGGACGGCGATGGGGTCATCGAGCCCCCAGACCACGTGCAGCGGCGAGGGGTCGGCCTCGATCGCACCGGTGAAGCGGCGCTCGTTGGCCCGGCGCTCCTCGATGTAGCGGATGAGACGGGGCAGCACCCGCTGGCCGTCATCGTGCACGATCTGGGCGGCAGCGGGGGCGACGGGGTCCTCGGTCCACGGCGGGGGCACGTGCGGCGTGGCGTCGCTGAAGGTGGCGCGCAGGCTGGCGCCGAGTCCGTCGGCGGTGATCGGGAAGGACTCGGGGAGGATCTCGTCGGGGAGCCCGAGCAGCATCAGCTGGCCGTCGGTGAGGTGCGCCTGCTCGATATAGATGCTCCCGTTCGTCACCACCCGCCGCGTGATCTCGACCGGCCAGCTGCCCTCGGCCCGCCGGGTCAGCAGCTCGCCGCCGACGGTGTCGCCCATGTCGTGGGTCAGCAGGGCCAGGCGGTCGATGCCGAGCTCGGCCACGAAGGCGGCCACGATGTCGGCCTGGAGGGCCATCGTGTAGCGGACGTCGGGCTTGGCCGAGAGGCCGTAGCCGAGCATGTCGAGGAGGACGACGCGGCGGTTGCGTCGCAGCTGCGTGATCACGGCGGCGTAGTCGTACGACGACGTGGGGAACCCGTGCAGCACGAGCAACGGCTCGCGGGTCTCGGGGCCGAGCGGGCCGGCGTCGACGGTGAAGATGCGCTGGCCGCAGAGCTGGCGGTGGGAGCCGAGGGTGTTGGCCCAGGTGTCGGGCGTCAGCGCGGCGACGGTGTCGGGCTCGGGCTCGGGGTCGCTCACGTGCCGGCCAGCTTGGCCACGACGGACCCCAGCGTCTCCCACGCATCCGACTCGATCGACCAGTACGAGATCCCGTACTCCTCCCGCCGCCACCGCAGCTCGTCTGCCATCTCGTCGAGCGTGCCGATCAGCGCCATCGGGACGTGCAGCGCATCGCCGGGCTCGATGCCGAACGCCGGCGCCATCTGCCCGGCCAGGCCGGCGGCGTCGTCGGTGAGCATGACGAAGCCGATGAGCGCATTCAATTCGAGATCGTCGAAGCGGTCGCCCGCCGCCTCTTTCACCCAGGCCACCTTCCGGCGGGTTCGATCGGGCGTCGCATCGGCCGCCGTCTCCACGCCGCCCGTCCCCTCGCGCAGGTTCACGTTGATGCTGACGATGTCGGCGTGCTGGGCGGCGAACGAGAGCACGCGCTTGCCGCCGCCGCCGATGATGATCGGAGGCCCGGGCTGCTGGATCGGACGGGGGGTGAGGGTATGGCCGAGCACCTCGTAGTGCTCGCCGTGGAAGCTGAACGGGCCGTCGGTGCGCAGCAGGCCGTTGACCACCTTGACCGCCTCCTCGAAGCGGTCGACCCGGACAGCCGGGTGGTCGTAGGTCAGGCCGGCCTGGTCGTAGTCGGTGCGCATCCAGCCGGCGCCGAGGCTGAATTCGAGACGGCCGCCGCTGAGGACGTCGAGCGTCGCCGCCTCCTTGGCCAGCACGAAGGGGTGGCGGTAGTCGTTGCCGAACACCAGCGAACCCATGCGCAGCGTGGTGGTGCCGGCCGCGACCGCGGCCAGGGCAGGGACGGGGGCGAACTGGTCGCCGAAGTGGTCGGGCATGAGCAGCGCGCTGTAGCCCAGGTCCTCCGCCTTGCGGGCCTGGTCGGCCCAGCCCTTGGCGGTGCCGTCGGGGGACGTGCTCAGCTGCGCGGCGAAGCGGAATTT
This sequence comes from uncultured Acidimicrobiaceae bacterium, assembly GCA_963840435.1. Taxonomy (GTDB): domain Bacteria; phylum Actinomycetota; class Acidimicrobiia; order Acidimicrobiales; family RAAP-2; genus Bog-473. The sequence goes on along the minus strand of CAWIYY010000005.1, from coordinate 8,078 downwards.
GCGGTCGTGTGCCATGCCGACATGGTGCCGCATATCGAGCTGGGGTGCGGAACCATCGTCAGGGGGTCGCGGTCCAGGGGTGCGGACAGACCAAGGCGCCGGCAAGAGGGCGCGGTCGCGCGGGGGCGTGGTCGCGCAGGGGCGTGGCGCAAGGGCGCGGTCGCGCCGGGGCGCGGTCCCGGGCGTCTAGATGAAACTGAAGGGCGGGACGCCCGAGCTGATGTCCTTGAAGAGGTCGCCCTTTGCGGCGACCAGCTCGGCCGGCGTCCAGTAGTCGTCGCGGCTGACCTCACCCACGGCCTTGAACGCGCTCATGGCCCAGATGCTGGCGCCGAAGACGACGAAGATCTGCCCGGAGATGTCCTGCGACTCCGGCGCGGCGAGAAAGGCCGCCACGTTGGCGATGTTCTTCGGGTCCCACTGGTCGTAACCCTGGGTCTCACCCATGGTCTCGCCGCCGAAGATGGTCTCGGTCATGCGGGTGCGGGCGCGGGGTGCGATGGCGTTCGAGGTGACGCCGTAGCGGCCGAGCTCGCGGGCCTCGACCACGGTGAGCGCGGCGATGCCCGCCTTGGCCGCGGCGTAGTTGGCCTGCCCGGCGTTGCCGAAGAGGCCCGCCTCCGAAGACGTGTTGATGATCCGCCCGGTGACCTCCTCACCGGACTTGGCGCGGTTGCGCCAGTAGACCGCGGCGTGGTGCGTGGCCGTGAAGTGCCCCTTGAGGTGGACCCGGATGACGTCGTCCCAGTCGGACTCGTCCATGTTGAAGGACATCTTGTCGCGCAGGATGCCGGCGTTGTTGACGAGGATGTCGAGCGAGCCGAAGGTGTCGACCGCCTGCTCGACCAGGCCCTTGCCGCCGGCCCATGAGCTGACGTCGTCGCCGTTGACCGCTGCCTCGCCGCCGTTCTTCTTGATGAGGTCGACCACCTCCTGCGCCGGGTGGGCGTCGGCCCCACCCTCGCCGTGGAGTCCGGCGCCCAGGTCGTTGACGACGACCTTGGCTCCCTCCGATGCGAGCACCAGTGCCTCTTCACGGCCGATGCCACGGCCGGCGCCGGTGACGATGGCCACCTTTCCATCGAGCAGTCCCATCGAGTCGCCTCCTGTGAGTGTGTCGTTCTGTCGTTCGTCGTCTGCGTGAGCCGGTAGCTCGGCGGGCCGGGCTGTCGTGTTCTTTGCTCGCCGGTTCCGCACGGGTCGCGCCGTCACGGCCCCGGGCGGGCGCCCGTTGGGCTCTTGCTCCCGGTCCCTGGTGCCGTGCCCGTGGTGGCTGGTGGCTGGTTCCGGTCCCGGTTCCTGGTTCCTGGTCCCTGGTCCGGCTGGGCGCATCAGTGTGGCCGATGGGCTGGTTCAGGGGCAAAACCTGGGCAGCAGGCGGGTGGTCACCTCGGCGATGAGCTCGATGGTGTCGCTTCGGGCCCGCTCGTCGCCGTATTCGGCGCTGAGGCTGACGACCTCGAGGCCCGGCGGCGGGTGGTCCAGGACCGATTGGTCGGCGGCGCCCCCGATGCAGACGACGGGGACAGTGCCGGGGCCGGTGCCGGATCCGGTGCGAGAGCTGGTGTGGGCGCGGGCCAGCTGGAGGACGCCGCCGGGGACCTTGCCCTCGAAGCTGGGCGGGTCGACGTGGCCCTCGCCGGTGATAACGAGGTCGGCGGTGTCGAGGCGGTCGGCCAGGTGGACGATCCGGGCCACCAGGTCGAAGCCGGGCTCGATGCGGGCGCCGAGGGCGACCAGGCCGCCGGCCAGGCCTCCGGCGGCGCCGGCGCCGGCGATGGTGGTGACGTCGACTCCGGTGAGGGTGCGGTAACGGGCGGCGATCTGTTCGAGGCGTGTGGTCAGGCGAGCGACCTGTTCCTCGCTGGCGCCCTTCTGCGGGCCGAAGATCGTGGCGGCCTGGAGGAAGGGAGTGGTGACGTCGCAGGCGACGACGAGTTCGATCCCCTCGAGGGGTTGGCTGGGCGCCTTGCCTGCGGCGCCCGTCGCGAGCGCCGTGCCCGCCGCGCCCGCTGGCGTGTGGGCGGTCTCGGCGGTCGGGGCGGATTCGGCGCTCACGGCCTCGAAGGCGCCCCAGCCCCCGTCGGTGGTGGCCGAGCCGCCGCAGCCGATGACGATGCGCCGAGCTCCCGCGTCGCGCGCAGCGAGGAGGAGCTGGCCCACGCCGGTCGTGTCGGCGTCGACCGGGTCCTCGTGCTGGGGGTGGGGGACCAGGGCGCGGCCGGCAGCCTTCGACATCTCGATGACGGCGGTCCGTATCCCGGCGGAGGTGTCGGCGATCGAGGCGGCGGCGAGGAGGCGCCACTCGGCGTCCACCGCGTCGCCGAGGGGGCCGGCGACCGTGGTGTGGCGCGGCTCGCCGCCGAGCGCATCGAGCAGGCCTTCGCCGCCGTCGGACATGGGGACCTCGTCCGCGGTCCACCCCGCCCGCCTGGCTGCCCCGGCCGCAGCTGCGGCGACCTGGCCGGCGGAAGCGGTGCCACGGAATTTGTCGGGCGCGACGACGAGGTGTGGCACGGTGCGGGCGAGAGGACTCGAACCTCCACCCCCTTTCGGGGACCGGGACCTAAACCCGACGCGTCTGCCAATTCCGCCACGCCCGCAGCGGGCCCGCAGTGCGGGTGATCAGGGAGTGTATGGCGCGATGCCCACGGGTGCCCCCGCTGGCCACTAGCCTCTTTGCCCATGGCTAACGCATTTGAACTCCCCACAATTGTGGGTGCCAGCGGGGGCGGAGACCCCTCTGGAGACATCTTCCAACGCCTGCTCAAGGAGCGCATCGTCTTTATCGGCAGCGCGATCGACCAGGTGACCGCCAACCTGGTCTGTGCCCAGCTGGTGCTGCTCGAGGCGGAGGACCCCGAAAAGGACATCTCGCTCTACATCAACTCACCAGGCGGGTCCGTCACCGACGGCCTCGCCATCTACGACACCATGCAGTACGTGCGACCGGACGTCTCCACCATCTGCGTGGGCCTGGCCGCCAGCATGGGCCAGTTCCTGCTCTGCGCAGGGTCGCCGGGCAAGCGTTTCGCCCTGCCCCACTCGCGCATCCTGATGCACCAGCCCTCGGGTTCCATGCAGGGTCAGGCGGCCGACATCGCCATCCAGGCCGAGCAGATCATCTACCTGAAGCGGATGATGGCCGAGCGCATCGCCTTCCACACCGGGCAGCCGATCGAGCGGATTGAGACCGACTCGGACCGCGACCGCTGGTTCACCGCACAGGAGGCCCAGGAGTACGGCTTCATCGACCAGGTGATCGACCGGTCGGAGGCTGTGACGGCGGCTGGGACCACTTAGGCGTGGCAGTTGACGTCCCGGCCTCGTCGTCGGACGCAGACCGGAGACTCAAGTCAGCGGAAGAGCGGGTGGCCGATCAGTCGCCCATGGCGAGCCAGGCTGCAGGCCTGAGCGCCAGGGTGGCGCGGCGGGGCGACTCGACCCGTGTCGTCACGCCCACGATCAGCGTCCGTAAGCGCCTGCGCGAGATCTGGCTCTCCCGTGAGCTGCTGATCTACCTGGTCCGAACGGAAATCAAGGTCAAGTACAAGAACTCTGTCCTCGGCCTCGTCTGGTCGATGGTCTCGCCGGCCATGACGCTGGCCATCTACTTCTTCGTCTTCCAGATCATCCTGGGCAACAAGATGCCGGACTTCGTCATCTTCCTCTTCGCCGGGTTGCTCCTGTGGAACCTGTTCTCCCTGGGTGTCCTGACCGGGACCGGCGTCGTGGTGAACAACGCCGGGATCGTGAAGAAGGTCTCGTTCCCCCGCGAGATCCTCTCCTTGGCGGCCGTCGGGTCGGCCTGCGTGTTCTTCTTCTTCCAGGCGATCGTGATGGTCCTCTTCATGTTCGTCCTGCACCACGGGCCGGACTGGTCCTACCTCCCGGTCCTCCTGCTGGCGCTGGTGACGGGCATCGTCCTGGCGTGTGCGCTCGCGGTGCTGCTCTCGGCGATCAACGTCTACCTCCGCGACACCCAGCACCTGATGGAGGTCATCCTCACAGCGTGGTTCTGGGCGTGCCCGATCGTCTACGCCTACCAGCAGAACATCGGCAACAAGCTGGGACCGAAGGGCTTGACCTGGGTCTACTTCCTCAATCCGATGGTGCCGCTCGTACTGTCGTTCCAGCGCTGCATCTATGCGGTCCAGACCGCCTACGTGACCACGAAGGTCGTCGTCGGCTCCCACGTCACCCACGTCACGACGACCTATTACGTCCTGCCGCTCAAGGGCATGGCCTGGTACGTCGTCCTCGACCTGATCGTCCTGGCTATCGCGGTGGTGCTGTTCCTGGTCGCGCTGGCCGTGTTCGGCCGGCTCGAGGGCAACTTCGCCGAGGAGCTGTGAAATGAGCGACTTCGCGGTCGACGTCCGCAACGTCTCGAAGAGGTTCCGCCTGGCCCACGGGCAGTACAAGACGGTCAAGGAGAGGATCATCCACGGAGGCCGGCGCAAGTCCACCGAGGACTTCTGGGCCCTGCGGGACGTCTCGCTGACGGTGAAGGAAGGCGAGACGGTGGGCATCCTCGGGCGCAACGGCTCGGGCAAGTCGACCCTGCTCAAGTGCATCTGCGGGGTGCTCCAGCCGACGGCGGGCGAGGTGGCCGTCCGGGGCAAGCTGGCCGGCCTCCTCGAACTGGGCGCCGGGTTCCAGCAGGACCTGACGGGGCGGGAGAACATCTACCTCAACGGATCCCTGCTCGGCATGAGCAGGAAGGAAGTGGACCGGGTCTTCGACGCCATCGTCGACTTCTCCGAGCTCGAGGAGTTCATCGATGGACCGGTGAAGTTCTACTCGTCCGGCATGTACGTCCGGTTGGGCTTCGCCGTCGCGGTGAACGTCGACCCCGACATCCTGGTGATCGACGAGGTCCTGGCGGTCGGCGACGAGCGCTTCCAGCGCAAGTGCATCGATCGGGTCAACCAGTTCCAGGACGAGGGCCGGACGATCCTGGTCGTGACCCACTCGGCGGACACGGTGCGCTCCATCTGCGACCGGGGCGTGGTGCTGAGCCACGGGCACAAGATGGCTGACACCGAGCCCGGTGAAGCGACGCGCATCTTCCGGGAGGGCCTCATGTCCGAGGGCGCCGGCATGGCCATCGTGGACTCGTCGTTCGTCGCCGTGCCGGCGATGCCCGGCGCCTCCGGTGCGGACCTGATGCCCGATGCGGAGCGGCCGGTGCGGTTCCGGTCCGTCCACCGGGTGTATTCCGGCGACAACAACGTGGCCTACATGAAGACGGGGGACGACCTGACCGTCCGGGTCGAATTCGAGGCCTCGATCCCCACCGAGGACGTGGTGTTCTCGTTGGAGATCCGGGACGAGGGCGGCCACCAACTGATGCGGACCGACACCTCCATCATCGGCTTGCACATCGACGCCCCGCGGGGCACGAGCGTGATGCATTTCGGCATCGTCGACATGCCCATGCTCGACGGCTCCTTCTCCTTCGCCCTCGGGATCCAGAGCCGCAACGGCATGCTCTACGACTGGCAGGAGAACGCGGGCACCTTCGAGGTGATGAACCCGAGCAAGGTCTCGGGTGCGGTGAGGTTGGACGTGCACGCCGCGCTGATCTCGACCGAGAGCGAATTCGGCACCGCTGCGATGGCCTGACCGTGGACGACGGGAAGGGCCGATGATCGAGGGTGACGGTGAGGGCGAAGGCGAAGGCGAGAGCGTGACGCAGACCGAGGCCGGAGTGCCGGAGGACCCGCAGGCGTATATCGAGCGGGTGATGGCCGAGATCGCCGAGGAGGTGCGGTTGCGCCGGGCCTCGGGCGATCTGCCGCCCCGGCTCGAACGCGAGCTCGACGAGCTCTTCCTGGCCCACTCGCCCATCGGGGTGCGGGGGGGCGACCTGGGTGAGGCGCTGCGCCAGGTCGACGCGGCGACCTTCATCGACCCGGTCGTGCCGGTGGAGTCGGAGCGGGCGGCCGGCGCCTTCGTGAAGAAGGGCATGCGCTCGCTCTTCATGTGGTACGTCGGTTGGGTCACTCACCAGATGAGCCAGTCGGCCTCCGCCGTCAGCCGGGCCCTGCACATCGTCGACGACCGGCTCAAGGAGCTCGAGCGTGCGGTCGACGCGCAGAAGGTGGCCGGGGGCGGCGTGGTCGATTTTCCCACGCTGGCCGGTCCGGACAGCTGGTGGGTCGAGCCGGCGCTGGCCGCGTTGAGCAAGGCGCCGGGCCGGGTGCTGCACTCGGCCTGCGGCGACGGCTGGCTGGTGCGCCGGCTGGGCGCGGCGGGCATCGACGCCTACGGGGTCGACCCGCGCTCGGCGCTGGTCGACCGGGCCGAGCTGGGCGTGCTGGACCTGCGGGGCGAGGGGGTGGCCAATCACCTCCGGGCCGTGGCGGCGTCCACGTTGGGCGGGGTGGTGTTGAGCGGCGTGGTCGAGGGCCTGGGCGGCGGCGAACGGACTGCGCTGCTCAAGGACCTCGCCAGTCGGATCGCCCCGGGCGGGACGCTGGTCGTCCACTCGGTGACCCGGGCCACCTGGGAGGCCCTGGATGCCCCGTTCGAGGCCGACCTGGCGACCGGCCACCCGTTGCGGGCCGAGACCTGGTGCGACGCCCTGGGCTCGGGCGGCTACGAGGCCTCTGCGGTGCCCGGACCCGGGGGCCGTGACTTCCTGGTGACGGCGGTGCGGGCCGAGATCACGCCGTTTTCGACGCCGTCGGTGTCGGCGTCGGCGTCGCCGACGACCGCTACGCCGTCACCGCCCCTGCTGCCGCCAGGCCGGTGAGCGCCGCCGCCGGGGGGCCGGTGGCCATCCACCAGTTCATCCCCGCCCTCAACCCGCACGACGCCACCGGGGCGCGCACCCTGCGCACCCGCGCCACGTTGCGCCGGGCGGGCTGGCGCTCCGAGATCTTTGCCGAGGCGATCCACGACGACCTGGCGGGGGAGGCGTACAAGTACTGGACGTATCGAGAGCATGCGGCGGCCGGCGATGTCGCGATGTACCAGTTCACGACCTCGTCCTCTCTGGCCGGTTTCCTGGCCGAGCTGGGGCTGCCGTTGATCATCGACTTCCACAACTTCACGGGTCCCGAGCTCTTCGCCGGCTGGGAGCCCCAAGAGCGTGGTGCCGGCGGCCCGGGCGGCGGAGGAGCTGGCGCTGCTGGCGCCGCTGGCCATGTTGGGGCTGGCCAAGAGCCGCTTCAGTGAACAGACCTTGCAGGAGGCGGGCTGCCGTCTCACCCACGGTCGTGCCGGTGCTGGCCGACTATGCGCGGGTGACTGCCGCGCCGGACCTGCGGGTGCTCGACGAGCTGGAGGAGCTGGGCGCGGAGGGCGGCACCGACATCCTCTTCGTGGGGCGGGTCGTGCCGTCCAAGGCCCAGCACGACCTGGTCAAGTCGCTGTGGGCCTACCGGCGTCTGTACGACGCCAACGCACGGCTGCACCTGCTCGGGGGGACATCGAGCTACGAGTACAACAAGTCGCTAGGACTTCGTGGACGACCTCGGCATGACGCGGGCGGTGCGGATCGCCGGCGAGGTCTCCGACGCCGCGCTGGCCGCGTACTTTGCGGTGGCCGACGTGTTCTTGTCCCTGTCGGTGCACGAGGGGTTCGGCGTGCCCCTGATCGAGGCCATGAGCGCCGATGTGCCAGTGGTCACCCTCGACGCCGGGGCGGTCAGCGAGACGGCGGGCGATGCGGCCCTCGTCCTTCCAGGCTCGGTCGACCCCTCCTACGTGGCAGCCACCCTGCACCGGGTCTGCACGGACGACCTGTTGCGGCACCGGCTGATCGAGGCGGGCCAGGCCCGGGCGGCCTCGTTGCAGGGCTCGGGGGTTGCCGACCAGCTGGTCGAGGCGATCACCGCCGTGCTGGGGCCGCCGTGAGCGGGGCGGGCTCCGGCTCGGCCGGCTCCGGCTCGGCCGGCTCCGGCTCGGCCGGCTCCGGCTCGAAGCGGGTCGCCTTTGTCACCCACGCTACGGGATGCAGGTCATGGGCGGAGCCGAGACGGCGGCCCGGCAGCTGGCCGAGCACCTGCGGGCCCACACCACCTGGGAGAGCGAGGTGCACACCACGTGTGCGCTGAACCCGCACACCT
>CAWIYY010000004.1:0-17791 GCA_963840435.1 uncultured Acidimicrobiaceae bacterium | reverse complement strand
TCAGCTGCTCGGCGAGAGCGTGCCGGACCTCGAGGTGGCCGACGGCCTGCTCGACGTGCGCGGCCATGTCCCCGAGCCATTCGTGGTGCGCGTCCCAGTGGCCCGGGTGCACAGCCAGATAGGCGTCGAGCTCAGCGGGGAGCGCATTGCCGAGCTGATCGGCCCGCTCGGCTTCACGGTCCTCGAGCCAGGCGGCGACGGGGTGCTCGAGGTGATGATCCCGTCCAACCGTCCTGATGTGCGGCCCGAGCCCTACGGCGTCGACGACGTGATCGAGGAGATCGCCCGCACCTTCGGCTATTCGAACGTGCCTCGCCAGACGCCGACCTGGCCGCAGCCCGGCGGGCTCACCGCGCTCCAGCGCAAGCGTCGAGTGGCCAAGGACGTGCTCTGCGGCCTCGGTGCATCGGAAGGTTGGACCGACACCTTCGTCTCCGCGGGGCAGCACGCAGAGGTCGGGTTGACCGGCAAGGCCGTGCGCGTGTCCAACCCGCTCGATGCCGAAAAGCCCTACCTGCGCCGATCCCTGCTGCCCGGCCTGCTGGGTGCGCTGGCCTACAACGCGGCCCGGCGCCAGGGCGACGTGCGGCTCTTCGAGGTCGGCGTGGTCTTCTCGCACCCAGGTGCCGGGCTCCCACGCGTCGTCGAACGCGCCGGCGCCGGTGGGGCCGAGCGGGCCGAGTTGCCGGGCGAGCGCGAGCTGCTCTCCACCGTGTTCGCCCAGGAGGACGACGACGCACGCCAGGCCGTCGTGTCCTGGCACGTCCTGGCCGACGCCTTCCGCCTCGACCTCGTTCGCCTGCTGGCACCCGGTGCCGGCCTGCCGCCGCTGCCTGGGCTCCACCCCACGCGCTCGGCCCATCTGGTCGTCACCGCAAGCCGGAGCGAGCCCCTGGTGATCGGTGCGGTGGGGGAGATCGATCCTGCCGTCGCCGGCGCCTTCGGGCTGACCCGCAGCGTTGGCGGCAGCACGGTGCCGCGCCGGATCGGCTGGCTCGAGGTGGACCTCGGGCTGCTCTTTGACGAGGAGCGGGTGCCGCGCAGGATCACGGTGGGCGGCGCGGTGAGCCGTTTTCCGTCGTCGGACATCGACCTGGCACTCGTGGTCGAGGACTCGCGGCCGGCCGATGCCGTGGCCCAAGGACTGCGAGAAGCAGGGGGCGACCTGCTCGAGTCGGTGACCCTCTTCGACGTCTACCGGGGCACCGGCATCAGCGAGGGCGCGCGCAGCCTGGCCTACCGCCTCCGCTTCTGCGCGCAGGACCGCACGCTGACGGACGAGGAGGTGGGCGCGTTGCGTACCCGCTGCATCGGTGCGGTCGAGAAGGAGTTCGGCGCGGTCCTGCGCTGACCCGTGGCAAGGTGGTCCGGTGCTGGTTGACCGGATCGAACCGAGCGACGACGCTGGGCTGGCCGAGGGTGCGGCCGTGCTGGCGGCCTCCGACAAGGAGCTCTGGCCGGAACTGGCCGGCTTCAGCCTGCGCGACATCACGGCCTTCGCCCGCTTCGGCGGGAAGTCGAAGCGCTACCTCATGGTGGGAGCCCGCTCCGAGCGTGGCGGTCCCATCCTGGGCGTCGGACTGCTCGAGTTCCCACTGCTCGACAACACGCACAGCGTCGAGATCACGGTGGCCGTCCATCCCGGCCACCGGCGACACGGGGTCGGCACGGCCATCGTCGAGCACATGGTCGAGCTGGCCCGGGCCGACGGCCGGCGCTCGCTGAACACCATTGTCGACATCCCCGTGGCCCAGGCCCACGATCACGCCTCGCTGCACTTCGCGCCGAGAGTCGGCTTCGTGGCGAACCTGGCAGGCAACACGCGGCGTCTCGACCTGCCACTCCACCCGGAGCGCGCGGTCGAGCTGCGCCGTGTCGTGGCCTCCGCCCGTCACGCCTCCGACTACCGCATGCTCAGCTTTCCGACGCCCTGGCCCGACGAGTTCGCCGAGGATGAATGGACCTTGCTCGCGCGTCATGTCGACCGACGAACCGGCCGGTGACGGCGAGCGCGAAGAGGAGGTCTGGGACGCAGCACGCATGGCCGAGTACGACCAGCTCCGCAAGGAGCGTGGCGCAACCAAGCTGTGCTCGGTGGCCCAGCACGTGCCGTCAGGACGGGCCGTGGCGATGACCGAGTTCCTCGTGACGGACGACGAACCGGACCAGTGCTGGCAACTGATCACCGTGGTGCACCCCGAGCACCGGGGCCACCGGCTCGGCCTGGCCGTGAAGCTGGCCAACCTCGACTTCCTGGCCCGGTACGCGCCAGGCGTCTCCTTCGTCATCACTGGGAACGCGGCGGTCAACGCGCCCATGATCGCCGTGAACGACATGATGGGCTTCCGGGTCATCGGCGAGGGGATGTTCTGGCAGAAACACCTCTGAGGAGCGGAGCGAACCATTTCGAGACCGAAAGCGTCTCTTGAAGAGTGCGTCTCTGTCTGCCGGCCTGCTCGAGGGAACGAGCCATCGCGTCCCCGCCGTTGATACGAGTCGTTCTCACGGTGGCGGCGGCGGCTGGGATGGCCGCCATCGCCAGCGTTGTCGGAGTCGAATCCGTGGGTGCGGCCCCGAGCCCGGCTCCGAATCCAGCCGACTTCTCGTGCGTCGTCCCTCCACTCCCCACGGGCGTCACGGGGACTTCGGGCAGGTCCGCCACACTCTCTGGTCCAGCCGTCTCGGCCCTGCGCGGGGGAGCGGCACGCCACGGGTTCTCCCTCGATGGCGGTGACTTCGTCGTCAAGCCGCCGCGGCGCGACCAAGTGCCCGTTCTCAGTACCAACCAGGCGGTCTGCGGGGCCATGGCCTCAACCGGCGACCTGAGCGCGTCGGCGACCCAGGGGGTGGCGGTGGGCTACGGCCAGGTCAGCGTGGCCGGCAAATTCTTCCCGGCGATTTCGGGTTTACCCGCCTCGACCGGCGAGGCCTCCAAGTATCCGACCGTGGCGTCGTTCCACGATCGACTGGCTTGGCTCGTCGTCGTGCACACGAATCCCGCCGCGTTCTTCTGTCCGGCCATGAGGTCCCCTGTGCACCTGGTCAGACGAGCAAGTGATTACGGCTACAAGGTCTTCGTCATCGATGCCCGGACGGGCACCGACGCCCTGATCTATACGGAGGGTGGTCCTGGTGGCTGCACCAACGGAGCTCGGGTGCCGCCCACCGTGGGCGTGGCCGAAGAATCGGTTTCCGTGCCGTGGGCTCTGGTCTCGCGCGATCCCGGGGGATACTCGGGCACGATCTCAGCGACGGTTCTGCCGTGCGACCAGACACCGAATGTGGTTCTGGTCGATCGCGCGGGCCCCAACGTCGTCGTGGAGGTCACCCGGCCGTTCGGGCCTCCGTGCGGGCCACCCCAGACGATCTCCATTGGCCTGCACGCCGCAGTCGTGACCGCCGATCTGCCGGCAACGATCGGGCATGATCCGGTGGGCCTGACCAACCTGCTCAGCTTCCACCCACCTGGTGCCCCGACCGCGACGACGACCACGACGACGGTGCCCGCCCTGATTCCGCTCGATGCCTCCAGCAATGGTCGCACCGTGGACCTGGTGGTCGGCCAGGTGGTGACGGTGCAGCCTCTGCCTGGTTCGCAGGGGTTCTCGTTCACCAATCCTGCGGTCTCGACTGACCCCACGGTTCTCGGTCCTCTGACCTCGAGCCCCCAACCTGTGGTGGCTGAGTTCCGAGCGTGGCACGAAGGGTCGGCCGACATCGTCGTGCCCCAGAGCGCCTGCCTGCATCCGGACTCAGATCAACTGCCGTGCAGCGGCCCATTCGCGGTGCACGTCCTCGTGCAGTGAGAACGTGCTCGAGGACGGAGCAGCGAGTGCTCGGCCGGGAGGCCTCCCCTCCGGAGGCGGCAGTCACACCGGGCTGCTAGAGAAGCACCATGAGCACACTCGAGAACCGGCCCCATGCTGCGCTCCTCGTGGTTGACGTGCAGAAGGGCGTCGTCGAGGGGAATCATGAACGTGACACTGTGGTGGCGCAGATCGGGCGCATCGTCGAGAAGGCGAGGCGGGAACAGGTGCCCGTCGTCTGGGTCCAGGATTCAGGCGAAGCGCGAGCCATCGGAAGCGATGGTTGGCAGATCGTCCCCGAGTTGCATCCCCTCGAGACGGATGCGCACATCGACAAGAAGTACGGCGACTCCTTCGAGGACACCACCCTCGAGTCCGAGCTGTCGAGGTTGGGTGTCGGGCGACTCTTCGTCGTTGGGGCACAGACCGATGCCTGTATCCGCTCGACGCTGCACGGCGCCTTCGTCCGGGGATACGACACCACGCTGGTGAGCGACGCCCACACGACCGAGGACCTCTCGTCGTATGGGGCACCCCCACCGGACCAGGTCATTGCGCATACGAACCTGTACTGGAGCTTCCAAGCAGCCCCGGGACGGGTGGCCCAGGTCGTCGAGAGCGGGGCCGTCGACTTCGCTCAGCCGTCCTGAATCCGCGAAGCCACCTCGTCGGCATCTTCTGGCTCTTCGACCCAGGCACTGAACAAGGGGAGGCCGAAGCTCTCCGTGTGCCCGGCACGGGCTCGGGAGAAGTCCGACGATGTTCCGTTGATGGCGAGTGCCGCATGGGGATGGTCGAAATAGAGGCTTGCGTGCCGTTCGACGCCCCATTCGGGAAGTACGGGGTCGCCCGTGTGACCGACAATCATTCCCATGATCGCCGCATCGGCCGCCTCGAATCCGAGAGTCGAATAAGACGCCGCCGTCGACTGGATGGCGAGGGCGTCGTCACCCTCCGGATGGGGACCGACGAGGCGGAACAGCGACGCAAGGGCGGGCTCCACGCCGAAGAGTTCCGTTGCCCTGAGGTCGAGTTCGCCACGGGCGCTCCACGCCACCAGGACGGCCTGGGTGATGGACTCGGAACGTTCGCCGGCGGTGCGTGTCGGTACCTTCTCCTCGGTGACGTCCCAGGAATGCCCCTGCCCGATCGGGACGTCGAACAGCGAGCAGCGGGCGGACGGCAAACGGTCCTCGCGCAAGAGCGACGCCATCTCATAGGCCGCTGCGACGACGTCCGGCCGGGCGACCGAGGGGTCGGCCGCGACGGAGAGAACGGCCAGGTCGTCGACGGCGATCGCGATGTGCGTCGCCACCACACCGGCGGACGCGGTTGTCGCGAGCATCATCGGTCCCGGCGGGTATGGGTCGAGCAGGACGCGGGTGAGGCGGTCTCGCCACGGACTCGTGTCTCTCAGATGTTCTGCTGCGGCGCCGACCTCGAACGAGCGCTGCCAACGAACCTTGGCAGCCATGGTCGAGACCAACCACAGCCAACCTCGCGAGACATCGGCCGGGAACGTCGTGATCATCCCCTGCGTCATCCGATCCACCCACTCGTTCGCCGCCGACTGCGAGGGGATCGGGCCCCGCTCGACCTCATCCGGCAGATCCGCGCTCCAGTTGACCAGTGCCGTCGAATGATCCTGTGCCCGCACCCAAAGGGCCATCGCGCTGGAAAGAGCTGAAGGCGGACGGGTCAGAAATCCCTTGAGGTGCTGGGACGCATCTGCGGCGCTGCATCCCAATGCCGCTTCGATCTCGGACAGCAATTCGCCCGACGCCGCGCTGGCGCACGCAGCGAGGAGGAGCCAGATCGTCAGTGGCGACGAGACGGCCGCCCCCTGTTGCTGCTCCAGCGCGGCCGGAGCGATACGGCGGCCGTATCGCTCGATCAACTCGACGAATCCTGGGGGGTCCTTTCGTTCGGGCATCATGAAGGCAGCCTCCCATGTTCCGCTTGGATCATCGCATGAGTATGCAGACATATGTATACTGATGCGATGAAAGTAGGCATCGCCGGGGCGTCGGGCTACACCGGGGCCGAGCTGTTGCGCCTGCTCAGCGCCCATCCGGCCTTCGAGGTGGGCGTGGCCACCGCCCATTCCCACGCCGGGCAGTCCGTCGGCGGGCACACGTCCTCCCTCCGGGCCGCCTATCCGGGCCTCGTCTACGAGGAGACCGACATCGCCGCGCTCGACGGCCTGGACCTGGTGTTCTGCGCCCTGCCCCACGGCGAGTCGCAGAAGTTCGTGCCCGCGTTGCGGGACCGGGTCGGCTGCATCGTCGACCTGGCCGCCGACTTCCGGCTGAAGGACGCCGCCCTCTACCCGCAGTGGTACGGCGCAGAGCACGGCGCGCCCGAGCTCCTGGCCGAGGCCGTCTTCGGCCTGCCCGAGCTCTTCCGCAGCGAGCTGCCCGGCGCCACCCTGGTGGCCGCGGCCGGCTGTTACCCGACCTCGGCCGGCCTTGCCCTGGCCCCCTTGCTGCGCCACGGACTGATCGAGGCGCAGGGCATCGTGGTCGACGCCGCCTCGGGGGTCTCGGGTGCCGGCCGCGGGCTCAAGGACACGCTGCACTTCGGCGCGGTCGACGAGGACTTCACCGCGTACGGGCTGCTGACCCATCGCCACACACCGGAGATGGAGCAGATCCTCGGGGCCCAGGTTCTCTTCACGCCGCACCTGGTGCCCATGGTGCGCGGCATCCTGGCCACTTGCTACGCCCGACCGAGTGCGGCCAACAGCTCGCTCAGCACGGCCGACGTCATGGCAGCGCTGCACGAGGCCTACGACGCCGAGCCCTTCGTCGTGGTGACGGACGAGCCACCGTCGACCAAGGCGACGACCGGTTCCAACGCCGCGCACGTGACGGCCCGGGTCGACCCGCGCACCGGCTGGGTCGTCTCGCTCTGCGCCCTGGACAACCTGGTCAAGGGGGCGTCGGGCCAGGCCATCCAGTGCGCCAACGCCGCCCTCGGGCTGCCCGAGACCACCGGCCTGCCCACCGCAGGGCTCTACCCGTGAGTGTCACCGCGCCCAAGGGCTTCGTGGCCACCGGCGGCTCGGCCGGCATCAAGGCGAACGACGCGCTCGACGTGGCCGTCGTGGCCACGGCCGAGGGGAGGGTCGTGCCGGCGGCCGGCGTGTTCACCTCCAACCTGGCCGCGGCGGCGCCGGTGCAGATCAGCCGTTCCCACTTGGGCCAATCGGACGGGCACACGGCCGGGGTGATCCTGACCTCGGGCAACGCCAACGCGGCGACCGGCGCCCCGGGGCGCGATGCCTGCAGCCGACTGTGCAGTGCCCTGGGATCGGGCATCGGTGCGGCCGCGGAGGAGATCCTCGTCTGCCAGACGGGGCTGATCGGCATCCCCTTCCCGATCGACGTCGTGGAACCGCGCCTCGGCGCCATCGTCGCGGGTCGCCAGGCCACCCCCGAGGGCGGGGCGCTGGCCGCCCGGGCGATCATGACGACCGACACGGTGCCCAAGGAGGTCGTCGTCCTGGGCGACGGTTTCACGGTCGGGGGCATGGCAAAGGGGGCGGCCATGCTGGCGCCCAACATGGCCACGATGCTCGCCGTCTGCACGACGGACGCCGACGTGGACGCCGCCACGCTGCAGGCGTCGCTCGCCCAGGCCGTGGCGGACTCCTTCAACACCATCACGGTCGACGGCGCCACCTCGACCAACGACACCGTGCTCGTCTTGGCCAGCGGGCTCGGTGCCCGCCCCGCAGCCGACGACCTGACGGATGCACTGACCAAGGCCTGCCGGTCGCTGGCCGAGCAGATGGTGGCCGACGCCGAGGGGGCGACCAAGGTGGCGCACGTGCGCGTGCGCGGGGCGCAGAGCCACCAGGCCGCGCACGTGGCCGCCCGCAAAGTGGCCGACTCCATGCTGGTCCAGTGCTCGCTCTTCGGCGAGGATCCGTACTGGGGCCGCATCGTCTCGGAGCTGGGCTCGGCCGGCACGCCCTTCGACATCGACACGGTGTCGGTGGCCTATGGAGGCGTCGTGGTCTGCGCCGCCGGCGTGGCCGCGGCGCACGATGCCGATGCGGTCACGGCCCACCTGGCCGGACGCCACGTCGAGATCGACTGCGACCTCGGGCTCGGCTCGGGCGAAGCGGTCGTGCTGGGCACCGACCTCGGCTACGGCTACATCGACGAGAACCGGACGACGTCGTGAGCGCGATCGATCGGGTTCCCGTCCCGCCGAAGGTGTCGCGGGCCCAGAAGGCGGCGGCCGAGAACACCGCCTCGGTCCTGGTCGAGGCCCTGCCCTACATCCGGCGCTTCTGGGGCAAGATCGTCGTGGTCAAGTACGGCGGCAACGCCCTGCACGGCAGCGGTGACGGCAATGGCGACAGCGTCACCGACGCGCTGGCCTCGTTCGCCCAGGACGTCGTGCTCATGCGGGCCGTCGGCATCCTGCCCGTCGTCGTCCACGGTGGTGGACCTCAGATCGGCGCGCTGATGAGCCGGCTGGGAAAGGAGACCGAGTTCCGCGACGGCCTGCGGGTGACCGATGCCGACACCCTTGACATCGCCCGCATGGTGCTCGTGGGCAAGGTGAACCGCGACATCGTCTCGGCCATCAACGTCCACGGCCCGCTCGCCGTGGGCATGTCCGGCGAGGACGCCAACCTGATCACCGCGGCGCAGACCAACGTGGACCTCGGCTTCGTGGGCAGTGTGTCGGTGGTCGACCCCACCATGCTGCAGCGCCTGGTGGCCGAAGGGATCATCCCGGTGGTGGCCACCATCGGGGCCGACGAGAGCGGCCAGGCCTACAACATCAACGCCGACACGGTGGCCGGCGCGCTGGCCGAGGCGCTCGAGGCCGAGAAGCTCATCTTCCTGACCGACATCGAAGGGTTGCGGGTGGTGGCCGACGACCCATCGACCGTGATCCACCAGGCGTCGCTCGAGGTGATCGACGAGATCGTGCGCAGCGGGGGCATTCGGGGCGGCATGGTGCCGAAGGTCGAGGCCAGCGCCCGCGCCGTGCGGGCGGGGGTGAACCGGGCCCACATCCTCGACGGCCGAGTGCCCCACGCGCTGCTGCTCGAGCTCTTCACCGATTCGGGCGTGGGCACGATGGTGCTGCCGTGACGTCACCGGCCCCCGCCGGGCGCGAGTACCTCATGCGCACCTACGCCGAGCCGCCGGTGACGCTTGTGCGCGGCCAGGGGACCGTCGTCTACGACGCCGACGGCAAGGCCTACCTCGACTTCATCACGGGCCTGGCCGTGGTCTCACTCGGGCACGCCCACCCGGCCGTGGCCGACGCCGTGGCCGAGCAGGCCCGCACGCTGACCCACGTGTCGAACCTCTACGGCAACGCACTCGGACCAGAGGTGGCCCGCACCATCGACCGCTTGATCAATGGGGGCAGCGGGCAGGCGGGCGGGCAGGTCTTCTTCGCCAACTCGGGGGCCGAGGCCAACGAGTGCGCCCTCAAGCTGGCCCGGCGTTGGGCCGGCGCCGGCCGTCACGTGGTCATCAGTGCGGACAACTCGTTCCACGGGCGCACGCTGGCCACCCTCACCGCGACGGGCCAGCCCGAAAAGCAGGCGCCCTTCGTGCCGCTGCCCGAGGGCTTCGTGCACGTGCCCTACGACGACGTGGCCGCGCTGGACAAGGCACTCGACCGCGACACCGTGGCCGCCGTGCTGCTCGAGCCGCTTCAGGGTGAGGGCGGCGTCATGGTGCCGAGCTCGGACTATCTGGGAGCCGTGCGCACCCTGTGCAGCGAGCGCAACGCGCTGCTGATGCTCGACGAGGTGCAGACCGGGTTGGGGCGCACCGGGCACTGGTTCGCCTTCCAGGCCCAGGGGCTCGAGCCCGACGTGGTCACGATGGCCAAGGCGCTCGGCAACGGCATGCCGGTGGGCGCCTGTTGGGCCCGGGCCGAGGTGGCCGCCGCCTTCGGACCGGGGGACCACGGCTCCACGTTCGGCGGCCAGCCCCTGGCCCTGGCTGCGGCGCGGGCCACGCTGGCCACCATGGAGGCGGAGGACGTGTGCGGGCGGGCCCGCAGGTCCGGTGCCACCCTGTCGGCCGGGTTGGCCGCGCTGCCCGGGGTGGTGTCGGTGCGCGGCGCCGGGCTCCTGCTGGCCGCCCAACTCGACGCCCCGATCGCCAAGGAAGCGGCCGCCCGCGCCCTCGAACTCGGACTCCTGGTCAACCCGGTGCGCCCCGACGCCGTCCGGGTGGCCCCGCCGCTGCTGGTGGGCGACGACGAGGTGGCCCGCGCCCTCGACCTGCTGGGCCAAGCCCTGGTCGAGGCGGGCGCCGAGCCCGGCGTGGCGGCGGGGGAGTAGACCGGACGCCGTGCCCAGCCTGCACGATATTGAGGATCTCGACCACGACGCCTGGGAGCGCGTCCTGGCTCTGGCCCTCGAACAGCCGCCGCGCCAACGCCTGCGCGGCCAGGGCGTGGCCCTGCTCTTCGAGAAGCCCTCGGCGCGGACGCGCAACTCGACCGAGATGGCCGTGGTCGACCTGGGCGGGCACCCTGTCTACATCCAGGGCGCGGAGGTGGGGCTCGACACCCGCGAGACGGCCGAGGACGTGGCCCGCACCCTGGCCTGCTACCACCGCGTCATCTGCGCCCGCGTCTTCGACCATGCGCTCTTCGCCCGCATGGGCGCCGCGCTGCGCCGTTCCGGCATGGACGTCCCGCTGGTCAACCTGCTCTCGGACGATGCCCACCCGTGCCAGGCCGTGGCCGACGTGCTGACGCTGCGCGAATGTCTCGGGCCGCTCCAGGGCCAGACGCTGACCTACGTCGGGGACGCCAACAACATGGCACGCTCGCTGGCCAAGGCCGCGCTCTACGAGGGCATGGCGATGCGCATCGCCGCACCGGCCGGCTACAGCTTCTCGCCCGACGAGATGCAAGCCCTCCAGTCCCTGGGCGACGCCGTCGGACGAGGCGGCCACGTCGAGCAGACGGACGACCCCGCACTGGCGGTCAAGGATGCCGCCGCGCTCTACACCGACGTGTGGACGAGCATGGGCCAGGAGGAGGAACGGGCGCAGCGCCTGGCCGCCTTCGCCGGCTTCACCGTCGACGAGGACCTCGTGGCGCGGGCGGCGCCTGAGGCGATTGTGCTGCACTGCCTGCCCGCGCACCGGGGCGAGGAGATCAGCGGCGGCGTGCTCGAGGGGACGCACAGTGTGGTGTGGCGCCAGGCCGCCCACCGTCGGACGGCCATGCGGGGGATCCTGGCCTGGGCGGTGGGGGAGGAGCCGTGACCGGCCAGGCACCGGGTCGGCTGACCAAGAACCAGCGCCAGCACCGCATCACCAAGCTGCTCGAGTCGCAGGCGGTGACGAGCCAGGCCCAGCTGGTGGCGCTGCTGGCCGGCGAGGGCGTCGAGGCGACGCAGACCACGGTGTCGCGCGACCTCGAGGACCTCGGCGCGGTGAAGGTGCGCCTGCCCGGCGGCGACACGGCGTACGCGCTGCCCGAGCTCCCGGTGCAACAGATTGCCCCGGAGGACCACCTGCGCCGGGTGCTGGGGGAGTGGGTGGTCGAGGTGGCGCACTCGGCCAACCTGGTCGTGCTGCGCACGCCGCCGGGCTCGGCCCACGTCGTGGGCTCGGCCCTCGACCGCAGCGGGCTCGAGGGGGTCATCGGCACGGTGGCGGGCGACGACACCGTGCTCGTGGTGGCGGTCGAGGAGCTGGGGGGCGCGGCCATGGCCGCGCACCTGCGCGACGTCGCGGGGATGAGCGTGGGCATTGCCGTGACACAACGGATCGCATTGAATGGGAAGAGCGAGGATGAGCATGACTGATCGGGTGGTACTGGCCTACAGCGGCGGGCTCGATACGTCCGTTGCCGTGCGATGGCTGATCGAGCACGAGGGTGTCGAGGTGATCGCGGTCGCCGTCAACGTCGGCCAGGCGGCTGAGAAGGGGGGCGAGGACTGGGAGGCCATCCGCACCCGTGCCCTGGCCGCCGGCGCGGTGGAGGCGGTCGTGATCGACGCCCGCGACGAAATGGCCGAGGACTTCTGTCTGCCGGCCCTGGCCGCCAACGCCCGCTACGAGGGCAAGTACCCCCTCGTCTCCGCCCTGTCGCGTCCGGTCATCGTGCGTCACCTGGTGGCGCAGGCCCGGGCCCACGGGGCCAACGCCGTGGCCCACGGCTGCACCGGCAAGGGCAACGATCAGGTCCGTTTCGAGGTGGGCGTGCGCGCCCTGGCCCCCGACCTCTCCATTCACGCCCCGGCCCGGGTCTGGGGTCTGACCCGGGAGGACTGCGTCGAGCTGGCCGCCAAGTGGGACATCCCCATCACGGTGACCAAGGAGAAGCTCTACTCCATCGACGACAACCTGTGGGGCAAGGCGATCGAGTGCGGGGCCATCGAGGACCCGTGGGCGCCGGCGCCCGACGACGTCTACACCCTGACCCGGGTGACCGAGACCGAGCCGGTCGAGGTGATCGTCGGCTTCGAGTCGGGCCTGCCCGTCGCGCTCGACGGCGCGTCGCTCAGCCCCTTCGAGCTCATCAGCCGCCTGGGCGCGGTGGCCGGCAGCCGTGGCTTCGGCCGGCTCGACATGGTCGAGAACCGCCGGGTGGGCATCAAGAGCAGGGAGGTGTACGAGTGCCCGGCCGCCCTGGCGCTGATCGTGGCCCACGCCGACCTCGAGGACCTCACGCTCGAGCGTGACCTGCACCACGAGAAGGCGCGCCTCGAGCCGCGCTGGTCCGAGCTGGTCTACGACGGCCTCTGGTACTCGCCGCTGCGCGCTGCGTTGCAGGCCTTCATCACCGAGAGCCAGCGCCACGTGACCGGCGAGGTGCGCCTGCGCTTCGCCGCGCCCGGCACCTGCACCGTGGTGGGCCGGCGCAGCCCGGTCGCCCTCTACGACCACGGGTTGGCCACCTACGACGCCACCGACACTTTCCGGCACCAGGACGCCGAGGGCTTCGTCCGCCTGTGGGGCCTCGGGGTGGCGACCTGGTCGTCGCGCCAGGGGCCCGGTGCCGAGGGCACCGGCTCGACCAGCAGCACCGATCGCGGCGCGGGTGCGTCATGACGCTGTGGGAGGGCCGCATCGCAACGGGCATGGCCGATTCCGTGGCCGAATTCACGGTCAGCCTGCCCTACGACAAGGTCCTGGCCTTCGACGACCTGGTGGGCTCGCGGGCCCACGTGAAGGGGTTGGGCAAGGTCGGGATCTTGAGCGACAGCGAGGTGGGCGCGCTCATCGATGCGCTCGATCTGGTCGAGGAGGAGTTCACCACCGGCGTGTTCGCCTACGCACCCGGGGACGAGGACATCCACACGGCGGTCGAGCGCCGGGTCACCGAGCTGGCCGGTGACGTCGGGGCCAAGTTGCACACCGGGCGCAGCCGCAACGACCAGGTGGCGACCGACCTGCGCCTGTGGTGCCGGCGCGCCCTCGTCGGGGTGGCCGACGACATCATGGCGCTGCAGGAGACGCTGGCCGCCCGCGCCACCGACGCGGCCGACGTGTACCTGCCCGGCTACACCCACCTGCAGCGGGCGCAGCCCGTGCTGCTGGCCCACCACCTGCTGGCCCACGGCTGGGCACTGGCCCGTGACGTGGACCGCATCCTGACCACGGTCGACCGGCTCAACGTCTCGCCCCTCGGGGCGGGCGCGCTGGCCGGGTCCTCGCTCCCGCTCGATCCGGACTACGTGGCGGCCGAGCTCGGCTTCCACGGCCGTTTCGAGAACTCGCTCGACGCCGTGTCGGACCGCGACTTCGTGGCCGAGTCGCTCTTCGACCTCGCCCTGCTGGGCGTGCACCTGTCGCGCCTGGGCGAGGAGATGGTGTTGTGGTCGACCGAGGAGTTCGGTTTCGCCACACTCGACGACGCCTACGCCACCGGCAGCTCGATGCTCCCGCAGAAGAAGAACCCCGACGTGGCCGAGCTGGCCCGGGGCCGCAGCGGCCGCCTCATCGGTCACCTCAACGCGGTCCTCATCACGCTCAAGGGTCTGCCGCTGGCCTACAACCGCGACCTCCAGGAGGACAAGGAGCCGCTCTTCGACGCGGTGGTCCAGGTGCGTCGCGCCCTGGCCGCGCTGCGCGGCCTCTACGACACCGTGACCTGGAACGAGGAGCGCATGGCGGCGGCGGCGGACGGTCCGGCCGCCTCGGCCATCGATCTGGCCGAGATGCTGGTCGAGCAGGGCATGCCCTTCCGCCAGGCCCACGCACTGATCGGCAGCCTCGTGCGCGAGTCGCTCGAGCGCCACGTGCCCCTGGTCGAGCTGGTGGCCGCCCATCCCGATTTGGGGGAGTCCGCCACGGATCTGCTCGAGCCCGGTGTGGCGGTGACCCGTCGGCGCACCCCGGGAGGGGCCGGGCCGGGTCCCGTCGGTGAGCAGAAGGAGCGCTTCGCCCGCCGCCTCGAGGTGGACCGCACCCGGCTGGGACAGTGGCGCCCGGCTGGCAGCGCGCCGACCTGACCCAGCCGACCTGAGCCAGCCCGCCTGACCTAGCCCGCCCGAGCCGTTGGTCAACTCGGAGTGCCGGCGAGCCGATACGACTCCAGTCGCCATGGTCCTGCTCCCTGTCTCACCTGCCCCGAGGCCCGACCGCGCCCTTGCGCCGGCCCGACGCGGGATCTCCCACCAGGGCCTGGGTGTCCGAGGAGCTGGTTGCCAGGGCCGTAGCAGTTGGGTGGAGGAATCCGGGCAAACATGGCCAGCAGGTGAACAAATCATAAAGATCTGCGAAATACAGGGATTTCTGGTTGCTTGCATGCTCCCGAATGTTGCACTCTGGATGGAGCAGCCATGCGACGTCGAGTAGTCGGCGACTGCAGGTCGTGCCGTTCCTGGGGGTGCCAAGGAGGGGAGCGCACGAGCTTCGTCGGATCTTCGAGTCGTTCCACCGAACCCGCACCATTCTCGTGGAGAGCAGGACAGACATGCAGCGATTGAGCGGCATCGACCCGATGTTCATCTACTCCGACACACCGGAGACGCCGATGGAGATCGCGTACGCCTGCATTTTCGACCCGACGTCGACCGATGGAGGCTACACGTTCGAACGGGTGCGCGACGTGCTGCTCGACCGCATTCCCGCACTGACGCCCTTCCGGCGCCGTCTGATAACCGTGCCCTTCGGCCTCGACCACCCCCGCTGGGTGGACGACCCCGACTTCGACCTCGCCAACCACCTGTTCCGTGTCGCGCTGCCGGCACCCGGCGGTGACGAGCAGTTCACCGACATGGTGGCCAAGGTGATGAGTCGGCCGCTCCAGCCCGACCAGCCCCCGTGGGAGATGCACGTGATCGAGGGTCTGGCCGACGGCCGGGTGGGCCTCATTGCCAAGGTGCACCACTCCGTCGTCGACGGCGTGGCCGGTGCCGCACTCATGGCGGAGCTGCTCGACCTCACGCCCGAGGGCCGCGCCGCCATCGAGCGCTTCAGCCCATGGATCCCACCCCGCCTGCCCTCGCAGGCCCGCTTGGTCACCGACGCCCTGCCCAACCTCTTCGCCCGGCCCGTCCGGACCTGGCAGGCGGCCCGAGAGATCGGCCGCACCGCCGTGCGCATGGCCCGCTGCGCCATGAACGACGACAACGGGCCCGTCTCGATTCCGCTGGGCGCGCCCAAACTGTTCGACCAGGCCCTCTCGCCCCGCCGTGACGTTTGCTTCACCCGGCTGGACATGCGAGAAGTCAAGGTCCTGCGCGAGCGATTCAACGCCACGGTCAACGACGTCGTGCTGGCCGTGTGCTCGGGCGCGCTGCGGACGCATCTGACCCGCTACGACCACGACGTGGACAACCCGCTGGTGGCGGTGGTACCGGTCTCGGTGCGCGAGGACGGCACCGAGGACGCTGGCGGCAACTCGCTGTCCGCCATGTTCGTCCCGCTGTCCAACGACAAGCAGACACCGCTCGAGCGTCTCCGCACGGTGAAGGCCAGCAGCTGGTCGTGCAAGCGCCAGGAGCGCGCCGTCGGCTACGGCCCGATGGCCTCCATGCTGACCGATGCCATGCCACCCGCCCTGGTCCGGCCGATGGTGCAGTTCGGGGTGCGGGCCGGCGTGGTGCGCAAGCTTCGGGCGGGCAACCTGATGATCTCCAACGTGCCGGGACCGGACTTCGCGCTCTACTTCGCCGGGATGCGCATGGAGGCGGTGTACCCGATGGGTCCGGTGGTCGACGGGGTGGCCCTCAACATCACGGTCCAGAGTTACGAGGACACGCTCTACGTCGGCATCAACTCCGGCGCGTCTGCTCTGCCCGATCTCCCTGGGCTCGCCCGCGCCATGGTGGACGAGCTGGCGCTCCTCGGTCTCATGGCTCGAGGTACGGCCGGGCAGGCCCGACACCACCGGCCGTCCCCCTCTGGTGCGGTGGCTACTCCGTCGGGCCACCGGCCGGCCTCGGTGGCGGACACGCCCGATCACCTCTCGGCCGCCACGGGCTGAGCCGCCCGACTTCGGGCGCTTTGGTTTGGCCGATCCGCGCCAGGTCGGCCCGCGGCCTACAGGGCCCGCCGGTACGCATCGCACAGCGTTGCGAAGAGGTCCGTCCGTCAGGTCGGAGCCGCGCCGCTGCTGTCGGACCAGGCTGACAGGGCCCTGCTCGGGGCGCAGTGTGCGGTCCGCCGGCGTGGGCTTTCGCACGTCGGATGGTACCGAAGTTCGATGAACCTCGGGCGATATCCCCCTTCCGGTGGATGCGTCCTCGACGGTCCGGATGTAGAAGAAGAGTGAGGGCGACCACGTGTCGAGGGCATCTTCTCCCGAACCAATGAAAAGGGACTGCAAAATGACCAATCGGACATATATCAACAAACACCGCCGATCGATTCCACGGCACGGAGCTGCGACGGTCATAATGGCAACGTTCACGGCGGCGACAGCAGCCGCCGCGGCGGCGCTCGGCACCGCGGCTGCGTCCGGAGCGGCTGCACCCGCGCCGCGGATCGAGATGCCGCTGACGGGACTTCAGGCGTCGGCTTCTCCTGACGTTGCCGGCTCGTCGGCGTACCTCGCCGGCTACCAGGACACCCCGGCTGGCGGTCTGGCCAGCGCGAGCGTGACGTTCACCGTGCCCACTTTCACGTGCACGCAAGAGGACCAAGGCGCCGGTTCGGTCGAGACGAACGGCGTCTACACCGATTCGTTCAGCGCCTTTGCCACGGTCGGCGCCCAATGTCTCGGAAGCAGCAGCCCGTCCTACATGTACGACTTCAGCGCCGGGTCGGCTGGATTCAACAAGCCTGGGGCGGCAGCGGGCGATGTCATCGTCGCTTCGCTCTTCGAATCGAGCAGTTCGACCTGGGTCAAGATCCACGACCTGACCAACGGCGACTACTGGTTCGCGGACCAGTCCTCCAATCTCGGCGACAGCGTGGTCGACATCGGAACCTTCAATGAGGTCCAGTCCGAAGAGGCCGTGACGAAATTCAAGACCGTGGTCTTCACCAACGCTACGGTCAACGGCGACGACCTCGGCTTTGAGAGCCCGATGAAGGTCGATGCGTTCAACCTCGACGACCTGCTCATGAAGACCGGCGGTCTCAGTACGACCGCTGCGGGTTCGACCTTCACGGTCAAGTTCAAGGCGTCCATGTAGCAATCGACCACGTCGCGGTCCTCCTCAACGAGGGCCAGCCCCGATTCGATCGCGCCCCGAATGGGTGATGCTTTGAGTCCCGGGACTGAACTCGTCATACCTGCCACGTTCGAGCGGCTGCACCCGCGCCGCGGATCGAGAAGCCGCTGACGGGAGTACATCTGTCGGCACCGACCGACGCGGCCGGTTCGTCGGAGGATCTGGCCGGCTACCAGGACACGCCCAACGGCGGGCTCGCCAGCGCCAGCGCGACGTTCACGGTGCCGACCTACACGTGCACCTCAGCGGAAGACAACGACAATGCGATCGAGTACAACGGCGTCTACACCGACTCGCTCGAGACGGTGGCCTTAGTGGGTGCCGAATGCGGCCCGGGCGGACCGACGTATCA
>CAWIYY010000003.1:535000-1398581 GCA_963840435.1 uncultured Acidimicrobiaceae bacterium | reverse complement strand
TGCGCCGTGACGCCGCGACGGGCGACCGATCACCCCTCAACGCTCCCTGAGCGAGAAACGTGCGGTCACTGTGCGGCGCCGGGACGAAGTGTCACGGCGCTGTCAGAAACGCGGTGCAACGGCACCGCGCCAGCACTGTTCGAACCGCACGTCGCGCTGTGCTGCCGGCGCATGCAGCGCGTTCGTCTGACGTGAGAGCCGGTGCGTTTTCGGAAAGCGCAGGTCGATACACGGTTCCATCGGTCACCGGTGCAGCGTTCTTCGATTGCATCAATTTCGCTGTCGCATCGTTCGCGGTTGCATCGTTTTCCGGTTGCCTCAACGGGGGATTCAAGGAGAAAGCTATTTGGCGGAAAAGCGTACGGGGGGCATTCGCCGCGTGGTCAGCGCACGCGGATTCTCCCCGCGCCAACACTGAGATGAAGGAGATACAGGTGCGCAAGAATCGAATCATGCTCGGGGTCATCGCCGGGTCGGCCGCTCTGGTACCACTCGCCGGAATGGCCGTGACGGCTGGTCCTGCAGGGGCCGCGAAGCCGAAGGGGATCACCTGCACCGCAGCGAGCGGGAAAGTGAACTCGATGGGCACGGCGAAGATCAACCTCTCGGATTGCAGCGGCAACACCGGGACGAAGGGCACGACCTCGGGATCGGCCACGTCGACCTCGGCCACCGTGAAGTGGGCGAACGGGAAGTCGACCAGCTTTAGCGAGTCGGCAACCGCGGGGACGAAGTGCACGAACCCGGCGACCGTCGACGATGAGTTGATCACCGGATCCGTGACTGCGGATACGACGGGAAGCACGAAGAATGGTGCAGCAGTGTCCGGAGAGGTCTGCGTCATTTCGAAGGGCTCAAAGTTGAAGATCGTCAATGCTCCTGGCGTGGACTTCATAATCGCCAAGTGACCTCCTAGACGTATCGGTTCACCCCATGAACGGGGGGCTCGCCACGCCGGTGGGCCCCCCGTTCGTGTCTCCGTGACCTTGCCGTGTCGCCGCGAGCAGGCGATTTGGGTCCTGCTCTTGCCGGTGCTTGGTCACGCGACCGGCGCAAGAACGTGGCGACGGAGGGCCGGCGTGGCAGACGGGAGCAGCGATTCCGACGACGTCATCGGGCCGGCGGCCGGCGTCCGGCCCGGCCCCGTTACAGGTCGGCGAGACCCTTCGTTATCCTCGTCCGACGCGTGACGCGGCTGTGATGGCGTGAGATCTGAGGCGTCGGCACCTAATGGGACCAGACCGGCTCGCGTAAGGCAGGCTGGTCTCCGAGCCACCTGGCGGGAGCACTCGTCGCACCAGGGCCTTGAGCCCTACGGTTAGAGCGTGCTCCGCCGGGGTGGTGAGGAGACGGACAGCTGGTGGGATGTCGTGCCTCGAGCACTGATCCATTAGGTCGCTGCGCATCTCCTCGGGCTCATGAGCGAGAGGAGGAGCAGTGCTCTTTGTGGGAGTGGACTGGGCTGAGGATCATCACGACGCCTGCGTGATGGACCAAGAAGGCACGGTCTTGGGTAAACGTCGCGTCAAGGACAGCGTGGCAGGGATCGGCGAGCTCCATGGGCTCGTCGCCGAACACGCCGATGATGAAGAGATGGTGATCGTCGGCATCGAGATCGACCGCGGTCTGGTGGTCTGGTCGTTGGTCGAAGCCGGTTACGAGATCTTTGCCATCAATCCACTGGCGTCCGCTCGCTATCGGGAGCGCCACGCCACGTCGGGGGCCAAGTCCGATCCCAGCGACGCCAAGATGCTGGCCGATCTGGTCCGCACGGATCGGCACAACCACCGACCTATTGCCGGTGATTCGGAGCTGGCCGAGGGAGTCAAGCTCTTGGCGCGGGCCCACCAGAACGCCATCTGGGGCCGCCAACGCCAACTCAATGCGCTGCGCTCGTCGTTGCGCGAGTACTACCCGGGAGCTTTGGCTGCCTTTGGCACCGAACTGGCCAGCACTGATGCGCTGGCGATCCTCGAGGTCGCCCCGACGCCCGAGCTCGGCCGGGGACTGTCACGATCGAAGATCCTCTCAGCGCTTCGACGTCACGGGCGCCAACGCAACCTCGAGCGACGAGCGGAGGAGATCCAAGAAGCCCTGCGGGTCGATCAGCTCGAGGCTCCCAAGCTGATCACCAAGGCCCACGGGCTGATCACCCGCTCGGCCGTCGCACTGATTGTCTCGTTCAACGCCCAGATCGCCGAACTCGACGCAGCGCTCTCGGAGCATTTTGAGCAGCACCCGGACGCCAAGGTCGTCCTCTCCCTGCCAGGATTAGGGACGGTCCTCGGTGCCCGGGTGCTGGGCGAGTTCGGTGATGACCGGACTCGGTTCTCGAATCCCAAGTCTCGCAAGAACTATGCCGGCACGTCACCTGTGACCAAAGCCTCAGGTCGCAGCCGCGTCGTCCTGGCCCGTTTCGCCCGCAACAAACGCATCGGCAACGCTTGTGACCAGTGGGCTTTCTGCGCGCTCACCCGATCACCAGGCGCCAAGAGGTACTACGACCAGCTTCGAGCCCGAAAGAAGACCCATCGACAGGCCCTGCGTCAGCTGGCCAATCGTCTGGTCGGGATCCTCCACGTCTGCTTGGACCGAGGGGTCCTCTACGACGAGATGACGGCCTGGCCGCAGGATTCTGAGCTGGCTGCTTGACTTCTTACGGTCGTGGGATGTCTAACCAGCGCCCGCTCTGCGTCGTCGTGCCGGCGTGCCGGGACTAGGTGACATCTGCGACGTCAGACCCCCGGGGCCGGGGCGGTGCCTCTCTAGGCCCGGACCGGGTCGGGCAGGGGCGAGTCGGTCCGGCGCACCCAGACCTGTTGCTTCTCCTCGAGGCGCAGATCGGCCGCGCTGCCCCGGCTCAGCTGGACCCAGCAGGTGCCGCCCTCGGTCAGCTCGACGTCGACCCGGACCTCGAAGCCCAGGTGGGTGATGCGGGTCACCAGGCCCTCGGCCGCCTCGGGCGGCGGGATCCCGTCCTCCACCCGGTGGATGGCCAGATCGTGCGGGCGGACCCACTCGTCGTGCAGGCGGGTGGCGCTGCCCAAGAAGGTGAGGACGAACTCGTTGGCCGGGTGGTCGTACATGTCGGTCGGCGTGCCCACCTGCTCCAGGCGCCCGTGGTTGATGATGGCCAGGCGGTCGGCCACCTCCATGGCCTCCTCCTGGTCGTGGGTCACCAGCACGGTCGTCACGTTCAGCGTGTCGTGCAGGTCGCGCAGCCACTGGCGCAGCTGGGCGCGCACCTGGGCGTCGAGGGCCCCGAAGGGCTCGTCGAGCAGCAGCACCTTGGGTTCGATGGCCAGGGCCCGGGCCAGGGCCATGCGCTGGCGCTGGCCGCCCGAGAGCTGGGACGGGTAGCGCTCGCCCAGGTGCGAGAGGCCGACCAGGTCGAGCAGCTCGTCCACCCGGGCCTTGATCTCGGACTTGGGGCGCTTGCGGATCTCGAGCCCGAAGGCCACGTTGCGCCGGACCGACAGGTGGCGGAAGGGCGCGTAGTGCTGGAAGCAGAAGCCGACGCCCCGGCTGCGGGCCGGGGTCGAGGTCAGGTCCTCGCCCTCGATCTCCACCGTGCCGGTGTCGGGGGAGTCGAGCCCGGCGATGATGCGCAACAGGGTCGACTTGCCGCCACCGCTCGGGCCGAGCAGCGCGGTGAGCGAACCGGTCGGCACCGAGAGGGAGACGTCCTCGAGGGCGACCGCGTCACCGAACTTCTTGGAGATGTGCTCGACGTTGATGCTCATGCCGTTGCCTTTCCGTGCCACTCGTCCCGCTTGCGGTCCGTCACCGTGAGGACCGTGAGCACGATCAGCGCGGAGAGGCACAGGGCCACCGCACCGGTGTACGCAGCTTGCGGGTCGAGGTTGTCGATGCTGTCGGAGATGAAGAGGGTAAGGGTCTCGGTCTTGCCGGCAATCGCCCCCGAGACGATGGCCACGGCGCCGAACTCGCCCAGCACCCGGGCCGTGGTCAGGGTGACGCCGAAGGCCAGGCCGCGCCGGATGTTGGGCAGGGTGATGCGGCGGAACACGGTGAGGGGGCGGGCACCCAGGGTGCGGGCCGCCTGCTCCTGCTCGGTGCCGATCTCCTGGAGCACCGGGAGCACCTCGCGCACCACGTAGGGGAGCGAGACGGCGGCCGAGGCCATGATGATCCCGGGGAGCGAGAAGATGACGGTGATGCCCCGGGCGGCCAGCCAGTTGCCGAACCAGCCGGTGTGCCCGTAGACGAGGATCAGGGCCAGGCCGATGACGACGGGGGAGATGGCCAGCGGGATGTCGACCAGCGCGTCGAGCAGCCAGGCCCCGGGGAAGCGGTGGCGGGACAGGATGAGGGAGACGCCCACGCCGAAGATGGTGTTGAGCGGTACGGCGATGATGGCCACGACGAACGTGAGCCACAGCGCGTGCAGGGCGTCCGGCGTGGTGATGGCATCCCACGCCGCGCCGAGTCCGTGCTCAAAGGCTCGGAAGAACACGAAGCCCACGGGTAAGAGGACGAGCAGGGCCAGGTAGAGGAGGACGGCGTAGCGCAGGGGCAGGCGCCAGCGGCGGGTACCGCCCGGCGCGCTCACACCTTCTCCGTGATGTCGAAGCGGCGGCGGGCCCACCCGATGGCCAGCAAGACGGCCAGGGAGACGAGGACGAGCACGATGGACACCGCGCTGGCCCCCGCCAGGTTGCCGCCCAGGGCCTGGCTGTAGATGAAGGAGGACGCCACCTCTGTCTTGAAGGGGAGGTTGCCCGAGATCAGCACGACCGAGCCGAACTCGCCCACGGCCCGGGCGAAGGCCAGACCCGCGCCGGCCAGGACGGAGGGGAGGACGCTGGGCAGCAGGATCCTGCGCAGCACCTGGCGCCGGGTGGCTCCGAGGGACTCCGCGGCTTCCTCGATCTCCGCATCGAGCTCGGCCAGGACCGGTTGGACGCTGCGCACACAGAAGGGCAGGGTCACGAAGAGCAACGCGGCACCGATGCCGATGCGGGTGCCGGCCAGGTTGACGTGGAAGGGACTGGCGGGCCCGTAGAGGGTGAGCAGGGTGAGGCCGGCCACGACGGTGGGCAGCGCGAAGGGCAGGTCGATGACCGCGCTGACCAGTGCCTTGCCCCGGAAGTCGTCGCGCACCAGCACGAAGGCGATGGCCAGGCCGGCGATGGAGTTGACGATGGCCACCAGGAGGGCGGCGACGAGTGTCAGCTCCAGGGCGGCCACCGCCTCGGGCGAGCTGATCGCCTGCCAGAAGGAGCTCCAGCCGTTGCTGAATGCGTTCGAGAAGAGGGCGGCGACGGGGAGGAGGACCAGCAGCGACAGGTAGGTGACGGCCAGGACGGGACCGGCGGCCCGGGCGGCCACCCGCCCGGCCACCTCGACCGCCGGCGGGGGATTACCGGGCCGGCGCCGGCCCTGTCGTCCGCTGGAGCTGGGCGCACCGGTCCCGACCGCCGGCCCGAGGTCGGCGACGGCGGGGAGACCGGTGCTCACCCGCGTGCTCCTAGCTGCTGGCCGTGGAGACGCCGAGCGACTGCTCGACCTTGGCCACGATGCCCGTCGTGGGGTCGAAGAACTTCGTGTTCACACTGGTCCAGCCTCCGAGCGAGTCGATGGTGAAGAGGGTCTTGGGCTGAGGGAACTTGAACTCCTTGGCCACCGAGGGAAGGACGGGGCGGTAGCCCTGCTGGCCCCAGACCTTCTGGCCGGCGGGCGACTCGAGGTAGGAGACGAACGCCTTGGCCGACGAGCTGGCCGTCTTGGTCACCGCGATGGGGTTCTGGATCAGGATGGTCTGGGGCGGGGTGACGACGTCGACCGCCTCCCCCTGCTTCTTGGCGTAGAGGCCGTCGTCCTCGTAGTCGAGCAACACGTCGCCCTGGCCCGAGAGGAAGGTCTGCAGCGCGGCGCTGGCGCTGGTCGGCTGGGCCACCGCGTGGTGCAGCAGCTGGGAGAGGTAGGCCTGGGCGGCCGCGGGCGACTTGCCCTGCTTCACCTCGGCCCCGTAGGCCGCCATGATGTTCCACTTGGCGCTGCCCGAGCTGAAGACGTTCGGCGTGATCACGCCGACGCCCGGCTTCACCAGGTCGGCCCAGGTGGTGATGTGCTTGGGATTCCCCGGGCGCACGATGAAGCTGACGATGGAGTTGGTCACCATGCCCTTGGTCGCGCCCTTGTCCCAGGAGCTCGAGACGAGGCCGGCCTTGACCAGCTTCGCCATGTCGGGCTCCAGCGAGAAGTTCACGACGTCGGCCGGCAATCCGTCGACCACCGAGGTGGCCTGGGTACCCGAGGGGCCGAACGAGGGCGAGATGGTCACGCCGCTGCCGGCCTTGGTGGCGGCGAAGTCTTGATCGAGCACGGTGTAGGCCGGCTTGGGCGTGGAGTAGGCCACCAGGCTCACCGAGCCGCCCTGGGCGCCCGCCGGCAGTGCCGTGAAGGCCAGGGGAGCGAGGGAGAGGGCGCCGATCCCGGCGATGCGGCCGACGCGACGGGCAGTCGACGCCCGCTGAGGCGCGCCGAGTTCAGGGTATTCGCGGTTACTCATGTTGCAAGAGTATTACTGGGGAATTCGTAAAGCAAAGCGAGTTGGTCGTATTTTACGAAGTTCTTCCGCTCAGTCCAGACCCAGTGAACAGGGCAAATGGCCGGTGCCGGCGGGTCGGGCCAGGGTTCACGGGCATTGGACAACGGACGCCCAATTCAGGGGTCCGACCTCCTCAGGCGCTGGGCGTGGCCCGCCCGGTCCAGGTGGCGCTGTGCGCCTCCCACATGTCCCGGTCGGCCCGGGCGATGAGGTCCTCCAGCGACGTCTCGGACCCGGGCGGGCGGGTGACCCAGCCGAAGGAGAGTGCGGCCTGGGCGCCGACGAGGTTCAAGGTGTCGGGCTGGTCGAGCAGCGCTTCGACCCGGCGCACCGCCTGGGGGCGGGCCGCGGCGTCGAGGGCGTAGGCCAGCACGAGGAATCCCGTGCCGGCGATGCGGGCCAGCACGTCGTCGGGACCGAAGGCGCCGGACAGGGCGCGGGCCAGCCCGGCCAGCGCGGCGTCACCGCCCCGGCGCCCGACCCGCTCGTTGAGCTCTGCCATGTTGTGCACGTTGAGATAGAGCACCTCGACCGGGGCGCGCTCGCGGTCGGCCCGGGCGCACAGCGTGGTCCCGGCCACGATGAGGCCGCGCCGGTTGGCCAGGCCGGTGCGCTGGTCGGTCAGGGCCGCGCGTTCGACCCGGGCGCTCAGCTCCTCAATCGCCCGCGCCGTCTCGGCGCGCGCCGGTGACGTCGCGGAACACGCTGAACGACATGACGGTGCCGTCGGCCTCCGCGAAGAGGCGGCTCTGCACGGCCAGGTCGACCACCCGACCGTCGGCCCGCTGCAGCCTGGTCTCGCCGGCACCGCTGCCCGTACGCTCCCGTTCGGCCAGCCAGGCCTCGAGCTCGGGGTCGTCGGGATCGTCGACCAGGGCGGTCCGGCCGCGCCGGCGGATCTCCGCCTCGGTCATGGCGAGCATGCGGCAGACCGCCGGGTTGGCCGCATGCACCTGACCGTCGAGCGTCGAGAAGATCATGCCCTCGGGGGCGCGCTCGAACAGGGCGCGGTACGCCGTCAATCCGAGTGATCCGTCCAGTTCCATGTTCCCCTCGACCACGTGACCCGTTCGACCCCGCGTCTGCCCGTGCCCGACTGCAGTGGGCAGGCGCTCCTGTGAATGATGTTACGAAGCGCGCCCGCTCGAGGGAAGGATCCACCGCTCCCTTGTGACTTTCAGCCCGCCGCGCCGCGGCCTGCCTGCGACCCGAGCTGGTGATGGACCGTTCAGTAGGCGGCGGTGCGCCGGGAACGGGCCGAGCGGCCGATCAGCTCCTCGAGCGGGGTGTCGTCGCCCGGAAGGCGCGTCGTCCAGCCCAGGCGGACCTCGATGTCGTCGCCGACGTAGCGCACCGTCTCGGCATTGGTCAGATGTTCCATGATGCGCTTCTCCACGCCGCCCCGCTGATCCTCGTGCAGGTCCAGGGCGATGACGGCGAAGAGGGTGCCGCCGATGCGGGCCACGACGTCGGAGCGACGGAAGGTGACCCGCAGGGCCCGGGCCACCGCCTGGAGGGCCGCGTCACCGGCCTCGTGGCCGAGCCGTTCGTTGAGGTCGGCCAGAGCGCGCACGTCCACGAAGAGGACCTGCACCTCGCATCCTCCCTGGTCGGCCAGCCCGAGCAGCTCGGCGCCGGCGTTGGCCAGGCCGCGCCGGTTGGTCAGCCCGGTCAGCTCGTCCCCGACGGACAATTGCTCGAGCCGCATGGTGAGCTCGGCCACCCGCGCCTCGGCGTCGACCTGGGTGGTGACGTCGCGGAAGATGAGGCAGCCCCACTTCAACCCGTCGGCCCCGGTGAAGTGGTGGGCGTTGACCTCGACCTCGATCGCCGCGCCGTCGCCCCGGCGCACCCGGGCCGACCCCATCACCTGCCCGGTGCGGTGGGCGATCTCGTAGCCGAGGACCCAGCGGGCATCGTCGGGATCCCAGATGCCGTCGCGCCCGCGGCGCAGGATCTCCTCCTCGGCCATGCCCAGGATGGCGCAGGCGGCCGGGTTGGCCGACAGGACGCGGCCGTCGTCGGCATGGGTGAAGACCACGCCCTCGGGGTTGAGCTCGTACATGACCCGGAGCGCGGTCAGTCCTGCCTTGGGATCGAGGTCGTGTTCGGACACCTGCACCTCCCCTCGGACTCGAAGATGGCCTGATGTCGCCTTGGTGTCCGAGCGTACCGAGGGCCAGGCCTCGTCTGCCGGGATGGTGCGCCGACACCCTGGTGTTGCTCTACCCGGTGGCCGCCCCGGGCTCACATGGTGGCGCCCGGTGTCTGCCCGGGTGACCTGGCCTCAGGGGCCCGCCCAAGGCCAGGCCGAGTGGCCCCGCACCGGCATCGTCCCTTCTCAGAGCGGCTCCTCCTCGCTCTGGCCAGGCGGCGACCGAGGGGGCGCCGGCTCCCTAGGAGGCGCCGAGCCGGCTGTTGTACGCCGAGATGGTGCTGTTGACCGTCTGCTCCGCCGTCTTCACCGCGTTGGCCGGTGACAGGCCGTTGGTGTACATGGCGATCTCGGCGTTCTGCACGTCGGTGCGCACGTCGGCGTAGGGGCCGATGACCGAGCCCTGGGTGGCCGGTGTGTTGATGCCGTTGTTGATCTCGTTGTAGGCCACCTTGTAGCCCGGGTTGGTCGTCCAGAGGTGCTGCACCGTGGCGGTTGCGGCCGACGACTTGCGCACCGGGATGTAGCCCGTGCCCGCGGCCCAGGTCGCCTGGGACTGCGTGTTGCAGATGTAGGACAGGTACTGCCACGCCGCCGCCTGGTCGATGGCCGGGACCTTGTTCGAGATGTACACGCCGGAGCCGCCCGGCTCGATCCCGCCCTTGACCGAGGAGCTGTAGACCGGGAAGGGCCCGATGCCCAGCTTCACGCTGGCGTACTGGCCGCCGTTCAGCAGTTGCGTCACCGTGCCCAGTGCGGCCGACGTCTCAATGGTCATGCCGTACTTGCCGCTGCCGATGCCGAGCAGGTTGTCGTACTCGTCCGGCCCGCTCGAGGGGTTGGTGGTGGCGTCGCCCGACGTCACCAGCTGCTTGAGCTGGCTGAAGATGTTGACCGCCACCTTGGTGTTGAAGGCGCCCTGGGTGGCCCGGCTCGAGCGCCCGTTCTTGTTGTTCACGAAGAGCTGGTTGGCCGTGGCCAGCCAGGTCTCGAGGTGCCAGGGGTCGAGGACGAGGCCCATGCCGCTCCCCGACGCCTTGAGCGCCTTGGCGTCGCTCAGCATCTGGGGCAGGGTCAGGGGCGGGTCGGCCGGGTTCAGCCCGGCCTTGGTGAACGCGTTCTGGTTGTAGTACACGATCGGCGCCGACACGGCGAAGGGCAAGGCCCACTGCACGCCGTTGACCTTCCAGTAGTTGAGCGGGCGGGCCAGGTAGTCGCTCGTCGAGTACTTGGCCGCGTTCATGCACGACTGCACGGGGAGGAAGGACTGGGTGTCGACGGCGGCCTGGGTGCGCTGGTCCTCGAGCTGCACGGCGTCGGGCAGCTGTCCGTTGGACAGGCCGGCCTCGTACTTCTGCCAGGTGTCGTCGTAGCTGGCCTGGTTGACCAGGGTCACGTGCACCTTGGTCTGCGAGGAGTTGAAGGCGCTGGTGATGGCGGCCAGCGTCTGACCGTTGGCCTGCACCATCGAGTTCCAGAAGGTGATGTCGACGGGGCCCTTGTGGCTGGCCAGCGCCTTGAGATTGCAGGCGGGCAGGCTGGCCGCGCCGGCCGGTGCCGGAGCGCTTGCGACGACGCCCGCCGCCACCGCGCCGCTGGCCGTGGTGACGAAGAGGGCTGCCGCGGCGAGACGGGGGAGTCGTGAGGTCCGCATCTCCTATGCCTACCACCCGCCGCCCCGCGGCCGGTGGGCACCCTGGTTACTTGACGGCTCCCGCGGTGAGGCTGCGCACCAGCTGCTTCTGGAAGACGAGGAGCAGGATGACCAGAGGCACGAAGGCGATGACCGCACCGGCCAGCGAGACCGGGATCTGCGACACCTCGGTGCCGATGAGCTGCTTGAGCCCGATCTGCACCGTGTTGAGCGGCGTGGTCCCGCCGGTCGAGACGAGCGGCCACAGGTATTGGTTCCAGGCCCCGAGGAAGGAGAAGACGCCGAGGGCGGCCAGCGAGGGGCGGGCCAGCGGCACGGCCACCCGGGTCATGAAGCGCAGGTGCCCGTACCCGTCGAGCTGGGCCGCCTCCTGCAGGTCGCGCGGGATCTGCAGGAAGGCCTGGCGCAGCAGGAAGATGCCGAACCCCGTGGCCATGAAGGGCACGGCCAGCCCCTCGTAGGTGTTGAACCAGTGCAGCGAGCTGATGGTGTCGAGGTTGGTGATGAACGTCACCTCGAGCGGGATCATCAGCGTGGTGAGGCAGAGGACGAAGAGGGTGCGCTTGAACGGGAAGCGCAAGAAGGCGAAGGCGTAGGCGGCCAGGGTCGAGGTGACGATCTGGCCGGCCACGATGGCCACCGTCATGATGGCCGAGGTGGTCATGTACTTGGACATCTGACCCGACGTCCAGGCGGTGGCGTAGTGGCTCCACTGCGGGTCGGTCGGGAAGAGCGGGGGCGGCTGCCGGACCAACTGGTCGGGGACGAGCAGCGAGTTGACCACCGTCACGTAGATCGGGAAGAGCACCACGATGGCCCCCGCCGTCAGCAGCGAGTAGCTGCCGATGGTGCGCCAGCGCCGCGAGCGGCGGGCCGGAGCGGAGGGCCGCCGGTCCGGGCCCGCTGGCGGCGCGCCCGGCGTCGAAGGGGCCGTCCCCGCACCGTCGGGCGCCACATCAGCGGGCATAGGTCACCCGCCGTTCGAGCAGTCGCATCTGGACCAGGGTGAGCCCGAGCAGTATCAAGAACAGGACGGTCGCCATGATGGCCGCCGCCCCCGGGTTGTTGTCGATCTGGAGCGTGTTGACGATGTTGTAGATCAGCACGTTGGTGTGCAGCCGCACCGCGTTGGGCGCACCGATGAGGATGTCCACCGCGCCGAAGGCCTGGAAGGCGTAGATGGTGCTCACCACCACTGCGAAGAAGATGGTGGGGGAGAGCAGCGGCACCGTCATGCGCCAGAAGCGGACCCAGGCGCCCGCCCCGTCGATGCGGGCCGCCTCCATCAGCTCGTCGGGCACCGACTGCAGTCCGGCCGACATGATGATGAAGGACAGCCCGAGGAACTGCCAGATGGTGATCACCGCCACCGCGGGCAGGGCCCAGGTCGAGCTCTCCAGCGCCGGCGGGCTGGGGTTGATGCCGAGCCAGGGCAGCAGGCCGACCACGGGGTTGAGCAGCGTGCCGAAGACGACCGAGGCCACCGCCACCGAGCTCACCACCGTCGAGGAGAAGATCATGCGGTAGACCCCCATCCCCTTGAGTTTGCGGTGGGCCGCCACGGCCAGGGCCAGCCCGAGGATGAGGCTGATCGGCACCACCAGCACCACGAAGACCAGCGTGGTGACCAGGCTCTGGGTGAACTGGGTCGAGGTGATGGTGGGGACGATCTGGTGCAGCCCCACGTAGTGGGCCGGCAGCCCGGGCACCGGCGGCGTCTCGTAGAGCATGAGCTTGAAGTTGCGCAGGAAGGGATAGAAGGAGAACACGCCGAAGAGGACCAGCGCCGGCAGCAGCAGGGCGTAGGCCAGCATGGCCTCCTTGCGTCGCCGCACCTTGAGCGTGCTGGTGCCGCCGCTCACCACGACCCCAGTCGCTGCCCGCTCGCCCCGTCGAAGAGGTGGTAGGCCGAGTCGTCCCCTTCCACCGCGATGTGCACGGCCTCGCCCAACGACGGCCGGGGCGCGGCGGCCGACTGCCGCACGATGATCCTCGTGCCGTTCTCGGTGGCACAGATCACATGGGTCTCGGCCCCCAGCAGCTCCACGATGATCACGTTGGCCGCGATGGGCCCGGCCGCATCGAGGCGCAGCGCCTCGGGCCGCACGCCGAGCACCACCTCGGGACCCGCCCCGCGCACGAGCTCGCCCACCCGGGCGGGCAGTGGCACCGAGCCGCCGGGGAAGGCGACGGCGAGCGGGCCCCGGTCGCCCAGGCTGCCCGAGGCCGCCCCGCTCTCGACCAGCATCCCCTCGAGCAGGTTCATGCCGGGCGAGCCCAGGAAGTGGGCCACGAACGTGTTGGCCGGCCGGCCGTAGAGGTCCTCGGGCGTCGCCACCTGCTGGAGCGAGCCCTCGCTCATCACCGCGATGCGGTGTCCCATCGTCATGGCCTCGACCTGGTCGTGGGTGACGTAGAGGGTCGTCGTCTTGAGCCGCGCCTGCAGCTCGACAATGTCGGCCCGGGTCTGCACCCGCAGCGCGGCGTCGAGGTTGGAGAGCGGCTCGTCCATCAGGAAGACGAGGGGCTCGCGCACGATGGCTCGGGCCAGCGCCACCCGCTGGCGCTGGCCGCCTGACAACTGCCCCGGCTTGCGGTCGAGCAGGCCGCCCAGCCCGAGCGTCTCCGCCGCCTGCCTGACCTTGGCCCCGCGCTCGGCCTTGTCCACCCCGCGCTGGCGCAGCGGGAACTCGATGTTCTTCGCCACCGACAGGTGCGGGTAGAGGGCGTAGCTCTGGAAGACCATGGCCACGTCGCGGTCCTTGGGGTCGACGTCGTTGACCACCCGCTCGCCGATGGTGACGGTCCCCTCGGTCACCTCCTCGAGTCCGGCCACCATGCGCAGGGCGGTGGTCTTGCCGCAGCCCGAGGAACCCAGCAGCACCAGCAGCTCGCCGTCGGCGATGGCCAGGGTCAGGTCCTTGACGGCCGTCGTGTCACCGAAGCGCTTGGTGACGTCGTCGAAGCCCACCTGTGCCACCGGGGCCCCTTTCGCATGCCGGCCGGCCCGCCGTTCTCGAAGTCAGCCGCACGGTAGCGAACGAGCGGGTCCCCGTCACAGATCCCCGGTCGACCCCCGCTCACGGGTCCCCTCAGGTGGCTGGGATCTTCCAGCCCATCGACTCGGCGATCTCCTTGCAGGTCGGGCAGAGGCCGTAGCGCTTGGGGTCGCGCCCGGGCACCCACTCCTTGCCGCACAGGGCCCGCACGGCGGTGCGGTTGACGATCCCCTCCACCACGCTGGGCCCCAGCGCCACGTAGTCGCCGCCCTTCTTGGGCGTGTAGCCCTCGAGCACGATGTGGGCGAAGCGGTCGTGGTCACCGTCGTCCATCTCCGGCTCGGGCCGGGCCGGGGCCAGGGTCGTGCCGCCGGCGGGGTGGACTTCTCTTCCCTCGGATGGTCCCTCGGATGGTCCCTCTGATCTGACCATTGCCCCAGCGTATGCCCCTGGCGGGGCCGCCCGTCCGGCTCGCCGGACCTGGTCGGGGGTGTGACCCCGACTGCACGGGAATGACCTCGCCACCCATATGGTTGACCAGTCAGAGGAATTGCCATTACGGCATTACAAAAGGACACAAACCCGATGACGAACGAGAATGTGACACTCCCATTGCTTCCCCTCAAATCCGGGGTCGTGCTGCCAGGGATGGTTTTCACCATGGCGCTCGAGTCGGACGAGGCGCGGGCCGCCGTCGAGGCCGCCCGCTCCTCCGGAGGCCGCCTGCTGCTGGTGCCCCACATCGAGGGCCGCTTCGCCCGCGTGGGCGTGATCGCCGACGTCATGGAGGAGGGTGACCTGCCCGGCGGGCTGCCCGCCGTGGCTATCCAGGGGGTGCAGCGCGCCACCATCGGGACCGGGGTCCCGGGGACCGGCGAGGCCCTCTGG
This sequence comes from uncultured Acidimicrobiaceae bacterium, assembly GCA_963840435.1. GTDB lineage: Bacteria > Actinomycetota > Acidimicrobiia > Acidimicrobiales > RAAP-2 > Bog-473. The sequence goes on along the minus strand of CAWIYY010000003.1, from coordinate 1,384,311 downwards.
GTCGAGGCCGAGCCCCTGAGCGACGTCGAGCCGACGCCGGCCGTAATCGAGCTGGCCCGCGAGTACCGGGCCGTGCTCGAGAACATCTTGCACAGCCGCGGGGCCGGCCGCATCGCCGCCGCGTTGCGCGAGATCACCGAGCCCAGCCGCCTGGCCGACATGTCGGGCTACTCACCCGACCTCTCGCTCAGCCAGAAGGTCGAGGTGCTCGAGACGCTCGACGTCGAGGCGCGCTTGCGTCTCGTGTTGGCGTGGGCCCGCGACACGTTGGGTGACCTCACCCTGCGCGACAAGATCAAGACCGACGTCGAGGAGGGCATGGAGAAGACGCAGCGCGAGTTCCTCTTGCGCCGCCAGCTCGAGGCCATCCGCAAGGAGTTGGGCCAGCTCTCCGGTCACGAGGCCGACGACGACCCCGACGACTACCGGGCCAAGCTCGAGGCACGCGACTTGCCAGAGCACGTCCGCGCCGCGGTCGAGCGCGAGGTCGACAAGCTCGAGCGCACCAGCGACCAGAGTCCCGAGACCGGGTGGATCCGCACCTGGCTCGACACTGTGCTCGAGCTCCCTTGGGGCACCGAGTCGGAGGACCGCCTCGACATCGCGGCGGCCAAGAGCATCCTCGACGCCGATCACGACGGTCTGACCGACGTGAAGGACCGCATCCTCGAACACCTGGCCGTGCGCAAGCTCCAGGCCGAGCGCGGCCTGGCGCCGGTCGACGGGCGCGGCTCGGGCGCCATCTTGGCCCTGGTCGGTCCCCCCGGCGTCGGCAAGACGTCGTTGGGCGAGTCCGTGGCCAACGCCCTCGGGCGCAAGTTCGTCCGGGTCTCCTTGGGCGGCGTGCGCGACGAGGCCGAGATCCGCGGCCACCGCCGCACCTACGTGGGGGCCCAGCCGGGCCGCCTGGTGCGGGCCCTGCGCGAAGCCGGGACCATGAACCCGGTCATCGTGCTCGACGAGGTGGACAAGCTGGGCAACGACTACCGGGGCGACCCGTCGTCGGCCCTGCTCGAGGTGCTCGACCCGGCGCAGAACCACACGTTCCGCGACCACTACCTCGAGGTGGACCTCGACCTGTCGCGGGTGTTGTTCATCGCGACGGCCAACGTCATGGAGACGATCCCTGGCCCGCTGCTCGACCGCATGGAGATCATCCGGCTCGACGGCTACACCGAGAACGAGAAGGTCTCGATCGCCAAGCACCACTTGGTCGGGCGCCAGTTGCGTCGGGCCGCGTTGCGTGACGACGAGGTGGAGTTCACCGACGACGCGCTGCGCACCATCGTGGCCGACTACACCCGGGAAGCCGGCGTGCGGAACCTCGAGCGCGAGCTCGGGCGCCTGCTGCGCAAGGCGGCCACGGCACTCGCCTCCGGCGAGCGCACGGCCCCGATCGTGGTCGACGGTCCCGACGTGCGTGGTTGGCTCGGACGGCCGCACTTCTTCTTCGAGGCGGCCGACCGCACCAGCGTGCCCGGCGTGGTCACCGGCTTGGCCGTGACCGGTGCCGGTGGCGACGTCCTCTTCGTCGAGGCCAGCGTGTCCGACGGCCCCGAGGGTCTCACCCTCACGGGCCAGCTGGGCGACGTCATGAAGGAGTCGGCGGAGATCGCCCTCTCCTACGTGCGCTCGCACGCCGAGGAGCTCGGGATCGACTCGGGCGCCTTCAGTGGCAAGCGGTTCCACGTCCACGTGCCCGCAGGCGCCGTCCCCAAGGACGGGCCCTCGGCCGGCGTCACCATGACGACGGCTCTGGTCAGCCTGCTGCGCGGCGTCCCCGTGCGCCCGGTCGTCGGCATGACCGGCGAGGTGACCCTGCAGGGCCGTGTCCTGCCCATCGGCGGGGTGAAGCAAAAGGTCCTGGCCGCCCACCGGGCGGGCCTGACCGAGGTCGTGCTGCCCGTGCGCAACGGGCCCGACCTCGAGGACGTGCCCGAGGAGGTGCGTGAGGTCATGACCTTCCACCTCGCCACCACCATCGCCGACGTGCTCACCCCCGCCCTGGCGGGCGGGGAGGGCGCGCCGGTGGTGGAGGAGCAGGGCACCGAGCTGGGCGCCGCCGCCTGAGCGCGGGCAGACTGGCACGTCGGCAACCAGGTGATCGGAGCAGCATGGACGACCAGGACATCGTGACCCGCATCAACGAGCTGGCTGCGGAGGAGCAGCGGCTCGAAGAGGCGCACGTCGGCGAGGGCTTGAGCGACGACGAGCGCAGGCGCAAGGAGGAACTCGAAGTCACCCTGGACAAGATGTGGGACATGCTGCGCCAGCGCCGGGCCAAGCGGAGTGCGGGGCAGGATCCCGATCAGGCCCACGAGCGCTCAACCGGAACGGTCGAGGGCTACCTGCAGTAACCGCCACGGTCGGGGCTCCCCTTCGGAGCCCCCGGGCCGCCGGCCCCTTCAGTCGGGGGGCAGCGTGCGGTTGAGCGACGGGACGAGCAGGCCGAGCAGGGCGCGCACATTGCCGATCGTCACGTCGAGCCAGTCGAACGAGTCGCGCCACACGGCGATCTTCCCGTCGCGCACGACGAAGCGGCCGTAAACCCAGAAACAGGCGGCGAAGCGGCGGAAGTTGAGCTCGTCGATGCGATCGGTGAGCACCACCTCGCCGTCGGCCGCCACGTGGTTCAGATGGACGTCGAAGCCCATGCGCCCGGGTCGCAGGAGGGGACGGGCCAGGCGCTCGAGGGCCGCCCGTCCGTGGATGGTGGGCAACGACACGTTGCTGTACTCGAGGTCCTCGGTGACCAGGTCGAGCGCGGCGTCGAGATCGTTGTGGGCCAGCGCCAGCAGGAAGTCGATGACGACCTCCTCGGGGCTGTGCCCGCCGCCGGTCGACGATCCGTTGCCCGCCGCCGCCCCGGTCTCGCTCACTCGCTCAGTGTGCTCTGGGTGGCCCCTGTCCCGCTACTCCCGCTGCTCCCGAAGGCGGCGTCGCCGCTAAAACCCGAGTTCGAGGCGTTCCCGACGTTGCCCGGTCCACTGCCCAGCCCGGCACTCCCTGAATAGCTGGACGTCGTGCCGCTGTTGCCCACGGTGACGTCCGTGCAGGTCACGTTGTTGCCGTTGTCGTTGTCGCTGACGCAGTGGTCGATCGTCGTGGCCAGGACGGCCACCAGGGCGATCCAGAGGATCAGGCCGAGAACGCCGACGAAGCCCAGGATGATGCCGGCCACCGCCATGCCCCCGCCGCTCTGACGTCCGCCGCTCTGGCGGATCTGCTTCCGGGCCACGAAGCCGAAGACGACGGCGAGGATGGATCCGATCCCGAGCACCCAGATGATGCCGAGCACCAGCGATGCAACAGCCAGCCCGTTCGTCTCCCGCCCCACCACCATGGGTGGACCCGGGAAGACGTTCTGGCCGTACGGCGGGGCGCCGTAGCCCGGAGGTGGTGGAGTGGGCACGCCGTACCCGGCAGTCGCCCCGTAGCTCGGGGGTGGCGGAGGCGGTGGCGGCGGCGCCTCGCCCAGGGTGGCGCCGGTGGGCGGAGTGCACGGCTGCCCGATCGGCGCGGCCGGCGCGGCCGTCGCCAGTGGTTGCCCGCATCCGGGGCAGAACGAGGCGCCGTCGGCTGCGGGGAGCCCACAGGAACCGCAGAAATTGCCGGTGGCCGTCATCGCGGTGAGGCCGAGGGTGGGGCGGTCACCGACCGTCGCCCTGATCTCATAGGCCCGCCCCTGTCTCTCGCAATTCCGGGCGAAATGTAACCCACGGCGTGGCCCTCTCCGAATTGTTGGCCCGCGTCTGGGGGCCCGGAGCTGGGCCGGGCCGTCATCGTTCTGGCCGTTCTCGGCACGCTCCGGCTCGGGCCGGCCCGCCTACGTGTACCCGTGGCCGCGCTCAGCGCCCGGTTGGTCGCCGAATGGGTGTTCGCGCTCCGCCGCTTCCGCGTGCTCCTCTGGGTCCCCTCGGCGCCGCGTCCGCCCCCAGAGCCACGGGCCGACGGCCAGCCCGACGAGGACCACCAGCATCAGCACGAACAGTCCGTCGTACGACCCGAACCCGGTGTAGCTGAACGTCACCGTGTGCACGCCCGGACCCACCACGACTCCGACCAGGGCGGGCGCCACCATGACGGTGGGGGCCGGGTGCCCGTCGACCGTGGCCGTCCACCCGGGGTCGTACGACGCGCTCAGGACCACGGTGGCCCGCCGCTTGGTGGAGACGCGCGCACGGGCCTGCCCGTTGGCCATGTCGGCCGACTGGACCAGGACGTGCCCGGGCGGCCCGCTCAGATCGGTCGCATCCGGTGCGGTGGGCGGCGCGGCCGCGGCGCCATTGAAGGCGACCGTGAGGTCGCGGTCCTCTCTGGGGAGCGGCGAGTCGAGGAGGGTCTCGCTCTGGGTGCCGACGTCGGCCCGGCTGGCCTCGAGCACCCCGGTGGTGTCGTAGACGTGGATGTAGCCCGCGTCAGGCAGCGACCACAGGCAGTACTGGTTCGAGCATTTCACGAGCGACGCGGGGACGGGGGGCGGCATCGATTCGGGGATGATGAGATAGCCGATGCCGAACAGCGGGTAGTCGCCCGGGTTGGTGTCGTCGAAGAAATACTCGGGGTCCGTCATGAGCGACGCCGTGCGCAGCGTGTAGCCGACCTCGTCGATGTCCTTGCTCTCGAGGTACTTGAAGACCGGCACGGCGCCCACGGTGAAGTCCATGCCCCAGTTGGTGGGCGCACCGGCGTAGACCCGGCCCCGCGGATGTGCGCGTACGTAGTCGATGAGACGGTCGATCTGCGGACCCTCTTGCCCGTCGGCTTGGGCCTGCAGCGCAATGTTCGTCCCGTTGTGGGCGTCGTAGGTGTGCATGTTCCACCAGGCCGGCGCCAGTCCGATCACGAGGACTGCGATGCACAGGCCGGCCACCAGGCCGTGACTCGTGGGGTTCCGCGTCCAGCCCCGCCTGTCTGCGGGGAGTAGCCGCGCCACCTCGGTGACGACGAAGCGCCCGATGGCCACGATGGCGACGCCGGCCAGCAGAATGCCCGACAGCTGCACGCCAATCTCGAAGCGGCGGATAAAGATGTCGCTGCTGCCCGGCAGGATGTCGTAGAGGAAGCCCCAGGTGGTCCTCCCGAGCGTCATGAGAAGCGTGACCACCCAGATGGTCACGATCGCCCGGCCGGCCAAGAACGTGCGCCAGCGGGCGATGCACACGACCAGACCCACGCCGACGAGGATCGTGACGACCGGGAAGACACGTTGGAAGTCGTAGAGCTGGCCGCTGACCAGCCACCACAGGACCTTGGTGCCGTACCCGTTCTCCAACCCGGTCCCGCCGAGGACCTGGTTGCGCGCCGCCCAGTGCGACTGGGACACCAGCGGGTAGATCACCCAGGCCGAGGCGGCCAGGGCGGCCGCACCGATCGCCACCGCTCGCAGCAGCCGACGCTTGAGGTCCGACGGCACCACGAAGGGCCAGACCACGAGGGGCACGAAGGCCAGGTAACCGGTCTCGAAGTGCAGGGCCACCGTGAGCATGATGAAGAGGACGGCCGGGAAGACGGCGCGCAGCGACCGCAGGCTCCGGTAGGTGAAGCCCCACGCCAGCGGCAGGGTCCACGACGCCCACAACTGCGTCCACACGCCGTAGCCCGCCCACACGTAGGCCTTGTCCTCGTAGCCGATGCCGGCCCAAGACGACAGGAACGGAGCGACGGCCGCCGCGCCGGCCGCGGTCCAGCGGCCGAGGCCAAACAGGCGCGCCCCCCAGTAGATGACCAGCGGCCAGAGCGCGAGTAACAGGTACAGGGACCAGCGGAACACCGTGTCGGGGTCGATTGCCGTTCCGATCGCCCCGGCGGTCATGGCCGGCAGGCTCTGGTAGTGCAGGAACTGGGGCGAACCGAGCCCGAGGTACGGGAACCAGCTCGTCAGGGGGAGATGGCCCTCCTTGATGCGACTGGCCGCGAAGCGCACCATCTGCTCGTGCATGGAGCTGTCGTCGAGGTAGGGCACCGCCGTCAGCTCGGGCCGGAGCTCCACCAGTCCCCAGACACAGGTGATGGCCACGATGCACCAGGGACCGAACCGGGCCAGCAACCATCCTTGCGCCGGTCCGGACTCGGGCTCGGGCTGGACCGGTGGCGCCGCCTCCGTCGAGGTCGCGGTGGTGCTCACGCCGCAGTCGACTTCTGCCGGGGACGCAGCACCGCACCATGATGCCGGGCCGGAGGCGCGAATTGGTGGGCAGGCGTGCCCGGGGAGAGGAGCAGGCCGGTTCAGTGCACGGCCGGACTTGCCGCGAGCGCCGGCGAGCCACGATGGCCGCTCTAACGAATGGCGATGCTCCGACCTCGTGCGATCCAGTCCTCGACAGTCCGGCCGTCGAATGGGGGATCGTCACGTTCGATCATGCCCAACACGGCTTCGGCAGCGTCTGTAGCGGCTGAAATCACCTCGGAGGGGTATTCGAGCGTGACCTGGTGGGCTTCGAACTCGTCCTGATCGACGATGTGCACACTCCCGTCGACGTAGCGAACGACGTCCAGATCCAAGTCGATGCATTCGATGCGGGACCCGTCGCGGACCGTGGGTGTGCAGATGTCCACGTAGATGCTGACCTCGGGATGTCCGATCCACCAGGCCGGAGCCCACCAGCTCCGGACCGGTACCAAGAACACGGCATCCTGCTCCGTGACGAAGGACCTCTCCGTTCCCACGGCGATGGTTCGTCCGGCGCGGCCCCACAGCCAGGTTCCAAATTGGTCCTCGCCGAGAAGGTCGACCTCGCCGAGCCTGTGGCGGCTCCCGTCCCATTTCTTGGTGAGGTAGTCCACGTCTCAACTGTCGCGCATCAGCCCCCGTCTGATGCTGAGCCGACCAGGAGCGCCGTGACCGTTCGTTTCAATTCGATCGGGCGAGCTTCAAGCCACCACGCCCCCCGAGCGCAGGGCCTCGATGCGGTCGGACAACCCGAGATCCGCCAGGATTTCGTCGGTGTGCTCGCCCAGCACGGGGGAGCCGCCGGCCAGAGATGCCGGCGTGGATGCGAACCGGGCGGGGTGCCGGGGCAGGCGCACCTGACCGACCACGTCGTGGTGCTGGTATTCGAACAATCCCACGGAAAGCGCATGCCCATCACGGGTCAGCTCGTCGGGCGAGAGGATGAGGGCGTAGGGCACGCCTTCCGCTTCAAACCGCTCGCATGCCTCGGCGCCGGTCAGGGTTGCCGCGTTGGCGTAACAGGACGCCATGAGCTCGGCCATGACGTCCCTGTTCTTGAACCGCTCCTGGCTGGTGGCGACCCGGGGATCGTCGTAGCCCTCGACGCCGAGCGCCCGGCACATGCCCGCGAAGTCGTGATCCGTCGTGGGCGTGACGATCCCGGATGCGTCTCTGAAGCGGAAGGGCCGCGAGCCGGCCACGAAGCTCGAGGGCAGCGTGTTGTCCGACTCCACGAGCACCTCGTTGGCTGCTGCATCCGCCCAGAGGAAGGACACGACCGCATCCATCATCGACAGCTGCACGTGCTGGCCGCCCCGCCCCCGCGCTCGAGCGAACAGCGCGGCGGTGATGGCCTGCGACGCGAAGAGCGCCGTAACCTTGTCCGCCGCGGCCTGGCGCAAGAACACGGGGATTCCGTCGGCCGGATCGGCCTGGGTGCTCGCCAGACCACCGTAGGCCTGCATGACCGTGTCGTAGGCCGCACGGTCGCGATCGGGACCCTCGGCGCCGAACCCGGACAGCGATGCGTAGATGACGTCCGGATTGACCGTCGTGATGTCGTCATAGCCAAGACCGAGCCGGTCGAGGACACCGGGCCGGAAGTTCTGCAGGACCACGTCACTCTCGGCCGCCAGTGCCTTGACGATGTCCACGCCTTCGGGCCGCTGGATGTCGACGGCGATGCTCTTCTTGCCTCGGTTGCAGACCAGAAAGAGCGAGCTCATCCCGTTGACGGACACGCCGATCCACCGCGCGATGTCGCCGACGCCCGGCCGCTCGACTTTGATGACCTCAGCACCCTGGTCCGCCAGCAGTGCCGCCGCGTATGGGCCTGTCAGGGCGATCGACAGATCCAAAATACGGATGCCCTCCATCGGTCCATTCATGGGTGGATCCCCCTCGGGCTGCGATCAGACGGAATGTGCGTGGAGCTCACAGAATGACGGGCTCCGAGCGATGACACAAGCCGCAACGCAGGCAAGTCTGTGGACCTCACAATTACAGCCCCGAGCGACAGAGCGGCGCCGCCATGGGCCAGGTGTGCCCCGGAGCCGGCGCAGAAATGCGCTCCCGCCATGTGTGTGGTTCGAGGTTGCGCCCTCTACCCTTGGGACACAAAGGGCTGTAGCTCAGTGGTCAGAGCAGAGGACTCATAATCCTTCGGTCGTGGGTTCGATCCCCACCAGCCCTACCTACAAGTGCGTAAATCCGGGTCACCCTGGACAAATTGGTTCCGGGTCACCCTTTACACACTTCCGGCGGTCGATTCATCCGGTGAGCAACTCGTTCCTCGGGTAGTCCTCGTCCAGAAGCGCCGCAGCCTGCTGCGATCCGACCAGCGGGAGGCGGTCGACCTCGAGCAAACCAAGCTGGACGAGCATCGAGCCCTGATCCCAGTAGATGCGCTCAAATGCGATCTTTCCGTTCTCGAATCCCACGACGGCCACATGCGGTAGTTCCACCCTGCGACCCGTAGGAGCGAGTCCCGGAAGGATCGCATCCATGACGACGTCGTGGGTGAACCTCACGATGAATTCGTCGATCACCATGTCGTCAGTCGTGGTTCGGGAGATCCGCTCGACCGAGAGATCGGAAGGCCATTTCCCAACGAAGTGGTCTCTGTAAAAGTCGTGCAATGCGTCTTTGCCTCTCGCACCGGTCACGACCGGCACATGAGTGAGGCTCGGCGCATCAGTCATGGTCTCCATCGCCTTGTCGGCGTCTCGCAACTCGAACTCTGCTGACATGTGAGCGTCGAAGACGGCCCCGAGATCAAATTCCGCATCTGCCTTCATCGCGGCCTCCAATCGCATGAAAGTCCGAGGGCCTGAATCCCTCGTGGCGACGATACTCCTGCGCGGATCGGACTCATCTGGGTCTGACTTCATGAGCGATGTCGCTCGATTCTGGGCGTGCGCTCGAAATGCAGAGAGCCACGGACCGGCCGCATCGTACGGAGCGACCCTTGGACGCCCTGAACGACGCGCGGTACGGGGACTGGTTCGGCGGATTGACCCGCTTCAGGTTGCCCGCCGCCGGACCTGCCAGACGGTCGCGGCGATGAGCAGCGCTGACAGCGCGAGCAACCAGCCGCCCTCGATGAACTGGAAAGGCCAGAACCGGCTGGCCGGCTGGTAGTTGGCCCAGAGCGTGAAGCCGTGCTGGCTGAGACACTGCGCGAATCCTCCCACTAATCCCGGTCCCGACGAAGGCTTGACCGTCACCCCGGAAGGGCAGAATTGTGCCAGGAGGTTGTACGAGGGCTCGCCGGTGAAGGAGAACAGGGTCCGGCCACCCTTCGTCCCCCAGTTGCCAGTCACCAACGCGGAGAGGGGCACGCTTTGCTGGCGAGCAACCAGCGGGGTCAAGTAGTGCTGACGCAGGAATACCCCTACCACCAACACGAGCCCGGCATAGGTGGCCAGGGTGGCGACGAGCGCGGGCACGACGCGACGAATGAGAAGGCCGGCCAAGCCGCCGATGGCGAAGGCGACCAGCGTCCACGAGGCGAACGCGACGCCGCGCAGATTGAAGGTGGACGCAGCAAGCGAGTTGGTCTGACCGCCAGCGAAAAAGGGCTGGTAATACCAGGAGAACAGCAGGCTGAACAGCTCAGTCGCAGCTGCGGCAAGCACCGCGAGCGACACCAGCTTGGCCAGCGTCCAGCGCCACCGCCCGAAGCCCTGGGTCCAGGCGTAGCGAAAGGTGCCCGTTTCCAGCTCGCGAGCCAGCACCGGAGCCCCGAGGAAGGCCCCGATGAGCGCCGGGATTGCCTGGAGCAGCAGCGGGAGGAGCTGCCGCGCCGTGATGTGGTAGGTGCTCGTAAAGTCGTTGATCGCATTCACGCAGGCGCCTGAGCTGGCTGGGTGGCAGGCGAGAGCCATTCCGTACGCGTGGTGCATCTGGCGGCCTTGGAGCCACAGGTACACCGCGAGCGCGCCCAGCAGAACGGCGAGGCCAACGAGCGCCACGCGGTGCTGGCGCCAGGTGACCCAGGTCATCCGCCGCCACGGCATAGGCTGCAGACTCGCGTCCTCCTCCAGATGGACGGGCACGGACCGCGTCGTCAGCGTGGTCATGTCGTCACCTCCGAATGTTTGGTGTCTCGGCCGCGGGCGGGACCGGGTAGCGCCGAGGCGCCGGGCTCGCGGAGGTAGGCAAGCGCGAGTTCTTCGAGACCCACCGGATGCGACTCCCATCCCGGCGGGACGGGATCGTCGGCGGTAGCCCGGACCAGGAGGTGCGCCTGCGCATCGCCTCGGCGGACGTGGACCACCGGTCGTTCGCTGTAGGTCGCGGCCTCGGCGGTCGGACCGGTGAGGACGCGGTGGCCGGCGAGCAGGTCATCGGCCTCGCCGGCCACCTGCACCCGGCCCTGCGACAGCACGATGAGGTAGTCGGCTACCCGCTCGAGCTCAGCGAGCACGTGCGAGGACAGCAGCACCGACATGCCGTCGTCGGCCGCCGCCGTCAGCACCGTGGCCATGAAATCGTGGCGGGCAAGCGGATCGAGCATCGCCATCGGCTCGTCGAGGACGAGCAGCCGCGGTCGCCTCGCCAGCGCCAGAGTCAGCGCGAGCTGCGCCTGCTGACCGCCGGAGAGCCTGCCGGCCTTGCGCTTCAACGGGATGCCGAGCTCAGCCAGCCGCGCCCGGGCGGATGCCTGGTCGAATCGGCGGTTCAGGTTGCGTGTCAGATGCAGCATGTCCCCGACCGACAGGTTCTTGTACAGCGGCGTGTCCTGGGCGACGAATGCGATTCCGTCCAGCGCGACAGGAGACCCGGGCGGCCGGCCACCCAGTACGGTGACGGCCCCCACGGATGGCGCCGCGAGACCAGCGGCCAGGCTCAGCAACGTGGTCTTGCCCGACCCATTCGGGCCGACCAGCGCGGTCACGTGGCTGGCTGGGATCGCGAGCGAGCACTCGCGCAGGGCCCAGGTGCTGCCGTAGCGCTTGCCGAGGCTGCATGCCTCAATGACGTTCACGCAACCCCCTCCGTTTCGCCATCGGCCGCGCCACTGCGGGTGCTCGAACCTCCTGGGTGCTCATAGAAATCCCGCAGCTCACTGGCGACGAGTGCCGCGATGCCGCTCTCGTCGAGCCCGGCCGTGTCGGCTTTGGCCAGCCAGCCCCGCAGGGAACGCCGGAGCCCGGTGAGCTCGGGGAGCGCAACCTGGCTGAGGGTGGCCAGGATGAAAGTGCCCTGGCCCGGACGCCCCACGATGAGACCCTTGGTTTCCAGCTCTCGGTACGCCTTGGACACCGTGTTCGGGTTGATGGCCAGCGAGGCGACCACATCCCTGACCTTGGGCAGCTGATCACCCGGTTTGAGGTAGCCCAGTCGCAACGCGTGCTCGACCTGGTGGACGAGCTGGAGATAGGTCGGCACTCCCGAAGCGGGGTCGAGCCGGAACTCAATAGGTGACACCCGGGCGCCGACCCGATCGCTGTTCTCCTGTCCTATTGCCATAAGACAACCCTAGAGGGGTTGTCTCCGCAATGTCAACTTCAGCTGGGTCCCAGCAGGCAGTCGCGCGTGACACCGCTCGGTGAACGGGACGCGGAGTCACCCACCCGTGAAGGGCGCTGAGGTGCAGCCTCGGGCGGCGAGCTTTCGACACGAGAGCCGCTGCAGCGGGAAGGACGGCGGTACGACGTCACGACGCGTGACCACGAGGAGAAGTGAGCGAGAGGGAACTGCGAACGAACTTGGACGTTGGAGCCCTTGACTCTGCGTCGTTCGTCCTAGATAGTCGTCCAAGTCGAGTGATTGACCCGATGACAATGCCCCAGGTCGGCGAATTGGTAGCGGTCCAACCGTCCTGGGGAGGGGCATGAATCGGTCGATGAGTAGGAAGGACCGTGCAATGGACGAGAACAAGATGATGGCGTTCGTCGGGCAGGCGGTCGGCGATGTCGGCGCAATGCTCGGCGGGGCGATGGCGGTGATCGGCGACAAGCTCGGTCTCTACCGGGCCATGAAGGGCGCCGGGCCGATGACCAGCTCGGAGCTGGCGGCCGCCACGGACACGTCGGAGCGCTACGTACGCGAGTGGCTGAGCGAGCAGGCGACCCGGGGCTACGTCACCTACGACGGCGACGGCCGCTTCACCCTCCCGGACGAGCACGCCATCCCGCTGACCGACGAGACCAGCCCTGCCTGCGTCATCGGCGCCTTCGAGACGGCGCTGGGCGCGGTGTACGCCACCGACATCATCGCCGAGCGATTCCGCACGGGCGAAGGCTTCGCCTGGGGGGCGCAGGACGGGCACGTACTCGGCGGCTGCGAGCGCTTCTTCCGGCCCGGGTACCTCAACTTCCTGACCAGTGCCTGGATCCCGGCCCTCGAAGGCGTCGAGGCGAAGCTCAATGCAGGAGGGCGCATCGCCGACATCGGATGTGGTCACGGTGCATCGACCTTGCTGCTCGCCGAGGCCTACCCCGAATCGACTGTGGTGGGTTTCGACGCCCATGACGGTTCGGTTGATGCGGCACGAAAGCGGGCCGCCGATGCGGGACTGGCGGATCGGGTCGAGTTCGATGTCGCAACGGCCACGACCTTCACGGGGACCTACGACCTGGTGTGCTTCTTCGACTGTCTCCACGACATGGGCGATCCGGCGGGCGCGTGCACGCACGTCCATGAGCAACTCGCTGAAGACGGCACGATGATGCTCGTCGAACCATTTGCCGGGGACGACCTGAGTGACAACCTGAACCCCGTGGGTGCCGCCTACTACGGATTCTCGACCCTGCTCTGCACGCCGAGCTCGTTGTCGCAAGACGTGGGTACCGCTCTCGGCGCCCAGGCCGGGGAGGCCCGTCTTCGCGAGATCGTGACCGGATCAGGCTTCTCCACGTTGCGTCGCGCCGCCGAGACCCCCTTCAACTTGGTGCTCGAGGCGAAGGTGTGACGACGGCTGCAGTAGCGGCCGGACCCCGGTGAGGCCTTTCACCGGGGCTCAATCGTGAGACTCGGCGTCACCCGCCGCCCAGGCCACGGCGCCACCGGCGAGGTTCTCTGCCGCCCACCCGGCGTCGCTCAACGCCTGAGCCGCCACGGCTGAGCGCCCGCCCACGTGGCAGGCCACCACGATCGTCCGTCCATCGGGGAGCTCGTCGAGCCGGTCGCCCAGTTGCCCGAGCGGGATGTTGACCCCGATCGGGTAGGCCCAGGCCTCCACCTCGTCCGGTTCGCGCACGTCGAGGAGGAAGACATCCTCGCCGCGGGCGATCCTGGCCTTGACCTCGTCCGGTTCGACCTCGCTGTAGGGCACGGCCGCCACGCTACGACACGGCTCGAGAAGTGCCCCGGGCCTCGCCTCCACCGCCGGTACGCTGGACCGCGATGCTGCCCAGGAAGTTCCTCAACCAGGACGAGGAGCTGTTGGCCGAGTTGCGCCCGCACTGGATCTTCCTCTTCGGGCCGCTCTTCACCTCCCTCGGGACGTGGGCCGTGATCGCCGTCATCCTGATCCTGTGGCACAGCGCGCCGGGCTGGACGAACTACCCGTTCCTCATCCTCGCCCTCATCCCCGGGCTGTGGCTTCTCGGCCGCTACGTCCGTTGGCGTTCCTACATCATCGCCCTGACCTCGACCCGCATCCTGGTGCGCCAGGGCATCTTCGGGCGTGACACCGTCCAGCTCCGGCTCCAGCGCATCGTCGAGGTCAACCTGCGCCAGGCCCTCATCGAGCGCATCCTCCAGTGCGGCAGCCTGCTCATCGATGTGCAGGGCGAGGACAACACGCTCACCCTCGAGTACGTGCGCAAGCCGGCCGTCGTGCAGCGCGTCATCAACTCGCAGATCAACGAGATCGTGGGTGGGGGCGAGCGTGAGCCCATCCCCGAGGACATGCTCCCGTTCGACCAGCGCTCCCGCCACCGGGGCCGTGCCGAGGACACCGACGAGATGGAGGCGCACCACACCCCACCGTTCGGCCAGTCGGCGGTGCCGTCCAACGACCTCGATCAAGATGCCACCGACCCCGGCCGCACACCGCTGGCCGCGCAGGTGCCATCGACCGACGCTGCGTCGTCGGCCGGATCGGGCTCGGGGCATCCCCACCCGCCTCGGCGCCGGCCACCGGCCATTTCGACGTCCGGGACCGGCTCATCCAACTCGACGATCTGCGCCGGCGCGGCATCATCTCCGAGGAGGAGTTCGCCGCCAAGAAGACCGAACTGCTCAATCGCATCTGACGCCCCCGCCACCAGACGCTCTGCTCCTCCCCGCGCGACGGGGAGCGCCCCGGCTCGTCCCGGCTACCGTGGTCGTCGTGAGCCCGGCTCGATACCGCTGCGACGGATGCGGCAACCTCACGCGCTTCGACGTCACGGTCTCCCAACAGACCAAGGCGTTCCACCACTACACCGTGGGTGGAGAGCTCCTGGTGGAGGACGAGCAGGTCCTGTCACACCACGTCGACGAGGTCGTGTGCCGCTGGTGTGGCCACGGACGCAGCGTGGTCGAGATCGACGAGGCCGCCGAATCGGTGCCGTGAGCGAGCCGCCGGCCGAGATCCTGCGCCGGCTCCGCCCCATCCCGACCTACACCGGCCAGCCGGCCACCCGCCCCCATGACGTGGTGGGCCAGGGGACCGACGGCACGCCGTGCACCGTCGCCGTGGTCGAGGCCGCCGCCCCGCTTCTGCTTCTCTTCCTCGCGGCGGACTGCCACGGCTGCCGCGACCTGTGGGCCGCCCTGTCCGAACTCGAGACCGGACTCGAAGATCGCGCTCGCCTGGTCGTGCTCACCAAGAGCCCGGGCGACGAGGATCCGGCCGTGGTGGCGGGCTTGGTCGGCGCGGCACTGGAGTCGCCCGGGATCGATGTCGTCATGAGCGGAACGGCCTTCACCGACTACCGGGCCGCCGCGCCCTTCTTCGTCGTGGTCGACGCGGGAGTCGTGCGCACCGAAGGGGTGGCCTGGGGCGTGGGCGAGACGCTGCGTGCCGCACTGGTCGGCCTGGCCCGGGACTGAGCGGGCGTGCATTCCCGTTCTGTCACAGCCCTCGTTCACCATGAGGGCAGACAGAGAGGGTCAGTGACATGCCGATCACCAGGGACACCAGCACCACCACTTCAAGCGCCACCACTTCCACCACCGCCATTTCCATCAGCAGCAACGAGCCCGAGGGCGGGCTCACCATCGACTGCGAGTGCTGCACGCTGCGCGACACCGCCGCCTGCGACGACTGCGTCGTCACCTTCCTGCTCGGGAGGGAGCCCGACGACGCCGTGGTCATCGACGCCGACGAGGCCCGGGCCATGCGCATGCTCGAGCGAGCCGGGCTCGTACCCACGCTCCGCTTCACCCACCGGGCGGGCTAGTCGCCCGAGGCGGCGCCCGTGAGGCGCCACCTCCTCGTCACCAACGATTTCCCGCCCAAGGTCGGCGGAATTTCAGAACTACCTCTGGGATCTCTGGCAACGCCTCGACCCGGCGACGTACGTCGTGCTCACCGCCAGCTCGGACCCCGGGGCAGCTGCCTTCGACCGCACTCAGGCCGAACGGGGCGTGCGCATCGAGCGCGTGCCCGAGTCCACGTTGTTCCTTCCGACCCCCGGCCGCACTGGCCGCAGTGCGCCGCTGCGTCGAGCAGCACGAGATCGATCTCGTGCTGCTGGACCCGGCGCTGCCCCTCGGACTCCTCGGTCCGCGTCTGGCCGTGCCCTACGGCGTCATCCTGCACGGGGCCGAGGTGACCGTTCCCGGCCGGCTGCCCGGGACACGCCGGGCCCTGGCCCACGTGCTGGAGGGCGCCGCGCTCGTCATCTCGGCCGGGGGATATCCCGCCGCCGAGGCACGCCGCGCCGCACCGGCCATGACCGCACCGGTGGTCGAGATCCCCCCGCCCGTCGACTCCGAGCTCCATCGTCCCGCTGGGGGCGGCCGAGCGCGCCGCCGTCCGCGCCCGCCTGGGACTGCCGGCCGCCGGCCCCCTCGTGGCCAGCATCAGCCGGCTGGTGCCCCGCAAGGGCATGGACGTGCTCTTGGAGGCGGCGGCGCGGCTCGCTCCCTCCTATCCCGACCTCGTGCTGGCCGTGGCCGGTGACGGGCGTGAGCTCGAGCATCTGCGCCGCCGGGCGGCCCGCAGCCCGGTCGCCGCCTCGGTGCTGGGCCGGGTGAGCGACGAGGACCGGGCCGGGCTCCTCGCCTGCGCCGACGTCTTCGTCATGGCCTGCCGCAATCGGTGGTTCGGCCTCGAGCAGGAGGGCTTCGGCATCGTCTTCCTCGAAGCCGCTGCAGCGGGGGTGCCCCAGATCGCCGGGGACAGCGGCGGCGCCTCCGAAGCCGTCCTGGACGGGGTGACCGGTCTGGTCGTGCGCCAGCCCGAGGATCCTGGGGCGCTGGCAGAGGCGCTGCGGACCCTCCTGGCCGATCCGGGCCTGCGCCGGCGCATGGGAAAGGCCGCCCGGGCCCGGGTACGGGATACCTTCGCTCCCGACGTTCTCGCTTCTAGGCTGGCCGAAGCCCTGACCGGAGTGGCAATCTGACGCAGCACCCGGCGGGTGCGACAGACAGGAAGGAACCCCTCACCGTGGCCGATACCGCCACCGAGCACATGTCGGTAGCAGCACCGCCCCAGCGCTGCTACGACATCGCCGCGGACCTCGAGCGCTATCCAGAGTGGGCGAACGACGTGAAGGAGGTCGAGGTCAAGGAGCGAGACGAGCAGGGGCGCCCGCTCCTGGTGACCTTCAGGACCGCCGCCTTCGGGCGCAGCACCACGTACACCCTGGCCTATGACTACTCAGATGCGCCCCACGTCCTCGCCTGGAAGCTGACCCAGGGCGACATCACGACCAAGCTCGACGGGAGTTATGTCTTCGACCCGGGCGAAGCGGGTGGCACCGACGTGACGTACCACCTCGAGGCCGAGCTCCGGGTGCCCATCCCCGGCTTCATCAAAATGCGGGCCACGAGCCGGATCATGTCCATCGCCATCCGCGAGTTGAAAGCGCGGGTCGAGTCCACCTCGTGAGCCAGGGCTCCGGCCCCTCCGGCGGTGCCGGCATCACCTACGGGATCGACATCGGAGGCACCAAGGTCCTCGGGATCGCGCTCCACGCGTCCGACCGGATCGTCGGGGAGGCCCGCGTGCCCACCCCGACCGGGAACCGGGAGATCATCGGCAGCCACGTCGCCGATGCGGTGGCGGTCGTGGTGGCGGATCTCGACCAGGCGCTGGGTTCGTCCGATGCAGCCGTCGGGGTGGGCGCGCCCGGGATGGTCGACCGCCAGGGCCGTCTCTGTTTCGCCCCCAACCTGCCCCAGGCCCACGGGGTCGACTGGACCGAGCTCGTCGGCGGTCGTCTGCCCGGTCGTCCGGTGCTCATCGAGAACGACGCCAACTTCGCCGTGCTGGCCGAACACCGCCTCGGCGCCGCGTCCGGATTCGACCACGTCGTCCTGGTCACCCTCGGAACCGGCATCGGTGGTGGGATCGTGATCGACGGGAAGGTCCAGGTGGGCGCAGCCGGCTTCGCCGGGGAAATCGGGCACATGGTGGTCGACCCGGCCGGGCCGGCCTGCCCGTGCGGGCGCCGGGGCTGCTGGGAGCGCTTCGCCTCCGGGGCCGGCCTGGGCCTGATGGCCCGGCAGGCTGCGTTGGCCGGGCGGCTCGACGCGGTGGTGCAGTTGGCCGGCGGCGACCCCGAGAGCGTGCGGGGCGAGGATGTCTCGGCTGCGGCCGAAGCAGGCGACCCGGCGGCCCAGCAGGTCATCCGCGAGGTCGGATCCTGGGTGGGTTTCGGCCTGGCCAACTTGGCCTGCGTCACCGATCCCGAATGCTTCGTGCTCGGCGGCGGCCTGGTGCACGCCGGCGACCTTCTCTTCGAGTCGGCCCGCCGCGCCTTTGCCGAGCAGGTCGAGGGCGGGGGGCACCGTCCGGCCGTGGCCATCGTGCCGGCCGCCTTCGGCGAGCGTGCCGGCGCCGTGGGCGCCGCGCTCGGGGCGCGTCAGGGCGGACTGTGGTGACCCGGGCCGGCGTGGTGCTCCCGACTTTTCGCGACACCCCCGAGGACGCGTTGGCCGCCGCGGAGTCGGCCGTGGCCGCCGGAATCGACGGGCTGTTCTGTTACGACCACCTGTGGCCCCTGGGCCAGCCCGAGCGGCCCGCCCTGGCCCCGTTCCCGCTCCTCGGCGCGCTGGCCGCCCGCTTCGGCCGGCGTGCGGACGATTCGGGACCGTACTTCGGGACACTGGTCGCCCGCATCGGTCTCGTGCCCAATGTCGTTCTGGCCGCGGAGTTCCGCGGCGCTCGCTGCCCTGGCGCCCGGCCGGGTGATCGCCGGCTTGGGCACGGGGGACCGTCTCAGCGCGGAGGAGAACCTGGCCTACGGCATCCCTTTTCCGCCGCCGGCGGAGCGGCGGGCCGAGATGGTGCGGCTGGTCCGCCTGCTGATGAGCGAGGGCATCGTGGCCTGGGTGGCCGGAGGACCGGCTGGCCGGGTGGACGAGGCCCACGCCGGGGGCGCTGCGTTGAACGTGTGGAACGCCGACCCCGCGCTGGTCGCCGAGCGGTCCACGGGTGACCAGGCCCTCGAGGTCACCTGGGCCGGACCGCCCCCGGAGAGCGCTCCGGCGATGGCCGAGACCGTGGACCTCATGGCGGGGGCCGGAGCCACCTGGGTTGTCTTCGGCTGGCCCGTCGACGTCCACGCGCTGGCCGCCGCCGCGCACGCCGCGTCGCCTGACCCATCGTCGGGGAAGGTCGGGCCGCGGTCGTAGACTTCCATGATGGAGTTCCGTCGCATCAACGGGCTGCCGCCCTACGTCTTCGCCACGATCAACGATCTGAAGGCCGATGCGCGGCGAGCTGGACGCGACGTGATCGACCTCGGATTCGGCAATCCCGACCTGCCCTCGCCCGATGTCGCTGTGGGCAAGCTGGCCGAGGCGGCGCAGAACCCGCGCAACCACCGCTACTCGGCGTCGCGCGGCATCCCCAAGCTGCGCAGCGCCATCACCGACCTCTACAAGCGCAAGTTCGACGTCGACCTCGATCCCGACTCCGAGGTGGTGACGACGATCGGCGCCAAGGAGGGTTTCTCGCACCTCATGTGGGTGCTGGTCGGGCCGGGCGACACTGCGCTCGTGCCTTCGCCCTCCTACCCGATCCACATTTGGGGCCCGCTCTTCGCCGGGGCCGACGTGCGCCAGGTCCCGCTGCGCGGGCCCGACGTCGAGTCGCTGGGCGCTCCCGATCCGGGCGAAGCCTTCTTCGACGGGCTCATGCATGCGTGGGAGGAGTCGTGGCCCAAGCCGCGGGTCATCGTCCTCTCCTTCCCGCACAACCCGACCACCGCCTGCGTCGACCTGTCGTTCATGGAGCGGCTGGTGGCGTTCGCCCGTGAGCACGACACCGTGCTGGTGCACGACTTCGCCTACGCCGATCTCGGTTTTGACGGCTACGAGCCGCCGTCGATCCTCCAGGTCCCCGGAGCCAAGGAGGTGGCGGTCGAGATCTACACCATGACCAAGTCCTTCTCCATGGCCGGCTGGCGGGTGGGTTTCGTCCTCGGCAACGCCGAGATCGTCCAAGCGCTGACGAAGCTGAAGACGTACCTCGACTACGGAACGTTCCAGCCCATTCAAATTGCTGCCATCGTCGCCATGAACGAGGCGCCGGAGTACCCCAAGGAAATCAACGGGATCTACCGGTCCCGCCGTGACGCTCTGTGTGACGGGCTCAACCGCGTCGGCTGGCAGCTGGCCAAGCCGCGGGGGACGATGTTCGTCTGGGCTCCGATCCCCGAGCCCTACCGTGAGATGGGTTCGTTGGAGTTCGCCAAATACCTCATCAGCGAGGCCGACGTGGCCACCTCGCCGGGCGTCGGCTTCGGCCCCGGGGGCGACGGCCACGTGCGCTTCGCCCTGATTGAGAACGAGCAGCGCATCGGCCAGGCCGTGCGCAACCTGCGTACCGCGCTGACCAAGCTGGGGTGACGGAGGGGCCGGGCGTCGAGCCGGCCCGCACTTTTTTGCCCTCGCCATCGCGCTGAAAGCGCCGATGGTGGCGGATTCTCAGGTTGTCTCAAGTTGGGTCGGCCAGTATCCCGCCCATGGCGCCGACGGCTTCCCCGCTTGCTGCCCGCCGCAATCCACCCGCGGACCCGAGCACGGCACTGTCCTCGTCGTCGTTCGACGCAGCCTCGACGCGAGGTCCGTACCTGGGGCAGTTCGACTCGTTCCGGGTGATCGCCTGCTGTGCCGTGGTGCTGCAGCACTCATTGCTGTGGAACGTCGCGGCCGGGAACACGCCGGCCTGGGCCTTCGTGATGTTGCTGCACTTCAGCCGCACGGCCTTCTTCTTCTTGACCGCATTCGTGCTGACGTACTCCGAGATCCACCGGCCTCGCCCGCTCGGCGAATTCTGGGGGCGGCGCTACCTGGAGATCGGTGTCCCCTTCTTGGTGTGGACGGGGATCTACTGGGTCTTCACCATGATCGACAGCAACGCCTGGGGCCAGGCGGGTTCGCTGCTCTGGAACTACCTCGTGTATGGCTACTACCAGCTCTATTTCGTCGTCGTCCTTCTCCAGCTCTACCTCGTCTTCCCCCTGCTGCTGCGCCTCCTGCGCAGGAGTACGCATCACGTCGCCATCATGGCGGGCAGCCTGCTCTTCGCGCTGGTCCTGGCCGCCGACCTCCACTACACGCAGTACTTCGGTGTGGTGGGAAACATCACCCGCTCCATCGCGTCGGTCTGGCCCTGGGCCCGCGATCCGATCACGTACCAGGAACAGTTCGTGGCCGGGGTGCTGGTGGCGCTGCACTTCGACGAGATCAGGCATTTCGTCGAGCGGCGTTGGCGCGCCGTCATCGCGGTGGGAGTCGGGGCCGGCGTGGTGGCCACCCTGTGGTACCTCATCGCGGTCTGGACCGGATCGGACACGGGGCGGGCGTCGGACCTCTATCAACCGGTGGCCTTCGTGTGGTTCACCGCCGCCGTGGCGGCGCTCGAGTGCGGGACCTGGGCCTGGTACCGCCGCCAGGTGCGCCGATCCGTCAGCCCGCGCCGCTGGCCCCGCTTCCTGACGGCCGAGTATCTGGCCGGCCTGACGGGCGGGATCTTCTTCTGCCACGTGCTGTTCCTCAACCTCGTCCGGACCGGACTCGGTGACGCCGGCATCGCGGCCCATCTCGATTGGGCAGCCCTCGTGGGGTTGACGTTCGTGCTCACGATGAGTGCCGCCGCGCTGTGCACCGCGCTGCTGCTGCACACCCCGTTGCGCTGGGTGCTCACCGGACCGATCCGGGCCGAACAGCGTGCGCGCTTGGGCGTCGACAACGTGTCAGCTGAAACTCAGGAAGACGCCGACCAATCTCTGCAATCCGTGCTCGGTTGAGCGTCCGGCGTCCTGAGACGGATCCCCTTCGGTCTCGCCCTCAAGAAATCCTTACAAAGTCCTCACCGGGGTCTCGTTCCATTCTCAGTATCGGCACAGAGTGATTCGCCATTGTGAAAGGAAGTGAAACGACAACGTAACTCTGGGGACACGATCTGGCTTCTCCGCCATGGAGAAAGCACCTGGAACGCGTCCGGGCTCGTCCAGGGTCAGGCAGAGGGACCGGAGCTGACCGCCGCGGGCCGTGCGCAAGTGACGGCGGTGTCCGATGTCGTAAGCCGGTTGCCCGTCACCGCCATCATCTCGAGTGATCTGACTCGCGCCAGCCAGACGGCGTCCATCATCAGCGGGGAGCTGGACATCGCTTGGGATTCCGATGCCGACTTGCGTGAGCGCGACTTTGGCTGCGCTCAGGGAGGGCCCCTGGGCGACCTCGCTCCGGAGTGGTCGGGCATCGAGGACGGCCGCGTGGTCGATGCGAACGCCCGTCCGCCCGGAGGTGAGTCGTTGCACGACCTCAGCCAGCGGATCGACCGGTTCTTCACCAGGTTGGCCCAGCGCAGGCAGCGCGGCGATGTCCTCGTCGTCACCCACGGCGGAGTCATCCGGGTGGCGCTGGCGAAGTGTGACCGGGTGCCGGTGTCGAAGATGACGTGGGGTCAGGTGCCCAACGCCGGTCTGTGGTCATTGGGCACGCGCGAGATCTGTCCACCCATCCTGCTATCGAGCGTCTGAACCACGAGGAGCGAGCTATGCGGCCAACAGCACTGGAACTGCCAGGACGAGCGTCCAAGCCCCGGACCAAGGGTCACACGATGATGGTCGACGGAGGCCTGCCCACGGGCCAGTTCGAGGACATCGTCCAGAGCGGCGCCGAGTATCTCGACTTCGTGAAGTTCGGCTGGGGCACGGCTCTCGTCACCAAGGACCTCCAGCGCAAGATCGACGTGCTGGACCAGGCCGGCGTTGACTACTACTTCGGCGGCACCCTCTTCGAGAAGTTCGTGCTGCAGGACCGCTTTGACGACTTTCGGGAACTGTGTCAGACCTACGCATGCCGCTACGTCGAGGTCTCCAACGGCACCATCAGCCTGTCGGGCATGGAAAAGGTCGGCTACATCACCAAGCTGGCCGACGACTTCCACGTCATCTCCGAGGTGGGCTTCAAGGATGCCGAGCGTTCCGAACGCCTGGCGCCCGACCGTTGGATCGAGTGCGTCCACGACGACGTCGACGCGGGGGCCTACCTGGTAACGCTGGAGGCACGTGAGAGCGGACGCTCAGGGATCTGCCGGCCCAACGGTGAGCTGCGGTTCGGATTGATCGAAGAGATCCTGGCCGCTGACGTTCCCGCCGAGCGGCTGCTCTTCGAAGCGCCCTCGACGGAGCTGCAGTGCTACTTCGTCAAGCGGGTGGGGCCCGACGTCAACCTGGGCAATATCCCCTCGACGGCGATCCTCGGCCTCGAGACGATTCGTCTCGGCCTCCGGTCGGACACCTTGGAGTGCTTCGAGGCGCAGGCCTCGTGAGAGAGAGCCGCGACGTCTTCCACCTGGCGATTCCGGTTTACGACCTCGACCAATCCCAGGACTTCTACGTCGGCACCCTCGGCTGCAAGCTGGCCCGTCGTTACGCCGACCGCATCACCGTCGACTTCTTCGGTGATCAGTTGGTGTGCCATCTGGTCGAACCGCCGGAGTCGGCGCCCGCGGAGCTGCACCTCTACCCCCGCCATTTCGGGGTGACGTTCCGTGAGGCGCGGGACTTCGAGGCACTCCACGCCCTCTGTGTCCAGCGCAAGATCGAGCTCTTCGCCGACGTGTCCGTGCGCTTCGACGGGTTGGCCGAAGCGCACCGGACCTTTGTGTTGCGCGACCCGTCGGACAACCTCATCGAGTTCAAGCACTACACCGATCCCCGGATGATGTACTGACATGGCAGCGCCCGTCCCGACGGCGACGCGTCCAGCGCGGGCACTGTCGCGCCCTGCCGACCCCGCCCTCTCCGGGACCGACGTCGATCCGGCGCACGAAGGACTGGGCGCGCTCGTCTCCCGCCAGGCGGCAGCGCTGGGGGAGCGGGTGTACGCCGAGGATGCCCGCAGTGACCGAGTCCTGACCTTTGCATTGTTGGAGCGCTGGCGACGCGTCTTGGCCAGCGGACCATTCGCGCCGGGGACAACCGTGGCCGTCTCGATCGCCGACCCGCTGTCCTGTGCGGCCGCCGTAGTGGGCGCCCTGGCCGCCGGCCTGTGGGTGGCCCCGCTCGATCCGGCGGTGCCCGACGCCGGTCCGAGCGGTTTGCCGTCGCTGCTGACGAGAACAGGAGCGGGAGCGGTCCTGGCCGACCGATCCCGCGGCGCCGCAGGGATGCCGCAGTGGGTCGAACTCGAGTCGCTCGCGCCGGCCCTCACGCCAACCGGGGAACCGACGCAGCCCGTCGCCCCCTCGGGAGGAGTGGTGCTCTCCTCGTCGGGGACGACCGGCCCGCCCAAGGTGGCCCGCCTGGCGCAGTCGAAGCTCTTGCACACGGCGCGGTGCGTGGTGGCACACCACGAACTCAGTGCGGACGATCGCTGCTTCAACTCGTTGCCGCTCTTCCACATCAACGCCGAGGTCGTAGCGCTGCTTTCCTCGCTCGCTGCCGGCTCGTCTCTCGTGCTCGACGACCGCTTCCATCGCACCAACTTCTGGGCGCTCATGGGTCGGCGGAGGATCACCTGGATCAACGCCGTTCCCGCCATGATCGCCCGGTTGGCCGAGCTCCGGACCGGCGAGGTCGTGCCCACCGGCATCCGCTTCATCCGTTCCGCATCGGCGCCGCTCCCCGTGGCGGCGGCAGACCGTTTCGAGGAGACCACCGGCATACCGGTCATCGAGACCTACGGGATGACCGAGGCGGCCAGCCAGATCACCGCCCACCCGCTGTCGGTGCCCCGTCGGGCCGGTTCGGTGGGCCTGCCGGTCGGGGTCGAGTTGCGCGTGGTGCACGACCAGGTGTCGGGGACGAGCCCGAGCGAGTGTGTCCCGGCTGAGGTCGGCGAGGTCGAGATCCGCGGCCCGTCGGTGATCGACCGCTACGTCGGGGGCACCCACGGCGACCGCTTCCGGCCAGGCGGGTGGCTGCGCACCGGCGACCTCGGGTGGCGCGACCGGGACGGCTTCGTCTACCTGGTCGCCCGGAGCGACGACGTGATCAACCGGGGCGGCGAGAAGGTCTATCCCCGTGAGATCGAGGAGGTCATCGGCGCTGATCCGGCGGTGCTCGCCGTCGCCGCGGCAGGCCGGGACGATCCCGAGTTGGGGCAAGTGCCCGTGGCCTTCGTCGTCCTGGCTGGTGTTGGTGCTTCGGGAGATGTGCAGGCCGCGGCACACGTGGCCCAGCGGATCAACAGGGCACTGGCCCGCGACCTCGTCCGGGCGAGGCGCCCGGTGGCGTTGCACGTCGTTGGCGCGCTGCCCAGCGGGCCCACGGGCAAGGTGCGCCGGCGCGCCCTCTTCGACGCGGACACGACCATCCTGCACACGTTCGCCGGCGTCTGATGGCCGACGAGTCGCCCCTGGCGCCGGCACAGCCTGTACGAGGCACGCGCCAGCGTCTCGATCACATCGACGCGATGCGACCGGTCAAGCAGGTCGGCGTGGTGTCCACGCACACGCTGCTCTTCTTCGCTCCGCTGGCCGCCGGGGTGGCCGTGGGTGCGTCGTTGCAGTTGCTCCATGTCACCCGCGAGGCATTCCTCTTCGTCTCTGCCTGCATGCTCACCTACAGCGTGCGCGACCTGCCTGGCATCGACCATCGGACGTTCTGGCGCCGCCGCTTCGCCCTGGTCGCGGTGCCCTACCTGTGCTGGACGATCGTCTACTTCTTCCTGACCATCGGTTCGGCCCCGGGCACCGTCGCGGGCGATCTGGGGCACCTGGGCTATCTCGTCGGCACGGGCTACTACCAGCTCTACTACCTGCTGGTCCTCTTGGAGTTCTACGCGCTGTTCCCCGTCTGTCTCGTCCTGGTGCGGCGCACGGTGGGTCACCACGGGCGGCTGCTCCTGGCCAGCGGACTGGCGCAGGTGATCCTGGTCTCATCCATGCACTGGGGACTGGCTCCGAGCTGGATGACGGGCTACTGGGCCACGCGCGAGGTGACGTCGTACCAGTTCTATTTGATCGCCGGCATGGTGATGGCCATGCACCTCGACGAGTTCCACCAGTGGCTCACCGGGCATGTGTGGACGATCGTGCTCGGCACGCTGGCCGCCGCTGCGGCGGCCGAAGCCTGGTACTACCTCTCGGTGGACCACGTCATCTCGTGGCTCGGTTCGAGCGCGGACCCGTTCCAGCCCATTGTGATCCCCTTCAACGTGGGCGCCATCGCCTGCATCTACCTGATCGGCGTCGCCCTCGTCGATCGCCGGCGTTCGGCCCGCACCCGGCGCGCCGTCCACTCGGGCTCGGACAACTCCTACGGCGTCTATCTGTCCCAGTTGCTCTTCATCACGCTCCTGAGCTGGTTGGGCTGGCGCCAGCTCAATGACGTTCTGCCCTGGCCCCTGGTCAGCGTGCTGACCGTGGTCATCGTGTTCCTGGCCTGTGTCGGCTTGACCGAGATCCTGGCCCGGACGCCCTGGAGCAAGCCCCTGACCGGACGCTCGCGAGTCCCGTGGCGAGTGGGTCGTCAGCCGGAGGCGGCTGTGACCGAGGCGCCTGCCGCTGCGGCGGCCACCCGGCCCGAGCGCGTCGAGGCGCTCACCCGGATTTAGGGCTCGCCAAGGCGCCGGCCAGGGCGCCGGCGATCGCCCGGTAGCCCGCGTCGTTGGGGTGCTGGTTGGGCCCCATCGGCGGTGCGGTGCACATCCACGTCAGTGCGCAGACGCGGGCGACGTCGGTGGGTACCGTGCCCAGGCCCGGCACCGTCACCGGCGAGGTATCACCCAGATCGAAAGCCCCGGCCACGTCGGCCATCGGTATGCCAGCCCTGGCGTAGGCGGCGCGCATGACATCGTTCAGCCGGTCGATGACGGCGAGGCTGGCTTGGGCGAACGCATGACCCGCCGGCCCGTGCAGGTCGTCGCCCAGATAGGGGTCGTAGTGGCCCAGGCCGACGATCTGCGTGCCGGCCGGCGCGGCCTCACGCAGCGCGGCGAGAATTTGCGGGAGCTGGGACTGCACCGCGGCCATGCCGCTGGCGATGCACGCAGTGTTGACCGCCATGTCGTGCAGGCAGCGCACCACGTCGTTGAAGCCCAGGTCGACTGTGACCAGCGTGGTGGAGGGGTGCGTACGGAGGAAGTCGAGCGCTGTTCGGAGCTGGGTACCGTCGCGGTAGGAACAGTGCCCGCCGCCGCCGACCATGCTCAGCGTCGTCGTGCCGGGACAGCCGACGCGCACGAGCGTAAGTCCCGGCCAGCGTGCGGCTTCCCGGGCCGCCAGGTCGTCGGCGTAGCCCGATGCGGTGGGCGCGCCGTGGGGGTGGTCCAGGGTGGGCTGGAAGCCGACGGAACCGGATCCTCCGACCGCCAGGTCGAAGGGCGGAGCGGTCGCCGCCGCAGCGGCCGGTCCGGCGAGCACGAGGGTGCACGCAGCAAGAAGGGCCAGGAGCAGGCAGCTCGCCAGGGCGGTCGCGGCAGCCCTGGCCGCCGCCACCCGCCCGCTCACGGAAGTCCGGCGCCCGGAACGGTCGTGCGGACCTTCTCGATGGCGCCGTTGCGAGCCAGCGGTGCTTTGTTCCCGTCGCTCTCCGCCGCGGTGACGAGGTACAAGGTGCGCCGATCGTCGTCGCCGAGCATGCAGGCAAAACACGGCATGGACGTGGTGACGCGCTCGAGCACCTCGCCACCTTCGGCGTAGCGGACGCACTCGGGCAACATGGCGTTGGCCGCCCACACCGTGCCGTCCTCGCACAGGCAGATGCCATCGGGGAAGACGCCCTCGGTCGCCGCCCAGACCCGCCGGTTGGACAGCGCGCCGTCCTCGGCGCGGTCGAACGCGGTGAGGCGTCCACCCATCGTCTCCGCGATGATCAAGGTGCGGCCGTCGTCGGTGATGACCGTGCCGTTGGGGAACGCGATGTCCGCCGCCGCCTCGTAGCTGCTGCCGTCGGGGTCGACTCGGATCACCGACGCCGTGGAGATGTCACTGCCCTTCAGGGTTCCGGCGTAGAGCCCATCGAGGTCGAAGCCGAAGTTCCCCGCGTAGGCCTGGCCGTTGGCGGCAACCACCATGTCGTTGGCGTGCCAGGTGGCCCAGGGCCGCAGGTCGCCGTGCACCACGAGGGAGCCGTCGGGCTCCCGGCGCATGATCACCCGGTCGAGGCGGGAGGTGAACAGCAGCCGTCCGTCCGGCAACCAACCCAGCCCACCGGGTTCCCCGTCGAAGTCCACCTCGACCCGGCGCTCGCCGTCGGGCGAGGCGGACGAGATGGCGTGGTCGAAGAAGTCCGAATACCAGAGGCGGCCGTCGCGCCAACGGGGGCACTCGCCGAAGTAGAGACCCGAGAGGAAGGGCTCGGCCGTCAGGGGTTCGTTCGTCACGGTTGCTCCTCCAGGCCTGGGGGTCAGGGCCTTGGCAGTTCAGCACAGCGGACCCCCGGCGCGCCGGTCAGCCCGGGGGTACCTTGTGATCGTGGCCTACTGGGTACTCAAGGCGGTGTTGACCCCGATCTTCCTCGTCCTCTTCCGGGTGAAGGTTGAGGGACGCGAACACATCCCCAAGCATGGGCCGGCCGTGCTGGCGGCCAACCACCAATCCTTCTGCGACTCCTTCTTCCTCCCACTCGTGGTCCGGCGCAAGGTCACCTTCCTCGCCAAGGCGGAGTACTTCGACTCGTGGAAGACGGCATGGTTCTTCCGGGCAGCGGGGCAGATCCCGATCCGGCGCACCGGAGGCAACGCCTCGGAGCGGGCGCTCGAGACGGCCCGCACCGACGTGCTGGGGCAGGGTCGCGTGCTCGGCCTCTATCCCGAGGGCACTCGGAGCCTCGACCAGTACGTGCACAAGGGCCGGACCGGCGTGACCCGGCTCTCACGCGAATGTGGGGTGCCGATCATCCCCGTGGGCATCGTCGGAACGGTCGACGTGCAGCCGGTCAACTCGAAGTTCATGCGGCCCTTCAAGACTGTGACCATCCGCTTCGGCGCTCCCATGCAGATGGACCCGCCCGAGGACCCGGCCCACCCGTTGGAGCACCACGATCACACCCAGTGCCGCGACTTCACCGATCGGCTCATGCGCGAGATCGCCCGGCTCTCGGACCGTCCCTACATCGACGAGTACGTGCCCTCGCGCCCGCAGGCCGCCGCAGCCTGATGAACCCGCAGGCTGGTGAGTTTCACGTCGTTGAAACAGCCAGTTCACATTGACCGCCTAACGTTGGGCTCATGGCTGGTTACGTCGTGCGCATCGCACTTCCCGACCGGCCCGGCGCCCTTGGCCTCGTGGCCAGCCGGATCGGGGCGGTCGGGGGAGACATCGTCGCCATCAACATCCTCGAGCGCGAGGAGGGACAGGCGGTCGACGAGTTCGTGGTGGAGATCGGTGGCAAACACCTGATCGAGTTGCTGCAGACGGAGATCCACGAAGTCGACGGCGTCTCGGTGCTCGAGATCAGGGCGGCGGACTCGACGGCTCCGGCGGGCTGACCACGTAGGCGCACACGTGCGCGCCGTCCATCAGGTGGGCGACGCGGCGCACGGTGGCGCCGGGGAGCGCGTCGCGGATGAAGGCCAGCTCGCTCGTGCAGGCCTGGGAGAAGCCGTGGGCCACGGTGAGGATGGCGCAGTTGTGCTCGGTGATACGCCAGCTGCCGTCGTCGAGACGCTCGGCGTCGGCCAGGTAGCCGTCCTCGTCGAGGATGGCCGTGAGGGCGGCCACCTGCTCGTCGAAGGGCAGGTGCGCGGTGCGGGGCAGGGCGTCGGCCACTCGCCGCTGGCGCCGCTGCTCGAAGAGCTCGTCGACCTGGCTGGCGCCCGGGCCGCCCAGGTAGCCGAGCAGCTCGGTGGTCAGGTCGCCGTAGCGTTTGGGAAAGAGGGTCTCGGCCGCGGCGGTCAGCGCGTAGAGGTGGCGGGGCCGACCGCGCCGGGTCTGCTCCTCGCTGTCGTCGTGATGGGACAGGAGGCCGTCCTCTTCGAGGCGGGCCAGCTGCTGGCGCACGGCGGCCGGCGTGAGCGAGAGTGCGCTCGCCACCGCGGCCGCGTCGAGCGGTCCCTCCCGCTTGAGCAGGGTGAGAATGGCCCGCCGCGTGGTGGGCAGCTGCCCGATCGGCGACTCGGGTACCTCGGTGTCGTCGCCAGGCGCGGCGGCCAGCCTCTCGGGTGTCACGGCAGGATCAGGTGCACGTCGCCGAACTCGTGCCATAGGTAGCCCTCCGAGAGGGCGGCCGCGTAGGACGCCTCGAGCAGGGGGCGCCCGGCGATCGCCTCGAGCATGGCCAGATGCGACGCCTCGGGCTCGTGCCAGCCGGTGAGGAAGCCGTCGATGGAGCGCACCGGGTGCTCGGGTGACACCACGGTCTCGGTCCAGCCCTCGCTCGGATGCACGTGCCCATGTTCGTCCACCACTGACTCGAGGGCGCGCACCACGGTGGTCCCGATGGCGATGACCCGCCCGCCCGAGCGTCGGGTGTCGTTGATGCGGTGGGCCGTGGCCAAGGACACCTTGAAGTACTCGGCGTAAGGCGGCTCGTTGGCCTCCAGCGAGGCCACACCGGTGTGGAGGAGCAGCGGGGCCACGCCGACGCCCTTGGCCACCAGCCGGGTCAACACCTCGGGGGTGAACGGTCGCCCCGCGCTCGGCATCTCGGCCGAGCCGGGATCGGTGGCGTAGACGTTCTGGTAGGCCGCCAACGGGTAGCTGCCGCGTACGTAGCCGTAGCGGATGGGGCGCCCGTAGCGGGCCAGGAAGCTGTGCAGCCGCTCGGGTGTTTCGAGACTGCTCACCCAGAGGCGCACACCGGCCCCGCCCGGGCCGGGGGAGTAGGGGGCGAGCAGCGCCACCTGGCCGCCGCCCGTCAGCTGAATCAGGTCGCTCGTCTCCGCCCCGAGGTAGGCGGCACCGGCCTGGCGGATCTCGACGGTCCAGAGCCCGGCCGGAAGCTGCGTCGAGAGATGGACCTGCACGGCCGAACCGTTGGGGAGGGTGCCGTCGAGCTCGGCGGCCAGAGTGCCCGACGTGTTGATCACGACCAGGTCGCCCTCGTCGAGGAAGCGGGGGAGCTCGGAGAAGTGCGAGTGCACCAGCGAGAGGTCCGACCTCTTCGCCACGAGCATGCGCACGGCGTCGCGGGTCATGCCGCGGTTCTCCGGCGGGGCCGGCGCCTCGAGCTCGGGTGGGAGGTGGAAGGAGAGCGGGTGCAGCTCGGGCAGGCGGGCCGGGAGGCCGGCGGTCAGCGCGGTCACGGCGTCGCCCCTGCACTCGCCAGCTCGGCCGCCCGGTAGCGCCCGCTCGGGCGGTCGCTCTCGATGAGGTCGAGGAAGGCGGGGACCACGCTCGCCGGTTCGGGCCGGTCCGAGATGTCCTCGCCCGGGAACGCGGCCTGGTGCATGGCGGTGCGCAGGTCACCGGGATCGACCGACCACACGCGCAGACCGGGGAGCTCGGCGGCCAGCACGGCACTGAGCTGGTCGAGTGCGGCCTTGCCGGCGCCGTAGCCGCCCCAGCCGTCGTAGGGCTCCACGGCGGCGTCCGACGTGATGTCGATCAGCCGCGGCCGGGACGAGTCGAGCAGCAGGGGCAGCGCATCCTGGATCAGTCCGAGCGGCGCCACCACGTTCACCTCGAAGGCGACGCGCAGCTCGCCCAGCGGATAGTCCGAGAGCGGCGGGAGCGGCGACGCGCCGAGGGTGCCGGCGTTGTTGACGACCAGATCGAGACCACCGAGGTCGAAGGCGGCGCCGGTCAGGTCGCTGCGGTGTGTGGCGTCGGTGACGTCGCCGGCCAGGGCGACCACGTGCGTTCCGGGTGCGGCCTGGGCCCGGATCCGTTCGGCGGCCCGGTCGAGCGCGCCAGCCTCCCTGCCGTCGATCACCACGGACCAACCGCTCGAGGCGAGCCCAGTGGCCAGCGCCTCCCCGAGTCCTCGAGACGCCCCTGTCACGATCGCCACGCTCATGGCCAACCACCCTTCCGAGCGGTGCGGAGACCGCTCCTCTGGGTCAATATAACAAGGTTTTACTTGCTTTATTTCTCCAGATGCCCTTTCTCCGGGGATTTGGGCACCCGGGGGGATGGTCCTGTGGGTGGGTTCTCTTCGGCGGGCGGCTCAGTCGGAGTCGAGAGCCCAGCCCCGCGAGCGCTCGACGGCGCGCAGCCAGAGATCGTGCAGGGCGTCGGTCAGTTCGGCCGGCAAGGTGGGTTCGAAGACGGCCTCGGCCTGCCACAGGTGGGCCAGCTCGTCGAGGCTCGACCACATGCCCTCGGCCAGGCCGGCCACGGTCGCCGCGCCCAGCGCGGTGGACTCGGTCGAGCGGGGACGGGCCACCGACATGCGGCTCTGCTCGGCCTGGAGCTGCAGCAGGAGGTCCATGGTGGCGGCGCCCCCGTCCGCCCGCAGCGCGGCGAGCCGGCGGGAAGAGGCGGCGACCCCATCATCGGACAGGGCCTCGGACATGGCGTCGGTCATGTCGCGCACCTGGTACGCCATCGCCTCCACGCAGGCCCGGGCCAGTTGGGCCCGCCCGGCGCCGCGGGTCAGGCCGGTGACGATGCCCCGGGCCCGGGGGTCCCACTGCGGGCTGCCCAGCCCGGTGAGGGCGGGCACGAAGACGACGCCGCCGCTGTCGGGCACCGAGGCGGCCAGCGGTCCGACCTCGGACGCTTCGGTGATGATGCCCAGGCCGTCGCGCAGCCACTGGATGGCCGCGCCCGAGACGAAGACGGATCCTTCGAGCGCGTAGGCCACGCGGGCCGGGGGCGGCACGTGATCGCCGAGGTCCCAGGCGCAGCTGACGGTGAGGCCGTCGGGCGCTGGCGGGCGCGCGGGTCCGGCATTGGCCAGAGCGAAGCTGCCGGTGCCGTAGGTCACCTTCACCATGCCCGGTTCGAAACAGCACTGCCCGAAGAGCGCGGCCTGCTGGTCGCCCAGCATCCCGGCCACGGCGACGCCGTCGAGCACGGCGGCGGCCGGACCCAGGTCGTCCAGGCGGGCGGTGCCGAAGCGACCGGCCGACGGTCGCACCTCGGCCAGCGTGTGTTCGGGTACGCCGAAGAGCGCGCAGAGCTCGGGCGACCAGGCCCGCACCTCGGTGTCGAAGAGGAGCGTGCGGCTGGCGTTGGAGGGATCCGTGGCGTAGGTGCCGCCGTCGGTCCCGCCGGTGAGGTTCCACAGGACCCAGGTGTCGACGGTGCAGAAGGAGAGGCCGGGGTCGGCCGGATCAAGTCCGAGCCCGCTCTCGGTGAGGAGCCAGGCGGCCTTGGTGGCGCTGAAGTACGGATCGAGCACGAGGCCGGTGCGGTCGCGCACCATGGGCAGATGACCGGCCTCGGTCAGGCGGCGGCAGAGGGGGGCGGTGCGCCGGTCCTGCCAGACGATGGCCCGATGGTGGGGCCGGCCGGTGCGCCGGTCGAAGGAGACCAGGGTCTCGCGCTGGTTGGTGATGCCGATGGCCGCCACCGTCTCGCCGGCCTCGGCCAGGCGGGCTCCCACCTCGGCCAGGGTGGCCCGGACGGCCTGGGTGATCTCGAGCGGATCGTGCTCGACCCAGCCCGGGCGGGGGAAGTGCTGGGTCAGCTCCCGGTAGGCCACGTCGGTGACCCGGCCGGCCGGGTCGACAGCCAGGGCGCGTACCCCGGTCGTGCCCGCATCGACGGCGACCACCCTGGCCATGGTGGGGGGACGCTACCCGGTCGCGAGTCCTCGTCGTCGGGTCCGGCCAGGGGACCGCTGATCAGGGAAAATTTCGCGAACGGCCCGTGACCTGCACGGATAGTGCAGGTATTTCGTTGACAACGACGTAACTACAATGGTGTAATAACCACAGCATCTCGTGTCTCGGGGGAGGGTCCACCACTACATATTGTGGTGAGGCGAGAATGACCCTCATCCGGGCGCTTGATCGAGGACAGCGCGGCGAGTGCCACCAAATGGTACGAGAAAGTGGGGGTGTCGGCGGCGCATGGCAGGACGAGCAGCATCGGAAGCACCCCAGGCAGAGCATGTCCAGCAGCAGAGCTTTTTCAGCGAACCCGAACCCACCCTGACCACGCAGACCACGCAGGAGGACCCCAGCACCATGGCTATCGCTCCCCAGCGATCCGAGATCGGCATCCGCCGCCACTTCACGACCCCCGGGGTCCACCCCTACGACGAGGTGCGTTGGGAGCGGCGCGACGCCCGCATCACCAACTTCCGCGACGGCACGGTGGCCTTCGAGCAGCTGGGCGTCGAGGTGCCCGAGAGCTGGAGCGTCAACGCCACCAACATTCTCGCCCAGAAGTACTTCCGGGGGACCCTCGGCACCGAGGAGCGCGAGTGGTCGCTCAAGCAGGTGGCCGACCGGGTGGCGGACACGCTGACGGCCTGGGGCATCAAGGACGGCTACTTCGTCGACGACGAGGAGGCCCAGGTCTTCAACCACGAGCTGAAGTACCTCATCATCCACCAACGAGCGGCGTTCAACTCGCCGGTGTGGTTCAACATCGGCGTTCAGGGCGTGCCACAGCAAGGCTCCGCGTGTTTCATCCTCTCGGTCGAGGACACCATGGACTCGATCCTCAACTGGTACACCGAGGAGGGGATCATCTTCAAGGGTGGCTCGGGTGCCGGGGTCAACCTGTCGCGCATCCGCTCGTCCCACGAGCTGCTCAAGGGTGGCGGCACCGCCTCGGGCCCGGTCAGCTTCATGCGGGGGGCCGACGCCTCGGCCGGGACCATCAAATCGGGCGGCAAGACGCGGCGGGCGGCCAAGATGGTCATCCTCGACGCCGACCACCCCGACGTGGAGGACTTCATCTGGTGCAAGGCCACCGAGGAGCGCAAGGCGCGGGTGCTGCGCGACGCCGGCTTCGACATGGACCTCGACGGGGTGGACAGCCACTCGACCCAGTACCAGAACGCCAACAACTCGGTGCGAGTGACCGACGAGTTCATGGAGGCCGTCATCGACGGCGACCAGTGGGAGCTGCGGGCGCGGACCGACGGCTCGGTGATCCGCACCGTCCCGGCCCGTGATCTCTTCCGCCAGATCGCCCACTCGGCCTGGGAGTGCGCCGACCCAGGCCTCCAGTACGACACGACGATCAACCGCTGGCACACCGCACCCAACACCGGGCGGATCAACGGAAGTAACCCGTGCTTCCCGGGGTCGGCCAAGGTGCACACCGACAAGGGGCTGATCCCGTTCCGCGAGCTCTTCGAGCGGGCCAACACGGGAGAGACCTTCGGGATCTACACGCACGATGCCACCAACCCCGACAATCCGTCGGAGCAGATGTTGGTCACATCGCCCGAGGCGTTCATGATCACGGGCTACAACAACATCGTGCGGCTCCGTTTCGACAACGGGGTGGAGCTGCAGTGCACGCCCTCGCACAAGATCTTCACGGTCACCCGTGGCTACGTGGAGGCGCGCCACCTCACCTTCACCGATGAGGTCAAGCTGCTCGATCTGGCGGCTCCGGCCGAGGACGCCGATCTGGCGTTGCCCGTGTCTTCGGATCCGGACGACTACTGGACGAAGGGGGACCACAACCTGCCCCTGCAGTTCCCGGAGGCATGGACCGAAGAGTTCGCGCACTACGTGGGTTGGATCATCGGTGATGGTTCGACGTCCGGTGACACGGTTGCAGCCATCTACGGGAGCCAAGAAGACCGTGACGAGATCCTTCCTCGCCATGTCGACCTGCTCGAAGGGATCAACTGTGGCCGCCCGATCAAGCTGTCGGAACAGGCCAACGGAACGGCGCAGCTTCGTCTGGCCCGGCGTGCCTTCAAGCGCTTCATCGAGGCCCTCGGGGTGAAGCCGGTGAAGGGGCCCGAGAAGACGGTGCCGTGGTCGATCGAGCGGGCGCCCGCCGACATGGTGGCGGCTTTCCTGCGCGGGCTTTACGACGCCGACGGGTGCGTGGTGACCGCCGGCGGAAGCAACTACGTGGGTCTCGGTTCGGCCTCGTCGGAGCTGCTCCGAGGCGTGCAGACGCTCCTCAGCACCTTCGGCATCATGAGCCGTCTCTACCAGACGAAGTCGGCATCGAAGGAAGGTGATTTCGAATACACCAACAAGGCCGGCGTGACGAGGCGATACGGAAACTCGGCCGCCTACGACCTGCGC
Source organism: uncultured Acidimicrobiaceae bacterium (assembly GCA_963840435.1). Taxonomy (GTDB): domain Bacteria; phylum Actinomycetota; class Acidimicrobiia; order Acidimicrobiales; family RAAP-2; genus Bog-473. The sequence continues at coordinate 1,348,517 of CAWIYY010000003.1, read as the reverse complement.
GTCAGCTCGGAGTCGATCGTCACGTTTGCCCAACACGTGGGCTTCTCGCTCTCACGCAAGGCAGCGTTGCTGCGCGACATCGTGGTGGACTCCCCTCGGGGCCCGTACCGGGCTCGGCGCACGGCTCACTTGCTCGAGCGCACCAACGATGGCGTCGAATTGACCTACAACTTGAGCGAGCCCCGGAACCACTCGTACGTGGTAAATGGGGTAGTTGTACGCAACTGTTCCGAGTACGTTCACCTCGACAACTCAGCGTGCAATCTGGCCTCCATGAATCTGCTCACCTTCCTCGACGACAACGACGAGTTCGACGTCGAGGGTTTCAAGGCGGCGGTGGCGGTGTTCTTCACCGGCCAGGAGATCATCGTGGGCAACGCCGACTACCCGACCGCGAAGATCGGCGAGACGACTCGCGCCTTCCGCGAGCTGGGCATCGGCTACGCCAACCTCGGTGCGCTGCTCATGGCGCAGGGGCTCGCCTACGACTCCGACGCCGGCCGGGCCTGGGCGGCTGCCATCACGGCACTGCTCACCGGGCACGCCTACGCCACCTCTGCCCGCACTGCGGCCCGCATGGGACCCTTCGCCGGGTACCACGAGAACCAGGAGCCGATGCTCAACGTCCTGCGCATGCACCAGGCGGAGGCGGCCCGCATCGACGAGGACGTCGTGCCCCCGGACCTTCTGTCGGCGGCCCAGGAGGCGTGGGACCGGGCGGTCGACCTGGCCGAGGTCTACGGCGTGCGCAACTCGCAGGCGTCGGTGCTGGCGCCGACCGGCACCATCGGTTTGCTCATGGACTGCGACACGACCGGGGTCGAGCCCGACCTGGGGCTGGTGAAGACCAAGAAGCTGGTGGGCGGCGGCACCATGTCGATCGTCAACCAGACGGTGCCCCGGGCGCTGACCAAGCTGGGCTACGGGCCCGAGCAGGTCGAGGACATCGTCGCCTACGTCAACGAGCACATGTCCATCGTCGACGCACCGCACCTGGCGCCCGAACACCTGAGCGTGTTCGCCTGCTCCATGGGTGACAACACGATTCACTACACCGGCCACATCCGGATGATGGGGGCGGTGCAGCCCTTCATCAGCGGCGCCATCTCCAAGACGGTGAACATGCCCGAGGACGTGACGGTCGAGGACGTCGAGCAGCTGCACATCGAGGCGTGGCAGCTCGGGATCAAGGCGGTCGCCATCTACCGGGACAACTGCAAGGTGGCCCAGCCGCTGTCGACGACCAAGAAGGAAGCCGTGGCGATCGTGGGCGGCGACGTGGCGCCGGCGGGGTCCGAGGCAGAGGCCCACGACCGTGAGATGGCTGCCCGCATCGCCGAGCTCGAGACGGCGCTGGCTCATGAGAGGCAGCGGGCGTCCGACCCGGTGCTGGTGGGTCCGGTGCGCGAGCGCCTGCCCCGCAAGCGCAACTCGAAGACCTTCTCCTTCCGGGTGGCCGATTGCGAGGGCTACGTGACAGTGGGCGAGTACGAGGACGGGCGTCCCGGTGAGGTGTTCATCAAGGTGTCGAAGCAGGGGTCGACCCTGGCCGGCATCATGGACGCCTTCTCCATCGCCATCAGCCTCGGGCTCCAGCACCAGGTGCCGCTGACGACCTTCGTGGGCAAGTACGCCAACATGAAGTTCGAGCCGGCAGGCATCACCGACGACGCTGAGCTGCGCATCGCCTCGAGCCTGGTCGACTACATCTTCCGCCGGATGGCGCTCGACTACCTCTCGGTAGAGGAGCGCGCCAACCTCGGCGTGTTGTCGACGCAGGAGCGCACGCAGCCGACGCTGCCGGGCGTCGAGGAGCAGGCGACGCCGACGGTAGGCCTGGTCGACGACGGGATGGCCGGAAGTCAGGCCATGTCGAGTCTCACGACGTCTGCGCCCACGGGTTCGTCTTCGATTCCGGCGGACCGGCCGCTGGCCCGGGCGGAGCAGCGCGACGCGCCGTTCTGTTACAACTGCGGCAACCACATGCAGCGGGCCGGGTCCTGCTACGTGTGCGGGAGCTGCGGGACGACCAGCGGCTGCTCGTAGCACCCTCCGTCCTTGCATCAGATGCCATAGACAGGTGAAGCGCTAAAAGCCATTCCATCTGGACTTCTCGGCAGCGGGGACGTATCCCGCAACGTGTTGGGTCGTCCCGGTCCGGTCAGGTCGCGACCCGGTTCTCGAGTCGGTTGCGCTACGTGAACTCGTCGTCACTTCTGAATCTCGGCCCACCAGACTGAGCGCCAGGGGAGGCCGGGATGCTTCTGGCGAGAGCTCGCCGCCGTCGGAGGTGGTGGTGGCTCAGGACGAGGCTGATGAGTATGAGGGCCAACACGACTACTCGAGAGAGCGTCATCTTGGTGCTCAGACCTTCCTCCATCAACCCAGTCTGACGCGATCGCCCGCTCGGGTCGACTGGCATTTTCGGTGCCCACCCAGTCGGGTCATTCCAGCCCGCCCGCTTCGAGGCTGAAAAACGGACGGGTCCGTATGATCGCCCTGTGCCTGTGCTGTTCGCCCTGCTGGCAGGGTTGGCCAATGCTCTCAACGTCGTCATGCAGCACGTTGCGAGCATTGGCGACCCAGAGCACGGCAAGGGCTGGCGATTCGTCCACTACCTCGTGTCCAACCCGTTGTGGCTCCTCGGGTGGGTGGCGCTGGCCGGAGCGTTCGTTTTCCAGGCCATCGCCCTGCACAACGGAGCCATGTCGGTGGTCCAGCCCCTCCTGGTCACCGAGCTCATCTTCGCTTTGATCCTGCGGTGGCTCTGGCTCCACCAGTCGATCCGCCCCATCACTTGGTCGGCGGCTGCCTGCACATGCGTCTCTCTGGCGGTGTTCATCGCCGTATCCGAACCGAGCGGCGGCAGTGCGGTACCGACAAGTGGAGCCTGGGTGGGGGCAACGATCGCGGTCGCCGGCAGCTCAGGGCTGCTGGCACTGCTCGGGCTCAGAGGCGCGCCACGAAGGCGAGCCGCGGTTTTGGGAGCATCGGCTTCCATGCTCTGGGCACTGGTGGCCACGTTCATAAAGGCGACCACCGACACCCTGTCGCAGTTCGGAGTGTCCGGCATGTTCAGCCACTGGCCGGTGTATGCCCTCGCGGTCTCCGGCTTGGTCGCAGAGCTCTTGAACCAGGCCGCCCTTCACGTCGGGCCTCTCAGCATGTCGCAGCCTTTCCTGGTGATCGTCGATCCCGTCGTGAGTATTGCGCTGAGCGTCTGGGTCTTCGGAGAGACCTTCAACCCCGATGCCGTCCGAGTGGCCGTGGGATCGTTCGCCTTTGCCGCCATGTGCGTCGCTGTCGCAGTGCTGACGCGCACAGCGCCAGCGACGATGGATGCCGGATAGGTAGCAGTTCGAAAGGCTGGACTTGGCCAGCATGTGATGTCCGAATTCGGGTCACGAAATCAGCGAATCCGACTGTGCAGTCCGAGCTCGGTGGGTTGTCTCGATCCTGGCGGAACTCTTCAGGACGACTCGGCAGCGTCGATCGGCTGGCACCTACCGCTCCGACGTCACGGTCTGTTGTGACGGCGTCACGGTCTGGTCACACACGCACCAGCCAGCGACAATGGCGAGCAGGATCCGGTCATGAGCGACGTCGGGCGGCTATCGTGCCGCGCCAGGGGCAAATGAAGGGAGTCCTTTATGCCAGGCGCCTATCCGCTCGCGATCGACACGCCACCGGGTCCCGCGAAGATCCCGCCGGTCAAGGTTCTGACCAACTGGCTGATCTTCATCCCGCAGTTCATCTGGGTGTACATCCTCAGCATCGTGGCCTTCCTTGCGGCCATCGTGTGCTGGTTCTCCATCGTGTTCACCGGCACCGCACCGGAGAGCCTGAGCGATTTCATCGCCGGAGTCATTCGCTATGAGTGGCGGGTGATCACGGGCCTGTACGTGTGGGCTGAGCCGTACCCGCCCTTTGTGCCGATCCCGCAAGGGTTCGCCGATCCGGGTGGCTACCCCGCAGTGTTGAACGTGACGCCCGCGAGCGGTGAGCGCAACCGGGTGACGGTGCTGCTGCGCCTCATCCTCTGCATCCCGCAGTTCATCGTGCTCTACTTCCTCAACATCGCGAACGGAATCTGTCTCCTCATCTCATGGTTCATCGCCTTGTTCACTGGGCAGTGGAACCCGTCACTGAAGAGCTTCTGCATGGGCGTGTACCGGTGGCACCTTCGTGTGGCGTCGTATGCGCTGCTTCTCAACGACGAGTATCCGCCATTCAGCCTGGAGCCGTAGGAACGAGGAGCCGGGTAGCGCTCAGCCGTCCCGGAACCCGCGCTGTGATCAGGGGACCGATGTTGGAATCAGCTCTTTAGCGACAGCTCGGGCCGGTACGGGGCGGACGAGCCAGCGATGTTCGGACTCTGCGAAGATGTGCTCAGTGGGTTGGGAGGCACTCGAGCAGTGGGGTGACGACGTCGCTCGCATCGAGCAACTCGCTGGCGGAGTCGCTAACGACGTGTGGAGCGTGCGCGTCGACGGGCACCTCGCGGTCGGCCGTCTCGGCGCCAGGAGCGACGCTGATCTCGCGTGGGAGACCGAGCTGCTCCGATACCTCGATGGTGAAGGGCTGACCGTGCCGCTGCCGATTCCGACGGCGGACGGTCGGTTGTTCGCCGAAGGTCTGGTGGTGATGACATACCTCGAGGGCGGAGCGCCTGTGACGCGGGCGGACTGGGGCCGGGTGGCCGACACGCTCCGCCGGCTGCACCGGTTGACGCGGGGCTGGCCGCAGCGCCCGGGCTGGCGATCGTCGACCGACCTCCTCCACGCCGAGACCGGTACGAAGATCGACCTCGGCGCGATGCCGACTGAGGGCGTTGCTCGATGCCGAGCAGCGTGGGCGCGGCTCACCGGGCGTCAGACATGCGTCGTCCACGGCGACTCGAACAATCCTGGCAACGTCCGCATGACCGCGGATCGGGTCGCACTGATCGACTGGGACGAGTCGCATGTCGACGTCCCGGACCTCGACCTGGTGCTGCCCCACAACGCCGCCGGTCTCGACGACGGCACGCTCGACATTGCCGCGCAGGCATCGGCCGCATGGGAAGCCGCCGTCTGCTGGGACGACGAGTACGCAGTCAAGCGGCTCGCCGAGGTTCGAGTGGTCTGAGCAGCAGCAGCGAATCGAAAGAGCGCACCTGACGCCGGATCAAGGGCGTCGGCCGGCACCGGATTGGGATGTACGGGCGGGGATCCCCAACGTCAATTCTGACCGGACTCTGCGGCCACTTCCCGAGGGCGGCTCCCTGGTCTTTCATCGACCAGGGTTGTCGGAAAGGCTTGGGGAGTTGGCCTGGGCTCCCGGGCCGCCTGTCCATCCGTCCACGAGGGGCTCTTCGCAGGCGACGACGAGCCGCAAGGGCGATCAAGGAGCCGCGCCGGCCATCACCGCGATGACGCCCAGCCCACCAGCGGCGAGGAGGGCGGGGACGACGCCTCGCCGAAGGCCGAGGAGCCAGACTGCAGCGAGACCAAGAATCCCGAGTTGCCAGAGGTGCGAGAGTTCCCGCCCGAGCGGGATGGCAGACCCGGCAATGGCCCCGATGACCGCCGCTCCCGCCCCGGTGAGGAAGGCCTGGATCCGTGTGTCGGCGCGCAGGCGGTCGAAATGCGGCGCCCCGGCGATGACGAAGCAGAACGACGGAGCGAAGGCGATCAGAGCGGCCAAGAGGCCGCCCCCCAGCCCGCCGGCGGCGTAGCCCACGACCGCGACGGTCTGCACGACTGGTCCGGGAGTGATCTGGCCGAGGGCCACAGCGTTGAGGAACTGGGCTCCGGTCATCCAGTGATACGTGACGACTGCGTCATGTTGCATGAGCGGGATGATGACGAACCCGCCTCCGTATGACAGCGCTCCAACCTTGAAGGCGACCCAGCACAGGGCGGCGATACCGCCGGCGAGGACCGGTGTGGCGCTGGCTGGTGCCAAGAAGAACGCTGTCTTGCCCGAGGCGTTAGCGAAACCGCCGCGGACGGCGATCTCGAAGAAGCCGCACCCAAAGAGGACGAGCACGAGGTACGGCCCGATGGTGGCCGCAGACGCCGCCCCGGCGACGAAGTAGATGAGCCATCGGAGCTTCACGAAGCGGACGGGACCCGTCCGGTGCCAACTGGCGGGCATCAACCCAAGGGCGGCGTTGAGTGCCACAGCAGGCACCGCCGCGCCCGGCGCCCGCAGCAGCCCCTTGGATCCACAGCGGCGGATTGGCCGCCAAGAAGATGGCTGAGAGAGCCAAGATGATCACGAGCCCCGGGACGATGAAGCAGATGCCGCCGATCAGCGCTCCCAACCGGCCTCGCAGCCGCCAGGCGCAAAAGATGGCCAGCTGGGTCGAGGCAGGGCCGGGGAGAAGGTTGGTGGCCGAGATGCCGTCCTCGAATTCGTGTGCGCTCAGCCAATCACGCTCTTCGACGCAGAGTTTGCGGAGCAGGGCAATGTGGGTGGGCGGCCCCCCGAATCCGATGATCCCGATGCGGCTCCACTCACGCACGATGGTGGAGAGCGGGACACTGACGTCGGCGGAGTCGGTCATGGTCGGTGTCGTGGTGTCGGTCGGGACGGTGGCCGAAGTCTTACCGGCGAGAAGCCGGGGCGGGCCTCTTCGGGGGTCAATTGGAGGGTCGAAACCCGCCTAGGTATCGATGGCTGAGCGCAATTGTGCGAGGCGGTCACGGTTCAGTGAGTACCAGACCCACTTGCCGCGCCGGTCGCCTTGAACGAGGCCGGCGTCGCTCAAGACCTTGAGGTGGTGTGACACCGTAGGTTGACTCTTGGACAAGGGTTGGACGAAATCGCACACGCAGACCTCACCCTCCGGTGCCGCCGCGAGCATGCTCAAAACGCGGAGCCGAACGGGATCGGCCAGTGCATTGAACCCGGCGGCCAGTTCCGCTGCTTCGGCGGTGTCAAGCGGTGCGGCCAGGACCGATGCGCAGCACTCGCCGGGCCGCATCCTCATTGCTGCTGCCTGCTTGCGCATGGAGCCACCACCTTCACATTGACAAATATCGATACATTCGCAATACTCGATGCATCGACGTAGATCGATGTTAACAGGAGGTCACCATGTCGAGGATTCAACTCGCACTCAACGTCAGCGACATCGACGAGGCGGTTGACTTCTACACCAGGCTCTTTGGAACCGGGCCGGCCAAGCGCGAGCGGGGTTATGCCAACTTCGCCATCGCCGATCCTCCGCTCAAGCTGGTCCTGATGGAGGACACCAGCGCACGGGGTACCGGAGTCGCCGGCGCTCTCAACCACCTCGGCGTCGAAGTCGAGACGCCCGACGAGGTGGCAGCGGCCACGGGACGTCTGAGCAAGAGCGGGCTCGAGACCGAGATCCAAGAGCAGACCACCTGTTGTTTCGCCGTTCAGGACAAGGTGTGGGTCAGCGACCCTGACGGCGCACCGTGGGAGGTCTACACCGTCCTGGCCGACGCCCCGGCCGAGACCGGTATCGCCGGTGACGAGTCGTGTTGCGTTCCTGAGAACGTTGTCGCTGAGGTCGGTGCCGCGCCGCCCGCCGCGCCCTGCTGTTGACGACACAAGGCGACCGAGGGTGAGCCATGTGAGGGACACCACCTTGTGGCGGCGCCTGCTCGCCGAGTTCGTGGGCAGTGCCTTCCTGGCCTGCATCGTCATCGGCTCGGGCATCGCGGCCCAGAACCTCTCCCCGGGAAATCTTGGTCTGCAGCTCTTCGAAAATGCGGCGGCCACCGCGACCGGGCTCTTTGCCATCATCTTGATGTTCGGCCCGATCTCGGGTGCGCACTTCAACCCCATTGTGTCCTTCGTCGACGCGGGGTTCGGTGGGGTCCGCTGGAAGGACGCCGCGGCGTATCTGCCGTGCCAGACGCTGGGGTGCATCTGCGGGGCGATTCTCGCCAACATCATGTTCTCCGACCCTGCCGTCTCGATCTCGACGAAGCACCGGGCCTCGGGACCGCACTGGCTCTCCGAAGTCGTCGCCACCGTGGGCCTGATCGTGATCATCTTTGCCTTGGCACGCTCAGGACGATCCCACCTCGCTCCGGCGGCTGTCGGCGCATACATCGGTGCCGCCTATTTCTTCACGAGCTCGACGAGCTTCGCCAACCCAGCCATCACGGTTGGCCGCCAGTTCTCCAACACCTTCGCCGGCATCGCACCGTCATCGGTCCCGAGCTTCATCTCGGCCCAGGTCGTCGGTGGCCTGGTGGCCTTCGGCATGATCTGGTTGCTCTATCCGGGAGTGACACCGGCGCAAGCCGCCGAGGTGGTGGTGCCGCACCATCTCGCCTCTGGGGACCCCGAACCCAGCCGTCCCCAAGGAGCTTTCGTGACAGACGTCCCCGTCGTTTTGTTCCTCTGCACGCACAACGCGGGGCGGAGCTTGGCGGCCCGGGTCCTCTTGGATCACTACGCAGGAGGGCGTATAGACGTGCGTTCGGCGGGGTCCGAGCCGGCCGACGAGCTCAATCCCTCGGTCGTGGCGATCCTACGCGAACGGGGGCTCGACCCAGGCAAGGAGTTTCCCAAGCCCTTCACTGAGGAGCTGGCGCGCGAGGTCGATGTCATCGTCACCATGGGTTGTGGCGACACGTGTCCGGTTTATCCCGGCAAGCGCTACGTCGACTGGGAGCTCGAGGACCCAGCTGGCAAAGGGGTCGATGCCGTGCGGCCGATCGTCGAAGAGATAGACCGGCGGAGCCAGGCATTGTTGATGGAGCTGGTGCCTCCTGACCCATAGGTCCAGCTGCAAAGGCCGAGAGGGTCGCGGTGATCCGGCTCATTCGAGCCGATGAATTCCGGCGCGAGTGCAGGTGAGGGTTCGCGGCATGGCGAGATCAGGACCACCGCCTGCGCGCGCACCCCGACAATGCAGCCATCACTTCCCGGCTTCAGGCCTGAGCGGGTGGACCCCCGCCGCCTTCGTGCGCGAACTCCGGGGCTAGTCTCGGGCGCGATGTCACCTGCGCCGTATCCCCTGGGGGAGGGCCGGTAGTCGATGCCCGGGATGAACCGTTCGATCCAGGACGGCAATTCGCTGATCGTGTCGGATTTCCACTCGGCACTGCTTCACCAGCTGCTGATCGTCCTGCTGCTCGGCATGGTGTGCGCCATTGCTTTCAACGTCGTGCGTACCGTGCAGTTCCGGCGTCTGGCGAAGGAAGGTCGCACCACCTTTCCGGGACGGTCGCAGGCCACGATGCCGGAGCCTGCGGCCCGTCGGATCCTCAGGATCGGGTTCGGCCTCCTCTGGATCCTCGACGGCTTGCTCCAGGCGCAGTCGTCGATGCCCCTCGGGCTGCCTTCGGGCGTGATCCAACCGGCGGCCAACGGATCACCGGGCTGGGTGCTGCATTTGGTGAACAACGGCGTCACGATCTGGAACAACCATCCGGTCGAGGCGGCCGCAGCGACGGTCTGGATCCAAGTCGGCCTCGGCCTGTGGTTGCTTGTTGCACCGCGGGGTCGCTGGTCGCGCCTGGGAGGGATCGCCACCGCCGGGTGGGGTCTCCTGGTGTGGGTGTTCGGCGAGGCCTTCGGCGGGCTTCTGGCGCCGGGGGCGTCCTGGCTCTTCGGGGCACCTGGGGCCGTGCTCTTCTACGTCGTGGCCGGAGTCCTGATCGCCCTGGACGAGCGGACCTTCGAGACGCCGAGGCTCGGGCGCATCATGCTGACAATCGGCGGTGCCTTCGTGGTGGCCATGGCCGTCCTGCAAGCATGGCCCGGTCGGGGTTTCTGGCAGGGTCGTGGTGGCGGCTTGGCGACCATGGTCCATCAGATGTCGAGTACCCCCCAACCCGGGCTCTTCTCGTCGTGGCTGAGGTCGTTCGCCTCGGTGGTCGATGCCCACGGTTGGGCGGTCAACCTCTTCGTCGTTCTCACGCTTGCGGTGACCGGCGTGTGCATGATGACGGGACGCCACCGGCTGGCGTTGCTGGGGCTGGCGGGGTTCCTCGTTCTCTGCGTAGCCGACTGGGTTCTGGTCCAGGACCTGGGATTCTTCGGCGGCCTCGGGACCGATCCGAACTCCATGCTGCCCATGGTGCTGCTCTTCGTGAGTGGCTACGTGGCGGAGTTCCGTCTGCCCCAGCCCGCTCTAGCGCCCGTGCCGCTCGACTCGGCGCCCGCTGGGAATCTCGCCCCGGCCGAACCGACGACCGGTCCGGAGGCTCCGGGCCACTGGTGGGACCGGGCAACCCTCCCGTACCTCGTCCGCTCGTTGGCCGCCGTGGCCGCACTTGGCATCGTGCTGGTTGGCACGGCCCCGATGGCCATGGCGGCTGTGAACGGCACCACCGACCCCATTCTCAGCGAGGCGCTCGACGGGACGCCGAACGCACTCGACACGCCGGCACCCTCCTTCTCATTGACGGATCAGGATGGCCACCAGGTCAGCCTGAACAGCCTGCGCGGCCACGTGATCGCCCTCACGTTCCTCGATCCGGTCTGCACCTCGGATTGTCCCGTGATCGCCCAGGAGTTCCGACTGGCCGACCAGGCGCTCTCCGGTGAGGCCGGACGCATCGACTACGTGGCGATCGTGGCCAATCCGATCTACCGGTCCCAGTCCTTCACCGAGGAGTTCGATCGCCAGGAGGGCCTGACGCATCTGGCGAACTGGTTCTATCTCACGGGTTCGGTGGCGGCGCTCCAGCGGGTGTGGAACTCCTATGGGATACAGGTGAGCGCCGTCCCCAACGGGTCCATGGTGGCTCACAGCGACCTGGCCTACGTGATCGATGCCCAGGGACGAGAGCGAGACGCGCTCATCGATGATCCGGGACCGACGCAGTTGTTTGCGTCGTCATTTTCCTCACTCCTGACGAGCCGAATTCAGCAAGTCCTGCCTTCGTGAGGCGGCGCCACCTCGGTGCGTCGGCTGCCGGACGCGCGCTGCGCTGGTGCAGCATCTCGACTCTGGCCGTCGTCTGCGCGCTCGCCGCGGCGCCGCGTGCCGGCGCGGCGACCCCGTCGGCGTTGCCCAGCTCCACCGAGACGACCGCCGGGTCCTTGGCGGTGGTGCCCATGGGGGACCTAAACGACGAAGTCAACACCTTCTGGCAGGTGCTCAGGGCCATGCCCGGTTCGTCGCACTGGTCCGTTGTGACGCCCCGGGGCGTGGCCGACAACGGCGGCATCGTGGTCGGTGCGTCGGGCGACGCCATTGTCGCCGGTGTGCTCCCGAGCCAGCTGCTCCGGTTTTCACCGCTGGCCTCGAGCACGGACGGGGGCGCAACCTGGGACCCCGCCCTGTTCCCCGGCGCCCTCGCTCCAAGGCCGGACGCCCTGGCCGTCGGCGCGGCCGGGTCCGGGGACCTTGCCGTGATGGGATCCTGGGTGCTCCGGGCCACCCCATCGCTCTCGACCTGGTCCCGGCTGGTGTCGCTGGCCACCCTGGCCCGGCGCGATCCGGGCTGTGGGGCAGAAGAGCTCGACGCGGTCGCCAGCGGTCCCGCCGGCGAGCCTCTGGTGGGCATGGGGTGCCGTGGAGGCGGTGCCGTCGCGCTGTTCACGTCGACCGGCGGCACGTGGGAGGCGATCGGCGCGCACCTCGGGGGTGCGTGGCGGGGTGCAGCAACTTCCGTGCTGCGACTGGAGTCCTCCCAGGCGGGAACAACCGTCCTGGTCTCGGCATCGAGCGGCAACCGTCGGGCACTCGCCGCCCTCTGGCGCTCGGCGCTGGGCCAATGGTCGATGTCTCCCATCCTCCGGCTGATGCCGGGCGCGTCGGTACGTGCCAGTGCGACCAGCGCGGGCGGATCGTTCGCGGTGCTCGTCGGAAGGGGTCGTCTGCGCTCGGTGGAGACCGTCTCGCCGGGCCAGCCCTGGGCTCCGCTGCCCGCGCCTCCAGCCGATGTGGTCTCGATTGCGGCCGTGACGCCCACGCTCACCCCACCCACCGCCATTGCCTACGACGCCTTGTCTGTCGAGGGCGCACAGCTGCGGGTGTTCACGCTGACCCCAGCCGGCACTCGGTGGGTCCGGGCGCAGAGCACGCTTGTCCCGCTGGCCTACGGCTCGTCGTCCTGACCTGTGTTCCGGACCCGTTCCGTCCGAGCAGGGGCTACCGTGACGCGAGCCTGACGCCCGCGGGGAGCCCGTGAACTACATCGTCGACAACTGGAGCTTCGATCCCTTTGTCATCGTCGCTGCCGCCCTCGTCCTGCTCCACGAGCGCGGTCTCGCCAACCTGAGGCGACGTTCGGTCCCGAGCCGCACTCGGTCCCGGCGGCTCCGGTCGTTCTTCTTCTACGGGGGACTCGCCCTGCTGGTGCTGACCGTGACGTCACCAATCGACTACTGGTCGGACGATTATCTCTTCGTCCACATGATCGAGCACCTCCTGCTCGCCTTCTACGCGCCCGCTCTCATCGTGGCCGGTGCACCCTGGTTACCGCTGCTCCACGGTCTGCCGGTCGGCATCCGCCGGCGCCTCATGCGGGTCGCACTCCTCGGCCGGTTCTCGGCCGGGCTGCGCGCTGTGGGGCGCTTCCTCGTCAACCCGTGGACCGCCCTCATCTCGTTCAACACGGTCATGGTGGTCTGGCACTTTCCCGTTCTCTTCGACGCCGCGGAGGAGAACCAGTACATCCACATCGGCCTGATGCATTCGAGTCTCTTCCTGACCGGGATGCTCTTCTGGCTCACGATCATCCCTTCGTACCCGTTCAGACTGAAGACATCGCCCTTGTGGCAGATCGGGGCGATCATCTCCACCAACGTCGTGATGTTCCTCCTGGCCATGACCATGTCGGTGTTCTCGGACAGCAGTTGGTACTCGGTGTACGCACACGTGCCAGGCGTCACCCTCTCGCCCTATGCCGACCAGCAGATCGCCGCCGCCATCCTCTGGGTCTGCGGCGATTTCTGGGCCATCCCGGCGCTCGCTATCGCCATCCGTCGGGCCATGAACAGCAACGAGGGTTTCTCCCTCGGCGTGGACCGGCTCTTGCACCATGACCCGGGACCTCCACTTCGCCCGACGACGACGGCGGAGCAGGCTCACCAGAACTGACGGTCGAACCATCTGCGCGGCGACGACCGCTCCTCGTGTTCGGGCGCAGGGCTTCGGCGTGCCTACCGGCCGAAGATGGTTGACGAGGCTCACGCAACGCCCTACTTCGCTGAGAGGTCGCTGGGCTCCGGGGAACCAGGCGACGTGTGGCATCGCTGGCGCTGGGAGGGACCATGAGTCTGGCGTGGAAGGTGGCCGTCACGGTCGTCTTGTTCGCGCTCGCGGCGACCGCCGCCATCGTGCTCATCGTCAACCTGCTCGGGACCCCGCCCACGGTTGACTTCAACTCCGCCGGCCCGGGTGGCTCGGTAAACGTGAGCCTCCAGGCGGTAGGCAGCTACGGCTCCGGCAGCCATCCGACCTGGGTCTCCTACCTCGTGCGGTCGCCTCAGGGCCAGTGGGTGCACACGACGGTCTTCCAGGTGCCCGCCCACACCCGCATCAACGTCACCATTTACAACTACGACTCGGGCAGCCCCCTGCGCAACCAGCAGGTCGGCCAGGTCTCGGGCACGGCGGGCAACGTGGCCACGCTCAACGGCAAGACGTTTCGGGTGATCAACTCCAACGCCGGCAACGGAGTCGGGCACACCTTCTCCATCCCGTCGCTCGGCATCAACGTCCCGCTGTACGGCAATAACGGGAACGCCAATCTCTGCGCCGCCGCGCCCTGCACGACCAAGTCGCCCAACCAGGTCATCAGGTTCTCCTTCACCACCCCGGGTGCCGGGAACTACCGCTGGCAGTGCTTCGTCCCCTGTGGCCTGGGTTACCTCTTCGGCAACGGTGGGCCCATGTCGACGCTCGGCTACATGGGCGGATTCATGCAGGTCGCGGCGTGACCGACACCGAGCAGGCCGCCTCCGCTCCGGCACCGGAGGGCGACCAACACGGATCCTCCGACCAGACCCACCACTGGTGGCGTCTGATCGCCATCTGGGTCGTCCTCTCGGCCATCGGGGACCCGCTCTTCTACTACCTGGCCGGCCCGCACATCCCGCCCGGCACCATGACCGACGTGGCCCAGGGGGCGCAGTTCGACTTCAACGTCCTCTTCGTGATCGCGCTGCCCGTCGTGCTGGCCGTCTGGATCTACCTCGTGTACGCCATCGTCATGTGGCGGGCCTCACGCGGTGGGCCCGAGCCGGTGGGCGGACCGACCGCGCAGGGCCACCTGGGCATCCAGGTGGGCTGGATCGTCACGACATCGGTGATCGTGCTCTTCCTGTTCGGCTTCGGCACATACGAACTGGTGCAGCCGGGAGGAGCGGGCGGAGGGCAGGGTTCGAACCCGATCTGGACGCCCACCTCCAAGACTGTGCTGCCCATTCAGGTCATCGGCCAGCAGTGGAAGTTCACGTATCGCTACCCAACCTTTGGTGGCTTCGAGACCAACGAGTTGGTCATCCCCAACGACACGACGATCGAGTTCAACGTGACGTCACTCGACGTCATCCACAGCTTTTGGGCCTACCAGCTCGGAGTCAAGGCGGACGCCAACCCGGACTACAACAACGTGGCCTACGCCACCACCCAGCAACTGGGTTCGTTCACCGTGCGCTGCGCGGAACTGTGCGGGATCTGGCACGGGGCCATGTACAACAACGGCGTCGTCGTCTCCAAGCAGCAGTTTGTGGCCTGGGCCAGACTGACGGCGCTGCGCCTCCGAGCGAACACCAAGTTGCTCCCCGCCTACTCGCTCACCTACACCCCGGACGCCAACGGCGCTGACGGCGGGTACTACCCCGACACCGTGGACCCGTACTCGAACGTGGAGCAGTACGGGGCTGCGCCTGCCAAGAAGGGCGGAGGCTGAGGTGACTGCGTCGCGCAGAGGACGTCCCGTTCGGTTCCGATCCCAGACGAAGGTGACCCGCCATGGCCATTGACGCCCCCAAGGTCGGTGATGTCGAGTACCCCGGGGAGGAGGACCTGGGCACGCCGCCAAATAATCCGATGAGCGGCGGTCGTTCCGGCTGGCTGCGTCCGAACGTCATCTGGGCGATGGCCGGAGGGGTTGTCGGTTACCTGATCGGCCATTGGCTGGGCAACGTCATCGCCAGCGGCTACCAACAGGTCCAGGGCTCAGGTCAAAACGACGTGGCGATCGTGCTCGGACTGGTATTCGGGGTCGTCGGCTGGATGGCTGGTATCGGCGGACTGAACTATCCGTTGGCGAAGATCCTGGGCTACGAGCTGGCACCGACGCCGCCAGATCCGACCTGGAAACGCTATTTCCGAATGACCGACGACCACAAGGTGGTCGGGTGGCAGTACGCGGTTGGCGTCTTGTTGTTCCTCTTCACGGGCGGCCTGCTGGCCATGCTCATCCGGACGGAATTGCTCAGCCCGACCAACCACGTGTTCGGGCCGGGTACCTACATCGCCATCGTGGGTGAGCACGGGACCATCATGATGATGATGGCCTCTTCGGCCGTGGTCGGGCCGCTCGGCAACTGGC
This sequence comes from uncultured Acidimicrobiaceae bacterium, assembly GCA_963840435.1. Classification (GTDB taxonomy): domain Bacteria; phylum Actinomycetota; class Acidimicrobiia; order Acidimicrobiales; family RAAP-2; genus Bog-473. The sequence continues at coordinate 1,333,032 of CAWIYY010000003.1, read as the reverse complement.
TGATCCCGCTCATGATCGGCTCCCGCCGCATGGCCTACCCTCGGGTTGAGGCATTCTCGTTCTGGATTTTCATGGCCGGCTACCTGGTCATCGTGAGCGCCCTGTTCTTCGGCGGCTTCCCGACCGGCTGGACCGGTTACGCGCCCTTGCAGACGCAAGCCAGCGGAGGAATGGACGCCTATCTGGTCGGCTTCGCCGTGATCGGCATCGGCATGATCCTGGCCGGCTTCAATTTGGCTGCGACCATCATCAACTACCGAGCGCCCGGCATGACGTGGGGCCGCCTGCCGATCTTCGTCTGGGGCATCCTGGCCACGACCGCCCTCCTGACGCTGGCCACGCCAACGCTCGTGGTTGCCGGCCTGTTCGGCGTCCTCGACCGCACCGCCCAGACCGCATTCTTCGTCAACGAGCACGGCGGCAGCAGTTTTCTGTGGCAGAACCTCTTCTGGTTCTTCGGTCACCCCGAGGTCTACATCATGGCGTTGCCGGGGTTCGGCATCGTCATGGAGATCATTCCGGTCTTCACCCGCAAACCCCTGTTTGCCTACAAGGTGGCGGCAGCGGGCATGCTGGGTGTTGCGTTGCTCTCTTTCTTCGTCTGGCAGCACCACCTGTTCCAGAGCGGGATCAACCCGGACATGCGGCCGCTGTTCATGCTCACGACCGAGCTGATCTCCATCCCGACGGGCTTCCTGTTCCTGGTGACCTTGGGCACACTCTGGAAAGCGAAGATCAGATTCGAGACACCAATGCTCTTCTGTCTCGGTATGCTGTTCAACTTCCTGATCGGTGGCGTGACCGGCGTCTTCCTCTCCGACGTGCCCGTCAACGTGACCGTGCACGGCAGCTTCTTCGTGCTGGCGCACTTCCACTACACCATCATGGGTGGCCTCATCTTCGCCATGTTCGCCGGCTTCTACTTCTGGTTCCCGAAGATCACCGGCAAGACGCTGAACCGCAAGCTGAGCAAGTGGCATTTCTGGACGTTCTTCATCTTCTTCAATCTCACCTTTTTCCCGATGTTCCTCATCGGGCTGCTGGGCCAGCCGCGCCGGGTCTTCGAGTACGCGTCGAACCTGCAGACGTTGAACGACATCTCGAGCATCAGCGCCTACTTCCTCGGGGCGTCGTTCCTGTTCTTCATCGTGAACTTCGTGTGGTCGATCTACCTCACTCCGCACCCGGCACCGCCCAATCCCTGGAACTCGCTTGGGTTGGAATGGCAGACACCGACACCTGTGCCCTGGTACAACTTCGAGCACATTCCCGTGGTGCTCAACGATCCGTATCACTACGGCGAGAGCGATGCGGCACCGGTGGCCGATCTCGGGAGGGTGCTGTCATCGGTTGCCCCCGCCGGCTCGGTCACCCGGGAGGACCTTGGTACCGGAGTCGCAGACAGTGACAACGATCCGCGCCCGCCGATCCTTTGAGGAACAATTCATGGCCGTAGCAGAGAACCAGCAGTTCGAAAGCTTTCCCCGGCTCCAAGAGACGCCAGAGGAAATCGCCTTCGAAGTCCGGGCCCAAGAGGGTGCGGTCTGGACGGGGGGACGCTTGCTGATCGGCATCTGGGCCTTCGCGTTCGCCGCGTTGGCTTTTGCCTACTTCTACCTCCGCTCGTCCAACGATGAAGACCTGTGGCGACCGCGGGGCATCACGGCGCCCACGGCAGTGGGGGCGGCGATCTTCGCCATCACGGTCGCCAGCGCGCTGTTGGTGCAGTTCGGCGAGCGCCGCTTCCAGCGCGACGAGGCCCTCGACTGGCAGGTGGCCGGCTGGATTGCCGTTGCGGGCGGACTTCTCGCCATCGCCCTGCAAGTCTGGCAGCTCACCATTCTCCCGTTCTTTCCTGGCTCGAGCGGCTACGCCTCGTGCTACACCGGCTGGGCAATCATGAACATCGCCCTGCTCCTCTCGGGGACGTACTGGGTCGAGACGATCCTGGCCCGGCAGCTCCGATTACGACGGGCCATGGACCAGGATGGCGGCGCGCCCACCTCGACGCTGCCGGTGGCCCGCCTGCTCCGGGTAAACCTGAACGGGTGCACCTACTTCTGGGGGTTCATCGCCCTGGTGGCCACGTTCTTCTGGGTACTGTTCTACGTGATCTGAGAGGAGGCGTCAGCGGGTGATTTCCGACGTGGCCGAGACACAGGCCCTCACGTTCGCCATACCGCTCGGTGTCCTCGCGATCGTGCTGATCTGGGGTTTCTTCCAGCGCCGCCCGACGAAGGACCGAGAAACGAGATGAGCGAGGGGGTCGCCGAGCGGCGGCCCCGCGTTGCGGCGCAACTGCGCCCGTGGTGCGTCGTGGCGGCCGGGCTGGTGCTCGTGCTTGCCTTGGCGCCTCCGCTCGGCGTGCTGGCGCGCCGGACGGAATACGCAGCCTCGCTGCAGTTCTCGCTGCTGGCCATCGTCGTTCCCGCACTGGTGACCGTGGGCGGGCCATGGCGCCGCCTCGGGTTGGCCGGGAGGAGCGCCGGAGCTCCCCTCGTGCTCGACAGACTGGCCGACCGGCGCCGACGCCACCGGGAGCTGCCCCGGTCCCTCGGCTTCATCGGCGCAGACCTGGGTGTGGCCGTGGGCTGGCACACGCCGGCGGCCGTCGCCGCGGTCTCCCGCCACTGGTGGCTGGCGATCGTCGAAGGGGCGACGTTGCTGGTGGCCGGCATCGGCCTGTGGCTCGAGCTGGTCGACTCGCCGCCACTCGAGCCGCGGTCGGGCCACCTGCGCCGGGCGGTGCTGGCCGCGTTGTCCATGTGGGTCTTCTGGGTCCTGGCCTACGTGACGGGACTCTCCACCAGCGGCTTCTACACCAATTTCCACCATGTGGCCGGCGGCTTGAGTGCGACGGCGGACGAGCAGATCGGAGCCGTCGTGCTCTGGTTCGTGGCCGCGTCGGTGTTCGTCCCGGTGATCTTCTGGAACGCGCTGGCCTGGCTCCAGTCCGACGAAGATCCCGACGCAGAGTTGCTCCGGCTGGCCCGGGCCGAGCAGCGCCGGGGGACGGCCCCGGTCCCGCCGACCTCCGGGGGAGCGGCGCTCGATCCCTGAGGTCAGTCGCGCTCCGACGCGTTCGAGCCGTCCGGCAGGTCCGACGGCAGCTTCACCGGTTGGAGGTGGGTGTCGAGGTCGGTGTCGGCCGCCCGTTCCTCGGACAGGGCCGTGTGGCGGTCGGCGGCCAGGACGGTCTCCTCCTTGTTCAGGTCGCGCAGCACCGCCTTGTCGCCCGGATCGTTCATGAGCGTCTGCACGTCCTCGATGGCGCGGAGCGAGTCCGAGGTGGTCCAGAGGGTCACGGTGGCCACCAGCTGGCCCAATTCCTTGCCGGCCGGGGTGCCGGGCACCTGGATGTTGGCAAGGTCGTAAATGCCCTCGTTGGTGAACGAACAGGCGGACTGGTCGTCGCCCAAAAGCCCCGGAGTCGGGGCGCGGTCCGCCGGGCTGAGCTGATGGGCCGCCTGGAGATCCCAGATGCCCAGTGCTTGGTGCACCCCGTAGGAGCATGGCGAGAGGTCCGAGTTGAGCTCGCTCATAACGCTGCGTTCGGCGCTGATGTCGCTGGCGCGCGAGGTGCTCACCGGGAGGTCGGTCAGGACGGTGATGAGCAGGATCACCAGGGCGACGGCCGCGATGGCCAGGCCCCGGTGGCGCTGCCAGATGGGAGGCGTGGCGACTGGTGGCAGCGTCTCGAGCGAGGTCATTGCCCGATCAGCTTCGAGGCATAGGTGGCGATGCCTTGGCCCCATCGCTCCACGCTCGGTGCGGGGAGGCTGTAGGCACCGAGCGTGTTCTCGTTGGCGAAGGGCGTCGCCCAGTTGCGCAGGAAACCCTGGGGGTCGATGAAATCGAGCACGTTGCTGTGGGCCTCGAGGCCGGTCTTCGTGTTGACCGAGATGGAGACGCCGTAGGACTTCCAGATTCGGTCGAGGGAGGCCAAGGACCCGGTGACCATGTGCCAGTTCGCCAGGTGTCCCAGCCCGGTGTCGACCGCGGCCGTCTCCGCCGACTGGGCCAGGGCCGTCGGGTCCGTGTTGACGGTCACGAACTCCACGTCGGTGGCGTTCGTACCGAGGTCGGCATCCGCCTGCTCAATCTCTGCCGCCAGCACCGGACAGACGTCGTTGCACGGGCCGTTGAAGAAGCTGAGGACGACCACTCGGGCCGGCTCGGTCGGGACGGAAACGGGCTGACCGTTCTGGTCGAGCAGCGAGAACGGAGCCACGAGACGCGGGCTCGGAGTGTTCAGACCCATGAAGGCGGGGAGTGCGGCGCTGAGCGAGCGGTCAGCCGCCGGAGGCGGCGGGGCGTCGCGCGGCACGGTTCTGGTCGGGCTGGGTACGGTCGTCGTGGTCGTGGGGGTGGGATTGAGACCGGCCGCAGTGAAGACGTGCTCTCCGAGGAGTCCCCCGATGCACAGCACCAGGGCGCCGGCGAGCACCCACCACACGAAGCGGGTCGGGATGCCCGGCGCTCCCTCAGCCAGCGCGGCGGCGCGGTCGACCGCAGGCTCTGGCGGCGGTTCGGGACCAGCGGAGTCGGCGGCCCCGATCTCCGCTGCATCGGACTCGGTCATGCCGCTCAAGAACGGCCCCCTCTTGGGTCGCGCTCGAGCCGCCTGACCCAGCGCTCGAGTGAGGCGACGGATTGCGGACCGAGGTCGGCCCCCACGACGTGGCCGGTCGCGTCGACGAAGTAGGTCACCGGGAGCGCCTGGACCAGGTACGCGGTGGCGACCTTGGCGTCGGGGTCCACGCCCACCGGGTAGGACGCGTGGGCCTGCGCGAGAAGCCGAACGGCCGAGGCATCGGAGCTCTCGTTCGAGTCAATGCCCAACACGGCGACCGACGGGGTGCTCGTGCGGGCCACCGAGGCCACTGCAGCCAGCTCGGCCCGGCAGTCCGGACACCAGGAGGCGAAGAAATTGATGATCACCGGTCGGCCCAGGTAGTGGGCGAGGACCGTCGGTTGGCCACCGTCGAGCGAGGGCAGGGAAAAGGCTGGTGCGACCGTGCCCGGCTTGAGCACGGCAGGGGGAGGTGAGGCCAGTGCAGCGGAGCTGGGACCGCTGGGGGTGGAGGGTCCATGGACGATGACGAACACGACAAAGCCGACGAGGCATGCCGCGGCGACGGCCGCCACCCGTTTGAAGACGCGATCCGTCCGGCGCGGCCCCACGTCGTTCTGCGCCGACCCCCCGTGGTCCACGCCGGTCCAGGCTAGGCCAGGGCCTCCGTCCTGGGTCGTGCACAGCCCGGCGCCGAGCTCACCATTCGGCCTGGCGGTCAACGGGCAGCACCTCCTTCTCGCGTTTTTGCAGCCTCGCGGCACGGGTCGCAGGATCCTCGTGGATGAGGTGCCACCACATGGCGGTGGCGATGGCCGCGAAGACAGGCCACTCGAAGGTATAGAACCAGCTGAGCCCGTTTCCGCCGAGCGCACGACCCAGCTGCCACCAGGTGGCCGCTGCGCAGGCCGCGACCACGAACAGGAACTCCATGTGGAGGAGGAGGGCACGCGGGCAGAACCATCGCCGCAACACGACGGTCATCGTAGGACCACAGGCTCAGCGTGTGTCGCCTGTTGCCCGTCCCCGAGGCTGTGCGCCGCTGCTGTGTCGCGGACCGGACGAGGAATGGCTGTCACCTAAAAAAAGGTGATGAGTCGCGCGCAGGGCGGGCCTGGAGGCCGACGAACCCTGAGCAGTTGGTGCAGCGCGCCGGAGTTGCGAGGGAGGCCGGCAACGGTGTGGACACGCCGGACGATTGCCACCGGCTCGGGCGGAGGCGTCCTTCGATCGTTGACAGGAATTTTGGCGAGCGTTACCGCGCGTTTGCGCTGGCCAAATGGCCAATGCATCCCGCGAAAGGCGGCGACAAGAAGAGAATCAATACGAAGAGCCGGCGCGTCCGGTCCCTTTGCGGAGGGTCGGTCATTGCGCTCGCGGCAGGGGTGGGATTGGCCACCGGTGGCTTTGGCCTTGGAAGCGCTGTCGCGGCAGACGGCCCGGCGATGACCGGTACGGCACCGGCGAGTTCGCCCGCCGTGTCCTCCCGCGGCCGGCAGTACCCCGACGAGCGAAAAGCTCGTGGGCACGTACATCGAGGAGGGGGATGCCAACGTTGCCCTCCCTGCAGGCACCCTGACCCCCATTTGATGCGGTGAACAAGATCACGTGTCCTGCTGTGGCGGGCAAAACGTGCACCTTCGTGGCGACAGCAAGCATTCAAGAGTTTTCCTCCACCGGTGACGCCGACAACGCCATTGCGGGAAGCAGCCGAGATCGACGGCAACCAGTTCGATGGGTTCGGTGGTGGGTTCTTCGCGGCCGCTCCGACTGATGGGACCGACGCGGGAGGCACGTGGACCGAGACGCAAACGAACGTCGCGTCGGGCAAGCACAAGGTCCAGACCTTTGGCTACTCAGGGGACGGGGCAACCATGGGCATCTACACGATCACGTACCAGGTTTACGAGCCGTAGACCTGGCTGCGAGAGCAGGATTTCGAAAGGTGCGGGGTCGTCGGCCCCGCACCTCTCGCAATTGGAGAGCAGGGCAGCCTGAACCCGGGTTTCGGACTACATTTCGATCCGGACGGAGGGGTCGACATGGACGACGTGGATGGAGGCGGGCCCACGGGCGATCACGGGGATCCGCGGCCTGCCCTCGGGGAGATGAGCAGCGAAACGAGGGCGTTCTTGGCCGGTCTCGTGGACCAGCCACCGGCCTCACAGAGGGCCACGACACCGCCGCCCTTGTTCGGGCCGCCCGACGACGGTCTGGCGCCATCGGGTCAGGATCCGGCGAAGTCCAAGACGGGTCGGCGGACAGCGGTGGTCACCGCGGCCGCGCTCGTCATCATCGCGGCGGGCGTGGGAGGCATCCTGGCCACCTCGGGCGGATCGCCAGCACCGGGCTCGGGCATGAGTCCAGCCGCTTTCGTGCTGAGCTCGACCCAGAACACGGTGGCGCAGAGGACTGCTGACATCGACGTCTCGGGCTCCGTCAGCGTCGACGGGACGTCCATTCCTGTCTCGGGATCGGGTCAGGCCAACTTCACGACCAACCAGTTCTCCGCCTCGATCGACCTGACGCCGAACCAACACGCGGTCGAGGAGAAGGAGGTGGTCAGCGGCGGCCAGGTCTACATGAATGTCAGCGTCGACGGGCAGGGCCTCTCCTCCTTGACCGGGGGCGCCCAGTGGATACAGATACCGCTGCCCCAACAGTCCGCCAGCTCCATCGGCGCGGCGGACGTCGATCCGATCAGTGCGATCAAGATGATGGAGCAGCGCGGCGCCACGGTCGTGCCCCTGGGCTCGTCGACGATCGGCGGTGACGAGGTCTCGGGTTACTCGGTGACACCCAGCCAGGCGGAGATCGAGAGCACCCTCCAACAAGAGGAGCAATCGGGCCAGCTCCCCGCAGCGGGTGTCTCGAGTGCGCTCAAGGAAGCGAAGGCGCTCGGCACCTTCGACGTCGACATCTGGATCGACGGCGACAACCTGCTCCGACAGGAGACGGTCGATATCGGCGGTGGGACGAGCGCGACGACGGAGAAGATCTCCATGACCTTTCAGGATTTCGGGACGCCCGTCAGCATCCAACCGCCGGCCCCCGGGAGCATCGTCAGCCTCAGTCAGTTCATAAACGACGTGCAGCTCGCGGACCCGGGGCAGACAAGCTGAGGGATCTCGGCCCCGCGACAGCGGGCCGGCCGACCCGAGGGTGGCCGGCGGTCAGCTCTTGGGCGTGATCTGGTAGCTGAACGGTGCGGCCGGAGGCTTGAGAACCTGGGAGTGCTTGCCCGACGTGACCGTCACCGTGGTCCCGCCGGCGCCGACCTCGATCGTGCTCGGTCCGAGCATGACCTGGTGCTGCGATTGGCTTGGGTTCATGACGCCTTCGAAGGCTGGGCGGTGGCCCGCCGGGCTGATGCTGACCCAGGAGCGTTCGGTCGTGGTGGAAACGGTGACGGAGTAGAACGCGACCGGGATGGAGTAGATGGCCGAGTCGCCGCTGGTCGAAGTCTGCGTCAGCAGGGGTTTGCTGCTCGGGAGGGTGGTCGGGGTTTGCACCACCGCCTTGTGCGGTGGGGCGGTCGAGTTGAAGTTGATCGTCCCGGACTTGACGAGGCCCAGCAGGGCGGCCGCCAGCAGGACGACCACGGCGACCAGCGCCACCGCGATGCGCAGCCCGTGGGCGCCGCGGTCCGGGCGGCGCGGCCTCGACTGGCGCGGGACGGCGGGGATCTGGTCCGTGTCGGCGTACGACGTGCCCGGCAGGGCCGAGGCGCCACGGTCCTGGGCAAACGAGTCCGGGCGTTCGAAGACCATCGTGGCGTGCTCGGGCTGGATGCCCGTTTGGTCAGACTGCACGTCCATGGCCGTTTTCTCGACCTCCTCGCGGCCCGCCTTGACCGTTCTGCCCCGCGAAGTTCCGGACGGAACCCCCGGGGCACCCCCACGGTACCGCCATAACAGGGAAAAGAGCGCGCGCCACCCCTGGGGGAGCGGCACCACTCGCCCCGGCCCGGACGTGGAGAGAGGGAGGGGGCATCGAGACCGGTGGCCGGCGTGCGGACCAGGGAGTTCTGGGGTCCGCTCAGCGGCCCGTGCTGCCGTCGAGGAGCTCGCGGGTCAGGTCCATGTGGCCCGCGTGGCGAGCCGTCTCCTCGATCATGTGGAACAGAGCCCAACGCCACGTCGTGGGGCGGAAGTCGGCCGCCGAGGGGAGGTCGAGCGACGCCACCTCGTCGAGCGCCGCATCGGCCAGGGCGCACTCGCCGCGGTAGAAGGTGGTGACCTCGTCGACCCCCCAGCCCTCGGGCAGCTCGAACATGTGGCGCCGCCACCCCATGTCCATGGGCTCGCCCGCCGCGATGGTCCGGAACCAGAGCCGTTCGGCGTAGCCGAGGTGGACCACGATCACCCCGAGCGAGTTGGCCGCGGGCGCCGGCCGCCAGCGGAGTTGCTCGGGATCGAGGCCCTCGAGCTTGAAGAGGGCGCTGGCGCGCAGGTGCTGCAGCCAGCCGCGGGCCATCGCCGTCTCCCCGAGCGGAACGGTCTCGTCAGGTCGGGGAACCTGCATCGAAGGGCGCCGCTCGGCCATCGGTCTCTCCATCGCTCGGTGCTGCACGCCGGTTGTCACAATCCTGTCCCACTCGGGCTGCGCGTCTGACGCCGCGTCAGGTCGGCGTTATGGTTGGCCCGTCAGGAGCCAGCGATCGGGGGCGACGGGGTGGATGACCTGAACGGCAGGGTGGCCGTGGTCACCGGGGGAGCGGCCGGCATCGGCCGGGGGATCAGCCAGGCCCTGCTCGAAGAAGGTGCCCGCGTGGTCGTGGCCGACGTCGAGGAACCGGTCCTCGAGCTGGCCGTCAAGGAGCTTTCCGAGCTGGGGCAGGTGCGTGGCGTGCGGACCGACGTCTCCTCGGCCGAGGCTGTCGAGGCGCTGGCCGCCGACGTGTTCGCCACCGAGGGCGCCTGCCACCTCCTGTTCAACAACGCCGGGGTGACCTCGGGCGGGGGAGGGCGCCCCTGGGAGCAGGAAGCCAACGACTGGACCTGGTGCTTCTCGGTCAACGTCTTCGGCGTGGCCAACGGCATGCTCTCTTTCGTCCCGCGCATGATCGAGTCGGGCCAGCCGGGCGTCGTCGTCAACACGTCGAGCATGGACGGGGGCATCGCCCCGGTGCCCTACGCCTCGGTCTACGCCTCGAGCAAGGCGGCGATCTCGTGCTTGACCGAGGCGCTGGCCCACCAGCTCATCGCGGCCGGGACCGAGCTGCGGGCCGCCGTCTTCTACCCCTCGGGCGGCCTGCTCGACACCGGGCTGTGGACGGCACAGCGCAATCGGCCGGAGCGGCTGGCCCGGGTCAGGCCCCGCCCGCCCGCACCGGGGACCACCTTCGAGGAGTTCAAGGCCCAGATGGCAGCGACCGGGCGTACGGTCGACGTCATGGACCTCCACGAGTTGGGCCGCTTCTGCGTCGAGGGGGTCAAGCGGGGCGACTTCATCATTGGCCACGGCCTCGACGAGAGCGCCGCCCTGCTGCACCGCCGGGCCGACGCCATCGCCCGGGGCCAACTCCCGCCGGCCGCGCTGAGCTGATGACGGCCAGCCCCACCACCACCGACCGCTACACCGTGGTCTCGGCCGACGGGCACGCCGGCGCCGACATCGCCGACTACAAGCCCTACCTGGCACGCCGCTTCCACGACGAGTTCGACGGCTGGGCGGCCAGCTACGAGAACCCCTTCGCCGACCTTCTTCTCCCGTGGGCCTACCGCAACTGGGACAACGAGCGGCGTCTGGCCGAGACGGAGTCCGACGGGATCGTGGCGGAGGTGCTTTTCCCCAACACCGTCCCGCCCTTCTTCGAGGAGGGCAATCTGGTGGCCCTGCCCCCCTCGCCTGAGGACTACGAGCGGCGCTGGGCCGGGGTGCAGGCGCACAACCGCTGGCTGGCCGACTTTTGCGCGGCGGCGCCGGGGCGGCGGGCCGGCATCGTGCAGGTCTTCGCCAACGACATCGACGACGCGGTGGCCGAGGTGCGCTGGGCCAAGGGTGCCTTCGACGGGCCCTTCGGCGGCATCCTGCTCCCGTCCATCCCGCCCAACTCCCACCTTCCTCCCCTGTGGGAGGACCACTACGAGCCGCTGTGGCAGGTGTGCGCCGACCTCGACGTGCCCATCAACATCCACGGCGGCAGCGCGTTGCCCGACTACGGCGAGCACGAGGCAGCCCGGGCCATGATGCTCATCGAGATCCCCTGGTTCAGCCACCGCTCGGTGTGGCACCTGATCTTCGCCGGTGTCCTCGAGCGCCATCCGACGCTGCGCTTCGCCGTCACCGAGCAGGGCGTGGCCTGGTTGCCCCGGGGACTCGAGACCCTCGACTGGTTCTATGGCCGCATGACCCTGGCCAACGCGGCGGAAGCCAACTTCTTCGGGGCGGCCGCCGCCAAGCTCACGATGAAGCCGTCCGAGTACTTCGCCCGCAACTTCTGGATCGGCGCCTCCTTCCTCCGCCCCAGCGAGGCACCGCTCTGCCGCGAGCTGGGGGTCGGACACGTCATGTGGGGCGCCGACTACCCGCACACCGAGGGCAGCTACCCGTACACGACGGAGGCCCTGCGGGTGGCCTTCGCCGACTACGCCGAGCCCGACGTCCACGCCATGGTCGAGTCGAACGCCGCGTCGTTCTACGGGTTCGACCTCGAGGCGCTCCGTGTGATCGGCGAGCGCGTCGGCCCCACGGTGTCCGAGGTCGCCACCCCCTTGGCCCGGGACGACTGGCCGACCAAGACGACCTGCAACGCATTCGACCCCACGCAGATCCTGCGGGCGTGGTGAGCAAGGGAGAGCCCATGGAGACCGTGCGCTACGGCGCTCGCACCGAGCAAGTGAACCACGAGATCGAGGTGAAGAAGGCGCCCGACATCTGGTCGCAGGCGGTCACCGCCGTGTACGAGACCGACCCCGACATCCTGGCTGCCGTGCTGCCACCACCGCTCGAACCCGGTGACCGGCCCCTCGTGCGCATCACAATCACCCGGGTGGAGATGCCGGGACTGCCCATCTTCGGGGCGGGGTGGATCGGCGTGCAGGCCCGCCATGAGGACCGCCTCGGCGAGTACCCGATCTTCATGCCCATGACGACGGAGCAGTCGCTCATCGGCGGACGCGAGGTCAACGGCGAGCCCAAGAAGCTGGGCGAGGTCGAGGTGCAGCGCGACGGCGACCAGGTCTCGGCCCGCATCGCCCGCATGGGTTTCACCGTGTGCGAGATCGTCGGGCGCATCAGCGAGACCCGCGACAACTACGAGCTCGACAAGACCGACTTCTGGCTCAAGTTCTCACCGTCGTGCGAGCAGGCCGGCGTGCTCGACGCCGACCCGCTGCTCGTCTACGGGGAGAAGACCGAGCGCACCCGGGTGCACGAGGGGATCGAGGGCGACCTGATCCTGAAGGAGTCGCCGCTCGACCCCGTGGCCGACCTGGTCGTGCGCCGCATGGTCGACCTCAACTGGACCGAGCGCGCCTCGACCCAGGTCGGCCGGGTCATCGGGCCGGTGCCGAAAGCCGGGGTCGAGCCCTTCATCCATCAGCGCTACGACGACCTCTCGGTCCTGGGGGCAAAGCAATGAGCGACCGCTACGTGATCATCTCGGCCGACGCCCACGCCGGCCTGCCCGCCGAGGACTACCGCCCGTACCTCGACGCCGCCTACCACGCCCAGTTCGACGAGTACCTGGCCGAGCGCCACGCGCAGCGCGACGAGGCGCTGCGCATGAACTACGACTACATCATGGGCTGGGAGACCGAGAACGAGGAGGGGCTGCGCGGCGCCTGGGACATTGAGCAACGCGACAAGGAGCTCGACGCCGACGGTGTGACGGCCGAGGTCATGTTCGCCGACGCCGATGCCATCACCGGCATGGCATCGCCGCCCTTCGGCGCCGGGCTCTCCGCGGGCGCGATCACCGATCCCGAGCTGGCCTTCGCCGGCGCACGCGCCCACAACCGCTTCCTGGCCGAGATGTGCGCCCGCAGTCCCGAGCGCCACGGCGGCATCGCGCTGGTGCCCATCACCCACGGGGTGGAGCGCTCGGTGGCCGAGGTCGAGTGGCTGGCCGAGCAACCCGGCATCCGCGGGATCATGGTGCCGACCATGTGGCACGACCTCGTGCCCTACAACGATCCCTCCTACGACCCGGTCTGGGCCGCCTGTCAGGCGGCGGGGTTCCCGGTGCACACCCACTCCGGGGAGGCCCCGCAGGACGAGTTCGGCGACAACATCGGGATCTACCTGGCCGAGGTGGTCTGGTGGGCCGCCCGCCCGGCCTGGCACCTGCTCTTCTCGGGTGCCTTCGAGCGCTTCCCCGGCCTGAAGTTCGTGGTGACCGAGGCGGCGGCCTACTGGGCGGCCGACATGATGTGGAAGTGGGACCAGTACATGGGCGGAGGCCACACCACGAAGAAGATGGCGGCGCTGCTCAAGGGGAAGATCTCCAAGCTGCCCTCCGACTACTTCGGGGAGAACATCTTCATCGGCGCCTCGACCATGTCGCGCGAAGAGATCCGGCGGCGCTACGTCCTCGGCTGCGACGTCGTCATGTGGGGGACGGACTACCCGCACCCCGAGGGCACGTGGCCCAACACCCAGGCCCGCTTGCGCGGCGACTTCGGCGACATTCCCGTCGAGGATGCCCGCCAGCTGCTCGGCGAGACGGCGGCCCGCTGCTACGGATTCGACCTCGAGGCGTTGCGGCCCATCGCCGAGCGGGTCGGCCCCACTCCGGCCGACCTCGGCCAGGATCCCACGCTGCGCACCGACCCCGAAGCCGTGCGCACCGCCCGCTGGTGGAAGGACGAGTACCAGGTGCAGGCCCCGGGCTGATCGGGCACGGGCAGCGCCGCGCCCGGGCCGTCCGGCTCACATGTCGTCCTCGCCGAAGAGGCTGACCCAGTTCGACTGCATGGACGCCCCGTCCGCGATAATCGTGGCACCGCAGACGTAGCGGGCGGCCGGCGAGCACAGGTAGAGGACCATGGCCGCCATTTCGTCGACCGTCCCGAAGCGCACCGTCGTCCCCTCGGCCACCAGCTCGTCGGTGAAGCCTTCCTCAGTGCGCCCGACCGCGGTCAGCTCGGACTCGACCAGGCCCGGCGTGGAGAAGATGCCGGGGGCGAACGCGTTGATGGTGACGCCGCGGCGCATCAGGTAGGGCGCCAGCGTCTTGACCATGTTGACCACGCCGGCCCGGGCCGCCCCCGAGTGGACGAACCACGGCGCACCGCGGTCGAACGCGAAGGTGTGCACCACGTTCACGATGGCCCCCGCGCCGGCCTCGGCCATTGGGCCCATGAAGCGGTTGGTCACGGTCCAGGTGCCGTGCAGGTTCAGGTCGACGACGGCCCGCCAGCCGTTGTCGGTGATGGCGCTGGGCAGCGCCGGGAACTGGCCGCCCGCGTTGTTGACGAGGCAGTCCACCCGGCCGAAGCGGCCGTAGACGGCGTCGCGCAGCGCCTCGACCTGGTCGGGCTCGCGGATGTTGGTGGGCACGGCGCTGCATTGCCCACCCTCTCGTTCAATGGAGCGGACGACCTCGTCGAGCCGGGCCGCCGTCCGCCCGGCCACGACCGGGTGCCCACCGAGGTGGGCGTAGGCGTGGGCCACCTCGCGGCCCAGCCCGCTGCCTCCTCCGGTCACCACTGCCACCTGGCCGTCGAAGAGTCCGGCGGCGAAGACGGACACCGCCGGTCCGGGCTGCCAGGTCACGGCGCGGCGGTCACCCGGCGAAGTCCCAGCTCTCGCCCTTCTCGTAGTGGTGGAGGACGTTCTTGGCGATGAGGATGCGGTGCACCTCGTCGGGCCCGTCGGCCAGGCGCAGGGTCCGGGCGCCGAGGTACATCTGGGCCAGGGGGAGATCGCTGGTCACCCCGGCCGCCCCCCACACCTGGATGGCCCGGTCGACCACGCGCAGGTAGGCGGCGGGCACGAAGACCTTGATGGCGCTGATCTCGGTGCGGGCCTGGGGGTCACCGGCGTCCACCTTCTCCGCTGCGTGGATCGTCATCAGGCGGGCCGACTGCAGGTCCATGTAGCTGTCGGCCACGAAGCCCTGCATGAACTGCTTGTCCTTGAGCAGGCCGCCGTGGACCTCGCGGGTCAGCATGCGCTCCACCATCAGGTCGAAGGCCCGCCACATCTGGCCGACCGAGTTCATGCAGTGGAAGATGCGGCCGGCGCCCAGGCGGTCCTGGGCGGCCCGGTGGCCCTCGCCCACCTGCCCCAGCGCGTTGTCGGCCGGCACCCGGACGTCCGTGTAGCGCACCTCGCAGTGGTCGGAGGTGGAGGCGCCCCAGATGCCGATCCCGCGCACGATCTCCACCCCGGGCGTCGAGGTCGGCACGATGATCTGCACCATGCGGCCCGGGCTCTCGTCGTCGGCCGACTCCTTGGCCCGGCACATGACGATGAAGAAGTCGGCGGCCAGGCCGTTGGAGGTGAACCACTTGTGGCCGTTGATGACCCAGTCGTCGCCTTCCCGTACGGCCGTGGTCTGAATGGAGCGGGGGTCCGAGCCTGCGTTCTCGGGCTCGGTCATGGAGAAGCCCGACTGCATGGTCCCCTCGACCAGCGGGAGCAGCCACTTGCGCTTCTGCTCCTCGGTGCCGTACTTCACCAGGACGGTCTGGTTGCCCGAGTTGGGAGCGACCACGCCGAAGAGCGAGGCCGCACCGACGGCGTAGGCCAGGATCTCGTTCATGTAGGCGTGGGCCATGAAGTCGAGGCCCATCCCGCCGTACTCGGGCGGGAGGTGGGGGGCCCAGAGGCCTTCGGACTTGACCGCGTCCTGCACCTCGAGGCGGAGCGCCTTGGCCTCGGCCCGGGCCTCCTGGCTGGCCGAGCCCCGGCGGGCGCTCCAGAGCAGGGACTCGTTGGGCAGGATGAGCTCGTTGACGATGCGCCCCGTCCGGAGGCGGATGTCGTTGATGTGGTCGCTCAGCCCGGCAATGGGCGTGACGGTGATCGGCATGGATTCCCCCACGGGTCGTTCGGTCGTTCGGTCGTGCGGTCGTTCGGTCGTTCGGTCGTGCGATGGGAACCTTACGGCGGTTCGTCCCCACCGCCGCGTCCGGCCACCCACTGCCCGGTCAGGGCCCGTTCGTAGCGCCCGCGCCCGATGAAGCTGATGGTCCAGCGGGCCAGGGCACCGAAGCGGTTCTTGAACCCGGTCAGGAACGTGATGTGGACGACGAGCCAGATCAACCAGCCGAGGAAGCCGCCCACCTGCAGCGGTCCCACCTTGGCCACGGCGGTGAAGCGCGAGATGACGGCGAGTGTGCCCAGATCGCGGTAGTGCAGCGGCTTGGGCTCCTTGCCGGCGAGCCGGCGTTCGATGGTGTGCGCGGCATGGGCGCCCGACTGCATGGCCACCTCGGCCAGTGCCGGCAGGTCGCCGAGGGCCATCAGGTCGCCCACGACGAACACCTCAGGATGGGAGGCCAGGGAGCAGTCCGGTTGGACCTTGACCCGCCCGGCCTTGTCCACCTCGGCCCCGGCCAGATCGGCCAGTGTCTTGCCCAGGCCGACGGCGCTGGTGCCGGCCGCCCACACCTTGGTGGCGGCATCGATGCGCTCGATCGAGCCGTCGCGCTTCGTGATGACCACGCATTGGTCGTCCATGTCGGTGACCATCGCCCCGAAGTGGATCTCGACGCCCATGCGCTCGAGGTCGCGCGCCGTGATGCGGGAGAGCCGTTCGCCCATGGACGCCACCAGGCCGTCGCCCCCCTCGACCAGCACCACCCGGGTCTGGTGGGGGTCGATGCGGCGGTAGTTGCGGTGCAGGGCCCGGCGCGAGAGCTCGCGGAGCTGTCCCGCCATCTCCACTCCCGTCGGCCCGCCCCCGATGACCACGAACGTCATGAGGGCCCGGCGCTTCTCTTCGTCGGGCTCGGCCTCGGCCAGCTCGAAGGCGCCGAAGATGCGCCCGCGCAGGGCCAGGGCGTCGTCGAGCGTCTTCATGCCGTGGGCGGCGCGCCGGAACTCGTCGTGCCCGTAGTAGGTGGGGGTGGAGCCGCAGGCGACGATGAGGCTGTCGTAGTCGATGATCTGGGGCCGCCCGAACTCGTCGGCGTGCACAACTCGCTCTTGCAGGTCGATCTCGCGCACCTCGGCCAGCACGACGCGCAGGTTGCGCATCCGGCGCAGCACGTCACGGATGGCCGGCGCGATCTGCCCTTCGGAGAGGATGCCGGTGGCCACCTGGTAGAGGAGGGGCTGGAAGAGGTGGTGGTTGGTCCGGTCGATGATGGTGACCCGCACCGGCGCCCGCTTCAGGGCCCGCGCCGCGAAGAGGCCGCCGAAGCCGCACCCGACGATGACGACGTGGTGGTCGGGCTCCGCGCTGCCCACACCCGCAGTGTCCACCGCCGCCGTGCTCACAGGAGGGTCTCCACCACCGTTTCGACATAATGGGCCAGCGGCAACGAGGCCAACTCGTCGGGGCCGAACCAGGCGACGGCGTCGGTGGTCCCGTCGGCCTCGGGCCGCAGCGTGCCCGCCCAGGCGTCGACCCGGTAGATGAGCCGGATGGTGTGGAGGCTCACGCCGTCGGGCAGCGTGCGCAGGTCGGAGAGCACGTCGAGCAGCGGCCCGACCGTGACCGTCAATCCCGATTCCTCCTCGATCTCCCGGCGCAGGGAATCCGTCGGCTCCTCGCCGTGCTGGACGCCCCCGCCCGGGAGGAACCAGCGTCCCTTGATGGTGAGGGATGGCGCGGCCCGGGCCAGCAGCAGGCGGCCGTCGGCGTCCCGCACGACGCCGTAGGCGGCGATGCGCTGGCGCTCGTCCCTCGACACTCCACGCATGCTTGTCGGCCCCGTCCCCCGTCGCCAACTCCGAGGGCCAACTACCCTGGCCGGGCCGCCGCGCCGGGTCGGGCGGCCGGAAAGGGAATCGTGACGGATATCGCTGCGCTCGAGGCCATCAAGCGGCTCAAGTACGCCTATTTCCGCACCCTTGACCTCAAGCAGTTCGAGGCGCTCGGTGCGCTGCTCACCGAGGACGTCACCTCGTCCTACGAGGACGGCAAGACTGTGCTGGAAGGGCGCCAGGCCATCGTGGACTGGCTCACCTCGGTGCTGGGCGACCCCGGCACCGTGACCGAGCACCAGGGCCATCACCCCGAGATCACGTTCACCTCGGACACCGAGGCCGAGGGCACCTGGTACCTCCAGGACCGGGTCATCGTGCCGGCGGCCGACGTCGAGATCGCGGGCACCGCCTTCTACGCCGACCGCTACCGCCGCACCGACGCCGGCTGGTTGATTAGCCACACCGGTTACGTGCGCGTCTTCGAGGAGCACCGCACCCACTCGACCCTCGAGGTGCGCACCTTCCGCTCCCGCTTCTCGCCGGCCTGAGCGCGCGGCCTACGGGCGCTCGGACGGGGTGAAGGTGAAGCCCGGGTCGAAGAGCGTCGTCGGCGCCAGCGCCTGTTCGATGGCGTCGACGAAGTCGGGTTCGAGGTCGAGGTCGAGCGCCTTCACGTTCTCAGCGATCTGCTCGGGCCGGCTGGCCCCGACGATGGCGCTGCTCACGTTCTGGTTGCGCAGCACCCAGGCCAGCGCCACCGCCGCCGGCGAGTAGCCCGCTTCCCGGCACAGCTCGGCGTAGGACTGCACCGGCTCGAGGATCTCGTCGCGCAAGAGCCAGCTCATCTCCTCGCCCTCGGGTCCGGTGGCCCGGGTGCCCTGCGGCCGCTCGCCGGCCCCCGGCTTGTACTTGCCGGTGAGCACGCCCTGGGCCAGGGGCGACCAGACGATCTGGCCCACGCCCTCCTTCTCGCACAGCGGCACGATCTCGGCCTCGATCACCCGCCAGATGAGCGAGTACTGGGGCTGGTTGGAGATGATGCGGTCGAAGCCCATCTCGTCGGCCAGGCGCAGGGCGTCGGCGATCTGCTCGGCCGTCCACTCCGAGACGCCGATGTAGTGCACCTTGCCCTGGCGCACCAGGTCGTCGAAGGCGCGCAGGGTCTCCTCCAGCGGGGTGAAGATGTCGTAGCGGTGGGCCTGGAGGAGGTCGACGTGATCGGTCTGGAGCCGCTTGAGCGAGGCGTCAAGCGACTCGATGATGTGCTTGCGCGACAGTCCGCTGTTGTTGGGGTTGGGTCCCGTCCGCCAGTACACCTTCGTGAAGATCTCGATGGTGTCGCGGGGCGTGCCCTTGAGTGCCTTGCCCAGCACGGTCTCGGCCATGCCGAGGGCGTAGACGTCGGCCGTGTCGAAGGTCGTGATGCCGTGCTCGAGCGCCGCCTTGACGCAGGCGAAGGCGGCGTCCTCCTCGATCTGGCTGCCGTGGGTGATCCAGTTGCCGTACGAGAGGGCAGAGACGAGCATGCCCGAGCCGCCGAGGTGTCGATAGTCCATGGCCCGGGAGCGTAACCGAGCCCCCGCTCCCGCACCCCCGTACGCTCGTGCGATGGCCGGCGACGACACCCTCCACGTCCACCGGGGCTTGGATCTCCCGCTCTCGGAGATCTCGTGGCGCGCCACGACGTCGGGCGGCCCCGGCGGCCAGCACGCCAACCGCACGCTCAGCCGGGTCGAGGTCCAGTTCGATGTGGACGCGTCGGCCACGCTCGGGCCGCGCCAGCGGGCCCGCCTGCGCGAGAAGCTGGGACCGGTGGTGCGGGCCAGCTCCTCCGAGTCGCGCTCGCAGGTCCGCAACCGCGAGCTGGCGCTCCAACGGCTGGCCGCCAAGCTCCACGCCGGTCTGCAGGTCGATCCCGACCGCCGCCCGACCCGGCCCACCCGGGCCTCCAAGGTGCGGCGGGTCGAGGCCAAGCGCCACCGCTCCCAGACCAAGAAACGGCGCCGAGCGCCGGGCGAGGACGACTAGCGCCGCTCCCGGGAACGTTCGGGCGGTCCGCCCGCCGGCACTCGGCCGCGGCAGCGATCAGCCGCGGGCACCGTGCCCGTGGTGACCAGGGTCCCCTCAGACGGAGGAAGAGAACGGGTCTCGGAGATGTTCTCCACTGCATGAAGCGCATCGGGTTCTTGTCGTTCGGCCACTGGACGCCGTCGGCGCAGTCGCAGACCCGCTCGGCCTCGGATGCCCTCCTGCAGTCCATCGATCTCGCGGTCGCCGCCGAGGAGCTCGGCGCCGACGGGGCGTACTTCCGGGTCCACCACTTCGCCACGCAGCTTTCCTCACCGTTTCCGCTGCTGGCGGCGGTCGGTGCCAGGACCAGCACGATCGAGATCGGGACCGCCGTGATCGACATGCGCTACGAGAACCCGCTCGCCATGGCCGAGAATGCCGGCTCGGCTGACCTCATTGCAGGCGGCCGCCTGCAGCTGGGCATCAGCCGGGGATCTCCCGAGCAGGTCGTCGACGGCTACCGCTCCTTCGGCTACGTCCCGGCGGAGGGCACCGACCACGCCGACATGGCCCGCGCGCACACGCGGGTCTTTCTCGACGTCCTCGACGGCGAGGGTTTTGCCGAACCGAATCCACGGCCGATGTTCCCCAACCCGCCTGGGCTGCTCCGGGTCGAGCCGCACTCCCCGGGTCTGCGCGAGCGAATCTGGTGGGGCGCCGGCACCCGGCACACCGCGCAGTGGGCTGCGGAACGGGGCATGAACCTGATGAGCTCGACGCTGCTCACCGAGGACACCGGGGTGCCCTTCCATCAGCTGCAAGCCGAGCAAATCGAGCGATTCCGCAAGGCCTGGGCCGACGCCGGCCACGCCCGCGAGCCGCGTGTCTCGGTCAGCCGCAGCATCTTCCCGATCGTCAGTGACCTCGACCGGTCCTACTTCGGCCGCGAGGGCGGCTCGCAGGACCAGGTGGGGTTCATCGACGGCGGCACGGCGCGCTTCGGCAGGACCTACGCCGGGGAGCCCGAGCGGCTCATCGAGGAACTCGCCGACGACGAGGCCATCGCTGCCGCCGACACCCTGCTCCTCACGATCCCCAATCAGCTCGGCGTCGACTACTGCGCCCATGTCCTCCGCGCGGTCCTGCGCGACGTCGCTCCCGCGCTCGGCTGGCGCTGAGCAGGGACCTGCGCCGGCGGTCTCCGGTGCCCCCGGGCTAGCGCAGGCCGGCCACGTTGTCCGCCGTCGACGAGACCCGGGTCAGCCTCGTCCCGACGTGGAGCGGTGTGGCCGTCTCCACCGGCCGCCGGCCCGTGCCGAGCTGCCCGGCGTCGTTGAGGCCCCACGCCCAGAGCGTGCCCGCGGCGTCGATGGCGTAGGAGGCGTAGCCGCCGGAGTTGACGAAGACCCAGTGGGTGCCGCCTGGCGGCACGACCTGGATCGGCGTGGGCGAGCTGGTGAACGTGCCGTTGCCCATCTGCCCGGAGGTGCCGCTGCCCCACGTCCACACCTCGCCATCGGTGAGCAGCGCCAGGGTCTGACCGTTGGCGCCGGTGCTGCCGCCCATGGAGACCTGGGCCACCGGGGCGGGCAGGGGGACGTGGACGGGCAGCGCGCTGTTCGCGGTCGTCCCGTTGCCCAGCTGCCCCGCGGCGTTGTAGCCCCAGTCGTAGTAGGAGCCGTCGCTCATGAGGGCACCTGAGCCCATCCACGACGAGGTCAGCGAGGTCACGCCGAGGGCGGGCAATCCCACCACGGCGATCGGTGTGGCCGAGCGGCCGAATTTCCCGTCGCCCAGCTGCCCGGACTGGCCCTGGCCGCAGGCGTACACCGTGCCCCCGGCGTCGAAGACGATGTGGCGCGCCGCCCCGGTGGCCAGGGTGACGCCGTGGACCGGCAGCTGGGTCGGGCGCAGCACCACCGCGGGCCCCGGCAGGCAGAGCTCCTCGGCCGTGTTCACACCCCAGCCCCAGAGATTCCCCTGGCTGTCGATGGCCAGCCCCCCGTCGAAGGGCATCGGGTTCGGCAGCGAGGCAATGGTCACGCCGGCCGGGAAGTCGACCTCGACCGCCCGCGCCGTGACGAGCGGGACGGTCCCGTTGCCCAGCTCACCCTTGGCCCCCGCCCCCCAGGCCCACACCTTTCCGCTCGAGGTGAGGGCGTAGCTGTCCGAGTTCGAGGTGGCGATGGCCGTCACCGTCCCGGGGATGCCGGCCACGGGGGACGGCCGGCGGTGGCCCCCCGGGAGCTTGCCCTTGCTGCCCACCGCCCCCCAGGACAGCACGGTGCCCGACGGGCCGGGCGCTGTGGTGCTGCTGCGGGGCGGGCTCGAGATGGTCGGCCCGCTCGAGGTCGTCGGCCCACTCGAAGTGGTCGGCGCGCTCACCGTGGGACCGCTGTTGCTGCAGCCGGCCAGGACGAGGGCGAGCACGACCAGCCCGCCCAGTCCGGCGCCGGTCGCGGCGCGCCCGGAGAGCGGTGGCCGGTCCGCCAAGCGCCTCAGCTCGGGAAACCGAACGGGGAGAGCGCCGCCTCGAGCCCGCCGTCGAGCTGGGCCAGCAGCTCGCGGTCCTCGTCGGCCCGCGGGCCGCGCAGCGCGGTGAGGGCGGCGTAGCCCTGGGCGACCAGCGTGGCGTCCTCGGCCCCGGCGTCGGCCAGGCCCAGATCGCTCGAGTGGGGGAACGGCGTCCCGACCGTCAGCACGATCTCGCCCTTCTCCTCGGGTTCCCCCTCCATGAACGAGCGCGAGGCCTCGAGCGCGGCCGGGCCCTCGATCTCCTCCTGGTTGGGTGCCTCCCACGTCCACGAGCCCTGGGCCGACTTGATCAGTCCGGCACCGCTCACCCGGGCCCAGCGCAGCCCGCGCACCTCGGCCAGGGGCAGGGCGGGCACGTTGAGGTTGAGCACCGTGCGGGCGGGGGCGGCCATCAGCAGCGGGAGCAGGGCCATGGCCAGATCGGCCGCCGACTCCCAGGGTTCGGGTTCGGCCCCGACCCGCAGCGACACGGCCAGGGCGCTGATGCCCAGCTGGCTCGCGGTCAGCGCGGCGCCCACCGTGCCCGAGTGCAGGATCGAGCGCCCCACGTTCACGCCGTGGTTGATCCCCGACAGCACCAGGTCGGGTTTGGGGCCGACCGCGCCGAGCGCGCCGGCGATCACCGACAGGGCGGGAGAGGCATCGAGGCCGTAGGCCTCCACCTCGGTCGCCCCCTCGACGAAGGCCCGCTGGTAGGGGATGGTCGTGGTGTCGGTCACCGAGCCCACGGCGGCGCCGGCGCCGCTGTAGTTCGAGCTGGGGGCCACCACCACGATCTCGTGCGGTGCGCCCGGACCGTCCCGCCCGGCCTGCTCCGTCCAGCGCACCAGCGCCCGGGTCAGAGCGGCCAGTCCCGGCGCGCCGACCCCGTCGTCGTTGGTGATCAGAATCCTCACGTGCACCGACCCTACTGGGCCCGCTGTGCGGGACGGGGCCGGGTCACGGCCCGTTCGTGACCCGGTTACTCCGCCGTCACCCGGGCCGAATCCGGGTGCTCAGCGGGAACCACCGGAGCGGGCTCACCCAAGTCAGAGCCCTGGTCTGCTTCAATTCACCCGACATGCCGCCCCAATCACCCAGGATCTCCGTCGCCTCGCCCACGGGGCAGCAGTGGCGGATCGGGCACGGGCGCCAGGAGGTCGTCGTCTGCGAGGTCGGCGCCACGCTGCGTTCCTACTCCGTCGGCGACGCCCCGGTGCTCGATGGCTTCGCCGCCGACCAGTGGTCCCACTCGGGCCGGGGCCAGGTGCTGGCCCCCTGGCCGAACCGCCTGGCCGACGGCCGCTTCGAGTTCGACGGGGTGCGGGCCCAGGCGGCCCTGGACGAGCCCGAACGCCACAACGCCATCCACGGCCTGGTGCGCTGGCTGCCCTGGACCCTCCAGACCCGGCACCAGAACCAGGTGTCGCTCCGCCTGCAGCTGCACCCCTCGCCGGGCTACCCCTTCTCGCTGCTGATGGAGCTGGACTACCACGTCGGCCGGGAGGGCCTGACGGTGACGACGCGGGCCCGTTCGCTCCAGGAGGGGCCCGTCCCCTTCGGCCTCGGGTTCCACCCCTACCTGACCGCCGGCACCGAGTCCGTCGACGGCGCCATTCTGCACGTGCCGGCCCGCCACACCCTCGACACCGACGACCGCGGGCTGCCCACCGGCGCCCTGACCCCGGTCGAGGGGACCGAGCGGGACTTCACCACGCAGCGCTTCGTCGGACCGGCCGTGCTCGATACCGCGTTCACCACCCTCGAACGCACGGCGGAAGGCCGGGCCGAGGCCAGCCTGGACGCGCCGGGCGGGGCCGGCGGCGCCACGCTCTGGGTCGACCAGGGCTTCCCGTATCTCATGGTGTACACCGGCGACACCCTGCCCGAGCAGTCGCGCCGCCGCCGGGCCGTCGCCCTCGAACCGATGACCTGCCCGCCCAACGCGCTGCGCACCGGCAAGGACGTCATCGACCTCCAACCCGACCAGGAGTGGTCGGCCCGCTGGGGCATCACCCCGCGATGACGCCGGTTGCGTCGGCCATGCCGTTGGACGGGCCGGTGGACGGGCCGCTGGCCGGCCAGACGGTGCTGGTCACCGGATCCTCGAGCGGCATCGGCGAGGCCACCGCCCGCGCTTTCGCCGCCCTCGGGGCGGGCGTGCTGGTCAACTCGGCCCGCTCGGTCGAGGCGGGCCGGGCCGTGGCGGCGTCGCTGCCCGACGCGCACTACGTCCAGGGCGACATCACCGAGCCCGAGGTCCCCGGGCATCTGGTGGCGGCCGCCCTCGAGCGCTGGGGCCGTCTCGACACCCTGGTGAACAATGCGGGGACGACCGCCCTGATTCCGCACCACGACGTCGAGGCGGCCACCGTCGACATCTGGCGCCGCATCTTCGAGGTGAACGTCTTCGCCACGTGGTCGATGTCGGTGGCCGCCCTCCCCGCGCTGCGCGACGGTCGGGGCGGCTCGATCGTCAACGTGGCCTCGGTGGCCGGCGTCCGCCCGACCGGGTCGTCCATCCCCTATGCGGCGAGCAAGGCCGCGCTCAACCACATGACCGTGCTCCTGGCCAAGGTGGTCGGCCCCGGCGTGCGGGTCAACGCCGTGGCACCGGGTCTGGTCGACACGCCCTGGACCGAGGACTGGGACTTCGTGCGCGAGGTGGTCGAGCAGGTGGCCCCGCTGAAGCGCTCGGGGCAGCCCGAGGACGTGGCCGAGGTCATCGTCGCGCTGGCCCGGGCCTCCTACGTCACCGGCCAGGTCGTGGTCGTCGACGGCGGGCTGTCCCTGGCCACCTGAGGGGATCGGCCGGCCGGCGCCGGCCTACGCCGGTCGGGGCATCACCCAGCGCACCACGTCGGAGAGCATGCGCATCATCGGGGTGACGGCGAGGGTGTCGAGCACGAAGTCGACGGGGGGAGCCACGGAGAGACCGAGCTCGCGGCGGGCCCAGCCCGGCAGGATGCCGATGGCCGCCGCGACCACCAACGAGTAGACGGCGCGCTCGCCCGGCCGCTGGGCCACGCCGCGCAGCAGCCAGTCCCGGGCCTGGCGGGCCTGGGGACCGGCGTAGAGCTTGGGCCGCAGGCGCAACAGGTAGCTCTCGGCCTCGTCCATCGTGAGCGGCGCCCACTTCGAACCGAGGTTGAAGGCAATGGGGGCCAGCTCCTCGTAGTACTGGTCGCACTCGGCCCGGCTCAGCGTCTGCGGTCCGTAGCGCTGTGACGAGGCCAGGAAGCTCGAGATCTCGGCCACGTGGATGAAGGTGACCAGCTCGGGATCGTCCGCCGAGTACTTGCGGCCGTCCGGCGCAATGCCCTTGACCCGGCGATGCACGCGCAGGACCTGGGCCACCGCGGCCTCGGCCTGGGCCGTCGTGCCATAGGTCGTCGTGCCGACGAACTGTGCGGTCCGGCGCAGTCGCCCGAGCGGGTCGTCGCGGTAGCCCGAGTGATCGGCCACGCCGGCCATGGCCAGCGGGTGCAGGCTCTGGAGGAGGAGGGCGCTCACGCCGCCGATGAGCATGGCGGCCAGGTCGCCGTGGACCTGGCGGGCCATGCCGTCGGGGGGCATGAAGGCCTCGTCGGGATCGCTGGCAATGACGCCGCGCCGGTCGCCGATGCCGATCGCCCGCCGCATGCTGCGCTCCATGCCGCCGCGGGCGGGCGCGGTGAGCTCGCCCACCAGGCGCAGTGGGGCTCCGGCCACGCTCTCGCCGAGCGCAGCCGCACGTCCGATCGCGTGCTTCGCCGCCACGGCGAGAGCTTCCCACGGCGGGGCGTGGCAGAGTGCATCCCGTGCGCTTCGTCGTCCTGGGAGCCGGTGCCATCGGGGGTGCGGTCGGGGCCCGCCTGTTCCAGCAGGGCTACGACGTCACCCTGGTGGCCCGGGGCGAGCACGGTCGGGCCCTCGAGTCCGGACTGCGCTTCGAGGCACCGGGCGAGACGGTAACCCTGCCCATCCCGGTCGCCTCCGAGCCGGCCGGGGTGGCTTGGACCGAGGACACCGTCGTCCTCTTGGGGGTGAAGGGCCAGCACACCGAGCACGCACTGACCCAGCTGAGCGTCGCTCCGCCCAGCGTCGCCGTCGTCTGCATGCAGAACGGGGTCGAGAACGAGCGCCGGGTCCTCCGCCACTTCGCCGACACCTACGCCATGTGCGTCATGTGCCCGGCCACCCAGCTCCATCCCGGGGTGATCCAGGTCCACTCGGCTCCCGTCTCGGGCATGCTCGACCTCGGCCGCTTTCCTTCGGGTCTCGACGAGCGCGGACAGGCGATTGCCGACGCCATCGACGCCACCGCGTTCTTGTCGGTCGCCCGGCCCGACATCATGCGCTGGAAGTACCGCAAGCTGTTGATGAACCTGGCCAACGCGGTGGAGGCACTCAGTGGGCCGGCGGGCCGTTTCAGCGCGCTGGCCAAGGAGGCGCACCGCGAGGGGGTCTCCGCCTTGGCTGCCGCCGGCATCGACGTGGCCAGCGCCGAGGAGGACCGCGAGCGGCGGGGCGACAACCTGCAGATGGCTCCCACCGCGTCGGGCGAGTGGCAGGGGGGATCGAGCTGGCAGAGCCTGGCCCGGGGCGCCGGTTCCATCGAGGCGGAGTTCCTCAACGGCGAGATCGTGATGCTGGGCCGGCTCCACGGCGTGCCGACGCCGGTGAACGCCCTCCTTGGGCGGCTGGCCGTCCGGTCGGCCGCCGAGGGTCAGCCGCCGGGTCAGTGGACGGTGGAGGACCTGAGCAAGGAAGCCGGTCTCGAACGTGGCGAGTGAGCGCGGTGCTGCACTGGCCGACGACTTCGCCGCCGCCAACGCCGAGGCGATCGCCTTCGCCGGCGGCTGCAGCGCGGCCGAGTGGGGCACCGCCGTGCCGGGGGAGAACTGGTCGGTCGGCGTCGTCCTGCACCACATTGCAGAGGGGTACGGGCAGACCAGCCGCTGGCTGCAGGCGATGAGCAACGGGCAGGCGGTGACCGACACGGCGCAGGACGTCGACCGGGCCAACGCCGCCCACGCCGTGCGGGCAGAAGCGATAGGCCCGGACGAGACCATCGTGTTGCTCGAGGTGCGCGGGGCCGAGCTCGAGGCGCTGCTGCGCCGGCTCGACGACGAGCAACTCGAGCGGACGGCGCCGTTCGGTCCGGCCGGGGGACAGGTCTTCGCCTCGGTCGACCTGGCACCGGTGGCGGCGCGCCACGCCCGTGAGCACCTGGGTCACGCCCGCGCCGCACTGCGCGCTCAGGTCTGAGGGAGGCGCCGGGCCGGCCTGGTGCAGCTCTTCGGCGCCGTCGTCAGTCTGCGTGCAGCGCGGCGCGCACCTCGTCCACCGGGTCGGCCTGCGCCGCACCCGGCGCGTCGATGCGGACCTGGTGCACGGTGCCCCCGAACGGGGCGGGTGGCGCGTAGCGGGGCGAGACCGGGAACCCGATGTCCCGGCCGATGCGCAGGCCGGCGCCGCCGTGCTGCACGGCCAAGGGGAGTGTGCCCTCGACCGTGGTCGCGTCGACCTCTTCGCCGTCGACCAGGAGCGCCATGCGCCCCGGCGCCCCGTTCGCCCCGACGGCGTAGCGCACGGTCAGCTCGTGGGGCCCCGGGCGGAGGGCGCCGCCCCCGGACAACTCGATGGCGTCGTAGGAGCGGGCAAAGGTGAAGTGGGCCTGGCCCTCGGCCACGTAGAGGGCGTAGCCGCCGAACCAGTCCCCGAGTGCGCAGATCACGCCGTCGGGCGACCCGGTGCCCGTGTCGACGTCGGCGGCGAGGCGGAAGCCGCCCCAGAGCAGCGGCACCGACTCGTCGGCCACCGGCCCACCGCCGGGCAGGAAGACCCGCGAGGTTCCGGGCGGCCATGTCGGCGGGATGAAGCCGGCGAAGCGGTCGACCAGCCCGTCGGAGATGGGCAGCACGTTGTTGCGTTCCGCCTCGGCGTCCCACAGGTCGCGCAGCTGGTGTACCCGCTCGGGCTCGTCGTCGGAGCGGTCGAGCGCCTCGGAGAAGTCGACCGTCAGATCGAAGAGCTCCCAGCGGTCCTCCGCGAAGTCGCGGCTGCCGACGGCCAACTCCTCCTCGTCGAGGACGCCGGTGCTGATGTGGTTGGTCGTGGCCTTCCAGCCCTCGTGGTAGATCGACCGCGACCCCATCATCTCGAAGTACTGCGTGTGGTGGACCTCGCCGGCGTCGGGGTCGTCGAGCGCCGGGAGCAGGCTGGACCCGTCCACCCGTTGCTGGGCCACCCCGTCCACCTCGTCGGGTACCTCGAGCCCGGCCGCGGCCATGATGGTCGGCATCAGGTCGATGGCGTGGCTGAACTGCGAACGGATCGTCCCCGGCTGGGCCACCCGGCCGCCCCAGTGGACGATGAGGGGCGTGCGGGTGCCGCCCAACCAGGTGTAGCGCTTCCAGAGCTTGTGCGGGGTGTTGCCGGCCCAGGCCCAACCCCACGAGTAGTGGTTGTAGGTCCTAAACCCGCCCCAGTCGTCGTAGTGGGCGAGGTTCTCCTCGAGCGATTCGCGGACGTGCGCCGTGAAGCGGTGCTCGTTGATGCTGCCGTCCTTGCCCCCCTCGGCGCTGGCCCCGTTGTCCGAGAAGATCATCACCAGGGTGTTGTCCATGAGCCCGAAGGTCTCGAGCGCGGACATCACCCGGCCGATCTGGGCGTCCGTGTGGGTCAAGAAGCCGGCAAAGACCTCCTGTTGCCGGCCCAGCATGCGTCGCTCGTCCGGCGAGTGGTCGTCCCAGGCGCGCACCCACTGGGGCCGAGCGGTGAGCTCGGTCCCGGCCGGCACCACGCCACTCGCCACCTGCCGGGAGAACACGCCGGCGCGCCAGGCGTCCCACCCCTGATCGAAGACGCCGCGGTAGGGGTCGACCCACTCTTGCGTCACGTGGTGCGGCGCGTGCATCGCACCGAGTGCGAAGTACAAGAAGAAGGGCTTGCCCGGGGCGCCCTGCTGCTGGTCCTGCACCATGCGGATGGCCTGATCGGCCAGGTCCTCGCTGAGGTGGTAGCCCTCGTCGGGCCGGCGCGGCGGGTCGACGTAGTGGTTGTCGCAGATCAGGTTCGGCGTCCAGTGATTGGTGTCGCCCTGGAGGAACCCGTAGTAGCGCTCGAAGCCCAGGCCGAGCGGCCAGGTATCGAAGGGACCGGCCGCGGAGCGGTGCCAGCGCGGCGTGAGGTGCCACTTGCCCACCGCCATGGTGGAGTACCCGGAGTCGCGGAGCAGGCGAGGGAGCGGCGCCGCCGTCTTGGGCAATCGGGCGTTGTACCCCGGGAAGCCCAGCGGGATGTCGGCCAGGAAGCCCATGCCGACGGCGTGGTGGTTGCGCCCGGTGAAGAAGGAGGCCCGGGTGGGCGAGCAGAGCGAGGTCACGTGGAACCGGTTGAAGGCGGCCCCGCCGGCCGCAAGCGCATCCATGTGGGGGGTGCCGATGTCGGACCCGAAGGCCCCCAGATGGCCGAATCCGGTGTCGTCGAGGACGACCACCACGATGTTGGGAGCCCCCTCCGGCGGCCTCGGGTGCGGGGGGATGCGCGGCACCGAGCCGGCGGCCGTGAAGCCGATCTGCTGGGGTTCGTCCATGGGCCGAGAGGGTAGACGCTCAGGACGTCTTCCCGCCCTGTTCAGGGGTAACGTGTGTGACGATGCAGGGCCACGTGCCGGGACCGCCGCAGCCTCACTTTCCCGAGGGGCTGGCACCCTTCATCGGGTACCTCGCGACCAGGGAGCCGCAGCCACTGGGCGAGCGGGCTCCCGAAGAGCCGGGCTGGGCCGATGTCGACGGCACCGTGCTCGACGTCTTCGACGACGTCGGGGAGTGGGAGCCGATGCGGCGGCCGTTCTTCAAGGTGCTGGCGGTCGTCGTCGCCGTCTCCCTCGTCGTCGGAGGTGTGAGCACCGTGCTCGAGGTGTTGCTGAACGCCCGCTGACCTCGGCGCCGCGCTGCACGCGTTCGGTGGGGACCGCCCACTGCCCACCCATCAGGTGCGTGCTCCGAAATCCGTTGGCCCGCTCGGCGTCGCCTCCTGTTCTCCTTTCTGCATTCGGAGTGAAGACATGGAGCACACGCCTCCTGGCGTGCCTCGCGGTCTGTCGAGGCCTTCGCGCCGCGCGGCTGGCGGGGCGTGCCGTCGTCAAAAGTGAACGGACCGCGATCAACGGATGCTCCGTTGGTGACCACAACATGAACGTCTCTGGCGAACTGGGCGCCGTCTGGGCCCGGGGAGCTAAAAACGCCACGTTCTGAGAAGCCCCGAACGTAGGTGGAGGAATTCCTGTGGCGCTGGCGGTCCAATCTCGAAAGCAGCACCGACCCGTACGGAGCGGTCTCGCCGTCGCCCTCCTGGCCGGCGTGCTGGCCCCGATCGCCGCCCTCCTCGGCGCAGCCCCGTCTGGAGCACAGCCACCAACGACCAGCTACAGCGCGGCCGCGCCCACGTTGGCCAGCATCAGCAACCCGGCCTCCTGTACCGCGGCGAGCCCCGCCACGTGTGCGCCGTGGAACGAATGGCAGGGTGACCCGGGAACGCCGTCGGCCCCGAACGCGACCGACGCCCAGAACTGCTCGGGTGACGCCGCCACCGGCTACGGGTCGAATTGCTCGCTCTTCCCCGCCTACAACCCGACGGGCGGGCCCACCACCACGACCAACAACGGCGCCGGCGGCGCCAGCATCACCGAGCCCAATCTCTCGGTGTCCCCGGGCGCGGCCAGCGGCACCGACGGCGTGGCCCCGTACCCGAGCGGGGTCGTGGGCACGCCCGGTCCGCTCGACGCCTACTGCGGCAGCGGCAACGAGGCGACCGAATCGACCCAGTCCGTCTCTCGCATGACCCCGGGCACGACGCTGCCCCTGGCACCCGCCTACTTCCCCCACATCGTCCGCAACGCGGACGGTTCGCTCACCGGATACTTCGACTACCGGCCGAAGGACGCCGATGAGGCGCTGGTCGCAGCCACCTCGACCGACGACGGCGTGGACTGGACCTACGACGGCGAGGCCCTGGAGCAGAACCCGGGCTACTGCCCCTCGGCCGACACCAACGACGACGGGCAGGGGCACGCCAACATCGTCACCCTGGCCAACGGCGGCACCTTCTTGTACACGCTGCCCCGGGCGGCCGGTGACATGCAGGGTGTCGGAATGATCGTCCACCAGTTCAACCCGACCGAGTCGAACCCGTTGGGCAGCGGGAGCGGGCAGCTGCAGGCGGCGGAGCCGAGTGGCGTCGACCCGGATGCCTTCGCCACCGCGCAGGTGTCCGTCCTGACCACAGGGAGCGCCACCATTCCCGTGACCGAGACAGGCAGCGCCAACTCGCCCCAGCAGCTGATCACCGGTGGTTTCGTCGACCTGACCCAGGACCCCGTGCCCAACCCCAGCGAGGTCATCAACTGCACGGTGTCCGCCTACACCACCCTCAGCGGCTGCACCTCCGCCACCCCGATCACCGTCAACCCGAACGACCAAATTGAGCAGGTGATCGGGTACGTCTCCGCCCAGACCGGGTCGGCGACCATTCCCACCGGTCCCAACACCAGCAACGGTGACGGCGGTGTGGGCACCATCGACGTGTCACCATCGGCCACGGCCGCAACGGCGACGTCCGGCTCGAGCAACCTCGGCTTCACCGATCCGTTGACCGCATCGATGTACAACAACAACGCCCCCAACCGGGTCTACTTCGACGGCGTGACCGCCTACTGCGCCCAGGCCAACAACAACCCCACGACGAAGATCGAGAACTGCACGACGGGTCCGAACGGCACCCCGCTGCCGCTGTCAACGGGCATGGTGATCACGTCGGACCCGATCATCCCGGCGACGGCCTACGCGACCGACCCGGCATCGGGCGGCATGACCACCGGTCTGATCGCCCCCGACGGCATCGTCGGGGTCCTTCCGAACTATCCCGGCGTCCCCGCCGGCGCGACGGCGATCATGTACACCGAAAAGGAGCTCAACTACTACCTCGCCGGCGACTCGACCAACGCCATCGGCACGGTGGCGACGAGCAAGAAGGCCGGTGTGGGCTGGGGCGCCGGTCCTCAGACGATCGACTTCATCGCCAGTCCCTACGTGGCCGAGAACATGCCGAACCCGGCGGCCGTCACGCCGTCGTCGCCGGTGACGGTCACCATGGGCCTGACCCTCGACGACGGCTCGAACACCGCCGCGATGGTCCCCATCACGTGCACGGGCCTCACCGCGGCCGGCGCCAATTCGACCTTGACCGGCTGCACGGTGCCGGTTGCCGACCAGAACTACACCGAGGCCACCAAGACCTACGTGGGGGCCCCGGGCGCGGCCACCGTGGCCCTGGCCACCCTCCAACAGCAGGGCGAGGGGAGCGCGTCCAACGCGGTCAAGCTCTACAAGAACAACGAGGACGTCAGCATCCTGCGGGTGGCCTACACGACGGACGGCTCCACGTTCAGCTACGCCGGCCTTGCGAACGACGGCATCATCAGCGACTGCGTGAGCACGTCGTCCACCGTCACGCTGCAGAACCAGTCCGTCGACCCCGGAGTTCCCGAGGTGGGCTGCACCGGCTCGTACCAGGGGGTCAACAACCCGGACCAGCAGAACAACCCGCCCAATGGCCTCAACTCGTACGCCACCAACGAGGGAACACCGGGTGGATCCAACGGGAACGACATCGGGAGCGTGGCCGGCGGCGACGCCACCGAGATGCGCTGGGTCGGCTCGTCGGGCAGCATCATCGACAACCCCAACGGCACCTATGGGTTGTTCCTGTCCGGCGCCTGGGCGGCCGATGGCGACAGCGACGCCTTCAACCAGGTCTTCTACTCGGAGGGCACGGCGAGCACGAACGGGACCGTGACGTGGTCCACGCCCACCCCGGTCATCAGCACCGACTACTCGTTCTCAGCGTCCTACAACCAGGACAACAACGTGAACGGCGACGGCAGCCAACCGGTCGGCATCTCGGCCTACTACGAGGGTCGGGCCTACGGGCCGAGCGTGGTGCAGAACCCCAACGGCACGTTGACGATGGTGTTCGCCGGGTATCGATTCCCCAAGTCCATCGTCAGCGCGGGCTCGGTCCTCGGTGACCAGGCCACCGGAGGAACCACCGGCGGAGCGCAGTCGCCCGCATGGACGGTTGGACCGAACGACCTCACCATGTACCGCAACATCTTGACGACCACGCTGTCGGAGTCGACCTCGCCTGCCGTGGCGACCACGACCGGTGTCTCGGCCTCGCCCGACCCGGCCAGCTTCGGCCAGACCGAGGTGCTCACGGCCACGGTGGTGCCGGTGGCCCCTGGAACCGGCACCCCCACGGGCAGCGTCACCTTCACCGGCTCGACCGGTACCGTCCTGTGTCAGGCCGACCTGAACGAGTCGAGCCCCGACACGGCGAGCTGTGACTACCCGTACACCGCGCCGACCACGGACAGCGTGTCAGCCGACTACACCGGCGACTCCAACTATGCGAGCTCGGCCAGCACGACGCCGGCGAATGTCACCATCACGCAGGCCACGCCGACCACGCCCACCATCTCCAACCTGCCGGCGAGCGGCGTCTTCGGCTCCGGCTTCACGGCGACCGTGAGCACCAACGGCGACGGGGCCACCTCGGTGACCTCGTCCACTCCGGATGTGTGCACGGCCGACGGTCTCTCCGTCTCCTACGTGGGTGTGGGTCCCTGCACCCTGACCGCACAGGTGGCATCGGGGACCGACTATTCCGCGGCGAGCGGCGACGGCCAGACCATCCCGGTGAGCCAGGGCCAGACCTCGACGTCCCTGTCCTCGTCGGACAACCCGACCGTGACCGGCCAGAGTTTCACCATCACGGCCGCCGTCAACCCAACACCGCCGTCGAGTGGCACGCCGTCGGGCAACGTCACCTTCAGCTTCGGCACGCAGGGCACGCCGCCCACCTGTTCGTCCGGCAGTGACACGGTCATGCTGAGCGCCGGCGCGGCGACGTGCACCGTTGCGGTGGCCGCTTCGCAGTCGCCGCTCACCATCAACGCCAGTTATGCGGGCTCTGTCGACTGGGTGGGGTCGAGCGCGACCGCGCTGAGCCAAACCGTCGACAAGGCCGACACGGCCATCGCACTCTCGTCCTCGGCCAACCCGGACTTCTCGGGCCAGCCGGTGACCTTCACCGGAGCCATCACGGCGCAGGCGCCCGGTGCAGGAGCCCCGAGCGGATCGGCGGTTTGGACCATCACCAACCGAAACGGCACCGCGGTCCCGTGTGCGACCACGGGCTCGAACCTCTCGGGCAACACGCTCGACGTCACCTGCACCGTCGGCGCCGACACCCTGCTGGCCAGCGGCTCGCCCTACAGCGTGGCGGTCAGCTACGCCGGGGACGCGAACTTCAACGGGTCCTCCAAGAGCATGTCGGAGCAGGTCCAGCTGGGGAGCTCGACGGTCACGGTGTCGATTACCCCCGGCGCGTCGGCCAAGGTCACCGCCAAGGTCAAGGGCTCGCCCGCCGGCAACACAGTGACCGGGACCGTCCACTTCCTGGTCACCACCAAGAGCGGCAGCTCGGTGAGCTGCACTGGAGGGAACGCCAAGGTGCTCAGCTCGAACGCCAAGGCGTCGTGCTCCTTGAGCGCTCTGCTGGCCGCGAAGTCCCCGTACTCGGTCTCGGTGACCTACGCGGGGAATGCCTACTTCGGGCCTTCGGTGTCGACCACCAAGAAGTTCAACGGCTGACCGGCGTCCACCCGAGGACGCTCCACGCCAGTCACGGGAGCTGGCGTCGGCGGCGACGCCGGAGGGCCCAGATCGTGGCGCCGATGACGACGACCGCACCGGCCACGACGACCCAGATCCAGGCGGCGCCGGAACCCCCGGAAGCCGGCGGGGCCGAGGTCGTCGTGGCGGCCGGCGCAGCCGAGGTCGGCGTGGTCGGCGGGACCGACCCGGTCGAGGTCGTTCGGAAGGCGACCACGTGCTCGGCTGAAGTGGCCAGGAGTAGCCCCGCCCCGACCGAGGGGGTCGGAAAGTGGTTGGCCGGCGCGCCGACCGTGGCCTGGTCGCGGAGCGCCCCGGTCGCGGGGTTGAGCCCGTAGAGGACGCCGTCTTGGCCCATGGTCCAGACGAGGCCTCCGGCAAGGATGGGTGGCCCGCCGCCGACGTCGGCGTGCCAGAGCAGATGGAGCCCTGCCGGCGAGGCCGTGGCACTGACGGCAATCGTCCCGCTCACGCACGGCAGGAAGGCAGTCATGTCCTCGACGGCGATCCCGCCGTCGATGTCCTCACTGCAGGCCGCGGGCAGCGAGGCTCTCTGCCCGCCGATTCCTCCGAGCGCCGACCCGTTGAGCAAGTACACGATCCGCGACTTCCCGGCCACGATGACCTGCCCATCGGGCAGGAGTACCGGGGCGGTCGACATGTCGAGATCGTTGGCGTTGTTCGTCGGCCAACTCGAGGGAGCGAAGTACTGGAGCCGTGTCATGGCTGGCGACAGCTCGAGCAGCGAGTCACTGTTGTCGTAGGCCTGCTGGGCAGAGTAGACCGAGCCGTTTCCCACGGAGACCCACACGTTCCCGGCGCTGTCGACGACGGGTGCGGCCCCGCCCATCCAGACGGCGCCCTGATTCTGTCCGGGGGCGGCGTCGACCGTGAAGATCTCAGCGGGACCGCCGCTCTCGGGGACGCTGAAGACCCGACCCCGGTAGCTGGCGCAGTCGCCGTAGTTTCCGCCCATGCCGAACACGACCCTGCCCTGGTCCAGCGTCAGGCCCGTGCGCTGGAGGAGTGCGGCGGGATCTGCGCCCGGCGGATCGACGTTCTGTGACAGTTCCACCTTGCCCGTCGCCGTCGAGAGGCCAACCAGGACGTGGGAGGGCTTGCCGCCGGCCAGCTTGTCTGCCACCACGAAGATTTCGGCGCGGGCCGGGTCGACGACCGGGGTGCCGGTGATACCGACAGACGGGGAGATGTCTCCACAGGGGAGGTCGCCCGACGGCACGGGCGTTCCCACGTGCGCCGACCACTCGACGGCTCCCGTCGCGGCGGAGAGCGCGTCCACGGTGTCGTCTTCGGTGGCGGCGTAGACCCGACCGTCGAAGACGAGCGGTTCGCCGTAGAGCTCACCTTGGAGCGCCGGAGACGTCCAGGCGGGGGATCTCGTGTCGACCGCAGAGACGGTGGGCGCTGCTCCGTCCCCGGCCGGATCGCCGTGGTAGACGGTCCAGTCGCTCGCCACCGGAACCGTCGTCGTGGGCGTCGCCGGAGCCGCCGTCGTGGGCGTGGACGCCGCCATGGCCACGGCCGGGGCGCAGAGAATCGAGGAAGCAAGCAGTACAGCAACGGCCCTCGAAAGGCGCCGGGTGCGGGCGTTCATGGTTTGATCCCGTCGGCCCGACAGGCCGCGGCGAACGAGCCGGCGCAGAGCCGGGCCGCGTTGATCGGACCCTCCTCCAGTGCGGTGTGCGCCAGGTTGGACGCGGTGACCCACTGCGGCGCGACCAGGACCGAGGGCACGCTCACGCCGGCCGTGGTGTCCTCGACGCTGCCGTCGACGAGGTGTGAGGGCGGTCGCCGATCGGCCCGGAGGTACAGAGCCAATGCGGCCGCCGCTTCGGCCTCGGGCCTGGGCGGCATGGACACCGTGCCGCACTGGTAGCCGCTCACGATGTCACGCAGCCCGGTGAGCGTGGCCCCGATGCCGGTGGTGGGGAAGCTGTGCGGCCCGACGCGCGCACTCTTGAGAACATCGACGACGGCCGCGTCCGTCCCGTCGTTCGAGACGAGAGCCGCGTTGACGCCCTGGTCCGCCTCATAGGCGGACTGGAACTCGTTCGCAGCGGTGGGAGGGTCCGACGTTCCGGCCGTCTGGGTCACCACGACCCAATGGTGTACACGAAGCAACGGGCTGAGCGCGGCGTCGTAGCCCTGGGCCAGCTGGCCGGCCGTGCCGTCCTCGGCCGGCCCCGGCACGACGACGATGCGCGGTTGGCGTACGTGCCACGCCCTGGCGCAGCTGGCCAGACCCCTGGCCAGCTGCCGCCCGGCCGCCACCTCGTCGTAGCCCACGTAGTAGTCGCGGCTGCCCCCGAGCGACAGGTGGTCGAGGTCGATGGTCTTGACCCCGTTGGTCTGCGCCTCGACCTCGATCTGCGTGCCGACGCCCGAGTTGATCGGGTCGAGCAGGAGGACCCTCGACCCGCGTGCAATATCGGTCTCGGCGTCGGCCAGCTGTGCGGCGTCGCTGCCGTCGGCGTCCTGCACCAAGACCTGGGACCGTGTCAGCCCCGCGGCCGCCATGACCTGGCCGAACACCGCCTGCTCGGTGGCCGCCGTCGCGGTGCCGGGCAGGATCACACCCACGGGGCCACGCCCGGCCGCGGCGAGCGAACGGAACTGGCTCATGAGCGAGAGCGAGTTCGTGAAGCTGTCCGCCGAAATGCCCCGTGGACCGGGGGGCGACGCGGCTGCGCCGGGCGAGCCCAGGAGCGGTGCCCCCAGCAGCACGGACCCGGCGGCGACGGCCAAGCCCAGGCCACGCAACGCTGCGACAGATCCGAGGGGTCCCGAGTCCCGCGACCTCAAGACCGGGTCGCTCGTTCCCAAGCGGCCGCGCCCACCAGCCCGGCGTCGTCGCCCAACGACCCTGGGAGGATCGTCAGGGCGTCGAGGTGGTGGTCGAACCGTCGCCGGACCAGCTCGCAGACGGCGTCGAAGTAGCTCGGCTGCCGGCCCATGCCTCCCCCGATCACCACGGTGCTCGGGTAGAACGTCATCACGAGGTTGGTGATGGCGACGGCCCCGGCCGCGATGGCGCCCTGCCAGATGGCCGCCGCCGCCTCGTTCCCGCCGGCCGCGGCATCTTCCACGCCGCGGGCGTCGAGATCGCCCAGACCCCGTTCCTGGGCCAGCCGAGCCAGCCCGCTGCCCGAACCCAGCTCCTCCAGGGTGCCCGGCGCTCCGCGCTCCCAGGCTTGCCAGTCGATGACGGTATGGCCGAGCTCGGCCAGCGAGCGCACGCCACGGAGGAGGCGACCACGCTCGACGATGCCGGCGCCGATGCCCGTCGAGACCGTGAGGTACCCCAGGTCGGGAGCTCCTGCCCCCGCGCCGAACCACGCCTCGCCCACCGCAGCCAGGTCGGCATCGTTGGCGATGCGGACCTGGAGGCCGAGTCCGGCCGAGAGCTCCTCGCGCGAGAGGAGGTCGGGCCAGCGTTCGGGCAGGTTGGGCGCCCAGAGCAGCCGTCCGGTTTCGTAGTCCACCGCACCGGGCAGCCCCACGACGGCCTCGCTGACCCCGCCGTGGGCGCCGGCCACCGCCTTGACCAGCTCGACCAGCGCGGCAGGAGCGTCGGCCTGGGCCCGCGTCTCCGCCGAGCTCCGGGTGACCAGGTGCCCCTCCCCGTCCACCAGGGCGGCCCGCATGTGCGTCCCCCCGATGTCGGCAGCCAGGACGAGACCGCTCCTCATGTCTGCGGCCTCATGGGCGTCAGTCTGTCTCGTGCGGCGTCGCTCGGCGGCTCGGCCTACGGAAGGCCGTCTGGTCCGTACCCTGCTTGACGCAGCAGGCGGCGCAGGTTGGCCAGCTGGTCGGCGTCGATGTCCTTCTCGTGCGACGGATCGAACGTTTCCGTGGCGTCACCCATGGTCACGAGAACACTTCCCTTGTGCGTCTCCTCCACCGTGGCCACGGCGTTCAGCAGCGAGAGGATGGAGTGCCATTCGATGTTGTGGCCCGACGGGTGGCGGAAGATATGCGCCAATGTGTCCCGCTGGTGGCCGTTCAGGCCCTCTGGTGCATCCACGTGGATCCTCTCTTCTCACCTGTCGCTACCGGCCCGTGCGTCGTCGCGAAGACTTTGCCCCGGGGGTGGCTCAGGAGGCCGATTTTTCAGCGTAGGCGACCTCGGAGAACCCGGCCAGGTCCCATTGTTCGACCAGCCCCGACCGGTGCTGGTCGCCATCCCTGCCGCAGGGAAGACTGGGCGCCGCCCAAGGAGGTCGAGATGCGGTTTGCCGACCGGAGCGAAGCCGGCTTGGAGCTCGCCGAGGCCCTCCGCAGAGCAAAGGTCGGTGCCGACGTGGTCCTCGGGTTGCCCCGAGGCGGGGTGCCCGTAGCCTTCGTGGTCTCGGCCTGCCTCGGGATCCCCATGGACGTGATCGTGGTGCGCAAGCTTGGAGCGCCGTTCCAGCCGGAGCTGGCGATGGGTGCCCTCGGTGAGGGGGGAGTGCGGGTGGAGAATCGAGAGGTGCTCCGAGCGGTCGGACTGGACCGGGCCACCCTGGACCTGGTGGCCGACCGCGAGCGCGCGGAGCTCGAGCGTCGCGCTGCGCTCTACAGAGGCACCCGGCCCCGGCTCGACCTCGCAGCGCGCCGGGTGGTGATCGTCGACGACGGCATCGCCACGGGATCGACCGCTCAGGCCGCGGCACGGGTGGCGAGGGCCCTGGGCGCGTCGCACGTCTTCGTGGCGGCGCCCGTCGCCTCACCCTCGGGGCTGGCCGGTCTGGCGGAACTGACGGACGAGGTGGTGTGTGTCGCCGTGCCCGAACCCTTCTACGCGGTCGGGGAGTGGTACGCGGACTTCTCCCAAACCTCAGACTCCGACGTGCGCGACCTCCTGGCGCGGGCCGATGCTCGTAAAACGCCGGGCTCTCCAGGGGAGCAGTGAACGACCCGGACGAACCGGCGTCGTCGGCCGGGGAGACCCCTGCGGCGACGGATCGGCCCGAGCTCCTCCGACTCCATCGCTGGTTCGATCCGGCCGTGCTCGCCATCGCGGTCATTGCGCTGGCGTCGGGCTTCGGTCAGTTCGGCGCGGTGGCCGCCCTGGGCGACGTCTCGAAGCAGCTCGGTCACGTCGCCGCCGGGTCTTCCATCGCGGACAAGGTCGGGCTCTCGGGCACCAGCTTGGGCGTGGGTCTGGCCGTGATCCGTCTCGCGTCGCTCGGGAGCCTCCCTCTCATCAGCAGCGCGGACCGGCTGGGCCGGCGACGCGTGATCCTGGCCGTCACCTTCGTCGGTCTGGCCTTCACAGTCGCCGCGGCAGCCAGCCCGGGCTATTGGTGGTTCGTCGTCATCTTCGCGTTCGGCCGTCCGCTGCTCAGTGCGACCAATGCGCTGGCCCAGGTGATGGGGGCCGAGGAGACCTCGTCGCACGACCGAGCGGCGGCGATCGCACTGATCGCAGCCGGGTACGGAGTCGGTGCCGGGATGAGCGCCATTGTGCACAGCCTGGCTGCCGGCGCCTTGGGCTTCCGGGGCATCTTCGCCCTGACCCTCGTCCCGCTGGCCGTGGTGGTGTTGATCCGGCGGCGGGTCGAGGAGCCGAGCCGTTTCACCATCGCCGAGGCGGAGTCCGACCACCCGACACCGATTTTGGCGGCGATCGGCCCGCCGTACCGGGGCCGGGTCGCCCTCATGGCCCTCGTGGCATTCTCGGTCTCGGTCATCAGTGGTCCGGCCAACAGCTTCATCTTCCTGTACGCCCAGGATGTCGTGCACCTGGCCGGGTACGTCACCGCCCTCATGGTGGCCGGAGGTGGCGTGACGGGGCTGCTCGGGCTCCTGGCCGGGCGCTGGCTGGCCGATCACGTGGGACGGCGTCCCACCTGTTCCGTCGCACTGGTGGTCATCGCCCTGACGGGTGCCCTCTGCTACTCGGGCTCCCGCACGGCGCTGGTCGTCGGCTACCTGGTGGCCGTCTTCTGGGCGTCGATCTTCGCGCCGGCGGTGGGGTCGCTCCTGAACGAGCTCTTCCCCACCTCGGTGCGCGCCTCGGTCACCGGCTGGTGGACCGTGGCCGGCGTCCTCGGGGCGGTGGTGGGCCTCGTTGCCTTCGGCGCGGTGGCCGACGTCGGGAGCCGCTTTGCCGCCGCGGCCGACGTGGTGTTCCTCCCCTGCGCGCTGGCGGCAGGATTGTTCTGGGCCGTGCCGGAGACCAAAGGCCGAGAACCCGAAGCGTTGTGGCCCGCGCCGGATCAGCTGTAGGTGAACGTCATGGTGTTCGACGCTCCATTCGCCGTGGTGATCACGACTTGTGCGGTCGGAGACCCCGGCGGCGCCGGTGGAACGGTCACGCTGCACGTGTTCTGGGCCGGGCAGCTGGTCGGTGCCACCTGGCCGTCGAAGGTGGCGATGATCTGACCCGATGAGCTCAAGAAGTTCGTCCCGGCTACTTGGATGGCTTGGCCCGCGGCACCGCTCGAAGGGTTGAGCGCCGCGATGACGGGCGGACCGCTCGCGCTGGGGGGCGCCGTGCTGGTGGTGGTCGTGGTCGTGCTGGTCGTGCTGGTCGAGCTCGAGCGGCCGTGAGCGGTGGACGGCCCGGCGTTCCTGCCGCCGGTTGTGGCGTGCGGCTGGGACGGGGCAGCGGTGTGCGCCGCAGACGGCGGTGGGCTGCCGCCCGGTCCGCTCCCGCTTGTCCCGAGCGACACGGCGAGGGCGCCGGCTGCCACCAGGACCATCGCGGCGGCCACCCACACGGCGATCTCCAGCGGGCTGCGCTGGTCGGCGGTCTTCCGGGAGCTCTGTTCGGGCATCGGAGGCGGCAAGGGAAGATCGTCGTCGAACGTGATCTCGACCGCCCGGGTGGGCGGACCGCCCTCCTGCACCTCGCGGGCTCGCCGTGCTGCTGCGGCCATGGCGCCGAGCGCCCGCACCCCGGGCGTCCCGGGGGGGTCTGGCTCGCCGCTGTGGCCGTGGGGATCGTGCCGGACCATCGCTCCAACTCCTCGGGGAATCCATTTCCCGCCCGGACGTGTCGCATGCCTCCTACAGCATGCGGCCGTACTTGTTTCTTGGCGTCGGGGCCTCATCCGTGCGACCCTGGCGCGCGTGACCTCACTGCGGAAGATAGTCGTCTGCGAGGG
Organism: uncultured Acidimicrobiaceae bacterium; assembly: GCA_963840435.1. Taxonomy (GTDB): domain Bacteria; phylum Actinomycetota; class Acidimicrobiia; order Acidimicrobiales; family RAAP-2; genus Bog-473. Next base: position 1,291,276 of record CAWIYY010000003.1, on the reverse strand, counting down.
GGACGAGACAGGGCAGGAGCTCCTCGAGGAATCGCTCCGGGTACTCGACCCCTCGGTCCTGGGCTTCGAGCTCGAGCTGGTCCGCTTCGATCTGTCGCTGGACAACCGCCGTCGCACGGCCAACGCGGTGGTCTACGAGGCGGCGGCCGCCATGCGGGAGGCGGGCCTGGGGCTGAAGGCGGCCACCGTGACCCCCGAAACCACGGGAGACGTGGGAAGCCCGAACCGCATTCTGCGCGAGGGCATCGGGGGTTCCGTCATTGTGCGCACCGGTCGTCGCATCCCCGGTGTCTCGCCACTGGCGCCGGTCGTGCACCCCATCGTGGTGGTGCGCATGGCGGTCGGCGATGCCTACGGGGCCGACGAGGGCCGGACGGGCAGAGCCGGCGACCCCGCCGAGCAGGCCTGGCGAACCGAGCGCATCGACCGTTCCGTCTGCCGCTCGGTCGCCGAGTACTCGTTCCGCGCCGCAGCCGACCTGGACGGCTGCGTCTACGGCGGGCCGAAGTGGACGGTCTCGACCGTCTACGAGGGCATGCTCAAAGAGGAGATGGACGCCGCCGCCGCCCGCCATCCCGACGTGACCTACCGGCCGGTCCTGATTGACGCCGCCTACGCCGGGCTCCTCACCGAGTCGGGTGCGCAGACGCTCGTGGTGCCGGCCCTCAATCGCGACGGGGATTGCCTGTCCGATCTGGTCCTGGCGCTCTTCGGATCGATCGCCGGCGCCGAGTCCGTCCTGCTGGCCCTCGACGATGCGCTGGTGCCCGTCGTGGCCATGGCCGAGGCTCCGCACGGCACCGCACCTTCGCTCTACGGCAAGAACGTGGCCAACCCGATGGCCATGCTCCTGGCCTGCGCGGCCGTCCTCGACCAGGCTGCCGGGGACGACGAGCCGGTGGCACGCTCCGCGAGCGCGATCCGCCGGGCCACCTTGGGCGCGGCCCGCGACGGCGTGCGCACCTTCGACCTCGGGGGCGAGGCGTCGACCTCGGACGTGGTCGACGAGGTGATCCGCCGGATCCGCGCCGGCGACTAGGACTTGGGCGCCTGCCCGAGGGCGGCGAAGAGGTCACCGTCGCGGGCCACTCGGGCCAGCACCTGCTCGGTGTCGAAGCGGAGCAAGCCCGGGTCGCCGGTGCGGGCGCAGCGCCCAACTTCGTCCAGGGTGACGGGGGTGGAGACCATCGGTCGGGGCGTTGCCCGCACCGAGTAGACCGCAATGGTGGTCTTGGCCGGGTGGTTCTGGCTCCAGTCGATGAGGACCCGGCCTCGGCGCAGCTCCTTGCGCATGACGGAGACGACCAGGTCGCGGTGCTCGGATTCGAGCTGCCGGGCCACGTCGTGCGCCTCGTCCCGGACCCCGTCCCAGCTCGAGCGGGGGCGTACCGCGCAGTAGAGCTGGAGCCCCTTCTGCCCGCTGGTCTTGGCCAGGATGACCGGGTGGGTGCTGGCCAGGGCCTCCACGATGAGCTCGGCCACCGCACAGCACTCGACGATCGACGTCCCCTCGCCGGGGTCGAGGTCGAACACCATCTGGTCGGGATTGGCCGGGAGCTTCCCGCGGCCGGACGACCGCCACAGCGGCACGTGGAACTCAATGGTGCCCAGGTTGGCCGCCCAGACCAGTGTCGGCAGGTCCTGCACGACGGCGTAGGTGATCTCGCCCTGGCGTTCGGAGGGGATGGAAAAGGTCTTCACCCAGCGGGGGGTGTGCGAGGGCGCGTGCTTCTCGAAGAAGAACTTGCCCTCGACACCGTCGGGGAAACGCTTCATGGTCAGCGGCCGGCCCGAGAGGTGCGGGAGCATGACCGGCGCGATGCGGGCGTAGTAGTCGATCAGCTGCCCCTTGGTGAATCCGGTCTGCGGGAAGAGCACCTTGTCCAGATTGGTGATGGACAGCTCGCGCGCACCGACGCGGACGCGTTGCGAGCCACCCTTGGCTCCCGCTCCCGCTCCTGCGGTGCGAACCCGGAACACGTCGGGGGCATCGTCGTCGAACTCGCTCGCCGAGGGCTCCGACTCTCGGCCAACGTCGGCCGGCGTCTTGTCGGGCCGCAGGCCGCGCCAGGTGGGGTGGCGCAGGCGACCGGCGGGAGTCCATTCTCCGTAGGCGACTTCGCCGACAAGGCTGGGGCGGACGAAGTGCGCCCCCTTGGCCTCGGCGGCCGTGATGGTGCCCACGAAGGGATTGGTCCGCGAGCGCAGGGACGCCAGCTGCTCCATGATCGATTGGAGAGCCCGCTCGTCGAAACCGGTGCCGACCTTGCCCACGTAGTCCAGGCCCTCCGCCCCGGGGATGCCGACCAGGAGCGCGCCGAGGCTGGCCCCGCGCCCGCCCTTCCCCTCGGTCCAGCCGCCGATGACGACCTCCTGGGTGTTCACCACCTTCACTTTTACCCACTCGGCGACCCGACGTCCGGGCCGGTATGTGGAGTCGCGCCGCTTGGCCACCACGCCCTCGAGCCCGTTCTCGGTGGTGGCACGCAGCACGTCGCGGCCCGAGACATCGCGAAAGCACTCCGTCGTCGTGAAGTTGGCGCCCGAGAACCCGAATTGCTCGAGCCGGGCCCGGCGGGCGTCGTAGGGGTCTGCCATGAGAGAGCGCCTGTCGGCGTAGAGGACATCGAAGGCCACGAAGTGCACCGGGTCGGCCGCCGCCCGCCGGCGAGCCTCCTTCGGGTCGGAGAGGTGCAGTCGGTTCTGCAGCAGGGCAAAGCTGGGCCGGCCGTCCTCGCCGAAGGCCACGACTTCACCATCGAGCACGACCGCATGCATGCCGAGGTGCTCGCCCATGCCCGCCAGCTCCGGGAACATGGCGGTGACATCGCGCTCGCTGCGGCTCTGGAGCCGGACGCGTCCACCGTCCACGAAGGCGAGGGTTCGCGCGCCGTCCCACTTGACCTCGTAGGCCCAGGTGCTTCGCCCCTCAGGCAGTGCACCCAGCACGGCCAGCATCGGCTTGATCGACGTCGGGACCGGATCGGTCAGGACGGTCTCACCGTGCCGGTGGATCATCCAGTTCTTGCCATCGGTCTGGAAGAGCACGAAGTCTCCCGACGCCCGGGTGCCGTGCAGCACGAACTTCACTTCCCGGTCGGACCACTTCTCGGCTTCGTAGGTGCCGCTATCCCAGATGGCCATGGTGCCGGCGCCGTACTGGCCAGCGGGGATGTCGCCCGAGAAGGTGGCGTACTCGAGCGGATGGTCTTCGGTGTGGACGGCCAGATGGTTCCGCTTGGGGTCGTCCGGCAGACCCTTGGGCAGCGCCCAGGAGGCAAGAACGCCGTCGTGCTCGAGGCGGAGGTCCCAGTGCAACGCCCGGGCATGGTGCTCTTGGATCACGAAGCGGGGCTGGCCTCGCCTCCGGGCGGGGCGCCGGCCCCCCATGGGTTCGGGGGTCTTGGCCGGATTGCGCTTGGCTTGGTAGACGTCCAGCGTCTCGGGCTGTTCGCTCTGCTTGCGCCTCGTGGCCACGCCACCACTCTGACGCAGGTCCACTAGTTTGGGTACCGACCCTGTGCCGCACAGAGATCGAGGGGTTTGGATGACTGATTCCCCGGACGAGGTCGAGGTTCCCGAGGACGAGGCGTCGCGGGAGTCGTTCCCAGCGAGCGACCCGCCGAGTTCCTGGTCAGGAGAAGACGAGCCGGAGTAGGCCGGGAGGCCGTCCGCGCCCGGTGCTCCCGGGTTTCGATGTCGGTTGCCAGTTGGTTGCAAGCCGGGGCCTCCAGGGTGCAGAACGGTTGCAGAGGATCTGCCGCTGCTAATGACCGGCCCCGTTGCCGACGAGGAAACAGGCAAGCCGGGTGTGCAGTGGTCCACGGACGGGTCCAGAGCTGTGCGTGAACCACCCTGGAGGAGAAGCCGCAGGGATGGTTACCGAAGAGGAATGGCAAGGCGAGGTTGCGAAGGGGCGCCGTCTGCGCTTCGTGAGCGCCATCGCCGGTGTGGTCTTCTGCTCAGGCCTCGCCATCCCGTCCATGCTCGTGGGCAACGCGGTGACGTCCGGATTCGCCGCCATCCTCGTCTCGACCGGGATGTTCATCGGACTCAGCATCCCGATCATCTTCTTTCTCGTGATCTTCGCCGACCGCCAGCAAGAGCAGTCGGATCAGAAGGTGCGCATGCTGACCGCCGAGCTGACGCAGGCGCTCGGCGCGGCGGCGACGGAAGCTGGAATCCGCGATGTCCAGGTCCAGCGGCAGGAGTTCGAGAGCCGCCTGGCGAACGCACTCGACATGGCGGGGGGAGAGCCCGAGGTCATCGACGTGATTCAGCGGTCGTTCGCAACGGTGCTGCCCGACGGCGCGGTGGAGCTTTTGCTGGCCGACAACAGTCACGCCCACCTGACCCGCATGACGGGAGTCGCTCCCGATGGCGGCGAGATGCCGTCCTGCCTGGTCGACTCGCCCGATCAGTGCCCAGCAGCCCGGAGAGCGCAGATCCAGGAGTTCTCGGACAGCGACGATCTCGACGCGTGCCCGAAGCTGCGCAACCGGCCCCAGGGCCGCCTCTCTGCCTTGTGCGTACCGGTGTCGGTCATGGGCCGCGCCGTCGGTGTGATCCACGCGACCGGGAAGCCCGAGGACGACGTGGAGGAGAACCAGATCCAGGATCTCTCGACTCTGGCCAAGCTGGCCGGAGCGCGCATCGGCCTGCTGCGGGTGATGGCGGAGACCCAGCTGCAGGCATCCACCGACACCCTCACCGGCCTGCTCAACCGCCGCTCCTTCTCAGAACTGGTGGGCCAGGTACCGCTGCGCCAGCACCCGATGGCTATCGCCATGGCTGATCTGGACCAGTTCAAGGTCCTGAACGACACGTACGGGCACGACACCGGTGACCGTGCGCTCCGGCTCTTTGCTCGGGTCATGCGCGACACGTTGCGTACCAGCGACCTCGTCTGCCGCTACGGCGGCGAGGAGTTCGCCATCGCCTTTGCCGACTGTGCCGCGGCTGACGCCATGCACGCCATCCAATCGGTGCGGGCACAGCTCGACGCTGCCATCACCGTCGCCGGACTGCCGAAGTTCACCGCCAGCTACGGCGTGACGGACAAGGAGCCGGGGGAGCAGCTCGAGTCGGCGCTGCGGCGGGCCGATGATGCGCTCCTCTCCGCCAAGCGCGCGGGTCGGGACCAGGTCGTCCACCACGACGCCGACATCACGCCGACCAACGGAGCCTCGACCACCGGGCACGAGGCCAATGGACACGACGCCAACGGCATCCGGAGAAGGAATGGCAACTCTCATCCGTCAGCCCCTTTGGATGGCGCTTCGCTCATGGCGCAAGAGGGCATGTAGTGGGCCAAGCAAGGAGGGCACCATGAATGCTCCCCACCGGTGGGACGTTCGGTATCAGGTCGAGATCGGCACCGACGAGCACCATGTCCTCGACGTCAGCTGGGACCAGGTGTGGGGCCTGATGTCGATCCGGGTTGATGGAGCCGAGGTCGTGCGGCGACGTCACCTCTTCGGCCTGCGGCGGGTTCGCCGCTACGAGCTGGCCGTCGGGGAGCGCGAGGTGCATCAGGTCGTGGTCGAAAAGCGCAAGACCCTGGTCGTCGGTGGCGTACGCCACCAGGCCGTCGACGTGCTGGTCGACGGGGCCAAGGTCGACGAGACGCGGCACCTGCACCAGAGCCAGGTCTGAGGCCGCAGGTCGGGGCGAAGCCCCGCCCGGCCGACACCAGTTTTCCCTGCGGCGCCCCTGGAGACGTTCGGTCGAGTCGTGGCGACAGGACTTGGCAAGGCAGTAGTTTGAGCGTATAGTTTGAGCAGACGCTCAAACTTAGGTGGAACGATGGCCAAGTCCGGTGCTCCGAGCAGTGCTGCGGTGCAGGGATCCGATCGCTCAGCGGCGACGCGGCGCCAGCTCGTGGACGCGGCCATCGAGACGCTGAAGGCGGATGGCTACGTGGGGGCCAGCGCGCGGACGATCGCCCAGCGGGCCGGTGTGAACCAGGGCCTGATCTTCTACCACTTCGGCTCGGTGGCCAACCTGCTGCTGGCCGCGCTCGATTCGGTGAGTGAGGAACGACTGGAGCGGTACGAGGCAGAGGTCTCGGGCGTGACGAACCCCAGCCGGCTCGTGGAGGTCGCCGAGAGGATCTTTCGGAACGACCTGGACGCCGGGTACATCACCGTGCTGGTCGAGATGATCGCGGGGACTTCCTCGACACCTGGACTCGGACCCGCGGTGGCAGCGCGGATGCAGCCGTGGCGGGACTTCGCCCAGTCGTCCATCGAGGCGTCTCTCGGTGCAGCACCGCTGCGCGACGTCTTCCCGGCGGAGGAGGTCGCGCACGCAGTCGTGGCTCTCTATCTCGGGCTTGAGATGCTGAGCCATCTCGACGGCGACGCCGAACCGGCCCTCGCACTGTTCAGCCGAGCGAAACAGATCGCCCCGCTGTTCGAGGCTCTGATGACACCTGCGACCCGTGAGGAGACCACATGACGTCAACGATCCCGACGACACGCCGACGCGCCGCACAGGACGACACCGGCCTCGATGTCGTGACGGGTGCCTTCAGCTACTCGGGAGCCGCCATCGCCAAGGCGCTGATATCGAACGGGCGCAGCGTCCGGACGGTGACGGGGCATCCCGAGCGCGGTGACGATCATGGCGGCATTGAGGCCCGTCGCCTCGATTTCGACGACCAGATCGGCCTGGTCGACTCCCTGCGAGGTGCGACCACCCTCTACAACACGTATTGGGTGCGCTTCGCCCACCGCCGGGTGGACCACGACCTCGCAGTGGCCAACTCACGCACACTGTTCCTGGCTGCCAAACGTGCCGGAGTCCAACGGATTGTCCACATCAGCATCACGAACCCGAGCGTCGAGTCGCCATACTCCTACTTCCGGGGCAAAGCACTCGTGGAACGAGCACTGGCCGAGTCCGAGGTGTCCTACGCCGTGCTCCGTCCTGCCATCCTCTTCGGTGGCGACGGTGTGCTGATCAACAACATCGCCTGGCTGCTCCGCCGCATGCCGATCTTTGCCATCGGGGGCAACGGGAACTACCGCGTCCGGGGCATCCATGTGGACGATCTCGCCCAGCTGTGTCTCGAGGCGGGCACCGGGACCGATGACAGCGTGATCGATGCCGTTGGACCCGAACGACCAACGTTCAACGAACTCGTGGCCTCCATCCGGGACGCGGTTGGTGCACGGACTCGTATCGTTCACCTTCCGGGCGCGCTCATCTCTCCGCTGTCTTCGATCCTCGGACGGATGCTCCACGACGTGTTGCTGACGCAGGACGAGTACCAAGCCATGGCCAGAGGTCTTGCCGACACTGACGGACCCACGACCGGGTCGATCCGGTTGTCGACATGGATCTCGGAGCACCGGGACGCTCTGGGCCTCCACTACGCGAATGAGTTGCGTCGTCACTTCACGTGAGCAGGTTCGGGCTGCTGATGCAGCACCGCTCAGGCAGGCGCCGTGGTCGCAGGTTTGCGGGCGAGGACGATGACCCTGGCATTCATCCGGAATTCCTCGTGGGCCGGTTCTGCAGCGAGCGCAGCGATTTCGGTGTCGAACTCGGATTCGGTCAGTGCGCCCGAGCTCGTGATCCGATCGCGCGCGGCACGGAGCTGAGCGAGAATGAGGCTGAGCTCGGTGTCGCGTGCGTCCACGACCCGGTGCTGCGCCTCTGGGAGCACGACGATCGAATCGATGAGGAAGCCAGCCTGGCTCAGGTAGGTCGAGAGTTTTCGGCCCGTCTGGCGATCGCCCCCGCGCTCGTTGTGCAAGGTCGTGAAGGCCCCCACCAGCCGCTCTTTTGCTGGGCTCGGAGGTGGCCACGTGATGTACAGCTGGTCGTCGGTGTCGCTCAAACATGCGAACTGTCCGGGGCGGACGACCCGGAAGAGCTCGCGGACGGCAGCCAGCGGGTCCGGGAGAAATTGGAGCAACTCGCGCACGAAGAGGAGGTCGACGCTGTCGTCGGGCACCGCCAAGGCGTGGATATCGCCCTCTGAGAATTCGACGGTGGCCCCTTCGGCAAAGTAGCCGCGGTCGTCGAGCCGCCGGCGCAGCTCGTTGGCGTGGGCAACGAAGCGGGCCTCGATGTCGACTCCCTCCACGGCGACCGGCAGGTTGCCGGCGAGTTCGAAGGAGAGGATCCCGAGCCCGGACCCCACGTCGAGGACGGACCACGCAGGCTGGACGGGGAGCATCCGCAGCACATTGCGCCAGGGACCATGGAGCCCGTGCGTGTAGGCGAGGGTGACGACGGCATTCTCCTCATCGGGGTCCTGGCGGATCTCCGCGGCGTAGGCGGTCAGCTCTTTGTCCAGGAGCGCCTGCTTGCCCTGATCCAACTCCACGCGTGTTCCCGCTTTCCCCTCGCTCGCGGCGCCAGAGTACGGCCCATTGGTCCACCGCCCAAGGATCCACGACGAGCGGGCCGAACAGCCTGACGGAGGCCACTTCGAGTCTGGCACCGCTCTCCCTGAGATCGGATTCCGTCACCCGGACCAGGTGGAGGCTCGGGTGACGCCGTTCCGGTGGCGAACCAATCGCCTCGTCCTGGGGTCTTAGTCGAGGTGTTGGCAATCGTCAGCTGGCAATGGAGGGGAATCACTCGGGCGGTCTGCGGGTCGGCGGCGTCCGCTGGCGTCTTGTTGGCGCTTGCCGGGTGCTCGTCGAACCCGACACCTCCGTCCGCGGCCACTGGCGTCCTCACCGGCACGGCCCAAGCCTGTGCTGGACTCCTCTCCGTACCCACGGCCAACCTGCGTATCTACCGAGGGGACGCTCTCTCAGCCAGGAATGACGTCTACCGACGAGTCGCACCGGTGGCCAGCGAGCGTGTCCCCACGAACACGATGTACCGATTCGTCCTCCCACCGGGTCGATACTTCGTCACGAACAGCAGCACCCAATTCGCGCATCCTTTCGTCCTCTCTGCGGGGAGCACCGTGCGTCTGGATGTTCCCGACTGGTGTTCGTAGCCCGACCTTCTCCGGTCGTTGACAGGGCCGACTGCCTCGAGATCGGCGCGAACCCATGGTGTTCGCGTGGCGTCGCTGGGGGTGCCCACCTCCCTGCAAGCCTCGAGCGACCTCGGCGGACCGACGCGAGGGGAGTGGTTTGCCGCGCGTCCGGGCCGGGTCGAGGAGCTGACGAGCCACGGCCCAGTGACGACCCGGCGACGAATTTTGCCGGGAATGGCCATTGCTCTTCATCAACAATCCTCAGACCTTGCTCAATTGCTGTCGAAGTGGGGTAGAGCTTGGACGAAGCGTCGAGAACATTGCGGACGACCGTGCGGACGGTTGTCCGGGCTGGTGAAACCTCCATGTTCTGACGAAGCTCGGGAGAGCGGGTGGTGAAGACGAGCAGAATCGGCACCGAGAATTGGTCGTGGTCCTCCAATGCAACCGCTTCACGCGAGTTCGGCACCGCTCGTGATCATGACGATTCGAGCTCTGGAGGAAGCGCGCCGGCCGTCGAACCCCGGTTGGGAAGCGCGCCAGGCACACCGGTGGTGCCCACGGAACTGAGCACGTGGCCATTCGGTGCAGGCTCGGGCGTCAAATCGCGGCTCGGAGATCACGACGCCCTGCTCGGCTTCGGGCTGATCGCCGCCTATTGCGTGGTGGCTCTGGTCGCGATGCTGTTGTTTCCTGTCGGCCACGTGCGCCCTGGTTCAGCCGCTTCCATCGTCGGCGTCACGCTGGCCATCGATTCCGCTCTGCTCGCTCTCATCGGTGGTCGCCTCAAAGGACCGATCCTTCTGTGCTTCCCGATCCTTCTCATTGCCAGCGAGCTGGCGCTGTCCTTACTCGTTCCCGGCGGCGAGGCCGCGGAGTTCACCGGATTCTTGACCTTGATGTTCGTCTTCATCGGACTGACGCAAGGCCGGGGCGTTGGGCCCGTGTTCGTCGTCATCACTGGAGTCGCCTGGGCCATCATCCAAAGGCCGTGGACAGCGCAGGTCGGAGTAAAACTCTTCCTCGCGCTCGCCATCTGGCTCATCATGTCTCAGGTCCTCGCCGTCCGGACGGAACGAGCACGGATCCGCACCAGGCGGCTCGTCACGCAGGTCAATACCGACGTCCTGACCGGACTCGGAAGTCGGCTCTTCCTCTCGGACCGCATCGAGCGCGCCGTGGCGCAGGACGACGGCCTCGGCTCGGCCCTCCTCTTCATCGACCTTGACGGTTTCAAGAGGATCAATGACACGTATGGCCACTCCGCCGGCGATGAGCTGCTGGTCGCCGTGGCCGGGCACGTGAAACGCGCGCTGCGACTTGGAGACGTGGCCGCACGCCTTGGCGGCGACGAATTCGTGGTGCTCTTGGCGGGCTGCAGTCTCGAACAGGCAGTGAGCTTGGCCCAAGACCTCCTCGCCTCTCTGAGTGAACCATTCGGGCTCAGTGTGGGTCGAGTGGCGATTACGGCGAGTATGGGCATCGTCAGCCTCGAACCGCCTGCCACGGCCGAACTCGCCCTCCGGCGTGCCGACCGGGCCATGGGTGAAGCCAAATCAGCCGGACGCAATCAGGTGTTCATCTACGAGGCGGCGATGGAGGAGAAGACGATTCGGCGCATCGAACTCGAGACTCAATTGCGCGATGCAGTCGCCAACGATCAGTTCGAGGTCCATTATCAGCCCGTTGTCCATTCCGGCCTCGACACCATCATCGGCGCAGAAGCGCTCATTCGCTGGCGACACCCCGAACGAGGCCTTCTGACCCCCGACGAGTTCCTGTCCGTCTCCGAAGACATCGGCCTGATGGGCTCGCTGGGCGACTGGGTGCTCCGCCAGGCTTGCCTTCAGGCCCAACAGTGGCAGTCGATCGATCCCGCCCGAGCGTTCTCGGTCGCCGTCAACCTCTCCGCTCCAGAGATGTTCTCGGCGGACCTCATCGGCCGGGTACGGAGAGCTCTGGAGGAGTCCGGTCTGCCGGGGAAGCTCCTGGTGCTCGAGATCACCGAGCGGATCATGATGTCCGATATGGAGCAGGCCACCCGGCAACTCGGCGAGTTGCGAAAACTCGGTGTGCGGATCGCGATCGACGACTTCGGCACTGGCTATTCGTCGCTCGCCTACGTTCGAGACCTTCCTGTCGATATCCTCAAGATCGACAGGAACTTCGTCGCACCGCTCGGGTCGGATCACCAGGCCCTCGCGTTGGTGCGGGCCATTGTCGGTATCGCCAACGCCCTTGACCTCGATGTCATCGTGGAAGGGGCAGAAACGGCTGCACAGATCGAGCTTCTCAACGATCTCGGCTGTCAGGTGATCCAGGGGTTCTACTTTGGTCGTCCGACAAGCTCTGCCGAACTGCAACATCGCCTCATGCGGTCTCGCGCCAGTTCGATCGGCAGCGAGTCGATGTGAAAGCGGCGGACTCGGTGCATCGTCTGGCCAGGCTCGTCACCATCACCGGTGGCTGGCAGCCAAGAGGATCGCTGTGCGGGCGTCGCGAGGTTCGTTCACCGGAGTGCGCGGGATCGTGGCTGCGCCTGTTGCGCCCGATCGTGTCGCAGAGTCAACCGAAGTCTGGGCAGACCTTTCCGTAGGCGGAGGGCGGCCTCGTACGCAGCCCGGCCATCTTCGTCAGACGTGGCGAGCGGGTCGAAAAGGGCAGCGTCTGCAGCGCGGGCGACGGCGATGCCGTCTGCGACCTGCGAGGCGCCGACAGCAGAGGCCGGCGGCTGACCGGTCGGCCCGCCGTCGCTCCGATCGGCGACGGGCAGGTTCAGGTCCTCGAAGAAGAGTTCCATCGGTTGCCAGGGAGGGCGCTCGACCCTTGCACGGCGGAGAGAGCGGTCGACCTCGGCCTGGGACAGGAGCGCCAGCTGGTCCGGTGTGCGACCCGCCGGGGACCAACGACGACGCCGCCGGAGGAACAGCACCGCGAGCGCGACCACGAGCACGGCCGCTGCGCCGATCAGCGTCCACCAGAGGGGTCCCAACCCCGAGGCCGACGTCGCGGCCGTGGGCGAAACGGTGTTGCCGGATCCACTCGGAATCGGCACCGTGGTCGGCACGGTGAGCGGCGCCGTCGGTGGGGGAGAGGTTGTCGGGGAGCCCGTGGACGTCGTCGGCGTGGTGGTGCTCACGCCGCTCGGTCCGACGACGCCTTCGGGGGCCACCTCACCACGGGGCTGTTGTGGCGTGGGCTCGAAGGACACCCAGCCGGCCCGCGGCCCCAGGTACACCTGCGGCCACGCATGCGCGTCCGCGCCGTGCACGGTGACTTCTCCGGGACCGCTGTAGCGACCCGCCGTGAAGCCCACGACGACCCGGCTCGGGAGGCCGAGGGATCGGGCGAGCACCACGAAGGCGCCCGCGAACTGCTCACAGCTGCCCGAGCGGGTCTGGGTGAGGAAGCTCACCAAGGGGTCCGTTCCCGCGGCCGTCGGCGGCGGATCGAGGGTGTAGTGGAACTGCCCGGAGCGGAACCAGTTGACGAGCAGCTCCGCCTGGGCGAGCGGGCCCTGCGCGCCCGCCGTGACGGCGCGCGCCACCGCCTGAATGCTCGGGGGAAGGGCGGGCAGCGCGGTCTCCGTCTGCACGAGGGCTGGCGGGTAGGTCGTCACGGGCGCGCTGCCGCCCAGGGCTGCAGGGTCGGTCACCGGCGCCGTCGCCAGGGTCGTGTACTGCTGACCCGACGTGGTCGGCGTGGGCGAGACCGCACCCACGTCCGTCAACGTGGCAGATGTTCCCGAGAGCGCGAGCGTCCCAGGCGGCACCGGGAGAATGCGACTGGAGAGGCCCTCGATCTGGACAGCTGCCGTGAAGTCGCGAGTGCCGCCCCTGGAGGTGGCGCCCGCTTGCGATCCGGTGACGGGCGCACCGCTGGATCCCTTGGCCGCGTTCTGGGTGTCGGGATCGGGGACCCAGACCCCGTTGCGCAGGACGTTCAACACGGCGACTTGCCAGTACGTGCGGTACTGGCTGTTGGCCTGGAACAGCACGTCATTGGCGTCGTGGATCTCCACCGACAGCAGATTGGAGGTCAACGACTCCGCGCTCAGCGGCACGGCCGGGGCGACCCCTGGACCGGGTCCGGCTCCTTCTGCGTTCGAGTTCACGAGCAGAGCGACGAGCACGACCCCCGCCATGGTGCAAGCGGTGATGGCGGTCGGGGTGATCGAGCTCCGTCGCCCGGTCGTTGCCGCCTGGCGCACGGAGTCAGCTCGGGTCGAGGTCAAGGTCAGTGCGCCGGCGGCGACGAAGAGGACGACGAGCACCGCCATCGTTCCCGGTGTGCTCTGGCTGCATGCGTAGGCCAGAAGACCCAACGGGCAGAGGAGCGCGAGCGCTGGGTAGAGGCGATCGCGGGTGTCGCTGGCGTGCAGGAGGACCGACGCCAGCATCGCCACGATGCCGCAGGCCATCGCCGCCAGGAACACGAGCCCGGGCGTGGGGCGGAGCGGGACGGCCAGTTGGCCGAGCAGTGGCCGCGCCGCGCGCAGATCTGTCTGGGCCACGTGCCACGTGTGCGCGGTCGGCAGGCCGAACGTGGTCGCGGCGCCGATCGCCGTCCACAAGCTCGTGAGGATCACGGCGATGGTTCCCACGACGGCCCGGATGGGCAGGGGCACCCTCCTCTGGGCCAGGAGGGCTGGAACCGCTGATCCGACCGCAGCCGTGATCAGCAGCGGGCCAAAGGCCCGACCCCCGAGATCACCTTGGAAGAGGCGTCCCACCGCCGCGGCGACGATCACGGAGGCCGCCAGCAGCCAGAGATCGGGTCCGAGGCGTCGAAGCAGGCGCATTACTCGACCACCACCACCGAGCCGCGACCGAGAGACGGCGGAAGCGTGGGCACAGCGGTGGCTGTCGTGATCACCAGTGCGCCCGTGGGGAGTGGCGGTCCAGACGTCCCGCCGTGGCTGCTCGAGCGAGTGGGCTGGGTCTCGGCGAGGAAGGTCAACAGTGCGACGAGGCCGTCGGGAGTGGCCGATCCCCGGACGCGGCGCCCCGAAAGCGTGGAGACGTCGTACTCCGTGCCCCGACCTTCAGCGGCAGAGGCGAGCCCGACCGCGGCGCCGAGCGCTTTCTCGAAGGCAGGGCGGCGGTGGACGCCGGCCCGGTCGTCCACCACGATCGTGACGACGTCCTCGGAGTCGGGGCGGAAGTCGTGCACGAGGAGAGCACCGGATCGGGCCTCTGCCTGCCAGGAGAGCAGGTGCAGGCGGTCCCCCGGCTCGTAGGGCCGGAGCCCGCTCCACTCCCCGGCGGGATCATCGGTGTGGACGCGGAGAGGTCCGTCTCCGAACTGGGTCGACCCGCTCAGTCCGGGACGAACTGCCGCCGGCGCCAGGCCGTCAACGGCCGGAGGGTGGACCACGAGTGTCACCCCTCTGGCGCTGGCGACGGTCAGACCGAACAGGTCGAAGGGATCGTGCACCCACAGACGCAAGGGGCCAATGGTGAAGACGCCGCGTCGCCGCGTCGGCAACGGCAGGGTCGACGACGCGCTGGCGTCGGATCCGATCCGCTTCCAGCGGATCAGCCGGCCGGTGTCGGTGGCCAACGCAAGGCGTGGTCGTTCCGGTCGGGTCGAGGGCCGTCCGCTGGGGACTCCGGTGCTCCAGTGATCCGACGGTCGGTCGAGACTCAACGGAGGGAGGTCGGTCCCGCCCGAATGCGACAGCTGGACCAGGAGACCGCACGGAGCACCAACCGGTGCCAGCGGTGGGGTGACCATCATGTGGACCTCGGCGCCGGCAGCCCGGTGCGCACGCACGAGGACCACGACGGGGGCGATCACCAGGGGAAGGGCGACAACGACCAGGACGAGCAGGAGCGTCGAGTCTCCCGTGCCGACGGCAACGGCCAGCAGGATGACGGCGACGGCGGCCACGGACACCCCCCGCCAGGTCGGTCGCACTCGGGTGACTCCCGAGCCTCGGCCCGCGTCGGGCTCGGGCAGTGCAGAGTGGCCGCGCGTGGTGGTCTCGCGGGCCACGGCCTCAGCTCCCGGTTCGGGTGTCGGCCAGTGTCTCGGGTCCCGGGAGGGGGATCTGGTTGACCAGGTCGGTGACGACCTCGCGGACACCGGTGCCGGAGCGCTCGCTCCCGGGCAGGAGGACAAGCCGGTGGCCGAGCGCGGGCTCGACAGCTCGCTGGATGTCGGTGGGGACGACGTAGTGCCGGCCCGCGGCCAAAGCCATGGCGCAGGAAGCCTGCTGCAGCGCAATGGCGCCCCGCGGCGACGCGCCGACCGCCAGCGCGGGGTGGGAGCGGCTGGCGGCGATGATGTCGAGGATGTAGCCCCGAATCGCCTCGGACACGTGCACGTCGTTGACCCCGCGCAGCAATGCGTCGAGCTCGGATCGACTCAGCGCTGGCTCGAGCGTGTCGACGGGTGAAGACGGACCGGCCCGCGCCAGCAGCCGATCCTCGTGTGCACGGCTCGGGTAGCCCATCGACAGCCGAAGGAGGAAACGGTCGCGCTGGCCGGCGGGAAGCGGTGACGTGCCGGCCGCGTCGAAGGGATTCTGGGTGGCAAGGACCATGAAGGGTCGCGGCAGGGGCATGGTCGTGCCGTCGGCCGTGACCTGGCGCTCCTCCATCGCCTCGAGGAGAGCGGACTGGGATCGAGCTGATGCCCGGTTCAGCTCGTCTGCCATCAACACGTTGGTGAAGATCGGGCCTGGACGGAACGTGGGTTCCCCAACATCCCGATCGAGGACCATGGCACCGGTCACGTCTGCGGGCAACAGGTCAGCGGTGAACTGCACCCGGTGGAAGTCGAGTCCCAACGAGCGGGCAAGGGCCTTGGCCAATGTGGTCTTCCCCAGGCCGGGGAGGTCCTCCACCAGCAGGTGGCCCTGGGCCAGGAGACACCCGACCGCGAGCTGGATCCTGGTGTCGTCCGAGTACAGGACACTCTGCACCGACTCGACGATCCGGGCATAGAGGGCGCCGAGCTGCCGGGCCGTCTCCGGGGACAGCGCGACCCCGCCCGCCATCCCCCCGTCACCGTCCTGTACGGCCGTGGTCATCGTTCCCTCAAGTTCGGAGACTCGAGGTCATCGTCTGCACGGGCCAGAGAATAGGGGTTCGTCCCGGCCGAGGTGGGGCTGCCGAGGTCCACTGACCTGGAAAGCTAGAGGGGTTCCACACCGCGAGAGGAGGCGTGGCTCGATCGGCTGCTTGGTCGGAGAGTCATAGTGCACGTATGGCGCGCTCGCTGTATCGCTCGGTCGTCTATGGCCTGGAGGCCTCGCTGGCCCTCGCGCAGACCGTCGCCCGAGCGGGCGGTCGCACCGACGTGGACACCCTCGCCTCGGCACTCGGCTACAGCGGGGTCCGCAACGGGGCCTTTCTGAGTCGGCTGGCCAACGCCAGGCTCTTCGGGCTGGTCGCGGGGCGATCCGGCCAGGTCGTGCTCAGCGACCGCGGGCGACGCTGCCTTTCGACCGACCCCGCCGTGCACAGGGGTGCCCTGGCCGAGGCCTGCTGGGCGGTCCCTTTGTTCCGCCGGGTCCTCGAGGACGCCTCGGGCCAGGAGCTCGGGGACGTCGACGAGCTCGCCAGGGTGCTCGAAAGCCGTTTCGGAGAGGACGTGTCCAAGTCGCGAACGACCGCCCGGGTCCTGCTCGAGTCGGCCGGGCGGGCCGGGCTCCTGCGCGCCGGAAGGGTCGACCTCTCCCTGGTCAGAGGCGCCATAACGAATTTTACGGATTCGGGTTCAGAGCCTGGACGTGCGGTCGCACCTTCGGTACGATTGGCCTGGAACCCGCGTGTCGTGCGGGTGAAGCGCCACAGTCGGCTTTGGGCCGACAAGGGGGGTGCCACGATGGGCGACGGGACGGCAGCACACGGTGCGGAGCAGCCCTCCGACGAAAGCGACCTGTGGATCGACGAGGGGTCGGGGTCGCCCCGGGAGCGCTCGAATCGACGTCGCGCCGGCATCGTGCTCGGAGTGGCCGCCTGTGTGGCGCTCATCGGCGTCCCGGTCGGGCTTCTGGCCTCCTCCGGGCCTGCACCGGTTCCACAGGCGTCGGCGCACCATCACGTCACGGTCAGCGGCGGCATCGCCAAGCGATCAGTCCTTGCCGCGCTGAGCGCCACGACGGACTCTGGGAACTTCGCCTTCAGCTACCAGCTGAACGAGTCGCCGTTCCAGAACAACACATCGTCTGGGCCCAGCTGCGACGGCCCCGGGTGCCCGACCACCCCGGCCCTCCAGAGCACTGAAGTGCAGGGGTCGGGAACGATCAACACCAATCCGATGGCAATGGCGGCGTCGGCTGCCATCAGTTCGAACGGGGTGAGCGGGCTCCAGGTCGGTGTACGGGTGGATCCCACGACCGTCTGGGAAGTCGGCTCCACCGACAACGGGTTGACCCCGCTGTCGAGCGACGCCGGCGGGAGTTCTCTCCCAAGCTTCGCCGGCCTGGTCGAGGGGACGCTGGGGCCGAGGGAAGGTCCGGTCGCCATGATGGGCATGGCCAGTCCGACGGGATACCTCGACCTCGTCGAGCCGGCAGTCACCAGCGCCACCGAAGTCGGGACGGCGACGGTCGACGGGGTGGCCGTGACGCAGTACCAGCTGACGATCGATCCAGCCTCTCTGGCCGCGGCTCCCGGCACCAGCTCCGAGGAACAGAGTGCGATCAACGCGGCGATCCAGGCCTTGACAGGAGAGGGTTACCAGACCATCAAGGATCTCGTCTCCATCGACGCGTCGGGATTCATTCGTGAGTCGGCGTCCACCGTGACCTTCAGCGACGGCGGGACGGTGACACTCGACGCCCACTTCTCGAACTTCGGATGCGCCGGCACCGTCCTGATGCCGGGCCAGGGGGGCATCTCGACGCCGCCGTCAGGCTGTGTCTCCGCCGACACCGGCACCGCGCCGACAACGTCGACCACCACCAGCACGAGCACGACGGCCCCGAACCCACCAACCCCGACCACCATCGCACCCGTCACGCCGACCTCGCCCTCGACGACCACGAGTTCGTCCACTCCGTCGGGAGCAACGACCTCGACGAGCACGACGACACCATCGACGTCGACGAGTCTGTCCACGACGACGACCACCTGACGCCCCGATGCCCCCGCTGAGAAGGAGTGCAGGCCATGGCTGAGAGCGACGAGCACGAAGGTCTCTGGTTCGAGGATTCGCCCGAGGGTTCGTCCCGTCGGGTCAACCGGCGCCGCATGTGGGTGGTGGTGGCAAGCGTGGCGTGCATCGCCGCCCTGGCGGTTCCCGTCGCGCTGGCCCTGTCGTCGAGCGGACCAACGGCCAAACCTGCCAAGGCTGCGACCCCGCACCTCACGCGAGGTGTTGCCGAGCGACAAGTCATCTCGGCCCTGAGCGCGACCACGAGTTCAGGCAGCTTCAACGTGAGCTACGAGTTCGACCCGCCTACTCCGCCGACGGTCACCACGACTACGACGACGGCATCGCCGACGTGCCACGTGACTTCCAACTCGACTGGCAGCGGCGTGGGGGCGATCGTCGGCGGCGGTCCCGGCGCGACGAGCCCCGCTCCCGACGAGCCCCCTTCCCATTACAGAGGTCTGCACGGGCAGCGTCGGTGGTCCATCCCCCCAGGCGAGTTCGGTCACCACGGGACATGGAACAATCGATACCGACCCCTTTGCAATGGTCGCCGTGTCGAACGTGACCGGTCTCGGGCAGATCACCCTGCGCGACGATGGCACCGACGTCTGGGAGTTCGGTGGTGCCAACTACGGGCTTGCCCCGGGGTCCTCTGAGACCGGGCCCGGTGCACCCCTTTCCGGGTTCGCCGGCCTCGTGGAGGGCACGTTGGGCGCGCGGCAAGGTGCGCTGGCGATGGGCGGGCTCTCGAGCCCGACGGGGTATCTCGATCTCGACCAAAGCATGATCACCGGGGCCGACCAGACGGGAACGGGCACCGTCGACGGCGTTCCCGTCACCATCTACACGATCTCGATCAGTCCGGCCCAGGGTGCCGACATTCCGGGTCTCAACGCGGAGCAGGCGAAGGCGATTGCCGATTCGTCCGCTATCTTGAAGCAACAGGGCTTCACGGGGACGACGGTGCAGGTCTCCATCGACGCCTCTGGCTACATTCGTCAGACCCGCTCTGTGGCGCATTTCTCCGACGGCTCCACGACGAGCAGCGAATCGACCTTCTCGGACTTTGGCTGCGCCGGAACGGTCTTGATGCCAGGTCAAACTGGAGCCACCACGCCACCGGCGGGTTGCGTGTCGCCCGACACCGGCGTCGCCCCGACGACAACGTCCACCTCGACCACAACCACCGCTCCGTCGTCCACCACCGTGCCGTCGACGACAGTCCCACCGACATCGACGACTGTGACCGAGCCGCCGAGCTCGACCACGTCGACGACTGGCTCGGTCCAATCGACCCCGACGACCATCGGCCAGGGAGTGACGACGACGACATTGGGCTGAGCCTCGGCTCGCCACCGACCCGGGCGACAGGGACTGGCTCAGTCGCACAAGGCGGCGATGCTCGGAAACCCGAGGCAACGTAGTCTCGAGGCATGGCGGAGGGAAAGGTCCTTGTCACGGGCAGTTCCGGGCACCTGGGCGAGGCGCTCGTTCGAACCTTGCTCGCCCAGGGCAGAGACGTCGTGGGCCTCGATGTGCTCGACTCGCCCTTTACGACCCGGGTCGGATCAATTGCCGATCGCCCCCTCGTGAGGGACTGCATCGAGGGTGCGGAGTCGGTCCTGCATACAGCGACCCTGCACAAACCCCACATCGGCACTCACGACCGCCAGGCCTTTGTTGAGACGAACGTGATCGGGACCACGGTCCTCTTGGAGGAGGCGGTGTCCGCCGGTGTCAGCCGGTTTGTTTTCACCAGCACGACCAGTGCCTTCGGCCGAGCACTCGTGCCTCCCCCCGGTTCGCCCGCCGCGTGGATCACCGAGGACGTTCGTCCTCTTCCGAGGAACGTCTATGGGGTGACCAAGACGGCCGCCGAGGACGTGTGCGAGCTGGTCGCGCGGGACCATGGTTTGGCGGTGGTGGTGTTGCGCACATCACGGTTCTTCCCCGAAACTGATGACGATTCGGAGATCGCGTCAACCTTCATCGATGGGAACGTCAAAGCGAATGAGTATCTCTACCGACGCGTCGATATCGAGGACGTCGTCGGTGCACATCTCCTCGCCGACGACCGTGCCCCCGAGCTCGGGTTTGCCAAGTACGTCATCAGCGCGACCACCCCGTTCACCCGGAGGGATGTGGCTGAGCTGGCCCGAGATGCCCCGGCCGTCGTGCGCCGCCTCTTTCCCGATCAGCCTGCTGAATACGCCAGACGGGGATGGAGGATGTTTCCTCGCGTCGACCGTGTCTATGACAACGAGCGAGCGCGCTCCGAGTTGGGCTGGGCTCCCCGCTACGACTTTCGTTACGTCCTCGACCAGCTCGAGTCGGAACAGGACCCCTGGAGCCCGTTGGCGAGAACGATCGGTGCGAAGGGCTACCACGAAGTCGCTTCCGGTCCCTCTACCGTCCGATAACGAAAGCAGGTGAGGCTCGAGGCGTGGCGAGTTTGCACACCTCGCCGGCGGCGATTTGGCCCACCCCGCGCCGACCATGATCCGTAGGCTGGGCGACGGTGCACCCAAGCGAGCCAGGAAGTCAGGTACAACGTGATGAGGGCCGACGACTCTTCGGATTCAATCCGATCGGCTACCACGCCGGGAGGCCGGACTACCCCGAAGCCGTCTACGAGACCCTCGTAGAACGCTGCGACCTCGGTCCGACAACGCAGGCCCTCGAGATCGGCCCCGGCACTGGTCTGGTTACTCGGCGCCTGTTGGGCGCGGGGGCACACGTGACAGCCATAGAGCCGGATCCTTCAATGGCTTCCTACCTGCGCTCCAGTGCAGCCTCGGACGAGCTGCACGTGGTGACATCGAGCCTCGAAGAGGCCGAGTTCGCCGACGACACCTTCGACCTGGCCGTGGCCGCCACCTCATTTCATTGGGTGGACCAAGAGGTGGGCTTGTCCAAACTCGGCCACGCGCTCAAACCGGGAGGATGGGTCGCGCTGTGGTGGACTCTTTTCCGCGATCCCGATCAGCCTGACGAGTTCAGCCGGGCCGTCGAGCACGTCTTGGGACCCGAAACCCGTGGCGCCTTTGACGAACCAGGTCGCCCCCCATTCCAGCTCGACGAGTCGCACCGACGGCGTGACATGAGTCGCTGGGCCGGACTCCACGACGTCACGAGCGAGATCATCACGTGGATCCATGAACTGACACCCGCTCAGGCCCGCGGTCTGTACGCATCGATGGCGACCGTCATCCGACGCACGGCGGACGAGCAGCTCCGGATTCTCGATGAGGTGGAACGCATCGCGACGGAGACACCCGGCAACGTCGTGAGACGGCAGTTTGTGACTGCCCTCTACACGGGTCGCCGGGACTAGTGCCGTGCCAGGCGTCGTTTGCTTCGGCGCGAATCGCGCGGACCCGGCGATCTGGGGGCAGTTCAACTCGGAGCGATACCGAACGGTTCCCTAGCCTCAGAACTCCAGTCCCCCTCGCGCGGCCGCCGGACTACGACCAGAGTTCAGCCCGGCGCGACCACCCAGGCCTCGGCAGCGGTCATCGCGCCTTCGGCCTCGCGGATGCCGTCGCCCACGAGCCCGGCGGTGGCAGCCCAGTGCAGGGGTACAAGGGCGAGAGCCCCGGGGAGCCATCGGTACTCGTCGCCAGTCAACGGTTCCGGAGCCGTGCTTTCGTAGGCGTCGAGCAGTCGTCGCGGTTCGAGCAATGCACCGCCCGCTGCGACGTGGTGCAGGCTGGCCGCGATGTCGTACAGCCGCTCCCTGACCCTGGCGAAATCCAGGTCGAAGGTGGCCCATGAGCCGTCTGACAGTTCTCCCGCGTTGCCCAGTTTGTAGTCCCCATGAATCGGAGCGCATGGCAGTTCGACCTCCTTCCGGAGCTTGGAGAGCTCGCCAGTCAGTTGGTGCATCCGATGCACGACCGGTTCGCTGCGGGGTCCGAGCCTGCGGCGTGTGAAGCCGACCGAGTAACGCAGTTGGCCGAAGGTTCTGTGGTCGTCGAGGGGATCGGGCGGACCGGGCTCCCAGACTGCTTTGAGCGCAGTGTGAAGGCGTCCGAGCTCCTCGAAGAGTCGGACGCAGGAGTCCTCGTCCATTCGTGGCTGGACGTGATCGATGAACTCCTCAAGCTCAGCCCAACGATCAGCGACCCTCAGGAGGTCGCTGCCGGAAATCGGAATCGGCCGAGCGACGCGGACTTGCGTCCGCTGGAGCCGTTCCCGCAAGCGCCGCAGTCCCGCGACCCGCCCGCGGCGGACCCAGGGCCTGTGAACCCGGAGGACAACCGGCGGCTCAGCGTCTATCCGCAGGTTGAGGTTGAACCCACCGCCGATGTCCGCCCATCCGGCCCCGGACGCGACGCGGTCGATCAGGGCTGAGACGGCCGGATCATCTGGGCTGGCTCTCGGTCCAAACCAGCGCGGCAAGGCAGGGGGAGAGGTCGAAGCTTCGATTCCGGTCATGGCAATGGCCCGCCAGCGCACCCGACGGAGGGTCCGCCGGCGAACCCATCCTCCTCGACGCGGGTCGATCGTGCCACGCATGTGCCGGTAGGCGACAGGGCGAACGTTGGATGACGCGGTACGAGCTCCGAGATCGCCGCGCGGCCGACGCAGATTTCGGAGACCGGCTGGTATAGTATTTACGTGCTGAAAGCAACTATTGAGACCGATGCCGAGCAGCCGGATCTGGGGGCCCTTCCCATCGACCGGTTCGACGAGGCGTTGCAGTCGGTCGCGAGGTCGATCACCCAAGTGCGCGTGCACGAGCGGCTCCTACGACTGGCGGGGGTCCGGCTCGACCGAGCCGGAGCGACGCTGCTTTTCAAGCTTGCCGCGAAGGCCGAGTCCCTCCGAATCACCGATCTCGCCGAGATGCTGGGAGTCGACACGCCGACGGTGACCCGCAAGGTCCAACAGCTCGAGCGCAATGGCATGGTCGTACGGCAGTCCGACCCCGACGACGGCCGATCGTCGAGAATCAGCCTGACCCCGGCCGGGCGCCGGACGATCGAACGGGTGAGGCGGGCCCGCCGGGCTTGGCTCGACCGGCTCTTGCAAGATTGGGACGACGACGACCTGTCCGACCTGGCCGACTTGCTCAGTCGCTTTGCCGAGGACCTCGATCGAGACATGGACGAGGCCCGTGACTGAGTTGGCGACGGCGCCAGTCGACGAAGAGGCTGCCGGTGCCGAGCACCGCCGGATCCTGGTGATCCTCGGCGCTCTGATGATGGGGATGGCCCTGGCCGCGCTCGACCAAACCATCGTTGCGACGGCACTCCCAACGATCGCCGGCGACCTGCACGGGCTCAACCATCTGTCGTGGGTGGTGACGGCCTACCTCCTGACCACCTGCATCTCCACGCCGCTGTGGGGAAAATTGGGCGACCTCTTCGGCCGCAAGGCGCTCTTCCAGCTGGCCATCGTGATCTTCTTGGGTGGCTCCGTGCTGTCCGGCCTGTCCCAGTCCATGGTCGAACTCATCGCCTTCAGGGCGATCCAGGGCGTCGGGGCCGGCGGGCTGATGGTCGGCTCCCAAGCCATCATGGGCGACGTGGTGTCGGCCCGGCAACGGGGCAAGTACATGGGTTACTTCGGCGTCGTCTTCGGCATCACGAATGTGGCGGGTCCGCTGCTCGGCGGCTTCTTCACCGAGCACCTGTCCTGGCGCTGGATCTTCTACATCAACGTTCCGATCGGTATCGTCGCCCTCTTCGTGGTGGCCGCCGTGCTTCATCTCCCGGTCAAGCGGGTACCGCACAAGATCGACTGGGCCGGAACCGCCTTCCTCTCGGTCGGTGTCACCTGCATCATCTTGCTCACCACGTGGGCGGGCTCCGAATACGCCTGGGGCTCTCCGGTGATCATCGGCACCGGGCTCGTCGCCCTGGTGTCGCTCGGCATCTTCTGCTACATCGAGACCAGGGCCTCCGAGCCCATCATTCCCCTCTGGCTCTTCAAGAACCGGACGTTCACCGCCACCTCGGGCGTGGGGTTCATCATCGGTTTCGCCATGTTCGGGGCGATCATCTACCTGCCCCTGTATCTCCAGATCGTCCACGGAGCCTCGCCGACCCTTTCAGGCCTCGAACTGCTGCCCATGATCGGCGGGATGCTGATCACCTTCATCACGAGCGGGCGCATCGTGACCCGCACCGGGCGCTACAAGGTATTCCCGATCGTGGGCACGGCCGTCCTCTCCCTCGGCCTGTTCTCGCTCACCCAGCTTGGACCGCATACTCCCTACGGGGAAGTGGCGGTCTTCATGTTCATCACCGGCCTCGGCATAGGGCTGGTCATGCAAGTGCTGGTCGTCGCCGTGCAGAACGCGGTGCCGCACTCCGCTCTTGGGGTGGCCACGGCGACTGCGACGTTCTTCCGAACCATCGGCGGAGCATTCGGGGTGGCCGTCCTTGGTGCCGTCTTCGCCAACCGTCTGATCTCACAGCTCAAGTTGCACGCCACGTCAGCCGAGCTGAAGTTGGTCAGCGGCTCGAACGTGACTGCCAATCCTGCGCAAATCGCGCATCTTCCCGCTGCCCAGCGCACCTTTGTCATCAGTGCCTTCAGTCACTCGATCGAGACGACGTTCTTGGTCGCTGTGCCCTTCGTCGTTCTTGGCTTCGTCTTGAGCTGGCTCATCAAGGAAATCCCCCTACGCACGACTGCGTTCGTGGCCACTCGTCGACCCGACGGACAGCAACCGCAAGGGAGCGATGTGGACCCGGCTCCGGTTGACGAATCGATCGCGCCATCACCGGTGGCCAGCGCTGCCTGGGAGAGCCTCTAGCCGAGGGTCCAACCTCTGCGGGACCCTTTGGCTTCGGCACGGAGCCCGGAGGTTGCTCGCCGATGCCAATGCCTGACAGGCTCGAACCGGTCAAGTGAACAGGAGGAGGGGAGTGGATCTCGGGCTGGCTGACGCACGCGTGCTTGTGGTGGGCGGCTCGCGGGGCATGGGCCGCGCCGCCGCCGAGACGTTTGCCGGTGAAGGTGCCCGGGTGGCGGTTCTCGCCCGGGCCAGTGACGCACTCGATGACACGGTCGCCACCCTGCACTCCGTAGGGAGCCCCGATGGCGTTCTCTTGACCGCGAACCTTACGGACCTGAGCGAAGTCAACTCGGCCATCGACCGTCTCGGTGAACGGTGGGATGGCCTGGAAGTCCTCGTCAATGCCGCGGGACCGGTCGACGTCGGGATCGGATCCTTCGACCGGCTTGACGACGACGAATGGCGGGACACATTCGATATTGGGGTGTTCAGTGCGGTCCGCACGGTTCGTCGATCCTTGCCTCTTCTGCGCCGCGGTTCGTTCGGGAGGATCGTCAACGTCTCGGCACACTCCACCAAGCGGCAGAGCCCCGACCTCGTGGCGTACACCGCGGCCAAGGCGGCCCTGAGCAGCCTGACAAAGAATCTGTCCCAGTGGTTGGCACCCGAGGGCATCCTTGTGAATACCGTCTCACCGGGGTCCTTCCTGTCGGAAGGGATGCAGGGCTACCTCCGCAGCCTCCCTCTCGAACGTGGTGTGGACAGCAGCAGCCTCACCGATGCGATGCGGGTCATCGCGGAAGACTTCGGTCATCCCGCCTATCTGGGACGAGCAGGCAGTCCCACGGAGATCGGGCCAGTCATCGCATTCCTCGGCTCCCTTGTGAACAGCTATATGACCGGAGCCGATGTGAACGTCGATGGCGGGTCCGACTTCACCTGAGCCCGCGGGTGGGTTGCCGGCCGAAGGCGTGCGAAGAGATGCCTCTACGAATGCCCACATCGCAGGCGCCGAGTTAGATTGACAAACGCGACGACAATACGTCAACGTCAGCTCTCCCTGCCCGGCGAGAAGGGATCACTCTTGGTCGCAGAACAGCACACATCGGGTCCGACGATTGGGGTCATCGGGCTTGGCACCATAGGCGGCGGTATCGCCAGCAATGTGCATGCCGCCGGGTTGCCGTTGGTCGTGTGCGACGTCCGCGGCGAGGCGACCCACAAGCACTCGGACTATGCAACGGTCGTCGGTTCGCCAGCCGAGCTTGCTCGGGAATCCGACATCGTCGTCGTTGCCGTCGTCAACGACGAGCAGGTCCGTGCCGTACTTTCGGGCCCCCAGGGCGCGCTCGCATCAGGTGGAGCTGGCACCACGGTTGTCGTGGTGAGCACGATCACCTCGGCGTGTGTCGCGGCCATCGGCGCCGAAGCAACTGCGCTCGGTGTGCCCATCATCGATTGCGGCGTGAGCGGTGGGCCGGCGGCGGCGGCGGCCGGCAACCTGGTCTGCATGTGTGGAGGCGATCCCGAAGTGATCGCTGGGCTCGGCCCATTGTTCGAGGCCATTGGCTCGCTCACCGTGACCATGGGTCCTTTCGGCACGGGGTTGGCGGCCAAGCTTGCCCGCAACCTCGTGCAATACGGGGGGTGGCTCGCTGCCCACGAAGCGCAGGTATTGGCTGAGGCCGCTGGCATTGAACTCGCCAAACTGGCGCAGGTCGTGAGGGCCAGTGATGCTCAGTCCGGTGGCCCAACCACACTCATGTTCCGCAAGACGGCGGCTCCCTTCACCTCTGCTGATGACCAGGGGCTGGTCGGGGCCATGCAGGCCGCGGCCGGCCTTGCACGCAAGGACTTGCAGGCAGTCTTGGCGTTGGCGGACGAGCTGAACCTCGAGCTGCCGGTTGCGGCCATGACCGAGGCGCGCTGCGGCGACATCTTCGGCGTCGAGGTCCCGCCAACTGAATGATTCGCCGCTCCGTCAGCGGGTGACGAGACCGCCATCGGCGTGGATCACGGTGCCCGTCACGTAGCTGGAAGCATCGGAGGCGAGAAAGAGTGCCGGCCCCACCATTTCGTAGGCGTTCGCCACCCGTCGCAGCAAAGCCGCTCGAGCCATACCGGCGGTGGCTGCTGGTCCGGTGGCGCGTGTCATGTCGGTGTCGACCGAACCCGGAGCGAGGGCGTTGACCCGAATGCCTTCAGGGGCAAGGCCGGCGGCCATCGCCTTGGTATACGAGACCATGGCCGCCTTGGCGGCGGCATAGTGGGCGACCGTGCCAGAAAAGAGCCAGGCTCCCGCCGAAACCATGTTGATCACCGACGCATGATCCGAGGCGCGCAAGTGCGGAAGTGATTCCTGGATGAGAAAAAGCGGGCCCTTGACATTGACGTCGAACGATTTTGTGAACCCCGGTTCGGTGAAGCTACCAATGGGCTCGGCCAGGGCGTTCGCCGCATTATTGACCACGATGTCGATGGCACCGCAGCGGTCGACGGTTGCTGCGACGAGGGCCTGAACGTCACTGGAGGAGCCCATGTGGCAGGCGATGCCATCGGCGTCAATACCCATCGAACGCAATGCCTCCTGGGTTTCGGCACACGCCTCGGCCTTGCGACTCGCCACGACCACGCGAGCGCCGGCAAGCCCGAAGCCCTCCGCGATGGCGCGGCCGATCCCGCGAGTGCCCCCAGTGACGAGCGCCACTCGCCCATCAAGGCGGAAGAGCCGACTCAAGTCGATACCTTCGGCATCATTCTCCACGCCGACAGCGCCGACGCTTTCTGCCGAGTCGATGGACCCATCGTTGCCCCGTTTTGAATTCATGAGTGTCCCGGACGGAACTGTGGGCTGACCACGGCCCTTTTGTGAGAAATGTCCCGTCCGGCGCAAGAGAACCAGCCCATAACTCGAAATACCTCTTTCGTGCAACGTCGAACAGAACCGATCCGAGCAGACGACGGCCCATGTGGGGATTTGCATATGATATTACATAGTGTGTGCACCGGCTCGGCCGAGGATGGCGCCTGTGGTGACTTCCTGCTTTCGCTGTACTCAAGGCGTGGCTGCGATCCCGAATCGCGCGTCATCACGACGAAAGAGACAGACAGACGGGGCGGTTCCGTTGCCGACGTTTGCTATGTTCGACCGATGAGCCCCGTGGTCATTCCGGATGGTCTGACGACGATCACATACGAGGTTCGCGACTACGTCGCGCAAGTGACGCTCAATCGGCCTGAAGTGCACAATGCGTTCAACGAGCGCATGCAAGATGAACTCGCCGCGCTTTGGCGCCATATTCGCCTCGACGATGCGGTAAGGGTTGTCGTGTTGACGGGTGCGGGAGATCGAGCCTTTTGCACGGGCATCGATCGTGGTGATATTCCCGCTGACGAGGAATTTGATCCGTTTACCTACGATGATCCAGGCCAAAAGATCGGCCCGAAGAGTCAGGGGTTATGGAAGCCCATAGTTGCCGCGGTCAACGGCATGGCCTGTGGGGGAGGGTTCTACCTCCTCGGCGAGAGCGACATCATCATCGCGGCAGAGAGTGCCACGTTCTTTGATCCGCATGTGAGTTTCAGGATGACGGCTGTCTATGAGCCAATCTTGCTGACCAACAGGATGGCCTTCGGGGACCTGGTGCGGATGAGCCTGGTGGGGGCGGATGAGCGAATGTCGGCGCGGACCGCCCGTCAGTCCGGACTGGTGTGCGACGTTGTCCCCGCAGAGCAGCTCCTCGAGTCCAGCCGAGCGCTCGCAGAGGTCATTGCGCTGCAACCCCCGACGAGCGTGCAGGCAACGCTGCGGACTTTGTGGGCTGCACGAAGCCTCTCGCGGGAGCAGGCTCTGGGCCTCGGAAATGTCTTCCTTCAGCTCGGCACGAGCGCCCAGGCGCTGCAAGAAGGCCAAGAGCTCTTTACGCAACGGAAGCGGGGTGAGTGGAAACTGCGCTGACGGTTGTAGCGCGGGTAGGCGTCGACAGTGCCGGACGCGGCCGCTAGAGGAGACCCGAGCGCAAGTCCTGCTTGAGCACTTTGCCCATTGCATTCCTGGGAAGCGCATCGACGATTTCCAGCTGCTCGGGACACTTCTGGATGGCGAGACCCTCACGCCGGCAGTGCTCACGGATATCGTCCAGCTCCACGTCGCGTCCCTTCTGCGGAACCACAACCGCCACGACTCGCTCTCCCGTGCGTGTGTCTGGCAGTCCGAGTACGGCCGCCTCGGCGACCGCGGGATGACGGTAAAGCATTTCTTCGACCTCGACGGAGGAAATGTTCTCCGCATTGCGGATGATGATGTCCTTGAGGCGGCCTGTGATCCGGACGTTTCCCGCGGCATCGATCGTGCCGAGGTCACCGGTGTGGAACCATCCATCTACGTCGAACGAGACCTCGTCGAGCGTCGGATCGACGTACCCGGAGAAGCATTGTGGACCTCGAAGAAGGAGCTCGCCCTCTATCCCTGTTTCACATACGTCTCCCTGGGCGTCGACGGCACGGACCGAGACACCCGACGCCGGCCGTCCTACAGACGTCGTGAGGATCTCGAGAGCGTCATCGGGTGCCGCGGACGTGGCGTTTGGGAACTCGGTAAGACCCCAGCTGCCGACCAATGGCACGCCGAACGCGGCCCGCATTTCGTGGTGTATCTCGCCGGGGACAGGAGCGCCGCCGAAAGTTCCGAATCGCAGGTTGGAAAAGAGCGCTATATCGGTGTTGTTGGCCGCTGCGTCGAGGTATGCCCGGAAGAACGGAACCGCCGTGCCCAAGGCTGTGGGCTTGTAGATGGCCATCCTGATCGGAGTCTCGGAAGGATCGAAGGCTTCGAACAGAACGAGGTGTACTCCGCCGCGAATGCCCGATACGAGGACCGACGCGCCACCGATATGTGTGATCGGCCAAGGGATTGGATAGACATCGTCCTCTCCGAATCCCATCAGTTCGAGCAGAGCGTTGGAGGAGGACATGATGCTGGCGTCCGTATGGCGCGCGCCCTTTGGGTCGGCGGTTGTGCCTGACGAGTAGTAGATCCAACGGGGACCGTCCATCGATGGCGATGGCGGCAAGCTCTTCGCGTCTTCGGTCGGGAGGTTGAGCCCGTATCGGGCTCCACGAGCACTCAGATCGTTCAGATTGATCTCCATCACGTCGAAATCGCCGGACGTGGCAAGGTCCCGCGCCATGGCCCCGTGCGGAAAACCTCGCCATTCCTTCGGTACGATGAGCATCTCGGTCCCGACCTGTCGGGTGATGAACGACACCTCCCGCTCACGCAAGATTGGGATCAAGGGGTTCTGGACGGCACCGATCCGTGCTAGCGCTACCAGCAGCACTGCGGCTTCAATCGTTGTTGGCAACTGCCAGGAGACCACGGTGTCGGGTTTGACCCCGCGACCGGAGAGAGCGGCGGCTGTGGCTCCCGCTGCTTCTCGGAGTTGGCTTCGCGTCAACGAGCGGCCGTGATCATCAGATAGAACGAGGGCGTCCGGTTGTTCGTCGGCTGCGTGAACGACGAGCTCCCAGAACGTCTGGGGCAATGTCGAAGCCATCACCCGCCCGCGTCGCCGCCGAGGCTGATGACTTCGCCACGCGGTTGTGGATCAGCGTTGTCGATGGCCTCGGGCTCTCCTTCGAACATGAGGTCGATGCTCTCGCTGAGATAGTCGTAGAGACCTGTGATGGGCAGACGGCCGGCGGACCAGGCCCGCAACTGGCTGTCGAGGACTGCATCCACCGTCCGCACGATGATACGGGCCCGACCCGCCTCCACACCGTCGAGCAACTCCATGTACACGCTGGATGTGGTCTGGTCCATTCTCTCGAGGATTTCTGTGGCGAATGGATCCGACGACAATTCAAGTGAAGCGATGAGGCGGGCCAGCTGAGGCTGGTGCTGGAAGGCACGAACCGAACGATGAAGGGCCTCGGTGAGCTTCTCGCGTGGCGTCAGTCCTTGTGGGGGATGACGAGCAAGGCTGGACCTCAGGGTGGCCGCCCACTTGACGAGTACCTCGGCGAAGAGGTGCTCCTTCGACGAGAAGTAGTGATAGAGCGTGCCAAGCGCAACATCGGCCTCCTCGGCCACGTCTTTGATCTGAATGCGCTCATACTCGTTGCGTTCCAACAGCACGAGGCCAGCGTCGATGATGCGCTGACGGCGTGCCCGCTGATCGTCGTTCAGCAGGTTCGGCGATACCGGTTCGGCCATCTCAGCCTCGTCCGAGGGGTTTCATCACGCCGATCCCGGACAGCGCGGCTCGTGCTCTTCAGGGATGATCATCACTAGAAGCAAAGTCTATCTCTTGGGCGAAATCGGCACGTAGGATATTGGGACGTAGTTGAAACCAGATTCTATCGCGGCAGCACAGGCGAACTTCCCGTCAGTCCCGCCCGCCTAAACGCGAATTGGCAATTGCTGATAGCCGCGCACGGTGCTGGTGTGGAGAGGAACAGAATGCTCCTTGTCCACGGTCCAAGTGCTGTATCGCTTGACCGTCTCCTCGAGAGCGATTTTGCCTTCCATTCGGGCGAGTGCCGCACCCAGGCAAAAGTGAATGCCGTAACCGAATGCAACGTGCAATCGGAAGTTACGTCGAATGTCGAACTGATCTGGTTCGGGGTACACACGGTCGTCGCGACCCGCAGAGCCTGTCAGCAGGAGGATCTTCGAATTGGCGGGGATCAACCGTCCATGGAGCTCGGTCTCTTGGGTCAGCCATCGACCCTGCACAGGCGACGGCGACTCGTATCGAAGAAGCTCTTCGATGGCATTTGGTATGAGGGATGGATCCCGCACCAGCTCGGCC
Source organism: uncultured Acidimicrobiaceae bacterium (assembly GCA_963840435.1). Classification (GTDB taxonomy): domain Bacteria; phylum Actinomycetota; class Acidimicrobiia; order Acidimicrobiales; family RAAP-2; genus Bog-473. The sequence continues at coordinate 1,259,661 of CAWIYY010000003.1, read as the reverse complement.
AGCTGGTCAGGATGGTCGGCCAAAATAAGCCCGGCCCACCCCAGGAGGCGAGCGACAGTTTCCGTGCCAGCGCTGACAAGAAGGATTCCGAACTCCGTGCATTCTTGAGAGGTGAGGCGCCGGGGGACGCCATCGATGCCGGAAACCTCGGCTTGCACCAAGTCGGTGAGCATGTCGTCCTGCGGTCTCTGTCCGCGCTCCTTGATCAAATGGTCGAGGTATTCGAAAAGCCAACCCGCTGACCGCATGGATGTCTCGTTCGCCATGCCCACTCCGGGCTCAAGATGGAAGAGGCCATCGATGTGGTGGCGGACATCCTCGCGGTCAGACGGTGGAACCCCGAGCAGCATGGCAATGACCGTGGCGGGGAGCCGGGCTCCGAAATCCTGCACATAGTCGAAGCTGGTCTCGCCCAGTTGAGCATCGAGGAGGCTCGCGCAGAGGCTCCGGATTTCGTGCTCGAGCTCAGCGACGCGACGAGGCGTGAAGGCCTTCGACACGAGTCGGCGCAACGCCGTATGTTCCGGCGGGTCGAGGAAGATCATCATCCCCTCGGTCTGAGCTTCCTCCGTCATGCTCTCCAAGACCGTGGTATGCGCAGAACTGAAGCGTTGTGGATCCCGGTGGGCTCTGTCGACGTCTTCAAAACGACTCAAAGTCCAGAAGTCGTATTGCTCGTTGTAGTACACCGGCGCCTCGTCACGGAGCCGTTTCCACACCGGATGGGGATCGTCCTTGAGTGATTCGTCGAACGGGTCCCAACGCAGGTCGTCAGGTTGGCCGGGGGTTCCGCTCATCTCTCGATTGCCTCGTGGACTCGTGTCTCAATCATGCGTCCCTCTGGTGCCAGCTCGCCGTGTCCTGCCTGGAATCCACCCGAGCGACCCGATTGGATATAATATACCTATGACGATCGTCCGAGAACCAGACGTCGACAAGATTCCCTGGATCGTGGATCTTGATGCGCATGTGGTCGAGCCTCCGGACGTATGGTCCAGTCGCCTGCCGACCCACATGCGTGACGCAGGGCCTCACATCGAGTACCTGCCCGGGGGGGTGCCCAAGCTCGAAGGGGCCTCCTACGTTGAAGCTCCCGGCACCCACGGCCCGCCCGTTGCCTGGTGGTGCTACGAGGATCATCGAGCCTCGGTCAAGCGCACCATCGCCGCGGCCGGCTTCCCGGCCGAGGAAGTCGTACTGAAGGGAGTCACCTATGACGAGATGCGTCCGGGCTGTTGGCAGCCCAAGGCACGCCTGGAGGACATGAGTCTCAATGGAGTGGAGGCGCAGCTCTGCTTCCCGAACTACCCGAGATTCTGCGGACAACAGTTCCTGTGGGGCAAAGACCGGACACTCGCTTTGCTGTGTATCGAGGCGTACAACGACTGGATGGTGGAGGAGTGGTGCGGTGCGAGCGAGGGCCGACTGCTTCCCCTGTGCCTCATCCCGCTTTGGGACGTTGATCTCGCTACAGCCGAGGTGGCGCGCAACGCGGCTCGGGATGTCCGGGCTGTAGCTTTCAGCGAGCTCCCGACCTTTCTGGGTCTCCCCAGCATCTACTCGGGTTACTGGGATCGGTTGTTCGAGCTCTGTCAAGAGACGGGGACTGTCGTCTGCATGCACGTGGGCTCAGGCACCAAGACGCCGCAAACGTCGCCCGACGCGCCTGACGCAGTGCCGGCGACCATCCTCTTTGGGAACAGCATCGGGGGGATGTCCGATTTCATGTTCTCCGGTGTTCTCGAACGCTTCCCGCAGCTCAAGCTGCTCTTCGCGGAATGTCAGATCGGGTGGATCCCCTACCTGCTCGAACGAGCCGATGACGTGTGGCTAACCCACCGAGGCTGGAGCAACTCGCAGTTGTACTGTCCCGAACCGCCCTCCACCTACTATTACCGGCAGATCTGGAGTTGCTTCTTCAAAGATCCCGTCGGTATGGCCCTTCTTGATCGCGTTGGTCCACGCAATGTTGTCTTCGAGACTGACTACCCGCACCAAGACGGCACCTGGCCCTACTCGGTCGAGGCGGCAGCCGATCAGTTCGGTGATCAAGCACCCGAGATCGTGAACCGCTTGGCGCGGGGGAATGCCATAGAGCTGCTCGGCCTCGATCTCCCGTTTGAGGCGCCGCGAGTCTGAACGGCTAGGCGGTCGCCTCGGCGGCCAAGGTGCCTAGGTCCACACCTTTGCCCGTTCGTTCGAACCGACCTTGATCGTACGAGCGGATGGACACGTCGTGTCCGATGGCCTCGGCTCGTAGTGCGCTCACCGAGCATCGCTCCCTGGGCCGATGAGCGAGAGGATCAAAGGAGTACCAGCGACACGCATTCTCCCAAGTGATCTTCTCCAATTCATGGTCGGGTACTCCGGTCGCGACCTCAGCCAACTCTTCGGGAGCGTGGGGCCAAGACGAGTCTGAATGGGGGTAATCGCATTCCCAAGCAATGTTGTCGATCCCGATCTGATGGCGAAGCTGAACACCAATCGGATCGGAGATGAAGCAGGTCAGGAAATGCTCTCGGAATACCTCGCTCGGCAACTTGGTGCCGAAGTCCTGTCCCGTCCACTTGTGGTGCATTTCGTACGTCCGGTCGATCCGGTCAAGAAAGTAGGGGATCCAGCCGGTACCTCCCTCAGAGAGGGCGATGCGGATGTTTGGGAAGGCCTTGATCACGCGAGACCAAAGCAAATCTGACGCAGCGCTGCAGATATTCATGGGCTGGAGCGTGATCATCACGTCAACCGGGGCGTCCGGAGCGGTCACGGCGAGCTGGCCCGATGAGCCGAGATGGATCGAAAGCACAACCTGCTCATCACATAGCGCACTCCACAGTGGGTCCCACCAGGGGTCATGAAAGCTCGGGTACTCGAGCGCGGCCGGGTTCTCGGTGAAGGTCAACGAGTGACAGCCTTTCGAGGCCACTCGCCGTACCTCGTCCGCGCAGAGCTCGGGATCCCAGAGGACGGGCAGCGCCATTGGGATGAACCGGCCGGGATAGGAGCCACACCACTCGTCGATGTGCCAGTCGTTGTAAGCGCGTAGGACGGCGAGAGCGAGCTCCTTATCACGACAGGCAGCGAAGAGGCGAGCGCTGAAGCCAGGGAAGGACGGAAAGTTCATTGAGCCCAGGACTCCACCAGCGTTCATGTCCTTGATGCGCTCATGAACGTCAAAACACCCTGGTCGCATCTCTTCAAACGCCGTCGGTTCGATGCCGTATTCCTCTCGAGGCCGGCCAGCCACGGCGTTCAACCCGATGTTGGCAATCGTGTTGCCGTTGAACACCCACACGTCGCTGCCGTCGGGCAGTCGCTTCACGCTGGGCGCCCTGTCCTGAAACTTCGCGGAGAGTCGGCCGTCGAAGAGATTGGGTGGTTCGACCAGATGGTCGTCCACGCTGACCATTATGAGGTCGTCTACTTCCATTGGGTCCCTTTCCGATCTGGCGGTGTGCCCGTGTGGGGGCTGGTTGAAATACGGAGTCACGGGGCCCCGATTCCCGTTCGGCCGGAGTCACTCCGAGGGCTCGAAGAGGCCCTCGAACTCGAGCTTTGCATTGCGTACTCGGCCATAGAGCAGCCAGTCCCCTCGGAACATCCCGTGTTCGTGGGGCGCGGCGGCTATATGCGTGCGCGGCCCTCCGGTGGTGCTCGGCATGAATCGGATCTTCTCCAGCCCGTCCTTAAGCCCCGGTCCCGAGAGGGAGGGTGCCCGAAAGAGGCCCTCAGCAAGCACCCGAGCCGTGTCGTACGCCAACACCGGGATGGCGTTGGGCCACATTGGCGGATCCTGTTGGTGTCGCTCGACGTACCTCCGATGAAATCCCTCGATCAGCGGATTGTTCGGGTCGAACTGGTCGATTCCCACCCAGCCCTCGAATTTGTCGAAACCCATCAAATAGAACATGAAGGCTGTACCCATAATGCGCGGGGGGTCCCATGCCAATTCGTCCAGCGCCTTCCGAAGGAGTCCTTGGGCCGCCAACATGCCGTAGCCCATGTAGCAGAGTGCGTCAGGATTTGACTGGCGGAGGCTGTCCAGATTCTCCGTAAGATTCGCCGGCGTCTGGCTGACGGTCTCGAGCGAAACGATTTTCAAGTTGTGTCTGCGGCACTCTTGGCGGAAGAAGCGAAAATACTCTTCGCCATTTGGTGATACCTCGCTGAGAACCGCGACGCGGGTATACCCATTGCGGGCAAGCCAAGAGGCACAGAGCGCGGCGTCACCACCGCAGTCCCCGTTACCGAGTCGAAAGCAGTAGTCGCCGGCCAACCGCTCGGTACCAGCCCAGCTGATCAGGGGGACTTTGAGCTCGTTTGCCAAGGGGGCGGCGACGATCGCGTTGTCGGAGCTGTAGGCGCCCGCGATGCCAATGCAACCTTGGTCGACGAGGTACTTGAAACCATCCGCCGTATTGCGAGCTGAGCCGCGCGGCAAGCCGTTCTCCGCGTGGAGCACGAACTCCACCGGACGATCGAGCAGGCCTTCCTCGAGCGCTTCATCGAATGCCATTCGGTGGATCTTGTTGTACCCGCCGTCAGGACCGTCAAGCGCCGAACCGAGCCAGCCGATCTTGATCGGGTCTGGAGAACCCGTCCAACTACTTCCGCTGTCTGCCATTGCGGGACTCCTTATTTTGGGTGCAGGCATGCCGTGCCGCACGAGACCGTCCCAAACAAATATAATGTACAATCCTTCTCGACCGGAGGGTCGGGACGGCGAACCGCCCCCGGAAAGGAGTTTCCTTGTTTGAGCTCTTCATCCAGCGCCCGGCCGGCTGGATGCTGCGCAGCGGTGAGCCACAATCCGCGGAGAGTGCTGGCGCCGGAGGGCCTTATCGGGGCAACGCCGGATCATGATGGAATCCGCGGGCAGCCTGGCGGACCTGTTGACGTCCCATCCCTTCTCGGACGATCAGAACCTGATCAACACCGTGGATCGGAGCGTCACGGCTGGGGCAGCGCGCGAGGAGGCATCGCGAATCGGCGCTCTGCTGCGGTCTGCTGGTGTTGAGCCTGGCCAGGCCGTGGTCGTCCAGCTGCCCAACGGACCAGAGTTCGTCTTTGCCATGTTCGGGGTCTGGCTGGCCGGCGCGGTGTTCGTACCGGCGAACGTGCGACAGCCACAGGCCGAGTTGGATCACGTCCTCTCGTCCACGGCTCCCGCCTGCGTCATCAATTCGGCTGGTATCGACGTCTCGGCCATGTCGCCCACTCTCTACGATCCCGACACGGCATTTGTCACCTGGACGTCGGGAACCACGGGCCAACCGAAGCCGATCCTGCAGACACACACGGGATACCTGGAGCTGCTCGACCGCGTCCTCGGTCCGCTCCGCGGCCGGCCTGCGGATACGACTCGGCCACCGTCACCCAACCTGGTACCAGTGTCACTCGCACTCAACGCCGGCATCTACAACGTGTTGTTCGGTCTCCGGGCCGGAGCGTCCCTGGTGCTCATGGACCGCTTCGGTACGAAGGAGTTCGCCATGCTTGTCGGCCGTTTCTCCATTCGCTCCACTGTTCTACCGCCGGCCGCCATGGTGATGCTGGCCGACGACGCCAATGTGGGCGATCTCACCCCGCTCCGCTACGTGCGGAGCATCACCGCGCCGTTGTCGCCCCTCGCGGCTCGTCGATTCACCGAGAAGTTCGGTGTCACGGTGCTCAATGGCTATGGCCAGGCTGAGATCGGAGAGGTCATTGGTTGGACGGCTGACGATGCGCGGAACCACCCGGAGAAGATCGGGGCAGTAGGGCGACCCCACCCCGGCGTGGCCATAAAGGTGGTGGCGGAGGACGGGGCTGCGGTACCGGTCGAGACGGTCGGAGAGCTGGTGGTGAAGCCTCCCCGCATGGCCTCCGGATACGCGGACGGGGACAGTCTCGATGATCGACTTGACCCCGAAGGCTACGTCCGCACCGGGGATTTCGCCCGCATCGACGGCGATGGATTTGTCTGGATCGAAGGCCGGGTCGGCGACGTCATCAATCGCGGAGGAAACAAGGTCTTCCCTGGGCAAGTCGAAGAGGTCCTTCTCCTCTCACCCGGCGTGGGCGAGGTGGCTGTCGTCGGTCTGCCCGATGAACGTCTGGGCGAGGTGCCGGTCGGCTTCGTCGTTGGTGACGCGTCAGATGCCGAGCTCGAGAAACTGTGCCGAGAGCATCTTGTGGCCTACAAGATCCCCGTGGCTTTTCGTCACATGGATGCGCTGCCGAGGAGCGAAGTCGGAAAGGTTCTGCGCCGAGAGCTGGTTGCTCTGGGAGCAGATGGCGAATCCGACGTCGGCGTGCCCCATCCCGATCAGGCGGAGTGAACAGAGCCGGGCGCGGCTGTCGTCTCAGTCCTTCCAGTCCTCAGTCCGATCAGCGCGAGACGGTTGGCGGCCCAGACGCATCGGGGAGAGCGCCGAGTCGACCAGCAGAATGCGGCAGAAGCGCTCGGTCAACGACATGTTTTGGGCGTCCAAGTCGACCAATGCCGGGTTGTGGCGCCGTGCCTTCTCCCGGTTGGCCCAGTCCTGCCACGTAGGGATGGCCCAGAGTAGAAAGCACTCGCTGTCGTCGACCAGGGCTGTCTCCCAGGCTCCGGCAAGAACCCACCCGAACTCTTGCATCGCCGGGACAACCTCGCGGTGAACAAACTCCAGGTACGGTGCCGAGCTCCCTCTGGGCACCTGGATCTGCTCGTGTGCGTAGACATCACCTCGTATCCCCGCCGAGCAAGCTTGCGCAATCGTGGGCATCCACGGAGCTGGAACCAACAGGCGATCGACACCTCCGGCCCGCAGCTCGGCTGCCGCCGCCCACCACGCCGCAAGCTTCGGGTCCTGCAGATCGCGATGGCCAAGTTCATGCCCAAAGGATCGGGCGAGACCATCGAATCCGTCCTCCTCCCAGAGGTTGACCACCTGTGGCCACCGTCCCGTGCTCCCCACGACGCCCCACACGCCGTAGCAGAGCTGGTGCCGATCTTCTTGTGCCGCAGGACTCCAATTCGCAGTCATGTGGTACATGTACCGCCCACGGTTGTGCCCGATGATGTCGATGTACTCATGGATGTAAACCTTGTCATTCACGGGAGATCCCACCTCTCAGGACTGACCCGACGCCGTCGGCGCGAAATACGGAAGGGTGATCTCGTCGGACGCAGGATGGAACTCCACGGAAAGCCGCAGACCGTCGTGCAACGCGTCTGGTTCGCAACCGATAACAGCGCTCAGCATCCAGAATCCTTCGTCCAAGTGGACGACGGCAGGGGCATAGGGCACCCGGAAACCTGGGCGGGGGGGGCGCCACACGACCGTCCAGCTGTAGAGGGATCCCTTCCCGGCGCTGGCCTCCCACACCGGTGACGTCGCGTGGCACTGCGCGCAGACGGAAAATGCGCCGAGGCCGCGGTAGCCGCACACGGCACATCGTTGGTGGAGCAAGCGGTGTTGGCGACAACCTTCCCAGTAGGCCTCACTGCGGAAGCTCGGTCGTGGGGTCGAGACGCTCAAAGGTTGGGGAAGCAAGAGGCTCATGGGCGTTCGCGTCCGAGCAGCAGCACGTCACAGAACAGGGCGCCCGCACCGCCATTCGAGCAGAGGGCGACCTCCGCTCGAGCGACTTGATTGGTGGTGCACTTCCCCCGCAATTGCAAAGCGGCCCGGATGACGCGTTGCAGTTGCTGCGCGTTGATTCCGGGATGACTGAATGACATCGTCCCTCCGTCGGTGGTGACGGGGAGGACTGCGCCAGGGCCGATGTTCCCCTCTGCGACGAAGGGTCCGCCCTCGCCGGGCGAGCAGAAGCCAAATGCTTCCAACTGCCTGATGATTTCGAACGAGAACGGATCGTAGAGTTCTGCGACATCGACATCGGCCGGGGTCAGACCGGCCGTCGCGAACGCCCTCTTCGCCGCATGGGCACCCACCATTCCGGCGGGATCGGAGTCCGGTCGCGGCTGGAAGTCCCATACCGGCGCGACCGTGTACGCAGGCCCGAATGAGTCACTGGCTCCACCGAGGATCCACAGCGGCATCTCGCTTTCGGCTGCCCGCTCGGCGCTCACGAGTACGACACCACATCCGCCCTCCGATGTCATGGCGCAATCGAGGAGGTGAAAAGGGTCAGCGATCATCCGAGATTCCAAGATGTCCGCGGGCGAGAACGGTCCCCGGCCGCTGTAGACGGCATCAGGATTTACGTGACCATTGGTTCGGATCGTTGCCGCGACGGCTGCCATTTGTTCGGGGGTGGTGCCGTACGTGAGCATGTGGCGACGTGCCATGAGCGCGAATTCAGCGGCTGTGAACAATCCGTAACCGACGACGAGTTCGTTGGTCGGACGAGTCCAGGGTGCCGTTGAGCTCCGTTCGGTGTGAATCCCGGCACCTCCGGCGGCGACCAGGACAACGTCACACTGGCCGGTGGTGATCAGTGCGGCTGCGTCGAGAATCGTGGGAATCCCCAGAGAGCTGGGCCGCCGGGTGCATGGTCCGAGACCGAATTCAAGGGCTATTTGCGCGCAATCGGGTCCGACGATCCCGTCAACTTCGTGGGGGGCGATGCCCGCGTCGGCAAGTGCGCCCAAGGCGCCAATCAGCGCGATCGACGTCGAGTCATGTTCCGGGAGTCGTCGCGCCTGTACCGTGTTGAAAACGCCGGCAATGGCGACGTCGCGGAAGGGGTGCGACTGCACGTCGTCGACGTGTGCTCGGATTCTCGACCGTCAAGCCGTCGCTTCCACCGGCTCGAACAGAGAGCGCCGCTGGAAGAGCTGTGTGACTTTGTTTCCCACGTTGCGCATCATCTTGACGTATTCGGCGGCCGCCTTCTCGCCATCACCCTGTTTCATCGCCCGGGTGATCGCGGCGAGCCCGCGGCTTTCAACTTCCACCGCTTCAGGGACCTCTTCGAAGAAATTTCCAGGCACTAGGGCGGACATCGCTCGAAGCGCCACGTTGATCCGGGGGGACGCTGCACCCTTCACGATCAAGCTGTGGAATGCAATGGAAAGATCGTAGTGATCCTCCGCCGTCGTGGCCTTGGCAAACTGCGCCTGGATCTCCCCGAGTTGCTGCGGCAGATCGTCACTTGCACGTGTCAGTGCACGTTTGGCCGCGAATCCGTATATCAAGCCGAACAGTTCGTAGTGGTCATGGACCGTTGGTTCATCGAGCGCATTGATGAAGGCACCGCGGTGCATTTCGTTCGTGACCCATCCTTCGCGTTCGAGCACGATGAGCGCTTCGCGCACTGGAATCCGACTCACGCCGAGGTCCTGCGCGATCGCATCCTGCGGAACGCGCATACCGGGGCGCAGCTCGCCCTCGAAAATGAGACTTCGGACATGGGACGCGATGTGCTCGCCACTGGGCGTGCGGACCAGCTTTGCCTGGCGACTTCCGTTTGAGCGGCCCTTCGCTGCAGTGCGAGAACCAGAACTAGACGATGGCATGCGTATATCTTATGCGAATGGGCCGCATCAGCCGGCCGATGTCGCTCTCCCGTGGCCGAGTAGTGCCCAGCCCGGCGGCGCACGGCTGCCCGGCCCGGCTTTCTGGGGGCAACATGATAAAATATACAATCCTAGGATGGGACGCGTGGCGATGGCTTGTGTCCGGGAACCGAGGGACGGGTCACAACGGGTGGGCGATATCGGAACGAGGACGGGTGAAGGTGAACTCCTGCCGGCAAAGCCGCTGAATCGGATCAGCCCATGACGGATCCGCTCACGATCCCGGGCTCTCCGCAGAGCGATGCCGACGGGTTCCTCCCCGTGCGACCGGGCGCCTCCGTCGATGAAGTCGTTGCGGCGGTGCGAACATGGATTGCAGCGGTCGTCCCCGCGACGTGGGTCGAGGCGGGCCGTCGAGGCGGGCCGGCCGCCGTTCGTGAGGTCCGGACCAGAGCCGAGTATGAGGCGTGGTATCCCATCTTTGGAAGATCTGGATTGGTTGCCGGCACTTGGCCTCGCGCCTACGGCGGACTCGACCTCTCGCGAGAGGCCGCCCGTCACGTCGAGCAGGAGCTCAGTCCGCTCAACCTGGGCCGTCTCAACCCGCTCGGGCTCAACCTGGCTGCGCCCGCCCTGTTTGCGCACGGGACCGAGGAGCAGCGACTCCGATTTCTCCCTCCGATCGTGCGGAACGAGGAGGCCTGGTGCCAGCTGTTCAGTGAGCCAGGGGCGGGGTCCGACCTCGCATCACTGGCCACCAGGGCAGAGCGTGACGGGGATGAGTGGGTAATCAAGGGACAGAAGGTATGGACCACGTGGGCGCACCTCGCGGACTGGGCGGTATTGCTTGCTCGGACGGATGTCGACGTGCCCAAGCGACAAGGGCTCACGTACTTTCTGATTGATCTGCACCAGCCCGGCGTCGAGGTTCGCCCATTGCGTCATATCGGCGGTGAGGTCGACTTCAACGAGGTCTTCCTCGAGGCTGCTCGAGTTCCCGACGGGTGCCGGGTGGGTGAGGTCGGTGCCGGATGGAAGGTAGCCAACTCCACCCTGTCGGGGGAACGCCAGATGGTGTCCGGCGCTGGATCGGGGGGTGTCGATCGGATCGGAGGGTCCGGCGTTGGGTACCTCATTCGTTTGGCGAGGCGTCACAGCGCCGAAGGGAGGCCTGGCGGGTGGGACGATCCCGTTCGCCGTGATGAGATCATGCGTCTCTACTGCGAAGAGCGCATCAGGGAATGGACGAACCAGCGGGTGCGCAGTCAAGCCCGCGCCGGGCGTGCCCCCGGTCCGGAGAGCTCAGTGGGAAAGCTCCACCAAGGTGAGCTCAACCAGCGCGTCCAGCTTGCGGTCATGTCGGTGGTGGGTATGGGGGCGAGTGCCTGGGTGGGGGACCTCGGTGACTACGCCAGCTCACTGCCCTACGAGGTCCGGGGGATGCTCCGTAGCCGTGCCAACACGATTGAAGGCGGGACGACCGAGATCAACAAGAACATCCTCGGAGAGCGAGTCCTTGGCTTGCCCCGCGAACCGGATCCGTATTCCTCACGTCCATGGCGGGAGGTGCCGCGGAGTTGAGTACGTACTCCACGTTGCTGGTTGAACGCGAAGGACCAGTCGGGTGGCTCATCTTCAGTCGCCCCGACTCGGGCAACGCGATGGATGCCGTGATGCTTGACGAGCTGGAGGCCGCCTGGCGGGAGCTCGATGAGGATTCCGCCGTGCGCGTCATCGTGAACACAGGAGCAGGGGCGGTATTCCAGACCGGCCTCGATGTGGTGCAGCTCAGCAGGAACCCAGACGCACTTCGCAAGCAGTCCGGGCGAACGCGCCGTGCCGAGTTGCGCTTGACCTCCTGGCAGAACGGGGTGTGGAAGCCGGTGATCGCTGCGGTGAACGGGTTGTGCGTCGGCGGCGGCCTGCATTTTGTTGCCGATGCCGACATCGTGCTGGCGGCGTCCGACGCGACGTTCTTTGACACTCACGTGTCGGTTGGTCAGGTGGCCGCCTACGAGCTGATTGGACTGGCCCGGCGTATGCCCTTCGAAGCGGTCCTACGCATGGCGCTGGTCGGACGGCATGAACGGATGTCGGCTGACCGTGCCCTCGCACTTGGCATGATCAGCCAGGTCGTCGACCCACCCGAGCGCCTGCGCGAGGAGGCTCAGGCCTTGGCCGAGAAGATCGCCAGAAACTCGCCCGCCGCCATGGCGGCCACGAAGCGGGCGTTATGGGGCGCGCTCGAGCAGGGGCTGACCGACGCCTGCAAGGCGGGCGCGACGGAGCTGGTCTCAATGTGGGGGCATCCCGACCAGGTCGAGGGCCCCGCTGCCTTCGCGGAGAAGCGGGAACCGCAGTGGGCCACACGAACGACCGATTCACCTACCTTGGCGGATGACGTCGAGCAATGACGCGAGGGAGTCACAGTGGACTATGAAACCCTGAAACTGGAGCGCAACGGCCCGGTTGGCTGGTTGATTAACAATCGCCCCGAGCGATTGAATGCCATGAACAACGCTATGCGCGACGAGTTCGCCGAGGCATGGAAGGAGTTGGACGGAGATCCCGCTGTCAGGGTGATAGTCCACACCGGAGAGGGCAAGGCATTCCAGACGGGGGCCGACATGATCGAGATCGCGTCGGACGGCCTGGGGTTCGAGCGGTATCGCGAGTCGAGCGAAAAGTTCGATTTCCACTTCACTTCTTGGCACAATGGCGTGTGGAAACCCGTCATCACAGCGGTGAACGGGATCTGTGCCGGCGGGGGTTTCCATTGGATCGCCGATGCCGACATCGTGCTGGCGGCGTCCGATGCGACGTTCCTCGACCCTCACGTGTCGGTTGGTCAGGTGGCCGCCTACGAGCTGATTGGACTGGCCCGGCGTATGCCCTTCGAAGCGGTCCTACGCATGGCGCTGGTCGGACGGCATGAACGGATGTCGGCTGACCGTGCCCTCGCACTTGGCATGATCAGCCAGGTCGTCGACCCACCCGAGCGCCTGCGCGAGGAGGCTCAGGCCTTGGCCGAGAAGATCGCCAGAAACTCGCCCGCCGCCATGGCGGCCACGAAGCGGGCGTTATGGGGCGCGCTCGAGCAGGGGCTGACCGACGCCTGCAAGGCGGGCGCGACGGAGCTGGTCTCAATGTGGGGGCATCCCGACCAGGTCGAGGGCCCCGCTGCCTTCGCGGAGAAGCGGGAACCGCAGTGGGCCACGATTGAGGGGACGACAGCACATTGATGAGAGCGTCCGATGCAGCCGGGTTCACCGTATGAACGTCATCCCGGCCGCCGAGCTCTGGCGACGTGTGGCTGCTGTTTCAGGCATCGACGCGACGTACGGAGAACCCTTCGGCGCACTTGAGGTGGTGCCGGTGGCCGGCGCAGCGGCCCCCCTCTTCGCCAGGGCGCACGAAAGGGTCCACGGAGCGCGTGCCGCGGCACACCTCGGCGCCGGCGTCTTCTGGTTGCCCGGGCACGATTCTGGGCCCTGCCTCACGGTCGAGGTTGACTCGGTGGAGGCATTGGTGGCGGTCGCTCCAACTCTGTCCTCCAGAGAAGTGGAGCTACACATCGCATTGGATCCCACCCAGCCCGTCGAGGAATCTGCCCTTCGGTCCGGCATCCCTGACGCCCTTTGGTTGGAGCCAGCCGACGAGACGATCGACGCAGTGGGTGCCGCCAACACTCTCGTTCTCTTGGCCGGCGCGGGCGTCATCTGGCACATGGGGGTCGCGGGTCTGCACGATCTGGCCGTGTCGTGTGGAGTCGGCGTTTTGAACACCTGGGGCGCAAAGGGGCTGTTCGACTGGCGGAGCCGGCACCATCTCGCCACGATCGGCTTGCAGGCTGACGATTTCGTGCTGAGCGGTCTCAATAAAGTTGACCTGATCATTGCCACTGGCTTGGATCCGGCCGAGTCTCCCGAAGAGCGGTGGCGACTTGCCTCCGCGCTGGCGATCTCTCCAGCCGGCCTTGCTCCGTTGGCCGAACGGTGTGGCCCCAGCCGCCGGAAGAAGATCGCCATGCCGCCGTTACGAGCTCTTCTGGCGGAGGTGACACAACGGGGTTGGAGCGTCGAAGCGAGCCCCTTGCCGCCGAGCCGCGCCACAATGCACTACGCGGAGTGCGTCGCCGCCGGTGCGTTGGTCGCGGCCGACGCCGGCAATGCCGGGTTTTGGGTGGCCCGCACGCTCGGCACAACGCGTCTCGGGGCCGTCATCGTGCCGTCCACACCCTCTCCGGGGTTTGCGGCAGCGTGTGTCGCCGTGTCGCTGTTACGCCGCCCCAGCCGTCCAGCCCTGGCCGTGATCGACCTTGCCGGGGCAGAGGAAACGGCAATGATCGTGGACGCGGCAGCGGCCCTCGGTGTCCGTGTCCCGGTCGAAGCGTGGGATCAGGACGGTGATCGCCTTGACGCCGATGCACACCGAGAGCGACTGCGCCAGTTGGTCGTCGGGGGACTTCCGGCGGGGGACGGATTTTGCACTCTGACAACTGATTCGCGCCAGCTCTCGGAGATGATCGAGGCAGCCGGGCCGATTGTGGCGTGGACCTGAATCGGACGCTGCATGGAGAGCTCCGCCAACCTGCTCGACGTCACCCGGCGAGCTGCGCACGGAGTTGAAACTTCATGACCTTGCCCGTGGGATTCAGCGGGAGAGAATCGACGATTCGAATAGATCGCGGGACTTTGAAGTTGGCCATGTGTTCGCGGCACCATGCTCCGAGCTCGTCCGGGTCGACGGTCTGACCGGGGCGAGGAACGACGAATGCCACCCCGACCTCCCCTAACCGCTCGTCGGGGACGCCCACGACTGCGACCTGGCCTACCAATGGATGGCCGACCATAATTCCCTCGATCTCGGCGGGATAGGCATTGAAGCCGCCAACGATGTACATGTCTTTCTTGCGATCGGTGATCCGCAGATTGCCATCACGGCCCAGCAGGCCGATGTCCCCCGTGCGGAGCCAACCCTCCTCGTCGATCGCCTCCTTCGTTGCTGTTGGATCCTCGAAGTACTCCTGCATGACGTTGAAGCCACGCACCAGGATCTCACCTGGTTCGTCCGGTGCGGCCGACTGGCCGGAATCGTCCACGATGCGCACACTCACTCCCGGGAGTGGTCGACCCACCGTCCTGGCTATCACCTCGGGTGCATCGTCGTGGCGGCACATGCTGACCGTGCCTGTTGTCTCGGTCAGGCCGTATCCCGTCACGACCGTATCGAACCGCAACTCTTCGCGCATGCGCCGGATGACGTCTACCGGGACGATGGCGGCACCCGTCACCGATAGGCGCAGCGAGGACAAGTCGAACGACGCGAAGTCCGGATGATTGAGAATCGACTGAAAGACCGTGGGAGGTCCGGGCAGCATCGTTATCCGTTCCGAGGCCACACGCTCCATGACCGGCACAACGTCGAAAACAGCGTGCGGCACGATGGTTGCGCCCCGCAACACGCACGCCAGCAGTCCTGATTTCAGTCCAGCGGTATGGAAGAAGGGGTAAACCACCAGGTAGCGGTCACCCCTCCGCAACCCGACCAGTTCAGACCAGGCCAGGTAGGTGCGGACGCTGGCTCCGTGACCAAGCACGGCGCCTTTGGGCTTCCCGGTGGTGCCCGAGGTGAAGATGATGTCGGAAGCGTCGTCGTCCTCGAGGGCGGAACGACGGCGTTCCACCTCCGCGCGATGCGAGTCGAGGCCTCGGGCTGTGAACTCGGCGACGGTCGTGCACCCGGGCCGTGGTGGCCCGTCCAAGATCACGATCTCCTGGAGGGATTCGAGTCCCGGTACGTCGGCAAGGAGCCCCACCAGGTCGGAACCGAGCATGTCGGTAACGGTGAAGAGTAGACGGGCCCGCGCGGTTCGCAGAACGTGACCGGCTTCCTCTCCGCGGTATCGGGTGTTCAGAGGCACAAGGACCGCGCCGACTGCATACACGGCAAAGCTCGTGATCACCCATTCGGCGGTGTTGGGAGCCCATAGGGCAACGCGATCTCCCGGCTCGATTCCACTGCCCACCAATGCGTGCGCCACATGGTCTACTCGTGCGGCCAGCTGTCCAAACGAAAGTCGCTCCGTCCCGTCGATCAGGGCCTCGTCGTCTCGGTACATCTCTGCAGCCCGGTCCATCGCCTCGGGAATTGTCTGAAGCTGCCGATCTCCCGACCCGTCTACGTCTCTCTGGTTCGACACGAATGTATATATTATGAGAATGGTGGAGACTGGGGGAGCGGGCGTCTTACAGGAAGGTTCGGGCTACGTGCAGGTTGATCGGCGCGATGGCGTTGCCATGGTCTCCCTCAACCACTCTGAAGACCGTAACGCTCTGTCGCTCCGCATGACCAGGGCACTGGCAGAGGCAGTGCGCGGTGTGGCCACGGAGGATGCCATTGGTGCAGTCGTGCTCGCTTCGAATGGCCCAGTGTTCTCGGCGGGGGGATCGGTTGACGATCTTCTGGAGCCAAAGGCGCCGCTCGACGAGACCTATGCCGGGTACGTCGCAGTCCTAGAGTGCGATCTGCCGACCGTGGCCGCCGTCAACGGCCCGGCACTTGGGGCGGGCATGAATCTGGCTCTCGCCTGCGATCTCATCGTGTGCTCGCCCTCAGCTCGCTTCGAGACGAGGTTCCTCGATGTCGGTCTCCA
Organism: uncultured Acidimicrobiaceae bacterium; assembly: GCA_963840435.1. Taxonomy (GTDB): domain Bacteria; phylum Actinomycetota; class Acidimicrobiia; order Acidimicrobiales; family RAAP-2; genus Bog-473. The sequence goes on along the minus strand of CAWIYY010000003.1, from coordinate 1,243,561 downwards.
TCCCGGTGGCGGTCACCTGTGGCAGTTGGGCCAGCGGATCGGCCGTCAGGGCGCAGCTGCCCTGTCACTCTTCGGAGAGACGTTGGACGGCGAGGAGGCGGCGCGTCGCCAACTGGCATGGCGCTGCGTTCCCGAGCCTGATCTCCTCGAGACGGCCTGGCAGCTGGCATCAAGGGCAGCAGGTCATGACCGAGCTCTGATGGCACGGACTCGTAGGACGCTCGCGGAGAGCACGTCCGTCACAGATGCTGCGGACGCAGTCAGCCGAGAGCTTGAATCGCAGCGTTGGTCCATGAGTCGCCCGGAATTCCTCGACGCACTGGGTCGGCTACGCAACCGGCTCGGGCGGGGAGAAAAGACGAGTCGGTCGTAGGTCGAGTTCTACCCAACCACCGATCCAGACCTCATGCCTTCGATCGCGGTATCGGTCAGACCAAGCTCATCGCGCAAGATCTCATCCGTGTGCTCACCGAGCCATGGGATCCGCCGGTCGCCACCCTCGTATCGGTCCACGATGAGCGCCGGATTGCCAGGCACGAGCACAGGTTGGTCGACTCCATCAGTTCGGTCAATGCCGACAAGCATGTGCCGATCTGCGACATGGGCGTCGGCGACCAGCTCTTCGGCACGAGCACAGGGGCCGGCAGCAATGCCAGCCTCGCTGAGTTCTTTGCACACCTCCAAGCGGGTTCGCCCCGCTGCCCATATCTCGACGGCCGGTCGGATGACGTCCTCAAGGTGTTGCACCCAGCCGTACGGTGTCTCGAATCGCTCGTCGGTTAACCACTCGGGATGCCCGACGAGTTGAGCCAGACGTTCGAAGACATGCACGCGAGCGACCTGCATGACAAACCAACCGTCGGAAGCCCGGAAACCGTGGTTGATCACCGAGCCGGAGTCACCACCGTCGACGCCCATCGACCAGTAATTGGTCACGATGTCCGTCATCGCGATGACGGAGTCGAGCATCGCGACGTCGACGTATGCGGGCCGTCCTGTCTTGTCACGGTCTCGAAGAGCGGCCAGAATGCCGATCGAGGCGTACAGCGCAGCTCCGATGTCGCCGAGCGCGCCCACGGGCGACACGACTGGCGGCAGATCGCCCGAGCGCTTCATCTCGTAGACGCCTGACATCGCTTCGACGATCGGGGCGAAGGCGGGCCAGTCGCGGTAAGGGGATGGCGAGGAGTTGCCGAACCCCGACACCGACGCGTAAATGCAGCGTGGGTGAACGGCGACAATATCGTCGTAGCCGAGACCCATGCGGTCCATGGCGCCTGCCTTGAAGTTCTCAGCAAAGATGTCAAACCGCGGGGCCAGGTCCAGCACAAGTTGACGTCCCTCGGAGTGTTTGAGATCAACGCACATGCTCCGCTTGTTGAGGTTGTTGCGGAGAAACGTGGCGCCAACGGGGCGTCCTTCGGGATCTGACATGGCAGGGAGTGACGCCCGTCCAAGTTCTCCGGTCAGTGGTTCAATCTTGACGACATCGGCACCCAAGCGCGCCAACAGCTGGGTTGCGTAGGGGAGTGCCTGCATCTGCTCGATGGCGAGCACACGGATTCCTTCCAGGGGCCGCCCTGCCGCATGTACCGCCCCTGCCTCTGACCCAACCAACTCCATTCTGAATATTATATCCGAACGACGCAAACTGGTCTGCGCTCGCTGAGCCGTTGCTCGGTCACCGACCCGTGAAACGAGGCTCGCGCTTCTCCTTGTTCGCCTGTCCGTACTCTTTGAAGTCGTCGGAGCGACTCGCGACCTCCATCGCCCAGGCCTCATCGGCCATATGACTGTTGAGATCCGCCGTGAGTCCTCGGTAGACCAACAACTTTGTGAGACCGACCGCGACGGTGGGTGCCGCAGCAAGGCGGTCGATGAGGTTCGTGGAGACGGCGTCCAGGTCGGTGGCCGGTACCGCTCGGTGGACCAGGTTCCACGAGGCCGCGTCGGCTCCCGAGACTTTCTCTCCCAGCATCAGCATCTCGCGGGCTCGGGCAACGCCAGCGAGACGGGGGATAAGCCAGGTTGCGCCGCTGTCCGGTGTGAACCCGAAGGTCGTGAACGGCGCCCAGAGCCTGGCATCTTCGGCCACCACGGCGAAGTCCGAGGCCAGAAGGATGTCGAGGCCGAGACCGATCACCCAGCCGCGAGCGGTACAGACGATCGGAGTCTGGCAACTCAGCATTGCAGGAATCAGGCGATTGACGTGACCATTCATGCGCCTGTGTACGGAGCCCACGCGGGGGCGTTCGGGCCCCGGAGTTCTCTCAGCCAAGTCGAAGCCGGAACAGAAGTGATCGCCTTCACCTTGCAAGTGGATGACCCTGACAGACTCGTCACTGGCCGCGGCATCCATCGTGTCGGTGAGTGCGTAGACGATGGGGTCAGTAAGACTGTTGCGGCGAGCCGGGCGATTGAAGCTCAGCTTGAGAGCCTCTCCGTCGCGCTCGAGGGTGAGACCCGGAGGCATTTCTGGGTACGGCTTCATCGTTGCTCCTCGGCGGCGAAGTGTTGAGCCAAAGAATCGAGAGCCTCTTGACAGGTTGTGGCATCACCTGGCACTGGGGGGAGCCGGACCTCGCCGTGTTCATGGGAGGGCAAGAGAATGGTCGCATGGCCCGGCGTGGTCGTCTCGCCGCGCTGGTTCTCTCCCCAAACGTCGAGGTCCACGGCCGGTCGACGTCCTTCCGCGAGGTACTTACGGGTGACCCGGCCCTGCATACGATGGGTGTCGCCCACATAGTTGAATTTGCGGAACTGACAATCGAGCTTCCACAACCAGGCGTCGTCACCCATCCAGTCCGTGCACAAGTGGATGAGCCACGTCTCGCGCATGCGTCCATAGTCGTAGCAAGCGGGATTGCCCGCTCTGTGAGCCCATTCGGGATCCCAGTGCACGCGCTGCTGCACATCGGGGATGTTCAGGTCGTCGGGCTTGAAGAAGCGGGGCATACGTTGGAGCTGGTCGTGGCCGAGTCGGAGGGCCGCAACCCCATACAGGCCCATGCCCATGCCGGTGTGCCACACGACCATGTCGGTCACCCGCATCGGACCCTTGACAAGGGCAGGGAGCTCATCGCCCTCGTTCACGTCCTCCCACCAGCGAGGCTCAGGACCGCGTCGACGGTCCCGCTCACCGTCGATGGCTTCTCCGATGGCGGCAATCTCCTCCTCGGTGTACGGACGGATCTCGACCTCATCATTTTTCTTACGCTCGGCCGCCTTCTCGCGTTCCGCGCGAATCATCAGGCGGTACTGCCCAGAGAGGACTGGCCCGTCGACCGCTGCGAACACCTCGGCCAACCACTCGTGCACGGTGCGGCCGGCGAAATCGCCGATCTTGTCGTGCACGCCGACCAAAGCGTTGCGGCGGGTGACCCGCATGCCGGGACGGAGTGGGTTCCACCACTCCCGGAACGATCCCGAATAGAACGCATGGACTCCCCCGAGCGGGTCCCCCTTCATGAGCGCCTTCGTGTCGCCTTCGAGGACGGTCACTTCGTCCTCCCCAATGAGGGTGTCCCCACCGACGAGGTGGGGGGGCGCTATTGGGCCGGCCCACCTGGTACCTGCGCCGTAGGACGGGTCGCACCAGAGGGGATTGTCGTCCCCGTACGCCTCGGCGACGTGGCGGAAGGCGTCCTCGTTGGGGCTGAGGTAATGCGGCCGATTGGTGTGCGGACGGGCGATCCCGATGCGCTGTCGGAGCCGGGCAACCCCCTCGTCCGTGATGGCGTCAGGCATTTGGGGGCCGCGTTTTCGAGCCTAGGAAAGAGTGCAAGGGATGACAGCGATCCAATTTCGATGCAATGTGTACCCTCCTCAAGCGAGAGGTCCTCGGCAGTTCATCATGTCAAGGGTCATGCTTGCCCAGTCGCCATCGATGTGAAAGACCGAAATGAGTAGTCGAATTTCAAATATAGTATACGAAAGTCATGCATCGAGGGCGAGCCAGATCCGTGAGCCGACCCAAGAGGATCTCGATCGATCTCAGCTTCCTCCTGCGACCTGCGTCTGTACCACCTCGAAGGCGGCTCGGCTCCGCTCGGCCGCCGAAACCGATGCATCGCAATCTGAGCCGTCATCTCGCGTTCGGCGGCCTACGTCCATCAGCGGGACATCGACCTGCCACCGCCCGGTGTTAACTCCGAGCCGAGTTCTCATGTCTGGAGGCAACGATGGATTTTGATGACACGGAGGAGGACGCGTCGTTTCGGCGAGAGGTGTCGGCGTGGCTCGAGGAGCATGCAGAGGTCAGAAGTGGACAGGCTGACTGGTCTCGGAATCCCACGCATCCCGACTACGTGCGCCGCTGCCGCGAGTGGCAGCACGTCCTCTACCAAGGGGGTTGGGGTGCCATAACCTGGCCCAAGGAATACGGCGGGCGTGGCGAAAGCTCCTGGCACCAGAGCATCTTCAACCAGGAAGTGGCCAAGTACGACGTATCGGTGGGAGCGTTCGCCGTCGGAATCGGCATGGCCGGGCCGACTCTCATTGCACACGGGTCCGAGGAGCAGAAGATCCGTCACCTTCCAGCGATGCTGAGGGGTGAAGCAGTGTGGTGCCAACTGTTCTCAGAACCGGACGCCGGATCCGATCTCGCGGGCTTAAAGAGCCGTGCCGAGCGCGACGGGGAGTCCTTTGTCGTGAACGGCCAGAAGGTCTGGACATCGGGCGCCCAACACAGTGATTGGGCGATTCTGATCGCTCGGACGAATCCCGACGTTCCCAAGCACAAGGGCATCACCTACTTCCTCGTCGACATGCGTTCCCCCGGCATCGAGGTCCGTCCACTGCGCCAGATCACCGGGACTGCCCATTTCAACGAGGTCTTTCTCACGGATGTTGTGGTTCCTGCTGCGCAGGTAGTGGGGGAGGTCAACGGTGGATGGGCCGTGGCTCATACCACCATGAGCTATGAACGCACGCTCATCGGCGGCAACGCCCAAAGCATTTCGATCGCCCAGGTGCTGGATCTCGCGGGTCGTTGCGGCAGGGGCGCGGATCCCTTGGTACGCCAGCAGATTGCCGATTTCTACACCCGAGTGCAGATCCTTCGGTTCATGAATTACCGCGTGCAGACGGCTCTCTCCCAGGGTCGTCTTCCCGGCCCAGAGGCCTCCACCACGAAACTCTTCGTCTCCCAGCACATGGCTCTGAACGGGGAACTGTTCATGACCCTGCTCGGGGCTAGCGGTATGTTGGCCGACGAGGGCGCGCCCGACAATGGTTTCTGGGAGACGGCCTTCCTGAACCAGTGGTCGTCCAGGCTCGGTGGCGGCACCGACAATATCCAGCGCAACTCCCTGGCCGAACGCGTCCTCGGTCTTCCGCGTGAGCCACGAAGCGACAAGGATCAGCCGTTCAGCGAGTTGCGGTGAGACATGCTCCGGCCCGCATCGATGTCTCGGGATTCGTGGTAGGGCCGATCAGGAGACGGAAAGGAACGTCATGACAGACAAGGTGCTCCTAGAGGTGAGCGGTCCAGTTGCCGTGATCACAAACAACAATCCGGACAAACGCAATGCGTTCGATGACGCTATGGACGCTCGGTTGTTCGACATTCTGACCGAATTGAAGGGCCGTCCAGAGGTCCGTGCCGTCATCTGGCGAGGCGAGGGCAAGGCGTGGTCCTCCGGCCGCGATGTGTCCGTCATCGGGAACAACGCGACCTCCCTCAGTCATCACGAGCTCATGAGCCGTGGTCATCGGGGCATCCTGCAGGTATTCGAACTGGACGCGCCGATAATCGTGGCCATTCACGGATGGGCAATCGGGGGGTCCTTCCAGCGTGCCCTCTTGTGCGATATCAGGATCGCTGCCGAGGGGTCTCGCTTCATGCTGCCCGAAGTGGGCCATGGCGTCATCCCCGACACCGGTGGCATGGGGCGGCTCTACGAGATCTGTGGCAGCGGCGTGACCAGCGATCTGGTGCTGAGCGGGCGCGCCATGAGCGCCGACGAGGCCTACGGTCACGGCATTGTTTCGCGCCTTGTGCCACCCGAGGCACTCGACGACACGGCGTGGGAGATTGCGAACAAGATCGCGGCCTCGCCGAAGGTGACGGTTAGGATGGCCCGCCGTGTTCTGCGACATCTGAGCGAACCGGGGGTACGGTCCTCCATGGAGGACGAGTTGATCTACCAAACCTTCATCAACAAGTCATCCGACTTCGCCGAGTTCCGAGCGGCCAGCGCTGAAGGGCGCGAGCCCCACTACACGGGGAGTTGAGTATGACGGCGCAGAGGGGTCTCCCAGAGCCACCACCTGTAGGAACGCCAGCCCTGCCCGCGGGAACCTATGCAGGAAGCTGCGTCTTCATCACCGGCGGCGGCACAGGGCTCGGCAAGGCCATCGCGGCCGAGTTTGCGCGGCTCGGAGCTGATCTGGTCATCGCCAGTCGGAAGGCCGAACATCTTGATGCGGGTCGGGAATCGGTTGATGCACTCGGGGCTCGTGTTCTGGGGGTGACGTGCGACATTCGTGACCCCGATCAGGTCGCTTCCGCTTTCGACGAAGCCTCCGCAGCGTTTGGCCTTCCCAGTGTGCTTATCAACAACGCGGCGGCAAACTTTCCAGTGCCGGCGGAGGACATGTCTCCCAACGCTTGGCGAACCGTCATCGACATCACTCTCAACGGAACCTTCTTCTGCTCCCGTGAATTCGCCCGCCGTCATATCGAAGCGGGGACTGCCGGGTCCATCGTCAACGTCGGCGCTTCTTATGCCTGGACGGGCGGTCCCGGGTTCGCTCACTCAGCGGCCGCGAAGGCGGGTGTGAAGAACATGGTGGAGACGCTCGCCGTGGAATGGGGGCCGTATGGCATCCAGGTGAACGGGTTGGTGCCCGGTCTCTTTCCTCATGAGGACATGACTGCAGACATCAAGGGCAATCTAGACCGGACCAATGAGAAGGACGCCTGCCAGCCGGCGCTGCGAGTGGGTCGACTCCAAGAGCTCGGCTGGGCCGCTGCTTTCCTCGCCTCACCGTTCGCCCGGTTCATCTCAGGGCATACCCTCGTCGTCGATGGAGCCAACTGGCAGCGCCGGACGTTGACGAATCCTGCGGTGATCACGGTGCGCGATCAGATGGGACGGGGGCCGTTCGATCCCGCACCGCCGCGGTAATCAGGCAGAGCCCTCTTCGGCGACCACCGCCGTCTCGGACCCAGGTCTCTAAGGAGCTCCATCGCTGGTGTCACTGGTTTTTGTCCCGTTGTGTGCGGGCGGAGCCGCCTCCGCGGATTGAACGGGACCCAGGTAGGCGGAGTGGAGTACCGACTCCACATCGCCGGCCGCCCCGGTGTGAATGATCCGTCCGTTGGCCATCACCATGGCCGAGGTAGCTACCGAAAGTGCAGTGCGGGCGAATTGCTCTACGACCACCACGGTGATGCCCTCACTTGCGAGCTGCACGACATGCTTGTAGAGCTCGTCGACGACGATGGGCGCAAGCCCCATCGACAGCTCGTCCAGCATGAGCAATCGCGGACTCGTCGCCACAGCGCGAGCCAGCGCCAGCATCTGTTGCTCGCCGCCCGATAGCGTGCCCGCCGGTTGGTCTCGGCGATCGGCCAGGCGCGGGAACCGCTCGAACGCGCAACGCTCGACGTGCCGTCGACCCGAACCGCTGTGTGTCATGACCAAAAGGTTCTCTCGCACGGTCAGGTTCGGGAACACGCCGCGTCCTTCGGGAATCAGGCAGAGCCCCCGGCGAGCCAACGAAGCCGTCGATCCCACCCGGACCTTGTCGCCGGCGAAGCGGACCTCTCCCTTGCTCGGCCCCATGATGCCTGCAGCCAGGGCGAGGAGGGTCGACTTTCCTGCACCGTTTGCACCGAGGACAGCCGTCACGACACCCTCTTCGAACGTCGCGTCGACGCCGTGGATCACCTCGACTTCTTCGTAGGCCGCCCGCACCTGTCGAAACTCGAGGAGGGGTTCAGCCATCGGCCACAGCCTCCGTCACGGTGCCGAGATACGCCGCCTGGACCTCGGGGTCGGCCTGGATCTCCGCCGATGTTCCGGTGCAGATGACGCGGCCATAGTCGAGGACCACGACGCTGTGGCAGACATTCATGACCAGCTCCATGTCGTGCTCGACGAGCAGAATGGCGAGCCCGTCGTCCGCCAGATTGCCCAGAACCTCGGCGAAGCGCTCGGTTTCGTCGGTGTCCTGTCCAGCCGCCGGTTCATCGAGAAGGAGGACCTTGGGCTTGGTGGCTAGGGCACGCGCCAGCTCAACGAGGCGACCAGTCCCGGTCGGTAGGGTGTCGGCACGGTCATTGGCCACCGGGGTCAGTCCCAACCGATCTAAGAGCTCGTCGCGGACCTCTTCAATCGCTCTCGACCTGGCCTTCAGAACCCCCCGTAGCGCGATGGATGCGGCGACCTCGATGTTCTCGGCGACAGTGAGGGTTCCGAAGAGTTCTAGGCGCTGGAACGTGCGGCCGAGGCCAAGTCGGGCCCGGCGGTAGGATGAGAGCCCGCCCAGATCCCGAGCTTCGAGGCGAACAGTCCCCGCGCTGGGACGCTGCATGCCGGTTACCACGTTGAACAATGTCGTCTTGCCGGCTCCGTTCGGCCCGATCAATCCGGTGATGGCACCCTGAGGGGCGCTCAGCGATACGTCGGACAGTGCGGCGAGGCCCCCGAAGCGAACCGAGACTTCTTGGATCTCAAGCCCCACTGGTGCCTCCCGCCCCGGACAGCGCTGTGAGCGGGTCAGCCGAGCCGGCCGGACCCTCTCCGGAGGCCGCCTCGGCAAACCAGGCGTCCCTTTTCTCCTTCGAACGGCGTTCGGGAAGGCCGAATGCGGGCGGTGCGATCCTCGCCCGGTAGTCGGCGACGTAGGCCGGAACGGGGAACAGCGCGAGGTCGACGGCCAGGATGATCGTCATCGGCCAATTCCCGATCGCCCCGCTCAGCCGGAGCGCCCAGGCTGCCCCGACCACCGCCACGATCAGGACCACCAGCCAGCGGCGTCGCGCCACTGAGAGGTAGATGGGACGAATGCTGCCCGGGATGGTCCCGTTGGGCGTGGTCCCCACGCCGATGCCACCGAGGCCGACGAGCACGAGCGGCAACTGGGTGAGTGAAGGGAAGAAGTTGGTGAAGAACGGCGACCCTTGGTAGGTGCCGTTCAATCCCGCTGCACCGAACGAGGTGATGCCAAACACAACCATCACCAAGAGCACGGAGAGCCCGTTGAAGAATTGGAAGACGTCGGGCGCCGCGCTGCCCAGGGCCATGCCATAGATGCCGCCACCAATCCCGGCCAAGGCGGCAGAGAAGGCGAACACTCCGATGAAAGTCGCGCGGCCGTTCATACCCAGCGTCGCACATGCGGCAGGGCTGTCTTTCATGGCCAGGAGGCGCTGGCCGAACTCCGATCGGCGCAGGGCGACGACGAGCACAACCAGGATGACGAAAGCCACCGCTCCCGCGATGAACTGCGATGTCTTGGAATTGAGCGCGAGCGAACCGATGCGGAAGGGCGCGAAGACCAGCGACCCCGAGCCGAAGGGGGCGTAGGGATGCCCGAAGAGGTTGAAGGATGGGAGCACGAATACCCAGTTGTCCATGGTGATGGCGAACGCCGCGGTTGCCAGTGCGAAATAGATGCCAGAGAGTCGCAAGGCGGGGATGGCGACGATGACGCCGACGACTGCGCACACCCCGGCTGCGGCCAGGAGTGAGAGGGGATTTCCGCCCGCTCCCAGATGGCCCACCATTGTGGCGCCGATGCCGGCGAAGGTGAGCTGGCACAACGACAGGCGTCCTGCGTAGCCGACGATGGGGATGACCGAGAGTCCGACGATTGCCAGTCCCCACATACGATTGAGGCTGAACAGGTCAGGTGTCGAGACGGTGGTGGCCAAGAAGACGGCGGCGATGATCGTTCCGGCGCAGAACAGGCCGGTGCCGCTCCACGTGGGGCGAAAGGCGAGCTCGCGGCTCCGAAGTTGCCGGTGCCCGCGAAGGCGCGACTGGGGAAGGACCAGGAGGGCGATGAAGAGGATGATCGCCGGCACCGCGTTCTCGAACCCCTGGATGTACGGATTCTGGGGCAGATAGGCCACCGAGTACGCGATGGAGAGACCCAGGATGAGTGCACCCACGAAGGTCATCGGAATGGAGCGCAGGCGCCCGATGACCGAGGCCGCATAGGCGTTCACGATGAGCAGCGTCAGGGCGGAGGCCGACAGCGTGAGAGTCGGCGCGATGAGGATCCCCGCCAGTGCGGCCAAAATGGAGCCGATGATCCAGGCGTTGCGGGCATTGGAAATCGCGCTCGACCCGTTGAGCGAGGTGAGCGTGCGGTCGTCGACGCTGGCCCGCATGGTGACGCCAACCCGGGTGCGGTAGAGGAACAACCGCAGCCCGATGGCGACGACCAAGGCCAAGATCAAAACCGTCACGTCGTTGTACGAGATCCTGATCGTCCCCAATACCAGAGTGTCGTTGTTGAAGAGAGGGGGGAGGGCCCGATACGTCGTGGGGTTCCAAATCCACTGGGCGACTCCCAGGAGCATGAGCGCGATGGCCAGAGTGACGACCAGTTTGGATGCCTCCGAGACACCTTCGAGTCTTCGCATCACCGCCGCTTCGATGACGATGCCGATGACAGGTGCAACCACGAAGAGACAGACGAGCATCGACACGAGCGTCGGCCAGCCCCACCCGATGCTCATCTGCCAGTACGCGAAGGCGCAGACCATCCCAATGGCGCCGTGCGCCCAGTTGAAGATACCTGTCGTCGTGTAGGTGAGGGTGAGACCGCTCGCCGTTATCGCGTAGATGCCTGCCGCAGCCAGGCCGCCAATCGTGAAGATGATGAAGTCATGCACAGCCGCCCCCGGACAGGATTGTCAGTCGCCTGCCGGGCCAAGACTATGCACTCCGCCGCTATCCCCGCGGCCAGCCGGACCGATGCTCACAGGGAGTTCAGCTCCTGCTGCTGCTGCGCTGTCAGATGCACGACATTCTTGGGATTGCAGTTCCAGATGGATTGGGTAGGCCTGGTGATCGCCTTGTCGTAGACGATCCCCTTGGATTCCAGCCTCAGGATAGCGAAACACGGGGAGGGCTGGGGATTCTCGTTGGAGAGCGTCAAGCTGGGAATCGGCGCCTCGATCCCGCCGGCGTCCCAGTTCTTGACGGCTGCCGCGTGGTCGAGCACGCACGATACCGTCAGGCTGGCGCCACAGGCCGAAGCCGCCTTCGCCCAGAGCAGCCACGCCTCGGCTCCCTCCTCGTCGTCGAAGTCGATGGTGTCGCCCTTGGCGTAGGTGTGCATGGTGTGGACGAGCTGCTCGGTCGAGGGGTTCTGCGAGGCCAGCGCCAGGGGCCACCACGACGTCTCGACGTAGACCGGAGGCAGGCCGGGGTTGGCAGCCACGGCTTTCTGAGTCTGAGAGTTGGCGAACTGGGTGCCCAGGAGAATGAAGGCAGGGTGGTAGCCGGCAGTGGTCATCGCCTGGGCGAACGGGGTGAAGTCGGCGGTATCGGCGGGCCACAGAGCTTGGGCCCCCTTGGTCTGGTAGTCCTCGATGTAAGGCGCCCATTGCTCTACTGTGACCGGGGGCTCGAGGAAGTCGACCACGTGCCACCCCTGAGCCTCGGCGCCGAACTCGTACTTCGTCTCGGGCTCGAGAACGGAAGGGGTGTCGGCTCCACCCATGCCGGCCTGCTTGACCGCCTGTGGATAGGCCTTGGCGAGCGCACCGAACCACCCTGCGGTCACCGAGTCCGTGTTGATGCCGCTGGGGTCGACCTGGTCGGTGGCCAGATCGGAAGCGTTCGAGACGACGTAGCCGCTGATCTGTCCCAACCCACACTTCTCACGGATGGAGACCGACGGCTGGTCGAGAGCCATGCCGCCGCCGACCGCCATGAAGTCGCTCTGGCAGGCCGCCGTTGCCTGCTGCGCCGCATTGAACAGCGCCGCGTCCCGGTTGTCGATCACGATTTTGCGACCGTTGATGCCGCCCGCCGCGTTGCACCAGTCGGCGAACGCCGTCGCCTGCTGAGGAAACTCGGCCTCGAGTCCCGGCTCAACGGTGTTGGCGGCATCGTTGAACACAGCGATGTTGATGGTTTTGGAGCCCACCCCCCGGACCGAAGAGGCACCGCCGGGTCCCGGCTCGCAGATCTTGCCGACCCCGGCCCAGACGCCGCTGGACGAGGTGTCCGACGACAAGGTCCGGCTGGTCGAAGTCGCGGCCCCTGCGGCCGTCGAAGCCAGTGCGCCGCACGTCCCCGCGATCATCATGATCGACAATACGAATGGCAGCGTCGACCTTCCATGCCGGGCTCGTCCTATGCAGTACATCTTCACAGCCCTCCCGGAGCAGTTTTCGATCGGGTCATTCAATCAGCACCCCGACCCGAGCGGAGATCGGGCCGTAGAGGCGAGTTGGGAAGAGATACACAGACCCGGACCGTCAGCTGGTTGCCCCCGGACCTTGCGATCATTTTCCCTCCCCGAACCGAGGGGCGAGACCCCTGGTCTGATGACGCATGCCGCAGCGGTGCGATTGCGCACGATCCACCTCGGCATGCAGTGACGAAGCCTACACGGTCGAACTGATTATCGAATATAGTATACGAACGAAGTTTTTCGAGGAGAGCCGAGGGAGAGGGTGCCGTGGGCAGACCCCGACTGGGGTCCGTCGCCTGGCATGGTGCGCGTCGGCCGGAACGACGGCCGGTGGACCCGCAGTCGAATGGGCAGAGTCTCGATATGGTGCCGGCGTTCGAAAGATCCGGCCCGTGAAGGACCCGAGACGCCTATGAGCAGTTTCAATCTGGCCGACCTTTGGGAGGCGGTCGCCGACAGCGTGCCGGATCGCGTTGCGCTTCGCTGCGGGGAACAGAGCCGGACCTACGGGCAACTCGAGAAGCAGTCCAACCGATTGGCCCACTGGTACCTCGAACAGGGCGTACGAGCCGGTGACCACATCGGACTGTATGCGGAGAACTGTGTGGAGTACGTCGAGGCCACGTTGGCTGCGTACAAGATTCGAGCCGTGCCCATCAACATCAACTACCGGTACACCGCCAGGGAGTTGGAGCACCTTTTCAACGATGCCGACCTTGTCGGCGTGGTCCATCAGGCGGGTTACATCGACCGAGTGAGGGCGGTCGAACCGCAGGTGCCGACGCTCCGTTGGAAACTGGCAGTCGGTTCCACGTACGACAACGCGCTGGCCTCAGCGTCGCCAGCTCGGGACTTTGGCCCCCGGTCGGGCGACGATCACTACATCCTCTACACCGGCGGCACGACAGGTCTGCCCAAAGGCGTGGTGTGGCGACAGGACGACGCCTTCTTCGCTTGTATGGGCGGTGGCAATCCCTCCCTTCCCGAGGTCACGTCAGTCGCTGAGCTGGTCCAGCGGATCGCGGATACTCAGAGCACCTTTCTGCTTCTCGCTCCATTGATGCATGCTGCGGGGGGATGGGTGGTGTTGCTCCACCTCTTCAGCGGGAACAAGGTCGTCTTGTGGTCGGGCTCGCTCGATCCGGCTGAAGTGTGGCGCACGATTGAGCGGGAGAAGGTCACTGCCACCAGCACCGTCGGAGACGCCGTGATGCGGCCCCTGCTTGACGCATGGGACGACTTCGATCCAAAACCCGACATCGAATCGCTGGCTGTGGTCAGCTCGGGTGGCGCGCCGCTGTCGAAGACGTTGCGCGACCGTTTCCTCGCCACCTTTCCTTCGATTCCACTCTCCGACGGGTATGGATCGTCCGAGACTGGGATTCAGGCCGGGCGTGTCTTCTTGGGGCCGATCGGGGAGAGGCCGGAGCCGCAATTCACCGCCCAGCAGGCGGTGGTTTTGGACGAAGAAACCCGCCGACCCGTGGTTCCAGGTTCAGGCGTCGTGGGTCGAGTTGCTCGATCCGGGCGTATCCCACTGGCCTACTACAAGGATCCGGCGAGATCGGCCGCGACGTTCGTCGAGTGGGGCGGTCTTCGATGGTCCCTCACGGGAGACATGGGTACGACCGCAGACGACGGCACCATCACCTTGCTCGGGCGAGGCAACCTGAGCATCAACACGGGAGGCGAGAAGGTCTATCCCGAGGAGGTCGAGGGCGTCCTTCGCCAGGCCCGTGCCGTCTACGACGTGGTGGTTGTCGGCGTCCCCGACGAACGCTGGGGGCAGCGTGTCGTCGCTGTCGTTCAGCCCACGCTCGGGACGGACCCCACGGAGGGCGAGCTGATGAGTCTGGTTCGGGCCTCACTGGCGGGCTACAAGGTGCCGAAACGAGTGATCTTCGTCGACGCTATTGTTCGATCCCCGACCGGCAAGGCGGACTACCGCTGGGCGGCCGAGCTGGCGGCATCGTCCTGAACCGTTAGGGAGATCGCTCCGGACGAGGATTGCTGAGGCTCTGTGGCGCTATATGCCTCTGGGCACTGCACCAACGTGGCCCGCCTCGCGAAAACCCTGAATCTCCTCGGGAGAGTAACCGAGCTCTTCGAGAACCGAGTCGTTGTCTCGACCAAGTGTCGGCGCAGGCGACCGCAGCCAATGGTCGACCCGCGAAAAGCGGAATGGCAAGGTTGGAACCTCGTGATCCCCTGTGACCGAATGCTGCTCCATTTCGAAGAGACGGCGATGGCGGAGCTGGGGATTTGTTGCGATGTCTCGCGGCGGAGTCACCACTGCGGAGGGTATGCCCACGTCAAGGAACATCCGAACCGTTTTCTCGGCTGCGTAGTGTCGGGTCCACGACGACAACTCTCGATCGATGGCGTCATGTGCGGCGCGGCGACCTGCGGCCACCGAGTAGTCGTCGTTCAGCATCCACGGTGGATTGCCGAGCAGCGCCATGAGGGAACTCCACTGTTCGTCAGACGTGATGGCTACGGCGATCCACTGGTCGTCACCTGCGCAGGGGTAGACGCCCTGAGGGGCGGCGGATCGGCCGCGGTTTCCGTCACGACTGAGCAAGGTTCCGCTTGCGTTGTACTCCACTACCTGTTCTGCGGCGGCATTGAGGACGGATTCGACCATGGCCGCCTCCACCAACCTTCCACCGCCATGGCGATCCCGCGTGATGAGAGCCAGCACCGCGGCAAATGCCGCGTGCATGCCGGCCAGGGGGTCACAGGCCCCTCTCACCAGCACTGGCGGGCCTTCAGCGAATCCCGTCAGCCAGGACATGCCGGTCAGGCATTCCATCGTCTGCGCGAATCCCGTTCGATCCCGCCACGGGCCGTCCAGACCAAAGGCTGGCATCCGGACCATGATGAGTTCGCCGTTGAGTGCGTGGACTCGGTCCCAGTCGAAGCCGAATTGCTCCATGACCCGGGGGGTGAAGTTCTCCACGAGGATGTCAGCGCTCTTCAGCAAGCGCTCGAGCATTTCTGCCCCTTCCGAGCGCGAGAGATCGAAGGTAACTCCCCGTTTCCCTATGTTGGCGGCGTGGAAGATCGGGCTCCACTCCCACCATTGATCGTGGGACGGTCCACGCGTACTGGCGAAGCGCATGTTGTCGGGACGCGTCACGGACTCGACCTTGATGACATCGGCGCCAAGAGCTGCAAGCGTTGCCGTGGTGACTGGACCGGCCCACCAGGCGGTGCAGTCGACAATGCGAATGCCGGCAAGCGGAAGCCGCCAGTCGTCGTCCTCGGCTCCCCGCGCCGTATCGGTGCTGGTGCCCCTTGCGCTCCTCATCCAAGGCGCCCAGTCGATCGATCCGTCGTGCTGACCGAGATCCGGGGCCGCGGTGAACGGCCGCGGTGTCTGGTTCGAGAGTCGATAGGGAGCGCGGGGTTGAAGGAAGCGGCCGGAGGGACCTGGCACGAAGACGCTACGGGCGACGAACTGATCGAACTCCGTCATCGTCGACCCGTTGAGGAGCGGACCAGCAGGGATCCTGAGTAGGGAGGCTGCCTCCAGAGCCTCCGCGGTCGTGTGCAGTGTCGTGTAGCGATGGACAGCTGAAAGGAACTCTTCCCTGCGCCGAAATCGCTTGGCGACCTGGGGCAGATCGGGGTCATCCATGAGATCGGGCCGCTCGATCATGAGCAGGAAGTCCTGAAATTGTTGGGCGCTGTTTGTGGTCACGACGAAGTATCCGTCTCGTGTTGGCTCGATCGATGGAACCTCAATGGTCCGTCCGGTGCCAGCGACCTGTGGCCACCCAGCAAATGATGCGAACACCGAGGGGTACGTGACCATGGTGACCGCCATGCAGTCGAGCATTGCCACATCGATGAACTCGCCAAGGCCGCTCCGGATGGCCTCGCGATGTGCTGCGATGGCCGCAAGCGCTGCGTAGGTACCCGAGGTCCACTCACCGATACGACCACCAGCCGAAAGTGGTGGCTGGTCCGGGAGGCCGCGCTGCCCGATGGAGCCACACGCAGCCTGCAGGGTGAACTCGGTGTTTGGATCATCAGACCAGGGACCCGTGCAGCCGAACGGCGTGATCACGACGACAACCAAGGATGGGTTTTCGGCCCACAGGGCAGCAGAGTCGACTGGCTCTCCGCTCACAAAGATGTCCGCAGAGGTCGCAAGTTCCCACGCGTTCTTCCGCACGGATCGCTTCGAAGTATTGAGGTATTCGAAGAGCGCGCCCGACCCCCAGCGGCGAAGCGGATCGCCCCCCGACGGTTCCACCTTGACCACATCAGCGCCCGCATCGGCCAAGAGTTTTGAGCAGTACGGTCCGGCGATCTCCGTCGTGCAGTCGACCACCCGAACGCCGTCCAGCATCAGCGAGCACCCAAGGAAGGCCGCCGTCGAGTGGGGGTGCAGGACGGCGACGGTTGCATGGCTGACTGAATATAATATGGACTTCCTGAACGAGTGCGTCGGTTGCTCGCAATACCCCAGGGGGGCGCGATGAAGGCTGAGGACATGATCCTCATCAGCGTGGATGATCACATCGCGGAACCAGCAGACATGTTCGAGGGTCACGTTCCAGCCAAATACCGACACCTGGCTCCTCGGGTGGAGACCGACGAACGCGGCTTCCAACAGTGGTGGTATGGCGAGAAGAAGGGCCGCAATCTTGGGTTGAATGCCGTCGCGGGGAAACCTCCCGAGATGTACAACGTCAACCCGACCAGCTACAGCGAGATGCGTCGGGGTTGCTACGACGTCGACGAACGGGTGCGCGACATGTCGGCCGGTGGGACTCTCGCGGGGCTCAACTTTCCCAATTGGACTGGTTTTTCGGGACAGGTGTTGAACGAGGGTCCTGACCTGGCTCTCAACGAAGTGATGATCAAGGCCTACAACGATTGGCATGTCGACGAATGGTGCGGCAGCTACCCAGACCGGTTCATTGCGTGCGGCATTCTGCCCCTCTTCGACGTGCACAAGGCCGCAGAGGAGGTGCGTCGACTGGCGGCCAAGGGTTGCCACGCCGTGACCTTCTCGGAAAATCCTTCGGCACTACACATGCCCTCGATCCACTCTGGCCACTGGGATCCACTCTTTGCCGCCTGCTCTGACGCCGGGACGGTCCTCTGCCTGCACGTCGGGTCTTCGTCCAAGGTCGCTTCGACCTCGGTCGACGCTCCCGCCTCCGTTGGCATGGGGCTCTCGTCCGTTATGTCCGTCTATTCGTTGGGTGATCTGTTGTGGGCGGACTTCTGGTGGCGTTTTCCCGATCTGACCTTCTCACTCACAGAGGGCGACATCGGTTGGATCCCCTATTTCCTTCAGCGTGCTGAGCACATCCAGCAACGCCACTCCGGCTGGACCAGACAGCAGTTCCCAGAAGGCATCGGGCCCGCCGACGTGTTTCGGCAGAGGATTCTCTGCTGCTTTATCAACGATCCCATTGGCGTCAGTCTCATTGACCAGTTCAACATCGACAACGTCTGCTGGGAGTCGGACTTTCCGCATTCGGATAGCTCGTGGCCCAACGGGCCTGAGGTCAACGAACTGCAGTTTGCCTCGCTCTCAGACGAGCAGGTGGACAAGATCACCCACGAGAACGCCATGCGGCATTTCTCATTCGACCCGTTTGCCATCCGGCCCAAAGAGAAGGCGACGGTCAGAGCCCTCAGGGCGGAGGCCTCGGACGTGGACACCGTGACCAGGGTCGGAAGAGCTCCCGATCAGAGCGACCGTGACTACTTCAGAAATTTGGCGGCTCGGCCGACAAGTGTGACTCCGGCAACCCGCTCCTGAAGCGAAATGCCGCGCACTCTCGAATCCAATTCCTAGCTCGACCAGGTCTGCAGACCACGGCCTTGTGTTCTGAAGATCTGCGTCGCCATGACCTCACCAATCTGGGAGGCGTCCCAGCGCTTTCCATTATTCGAGGCCGAGGCCCCCTCTTGCCAGCCCTGCATGAGGTGTATTTTGTCGCCGATTACCCGAATGACCTGACCAGTCATGTATTGGGCTTCGTCGGAGGCCAACCAGGCGACGACCGGAGAACTTCCGGCGGGATCCAGTGGATGGAAGGAGTCCTCGGGTATCTCATCCGGCTCGACGACTGCAGGGGCATTGGGCATGGTGCCGGTGATACGTGTCGCTCCCGCGGGTCCTATGGCATTCACCGTGACCCCGAGACGGCGCAATTCCAGTGCCAGCGTGAGCGTGAGTCCCACGACGGCCGCCTTGGCCGTCGCGTAGCTCGTCTGGCCGAAATTGCCGACCAGCCCGGCCCCAGAAGTCGTGTTGACTATCCGGCCCCGGCTGTCGAGCCCCGCTTTTGCGAGTGACCGCCAATGACGAGATGCGGCGCGGCTGGTCAGCCACGTCCCCCTCACATGGACCGCCATGACAGCGTCCCAATCCTCCCTCGTGAGGTTCCAAATGACCCCGTCGCGCACGATACCGGCGTTGTTGACCAGAATGTCGAAGCGCCCCCATTCGTCGATGGCTCGTTCGATCATCGCTTCAGCGTCAACCTCATCGGTCACGTTGCCGTAGTCCGCGATCGCTACGCCCCCGCGTGCCGTGATCAGCTCAACAGTGAGATCCGCGTCCTTGCTCGAACCTTCACCGGTGACCGAGCTTCCCAAATCATTCACGACGACGCGCGCGCCGCGACGGGCCAACTCCAGCGCATGACCACGACCGATGCCATGGCCGGCTCCCGTCACCACGGCAACCTTTCCTTCAAGCATTTCGCTCACAGGGAATAAACCTCGCTATCGGTTCGGTCTTTGACCGGTCGGGCTGTTGGCGACGAGGAGTCATCCGGAGTCGAGAACATGCCGAATATTATATGTAAAGCGCCCGGCGACGGCGTTGCCCTCACATTCGTGTTGCCGTGGGGGGATCGATGGGCGAGGGCCGCAGCCCGGCGACTTCAGTCGGCCCGGTGCGTCAGCGTCCAGCCGTTCTCGGCCATAACGCCGTGGATCTCTTCTTCACTGAACCCGTGTCGTCGCAGGTCCCAGGCGAAGTTGCGTGGCTCGGCGAGTCCTTCGGCGTGTGGCCAATCGGAACCAAACAAGATGCGGTCCGTGCCGATGAACTCCTTCAGCTGGCTCAAGTTGTCTTCGTAGAACGGCGCGATCCACACGTGCTGGCGCAGCCTTTCGATCGGGTCCGATTGGAACGATCCGGGCATCTGGCTGTACGCCTTCTTGAGTTTCTTGATCAGTCCTGAGACCCAACTCGCGCCAGACTCGATACTCGCCACTCGCACTCTCGGGAACCGGTCAAAGAGGCCCTGGCACAGGAGTGCTGCCATGGTCTCAAATGGCGGACGGTCCGAACTGAGGACCGTCCGTAGAGGCGAGTAGCGGAAGGCTTCAAAATCGCCGGACGGCTCCCAGTCGTTCAAGTAACGCCCGTATCCGGCGTCACCCGAATGGATTCCGACCGTCACGCCGGACTCGTTCACCAGTCCCCAGAACGGGTCGAACCGCGTGTCAGCTGGGGAGATGAGGCCGGTCGGGGTGTGCGCGGGTCCACCCTTTATGCAGACGATCCGCGCGTCCGCCTCGAGGACTCGACGGAGCTCGGCCACCGCGGCATCAACATCGACAAGTGTGATCATGGGCGCCGCGAAGATCCGTTCCTTGTAGGCATACCCCCAATCGTCCTCCAGCCACCGGTTGAATGCTTCGAACGCGGCCACAAGTGCAGCTGGGTCGTCTGCCAGCGCCTCCTCCATGCCGACACCAAGCGTTGGGAACAGAAAGCAGCCGTCAAGACCCTGGCGGTCCATGACCGCCAGACGAGCGTCTCGATCACGGTATTCGGGACGGATGGGCTCGAGATCGCCAAAGAGAGATCGGATGTCCTGTGCGCCTGGGTTTTTGCCCCTGAAGTATTCGTCGAGGCTGCCCGGCTTCGCGACCGGGTCGAACACGGGATTGGGAATGAACTTGTTCACCTTGCCACCGACGAGCAGACGTTGCCTGCCATTGATCTCGGCCCATTGCATGGCCCGCTTCGCCATTGCTTTGTCAATATGACGGGTGTAGGCGTCAGTCGCTTCGTAATAGTGGTTGTCGGCGTCGAACGTCGTGTAGTCAACTGCGGAGTTCGAGCCAGCCGCGGTGTCGGCGGCAGTTGTCGTCATATCGCTCCTCTGGTCCGTGGTCGGTGTGAGGTCGTCAAATCGAGTGGCCTAGGAAAGCCCGAGAACCCTGAGAGCATTCGTACGAAGGAACTTCGGCCACACCTCGTCCTTGAATCCGACATTCGTCATCTCGGTCATGATGCGCTCCAGGGAAAGCCCCATCGGGAAGTACCCGGCATAGATGATCTTGTCGGCGCCGCGAGTGTTTGCGTAGTTGATGATGTTCTGCGGGTAGTACTTGGGAGCGAAGGCGCTCGTCGAGTAATGGAGGCCGGGCCACTTGAGCATTAGCTTCACGGCCAGTTCTGTCCACGGTTCGCAGCCGTGGCGGGTTACGAAGATCAGGTCCGGAAAGTCGTACATGACCTCATCGATGAGCTCGACATGTTGGCAGGCTGCCTTCAGCCTCGGGCCGGGTATGCCAGCACAGCAGAAGATTGGTATGCCAAGTTCGACACACTTGGCATAGATGGGGTACATCTTCTTGTCGTTGATCGGGACCTGGGGAAACGTTCCTGCGGGAAACATGCCCACCGCTCGGGTCCCAAATGTTTCATGCTCGCGAACGAGGCGATTGATTCCCTCCATGCCCTCATTGGGATCGGCGCCCGACGAGGGGATGAACCGATCAGGGAATCGCTTCAGGGCCTCGGCACCCGTACCGGCCGGGTCACCGACGCCGATCAACCCCTTCTCGATTCCCCAAAGGTCCATTTCTCGCACCGTTACGGCGATCGGATCATCGACGTCCTGCAAAGCCTTCTCGGGAACATCTTTGAACATGTATTCGACCGGGAAGTCGAATTCTTCCTTGGACTGCGTATCCCTGGTCTGTCGGGTAATGAACCGATAGACCTCCTTCATGTCTCGATGGGGGAAGCCCAGCATGGTGTCGATCGCGCCTATGTCCCGGGGCATGCCCATCCGAGTGAGCCTCCTATCGTGAGCGGGTCCACACCTTCGGCGAGACCGTAGGAGACGGATACTAGAACGTCATTCCATTTATGTCCAATCGCCTGGCCTGCGGCACTCGAATAGGCCTTGTGGGATCCACTGACACTTGGTCCCTGCCGACATGGCAGAAACGTAGAACATCGTTGTACCAGCGGACACCCAGGAGTTGAGCAACCGCCGCCCTTCGGGTGGCATTTATCCGGAGGGTCGGTGAGGGATCGATGTTGCCGGCCCGCCGACATGCCCGATGAAGACGGGTCTGGCTCGGGGCGACCCATCGGTAGTCCTTCTCAGGCGTGAGTACCGGCAGCCTCGTCACGTCGCTGGGACGCGTACAGAGGTGCGAGTGAGGCGTCAGACGATCTCGCTGACCTGGACCACGGGTGTGATGTTGGTGTAATTCGCGACATCGGCCGTTACCTGCGCCGAGCCTTCTCCCGACAGCGCTGCAGTCATCGCATCGAGGGAGTCGAACCGAAAGTGGACGGCTGCGATGTAGGGACCGTCGATGCCCTTGTCGATCTCGGCCTGCTCGAGTCCCCATGTCCTCAGAGCGAGTGGTACGTGACGGCCCCGGTAGTAATCGTGATCGAAGACGTGATCCTCGGTGTTGGGATACAGAACGCTCATGCGTATCATCGATCTCGACTCTCCCTTTCTGGGAACTCCATGTTGCTCGGTTCAGTCAGCTCTTCGTATCGATCGGTTTGGACGCCATCATGTTTGCTTCGAGAAGGTACTCAGGGGGGCTGCCGTCGATCTGTGACGTGGCGCGGTCCCGGATCTTCTGTTGTTGCCGGTCCTGGGGGACAGTGATCCAGAATGTGTCGTTGAGGATCCCGTCAAAACAGATGTCGGCCACCTCCGACAAGGGTGCGAATTTCACCTCCAACCCGGCCTCTTTCATGCGCTGCAGGTAGGCACCCAACGCGTCCCGACCTTCCTGCGGAGGTGCACCCGGCCGGTCATATCGCTTGGGGCGGTTGGCGCCAGGGCGCCAGATGCCCGTGTTGAGCATCCCCGGCGAGGACGTGGACGGGTAGAGCAGCGATGCGCTGACCTTCGCGCCGATCTCGCGCAGTTGGCCCCAGAGGCACTCGGTGATTGTCGTCACCGCCGCTTTCGTGGTGGCGTAAACGGCGCTGTTGATGAGTGGGGTGAATCCGCCGTTGCTGGACGTGGTGTTCACCACGTGCCCTTCCTCACCCTGCGCGAGCAGGGTGGGAACGAATGCGTGGATGCCGTTCACCACACCCATCACATTGACATCGAGGGACCAGCGCCAGTCGTTGACGTGGTGTTCCCAAAGCTGGCCCTCCGACCCAGAGCCGATCCCCGCGTTGTTACAGACGAGATGGACTGCCCCGTACCGCTCCAGGGTCGCATCCCGCAGGGCCTCGACCGATTCGAGTGAGGTGACGTCGGTCACCACGCCGGTGACTTCGAGGCCGCGGTCTGTCAGCTCGGCCGTCGTCGTTTCGACCAACGCAGGAACGACGTCCGCTATCACGACCTTCATCCCCTCTGCACCGAAGCGCTCCACCAACGCTCGCCCGATGCCCTGTCCCGCACCGGTGACCACCGCCACCTTTCCGACGACGTCCTTCATGACGGCCTCCCCTTGTTTGATCTGCGGATTCGCAGGCCTTCGCCGCAGCCGATGCCTCCCGCTCCGACGCAGGAGCCGCAGGCGAATGATTGCATATCATTTGTGTTTGGACTATAACGCTGTCATAGGCCCTGGGGGGTACGAGATGCAGCCACTCGCCGAAGATCGCTATCTGGTGATTTCTTCCGACGGCCACGCCGGCGCAGAAATGCTTGATTACCGCAACTACCTCGAACGCCGCTATCTCGACGAGTTCGACGTCTGGGCGAAGTCATATGTGAATCCGTACGCCGACCTCCAAGGCGAGACGGCCTACCGCAATTGGGATTCTGCCGCCCGCCTTCGCGAGCTCGAGGATGATGGCGTCGTTGCGGAGGTGCTGTTCCCGAACACGATTCCGCCCTTCTTCCCATCCGGCAATCTGTTGGCACGTCCGCCCACACCGGATACCTACGAGCTCCGCTGGGCTGGCCTACGAGCGCACAATCGTTGGTTGGCCGACTTCTGTGCTGACGCACCGGGCCGACGTGCTGGCATGGCCCAAGTCTTCCTGAACGACGTCGACGACGCCGTCGCGGAGATCACCTGGGCGAGAGAACACGGTCTCTTCGGCGGGGTTCTGCTGCCGGGCGTGCCGCCTGACTCGGGACTTCCCGCCCTCTGCGCCCCTGACTACGAGCCGATCTGGGCCGCTTGTCAGGATCTCGACATGCCGGTGAACAACCATTCCGGAGCCGCCGGCCCCGAGATGGGCGAACACCTGGCCTCCATGGCCATCTTCATGGTGGAGCTGGGCTGGTTCTCGCATCGCGTGTTCTGGCACATGGCTTTTGGAGGCGTTTTTGCGCGCTATCCCCGCCTCAAGTTGGTGCTCACCGAGCAATCGTCGGGTTGGATACCTCCCACGCTCAACATGCTTGACCACCAATACAGCCGCTTCACCGACGACGGAAATGCAGAGGCGCATTTCGGTGCCGAGCTGGTCAAGGAGATCCCCGAGCCGCCCAGCTTCTACTGGAAGAACAACTGCTTCGTCGGGGCCAGCTTTCTCCGTCCGAACGAGGCACCCCTCCGCTACGACATCGGGATCGACAAAATCATGTGGGGCCAGGACTACCCGCACATCGAGGGCACGTACCCGTACACAACCGAGGCTCTGCGCTACACCTTTGCTGGCATCGACTCCGATGAGGTCGGGCCGATGCTCGGAGGCAATGCCGCCCGCGTCTACGGCTTCGATCTCGAAGCACTTGCTCCGATCGCCGCTCGGGTTGGACCCTGCGTCGACGAGGTGAACGTGCCGCTCGAGCACATTCCTGCTGACTCCCATTCGCTTGCCTTCGCCGGAGGAGACGTGAAGCCGTGGTGACTGAGAACTACCTGATCATCTCGTCCGACACCCATGCGGGTCTCCCTGACGCCCAGTACAAGGAGTACCTCGATCCCCGCTACCGGGACGCCTTCGACGAAGATCTGGTGCAGCGTGCCGCGCTGCGCGCCCCAATGAATGCCCAGGTGGAAGAACTCGAGTTCGTGAAGGACTGGTACGAAGAGAACGAGGAGGGTCTCCGGGGGGGATGGGATGCGGCTCGCCGCGACGCTGAGCTCGAAGCAGACGGCGTGGTTGGTGAGGTCATCTTCCCGGATGCCGACGCGGTGTTGGGAGGTGCGTCTGCCCCGTTCGGTGCCGGCTTGGGTGCGAGCGGGGAGTACGACCCGACGCTGCTGATGGCGGGGGCCCAGGCTCACAACCGTTGGCTGGCCGAACTGTGCACGGACAGTCCGGATCGGCGGTGTGGCCTGGCGATCGTGCCAATTCTGGACGATGTCGACGCTGCCGTTGCCGAGATCCGGAGGGCCAAGTCGTCCGGCTTGGGAGGTGTCCTCATCCCTGCGATGTGGCGCCCGTACCCTCCGTACAACGATCTCCGATACGAGCCCATCTGGGCCGTGTGCGAGGACCTCCAGATGGTCGTCCACACCCACACGGGGCCCGCACCGCGCGAGGAGATCGGCACGGATCTGGGCATTTATGCCAACGAGACCATTTTCTGGACGATGCGGCCGATGTGGTTCCTGCTCTGGTCCGGTGCTTTCGAACGCCACCCCGGCCTCAAGTTCGCCGTCACCGAAGGGGGGTCGTGGTGGGCGGCCGACCTGCTGTGGAGATCCGACATTGCGTACATGAACGAGCACGCCACCAAGAAGATGGGGGACATTGCCCCGAAGTTGAAGATGCTCCCGAGCGAATACTTCGACCGCAATGTCTTTATCGGGTCGTCCAACACTCGCCGGCGTGAAATTGCGCGTCGCTTCGAAATCGGCGTCGGGAACATCATGTGGGGCAACGACTTCCCCCACCCCGAAGGTACGTGGCCCCACACCCGCCAATGGCTGCGCGAGACATTCTGGGATTGTCCGGTTGACCATGCGCGTCAGATTCTCGGGCTCAATGCGGTGGAGGTCTACAACTTCGACGTCGGCAAACTGCAATCCATCGCTGATCGTGTCGGGCCTAGCCCAGAAGATCTTGGTCAGACCGATGGGGTGGACCTCCAGAAGTGGGACGAGGTAGCAGCGGCTGGTCGACCATGGTTGTCTGGCGTCGAGGTCGTCCCGATGACTGTCTCCGACTAGGAGAGAGCCTAGTGTCCGTCCTCGCGCGACATCGTGGTCGATGTCCCACGGACCGCACGAGCGAAGCTGAGTCGTAAGTCAGCGCGATGATGGTTGGCCGTGACCCGAACGTATGGCAGGAGGTAGCACAATGGTGTCGATCCTTTCGCAGTACTGCATCAACGTCAGCGATCTCGAGCGCTCTATCGAGTTCTGGGAGGGCGTGATTGGGATCCCGGTGCAGAGCCGAACGGACATTCCCGGTGTCAAGGAAGCGGTGCTGCAGTCTCCTGCCGGGGGCAGTCGCATGCAGCTCGCCCAACACCTCGATCAGAAGGCTCCGATCGACATGGGAACTGCGATGTGGAAGCTCTATGTCAATACCGACGATTGCGTGGCGTTGTACGACAAGGCGATTGCCGCAGGCTGCGAGTCGGTCGCGCTCCCGAGTCGGCTCGAGCGCTGGCCCGTGACGATGGCCTACGTGAAGGACTTTGACGGCTATCTCGTGGAGTTCGTGGAGTACCACGAGGGGACACCCCCTGGCGTGCCCGACCCTAAGGACTTCAAGTAGCGCGGTGCCGTCCACGGGTTGGCTCCAGGGATCGAGGTAGGAAATCGTGGTGCAGAAAGGCAAGACGGTTCCAGCCGGGAGCGGTCCCTCCCTCACGGTCGACAAGGTGCTCGGTACGGCCATGAAGATGATCGAGGAGAGCGGAGTCGAGGCTTTCAGTATGCGGAAGCTGGCTGCCGAACTCGGTGTTGGGACCCCAACCGTGTACTGGCACGTCGGCAACCGGGACGAGCTCTTCGACCGGTTGATTGGGGAGATCAGCGACCAATTCGGCAGCATCTCGCCCCGTGGCCGTACACCGGCCGAGCGGATTGCATCAATTTCGAACGCTCTCCTGCGAGAGGTACGGGCCCATCCCCAACTCATCGCCCTGTCGAAGACGCAGGGCCGAGGTGAGGCCATCTTCACGAAGGCCCAAGCGGTGTTGGCCCACGAATTGACTGCCAGCGGTCTGCACGGAGAAGAGGCGGCCTTTGCCGTTACGACCATCCTGCTTCATCTGGGTGGCTTCATCGTGCTGGAGGATGCTCTCTCACCCGATTACCGGGTGCGTGGGGCACGGGTATGGGCTCAGAGTGACGCCGACATCGACGAGACCATGAGCACCACGCTTCAACAAGAGGTCGATCTCGACAGGATCTTTCGGTTCACGCTCGATGCCATCCTCAAGTCAATTCTCGGGGATCCGAGCGGATGTCGATGATCGATCGACTGAGCGGCAGGTCTCTCGATACTGGCATCTCCGTCACGGAACATGGACCGCTCGGTCCGAACGTGCCCAAGGTGGTGTTGGTGCACGGTGCCTTGGATCGAGCCAAGAGTTTTCTGCCGGTCGTGGAACTCCTGCCCGATCTCAGGGTCGTCGAGTATGACCGCCGGGGTTATGGCGAATCCATTGGGGCGGGACCAGCCGAGCTTCTGTCGCTCCATGTCGACGACCTGCTGAGCGTCATGGGTGAGGAGCCGACCTCGGTCGTGGCCCACAGTTTTGGCTGCGTGGTGGCAGTGTCGGCGGCCATCCAGTACCCCGGCCGGTTCCAGGGCCTCGGACTCTGGGAGCCACAGGTGCCTTGGATGGAATTCTGGCCCAGGTCGGTTCGCCAGGGCCTCGAGGCCATGGCGGCTGAGGCCGACACAGAAGCTCTCGCTGAGCGGGTGTACGCGTCGATGGTTGGGGACGAAGCGTGGCGGGGCCTTCCCGAAGAGCTCAAGGCCCGTCGGAGAGCTGAGGGAATCGCCTTTCAGCGCGACGTGATTCAAGGACTCAGTCCGCCCTTTCGTTGGGAGGACTTGAAGGTGCCCAGTCTGTTCGGCGTCGGCCTGCAGTCCTGGCCATTCTCCCGCGAGGCCGCCACCAGGCTCGCGGAGTCGCTGGGCGCGGAGTTGTTCGCGATCGCCGGTGCCGGCCACAGCGCGCATGTGAGCCATCCTCAGCAATTTGCCGAGTTCGCACGACGCAGCACGGCTCTGTCGACAACGACCACAGGGCGGTCCGACGCGGGACCTGGTGAGTCCGACGCAGCCCCATAGCCCGTTCCGCCGCGCCGCGAGCGACCAACGCCAACCGTGACCGAGTTCGCGGCAGCATTCCGCAGCGCTGACGTGTGATTGCTGCCGAACGTATTCTCTCGTCATGCTGCACACGAGGCAGGTAATGACGAGGCGCCGTGGACCTGTGCCGGGAGCACAATGACGGATCAGCAGGTCGCCGGGGAGTTCGACGGACTCACACACACGCCCGAAGAGCTCCTTGCTCGTTACCACAAGGCGATGGGGGGTCGCCCAGTCGCCGAGCTGGAGATAGACGAGTACTCCGTCCAACGAATTGTGGCCCGCGCCAAATTCCAAGACGGACACTCTCGCCCCGGGGGCATGGTGGCCGGGCCAATGTTGTTCACGTTGGCCGACACAATGGCCTACTTCGCCACCATCTCCCGTTCCCCGAAAGGCTCCGAAGCATTCACCACAGCTATCTCAATGGAGTTTCTGAGGCCAGCGCAGGTTGGGGATTTGCTCGTAGAGGGAAGAGTCCTACGGTTCGGAAGAAGATCGTGCATCGTTGACACGACAATCCACCGCCTCGGGCGGGACGAGCCGGTCGCCCATGCGGTGGTGACCTACGCGCCGGTCTTCCCTCAAGTCGGTGAGGTGTGAGCCACCGAGCGGACCGCGAGCTCTCGCCACTCCTCCTGGATTCCTGATCACCTCGACCACCTCGGGTGGCATCGGCGCTACTCCGACAGCCGCAGAGTGCGGTTGGCCCCTGGCTGACCCGACAACGGCATTTCTGGCGGCTCGTCTCTGAGCGTGCTCACCATAGTAAGTGCTATGGTGAGCCCACCAGGATGTGAAGGGGTGGAGTCGTATGGCTGGAGCATTCGAGCATCTGCGCGTTCTCGATCTGTCCTGGGGCATGGCCGGCCCGATGACCACCATGTTCCTGGCCGACAACGGCGCTGACGTTGTACGCATCGAACCCCCCCTGGGCGATCCATTCTCGGAGCAGACCGGGTATCGGGTCTGGAATCGGGGTAAGCGCAGCGCTCGCCTCGATCTACAAAGCGTCGAGGGCCGGGAGCAATTCGATCAGCTCGCCCGGACCGCCGATGTCGTCGTGGACAGCTTCTCGTTGGGGACAACTGCACGGCTCGGGATCGACCACGCCGCCCTCAGTGCGCGCAATCCCCGGATCATCACCTGTTCGATCACCGCCTACGGGGAGCACCCCGCCCACCGGGACCGTCCGGGCTACGACGGGCTTGTCGCTGCCCGGACCGGCCTTCTCTTTGACCAAAAGGGTCGGCGGGGGACCGCAATGGAGTTCATCAATGGCCGTCCGGGCCCGTACCCCGAGTTTGGCGCGCCCGAAGGGCTCGTCCGGGGCGCCGATCGGGAAGGACCGATCTTCCCGCGGACCCCGTGGCCAAGCATCGGCGCGACGTACTTCGCCACGCTGGGGATTGCCGCGGCGCTGCGCGCTCGACAGGTCAGTGGCCTGGGCCAGCGAGTAACCACATCGCTGCTACAAGGCGCATTGGCCGCGTCGTGCCTGAATTGGCAGCGCGTCGAGAACCCCGATGCGCCGTTGTACTGGATGTGGCCGGTCGACTCCAGGTCCATCGAGGGACTCTACGAATGCGCAGACGGCAAGTGGGTCCATCACTGGACCGTTCGTCCCCGATGGGTTCTGGCAGCGGCAGAAGGGGACAAGCTCTCGGCCGTCGGGCTCGACACGTCGTACCGAGACGATCCCGATCGCGTCTCCATGGAGTCGGACGGGCTGCTGGCGGGCATCTTCCTCCATCCCCAACTCGCAGAGGCGTTCAAGAAGTTCCCTTCCGACGAGTGGGTCCGGGCGGCGGAGGAGGCGGGCCTCGGAATCGCGACGGTCAGGTCACCGGGGGAGGCACTGGCGGACAAATCCTTCCTCGCTGATGGCTGCGTGGTCGAGGTCGACGATCCAGAGGAGGGACTGATTCTCCATGTCGGGCCCCTGCTGGAGTTCTCAGCCACTCCAGGTGCCGTCGCCGGGCCGGCACCCCGTTCTGGTCAACACACCGAGGAGGTCCTCGCCGAGAGCCTTTCGGTCTCGGCGCGCCCCGATCCCGGCCTCGTATCCCAGGACTCGCTGGCGCACCCCCTCGCCGGTATTCGGGTCCTTGATCTCGGGCTCGGGGTGGCGGGGCCGTTCACGGGACGTGCCCTCGCCGACCTCGGCGCCGATGTCATCAAGATCAACGCGCTGCACGACACGTACTGGAACGGCACCCACATGGGTCTCGGCACGAATCGAGGAAAGCGCAGTATCGCTCTGAACCTCAAGAACCCGTCCGGAAGAGAAGTCCTGGAGAGGCTGCTGCAGCTTTCTGACGTCATCACGCTGAACTGGAGGCCAGGAGCGGCAGCCCGTTTGGGGCTTGACTACGAGAGCCTTCGCGAACGCCATCCCGCGCTGGTGTACTGCAATACTCGCGGGTACGAGAAGGGTCCCAGATCAGATCTTCCCGGTACGGACCAGAATGCCGCGGCCATGACGGGGACGGAATGGGAGGACGGAGCGTGCGCCGCTGGCAACCCTCCGCTCTGGAGCCGGTCAAACATGGGGGACACCGGCAATGCGCTCTTGGCGGCCATCGCTATCACGACCGCGCTGTACCACCGCGACAGGACAGGGGAAGGCCAAGCGGTCAGCACCTCCATCGTCAACGCCGGGCTCTTGCACACGTCCCATGCATGGATCCACTCCGACGGCAGGGCACCCGACTGGGGCCAGGTGGACCGGGATCAGTTCGGGCTCTCCCCGTATTACCGCCTCTACAGGTGTGCGCTCGGCGAATGGGTGTTCCTCGCCGCCATCACCAGTGAGGCGCGGGCGGCGCTTCGGACCTTGCTTCCGGGCGCTCCTCTCGCCGAAGATGACGAGTCGGTGGTCAAGTGGCTCGGCTCGTACTTTGGGAACACGGTGGCGGAGGAGGCATTCGAAGCTCTTGACGACCGGGGTATACCGATTGAAGTGGTCGACGAGTTCTTCTGTCGGAACCTCTTCGACGATCCGGACGCCAAACGGCTGAACCTGATCAGTGAGACCCGGTCGAGCAGCGTGGGTCGATTCGAAGACCCGGGCCTGCTCGTCAACATCAGCCCATCCGAGGCGGTCATTCAGCGGGGTCCGTGCGCTTGCGGAGAGCAGACGAGGGAAATCCTGAATGAACTTGGATACTCCGGGGCCCTGGTCGAGGCCATGGTGGAGAGCCGTGCGGTGATGGACGGAGAGCGATGACCGAGACAGACGAGGTTTCCCGCCCCGCCCCTCTCCTCAGTGACGACAACCGCTTCTTTTGGGATGCGGCCCGCGAGGGTCGGCTTGTCACCCAGCGGTGTCAACGCTGTGGCCGGTTGCGGCACCCACCCCGCCCCATGTGTCCTACGTGCCACTCGCTCGAATTCGAGATCATCGACCTCGCGGGGGACGGGATCGTCTACAGCTACGCCATCCTCCATCACCCTCAGAATCCCGCATTTGACTACCCAATCCTTGCCGCCCTCATCGATCTCGAGGAGGGCGTCCGGATATTGTCAAACTTGGTCGATGTCGATCCAAGCGATGTCAGCATCGGGATGCCGGTGACCCTCGACTTCCGCCGGACGCGTCACGACGGGGCGGTCCCGGTCTTCAAACCGAAGGAGGCCAATGGATAGTCGGCTCCGTGATGCAACCGCGATAGTCGGCATCGGGCAGACGGAGTTCTCGAAGGCGGCGGGTCGCAGCGAGACGCAACTCGCCGCTGAGGCGATCGTGGCCGCGCTCGCCGATGCGGGGCTCAGCGCGGCTGACGTGAACGGACTGGTCAGCTACACGATCGACCCGGTGGAGGAGACCGAGCTCGTCCGTACCCTCGGCATCCAAGACGTCCGTTTCTCCAGCCGGGTGCCGTATGGGGGCGGCGGTTCGCAGGGGGTGCTCCTCCACGCGGCGGCGGCCGTGGCGGCGGGCGTGGCTGACGTGGTTGTCGCCTACCGGGCCATCAAGGCGAGGTCGGGCGAGCGCTTCGGCCGGGCAGCGGTCGGGGGAAGGGGGTCGTCATCACACTCTGGCTCGACAGCCATGCAATGGTGCACCCCGTTCGGTGTCCTTACTCCCGCCTCGTGGATGTCGCTCAATTGCGTCCGCTACATGCACTCGTACGGCGTGTCGAGTGAAGACTTTGGTCGTGCGGTCGTGCAATTCAGGGAGTACGCCGCAAACAATCCGAATGCCCATTTCTACAAGAAGCCGATCACACTTGAGGAACACCAGGCCTCACGTTGGATCGCCGAACCGGCCATCCGCCTCTTCGACTGTTGCCAGGAGACCGATGGTTCCGTGGCCCTTGTGATTACCTCGGCCGACCGTGCATCTGACAGTGACCGGCCAGTCCTCATTGGGGCGGTGGCGAACGCTGGTCTCTTCGAAGAGGAGATCGCCAGCAACCACTACACGAATGACATCGCCGTCATGGAGGGGTGCGCGGCGATGGCCGAGAACCTCTTCGACGGGTACGGATTCACGCGTTCCGATGTCGACGTCGCCATGATCTATGACGCGTTCTCGCCGATGTTTCTGATGCAACTCGAGGGCCTCGGTTTCTGCGGACCCGGAGAGGCAAAGGACTTCATCGCCGACGGCAACCTCGGTCCGCGGGGGAGTCTTCCCTGCAACACGAACGGAGGCCTCATCGGAGAGGGCTACATCCACGGACTGAACCTCACCACCGAAGCCGTGCGCCAACTCCGTGGCACCTCACCGAATCAGCTGGTCGATCCAGAGATTGCGCTCGTCTGTGCCAGTCGAACCGGTCTGATTCTCAGACGACCCTGACCGCATTTCTCGGGCGGTACCCGTCACGGGCTCCGGCCACGAGGCACACCCGGTGGGATGAGGTGCGGGGCAGACCGCACGGGGCATCCTGCGCCGAGCGCCCTCTAAAGGCTGTAGACGCGGGCTGCGTTGCCAGCCACGATCAGATCTCGCTCGTCGGCGGGGATGCCTTCGAAGTTCTTCTCGACGATGCCCTGCGAGTTCGGCCATGACGTGGCCGGGTGCGGAAAGTCGGTCGACCACATGATCCGATCGATGCCGAGCTCGTGACGGTGCTGCAGGCCCCGCGCATCGTCGACAAAGGTCAGGTACATCTGGCGGTGGAAGTAGCTGCTCGGCTTATCGTCCAGCTCGGGGAAGTCGTAGGGACCTTCAGCCATAGTGTCCAGCACGTTGAGGTAGTGGGGAATCCAACCCAGACTCGGCTCGACCAGCACGATCTTGAGGTCGGGGAAGCGCGCCAGGACGCCGGGGAGGATCCAGAAACCGATCGTTTCCGCGAGCCGCATGGAGGGTTGCGACGTGAAGATGGCCTTCTGAGGTGTGGGATCTCGGCGAAACAGGTCCCAGAGCGAAGCCACCAGTCCGAGGTGCTGGCTGACCGACATTCCCGATGCGGAAATCGCCGCCCAAACGGGGTCGTACCGGGCGTCGTGGTATTCAGGCAGCCCGACCTCGGCGGGGAAGGTCGGAATGTGAATCGCCTTCGCCCCGTCGGCCGCAAGTGCTTCGATCTGCTTGACGGCAAATTCGATCTCGATGAGCGGCACCTGATACGCCGGCACCAGGCGTGCCGGATCCGCCGAGGCGAAATTGAGCATGAACCGGTTGAATGCCTCCGACGCCTCTTTCCAGCCTTCTTTCATGTGAGGGTAGTGCCGGAAGGCGCTGACTTCGCTGTAGAGAATTTCCGCGTCCACCCCATCGCGGTCCATGGCCTTCAGCCGCTGATCGGGGTCGTAGTAGCCGGGACTCGAGAAAGCCTCGTGACTGAACCCGGCCACCATCACCGAGGGATCCACGCCTCCCATCTCCCTCAGGTGCTCTTCCCGTTCCGCCGCGACGGCGGCATCCCAGTCAGCGTGGAACTTCGCTGGCATGAGCTCCCTGAGCTGTTCGGGCGTCACCTTGACGTGAGAATCGACGGAGATCAGCCGGGTCGTCATGTGCCCTCCCTTAGACAGCGAACCGAGAGGATCCGGGAGAGAAAGCCGGACCCTCATGTTCCACTGACATAGTAGCTACAATGGTGAACGTAACATAGGACTGTTGGTCCCACAAGGGACCTTTAGAGTTGCCACCGTGACGATCAAGCCAGAGCGGACCAAGGCCGACCGGCGTCAGAGCCGGGAGCAGGCGGTCGGGGGCGCGGAAATCGATACCCGTGACCGGGTCATCAAGGCGGCCGTCGAATGCATCATTGAGTTGGGCTTCTACCGAGGCTCGAGCACCAATGAGATTGCTCGCAGGGCAGGGGTCACTTGGGGGGTGATCCAGTGGTACTTCGGGAATCGCGAAGGTCTGATGCTCGCCGTTCTCGAGGACGGAGCGAGCCACATGGTCGAGACCGTCGAAGGCGCTCACATAGAGGGACCGACCGTTGCGGACCGGATGTCTCAGCTGATCGACGTGTTCTTGGCTCACTATGGACGGCCCGACTATTTGGCCAGTCTTCAGGTGTTGCTGAATATGGACCATGATCCTCGCACCAGCTCCGATGTGCGCAAGACGATGCGCGAGGTCGCCGAACGGTGTAATACCCACGTCCGCCGGCTACTCCGAGAAGCACTCGGGCCGGCTGCCAATAAGCCCGAGCTGGCGACAACGATGTTTCTCGTGATTCGTGGTTTTGCCTTTAGCCAGCAACTGTTGGATTCCATGGCCTACGACACACTTGCGCCGAAGCAAGATCGCGGTTCACGGCATCGGCAACTGCTGGGTCAGATCCTGGCGCCCTACGTAGAGATCGCCGAGGCGGCGGATGCATAGGGGAGCGAGCACGTCGACCGTGAATGGGCGGATCGATGCTTTCGAGCGAACGCAGCCGCGTAAACTGGCTTTGCATATTGAATCCAACGATGGTTTACCATGCTCCAGCATTCTGAGGATGAGGACTGAGACCGAGAATGAAGACTGGCAACGACACCATTGACAGGGCCAACGGTCACTACACGATCGTCACAGCCGACAGCCACGCCGGCGGCAGCCACGCTGCGTACCGGGAGTACCTCGACTCCAGGTACCTCGAGGAATTCGACGCCTGGCGGGCTAAGTACAAGAACCCCTTCAAGGACCTCGGCGACACGCGGAGGCTCCGAAACTGGGACACCGAGATGCGCAACAGTCAGCAGGAGGCCGACGGCATCGTCGGAGAGGTGATCTTTCCAAACACGATTCCGCCTTTCTTCCCGAGCTTTGTTCTTTTTGCCCCGCCCCCTGAGCCTGAAAACTACGAGCATCGCCTCGCCGGAATCCGGGCTCACAACCGCTGGCTGGTCGATTTCTGCAGCGAGTTTCCCGAACGCCGGGCGGGCATCGGTCAGATCTTCCTCAACGACATCGACGACGCCATCGACGACGTGCAGTGGATCAAGGACCACGGCCTCCGCGGCGGCATCCTTCTGCCCAATATTCCGCCCGATGTCAAGTGGGTCCGGCCGCTTTACGATCCTGCCTACGACCGGTTGTGGGAAGTCATTGAGGATCTTGAGGTGCCCATCAACGTGCACGGAGGTACAGGGGCACCTGACTACGGCAACTATCCCTTTGCGATGCTCTTCTACATCAACGAGGTCAACTTCTACTCGCAGCGCCCTTTCGTCCACTTCGTCCTGGGCGGCGTCTTCGAGCGGTTTCCACGGCTGAAGTTCGTGATCACGGAAACGCAGTGTTCATGGGTGCCCAAATTGCTAAAGGATCTCGATGGCACCATTGATCGGATCCGCAAAACCGGCCAGACGGGGGAAATCCGCTACGGAGACGAGAACAAGCTGAACCATCTGGCCAGCGAGTACTTTGCTCAGAATGTCTGGATGGGAGTGAGTCAGCCTCGACCCGCGGACGTCGCAGTGCGAGCACAAATCGGCGCCGATCGGTTCATGTGGGGCAGTGACTATCCCCATGACGAGGGAACGTACCCGTTCACCCGTGAGACGTTGCGCCAGGTGATGCTGGACATCGGGACTGACGAGAAGCAGCGGATCCTCGCTGAGAACTGCGCCAACTTGTATGACTTCGATTTGGCGGCGTTGGCCCCGCTGGCGGCCAAGTTCGGTCCCACCGTCGACGAACTCGAGAGGCCTCTGGACGTGCTGCCTGAAAACGCGAACGACGCGCTCCTCAAGTCGCAGGCCAACTAGGTAGCCGGCGCCTCATGCCCTGATCGACCTCGGCGCAGTGCCGGGACTGGTCTGATGCGCCCCCGGGCTCGAACCCGAAGCCCGAGGACGAAGTCGGAAATGGGCCCCCCCGGGCGATGAGCGTGAGGGGGCCTGCTCTATCCGGGGTCGGATTCTCCTGAATTCCGAGCCGAATCCCACTCGGGTCGAACTACTGATTGAATATCCCCCAATCTCAAGATGTCCGGGGGTGGATATGAAGGTGTTGGCGAAAGGCCTTATCGACTTGCGACGGACGGCGCTGCCGCTGGCAACGGCGACCGTCGTAGTCGCTGGGATGTTTGTTGCACTGCCGTCAGCAGGGGCGGGGGCGTCCAGTCGCGCGTGCTGGCATCGAGCGCTCCCACCAACGGCACGTGGCCTGGTGTGGGCAAGATCTGCGAAGCGGGTCCGGGTGGTGCTTCCTCAGTGCGTGGAGTGGGGGACAAGACCATCAACATCGCCGTGTTCAACGATGCGGCCAACACGATCGAGCCCGGCCTGGAGGCCGAGTTCCCCCAGCAGGCCAAGGCCTTCGCTGCATGGTGCAACGCCTCGGGCGGAATCAACGGCCGCAAGATCGTCATCGACAACCGCGACGGTGCCCTGTTCAATGCCGCACAGGTGACCGAGCAGGCCTGCCAAAGCGACTTCATGGCGGTCGGCGGTGGCATGGCCCTCGACCAGCCCGCCGTCCCGGTGCGTGAACAGTGCGGGCTGGGCCAGATCAGTGGCTACGTCGTGTCCGACGCATCTGAACTCGCCTCCGATCAGGTAAACCCAAGTGGCGGCAACACCAACACCATCACCTCGGGTTGGTTCGGTGCGCTGGCGAAGGCCTATCCGCAGGCGGTCAAGAAGGCGGGTATGGGCGGAGAGAACAACGCCTCGGTACTCGAGGCCGAGCGCAAGGATGAGTTCGGCGCCGAGGCCCAGGGGTGGAAGGTGCTCGACTTCCAGGAGCCGCCGATTTCGGTCACCGACTGGGCGCCCTACATCGAAGAGATCCAGAGCAAGGGCGTCGAGGCTCTCTGGCCGTCCTTGGACGACAACATCGTTCCCTACTTTCAGTCGATGACCACTGCCGCTTACCACCCGGCCTTCATCATCCTTGGGGTCCAGTTCTACAACTCCTCGACCACCAAGGGAGTCTCCGAGAACCCAGGCCTCCCACCGGTCTACGTCGAAACGTCGTGGTGGCCACTCGAGATGGCCTCGCAGAACCCCTCGACAGAGCAGCTCGTCAACGTGATGCACACGTACGCCAAGGGAGACGCCGTCGACTTTGACGACGAGGAAGGTGCGGAGTCGTGGCTCTTGTGGGCAAAGTCCGCCTCGGCTTGTGGCGTCGACTTGACGGTGTCATGCGTGCTCAGCCACTCCGCCGCCACGAAGAACTGGGATGCCGGAGGCATTGAGTCACCGGTGGCGCAGTTGACGATGTCCGACAAGGACCCTCAACCCTCACCGTGCTTTGCCCTGCTCAAGGCCGAGCCCACCAAGTTCGTCTACGACAAGACGATCACCCGACCTACCCAGTCCATCTGGAACTGCGACCCGAAGAATGTCGTCCACCTGACCGCCCAGCAGCAGGCAGCCCTAAGTGCCTCGGGTTGAGGAGTTGACCATCGAAGGACTTCGCCAGTAATTACGACGGCACACGGATAGACGACGTCGAGGGAGGAGGTAGTCGTGGTCAGGTTCGAGGAAAGCAGCATCACGTTCCCATACAAGCGGTCGCTTGGACCGGTGATCGGGGCGTTCATGACCGCGCTGACCGAGAAGAGAATCCTCGGGATCCGCAACGGTGACGGCGTGCTCGTCCCGCCCATGGAATGGGATCCGGCGACCGGGGCCGAACTGCCCCGTGAGCTGGTCGAGGTCGGCCCTGCGGGTACCGTCCAGTCGTGGACCTGGGTGCCCGATCCCACGGAACAGCACCCGCTCGACCGGCCGTTCGCGTTCGCGTTCGTCCGCCTCGATGGGGCATCGACCCCGTTGCTCCACGCCGTCGATGCTGGTGCCCCAGGCGCCATGGCCGAGGGCATGAGGGTGTCGCCGCGGTGGAAGGGTCAGCGGATTGGCCACATCACCGACCTCGCCTGCTTCGTCCCGGGCGAGGAATCCGAAATCGAGGGCGAGGACTTGGGCCCGGCCGCCGAGGAAGTGGAGATGATGGACTACCTCGCCTCCATCACCTACCGGAACCCGGTCCCCGTAGCCAGTGACCTCGTGGTCGACGCTTCCCGGCACCATCGCCTCGTCGGCTTCCGCTGCCCCGAGTGCGGCAGGACGTATACCGGTGGCCGGGGCGTGTGCCCGATCGACGCGCTGGAGCTCAACGAGGAGCACATGGTCGACTTGCCACCGAACGGCACGATCACGAACTTTGTGATCATCACGCCGGTGCAGTATCCGGGGCAGACCGAGACCGAGCCGTTCGCGAGGGTCTTCGTGCTGCTCGACGGAACCGACGTGGTGCTCAGCTACCAGCCGGTGGTGGAGCTGCCCGTCCATGACGTGGCGGTCGGCGTGCGAGTGAGTGCCGTGTGGGCGTCCGCGGCGGAGGACACCGAAGGCAACGCGTTGGGGAGCTTGATCGGCTGGATGCCGAACGGCGAGCCGGACGTGGACGAGCCCGATCTCGTGAACAGGATCTTCTGACATGACTACGTCGACTGACATCGCGGTGGTGGGTTGGGCGCAGACCCCGATGGTCCGCCATACCGAGCTGAGTGAGACTCAGCTGCTGCTTCGCGTCATCACCGATGCGCTCCAACCGTTGGGGCTGACACGGGCCGATATCGATTTCACCTGTCTCGGCTCGTGCGACTACATCACCGGCCAGGCTTTCTCATTCGTCGGGAACCTCGATGCCATCGGTGCGTGGCCGCCCAAACGCGACTCCCATGTGGAGATGGACGGCGCCTGGGCGCTCTATGAGGCCTGGCTGCGCTTGCAGGAGGGCGACATCGACATCGCCGTCGTGACCGGATCTGGCCGCTCCTCCACCGGAAACCCCGCCTTGATCTACCCAATGGAAATGGACCCGTTCTACCTGGCGCCCATAGGTGCCGACCCGGTCACCTTCGCCGCGCTGCAGGCCCGTGCTGTGATCTCCGCCGGCATCGCCGACGAGCGTTCGATGGCGGAAGTGGCTGTCCGTTCGGGCCGGAAGGGCACGGTCGACGAACTGCTGGCTGGTGATTACGTGCGCGAGCCCCTGCGTCGTCATGACCTACCGCCGATCACCGACGGGGCCGCCGCCATGGTCCTCGCCCGAGGTGATCGAGCCCGCCAGCTTGTCGAGCGGCCGGCCTACATCACCGGGTTCGACCATCGCACCGAGTGCCACAACCCGTCTTTCCGGGCCTTGGACGACTCGCCTTCGACGCGCATCGCGGCCGACTCGGCCGGGCTCGCCGACAACCCGGTGGAGGTAGCCGAGCTGCAGGCCGCCTTCACCCATGAGGAACTGCTTCTCCGCTGGGTCCTCGGCCTCGGCGACGACGTGATCGTGAACGCCTCGGGGGGCGCGCTCAAGGCCAATCCCATCATGGCCACCGGTCTCAGCCGCATCGGCTATGCCGCCGAGCACATCTTCGGTGGTGGCACTCGGGCGCTGGCCCACTCGACCAGCGGCCCCTGTCTGCAACAGAACCTCGTCTGCATCCTGGAGGGACGGTCATGATCCCCGTCGCGGTCGTCGGAGTCGGTCAAACCCACCACAAGACGCGCCGCCGTGACGTATCCGTGGGCGGAATGGTGCGCGAGGCCGTCTTCCGGGCACTCGAAGACGCACACATGACCATGGACGACATAGACGCCGTCGTCCTCGGCAAGGCCCCGGACCTCTTCGAGGGCATCATGAAGCCGGAGCTCTACCTCTCCGATGCCCTCGGGTCGGTCGGCAAGCCCATGTTCCGTGTGCACACCGCCGGTTCGGTGGGCGGGACGACCGGCATCGTTGCCGCGTCGCACGTGCAGGTCGGCAAACACAAGCGGGTGCTCGCTGTCGCCTTCGAGAAGCAGTCCGAGGGCAATGCGCAATTCGCACTGGGTTCGGGCAAGGGAGCCTCGCTCGGCGCCGGCGGTGCATTCGCTCCGTTCATCCGCTCCTACATCCACCGCTCACGCGCTCCCGAGCACATCGGCTGGAAGGTTGCGGTCAAGGATCGGCAGAACGCCCTCAAGAACCCCTACGCCCACTTGAAGATCGAAGACATCTCCATCGAGAAGGTGCGCAACAGCCCGATGATGTGGGAGCCGATCCGCTTCCTTGAGTCGTGCCCCTCTTCCGATGGTGCATGCGCCGTGATCATCACCGACGAAGAAGGCGCGCGCGGCCGCAATCCGGCGTGGATACTCGGCGCCTCGTCTCGTTCCGAACCACCAGCGTTTCCCGGTCGCGACCCAGTGCGACCCGAGGCCTGCCTGCAGTGTGCCAGGGACGTGTACGCCCAGGCTGGCATCACCCGTCCCCGTGAGCAGCTCGACATGGCCGAACTCTACGTGCCGTTCTCCTGGCACGAACCCATGTGGCTCGAAGCGCATCTCATCGCCGAGGAGGGAGACGGCTGGAAGATGACTGATGCTGGAGACACCGAGATCGGTGGTTCGTTCCCTGTCAACTGTTCCGGGGGCGTGCTCTCGTCGAATCCGATCGGCGCCTCCGGTCTGCTCCGCTTCGCCGAGGCGGCGAATCAAGTGCGTGGTGTTGCCGGTGAGCATCAGGTCGAAGGGGCCAAGACGGCCCTCGCCATGGCTTACGGCGCAAATTCGCAGTACTTCAGCATGTGGGTGGTAGCTGAGAGCCTGCAGCCATTCGGCTGACGGTAGATGCTCCAGAGGGTCCGACTTCCCACGGATTGGAGGAGCAATGACGCTGATCGAGGGGTGGGTGGGCTCGAGGCGGCGTGAACGAGAACCTCTCCCGAACTTGTCCGTTCAAACTGATCGTACTCTTAGGACACCCTTACGCGGCTCTGATCGTCCTCAAATGTTCGGGAGGTAGAACTCCTGATTGAGCGAGGATCGTGGACTCTAGAACCGTCCGCGGTTCTCTAGAAAGAGGAAGCATGAGCAGCATATTTTTGGACTTCATCACCCTTGCGTCGCTCGCGGTGGTCGTTTACGGGATCATCGACGTAGCGAGACGCCCGGCTGTGGCGCTGGCCGGCAAATGGAAGGCCCTGTGGATCGCAGGCATGGTTGGTGCATGGTTCTTGTTCGGGGCCATCGGAGCAGTCGTCTCTGCCTTTTACTTGGCCGGACCAAGGAGACGGTTGAACTCCGTCACCTACTCCGGGCGGCACTAGCAGGCACTGCTCAGACATTTGTGCGGCCTTCGGCGGAGCACCTTCGCGTTCCGGCCCGGCCTCTTCGTGCGGTCCAGTCCCAATAGTTGGGTTGCGTCGAAATGGGATCTGCAAGGAGTTGTGCGCCGGGTTAGGTCGGCAGGTCGTTAGGGGCGAGCGCCCAATCTGGTCGTTCGGGTGCTTCAATCCTTCGGATCTCAGCAGCGGGGAATCCGTCGATCTCGACGAGGTCCGAAAAGCGCGATCGCTGCTTGACGACTGCACCGGCTCGGACCACGCACCCTGCGCCGACCACGCTGCCATCGCAGACGATTGCGCCTGGCTCGACGACGGAGCCGACACCGATCCGGCAGCCGTGGATCATGGCGCCCGGACCGATCGTGACGCCGTCGTCGACGACGAGGGTGTTGTCGGGAAGCAGATGTAGGACGGTGTTCTCTAGGATTTGGACATCGCGGCCGATGCGCACGGGACCGTGGGAGTCGCCGATGATCTTTACTCCGGACCCGATAATGCTGCGCTCGCCGACGACGACATCTCCAGTGATCTCGGCAGTGGGGAACAGTGTTGCTGAGGCAGCAATGGTCGGTCTGACTCCGCGGTAATCGTAAAGCTGGCCCATGTTGAGGCCCTCCAGTGTGGGTTGGATGGTGGTGAACGCGGGAGGTGGGAGCGTCAGGTCGCCGCCACGCAGCCCTCGGAGGCGGTCGAGGTCCGCTTGGGACACTGGTCGGATGATTCGGGCAGGGCGTCCGACGACGACGACGTCGTTCGGGAGCTCCGCGCCAGGAGGAACCAGGGTGCCCTCGCCAAGGAAGACGCGGTCGCCGAGCCGGCTGCCGGGCATGAGGATGGAGGCGTTCCCGATCTCGCAGAGGTCGCCGACGGTAGCCCCGACCACCATGCAGCGATGACCAAAGACGGTTCGGCGGCCGATCGCCGTCGGCATTGCGGAGGTGCCGATGACCACGCAGTTCTCGATCACGGCTGACCCCGCTCCGATGATCACCGCACCGTCCTCGGATCGCAGGACGGCTCCTTCTGAGATGAGAGATCGGACTCCCAGGAGGGGCTGACCGATCACGACGGCAGACGTCGCGATCGTCGGCCCGTCGGGCTGCTCAAGGTCGGTCTTGCTCGCGGGTCCCTTGCTCACGGGTCGCAATCTAGCGAGAAGTGCTTCGATGCCAAGACGTCGGTAGGGCCATCGAAAGGAGTCGACTCACGCGAGCCCCTTGACCGGGAGGGTGCGACTTGAGGGTCCGCACGCGACACGCCGGCCGTGTCCAGGTAAAGCTTTGGATATCGCACTATCAGCCCTTCGAGTTCTGAGCGAGGAGCCTTCGCGCACCCGACATGCGAAAGCGGAAGCCGTCACGGCGCTCAGTCGGGATCGCGATCGTCAAGTAGCTCCCTGACAAGCGGGACGACCTTGGAGCCGTACAGTTCCAGTGTGCGCATGATCGTCTCGTGCGGGAGGCCAACCATGCCGTATTTGAGATCGAATCGGGAGGCGCCGAGGGCGGGCAGGTTGGCGGCGATCTTCCGGGCCACCGATTCGGAGGAGCCGACGTACCAGGCACCGTCTGGGCCGGTCTCGTGTACGAATTGGTCCTTGCTTGGAGGCGCCCAACCCCTGCTCCGGCCCACCCGAGTGAGGACCTCGCGATAATGCGGCCAGAGCTCGTCGCGGGCCATCTCGTCGGTGCTCGCGATGTGACCTGGGGCGTGGACACCGACGGGTCTGGGGGGTTGGCTGTACTCGTCGAGAGCCGCGGCAAACAGCTGGGAGAAGGGCGCGAACCGGCTGGGCGGCCCGCCGATTATGGCGAGCATCAGGCCGAAACCGTAACGAGCGGCGCGCACCACTGATTCGGGGCTTCCGCCCACCCCGAGCCA
The DNA here is from genome assembly GCA_963840435.1 of uncultured Acidimicrobiaceae bacterium. Classification (GTDB taxonomy): domain Bacteria; phylum Actinomycetota; class Acidimicrobiia; order Acidimicrobiales; family RAAP-2; genus Bog-473. Next base: position 1,200,331 of record CAWIYY010000003.1, on the reverse strand, counting down.
CACTGGAAACGGCCCCGCCTCGAGATGCGGTACGACATCAGCTTCGCGGAGGGCGGGGCGAGTGGTGCCCTCCCAGGAGACGGGGCCGCCCTTGAGGAGTTCGGCGAACAACTGCGTCTTCTCTTCGAAGAGGATCTCGTAGTCGGCGAGGTCGTAGCCGAACAGGGGGAAGGACTCAATGCTCGAGCCTCGTCCGAGGATCACCTCGGCCCGGCCGCCTGAGATCGCATGCAGAGTCGAGTAGCGCTGAAAGACTCGTACGGGGTCGTCGGAGCTGAGCACCAGCACCGCGGAGCCAAGACGGATGTTGATGGTGCGCGAGGCGATGGCGGCGAGTACCACGTCGCCAGCAGGCATCGGCCAGTCATTGGTGTGGTGCTCACCGATCCCGAAAAACTCGAGCCCCACTTCATCCGCCAGAACGCCTTCGTCGACCACCCGCCGGATGGTCTCAGCCTGCGAGAACGGCTTCTCGTCGGCACCGAACGCCAGGTCGCCGAAAGTGTCGACGCCGAAAACCAGCGGAAACGCAGTCATGTTCCTCCAACCAACCCGTGACTTGAAGGTTCAAGCTACTCGTAGGGTACGCCTTGGCCACTTGAAACGTCAACAGGGAATGGCGTGGCTCGTAGCATTCGGACATGGCTAAGACGAGACGAACGACAGCGACAACGCGGTTTCGGTGGCTGACTGCGGAGGAGGAACGGAGTTGGCGGGCCCTGGCGTTGGTTATGCACAAGTTGCGCTGGGCGCTGGAGTGTCAGCTCGAGCGAGACTCGGACCTGAGCTATATCGAGTACCACGCCCTTGCCCGCTTGTCAGAGGAGCCTGACCGCACCCTGCGGATGAGCGAATTGGCGATGGTGACGAACGCATCGTTGTCGCGCCTATCCCATCTCGTTACCCGGCTGGAGAAGTGGGGGTTCGTTCGACGGGAGCCGGACAAGACCGATGGCCGATTCACGATTGCCATCCTCACCAAATCTGGCCTCGCCAAACTCGTCTCCAGCGCGCCAGCCCATGTCGCGGCCGTGCGCCAGTTGGTTATCGACGAATTCAGCGCTGACGAGCTTGACCAGTTGCTTGGGTTTTGCGATCGGATCGTCACTCGGGTCGACGCGTCGGAATGGAGGCAGCCGCTCGCCTGAAACCGCCGATACCGGACCGCGATGAGCCGCTTGTGCCAGCTACTTGACCGTTAAAGTGATGCGCAGTATTCTAACTTGAAGGTTCAAGTACGTGGATTGCCCGCCTACCGGTCGTGTCCCTCGGCCCATTTCGTCTTGAAGGGCCACGGGCAGATCGATCTAAGCATCGTCGGCTATCAGGCACGCCGGTTCGCCACGATCTCGGGCGACAAAATCGCACCGCGCAGTTCCGACTGAAAGAAGGAAATCATGTCGAAACTACAAATCATCATCGGTAGTACACGCCCGACCAGGGCCGCTGACAAGGTCGCCCCGTGGGTCGTCGACCGAGCGCTGTCCCATCCCGCGTTTGATGTCGAGGTCCTTGACCTGCGGGACTGGCCGCTTCCCATCTTCGCTGAGCACCTCGGGACTATTGGCGACTTCAATGATCCGACCTACTCCGACCCTGTCGTCAAGCGGTGGAACCACAAGATCATGGAGGCCGACGCCTATCTGGTCATCACTCCTGAGTACAACCATTCAATTCCGGGCGTGCTCAAGAACGCCATCGACAACGTTTTTGTCTCCTTCGCTTTCCGCAACAAACCAGTCGTTACAGTCGGTTACAGCGGCGGCATCGCTGGGGGAGTGCGGGCGATTGAGCACCTTGCTCAGATTGCCATTGAGGCTGAACTTGTCCCGCTACGCGCGGCGGTGGTGATTCCCCAGGTCGCAAGCGCATTTGACCAAGCCGGTCAGCCCATCAACCCGCTCACCGACATCAGTCTCGGCGTCGCTCTCGACGACCTGGCCTGGTGGTCTGCCGCTCTGGAGCGGGCGCGGGCGGCCGGCGAACTCGGGCCAGCTGCGTTTCGCATCCAAGCAGCGGCTGCCGCCGTCAACGAGATCGAAGACGAAGCGGTATGAGAGCAGTCGAGGATCGCGACCAATCCGATCAGCAGATCATCGCGGAATTCCGTGCCCAAGGCGGCGTCGTGGGGGGCGCGCTGGCTGATGCTCAGTTGCTTCTCTTGCATCACATCGGTGTGAAATCCGGTCTTGAGAGGGTCACACCTCTCGTCTGGTGGCCGGCAGGTCAGAGTTCAGTCGCAATCCTTGCCTCGAATTTCGGGGCACCGCGGCACCCGGCGTGGTTTCACAATCTCCTGGCGAGTCCGACGACGACCGCGGAAATCGACACTGAACCGTGGCGGGTACACGCTCGCGTTGCAGTGGCCAACGAGCGGCGGCTCCTCCTAGAACGCATAACGGCCGCTACTCTGTCAGCCGCTCTCGCAATCCGCAAGACCCAGCGCGTGGTCCCAGTCGTGGTGCTTGATCTCCTCGGCAAGCTCGACTCATGAATTGATCCAAGTGGCTGATCTTCGCGCTCCGAGACCCCACCCCGACGATGAGGGGAGCGAGAGATGTGGCTGTGTTCGTCCGTGTGGCCGCTGTCCGAGGTCGAGTGCGTTGTGGCTACGGAATGTCGCGGGACGAGACGATCTCAAGCGACTCACGACGACGAGTTTCATGATGGGTGAGCAGTTGTGCATCTGAGCATCCAAAGCATTTTGCTCAACGTGAGTGACCTGGAGCGATCGGTTTCCTTTTACGTCGATGTGTTCGAGTTTCCTCTCTATGTGCGTGAGCCCGACGTCGCTGCACTGAAGGTCAGTGAGTCTGATCGCCGCCAGGTCCTGGTGTTGCGGGGAGCCGGCAAGTACGCACATCCGGGCCGTGGCGTCGTCGGACCAAGGCTTATTGCGTTCGAAGCGGGATCACTCGATGAGGTCATTCTTGTCGAGACCCGTCTCGTTGCTCGAAAAAGCTTTGTCGGGCGACGGCGATCAAAAGGATGGGAGGCTGTGTTCGGTGTCGACCCAGATCGGAACCAGGTATCGATCGCGGCTGGGCTTTCTGGCAAACCGATCGGCGAGGACGACTGGACGATGCTCGATGAGGCCGTCTACGTGGTGGGTGAATGAACGGTGATGTCCGTTTAGAGAACTTTGCTGCATCCTGCGGTCAACGAACGCCTCAACAGACATCCGCGAGCTCTATACCGCCGCCTTGGAAGCGTCTCTGATCAGAGTGCGTCGTGGTGTGCGTTGACTTCTCCGGCAGAATCGCCAGGGATCGGGCCCATGGGTGAGAGCAGAAATAGACGTGATTGTCGTGGGCCGATCACGGTGTACGCCCCCAACCTGCGCCTCTCGGCATTTGAACCGCGAAACTCTTGGGAATCCGAAGCGGGGCAGTCGACTATGTCCGTTCTACTCCTCTGAGCTGGTGTTATGTCTTCGGCTCGTCCATGGCAAGGGGCGCATCGCAACCCAGAATCCCTGAGACAGAGGGGATCATTGGGAAGGGACGCCGGAGGAGCACGTCGGCACCGGACCTGCGAAAGGCCTGTTGTCAGTATCGTCGTTCCCGTGGCGGCATTGGATCCCACCCCGAAATTCTGGACCCCCGTCGTGACCGAGGGCGCCATCAGGCTCCTCCTGGCCGATGTCGACGGCACCTTGGTGACCAACGAAAAGGTGCTCACGCCGAGAGCGGTCGAAGCGGTACACGCGCTGACCGCGGCTGGGGTGCTGTTCGCGATTACCAGTGGTCGTCCGCCGCGCGGAATGTCGATGCTGGTGGGACCGCTTGGACTCTCGACACCCATCGCGGCCTTCAATGGCGGACTTATCGTCGAGCCGGACATGACGGTCATAGAGGAGAAGTTGATCCCCCAGCCCCTTGTGCAGCCCATCTTGAGCCTCCTCGAGTCGAACGGCTTGGTGGCCTGGCTCTACCGGGGCGCCGAGTGGTACGTGCAGGATCCCCGCGGCCCCCACGTCGACCGGGAGGCAATGACCGTCGGATTCCAGCCGACCGTCACGAAGAGTTACGAGGACATCACCGACAAAGTGGTGAAGATCGTCGGTGTGAGCGACGACCACGACGCCATGGACACAGCGACTGAGGCGGCGCGTGAACAGTTCGGTGACCACGTCACCGCGGCTCAGTCGCAGCCGTACTATCTCGACGTCACCCACCCTGACGCCAACAAAGGTGGTGTCGTGAAGTACCTGTCGACTCGCTTCGGAATCCCTTTTTCTGCCATCGCCACCATCGGCGACATGCCAAATGATGTCCTGATGTTCGCCAACTCCGGCCTCAGCATCGCCATGGGGAACGCCTCGAAGGACGTACAGCGGGCTGCCCGCGTGGTCACGACGACAAATCAGGATGAGGGCTTTGCCAACGCCGTCGAGCGATTCATCCTGACCAGGCCATCAAAGCCGACCTGACCTGGAAAGCGACTCCGGTTAGGTGTCCCATCCACGACTCGGTCCTCGGCACCAGGGCTGGAGGCTCCTTCCGACCGGTTCTACACCGAGAATGCGACGGCCCGAGAGGTTGTCGTGAGAGCAACCCGATCGAGACCTTTGTCGGGTCGGACGTTTCGGCGATAAGCGTGACGTTATTCACGACCCGAGTATTCCGGTACATCAGCGATCCGACCGGGCTCCGTCCGGCGGTTCCAACACTTTCCTGCCGAGACCAGAGGAGGAGACAACGATGCCTTCAAAGATCGAGGACTACGCCGTCATCGGCGACACGAAAACCGTCGCCCTCGTCGACCTCACCGGATCCATCGACTGGTGGTGCGCGCCGCGAATCGATTCATCCGCCGCATTGGCGGCGTTGCTCGGCGATGTGGGGAACGGACGGTGGTTGATCGCTCCGAAGGGTGAGGTGACCAAGGTCACCCGCCACTACGAACCCGAGACTTTGATTCTCGAGACGATCTTCGAGACGTCGACAGGCTCGGTGTCGGTGAGCGACTTCATGCCCCCGTACGACGGTCACTCGATGATCCACCGCATTGTCGAGAGTCGAGGTGGATCCGTCGAGATGCAGATGGAGCTGATCGTGCGTTTCGAATACGGCGCAATCACGCCCTGGGCTACCGCTACCGGTGATGGCCTCGTCCTCGTCGCCGGCCGTGACGGCCTCCGCCTGCACAGCCCCGTCAGTCTCGTTGGCAAGGACAACACCACGGTTGCCTCCTTCTCCGTCTCGGGCGACACGCGGCGCTCCTTCTCTCTCTCCTGGTTCCCCTCGGAGATTCACGCTCCACTTCCCCTTGACAGCCTCGCCGCCCGCAACCATACGCGGCACTACTGGCGAAACTGGGTCGGACGCTGCACCTACAAGGGCGGCTCGCGCGACCTGGTCGTGCGCTCGCTCATCACCTTGAAGGCCCTCACTTACGAGCCCAGCGGCGCGGTTTGCGCAGCGGCGACGACCTCGCTGCCCGAGACCATCGGGGGCGACCGAAACTGGGACTACCGCTATACCTGGCTCCGGGACTCGACCTTCACCCTGCACGCTCTGTTGATCTCGGGGTACACCGACGAAGCGGCGGCCTGGGTGGGCTGGCTCCGCCGCGCCGTGGCGGGGACGCCCGGAGAGATGCAGATCATGTACGGAGTCAACGGGGAACGGATGCTCCCAGAGTTCGAGCTTCCTCACCTCTCGGGCTACGAGGGATCAACGCCTGTGCGCATCGGCAACCAGGCCGTGCTCCAGCTCCAGCTCGACGTCTACGGCGAGGTGCTGGACTCTGCTGTCACGTACTGGCACAGCTCAATCCCCAAAGAGTCCAACGTGTCGCCGGGTCAGGTCATGGCAATCCTCGCTCACCTTGAGACGGTCTGGCGCGAACCAGACAACGGGATTTGGGAGGTTCGCGGCCCGCGGCGGCACTTCACCCATTCGAAAGTTATGGCCTGGGTAGCCTTCGACCGAGCCGTCACGCTGGCGGAGGACGGTATCTTGCCGAAGGAACCGATGGGCCACTGGCAGCAAGTGCGTGACGAAATCCACGCGGAGGTCTGCGAGAAGAGCTTCGATCCTGAGCTCAACTCGTTCACCCAGTACTACGGCTCGAAGCTGCTCGACGCGAGTTTGCTCATGCTCGCACCTGTGGGATTCCTGCCGCCCGATGATCCGCGTCTGGTGGGCACGGTCGAGGCGATTCAAAAGGGGCTTGTTACCCACGGTTTCGTCCGCCGGTACCAGACCGACACCGTCGAGGACGTCGACGGACTGAAAGGAACTGAGGGTGCCTTCTTGATGACGAGCTTCTGGCTCGCCGACAACCTCGTGCTGCTCGGACGCCACGACGAGGCAAGGGAGATGTTCGAACGACTCTGTGCACTCTGCAACGACGTCGGTCTGCTCTCCGAGGAGTACGACCCAGAGGGCGATCGGCTCCTCGGGAACTTCCCACAGGCCTTCTCACACGTAGCCCTGATCAACACCGCGGCGAACCTCTCCATGGCCGAGGAGGGCCCCTCGGTGATGCGCAGTCGCCGCTAGGACCCGCGAAACCAGAGATGACCACAAGAACGTGGTGTTCACAACATCGACCGTGATGTTCATGACGTACGGTCGCTGGGCCTGAGTAGGTCCTGTGTTCCACGACGTTGACGTCCGGCTAGTCGTCACCGGTTCTCGAGTTCGCGTCGTAGGGCCACGTGCTCTGGTTCGCATCCGTCACCCTGCACGAGATGGACGACACTGGTCGCCTTCCATCTCCACACGTGAGCTCATTTCGGTGTCGTAGTCCGCGATTTCGAGACCCATGAGCGAGGCCATGTGGGCCATCGTTCCGTCGAGGAGCTTGAGGTCACGAAGGGCGAATTCGATGGAAGCGAACCTGTGCGGACACGCACCGAGAGCCTGCCCGGCCTGATCGAAGAGCGACGAGGATCGGGTATAGGTCCCGTCCCGAGGCCCTGTGAGTGATCGGGCGACTACTTCGATAGAGTCATGAAGAGTCGCGCTGGCCCTTGCTACGTCGATGTGAGTTGAGACACCGGGTGGTGGCAACCTCCCGGTGTCGACGACGAGGTTGCGGCCGTAGTTGCGAGAGGCCGCTGTGAGGCGCAGAGCCCGCACGATGTCTCCGTCGGTGCCGCCCCAGACCGTGCGGCCTACCGGTTGAGCGGTCGCGACCACGGCCTGGTAGGCCGCGTCGACCGCCCGGGCGTCAGATCGCAACGTCGAATCGACCCCATCCTGCCGGCCCACTAGGCGGGCCATGGCATCGTCGGTCAGCTGCCCAACGGCCTCGACGTGCTCGCGCACGGCAACGCGCAAGACCTGGCGGGTGTGCAGTGGGAGCACCAGCATGACCACGACGATGGCAACGGCCGCGCCAAGAGCCGTCTCTTCGAGGCGGACCACCAGCAGTGAGTTCGTGAATTCCCCCAGCTGCTGATAAAGCTGGGAGACGGTGACGGTGATTGCGATGGCGAGGAACGCGTAGCTGATCCGAAAGAGGTACAGACCCAGGAAGAGTGAGACGAGGATGATCGCGATCGACCAGGAGGTGTGGTGACCGACGGCGCTTACAAGCAGGGAGCCGACGCCAATACCGATCACCGTCCCTGCCACACGGAAGACGGCCTTGCGGATCTGTTCACCGGCGTTGTGCGCTCCCATGAATGTGATGAACGCGGCCAGAACCGCCCAGTAGAAGCGTTGCGGAGAGATCAGGTCCCCCAAGACGATGGCCACGCCGGCGGCGATACCGATTTGGACAGCGTTGCGGGTGTAGCGCGCCAGACCGGAACCCTCCCCCCACCGTGAACCGCCCTCGAGTGACGCGGTGCTGCTGACGTGGGCAGAGCCGGGCAGCCACCCTCCGAGGAGCACAACAGGGGATTGAAAGGTGTTCTTCTCGTTGTCGATCGTTCCGAGTGCCGTCCACTCGGTCATGGCGTCGCACAGATCCATGACCGAACCGGCGAATCGGTGGGCAACGACGACGGCGGCGTGGTCCTCGCCGGCCGGCGGACGTCCAGCCGCGTCCAGCAGGCCGATCAGAGTTTCGGCGTGTGCTTTCGCCCCTTTCTTGTTGCCGCTGGTTAGGTCGACCAGAGCCAGATGAACTTCGGAGCGCTGCCCGGCTGGGAGGTCCAGACGCTCCATCGTCGCGACGAAGCGTGCGATGTTGGTGAGGGCGAGCTCGATGTCGAACAGTCGCTGGTGAAGGAGTTCACCAGAAGAGCCGCTCGGCATCGCGCCTGGGTCGCCGAGCTGAGCGTCGATCATCAGGGCAGCCTCATTGAGACGAATCAGCTGGCGATGCATCCGTCGGACACGGCGTTCGTTGTCGGGTCGGACGGCGTCGAACAGCTCGAGTGCGAGTGAGGTGACGTTGCGCGCTCGGGCATCGAAGGAACGCAGGGTACGCTCAAGGGTTCTGGCCGGGTGGGGGTAGAAGAGGGCGAAGCGCACGACCGCCACAATTCCGAGACCTACGCCAACTTCGGCCGCGAGCCAACCCAGGTCACCGATCGTGACTGCGTCGTGCAAGGAAAACCCAACGAAGTAGCCGATGAACAGAAGTTGCCCAGCCAGAAAGCCTCGGGGGCCGAAACGCCGCAAGTAGGTACCCAACGCGAGAACCAGCGCAATGACTACCAGGGCGGCAACCCGGTCCGCGCCGATCGCGATCCCGAGGGCCAAGGCCGAGATGATTGGGATGGGGAGGATCAGGAACGTGATCGCCTGACTCTTGGCCGTGGGATCTTGGACACCCGCGCTGGTGATTAGCCCGACGATGGCGCCGAGCAGCATGGCGATGGCGAGGAGATCATGATTGGCTGCCGCCACCTTGGATGCCGTTGCTAGGGAAGCGCCAGGCCCGCTCTCGATCTGTAGTGCTCCGGTCAGGCGCACGAACGCCCATTCGGCTCCAAGCGCGACGGCGATGGTCAACACGCTCTGGGCGGCCCCTCGGAGCCGGTTGAGGCCAGGATCGGAGCTGACGAGGAGATCGACCCATCGGCTTGGGATGCGCCCTGGGGCACCGGTAGAGGCTGCCGGAGTCGGCCTTGGTCGCCCGACGCTCGCAATAGTCATGGATCCATCCTAGCATTAACATAGACTAATCTATATAGAAAAGGCTATACTCGAAGGTCTGATCGGGAAACTCCAGATCGGTCCGGCGGCTTCGCGGAACCCACATGCTTGAGCTGCTCATAACGGACCACGCGTGGCCTGTGGCAGCGAGTTCCAGAATACATAGAAATTACTATATAGATGGATATATACTTACACTATGAGCGGCAAAGTTTCTCAAACGAACCAGAGGACAGAGGCCCGAGCGATCGGCCGAGCTCTTTTCGGCCTTGTGGCAACAGCCGTGAGAAGTCAGCCCCGCGACATGAGCCTGACCTCGCTGTCGACCTTGGCAACCCTTGAACTAACCGGGCCTCGCCGCATCACGGATCTGGCCGCAAGTGAGGGCGTGGCGCAACCGTCCATGACCGCGCTCGTCACCGCGCTCGAACGATCGGGCCTGGTCGAGCGACGTAGCGATCCTTCCGACCGACGGGTGGCCCTGGTGACTCTCACCCCCGAAGGCATGGGTTATATCCGAAGGCGGAGAGAAGCCGGCGTTGAGAACTTCGCGCAACTCATCAGCGATTTGCCAGTTGATGAAGCCGATGCATTAGCCAAGTCAATCACGGCGCTCACGCACCTCCAGAGACTGGAGGAGGACCGACGAAGCGTGTCACCTCCGTGGTAGGGACTGAGACCCACTGAAGATCATGGGCACTACGACGGCATGGACTCCAGCCCGCAGCACCGGGACCAGTTGCACGCTGGCTCTCGCAGTCCGGTCAACCGCATTGATCGTCGTAGGAATCGACGGGTCCGATATCTCCTGGGACGCCTCCTCTGGGCCAGTGCCGAAACGGGGCGCCTTGAGGGGCTGGAGTTGACCCGCTTCGGTAGACACGGGTGTCTGGGATTCAGGACACCTCGAGAGCAGCTTCGTAGTCGGGCGGACTGCGGTGGCCGAGCCCGGCGTGAGCCAGTTCTCGGTTGTAGAAGAAGATCTCGATGTAGTCGAAGAGGGCGCTGCGCAGTCGCGCCCGGTTCACCCCAAGGGCGGCCTGGTCCGCCCTACGACCTCCCTGGCGTTCCTGCGCCGAGCACGGCATCGCCCTCTGGATGGGGAATGGATCATCCGGAGAGAACGTTCCTTCAGAGTGTGGCGCCTATTGCTGTTGGGAAGGCTTCCCCTGGAGGTGATCCGCCAGGCTGGCTGCCCCGAGATCCTCGCCGAGCGCAGTCATGAGGTTCGAGGTCGTGACGTTAGCCTTGGCGGCGAGCATCTTTACGGCTTTGGCCTCACTTGCCCAACGCAGCGCGGCGGCGCCGGCGCCGAAACGGAGCAGGCCCAGCTTGCGGCTCATCGGCTACTTGATGCAACGCCCGGTTTGGTTCGTCGGAATCGGTTGCATGATCCTTGGTTTCGTCTTTCAGGTGGCAGCACTGAGGATGGGAAGTCTCAGCCTCGTGCAACCCATCATCGCAACCGAGCTGGTCATCGTCTTTGTGATCATCGCCCTTCGCAGCCACCAGAGCGTGCACGCCGGCGACTGGCTGGCAGCAGTCGGCATGGCAGCTGCTCTCGGTGCCTTTCTCACGTTGGCGCGGCCAAGTGGAGGGCACGATCACGCATCAGGCTCAATGTGGGTGCTCGCCGGTCTGTCAGTCCTGGCGGTGGCCGTGGTGCTGGCTCTGATGGCCGACGGTCCAAAGATACACGGCATCCACCCCAGTTCAGGCCGCAAAGCAGCGTTTTTCGGAATCGCAGCGGCCACCGGATTCGGCTACGTCGCGGCTGTGATCAAGGAGCTGAGTACGCATCTCGCGCAGGGGCCTACCGCCGTCTTCACGAACTGGTCCCCGTACGTGCTGATTCTTTCGGGTGCGGCCTCGATGTTCTTGGCCTCCCACGCTTTCCAGGCCGGATCGCTCGCAGCGTCGCAGCCTGGCCTCACTATCGTCGACCCCCTCGTTGCCAGCGTGCTCGGCGTCGTGCTCTTCGGCGAGAGGCTCGATTTCGCGCCGCTTGCACTCGTTGGCGAGCTGGTGGCGTTGGCGGTATTGGTGAGCAGCGTGGTTCTGTTGAGTCGAAGCCCACTGGTTCGAGACGAGAGCCTTCCTTCCATTTCCGGACCTATCGCCGTCGATGGCCCGGATGGAATCGTCGGACGTGAGCCGCAGGTCTACGTGTCGCCTCATAGGCGTCACGGACTGAAAGCGCTATCGCTTCCGTCACGTAACGGCTTCTCACGTCGAGTCCCCGAGCCCGGCGACTCCCGACGTAGTTCAATACTCTCGAGGTCGTCTCGGTAGGTCGGAAGGAGATAAACCATGTCAGGCGCGAACCCCGATCGACACGAAGGCCCAATTTCTCCCGGAGCCTCCCAGTCGGAACCGTTACCCATCGGTTCGCTGCTGGTCTATCTCCGACACGATGCGCAGAATTGCATTGCGTCGTTCGTCGGAGCGCTCACCAGCGCCACACGAGCCACGATCGACGGTGTCATCGAGTTGATCGCGGGCGAGCCGTCGGTTGTCCTCGACCTCTCGCGAGTCGAGGTGGTCGACCAGGGAGGTGCCGACGCCGTAGAGGTGCTGGTGAACTCGGTTCGAGCCCGGGGGGGTCGTTTTCGGATGGCCAAGACGAACGGACCAGCGTCCGCCTCTTTGTGCCCCTGAATCGATGGTTGCCGACAGCTCGGCTAGAAGTGCTCGCGATCCCCGGGAGTCGATCAATGAAGATGGCGTCGACTTGGGGCTAGTACGGATCGAGGTCACGTGTCGAGAATGTCAAAACGAGCAACTCGCTCCGTAGGAAGCCACTTCCCAAGATGTGTCTGGGCAGCTGCCGAACTCGACAAACTCTCGTGACCGAGGTCCTCGAGAGGAGGACAGGAATAACGAGAACCAACGTCATGAGACCTCCTTATTGCTCCCGCCGTTGGCAACGTGCTGCTTTTGGCCAGGGATCGGTTCCTCAGGGACACACGGTGCTGTCAGGCGCGAGGCATTCATTTGTCCCGAAGATGGACTCGAACCAGCGAGCCGTCGACGTGCGACTGGTCAGAACCTGGCCCAGCTCGGTGGCACCTGCGGCGAGTGAACGGTGGCGACCGTGGGGTGCCCCGTCGAGCAATTCGTTCCAGAAGAGCGACCAACCGCCCGATATGGTCTCGATCTGCCCGAGCGCGAGCAGTACACGGGCCACCGCGGCGACCGCTCCTGGACGCTCAACGAGCCATCCCTGCATGGCGGCGGTGATCCGGTGATACGGGAGATGGTCACGTGCGAGCCAAGTGCGGTACTGCTCCGCGGCTCGCCCTGGTTCGGCCAGGACTGCTTCGGCGGCGGAACGACCGCTGCACATCGCTTGTGAGATTCCTTCACCCTGTAGCGGATTCACGAGGCCTGCGGCATCTCCGACAAGAAGCACGCGCCCGGCAGCAGGAATGGTGCCGACCATGCCCATCTTGAGCCAACCGCCCAGGCGGCGTGAGTGAGCTGTAGCCGAGTCATCGGTGAGGAGTTCGACCTCGCGTAAGTGCTCGAGGAAGTGCGGGAGCGCAAGTTGGACCTTCGCCGCCGCCTTCCGATTTCCTGCCATTCCGAGGCCGAGGCCGACATTGGCGTTGTCACAAGGTCCCGGAAAGACCCAGCCGTATCCTGGAAATCCTCGCCATGGGGAAGACTCCCAAAGAACGATGGCCGGGAGATCGACCGCCTGCGGAAGGTACGTCCGAACCGCGAAGCCCCAGAGCACCTTGTTGGAGTCGACCATTCCGGCAGCCCCAGCCACCCGGCTCGTGGCACCGTCGGCCCCGATGACGAAGTCGGCACGCAAATCTAATCCCGTGCTGAGGCGGAAACCGTCAATCCGTCCCTCTACATCCACGGGGTCCGCCGCGCGTCCGTGTACCGGAATGGCCCCAGCCTCGACGGCCATGTCGTGCAGCATCGAATCGAAGACCGTCCGCGTGACCGCAGTGCCGTGTCCGGGATAGGTAAGCCCTTCGCCGCAGGGCAGCTTGGCCCGTTGACCGGTCGGGCCGACAACCATCAACTCGCCGACATCGCGTGCCACCGGCATCGGCGAGCCCAGGTCGGCCAGCACCTGGAGGCCCCGCGGACCGACGATATCCCCACAGGCCTTGTCACGAGGAAACTGTGCCTTGTCGACCAATGCCACTGAGGCCCCGCCCCGTGCCAGGACGGACGCGGCGATACTTCCAGCTGGACCGCCACCAACAACGAGGACGTCAAAGCGCGAAGACACGACACCGCCCCTTTCTCGCTGCCGGGATCTACAGTGAATCTTCTCACTCGAGGAGGGGCAGTGCTCTCGTACGACACCGGCGATCGGAACCGATTCGCTCAACAGCTGTTCACGCCACTTCCTGGGCGCTACGACCAGTTGGCTGAAGTCCTCTCAATGGGCCAGAACGGCCGATGGCGCCGGGCCATGATCGACCGGATCGTGCCCTCTTCGCCGTCCCGGGTCCTCGATGTTGCCTCCGGCACTGCCGGTGTCGCAATGCAGCTAGCCAAGCGAACCTCCGCCGATGTGGTGGGCGTCGATCTCACCACAGAGATGCTGGCGAGAGGCAAGGAGAACATTGCAGCGGCTGGGCTGGAGCACAGGGTCCAACTGGTTGCCGGCCGAGGTGAGCAATTGCCTTTTCCAGATCGCTCTTTTGACGCTCTGACCTTCACCTACCTCCTGCGGTATGTAGATGACCCTCAGGAGACTCTCCGCGAGCTTGCTCGGGTGGTCAAACCTGGTGGCGCAGTGGCCAGCCTCGAGTTCTTCGTGCCACCGAATCGGTTCTGGCGCTTCATGTGGTGGCTTTATACCCGACTGGTTCTCCCAACCGCCGGTTTGATCACTGGTGGACGGGAATGGTTCCGCGTCGGGCGATTTCTTGGCCCGAACATCTCGAGTCACTATCGGAGGTATCCGTTATCGTGGACTGAGGAAGCGTGGCGGCAAGCCGGCTTTGAGAATGTCGGCGCGCACGTCATGAGTCTCGGTGGTGGATTGGTGATGTGGGGAACCCGCAGCAATGAGTGACGAGCCCGATGCGATACCCAAGCCAACAAGTTCGGCATCTCCGCATCCCGCCAAGTCAGGCTCCGATCACCGACCGGCTTTCTACGCGGCGAGACCCGGAGGGTGGCGGGATTGGTGGACCCTTCTGCACCCACCGTACACGGCGTGGCATCTGTCCTACGTGGTGATCGGTGCGTGTTTGGCACCCCGTGTCAGCCTGTCAATCTTGGTGGGAACGTTGGTTGCGTTCCTGTGTGCTGTCGGGTTCGCCGCTCATGCCCTCGACGAACTCCATGGGCGCCCCCTCGGAACCGAGATTCCGACCCCTGTGCTCGTTGCCGTGACCATTGGAGGATTGGCCGGAGCGGTTGCCCTAGGGATTGTCGGAGTGTCGCGGGTCGGTTGGGTTTTGATCCCATTTATGGTGCTCGGCCCACTCCTCGTCCTCGCGTACAATCTGGAGCTCTTCGGTGGCTTCGTTCACACCGACGTCGGGTTCGCGCTTGCATGGGGTTCTTTTCCGGTCTTGGTCGCCTACGTCGCTCAGGCGCGAAGTTTGGCTGCAGCTCCGCTCATCGCCGCGGTCAGTGCGTGTGCTCTGTCGATGGCACAGCGTCAACTGAGCACGCCGGCCCGATTCATCCGTCGACGCCTGACCACCGTCGAGGGCCGAGGCACATTGCGAGAAGGTGGAGCCATATCAATCAACCAGCAGATGCTCCTGGCACCGCTCGAAGGGGCTCTCCAGGCCATGTCGTGGGCCGTCGTGCTCCTGGCGTCAGGTCTTGCCGTAGCCCGCTTGACCTAATCACACACCCAAGCTGGTTCCGATGCTCGAGACGGTGTCGGTCGCTCCCGGGGTCGGATGGTTGACCGGCAGCTACAGCGGGAATCCAAGATCGGTGAGACACCTCCATCGATGGGCCATCGAAGTTCTCAGCACTTGGAAATCACTCCGTTGCGGGCCTATCCACTCAGTGATTGCCTCGTCCCGTCTCATCACGGTCACCACGCCCACGGTGGTCAACAGCCGGACTGGCGCGGCGTCACCTGGTGAGACGCAATCGTTTCGACAACTGCAGTGTCAGACGAGCACGACTGGATTCGATCCCAGAATCGGCTCTCGAAACCAACCGGTGGCTCAATTTCGCGCACGAGGAGGAGAAGACTTCTGGCCGCCGAAGCCAGGTGCTCGAGCTCGGTGGCGCAACGCGGGCAGGAGAGAAGGTGACGAAGCAGCACCGCCTCTTCACGCCTGTCGAGAACCCCCGCGGCCAGCTCGGCGAGGTCTGCTTCGAATCGCTCGTGGATGGATATCTGTGGGTTCGTCATCATGGGAAGACCCACAAATTTGCGGCGTGCGACGGTTGCTTCTCGGTGGGCTGGGTGAACTTCGAATCGACGGAGCGGATCCGACGCACTTGTAAACGTGACCAGCCCGACCTCCCGGCCAAACCTGTCCATGATGTCGGAGTGGTTCTTGGCTGCTGCTGCGGCGAGTGTGCTCCATCTGCGAGCACCGGCGTACGGGTCGGGAGGGGGCTTCGTAGGCCGTCAACGTCTTCATCAAGTGTGCTCGACCGTTCGAGTTCAGGGTTGGTCATTTTGTCTCCCGTATCCGTTGCTGCCGCGCGAAGTGGGTGATCCAACTTGATCGGCGCTATCAGCAGTCTCACAAGATGCCGGTCTCACTTCGGCGAAGCCTGCTCATGGATAGCCCGAAGGGTTACACAGGCAGACGAGACGGCGCCTCGTCTATCCGAGCCGAGCGAGCCGAGGGACGGCGGATTCATCGGGATTTGCCCGTTCGAGGAGCTGATGGACCGTAGACGTACTGGGCGGCAGTGATAGTGATGATGTCGGGTAGACCTCTTGGCCCCACGGACCAAGAGGGCAGACCGTAGGTCGAACAGATCACTCGGAACGAGCTGTCAAGGTCGAGGTGGTAGGACGACTGTCATGCTCTTTGGGAGCAGGCGTGCCTGAACGAAGTGTGCTCAGCAGCACCTCGGCCGCGCCCATCAGGCTGGTGGCCTCGTACGGAACGACCACCTTGGCATTGTCGGATGAGGCAATGTCCTGGAGAGCTCGCAGTTGGAGTACTGCCAGTGTGCGCGGATTGATGGTGGCGGTGTCCAGAGAGTTCAGGCGGGTTGCCTCACCCTCGCCTCGGAGGACGAAGGCCTTCTTCTCACCTTCTGCCTGGAGCTCCAGCACTTTCATTTCCGCTTCCGCGCGCAAGATCGCAGCTTCCTTTGCACCCTCCGCCTCAAGCACGGCGGCCTGCTTCCGTCCTCCAGCACCGTTGATCGCGGACTGCTGCTCCCCCTCAGACTTGAGGATTGCCGCCTTCTTGTGCTGCTCGGCCTCCTTCTGCTCTGACATGGCCTGGACCACATTCGCCGGCGGAGTGATATCTAGGATTTCGATGCGATTGAGCCGCACGCCCCACTTGACCGTGGCGTCGGCCATATGGTCCTGCATGCGGGTGTTGATCGTCTCGCGCTCTGACAGAGCCTGATCCAGCGACATTTCACCGATCACGGCGCGCAAGGCCGTACGGGAGAGCTGGTCGACAGCCAGCTGATAGTCGTTGATCTCAAAGAGAGCCGACTTCACGTCGATAACCTGGCAGAAGATGGTGGCGCTCACTTGAAGCGAGACGTTGTCCTTGGTGATGACGGCCTGCTGATCCCCTGTCATGGGGAACTCGCGTAAGTCGACCTTCTCCATTTTGTCGACAAAGGGCCTCAGCACTCGCAGGCCGGGCTGGTTGACCGACTTGAACTCGCCGAAACGCTTGACAACCCCAACGCTTCCCTGCTGGACAATCTTGACGCAGCGCGACATGAACCACGCAGCGAGCCCGACCCCGCCCACGACAACGACTGCGACGATGCTGAAGGTTGCTGCAATTGATGCTGACATAAACGTCCTCACTGTTCTCGCGGCGGGCGAAATCGGACCACGCATACATGTGGCGTATTTCCGAAGCGTCAAGTTCCATCCTTGGGGACGCGGGCGAAGAGTCACCGGTGCTCCCAAGTGCATGTTCTAACTGATGCGGCGTCTCTTTATGAGCGCTCTTCCGATGTGTACCAGGCCGAATAGGGCGAACAAGTCCACAACGTCGTGAAAGATGAACATCTCGAACTCCTCTCTGCTGGCTCTCTGTCGAACAAGAGGAGATACACCCGTGGGTTACGCGGCCGCCGACAATCAGGACGCCACTTCTCCCTGTTAGGAGATGAGATGAATGTAACCCGATCGGCTATCTCTTCTTGTTTGCGACGGCCGCGGCCGAGTGTGCCAGAGCCACGAGGAAGGGTCGATCCGAGGGAAGCGGCCCGGCAAGCGTGATGCCTTCGGTCCCGGAACGGAAAATGGTCATGTCAACAATTCACGCAAGTCACCATCACCATGGGACCGGCGGAGCAAGTTCGAGACGGGCGCAGTCTTCTGCTCGCGATGTCAGGCGATTGTGGGGCTACGCGTCAGCACGGCCATTAGGATCATTCACGCGGCGAGTAGCAATCACGTGTGGGCTTGTTCTCGGCTCAGCGCTGTTGGCAGCGTCGGGTGCCATCCACCTCCAGCTGTGGTCAACAGGGTACCGAAGCATCCCCACCATTGGTCCGCTCTTCTTAGTCCAGGGAATCGCTGGTCCCGTTCTGGCCACACTTCTCTTGTTGTCGCGGCGACTGCTCATCGTCGTGATGGGGGCTGGGTTCATGATCGCGACCATTGGTGGCTTGCTCTCGAGCGTAAATCTCGGGCTGTTCGGCTTCAGAGACACTCTGGCGGCGCCATACGCAGGACTCTCGCTTGTTGTCGAGAGCGTCGGAGGCGTTGTCCTTGTCGGTGTCGGCATCGCTCTGGCACATGGACACAGACATTCAACGCAGGGAATCCGATCCTGAGCGCAAGAGACCCACTCGGCCAGAGAGGGTCCAAGTGCCATTGGACGCGCTCGGAGGTGGAGCCAGCTCAGAGTTCATTCTGAGTGGGTCAAAAGGATGCAAAAGTCGCGGTTTTGGGGCTCGAGCAGCGCGGAGGCTGCGCTTGCCTGCCCGTTGTGCAGCTGAATTGACGATCGCTCGTTCTCATACGACGAGAGCGAACCGGGTTTCGCCGTTGGCGTTCTGTCGCACGTTCAGCACCGTGTAACCCCCAGCCGTATCACTTCTCGAGCGTTCAACGCATCGCCGACATATAGCCACCTGCGTGGTGCTTCACGACGTAATGGGCTCGTGCTCCCTGGTGGAGTGACGGTTACATCCTCCGCTCCGGGATCGAGAGCAGCTGGAGCGTGGCACCGAAGCAAATGACTTTCCAGGAACAGAGAGAAGGATCAACTATGCGGCAGACAGAGGAAGCCGAGAGCAGCACGGCGCTGAGAAATGGGAAGACGTCGCCGGGCCAAACGTCCACTTGGTTTGGCGTCGCGTTGATCGTCACGGTTGCTGTTGTCGCGGGCTTGGTGCTCTGGGCTGCGACAGCTTGCCCCATATGAGGGGGACTGCGCGCTCCGAGTCAAGAGGTATTGACGCGTGACCTGACACTCGGGTCCAAGTCGCAGAATGCTCGCCCCATCCTGACCGAGTTCCTGTTTCCCGTTTACCTGGCACTCCACCGTGGCCGCTGACGCTTAGCTATAAAGCTGACGAACGTTGTTTACATCGGTGATCTCCTTGTGAGAGGAAATCCTGACGGACGAACGAGAGCAGCAGCGCAAGATCCGACACCGCCTGGCGATGACCCGCCATGCCGACGAAGTCCCCGGCAATATGGCCTTGACCTGCCCCTATTACGGCATCAGGCGACCGTGCTTCCAAAAAAGGCGGCATCGCGATGAGGAGTTCGGCGAGAAGGGCCTCCGGGACGACTCCTCGAGGCCGCTCAATAGCCCCGGGGCCACGAAGACAGAGGTGGTTGGAAAGACCGTCTCCCTGCGCCAGAACTGCCACTTCGGGCCCCTAAAGATCTCGATGTACCTGAAGCGCAATGACGTCATCACGATCAGCCCGTCGGGAGTGTGGAACATCCTCAAGCGCCTCGACATGAACCGGTAGCCGAGCTCGCAGCGCTACAAGCGGCACAAGGATCGCTGGACACGCTACGAGAAGGCCCTGCCGGACCAGGGTCCAAGTCGACGTGAAGTTCATCGAGCCGCTGCCTGCTCTCGCAAGAAGTTCTACCAATACACCGCCATCGATGACTGCACCCGATCCGGGTGCTGCGGATCTACCCGCGCAACAATCAGAAGTCATCGATCCAGTTCCTCGACTACGTACTCGAGAACCTCCCGTTCCGGGTCGAAATCGTCCAGACGGACAAACGGGGCCGAGTTTCACGGCTCGTACCACTGGCATTTGCTCGACCGCGGCATCGGTCACGTTTACATCAAGCTGGCCACGCCCCGGCTCAACGGCAAAGTCGAGAGGTCCCACCGGATCGACAACGAGGGACTCTACCGGATGCTCGGCGGCGTCGTCATCGATGACACCGGGTTGGGCATGCAAGGAGCCGTGACGTCATGCGGCAAGCACAGTGCTTTTGGCGGAGCGTGCGGCGCGGACGCTCACCGCTTCCGACATGCGCCACCAACGTGAGCTGATAAGGCTTAGTTGGTGGCTGCTGTCACCCGTTGGCGGTGCCGATGGCGAGGGTGCGCAGTCCCTCCTGGCCCGGGATCTCTTGGGCTCCCAAGGCGAAGACATTGCCGCCGCCGGCAGTTGCGACTGCATCGAGCGAGCTGTCAGGCAGGCCGCCTACGGACCCCGGGTCAGGACTCGGCACGATAGACCAGTTCGAGCCGTTGAACTGCTCGGTGAGTGTCAGAATCGATCCGTTGCTCTCTTGGGTCTGACCCACCGCCCACACGTCAGTCGGCGACACAACCTGGATGCCATTGGGCTCACTGCCTTCGCTCCCGAGGTTGGGAAGCTGAGTCATAACCCAGCTCTTGCCGCTCCAGCGCAGCACGTAGGGAACCCGGAAATTGCGATGATCGACATTGAAGGCGAATCCCGACGCCCACACATCGCCATTTGCGTTGGCGCTTACCCCGGTCAGCAGGTTCTGAACGGTCCCCTGACCCAAATTGGGGGTGGGCACGATCGACCAGGCCTGGCCGTTCCAGTGGGCAGCCAGTGTCCTTCGTTGCCCAGTCTCATCGTCGCCCACGGCCCACACATCCTTGGAGCTCACCGCGGAGACCGACGAGGCGAACTGGGACGACATGAGGGGAGTGGGAGACTGCACCGCCGACCACGTTGTGCCATCCCAATGTTCGAAGAGGAGGAAGATCGTAGGGTCGTCCTGGTCAGTCTCCGACCCGACCGCCCACAAATCGTTGGGGCCGCTGCCGCCGACCGCCGTCAGCACGTCCTCATCACCAGGGATGCCGGTGGCCGGATTCGGGCTGGGAACGATCGACCAAGAAGTGCCATCCCAGTGTTCGATCAAGGTGCGTTCGTTGCCGTTGTCCGCGTTTGAGCTCTGTCCCACGGCCCAGGCGTTGTCCGGGCTGAGGTCGTCTACGCCGGAGAGGGTGGCCTGTCGCCCGGCTCGTGTCGGCACCGGGACGTCGGTCCAATTCACCCCATTCCAGTGTTCCACCAGTGGGTGGTCGGAGGCCCGAAGGTTCGAGTGGGTGCCGACGCCCCATGCCTCGTCTGATCCAGAGGCCGACACGCTGGTGAAGAAGGAGTCGGTCAGCTTCGAGGCTTGCGGGTTGGGTGTGGTCTGAACGTGCCAGGTCGGCGGCGATTGGGCTGCTGCCGGACCGGCGAGATAGGCGCCTGCCGCCGTCATGATGGCAACAAGCGTGGTGGCGAGTGGAATCCGCCTTGGCTTCACGAGTCCTCCGAGTGCGATCGACGTGTGGGAAGGAATACGGTCGCGGGTTACACCGAGTTGTACGTCGTCGAACGATTCAAAGATCCACGACTGGACAACCACACTGAACGAGTCGGCTCAACCGTGACCTCACTCGGTCAATGACGATCGCACAGGTACACAGTCGCCCAATTCGTGGTCTCATCGGCCGCGACCTGTCGCACCTCTCCGAGGCAAAGCATCTCGGGCATGTTGAGGCGATCATCCGGCGGCCTCACGCCGAGTGCGGTGACATCCAACCTCACCCTGATGTTGGTGCAACCTGGCCTAATGGGACCCGGACCGGCTAGCAGCAGGCAAGCTGGTCTCCGAGCCACCTGGCGGGAGCACTCCGTTGGTCCGGGCCACAGCCCTAACTGGATCGTGCCTCGTCAGGATGGTGAGGAGACAGACAGTTGGTGGGATGTCGTGCCTCGAGCACTGATCCATTGGGTCGCTGCGCATCTCTTCGGGCTCATGAGTGAGAGGAGGAGCAGTGCTCTTGAGGAGTCCTCTGTGACGAACTGAGGGCTTGGCCAGAAGTCTCCGAGTCGGCCGCTTGACTTCTTACAGCCGTGGATATCTAGTACGTATGAGAGTCGTGCAGTGAGCAACGCGGAGTGGGGTTGTAGAGGGAAAGGCGAGTGTTGCACCCCTCGACCGTGCACCTTCGCCCTCGCCCATGCGTCCTCACCGGACGACCGTGTACCAAGTCGGAAACAGCGACCAGCCTGGTTCCGTCGTTGACTTTTGCGTAAAGAGTCATGAGTCCTGCCTTTCTCGCAGAGTGAGTCGGTTCAATCGTCGGACGCGAGTGGCACTGCATCCGAGTGAAGAAGGTCCGAGGAGGCCACTGACACAGACGACGGAGGGGGGCTAGCCAGCAACCTGATATCTGTCGAGAAGTTCCGAACGCGCCGCTCAACCCAAATTGCCGACATCAGAAGTTGACCGGCCGCATTGACGGCGCGACGATCAATTGCTGTTCGGCCAGAGTCAGAGCCGCCACCGTGGATCCGCATTCGCGGTCCTCCTTCGATCACAATGGTGCATGAGTTCTTCTAGCGCTCTATAGGAGGACGGGTTACACGATCTGTTGCGATGTGGCGCGCGAAGCCGGCGCATGCCAGCCCCGAAGCGGTTCGAACTCGGCGTTCGACAGCGCGGCGCAGTAACGGTGTTGTTCGAGCATGCCTGCGAGCATTCCCGTGCAACGGGAGCTCGAAGAGTCAGATGAAAATGGCCGACGCCACAACGGCGCCAGAAGGGTCGTAGAGGGTTGCTCCACGAGCCTTCCCCGCATCCATCGGGA
Organism: uncultured Acidimicrobiaceae bacterium; assembly: GCA_963840435.1. GTDB lineage: Bacteria > Actinomycetota > Acidimicrobiia > Acidimicrobiales > RAAP-2 > Bog-473. Next base: position 1,178,052 of record CAWIYY010000003.1, on the reverse strand, counting down.
TGCTCTGGGAGAACACACCGCTTCCATCCTTGAGCTGCACTGTGCCAGCCGCCACAACTTCCCCGTTGGCCAGATGCAGCTCGCACACCACAGGTCCGTTGGAATGTGGCACGTCGACGTTCATGTACACCCAGGAGGGATGGCCGTGATAAAGGACGATCTGTCCCGCCACCTGTCCGCTGGGGGCCTCGAAGGTCGCGGTGCGCAGTGCCTGCTGCTGCGGCAACGCTGTCGCGGACTGCTGAGCCGTTGGCGTATTTGAAATCTCGGCCACGGCGGCGGTGCCGCCCACGAGCGCCAACCCGGCTGCGACTGCGACGAGCGCGGTCCGGGCTCGGTTCATCCTGAGCGGGCGAACGTTTGTCTGTTCCGATGGACTCAGGGTGTCGCTCAGCTGCTCGTGCAACTCGGCAACGAAGTTCTCGTCCGGGGTCGCGTCACCCGGACGGGCGGCGCGCAGCGCAATGGCGGCACGGACCATCTCGACATCTTCGGGATCTGCTTCGAATGGCCGGGGACGTCGTCCAGCGACAAGAGCGTCGAGAAAGGCCGTCAATCGTCGTGTGGTCACTGTTCGACCTCCAATCCCGCCTTCGCCGCCATACGCAGGGCTCGGTGTTGGAGAACCTTGGCGTTGCTCACGCTGACCCCCATCGCCTGCGCGGCCTCCTTGATGGAGCACGCTTCAAGGAAGCGAAGCTCGAGTATGCGGCGGTAGCGATCGGGCAGGGTGGCAAGGATCCTTCGGGCACGCTGAGGGGCATCGCTCGGCTCTTCTGACTTCGAGGGCTCGACCAGGGCAGCCATGTCCGCTTCTGGGTCGATGGTGGTGACCGAAGTCCCCAAGGTTCGGCGCCAATGTGAGGCAAGGACCGTTTGCGCCGTTGTCAGGAGATACGACCGCACCTCACCTTTGGATAAGGTCAACTTGAGGGGACCGAGGGCCGTTCGGAAGACCTCTGACGTGAGATCCTCAGCATCGGGCCGGTTGCCGACCCGTGCGTACATCAAGCGGTAGAGGCGGTCGATGTTGTCGCGGTACACCGACTCCCAGTCAGGGTAGGAATCGGCGTTAAGCACGCGAAGGTGGGTCACGTCGGGTTTGCCTGAGGGCCCGGGCGGCGTGGTCACCAGAGTCAGCGAGGGTTTCGGAGCTGGATACATCTCGATCTTAAGATACGCAAAGGGGTTACACCGGCCTGGCCTGCGCTGATCCGCCGGCGGTCCACCCCTTGCCCCCCGGGCGGCGCCGGCCTCCCCGGCCAAAACAGGGGGGGGTCCGTGACCGAGGGGCCGGCGCCGGAGCACTGTTGGCGGGAGTGCTCACGAAGGGATAGCCGGCGGGGTTACACGTCGCCCGAATGTCTCTCCACTGTCCGCCATCACCCTGTTGGAGTCGCTTGATGGGCCGTGTAACTCAGCGTCGTATGTCCCACTGACTCATCGAACACATAGGAGGTCTCACAATGCATCACCGTCGAAACGCCATGTTCAGTGGGGCGATCGCGCTCTCGTCGTTCTTTGCCGTGGGCGCCGGAGTCGCGGCGAGCGCTGCCACCCCGTCGCCCGCCTGGTCGACAGCTGCCACGCCGCACGCCCACCTTGCAAGCACGACGCAGGCAACTCTGCACACCACGACAACTCGAGTGGGCACGATGAACGAGACGATTCTTGCCAACGCCAAAGGTCTGCCCCTGTACTACTACCGGGCAGATACGGCCAAGAAGTCACAGGTGAGCGGCGAACTCGCTCGACTCTGGCCTGCGCTGGTCTCTGCCAAGCCCACGGCGTCGGGAGTCAAGGGCAAGGTGGTGTCGGTGAAGCAAGCCAACGGTCGTCAAGTGACATACAACGGTCATTTCCTCTACACCTTTGTCGACGACTCTCCGGGACACGTGACCGGACAAGGCGTGAGCGATTTCTTCGTGGCGACGCCGGGCATTCGGACCATCGGGAGCTCGCCGACGGTCAAGGTTGCCTCTCCCGCTCCTGCTCCGGCTCCGTCACGCGGATATGGCTACTGAGCACTCCGACTCTGAACGGCAGACTCCGGTCCGAGAACAGTGCAGCACCGTCCGCGGCGACGCCGCGGCGGTGCCGGCATCCCGGCGGGACGTCACCGCTGAGGTCACGAACGTCCGAAGGGGCACACACCTCCTCCGCGGCGGCATGTCCCTTCTCACCGTGGCCGCGTTCTTGGTGCTCGTCCTCGGGAGGCGTACCGCACTGACGCGGTCCCTCGGGCGCATTGGCCATCCGCAATGGTCATGGATCGCCCTGGGGATCGCGTTGGAGGTGGCGTCCATGGCGACGTTCGCCATGATGCAGCGCTGCCTGCTCCGGATCGGAGGGAGGCGAGTGGGAACCGGGCCGATGGTAGCCACGATTCTCGCTGCCAATGCACTCTCGGTGTCGGTGCCCGTCGCTGGCCCCGAGTTGGGCGCCGCCTTCACCTTTCGGCGGTTCAAGGAGCAGGGTGCAGACGCATCCTTGGCGGGCTGGACGCTCCTGGTCGGTGGATTCGCCTCGTGGTTCGGTGCGATTGTGGTGCTCGCCGGCGGGGGAGCACTCTCGGGCAACCTGATCGTCACGGGCGTCACCGTCCTTGCCGGCCTTCTCGCCCTCTGCGGTGGTCTCGCCCTTTGGGTCGGAGTGGGCCGGACGCGCCTGCGCTCTGGGGTGACTCATTGCGCGGCCTGGACGATCAGGCGGGTCTCCCGGTTCCTGTCGCGTCCCGTTGCCGACCCAGCGGCGGCGGTCGATGGGTGGATCGAGGGTCTCGAGTCGCTACGGCCCTCCAAGACGGAGTGGGGGAGCGTCGCTGGGTTGGGGCTCGCCAACTGGCTGACCGACATCGGCGTCCTTGCGGTCAGCATCCTGGCTCTTGGCGGCGCGGTGCCGTGGCGCTCGCTGCTCTTGATTTACGGGCTCGCGACCCTGGTCGGAAGCCTAGGGATCACTCCCGGGGGCCTCGGGTTGGTCGAGGGCACGCTGTGCCTCGGCCTAGTCAGCACCGGCTTGCCGGCTGCGCTGGCTCTCGCCGCGGTGCTGCTCTATCGCCTCGTCAGCTTCTGGCTCGTCATGGCCACAGGGTGGCTGGTTCTTCTCTGGCTGCGCTTTGAGCGGCCACCTCAGGTCGTATCGATCTCAAGGAGCGTTGCACAATGAGTATCTGGAACGGGCGCCGATTCAACTCTTCAGCCCCAAACCGTCAATCGGATGCCCCGGCTCCTCCCCAACCTCATCCGAGGCGGACGTGGCTGCCATTCGTCGGGGTCGGAGCAGCCTTCCTCTTGTTGCGCGCCCTCGGTGCTGGGGGAGCGTCGTCGCGTCCGTTTTCCTACTCGGCCTTCCTCTCTCAGGTGCAGTCCAACCACATCAGGTCTGCAACCATCGATCCGGCCGGTGCCGTATCCGGCACCTTGACCAATGGGACGGCCTATACGAGTCAGATCCCGTCGGCGTTGCCAGATCCCCAGCTGCCCGGACTTCTCAAGGCCCACCACGTGTCGATCACCGGCGTCGGCGCCCAGACCAGTATCGGAGCTGTCATCGTTTCGCTCCTGCCCGTGTTGTTGCTCGTGGCCGCCTTCGTGTGGCTCGGACGTCGTGGGCTCCGTCACGGCACCGGTGGGATCATGGGTATCGGCGGGTCCAAAGCCAAGCTGTACGACGAAGAGCGTCCGTCCGTGGGCTTCGTCGACGTCGCCGGCTATGAGGCGGCCAAGCGAGAAGTGTCCGAGGTCGTCGACTTTCTCAAGCATCCGGAAAAATACGCCGGCGCGGGTGCCACCGGGCCCCGTGGCGTCCTCATGGTCGGGCCCCCCGGCACGGGAAAGACGCTGCTGGCCCGAGCGGTGGCCGGGGAAGCCGAGGTGCCGTTCTTCGCCTTGACCGGTTCGAGCTTTGTCGAGATGTTCGTCGGTGTCGGTGCGTCTCGGGCCCGAGCCGTCTTTGCAGACGCCCGAAAGAGAGCACCATCAATCATCTTTATCGACGAGATCGACGCCATTGGCCAGCGACGCGGCGGATCGGTCTACTCGAACGACGAACGCGAACAAACGCTCAATCAGCTCTTGGCCGAAATGGATGGGTTCGATCCAACCGCAGGCGTCGTGGTGATGGCGGCCACGAATCGTCCGGAGATATTGGACCCGGCTCTCCTGCGACCGGGCCGTTTCGATCGTCAGGTGGAGATACCGCTGCCCAACCAGTCCGAGCGCACGGCGATTCTGGCCACCCACGCGCAAAGCAGGCACCTCGCCGCGGACGTCGACCTCAAAGCGGTCTCGCGTGGTACCCCGGGTTTTTCGGGGGCCGATCTCGCCAACCTCATCAACGAGGCGGCCATCGTGGCCGTGCGGAACGGTCGTGACGTCATCGGGGCCAACGATCTCGATGAGGCACGCGACCGGATCTTGCTGGGACCTCGAGAATCATCGAATGCCCTGCTTCCTGGTGAACAACGTGCCGTTGCCATTCACGAGGCGGGGCACGCCCTGGTGGCCTTGTGCTCTGAGCACTCCGATCCGGTGACCAAGGTGACGATCCTCCCGGCCGGCCGCTCCCTCGGAGTGACCCAGCAACTACCAACCGACGAACGGCATCTCTATGCAGAGAGTTACCTCCACGACTCTCTCGCCGTTCGCATGGGAGGCCGCGCCGCCGAACTCCTCGTGCTGGGCGAAGCATCGACCGGCGCGGCCAGCGACCTGGCGGGGGCCACCGAACTGGCAACGAAGATGGTTCGCGACTGGGGCTTCTCGGCTCGTTTGGGGCCCGTTGGCTTCGGATCGGGAGGGCCGGCCTATTTGGGCGGCCAGTCAGCCCAGGCCCGTTCCTACGCTGAGGGCACCCAGCTCGTCATCGACGAGGAAGTCAGCCACTTGCTCTCTGAAGCCGGAGAGAGGGCCCAGGCCATCCTCTCGGAACGTCGGACATCCCTCGACGCCGTCATTGACCTCCTCCTCGAGAAGGAGACAATCACTGGCGTCGAGCTGATGGATGTGGTCCGCCGCTCGGTTGACACCGGTGAGTCCGTTGCCCTCAGACGCTGACGACACGACCAGGCGGCTCCTTGAGCGGCCCTTGGTGTAACCCTGACCGCTATCTCCACCGGGCAATGCGAGACCACCGCCGGCCCCCACATAATCACGAAGGGAGACACCATGTCCATGCACACACTCTTGAGGGAGCGCGAGCACGCCGAGCCTCAACCGTCTTCATCACTCGACCACGCGACTGCGCACGCAATCACTTCTGCAATCTTGAGGGCGACCGGGATCGTATTGCTCATGAGTCTTGCCGTGATCCACATCGTCCAACTAGTCCCAACATTCCAGCAGACCCCTCTGCTCGGTGTGGCGTACCTCTTCTTGATCGCAGCGGCGGTCGCTGTGGGAGCGCGCCTGGTCAAAGGCCACGAGTCTGCCTCGCAACTCTGGCTCCCGGTCGCCGCCCTTGGCGTCGCGGTATTCGTCGGGTACGCGTTCACCCGCATGCTGAGCACGCCACTTGACAACCAGGACGTCGGGAACTGGGCCTGCACGTTGGGAATGGCTGCCCTCTTCGTGGAAGGGTTGATGGTCGCGGTCGCTGCGTATGCCATCTCACTCGGTCGGATCGCAACCCTGGAGTCTGCCCGGATTGGCCACCGGACCGGTCAAAAGCCATGACCTACTCGTCGCCGGCCCGGCAGAGGAAGCCGACTCTCTGGGATTCGCAGGTAGCACTGTGTCGACGACTCGGGTTCTTGTCCTGCGCTGAGCCGGTCGAACGGATGGCCGCTCTCGTCCCTGAGCTGCTTTTCGACGATGTTGTGCACACACCTGGCACGCCTGCCCTTGGGGTGCTGTGACCGCAGCGGAGGACTCGAGCGGGGGCGCTCGATCTCGACCTCGACGTCGCCACTGGTGCTCCGGGTCGTACTTCGAGCGGGTCGATCTCGCGTGTCAGAAGACTCAAACACCTACCGACGCATGCCGCCAGCCCCAACTCGCTGCGGCGGAGGGTCTTGTTTGGGTGGTCAGCTATTCCCCTGCGCGCCAGCGGCGGTAGAGCTCGGTGAGCTCGTCCTGCGCCTGGGGGGAGAGGTCCTCGGGTTCGATACTTCCGCTGAGACGGATGGTGAATCGGATCTGCTCGAGGTAGGCCGAGCAATTGGGGCACGCCTCGAGGTGGGCCCTCAATCGACGGCGCTGGCGCCGCGACAGGGCCCCTTCGAGGTACTCGGTGAGGAGCTCGATCGCCTCTTGGCAGACAAGGTCCCTTCGCCGCAATACCGGCATCTTCATGCCCTCCCCATCTGTGCTTCAAGCATCTCACGCAGCCCGGCTCGGCCGCGATGGAGGAGGACCCTCTGGTTGCCGGAGCGGACGCCGAGGACGTCGCTCGCCTCTTCGCTTGTGAGACCCTCAACGTCGCGCAGCAGCACCACGGCGCGCTGCCGAGAGGGCAGCCGGTCGAGTGCCGTCCGCAGCGCTGGTGCTATTGAGGCGGCGACGAGTCGATCGTCCACGTCCTCGTCCCAGTGAACGACCGGTTGGATCCACTGGCCCGAGGAGTCGAAGAATGCGGGATCGACCGAAGGTGCCCGATTCGCCCTGCGGCGCGCTTCGCCGGCGTAGGCGGAGCGGACGCGATTGACCAGGATCCGGAACAGCCACGTCTTCAACGACGACCGGGCCTCGAAGTGCTCGATCCCCTTCACGACGCTCATCCAGGTGTCCTGGACCGCCTCCTCGGCGACCGCGTTGTCGTCGACCATGGACCGGGCCAGTCGGAGCATCGGCATCTGGTACTGCTGCACCAGCGTGACGAACGCATGCTCGTCACCGTCGCAGAGACGGGCCACCAGCTCGCTCTCCGACTCCATATGCCCGATCGTAGGGCGCAGCGGCCCGAGGATCGGCGCGGGCTCGGTCTGCGCCGGCGCGAACCGCCCCTCACCCAAGTCCACACGAGACGTCACGTCATTCTGTCCACCGCATCGATAAGTCCGTTACGCCGGCGATTCAGGAATCCCGCGTAACGCATGGCGCCCTTTTGAGGACTGTATCTACAGCAACCCGACACTAGGAGGACACAGATGAAAGCCCTTGCTCGATTTGCCCTGGCCGCCGGAGCGGTCGTTGGCCTGTCTGCGGTGGCCTTGCCGGCCGTCGCTGGCGCGGATCCCGCGCCGACCCTTCCTGCATTCGCCCAAGGTGGCGATCACGCCGTCTTTGTGCAGACGGACAACGCGGCAGGGAACGAGATCGTAGCGTACCACCGCAATGCCAACGGGACCCTTGCGCCCGCCGGAACCTACGCCACCGGAGGCCTTGGTGGCGTGCTCAACGGCTCAGCCGTCGACCACCTCGCGTCGCAAGGCTCGCTGACCTTCGACCCTGTGCACAATCTGCTCTACGCGGTCAACGCCGGGAGCAACACGGTCTCGGTGTTCTCGGTGTACGGAGACCAGCTCTTCTTGCGCCAGGTGATCAACTCTGGCGGGCAGTTCCCCGTCAGCGTGGCCGTCCACGGCGACAACGTCTACGTCCTGAATGCGCTCAGCGCCAACGTGCAGGGGTACATCTCGTTCTTCGGGCGACTCTTCCCGCTCCCCGATTCGGATCGCAGCTTGGGGCTCACGGTCCCGAGTAACACGAACCAGTTCACGAACACGCCCGGTCAGGTAGCAGTTTCCCCCAACGGGACCGAGTTGATCGTCACGACCAAGTTGAACAACGACGACATCGACGTCTTCCACATCGGGTTCTTCGGCACCCTCTCGGCGTCGCCTGTCGTGACGTCGGATCCGGGCGGCCCGTTCGGAGTGACCTTCGATGCGGCAGGTCACCTGGTGGTTGCGAACACCGCCTCCAACTCCCTGACTACCTACGTGCTTGAGCCGAACGGCACAGCCGTGGCGATTGACACCGCCCTCGACGGCCAGGCCGCGACCTGCTGGGTGACGGGAGCGCAGGGCACCTTCTTCGCTTCCAACGCGGGGAGCGGCGACCTCAGCCACTTCAGCGAGCAACCCTTCTCGGGAGCCCTTGCGTTGGCGGGTGAGACGCCGACCGACGCTGGTACGGTTGACGCGACGACTTCTCCCGACCAGCAGTTCCTGTACGTCCAGACGGGAGCCAACGGCATCGTGGACGAGTTCCAGGTGGGCCCCGGCGGCTCGCTGACTGCCATCGGCTCGGTGACCGTGCCAGGTGCGGTCGGTGGTGAGGGGATCGCCGCCCTCTGAGCGTGGTTTGCTGCAGCGCCACCGGCGCCGGGAAGAGAGTGTTCCCGGCGCCGGTGCGCGTCTTAGTGCGGCTCGAAATCAGGTGGGGTTGGGTGAGTGGCATCTCCCAGATGCGACTGTCCTTGCCGTCGGCCTGCAGTTCCGCTGCTCTGTCGGCTGGGCTGCAGAGGCCTGACCTGTCACATAGTCAGTCCAAGTTTGTCCGAGCGAGTGGCACCAGCCCTTGGCGATCCAGGGGTGCCCTGCTTGTCCGGTGAGTCTGCGCAGGAGCGAACAGTGGGTGAAAGGGAACTGTGGCCCGCGTCACTGCGTCCGATGGAAAAGCCCGCTCCAAGGGAATCTCTCGTTCAAGGCTCCCCAGAACCCCCAAGGCAACCCGTGAGTGCGTGTGGACCATGGTCACAGACACTGTTCGTGATCGGCAACGAATCAACGCCATACCAAAAGCGAACAATTGTTCCGGTATCCGTTTTGAACTGCAGTCGCGCTCTTCCGTTGTGGAGCTGTACGACAGCAACGTCGAGCGTGACCAGAAACCGATCGCTCACGTTCATTCCGTTCCCTCACTCGCTGTCGTTGCTGTCGTGGAACCACACCTCGAGACATTCTGCGAGTGGCGCGACCGTGTCAGATCGACCAAAACGATCAGGAACAGGCCATCTGTGTCGACAGACGTTCCGAGATGCAGCGCGAGGCATTTCTCGCGATGCCTAGGCGTCAATCGGGTGCGCCTCCGATCGCTCTGGCCCGGTCTTTCGAGAGCCCCCTGACACCTCAATGAGGCGGGCCGCGCCGATCGGGGTATCGCTCGCGCCGGTTCCGCGACCGGAGCGCCAGGAGGCTTCGAGATGCCCCAACTCCGTGGCCGCCGGACCGCCGTGGCGGATCTCGCAGTCGATCGTCTTCCAGTCGGCTGTGGCAGAGAGGTGTCCGAGAATGAAGCTGACGCCAACGGTGATCCGATTGAGAAAGAGGAGATCTTGCGGCATCTGGAGCCGTCCGGTGACGTCGCTCCACCGCCCTAAAGGCTGGTACGTATCGGCCACGATTTCAGCCACCGACTCTGGCGTGTACGTGTACGGCTGTTCGTCCCAGCGGTCTCGGAGTGCGGAGCGGTAGAACTCGAGGAGTCGATCCGGGTCGAGCCCTTCGGCGTCAGCATCCCGGAGCAGCCCGACCTCAATGAACGACCGTCGCAATGCTGGCGCGTCTCCCGCGAGAGCCGCGTCCACGAGAGCGGACATTATGGAGACGCGCTCGGCGGTGAACCTCTTGACGCACCCAAAATCGAGGAAGGTGACGGACCCGTCCTCGTGGAAGAGATAATTTCCCGGGTGCGGGTCTGCGTTGAAGATTCCGTGCCGGTGCAGGCTGGCGAATACGAACCGGAAAATGGTCTCGCCCCAACGTGAACGGATGGCATCTCCGGCCTTTGTTGCCTCCGACCAGTGCATTCCGTAGACGAAGTCGGTCGTGAGAACGCGGCCCGTCGAGAACTCAGGGTAGACCGCAGGGATGTGAATGAACGGGTGGTTATCGTAGAGCGAGCAGAACTCCTGCTGGTTGGCTGCCTCGATCGTGTAGTCAAGTTCGTCTTCCACCCGATCGCGTATCTCCTCCACCAACATCTTTGGGTCCACTCTGGGTGCCTCTGGACCCAGCAGAGCCAGCGCAGCTCTGATAACTGACGCAAGGACGTTGGTGTTGGCGAGATCGGCTCGTACAGCGTCCGACACCCCGGGGTACTGGACTTTGACGGCCAGCTCCGTGCCGTCGGCCAAACGGGCAAAGTGCACTTGGCCCATCGACGCTGCGGCGACCGGTTGGGGCGAGAAGAAGGCGAAGATCTCCTCGGGACCTGCCCCGAGCTCGTTTTTAATGACGTGAGCTATCTCATCGGGAGCGAGCGGTGGCACGTCACTCTGCAGCTTGGCCAGCGTCGACTGGAACAGCTCGCGAGAGGCCTCGGGGACCACACCGTCGACGTCGACAAACGAGAGGATCTGTCCCACTTTCATCACCGCCCCCTTCATATCGCCGAGGACCGCCGCGTAACGCTCGGCCAGCCGCTCCTGGCGGGCCCGCTCGGCGGCCAGAGCAGCCTCGCCGGTTGCGCGTCGGTGAATCCGGGTTTTGGTCCTCGTGGCCACGGTGTGCCCGGCCAGCCCGGCCAGGCGAACCGTACGGCCGACACGTCCAGTGGGGAGCTTGCTTGCGCCCATCGCGGCTATGCCGCCGCTTTGTCGACAGGCGCCATCACGTCCGCTGATCGCTCACGGGCGGTCAATCTGAACCGAAGCGTGTGGCTTCGGCGTCGAAACGTGGTGGGCACTGTCGATTGTTTCGGCCGAGTTCCTCCCCGGTGATGCATGCTCAGTCATAGCCCGCAGGGTTACATCGTCGGGAACGGCGTCGCTGTGCGTCGCACTGAGCCTGTCGTCTTTCACGACCCGTCGAGATGTAACCCCGCTCTCTATGAAACTGCGTGGACATGACTGCCATAAATGCATTTTGCACCCGAAGCTCGGTCCTGGTCGTCGTCGGCAAGGGTGGGGTCGGGAAGTCAACTCTGAGCGCCACTGTGGCCCGGTTGGCCGCTCGCAACGGCCTGTCGGTGTTGCTGATCGAACTGGAAACGAGGAGCGGGGTGTTCGGCAATCACGCGCTGACCGTCGACGAGGTCGAGCTGTCCACCAGTGAAGGTGGTTCGCAGTCGGCACCGATTCACGCTCGGACGATCACTCCCGACGACGCCTTGGTCGAATACCTGGACGACCATGGCTTTGGCCGGGCGGCGAGGCGCCTGGCGAAGTCGGGCATGCTCGATATGGCGGCCACCGCGATTCCCGGCCTTCGAGATATCCTGGTCCTGGGCCAGGTCGTGCAGCTGGAGCGGGCCCACAGGGCCGACCTGATCGTGGTGGACGGGCCGGCCGCCGGTCATGCCACGACTTTTCTGACCGGCGCTCGTGGGCTGATGGACTCGAGTCGGGCGGGACCTCTCCACGCTCAGGCCGCCGACGTGGCCGGGTTCCTGTCCGACCCGGCTCGGTGCCAGGTCGTCCTCGTGACCTTGCCGGAGGAGACGCCCGTCAATGAGACGGTAGAGACGGCGCTCACTCTCCAGGGCGACGTCGGCGTGCACCTCGGCCCCGTCATCGTCAATTGCCTGTACCCCCAACTCGATCACCTCGACGTCGACCCCGAGGCTGCCGCAGCCGGGGTAGGCTTGATCCTTGGGCCAGGGGAGGCTGACGCCATCCGGGCGGCTGCCTCGTTCCGCCGTCGGCGCCAGGAGATGCAGGCCGAGCAGGCGACCCGTCTCGCCGAGGCCCTACCGCTGCCCCAGCTGTGGCTACCCCACCTGTTCAGGACGGAGATCGGTCTCCCCGAGATCGACCTGCTCGTCGACGCCATGGAGACCGGGCTGGTCCACCTTCGCCAACCAGCGGGCTGTGCCGACTGGACCAGGCTCACGAGGGCGACGGATATCCGAATGCCCCGACGTTGTGTCGCCGGGATGGGCAGATCGTCGTGAACGGGTTGTCCGCCCTCATCGGGGAGAGCCGGATCATCGTCTGCTGCGGCTCAGGAGGAGTCGGCAAGACCACCACTGCGGCAGCCCTGGCGGTCGAGGGCGCCCGTCAGGGGCGGCGGACCTGTGTCGTCACCATTGATCCCGCCCGACGGCTGGCGGACGCCTTTGGGCTGGACTCGTTGACCGACACCCCAAGTCGGGTTGATGGACCATGGCGCGGGGAGCTGTGGGCACTGATGTTGGACACGAAATCCACCTTCGATGCCGCGGTCATCCGCTACGCCCGCGATGAGGCCCAGATGCAGAAGATCTTGGGTAGCCGGCTTTACCGAAACCTCCGCGACTCGCTGTCGGGAACCCAGGAGTACATGGCAATCGAGAAGCTCTACCAGCTCCACGAAGAGGGTGGGTATGACCTGATCGTGGTGGACACCCCGCCCGCTCGTCGCGCCATGGACTTCCTCAGTGCCCCTGGCTACTTGACCCGGCTTCTCGACAACACGGCCCTCCGGATGCTCGTCATGCCAGGTCGCGCCTACATCCGGGCAGTCTCCTTTGCCGCACGAGCGCCCCTGCATGCCGTAGCGAAGATCGTTGGCGCGGAGACACTTCTCGACACCATCGCCTTCTTGCGGGCTTTTGAGGGAATGGAAGCCGGGATCCGCAATCGGGCAAAGCGGGTCGACGAACTATTCGCTGAACCCTCCACCGCCTTTGTGTTGGTTGTGGCACCCCACGAAGATGCCATCGCCGAAAGTCGGTTCTTGGCGGCACATCTCCGCGAGTCCGCAATTTTCGTAGAGTTTCTCATTTTTAATCGTCTTCATCCTCGCTTCGATGCGCAACCTGCCGCCGCGCAGACGGTCGCCGTGGATGGAAAATTGAGCTCGGCTCAGAGCCGTGGAACGGTGCAGGCCTTCGCCAACCTCATGGGCAACTGGGAACAGCTGCGCGCGCTGGCCGAGCATGAAGAGAACTGCGTCACCTCCCTCGCCGCTCAGCTGACGCCCGCTCCCGTGGCTCGAGTTCCGCTCCTCGACGAAGACGTCCACGACCTCGACGGCGTGCAGGCCGTGTCCGACCATCTATTTGGACCGCGCGACTCGTGCGACGGCCGCGTCGCCAGCGGCGCAAGGCCACCCTTGGCCGCGAAAGCTGGCTGACCTCAATCCGAGCCCAGCGCCAATAGCTGTGGGACCTGGAGGTAGGGGAGCGCATCGCCTTCCCACCCCTGGCCGGACCCGACCCGGTTGGTTTCTCGGGTTGCCTCTCGGCATCGGGCTCCGTCGGTGAGCTCAGGCGGCCCGCACCTCCGACGCGCACTTCTTGGAGTTCTGGTTCACTCGCCACAACCGTCGTCCCAGCGCCTCGTCGCGCCGTCTGTGGCCGATCTGCTCGCGCATTGAGGCGGCGGGAACGACCCGGTGGTCGTCTCTGAGCCCTGAAGTTCATGCGCTCTGCCCTGCTCGTGCCATAGCCGGTTGGGCCTTCGAAGCGGGCCCCCGGACAACCCGAACGGCCCTCGGACCTTCAACTCGGGAACCGGTCGGACTGCCCTGCCCCCCACCGGCACCGACACGGGCGATCTTTCGGCTTGTTAGTTAATACAACGTTTGATACAAACTGACCGTGGATTTGCTGACGCTCGATCCCGGCTCGCCGGTACCGCCGTTCGAGCAGGTGCGTTCACAACTTGCCGCAGCCATCGGCAACGGGAGCCTCGAGCAATCCATCAGGTTGCCGACCGTACGGCAGTTGGCCGCCGATCTCGGGTTGGCGGTCAACACTGTTGCAAAGGCCTATCGAGAGCTTGAGCTCGCTGGGCTCATCGAAACGCGAGGTCGGCACGGGACCTTCGTGGCCGGAGCACCAACCGCGCAAAGGGCTCTGGCGGTGCGGGCAGCGCAAGACTTCATGAGACGCATGCGAGAACTCGGGGTCGGCGACGCAGAAGCACTGGCGATCCTGAACCGGGAGGTCGACCGAGCTCAGCCTGAGCCGACTCGCCATTGAACGTCCCATGAGTTCGAGCACTCCCGACCGCCGGGACAGAGATGTTCTCAAGTCACCAATTGATCCGGTGACTGCCCGTGAGCGCCGGGACGGCGGCACTTCCAGTACCTGATCTGCTCGTCAGTGTCGCGGATAACAAGCTTGGGTAATCTCGGGATGATGACCCCAGCCGATGGCGATCGTCAGCACGAGAACAAGACTGAGGCTCCCGACCCCGCCGGTGAGCCGCCAACACGCCTCCGAGAGGCGGCTGCACGGATGGCGGAAGCCCAAGCCTGGAAGGGAAAGCAGATTGCAAAAGGTAGGCGCAAGCTTGTGGCGGCGCTACGCAGACCGAGGCCCCCGTCACGGTGACCCGTCCACCGGGAAGGTGAGGAACTTTGCGTCAAACCGAGGTCCTTGCCGCTTACTTCTGACCCCGATGGTGGGCCGTCGCGGCGTGTGGATCGACTCCAACTCCTGAAGGATCGATATGAATGATGGCGTCCGACAGGTTCGATATGTGATGGAGAAGCTGGTGCTGCGCGTCTTCAGCAATCTCATGCGCTCTTGTAACCGGGAGTCCTCCATCAACGCTGAGTCGAACCTGGGCGAGCAGCCGGTGTCCCATCCAACGGGCACGGACCTCGGTCACAGCGTCCACGCCATCGACCTCCGTGACCGTCGTCGAGATGCGAGCAACGATCCCGGGATCGACCGCATCGAGCAGGCGCTGGCCGACACTCTTGGCCGCCTGACAGCCGACGAACAAGATGGCGGCGGTAATCACCAAGCCCACCACGGCGTCGGCCCACTGGGCACCAAGAGCAACAGCAATGGCCCCGATGAGCACCAACAGCGAGGTAACGCCGTCGGTACGGGCGTGAATACCGTCTGCTTCCAAAGCAGCCGAGCCGATACGGCGACCTTCCCGAATCCGATACTGGGCCACCACCTCGTTGCCCAGGGCGCCGACCACGGCGGCTGCCATCACGACGCCGAGGTGCGTGATCTTCTGCGGATGGATGAGTCGGTCGATTGCCTCATACCCAGCAAGTGCGGCTGACCCGAAGATGAGTGCGAGGACCGCTACGCCGGCCACGTCCTCCGCCTTCCCAAAGCCATAGGTGAATCGTGCTGTAGGTGCCCGCCGTCCGAGTCGAAATGCCAGCCACAAGGGCACTGCAGTGAGAGCGTCAGCGGCGTTGTGCAAGGTGTCGCCCAAGAGGGCAACGGAGCCACTGGCAACGACGACGATCGATTGGATACCCGCGGTCACAAGCAAGATGACCAAAGAGATCGCTACGGCCCGGATGCCATCCCTGCTCGCTTCTAGAGCCTGATCCAGCGAGTCTTTGGCATCATGGGAATGAGGGGCGACGAGCCCTATCAGAGCACCGAGTAATCCGCCCGTGTGCTGATGTCTGTGGTCGTGGTCGTGGTCGTGCCCGTGGTCGTGGAGCCCAGTCGTGTCGTGAAGGCGGTGGGGGTGTTGCGGATTGGCATCTGATCCATCGTCTGCGGCAGCCACGGGTTCCAGTCTTGTGCCGCTCTCGTTCGGCTGCACGTTGCGAGTAGATCGCAACTGCGTCGAGTTCATCGTTTCGTACGAGTCGCTTGCATGAATCGGGGCGGCCCCCACAAGCTGGCAACGAGGCGCTCGGGAGGAGCAGGCCGGAGGGGCTCAACCGATACAGAACTCGTTGCCCTCTGGATCAAGCATGACCGTCCAGCTACTTCCGTTGCCCTCTCGGAACTCGACCTTTGTGGCGCCGAGAGCGACGAGACGCTCGATCTCGTCCTCTGGATTCTTGGTAGCCAGGTCTACGTGCATACGACTCTTTGCGGTCCTTGGTTCGGGGACCCGCCAGAACAAGATCCCTCGGACACCTCGGTGATCGGGTGCCGCGAGTGCCGCGAAGCCATCCTCCTTGGTCACGAATGTGTAACCGGTTACTTCTGACCAGAAGGCAGAGAGCGCACGTGGGTCGGCACAGTCGAATGTCACGTATTTGATGAACGCCGTCATGGCACGAAGCTACGCCAGATTTCCTAGAGCCAACCGCCGACTGCGACCTCGAGAATCGTGCGGCCGTCGCGGCGGTTGGGCTATCCCTGCTCGCCGGGGCGGTGGGATACCCCACAGTCCAACGGGCGGAGTGCTTGTTTGTCCCGGCGATCGCACCACTCTGGGGGCCACAGGAAATAAGAAGGGGTCCCGTCGCCGCTTGCGTGTCAGGGGTACGTCACGATCACCTTGGCGTAGGGCGACAGTCCGGCGGTGTCGATACCCGATGGCTTGAGTACTCCGACGTAGCAAATCTCGGAGGTGGGCTCATTGCCGTGCTTGCCACCCGGACACAGTTCAACCTTGAAGGAAGTCTTGAACGTGCCCTTTTTGTTGGCGGTGACGGTGACGCCGTTGTCCGTGTTACATGGCGAGTGCGGAACGACCCAGGTCGTGGCCGAGCACTCGGTCAGCTGCACAGAAGAGCCAGGCGTGAAGTTCTTGCCGGTAATTGTCGTGTTCGTGTTGACCATCACACTGTGGGGCGTGGCTTTCAGAGTCGGCGGGACCGGCGAGATTGCGAGTGCCGGTGCCGCCTGAATGCCTACCGCAGAGATTGCCCCGAGTGACGCGGCCATTCCGAATAGCCACTTGCGTGCCATGCGTAGCCTCCCAGTTTCGCTCGTCGGTACCGGAGTCGCCCGGTACTTGTCGTAGAGCCTTATGGTAAGGATCACCTTCGGCTCGTTCGATAAATCGATCTGGTTTCAGGGTTAAAACTTGGAAAGTTCCCCGGATACGAAGCCGACTCTCAGGCGCACGACCTGGGAAGCCTTCAACGAGAGCGTGCCGCGTGGAGTTGACATCCGGGACGTCCTCGAGCACTTCGACGACCATGCGGGGGGAACAGGATGGCCGCAGGACTATCCGCCTACGATGCACGGCATCTGGTACCTGGAGCAGGACTGGACCTGGCAAAGAGCGGCCCAGGTCAAACAGGAGGGTCCCATCCTCGAGGAGACGTGGCCGAGTCGACGGATGCCGCAGAGGCTCTAGTTACTGCCGCCGTCGCCCACTTCGCCAGCTAGACGGGTGAACTGCGTGTCCCAGGCCGCCGGGTCGGTGGGACAGTGACTCCGGCGCTGCAGTGACCGTGCGGACCTGATCCCAAGCTGTCAGACGCTCGGCTCGTCCCAGGAGTGCTCATTGCCTTCGCTGGGCGTGATCCACAGCATCGTCACTCCGCCCGGTGCAGTGTTGCAATGCCAATAGCCTCTCGGGACAAGCGCAAGATGGCCTGCCGAGAGGGTTCGTACCGAACGGCCGCCCTTCTCGAGCACTGTAAGTTCGGACTCGCCTGCCAAGATGAAGAGAAGCTCGTCGCCTTGGCCGTGGAACTCCCAAGGTGGTCGACCTTTGAAGGCGGCGACACCACCCGTGCATCCGTGGAACGAAAAATCACCGATGGGGCTTTCGGGTTCTCGGTCCAGGCTCGCAAGGTCCAGTTGGATCATTTTGGCAATCGACTCGTGATCGAGATTGTGCACCGTCACCATTGGCCACCTCCCGGTTTTCGGCTCACTCTCCGGAACGATAATCACCTCTGGCAATGAGTCCCCGAACCAGTTCGCCGTGTGGGTGGGACGTTCTCAATGAGGCAACCAATCCTGCGTAGCAACCGTCAGCTCGAAGGCATAGTCGTCAGCGTCGGGTACTTCGTCCTCGGTTGAATCCACACGGAGGCCTGGTCCGGGATCGTCACTTGACTCCCAGGGCCACGTCCTTGCCGACTTGCAGCCTTGCCCAGCGTGGTCGGTTGTCGAGATGCTCGACCAGACCCAACCAGATCCTTGCTCTTGGCAGAGAACCCCAGGCTACTGAGGGTGTTCCACTTCACCGGGACGGCGTGATTCCGGCCGTCCTTCGCGTCTCGATCCTCGTGACAAGAGGAACAAAGCGGCGTAACATTCGCCCCAGGTGAGCCGGGAAGCCTGGTCGGCACGTTGTATTGGCCACGCCAGGAGAGGAACGCCACCTTCAGTGTTCAGTTACTCGTATCCACGACAGCTGCTGCGCATTTCGGATGGTGCGTCTCACAATCCGGGGCTCCTCTCTTGCGTGATTCTGAGCAAAGGAGCACACCATGCCGAAGAACGACACCGACGCCAGGACTGACGCCGCCTGTACGACGGCGGGCATCTACCGGACTGATTGCGCCGACCAGGAACGAGTCACTTTGGCCGTCGGCGATGGATTCCCGAAGTGTCCCAGCTGCAGGAAGTCTGTCGGCTGGAACTTGGTCGTGGCGACATAAGTCGCCACTGGCCGCAGCTCGATACCGGGTGGGTTCTCCCACTGCCCCTGGGCGCCGGTACGGGGCAACCCGTGACCCGGACTCAGTGGCCCCCTCGCTGCCAGGTTAGGGGATGGTGGTGCTGGCTTCCGGCTCGGCGATCCGTACGGTCTGGGCCCACGTCGGAGGCGCCGGAGCACGGTGCATTTGCAGAGCACGGCCGCGACGTCCCTCAATCAAACCGACGATCACTTTGGCACCTTTCGGCGCTTCGACGGGCCACGGCGTATAGCCGTCGGTCAGCACGACGACAATGGATGGACGCGGCCGGAGCGCCAGTGCTTGAGTGATCCCTTCACCCATGTCGGTGCCTCCACCGCCGAGCAGCTCTATCTGGGACGCCCGACTGACCCGTTTGACTGCGTGGACCTGCGCATCGCAGGACAGCACACGCACCTGCGCTCCCCGCAGCCCGACGCGCTGGAGGAGCGCCTCGACCTCTGAGAGGACTCGAGCCAGGAGGTCGCCGGTCATCGACCCCGAGGTGTCGCACACGACCGCGACGTCGGGCACCGGTCGCTCCAGGGTCGGCATGATGACGGACGGCGTCGACTCCGCTCGCCGCGACGGCCGTCGATACGAGTAGTCGACCATCCCCGTCACTCGGGCCACCCCGGAGTGGATCTCAGCGGCCAAGACACGCCGCCAATCAGTGCGAGAAGGAAGTACCTGTTCGGCCCAGCGCATCCAGCCGGCCGGCACCGTGCCCGGCTCCAGGCCCTCGGAGCGTTGCATCTCGCTCGCCACCCCCAGGCGCAGGAACTGGCCGTCACGATCGCCGAGTCCCTGTGATCCGCCGCCGTCCCATGGTCGATCGATACCGTCGCAGCCTGAACCGCAGTCCCATTGCCTCGCTCCAGCCTGGGCCAGGCGGTAGTACTCCTCGGCCAGGCGTCCTTCTTCTGCGCCGAAAGCGGCAGGCAACTCCGGCGCGCACGGAGGAACCATCCCGACGACGTCCAGGTCGTCGTTGATCTCGGCGTCGCTGGCCCTGTTCCAGGCGCCAGGATCGCCATCGGTGCCCTGGACCCCCGCATGATCGGCCCGGCTCGAGTGGTCGCGCAGGAGGTGCGAGACCAGATGGACGAGGAGGCGCCCCAAGTCGTCGACCGCCATCGCATCGAGCACCGCAGGGTCGGCGTGGACCTGCCATCCGCGGTCGACCGCAATGGTCCCCGAATCCACGGCTCCGTGAACTCCGGCGGCGAAGAGCGCGCTCGCCAGGTAGGGGTAGCGCGAGGCGGCGAAGACGCGGGCGGCGGCCACCTTGCGCTGGTGCACGCGCGAATCAGCGGTCTCTGCCACGGAACTGGGTCGTGCGCCGTCTCACTCCAACAAACCGGCATCGCGGAGAAGGTCAGTAAAGCGGTGGACCTCGTTCGGCACGGCCGCGCCCGAGGGCCGGCATCGCACCAGGGGGCGAGCCGCTGCCGCCGCCACGTCGAGCGCGTGATCGGCTGCGAGGCCAAAGACGACCCAGCCCTGTTGCCAGCGCTCCGGCGTCGGATTGGCGGCGACTGCGCTGGCTACTGAGGAGAGTGCGGCATACGCGCGATCGCCCCGTTCGGGGAGAACGAAAGACTCGGGGTCGACCAGTACCTCTTCGGGGTCGGGCAGATCGGCCTCGACCAACCAGGTGAGCAGTTCTATCCCTGGCCCCTGGCCCACAGCGCCCCGTACGAGCAGGGACCGCACCAGATCGTCTGATCCAGCCGCCCGGCTGGCCGCGAGGAGCGTGGCCGCCATGTCCCAGCTGCGCGGGCTGGGCCAGGCCTTCCCCGCCCTCGCGGCATCGTCGGGCACCTCGATGGCCAGCGTCGGCCGCACCCGGAGGAACCCGCCGACCCAGCTCCGGGCCACGGCGATCCAGCGCTGCCAGTCTTCGGCCAGCACCGGGATGGGGGGAGGCGGCCAGCCACTCGAAAGTCCATCGGATACCGCCCGGCCGTCGATCTCCCAATCGAGGTGGCAGAACCGATTGGCCAGAGGCGCAGACAGCTCCCATCCCGAGGCGGCTTGCTCGGGCGGGTTGGCCGCCGCCACAACGGCCACACCAGACGGCAGCTCGAGGTCCCCGACCGTGCGCTCGAGCACGACTCGGAGGAGCGCAGCCTGCACGGCAGGCGGCGCGGTCGAGATCTCGTCGAAGAACAACACTCCATTGCCGGCAGCGGCCAGGCGCTGGGCCCATCTGGGCGGGGCAAAGTCCACCCGGGGCGGCCCTTCGTCGCGGGTGACGATCGGCAGGCCGGCGAAGTCGGACGGTTCGCGGATCGAGGCAATGACGGTCTCCGAGGGCAGGCCGATCCCCTCGGCGATGGATCGGATGACCGAGGTCTTCCCAGTTCCGGGCGAACCCCACAGCAGCACCGGGACCCGCACCGAGACGGCCAGGGCCAGGGCTTCGACGACGGCCGCCTGATCATCCATCTCACCAGTCTGGCCCGTGCACGGCCATGCGATGCTGTGGCGTGGCTGGACGCAGTGATCCTGAGACGTATCTGCGCCTCTCGTGCGAGCGCACCCTGCTCGCGGAGGACTCCGGCCGCGGGATGCGAGAAGACTTGGAGGGGACCGTGATCAGGCGGGTGCTCAGCGCCGCCGGAGCACTCCCGGCCGAGGTGGGTCTCCACGTCCTCGAGGAGTACAGATTGGCCATGGCCCTTCGGGGCGGGCACCGGGGTCAGATGCACACGCGGGCCAGGGGGCAGACACCACGTCAACGTCTCTCCGCCCAACGGATCGTGTCGGCTCAGGACTTCGAACACGGGAACGATCGCTGGAGACTCGAGCGGTTGCTCTTTGCCGATGACGTCATCCAGCTCAAACTTTCCGGTACCGACACCGCAGGTGCCCGCAGATCCATGGGACAGCACATGGCGTTCGGTCCCCCTGGCCGGCGTCGGCCCAACCAGCCCAGTCCGCAGACAATCGCCCTGCAGGACGATCGAGGGTCGAAGGCGACGGCCCGACTCACCTCCTCAGGGTGGGGCGGTGGAACGTGGGAAGCCAGCTACACCACCGACACGACACTCTCCGCGGACACACGCTGGATCGAGCTGGACGGCAGCAGACTCGATCTTCCTGAACGTCGGCCCACGCCCGACATCAACCTCGAGCCGATCGAGCAGCTCGAACCCTTGCGCGCCGCGCTCTATGCGGAGATCCTGAGCACCGATCGCCGCCATGGCGGCGCCGACACCGTCGAGATCGCCAGCCGAGCGCTGATCGCCACCGGGTTCTGCGACGAGGACGACGCCATGCTGGCCGAGCTCGGACGAATTGCCGAGGCGGTGACCAACGCCGCCCCCGCTCCTGGGCTCCCGGAGCCATGGGCCTCTCTGGTCGAGCGCTTTGAGACCAACGACGGGCCGACCGGGGTACTCCCGATTGGGGCGGCCATCGACGATCTCGATGGGTTCTCCATCCGGGTCGACACGCTGACGTCCGAGGCGAGCTTCTTTTCCTTGGCCGTTGCCATGTCACCGGGCGCACCACTCGTGAGCCACTTTCCCGGCAGGATCGATGCGGAGGCGTCCCCGATCACCTGGTGGGCCCAGGACGACCGCGGGAACACCTACGTCGCCCTGGCCGACCGTGGCGGTGGGAGCGACATGGTGGCCGAGGGCCAGGTGACATCACTGGCCCCGCTCGATCCGCAAGCCACCGACCTCAGGATCTTCCCGACCGGGCGGAGCGTGCGGGGGGTCCTGAGAGTCCCGCTGGCCGAGTTGACGAGGTCCGGATCGTGATCCCCGGACTCCTCAGCGAGCTTCCGACGGCACTCGCTCGCCTCGACTGTTCGGGCCAGAGGCACGCCATCCGCTGGGAGGCGGGAGAACTGGTCGCTCTCGACCATGACGACCCCGAGGGCGAGAGGGCGCTCGTGGCGCTCGGTGGAGCGAGAACACCTTGTATCGAGGTCCTGAGCGCTTGGTCGCGGCAGAAGGAGAATGCCGACATCCTCTCGGCGCTGAGCAGGGGAACGCTCGATCCGGTCCGAACCAGTCCAGTCCAGCCGATGCATGGTCCCGGGCTCGTCGCCGTGACACCTCGAAATGTGGTCATGCCCGCTCGCCTCGCCAGGCCGACAGGTCGAGGGAACGCTCGCGTCGTCATGGCCAGGGGCTCCGCTGTCGGGGCGGGCGCAGGGACGAGGCCTACACCTGGCAACACCCTCCCGTCCCGTGACGAGGACACGGTGATCTTGGCGGGCCTCGGTCACGAGATGACACTTCGTCTGGTGTCGACGGTCACGGCGGTGCTCCTGGACCGAATGGACGGGGACGATGGCTCCAACGACCGGCCAGCGCTGGAAGCCTCGCTCTTTGGTCGTGCCCTCACCGCCCTACGGACGTGGCTGGCCGTTCCCGACCTGGAGGTCGATCTGACCGTCGCCGGCCCAGGTCACACTCCAAACCTCGCATGGGACGGCACGGGTCCCGCTCAGCTGACACTCCCGCTCGACTGGGTGGTGAGCGTCTGGGGCCGGGGTCTGGCCGTGGTCGCCGGACGCTTCGCCCTCAGCGTCGTCGATGCGACATCGAGGCGCACAACTCTCTCCACTGTGGCATCGGACCTCGGTTCGCCCCAGCGACTCGTGATCGAGTTTGCCTGATCGAGCTACGGGCTGCTCCCGTTCTGCCGACAGCCGTATCTGTAGCTCGTGCACAATCCGCGGAGTCTTTCTCGGTCCTCATTACTTGGCGTCCGTGAGTCGCGGCCGTGGAGCAAATCACGTCCTCGGAAACGACCCCTCAATTTTGGTCGCAGGGTTGCACCTTCGGTGCGGTGCCGCCGCATCGCTCTCCGCCACCCGGTACCGGCGGAGCACGACCTGCGTCCTGCCGAACAAATGGTTCTAGGGCACGTCCGCCAGCAATACCACCCAGGCTTCAGAGTGATTGATGGGCGCCAGGTTATCTGAATGAGCATGGCAATGGCGCTTTGAGAGGACAAGAACAGCGAGCGTAGGAAGTATCGCCAGGGCGAGGACAACTCTGCGGGAGGACTACCTAGTTGGTGCGCCCTTCCGGATTTGAACCGGAAACCTGCGCATTAAGAGTCCGAGGCTGGGCAGTCCACAGGATACGTCGGAGTCCATTTACCTGTTAGTTCGTCTTAGCCCCGTCCAAGGAACGAGGTCTATCGCGTCCCCGTATCGTCGAGATAGTGGGGCGGATAATGGGGGAGCGAAATGTAGGCGCCGATGCTCAAAGCAAGCGCAGGTCTCGGTGATCTTACGGATGGCGCGTCCGAGCATTTCAAGGACGGGTCTACTCGTGGATCTTCAGCTTGGTGTACCGCCCCCCGATCAACCACTCCGAAACAAACAGATTGCCGTTGGCGTCAGAGGCCAGTGAGTGCGGCGAGTTGAACCCATTCGCGCTCTGCAGATGAGCCCGAACCGCCCGGGCATCGTCGCTCAGCGCATTCGGCCATCCCGGACGTTCTGGCCAACCGACGCCCGCTTCGGCGGTTTTGGTGGCACCGACGTACCCAGCGAAATTGTCATCAGCATCGACGACTGACAGTCGCGAGTAGAGCTCGGCTATCACGAGCAGGTCCCCTAAGACGGCAAAGGCGCTCGGGCTGTTCAAGAAGGTCTCTCCGAAGGCTCGCAGATAGCCGCCCTCCATGTCGTACACCTGAATGCACCGGTTCTCACGGTCGGCGATGTAGAGCTCTGGTGTCTTGCCGCCGCGCCGATCGATGAACACGGCGTGTGGGCACAGGAACCGTTTATGCCCTTCCTCGCCGGTCAGCGTGAGCCGGTGGTTACCTGTCTTGTCGAAGCGATGAACCTGGCTGCACCCGTAGCCGTCGGCCACCCAGATGTCACCACTGCCTCCGAACCTTTCTTCGTCTACCGCGGTACCGCACGGGCAGTAATCGCCCATTATTCCTGGCGACGGGTCGGAGTCTCGCGGCGGGACTGGCAGCTCCATCAGGATCTCGCCACCAAGAGTCACCTTGACGACTCTTGGTGGACGCGAGGTCACGTGCACTCCCTTGCCGAAGACGGCCTCCCACTGCTCGTCGCCGACGTCGTGTCCAACTTCGAAGACGAAACCGGGGTCACTGATCCAGAGGAACTCTTCACGGCCTTCTCGGACCAGGGTGATGCCGTGTCCCTCCGTGAGGCCGGGCCGAATCGATCTCGAAACGTGACCGCTTTGGTCGAACGCCACGAGTTGCCCAGCATGAAAACCGATGAGCTCTCCGGCGCCCGTGACGACGATCCCGTTGTGAGCCCACGAATGCTCCGCCTCGGGGACTGCGGACAGGTCCGCCCAGCCGGGACTCACGTCTTCGGCGTACACGTCATCTCCTTTTCGGGAATCGGAGATCCCGATCGCTCGGTCGGGCGAACCCGATGTGACTTTTCGCGCTCATCCTTCACGCCTGCAGAAGATTGCGTTTGAGCCCTTCGATGACAGCGTCGTAGCCAAGCACGAAGAGCTCCTCGCGCGAGAATTGCGACTGCTGCGTCACGTTGTCCAAGGTCGCCACCTGAACGCTCGGTGCGACGAAGTGCGACATTGCATCGAGGTCGATCTGACCCGTCATGAACGTGAAAATCGTCGCGAAGCACACAACGGCGCCCTCTGGACTGAATCCGCCCTCCGCCAGGATGGTCAGCACGCCCTCCGCGAGTCGAGCGCCCTCACCAGATCCTCCGTCCCCGAAATGAGCCGAGACCCCTGGGTGCTCGGCAAACACGCGCCGGGCGTCGTAGAGGAGCGTTCGGAGCCGCTCCTCCCAGCTGCCCTCACCGGTACCCGGCACGCGAATCTCGCTCAGTATGTTGTCGACCACCAGGGCGTGGAGGTACTCCCGGCTCGGGGCGTAGTGGTAAATCGTCATCGGGGGAACGCCGAGCTCTCGAGCCAGCGCGCGCATCGAGAGGTTCTCGAGGCCGACCTCCCGGGCGAGACGGCGAGCTCCCTCGACCAGTTGCTGAGTGCTGAGCGAGGGAGGTCGACCCCTGGAGCGAGGCCGGTCACTTGCCGCGGCCCGTGAACGGGCGATGGAGGAATGGGTATTTGTCACCACTTGCTCGCTTCGTTGTTTATTTCTAGTATGCCGTACGAGAATACCAGCACCGTGGGACGTCAGGACCGAATCCGAGCCTCCCGGTGAGGGGTTGGTGCAGAGAAAGGACCAGGTGGACCAGCAGATTCCCGGAACGCTCTTGTTGGATCCGGAGGTGCTGGGCGACCCGTACCCCCTCTACAAGCGGCTCCGCGAACACGCCCCGGTGTGGGAGATCGCCGGGACAGGGGTCTTTACGGTCAACACGTTCGAGCTGTTGGTCGAGGCAAGCGGTCGAGTCGGGGATTTCTCCTCGGCCATGAAGTGCCTGATCTATCGCGACGAGGCCGGGCTGCCCGGTCGGTTCGAATTCGGGCAGAGCGACGGTCAGGTACTGGCCACTGCGGATCCGCCCTTGCACGAGATTCATCGTGGGGCGGTCTTCCCCGAACTTGTGACCAAGCGCATGGAGACGCTCGATTCCGAAATCCACGATTTGGCCGAGGGGCTCGTGACCAACGCTTTGCGTGACGGAACGATCGACTTCATGGGAGCGATCGGCAACGTTGTGCCCATCACGATGATCAGTCGACTTATCGGATTTCGAGACAGCAACCTTGATGAGTTGTGGCGCTCAGCGGTTCACATGACCAAGTTGGTTGGGTCGACACTGACGCTCGACGAATTGATGAACTATGCAGACGGCGGCGATCAAGTCCAGGCCTGGATCGCCCGTCAGGTGGATGCCGCTCTGAGAGAACCGAGTGAGGACCTCCTCGGCGCTCTCGCGAGCAGCATCACCGACGGCGTTCTTACTGCCCAGGAGGCGGGCGGCATCTTAACCATCCTCTTGAGCGCCGGCGGCGAGTCCACCACGAGCCTGCTTGGCAATGCGGTGCGCATGCTTGCAGAGGACCAGGAGTTGCAGGATCATCTCCGTCGAAACCTCGAACAGGTGCCCCCTTTCGTCGAGGAGGCCCTCAGGCTCGAATCCCCGTTCCGCTACATGATGCGTACCGTGCCGGCGGACACGACACTCGGCGGCGTCGAGATTCCGGCCGGAGCGACCGTGTTGTTGTTCTGGGCCGCTGGCAACCGCGACCCCGAGGAATTCGAGCATCCCGACGAAGTCGACTTGAACCGGCGGGTCCCGCGGCGCCATGTGGCATTCGGGCGGGGCATCCATCACTGCGTTGGAGCGCCCCTGGCCAGAATCGAAGCACGCAACGTGCTCTCGGTGCTGCTACATCGCACGAGCCGTATCTCTCTCGATCCGGACTCGCCGCCACGTTGGGTCGGCAGTCTGCTGGTCAGGCGGCACGACGAATTGCCCGTGCGGCTCGAAGCACGCTGAGTCATGGAGTCAACACCTTTGCCGTATCGGGGAGGAAAGATGATGTGCTTACGCCGCGCCTGGCGCGCTTCACTCCTGGCCGCTGTTGCCAGCCTGTCGATCGTCTCCTGTGCGGTCTTGGCCGCGCCTGCGGGGGCATCTCCGACACCACTCACCATCGCGTACATCACCGACGTGACGGGCGAGGCCGCGGCCGAGAACGGGTCATCGCCCGCGGCATTCGAAGCTCGAATCGATCTGCAAAACGCGGAGGGCGGTGTGAACGGTCACAAGCTCGTACCCCTCGTCATCGACGACCAGACGAGTCCTTCGGAGATCACGACTGCCGTGCAGGACGCCATCTCCAAGGGCGTGATCGGTATCGTCTCCAACAGCGTGTTGTTTTTCCTCGCCGCCAAATACCCGCAGCAGGCGGGAATACCGGTGACGGGCGCATTCACCGACGGCCCCGAATGGGGAACGCAGCCCTACACGAACATGTTCGCCTCGGACGAAGGCAGTGTGGACCCGAAGTACCCGGCCAACACGACGATCGACGCCATCTTGAAGGCGCACGGCGGGACGGTGCTCGGGGCCTACGGGTACGGCATCTCGCCGACCTCGACTCGGGCCGCAGAGGGTGATGCGCAGGCCGCAACCCATCTGGGGATGAAGGTGGGTGTGCTGAATACCTCGGTTCCACTCGGGAGCGTTAACTTCACGAGTGACGCACTCATTGCCAAGCAGGATCACGTGAATGCGCTCGTGCCGTCGCTCGACAGCAACTCCAACTACGCCCTGGCGGAAGCGTTGAAGCAATCCGGAGTGAAGCTCAAGGCGGTACTCTTCGCCACCGGGTACGAGCCGGATGTGATCCACTCGCCCGCCTGGAGCGCCCTGCAGGGTGACTATTTCGATTCGTTGTACCGTCCCTGGGTCCTCCCGAACGCGGGAACCGAGCAGATGCAGAAGGCCATGGAGAAGTTCGGGCACTTCACCAAGAGCGATTTCCCCAGCTTCGGGCAGTACGAAGCGTGGGCCGGAGCCGACCTCATGATCAAGGGACTGGAGCTGGCGGGCCAGAATCCCACGCGTGCCGCCGTCATCAAGGATCTCCGGGGTCTGAAGAGCTACACGGCGAACGGGCTGCTCGCCGAGCCCATCGACTACTCCACGGTCTTTGGGCACGACCTGCCTCGTCAATGCTCATGGGTCATGCAGGCAGAGAAGAATGGTTTCGTCCCCGTGTCGTCGACACCGATCTGCGGTCAGGACATTCCCGGGACCTCGACCGCGAGTTCGTCCTGATCCCTGGCGGCCCTCTGCGTCAGGCGTGAGCGCACAGCACCGGTTCAGATGAAGGACCCGTGCGTGACGATCGTCGGCAGATCCAGGGAGGAGCAGACCCCCGGGGGTGCGCAGTTCACGACGGGGAGAGCGTTGACCGCTCGGGCCGCAGTCGCCATGCACCCGGCGACGGCAGCATCCACCTCGTCGAAGACGACCGAGGTCGTGAAGGAGGGTCTTCCGTCGACGATGACCCGGAATCCGCCCGGGTCGAGCGCCGGCCAATGCGGAGCCACGGCGGGATCCAAACGCGTGATGTGCTCGAGGGCGAGCACTGTGGTGCCGTCCCTTCGTCCGGCCACCTCGAAGCGGTAACCCGCGATCGTGCCGGCCGGGATTGGACCCATGGGCAGATCCAGGTCCTCGTCGATCGCTTCGATTTCCGCCGACGAGACAAGGTCGTCCAGCTCGAGTCCGAGGGCATCGGCCAGCAGGAGAATCGGCGCGCCCATGCCTGCCGCCAGGACCCGCTTGGCAAACCCATCGGCGTAGCGCGGGTCGAGTGGCGCCCCCCAGATGCCGCCTTGCGCGACGTGGTATGCCGGTTGGTCGTACGTGGCGTAGCTGATCATCTCTTGGATGCGGACCGAGCGCACGCCTCGAGAGATCGAAGTCAGGGCCAGGGCAAGAGCATCGCTCATGAAGCCAGGCTCGATCCCGGTGCCGAAGAATGTGCTCCCTCCGGCATCTGACGCTGCCTTGAGACGATCGAAGACCGGAGGTCCGTAGGTGTGGGGGTAGATCAGTCCCGAAATCCCGGTCGCCACGACGTTGGTGCCCGCCTCGAGGAGTCGGCAGATTCTTCCCACGCTCTCCCAGCCGTCCGTTCCCTCCGTGGCGACGTCGCCCTGGGGCTCGGCCGCCATGTAGACCGCGCAGTCCGCCTCCAGCGCAAGGAGAGCATCGATGTCCTGGGTGGCGCCCGGCCCCGGTGCCTCGCTGGGCGTGTCGGACCTGATGTGGGCCAGCTCGATCGCCGATTTCCCGGCGTTCGATGCCCGGCCGACCCAGACGCCCACGACGTCGAAGGCCGGGTCCTCGAGGAGGAACCTCAGCGCGTGCGATCCCGTGTTCCCCGTTCCCCATTGGATCACTCGGAGAGGTGGCGGCATCTGCGTATCCGATCAGTCGGAAGCCGGGAGGGCGCTCCATGCGTTGATGTCTCGAAGCACTACCCTGGAGCCGCGCGTGCCGGCCTGGTCCGACGTCATGAGACCAGCCCGATCGCGGTGTATGCGGCCCGGATGGCGGCCCTTTGCGCCTCGGGCAGTGGGGGCTGGGGCGGCCGGGATCGGTCGTAGCTACCGACCGGGAGGCCGAGCTCGTGCGCGGCCGCCTTGAAGGCCGACCCCCAGTGCGTGTACACCGCCTCGACGTTGGATGCCCCGAACGCGCCGTGCAGGCGGGCCACCAGGTCGTCGAGCCCGGACTCGTACCAGTGGTCGATGGCTTCTGACAGCTTGTCCGAGACCAGGAGGTCCCACTGCGCGCTGTAGATCCTGTTGTCGGGCGTCTCGTAGAGGTAACCCGAGCCACCGAGGATGCCTGCGGCGGTAATGCCCCGGCGAAGGAATCCGCCTCGGTAGGCCAACATGTCGCACTCCCAGATGACGAGTTCCGGGGCTAACCGGTGCAACGCTGCGCTGTGACTCGGGCGGAACATTCCGTTCTTGACGGCACAGATAGCAGGGAACTCGTCGACCAGGCGGGCGCACTCGTCTGGCGTCAGGATCCATCCCGCCGCGTGCGTGTTGAACAACCCGAGGGCGATGTCCGTCCGATCGCAGACGTAGCGGAGGACTTCACGGGTGGACTCGTAGCCTCGGGCCTCGAAGTAGGGGGGTATCAAGAAGCAGATGTCAGCCCCTGTCGCGGCGGCGTGCTGAGCCAACTCGACCGTCTCCAGGACGTTCGTGCTGGCCGGACAGGCCTCGACGAGTGCGCCCGGCTTGATACTCCGCACCTCCTCGACCGCCACCTCGAGTAGTCGCTTCCGTTCCGTTGTCGACAGGGCCCAGCACTCCCCGACGAGCCCGCCGACCCAGATCCCGTCATGATCGAGGGCACCGATGCAGTGGGCAACCAGAGCTCGCAGCGCCTGCTCGTCGATCTCCTCGCCGCCGGGACCGCTGAAGGGTGTGTAGAGCGAGTCGATCATCCCTTTCAGCGCACCCGGTGCCCACTGTCTGGCTTCTGCTGCGTGTGCCACCTCTATTCCTCCCTTCGGCGTCTCCGCCACAACGGCTGGTCCACCGCTACGACTTCGGTCGGCTGCGCGGCAATCCGAGCAGTTGCTCGGCGATCAAGCTCCGCAGGACCTCACTCGAACCCCCATAGATGGTGCTGGCTACCGAGCACCGGAAGTGGTACTCGAAGGTCCCGCCGAGCACCGAGTCGGGGTCGGTCCAGTCGGCCATTGCAGTCGGACCGACCATGTCCATGACCTCCTTGGACCAGCGGACATACGTCTCAGGCCCAAAGAGGGCGGCGTGGGGTCCTGGTTTGGCGCCCAGCTGTTCGAGGAAGCCGACCCGGGTGCCCAGCAGGTCCGCCACCTCGCCGTCGATGGCCATGCGGGCCAGGCGCCGGCGTACGGACGGATCGTCCAGCATGGTGGCGTCGCCCTCCTGAGCGGGGGTGTGCCGGGCCCACGCCACCGCCGCCTCGTACAACTGGGAAGTCCGCGAGGAGGGAGCCACGTTCTGTTCCGCCTCGAGTGCTGCCCGCATCACATGGAGTCCCTGCTCCGGCTCGCCCACCCGAAGCTCGTCGCGGACCCGGACCTCGTTGTAGAAGACGATGTTGGTGCGCTCGTAGCCCATGGTCCTCAACGCCTGGATCTCAATCCCGGGTGTCCCCATGGGAACCAGAAACATCGTCAGGCCCCGGGGTCCCCGCGTGGCCGGGTCGCTTCGAGTCAGGAGAAAGCAATAGTCGGCCCGGTGCGCGAACGTCGTGAACATCTTCTGTCCGTTGATGACCCATTCGTCGCCGTCCCGAACGGATCGGGTCTTGCAGGCGAAAACATCGGAGCCGCCTTCGGGTTCGGTGTAGCCGAGACAGATCAGCGTTTCGCCCGCGGCGACGCCCGGAAGGATCCTCGCCCGTAGTTCCTCCGAACCCAGGGCCCTGATCGCGTTGGCGCTGAGCATCGTGGTGCCGGGGCCGACCGTGGGCCCGCCCGCCCCACGGATGGCGTTCAGCACGGCGGAGGTCTCGAAGGGGTCGAGCCCCGCACCGCCTTCCTCCGCCGGCCACATCGGCGCAACCCAGCCCCGAGCGCCCATCGCCCGCAAAAGCGGTCGGCTCACGCCGTCGCCAGTGCGAAGCTCTTCCTCGACGAGGTCAGCCGTGACGTGCTCGGCCGCAAAGGCTTCAGCTTCGGCCCGGATCGCCTCGAGGTGTGGTGGTTCGTGGAAATCCATCAGTCGGCCCCGGGGTTTGCGGCGCTGCCTGCGCCCTGCCGCCCGTTCCGAGCCGGGCCGTACAACCTGTCGCCGACCACATCGAGCTCGCGGTCCGGATCGGCGAACGCGGTGACCCAGGCCTTGGCTCGTCGGTAGTAGAGCTGAATGTCACATTCGACCGTGAACCCGTAGCCGCCGTGCAGGTGCAGACTGTGCTCGGTGGCTGTGTACGCCGTTTCGGCGGCGAACACGAATGCCATCGAGGCGAGCGCCGGCGCCAGTGGAAGACCTTCGTCCACGGCCCAGCACGCCTTCCACGTCAGGAGCTGGGCGCCGTCCTTGGCCACGAGAGCATCTGCCAATGGATGGGCGACCGCCTGATAGGTCCCGATCCGAACGCCGAACGCCTCCCGGTGACGCGCGTAGGCCGCACCGATCTCGATGGCCTCGCTGGCCAGGCCGACCAGTGCGGCGGCGCGCAGGATCCGGAGCTCATTGAGGGCGGTGGAGAAGGATCGGCCGGCCTGATCTCCCTCCGCCAGCACCTCGACCTCGGCTGCATCGTTCCAGCGGGCCAGCGGGAGAGCCCCCATGTTCGAGGTTGGGTGGACACCGGGCGGCCGCTGCACGGCCACCAGCCGATCGCCGTCGAGCGCGAGCACAACGTCGGCCACGGCCCCGTCGGCCAGGAGCTGGCCTTGGACGGGGCCGGGACGGGCGGCGAGCGAGACCATGCGGGTACCGCCCAAGGCATCGTCGAGCAGGCGTCTCGCGCCGCACGTGGCCAGCAGGCGAGCGGCCGTGGCTGGCTCGGCGAAGGGTATGGGGGCGATCCGCCGACCGGTCTCTTCGGCGATGAGTGCGAGCTCGAGGAGACCGCCGCCTCCGCCACCGCTGTCTTCGGACACGCCCACGCCCAAGGCGCCGGTGGTGATCAGGTGGGCCCAAAGGTCTGGGTCGTGCCCGAGAGGCTCAGCGGCGCGCACCCTGTCCGGATCGGCTTCCTTGCCGAAGAGGCCGGAGAAGGTCTGCCGGACGAACTGCTGTTCCTCGGTGAGTGCGAGGTTCACGTGAGCAAGCCCCTCCTCACGGTATTTCGGTTCCTTGACCGGTTCTGGCTGCGAGAATATGCTTCTCCTCTTAGAAAAGTCAAGACTGCGCTCCTGCGTTCTCCCTATGCATGGTCCCAGTCTCGAGCGGGGGTGCCGTGTCGCAGGGCAGCATCGAGTTCGATCCCTTTTCCGACACGTTTTTCGACGATCCCTCGGCCGCCTATGCGCGCCTGCGCGACGAGGCCCCCGTCTACTTCAACGAGAAGTACGGCTTCTACGCGCTGTCCCGCCATGCCGACGTGGTTACGGCACACGGCGACCCGGTCCGGTTCGTCAGCTCGTATGGCGTGACCCTCGAGCAGCTGCTGCAGAAGCGGCGCACGAACACCAACATGATGATCGTGATGGATCCGCCGGAGCACACCCGGATGCGCAGGCTCGTGAGTCAGGTGTTCAGCCGCAACGCAATCGGAAGCCTCGAGCCCCTCATCGCCGAGGTGATTGCCGGCTACCTGGATGCCCTCGTCGGACGCGATGAGTTCGACGTGGTAGCGGAGTTCGCTGCGCTGTTCCCGGTCGAGGTCATCTCGACCATCCTCGGGGTACCCGAGGGCGAACGTCAGCAGGTACGTCTCTGGGTCGACATGTTCTTGCACCGCGAGGAAGGCAATCCCAACACGACCAAAGAGGGGATGGAGGCGCTGTTGCACGTGGCGGGGTATTTCCTGGACCTCGCCCGGGCCAAGCGCCGGAGTCCCGACGGTCTCCTCATGAGCAAGCTCACGACGGCGGTCCTGCGCGACGACGACGGGAATGAGGAGCGCCTGAGTGACGGGGACGTTGCGGCGTTCTCCGTGCTCATCGCCGGAGCGGGCAGTGAGACCGTGACCAAGCTGATCGGGAGCGGAGTCGTCCTCTTTGATCAGCATCCGGAACAATGGGAGCTCGTGCGGGCCGACGAGGCGCTGATTCCCCACGCCGTCGAGGAGATGCTCCGGATGCATCCACCCTCGCAGTATCAGGGTCGATTCTCCGTGGCGCCAGTCGAGTTCGACGGGGGCACGATCCCGGCCGACTCTCCTGTGATCCTGCTTACCGGAGCGGCCACCCGCGATCCACGGGCCTACGAGCGACCCGATGACTTCGATATCAGGCGGGGCGGCCGGACGACGCTGGCCTTCGGCTACGGCGTGCACGGCTGCCTCGGCGCCTGGCTGGCCCGGCTGGAGTCCAACCTCGCGTTCGAGGGTATCCGAGCGCGTTGGCCTCACTTCGAGGTACGGCACGACGGGTTGCGCAGGGTCAGCATGTCGAACGTCGCCGGGTTCTCCAACGTCCCCGTGTTCGTCGCGTAGGCAAGCGGAACCGA
This sequence comes from uncultured Acidimicrobiaceae bacterium, assembly GCA_963840435.1. GTDB lineage: Bacteria > Actinomycetota > Acidimicrobiia > Acidimicrobiales > RAAP-2 > Bog-473. Next base: position 1,144,379 of record CAWIYY010000003.1, on the reverse strand, counting down.
TGACGTCGAGGACCGATCCGCTGCGCCCCACTGACCTTGCCAGCGAGCTGGAGGACCTCCCGGCGACGGTTCCCGCGGCCATGCGCCAGCGCCGCCAGAGCGGATCTGACCCCTTCGTCGTCGAGCTCAGCTCCCGGTTGACCTTTGCCGAGGCGGACGCCCGGAGCGCTGAATTGGCCGGCCGGCTGCTGGCCGGCGGCATCGGCAAGGGAACGCGGGTCGGACTGCTCTTTGCCAATGGTGCGGCGTGGGCGGTGACGTGGCTCGCCCTGGCTCGCATTGGCGCCCTCACCGTGCCCCTGTCCACCTTCTCCCCGGGCGCTGAGCTGGCCCGCATGGTCCGCCAGACCGACCTCCACGCGATCGTGATGAGCGCGCGCTTCGGAGACGAGGCCATGACGACCCGCCTCGAGTCGGGCCTCAGCGGATTGGCCCAGAGCCCAGCTGATCTCCAGCTCGAAGAGGCGCCGTTCCTGCGCTGGGTCCACGTGACAACGGAGCGGGCTCCTGACTGGTCGCGTGCCCTCGGGCCTCCGATGGCGCCGTCGTTGGTGCGCGCCGCGGAGTCAGAGGTCGCTCCCGCCGACGCCCTGGCCATCATCAATACCTCGGGTGCGACGGCTGCCCCCAAGTCCGTGGTCCACACGCAGGGGTCGCTCGTCCGTCACGCCGCTCTCCTGGCCCAGCGGCGGGGGCTGACGAACGAGGACCGCATCTATTCGCCCATGCCGTTCTTTTGGGTCGGAGGCCTCACCATGGTCCTCCTCGCCGCCCTCGTGTCCGGGGCGGCCGCCGTCACCCAGGAGCGGTTCGAGCCAGGTGAGGCACTCGACCTGATCGAACGGGAGCGGGTGACACAGGTGTCGTGCTGGCCCAACGCAGCGCGCCAGATCGCCGACCACCCGACCTTTGCCGAGCGGGACCTCGGTTCGGTGCGCGGCGGCACCCTCGTCGAGGCGCTTCCGCCGGAGCACCGGCCGCCATCGGCCGACTCGGCGCCGAACGTGCTCGGCATGACGGAGACCGGGGGACCGCATACAGGCTCCGACGACCCCTACGCCCCGTTGCCCGCATCGTTGCGGGGGACGATGGGTCGCCCCTTGCCGGGGATGGAACACGTCGTGATCGACGTCGAGACCGGAATGGAACTGCCGGCGGGCGAAGAAGGCGAGGTGCTGGTGCGCGGCACCTTCCTCATGGACGGGTTCTACAAGCGGGAGCGCCACGAGACGTTCACGCCCGACGGGTGGTACGCCACCGGCGACCTGGGCTGGTTCGGGGCGGACGGACACCTTCGCTTCACTGGTCGCCGGACGGCCATGATCAAGACGGGTGGGTCCAATGTGTCGCCGGCCGAGGTGGAGGCGGCGCTGGTCCAGCTGCCCGAGGTGCGCGAGGCATTCGTGTTTGGGATCCCGGCGGGGGAGCGCGGCGAGGACGTGGCCGCCGTGGTGGTCCCCGAGGGTCCCGATCCGCTGGAGCCCGCGGCGTTGACCGCCTCGCTCCGCTCCGTGCTCTCGGGTTACAAGGTCCCGAGACACCTGCGCGTCGTCGAGGAAAAGCGTCTCCCGAAGCTCCCAACGGGGAAGATCGACGTGACCTCGCTCCGTGGCCTCTTCGCGGAGGTCTGAGGGTTCAGAGTCCCATGCCGAGGCCGCCGTCAACGGCGATCACCGCGCCGGTGACGTAGGAGGCGTCGTCGTGGAGGAGGGCGGCGACGACATGGGCCAATTCCTCGGGCCGGCCGTATCTCCCGACCGGCACGCTGCGCTCGACGGCCTCCGCATCGGTCAAGGTGAGGTGGCTGAGCAGGTCGGTCGAGAACCCTCCGGGGATGATGCAGTTGACCGTGATACCGGCGCGGGCCACCGAGCGGGCGAGCGAGCGGGTCAGGCCGACGAGTCCCGCCTTGGCGGCGGCATAGTCGATCTGGAACGGGCTTCCCATGACTGCGCTCACGGATCCGATGTTGACGATCCTGCCGAAACGCACCTGGCGCATGTGGGCGAGGGCGGACTGGGACAGGTGGAAGGCCCCCGTGAGGTTGACCCGCAGCGTGTCGTCCCAGTCCTCGGAACTGAGATCGGCCAACCTGCGCTCGCGCACGGCGCCCGCGTTGTTGATCAGGTAGTCGAGGCGTCCATGGGCGGCGAGAACGGCCGCAATGAGCTCGCGGCAGGAGTCGGGGTCGCCCACGTCAATCTGGTGCGTGCTCACGAGGCCAGCGGATCGATGCTGAGCGACGAAGCGCTCCGCGGCTGCCTCGTCCCCGAGGTAGGCGGCGACAACGGTCGTCCCGGCCGCGGACAGCCGGGACGAAATGGCGGCACCGATCCCGCGCGTACCTCCCGTGACCACCGCCACGCGCTCGACCGCGTCAGTCACCGTGCCGGCCCGCAACGCGCTCGGCATGCTGTTGGACCGTCGCTCGCAGTTCCGGGGTGTCGAAGCTCTGGGACTCCGCGTCGAGCGCAAACTCGAGGCCGGCCAGGGCGGCGGACTCCACCTGGGAGTTGAGGGCGCGTTTCGTGGAGCGGACGGAGTGGGGTGACAGCCCCGCCAGGCGATCGGCCAGCGCCATGGCTTCGGCCAGAAGGGCGTCCGGCTGCACGACGCGGTGGACCAGGCCCAGGCGATGGGCCTCTGCGGCCGGCATACGATCGCCCGTGAGCAGGTATGCGCGCGCGGCAGGGATGCCCGCCAGCAGGGGCCAAAGGATCGCGCTGCCGTCGCCGGGCACCAGGCCGATGTTCACCCTGGGTTCTGCCAGGGAGGCCCCTTCCGCCATGAGCACGATGTCGCAGAGCAGGGCGAGTGTCGCACCGGCACCGACGGCCGGGCCGTTCACCGCCGCGATGACCGGAACCTCGAGTGCGATCAAGGACCAGAACAAGGACCTGCTTCGGTTGAGGACTGCCTTGCGCAGTTCGGGGTCCTGCTGCATCTCTTCGATGAGTCCGAAGTCGCCTCCGGCGCTGAAGGCGTCCCCGGCTCCGGTGAGGACGACGGCGCGCACCTCCGGCTCGGCGGCGACGAGGCGCACCGCCGCCAGCATTGCGGCGTGCAGCGGACCGTCGAGGGCGTTCCGGTTTGCCGGTTTGTTGAGGGTGAGCACCCGCACCCGCGAGCCTTCGCTGCGAAGAATCACGTCGCCGCTGTCCAGTTCGGTCACAATTGCACCAGTCGAGGCGCCGCACCCAGTTCGATCAGTCGCCGGCCCACCAGAGGGGCGAGCTCGACTCCACTGCCGAGCATCCGTTCCAGCACGACCGCTCGTTTCATGAAGCGGTGGTACGGGTGTTCCGCCGTGAAACCGATCCCGGCCAGGAGTTGTTGAGTGTGTGCCGCTGCGACCCCGACGGCCGTGCCGGTCACCACCTTGGCGGTCGCCGCGGCCAGGGGAAGGTCGTCGCTCTCCCAGGCCGAAGAGGTCACGCAGTCGGCGGCCGCCGTCGCGACATGAGCCTCGACCAGCTTGTGACGCACTGCCTGGAAGGTCCCGACCAGCCGGCCGAACTGCGCTCGCTCGGAGACGTGTGACCGCGCCTGCTCAATCATGACGGCCAGGGCGGCCACGATCTGTCGACACAGGGCCAGCCGCCCACGAGCCTGCGCGGCCTCCCACCACGAATCGGCGTCGTCGCCCACGGCGAGGACCATCATCCGCCCGCTGGTGCCGGACACGGCGTACCCCTCGAGGCCGGGGTCGAGGCCCTGCCGCCGCTCGATCTGAAAGTCCTCAGGCTCGACCGCAACGGCGGACCTCTCCCCACCAGGGCAGCGCGCCGCAGTCACGAGCATGGCGGCCCGGTCGCGTGGCCCGAGAAGGACCCCCTCGATCGAGACGCGGCCATCGCGCTGCTTGCCTGGATCGGCCCGGCCCGGCCGGGGGAGGACGACGGTGAGCGGGAGGCTGATCCCGAGCGTCTCGGCGTCGGCGGCCAGGACGTCGTGCAGCGCCGCCGACCATGTTCCGGTCCGACCTTGCGCGCCGAACAGCGCGGAGATGGCCTCTTCGGGATGGGTGGCCAGCACGTCGCGCCACCCGAACGCGTCCAACGCGGCGGTGAGCAGTCCGGCTCGCTCGGAAGCAGCCAACCCGAAGAGTGTCTCGTGCAGCAGCCTGCACTCGTCGGGATCCATCAGGGCACCCTGGGCAGGTCCAGCAGGCGCGAGGCCACGATGTCCCTCTGGATCTCACTGGTGCCACCGTAAATCGTCGCCGCCCGCGAGTACGCCCACTCCTTGCGATACCGGTCGGCCAGGGGTGAATCGTCCAGCTCGACCACGCCGGCCAGGACGTGGCGAGCAGCGTCGAACACCGCCTGGTCGGCGGAGGCGATCAGAATCTTGTCGACGGAGGACTCGGCGGCCCGCAAGTCGCCCGCCGCCACCTGTTGCTGGGTGGTTCGTGACCGGGCCCGGAGGGCGGACACCTCGGCGAAGGCGTGGCCGAGCAAGCTCTGTACCGTCAGGTCGGCCGCATCGGTCATCTCGACGATCTCTCCGAGATGGTGGAGGAGCCAGCTGGCTCGCTGCCAGAAGATCGGTCCGCGCTCGCAGGCCAGGATGTACTGCGCGACCTGCCACCCTTGCCCCGGGGCGCCCAGGAGTCGGTCGGCCGGGACCCGCACCTCGTCGAAGAAGGTCTCACAGAATTCGTCCACGCCGGCCATCGTCTCGAGCGGATGGACGTCGATGCCGGGGGTGTGCATGTCCACAAAGAAGGCGCTGATCCCCCGGGAACCTGTGTCGGGTCCCTCCGTTCGGGCCAGGACGACGCAACGGGTGGCATGGTGGGCCCAACTGGTCCAGAGCTTCTGTCCCTGCACCACCCAGCCGTCGCCATCCCTGACGGCGGTCGTGCGGAGTGATCCGAGATCGCTGCCCGCCTCGGGCTCGGAGAACCCCTGGCACCAGGTCTCGTCGCCGCGGAGCAGGGGCGGAACCACCTGCGCCGCCAGCGTGGCATCGGCGTACTTGATCACCGCGGGACCGAGGACCTCGGTCATTGAGTACGCCGCGCTGTGGACCAATCCTCGGCCGGTGAGCTCCTCGCCGAGCACGGCGCGGAACAGTGGGTTCCCGCCGAGGCCACCCACCTCGACCGGCCAACCCCAGCGCATGAAGCCATGGTCGAAGAGCAGCTGCTGCACTCGCCTCTGATGAGCCAGGAGCTCCTCGGTGCTCCCGTGATCACGGTACGGCGGCTCGAGTTCGCTCCGTCGGGCGTCGATCCACGCCACCACCGCGTCGCGGAACTCGGCCGTCGAGGCGGCTCCGAAATCCTCGACTCCTTCCACGCGGCCGCTCATCGTCCACCCCTCGATCCATCCCGGGCCGTGCGGCTGCGTCCAAGCCGGCAGCGCAGCCAGTGTGCACACTACTATACCGAAAGGATCATCTCATTCTCATCCTCATCCTGCTAAGTACCAGGATCGCCTGAGCAGGCCGTCCAGCCGCGCCCTACGTGAAGTCGGAACCCCCGTCCACGTTGAGGTGAGCGCCGGTCATGTAGGTGTTTGCCTCTGAGGCGCAGAAGGCCACGACCTCCGCGACCTCGGCGGGATCGGCGACTCGTCCGAGATCCACCGCCGAGCCGTAGCGTTCCGCCATGACGCGGTAGGCGTCGTGGCGGTCATCGGGGTCACCGTGCGCGGCGCGGACCGCGGCCGAGATCGGTCCGGTGAGGACCGGCCCCGGAGCGACGGCGTTCACGAGGATCCCGTCGGCCGCGAGGCTGCGGGCGAGGTTTTTCGTGATGCTGGCCAGTGCCGCCTTGCTCGCCGTGTAGCCGATCAGACCGGTGCTCTGGTGCTGCACCGAGATCGCGGTGATGTTGACGATCCGGCCCCACTCGGCCCGGCGCAGCAGAGGGAGGGCGTGCCGGATGCAGCGGACTGCCGTGAGGACACCCTCGTCGAACACGCGCACCCATCCCTCGTCAGAGAGATCCTCGAACCGACCCGCCCCGGACGGTCCGACCGCGTTGATCAGCGCGTGCACCTGGCCCCACGCCGCATCGATTTCCCCGAATGCGGCGGCCACCTCGTCGTCCTTCGTCGCATCGGCGCGGAGGGTGAGGACTGCGCCCGCCCCAGCTGCCGCCACGGCTCCCTTTGCTGATTCGAGCCTCTTTGGGTCCCGGCCGAGGATGGCGATTCGCCCGCCTCCACGGGCGAGACGTTCCGCAACCGCCAGCCCGATGCCGCTCGACCCACCGCTGACGACGCTCACCGCCCCTGTAGTCATGGCTTTCCGATCAGTAGAGTGTTGCCTTACCATATCGACAATTAGATTCTCTGCGAGGTGGGGATGAGGGGACGATCAGTGCCGGCGCCGGGCCCCATCCCCGCAGCGGTCGGGGACGTGATGGAGCGGGCGCTCCTGAGCGATCCGGGCCGCGAGGCCCTGGTGTGCGCCGACGCCCGGCTGACCTACGAGGAGCTCGATCGGGAGGTCGAACGAGCGGCCGGCGCACTCGCGGCCCTGGGGGTCGTGCAGGACGACGTCGTTGCCGTCAGCCTGCCCAACACCAGCGACATTGTCATCACGTTTCATGCGTTGGCGCGCCTGGGTGCCATCTGGTTGGGCCTCAATCGCAACCTGGCGCCTCCCGAGAAGCGCTTCATCCTTGGCGACGCCGGGGCCGTCCTCCTCCTCGCCTCGCCCGATGTCGCCGACGGGCTCAATCAGGGTTCTGACCGCAGTTCGACGCCGATCATCGTTGTCGGTGGCGGAGGCGGTTCCTGGCGGGACATGGTCGACGCCAGTCAGGCCGGCTACCGGCGACCCGCACGGAGCGCCACCGACGCGGCTGGGATCGCCTACACCAGTGGCACCACGGGTCGACCCAAGGGCGTGGTGCACACCCACGGGAACCTGCTCTTGCCGGGGGCGATGTTGGTGGCGGCTCGGAACTTCGGGCCGAATCTGCGGAAGGGCGATTGCGCCGCATTGACCATCCTCAACATGCAGGTCACCAGCACCCTGCTTGTGGCCCAAGCCGGCGGTTCGCAGATCGTGATGGACCGCGTCGATCCGGTTGGTGTCGCAGCCTGGATCAAGGAGGAAGCGGTGGACTCCTGGTTCGGTGTTCCCACGATCCTCCAAGGTCTCGCCACTGCAGAGGAGATCGCCGTGGAGGACCTGGGGTCCTTGACTGACACCTGGACAGGCGGAACCTACCTTCCCGAGTCGACACGGGAGGCCTTTGAGCGGCGCTTCGGATGTCGAGTGTCGGCGACCTACGGCCTCACCGAGGCCCCGACGGTGGTCACCATCGAGGATCCTCGTGAGGTACGAGCCCCCGGGTGCAGTGGCACACCTTTGCCCCATTTGGTGGTGGAGATCCGCGACGGGCGCCAGGTGCTGTCGGAAGGCGAGACGGGCGAGATCACCGTCCGTGCGCAGACCGATGGCCCGTGGGCCCAGCTCTATCGACCGATGCTCGGCTACTTGGGGCACCCAGAGTCCACGGCCGAAACGATCCGGGGTGGAGTGCTCTACACGGGAGACATCGGGTACCTCGATGCCGGGGGGCGACTTTTCGTACGCGACCGGAGGAACGTTTTGATCCTCCGCGGCGGGGCCAACGTCTACCCGGCCGAGATCGAGCGGGTCCTGCTCGAGGCACCAGGTGTCCGCGGCGCCTCTGTCGTTGGCGTGCCCGACGTTCGCCTCGGGCAGCGCGTGGCGGCGGCCGTCGAGGCCGACGAAGGATGCGCGATTGACATCGACTCCTTGTCGAGCCATTGCGCGACGCAGTTGGCCCGCTACAAAGTGCCCGATTACTGGAGGATCGGGACCTTGCCGCGCAACGCCATGGGAAAGGTGGTGCGGACAGAGCTCGAGAGTTGGTTCTCCGACATCGGCGAGCGCGCTCCGTAGATCGCCCGGTGCATCAGTCGGTCAATCCTCCCGGACGCCGATGCCCGACGAGCAGAACGTCCAGAGATCGGCAGCGGTCACCCGATGCTCGCCCTCTCCATCGCCCCCGAGGATTCGCGCGTGCACAGTGGCCAGAACCGTGTGGTGCAACAGACGTGCCGCCGTTTCGGTGCTGAGGGAGGGATGCAGGCGGCCAGACGCCTTGGCGTCGCCGATCAGCTCGACAACCAGGTCGATCTGCGGTTTGAAGGCCCGCTCCAAGTTCTCGGGTCGGGTCTCGAGAAGCCGGTTGCTGTAGGTCGTGAGTGCCCGTGACTCGGGACCGGGATTCGAGGTCAACTCGTAGATCCCCAGGACGTAGGCCTTGAGCCGGGCGATGGGTTCGGACTCCGCCTCGCACTTGGCGCGCAGGCGCGGCACGACTTCGGTGGCCAGGATCGTCTCGTGGACGGCGACGAGAAGATCGTCCTTGCTCGCGAAGAAATTGTAAAACGTGCGGATCGACATCCTGGAACGATCGACGACGTCCTGCACCGTGAAATCGATGTTGCCACTTTCACCCATGAGCTCCATGGCCGCGGCCACAAAGCGATCGGTCCGGGCCTGCGCCCTGGCCCGCGGACCCTGCAAGGAGCGCTCGATGCTCAGACGCTTCCACTCGGGCATCGCGTCATCGCCGTCGATCTCCTCGACCGGCTTGGTCACCTTGACAGCTGCCATTCACCTACATCCTCGGAACAGACCAACCGGGAACTTTGGTCAATCGTGGTTCTTCCTGAGCGGATATGTCATTTCCAATCCTACTGTGAACTGCACGTCGTTCCGGGCATGCATCAGTTCGCCGAGCCCGGCACAGCCCCTGTGACCCGGGCGAGAAACGCGTCGATGGCGGCGACAACCTCTGCCCTGTGGTCCTTGTGCACGGCGTGCCGGCCGCCCTCGACCACCACGATTTCCGTGCGGTCGTGTGCCTCTCGCATGACCTCTGCTTGCCGGAGTCGGCGGGGGTCGTCGTCACTGCCCAGCACCAGAAGCACCGGACAGGCGATTCTTCCCAGAGCGGCGAGATCCGCCTTGGGCCGGAGCGCCGCCCGATCGCAGAGCTCGAGCATGACGTCGAGCCAATGGTCCGGACCGTGCCGTTCGGCGTGTAACGCACGGAGGCTGCCGGGCCAGCGTGACTCCAGCTGCGCGCGGGTGGGCAGGCTCGACTTCGGGTCGCCGAGACCCGGGCTCACCAGGATCAGGCTGGCCACCGTTCCCGGATAGACCAGCTCGAGGTCGAGTGCCGCCTCGGCCCCGAAGGAAAACGCCAGCACGTGTGGCGGCTCGAGATGTTCATGGGCGATGAGCGCCAAGAGGTCGGCATTGACCGCCTCGATGCTCATCTCCCCGGACCGATAGTCCGACGCACCGTGTCCCCGCAGGTCCGGAAGGATGAACCGGTAGCGGTCCTTGAGGGCATCAGCCACTCTCGACCATTCATAGGGCCCAGTTCCTGTCGCACCGTGCACGCACAGCACTGGGGGACCAGACCCGCGGACCTCATAGTGGAGATCGAGTCCATCCCGCCGATACGTCGACGTCTGCACGCTCTACCTCAACCGGTCTTGTGCGCGACGGTCCCTGTCTCAGCACGCGGCCGATGGTCGCGGAATCCCTTGATCATGTGGACTTCGCCTTCATCGTCGCCAAGTCGGCCATGACCGATGTCTTCCCACCGGTCGATGCGATGGCGCGGGCATGACCGAGGTGATGGATGTCGAAGTTCGTTGAGATGGTCTGCGAGAAGCCCATCGCATCGACAGCACTATTGATCGCCCGCTTGGCGAGTCGCACGGCCCAGGGGTCCATTGCGGCGACTTCAGCGGCGAGGCTCAAGGCCCGTTCCTGCAACGTATCGAGCGGCACCACTTCGTTCACCATGCCGCACTCTCTGGCTTGTTCCGCCGAGAGGGATGAGGCGGTGAACAAGATTTGCTTGGCCCGCCGAGGACCGAATTCCCACGGGTGAGCGAAGAACTCCACGCCCGGCATCCCCATCAGGCCGACAGGGTCCGAGAACTGCGCGTTGTCCGCCGCGACGATCAGATCACACGGCCAGCAGAGCATGAGGCCGGCCGCGATGCATTTCCCCTGCACGGCAGCGATCGAGGGTTTGACCAGGTCGCGCCACCGCTTGGCGTAGTGCAGGTAGCCCCGTTCTTCCCAATCGAAGTACGTGTCGACCGTGAGTGCTCCATCGACCCGTTGCGGGCCCAGCGAGGGGTCACCACCTCCCTGCATGTCGTGCCCGGCCGAGAAATGCTTTCCCTCGCTCCGCAGGACCACGACTCTGACCTCAGAATCGCGGTCCGACAGGCTCCACGCCTCATCGAGCTCGCGGAGCATTTGTGGATTCTGTGCGTTGGCCGCCTGCGGCCGATCGATCGTGATGACGGCAACGTGGTTGTTGACCGTGTAGCGAATGAACTCGGATTCCACAGCACCCTCCTGGCTCCAAGCCACCGTTCCTCCTTCACCGCAGAATCACATTGAACTCCGGTGATTTGAACGTAGAACGGAAGCGGCGATCTAGAACAGTCCTATATCTATCTGGGTAGAAGAGTACTTTACTCAACAGGGTCGTGAGGCATTGGTCTTCGGTATTCGCGCCGGAGAGTGTCGAGCGACAAGCTCCCCGCCACGTGCGGGCCGTCGCGGTGGCCGATCTCCCAAAGCTGCCGACCGGAAAGGCCGATCTGGTCTCACTGCGCGCCATCTTTGAGGATGCATAGGAGCCGAGACTCCGATTGCCTCTCCGGGCGTCGTGTGCGGCGCTGATCGGTCAGGTATTCGCGTCGTCGAACAATTTCAGCAATGCCGCTCGGTCTACCTTTCCGGTCGGGAGAAGCGGCATTTGGTTCTCGGTGATGAAGCGGAAATGGCGAGGGACCTTGTACGAGGACAGCTCGGCGCGGGCGTGCGCTTGGAGGAGGTCCTGATCAGGAGCACTGTCTGGGCTCAAGACGACGATGGCGGCAACGTCCTCGCCCCTGAGCGGGTGCGCTCGCCCCAGCACAATTGCGTCGTTGACGCCGGGGACCTCTCGCAATGTTGCCTCGACTTCCTCTGGCGACACGTTCGAACCCGACGTTTTGATCATGGCGCTGAGGCGTCCGGTGAAATGCAGGAATCCTTCGTCGTCGAACCATCCCTGGTCTCCCGTTGGATACCAGCCGTCTGAAGTGAACGTCTCGAGGCGCTCACGTTTGTAGAGGCCGTCCATCACGAGAAGGCCACGGACCATGATCTCGCCTTCGATCCGTTCTCCGGTCTCCCGCTCTTCGTTCGAGGCGATGAAGTGTTCGACGCCGGGGAGAGCTCGGCCAAAGGTGCCGTAATGTTCGGGAGGCAGAAGAGCATACGGATCGTCGGCCGCGGTATGGGGGCCGCCGGTTTCGGTCATTCCAAGTGAGGCCAGCAGCGGCGACGCCGAGGGATTCTCCGGTCGAATCTCTGGTGGGAGCGCTTCAACGAGTGTTCCGCCTCGGATTGCCGAGAGATCACGTGCGGCGAAGCTCGGATGCTCTGCCATCGCCCGAGCCGCAGGCGGCCAACACGAGATCTGTGTCGCCGGTGCCGCTTCGATCAGGTCGAGCGCCGAACCCGCCTCGAACCGCTCTTGGAGGGCTACCGATGCGCCGCTGGCCATCGCCGACAGAAGAACCAACGTGAGACCACCAACCCAAAACAGGGGAGCCGCGGTGAAGATGCAATCTGCTGCATCAAGCTTCCTGAGGCTCGCCATCAGGCAGCCATGCCGCACGAGGGATCCGTTTGTGTGCACGACGGACTTCGGGGCGGCTGTTGCTCCGGAAGTGTTCACGACGACCAGCAGGTCCGATGGCCGCACCTCCGCCTCAGCTGCTTCCACCAGCTCCGGATACCCGCCGTTGAGGATTGGGCGAGCCCAACAGGGGCGATCGACGTCGTCGATCCAGATGGCGCGCAAGTAGGGTGCACTGGCCAACTGAAGGTCACCTTTGCTTCCGGCCAGACCCTCAAGACCGTTTTCGAGACGCGCTGAGAGGCTCTGTCCGTCGAATGTCGGAGTCATTGCCAAATACTGCACATCGGTGTGCCGGATGGTCCGCGCCAGTTCTCGGCCCGGCGCGAATGTCGACAGTGGAACGGTGAGCGCTCCGATTCGCGCTGCGGCGAGCCACGTCACCACCCAGCCGAGCCCGTTCGGAAACAGGATGCCGACTCGACTCCCTTTCCCCACTCCTTCTCGCAGCATCGCCCCGGCAAGAGCCGCGCTCCGACGATCGGCCTCTCCGAAAGTGAGTCGTTCGCGCGCGGTGATCACGAAGACGTCGTCGCCATTGCTTCGCCGAGCCGAGAGCAAGTCCGCCACGGTGGCCGGCATCCTCGACAATTCCTGGGGGAGGTCAGTCATGTGGCCATCCTCACGAGGCATCAGTTCACTCGGAACGATTCGCTCTTGTCCCGCTCTGCCGCAGACTTCCGAGAAACCCGAAAGGACGCCGTCCCGCTTGCGACGAGGGCGTTCTCCGCTCCCTCGTCGCAGAGTGTGAAGCGGCTAAGCACTTTTCCTGCCGGTCCGTCCCACGCCTCAGCGCGGGCGAAGAAGGGTCCCTTCCGGCCAGGGGCGACGAAATGGACCTCCCAGTCTTCGACTTGTATTTCGGTTCCGTCTTGCGGCCCGTGTTCTTCATTCGCCTGGGTTGGCGCTGTGTGTTTCGGCACTGACAAGGGCGCCGGCGGCATCGGCGGCGGCGGCCTCGCATACGACGTGGATCGGTCCCAAGTGCAGCGAGGCCGATGTCGAGGCGAGACGGGTCGTGAGCTCGGGCAGGCGCCAACCATTGGGGTCGCGACGGGCCCCGAATACGACGTGGAGCGGCGGGAGGTCGGCTTCGGGAAGATCGGGTGGGAGATCGACCGGGCGGAAGCCCGAGGGTGCCGCACCGAGGGAGACCCCGGTGCCCGAGGTGAGCGCAATGATGCGCTCTGGGTTGTCGGCATCGGTGACCACGGACCGGCTGAACCCGATCTTCCGACCACGCCGTACTGTCTCGCGGGTGACCCGGATGGCGCGGACGTCGGGTGCTGGATCGAGAACGTGCAACGCGTAGGTCATCGGGGCAGGGACGACCTCGCGGTCTCTCCATCCACCCGTCTCGGGGGCGGCAATGGCGAGTGGAGCCGCCATGAGTCCGCCTCCGCTGTTGCGCATGTCAGAACGCAGGTTCATGGTGTCGGGATCGACATCTTGATTGAAACCTCGGCCGAGATACCAGTAGGTGATGAGACCCTCGGGACCCATCAGGTCTCTGAGGCGTTGCCAGTACTCGTCGGCGGGTCCCTCTCGGATGTCTCGGACTGACGACACGTCAACCGCCCTTCGGGTCCGCTATCGGCCCAAGAGGCCGTAGAGGTTCTCGCCCATCATTTGAGCCACATCTCGCGCCGGATAGAGGTCAGCGACCTGGTTCAGCCAATTGAGAGGCTCTGCCATGCCTTCGGGGTGCGGGTAGTCCGAGCCGAAGAGGATGTGGTCGGCGCCCATGAGCGCGATCAGGCCCTCGAGGTCATCCTCCCAGAACGGGTTGATCCAGACGTTTCGCAAGAAGACGTCGCGGGGGTGTTCAAGGAACTCTTGGGGCATCTTCTTGTATGCAGCCTCCATGGCTCGGAGGCATCCAGGCGCCCAGCTCCCCCCATTTTCGATGCTGGCAATCTTGACGTTCGGAAAGCGCGACAGCATGCCGTGACACACCGCGGAGCAGACGGCGTCGTGGATGGCGCGGCCTGAGGTCACGGACTCGTGGAAGGGGCGCGGGCTTGAACGTGATGGATCCCCGTGAGCCGCCCTCCCACTCGCTGGCATAGCGCTGGTAACCCGAGTCGGAGGAATGGAGGGCCACGAGGACGCCAGACTCCGCGATACGGGCCCAGAACGGATCGAACTCGGGCAGGAACGGCGAAAGGGTGCCGTGGGTTCCAGCGATAGGGGCTGGGCGGAGCAGAACCACCTTGACGCCTCGGTCGAGCAGCCAGTCGAGTTCGCCGACGGAGCGATCGACGACGCAGGGATTGACGATCGGTGTGGCGAAGATGCGACCGTCGTAGTCAAACTTCCACTCATCGTGCAGCCATTCGTTGAAGGAGTGCACAAGTGTTGACGTGAGTTCCGGATCGTCGATGAAATGGACCTCGAGGAGGCTTGCCAGGGTGGGGAACATGAGGGCGGCGTCGAGGCCCAGTTCGTCCAGCAGAGCAAGTCGGGGTCCGGCCGACCTGAACGCATCGACCGAGTGCATGGGCTCGCCGATGATCTCGCGAGGGGTGCGCCCGTTGGCGATTATTGCCGCCGAAGTAGTCGGCCAAGGCACCGGGGCGTCCGACGACTTCGAAGGTCGGGTTCGGGATGTACTCGCTGATGACATTGTTGACGGCGATCTTGGTGCGGCCGTGCACCTGCACGTACTTGAAAATGCCTTCGTATTGGGGCGGAAGGTGTCGGGTGAAGGCGTCCTCGGTTTCGTAGAGGTGATTGTCGGCGTCGAAGATGCGCCCTTGGAATGCTCGACGGGCTCATTGCTTCTCCGGGTGAGAATGAGATGATCCTTCCAATATAGTCCTATGCAGAATCAAGGCGCCGAGAGCAGAGCCACGAGATCCGGATTCAAGTACGTCCCGGATAATCCCGACGTGCAGCGGGGCTTGACTCGATCAGCGGGCCATTGGCTTTCGGAACTGCCAGAAGCCGCGACGACGACTCAAACCCCTACGCCGCGCAGGGCAACGTCTGCCGAAGCGCCCCGGGCGGCAAGCGCCGTTCACGCTCCATCGGTTCGCAAGCGACGCGGATATTCAACTTTACAAGAAAGCAACTCTCATTCTACTCTGCGCAGAGGACGCTCTCGAGGGCAAGTTTCGCCAACCCAATGAGAGCCGAGCCTGCAGGGGGGACATGTCCGATCTCGATCGCAGGGCCAAGGCGCCAAGGGTTCTCGTGATGGGCGCCTCGAGTGGCATCGGCCAAGAGGTGGTCCGGCAACTTTCGGCCCGTGACGCTCACGTCGTGGCCTGCGCTCGACGGGTGGAGCGGATCGCTGAGATGGCCGACGTGGTCGCGCACCGGTGCGACCTGCGCGACCCTGACCAATGCGCTGCTGCCGTGGCCCGAGCGACCGAGGTCATGGGTGGTCTCGACGTGCTGGTCTATTCCGCCGGACTGAGCAGGATCACACCGCTTGACAGCAGCGGGTATGACGAGTGGTCTGAGGTATTCGCCACCAACTTGTTCGGGGCGGCCATGGTGACTCGTGCCGCCATCCCGCATCTGTGCAACGCCACGAGTCAAGGCCGTGCCCTGTTCCTCACCTCCACCTCAGCCGATTTGGCTTTCCCAGGCTTGGTGGCGTACTCGACCTCGAAAGCGGCGCTGAGCCGGTTTTGCCAGGGTCTCGCCGTGGAGTTCCCTTCGCTGCGTGTCACCGAGGTGGTGGTCGGCCCGACCGCTGGCACCGGAGTGGGCGACAACTTTGAGCCCGCGGCGTTCAAGAAATGGGCAACACGCTGGTTCGAAGAGGGCTTCGTCCGTCACGGCATGCAGCAGCCGGCCGATGTGGCGGCGCTGATCGTCGACGCCATCTTCGACGATGCTCCCCCTGCTCGCCTCGACGTGGCGGGCCCTTCAGAGCTTGGCGCGACGTCCCTCGACGAGGGGCTCCTACAGGCCGAGAGGCGATAGCTCCATGGCCGCCACTGAGCTCGTCGAAATGTTGGACCTCGAAACAGTGGGACCGAATCAATTTCGGGCGCAGCCGCTTGCGAGTACCCGGGCCGTCGTTTTCGGCGGGCAACTCCTGGCCCAGTCGCTCGCCGCTGCAGCACGTTCGATCGATGGGATGCGGGTCAAATCCATGCATACCGTGTTCCTGCGCGGCGGGCGTCCGGATGAGGTTCTCGAGATCGACGTCGAACCTCTTCATGCTGGCCGTACGTTCGGTGCCAGTGACGTCACCGTCCGTCAGGGGGAGCGAACTTGCACCAAGTCCGTAGTGCTTTACCACGTCCCCGACGCTGAGGTCATCTCGCACCAAGCCGATCCTCCTGACATTGGCTTGCCCGAGCAGGCCGCTGCCATCTCCTCCAATGAGTCACGCGGGTGGGAGGTCCGAATCGCCCAGGAGGCCGACATCTTCGATCCGGACGCGATCGGTCCCGCAGAGCTCTATGTCTGGTCTCGTTTCCGCGGAGTTCCACCTGAGCCCTGGGCCAGTCAGGCGCTCTTGGGGTACGCCTCCGATGGCTTTCTCATCGGAACGGCCATGCGCCCTCATGCAGGGGTTGGTCAAGACCTCGCTCACGTATCAATCGACACGTCGGTGATCACGCAGACCCTGACATTCCACGACGACTTCGATGCAGGGGAGTGGCTCGTCCTGGCACACCGGAGTCCCGTTGCCAGGCACGGGCGGACTTTTGGGCGCGCCGATGTCTACACGTCGGAGGGCAGGCTTGTCGCCTCGTACTCCCAGGAGAACCTTGTCCGGGAGATGCCGCGCGCCTGAATCGGGCTGATCACTGCAGCGGGTGGACGCGGCCTGTGGGACCGACGCGGACGATCTGGTTTCGACCCGGGAGATCGGATTCTGAGCATCGCCGGCATGAGTGACAACCGGCCCGGGTCCCACTTGTCCCACGAGTGGTCCGCGCGATCGATCTGACGCCTGGGCAGCGCTCAGAGGGGTCGATCCTGCGCAGCCGCAGCCGCCGCCGGACGGTCGGGTCCCCCGGTCCCTCAAGTGGTCGGTCGCCGAAGAGGCTTCTCGGGCGCTCCAGAGCGCCTTCCGGGGAGCGCTGTGACTAGTCGCTCGGCCGAAGCAGTAGCTCGGTGTTGTATTCCGGCGCGAGCGCTTTTGACCTGGCAATGAAGGCAGCTTGGGCGTCCTCGTCGAGTGCGGGGGGCGCCTCGGTCCGTGTGGTCAAGGGCAGACCGACGTCTGCAAAGAACTTCTCTTGCCCGGAAGGTGCGCACAAGCAGAGCAGCCGTACGGCTTCAGGTGACGCGTTTCGGAATGCATGGGGCGCATTGGCTGGCACGTTGACGGTCTCTCCGGCCTTGGCCACCAGGTGTTGACCCCGGAATGTGAGCTCCACCTCACCTTCGAGCACGGTGAACATCTCTTCGAAGTCGTGACGATGAGGAGGAGGGCCGCCGCCAGGCGGGACGTGCATGTCGATAAGGGTGTATTTGCCGTCGGTGTCGTCGCCCGAGACCAGGACCGTGTAGGTATCCCCGACGAGGCCAAAGTGGAGAAGGCCCTCGTCTTCATCTGGACGAGCGACTGTCAGGCCTCGCTGCGGGTCGTCGAGTGGTAGTGATTTTGTAGGTGAATGGGAATCGGAGGTTGTCACGGTGTGCTCCTATCGCTTGGTGAGGTGTCTGTCATTGGGTGGGCGGTTCTCTAGACATTCAGGTGGCCTCAGCAGTGCTGAAGAAGTCGAGAAGAGCGCGTGCCACCTGGTCGGGTGCCTCTAAGGCTGCGTAGTGGCCCACACCTTCGAGCGTCACTGATCGGACCGGATTGGAGCTGACCTGGCTCATCGTTGCAGAGGTGAACTCGCCACTTCCAGCTCCGATCGCCAGCACCGGGATGTTCAGTTTGTGGCCGGCGACAAGGGTTGCAATCTCATTGCCTTCTTGCAGCATGGACTGGTAGAGGTCGATCGCGACCGCAGGCCGGCCCGCACGGTCCGATCGGCTGGTGAAGCGCCGGAGGGCGGTGGACCTGGCGTCAGGATGCCGCGACCTCGTGGCGCAGCTTGACGACCGGGACTGCGAGGTTGCTGTCCTTGCCGCACGAGAGCTGGACATTTGGAGGGCGCCAGCGAACGCCCGGTGCAAGAAGGAGTGGGTCTTCCCAGGATGCTCGCTAAACCACGACCGGCCTGGTAAAGCCCAGCTCAGAGGCTGCAGATCGCGTTCTCGGCACACGCCGGCTCAGAACCCGAAGGGTCGGAGGTCTAATCCTCCCGCTGCCACCGAGCAATGCCGCCAAGGGGTTGCGGGATCTCACGTTGGTTGCCTAGATACAGCTGTGCGCCTGGTCAGACTCATTCGCCAAGGTCGGAAAAGTACGCCCTGATCAGGTAAAGATGATCGCGGAAGTGCCGATTCCAAGGAATGGTTTCTGAGTTAAGTCCGGAGGTGAATCGCCATATCTCCGGCCTGTACACCAATATGCTCATGGCCGACCTTCAAGAGCGGCTGGAGCCCGCCGCGATAGAGCGGGTGCTGCTGAGGGCAGGAGAAGCTCGAGACCTCGAAGAGCTCATCAACATTTCCTCCTGGAGCTCCTATCACCAGTTCAAGCGGCTTCTCCAAGAGGCGAGAATCGAGTTGGGCTCGGTTCGTGATGTCGTCGACAATTTTCACGCCCTGAGGACCCGTAACTCCGAGATTGGCGAGAGCATGCATACGCTTGGCTCGCCGGGTGCAGTTCTTGCCACAGGCGACGGCTCCAACCCCTTGGTGCCGATCCGGAGCTACCAGATGACGGAGGTCGGGCCGACCGAGTGGACCATCGGCGAGGGGTTCATAGATGGATTCGATCCCTATCCCGAATTCTGTGACTTCGTGGCATGGCAATACGCGATCATCCCCGTCTTCTTTGGCTTTCCGCCGGCAACGGTGATCGAGGAAAAGTGTCAATGCCGAGGAGACGATGTTTGCTTGTTCCGGTTTTCTTGGCAGGAAGTCGACGTGGAGACGTCCCGAGTCGACGTTCTGGAGTTGAAAACGCAGCTGCTCACAGCGCGCCTTGAGCAGCTTCAGAACATGGTGATCGATCTTGCCTCCAACGAACGCTATGAGGACGTCCTCCAAGGAATCGTCCACTCGGCGATGGCCGCCGCCGTCGCCGGCGGTGCGTTGATGGCTCTTGAAAAGCGGGCCGGGATACCACGAAAGGTATATTCCGAAGGAATCAGCGATGCCGCGGCAACGGAGATCGCCCACGACCTGCTCGATGGAGTTGCTGGTCGGGAGGGAGTCATCGCCGTCGACGTGACGTCGGTACGGCGGCACTACGGGGTACTCGCCATCGGTGAAGAGGGTGGCGTCTTCTCCGCTCAGTGCCAAGGTACGCTTGAGACGTACGCCGGGCTGGCGGCCGCTGCACTCGATGCGTCAGACGCCATCGAAGATGCTCGATACCAAGCCAATACGGCCACGATTCTGCTGGACCTGTCCACCACCCTGGCCGAGATCGTGAGCACCGGAGAGATGGCTTCGAAGGTGGTCCGAGCGGTGCCCGATGTCATCGACTGCGACCGAGCCGCCATCTTCTTGGACAATGGTTCCGCGCATGGGTCCGGAGTGGAGTTCCGCTTGGCTGGTGCATATGGTTACGCCGACGAGGTCGTGGCCAATGCGAGATCTCGGATCTTCACAGCCGCTGAGACCGATGTCATCAACGACAGTGGCCTGGTGGAGACTTCCTACTCCGAGGTGGGCACAATTGCGAGCGTGTCGACGCCGATCACCGTGGCGGGCGAGACAGCGGGGTTCATCGTCGCCGGCGTCACCGCCGACCCCGAGCGCTTGACCATCACCCCGAGGCTTGCGGACCGGCTCAAGGGCCTCGCGGCGCAAGCGTCAATCGCCATCTCCAACTCCCGTCTCGTCGGCCAGATCCGCTTCCAGGCTGTCCACGACTCACTCACCGGCCTGCCCAACCGAGCACTCATCCTCGACCGAACTGAGCAGATGCTGGCCAGAGCCCGGCGGACTCGCGTCCCGGTCGCCGCCCTGTTCATCGATCTGGACGGATTCAAGGAGGTCAACGACACTCACGGCCACGGGGTTGGGGACAAGCTCTTGCAGGCCGTAACGGAACGGCTGTTGTTGACCATGCGGGAGTCCGATTCTGTCGGCCGTTTGGGCGGGGACGAGTTCGTAGTCCTGGTCGACGGTACAACCATGGACGCCGGGCCCGAACTCGTCGCCGAGCGGCTACTTGAGGTGCTCCGACCTCCTTTCGAGCTCGAGGGGCTGTCCTCCGCGCCGGTGACACTCACAGCAAGCATCGGGATCGCCTCCGGCGTACGACCGACGGCCGCCGAGCTGCTCCGGGATGCCGACATCGCTCTCTACGCGGCAAAGGCGGCGGGCAAAGACCGCTTTTTGGTCTTCGAACCCGAGATGCACACGGCCGTCCAGGACCACCTCCTGTTGGAGATGGATCTGAGGGGTGCCCTCGCGTCCCATCAGTACTTTCTCGTGTATCAGCCCATCTTCAACCTGGCCGGTGGGGGAACCACCGGCGTCGAGGCCCTGTTGCGTTGGAACCACCCCGTTCGTGGCGTCGTGGGCCCCGACGACTTCATCCCCGTCCTGGAGGACTCCGGGATGATCGTGGACGTCGGTCGGTGGGTGCTCGAGGAGGCGTGTCGCCAGGGGGCAGCCTGGCACGACCTCGGCTATTCCCTTGACGTGTCCGTGAACGTGTCGGCCCGCCAGCTCGAGACCGATCAAGTGGTCGATGACGTGCGCGCTGCGTTGGCTGCCTCGGGATTCGACCCGAAATTCTTGATCCTCGAGATCACCGAAACTTCGATCATGCGCGACACGGCCGCCGCCATACCCCGGCTGGCCGCTCTTAGGGCGACCGGCATCCGTATCGCAATCGACGACTTCGGTACCGGATACTCGTCCCTCGCCTACCTCCAGCAGTTCCCTGTGGACACGCTCAAGATCGACCGTTCGTTCATCGCCTCCATGGCCAGCTCGCCCGAATCGGGTGTCCTCATTCGGACGCTGGTGCAGTTGGGAAAGACTCTTGGCCTCGAAACGCTCGCTGAGGGGATCGAGGAGTCCGAACAGTACTCGCAGCTCGAGCGAGAACAATGCGACAGCGGCCAGGGGTATCTCTACGCACGGCCGCTGGACGCGGACTCGGTCCCGGCTTTTCTGGCCGGCCGGACCGCTTACCAGATGTCCGGCCTCAGTGAAAACAAGAGCATACGGGATGGTCTCGCAGCCATCTGATACCCGCTTCATTTTGGTCGCGTTGGCAAGCGTCGTCGTTGACACTGATTGGGGGTTGAACAAAAACGATGACTCACTCGAGGAGCTGACCGCGGTCCGTAGCAAAAAAATTGATGGCCCCGCCAGTCGAACGCGCTCGTGCCCCTTCCGACGATGTCCACAAATTTGCTGCACGCAGCTACACCTCCGGTGCTGAGCAGCCGCTCCGCCCTCCGTCACGCCCTACCGGCAGGACGCGACCAGCTTCCAAGAAATAAAAGGCACTCAGGCTGGCCGGTTCACGTGTCAATGCACTAACCCTTATTCAGTCGGGCATCACCGGACCCCAATA
Source organism: uncultured Acidimicrobiaceae bacterium (assembly GCA_963840435.1). Lineage (GTDB taxonomy): Bacteria > Actinomycetota > Acidimicrobiia > Acidimicrobiales > RAAP-2 > Bog-473. The sequence goes on along the minus strand of CAWIYY010000003.1, from coordinate 1,123,089 downwards.
GACGATCAGGGGGACCACGTTGTTCTGGCAGCAGCCAGACGTAAACAGGTTCATCGGATTTGAGCGGGAGCCCGCTCATGCACTTTCGATAGCGCACTGTTGAGCGGCAATCGAAGAGGCGTAACAGAGCCTGGTTTCGGGATGGGTCAACAAATGTGGTCATGGGGGTGTGATGGCACGAATACCCCGACAGTTAAACGCAGCCACTGCGGGAACAGTCCTGCCAGCGCCTACTGGCAGTCGACGGCGAACCTGATTCCGAATGCTCATTCGACGGGGCTGGCCCATCCGATGGATGCGACTGGTCGTCGGGTACGGTCGTAGCCGTGAGCCGCACGCCCGAACCTTGGGCCGACGTCCTGGCTGACCCTCGAGAGAGAGCCCGTGCCGAGGCCAATCGGCACCCCGAGGTGGAGGCAGTGGCGGGGCTGGGGGTCATCCACCGGGCCTCAGGATTCACCGGCCGGGTGGTGGGTCTCCGCGCCAACGCAGTGACGCTGCAATCCAAGTCCGGCCAAGTGCGGATGTTCTTCTTGCTGCCGGGGGCCTTCGCCGCTGGCGGGCGGGTGGCAACCCTGATCCCGCCTCGAGTTATATCCACTACCGCTTCACGCACCGCATCTGGTTCGGTGCCTGTCGGCGGCCATCAGGCCCGGGTTGCTCGGGCCAGCCGAATCCTTGTCGAGGGGATCCACGACGCCTTGCTGGTCGAGCGGGTATGGGGCGACGACCTCCGGGTGGAGGGCGTTGTGGTCGAGCGTCTGGACGGGATCGACCATCTGGCCGCCGAGATAGCGGCCTTCGGGCCGGCACCAGGCCGATCGCGTGGGCGTCTTGGTCGACCACCTGGTTCGCGGCACCAAGGAGAGCCGGGTGGCCGAGGAAGTGGCGCATCCCCATGTACTGGTGACCGGTACCCCCTTTGTTGACGTGTGGCAGGCGGTCAGACCGGCGGTGGTGGGGCTGACCCACTGGCCGACCGTGCCCAAGGGCCAGGACTGGAAGACAGGCATTTGTCGAGCGCTGGGCGAGCCCGATCCGGCCACCTGCTGGCGGCGGATTTTCGGATCGGTGCACAGCTACGTCGACTTGGAGCCCGCGCTAGTCGGCGCGGTTGAGCGGCTCATTGACTTCGTCACCGATCCGCTGTCCGCCGCCGCTTATTGATCCCCTTAGCGGTTACAGGTTGAGGGGATCCGGACTCTCCTCTACTCCGGCAGACCGAACAGACGGGTCCTCGGCTTAATCGTCGTTCGCTGAGCGGGCAGACCCCGCCAGAATCCGCCAAACGGGGTCAACGCCAGCGAGTGCGACCCTCGGTGTGCGAATTCAGGACATGAGAGAGTCCCTGGCCCACGGATGTGTCAAGACATAGGAGAGTCCGAAACAGAAGGGGTCTCCTAATGTCTTGGCAGATCACAGAGTGCGCCCCTCGGGATTTGAACCCGAAACCTGCGGATTAAGAGTCCGAGGCAGGGGAGTCCGTGGAGTCAGCCCAAGTCTGTGACCTGCGAGTATATCCGGTGTCGATCCAGGGATTCGGTTGATTTCCACCCAGTACCACCCAAATAGTGGGTTGGATAGTGGGGGAGGTTCTCCGTGGCAGGCCCGGGGGTTGTGACGGATCCGGTCCCACTCCGCCGGTCTAGTCTGATCTGTCATCTGGTATCATAACACCGTGGATGGAAAAGCCGAAGCGAGCGCAATCCTTCGCCAGTTGCGGCGAGACAATGGCCTGACTCAGCGCGACTTGGCCGCGAAGGCTGGTGTCCCCCAATCGACGATCGCAGAAGTCGAAGTTGGACAAAGAGAGCCGTCACTCACCCTGCTGAGCAGGATCGCCGAGTCCGCCGGCCAGTCGATCGCCATAGGGCTGGTCCCTTTGCCGCGGCACAGTGCGGTTGCCACCGCCAACACGATCAAAGATCGGCTGTATGGGGATGCGGGCCAAGGGCGGTCGCTCGATATTCGTGAGGATGGTGCGCTTCGCGCTGTCATCGATCTGAAAGACACCCTCCGGCGCTCAAGTCATGAGGAATTCGATACCCTTACCTGCCAGGCCCCAGGCCTCGTCGGGGACACGCGTTGGGATGCTTTCCTCGCTGCGATAGTCGAAGATGAGGCGGCCAGGAAGGCGATCTCTCCACCTCGCTGGACCAATGACCCGAATAGGTTCAATCGACCCTTTTGGTATCTGTCCAAGAACCCGAGATTCCACACCTGGGAGATCGCCAACTCTCCTGGAGCGCTCATCCGTCATGGCGTGTTTGCTGCGGAAGATGAACTTGAGAGTGTCTGATCTCAACCGGGACGAAATGGAGTCGGCACTCGCCGAGCTTGCAAACCAACTCAACGTTCTCAACGTCAAGGCCAAGATCTGCCTGGTTGGCGGAGCGGTCATGGTGCTTGCCTTCGATGCTCGTTTCAGCACGGGAGACATTGATGGATCGATGCATCCCACAGATGACGTTCTCGCCGTCGCCGCTGAAATCGGTGAACGACGAGGTCTCGGTGCAGAATGGCTCAACAACTCGGCTCAACAGTTCATACCGATATTCAAGGAGCCCAACTGGCGACCGATTCTCAAGTCGGGGAACGTTGAGATCGTCGCCGCCGATGAGCGATCGATGATGGCCATGAAAATGCGTGCCGGCCGTGGGTCGCGGGACCGCCTCGACATCAACTTCCTCGTCAAAAGATGTGGCATCACCAGCGTTGCCGAGGCATTGCAGCTGTATGAGGAGTTCTTTCCCGAAGACCCGCTTCCAGATCGAACTCTTCCGCTGCTCGACGAAGCCATCGCGGCGCTTGGTTCCCAGTGCCCGTGACTTCGTCGGCAGTCGAGGCTCGGCCTATGGGGCATAAGCCCTAGAGCGCGCCTGAAACCCACCAACCCTTGTGGGCCGAAGCGGGTCTACTCCAGAACGAGCCCCACGTTGTAGGGCTGTATGGCGGTCTCGCGGCGATGGTACACGTCGAAAGCGAGAGCCCGTCCCCCGAGGTCGTGGCCATCGCCTCGTTTCGTCATCCCATTGGGCCATCGCCTTCGCATTCGTGTGCTTGCTCACAGCTCGACGCCTCTTCCCGCGTCAACGTGCGCTTGTATCTCAGCGCTACCAATGGTTCGAGATTGGTTGCTCTCGACACGACTGAGAGCGGTGGCACGGTCGGCCGCGGCCAGTGCCCGCTGGCGTTGACTCGTCTGTTCGATACTGATCGTGTTGCCCAGCTTGCCAACTGGGTTCTGTCCGCTGAGGTGCCAGCGGTCCCGGTAGGCGGCGATGGTCGAGACTTCCCTTATCCAGCGTTCGCGCCGGGCCGGGGAAGCTGGCGGGGTCCCGAGACGTTGTATCCAACTCTCGCCGGACTCCACTGCTTGGTCGGCCAGTGAACGGGCTCGCCCTTCCATGGCCTGGTCACGCTCGATTAGCGCGTGCGCTAGCTCGGGGTCGCTCACGCGCTGGATCCGGGGGATGAGGCCGGCGATCAGGTTGTCGGCTTGCCGGTTCCGACCACCGGCCGCCTGGGTCCAGCGATCCACCCGGCCGTGCAGTACAGCGGCAACGTCGACAGCATCGGCCAAGGATCGGCCGGCTACCAGGCGAGGAAGAGCGGCCTCTATGTCGAGGCCACGGGCTTCGGCGTCGCGGAAGGCGGCCTGAAGCGGGCCGTACGCTGCGCTGGCCCGAACTGTCTCGAGTTCTGCGCCACTCAGTCCTGATCGGGCGAGGAGGCTATCCCAGCGTTCTTGCTGGGCCATCGTGGCCAACGTCAGGTATTCGGCGGACAGCCTTTCCATACCCTCGGCCTCCGCCGATTGGCGCTGGATCATGTCGTGGGCGGCCACGTCGGCCCCCTGGTTGCGCAAGACCCCGACCAGAACCTCCTTGACAGTTATCGGTTCGAATGCTTGGTCGTGGGAGGTCTGTGGGTCAGGGTCGTAGTGGGTGTCGACGTACAGGCAGTTGGATGCCCGACCTCTCGTGGCCATGACGTAGAGCACTTCGCGGGTGGTCGTCGTTGAGACCAGAGCGTGGGCGGTGTCGACCGTGCGGCCTTGCGCCCGATGCGCGCTCGATGCGTAGGCCAGCTCGAGATGTTCGGAGACGTAGGCGGCCGGGAGGACTACCACGCCGCCACCGTTCGCCCGTTGCACCGTCATCGTCCCATCGTGATGCGTCGCTGTGACAACCCATCGATCACCGTTGCGGACCCAGTGTTGTCCCGTGGAAAGGCGTCGGTCGTTCTGGCGACTGATCACCAGGTCGCCAACCCCCGCTGTTCCTCCCCCCGCCACCGCCAACCCGTGCTCACTCACCGCACGGGCGGCGACTCGGTCGGCCCGGGCCCGGTCGTTGAGTTCGCTCACGGTACGAAGGTCGCCGGCGATCATCAGGCTTGTCTGACCCGATTCCGTATCGTCTTTCCAGGCCAAGTACAGGGCGTCGAGCATCTGGTCGCGGTCGCCATCGGCGATCCGGTCGTTGGTCGAGTAGGCATCGATGGCGTCGGGTGAACCCATCCGGAGCTCGACGCTGGCCCTCTTCTCCCAGAGGTGATGGAAGCGGCGCACGTCGGTCAGTTCGGGAGCGAGACCTTCACGATCGCGCACCAGGGCGGCGAAGGCGCCTCCGGCCTCGACCGCGCTCGAGCTGGCCCTGGTCGCCCACCAAGACGACCTTTGCCCCCGCTCTCGCGGCGGCGCCCACGAGCTCGTCGAGAGCGAAGGTCCCGGCGAGGGATGCCTCGTCGACGATGACCAACTGGTCTGCTCGGAGGCGCCAACGGGCCAGCTCGTCCTCGGTGGTGCTGATGCGTTGGCGCAGTGGGGCCCGGGCATCCGAGACATTGGGAACGAATCCGAGTGCGGTGCGGAGTTCCCTGATCTTGCCAACCCGTTCGGCTTCTCGGCGGTGCTCGAAGAGCCATTTGGCGGTGTTCTCGGTGTCGATGCCGAGTTCGCCCGCCAGCACCTCGGCCGCAGCGGCGGAGGGGGCGAGGCCAAGTACCGAACCCACGCCGTGTTCGGTCTCCCATGCCGCACGCAGGCCGGCCATCGTGGTGGACTTGCCCGTCCCGGCCGGCCCGATCAAGACGTCGAGTCGGCGCCCCGACGTGGCGATTTGTTCGATGGCCAGGATCTGATCAGCGGACAAGGTGTGGTCCCGGCGCGGCAAGTTGGCCTCCGTGACGGCGGCCACTGTGCGCGCAGTGACCGCGGGAGCGCCGAACTGACGTCCGGCGTTGAGCAGGCGTCCCTCGGCCTCCAAGAGCGTGGTGGTGGTGTAGACCTCGTGCCCTTTGGCCCGGAACCGACTCGTCCCATCGGGCCGCCGCAACGCTTCGGGAGTGTGGTGCAGTTCGGGTGCCGAGATGAGCAGCGATTGGCCGAGAGCCAGGTCGACCGTGCGCTCGCCGACGGCGACGCGCTCGTCGGGCGAGGCGAAGCGGACCCCGTGGAGCTGGCGGTGGACCTCGGCCAGGAGATTGGCTCGACTGAACGTGGCCCGACGTTCGGCCACCCGTTCGACGGCGACACCGGCCGCGTCCGACAGAATCCCGTCGGCGAGGTCACCCGTGTGCAGTAGTGGCAGGTCGTTACGTTCGGCGAGCCCAGCGACCCATGAGATCGGCTCGTCGCCGACGTACGGCTCGGCCCGCTCGCGCCAGCCCCCTGTCATCTCGGCCAGGCTGTGATGCTCTTTGGCCGGGCGGGTCTCAAGCGTGGCCCGGCGCCGCAGCTCGAGCACCTGCGCCGTTGTTGGTTGGCGGCCGTGGGCGGCGACGAACTCGCCCAAGAGCGCTGTCTTGCGTTCCTCGATGGCCGCGGAGCGCTGGGAGAACTCGGCCATCAGGGCTTCGGAGACGCCGGTCACTTCAAAGCGGAGTCGTTCGGAATGGCGCCGGCTTCTCCCGTCCCAGCCCCAGCCCAACTTCTCGGTCAAGAGATCACTGAGCACACCCTGGTGCATCTCGGAAAGGGCGACCACGGACTTGTAGAGGCTCCGGGAATCGAGCGTGCGCCAGACGCCGTCGGAGACCGACTGCGCCCGGTTGGCCACCACCACATGGTCGTGGAGCTGGGGGTCCCCGGCCCTCGAATCCCAGTGGGTGAAGGTGGCGGCCACCACGCCTTCGACGTCTTCTTGGACCACGCCGTTGGTGCCCGAGCGCGAGTGGAACACCTCACGCTCGGCGTAGGTGAGCACTACCTCGATGGCCTGGCGATGGCACGCGTAGATCTGTGCCTTGGTGCCCCGGTCGCCGAGCGCCCAAGCCACGGAGACCGACTTGGAGGGGGAGAAGGTCAGGTCGAATCCGGCCACCGGAGCGCGGAACCGGCCGCCCTTGGCCCGCTCCTCGGCCTCGATGCGCGCCGTCTCCTCGGACCTCTCGGCGGGGGAGTGGTGCACCGGAATGGCGGCCACCCGCTGGGCCACCCGCTTGGCCAGGGACAGCCGGGCGCGGTTGGGCTGGCGGCCCAGCGGCTGGCCGGTGACCGGATCGGCGCACATCCCCAGCAGATTGAACAGGTGCTGCTCGGTGACTTGTGACCCGTGCCCGACCCCGCGCCCGTCGTCGAGACCGGCCAGACCGGCACCCAAGAACACGCCGGGCGGGGTTCCGGATTCGAGCGTAATACCGAGTCAGATTGGAGCCGTGAGCTGGAGCGCCGTCACCGACAGCGACGGACTCCATCAGGTAGCGATAGCCCGACCCCAGGGTCATCCTGCGTAGCGAGATCACGGCCTGCTCCCATCGCAGGAACGGATCTCGTTCCGCACCCAACAGAGAGCCGGCGGACCATCATCACCCCCCTTCCGGCGAGCCCGACCCCCCTCGAATGCCACACGTGTGAAGCAATCTGATGGGGTCGATGGACGGCCAGACAGAACTGGTCGTATCGGCCGGGGGAGGGAACGGGGGAAAGGGCCAAGCGCGGCGTGGACGGGTGAGATGTCGTCTGTGCGGCGCGAATATTGATGGGCAGAGTTGTGGTCCTCGGCGGCGAACTGGCGGATGTGTCCGGGCGCGACCTCTGCTGGCCACGAAGCGTGCGCGGACGCGCAACAACCCCGGCGGAGCCGGGGCTGTTGCCAGGGCGGAATGAGGCGCTTTAGTTGTCGCTTTCGGTTCCCTCCCAGCTAGCCGCCAGCTTGGCTTCGAGCTCGGAAAGTCCGTAGCCGCAGGCGCCGAGGAACTTGAGGTACGACACGAGAGCCGAGGTCGGGTGACGCCAGCCTGGGCGGACCCAGAAGCGGGCCTCGACTGATGCGACCACGGTCGCAGGGGGTTGTGGGTTGTCGACCAGGGCGGCCCGGTCTACGGCGCGTAGCTCGTAGCTTTCGGGCGCGTTGGCCGCGCGCCGGGTATTGGCGTGATGGCCGACGCCGGAGCGTCGTGGGTGGTTGTCATGGTGGTGCCTTTCTCTCAGTCCGGTGCCGTGTGCCCCGGGTCGGGCCACCGGCTCTGCCGGTGACCCTGCTCGGGACGCCGACCTCAGATCGAGGTCACCTCGGCGTCTTCGGAGTGGACCGACTCGTCGGCAATGCCACGACGCTCGACACGATGCATGTCGGCGGTGGCAAAACGCAGGCTCGGGCCGACCTCGTCGGCCACGATCTCGACCTTGGAGCGGTGCTCGCCTTCGTCGGTCTCCCAGCTGCGGTGCTCCAGCCGCCCGGTCACCACAACTCGCATGCCCTTGGTCAGGCTCAGCGCCACGTTCTCGGCCAGGTCACGCCAGCAGATGACGTCGAAGAACGACGTCGACTCCTGCCACTCCTGCGTCGTACGGTCCTGCCAGCGCCGGTTGACGGCCACGCCGAGCTGGGCCGTTGCCTGGCCCTCCCTGGTGTAGCGGATCTCGGGCTCCCGGGTCAGGTTCCCAGTGATGGTGGTCGTGTTGCTCATTGTCTTGCTCCTTATGCTCTTGGCTTCGTTCCTTGCGAACGACGCCGCTGCGTCGTTCGATGAACGGCCATCCCCACCGGCGGCGAAGCGGGGTCAAGTTCCGGCGAGGGCAGCCCTTGGGCCGAACAAGAAGTTCTGGCGGGTTCGCCCGCAGGGCGAACTTCAACGATCGCGAAGCCGCCAGAAGTTGTTGCGAGCCGAGCCGGGACTTGACGCCGTGGAGCGCCGGTGGTCCAGGTCCGGCAGGGGAGACGGGTGGGCCGCCACGAACGCGAGCGATCAAACAAGCTCGGGTCGAATAGGGGTGATTCATGGCTGCAGCCTGGACGGTGTCCGCAAGAGTAGACACGCAACTTGAGGAGCTAGGTAATGACCATCAAAGCGAATTGCCAAGACGGAATCGGACAGCGTGCGAGAACTCACTCAGACGGACGGCAATGCCGACCGTGTCTACACCGTCGTTGCGATGACGGACGAGCGGCAAGGTCGGCGATAAGCGTTTGGTCGGGAAGACTCGCGGTACGCACGAAGGGGTCGCTTGACATGAAGCACTCCTTCAGGAATGACCGCTCTGGCTGTCACGGAGTAGCCCAGAACAGGTTTCAAAGGATTCCCGTTGTGAACGTCCCACTAAATATCCGTTTTGACGTCCGCGGCGCGAGGTGGCGTCCGTGACCGCCTCCATCGGTACCGCGCAGACATCTGACGATCGGCTCGTCTACACCGTCGCCGAGGCTGGCGAACTGCTCGGGATCTCGCGGGCCTTCGCTTACGAGCTGGTGGCACGGGGTGAGCTTCCCGTGATTCGCCTCGGCCGGCGGCGTCTGGTACCTAAAGTGGCCCTTCTCACCCTGGTCAATCAGACCGGAGCCGAGGGCGGACGAACATCACAATCTGTCTGAGCCTGCGGCTTAAGAGTCCGAGGCAGGGGAGTCCAGGGCGTCCGCATGCGTCCGCTGACCTGCTATTCCATCTTCGGCCTGTCTATTGCATCAAGCGTATCGCGGTCCAATATCGCTGACATAGTGGGGCGGATAGTTGGGGAGGCGATAGTGGGGATAATCCGGAGGTCCTGAGTTCGGTTGCGCGCGACGGGCCCGGCGGCCCTTCGGTCGTTCATGGGCATCCGCTGCGCTGATTGCTGTGAAGTTCTTCGGATTCCATGTACTTCCGGCCCGTCGGCTTGCGGCATGCCCGCCGGTGAATCCCTTGCAGTACCCTGACGTTGATATCGATGTCGAGAATCAATCGGGAGGCCCGCACGTGTCGATCGAAAGTTCGGGGAAGACCAAATCGCGGACGAGGCGAGGCATCAAGTTGTTTCGTGGCAAGGATGCTATTCCGCTGGCTGAATCTGGGGCTATGTCGCCAATGGTTTTCGACCCCGAGGACATGAAGGCGTTGGCGGCCGATGGCCCGAGGTCGCCGCTGATCGCGCTCGGCATCGAAGACACGCTCGTGTTCCGAGGCGAAGGAGAGAATGGTTTCAGCCTCGTACGCGCCTGGCTCGGGCCTCACTATGTCTTGCCTCGGCACACCCACTCCGGCGACTGCCTGTATTACATCGTCGAAGGTTCGATCACCATGGGCTCGCAGCAACTCGGTGCCGGCGACGGATTTCTCGTCCCCTCAAATGCCCCCTACGGCTACGAGGCCGGTGCCGAGGGTGCAGTCGTCCTCGAGTTCCGAAGTGACACATCGTTTGACATCAAGTTCGTAGGAGGTCAGCTCCAGCGCTGGCAACGCATGGCTGAGGTGGCAGCGGTGCATGGTGAGACGTGGGCCGAGTCGAGGTCGGATGGAGTCTTCTGACATCGTGCCTGCGGTGTCATCCGGTCGTTTTGGAGGGAAGGTAGCACTGGTCACCGGTGGGGCCGCTGGCATCGGACTCGCCGTGGCAGAACGGATCATCGCCGAAGGCGGCCAGGTCCTTGTCGGCGACACCAATGAGTCTGCACTGGCGAGCCAGGCAGAGCGGCTTGGCAGTGCGTGTGCCGTTGTTCGTTGCGATGCCACCACCGAGGAGGGGAGTAGCTCGCTCGCCCAGCACGCTATAGAGCGATTCGGCCGATTGGATATCGCCGTCGCCAATGCGGGAGGTGGGATCTCCTGTCCCATCGCCGACCTCGAACTGTCGGCATGGCAGCGGGTGTTGGCCCTGACACTCACCGGGGTCTTTCTCACCATCAAAGCGGCGGCCAAGGTCATGTCTGACGGCGGGGCAATCGTGGCCGTTTCCAGTCTCAATGCGAGGCAGCCCGCACGGGGCATGAGTGCGTATTGCGCGGCCAAGGCCGGGGTGGAGTCACTTGTCAACGTCGCGGCTCTCGAGCTCGGGACGCGGGGTATCCGGGTCAACGCAGTAGCCCCCGGCCTGGTACGGACCGGGACGACCGAGCCGCTATGGGGTATCCCGGGCATGGTGAACGTGTATACCGAGAACACTGCCATCGGGCGTTACGGCGCGCCGAGCGACATCGCCGCGGCCGTCGCTTTCCTCGCCTCGGAGGATGCCGCCTACATCTCTGGCACGACCCTGTTGGTCGATGGCGGAGCCCATCACCTGGCCTATCACGACACCCGAAGTGTCCGGGGAAAGGCGGAGGCCCGCAGTTGACCATGTCCCTGCCGATGTCTCGCCCAGAGCGATGCCCGATCTCCGGTGCTTCGCAGCACCGCTCAGTCTTTTCGAGGGGCTCTCACTTCGCCTGGACGACCTCGGGTGGCCGCTGGTGACTCTGCTCGTCCCCGCCGGGAGGTGGCCGGCGGACAGCCCAAAGGCACCAGGGGCGACACTCCCAGAGGTGTGGGCCGGGCTCTGGGCGGCCCATCCAGACTCGCCGGTATTGGTCGATGGCTGGGATACCAGACGCGTGGTGGACGCCGCCTCGCTCGACGGCCGTACGGCGGCGCTGGCCGCAGCCCTCGCCGATCGTGGCGTCTCCCCGGGCGACCGGGTCCTGTGGTGCGCCCGGGCCACCATCCCCTCCATCGAGGCGCTGCTCGCGGTGCTGCGCTCCGGTGCGGTTCTGGTGCCGCTGAATCCGTCGGCGACCGGAGCCGAGCTTGACCACGTGGTCGCCGACGCCAGTCCGGTGCTCGCACTCTGCGACCGCGACCGCTCTGACGCCTTCCGTCCCGGTCCGCCCGTCCAGGCGATCGACGAGTTGACTCGTGCCGCCGGCCAGGCCGTCCCTGTGGCCGACCCGCACGGCAGCCATTCCGGCGATGACGCCCTCATCGTCTACACCTCCGGGACCACGGGCAAGCCCAAGGGCGCCGTGCACACCCACGCTTCCCTGCTGGCGGGTGTTGCGGCCCTCCAGGCGGCCTGGGGATGGCGGCCTGAGGACCGACTCGTGCTCTGCTTGCCGCTCTTCCACGTGCACGGGCTCTGCGCCGGGTTGTTCGGCACCCTGGCCACCGGCGCCTCCGCCGTGGTCTTCGACCGTTTCGACGAGGCGGCCGTCGTCGAGGCGGCTCCCACCAGCACCATGTTCTTCGGCGTTCCCACCATCTACCACCGCTTGGCGGCATCGGGCAGGGCCTCGGAGCTGAGCACGCTCCGACTGTGCGTGTCGGGATCGGCGCCATTGGCTCCGGAGCTTTGGCACCAGCTCGACGGTGATGGTGTCTCCGTGCTCGAGCGCTACGGCATGACTGAGACCCTGCTGACGCTCTCCAATCCGCTGGAAGGCGAGCGTCGGCCCGGCTCGGTCGGGTTCCCCCTTCCCGGCGTCGAGGCAGCGCTTGACGGTATCGACGAGCTCGGGGTAGGGGAGTTGCTCGTGCGCGGTCCGTCGCTCTGCCGCGGTTACTGGGGTCGCGACGCCAGAGCCCTCGGAGAGTGGTTCGCCACCGGCGACCTGGTGTCGATGGCCAGCGACGGCTACGTCAGTGTCCGTGGGCGGCGTACCGAGCTAATCATCACCGGGGGCCATAACGTCTACCCGGCCGAGGTCGAAGCCGTGCTGTCCCGGCACCCCGGGGTGGTCGAAGTGGCGGTCGTTGGAGTGCCGTCTCCAGAGTGGGGCGAGACCGTGGTCGCCTACGTGGTTGGTGATGAAGTGGACCCGGCCTCCCTGCAGGAGCTCGCCGCGACCGAGCTGGCGTCGTTCAAGTGCCCCCGCGAGGTGCGCTTGATCGATGTACTTCCTCGCAACGCGTTGGGCAAGGTCGTGCGGGGGGAACTCCGCTGAGCGGGCCGGAGCGCTGGGGCCGTTATTGGTGATGCACGTGGTATCGGCCTTTGATTTCACAGAGCCTCGGTGAATCAGGATTGAAGAAGTGGGGAGTCCTCCCCGAAGTAAGAACTACAGCTAGCTGCCCTGTCCAAACGACCCAAGAAGGATGAAGAGAACCATGCCGAACAATTCGTTCCTTCCTGAAGTGCTGACGAGTGGTCTCGTCTTCGGCGAGGGACCACGGTGGCGCGAAGACCGATTGTGGTTCTCAGACATGCATGGTGAAGCCGTCTGGACCGTCGACCTGTCAGGAAAGCGAGACTTGGTCGTCGAATTGCCCGGTCGTCGGCCTTCGGGGTTGGGCTTCCTGCCTGATGGAGACCTGCTGATCGTCTCCATGCTCGAGCGGGAGATCCTCCGATGGAATGCATCAGGAATCACTCTCCATGCGGATCTGAGCCATCTCGTCCCTAACGCCTGCAACGACATGGTGGTGAGCAGCGACGGGAGGGCGTACGTGGGTTCCTTCCCTCCGGCCTCTGCGCCGGTGGGTTTGCTCATCATGGTTGACCCGGATGGGACGCCACACGTGGCCGCCGAGGAGATGATCATTCCAAACGGATCGGCGATCACTCCAGACGGGAGGACGCTGATCGTCGCAGAATCTCTTGGACGCCGATTGACGGCGTTCACCATCCAGCCGGACGGCTCCCTAGCCGAGCGCAAGGTCTATGCGGACTGTCCGGGGAGAGGGCCGGATGGCATCTGTTTGGACGAAGAAGGGGCAATCTGGACGGCGATGACGCTCGCTCGAGAGTTCCAACGGATACTTCCTGGTGGCGAGGTCACGGAATCGATCTCGATTGACGGGCGAATGGCCATTGCCTGTGCATTGGGTGGTCCGGACCGACGAACACTTTTTCTTCTCTCCGCATGGGAGCACTCCGCCGAGGCCTTGGCTGGGACCCACGAAGGGCGCATTGATGTGGTGCAAGTTCCAGTTGCCGGCGCCGGCATCCCTTGAGGTGCCTGGGTCTTCGGGTCGAGTCGGACAACTCCCCGGCTTGTCCTCCGCTGGGTGAAGCACCGAATGCCACCTCGGTTCGAATCTCAGCATTCCGTCGCCTCGAGCAAGTGCCCTCTGGGATAGAGAAACCCGAACCGCATCATCTTCGACTGGCGGTGACCCACTTGCCGATCCGGGACGGCGATTGGGCGGTTCCTGGCTTAGCCTCGCCGCGGCTCTACTGCCGGGAAGGTCTTAGGGTCTGTTATGCCCAATTCCTGGCTCACTGACGAAATGCGTGGGTGCATAGGGCGCGAGTACGGGACGTCGCAGACGTCCTTGCCGATAGCGCTCTCGGACATCCGCAGATGGGCTGCGGCCATCTACTGGCCCGACGCCCCGCCCAGGTTGTTCTGGGACGAAACGTACGCTGCGACCACGATTCACGGCGGCGTCGTGGCGCCGGAAGAGTTCAACCCATTCGCCTGGTTCACCGTCGCTGGCCCGAACGTGCCGCCCTCGTTCGAAGGCGTCATCCGAGCGGGAACGGTTGAGGAGAGTTTCGGCCTGGCGCCTCCGATGACCACACGGATCATGAATGGCGGGAGCCAGGCTCGGTACGGGATTCGGATGCGGGCGGCCGACGTCATCACTCAGGGGCCGAACAAGCTCGTCGACTACAAAGAGCGGCAGACCCGTCTTGGTCTGACGCTGCTGACCGTCACCGAGTGCTCATGGACGAACCAGAACGGAGAGGTCGTGAAGACGATGCAGACGACCGACATCCGCTACTGATGGATACGGTGCAGCCGGGCTTCGAGATCCCCACGTTCGAGCGGACGTCGGGCTTCCATGCGTGGAATCGATTCGCTGCGGTCAACGAGGAGTTCGTCCCGATGCACATGGACGACGAAGGGGGGCGGGCAGCGGGGAGTTCGTCCGCATTCGGCATGGGCAACCTGCTGCTGGCGTACGTACATGCAGCATTGCGGCAGTGGGTCGGAGACAATGGCCGGATCATCTCGGTCGCGATTCAATATCGAGCACCGAACTTCCGAGGCCTGCGCACGATCGTTGGCGGCACGGTCGTCGCCGTTCACGAGGAGAACGGGGAGACGATGGCCCACTTGGAGATCTGGACCAAAACTGAAGAGGGGACGCTCATGGCTCCCGGCACGGCGACCGTAGTGCCGGGCTGACGCGGCAACCAGCTTCGTCGGAGTTGTCGGCAACCGCGGGAGTCGACGAGTGGTGATCAGCCTGCGCCACCGTGTCGATCTATGACGGGGCCCTTGGCGGAAAGATCGCTCCAGGAGAGCGCTGCGTAAACAGGTACTTGAGACGTCGACTGGTGAAGAGCCAGGTCCCGTCGCGCTTCTCGTAGGTCTCGTAGTAGTGGCCCATGCCGAGGAACCAATGCTCCTCCGTTCCTTGGTTCCAGACTGAAAGTCCGCTCATCGCCCAGATCCCGCTGGCGCGATCCGGCGTCTCGAAAGTGATCTCAGGGGTATGCGAGTGATGGGCGGTCTTCAGGTGTTCCATGATCACCCGGACGTTGGCGATCATCTCTGCCGCTGTGACCCAGGGTGGGTAATCGTCGTTGTAGGAAGTGTGGTCGGGGGCATGGAGAAACTCCAGGAGCTCCCAGTCCTTTGTATCGACGGCCCGGTCACGTCGGGCTTTCAATGCTCGAAGGTCTTCAAGCGCGAGTAGCTTCTCTAAGCCTGAAATCGTCTCCACGGTCCCCTTTGAGGTCGTTGTGTCCGTTGGCTCAAGCGGTTAGGTCGTCTCGATGCCGGCGTGTGCGAGGGAGAGTGCTTCCAGCTTGTCGAGATACTCTTCGATTGAGCTGTGCCGAAATCCACAACTGACGATCGTGGCCCCGAACGCTGCGGTCTCGGCAAGGATCTCCTGCGTTCGATCTGGCTCAGCGATCGGCTCGAGCCTCGCTGTCGGTGGAAGGACGACCTCGAATCCGGTGGGGAGTTCCACCGTTCTCAGCCATTTGGCGGCCTCGACGGGACTCAGGGAGAACGGACACCACCCGTCAGCCAGGCTGGCGGCTCTTCGAAGAGAGCGAAGGCTCCGGCCGCCGACCCAGAGCGGAACGTGTTCTTGCACGGCACAGGGATCAACGATGAAACCCTCGAAATCGTAAAACTCACCGTGGTAAGAGGGTTGTGACTGAGACAGCGACGCACGGAGGGCGCGCAGCGCGTCGTCCGCGCGTGCTCCGCGCTGGTCGAATGGCGCGCCGAGGAGGTCGAACTCCTCCTCTAAGGTGCCCACGCCCACTCCGAGGATCAATCGACCGTTGCTCACTTGGTCCAGCGTGCCGTAGCGCTTGGCAATTTCGAGCGGATGGTGATAGCCGAGGACGAGGACGCTGGTCGCAAAACGGATCTGGCTCGTGCGAGCGGCCAGGTACCCGAAGGTAGCGAGGGGGTCCCAGTATCGAGAGCCCCGCCGCGCAATCTCGGCCGCAGGCAGCGCAATGTGCTCGCTGCAGGTGAGATGCTGATAGCCGAGTCGATCGGCAGCCTCTGCGATCCTGGCCACGTCCTCGATCGACGCGGTCTCCTCCCACTGCGCGTGGACCTTGGGATTCATGGTCACGACAGGCGTACCGATCGAAAGCTTCAGAGCCATGACCGGGTCCTCATATGAAGTCGCGCCCACCGCCAAGGCGCAGGGGAGAGTGCGCTCATGCGTGTTCGACGCCAGGGAGATAGCGATCCCAGTCGAACGGAGCCAGCGTGTGGAATGGGGCAGCCAGGAGCCCGGTGATGTCGCCCGACGCCCAGCGCCGTCGCATCTTGTCCTCCAGGCGTTCGGCTGTGATCACCGGTTCGTCATCCAAGTAGCAATACGTGACTTGCATCCCGCGGGCATCCGTCGAATACGGAGCTGGGGCCAGAGCCCCGCGGTACCACCAGATGCCGGCGATACCTGGGACGTCAATCAGTTCGTCCGGGGGAACCGGGGCATCTGCAGTCTCGATAATCAGATAGACGCCCTGCGCTGGGCGCCACGGGATGACGTCAGCACCTGCGACCGCGCTTGGCGCCGCCAGGCGACCGGCCAGGTCCGCCGTCATGAATTCCACGGTAGGAAGGCGGAGCGGCATCCGGCCGCCTTCGTGAAGCGCCGCGCCGAGGTCGTTGAAGCCCGAGATTGCCCCGGGGTCGCTGAAGAGGTAGGTCATGACGTGGTCAACGGCGTCGTAACGCCCGTCGTTTGCGGCACGAACCTCTCGACACGCCGGCGTAGACACCAGGCGCAAGGAGTTGCGCAGTCCGGAGAGTCTGTACTGCTCAGGCCGGTGGTCGAGAGAGTGCCAGGCGATGTAGTCAGCGTCCCGGCCGTCAGGCTCACGAGCGGACAGCGAGATGAATGCCATCTGCACGTCAGTCGAGCCCGTGACGAGGACATCGGGGAGTTGATCGGAAGGTATTCCTTCAAGGTGCGTCACGAAATCTACTCTATACTCAAAGCCTATTCTGATATCAATGTCAGATTGGAATGGTCAGACGCGAGTGACACAGAGAAGGGACCGGAGGCGCCGTGACAACGCATGGCGGGCCTATGGGCCCGGCTCCCGATGAGGACAGAACGGTGAGCGGTCGCCTGGCCGGTCGGACGGCGGTCCTCACCGGCGGCGCTTCAGGCATCGGACGACGCACGGCGGAGCTGTTCGCCGAAGAGGGTGCCATGGTGGTCATCGGGGATCGCAATGAAGCGCTCTTGGAGCAGGTCCGGCAGTCCATCGGCGCGGAGCGTTGCACCGTTGCAGTCATCGACGTGACCAGGGAGGAAGATCTTGAGCGCCTGGTTGGTCTCGCGGACGAATCGTTCGGCAGAGTCGATATGGCCGTGAACGCTGCAGGGATCGGGACCTTGGGGCCGATCCATGACCATTCGGCCGAGCAGTGGAATGCCGTCATTGACGTCTGCCTGACGGGTGTATTTCACGCGGTCAAACATGAAGCAAAGGCAATGCTCGCTCACGGTGACGGTGGCGTGATCGTCAATCTCGCGTCCATCTACGGCCGTCAACCCGGCGAGGGAATGGTGGCGTACTGCTGCGCGAAGGCCGGGGTCGAGATGCTGACGCGGGTCTCGGCCCTTGAGCTGGGCCCCCGGGGTATCCGTGTCAATGCGATCGCACCGGGCTTCGTGGAGACACCGATGACCGACCCGACGCAACCGAAGTCGCGCGCTGCGTACCTTGATTCGATTCCCGTTGGCCGACTGGGTCGGCCAGACGATGTGGCTCATGCCGCACTCTTTTTGGTCAGCGACGATGCCACCTGGGTCAACGGAGAGACGATGGTGGTCGATGGTGGCGAGGTGCATCGCGAGGCACCTCGACTGCTGAGCAGGGACCGCTGAGACAGCAGAGCGACTGGACCGAGAGAACAGCAGATGCGCGCACTTCAGATCAGCACGTGGCACCAAGAAGCCGAACTTGTCGAGATAGATGAGCCGATTCCGGAACCCGGGCAAGTCGTGGTCAGGATCGGTGCGGCAGGAGCCTGCCACTCGGACCTGCACATGATGCATGGCACGGGCGACACGGTTCCGTTTTCGCTGCCGTTCACTCTGGGTCACGAGAATGCCGGGTGGGTCCATTCTGTTGGAACGGGCGTGACGTCAGTCGAAACGGGCCAGCCGGTCGCTGTCTACGGTGCGTGGGGATGCGGCTCCTGTGTGCGCTGCAGCGTCGGAATGGAGAACTACTGCGAAGCGCCCGATGGATCGCAGGTGGGCGCGGGAGGCGGCCTGGGCCTGAATGGCGGTATGGCCGACTACATGCTCGTGCCCGATGCCAGGTATCTCATCCCACTCCCTGATGGCTTGACTCCAGTAGAGGCTGCGCCCCTGACCGACGCGGGAGTTACCCCCTACCACGCTGTGCGCCGGTCGCTGCGGAAGCTCGGGCCGACGTCGACAGCGCTCGTCATCGGCGTCGGCGGCCTTGGACACCTCGCCATTCAGATCCTGAAAGCAACCTCCTCGGCGAGGGTCATTGCCCTCGATACCAAGGCTGATGCGCTCGACCTTGCGCTCTCACTCGGGGCGGAATCGGCGTTTGAAGCCGGCGACAACGCGGTGCAGAACGTGAAAGCGGCGACCAACAAGCGCGGTGCGGATCTGGTTTTGGATTGCGTCGGCACAGACGCGACCCTCGCCCTCGGCGCGGCATGCACCCGGTCCTTGGGGGATCTCACCCTTGTCGGAGTGGCGGGGGGCTCCATGGCGTTCAGCTTCCTGAGCCAGGCCTACGAGGTGTCTCTCCAGTCGGTCTATTGGGGAAGTCGCTCTGAGTTGGCCGATGTGCTCGAGCTCGCTGCCCGCGGGCTCATCAAGCCGCGGATCAACACGTACTCGCTCGACCGGGCATTGGACGCCTATCGAGACTTGGCCGCAGGTCGGGTCGCGGGGCGGGCGGTCATCATCCCCGACAGCGTCTCATGACGGCGGAACCGAACGAGGTCACCTCCGTGCGCATCTCTTGCGCTTTTGCCCCCTCCTCTGCAACTCCCGACCACATCGTGCTCGCAGAGCAAATCGGGTACGAGCGGGCTTGGTGCTACGACTCCCCGGCGCTGTATCCCGATGTCTGGATGACCCTGAGCCTCGCGGCCCTCCGAACGTCGCGCATCGGCTTGGGGCCTGCGGTGCTGATTCCTTCGCTCCGCCACCCGATAGTGAACGCGGCCGCCATCGCCACCCTCGAAGAGCTTGCTCCCGGACGCACCGCGGCAGGAATCGGAGCAGGATTCACCGGTCGCTACACCCTTGGCCAGCCACCAATGCGCTGGGCGGACGTCGGTGACTATGTCCGGGTCGTCCGGAGCCTGCTGCTGGGCGAGGAAGCCGTCTGGGAGGGTGCGGTCATCAAGCTGCTTGATCGGGACCCCGTTCAGGTGCCGATATTTATCGGCGCCGACGGACCGAAGGGCCGGGCACTCGCCGCGGGCATCGGAGATGGGATCTTCGGCTCCGGCTTGCCCCCAATCGGAGATGACCTCCCCTCGTGGCGGGGCATTCTGACGTTTGGAACCGTCCTCGGGGCGAACGAGACCTTGAACGACGAAAGGGTCATGAATGCTGCGGGGCATGCGGTGGCGGTCGTGTATCACGGTTCGTACGAGCGAAGAGGCGCTGACGCGGTCGACGGCCTGCCCGGCGGCCAACTGTGGCGGGAGGCGATCGAAGAGATCGGCCCTGATCGCCGTCATCTGGCTGTGCACGAAGGCCACCTCGCGCGCGTCTCGGATCGCGACCGTCCGGCGGTCATCGCGGGTATCGACCTGCTCCCGAAGGTGTCGTTTACGGGCACTGCCGCGGAACTGCGCGACCGCGTCGCTCAGCTCCGAGATGTAGGCGTCACCGAGATCGCATATCAACCAGCGGGCGACGACATTCCTGGTGAGCTGCAGCGCTTCATCAATGCCGTTGGCTGATCCACGAAAAACCGCGAACCAAGGAGTGACCATGCCCGGTGGAAGTTCAGCGACGCCAAACGTCTCGTCTCTTGCATTTTGGTCCCAGCCGGCTGCGTCTCGTGCCGTGACCTTCGCCGAACTCAGACGGTCGACACCAGTGAGTTTCCAGGAGCCCTCCGATTTTGGAATGGTGCGCTCTGCGCGAGGGTTTTGGGCCGTGACTCGCCATGAAGACGTGGTCCACGTGAGCCGGACTCCTGAACTCTTCTGCTCTGGGCAAGGAGTCGGACTCGGGGACGTACCGGTTGACCTCCTCGAGCTCAATGCCTCATTCCTTGTCATGGATGCACCGCGTCAGACGGCGCTGCGGCGAGTGGTGAGTGGAGCCTTCACGCCGAGGCGAGTTGCCCAACTCGAGGACCGGATCCAGAGCGAGGCCCGGCGGATCGTCGACGAGTTCGTCGATAGCGGCGGTGGCGACGTCGTCCAGGACTTCGCAAGGAAGCTCCCGCTGTGGACGATCAGCGAGATGATGGGCGTGCCTGAGTCGATGCGGAACGACCTGTACTCGGCCGCCGAGGCACAGATGACGGCGCAGGATCCTGAGTTTGGAGGTAGTGAAACCGAAAAAGCGACGATTGCCATTGAAGCGGGTACGACGATGCACAGGATCGCGGCGGAACTTCTCGGAGAACGTCGGACGAACCCAGGCGACGACATCCTGTCAACCCTGGTGCACAGTGAGCTCGATGGTGAGCCGCTGTCCGACCAAATGCTCGGCGGCATCTTCGTCCTCTTCAGCACCGCGGGCAACGACACGACGAAGACCACGACGAGCCACGCCCTCAAACTGTTCGCAGACAACCACGCACAGTGGGATCTCCTCGTCAACGACAGTTCCCTGCTTGCTTCGGCCGTCGAGGAGTTGGTGCGCTTCTCTTCCCCGGTAATCCACTTTCGGCGCACCGCCACCGCTGAGACAACGCTCGGAAAGGTCCGCATCGCGGAGGGTGACGCCGTCGTAATGTTCTATGAGTCAGCGAATCGTGACGAGTCTGTGTTCCAGGATCCCAACCAATTCGACGTGACCCGGAGTCCCAATCCTCACGTGGGTTTCGGAGGCGGGGGACCGCACTTCTGCCTCGGAGCGAACCTGGCACGAACGCAGCTGCGCGCTTTGTTTTCTCGCCTGGCCGAACGGGTCGTGTCTATTGAAAGTGGCGATCCTGACTACCTCGTGAGTAACTTCATCAACGGCGTCAAGAGGATGCCTGTGAAGGTTTCGGCGCGATGAGCGGGATCGGCAGCACGGGTGGAGCCGAGGAGTCACGCGAGCTCTTGACGGAGCTGGGGTTCTACACGTTGGCCGGCCACTCCGATTCCCCCCGGGATCTTGTCGATGAGGTCCGTCTGGCCGAAGACCTTGGGTTGGGAGCGGCATTCATCTCCGAGCGGTTCAACCTGAAGGACGCGCCGACTTTGTGTGGTGCCGCCGCGGCGGTGAGCGAGCGCATCGGCATTGCGACGGCGGCTACGAACCACAACACCCGCCATCCGCTCGTCACAGCGACGTTCGCGACGACCATGCACCGCCTCACGGGAGGTCGGTTTACGCTCGGCCTCGGACGCGGGTTTGACGGGCTGTTCCGAGCCATGGGTTTGTCGCCGATATGCAGTGACCAGATTCTGGACGCCATCACAATCTTCCGCAAGCTGTGGAACGGTGGCACGGTCACGGGCCATGACGGTCCGGCCGGGCGGTATCCGTATCTGCATCAGGACGACACCTTCCACGAGGAGATACCCGTGATGCTGGTCGCCATCGGTGAGAAGACGCTTGAATTTGCTGGTAGCTGTATGGATGCCGTCGTTCTCCACACGTTCTTCTCTGATGAGGCGCTCGAGAGGTCAGTTACGGCGGTACGGCGTGGCGCAGAGCGCGCCGGTAGGGATCCGAGCGAGGTCCGCATTTGGTCGGTTCTGGCGACCGTGGGGGACCACATCGACGAGGACCTGCGGCTCAAGAAGACGGTTGGACGACTGGCCTCATACCTCCGGGGTTACGGAGATGTGCTGGTGAAGGCCAACGAGTGGGACCCGGCGGTTCTCGAGCGGTTCCGCTCGGACCCATTCGTCAGGGAGTTCACGGGCGCCTTTGATGCCAGAGCGACGACCGGGGACTTGGAATATCTTTCGACCATTTTGCCGGCCGAGTGGATGGCCGCCGCGGCGACCGGCACTGCTCAGCGGTGTACCGAAACGATTCTTAGGCAGTTCGACCTCGGCGCAGATAGCGTCATCCTCCACGGTGCCACGCCGGCTGAACTCGAGCCGATTATTGCGTCGTACCGAATGCAACGTCCAGAAAAGTTACGCCACAAGCCGTCCAACCCCGGAAGATCTGTGGCGTGAGCTCCACCGTGGTCTCGGTAGAGGAGCTGAATAGGGAGTGGCTTGGTATTGCCCTTGGGTGTGAGGTGCGGTCAATCGGGGTCGAGCCGATCGGGACCGGGCAAACGTCCTCGACCTACCGTCTCACAATTGACGCAGACGGTTGCGCCCGAACGCTGATAGCCAAGTTTGCCGAAGGTCTCGAGGACGCACGGCGGCGGGTGGCCACGGGCCACCGAAACGAAGTTGGCTTTTACCAACAGCTTGCTCCGACCGTCGATGTGCGAGTGCCAACGTGTTGGTATGCAGCGATCAGTGATGATGGAACGAGATTCACGCTGTTATTGGAAGACCTTGCTCCTCGGCGGCCGGGACGTCAGGCCGATGGGTGCTCCTTCAGCGAAGCTGCAAAGTCAGTAGAAAACCTGGGGCGATTGCACGCGTCCCGCTGGAACGACAACACGCTCAGGGAGGTCGACTTTCTGCTGCCCCTCACCGAAGAGCGAGCCGCCTTCCTAGCGGACATCGCTCGAAAGGGGACGGAACAGTTTATTGCCCGCTACGCAAACGTTCTTGACGAGGATGACATCCTCACACTCCAGGCGGCGGCCGAGGTGTTCTTCGAATGGCAGTTGAATCACTCCGAACCGTTTTCCCTGATCCACGGCGATTACCGTTTGGACAATCTCATGCTCCACCCCGCTGGTACGGATGTCGTGGTTGTCGATTGGCAGACCCTCATGACTGCACTGCCAAGCCGCGACCTTGGCTACTTCATCGGAACGAGCCTTCCGACCGAGCAGCGACGCGAGCAGGAGGGTCAGCTCGTCAGGGGATATTACGAGACGTTGCGATCCCAAGGTGTCACGGACTACACGTTCGACCGCTGTTCGACCGACTATCGAATCGGGTTGCTTCACGGGCCCATGATCACTGTCATCGGGTCCTTGACGTCGGTTGGCTCTCGTGGCCCGCTCGCCGACAAAATGTTCCTTTCGATGGCGCGTCGCTCTTGTGCTGCCGTGAGGGATCAACAATCGATTGAGGTCGTCTAGGGAGCAAAGTCGATGGGACCGCCTTGATCGGAGTGGTGAGGGAGCGAAGTCGGTGACCGCTCGATCGGTGTGTGACCATGAAGGCCGCGCCATGGCACTACTGGCTGAGATCGCTCGGTGTTTGATAGAGTTTGACATCAATATCAAGAATATGACTGACCGATTGGCAGGCATATTCCTCGAGTGGGCCGGTCCGGGGGATGCACGCTGATTCCGCGAATTGGCTGGTTGAAGCTCATTTGGAGGTTAAAGAGTGGCGATTCACGACATTGGCCCGTTGGGCGGTGCGGACGAGACGTTGAACCACCAGATTGTCGAGACCTTCTCGACGGTAGGGGAATCGGACTACTCCTGGACCGAGAAGATTTGGGTATCCATCGCCCGGACGGACGGCTCAGTGCAGCTCGACTTCGGACTCGGCAAGTACCACAACCGGGGCATCATCGACGGATTCGGGGGTGTGTCCCGTGGTCGCGAGCAGTGGACCGTGCGAGGCAGTCGCGAGCTTCGCTCGGCACCGGAGCAAGTAGCCGTCGGACCGATTGTCTACGAGGTCATTGAGCCGCTCAAGCAAATTCGGGTCCGGCTCGAAGCGAACGACATCCAGCCGATCTCCTTTGACGTGGTGCTCTCTGGCGTGACGCCGCCGTTTTTCGAGGAACGCAACTTGGTCCGCAATCGCCGTTCGAACCGCGTCGATGTCAACGTGATCCGCTACCACCAAGGCGGATGGGCGACTGGAACGATCACCATTGAGGGCGAGACCTACGAGCTCGGCGACGAAGGAGCATTCGGCTTTCGCGACCATTCATGGGGAGTCCGTCAAGCCGTGGGAGCGGCTCCAGCTGATTTGATCCGCTCGACGAGAGAAAAGCCGAGTACCGCGCCGCCCCGGGGCATGATGAAGTGGACGCCGTCGTTCTTTCGCAGACCTGATGGCTCTTACTATGAGACGGCGATCAACACCACTGGCGGGGCCTGGAATCGGACATCGGCCTACGTCAACGAGGCAGATGGCAGCCAAGCGTTGGTCCGATCCGCCGAGCCGCGGATGCGGTATGACCCTCGTACTCGCTTTGTGCGTGGTGGTGAGCTCCTTTTGGTGATGGAGAGCGGCGAGACGCGACGCATCGAGATCGAAGCTCTGGGGGAGTCCGGATTCTTCTTGAAGACAGCGGGCTACGGCTCCTGGGAGGGGCACATTCATGGTTCGTGGATGGGTCCGTTGCGCCTCGACGGTGAGCACATCGCTGACTGCTGGGACGACGAACACCTGGCGTTGCTGGGACAGTTGCGGGATACGCCAATCAGAGTTCGCGAGGGAGACGCAACTGGTTACGGGATCCTAGAAAGCATCATCGGCGGAGAGTGGCCTGAATTTGGCCTGACAGCTGAATCCGACCGCGCAGTGTCCTACTTCTGATCTCGTGACCACGGATACCGCAGGGATGCCGCCCGTCAACGTGCTGGACCCTTTATTCTACGTTGATCCGTGGGAGGCCTTCCGCTGGCTTCGTGACGAAGCACCCGTCTACTGGGATCCGGTCCAGAAGCTGTGGGCAATCTCGAGGTACGACGACATCATGGCGGTGGAGCGTGATGGCGTTCGCTACTCCTCTTTTCGCGGTTCGCGGCCCCACATCGACCTGTCCTCCGATCAATCCATGATCAACCTCGACGATCCCGACCATCAGGCGCAGCGCAGCCTGGTCGCTCGCCGATTCACTCCTCGGGCGGTCCGAGGTCACGAGGATCACATTCGCCAGGTCGTGACCGAGATCCTCGACGCGGTCCTGCCGCTTGGCGAATGTGAAGCAATTGAAGCGATTGCTTCACGCCTTCCCGCCATGATGGTCGGGGAGCTGCTCGGATACCCGCCCGAGCTGTGGGAGCGTGTCCGCTACTGGTCTGAGCGAGTGATGATGCTCGCCGGCCAGACATCGGCCGAAGGGCCGCCGCATGCAACGCACCCAGAAATCATCTCCGTGATGCAGGAGTGGACGGAGGTCACTTTGGCGTTGATCTCAGAACGACGGGTCGAGCCACGGGACGATCTGATCTCGTTGTGGGCTCACCAGGAAGGTTGGGACGACAAGCACGTCCTCGAGGAAACGGTCCTCATTCTCGATGGTGGTGCGGAGACAACCCGGACGGTCATCGGTTCCATGATCCGGGAGCTGGCCCTGCAGCCCGAACAACGACGTCTTCTGATTGAGAACCCGGATCTCTTGTCCAGTACCGCAGTCGAGGAATTCATTCGCTGGGTTACTCCGGTTTTGAATATGCGTCGCACAGCGACGGCTGATCATGAGTTCCAGGGTCAGACGATCAGCGAGGGGGATGAGCTGCTTCTGCTCTACCCGTCGGCAAATCGTGACCCACGGATCTTCGCGCAGCCGAACGTCCTCGATGTGACACGAGCGCACAATCGGCACGTGGCATTCGGCTTCGGCACCCACTTCTGCCTGGGCGCGCAGCTTGCCCGGCTTGAGATCCGAGTGATGTTCGAGGAGATGCTGCGTCGGATGCCGGACTGGGAACTCTGTGATCCTGATGAACCCAAGGTCATTCCGGCGACATTTGCCCGAGCTTACGACCGCGTTCGCATTCGATTCGCTTCACGTTGATGGAGACGGAGGCTCGTGTCACGAGGTGGGTGGCTTCGCAACTGCCCGGCGCCGACGATGTACGCGTGGAAGGTCTTGGGCGAGCCGAGTTGGGGCACTCCGCCGAGACCCTGTACTTCACGGTCAGATGGGGTGATGCCGATGGGGAACACCGGAAAGACGTGGTCTTCCGTATCCGACCACCGGCTCCCGGTCTCCTCGAGCCGTACGACCTGAAGCGGCAATTCGACATTCTCCGAGGCCTCGAGTCCACGCCGGTCCGAGCGCCGCATCCACTGTGGTTCGAACCGTCGGGCGATGTGCTCGGACGAGAGTTTTATGCGATGGAGTGGCTGCGAGGAGACGTCTATGAGCAGGACGTGCCGGAGCAACTCGCCACCGACCCGACATGTGTTCGGCGAATGTGCGACGGCATGATCGAACAGATCGCTGCTATTCACGGCGTTGATCTTCAGGCGACCGATTTGGAGCGCATCGGCGATGGGGCTAGGCATCTGGACCGCGAGCTCGAGTTCTGGTCGGACGAGATACGACGGGTCCAACGCGGTCCAATCCCGGCGCTCGAACGATTGGTGGGGGCGCTTCGAGACCAGCAGCCAGAACAGTGCCCTTCAGTCACACTCGTTCACGGAGATGCCAAGCCTGGAAATTTCGCTTTCCAGGGCTGTGAAGTCACTGCCGTCTTTGACTGGGAGATGGCCACCATCGGAGATCCGCTGACCGACATTGGTTGGGCCGAGTTGCTCTGGACGATTCCTGGATCATTCACGACCCTCCCTGGTGCACTGTCCGTCGATGAGTTCGTTGCCCGCTGGGAGGAGCTCTCGGGGATCGAGGCGAAGCATCGCCCTTGGTACCGAGCGCTCGAGAGGCTCAAGATGGCGACGATCAATCTGGTGGGCTCACATCTCGTCGACGTGGGCGAGAGTGACGATCTGCGCTTCGTCGAGTACGCCTATGCGATTCACCCGCTCACGATGCTCGCTCTAGAGGAGCTGGGTATCCACGAGTCGTTCCCGCCTGGCCCGGTGTTGCCGCGAAAAGAGCGCAGGCTCGAACTTAAGGAGGCACAGGACTCGTGAACGAACTGTCCCGTCCACAGTTCCTCCCGGACCTGCTGATCACTGCGCTCGAACGCAATGGGAATCGACCTTGTCTCTATGTCGGCGGTGACGTGCTCACGGCCGCGCAGATGCGCGACGAGATCAGTCGCTATGTGCAGGCGTTTCGAGCCCAAGGCATCAGCCAGGGCCAAGGCGTCGCCACCCTGTCGAAGAATCGTCCAGAGGTCCTGTGTTCCATGGGGGCCGTGATGGTCAGCGGTTGCCGCAATACCCCGCTGCACCCGCTTGGATCGCTCGACGACCATGCATACGTGCTCGAGGATGCCGGAATCGACACGCTGATCTTCGACCCGGTGTTCTCTGAGAGGGCCGAACAACTGCACGACCGACTCCCAGGACTCACTCGTTTACTCTCGTATGGGGAGACTGACGTCAGCGTGGACCTCGTGGCCTTGGCCGGCTCCCGCGAGGCGGAAGAACTCATTGCTCCGAATGTCGACCCGGAGGATCTGTCGGCGCTTGCCTACACCGGGGGAACGACCGGGAAGCCAAAAGGAGTGATGAACACCTACCGCGGTAGTGCTCTCATGGCCCAGATCATGGCGTCCGAGTGGCAATGGCCGGACGAAGTGCGGCACCTGGTATGTACGCCCCTCAGCCACGCAGGATCGTCAATGTTCGTTCCGCTCCTGCTGGTGGGCGGATCAATGGTCGTGTTGCCTGCGTTCGAGGCCGGCGCCGTACTCCAGGCGATCGAGGATTTTCGGATCACGACGACGATGCTGGTGCCATCGATGATCTACGCGCTGTTGGACCATCCGAACTTCACCCGGACCGATCTCTCGAGTCTCCAGACGATCTTCTATGGAGCCTCACCGATGTCTCCCACACGCTTGCAGGAGGCGATCCGAAAACTCGGCCCGATCTTCTTTCAATTCTACGGCCAGACCGAGTGTCCCCAGGCGTTGTGCTCGCTCCGAAAGGAGGACCATGATCCCGACGATCTGGCGAGGCTGGCGTCATGCGGCCGTCCGGTTCCGTGGGTCAAGGTCGCCCTCCTGGACGACGAAGGCGCTGAAGTCGCTGAGGGCAAGCCGGGTGAGCTGTGCGTTCGGGGACCCCTCGTCATGAAGGGCTATTGGAACAAGCCGGAGGAGACCTCCGAGGCTCTCAGAGGAGGGTGGCTCCACACGGGCGATGTTGCCCGAAGGGATCGGCAGGGGTTCCTCACCATCGTTGATCGAAAGAAAGACATGATCGTATCGGGCGGATTCAACGTGTTTCCGAGAGAGGTCGAAGATGTCATCGCCACGCACGAAGGCGTGGCCGCGGTGGCTGTGGTTGGAATCCCCGATGAGAAGTGGGGGGAGGCTGTAACCGCCATCGTGGTCCCGCGAGAAGATGTTGTCCTCGACGTTGCAGAATTGATCGCCCTCGTGAAGGATAAGAAAGGTCCGCACTACGCGCCGAAGAGCGTCGAAGTCGTTGCGTCGATTCCCATGAGCCCACTGGGCAAGCCCGACAAGAAAGCCCTGCGCTCCCGCTATTGGGACGCCAGCGATCGGTTCGTCCATTGACCGTACTTTCTCTGCATATGACCTATTCATCCATTCTCGACAGAGGGGCGCTGCGATGACCAACCGATCCTTAGCGGGTGCTTCCGTGGTTGTGACCGGAGGTGGCACCGGCATCGGAGCGGCCTGCGCTCGGAAGGCCGCCGACGAGGGGGCCAGAGTCACAATTTGTGGACGAACACAGAGCAAGTTGGACGCTACAGCAGACGGTATCCGCGCTGCAGGTGGAGAAGTCTCGACCGTTGTTGCCGACGTGACGGTCGAGGAAGATGTCATCCGGCTCATGGCGTCCGCAATCTCGTTCGGGAACGGATTGGATGGAGTGGTGGCAAACGCAGGCGGTGGTGGCGGCATTGCCCCCTATCACCTCCAAGATGTCAATGAGTTCGTCCGGATTCTCAACCTCAATGTCGTGAGCACCCTCCTTTGCATTAAGCACGCCGTCCCACATCTAGCACAGTCAGGTGGAGGTTCGTTTGTCGCGATGTCATCTATTGCGGGCCATGTCACGCACCGGTACTTCGGGGCCTACCCGGTAGGCAAGGCCGGGATTGAGTCGATGGTCCGAAATGCGGCCGACGAGTACGGCCACGCCGGTGTCCGCTTCAACGCGCTCCAACCCGGTTTCATTACCACCGAAGTTATGGAAGGGATTGAGCGAGGTGGGGCGGTCTGGAACAGTTATGTTGAACAAACTCCATTAAGGGGAGTGGGCGCGCCGGAAGACGTGGCGAACGTGGTTCGTTTCCTCCTGTCTGCTGAATCACGCTGGATCACAGGTCAGACACTTGCTGTCGATGGAGGCAATTCGCTCCGAGCCGGTCCTGACTACTCGTCGTATGCTGAGCGTGCGTTCGGACGCAGCGCCCTCGACCTGAGCGAATCTTGAGCGCTGGCGACTCTTGAGCTCTCTTGGTTGAGTCGGATCAGCGGCCGAACGTCAGTTCTCGGGCATTCTCCGCCATGATCTTGCGCTGGTCCACGAGCGAGAACGATGCGACCTTCTTCAGGAAGTCGCGTGGTTCCGCCATGCCCTCGGCGTGGGGCCAGTCGGATCCGAAGAGGATTCGCTCCACCGGGAGGTGCGCCGCAAGGGCCTCGACGCTGTCTTCAACGAACGGGGCCACCCAGCAATGGTCAATGAACTGCTCGACGGGCGAACTCGTGAACAAGTCATGATTCTGGCCACCGTAGAGATCCAGCTTGTGCAACAGATCCGGCACCCAGGTTGCGCCGTTTTCGATGTAGGCGATTCTCAGGCCCTCGATTCGCTGAAACAGGCCGTGAGCCACCAGAGCGATGGCGAAGTCCTCAACGAGTCGGTGCTTTTGCAGCAGGTTCACGAACGGCTCGAAAAGAGTCAGTGCGTCAGTGCCACCTTTGCGATCAAGACGTGACCCCCCGTAACCCCAGGCCCGAGCGACGGCCTCGTCGACTTCTCGGTAGCCGTCATCGAATCCGGCGTGAGGGGCGACCACCAAGCGGGCCTCGGCGACGCGGGCCCAAAATGGATCGAATGCCGGGTCGGATGGTGATCGGCAACCTTCCGGAGTAAAGACCGGGCCATTGCGCAGGGTGATGACTCGAGCACCTCTGCTTATGACCCATTCCAGCTCGACGATGGCGCGGTTGAGGTCGGACAGGGACAAGAACGGCACGCCGAATATCCGATCTTGATAGGCGAACCCCCAATCCTCGTCGAGCCATCGGTTGAAGGCTCGGAGAACCTCGAGTGATGCTTCGATGTCCGGCTGCATCGGACCCTCCACGCAAACGGCGTGTGAGGGAAAGACCCACGTTGCCTCTACCCCTTGCTGGTCCATCCGCAGGATGCGAGCATCCCGATTGAACCACTCCGGATGCTCATCCGGATTCTCGGCCGTAAGCTCATCGGAGAGCGCAGCTTTGTCGCTCCTGCCGGCAAAGTAGTCGTACAGGGCGCCAGGCCGAGGACGCGGGTGTGCGTCTCCGGGGCCCGGAATGATCGGATGCTGTTCGCCATGGACGAAGTAGTGCGGTTTTCCGTCGATCTCGACGAGACGAATGCCGCGATCCATGAACGTAGGGTCGCGGTGGCGCGTGAAGGCGTCGCTCGGCTCCCAGTAGTGATTGTCGGCGTCGAAGATAGTGTCGCTTTCGGGGTCAGTCACGTGACTCCTCCTTTCAATCCGTCCCGTGCAAGAGGAGCTTCCCGGGCGTGGCCCCGGTGCATTCGCCGTCGATGAAGGTGGTCTTACCGTTGACGATGATTCGGTCGTATCCCACGGCCTTCTGGATCAACCGCCACTCTCCTGCTGGGTAGTCGAAGACTCGCTCCTGGGGCAGGCTGTCCACAGTGTGCGGGTCGTAGACAATGACATCCGCTGGCACGCCTTCGGCGAGGAGGCCGCGACCTTTGAGGCCCGCCGCCATGGCGGGGTAGTAGGAGAGTCGCCAATGCGCCTCTTCCAGGGACATGATCTCGTGTTCCCGAACCCAGTAGCCCAACATCTCGGTGGCGTAGCGCGCCGTGGTGATGAATTTGGTGTGGGCCCCACCGTCACTGACGCCGGGGAGTGCGACGGGGGAGGTCGCAACCTCCTTCATTGATTCCGGTGGCGTGAAAATCATTGGTGTCGCGAAGCCGACTCGGAGTTGGCCCGCCACAGCCACGTCGAGGAAGGCATCGATCTCGTGCTTGCCTTCGCGCCCCGCAATCTCACCAATAGTGAAACCCTCGTACGTGTCTTTGAGGTCGGTCGCACCCAGAACATCGCTCGAAATCCAGTGCACCTTGATCTCGGTCAGGTCGTAGCCGGCGCCGAAGAGGCCTCCTCGTTCCTCATGCACGTCCTTCATCGCTTTTCGACGCTTGGGGTCGGCAAACTTGACGAGTTTGTCGTCGACGCTCCCGAGACAGGCCTCGCGCCAGCAGGGGATCGTGTCGGCCAGGTTGTAGTCCTCAAGCGTGAATTCCGATGCAAAGTTGGTGGTGAGCGCCTGCGCGAAGACTCGTAGTCCCTCCTCCTCGTTCATGTAGGCAAGCCGTTTCAGCGCGTCCTTGTGGGACAGCTGTTGGCTGCCGTGTTGGTTGAGGGCGCCATCGGCCAGAAGTGCGTTCCAGATGATCGGGCGCCCGCTCTCACGCGCCATGATCTCGGCCCAGTCCAACGAACCTGTCAGCTGGGCCACGCCTCGTCCGAGACTCCCGAGAGCGCGGCTGAACGCCACGACTTCGCGTTCGGTCATCATGTCCGTGACCATTGGGGTGCCGTCGTAGTCGAGTTGGACATTCCCGACCTCACCGGCCACCTGTGCGCTGAATCCGCATCCGCCGACCTCCATGGCGGCGACGAGCATTTGGCACATTGTGTCCAGCTCCTCGTCGGTGCACCGCCGGCTCTTCGCCTCATCGATACCGACCACGTACCCGTACAGCGGAGCGAGCGGAACAAACGACATGACATTGACGCCCTTTGGGGTCCGTTGGACGCTGGAGAGAAACTCCTCGAACGTCACCCAGTCCCAGGGCATCCCAGCCTTCATGGTCTTCAGTGGAACCGCTTCGTTGCGGGCGAGGCTCAACATGGCCCGCTCCCGGTCCTCGGGCTTGCATGGAGCAAACCCGAAGCCGCAGTTACCGATGACGACGCTTGTCACGCCGTGCCATCCGGACATCGTGCACCATGGATCCCAGAAGACCTGGCTGTCATAGTGGGTATGGAGGTCGACGAAACCGGGTGCGACGACCTTGCCCGACGCGTCGACTACTTCCTGACCGTCCGCCGCGTTCACGTGACCGATCTGCGCAACCTTGCCATCCTTGATCGCGACATCCGCCTTGTACCTGGGGGTCTGGAGGCCGTCGATAACAGTGCCCCCTTTGATAACGAGGTCATATGTCGGCATCGTCGGCACAACTCCCTTCGTGCCGACGATGCACGTACCGGCCCCCCGGCGCCCTCATCGGCAGATAGGACAATGTTAGCAAAATGTCCTGTTGTCCGAAAGTCGAGCAAGACAGCCCGATGTGCGGATCTACGTGCTTTTTTCCAAGACGAGGGCTCGCACGAGATAGTGCTCAAGGAACAGCCGTTTGGAACTCGGTGAACGAGAGCGCCACGGCGGCGACAAAAGGATGAGGGATACGGCGTTGATCCAGCGGACGGTCTCGCGCACATCGAGGTCGGCATGGAGTCGCCCGATGTCGCGCCATCGCTCGAGCAAAGGCCCGAAGTGGCGCAGGGACGCATCGAGGAGCGGTTCGGAACTGAGTTCCAGGGATGTGATAAATGCTGAACTGCGCTCGGAGAAGAGGGCTTCGTTCAGCGGATTGCCTTCGACGAGCCCGATCGGTTTGAGGATGATCTCTGGCAGGCATGTCGCAGCGTCGTCGGGATTCCGTAGTAATCGCACCACCGTCTCAAGTGCGGCGTCGACCCGACTCAGCAGGAGGCCCAGGATGAGATCGTCCCGCGTACGGAAGTAGCGGTACACCGTTGAGCGGGCGACCCCCGCCTCGTCGGCGACTTCGGACATGCGAATCTGGGCGTTGCCGCGACGCACGATGCAGGTGCCGGTCGCGTCGAGCAATCGGCGACGCGCCTCGTCGTCATCGAGAAGCGCCCGGTCGCCGCCCCATCGACGCGGTGACCGTTCGGTGGCGTCTTCTGGAGGTGGCATCCCGGCGGATATTACGAGGTCACCTGATCTCACTGATGTGCGGATTGCGGTCGGCGCGAACTCTCCCGTTCAACCCCAGGCCGCCGAGTGCACGCGATTGCACACATCGCTTCCCGATGACATGATTTCGACATCGCTATCAATCCGAAGACCATTGGAATCAACCCGCCCGACCAGGAGCGATGGCTGCGGCAAGGCGCCGAGCAGCGGAGTCCGAGCCGCGGATTGAAGATGAGGGAGTGCAGATGACACAAGTCCCGATCGCTGAAGACCTCTTCTCGGGGTCGGCTGCTGCGCCACGACTCGTGGGCTCCTGCTGCGCGGCATGCGGCGCCTACGCCTTCCCGCTTCAGGGCTGGTGTCCACGCTGCGGCGGCGAAATGGAGCGTGTTGACCTTTCTCCGACAGGGACTGTTTGGACCTGGACCAGCCAGGAGTTCCTGCCACCTGCCCCGCCGTACGCCGGACCCGAGACAACGGAGAACTTCGAGCGCTACTACGTCGGATACGTGGAACTCGAGGACCAGCTCCGCGTCGAAGCGAGGTTGATCGGGTTTGGTGAGAATGCGCCGTACATCGGCCAAAAGGTCGAGGCGGTCGTGCTTCCGTTTCGGACCGACGACGAAGGACGCGAAGTCATGACCTATGCGTTTGCACCGACAAAGGAGTCGTCCAATGACTGACGTCGCGATTATCGGCGTGGGACTCCATCCCTTTGGCCGCTTCCCTGGCAAGTCAGCGATCGACATGGCGGCGGAGGCAACCCGGTCCGCCTTGGGCGATGCGGGCTTGCAGTGGAGCGACGTCCAGTTCGCGTTTGGCGGGAGCTACGAGGTGGACAATCCCGACGCCGTCGTGAACAAGCTCGGGCTCACAGGCATCCCGTTCACCGACGTCTACAACGGATGTGCCACGGCCGCCAGCGCCATCAGCATGGCTGCCCAGACCATTGAGCTCGGCGTCTACGACATCGGCGTCGCCGTCGGCATGGACAAACACCCCGTCGGGGCCTTCAAGGCCGACCCCGTGCAGTACAGCCTCCCAAGCTGGTACGGAGAGATGGGCCTCTTCCTCACGCCGAAGTTCTTCGCCATGAAGATCCAGCGCTACATGTATGACCACGGCATTACCAGTCGGACCCTGGCCGCCGTCGCCGCGAAGGCGTACCGAAACGGCGCCCGGAATCCGAACGCGTTCCGGAAGACCCCACTCTCCGTCGAGCAGATCGCTGAGTCCCGGATGGTCAACGACCCGCTCACCCAGTACATGTTCTGCAGCCCGGATGAGGGAGCGGCAGCCATTGTGCTCTGCAAGGCAGACATCGCACACCGCTACACCTCGAATCCCATCTTCCTCCGGGCCTCGGAGGTGCGAACCCGCCGGTATGGTGCATTCGAGGTGCACAGCCCGTCAGCCCCGCTGCAGAGGGAGGACGCTCCGACGACCGATGCATCGAAGGCGGCATACGAACGCGCCGGCCTCGGCCCCGAGAATGTGGACGTGATCCAGCTTCAGGACACTGACGCTGGGGCGGAGGTCATCCACATGGCGGAGAATGGATTCTGCAAGGACGGCGAGCAGGAGCAGCTGATCGCCGACGGTGCCACCGAGATCGACGGTCCTTTGCCCGTGAATACCGACGGCGGACTCTTGGCCAATGGTGAGCCCATTGGCGCCTCTGGGCTTCGACAGATTTACGAGTTGGTCCTGCAATTGCGGAATGCCGCCGGTGAGCGGCAGGTGCCAGGTGATCCCAAGGTGGGGTACGCCCAGCTCTACGGTGCACCAGGGACCGCCGGGGTAACGATCATCTCCAGGTGAACGCGTTATGGATCTGAGCGGCGCAGCGGCCTTCGTCTCCGGAGGAGCCTCCGGCCTTGGCGAAGCCACAGCCCGTGCGCTCACGGAAGCGGGCGCAATCGTTGCCATCGCCGACCTCGACGAAGAGCGGGGACCGTTGGTGGCCGCCGATATCGGCGGCTTGTACGTCAAGGTCGATGTCGCCGACGAGCGGGCGGTAGCCGATGGTATCGAGAGCACGGTGGCCGAAACCGGTCTTGCCCTGCGTATTGCGGTCAGCTGTGCCGGAATCGGGCACGCGGCTCGGATCGTCAACCGGGCAGGGGAGCCGCACCCGCTCGACATCTTTGAGCGTGTCGTGCAGGTCAATCTCGTCGGGACCTTCAACGTCATGCGCTTCGCCGCCCGAGCGATGATGAGGTGTGACCCTCTCGGACCCGACGGCGAGCGGGGACTCCTGGTCAACACTGCCTCCGTTGCCGCGTTGGAAGGCCAGACCGGGCAGGCTGCCTATGCCGCGGCGAAGGGTGGCGTGGTCGCCATGACGTTGCCGGTCGCACGTGACCTGGCCGTCGTGGGGATCCGCGTTTGCGCCATCGTCCCCGGCACAATGGACACGCCCCTCTTCGGTCGAGCATTAGCAGAGCTCAAGGCGTCCCTCGCCAAAGATGTGCTCTTCCCACGAAGGATGGGCACACCGGACGAGTTCGGGGAGCTGGTGGTTGCGATAGCTCGGAACTCCTACCTCAACGCCGAGGTCATCAGGTTGGACGGCGGCCTTCGCATGCCACCCAAGTAGCAAAAGTGCGTGGGTGCGGCGTTCGCCGCGTTGGTCGATCCAGCTGATCCGGTTCTCTATTGAGGTAATTGCAGTCGCCGCTTGGCGATGATGTTGCGCATGACCTCCGAACTCCCACCGGAGATCGTCAGGGCTCGCGACCAGAGCCAGGCATCGACCAGGCGCTGGGCCTCGGGTGCCACCTCCTCAGGTACGGGGAAGTGCTCCGTGACAAGTTCTGCTCCGTAGCGCGCGATGGCGTTGTACGCCTCCGAATAAAGGACCTTGGCGATCGATGCGTCTGCCGGCGCGTCGGCCCCCTGCAGGGCTCGTTCGACGTGGTCGTCGACGAACACCCGAGCCGCCGATGCGTCCGACCGCAGCGCTCCGATCGCGGCCCGAACGTCCGAGCCATCGAACGCCGGTGCGCCTCCGAGGAGGACAGCGGATGCCACGGCGACAACGTCGGACAGGAGGAGATCGAGGAGGAGCACGTCCCCACCCACGCCGAAACGCTCCACCTCCAGGCCGGACATCGCGACCGCCCAACCGTTCCCGACAGTGCCAATAACCTGGGATGACTCGAGCACGACGCCATCCAGGAAGACATCGTTGAACTCATAGGCACCACCGATCGTCAGCTTCGGTTGGACTTCCAGCCCGGAAGAGTCCATCGGCACCAGGAATGCCGTCAGCCCGTCATGGCGGCGCCCATCGCTCGAGGTCCGGAGGAGGGCGAGACCCATCTGTGCCCAGTGTCCGTCAGTGGTCCACGTCTTCTGGCCGCTCAAGGTCCAACGTCCGTCACTGCGCAACTCCGCCCGCCCCTTAATGCCCGCCAGATCACTTCCGCAGTCGGGCTCGCTGAAGAGCTGACACCAGATGTCCTCGACGGTGCGTATCCGAGGGAGGTACTGGGCTTTTTGGGTATCAGTCCCGAAGTTGAGGATCACGTGGCTGGCCAGTTGGACTTGGTCGATCGGGCGCGGTGCCCGAGCGCGAATCAGCTCCTCCTTCACGATGAGCTCGTGAACAGGACTGTGGTCGGGATCGCCACCCCATGCTTCCGGCCACGACGCCCCGAGCAACCCGTGCTCGTACAGCGTGTGGTACCAGGCCCGCAATGCCGCCTCCTCGTCATTGTTGGTCGGAGCGCGGTGACCTTCGCGGATCTCGAAAGGCATGTGCTTCGTGATGAGCTCGCGGGCGCGGAGTCGAAACGGACTGTCCTCGAACGCGGCCGCGGCGGGAGCCGTGCGGGCGCCAGTCTCGGCCATTTGGGAGGCATGGCCGTTGGCCACGCATCTACGCATGGCGTGGTGCAGCGGGTACTCCCAAGTGAAGCCGATCCCACCTGCCAACTGGATGCAATCGTCAATTGCTGCCGGAAGATGCCGGCCGAAATACGAATGTGTTGCCCCGATCGAATCCGCCCGGTCTGCCGTCGGCGACGCGAGGAGCTCAGAGGCGCGTCGGAGAAGGGCCGAGCAGGCTGCCTCCAGGATCGCCAGGTTGGCAAGCCGGTGTTGGATCACCTGGAAGCTGGCCAGGGGGCGCTCGAAGGCCATGCGATGCACGAGGTGTTCCGTGATGAGCGCCCGAGCGCCCGACAGCGCCCCGAGGGAGTCGGCACAATGGAGGACAGTGGACGCATCGCGCAGGAGCGGAGCGTCAGCGCCCGTGATGCCATGTACTGGCACGTCGTTCAGAGCGAGCGTGGCGCCGGGCCTCGTGGTGTCAACCGTCGTCCCGGGTTCGAAGGAGATCTGCTCTGCCCGGGCGTCGACGACCAGGACCTCGGCATCGTCTCCCACGAAGACAATGATCTCCGGCGATGGATCTGCGCCAACGGCGATCAGACCGGATCGCGCCCCTGCATGGCCGCCGGGACGCAAACGGTCCGGTCGCGCCAAGGAGGCCGCCAGACGGCCTTCCATCAGGGCTGCGACAGTCTCGTGCCATCGTGCGTCACCTGCCAGGGCTGCGGCGGCCACGAGATTGGCCGCCCAGGGCACAGGGGAGTGGGCTCGGCCAGCCTCCTGGGCGACGACGCAGGCCTCAATGGGACACCAGCCGGCCCCTCCCAGGCTCTCGGGAGTCAGGAGGCCAAGGAAGCCAGCGTCGCCGACCGTTTCGAGCGACGGACGGGCGTCGAACATCCTCTGGGCGGTGTCCCGGAGCAACTCGATTTCCGCGGAGTCCCGGGCACTCGTCGGGGCGGGCATGGGAGTGCTGGGTGTCACGCCTTCATTATGACATCGACATCGATATCTGGTCCGTGTAGCGTCACTCGCTGTGAGCGATGTTGCCCCCGTCCTCCTCGTTGAGCGCCTTGATCGTGTGTGCGTCGTCCGGCTGAACCGCCCCGAGGCTCTGAACGCTGCCAACCCGGAGCTGCACAAGCGGCTGGCTGAGGTCTGGGTCGAACTCGAGGAGGATCCCGGCTGCTCGGTGGTCGTGATCACTGGAAACGGCCGGGCTTTTTGCGGGGGAGGCGACATGACCCTCCTCAAGCGGATGAACGAGGACGAAGAGGTCAGGGCGGCCATCCTGCACGAGGCGCGCCAGATCGTGGAGCGGCTGATCAGGTTCCGCTTCCCGGTGATCGCCGCCGTCAACGGCCCAGCGGTTGGGCTCGGCTGCAGCCTCGCCGGGCTTAGCGATGTGGTCCTGATTGAGGAGAGCGCCTACCTGGCCGACCCACATGTCTCGGTGGGCCTGGTTGCGGCCGACGGGGGGGCTCTGACCTGGCCCTCCATGACCAGCCTCTTGCGCGCCAAGGAGTATCTCTTCACCGGCGATCGCATCTCCGCCAAGGATGCCGTGGAGTTCGGCCTGGCCAACCGAGTAGTGCCTGACGGATCGAGCCTCGACGAGGCGCTCTCCTTGGCCGAGCGGATCGCGCGCCAGCCCGCGCAGGCGCTCATCGACACCAAACGGGCACTGAACAAGCACCTCGAGCGATCCATGCACGACATCTTGGACTTCGCCCTTGCGGCCGAGAGCATCTCGAGCGCCAGCACTCCGCATCGGCAGATTGTCGACCGGTTCCTGCAGAAGGCGGCCTCGGCAGCGCCCTCGGGGACCTCTGCCAAGGCCCCCACGTCGTAGGCGGAAGAATCGTGGGTCTGAGCCTTGAGGATCGTAGCGAGATCACTGAGCTGCTCTCCCAGTACGGGCTCCTACTCGATCGGCATCGAATCGACGAGTGGATGCAGCTCTTCGTGCAAGACGCCACACTCAAAATGGAAGGCAACCCTCCTTGGGCGACAGCAGTGGCTCGTGAGGAGCTCGGCCGCACGGCACCGAAGGGGACGCATCTGGCGGCGCCGCCAGTGATCCGTGAGGGAAAAATGCCGAACTCCGCTGTGGCGGAGCAGACATTCCTGTTCCGCGCTGTTGTGTCGGGTCGAATGCTGGCCGGGTGGTACGAGGACGTCCTTGTCAACGTGGAGGGCGCGTGGCGGTTCCAGCTTCGGTCGATCTACTTTCACGGCGAGCGGCAGGATTCCTCCTTGTAATGAGACACGGGCCGCCTCGGTGCTCAGTTGCCTCGGAGTGCCCCTGCTGACGGGTAGAGATCCGGGACCGTGCCCGCCGAGGCCCGGAGTGTCACGGCAATCTGATGCGTCAGCGTGCTCGATGTGCCGAGTAACGAGTCGAGCACGAGGACCCGACTGTGGAACCGATGATGCTCGTGCTCGGCGGTGAACCCGATGGCGCCGAGCACCTGGAGTGACTTCTCGCAGATTCTCTTGCCGTTGCGTCCGGCCAGAGCCTTGAGAATGGCGTCGCGCATCGAAGGGAGTGCCGGGTACTGATCAGCCGATTGGCGGGCGAGCGACGCAAGGGCCGCTGCATCGACCCGAGCAGAAGCCAGGAGGTGACGCACGGCCTGGAAGTGGCCGATCGGCTGACCGAACTGCTTGCGGTCGCTGGCGTACTGCACGGCGGCTGCAAGAGCGACCTCAGCCGCCCCCAACATCTCGTAGGCCAGAGCCACGCGTCCCAGCTGCGTGCTCCGCGAACGCAGCGGCACCGCCTGGGCCTCATTGAGCGACATCGGGAGGCTGGTCAGATCCGATTCGACTTCGTGCAGCACAAGGCCGTCGCTCAGGCCGATGGGCCGGAGGTCCAGGGCCTCGAGCTCCGCGAGTGCTATCCCTTGCCCGGGTCGGTCGATCAGGACTCCACCGCTGGGTTCCCCGACGACGACGCAACGGCTGCCTCTCTGCGCTGATCGGCGTTCGACCGTCGCGGTGAGTGCGCGCGCTTCACCGAGTGCGCTGCCGTAGGGGTGCGCCATCAGCTCTCCGAGTGCCCTGGATGACCCGAGCTCGCGGCCCTGTGCCTGGAAGAATGCGAAGACGCCGAGCCGGGCATCTGGAACTTCGTCGACGGATTCGAGCAGATCCCGCCACCCGAGTGCCTCCATCGCACCATCGCCGCTTGTGCCGCGCAGCGCTTCCTGGGCGCTGCTCAGGAAGAGCTCGTCGGCGTCTTCAATGATGGTCACGCTGGCAACTGCAGGATCTGCTTGGCAACGGTGTCCAGCTGCATCTGTTGTGATCCCCCATAGACCGTCACAATGCGCGAGAACAAATAGGCCGCCCGTAGGTCGAGGCCCTTTTCGTCGAAAGGATCGACCACGATGTCCGAGTCACTCGCCAATGCCCAGTCGAACAGGCCCTGTTCGGCCGCGCAGAGCACGAGCTTCGTGAAGGCCGCCCGGGGTCCAAGAATCGCCCCTTCTTCGTGCACTCGCAGGGCCTCCATGCTCAGCGCCCCAACGCTGGCAAGGTCCAGGACGGCGTCGCCGAGCAACCCGTCCGCCTCGGGCGCCCCGCGATTGAGCATGTTCTGCAAGTGATGCAACAGAATGCATTGGCGGAACCAGGCGAAGGTGCCTCGTTCGCTACTGAGGATGTGCATCGCGACCGTCCATCCGCCGTTGAGGGATCCGATGAGCCGGTCCGCGGGCACAAGGACGTCGTCGAACGACACCTCGGCCAACTCATCGTGGCCGTTCGCCTGGGCGATGCTGCGCACCTCGACGCCGGGTGACTGGAGATCCACGATGAAAGCCGTGATGCCCCGGTGCCTTGACTCGACGGAGTCGGTGCGGGCCAAAACGAGAGACCAGCGCGGCGAAGCGAGCCCAGCTGGTCCAGATCTTGCGACCTGAAATCCGGTACGCATCTCCGTCGAGGGTCGCTCGGGTCCGTATAGAGGCCAGGTCGGAACCTGCATCGGGCTCGGAGAAGCCCTGGGCCCAGGTCTCGGTGCCGTCCAAGAAGTGGGGGAACGCCCCTGCGCAGAATTCGGGTGGGCCCAACGCGAGGAGCGTCGGGCCGAGGACCTCGAGGTGCTCGAAGGCCGCCATGCTGCCGACGCCGTGGCGAGCCAAGCCGGCCCACATGATGGCCCGGTGCAAAATGGTGCCGCCCAGACCTCCGAAAGTCTCTGGCCATCCCCAGCGCCCCCAGCCCTCAGCGGAGAGCTCACCCATGAGCCCCCGCATCGCCAGCATCCGAGCGTCTGTGCTCGACTGCGATGAGGAAGCGCCGACAAGGGCGGCTGGCCGGGTTGCAAGCCAGCTTTCGAAGTCCGCCGCGAACGACAAGAGATCGGCGTGGTCAGCCAGCGCTGGACGAGCCAAAGAAGACATTGATATCAATATAGAAATTATGCAAGGCTTTGGCAAGGTGGAGAGGCCGACGGAAGTGACATCGGAGCGACCGGCAAAGGCCCGGGGCAGGGGAACTGCGGACCCATCGGCAGCCCGGGCCCCAGCCGCAGGCGCAGCGGAACGGTGCTGGTCTGTATGGCGCCGCCGGGTACTGGAACGACCGCCGCCTTCGTGATGGCATCGAGTCCGCCGCCTCATCCCGCCCTCAGCATCTCGCCCTGATCGACAATCGGCAGTCATTGACGTGGGGCGACCTCGGTCAACGGGTTTGTGCTGCGGTTGTGACGCTCACCGACAGTGGCGTCTCCGCGGACGATCCCGTGTTGCTGATCGCGGGCAACTCGGTTGAAGGAGTCATCGCCTACCACGGGTTGCTCCGGGTGGGGGCTCGAGCCATTCTGCTCGATCGTCGCTGCGGGGCGGCTGACGTTCGTGCCGCCCTGGATGCCGTGCCTGCGACATTGGTCATCATTCCTTCAGGAGAGTGCGATCGACTGCGATCGGAGCTCGGCTCGGCTCCGCTGATCATGCTCGAACAGTTCGAGGCGACCGACCCTGTAGGGGCCGAAGGGCTCCCATGGCGGGAACCGGACCGCGACGAGGTCGCCGTCGTGCTCTTCACGTCGGGAACGACGAGTCGACCCAAGGGGGTGACACACTCCATCAACACCCTTACGTGCGGAGCCACGAACATGGCGCTGATCACTGAGGCTGATGCCGCCACGGTGATCTTCCTGGTGAGCCCCCTGACCAGTATCACCGGAGTCATGCAGATGCATCTGGCAGCCGATCAGCATGCCGCACTGATTCTCGAGGACGATTTCGAGGCCGACACGTCACTCGACCGCATCAACCAGCACGAGGCATCACTGCTCGGGGGCGCGCCAGTGATCGTGGAGCGGCTCATCAGGGCGGCGGACCAGCGAGCGGATGGACGTTGCTCGCTCCGGACTCTGGCGCTGGGGGGGACAATGTTGCCGCGCCCCCTCCTGCAGCGCGTGATGGACGACTATGGCATCAAGGTTGCGAGGGTCTACGGCTCTTCGGAGGCGCCAAACGCCACGGGCAGCCTTCCCGAAGACGACCGGAACCGGCGTCTGACCGATGATGGAGCCCTGATGCCTGGCACGGAGGTGCGTGTGGGATCGGCTGAACATCCTCAGGAGGGTCTGGTCC
The DNA here is from genome assembly GCA_963840435.1 of uncultured Acidimicrobiaceae bacterium. Classification (GTDB taxonomy): domain Bacteria; phylum Actinomycetota; class Acidimicrobiia; order Acidimicrobiales; family RAAP-2; genus Bog-473. The sequence continues at coordinate 1,080,717 of CAWIYY010000003.1, read as the reverse complement.
GGGGTCCGGGTGTCTTTCTCGGCTATCTCGACGAGACCGACAATGTGGCGGCATTCGAGGGGGACTGGTATCGCACCGGTGATCTCGTGGAGGTGTCCAATGGACGACTCACCGTTGTCGGCCGGCTGAAGGAAGTCGTGAACCGCAACGGGTTCAAGATTTCCCTGGCAGAGATCGATGCCGCCCTCTTCGGAATGCCCGACGTCGAGGAATCTGCAAGCTTTGCATTGCCGGATGCCGTGACGGGGGAGCGATTGGCGGTGGCGGTCCTGCCCAGGCCGGGGAACGCGATCGATCTCGAGGATATCGTGGCCTACTTGCGCAGGGGCGGGGTTGCCACGCGCCGGCTCCCTGAGGAGCTTGTTGTCTGGGATGAGCCCCTTCCCAGGACGACGTCGGGAAAAATCGTCCGCTCCCGTTTGGTGATGGACGCACCGGCAAAACCGTCGATCATGGCGTCTCGACTTCGAGAAGAGGCGCCGCCAACAACGGGACCGAGCACAGCGAGAAAGGACTGAAGGTGCCGATGACTACACGAGACCCGACTGGCGATGAGCAGGCAGCCATCACGAATCTCCTGGCTCGCTACTGTCTCTCGCTCGATCACGACGACATCGAGACGTGGGTTTCCCTTTTCACCAAGGATGCGTCGTTCAATGTGTACGGCCGATCATTCGACGGCCACGATGGTCTGCGGAAGATGATGGTGGCGGCGCCGAAGGGGCTCCATTTGGGAGGTCCACCTCTGATCCTGATGCACGACGACAACAGCGCTCAGACCGAGCAGAACCTCTTGTTTATCGACAGGCAGAGTGGCGTCTCACGCAGCGCGGTCTATCGGGACGAAGTTGTTCGGAGCGAAGACGGGTGGAAGATCCGCAGCAGAACCTGCTGGTTCATCGTCCCTGATGGTCTCAGCGACCGGCCAGTGGAGTAGGGGACGACAGCCGCGCTAGCGGTTGTTCCGGGCGTCCTTGGGCGATTCGTCGGGCTCCAGGCGGATGGCGTTCGCCCACAGGAGGCTCAGCTGCTCGACGACCTCGTCGAAGTCGTATTCGCGGTAGCCCTGTGTCAACCACAATTCCGCAAAGCGAGCGATCATTGCGCCCAGGGCGTCTGCAGCGATCGCCGGGTTCACCCTGGGGTCGGCGCGACCCTCGCTCTGCAACCGTTTGATCGACCGCTCGGACCGTTGTGCGAAGCTCCGCTGACTGGCCATACGCTCTGCATTGATGTGTGGGTCGTAGCGAGAAGCCTGCTCAATCACTCTCATGAGCCGAGTTTCCGCACGGTACCGCTCGAGGTAACGTCGGTTGGCCTCGCGAATGCTTACTTCAGGGGTGTCTGTCGAGCGCGGCGTGTCGGTGTCGTCGGGTGGGGCGCTCAGTCGCTTCTCTTGGGCAGACGCAACCTCTCGAAACAACTGCTCCTTCGTGTCGAAGTAGTGGTAGAAGGCGCCGTAGGAAACCTTGGCTCGTTTGGCAATGTCCGAAATTCGGGCGTCAAAAAAACCGTCGCGCTCAAAGATCTCCTTCGCCGCTTTGACGAGACGCGCGCGCGTGACCTCGCCCTTCGCCGAACGCGGGTGGTAGTTGGGTGCCCCCTTGTCGTTCACCCGGGCTCTAGGCACAGAGACGGTCCTTTCCGTAGTGGTGTCTGCCAGCGTGAGGGGCTTCCTCAGCCTCCAGATCATCATGTCCTGCGGGCCACCGATTCTGGGGGACCATCGATCTGAGAGATCGTTGACACCGACATCAACCTCTACTTAAAGGCTACCATCGGGTCGGATGGTGTACTGACACCGTCAGGATGAGAATGCCTCGTCAGGACCGGATCTGAACCAAATGCCCCCGAAGCAATGGCCACCAGTCGAAGGCGTAATTGACACCATGATCGGGTTTCCGACCGATCCGCAGCAGCTCTATGCCGGTCTTCGTCCCTCACTCAGGGACCGGGAGTCACTCGAGGAGCTCCCGATGCCTGCCGGTTACATGTTCCACGATGTGCCGGTTCACTCAGAGCAGGAACTCGTGGACCCCATCGACGTGACCTTGGCCGAAATGGACCGCTTCGGCGTAAGCACCGGACTGGTCAGTCTGAGCGTGAACCCCGACGTCACCGAGACGGCCTTGACTCGCCATCCGGGTCGCTTCGTCCCTTCGCTCACGGTCGATCCCAATCAAGGCATGAAAGGTGTGGAACAGCTGGTCCGCGCACACGAGCGATGGGGTGTCCGTGCCGCGTCGTTTTTTCCTCACGGTACGTCTCCGCAGGTCGCCATCGATGCACCGCTCGCCTACGTCTATTACGCAAAGTGTGTAGAACTCGGCATTCCGATTTTCGTCACGGTCGGCATTGCCGGCCCACGCGTGCCGTCGCTCGTCCAGCACGTCGAACGGCTCGATCAGGTTCTCTACGACTTTCCCGACCTTGTCCTCGTGATGCGCCACGGCGCGGAACCGTGGACCGATTTGGCAGTGAAGCTCATGATCAAATGGCCGAACCTCTACTACTCCACGAGCGGCTTCGCGCCCAAGTACTACCCGGCGTCGATCGTCGACTACGCCAATACCCGAGGTGCAAGCAAGATCATGTACGCCGGCTACTTTCCGATGGGGCTAACCCTTGAGAGAATCTTCACCGAACTTGCGAGCGTCCCATTCACCGATGAGGTTTGGCCTGAGTTCCTCGGGGCGAATGCTGCACGTGTCCTGAAGTTGGGGCAGTTGCCGTGAACCCCAAACGTCTCAATCAGGTTCGGATTCTCGTGGTGGGTCCGAACAACGTCGAGGCGACAACCTTTCGAGGCGCGACCACAGGATGCTTGAGCACTGCCAAAACAGTACGGGTGTCGTGACTGCGCCCACTCAGAACGAGCGGGCGGCGTTCCGCACCCAGATAGATGCCTGGTTCGCCGCAAATGCTCCACGGAGGGGTTCGGATGAGGACTTCTCTGCCATTCACATCGTGTCGGGAAACTCCATTGCCGAATATCGGGAAGCAGAGCGGCACGCCCTCGACGTCAGCCTGGCCTGGCAAAAACGGCTCCAAGCGGCGGGTCTCAGCGGACGGTCCTGGCCGGTCGACTATGGCGGCCAGGGAGCGCCGTCCTGGCAGGAAGAGGAGATCGCCCAGGTAAAGGCTCTCTACGGAGTGTCCACCAAGGTTCTTGCGGTCGGTCTCGAAATGCTGCCGCCTGTGCTCTTTGCTCATGGCTCCCACGAGCAGCGTCTCCGCTACCTCCCTCCGTCGGTGCGGGGGGACGAGACCTGGTGCCAGCTGCTCTCGGAGCCCGATGCTGGCTCGGACCTGGGCAGCGCCACGTCTTTTGCGGCACCGGTCTCGGGCGGATGGTCGGTGTCCGGGCAGAAGGTGTGGACATCGGGCGCAGGGACGAGCGACTTCGCCCTGCTCATCGCGCGAACCGACAGGGAGGCCTCGGGCATGGGCGGACTGTCCTGCTTCCTTCTGTCGATGGCACAACCTGGAATCGAGGTGCGGCCCTTACGACAGATGTCAGGCGCCTATCACTTCAACGAGGTCTTCCTGCAAGATGCGTTCATCTCAGAGGAATCTCTGGTCGGGCAGCTTGGCGACGCACGAGCAATCCTCAGAACCATGCTCGCGAGCGAGCGGGCGGCCATCGGCGGAGGAACCAGCGCTCGGAGTGCACAACAGTTGCTCCTACTTGCCAGACGCCTTGGACGTCACGAGGAAGCCATAGTGCGCCAAGAGGTCTCAAAGGCGTACATGAGGGAGAAGGTCCTCGATCTCACCCAGCAGCGGATCGGAGCAGGTGCCCAGGTGCCAGCAGGTGGATCAGTCGTGAAGCTCATGTATAGCGAGCACGCTCGCCTTTGCGCCAACACTGGGGCGTGGTTGCTGGGCCCGGCTGCCGTCGCGGACGTGTCGCCCGTCGACCAGGCCTGGAGGGAAAGACTGCTCTTCGCTCCTGGACTCCGTATCGGGGGCGGGACGGACGAGATCCAGCGCAACACCATTGCCGAGAGGGGCCTGTCGCTCCCGAGGTGACCTGGCACGAGAGGATCGCGGGTCCACCTCGATGGCTCCGCTGCCGGGACAGATTCGATGGCACCGGCAAGAGGTTGGTTCTCTTGCACTGACACCCGTGGACGGTAGAATCTATACTGATATCAATATCAGTCCAGTGTCCCGTTAAGGTGCGTACTGGACGTGGAGGGACTGCCGTGGCCGACCACTACACGATCATTTCTGCTGACACTCACGCCGGGGGCAGTCACACGCAGTACCGCGAGTATCTGGACCCGCAATACCGGGACGACTTCGACGCCTGGCGTTCTCGCTACAAGAACCCTTTCAAGGACCTGAAGGACGATCGTCGGCTCCGTAACTGGGACAACGACATGCGGAGCCGCCAACAGCTCGAGGACGGCGTCGTCGGAGAAGTCATCTTCCCGAACACCGTGCCACCGTTCTTCCCCAGCTTCGTTCTGGCGGCACCGCCGCCGAAGCCCAACGAGTACGAGCATCGTCTGGCCGGCATCCGGGCCCACAATCGTTGGCTCGTGGACTTTTGTGCGGCCTTCCCAACGCAGCGGGCCGGTATCGGGCAGATCTTCATCAACAATCTCGAGGACGCGCTGGCGGACGCACGGTGGATTGCGGATCACGCCTTGCGCGGTGGCCTGCTCCTGCCGAACAACCCGCCGGATGCCACGTGGATAGAGCATCAGATCTACGACCCGTACTGGGAGCCACTGTGGGACTTCTGCGAAGAAGCCGATCTGCCGGTGAACATCCACGGAGGTACAGGCGTTCCCGACTTCGGCAAGGTTCCGTCAGCGCAACTGCTCTACATCGGGGAGTACGCCTTCTACCAAACGAGGCCATTCCTGCACGTCCTCCTGTCGGGTGTCTTCGAGCGGCACCCTCGGCTCAGGTTCGTGATGGCCGAAATGGGAGCGGCGTGGCTGCCACCGCTGCTGAAGCGTCTCGACCAATCGATCGTGAGGATCCGGGAGACCGGTGCGACCGGCGAGCTCAAGTACGGCGAGGACTCGATCCTCCCTCTGACAGCGACGGAATACTTCAAACGCAATTGCTGGGTGGCTGTTTCCCAGCCCAAGGCACCCGACGTGGAGGCGATCCTGCAGTTGGGCCTGGACCGGTTCATGTGGGGCTCCGACTACCCGCACGACGAGGGCACGGCACCCTTTACGCGAGAGCATCTGCGCCAGTTGTTTCACACCTGGCCGCAGCCCGACCTCCAGAATTTCCTTGGGGGAACCGTGGCGAAGGTCTACGACTTCGACCTCGCAGCGTTGGAGCACTTGGGAGAGCAGTGGGGGCCGACGGTCTCCGGGACACAAGAAGCTCTGTTGCAGCTGCCGGAAGACGCCAACGAAGCGTTGGTCCGTGGACCGGTCGGCTGAAGGCAGCTGACCCGGGTTTGTGACCACAGCCGCCGCGCTCCTCCTTGCGAGGGCAGAAGACGATCGGCCCGCTCTTCGCTTCGGGGACCAGACGTGGACCTTCCGGCAGCTCGTCAGCGAGGCGGGACGACGAGCCGCATTTCTCCTGGATTATCTGGACGGAACAGCACCGCCCCACGTCGGCGTGTTGCTCGACAACGTTCCCGAATACATCTTCTGGCTCGCCGGGGCCGCACTCTCCGGCAGCGTTGTGGTGGGGATCAACTCGACGTACCGAGGCGATCAGCTCGCGCAGCTGGTTTCCTTCACCGATTGCCAACTCGTCATCACATCGAGCGACAAGGAGCCATTGCTCGAAGGACTCGATCTGGGGTTGGGGGAGGACAGGATCATTGCAGTCGATGCACCCGAATACGCCAGCCTGCTGCCCGCCGGAGCTCCTGTACCCGTCTCGGAGGTCCGGCCCCAGGACCTGTTCCTCCTGATCTTCACGTCCGGGTCCACGGGTATGCCCAAGGCGGTCCGGTGCACGCACGGGCGCTTTGCCACGACGGGCGGCCACGTCGCCACGGTGACCCAGTTGACTGCCGGAGATGTTGTGTACGCCCCGCTCCCATTCTTTCACTCGAGCTCATTGTTCACCGGCTGGTCCTCATCGCTGACCGCGGGTGTGCCCATTGCCATCCGGAACCGGTTCTCGGCCTCCGGCACGCTGACCGATATCCGTCGCCACCGCGCCACGGTCTTGACCTACACGGGCAAGGTGCTCAACTACATCCTGGCGGTGCCTGAACGGCCTGACGACGGGAATACGACACTCCGTCTCGCCATCGGAAACGAAGCATCGATGCGGGACATCACCGAGTTCGCCCGTCGCTTCGAGTGCGATGTCCGGGACAGCTACGGGTCGACGGAGGGGATCATCATCATCCGCCGCGATCCGTCGATGCCTCCCACCGCACTGGGCCAGGCGGGCGACACGGTCAAGGTCCTCGACGCGGAGACTGGCCTGGAGTGCCAGCCGGCCGAGTTCGACGACCGGGGACAGGTGAAGAACTGGAGCGCTGCCGTCGGGGAGATCGTCGAGACGTCACCGGCGAGCGGATTCGAGGGCTATTACAAGAACGAGGAGGCGACGCACGCTCGCTTTCGGGGTGGGGCTTACTGGTCTGGCGACCTCGCCTACCGGGACGAGGAGGGCTGGTTCTATTTTGCGGGTCGGAGCAACGAGTGGCTCCGGGTCGACGGCGAGAACTTCGCGGCGGCGCCGGTGGAGGTGATCATCGGCCGATTTCCTGGCGTGCGCTCGGTAGCCGTCTATGCCGTCCCGGATGACCCGGTCGGCGATCGGGTGATGGCGGCGGTCGAGCTGGAAGATGGCCGATCCGTCGATCCGGGCGAGTTCGACCGCTTCGTTGCCGAGCAGCCCGACCTCGGCACGAAATGGAAACCGGCCTTCGTCCGAATCGTCCAGGAGCTCCCGAAGCTCGCAAGCATGAAGATCGACAAGCAGCGGCTTCGCCGTGAAGCGTGGCGCAGCGATGGCGTGTGGTGGAGACAGGAGAAGGGCGGACAATTGAAACCGATGAGCGAGGCTGACCGCGAGCGCCTCGAACACTTACTGCCATGAGGCTGTCCATGAACGTGCCGCGTTTCGCGAGTGCAGAGGAAGCGGTGACCTGGGCCGTTTCCATGGAGACCGCTGGAATCGACGTGCTCTGGATCGGCGAGGCCTACGGGTTCGATGCGGTGTCCATGCTCGGCTTGCTCGCCGGCCGCACAAGCCGCGTGCAACTCGGGAGTGCCATCCTGCCTGTCTTTTCCCGCTCTCCGGCTTTGACGGCGATGACCGCTGCCGGCCTCGACTTCGTGTCCTCGGGGCGGTTCATCCTGGGCCTCGGCGCGTCCGGGCCGCAAGTGGTCCAGGGCTGGCACGGTGCCGCCTACGACCGCCCACTGCTGCGCACGAGAGAGACGATCGATGTGTGCCGGTTGGTGTGGGCCCGCGAGAAGTTGCAGTACGACGGCAAGACCATTGCGTTACCCGGCGGCGGCGGCAGGCCCCTGAAGCTGCTGAATCAGCCCGTGCGTTCGGACATCCCGATCTACATTGCGGCGTTAGGGGCAAAGAATGTGGCCCTCACAGCGGAGGTGGCCCAGGGTTGGCTCCCCATCTTCTTCCATCCCGACAAGCACGACGTTTGGGGTCCTTCGCTGGCCGAAGGAACGAGCCGGCGAAATGCTGCTCTCGGTCCCTTGGAGATCGTCGCCGGCGGGCCGGTCTCCATTTGCGACGAGGGCGAGGCCGACCGGCTGCGCGACGCCGAGCGCGCCCATGTGGCGTTGTATGTCGGAGGCATGGGATCGGTCGGGCACAACTTCTACAACGACCTGTTCGTCAAGTACGGATACGAGGAACACGCGCGTGGGATTCAGGAGCTGTATCTGTCCGGCAAGCGGGCGGAAGCCGAAGCCCTCGTTCCGGCTGACTACTTGAGGTCGACGCTCCTCGTCGGAGACGAGGATCACATTCGGGGCCGGCTCGAGGCGTACAGAGCGGCTGGCGTCACGTGCTTGAACATTGAAATCCCCGATTCGGTGGATGACCCCGCCTCGCTTGTACGAACACTGCGGGAATGGACGGGGGCATAGTGGGAGGTCCACTGCATCGTCTGTTGCCTGGGAAGGTGTCGTCGTCGTGACCAGCGCCTGGACGGACTACCCCGGTTATCGGATCGACCTCGTGCCCTTGGAGGGCATCGGGAGAGTCCGTGCGGCGGGGATGCTCGTGGCGGAGAGCAGCCGTTGTCTCATCGTGCGTGAGTCGGACCACCTCGACCAGATCTACTTCCCACGAGAGGACATGGACGGCGCCGCACTCGTCGAATCGGACCACCACACCATCTGTCCGTTCAAGGGCGAAGCGAGCTACTCGTCATTGTCGATCGCCGGCGACGTACTCGAGAATGCGGTGTGGTGGTACCCGAATCCGATGAGTGAGGTGGCGGGCCTCGCCGGCTACGGAGCGTTCGCCGCCGACCGGGTCGAGGTGACGGCTTCTGTGCCGTTTCCGGACGAGCTCGAGGGCACTGTCCGTTTCCCCATATGGGGGACGGCTAACGACCTTGCCACGCTCATGGACGTCACGCCGGTGGGCGATCGATCGTTCACTGCCCCGCCCTATCCGAATCCTCCGGTCGGCACATTCTTCCCTTTGGATTGGCACAAAGGGCGGCGTGTCGTGATTGAGGGGGGCCAGCTGCTCGGAGCGGCGATCGTCGCAGCATCCAAGACCAGGACGGATCAGCGCGTCACTTCGGCGCACGTAGTCTTCGTCAAGAGCGCGTCGTTTGACGAACCAATCCGGCTGACAGTCGACGCGCGGCGGAAAGGGTCGACGCTGTCGTTGTTCGACGTCAAACTCGACCAGGGTGATGCGTTGCGCGCCTCCGCGCTCGTCATGACCGACTCCGGTGCCGACGACCTGATCAGACACGGGTCACCGATGCCCGACGTGCCCGGCCCGAGCGACTGCCCCCGGCTGGACATGGGCGTGCTCGGCCGCGATACCCGGGTGGTCGACGGTGCGTACTCGCTGCAGGACGGGCCCGCGGGCCCACCCGAGCTCTGTGTGTGGACGCGATTCGCGTCGGCACCACGAACCGAGGCGCTCCAACAGGCGCTCGTTGCTCAACCCACCACGCACTACTCCATCGGGGCAGCCCTACGCCCGCATGAGGGCATTTCCGAGGCCGACGCGCACCGGACGATCTCGACCGGTCCCGTGAGCGCGACGATCGCCTTTCATGACGAGGTCGACGTCACTGACTGGATGCTGACAGAGACGCGAGCGATCTGGGCCGGACGAGGCTCCGTGCAGTCATTCGTACGTGTTTTCGCATCCGATGGACGTTTGGTCGCCTCCAAGACCGTTCAGGCGATGGTCCGAACCTTCGATCGGACTCCAAAGCAAATGGGACAGGACTACGCAACAGTCATGTGACAAACGGCTACCCGCGTTTCGTTTCTAAAGAAGGAGAGCGATTGAGGAGCATGCTGGAGCCCCAGTCTCATATCGAGGTCAATTCTCGAAACCACCCCAAGTCGTAACTCGGTTTAGTGAAAGGATTGTGTGTGAGCAATCTGATTGATACACATCTCGTGGCGAGGTGGACCGGTCTCTCATGACGACCTCGGACCTCACGCCCCGCTCCGATATTTCTGCCCTGTTCATTCCTGAGGGGGAGTGCCTTGTGCCGACCGCTTTTGCAGTCGGGCCTTGGCGTCCCGATGCCCTGCACGGCGGAGCCGTCGCCGCTCTGTTCGCAGCGGCTCTCGAGTCGGAGGACCGTGCCCTTGCCCGCGTCACCGTGGATCTTCTGGCCGCCGTTCGTCTCCATCCTCTTCGCCTCGAAGTGAACGATGAAAATGCAGGCCGAAAGGTGCAGCGTCGTTCCGCTGTGCTCTGGGACGGGGAGCGGGCCGTGGCGCGTGCCTCCGCGCTCTACGTCACGCCGATACATCAGGAGCTGCCGCAGCTAGAGGAGGAAATCATCGCTCCACCGGCAGACCTGGCGCTCTTGCCGGAGAGCCGGGCGGGCTGGCCGGGCTTTGAGAGCCTGGCTCTGGCGCTGCACACCGCGGCTGCTGGAAAGAAGACGACCTCGGGTTGGTTTCGGCTGCTTGTGCCTGCGATCGCCGGGAAGCCCTTGACGGGCCTGCAGTCAGCGCTTGCAGCGGCGGATTACACCTCGGGCGGCACTGCGAGGCTCTTGTCGCTCAAGAAATGGATGTTCATGAGTCTCGATCTCACGGTGAACCTGGTCCGACAACCCGAAGGTGATTGGATCGGCCTGAACGGAGATCGTTCGACGCTGGGGGAGGATGGGATCGGAGTCGCGGGAGCACTTCTGTACGACGCGAGCGGATCGTTCGGTCGTTGCATGCAGACACAGCTTTTGCAGTCCCTCACCGCACCGGGCCCGACATGATCTTCCATTCTGTCGTAATTCTTCCCAAGAGGGGGATCCCGAGACCGCAGAGCCTCTATTCTCGAGGAGACGAAGCATTGTGACCAAAGACCAGCTCAAATCTCTGTTCGATCTGACTGGCCGAGTAGCGCTCGTGACCGGAGGAACAAGAGGTATCGGTCGGTCTATCGCAGAAGGGTACGCCCTTGCGGGCGCCAAGGTTGTCGTTGCGGGTCGCAAGGCTGAAACGTGTCGAGCGGCCGAAGCGCATCTACGCGGCCTGACCGGCGGCGAGGCTTTGGCGGTTCCGACGCACATGGGAGATCTTGACTCGGTGAGCGCGCTCGTAGAGCGGACGGTGGAGCGATTCGGTCAGATCGATGTCATTGTCAACAATGCGGCGACATCGCTCGCCCAGCCTCTAGGCGAATTCACCAGTGAGGCATGGTCGAAGGTGTTCGACGTTGATCTTCGTGGACCGGTGTTCCTCGTCCAGGCGGCACTGCCTCAGCTCAAAGCGAGTAGCGCGGCTTCTGTCATCAATATGAGTTCATCGGTGCGTTCACATTCTCGGCCGGAGTGTCGATGTACGCGGCAGCGAAAGCTGGGCTGCAGGCCTTCACCAGGTCGATGGCAGCCGCCTACGCGCCCTTCGACATCCGAGTCAATGCGCTCTGTCCGGGATCTGTCGATACCGACATGACGCGGAGCACCGGACCCGAGTCCCTGGCGCATATGGCGGCGTCGTGCCTGCAGAACCGCATCGCTGACCCCGATGAGATGGTCGGTCCCGCGCTTTTTCTGGCCGGCGGAGCTTCGAGTTACATGACCGGTCAGGTGCTGATCTGCGACGGGGGCTACCTAAGCCATTGAGGACAGCGGGCTAGAAACCGGCCATCGCCGTAAGACAGGCCCAGGCCTATTGCGAATCTTGACGTCGGAATCCGGTGCCCTGTAGCGTCCTATTCCTGATATAGATATCAGTGTCAATAATTTCGACCGCACGAGACAAGCAATGTTTCTAGACCCGACCAGGCGTTTCCGCCGTTGTTCGTGGTCGCGGACGGGCCGCCATGAATGAGAAAACAGGACGACAATGCTGCTGGACCTGAGCCCCGACCAGGCCCTCTTCCGTGAGACGACGGCGAGGTTGCTCGAGGAGGTTGCCCCTGTGGCCGAGCTTCGTCGCCTTCGTGACAGCGCGGACGGCTTTGACGCCGACTACTGGCGTCGCGGGGCGGAACTGGGCTGGTCCTCGCTCCTGGTGAGCGAGGCGCATGGTGGGGGATCCATAAGCGGGCGAGGCTTGGTCGACTTGTCGCTGGTGGCCCATGAGTTTGGGTGCCACGCCGCTCCCGGACCGCTGGCTGTGACCAACGTCGTGGCGGCCACGTTGAGCGAGGTCGGAGGCGACGAGCTTGAGCCGGCGATTAAGGATGTGCTCTCAGGCGAGGCAATCGCCACCTGGTGCCTCAGCGAGCCACCGCCGAACGACCAACTCGGTTCCGTCTCGTTCGACATTCGCCGAGAGGGTGACGAACTGGTGCTCGCTGGCGTCAAGCGTCCCGTTGAGTCAGCTTCCTGCGCCCGATACCTTCTCGTGACCGGCCGTACCGGATCCGGACTGACCCAGGTGCTCGTCCCCCAGGGAACGCCAGGCGTCTCAGTAAAGCCGATGCAGTCGCTCGATACGACCCGTCGCTTCGATCTGGTGACATTCGAGGATGTCCGCCTCCCGGTCGCCGGATCCCTCATCGGCCAGCTTGGGTTGGCGGTCGAGCAGGTTGAACGGCAACTCAGTATTGCGGTCGCGACCTGCACAGCGGAATCAGTCGGCGCCATGCAGTCCGCATTCGACATGACAGTCGAGTGGGCATTCGCTCGCTACTCGTTCGGCCGGCCGCTGGCGTCCTATCAAGAGCTGAAGCACCGGTTTGCGGACATGAAGACCTGGCTCGAGGCGAGCCATGCGGTGAGCGACGCCGCCGTGGACGCGGTCGCCAGCGGCGCCCCCGACGCACCCGAGCTGCTCAGCGCGGCCAAGTCGTTCGTCGGCGACTTCGGCGGTGAGCTGATGCAGGACTGCGTGCAGATCCATGGCGGGATCGGCGTGACCTTCGAGCACGATCTCCACCTGTACCTCCGTCGGCACACAGTGAACCGGGCCCTCTACGGCACCCCGTCCGAACATCGGCAGCGCCTCGGCGCCATGGCGGAGAAGCTGGCAGTCCCGGTATGACCGAGCTCGAGATGGAGGACATCGACAGCTTCCGGCAGCGGGCGCGTGCGTTCGTGCAGGCGAACTTGGGTCCCTCGATGTCCGGCACGCCCGCCGACATCCTGCGGAACAATCGAACCGACGACGAAGAGCTCGCCGGGGTCGCCCGTGAACGGGAAGTCCAGAAAATGCTGTTTGATGCGGGTTTCGCGGGCATCTGTTTTCCACGCGAGTATGGCGGCCAGGGCCTGACGCGGACCCATCAGAGAGTGCTCAACGAAGAACTTGAAGGGTACGAATTTCCGAGCCGATTTCAGGCTCCGACGATCTCACCATGCGCGGCGGTCCTCCTCGATTTGGGGACTGAAGAGCAGAAGCGTCGCCATATCCCAGCAATTCTGAAGGGCGAAGAGCTCTGGATGCAGTTCCTTTCCGAACCGAGTGGCGGCTCGGATGTGGCCGGGGCCCTGACGAGCGCGATTCGGGATGGCGAGGAATGGGTGCTGAATGGTTCCAAGATCTGGACGACCGGCGCTTGGTGGTCAGATTGGGGCCTTTGCTTGGCCCGGACAAACTGGGATGTACCGAAGCACCGGGGTCTCTCGGTGTTTATCTTCCCCATTCGCCAACCGAGTATTGAGGTGCACCGGATCGAGATGCTGAACGGCTCGCGGGAGTTCTGCCAGGAATTCCTCACCGACCTCCGAGTGCCCGACTCGGACCGGATCGGCGCTATCGACGATGGCTGGACCGTGGGCACCCGGTGGATGTTTCACGAACGCATGCTCACCAACTCCCCCCTGGTCACTATCCCCGTGGGATACGGACATGGTGGCAACGCAATCTCGTCTTCGATCGGAGTGGCGGCGCGCCAGGCAGGTCGGATCTCTGACCCTTCCGCGCGGGACTTGATCGGGCAAGCTCGCGTACTGGACATCGTCGATCGGGAGCTCCGGCGTCGTGTCGGCGAAGGGATCGCGGCGGGGTTGATGACCGAACAGTCGGCGGCGATGGCCAGGCTCTTCACGGGAGTGTCGGCGGCCCGTCTCCAGACCATTGCATTCGAAATCGCTGGTACCTGTGGAGCGGCGTGGACGGATGACGACGGGCAATTGGCCTTCAGCGGGGAGGATTACCTGATGCGACAGGTGTCATGCATCGGTGGCGGGACCACCGAGATGGCCCGCAACGTGATCAGCGAGCGCGTGCTCGGGATGCCTCGGGAGGCCTCGCACGACCGGAATGTGGCGTTTCGCGACGTCCCGCGAGGGAGCGCTGGGTAACACGACCACAATCGACGGACGGTTGCGCACGAAGCGCCTTTGTTCGACTCCGACCCGGAAACCTTGACTATGAAACGGCGGGACCGGCCGGCCACCGGCGGCACGCTGTCCAACCTGGGCCGCCGAGTTCTCGCCGGCGCCACATGTCCTACGAAAGAGGTGTGTTCAGGGTTGTCTGGCCATGGCGAACCGATGCATCAGCTCGCTCGCGCATAAGCGAGAAACCGTTCGATTGCCGATACCGTGTGGGCAGTTCGCGTTGAGGAGACAGATTCGAATCCATGTTGGGCGACAGGAAGCTCGGCGTAGATCACGGGGGCGCGAGAAGCTGCCCGGAGGGTCTCGGCGAACCTCCGCGCTTGAGCGGCTCGAGCGATGACGTCGTTCGAGCCTTGCAGAATCATGAACGGGGGGGCATCGGGGCCAACTTGGTACGCCGGTGATGCGAGTTCCCACCGATCGCGGTCCTCGCTCAGCGTTGTCTTGAAAACCTTCTTCGCCAAGAACTCATGGGTTCCGGGGGCGCCGAGCGAATCGTCGTCCACCAGGTCGTATGCGCCGTAGAGGGGCACGGCAGCTTGAACTCGGGTGTCCACGGTCTCGAATCCCGGCTGAAATTCGGCGACGTCCGGAGTCAGCGCCGCCAGCGCGCTCAGATGTCCTCCGGCCGATCCTCCGGTAATTGCAATGAAGTGTGGGTCGCCTCCATAGTCCGAGACGTTTTCTTTGATCCATGCAATCGCCCGTTTGACGTCAACGACCGCCGCGGGCCAATCAGATTTCGGACTTAGTCGATAGTTGATCGCCACACAGACCCAACCCTGTTGAGCTAGATGACTCATGAGAGGATGCGCCTGCCCACGCTTGCTTCCCATTGTCCAGGAGCCTCCATGAACCTGAAGCAGGACTGGAGCGCGCCGATCGAGCGGGAGATCTGGACGAGCCCAGATGTCGAGGAGGTTCGACTCTCCGAACTCGCCGTAACTCAGGTCGGAAGCCAGCGCATACGTATTTCTCCGACCCGGTCGAGGAAACACTCTTTGTTGGCGAGTGAACCTCAGTTCAGTGGGAGGAAACGTCACCCCGTCATATGCATCTCGATAGGTAGGACCAAGTCCGTCGACAAGGGTACGTTCGAGCACGACCCGAGAATCTTGGGCCACGCGATGCAAATGGAGTAGGCCGGCCCATGAAGCTATTGAGATCGCAAAGCCGAGACGACCGCTTCGTGTGCGAAGGGCACCCTTGGCCGCAAACGCTGCAGTCGCCACTTGTTGCCAGGCGATGGCTTGAAGAGGTAATTCCGAGGTAGGTGTCGCCGAGATCCAGACAGGAGGAATGCCGACTCCGTTCGTGGCGAGTGGCTGATGGGCGTTCAGTGTGTTCGCTGCGCCGGCGAGGCTCGCAACTAAATACTTCGTTCCGGAGTTCACGTGGAGAGCATAAGGGCCGGTAGTCTGCAATGGCGAGCTGGCTCAATGAAATGCTGCTCGACGTTGGTTCGAGGTGTCGATCCGCGCGGTTCACGGGTGAAGACTGAGACCGGGTTGTCGGGAGAAGTAGATCGTAAGAGAGCTCACGCGGTGGTGGCCGCTTTAGCGTGAAGGGAAAGGGCATTTGGATCGGGACAGCCGGCGGGGGACGACCAAGGCGTTCTTGCGAGATGGAAGAAGTCCAAGCGCGTCATCCGTCGTAGCGTGCGTCGGCGACAGCATCACCGAAGGCGTCGGGAGCGCAGACTGGGTCGCCATGCTGCGCGACAAGGTCGTATCAAGGGGGTTTCAGGTCGTCAACGCCGGCGTCGCGGGCGATCTGTCGGTAAATGTATTGCGGCGCCTTGATGCGGTGATTCAGTGTGATCCCGACATCATCACGCTGATGATTGGGACCAACGATGTGGCCGCCGAATTCTTCTCCCCAGTTACCCGAGTGCTCCTCCGCCTTAAGGGCATCAAGCAGAAGCCAACCGTTGAGTGGTACGCACAAAATGTGTCTTCAATACTTCGGCGGCTCCGAACCGAGACGCATGCTCGGATCGCCGTCATCGAGATCCCTATGCTGGGGGAAGACCTGACAAGCGAAATAAACGGGCGCGTCGACCGGTACAACGAAGCGCTTCGGTCGATTTCCGAAGAAGAGGGCGTGCGTTGCATCCCCCTCCACGGCCAGCTGGTCAAGCTCCTGCCGTCTGGTCATGTACCGCCTCCATACAAGGCAACTGTCGGATTAATCCTAAAAGTGCAGCTCCAGCACCATGTTCTTCACCGCAGCTGGGACGACATCGGCACCCGCAATGGCTTTGTTCTCCTGACAGATCACACCCATCTCGGCGAGCGGGCGGGGGGCGTTGCTGCTCAGAGCGTCGCAGACTTCGTCGTTGCAACCTGAACCGCTCCTGAAAGAATGCCGAGCGGCATTCTTGGTACTGCGAGAGACAAACCTGAAGTCGAAGCGTGGGCGATCAAGGCTCGGATCTTCGGACCAACCACCCGCGAGTCAGGTGGCAACCATTTCGGCGAGCCTTTCTGCCACAGCCTGCATTCCGTCCCGGTTGGGGTGAAAGGACGCCATCGTGTTCTCGACGTCAGATCGGAATCCGAACACCCAAGGTTGGGTTGATCCAATACCATGGTCACGGCTCATGTCCGAGACCGCGAGCAGTTCCACATCCGCTCGGGCTGCTGCAATGCGATACGCCTCGGCGAGGCACTCCTGCACGCGAAGCAACTCGGAGAGCTCATCCGCAGTGAACGGCTCATCGCCCCCCGTCGGCGTACGCTCCGTAATGACAGTGAGATAGTCGACGAGAATGATCAGCGCTCCACTCGCGGTCTGTCGAACGGCCGACACGATTCGGGCGAGCCCCTCAGATACAGCGCTCACCTCGTGCGGGTCCACCCGTGGGATGCCGTCGACATTTTCAGCCAGCAGCTGGGTGATCCAACCTTTCGGATCAGCCTTCGACCAAGCGGCAAAAAGCATTGACCCAATGAACTGCAGGTCATTCCCTCCCGCAGTGATCGTGACCAGGTCCGCGTTGGCGGGTACTCCTTGTATCTGTGGTGGGTAGACCGCGCCTGTCATTGTCTGTTGCGGGGTATCAAGAATGTTCGCCGTCGTCGCGCCCGAGACGGTCAGGTCAACCAGGCGTGCGTCGATGGCTTTGGCCAGCAGGTGCGCATAATTCGAACCTGAGCGCATTGCGCCGGCATCGACCATGGGATCGATGCCGGGCCCAGCCGCGAACGAGCTCCCGAGGGCGGCAATCAGGTGGACGGGGGAGTGCCTTCGCTTATGGCGGGACGGTTCCATCAGGCAGGTTGAGCACCGATTCTTGGCGTCATGAGAACCAGCCATCGTCTCGTGAGAGTGTGGAACATTCTCGGATTAGCCGACGACCACGGGAAGCTTCTCCCAGCCGCGTACGGTCGGAGTGTGAGCCTGAATGGCTCCGTCCCAGTCAACTGACCATTCGGGGAATCGGTTAAGGACCTCATCGAGGGCCACTCGTCCTTCGAGTCTGGCCAGTGCGGCGCCCAGGCAGAAGTGGATGCCATAGCCAAAGCTCACATGGGGACCGCCTTCACGATGAATATTGAACCGATCGGCATCCGGGAACTGACGGTCGTCACGGTTGGCGGAACCGTTGAGCAGCAGCATGACGTTTCCTTCTCGTACGACCTCGCCATGATGCTGGACGTCCTTTTGTACATGCCGCGCCTGAACCGGGGACGGTGCCTCGTAGCGAAGAATCTCCTCAATCGCCCGAGGCAGTAACGAGCGGTCTTCGACTAGATCCTGCCGTTGGTCGGGGTGCTCTGCCAGCACCTTTCCGGTCCAACCGATGAGGCGCGTCGTCGTTTCGTTGCCAGCGCCCGCAATCAACATGATGTAGGTGAGGATTTCTTCACGCGTAAGGTGTCGGGTCTTCCCCGTCTCATCCTCGAATTCCGCGTTAAGCAGCTCCGTCATGAGGTCGTCTGAAGGATGGTCGGCTCGCCAGTCAACGTAGTCAGCGAAGACTTCGCCTGCGGCCGTCATGTAGTCGTCGTTGGCTGGTGGAATGAAGTCTTCGCCTTCTTCGATGCGCATGCCTTCATCAAGCATGTCGCGAATGGCTACCTGATCCTGTTCAGGAATGCCGAGCAGCATGCCGATCGTCCGCATGGGCATCTGTGCGCCGAGGTCTGCGATGAAGTCGAATCCGCCCGCACCGACGAGGGGATCGAGACTGCGAGAGCAAAAGTCCCGAACCTTTGGCTCGAGTGCGTTCATTTTTCGGGGCGTGAAGACTCGGGAGAGAAGTCCTCGATGAAGGTCATGGATGGGGGGGTCTTCCATGAGAATGATCCCAGGGGGAAGCGTGATGTTCGCTTTGATGATCTCGAGCGTGGAACCGCGCCCAGACCGATATGTGTCCCAATCTAGAAGTGCCTTATTGACATCGTCGAACCGACTCAACGCAAAGAAGTCGTGCTTCTCGTTGTAATACAGCGGTGCTTCATCTCGCAGGCGATGCCAGACCCGGTGCGGGTCCTTATCGATCTCAGTGTCGAAGGGGTCGTAGTAGAGCTCGATATCGCTCGATGCCGTCATTTGTTACCTCCTGGTCACGGCGCGGCCACGTGAGGGTCTTCAGCCGAGCATTCAGTGCGTGTCCGGCCTAAATGGGGCGCCGCGGTGTCATGGCAATGGTGGGAATACTGACGGATGCGCCACTCTGCACCAGGGCGTGGACTGCACTGACGAAATGGTCGACGTCCATCAATTTCTCGGTGAGAAGTCCACGTGCCGTCCATTCTGGAAACAGTTGGCCAGCCAACTCCATGTCCCACGACGCAGTGAACTGAGAAGTTGCATCACCTTCGCCGCCACCGCACTCTCCGACGATGAGCCGGGTGAAGCCAACCTCAGGGTGCTCGGCTCGCCAGGCTTCGACCAACTTGTCCAAAGCCGCCTTGGTGACGGTGTATGAGGCCAAGCCCGGCCACGGCGCCGTGAGCGATGCGCTGACCGAGGACATGTAGGCGATCATCCCACTAGACGCCTTCAGGTGGGGGAGAGCGGCCGCCGTGACCAACGAAGCACCGATCACGTTCGTCCCGAACACTCGATTCCATGCCGCCGCGTCGAGTTCTTCGATCCGTCGAAGCTCGCTGATGCCGGCGGCGACGACAACAGCGTCCACGCCACCCAACCCGTTCGCTGCCTCTTCGATCGCGTCACGACAGGACGCCTCATCCGTGACGTCGCATCGGACGGCGAAGGACCCCGATCCGGCTTCCTTAGCGGCCTCGACAACAAGTGACTCTCGCCGAGCCAGCAGCGCCGTCTTGGCTCCCCGCTGCCCGAGCCCGACGCCAAGGCAGCGCCCAAGTCCCGTCGATGCTCCGACGACGATGATGCGTTGAGCGCTCATACGACGGGACCAGATAGAAATTGAGCGGGCAGGAAGGCACGCGGCTGGTGCGCCGGCGTGGCAAGGGCTCGGCCGCCCTCGCGCCGAACGATCGCAAATATGGACACTGTCTTCCCCTGATACGTGTGAGCTAGTTCCCCAATATCGATGTCGATGTCAACCGTAACATTTCGGCATCGACAGCTCCAATCAACACCACGTGCCTTCGATGCCCTCAGTGGAATGAGTCCCCCAGTCAGCCCCATTGCGGAACACCTGGAGGTCGCCGTGACCCATTTCGCCCGAGGCAATGCTCTCGGTCTTTACCCCTCCAACGTGTATCGAAGACAGGAAGGGCGAGACACGCCCAGTGACGTAGTCAAGCGACGGTCGCAGCCGGTGAGGAGAGGCTTGACTCGTCTCGGCTCACGACAGCGTCGCGTCAGTCGACGAGCGTTATGGCCCCCTTTGGGCACGTCGCGGCCGCTTGTCGGACCTTGGTCCGAAGATGTTCGGGCGGCTCCTCCATCAACAACGTGAGTTCGTCGTCTTCGCCAACCTCGAACACCTCTGGCGCGACGCCCATGCAAAGGGCGTTCGACTCACACAGATTCCAATTCACTAGAACGCGCATGTTCCTCTCGTGTTCCATTTCAGAGTTCCACCAGGCGAGGTGTCTGGTGTCTTCGGACGCAGTGGATCCAATGTTGAGACTCAAGCCTCTTCGGGGTGAGCAAGCAGCGAAGCAACAACACCGCCGTCGACCAGAAGATCGGTGCCGGTGATGAAGCTGGCAGCTGGGCCAACCAGGAATTCGACCGCAGAGGCAATGTCGTGGGCCGTTCCTACTCTCCCCGCCGGGCTCCCCGCAATCATGCCTCGCATGAATTCGCCATTCGGCCCAGCCAGTTCGGCGTTGCCCATCGGTGTGGAGATGATGCCAGGTGAAATGGAATTGACCCGGGCTCCTCGTCGGCCCCATGTAACGGCGCCTGATCGGACGCGGAGCTGGTTGGCCCGTTTCGCGAACGAGTAAGCCGTACCCGGATCAGTGATGGCCTCAGCAGAGAGCTCCGGTAGGGAGAGCAGATCAGCTGTGGCTGAGTCCATCAAGCGGCGCTCCAGGTCGGGCTCAAGCGGGGCAAGCGTTCCTGCCATGGAGGAAATAAACACTCCCGCGCCGCTAGGCGCAACAATTCCGGAGAACGCATCGAGCAGGAGGGCTGCGCCGAGAAGGTCAACTTTTAGGATGGCCTCAACTGATGCCTGCACCGGCGAGACGCCGGCGGTGTGAACGACAACTTCGATGCGTCCGAGCTCGCTCGCAGTTCCAGCGAGCGCAGCAACTGAATCCCGATTCGACACGTCGGTCATCTGTTCGACTACGTCATAACCGTCGGCCCGCAATGACTCAGCCGTCACCTCTAACGCAGCTTGATTGACGTCGGCCAAGACCACCTTCGATCCGAGACCCAATCGCTGGGCTACCGAGAGCCCCATCCCTCCGAGACCGGTCACTACGACGACCCTGTTGTCTTCGCTCATGCGCCCATCCTCCCTTCGGTGGTCATCCCGACCGTCGCCCGAGCCCCCGATAGGCGATCAAGATAACCCCACACCTGATATCGATATCGAGTTCTGTTACGTTGCCACAATACCTATTTCGGAGGGCGGGGATTTGTGAGGGCCGAAGCAACGAGGGGTCCGCCCAAGCCGGGTGATCGGACCGCCTGTTCCCATCTCTCCACTGATTGCGGGAGGCTTCTTTTGAAGAACAGCGCACCGGCAACTACATGATCAACGCTATGGAGCGAAGTCTTGTCCTTTTGGAGGAAATCGTCACCGTCCCGAGTTGAGATGGCATCGAGTCCGCCTTCGCAGAACGTGGGCTAGTCGAAGACGATCACGCCGCGAATATTTCGGCCTTGACGCATATCCTCGTAACCAATATTGATGTCCTCCAGCTTGTAGCTCCGAGTCACGAGTTCGTCCAGCTTCAACTGGCCGGCGGAGTACAACGACAGCAGGTTCGGTACGTCAAAGCGGGGGCTGCCCGACCCGAAGATGGTTCCCTTGACCTCCTTATTGAACATGGCCAGCTGCATCAGATTGATCGACGCGGTGGCCTGAAGGATCGGGGCTACACCAGCCACGACGCAGGTGCCTCCCTTTCCAGTGAGGGTCATGGCTTCCGCCATAAGGTCGCCGTACATGACGCTGGGGGCCAAAATAACGCGGTCTGCCATTTCGCCGTACGTCAGATCACGGATGAGATCGATGGCTTCGCCCATGCTTGCGCACGAGTGCGTCGCTCCGAACTGAGGAGCCGATTCTCGTTTGAATGCGATCGGATCAACCGCAACGACGATCTTTGCTCCCGCCATGGCCGCCCCTTGAACGGCATTCATGCCAATGCCGCCACAACCGACCACGACGACCACATCGCCTGCAATGGTCCCAGCGCGGTGTACCGCTGAACCCCATCCCGTGGCGACCCCACATGAGACGAGCGCCACAACGGCCGGCGGCAGGGACGGGTCGACTTTAATCACTGACTGCTCTGAGAGAAGAGAGTGTCGGGCGAAAGTTCCACATTTGGAATAGACGTTGAGTGGCTCGCCACGGCAGAAATGCCGAACGACGCCATCGGACATCTGGCCGGGCAGCATCAGCGCCGCTCCCTGTCGGCAGAGGTTTTGCTGGCCCCTCGCGCAATAGCGACAGCGCCCGCACGCCGGCATGAAAGAAGACGCCACGAGGTCACCAGGACCTACGTCGGTGACTCCGGCGCCCACTTCGAGAACGATCCCGGCGCCTTCGTGTCCTCCCAGCATCGGGAAGGGGCTGGGCTGCCCCGAGTCCTCACGCATCGGAGCAGGGAGCACGAAATCGCCGGTCACGAAGTGCTCCTCGGAGTGACACAGACCGGCGGCTTTCCACTCGACCAGAACCTCACCCGGGCCTGGGGGAAGGACCTCTATCTCTTCGACGGACCAAGGTTCGCCAATGCCCCAGAGTATGGCCCCGGCACTCTTCATAGCGTCGCCCTTCGCTGAGAGGCCCGGCCAAGCGGTGTCCAGTCCGAACCAATGTTGATATCGATGTCATACTTTAAGCCACTGGGACGCAGTGGGGGCCAGACGGCCAAGGAGTCGTGAGCTGAAGTGAGTGCAAACTTCTGTCTGCATCGGGCTGGTAATCCTCAAGGAGATGACGGCGCCCTTTGCAGCCCAGCTCCCGTCAGTGGAATGCAAAAGTCAAAAGTTGTTCGCGGTGATTGGGTCCAATGCGCCCCGGACAGCTGGAAAGCCAGGTGAGCATGACTCGATCACAACTCGGAGACGTTTCGGGTATTCCATTCCCGACCAGCATCA
The DNA here is from genome assembly GCA_963840435.1 of uncultured Acidimicrobiaceae bacterium. GTDB lineage: Bacteria > Actinomycetota > Acidimicrobiia > Acidimicrobiales > RAAP-2 > Bog-473. Next base: position 1,058,060 of record CAWIYY010000003.1, on the reverse strand, counting down.
GTCAGGAGGCACTGCAGTATCTGTCGGGGTCGCCGGCTTATGGAGGTGACAGCCCACCGGCGGATCTCATGGATACAGAGGCATGGCTCCAGTACGTCAAATCGCGAAACAAAATCGTGGCCGAGGCGTTGGGGAAGGCCATGCCGGCTGATCTGCCTGTCGAGCGGTCTGAGTTTCAAATCGGCGGGGTCACCAACTTCGTGATCCGTCCGACCTCCGTGCCCGACGATCCGGAAACGCCAATCTTTCTCGAGCTCCACGGCGGAGGGCTCATCATGGGCGGCGGAGACCTCTGCCGGCTCATGGCCACGGGCGGAGCCCTGCGACGGAACATGATCACTTGGTCTGTCGACTACCGCATGCCGCCTCTCCATCCTTATCCAGCTGCCCTTGACGATTGCATCGCGACCTATCGCAAAGCGCTCGAGAACCGTGCACCTGAGGACATTTTCGTCGGAGGCGGGTCGGCGGGAGGCAATCTCGCTGCATCGCTTCTGCTGCGAGCCAAGGATGAAGGGCTCCCAATGCCAGCTGCCCTCGTCCTGATCACTCCGGAGGTTGACCTCACGGAATCGGGTGATTCCTTCCACACCCTCCTCGGACTCGACCCGATCCTGTCCCCGCTGATGCAAGTCAACCTGCTTTACGCAAACGGACACGATCTCTCCGACCCCTACTTGTCGCCGTTGTTCGGGGACGTCACCGGTTTCCCCCCGACACTCCTTCAGACCGGCACCCGCGATCTGTTCCTCTCCAACACGGTCCGAATGCATCGCAAGTTGCGCGCTGCCGGGGTTGAAGCCGAATTGCACGTCTTTGAGGCCATGCCCCATGGTGGTTTTGGCGGGATGACGCCCGAGGACCAGGATCTGGCTCGGGAAGTCGGCCTCTTCCTTCAGAGCCACCGTCGCCGGTAATCGACCGTGCCCGCGGCGAGGCCACAGCTAAAACAGGCAAGGGCGGAGGGAGGGACCCGGGATGCCCTTTCGCGCCCGACTGCCGCCGGATGACCGGTGGTCGATGCTGCTTTCGAACCTCACATGAAACGTCGTCTGAGGTCGCTTCCACCCGACTGTGTTTGGTCGTCTCCATGCAAGGGTCATGGAGAACCATTCGGCCTTTCGGGAGACCACGCACCCTCTGTCACCCGCTCTTGGGGTCTCTTTCCTGTGAGGCCGGACGGCCCGCCAACCTTTTCGACGATTGTCCGGCTACTTTCTGGCCGTCGGGGGGAGCGGCTCTGCCCGGTCGAGCAGGGGGAGCAATAGAGGCGCCATGAGCACGGGAATGAAATCGTACCGACATAGTTGACATTGATATCGAATTCCAGGTATGAAATGGCGGAGGCCGACAACAATTGCCTCTGTATTGAATGACTACCCGGGGGATTGCAACATGGGCTTAAGCGCGCAGGTCATCCAGACCGCCAGATCGGTGGGGGCATGTTCGGATCAGGTGAAGTTCCTGGTTCGATCATCCATAGGCGTGACCGGGTTCTGTTCTGGTGAATTAGCGCTGACGGACGCAGATTGCACCGCTCGGGATGATGCGTCGCAAGAGCCCCGATCTGCTCCCTCTTCGGCCCCGGTTCCAGGTCCGTCCATCAAATGAATGACCCTGGGTTTCATGGTAAGAGGTCGTATTTCCTCTCCCAAATCAACTCCAGATCGCTTTGGAAATCAGTGAGCCCACGACCCCGGCTGAGCCGGATCGTCCTACCACAAGGAGAAACATCGTGATCCGAGCTTCATCTCTCGGGAGTCAGAAGCATTGGGCGGCGTCGCTATGTGTCGCCGTTCTCATGGTGGCAACAGTGTTGTTGGTGGGAGCCCCCGGCCTGGGGGGCCGCGCAGTTCCCTCCGCTGGCGCTGCCGAAGCGGCGAGTTCAGGCCATTGCCCAACTGGCACGGCTCCGGGCATCACGTCGAGTCAGGTGAAAGTGGCGGCTTCGATCATCGACGTTTCCAGCGGTTCACTCAGCAACGCCACCGTCGGAGTGCCGTCGACTCAGCAACAAGAAGCCGATTACAACCTGGTCGCGAAGAAGATAAACAGCGAAGGAGGAGCCGGATGCCGGAAGATCGTCATGAGCTTTTACGACGTGAATCCGGTCAGCGCGGCAGACGCACAGCAGTCGTGCTTGGACATTGCGCAAGCGCAGCCTTACATCGCGGTCGACAGCGGAGCACTCACCGACGTCGGTGCCGCCAACTGCATCCCCCAGCACCACGTTCTGCTCGCCTCTTCCTACCTGACGCCCGACGATTTGAAGACGTACCATCCCTATGACCTCGACATTGGAGGCAACGCGCAGAATGCGTTCGCCACCGGAACCAAGGCACTGCACCAACTGGGGTACTTCAGTGCGGCGAAGGGATTCAAGAAACTTGGCGTCATTTACCACACCTGCGCCGCTGGAACCCAGAGTCTCGAACAGGCCGCTCTCGCTGCTGCGAAAGTCCCCGCCAAAGACGTGGATTACTTCAACATGGCATGCCCTGCCGGACAAACCGATACATCTGCCTCAATGGAACAGGCAGTCCTCTCGTTCAAGAACGCAGGGGTGACGGACGTGACTGAGGATGGTGTAAACGATTGGGGTCTCTTTACGCAGGTGGCGCAACAACAGGGTTACACACCCCATTACTTGTTTACGGACAGCGCAGCGGCCGCGTCCAATTTCACCGGCCCTGACGCGCCTAACCCGACCAACTTCGACGGTACGGTCAACATCGTCGAGGGTGGTTACGGTGAAGCGACCACGCCGGGGTTCAAACCGTCGGCCAGTACCAAAGCCTGTGATGCCATCTATGCCGCAGGCGGGCAGCCGAGCGTCTACAAACAGCTCGACGGTTACGGAGGCGTGGTCTGCGAGTACCTGTTGTTCGTGCAGGGTCTCTTGAACCATGCATCCACGGTGACACCCACTGCACAGGTCTCGTCGATGCACAAGATCGGGAACCTTGCCTTTCCGTATCCCGCTGCGCCGATCAACTTCTCGACCTCTCCGGTGGGATCGGCGTACGGCACCCTCTCGTGGCGTGCCATCTACTACCACGCCTCATGCAAGTGCTGGCAGGTCCCGGACCCAACCTTTCACCAAGGATCGTGAGTTAGGAGGAACAGCGAGTCATCGGGTGCTGTTCCAAGACACAGATCCCCCCCACACGTCGCCTTCGCCTTCCCGCCCTGTCTCCTTGCTGCGGGAGGGCGAGGCGGCGTGCCCGTTGGTTCGCGAGATCTTCAACTTATGAGCTTTCCGTACAGTCGCTGTGGCCTGGACAGCCAGCTAGCAGTCGGATCGTTGACTTTGTGGAGTAACACGGCTACCGTCCCGCGGTAACACGGATACTCTGTTTGCGTGTCCCCGAAGTAGGGCGTGGAGGCATTCAGAGACACGTTGCATGAACACAAGGGAAAGAATTGCTCATTGCGTCGGATGGTCTCGGCGAAGTGTCAGATCGCTTCACCTCCGTCGCTCCGGGACGAGCCCCGGTGAGTGTCGGCGGTAGATGCGGCCCGACTTTCGACATCACGATTCATCTGACACCGCTCGAAGCAGCGAGATCGTGATCAGCATAAGGAGGAGCGTTGCCTGCAGGAGTAGTCGAAACTATCTGTGGCCGTGTGCGTGGGACCCAGCAGAATGGGGTGTGGACGTTCAAAGGTGTGCCCTATGGGGACGACACGGGTGGGCCAAATCGGTTCCGGCCTGCGCTCCCTCCGCGTCCTTGGGCCGGGGTTCGTGACTGTCTGACGTACGGCCCCTCCTGCCCGCAGATGACCGTCGAGCAGATGACCGGAACTCCCATGCCTCCAGAGATCGAACAGATGATGGGGGTCTTGGGGACCGAACCATCGATGGACGAGGACTGCCTCGTGCTGAACCTCTGGACGCCGACCGCCAAGGCTGAATCGAAGCTCCCCGTCCTCGTCTGGCTCCACGGTGGCGGAATGAATACCGGCTCGGCGTCCTGGCCGCTCTACGACTTCACGAATCTGGCGCGCCACCGCGACGTCGTGGTGATTGGAGTCAACCATCGTCTGGGCATTCTCGGGTTCTTGGATCTCTCGGCCATGGGGGAAGAGTTCGCGGATTCAGGCAATGTTGGCATGCTCGACGTCGCATCGGCGCTCGCCTGGGTCGGTCAGAACGTCGCTGGCTTCGGCGGCGATCCCGACAATGTGACGGTCTTCGGCGAATCCGGAGGCGGAACAAAGACGACGACACTACTGGCAATGCCGGGCGCCGAGGGACTGTTTCACAAGGCGTTCCCGATGAGCGGAGCGAGCTTGGCGGCGCAGCAACCGGAAGTGGCTCGTACCACTGCAGAGCTGGCGTTGGAACGACTCGGTGTCGAGGCTGATATCAAGAGACTCGAGACGCTCGAAGTGGGTCGATTCATCGACACCGAATTGGCGCTGCAAGGTTCGGGACTGCTCGGTCGAGGAGGACGACGGTTCGGACCGGTCCTCGGCCCGAGTCTTCCGGAGCATCCTGAGCGAGCGTTACAAGGCGGCGCATCCAACGACATTCCGGTCGTGTCTGGTTGTACCACCGACGAGATGTTGGCCTTTCTCGCAGCTGATCCGGAGCTCTGGACCCTTTCCGAGGAAGGCCTTCGCGATCGTGTCGGTACGTTGCTCGGCGAGGACACAGACTCGATCCTCGCTGGCTACAGGACGGTCCGACCTGACGACAGTCCCATGTCGCGCCTTGTCGCGATCATGACAGATGCCACTATGCGGGTTCCCCATATCCGAATGACCGAAGCGAGGGTCCAGGCCGGCGGGGCTCCAATTTGGATGTATCTGTTCGCTTGGGGGCAGGCTGACGCCACTGGGCGCAGGTGGTCGGCTCACGGGTCCGACATGCCCTATTTCTTTGACAACGTGGACCAGGCGTCCATCGCCGTTGGGTCGCACGCTGATGAACTCGTCGCCGCCATGAGCGGCGCCCTGGCCTCACTGGCCTACACCGGGGATCCGAACCACGACGATCTGCCTGAGTGGCCAACGTACGCGCCGAAGGATCGGCAGACGATGATGTTCGACACGCCATCGACCGTGGTCTCGGATCCCTTCGGAGCCGAACGGCTCCTTTGGCAAGAGGTTCCTCTCGGTGGTCTGCTGTCGGACGAGGCCAGTGGCGAATCGGGATGACAGCGTGAAGACCAGAACTGCTCTGCAACGCACCGATCCTTCGGTCGTTCTCGACGCGGTTGAAGACTTGCTGGAATCGGATGGGTTCGACAATTGGCAGTTGCGGGATGTCGCGGAAATCGCCAAGGTGTCGTTGGCAACGATCTACAAGCACTTTCCCTCGAGAGACGATCTCATACTGGCGACCGTCGAGCGCTGGATGGACGAGCACGTATACAAACCCATCGAGGCACGTGCCCCGGGGGAGCCTCTCTACGAAGCTCTCATGCGAATGTTCAAGACGATCTTCAAACCCTGGGAGCAGCATCCGATGATGCTTGACGCCTTCGTGCGCGCCAGTTCATTGACCGGAGGGGATCGTCTGTTCGCCCAGGGCGTCGAGTCTGTGCAACCGATGGTAAAGGCCTTTGACGGACTCCATTCGTCCGACGTCGCCGATCTCTCCGAGATATTGACGAATGTCACGTTCGGTGCGATGTCGAGGTACGTCGTAGGAGATCTCCCGGTTTCAGGAATACTGCCTGCAATCGAACGAATGCTGTCGTGGCTGAAGGAGCCGTCTGAGGACATCCCCCGTCAAGAAGAGAAGGCTCTACGCCCCAAAACTCGGTCTCGATCGGGCCGCCCATCGAAAAGCCGCTCGTGAAGGGAGCCCGGGTCGTGCCTGGTTCTGCGATTCCCCACGTCGCAGTGACCATCCAGCGCTAGGACGCCAGCCGATCATTCCGGCCGCTGCGGGTTCTCATTCAGTCCACGCTGATGCCGAAGAGCTTGGCGGCTGTGCCCCCGGTCATGGCGTCCACTTCGTCCTGGGGTACACCGGCGAACTGCTTGTCTATCCACTCCCGAGAGTCAGGAAAGGACCCCTCTCGGTGTGGGTAGTCGTTGCCCCACAGTAAGCAGTCGATACCCGTGATGTTGCGGTTCTGGATCGCAACCGGATCCCACATGAAGGTGGCATGGGCCTGGCGCTTGAGGTAATAGCCCGGCGGCGCCTCCAGGGGCGCCGGCCCAAAGTCGCCCATACCCCGGGCCATCTCGGCGAACCGCGTGTCGCTCCAGTGGTGGTCGAAGAACTGAATGGCGAAGGCAAGCCAGCCGGCGTAACCCTCGGTCATGATGACGTGGAGATCGGGGTAGCGCTCGAACACCCCGCCGAAGGTGAGCCAACCCAGTGTCTCGCCCATGCCGACGCATTGGTTGTACCACCCGACGAAACCGATGCCCTTGTAGAGCTGAAACGAGGCCAGCGCGGCCATCGGCAGTCGTGTACCACCGACGTGCATCGAAATTGGCATCTTGAGGGCGTTGGCGGCCTCCCAGAACGGCTCCCACTCAGCCAGGTGATAAGGCTTGTCGCCGTATGCGTCGGGCAGCAGGGCGGGCCTCATGCCCAGAGCGGCACAACGCTCGAGCTCCTTCACACTGGCGGTGACGTCCCGGTAGGGGAGCACGATTCCAGGTGCGACCCGATCGAGGTAGGGCGCCCACGCCTCAGCGTTCCAGTCGTTGAGAACCTTCGAGTAGGCGATGTCCGCCTCAATCGGCATCGTGTCGTGGGTCACGGCGATCCGGCTGATGAGCACAGCCCCGCCGACCCCGTCGCGTTCGAGCTCCGCCAGGATTTCAGCCGGCTCGAAGCTGGGGTTGGCCTCGTCGCAGGACCCGACGGCGACCCGCACTGCGGCGTCGCCCTCAATCCTGGTCGGCGGCGGCGGAGCCATACCCATCATTCCGCCACCAACCGGCTCGAGCATGTAGTCACCGTCCGGGCGGTGCTCCACGCGTCGGAAGTACTGCCGATAGGACTCGGGAAGCTCATCGAGCACCGAGAACGGTGGTGAGATGTGGCAGTCGGTGGTGATCAATTTCGGCATAGAGTCAATGGTAACATCGTTACCTCATTCGCACACTGTGGCGAGCTAGGGCCGACTCAGCCTGCGCTCGCTGTGGAGGTCCCAGGGATGTCGGTGCCGCAGAACGGCTGCGAGGAGACAGGGACGAATCCGCTCTTTTCAGCCTTCATGACCCAAGTGCAGCTCTTGGCGTCGTCCTTACCGAAGTCGGTGGAATAGTTCCAACTCTGCGGGAGCAATCCGTTGGCGTTGTACGACGTCACCCCTCGCAGCGCTTTGATTACCCCGGCCCGGGTCGGGTTCGGGCCGGCCAACTGCAGCCCCTTGATCATGAGGTCGGCACCGAGCCACGCCTCGTACTCGCTGAAGGAAGGGAACTGGGTCTTGGAGTAGCCGTCGTATTTCTCCATGGCTGCCTGCATCTGCTTCGTGGCTGCATCCGGCAGCGACCAGGGTCGGAACAACGAGTAGAACTCGTCGCCCTGGAGCGCCGACCAGACTGCCGAGTGGATCACGTCGGGTTGGTATCCCGTGGCGAACAGGGAAGCCTTCAGCTTCACGCCCGCCTGCTCCAGCGCCGTGGCCAGCGCAAAGTTGGAGTTGTTGTCCATTTCCGGCGAAATGGCGTCGACGTGGTTCTGTTTTGCCGAAAGGGCCTCCGCAGTGAAATCGACGCCCCCGAACGGAACTGTCGTGTCGAGGACGCCGACCTTCCCGCCGGCATGCTTGAACGAGTCTGCAGTCTGGATGGCCGCTCTGCTCGACGAGGGCGAGATGCTATAGCCGTAAGTGCCCAGAGTGGTCGCTCCGAACTTCTTGAGAAGGCTGCCGGCCAGAGTCGTGACCGGGTACTTCGGATTCAGGCTTCCGACGTCGGCGGCGAACATATTCGTATAGGGCTGCTCCCCCCATTCTGGACCGTCGCTGTAGGAGCCCGTTACTGGCACGCCCGCCTGTTGTGGGTATTTGGCCGCAAGGAACAGCAACGGGCTCTGAGAGACAATGCCGAAGGCCTTTGAGTCAGCCTCCTGCACGGCGGTCGCGATGGCGGAGGGACTCGTCTGATCATCAATGACGAGCGGAATGATCTTGTGTCCGTTTACTCCACCCTCAGCATTCTGGAGAGCGATCCGGGCCTTGAATGCACCAGGAGAGGTCCCATCTTCGGATGCTCCCTCTCCCGTCACCGATGTGATGTACGCGATGGTGATCGGGGTAGCTGACGTACCGGCAGCCGAAGCCGACGATTCGGCGACGACTCCAAGTGTGGTGACTGCGCCGATAACCATCGAGGAGCCCAGAATCAGTCGTGTCGCGCACTTTGTCCCGGCACCTCGCTTCAGAACTCGGTTGTCGGAGATTGCGATTCCCACCGTGGTACCTCCCCAGATACAGATCTCGATATCAATGTCAGTTGTTGTCTAGCACCGATGGTTTCGTTTAGCCCAGCGCCCCCGAGACACCGCCCATTCGTAGGCCTTCAGCGTGGCTCAACGAGCAGCGTCGCAACCGCTCGGCCGATTCTGCCGGTGGCGTCGTACAGTTCAGCATCGCCCAGGCCGATCCCCGTTCTTGAGGCCAGTGAATCGCTGGTGACGGCGATCCATTCACCGTCGGGTTGTCGGGTGAGCTGGACCGTGAGGTCGAGGCTCATGAACGACCAGTCTTCGAACGGCAGTGAGGGGAACCCGCCGTTGGCGTAATCAGCTGCGGCGCTGACGCGTTGGGTTGGCGTGATCGGTTCGCCGGCAATCTTGGGAAGGAGCAGGTTCAGCCAGTAGACACGACCCCCGTCCGCTCCATTTCGTCGCGTGTTGCGGATGGCATCGGCATGACTGACAAAGCTCGGATATCCGATCCTGTGTGCGATGGCGGCGCAATTCACCTGGGGTCCTGTCCTTCTGGCTCGGCGAGGAGCTCCAGTCACCGATTGAGTTGGGGCGGGAGGTCCACCTCGGCCTCCGGGAGCAGGAGGGCTGCAGCTTTAGCCACCAGAACGTCGCCAGCCCAGAGCGTGGCTCCCTTTCGCAAGACTCTGCGACTGCTGGCGGTGGCCTCCGCGGTGAGGCGAAGCGGTTCGAGTGGCACACGCCGCAGAAGGTCCATTGTCACCCGTGCGAGCTGCCACCCATGCTCCTCGAGGCAGTGTCCGAGCAGCGCGCTCACTGCCCCACCATGCAGGGCGTCGGGCCGCCACGGACCGGGTGCGGCCGCTGTCGGCACCAGGAGCGACCCCCTCGCGGCGCGAAGAGAGAGGGGAGATCTTCCGTCATACCGAAGGGTCTGGTCAGCGGGACCGGCGTCGACGAGGGGACCCGCCCACGGCGGCGAGACAGAATAACCACACGTCGTCCCCGAGCGTCGCCATCGCAGGGTCGTCTGGTTGGAACGCGTAGTGATGGTACGCACCGATGATGGTCTTGGTCATCAGCCATGCGTCCCGTTCCGGATTGCGTGGCGAAAGCGTTCCATCCGATGATCCCGCCTCAATCTCGACTCGGATGAGATCGCTCATTGGCTGGGTGGCGTCCCAGACCTCGGCTGGGCTCGTCTGATGGAGACGCCAGTGTTCTGCGGTGATGAACTGGGCCGCCGTGACCCGCGCCGGATCGTGGAGTGGGGCCAGTGTCGTCCGCACGTACATTTCGAGCCGGTCGGTCGGGTCGGTTAAGGACTGCGCGCTCCCGGTGAGTACGGCACAGTGCTCCTTGATCAGGTCGCCGATCAGAGCAAGGAGCAGTTGGTCCTTGCTGGCAAAGTACCGATAGAAGGTTTGGAGGGCGACGCCGGCCTCCTTAATGACGTCCTGGGTCGTGAAGCTGGTGGCTTTGGACTCAATGAGGCGCCGGCCAGCGGCCACAATCCTGGTGCCAGGATCGCTGTCGTTTTCGGTTCCGTCGCCCGCGGCGATGCCTGGTTCGTCAAGAAGGTCTGTCGTCGGTCCCACTGCGCTGAGCCGAACCATCGGTCAGAACGAAGTGGCGCTGTAGACGACGGCGCCACCAAGATGTGGCGACGCGTGGCATGCGAGACCGATCGATGCCCCTACGCGTTGCCGCGCACCGGCGCGTCCAGAGAGTTGGAGGTAGCACTCCAACATTTGGGGGACACCGTGCATGCGTCCGTTCCCCAGGGCGCCTCCGCCGGACAACACGGGGAGACCGGATGGGGCGTCGCTGTCGATGCCACCCTGTTGGACGAAGCGATGCGCCTCCCCAATGGCACAGAAACCGAGGACCTCAAGCCAGAAATAGACGAAGGGCGAGAACCCGTCGTAGAGCTGTGGAAGATCGACCTCGCCCGGTCCCACGCCGGCGGCGTCCCACAAGCGGTGTGCTGTCTCGTTCCCGATGTCGTAGACATCGTCGAGTGGCCAGTGGAGGGGCAGACGGTTTCGAGTGGGGCTGCCTCCGGCGAACCCAGAGATGTAGACAGGCTGGTGCGGCAGGTCTTTAGCCCGTTCGGCGGAAGTCAGGATGAAGACGGCACATCCATCGACGGGAATGTCGCAGTCCAACCGCCTGATCGGATCCACCAGGGAGGGGGAGTCGATGTAGTCCTGCTCAGCCAGCGGACGGTCCCGCCAATAGGACCAAGGGATACGGGAGCCGTTTTTGCGGGCCTCGACCAGTACGTTCGCCATCGCGTCGGGCGAGGCATTGAAGCGTTGAAGGTATTCGTTGTAGGTGAGGCCAATCATGGCGAGGGGACCAAAGAATCCTTGTGGCACCGTCCACTGCATGAACCCTGAGGCGGTCTCCATCGCATTGCCGTGGTAACTCCCGGCCGGATTGTGGAGGGCGCGATGCACCAACACGTAGTCGGCGGCGCCACTCACAATGGCATTGACGGCGAGGGCAACGGAGCCGGGCATCTGGCCATAGCCCTGAAATCCCGACGCGTAGCGCGGGTTCACGCCGAGACGTTGGGCCAACCACGCCGAAGAGACGGTGCTGATCCCGTCGACCACGGCATGGCTTCCTGCCGAGGGGAACAGTGCGCTCGAAGTGAATCCGTCGATCTGGTCGATCGCTAGCCCGGCATCGGCGATCGCTTTCGTGGCGGCTCCCAGCGCGAGAGCGCCCAGTGGCTGGTCGGCGTGCTTCGTGATGTCAGTCTGCGCGTAGCCGACGATAGCGACCTGATTGCGAGCCGGAAATTGCGAACTCATGCGTGCTCTAAGGCAAAGGCAGGCACGGAGACATCCGGTGCAACGTCTTCGAAGGCGATCTTCACTCGCTGACCAATCGCCAATGACGCCTCGGAACCGTCGAGCAGGCGGCCGATGAGGCGTATGTCGGATTGTGCATCGAGTGCGACATCGACCAGAACCAGCGGGAGTTGGTCGACGAAGCCGGGGAGGAACGACTGACGGACGATGATCCAGGATTGGATCGTTCCGCCTCCGGCCACAGGTTCGAAGGTGAACGCCGGGTCAGGGTGTTGGCAGAGAGGGCAAACCACATCTGGCGGGTGTGTCAGCTGCCGGCATCGCGAGCAGCGGGCGAGGGCGAGAACATGTCCAGCGGCGGCCGACCAATACGGCGTCGAGAGTGCGTCCGGAACGGGGACTGGGCGGGGGTTGCTCACGGGATGATGGCAGCGTCTTTGAGACGGGTGATGTCCTCCCAGTCGTATCCGAGCTCCAACAGAAGCGCTTCGGTGTGCTCGCCATGCTCGGGAGCGGGACGGAGGTCGGGGGGACGTTCGTCGAACTGGACGGGGACCGTCGGCAATCGATAGGTCGCCCCCCCTTCGATCGTCACTTCGCCGATGTAATCGTTGGCGACGACCTGCGGGTCGGTCAGGAGCTCTTCGATCGCCTGCACCGGCGCCCAGGGTGCATCAATCTTGTGCAGCAGGGTCTTCCATTCCTCGAAGGTCCGGCTGGCGAACATTTCGTCGAGCTCTGCAGCGCACTCGTCCCTATGCGCATCCCGGGCCTGATGGTCGACGAATCGCGGATCGTCCCTCAGGTCGGCACGCCCGACCAGATCGCACAATGGGCCCCAATAGCGGTCCGACTGAAGGAAGACGAGCTGAATGTGGCGACCGTCCGACGTGCGATAGGTGTTGACGAGCGGATTGAAAACCGGCCGTCCGGCCAGGGCCCGCGGTTCTGCACCTTGGAGCGCCGAAAGGACGTCAGATGATGCCGTCCAGATGGCTGATGCCAATAGGGAGACATCGACGACGGAGCCCGCACCGGTGCGGGCCCGTTTGAGCAACGCACCGGCGATACCGAAGGCAAGCGACATTCCTCCATTGCGGTCGCCCATCGCACCACGCGGTGAGATGGGGAAGTCGCGATCGGCGGGCGTGAGCACGTGGGCAATGCCACCTCGCGCCCAATAGGCCGATGCGTCGTAGCCGGCCATTCCAGCGTCTGGGCCTCTGATGCCAAAGCCGTTGCCCCGCGCGTAGACAAGCGAGGGGTACCGCTCTCGCAGCGTTTGTGCATCCAAGTCCAGGCGACTGAGGGCATCTGGTCGGAAGCTCGTCAGGAACACGTCAGCGTTCTCAAGGAGCTGGTGGAGCACCCGCTTCCCTTCTTCGCTCTGGATGTCGAGCGCAATCGAACGCTTGCCGCGATTGGCCAGAGCGATGGAGAGGTTGACTCCGCCACTGTCCGAGCCGATACCCTGCGTGACGAGGCCGCGATAGGGGTCGCCTTCGGGGCGATCGACCCGAATGACGTCGGCGCCCCAATCGGCCAGAAGTGCGCCGGCGACAGGTACGAAGACCCACTGCGCCAGTTCGACGACCCGGACGCCGTCGAACGCACCTTCAGCCATTGCCCGCAGTCGGCGTTAGGACGACGACCGGGATCTCGCGTTCGGTCCGAGTCTGGTACACGTTGTAGTTCGGCCATGCATCAGAAACGATTGACCAGAGACGGGGTTTTTCATCAGCCGATCCTGTCCGAGCTGTCACCCGAAGCGTGTCCGCTTTGACCTGGACCTGTGCGGTCGGATTCGCAACGAGGTTGCGGTACCACTGCGGGTGTTCGGGCGCGCCACCCATCGAGGCAACCACGAGGTAGTCGTCTCCGTCGCGGGCGAAAATGAGCGGCGTTGTCCGAGGTTGGCCGGATTTGCGACCCGTCGTCGTCAAGAGCAGGGTCGTGACGCCGTTCCACATGTACCCGGTCTCGCCATCCGACTCTTGGTAGGCGCGCACATGGTCCTCACCCAGCAGGAGGAGATCGGGCTGTGTGTAGCTCTCTTCGCTCATGAATCGAACACCACCGGGATTTCCATGACTCCCCTTTCGTAGAGGCCGACTGGGTGAGGTGGCTCGGCGTCCGGGTCGAGCCGCAGGTTGGGTAGACGATCGAGCAAGGCCGAGATGCCGACGGACATCTCGGCGCGGGCGACATGCATGCCGAGGCAGACGTGCGGGCCACTGCCAAAGCCCAGGGCGGGCTTCAGAGGGCGGCCAGGGTCGTACTGATCGGGGTTCTCCCAGCGGGCGGGGTCGCGGCTGGCGGCACCGATGCAGAGGTGCAGCACCGACCCCTTCGGAAGGCGGACACCGAAAAAGTCGATGTCCTCGGCCACCCAGCGAGAGAACATGGGGTCGGTGGGCATCCAGCGGACGGACTCCTCGATGGCTGCCTTGAGCAGGCTCCGGTCTTGTCGAATTGCCTCGAGGAGGGCGGGACGATCGAGGAGGGCGGCGAGCGTGATCCCCATCTGTTTCCAGGTCGTGCCTGAACCAGCCATCAGCAACAACAGTGCGAACGAGTAGATCTCCGGATCCGAGAGGCGGTGGGTGCTGCCGTCCTCTTCGGTGATCTCCGCCTCGACGAGCACGCTGATGAGATCATCCGCCGGCTTCTCTCGTCGAGCGGCCACAATCGGAGCCAGGCGTTGGACGACGGCCATCGGGTCCGTGAGGGAGGCCCTGACTGCCAGCGCTTCCTCGACTGGGACGCCGAAACTTCCAGTGATGGTCAGCACGGGAATTGCGGCACAGAAGTCGACGTTGAGTTCCGCCTGGCCTTCACCACCTGCGAGACCATCGACGAGAGCGTCGACAGTCTCCTGAATCCAGTTGTTGATCCACCATTGGGCCTTCGCGGGCACGAAGGATGGCTGTACCAGGGTGCGATAGCGCCGGTGTTTCGTTCCGCCCATCATGAGCATGCTCTGGTCGAATCCGACATCGTCGGGTGAACCGTCGGCCGCCCCCGGCGAGGATGCGAATACCGCCGGGTTTCGATACGCAGCGTCGCACACTTCATAGCTGAACGTCGAGAAGTGCTGGCGGTCGGGGAACGGCAGCCCGTGGAACATGGGATCGCCGGAGACACCGGTTAGCTCGTGGACGGTGCCTGGGTGTACGTCGGCCTTCGCTCGCAGCTCGTGCCACACCGGATAAGGGTCGTCGGCGTAGTAGCCCCCGGCGTTCAAATTGAGATTGTTCCGAAGGTCGAAGAGCTCACGGATGCGCTCACGATCGAGGGAAGTAATGCCGGTATCGGTCATTTGGCGACGTAGCCTCCGTCGACGGGCAGCAGCACGCCGGTGATGTTGACGGCTTCGTCGCTGCAGAGGAACACCGCCGCCTGAGCGCAGTCCTCGGCGGTGATGGGCTTCCCGAGTGGATGGCCGGCGCCGGCGGCCTCACCGACCTGTTGCATGGCCTCGGGTGGCAGATCCATGCCGCCGGCCGCCATGAAGCCGGTGAAGGGCATAGCCGCAGGACAGATGGCATTGACGCGGATGCCGAACGGTGCGGCCTCGACTGCGATTGCCTTCGTCAGCTGATGGACGCCCCCCTTGGTGGCCCCGTAGACGGCTCCACCCCAGCCCACCAACCCGGCCACTGACCCGGTGTTCAGGATGACGCCACCAGTGCCCTGCTCCTTGAATCGCTGCACCGCGTACTTTGAGCCAAGGAAGACGCCCCCCAAGTTGACCGCGACAAGCTTCTGGAAGTCTTCCCAGGTGTGGTCTTCCATGGTCATCCCGAGGCGTGGGGTCGGGATGCCGACGTTGTTGTAGAGGACGTCCAGCGGTCCGAACTTTTCGACGGCAGCGTCCAGCATGGCGACGACGTCGCCTTCCGTGGACACATCCGCTGTGACGGGGAATGCGTTTCCACCCGTCTCCTCGATCATGGCGACGGTTTCTTTGGCACGGCCCCCGTCGAGGTCGACACACACCACGCGTGCGCCCTCCTCGGCGAAGCGAAGGGCGGAGGCTCTCCCGACCCCGTTCCCCGCCCCGGTGATGACGGCGTTCTTTCCTTCGAGTCTCATCAGATCGTTTCCCTCTCATCAATCGAAAGTTGGAGTGCCCCCATCGGGCACGCCTCCACGGCAGTTCGGACCTCGTCCAGTCCGTCCGTCGTCGGGTTGCGCAGGGTGGCCTTTGCCTCGCCGTCGTGCTCGAAAGTGCCAGGGGCGTATGCAACGCAGAGCCCGGATCCGATGCAGGACTCCCGGTCGATCACGACAGACCAGCCGGCGTCCGCCTCCGACATGTCAGGCGCCAATCGGCGCGGCGGCCGGAACCTCCGCCGGCGTGAATCGGTAGAGCTTCTCAGCGTTGCCTCGGAGAATCTTGTACTGGAGCTCGGGAGTCAGATCCTTGATCACACGCTTTGCCGTGCCGATGCAATCAGGCCAGGTCGAGTCCGAGTGCGGATAGTCCGTTTCGCACATCACGTTGTTTTCGCCAATCTCGCTCAGGCTGGCCACACCGTGGTGGTCTTCGATGAAGCAGCCGTAGACGTGATCTCGGAATGACGCTCGAATGTCGAGTTCGTCGAAGTTCACGCTGCTCCCGGCATGTTCCATGAACGTCACACCTCGCATGACCCAGTAGCGCTGCTTGTCGAGCACCTGTTCCGCCCGCTCCAAGAAGTAGGGGATCCAGCCGACCTCGCCCTCCGAGAGGGCGATCTTCAGGTTCGGGTACCTTTGGAAGAGGCCGCTGAACAGCCAGGCCAACATCGTCCCCGATGTGCGTGATGCGCCCCAGGTGAGGTTGGCCATAAAGGGGGCGTCCTTCGAAATCTGCGGAAGCGTGGAGGACGAGCCCACGTGCATGCAGACCACCATCTCCATCTCGTTTGCGGCCGCCATGACCGGTTCCCAGTAGCCGGCGGCATCGTGGATCGTTGGGAGGCCGAGGGGCTCGGGGTTCTCAGAGAAGGCGAAGGCCGTGACGCCCTTGGCGGCCATCCGCTCCATCTCCTTGACGGCCAGCGGGGGATCCCACATGGGGATCAGCATCAGCGGGATGTACCGGCCGGGTGCCGTCCCGCACCATTCCTCGACGAGCCAGTCGTTGTAGTGCTGCAGGCACTCGAAGCCGAATTCGCGGTCGCTCGCCTCCATGAACAGCTGGCCACAGAAGCGGGGGAGTGTCGGGAAGCAAAGAGAGGCCAGGACTCCCGAACGGTCCATGTCTTCGAGGCGAGCCTTGGCGTCATAACAACCGGGACGCATTTCCGCATAGGACAGAGGCTCCGGGCTGAACTCCTCCTTTGACTTCCCAACAACCGCGCTGAGGCCCGACGTGGGAAAGCTCTTTCCGTCGTAGACCCAGACCTCCAGGCCGTTCACGGTTTCCATGTGTGGTGCACGGTCCCGGTCCTTCGCTGCCACGCGGCCCACCCAGAGGTTCGGCGGCTCCAGAATGTGGTCGTCGACTGAGATAAGCCAGTCAAGATTCAATGCAGGGTTCATCGCAGCTCTCCGATCGACATGTGCTTCACTTCTTGGAATTCACGGATGCCCTCGGGCCCCCGCTCGCGGCCCAGGCCACTCTGCTTGTAGCCCCCTGCTGCGGCATAGGCACTGAACAGTCCTGTGTTCACATTCACCGCTCCGGATCGAATGCGCCGGGCCACCGACGTGGCGGCCGCAACGTCTGCGCTGTACACCTGGCCCGAAAGGCCGTAGGGGCTGTCGTTTGCGATGCGTACAGCGTCATCGATGTCCTCGTAGCCGATGATCCCGATGACAGGACCAAAGATCTCGTCTCGGGCTGCCGGGTTTGCATTGTCTGGCAGATCCAGGACGGTGGGCTCCATGTAATACCCCTTCTCCAGGTCCGCCGGCCGACCACCACCGTGAGCGACCTTGGCCCCGTGCCCTACGGCCAGGGCTATGTAACGCTCGCAGCGGTCCCTTTGGGGGGCGCTGATCAGCGGCCCCATGAATTTCGAGGGATCAGAGGGATCGCCGACCGGAAGCATCCCGTAGGTGGCGCTCACCGATTCAACGACCTCGGCCTTGCGCTCGTTGGGGACGAGCATCCTCGTTGCGGCAACGCAGGCTTGGCCTGAGGTGATGGCGACGACCGCCATTGCACCCATCCCTGCTTTCTCAATAGCATCGTCGAGGTAGACCTGGGCCGATTTTCCGCCGAGCTCCAGTGACACCCGCTTCACCGTGGGCGCGGCCTGGGCGAGTATCTGTCGGCCGACGGCGGTAGACCCGGTGAAGGACACCATGTCGACGGCGGGGTCCGATGTGAGCAACTCGGCTCCTTCGGCGCCGTCTTCGATCACGATGCTCAAGACCCCGGCTGGAAGGTCGGCTTCATCGGCAGCAGTCCCGAAGACAAGCGATGACAAGGGTGTGAGTGGGCTCGGCCGCAAAATGACGGAGTTGCCAGTCAGTAGCGCCGGAATCAGCTTCTGAAACGCCATGATGATCGCACCGTTGTACGGCGTGATGGCGCTGACGACACCGACCGGTTCATGACGACGGATGCTCAGCGCCACCCTGCCTCGCACGAGGTCGTCGATCGGCACGGGGTTCGTGTCCTCGTGTGACATGGACAGGTAGAGATCGATGGTCTGCCGCGCCAGGTTCAATCCCATGGTGACCTGCGCCCCTTCGGCCATCATGCGCGGTTGGCCGGCTTCGCCCATAATCGTGTCGATGAGTGCTTCCCGTTCCTTCTCTATGTGGTCAAGAAGGGTGTGCAACGCCTGCGCTCTGGCTGCCGCGGGGAGATCCGCCCAGACCCCCTGATCGAAGGTCCGTCGTGCCTCCGAGATGGCCCGCTGGACCTCGGGGAGTGGCGTGACGCCGGCGACAGCGAAGCAGGATTCGTCCGCAGGATTCTCGACCTCGAACGACCTCTCGCCTTCTACCCAGCGGCCAGCGACATACGAGCACCGGCCATCAATCGTCTGCATACGGCCCCCAAATCAGAACATCGTTCTACCTACACAATAAACCGTGAACCTGTGTCAATGTCAAGTACTTCGACGCGCTGATTCATCCTGGTCGCTGGGACATTCAGGCCCCACGCCATTCGCTCTCGAGCTGCCCTTCTCGTATTTGCTGTCGCAGCCGGAACTTTTGGACCTTCCCGGATGGGGTACGGGGAAAGTCCGTCACAGCTCGGATCGATTCGGGCCACTTTTGCTTGGTGAGGTGCGCTCCTGCGAGGTGCTCGCGCAGCTGCTCCAAGGTTGGCGGTGGGCTGCCCTCGCGCATCCGCACGATGGCGACGGCCCGCTCGCCGAGGCGAGCGTCGGGCTCCGCGACGACGGCGACCTCCAAGACGCTGTCGATCCCCAGAAGAAGCTCTTCAATCTCCTGAGCGGAGATGTTCTCACCACCCCGGATGATGACGTCGGAGATGCGGTCGGTGATGGTCAGGTACCCGTCGGCGTCGAGAACTCCCACGTCACCGGTGTGATACCAGCCGTCTGCGTCGAACGCCGAGGCGCTCAGGGCCGGATCGGTGTAGCCCAGGAAGAGCTCCGGACCCCGGCTGAGAATCTGACCCTCATCGTCGAGCAGTATCTCGACGCCAGGAAGCGGGCGGCCATCGGTGGCGAGTCGCTTCTGCTCGGGCTCGTCGATGTGCGATCCGGTGATCGAAGGCTGTTCAGTGCTGCCGTAGGAGCGGTAAACCTTGATCCCCAGCTTCGAAGCACGTTCCGTGAAAGCGACCGGCACTGGGGAGCCCCCGAGACCTGCAAAGGGCATGAACTTGAGGTGCTCCTCTGTGAAGTCCGGATGGTCCAATACGCTCGTCACGAAGTACGTCGCCCCGCCGGCGACGCCGAGTCCCTCGTCGCGCATGAGGCGCAAGACCTCACCGGGATCCCACACGTCGAGGAGATTGATCGCATCTTGGCGGATCAGCGAGCATAAGAACGCGCTCAGCATCCCCATGAAATGGCCCACGGGTGCACCCGTGATCGATGGTGGTCCACCTTCGGGCGAGAGTGCGCTGAGTTGGCGTGCCTCGAACCCGATTGTGCGGTGGGAGTGGATGACCCCCTTTGGGTCCCGGGTCGTGCCTGAGGTGAAGGCGACCAATGCCGGGGCATCGGGATCGACGACCACTGGATCGTCGATCGGCTCAGCATCCAGGAGCTGTGCAAAGGGCCTGGCGTGTGCCGGGAGGCCCTCCGGGTCGGATGCCCCCACGACCGCCCAGGGTGTCCCGAGGTCGCCCAGCAACTCGGCGTAGGAGGTGGTGTAGTCGGCATGACCGAACTGGTCCGCAGTGACGACGAGAGCAGGCTCGGTGACGCGGAGGATGTACTCGAGTTCTTTTTCCCCGTAGAAGTGGACGACGGGCACGACGACAGCGCCTGCATAGGCGGCACCCCAGAACGTGATCGCGGCCTCGACCCAGTTCGGGAGCTGAAACAACACGATGTCGCCGGGCCCAATATTGTTGTCGCGGAGCCACCCCGCAAAACGCCTGGCGTCCCGGTCGACCTCGGCGACCGTACCGCGCCAGGGTCTGACCGCTGAATGCACAGCGAACGTCGCGTCAGGCATTGCGCCCAGACCTTCTGCGACCAAGTCGCCCAGGGCCTCGTCGGTCCACCACCCTTCGGATATGTATCGGCGCACGAGTGCCTTGGGGACGCTCCGTAATTGCCAGCGGTCCACGGAGCTGCTGTTTCGCGTAGCCATAGTCGGGCACTGTAACGCTGACCCGTCCTACATTCGACTCCGATATCAAAGTCGGTAGCCTTCCGCGATCATGCGCCTGGCAACTGGTCAAGCGAAGGCCGATGCGCATCGAAGTCTCGAAGGGAGGGTTGCGTTGGAAGAACGCGAAAGCGACCTCCGGATTGGCCTCGTCACGACCGGGGAGGGGCGACAAGCGCGTGACCTGGAAGCGAGGCAAATCGATTCTCTTTGGGTCGGTGGCCACATCTCGTCCCGCAACCCGAGTCCGGAAGCCATGGTTGGGCTTGCCCGGCTGGCGGCCGTCACGGAGCGTGTGTACGTGGGGAGCTCGATTCTCCTGCTTCCGCTCTACCCGCCCGCGCTCGTGGCGAAGCAGGTTGCCGACCTCGATCGCGCCACTGGAGGTCGGTTGATCTTGGGCGTCGGGGTCGGGGGGGAGTACCCCCAGGAGTTCCGAGCGGTCGAGATTCCGATGGAGCAACGCGGCGGCCGCACCAACGAGATCATCCCTCTTCTCCGAAAATTCTGGACAGCCACCGAGGTCACGCACCGCGGCCGCTACTACGAGATACAAGACGTCAGGATCCATCCAGCTCCAGTACAGCCCGGCGGTCCGCCAATCGTGGTTGCCGGGCGCAAGGAGCCCTCGATGCGACGTGCGGCCATCATGGGCGATGGGTGGTTCCCGTACATGTACTCGCCGCGGCGTTATGCCGACTCGGTGCAGAAAATCAACACTGCAGCCGAACTGGTAGGTCGGGACCTGGCCGGGTTCCATTGGTGCGCGTGGGTGTTCCTCAATATCGGGCCCGACGGTGACGTCGCACGGGAGGAGGCGGCCCGAACGGTCGGAGGCACCTACATGAAAGACGTCAGAGGCATGGTCGATCGTGTTGCCGCTGCTGGAACGGCGCAGGAGGTGACGGCAAAGCTCCAGGACTTCTACGACGCTGGCGTACGTCATTTCGTGTTTCTCCCTGTCACGGCGGGAGCCACCCAGCGGCCGGTGCTGGACCGTCTCTTCGCTGAGGTTCTGCCGGCACTACGCGACCACGCTGCCGGCATGTCCTGAGCGGGTGACAGAGAAATCTGCCGGTACCTCAGCTAGCTTCTTCGCGGTCCGGAGGGGAGCCGGATTGGTTCGATCAACGTCCTTGGAAACACCAGGGAGCTTGCGTATACTGAAGTTGACATTGATATCGAGATCTATGTAAAAAGGTGTGACACCTGAGATCTCGGGTGTCTGCACTGGAAAGGCATCCGGGGGACGGGCTGTGATCACAAATGCGCTGGCCAAGGCCCATCCATTAGGAGCGACAGGCGCTGTCGTTCGCCTCGTCACCACTATGTCGGCCACATATGAGCCGCCATGGTGAACTCGGGGACGTTCGTTCTGGGGATTCTGAACGGACTGATCATCGCCCTGCTCGCCGTCGGTTTCGTCTTGGTCTACCGGGCGAACCGTTTCCTGAATTTGGCGCACGCCCAGCTCGGAGTGCTGTCTGCGGTTCTGCTTCTCAAGGTGGTCAACGATTGGGGCTGGAACTGGTGGCTCTCCTTCGTTCCCTGCGTCATCGTGGGGGTCGCCACCGGCCTCTTGGTCGAACGACTCATCATCGCCCCGGTCCGGCGTCGGACCAAGTCTCCAGTCCGCCTCCTGATCCTCACAATCGGTGTGAGCCAGGTGCTGCTGGCGCTCACCTACATTCCAGGCCTGATCCCGACCTCGACCGCACCGTTCCCGCAGCCGTTCAATTCGAATGTGCAGCTCGGGGGAGTTGTCTTGAGCGGCATGGATCTGCTCACGCTGATCGCCGTGCCCGCCATCCTCGTGCTCCTGACGATCTACCTGGAGTTCACCTCCATCGGGAAGCAGATCCGTGCCGCAGCGGGCAATCCCGACGCTGCACGCCTCTGCGGAATCTCGGTGTCCCGCGTCAGTCTGATCACCTGGGGTATCGCAGGCGGCTTGTCCGCTCTTGCCGCGGTCCTCAACGGACCGGCCACGACCTCGTTCAATGCACAAGCGCTCGGTCCCTACCTGTTGGCGTTGACCATGGGGGCGGCGGCCTTTGGAGCGTTCCTCTCGTTCCCCGTTGCTGTCGCCGGCGGACTGGGCTTGGGCATCGTCTACCAGGTGGTGGCTGCCAAAACCAGTAATGCCGGCACCGCTGAGCTGGCCGTGTTCGTCGTAATCCTGGTGGTGATTCTCGTGCGCGGCAAGGCGATCGGACGGGCCTTCGCCGCTGAAGGAGCCGCGGTACCGGAACGTCCCGGCCTCCGAGTACCGGAGGTGCTGCGAGGGTCACCGTTCCTGCGCAGCGGGATGAGGTGGCTGATTGGTCTGTCGCTGGTCGTCGCCATCGTCTTCCCGCTCTTGCCGTATTTCAAGGCAAACCAGTTCCTTCTGGTCCTCGTATTGATCTACGCCCTCATCGGGGTGTCCCTGACGATGCTGGTCGGCTGGGCCGGTCAAGTCAGCCTGGGCCAGTTCGCCGTGGTCGGTATCGGCGCCTACGTGACAGCGAAGTGGGCCGGAGAGTCCGGGTGGAGCATCGTCGAGCTCTTGGTGGTCGCCGGGCTGGTCGGCGCCTTTGTCATGGTCGCCATCGGGTTGCCAGCACTCCGTGTGCGGGGGCTGACCCTCGCGGTGACCACGCTCGGCCTGGCGGTGATCGCGCCGGACTGGCTCTATCAGCAGGGCTGGCTCGGGGGCAGTACACCGTTCAACGAACCGGTCCAAGCGATGACGGTGCTGCCGGGCTTCGGCTACATCGGATCGCAACTCTCCCTCTACTACGTCGTGCTGGTCGTCCTCGTCCTGGTGATGGCGGCCGCGGCGGCCCTGAAACGATCGGCAGTGGGTCGGATGTTTATCGCGGTCCGGGACAACGAAAGGGCCGTGTCATCGTTCGGAATCAAGCCGGTGACGGTGAAGTTGCGGATACTTGCGCTGTCGGGATTTGTCGCGTCGGCCTCCGGCGTCTTGTTTGCGGCCGCCTGGCAGAGCGTCACACCGACATACTTCGACGCGGATATCTCCGTCGCCCTCCTGGCCATCCCGGTGCTCGGCGGTCTTGGATCGCTGGGTGGTGCGGTCGCGGCGGCGGTGATTCTCTATATGGGCACATTCTTCATCGCTCCGCACTTAAGCAGCTTGTTGGGCTCCGTTGGTCAGAACGTCGGGTTCTTCCTCTTCGTGGGCGGCATCAGCGTCATCGGCACCATGATGCGATTTCCCAACGGCATTGCTGGTGAGGTCCAGGAGTGGTGGCAGGAGCACCTCAACAAGAAGGCGGCACGCTTCGTGGCCGCGAGCAGCAAGGACACTGCTGCCGATTCTGGATCGCCCGGCCGTGTCGCCGTCTCGGCTCCGGGAACGGCAATCGAGCGAGCTGCTGCCGGAGTCAGCTTCGCCACGATCGGGCTGCATGAGGAAGGCAAGGGGAAGGGTGGTCGGGCGACGCCTACACCTATTGCAGGAGAGTTGCCGCTCGTCGTCGACGAGGTGGCCGTCCATTTCGGTGGCATCGCCGCACTCAGGGGCGCAGCGGTTGAAGTGCGCCCCGGGGAGATCGTCGGCCTCATCGGGCCCAACGGCGCCGGCAAGACGACCCTGATGAACACCATCAGCGGTGTCCTCCGTCCGGATCAAGGGTCAATACGTCTGTTCGGTCACGAGGTCGCCCGCAGACCGCCTGATATCCGTGCCCGCTATGGATTGGCCCGGAGCTTCCAGGATGCCTCCCTCTTCGCAGGACTCACGGTGACCGAGACCGTCCAGGTCGCAACGTCAAGGCGTGTCAAGACCCATGTCCTGCCGGCGATGGTCGGGGCGCCCTGGGTCCGTTCGGCGGAGCGGGACAGTCGCAAACGGGCGCTTGAGATCATCGAGGCTTTCGGTCTCGGACCGTGGGCGGACGCGCTCACCTCCGAACTGTCGACCGGGATGCGGCGCATCTGCGATTTGGCGGCACAGGTGGCCACGGAACCTCGGCTACTGCTGCTCGATGAGCCGACAGCGGGCGTGGCTCAGCGAGAAGCAGAGGCCTTCGCCCCTCTCGTGCGTCGCATCCGCGACGACCTGGACTGCTCGATCTTGATCATTGAGCACGATATGCCGATGCTCATGGGCCTCTGCGACCGGGTGTACGCCATGGACGCAGGCTCCGTCATTGCCACAGGGACGCCAGCAGACATCCGAGAGGACCCTCTCGTCATAGCGAGTTACCTCGGCACAAACGCCACCGCTATCAGTCGCTCCGGCCAAACAGTTACTACCTGAATTAGCCCAACCGGCAGCACCATCCGACAAAGAGGAGAAGCAGATGAGATTGTCAAGAGTCCTGAGGTCTTCACGGTTCAGACAGGCGATGGCTGTCCCGCTCGCCGCCTGTCTGTTCGGTGGGCTGGCGTTGGTCACCAGCGCACCGTCGGGCGCGTCCATCGCTGCCACGGCCGCCACCAAAACTCTCAGCGCCAGCGGTTCGGGATGCGTCAAGGGCACCGCCCAAGGCGTCACCTCGAGCACGGTCACCTTGGCGATCACGCTCGTCTCCATTTCAGGTGGATCGCTCACCAACGCGACGATCGGGGTGCCTTCCACCCAGGTCCAGCAGAACGACTGGAACACCGTTGCTCAGAGCATCAATAAGTCGGGCGGGGCCGGATGCCGCAAGCTCCAGTTGAAATTCTTCCCCGTCAACCCGATCGACGCCGCCGGCGCGCAGCAGTCGTGCCTGAATATTGCCGCGAGCAAGCCATACATGGTCCTCGACGTTGGGGCGCTGAGTGACGTCAACGCGAGCAACTGCATCCCGACTTCCAAGGTGGCGTTTGCCTCCCAATACCTGACGCCGGATCAGCTCACGAAGTATTACCCCTACTATCTCCAACTGCTTGGCGTTCCGGTAGCGGACCTTCGCAACAGCGTTCTTGGATTCAACCAACTGGGGTACTTCAAGCCCTCTAAAGGCTTCAAGAAGCTCGGCGTGCTCTATTACACGTGCAACCCCGCGCTGATTGTCGCGGAGCGAGCAGCATTGAAGAAGGCCGGCGTCCCGCAGAGCAAGATCGTGGAGTTCAATCTGGGCTGCCCCGCGGGTCAGACCTTCACGCAGTCCATCCTGCAGCCGGCAGTCCTCGCGTTCAAGAACGCTGGCGTGACTGACGTCACCAGTGCCGGGGCAGGCACTGCCGCCGCTATCTTCACGCAAGTAGCGGGGCAGCAGAACTACAAGCCGCAGTACCTCCTCGCCAGCGACACCATTGCTCTCCCGAACACCTCCGGGACGGACGTGCCGGATTCCGCCAACCTCAATGGGGCCGTCAACGTGACAGGGCAGGCGTACGGTGAAGAAACGGATCCAGGCTTCAAGCCGGGTTCTGGGTCACAGAAGTGCAACGCGCTTTTCCGTGGCTCCGGCAACACGACCGTCTACAAGTCGCTGGACGGCTACGAGGGCGTCGCCTGCAACTACCTGTGGTATGTGCAAGGCATCCTCAACCATGCGACCTCATTGCAGGCGGCGCAGATACCCGTTGCGCTCCACTCGGTGGGGACCATCACATACTCCTATCCTTTTGGCCCGGTGAACTACACGGCGGCGCCGAAGAAGGCACCCTACGGCGCCGGGTACTGGCGGGCCGAAAGCTACGTGGCTTCATGTAAGTGCTGGCACATTCCGAACCCGACGTGGAATCCGCCATTCAAATGAGCGACCAGGGGGGGCGCGCTGCTGCGCTCGCTGTCTCGGACCTCGACTTCTCCTACGGGCGGCTTCAGGTGCTCTTTGGGATATCGCTCGAGGTTCACCAAGGGGAGGCGTTGGCCTTGCTCGGCACCAACGGTGCTGGCAAGTCCACGCTCCTCAAGGTGATCGCGGGATTGGAGAAACCGACAGGGGGCACGGTGACCTATCTCGGCGACGAGATCACGGGCGTGCCCGCCGAGCGGCTTCCCAGCCAGGGGCTGCTGATGGTTGTCGGTGGACGGTCGGTGTTCACCGACATGACAGTTGACGAGAACCTCGAGATGCAGGCCCTCACTGCCGGTCTCGGCAGGTCGCACAAAAAGGAACGTCGCGAGGTCGTCTACGAGACCTTTCCGTCATTGGCCTCCCGCCGGCGGCAAAAGGCGGGCACCCTCTCCGGTGGTGAGCAGCAGCAGGTCGCGGTCGCGAAGGCACTCCTGCTCGATCCGAAGGTGTTGTGTATCGATGAGATGTCCCTCGGCTTGGCGCCCATCGTCGTCGGTGAGCTCATCGAGGTGGTGCGGCGTATCCATGCCACGGGGGTCACCTTGGTTGTCGTGGAGCAAAGTCTGAATATCGCCGCCGAGATCTGCGAACGGTCGGTGTTTCTCGAGAAGGGCGAGATCCGCTTCGAGGGTCCCACCCGGGATCTCATCGCTCGCGATGACATCGCTCGGGCCGTCTTCTTGGGGTCCACGCCCCAGGCTCCGTGTTCCGATTCGGCGGGGGAGCTGGACCGAAGCAGTTCGTGACCGAGAATTCCTTTTTCGTACCCGCCACGCTCGACGCATTCCTCGATTGCGAATGGCTCGGAGAAGTCCTCGCTGATGTCAAGGACGACGAACACGTCGTCGCAGTCGAAGAAGTTGATTCATCGAAGACGCTTGCCCAGAAAGTGCGCTTTCGCGCCTCCATCGAGGACTCCGAGGGGAGGCGCCGTACCCGGTCCTACTGCGTCAAGGCGCATCTTGATGGATCGCCGGGGACAGATCTGCTCTCGGAGGCGCGCTTCTACCGCGAGCTGGCGCCGCTCCTCGACGTTCGCACGCCACGTGCCTACTACACAGCCATTGACGAGCCGGGGGCGCAGGCCATGATCATCATGGACGACGTCGTCGATATGGGTGGCCAGTTCCTGAGTGCACACACCTCCTACTCGGTCGAAACCACGCGGGACTCGCTGTCCCAGCTGGCTCTACTTCATGCGTCAACATGGAGCCGGTCGCGGACCGCTCACCTCGAGTGGTTGGCACCGCGAATCCGCCCCATGACCGAGTTCTTCTCCGAGGAACTTCTCCAATCCCTCCTGGACGACGGCCGCGCCGTCGGAATCGCATCCGAACTCCGAGACGCCCACAACCTCGTCGAAGCGGTGCGACGGACGGCAGATCACGAGATTACCTGCGTGATCCATGGCGACACCCACTCCGGAAACGTCTACCTCGACCGCGATGGCCACGCCAGCTGGCTCGATTGGCAAGTCGTGCAGCACGGCAATTGGGCCACCGACATCAGCTACCACTTGGGGACCGTGCTGGACGTCGAGACGCGGCGGGCCCACGAGGGCGCCTTGCTGGAGCACTATCTTCAAGAGTTGGCGTCCCACGGGACCGCGGTGCAGGTGCCCGAGTGGGAGGACGCCTGGGAGCAGTACATGTTGAGCTTCTCGTACGGCTACTTCCTCTGGGTCATAACCCGAGTCAGTTCGCGGGCTGTTGTGCTGATCCATATCCCACGACTCGCTGCAGCACTCACCGACCATGACACCTTCCGCCGACTCGGCGTGGCCTGACACGTGTCGTCTCGTTGTGCGTCCCGTTTCACCGGTCAGACATTGATCGTCAACGCTGGTGCCTCCATCTGTCAAGCTGGGTCGATCACCTCGGAGACGCTCCGTCAGTACGGCGATGTCCAGGATCGCTGATCAATCTCCGACGGGGACGATTGTCCTCCTGACCCGTCTGGCCCGCGCCGTATTCGTGCGCAGCTCGGTTGACTTGGTGGGAATGAACCTGCGGAATTTGGTGACGTTGGCCTACCTGCGCGACCACCCAAGCGTGACGCAGCAGGTGATGACCGAGCATCTGTCTATGGATTCGAACACGGGCGTCCTTGTGCTCAACGACCTCGAGGACCTTAACTACGTGGAGCGTCGACGCGACGCGGCCGATCGGCGCCGCCACATCGTCGACATCACGGATACTGGTCTCCAAGCATTGGACTGCGCCGAGGCGGCGCAAGAGAGCATTGAGGACGAGATACTCGGTGGTCTGAGCGATTCAGAGCGGATGACGTTCCGGCGGCTATTGGTGAAAGCGCTCGACCAACATCTCCCCACGCAGAGGCCGACTGGAAGTTGACTCTCTTGCGCACCTACCAGTCGGCTTCAGAAGGAAGCATTCCACCTGCTCTGATCAGGCGGCGACTCTGAGTGCCTGGGCCAGATTGCCACCCATGATCTTCTCGATGTCCTCCTGCGGCAGACTCTCGAGCACCTTGGCGTAGGAGACCGGGTCGGCCAGTCCCTCTGGGTGCGGAAAGTCGGAGCCGAAGACAACGCGATCGGTGCCAATGGCTTTGATGAGCCCGAGCGGATCCTCCTCGAAGAAGGGGTGTATCCATATGTTCCGTCGAAGGACGGCAACCGGGTCCTCCTCGAACAGGCGCGGCTGCTGCGTATAGGTCTGACCTAATACATTGATGAGTGGCCGAACCCAGCTTGAGCCGTTTTCGACCGGGAGCACACGCAACCGAGGGAACCGCGACAGCATGCCGTGGCTGATTGCCGAAAGCATGGCGTCGAAAATGCCTCGACTCATGAGGTGTTGTGCCGTGCCGAATGCCGTCGTGTTCGCGAACGGCAGGTAATCGTCGGTGTGGCCTTCCCACTGATTGAAGTAGCGAGTCAGGCCATCATCAGACGCGTGCATGCCGACAGTCACATCGTACTCCTGCACTTTCGCCCAGAAGGGGTCGAACTCGGGGAGTGCGAAGGAACGAAAACCCTTCAGGCTCGGCACCGGCGCAGGGCGAATCAGGATGATCTTGGCGCCACGCTCTACGACCCAGTCGAGCTCGCGGATGGCCTCATCCACGATCGGCAAGGTGATCACCGGGGCGGGGAAGATCCGGTCTCTGTAGTTGAACGTCCACTCCTCGTGCATCCATTGGTTCAGGGAATGGATGATGACGTGGCTCGCTTCGGGGTCGTTGTGCAGACGCTCCTCGAGGACGCTGGCCAAGGTTGGCCACATGATCGCGCGGTCAACGCCCTGCTCGTCCATCAGCTCGAGGCGAGGTTGCGGCTTGAAGAAGGCCTCGGGAGCGCGGATCGGGTCGCCGAGGATCTCACGACGTGACTTGCCTTCGGGGTTCCCATTCTTGAAGAAGTCCTCTTGCGCTCCCGGACGAGCTACCACGGTGAACGTTGGGTTAGGGATGTACTCGGAGATCACGTTTTTGATGGCGAGCTTGTCGCGGCCGTTGACCTGGACGTACTTAATGACGTGCTTGTAGTCGTCCGGCAGGAACCGCGTGAAGGCATCCGGCTGCTCGTACATGTGGTTGTCAGCGTCGAAAACCGGATACTCGAGTCGGCGTTCCATGTGTTCCTCATCCCTCTCAGTACTGCCCAGGGGCCAACGTTCTCAGCAAGTCTTTGCTCCAAAATGCTGGACCTCGATCCGCAAATTACCGTAAGTTGACATCAATCTCAAGGGTGAGAATGGCAAGTGCCGCCAAACTCAGAAGAAGCGTGGGCTGGACTAATTGAGATCCGAGCGGAGCCGAAATGCAGGATGCCTTGCGTTCTTCTCAGGTCGGCAGGTCCTGGGAGTCGGCGCGGGCGAGCATCGTTGCGGCGTCCTCAGGCACGATCACTCCGGTCTCGACGAGCCGTTGGACCGCCGATCCGTACATTGACCTCCAGGCAGAGCGATCCGGGTAGAGGGCCTTGATCCTCTGCGGCGGGAATGGCGTGCTCATTCCGCGGAGAAGGCTGGTTCCATCATCTCCAAGACGCTCCGCCGCATGGGTTCCGAGCGGTGCCTCCAAGTCGGGCCAGCGGATCCCGCCAATTGCGTTGCCGTGCTCGTCTCGGGGGAACCGAGGCGGGTTGCCCTCCTTGAGAAGTCGAGGCTGGTGGGCTGGCCCGCCGCGTCCGTCGAGCCAGTTTCGCAGGGCGTGCGAAGCGCCACGTAAGGCAGGGGCGAAAGACACTGTCGTACCTCCGACGAGCGACGCGGTCCCAGCAAGCTCTTCGGGCGTGGCATAAGCGCTGGTATGACCGGTGCCTGGGATCTCCCACCACCGGAGCAAGTCCGTGTCCGGCTGATAGTTCGGATCACACTCCGAAGCCTCCGACTCTGAATTCACGACGATGATCGGCACGCCGAGGTCATCACGCAGCAGGTACGTGAACCACTCGAGCACGTGAAAGATGTTCGGCCCAAAGGTCTGCGGCAGCTCCGCCGGTGCCGACGCTTCGGTCAAGGCGCACGGAGTGTTGGGATACACCACCAACAGATAGGCATCGAACACTGCTTGCGTCGGATGGATCGCGTTGATATAGGTGCCCAGCCGAGCGCCGGACTGAGAACCCCCTGTTGCGATCAGGTGCCGGACCTCGAGGTCGCGCAGGGGCCCGGCGTCGCTTGGCCGACCGGGGCGGAGCAGCAGCCCCGCTTGCGTGAAAATGTCGTAAGAGAAGTCATCGCCAGGATGGTGGAGGCTCTCGTAGCGCTCGGGATCATCGGTCTTGAGGGACGGCAGCTGCCCGAGCGCGGCGAGCGGGTGATTCCGACTCCCCTCCACGCCAACCGACTGGGCGGAGACGCCGATGACAGCGAAACCATCCTTTACAAGTTCCCGAGCACCGGGTCCGTTGAGAAAACGCTCGCCCCCCGAGACGTTGTTCCACTCGACGATCACTGTGCCGTTGAAGTCGGAGGGATCACTGGGGCGCACCACGAGCATCCTTGTGCGGAAGGAACCCTGCTCTGCCCGCTCCACCTTCCAGCGGCCGTCCTTGGGGTATTCGTCGGCACCCGAGGCAAGAACGAACTGGGTGGCGGTGCCCTCGAAGAAGTATTCCTCCTCCAGGCCACCTATCGCTTCGATGTCCTCCGCCACCGAACACATCGGTGATCCGGGAATGCGGTCCACGATTGTTCCCATTAATCCCTCTCTTGCAAGTCACTCGCGGCCAGGTGACCTCGGTGGTCACTCTTGACAGGAGTGACGAACACGGTCTAAAGCTGTATTGATATCAATGTCAAGTATGCCGGAAGCGAAGCATTCGGCATACATGGGAGGGGAGCCGTGCCACACAGCAGCCTGGAAAATTTGCCGAGCGCAACGTCACGCGGTTGGCCATCTGCCGAAGGCCATTTCCGGTCTGCACACTGGGGCGACATGGAAGTCAGCTTCACCACGGTGGACGGTCCGCTCGACTGTACGGAGCTCTATAAGGCCGGTGGCTACCCGGGTGGGGTGTGCCAGTGCCCGCACTACTTCTATCTCTTCGAGGGTCGAATCCGCTGCCTCTGGCCTGGGACGGACATCCCTGAGGAAGTGGTCTCTGCCGGCGAGGTCTGCTTTTTTTCCGCAGGTCACGTCCTGATCTACGACGAAGCCAGCCGAGTATTGGAGCTCAATCCTGCCTCCGCACTGCACGACTGCATGGACGCGGTGGAACGGGTCGCACAACAGTGAGCCTTACGGGAACAGCGGACCCTACCGACCTCCATGTCCGCCTCAGCCGCCTGGAGGACGAGTCGGCGATCCAGCGCCTGCTCATGTCGTATGGTCCGGCCGCCGACTCCGGGCAGTCCACGTTTGCTGCCGACCTTTGGCTCGAAGACGGGGAATACGACTGGGACGCCAATGGTCAACCCCACCGTGGCTCCCAGGCTGTGGACTCCATGCTGCAGACCAGCGGCCACCGCCAACTCATGGCAGAGGGCGTCGCTCACTTCGGCGGTCCGCTCCTTGTCGAGGTCGATGGCGATCGGGCGACTGCCGTCAATTACTCCCTGATCATGCGTCGCGACGGGCAACGGTTCTACCTGTGGCGCGTCGAGCGCGGTGCGGTGGGACGTGGAGCGATCCGGCTCGACGTGGCGAGTGCGGCGCCGCACGAATCGTCTCCTCGACGAGACCGGCGCCGGCCGGGAACTCTTTGGTAACGCGTTGCACGAGCTCTTCCCAGGAGGCCCCCGGTGACGGATCGACTCGCGGGGAAGGTTGCCATCATCACCGGCGCCAGTACTGGACTCGGTCCCGTTATGGCGGCGCGCTTCGTGAAAGAGGGCGCAAAGGTCCTGCTGTCTGCCCGCCGCGAAGGTCTGGTGCAGGAAGCTGCCGCGGCGGCCGGGCCGGGGGCCGTTGCCATGCGTGCCGACGTCACGGACGAGGACGACGTTATCGCCATGGTTGCCCGGGCTATCGAGGAGTTCGGCCATGTCGACGTGCTGTGCAACAACGCTGCCGCGCCCGGTACTGACAGGTATATCTGGGAGCAAACCCTTGAGAACTGGAACGCGACGATTGCTATCGATGTGACTGCAGCGATGCTGTGCACTCGTGAAGTTCTCAAGCAATCGATGCTGGACCGACGGTCGGGTGTGATCCTCAATTTCTCGTCCACTGCTGGCTACGCCGGGGTAACCCGCAAGAGCCATTACGTCACCGCTAAGGCGGCGCTTCGGGCTCTCACAAAGGTCGTGGCCCTTGACGTCGGCGAATACGGCATTCGCTGCAACTGCATCGTACCCGGCGCTATCGACACTGACCTCTGGCAGAACTGGGTCCGCCGGATGGCCGAGGAGCAGGGGGTGGAGTACGAGGCCCACCGTGAGCGGCTTCTCCGGGGTGTGGCGCTCCGCGACATCTCGTCCACGGATGATGTTGCCAATCTGGCGCTCTTCCTTGCCAGCGACGAGAGCCGGACGATCACCGGACAGTCAATCCCAGTAGATGCGGGCGGATTTATGCAGGGGTAGAGGGGCCGCTGCTCGTGGGTTGGCGACACTTGCGGGCTGCGCTCTCCAGGAGGCGCCAGGTCGCCGCCGTGCGCAGCTCCTCGGCGGAGCCTTGAAAGGAGCGGAGAACCGATCTGAGAACTTCGCTTGCTAGAAATCCCCAGCGTGTGGCAGGTTATGCCAGACTTGGCAGGAACAGTCATGATGTCGCTGAAGCGCTTCCAGCAGGGTTAGCCATGAGGTCGGGGGAGTCAGTGGGCACAAGTCCGTCGAATGGGCATAGCCGCAGAGACATCGCCCGAGGTTTTGCGGCGGGCCTCAGTTTGAGCATCGTTCTCGTGGCGTGCGGAGGATCGCCGAGCTCTGCGTCGTCCATGCCCTCTCGCAGTTCGACATCGACGAACACTTCACGTGCGTCAGCAGTCGCCGTCTCGGGGCCAGAGCCGATTGGATCGCCCACGTTCGATAAGACCCTCTACGGCACAAACTTCAAGCTGTCAAAGGTCGGATACGAGAAGTCCCAGTTCTTCGTCTCGGGTACCGCTCACTCCTATGTGCCGGCTCAACCGTTGACGAGCGACGGCAAATGGAAGATCACGACTGGTCCCAGTGCGCCATACAAAACGCGCATAGCCGTCTACCGTCCGATCAACCCCAAGAGGTTCAACGGCACCGTCGTGGTCGAGTGGCTCAATGTGAGCGGCGGGACCGATGACAGTCCGGATTGGACGCTCTCGCACAACGAACTGATCCGCGCTGGCTTCGCGTGGGTTGGCGTCTCCGCCCAACAAGTTGGTGTAGACGCAGCCAAGACAACCGACCCAGCGGAGTATTCGTCGCTCTCGCACCCGGGCGACAGCTTCTCCTACGACATCTTTTCGCAGGCCGGCCAGGAGGTGCGCACCGACGCGGCGACAATCTTGGGTGGTCTACGGCCCCGCACGCTCATTGCGGCCGGAGAATCCCAGTCCGCCGGCCGCCTCATGACCTACATCGATGCCGTGCAGCCGACAGCTCGTATCTATCAAGGCTTCCTGGTACACAGCCAATTCGGCACCGGCGCTCCACTCTCGCAGACGCCGCAGACCAACGAGGCGGCGCCGAACCCGACGACAATCCGCAGTGACTTAGGCGTTCCAGTCCTCGAGTTCGAGACCGAAACCGACGTCGACAACAGCAACCTGACCGACCGGCTGCACTATGGCAATCCAAAGTGGTTCCGACTCTGGGAAGTGGCCGGCAGCTCGCACTATGACTACTACGGACTCGCCATTGGTCCCAGCGACACCGGAAACGGACAAGGCGCCGTCAAGAACCTGGCTGCCATGCAGAACCCGACGCGCACACCTGTCGGCGGATTCAACTGTGCCGTTCCCATCAATACCGGAGGAACGCACTGGGCCCTCGACGCCGCGGTCTATTGGCTCAACCGGTGGGTTGTCACCGGCACTCCGCCTCCGCGGGCCCCTGTGCTGGCGACGACCCATGTGTCGCCGGTGGTGTACAAGCTCGACGCCAACGGAAACGTCATCGGAGGCGTGCGGACGCCTCAGGTCGACGCGCCGATCGCCGCGCTAGGCAGCCAAGGAAACAGCGGGGGGTTTTGCTTCCTCTTCGGCTCCACCGTGCCCTACAGCGCAGGTCACCTCGCGACCCTCTACAAGAGCCACAGCCAGTTCGTTGGGGCCTGGGCACGATCCGTGACGAGAGACCGTGCTGATGGGTTCTTGCTCCCCGCCGATGCCGCTGAGCTCTTGCACTCCGCGGTTGTGTCAAAAGTTGCACGTCAGGGGCCCTGAGTGCCAGGTTCGTTCAGTCAAGCATGTCATTTTGCGGTTCAATAGGTAGATAAGAGGACAAGGCTTGGAAACTCAGTCGCTATCTCTCCAGCTCAGGGCCAAGCGCCAGGAGCTGATGGAATCGGAGTTGGAGGAAGTCGCTCTCCGACTGTTCGATGAGCGCGGGTTCGCAAACGTGACGGTCGAGGAGATCGCGAGCGAAGCGCACATCTCTGTACGGACGTTCTACCGATACTTCCCCTCCAAGGAGGAGGTGTTGCAGCGGCGGATCGTCAGGCGAAGCGAAGTGCTTCGCGAAGCGCTGGCGGCCCGGCCCGCTGATGAGGCGCCGCTGCGCTCGGTCCGCATAGCCCTCGAAGAAGAGTTCTCAGCTGTCGACCCGATCGTTCTCAGGCGTTGGATCGCCGTGGTGGCAGACAATCCAAACGTGCTGAGGGGCGTGGTGGGCGCTATCCAGATGAGAATTCAGCCGGTGATCGCCGAGTTCTTCTGCTCTCGATTGGACTTGCCCAGTGACGCCTTGGTCCCCACCATGTTGGCCGCAGCGACACTCGGTGTCGTGCAGGCAGCTCACACCCAGTGGTTCATCCACAACGGCGATTTGGCGACCACGATGTCAGAGAGCCTCGCCGTCCTCGAGAGAACCTTCAGAACCGATGCCGTCACTCTGAGCGCGCCCGGAGACTCAAGCGTCGGAGGATCGAAGCGCAGAAGGTCCGAGTCCCGCTAGTTCGAGGCTTCGTGACGCTTTGACAGATTACGCCATGCTTGACACACTGTGTCATTCACGTTTCGCGAACCGAACTCAGGGGGCAACGAAGATGCGAGCTGGGCGAAGCGTCTCATACGCGGGGATGGCTGCCTGTTTGTCTCTGCGAGCGTCACCATTGCGGTTATCGGGGCTGCGGGCGCCTTGTTGGTGGCAGCCGGCCGGAGCGTCTGACACGGCATCGATCTACCAGGCGGCCGCGAGTTTCAGTGGCCCGTTCACCGCCGGACACGTCATCGAGCCATTGACAGCGCTTCCAAGCACATTGGCTGCGCATGACTACGTCGAGCAAGAATTCTCCGCCTCTGGCACCGCCCATGCATTTCGCGCCACCGCGTCGCCCTCGGATGGGAAATGGAGCATCACTCCAACCTCGTCTGCGCCATATGCCACTCGCATTCTCGTCCGTCGACCAGCCAACCCCAAGAACTTCAGCGGTACGGTCATTGTGGAGTGGATGAACGAGTCCGCCGGAGAGTCGGCACCGGACTGGGACTACCTCAACCCAGAAATCATGAATGCCCACGACGCCTGGGTCGGCGTCTCCGCTCAGTCACTCGGCGTCGACGGCGGAAAGTCACTGCTGACGGGAGGCGAACTCACTGGAACGGTGCAGGGTCTGGTACAGCAGGAACCTGATCGATACGGAAGTCTGCATCAACCTGGCGACCAGTACTCGTACGACATCTATGACCAAGTCGCCTTCGGTCTGCGTAGTTCGGCATCCAAGGCCCTGGGGCCACTTCATCCTCGCCACGTCCTCGCTGTAGGCGAGTCACAGTCGGCCGCCTACCTGACGACATTCGCCGACACGCTCGAACCGCACGACTACCCCTTTGACGGCATCTTCATCCACAGCCGAGGCACGTCCGGGGCTCCCCTCAACGGAGCGTCGATCAAGCCCAGCGGGCCGCAGAAGCCCCTCTTGATTCGAACTGATCTGCGCGTGCCGGTATTCATGTCCGAGACGCAGACCGACATGATCATGCTGGGATATGCGCCCGCCCAACAACCGAACACCAACCGCATCCGAACGTGGGAGATCGCGGGCACTTCTCACGCCGACATCTACGAGGTGGGAGGAAATGCGAGTGTCCTTGGATGTACGACGGACATCAACACGGGCCCACAGCACGTCGTCGTCCAGGCCGCATTTGCTGATTTCAGCCGCTGGGTTCTTGACGGGACACCACCACCGGGGCCGAAACCTTTCAAGCTGCAGAGCACGAATCCACCGGTACTCGCGCTCGACTCGCATGGCAATGTGATCGGTGGAGTGCGAACACCGGCTGTCGATGTGCCGGTCTCTACGCTGACCGGATCAGCTCCTGCCGGTACATCCACCATCTGTTCCCTGTTCGGGACGACGACGCCTTTCACCACAACGGAACTGACGAGCCTGTACGGCTCTGAAGCGAACTACGTCTCGAAGTACACCACGGACATGGACAAGGCCATCGCGGGTAGGTACCTCCTCCCGTCTGAGCGGCAGGAGCTGCTGGCCCAGGCGACCCAAGTGCAGTTCCCTTCGAACTAAACCGATGGATAGTCCAAGCCGGTCATGTTGTTCCTCTCCCGGCGGCAAACCGCGACGACGAGACGGGCGGTTTCTGGTTTGAGAGTCCGACACCTAAGGGGGCGCAACCCAATGATGG
This sequence comes from uncultured Acidimicrobiaceae bacterium, assembly GCA_963840435.1. Taxonomy (GTDB): domain Bacteria; phylum Actinomycetota; class Acidimicrobiia; order Acidimicrobiales; family RAAP-2; genus Bog-473. The sequence goes on along the minus strand of CAWIYY010000003.1, from coordinate 1,021,175 downwards.
TCGCGTCAGCTACGCCACGGGAACTCGCAGACGCGGCGCAGCGTCGAGCCGCTCGGGCGCTCGGGACCGTCCTGGATCCCGGTCGGCGCTCTCGATGCGGTCCCATCTGCCTTGCTACCAAGGACGCGGAACCTTGCGTCGTTGATTCTGGCCCTAACCCTCTCGGCGCTCATCTTCGCCGGAGCCGGGGTGCAGCCAGCCTCCGCCGCAACCGCCTGGCACAAGCTCAAGGCCGGTGACCTCTACGTCTCGCTCGGAAGTTCGATCGCGTCGGGCTACGGGATCTCGGTCCAGTCGACGTCCTGTGGCCGATCGAGCAGGGACTACGGGCAACTCGTCGCCAAACATTTCCGACTCCATCTTGTCGACGCCAGTTGTGGTGCTGCTGTGATCCCCAACGTGCTTGATACGCCACAGGGGAGCAACCCCCCGCAACTGACCTTCGTGACTCCGGCTACCAAGCTCGTCACCGTCGCCGTCGGGGGCAATGACATTGTGTACAACGGCACAGCCGCCGAGTGTGACAACCCAACCACGTGTGCGATACCGACAAACTTCGCCGCCATGGTGGCCACCATGCGCACAAACCTCAAAGTGATGATCGACAAGATAAAGGCGGCGGCTCCGTCCGCCACTATCGTTTTCGTCACGTACCCGCGGGAGGTACCCGCCGGCAACTGCCCTGCACTCGGCTTCACCAATTCGGGGGCAGCGGTGGTGCGTTCCATGGGCCAGACGCTCGAGAATGCCTTCGTTCAGGTCGTCAAGCCCTTGCGCGGCGTCATCTTCGTCGACCCCTACGCCGTTCCCGGGAATCACACCGTTTGCGCACCGCCATCACAGCAGTGGACGCAGGGCTCCAAGTACGTGTTCGGCGTCACCGGCTTCGCCCACCACCCAACGGCTCTCGGGCACAAGGTGATGGCCCAAATGATCATCAAGGCCCTCAGTGAGAAATGACATCGCATATCCGCCGTACCACCTGTGGCGATGAGGTAAAAAGACGTGCGCTTCGTTTTGATTCATGGTGGATTCCATGGCGCTTGGTGCTGGGCAAGGACAATCCCAGAACTCGAGAACCTGGGCCATAGCGCGGTCGCAGTCGACATTCCCGGCCACGGCAAACGGGTCCGCGAGGAGGCCACCATGGCTGGGCGCCTCGACGCTGTACTCGACGTGCTCCAATCGGGCGACGTTCTCGTCGGTCACTCAGGTGGAGGCCTGGAGATCACCCGCGCGGCCGATGCAGCGCCAGAGCTTGTCAGCCATGTGATTTACCTGGCGGCCGCATTGCCGCTCGAGGGTCGGCTGCTCCAAGATGCCCTCGTCTATCGTGACGACGGTGGAGTCGAAGGAGACTATGACGTCACTGGGATGCTGGAACATCTGCGATTCGGCGATGACGGCTCGATGGCGTTTGCTGATGCCGAGGGCGCAAAATAGCTCTTCTACCATGACTGCGATGATCGGACGGTTCGCTGGGCGTTCGAGCATCTGACCCCGGAGATCGCGGGAGACACGGCCAATACGTCGATTTCTGTCCCGCGCTTCTGGGAAGCGGACCTCCCACGCAGCTTTATTCTCTGCCTTGAGGACCGGGCACAGCCACGATGGCTCGCCGACGTTACCGCTCGCCGACTCGGTGTCGAACCGCTGGCCATCAAGGCCTCACATTCACCGTTCCTAAGCCGACCGACCGAACTTGCTCAACTATTGATCGATGCCACGACGACGACTCCGGTGGCCCCACTACGGCCGGCGGGCTGAGCCTCATAACCCGAAAGTCAGAGGTTCAAATCCTCTCCCGACACTCAAATCGTGCAGTTCCTGCCGATCCCTTGGCCTCTGAGCTCGCTGCCCAGCCAGACGGTCCTCCTGCCCAAAACGTCTTAGTGTCTTCGCCAACATCGTCGAAACGGTCGATATGACGAGGCCGACCACCTCCAGACCTACTTCTTCACGGATCTCTCCGCCATGAACAGCTTCAACGAGCTCGACGATCGCACGCCGGCCCAAGTCGAAGCCGAGTACCGTCTCAGATCTCAGCCCGCTGTGGCATGAGGAACCAAACAAACGAGCCTCCGGCAAACCCAGGCCGATTCAATGAGCCACTATTGGCAGCTCCCTTTCACAGCGTGGCTGCCTACGAGTGGGACCGTTACCTGCCCTAACTTCAGACGGCGCCGGGCAAGTCGCACCGATCCGTCGAGATCGCCCGAAAGAATCGTGTCTTTACGTGTCTTTATCGTGAGGAAAGGAGACAGATCGTGAGGGTGTCTGAGGGGATCGAGAGGTCTCTAGTGGTCCGTCGCGGATATGACTGAAGCCAGTGCGGAGCGTCCGCGCTTTACCTTCTTGATGATCTCAGAGGCGCTCTTCTTCCACACGAAGGGCTGCGGATCGTCGTTCCAGTGCTCGGCCCAGGTTTCAATGGCCTCGATGAGGTCGTCGACCGACGAGAAGGCCCCTCGGCGAAGTCGGCGTTCGGTGAGGAGCGAGAACCAGCCCTCGACGAGGTTCAGCCATGACGAACTGGTGGGTGTGAAGTGAAGGTGCCAACGAGCCCGCTTGGGGTGAGCCAGCCACTTGGCCACCGGGGGTGCCTTGTGCGCCGAGAGGTTGTCGAGAACAACGTGGACGTCGAGATGGGCGGGGACGTGCAGGTCGATGAACTTGAAGAAGCTGAGGACGTCGTTGGCTGTGTGGCGCTTCTTCGTGTCGTAGATGACCTCGCCCGTGGCCACGTTCATGGCCGCGAAGAGGTCGGTGGTGCCGTGGCGTTTGTAGTCATGGGTCACGGTCCCGGCCCGTCCCCTTTTCATGGGCAGGCCGGGCTGGGTCCGGTCCAACGCCTGCACCTGGGTCTTCTCGTCGAAGCTGAACACCACGGCGCGTTCGGGGGGATACATGTACAGACCAACGACGTCGACCAACTTCTCTTCGAAGTGGGGATCGCTCGACACCTTGAACGTCTCGGTGCGCCACGGTTTGAGGCCATGGTCGCGCCAGATCCTTGCGACCGTGTCCTTGCCGATGCCGAAACGTTCGGCCATCATCCGAGTCGTCCAGTGCGTCGAGCCGTCGTCGGGCAGTTCTTCTCTCGTCACCCGCACGACCTCGGCCACCGTTCCTTCAGGCAGCCACGACCGACGTCCACGTCCAGGAGCGATTCGACCGACACCGTCGATGCCTGCCTCTTCGAAGCGACGACGCCAACTACGAACCGAGTTCGACGTCACCTGCAGCTGACGCGTGCGTCTCGTAGATCGCCACGCCGTCCGCCGCCATCAGCAACGCCTTGGCTTGGAGCACGGTGCGATGGGGCAACGACGACGACCGCGACATGCGTTCGAGCTCGCCGCGTTCTCGGCTCGTCACCGCCAGAGGTGGAGCCGCCAGCATCGCTTTCATGCCACCACTCTACCCACTGTAGCTATATCAGCGACGGACCACTAGCAGGATGACCTCAGAAAAGAGGCTGGTCAGATGGCCGAAAAACATACATTCGCAATATAGAGGCCGAGGGTTCGAGTCCCTTCACCTCCACCAAAGGCCCAGTTCAGAAGGCCAAGGTGGGATCCCCCAAGAAATCAGATTCTCCGACGTGTCTTTACGTGTCTTTACCGGTCACAAGTCGAGGCCTGAAGGAAGGCACGAAGAGCATCGAGGTCGACCAGCTGGCTGTGGCACGCCAGACCATTGAGGAGCTCGAGGTCGAACTCGCCGCCGTCAAGACAGCCAGTGCACCTGCGGCCTTGTTTTTCAGACGAGGTCGAGCGATCCCAGATCCCGCACTGCCGCGCACGAACGGCGAACCATCGCGATGAACATCGCGTCTGATTTATTGGTGCGCTTGGTGCCGGCGTAGATGCATCCGATGACGGCGATCATCGGCCCCTGGAGTTGTCCGATGCGGTAGTCGTTCCAACAATGATCGAAGCTGTATGTGCTGAGGCCACTCTGAAGGAGAGCAGCGTGGTAGGTACGGACCAACGACTCTTCGTGGGCTGCCCTGTCCTCACTTCGCATACTCGTGCCGAGGAAGTAGGCCACATCCCGCAGCGGTGGGCCAATCGCAGCAGTCTGCCAGTCGACTGCCGTGGCCTCGCCCGTCGCCGGATCGAACAGGAGATTGTCGAGGCGGTAGTCCCCGTGGATGACCGAGAACGGCGAGGCCTCCGCGAGTTGCCACCGCTCGATCACCGTGCAGGCGCGACGCATGGTCTCGCCATCTTCGGGCGCCAAATCGTCGGCATACCGCTCCATGAATGTCTCGCAGGCCTGCGACATGACTTGCGCCATCATCGCCGCGGTGTCCTGGTCTGCGCGGATGAGAAATTCCATGTCGCGCAGCTTCGGATCGTCCAACCACGGAATGTGCAATTCGACCAAGGTTCGTAGCGATGCCGCGGCTTGCTCGACGGTGCATCCCTGGGCCTGGATGCCTGGCGTGGCCGGGAACAAGTCGTCGAGCAGCAAGGTGAAGCGTGTGTGGTCGTTGGCGATGGCGCCATACCAGCACCGCGGAGTTCGGATATTGAGGCCTGGGGCCAACCTCGAGTAGAAACCCACCTCGGCGGCGTACCCCGGGGCAACCATTGCCCGCGTTCCCTCATCTTCGCCGGCCAGCTTGGCAATCAGGGTCGGGGGCCCCGCCAGGCCTTCATAGGCCAGGTTCAACCGGTAGGTGGTGCCCATCTGGCCGGTTCCAACACGTTCGAATCGAACGTCGGACACGGTAAAGGGATGGCCCGCGGCCTGGAGTACTTCGGAGAGCCATTGCGCCGAGAGGCCCTGGGGATCGTCAACAACTGATTGCATCAGTTCCCGGCATCGTAGCTCGCACCGCTGTGATCGGAGAGCTCACCGGATGCCCGGTAGGCGGCGACAACCGGCGCTAGCTCCTCGGGCGACGCTCCGTGCATGATGACGCCGTCGCAGCCGAGAGCGAATTGATTGCGGATGGCGGTCACGCACTGCTCTGGGCTGCCCGTGGCGGAGGCGGCGAACCAGTCATCGGGGATGAGCGTGGCCACGTGCTCGAGTTGTTCGGTCGTGCCGACCACATCGAGGCCGCGGCTGCTCTGCACGACCGGGTCAGTCAGGAACCGGGTGAGCACATCGAGATCCCAACCGTTGGTCCGAACAAGGAGTTCGCCGTAACCCTGGAGGTAGGTGGCAAGGCGTCCCACAGTTTTCATGAGCCGCCGCTCTTCGGGGATGTGGTCGCCGATGGTGGCAAAACAGGACCACACTTTGACCGAGGCGGGATCGCGGTGGGCTTTCGCCGCCGCTTCCTTGACCGTCTGCACGCAGCGAGCCGTGGTTTCGTCAGTGAAGTATGTATGGAGCACGACGTGGTCGAAGCAGCGGCCGCCGAGCTTGAGGGTCTCGGGTCCGAAGGCGACGATGCTCATCGGGAGATACTCGTCGAGATGGTCGTCGAGAAAGAGGACGGGCCAGGACCCAGCAGGGCCGTCATGACCGACAATTGCGTCGCCACGGAACAGTCGACGCATCAGACCGACAAAATCTTCCAGCTGTGCTGTGGTGATGCGGGGGATGCCGTACGCATCTTGGGCGATCGGGACGCCGCGGCCGAGCCCCAGCACGAAACGGCCGCCGGTGAGGCTCTGCATGGTCCGCGCAAAGCCGGCTGTCACCATCGGATGACGGGTGTTGTGGTTGGTCGCTGCGGTTTGAATCGTGATTCGCTCACTCACGGCCCCAGCGGCGCCACAGAGCGTGGCGGCTTCTTTGCGGTCATATCGCTCGGAGATGAAGGCGTGGCCGAGTCCCAGCGCTTCACCGCTGCCAATCTCCTGGATGATTGCACGGGATGAAGCCGGGTGGCCCGCCAGGGCGTAGAAGCCGAGTTCCTCAAGGACCGGCATGCTCACGGTTTCAGGTTGCAATCGTATCCTCGGTCTGCTCGTTTCCATCGCGGAGCTATCGGACTAGCAGCGGACGCAGGGTCCCGTAGGCAATCTCTAGCCCGGTCGTGACCATTGAACTGTCGCCCGACCACACCGGATCCTCATGTTCCACCGAGAGCACGCCCTCGTATCCTCCCTCATAAAGCACATCGATAAGACGGGTCCAGTCGACTTCACCGAGGCCTGGTACCCGATACCGCCACCACCCAGTGTCCCAAGGATCGCCGCGTTCTACCGTCTTGCCAAAGAATCCGTAGCGTTGCCGTCTCTCGGGGAACACCTCGATGTCCTTGGCCTGAGCATGGGCTACGTAGTCGACGTATGGCCGCACTGCTTCGACAGGATCGATACCGAGCCACACCAGGTGCGACGGATCGAAATTGAGGCGGAGACCTAGCGAGAACATCCACTCCCACAACTCAGGCGAGTAGGCGAGGTTGCCGGGATACCCGTCAGGATGCCAACCCTCCATAACGCAGTTCTCAATCACGATCTTGACTCCCTGTGCTTCTGCATGCTCGACGAGGCGGGGGAAGATCGCCTCTGCATCGCGAAGGTTCTCTGCCACGGATCGGCCCGGATGGCGCCCGACAAATGTCCCGACCGTCGGCGCGCCGAGAACCGTGGCCGCGTCGATGCAACGGATGAGGTGCTCGTGGGTCGCCCGGCGCTCTTGGGGATCCGGGTGCAGGTTGTTGCCGTAGAAGGCGAGCGAGGAAATGACGATGCCATTGTCTTCTGTGCACGAACGCACCCGGTCAACCTCTGCGGGGAGGAGGGGGTCGACATGCACGTGCGAGGCGGTGAAAGGGCGTCGTTCTTCTGAGATTGGCCATGCAGCAACCTCGAGCGCCTCATAGCCTCTCGCCGAGGCCCATCCAGCGATTTGCTTCAAGGGCAAATCTGGCATGCAGGCGGTCAGGAAGCCGAGCTTCACGAAGACACCTCCACCCACTCGCCATCTTCGTTCGCCGAGCGGATCGCTGCTTCAGTGAGGAGCACGGATCGTCGGCCGTCATCGAAAGTGGGCAGACCCTCAGGCGCGTCGCCGGCTATCGCGGCGTACGTGTCGACCACGAACCGGTCGATGCAGTCGAGGTAGCCTTGGGGGTGCCCGGCTGGCACCACGACGTGACGGGCTGCATCTGGCGAAAGTGACCGTACGTCGGCTGTCCGTATGGTCGACGCGTCCGTCCGGCCGATCCACAAGGAGTCGGGGTGCTCTTGGTCGAAGTAGGCCGACGCATCACTACCGCTGATCTCGAGGACCAGGGCATTCTTCCGTCCCGGAGAAACCTGGCTGATCACTGCGGAGCCGAGCGCGTGGCCATGCGTCTCGAACTGCACGACGGCCAGATCCTCGGTCGAGCGCCCCTCGAAAGCAGTGCCGAACCGAGCGCTAAGTCGCCTGACACGGTCGCCGAGTACGAACTCGGCGAGATCGAACCAGTGGGAGCCGATGTCGGCGAAGGCGCGTGACGGACCCATCGTTCCGATGCCGACTCGCCAGTCAGTGTCTGTGTCTCCCGACAACCAGTCCTGCAAGTAGAAGCCGTGGAGAAGGTGGACACGCCCGAACTCCCCTCGGGCCACCAGTGCACGGAGCTCCCGAGCCATGGGGTGGAAGCGATAGACGAACGGGACAGCGCCAACCGTGCCGGCCTTTGTGAGCGACGTCAAGAGCGCATCGGCGGAGGGGAGATCGAGGGTCAGGGGTTTCTCGCACACCACGTGCTTTCCGTTTTCCAGCGCAGCCGTTGCCAGCTCGTGGTGCAGGTTGTTCGGTACGCATAGGTGTACGACATCGATGTCGTCGGCTAGTACGAGGGCAGCGGCCGAGGGGAACCCGCGATCAGCGCCGAGTCGTCCGGCAGCCCTTTTGGCGCCGTCGGGCGTCGACGTCGCCACTCCGACGAGGCGGGCACCGGCGGAGCGGGCCGCACGCGCATGGGCCGTACCCATAAAGCCGACACCGGCGATACCCACCCGAAGTTCGGACATCGCCGAACCCTAGCCCAACATATTGCGCGAGCGAGCCAGACTTTTGGTCTTGACAGAACAAAAGGGCCGTGGTTAGCTAACCACAGTGACTGAAAGTGGGGGGATAGTACCGATCGGACAGGCCGCGCCAGCATCTGTTGGCCAGGTCCTGCAACTGATCCGCGCTGGCACGGCAACCACGCGCGCCGAACTAATGCGAGCCACTGGGCTCGGAAGGGCAGGGCTGAGTCAACGGCTCGAGCGCCTCCTCCAATGTGCTCTCGTAGCTGAGGAGGCTGCGCCCTCAACCGGCGGACGCCCACCTGTTCAGTTCAGATTCAACCCGAGCGCTGGTGTGGTCCTGGCAGCGGACCTCGGCGTGACGCATAGTCGCGTCGCCGTCGCCGATCTGGGTGCCGACTTGCTCGCCGCCCGTCGTCTCGACATCTCCATCGCGGCGGGACCGGCGGATGTCCTCGAACGTGTGCTTAAGGTGTTCGACGAGCTGCTCGACGAGGCAGGGCGCACGCGTGCTGACGTCTGGGCGACCGGCGTAGGTGTGCCCGGTCCGGTCGACTTCGCGTCAGGGCGACCAATGCGGCCGCCGATCATGCCCGGCTGGGATGGCTTCGACATCCGCGGCTGGTTCGCTCCTCACTTACCCGGCCCTGTTCTCGTCGACAATGACGTCAACGTCATGGCGCTCGGCGAGTACTGGCATACCTGGAAAGATGAGATCTCCGACCTCTTGTACGTCAAGGTCGGCACGGGTATTGGTGCCGGCGTCGTTGCCCGTCGAATGATCTCCCGTGGCGGCCAGGGCGCGGCCGGCGATATCGGTCATATCCGCGTCGAGGGCGCTGCCACGGTGACCTGTGACTGCGGCAACGTCGGATGTCTTGAAGCCGTTGCCAGCGGCCGGGCGCTCGCTCGTGAGCTTTCTGCGGCCGGGGTCGCAGCGAAGAACACGCGTGACGTCACCCAATTGGTCTTGGCCGGTGATCCCCACGCGGTCCGTGCCGTGCGCGTGGCGGGCCGAAAGTTAGGCGAGGTGTTGGCTGCGGCGGTCAACCTCTTGAATCCCGAGATCATCGTGGTCGGTGGCGACCTCGTGGACGCCCACGAGCAGTTACTCGCCGGTGTCCGCGAGGTGATCTACCAACGCTCTACCCCATTGGCAACCCAGTCCCTACGTATCGTCGAAAGCCAGCTCGGACCCGATGCAGGCGTCCTCGGATGCGTAGTTCTCACACTCGAACACCTCCTGTCAGCCGCCGGGGTCGCCGAAGTGCTCGACCTCGTGACTAGCACGCAGATGCCCGCCTGATGGGGATCTTGGCGCAGGAGCGCAGGACGGCCGCACGCCTATCCGTCCAGCTCTATTCGCTCGGTGCCGAGGCAGTGACTGACACCGAGGCGGTGGTCGCCAGGCTAGCGAGTCTCGGTTATGCCGCTGTGGAGCCAGTCGTCAGCACCGGATCCACCCCCGCTTCGCTCGAGTTCGCCCGGAGCATGGGCATGGAAGAGTTGCCACCTCTCGATGTCGCTGCTCTGCGCCGCTCGTTGGACGAGCACGGCATGATGGCACCCTCCTGCCATGTTGCGCTTCCCGAAGGAGCCATGGCCCAGGCAATTCTCGACGAGCAGGAGGAACTCGGAAGCGGTCTTCTGGTGTCGGCAGCGGTGTTCGACGAGGAGGCAGGAAAGCTAGAGGCCTTCGATGAGCTTGACAGAATCAAGCAGCTGGCCGAACGATTCAACGCCGCGGCCGATCTTGTGCGCCCCAGGGGCATGCGTGTGGGATATCACAATCATTTCTGGGAACTGGAGACTGACTTCGGCGGCCGCTCGGGCCTCGAGCTGTTTTATGAGCTGACCGTACCGGACGTGGTCGCCGAGGTCGACGTGTACTGGGCCCAGATTGCCGGCCGCGATCCGGTCGACCTTGTGCATAACCTCGGCGACCGCGTTGTCCTCCTACATGTGAAAGACGGCACTGGATCTTTCCAGGACCCGAGCCTGCCGTTGGGCACCGGCGTAGTCGATGTTCCGGCCGTCCTCGCCGCCGGTGACTGCGTGCAGTGGCACATAGTTGAACTCGAAGGAATGGGTGATAGCACCTGGTCGGCCCTCGAGCAGGATGCCCGTTACCTCGTTGACGGCGGATGGTCGATCGGCCAGAAGTCGCTCGCTGGCGAATGAGGGCGCACCTCACGCAGCAACACCGGAATCGGCCTGTAACCGCCTTCGTTGGCTACGGGCCCCGTCGTCACGTCGACTCGGGTTGCACATCCAAGCGTAGGCCCTCGATTCCGGCAATCCGCTCCTCAAACTGGATGAGGTGTCGTTGACATTGCTGCGGCAAAGCCACGTGGAGAGACTCCGCAACATCACAAGACCAGCCTCCCGGGCTGGCATGAAGGGAGCTGTATCCGCTTCGGATCGCGACAGCTTCCCGAATTTGGGGGGGCGGGCCATCGGTGTCTGAGCCAGGTCGAACTAGGGAGAACGTCGACGTGCTCATCGTCGGGAGCGGTCCGGCCGGATCGACCTTCGCGCGCATCATCGGTGATGAGAAGCCTGAATCCTCGATCCTCATGGTGGAGGTTGGACCGCGACTGTCGAACGTCGTTGGAGAGCACACCATGAACATGGGCGAAAAGGAGCGGCTCGCCAGTCAGCAGTTGGCACAGGGGCCCGATGCGGGCGTTGCTCGCTCATCACTCGCCCTGACGGGGTTGGCAACGAAGGCCGATGACGCAATGGATGGTCCGTACGTGTTCCCCGGCTTGTTCCTTGTGGGCAATGGGTCCCAGGTTGAGGGTGAATTCGGCATGCCGGCGGCCAGCATGTCGAGCGGCGTCGGGGGCATGGGTGTTCACTGGAGCGGATCTTGTCCCCGCCCGAGCGGACCAGAGCGGATTTCGTTCATCGATGCAGCGACGTTGGACGAGGCGTACGCGACCGCTGAATCCCTACTCGCTGTATCCAAAGACCTACATGTTGGCGACGAGCTCCTGGCCAACGTTCGGGACGTTGTCGCATCTGAGTTCGAGCACGATGCAGAGCCGATCGGATTTATGCCGGGAGCCATGACGCGCGATGGAAATGGCTTTCGGACATCCGGAACCTCGGCAATCCTCGGCGACGTCGCCGAACGTGTCTCTCGATTCGAACTCCGTACGGAAACAATTGCTCGGCGGATCATCCTCGACGACGGCGCTGCCGTTGGCGCTCAGCTTGAGGATCGTCGGACCGGAGACTCGTACGAAGTGAACGCCCGTCGGGTCGTCGTCTGCGCTGACTCCCTACGGACCCCGCAAGTTCTCTTCGCGTCCGGGATTCGCCCACCGGCGCTGGGGCACTACCTCAACGAACACTTCCAAATCTTCACGTTGGCGAGACTGCACAGCGACTATGTCAGCGAGCCCCCCGCAGTGGGCGGGCCCGCTCCAATGGGATCTGTGCGGATTCCTCTCGTCAGCGGCGACCGAGCGATGCAGGGACAAGTCGTTCTCCTGTCGAGAACGGGGCTCAGATTCCCGTTCGGAGATGCATCAACTGCCACGAACGACCTAGCAATCTTTCCGTGGTACGGAGCGAAGGATATCCAATACAGCGACTGCGTCCAGTTCAGCGAGACGGCGACCGACTACTACGGCATGCCGGCCATGACGATCCACTACACGCTCACTGACACCGATCGTCGGACGATCGAGCTCCTCGAAGCGAACACGGTGAGATCGGCAAAACTTCTCGGCGAGCCGCTGGGACAGGCCAAGCTCGCCCCCGGTGGATCATCGCTGCACTACCAAGGAACCATTCGTATGGGCGCAGCCAACAATGGCGAATCGGTATGCGACACGTACAGCCGGGTCTGGGGGGTGGAACACCTCTATGTCGGGGGCAACGGTGTTATCCCGACTTCCACGGCGGCCAACCCCACACTTACGAATGTTGCGCTCGCAGTCAGAGCAGCGCAGAAGCTCGCGAGCAGCCTGTGAGCGCTGCACTTCGTGCTGCCTGCGGTGTTGCCAGCGACCAGCCCGGCGGACCCTTAATTCGCGATGGAAATCATTTAAGGGCAACCTCGGGTCCTGACAGTCTCAACAAAGGCCGGGGGTTGACTCTGGGACGTTGTCGCGAAGTCTGGCGGGCGATGCTCAAGCTGAGGACCTTGAGCGATCGTTCATGGGGCTCTTGGTGATGGGGATGTTGGGGGGTGGCGATTGTGGGCGTCAAGTCGATCGTCATTGAACGTGCAACCGTGATCGGCGCAGGCCGCCCTGCCCTGCTGACCTCAGTCCCAAGTGAGGCGCCGTGAACGGGGGGACACTCGTTCTCGGCCTTCTCAACGGGATGGTCATCAGTCTCCTCGCTGTCGGCTTCGTTCTGGTCTACAAGGCGAACCGGTTCCTCAACCTGGCGAACGCTCAGCTCGGGGTGCTGTCCGCTCTGTTGCTCCTAAAGGTGGTCAACGATTGGGGTTGGAACTGGTGGCTCTCCTTCGTGGTGTGCATTGTTGTGGGGATCGCCACGGGCCTGCTCGTCGAGCGCTTTGTCATCGCTCCCGTACGGCGCCGTAGCAAGTCTCCGGTCCGCCTTTTGATTCTGACGATCGGCGTGAGCCAGGTATTGCTGGCGCTCACGTACATCCCAGGTCTGGTCCCTGTATCGCAGGCTACGTTCCCGCAACCTTTCAACTCGAACGTCCAGGTCGGTGGGGTCGTGTTGAGCGGCATGTCACTACTGACACTGATCGCAGTTCCCGTACTCCTCGCCCTCCTCACCGTCTTCCTTGAGTTCACGTCCCTCGGCAAGCAGATCCGCGCTGCGGCGGGAAACCCGGACGCGGCGCGGCTCTGCGGGATCTCGGTATCTCGCGTCAGCCTGGTCACGTGGGGGATCGCTGGCGGCCTCTCGGCGTTTGCCGCCATTCTGACCGGGCCTACGACCTCCTCGTTCAACGCCGAGGCGCTTGGCCCGTTTCTCCTGATGTTGACAATGGGTGCGGCAGCTTTTGGGGCGTTCGTGTCGTTCCCCATTGCGGTAGCTGGTGGTCTCGGTTTGGGCGTGGTCTACCAGGAGGTGCTGGCCCAGTCGAACAATGCAGGAACGGCCGAGATGGCCGTTTTCGGGACCATCCTTGTCGCTGTTCTCGTGCGGGGCAGGGCGATCGGCCGTGCGTTTGCTATCGAGGGTGCGGCCGTCCCCGAGCGTCCCGCCTTGCGCGTGCCCGAGGCGCTGCGAGACTCACCGTTCCTGCGCAACGGGCCCAGGTGGCTCCTGGCCCTCTCGGTACTCGTGGCGGCGGTGTTCCCGATCTTGCCGTACTTCAAGAGCAATCAGTTCCTTTTGGTGCTTGTGCTGATTTACGCGCTCGTCGGGGTGTCCTTGACGATGCTGATCGGTTGGGCCGGACAGGTCAGCTTGGGCAGCGTCGCATTGGTGGGAATCGGTGCATATCTCACGGCTCGGTGGGCGGGGGAGTCCGGATGGAGCGTGGTCGAACTCCTCTTGGTGACGGGGCTAGTCGGCGCGGTCGTGATGGTCGTGATCGGACTGCCGGCGTTGCGGGTACGTGGACTGACGCTCGCCGTGACCACCCTGGGGCTTGCAGTCATCGCCCCAGATTGGATGTACCAACAGGGGTGGTTGGGTGGCAGCACGCCGTTCAACGAGCCGGTACAGGTCACGACCGTACTGCCTGACCTTGGCCATATCGGCTCTCAGTTGTACCTCTACTACGTGGCTCTGGTCGTACTGATACTGATCGTCGCTGCTGCAGCAGCGCTGCGGCGGTCGTCGATAGGTCGGACGATCATCGCGGTGCGTGACAACGAACCGGCCATCGCATCGTTCGGGGTCAGGCCTGCGACGGTCAAGCTGCGGATTCTTGCGCTATCGGGGTTTGTCGCGTCAGCGGCGGGCGTGTTCTTTGCGGTGGATTGGGAGAGCGTCTCGCCCAGCTATTTTACGGCGGACGCATCGATAGCGATCCTCGCCATCCCTGTCGTCGGCGGTCTCGGATCGCTGGGCGGAGCCATTGCTGCTGCGGTTCTGCTCTATATGAGCACCTTCTTCGTGGGACCGCACATAAGCGGCCTGCTGGGCTCCGTGGGGCAAAACGTAGGATTCCTATTGCTGCTCGGTGGAGGCAGCGTCATCGCAAGCATGATGCAGTTTCCCACCGGCATCGCCGGCAAAGTCCAAGAGCTATGGCAGGCCCACCTCAATAAAAGGGCGGCGATCCTCTCGACCAAGGGCCGCAGCCTCGTTGTCCCAGCTCGAGGAGAAGCGCTCGCATCCGGCAACCAGGGAGTGGCTGTTGCAACAGGAGCTGCGCTCCAGCGGGCCGCTGCCAGCCCCAGCTTTGCCACCATTGGGAGGCAAGAGGACCGCCGAAAAGGCAGGAACGCGCTTGCCCTACCGGTGTCCGACGCGTTGCCACTGCTTGTTAGCGAAGTGGCAGTCCATTTCGGAGGCATCGCTGCCCTCGACGGAGTGACGATCGAGGTCCGGCCAGGCGAGATCGTCGGGCTCATAGGCCCCAATGGGGCGGGCAAAACAAGCTTGATGAACGCCATCAGCGGGTTGCTACGTCCGGATCGAGGATCGGTGCTGTTGTTCGGCCATGAAGTTGCGCACCGAGCACCCCACGCCCGTGCCCGCTACGGGCTGGCTCGGAGCTTTCAAGACGCCTCCTTGTTTGCCGGCCTAACTGTCACCGAGACTGTGCAGGTCGCAACGGCGCAGCGGGAGAAGCACCAGCTGGTGTCAACGATGGTCGGGGCGCCCTGGGTGCGCGACGCGGAACGGAACAGCCGGAAGCGGGCTCTGGAGATTGTCGAGGCGTTTGGCCTCGGCCTGTGGGCAGACGCGCTGACCTCTGAGCTGTCAACCGGTCTCCGGCGGATCTGTGATTTGGCGACGCAGGTGGCGACGGAGCCTCGACTTTTGCTCCTAGACGAGCCGACTGCGGGCGTGGCGCAGCGTGAATCAGAAGCGTTCACGCCGCTCATGCGGCGCATACGTGAGGATCTGAATTGCTCGATCTTGGTCATCGAGCACGACATGCCGCTGCTCATGGGGCTGTGCGACCGCGTTTACGCCATGGACGGAGGTGTGGTCATCGCCGAGGGATCCCCGACTCGGATCCGCGAAGATCCCGCTGTCATTGCGAGCTACCTGGGCACCAACGCAGCCGCCTTCAATCGTTCCGGCGAAGCCGTCCTGTCCTGATTCGCCCATTACCCAATCGCAAGGAGGAAACAGCATGAAAGAAGCAAGGCACCTGAGATCATCATCGGGGGTGTGGCATGCCATAGCCGTTCCGCTCGCGCTCTGGCTGATCGCTGGATTGGTACTGTTGGGACCTTCTTCATCAGGGGCCTCGTTGGCCCGAACGGGTGCCTCCACTCGCGCGTTGAGTGCGACGACGGGATGCGTGAAGGGAACCGCGCCAGGCGTCAGCGCGACCACAATTCAGATTGCCGTCACTCTCCTAGATCTCTCCGGAGGATCGGTCAACGATGCCAGCGTTGGGCTGCCCTCGGGGCCGCAGCAGGAGCACTACTGGAACATGGTCGCTTCCACCCTCAACAAGTCGGGTGGAATTGGCTGTCGAAAGATCCAATTGAAGTTCTACGAGGTCAACCCCTTCGACGTTCCTGGGGCAGAGCAGACATGCCAGACGATCGCCAGCAGTCACCCATTTGTGGTGCTCGATGTCGGAGCGCTGAGTTCAATTTCTGCGAGTGACTGCATCCCAACCGCCAAGGTGCCGTTCGCCTCGTCGTATCTGACGCCGGACCAACTCACCAAGTACTACCCCTACTATCTGTCGGTTGGAGGACTCGAGGCTGACTCTCTCCGCACCGGAATCCTGGCCCTCAAGCAACTGGGATATTTCAGCGCGGCCAAGGGCTTCAAGAAGCTCGGAGTCCTCTCCGAGACCTGCATTCCCGCACTGAACACTTCGGAAGCGGCCGCACTCAAGCAGGCCGGCGTCGCGACGAACAAGATCGTGCAATTCAGTTTGGGCTGTCCGACCGGCGGATTCACGCCGGCATCCCTGGCACAGGCGGTTCTGTTGTTCAAGACCGATGGTGTCACCGATGTAACCGGCAGCGGGGCGAACAGTGCCGCCGCCGAATTCAGCACTGAGGCCGCGACGCAGAATTACAAGCCCATCTATGTCCTCAATACCGATGAGTTGGGGATTGGAACCCAGACGGGTATCGCCGCGGGGAACCCCGCCAATCTCAACGGGGCAGTCAATATTGAGACGAATGCGTACGGGGAGCAGACGACGCCCGGCTACAAGCCCTCGGGGGGCACCAAGAAATGTGATGCCATTTTCGCTCCCATTAAGGAGACCGTCTACACCCAATTGGAAGGTTTCGGCGGTATTGCCTGCGACTACTTGTGGTTTATCCAAGCCTTAGTCAAGGGTGCCACCTCGCTGCAGCCAGCGAAGCTTGCCCCAGCTATGCACACGATCGGGACTGTCGACCTCTCGTATCCGATTGCACCGACAAACTATGCTGCCGCACCCAAAAATTCAGCCTACGGCATTGCCGACTGGCGTGTTGAGAACTACCTCGCGTCGTGCAAATGCTGGCACGTCGCGAATCCCACGTGGAATCCGCCAGTCAAGTGAGCCAGCAGGCGACGCCTTCTGTTGCTCTCAACGTTTCCGATGTCAACTTCTCCTACGGACAGCTTCAGGTCTTGTTCGGGGTTTCGCTTGAGGTGCACGATGGGGAAGCGTTGGCCTTGCTCGGCACCAATGGCGCCGGCAAGTCCACGCTCCTGAGGGTGATCGCGGGTTTAGAGAAGCCGTCGCGTGGGACGGTGAGCTACTTCGGTGATGACATCACAGGAGTCCCCGCCGAGCGGCTTCCGGCCCGGGGTCTGTTGTTGGTAGTCGGTGGACGTGCCGTATTCACTGACATGACCGTGCACGAGAATCTGGATATGCAAGCGATCACTGCCCAGATGGAAAAGCCACGCCTGAAAGAACGTCGCGAGGTCGTCTACGAGACGTTCCCTGCGCTTGCGGCGCGTCACCGACAGAGGGCAGGCAATCTCTCAGGTGGCGAGCAGCAGCAACTTGCGGTCGCTAAAGCGCTGTTGCTCGAACCCAAGTTGCTCTGCATCGACGAGATGTCGCTCGGCCTTTCGCCGATTGTCGTTGGCGAGCTTCTCGAGGTCGTGCACCGCATACATGCCACGGGAGTCACCTTGGTCGTGGTCGAACAGAGCCTGAACATCGCTGCGGAGATCTGTGAACGATCAGTCTTCTTAGAAAAAGGCCAAGTTCGCTTCGAAGGGGCAACCCGAGACCTCATCTCTCGTGACGACATTGCTCGCGCCGTCTTCCTCGGTTCGCGGCGCCCTGTGGAGTGTTGAGATGGCTTACCTTACGTCCATCAGGTTGGAGCGCTTAGAGGTCGGACGGGAGAATTGTTCCCCACGGGAAGGATTGAGGGCCAGCCTGGAGCGCCTCTATCTGGTCTCTCCTCGACCGTGTGGGTCAGGGATGATGAATCCTCGGAGGACGGGTGATGCGGCATGGGCGAGTGCGCTGCGGCCTCACGCAAGTGCGTGTGGAGGCCTCCCACGGCGCTCGGGGCCTAGAGACTTGCTTATTTTGAAGTACTTAATTTGGCACGTATGGACGGAATTGGTTGGGCTGTGATGGCGCCTTGGAGCTTCTCGACCTGTGTCTCTCCCGATGCGTGTTCCGTCTCGAAAAGGGCGAGTTCACGGTGCTCACCCCTCGTCCTTCCGAGGACCAACGCCGTGTAGTCGAGTTGGCCGCGGAATATTGCCCCACCCATGCTTTACGAATTGAGGAGGACTAAACGACATGCCCGCGTACCTACGAGCTGAATTGGAAGAAATGGTTCAACGTTGGCTGCAGGCCAACCGGGACGGTGAGGCGAACCGGGACTGGCGCCATCTGGCCGACATGTTCACGGAGGATGCCACGTATGGCTGGAACGTCGGTGCGAACGACGAGTTCATGGCCGTCGGTCGAGAAGAGCTCCGTGAGCTGGCCTTCGGGCTCGAGATGAGCGGGTTGGAAGGGTGGACCTACCCCTATCAAAAGGTGTTGATTGACGACCAACAGGGAGAGGTCTTGGGGTTGTGGAAGCAGATTGCCGATTCCACCCGCGCCGACGGATCGCACTACGAGATCGCCGGCCTCGGCGGGAGCTGGTTTCGCTATGGCGGACACTTTCAGTGGAGCTGGCAACGGGACTTCTTCGACGTGGGGAACGCCGGCGCCATCTTCATGGAGATGATCAAAGACGGGACGCTCCTGCCCGGCATGCAACAACGCATGGAGCGAGCCTTGTCGGGCGAGAGGCTTCCTGGCCACTACCCATTGGGGAAGGGGCCCGTCGGCTTGTGGGAAGTGCCCGATTCCGCGTAGCGAGACGCGTGGGTGCATCAGGACCAAAACGGAATTACCGCGCCGACGGCAACCACCAAACGCCGGAGCGTCTGCATAGGGAGCTCAGTATCGATTCTCATTCATTGCTCACGAACCCTTAGCCCTTGCCATGCACAACGCGGCCAAGGTGTTCGGCGGCCCGCTTGTCCGACGATGCTCGCGACTTCGAATAGTGGCGTGTCAGCACCTGGGGTCCGTGTCCTTGCCGCTGGGCCACGACGCTGACGTTGAAACCGGCATCGAGGAGCTCAGACGACGTGAACTTGCGGAGGGCCAAGATCGATCCGTCGAAGTCGAGGTCGGCCAGACCCGAGGCGTGCGCACGTTCTCGTCGTTCGGCGGCCGCCACCGCCAGGCTCGCCCATCGTTCACTGCGCCCCACTGCGATGCCGATGTCTCTATAGGACATGCCGCCCGTCGGCAGCGGCCCCGACTTGCCGGCTGGGCGGGGTGGGGGAGCGGATCGTCGGAGCCGTAGGGCTTCGTCTTCGAGCGCGACAACGCTCGGGTCCTTGTTTTCGATGCCCAGGCAGCCTTTCAGCACGGCCACTCGCTTCGTCAGGTGGTCGGGTGGCATCGGCGTGGAGCAGTCCGGGGCCAGGCTGAAGAGGAAGGCATCCTGAGCGAGTTCGGTGCCGGCATCTCTGGCTGTTTGGCTCATCAGATCGCAATGCCGCTTGAGCATGGCGATGGTCTCTGCATCGATGTGGAAGGTCCTGCTTTGCCGAGTCTTCGTCGCCTTCACCTTGCCCGACGAAGAGATGGCTGAGGCAATCGTGATCTGCTTCTTCCTCCACGCCACCCCCGCCATCGGAATACCGACCAGTTCCCCTCTTCGGATCCCCGTCACGGCCCCGAGCACCAGAAGTGGTGCGATGTCGGGGGTCTCCGTGACCGCCGTCGAGAGGAGGAGGGACAGTTCCTCGACTTCTGGCGGGGTTCGTTCCTTCGAGCGAAACGTGCTCGTCGGTATCTGGAACTCGGCCATCGGGTTTTGTGTCGTCATGCCTCGTCGTTTGGCCCACCGAAAGAACGGGACGTAGAGGCTCTTGGCCTGATTGAGCCGGGAGGCGCTGAGTCCGGCTTGCCGCATGGCACCGAACAGCCGGTCCATGGTCGCGGCATCGATTCGTTTGACCTGTTGGGGGCCGATGGTGGGCGAGAACCACCGTTGATGGAGATAGCGGTAGTCGTTGATGGTCTTCTCGGCCCGGCCCTTTTCGTTTGCCAGGTACTCCTCGAGGAATCGATCAATCCCTTCGTCCACCGTGGTGTCTCGAATGTCCTGGCTCCCTGGCAGCGGCGAGGCCGTCATCTCGTCGACGAACGCTGCCAAGAGACCGGCCGCCGACGCCTTGCTTCGGGCTCGGACGGTCCTCGTCAGCGACCGGGGACGACCGTTCTCATAGCGGCCGATTGTGACCCGGAGCTCCCACGTACTTGGCCGCACGAGGCGCATCGATCCGGTTCCTTTGCGCGCCCGTGGCCCGCGGCGTTTCGATGCTTCGATCGCACCTTCGAGACGGAGGTGTTCGATACGTACGCAGGCGGGATGCGTCGCGCAGGTCAGGACGCGCTGGTCGGATGACAGCGCGCCACGTGCCAGCTCCCAAGCCACGCGG
Source organism: uncultured Acidimicrobiaceae bacterium (assembly GCA_963840435.1). Lineage (GTDB taxonomy): Bacteria > Actinomycetota > Acidimicrobiia > Acidimicrobiales > RAAP-2 > Bog-473. Next base: position 1,001,172 of record CAWIYY010000003.1, on the reverse strand, counting down.
TGCGCGGTCTGTTCGACATTGCCGACCTTCAGACGGCCCGTCCCGCGCTCGGGGTTCACGCTGCCAAGCCAGAGGTGATGCTCACCAGTACGGTCGACCTGACGCTCAAAACGCGTCGCAAGGTCTTCAGGCTTTCGACCCACGAATTCAGCGTATCGATTCGGTGTATCGAAAGGCGTATCTGGGTGGAAACGCCACCCGTATCGGTGCGATACGCTGAATCCAGATCGGCTAGCGCTCTGAACTGGGCTTTCGAGTGCGCCCCTCGGGATTCGAACCCGAAACCTGCGGATTAAGAGTCCGTTGCTCTGCCGTTGAGCTAGAGGCGCGTGGGAGAGTGTAGGCGAGATCTCCGGTCGATGCGTCGGCATACGCCCCGTCTCGGCCTGCGCCTCGGTTGGGGCGCATCACCGATGGCCTGACGAGGGCGTCAGGTACACTCGCTCCACTTCGACGCCCCATTGGCACCGCTGCTCGGAAGGGAGAGAGGTGGAGCTCGAGTTCACGAGCGATCAGGAGGAGTTGCGAGACTCGGTCCGCTCGTTCCTCGAGAAGGAATGCTCCACCCGGCGTGGTGCGGGCCGCCATTGAGCAAGGCCAGGCCGAGCTGCTCTGGGCCTCCATGGTCGCCCTCGACTGGCCCGGACTCGCCGTGCCCGAGGAGTTCGGCGGCATCGGCCTCAGCTTCGTCGAGACAGCGGTCGTCGCCGAGGAGCTGGGTCGGGTCGTGGCTCCCGGCCCGCTCTTCTCAACCGTCACCCAGTTCGCCCCGATCGTCCGAGAGGTGGGAGACGCCCAGCAGCAGCAGCGCTTTCTTTCCGGCGTCGCCTCTGGCGTCACTACGGGCACTCTGGCCCTATCCGACCACCCCAAGGGATGGTCGCTCGACGACGTCACCATGGTGGCCGAGCGCGTCGACACAGGATGGATCCTCGACGGCACCAAAGTCGGACTGCTCGGGATCCCCGTAGAGGGCGGCGAGGTCGCGGTGCTGGCCCGTGCCGGAGACGGGTTCGGCGCCTTCGTCGTCCCTGCCGCGCAGGCCGGCCTCGTCCCCGTGCGCTCACTCGACGCGAGTCGACCCCTGGCCACCGCCACGTTGCGCCGTGTCACCGTCAGCGACGAGCGCGCCCTGGGGAAACCTGGCACCGACGCCTCGACCCAGGGGATCCGCCGCGCCCTCAACGAGTCGACCGCCGCCCTGGCCCTCGAGACCGTGGGGACGTGCGACGCCCTCTTCCAGCTCGTGCTGGCCTACGTGAAGGAGCGCAAGCAGTTCGGCGTGCCCGTCGGCTCCTTCCAGGCGATCAAGCACAAGATGGCCGACATGTTCCTCGCCGTCGAGCGGGCCCGGGCTCTCTGCTACTACGCCGTGGCCGCCATCGACGAGGACAGCGAAGACCGGGCCGTGGCTGCCTCCATGGCCAAGGCGGCCAGCGACGATTGCCAGCGCCTCGTCTGCCGTGAGGCCTTCCAATCGTTCGGCGGCATCGGCTTCACCTGGGAGCACGACAGTCACCTCTTCATCAAGCGGGCCGAGACGACGGCTGTGCTCCTCGGCGGCGCGGCCGAGCACTCGGTCGCCGTGGCGGCCTCGCTCGGCATCCTCTCCGCCTGAACCCGCGCCAAGCGGGCAGACTGCGTCGGTGCGTCCCGGAGAGCACCTCATTGCCGAGCTCGGGCTCGCGCCTCATCCGGAGGGCGGCTGGTACCGCCGCACCTGGGTCGCCCCGGCGGAGAACGGCGAGCGGCCGACGGGCAGCGCCATCTACTACCTGCTCCTCGAGGGTGAGGTCTCGGCCTGGCACCGCGTCGACGCCACGGAACTCTGGCACTTCTACGCCGGCGACCCGCTCGAGCTCCGGCGCGAGTGGGACGACGGGCGGGCCGACACCCACGTCCTCGGTCCGGAGGTGGACGCGGGGCAGCGGCCGCAGGCCGTGGTCGAGGCGGGCGTCTGGCAGACGGCCCGGCCCCTGGGCCGCTACACCCTGGTGGGGGCGACCGTCACGCCCGGCCTTCACCTTCGAGGGCTTCGAGCTACGGCCTCCGCCGACCCGATGATCGGGCCGCCGGGTTCTGGTAGGCAGGAGTGGGCAGCGACGTCGGACGCCAACGAGGAGGCCAAGTGAGCGAGACCCACGAGGAGGGCCTGTCGGCCCTGCTGCACGAGACGCGCACCTTCGCGCCTCCCGTGGAGCTGGCCAAGCAGGCTAACGCCCAGCCCGGCATCTACGCCGAGGCGAACGCCGACCGGATCGGCTTCTGGGAGACGCAGGCCCGCACTCTGGAGTGGGCCCAACCCTGGTCGACGGCGCTCGTGTGGGACCTGCCCAACGCCCAGTGGTTCGTGGACGGCACCCTCAATGTCGCCGTCAACTGCGTCGACCGCCACGTCGACGCCGGCCGCGGTGACCGGGTGGCCTTCCACTGGGAGGGCGAGCCGGGCGACACCCGGACCATCACCTACGCCGACCTGCTGGCCGAGGTCAGCCGGGCCGCCAACGCGCTGAGCGAGCTCGGGGTGCGGGCCGGCGACAAGGTGGCCATCTACCTGCCGATGATCCCCGAAGCCGTGGTGGCCATGCTGGCCTGCGCCCGCCTGGGGGCGCCGCACACGGTGGTCTTCGGCGGCTTCTCGGCCGACGCGTTGCGCAGCCGCATCCTCGACTGCGACGCCCACTTCGTGATCACGGCCGACGGCGGCTACCGGCGCGGTGCGGCGAGTGCGCTCAAGCCCGCGGTCGACGAGGCAGTGGCCGAGTGCCCGGGGGTGGAGAAGGTGCTGGTGGTGCGGCGCACCGGCCAGGAGGTGGCCTGGGACGACGGCCGCGACGTGTGGTGGCACGAGGTCGTCGAGCGCCAGCCCGCCACCCACGCCGCCGAGGCCTTCGAGGCCGAGCACCCGCTCTACATCATGTACACCAGCGGGACCACGGCCAAGCCCAAGGGCATTCTGCACACGAGCGGCGGCTACCTGACCCACGTGTCGGCCACCCACCGGCTCGTCTTCGACGTGAAGCCGGAGACCGACGTGTGCTGGACGGCGGCCGACATCGGGTGGGTCACCGGCCACAGCTACATCGTCTACGGCCCGCTGGCCAACGGCGTGACCCAGGTCATGTACGAGGGCACCCCGGACACGCCGACCCGCGACCGCTGGTGGCAGATCGTCGAGAAGTACAAGGTGAGCATCCTCTACACCGCGCCGACGACCATCCGCACCTTCATGAAGTGGGGCGAGGACCTACCCGGGCGGCCACGACCTCTCGAGCCTGCGCCTGCTCGGCTCGGTGGGTGAGCCCATCAACCCCGAGGCGTGGATCTGGTACCGCACCCACATCGGCGGTGACCGGTGTCCCATCGTCGACACCTGGTGGCAGACCGAGACCGGCGGCATCATGATCACCCCGCTGCCCGGGGTGACGGCCACCAAGCCCGGGGCGGCCATGACGCCCTTCCCCGGCATCAGCGCCGACGTCATCGACAACGACGGGAACTCGGTCGGCAACGACGAGGGCGGCTACCTCGTCATCACCGAACCGTGGCCCGGCATGCTGCGCGGCATCTACGGCGACGACGAGCGCTACAGGGAGACCTACTGGTCCCGCTTCCCCGGCCGCTACTTCGCCGGGGACGGCGCCAAGCGCGACGAGGACGGCGACCTGTGGTTGCTGGGCCGGGTGGACGACGTGATGAACATCTCGGGGCATCGCATCTCGACGACCGAGGTGGAGCACGCGCTGGTCAGCCATCCCGCCGTGGCCGAAGCCGCCGTGGTCGGGGCCAACGACGCCACCACCGGACAGGCCATCGTGGCCTTCGTCACGGTCAAGGGAGGAAAGCGACACGGAGGGGGCGGCCGGCGAGGCCTTGGTCGCCGAACTGCGCGACCACGTGGCCCGCGAGATCGGCCCCATCGCCAAGCCGCGCCAGATCATGCTCACGCCCGAGCTGCCCAAGACCCGCTCCGGCAAGATCATGCGCCGCCTGCTGCGCGACGTGGCCGACAACCGGCCTCTGGGCGACGTCACGACCCTGCTCGACCCGACGGTGGTGAACGCCATCAAGGACCACATGGCCGAGGGCGGGGGAGAGGACGCGGAGTAGGACGACCGTGGCGACGCTCGACCACCTCATCCTCAACGTCCGCGACGTCGAGGCAAGCGTGTCCTTCTACACCGGGGTCATGGGCTTCGCCGACGACGGCGACGACGGGCCATTCCGGATGATCCGGATCGGTCCCGACTCCATGATCCTGCTGGCCCCCTGGGGGAGCGAGGGCGGCGGGCATCTGGCCTTCGCCCTCTCGAGCGAGGAGTTCGCGGCCACCTTCGGGCGCATCAAGGCGGCGGGCGTCCCCTACGGCGACTCGTACCACGACGTCGGCAACATGCGTGGTCCGGGGGACGAGCTTGGTGCCCGTGGGGGTGGCCCGACCGTCTATCTGTTCGATCCCAGCCAGCACCTGATCGAGATCCGCCACTACGAAGGCTGACGTTCGGCTGAGGCCGGCGCCGGCCCGTCTGCGGTCAGGCGGCCGGGTGAACCTCGAGCACGGTGGCGGAGCCCATGCCGCCACCGGCGCACAGCGTGCCGACTCCGATGCCGCCGCCACGGCGGCGCAACTCGTGGAGGAGGGTGACCAGGATGCGCGCCCCCGTGCAGGCGATGGGGTGACCGAGGCCGATGCCGCCGCCGTTCACGTTCACGATGTCGTGCGGGAAGCCCAACTTGCGCGACGAGGCCACGGCCATGGTGGCGAAGGCCTCGTTGATCTCGACCAGGTCGACATCGGACTCGCTCAATCCGGCCCGGTTCAGGGCGCGGGGGACACAGATGGTGGGGGCCAGCCCCGTGCGGGCCGGCTCGATCCCGGCCGAGTTCCACGCCCGCACCGTGGCCAGCGGGGTGAGGTTGTGGGCCTCGGCATAGGCCCGCGAGGTCAGCACCAGGGCGGCACCGCCGTCGCCCACGCCGGACGAGTTGCCCGCCGTGACCTGGCCGTCGGGTCCCGTGAGCGAGCGGAGCGAGGCCAGCTTCTCGAGCGACGTGTCGGCCCTGGGGTGCTCGTCGATCGTCACGGTCACCGTCTCGCCGCGGCCCGCCGGCACGGTCACCGGCACGATCTCCTCGGCGAAGCGGCCGTCCTCGGTGGCCGCCACCGCCCGCTTGTGCGAGTGGTACGACCACTCGTCGGACTCCTGGCGGGTGATGCCGCACTCGCGGGCCGTGTTCTCGCCCACGGTGATGAGCATGTTCATGTTGGGCGCGTCCGGCGTGTCGGGGTGACTCGGCGGCGAGAAGCGCTGCATCTCGCCGAACGGCGTCGGCGACTTGGCGTAGAGCGCGGGGAAGCGGGTCATCGACTCGATCCCGCCGGCCACCACCACGTCGGCCATGCCGGCGCGGATGTTGGCCGCCGCGTCCTGGACCGCCATCATGCCGGTGGCGCACTGGCGCTGGGTGGCCCCGCCCGGCGTGTCGGGGGGCAGGCCCAGCGCGTTGGCGATGTAACGGGCCGTGTCGCCGCCGCCCTGGAGGGCCTCGCCCAGCACGATGTCGTCGATGTCCGCCGGGTCGATGGAGGCGGCGGCCAGGACGCCGGCCACCGTCTGCATCCCGATGTCGATCAGGGTGAGCCCGGCCAGGGCGCGGCCCGACCGGCCGATCGGGGTCCGGGTTGCGGCGACGATGACGGCGTCGTTGGCGTCGGTCATGGTGTTTCCTCCTCAGGCCCGCACGAAGACGGGAATCGTGAACTCGTCAGAAATGGGTTGAAAGGCCACCCGCAAGGGCATGCCGATGCGCAGCTCGTCGAAGGGGCAGTCGACCACGTTGGTCATCATCCGCGGCCCCTCGTCCAGGTCCACCACGGCGGCGACGTAGGGCACCTGGTCCCGGAAGGGCGGCTGGTCGTTGGAGTAGATGACGGACCAGGTGTAGAGGGTGGCCCTGCCGCTGGCCTCGAACCACTCCACCTGCTCGCTCCAGCACGCGGGGCAGAAGGGCCGCGGGTAGTACGAGTAGGCGCCGCAATCGAGGCAGTGCCGGATGAGGAGACGCCCGTTCCTGGCCGCGTCCCAGAACGCGACGGTGTCGCCCTCTGGTGTCGGCAGGTCGAATCGGACCGTGGTCACGGCGTCTCATCCCTCGGCTCGGCCCCGGGAGGGTGGACCACCCGGGCGACTACGCGGCGCGTCGGGCGAGATTGACCCTCGCTCGGCTCGTCGCTCATGCTGCAACGACCCTGACACGAGTGTCAACTTTCGCGAAGCACACCGGCCTCTGGGGGCGCACGCAGCCATGTTGATGGACGAGCACCTGGGCCGCATGGCCGAGGAGTTTCCCGACGAGACCGCCTTCGAGGTGGTCGACGTCGGGTCCATGACCTTTGCCGAGTGGGACGGCGCGGCCAATGCCATGGCCCGGCGCCTGCTCGAGGCCGGCCTGGAGCCCGGCGCCCGCGTCGGCATCCACCTGCACCCTGAGCTGGCCCTGTGCTGGCTGGTCTCCTACTCGGCCGCCCACCGGGCGGGCGGGGTGGCCGTGCCCATGAACCCCCGCCTGGCCTCGGCCGAGGTGGGGCACGTCCTAGCCCACTCGGGTGCGACGGCCGTGGTGACCGACGGTGAGCTGGTCCAGTCCGACCTCGAAGCCGCCGCCGGCGGGTTGGTCGCCCTGGTCGACGCCGGGGCAACGACCGGGTCCGGGTCAGTCGGGCCTACGGCGCTGCTCGGCTGGAGCGAGGCCACGGCGGGTGACCGCTCGCCCTTCCAGGCCCCAAGGGACAAGGACGACCTGGCCGACATCCTCTACACGTCGGGCACCACCGGCCGGCCCAAGGGCGTGGCCGTCCGGCACTCCAATGGCTCGATGATCGGAGCCGTGGAGCCCAACTGGACCGGTGGCGGCTGGATGCACGCCAGCCCGCTCTTCACCTTTGCCGGCATCGCCCTCGTCTACACGCCCATGAAGCTGGGTCTCCAGGTCATCTACCAGCCTCGGTTCGACGCCGGGCGCTGGCTCGAGGTGGCCGAGGCAGAGCGTCCAGTGGCCGTCTTCCTGGTCCCGGCCATGGCCCACCTCCTCATCGACCACCCGCGCTTCGACGAGGCCGACCTGTCCTCGGTCACCATGTGCTCGGTGGGCAGTGCACCGCTGGCCCCCTACGTGGTGGAGCGGCTCCAGGCCAAGATGCCCAGCGCGCTCGTCTCCAACAACTACGGGATGACCGAGGCTGGCTCCGCCTACTGCGTCATGCCCCAGGGCGAAGCGGTCAAGCGCCCAGGCTCGGTCGGCATGATCGCGCCGCCTGCGGTGGTGCGGATCGTCGACGACCACGACCGAGGAGGTGCCGCCCGACACGGTGGGCGAGGTCCGCCTGCAAATGCCCGGTCGCCAGCGCGAGTATTTCAACGACCCCGACGCCACGGCCGAGATCTGGCGGGACGGCTGGCTCGTGACCGGCGATCTGGGCAAGCTCGACGCCGACGGGTATCTCTACATCGTCGGCCGCTCCAAGGACGTGATCATCCGGGGCGGGAACAATGTCCACGCCACGGACGTCGAACACGTCCTCGTGCAGCACGAGGCGGTCAAAGAGGTGGCGGTCGTCGGTGCACCCCATCCCGTCCTGGGGGAGGACGTCGTCGCCTTCGTCGTGCTGCACCCAGGCGCGCAAGCCGACGGTGACGAGCTGCGGGCCTTCGGGCTCGAGCACCTGGCCGACTACAAGGTGCCCCGCCAGTACCTCTTCATTGACGCGCTGCCCCGGAACCCCACCGGCAAGGTGGTCAAGCCGGAGCTCAAGGCGCGCCTGGCCGATGCCCCGGCCTGACGGCGCCGAGCCGTCTCCGGCCTGTGTGTGACGCGCACGTGAACTTTGCATCGCCGCGTCCAGGAGTGTCACTGCGCTCTCGTATACTGACCACATCATGACGACGCATTCCTCGCTGACGGATCGGCCGATCCGGTGTCAGGGCAGCGACAGCTCCCTTGTGCAGTCACGCGTCTCCATGTGCGAGGTACAGATCTGCGGGGTTCCCAAGCTCCTGGTACTGGGGGTGGCCTCGACGTCGTAAGGAAGGCTCACCCAGAGTCTGACGTCGAGGAGCCGCTCCCCCGGGGAGCGGCTCTTTTCGTTCCGGAGGGATACGAGCCTCAATCGCACCACATTTCGCAACACTCGACAGCCATTGCAGAAACGAGGACGACCGATGACGACACAGCTGTGCCGGCGCTGCCGGTACCACCCGGCCTCTCCTCGTATCGCGGGCTACTGCTCGTGGGACTGTTACGAGGCCGACGATGACGACGAGGCCGACGACGAGGAGGAGGGCGGCAGGGCGGCCTGAGACCCGTGGTCGGGGCCCCTCAGCGAATGGAGATGCCGCCCCAGTTGGGATCGGGTCGTCCGGTGGCGTAGGCCGCGGCCATGTTGGACAACCAGGCCACGCTGTCCTCGAGCCCGCCCGGCCGGTTGCGCTCGAGCCACAGGGTCCGGTAGCGGTCGATCAGCTCGTCCAGGTCGCGAGCCAGGGCTTCCCGCTGCTCAGGCGGCACGGACCCGATGTGCCCGTCGACGGCCAGGCGGGCCTGGAGATCGCGCATGAGGAGTGACACGAAATCGATGCTGAACACCACCTCGTCGACGAGTCCGGCCGCGTCCGCCCGTTGGGGCTTCGCCCGGGCCACCAGTGCCTGCACTTCAGCCAGGCGGGCTTCGACACCATCGACCTCGGCCGCCGTCAGGCCCTTGGTCAACGACCGCCCGACCGGGAGCTGCGGGTAGTAGAGGTTCATCACCAGGGCCGACATGTTGGGGAACTGCGGCGTCACCATCAGATGCAGATCGCCGAGGGCGAGGACGGCGTCGGCCAGGGCGCCCGTTTGATCCATGAAGACGTGAGTGCTCAGGGCCTCGTGCAGGTCGAGGTCGGCGTTGGCGGCCAGGCACCACGACACGGCCGCGCCGTAGGCCAGCCCGGGCTCGCTCACCACGGGCTGTTGGAGGTGCCCGTTGTCACCCCAGTCCGTATTGAGGTAGCCGGTGGCACCATGAGTCATGGCCGCCTCGGCCGCCCGCCGGCACGTGGTGCGGGCGTTGGTGGCCCGACCGAGGATGCTCATCCAGCTCGAGGTGCCTGGAGCCACCCAGAAGGGCACGCCCGCCTCCGCCAGCACCGCGCAGCGCTCGTCGAAGGGATACCAATCGTCATAGCCCCACTCGCACACCGTCACCCCGTCGGGAAGCTTGGACACCAGGTCGCTCCGCCCGGTGATCATGTCGCCCCACATGAGCATCTCGCGCCCCGCCAGCTCGGGCAGCGCGCGCAAGGTGCTCACCCAGGCCAAGAAGTCGTCGATGCGGGTGTGGGGGAGCTCCCAGGCCTCGTCGAGGCCGACGTGTATCCGCTGGCTGGTGAACAGGGGGAGCAACTCGGCCAACAACTCGCGCACCAGCGCGAGCGAGCCCGGGTTGGTCGGCTCGAGCGTCATCGGTTGCCGGGTGATGCCGTATGGATCGGTGAAGCCGTCCGGCTCGATGGCCAGCTGCCGGTACGGCTCATGGGCCAGCCAGCGGTTCATGTGGCCCAGGCAGTTCTGGTTGGGCACCAGCTCGACGTGGCGGGCCCGGCAGTAGGAGTCGAGCTCGCGGATCTCGTCGGCGTCGAGCGGACTGGCACTGCCGTGCACGAGTCCGTGGTTCTGGTAGGCGAAGGTGTGCTCGGAGTAGAGCTGCACCTGATTCACCTTGAGCGAGGCCAACCGGTCGATCAGTGCCTTCAGGGAGTCCGTCGTCGGTACTTTGTCGCGCGAGATGTCGATCATCACGCCGCGCACGGCGAGGTCCGGGTGGTCCCGCACCGTGCCCGCTGGAAGGCGGCCCCCGTGCAACCGCGCCAGCTGGGTCAAGGTGGCCGCGCCGTAGAAGAGACCTGCCTGGTCGGCGCCGACCAGCTCGACCGCGTCCGGCCCGATGTGCAGCGTGTAGCCCTGGGCCGGCAACGAAGGATCGAGTCGGGTGGACGGCAGACGGTTCTCGACCAGTGCAGCCGTGAGCTCGACCGTCCGCGGCACCGGAAGCAGGTTCATGCCAAGCCCTTTCGGTAGACGAAGTAGATGTCGCTCACCACGCCCCCGACCGCGGCGTAGGGCACCACGGGGCCGATCCAGACCACCGAGACCCGTTCAGCGCCCCGGCGCCGGAGCTCGTGGAGCGCCCCGAGCAGGGCGCCCTTGCCGCGGCCTTGCCCCATGAGGTCGGGCCGCACAGCGACCGGACCGAGCAGCCCGCGGCGATTCACCTCGAACGCGCAGAAGGCAGTGATGGGTCCTGTTGCTCCGTCGGAGCGGGCGATGACGAGGTTGCCCTTGTCGAATGCCCGCAGCACCTCCGCTCGCCAGTTGGGCCAGTTGTCCGCCATCCACTCGTCCAGCTCGGCTCGCTCCTCGGGCCGGGCCAGACGGTGCCCGCCGCCTGGGTCCTCGGGGATGCGCGTCAGGTCCACGTCCATGTTGAAGTTGGCCTCGGTGCGGTTGTAATGGCGTCGCTCGAGGAGGTAGAGGAGCGCGGTCTCCGTGCTGGGCACGCCGGGCCACAGGAAGTACGGCGGGTCGGCGCCGGTGATGAGGGTCTGGTGCCCCTCGGCGCGAGCCCAGTCCTCGGCCGACTGCAGGAGAGCGTGCCCGAGACCGCGCCGGCGCGCCGTTGGGTCCACCGCCAGCAGGCGGATGTGCGGCCCGTCGTCGCACTCGGCGAGCGCCACGATGCCGGTTTCGAGGTCCCCGAAGACGACGGCCGGCTGATCGTCTGCGCACAGGGCCCCCTCGAGCTCGTCGGGCGCGGGAGGGTCCGCCATCGAACGGGCGCACAGGCCGGCCAGGACGCCGAGATCCGAAGGGTCGAGCCGGGTCCCGTTCACACCGAGTCCCGACCGGGGAAGAACGGGCTGTCCGGTGCCATGATCGACACGCTAGGCGGCGCGGTCGAAGGTCAGCTGACCTCGTCGGGGAATCGCAGGCGCGCCAACTGCGTGCCTTGCGCCACCACCCGGCCCCGGCTGTCCCACACCACGCAGAGCTCGTCGACCATCCCACCGGCGACGAGATTGGCTGTCATGCGGAAACCCAGCCAACCCGGTGCCGGTTGGGCCCGGACATAGGTGGACATCTGGAGGGTCGGGACCCAGCCCGACGAGCCGATCATGAAGGTGGCCGGGGGGCAGGCGTCGGGCGAGAACAGGAGCGAGAGGGCGTCGGGCTGGCGACCGTCGGCGAAGCGGGACCAGCCGCGCAATTCAGCCACCGAATCCGCCGTTGGCTCCTGCGCGAAGGGGACAGTGGTCGGATCGAGTCGGAGCTCCAAGATCTCCATGATCCCGACGTGGGTGCCGCCGGGGATGGTGGAGGGGAGGCGGACGCACTCCTCGGGAGGGTCGGCCTGGAGGGGAGGGATGCCGTCGTAGCGCGGGCTGACGTCGGGCAGTCCGGCCAGGACCATGACGGCGTCGGCCAGGTCCTGCCCGTCCTGGACGAGCACGGAACGGACCTGGGCGGCCGAGCGTCCCGTGCGGAGCACCTCGGTCCGGATCCGGGCGGGGCCGGGCGACGGTGGGCGCAGAAAGGTGACCGAGGACGACACGGACTCCCACGCTGCGTCCGGTCCGCCGGCGACGCTTCGGGCGGCCCGACCGAGGAGAGCGAGCAGGTAGCCGCCGTTCGGCTTGTCTCCCACGCCCCACAGGGGGTTGATGTCGGCGTCGAAGAGCCCGGGTTCTCCGGCCGGGCGCACGTCGGTGGCCGCGTCGAACGACAAATCTTCGGCTTCGGGCATGCAGGCGACCCTACCGGCGGCGATGATGGCGCATGCGGTTCGACATGGAGGGCACGTTCGGCGACGACTACCTCTACTTCTACGGGGACTCGATCGACGACGAACATTCCGACGCCGACACCGCCGAGATCCTCGGCTTGCTCGAGCTTCCCGAGGGCTCGCGCATCCTCGACGCCCCGTGCGGACACGGTCGCATCGCCCGGCGTCTTGCCGGCGCCGGCATGGAGGTGACCGGGGTCGACCTGACCCCGTCCTACCTCGAACAGGCGCGCCGTGATCCGCAACTGCCCGCGGGTTCGGTCACCTATCTGGAGGGCGACGTCCGCGACCTGCCCGTCGACGGTCCCTTCGACGCGGTTGTGTGCTGGTTGAACTCGTTCGGCTACTACGACGACTCGGACTGCCATCGGGTACTCGAGGAATTCCATCGGGTCCTGCGACCCGGCGGAAGGGTGGCGATCGACACCATGCACCACGACGGAGGCGTGCGGCACTTCACACCGGCACCGGACGCAGTGGTCGTCCAACACGGCGACGACACCATGGTGGAGCTGTCCACCTTCGACCCGGTGAGCGGCCGCATGGTGGTCGAGCGGACGGTGCACCGGGAGGGCGCAGTGCGCCACTCGCCCTACTTCGTGCGCCTCCCCACGCCACCCGAATGGGTCGTCTGGCTCGAGGCGGCCGGCTTTTGCGACGTCCGCTTCTTCGCCGGCGGCGGGGGCCCGCTCGAACTCGACAGCTGGGAGATGGTCGTCGTCGCCACTGCCTGAGCGTGCCCATCCGCTCGACCTGCTCACCTGGGGGAGAGGAAGAGCCCGGGTATTAGAGTGCAGCCTGACGCGGCTGTCAGCGCCTGGCGGCGGGAATTCCCGCCCCGGACGCACCGTCCGATCACGATCCCTCGAAGGAGCGGCCAGTCCATGAGCGGTGGAATTGCAGCCTGGGGCGCCTACCTGCCCTACTGGCGCCTGCAGCGTGCGGCCATCGCCGGCGTGCTGGGCGGCGGTGGCGGCAAGGGCACGCGGGCGGTGGCCTCCTACGACGAGGACACCACCACGCTGGGCGTCGAAGCCGGGCTGCGGGCCCTGGCCAGCGGACCGGGCCCGGACGCCGTACAGGACCTGTTCCTCTCCACCCCCGATCCGGCCTATCTCGACAAGACGAGCGCCACCACGGCGCACGCCGCACTCGGCCTGGGTCGGGCCTGTGGTGCCTACGACTTCGCCGGCTCGTCCCGCTCGGCCGTCGCCGCCTTTCTCGGTGGCCTGGCCGCGGCCAGCGCCGGGCGCACCGCGCTCGTCCTGGCGGCCGACCTGCGCACGGGACTGGCCGGCTCGGCCGAGGAGCGCGAGAGCGGCGACGGGGCGGCCGCCTTCGTCTGCGCTCCAGAGGAGGCCGTGGCCGAGCTGATCGGACGGGGCGCCGCCAGCGACGAGTTCCTGGACCGCTGGCGGGTGCCGGGGGAGGCGGACTCCCACGTGTGGGAGGAGCGCTTCGGCGAGGAGCTCTACGTCCCGCTGGCCCGCGAGGCGTTCGCCGCCGCGCTGAAGGACGCCGGCCTCGCCGAGAGCGACGTCGACCACGCCGTCGTGAGCGGGCTCCACGCGCGGGCGACCAAGGCTGTCGCCGCGGGGCTCGGGGTGCGCGACGGCGTGCTGGCTCCCGACCTGACCCGGTCCCTCGGCAACCTGGGGGCGGCCCACTTCGGTGTGGCCCTGTGTGACGTGCTCGAGCGGGCCGAGCCCGGCCAGGTCGTCGTCGTCCTGTCCCTGGCCGACGGGGCCGACGCCTTCGTGCTGCGCACGACGCCTGCGCTCGTCGGCGCGCAGCAGGCCCGGATCGCCGCCGGTGTGCCCTCGGTGGCCGAGCAGGTCGCGGCCGGCCGGGACGACCTGACCTATGCGAACTTCCTCACCTGGCGCTCTCAGCTGCGCCGCGAACCGCCGCGCCGGCCCGATCCCGAGCGCCCGGGCGCGCCGACGGTGCACCGGTCCGAACAGTGGAAGTACGCCTTTGCTGCCAGCCGCTGTCTCAATTGCGGTTTCCGCCACATGCCGCCGACCCGCGCCTGCCTCTCCTGTCACGCCATCGACCAGATGCAGCCCGAGCGCCTGGCCGACGTCCCCGGCACGGTGGCCACCTTCACCATCGACCACCTGGCCTACTCCATGTCGCCACCGGTGATCGGCGTCATCATCGACTTCGACGGGGGCGGCCGCTTCCGCTGCGAGCTGACCGACGCCGTCGCGTCGGAGCTGTCCATCGGCGACCGCGTGACCATGACGTTCCGGCGCGTCTGGACGGCGCAGGGCGTGCACAATTACTTCTGGAAGGCGCGGCCGGCCAGCCGGACGTCGTCCGACGCTGGGGAGCGAGGAGCGTAGATATGGGAAGCAGCGGCATCCGCGACCAGGTGGCCATCATCGGGATGGGTTGCACACGGTTCGGCGAACTGTGGGACAAGGGCGTCGACGACCTCATGATCGAGTCGGCGACGGAGGCGGCCGCCTCGGCGGGCCTGTCCATCCACGACGTGGACGCCTTCTGGTTGGGCACCATGACGTCGGGGATCTGCGGGGTCACGCTCTCGCGCCCGCTCAAGCTCGACTACAAGCCCGTGACTCGGGTCGAGAACTACTGCGCCACCGGATCCGAGGCCTTCCGCAACGCCTGCTACGCGGTGGCCTCGGGCGCCTACGACGTCGCCATGGCGGTCGGGGTCGAGAAGCTGAAGGACACGGGTTACTCCGGCCTGACCGGGGTGCGCATGGTGGGCGACGGCACCGACCCGGGGCTGTCGTCCCCCGCCGCCTTCTCGTTCCTGGCCCCTTCCTACGCCCACAAGTACGGCGTCGACCGGGACCAGATGAAGGAGGTGATGGGCCGGATCGCCTTCAAGAACCACCAGAACGGGGCGCGCAACCCGAGGGCGCAGTTCCAGAAGGAGGTCTCCATGGAGACCATCGCCAAGGCGCCCCGGGTGGCGGGGGACCTGGGGGTCTTCGACTGCAGCGGCGTGAGCGACGGCTCGGCTGCCGCCGTGATCTGCCGGGTCGAAGACGCCCACAAGTACTGCGAGAACCCGCTCTACGTGAAGGCGCTCTCCTTCGTGGCCGGCCCCGCCGCCGGACCGATCGACCCGGCGTACGACTACACGACCTTCGAGGAGGTGGTCCGCTCGGCCGCCGACGCCTACGCGCAGGCCGGCATCACCGACCCCCGGGCGCAGCTGGCCATGGCCGAGGTGCACGACTGCTTCACCCCGACCGAGCTCGTCCTCATGGAGGACCTGGGCTTCGCCGAGCGGGGCACGGCCTGGAAAGAGGTGCTGGCCGGCACCTTCGACCGGGATGGCGAGCTGCCGGTGAACCCCGACGGGGGCTTGAAGTCCTTCGGCCATCCGATCGGCGCGTCCGGCCTGCGCATGCTCTTCGAATGCTGGCTGCAGCTGCGGGGCGAAGCCCCACCCGAGCGCCAGATCTCGACCGTCGGGCCCGGACGGACGCTCGGGCTGACCCACAACCTGGGCGGGGCCCCGGGTGAGGGCGTCAGCTTCGTCGGCATCGTCGGCACCGAGCTCGACTGATGGGCGGTGCATCGGGCGACGACCTGCTGGCCGAGTCGGAGGACCAGGCGGCCCTGCGCCAGCTGGCCCGTGACGTGGCCACGCGCGAGGTGGCGCCGCGGGCGCACCAGGCCGACGAGGAGGGTGCGGTGCCGGCCGAGGTGCGCAAGGCGCTGGCCGCGGCCGACCTCCTGCGCATCACCATCGGCGAGGAGTGGGGCGGCATGGGCCTGGGCGACGTCGAGGCGTCCATCGTCCTCGAAGAGATCGCCCGAGCCGACGTGTCCTCGGCCATCTGCTGCCAGCTGACCTACAACGGCCCGCCTCGCGGGATCGAGCACCTCGGTCCACCCGCCATGAAGGAGCGCTGGCTGCCGGCCGCCGCCAACGGCGACGCCCTCATCAGCATCGGCATCACCGAGCCCGACGCCGGATCGGCCGTCCAGAACATGCGGGCCGCGCTGGTCGACGACGGCCCCGGTCGCTGGCGCCTCAACGCCTACAAGAACTACTCGACGCTCGGCGACACGGCCCAGGGCGTCCTGGTCTGGTGCCGCTGGCCCGGCGGCGAGGGCGCCAAGGGGATCGGCGCCGTGATCGTGCCGACCGACCGCGACGGCGTCTCGGTCACGGGACGGCACCAGGGCATGGGCATCCACGCGGCGACCGAGGCCGAGCTGGCCTTCGACGGCGTCGAGATCACCGATGACGACGTGCTGATCGCCGGCGACCCGGCGACCACCGAGGCGTTCAAGGTCCTGCTCTCCCACCTCAACCACGAGCGCTGCGGCAACGCCTCCATGTGTGTCGGGGCGGCCCAGGGGGCGCTCGAGCACGCGGTGCGCTACATGAACGAGCGGGTCATCGGCGGGCGTCCGCTGGCCGACCTCCAGGGCCTGCAGTGGAAGCTGGCCGACATGGCCGTCCAGCTCGAAGGCGCCCGCATGCTCCTGGCCCGGGCCGTGCGACTGGCCGGTCCGGGCGGCACCCCGCCTCCGCTCGAGACCGCGCTGGCCAAGACGGCGGCCAACCTGGCCGCCAAGTTCGTCTGCGACGAGGCCATGCAGATCCACGGCGGCTACGGCTACTCGCGCGAGTACCCGCTCGAACGTGCCTACCGCGACATCCGGGGGCTCTGCTTCGGGGCGGGCACGGTCGAGGCGCAGAAGAACTTCATCGGCCTGCGCGTCTCGGCCGGTGCGCGCACCGGATCGCCCGGCTGGAGGGATCCCCTCAGCTAGTCAGCGCTCAGCTGTCAGCTCAGCGCTGCATCGCCTTGGTCTCGACGAACTCCTCGAGGCCGTACTTGCCCCGCTCACGCCCGATGCCCGATTGCTTGTAGCCGCCGAAGGGGGCGGACGGGTTGAAGTTGCCGCCGTTGATGTCGACCTGACCGGTCCGCATCTGGCGGGCCACCCGCTCGGCCCGGCTGGCGTCGGCACCTGACACCGCGCCGGCCAGCCCGTAGGGGGTGCCGTTGGCGATCTCGATCGCCTCTTCCTCGGTGTCGTAGGGAATAATCGACAGAACCGGCCCGAAGATCTCCTCCTTGGCGATGGTCATGTCCGAGGTCACCTCCGAGAAGATGGTCGGCTGCACGTAGAAGCCCTTCTCCAGACCTTCGGGCGCCTCGGCCCCGCCGGCGACCAGCTTGGCCCCCTCCTCGATCCCCTTGTTGATGTAGCCGCGCACCCGGTCGCGCTGCACAGCCGAGACCAGCGGGCCGAGCAGCTTGCCGGCCTCGAAGGGGTCGCCGGGGGCAAAGCCCGCGACGGCACCGGCCGCCAGCTCCTCCACCTGGGCCAGCTTGCTCCGGGGCACCAGCATCCGGGTGAGGGCCGAACAGGTCTGGCCCGAGTTCATGAAGCAGCCGAAGAGTCCGGCCGGGACGGCCTTCTCGAAGTCGGCGTCGTCGAGCAGGATGTTGGCCGACTTGCCGCCCAGCTCGAGCGACACCGGCTTGATGTTCTCGGCCGCCAGCTCCATGACCCGCCGCCCGGCCCTGGTCGAGCCGGTGAACGACACCATGTCGACCTTGGGGTGGGCCGCGATGGCCTCGCCGACCACCGGACCGACGCCGGTCACCAAGTTGAAGACACCCGGCGGCAGGCCCACCTCGTCGATCACCTCGGCCAGGATGAAGGCGTTGATCGGGGCGACCTCGCTCGGCTTGAGGACGACGGTGCAGCCGACGGCCAAGGCGGGCGCCACCTTGAGCGCGATCTGGTAGAGCGGGTAGTTCCACGGCGTGATGGCACCGACGACACCGACCGGCTCGTGTACGACAAGCGAGTTGCCGATCTCCTCTTCCCACTGGAAGCTCTCCGCCGCGTTGGCCGCGTCGGCGAAGGCCCCGGCCGGGAGCCCGACCTGGATGGAGCCCGACAACGTCATGGGCATGCCGACCTCGTGCGAGATGATCTGGGCCAGCTCGTCGGTCCGGCCAGCCAGCGCCTCGCTGATGCGCTTGAGCAGCTTGCCGCGCTCCTCGCGCGAGGTGGCGGCCCAGGCCGGGAAGGCGGCCGCCGCAGCCTGGGCGGCCTTGTCCACGTCCTCGGGCGTGCCTTCGGGGATGGTGGCGAAGACCTCCTCGGTGGCCGAGTCGATGACCTCGAGGGTCCCGGTGCCGGTGGAGGGTACCCAGGCCCCGTTGATGTAGATCTTGTCCCGCACGTCCATGGAAGGCCTCCCAGTCGATGGTCGGTTCAGCCTTCTCACCCTACCCAGGGCGGGCGGGGGAGCGCTCCGGACGATCGCGCGCCTCCCGGTGCTCCTACTTGCCGAGCAGCGGGTGGTCGCCCATGCCCACCGGTTGGAGGTGCTGGCCGAGCACCTCATGGAAGTGGTCGGCCACTTCCTGGGGGGTCCAGCCGCCGTCGCGCCACATGGTGGCGATCTGCCGGGGCGTCTGGAAGAGGGTGTAGGCGAACCCGGTCCGCCCGAGGACCTGCCCGTTCACGTAGGAGGCATCCTCGGAGGCCAAGAACGCGATGAGAGGGGCGTTGAGGGCCGGGTTCTGGTCGGCCGGCGGCTCCTCCCCCTTGTAGAGACCCTCGGTCATGCGGGTGAAACCGGCCGGGGCGACCGCGTTGACCGTGATGCCGTACTTGCCCAGCTCGAGGGCCCACACGAAGGTCATGCCCATGATGGCGGCCTTGGCCGCGCCGTAGTTGGTCTGACCGAAGTTGCCCCGCAGCCCGGCCGACGAGGTGATGTTGACGATCCGCCCGTACCCGGCGTCCTTCATCAGGGGGGCGGCGTGGCGGACCGTGTTGAAGGTGCCCTTCTGGTGCACGGCGATGACGGCGTCGTAGTCGGACTCGTCCATTTTGACCAGGGTGCGGTCGCGCACGATCCCGGCGTTGTTGACCACGATGTCGATCTTCCCGAAGTTGTCCACCGCGGTGCCGATGATCCGGCCTGCCCCCTCGAAGTCGCTCACCGAGTCGTGGTTCGGCACCGCCGCGCCGCCGGCCGCCGCGATCTCGGCGCAGACCTGAGCGGCGGGATCCTCCTGCGTGCCCTCGCCGCCGAGGGTCACGCCGACGTCGTTGACCACGACCAGGGCCCCCTCGGCCGCCAGGCACAGGGCGATGTCCCGCCCGATGCCCCGACCAGCACCCGTCACCACTGCCGCACGACCCTCGAGAAGTCCCATGGCGGCGCACATTATCCCGGCCCACCGTGACCATTCCCTGACATGCGTGTCAGGCATTGTCGCCGGCGCTGTACGATCTGGGCGACCAGTGGGCGAGAGGATCGCCCCACAACCGAGCGGTGAGGAGCCCGGCCATGGCCACCTTCATAGAGAACGCACCCGAGAAGATCGTCGCGGCAGCCAAGGAGCTCCTGGAAAAGGGGCTGGTCGAGGGCACCTCGGGCAACATCTCGGCCCGCATGGAGGACGGCAACATCGCCTGCACCCCGTCCTCGCTCGACTACAAGATCATGACGGTCGACGACATCGTCATCGTGAACCCGGCCGGCGACGTGGTGGCCGGTGAGCGGGGCCCGACGTCGGAGAAGTACCTGCACCTGGCCGTGATGAACGCCTACGAGGACATCGGCGTCTGCATCCACTCGCACGCCGTCTACGCCACCATGTTCGCCGTCGCCCACTCCGACATCCCGAGCTGCATCGACGAGTTCACCGTCTACCTGGGCGGCGACATCCGCTGCACCGAGTACGCGCCCAGCGGCTCGCCCGACCTGGCCGAGCAGGTGGTCAAGGCGCTCGAGGACCGGGGGGCCGCCCTGATCGCCAACCACGGCATGGTGGCCGTCGGGACGACCATGGAGAAGACCATGCACAACACGGCACTGGTCGAGCGCTCGGCGAAGATCATCTGGGGGTCCAAGCAGCTGGGCACGATCTACCCGCTGCCCGAGAAGATCAACACCAACTTCGCCAACGTCTACCCCTACATGCGATAGACGAGCATGAGCGACGGCGCCATCCGGGCCCGGCTGGACGAGCTGGGCCTCACGCTCCACGGACCCCACCCGCCCCATGACCCGCTCGATGCCGTGGTGGTGCACGACGGCATCGCCCGCACCTCGGGGCAGCTGCCGCGCATCGACGGGAAGCTCACGTGCCTCGGCCATCTGGGCGCCGACGTGAGCGTCGAGGAGGGCCGGGAAGCCGCCGCGGTGTGCGCCCTCAATGCGCTGGCCGTCCTCGAGGCCGAGCTCGGCTCGCTCGATCGCATTGCGCGCGTGCTCACGGTGATGGGGTTCGTCGCCTCGGCACCCGACTTCCACGAACAGCCGGCCGTGATCGACGGGGCCAGCAAGGTCCTGGCCGACGTGTTCGGTGCGGCCGGTCGCCACACCCGCTCTGCCGTCGGTGTGGCCGCCTTGCCCCGGGGTGGTGCGGTCGAGATCGAAGTGACGGTCGCCCTCAGGGCTTGACGAAGGACGCCTGCATGGCTGAACGGGCGGCGCCGGCCTGCTCCCAGTAGTTCGGGGTCCCCTTCTCCTGGAGCTGGCGTACCGCCTCGACGGCGAATCCGTACGACGCGGCGGCGATGGCGCCGCCGACCGAGATGCGGGCGATGCCGAGCCCGGCCAGCTGGCTGACGGTGGGTGCGTCCGGTGTCACCAGAACGCTGACCGGCCGGTCGACGGCTGAGAGGAGCGTGCGCAGCTCGACGGGATCCACCACCCGCGGGGCGAAGAGCACATCCGCCCCCGCCTCCTGGTAGGTCTGGAGCCGGGTGATGGTGTCGCCCAGGTCGACCCGGCCGTGGAGATAGTTCTCGGCCCGGGCCGTCAGCACGAAGTGCACGGGTCCGGAGTGGGCGGCCTCGGCGGCGGCCCGCACCCGTTCGGTGGCCTCGACCAGCTCGTAGATCGGTGCGTCTCTGTTGCGGGTGAAGTCTTCGATAGAGCCGCCGGCCAGTCCGCGTGCAATGGCCGAGGTGATGGTGTCGGACACCCCTTCGAGGTCGTCGGCAAAACAGTTCTCGAGGTCGGCCGAGACGGGGACGTCCACGGCGTCCACCAGTTCGCCGCTGTGCTCGAGGACCTCCTCCCGGCTCATGGCCCCGTCCAGGCGGCCCCGGCTCATGGCGAAGCCCCCGCTGGTGGTGGCGATGGCGCCGACGCCGAGCGACTCGAAGAGCTTGGCGGAGCCGATGTCCCAGGCGTTGGGCATCAGCAGCGGTGTCCCGGGCACGTGCAGCGCCAGGAACCGCTCCGCGTTCTCCATCTGGCTGGTCCGGCCGGCTGGGCTGGTGCGCGAGGTCATGCCCGCACCGTACCGGTGTGCTGTGACGGTCTGCTCAGCCCGCGGCAGCGACCGCTTCGGGGAACTCCCAGTATTGGATCTCGCAGGTCATGGGAAGGATGTAGCTGAGGTAGAGCGAGTGGATCTTGACCATGCCCTGGTCGTCCATGTGCAGGTCGATGAGCTCCATGCGGTCGTCCTTCTGCTGGAACTCCTTCGCCCGCTTCTGAATGCCCTGCAGGTCCTCGAACGAGTTGACCGCGAAGCCGTAGTGATCCATGCGCGGGCAGCGCATCGGGTCGTCCTCTCGAATGAGAAAGATGAACTGGTCCCAGTGGACACAGCTCAAGATGAGACGGCGCTTGTCCTCGGTCATGACGGTGATCTCGTCGAAGCCGAGGACGTCCTTGAAGAAGCCGCACACGTCGGCTCGGTTCGTCTCGTCGAGCAGGTCGCCCGGCAGCGACATGGCAACGTGGTTGAAGCGGGGATTGCCCGACGGATAGAAGGGGTGCGGCATCAGCTCCTACCTCCTGGTGCGACCATGACCTTGCCGGCGATGCGGCCCACCGCCAGGTTCTCGAGTGCATCACGGATCCCGTCGAGTGCGATGTCGTCGGGATCGATCAAGAGCTCGCAGGGAAAGCCGTCCGAGGCCAGCAGCTCGAGCGCTTTCTCGAAACCACCCAGGTCGTACACGAACGAGCCGGTCACGGTCAGCTCGTTGAGGATCATCCGATTGATGTCGAAAATCGGGTGGTCGATGCCCGCGCCGACCATCACGAGGATGCCGCCTCGGGCCACCTGGCAAAAACCCGCCTCGAGGGCGGCCCGGTGTCCCGAGCATTCGAGGACGACGTGCGCGGCCCGGCTGGACTGGCGCTCCGGCTCCCACGACGGGAAGACCTCCAGATCGGAGGGGTCCACGATCTCCTTGGCGCCGAGCTTGGCGGCCAGCTCGCGCCGGCCCGGATGCGGCTCGACCACGGTGACGTCGTCGACGCCCATGGCCCGCAGGGCGGCAACGCTCAGCGCACCGATGGGGCCGGCACCGAAGACCATCACGGTGTCACCAGGTCGCACGCCCGAGCGCGTGATGCCGTGCATGGCAACGGAGAGCGGTTCGGCCAGCGCTGCGTGACGCGGCGCAAGACCGTCGGGCAGCCGCAGGACACCGGCCGCCCGGCATCGGATGTACTCGGCGAAGGCACCGTCGCTGTGGCTGCTCGTCATGTCGTTGCGGTTCTCGCACTGCGACGGCTTGCCCTCCAGGCAACGCCGACACGTCCCACACCGCGGCGACGAACCGCCGACGACGAGCTCGCCCACCGACCAACTGGTGACGTTGTCACCGATGGCGGCGATCGCCCCGCTCCACTCGTGTCCCGCCACGACGCCTGGTGGCAATCCCCACCCGTCCCGCAGCTGGTGGATGTCGGACCCGCAAATGCCGCAGGAGTGCACCCGGACGACGACCTCGTCGGGGCCCGGTTGCGGCACCGGACGTTCCTCGACCGTGATGACCCCGGGCGACTGGTACACCGCCGCCGCCATGACCTCGGGCAATGGCCCCCCCGATGTTGAACCTGACATGGACGTCAGGCTATGCGTTCGCCCCGAGCCAGGCGAGCCCTCCGTTCAGGTGGCGCAGGAAGACGGGCAATTCCCAGGCCAGCGGAAAGTGGCCGAGGGCGGTGTAGAAGCTGCGGGCCTCGCCGTCTTCGATGCACCAGGCGAGCGGAAAGCCGCAGTCGGGCACCCGCCCGCCCGGTGCGGTGAGGTCGACCTGCCCCTCGGCCAGACGCAGGAGCACCCGGGCGTCGGGCCGCAGGTCCTTGAACAGGTAGACCTCGTCGCGCCAGTCCCACTGCTGACCGATATGGGCCGTGGAGGGGTGGTCCTCGTCCACCACGTCGATGGCGAACTGCTGAGTCCAGGGGTGGCCATCGAAGCGCGCCCCGAGCATCGTCCCGTACTCGGGCCAGGTGTGGCTGGCGTCGGTGGCGGAGTGGATGCCGAGCAGGCCGAGCGTTCCGGCGCGCCACGAGGAGTAGATCGCCTCCTTCTGCTCGGGCGACCACGGGGTCTCCCCGATGGTGAAGAGGGCGAGCACGCGGGCGGCGGCCAGCACGTCGGGCGACACGTCGCGCACGTCGCTCACCGGCACCGGCCGGAGACCGCCCAGGTCGGCCAGTTGGGACAGTCCGACCGTGGCCTGGGCCAAGGTGCCGTGCACGCCGGCGGGAGAGTCGACGTACGGCGCCACCTGGGTGACGATGAGCATGTTCGCGGTCATCGGCGGAGTGTACGGCTGGTGCGCCGCCCTCGCCTGATGATCGAATGCACCGGCACCCGATTGAGGAGGACGACGTGAGCGCAGCGAAGAGCCCTGAGGAGACGGCGGCGGCACTGGCCGAACTGGGATCGGCCACCCTGGGCGAGTCGGGCGGACGGGCTGCCCACCGGCGGCTTCGGCCGGCCTGGCCAGGCGCCCGGATCGCTGCACCGGCATACCCGGTCGGGTGCACCCCCGGCGACAACCTGGCCGTGCATGTGGCGGTGACGAAAGCACCGCGGGGGAGCGTGCTCGTGGTCGACGTCGGGCAGGTGGCTGATCGCGGCTACTGGGGCGAGGTGCTGACCACGGCGGCCGAAGCGGCCGGGCTGGCCGGGTTGGTGCTCGATGGGGGCGTGCGCGACGTCGGGGCGCTCGAGGCGCACGGGTTTCCCGTGTTCTCATCGACCATCGCCCTGACCGGGGCCAGCAAGGACAGGCCGGGCACCGTCGGTGCTCCCGTGAGGGTGGGCGGCGTCGAGGTCTCGGCGGGGGACTGGGTCGTGGCCGACGTCGACGGCGTGACCTTCGTGCCGGCAGCCACGCTGAGCGACGTGCTCGAAGCGGGCCGGGCCCGCGAGCAGAAGGAAGTCGGATTCTTCGAGGCGTTGCGCTCCGGTTCCACGACGGTCGAACTGCTGGGACTCGACGCCTCGCTCGTGCGCGAGAGCGGCTGAGCGGAGGAGCGGCTGAGGAGAGTCCTACGGCGACGTGGCAGACCTCTGGACGACGACGCTCCGTACCGTCTTGTCGTGCAGGGTCTGCTTCTTCGGATCCCAGAGGGGGAAGAGCATGTCGAGCACCCAGGGCAAGAAGAGCGCCACCGCGAGGAGATATTCGACCAGGGCCCGCCCGAAGGCCCGTCCGTAGCCGATGGGTTGCGCGGTCGCGACATCGACGACCCGCACGCCGACGGCCATCATGCCGACGGTCTGGGCGCGGTTCGAGCCACAGAAAATGGTGCCGTAGCCGACCACGATGACGGCACTGACCAAGACTCCGGTCCAGTGAACGTGGAAGGACACGGATGAGGTGTGGTACACGCCGTTGTTCAGTTGTTCAGTGTTGTAGGCGCGACCAAATCCTCCGAGCAGTGCCACGACGGGGATGTTGACGACGGCCAGGATCAGCCAATCGAGGAGCCACCCCCCAAGTCGCTGGCCATAGCTGGCGAGGAATTGCCCCGGCGCGATCGGTGGCGGAGGGGGAGCGGGCATGAAGCTGGGGACCTGTGCATGCTCGGTCCACGTCGCGCCGTTCCACCAGCGTTGCGAGCCTGGGGGACCCTGGGGATCGGGGTACCAACCCGGCGGAGCTGTGGCCATGGCGGTTGTTCTATCCCCAAGACCGCTCTTGCCGAGGGATGTCTCGGCCGAGGGCTGCTCGGGGCATTTAGTAAGCCCTAACTGATAAGGATAGGCTTACTAAATGGGTGACCCCGCGACGCCTTCCGTGGACGAGGTGGCCAGTGCCGTGCAGGCCGCGGTGCGCCTGCTGGTTCAGCGCCTGCGCCAGACCAAGGCGGGCGAGGGCGACGACCTGACCGCCTCGGAGACCTCGGCGCTGGCCCGACTGGATCGCTCCGGTCCGACCACGTCGACCGAGCTGGCCCGGCTGGAACGGATCAGCCCGCAGTCGATCGGTGCCACGGTCGCCGCCCTCGAGGAGCGGGGGCTGGTGGCCCGGCAGGCCGATCCCGCCGACGGGCGGCGGGCCATTCTCTCGTTGACCCCCGCCGGTCACGAGCTGCTCGGCCGCCGACGAAGCGCACGGAGCGAGCTGCTGTCGCACGCCCTGGCCGACCGCTTCACGCGCGCTGAACTCAAGCAACTGCAGATCGCCGCCCCGCTGATCGAGCGGTTGGCCGAGAGCATCTGATGCCGGGGACGGACACCGCACCGGCTCCGGTCGAGTTCGACGACAGCTACAAGTGGTCAGCCCTGGCCAACACCACGGCGGCCACCTTCATGGCCGTCCTCGACGGCTCCATCGTGATCATCGCCCTGCCCGCCATCTTCCGGGGCATCCACCTCGACCCGCTGGCGCCGGGCAACATCGCCTTCCTGCTCTGGATGATCATGGGCTACCGCCTCGTCCAGGCGGTCTTCGTCGTGACCCTGGGTCGGCTGGGCGACATGTACGGCCGGGTGCGCATCTACAACGCCGGCTTCGCGGTGTTCACCCTGGCCTCCGTCCTCCTGTCGATCGACCCGTACCTGGGCAGCAAGGGGGCGCTCTGGCTGATCGCCTGGCGCTTCGTGCAGGCCATCGGCGGCTCCATGCTGATGGCGAACTCCGCTGCCATCCTCACCGATGCCTTTCCCGAGAACCAGCGTGGCTTCGCGCTCGGGATCAACCAGGTGGCCGGCCTGTCCGGCCAATTCATCGGGTTGATCGCGGGCGGTCTGCTGGCCGCGTGGGACTGGCGTGCCGTCTTCTGGGTCAACGTGCCCGTCGGCATCTTCGGCACGCTGTGGGCCTACTGGCGTCTGCGCGAGGTGGGGACGCAGACGCGGGGACGCATCGACTGGTGGGGCAACATCACCTTCGCGGTCGGTCTGGGCTCCATCCTCATCGCGGTCACCATCGGGATTCAGCCCTACCACGGGGAGGCCATGGGATGGACGAGTCCAGAGGTGTTGTCGCTGCTTTTCGGCGGGCTGGCCCTGCTGGCTGCCTTCGTCGTGATTGAGAGCAAGGTGACCGATCCCCTGTTCCGTCTCGGCCTCTTCCGCATCCGGGCCTTTGCGGCCGGCAACGTGGCCAGCTTCGCGGCCCGCCTGGGTCAGGGCGGACTCCAGTTCATGCTCGTCATCTGGTTGCAGGGCATCTGGTTGCCCCTGCACGGCTACAGCTACAGCTCGACGCCGCTGTGGGCCGGCATCTTCCTCTTGCCGCTGACGGCGGGCTTCCTGCTCTCGGGGCCCCTGTCGGGCTATCTCTCGGACCGCTACGGCGCCCGCGGCTTCGCCACCACGGGCATGATCGTCTACGGCTTCAGCTTCATCGGGCTGATCTTCCTGCCGGTGAACTTCAGCTATGCGGCGTTTGCCACCCTCATCGCCATCAACGGCATCGGCATCGGCATGTTCAGCGCCCCCAATACCTCCTCGATGATGAGCAGCGTGCCGGCCGAGTTCCGGGGTGTGGCGTCGGGCATGCGGTCCACCTTCCAGAACTCGGGCACGGCGCTCTCCATCGGCGTCTTCTTCTCGCTGATGATCACCGGCCTGGCCAGCACCCTGCCCAAGACGCTGTCGAGCGGCCTGCAGCATCAAGGGGTGCCGGCCGCCGCCGCGCACCACGTCGCCGCACTGCCCCCGGTCGCCTCGCTCTTCGCCTCCGTCCTCGGCATCAACCCGCTGCGCCACCTCCTGTCCATGGGCGGTGTGCTGCAAAAGCTCCCGGCAGACGCCCAGCACGTGCTGACGGGCAGGGAGTACTTCCCCCATCTCCTCTCGGGACCGTTCAGCCACGGGCTGACCATCGTCTTCTCCGTCTCGGCCGGCCTGGCCTTCATCTCGGCCATCGCCTCGATGACACGGGGGCCGCGGACGACTCCGGCCGCCACGATTCGGCCCAGTGGCGACGACGAGGGGGAGCGGGTCGAGGTCGGCGCCGGGCAGGCCGCCGGTTCCGGTCCGGTGGCATGATGCGGCGGTGACCAACGCGGACCAGGCAGTCGAGCGCATCGAGATTCAACGGACCATCCCCGCCGAGGCGGGGCGCATCTTCTCCCTCCTGCGCGATCCCCGCGGTCACGTCACCATCGACAGTTCGGGCATGCTCCAGAGCTTCACCGGGGAACCGGTGAGCAAGGTGGGCGACACGTTCGTCATCCACATGGACCGTGAATCGCTCAACGACTTCCCCATGGGTCGCTACGACGTGACCGTCGTCTTCACCACCTATGAACCCGACCGGGAGATCGCCTGGACGGTCGAGGGGACGATCAAGCCGCCTATCGGTCACATCTACGGCTACACCTTGGAGCCGACCGAGGGCGGCACGCTGGTCACCTCGTACTACGACTGGTCGCAGATCGCCCCCGAGTGGCGCGAGGCCAACATCTTCCCCGTCATGTCCGAGCTGGCCGTGCGGGCCACGCTGGGCATCCTCGAGCGCACGCTGGCCCAGTCCACGCAGTGGTGAGCTGAGGTCCCTCTGGGCGAGCCGGCGAGACGTCGAGCGTGAGCGTCTGCGCCGAGGTCAGCGGCAGTTGGCGCAGCGCCCGAGCAGGGCGAAGTGATGCGGGTCGATGGCGAACCCGAACTTCGCTTGTGCCGCTTGGGCCAACCCGGCGAAGAGGGAATCGGGCGCCTCGATGAGCGTGCCGCACTCTTCGCAGACGAAGTGCCCGTGCACGGAACTGGCCAGGTGGTAGGTGGCCGGACCGTGTCCGAAGTGCGAGTGCACCACCACACCGAGTCGCTCGAGCTCCTCGAGGTTCCGGTAGATCGTCGAGAGGTGGATGTCGGGGTCCTCGGTCTGGACTTCGACAGCCAGTTCCTCGGCCGTCCGATGGCCGCTCGAGGCAAAGAGCGCACGCAGCAAGATGCGGCGTGACGAGGTGACGCGGCCACCGTGCTGGCGCACGAGCTCGAACGCCTCCTCGAGCGTGTCGGCCTTGCCGAGCCCGGCCTCGTGCGTCTGAGCGTGCCGGGTCATTTCGTCACCAGCCGCCATGGTACCGGCGTGCCCTTCCGCTCCTCGGCTGGGGGGTGCAGCCGTCGACATCCAAGCTGGATGTCTATTACGAATGACTCGCAATAGTCCTAGAGTGGCAGGCGATCGGCCAGCCAGGACAGGAGGTGGCGACGATGGCGAAGGCGGGCCGGATGGCGGCGCTGCGCAACGGTCTCACGGGACGGGAGTGGGCCCGGGTCGGCGGGATGGCCCTGACCGTGCTGGTGCTCAACGTCGTCGGTTGGTCGCTCCTGCTCATGGCGGTCGGTCACCACTTCCACGTCTCGCAGACGAAGCTGTTCGGTCTGGGCACCGGCGTCCTGGCCTTCACGCTGGGCATGCGACACGCCTTCGACGCCGACCACATCGCGGCGATCGACAACACCACCCGCAAGCTGGTCCACGAGGGCCAACGCCCCCTCGGGGTGGGGTTCTTCTTCTCGCTGGGCCACTCCACCATCGTCTTCGTCCTGGCCGTGGTCCTGAACTTCGGCATCCGCGCCCTCAACCTGCAGGTCAGCCAGCAATCCTCGGGCCTGCACTCGGCCACCACCATCGTGGGCACCTCCGTGTCGGGCGCCTTCCTCTATCTCATCGCCCTGCTGAACGTGATCGTGCTGGTCTCCATCATCGGCGTCTACCGCCAGATGCGTTCCGGCCACTTCGACCACGACGAGCTCGAGCGCCAGCTGGACAAGCGGGGCGTCATGAACCGCTTCCTCGGCGGGTACGCGAAGCGCATCGACACCCCGTGGAAGATGTATCCGGTCGGAGTCCTCTTCGGCCTCGGATTCGACACCGCGACCGAGGTGGCGCTGCTCGTCCTGGCCGGTTCGGCGGTGGTGGGCGGGTTGCCGTTCTATGCGGTCATCTCGCTGCCGCTGCTCTTCGCGGCGGGCATGTGCCTGTTCGATACGCTCGACGGCTGCTTCATGAACTTCGCCTACGACTGGGCCTTCTCGAACCCGGTGCGCAAGGTCTTCTACAACCTGACCATGACCGGCCTGTCGGTGGCCGTGGCCTTCCTCATCGGCACGATTGAGCTGCTCGGCCTGCTGGGCCAGGAAGCGAGACTGAACTCGCCGTTCTGGAACGTGGTGAAGGGTTTCAACATCAACACCGCCGGGTTCGCCATCGTGGGACTCTTCGTCGCCACGTGGGCGGTGGCCCTCGTGTACTGGCGGCTGGCCCGGGTGGAGGAGAAGTGGAACGACGCGCTGGTCGCGGAGCCAGCGGACGAGGTGGTCTCGGTCTGACGCAGTGTGGGCGGGATGGTCAGCCCGGTCAGTCCGGTCAGTCCTGTCAGCCCGGGGAGGAGCCCAACGACTGGATGGCCGCCATGCCGACGACCGGCTGGTTCAAGTGCAGACCGCCGGCGGAACCGTCGAAGGCGGCGTCACCGAAGCTGAAGATCCCTCCGTCCCGGGCGACCAGCCAGTACCCCTGCCCATCGGCCGTGTGCTCCATGCTCACGATGGGGGCGCTGAGCGGTCGGCCACCGGTGGAGCCGAAGTAGCCCACGTTGCCGAAGCTGAAGATGCCGCCATCGGAGGCGACCAGCCAGTAGCCGCTCCCGTCGGGAGCGGCGGCCATGCCCACGATCGGCTTCTGGAGGGGCAGGCCTCCGGTCGAACCGTCGAAGTGGGCGTCGCCGAACGAGAACACGCCGCCATCGGAGGCGACCAGCCAATAGCCGTGCCCGTCGGTGGTGGACGCCATCCCGACGATGGGCTTGTCGAGCTTGATCGCTCCGGTGGATCCATAAAAGGTCGCATCGCCGTAGCTGAAGATCCCTCCATCCGAAGCGACAAGCCAGTAACCCCTTCCATCAGGGGTGGGTGTCATTCCGACAATCGGGGCGTTCAGGTGCATGCCGCCGGTCGAGCCATAGAAGACGGCGTCGCCGAAGGCGAAGATGCCGCCGTCCGAAGCCAGCAACCAGTAGCCGGCGCCGTTGGGAGTGACGGCCATGCCGACGATCGGGGCGTTCAGATGGAGACCGCCGGTCGAGCCGTAGAACGGAGCGCCGCCATAACTGAAGATGCCGCCGTCGCTGGCCACCTCCCAATACCCCGGAGGTCCGAGCGGCCCGACGTCCAGGGTGAAGTCGGTGCTCCCCGAGAGCTGATTGGCGTCGGTCACCGTGACGGTGACGGTGTAGTCGCCCGGGAGGATCGGGGTACCGCTGATTTCGCCGCCGGGGGTGAGCTGCAGTCCGGATGGGAGCGCTCCGGCCGTGATCGACCAGCTGTAGGGGGCGAGCCCGCCGGTCGCACTGAGGCTGCTGGCGTAGGGCACGCCGATGGATCCCGCGGGCAGGCCGGTCGTCGTGACGGTGGGCGGAGCCAAGAGGGTCACGATCATTCCGCCGCCGTTTGCGGCGCTGCCCCCGGCGACGCAGTTGGCCGGCCCGACACAGGACACGGTGAGGAGGTTCGCCACGCCGGCAGGCGCCGCCTGTGGATTCCATGTGGTGCCGCCGTTCGCCGTCTGCAGGATGCTCGTGGCGCCGACGGTGGTGCAGGTGGCGGTGCTCAGGCACGAGACTGAGGACAGCGCGGTCGATCCCAGTGGGTTGCCCAGGTCGTTCCACTGGGTTCCACCGTTGCCGGTTGAGAGCACGGTGGAACCGACAGCCACGCAGTTCGCGTCGCTCGAGCACGAGATCCCGTTCAGCGCCGTGACGCCCGACGGCACGGACTCATGAGACCAGTTGGCCCCACCGTTCACCGTATTGATGATGGCTGGTCCAGTCGATGTGCTGCCGAGGGCAACGCACGTCGATGCATCGGGGCACGCGATCGCCTGCAGGCTCACGATGTCGCCCGGTATCACCTCGGCGGACCAGTTGGATCCACCATTGGCGGTGCCGATGATGCTCGGTGGCTCGGCGGTCGACGAACTCACTGCTTGGCAGGCGGTTGTGGTCGGACAGGCCACGCCCAGTATCGTGCCGGTCCCTGACGGAACAGGCTCTGAGTTCCAGTTGGCGCCACCGTCGACCGTGCCGATGATGGCTCCAGTTTCAAAGTCGCCGAATCCGACGGCGGTGCAGTTCGAGACGGTTGGGCAGGCGAGGCCGTCTAGTCCGTCGACCTGTGTCGGCACCGATTGAGGTTCCCAGGTCCTCCCGTGGTTCGCGCGAGGAGGACAACTGAGTCGACTCCGCGCTGCGATGCAACCGCTTGAACCTTGGCACGACACGGCGTTGATTGATCCTGTGCCGCGCGGAGGTGTCTGGTCATCCCATAGCTGACCCAGTTGTCGTTCCGATGATGATTGAACCCGAGCCAGTGACTCCGAGTCCTCCGACTGCAACACAGTCGACGGCACTGGCGCAAGACAGGCCTTGAGATCGACTGCATTAGTGGGCGTGGTCTGCGACACCCATGTGGTCCCGTTGCTCGTAGATCCAGGGCGTAGGGAACAGAACTCGAGTTGCTGCCTACCGCGAAGCAGGAGCCATCGATGCAGCTAACAGCGTTGAGCGATGCACCTACGGACTCGTTGTAGCGGTGGACCAGTGAGTGAGGTCAATCGATCGAAATTGGTTGCCGTGCTCGCCGGAGTTGTTGATCCCGACGGCAACACAATTTGTGGCCGTCCACAAGAAACTTCTGAGAGTGCGGCGACAATGGTCGCTCGAAGTTGACCAGGTGGCGTCCATTCTGAGTCCCGAATATTGCTGGATTCCCGCCGAGCAGCCCAATAGCAACGCATATCGTTTCGCGTGGGCACGACACGCTGGAAAGGTCGCCAACCGGTGGGCGGAGTTTGTGGGTTCCAAGTTTGACCATCCACCGTTGAGATGATCGAACCGCCGGCAACAGCAGTGCACTCGTCAGCCGTGAAGCACGAAATTCCAGTGCTGCCGTAAAGGACGGAACCTAAAGCGCCAGGAGATCACCGCTATTAGTTGACTTGAAGATCCCCTGATCTGACGCCGGAAAGCAGACGGAGTCTGTAGGGCACGACACGCTCGCAAATGTCGAGGTGCCCAGTGGATGCGACACTGTGCTCCAAGTGGATCCTCCGTCGCTAGTGACGATGATGGATGGAACGTTGTATCCCTCTTCGCCGACCGCAACACACGTGGTTGATGCCGGAAATGCACTGGGAGCACACGAAATGGCGCTGACATTGGCAAGCGGCGGAAACGAGGCCGTCGTCTGCCACTGAGGGGACGTAGCCCCCGCGGGCGAACTCTCCAGGGGAGTGCCGACAATGCCAATGGCAAGCAACACCGTGGAAGCACAAAGAGCTGCGACCGCAAGGGTTCGAAAGTGACGCATGCGTTCCTTCCGCCAGGACACAACTACGCGAGCGAGCTGATGGTAAGTGTGTCTTTAACCGAGAAGGCCTTCCGTGAGACCAATCCCGGGAAGGAACGGTCGTTACGACGCGCGAATTGTCGGAACGATGAGGTTCGGCGGAGTTCGTCCCGCCAGGACGTCTGAAACTCCTTGACATGCCAGCCGCGCCATCCGAGTACGCGTCCCGATGGTTGCACTGCCTATGTGAGGAAGAAGCGTCGTACGCGGTGCCTTCAACAACCGGGGGTTGACCGCCGGTTCGCCGTCGAACACGTCGAGCCCCGCCGCGTAGAGGGACCCCGCCTCCAGAGCATCGGCCAGCGCGTCCTCGTCGACGACTGGTCCCCGCGCCGTGTTGACGAGGACGGCCGTCGGCTTCATCAGAGCCAACTCCGGTGCGCCAATGAGGTGCCGAGTCGTCTCGCTCAGGGGAACATGAAGGCTGACGATGTCCGAGCGCTGCAACAGTTCGTGCAGGGAAGCCACGTAACCGGGAACTCCAGTGTCGTGGCGCGTCGTGTGGAGGACCTCCATTTCGAAGCCGGCTGCTCTCTGTGCCACGGCGCGGCCGATCCGGCCATATCCCGACCAGCCCGAGGGTCGTTCCATAGACGTCGCGGGCAAGGTGGGTGTCGAACCCCCAACCGGTCCAACGTCCTTCTCGGAGGTCGTTCTCCGCCTGGGTGCTCTGTCGGGTCGCCGCCAGGATGAGCAGGAATGCCAGATCGGCCGTGGTGTCGTCGAGGACCCCCGGCGTGTTGCACACCGCGATCCCGCAGTCCTGGGCCGAGGCAACGTCGATGTTGTCGTAGCCCACAGCAGCGTTGGCCACCACCTGCAGCTTTCCCGCCCGCCCGGCTTCGAAGATGGTCCTGTCCATGCGGTCCGTCAGATGGCAGACGATGCCGTCGACCTCGCCCGCGTAGCGGGCCAACTCGTTGGGTGAGGGTGGCTGCGCCGGCTCGATGACCTCGTGGCCGTCGTGCAGCAGCGGATCGGTCCCGCCCTCGGTCAGCCGGCGGGTGACGAGGACGCGGCCCACCTAGTGGGAGGTGTAGTTGATTTCGCCTGCACCCTTCACGCCGACCGCAAAGCAGAAGCAGTGGATCGGCGCGTGGTCGGTGGTGGGGCGAAGGGAGTGCACCTTGTCCGGTGGGATGTACACCAGGTCACCCTGCGCGATGTCCCGGTCCTCCCCGTCGATCGTCATGACCCCGCGGCCGTTCATGACGTAATAGAACTCGTGGGTCGGATGGGAGTGGGGGTCGACCATGCCGCCGCCGGGGACCTCGAACTCGTTGACCAGCTCGAGGTAGCCCCCGTCGGTGATCTCCTTGAACTCCCTGGACTCGATCATCCACCACACCGGAACGGTGCCGTTGTGCTCGACGACTGGCGCCTTGTCCTCGATGCTGCGCACGTCCATTCTCGGGCCCTCCCAACCTTTCCTAGACTGACTCGGGTGTCAGGTTACGCCAAAGCCGTCATCCCCGAGCCTCTCCGAGCCGACGTTTGGGCGCCCTTCGGGTGGGTTCCCGTGTCCGACACCGATCCGAGGGACGGTGAGGAGCGCATGACGTTCCTGTGGGAGGACGCCCACGTGAACGTGATCGGCCACGCCCGCAGCGAAGTGCCCCAGCTGACCAACGGGCTGGGCTGCGAGATGCTGTTCCGTCACGAGACTCATACCCAGGCCTTGATGGCGCTGGACGTGCCCGCCGTGATCGCGGTGGCGCCGGCCGACGTGGAGTTCGAGCGACCCGACGAGGTCGAGTCGATCCGGGTCTTCCGCCTCGAGCCCCTCGAGCCGTTCGTCTTGCACCGGGGCACCTGGCACTGGGGACCGTTCCCTGTCGAGGCGCCGGAAGTGCGACTGTTCAACGTGCAGGGTCTCCGCTACGCCGAGGACAACCGGTGCATGGACCTGGCGGCCAAGGGATTGTCGGTCGAGGTGGACCTGTCGTGAGCCTGCCGGTGAGTCCCGGAGCGAGCAGTGGAGCTTGACCCGGCAGAGCAGGCAGAGGTCATATCGGCCACCGTCGCCGACCTGGTTCACGCGATCGAGGCGACCGAGTCGGGTCCCGCGCAGGGGGAGCGGCAGACCTTCGCGACGGCGAGCCCAAATTGGTGGTTCGGCGGCCGCACCTTTGGGGGCATGGTGGTGGCCCAGGCCCTGAACGCCGCGCTCAAGACCGCGCCCCCTGCATCGAACGTCCACTCCCTGCACGGCTACTTCCTTCGCCCGACACCTCCGGGCGCCACCACGATCCACCAGGTCGAGCCCATCCGCGACGGCCGTTCGTTCTCCACCCGCGCCGTGGTCAGCGCGGTCGAGGGCAGGGAGACGTTCCGCATGACCTGCTCGTTCCACGCGCCCGAGCCGGGCGACGAGTACCAGTTGGCGGCCGGTTCGGGCATCCCCGGTCCCATGGACATCGAGGGCTTCGAGGCGCCGTTCCCGTTCGACATCCGCGAGGTCGGCCACACCGAGCAACGGTCGGACGGGACCTATCTCTCCACCCGGCGCTGCTGGTTCCGGACCAGGGAGCCGCTGCCCGACGACCCGGCGATCCACGCCTGCGTCCTGGCCTACTTCTCGGACATGACCGGCGCTGCCTTCCGTCCGCTGAGCCTCGGCGTCTGGGGCACCCACACCGACACCAGCCTCGATCACGCCCTGTGGTTCCATCGACCCTGGCGGGCTGACGTCTGGAACCTCTTCGATCTCCACGCCTTGGTGAACGCCGGCGGTCGGTCGACCATCCGGGCCACCATGCACGGTGAGGACGGCACGCTCCACCTCAGCATGGCGCAGGAACTGCTGATCCGCGAGCTCGACGAGCCGATGGTGATGCCCGAGAAGCCGCCCTGGCTCCAACGAGCCGAGGACAGACGAGAGGAGAGGGCCGATGGGTCTACTTGAGGGAGCGCGAGCCGTGGTCACCGGGGGTGGGTCGGGTATCGGCCGGGCCACCTGCCGACGCATGGCCGAGGAGGGGGCGACGGTCGCCGTCTTCGACGTCGACGGCGACTCGGCCCAAGCCACCGCCAAGGAGATCGGTGGACCCAGCTACGCGGTCGACGTGGGTGACCCCGAGGCGATGCAAGCCGCGGTCGACGCCGCGGCGGCCGAGCTGGGCGGCCTGTCGATCATCTACAACAACGCGGGCACGTCCGCCTTCAACAAGCTGCACGAGCTCGATCCTGCCGAATGGGACCGCGTGCTGCGGGTCAACCTGACCGGGGTCTGGGCCGGCATCCGCGCCGCGGTGCCGCACCTGCTGGCCGGCGGGGGAGGCTCCATCGTCAGCACGGCCTCGATCAGCGGGACCCGACCGGCGGCGGGGGAGGGCCCGTATTCGGCCAGCAAGGCCGCCGTGGCCGCGCTGACGGCGTCGGCCGCCCTCGAGTACGGGCCGACCATCAGGGTGAACGCGGTGTCGCCGGGAATGATCCGTACGACCATGACGGCACCGTGGTTCGAGTACATGCCGGACCAGGAGGATCGCTTCCGGCGCGACACGCCGGTCGGCCGGGTGGGCGAGCCGGAGGACATCGCCGACGTGGTCGTGTTCCTCTGCTCGGACCTGGCTCGCTTCGTCACCGGGCAGAACCTGGTCGTCGACGGCGGGCTCACCTTGCACGGCTCGGGCGTGGACACGATTTACGACCGCGTCTTCAAGAGCCGGTAGTCCCGGACGAGGAGACCGGCGGCCAGTTCCGGAGTCCGACCCGCCTGGGGTGACACGCCCGAGGCGGAGTCCGGCCGTCCGGGCGGGGTGCCCCTCCAGGGCGTCGCTTCAGCGAACGAGCTCGACCGGCGGCACCCGGGCGTGGCGGGCTAGGCGTTGGGATCGAACAGGGCCCGGTACACCATGGTCGTCATCGTCTCGAGGGCGACGGCGTCGACGGGCTGTCCCACGAACTCGCGCAGGTAGTGGAAGCGGTCGAGCATGGCCAGGGTGGCCATGCCGGCGGCTTCGGGATCGATGATGTGGCCCGAGGAGTCCGGGCCGATCTGCTTGCTCAGCGCGCCCGACATGGCGGTGAACGTCTTGCGGACCATGTCGACCAGCTCGGGGTCGGCCGTGGCCAGGTCGGTCCAGATCCGGAAGAGCGGCGCGTAGTTGGTCCAGAGCTCCGAATAGGCCTGCACCCAGCCGTGGACGTCCTCCCATTGGGGCGGCGCGCCCCGGGCGGGCATCTCGTTGAGGGTGTCGTAGAGACCCTGGGACTCGCTCGCGGCCTCGGCCACCAGAGCGCGCAACAGGTCTTCCTTGTTGGAGAAGTACAGGTAGAAGGTGCCGTGCGAGGTCTTGGCGATGTCGACGATGTCGTTGACCCGAGTGGCGTGGTACCCGCGTTTGTCGAAGGCGACCATGGCCGCGTTGAGCAGCTTGCGCATGGTGCGCCGACCCTGGCTGCGCAGGACCCGCTTGCTGGCCGGGGCGCCGATGGCATCGCCGGCCTCGGCCTCGGCGGGGAGACCGGCCGACGGCGGGACGGGCGCCTTCGTGCTGCCCTGCTTGGTCGACCCGGCAGGCCGGCCCGGTCCCTTGGTCGCGGCCGCCGGGTCACGTCGGACTCTCGGCGATCCCATGCCCGGTGCATGGTAGTGCTGGGTCTGTCCGGAATGGCTAACCTGACACGATGGTCAGGTTTGGCGAGGGCCCGAATTGAGGCTGGACCTGGAACTTTCTGTGACGACGGCCACTTTCACCCTCGTTTCATGACCGTCGCCGCCCCTTCACCGGCCCGACCGGTCGTGACGTCGCTCACCGACGCGGTGGCGCAGAACGTCCGCCCGGGCGACAGCGTCCTCGTGATGATGGGGCACAGCCGCTGGACGGCGGCTGCCCGGGAGCTGGCCCGCCAGTTCTGGCAGAGCGACCCCGAGTTCACCCTGATCATGACCAGCCTGGGGGCGCTGGGAGCGGCCTACTTCCGGGGCGGCCTGCTCAAGAAGGTCATCACCGCCTACTCGGGGAACAGCTTCCCGACCTACACCCCCAACCCGGTCTTCCGGCAGGCCTACGAGTCGGGTGCGGTCGAGGTCGAGCACTGGTCGATCCTCACCCTCTCCCAGCGTCTGGAGGCGGCGGCCCGCGGCCTGCCGGCCGCGGTGACCGGCTCGCTCGTCGGCTCCTCCATGGCCGACAACGAGGCCTTCGCCGTGGTCGACTCGCCCTTCGGCCCGCTCGGGCTGCTCGAGCCGCTGGTTCCTGACGTGGCCCTAGTCCACGCGGCTGCGGCCGACCCGGCCGGCAACCTGGTCCTGAGCGAGCCCCTGCTGGACGGGGTCTGGGGGGCCTGGGCGGCCCGCCGGGGCGTGGTGGCCACAGTGGAACGGGTCGTCGAGTCCGTCGAGGGGCTCGGGCACCGGGTCAAGATCCCGGCCCACCGGGTCCTGGCCGTGGCGGAGGCGCCTTACGGCGCCCATCCCGGGGGCTGCTACGCACCGGGCCTGCCCGTGCGCAGCTACGGCGAGGACATCGCACACTGGAGTGCGGTGGCGGAGGCCTGCCGGCAGGGTGAGATCGACGACTACATCGAGGAGTGGATCCTCGGTCCGACGACGCACGAGGACTACCTGACGCTGGTGGGCACCGAGCATCTGCTCTGGCTGGAGGGGCGCTCGGACCCGATGTCGTGGAAGGCCGACGCCGACGCCAACCCCATTGTGGAGGACGCCTTCGTGACCCCGTGGGAGCAGGCGGCCGTGCTGGGCGCCCGGGAGGTGGAAGCGGTCGTGGCCGAGGTCAAGGCCGACGCCGTGCTGGCCGGCGCCGGGGTGGCCAACCTGTCCGCCTGGGTGGCGGTGGCCCGGGCCCGGGCGGCGGGGAGCCGGGTCATGCTCACGGCCGAGCTCGGCCTCTGGGGCTACCAGCCGACCCCGGCCGACCCCTACATCTTCAACCAGCGGGTCTTCCCCTCGACCCCATTCCTCTCCGATGCCTCGACCGTCCTCGGCATGGTCATCGGCGGTCCGGGGACGCGCACCGTGGGGTGCCTGGGGGCGGCCCAGGTCGACCGCGACGGCTCCTTGAACTCGACCCAGCTGGCCGGCGGCCGCTTCCTGGTCGGGTCGGGCGGCGCCAACGACGTGGCCAGCCGGGCCACGGCCTGCGTCGTCGTCACCCTGGCCCGGCCCGAACGGCTGCCCGAGACGGCCGGCTACGTGACGTCGCCCGGGCACCGGGTGGTCAGCGTCGTCACGGACAAGGGTGTGCTGCGGCGAGACGACCTGACGCTGCGCCTGGCCGCGGTCCCGGCGGGGGAGGGCACGCTGGAGGAACGGGTGCGGGCGTTCGTGGGTGCCTGCGGGTACGAGCCCGAGCTGGCGCGCCACGTGGAGGAACTGCCGGCGGTGCGTCGTGACGAGGTGCGCGCGTTGCGCGACTTCGACCGCCAGCGGTTGTTCCTGGACTGACCGATCGACGCACGACTGGACGGGGAGACGAGGCACGGCGAGGCACGGCGAGGCGAGGCAGCACGAGGCAGCACGAGCGAAACGACATTTCCGAGAGGCGAGAGCGCGCCGCACACCGTGCGGTCGCTCGGAGACGATGGCGGGAGAGCCATCGACACAAGGGGTGAGCAGATCAAATGAAGGCCTGGAAGTACAGTGACCGGCATCCCGGGGGGGATGCACCGAGACAGACGAACGGGGACCGAATGCGAGTGAGATTGGGATGCAAGGCGCTCGTCGCCACCGTGTTCACGGGTGGGCTGATGGCGAGTGCGCTTGCGATCGCACCCGCGCCATCGGGAGCGGCGACCAGCAGCGCGCCGGGGGTGACGTCGAACTCCATCACCGTCGGGACGATCTCGACCCAGACGGGCACGCTGGCGTCGAACTTCAGCTCCCTGATCTACGGGGAGAAGGCGTACTACCAGTACATCAACGCCCAGGGCGGCGTGAACGGCCGCAAGATCGACTACAAGTACGCCCTGGACGACGGCGGCAACCCGACCACGTTCAACCAGCTGGCCAACACGCTGATCAACCAGGACCACGTGTTCGCGGTCACCGGCGTGGCGACCGCTTTCTTCTCGCCGAACCTCTTCGTCGAGTCGGGGACCCCGACGTACGGCTACAACGTGACGGGCAACTGGGCCCCGGCGCCGAACCTGTTCGCCGCGGGCGGCTCGGTGCAGTACTACCCGGCCGAGGCGCCGATCGTCGGCTTCGTGTCGAAGCAGACGAAGTCGCCCAAGATCGCCTTCGTGGCCTACGGCGTCGCGTCCTCTGCCGCCGCCTGCCAGGCCGGAGCCTCCGCCTTGTCGGCCAAGGGGTTCCAAGTCGTCTACACCGACTTCAAGGTGGCCTACCCGGGCACCACGGTGGCCACCGACGTCCAGCGCATGAAGCAGGCGGGCGCCAACATGGTGGTCAGCTGCATGGACGTCCAGGGCAACGTCACCATGGCCCGGGCCATTCAGCAGTACGGCCTGAAGATGACCCAGCTCTGGTTCAGCGGCAACGACCAGAGCACGCTGCAGCAGAACCAGAGCCTCATGCAGGGCGTGTACTTCAGCATCGCCCACGTGCCCTACACGGCGCCGACGTCGATCTACCCCGGACTGAAGCTCTACCTGGCCCAGATGCAGAAGTACGAGCCGAAGTACGTCAACGACGAGGTCGCCATCCAGGGTTGGGAGTCGGCCGCCCTCTTCGTCCAGGGCGTGAAGATGGCAGGCAACAACCTGACCCAGGCCAACGTCATCAAGGCGGACAACTCCCTCACCTCGTTCACCGCGGGCGGCCTCACCGCCCCGACGAACTGGAAGGACGCTGGCCATGCCGGCCACAAGCCCCCCTATTGCAGCGCATACATCAAGGTGGTGGGCACCAAGTACCTGCCGGCGCTGAACAAGGGTAAGAACGTGTTCGTGTGCTTCCAGTCGATCAACCCGAACAAGGCGCCCGTCTACCCGCTCCCGGCCGGCACGCCCGCCCCGGCCTGATCGGCCGGGCGGGATAGGGCCAGGGCTCGAGCGGACACGGGCGAAACGGCACGATGGAGACGTTCTTCGATTTTGCGGCCCCGGGGGTGCAACAAGGGTGCGCGTATGCCCTGGTGGGGATCTGCCTGGTTCTCACGTATCAGGCCACGGGTGTCTTCAACTTCGCCTTCGGGGCGCAGGCCTTCGCCTCGGCGTTCGTCTTCACCTACCTGACCCAAGTCCACAACTGGGGGGGATTCGAGGCCTTCCTCGTCTCGGTGGTGGTGATGGGGCCGGCGATCGGCTACGCCTTCGACCGGTTGTTGTTCCGCCATATCGCGAACTCCAACTCGGTGGCCAAGATGGTCTGCAGCCTGGCCCTCCTGGTCGGGATTCCGTCCCTTTTGCCGGTGATCTTCGGGCCGCAGCAGAGCGACGCCACGGCCACCATCCTGCCGTTCTTCAACCCCAACGTCGTCTACTTCTTCCTGTGGGGAACGCCGATCAACGGCATCTACCTGTCCATCATTTCGGTGACGGCGGTCGTGTTGATCGGGCTGACGATTCTGCTTCGCTTCACCGCGCTCGGCCTGCAGATGCGCGGTGCGGTGGAGAGCCGGCGCCTGGTCCAACTGGACGGGGTCAACGCAGACGGTGTGGTGGCCGTGGCCTGGATCGTGTCCAGTTTCATGGCCGCCCTGGCCGGTGTCGTGCTGGCTCCGGTCTTCGGGCAGTTCAATTCCGAGGACTATGTCACGCTGACGGTGACGGCGATCGCGGCGGCGGTTTGGGCGGCGCTGCGGTCGCTGCCCATTGCAGCCGCAGTCGGGGTGCTGATCGGCGTGGTGACCACGGTCCTGCAGGGCTACATCCCGCCGGACAGCTTCTTCAACGCGGCGGTCGTGCCGTCGCTGCCCTTCATCATCATCGTGATCGCATTGCTGTTCCTGCCGGGCATGCGCAGCCTCGACTCGAGCCGTGACCCGCTGGCCACCATCGACCCGCCGCCCCCGCCGATCGCGGCGACCACGCGCGCACCCACCATGAACAAGATCATCCGCGTCCTGTGGTGGGCCCTCTTCGCCGCGTTCTGCGTGTCGATGCTGACCTGGATGCCCGACGCCTGGGCCACGGTCTTCAACAACGGCATCACCTATTCGATTGTGCTGCTGTCGATCACGTTGATCACCGGGATGGCCGGACAGCTCTCCCTGTGCCAGGCCACCCTGGCCGGGGTGGGCGCGTTCACGGCGGCCCAACTGGCCAACCACCTCGGCCTGAACCTGTTGATCGGAGGACTGGTCGGGGCCCTCCTGGCCGCGGCGGTCGCCGTGATCCTGGCCTTGCTCTCGCTGCGCCTGCGCGGGCTCGGTCTGGCCCTCATGACCCTGGCGGCGGCGCTGGCCTTCGACGCCACCTTCTTCAACGCGATTCCGATCTCGGGCGGGCAAGAGGGCGTGAGCATTCAGGCCAAGTGGCTCGGCACGACGGCGTTCTTCGGCTTCGACGGCCATGCCATGTTCCTGCTCTCGCTGGGTGTGCTCATCGTGGCCGTCATCGTCGTCCTCATGGTGCGCAAGGGGACGGTGGGGCGGAACCTGGCGGCCATGCGCGGCAGCGAGACGGCCACGGCCGGTCTCGGCGTCAACCCGTCCTGGCAGCGGATCATGGTGTTCGCGCTGTCCGGGGCCATCGCCGGGATCGGCGGCCTCCTCCACAGCCTGGAGCAGCAGGTGGTGTCACCGACCGACTGGAACGCCGACATCTCACTGGTCCTCGTCGTCCTGGTGGTGACGACCAGCGTCACCACGGTGGAGGGGGCGATCCAGGCCGGCATCGGCTTCTTCGTCACCGAGCAGGTGCTGACCACCGTGCTGCCCGCCCGCATCGGAGCCTCCAGCCTCACCGTGGTTCTCTTCGCCTTCGGTGCCCTCACCTACGCGGCCCATCCCGAAGGGGTGCTCGAGTACCAGAAGCGAAAGGGGACCCTGCGCTTCGAGAAGCTGTTCTTCCCCCGGGAGGTGGCGCAACTGGAGCTCAACGCCCAAGCGCATGCCCCGGCCCCGACACCGTCCATATCGGCATCGAGCGCAAATGGCTGACGAACCGCTCCTCAGCCTGGTCGGCGTGTGCAAGTCCTTCGGCGGGATCCAGGCGGTACACAGCATTTCCTTCGACGTGCACGCCGGCGAGAGCATCGGCCTGGTCGGGCCGAACGGCGCCGGCAAGACGACCCTGTTCAACTGCGTCTGCGGGCAGCTGCGTCCCGAGACGGGTGACATCACCTTCGACGGGATTGCGCTGAGCGGGCTGCCCACCTACAAGCGGGCCCGCCTCGGCATCGGGCGCACCTACCAACGCATCGAGGTCTTCACCGACATGTCGGTGCGCGACCACCTCATGGTGGCCGAGCGGGCCCGGCGGGGCGAGGGCCGCCTGTGGCGCGACCTGCTCAACATGAGCAAGCCGACGACGGACGAGGTCGAGCGGGTGGACGCCACCTTGGAGCTGGTGGGCATTGCCCACCTGGGCAACCTGTCGGTCAACGCACTGGGCCTCGGGAATTGCCGCCTGGTCGAGCTGGCCCGGGCCCTGGCGGGCGAGCCGAAGATTTTGCTGGCCGACGAGCCCTCCTCGGGTCTCGACCTGCACGAGACGGCCGAGGTGGCCACGGTGCTGCGCACGTTGCAGCGGGAGCGGGGCACAGCGGTGCTGCTGGTCGAGCACGACCTGGGGATGGTGGCCGACGTGGTCGACCGGACGGTCGTCATGGATCTCGGCGCCATGCTGGCCGAGGGCACCTTCGACGAGGTCATGGCCGATCCCGCGGTACGCGACGCCTACCTGGGGCAGACGGCATGAGCGACGTGCTGGCGTTGCAGAACGTGTGCGCGGCCTACGGGCCCTACCGGGCCCTCTTCGACGTCTCCTTCCGTGTCCCCAGCGGGGCGGTGGTGGCGCTGGTCGGATCGAACGGTTCGGGCAAGTCGACGGTGGCCCGCACCGTGACCGGGCTGGTGACCGCCTCGTCGGGCCAGGTGATGTTCGCGGGCGAGGACGTGACCATGCGCCCGGCGTTCAGGATCGCCCGGATGGGCATGGCGCACGTGGTCGAGGGCCGCGGCGTCTTCTCGACCCTGACCGTCGAGGAGAACCTGACGCTGGCCTTCCGCCAACGGCAGGGCAGGGACAAGCTCAAGGAGAACCTCGAGCGGGCCTACACCGCCTTCCCGATCCTCGGCGAACGGCGGCGCCAGATGGGTGGCACACTCTCGGGCGGCCAGCAGCGCCTGCTCTCGCTGGCCAAGGTTCTAGTGGTCCCGCCCAAGGTCCTCGTGGCCGACGAGCTCTCGCTGGGCCTGGCCCCGGTGGTGATCGACCAGGTCTACGAGGGGCTGGAGCAGATCAACCGCAACGGCACCGCGGTCGTCGTGGTCGAGCAGCAGGTCAACCGGGTGCTCCAGCTGGCCACCTGGGCGGTCGTGCTGAACCACGGCACCGTGTACTACGAGGGCGAGCCGGCCGGGGCGAACGCGGCGGTCGAATCCCTCATGGCCCGGCGCGAGGAGGCGGCGTCGGCGGGCGCAGCCGAGGTCGAAGTCGAACCCTGAGGCGAGAGTTGAGGAGTGGACATATGGGAGAACCCGTCATCGTCGACGTCGTGCGCACCGCCTTCGGCAAGCGCGGCGGCGCGCTGGCCAACTGGCACCCGGCCGACCTGCTGGGGTTCGCCCTGACCTCGCTGCTGGAGCGGACCGGGGTGGACCCCGAGCGCATCGACGACGTCATCGGCGGCTGCGTGACCCAGGCCGGCGAGCAGAGCACCAACGTGACCCGCAACGGCTGGGTGTCGGCCGGCCTGCCCCAGAGCGTGCCGGCCACCACGGTGGACCGCCAGTGCGGCTCCTCGCAGCAGGCCGT
The DNA here is from genome assembly GCA_963840435.1 of uncultured Acidimicrobiaceae bacterium. GTDB lineage: Bacteria > Actinomycetota > Acidimicrobiia > Acidimicrobiales > RAAP-2 > Bog-473. The sequence continues at coordinate 956,835 of CAWIYY010000003.1, read as the reverse complement.
CCATTTCGCCGCGGCCGGGGTGGCGGCCGGCCACTACGACATGGTGATCGCCTGCGGTGTCGAGGTGATGAGCCGGGTGCCGATGGCCTCGAACGCCAAGGGCGGGACGGGGCCGTTCCCACCCTCCTTCCTCGAGGCCGTGGACGGGCGGCTGTGGACGCAGTTCCGGGTGAGCCAGGTCCTGGCCGAGCGCTACGGCATCACCCGTGCGGAGATGGACGCCTACTCGCTGGCGTCGCATCAGCGGGCGGCGGCCAGCTGGGACAGCGGGCACTTCGAGCGTGAAGCGCTGGCCGTGCCGATCAAGGCGGAGGACGGCAGCCTGACCGGCGAGTTCCTGCGCAGCGACGAGGGCATCCGGCGTACCTCGACCATCGAAGCACTGGCCGCCCTGCCCGCGGCGCAGAACTGGGAGCCCGAGACGGCCCCGGACATCACGGCCGGCAACGCCTCGCAGACCACCGACGGCGCGGCCGCCATGCTGGTGGCCGACCGGGAGGTGGCAGAAGCGCTCGGCCTGCCGATCAGGGCGCGCTTCGCCCACTTCGCCGTGGCGGCGGAGGACGCCGCCATCGTCCTCTCGGCGCCGGTTCCGGTGACCCACAAGCTGCTGAAGCGTTCGGGCATGACGGTGGCGGACTTCGACGCGGTGGAGTGCAACGAGGCCTTCGCCGCCATCGCCCTCATGTGGCAGAAGGAGTTCGCCTACGACATGGAGCGCTTCAACCCGCGCGGCGGCGCCATCGCGATCGGCCACCCGCTCGGGGCGAGCGGGGTGCGCCTGATGGGGACGCTGCTCAACCACCTCGAGGCCACGGGCGGCCGCTTCGGCTACCAGACGATGTGCGAGGGCGGCGGCCAGGCCAACGGCACCGTCATCGAGCGGCTGGGCTGACCCCTTCGCCCTCTGTCGCGGCGGCGGCCTGCCGGGCGGCCATGAGGGGATGGATCTTCTTGGTCACGATGATCCATTCCACGAGGAACGTGAGTCCGGGGATGAGGCCGGCGGCGAACATCAGGAGGATCCAGGGCGGGTAGAGGCGCGCCTTGAGGGCCAAGAGCCCGGCCATCACGAGGTAGATGATGTAGAGGTAGCCGTGGGCCACTCCGAAGATGGCCAGCTCGACCTTGTAGCCATGGCCCTGGGCGTAGTGCAGCCCGGTGAACACGAAGAGCGGGATGATGAGGACGCCGACGATGTTGGCCATCACCTGGTAGCGGAACAGGGCACCTTCGAGGCCACGCCCGAGGAGGCGCCTCACTGCGGGCGCCGGGCCACGACGGTCTCGCGATTGCGCCAGGTCTTGGCTCCCTTGGCGGCCAGCTCGGCCAGCCGGGCGTTGTAGGCGGCGAGCTCGGGATCCTCTTCGGCGTTCACGGTGGGGAGTGGCGGCGTGGGTGTTGGCGTTGGCATTGCCGTTGGCGCGGCCGGGGCGGCAGTGGCCGGGTCGATACCGGGCGGGTCGGCGCCTGCTGTCTCCTGCTGGGCCTGGCGGCGCATGCCCTTGAGGCCGACGCTGTCGTAGTCGGTATGCAGCAGGAGCCACCAGAACACGATCCCGAGCAGCCCGAAGACGGGCCACATCACCGAGTAGAGGTAGCTCAGCTGGTTCCCGTCGGCGGCCCGGTTGACCTGCCACCAGGCGGCCACGGCGCAACCGGGCACGAAGACCAGCGCGGCGAGGTGCAGCGATATGGCCTGCCGGGAAAACCACCGTGGGCGCACACCCGAATCGTACCGGTCGCAGGACGGGAGCCGGGAGGCGCCCGGTCCAGGTGGCAAGCGCTTTCCCGGCCGAAACAGCCCGGAACGGGGTTGGGGCGGCGTCACCACGGCGGCCCAACGGGCGGCGAAAGGCGACCGCTAGCCTGACCCAATGGCCTCGCCGCCCGACACGCGTCCGGAGCCTCCCTACGTCGCCGGAGAGCGGGAGACGCTGGTCGGCTTCCTCGACTTCCAGCGGGCGACGTTGCTGTGGAAGTGTGCCGGCCTCGGCCCCGCCGACCTGGTGCGCCGGGCGGTGCCACCGTCGAACCTCAGCCTCATCGGCATCGTCCGCCACCTGTCGCTGGTCGAGTGGAGCTGGTACGAGGAGCGCTTCCTGGGTCTTTCCGTTCCTCCGCCAATGTCCCTGGACGAGGACATCGACGCCGACTTCAACGACATCGACCCGGCGCACGTCGACGAGGACCTGGCCAAATTCGTCGCCCAGTGCGACGTCAGCCGGCGTATCGAGGCCGCGGCGGAGCTCGACCAGATGGCGGTGTCGGCGCGAAACCCCCTCACGCTGCGCTGGATCCTGGTGCACATGATCGAGGAGTACGCGCGTCACAACGGGCACGCCGACCTGCTGCGCGAGGCGATCGATGGAGTCGTGGGCGAGTGACCGACACTCTTCCGGGGACGATCCAGACGGTGCACCGCTACGAGTTGCCCCAGGGACGGGAGGAGGTGTGGAAACAGATCTGCGATGTGGGCAGCTACCGGAGCTGGTGGCCCTGGCTACGCCGCTTCGACGCAAAGGCCCTGGCCCCCGGAGAGGAGTGGCGCTGTGAGGTGCAGCCGCCGCTGCCCTACATCGTCCGTTTCCAGGTGGACATCGAGGAGGTAGAGGCGCCGGCTCTGGTCCACGCGCTGGTCCTGGGCGATGTGGTGGGAAACGCCACCTTGGAACTCGAGGAGGCAGAGGCGGGGTGCCGAGCCATCATGCACAGTTCGCTCGCCCCGGGGAACTCGGCCCTGCGCCTGGTGTCTCGCTTCGCCGCGCCAGCTGCCCGCTTCGGGCACGACTGGGTGCTCGATTCCGGGGCACGCCAGTTCATCGCCCACGCCTCGCCGCCGCGGCCGGGCGGCTGATCAGTCACCTGTGAAGTTCTCGTTCCGCCAGATCCTGGCCTCCGTCGGGGGCGCGGTGTTGGCCGCGCTGATCGCGTCGGCCTTCGGGGTCAAGGGCACCATCGTCGGGGTGGCCATCGGCTCCGCCGCGGCGACGATTGGGACCGCCCTGGTGGCGCAGTCGATCGAACGGGGCCACGAAGCCGTCAGGCAGGTCGTGGTGCGAGCTCCGGAGGACTCGGTCCTGCGCAAGCTGGGGTCCACCGCGGCCGGTGGCACGACGGCGACGAGCGTGGACCAGTCGGCCGCGCCCACCGAGGCGGTGGCCTCGGCCGCGGCGCCGTCGGCGGCGGACGAGACGGCCCAGATGCATGCGCAGAGTTCGGCGGCTGGTCGCACCGAGCCGCTCGAGGTCAAGGCGACGGCGGGGACAGCCGGCACCCAGCGGATCGACGCTTCGGCCTCGGCGGCCCCGGTCGTCACGCGCCGCTTCACCTGGAAGGCCATCGCCAGCACCGCCGGCGTCGTCTTCCTGGCGGCCCTGCTCTTCGTGACGGTGGTGGAGCTGATCGTCGGCAAGCCGCTGTCCTCCATCTTCGGCAACGCGGGCACTGGCACGTCCCTTGGTGGTGTCGTCAACGGGACGTCCACGCCGCCCCCGACCACCACCACGACGACGAGCACGCCGACGACCACGACGTCGAGCAGCACGGGCGTGACGAGCACGACACAGCCGTCGTCCTCCACCACGACGAGCACGACGAGCGGCGGCGCCACGACCAGCACGACCTCGACGCCGGGCGGCTCGACCACCACCACGTCGACGAACCTCGGGTCCACCACCACGACGGGCGGTCCGACGACCACGACCGCCCCCAGGTCTTAGGGCGTCACCAGCCCTTGAACGCCGCCGGCCGTCGCTCGACGAAGCTGGCAATCCCCTCCTTCGAGTCGACCGTCGTCGTGATCAGCTCCTGCGCCATGGCTTCGTCGTGGAAGGAGGTGGCCCGGTCCACGTCGAGCGCCCGGTTGGTCAGCCACTTGGCCACCCCGATGGCCTTGGTCGGTCCGTTGGCCAGGCGTCCGGCCAGCTCCTCGAGCGTGCCCGCCAGCTCGCTGCGGGGCACCAGCCGGTTGACCAGGCCGATGCGGTAGGCCTCGGCAGCAGGGACGTCGTCGCCGAAGAAGAAGAGCTCCTTGGCCTTCTGGATGCCGACCAGCCGGGTGAGGATCCAGGCTCCGCCGGCGTCGGGCGCGATGCCCCGGCGGATGAAGACCTCCACGAACTTGGCCTCCTCGGCCATGACCACCAGGTCGCAGGCCAGGGCCAGGTGCATGCCGCCCCCCGCCGCCGTTCCGTTCACCCCGGCGATGACCGGCTTCTCGCAGTCGATGACGGAGGCCACCAAGGCCTGCCAGCCGTCGCGGATCATGCGGGCGGCCGAGCCCACCTCGCTCTCGGGCGCGTCGTCGGGCCTCGGCCGCGGCGCCAGCCGGCCACCGCGCAGGTCGGCACCACTGCAGAAGGCCTTGTCGCCGACGGCGGTGATGACAACCACCCGGACGAAGAGGTCACTCGAGGCGTCGCGCACCCAGGCGGCGATCTGGTCCCGCATGAACTGGGTCATGGCGTTGCCGGCGTCGGGCCGGTTGAGCGTGATCCAGCAGATGCCGTCCTCGATGCGCCGGGTCACGTCGTCGCCCGCGGGGTTGTCCGTCGTCTCGGTCATTCCTCTCCTCGCGTGGGTGGGTGTCTGCTGGCCGGCAGGGGCACTGACCGTACCCGGCCACCTGGTCAGTGTCGATCCGGCCCGCCGGGGCAATCGTGGCCGGTGGGGACTGAATTGTGAGCCTTTCGCGCCCGCCGTTACGGTGGCATGCCATGGTCATTTCGGGCGCCAGGATCATCATCGTGACCGGCTCACCCGGGGCCTGAGCATGCCGAACCGCCGGGTGGCGATCGTCGGCGCCTCCACTTCGGACTGCGGCCGGGTCGACGACAAGACGGCGTTCGAGCTTTGCTTCCAGGGGACGACCCGCGCCCTGGCCGACGCCGGGATCGACCGGGCCGAGGTCGACGGGTTCATGTCGCTCAACGGCACGCTGCCCCCAGTCGAACTCACCGAGTACCTGGGCCTGCGACCGAACTGGGTGGACTCGACCGGGCACGGGGGGAGCGTGTGGGAGTTCATGTTGGAGCATGCGGCCGCCGCCATCGCCCAGGGCCTGGTGGAGGTGGTCGTCCTGAGCTACGGCTCGACGCAGCGGGCCGACCTCAAGAAGGGCCTGCGCATGGCCAACCTCTCCTTCGGGACGCGCGGACCGGTGCAGTTCGCGGCGCCGTTCGGCCACCCGGTCGGATCGCACTACGCCATGGTGGCCCGGCGCCACATGTACGAGTTCGGTACGACGATTGAGCAGCTGGCCGAGGTTGCGGTTTCTGCCCGCGCCAACGCCGGCCTCAATCCCGACGCCTTCTACCGGGACCCGATCACCATTGAGGACGTCCTCGATTCGGATCTGATGTGGGACCCGCTCACCAAGTTGCACTGCTGCATCCGGTCCGACGGCGGGGGATCGATCGTCCTGACGCACGAGGACCGGGCGAAGGACTGTGCCAAGGAGCCGATCTGGGTGCTCGGCACGGGCGAAGCCGTGTCGCACACCACCATGAGCGAGTGGGAAGACTTCACCGAGTCCCCCTGCGTACGCTCGGGCGTGCTGGCTTTCGGGCGCGCCGGCCTGAGCCCGGCGGACATCGACGTCGTGGAGGTCTACGACGCCTTCACCCCGATGGTGATCCTCACCCTGGAGGGGCTCGGGTTCTGCCCGAAGGGCGAGGGCGGCCCCTTCGTCCAGGACGGCAAGCTCCGGGTGGGCGGCGTCCTGCCCACCAACACCGATGGCGGCGGGCTCTCGTGCTGCCAGCCCGGCATGCGCGGCATCTTCCTGCTCATCGAGGCGGTCACGCAGCTGCGCGGCGAGTGCGGAGACCGGCAGGTCGCCGGTGCGGAGCTGGCCTGTGTCAACGGGACCAGCGGGTGGTTCACCGCGGCCAGCACCGCCATTCTGGGGCGGGGTTAGCCGAACGCCGACCCGGCCATAGCCTGGGGGTCACCATGCCCGCGCCCTACGACGTGACCCCCTTGGAGCTGGCGAGCCTGCTCGGCGCCGAACCGCCCTACCGGGTCCGCCAGGTCTGGGACGGCCTGCACCGGCGGGTCCTGCGCCCGGCGGAGATGACGGACCTGCCCAGCACCCTGCGAGGCGAGCTCGAGCTGGCGCTGGTGCCCGCGCTGACCGAAGTGTCGCGGCGCACGGCAGACGAGGGACAGACCACCAAGTGGCTGTGGGCGCTGCACGACGGGGCGCGGGTCGAGACCGTGCTCATGGAGTACCCGGACCGGGTCACCGTGTGTGTGTCCACCCAGGCCGGCTGCGCCATGGCCTGCCAGTTCTGTGCCACGGGCCAGGCCGGCTTCCAGCGCCACCTCAGCCCGGGCGAAATCGTGGAACAGGTGGCGGCGGGCATGCGCCAAGCCCAGCCGCGCCGGGTGTCCAACGTGGTGTTCATGGGGATGGGGGAGCCGCTGGCCAACTACGACCGGGTGTGGTCGGCCGTCACCCGCTTGCACGGCGACATGGGCCTCTCGGCCCGGCACCTCACGCTGTCGACCGTCGGCCTCGTGCCGGGCATCCGCCGGCTGGCGGCCGAGACGCTCCCGGTCAACTTGGCCGTCTCGTTGCACGCGGCCAACGACGCGCTGCGCGACGAGTTGGTGCCGATCAACCGCCGCTACCCGCTCGAGACGCTCGCCACCGCCTGTGCCGACTACGTGGCGGCCAGCGGGCGGCGCCTGTCGATCGAGTGGGCGCTGATCGACGGCGTCAACGACCGGAGTCGCGACGCCGTCGAGCTGGCGGCCTTCGCCGTGCCCCTGGGCGCCCACGTCAACCTCATTCCGCTGAACCCGACGCCGGGGTACGCCGTGGTCGGATCACCTCCCGTTCGCATCCGGCGTTTCCGCGAAGAGTTGGGGGCACTGGGAGTGAATGCGACTGTGCGGATCACCAGGGGCGTTGAGATCGATGCCGCCTGCGGCCAGCTCGCGGCCACCGCCCCGGCGACGAGGGTCCGATTGGTCAGCAGTCCCGAAGCTCGCTAGAACCGGGGCATGGCAAAGGCTTCACGCTCGGGGCTGGTGCGCCCCTCCCTCTTCTGGTTCCTGCTGCTCGACGGCGGCATCCTCGTCATGATCCAACTGGTCCTGAGCGAGCGGTCCTACGACCGGCTCAACGGGTTGAGCGGTGAGCGCCTGCCGGGGCGCACCACGGTGCGCGCCCTGCTGGCCGGCACCGCGGTGATCCATGCAGCGGAAGCCCTCGCTGCGGGGCGGATAGCCACGCGGCGCGGGTTGGCACCCGGAGGCTGGCGCATCCAGACCTTCGTCGTCGGTTTCCCATCGCTGCTGGCCCTCCGCAAGGCCAGTCGTGGTTGAGCGCACGGCTCTGCTGGCAGGGCACACGGTGTCCCGCATGGGCTTCGGGGCCATGCAGCTCCCGGGTCCTGGCGTCTTCGGCCCGCCCAAGGACCGTGACGAGGCGCTGCGCATTTTGCGCCGGGCAGTGGAGGCCGGTGTGGACCACATCGACACCGCGCAGTTCTACGGGCCTGACGTGGCGAACGAGCTGATCCACGCCGCCCTGCACCCGTACCCCGAGGGTCTGGTCATCGTCTCCAAGGTCGGGGCCCGACGCGACGCCGACGGCCAATGGCTGGAGGCACAACGCCCCGAGGACCTGCGGGCCGGGGTGGAGGCCAACCTGGCCGCGCTGGCCCTCGAGCAGGTCCCCGTGGTGAACCTGCGCCGCCATCCTGAGACCTCGGTGCCCTTCGACGAGCAGCTGGCCGCCATGGAGGCCATGCGCAACGAGGGCTTGATCGGTGGGGTGGGGCTGAGCAATGTGACGCTGGAGCAGTACCTGATGGCGTTGGAAGCCACGCCGGTCGCCTGCGTCCAGAACGCCTACAGCGTGGCCAACCGTTCGGATCAGGACGTCTTCGACGCCTGCCTGGGTGACGGGGTGCCCTACGTGCCCTTCTTCCCGCTCGGTTCGGCTTTCATGCCGGGGCGGCCCGTGCTCACCCAGCCCGCCGTGGTGGCGACGGCCGAACGGCTTGGACACACTCCGGCCCAGGTGGCGCTGGCCTGGCTCCTCGCGGTGGCACCACAGCTGCTGCTCATCCCGGGCACGTCGTCACTGGGACACCTCGAAGAGAATCTGGCCGCGGCCGACGTCGTGCTGGACGAAGCCGCGCTCGACGCCTTGGCCTGACGCCTGTCTGATGTCGCCTTCCCGTCTCGGTTCCGTCACGCGATCTGAAGCACACGGAGGCCGCTCCTACGATGCATCGATGGCGCTCGACGTACGGAGCTCGATCGTGATTGCGCAACCCCGGACGGCGGTGGCGGCCTTCGCCTCCGATTTCGCCAATGTCGTGTCGTGGCGCACGGGCTGGCGCGACCTGGAGTGGGAGACCGAACCGCCGGCGGTGGTCGGCAGCCGCCTGACCTTTGCGACGACCCTGCTCGGACGTTCGTTCCGCTGCACGTGCGAGGTCGAGCTGCACATCCGCGACGAGCGGCTCGTCCTCGGGCTGACGGGCGGGCCCTTCCCGGTCGAGACGAGCTACTGGTGGCGTGACGCCGCCTCCGGCGGAACGCTCATGGAGCTGCGGAACCGGGGCGACTTGGGCGGGTGGTGGCGGCTCGCCAGGCCGGCACTCGCCACGGCGCTGCGCCGGGCCGGCCGGGCAGACCTGACGCGGCTCAAGGGCGCGTTGGAGTCACCCAGGTGACGACCCGCCGGACGTCAGTCGTGGACGAGCCCGTCCCACGACCACTGGGGCACGGCCAGGTCGGCCGGGACGTCGTCCTCGGAGTCGTGGTACCGCGCCATCGTGGTCGTCGTGGCCCAGGCGAAGTAGTCGAGCAGCACCTGTCGCACCGGGTCGTCGGTCCCGAAGCCCACATCGCGCAGAGCCTGGTCGAAACAGGCGATGGCCCGGCGGTCCATCTCCTCGTGCGGGCCGTTGCCGCTGTGCATGCGGACCACCGAGGTCTCGTCGCCGATCGACTCTGAGTAAGTGCGGGGACCTCCGAGCGCCTCGGCCCAATAGGCGGCCAGCCGCTCGGTGTGCTCGGGATGGAAGCCGTGACTGAAGGCGTGACTCACCACCTCGTCGGCCAGGACCCGCTCGTGCCAGGCGTGGGCCAGGCGCAGCATGCCGGCGCGGCCGCCGGCTGCGTCGTAGACCGAAGGCACAGAATCGGCCATCCGCTCAGCCCGTGGCCACGGCGGCGACGGTGGCGCCACCTCTCGGAGTGACCCCCGAGGCAGCGATGAGGAAGCCCGCCCCCGACTGGAGTGTGCAGGTGATCCCGGCCGTCGACGACTGGCACGAGAACGGCCCGAGCGTGATGGACTGCCCATAGGCAAGGACCGGCGTGTTCAGACCGGCGTTGGAGAGGCACTGCTGGCCGGTGCACTCGGTCAAGGAGGCATCGGTCTTGAGCACGACCGAGCGGGCCGGGGTCAGGGTCAGGCAGAGCACTTGGGACTGTGCGCTGGGTCCGAAGTTGGCATCGATCTCGCAGCTGATGTTCTTCGAGGGTGAGTAGAACTCGGTCACCGTTGTCGTCTGCGGGGTCAACGTCCCCGAGGTGACGGTCGTGCCGCTCGACGTCGAGGTGGTCGAGCGACCCGCACCGGAGCTCGGGTTCGTGGTGGACGCGGTCGTCGTGGTGGTGGTGGTGGGCGGGTTGCTCGTGCTCGAGCAGGCGGCGAGCACGAGGGCCAAGCCGCCGGCGAGGGCGGGAAAGAGCAGGCGGCGCGCGGGCCGGGTCGCCACAAGAGGACTCCTTCTGCGTTCCGCCCGGGGCGGGACTGTCCTCAGTGATTCTTCCAGTTGGGCGCCCGCTTTTCCGCGAATGCTCGCGGCCCCTCTTTGGCGTCCTCGCTCGAGAAGACCTCGGCCGAGATCTCGGACTCGATCGCGTAGGCCTCCTTCATGTCGGTCGCCAGCCCCCGCAGCACGGATTCCTTGGTCTTGCGGACGGCGAAGGGCCCATTGGCGGTGATGCGGTGGGCGTAGTCGAGCGCCCGGTCCATCAGGTCGACCGGGCGGCAGACCTCGTTGAGCAGGCCCATCTCGTACGCCTTCTGGGCCGGTATCTGGTCGGCGCAGAGCAGGAATTCCATGGCCGCGGGGTAGGGGATCTGGCGGGGCAGGCGCACGGTGGTGCCTCCTCCGGCGAAGAGGCCCCGTTTGGGCTCCATCACGGCGAAGGTGGCCAGGTCTGACGCCACGCGCAGATCGGTGCCGCCGAGCATCTCCATGCCGCCGGCCACGCAGGTGCCGTTGACGGCGGCGATGATCGGCTTGTAGAGCTTCGTACCGCGCAGGACGGCCTTCACCCCGTCGTCGAGCCGATAGCCGCCGAGCTCTTCGGGACGGGCGCCGCCCTTCATTTTGCTCTGCAGCTCGGTGATCTGCGGAATGTACGTCTTGAGGTCCGCGCCGACGCAGAAGTCCTTGCCGACCCCGGTCACGATGGCGACGTAGGAATCGTCGTCCTCGCCGAAGCGGTCCCAGGCTGAGCGCAGACCGAAGAAGTGCTCCATGTCCATGGAATTGCGCGCTTCGGGGCGGTTGATGGTGATGGTGACGATGTGATCGTCACCCGCGACGTAGTCGATCGACATGGGCTCCGGTGCTCTGTGTGACGGATCGGTCGTGTGGAGGTGATCCGGCGGGTAGGTCAGTCGTCCTGGCCGAGACGCGTTGCGAAGCTGCTGACGCTGACGATGCCCTGGTCGTTGGTAGACGTCTGTCCCCGGGCCCGCGAGACCAGCGAGGTGTCGACGTCCGCCGCCTCCTCGCGCAGCGCTGCCACGGTGCACTTTTCGCGAGGGCGGACGCTGAAGGGGTCGAAGCTGAAGTGCTTCATGGCGTTGAGGTGGGTGATCTTGTCGATCTCCCCGTCCGGCACGCCCTCGATGTACTTCATGAGTGATTCGGGCGCCTGGGGCCAGGTCGAGTCCGAGTGCGGGTAGTCGCACTCCCACGTGATGTTGTCGATGTTGAGGTACTTGCGGTTGTCCACCCCGAACGCATCGTCGATGAAGCAGGTGATGATGCGGTCCTTGAAGACCTGGCTCGGCAGCTGGTCACCGAAGTCCTGGCCGGTCCACTTGTGATGGTGCTGGTAGACGTAGTCGATGCGCTCGAGAGCGTAGGGAATCCAGCCGATGCCGCCCTCGGACAGGGCAAAGTGCAGATCCTTGTACTTGCGCAGGATAGGCGACCAGATCAGGTCGGCGGCCGCCTGCACCATGTTGATCGGCTGCAGGCTGATCATGACGTCGATCGGCGCCTCAATGGACGTCATGAGGATCGACGAGGAAGAGCCGAGGTGCATGCAGACGACGGTGCCTTCGTCGGCGCAGGCCGTCCAGAATGGGTCCCAGTGGTCGCTGTGCAGCGAGGGCCAGCCGAGCTTCTCGGGGTTCTCCGAGAAGGTGACGGCATGGCAGCCCTTCTTGGCCACCCGGTGCACCTCAGCGGCCGCGAGCTCGGGGTCCCAGATCGCCGGGATGGACAGAGGGATGAAGCGGCCGGGCTCGGCCCCGCACCACTTGTCGATGTGCCAGTCGTTGTAGGCCCGCACCATCGCCAGGGCCTCGTCCTTGTCCTCGCGTCGGGCGAAGAGCTGGCCGCAGAACTGGGGGAACGACGGGAAGCACATGGAGCCGAGGACGCCGTTGACCGACATGTCCCGCACGCGCTCATGGACGTCGTAGCAACCCACCCGCATGTCGTCGAGCGACATCGGCTCAATCCCGTACTCCTCGGGCGGGCGGCCCACGACCGCGTTGAGGCCCACGTTGGGGATCTCGTTGCCGTCGTAGTACCAGTAGTCGGTGCCGTCGGGGCGCCGGATCAGCTGAGGTGCCTTGTCCTGGTACTTCGCCGGCAACAGCCCGTCGAACATGCCCCTGGGTTCAATGACGTGGTCGTCCACGCTGATCAGGATCAGGTCTTCCGTGCGCATTCGCGCTCCTCCCCGTATGCCCTTCCGTGCCGCCAATCCCTGACAGCCGTGTCATATACCTTACGCGCCCGCACAACCGTGGTGCGACGTGGCGACCCCTTCAGCCGCGGGACGGCACGGTCTGGGCCGGGGAAGGGGGGGAGAGGCTGGCCCTGGTAGCCCTGGACCAGGCCCGGGAGCGGGTTGGCCGGAGCCGCCAGCTCGGGGGGTTCGGCGAAGGTCATCCGGGCGGTGTCGAGAAATCCATGAGGTTGCAACGAGGCGGCGTGGGTTAACGAGGCGGCGTGGGCCGAGTCGGCGTGGTCTCTTGGACCGGCATCACGTTCTGCGTGGGCGGCGGGTACGGGACACCGTCGTCGTCCGTCCCGAGCAGCGCATTGATGATGATCTGCTCGTCGGCCGGCGGGCTGACCAACGAGGCGTCGGGCAGTGAGGGGACGGTGTCGTTCGCGGGCTGCCCCAGGGCCAGCGCCGTGGTCAGGTCACCCACTGCGTCGCGCCGCCAGGCCGAGACGTTGGGCACGGGGACGTCGAAGAGCCGCTCGAGCAGGAACAGAGTCGAGGTGTGGTCGAAGACGTCGGTGGCGACGAAGCCGCCGGCCGTGTAGGGCGACATGAGGAGACAAGGCACCCGGAAGCCCAACCCGACCGGGCCGGCGACGCCCACGGCATCGGTCGGCAGCGGATTCATCGACAGGTACTCGCCCGCCGTGCCGTGGGGTGGGGCCGGTGGAGGCACGTGGTCGAAGAAGCCGCCGTTCTCGTCGTAGTTCAGGATGAAGAGCGTGTGCGCCCAGACCTCGGGGTTCGACGTGAGGGTGTCGAGCACGGTCTGCACGAGGTTCTCCCCCCACTGGGGCGCGGTGGCCGGGTGTTCGCACTGGACCACGGGCCCGTGGATCCAGCTCACCTGGGGCAGGGTGCCCGCCGTCACGTCCGCCACGAAGTCGACCGGGTAGTTGGGGGCGAGCCCGCTGGCCTGCAGCTGCAGGCCCTTGCTCGTGGTCGAGTCGTTGAACGCCTTGAAGTAGGGGAGCGGACTGAAGAGGGCGAGCCCCGTCGGATCGTTGTACACCTTCCAGCTCACGCCGGCGTCGAGCAGCCGCTCGGGCATGGTCTGCCAGTCGAGGGTGCCGTAGGCCTGCGGCCGTCCGGTGGTCTGAGTGACGAGTACCGGTCCGCCGCGGGTGCCCTCGGGGTCGATGGTGCCCGAGAGGGCCATGACCCGGTTGGGATCGGTGGGCCCGAGCACCGAACAGTGGTAGGCGTCGCAGATGGTGAAGGCGTCGGCCAGTGCGTAATAGAAGGGCAGATCGTCGCGGGTGAAGTAGCCCATCGTGGTGACGAAGTTCTGCGGGCCGTCGCCCTCGAGGTGCGCCTTGACGAAGTGATCCATCTTCCCGTGGTGCCAGCTCTGGTGCTGGGGCCCCCATTCGTGCGTGATGTCGTTGGTGCAGGCCCCGTCCTGAGTGGGGAAGTTCTGTTGCATGGCGAACGGCTGCAGGTAGCCCGTGGGGTCGACCCCGACCCCGGGCTGGTAGCCGTATTGGTCCCACACCGGCGTCGGCGTCCCGCCCACGTTGTTCAGGCGGACGTTGGGATCGGAGAACCCGCGCACTCCCGACAGCGTCCCGAAGTAGTGGTCAAAGGACCGGTTCTCCTGCATCAGGATCACCACGTGCCGGATGTCACGCAGTGTCGGGTGCTTGCTGCCGGCCTCCATGCTCAGGGCCCGCTCGATGCTGGCGCCCGCTGGGGAGGACAGTCCGGCCGCGGCACCTGCCGCTCCGAGGGCCAGACCACCCTGGAGCAAGGCGCGCCGAGAGATCCTGCGTGCCCCGCCCCCCTTCCCCTTCTCGCCCCCCGGCTGCGTCCCCCCGCGGTCGGTGGTCCCCATGCAGTGCGCTCCTCGCCGCTCGTCGGTGCCGTGTCACTGGGCACCGTGGGCACACCGCGGCGCAGCCTCCGGGCTGGACTCGCGGGTGACTGATGCCTTCGTTCCCAAACGTACGCTTGAGCAAACCCTCGTGTAGGCCTGCGCCTACGGAGATTCGCGAGCTGCTCGCGTAGTTTTCAGCGTCCGGTCACGCTCCGGCCACCTGCAGTTCGGGTTCCCGTGCCGGCGCCGGGGCGGCTTCGGCACGGGGTGCGCACAGGCCCCGGCGGGGGCTGATGATGTCGTCGATGATCCCGTAGTCGCGCGCGTCGGCGGCCGTCATGTAGTTGTCCCGGTCGATGTCGGCCGCCACCTGCTCAACCGGGTGACCGCTGTGGAAGGCGATGATCTCGGACATGCGCTTGGTGAGCGAGAGCACCTCGCGCAATTGGATCTCCATGTCCGACGGTGCCCCACGGGTGCCGGCCGAGCCCTGGTGGATCATGATGCGGGCGTTGGGCAGGGCGAACCGCTTCCCGGCCGCCCCTCCGGACAGGATCATGGCGGCGGCCGACATGCCCATGCCGACGCAGATGGTCGAGACGTCGGGCTCGACGTGCTGCATGACGTCGTAGATGGCCATGCCGGCGTACGCCACTCCGCCCGGCGAGTTGATGTAGAGGTAGATGTCCCGCTCGGAGTTCTGGGCCTCCAGGAAGAGCATCTGGGAGATGATGAGGTTCGCCACCTGGTCGTCGACCTCCTGGCCGAGGAACACGATGCGCTCCCGCAGGAGCTGGCTGTAGATGTCGAAGGCCCGGTCGCCCCGGTTCCCCTCCTCGATGACGGTGGGAACGAGCACGTGTCGGGGTGTCGTCGTGGTCACGGTCGGGTTCCTCCTCGTGGGTCCTGCTCGGTTTGTGCGCTCCAGGTCCTCCCGACGTTATACCAAATATGAGATAATGGTGCACAGTGAGCGAGCGCCGGCACCCGACCGTGTTCCCGGGTTTCAAGGAGATGGCCGAGCGCCGGCGATCCGTCTCCGGGCAGCTGACCTCGCTGCGCCGTGAGCTCGGGCTCACCCAGGCCGAGGTGGCGTCGCGCATGGGCACATCGCAGTCGGCGGTCGCCCGCTTCGAGGCGGGGGACCTCGACGTCCGGCTCTCGACGGTGGAGCGCTACAGCACTGCGCTGGGGGCGCGGCTGGAATGGAGGGTCGAACATGGGTGAGGACTGGCCTTTGCTGCCACCGTCGTCGACGGGTCGGCGCGACCCCCTGTCGGAGCTGCTGGCCGAGCGATTGCTGGCCCAGCGGGTGGTGCTCCTGCACGGGCCTCTCGACGACCTGACCGTGGCCCGAGTCTCGGCCGAGCTGATGACGCTCGACGCCGAGGGGGACGGGTCGGTCACCCTGCGGGTCGACTGCGGGGAGGCCGAGCTGGCGCAGGCGCTCACCCTCATGGACGTCGTCGAGCTGATGGGTGTGCCCGTGCGGGCACTGTGCCTCGGGCAAGTCGGCGCAGGCGCCGTGGGCGTGGTGGCGGTGTGCTCGTCCCGGGCCGCCATGCCGAGCACGCGCTTCGACCTGCGCGAACCGTCGGCCGCCCAGGCCACGCTGCACGCGCGCAATGTGGCCCAGTGGGCGGAGCTCCGGGCCGGCGAGCGGGAGCGCTTCTGCGAGCGGGTGGCCGCGGCGGCGAAACGCCCGGCCGAGCAGGTGCGCCAGGACATGGTGCGCGGCCTCTTCCTCGGCGCGGCCGAGGCAGCCGAGTACGGGCTCATCGACGAGGTGTGCCGGCCCGATGCGGCGATACACCCGTTGCCGGGTTCGGGCCCTCCAATGGGCTTCCGGCCGCTGCGCTGACATCCGGGCACACCGACCAGGCCCTGCGTACGATGCCGTCATGGCCGCGCCCACGCAGACGCCCCGCATTGAGCCGCTGCCCCGCCAGGCGTGGGACGACGTTCTGACCCGGGTGCTCGAGGGCTCTTCCGGGGGCACCGAGGAACCGATGCACATTTTCACCACGCTGGCCCGGGCACCCGGTGAGCTGTTCCGGCGTTGGCTCGGGTTCGGTGGGGCGCTGCTGGGCGGGACGCTGCCGGCCCGCCTGCGCGAGCTGGTCATTTTGCGGACGGCGTACCGCTTCGACGGGCGCTACGAGTGGGCCCAGCACATCACCCTGGCCGAACGGGCCGGGATTTCGCGCCAAGAGGTGCTCGCTCTCGGCGGTGACCTGGGTCGGGCGGACTGGCCGCCACTCGAGCGGGCCGCCCTCGACGCGGTCGACCAGACAGCCGACGAGGGTGCGGTCTCGGACGGCACCTGGTCGGTGCTCGCCGCGTCCCTCGACGACGGCGAGCTCATTGAGCTCCTCATGCTCATCGGCCACTACCTGATGCTCACGACGGTGTTGCGCTCGTTGCGGGTGCCGCTCGAGCCGCGGGCCGAGGCAGTCGCCTCGTCCGTGCCGTCGGGGCCGGGCGCCTGAAGGGTCGGGAGATGGCGCACCTGCTCCAGGGACGCTGCATCACGGTGGTCGGGGCCGGCACACAGGCATCGCGCGACCTCGATGCGCCCCCTGGCAACGGGCGGGCCATCGCCATCCGGGCTTCACGCGAGGGTGCATCCGTCGTCTGCGTGGACAAGGACGAGGCGGCGGTCGAGGAGACGTGGCGTCTCATCACCGAGGAAGGCGGGAAAGCCGCCATCGTGGTGGCCGACGTCTCCACCGAGGAGGGCTGCCGACTCGCGGTGTCCGACGACGCCACCCCCGTGCCCGACGGGCTGGTCCTGAACGTGGGCACGGGCTTCGGGATGGGCATGGCCGGAACCTCGGCCGACGAGTGGGACCGCACGTTCGCCTTGAACTTGCGTGCCCACTTCCTCCTGGTCCGCCGGGCGCTGGTCACGCTGCCCGACGACGCGTCCATCGTCTTCATGGGCTCGGTGGCCGGGCTGCGGCCCGGGAGCCGGATTCCGGCCTACGACGCGTCCAAGGCCGGGCTCATCGGGCTCAGCCGCCACGTGGCCGTCGAGGGGGCGCGCCGCGGCATCCGGGCCAACGTGCTCGCCCCGGGCCTCATCGACACGCCACTGGGCCGCGCCGCCTCGGCCGGACGACCGTCGCGGACACGCTCGCCGGTGCCGTTGGGCCGCCAGGGGACGGCCTGGGAGGTGGCAGCCGCCGCAGTCTTCCTCCTCTCGGACGAGGCCAGCTACATCACGGGCCAGGTCCTCGCAGTCGACGGGGGTCTCACGCTCGTATGAGCGCGCACTCGGCCCAGCCGCGCTCGGGGCGGCCACCGGCGCCCACACCACGGCTGGGTCGTCGCGTGGCCCGCTTCAACCGGGCGTTCACGAACAAGTTCACGATCCATCTGGCCGGCTTCCTGCCGGGCTTGGGCATCGTGGTCCACGTGGGGCGCCACACCCGGACCGTCTACCGCACGCCGGTCAACGTGCTCCGGACCAAGGACGGCTTCCGTATCCCGCTGACCTACGGCCACCAGGCCGAGTGGGTCCGCAATGCGCTGGCGCACGGCGCCGTGCGCCTGGTGACCCGCCGACGCGAGTACGAGCTCAGCGAACCGCAGCTGGTGGTCGATCCGGATCGCCAGCATGTGCCGCGTCTCCCGCGCTCCATCCTCCGGTTCATGCGGGTGTCGGAGTTCCTGGACTTTCGCAGCGGCACCTAGGCCCGGCGCCGGGCTGGCGTGGCGGCGGGCCGGCACACGTAGACGGTGAAGTGGGTACGGGCGTCGGCGTTGGTGAAGCCCGTACCCGAGTCCCGGCAGTGCCCGTACACCCAGCGCATGATCGGGTTTGCGCTGAGCGGAGCGGTGGCCAGGGTGACCTGCCTGACGCGGCCCGCATCGATGTCGTGTTCGAACTGGTCGAGCGTCGGCGCCGGCACGACGCCACTGAAGCCCCCGACCGGAAGGAACTCGCGTCCGGTGGCCAGGATGTAGTCGCCCGCCGCGCGCGAGGTCTCGAGGACGTCGGCCGCCTGGTCCCGCGGCACGGTGGCGACGAAGCGGAGCAGCGCTTGTTGGTCCGGGCCGTAGTCGGCGATGGCGGCCTGGGTGGCGCGGTTGACAGACGCCGGCGCATAGGGCGAGTCGAAGGGGCCCAACCCTTCGGTCACGACGATCGCGGAGGCCCATCCCGTCCCGAGCAACAGGGCCGCGGCGGCCAAGGCCGGCCCGGCGGCCAGCGACCACACCGAGTCGTGTCGGGCCAAGAGAGAGGCAACCAGGACGGCGGACGCCAGCACTCCGACGACGACCGACGCAGCCACGACCCAGTCGCGCACGCCCGCGTAGCCGGGCACCAGGCCGACGTCGATGGCCACGGTGGCGATCACCAAGACGAGCAAGGTGACGCGCACGGAGCGAATCCGCCGCCGGTGCCAGGCTGCCGCCCCGCCCATGCCGCACAGCGCGGCCACCGCCGGTACGAGCGCGGCCACGTAGTACGAGTTGACAGGGCGGCCCGCGCTGAAGGCGCCGAAGGTCACCACCAGCCAGGTGAGCCAGAGAACGGTGGCCGCCCGGAGCGGGTCGGTGCGCGGCTTGTCCCGGTTGGCCACGAACAGCCCCACCGCAGCCACCACGGCGGCGAGCAGCAGCCACGCGTCGTCGTGGCCGAACACCCCGTGCAGAAGGCGATCCCAACCGGGGGCGATGGCGCCGGTGTTGAGGTGGAGACGGGACGCGGTCCTCGCCAGGTTCTCGATCCAGCGTGACGGTCTGGAGCAGCCGCGGGAGTCGAGCAAGGTGTTGCCCACCCGGTTCAGCCCGTTGTAGCTGAACACCTGGTTGAAGATGGAGTCGTCGCAGCTGCCGTCCACGTAGGGCCGGCTGCCCGACGGAACGAGCGAGACCGCGCTCATGTAGCTGAGCGAGACGGCGAGAGTAATGAGCCCAGAGACGACGACGTGCAGGGTGCGTCGCCACAACGAGCGGACGGGCGAGGCCAGCAGGTACGTCAGGAAGAGTGCCGGCAGCACGAGCCAGGCCTGGAGCATCTTGGCCTGGAAGGCCAACCCGACGAAGAGGCCGGCCCAGAGCAGTGGTCCGGCACGGCCGCCCACGACCGCCCGGATGGTGGCATCGGCGGCGGCCACCAGCAACAGGATCAGCAGGGTGTCGGAGATGTTGCCGTGGTCGAGCAAGATCACGATGGGGCTGGCCGTCATGACGACTGCGGCCACGATGCCCGCCCCGGCACCGGCCACGCGCCGCACCGCGTCGTAGAGCACGAAGATGGTGAGCACACCCTCGAGCACCTGGGGCAGGGCGAAGGCCCAGACGTGTGGACCGAAGGCGCGTATCGAGAGGGCCTGCAACCAGAGGGCGCCGGGCAGCTTGTCGACGCTGACCGTCCCCCAGGGATCAGCCGCGCCGAAGAAGAAGTTGTGCCACGACAGAGCCATGCTGCGCGCCGCCCCGCCGTAGAAGGGCTCGAGGTAGGTGCTCTCGATGTTCCAGGCATAGGCCAGACCCGCCAGCGCGGCGATGGCCAAGAGGGCGGGTCGGGCCCAGGCGGGCTGCCCTGGTGGGGAACGCCAGAAGTGCAGGCCCCGCTTCAGTCGCGACGAACGACCCGGTTCCCTCTGCGGAGCGGGTGGCGCGCCCTCGCCGGCAGCAACCTCATCCCCACCCCCCGGCATCGCACGACGCTACTGGGAGGCCCAGTCCGAAGGCGGGGACCGCCACCGGGCCGTTCAGGAGGTCAGGTCCTCGGTCCAGGGTTTGCGATTCCATGCGCTGCCGTCCACGGCACCACCACCTTCACGTCGTTCCCCCTCGACAGAGGGAAAACGAGGGCCGTCCGTGCGCCTTGTGGTCGGATCAGGCCACGACCTCCATGCGCAGGCCACGGGCGTCGACCCCGCCCCCGACCCGCTCCGCCGCCCCGCGGGCCAGGCGCCGGGCCGTCCAGGCCCCGGCCAGGGCGTCGAGCACGTCGTCGGCCCGTGCTCCTCTCGGGGGATGACGCAGCTGCGTCTCGAGCGTCTGCCGGTCGAAGACCGTTCCGAGCGCCGCCGCTCGCTCGGCACGTCCCGCTGCTGTGCTCTTGGGGTGGGCCATGGGCGCGCCGGCCAGGACGGTCAGGCTCCACTCCGGGAACATCTCGACCACCCGGTCCTGGAGGGTCGGCGTCATGAGTGCGTCCACCTCGGCGATCTTGCCCAAAATGTTGAAGAGCTGCTTGGAGATCGCCTTGCCGCTGGCCTGCCGTGAGCGGGCACAGGCATCGGCGTACGTCGTTGCCCCGATGACGGCCCGAGCCGGCGCCGGGAACACCGAATTGCGGCGTGGGCCGACGCGACGGCGTGCTTCGACGTCGGCCACCCGCGGTCCTGACTCCGGCAGTCCGATGGGGATGTCGATCGCCACGGCGCGCAGGGGGCCGGCGTCCACTTCGGCGAGCACGCTGCGCAGATCCGCCACCGCCCGCACGTCGTACGGTCCGTCGCCCTCCAGAGGCGCCGTGACGACGACCCAACCGCCCCGGCAGCCGTCGACGCCGGCGACCCGCTCAGAGAGCGGCGTGGTTGACCCCATCGGTGGGCGTGATCGTCACCGGCCGGCCGATCAACTCCTCGGCCTCGGCTTCGAGCAGTGCGGGCATGCCGCCGTCGAGGAGGCCGTAACAGCGTCCTCCGCCCGGCACGTCGCACACCAGGAGCGCGCGCTCCGGCCCGCCGTCGCGTCCGTGCAACACCGAGTATGCGGCCACCGTGGCCGCTCCTTCCGGTGAGCCGACGATGCCCAGCGGCTCGACGGCCGCGGTGGTCGCCGGCTCCTCGACGAAAGGTCCCGGCACGGTCGACCACACGCCGTAGGCGTGCTTCTGCATGTGCATGCCCACGCCGCTCACCACGCCGTAGGAGCCAGGGTCGCCCCGCAGGGTCTCGGTCATCGCGGCCAACGAGTGCGTCACGTAGTTGGAGCCCGGGCCGCCGTGGTACGGCAGGCCACCGGTCTGGGTCACGCTGCGCTCGTCGTCCTCGGCCAGGCCGAGCCCGTCGAGGGCGAAGCAGACCGAGCTGGCGAAGCACGAGTAGAGGTCGAGGTGGGCCACCTCGTCGATGCCCACACCGGCTCCGGACAGTGCGGCCGACGAGGCGGCGGCCAGCGCAGGCGAGCGCCACAGGTCAGGGTGGCCGGCCACGTGGGCGGGGTCCTCGGCGTAGCCCCAGCCGCGCAGGTACACCCGCTGGTCCTCGGGGATCCCGAGCGCGTCGGCTTTCTCGGCGGAGGCCATGAGCAGGGCCGCAGCCATGTCGACATCCATGATGGACGTCAACAGCTTCGTGTAGGGATAGGCCACCATGCGGTTGTCGGCGGTCGGCGTGGCGATCTCCTCCGCACTGCGCTCCACCGGGAACCAGGCGTAGGGACTGCGGGCCGCCACCTCGGTCATGCGGGCCATGACGGCGCCGATGGCGGCCTGGTGCGCCCCGAGACCGCGCCCGAGGTGGGCTCGCCGCGCGTTGTCGAACAGGGCGAAGGTCAGGTACGCCTCGAACACGGCATGGCTGATCTCCGACGGGTCGAACTCCATGTCCATCGGGAAGGGTCGTTTCTCGGTCGGCCTGTACGACCACTGCGGCCGCTCACCCGCCTTCTTGAGTCTGCGCACAGTGGCCAGTGCCTCGGCCCCGGCGATCAGCGCCAGGTCGAGGTCGCCCGCGGCAATGTCACGACCCACCTGGGTGGCCAGCACGTGGGGGACCGATCCGCCGATGCCCGAGTAGCGGCCGCGTCGAGGCGACGCGCCCAGTCGTTCGGCCAGACGGAACACCGCGTCGTCGTACTGCCAGGACTGCGAGTACACGACGTCGATGCTCTCGAGCTCTCCGAGTGCGGCCGGCACGCCGGCGTCGTCCGCCGCAGCGCGCGCCACCTGCTCCCACATGTCGAGAGGCTCGGGGGCCAGGTCGACCTGGCCCGGGTGCCAGGTGTGGCGGGCCACGCCGATGATGCAGGTGCCGCGGGGGTCAGTGCTCATGTGTGGGCGCGGCGTTCAGGAGCGTGACTTGCCGGGCATGGCGATCGCCCGGTCGGCGATGATGTTCTTCTGGATCTCGGTCGAACCGCCACCGATGGTCGAGTAGCGCTGGAACGCGTAGAGACGGGTCCACTTGCCGCGGTCCACCGCATCGGGACCGCCCTTGGCCAGCAGACCGGCCGGGCCGAGGAGGTCGACGGCCAGCGCGGCCAGCGTCTGGGCCATGGACGACCAGGACAACTTGGCGAAGGGGACTTCGGGCCAGTTCTTCTCGCCCTTCATGATCTTGGAGAGCGCCCGCAGGGAGAGCAGGCGGGCCAGCTCTATCTCGGTCCACAGCTTGGCAATGCGCTCCCGCAACGACGGGTCGTCGAGCGCACCGGGGTTCACCGACTTCGCGGCCTCGACGACGGCACGCAGGTCGGCGGCCAGGATGGCGATCTGCGATGCGATCCCGACGCGCTCGAAGCCGAGCGTGCCCATGGCCACCATCCACCCCGCACCCTCTTCGCCCAGACGCCACTTGGCCGGGATGCGCACGTCGGTGAAGAAGATCTCGTTGAACAGCTCCTCGCCGGCCATGTCGCGGATGGGCCGCACGTCGATGCCAGGGGTCTTGAGATTGAGGATGAACGCGGTGATGCCCTCGTGCTTCTTTCCGCGTTCGATCGCGGTGGGGTCGGTGCGCAGCAGGAACAGGCCCCAGGTGGCCAGGTGGGCGGAGGAGATCCAGATCTTGGAGCCGTTGACGACGTACTCGTCCGTATCGGCGTCGTAGACCGCGGTGGTGCGCAGGTTGGCCAGGTCGTTGCCCGCCATCGGCTCGCTGAAGCCCTGGCACCAGTGCTCTTCTGCTTCGAGGATGGAGGGGAGCCATTGCGCCTTCTGCTCGTCCGTTCCCCACTGGATGATCATCGGCCCGATCTGCCAGATGCCGTTCGTGTTGAACATGCCCGGCGTGCGGTACTCGGCCATGACCTCCGAATAGAGCAGCCGCTGCATGGCGTTGATGGTGCGGCCGTTGGCGAAGTCCGGACCCCAGTGGATGGCGGCCCAGCCACCCTCGTGCAATTTGCGCTGCCACTTCTGGCGCCGCTGCTGGCTCGCCTCACCGCTGAGTTGCGCGTCGTCCCCGAGCGACTCGGCCTCCAGGAACGGCGGCAGGTTCTCGTCGAGCCAGGCCCGCAACTCGTCGCGGAACTTCTCGTCCTCGGGCGCCAGGGCAAAATCCACGGGGGGTAAGGGTAGCGGACCCACCGTGTACTGTGACGCCCGTGTCAGGGAACTGCCCACGGGCTTGAACGAGGAGAGGCCGTGGACTTCACGTACGACGACGAACAGATGGCCCTCCAAGAGGTGGCGCGCAGCGCTCTCGAGCGTGAGTGCGGTCCCGATCTCCTTCGCCAACTAGCGGACGACGACGCCGGCATCACGGCCGAGCTGTGGTCGACCCTGGTCGACCTCGGGTGGACCGGTCTCCTGGTGTCGGAGGACCAGGGCGGCACGGGCGCTGGCTTGCTCGAGCTCTGCATCGTGGCAGAGCAGATGGGCCGGATCCCCCTCCCCGGGCCCTTCTTCTCGTCTTCGGTGGCGGCCACCCTGGCTGCTCGGGCCCTGGGCGCCACCGAGTTGCTCGCCGACCTGGGTGCAGGCACCCGGCGTGGCGCGATCGCCCTCGGTGAGCAGGGCCACGGCGCCCCGGTGGGCACCGTGCGGACCCGGGCCCGCCGCAAGGGGGCACAGTGGGTCCTCAACGGGGTGAAGCCGATCGTGGTCGACGGCCACACCGCCGACTGGGTCATCGTGGCGGCCCGGAACGAGGATGGCGTGCACTCGTACCTGCTCGACTCGCCGGCCGCCGACCTGGTGCCCTCACTCGACCCCACCCGCAAGCTGGCCCGCCTCGTCCTCGAGGACGCACCGGTGGTCCCGCTCGGACCGGGCGGGAACCAGGCGGGGCTGTGGCAGCGGGTGCAGGACGACATGGGCATCGTGCTGGCCGCCGAGACCGTGGGTGCGGCGGACCGGGCACTGGGCGACGCCATTGCCTACACCTCCGAACGAGTGGTGTTCGACAAGCCCGTCGCCACCTACCAGACCGTGCGCCATCGCCTGGTCGAGATGTTCCAGCAGGTCGAGATGGCCCGGGCCGGCTTCCAGTTCGCCGCCTGGGCCTCGGACACCGAGGCGCCCGAGCGCGAGCAGGCCGCCGCCATGGCCTCCGCCTACGCGGCAGAGGCCGGGGTGCGGGTCACGGGCGACGACATCCAGCTGCACGGTGGCGTGGGCTTCACCTGGGCCAACGACGCCCACTTCCTGTTCAAGCGGGTCAAGCAGAACGACGTCCTGGCCGGCGGATCGGGCTCGCAGTGGCACCGCCTGGCCTCGCTGATCGTCGAGTCGGCCTGAGTCCGGCAAGAATCGGGGTCGACATGGTGAGCGCATCGCCTCAATTCGAGCTTCGGCCCATGCCCGACCATCTGGCGTCCCAGTACTTCGCCGAGGGGGCGTGGGACGACCGCACGCTGGGCGAGTTCCTGCGCGACGTCTTGCTCGAGGACCAGGAGCGCCGCGTCCGCATCTGGTCGCCGACGAACCCCTACCAGGGCACGGTGGGCGAGGTCTACCGGGAAGCGCTGCGGGTGGCCGGCGGGCTGCGCGCCCTCGGGATCGGACCGGGCGATGTCGTGTCCTTCCAGCTTCCCAACTGGATCGAGGCCGCGATCACCTTCTACGCCTGCGCCATGCTGGGCGTCACCCTGGTACCCATCGTGCACTTCTATGGGCCGAAGGAGGTGGGGTTCATCCTGCGCCAGAGCCGCGCCCGTGCCTTCGTCATCGTCTCGCGCATCAACCAGCGCGACTACCTGGCCGAGCTGGCGACGATCCGCGACGGCCTCAACGACCTGGAGCACGTCATCGTCGTGGGTGAGACCGACGATCCCTCGCAGCACCACTTCGAGGACCTCCGCTCGGCCGAGCCGATCGAAGGACCAATCCACGTCGATCCCGACACGCCGGCCCTGATCGGCTACACCTCGGGCACCACCGCCGACCCCAAAGGCGTCGTGCACACGCACCGGACCTTGGGCTGCGAGGTGCGCCAGCTGGCTGGTAACCAGGCGAACCGAGACCGGCCCGGACTGGTCGGTGCGCCCGTGGGCCACGCCATCGGCATGCTCGGCGGGTTGCTCTGTCCGATCGTCGCCGGCAAGCCGATCTTCATGATCGACGGATGGGATCCACCGACCGTGCTGGCGGCCATGCTCGAAGAGCAAATCGCTGCAGGCAGCGGATCGACCTACTTCTTCACCAGCCTGCTGGACCACCCCGACTGTGGTCCCGAGCACATCGAGCTGATGCACTTCATCGGCCTGGGCGGTTCACCCATCCCCGACGCCGTCGCCGAGCGGGCCGACGATCTCGGCATCTCGCTGGTGAGGTCCTACGGATCCACCGAGCATCCTTCGGTGACGGGATCGGAGCACGAAGCGCCTCGCGAGAAACGGATCCACACCGACGGCTGTCCCATGCACTGGGTCGAGGTGCGTACGGTCGACGAGGACGGAAAGGACACCGCCGTCGGCGTCGCCGGCGAGATTCTCAGCCGCGGACCCGACCGCTTCGCTGGCTACACGGATCCTGCGCTGACCGCCGAGTACATCGACGCCGACGGCTGGTTCCGCACGGGCGATGTCGGGGTTCTCGACGCCGACGGGTATCTCACCATCACCGACCGGGTCAAGGACATCATCATCCGGGGCGGCGAGAACATCAGCGCGGCCGAAGTCGAGCAACTGCTCGCCCACATGGAGGGCGTGGCCGAGGTGGCCGTCGTCGCCGCCCCCGACGAACGCCTGGGCGAGCACGGCTGCGCGTTCTTCCGCATGCAGCCCGGGCTCGAGGCGCCTGACCTCGACGCGGTGCGGGCACATCTCAACGATGCCGGCCTGGCCCGCCAGAAGTGGCCCGAGGAATTGCGCTCGGTTGACGAGCTGCCGCGTACCCCCTCGGGGAAGGTGCAGAAGTTCGTCCTGCGCCAGCAGCTGCGCGCTGGCGGCTGACCGGGCGTCTACCGCCGCTGATTCCGCACCGCGGCGAGTCGACGGGCGCGGGCGATGCGCTCTGCCGACGGCGGATTGTCTGGCGGCAACCAGCGCCAGCGATCCTTCGCCCTGACCAGCTTCCACCCGCCATGGGTCTTCATGTCGTGATGCTCGGGACACAGGCGGGCGAGGTTGGCGAGCGTCGTCGGACCTCCGTCTGCGAAGTCGACGTTGCAGTGATCGGTCTCGAGGCCGAGGCGCTTGCCGCAGCCGGGAACCACGCAGGAACGATCGCGCACCACCAGGGCAGCAGCCGTCGAGGGCGGAATCCAGCGCGTCGACGAGGTGACGCTGGCCACATCACGCCCGGACTTGATGACGAAGCGTGCCATCGCCTCGCCGAGGAGTTCGGTCGCCGCCTCGACGGAGACCGATCCGATGCCTTCGATCTCGGAATGCTCGCCCTGGTTGAGCGAGCCGCGCCGGAGGGCGGCTGCATCGATGACCACGAGCGCATGGGGACTGTTCGACCCCGTGCTTTCGGAGCGCACTGAAGCCCCCAGCAGCTCCACGAATGCGTCGAGTCGGTGGGCTTCGAAGGAGTCTCCGTCGTGGCTCCCGGCGGCCTTGGCCCGTGTCTTGGCCCTGGACTCCAGCGCGGGAGCCACCCGGGCCCACGCCACCTCGTCGCAGAGAAACTCACCGCGGATGCCCCCGTGCTCGTCTTGACGCCAGCGCAGATGCCGGGCTCGATGCACCCGAGCTCGGCGCAGGCGGGCCGATTCCTTCGTTCGAGCCGCACACTTGGCCGCGCTGGCGGCATCGGAGAGTTCCTTGAAGCTCGAAGTGCCCGTGGCCAACTCGACCAGTCCGCCGAGTGCGTCCGGCGCCTCGAGCGCGCTCTGAGCCAGTACCCCGATCTCTGGGGCGGAGAGTTTTCCCTCCCGAATGGGTCGGGAGAGCTCGGGAGCTCGTGCTGCGTGTTCGGCGGCGGCAAGGCGGTTGCGGGCCGACGACGAGGATGTGCCCGACGCCGCGGCGAGCCAATCCTGAGCCGACCCGAACCCCGCTTTGGCGAACGCCCCCGTCTCGATCACCCGCGGCGTCAACCGTGCCATGCCCGACGCCGCGGCCCGCTCGGTCTCTCCGAGGAGGTTCACCAGGTCCAACGCGTCCTCGCCCGAGAGGGCGCCCGGCTCCACCGAACCGACGACGTCCCGCAGTGCAGAAAGGGCGGCCGACAGACGATGGCGCAGACGAGCAATCGGCTCGTGACGCGGCTGTGTCATGCGGAAATTGTAAGGAAGGGATGTGACGCGTTGTGGGCTCGTGGAACTGCGCGGTCTGTGGCCGACCGTTCTCCTCCAGACAGACAAGGAGGCCACCACGATGGCGATGTGCAATTGCTGCGGAAGAGAGATGACGAGGCAGCCGGTGAGTTGTGCGCCGATGCCATTGACAATGAACGGTCGGCAGTACGAGTTGATTCCGTGGGGAAGTGAAACAGGATCTCGTGCGGCCTTTTATCGTGCCGTCGATGGCCCGTGCGACTCATGTAACACGCCCCGTGGGGGAGTGCACCATCCAGGGTGCTGCATCGAACAATGCCCGGTGTGCCGCGATCAGATGTTCGGATGCGACTGTCCGTTCGACGAATTCGACGAATTCGACGAGCTCGACAGGGTTTAGGAGCGCACCGAGACGTCCGCCCGCCTCTCCAGCACCTCTTTCATCAGCCGCAGCTCCTTGCTGATCTGCTCGAGGCTGCCGGCCGCCGCCGCCGCCCGCATCTCATCGCTCAGGCCGTCGGGCAGCATCACCCACAGCGTCAGAACGGCCGAGCAGCCGCCGTCGTCCGAGGGCGTGACCACGAACTCCTCGTAGGCCTCGGTCCCGCCGGCCATGCCCGCCGCCACCAACGAAGGAGACTCCACCCGCTCCGCCCACAACTCGACCGGCTGAGTCTTTCCGGGTTGACGAGGGTCGGCCAGACCGAACGTGTACCGGGCACCGACGCCGCACGCGCCGCCGACCGCCCCGGCCGAGCCGTCGGCCACCCGCTCGACGCCGCTCACGTCGGGGTTGTACTCGGGCAGGTTGGCGAAATCGAGCCGGTAGGACCAGACCACGTCGGCCGGCACGGAAAAGGTCGCCGAGGCGATCGCGGTGGGAGCGGAGGAGGGCGCAGGCATGCGCCGACCCTACGGCCTCCCGGTCGGCAACGCCCCCGACTCGATGATCCGAGCCGCCTCCGTCGCCCGCTCCAGCGCCAGCGTGTTGAGGTCCGCTTCCGACAGCTCCGAGAACACGCCGGCGGCGTACTGCACGAAGAGACCGACCACCATGGCGCACAGCAGCCGGGCGATGTCCGGCGCGCTCGAACGCTCGGTCAGGTCGGGCCGTTGCGTCGTGATCCAGTCCGCGATGGAGTTCTCGAACGTGGTGAAGAGGTCGTAGCCCACGGCGCGCGCCGTGCTGTCGCCCCGGATGGCCTCGCCCACCATCAGGCGGACGAAGTCCTCCACCTTGAACATCGAGATGACGATGTCGGCCACCAGCTGGGCCAGGGTCGACCCACCCACCAGCTCGATCTCCACCTCGGGTTCACTGGCCCGGTCCGGCATGAAGCCCTGCTCGGCCAGCACCGACTCGAGCAGGTCCCGCTTGGACGGGAAGTAGTGGTACAGCGAGGCCACGTTGAGCCCCGCCGCCGAGGCCAGGTCGCGCATGCTGGTGCCGTCGACACCTCGCTGGGACATGAGGGAGAGGGCAATCTGGAGGATGCGGCGACGGGTGGCCGACCCCTCGCCCGGACCCTCTTCGGCCGTGCGCACGCTGGTCTCCACGCGGGTCACCAGGCTCGACCGGCCGCCGGGCCAGGCAGGGACCGCAATCGACGTTCCCAACGATCGTTTGCTATATATGACACGGCTGTCAGAGACCACCTCTCGGCACCCAACCTAGGGGGTAAGTCGTCCCAATGCCAGGAACCGAGACCGCCAACGCCGCCGCCGCTCCCTTCGATCCCTACGAGTTGAAGGACGTCGTGGGGGGCACCATCAGGGATCCGTACCCCCGCCTCCACGAGCTGCGGCGCCAATCGCCGGTGCACGCCGGACCCATCGACATGGGCGAGGGCGCCGACGACGCAGACCCGAGCCGACCCCCGCCGATCACCGTCTTCGGTTTCGAGGAGGTGGTCCAGGTCCTCCGGGACAACGAGACCTACTCGTCGGTCGTCTACGCGGATGTGATGGGCCCGGTCATGGGCCGGACCGTGCTGCAGATGGACGAGCCCGAGCACCGCCAGATCCGTGCGCTGGTCGCCGGGAGCTTCCGCTCCAAGATCCTCCAACGCTGGGAGGACGGCCTGGTCGCCCTCGTGGTCAACGAGCTGATCGACGGCTTCATCGACACCGGCCGGACGGATCTGGTGCGCACCCTCACCTTCAACTACCCGGTGCAGGTCATCGCCCGCATCCTGGGGCTGCCCCGCAGCGACTACCAGATCTTCCAGCGCTGGGCGCTCGAGCTCACGAGCGTCGCCGCCAACTGGGAGCGGGGCCTGGCCGCTTCGGCTGCCCTGCAGGACTACTTCTCGGAGGTCATGGCCGAGCGCCGGACCGACCCCGGCGACGACCTCATCAGCGATCTGGTGCGGGCCGAGGTCGATGGCGAGCGGCTCACCGACGAAGAGGTCTTCTCCTTCCTGCGCCTGATCCTGCCGGCCGGCGTCGAGACCACCTACCGGGCCTCGGGCAGCCTGCTGTTCGCCTTGCTCAACGACCGGGCCCAGTTCGACGCCCTCAACCAGGACCGGTCCCTGTACCCGCAGGCCTTCGAGGAGGTCGTGCGCTGGGAACCGCCGGTTACCGTCATCCTGCGCCGGGCCGCCCGCGCCACCGAGCTGGCCGGAGTGAAGATCGAGCAGGGGGCCGACATCGCGCTGATGATCGGCGCCGCCAACCGTGACGAGCGCAAGTACGCCGAGCCGGACCGCTACGACATGTTCCGCGAGCAGCGCCAGCACGTCGGCTTCGGCTTCGGCGTGCACGTCTGCCTGGGGATGCACCTGGCCCGCATGGAGTCGCGGGTGGCCATCAACACCCTCTTCGACCGGCTCGGCTCCTTCACACTCGACCCCGAGGCCGACCCGCCGCACATCGAGGGCATGGCCTTCCGGTCCCCCCTGTCCCTGCCGGTGGTGTTCGATACCCCGTGAACCGGCCGGCCGCTCGACCTGCCTCTCGGGCCATTGCAGCGAGGGTAGGTTGCCAGCTGTGGCTGGAGCGGTCAGAACAGCGGTCCGAAGCAGGAGGCAGGGAGCACGACGATGAGCGACGCGCCGTTCGACATCCGCATCGACGCCGACCGCTGCATGGGGTCGGGCAATTGCCTGTTCTGGGCCCCGGAGACGTTCGACCTGGGCGAGGCCGGGTATGCCGTGGTCCTCGACCCGGCCGCCACTGAGGAGGAGCGGATCCGAATCGCCGCCCAAGGCTGTCCCGTCGGCGCCATCTCTCTGTGGCGCAACGGAGTCGAGGTACCGCTGGAGGACAAGACCTGATGCCCATTGCCGTCATCGAAGAGCACGAGTCGCTCCGCCAGACCGCAGAGCGCTGGCTGGCCACGCACTGCCCGCCGACCGAGCCTCGTGGCGTGGCCGAGGCGCCGCTCGGCCAGATCGACCTTCCCCCGGTGTGGGAGAAGATGGCGGCCCAGGGATGGCTCGGCCTCCATCTGCCCGAGGAGCACGGAGGGCAGGGCTTCACCCTGGCCGAGACGGCGGTCGTGCTCGAAGAGCTTGGCCACGCGCTCTTCCCCGGTCCTGTGTTCTCGACGCTGCTGGTCTCGGCCGCCCTGGCTCGCCAGTCCGACCAGTCCGACCAGCCCGCCGTCGGACCACTCCTGGCGGGCCTGGCCGATGGCACCGTGACCGGCGCCGCGGCACTGGGCGCCGAGCCGCTGGCTGCCGAGCGCCGATCCGACGGCACCCTCGTCCTGCGCGGCGCCGTCCGCCCGCTGCTGGGTCTCCCGGCCGCCCGTCTGGTCCTGGTGCCGCTCGACGTGACCGGCGAGGGAATGGCCGACGCGACCGGGGTCACCTGGGTCGTGCTCGACCGCGACACCTTGGGTGCCGACGTCACCAGTGCGGTGCTCCCCGCCATCGACGGCACCCGCGCCCTCGGGACGATCGAGTTTCCGGCCGACGGCTGTTCCGTCCGCCCCGGCGAGGCGTGGACGGTGCCTGCGACAACCGTGCACGCCCTCGCCTTCGTGCTGGTCGCCGCCGAGAGCAGCGGCATCGCCCGCTGGTGCGTGGAGACGGCGTCGGACTACGCCAAGGTGCGCGTGCAGTTCGGCCGCCCCATCGGCCAGTTCCAGGCCGTGAAGCACGCGTTGGCCGACATGCTCGTGGCCGCCGAGCAGTGTGCCGCGGTGGCCTGGGACGCCGCCGCCGCCTGGAGCGAGGACCCCGCCGAGCATCCCGACGAGGAGAGCCGAGCCCTGAGCGCGGCCATCGCCGGCGACATCGCCCTTGAGGCGGCGGCGCAGTGCGCCAAGAAGTGCATCCAGGTCCTCGGCGGCATCGGCTTCACCTGGGAGCACGACGCG
This sequence comes from uncultured Acidimicrobiaceae bacterium, assembly GCA_963840435.1. Lineage (GTDB taxonomy): Bacteria > Actinomycetota > Acidimicrobiia > Acidimicrobiales > RAAP-2 > Bog-473. Next base: position 925,322 of record CAWIYY010000003.1, on the reverse strand, counting down.
CACTTCTATCTCAAGCGGGCGATGGCCAACCTCCAGCTGGTGACGGGCGGTGACATCGGTGCTCTCGACCACGAGGTGGCCGCGCTCGCGGTGGGAGGGGCCCGGCGCAACCTCACGGCAGATCTGCCCGAGGAGGCCGAGGCCTTTCGCCACGAGATCCGTGAGGTCGTCGCCGCCGTCGCTGCGGTCGCCGACGCTGCCGACCAACGGGCGGCCATCGCCGAGGCCGGGCTGATCATGCCCCACTGGCCGGCACCCTGGGGCCGCGGTGCGTCACCCCTCGAGCAGCTCGTCATCGACGAGGAGCTGGCCGCCGCCGGCGTGCTCCGTCCGCACCTGGCCGTCGGGGCCTGGGCTCTCCCCACGCTCATCGCCCACGGGACGGAGGAGCAACAGGAGCGCTGGGTGCGCCCGACGCTGCTCGGGGCGCTCAACTGGTGCCAGCTCTTCAGCGAGCCTGGTGCCGGCTCGGACCTCGCCTCGCTCAGCACGAAAGCCGTCAAGGTCGAAGGCGGGTACGTGCTCAACGGGCAGAAGGTGTGGACGTCGTTGGCCCAGACGGCCGACTTCGGCATCTGCCTCGCCCGCACGGATCCCGACGCGCCCAAGCATGCGGGGATCACCTACTTCATCGTCGACATGCACTCCGAGGGTCTCGACATTCGGCCCCTGCGCGAGTTGACCGGCGCCGCCATGTTCAACGAGGTCTTCTTCAATGACGTCTTCGTCCCGGACGACGCGGTGATCGGCCTGCCCGGTGACGGCTGGCGGATCGGCCGCACGACGCTGGCGAACGAACGTGTCTCCATGTCGTCGGGTGCGTCGTTCGGCAACGGCCTCGAGTCGCTGGTCCGCACCGCCACGCGCCGGAACGAGGCGGGCCGTGGCATCGGCTCGAGCCTCGAGGGCCGACTCGGTCACCTGATCGCCGAGGCCCAGTCGGTGGCCCTGCTCGGCCACCGTTCCACCCTGGCCACACTGTCCGGGGTCGATCCGGGGAGCGGGTCGAGCGTGCGCAAGCTGTTGGGCGTCGAGCACGAGCAGCGCGTCCAGGAGATGGGCATGGCTCTCTACGGAGCCGGCGGTGCGGTGCTCGAGGGCAAGGCACAGCGCTGGGAGGAAGGGTTCCTCGCCACCCGCTGCCTGACCATTGCCGGCGGAACCAGCGAGGTCCAGCGCAACGTGATCGCCGAACGCATCCTCGGCCAGCCCCGCGACCCCGAGCCCGGGAGCTGAGCGCCGGTACGATGACCGCGCGATGAGCACGGAAGAACCCGACGACGAAGCTCTCGACTACGACGTCGAGGAAGACCAGTGGCCGCCGCTCTCGGACCGGTTCCTCACCGAGTTTGCGCCGGGCGTGCTCCACGCCCAGAACGCCTGGATGTCGTCGATCGACTCTCTGCGGGAGCCCGATCGCAAGACCCACGAGCTCATCCGCATGGTCTGTACCGTCGTCGCCCGTCAGCACGGTGGCGTCCAGCGCCACGCCCGCCTGGCCGCGCAAGTCGGTGCGACCTGGGACGAGATCGCCGGGTCGATCCTGCTCACCGAGCCCGCCTTCGGCATCGTGCTGGCCATGCAGGCGTTGCCGTTCGCCCGTCGCGGCTTCAAGCAGGGTTCTGAGGACGTGCACGAGGTCGACGACGAAGACGCGCTGCCAGACTGATGCGGCTCGCTGCTGACGATTCGGTCCAGCGCTTCCGCCGGGAATTCGAAGGCTGGCTCGACGAACACCTGCCCACTCCCGAGGAGATGGCGCACGAGCAGCGGCGCAGTTCGGCGCACATCCCCGGGTGGGGACGGACATTCCAGCGCGCGATGTTCGAGGCTGGGTATCTCGTCCCGGGATGGCCTCCAGAACTGGGCGGGCGCAATGCCACGCCACAAGAACAGATGGCCTACTTCGAGGTGGTGGCGGCGCGCATGGTGCCGCGCGGCCTCAACCCTCAGGGCCTGTCCATCTGCGCCGCCTCCATCGTCGAGTACGGCACGGACGCCCAGAAAGAGCGATACGTGCTCCCGACGCTGCGGGGCGATCTCACCTGGTGCCTCGGGATGAGCGAGCCCAACGCCGGCAGTGATCTGGCCTCGCTGACCACCCGGGCCGAGCGCGGGGACGGCCACTTCGTCGTCAACGGACAAAAGGTATGGACCTCTGGCGCACACGACGCCGACTACTGCCTCTGCTTTGTGCGGACCGATACTGAGGCGCCCAAGCACCGTGGTATCAGCGTGCTCATCATCGACATGCGCACCCCCGGCATCACCTATCGCCCACTCCCCGAACTGACTGACCCCGGAGCGATCGATTTCAACGAGGTGTTCTTCACCGACGTCGAGGTCCCCGAGGAGAACCTGCTCGGCGAGCTCAATCACGGCTGGGCGGTCAGCCAGGGTTCGCTGCGCCACGAGCGCGGCATGTTGTGGATCATGAACGTCAACAAGATGGAGCGCGCCATCCGGGGTCTGGTGCGGGTGGCTCGCCGTCCCGACGGTCGGGGCGGCAATCTCGGCGATGACGTGCGGGTGGCCGAGGCCATCGGACGTCTCGCGACGGACACGGCGGCCATGCGTTGTCTCGGCTACATCGGCTTTGCCAAGTCCGTGCGCGGTGAGATGTCGCCCGAGCACATGGTCCTCAAGTTGTTTTCGAGTGAGTCGGAGCAGCGTGCCGATCTCCTGGCCGAGGAGGCGCTCGGCCTCGAGGGCCTCGATCTCGACGGTCCGGGACCAAATCGCCTGACCGCATGGGACAAGGAGCGCTTCGACGATGCGTTCCTCGACGTCTTCAACGCCAGCTATGACGGCGCCTGGGCCGTGCAGTACCTGCGCTCCTTCTCGGGCACCATCGCCGGGGGCACTTCGGAGATCCAGCGCAACATCGTGGCCGAACGACTTCTCGGCCTCCCTCGCGGCTAGCGCCACCGAGTCGTGCTTCGGCCGACAAGGCCGGGAAATCGTTTGCACAATTTTTGCACACGCACCCCCTGTGACACACATGCTGCACTGGTGATGCGGGTAGTGCCCCGCCACCATGATGCTCGGGGAGTCGGCCTCGGTGCGCTCGGTGGGGGGCCACGTACGACATCGGTGCACGCGCTTTGCGCGTGCACTCGCGGTAGTCGCTGTCGTCGCTGGCCTTGTCTTTGGGGTTGGCGCGGCGGCAGGAGGCGCAGGCATCCTGCCGCCCGGCAACCCGCCGGCCAACATCCCTCCGAGCAGCGGCAACTACCTGGCCGCCATCGACGGCGCCCGTGCCCAGGAGGGTGTCGGGCCGATGGAGGTGAACGAGCCGGAGCTCGAAGCGTTGCCGGCGGCACAGCAGCTCTTCATCGTGCTGAACGACGAGCGGATCGACCGGGGACTGCCTCCGATCGAGTACATGACGGCGCAGCTCAACGCGTTGGCCGACCAGGGTGCCCGGTCGGCTGGTGACCCACCCCTTCCGTCGTCGCTGACCGGGGGAGCACCCGTCACCTGGGCCGGTGCCATCTGGGCCGGAGGCTCTTCGTCGGTTCTCGAGGACGACTACTTCTGGATGTACTCCGACGGTTGGGGTGGCGCGTCCTCGAACGAGGCCTGCACGTCAGCCGGATCCCCGTACTGCTGGATGCACCGCGACATCGTCCTTCACACCATGCCATCGTGCGGCGCGCAGGCTCCGGTCGTCTCGTTCGGCGCGGCCGACGAGCCCGCGGCATATCCCGGTGGATCGCTGGCAGCGGAACTGGTCGGGTCGTGCGGTCCTCCCACCGACGTCACCATGACGTGGCAGCAGGCGCTCTCAGACGCTGCCAACTCGCCGACGGTCGGCGTGGCCGCCATGCCCAACGGGTCGGGCTACTGGGAGGTCGAAGCCAACGGCACCGTCGCTGCCTTCGGCACCGCGCGGAACTACGGGTCACTCTCCGTTCCGCTCAACGCTCCGATCGTGGGAATCGTCGCGACGCCGAATGGCGGTGGCTACTGGCTGGTCGGTTCGGACGGTGGCATCTTCAGCTTTGGCAACGCTCGCTTCTACGGCTCGACGGGTTCACTGCGGCTGAACAAGCCGATCGTCGGCATGGCCTCGACGCCCGATGGGGGCGGGTACTGGTTGGTGGCCTCCGACGGCGGCGTCTTCAGCTATGGCGATGCGAGGTTCCATGGCTCCATGGGCGGGACGCGCTTGAACCAACCAGTGGTGGGCATGGCGGCCGACCCGTCGACCGGCGGCTACTGGGAGGTGGCCTCTGACGGTGGCATCTTCAGTTTCGACGCACCCTTCCTGGGGAGCACCGGGAGTATCCGCCTCTTTCAGCCCATCGTCGGCATGGAGGCCCTCGGAAACGGGCAGGGCTACCGCTTCGAAGCGGCGGACGGAGGGGTGTTCTCCTTCGGTCAGGCCAGCTTCGACGGATCGACGGGCGGGCAGTCTCTCGTCGCACCCATCGTGGGCATGGCCCCGGACAACCAGACCAACGGCTACTGGCTCGCCGCCGCCGATGGAGGGATCTTCACCTTCGGCGGTGCTTCGTATCTCGGGCGGATCGACACCTCCAACTAAAGGGATCCGCCTCCGTCTCTCCCGAGCCGGCTCAATGGTTTCAGCCCCAGTGTGCGCTGGGGGTATGCGAGCCCCGCCACGAGTGCACTACACATGCTGGCGACGATCGGTCGTTCGCTGAACGGCGGGAAGGATTGCTGGCTCGATGGTGCAGGTGTGGTCGCGGCGCACGTCCCCGGCGGAGCGAACCACGACGACAAGGTCCCGCGTCGTCTCCCTGGTGGCCGTCGTCGGCACCGTGCTGGCGTCCATCGTGATGACCGGGTGGACGTCGTCGGCCGGTGCCGCCGGCATCGTGCCGCCCGCAAATCCTGTCGTCAACACGCCGCAGAGCAGCCCTGATTGGCTGGCGTCGATCGACAACGCCCGCGCCCTCGAAGGCGTGGGACCCATGGCGATCAGCGAGTCCGAGTTCGTGCAACTGCCGGCCGCTGAGCAGCTCTTTATCGCCATCAACCTCGAGCGCGTCGGCCGAGGGCTTCCGCCGATCATGTACATGACGTCACAGTTGGACGCGTTCGCCGCGCAGGGGGCCGCACTGGGTCGTGATCCGGCGGTGCCGACCACCTTGACCGGCGGCGCCCCGGCGGTGGCAGGCGATTCCATCTGGGCGGGTGAGGTCTCCTCCGCGCTGGCGGCTGACTACTACTGGATGTACCTGGACGGTCCCGGCACCAATTCCAACGTCGCGTGCATGCGCGGGATCGACTGTTGGATTCACCGCGACGCCATCCTCCGCGGCTATCCGGGCTGCGGCGCCGGGCCAAGCGTGCTCTCCATGGGCGCGGCGTACAGTCCGACGGGCTTCTCCGGCGGATCGATGGCCGCGGTGATGGAGAGCTCGTGCGCCGAGCCATCCGACGTGACGTTGACGTGGCCACAGGCCTTGTGGTCGACCTCGCCCAACCGCGTGGTCGGGATGGCCGCGCTCCCCAACGGCTCGGGTTATTGGGAAGTAGAGGCAAACGGCACGGTCGCCGCCTTCGGCAAGGCGCCGAACGACGGATCGGTGTCCGGAGGGCTCAACGCGCCCATCGTCGGCATGGCCGCCGCCCCCGACGGGGGCGGCTACTGGCTGGTGGCCGCGGACGGCGGCATCTTCAGCTTCGGTGACGCCCACTTCTACGGTTCCACCGGATCGTTGCGGCTCAACCAGCCCGTCGTCGGGCTCGCCGCGACGCCCGATGGCAAGGGCTACTGGCTCGTGGCGGCTGACGGTGGGATCTTCAGCTACGGGGACGCCGTGTTCAGGGGTTCCATGGGGGGCAAGCCCCTCAACGATCCCGTCGTCGGGATGGCCACCGATACCTCCACGGGCGGCTACTGGGAGGTGGCCGGGGACGGCGGCATCTTCAGTTTCGACGCACCCTTCTTGGGCAGCACGGGCTCCATCCACCTCAACCAGCCCATCGTGGGCATGGAGGGCACACCGAACGGGTTCGGCTATCGCTTCGTGGCGGCCGACGGTGGGATCTTCAGCTACGGCACGGCGCCCTTCGAGGGCTCGACCGGCGGCCTGGCCCTCGTGGCGCCAATGGTCGCCATGGCGGCGGACAACGCCACTGGCGGGTACTGGATGGCGGCGGCGGACGGCGGCATCTTCAATTACGGGGGCGCCGCCTACCTGGGCCGGGCCAACAGCCCCCTCGCTCCCTGAGCAGACCCCGACCCGCACAGCGGCCCGCACAGCGGCTCGGAGAGGGACAGCGCGGCCGATGGCGAGCCACCGCCCTTTCTTGCTCAAGCCAGCCCGCGTCCTGCCGACACTGATCGGATAGGAGGGCGGCGTGCCCCGCTGCGGCCGTGTCGACACCGGCTTTGTTCCGCCGCGCTGACTCTTATTGCGCTCAAAGCGCAACTTGATGCAACCGCCATATTTCGTCAAAGAATTCATTGACAAGCGGTTATCAAGTCGGCAACAACGGGTCAACAACCCCGTGATTTTTACCCCTGTTTACCCAGTTCAATGGGTATTAGAGCACGCACTCATATAGTCATAAGGGCCCATTCAATTCTCGCGCAACTTTCCCCATACTGTCGGCGGACGCGAGATCAAGAGGGGGAAATCTAGGTGGATCGCCGTGCCCGTCGTTGTATTGCTGCGCTCATCGCGCCGCTCGCCGTGCTCAGCACGGCCGGTGCGGCAATTCTGGTGACGGGTGCCCCCGCGGCCGCGGCCGGGATTCTGCCGCCGTCGAACCCGCCGGCCAACATCTCGCCCAGCAGTTCGGACTGGCTGCAGTCCATCGACGCGGGCAGGAGCGCCGAGGGCGTGGGACCGATGAACATCGTCGAGTCGTCGCTCTCGGGCCTCCCGATCGACCAGCAGGTGCTCACCGTGGTCAACGAGGAGCGGGCGGACCGGGGTCTGCCCCCGATCGATTACATCACCAGCCAGCTGGACTCCTACGCGCAGGCCGGGGCCAACGGCGGGTCCGACCCTTCCTTCCCCACGTCGCTCTCCGGCGGATCCGGAGTCACCTGGGGCGGTTCCATCTGGGCCGGCGGGCTGTCGAACCCCCTCGAGGCGGACTTCTACTGGATGTACGACGACGGCTGGGGTGGCACGTCCACCACCAACGAGCTGTGCTCGCCCTCAAACCCGAGCGAATGCTGGGGCCACCGCGACATCATCCTGCACGAGTACGCCAACTGCCCCTCGGGCCCGCCGGTGCTCTCCATGGGCGCCGCCTACTCTCCCAACGGCTACAACGGCGGCTCTCTGGCCGCCATCTTCGTGAGCTCGTGCCAGGTGCCGTCCGACGTCACCATTTCGTGGAGCCAGGCAGCGACCCAGGTCGCGTCCAACTCCCAGACCATCGGGATCGCCCCGCTGCCCAACGGCACCGGCTACTGGGAGGCCGAGTCCAACGGCACCGTGGCCGCTTTCGGGTCGGCGGCCAAGCTCGGCTCGCTCAGCGGCGCGCTCAACGCCCCCATCGTCGGCATCACGGCGACGCCCGACGGCGGCGGCTACTGGCTGGTGGGCGCGGACGGCGGCATCTTCAGCTTCGGTGACGCCCACTTCTACGGATCCACCGGCTCGTTGCGGCTGAACAAGCCCATCGTCGGGCTGGCCTCGACCCCCGACGGACACGGCTACTGGATGGTGGCGTCCGACGGCGGCATCTTCAGCTTCGGCGACGCCGCCTTCCACGGGTCCATGGGTGGCCAGGCCCTCAACCGGCCCATCGTGGGCATGGCCGACGACGCCAGCACCGGCGGCTACTGGGAGGTGGCGTCCGACGGCGGCATCTTCAGCTTCGACGCCCCCTTCTTCGGAAGCACGGGCTCGATCCACCTCAACCAGCCCATCGTGGGCATGGAGGCCAACGCCAACGGCAAGGGCTATCGCTTCGTGGCCTCCGACGGGGGCATCTTCACCTTCGGCAACGCCCCCTTCGACGGCTCGACCGGCGGCACGCCGCTGGTGGCCCCCGTGGTGGGCATGGCCCCTGACAACGCCACCAACGGCTACTGGCTGGCTGCGGCCGACGGCGGCATCTTCACCTTCGGCGGGGCCTCGTTCCTCGGCCGCCTGGTGAGCGGGGGCTAGTTCCCCCAGGAAGTCCCGGCCCCATCTCCGGACGGATCCGGGTCGGATCCGGCCTCTCTGACCACCGGACCACCGGACCACCGGACCGCCTGGCCGCCGGCCTACACGGCCGATGCAGTGCGTCCTCGGTCCGATCTCGCCAGGAACAGTGCAGGCAGCAGGCCAGTTCGGGACATCTGGTGAGCCAGGCGTCTCGGACGGGAGCGATGCCGCAGCGGGTTCTGCACAACATTTCGTCAAAAGGTCCCATTCAGTTCCCGGGCGGAACTCCCGATAGTCCCTTTGGGTCGAGGGTGAAGAGGGAGGGACCACGGGTGCTTCGTCGTGCCCGCCGTCAGGCGACGGCTGTGTTGTTCGCTGCAGGAACCATTGCCGTACTGACGTTGACGTTGTCGCTCTCGCTCTCCGTGTGCTCCGCGCTCGTGGAGGCCGGCGCCCCCGCGGCCGCGGCCGGGATCCTGCCCCCGTCGAACCCGCCGGCCAACATCGCTCCCAGCAGCGCGGACTGGCTGCAGTCCGTCGACGCGGGGCGGGCCGCCGAGGGCGTCGGACCGATGAACGTGTCCGAGTCGGGGCTGGCCGCGCTCCCGGTCGACCAACAGGCATTGACCGTGGTGAACGAGGAGCGCATCGATCGCGGCCTGCCCCCGATCGATTACATCACCAGCCAGCTGGACTTCGACGCGCTGGCCGGGGCCAACGGGGGGACCGACCCGGCGCTCCCGTCGACACTGACCGGCGGCGCGCCGATCACCTTTGGGGGAGCGGTCTGGGCCGGGAGCTCCGCCTCGCTCCTGCAGGCCGACGACTACTGGATGTACGACGACGGGTGGGGCGGATCGCCGGCCGCCACGGTCAACGGATCGTGCCGCCCGGCCACGCCCGGCGGTTGCTGGGGCCACCGCGACATCATCCTGCACGAGTACCCCACCTGCCCCGCCGGTCCGCCGGTGCTCTCCATGGGCGCGGCCCAGAGAGCCGGATCCATCGCCATTGTCTTCGTCAGTTCGTGCGGTGCGCCCGCTGACGTCTCGAGTACCTGGGGCCAGGTGTCGAACCTGGTGGCCAACTCCAACGTCGTCGGCGTCGCCCCGCTGCCCAACGGCACCGGCTACTGGGAGGCCGAGGCCAGCGGGAAGGTCGGGAACTTCGGTGCCGCCCAGAACGACGGCTCGCTCAGCGGCGCGCTCAACGCCCCCATCGTCGGCATCACGGCGACGCCCGACGGCGGCGGCTACTGGCTGGTGGGCGCGGACGGCGGCATCTTCAGCTTCGGTGACGCCCACTTCTACGGATCCACCGGCTCGTTGCGGCTGAACAAGCCCATCGTCGGGCTGGCCTCGACCCCCGACGGACACGGCTACTGGATGGTGGCGTCCGACGGCGGCATCTTCAGCTTCGGCGACGCCGCCTTCCACGGGTCCATGGGTGGCCAGGCCCTCAACCGGCCCATCGTGGGCATGGCCGACGACGCCAGCACCGGCGGCTACTGGGAGGTGGCGTCCGACGGCGGCATCTTCAGCTTCGACGCCCCCTTCTTCGGAAGCACGGGCTCGATCCACCTCAACCAGCCCATCGTGGGCATGGAGGCCAACGCCAACGGCAAGGGCTATCGCTTCGTGGCCTCCGACGGGGGCATCTTCACCTTCGGCAACGCCCCCTTCGACGGCTCGACCGGCGGCACGCCGCTGGTGGCCCCCGTGGTGGGCATGGCCCCTGACAACGCCACCAACGGCTACTGGCTGGCTGCGGCCGACGGCGGCATCTTCACCTTCGGCGGGGCCTCGTTCCTCGGCCGCCTGGTGAGCGGGGGCTAGGAACGCCGTACGAGGCAACGTTTGCGTGTCGTCCGTCGCGAGACAGCAGCAGCGCTCGATCCAGCACAGGCTCTACTCAACCAGCAGATCTTGCAGCAGGGTCAGATAGGAAGGGTCCGCAAAGCTGAGCCCGTCAAGCTGACCCATCTCGAACCAGCCAATGGCGTCGTGCTCTTCGGGCTGGCGATTGGTGACTGTGCCTCGCCAACGACGCGAGATCCACACGGTGAGATCCAAGCCAGCCTCGGAGTCGATCTGCCTCAGGACGGGCCCGTTCCCGAGATCTTCGACCATGACCCCGAGCTCCTCGACCAACTCACGCCGCAGCGCGTCCTCCGGACGCTCGCCAGCCTCGACGTGGCCACCCGGAAAGTCCCAGACGTCTGGGAACCACAATCGGCTTGGCGAGCGATGGCAGAGCAAGACTGCGCTGTCCTCCTGCAGGATCGCGGCGACAACCTGGTGGTCCTTCATTGACCAAGTATGTGTTCGAACCGAAGAAGGTTGTCGATCACTGCACCGGTCAGACGACGCCGCGCTCGGTGAGGTCGGCCAGCTCGGACTCCGAGAGGCCGACCAGGTCACACCACACCTCGCGATTGTGCTGGCCCAGGCGAGGTGCACCGGTCGGCACCGGGGCCGGGTGCTTGGCCAGTCGGGGGAATGGCGCCTGCTGGCGCACCGTCCCGATCACGGGATCGTCCACCGGGACCAGGTCGCCCCGGGCCGTCATGTGCGGGTCGGCGAAGATGTCGGCCGCGCTGTAGGCCGTGCCGACCGGCACGTCGTGCTCGACGCAGCGGGCCGTGATCTCCGACGCCGTGAGCGACGAGGTCCAGGCCGCGACGACGCCATTGATCTCGTCGCCCCGGGCGGCGCGTTCGGCCAGGGTGGCGTAGCGGGCGTCGTGGGTGAGGTCGTCGCGGTCCATGGCGGCGCACAGCCGGGCGAAGTTGGCGTCGGACCCGGCCACGATGCAGATGTAGAAGCCGTCGGCGGTGGGGTAGTTGTCGAGCGGAGCCGAGTTCGACAGGCGGTTGCCTTCCCGCTGGCGCACCGTGCCCAGGCGGTCGTGGGCGGCCAGGGTCCATTCGAGGATGCGCAGCACCGACGCGTAGAGCGGGGCGTCGATCACGTCGCCCCCGCCGCCGGCGGTGTCGCGGCCGTAGAGGGCGGCCACCGCGGCGAACGCCGCGAAGGTGCCGGTGAGGTAATCCGACACGGTGACGCCGGGACGGACCGGCGGGCGGTCGGGCTCGCCGGTCAGGTGCAGCAGCCCGCCGAAGGCGATGCCCAGCCGATCGAGCCCGGGCCGGGGCGAGTACGGACCCGACTGTCCGAACACGCTGATGCGCACGTAGACCAGGTCGTCGCCCAGGTCGTCGGGTCCCAGCCCCCAGCGCTCCATGGTGCCCGGCCGGAAGTTCTCGCACAGCACGTCGGCCGTGGCGACCAGCCGCTTGAAGAGCTCCTTGCCCTCCGGGTGGCGGAGGTCACAGGTGACGCCGCGGCGCCCCCGACCCTCGACGGCCCAGGCCAGCGAGTAGTCGGGTTCGCCTTCGACGGGGACGAACGGCCCCATGGTGCGCATGAAGTCGCCGCCGCCGGGCAACTCGACCTTGATCACGTCCGCGCCGAGCTCGCCCAGCAGGCCGGCGCAGAAGGGCGCGGAAATGCGGGTGCCCGCGTCGATCACGCGGACGCCGTGCAGCGGGCCGGGCACGGTCAACCGCGGGGAAGGCCGAGCACCCGCTCGCCCACCAGGGTGCGCTGGATCTCGTTCGTCCCGGCGAAGATCGACGAGGCCTGGTAGTAGAGCCACGAGCGCTGCCACGCCCCGCCGGCCGGATTGTCGGGCGCACCTTCCCACAGCGGCGACGCCTCGCCCAGCACGTCCATCGCCGTCTGGTGCAGCCGTTTGGACATCTCGCTCCAGTAGAGCTTGAGGGCGCTGCCCTCTGGACCGGGTGCCTCGCCCTTGGACAGCCGGGTGAGGGAGCGCCAGTTGTGCAATTGGAAGAGCCGCACCTCGGTCGCGGCCTGGGCCAGCTCCTGGCGCAGGCGCCAATTGTCGAAGCTCCCGTTGGACTCGGCCAGTCGCAGGAGCTCCTCGATGAGCTGTGCGTGGATGACCAACTGACGCGGGTTCACCCCGCGCTCGTGGGCCAGGGTGGAACCGGCGACGCCCCAGCCTGCGCCCTCCGCCCCGACCCGCCGGTCGTCGGGGACGAAGACCTCGTCCAGCTCGACCTCGTTGAACTCGGCCTCGCCGGTGGACTGGACGAGCGGGTGCACACCCACCCCGTCGGCGTGCATGTCGACGATGAGGGCCGTGATGCCCTGTTGGCGTTTGGGGGCGTCGGGATCGGAGCGGGTCAGGCACAGGCCCCAGTCCGCGAACTGGGCGTAGGACGTCCACACCTTGCGCCCGCTCACCCGGTAGCCGCCCTCGACCGGCACGGCCCGGGTGGTGAGGGAGGCCAGGTCGCTACCGGCGTCGGGCTCGCTGAAGAGTTGGCACCACATTTCGTCCGCCGCCAGGATCCGCGACAGGAAGCGCTCCTTCTGTTCGGGCGTGCCGTGGGCCAGCAGGGTGGGCCCGACCAGGTTGATGCCGATGCGGCCCACCAGCTCGGGGGCGCGGGCGCGGGCCAGCTCCTCGATCACCACGTAGTTCTCGAGTGCGCCGAGGCCCCGGCCGCCGTACTCCTCGGGCCAGGTGACGCCGACCCAACGGTCCGCGGCCAGCGCGGCCTGCCAGCGCCGCCCGAACGCCACCGTCTCGGCCAGGTCGTCGAAGCGCGGTGGCAGGCCGACGCCGTAGGGCCAGGGCAGGTGCTCGACCAGCCATTCCCTGAACGCGAGCCGAAGAGACTCCTGCTCGGGGGTGGCGCGCAGATCCATGCGCTCGAGCATGGCACAGGTGTTCAGCAAGGTGACACCCGTGTCAGCGCGGACCGTAGACTGCGCCGCCGTGGACTTCGACCTCTCGAGCGACCAGCAGGCTCTGCGCGGCGCGGCCGTCACGTTGTTGGACCGGCTGGCCGGCCACGACGCGCTGCGAGCCAGGGTCGGGACCGGGTCGGTGGTCGGCACGCTGCCCGGAGCAGGCGAGGTCGGCGATGCGAGCGCGGTCGATGCCCCGGCCGGCTACGACACCGCGGCGTGGTCGGCCATGGCCGAACAGGGCTGGCTGGCGCTCGAGATCCCCGAGGACGAGGGCGGCCTCGGCCTCGGCCTGGTCGAGACCGCCGTGCTGTGCGAGGAGATCGGTCGCCGCCTCGCTGCGGTTCCCTTCCTCTCCTCCGTCGTGGCGCTGGGCGCGCTCGGTGAGCCCGAGGCCCGGGGCCAGGGGTGGACCAAGGAATGGCGTGAGGCGCTCAGCGAGGGCGCGGCCGTCGCCTGCGTGGCCTGGGCGCCCGGCGCCGGCGTCACGGCCGAGCCGGACGGCGACGGGGTGCTCCTGAGCGGCGCGACGCCACCCGCTGCGTACGCACCCTCGGCCGACCTGGCGGTGATCGTCACCGACGGCGACGTGTTCGCCGTCGACCAGCGAGACGGGCCCCGGCCCGAAGCGCTGCCGGCCATGGACCGCACCCGCGAGCTCGGGACCCTGCGCTTCGATCGCACCCCGGCCCGGCGCCTCGGCGCTGCCGACGCGGTCGCCGCGGCCCTCGATCGCGCCGCCACCCTGGTCAGCGCGGAAATGCTCGGAGCGGCCGACCACGTGCTCGCCATGACGGTCGCCTACGCCAAGGACCGGGTGCAGTTCGGCAAGCCGATCGGCTCCTTCCAGGCCGTCAAGCACATGCTGGCCGATGCCCTGGTCGACGTGGAGGGCATGCGCTCGACGGTGTACTTCGCCGCCTGGTGCGGCGCCGCCGGTGACCGCGAGCGTTCGCTGGCCGCCAGCATGGCCAAGGCCTGGTGCTCCGACGCCTCGCGCCGCGTGATGGCCACCGGCCTGCAGGTGCACGGAGGCATCGGCTTCACCTGGGAGCACGACATGCACCTCTACCTGAAGCGGGCGCAACTCGACCAGGTCAGCTTCGGCGATGCCGCAACGCAGCGCGACCGCATCGCCGGCATCTTGCGGGCCCGCCTCGAGGCGGGCGAGAGCCTTTCCTGACCCGCGCTGGCTACAGGTCGGCCACCGAGGTACCGCCGATCGTCAGCAGCTGCAGCCGCTCGCCCTCCACGCCGTACGTCGCCGGTTGGCCGTCGGGCAGTCGCTGCGCCGGCACGCTGACGATGATCGTGACCTCGACCAGATAGCCCGATCTGAGAATGGCCTGCTCGGCCACCGTGCCGTGGACGGCGCTCGGCTGGGGGGCGCAGGTCGAACCGGAAGAGTGGGGGACGCGGCCCGTGTAGTCGGCCAGGCTCTCGACCCGTGTGTAGCTGTCGCCGTTGCCGTCCCACGCCGTGCCGCCCCCGACCATGGAGGCGTAGGCGCTCAGGACGCACGGGATGGCCTTCGCACCGAGGACCGCGACACGCACGGGGGGACGCGTGGCGGACCGTTGGTACACCGTGAGGCGGGACGGCGCGCTGTACACGACGAGCCGCTCCTGGGTGATGGCGCTCGAATGCAGTGTCGGCGCCAGCGAGTTGGCCACGTTCATGGAGAAGGACGTCGATCCCGTCGGGTCACCGAAGGTGGCGCCGGCCGCGTTCTGCACGGCGATCGACCCCCGGCTCGGCGACGAGGTCTGGCCGAGCACGGCGAAGAGCAAAGCGAGGACCACGAGCACCGCCAGCAATGCGAACGGGATCAGGTTGCGCCGCGGCACCACGAGGACGCTATCGCCGCCCCCTCGAGCGGTCGCGGCATTCCGGGCCGCGGGCCAGACCCGGCCGGCGCCGACCCGAACGTCAGCTCGCGGCGGCGCGCCGACGGAGCGCGGCCCGGTCGGCCTTGCCCGAACCCAGCAACGGCAGCTGGTCGAGTCGTTCGACCTTCTCGGGCGTCTTGAAGACGGCGATGCCGCGGCTGGAGAACCAGCGCCGGCACTCCTCGAGGTCGAAGGGCCCGCGCGCTTCGACGAACGCGGCCACCCGCTCGCCCATGAGCGGGTCCGGGTACCCCACGGCGACGGCGTGCCGCACCTCGGGGTGCGCCTCGAGCGCCGCCTCCACCTCGGAGGCCGAGATGTTCTCGCCGCCGCGGATGATGACGTCCTTCAGCCGGCCGACGATGCGGACCCAGCCCTCGTCGTCCACCGTGGCCAGATCCCCGGTGCGGAACCAGCCGCCCGGGGCGATGACCGTGGTCGTCTGGGCCTCATCGGCGTAGCCGGCGAACATCTCGGGACCGCGCACCCAGAGCTCGCCCGGGTCGCCGGTGGCCCGGCGTGCCCCGGACTCGGGGTCCGAGATGCGCAGCTCGACCTCGCCCACGGCGCGCCCGTCGGTGTCGCGTGCCTTCTCGAACGAGTCGTCGTCCCGGCTCGTCGTCACCGTCGGCGCTTCTGTCGAGCCGTAGGTCCGCTTGACCCGGCAGTCGAACGTGCGCGCCGTGTCCTCCACGAAGGCGGGAGTGACCGACGCGCCGCCGCTCGAGATCAGGCGCACCGACGAGACGTCGACGTCGCCCCGCCCCGCCAGCGCCGTCCCCATGGCGATGAAGAAGGTGGGTGGTCCGGCCAGAAACGAGATGCGCTCACGGGCCACCAACTCGAGCGCCTGCTCCGCGTCGAAGCGTCGCACCAGCACCGAGCGCATCCGGACCGCCCCGGGCAGCAGCACCCCGTTGAGCATGCCCGAGATGTGGGCCATCGGTGCCGGCATCAGCACGGCGTCGTCCCCGCCGAGGCCGTGCACCTGCGCCATGAGCGACGCCTTCCAGCTCAGCCCGCGCTGCGTGTGCAGCACCGCCTTGGGCACCCCGGTCGAGCCCGAGGTGAACAGGACCAGGGCCACATCCGAGGGACGGGTGCCGTTCAGGTCGGCCGCCACCGGCGGGCCGCCCAGCGCCTCGTCGAGCGCCACCGGATCCGACAGCGCGTCGGCGCCCAGCTCCACCACCAGCCTGGGCTCGACCTGGGCCAGTGCTTTCTCGACGTCGGCCAGGCCGAACGAGTGCAGGACCGGTGTCGCCACCGCCCCCAGCCGCCAGCAGGCCCGGGTGAGCACGGCGGCGGCCAGGCTGTTGGGCACCTGCCAGGCCACGGCCTCACCCCGGCGCACGCCCCGGGCGCGCAGGCCGCCGGCCACCGAGGCCACGAGCGCGTCGGCCTGGGTCGCCGAGAGCCGGGTCGATCCGTCGACGATCTCGCCGCCACCGCTAGAGAGCAGCGCGTCGAGCGTGGGCACCTGCCACGGCCCGCCCGGGCGCCGGTAGTGGCGGGCCCGACTGGGCACCCACGTGGCTCGCAGGCGCGCCGTCATCGGCACGGACCCTATCCCGCCACCCCACTAACGTGACCTCGATGTCAGGCTCGAGGCACGCATGGATCTGGCGCTAAAAGGCGACGACGAGGCGTTCGCCGCGTCGTTCCGCGCCTGGCTGGTCGAGCACCTGACGCGGCCGCCCGCCTTCGTCGACCTGGCGGACGAGGTGGCCTGGGGCCGCCAGTGGCAGGCCGCGTTGGCGGCCGATCGCTGGGTCGGGGTGCACTGGCCCGAGGCCTACGGCGGACGCAGCGCGACCCCGGTGCAAGTCGCGCTCTACCAGAGCGAGTACGCCCGCTCGCAGGCGCCCCAACCGGTGAACCGGGTCGGCATCAACCTCGTCGGTCCCACCCTGCTGGCCCATGGGAGCGAGGACCAGCGCCTGCTCTACCTGCCCAAGATCCTCTCGGCCGAGGAGATCTGGTGCCAGCTCTTCAGCGAGCCCGACGCCGGCAGCGACCTGGCCTCGCTGAGCACGCGCGCCGTGCCGGTCGAGGGCGGCTACGTCGTGACCGGGCGCAAGGTGTGGACCTCCTACGCGCAGTTCGCCACGTGGGGGCTGTGCCTGGCCCGGACCGATCCCGAGGCGCCCCGTCCCCAGCAGGGCATCTCGGCGCTGATCGTCGACATGGCGGCGCCCGGTGTGGAGGTGCGGCCGCTCGTCCAGATGACCGGGGACGCCGAGTTCAACGAGGTCTTCCTGACCGACGTGTTCGTCCCGGCCGAGCAGCTCGTCGGCATCGAGGGTCAGGGCTGGACGGTGGCCGGCTCGACGCTGGCCCACGAGCGCGGCACCAACTTCCCCTTCAAGGAGCAGGTGGTGCACGAGACCTACCTGGCCCGCCTCTACGACGCGGCGCGGGCCAACGGGTCGCTCGACGATCCGCTCGTGGCCGACGCGTTGGCCCGGGCCTACGTGGACCTCGGCGTGCTGCGGCTGCACAACCTGCGCACGCTCACCCGGCTCGGGCGTGGCGAGGAACCGGGACCCGAGTCGAGCTGGGTCAAGCTCACCTGGACCACCATGACCCAGGGCATGGCCGAGGCGGCCCTGCTGGTGACCGGCCGCGACGGCGCCGCCGCCGAATCCGGTCCCTGGGGCCGGCAGTGGCTCTGGAGCAAGGCGGCGGGCATCGCGGGCGGCACCTCGCAGGTGCAGCGCGACATCATCGCCGGGCGCATTCTCGGTTTGCCGCGCTGATCCGCCGGCCGACGATCAGGCGGGGTCCGGCTCGGCGCGCCGGGCCGCCACTCGGCGTCGGTGTCGCACCATGATCAGGGTGCCCACCAGCAGCCCGAGCACCAGGCTGGCAATGTCCTTCCCGGTATGGCTCCCCGAGAGCAGCCGACTGATCCCATAGGTGCTGGCCGCGACCGCCAGCGCGAAGGCGAACGACGCGACCAGGTTCCACAGCGCGAACAGCCCGTGGCGCATCTTGGCCGTGCCCGAGACGACGGCGGGGGTGACGAAGACCGCCACCGGTCCCCAGCGGGCGTAGGCGGCCTCGCCGCGTTCGACCAGTCTCTGCCGGCCGGCCTGGTGCTTGCCCGGCCGTTCCAGCAGCCGGCGGCCCCAGCGATCGCCGACGGCGTAACCGAGCAGGCCGCCCGCCTCCCCGCCGGCCGTGGCCACCACGATCACTGCGACCAAGTTGAGCTGGCCCTGGCTGGCCGCCACGGAAGCCGCGGTCAGGCCGGTGGCGCCGACGAAGGGCACGCCGGCCCACGACGCCGCCACGACGAGGAAGAGCAGGATGTAGGCCCACCACGTGGTGGCCAGGTTCATGTGACCGCCGAGACGCCCGGCGCGCCCGGGGCGCTCGGTTCCGGTGCGTCCGAGCCGGCGAGCAGCGCGATGCCGACGATGGCGATCAAGAGGCCGATCACCGCGGCGCCCGAGTGCGAGGTGCCGCTCTTCGAGAGCGTCTCGCCGTAGACGGCCATGCCGAGGATGACGCTCGAGAAGAGGGTGACAGAGTTGGCCGACGCCATGGCCGGCGCCAGCACGCCGGTCTTGAGCGACGATTGCTGCAGCGCGAAGCCGCTGACCGCAGAGACGACGAGGATGTAGGTCGACCAGCTCGACAGCAGGCCGAGGGTGCCGCCGCCCAGCTCGGTGACGAAGGTCTTGGTCACAGCGGCCTGGAGGCCGTAGCCCAGTCCGGCCGCGGCGCCGTAGGTCAGCGCTTTGGCGGCGCCGGTGTAGTGCCGGCCCACCAGGAACAGCGTGCCCACGAGCGCGCCCGTGACGAGGCAGGCGGTCCACCACGCCGATGCGCCCGGGTGGGTCGTCCCGCCCTGGGGCTGTCCGGCCGAGATGAAGAAGACGATCCCGAGCATGGTGCAGAGTGCGCCGGCCAGCTCGCGACGGCCGATGTGCTGGCCGGTCAGCGCGACGCCGAGGGGCAGAGCCAGGACGAGACTGAGCGCGGTGAGTGACTGGACCACGACGAGCGACGCCCGGTCCAAGGCCATGGCTTGGACCACCCACCCCGTCGCTTGCAGTGCGGCGCCGGCCAACCAGACCGGCCTGCGCAGAATGTGGAGCAGGAAACGGGCGTCGTCGTCCCCGGTGGCCATGGTGCCCTTCTGCTGGAGGACGGTGCCGAGCGCGAAGAGCACGGCGGCGAGGATGGCCAGGCCGGAGCCCATGACGAACTAGGTTACGCAGGCTCCCCAGCTGCGGTGAGGGAGCGCTGTGCGTGCGACGAAGCCACGACGCCACGACGAGGAGCTCCGGCGGCAGACAGATGAGCGACAGCAACCCACTGGCGCGGCGGGCGGCCAGCAATCTCCAAGCGGTCAAGATGGACCTGGCCGCGGCCTACACCCAGGGGGACGACTCGCGGACCGCCCTGTTGCAGACGTTGCTCTCGTGCGGCGGCCGGATCCTCCTCTACCGGCCCCAGCTCCAGCACTACGCCGTGCTCTTCGGCGACCTCGACTCGGCGCGCCACGTGGCCCTGGTGGTGCCCGGCGTGGGCGACGGCACCAACATGTGCGACGACTGGATTCCCGCCGCCATGAATCTCTACGTGGCGGCGGACGACACCGCCGTCGTCCTGTGGAAGGGCTACGACAACCCACTCGACCTCTTCGACGCGGCGACCGAGTCGATTGAGTGCGACGCCGACCTGATGACGGCGGGGAGCGACCTGGTGGCCTTCGTCGACTGGCTCGACCTGACCGAGTCCCAGAGCCTCACGGTGGTGGCCCACAGTTTCGGATCGGTGGTGACCGGGGTCGCGCTGGCCGACTACGGATTGCGCTGCACCGATGTCGTCGTGGCCGGCAGCCCCGGCATGACGGTCGACCAGCTGCGCCAGCTCCACGTGGACACCGCACACTTCTTCTCGGAGAAGGCGCCGGGCGACGCCGTGGCCGAGCTCGGCATCTTCGGGGCCGCCCCGACCGGCTCCACCTTCGGCGGGACGCGGATGCGCACCAACGCGCCGGGGCACGGCGACGTGCTGGCCCACTCGCACTACTTCGAGGCCGGATCAGAGGCGCTCGAGAACACGGTGGCCGTGGTCACCGGCCGCTACGCCGACGTGCACCGCCACGCCTGGTCGGTGCCCGAGATCGCCGGCGGCCTGGTGTGCTGGACGCTGCGCCTGCCCACCATGCCGGTGCGCATCGTGGGCCGCCACTACCGCGGACCCGGGTTCCGCGTGATGGCCAACGCCCTGCGCGCCTGCGACCTCGGGGCGGCCCAGACCGGCAACCTGGTCCGCGAAGCGCTCGACGAGGGGGAGCGGGCTGTGGCCTGGGTGGTGCGCCGGGCCGGGGGCAGCTGGGCGCCCTTCAACTCGCCCGACGGGAGCTGATCCGAACCTGACAACAGTGTCAGCAAACGGGCCGTGCCCCGGACTACGTTTGGCCCAATGCCGGTTTGGTTCAGCGAAGACGAGTACGCCACCCTGCAGGCGGCCTGTGCCCAGATGATGCCCTCCTACCAGGGGGCGGTCGGAGCCGACGAAGCGGGTGTGGCCGACTACATCGACATCTTCCTCGGTGCTTTCAGCTTCGACCCGCCCCGTATCTGGGCCGGCGGGCCGTCGTCGGGCCGCCACGGGGGGGAGGCGGGTTTCGCCGATTTCATCCCGCTGCCCCGGCTCGACGAGCTGGCCTGGCGCATCCGCCTGGAGGGCTCGCAGGGCCGGCCCGAGCGCGAGTTCAACGGTCCGGTGACCGGGTTGCAGGAGCGTTACCGCACCGGGCTGGCCGCGCTCGGGGCCGACTTCACCGCGGTGGACGGCAAAGAGCAGCGCCGGCGGCTGCGAGCCGACGAGAACCAGGAGTTCCGCGAGCTGCTGTGGCAGCACTGTTGCGAGGGCATGTACGGCGTGCCCGAGTACGGGGGCAACCGCGACGGGGTGGGGTGGGCCGCCATCGGCTGGGAGGGCGACGTGCAGCCCCGGGGCTACAGCGACGCCGAGGTGTCCCAGCCATGACGTCCGAGGCCCTCATCATCGGTTCGGGTCCGGGCGGCGCCACCGCTGCCGAAGTGCTGACCCGGGCCGGTTGGTCCGTGCGCATGCTCGAGAAGGGACGCAACCACCTCCTCGACCCCGACGACATGACCAAGCCCGGCCGCGACTACTCGAACGACGAGATCAAGTTCATCTCGCGCTACTTCTTGGGACCGGATCCGATCATCGAGCCGCGGGCCTTCCGGGTCTCGGCGGCCGACGGCGAGCACACCCACGTCGGCGAGGTCAACTCCATCCCGACCACGGTCGGCGGCGGCGGCGTGCACGCCGACGGCAAGGTGCCGCGCTTTCGCGAGGAGGACTTCCACCTGCGCTCGGCCAACGGGCCCCAGGAGGACGCCCACGTCGACGACTGGCCGCTCGAGTACGACGAGCTCGAGCCGTACTACACCGAGGTCGAGCGGGCCATCGGCGTGTCGGGCCGCGAGGGCGCCAACCCCTTCGCCGCCTGGCGCAGTGGGCCCTACCCGATGCCACCCGGGGCGCCGATGTACGGCGCGCTGCTGTCGTCGGCCGCCGCGGAGAGAGTCGGCCTGCATCCCTACGATGCGCCGACCGCGGCCAACAGCATCGCCTACGACGGCCGGCCGGCCTGCAACAACTGCGGCTACTGCGCGTTCTTCGGCTGCCCCATCCACGCCAAGGGCGACCCGGTGGCGCTGCTGACCCGGGCCATGGCGACCGGGCGCCTGGAGCTGATGCCCGAGACCTGCGTCAGCCGCATCCTGATCGAGGGGCGGCGGGCCACGGGCGTCGAGTACATCGACGCCGCGGGTGCCACCCACACCATGTCGGCCGACCTGGTGATCGTGGCGGGCGGGGCCATCGAGACGCCGCGCCTGCTCCTGCTGTCAGGCCTCGAGCACCCGGCGCTCGGGCGCCACCTCATGGTGCACTTCCAGACCATCGTCGTCGGCCACCTGCCGACATTGAACCTGCACCCGCACAAGGGCCGCTCGGTCACCCACGTGCACGACGACGCCATGATCCAGGACGACGCGGCCCGCGCCGCGGCCAAGGAAGCCGGCCTGCCCTGGATCCGCGGCGGCCTGGTCGAGCACAGCGGGGGAGGGACGCCCATGATGGAGGCGCGCCATAGCCCGTGGGGCAAGCTGCACGCCGAGGTCATGCGCCAGTCGAACTTCCGCGAGCACATGTGGGCCTTCATCATGCAGGGGGAGGACCTGCCCTACGAGACCAACACGGTGGACCTCAGCCCCTCCATCCGCGACGCCCGCGGGCTGCCGGTGGCCCGGGTCACCTACCAGCCCGGGGCACACGAGCTGGCCGCCTCCAAGCACCACGGCAAGATCCTCCAGCGGGTCCTCGAGGAGATGGGGGCCGAATACGTGATCCACACGTCCTCCCCCGGGGTCTCGTACCACGGCATCGGGTCGACGCCGGTCCCCGAGAGCCGCCACGTGATCGGGACCGCCCGCATGGGCGACGACCCGGCGACCTCGGTCGTCGACCGTTGGGGCAGGGTGCACACGCTCGACAACGTGGTGGTGGCCGACTCCTCGGTCTTCGTCACCTCGAGCGGCTACGGGCCCACGCTCACCCTGGTCGCTCTGGCCTCGCGGGCCGCCCACCACCTGGCCGGCACCGCACCCACCCCGGCCTAGCCGCCGACCGGGCGCCATCCCGGACCCCGCCACGTCCGGCCGTCCGGCCGGCCACCCCGGCCGAACCCGTCCTGGTGACGGGCGGACCCTCGCGACACCCCCAGTCGGCCGCGCCGGGCGATCCGTCACGCCCCCGTAACCCGAGGCATCCCTCCCGTTCACCCTCGGCACTCCAGGTTTCACCTGCGAGGCAACAAGAGTTGACAGGGCGCCCTCTAAATCTGATAAATAACACTGACTAACTGAAGTTTATGTAAATACTTCTCATTACAAAGGAGAGACGCATGCGGAGGAAGCTTTCGGCACGCCAGCGCGCGGCCGGGCTCGGGGCGGGGTTGCTCGGGGCATGCCTCGGAGTGGCCGGATTCGCCAGCCCGGCTCTGGCCACCCAGTCCAGTGGCGGCAATGCCGGCGCGGCGCAGTACTACATCTACCAGGGCGGATCGGCCACCTCCTACCAGATGCTGGTGCAGCTGGCCGCCGACTTCAATGCCGCACCCGGATGTGACCTGACCTCGCTGAGCGGTACCGCGCAGCCGCTGGACATCGGCTGCCCCGGGCTCAACGGGGAACCAGGCACCACCCTGTCAGCACCGATCACCACCACGGTCAGCGGCTCGACGGTCAAGAAGACCAAGACCGTCACGGTCAGCAGCACCACGGGCTTCCTCGCCAACGACGCGGTCACCGACTCGGCCGGCGCCATCGCCGCCGGAACGGTCATCACGAGCATTCCGACCAGCACGACCATCGACATCAGCACCAAGGCGAAGAGCACCCAGGCGTCGGACAACATCACGGTGACGACCACACCTGCGGTCGGAGAGCAGGGCTACACCACGTTCGCCCACGAAAACCCGTTCAATGACGTGCTCGTCGAAGTGCCGCCCATCGGTTCCTCCAACGGCATCCAGCAGCTCGAGGACCAGGGCACCCACGGTGTCGGCGCCACCTCGAAGGGCAGCCCCATCAAAGTGGCGCCGATCGACCTGGCCACCTCGGCCCGTGCCCCGGCGCTGACCTCGTCGGGCTCGACGGGTGACGACAAGGGTCTCAACTTCGTGGCCTACGCCATGGACGCGGTCGACTGGATCCATTGGACCTCGGTGGGTGGCACCGCCACCCCGTCGGCCGCCGTCACGAACCTGACCGTCCCGCAGCTGACCTCCATCTACAAGGACCAGGGCTGCAACGGGATCAACTCGTTTGCCGGCCAGACCTACCTCACACCGAACTGGGCCTGTTACGGCGGTTCCGCCGCTGCGCCGATCGCCGTCTACATGGCCAACGCCGGCTCGGGCGTCGAGTCGGACTGGGTCAGCATGCTGGGCCTGACCGGCACCTTCCCCTACGGCGGTGAGGACCCGAACCACGTGATCTTCCAGAACGAGACGGCGTCCATCCTGAACAACCACGACCAGGCCGACGCCATCTTCTTCTTCTCCTTCGGACGGTTCGAGACCCAGTGCGGCGCCGACCCGACGCTCTGCTCGGGTGCCTCGACCAACACGCTGAAGTTGGGGGAGATCGGTGGGATCAAGCCCAGTGCGAAGACCATCGAGGCGCAGCTGCCTGGTTCGTCGGGGACGCTCTTCCCCGGCGCCACCCTGCTCTACAACGTGTACTCGAACGGGTCGAACACCGACATCCCGGCCAGCGTGCCCGCCGCACTCAACGCGGGAAGCGAGGACGGGTTCCTGTGCAAGCCGTCGACCAGCACCGACGTCGACCCGAACACCGGGGCGACCTACCGGAGCGAGATCAACAGCACCATCTCGGCGCAGGGCTTCTTCCCGCTGCCGCTGGAGGTCGAGAACGGCCAGGGTGCGGTAACCGGCCTGTACGGCACGACGGGGACCGGCATCCCGAACCCGGCCTGGAGCGACGGTCTCAGCGCCTCGGACTACAACGCGGCCAACGAGTCGGGTAGCCCCTGGAACTTCCCGGCGGGGGACCAGGACACCGACGTCTCCGCGGTGAGCGGGACCTACAACGGCGTCTACGACAACGGGGCGACGGTGAACGGCGTCACGGCGTCGGCCGCCGACCCGGTGGGTTACTGCCTGGTGCTCTCGACAGATGGCAACTCCACGAACTGAGGTCCTCCCCCCTCAGTCCGCCCGCTGCGGGTTCGCGTCATGCGGACCCGCAGCGGCGCGTCCGGGCCGAGTTGCACCGAGCTGCACTGACCTGCCCTGACCTGCAGCCACCTGCGCCCAGACTGAGCTGCGCTACCCCACGCCCCGGGTCAACAGCATGGTGCCGGCGATCGGCCCGCCGCCGTTGGCCACCGCCGCCACCTCGACGTTGCGCCCGCCCGGGCGCACGACCTGGCGCTCCCCGCCCTCGCCCCGCAGCTGCACGCAGGCCTCGTGGATGAGACCGAAGCCGTGCAGGCGTCCGCCCGAGAGCTGGCCACCGGCTGTGTTCAAGGGCAGGAGGCCGTCCCGGGCGATGTTCGCCCCACCCTCGATGAACGGACCGCTCTCACCGCGCCCGCAGAAGCCCAGGGCCTCGAGCCAGACCACGGTGAGGATGGAGAAGCCGTCGTAGAGCTGTGCCGTGTCGACGTCGGCCGGCGTGAGCTCGGTGCGCTCCCACATCGACGCCCCGGCGTCGCGGGCCGCCATGGTGGTCATGTCGTCGAACTGGTCCCAGCTCGGCCGCCCCCGCAGTGCCGTCCCGAGCGCGTTGATGTGCACGGCCGGATGGTCGAGGTCCTTCGCATAGTCGCGGTGTGACACCACGACCACCGTCGAGCCGTCGCAAGGTGCGTCGCAGTCGTAGAGGCAGAGCGGCGTGGTGATCATGCGCGCCGCGAGATAGTCCTCCATCGACATCGGCTCGCGGTAGATCGCCTTAGGGTTCAGGCCGGCGTTGGCCCGGTTGTTGATGGCGATGGCGCCCAGCTGCTCGCGGGTCAGCCCGAACTCGTACATGCGCCGCTGGGCCACCATGGCCAGCCAGTTGCCGGCCGAGACGGCGCCGTAGGGGATGGACCACTGGAGGAAGCCGCCGAAGCGGGGGACCGAGCCGCCCCCGCCACCGCCATCGCCACCACCCATGGGCTGACGCCCGCCGGTGCCCTGGGCCGAGCCCTCGCTCACCGTGCGGTAGACGAGCACGTGCTTGGCCAATCCGGCCGCCACGGCCAGCGCGGCCGCGTGCACCGCCCGCATCTGGGCCGGCCCCTCGCCGCCGCCGTCGTGCCAGTTGAGTGAGAGCCCGAGCGCATCTTGCACCTCGGGCGTCCCCGGCCCACTGAAGCCGGGCGGCCCGCCCCCCATGGCCGGGTAGGTGGAGAGCCCGTCGATGTCGTCGCGGGTCAGGCCGGCGTCGGCGATGGCGGCCAGGCAGCCCTCGACGGTCAGGTCCAGGTCGGCCCGGCCCAAGCGACGGCCGATGTCGGACTGGCCGATGCCCGAGATGATGGCCCGGCGCTCCAGGGGCTCCTCGAGCCGGCTCACGAGGCGGCCGCCGGCGTGAAGAGGGGGATCCAGACGTCCTCGTGGTGCTCGAACACGACCCGCACCGGCTGGCCGATGCGCACGTCCTCGGGCTCGACGTCGACCAGGTTGGCCTGGATGCGCACGTCGGGCTGCTCCTCGATGGAGACCCAGGCGATGATGTACGGGTCGCTGCCGGGGATCCACTGCTGGTAGTTGACCGTGTAGGTCTCGACGGTGCCCCGGCCGCTGACCTCAGCGGGTGCCACGTCACGCGAGAGGCAGCGTCGGCAGACCGGACCGGGTGGATGGTTGAAGTATCCGCACGCGTTGCAACGCAGCAGGCGCAGCTTTCCGTCCTCACCCGACGTCCAGTAGAAGGCGACGTCGTCGGTGAGGCGCGGCAGAAGACGCATCATCGGACCGTTGGCGACCATGGGCGGCATGTTGGCACACGGGCCCGGCCCAGCGCCCACCCAGGGCGCGTCCCCTCAGCCGTTCACCAGCCGCTCACGAGATGCTCACGACTCCGGCCTCCACCAGCGCCCGCTCCGTCTCGTCGATGCCGCGCACATGACGGGCGACGAAGCCGGCCGCCGTGCCGGCCTCCACGTTCACCGCGTTGTCGTCGAGGAAGAGGACCCGCGCCGGCTCGACCGGCAGCCGGGTGGCGACGGCAGCGAAGATGCGCGGATCGGGCTTCACCAGACCGAGCTCGTAGGACAAGAAGCGGTAGTCGGAGCCACCGGTGATGGGCAGATCCTCGTAGTGGGCCTCCCACTGCGAGCGGTTCGTGTTGGAGAGGATGGCCACGGGCACGGCGGACCGCACCCGCTGCACCAGCGCGTCGGCCCCGGGAAAGGGGCCCTGCGGCCAGCGGGCGAACTCGGCCAGGAAGTCGGCGGGGGAGAGGGGCAGCGCCCAGTCGGCGACGATGCCGGCCGCGAACTCCTCGGGCGTGCAGGCGCCGCTCTCGAAGGACTGCACCCAGGGGCAGGCCAACCAGCGGGTCCAGAGCTCCTCGTCGCTGCCGATCCCGGCCAACGCCCGCATGGGGCCGACCCCACCCGGCTCGATCAGGACCCCGCCCAGGTCGAAGAGCACCAGATCGACGGCACGCTGCACCACGGGCGATGATCCTAGGGGCGGCTCGCCGCACTCTTTTAGGATACTCTTTTGTCCCGGCGGGCCCCGTCGTTCCTCCGGACAGAGGCGGCAGCACCGAGGCAACATGAACCAACGCAACAGGAACCAAGGCACCAGGAAAGGACGGACTGCGTGAAGCTGTCCATGACGTTGAACTACGCCGGGAGCCACGCCGACTCCGCCCGCCAGGCCGTCGAGCTCGAGAAGGCGGGGCTCGACGTGGTGTGGGTGGCCGAGGCCTACAGCTACGACGCCCCGAGCTTCATGGGCTACCTGGCTGCCAAGACGGAGCGCCTCGAGATCGGCTCGGCCATCCTCCCCATCTACTCGCGCACGCCGACCCTCATCGCCATGACGGCGGCCGGCATCGACGCCATGTCGGGTGGGCGCTGCATCCTCGGCCTCGGCGCTTCCGGGCCGCAGGTCATCGAGGGCTTCCATGGGGTGCCCTACGACCGCCCGCTGACCCGTACCCGCGAGATCATCGACATCTGTCGCACCGTGTGGGCCCGCGAGGCGCCGCTTACCTATGACGGGGCGGCGTACCACATCCCGCTGCCCGAGGGGCAGGGGACCGGACTGGGCAAGCCGCTCAAGATCATCAACCACCCGGTGCGCCCGCGCATCCCCATCTGGGTCGCGGCGCTCGGCGAGAAGAACGTGGCCATGACGGCCGAGGTGGCCGACGGCTGGCTGCCCATCTTCTTCATGCCCGACAAGGCCCGCGCCGTCTTCGGTCCCGCGCTCGACGCCGGCGCGGCCAAGCGCGACCCCTCGCTCGGCCCGCTCGAGATCGCGGCCGGCGGTCTGCTGGCCATCGGGGAGGAGGCCGCGGTGGCGCCCGTGCGCGAGCTGGGGCGCCCCATGGCCGCCCTCTACATCGGCGGCATGGGGGCCAAGGGCCAGAATTTCTACAACGCGTTGGCCTGTCGCTACGGCTACGAGAAGGAGGCGGCCGAGATCCAGGACCTCTACCTCTCAGGCCAGAAGAAGGAGGCGGCCGCGAAGGTGCCCGACGCACTGCTCGAGGGCACCTCGCTCTGTGGGCCTGAGGGCTACATCAAAGAGAAGGTGGCCGCCCTCGCCGAAGCCGGCGTCACCCACCTGAACGTGACCCCGGTCGGCCAGGATCCGGTGGCCATGATCGAGCAGCTGCGCAGCTGGGTCTGATGCTTCCAGGCCGGTTCGGCCCGGGGGCGCGAGAGGAGCACCGATGCACGATCTGATCATCCGCGGCGGCACCATCGCCGACGGTTCGGGAGGCCCGCTCCGCCACGGTGACGTCGCCGTCGACGGCGCGCTCGTGACCGAGGTCGGGGAGGTCGAGGGCGGGGCACGGCGCGAGCTCGATGCCGAGGGACTCCTCGTCACCCCCGGCTGGGTCGACATCCACACCCACTATGACGGCCAGGTCACCTGGGACCCCGACGTGTCGCCCTCGGGCTGGCACGGCGTCACCACGGTGGTCACCGGCAACTGCGGCGTTGGCTTCGCGCCGGCTCGCGCGGCCGACCGCGACTGGCTGATTCAGCTGATGGAGGGCGTCGAGGACATCCCGGGCACCGCGCTGGCCGAGGGCATCGACTGGAACTGGGAGAGCTTCGGCGAGTACCTCGACGAGGTCGAGCGGGGCACCCGTGTCCTCGACGTGGCCGCGCTCGTGCCGCACGGTGCGCTGCGGGCCTACGTACTGGGCGAGGGGCGGGCCAACGATGTGGCCCGGGCCGAGGAGATCGCCGAGATGGCCGCGCTGGTGCGCGAGGCGGTACAGGCCGGAGCCATCGGGGCGTCGACCACCCGCACCCTGCTGCACCGAGCCAAGGACGGCGAGCTGGCTGCCGGCACCACTGCGGCGGCCGAGGAGTTGATCGCCATCGGCGAGGCGCTCAGCAAGGCGGGCCATCGCGTCTTCTCGCTGGCCAGCGACATGGGCGACCTCGACCACGAGTTCGCCTGGATGTCGGAGATCTCGCGCCGGGCCGGCGTGCCCGTGACCTACCAGGTGCTCCAGCCCGACTTCGCCCCCGAGCTCTGGCGCGAGTGGATCGATCGCGGCGTTGCGGCCAACCGGCGCGGTGCCTGGCTCGTGCCCCAGGTGGCCGGCAAGCCGACCTCGATCATGGTCGGCTTCGAGTCGACCACCCACCCTTTCGCCCAGCACCGGGCCTACCAGGCGATCGCCCACCTTCCGCTGTCCGAGCGGGTGGCCCGCCTGCGTACGCCCGAGGTGCGCGCCGCCATGCTCAACGAGACGCCGCGCCCCGGCGGGTTCGTGGAGCTGCTGCGGGCCAACCTCCACAAGCTGTTCCCCCTCGGCGACCCGCCCGACTACGAGCCGGCGCCGGAACGCAGCGTCACCGCTCTGGCCGCGACCGAGGGACGCACGACCGACGAGGTCCTCTACGACCTCATGCTCCGGCGCGACGGGCATGAGCTCCTGTACCTCCCCGTCTTCGACTACGCCGCCGGCGACCTCGACGCCGTGCGCGAAATGCTGCTGCACCCGGCCACGGTCCTCGGCCTGGGCGACGGCGGCGCCCACTGCGGCGTGTTGTGCGACGCCAGCCTGCCCACCTTCATGCTGACCCACTGGGCCCGCGACCGCTCCCGGGGCGAGCGCATCCCGCTCGAGCAGGCGGTGCACCTCCAGACCAGGCGCACGGCCGAACTGTACGGCTTCGGCGATCGCGGCCTGCTGGCGCCGGGCTACCTGGCCGACCTCAACGTGATCGACCACGACGCGCTGGCCCTCGAGCCCCCCGAGATGGTCTACGACCTCCCCGCCGCGGGCAAGCGCCTCGTGCAGCGGGCCCGCGGCTACGCGGCCACGGTCAAGTCCGGCGTGGTCGTGCGCGAGCGTGACGAGGCGACAGGGGAGCGGCCGGGGCGCCTCTTGCGCGGGCCGCAACCCACGCCGGTCTGAGGCACCCGTTCGGCGCCCCGCTCAGTTCGCCGCGGCGAGGGCGTCAGCGAAGCCGCGGACGCGGAGCGCCGTGATGCGCGTCCCGTCGGTCTTGAAGACGTCGCGCACCGTGGTGTCGGCGCCGCCCAGGTGCACGTCGATGTCGACCGTCACCGTGGTGCCGTCGACGTGCAGCGGCCGGGGCGAGGGCCGGAAGTCCTCGAAGGTGAACGTGCGCTCGGTGTAGTAGCGCAGGATGTCGGTGCGCCCCCGTCGCACCTCGCCGTCCACGTCGAAGGTGGCGTCGGGCACGAAGAGGCTTCCCAGCAGTGCGGCGTCGTGCCCGGTCACTGCGGCGAAGTAGTCGGCCAGCAACCCGTCCACGCCCTCGAGCCGCCGCGGCAGGCGGTAGAGGCGCCGCGCGTTGAGCCCGAGCACCCGGGCCTGGGTGGCGGTCGGGCACGGGGCCACCGTGGCCCTGATGGCGTCCACGGCGCCGGGGAAGGTGGCGTCGTGGTGCGGGTAGTCGCTGCCCCAGACGATGCGCTCGCTGCCCACGAACGGAGCGAGGGCGGGCAGGGTGGCCTCGTCCACCTCGAAGCTGATGGCGCACTGGCGGGCGAAGTACTCGGACGGGCGCAGCGCGAGTTCGGGACAGAAGCCCCCGAACGACTCGGCCTGCTCGTCCAGCCGCTCGAGCCAGAACGGCGCCCAGCCGCCCGAGGATTCGAGGAACGCCACCCGCAGGCCCGGGTGGCGCTCGAGCACCCCGAAGGCGATGAGCTGGGCACAGGCCAGCATCGCCTCGAACGAGTGCGACACCGCGTGGAGGATGAGCGGGTTGAAGGGCCGGTCCGCGCCCAGCGTCGGCACGTTGACCGAGCTGCCTTCGTGCACGCCGATCGGGACGTCGAGCTCCTCGGCCGCCCGCCACACGGGCTCGTAGGCCGGGTGGGGCAGCGAGCGACCGGCGCACGGGTTGGGCCGGACGAAGCCGGCCACGAAGCCGAGCTCGGTCACCGCGCGCCCGAGCTCGCGGGCTGCGGCCTGCGGGTCCTGCAGCGGGAGGAGCGCAGCCCCGAAGAGCCGGAGCGGGTCGGCGGCGCAGTAGGCGGCCAGCCAGTCGTTGTACGCCCGGGCTAAGGCGACGGCGCCGGCCGGGTCCTCGACCAGCGAGAAATAGAGCCCGATGGTCGGGTACAGGACGGCCTGGTCGATGCCCTCGCGGTCCATGTCGGCCAGGCGGGCAGTGGCGTCGGAGCCGCCGGGCTGGGCCTCGGCCAGCGGGCGGAAGGCGGACGGGTCGTCGAAGGTGGAGCCGGGTCGGGCGAGCGTGCCGAGCGGGACGGCCAGGATCTCGGTCCCGCCCACCAGCACGTGCTCGTAGCCGTTGGCGTCGGCCACAATGCGCGGGCGCTGGTCGTCGGGCAGACCCGCCCAGGCCGCCTCGGGCTCCACCACGTGCCCGTCGGCGTCCACGATCGGGCCGGCGTGCGGCGGGAGGGGCGCCTCGGTCACGTTGCCGCCGTCACCCGCCAGTCGTCGGCCGGCGGCAGCGGGTGGCGGAACAACGCGGCGGCGTTCCCTCCGGCCACGGCGCGCAGCTCGTCGTCGGGCAGCGTGCCCCAGGTCGCGGCCAGGACCCGTTGGGTGTCGGGCCACGAGGAGTCGGCGTGGGGGTAGTCGCTCTCCACCATGATGTGGTCGATCCCGATCACGTGGCGCAGCGGGACGATCGACGGGTCGTCGATGGAGCAGAACCAGAAGTTTCGTCTCAGCACTTCGCTCGGCTTGAGGTCGGACGGCCAGGAGTTGCTCTCGGTGCCCGAGGCCGAGTGCGAGAGCACGTAGTCGCTCCGGTCCATCAGCATGGGCACCCAGCCGATGCCGCCCTCGGACAGGGCGACCTTCAGCTTCGGGAAGCGCAGGGCGACGCCCGACCAGAGCCACTCCCCGGCGGCCAGCAGTGCGTTGACCGGGAAGAAGGTGGGCAGGATCTCGAAGGGCGGGTCGGGCGAGGGCAGGGGCGCCCAGGCCGATGACCCCGTGTGCAGGCAGACGACGGTATCGGTCTCTGCGCAGGCGGCGAGGAAGGGGTCCCACTGGCCGCTGAAGATGGAGGGAAGGCCGAGCTGGGCTGGGAACTCCGGGAAGCTCACCGCCTTGAAGCCCCGCGCCGCGTTGGCCCGGACCTCGGCCGCCGCCACCGTGATGTCCTTCAGCCAGGGCAGCTGCAACGGGATGATGCGCTCGGGGTGGGGACTGGCCCACACCTCGAGGTGCCAGTCGTTGAAGGCGCGCAAGCAGGCCAGTCCGAGCTCCTGGTCCTGTGCCCGCGAATAGACGGCGCCGCAGAAGCCCGAGACCAACGACGGGAAGCAGAGGGCGGCCCAGATGCCGGCCCGGTCCATATCGACGACGCGGGCCTCGATGTCGAAGCAGCCCGGCCGCATCTCGTCGAAGCGGGCCGGTTCCATGCTCCATTCCTCGCGCGGGCGGCCCACCACGGCGTTGAGACCGATGTTGGGATACCGGTTGCCCTCGAAGATCCAGGCCTGGGTGCCGTCGTTCTCCTCCACCACCCGGGGGGCGGCGTCGGCCAGGGCGGCGGGCACCCGTCCCTCGAAGAGGTCGGGCGGCTCAATGAGGTGGTCGTCGACCGAAATGACGGGGACCAGGATCGGTCGGGGCTCGGGATCGGGCAGCAGTGTGGCCCGGTGCGCTGGGTCGATCTCGACGGTTCCCACGAGAAGGTGACACTATCGTCAGGGAAGTCGGCCGGCCCGGGGAGTACGCATGACCACACACGTCGAGGACGTCGCGACAAAGGTCGGACTGGTGATCGGCGGCGCCGTCGAAGCCGGGGGCAGCGGGACCTATCGGGTGACCAACCCGGCCCGGCCGGCCGAAGTGGTGCTCGAGGCACCCGCCACCTCGCCCGAGCAGCTCGACCGCGCCGTCGCCGCCGCCCGCCGTTCCCAGGCGGCCTGGGCCGCATTGGCGGCCGAGGAGCGGGCCGCCCTCGTTCTCGCCGCCGCCAACGCCGGCGTGGCAGCGGTCGAGGCGGGCGACCTGGCCCGTCTCCTGACCCGGGAGCACGGCAAGACCTACGTCGAGTCGATCTTCGACACGGCCACCATGGGCGGAATGGCCGCCGCCTTCGCACCGGTGGTGGCCGACGCGCTGGCCCCGCGCCTGGTCAGCGGTGGATCGACCCGGATCGAGTGGGTGCCCCACGGTGTCGTCGCCGCCATCCTGCCCTTCAACTGGCCGGTGTCGGTGATGGCCAACAAGGCGCTGCCCGCGCTGCTGGCCGGCAACGCCGTCGTGGTGAAGGCGCCGCCCACCTGCCCGGCCACCGTGCTGCTGGTGGCTGCGGCCATGGCCGAGGTGCTGCCGCCCGGCGTCCTGAGCGTCGTCAACGGCCCCGATGCTGCGCTGGGCGCGGCGCTGGTCGGCCATCCCGGTGTGGACATGGTGTCCTTCACCGGCGGGGTCGGCACCGGGCAGGCGGTCATGGCCACGGCCGCCCGCACGACCCGACCGGTGGTGCTCGAGCTCGGCGGCAACGACCCCGCCATCTTGGCTCGCGACGTGACGGTCGACGCCGCCCTGGCCAACCGCTTGGTCGAGGCCGCCTTCGTCACGAGTGGCCAGGTCTGCATGGCGGTGAAGCGGCTCTACGTGCACCGAGATGGCCTGGAGGGCGCGGTGGACGCGCTGGCCGAGCGGCTGGCCTCCGAGGTGGTGGGCGACGGACTGGCCGACGGGGTGACGATGGGTCCCGTGCACAGTGCTGCGGCCCGCGATCGGGTGGAGGCTCTGGTGGCCCAGGCCGAAGACGGTGGCGCCGCGGTGATCCGACCCGGTCGTCTGCGCGACGAGGACGCGGCGGCCGGCGGCTACTTCGTTTCGCCGGCCCTGGTGATCGCCCCCGCCCCCGACGCCGGCATCGTGCGCGAGGAGCAGTTCGCCCCGGCCCTCCCGGTGATCCCCTACGACGACATCGAAGAGGCGGTGGCGGCGGCGAACGACACCTCGTTCGGCCTGTGCGCTTCCGTCTGGAGCAACGACGACGCCCTGGCGGCCGATGTGGCCGAGCGGCTGGTGGCCGGCACCGTCTTCACCAACGCGCACGGGCTCTCCGCCGTCGACATGTACGCGCCGATGGGGGGCTGGAAGCAGTCCGGTTTCGGCGCGGAACTGGGAACGGAGGGCATGCAGGCCTTCGCCCACCAACGAGTGCACGTGCGCCGGCCCGGGCCGGCAGAGGGAGGGGGAGCATGACCGTCACCATTCGCGGCGGGACCGTCGTCGACGGGACCGGCGCCGCGCCCGTGCGTGCCGACGTGGTCGTGGTGGGCGACCGGGTCATCGCGGTCGGCCCCGACGCCGGCGAGGCGGGAGCGGACACCGTCATCGACGCCACCGGCCAACTGGTGACGCCCGGCTTTGTCGACCTGCACACCCACTACGACGCCCAGCTCTTCTGGGATCCCAACGCCAGCCCCTCGCCGCTCCACGGCGTCACCACGGTGCTCGGTGGGAACTGCGGCTTCTCGCTGGCCCCGCTGGCCCCCGAGCACGCCGACTACATCGCCCGCATGATGGCCCGGGTCGAAGGCATGCCCCTGGCGGCGCTGCAATCGGGCCTGCCCTGGGATTGGGGTTCGTTCGGGGAGTGGCTCGGCCACCTCGACGGCCGCATCGCGGTCAATGCCGGCTTCCTGGTCGGCCATTCGACCCTGCGCCGCCTGGTGATGGGGGAGCGGGCCGTCGGAGGCGAGGCCGCGCCGGGCGATCTCGACGCCATGGAGGCCGCGCTGCACGCCGCCCTCGAGGAGGGCGCCTTGGGGTTCTCCACCTCCCAGGTGCATACGCACAACGACGGCGACGGCCAGCCCGTGCCCTCGCGCGCCGCCGACCGCCAGGAGATGGAGCGCCTCGCTGCTGCCGTGCGCGCCCACGAGGGCACGACGGTCGAGCTGATCGTGGCGGGGTGCCTGAACGGCTTCACCGAGGACGAGATCGACTTCCTCGCCCAGATGTCGCTGCTGGCCGACCGGCCCGTGAACTGGAACGTCCTGGGTGTCTCGGCGATGAACCCCGACGCTGCCTCGAGCCAGCTGGCCGCAGGGACCGCAGCGGCGGCGCGCGGAGCCACCGTGGTCGCCCTGACGCTGCCCCACACCATGCAGATACGCCTCAGCTTCGAGCACGGGGCGATCCTCGACGGCCTGCCGGGCTGGCGCGAGGTGTTCGCCCTTCCGGTCGAGGAACGCATGGTCGCACTGTCCGATCCCGAGACCCGCCGGCGGCTCGACGCCGGCTCTCAGTCGGAGGAGGCGGGAATTCTGCGTCACCTGGCCGTCTGGGACCGGCTGATCTTCGCTGAGACGTTCGCCCCAGAGAACGCCGGGCTGGAAGGCCGTTCGGTCGGCGAGCTCGCGCACGAGCGCAACCTCGAGCCGTTCGACGCGCTGCTCGACGTGGTGGTGGCCGACCGGCTGCGCACCGGGCTGCGTCCCCCGATCGGCGAGACCGAGGACGACTGGGTGCTGCGGGCCAAGACCTGGCAGGACCCGCGGGCCATCGTGGGGGGCTCCGACGCCGGCGCCCACCTCGACACCATGTGCGGCGCCATCTACTCCACCTCCATGCTGGGCGACGGGGTGCGGGCACGAGGGCTGCTTACCTGGGAGCAGGCGGTGCGTCAGCTCACCGACATCCCGGCCCGCCTCTACGGCCTGCGCGACCGGGGACGGCTGGTCCCGGGCGCCTTCGCCGACATCGTCGTCTTCGACCCGACCACCATCGGGCACGGGCCCGTGCGTACCCGCGATGACCTGCCGGGCGGGGCCAGCCGGCTCTACGCCGAGGCGGTCGGGGTGAACCACGTCCTGGTCAACGGGACCGAGATCGTCCGTCGGGGCGTCTTCACGGGCGCCGTGCCGGGGCGGGTGCTGCGCTCAGGGGCTGACACCGACACCGTCCATGCGGGCGCGGACTGGGCCGGCGCCGTCCTCTGACGCCTACGAGAGCAGGCGGGTGTCCAGGGCAACCTCGCGCGTGGTGGTCCCCTGGCGGATCAACGAATAGGCAAACTTGCCCTCGACCTCGGTGAAGGCTTCCTGGAGCTCGGTGCCAAAGAAGACGAGCCCGGTGCCGTTCTCAGTGGCGTAGCCGTCGGGCAGCACGCCCTCGGCGATGAGGCGGTGGATCAGCGGACGCCGCTGCTCCTCGGCGTCGTGGTGCGGGCTGTTCGAGTAGGGCAGAAAGGCGAGGCCGTTGGTCACCGCCTGCAGCGCCGGCCCGAAGGAGTCGGTGGTGCCTCCCACGTGCCAGCAGAGCGAGCCGGCCGAGACCCCTTTGAGCACGACCCCGGCCTCCCAGCACTCGCGCAGGACCACGTCGAGGCCGTGCAGGCGCCAGAGGGCGAGCAGGTTGGCCGTGCTGCCGCCACCGACCCAGATGACGTCCTGGGCCAGGAGGTGCGCTCGCACGTCGGGCACGTTCGGCATCGGGAACAGCGTGAGGTGCGAACTGATGAAGCCGAGCTTGGAGAAGGCGTTGTGCGCCGCGGCCAGCCGGGACGCGTCGTCGCCCACGGCCGTCGCGATGATGCAGAGCCGAGGGTGCGGGCCCGCCCCGGCCAGGTCGGCCGCCAGCCGGTAGGACGGCCCGGGGCGCACGTTGGCCGGATCCGGACCCTCGGGCTGGAACCCGATGGAGGTGGCGATGATGGTCGGTTGTTGGGCGGCCACGTCAGCTCGGAAGAACCTCGGGGTTCACGATGTGCAGCGGGCGTGCCCCGGCCATCAAGCGGCACAGGTCGTCGGCGATGGTCTTGGTGTGGTTGCTCTCGGTGTCGTACGTGGCCCCGCCGATGTGCGGCGTCAGCACCACGTTGGGGAAGGTGGTGAGCGGATGGTCGGTGGCCAGGTGCTCCCCCTCGAAGTGGTCCAGCCCAGCCGCGCCGACCTTGCCCGAGGCCAGAGCGGCGACCAGCGCATCGGTGTCGTGGATCTTGGCCCGGGCGGTGTTGAGGTAGACGACACCGTCGCGCATCTTGGCGAAGGCGTCCGCGTCGATCAGGCCCGTGGTCTCCTCCGTCACCGGCGCGTGAATGGAGATGATGTCGGAGCGGGCCAGCAACTCGTCGAACGAGCTCGTGGCGTCGGGCGCGTAGGGGTCGTAAGCCAGCACGTCCATGCCGAGGCCGCGCAGGCGCCAGCGCAAGGCGCGTCCCACCGCGCCGAGTCCGACCAGGCCGACCGTCCGGCCGGCCAGCTCCCAGGCCCGGTAGCGCTGGTAGGGGATCTTCCCGTCCCGGTAGATCTCGCCCTCGCGGACGTCACGATCGGCCGGGACGATGCCGCGGGTGGCGGCGAAGAGCAGGCCCACGGCCAGCTCGGCCACTGCGTCGGCATTGCGGCCTGGGGCGCGCAGCACGGGAACACCCGCCGCCGTGGCGGCCGGGACGTCCACGTTCGTCGGGTCGCCCCGGCAGCTGCACACGGCGATGATCGGCTGTTCGTAGAGGGCCGGACCGCAGTTGTCGCTCTCGACGACGACGATGTTGGCCCCCTCGGCCGCCACCCGCTCCGCCAGCTGCTCTGCGTTGTAGATGCGCAGGCTGGGCTGGTCGAGCCAGGAGTCGAGGACGAGGTCCGCGAGCTCGTGCAGCAGTTCGAGACCGGGTCCGCTGACCGCAGCGGTCACGAGGGCCTTGGGTCGGGGCGATGTCATGGGCGCAAACCTCTCCTTCGGGGGCGGGCGTCGTCCATAATGACGGAACCATGACACCCGTGTCAGATTCATGAGCCCCCACTCGAATGCGGTCACCGTCGGCGTCGACGTGGGCACCACGTCGGTCAAGGCGTTGGCGGTCGACGAGCAAGGCCACGTCGTCGCCCGCAGTCGCGTGCCGCACGCCGTGGTCGCCCCAGAGGCTGACGTGCTCCGGCACGACGCCAAGAAGGCCTGGTGGAGCGGGCCGCGCAAGGCGTACCAGGAGGTCACCGCGGAGCTGGGCGACCGCCCAGTGGCCGGGGTGACCGTGGCCTCCATGGTGCCTTCCCTCACCGCGGTGAACCGAAAGGGCGTGCCGGTTCTGCCCGGTCTCCTCTATGGCGACCGCGAAGGCCGAGTGGAGCCCGCGGCGGAAGGAGGCCTGATGCCCGGCGCCATGCCCGACGCCGAGGGTTTCCTCGGCTGGGCCCACGGCCAGGTCCCCGATGCTCGGGGTTACTGGCCGTGCCAGGCCGTGGCGACCAATGCCATCTCTGACCTCCCGGCCATCGACACGGCGGTGACGGCGTCGCTGGGCTCGCTCCACATGCTGGGCACGTGGAACTCCGCCCTCCTCGGATCGATCGGAGTGCACGAGGCACAGCTGCCCATGGTCGTGCCCATGGCCGCGGCCGCGGGGACTCTGCCCGGGAGCGACACCATCGTGACCGGCGGCACCATCGACGCGCTGTGCGACCAGATCGTGGCGGGGGCGTCGGAAGTGGGCGACGTGCTGATCATCTTCGGGGCGACACTGATCGCCTGGGCGGTCACCGAGCAGTGGCTCACCGTGCCGGGTTTGGTGAGCTTCCCTCACACGACGCCCGACCGGTTCCTTGTCGGCGGACCCAGCAACGCCGGCGCGCTCTTCGTGGACTGGGCCCGTCAGCTTCTGCGCGGCGCACCGCGGCCGGGACCCGACCGCGAGAAGCTGGCTCCCCGGCTGGGTGATCCCAACCGCGTGCCGGTCTGGCTGCCCTACGTCCGGGGCGAACGCACCCCGTTCGAGGACCACGATCTGCGCTCCAACATCTACGGGCTGGACATCGGGTCGGGCGCCGAGGCGATGGAGCGGGCGGCCTTCGAGGCCAGTGGGTTCGTCGTCCAGCGGATGCTCGAGATGGCCGACGTCAAGGCGAACCGCATCGTGGCCAGTGGCGGAGGGTCACGGGTCACCGCGTGGATGGCGGCCGTGGCCGACGCCACCGGGCTGCCCGTCGAGACTGTGGCCGTGCCCGAGGGGGCGGCCCGCGGCGCGGCGTTCATCGCCCGGATGGCGGCGGGTCTGGAGACGTCGCTCGATGACTCAGCCAGCTGGGCTGCCATGGGCCGACGGATCGAGCCAGACCCCGCCTGGGCCCGGGCGACGGCCGAGCGCTATGGCCGGTTCCGCGAACTCGGCACCGGAGTGCACTGACTCAGCCGTTCGGGTCAGCCGTTCGGCGTGAATGCCACCTTGAGGGCGCCGCTGCGATCCTGGCGGGCGATCGCCTTGAGGGCCGGCCACCATTCCTCGAGGGCAAAACGATGGGTCAGCATGGGCGTGATGTCGACGCGGCCGTCGGCCACGAGATCGAGGTAGTGGGCGATCGCATGCTGGCGCTTGCCGTCGAAGTCCTCCAGGCCGAAGGCGTTCGAACCGGCGATGGTCAGCTCCTTGAAGTAGATCGGTGTCGACTCCCATCGCTCCGGCGTGGCCACACCGGTGTAGACCAGCCGCCCGCGTTCGGCCAGGACGCGTACGTCGACCTCGAGCGTCTCGGCCTTGGCGATCGAGTCGTACACGACGTCGATGTGCCCGGGATGGGTGGTCGGGAGCCCGTCGAGCGCCGCATGCAGGACTGCACCGGACCAGGCGGCGAGTTCTTCGACCAGGGCCAGCCGGGGCTCGTGGGAGAAGACGGCGGACGCGCCGAAGCGCAGGGCCATCTCCTTTTGCGATTCGAAGCGGGCGACCACTCCCACCTCCACGTTGGGGTAGAGGGCGCGCAGGATGGCGACGCTGGTGAGGCCCAACGCACCCGCTCCGTAGACCAGCACCCGACCCGACTCCGGTGGCGGGTGCCGCACGATGGCGTGGAACGAGACCGAGAAGGGGTCGGCCAGGACGGCGGCCTCGTCGGAAATGCCGTCGGGCACTGGAATCAACATGGAATCGTGCGCGGCCAGCCGCTCGGCCCAGGCGCCTGGGGCACCCGTGATGACGCCGACATGGACTCCCGGTCCGAGATCACCCTTGGTGAAGCTCCAGCAGAGGCTGAGGTCGCCCGCCTGGCAGGCCGGGCAGGGCGGATGGATGCCGCGCGGGCCGCAGGTCAGCCAGGGATTGAGCACGACACGCTGGCCCACATCGAGACCCCTGGCTTGGGGTCCGAGCGACACCACCTCAGCCACCACCTCGTGGCCGGGCACGTGGGGGAGGGAGGAGAAGGCAGCCATGGGATTGTCGATGTCGCCCGTGTTGAAATCGCCGAGCACCAGCTTGGCGTCGGAGCCGCAGATGCCCGAGAGGATGGGTTTGGTGATGACCCAATCCGCCCGGGCCAGGTGGGCCTCGTCGATCTCGTGCAGGCCGAAGGGCGTCTCGATCAGCTTCGCTTCGAACTCGTCCTCCGGAGCGGGCCGGACCTCGTCCTCGGACGGCGGTGCCCCGAACAGCAGTGCCTTCACGATGCCGAATCCTCCTGAGCCTGTTGGGTGAACGATCGCATCCCGTC
Organism: uncultured Acidimicrobiaceae bacterium; assembly: GCA_963840435.1. Taxonomy (GTDB): domain Bacteria; phylum Actinomycetota; class Acidimicrobiia; order Acidimicrobiales; family RAAP-2; genus Bog-473. Next base: position 884,887 of record CAWIYY010000003.1, on the reverse strand, counting down.
CAAGAAGGCGTCGATGTCGGCGGTCTTGAACTCAATGACCGCCTTCATGTCGGGGAGGTAGAACTCGAAGCGGTCGCTCTCGATGGCGTCGGCGATGCTGCCGGCGATGGACTCCGGCGGGTCTTTCGGTCCGTCGTAGAGCGGCGCGTCGTTGTCGGGCTGATCCCAGATCTCCGTCTCGATGGCGCCGGGGAGCACCAGCTTGATGTCGACTCCTGTTCCGGCCAGATCGATGGCGACCGACTCGCTCCAGCCGGCCAGCGCGAACTTCGAACCGGAGTAGGCGGCCTCCGTGGTGATGCCAAGGCGACCACCGAGGCTGGACACCATGATGATGGTGCCCGACCGGCGCTCGAGCATCCGGGGCAACACGGCCAATGCGATGGCGACGGGGGAGAAGTAGTTGATGCGCATGGTGCGCTCGACCTCACTCATGGTGAGCCGGGTCACGTGGCGGCGCATGGGCACGGCGGCGTTGTTGATCACGACGTCGAGCCCGCCGAAGTGGTCCCAGATGTCGAAGACCAGTGCGGCGGCCTCGGCAGGCTCTGACAGGTCGGCCGCCCAGCGGGCGGAGGCGGGGGAGGTCGTCCGGCAGTCGGCCAGCACTTCGTCGAGCCGGTCGGCCCGGCGGGCCACCAGGGCCACGATGTCTCCCCGGGATGCCAGCTCCCGGGCAACGGCCGCGCCGATACCCGACGACGCGCCGGTCACCAGGACCGTCCTTCCGTCAGGACTCACACCCATCCTCCTGCGACGCGCCGCCTGACAGCGAGGTCAACGGCCGGTTTCGGGGTGAGCGAGGGGTCTCGAACCCCCGACCTCCAGGACCACAACCTGGCGCTCTAACCAACTGAGCTACGCCCACCGAGGGGCATAAGTGTGGCACACCGCATTCCCCCGGTCGGCACACCAAGTGGCCAGGTGAGGCATGCGCCAGTCTGTCTGGCGCCCTCTGTCACGCTGTTCGGGGCTGGCGTGCCCCGGTGGCAGGGCGGACGTAGACAACGGACTTCTCATCCCGAGGGTGGGTGAACGTTGTGACCCCGCCGTACCCCCTCTAGGCACGAAATCCCATGTCAACGGGTTGCGCTTCCACCCCGTCCCAGGCCGAGTCACGGCGAGACGATGCAATGCAAGATGAAATGGAATCCGCGCCCCGGGCAGGATTTGAACCTGCGGCCAGATGATTAGAAGTCACCTGCTCTATCCGGACTGAGCTACCGGGGCGTTTCGCAAGCGTAGGTCTTGGCGGTTACTGCGCAGGGCGTTCTCCCGCGTCGTCGGGTCGTGGGTGCGTATCGCCGCTTACCTTGCCTGTCGCGACTCCGTGGTCTGACTGGCCGCGTAGCAACCGTCCAACAGGAATCACCGGGCGTGTGGTCGATGGTCCTGCCTCACGATTCTCGGTGTTCCGTTCTTGCGGGCGCGGCCGACCGGGTGGAACCGCCATGAGGTGGATTCCGAACCCGTCGGGATGCTCAACCTTCGTCAAAAGCGATTCCGACCAAGAGTTGGGCAACCATTTCGGGCTCACTGTTTTGCGGACAGTGACCCGTATCCAGTTCGACCGGGGGAGAGCCAAGGCGAGTGGGAGCGGCGAGGCGTGCCCACGCTTGGTTGATGATCCTGTCCCGAGTCCCCAAGACATACGTGGACGGAATGTCCGGCCACGCTTCAAGCGGAGTCACCTCGTCGTAGGCGGGTTGAGGCATCCATAGCCGGACGGTCGACAGTGCCCAATCCAAAGTGGCGCCGTCGCAATCGTTGAACATGAATTTCCTGGCGGCGTCTTCACTGTCATGTGTGTCGAGGTAACCCAACCAATCCTCGTGCAGCAACCCATCACCGAAAATCTGATCGGTTGCCGACCTTCCAATGTCCGGAAGTCCCGCACAGACATACACCAAGTGGTCGATGGGTCGGTACATCGACACGACAGGGATGACCAACCCGGTGCAAGACGTTCCCACGAGGACCACGCGGTCGTGGTTTTCCAGGCATTTGGCGACGTAAGACGCACACTCACGCCCGTTTGCACCGTCAAAGTCGCGGGGGTCCAAGTCGACGATAACCGTTTGGACACCTGCGTCGGACAGGCACGGCCGCACTCGATCCCAGCTACGTGGACCTTGGGTGCATCCGTGGACCAACGCCACGGTACGGGGATCGGTTGGCACTGTGAAGGTCAGTGTTGTGCGAAACGAAGCTGCGCCGACACCCACGGCCGGACGACCGCCAGATACCACCCGCCAAGCGGCAACGCCAAGAGTGCACCGGCGACCAGCCCCACCCAACCGATGAAACCCGATCCACGCACCGCATGGTGCGCCAGAACCGTCACGCCACCCAACACCATCAACAACACGGGAACCGCGAGGCCGGAAAGCCACGAGTACTTCCTCACACGGGCCGCACGAAAGAGTGCCCTTGGGCGGATGGCCACATCGCCAAGGGACCACACGCCGATCACGACCCCGGCGATAACCGTGAGGATCACCACGTCGAAGAACGACACGCCACTAAGCCTACGTCCAGCGCAAGCCGCGTCTGCGGTCGATACCCCTGCCTCGCGGCGTGCGTGCGTTTACCTTCGAGATCCGATCCATGAACTAGAACATCAGAATCCTGCGAGGCCTACGGAGGTTGAGAAGGCTCTCCCTCTCGGCCCTGAGGTGGCGATCGAGGGATCGCAGGGAGATCGCCGCCTCTCTCGGGATGGAGTTCTGCGAGTCCAGGGAGGTGATCGACTTGTTCATTGCCGTACTCCTTTTGTTCTCGGGCCAAAAACGACCTTGGTGCCAGCGTGCGCCTCTTTGAGGTGGGCGTCTGTCACTTGGGCGACAGTCAAGGTGTCATTGGGTGAAATTTCGACTGAGAGACGGTCCGATGTCTCCTCACCAGCGACCAAGCGACGCTTCGCCTCAATAGTCCGCGGCCTCAGGGATCGCTGGCCTCCGGTGCCGATGACGCAACCGATGGAGGACGAACCGAGATGAGGCGGATCCGACCTTGGGAGGATCGGTTGTGTACGCGAGAGCACCAGCATCACGGCCCCGGACCACCCGGTCTGAACCGGTTCTCGGTGGCGTCGGGGCAGTCGCTTTCCCCACCTCCGAGGGAGCGGATGGAATGCCCCACACGAGCGCCAAGGGCCCCGGCCCCGCGAGGTTCCTGACGGCCGAAATGTTTTTCCAACCTTTGGCTGGGTTGCCGCGGAGGTGGGAAGTTTCCAGACCCCTTGTCTCCTGTCCCGACGGGCCTGGTAAGTCGCTCCGAGCGATGCCTTAACGCAGAGCGGGGCGTGACGCTCCGGCGGACTCGCGTTCCCGCCATGGCCGGGCGCTCGCACGCCGAGCTGCTCGACCCGGTAGGTTGCTACACGTGACCGAGAGCGACGTTGCCGACCTGGACATCACGGAGGAGGAGCTGACGGCGCTGGCGTTGGCGGCCGACCCCGACGCGCCCCTCCCGGAGGATGCGGTACCGATCGGTGTCCACCTCTCACAGTTCGCCGCTGCGCCGTTGCCTCTCTGGTACATGCCCGCGGTGGCCAGGTCGTCGGGCGGCCGGCGCTGGAAGCTCCCCGTGGTGATCGCGGTGGTCTCAGCATTTTTCTTGATCGACGCCTTGGGCCTGTGCAACACCTACGGCATCCTGAGCCTGGCCTAACAGCTCCTCGACACCGGGCCCGGATCTGGCTCTTTGGTTCCCGGTCCAGGAACCACCTCCACCGCTGTCCACGGCTCCTCGCAACAGACGCGATTCGATCAGCGCACCACCGGCCGAGATGATGCCGACGGAGAGCAAGATCGCTCCCACCACATCGAGTGGCGTGTGCCAGAGCGCTCTGATCACGGCCACCGACATCAGCAGGACCCAGGCCACACCCACAAGGAGGGCGATGATGCGGTCACGCTTTCCGAGCAGAGGGAAGAGGGCCAGCCACATGGCGAACGCCGTCGCGCAGGCTGCGGTCACGTGTCCCGACGGGAACGTGAGCTCGCCGTAGTAGGTCCGGTGGACGAGCGGTTTGGCCACGTGATCGCTGATGAGGATTGTCCCCACGGCCATCACCGCGTAGAGGGCAACGCGGAGTACAGCTTGTCGGTAGAGACCGAATCCGAAACAGGCGATGAAGACGACGACAATCGTCGGAGTGCCGAGAACGTTGGCGACGTGCCCCCAGCTCCGGATGGCGGAGCGACGCCCGAGTGCATCGATGACGGGATCTTCAAACCCGTAGGGGCTGGTTCCGTGCGCCACAATCACCGCCAGGACCGCCGTGGCCGCCAAGGAGACCAGCGCGGTGATCGCAAGCCTGGTTGTCGACACGGCATGCCAGGCTACGTGGTGGGTCCACCCGGACAGCCTCGCCCCGAGAAGGATCTTCTCGTGCGATCGGAGTCTCACCGCAACTCCTGGGGGCGGGCCCTGGGCACCCGGTCTACCGGCACTCCCAGGTGAAGCTCAGGCTCTCTCCGGTGCGGAGGGTACCGTGTTGCCGAGCATGGACCAGACGCACGACAACGGCCACGCGGTCACGCCCACGCGTCCTCCGTGGCGCGATCGCCTCGTGCAGCGGCTCGGCGGCACCATGCCCGAGCGGGGGCTCACCTACGAGCAGTTGGTGCATCTGATCTATCCGACCCTCCCCGAGGAGCTTCGGGGGGAGATCGACGTGGCCGGATCGGGCGATCTGACCAACGTTTCCACGTTGAGAAAGATGCTCGGGACCATTGAGCACCAAGTCGCGCCGACGGCATTCACTGTGCAGCTGACCGAATCGGATGCCGAGCGCTGCACGGTCGGCGGGGTCGAGCTGTTCTGCGACGCCGCTGATGCCGCCGTGACGCCCGGGCTTCGGTCGGGGATCTACGAGCCTCATCTCACCAAGGTGTTCGAGCGCTACTGCGCTCCTGGAATGACGGTGGTCGATGTTGGAGCCAACCTCGGCTACTACTCGCTGCTGGCCTCCCGCTTGGTCGGGACCTCGGGCAGGGTGATCGCGCTCGAACCAAATTCGGAAAACTGCCGCCTCCTGCTGTCGTCGCTTCGCTTGAACGGCAGTTCCAACGTCGAGCTGCTGCCGGTGGCGGCCGATGTCGCGACAGGTTGGGCCTATTACTCGACCCATGTCGGTTCGAACGGCGGCCTCGTCGACGACGGTGACCTGCTGGATCATCCCGGTGTGGTGGTGCCCACTTTCCGCCTCGACCAGCTTGTGACCGGCCCGGTCGACTTCCTCAAAATGGACGTCGAGGGCGCCGAGGGACGTGTGGTGCGCGGCGCTACGGGCATCATCGAGCGCGACCGCCCTGTCGTCACCACCGAGCTGAAGGACGAGATGCTGGGTCGGGTCTCTGGGATGTCGGTCCGGCAGTACTTGGGCTACTTCGAAGACCTGGGCTATCGACCGACCCTCTTGGACAGCGATGGCGGCGCGGAGAAGTCCTACCCGTCCGTCGACGGCATGATGGCCGACTGGGGTGAGGAGGACCAACTACGCGACGTCCTTCTCGTTCCCAGCGCCCCCTGAGGAGGTGCTCGTTCGGATAGAGGGCCACGATCTTCCAGGCCTCTTCTGCGGTCCCGGTCCGGACTATCCCGACGGTCACCACAACGTGCACGTCGCGGTGCAACGGCGGGGCAAACCGGCAGAACTGCTCGACCTGACTCCTGGTGACGCCGTCAAAGCCAGGTGGACGCTCGAATGCACGGCCAAGGAGGAGCCCGAGGGCGTTGACGTCAAAGGGTCCTACGTGCAAGGCCCTGTCGGGGGCCGCTTCCTCTATCTCTCTTGGGGTGTGGTCGACGAGGGGGGAGCCTTCACCATGTTCCGTCGGGCCAAGCTCTGGTTCGACGGGGTCCCGCCCGACATCCTGGAGCGGGCGCTCTCGACCGGAGTCCTGGTCGGCCGCCTCGGTCTGACCGACGAGGACGGCTGGCCGCTCTGCGCCAGTGTGCGGCCTCCCCGCATCGAGTGGTCGGCTCCGGCCCGATAGCCATCGCCGGTCGATCTGATCAGGTCGCTACGACGGCATCGAGCAGTGCGTCGATCTCGTCGAAGACCAATACCCGGCCGAGCTGACGGGGCTTGATGAAGCCGGAGTCGACCGCGTGCGCCAGAAAGGCGAGCAGCTCGTCGAAGAATCCGTCGACGTTGAACACGGCGCAGCGCTTGTCGTGGATACCCAATTGCGCCCACGTCACCGACTCCATGAACTCCTCGTAGGTGCCAAAGCCGCCCGGCAGCATCACGAAGGCGTCGGAGAGCTCCGACATCGTTGCCTTGCGCTCGTGCATCGTGTGCACGACGAGGAGGTCGTTCAAGCTGGCGTGCGCGATCTCGTGCCCGGCCAGCGCCTCGGTGATCACGCCGGTGGCCCGGCCACCCCCCGCAAGCACCGCGTCGGCGACGACCCCCATCAACCCGATGGAGGCACCGCCGTAGACCAGGGTCGCCCCGCGGGCAACCAGCCCCTTGCCGAACTGCTCCGCTGCCGTGGCGAACGCCGGGTTGGTTCCAGGGCTCGATCCGCAGAACACGCAGACCGTGGTCACGCCACGCTCTCGGGCTGGACCGTCGGACGGGGTTGGCGCGTCGTCGTGATGGGCCGCGCCGCCCGGCCTCGGCGCACGATGGTCTCCGCCGCGTCACTGTCGTGGATGGTCAGGGAACAGGCTGCCGCGGCGAGAGCGAATGCCATCGCCGTGAAGAACGCAGCGTGGTAGCCGCTCAGATCGGGTTCTGCGGTGACGCCCGACCCCGACGCAACCCCCACGCCGATCAGCACGGTGGACAGGATGGCCACGCCGACCGCACTCCCGACCTGACGCATCGTGTTGAAGAAGGTCGAGGCTCGTCCCATGGAGTCGGCGGTGATCATGGCAAAGGAGGCTGCCTGGTTGGGCACCATGACCTGCGCCATCATCCACCCGAGGACGAACATCAGCCCGCGGATGAGCCACAGATTGGTCGTGAGACCAACCTGGGTGAGCGCGAACATGCAGAGCGCGATGCCGATCAGGCCACCGGTGACGTGGCGGCGGGGGCCGATGCGCGGGTAGATGAGCCGGCTGGCGAACTGGGCACCGATCATCACGCCGAACGCCTCAGGGAACGTGGAGAGGCCGGACTGGAGTGCCGACAACCCCCGGGCGTCCTGGAAGTAGAGGGGGATGAGATACAAGGTGCCGAGGAAGGCGGCTGCGGCCAGGAACATCACCGCGTTGGTTGAACGGAACAGGCGGCCCGAGAGGAGCCGCAGGTCCACCATGGGCCGGGTGGTTCGCAGTTCGACGAAGACGAACGTGATGAGGAGTGCGGTGCCGACGACGCAGGTGGCGATGACGTCCGGTGACGACCACGACTTGATCGGTCCCTCGGAGATGCCGTACATGAGCAAGCCCAGGCCGGCCCCACCGAGGATGAACCCCGGCAGGTCGAACTTGCCGGCATCGGTCGTCGCCATCCGCTCGAGGAACAGGCCGCCGAAGACGATGGCGGCAATGCCCAGGGGGAGGTTGACGAAGAAGACCCAGCGCCAGCTCAGGCTGGTCACCAGGAAGCCGCCGAGGACCGGTCCGAGTGCCGGCGCCATGGTGGTGGGGATGGTCAGAATGCTGGCCGCTCGAACTCGCTCCGCCGGGGGGAAGACCCTGTAGAGCATGGCCATGCCGACGGGCGCCATCATGCCGCCGCCGGCGCCTTGGAAGATTCGGGCGAGCACCAACTGGGTCATGTCGTGCGCCAGCCCGCAGAACACCGAACCCAGGGTGAACACGAAGATGGCGACCAGCAGGACGCGTTTGCCGCCGAAGCGATCCCCGAGCCATCCCGAGGCCGGAATGAAGACTGCCAGGCTGACCAGGTAGGCAATCACCACCCCGTCCACAGCGGTGGGGTCGATGTGAAAGTCGCGGCCGATCGTCGGCAAGGCGACGTTGACGATCGTGATGTCCATGATGTTCATGAACATGGCGGACACGAACACCGTGCCGACGACGATCTTCTGGTTCATGCGCAACGCAGGCACGCGGCTCATCCTCATGGTCGAAGCTCGTTGGAGTCGCCGGCCGCGGTACGGCCGGCAGGCGCCTGTACTCCGCCCCCGACCATAGGCGCTCGACGCTGCCGTCCGGACCGGGCACCGTGCCCGCTTGCCTCGGATCGGAGCGCGTACGGTGGCATCGTTCGAAGGAGGGATCCTGGTGATGGTGACGAGGACCGGCGCGCCGCGCCTGCGTCGGACGGGTGCCGGCTTGACAATGGCCCTGGCCGTGTCGGTGCTCGTCGCCGTCTTTGCCGTTCCCGTCGGATCTGGCGCGTCCGACCGTGAGGTCCGGATCTCCTCGCCCACGGTCTGGCTCTGCCGGCCAGGGCAGAGGCTCGACCCGTGTGCCTACTCCCGGGCCTCGACCACAGTCACCGGGTCTGGAGCAAGCAGCATTTCGACGAGCTCGCCCACCGTGCGCTCGGCCAAGAGGTTCGACTGCTTCTACGTGTACCCGACGGTCTCGACCGAGCAGACCAACAACGCCAACCTGGCCGTGCAGCCAGCTGAGCGGGCCGTAGCGGTGTCGCAGGCGTCGCGATTCTCGCAGGTGTGCCGGGTCTGGGCCCCCATGTACCGCCAGGCCACGCTGTACGCCTTGTCCCACGGGACCATCACCGGCGCCACAGTGGCGAACACCGCCTACGCCAGCCTGCTCTCCGGATGGCGGGACTACCTTCGACACGACAACGACGGCCGGCCAATCGTGTTCATCGGACACTCGCAGGGGGCGGCGATGCTCATTCGACTTCTCCAGACCCAGGTCGACCCCTCACCGCAGCTGCGCAAGCAAATGGTCTCGGCCATCATCCTCGGGGGAAATGTGCAGGTCCCGACAGGCCGGAGGGTCGGCGGCAGCTTCCAACACATCCCGACGTGCGCCTCGGCCACCGCGACCGGCTGTGTCATCGCCTACTCGACCTTCGGTTCTACGCCTCCCCCCTTGGCCCTCTTCGGGCGGCCCGGGCGCGGGGTGAGTGTCCAGTCGGGTCAGACGACGCAAACGGGTCAACAGGTGGCCTGCGTCAACCCGGTGACCTTCTCGAGTGGCACCGGCCCGTTGCAGCCCTACTTCCCGTCTGCGGGCACCAAGGTGCCGGGCGTCGCCGTGGGCACCCCGTGGGTGACCTTCCCCGGGCTGTACACGGCCCAATGCCAGTCCGCGATCGGCGCCACGTGGCTGCAGGTGACGGCCACACCCGCGTCGGGCGATCCGCGTCCAACCGTCACCGACAGCCTGGGGCCGCTCTGGGGCTATCACCTGGTGGACGTGAACATCGCCCTCGGCAACTTGGTCCGCGACGTGGCCGTCGAAGAGGCCGCCCATCGCTGAGACGTCGGTGCAGGCCGGCGGCACCGCCGGCGACCGACCGAGTACAGGGTCCTACAATCGCCCGATGGTCAGAGTGGTCGCCGTGGCCAACCAGAAGGGCGGGGTCGCCAAGACGACCACCGTGCAGTCGATCGGCGTGGCCCTGGCCCAACAGGGCCACCGGGTCCTCGTGATCGATCTTGATCCACAGGCCTGCCTCACCTACTCGCTCGGCTTCGATCCCGACGGGGTCGAGGCCTCGCTCCACGATGTCTTGGTGCGCCGGGCCGGCCTGGCGGAGGTGGTGCGACCGGTGCCCGGCGTTGACGGACTCTCGCTGGTGCCTGCCACGATCGACCTGGCCGGTGCGGAGGTGCACCTGCTCAACCGGAGCGGCCGCGAGCATGTGCTGTCCCAGGCACTCCTGCCGGTGGCGTCCGAGTACGACGCGGTGCTCATCGACTGCCCGCCGTCCCTGGGGATACTCACCATCAACGGTCTCACGGCGGCCGAGGTGGTGGTGGTTCCTGTCCAATGTGAGGCCCTCAGCCATCGCGGCGTCGGACAACTGCTCGAGACGATCGACGACGTGCGCCACTTCGCCAACGAAAAGCTGCGTGTCCTCGGAGTGATCCCTACGATGTTCGACGCCCGCACGACCCATGCCCGCAAGGTGTTGGCCGAGGTCGAGGAGCGCTACGGACTGCCGCTGTTCGAACCTCCGGTTCCCAAGTCGGTGCGCTTCGCCGAGGCACCCGCGTTGGGCCTCTCGGTGCTCCAGCACGCACCCTTGTCTCCGGGAGCGGTGGCCTACCGGGCGTTGTCGAGTTCGCTCTACGACGCCATGCAAGAGGCCTGAGTGCCTTCCCGTCGTGACGGGCCACCCGACCCACTGGGCAAGCGAGCGCTGTTCTGGGTGCCTGCAGCGCAAGCGAACGGGGAGATGGGCGCCGCCGGCGCCGCAACCGCGTCCTTGCCCATGGGCAAACGGGCCCTCTATTCGGGGGCCCACCCAGAGCCACACGAGGAAGGCCCAGAATCGGGCACTCCGTCAGCGCACCGGGGCGCCTTCGTTGTTCGATGCCAACGGTGCAGCCAGGTCTCGTACGTCGGACTAATCGACCTGGTGCGCTTCCAGCTCCCCGTCGGAATCTGGCTTCCGAGGGGTCGCTTCGACCGCCGCATGACCTGTCCCGGCTGCCGCAAGCGCTCCTGGTGCAGCGTGACACTTCGACGCGGTTGAGCTGAGGACTCGACTCTCTACGCCGCTTCTGGCGGCGGTGCGCCGTCGATGCCTGCGAGCGGCGCCTGGTCGGCTGGCTGCACCGTCGGGAGGCGACGGGTCAGGACCAGACCGATCAGTGCGAAGAGTGCGAGCAGGGCCAGGGAGGCCCGAAGGCCGTTGATCCGGGCCGATGCATTGTCGGCCACGATGGCGTCGGCCGTCTCGATCGGAACGTCGGCCTTGGCCAGCGCCGCCGAGAGATCCTTGTCGCTCACGAACGGGATGCCCGAGGACAGCTCGACTTGTGCCTTGGACGACATCGCCGGGGGGACGGCCGGATCGTTGGCCACGGTACCCAAGAACGTCGTGGTGAGGATGGCGATCAACACGGTGCCGGCCAACGCGGTGCCGACGGACGCACCCAGGTTGGTCAGCGTGTTCTGGACACCGCCGACCTCACCGGTCTGGGAATCGGGGACCGACGAGACCGTGACGCTGCCCAATTGCGACGCCAGGCTGCCGACGCCGAGTCCCGCCAGCACCAGCGGCCAGGTGACCACCTCGGGCCCGGACCCTGCGTCGAGAACGGCCACCAGGATCACGATGGCCAGGAAGAGCAGCGCGAATCCGATACGGACGACCCTCCGAGGCGAGACGTCGGGGAAGAGCTTGGGCACACTCACGGCGGCGACCAAAAGGGCCACCGATAGCGGGAGCAGGCGGACGCCCGTGGCCACCGCCGAGAGGCCGAGGGCGACGGAGAGGAAGAGCGGGATCACGAAGAACAGTCCGGCCTGGAGGAGGAACTGGAAGAAGAATGACGTGAGTCCGGCCTGCAGCCCGGGGATCCGCAACAGCGTGGAGTCGATGAGGGCTCCCTTGTTCTGCCGGACTCGCCTGCTCTCCCAGAACACGAACAGGGTCAGTACGCCACCGCCGGCCAGGATCAGCCACACCACCGGTGAGGTGCCCAGCCACTGCGGCGCGTCCGGCTTGGGCAGGACGAAGCCCCAGGTTCCGGCGCGGACCAGCCCGAAGACGACCAGGCCGAGGCCCGATGCCGAGAGCAGGGTACCGACCGGGTCCATGTGGACGTCCGGTTGGCGCGGCGCATCGGCGACCCGTGTGGACAAAGCGAGGATGACGAGGACGAGGACCACTTCTCCGGCGAAGACCACGCGCCAGGTGAGGTACGTCGTGCAGAGACCTCCGATCAAGGGCCCCGCGGCGACCGCGATTGCAGCGGCCGAGGCGATCAAGCCGTAAGCCCGAGGGCGCTCCGACGCGCCAAAGTTCGTGGCCACCAGGGCCACCACCGAGGGCATGATCAGCGTGGCTCCGAGTCCTTCGAGGATCGACCACCCAATGAGCAGGACGGGCAACGAGTGGGCCAGGGCAGTCGTGAGCGAACCGGCCCCGTAAATGACGCACCCCACCATGAAGGCGCGACGCCGTCCGATGATCTGTCCGACCTTGCCTCCCGTGATCATGAAGGCGGCCATGACGAGCGTGTAGAGCGTGATGGCGAGCTGAATGCCCGTAACCGTGGTCCCGACGTCCTTGGCCACCGTGGCGATGGAGACATTCATGACCGAGCTGTCCAAGGTCATGAGGAACTGCGCCGTGGCCAATGTCAGCAGGACGAGGCCGGCCGACCGTGCTGGGGGAGCGTCGGCCACGGTGCATTATTGCCCAGGCGCCGTTGCGGAAGGCGGTAGGTGACGACGCCGTCGCCGCTCCATCGCCCGCGGTCGCACTGATCGCCGCAGCCTGACTCAGCGTCACCCCGTCCTTGACGGCCATCGATGTCAGGGCACGACGATCGGTGGGCTGTCGGGGCTGGTCCCGCCTGTCCAACCAGACTGCACGGGGGTCTCGCTGTACACCCAGCTCCCTGCAGGCACAGAAAGTTCGGTACACGTCGTCGACGTCACGACGCCGTTGCAACCAGCGCCGACGGTGGCGGGGGCACCTGACCCCACCTGGGACCGGGTGATCACGTATCCGGAAACGTCGACGCCGTTGGGGAACGTGGCGGCGTTCCAGCGGACGGTCACCGACGATCCCGCGACGGTGCCGCTCGGAGCAGCGCCGGTCGGCATCACGGCGGCCGCGCCAGCGGCGTCGCCCGATCCCCCTGTGCTCCAGCTGGCGAGGGCACGCGTGGACGGTGCCAGAACGAGCGGAACCCCCAAGGCGACGATGGCGAGGTGCGTGCGAAGCCCCGGACGGCAACGACACTTCACCGTCGTGCCACCGATGCCAGGCCGGCATAGCGGAACGGGAAGTGGGTGCCCTCGCAGGCGTCGGGCGCGCCGTGCTTCATCGTGACGAGGACGGTCGTCTGGGCAGATGCATCGGGCGCCACGTGGAGGTGGCCGTCGAACACGGTGACCTTGACATACGTGGAAGGGCAGCTGCTGTTCGATGTCTTCACCGTGGTGGCGATAGAGGTGACGGTCAGGGAGAACGTCTGTGGGTTGGTCACAGTGAGGACGAGGGGCGTCGTCTCCCCAGGGAAGAGACCTCCGACGGAACCCCTGATGGAGAAGGACTGGCTCGCAGACGCTTCGGCCACGCCGGGAGGCAACGATGAGATCCCCAACGGCCTCGACGCATCCGACGCGCCGAAACCCCTGAGGACGCTCCCGTCCGACTCCCCGTTCCCCGCGATCACGGCGCCGGCTCCGGCCACCACGAGGGCCCCGAGCACGACGATCCGCCGCGTGATCGAGACGCCGGTGGCGCGGTCCGACCAGCCCTGCAGCCGATGAATGGCGGGCGGCCCGCTTCCCACGACCGGACCTGTCTACTGCTGGGCGCCGGTGACGGTGGCGGGAACGGTGAATGCCACGCCCTGACAGCCGTTCGAAGCGCTATGGGCGAGGTCGAGCACGCCATTGACCTGGACGTTGGATGCCGTCGCGTTCGCTGGAACGGAGATGCTCACACTCGTCGGAGCTGCGGCATCCAGGGAGATGTTGGTACTTGCACACGAGCTGGTGTTCGTTGATGTGGGGGTGCCCCAGGAGATGCCGGTGATTGTGACGGCGAAGGGGTTGGGGTTCTGAATGTTGAAGAAAACCGGGCCTGCCGGGCCTCCTGGATAGATCGACGCTCCGGCGCCGGCAGGCGTTACCGGTGTGACAACGAGGGACTGGGCGACGGTGCCGGCACCCGCACCTGATCCCGAGCCGGAGACCGACCAGACTGCGAATGCGATCCCACCACCGACGGCGGTTGCGGCGGTCGCAGCCGTCAAGCTGATGAAGAGCTTCTTGTTGAACTTCATGAGGTTTCTCCCTCGTCTCGTGTTCTGGGCGCCGGAGTGAATTTTGGGTGACCGGTTTCATCGGCTCGAGACGACACGGTGAGGTCCGAGCTCATGACGTTGCTGAGCTTGCTGTCAGCGATCTGCAGCAGCATCGGTACCTGATCGTCGTCGATCTCGAGTGCCAGAGCGATCAGGTGATCACGTTGACCCTCGTCTCGAAGCCGGATCGCCACTGCGTACGGTGCCGGCAGCAACCGAACGGCAGACAATCGATCCACGCCGTGCACGGTAAGGAAACCGGGATCGGGTGTCCCCAGTACGCCGTACTCAGATTCCGAGGGTGGGTCTACTCAGTGTGCGGCTCAGGGCCGGGTGCGAGTGCCTCCGCGAGGCCGGCTCGATCAGTGACTCCCAGCTTGATGTAGGCGTGGTGCAGGTGATTCTCGACCGTTCGGGGTGACAAGTGCAGTCCGTCGGCGATCTCCTTGCTCGAGCGCCCTCGTGCGGCAAGAGTCGCCACCTCTTGTTCGCGATTTGTGAGGCGGCCCGGACCGGTGAGAGCGTCTGTGCTCGGGAGCTGCAAGGTCTCGCACCGTCGGGCATAGTCATCTGCCTGCCGAGCGGCTGCAGCAGCAGCCCTCGACTCGTGCCGTCGTTCCAGGACGACGGCAGCGGCGACCTCGGCCTCGGCTGCTGCCCACCAGGCCGACATCGCGGCGAATCGTTCACTGACTTCGCGCAACGAGTCGGCATCGGACGTCATCACCGCCTGGGCAAAGTCTGCGATGGCCCTGGCCATCGGGCTGTCGGTCAGGTTCGCCAGTTCTGCCAGGCGTGCGACGGCTGCTGCGGACGGCTGCACCCGCACCAGCGACTGCAAACCCTGGACCTCATCACCGATCATGCCGGCCTCGCGCGCCCACGCCACTCCCTTGCTGGCGGCCGCGAGGGCTGCTGCCGTACGTCCGGCGGCGCGATGGATCTCGGTTTCAGCCAGGTAAAGGGACATGTCGAAATTTCGGCTGACCGGGAGAGACCGTCGTGCTTCGTCCAGGGCGGCAACCGCCGACTCCTCCTCACCTGATAGTGCGCGTGCCCGCGCCAGGCCAGAGAGGGCCCATGGCCGATACCCGAAGACGTCGCGTTCAGAGAGCAGACCGGCTGAGTCCCGAAACATGCGACCAGCGCTTCCGGGACGACCCTGTCCGAGCAGGATCTCTCCGAGGAGGACGCCGAAGATCGCAGTGGCATCGAGGAGGCCGTCGGACAGGGCGACGTCACGCAGCCATTCCGTCAGCTTGCGGGCCTGTTCGAGTTCACCCAGGCGAGACAGTGCCGCAGCACGAGCGAAAAGCAGTTGGGCGACGGAAAGCGGATGCCCGCTCTCCTGGGCCTCCGGAAAGCCGTCGTCGATGAGCGCCAGTGCCTCACCGCACCTGCCGAGGTAGACGAGGGCCGCCGATGCCGCCGCCGCGGCGACGCTCTCACTGAGCGGGACTCCCTGCACCGCCGCCGACCGTTCCGCGAACGAGAGGGCGGCCGCCGGATGGGCCGTGTTCAGAGCGATGCCCGCCAGATCCTGGTGGATCTCGGCCCCGAGCCGTCGTTCGTCACAGCGTTCCGCGTCCCCCGTCGCTTCCATCAGACCCGCCCATGCTTCTTCGACGAGGAATCGTCCCCAGAAGCGCACCCAAGCCAGGCCGAGTGCCACGCGGACCCGATCGCAAGGCGTCTCAGCCTTGGGAGTGAGATCGGCGAGAACCGACTCGGCGTCTTCGGTGGCGCCCGTCCACGCAAGGGTGCTGGCCAGCGCAATCCCCTCTTGGATTCCGGCGTGACGCTCGTAGGCGGCGCGGGCCAGGCGCACGGCCACGTTGCGATTCTGAGGAACAGCCAACCCTTCCGTCGGGATCGTGCCCACCGCGTCGGGCAGGATTTCACGCAGCCTCGCCGAGATCGCTTGGCCGATTCCAAAGAGTGAGGCGTTACTGCCAAGGGACAGGGACATCGGATCGACGTCCAGACCCAACTCCAATGACCAACACGCCATGCGGACCCGGTCAGCTGTCCGCTGCGACCCGCTGGCCAGCAAGGCGTCTACGAGAGTGTGTCTGAGAGAGCGCTGCTGCAATGCGGGCATTCTGCCGCGGAGCACCTCGGCGTGCAGCGGTTGTCCGATCGACACGTCGAGTCGTCCGCCGCTGTGCTCGGTGGAGACGAGTCCTCTACCTTCGAGACGCTGCACAGCGCCCGCTGTCGTCAGGTTGCTGAGGAGTGTGAGTGGCAACGACCCGGCGACGGCAAGCAGCTCCATCGCAGTCAGCTCGTCCGGATCGAGTGTGCCGAGCCTCGCCCCGACGATCTCCTGGAGTCGAGTTCCCGTGGCCCAATCACCGTGCCACCGCCATTCGCCGTCGGTTTGGTTGAGGGCTCCGGTCTCACGACTCGAGATGACGACCTCCCGGAGATAGAGAGGGTTCCCTTCGGTCACGTTCCAAAGGCCGTTGGCACTGCTGTCCCGTAAATTCCCGTCGAGGCCTTGGGCCAAGAGCTCCATCGTCTCGAGGCGAGACAGGTTCTGCAGCTCGATCCGCTCGGCGAATCCGTCCTTCCAAAGATCGATGAGCGCGGTCTGTACCGGCTCGCCCGTGCGTGTAGCGACAACCGCTACGGCCAGACCCACGGCCACCACCTGATGGACCAACGCGGCCGAGAATTCGTCAAGCGCCTGAGCGTTGTCGACGAGGATCAGAAGCCCTTTCGAGGACCGCATGGAGATCAGTCGGGCTGTCACTGACTCGTGCAACTCAGCGAGCTCGGAAGACCCCTGAAGACCGAGCGCCGTCCGAAACGGGCCGAGTGCCACGCCTGCGTAACCCACGCTGCCACGGATGACGACCGTGGCCCACCCGTCGCGACCCGCTTCTTCCAACGCTTCGCGGGCCAGGCGCGACTTGCCGACCCCTGGAGGTCCGCTGATCACCGCACTCACACCCGGCGATCTCGATCGCAGCCGACGAAGGAGTGTCAACTCCTCCCCACGGCCGACCAGAGGCCATTCGTCCCCGAGGCTCTCCAACGATCGCACCCCTCCCGCCGTGGTCACCACCGAAAGGTGGGTCTCGAAGCGTGGTTCTCCGCCCGCAGGTGAGGGCGTTGTCAGTCGGGATGCGGGGATTTGAACCCCGGACCTCCTGCTCCCAAAGCAGGCGCGCTGCCAAGCTGCGCCACATCCCGTGAACTGCTCTTCACGATCCTACGCCTTTGAACTGGAGCTTTCGGTCTCTCTTCCCCGACCGGCACGAATCAACGGGGCGATCAGCTCAGACCGTCGATAAGGCGCGTGAACTGAAGAGGCCGCTGCGGCAATCGGATCGACCGCCGTACGCGGACAAAGCGCGGCCAGTACGCACAACAGAAGGAACAATCGTCCGTCCCACCCCGCAGTGGTCCCGCCGAAGAAGTAATAGTGCCGAGAGAATCTCCGCAGGGTGGTTCTGGGTGAAGGGGGAGCAGTGCTGATCATCTTCGGCATCAGGCGGCGTGGTCATCGTCTCGCCAACGTCTTCGCTCTGTGCGGAGTCTGTCGTTCGCCTGCCGCGCAAGGCGTCATCCGCACCAAGACGTTCTTCACCCTGTTCTTCATCCCGCTCATCCCGTTGGGCTCCAAATACCGCTCGGTCTGCACCATGTGCGGCGCCACGACCAGCCTCACCAAGGAGCAGGCCGACCACGCGATGGTGACGGCCCAGCAGCAGCGCGCCGATGTCACCGCGCCCGGTGCGCTGGCCGCGACCGTCCCCGCCGCGGGGGCGCCGCTTCCTGGACCCGTCGTCGCCGACCCCGCCGCAGGTCGAGGGGCCGGCCGACGCCGGGAACCCGCCCCTGAGCTAGGGGAGGACGGCGGCAGGGACCGCTCGCGTCAAGCCCGCTCGACCGCCAGCACCTGCCACTCCTCGGGCACGCCCTTGAGCGTGTGCCGCCCCCGGTCGGAGAAGACCGTGCCCGACCCGACCACCAGGTCACGCACGGTGCCGGTCACCAGGACATCACCCGCCCCCGCCATCGCGGTCACCCGCGCCGCGATGTGCACGGCCAGGCCGCCGATGTCGTCGCCCCGCACCTCCACCTCGCCGGCGTGCAGGCCGGCCCGCAGTTCCAGGCCGGCGGCCCGGGCCGCCTCGACCATGGCGGCGGCGCAGCGCACGGCCTGGGTCGGTGCGGCGAAGCGGGCCAGCACACCGTCGCCCGTCGTCTTGACCAGGGCACCGTCGTGGCGCTCGAGGAGCCGGCGCACGTTCACCTCGAACTCGTCGAGGACCGCGCGCCACTGGCTGTCACCGGCTGCGGCGGCCCGCGCCGTCGAGTCCACGATGTCGGTGAAGAGGATGGTGACGAGAAGGCGGGTCGCCGCCGGCACGCTGTGGGTGCCGGTCACGAACTCCTCGATCTCGTCGGCCAGGGTGTCGAACTCGCCCGCCCACGGCAGAAGGTCGATCCCGGGCAGCATGACGAGGCGTGCCCCGGCGATCTGCTGGGCCAGGTAGCGGCCGTGCTCGGCCAGGTTGGACACGGTGTCGGTCCGGGCCAGGCTCAGCGTGGGGCAGGTCACCGCGGGCAGGCACCAGCGCAGGTCGGCCGAGAACGTGACCAGGTTGAAGGCGGTCGCGGTGGCCGGGCTGGCGCCACGCCGGGCCGCCCGTTGCCACCATTCCCGGAAGCCGACCCGATGGGCCAGGCTGGGGGCGAAGGTGGCGATGTCCCGGGGCACCCCGTCGTCGAGGAGGGGCACGTTGATGTCACTGCCGAGCGCGGTCAGCTCGGGCGCGACCCCGAAGGTGTAGTCCTCGGCCCAGCCGACCCGTGCCGTCCCGTTGACGAGCACCAGCGAGCGCACCCGCTCCGGATGGGTGGCCGCCAGCCACAGGGCGGCCATGGCACCGGCGTTCGGCGCCAGCACGACGGCCGACTCGCAGCCCGTCGCGTCCATGACGGCCAGTGCGTCGCGACCCCAGCCCTCGATGGAGGGATCCGTCCCCGCCGGCAGCGGATCCGAGAGGCCGAGGCCACCGGCGTCGAAGCGGATCAGCCGGCTGAACGCGGCCACCCGCTCGGTGTAGCGGCGCCAATTGGGCTCGTCCACCGTCTCGTCGATCGAGATCATGAGCCCGCTGTTGAACTCGAGCACGTCGACCACGCCGGGGCCGGGCTCGGCCCCCCACACCTGGTACCCCACGTGCACGTCGCCCCGCCGCGCGTACTCGGTCTGAGGTGCGTTCATAGCGAGTGCAGTCTGCCCGGCTGGCGACGCACCCGCAGGGGCCAGCCGAAGACGACGACGACGAACAGGATGGAACCAGCGCGACCTGTACGGTTCAGCGCGCCCCGCGCACGAGCCGGCCCGGGTGCTCGCCGGTCGGCTCACCACCCTCGAAGGTGACGGTCCCCTTCTTGATGGTGCACACGTACCCCTCGGCCTTCTGGAGCAGGCGGCGGCCCCCGGCCGGCAGGTCATTGCGCACGAACGGTGCACCCAGGGTCAGGCCGTCGTAATCGATGAGGTTGAGGTCGCCCAGTGCGCCCACCTCGACCGTGCCCCGGTCCGACAGGCCGTAGAGGCGCGCCGTGTCGTGCGTCTGCTTCTTCACCACGTACTCGAGGGGCAGGGTGGCCCCGCGGGAGCGGTCGCGCGTCCAGTGCGTGAGCATGAACGTCGGCATCGATCCGTCGCAGATCGTCCCGGTGTGGGCGCCGCCGTCGGACAGCCCGAGCAAGCCGCGGGGGTGGAGCAGCATCTCGTGCACGTGGTCGAGGTCGCCGGTGGCGTAGTTGAGGATGGGCAGATAGAGCAGCCCCTGCCCGTTGTCGCGGGCCATCTCGTCGTAGGCCACCTCCAGCGGCGTCATGCCACGAGCGGCGGCCACGCCGGCCAGCGAGCGCTCCGGTCCCGGCTCGTAGTCGGGCGGGTCGCCAAGGATGAAGCTCCGCTCGTAGGCCTTCTCCATCGCCGCGGCCTGGGCCGGTGACGACGGCGTCCACGACGTGATGCGCCGGCGCAGTTCTGGGTCGGCCAGCGCCACCGCGAGCTCGTCGGCCGAGAGGCCGCGGGCGCGGAGCTCCTGGTAGGCCGGGAAGTCGGCGAAGAGGCAGAGGGTGGCGTGGTGGCCGGTCAGCAGCCCGGTCGGGCGCCCGGCGATCTGGGGGAAGAGCATGGCCCCCTCGGCGCAGGCCTCGAGCGAGGCCGCCAGCTGCTTGCGCCAGAGCTCGGGGTCATCGTCCACCTGGAGCAGGACGTAGGACACCGGGCGCTCCATGGCGGCGGAGAGCCGGCGCATCCAGTCGATCTCCAGCCAGGCGTCACCGAGCAGCTCGCCGGCCGAGCCGAGCGGAGCGAGCTCGAACACGCCCGTCTTGGCCTCGCTGAGCGCGGCCCCGATGCCGAAGAGCTCGTCCTCCGCCGCGAAGGTCCCGGGCACGACCTCGCCGTCCACGGCCCGGTGCCCGAGCGTGCGTGAGGTGGAGAAGCCGAGCGCCCCGGCGCGCAGCGCCTCGAGCACAATCAGCCGCATTGCCTCAATGTCCTCGTGCGTGGCCGCCTCGTTCCGGGCGCCCCGCTCGCCCATGACGTAGGCCCGCACGGCGCCGTGGGGGACCTGGGTGCCGATGTCGACCGTCCAGCTCCGGCGCTCCAGCGCGTCGAGGTACTGGGGGAACGTCTCCCACTCCCACTCGATCCCCTCGGCCAGGGCCGTGCCGGGGATGTCCTCGACGCCCTCCATGAGACCGATGAGCCAGTCGTGGCGGTCCGGGCGGGCCGGCGCGAACCCGACGCCGCAGTTGCCCATCACGAGCGTCGTCACCCCGTGCCAGGACGACGGGGCCAGCTCGGGATCCCACGTGGCCTGCCCGTCGTAGTGGGTGTGGATGTCGACCCAGCCCGGCGTGACCAGCACGCCGTCTGCGTCGATGACCCGGGTGGCGCCGCCCTGCACCTGCCCCACGTCGGTGATGCGGCCACCGTCGACCGCGACATCCGCCTGTCTCGCTTCGGCGCCGGTCCCGTCGACCAGCGTTCCGCCCTTGATGATCAGGTCGTGCATGGGTCTATGGTCCCACGCCGACCGGCCGGTCGCCTACCGGCCGACGTGAGACTTCAGACCTGCCGCCGCTGTCTAAACCTTGGCCTTGCCCAGGATGCGGTTCATCTTCGTGCCGCACGTGGGGCACGTGCCCTGGGCGGCCCGCCTCCCGTTGGCCAGCTCGACTTCCTGCCCGTCGAACTCCCGCTTCTCGCGGCACTTCACGCAGTACCCCTCGTAGTTCGCCATGGATCACTCCTCTGGTTGCTGTCGCCCCCTCGGACCCAGTCGAACGTAGCGGGAGGGTTACAGGGAGAGGGGGATGGTCACAGAACACCGGGTCCGTCCGAGGGCTACATTCGGCCGGGTGACTATCAACGGTGCAGGTCAGGACAGTGGTTGGGCCGAGCAGGGGCGTGCAGCCACCGTTGCGCTGAGGGAGAGCTGGGAGGGCCTGGCCGAGGCCTGCTTCGAGCTCTCGGATACCGAATGGGCCCTGCCCACCGGGTGCCCGGGCTGGGACGTCAAGGACCAGCTGTCCCACCTGATCGGGGTGGAGCGCATGGTCATGGGCCAGCCGGCACCGGCCTGGGACGGCCCGTTCGGCCCGCACGTGCGCAACGACTTCGCCCGGAGCAACGAGCCGTGGATCGCGGTGCGCCGTCCCCTGCCCGGAGCCACGGTGCGGGCAGAGTTCGTGGAGGTGACGCAGAGCCGGCTGGCCCAGCTCGAGATGCTCACCGAGGACGAGTGGGCTGCAGTCGGCCCGACCCCGGTGGGGGAGGCCCCGTACGCAGTCTTCATGGAGGTCCGGGCCTACGACAGCTGGGTGCACGAACAGGACGTGCGAGTCGCCCTCGACCGTCCGGGCGGGAGTGCCAACCTGGCGTCTGCCATCTCGATCGACCGGGTGCAGTCGGCCATGGGATTCGTCGTCGGCAAGCAGGCCGGCTGCCCCGAGGGCACCGCGGTGCGCTTCGACGTCGCTGGGTCGCAGCGCGACGCACGCGCCTTCACCGTGGCCGTGCGGGACGGGCGGGCCAAGGAGGTCGGTGACGATGTGGCCCCGACCGTCACCCTGTCGATGTCGAGCCTCGACTTCGTACGCCTCGGTTGCGGACGGGTCGGGGCCGCCGAGCTGGAGGCCGCCGGGGCGATCGGCATCGAGGGCGACGCGGCGAGCGGCCGGGCCGTGCTCGGCGCCATGAACTTCATGTTCTGACCCGAGGTGCAGCCGGTCTTGTCCCAGCGCTGACCAGGGACGTTCATCTTCCGGTCACCGAAACTTCACCTTTTGGTTACCCTTCCCGGATGTTTTCCATACATCTCGCAGGGCTCGGCCTGGCTGCCGCCTCCCCGAACGTCGAGGGATGGGTCCAGATGGGCGAGCTTGGCCTGGCCCTGCTGCTGTCCTCTCTCATCGGCCTCGAGCGCGAGATGCAGCAGAAGAGCGCCGGGCTCCGGACACACACGCTCGTCGGCGTGGGCGCCGCGCTCTTCATGCTCATCAGCAAGTACGGCTTCACCGATGTCCTGAGCCCGGGCCAGGTCGTCCTCGATCCCTCCCGGATGGCCGCACAGATCGTGACCGGCGTCGGGTTTCTCGGCGCCGGGATCATCTTCGTTCGGCGGGATTCCGTACGGGGACTGACCACGGCGGCCTCCATCTGGGTGACCGCAGCGATTGGTGCCTGCGCCGGTGCCGGTCTGCCGATCCTGGCCTCGGTGACCACGGCCGTCTACGTCGTCGTCGCGGTGGTCTACCCCAGAATCACCCAGCGGCTGCCTCGGTCCTCCACGGCGATCTCGGTCCTACGGGTTCGCTAACCGGACGGGCGGGGAATCTTGCGCCGGTTGCTCGAGGTGGCGACGGATCTCGGTTTCGCCATCGACCAGGTCTCGACGGAGTCGATCGGACATTCCGGTGCGGACGAGAGCGAGGTCGAGCATGGCGGTGGGGTTCGACATGAGGTCGAGGTGACGATGCACGTCCACGGCCGGGCCTCCGTCAACCACCTGGCCGCCGCGTTCTCCGAGATCGGCGAGGTCGACGCTGTCGTCGCCGGTGACGTGAACAACGCCGACAACTGATTCCGTACTCCTCTCGCAGCTTTCGGCCACCGAGATCTGGCCACGAGGTCGGGGTGCTCCTCGCCGGACCTCGAACCCGGTTCGGAGAGATCTCTGCGTGGATTGGGCTCCGATGACCTGTCAGGCGGCGAGAGTCCGGGCCTCGGGGGAGGCCGGTAGGGTGTTGCATTCCTATGCGAGCCACGACTGAGCCAATAGAGGGGAACACCGTCCGCCTGAGCGTCGAGGTCGACGAGCCCGAGTTCGACAAGGCCTTGGCCGACGTGGTGCGCACGCTGGCGCGCCAGGTGCGCGTGCCCGGGTTTCGGCCCGGCAAGGTGCCGCGCAAGGTCCTCGAGGCGCGCATGGGCGGGGCCGGCGCGCTGCGTGCCGAGGCGTTGCGCGAAGCGCTGCCCGACTTCTACGCCCAGGCCGTGGTCGACACCGAACTCGATCCCATCGCGCAGCCCGAGATCGACATCACGTCGGGCGAGGACAGCGGAGCCGTGACGTTCGACGCGGTTGTGCAGGTGCGCCCGCTGGTCGCCATCCCCGGCTACGACGGCCTGTCGGTGACCCTGCCCGGCCTCGCGGTGAGTGAAGAGGAGATGCAGCGCCAGATCGACCGCCTGCGCGAGAACGACGCCGAGCTCGAGACGGTTGCCCGTCCCGCCATCGACGGCGACCTGGTGACCATCGACCTGCACGGCAACGACTCCGACGGGGCCGAGGTGGTGGGCGTCGACGACTACCTCTACGAGGTGGGCGCGGGGACCGTCGTGCCCGAGCTCGACGTCGAGCTGCGCGGCTCGAAGGCCGGGGACATCCTGGCCTTCGACGCGGCCAACCCCAATGACCCCGAAGCGGCCGTGTCGTTCCGGGTTCTGGTCAAAGAGGTCAAGATCAAGAAGCTGCCCGAGGTGACCGATGCGTGGGCCGCCGAGAGCTCCGAGTTCGAGACGGTGGGCGACCTGAAGGCCGACATTGCCGACCGCATGAGCCGAGTGAAGCTGATCCAGAGCCAGATGGCCCTGCGCCAGAAGTCCGTGGAGGCCCTCTCCGGCCTGGTGGCAGAGGATGCCGTGCCCGAGGTCCTGGTCGACGCCGAGGTCAACGAGCGGCTGCACGACCTGCAGCACCGGCTCGAAGCCCAGAAGATGAGCCTGAACGAGTACTTCCAGGCCACAGGCTCGACGCCCGACGAGCTCCTGGCTGCGGTGCGGGTGGACGCCGATGCCGCCGTGAAGGCCGACCTGGCCCTGCGTGCGCTGGTCGAAGCCGAGGAACTGACGCTCAGTGAAGAGGAGCTCGATGCCGAGGTAGCAACAATGGCCGAGCGCATGGGCACCACCGCGGTCGAGCTCCGACGGCAGCTCGACACGGCCGGCCGGACCGGCGCGGTACGCTCGGAACTGCGCAAAAGTAAAGCGCTGGAGTGGTTGCTGGACCACGTTGCGCTCTTCGACGAGGAGGGCAACCCGATGTCGAGGGACGACCTGAGGGCCGATGCCTCCGATGAAGGGGCCTCGCAGGTCGAGGCCACGGAGGACGGAACCGAAGTGGACGTGGACCAGGACAGCGAGGAGAGCGAGTGAGCATGCAGAGTCCGGGGGATCGGTTGAAGACGTACAACTATCTCGTCCCCACCGTGATCGAGTCGTCAAACCGCGGCGAGCGCGCCTACGACCTCTATTCGCGGTTGCTGCGTGAGCGCATCATCTTCCTGGGCACACCGGTGGACGACGCGGTGGCCAACCTGATCTGCGCGCAGATGCTCTTCCTCGAGTCCGAGGAGCCGGACAAGGACATCCACCTCTACATCAACTCGCCCGGTGGCGAGATCACGGCGCTCTTCGCCATCTACGACACGCTGAAGTTCATCAAGGCGGACGTCTCGACCTTCTGCTTCGGCCAGGCCGCCTCCGCCGCTGCGGTGCTGCTGGCGGCGGGAGCCAAGGGCAAGCGCTTCGCCCTGCCGCACGCCCGCATCCTGCTGCACCAGCCCTGGGGCGGGGTCGAGGGCCAGGCGAGCGACATCGAGCTCCAAGCCAGGGAGATCCTGCGCATGCGCGACCTCCTCTCGGGCATGTTGGCCGAGGACACCGGCCAGACCCAGGAGAAGGTGGCCCAGGACACCGACCGCGACTTCATCATGACGGCTGAAGAGGCCGTAACCTACGGCGTGATCGACGAGGTCATCACAGCCCGTACTCTGGCCCCGCTCGAAGCCATCGGCGCTGCGTAGGCTCGAGACGGAACGGACGGGAGAGGCGATCGGTGGCCAAGTTCGGAGAGGGCGGGGACCTCGTCAAGTGCAGCTTCTGCGGCAAAACGCAGAAGCAGGTCAAGAAGTTGATCGCCGGACCCGGCGTCTACATCTGCGACGAGTGCATCGACCTGTGCAACGACATCATCGCGGAGGAGCGTGACGAGTCCGCGGAGCTGAGCTTCGAGGACCTGCCGAAGCCTCGGGAGATCTTCGACTTCCTCAACGACTACGTCGTGGGGCAGGAGTACGCCAAGAAGATCCTCTCGGTCGCCGTCTACAACCATTACAAGCGGGTCCAGGCCGGACCAGCGACCGCCGAGGACGGGGTCGAGCTGGCCAAGTCGAACATCCTGCTGCTCGGGCCGACCGGCTGCGGCAAGACGCTCCTGGCCCAGACGCTGGCCCGCATGCTCAACGTGCCCTTCGCCATCGCGGATGCCACCGCCCTCACCGAGGCCGGCTACGTGGGCGAGGACGTCGAAAACATTCTGCTGAAGCTGATCCAGGCGGCCGACTACGACGTCAAGCGGGCCGAGACCGGGATCATCTACATCGACGAAATCGACAAGATCGCCCGCAAGAGCGAGAACCCCTCCATCACCCGCGACGTGTCGGGCGAGGGGGTGCAGCAGGCACTGCTCAAAATCCTGGAGGGCACGACGGCCTCGGTGCCGCCGCAAGGCGGCCGCAAGCACCCGCACCAGGAGTTCATCCAGATCGACACGACGAACATCCTCTTCATCTGCGGTGGTGCGTTCGCCGGACTCGACCGGCTGATCGAGGGCCGCATCGGCAAGCGGGGGATCGGCTTCCGGGCCGAGGTGCACCGCAAGGACCGCGACGACGGCGAGATCCTGCGCCACGTGCTGCCCGAGGACCTGATCAAGTTCGGGCTGATCCCCGAGTTCATCGGCCGCCTGCCCGTGGTGAGCGCCGTCTCCCCGCTCTTCAAGGACGCGTTGGTGCAGATCCTGATCGAGCCCAAGAACGCCCTCACCCGCCAGTACGAGCGGGTGTTCGCGCTCGACAACGTCGAGCTGGAGTTCACGCCCGACGCGCTCGAGGCAGTGGCCGAGCAGGCACTGCTGCGCGGCACCGGCGCCCGTGGGCTGCGGGCCATCCTCGAAGAGGTGCTGCTCGACGTCATGTACGACCTGCCGAGCCGCACCGATGTCGGCCGCTGTGTGGTGGACCGCTCCGTGGTCCTGGACCGGGTGGCGCCGACGCTGGTGCCGCTCGGGGGCGCGCCGGTCAAGGCGACACGCTCGCGGCGCGCCGCTTCCTGACCCGGAGCGGAACCGGAGCCGCTGCGGTGGCCGACCCCGCGGCACCGCCGTTCGACAACCTGGCCGACGCGTTGGACTGGCTCGACGCCCACATCGACTTCGAGCAGAACATGCCGCGCCGCCGGGCCTGGCCCAGCCTCGATCGCATCCGCGCCCTGACTGCCCTGTTGGGTGAGCCGCAGGACTCCATCCCCTCCATCCACGTCACGGGCACCAACGGCAAGGGTTCGACCTCGGCCATGGCCAGCGCGCTGCTGCTGTCGAAGGGCCTGAGCGTCGGCACCTACACCAGCCCCAACCTGCACGCCGTCTCCGAGCGCATCGCCCGCAACGCCGAGCCCATCGACGACGACTCGCTCACGGCCGTCCTGACCGAGCTCGCCCTGCTCGAGCCCCTCCTGCCTGAGCGCCCCACTCGCTTCGACCTCCTCACGGCGGCCGCCTTCTCCTGGTTCGCCACCGAGGCGGTCGACTCCATGGTGATCGAGGTCGGCCTCGGTGGGACCTGGGACACCACCAACGTGATCCACGGTGACGTGGCGGTGCTCACCAACGTGAGCTTCGACCACACCGACGTGCTGGGCCCCACCCTCGAGGGGATCGCGGCGGACAAGGCCGGGATCATCGAGCCCGGCAGCTCCGTGGTGCTGGGGGACCTGCCCGAGGACCTGCGGGCCATCGTCGAGGAACGGGCGGCCGAGGTCGGGGCGGCGTCGGTCTGGGTCGACGGCCGGGACTTCGGGGTCGAGTCGAACCAGGTGGCGGTGGGTGGACGGCTCGTCACGCTGTGGACCCCGGGTGGCCGCTACGAGGACGTCCTGGTTCCCCTGCACGGGGCGCACCAGGGCGTCAACGCGGCGGTGGCCCTGGCCGCGGTGGAGGCCTTCTTCGGCGAGCCGTTGACGCCCGAGGTGGTGGAGGAAGGTTTCGCCGCCGTGCGCGTGCCCGGCCGGCTCGAGGTGCTCGGGCGCCGGCCGCTGTTGCTCGTCGACGGTGCGCACAACGCGGCGGGCATGGCGACGCTGGGTGACGCGCTGACCGACGAGTTCGCGGTGGACGGCACCAAGGTGGCGGTCGTCGGCATGCTCTCGGGTCGCGATCCCTTGGCCATGATGGCGCCGTTGGCCTCGGCCGGTGTTTCGGCGGTGGTGCTGTGCCAGCCCGACTCGCCGCGGGCCATGCCCTTGGCCGCGATGGCCGAGGCGGCCCGCGCGCTCGGGTTGGCCGTGCATGAGGAGCCCGACGTGCGCGACGCGCTACGTCTGGCCCGCGCCATGGTCGACGCCGACGGGCTCGTCGTGGTCTGTGGTTCGCTCTACGTGGTGGGCGCGGCGCGGGCCGACGCGCTGTCGTCCGCCGTGCCGTGGGAGGAAGCCGGGCGCTGACCGGGGCATCGGCGCGTTGTGTAACCTCGCCCCTCCGTGGACCGCACCCTTGTCATCGTGAAGCCCGACGGCGTCGAACGCGGCCTGGCCGGTGAGATCGTGTCGCGGCTGGAGCGCAAGAACCTGCGCCTGGTCGCCGCCGAACTCCGGACCATCTCGGTGGAGGTGGCGGAGACGCACTACGCCGAGCACAGCGAGCGCCCGTTCTTCAGCGACCTGGTGATCTTCATCACCCGGTCGCCCGCGCTCATCATGGTGGTCGAGGGACCCAAGGACACCTATGCCGTGGTGCGCCTCATGATGGGCACGACCAACCCGGCCGAGGCGGCGCCGGGCACCATCCGCGGAGACCTCGGGATCGAGACCACCGAAAACCTGGTGCACGGCTCGGACTCGCACGAGTCGGCGGCGCGGGAGATCGCATTGTTCTTCCCCGGCCTGGCCGCCTCGTAGGGGTCGAGACCGTCGTCGGGCGCTCGGGCCCCGGTCGGCGCGCCCTACGATGGGCGCACACCGAAATTCCAGGTGACACGGGCGCGGCGCCTGGTCCGCCTTGTGGGCCCTCCCGCGTTCCCCTAGCCTGGTGTCCTGCACCGCGAGGGTCCGGTCCTGCCGAGCCCCACCCCGTATCCCGTCGGGAGAGATCTACCTATGGCCGAAAATCGTCTTTCCCTGCTCGGTCGAGACATGGCTGTCGACTTGGGAACCGCCAACACGCTGGTCTACGTGCGCGGCCGTGGCATCGTGCTCAACGAGCCCTCCGTCGTCGCCGTCGACATCAAGGACGGGCGCCCGCTCGCCGTGGGGGCCGAGGCCAAGCGGATGATCGGGCGCACGCCCTCGAACATCCAGGCCATCCGGCCGCTCAAGGACGGCGTCATCGCCGACTTCGAAATCTGCGAGAAGATGCTGCGCTACTTCATCCACCGGGTGCACCAGCGCCGTTTCGCCAAGCCGCGCATGGTCATCTGCGTGCCCTCGGGCATCACCGGGGTGGAGCGCCGGGCCGTCATGGAGGCGGCCGAGTACGCCGGGGCGCGCCGGGCCTACATCATCGAGGAGCCCATGGCCGCCGCCATCGGCGCCGGGCTCCCGGTGCACGAGCCCACCGGCAACATGGTGGTCGACATCGGTGGCGGGACGACCGAGGTGGCCGTCATTTCGCTCGGCGGCATCGTCACCAGCC
This sequence comes from uncultured Acidimicrobiaceae bacterium, assembly GCA_963840435.1. Lineage (GTDB taxonomy): Bacteria > Actinomycetota > Acidimicrobiia > Acidimicrobiales > RAAP-2 > Bog-473. Next base: position 855,744 of record CAWIYY010000003.1, on the reverse strand, counting down.
AGTCGGTGCGCATCGGCGGCGACGAGCTCGACGACGCCATCGTCTCGTTCGTCAAGAAGGAGTTCAGCCTCGCCCTCGGCGAGCGCACGGCTGAGGAGATCAAGATCACGCTCGGCTCGGCCTATCCGCTCGAGCAAGAGCTGCACGCCGAGATCCGCGGCCGCGACCTCGTGAGCGGACTCCCCAAGACGATCGTCGTGTCCACCGAGGAGATCCGCCGGGCCATTGAGGAGCCGGTCTCGGCCATCATCGACGCGGTGAAGGTCACCTTGGACCGGACGCCGCCCGAGCTGGCGGCGGACATCATGGAGCAGGGCATTGTGCTGACCGGCGGTGGCGCCCTGTTGCACGGCCTGGAGTTCCGGCTCCAGCACGAGACGGGCATGCCCATCGTGGTGGCCCGCGACCCACTGAACTGTGTCGCCATCGGAAGCGGTCAGTGCCTCGAAGAGTTCGAGGCACTGAAGCGGGTGCTGATCACCACCTCTACGCGCTGATCGATCGAGTTCCTCCTGGGTGGCCCGGTCACGGCGTTCGCGCCGCATGCTGACGGTCGTCGTCCTGGTCGTCCTCTCGCTCTCGCTGATCTCGCTCGACCTGAACGGTCGGACCCACAGCGTGACCTCGGGCATCAAGTCGTTGGCCAACGACGTCTTCTCCCCGCTGCGCCAGGGGGTGCTCGACATCATCAGCCCCATCGGCAGCTTCTTCGCCGGGGCGTTCGACTACCACTCGGTGCAGGCCCAGAACGAGCAACTGCAACGCACCATCGGCCAACTGCGCGCCAGCCAGTCCGAGCAGTCGTTCGAGCAGGCGCAACTGCGCCAACTCATGGCGCTGAAGAACCTTCCCTTCCTGGCGGCGCTGCCCACGGTCACCGCGCAGACGACTGACGAGTACTCGTCGAACTTCACTGCCACCATCACGCTCGACAAGGGACGCGACGACGGGGTCGACATCGGCTACCCCGTCGTGGGCAGCGGAGGCTTGGTGGGCCAGGTGATCGCGTCGTACCACCACTCCTGCGTCGTTCAGTTGATCACCGACGGCCAGTCGAAGGTCGGCGTGACGTTCGGCGGCAACGGGCTGACCGGCATTGTGGACGGACAGGGTCCCGGCAACGACCTGACCTTGGACCTGGTGCCGCCCCACACCCCGCTGAACAAGGGGGAGGTCCTCTCCACCAGCGGTCTGCAGGCGGCGGCCTTCCCTCCGGGCATCCCGGTGGGCACGGTCGAGTCCTTCCACACCGCGGCCGGGGCGAGCCAGGAGAGCGTCACGGTGGACGCGGCGGCCGACCTCGGCCAACTGGCCTACGTCGACGTCGTGCAATGGGAGCCGCCGACATGAGCGGCCGGGCGGTCCTCCGGGTCGCCTTCGTCATCTTCGTGCTCCTGATGGTCCAGCAGGTCCTGATGGTGCCGCTCCGCTTCGGCGGGGCCCATCCGGACCTGCTCTGGCTGCTGCCGATCACGGCCGCTCTGCTCGACGGACCCGAGACCGGGGCGATCGTCGGGTTCTGGGCCGGGCTGGCCTTCGACCTGGTGCTCCCCACCCCCTTCGGGCTGTCCGCCCTGGTCGGGTGCCTGCTCGGCTTCGCCGTCGGGTCCTTGACGGCGGCGGTCGACCCCCGGGCGACCTGGCTCAAGCCCGTGGCCGCGGTCGCGGGAAGCGTCGCAGCGGACATGCTGTTCGCCGTGCTCGGCGCCATCATGGGACAGCAGCAGATGGTGCAGATCGACTTCCTGACCCTGTCGCTGGTGGTCGCCGTCTCGAGCCTGGTGCTGGTGCTCCCGGTCAACCGGCTGATGCGCTGGGCCCTGGCCGGCGAGACCAACCGCCGCTCGCTCGTCTCGGCCCAGGACAGCAGACTCTGGTGAAGCGCACCCTCCGACACCCCATCCGGGGCGACCGGCTGCACCCCAAGCCGTCCACCCGGGCCCCACGCCGCTCGTCGTGGCGGAGCGATGCCCGCCAGCCGCGCATGCGGCCCCGCAAGAGCGTCAACGTCGCCTCCATCGTCGGCTCGCCCGAGGAGGAGGAGTCGCGTCCGAGCCTGCGCCTGCGCATCGTGGGCGTCACCGTGCTGGTCCTCTTCGGCCTCCTCGTCCTGCGCCTGTGGACGCTCCAGGTGATCGACGGGAAGACCTACGCGGCCGCGGTGACCCGGAACCAGGTGCGCGTGGTCAGCATCCCGGCGCCCCGGGGCGAGATCGTCGACCGCAGCGGAACCGTCCTCGTCTCGAACACCTCGCAGCAGGAGATCCTCCTGTCGCGGGCCGAGGCGCTCCAGAATCCGTCCATCGTGGGCATGGTGGCGGCACTGGTCGGTCAGACGCCGAAACAGGTCCAGGCGTCGATCAACAACGTGCAGTACAGCCCGTACGAGCCGGTGCCCGTCGCGGTGGGCGTCTCCGACGCCACGGTGCAGTACCTGCAGACGAACCAGTCGAAGTACCCGGGCGTGACGGTCGAGACGGTGGCCCAGCGCGACTACCCCCAGGGCGGCACGACGGGCACCCAGGTGCTCGGGTACACGGGGGACATCACGCCGAGCTTCCTGGCCGCCCACCCGAACCAGGGCTACACCCAGGGCAGCCAAGTCGGGGTGACCGGGGTCGAGGCTCAGTACGAGCAATACCTCAAGGGAGTCGACGGGCGCCAGGCCCTCTCGGTCGACGCCGGCGGCAATGTGGTGGGCACGCTCAGCACGACGGCGCCGAAGATCGGCGACACCCTCGTCCTCAACATCGACGCCGGCCTCCAGCAGGCGGCCCAGGCCGACCTGCAGACCCAGATCCTGACCGACCGCAACTCGATCGACCCGGTCGATCACCTGACCCCGAAGGCCCTGAACGGGGCGGTCATCGTGATGAACCCCAACACCGGTGCGATTTACGCGCTGGCCTCCTACCCGTCCTACGACCTCAACGAGTGGGTCGGGGGCATCTCGGCGGCCAACTACGCCGCGCTGTCGTCGACGGGCGCCGAGAACGACGAGGCCATCCAGGGCCTCTACACGCCTGGCTCGACCTTCAAGTTGGTCACGGCGACCGCCGCCCTCCAGGACGGGCTGATCACGCCGACCACGCCCTACAACGACACCGGCAGCTTCAAGATCCCGGGTTGTCCGGCGGCGGGGGTGATCAGCACGCAGGGCTGTGTCCTCGACGACGACCCCGGAGACCCGAAGGGCACCTACAACGTCTCGGGCGCGCTGACCGTGTCGTCGGACTCGTTCTTCTACAACCTCGGCTACATGTTCTGGAACGACCAGCCTCAATTCGGCCAGACGCCGATTCAGGACGAGGGGACGGAGTACGGCGAGGGCACCATCACCGGCATCGACCTGCCGGGTGAGGCGCAGGGGCGGATCGACAGCAAGGAGACTCGGGCCAAGCTCTATGCCGAAGCCCCCAAGGACTTCAACCCCCCGTCGTGGTACACGGGCGACAACATCGAGATGGCGTTCGGCCAGGGCGGGACCGTGCTCACGCCGATCGAGCAGGCCGTCGCCTACGCCACCTTTGCCAACGGGGGCACCCGGTACGCGCCCCAGGTGGCATCGCAGATCGTCGACCCGATCACCGGCAAGGTGATCAAGCAACTCCAGCCCCAGGTGACCGGGCATGTGACGATCTCCCCGACCAATTACTCGGCCATCCTCCAGGGGCTCGAGGGTGTGATCTCCAGCCGGAACGGCACGGGGTACCTAGACTTCCAAGGCTTCCCGACGAGCTGGAACCTGGCCGGCAAGACGGGCACGGCGTCGAACGCCAAGGGTCTGGAGCCCAACTCGTGGTTCGTGGCCTTCGGGCCCAACCCCAACCCCCAATACGTGGTCCTCGCCGTGATCGACCAGGGCGGGTACGGCGCCGACGCCGCGGCCCCGCTCGTGCGCAACATCTACAACTACCTGCTGACCAACCCGGTCGCCACGACGGTCAAGACGCCGACGCCCTCCAGCCCGCCCAGCCTGACCGAACCGCCGAGCAACCCGCCCGCCGGGACGCCGACCACGACCACGACGACTGCTCCGGGGCACCAGGCCGCGGCCACGACCACCACCTCGACGTCGACGCCGGGCGGCTGAGGGCTGTCGACGTCCTAACGTGGTCGCCACCATGGAGACCATCTGGCCCCAACTGGAGCGGCTGCTGCCGCTCGTGACCAAGCCGGCCCGCTATATCGGCGGCGAGCAGGGTGCGGTCTATCCCGACCACGGGCCGGGCAAGGTGGCCTGGCTGCTGCTCTACCCCGACACCTACGAGATCGGTTTGCCCAACCAGGGCCTGCAGATCCTCTACGAGATCCTCAACGGGCGTCCCGATGCCGTGGCCGAGCGCTCCTACGCCCCCTGGGTCGACCTGGAGCAGGCGATGCGGGCGGCCGGCGTCCCGCTCTTCAGTGTGGAGCAGCACTTCCCCGCTTCGGCCTTCGACGTGCTCGCCTTCAACCTGTCGGCCGAGCTCGTCTACACCAACGTCGTCAACCTCATCGACCTGGCCGGCGTCCCGCTCCACGCGGCCGAGCGGGGGAACGGCGACCCGCTGGTGCTGGCCGGCGGCCACTGCGCCTTCAACCCCGAACCGTCTGGCCGACTTCGTCGACGCCTTCGTGCTGGGCGACGGGGAAGAGGTGGTGGGCGAGATCAACGAGGTCGTGCGCGACTGGTTGGCCGAGCCCGAGGACGAGCGGTCGCGCGATGGCCTGCGCTGCGGGCTGGCCGCGCTCGAGGGCGTCTACGTGCCGGCGCTCTACCAGCCGTCGTACAGCGACGGACGGCTGGTGGGGACCATGCCCGTCGATCCCTCGGTCCCGGCCGCCGTGAGCAAACGCACCGTGGCCGACCTGGCCGACTGGCCCTACCCGTCGCGGCCGCTGGTGCCGCTGACCGAGGTGGTGCACGACCGCCTGAACGTCGAGGTCTTCCGGGGCTGCACCCGCGGCTGCCGCTTCTGCCAGGCAGGGATGATCACCCGGCCGGTGCGTGAGCGCCCAGCCGAGCAGGTGCGCGCCATGGTGCGCCAGGGGCTGGAATGGAGCGGCCACGACGAGGTGGCACTGACCTCGCTCTCGACCGCCGACTTCTCCGGGATCGAGGACACGGTGCGCGACATCGTCGACGAGCCGGCGAACGGCGGCCGGGTCTCGGTCAGCCTGCCCTCGCTGCGGGTGGACGCCTTCACCGTGGGCACGGCCGCGCAGATCCAGAAGGTGCGGCGCACCGGCCTGACCTTCGCCCCCGAAGGCGGCACGTGGCGCATGCGCACCGTGATCAACAAGCTGATCACCGAGGAGGACCTGTACGGGGCGGTCGACGCCGCCTTCAGTCAGGGTTGGCGCCGCATCAAGCTCTACTTCCTCATCGGCCTGCCGACCGAGCGGGACGAGGACGTCCTGGGCATCGCCGAGCTGGGGTCGCGTTGCGTCGAGATCGGCCGGCGCTACAACAAGTCGATCACCGTGGTGGCGTCGGTCGGCGGGTTCGTGCCCAAGGCACACACGCCCTTCCAGTGGTACGGCCAGGACACCGTGGCCGAGCTCGAGCGCAAGGTGGCGCTCCTGCGCGCCGAGGCCAAGCGCACCAGGGGGCTGACCATCCGCTGGCACGAGCCGGCGGCCTCGGTGGCCGAAGGTCTGGCCAGCCGGGGCGACCGCCGCATGGGTGCGGTCATCGAGCGGGTCTGGCGGGCGGGCGGCACCTTCCAGGAGTGGTCCGAGCGCTTCGACCTCGGACTGTGGCAGGAGGCCCTGGCGGCCGAGGGGCTGAGTGTCGAGGAGGTCTGCCACCGCGACCGTGGCGGCGGCGAGGCCCTGCCCTGGGACCACATCTCGGCCGGCCTGCACCGTGACTTCCTCTGGGGCGACTGGCAGGACGCTCTGGCCGAGGCCTCGGTGGAGGATTGCCGCTGGACCCCGTGCTACGACTGCGGCGCCTGCACGGAGGTCGGTCTCGAGCACGTGGTCGCCTCCCCGGTCCCGCCCGCCGGCGGGAGCCAGGGCACGGGCCAGGACCTGCGTCAGGGTGACCGCATCCCGGTCCGTCTCATCAGCCGTGCCTCCTGACCCCGAGCGGGACCCCGACCAGCGGCGCCTGCGCCTGCGCTTCGCCAAAGCGGGAAAGGTCCGTTTCACCAGCCATCGCGACGTGGCCCGGCTCTGGGAGCGGGCCCTGCGCCGCAGCCGCCTGCCGCTGGCCTACTCGCAGGGTTTCGTTCCCCATCCGCTGGTCAGCTTCGGACTGGCCCTGCCGACGGGATGCGAGTCCCGGGGCGAATACCTCGACCTGCGACTGGGAGCGGCCATGCCGGGGGAGACGCCGGTCGAGGGCCTGCCGGCGGCGCTGAGCACGCTCCTCCCGGTCGGGATCGAGGTCCAGGCGGCCGCCCTGATCGAGGATACGGAGGGCTCGCTCCAGCAGGAGGTAGCATCGTGCGATTGGGAGTTGGAGGTGTCCGGGGTGAGCAGTGAGGAATTGAGGGAGCGCGCCGAGACGGTGCTCGCGGCCCCGGTCCTCACCATCAGCCGGGAACGGAAGGGTCGCCCGGTGGACGACGACGTCCGCCCGGCTATCCGGACTCTCTCAATCGATGACTCCGATGGTCGCCTCCGAGCGGAATTGGCCACGCATCCGCGTGGTATCCGCCCGACCGACCTGGTGGCCGCTCTGGGTGCCGACGTGGTGCTCGAGCGTGCCTGCAGAACGCACCAATGGATCGAGCGTGACGGTGCCCGCTTCGAGCCGCTCCAGGTGAGCTGGCTCGCGAGCAGCACCGCAGCCGCACAGAACGCAAGGAGGGCTCTCCCTCATGTCCGAGCCGGAAGTCAGCCAGACCCCACCGGGTCCACTGCCGGAGGTGGGCGCCAGCCCTAGTCCGCCAGTCGCGCCCCGCCAGGCGCCGCCGCGCAAACCCAGGATCGGCGACACGCGGCCCGCGCCCGCGGTGCCGCCCCCGGGGGCACCGCCACGCCCGTCCGGCGGAGACGTCCCGGCCGCCCCGGTCGTCGCCCTGGAGCGGCCCGGCGGCACCGCCACGGAAGAGCCCGCGACCGACAACGAGAGCAACGTGGCGGGGCCCGGGGCGGCAGGACGGCGACGAGAGCGGGGGGCCCAAGCGATCGCGCAGCCGGCGCCGCTCGGGACGAGACCGCCGTTCCAAGCAGGTCGGCCGCTACCTGGTCTGCGTGCACGTCCAGCCGCAGATGACCCAGATCGCCATGCTCGAGGGGCGCTCCCTGGTCGAGCACTACGTGTCGCGGGCGGCCGACGACACCACCCAGATCGACGGGAATGTCTACCGGGGCCGGGTGCAGAACGTGCTCCCGGGCATGGAGGCGGCCTTCGTCGACATCGGGATCCCGAAGAACGCCGTGCTCTACCGGGGCGACGTGCGCTACGACAAGGACGACATCGAGGGGGGGAACTCGTCCCAGCCCCGGATCGAGGACGTGCTCAAGGCCGGCCAGACCATCCTGTGCCAGGTCACCAAGAACCCGATCGGCGCCAAGGGGGCCCGGCTGACCCAGGAGGTGTCGCTGCCCGGCCGCTTCGCCGTGCTGGTGCCCAATTCGAGCGCGTTCGGGATCTCCAAGCGGCTGGGGGACAACGAGCGACGGCGCCTGCGCCGGATCATCGACGAGGTGAAGCCGGCCGGCCACGGGATGATCGTGCGCACGGCGGCCGAGGGGGTCTCGGCCGACGAGCTCCAGCGGGACGTGACCTCCCTGCTCGAGCAGTGGAACACCATTGAGGCCGAGGCGAAGAAGTCCGATGCGCCCGGACTGCTCTACCGGGAGCCCGAGCTGGCGGTGCGCATCCTGCGCGAGGAGCTCAATGGCGAGTACCGGGGCGTGGTCATTGACGACCGGGCGCTCTTCGAGCAGGTACGCAGCTACGTCCAGGCCGTGAGCCCCGAGTTGGCCGACCGGGTCGAGTACTACGACACCGACGCGGAGGGCCTGCCCATCTTCGAGCGCTACCACGTGCACGAGCAGCTCCACAAAGCGCTCGACCGCAAGGTCTGGCTTCCCTCGGGAGGATCGCTGATCATCGAGCGCACCGAGGCCCTCACGGTGATCGACGTCAACACCGGCAAGAACGTGGGCAAGACCAACCTGGAGGAGACCGTCTTCCGCAACAACCTGGAGGCGGCCGAGGAGGTGGCCCACCAGCTCCGGTTGCGGGACATCGGCGGCATCATCGTGATCGACTTCATCGACATGGAGGTGCGGGAGAACCGGGACCGGGTGGCCTCCGCCCTGCGCAACGCGCTCTCCCGGGACAAGACCCGCACCCAGGTCTTCGACATCTCCGAGCTGGGCCTGGTCGAGATGACCCGCAAGCGCATCTCCGAGGGTCTCCTCGAGACGCTCTCGACCGAGTGCACGGTGTGCGGGGGCCGGGGCGTGACCCTCGACGACTCCGTTCTGCGCTAGGCTCTCGCCCTTATGTACGCCGTCATCAGGTCCGGAGGGAAGCAGGAGCGCGTGGCCGAGGGCCAGCGCGTCCGAGTGGAGTTGCTGGGCCAGCCCGTCGGCGCCGAGGTGGCGCTCGAGCCGGTCCTGGTGGTCGACGGCGAGCGGGTCCTGGCCACCCCCGAGCAGCTGGCGGGGGCGTCGGTGACGGGGAAGGTCGTGGGCGAGGAGAAGGGCCCGAAGATCAACGCCATGACCTACAAGTCGAAGTCGAACCAGAAGCGGCGCTGGGGCCACCGCCAGCACTACGCCACCCTGGAGATCACCGCCATCACGGCGGCCGGATAGCCGAGTCGAGTCCGAGGAGTCCGATATGTCAAAGACCAAGGGTGGCGGTTCCACCCGCAACGGCCGCGACTCGAACGCGCAGCGTCTGGGCGTGAAGGAGTTCGACGGAACCGAGGTGACCGCAGGTTCCATCCTGGTGCGCCAGCGGGGCACGAAGTTCTACCCCGGGGCCAACGTGGGCCGCGGCGGTGACGACACCCTCTTCGCCACGGCGGACGGCGTCGTGAAGTTCGGCGAGCGGCGAGGCCGCAAGCACATCAGCATCCTGACGGACTAGCGCGCCGGGCCAGTGCCCGGTCGTTGCTGATGCGTCGGCGGTTTTCCTTCTGGCAGCTCTTCTTCGGCGCGCTCGTCCTCCTGGCCGCCGGCGTCCTCTTCGGTCGTTACGTCGTGCCCAGCTCGACGAGCTCGTCGGGCTCCTCGCTCTCCTCCCTGCCGCGGGTCTATTCGTTCGGCTGCGCCGGTGAGGCGCCCCCGACCATCGACCCGGCGTCCATCCCCGTGGCCTGTGCCGACGGCAGCGCGGTGCTCACCCACCTGACCTGGGGCTCGTGGACCGGCGCGAAGGCGTCGGGCCGCGGCATCCTGGAGCTGAACGACTGCACGCCCACCTGCGCCGAGGGGACCTTCTCGCCCTACGCCGCCACCGTCACCCTGAGCGACCCCATGGCCTCGCGCACCCAGGGCCAGGTCTTCGCCCTCATGGAGGTCAGTGCGGAAGACGGGAAGAGCGGGGCGCTCAAGGTGACGCGGGTGCCGGTGTACTCGCGGAGCTGCAACCTGACCGACTGCTGACGCGACGGATTCGGGTGTTCGGAGTCAGGGGACGATCTCGAGCGGCAGGATGCGCACGGCACCCTCGCCGTCGTAGGACAGCACGAGGCGGACGGCCCACGGACCCGGGGGAACGGCCCACCCGAGCTCGGGCTTGGTCGACGCCGTGCCGACGAGGAGCGGGATCTCGCTGGTGCTGCCGGGCGGGACGTCGAAGCGCACGAGGGGCATCAGTTGGGCCCCCTCGTAGCAGCCCACGCGCTGCCAGGTGTCGGGGTGCACCACGGTGCCGTTGATCTGCCCGTTGGTGTTGGCGGCGACGTCGGTGGTGCTGTCGTTGCGGACCCGGATCACGGTCCGCAGGTGGGCACCCGATCTGATCACCAGCTTCTCGGTGGGCTCGACCCGCACGGTCTCGGGCAGCGTGGCCAGGTGCTGGGGCGGTGGCTCGTCGAGCGCGGTGCCCGAGTCCCGATCCGGCCGGGCGAAGCGGTCGGGATAGGGGAACATCCCGATGGTCACGGAGACCGCAGCGCCGAAACGCTGGCAGATCTCCTCCGCCCGGTCGGCCTGGTCCGCCCAGAGCTGCACCCGGAGCACGCCCCTCCCGTCGCCCATGCTGGCGATGGCATCGGAGGCGCACTCCTGGAGCGCCGCCCGGACGTTCCGGCGGTCGCTCTTGGACCACTTCGAACGGCGCACCTCGAGACGATCGGGATAGGCCACGCCCTGGCGCAGCTCCGACTCGTGATCGGCGACGTCGTCTCCCGAGAGCAACGCCACGAGGCGCACGGTGGGCGTGTTCTCGAACCAGACGGTGACGAACGCATCGGGATGGCGTTCGCCGAACTGGCGTACGACATCGAGGTCGTCGAGTAGCTCGAACTGCGCCATGGAGACGTTCTCGTGGCCTGTCTGGGGCATTCCTGTTTCCTCTGCGTTCGGGTAGGTGGCGACGCGACTCGGGTCCGTACCGCCGGACCGATGTCGTGTTGCTGCGGCCTAGGGCCGCTGGTGCAGTTCGATCCCGTTTCCCCAGGGATCGCTGCAGAAGGCCTGCCTTCGCCCTGTCGTCCCCACGTCGATCGGATCGGTGACCCCGAGGCCGCGCGCACGCAGCTCGGCCACCGTGGCCTCGATGTCGTCGTAGACCAGCGCGAAGTGCTGGCCGAGATTCGGTGGGGCCGCCAGTTCGATGAGGTGCACCTGCTGGCCGTTGGCCGCGTCGAGCCAGGCCCCGGCGAAGCCGAAGTCCGGGCGGGTGACGTTCTGCACCAGGCCCATGGTCTCGGTGTAGAAGGTGATGGCGCCGGGCACGTCCGGGACATTGATGGCCACATGGTCGAGGCCGACGGGGGCAAGCGGGTTGCTCACGGCAGGGAGCCTACGACGTGACGCACGATGTCTGCTACGGCCGCTGCGACCGAGGTCCCCACGGCGTGGATCTCGGCGATGGCGGTCGGCGCGGTGGCGGTGGCGGCGGCGTTCGTGATCAGGGCCAACCCGAGCACCTCGGCGCCGGCCTGGCGGGCGGCGATGGTCTCGAGCGCCATGGACATGCCCACCACGTCGGCCCCGAGGGTGCGCAGGGCATTGATCTCAGCGGGCGTCTCGAACTGGGGGCCGGAGACGTGGGCGTAGACGCCGGTCTCGGCCGCCAGGATCGTGCCGGCCGGCGGCGGGGTGGCCAGCGCCAGGGCGCGCAGGGATGGCGCGTAGGCGTCGACCATGTCGATATGGACCGGCCCGACCAAGGGACTCTGGCCGCTGAGGTTGAGATGGTCCTCGACGACCATGACCGAGCCGGGGGCCAGGTCGGCCCGGATGCCGCCCACGGCGGTCGTCAGGATCACGGTGCGGGCGCCGGTGGCGATGCCGGTGCGGACCGGGTGGACCACCTCGAGCGGGTCGAGCCCCTCGTAGAGGTGGACGCGTCCCCCGAGGACCAGGACCGGCCGGCCGCCCAGGGGAACCGACCAGGCCAGGGCCCGATGCCCGCTGGCCGTGTGCGCCGGCCAATCGGGCAGGGTGTCGAGGGGGTGGGCGCCCGCCCCTTCAGCCAGGAGCTCGCCCGTCTGCGAGAGCCCGCTCCCGAGCACCACCAGGACCTCGTGGTGGTCCACGCCCAGGCGGCGGCCCAGCTCGGCGGCGCTGCGGGCCGCCCGCTCGGCGGCATCGTCCATGGGTCGATGGTAGAAGGTGCCCGGCCGCCCGCCGCGTAACATCAACCGGGATGGCCGCCCCCCCTTCCCCTCATCCCCTGTCCCCGCTCAGCGCAGACGAGCTGAAAGCCGCCCGTGATCTGGTGCTGGCCCGGGCGACCAATCCCGAGGCCGTGCGCTTCGCCTACCTCGGTCTGTACGAGCCATCGAAGGAGGCTGTGCGCGCCGCCGATGCCGGCGAGCCCATCACCCCGGACCGCCGGGTCCGGATGCACCTGCTCGAGGCGCCGGAGGCGGACGTCACCGAGGCGGTGGTCTCGGTGACCAGGGGAGCGATCGACCGCTGGGAGGTCGTACGCGGCGTGCGGCCGGCATTGCAGATCGAGGAAGCGATCATGGTGCTCGCGGCGCTGCACGAGAATGCCGAGTGGAACGCCGCCCTCGACCGTCGTGGCATCGTCGACCGTTCGCAGGTCCAGGTCGATCCCTGGCCGGCCGGCACGTTCGGCCTGGCCCACGAGGAGAACCGCCGGATTTCGCGCTGCCTGGCCTATCTCCGCGAGTCGAAGGAGGACAACGGCTACGCCCGGCCCCTCGAGGGGCTGATGGCCTACGTCGACATGGGTCGGGGCGAGGTGCTCGAGGTCGTCGACCTCGGCGTCGTGCCCTTCCCGCCCAAGTCGGGCAGCTACTACCCCGAGGACAACGGGCCGCTCCGCACCGACCTCAAGCCTCTGGAGATCACCCAGCCGGAGGGACCGAGCTTCGAGGTCGAGGGCAACCTGGTCCGATGGCAGAAGTGGACGATGCGGGTGGGCATGGATCCGCTCGAGGGCCTGGTGCTCTGGCGCGTGGGCTACGAGGACAGCGGGCGGGTGCGCCCGGTGCTCTACCGGGCCGCCGTCAGCGAGATGGTGGTTCCCTACGGGCACCCGAGCCCGATGCACGCCTGGAAGAGTGCCTTCGACGCGGGGGAGTGGGGACTGGGCCGCATGGCCAACTCACTCACGCTGGGCTGCGACTGCCTGGGGGAGATCCACTACTTCGACGACGTGTGGGCTGACGAACGGGGCCGGGTCCATACGCGCAAGAACGCCATCTGCATGCACGAAGAGGACTACGGCATCTTGTGGAAGCACGTCGACATGGTGTCGGGGCGCACCGAGGTGCGACGGTCACGCCGGCTGGTCGTCAGCTCCATTGCCACGGTCGGCAACTACGAGTACGGCTTCTACTGGTACTTCTACCTCGACGGCTCCATGCAGCTCGAGGTCAAGCTCAGCGGGATCATGTCGACGATGGCGGTGGCCAACGGGGACCCCGGACCTCATGCACGCATGATTGCCCCCGGCCTGGCTGCTCCCTACCATCAGCACCTGTTCAACGTCCGCCTCGACGTCGAGGTGGACGGCCCGAACAACGCGGTCTTCGAGGTGGACGCGGTCGGGGCGGGCGCGCCGGGCACCGAGGCGAACCCCTGGGGCAACGTGTTCGGGACGACGACGACGCTGCTCGAGAACGAGCTGGCCGCCCGGCGCGACGTCGACCCGTCGCGCAGCCGGACCTGGCGTATCGCCAACCGGGCGGTGCGCAACGGGCTCGGGGAGCCGACGGCCTACAAGCTCCTCCCGACCTCGACCCCGACGATCCTGGCCCATCCCGAGTCGAGCGTCAGCAAGCGGGCGACCTTCGCCACCCACAACCTGTGGGTGACGCCGTTCGACGAGGAGGAGCGGCGGGCGGCGGGCGACTACCCCAACCAGCACGCAGGCGGGGACGGGCTGCCCGCGTGGACGGCGCAGGACCGGAACCTGGTCGACACCGATGTGGTGCTGTGGCACACCTTCGGCGTCACCCACATCCCCCGCCCGGAGGACTGGCCCGTCATGCCGGTCGAGTACACCGGATTCACGCTGCTCCCCGTCGGGTTCTTCGACCGCAACCCGGCGCTCGACGTGCCGCCCAGCGCGGCGCACTGTCATGACTGAGCCGCAGGAATACCACCCGCCGGTCGAGGAGTACCTCGAGACGATGCTCGGGCTCGACGAGGAGGGAGTCCCGGTGATCCAGGCCCGCATTGCCGAGCGCCTGGGCCGCTCTGCCCCCTCGGTCTCAGAGATGCTGGACCGCCTGCGGGAGGAAGGATACGTCGACCGGGAGGGGCGCCGGCTGTCCTTGACCCCGAGCGGACGGGCGCTGGCCGAGAAGGTGGTGCGCAAGCACCGCTTGGCCGAGCGGCTGCTGGTCGACGTCATCGGGCTCGAGTGGCACAAGGTGCACCGCGAGGCCGGGCGCTGGGAGCACGTCATCTCCGACGACGTGGAAGCACGCCTGGTCGAGATCCTCGGTGACCCGGCCACCTGCCCGCACGGCAACCCCATTCCCGGCTCGCACACCCCGGCGCCCACCGTCGCCACCCGGCCATTGGCCGAGGTGGACGAAGGCGAGGAGGTGCGCCTGCTCCGGGTGAGCGAGGAGGTGGAGCTCAACCTGGGCTCGCTGACGCTGCTCGACGAGGGGGGCTTCATCCCCGGGGTGGTGGCCCGGATCGGGGAGCGGGACGGCGAGGGCAGCGTGCAGGTGACGGCCGAGGGCGGCAAACCCATCCGGGTCTCCGCCGCGCTGTCGGACCGGTTGTTCGTCGGGGCGCCGTGACCCAGCGGCTGGTGGCCGACGCCGTCTTCGCCGTCGACGCCGAGGACCGGGTGCTGGCGCCGGGGGCGGTCGAGGTGGACGAGGGCCGCATCACCTGGGTCGGGGATCCCTGGCAGGAAGCGGCCGCCGCGGGGACCGACGTGCTCGAGCTCGGCGGCATCCTCATGCCGGGTCTGGTCAACTGCCACGGCCACGCACCGATGACCCTGGTGCGCAGCGCGGGCGACGGACTGCCGCTCGACCGCTGGCTCGCCGAGGCGGTTTGGCCCCGCGAGGGCAGGATGGCGGACGAGGACGTCTACTGGGGCATGGTGCTCGGCGCCGCCGAGATGCTGGGCAACGGCGTCACCACGACCACCGAGCAGTACCGCCATCCGGACGCGGTGACGCGGGGGTTGCTCGACTCGGGCATCCGCGGCGTCTACACGCCGGCCATCTTCGACGTGCCCGGAACCGGCGACACCTGGGAGACACTCCTCGAAGGCGCGTGCCGGCTCTTCGACGAAATGGAGGGCAAGGAGGAGCGGTTGAGCACCGGCTTCGGCCCGCATGCCGCGTACACCGTGCCGCCCGAGGGGCTGGCGACGGTGGCGGCGGAGGCGCGGCGCCGGGACGCGCTGGTGCAGATCCACCTCTCCGAGACCCAGGCCGAGTGTGCCTCGATACGCGAGCGGTACGGGTCCAGCGCGCCGCAGTTGTTGGCCCAACACGGCGTGCTCGACGGGCGCGTCCTGGCCGCGCACGCCGTCTGGCTCGAGGACGGCGACCTGTCCACCCTGGCCGAGCACGACGTCGCCGTGGCCCATTGCCCCGGCTCCAATGGCAAGCTCGGGTCGGGCGTGGCCCCGCTGGCCGCCTACCTCGAGCGCGGCCTGCGGGTCGGTTTGGGGACCGACGGTCCTGCGTCGAACGACGACCTCCACCTGTGGGACGAGATGCGTCTGTGCGCCCTGCTGGCCCGGGCCACCGCGGCGGACCCGGGCATCGTGAGCACTCGGACCGCGTTGCGCCTGGCCACGCGCGGTGGTGCCGATGCGCTCGGGCTTCCCGTCGGCTCACTCGAGGTCGGCCGCCGGGCCGACGTCATCCGCCTGCGCACGGACGACCCGCGCTTCACGCCGGCGACGAGCGACGACGAGCTCCTCGGCCACCTGGTGTGGGCGGGCGCGGGCTACCTGGTGACCGACGTCTGGGTGAGTGGCGAGCGGGTGGTCGAGGACGGCCGCTGCACACGCATCGACGCGGCGCAGGCGCGGGCCGAGGTGGCCCAGCGCGCCCACCGACTGCTCGGCTCGTAGGCTTTCTCCATGCCCGGCTTCGTCGACCAGGCCCAGTTGCACGCGCGCGCGGGCGACGGCGGCGCGGGGCAGGTGTCGTGGCGTCGTGAGGCACACGTCGACCGCGGCGGCCCCGACGGCGGCGACGGCGGCCATGGGGGCGACGTCTGGCTCGTGGCGTCGGTGAACGAGTCCTCGCTCCTGGGCTTCCGTGACCACCCGTTCCGCCGGGCCACCGACGGAACGCACGGATCCGGTTCGAAGCGCCACGGCGCCCGGGGCAAGGACCTCGAGGTTCCCGTTCCCGTGGGCACGGTCGTGCGTCAGCGCGACGGCACCGTGCTGTTCGACCTGGCCAGCGCCGGCTCACGCTGCCTGGTGGCCGAAGGCGGGCAAGGGGGGCGGGGGAACGCGCGCTTCCTCTCGAACCGTCGCCGGGCGCCGGCCTTCGCCGAGCAGGGGGAAAAGGGCGAGGAGTTCTGGCTCGACATGGAGCTCAAGCTCATGGCCGACGTCGCCCTGGTGGGCTTTCCCAACGCCGGCAAGTCCACGCTCATCTCGACCGTGTCGGCGGCCAAGCCCAAGATCGCCGACTACCCGTTCACCACGCTCGAACCGCACCTCGGCGTCGTCCGGGTCGGTGGCCCGCACGAAGGGACCGAGTTCGTGATGGCCGACATCCCCGGCCTGGTCGAGGGCGCGGCGTCGGGCAAGGGGCTCGGACACCAATTCCTACGCCACATTGAGCGGTCCCGGGTGCTGGTGGTGCTGCTCGACCTCGGTTCACCGCTCCTCATGATGGAGCCGCCGGCAACCCAGCTGCGCGTGTTGCTCTCCGAGCTGGGCTCGTACCAACCCGAACTGCTGGAGCGGCCCCGGCTCGTGGTGGGGAGCAAGGCGGACCTGGCCGGCGACGACGACGGGCTCTGCGACCTCGTGCTCTCGGCGGCGACCGGCGAGGGCGTGGCCGCGTTGAGCGATCGCCTGGCCGTGCTGGTGCAGCAGGCGCGCGCGTTGACCGCGGCGGAGGCCTCGAGTGAGATCGTGGTGCACCGCCCAGCGCCCGAAGGTGTGGACGTGCAACGGACGGCAGACGGCTGGGTGGTGCTGGGCCGGGCAGCCGAACGCGCCGTGGCCCTTTCCGACCTGACCGACGAGGGGGCCCAAGCCGAGGCCATGCGCCGCTTGCGCCGTCTGGGCGTGGACCGAGCCTTGGCCCGTGCTGGTGTGCGCGCGGGAGACGACGTCACCGTCGGCACCATGTCCTTCACGTGGGAGGCGGACCTCACGTGATCGTCGTCGTGAAGGTCGGCTCGAGCTCGGTGACGCCAGAGACGGTCCAGCGGCTCGGGCGCGAGGTGGCTGCGGCCCGGGACGCGGGGCACGTCGTCGTCGTCGTCACTTCCGGCGCCATCGCCGCCGGCTGGGACGCGCTGGGCCGGGGGGAGCAGCGCCCGTCGGACCCGGCCGTGCTCCAGGCCATCTCCGCCGTCGGCCAGCACCGACTGATGCGCCTATGGCAAGAAGGCTTCGACGGGCACGGCATCCTGGCCGGTCAA
The DNA here is from genome assembly GCA_963840435.1 of uncultured Acidimicrobiaceae bacterium. Taxonomy (GTDB): domain Bacteria; phylum Actinomycetota; class Acidimicrobiia; order Acidimicrobiales; family RAAP-2; genus Bog-473. Next base: position 838,551 of record CAWIYY010000003.1, on the reverse strand, counting down.
GTCTTACTGGCGCCGCTCGACTTCGTGCATCGCACGCAGTACCTGCATGCCCGGGGCACGCTTCGCCACTTGATCGACCTGGGCGTGGTGCCCGTGGTCAACGAGAACGATGCGGTGGCCGACGAGGAGATCCGCTTCGGCGACAATGACCGCCTGGCCGCGCTGGTGGCCCACCTCGTAGGAGCGCAGCTCCTCGTCCTTCTCACCGACACCCCCGGGCTTCTGACCGCCGACCCTCGCCGCGATGCCGACGCGTCGCTGATCCAAGAGGTGGTCGAGATCGACCAGCAACTGGAGCGCCTGGCCGGCGGGCCCGGCAGCGCGGCCGGCAGCGGAGGCATGGCTTCCAAGCTGGCCGCGGCGAAGATCGCCACGTGGTCCGGGGTGGAGACGGTGATCGCCGACGCCGGCCGTCCGGGCGTGTTGGCCGCGGCGCTCGACCACGAAGCCGGGGCAGGCACCGTGTTCCGTGCCCGCGAGCGCACGCTCTCTGCACGCAAGCTGTGGATCGCCTTTGCGCTCGCCTCGTCGGGTCACCTGGCCGTGGACGACGGCGCGCGTGCCGCGTTGACCGACCGCGGCCGTTCTCTGCTCGCCGCCGGTGTGATCGCGGTGAGGGGTGCGTTCACCCCCGAGGACGCCGTCGAGATCGAAGGGCCAGACGGTCAGGTGTTCGCCAAGGGCCTGGTCCGAGTGCCCGCAGCCACGGCGAACGAGTGGATGGGCCGACGCAGCCAGGTCGTCGTGCATCGGGATGATCTTGTTTTAGTAGCCTAAACAAATGACCTCGCCGGATCTGGAGCAGCTCGCGGAGCGCGTCCGCGCGGCCTCCCGCGTGGTCGCCCAGTCGTCGGGCGGCGTGCGCGACGACGTCCTGCGTCTGGCGGCCGATCTCCTCGACGAGGAGTGGGCGGCCCTGGTCGAGGCGAACGCCCGTGACCTCGAGAGGGCCGAGGCCGCCGGCATGGCGGACGCGGCACGGGACCGCCTCCGCCTGGACGAGGGCCGGGTCCATGCCATGGCCGTCGGCCTGCGCAGGGTGGCGTCGCTGCCCGACCCGGTCGGAGAGGTCACCGAGGGCTGGGTCCGGCCCAACGGACTGCGGGTCTCCCGGATGCGGGTGCCCCTCGGGGTGATCGGCGTCATCTACGAGAACCGCCCGAACGTGACGAGCGATGCGGCGGCGCTGTGCCTGAAGGCCGGCAACGCCGCGTTCTTGCGCGGCTCGTCGACCGCGATCGACTCCAACCGGGCCATCGTCGCCCTGCTGCGTCGGGCTGCCGTGAAGGCCGGCCTGCCGCCGGACGCAGTGGCGCTGGTCGAGGACACCTCGCACGAGACGGCGATCGCCTTCATGCGGTTGCGTGGCCTGATCGACTGTCTCATCCCACGGGGTGGACCCGCCCTGATCGCCTCCCTGGTCGAGCAGGCCACCGTGCCCTACGTGCTCGACGGCGACGGCAACTGCCACATGTACATCGATCGGGCCGCCGACCTCTCCATGGCCCACGATCTGGCCGTGAACGCCAAGACCCACCGCTTCGGTGTCTGCAACGCGGTCGAGACGATCTTGGTGCACCAAGAGGTGGCCGGCGAGCTGCTGCCGCGCCTGGGCGAGTCGCTGGGCGCAGCCGGGGTCGAGATCCGGGGCGACGAACGGGTCCGGGTGCTGCTCGATTCCGCCGTGGCGGCCACCGAGGACGACTTCGCCTCCGAGTTCCTGGCACCGGTGGTGGCGATGGCGGTGGTGGACGACCTGGCGGAGGCCATCGCGCACATCGCCCGCTACAGCTCGGGCCACTCCGAGGCGATCGTGACGGCGGACATGGCTGCGGCGGACCGTTTCGTGGCCGAGGTGGACGCGGCGGCGGTGGTGGTGAACGCGTCGACGAGATTCGTCGACGGCGACGAGCTCGGCCTCGGTGCGGAGGTCGGCATCTCGACCCAGAAACTGCACGCGAGGGGACCGATGGGAGTGAAGGAGTTGACGACGTTGAAGTGGGTCGTACGGGGTGACGGGCAGGTGCGCCGATGAGTGACAACAGCGCGTTGGGACTGCCCGAGAGTGGTCCACCCCGCTTCGCGTCACTCGACGAGGTCCGCAGCGGCCTCAAGGACGTCGGCTACCTGGCCGACGACTCGATCAGCGGCGTCGTCTATCTGGCCGATCGCCTGGCCAAGCCGGTCCTGGTCGAGGGGCCGGCCGGAACGGGCAAGACACAGCTGGCCAAGTCAGTGGCCGAGCTCACCGGGGCCCGCCTGATCCGCCTGCAGTGCTACGAGGGCCTGGACGAGTCCAAGGCTCTCTACGAATGGAACTACCGCAAGCAGCTGCTGCGGATTCAGGCGGGCGAGCACGGCCAAGGCGAGGTGGACGGCCCGTCGTGGAAGGAGCTGGAGGAGGACATCTTCTCGGAGGACTTCCTGCTGACCCGGCCCCTGCTCGAGGCCATCCGGGCCAGCGACCCGGTCCTGTTGCTGGTGGACGAGGTCGACCGGGTCGAGCTCGAGACCGAGGCGCTGCTCCTCGAGATCCTCTCCGAGTATCAGGTCTCGATTCCCGAGCTCGGCACCGTGCGGGCGACCCAGCTCCCGATGGTCTTCCTGACCTCCAACAACACCCGCGAGCTCTCCGAGGCGCTGAAGCGTCGTTGCCTCTACCTGCACATCGACTACCCGGACCTCGAGCGCGAGCGCGACATCGTCCGGGCCAGGGTGCCGGGGATCAGCGAGGAGCTGGCCGACCAGGTGGCCCGGATCGTGCGCTCGCTCCGCACCCTCGAGCTGCGCAAGGCCCCGTCGGTCTCCGAGACGCTGGACTGGGCTCGCACCCTGGTGCTGCTGGGCGTGGAGACGATCGATGCCGCCGGGGCGAGGGACACCCTGAACATTCTGTTGAAGTACCAGGCCGACATCGACCGGGCGTCCAAGGAGCTCCTGTCCTCGGCGGCAGGCTGAGGTGCTCGACCTCCTCTCGGGTTTCGTCACCGAGCTCCGTCGTTCCGGGCTTCCGGTCTCGCTGACCGAGCACCTGGACGCGGCCGAGGCGGTCAAGCACATCCCGCTCGAAGACCGCGAGGCCCTCAAGTACGCACTGGCCGCCACCCTGGTGAAGTCCTCCTCGCACTGGCGAGCCTTCGAAACGGCGTTCGAGGTGTACTTCGCCGTGCGTCCCGGGGGCGGCGCCGGTGAGGACGGGGAGGAGATCGAGGCCGGGGAGGACGAGGACGAGCGAGGCGAAGAGGGTCAGGGGCGTGCTCCCGGCCGGGGTCGCTCCTCGAAGGGCGGAGGATCGGGCGAAGGGATGACGCCGGAGGAGCTGGCCGAACTGCTCTTCAAGTCCCTGGTCTCGGCAGATGCCGCCATGATGAACGTGGTGGCCCGCAACGCGGTGGACCGCTACGCCGGCATGGAACCGGGACGGCCCGTCGGTGGCACCTACTACCTGTACCGGACGCTGCGGAACCTGGACCTCGACGGCGTGCTGGAGCGCCTCATGGAGCAGGCCCAGGCCGGAGCCGCCGGCGGCGCGCTGACCGACCTGGAAGAGCGCCTGGCCCAGGACGAGTACCGGGCCCGGATCGAGAAGTTCCGCCGGGCGGTGGAGACCGAGATCCGGCGGCGCCTGGTCGAGGACCGGGGGGCGGAGGCGCTGGCCCGTTCCGTGCGCAAGCCCCTGCCCGAGGACATCGATGTCATGCACGCGACCCGCGACGAGCTGGCCGTGCTCCACCGGGTGCTCCACCCGCTGTCGCGCAAGCTGGCCGTCCGCCTGGCCCGCAAGCGCCGCCATGGGCGCAAGGGGCCGCTCGACTTCAGGGCCACCATGCGGCGCTCGCTCTCCACCGGAGGCGTCCCGATTGAGCCGCGTTACCGGCACCCGCGCCCGGCCAAACCCGAGATCTTCGTGATCGCGGACATTTCGGGATCGGTGGCCAGCTTCGCCCGCTTCACCCTGCACCTCGTGTACGCCATTTCGTCGCAGTTCTCCAAGGTGCGCAGCTTCGTCTTCGTCGACGGCATCGACGAGGTGACCCGATTCTTCGAGGGGGTGGTGGATCCGGCCGAGGCGGTCGCCCGCATCAACACCGAGGCCGACGTCATCTGGGTGGACGGGCATTCCGACTACGGGCACGCACTCAGCGAGTTCCACCGCCGCTGGGGCGATCAGGTGACGTCGCGTTCGAGCATCATCGTGCTGGGCGACGCCCGGAACAACTACCACGCCTCCCAGAGCTGGGTGCTCGAGGACCTGCAGGCCCGGGCCCGCGCCGTGTACTGGCTCAACCCGGAGCCCCGTGACTATTGGGGTTCTGGCGACTCCATCGTGGGCGAGTACGCCGCCCACTGCGACGACGTGGTGGAGTGCCGCACGCTGCGCCAGCTCGAGCACTTCGTCGGCAACCTGGCGTGAGCGAGGAGCGCACACACGAGGGGGTCATCCGCATCGTCCCGCCGTCCGAGGGTGCGTCGCGGATCGTGCTGATCCGCCACGGCGAGGCGGAGTGCAACGTGAGCCGGATTGTGGGGGGACGCCGGGGCTGCTCGGGGCTGACCGATCTCGGGTGGCGCCAGGTCGGCGCGCTGGCCGACCGTCTCTACGAGTCGGGGGAGCTGCGTGAGGCCAGCGCCCTCTACTCGTCGGTCCTGCCCCGAGCGCTCGAGACGGCGAAGCGGCTCCGGCCGGTGGTCGGCTCCGGCCCCGAGGCAATCGGGCCGGTACGCGAGCGTTGCGACCTGTGCGAACTGCACCCGGGCGAGGCCGACGGTATGACGTGGGATGACTACGCCGCCACCTTCGGCGCACCTGACTGGGACCGCGATCCGAGCCATCCCATCGCGCCCGGTGGCGAGAGTTGGAGCGCGTTCGTCCAGCGGGCGTCGGACGCCGTGCGCGACGTCGTGCAGGCGCATCCGGGCGAGCTGGTGGTGGCCGCCGTCCACGCCGGAGTGATCGAGGCGACCATGATCTCGTTCCTGGGCGTGTCGCCCGACGTCTACCGCCGGGGGTGGGTGCGCATCGTCCACGCGTCCATGACCGAGTGGGAGTGGGTGCCGGGGGAGGAGCGCTGGGTGTTGCTCCGCTTCAACGACTCCTGCGGTGTGCCGCCGACCTGAGGGTCCACGACGCGTCCGACAGGTAGGAGCGGGCCAGTGTTTCGGGGGCGCAGGCCAACCATGCGTCCTCGACGACCTCATGCAGTGCCCGCTCCGCCACGCTGTCGAGCTGGACGAGGACGGCGGCAAAGCCGTCGAAGTGGGGGATGGTGAAGAAGCCCTTGCGCGCCTGGGTCAGCACTGCGTCCTTGTCCTCCAGGTCGGCCGTGCGCAGGGCAACGATCGCACCCTGAGGTACTGGCTGGTCGCCGAAGCGCTTGAGGTCCGCCTTGGAGAACGGCCGCTCCCAGGCAAAGGCCTTGCCGTGGACGAACCACGTCCGATTGCCCTGACGCACCCCCTCGGTCACATCCGGGAAGACAGCGGCCATCGTGGCCACGTCGGCCAGCGACGCCATGGCCGGACCCTACCGCTCTGGTCGGCTGGCGTGGGCGGGTTTGCGCGGAAGGGCTGGCCGGGCTGCGCGTTTGCTTCGGCACCCTGCCCCGGATGGACCAACCCGGCCGGTCCTTCGCTCCTGACGGGCTTCGGGGCCGCGGCCGTCCGGCGATGACCGGACGGCGCATCGTGGCTACGCTGCCCGGGAGAAAGGACGTGACGCATGTACAAGGTTGTGGTCGTGGGAACCGACGGATCTGCCACCGCTGACAAGGCGGTGGAAATGGCGGCGGCGCTTGCCCGGCCGCTGGGCGCGCATCTGCACATCGTGACGGCCTACAAGTCCGGCCCGTCGGGCATTGCCGGGGCGTCAGGTGTCGCCCTTATCGACAGCGGCGTCGGTCACGCCGTGGCGGAGGAAACCTCCAAGGGCGTGGTCGACCGGGCCGCCGAGACGTACGGGGGCGGCCTCGAGGTGACGACCCATGTCCTGCACGACGACCCGGCTGATGCCATCTTGGGCACGGCGACCCGGGTGGGGGCCGACCTGGTCGTGGTCGGGAGCAAGGGGATGAAGGGGGCGGCGCGCCGGATCATCGGCAGCGTGCCCAACTCCGTGGCCCACGGCGCCCACTGTGCGGTCCTCATCGCCAAGACGGACTGAGCACCACCGGCCGCACGCCTCTCAGCAGGCGTAGTCCTCGTCGTAAGTCTGGCTGTTGTACTGAACAATGACCAACGGACCGGCCGGCAGCTTCATGCCCTTGTTCACCCAGTTGGCGTAGTCCGCGCACGAGCCAGGGCCGCTCGGGTTGGCGAGGTAGTCGGCCATCCAGTAGGGGACGTCGGGCTGGTAGTTGCCCACGATGGAGTTCCAGACGCCCGGGCTGGCATAGATGCCGACATTGGCCACGCCTTCGGTCTCGTGCAGAGCGTCGATGGCCCCCTGGACGAAAGCGGCATTGGAGTTCAAGTTGCCCGACCAAGCCGACACGGGATTGGTCTCCACGTCAAGCCACCAGGTGACGGCTGTATTGACTCCGGCATTTTGGGCGTCCGTGAAGGCGTGGATGCCCGCGGCGTAGCCTGCGTTGCACGCACCGGTGGTGTCGAACGAGCACGCTCCCACGGCCGAGCCCGAAGTGCCGTAAGTCAGGAATGTATAGAGGTTGAGCCCGCCTCCGGCCCATTGCGCCTCCTGACCCAGACAAGGGTTGGTGGCGGTAGAGGAGGCGCCATCCACCTGGACGATCCCGATCTGGTGGTCACCGCTCGGGAAGCTGCTCTGGGGAGGACATTGAAAATCGCTGATATCAAAGCCGTAGGAGCCCGAAGGGAATGGCGACCCGACGTAGCTTCCATTGCCGGGAGCCTCCGCCATACCGACGATCGGTCTGTTAAGCGGATTCGGCGCCGAGCCGTAATAGCCGACAGCGCCGAAGTTCGACACCAGTCCCGTGGCGTCGGTCATCCAGTAGCCACTGCCGCTCGAGCGTGGCAGCAGCCGCGACGATCGGGTGCTTTATGGGGAGCCCGCCCAGCGAGCCGTAGAACTGGGTGTCGCCGTAGGAGAACATCCCGCCGTCGGCGGCGACGAGGAAGTACCCCGCGCCACCTGGGCCCGGCATCATGCTGATGATGGGCTGGTTCAGCGCGATACTGCCGGTGCTGCCGTAGAACTGCGCGTCGCCGTAGGCGAATATGCCGCCGTCGGAGGCGACAAGCCAATAGCCCTTGCCGTCATGGGTGGATGCCATCCCGACCACAGGTTTGTTCAGCGCCATGCTGCCGGTGCTGCCGTAGAATTGCGCGTCCCCGTAGCTGAAGATGCCGCCGTCAGAAGCCACCAGCCAATAGCCCTTGCCGTCCGGGGTGGACGCCATGCCGACAACAGGCTTGTTCAGCACCATGCTCCCCGTCGATCCGTAGAAGCCGGCATCGCCGTAGCTGAAGATGCCGCCGTCGGAGGCGACCAGCCAGTAGCCGCCGCCGTCGGGAGTGGCCGCCATGCCCACGATCGGTTTGTTGAGTGAGATGGCGCCCGTGCTGCCGTAGAACGGCGCGCCGCCGAAGCTGAAGATTCCGCCGTCGGACGCGACCAGCCAGTAGGACGGGCACGTTCGTGCCCGCGGCCGCGGCGGGCTGGGTGCTCGTGGCGCCGAGCAGTGCCGAGCGCTGCCGTGAGGGGCAATGCGATGAGCAGCAGTGCGAAAACGAGGCGCCTGATCAACTTCTGAGGAACTCCGCCACCCGGAAGGCAAGATCGAGCGATTGGCGCGCGTTCAGTCGTGGGTCGCACGTCGTGGTGTAGCGAGCACCCAGGTCTCCCTCCAGGATCTCTTCGGCCCCGCCGAGGCACTCGGTCACGTTGTCCCCCGTGAGCTCCACGTGGACGCCGCCCGGCCAGGTGCCCTCTTCGCGATGCACGTCGAAGAAGGCCTTGACCTCGGACAGGATGTCGTCGAATCGTCGCGTCTTGTGCCCGCCCTCGCTGGTGAACGTGTTGCCGTGCATTGGATCGCAGGCCCACACCACCAGGTGGCCCTCGGCCTCCACTGCGCGCAGGATCGGGGGGAGCAGCTCGCGGATCCTGTCGGCCCCGAAGCGGGTGATCAGGGTCAGCCGGCCCGCCACCCGGTCAGGGTTGAGCCGTTGGCACAGGGCAACCACCTCGGCCGGCGTGCTGCTCGGCCCGATTTTGCATCCGATGGGGTTGTTGATGCCCGACATGAACTCGACGTGGGCTCCCTCGAGCTGGCGCGTGCGGTCTCCGATCCACACCATGTGGGCCGAGCAGTCGTACCAGTCGTCGGTGAGCGAGTCGATGCGGGTGAGGCACTCCTCGTAGGGGAGGATGAGCGCCTCGTGGCTCGTGAAGAAGTCGACTTGGTGCAGGCCCTCCTCGGCACCGAGGTCGATGCCGCAGGCCGCCATGAAGCGCAGGGCCCGGTCGATCTCCGAGGCGATGTGCTCGTAGCGCTGCCCCTCGACCGAGGAGGAGACGAACTGCTGGTTCCACAAGTGCACCTGCGAGAGATCGGCGAAGCCCCCCTTGGTGAAGGCGCGCAACAGGTTCAAGGTCGACGCTGACTGCTGGTAGGCCGCCACCAGCCGTTGGGGGTCGGGCTGCCGCGCCTCGGACTCGAAGGCCTCGTCGTTGACCATGTGACCGCGGAACGACGGCAGCTCGGTCTCGCCCACCCGTTCCGTCTCGGCCGAGCGCGGCTTGGCGAACTGGCCGGCGATGCGGCCCACCTTGACCACCGGCACCCCGGCCGCGTAGGTCAGGGCGATCGCCATCTGCAGAATGATCTTCAGCTTGTCCCGGATGGCGTCGGCCGTGTGCTCGGCGAAGGATTCGGCACAGTCGCCCGCCTGCAGGAGGAAGGCCTCGCCGTTGGCCACCTGGCCCAGCTGGCGCATCAGGTGTCGGGCCTCTCCGGCGAAAACCAGTGGCGGCAGGGTCGACAGGGTCGCCTCGGCCTTCTTCAGCGCGTCAGCGTCGGGCCACTCGGGCTGTTGGACTGCGGGGAACTTCCGCCAGGACGCGGCGCTCCAAGGGGAGGCAGAGGGCTGGCTCGTCACCGCACCAGGTTAACGCCGTAGGATCGCTCGCCGTGGCCGCCTTCCGCTTCGCGCTCCAGGTCTCGAAGGCCGACTCCGCTCAGGAGTGGCGCAGCCTGGCCCGCAAGGCCGAGGACCTGGGTTACTCGACCCTCTACGTCCCGGACCACCTGGACGACCAGTGGTCGCCCATGGTGGCCTGCGCCGTGGCAGCCGAGGCCACGACCACGTTGCGCGTCGGCACCCTCGTCCTGGACAACGACTTCCGCCACCCCGTCCTGGTGGCCAAGGAGGCGGCCACCCTCGACATCCTCACCGACGGCCGGTTCGAGTTCGGGATGGGTGCCGGCTGGTTGACGGCCGACTACGAGCAGTCGGGTATCACCATGGATGCCCCATCGGTGCGCATCGGGCGTTTGGAGGAGAGCCTCGAGATCATGCGCGCCATGTGGCGTGACGGCTCCGCCACGTTCGCCGGTGAGCACTACGCGGTCCACGGCGCTGTGGGGTCGCCGAAGCCGGTGACCCCGGGTGGCCCGCCCCTCGTTATCGGCGGCGGGAGCAAGCGCATTCTCACCCTGGCCGGCCGCCACGCCGAGGTCGTGAGCGTCGTCCCCAGCCTGGCAGCCGGCCACATCGGACGCGAGGTGGCGGCCGAGTCGGTCGTCGAGAAGTACCGCGAACGTGTGCGCTGGGTTCGTGATGCCGCGGGGGAGCGCGCCGACGACCTCGAGCTGCAGTGTTGGACGATAGCCGTGCAAGTGGTCCCGAATGCGGACGAGCTCTTCGAGTCCATGGCGCCCATGTTCGACCTGACACCCGAGCAGCTGCGGGCGGCGCCGCTGGCCCTCATCGGCACCGTGTCCGAGATCGTCGAAACGTTGCGTCGTCGGCGCGAAGAGCTGGGCTTCAGCTACATCGTGGTCCACGAGGCGGAATTCGAGGCGCTGGCTCCCGTCGTGGCAGAACTTGCCGGCACCTGAGCGTCCCCGCATCGGCATCCTCGGTGGGACGTTCGACCCACCCCACCTCGGCCACGTCGCGGCCGGCCGGGCCGTCGTCGGAGCGCTCGATCTCGACCGACTGCTGCTCGTGGTCGCCAACGACCCGTGGCAGAAATCCGGACAGCGCGAGATCTCACCGGCCGAGGACCGCTATGCCCTGACCGAGGCGTTGGCCGGCGAGATCCCCGGGGCCGAGGCCAGCCGGCTCGAGATCGAGCGGGGCGGGGCCAGCTACTCGGTGGACACTGCCGAGGAGGTGCGTGCCGCGCTGGGCCCGGCGGACCTGTACCTGGTGGTCGGAGCGGACCTGGTCCCCGAGCTCGAGACCTGGCACCGGCCTGACGACCTGAAAGACCTGGTCACGCTGGCGGTCGTGTCCCGCCCGACAACGCCGACCCCGGTCGTCCCGCCCGGCTGGCGGGTCGTCTGGGTGGACGGGCCAGACGAGCGGGTCTCGAGCTCCGAGGTCCGTGAGCTGCTCCTCGAGGGCCGGCCCGTCGACGGACTCGTCCCCGAATCCGTGATCCATTGCATGGGTCGCCTGGGTCTGTACGCTGTGGGCAGATGAGCGCCTTGCCGGCCAGGGTGACGGAACTGCCGAACGAACCCCTGGTTCACGCGTCCCCGGTGGCGGCCCAGCGGAGGGCCGAGCGCAGGGTGGAGCAGAAACTGGCCCGCCGGGTCCGCCGGCGCTGGGCCATTGCCGGCTCCTCCATCCTCATCGCCGTGTTCGGACTGACGGTGGGAATCCTGGACGTGCTCCATTGAGCCCAGGGTTGGACGTGCACGTCCAGCTGCCGCCCGCCGTGGCCACGGCTGCAGAGGCGGCCGACGCCAAGCTGGGTCATGACACGGTCGTGCTCGCCATGGGCGAACTTTTCGGGGTCGTCGACGCCTTCGTCATCACGAGCGCACCGAACACGCGGCACGTGCGCACGCTGGTCGATGAGATCGAGAAAGTCGTCAAGCAGGAGCACGGCATCGCGCCGGTGCGTGTCGAGGGCCGGCAGGACCTGACCTGGGTGCTCATGGACTACGGCGACTTCATCGTCCACGTGTTCTTGCAGGAGACCCGCGACTACTACGACCTGGAGCACCTGTGGTCGGGGGCGCCGCGCGTGCCCTGGCGGCCCGACGTCGAACACGCCGGCTGACGACCGGCCCTATGGGGCTGCGCTGAGGAACTCGAGCACGTAGACCGGGCCGCTCACCTGCGACCCGTTGGCGATGGGCACACTGGTGTGCTGTCCGTCGACCTCGAAGACCACGCCGGTGTTGTACCCGTTCTCAGCCCCCACCGTGGCCACGATCTGCCCGACGGCCTGCTCGGCGTTGTTCCCGGTGATCTGCCCGAAGGCGCTGTTCATGTTGACCGTCACCACACTGCTGCCGGTTGCGGTCGACGGCGTGGCCGAGATCACCGCGATGTCGTTGGGAAGGGCCGTCGTGACATTGTTGGCCACCTCGCCGCTCGTGGGCCCCTGGATCAGGACCGTCAGGATCGACTGGAGCGAGGCCGTGGAGGGGACGAGCCGGCTCTCGGGATGGAGCCGAAGGTTGGCGTCGAGGAAGTACACCGTGACCGAAATCAGCGACGACGGGTTGGGCAGCGTCGTCGTGGTCGTGGGCGGATGCGGGTTCAAGAGTGCGAAGGGGACCTTCGAGGGAGGGATCGATTGCGGTGAGCCCTGGGTCGGGATGGCGCACCCGGCCAGTGCGCAGCACAGCGCAGCCCCCGCAACCGCCGGACCGATGCGCCACTTCACCCGTCGCCCTCCTCGTCCTCGTCCTCGTCGTAGTGGTCGTCGCCGTTGATCACGGGCAGGCTCAGGACGAGCCGAGCGCCGTCTTGGGGCGACGTCTCGACCCGGACGCCTCCTCCCATCAGTCGCATGTGCTCGGCCACCAAGGCCAACCCGAGGCCGCTGCCCGTCCCGGTGCCGCGGCGTCCCGAAGCGGAGCCCCGGTAGAAGCGTTCGAAGACCTTGGTGCGCTCGGACGGATCGATGCCGGGGCCGGCGTCGTCCACCGTGACCACCACCTGTTCGTCGCCCCACGGCGCCACCGCGATCTCCTTGGCGCCACCGCCGTAGTGCGCCGCGTTCTCCATCAGATTCACCATGACCCTTTCGAAGCGCCGCTTGTCCACCCCGACGTGGCGCCCGCGCACGGCCGGGTCGATGCGCACGGCGGGCGGCGGCCCGGCGTGACCGTCCAAACTGCGCGAGCCGGCTTCGACCGAGCGCTGCACCAGCTCGGAGACGTCCACCTCCTCGAGGAAGACGTCGCTCGATCCCGCGTCGACCCGCGACATTTCGAGCAGGTCGCCGACCATGCGCTGGAAGCGGCGCAGATCGTCGCCCAGCAGAGCCAGCGCCCGTCGCGATCGCGGGGGAGGTGGTCCTGCTCCGCCTCCAGGACCTCGAGCGAGGCGGCCAGCGTGGTCAGGGGCGAACGCAGCTCGTGGCTGACGTCGGAGTTGAAACGGGCCTCGCGCTCAATGCGCACCTGGAGCTGGTCCACCATGGCGTTGAACGAGTTGGTCAGGCCTTCGAGGTCCGGGTCGGTCGCGTCGGGGTCGAGGCGCGTGTCCAGCTCGCCGCCGGCGATGGCCCCGGCGGCCCGCGACACGTCGGCCAGCGGGCGCAGCAGCCGGCTGCTGGCGAAGCGGCCGAGGCCGGTCCCGAGCAACGTGGTGATGATGCCGACGACGAAGAGCGTGATGCCAAGGACGCGCAGGGTGTGATCGAGGTCGGACAGGTCGAAGACCTCGAAGTACTCGGCCTTCACCGAGGGGATGGGCACCCCCACGGCGATCTCGGCCGTGCCGTCCGCAGTCCGGTAGGTCTGGGTGGCGGCGTTCCCGGCCAGGACCTCGCGGCGGAGCTCGGCGGGGATGGACGAGGGACTCACCGAGAGCGGCGACGACGCATACGACTTGCCGAGGTGGAAGAGCACCGAGTGGGCGTCCGATCCGGCGTCGATGTTGGCCAGCAGCGTCACGTACTGATGGCCGTCGGAGAGCAGCGACGTGCGCACCACGGTGGCGTTGGCGAAGGCCTGGCGCTGCGCCGCCGACTCGCGCCCGGCCAGCAGGAAGTGGCGGGTGGTGAAGTAAGAGAGGCCGCCCATGAGGATGGAGAGCAGGAGCGCGCCGACGCCGAAGACGGCGGTGATCCGGGCACCGATGCCCAGTCTCATGTCAGGGCACCAGCTTGTAGCCCATGCCCCTCACGGTGAGTATGTGCTGGGGAACCGCGGGATCCACCTCCACCTTGGTGCGCAAGCGCCGGATGTGGACGTCCACCAGCCGGCCGTCGCCGAAGTAGTCGTACCCCCACACCCGGTCGAGCAACTGCTCGCGGCTGAGCACCTTGTTGGGGCTCGCTGCCAGCTCGCACAGCAGGCGGAACTCGGTGCGGGTGCAGTGCACCTCCTCGCCGTTGAGCCGGCGCAGCACGCCTTGCTCGGGCAGCAGCTGGAGGTCCCCGAAGGTGAGCGCGCCGGGCTCCTCCTCGGCAGGGCGGGCGCGGCGCAGGAGGGCACGGATGCGCGCGGCCAGTTCCTTGGCCACGAAGGGCTTGGTGACGTAGTCGTCGGCCCCGGCCTCGAGCCCGGCCACCACGTCGTGGGTGTCGGCCCGCGCCGTCACGATGATGATCGGTACCGCGCTGCTGCGGCGCAGGGCCCGGCAACATTCGAAGCCGTCCATGCCCGGGCAGCATGAGGTCGATCAACGCGACGTCGGTGGGTGCCTCGGCGAAGAGGTCCAATCCCTCCTCACCGCTGGCGGCGTCCTTTACCTCGTAGCCCTCGCCCTCCAGGGCGAGCCGCATGGAGGAACGGATCCGCTCATCGTCCTCGACGACCAGGATTCGTCCGCTCACGTGCCTCCAACTAACTGATCCAGATCTGGGTCGGCCAGATCGATCCTCCGATCAGCCCGAAAGCATTCTGCCCGCCCGGAGCGGTGGGGTTGTTGAAGTTCTGCACAGTCGGGTTGCCGATGACGGCCCAGACGGCCCGGTCGGTCCAGAGGTAGGGCAGGTCGACGGCCAGGCGCTTGTTCACCGTCTTGTAGGCGGCCTCTCGCACCGAACTCTCGGTGGCGGCCCGTCCGGCCAGCAGGGCCGTCTCGATCTGGGGGTCGGCGTTGCGGGCCATATTGATCGACAGCGAGCCCGAGCTGACCGTGGTCGTGCTCCAGAAGATGTAGTTGAGGTCCGGGTTGACGGCGCCGAACTGGCGCCAGGCCAGCGCCTGGTAGGTGCCGGCCAGGGCCTGGTTGATGTCGTCGTTCTGCTCGACGATTGTGTTCTTGACCTGGAATCCCACGGCCTGCCAGGCCTGCTGGATGTACTCCTGGGCCCGGATGGAGGCCGGTGAGTTGGTGGCTCCGAAGGTGAAGCTGACGGGACCGCCGAGCTGCTTCTCAGCCGCCTTGACCAGCGTGGAGGCCTCGGACGGGTTGAAGGCCGGGTAGCCCGTGGTCGAGTAATAGGGAGAGCCCGGCGTGAAGAGACCGGTGCTGACGGGAAGCACGTTGTCGTCGATCACCTTGGCATACTGCTTGCGGTTTATCGCCAGTGCGGCGGCGCGACGCACATTGGGGTTGTTGAAGGGCGCCTTGAGACAGTTGAGCTGGACGCAGTTCATGTCGGGCTCGCCCGCCACCTTCCCCGAGTCATCGATGTACGAGTAGCTCTTGTTGCCCCGGAACTGGGTGATGATCTGCGGCGTGTCGGTGATCATCAGGTCGATGGTGCCTGACTTGAGCGCCTCGGCCCGGGCCGACTCGTCGGGGATCGGCTTGTAGGTGATCTGCGACAGATAGGGCAGGCCCGGCCGCCAGTAATGGGGGTTGGCGGTCGCCGTGAAGTGGTCGTTGGGAATCCACTCCTTGAACTTGAAGGGGCCGGTGCCGACCGGGTTGGTGGTCCCGTTCGGGTTGGCCAGCATGGAGGGGGCCACCGGGTAGGCGATCTGCCCGCCGATGCCGCCGGCCAGGTAATAGGGGAAGGGCACCCAGGGCTTCGAGAACGAGATGGCCACGGCGAGCGGGCCGGTCTGGGTGATCGAGACCAGGGTCGGGCTGATCACGATGCCCGTCAGGAGGGACTTGGACTGGGCCTGGAGGTTCAGCAGGAGCGCGGCCCCGTTGCACGGCGTGCCGTCGTGGAAGACCACGTTGGGCCGCAAGGTGATGGTCCAGGTCGTGTACGCCGAGTTGGGCACGACCGATTCGGCCAGGTAGGGGGCCCAATCGCCATTGGCCAGCACGATGGTCAACGGGTCGAACACCGTGCGGGCGTACATCACGCCGACCTCGTCGAAGCGGGCGGTGGTGGGCAGGAAGCCCGACTCCTCCGCGTCGACGCCGAAGACCAACGAGCCGCCCTTCTTGGGCGTCTTCTTGGTCACGCCGTTGCGTCCCGGTCCGTTGGTGACGGCGCCCGCCACCTCGTCCCAGCCCAGCGCAGAGACGCCGGCCAGACCTGCTGCGGTTGCCGCACCACTGGCCAGCAGTGTGCGGCGATCGAATCTCGAGACCATGTACCGTCCTCCATTCACGAAGACTGCCCCCCGAACCGAGCGGACCCCCCGTTGGTTCCCAGGGGACGTTAGTGCCCTGGCCGGCTTGAATGCGGGCAGTAGCGTTGCGGCGTGCCGCTCGACTGGGACGTGCCCGGCTTCGAGGCCTGGCTGGGGGGCCGCGCTCCCGCCACCCAGAAGGCCTACGTCGGCGACGTGCGGGGCTTCGCCGAGTTCATGGCCCGGATGGGAATCGATGGTCCCGGTGGGGTCGAGCGCCTGCACCTTCGCCGCTACCTGGCCTCGCTCGGGACCCGCAAGCTGGCCCGGGCCACCATCGCCCGCAAGGCGGCGGCGCTGCGCTCCTACTTCTCCTGGCAGTACCGGCAGGGTCGCCTCCCCGAGGATCCGGCCCGGTCACTGCGGGCCCCCTCGGGCGGAGGTCGCCTGCCCCGGGTGCTCTCGACCGGCGAGGTGTCGACACTGCTCGACGCGTCCGCCGAGACGCCCCTGGACCGGCGCGATCTGGCCCTGCTCGAGCTGCTCTACGCGGCCGGCCTCCGGGTCTCGGAGCTGTGCGGCCTCGACCGGGCCGACATCGACCTGCGCCAGCGCACGGTGACCGTCCTCGGCAAGGGGTCCAAGCAGCGCCGGGTGCCGATCCACGACGCTGCGGTCGCGGCCCTGGCCGCCTGGCTCGAGCACGGGCGCGACGACATGGCCGGCCCACCCGAGGCGGCCTTCGTGAACCAGCGGGGCGCACGGCTCGGGCCCCGTGACGTTCGGCGCATCCTGGACCGGCGGGCCGCCTCGCCCACCCACCCCCACGCCCTCCGCCACACCTACGCCACCCACCTCCTCGACGGCGGCGCCGACCTGCGGGTGGTGCAGGAACTGCTGGGCCACTCCAGCCTGGCCACCACCCAGATCTACACCCACGTGAGCAAGGAACGGCTGCGCAGCGTGTACGAGGGGACGCACCCCAGGGCATAGGCCTCTCCGAGCAGCTAACCTGGACAGGCCCACCGCCCGGTGGGCGAGCATCATCAACCAACATCACCTGACGCGTCCCACGGTCGCCGACCTCGGTCGGCGCTGCGCCAGGGGAGAAACCGACTGGAGGAGTTCAACTATGGCCGTCGTTTCCATGCGACAGCTTCTGGAGGCCGGAGTCCACTTCGGCCACCAGACGCGACGGTGGAACCCGAAGATGAAGCGCTTCATTCTTGGCGAGCGCAACGGGATCTACCTCATCGACCTGCGCAAGACGCTGACCGGCATCGAGTCCGCCTACACCTACGTGCGCGACCTGGTGGCCGGCGGCGGCACCGTGCTCTTCGTGGGGACCAAGAAGCAAACCCAGGGCCCGGTGGCAGAGTACGCCGAGGCCTGTGGCATGCCCTTCGTCAACCAGCGTTGGCTGGGCGGCATGCTCACCAACTTTGCCACCGTTTCCGGACGGGTGAAGCGCATGCAGGAGCTGCGTGCCATGGAGGCGGCCGGCGACTTCGACGGCATGCCCAAGCGTGAGGCGCTCCAGCACACCCGCGAGCTCGAGAAGCTGAGCCGGAACCTCGGTGGCATCGCCGATCTGGACCGGTTGCCCAACGCCGTGTTCGTGATCGACACCAAGAAGGAGCACATCGCGGTGACCGAGGCGCGCAAGCTCGGACTTCCCGTGGTGGCCGTGGTCGACACGAACTGCGACCCCGACATCATCGACTACGTCATCCCCGGCAACGACGACGCCATCCGCTCAGGTTCGCTCATGTGCCGGGTGATCGCCGACGCCGTCGTCGAGGGCCGCTTCATCGCCGAACATCGGCGCCAAGCCGCGCCGGCGGCCGCCGAGGAGGGCGGCTCGCCTTCGCCCCGGCCCCGCCGTGCTCATCCCACCCCGACCCCGACCCCGACGACCCCCCCAGCCCCCGCCGAGCCCGCAGAGGTTGCCTGAACCATGCCCACGTACACCGCGCAGGACGTCGCCACGCTGCGCCGGATGACCGGCGCCGGCATGCTCGACTGTAGGAACGCCCTCGAGGAGGCCAACGGAGACTTGGAGGAGGCGGCACAGATCCTTCGGCTGAAGGGCCTGTCCGGCGCGGCCAAGCGGGCCGACCGGGAAGCGTCGGAGGGCGCCGTCGCCGCGGTGCGCTCGGGCGACGCCGCGGCCGTGGTCGAGCTGCGCTGCGAGACCGACTTCGTGGCCAAGTCCGACGAATTCGTCGCACTGACCGACGAGCTGGCCGCCTTGGTGGCGGCCAAGGGCGAGGACGCCGTCGGCGAGCTCGACGAGGAGATCGAGCGCTTGCGCACGACGCTCAAGGAGAACATCTCGGTCGGCCGGGTGCGCCGGCTGGTGGCCGAGCCCGGCCAGGTGGTCGACACCTACCTGCACCAGCAGGCGGGCCGGGGTGTCAACGCCGTGGCGGTGGTGATCGACGGTGGCTCCGAGGAGCTGGCCCACGACATCGCGGTGCACATCGCGTTCACCAAGCCGACCTACCTCAGCCGCGACGAGGTGCCGCAGGCCGATATCGACGCCGAACGGGCCACCGTGCTCGAGATCTCGCGCAACGAAGGCAAGCCGGAGGCTGCCCTCGACAAGATCGTGGACGGCCGGATGAACGGGTGGTTCAAAGAGCGCGTCCTGCTCGACCAGTCCTACGTGAGGGACGAGAAGCAGACCATCGCCTCGATGCTCGGGTCCGCTCGCATCGTGGCTTTCGCGCAGGTCGTCATCGGCGCCTGAGAACGGATCGTGGGAGAACCCCGCCGTATCGTCCTCAAGATGTCGGGAGAGGCTCTGGCCTCTGCCGCTTCCGACGAGACCATTGATGCCGCCACCGTTGAGCGCATGGCCAAGGAGATGGCCCGCGCCATGGAAGGTGGGGGTCTTGAACTCGCGGTCGTCGTCGGCGGCGGCAACATCTGGCGCGGCACCACCGGCGAGAGCGGGGGCATGGACCGCGCCACGTCCGACACCATGGGCATGCTCGGCACGGTCATCAACGCGCTCGCGCTCCAGGACGCGCTCGAGCAGAACGACCAGCCGACCCGTGTCCTCACTGCGCTCAGCATGCAGGAGGTGGCCGAGCCCTACATCCGGCGCCGGGCCATCCGACACCTCGAGAAGGGTCGCATCGTCGTCTTCGCCGCCGGGATGGGAAACCCCTTCTTCACCACGGACACCCCCGCCGCCCTGCGGGCGGCCGAGATCGGGGCCGAGCTCCTCTGCAAGGGCACCCACTCGGGCGTGGACGGGGTCTACAGCGCCGACCCCAAGCTCGATCCGACGGCCACCCGCTACGAGGAGATCTCGTTCATGGAGGTCATCAACCGGGACCTGCGGGTCATGGATCTCACCGCGATCACCTTCTGCAAGGACAACGACCTGCCCATCCGGGTCTTCGACCTCATGAACCCCGGAAACATCCCTCGTGCGCTCAGTGGTGAGCGGATCGGTACGCTGGTCCACTGATGGACGAGGATCTCGCCGGCCTGGTCAGGGACGACACCAGGGAGAAGATGGTCAAAGCCATCGACCACGTCCGCCACGAAATGGGCAACGTGCGCACCGGCCGTGCTTCCTCCGCCTTGGTGGAGACGCTCGTGGTCGACTACTACGGCTCGCCCACACCGTTGCGCCAGCTGGCGGGGTTCAGCGTGCCCGACGCCATGCTGCTGGTCATCTCCCCCTACGACAAGGGTTCGCTGGGTGCGATCGAGAAGGCGATCATGACGTCGGATCTGGGGATCAACCCCGCCAACGACGGGGCGGTGATCCGGCTGGCTTTCCCGCCCCTCACCGAGGAGCGCCGCAAGGAGTTGGTCAAGGTGGTCCGACACAAGGCGGAGGAGGGACGGGTGGCCATCAGGAACCTGCGGCGGGCGGGTCGCCACGAGCTCGAGTCGCTCCAAAAGGACGGCGAGCTCTCCACCGACGAGCTCGATCGGATGGAGAAGGAGCTCGAGAAGATCACCCAGGAGCAGGTGGCGCTCATCGAACAGCTGCTGGCCAACAAAGAGCAAGAGTTGCTGCAGGTCTGACATGCCCGACGACACCAACGACTACGAAGAACTCGACGCGTTCTTGAGGCTCGGCGATCCCGAGCCCGAGAGCGAGGGAGAGATCGTCGAGGAGGAACCCTCGAGCTACCACTCGGGCCGCGTCCGCATCATCGGGGCCGAGCCCGCCGGCGACAGCGTCCCCGACCCCACCGGTCCCGTCGTCGAGGAGCACCCGGACCTTCCCCATTGGAACGACGCGCCCACCGGCCAGGTGCCGGCCATCCTCGACCGCAGCTCGGGTGAGGACCAGCCCGTCGCCCCGCCCACCTGGCGCGAGGAGGAGAACGACTGGGAGGCCCAGGAGGAGGTCTTCGAGCCGGCCATGCTGTCCGACGACCTGCCCGCGGTGGGCGCGCTGCTCAGCGAGAGGGAAGAGGTCGACGTCGAGCGGGCGCCTTGGCACTTCGAGTCCGACGACACCCTGGTCATCCCGCCGGAGCCGGGAAGCGAGCCCGAACCGGTGGTCGTCGTCGAAGAGACCGAGTTCGAGGTCGAGTACGAGCCGGCAGAAGTCGCCGCCAGTGCTCCCTTGGCCGGCACACCGGCCGCAGCCTCCGCTGCGGCCGCCTCGCGACTGACCCCGCCGAGCCCGCCCGAACCCAAGGCGCGGGCGCCCCGCACGACCCGGGTCGCCGCGACCGCGCGCACGGGCAACGTGAACACGGCCGGGACCGGCGGTCGTGACATGCGGGTGGCCGTCGGCTCGGGTCTGCTCCTGGGCGTGGCCGCGCTCATCTGCTTCTCCCTGGGCACCGTGGCCTCCATGGTCATCGTCACGATCGTGATCCTCCTGGCGGCCGCCGAGGCCTATGCCGCCTTCCGTCGGGCCCAGTACCACCCGGCCACCCTGCTCGGACTGGTGGCCTGCCTCTCTTTGGCGGTCGAGACCTACAACAAGGGGGTGGCGGCGCTCCCGCTCGTCCTCGTCCTCGTGGTGGTCGGCTCGTTCGTCTGGTACCTGGCCCAGGTGGAGCCGGCGGCCGACCCGGTGTCGGGACTGACCTCGACCGTCTTCGTCTTCGTCTGGGTGGGAGCGTTCGGCTCCTTCGCGGCGCTGCTGCTGGACCCGACCCTGTTCCCGGATCGCCACGGGATCGCGTTCCTGCTGGCCGCCATCATCGTGACGGTGGCCGACGACGTGGCCTCGTTGCTGGTCGGTTCGGCCATGGGGCGGCATCAGCTGGCCCCGTCCATCAGCCCGAACAAGAGCTGGGAGGGCCTCATCGGCGGCGCCGTCGCCGCCATCTTGGTGTCGGTCATCGTCGTCCACTTCATCCACCCATGGACGATCAGCAAAGCGCTCATCTACGGCGTCATCGTGGCGGTCGTCGCACCGATCGGCGACCTCAGCCAGTCGCTGGTCAAGCGCCACCTCGGCATCAAGGACATGGGCCGCATCCTGCCCGGACACGGCGGCCTGCTCGACCGGGTCGACGGCCTGCTCTTCGTGCTCCCCGCCACGTACTTCGCCGTCAAAGCGCTCCACCTCGGGTGAGCTGATGCGCTCGGTCAGCCTGATGGGCTCGTCAGGTTCGATCGGCACGCAGGCGCTCGACGTCATTCGGAGCGAGCACACTCGTTTCCGGGTCCACGCCCTGGCGGTGCAGCACTCGGCCGACGCGCTGGTGGCCCAGGCCCGGGAGTTCCGACCCGACATCGTCGTGATCGGTGACCCCAGCCTCTACGCGACCGTGGCGGCGGGCGTGCCGGCGGGCACCGAGGTGCTCGTCGGGACCGACGGCATGGTGGAGGCGGCCCGACAGGCGGACGTGGTGCTCAACGGCGTCGTCGGCTTCGCCGGGTTGCCGGTGACGCTGGCCACCCTCGAGGCGGGCAAGCGACTGGCCCTGGCCAACAAGGAGTCGCTGATCGCCGCCGCGCCGTTGGTGCAGAAGGCGCGGGCGACGCCGGGCGCCGAGATCGTCCCGGTCGATTCCGAACACTGCGCGCTGCACCAGTGCCTGCACTCGGTCGACGGCACGGCGGCGGTGTCGCGCCTCCTCCTGACGGCATCAGGTGGTCCCTTCCGCGGCTGGCCGGTCGAGCAGCTGAGCGAGGTCACGGTCGAGGACGCGCTGGCCCATCCCACGTGGTCGATGGGACCGAAGATCACGATCGACTCGTCGACCCTGATGAACAAAGGTCTCGAGGTGATCGAGGCGCACGAGCTCTTCGGGGTGGACTACGACCAGATCGACATCGTGGTGCACCCCCAGTCGGTCATCCACTCCATGGTCGAGTTGCGTGACGGGTCGACGGTGGCCCAGCTGGCCAACCCCGACATGCGCCTCTGCATCGGGTACGCCCTGTGCTGGCCCGACCGGGCCGCCACCCCCTTTGGCGCGCTCGACTGGTCGTCCGCCCGGACACTCACCTTCGAGCCGCCCGACCGGGAGGTCTTCCGCTGCATCGACCTGGCCTACGCCGCGGGCCGCCGGGGCGGCTCCGCACCGGCCTGGCTGAGCGCGGCCAACGAGGTGGCCGTCCAGGCGTTTCTTGACGGTGCGTTGTCCTGGAGCGGCATCGCCGACGTGGTGGCCGCGACCCTCGATGCGTGGACGGACGACCAGGTTGACGAGGTGGAGGCGGTGCTGGCGGCCGATGCCGAGGCCAGGGTCCGGGCCCGGGAAATCCTCGGGCGACGGCTGGGCGGCGCTGCCGCCCGGTAGCGTTGGCAGCGCGATGACCCTCACCCAGAAGGACGCGCTGGCGGATCTCTCTGCTCCCGAACCGGAAGCCGCTGTCGAGTCCGGGAACTTCAGCCGCGTCCTGCAACTGATCGCCGGGCTGGCCGTCATCACGGCCGCCTTCATCCTGCTCGGCTGGGGCGACATCCTGCTCTTCATCGCCATCCTCATTGCCATCGTGATGCTCCACGAGCTGGGGCACTTCGTCACGGCCAAGCGGGCGGGCATGAAGGTGACCGAGTACTTCGTGGGCTTCGGTCCCCGGCTCTGGTCCGTCCGCCGCGGCGAGACCGAGTACGGCGTGAAGGCGATTCCCGCCGGTGGCTATGTGCGCATCACCGGTTTCACCTCGACCGAGGAGGTGGCCCAAGAGGACGAGCCCAGGGCCTACCGGAACCAGCCCTTCCACCAGCGGATCATCGTCGCCTCCGCCGGCTCGGTGGTGCACCTCATCATCGCCTTCGTCCTCGCCCTGATCCTGGTGCTCGGCTTCGGCGTGGCCTCGAACAATTACAAGGTGAACTCGCTCGAGCACTGGTCGGGCGTGACCCAGACGCCGGCCCAGCTGGCCGGGCTCAAAGCGGGGGACGTCATCGTCTCCATCAACGGCAAGACGTTCTCGAACTCCAACGCCATGCAGAACATCATCGGCCACTCGGTCGGCAAGCCGCTGACCCTCGGCGTGGAGCGCGACGGCCACCTCCTCGAGCTGCGGGCCACTCCGGCCAGTGGCAAGGGGGTCAAGGTCCAAGGGGTGAAGTTGGCCGACCACGGCTACATCGGCGTCAGCGTCGAGTCGGCCACCGCGTCGGTCAGCCTGCTGTCATCGCCTGGGAAGGCCCTCAGCACCATGTGGCAGGTCACGACGGCCGAAGTCGCCGGCATCGGCCACTTGTTCTCGCCGACCGGGGTCAACTCGGTCGTCCACCAGGTGACCAACTCGAAGGACGCCACCGCGGCGGCGAGCAATCCGGCCGCCAACCCGCGTCCCGTGTCCATCATCGGCATCAGCAATATCGGAGCGCAGGTGACCAAGGACGGCCTGGCGCCGCTCCTCCTCTTCCTCGTCACCATCAACATCATCTTCGCCCTGCTCAACATGCTGCCGATGATCCCGCTCGACGGTGGCCACGTCGCCGTCGCCACCTACGAGTGGATCCGCACGCGCAAGGGCGGGGCCTACTACCGGGCGGACATCACCAAGCTCTTCCCGGTGGCCGCACTGTTCATCGCATTCCTGGCCTTCTTCGTGTTCGCGGGCGTGTACCTCGACATCACGCACCCCCTGCAGATCCCGCACTAGCCGTGGACCTGTCCTCCTCCCTGCTGTCGCCGCGCCGGCAGACCCGTCGTCTCACGCTGGGCGGCGTGCCCATCGGTGACGGTGCGCCCATCACCGTCCAATCCATGACGACGACCAAGACAGCCGACGTCGACGGGACCCTGGCCCAGATCTATGCGTTGGCCGCCGCCGGCGCGGACATCGTCCGCTGCACCTGCAACGAGGAGGCGGCGGCCGAGGGGCTGGCCCATATCGTGCCCCGCTCACCCGTGCCGATCGTGGCCGACATCCACTTCCACCACGAGATGGCGCTCGCCGCGCTCGAAGCCGGCGTGCAAGGGCTGCGCCTCAATCCGGGCAACCTGCGCAAGGAGGCCGAGATCAAGCAGGTAGCGGCCGAGGCTCGCGACCGTGGCGTCCCGATCCGCATCGGGGTCAATGCCGGCTCGCTGCACCCCGAGCTCTACAAGAAGCACGGCGGGGCCACGCCAGAGGCGCTGGTCGAATCGGCCCAGAACGAGCTCGCCCTCTTCGCAGAGGTGGGTTTCGACGACGTGAAGATCTCGGTCAAGGCCTCGTCGGTGGCCCTGATGATCGCCGCCTACCGGCTGGCCTCGGAGACCTTCGACTACCCGCTGCACCTCGGGGTGACCGAGGCGGGGCCGCCCCCGGGGGGCCTGGTCAAGGGTACGGCCGGCATCGGCGCCCTGCTGGCGGAGGGGATTGGGGACACCATCCGCTTCTCGCTCACCGCGGACCCGGTCGAGGAAGCCCGGGCCGGCCGCCAGCTACTCGAGTCGCTCGGTCTGCGCGAGCGCAAGGGACTCGATCTCATCGCCTGTCCGTCCTGCGGCCGGGCCCAGGTCGACGTCATCGCCGTGGCCAAGGATGCGCAGGAGGCGCTCGAGAAGCTGAACCTGCCGATCCAGGTCGCCGTCATGGGGTGCGTGGTCAACGGCCCGGGCGAAGCGCGTGAAGCCGATATCGGCATCGCGGCCGGGAAGCAGAAGGGACACCTCTTCATCCGGGGCAAGATCATTCGGGTCGTGCCGGAGGCCGACATGGTCGCCGCGCTGGTGGAGGAGGCCGAACGCCTCGTCACCGAGGGCGTCGAGGCGCGCATCGCCGCAGCCGACGAGGGCGCCGAGGCCGAGGCGGAGGCCGACCGGCGCGCCCTCCTCGAGTCAACGGGGGCCGACCCGAACCATTCGGCCGAGAAGGTCGAGATCATCCGCCGGCACGCCGACGGCGAGCGCTGAGCGCGGCGGCGGGCGCCCGCAACCAGCTCACACTGCGCCCAGCGTCGTCCAGTGGGGCGATCCCGACTCGCTAGCCTGCACCATGGCCAAAGGTGCAATCGTGACGCGCGAGGAGGACTTCCCGCGCTGGTACCAAGAAGTCATCGCCGGCGCGGAGATGGCCGACAACGGCCCAGCCCGGGGCACCATGGTGATCCGCCCGTGGGGCTACGGCATCTGGGAGCTCATGCAGTCCGAGCTCGACCGGCGCATCAAGGAGGCGGGGGCGGAGAACGCCTACTTCCCCCTCTTCATCCCAGAGTCCTTCCTGCAGCTCGAGGCCGAGCACGTCGAGGGCTTCGCCCCCGAGCTGGCCGTGGTGACCCACGGCGGCGGCAAGGAGCTCGAAGAGCCACTGGTGGTGCGGCCGACGTC
The DNA here is from genome assembly GCA_963840435.1 of uncultured Acidimicrobiaceae bacterium. Taxonomy (GTDB): domain Bacteria; phylum Actinomycetota; class Acidimicrobiia; order Acidimicrobiales; family RAAP-2; genus Bog-473. The sequence continues at coordinate 813,242 of CAWIYY010000003.1, read as the reverse complement.
CGAGACGGTGATCAACAGTTTCTTTTCCAAGTGGGTGCAGAGCCACCGTGACCTTCCGCTGCTCATCAACCAGTGGGCCAACGTGGTGCGCTGGGAGCTGCGGCCCCGGCTCTTCCTGCGCACGAGCGAGTTCTTGTGGCAAGAAGGCCATACCGCGCACGCAACGCAGGAGGATGCCCGGGCCTACGCGCTGCGCATCCTCGACGACGTCTATCGCTCGACCATGGTCGACGTTCTGGGCATACCGGTGTTGACCGGCCACAAGACGCCGCGGGAACGCTTCGCCGGAGCCATACAGACGTGGACCTGCGAGGGCATGATGGGCGACGGCAAGGCGCTGCAGATGGGCACCAGCCACGAGCTCGGGCAGAACTTCTCGGTTCCCTTCAACATCACCTTTACCAACGCCTCAGGCACGGTCGAGCACGTGTGGCAGACCTCGTGGGGCGCCTCGACCCGTCTTGTCGGGGCGCTGGTGATGGGCCACGGTGACGATTTCGGTCTGCGCCTGCCCCCAGCGCTGGCGCCGGCCCAGGTGGTGGTGATGATGGTGAAGGACGCGCCCGAGGTCGGGCCGGCGGCCGGCACCCTGGTGGCCGAGCTGGTTGCCGCAGGCCATCGGGTCCGACTCGACGACCGGACCGACACCAGCTTCGGCCGGCGCAGCGTCGACTGGGAGCTCAAGGGCGTCCCCGTCCGGGTGGAGGTGGGCCCCCGGGACCTGGCCGAGGGGAACGTGACTCTGGTGATCAGGCACCGCCGCGAGAAGGAGAGCCTGGCCCTGGGAGCGCTGCCCGGCCGGGTGGCCGAGGTGCTGGCCGGTGCCACCGCCGAACTCCTGGCCGAGGCCACCGAGGCGCGCGACGCCCGCACGGCCGACGCCAACAGCCTGGAGGAGGCCATCGAGGCGGCCGGCGTGGGCTTCGCCCGCATTCCGATGCAGCGGCTCGGGCCCGACGGCGAGGACCGACTGGCCCAGCATGCCGTCAGCGTGCGTTGCCTGCAGCGCTCCGATGGCTCCCTGGCCGTGCCTGGGGACGCGGACGAGGACCTGGTTGCCGTCGTGGCCCGCTCCTATTGACTTTGCGGTTGCTATAATTCCTCAGCTGTCCATTTAGATATCAGTACCTCGTTGAAGCGTGGGCTGCGGCCCACGCTTTCGCTTTGCGGGGCTCGGAAGGAAGGAGAGGAGGTGATGGTGATGACCGAAGAGACGACGGACCTGGCCGGCGCGCTGTCGCCCGTCCTCGAAGCCCGAGGTCTCGATCTGGTCGACGTGGAGCTGCACGGCGCCCAATTGACGGTGTTTGTCGACCAGGAGGGCGGCGTCGGCCTGGACGACCTGGCCGCGGCCACCAAAGACGTGTCCGCCGCCCTGGACGAGATCGATCCCATCCCGGGGCGCTACATCCTCTCCGTCTCCAGCCCGGGACTGGAGCGGCGGTTGCGCATCCCGGCTCACTACGCCCGCGCCGTCGGCGAGAAGGTCACGGTGCGGGTGAACGCCGGCACGGCCGACGTGCGCCGGCTGACCGGCACGCTGGCGGCGGCGGACGCCTCCGGGTGCACGCTGACCGGTCCAGAAGTACCAGACGGGGAGATCCGTCTCGCCTATGACGACATCGAGCGGGCCAGAACGATCTTCGAGTGGGGGCCCGCGCCGAAGAGAGCGAAGAGTGAGAAGGTGAAGCGGCCATGAGCAAGACCAACTTCGAATTCCTCGACGCCCTGGGACAGATCGCGCGCGACAAGGGTATTTCCGTCGAGACCCTGCTCGACGCCCTGGCCAATGCGTTGGTGGCTGCCTACAAGCGCCGTCCCGACGCGGCAGAGGAGGCGGTGGTCACCATCGATCCCGACTCGGGCGAGATCCGGGTCTACGGACAGGAGCTGAACGAGGAAGGCGAGGTCGTGCGCGAGTGGGACGACACGCCCGACGACTTCGGCCGCATCGCCGCCCAGACGGCCAAGCAGGTCATCCTGCAGCGCATCCGCGAGGTCGAGCGGGACATGAAGTACGAGGAGTACGCCGGGCGTGAGGGCGACATCGTCACCGGCATCGTCCAGCAGACCGACAACCGCTACACCCTGCTCGACCTGGGCAAGGTCGAGGCGTTGCTGCCCCAGGCCGAGCAGGTCTCCTACGAGCGCTACGAGCATGGCGCCCGGCTGAAGGCCTACATCGTCGAGGTCCGCAAGACGACCAAGGGACCCCAGATCGTGGTCAGCCGGACCCACCCTGGACTCATCAAGCGACTCTTCGAACTCGAGGTGCCCGAGATCGGCTCCGGCGTGGTCGAGATCAAGGCGGCCGCACGGGAGCCGGGCCACCGCACCAAGATCGCGGTCTGGTCGAACGACCCCAACGTGGACCCGGTCGGAGCCTGTGTGGGCGCCCGGGGTTCTCGCGTGCGCATGGTCACGAACGAACTGCGCGGCGAGCGGGTCGACGTGGTGCCCTTCTCCGACGACCCGGTCGAGCTCATCCAGAACGCGCTGGCCCCGGCGCGGGTGCGCGAGGTGCGCCTGGACGAGGAGACCGGCACGGCGACCGTCATCGTGAGCGACTTCCAGCTCTCCCTTGCCATCGGCAAGGAGGGTCAGAACGCCCGCTTGGCGGCACGCCTCACCGGTTGGCGCATCGACATCAAGAGCGAGACCCAGCTGGCCGAGGAGGAAGCCGGCGGCTACGGCGACCAGGAATGGGCCGAGGGCGAGTGGGTCGAGGACGAGAGCGGCGAGCTGGTCTGGAAGCCAGCCGAGGGGGGCGAAGCGATGTCGGCCGAGGAGTGGTCGCACCAGGCCGAGGACTCGGGCGACGCGGCCCGCGGCCGATGCGGCCAGTGCGCCCGCGGCCGAGTCCGGAAGCATCGACGGGGCGTCCCCCGCCGACGCGGAGCCGGTCGTGGTAGCCGAAGCGACGGTCGAAGTGACGGCCGACGTGACGGAGGAGGCCGGGGCATAGCGCCGGCGCGGACCTGTGTCGGCTGCCGGATGGTCCGGCCGGCCGACGAGTTGATCCGGGTCGTTCCAACCGAAGCGGGCGGGCTGACCGTCGATCGCTCCGGACCGGGGCGTGGGGCCTGGCTCTGCCGGGGATCGTTGGATTGCCTGGCTCTGGCCGTGCGCAGGCACGGTTTCGATCGGGCCTTCGCCACGGCAATCGCCGACGCGGAGGTGGAGCGCCTCCGAGCCGAGCTTGCGGCGGCGTGGGGGCAGGTGACACCCGATGTGCGAGGATAAGGGGCTGGGCTGCCCGCCGGGCCCGGCGTAGGACAAAGGACAGAAGAGACCACTTGCCAAAGAAGATTCGCGTCTACGAGCTGGCCAAAGAGCTGGGCCTGACCAATAAGGAGGGCCTCGAGCTGGCCCTTTCCCTCGGTATCGGGGTCAAGAGCCACTCGTCCTCCATCGAGGACGCCCAGGCCGACCGCGTCCGCCGCAAGGCCGACGCCGACGGTCTGCGCCGACCCGTCCAGCCCGAGGAGCCCGCTCCGGCCAAGAAGGCAGCCAAGGCCACCAAGGCGGCCGCCGTGGCGCCCGCGGCTGCTCCGGCCGCCGGTGTCGGTGCTGCCGCAGCCCCGGTGTCGTCGACGCCGGCCAAGAGGGTGGCGACCTCGAGCAGTTCGGGCACAACCGTGGCTCCGGCCAAGCAAGCTCCGGCCCGCACGGTGGCGGCTCCGGCGGCGTCCGCCGCCACCTCGGCCCCGGAGGTGCCGGCCCGCTCGTCGCGCCTCATCAGTTCGCGGCCCACCGCGGCCCCGGCCGCCCCGCCCGCGCCACGGCCGGCGGCTTCGCCCGCGCCCGGGCACCCGCCGCCCCGGCTGCCAGTGCGCCCGCAACCGCTCCGCCGACAGCCGCGGCGCCGCCCGCGGCACCACCGGCCGCGGCCGCTCCTCCGGCCGCTGCGCCGTCGGCTCCCGCACCGCCCGCAGCCGCCCCCTCGACGCCGGCAGCTTCGACGACAGCACCGGCCGCGCCTGCGCCGGGGGCCCAGGCCCCGCCCGTGGCGGCCGCGGGTGCACCAACCGAGTCACCGCAGAAGCGGCCGCGACCACCGGTCAGCCCGTCGGGCAAGCCGGTGCCACCGCCGCCTGGTCAGCGTCCTCCGCTCGGACCGAGCGGGCGACCCATTCCGCCCCCGCCCGGCATGGGCGGACGTCGTCCCACGGCGCCGCCCTCGGGCCAGCGTCCCGGTGGCGGCGGCAGTTCGTACCCGCAGCGCACCGGTGGCAGGCCCGCGCCCGGAGCCGGACGCCCCGCCGGTGGTCCCGGTGGCGGCAGCAGCGGCGGTTTTGCCCCGCGCTCGGGCGGTGGCTTCGCCGGGCGTCCCGGGGGAGGAGCACCGACCGGCGCGCCCCCTCCGGGTGGACGCGGCGGCATGCCGGGCCGGCGGCCGCCCCAGCGGCGGGCCAGGCGGCGCCGGCGCAACCTCGAAGAGCTCGAGCCGACGCAGATGACCACGTACCAGCCCTCCACCGCGCCGGTGCCCGAGGGCGAGGTCATCATCGAGCGCGGATCGACGGCACGCGACCTCGGTCCCAAGTTGAACCGCAGCGCAGGCGACATCGTGCGCTTCCTGCTGCTCCAGGGCGAGATGGTGATGGCGACCCAGTCGTTGACCGACGACATGATCGAGCTGTTCGCAGCGGAGATCGGGGCCGACGTCCGCCTGGTGGACCCGGGCGAGGAGCAGGAAGCCGAACTGCTGGCCCGCTACTTCGAGGAGGACGACGAGGACGACGAGGCCGACCAGCGGCCCCGCCCGCCGGTCGTCACCGTGATGGGCCACGTCGACCACGGCAAGACGCTGCTGCTCGACAGGATCCGCTCGGCCAACGTCGTGGCCGGCGAGGCCGGCGGCATCACGCAGCACATCGGCGCCTACCAGGTCGACTGGCAGGGCCATCCCATCACGTTCATCGACACGCCGGGCCACGCCGCCTTCACGGCCATGCGGGCCCGCGGGGCGCAGGTCACCGACATCGTGATCCTGGTGGTGGCGGCCGACGACGGGGTCATGCCCCAGACGATCGAGGCCATCGACCACGCACAGGCGGCCGAGGTGCCGATCATCGTGGCCGTCAACAAGATCGACCGCGACAACGCCGACCCCCAGCGGGTGCTCCAGCAGCTCTCCGAGCGCGGTCTGGTGCCCGAGGCCTGGGGCGGCGACACCATCACGGTCGAGGTCTCCGCCCTCCAGGGCACCGGGATCGACGCATTGCTCGAGCAGATCGTGACCGTGGCCGAGGTCGAGGAGCTGACGGCCAGAGTCGAAGGCGAGGCTCGCGGGGTCGTGCTCGAGGCCGAGCTCGAGGTGGGCCGGGGTCCCGTGGCCACCATCATCGTCGAGCAGGGCACGCTGCGGGTGGGCGACCCGGTGGTCGCGGGCGCGGCCTGGGGCAAGGTCAAGGCGCTGGTCGACGACCAGGGCGACCACATCAAGGAGGCGCTGCCGTCGACGCCGGTCCAGGTGCTCGGGTTCTCCGAGCCTCCCAACGCCGGCGACGAAGTGCGGGCGGCCAAGGACCTGAGCCGGGCCCGCACGCTCGGCGAGGCCAGGGCCCAGCGCTTCCGGCTCTCCGGCCACAAGCCGGTGGCGGCCGCGGCGGGCGCCCGTCTCGAGGATCTCTTCGAACAGATCTCGCGGGGCGAGACGGCGACCCTCAACATTGTGCTGAAGGCCGACGTGCAGGGATCGCTCGAAGCGGTGACCGAGTCGCTCAAGCGACTCGAGCGCGACGACGTGAAGCTGAGCTTCGTGCTGCGCGGCATCGGCGGCATCACCGAGAACGACGTGCAGCTGGCGTCGGCCTCCAACGCCACCATCATCGGCTTCAACGTGCGGCCGGACCGCCGTGCGCGCGAGCTGGCCGAGACGTCGCACGTCCAGATCCGCACCTACGAGATCATCTACAAGCTCCTCGAGGACCTCGAGGCGGCCATGCTCGGCCTGCTCTCGCCGCTCTACGAGGAGGTCGTCACGGGCGAGGCCGAGGTGCGCGACGTCTTCCGGGTGCCCCGGGTGGGCGCCGTTGCCGGGTGCTACGTGCGCGACGGCCGGATCACCCGCGGCTCCAAGGTGCGCTTCCTGCGCGACGGGACGGTGATCTGGAAGGGTGCCATCAACTCGCTGCGCCGCTTCAAGGACGACGTGCGCGAGGTGGCGGCCGGCTTCGAATGCGGTATCGGACTGTCCGACTTCCAGGACCTGAAGGAGGGCGACGTGATCGAGACGTACGAGGAGCGCGAGATAGCGAGGACCTGACCGTGGCGGTACGACGCCGTACGGCGACCTACCCCCGCGCCTTGCGGGTCAACCAGGTGCTGCGCCAGGTCGTGGCCGAAGAGCTGGAGCGCCTGGCCGACGCGGACGAGCTCCCCATGGTGACCGTCACCTCGGTCGACGTCGCCCCCGACCTGCGCACGGCCGTGATCTACCTGGCCTCACTGTCCGAGGAGACGGCCGTGGTGCTCGAGGAGCGGCGCAAGCACTTGCAGAAGCTGATCGGGCTGCAGATGACGATCAAGCGCACACCTCGGCTCACCTTCCAGGCCGATCCGGCCATCGTGGCGGGGTCACGGGTGGAGGAGCTGCTGCGCGGGCTCCAGCGCGAGAGCGAGGGCGACGACAACGGCGAGAACGAGGCGGAACCGGGGAAAGGGGACCCGCCTCCCCCTGCCGGCGAGCGCACTTGACCCGCGGCCTGCGGTGAGCGACGCCGGCGGTGGCGTCCAGGGCCTGGTCGTGGTGGACAAGGAGGCGGGAATGACGTCGCACGACGTCGTGGCCCGCTGCCGCCGCATCTTCGGGCAGCGCCGGGTCGGGCACGCGGGGACGCTCGACCCGGATGCGACCGGCGTCCTGTTGGTCGGCCTGGGCCGGGCCACCAGGCTCATGCGCTTCCTCACGCCCCTGCGCAAGACGTACACCACCGCCATCGTCCTCGGGACGGCCACGTCGACGCTCGACGCCTCGGGCGAGGTGACCGGCACCTACGACATGACACAGGTGACGCCCGAGGCCGTGCAGCGCGCCGCGGCGTCGCTGACCGGTGCGATCGACCAGGTGCCCCCGATGGTCTCGGCCGTCAAGGTGGGCGGGCGCCGCCTGCACGAGCTGGCCCGCCAGGGTCTCGAGGTGGAGCGGGCGGCCCGGCCGGTGACGGTCTACCGCTTCGACGTCGAACCCGACCCGTCCCGACCCGGGATCTACCGGGCGGAGATCGAGTGCTCGTCGGGCACCTACGTCCGGGTGCTGGCCCATGACCTCGGTCTCGCCCTCGGCGGCGGGGCCCACGTCACCGACCTGCGCCGGACCCGCATCGGCTCGTTCGGCGCCGCCGAGATGCACCCGCTCGACGCGCTCGGCCCCGACTCGGTGCTCACGCCGGCCCAAGCCGTGCGCGACCTCGACGCAGTGACCGTCGGGCCGGCGAGCGCCGCCTCGATCCGCACCGGACTCGCCCTCGACCGGGTACCGCTCGGAGCGCTCGGGGACGGGCCGTGGGCCTTGCTCGACGAAAGCGGAATGCTGCTCGCCGTGTACGAGGCCACCGGGACCGACCGCATCCGGCCGGCGGTCGTCCTCGCCGCCGCCGGCTGAGGGCCGACGCGGCGCGAGGGAGCGAGTACCCTCAGGCGCGATGCCCGGACCAGGAACTGCCGTGACCATCGGCGCCTACGACGGGGTTCATCTGGGGCACCGGGCCCTGCTGCGCGACCTGTCCGAGCGGGCTGCGGCGGAGGGCCTCTCGACGGTCGTGGTGACCTTCGACCGCCATCCGGCGGCGGTGGTCCGGCCCGACTCGGCCCCCAAACAGCTGACCTCACTCGAGCAGAAGCTCGAGCTCCTGGCCGAGTGCGGGATCGACCGCACCCTGGTGGTGCCCTTCGACGAGGCCCGGGCCGACGAGAGCGCCGAGGAGTTCGTCCAGGAGGTCCTGGTCGACCAGCTCGGGGCGCGCCTGGTAGTGGTCGGGGAGGACTTCCACTTCGGGCACGGGCGCAAGGGAAACGTGGAGCTGCTGCGGCACCTCGGGGCTGAGCACGGCTTCGAGGTCGTCGGGGTCGGGTTGACCGGCGACGGAGCCGACGCCGTGTCCTCCACCCGGATCCGCGCCCTCATCGGGGCGGGCGACGTGGCCGCGGCGGCGCTGCTGCTGGGCCGTCCCCACGAGGTGCGGGGCCCCGTGGTGCGAGGCGACGGGCGCGGCGGTCCGGAACTGGGGTTCCCAACGGCGAACCTGGCCGTGGACGACGACATCGCGCTGCCGGCGGACGGCATCTACGCCGGGTACTTCACCCGGGCGGACGGCTCGACGCACCCGAGCGCCATCTCGGTGGGCCGGCGGCCGACCTTCTACGAGCCCGGCAGCGCCCCGGTGCTGGTGGAGGCCTACCTCCTCGACTTCGACGGCGACCTCTACGGGGAGGCGGCCCGGGTGTCCTTCCTCGAGCACCTGCGCGCCGAGCAGCGTTTCGAGACCGTGGAAGCACTGATCGCCCAGATGAAGGCCGACGTCGAGGCCACCGAGCGGGTGCTGGCCGATCGTCCCTGATCAGCGGGGGCTGCTACGATAGATGGCGGCCGGGAGAGGTTCCCGCGCACTCCGATCAGTTTCTCCCGAGGATTTCCGTATGCCCGACACGCAGTCCACCATCGCCGAGTACCGGCTCCATGACACGGACACCGGCTCGCCCGAGGTGCAGATCGCACTGCTGTCCGGCCGGATCAACCACCTCACCGAGCACCTGAAGGAGCACAAAGGGGACCACCACACCCGGCGAGGCCTGATGAAGCTCATCGGCCACCGCCGCCGGCTGCTCGATTACGTCCGCAAGAACGACGTCGAGCGCTACCGCTCCATCATCAGCCGTCTCGGCATTCGACGGTAGCGGCAGCCCCACACAACCGGGCGTCGACCAGCCACTGGCTGCCAGTCGCCGGTCACCTCGACAGGCGAGGTGGTCGACGACTGGGAACCAGACGAGGAGATGCCCCCGACATACGAGGAGCATCATGTCTGATGCCATTTCCGTTTCGGCCCCGATCAGCGGGACCGATCGATCCATGTCTTTCGAGGCGGGAAAACTGGCCCAACTGGCCGACGGCGCCGTGCTGGCCCGCATCGGCGACACCATCCTGTTGGCCACCGTGGTGGCCGCCCGCTCGGTCCGGGAAGGCACCGACTTCTTCCCGCTGACCGTCGACATCGAGGAGCGCACCTACGCCGCCGGGAAGATCCCCGGCTCGTTCTTCCGCCGGGAGGGCAAGAGCTCGGACCAGGCCATCCTGACCGACCGGCTCATCGACCGGCCGCTGCGCCCCTCCTTCCCCGACGGCTTCCGCAACGAGGTGCACGTCGTGGGCACCATTGTCGGTGCCGATCAGGTCAACCCGCACGACGTGCTGGCCATCAACGCCGCCTCGGCCGCGTTGATGATCTCGGGCATCCCCTTCGACGGCCCCATCGGTGCGGTCCGGGTCGCCTACACGACCGACGGTGAGTGGATCCCGCACCCGACGTTCCAGGAGGGCGAGGAGAGCACCTTCGAGCTGGTGGTGGCCGGACGCGCCCTGACCGAGAGTGCGGACAGCGAGATCGCCATCATGATGGTCGAGGCCGGCGGCACCGAGAAGTCGTGGTCCTACTACGAGAGCGGCGCACCCAAGGTCACCGAGGAGGTGCTGGCCGACGGGCTCGAGGCCGCGAAGACGTGGATTCGCGAGGCGATCAACCTGCAGCGCCAGCTCATCGAGGCCTTCACGGCGGCCCGCGGTCCCATCGAGACGATCCCCTTCTCGACCTTCAGTGACTACCAGGACGACGTGTGGCAGCGGGTCCAGGCCGTCGGCACCGAGGCCATCGCCAAGGCCAACCTCGTCACCACCAAGGCCGAGCGCAACGCCGCGCTCGACGCGGCGGGCGACGAGATCAAAGCCGCCCTGGCCGACGAGTTCCCCGAGCGCGCCGGCGAGGTGAAGGCGGCCATCCGCTCGCTCACCAAGAAGCTGGTGCGCAAGCGCATCATCGAGGACGGCATGCGGGTCGACGGCCGGGGCACCACGGACATCCGCCCCCTCTCGGCCGAGGTCGACCTGTTCCCGACGGCACACGGCTCGGCGCTCTTCCAGCGCGGCGAGACCCAGGTCCTCAACGTGACCACGCTGGGCATGCCCCGGATGAACCAGCTGCTCGACACGATCACCCCGGTCGAGTTCAAGCGCTACATGCACCACTACAACTTCCCGCCCTACTCCACGGGTGAGACGGGCTTCATGCGCGGCCCCAAGCGCCGCGAGATCGGCCACGGCCTGCTGGCCGAGCGGGCCCTACTGCCGGTGGTCCCGAGCGAGGAGGAGTTCCCCTACGCCCTGCGCGTGGTCTCCGACGTCCTGGCCTCGAACGGCTCGACCTCCATGGCCTCGGTCTGCGGCTCCACCCTCTCGCTGATGGCGGCCGGCGTGCCGCTCAAGGCGCCGGTGGCCGGCATCGCCATGGGCCTGGTCTACGACGAGGGCACCTACGTCACGCTGACCGACATCCTCGGCTCCGAGGACGCCTTCGGTGACATGGACTTCAAGGTGGCCGGGACGGCCGAGGCCGTCACCGCGCTCCAGCTCGACACCAAGATCGCCGGCCTGCCGGCCGACGTGCTGGCCAAGGCGCTGCTTCAGGCCAAGGAGGCTCGTCTCGCCATCCTCGAGGTCATGGCCGCGACGATCCCCGAGCCTCGGCTCTCGGTGGCGAACAGCGCCCCGAAGATCGTCTCCATGGAGATCCCGATCGACAAGATCGGCGAGGTGATCGGGCCCAAGGGCAAGGTCATCAACACGCTGCAGCAGGAGACCGGGGCCGACATCGCGGTCGACGACGACGGCGTGGTCGGCACCGTCACCATCGGGGCCAAGGACGGCAACGCGGTGGAAGAGGCGCGCCGGCGCATCTCGCTCATCCTCGACCCGCCCACGGCTGAGGTCGGCGTGGTCTACCCGGGCAAGGTGGTCAACATCACCAAGTTCGGTGCGTTCGTGAACGTGCTGCCGGGCCGGGACGGCCTGCTCCACATTTCGAAGCTGTCGTCGTTGGCCGGCGGCAAGCGGGTCAACAACGTGGAGGACGTCCTCACCCTCGGCCAGGCGGTCGAGGTCCGGGTCGACGACATCGATCCCCAGGGCAAGGTCTCGCTCTCGCTGGCCAGCGCGCCGGAGGGCGCGGCGTCGTCGTCCTCGGGCAACGGGGACAGGGGCGACAGGTCCGACAGAGGTGACCGAGGTGACAGGTCCGACAGAGGCGACAGGTCCGACAGGGGTCACAGCAGCCACAGCGCCCCGGCCAGTGGCGGCGGAGACGGGCCCTCCTTCGAGGACGCGTTCGAGGCTGAGTTGGTGGCCGAACTGGGCGACCTCGGCCCCGGCGGCCCGGTCACCTCGGAGGACGCCGGCCGCGGTGACCGCGGCGGCGACCGTGGGGGCGACCGCCGCCCCCGTTCGCGCTCGCGTCGTCGTTGATCGAGTCGTCGGTTCTGCCCTGCGGCATCCGCCTGGTCACCGAGACCATGGCGGACGTCCGCTCGGTCGCGGTCGCCTACTGGGTCGGGACCGGTTCGCGTGACGAGCCGGACGACCTGGCCGGGGCCTCGCACTTCCTCGAGCACCTGCTCTTCAAGGGGACGGAGCGGCGCTCCGCCGCGGCCATCGCCGAGGAGCTGGACGAGGTCGGCGGGGACTGCAACGCGTTCACGACGAAGGAGTACACGACCTTCTACGTGCGGCTGCTCTCCGAGCACCTCTCGCTCGGCCTCGACATCCTGAGCGACATCATGTGGGAGCCGGCGCTGCGCTCGGCCGACGTCGAAGCCGAGCGCGCCGTCATCCTCGACGAGATCCTGATGCACGCGGACGAGCCGGCCGACCTGGCGGCCGAACGCTGGCAGGCCGCGCTCTTCCCGGACCATCCGCTCGGGCGCGACACGTTGGGAACGGCGGACTCGGTTCAGCGCATCAGCCGCGACGACATCCGGGCCTTCTGCGACGCGCACTACCGGCCGGCCAACATGGTCGTGTCGGTGGCGGGCGATTGCACCCACGAGGCCGTGGCCGACGAGCTCGAGCGCCGCTTCGCCGGCGTGCGCGGGGGCGCCGCCCCGGCCCGCCGTGCTCCCGGATCCGACACGGTGGCACTCGACGTGGTGCGCCGACCTACCGAACAGGCCCACGTGGTGTACGGGGCGAGGTCGGTCACCCGCTTCGACGAGCGCCGCTGGCCGCTGGCCGTGCTGAACCACGTGCTGGGCGGCGGCCTCTCCAGCCGGCTGTTCCAGAAGGTGCGCGAGGAGCGGGGGCTGGCCTACTCCGTCTGGTCGGAGCGAGCGGCCTATGCCGATGCCGGCTCGCTGGCCGTGGTCGTGGGCACGGCACCCGAGCACGTGGGCGAGGTGCTGCACATCGTCGACGCTGAACTCGACCTGCTGGCCCAGTCGGGAGTGACCGAGCGCGAGCTGGCCGTGGCCAAGGGCTACCTGCGCGCCGAGATGCTGCTCTCGGGAGAGGACTCGGGCGCTCGCATGAGCCGCGTCGGCGCGTCGCTGTTGCTCCACGGCGAGGTGCTCAGCGTGGACGACGTGCTGGCCCGCATTCAGGCGGTGACGCGCGAGCAGGTGCTCGAGGTCGCCGGCCAGCTGGCCGCCTCGCCGCGCACCGTGAGCGCCGTCGGACCTTTCGACGCCGACGAGTTCCACTCCCACCTTCCCGCGCTGGCTGCCCAGTAGCCTGACCTCCATGTTCAGGGTCGGTGTTGTCGGGGCCGGCGGCCGCATGGGCCAGGAGGTGTGCCGGGCCGTCACCGCGGCGCCCGACACGGAACTGGTGGCGGCGGTGGACCCGGGCCACGTCGGGCGCGACGCCTGCGGCCGCACCATCGTGGGCGAGGTCAACGCGCTGTCGGACCTGGGGGCCGAGGTGGTGGTCGACTTCACCGCGGCCGAGGCGGTCCGCCACAACGCGCCCCACTACGCGCACCAGGGCATCCACGCCGTCATCGGCACGACTGGGCTCTCGGCGGATGATCTGGCCGCCCTCGGCGCGCTCTTTGGCGGGAGCGGACCGAACGCCATCGTGGCGGCCAACTTCGCCGTGGGCGCCGTGTTGCTGATGCACTTCGCCAAGCTGGCCGCGCCGCACATGGAGGGGGTGGAGGTGATCGAGCTGCACCACGACGCCAAGCGCGACGCCCCCTCGGGCACCGCGTTGCACACGGCCCGGGCCATCGCGGAGGGCCGGCGTGCCGCGGGCAGCGCCCCCCTGCCGCCCGATCCCACGACCGACCTCGTCCTGCCCGGCGCGCGCGGGGCCGAGGGCCCCGGCGGCGTGCGGGTGCACTCGGTGCGCCTGCCCGGTCTGGTGGCGCACGAGGAGGTCATCTTCGGGGCGCCCGGGCAGAGCCTGAGCATCCGGCACGACTCCTACGACCGGGTCTCGTTCATGCCAGGCGTGTTGCTCGCCGTCCGTTCGGTGGCGGACCGTCCCGGGGTGACGGTGGGGCTCGAGGCGTTGCTCGGGCTGTGAACCCCGACGTGCGGGAGCGCCTGCTCCAGGCGACCTACGACTGCGTGGCCCGCTGGGGGCTGTCCAAGACCACGGTGGAGGACGCGGCGCGCCAGGCCGGCGTGTCGAGGGCGACGGTGTACCGCTACTTCCCCGGGGGGCGCGACGAGCTGATCTCGGCTGTGGTCGGCTGGGAGTTCTCGCGGTTCTTCCTGCGCCTCTACGAGGAGGTGCACGGGGCCGAGACGCTCGAGGAGGTCATGGAGCGCGGGCTGATGTTCGCCCACACGTCGCTCGTCGAGCACGAGGTGCTCCAACGCATCCTGGTCACCGAGCCCGAGGTGCTGCTGCCCCGGCTGACGGTCGAGGCCGACCAGACCCACACCCTGATCGCCGGCTTCCTGGCGCCCTACCTGGTTCGCCACGGGATGGCCGAGGGGACCGATCTCGACCTGGCCGCCGACTTCCTGGCCCGCATGGTGCTCTCCTACATCGGTTCGCCCGGCCGCTGGGACCTCAACGACCCCGAGCAGGTGGCCCTCTTGGTCCGCTCGGAGCTGCTGGCCGGCATCAGGTGACCGGGCCGTCGCCCCAGCCCGCGCCGCCGGCCTGCGGGCGCCACCCGGACCGCCCGGCCTCGGTGCGCTGCGCCCACTGCGACCGCCCCATCTGCACCGAGTGCATGGTGCAGGCCCCGGTCGGCTGGCAGTGCCCCGAGTGCACCCGCGAGGGCTCCAAGCGCTCGCGCCAGGTGCCGGCCTTCACCCGGACCAGCCCGGGCCGGACCGGGTTGGTGGGGTCGACCAACCCGACGCCCATCGTCCTGGCCATCGTGGCGGTCAACATCGTCGTGTTCTGCCTCGAGCGCTTCGGCACCGACGTCAGCGTCGTCGACCGCTTCGCCCTGGTGCCCTTCCTGGTCCACCAGCAGAGCCAGTACTACCGGGCCTTCACGGCCATGTGGCTGCACGCCAACTTCCTGCACATCGCCTCCAACATGGTCGCCCTCCTGATCGTCGGTCCGGCGCTCGAGGTGCAGTTGGGGAAGGTCCGCTTCGTCGCCCTCTACCTCATCGCCGGGCTGGGCGGCAGCGTCGGGTCGTACCTGCTCAGCCAGTCCAACATCGCCGGCATCGGGGCGTCGGGCGCCATCATGGGCGTGATGGGGGCCTACGTCGTGCTGGGGCTTCGCCGCCGCCTGCCCATCGCTCCCGTGGTCGCCCTGATCGTGATCAACCTGCTGATCGGGTTCTCCGGCGACATCGACTGGCGGGCCCACCTGGGCGGGCTGGCCACCGGTGCGGTCCTGGCCTACGTGTTCGACGCCGCCGGGCGCCTGCGGGACCGCCAGGCCGAGCTGGCCCTGACCATCGGGGGCAGCCTGGCCGTCCTCGGCGTCCTGGCCTTGCTCCTCACCTCGGTGGCACCGGGCCACGTGAACTGGAGTTGAGCGGAGCGGGAGCCGATCGGGCCGTGGTTGACACTGAGACAAAATCCGCCATACTGTTTCACGCGTGGGTGCGGCAGAAGCGACGACTGATGGCCTGACCAGGGGGCGGTCCGGAGAGATCCGGCACATCGGCGCGGACGATCGTTCCTCGACCCGGGTCCGCATCGTCGACGGGGCCCTGCGCTGCCTGGCCCGTCAGGGTGTGGCCAAGAGCACGGTGGACGACATCGGCCGCGAGGCCGGGCTGTCCCGGGCCACCGTCTACCGGACCTTTCCCCAGGGGAAGGACGGCATTCTGGGCGCGGTGGTCGAGACCGAGGTGGCCCGCCTCTTCTCGTCGCTGGCCGTGGTCATGGGGGAGGCCACCGACCTCGAGGACGTCCTGGTCGCCGGGATCGTGGAGTCGGCCCGTCAGCTCAACTCCAACGAGGCGCTGGGTTTCCTGCTGGCCCACGAGCCGGGGCTGGTGCTGCCGCACCTGACCTTCGGCCGGCTCGATCAGATTCTGCTGACCATCGGCGACCTGGCTGCACCGTTCTTCGGACGCTGGCTCGAGCCCGAGCAGGCCTCACGGGCGGCCGAGTGGGCCGGGCGCATCGTCCTCGCCTACACGTCGGACCGCAACCCGACCACCGATCTGACCGATCCCGACGAGACGCGGGCGCTCGTACGCGCCTTCGTCCTGCCCGGCGTCCTGGCCCTCCGGCTCGAGGCCACCAGCGCGCAGGCATCTCTCTCCAACCAACCACTCACGAAGGGGGCAGTGCAATGACCACGGTCGACGACGACCAGGCGATGCGATCCAACCAGGAGCTCATCGGGCGCGAGAACATCAACGACCTCGAGGCCGTGCTCAACTTCGTCGGCCACTACGACGTCGAGGGCTTTCACCGCGTGCCCGACCACTGCCCGGCCGAGTTCACGTGGGACTACGAGAAGGGGTCCAAGCCTCAACTCGACAAGCTCTACGAGAAGGCCAAGAAGGCGCAGTGGAACGCCTCGACCGACCTGGACTGGTCCATCGAGGTGGACCAGGAGCGGGTGGTCATGGCCAACGCCGAGGCCAACCCGGGCCAGATGCAGTGGGACGAGGCGGCCATCGCCGGCACGGTGGTCGAGAAGTGGGACGAGAAACGCTTCGTCGAGTTCGGGATCCAGAACCAGAACTGGCTGCTGTCCCAGTTCATGCACGGCGAGCAGGGCGCCCTCCTCTGCACCGCCAAGATCGTGGAGACCGTGCCGTGGATCGACGCCAAGTACTACGCGGCGACCCAGGTGATGGACGAGGCCCGCCACGTCGAGGTGTTCTCGCGTTACCTCGACACCAAGCTGTCGGGCCACTACCCGATGAACGCCCACCTCGGCCTGCTGCTCGACGACATCGTGTCCGACTCGCGCTGGGACATGACCTACCTCGGCATGCAGATCATGGTCGAGGGCTTGGCCCTGGCCGCCTTCGGGTTCATCCACATGATGACGACCGAGCCGTTGCTCAAGAAGATGCTGCGCTACGTCATGGCCGACGAGGCCCGCCACGTGGCCTTCGGCGTGCTCAGCCTCCAGGAGTACTACCAGGAGCTGAGCGCGGCCGAGCTCCGCGAGCGCCAGGAGTTCGCCTTCGAGGCCGCCATCCGCATGAAGGACCGTCTCGTCATGCAGGAGGTCTGGGAGCGCATGGAGGTCCCGACCGCCGACGTGATGAAGCTCATGGCGGCCGCCCCCGAGCGCGACGACTTCCAGATCCTCCTCTTCTCGAAGATCGTGCCGAACCTCAGGAAGCTGGGCCTGCTCGATGCGGCCGACGGCTGGCTGCGCCAGAAGTTCACCGAAATGGGGGCGATCGCCTTCGAGCACCTGACCGACTCCACCGAGGACGAGGACGCCTTCGCCGACGGCTCTCCCGCCGAGCGCCAGGTCGCCTGAGCCGAGACGTCGTCACTGGTAGCCTGACGGGGACATGAGCCCCCGCGACGACGTGCCCCGGTTCGGGCGGGTGATCACCGCAATGGTCACGCCCTTCGACCAGCGCGGCGCACTCGACGTCGGGGCGGCGGTGGAGCTGGCCCGTTGGCTGGCTGCCCACGGGAGCGACGGCCTCGTGCTCGCCGGCTCCACGGGTGAAGGCTCCGTCCTCAGCGACGACGAGAAGGTCGACCTCTGGCGCGCCGTGGCCGAGGCGGTGACCATCCCGGTCCTGGCCGGGACCGGGTCCAACGACACCGCGCACTCCATCGCCCTGACCCGGCGGGCCACCGAGTGCGGCCTCGACGGCGTGCTCGTGGTGACGCCGTATTACAACCGGCCCTCGCAGGCCGGCATCTTCGAGCACTTCCGCCTGGTGGCCGAGGCGGCCGGCGACCTGCCCGTCGTGCTCTACGACATCCCCATCCGCGCCGGGCGCCGGATCGAGACCCGGACCATGCTGCGACTGGCCCGCGAGGTGCCCAACATCGTGGCCGTGAAGGACGCCGCCGGCGATCCGCCGGCCACGGCCCACCTGGTGGCCCAGGCCCCGGCCGGCTTCGAGGTGTACTGCGGCGACGACAACATGACGCTGCCCCTGCTCTCGGTGGGCGCCATCGGGGTCGTCAGCGTGGCCGCACACTGGGTCGGGCCGCAGTTCCGCGCCGTGGTCGACGCCTTCTTGGCCGGCGACCTCTCGGGTGCGCTCGCCGGGCACACCGAACTGCTCGACTCCTTCGACTTCGAGTCGAGCGCGGAGTACCCCAACCCGTTGCCCGCCAAGGCGGCCATGCGGGCGCTCGGCCTCCGCGTCGGCCAGTGCCGGCTCCCCATGGGCGACGCCTCACCCGAGCTGGACGCCCAGGCGGCGAAGATCCTGTCCGCCGTGGGCGAACCGGTTCTGACGGTGCGCTCGCTTGCCTGAGCGCAAGAAGCCGAGGCCGGTCCGCGTCGTCTTCCTGGGCGGTCTCGGCGAGATCGGACGCAACTGCGCCTGTATCGAGGTCGACAACCGGATCATCATCCTCGACTGCGGGATCATGTTCCCCGATCCGGACATGCCCGGCATCGACCTGGTGCTGCCCGAGTTCACCTATCTCCAGGACCGCAAGGACCGGGTCGACGGGATCGTCCTGACCCACGGGCACGAGGACCACACCGGCGGCCTGGCCTATCTGCTGCGCGACCTGCAGGCGCCGATCTACGGCTCGGAGCTGACCGTCGGCCTGGCCCGCCACCGGGTGGAGGAGGCCGGGCTGGCCGACCGCACCCGTTTCATCCCGGTCAATGACGGCGAGACGGTGCAGATCGGCGGGATCGACGTGGAGTTCATCCCCGTCACCCACTCGGTGCCCGAATCGATGGCCATCGCCTTCCACACGCCCCAGGGCGTGATCCTGCACTCGGGCGACTTCAAACTCGACCTCCAGCCGGTCGACGGCCGGCGCACCGACCTGTCGCGCATGGGCGAGCTGGCCCGTACGGAGGGGATCCGCCTCCTCCTCTCGGACTCGACCAACGCGGAGGAGCCCGGCTTTTCCGAGTCGGAGTCCACCGTCGGCGTCACGCTGCGCCGCGTCTTCGCCTCGGAGCCGGGGAAGCGCCTCGTGGTCGCCTGCTTCGCCAGTCACATGCATCGGGTGCAGCAGATCATCGACGCCGCGGCCGCCACGGGGCGCAAGGTGGCCACGCTCGGACGTTCGATGGGCAAGAACGTCGAGCTCGGGCAACGCCTCGGCATCATCAGCATCCCCGACGGCATGCACGTCGACATCGAGGACCTCGACACGGTGCCGGCGGGGGAGATGTGCGTCATCTCCACCGGTTCGCAGGGGGAGCCGATGTCCGCCCTCTCGCTCATGGCCACGGGGGACAACAAGTGGCTGCGCATCGGTGAGGACGACGTCGTGGTGATCAGCGCCCACCCCATCCCCGGCAACGAGTGGTCGGTGGGACGGGTGATCGACGACCTGCACCGGCGGGGCGCCGAGGTGGTGCATACGGGCGCGGAGGCCGTGCACGTCAGCGGGCACGCGCGCCAGGGTGAACTGCGGACCCTGATCGCCGTGACCACCCCGGAATGCTTCGTGCCCGTGCACGGCGAGTTCCGCCACATGGTGCATCACGCCCGCCTCGCTCTCACGATGGGGATCGACCCGGCGAAGGTCATCCTGTGCGAGGACGGCGACGTGATACAGCTCGACCAGAAAGGCATCCAGCGCGACGGCCGGGTGCCGGCCGGCTACGTCTACGTGGACGGCACGGTGGGCGACATCGAGCACGGTGTGTTGCGCGACCGCCAGAAGCTGGCCGAAGAGGGCGTGGTCATGGTGGTGGTCACCGTGGACCGCCAGAAGAGCACGCTGAGCTGCCCGCCGGTGATCGAGACCCGGGGTTGGGTCTATGCGCCCGAGGCCGAGGAACTGCTGGGTGAGGCGAGCGACGTGGTGGCGGCGGCCGTGACCCAGGCCCTGCGCGACGGGGCGCACGACATCGAGGTGCTGAGCCGCCACACCCGCAAGGCCCTGGGCAAGTTCGTGGGGGAGCGCACCCGGCGCCGGCCCATGATCGTGCCCGTGGTGTTGATGGTCTGAGTGCAATCGACTGGTCACCCGTCGTCAACTCCCGTTACGGTGCGGGGGCATGGCTTCGGCGAACGCCAGAAATCCCACGGTGTGGCGAGTGGAGGAACCCGTTCGCCGTCTGGCGGTGTTGGTGGGCCTGTTCTTCGTCCTCGTGGCGGCCTTCCTGACCGCCGTCGGCGTGGTGTTCCCGGGAGCCGCCGTGCTGTGGGTCCTGGCGATCGGGGCGATGCTCTGCATGTGGCGCTGGTGCCTGGTGCCCTACGTGGCGCTGACCTCCGAACACCTCGAGGTCCAAGGCGTCTTCTCCCAGCGCTCGGTTGACTACGACTCCATACGCGCCGTGACCCCGGGCGCCATGGGTCTCCAGGTGGAGACGTTCGAGGACGGCTCCGTCCTGGTCTGGGCCATCCAGAAGTCGACCCTCTCGGAGTGGCTGCGCCAGCGGACGCGGGCCGACGAGATCGCGGCGGAGATCATGGAGCGGGTCGAGCTGGCCACGCGGGTCGAGCTGGCCTCGGCCTGACCGCCCGACCCCCCCGGCATCACCGCCCGGCCAGGAACTCCACCAGCGCCCCCACCCGATTGCTGACCACAGCGTCGGCCCCGCAGCGCACCACCCGCTCCATGTCGGCCGCCTCGTCCACCGTCCAGGTCGAGACCAGCCGACCCGCCCCATGGACCGCGGCCGCCCCAGCCTCGGTGAGCAGGCCGAACCAGGGGTTCCAGTACTCGGCCCCGAGCTCCTCGAGCAGCGCCAGCGGCGGCTCCTCGCCCTCGGTCCAGGTCAGACCGAGACGGGCCTCCTCCGAGAGGGCGCGCAGCTGGCGCAGCGCCGGCACGTTGCCTGTCACGAAGAGCGAGCGCTCCAGCGCGTCGGCCCCGAGCACCTGCTCCAGCGCGCCGGGCACGACCTCGCGCCGGGTGAAGTCGACCATCAGGGGCACCGGCATGGCCTCGAGCACCTGGCGCAAGGACGGGATGCGGACGTCGCCGTGCCCGAGCCGGGCCACCTCGGCCCAGTCCAGGTCCCCGACCGAGGAGTCGACGTCCCACAGCCGCTCGAGCGTCTGGTCGTGCAGCACCACGATCTCGCCGTCCCGGGTGCGGCGCAGATCGATCTCGACCCAGTCCGCCCCATCGCCCAGCGCCGCCGCGAAGGCGCCGAGCGTGTTCTCGCGGTGCCGGATGGGCTCGCCCCGGTGGGCGATGGTGAGCGGACGCACGCCGTCAGCCGTCGCCGGCGCAGGACTCTGTCGCTCTCCCACCGGCCGCGCCCGTCATGCGCTCACAAGTGTAGAAAGCCACCGTCGCGGCACCGGCGCGGCGTTTCACAGCAGTGACAGCTGTTCGCCGCCCTCCTCGGGCGACACCGCGGCCGTCGGTGCCGCTGCGTCGGGCGTCTCCACCGGATGGTGTCCGGTCTGTCGGGAGCGCACGCCCCGGTAGCGGTCCCGCCCGGTCACGCCGCAGCGCAGCGCCGCCTCCCGGACCACGCCCTCGATGCGCCCTCGCTCCTCGCCGGGCTGGTACGCGCCGCGCCGGAAGCGCACCCGGTGCAGGCCGACCAGGTCCGGCCGCTCGCCCTCGAGCCAGTCGAGGTAGTGCCTGCGCATGGGCCCACGGAGGTGCAGCGCCACCCCCGAGACCGAGACGGCGCCGGCCGCCGCGCACGCCTCGACCACCTGGCGCAGCTGGTCCTCGCCGTCGGAGAGTCCCGGCAGCACCGGGGCCACCAGCACGCCGCAACTGATGCCCATGGCGGTCAGGCGGCGCAGCGCGTCCACTCGCCGGTCCGGCGGGGGAGTGCCGGGCTCGGTCGCCTTCCACACGTCCCGGTCCAGCGTCCCGATGGAGAACGACACGCCCACCTCGGTGCGCTCCGACGCCGCGGCCAGCAGCGCGGCGTCCCGCAGGATCAGGGTCGACTTCGTCAGAATGCTGAACGGGTTCCGCGCCGCGCTCAACGTCTCCACGATGCCCCGGGTCAGGTGGTACTTGCCCTCGGCGTGCTGGTAGGGGTCGGTGTTGGTGCCCATGGCGATGTGGTCGCCTCCCCACTTGGGCGAGCGCAGCTCGGCCCGCAGCCGTTCCACCGCGTTCACCTTCACCACGATCTTGCGTTCGAAGTCGGTCCCGATGCCCAGCCCGAGGTAGTCGTGGGTGGGCCGGGCGAAGCAGTACACGCAGGCGTGGCTGCAACCTCGATACGCGTTGATCGTGTGCCGGAAGGGCATCCGGCTCTCGGCCGGCACCGTGTTGATGATGCTGCGGGCGTTCACGTGGAGGAACTCCATCCCGGCGTAGGCGCCCTTCCCGACGTGGCGCTCGGCCACCTGCTCGTCGGGGAAGAGCGTGCCGCCCTCCTCGCTCTCCGCCGTCGTCCACCGGAGTGCCATCTGGCCTACGATAGCGAACATATGTTCGTAATTCAATGGGTGGGGTGTCCACAAAAACGGCCAGGTCAACCGGTAATCTCGACCGCACTGTGGTGACCAAGACCCGCGGAGGGGCCCCGGCGCGTCCTCCTGCCCGTTCGGCTGCGAAGAAGCCGGCCAGAGGGGCCAAGTCGAGCGGGGCCAAGTCGACCAGGAACACCAAGGCCGCCCCCGAGCGCCCGCCCTTCTGGCGGGTCCAGGCCCGCGACCTGTGGGCGGTCGGCCTGGTCACTCTGGGCGTCCTGCTGGCCCTGGCCCTCTGGGGCGGCCAGCTCGGTCCGATCGGCCACGGGGTCGACTCCGGCCTGGGGTATGTGGCCGGCTGGGTGCGCGTGCTGCTCCCGGTGATCGTGGCCGGTGCCGGGGCGGCGCTGCTGATCGACCGGAGCGAGGTCGAGGATCCCGACCACGTCGGGAGCACCGACCCCTGGCGCCTCGGTGTCGGCATCGTGCTCGGGCTGCTCGGGGTCTGCGGCCTGGCCGAGCTGCGCCACCTCCCGACGTTCTCGCAGGGCGCCACGCTGCGCCGGGGCGGCGGCGCCCTGGGCGTGCTGGTCGGCCACCCGCTGCACGCCGGGCTGGGCACCGCCGGCGCGGCGGTGTTCCTGGTCGCCGTCATCGTCGTGGCCGTCCTGATCGCCACCGGCATCCCCCTGGCCTCCGTCTTCCGTGGCCTGCGCACCGCGGCCTCGGCCACCGGCCGCGGCGCCCTGGCCGTCTGGCGGGGCAAGCCGCTCGTCGCCGGTCCCTACGACGCCGCCCTCGAGGAAGCGCAGCCCGCCTCGTCGGTTGTCGCACCGTCGTTCCCGGAGGCCGGACCGCCCGCCGCCCCCGACGACAGTGACATCGACATCCCGCTGCCCGAGCCGGCGCCGGTCCTCGCGCCCGAACCGGAGGCCGACCCCGAGCCGGTCGAGGCGGCGCCCGTGCCCGCGGTGTCGCATCGCCCCGGCGACTGGACGCTGCCGCCGATGTCGCTCCTGCACGCCTCCAAGAAGATGGAGCAGGACCAGAAGCAGACCGACGCCGCCGGCGTGGAGCTGGTGCGGGCGCTGGCCGCCCACGGTGTCGAGACCCGCCTCGTCGGCGCCCGGGTCGGGCCGACCGTGACCCGCTTCGAGCTCGAGCTCGGCCCCGGGGTGAAGGTGGCCCGGGTGACCAGCCTGTCCAAGGACATCGCCTACGCCATGGCGTCGCCCGACGTGCGCATCCTGGCGCCCATCCCGGGCAAATCGGCCATCGGTGTCGAAGTGCCCAACCGCACCCGCCAGCTGGTCGCGCTGCGCGACATCCTCGACTCCAAGGAGGCTCGCCTCACGGCGACCAGCCACCCGCTCGAGGTGGCCATGGGGCGCGACATCGCCGGGCGCGCCGTCATGGCCAACCTGGCCGAGATGCCCCACGTCCTCATCTCCGGCGCCACCGGGTCGGGCAAGTCGTCCTGCATGAACTCGATCATCACGTCGATCCTGATGCGCCAGGACCCCGAGAGCGCCAAGCTGATCCTGATCGACCCCAAGCGGGTCGAGCTCGGCCAGTACGAGGGGCTGCCCCACCTCCTGACCAGGGTGGTGGTCGACCCCAAGCAGGCGGCCAACGCACTGGCCTGGGCGGTCAAGGAGATGGAGCGCCGCTACGACAAGCTGGCCGAGAACGGGTGCCGCGACATCACCGGCTACAACCAGCTGGTGGACGACGGCCTGGTGGCCTCCCCGCCCAACGATCGCCGCCGCATCCGCGACACCGCGGTCAAGGCCCTCGGCGAGGACCACCCCGCCCTCGACGACGTCGAGGAGCTCGACGAGCCCGAGCCCGAACAGCGCCTGCCCTTCATCCTGGTCGTGGTGGACGAGCTCAACGACCTGATGATGGTGGCCGCCCGTGACGTGGAGGACTCGATCGTCCGCATCGCCCAGATGGCCCGGGCCGTCGGCATCCACCTGGTCATCGCCACCCAGCGGCCCTCGGTCGACGTGATCACGGGCGTCATCAAGGCCAACGTTCCGAGTCGCATGGCGTTCGCCGTCTCCACCTTGATGGACAGCAGGGTCATCCTCGACCAGCCCGGGGCCGAGCGCCTGGTGGGCAAGGGGGACATGCTGCTGCTCGAGGCGTCGTCCAACGTGTTGCGCCGGCTCCAGGCCCCCTGGGTCTCGGAGGAGGAGGTGCGCAACGTCGTGGCGCACTGGAAGGCCCAAGGCGGGACGACCGAGCCGGTGGTGGCCATCAGCACCCTGGACGTGACATCGTCGAGCGACGACGGTGTGGGCAACGACGACGACGAATTGCTCGTCCAGGCCCGGGACCTGGTGGTGCGCTCCCAGCTCGGCTCCACCTCCATGCTCCAGCGCAAGCTGCGGGTCGGGTTCGCCCGCGCCGGGCGCCTCATGGACCTGCTCGAGCAGGCGGGTGTGGTCGGTCCCAGCGAGGGATCTAAGGCGCGCGCCGTCCTGATCACCCCCGACGAGCTCGACGGGCTCAACGGGAGGTGAGCGAGGAAGGCCGGACGACGCCGACGCCCCTCATGGTGGCGCCGTTCACCCTCGAGTCCTTGCGCCAGGCCGATGCCGGCAGCCCGGGCGCACCGCCCCCACCGTCACCACCACCGCGATCGCGGCGGGAACGCCGGGAGGACGGCGCGCACCGCCACCGCCGACGCGGCCGGCGTGGACTCGTCGTCCTCCTCGTGCTGGCGCTGATCGTCGCGGCGGCCGGTCTCTTCGCCGCCGTTCGCCTCAGCGCGCCCGACCCGGCACCGCAAGTCACTGCGGTGCTCCAGCGCACGGTCGACCTGGTGTCGAACCCGATCAGCCTGCCCTGGCCCGGGAGCGGCCAGGCGGCCGTGGCCATCCCCTCCATCGGCGTCGACGAGCCCTCTGGCCCCGAGAAGCCAGAGCCCGTGGCCAGCCTGACGAAGCTCATGACGGCCTACGTGATCCTGCACGACCATCCGCTGAAGATGGGCCAGCTGGGTCCCTCCATCACCGTCACCCAGGCCGACGTGAACGACTACAACGAGGACACCGTCTCGGACAACTCGAACGCGCAGGTGGCCGTCGGTGAGCAGATCCCCGAGGTGCAGGTGCTCGGTGGTCTGCTCATCCACTCGGCCGACAACTACGCCGACCTGCTGGCCCGGTGGGATGCCGGGAGTGAGGCCGCATTCGTGACCAAGATGAACAAGGACGCTGCGCAGCTCGGCATGACGCAGTCGCACTTCGCCGATCCGAGTGGTGTCGACCCCGGATCGCAGTCGACGCCCTACGACCTCTTGAAGGTGGCGTCGCTCGACATGACCAATCCCGTCTTCGCTGCGCTGGTCCAGCAGTCCTCCATCACGCTGCCGGTGGCCGGGACCATCTCCACCTACACCCCGTTCCTGGGCTTCGACGGGGTCATCGGGGTGAAGTCGGGGTTCACCACGGCCGCGGGCGGGTGCGATGTGCTCGCCGTCGTGCGCCAGGTGCACGGGGTGCCCACCCTCCTGCTGGCCGCCGTGACCGGCCAGCAGGGTCCCGAGGTTCTGGCCGCGGCCGGTCTCCACGGACTGGCGCTGGTGACCGCCATGGCGCCGGCCGTCGGTGCGACGGCAGTGTTCCACCAGGGCGCGGTCGTCGCCCGGGTGAGCGAGGCCGGCAAGACGGTGCTCGCCCGGGGGGTGGCCCCCGTCTCCCTGCTCACGTGGCCCGGAGTCAAGGCCACCATGGTCTTCCGGCCCGACCGCCACCTGACCGCCCAGGCGCGCCGCGGCACAGTGGTGGGCAGCGTCGACGTGTCGCTCGGCACGCAGCACGCCACCGTCCCGGTCCGGTTGCAGCAGGACGTCCCGCAGCCGACGATGGTCCAGCGTCTGTTCTGAACGCGTAGCCTGAGCGCGTGCGCGCCCGGGCCCCCGCCTCTTCGGCCAATCTCGGTCCCGGCTTCGACACCCTCGCCGTTGCCCTCGACTGCTACGTCAGCGTCGAGGTCGAGCCGGCTGACTCGTTGCGCGTGCATTCGGAGGGCGAGGGGGCCGGACTCTTCGACGACGCTTCCCACCTGGCCGCCCGGGTCGTCACCGAGGTGCTGGGGCACGACCGCGTCGCCGTCACGGTGCGCTCGCAGATCCCGGTTGCCCGCGGCCTGGGGTCTTCGGCCGCGCTGGCCGCGGCCGCGGCGGCGGCCGCCGGGGCGGACGATCCCTTCGCGGTGGCGGCGGCCTACGACGGGCACCCCGAGAACGCGGCCGCCAGTGTGTTCGGCGGCCTGCTGGCGGCCACGACTGTCGAGGGCATCCCGGTCCACGCGCCGCTGCCCCTCGGTCCGGATCTGGCCTTCGTCGCCATGGTGCCCGACCGCGATCTGGCCACGCCCGCGGCCCGGGGGGTGCTCCCCGACACGCTCAGCCGCACCGATGCGGTCTTCAACCTCGGCCGCATGGGCCTCCTGGTGGCCGGGCTGGCCGATCCGACCCATCTGCAGGCCGCCGCCACCGGCGACCGCATCCACCAGCCGGCCCGCACCGCGCTGTTCCCCGAGGCGCCCCGGCTGCTCGACGCGCTCGTCGAGGCCGGAGCACTGGCGGCCTGCTGGTCCGGCGCCGGTCCCACCCTGATCGGGTTCGTCACCCAGGAGAGCCAGGAGTCGGTGCGCGCCGCCGCCCAGTCGGCGCTGGCGTCGTCGGGCGTGCCCGGAAGGGTGGTCGCGTTGGCGGCGGATCGGCGCGGCCTCGTGTACGGGGACGAGGCGACCGTCGACCTCTGAGCGGGCGCATCGGCCGGCGTGGGTCGGGTCCGGCCCTTCCCGAGGAGCGTCGCTGGACTTCGAGCACATCTCTGGGCGCGCCCGGATCGCCGACGATCGGTGCACGACCTCGGGTGTGCGTCAGCCGAGGTCGCTCTGGACCTTGGCTACGGCCTTCTGCAGCGACGAGATGGCGCTGGTGACGTTGAAGGTGTTGAGCACCTGGTTGTAGTTGGCCTGGCTCGGCTGCGCGTCGCCGAGGATCTCCATGCTGTTGGCCAACAACTGGGCCGAGTTGCGCGCTGCGGTCACATCGGCCGCCTTGGCGTCGCTGGCCGATCCTGCGGCCAGCCGGTTGGCGTAGTCGTGGATCTGCCCCCCGAGTGTCCGGTCCGCCGCCTCGACACACACGACGGGACTGGACTGGGTCTTGCAGGCGTTGGCCTTCGAGAGGTACGTGGTCAGGTTGGCCAGGAGCGTGGAGTCCTGGTTCTTGAGTTCGGAGCCGCTCGGCGCCGTACTGGTCGAAAAACCCGATCCGGACGCCGAGGGATGCTGGGGACCGGAGCTGCAGGCGGCCAGGGCCACCGCAAGGACGGGAAGGGCCCACCAGACGCGTCGGAACAGCCTCGGACGGCTCATCGTGGGGAATCGTAGGCCCCCCGGTTCCGTAGACTTCGGCACATGCCGCAGCGCTACTTCATTCGTACGTTCGGCTGCCAAATGAACGAACACGACTCGGAGCGCCTGGCTGGGCTCCTGGTGGCCGACGGCATGGAGGCGGCCCCCTCCATGGAGGAGGCCGATGTCGTCGTGCTCAACACCTGCTGCATCAGGGAGAACGCAGACCAGCGGCTCTACGGCACGCTGGGCCGGCTCAAGGAGCTGGTCGACGCTCGGCCCGGACTCCAGATCGCCGTCGGTGGTTGCCTGGCCCAGAAGGACCGTGAGCGGATCCAGGAGAAGGTGGGCTGGGTGGACGTCGTCTTCGGGACGCACAACCTGACCAGCGCCCCCGGACTCTTGCGCCGCTCTCGCCGCGAGGGCCAGGTGATGGAGATCCTCGACGCGCCGGCGCCCGAGTCGGCCGCCAATCCCTTGCTCGGACCGGGTGCGGTGCGCGAGCTGCCTTATGCCGCCTGGGTCAACATCCAGACCGGGTGTGACAATTCCTGCGCGTTCTGCATCGTGCCCGCAGTGCGCGGGCCCGAGGTGAGTCGGCCGCTCGACGACATCGTCGCCGAGGTGGCGTTGCTGGCCCAGCGCGGGGTCACCGAGGTGACCCTGCTCGGGCAGAACGTGAACTCCTACGGGCGCGACATCACCAAGCGCCGGCCCCTCTTCGCCGAACTCCTCCGGGCCGTGGGTGCGGTCGAGGGCATCGGGCGCGTCCGCTTCACCAGCCCGCACCCGAAGGACCTCAGGCCCGAGACGATCGAGGCCATGGCGAGCACCCCCGAGGTGTGCGAGCAGCTCCACCTGCCCCTGCAATCGGGGAGTGACGCCGTCCTGCGGGCCATGCGGCGCGGGTACACGGCGCAGCGCTACCTCGAGAAGCTGGCGTCGGCCCGGGCCGCCATCGCCGACCTGGCGGTCACGACGGACATCATCGTCGGGTTCCCCGGCGAGACCGAAGAAGACTTCGAACGCACGCTCGAGGTGTGCGCCGAGGCCGCGTACGACAGCGCCTTCACCTTCATCTTCTCGCCCCGACCCGGGACCCGGGCGGCCGACATGGAGGCCGCGTTCGTGCCCGCCGACGTCATCGCGGAACGGTTCGAGCGGCTGAAGACGGTGATCGACCGCTCGGCCCTGGCTCGGCACCAGGCCCGGGTGGGCCGGTCCGAGGAGGTGCTCGTCGAAGGCGTGAGCCGCCGCGACCCGTCGACGCAGACCGGGCGGACCAGGCAGGGCAAGCCCATCCACTTTGCCGCCGTCGGCCGCGCGCCCGCGCCCGGCGCACTGGCGCTGGTCACCGTGACCGGGGGACACCCCCACCACCTGTCCGGCCGTCTCGAGGAGGTGACGGCGCGGCCTCGCTACCGCGTGCGCATCCCGGTGGCGAGCGCTTGAGCACAGTCGCGCTCGTTGGCATGACCGCCTCGGGCAAGTCGGCCGCGGCGTTCGCGCTGGCCAGACGACGGGGCGACACCGAGCTGGTCTCCGTCGACTCCATGTGCGTCTACCGCGGCATGGACATCGGGACGTCGAAGCCCGATGCGTCGGCCCGGGCGGCGGTGCCCCATCACCTGCTCGACCTGGTCGATCCCGACCAGGACTTTGCCGTGACCGATTTTCAGCTCGCGGCGCGCCGGGTCCTCGGGGACATCGAGGGCCGCGGCCGCCACGCCGTGCTGGTCGGCGGCACGGGGTTGTACCTGCGGGCGGTGGTCGACCACCTCGAGATCCCCGGCCGCTACCCGGACGTGGCCGGGGCGCTCGAGGCCGAGCTCGACGACGGTCGAGCGCAGCCGGCTGATCTGTACGCCCGTTTACAAACGCTCGACCCGGTGGCGGCGGCCCGGATGGAACCCGGGAACCGTCGCCGCATCGTGCGGGCGCTCGAGGTCACACTGGGAGCGGGCCGGCCTTTTTCCGACTTCGGGCCCGGGCTCGAGGCCTACCCGGCCGACGGCATCACCCAGATCGGGATCCGGCTCGACCCCGACGACGTCGATCGCCGCATCGAGGCCCGCTTCGCCGCCATGGTGGCGGCCGGCCTGCTCGAGGAGGTGCGGGGCCTGGTCGCCCGCCCCGGGGGGATGTCGCGCACGGCCCGCCAGGCTCTCGGATACAAGGAGCTGCTCGCCCACGTCGAGGACGGCGTCCCACTCGAGGCCTGCCTGGAGGAGGCGGTCCGCCGCACCCGCCAGTTCGCCCGGCGCCAGGCCGCCTGGTTCCGGCGCGATCCCCGGATCACCTGGGCCCGGGACGGCCGGGAGGCGGAGGAGCTGGTGGAGCGGGCCCTCGACGTGCACGGCTGAGGGGGATGGCCTGCGAGAATGGTGGTGTGCACGCCACCAAGCACGAGGGCGCCGGCAACGACTTCCTGGTCGTCCTCGACCCCGACGACCGTCTCCGCTTCACGGTGGCCCAGGTTCGCCTCCTGGCCGATCGTCGGCGCGGCATCGGGGCCGACGGGATCATCCGCGTCGGCCCTGGGCGCGACGGAGCCGATCTCTCCATGCAGCTGCACAACGCCGATGGGGGGGAGGCCGAAATGAGCGGCAACGGCATCCGCTGCCTGGCCCAGGCCGCGGTGGACGCCGGACTGGTGCGGCCGCCCCACTTCACGGTGGCCACCGCGGGCGGCCTGCGCACCGTGGCCTACGAGACCGGCCCGACGCCGGGCTGGGCCACGGCCAGTGTCGACATGGGCCCGGCCCGGCTCGGCCCCGACCAGCCCCAGGAGTTCGACGATCGACGGGCCCGCACGGTCGACGTCGGGAATCCGCACCTGGTGCTGCTCGGACCGGACACGGCGGCGGTCGACATCGCCGAGCTCGGGCCCAAGCTCCAGGCCGCGTTCAGCGGCGGGATCAACGTCGAATGGATCACGCCTGTGACCGACGACCGGGGCGAGCTGCTCGACTTCAGGGTCTGGGAGCGCGGGGTGGGCGAGACGCTGGCCTGTGGCACAGGCAGCGTGGCCGCCGCGGCGGCGGCGCGCAGCTGGGGCGTTCTCGACGACGGCGCCCCGGTCCGGGTGCGGAACCCAGGCGGCACGCTCGAGGTCACCTTCGGTGCCGACGCGGAGACGACGTTCCTGGCCGGGCCAGTCCGCAAGGTGGCCGACGTCGACATCCATCCCGGGATGCTCTCTTGAGCAATCTGTTGCCCGGGACGCTCATCGAGCGGACGTTTCGGGAGCGCATCATCCTGGTGGGCGTGGTGTTCCCCGGGCTCACGGCGGAGATGGTCGACGAGCAGCTCGACGAGCTGGCCCAGCTGGTCGACAGTGCCGGCGCGGACGTCGTCGGTCGTGTCGTGCAGCGCCGCGATGCGCCCGACGCGGCCACGTTCGTCGGAAAGGGCAAGGCGGAGGAGATCGCCGCGCTGAGCCGCAGCCTCGATGCCGACACCGTCGTCTTCGACGACGAGCTGAGCCCGGCACAGCATCGCAACCTCGAGAAGCTCTTCGGGCGAACGGCGATCGATCGCACCGCCGTGATCCTCGACATCTTCGCCCAGAACGCCCGCAGTCCCGAAGGCAAGGCACAGGTAGAGCTGGCCATCCTGCGCTACCGGCTGCCCCGGCTGCGCGGGCGCGGGGTGTCGCTCAGCCAGCAGGCGGGAGGCATCGGCACCCGGGGGCCCGGCGAGACCCAGCTCGAGGTGGACCGGCGCCGGTTGGTCCGGCGCATGCATCGGCTCGAGGCCGACCTGCGCGATGTGGAGCGGACCCGAACCTTGCAGCGCCAGAGCCGGGCTCGCGGCCGCCACCGCGAGTTGGCGTTGGTGGGGTACACCAACGCCGGCAAGTCGACGCTGCTGAACCAACTCACCGATGCCGGCGTTCCGGCCGAGAACCGGCTCTTCGTGACTCTCGATCCGCGCACCCGTCAACTCCAGCTTCCCGGCGGTGAGACGGTTCTGGTCACCGACACGGTGGGCTTCGTGCGCAAGCTGCCGCACGAGCTGGTCGAAGCCTTCCGTTCCACGCTTGACTCGGTGCACCTGGCCGACCTGGTGGTGCACGTGGTCGACGGTACGGCGGTGAACGCAGAGGCCCAGATGGCCGCGGTGCACGAGGTGCTCACGGAGATCGGTGCGGCCGACGTTCCCGAGCTGGTCGTGATCAACAAGGCGGACCGGGCGCCCGACGAGGCCAAGGCACTGGCCCACGCCCACGAGGGCGCGGTGCTCATCTCGGCCCGGACCGGCCAGGGCGTCGACGAGTTCCTGCGCGTGGTGGCCGACCGCCTGCGTGGGTCCGACCGCGTGGTGGAGCTGGTGGTGCCGTGGGCGCGGGGGGACATCCTGGCGGCCATCCACCGCGAGGGCGAGGTGGTGGGCCAGCGCGACGGCGAGGAATCCGCCACGCTGCAGGTCGTGCTCGACGACGTGGGTCGGGCCAGGTTCGCCGAGTTCGTCAGCTCGTGACCTTCCATCTGCCTCCGTACCCCTACGACCGTCTCGACGGTCTGGCCAAGCTGGCGGCGGCCCATCCCGAGGGCATGGTCGACTGTTCCATCGGAACCCCCTACGACGCGCCGCTGACCGCGGTGGTCGAGGCCCTGGCCTCCTCGGGCACCGAGCGTGGGTACCCGGCCTCGGCCGGCAGTCCGCAGCTCCGCCAGGCCGCGGCGGACTGGCTCGGCCGGCGCTTCGGCCTGGAGGGGCTCCCGCCCGCATCCGTCGCCGCCTGCGTGGGCACCAAGGAGCTGGTCGCCTCGGTGCCCCACGTGCTCCGGCTGCGCCGGCCCGATCGGGACACCGTGCTCTACCCGGCCGTCTCGTACCCGACCTACGCCATGGGGGCCGAGCTGGCGGGCTGCCGCGCCGTGGCGGTCCCGGCCGCGCCGGGCCGGGCCGGTGGTCTCGACCTCGAGGCGATCGATCCGCGCGACGCCCGGCGCGCCCTCGTGCTGTGGTCCAACTCGCCCTCGAACCCGACGGGCGGGCTCGGTGACCTCGGTGCGGAGGCGGCCTGGGGCAGGGAACGGGGCATCCCGGTCTTCTCCGACGAGTGCTACGCCGAGTTCACCTGGGACGGCCCACCGCGGTCGGTGCTCGAGCACGGGACCGACGGTGTCGTGGCGGTGCACTCGCTGTCGAAGCGTTCCAACCTGGCCGGCGTGCGGGTGGGCTTCTACGCCGGGGACGCGGAACTGGTCGAGTTCCTGCGCGCCGTGCGACAGCATGCCGGTCTCATGGTCCCTGGCCCCGCGCAGGCCGCCGGCGTGGCCGCTCTGGCCGACGACGCCCACGTGGTGCGCCAGCGCGAGCGTTACCTCGAGCGCCTGCGCTATGTGGCCGGAATCCTGACCGCCTACGGCTGCCCGGCGCCGCTTCCCGAGGGCGGGTTCTATCTCTGGGTGCCCGTCCCCGCCGGGCGCTGGGCCGATGCCTGGGCCATGGCCGAGGCGTTGGCTCGCGACGGCGGCGTGCTGGTGAGCCCGGGTGATCTCTACGGGGATGGCGGGGCGGGCCACGTGCGCATCGCCGTCGTGCAGCCCATGGAACGGCTGGCTCTGGTCGGTGCACGCCTCGCTGCGGCGTCGGGCGTCAGTGCCTGAGACCGGCCGGATGGCCCGCGGGCGCCTGGCTAAGGTGCGGCATGGCTGATCTGCAGGCGAGCATCGAGGAACTGTGGGAGCACCGCGCCGAGCTGTCGCCGGCCGACACCGACGCGGCGGCACTGGTCGAAGAGGCGATCGAGCTGCTGAACACTGGTCAGGCCCGGGTGGCCGAGGTCGACCCGGCCACCGACGAGGTGGTCGTGCACGAGTGGCTCAAGAAGTCGATCCTCATGCTCTTCTCGCTGCGAGGTATGGAGACGATCGAGCACGGCCCGTTCGAGTACGCCGACAAGCTCCCGCTCAAGCACGGCTTCGCCGAAGCGGGCGTGCGGGCGCTCCCCGGCGCCTCCGCCCGTTGGGGTTCGTTCCTCGGTCGTGGTGTCGTGCTCATGCCCTCCTACGTGAACATCGGCGCCTACGTGGGTGCGGGCACCATGGTCGACACCTGGGCCACCGTCGCCTCCTGCGGGCAGATCGGCGAGCGGGTGCACCTCTCGGGAGGGGTCGGTATCGGCGGCGTGCTCGAGCCGCCCAATGCCGTCCCGGTCGTGGTCGAGGACGATGCCTTCGTGGGCAGCCGGTGCATGGTCACCGGCGGGGCCCGGGTGGGCCGGGGCGCCGTGCTCGGCGCGGGGAGCTTCCTCGACCCGTCGATCCCCGTCATCGACGCCGAGACGGGCGAGGAGATCTCCCGCGGCGTCGTGCCGCCGTGGTGTGTGGCCATCCGGGCCAGCCGCCGGCGCGAGTACCCCGGTGGCGAGTTCTTCGTGCCGTGCGTCCTCGTGATCAAGCGCCTGACCGAGGGCGAGCGACACGACAAGGCACAGCTCAACTCCGTGCTGCGCGAGCACGGAGCCAGCACCTGATCATGGCGGCGCCGGGCGACCTTCTGGCGGCCACGGCCGAGCTGGTGGCCATCCCCTCGGTGAGCCACGACGAGGGAGCCATCGCCACCGTCGTGGAGAAGGCGCTCGCGCCCTGTCCCTGGCTGACGGTCGAGCGCGTCGGCGACAACGTGATCGCCCGCACCGATCGGGGCCGGACCCAGCGTCTGGTCCTGGCCGGCCACCTCGACACCGTGCCCCCGAACGACAACGACCGGCCTCGCCTCGACGGCGACGTGCTGTGGGGTCTCGGCTCCTCGGACATGAAGGGCGGCCTGGCCGTCATGCTCGACCTGGCCACCACGGTCTCCGAGCCCGGAGTCGACCTGACGTGGTGCTTCTACGCCCGCGAGGAGGTGGGACGGGCCGAGAGCGGCCTGGTCCAGCTCTGGACCGAGCGTCCCGACCTGCTGGCCGGGGACGCCGCCATCCTGGGCGAGCCCACCTGCGCGCTCGTCGAGGCCGGCTGCCAGGGGACGCTGCGGGTGCGCATCACCCTCATGGGAGTGCGGGCCCACACGGCGCGGCCCTTCACGGGGCGCAACGCCATCCACCGGCTCGGCGCGCTGATCGGAGCCGTCTCGAGTTGGGGCGGGCGCGAGGTCGTGCTCGACGGCTGTATCTATGCCGAACAGCTCCAGGCCGTGGCGATCGAGGGGGGTGTGGCGGCCAACGTCGTGCCCGACCGGGCCACCGTCGTCCTCAACCACCGCTATGCGCCCGACCGCCAGGCCGTCGAGGCGGAGGCGTCGGTTCGCCAGCTGCTCCAGTCGTTCCTCGAACCCGGCGACGAGTGGGAGCTCCTCGACGCCGGCGACGGCGCCCCGCCCTCGCTCGGTCACCCGCTGCTCGCCGCGCTGGTGGAGAAGAGCGGCGCCGCACCCAGAGCCAAGGTCGGTTGGACCGACGTGGCCTCCTTCTGGGAGCACGGGGTTCCGGCGGCGAACTTCGGCCCGGGGGACCCGTTGCTGGCCCACCACCCCGCCGAGCGGGTGACCCGCGACCAGCTCGAGCAGACCCGCACGGTGCTGGCCGGGCTCATCGCCTGACCGCAGTGCGGGCGGCTGTGCGCCCCCTGCCGTAACGTCAGCGGGTGCCACCTTCGCTCTCCGTCGTGCTGCTCGGGACGGGCAATCCGCTGCCCGACGCCAACCGGGCCGGTGCGGCCACTCTGGTCCGGGCGGGCGGCAGGCACTTCCTCGTCGACGCCGGACGCGCTGTCTGCATGCGCCTGGTCGCCGCCGGGGTGCTCCCGGTGATGCTCGAAGCGGTGTTCCTCACCCACCTGCACAGCGACCACATCTGCGACCTGAACGACGTCATCACCACCCACTGGATCATGAGTGGCCAGCCGGCCACGCTGGAGGTGGGCGGACCGGTCGGCACCCGTCAGGTGGTGGACGGTGCTCTGGCCATGCTGGCCCCCGACGTGTCGTACCGGCTGGCCCACCACGCGGACCTGACCTGGGGGCCCGACGTCAGCGTCCGCGAGCTCCAACCGGGAGTCGTTCTCGACACGGGCGGCGTGCGCGTCACCGCTGCGGCCACCGATCATCGTCCGGTCGAGCCGACGTTGGCCTACCGCTTCGAGCACGAGGGTCGCTCCGTCGTGCTGGCCGGCGACACCGTGCCGTGCCCCGGCCTCGACGAGCTGCTCGTCGGCGTCGACGTCTACGTTCAGACGGTGTTGCGCGACGACCTGGTGCGGCTGGTCCCGATGCAGCGCTTCGTCGACACCATCGACTACCACTCCACCGTGGAACAGGCCGCAATGACTGCGGCCCGGGCCGGGGTGGGCACGCTCGTCCTGACCCACCAGGTGCCGACCCCGCCCCCCGGCGCGGCGGACGAGTGGGTGGCCCTGGCCAAAGCGCACTTCGACGGGAACGTCGTCTTCGGTGAGGACCTCATCGAAGTGTGAAACCGCGCCGCCGGTCGGGTTGGCCCGGGCCCGGCCGCCCTAGCGGACGACGATGGTCCCCATCATGAACTGGTGGATGTTGCAGATGTAGTGGTAGGTGCCGGGCTTGGTCGGCGCGGTGAAGGTCTTGGTCTGGCCGTCGCCGATGTCGCCCGTGTTGAACTGGCCGCCGGTCGCCGTCAGCGTGTGGTCGACCGGGTCCTTGTTGGTGACGCGGACCGTGGCTCCTGGAGCGACGCTGGCCGACATCGGCGCGAACATGAAGTTCGAGATGGTGATGGCATTGGTCTGCGTGGCCCGGCCCGATGACCTGGGTGCCGCACCGGTTCCGTCATTGGCGGCGCCACCGTCACAGGCGGTCAGGAGCAGGGCGGCCGCAACCACCAGGCCGACCGCCCCACCCGTGCGCCACCGGCCCCTGGGCTTCGTCATCGCTCACGCCGCCTGACTCGTCGGGTTGAAGGCCAGTGGAGTGCCGGCGGCAGTCTGCGCCCCCGGATACTTGCCCAGCACGTAATAGAGGACGGCGATGTGCTGCATTTCCACCGGCTGGATCGACGACGACAGCGCAATGGCTGTGCTGCTCTTCAACTTCGCCGTCTCCACCTGGTAGGTCTGCGCGGCAATGGTCTCGAGCGTGAGGGCCAACTCGGCCAGTCCGGTTACGTCGCTCACCTTGGCGAAACCCGACTGCACCACCGGGGTGAGCTTTGGGTTGGTCACCGTGACCGGCGCTTTGCCGTGTGACTTGAGGACCGCGTTCCAAGCGTCGGCGTGCTGTTGGTGCTGTCCCTTGACCGTCGTGGCGAAGGTGGCCACCGCCGGCGGCACCGAGCCCAGTTTGCCTGCCGTCGCCGCGCTGAGACCCGCGGTGTAGGCGAAGACGGCCAGGTTCTCCAGGCTGGCGGCCACCGCGGCCACCGCCAGGTCTCCGCTCAGTCCGGCCGGCGGGAAGGCGCTCGAGGACAGACGCCGGGTGGACGCGCCGGCCACGCCGCGCCAGGCCGGAGCACCCACTGCGGCCACGGCGGCACCGCCGGCCACTGCGGCCCCGGCACCGAGCAGGAAAGTGCGCCGGCTGGTGCGGTGCATCGCTCCCGTCGCTTCGGCCATGAGGGGCATGCCGAGGTCGTGATGGAGCTGGTCGAGCTCCCCGGTCATGGCGTCGAGCGCGCGCTCGCTGCCCTCGAACTTCGGTGTCGTGCTCACGTGACGGCTCCTTGCCGCGCCGGGGCGGCGCTGCTGGTCGGGTAGAAGGCGTGGGGGAAGCCGACGCTTCCCGCCGCGGCGGGCAAGGCGGCCGCGGTGCCCGGGGCCAGGGAGATGAGCTGGGGGGCGCCCGCCATCAGCAGGGCCTGCACGGCGAGGAGCACCGAAACGTGCTGGGCCTCGATCCCCATGACGCTGGCGAAAAGGGCCTTGTTGGTCGTCTTCTTGGCCAGGACCGTGTCCTTGACGTAGGTCTCGGCCGCGATGTTCTCCAGCTCCATGGCCAGTCCGACGACGCCAAGGGCTCCTTGGGTTGCGCTGACCCCGTTGAGGCTGGCCACGGCTTTGTGCACCACGGGGACGAAGGCCGGGTCCGGCTTCGACTGGGCCTTCCCCCCGAGCGCCCTCGCCGCCCCATTGAACGCATCGGCATGCTGGGCGTGCTGACCCATGGTGACCTGGGCGAACTTGGTGACCACCGGGTTGGCCGCCGAACCGCCGATATAGGGCAGGGTGAGCGCCGTCTTGTAGGTGGCCACGGCCAGGTTCTCGATCGAGGCCGCGGTCTGCAGGATCTGGACGTCGGTGGAACTGGCT
Organism: uncultured Acidimicrobiaceae bacterium; assembly: GCA_963840435.1. GTDB lineage: Bacteria > Actinomycetota > Acidimicrobiia > Acidimicrobiales > RAAP-2 > Bog-473. Next base: position 775,683 of record CAWIYY010000003.1, on the reverse strand, counting down.
GCCGCCGCGGAGGAGGCCAGGACACCCACCAACGCGGCACCCCCGGCCGCGCCGAGCAGCGCTGCCTTGGAGAAGCTCGACGTCAAGGCCTGAGTGTGCTCGGTGTGGAAGGCGCGGTTGGCCTCAACGTCGTGCTCGCCCGCTACCCTGCCCCGCGTCGACCGATCTCGTCGAGTGCGTCGCGCGTGGGACGCAGCGCATCGGCCTGTAAGTCTTGTGATTCTTCGAGCAACTCGGAGAGTGCTCGGGAATCTGCCGCCATGTGACCTCCTCAGTCGGTGGATTGCCCCCTTGTTCGGAGGCGTCCGCGACGTGGATGTCGAAACGAGTCGGCTCTATGCGGCGTGCGCGTTGCGCGCACTGTGCGCAGTGTGCGCGCAGGCGCGCATGAGCAGGTGCAGGTTTTCCTGTCCCGGCAGCCGGTCGACGCGGCGGTCGATGCGCTCGAGCATCTCGCGACCCTTCTCACCGTCGAAGAGATAGCGCACGAGGAATCCGACTTCGTCAGTGGGCATGACACCGGATCCCACCGGTCGCCACAACCGCTTCAATGCGGCGCGGGTCAACCGGCGCGCCTTGCGGCTGGTCTCGAGGCGGCGTGTCGCCTCTGACGAGTAGAAGTCGATGTGCCCACCTTCTTGCTTCATGATGCGCCGCAGGAGCTCGCGCAGGGTCGGATGCGCCGCCTTCTCGGCCAAGCGGGCGTAGCCGGCCTGCGTTGTCCATTCGTTGATGGCGCCCCAGGTCATGTGGAGGGCGACGAACGCTCGGCCCGAGAAGGCGGCCAAGCCGATGGTGCTCATCGTCGTCATGGCCTCGCGCCGGCGTCGCTTGTGGCGCAACTGGGCGATCCGCGGTGCTCCCGCCTCCTCGCCGTGGGCCTCGAGGACGCGTCCGATGGCCTCGCCGTGCCACATCTCCTCGTAGACCCAACAGGAGAGGAACGAAGTGATCTCGGGGTCCTGGTGGGCCGGCGTCAGCAGGAGGTCGCGCAGGTAGCAGACCGTATGGTGCTCGACGTCGTGCATGTAGCGCAGCGTGCGCAGGGCATCGGGCGCCAGGGGGTGGAGGCGGAAGTCGTCGAAGTCGATCCCATCCAGGTCCAGCTTCCCCGCCCGGGTCTTGTAGGAATCAAGAGTCGTTCGCATAACGCCTACTATTCGGACCACAGGATACGCCCGGATGGGGGGTACCGCATCCACCGTGGGAGCGGTGCCGAAGAACACCCATATGCCGGACTTGGAGAAGGTCAGTGATGCCCAGCTCGTCACCGCCATCGCTCGCTTCAGCGAGGTGGCTCTGGCCGAGGTGTACCGGCGCCACGGCGGGGCCGTCTTCGGTCTAGCCAAGCGGGTGATGGGGAGCGCCACCGAGGCCGAGGACGTCACCCAGGAGGTCTTCCTCCGGTTGTGGAACCAGCCCGATCGCTTCGACCCGGCCCGCGGGCTCGCTGCGCTCCTTCCTCTTGGCCCAGTCGCACGGTCGGGCCGTCGACGCCATCCGTTCGTCGAGCTCGCGCCGCCGCCGCGAGGCACGCGACGCCTTCGACACCGCGCAGTCCTCCTACGACCTCCAGCACGAGGTCTGGGATCTCGCCGTCGCCGATCAGGTCTCCACCGCCATGGGATCTTTGCCCGACGAGGAGCGCCGGGTGATCGAGCTCGCCTACTTCGACGGGCGCACCTACCGCGAGGTGGCGCGGATGCTGGGGCAGCCCGAGGGTACGGTCAAGAGCCGGATCCGCAACGGCATGCGTCGCATGCGCACCGCCCTGCTCGATGCTGGCGTCAGGGGGGCGGAGGCGTGATCTCGCACGAGGAGGCCAGCGAGCTGCTGGGTGCGTACGCCCTGCACGCCGTCGACGGCGACGAGGTGACCGAGGTCGAGGAGCACCTCGACACGTGCCCGCGCTGTCGGGCCGAGCTCGACGGGTTGCGCGAGGTCGCCGGCGCGTTGGGCACGTCGGTCGAGGAGCCGCCCGAGGGACTGTGGTCGGGCATCGTCAGCCGGCTGCCCACGCGCCAGGAAGGCGACGGAGCAGGTGCCGCCGATGCCGCACCTGGACAGGCCAGGAGCCGTCGCCCTTCCGCGCCCCCCCCGGCCCCGGCCTCGGCCTCTGCCCCGGCGCCAAGGCGCAAGCCCCGGCGCAGCGCCGTCGCCACCGTCGGGGCTTTCGCCGTGGCCGCGGCCGCCGTGGCCGTCGTCCTCGGGATCGGTCTCGTGCAGGCCGACCACAAGGTCTCGAACCTCCAGCAGGCGGCCGGCCACCAGGTGAGCGGCGTCGTGGCCACCGCCCTTCAATCCCCGGGCCACCAGGTGATCCATCTCGAATCCACCACGCATCGGCAGCTGGCCGAGTTCGTGGTGGTGCCCGACGGGCGGGGGTTCCTGGTTTCCTCCCGCCTGCCCGCGCTGCGGTCTGGGAGCACGTACCAGTTGTGGGGGATCGTGGGCAACCAGCCCATCTCGCTGGGCCTGCTCGGCCCGGCGCCCCGGAATGCCACCTTCACCATGGCCGGGTCGGTGCAGCCGATGCAGCTCAGCATCACGGCCGAACCCGCCGGCGGCTCGGTCGCCCCCACGGGCTCCATCGTGGCCACCGGGACTGTCTGACGCTTCGACCCAGCTGTTAGCTTCGCTCTCCATGCCAGAGGAACAAAAGCAGCGACGCCCCATCGAAATCGGTGCCGAGGCCGAACCGATCAAGCTCGGCTCCATCTTGCTCACCCTGGTCGAGCCCCACCGCGGGCACGAGGTGGCCTACAACCGCTGGTACGAGCGCGACCACTTCTACGCGGGCTGCATGGTCGGTCCCTACAACTTCGCCGGCCGGCGCTGGGTGGCCACCTCGGACCTGAAGGCACTCGCGCGACCCCGATCCCTCCGCCATCACCGGCGAGCCCGATCGCGGGTCCTATGTCGCCCTCTACTGGGTGCTCGACGGCTACTTCGACGTCTGGAACCGCTGGGCGCTGCGCCAGGTCAACGCGCTGCACGCGGCCGGCCGCATGTTCCAAGAGCGCGACCACGTGCACACGTTGCTCTACCACTACAAGTGGGAGCACCGCCGCGACCCCGACGGCGTCCCGGTGGAGCTGGCGCTCGATCATCCCTACCGCGGCCTGGTGGCCGAATTCATCGACGCCGCCGACGGCGTCTCCAACGAGGACCTGTGGGCCTGGCTGCGCAACGAGCACCTGCCCGCGCTCATGCCCGGGACCGACGCCGATCTCGTCGCCGCCTTCACCCCGATCGCCCTCGAGGTCGACGCACCCGGCGACGTGCCCCGCGAGGCGGCCCGGGACAACCGCACCGTCCTGCTCTGGTTCCTCAACACCCCGCCCGAGGTGGCCTGGGAGCCGGTCATCGCCGAGCACCGGCGCCAGCTCGAAGCGGCCGGCAAGGGGACCGTGGTGGCCGCGCTGCCCTTCATCCCGACCATCGTCGGGACCGACACCTACACCGACAAGCTCTGGGCCGACTGGAGCCGGCCAGTCCCATGAGGCCCGACGTCCTCGGCCGAGCGCTAGCCGCGGGCCAGGATCTCGACGTGGGTGACCACGAACACGCCGTCGGGTGCGTCGGCCCAGCGGCGCCAGGCCGCGGCGATCTCCTCGAGCTCGTCGGTCGTGCTGAGTCCGTACTCGACCGCCTGCTCGGCGAAGCGCGAGTAGCGGACGCGGTCGGCCCACAGCGAGCCCCACCAGTCCCGGGCCTCCGGATCGGCGTAGGTCCACGTCGAGCTCGACACCTCGACGTCGTCGAAGCCGGCCGCCCGGGCGAGGCCGGCCAGGCGCGGGCCGATGCGGGCGTCGTGCCCGTTGCGCTCGGTCACGGCCAGGTAGAGCGAGAGCCAGCGCTCGAGCAGCGGGTCGCGCGGCGCCCAGGTGAAGGCCGAGTAGTCCGAGTCGCGGGCGGCCAGCAGCCCGTCGGGGCGCAGGACCCGGCGCATCTCGACCAGCGCGGCCTCGGGTTCGCCGACGTGCTGGAGCACCTGGTGCAGGTGGACCACGTCGAAGGACTCGTCGGGATAGGGGAGGGCGAAGAGGTCGCCCACCTCGAAGCGCAGGTTCTCCAGGCCCAGCTCCGCCGCATGCGCCGCCGCCTGGGCCACCACCTCGGGGGCGGCGTCGAAGCCCACCACGTCGCCCGGCGCCACCAGCAGGGCCAGGTCGGCCGTGATGGTGCCGGGGCCGCAGCCGACGTCGAGCAGGGACTGACCGGCACGCAGGTGGGGCAGCAGGTAGGCCGACGAGTTCTCGGCCGTGCGCCAGGTGTGGCTGCGCAGCACCGATTCGTGGTGTCCGTGCGTGTAGGTCATGCCACCATTGTGGCGTGCCCGAATTGCCCGAGATGCAGGCCCTCTCCGAGCGCCTCGATGCCGTCCTGTCCGGCCTGGTCCTGCGCCGGGCCGACCTGCTGGGCTTCTCGTCCCTCAAGACCTACGCCCCCTCGCCGGCCGACCTCAAGGGCGCCACCCTCACGGCGGTCACCCGCCGGGCCAAGTACCTGGTCTGGCACTTCGACGACGGGAACCGCATCGTCCTCCACCTGTCCCAGGCGGGCCGGCTCGACATCGAGACCCCGCCGAAGAAGACGAAGCCCAGGGCGCGGTGGCCCGCTTCGTCTTCGGCGAGGGCACCGGTGGCCTCGACGGCGAGGGCATCGGCATCCTGGTCCGCGAGTACGGCACCCAGCGCAAGGCCTCGTGGTGGGTCCTCGGGCCCGACGACGAGGGCCCCCTGGCCGACCTGGGTCCCGAACCCGGGAGCGACGAGTTCGCCGCCTTCATCCGGACCAGCAACTCCAAGCGCCACCTGACGACCGACCTGCGCGACCAGCACACGGTGTCGGGCATCGGGCGCGGCTGGGGCGACGACATCCTGCAGCGGGCCAAGCTCTCGCCGTTCGCCTCGCTGGGTTCGCTCAAGCCCGAGCAGCGCGAGGCGCTGCTGGCGGCCGCGATCGAGGTGCTGGACGAGGCGCTCGAGCTCGAGCGGCCCGTGCCGGTGGACTCTCCGAGTCGAGCCTGGGCGGGCGCTTCAAGGTGCACGGGCGCTTCGGCGAGCCCTGCCCGACCTGCGGCACCAAGCTCGAGCGGGTGTCGTTCGAGTCCTACGAGATGGCCTACTGCCCGACCTGCCAGACGGGCGGCAAGGTGCTGGCCGACCGCCGCCTCTCCCGCCTGCTCAAGTGAAGCCGGCCGCCTCGTTGCCTCGTTAGTTCAGCTGGCGCACCACGGTGACCACCTTGCCGAAGATGGTCACCTGGTCGGGCTGGTCGAACACCATGGGCTCGTAGGCCGCGTTGGCCGGCATGAGCACGACCCGGCCCTCCTTGCGGGCAAAGGTCTTCACCGTGGCCTCGCCGTCGTTGATGCCGGCCACCACCACGTCGCCGTTGTCGGCCTCGGGCTGCTGGTGCACCACGACGTAGTCCCCGTCGAAGATGCCGGCGTCGATCATGGAGTCCCCGCGCACCCGCAGCATGAACGACGGACCCGAGCCGGTGAACTGCTCGGGCATGGGCGAGCAGCTCCTCGACGTTCTCCTCGGCCAGCACGCCGGTACCGGCGGCCACGTCGCCCACCAGGGGCACGTTGCGCACGGCGGACGCCGTCAGCCTGGTCGTGCTGTCCTGGTCGAAGTGGACCTGGATGGCCCGGGGCTTGCTCGGGTCCCGCGACAGGTAGCCCTCGCGCTGGAGGACGGCCAGGTGCGTATGCACCGTGGCCGAGGAGGCCAGCCCGACCGCCTCGCCGATCTCGCGCACCGAGGGGGGATAGCCCCGCTCCCGCTGGCAGTCCGCGATGTAGTTCAGGATCTGCAGCCGCTTCCCGCTCAGGACCTCGGCCATCGGCGTCTCCTTTTGCTGCCCGCCCCGGCGTTCTGCCGGGCCCCCACCCGGGGGCGAACATTCGTTCGTGACCGACCAAGATAGCCAGGTCCGGGGCCCAAAGCAAACATCTGTTCGCCGGGGAGAGTTCCGGACCCCGCCGCGGGCCGCCGGCCGGTGGGGTTAAGTGGGTGCATGCGGCTCGTCGAGGAGCGGACCATCACGCCCATCGTCGGCGTGGCCCGTCACGACCTGGCGGCAACCGAGCCCGAGCGCCGCGCCCGGGGCAGAGCCGCCCGCGCCAGGGCGCCCCGCTCGGCCATCGGCGCCTGGGATGCGCGGGCCCGCGGGCACGACGCGCTCGAGACCGTGCTGTCCCAGAACGCCATCCGGCTGCCCGAGCTCGTGCCGCTGCGCCACCAGCGCATGGCCCGCTCGCCGTGGAACTTCTATCGGGGTGCGGCCGCGGTCATGGCCGCCGACCTGGCCTCGCGCCCGCACAGCGGCCTCGAGGTGCAGCTCTGCGGCGACGCCCACGTCCTCAACTTCGGCCTGTGGGCGACGCCGGAACGGAACCTCAACTTCGACCTGCGCGACTTCGACGAGACGCTGCCGGGCCCGTTCGAGTGGGATGTCGCTCGTTTGGCGGCCAGCCTCGTCGTCGCGGCGCGCGAGAACGGGCTCAAGGCGGGACGGGCCGAGACCGCGGTGCGCGCCGCGGTCGACTCCTACCGCCGGCACATGCGCCGCTACGCCGCCATGCACGAGCTCGACATCTGGTACGACGGCACCGAGGTCGCGCAGTTCGTCGACTACTTCGAACGGGCGGACCGGGGCCGGGTCAAGGTCTACATCGAGAAGCGCAAGGGCAAGCGCACGAGCCGGGGCGCCTTCCCGAAGCTGACCACCATGGCGCACGGCCGCCCGCGCATCTCCACCGAGCCGCCGCTGCGGGTGCGCCTGTCCGACGACGAGCAGGACGAGATCGTCGACGTGCTCCTGGCCGGCTATCGACTGACCCTCCAAGAGGACCGGCGCACGCTGTTCGACCGTTTCATCGAGGCCGACACCGTGCGCCAGGTCGTCGGCGTGGGCAGCGTGGGCATGCTCGTGTACCTCGTGCTCCTGGAGGGCCGTTCGGGTGCCGACCCGCTCTTCCTCCAATGCAAGCAGGCCGGACCCTCGGTCTACGAGGAACACCTCCGACCCTCGGTCCATGCCAACCACGGCGAGCGGGTCGTGGCCGGCAAGCGGATGGTGCAGAGCGCGACGGACCTCTTCGTGGGCTGGGGAGCGCTCGACGGGCGTGACTTCTACGTGCGCCAGTACCGCGACATGAAGCTCATCCCGACCACCGAGATGATCGCGCCGCGGCTGGCCCGCTTCGCCACCGCCTGCGGGGCCACGCTGGCCCGGGCCCACGCCCGCTCGGGCGATCCCTTGGCCATCGACGCCTACATGGGGAAGGGCGAGGCCTTCACCAAGGCGATGGTGTCCTTCGCCCGTCGCTACGCCGCCCAGAACGAACGTGACCATGGCCAGCTGGTGTCCGCCATCGCCAGAGGAGACGTGGCCGCCACCCCGGAATGAGCGAGAAGGGCCGGCCCGGCTCTGATCGGTCCCCGAGCGCAATGCCTATGTAGGGACTACCGTTCTCGCCATGGCGCCCGGACCGGACCTCTCGCAGATCTGGCTCTTCTCGACGGCGACGGCCAAAGAGCGGCGTGTCCTGCACAAGGCGCTCGAGCAGGTGGCGGTAGAGCCGGGACGCGTTCTCTGCGAGCAGGGTTCGACCGGGCGCGAATTCTTCTACATCGTCAGCGGCACGGCAACGGTCCGGCTCGACAACCGCAAGGTGCGAACCCTGCTGCCCGGCCACTACTTCGGCGAGCTGTCGTTGATCGACCGCCGACCGCGCTCGGCCACCGTCGTGTCCGACACGGACATGGAACTGCTCGTGCTCGGCCAGCGTGAGTTCAACAGTCTGCTTTCCACGATGCCAGAGCTCTCGCGAAAGATGCTCATTGCCATGGCCGGCCGATTGCGCGATGCCGACAAGAAGGCGACAGCCAACATCTGAGCTCCGCTGAGCACCTCTGGGTGGTTCGCGATGCCAGCCGGGACATGCGGTCCGCCCGCAAGGCCAGTTGTCCGGACGAGCGGACGCCACGCACGCTCCGCTCAGAAGTGAGCCTCGAAGATCTCCCACTTGCCCGGGATGCCCTTGAAGGTGGCCAGGCCACGCTCCGCAAAGGCAATTGCCGCGTCTGCACAGACTGCTCGGACGTCAGCCGAGGTGAGGAGCTGGCCACCCTCGGCCCGAGCGCACAGGCGTTGGGCGAAGTGCACGGCGATCCCCGAGAAGTCGCCTTTGCCCATGCGAGCCACCTCGCCGACATGGACTCCGGCGCGGAGCTCCAAGTCCAGATCGGCGACCGCGGCCATGGCGGCGAGGCCACAGCGGACGGCGCTGTCCGCATCGTCGAAGGCGACCAGGAAGCCGTCGCCGGTGTGCTTGACCTCGTGACCGCCGTGCGCGGTGACCTGCTGGCGCATCCGGTCGTTGTGGTCCTCAATGAGCGCGCTCCATCGCTCGTCGCCCATTGACGCGGCCAGCGGCGTCGAGTTGACGATGTCCGTGAAGAGCATGGTGGTGCGGAACCGATCAGCGAAGGGGGTGACGCGCCCGGTGGTGAAACGTTCGACCTCGTCGATAACGGGCGGGCCGTAGTTCTGGAGGAAGTTGTGGTCGGCACCCGGCAGCAGCACCAGGCGGGCACCGGGAATGGACGCGGCGAGGTAGCGACCGTGATCGGCCGGGACGCTCTGGTTGTCCTCGAGGTGGATGACCAGCGTCGGTGCGGTGATCAACGGGAGGGCGTCGCGGATGTCATACGTGCGGTTCAGATGGAAGAGGTGGTCCAGTTGATTGTGACTGGTCGACTTCAGCTCGACCTGGCCCCGCGAGCCGGCGTTCCGCTGCGAGGCGTAGAAGTTCGAGATCTCGCCGCCGCCCCACTCGCTGCGGTACCGCTCAGCCATGACGTCGAGGACGTGGCTGGGCAGTCCGATCGGGAAATCCTCGTCGCGCTCGAGGCGGGCCCACGCGTTACAGAGCACGAGCTGTCGGACCGCATGGCGGCTGGCGTAGAGCGCGGCCACGGCCCCGCCGTTGTGGGTGCCGAAGAGAACCGGGTCGCGTACCCCGGCCGCCTCCATGACGGCCTCGAGGTCGGCCACCAGGTCCTCGATGGTCGGCGGCGAGGACAGGTCCATGCGGTCCGAGTAGCCCATACCCTGCTGGTCGTAGGTGACCAGGCGGGCGAAGCTGGCCATGCGGCGCAGGTTCCGGCCCGGCCCAGGCTCTTCCCAGCGCAACGAAATCGCCACGGCTCCCGCCACGAAGACCAGGTCGAACGGCCCCTCACCGGCCCGCTGGTACGCAAGGTGCAGACCCGTCCCGACGGGCAAATTCGACGGGCGGCGCGGCGAGCATGTCCACCTACCGTCCCTCGGCCAGCAATGGCCCTCGCATCCTGGCAGTGTGACATCCCCGGCTCCGTGGGAGGAAGGGCTGCGCCGCCGCCAGTGACCTGCGCGTTCCCCGGACCCGTACATAGCCATTGCGGTAGTGTCCTGCGCATGGCCATGGCCGTCATCCTCGAGCCGCTGAACGTCATGTTGGCCCACCCGGACCAGCCAGGAGTACGCCGACGCCGAGGCCGTGGTCGCCGAAGCCACCAGTTGCCGCGAAGCCGTGGAGCAGCTCGGCGTGCTCAATGCCTTTCCTCCGGATGTCGCACGTGAGGCCGACGCCGTGTTCGCCGCCATGCCGACGCAGGTGGACCGAGGCATCCTCGACGCTCTGCGCGCCGGCTTCGGCCGCCAGTCGCCCATGGCGTTGCACTGGGAGAGGGACACGAGCGAAGGGGAGCCGACGATCGCGCACCGCGTCGACGACCAAGGGGACTGGATCCACGTCTTTGTCACTGCCCCGGACGGCCGGCAGTTCCTCTGATCGGCTGAACGACTCGGGAACGAGCACGCGCGATCACACATCGAATTGATCGGCGCCATTGCCCGCAGGAACGTAACCTCTGCGCCGGAATGAGGGAGGGCGCAGGGAGCGAGTTTGTGGGCGGTCGATCGTTGTCGGGAGTTGAACGGGCGTGGGGATAGTCGGCACCATGAGTGAGTTCAAGGATCGGTATGGCAGTTGGGCCCTGGTCGCCGGCGCCTCGGAGGGCGTCGGTCTGGCCTTTGCCAACGCGTTGGCCGCGCAGCAGATCAACGTGGTCCTGCTTTCGCGACGACAACCCGTGCTCGACGAGGAGGCCGCTCGGCTCGAGGCCACGTGGGGGATCGACACCCGGGCCCTGGCCATCGACCTCAGCGAGGCCGAAGCCGCCCACACGGTGGTCGAGCAGACCGCCGACCTCGAGATCGGCCTCTTCGTCTACTGCGCCGGCGCCGACCCCAACTTCGGCCCCTTCCTCGACGCCCCGCTGGAGGCGGCAGAGTCCATGGTCGTGCGCAACTGCCTGGTGCCGACTCAGCTGTGCCACCACCTCGCCCGCCCCATGGTCGAACGGGGCCGCGGTGGCATCATCGTGGTCTCGTCGGGTGCTGCGCTGGTCGGGGCGAGGCGGATGGTGGCCTACGGCGCCTCGAAGGCATTCGACCTCGTCCTCGGTGAAGCGCTGTGGGCGGAGCTGCACGACCAGGGCGTCGACGTCCTCTCCCTCGTCCTGGGTGTCACCGACACGCCCGCCCTGCGCCGCCTGCTCGCCGAGCGGGGCAACCTGGCCAGCGCCGACGACGGCACGGCGATCCCCGGTGCGGCCACCCCCGAAGAGGTGGTGGCCGAGGCCTTCGAGAATCTCGCCTCGGGGCCGACGTGGTTCGTCGGCGAGCTCCTCCGGGACGGCTCCAAGGCGTTGGGCGGAATGGGTCGCAGCGAGGCGGCCCGAGTCATGCTCGAGGCCGGCGCCGGTGTGATGGACCAGAAGCTCAGCTGATGGGGGCCAGTAGAGCAGGCCGTCACCGACCTCTTGATCCGCTACGCCAGCGGGATCGACGGCCGGGACTGGGCGCTGCTTCGGTCCTGCTTCAGCGACGACTGCGATGCCGACTACGGCGAGATCGGCCACTGGCACAGCGGCGACGAGATCACGGCCTGGATGGCGCAGACGCACGATCCGCTCGGTCCCACGCTGCACCGGATCTCCAACGTCGTGGTGCGCCAGGACGGCGACACGGTGCGCTCGCGCTGCGCGGTGCACGCGGTGATCGTGCTGCCGGACCGATCGGCGGCGATCCACGCCTACGGCTTCTACGACGACGAGTTCGTGGTGGACGAGAACCCGAAGATCGCACGACGCTGCTTCACCCCGGTGACGACAGAGCTGCACCCCGCGCTGGACTGATGTTCCGGCGGACCGCGGGCGTGCGTCGACCGCGGTCCGCCGAAAAGGGGTCAGCGGGCGCCGGCCAGGACGCCGAGCTCGGCCAGCAGCCGATCGCGCAACGCGTCGAACTCCTCGCCGCCGACGCGGCGGGGCCGGGCGAGGTCCACCGGCTGATCGAGCGAGATGCGCCCCTCGGTCAGCACCATGACGCGGTCGGCCAGCAGCACCGCTTCCTCCACGTCGTGGGTGACCAGCAGGACGCCCGGACGGTGGCGGGCGCACAGGTCCGCCACGAGCTCCTGCATGCGCAGGCGGGTCAGGGCGTCGAGCGCGGCGAAGGGCTCGTCGAGCAGGAGCAACTCGGGTTCGCGCACCAGGGCACGGGCCAGAGCGACCCGCTGGGCCTCGCCACCCGAGAGCGTGCCGGGCCAGTTGTCGGCCTGCGCCTCCAATCCGACTTCGCGCAGGGCGGACACGGCGCGCTCCCGGGTGGCCTGGGCCCGTGGGAGACCCAGCACCACGTTGCGCCAGACCCGCTGGGAGGCCACCAGGCGGGGCTCCTGGAAGACGACCGTGCGTACCTGCGGGACGAGCACGTCGCCCCCGCCCGCCGTGTCGAGGCCAGCCAGGATGCGCAGCAGCGTCGTCTTGCCGCTGCCGGAGGCGCCGAGCAGCGCCACGAACTCGCCCTGGGCCACGGTGACGTCGAGATCGGCCAGGACGTGGCGCGGGCCGAAGGACTTGGTGACACCGTGGACGACGGCCGCCAGGTCGGTCGCGATGGGGGGGAGGGGTTCATCGGACCGCCTGGTGCCGTCTCCACGGCATGCTGACGCGCTCGAGCAGGCGGACCGTGAGGTCGGCCCCGATGCCGAGCAGCGCGTAGATGACGACGCACACCACGAGGTTGGGTATCTGTTGCAGGCTGTCGGCCTGGCTGACCAGATAGCCGATGCCCTGGTTGGCGCCGATGCTCTCGGTGAAGACGAGCGCGATCACCGAGATGCCGGCCGAGAAGCGCAGGCCCGTCATGATCGACGGCATGGCGAGCGGTACCACGACGCGGCGGACCAGGGCCCAGCCCTGCACGCCGAAGGAACGCGCCGCCTCGACCACCCGCTTGTCGACGTTGCGCACGCCGTTCGAGGTGTTGAGGTACATGGGGAACAGCGTGGCCAGGCCGATCAGGAGGACCTTGGCCGTCTCCCCGATGCCGAACCAGATGATGAAGAGGAAGATGACGGCGGGGTAGGGGACCATGCGCAGCATCTGCATGGAAGCGTCGAAGAGCTCTTCGCCCAACCGGGTCAGGCCCACCACGATGCCGAGGATCAGGCCGATCCCCGCTCCCAGCGCCAGGCCGAGCGCGGCCCTCCGAGCGGAGACGCCGATGTCACCCAGGAGATCGTCGTGGTTCCACAGTTGCACGAAGGCGTCCCAGGTGGCGGCCGGGGTGGACAGCGTGGTCGAGGGGATGATGCCGGTGCCCGTCAGGATCCACCAGGCGGCGAAGATGGAGACTGGCACCAGGAGGCGCAGCGCCACCGACCAGCGCCGCGGCCGGCGCCCGACCTCGCCGACGGGCAGCCGGACCAGCCCCGGCACGGGCGTCGCCGCGAGCGTCGGCGCGCCACGCGGTGCCGGGGCGTCGGGTCCGACGGCCAGCTCGGCCGGATGCGCCGCCTGCAGCGTCACGAGATCCCGGCCTGCTTGTCGACCGCCTTGTCGAAGGGCAGGTCGAACACCTTCTTGACGTTGATGGGCGTGGTCAGCAGCCCGAGCTTGAGAAAGGTGTCTGCCTCGTTCTGCTGGTAGCTCTCGATGGCCGGTGTGATGGGCGTGCCGGCGGTCTGGTCGGAGGCGACGGCCTCCTTGGCCACGGCCAGGGGCACGCCGTAGGTCTTGACGTACGTCTCCGCGGCGAGCAGCGGATCCTTGCGCAGCTGCGCCTGGGCCTTGTCGAAGCGCACGATGAAGTCGGCGATGGCCGCCGCCTTCTGCGGATTGGCCAGCGCGCCCGCACTGGCCGTGAGGTAGCCGAGGGTTTCCGAGGCGGTTCCGACGCCCGTACCCAGCACGCGGATCTTGCCCTCGTTGAGGTCCAGCCCGGTGAGGGGCTGTGTGATCACCGCCGCCTCGACCTGCCCGTTGGCCACGGCGGTGGCGGCGTCTGTCACCGTGAGGTTCTGGACGTGCACTGCGCTGTAGGCGATGTGGGCCTTCTGGAGCTCCTGGACCAAGAAGTACTGCTCGACGGTGCCTTCTTGCACGGCCACCGACTTACCCTTGAGCTGCGAGACACTCTTGATGGGCGAGCCGGCCGGCACGACCACGGCGTAGGGCGACACCTTCGGGTTGATGCCGATGGTGGCCGCCACCACCTTGACCGGGTCGCCCGCCTCCTGGGCGAAGATGGTCGGGGTCTCCGCCATGAATCCGAGGTCGACCGAACCGCTCGTCTCCGCCGCGATGACGGGCGGCCCGCCGACGAAGTTGGCCCAGTTGACCGTGTAGGCCGCGCCCTTGAGGGCATTCGTGGCGGCCAGGATCGTCTGGTAGGCCTTGAGCTGGTCACCGAAGGTGATGGTGACCCCGGCCAACGAGGGCGCAGGAGAGGCCTGGGCGGCCCCGCCGGACACGGCGAGAAGTGTCACGGCCAGGCCGCCCAGAACACCACACGTCAGCGACTGGCGACTGCCGGTGACGATGCGGCGAAACTTCGTGAGGGGGTGGATCTGCATGCCTTCCTTCTGGAGAGGTCCGACGGGGGCCGCCGGGACGGTGGGGAGCCGAAGGGGGCGGCGGCCTCAGAAGGGCCGGTCGCCCTTGATGGTCACCCGCTGGATGACGCGGTGGGCGTCGCCGTAGTCGCCGATGGCGTAGTGCATGGTGGTCCGGTTGTCCCAGAAGCCGAGGTCGCCCTCTTCCCAGCGGTAGCGCACGATGTACTCGGGCGTCGTCATGTGGTCGTAGAGGAAGGCGAGCAACGCGTCGCTCTCCTTGGTGGTGAGCCCCTTGACGAAACGGGTGAAGCCGGGGTTCACGAAGAGGCTCTTGCGCCCCGTCTCGGGGTGGGTGCGCACGACGGGGTGCTCGACCGACTTGAGCTCGGTGAAGGTCTCGCCGTCCCACTCGCCCTCGCCACGCTGCTTGAGCAGCGCGTTGAAGTTGCGGTTGCCGTCGTGCACCGCGGTGAGCCCGTCCACCAGCTGGCGGATGGGTTGCGAGAGGTCCTCGTAGGCGGCGTTGGTGTCGGCCCACAGGGTGTCACCGCCGGCGGGCGGGATGACGATGGCGTTGAGGATGGAGCCGAGCGGCGGGCGCTCCACGAAGGTGACGTCGGTGTGCCAGCGCTCGCGGTCGCCGTACTCCTGGGTCGGGATCTGCTTGTAGAGCTCGCGGGCCTTCGTGTAGTCGATCTCGAAGACCTCCTTGTGCTCGTCGAGCCCGGGGATGACGGGGTGGGCCACGGTCGGCTCGCCGAAGAGGGAGGCGAACTCCGTGTGCTCCACGGGGCTCAGGTGGGCGCCCGGGAAGAAGATGACCTTGTAGTCGAGGAGGGTCTGGCGGACGGCTGCCACCGTCTCGGGGTCGAGGGTCTGGTGGAGGTCGAGGTTGCGTATCTCGGCGCCGATGGTCCCCGAGAGCGGGGCGATGTCGAGCCGGAGCGACGTGGTCGTGGTCATCAGTGGCGTGCCTCCTGGGGTACGTGGAGCGGGGGGTGTGCTGAATCCTGACTAATCCGCGTTTATTTGTCAAGTTAGTAGGAATTGAAATGTCACAGCGCCTCCGTACCGTGGTGGGAGAGGACGAACAGCAGTTCGCTTCGCCGGTTGACAGCGAACAGGTGTTCGTGGTTCAGTGTCCACATAGCGAACAGGTGTTCGGAACAGGAGACGCCATGTCGGTCGCATTCGAGCTCGAGTACCCGGCGTACCGCCCGCTTCGGCTGTACGCCCTCCCGGACCCCCCGGCGCGGACCGCACCCTCCCCTTCGGTGCGCCGCCGCCGGGCGGTCCTGGGCGCAGTGGCCGTCGTCGCGGCGATCCTGCTGGTCCTTCTGGCCCTGCCGCTGCGCCAGCTGGGCGGGAGCACCCTGGCCCAGGCGCAGCCGGCGCCCGGCCAGGAGTACATCGTGAAGAGCGGTGACACCCTGGCCTCCATCGCGGTGAGGGCAGACCGGGCCGACGCCGGCGCGCTGGCGGCCCGTCTGGCCCGTGAGGTCGGCTCGACCGTCGTGGTGCCGGGGGAGCACATCCAGATTCCCTGACTATCGTCACCAGTGTGCGGTGTCCGTGGTGCGGGGTCGATGACGACCGCGTCGTGGATTCGCGTCAGGCCGAGGACGGCGACGCCATCCGGCGCCGGAGGGAGTGTCTCGGCTGCGGGCGTCGCTTCAGCACGCTCGAACGGATCCAGGAGGTCCCCCTGTGGGTGGTCAAGCGCACGGGGCTGCGTGAGCCGTTCGACCGGGCCAAGGTGATCGAGGGGGTACGCGCCGCCTGCAAGAACCGTCCCGTCACCGACGAACAGATGGAGGAGCTGGCCCAGAGTGTCGAGGATGCGCTGCGGGCCGAGACGACCGAACCGAGCAGTCAGCAGGTCGGACTGGCCGTGCTCGAACGGCTCAAGGCGCTCGACGACGTCGCCTACCTGCGCTTTGCCAGCGTCTACAAGGGCTTCGAGGACATCGACGACTTCCAGCGCGAGGTGGGCCTCCTGACCAAGACGACCGAGCCCAAGCGCAAGTGAGGGTCAGGGCGTGATGGACGAGACGCCCCCGGTCGTGTTGGCCGTATACGCCCACCCCGACGACGCCGACGTGGGCTGCGGCGGCACGTTGGCCCGCTGGGCCAAGGCGGGCGGTGCGGTGCACCTGGTGGTGTGCACCGACGGCGGCAAGGGGACGAGCGACGCTGCCGTCGTGCCGAGCGAACTGGCCCAAGAGCGGGCGGGCGAGCTCGAGGCGTCGTCCGCCCTCATCGGATTGCGCAGCGTCGAGAATCTGGGGCTGCCCGACGGCGAGCTCGTCGACAGCACGGCCTTCCGGGGCGAGCTGGTGCGCCGGGTGCGGGCGTTGCGGCCCGACCTGGTCTGCGGCCACGACCCGGCGGCGCTCTTCTTCGGGCAGGACTACGTGAACCACCGGGACCACCGCATCCTTGGTCTGGCCCTGCTGGACGCGGTGGCGCCGGCGGCGGCGCTCCCTCACTACTTCCCCGAGGCCGGGCCGCCCCACCAGGTCCCGACGGTGCTGCTCTCGGGCACGCTCGAGCCCGACGAATGGGTGGACGTGACCGACACCATCGAGACGAAGGCGTCCGCCGTGGAGTGCCATCGCACCCAGTTCGCCGGCTCGCCCGGTTGGGCGGGGGAGGCCGTGCGCCGGCGGGCGGCCGAGGAGGGGCACCGGGCCGGTGTGGCCTACGCCGAGGGATTCCGCCGGTTGACCCTCGGTGCCTGAGCAGACTGCTTCGCCGGCGCGCTCTCGACCCGAGGTCCCCGCCATCCTCCACGTCGACATGGACGCGTTCTTCGCGTCGGTCGAGGTGCTCGACGACCCCACCTTGACCGGCAAGCCGGTGATCGTGGGAGGGGCGGGCGCCCGCGGCGTGGTGGCCTCGTGCACCTACGAGGCGCGCCAGTTCGGCGTGCACTCGGCCATGCCGTCCCTGCGGGCCCGCCAGCTCTGCCCCGAAGCCATCTTCCTCTCGGGCCGCCACAGCCGCTACGCCGAAGTGAGCGCGCAGCTGCATCGCATCCTGCATGACGTGACCCCGATGGTGGAGCCGATCGGCCTGGACGAGGCCTTCATGGACGTGGCCGGCGCGCTGCGCCTGCTCGGGCCGCCCGAGACCATCGCGCACGGCCTGCGCGATCGGGTGCGCGACGACATGCACCTGGGCTGCGCCGTGGGGATCGGGCGCTCCAAGATGATCGCCAAGCTCGCCTCGCGGGCGGCCAAGCCCCGGGCGACGCGCCAGGGTCTCGAACCCGGGCCGGGGGTGTACCTGGTCGGGCCGGAGGACGAGCGGACCTTTCTCGACGCCCACGACGTGGAGGCCCTGTGGGGTGTGGGCCCGGCCACGGCCAAGCGCCTGCACGACCTCGGCGTGCGCACGGTGGGGGAGCTGGCGGCGCTGCCCGTCGACACGCTGGTGCGCCGGCTGGGCAAGGCGAGTGGGTCCCACCTGGCCGCGCTGGCCCGGGGGGAGGACCCCGACCCGGTGCGACCCAACCGGCCGGCCAAGTCGATCGGCCACGAGGAGACGTTCAGCCTGGATCTGACCGACCCGGCCGTGCTGGAGCGCCATGCGCTGCGCATGGCCGAGTCGGTCGCCACCATGTTGCGGGGCGAGAGCAGCTCGTGCCGCACGGTCACCGTGAAGGTGAAGTTCCGTGACTTCTCGCTGCAGACCCGCTCACACACGCTCGAGCGCCCCATCACCACCGGCAGCGCCATCGGCCAGGTGGCGGCCGCGCTGCTGGCCGGCCTCGACCCCGGCGAGGGCATCCGCCTGCTCGGCGTCAGTGCGTCCGGCCTGCAGGAGGGCGGGGCGGACCAGCTCTCCTTCGACCTGGGCGACGGCCTGGACGAGGCCAGCGAGAGCGCGGTGGCCAAGGAGCAGTCGTGGCAGGACGTCACCGCCGCGGTGGACGCCATCCGGACCCGCTTCGGGAAGAGCTCGGTTGGCTCGGCGGCCCATGTCACGGTCGACGGCGTGGTGGTGCCGGCCCGGCGTGACGCGCCGTGGGGCCCCGACGAGTAGCGCTCAGCGGGGCGGGCCCGCGGGCGCCGGCCACCAGCGGATCCAGTAGCCGTGGGGGTGGGTGTCGGCCAGGCGCACGGGCCCGGTGCCACCCGGCGCAAGGTGGACGAGCGCGGTGGAGAGGTCGGGGCCTTCCCGGGTGTCCGGCGAGGGCGGGGTGGGGAGGCCCGGGGTCTCGAACGGCGACTCGCAGTAGAGGTGGTGCACCGGGCGACCGGGACGCTCGAGCGCCCGCACGGCGGCAACCAGGGCACGCTGGCGCTCCTCGTCGAGATAGGCGGCGACCCAGGAGTGGAAGACGACCAGCGGCCCGGAGCTCTCGATGGTGGTGGCCACGCTCGCCAGGTCGTCGACCATGTCGCCGCGCACGAGCCGGGGCGGATGCTCCGAGGCGCGCACGTTGGCCAGGGCGCTGCGCAGGCGGCCGAAGCGGGCCGGGTTCTCGGGCCACTGGCAGGCCAGCAACCAGCGGGCCTGGTCCTCCGAGCGCGGGTCGATGGGGTTGAGGTCGAGTCCGACCCGCTCTCCGACTTCGGGTGTGCGCAAGGCCGGGAGGTCGTCGAGGTCGCCCCGGGCCTGGCAGTCGAGGGCCACGGCGGCGGAGGCCGGACCGGCCTCGACGCTCCGGCCGCCGTCCTTCTCGCGGTAGGTGTAGCCGTAGTCGTCGAAGAGCAGGTTCAGGCCGGCCGAGGTGCCGAGGTCGAGCAGCGACAGCGGGGTGGTCACCGGGTAGCCGGCTGCCACGTGGCAGAGCGCCGGGAGCAACGAGGTGCAGCGGCCCACCTCGTTGGTCTGGGTGGTGCGGGTGGCGACGAGGAACTCGAGTTCGGCCCGGTGGAGGCGGCAGAAGTCGACGAAGTCGGCCCCCACGTCCGTGGCCGGCGGATGGAAGGGGATGCCGCGCACGCTGGCCACGGTGTCGTAGTGGGCGGCCAGCCGGTGATCGGACCCGGCCAGGAGCAGATCGTGCACCGAGGCCAGCAGGATGAGGGGCCGGCGCTGGGCCAGGGGTGCGTGGTCGAGCAGCGAGAGCACCTCGTCGTCCTCCGCCACGCGCCGGCAGATGGCCGGGTAGACGGTGCCCCCGTCGCGCTCGGCCACGGCGGCGAAGCCCCGGAAGTGGTCGGCCAGCGGCTCGTCGACGAGCACGCCGGAATCAGAAGCTGGCGGGCAGGAGGGGGCTGACGGCGCCGAAGAAGGCGTAGAGCAGCACCAGCACCCCGACCGTGCCGACGACCCACACCGGCCAGCGGTAGCGCCGGTAGCGTCGGCCGAGATAGAGGACGACACCGCCGACGAGGACCACGAAGAATCCCCAGATGAAGGCGTTGCCCAGCGACACGCCGGTGTCCCCGGCCAGATTCTCCGCCTGGGGGCGGTGCGGCGTCGAGGCGGCGCGCAGGCCCGAGGTCTTGAACAGCTCGGAATGGGCCAGCTTGGCCACGACGACCAGGCGCGTGGTGGCGCTGAAGCGCGGATTGCAGGTGGTCAGGGTGAGGTAGTTGGCGAAGACGTTGTTGATGACCGTGGTGTCACTGGGCGACACCACGGTCTGCTTGAAGGTGTCGTAGACGAAGACGCCCTGCAGGGTGGTGACCACGATCGGATCCCCCGGCACGACGCCGTCGAGGTTGTAGAAGGGGTGCCCGTAGGTCGTGCGGTGCCCGGCGATGGCGGCGTTGCCGCCCTGGCCCGGCATCGGGGTGCCGATGTAGTGGCCCGGACCCTGGCGCAGATCGTCGGTGTTCGTCCCCTCGACCAGAACCTGGTTGAGGCCGATGGCCGGGATGCGGATTTCGCCGACCGGGCTGCCCTCGGGCGGGGCTTCGGTGTGCGGTGCGGTAATTGGCGGCCCGGTTGGCAACGTGGTCTGCGCGGTGGCCGCGTTCAGTGCGTGGACCACCGACGTGCGATGAGCCTCTGACGTCAGCTGCTTGCGCAACTGGTTCTGCGCGTGCGACTCCTGAATGGAGGTGCCCCAGATCTGGTAGGCGGTGAAGAGGAGAAGGATGATCCCGGCGCCGATGAGGATCCGTCCGGTGAGGTCGGCCGCCTGGCGGAACGTCGAGCGGCGCGGCTTGTCCGTGAGCGCCCTGGCGGTCACGGCGTCCGCTTCGGTCTTGGCGGCCCTTCGCTCGGCCCGGGTCTGCGGCGCCGGGCCGTCGCCGTTCGGCGCCCGCACGGTCTCGGTGTCGGAGCCCGCGCTGCCGTTCCCTCCCGTGCCCGGTTCGGTCGTGGTGGGGGAACGGTCCGTTCCTCCTGCGCTGGCCTCGGTGACGGCCTCGTGCTCGGGCTGGGTCGCCTGTCCGGTGTCGATGGTGTGGTCTGTCACGACGTCTGCCGAACCGGGACGGTCAGCCCTCGACCGTGACCAGGGTCCCGAGCGGGGTGAGCGGGAACACGACCGCGGCGTTGGCCGGCGGCATCTCGACGCACCCGTCGCTCTGGGGGAAGCCGTAGGAGCCCCGGACGAAGCCGTGCAGGGCGTCGCCCCCGTTGAAGTAGCTCACCCAGGGGATGCCGGGATCGACGTAATGCGACCCATCGGGGTTGGTCCCCCGCATGGTGGTCACGGTGTAGCGGGCATAGACGGGGAACGTCCCGTCGACCGTCGGTGCGCCGGGCACGCCGGTGTTGGCCGGCGTGCTGTAGGCGACGGCGCCGTTCGAATAGACCGTCGCCGTCTCGGGCAGCGCCTTGTTGACCAGTACGTAGTTGTACGCATTGGCGTCGCCGTGGCCGCTCTGCACGTCGGCCAACAGGTCGGTCCAGACCTGGGGCCCCGCGATCCCGTCCGTCTTGAGGCCGTTCTGGTTCTCGAAGTTCATCACGGCGCCACTGGTGATGACATTGGGCTGCCCCTGGACCCAGAGCGACGTGAGCGAACTCGGCAGGTTGGCCCAGCGCCACGAGAACGTGCCGAGCTGATCGTTGCCCTCCTGCGTCGGCGAGGTGAGTGGCGCGGCCGGCGTGAACGAGACAGGAAGGTATCCGAGCTCGGCCAGCAGTTCCTGGAGCCGCAGCGTCGAGCCGGGCGCCGCCGTGAATGACGAGGTGACCGTCTTGTTCATGTGCTGGCCCTGCGAGCCGATGACGCCGGATGGCCCACCGGGAATGGTGAGCGTCTCGCTGGCGCCGGGCACCAGGGGTCCGGTGGCCTGGTACTGGAGCATGGACGGTGAGAGCACCGCCCATGAACCGGCGACCGGCGGGTCGAGCGTGGGCAACGGTGTGTTGGGCGCGAGGTCGGTGGAGAACTGCACGGAGATCGTCGAGCCGGCGGCCACACTGTTTCCTGTCGGCGCGGTGGAGACGACCTTGAGCGCGGGCGGCGGGGCGGTGGGACTGGCCGAGGCCGGCGTGTCGCGCACGTGGACGAACACCGCCAGACCGCCGGCCGCCACGGCGAGGGCGGCAGCACAGACGACCAGGATCACCCACAGGCGCGGACCCCTGTCTTCGCTGGCGTGCTCTCCCTGGCCCATAGCTGAATTACATTCTACCTGGCCATACGAGGGAATCGCGGCCGGGTCAGAGGCCCAATTCGCTCCGCAGGGCCTCGGTCACGGCAGCGAGGCGTTCGGGGTCGGTGACCTTCCCCCCGTTGGATTCCCGTACGTAGAAGGCATCAACCACCATTTCGCCCAGCGTGGAGACCCGGGCGGACACCACGTCGAGATCCTCCTCGAACAGGGCCCGAGTGATCCTGTGCAGGAGCCCAATTTCGTCGGGAGCCCGCAATTCGAGCACGGTGGCGGTCTCGGAGGCGCCATTGTCCACGCCGACGTCGCTGCCGGGGCGGTGGGCGGCGGAGCGCCGGCGCTGGGCGTAGACCTGCTCGCGCTGGGAGAGCCGCTCCTCGAGGGCGACGCTGTCGGAGAGCACGGCGGTGAGGTCTTCGCGCAACTTGGCCGTGTCGGGCCAGGTGCCCCGGGCCACCTCGACGGTGAAGACCTCGACGGCCACCCCGCCCTCGCCGGCCACGTTGGCCGCCCGGACGTCCATGCCGTGAAGAGCCAGCGCACCGGCCACCGAGGAGAGCAGGCCTCGCCGGTCTGGCGCGGCGACGATGACCTGGGGCGGCTGCAGAAGGACTGAGGGTAAGGAGGTCTGGCGCACCTCGTCGATGAGCTGGCGGTGCGCGGCGGGGATGGTGTCGGTGGCCGGAGCGCTGTCGTCACCTTGGAGCAGCTTGTCCGTGCGCTCCACCAGATCGGCGACCAGTCCCGCCTTCCACGGTCCCCACGCGCTCGGACCGGTCGCCCGACTGTCGGCCTCGGTGAGCGCCGCCAGCAGGTGGAGGGTGAGCCGGTTGCCGCACGCCCGGGCCACGTTGGCGATGGTGGTGGGGTCGTCGAGGTCGCGACGGGTGGCGGTGTCGGGCAACAAGAGATGGTGGCGCACCAGGTCCACCAGCACGTCGACGTCGACGGGCGAAAAGCCCATGCGCGTCGTCATGCGGCCGACCACCTCGATGCCGACCGTTGTGTGGTCGCCCGGGAATCCCTTGCCGATGTCGTGGAGCAGCGCACCGACGAGCAGAAGGTCGGGCCGCTCGACCTGTTCGGTCAATCCCGCGGCCAGTGCGGCTGTCTCGAGCAGGTGCCGGTCGACGGTGAAGCGGTGGTAGGCGTTGCGCTGTGGCTTGTTGCGCACGGCGGCCCACTCCGGCAGGAGGCGTACGAAGAGTCCGTGCTGGTCGAGGGACTCGATCGTGTCGACCGCGGGTGGCCCCAGGGCAAGCAGATCGACCAGGGCCTGGCGGGTCTCGGTCGTCCAGGGGTCACCGGGTTCGGGCATGCGGTCGGCCAGGCGGAAGAGCGAGCCCTTGGCGATCGGCCGGTCCAGCCGGGCGGCCGTGGCGGCCAGGCGCAGCGGCAGAGAGGTGTCGTCCGAGACCGGCGCTTCGGGGGTGAGCGCCAGCTCGCCGTGGACGTCGGCCAGGTCGGGTCCGAGGTCCACGAGCGGGAGGTGACCGGACGGCAGTCTGTCGGCGGCGGACCGCCCGCGCAGGAGGCCACGCTTCTTCGGGGTTGGTGTCGGATCCCAGAGCCGCCGCCGGCGCCAGACGTCGTCGCTCACCCAGGCGATCTGCCGTCCCGCGTTCGACACCGCTGCCATCAGGTCGTCGGCGTCGGGGAAGTCGAGGGCTGCCGCCACCTGGTCCTGATCTTGGAGGAGCAATCGGTCGTGCTCGCGCCCGGCCATCCGGTGGAGCTCGACGCGGATGTCGGTGAGCAGCCGGGTGGCCTGGTCGACGGAGCCGAGGTCGGCGTAGTCGGGCAGCTCGGGCGCGTAGGCGGCGATGGCCCGCAACACGCTCACGTCGCGCAGGCCGCCGTGGCTCTCCTTCAGGTCGGGTTCGAGGAGGAAGGCCACGTCACCGCCGGCCGCCCGGCGGGCGGCCATCTGGTCCTCGAGCACGGGCAGGTACTTGGTACCCAGCTTGTCCCGCCAGGCCGCCTTGGCCTTCTCGAGGAGCGGTTCGGCCACCCGCGGCTCGCCCCAGACCATGCGCGCGTCGAGCAGGCCCAGGGCGACGCGGGCGTCCTCGGCCGCGGCGGCCAGCACCTCCTGGGGGCGCCGGACCGAGTGGTCGAGCTGGACGCCCTCGTCCCACACGGGGTACCAGATGGCGTCGGCGATGGGCTTGATGTCACGGTGACCGGTGTGGACCAAGACCACGTCCAGATCGCTGTAGGGGCAGAGCGATCGCCTTCCGTAGCCACCGACGGCCAGGAGGGCCAGGTGGCGCTGGGCGTCCTTGGCCGCCTTGTCCGCCAATTGTGAGAGCCAGGCGTCGGCCTCGGCGGCGTAGCGGCGGCAGAATTCCTCACCCCTGAGCCCAGGCTGCTCGAGGAGCCGGCGCCTCCGCTCACGGAGTGACGTATCGACCGGCATGGCGGGAACGTAGCATTGGGCCTGTGAGCAAAGACGTAACCAGCCGAGAAGGCAAGACCCCGGTCAGCTTCACCCACGCTGTCGCCATGACGGCGGTGGCGGTCGTCGGAGTCCTTGTCGCTTTCTGGCTCCTTTCCAGTGTCATCGGCATCATCTGGTTCTTCGTGAAGATCATCGCCATCGTCGCCGTGGTGGCGGGGGTCTTCTGGGCGGTTTCCCGCCTGAAGCACTAGGTCCGAGGGCCGGATCTCCGATCCGGTCCTGCCGTTTCCATATGCTCGGTGGCCGGTCCATTAGGCTGGCCGCTCGTTTCGTGCCGACTCTCGGTCGGCCCACGGCGGCGTGGCCGAGTGGTTTAGGCAGGGGCCTGCAAAGCCCCGTACGTGAGTTCGATTCTCACCGCCGCCTCCAGGGATTCTCCCGTTCAGAGGCGCTGAACGAGTTGACCGCCGCTTACCGGGAGTGACGCGCGTTTGCGGGATTTCGCGTCGTCGGCGCGCCACCTCGCGTCAATTTCGCGTCGCGACCAGCGAGACGAAGCCCGACTCAGGCATCGTCCTCATCGTCCTCATCGTCCTCATCGTCGTCATCGTCGATCTCATCGATCCACCAGGCAAGGGTGTGTACTTCTGTGAAGGTGTAGAAGAGCCGAAGGACCTTGTCGTCGGTCCAACCCTTCCACTCCAGATGCTCATCGACACGCCGGACGTCGCCCAGCATCTCTCGAGAGCGCTCGAAAGAAGGTTGTTCGATCCAGTCCCTAGGGAGCGGTCGGCGGGTTGGGGCATCACTGGGCTCAGCAGCCCGGCGCGGACCCCTTGGCCAGCAAGCCGTCGGAGTAAGACTCGGAATTGATAGTGATTTCGCCCTCGTAGCTCTTGCCCGGCGTCGTCGTGAAGGTGCCGCTGAATCCCATGCCCTTGCCGTCCCCCTTCGTCCAAACCATGCTGATCGATGACCCGCCGCCGCTCCAGGTTCCCTTGCCGTAACCGGGATCGACGGCGTTGTCGGTGAAGGAGGTGAATCGGTGGGTGGTCGTGTTAAAGGTGTCCTTGAAACAAAGGCCAAGGACGGTTGTCTCGAGTGTCCAGGTCGCGCCCGACTTGATTTTGGCTGCCGGCGCCGCGGCTGAGGCAATGCATACCCCCGACAGTCCGAGGCTGCTGACCATCGCGATCCCGGCCGCCACTATTGCCGACCTCCGCACCATCCCCCGTAGTCTCATGCCGCCTCCGTTCTCCGCTTGGCGGTAGACGAGGCCGGAGACCGTCACTCGGGCTCTGGACATCAACTCAGCCACCACTCGCGGCTCGGGTCATAGGGCCTCTGGTGGTGTTTGACAAGCGCCGCAATCCAGCAGCCGAGAGTGACTGCACCTGCTCCGATAGCCACGACGGCACCGTAGACAACGCCAATGTCAGCAAAAGGATCGCTGAGACGGTTGGTTTGACTGTTGGCTTCGATGGCATAGCCAGCGCCAAGGCCGGCGACGACGAGGGCAATGAAGCCGACTGTGACCAGGATCCATACGGCCCGCCTCAAGCGCCGATCTGCGAGGTCGCCGGGCTGGGGCCTGGGCACGCAACGAGAGTAGAGGACCCGGCAACCGGGAACATATGCGTACGGCTCTTGCCGGTCGGCTACCGGGTCCGACTCGTGGTTTTCCCTCGCCGCGGATCGCCAAACGCAAGCCTCGTGGTTGGCACAACAGCCGCACAATGGAGCATCTCGGCCTAACCCACTGCGGCAACGGGACTCAGGGCCGAGGATCTTCGCGGGCTGCCGCCAGCGTTCCTCCAGATCAACCGGCTCGATCCTCTGCGCGACGAAGGCATCCAGTACCGGTTGAGACTGATGGCAGGGGACGTACCCGTCGAGCTCTACTGCGACGCCCTACCAGCACCATGGGATGAGCGAGAACCGGCGAACTGCCGCTCTCGCGTCACAGCTTTACCAGGGTGCCCATGCAGGCCGTCGCTCGGCCTGGGCGCGTCGTAGCGAACGCCGCAAAGGATCACTGCAGGGGCCGCGCGAACGCCCGCAGCGCATGGTGCCACCAGGTTCGCGCGGTTGCTGCACGCGATAATTGGAGTCATGTCGAACTTGTGGCGGGTGGCCCCTGACGCCTCACGGAGATTCGCAGCACAGGCTCTGGAGTATCACCGTTTTCGACCCCGATATCCCGAGAGTCTTTTCGACGACATCATGAAACTGGCACATCTCGTCACGGGGGACGAGGCGATCGAGGTGGGTGCTGGGACAGGCATAGCCACGCAGCCACTGGTCGATCGTGGTCTTGTCGTGACCGCCATCGAGCCTGCCGCCGAGATGGCTGCCGTGGCGGAGACGCAGCTGGCTGATCGTGCGCAGATCGTCGTTTGTCGGTTCGAGGATTGCCCACCACGACGCTCCGTTGCGTTGGTTGCATCCTTCAACGCTTGGCATTGGGTCGAGCCGGCGGTGGCTGTCGACCGCGTCGCACAACTGATCAAACCTGGCGGACACCTTGCCCTCGTTTGGACGGAGGTGGTCTCATGGGGTCAGGAACCATTCGAAGAACGGCTGGCTGAGGTATTCGGCGCTCCGTGGGAAAAACGCCTTGACCATGTGGACGCTTCGATGCAGCCCGTTCGTGACGATGCCCGGTTCGATGACTTCGAGGTTCGTCATCACCAGTTCGTACGCAGACTGGACGCGGCAACCTTTGTTGCGGTCACCAAGACCTACGGAGGTCGCCGGACCGACGAGCACTACCAAGCCATCGAGAGGATCATCAACGACGAGTTCGAGGGGGAAATCGAGAAGGTAGAGGACGCTGCGCTGTACCTGGCCCGGCGTCGCTGAACACACAACTGCTCCGCCCTGCCCCCGACCGTCAGGTCGAGGCGCTTGATCGGTCGAGGTGGCAGGCTGGACTGGTGGGAGGATCCGGCGCCCTGACGACGTATCTGGGCACTGCTCCCGGCGTCGGAAAGACGTACGCCATGTTGCGGGAGGGCCGACTTCGTTCCGGTGCGGGGCAGCGGGTCGTCGTGGGCTGGATCGAACGCCATGGCCGGGCCGAGACCCAGGCCCAGGTGGGAGACCTGGAGGTCGTGCCACCTCGCCCGGTTGTCTACGGGAGCGGGACGTTCGCCGAGATTGATGTCGAGGCGGTGATCGCCAGCGGGGCAGGCGTCGCCCTGGTCGACGAGCTGGCCCACACCGTGGTCGGCACGACCAGGCACAGGTGGCAGGAGGTGGCGGACATCCTGGCGGCCGGGGTTGACGTCTTGACGACCGCCAACCTGGCCAACTTGGTGTCGGCCCGCGACTACGTGGCGCAACTCACCGGAGCGGGGACGGTGGAGTCGATTCCGGACGAGTTCGTGCGCTCCGGGGACACCGTGCTGGTCGATCTACCCGCTGATGCCCTCCGTCGGCGCATCGCCGACGGAAAGGTGTACTCGGCCGATCGGGTCGGCGGCGCGCTGGCAGATTACTTCCGGGTGTCCAACCTCCAGGCGCTCAGTGCCCTCGGGCGAGCGTGGATGGACGGAACCCTGGAGGCGGTGGCGGAGGAGATGCTCGAGGCGCGCGGACTCGTCGCGGCGTCCCGCCCCACCGTGGTGGCGGGTGTCTCGGACAGCGGCTGGGGCCAGCACGTCATTCGCCGCGCCAGCGAACGGGCGCTCGAGGACGACGCCGACCTGCTGGTCGTCCACGTCAGCCTCGACGACGGCATGACCCACCGGCGATCGCAAGCGCACGCCGAGCACCGGGACTTGGTCGCAGAGGTCGGCGGCTTCTACGTCGAGATGACCGCGGGGTCGGTGCCTGAGGGGCTGGCCCGAGCGGCGCTGGACCACGGCGCTTCCCGACTCGTCGTCGGCGGTCACCGTTCCCGGCTGGGACAGATCGTGCACGGCTCGGTCGTGTCTCGCCTGCAGCGGCTGCTCCCGGAGATAGAGATCGAGGTGGTACGTGAGGAGTCGGTGTCACCGAACGCGAGTGTCTGACGAGGACCCAGGTGTCCAGGCGCCGTCTCATTCGTCGCTCAGTACGCGTTGTCTCGGCACAGCCGGGACGGTGGCTCATCGAGTCTCCCGTCCCTCTTGAGGGTAGGTCCGTCGTGACGCTGTGGCGCCGAGGCGGGGCCACAGCACTCGTCGCCGTTCTGGAGATCTCCGGCCGGGACGTTACCTTGGGCGAAGACGACGAACCGGCAGAGAGCGGAGGCACGATGACGAACCTCGAAGACATCCTGACACGGGTACTCCAGGAGCTAGGTCCCGACGCTTCGGATGACGAGCTCAAGGCGAAAGTGCTCGAGATCGTCGAGGCACTTCCGGAAGACGACAAGCGTGGGGTGCTCGAGCAGATGGTCGAGCTTGCCAGCAACAGTCAGCTCGCCCATTTGCGCAAAGTGGACGAGGGCGACGATGGGGCGGTTGGTTGAGGCCAAGCGGGGAAGCCATGGCTGACGAGAAACGACGGCGAATGCCCGATCCTCGGACTGCAGGGTTTGGGGTGGAGGCCGGTCGAGCGATTGGGTGGCGGCGATGGGTAGGTCACCGGTCCGATTCGTTGCGGCCTGTTCCCGCTAGCCTGAGTTGAGACGTCGCGCCGTTCAGCACCCTGAGCGAGCGCCGATGTCGGGAAGCGAGCGGGTTGTTGAACTGGGTTCAGCATGCAGCCTGCAAGGGCGAGACCGGCCGATTCTTCTCGAACCATCCTGGAGATGTGGCTCGTGCTCGGAAAGTATGCGCGGATTGCCCCGTGCGCTCCGAGTGCTTTGACTTCGCAATGAGCGACCTCAACCTCCACGGGGTCTGGGCAGGGCTGACAGCCCAGGAGCGCCAGAAGCTGCGATGGGGGAGGGTGGCATAGAGACGTGACCCCGGCGTCAGTCCCTGCCGAGAGAAACGCTCCCTAGTGGCCGTCGGTGGGTGGCATCGCTGATCGAACCTCACGCCACATCAGCCACATGTTCGGTCCGCCGTTCGAGAGTTGTTTTGTGCCTATGACCTCGAATCCGTGCCGGCGGTAGAACGGGACATTGCTCTCCCGCTGGGTCTCGAGGTAGGCAGGGAGACCGTCGGCATCGCAAAGGCCCAAGACCGGCGCAAGAACCTCCGAGGCAATCCCCCTCCTTTGCCAGTCGGGATGTGTGCCCAGAACTTCGAGGTACCAGTGCGGCTCTGATGGGTGTACGTCTGCCATCTCGAGCAGAACGCCCAGAGCACGGTCGACTCTTTCGCCCGCCGCCTCGGCGAATGGTTCGGCCATCATCCCAATCTGCTCCTCGGAGAAGGCCCACGCTTCCGGTGGCGCCCATACCGCGGTGCAGACACCGTCATCGGTCGTGTAGATGCTTTCGTGGATCATCGATGCGCGAATCATGCTGTCGAACAGCAGCGTGGCCCGCCGTTCGAAGTCGTCGGGAGGAAGCATCCATGTAATCAACGGATCCTCCTCAAACGCCCGCATTTGGGCATGCGCAACCTGAGGAAGATCGTTGAGCGTGGCCAGCCGGACTGTCGTCACGAGGTCACTGTATTCGGCTCAGGATTCGGACGAGGCCTGCCCTGAACGCCGGACGCCGGGCATTGGCGGATGGTGGATGAGATCGGCGACGCCAACGTCCAAACCGCGCGTCCTCGTGTCCTGGCCGGCTGCCGTGCACTCATCTCGACGGTGCTGCGGCATGCGCTAGAAACGGGGGGCTGTTCCGCCCGCACCGCCCCACGACGAGAGAAGGCAAGGCACTATGACGTTCGTCCCCTTTGACAGGCCGATCCGGGCTGCCATTGTCGGTCTCGGTCGTATCTACGACTTGAACATCCGGGCGTATCGAGAAAACCCTGACGTCGAGGTGGTGGCGCTCGTCGATCCCGACCCGCAACGACGTGCGGAACGACAGGTTGACTGGCCCCAGGCCCAGACGTTCGCCACAGCAGCCGAACTGGCATCGAGTGGACTCGAGGTCGACGCCGCCGAGGTCTTGCTTCCAGTTCCGCTCCACGTCGAGGGCGTCTGCGAAATGCTCGGCTACGGCTGGCACCTCAACCTGCAGAAGCCAATGTGCAACGACCTGGCCGAAGCGCAACAGATGCTCGACGCGGCGAAGGCGAGCGACCGCGTCTTGCGGGTCATGGAGAACTACCTCTTCTATCAACCGTTGCAGAGGCTGAAGGAGACCGTCGAGTCGGGAGACCTCGGCGCGATCAGCGGGTACCACATGAAGATGGTCGGCAGCGGCCGGGGTGGCTGGGAGGTGCCCCAGTCCAGCTACGAATGGCAGTTCAAACAGATGCGCCGGGGTCGGGGCATCCTGGTGTTCGACGACGGCTGGCACAAACTCGCGACCGCGTTGTGGCTGTTTGGTCCGCTACGCGAGGTGAGGTCGTGGGTGGGCGCAACCGAGGTCTTCACCGATATCACGGTCGACGCCCCGACCACGATCACCTGGGAGCACCAGAACGGCATCCGTGGCGTCTGGGACATCACGTTGGCCCCCGAGATGTATCTCCGCTCCGACTACTACACCAATGACGAGCGGTGGGAAGTGACAGGCCATCGAGGCTACTCACGGGTCAACAGGTGTACCGGCCGGGGCATTCAGCAACCGAGCCTCGAGACCTACGTCGACGGCGAGATGCGCACGTACCATGCGCTCGACGACGACTGGGGCAGCAGCTTCCGGGATTCCGGTCGCCACTGGCTGCGCTGGCTCCGCACCGGCGAAGGCCCCTTGTGGTGGAGCGGCGAAGAGGCCGTCGACGTGTTGCGATTCGCGCTCGCCGTGTACGCCAGCAGCGCGGCAGGCGGAGTCGGCATCGACCCGGCCTCGATCCCGCACGGGTGACCATGTCCCCCGTTCCAGGTCGGTCGAGGTACGTGGCCCAGCCGACATGGCCGCATCCGATGCGGCGTCCACTGGTCCAGCGGGCAGACCAGAGTCAATCGGGTCGGCATTTTGCACTGATGGTGCGATCCTGAGGGCATGCGGGGAGCTGGCTCTCGCACCATCGAGCGGGAGGGCACCACGCCACGTCCGGTCCCGTGTGACGATCGCAGGTGCCAATCCGCCCCAGCCGTGAGACCAGCCCCTAGGCTCTGGGCATGGGCCAGGGCGATCTACCGACACCAAGGGGTGGGCCCTTCCGGCGTCGCCGAGACAAGCGTCAGCTCGAACAGCTGGCCGGGGCCTCGGAGCGTGACGTCGCACTCAAAGCGGCCACAGCGCACGTCAGGGTGATTGAGGATCAGTCGGACGCCCCGAAACGGGACGGCGTGGAGCAGGAAGCTGATCCACCGGTCGATGGACCGTTGCCGCCTCGGGTCGGCGGTTTTCATGTGAGAGCCGTGCCGATCGACCAGCCCCTCGGCGAGTGAGCGAGCTGCCCTCCTGCCGGGAGAGGGGGAGCCAGCACAGCGTCTTCAGTCGTGCACGCACAGGCTCGTTCCTGATATCCACGACACCGCGTCAGGCGCGCTGAGCCGTCCAGAGGCGGGTCTGGTAGGGAACGACCATCAGGCCGTCCGTGAAGGTTCGACGGAGGAGCGCTTCGACGTCCGCGAGCAGAAGATCCGCTGCCGGCTCACCCAGATCGATGATGTAGGAGTGGCTCCTGAGGTCGACGAGCCAATCCTCAATGGTGACCTCTCGCTCCCAGGCGACGACATGGCGCTGGGGTGGGAGAAACAGCTCGGAGGCGGCGATGGTCCCGGCACACCAGTCGACGTCGCGTGATGTGCGTGAATAGCCGGGGCAGCGGGTCTCCAGTTGCGTGCAGAAGGCATCGAACCACCCTTCGGAATCGGCCCAGGGATGATTCCACCATGCCGCCCACCAGCCCCCCGATGTGAGCACGCGGGCCGCTTCGCTGGCGCCCAGGTCCTGCTGCACCCAGTGCCAGCTCTGACCGAAGCAGAGCAGATCCAGGGCCCCTGACTGCAGCGGAATGGCGCCCGCCTCCGCGAGCAGCGCCGGCAGCCCGGGGGTCCGTGCACGGGCACGGCGGAGCATTCCGGCACCGGGGTCGAAGGCAACAACGACGGCACCGCGCTCGAGCAGCTGGCGCGACACCACCCCGGTCCCCGCGCCCCCGTCTCCCACCACCTTGTTGGTCAATCCGCCAGATTGCGTCTCGAGGATGGCGTAGATGCCATCGGGATACGACGGACGAGCCGCGTCGTACTCCGTTGCTGCGCTGTCGAATGACCTCATGCCCCCATGGTGGCACTCATGTCCGAGTCAGATCGCCGCCCGGGTGAGGTGTCAAGGACGGGAAGCCCGACAGCAGTCGATGGGGACCGACAAGAATGGGGGAGTGCTTCTGATCGACGCCGCGAACGTCATCGGGTCGCGCCCGACCGGTTGGTGGCGGGACCGAGCTGGTGCAGCCCGACTCTTCGTGGACCAGGTGAAGGCGGCGGTCGCGTCCGGACGGAGTTGTCGCACCGGTCGTAGTCGTTCTCGAAGGCAAGGCTCGTGGGGGCGTCCCCGTCGGGGTCGCCGATGGCGTCTCGGTCGTCCACGCCGCTGGGAGCGGTGACGACGCACTGGTCGACGCCGTTTCGAACGAAACCGAGTGGAGTCACGCTGGTGACGGCCGATCGCGAGTTGCGGCGGCGGGCCGAAGCTCTGGGGGCGACCGTGGTCGGACCGGGGTGGCTCATCGACCTGCTCGGGTAGTGCGGCTCAGTCGCCTCTCTCGAGGGCCAGCGGATGCCGCGGCTGGTAGAGACCCACGTGTCCTCCGCCAGGAAGCTCGATGTTCGTGACCGATCCCCAGCGCGCCTCTTCGACGGGGGAGCAGACCACGCCTCGCTCCGCCAGGGACCGCATCTCGGCAGCGAGGTCGTCACACATCATGAAGAGCCCGGCACCGGGGGTCTCGTCCGGGTGCACTGCCACCTCGGCGGGAGGCAACCTGAAGATCAGCCATCCGCCCCCGGCGTCCACGGAGTCGAGTCCCAGGACGGTCGCCAGGAAGGCGCGATCAGCCTCCGCGTCCTTGCTGAACAGGACGACGTGCGCGCCGAAGATCACGACCCATCCTGGCCATGGTGGACGTCCGCCGCAACTCCCGGCCCGGGACGGAGGGCGAAGACGTCAGGCGCTGGCCGGAAGCCAGGAAGGAGGCTCGCTCTTCTGCGAGGTCGCCCACTGTTCGTCGATGGCCGTGAGTACGCCGAGGACGGTCGCGATGGCTTGCTCGGCCTCCGACAGGCCAACGAACTCGACGCTGGCGCGCATGAGACCCGGTCGGATCAACGCGGCATGCTTGATCTCGCCGTCGAGGCGGATGCTGACCCAATCACTGGCCGCGGGAAAGGCAACCGCCACGTTGCGACCGACGAGCTGGCTCCCGGCGGAGCGGCAGTCAGGCAGGGTGATCCCAAGCCCGAAGGGCGAGATCTCGAGGACCGAGCACTCTCGCCACCCCTCGGTATGCAACTCTCCCTCGATCAGGCAGGTTCCGCTCCAACCCGACGCCTGACGCGATACCCGACTCCGCTCCAACATGTGATGCCTCCTCTGACAACGCCCTCATGGGCGATCGCGAGGGCCCGCCACTAGGCTCTCGATGTTTGATCGGCATCCATGCCTGGACAAGCGTCCGTGCCCGCTCGCACCTGTCCTACCTCTACCCAACTTGCGCACAACGGCACGACAATTCCCTGGTGGAGCCGTTGTCGAGGCAGCGTCAGGAGCCCAGCTGTTCCTGGAACCTGGCGATCCCCTTCGTGTTGCCGACACGAGCGAGCTCGCGCAGCCCCTGGGCGTCGTGATTGAGCTCGCCGTCGAGGAAGTCGACCACGCTGTTCACGTCCACGTCCTCCCAGCGGGGTGCCTTCTGACCGGGCGGACCGAGTTGCAGAAATGAGACATGGGGGGCCCCGATCAGGCTGATCAGGAACTTCGGCGTCTTGGCGTCCTCGTAGATCTTCTTGCCGTGCGAGTAGGGGATGGTCTTGTCGGCGGTTCCGTGCAGGACGAGGATGGGCGTCGTCCGGCGACCGGCGAAGAAACGCCCCTTCCCGAAGGTTGTCTCGGTTCCGTCGATGATGACCGCGGCGTCGACCCGAGCGTCCTCGCAGCACGTGTTCTCCGTCCAGGCCAGCACGGTCATCGCGCCGAGTGAATGGCCGACCGCGGCGATCCGGTGAGGGTCGATCATCCCCGAGAGCACGTTCCCGCTCTGCTGGGAGAGCGCGAGGACCTGGGAGAGGACGAACGACATGTCGCCGGGTTGGTTGACGAGGTCTTTTGCCGTGTCGCCCCCGGCAGCAGCGATGTTCGAAAGCGGGAAGGTCGGCGCCACCACGACGAAGCCTTTCTCGACCCACTGTTGGAGCAGCGGGTCGTAGATGAACCCTTCGGAGTCGAGTCCGTGGGCGAACACGATCAGGGGAAAGGGCTTGCCGTCGCTCGCCGGCTGGGCGTTCGCGTCGGGCTGCGCCCCGGGGGCTCCGAGGGCCGGGTAGAGGACCCAGGTCGTCAAGGTGCGGAAGGGGAGCGCGGGCGCGCTGCCGTTGGCCGGAGTGCCGCGGCTGTCGTCGACCAGGTTGAGGATCTCGCGGCCCACCCCGTAAGGCGCATGCGTTGCCGGAACGCTCTCAGTCGAGTGTGTGGTCGTGGTCGTGGTCGTGGCGGCTGCCGTCGGTCCTGCGGCGGGGACGCCGCCCAGGGTGGCGCTGGCCAACGCGAGACCGCTGAGCGCGGCCGAGCCCGCCCACAGCCGAATCCTGGACTTCGAAGATCGACTCTGTCGGCGGCGCACCCGCACTACGCGCCGAGGTAGCTGGCCGCCAACGCTTCTTCCATCTCGGCCGGGGAGCCCTGGTGGGCAATCACCCCCTGCAAGACGACGGCAGCGGCATCGGCGATGGGGAGGGCGGTACGGGCGAATTGCTCGACCAACAGGATCGACAGGCCGCCAGAGGCGAGCTCGCGTACCTTGTCGTAGAGCTCCCCCACCACGATCGGGGCCAAGCCGAGCGACAGCTCGTCGAGCAGGAGCACCTTGGGGTCGGTGGCGAAGGCGCGGGCCAGCGCCAGCATCTGCTGCTCCCCGCCCGAGAGCGTGCCGGCCAGCTGCTTGCGCTTGGACCCGAGCCGGGGGAATTGGGCCACGGCCACCGACTCGATCCGGTCCATCGGCACCCCCACCTGGGTGGCCATCAGGAGGTTCTCCCGGACGGTGAGGTTCGGGAAGATGCCCCGGCCCTCGGGCACGGTGCAGATGCCCCGTCGGGCCCTGCCGTCTGCAGACAGCTTCGTCACCGCCTCGCCGGCGAAGCAGACCTCGCCGGCGCTCGGCGCCAGCGTGCCGGCGCAGACGTTCAGCATCGTCGTCTTGCCGCCGCCGTTCGGTCCCAGGAGGGCGACCACGGCACCGGTGGGAACGGACAGGCTCACGCCGTGCACCACCTCGACCGGTCCGTACCCGGCCCGGACGTCACGGAGTTCGAGGATGGGGGCGGTGGCGTTCATGGGGTCCCGAGGTACGCGTTCACCACTGCCGGATCGCTCTTGATGTGATCAGGTGTGCCGCTGGCGATGATCTGCCCGTAGTCCAGAACATGGATCAACGCACAGGCCCCCATCACCAGGTTCACATCGTGCTCGACCAGGCAGATGGCCAGTTCCCGCTCATCGACCAGCTGGCGCAGGAGCTTGCCGAACTCCGCCGTCTCTTGCTCGGTCTGTCCGGACGCCGGTTCGTCGAGGAGCAGGACCCTTGGCTGCGTCATGAGGGCGCGGGCCACTTCGACCACCCGGGCCCGGGCGGTCGGCAGCTCGCTCACCTCCCGGTCGGCCACGTCGCCCAACCCGACCAGCTCAATGGTGCGCTCGGTCTCTGCCCCGACGTCGATCCGGCCCCGCCGTCCCCAGGTGTTGCGGATCTCGCCGGCCACGCGGATGTTGTCCCGGACGGTCAGGGACGTGAACAGCTCGAGGCGCTGGTAGGTGCGAGACAGGCCCCGTCGGGCACGTGCCGCCGGGCCGGCCTTGGTGACGTCGTGCCCGTCGATGAGGACCCGCCCGGACTTGGGCGCCAGCAGCCCACTGACGACGTTGAAGAGGGTGGTCTTGCCGGCACCGTTCGGACCGATCAGTCCCGTGACTCCGGACTCCGGCACCGAGATCGAGACGTCGCTGAGCACTTGGGCTCCGCCGAAGGCCAGGGACACGTCCGAGATCTCAAGAGCGGGCATCGGCCACCCCCTCGACGGCGGGCAGATCGGCGACCAGTGGCGGCAGCTGCTCCGGTTCGCGCCTGGCGCTGGGCCGCAGCGGGGCCGCGGCGGCGAAGGCCTCGGGCTGCACGGCCCGGCCGACGAGCGGGAGCACGAGGACGATGACCGCGGTGGCCAGCACGAACCACCAGTCGCCCATGACATGGGTGAGGGTGAGCACGTAGAAGACGCCCTCGGCCACCACGCCGAGGGCCAGCACCGACTTCACCTGCCACAGGGGGCGGTAGCTGGCCACGATCTGGGGCACGGCGCCGCTGGGGTTCCGCCCCAGACTGACGCCGATGAGCGCAGGAGCGACCAGGGACAGGTTGGCCATGACGTTCCAGAACCCGCCGCCGCCATGGTCGGTACTCAGGTTCGTGAACGTGGAGGTCAGGGCCTGGAAGGCGGTCCCGGCCAGGATCCCGCCCATGAGAGCCCCGGCCACGCTGCCGATACCGCCCACCACGGTCAGCATCACGAGGGCCAGGCTCACGAAGATGATGTAGGTGTTGGCGTCCACGCTGCCGGACTCGGCCGACAACAGGATCCCGCCCAAGCCGGCGATCGCCGCGGAGAGCATGAAGACCGACAGCTTGAGCTTGACCAGGTTCTGGCCCAACGTGGCCGCAGCCGCCGGGCTGTCCTTCATGGCGGTGAGCCGACGGCCGTAGCCGCTGCGGCGCAATGCGATGAGGCCGATCCCGAGGAGCACGAAGAGACAGGTGGACGCGGTCAGGAACGTCTTCTGCGAGTCGAAGTCGAGTGGGCCGAGCTTCGGCGGCGGGACCTGGAGCGCGCCGTTGGGGAAGATGGAGAAGTGCACGTGGAAGATGGGTAACACGTGGGGGAGGATGTCGGCGATGATCATGTCGGAGACGAAGACCCCGAAGGCGAGCGTGGCGAGGGCCAGGTAGAGACCGCGGAGCCGGAGCGCGGGCAGCGCAATGAGCCCTCCGACGATGGCGGTCACGACGACACCGAGCACGATGCCCCACAGGGTGATGCGTTGGGCCGTTCCGGAGCCCGTCAGGCCGAGATGGACCACGATGATGGTGGCGATCGCACCGAAAGAGACCGGGGCCAGGTTGATCTCGCCGGCGTAACCCGTGAGCAGCGTGAGCGACAGGGCGATGATGGCGTAGATGATCCCGATGGTCAGACCGCCCATGTCGCCGCCGTTCATGATCGGCTCGAGGCCGAGCACCACGACGATGAGGATGACACCCCAGATGGAGGCCGATCGCAGGGTCGGGACGGTGAATCGCTCCCGGGTGCGGAGCAGCGTGGCGCCGCGCAGTCGGTCCTGGGGCAGCACGATGAGGACGACGAAGAGCACGATCATCGGCAGGGCGATGCGGAAGTTCGAGGCCCAGGACCAGTTGTCCGGGAAGTACCCGAGCACGTAGGTACCGGCCAGGCCGAGCACCAGCGCGCCGGCGAAGGTCAGCCAGATGCTGCGGAGGCGCCCGAACATGGCGGCCGCGATGGAATCGAGCACGAGCAGCGTCAGGACGTGGACGTCGAGCGTGCCGCCACTGATCGGCGTGATGAGGACGCCCGCCAGTGCTGCCAGGGCGGCCCCCAACGCCCACGAGAACGCGGCCAGCCTCTCGGGACGGCCCCCGTTCAACTGGAGGAGCGCCGGGTTGTCCACCACCGCCCGCATGGCCACACCCGTGCGCGTGCTCTTGAAGAGCATGCGGATGCCCACCGCGATGAGCACGCCACACCCCAGGGCGATCGCTTCGTGGTCGGTGACGTAGACGCCGAAGATCTGGAATTTCGCTGCGTCGCCGAAGAAGAGCTGGTCGGTCCGGGGGACGCCGGGATTCCAGATCCATTGGGCCAGCGCGATCAGCCCGAGCATGATGCCGATGGTGACGACGATCTTGGTCACCTCGGCCGTCTCGCGCAGCCCGCGCATGATGCCGCCGTAGAGGATCACGCCCATCAGTGGCGCCAGGACCGCGATGACCACGAACAGGGCAAGCGGAGCCGGCCAGTTCCAGCCGTAGCGAAACTGCCAATAGGTGAAGGCGGCCAGCATGGCCATCGCGCCCTGGGCGAAGTTGAAGATCCCAGAGGTCGTATAGGTCAGGACGAGTCCCGAGGCGGCAATCCCGTAGACCGCGCCCGTGACCAGGCCCAGGATGGTGTATTCGAGGAAGAGGTGCATGGCCGGAGCTCCCGCCCGTTCAGGTCACCTGTCGGACGGACCGGCGCGCCGTGCGCTCATCCCTGAGGCTTGATGACCGAAGACGTCGCGTACTGCGTCGCGTAGCGCTGGGCGTTGAGCGTCGTGCCCACGATCGAACCTGAGTTCTTGACGATGTACTTGGGCGAGCAGTCGAAGGTCCCGAGCTTCTTCGGATAGGCCTGGACCCACTTGGTATTGCTGAGCTTCATGAGGAGGCCGCAGGCGGGGGGCAGGTTCTTGGACGGGTTTCCCGGTGCGTTGAGGCCACCACCGGTCCAGCTGGTCACCTTGGAGAGATTGTTGATCATGCACTGGCGGGTGAGGTTGGACCCGCATGCCTTCGCTTCGGTGGCCCAGAGCAGGAACGAGGAGGTGGACTGCTCTCCCAGCTGCGAGATGAGTCCACCGTTCTTCTTCACGATCGAGATGTACTGGGCCACGGCGGGAACGACCTTGGCCGCCTCGAGCGGCTCGTAGGAGATCCGCACGTAGACGTTGTTGCCCAGGCCCGCCGTGTTCCACTGCGCGAAGGCCGCCGTGTAGGCGCCCGAGTCCAGGACCCAGATCGGGTTGTAGTTGAGCTGGTTCTCCGCTTGCAGCGCGCCGTAGAGGGTCGGTCCGGGGGTGGAGTCGTTGTAGACGATCTGGGCCCCGCAGCTCTGGAGCTTCTGGACGAACGGCGTGTAGTTGGCCTCGCCGTTGTAGTTGATCTGGACCGGGCAGTTGAGGAACTTCCAGCCAGTCTCGGTATAGGCCTGTACTGCCTTGGCCATCGAGACCTGCTGGGTCGAGAGGGTCGAGTTGTACTGGCCCACCTTCTGGGTCTTGGCCTTGCCGAAGAGCTTCGTGATCTCGTAGGCGCTCGAGACGGGGCTGTAGTCGGCCGGGTTCGGCGTGGCCTGGTACATCTCGTAGGCATTGGCGACGACCGGGGAGACCGTGAACCCGGGCACGGCGGCCAGGTTGCAGCCGAGCCGGGTCTGCTCGCCCAGACTGTCGAGGGCGAAGCCCTCGCCGACCAGCATGAAGTCCTTCTTGCAAGCTTGGGTGATCACGGAGTCGACGTTGGTGATCGCCGCGTCGTAGTAGTCGCCCACGATCTTGCGCCCGTTGATGCCGCCCTGGGCGTTGCACCAGGCGATCATCGCCTTGACGGCGTCGCCCATCTCCTGGTCGAGGCCGGGGAGGCCCGAGAATCCGCGGTCGTCGCCGTAGGCGATGTTGATGGTGGAATTGGTCACGCCCACGTCGGTGGACCCTTTTGCGCTCCCCTTGCCGCACGGCGACGGGAGCGAGCCGAACTTGGCCGAGGAGGATGCCGCGCCGCTGGTGGCGGGCGACGCGACGATCCCCGTGGCAGTCAAGGCGGTGAGGAGGAGCGCCAGCCCCACGACCCGCATGCCGGTGAACGTTCTCATGGCCAAACCCCCCGGTCAGTGGAGACAGGACCCTCTGCGGATTCTTCTCCCGGATACTCGGAACAATAGAACAGGTTCTTGTTTGCGGGTGCACACTAGCAACCCGGCGTGCGGGAATGCGTGCGGGCCTCCGACCGGGCAGGCCGGTGTCCCCGAGTTCGTGCCAGGGGCGAGGATCAGCGGACCGCGGCGGTCTCGATTCGGTAGCGGTCGATGTAGTCCCCGAATTCGGCGGCCAGGCCGGCGTAGGTCCAGCCGAAGTCGGCCGGGTCGTAGCGGTGGCGACCGAACGCATCGGCCGGCCGGTCGACCAGGAAGGAGCGCATGCGCCGGACGTGCAGCGACCCCACCTCCTCTCCGAAGGTCCGGTAGAGCTGGCACACGGCCTCGACGGGGTCGGCCATCAAGGCGTCGTAGTGCAGGTGCTGGCACCAGCCGTCCGGGGCGCCCTTGTCGAACGCCATGGCCGAGTTGAGCGCGAAGGCACATTTGCGCTTCCACTCCTCAGCGGTGGGTCGCGGGTCGGTTCGACTGGTGAGAGGGCGCTGTCCCGCGTTGGCCAGGCTGGCCAGTGAGGTCACGACCGGACCCGGGTCCCGGTGGGTCCAGATGACCCGGGCGTCCGGGTAGGCGGCACGCATGGCGTCGAGGTGCCAGAGGTGGTTGGGTGTCTTGAGGATCCAGCGCTCCGTCGGCTGTCGTGACTGCAATGTCTGGAGGGCCAGGCGATGCTGGGCGTAGGCGGGGGTCATGTCTGCCTGCTCGAGCCAGCGAGCGTAGGACGGGACGTGGGCCTGCGTCTCGATCGCCATGCTGCGCACGTCGTACATGAAGAGGGCGACGCACTCTTCGGCCAGGGTGGCCCCGAAGGGGTGCATGGCCTTGAGCGGAGGATTGAGCTTCATCAATCCCTCGAGGTCCTTGGCCGAGCGGGCGATGCGGGGATCCTCGGCCGCCTCCTCCAGGCTTGCCGGAGGGATGGGGCGCGCCGCTTCCCACTGCAGCAGGGGCCGGGCCACCGGATCGAGCCCGAGCAGCATGGAGAGCACGCTGGTCCCGGTCCGGGGCAGTCCGACGATGATCCAGGGGCTCGCAATGCGCTCGTCTTTCACTGCGGGATGGTCGAGCGACCAGCGATGGAGCTGAATGCGATTCGAGAGCGACGACGCCAGCATCTTCGAGACCAGGATGCGCCCGAAGGTGGTCAGCTCGGCCTCCTCCTCGCAGGCGTGGAGGAACACCTCGAGCGGCTCGCGAAAGGAGTCGCTGCCGAGGTCGTCGGAGCCCGCCATCTTGGCCGCAGCCCGCACGACCGCATCGGGGCGCAACGACGGCAACTCGACGCCGACCCGGTTGAGCCGCCCACCCACCCAGTTGAGGGCGAGGAGCGGGCGGCTGTGCAGCTCCGAGTCGCGCCAGGTGTACTCCACCTCGCTCACGCGGTGCGGCCGAGCGCCGTGTGCGCGGGATCGACGACGACCACCGTGCGGCCCAGCGAGCGGCGCGCCTCGTGCGCATCGAGTGCTCTCCCCGCCTCCTGCATCGTGACCCGCTCGCCGATGGCCGGCCGGATCTTTCCTTCGGCGGCCAAGCGGAGCAGATCGGTGTGGATCTGGTCGGCCACGTCGCGGCCGAACGGGTTGAAGCCGAAACGCCGCATGCCCGGGTCGACCGCATCGACCCAGGCCAACATCACGGCCACGATGTCGATGTTCCCGATGCAGGCCATGCGGAGCGGTCTGCCGGTCATGCCGTTGGCGTCGTCGTCGGCGAATCCCACCGCCAGGTAGCGGCCTCCGTGGGCGGTGCAGCGCCACGAGCGCTCGACGAAGTCGCCGCCCGTCAGGTCGTAGACCACGTCGGCGCCCTGGTCTCCGGTGGCGCGCAGGACCGCCTCGACGAAGTCCTCGGCCGTGTGGTCGACCACCAGATCAGCGCCGAGCGCCGTGCAGAGCGCACCCTTTTCGGTTCCACCGGCCACGGCGATGACGCGCGCACCCACGGCCTTGCCCAGCTGGATCCCCGCCGTGCCCAATCCGCTGGCCGCCGAGTGCACGACCAGGGTCTCGCCTGCCGAGAGTCGTCCCCGCTTGAACAGGGCAAGGTGCGAGGTCTGGAAGGTCAGCAAGAATGCGGTGGCCTCGGCATCGTCGAACCCCTCGGGTGCGTCGAACACCGAGATAGTGTCGGCGATGGCGTACTCGGCGATCCCGCCGAGAGCATTCTTGGTGATGGCCACGACGCGCTTGCCCAACCAGGCTTCTGCACCCTCGCCGGCCGCGTCGACGACGCCGCACACGTCCATGCCGAGCGTGAACGGCGGGGGCGTGGGCACGGAGACCAGGTTGCCCCGGCAGCGGTCGATGTCGTTGAAGTTCAGGGAGGCCGCACTGACCTTCACCCGGACCTCGTTCGGTCCCGGCTCGGGTCGCTCAATGCTGGTGACGGCGAGCACCTCCCCGGGTTGGCCGTGACGGGTCACCTGCAAGGCCCTCATCTCTGCCATGCACCCTCCTTTGCGTCGTCCCTCCCGGGTCCACCCGAAGCCGGCCGACGGCTGAGGTCCCTGGGCGCAGCGAGGCTACCCCTCCTGCTGGTGGACAGAGACCTGCGCGTTGGTGGCGGCCGGCGGCGACTCAGCTCCCCGCGGTCAGGTCGACCACCACCGGCGGGAGGTTCTGACCCGCCGCCGTGTGCAGTGTGATGTCGATCGGATACGTGCCCGGCGTGCTGGCCGTGACCTGCAGGCTCTCCGGCGCTTGACTCAGCGCCGCGCACGAGGAGGAGGTGAGGGTGCCCGACGACGGCGTCACGGTCACGCCGGCGGGGAGCGCCGCCGCGTGCCAGGAGACCGTCTGAGCCCGGCCGTCGGCCGAGGCAGCACCGAGCCGGAGAACAGCCGGCTGCCCGGCGCTGACCGTCAGGGCGCCGCTCGGGACCGAGTAGCCGACTGCGGGGAGCTGGCCCGCCGTGTACGAGGGCGGGGCGTCGGCGGGGTCCGTGCCCCACGCGGGGTTGGACTTGGCCGACAGGGTGAAGTCGAGCGTCCCCCCGGTCTTGATCACCGACGCCGGAAGCCACGGCAGGTTCCACTGGCCGGCCGGCGCCGAGTCACTCGAACCGCTCGAGGCCGAGGCGCCCGAGGTGCACGAACCGCTTCCGGCCGCCGGTCGCGTGACGCCGTGCACGCTCAGGGCCCGGATGTAGGGCCGTGAGGCCGCCGCCCCCGGGGCGTTCTCGACGAGGCGGTGACCGTCGGGCAGCTCGATGCGCACCGAGGGAAAGAGCGGACTGGCCAGCGCCAGCGTCGCCGCGCCGGGCGTGATGGGGAAGAGGCCCAGGGCGCCCCAGACGTACCACGACGAGAGCGCACCGAGGTCGTCGTTGCCCGGCTCGTCGACCGGTGCGTCGGCGTACTCGTCGTCGACGATGGCGCGCACGGTCGACTGGGTGTCCTCGGGCGCGCCGAACACGTCGAATTCCCAGGGGGCCCACTCGCTGGGTTCGTTGCCCGACCAGTCGTAGGGCTGGTAGCGGGTGGCGTTCAGCGAGGTGAAGTAGGTCTTCAGCGCCTTGGTCGCTGCGGCGTCCCCGCCCATGAGCGAGGCCAGGGCGGAGAGGTCCTGGGGCACCGACCACGTGTACTGGATCGCGTTGCCCTCCTCGAATCCGGTCTGGCCGCCCGGCTCGAACTGGGACGTCTCGAAGGCCGCCCCGGGCGGGAAGCTGCCGTCGGGCCCGCGGGCCTGGACGTACCCGGTGGTCGGGTCGAATTCGTACTCCCAGTTCGAGGCGCGCTGTTCCATCTCGGTGGCGGTCGTGGAACTGTGCAGGGACTCGGCCAGCTGGGCGATGGCGAAGTCGTCGATGGCGTACTCGAGGGTTACCGACCCGCCGATGGAGTAGTCGATGGACGTGAGGTCGAGTGAGCCGGCGTTGACGTAGTGCTGGCTCAGATACTGGCTCAGGTACTGGCGCTCGATCTCGAGCCCGTGGCCGGTCTCGTTCTGGGTGGCGCCCTTGACCATGGCCGCGCAGTGCGGCCGACGCGTCGAAGTGGGTCGCCCCCATGGCGTAGGCGTCGGCGATGATCGGGTCCGCCGAGTCGCCGTTCATCTGCGACTCGTCCCCGCCCACGATGGCCCACTTGGGCAGCCAGCCGTTCTGGCTGGCGTCGTCGACCAGCGACTGCACCATGTCGCCCGCCGCGCCGGGGTCGAGCAGGCTGATCAACTGCACCTCGCTCCGGTAGATGTCCCACTCGGAGAAGTCGGCGTACTCGGCGCTGTGGCCGGCATCCACCGTCTCGGTGTGGCCGCCAAAGCCGACGTAGCGGCCGTTCTCGTCCGACACGACGTTGGGGAAGAGGAGGGAGTGGTAGAGCGCGGTGTAGAAGGTGTGCTCCTCGGCCGGTGTGCCCCCGGCGGCGTCGATGCGGTCCAGCACGGTGTTCCAGCGTGCGGTGGCCTGATCGGCCACGTGGCTGAGGGACCAGCCGGGATCCTCGGCCGCCAGGTTGTCGACCGCATCCTGGGTGCTGACGAACGACAGGGCGACCTTCATGGTGACCGTGCGCCGAGCGGCGTCGGGGGAGTCGGTGTCGAAGCTCACGTAGGCGCCGCAGCTGGTGCCGGTGCAGGCACCCGTGTCGGCATCGACGCCTGCACTCGTCCAGGTGCCGTGGCCGGTGAAGGGCTGCTCGAACGCAGCGACGAAGTGGACCGTGTAGTTGTTGCCCGTCCCGCAGAACTGCCCGCTCGTGACCTGACCCTCCACCTCGTCGTTGCCCACCACGTGGACCTGGTCGGCCGAGACGGGGTTCACGCTCCCGCCGACCTTGAACAGGAGGTTGGACTGGGTGCCCTGGGGGAAGGTGACCTGGGCGATGCCGGTCCGAGTCGTCACGGCGAGGCTTACGTCGATGGGGCTCGGACCGGGGGCGAGCTCCACCTGGTAGCGGCCGGGCGCCGCCTCCTCGTGCTGATGCGAGAAGGGCTGACTGGCCGATTCGGGAGCGTCGCCTACGGCACCGACGGTGGGAAGGATGGGCACGTCCTGGTACGACTGGCACCCGGTCCCGCTGAGGTGGGTCAGGCTGAGGCCCTCGATGCTCGTGTCGCTGATGTCGTAGCCCCCGCCGGACTGG
This sequence comes from uncultured Acidimicrobiaceae bacterium, assembly GCA_963840435.1. Taxonomy (GTDB): domain Bacteria; phylum Actinomycetota; class Acidimicrobiia; order Acidimicrobiales; family RAAP-2; genus Bog-473. Next base: position 730,774 of record CAWIYY010000003.1, on the reverse strand, counting down.
ACGGCGTTCGGGGTCGTGTCGGGGCTCCACTGGATCATGCCGAAGGGGAGGTCGGCACCGGGGAACTCGCCCACGGTGCCCGGGGTCACGGCGCCCGTACCGGTCCCATCGAGCGGGTGGACGAGGGCGGCGGGGTCGCTGACCGTCGTGGTCGTCTCGTCGGAGGCCGCGGCGAGGCGGGCGGTCTCGGCGCCGGCGCCGGCGGCGGGTGCCGCCCAGCTGAGGGCGCCGGCCACGAGAAGCACCGATGCGGCGGCGGCCCACCTGGACCGGTTGACGCTCGTTCGTTCTGGGCGGGACGATCGCACGACTCAGCTGAGCCAATCCGGCTGGTCGGCACTCGTCTCGCTCCGCACGGTTCCGGTCTTCAGGAGTTGGGACCCGGCGCTCAATGCAGCGGTCCCGCGCCGCTGAGGACGCTGTGCACGACGGCACCGGCCATGACCGAACCGCCGGCCACGAGGATGCTCGGAGAGACGGTCGCCGGCCACCAGTCGCTCGGTCGCCTCGTGCCGACGAGGGGCCGCCGGCGGCGCAGGGCCCGGGGCGAGAACGTGGCGTGCCGTTGCAGAGGGCGGCGGGCGATGACCGCCGCGGTGCGCGTGACGCGAGGCAGTGGCGCCGAGTGGGGCCAGAGCGGGACCGAGCGCGCCCGTAGCCCGACTGACCACGGTGCGGCGGCGTGACGAGGTCCGGAGGTGCCAACAGGTGGCGATCAGCCCGGCCAGCGCAATCGGAGCCAAGGGGCCCGGCCCGAGACGGAGGGCGGCCACGAAGGCCCACAGGTCGACGACCGACCAGGCGATCAAGACTCGTCGAGCGGTGGCGCGGGTGAGAACCCCGCCGGGCCGGGGGGCGGGGAGCCGAAGCGCCGGGAGGTGTCCAGCGAAGCGGGCGTAGGCGTAGGGGTCAGCGGAGACCGTCGGAAACTCGTAGGTGGCGTCGTCCAGCGGGTCGGCACCAGGCCGGTCGGCCGCACCCTCAGGCGGCGCCCAAGCAGAGGTTTCGGTCCCGATCGCGGCTCCACCCACGCCCGGAGACTACGACCGCCGGCCGGTCCGCTGCTCGCCCCGGCCCTGGTCGGCGATCTGGCGGGGATCCGCCTCTCTGTCACAGGGTGCTGCCAAGCTCGACGCATGGCTCGATGGACGGCGGGGGAGGTGCTGGCGTTCGACTTCGAGACGACCGGCATCGACCGCTTCAACGATGTCCCCGTGTCCTACGCCCTCGTCCTGGTCGAGGCCGGTGTCGTCGTGCGCAGCTGGTCCGGGCTCATCGACCCGGGCCGAGAGATCCCGGCGGATGCGACCGAGGTGCACGGGATCACGAGCGAGCGGGCCCGGGCCGAGGGCATGCCGCTCGACCTGGCCGTCGCCGTCGTCAGCGACGCCATCGTCTCCGCCGGCCGGCGCGGGGTGCCGGTGGCCGGAATGAAGCTGGACTACGACCTGACCATGGTCGACACCCAAGCCAGACTCTGGTGGGGTCATGGCCTGTTCGAGCGGGGTTGGTCCGGGCCCGTGCTCGATGCCTCGGTCATCGATCGCCATGTCGACCCCGAGCGCCGGGGCCCACGCACCCTGACGAAGTTGTGCGAGCACTACGGCGTGTATCTCGGCCACGCGCACGACGCCTCGGCGGACGCCATCGCCTCGGCGGGCGTGCTCTTCGCGCTGGCCGAGCACTATCAGGAGGTGGGGGAGTGCGACCTCGCTCGCCTCCACCACGAACAGGTCGGCTGGCACCGGGCCTGGGCCCAGGGCTACGACGAGGTGCGCTTCACCCAGTGCAAGGGCCCGCTCGACCCGCGCGACTACGTCTGGCCGGTGGCCCCGGCTGCGCTCCCGCCCGCGGCCTGAGCCTTCACGTCCAGCAGGTCCCAGACCATGTCGACGCCCTCGTCCTGGGCGAGGACGACCAGGGCCGGGTTCTTCTTGTCGATGTGTCCGACCAGGCCGTTGTAGACGGAATAGCCGATGAGCTCCTGGAGGCGGCGGGGGAAGGTCTTGACCAGCGCGGGCGGCACGCCGAGTTGCTGGTTCTCCTGTTGGCGGATGTAGCCGGCGCAGTAGTTCATGGCGATGCCCACCCGGCGCTGGTCGGTGCGGTTGGCCCCGCCGCCGTGCCACAGGCTGCCGACCCACACCAGGACGCTGCCCTTCTCCATCTCGGCCGCAATGGTGTCGTACTGCTCGAGCGGGTTGGGCGCTTCGTCACGGAGGTGGCTGCCGGGGACCAGGCGGGTGGCGCCGTTCTCCTCGGTGAAGTCGGTGATGGCCCACATGGTGTTGCAGATGATCGGGACGTGCGGCCGGGCCAGCGGGATCAGCTGGTCGTCGGCGTGGATCGGCTGGGCCTGCTCGTCCGGGCCGATGGCGATGGAGGAGAGCGACGAGATGAGGAGTCCCGGATCGAGTACTCCCTCGACGACGGGGAGGACGTGGGGGTGGACCGGGATCTGCTCGAAGGTGCTGCCGTGCACCAACAAGTTGTAGATGCGAATGGTGTGCAGCCCTTCGAAGAGGTTGGAAGCGGGGACGGCGTCGAGCTGGCGCTCGAGCTTGAGGAGGACCTCGTCGATCTCGTCGACCAGGTCGGGTTCGATGGCGTTCGGCAGGATGGTGTAGCCGTCGACGTCGATCCGTTCGAGGTGGCGCTCGAGGTCGGGGAGCGGGCTGGTCGCAGCGCCCTTCGTCGTCCCGGCGTCCGGGCGGTATGCGTTGATGTCTTCGTGCTGGCTCACGGATCCCAATTGTAGGGAGTCACGGTGCCCCGTCGCCGGGTGACCTGCGCCGACCAGGGGCCAGGGGTGAATCGACCCCGGTGGTAGGGTCTTCTGCTTCGGGGCCGTTGGCGCAGTTGGTAGCGCACTTGCATGACGCGGAAGGGGTCAGAGGTTCGAGTCCTCTACGGCCCACCGATACGACCTGCTGGTATGCGCTGAAGATGCGTTCGCTCGATTTTGCCACCGCGCACGTGCGCGAGTTTGTGCAGCAACTCGCGCGCAAGATTCGCCACCATCCCCATTCGCGGCCAGACGTTGACTCCCCTCTGGGTCCATGTTGCTCAGTCTCATCGTCCACAACATGATCGTGCAGGCCTCATCGACTCTCTGGTGGCTCATCGCATCGCCCGCCGCCGCTGGTCTCGCGGGAGCCCCATCCTCGCCCTGGCTCAGCGGAAGACCGCGCTCGAGACAAGCAAACGAGACCCTCGTTCTGAAAGCCGCCAGCGAGTTCCTGGGTCACGTCGGGGAGGTCGAGCACGGCCATGTCGTCGAAACGTTGTCACCTCCGCCTGATTCAGGCCTTCTACCGTTACTCGAGTGGAGCAAGCGTCTACCAGTCGTGCGTGTCTCTGTGTCGCAGCTCTGAACTTTGGAAAGTCCGGTGGGCGCATCAGCCGGTGACGTGATGTACGCCTTCTTGAATGGACGAACACGCTCCACAGTGGCGCAAATGCCGAGAGCGCAAAAGAGGCCTTCTGGGATGGGACGCTGTTCACCAATCTGGTGCGAGACAGATATGTGAAGTGAGTCTCGATGGCGTCAGCCGGCGCCGAACATTGCCTCAACGTGGTCGACGTGATCGCTGAAGGTAGCGCGTACCGGGTGCTTGTAGGCGCAGGGCCGCAGTTGCGGCGTGACGCGAAGCGACCCCGCCACGGGGGGGAGTGAGTGTGGCGAGGCCGAATCGCGCCAAGTAGTCCAGGGGAGGGTCTTTGGCTGTAGCCGTCTTATCAGCCAGCCGGCGCAGAACACTGCGGATTCGGGATGAACGCCGTGTGAACACGCGACACGACCCCCGGCCGAAGCCGAGGGCCGCAACGCACCGCCGTGAGTGGGTGCGGTCCGAGCACCCCGACGGCCGTTTCCGCACCGTACAGAGGCTTGCTTGCTCGAAAGAAACGGAACCGCGACCGTGGAATGAACACTGCGCGAATGCCAAATGGGCACGCCCGGTCCCTTATTGCATCCGGAGTGACATTTCCCTAACCTTCAAGGAATCGTCGGCCTAGCGGCCTGGGAGACGCCAAAGTCCCAGGGTCCCAAACCACTGCGCCGTCGGGGGTCGAAGCGCCCCGTCCTCACTTGTCGCCCTTCGGGGACGGGGCAGCTTCCCCTGGTGACGCGAAGCGACCCCGCCGAAGCGGGTCTACTCCATGCGATGCGCCACTGGCCATCCGCGACCCCCCGGTCTCCTGGCTGTGTGACAACTCGATGTTGCGGGAAATCTCGGTGGAGGTTGTGGTCGGTCTCCGTGTTTTGTGTCGTCCCTCGCATGTTCCGAAGCTGCCCGACCACTCAATGGCCCTCGGTGCCATTGAGTGGTCGGAGCAACGACGCATACGAAACGGAAATGATGCCCGCCCGGACCCGGACACCTTACGGTTTCAACAACCTCGTGAGATCAGGGGACGTAGGCCCAGATGAGCCGGATGTGGTCCACCTCGCCCGCCTTCAGGGTGATGTTCTGGGGCTGGCCACACAGCGACGAGCCCCCGCTCGAGCTCGAGCTGGGACCGCACCCGATCACGGTGTAATTGCCAGGTCCGAGGGGAATGCGAAAGTGTCCCGAGTTTCCCACCTTCTTGAGGAGAACCAGCGGCGGGTTCGTGAACTCCACCTCGACTGTCCCCGACGTCGGGTGGAATGTGTTGGAGGGGCCGCCGCCTTCGTAACCGAGGACACCGACGATTGCGGACTTCGTGCTTGGGCCAACGCTCGAACTTGCCAGAGCAGGAGCCGCCTGCATGCCTATTGCAGAGATTGCACCGAGTGACGCGGCCATACCGAATACCCACTTGCGTGTCATGCGTAGCCTCCTAGTTTCCCTCGTCGGTATCCGGCGTATTCCGGTACCTGCTGTGAGCGTCATGGTAAAGATCGCATTCGGCTCGTTCGATAAAGCGTTCTGGCATCAGGGTTAAAACTTGGAAAGATCCTCGGATACGGACTCGATTCTCAGTCCCTCGCAGGATTCGCATCGTCTTGGTGGCCATGGCGCGGGACTTGCGCCGGGCGAGGCGCGTCGTGACACACGAGTTCGTCCTGGCTTCGATAGGCACGGGCCAGAGACCGTGACTTGCGATTTATCATCGCCTTAGTGCGGACCTGCGACTGCAGCGGCGAGAATCGCTGAATGCGCCGAGTGACGCCTCTTCCGATTGCCGCCTGGGTCGTCGCCACCGCAGCGGCGACCGTCGTCAGCTGGGTGGGTGTCGGGGCTGTCACCAGAGCGATCGCCGCTCCCCCGGATCCCGTCATTCCTGCACCGGGTGTCGCAAGTGCCGCGACCTCATCGCCCGTGACGCGGAGGGCGATCACGACCTGGATCGTCCCGACCACGTCCATGCCGTCCTCGCCGACCCAGTCCACTGATCCGCCGACGAGGCCGTCGACATCTGCCGTCCGGGGTCGTGCCGCATCGGCGACCACGACCACGACCTTGCCGACGGAGGGCCAGGTACCACCGTCGTGACGACCACCACGACGACAGCGCCGGCCAGCTCGAGCGTCCCTCCTCCGCCAGGACGGACCACCACCACGACGACGCAGCCCGCGACGTCGGTGACGCCAGGAACGGCCGCGACGACCTTCTCGAACGCCGGCGGATCTATCACCGTCACGTGCCAGGGAAGCGCCGTCGTGCTGAAGAGTGCCGTCCCCGCAGACGGGTTCCAGGTGACGGTGCAGAGTAGTGGGCCGCAGGAAGCCCTTGTCCGCTTCACCGGCTCAAGCGCGGTCTTTCTCCTGGGCGCCAAGTGCCAGAACGGGACCGCCACCATGATCCAGCCGAGCGCTGGGGGCAGCTCGACCGCCGGGCCGACTGAAGCCGCGACGGCGCGGTTCGGACTGCAGCCGGCGGTGGCCGAATGAGCGTCCAGCCTGCGAGCGCCCGGGTCTCAGATATGAGCCGGCAGCGATGGAGGCGTCACGCTCGCGCGAGATGAATCTCGCGAGCATCGGCTGCTGGCGTTCCCAGGGCTCGTTCAAAGCTGATCTCCACGCGTGCACCGCCGCCCGGCGCAGCACCGGTGACCATGCTCCCGTGCGCGCGTTCGGCTGTGCGGCGAGCGATGTCGAGACCCAGGCCGGTGGAGCCGCCCCCGCTATGCCCGCGTTGATCGACTGGACCGACGGGGAATCCCGGTCCATCGTCCTCGACGACCAGCATCGCTTGCGCCGCCGAGGCCGACAGCGTCACCCGGAAGGGCGTCCCCTCGGGGGTGTGGGCGATGACGTTGCCGACCAGGGCGTCGATCGCCGCCACCAGCTGGGGCGCAGGGACGCAGACGCTGAGGGCGATCTCCGGCAGCTCCAAGGTCCATCGTCGACCCTGCTCCTCAGCCAGAACGGACCAGAAGATCAGCCGGCTCCTGATCGTCTCGGTGATGTCGGACGTCTCGGGTGTCGGTTGGGGACGGGCGCGGCGGACCTCGACGATGACGCCGTTCACCGCCTCGGTAAGGTCGTGCACTGCGGCCCGCATCTTCTGTCGGTCCCCGGGCTCGGTGAGTGCGTCGGCTTCCAGCGCGAGCGCCGTGAGCGGCGTGCGAAGCCCGTGGGAGAGGTCGGCCGCCTGTTCGCGTTCGAGTTCGAGCAACTCGATGATCCTCTCGGCAAGCGCGTTGACGGCCCGACCCATGTGCTCGATCTCCGCCGGCCCCGCCGGCACGGCACGTGCGTCCAGGTCGCCGGTGCTCAGACGTCGGGTCACCGTGTCCAGGTCCTCGATGGATCGAACCAGAGAGCGTCCAAGGCGATCCGAGAGGAGGAGGGCCAAACCCAGGATGGCTGCGCCGACCGCCGCGAGGACCAGCCATGCCTTCCAGACCCCCGCGGTCAGGAGGTTGCCCGGCACGCTCACGACCCCGACCACCGTCCCCGAAGGAAGGCGCACGGGAACCCAGACGAGCGTGGTTCCCCGGTAGGACGCGGAGAAGGCATGGCCCGCCCTGGCCGAGGAGAGTTGTGTCATCGGCACGGCGACCGGTGCACCAAGCGTGGCCTCTCCCGTGGTGAACACGGCGACCCGGCGGCCGCTGCCGTCCGCATTGAGTTGTCCCACGACGGACTGCAGCGCGGCAGGGGAGCTCTCCGACGCCATCACCCCGGCCAGGGTGCGGGCTTCCTGGTCGGCCACCGAGAGGGCCCGGTCAGTGGCCACGATACGGACCACCGCTCCGAGCGGGATGAGAAAGGCCAGTGTCACCATGGCGGTGACGGCCAGCACGGTCAAGTTGAGGCGCCGCCTCATCCGCGGGGGTCGACGAGCTTCACCCCTGCGCCGCGCAGCACGTGCACGTAGCGTGGCTCCGCCGCTGACTCGCCGAGCTTCCGCCGCAACCACGAGAGGTGCACGTCGACTGTCTTGTCGGCGCCGCCCAGCGGCTGGTCCCAGACGGCGGCGAGGATCTCGCGCTTCGACACCACATGCCCCGGCTGTGAAGCAAGGAAGGCCAGGAGGTCGAACTCCTTGCGCGTCAGATCGAGCGCGTCGTCGCCGAGCTGTGCCACCCGCGCCGACGTGTCGATGCGGAGGTCTCCGACAACCAGGACGGTGGCCTCGCTGTGCCCGGTCCGGCGGAAGACGGCGCGCAACCTGGCCTCGAGGTGGTCGGCCGAGAAGGGTTTGATGACGTAGTCGTCGGCTCCGGCATCGAGCGTGCGGATGATGCCCGTCTCCTCGTCCCGTGCGGTCGCAGCGAGGATGGGCACCTCGCTCACGGCCCTGATCATTTTGACGAGCTCAAAGCCGTCGATGTCGGGTAGGCCGAGATCGAGGACCACGGCGGCCGGACGGTGTTCGAAAACGGACCGCAATCCGGCGAGGCCGGTGGAGGCCGTCATGACCTGGAAGCCACGGGCGGTGAGCGCCGTCTCGAGCGAGCGCAAAATCCGCTCATCGTCCTCGATGAGCGTCAACATCGTCACCCCGCACCGCTCCCTGAGCAGCCCATCACGGTGAGAGCCTACGTCAGCTGTCCAGACCCGGCCCGACCCGGACGGGATCGCTGGTGCCAGCCGGTGCGAGGCTTCGGAACGCCTCCCGCTGTGTTGCAATCACGCTCGGAGCCATTGGACCCGGACATCTCGACAGTCTCTTGGCAAGGTAAAGCCCGGGCAAAATTTGACCCATATTCGCCGTGAGGGACGATGCGGCTGGCGGAAACCGTGAGAGGGGCCTACGGCCCACCAGGCCTGGCATCGTCTCCGAATCAGCAGTTCGGGTAGAGCGTCGACCGGTGGCATCCCAAGGCGCCGTCCGGCCGGGTGTGCGGGAAGGAGGCAGGGGTCGGCTGTAGAACAATCCTCACAGGTCGCTGCGGGCGGAACCGGGTAGCAGCTGCAGGAACCGTTCGAGTTCCTGCATCGACCACCACCGGCGGAGTCCGATCGTCAAGAGGGCGATGATCCCGGCAAACCAGATCAGCACACCGAAAGGCAGTTCGCTCCAGGCCGTCATGGCGCATAGAACCACGATGGAGGCGCGCTGGACGCCGCCACCGTCGCCGATGGTGCACGCCACGAGCGGGAGCGCCCACAGCAGGTACCACGGCTGCGGATTGGCGGCACAGACCGCCATCACTGCCAGGCCCACGGCGAGCGCACCGACCCAACTCCGTGCGCGCGGTACTGACAGGACCAGCACGACGGCGACCAGGATTCCGACCAGCTGGACAGTGTTCGCCGATGCCGATGATGAGATGCCGGCGGGCAGAACCGAGAACGAACTAGCAACCGTGCCGAGCGAGGCAGACCTGAGCCAGGTGAACCCGCCCCCGCTGCCAACCCCGGTCACGGCAAGGAGGCCCAGGGTCAAGACGAGCGCAGCTGTCAACCCCAGAGCGCGGCGGTGCCAGAACCCCTTCCAACTCCACCAGGCGATGGCCAACACGCCAAGCAAGGCAGGCGCCTTGACGCGTCACTGCGAGCGCGGCCACAGCAAGGGCCAGCCACGGTCTGCTCGTCAGTGCGAGGGCGATTCCAGCGACGAGCAGTGCGATCATGAGGGCGTCGTTGTGGATACCAGCGACGAAGATGATGAGCACACCTGGATTGGCGACGCCGGCGATGACGGCCTCGACCGGGTTGGTGCCGCGAGCAGAGGCAACCCGAGCAACGCCCCAGGAGCACAACACGAGCGCTGCGACCACGGCAATCCGCCACCATGCAACCGCGATCCAGGGATGGCCGCCCGATGCCTTCGCAAACAATGCAGAGAGATCGACGGCACCGGGGCCGTAGATGGACGGGCCAGTGAGATATTTCGGATCCACGGCAGACAGCCAGACCGAATGGCCGAGGAGATGGAGAGGGTTCGCCGAGCTCAACCCAGAGTCCACCAACTTGCCCTGGGCCACATAGACCCAGACGTCCTGGCTGGCAAAGGGGGCAGCGAACAGCAGCGGCACCGTCCAAGCGGCAACGACCCACCAGAGATTGCGGAACCCCAGGCCCCGATCGACACGTACGGCGCGCCAGAGACCGAGCCAGGCGATGGCCAGCAGTACGACGCCGACGAGCGCAGCAGCCAGCACGAGCAGGTGTGGGGACGTCACTCCGGGACCACTGTTTGCGGGATCTGTCCAGAGCGGGGTCGCCGGCCCTTCCCACGACGGGGCTGGACCCGACGCGGCGAATGGCCAGAGGCCGCCGGCGTGTGGCCCGAACGGCGAAGCCGGGAGGTCGCTGGCCAGGGTCAAGAGCGCCGATCCGGCCGCGCCCAGCACCGCGCTTCCAACCAGTCCGCCGACCGGCCGAGCAACTCGGGCCGGCGCAGAGCTCACGGTTGCCGTCCCGTGGTCTGAAGCCCGCGTCACGACGCCCATGGTGGAGGTGTCGGTCATTTGGCTTCCATCCGAAATGGTCCATTCGGACTACCGCAAGCCGCATCAATCTCGAAAAGAGGGCTGCCCCAGGGTGGGGGTTGGTCCCCAGGTCTATTTGGAGCCGACCACCACGTGGTAGTCGTTGTCGACGGCGATACACAGTGCTGTGGTGGGGCACGACACGGCGAGCAGCCACCGTCCAGGGTCGACCTGGTCGACGGTCCATGCTGCCGCTCCGCCAGCGGGCTGGTGGGTGGTGATGACGTTGCCGTGGTCGTCGGTGGCGACGCAGAAGGTGGCGGAGGCGCACGAAACGGCGAAGAGGCGGTTGGTTCCGTCGATGTCGGCGTACGACCACGCTCCCGGCCCACCGGTCGGGTTGGTGGAGGTGAGGATCCCGCCGCGGCCGTCGACGGCGACGCAGAAATCAGCGCCGTCGCATGTCGCCGAGTCGAGGCCGCTGCTGTCCACCCCGGTCGTGACCGTCCAGGCCGAAGCGCCTCCGGTCGGGTCGGTACTGGTCAGGATGTCTCCGCGAGAGTCGACGGCGACGCACAACGAGACAGTCGGACACGACACCGACGCGATGAAGCCGGCTGAATCGAGGAACGGGTCGGTGACCCAGTCGGACGCCGGGCCGGTCGGGTCGGTGGAGGTGATGACGCCGCCCGATCCGTTGGTGGTGACGCACAGTTTCTTCGTCGGGCACGAAATGCTGGTCAGGCTCTGGCCGCCCGCCACTTGGGTGTCGCTCCACGCAGCCGTCCGGCTGGAGGGGTTGGTCGAGGTGAGCACATCACCTTCGCCGTCGGCGGCCACGCAGAGCTTCGCAGTGGGGCACGAGATTCCCTCGAACGGATACAACTCCCCGCCGTGCACGTCGACCGTCCGTGCCTTCCACGCGGACGTGGTTCCGTCCGGTGTGGTCGAGGCAATGGTGTCGCCGACCGAGTCGCCGGCAATGCAGAACGTGATCGTTTGGCAGTCGATGGCGTTGATGGGATGGGTGAGTACCAGCCCGGTGTCCGTGCTCCACGTCGGCGGGCTGTCGCTCGGATCGGTCGTGGCGATGAGGTTGCCTGCGGCGTCCCCGCCGGCACACGGGCTGGTGGCGGCGCAACTGAGGGCGGTGACCGAGGCGTCGGTGACGTGATCAGGGGTCCAGGTGCCCGAAGTGGTGCCGACGTCCGGGGAGGTGAACACGTTGCCGTCGACGTCGCCGACCATGCACAGATCACTGGTGGCCGAACATGAGCCCGACTCGAGTTGGATGCCCGACCCAGAGTTGGCATCGATCTGGGTGATTTGCCAGTCGCCACCGGGTGCCATCGGGTCGTTCGTGGTGACGACGTCGCCGTTCAGGTCGGTACCCACGCACACCTCGTCGGAGGTGCAACTCATCGAGGTAACCGGATCGACCGCGTCGACGTGGTCGAGAGTCCAGGACTGCCCAGCTGGGTTCTGCGAGACGAGGATGTTGCCGTTGTTGTCGCCACCCACGCAGAGCATGCTCGACGGACACGACAGAGAGATGACCGGCCGGCTGTCGACATGCACGCCGGCCCACGCGGACATGCCGCCCGTCGGGTCGACGGATTCGTAGATGTCGCCGTTCTCGTCCCCGGCAAGGCACAGCTCCGTGGATGCACAAGAGATCGACACGCCGGTCCAGCCGACGGGGGTGATCGTCCAGGTGCCGACGCCGGAGATTCCCGGATCGGAGGACGTGAGGATGTCGCCACTGGCGTCGTCGGCGACGCACAGGCTGGTGGTCGGGCACGAGACGGCGTCGATGCCGGTGGCGCCGTCCACATCCGACTCGTTCCAGGCTGTTCCCCCTCCCGACGGATCGGTGGAGGTGAGGATGTCGCCGGTCGTGGTGACGGCGACGCACAGATTGGTGCCTGGACAGGAATCGCCAGAGATCTCGCTGGGAACGCCGTTGACGGGCACGGGGTGCACAGGCGTCACCGACCACGTCAGCGCTTTGGCTGCGGCCGGGACCGCGGCAACGGTGAGGAGGGCTGCTCCAGCCACGGCGGTGGCCAGCGCTCCCGCCCGAAGCACCCGCACCACGCTCACCACCGAAACGTACTCCTCCGGTTCGCGCTGCCCCTCGCGCTTCGAAGACCGACTGCATGTGTCGGATGCTTGCGGGACAGGTCGTGACGGAGCTTGCGGGTCATATCGTCACCCCCAGCCGAGAGGGGTGGACCAGCGGTGGCCGGCAGATGCTCCCGGTCAGCCGGTCAGCCACCGAGCGCGGGGAGGCCAAGTCCGCAGTCGACTGAGAAGGATGGCATGTCGTCGAGCGCCTGTACCACGTCCTGCAAGGCGGCGCTGTCGTAGGGCATGGCGAGGTGGTCGGCGTGGTCGTCGGGGCATTGGTCCTGCAGCGTCACGTTCGTCACCGCCGTCCCGCTCAGGAAGGCCGACGTATACGGGGTCACGACCTCGTCGTCCTCGGTCTCGATGACCGTGTAGTGGACTCGGGGCACGGTGTCCCCCCCGGCGTTCAGGCGATGCAGGAAGGAAGATCCCGCCAGCTGCTGAGTGCAGGCCGGACACTGCACCAGCGTGAGGGGAGCGGGCAGCCCAAGTGCGGTGGCCGCGTCGAAGAGGGCGCTCATGCCGCCGACTGTCGTGCCATGGTTGGACGGGGCCAGCCCCACCAGGTCGTGGACGTGGGTTGCCCCGCCATCGAAGCGGAGGTACCAGCGCGGCATCATGCCCCCTTGCGACCAGCCGACGATGTCGACCTTGTTGGCGCCGGTGGCGGCCAGCACCTGCCCGACGAAGGTGGCCAGCTGGTGAGCCGAGGTCGGGATGTCGCCCACCGACCAGATCCGACCCCCGCTCAGTGTGGTGCTGGTCGTCGCTCCGTAGTTCAACCCGTAGACGCACCAGCCGTCATCGGCCAGGATCGGGCCCAGGGCCTGCCAGGTGTCGGCCATGTCGTAGAGCGTGCCGGGCAGCAGGATCACCGGGTACTGCTGCGGTCCCGAGGCTGCCGGGTGGCAATCCGGGACGTTCACGCCTGGCGGTGATCCGGTGGGATCGGTGATCTCCGCCAGGTAGCCGGTGGCTGCGTCGCCGACAGGGTAGGGACCTCCGCTCGCCGTGACACCGACCGCGCCGGCGTGTGTTGCCGACGAAGCGGCGGCGCTCGCCGGTGTCGCGACCACCAGGCTGGCGAGGACCAACGCCGCACCGGTCAGGGCGACCAACCGGGACCCCCGCCACGGTGCGTGGGAGGAGCGGCCAAACAGGGATCGAAGCGTGTATCGCACACGAATTCCTTTCCCCGAAACCGACACTCCAACCAACATTGGGCGTCAGAGATGATCGCAAGCCAACCGAAGTCGTTGCACCAGTTCCTCCAACCAGCGCGTCTCCCCTGGTCCGGCCACGGACTTTGCTGCGTAAACCGCTGGGCCGTCGCCATCGCTGGTTCGGGACGGATACGCCATACTTCTGCAACCGCCGTACGCACGTCCGAACGACTTCCGGCATGTGGAGGAACCCCATGAAGACCGTCTTGATCTTGGGCGCAGGATTCGCCGGCTTGGAGCTGGCGACCAGGCTCTCGGAAGATCTCCACGACGAGGTCGAAGTCACGATCATCGACGGCAGCGATGCGTTCGTGTTCGGCTTCTCCAAGCTCGATCTGATGTTCGGGCGCTCCGACCTCGACTCTGTCCGCCTGCCCTATGCAAACCTGAAGAAGCCTGGAGTCACCTTCCGCCAGGAGGTGATCACGTCGATCGATCCGGTCTCCCGGCAGGTCACGACGAATGCCTCGACCTACCAACCCGATGTCCTCGTTGTCGCGCTGGGCGCCGACCTCGACCCAGATGCGACTCCCGGTCTCGTTGAGGAGGGAACCGAGTACTACTCGGTCGACGGAGCCAACCGGGTCCGAGACGTACTGCGGACCTTCCAGGGTGGCGACGTCATCGTGGGCGTGTTGGGACCCGTCTTCAAATGCCCGGCCGCTCCCTTCGAGACGGCCATCATGATGCACGACTTCCTCGAGAAGAACGGTCGGCGGTCGGCCAGCACCATCACGGTGATCAGCCCAATGCCAAAACCGATCCCGATATCGGACGAGGCGTCAGCAGGGATACTCAAGGCGCTGGAGGAGCGCGGCATCGCCTGGTGGCCGCAGTCGAAGATCACGGCCCTCGATCCCGCCACCAAGACCGCCACGCTGGCCGATGGCCGAGCCATTCCGTACGCCCTGGTCCTCGGCATTCCGGTCCACAAGGCGCCCTCGGTGCTCGAGCGGTCGGGACTGCTCGAAGAGGACGGTTGGATTGCCGTCGACCACGCCACGTTCGCCACGAAATTCGAGAACGTCTACGCCGTGGGCGACGTCACCAGTGCCCCGGTACCCAGGGTCGGCGCGATCGCCGAGGGCGAGGCCCGGACCGTGGCCGACGTCCTGGTCAATCAGATGCGTGGTGGCGCGGCACCGGAGCCGTACAAGGGCATGGCCACCTGCTACATCGAGTTCGGTGGTCCCAAGGTGGCGCGGTTCGAGGCCAACTTCCTCTCGGGCTCCACGCCGTTCGGGACCTTCACCGAGGCTTCCGAGGAGTTGGCGGCTTCGAAGGTGGAGTTCGGAGCCACGCGACGCCAGCGCTGGTTCGGGATGCCCGACTGAGAAGACGAACGACTCGCCGAAGAGGTGCCGTTCACGACGGTGAAGCGGTCCCTCGAGGACCTGACCCGCCTCCCATGGGCCGGGTGGATTTATAGGCCTCGCCCCGACACGGGAGCGAGCGACAGGCGGGAGACGCGCAAAAGGGGCCCGCCGGTCCGGCGAGCCCCTTTTGCTTTTGAAACTTTGAAACGGTTTGTCTAGCTAATGCCTACTTGGCGATGGTGAAGTCCACACCAGGCGCACCCGAGATCGTCAGCTTCCCCGCAGCGCTGCTGTAGACGCAGATCTCTCCGGAGATTGCCGCACCGACCTTGGTGCTGCCGGTGGTGTCGCTGGTGACGGAGCCGGTGAGCACTTCGTCTTCGGCGAGCGAACCCTTTGAGGTCGTCGCCGCGCACTTGGTCCCAGTGGGACTGGCCGACTCACTGATGACCGTGTTCTTCCCGTTGTTCCACTTGAGGGTTGCAGAAGTCGACGTCGCCGACCCCTTGGACGAGCCGCCCCCACCGGTGTTCCCGGAGCAACCCGACTCGGTGATCTTGGCAACACCCGACGTACTGTTGACCTTGCCGGTCGTCCCGGTGCACTTGATCCCCGTGGCCTTCGCCCCAGCAGGACCAGATGTCGCCGCCACTCCTGCCATCGGGATCAATACAGCTGATCCCGCGATAACGCCAACCAAAATTTTATTCTTGAGCACTCTCGTAATCTCCTTCATCTAAGTGTTGACCCGGGGAGAATCCGTAGTGACAACTCCACTAGATGCTCCCCCCCTGTGGTGTGCGGGCGGACGCCCTCTCCTCTTGTGCTCTCACTAAACGGTGAAAGCCTGCTGAGTTTCACTCGTGGTTGTGCCGTTGTCAATCACTCTTCGGGGTATCAGCATTCGAAATGCAACGAGCATCCGCGGTGTCTCGTGAATGGAGTGACAGTTGTACCCGTTTCCGTCGCGCAAGCTTCACCCGGCGTTTACCGCATTCGAACTGCTCACGAGAGCGCATCGCGCTCGTATTGTTGCGTTGTACTCGCCCGAGGTGAGGACTACCCACAGGTAACCACTCTCAGGAGGTGCACAGCCAAGTCCTAGAAGTGAACTGAGATGAACTTTGAAAAAGATTTCAGGCGCGAGGAAGTTTTTCTGACGCTCAATTCGTGCGCCGCAGGAGACCCGACAAGGATTTTCAGGGAAGGGTCGGAGGGTTGATCAGTCTGGCGCGAGGAGTGGAGAACGTGGCCACCGCCCCAATCGCCGAGTGCTCAGCCCTGCCCACCTCGGCCACCGCCGCCGTCATGCCCGTGTCCATTGCCGGAGGGCAGGATCCCGTTCCGCTCCTCCTTGTGAAGCTCGCGGAGGAGCGGATTCCGGTGATGCGTGAGAGTTGTGGTCGTCGTCACAAATGTCGTGGTTGTCGTCGTGGTGGACGTGACGACCGTGGAGGTGGACGCTGCGTGGGTGCGCGGCGGCACCGCACGCCCGGTCGTCTGGGCTCCACCCTCGAGCAGAACGAAGACGGATGCTATGAGCGCACATGTGGCCGTTCCCGCGAGGATAAGCACAGTCCGAAGTTTGCGCCGGCGTGACGGGGCCGATTCGAGTCCGCTCGTCAAAGTGGCAGTCCGAGCCGGAGTGGTCGGTGGTGCGGCCGCCAGCCCCGTCGTGTTCGACGGCGAGCGTTGTGAAGGGACGACTGCGGGCACGATGATCCGGGTTGGCACATCGACCGGATTCGCCGGGGGCCGCAGGGCGTCGAGCATGGCGTCAGCCGACGCGAAGCGGTGTCCGGGATCGAAAGCCATGGCGCGTTCGACGACGTTGCGCAGAATCGAAGGCAGGCCGGACGGCAGCTCGCTCGCAGCAGCAATGCGCGCTCCGGTCAACGCCTCGACCATGACCGCCCCGATCGAATAGATGTCGGACTGGACCGAGGCGGGCAGTCCGGCCGCTCGCTCGGGCGCCAGGTATCCCGGAGTGCCCAACACGACGCCAGCCATCGTCTCGTCCGGATGAGTCGGGAGAGGGCGTCCTTGATTCAAACCCTTGGCGATGCCGAAATCGGTGAGCTTCGTGTGGCCGTCGTCCTGGACGAGCACGTTGCTGGGCTTGATGTCGCGGTGGAGCACGCCATGGCGATGTGCAGCGCGCAGCGCAGTCAACATCTCCGTCACGACCATCACCACACGACGAGGGGGAATGGGGCCCGATGCCATCTCGCTGCGGAGGGTGATACCGGAGAGACGCTCCATGACGAGGTACGAGTGCCCCTTGTCCTCGCCGAAATCGAGGATGGCCACGACGTGGGGGTGATGGATCTGCGCGGCAAAGCGGGCTTCCTGTTGGAAGCGACGTTGCACGTCGGGAAGCGCGTCGGCTTCGGGTCGGAGAACCTTCACCGCGACCGGACGTTCGAGTGTCAGGTCGAAGGCGTCGAAGACACGGGCCATACCACCCTCGCCGAGCACGCCGTCGAGGCGGTAGCGACCGCCCACCACGACTGACGTCGCGAGCGACTCCATCTCATATGTCTACCCGCACCGAACGCATCGCAATGCCCGGCCGCCGCAGTGCGGGGAACCCCTGGTCAGGAACCCGACCGTGGTGGTGCGGTGGTGCGAACGTGCGGCACCCTTTCGGTCCTGCCGGCTGCAACCGCCGTCGTAAGAATGCCATTGTCGCTCTCGGGCGAGCCCGCCGCTTTTGCTTCGATGAAGTCCGTGACGTCGTGGGCCGACCCTGTGCCGGCGACGTACGGGATGACGCGGCCGGCGCCGACCACGGGCTTCAGCTGGCCGCGCCGGGGTGGATCGCCACGAAGAAACGAATGGAACGCTTAGTACACCCAGACGGTGGTGCCCACCGGGTCGATGTTGGCGGCCCAGACCCACTCGATGGCCTCGTTGCTGATCCGAGCGCACCCGTGCGACACGGGGTACGGCGGGACGCTGGGGTCACCGTGGATGGCGTAGCCCTCGAAGAAGAAGCGCGGCATCCAGAGGGTGCCCAATGAGTCGGTGACCAAACCGTCAACGATCCGTCCTGTCTGGAACACACCGGTCGGCGTGGTGGCCACATCGGTCTGGCCGTCTTCGGTGTAGGTGTAGCCGCCACCGGTCGAGGTGTTGAGCGTCCAGACGACCTGATTGTTGTTCACCACCATGAGGAGGTCGTTGGCCAGGTTGATCTGGATCTCGTACCCCGTCTCGGGCTGCGGCGTGGGTTTGACCCCCGCCTCCACGGCGGCCCAGGTTGCCGGACCCACCACGCCGTCGGGATTGAGGCCGGCGGCCTTCTGGAGCGCCCACACCGCTTGCTGGGTGCTGTCGTCGAAGTTGCCGCTCGTCGTGTCGACCCAGTAGCCCAGCGAGTAGAGCTGCGACTGCAGCTGTGCGACTGCGGCTCCCGTGGACCCGAGCTGCACGGTCGGCGGGGGCGGTGGTGTCGGCGACGGCAAGAGCCAGTACCCACCGCCACTTGGCGTCGCCGCGATGCCCCGGACCGGGTTGGTGAGCGGAGCCCCACCCATGGAGCCGTAAAAGCCGGTGCCGTAGTTGAAGACGCCCCCGTCCGCCGCGGCCAACAGGTAGCCGCTCCCTGATGCGGCCATGCCGACGATGGGGGAGACCAATGGCGTTCCGCCCATCGAACCCAGGAACGGAGCGGTGCCATAGGTGAAGATGCCGCCGTCGGAGGCCACCAGCCAGTAGCCGGAGCCGCCCGGAGCCGGAGCCATGCCGACCACGGGCTTGTTCAGGTGGATGGAGCCGGCCGACCCGTAGAAGCCGGCATCGCCATAGGTGAAGATGCCGCCGTCCGCCGCGACCAGCCAGTAGCCCTTGCCATCCGCGGTGGCCGCCATGCCCACGATGGGGGAGTTGAGGGGTTGGCCACCGCGGGACCCGAAGAAGCCTGCGTCGCCGTAGGTGAAGATGCCGCCGTCGGAGGCCACCAGCCAGTAGCCGCCGCCATCCGGCGTGGCTGCCATGCCCACGATGGGTTGGTTCAAATGAATTGCGCCGGCCGAGCCAAAGAAGTGGGCGTCGCCGTAATTGAAGATGCCGCCGTCGGAAGCCACGATCCAGTAGCCCTGACCGTCGTTCGTCGAGGCCATTCCGACATCAGGTGCGTTGAGGGTGAGACCTCCGGCCGGCCCGAAGAAGCCGGCATTGCCGAAATTCACGGGTTGGGCGACGTTGTCGGGGTAGGCGGCGGCGCTCGCCGTTCCCGGGCTCAGCGCCAGGAGCGCCGGCGTCAGGGCGAGAAATGCGACGAGCGCGGCGAGGAATGGGAGGCGCGTCCATCGGGCGCCTGGTCGTCGGGTGGGGGGGCATGGCGCTCCTTCGGTCAGCGTCGCGGGGCAGCACGTTGGGTTTCACGTCCAGGATCGGGAATCGCCTGCAGGAGTAGCGATCGTGTCAAAAATGTCGTGGCACTGTACATCGCACTCTTCCCTGGTCACAGGGCAGTTGCGCTGGGACCAGTGCCGTGCCCCTCGGTCCGGCGCAGCGAAAGGGCCCGAGGGAATGGACGTGACCTTGGGGTTTTCAGCCCGGTCGTTCCCAGTGGCTCAACTCCCGCACCTCGCCGCTCTCGAGGTCGTAGAGCAAGCCGGAGATGAGCTGGAGCTTTGCGAGATACGGCTGGACGGCCAGCAGGGCGACGTCCTGCTCGAGGGCAGTCCTGTGGTCGTCGATGGTGAAGAAGGTCAGATCGGCTCCGATGCGGGCGCCCAGTTCCGACTCGGACACCCCTTCGAGCCTGCAGCCGGTGTGCTGGACCAGGGCAACGGTGTCGACGCCGAGGATCACAGTCGAGAGGGCCAGGCTCCGGAGGACGTCGTCGGTGACCCGCCCACCCGCATTCCGCAGCACATGTGCCTCTCCGAGTTTGAGGTCGAAGACGCGGTAGACGTCGATGCGGGCGTCCATGCAGGTCACGACAGCCAGGTGTCGGCTCGGCTCGGCGTCGAGGTGCGCCATGCCGGCGTCGGCACGCGCTGCTGCCTTGAGCATGTCGGCCACCTGCGTCATGTGCGAAACCCCTGTCCGTGGTGTTCATCGAGGGCGGGGACCGAACCGGGCCGCCCGGGCAGGCCGAGGCGAATCGGGAACGGCGGGAACGGGGCCATGGCCACCATCTCGTTGCGGTCCAGGACCGGGGCGACCGGCACGCCCGCGTCCGCCAGCGCGGAGACGAGGGTGTCGCGCTCGCGTCCGGCGATGACCGCTGCCACCTCCTTCTGGAGCTCGGCGCCGCGGCCGCTGCGCGTGGCGAAATCGAGGTCGGCCAGGTCGTCGAGGCCGAGGACGTGGCACAGGCGAGACCAGAAGGTCTGCTCGTTCACCACGCCGAGGGAGACCTGCCGCTCGTCCGCAGTGGCGAAGAGGCCGTAGCCGGGCACGGTCTGGGGTTCGGAGGCGGAGGCCGGGGCCGAACCGGCCGAGGCGCTGGTCCGACCGGTCCAGGTGGCCATCACGTCGGTCATCGAGACGTCGAGATAGGCGCCGAGGCCGCTCGATGCCCGGCCGAGCAGCGCGGCGCAGATCCCGAAGGCCGCGGTGACGCCCGAGGCCAGGTCGGCTGTCGGGAGCCTGGGCATGGTGCCTGCCCCGCCCTCGGGCGTCAGCGCACCGCCCAACGCCTGGTAATTGACGTCGTGCCCGGGCAGCGTGGCCCGAGCGCCCTCTTGTCCGTAGCCGGAGATGGAGCAGTAGACGACCCCGGCATTGGCGGCCCTCACGTCGGAGTCACCGAAACCCAGACGGGCCATCACGCCCGGCCGGAATCCTTCGACGACGACATCGGCCTGAGCGGCGAGCTCGAGGGCACGGGCACGGTCCGTCTCGTCCTTGAGGTCAAGCTCCGTGCTCCGCTTGCCGGCATTGATCTCGTCGAAGAGCCCTCCGTAGAACCGCATCGGGTCCCCGCCCGGTGGTTCGACCTTCAGGACGTCGGCTCCGAGCGCCACGAGCAGCGAGGTGGCGTAGGGACCGGGACGCCAGATGCTCAGGTCGAGGACCTTGGTGCCTGCGAGGAAGGTCGATGCCCGGCTCATCGGCCGCAGATTCTTGCATTCCGGCCAGCGGATACCCTCATCCGGTGCTCGGCTTCTTCTCGTTCACCGAGATCACCGACCCCGGCGCGCACGAGGCCTACAACCTCTGGCACGTGTTCGACCACCAGCCCGAACAGTTCACCATCGACGGCATCAGTTTCGGGGAGCGCTGGGTCCGCTCGCCCCGTTGTCGCGCGGTGGAGGTGGCGGCCGAGCCGTTCCTCGAGCCCTTCCACTACATGACGCTCTACCTCCTGCGCGACGAGTCCGTGATCCCGCCGTTCTTCGACCTGGCCAAGGACCTGCACGCCAAGGACCGCTTCTTCCGTCAGCGCAAAGCGCTGCTCTCAGGGCCCTTCGAGGTGACGGGCCGCTGGGCCGCGCCCCGTGTGCTCATCTCGCCCGAGGCGGTGCCCTATCGGCCCTCGAGCGGGCTCTACACCGTGGTGGGTCCGCCCCTCGAGGCATCGCGGCTCGTCGAGCGGGACGGGGTGGCCGGGGTTTGGCAGTTCGGCGGGGACGGTCGCCACATCACTGTGGCCTTCCTCGACGGCGACCTCTGGCGTGTGGCCGAGGATCTGGGATCGATCTGCCGGGACGTGCCCGAGGGCATGCAGTGGGCCGGGCCATTGGAGCCGGTCGACGCCTCCGGATGGGACTGGTTCGCTACGCTGACCGGCTGATGACCAGTGGATCGCAGTCGAAGGCCCAGCGCAGAGCGGAGAACCAGCGCCGGGCGGAGGAACGACGCCGGGCCGAGCAGCGCCAGAAGCAGCTGCGGGTCGGTCTGTGGGGGCTGGGCGGAGCTGCCGTCATCGCAATAGTGGTCATCCTGATCGTCACGCTGACCAGCAGCGGTGGCAAGACCGCCGTGCCGCCCACCGTCAAGGATCCCCACCTGCCCCTGCAGGCCATCCCCGCCTCCATGAAGGCGAGCTGGATCCAACCGCCCGCGGGCACGCCGGGTCCCGAAACGGTGGCCGTCCCCTCGGGCCCGAAGCTGGCCACGCTCATCAACGCGGCCACGGGCCAGACGGTCGATGGTGTGAGTTGCCAAGCTGGTGAGCAGCTGGTGGTGCACGTGCACACCCACCTGACCATCTTCGTGAATGGCAAGCAGCAGGTCATTCCCTATGGCATCGGCATCCCGGGCGCCCAGGCCGAAAGCCTCCAGGGCGGCCCGTTCGTCGAGACCGGGAGCTGCTTCTATTGGCTGCACGTGCACGCCGAGGACGGGATCATTCACATCGAGTCGCCCAACACGACCACGACCTACACGCTCGGTCAGTTCTTCGACGAGTGGGGCCAGCCACTGAGTTCGACCCAGGTCGGCCCGGCCCAGGGCAAGGTGACCGTGTTCTTCACCTCCCCGGGCAAGCAGCCGGCCCTCTATACCGGCAACCCGCGCGACCTGCCGCTGGGTGACCACTACCAGATCCAGCTCGTCGTGGGAACGCCCATCGTGGCGCCCTACCAGGTCACGAACTGGGGTGGGCTGTAGCACCGGTGGAGGTCGATGCGATCGTCGTCGGCCTCGGACCTGGTGGAGAAGAAGTGGCGGGCTCGCTCGCCCAGGCGGGTCTCGACGTGGTCGGCATCGAGGCCGAGCTGGTGGGCGGTGAGTGCCCGTATTGGGGGTGCATCCCGTCGAAGATGATGGTGCGCGGGGCCGACCTCCTGGCCGAAGCTCGACGGGTGCGCGGCATGGCTGGAGCGTCCTCGGTCACCCCTGATTGGTGGCCGGTGGCCCGACGGATCCGTGACGAGGCCACAGACGACTGGGACGACCGAACGGCGGTCGAGCGCTTCGAGGGCAAAGGTGGACGGTTCGTCCGGGGTCGGGCTCGGGTGATCGGTCCGACGAGCGTCGAGGTCGGGGACGAGACCTTCACAGCCCGCCGGGCGCTCGTGCTGGCCACCGGTCAGAAGGCCTGGGTGCCGCCCCCGTTCGAATCGGTGCCGCACTGGACCAGCCGGGAGGCAATCGCCACCTTGGAGGTGCCGACGTCGCTGCTGGTGATCGGCGGGGGCGCCGTCGGTCTGGAGATCGGTCAGGCCATGCGGCGTTTCGGTGCCCAGGTCACGATCGTCGAGCTCGGCCCGCGGGTCCTGGGTTCCGAAGAACCCGAGACATCGGCGCTGCTCACAGAGCTCCTGGGCCAGGAGGGGATCGAGGTGCTCGTTGGTGCGGAGATCGACTTCGTCGAACCCGCAGGGGACCACGGCGCCACCGTGCACCTCGCCGGCGGGCGTGCCGTGACCGGTGCCCGCATGCTCGTCGCCGCCGGGCGGCGCAGCGACCTGGCCGCCCTGGGTGTCGCCACGCTGGGGTTGGACGAGACGGCTGGAGCGATCCCGGTCGACGGGCACCTGCGGGTCGGCCCAGGCGTCTGGGCGGTCGGCGACGTCACGGGCAAAGGCGCGTTCACGCACGTCGCCCTGTATCAGGCCCGGATCTGCGTGGCCGACATCCTGGGCGACGTCATGGGCGAGGCCGACTATCGCGCCCTACCCCGGGTGACCTTCACCGACCCCGAGATCGGATCGGTCGGGCTCACGGAAGCCCAGGCACGTGAGGCGGGGGGCCACGTCGCGGTCTTTGCCGAGCCGATCCGGGATTCGGCCCGCGGGTGGATCCATCGGGGCGAGGGATTGGTGAAGCTGGTGGTCTGCAACGGCGAGCTGGTGGGCGCCACCTCCATGGGCCCGATGGGTGGCGAGGTGCTCGGGATGCTCACCTTGGCTGTCCATGCGCAGATCTCGGTCGAAACGCTGCGCTCCATGCTGTACGCCTACCCGACGTTCCACCGCGCCGTGGACTCCGCGCTCTGGTCCCCGCCGAGCAGACCGTCGAAGATCGCCCCGGCTTGATGAGGCAAGAGGGACAGGTGTCCCTCGCCGGGGACGACGGTCACGATCGACCCTGCGATGTGGGCTTGGAGGAACTGGCGGTAGCCCGGCGGTCCGGTCGGGTCGTCGGCCCCCTCCCAGATGTGCACGGGCTGACGGATCTCCTCGAGCGCGAAACCCCAGGGATCTCCGAAGATCCGGTAGTCCTGAATGCAGCCGGCAGGACCTTGGCGCATCGATTCGCGCACGAAAGACAACGCCAACTCTGGCGGTCCCCACTCCGAGATGACCGTTCGATCCACGGGCGGGAACGTGCGCATGACGGCGCGCAGCAGCCGGGCGTTGCTCGTGTTGATGATGGTGGCCTTCATGATTGCCGAGGCCAGCCAGGGCGCGTGGCGGCTGAGGAAGAGGAAGGCGCGGTCCTCGGGGGTCAGCCCTCGAGCCGTTCCGTAGGCGTCGAGGGGCACCGAGCTCGAGAGCAATGCGGCTGCGGTCACCCGATCGCCGAGTCGGGCGGCGCAGGCAGCGGCGTACGGCCCGCCGGCGGACCAGCCCATCACCGCGAAGTGTTCGATCCCGAGCGAGTCGGTGAGCTCGCGTACGTCAGAGGGCCAGTCGAGGAGGCGCCGCCCCGGCTGGTAGGTCGAGAGTCCCATGCCGGGCCGATCGGGTGAGATGAGGCGCACGCCTTTGGCCAGAGCGGCTTCGTGAGCCGGCGCAGCGTCGAGGCGGGAGCTCATGCCACCGTGACAGCTGAGGACCGGGAAGCCACCCGGGTCTCCGTAGTGCTCGTACGCCAGGACTCTCCCGTCGCGGAGGGTCAGGATGTCGGTCACTCCGCAGCGACCTTGCGTCGTCGGTCGCGGCCTGGGTCGCATCGTCTGCTTCTCGGGGCGCCGCGAGCAGGTACCTGCACGGAAGCACGCTATAGGGTGCGGGCATGAGCGCGAACGTCGACGACCTGGTGGACGGCCTGCTGGCCGACTTCCCGCCCGCCACGACCAAGCCCCAGCGGTTCCTCGAGGAGCAGTTCGACCGGGGGCTGGCCTGGGTGCACTTCCCGCCTGATTGCGGCGGGCTCGGCCTCACGCCCAAGGATCAGCAACGCGCTCTCCAGCGACTCAATGCGGGTGGAGCTCCAGCCGCCGGGGTCAAGAACCCGATTGGGTATGGCATGTGCGCACCGACGATCGTCACCCACGGGACGCCCGAGCAGAAAGCGCGCTACCTGCGCCCCCTCTTCTCCAACGAGGAGATCTGGTGCCAGCTCTTCAGCGAGCCCGGTGCCGGGTCCGACGTGGCCGGGCTGGCCACTCGGGCCGAGCGCGACGGCGACGAGTGGACCCTGAACGGTCAGAAGGTCTGGACCACACTTGCCCACCTTTCGTCGTTCGGGCTCATCATCGCCCGCTCCAATCCGGATGCGCCCAAGCACAAAGGCATGACGGCGTTCCTGGTGGACATGAAGGCACCGGGCGTCGAGGTGCGGCCGCTCTTCCAGATCACGGGTGAAGCCGAGTTCAACGAGGTCTTCTTCACCGACGTCCGCATGGCGGACACCCAGCGCATCGGTGGCGAGGGTGAGGGGTGGGGCGTGGCCGTCACCACCCTCATGAACGAGCGCGTCTCCATCGGCGGCGCCGTGACCCGGCGGGGCGGGGGCAGGGTGGGCGACGCCGTGCGCCTCTGGAAGGAGCGCTGGCAGGGCGACCCCTCGCCTCACGCTCTGGCGCTCAAGGATCGCGTCATGTCGAGCTACATCCGGGGCGAGGTCTACTCCATGACCAACCTGCGGGCGGCCCAGACCCGTCGAGCGGGAACGCCCGGGCCGGAGGGTTCGGTGGCCAAGCTGGCCATGGCCGAGGAGAACAAGCGCGTCACCGAGCTCTGCCTCGACCTGCTCGGACCCGAGGGCATGCTCTTCCCTGCCGGTTACCCGATGGTGCGGCCCGACCTCGTCGGGATCGGATCGGCGGACGTGCACAAGGTGTTCCTGCGCATGCGGGCCAACTCCATCGAAGGAGGCACGTCCGAGGTCATGCGCAACATCCTCGGCGAGCGCGTGCTCGGGCTGCCCGGCGACGTCCGGACCGACAAGGGATTGCCCTGGAAGGACATCCCGCGCAGCTGATCCCATGACCGACATCGCCGCAGAGAAGCGAGTGGTCGCCCGGGCGGCCGCCGCCCTGGTCGAGGACGGGATGCTGGTCGGTCTCGGCACCGGGACGACCGTGGCCGAGCTGATCCCCGCCCTGGCCGAACGCCGTCTCGCCATCACCTGTGTGGCCACCTCGCCCGCCACGGAGGACTCGGCCCGCGCCCACGGCCTCGCGGTGGTGCCCTTCCGCGACCTGGACCGGCTCGACCTCACGATCGACGGGGCCGACCAGGTGGATCCCGTCGGATGGCTCGTCAAGGGCGGTGGCGGGGCGCACACCCGGGAGCGGATCGTGGCCGCGGCGGCCGACCGTTTCATCGTCATCGTGTCGTCGGACAAGCCGGTCGCGCGGCTCCATGCCCCGGTTCCGCTCGAGCTCCTTGCCTTCGGACTGGCCTCCACCCTGCGGACGCTGGCCTTTGCTGTCCTGCGGGATGCGCCGCGCACGCCTGACGCCGGCGTGCTGGCCGACTACGGCGGGGTGATCGACGACCCGGCCCGATTGGCCGCCGAGTTGAGCGCCGTGCCCGGCCTGGTTTCGCACGGTCTCTTCCCGCCCTCCCTGGTCGACACCGTGCTGGTGGCCCGGGGTGAGACTGTCGAGTCCTTCCAGCCCGGCTGAACGGCTGTGCGGTCCTCCCGGTCCAGGCGGGGGAGGCGCGGAGTGCTCAGGCCAGCGCGGTGAAGGTCACCGGCAACGCGGTGGGCGAGCGGAAGACGTCGCCCCTGATGTGCGGGTCGCGGTCGCCCGGCTGCAGCGTGAGGTCGCCCAGACGGTCGAGCACCCGGTTGAGCAGGACCCGGGTCTCGAGACGGGCCAAATGCATGCCCAGGCACATGTGCGGCCCGTGGGCGAACGCGATGTGCGGGATGGCGGGACGGAAGATGTCGAACGTCTCGGGGTCGTCCCAGCGCGTTTCGTCGTGGTTGGCCGAGCCGAGGTGCGTGGTGATGCCCTCGCCTTCCTCCAAGGTGGTCCCGGCGATCTCGACCTCGCACGTCGTGGTCCGGGAGATGGTGAGGAGCGGCGGCTCGAAACGCAGCGCTTCCTCAATGGCCTGGGGGAGGAGTGAGCGGTCGGCCCGCACCGCCTCGAGCTGGTCGGGATGGGTCATGAGCAGGTAGAGCAGGTTGCCCGAGGACCGGTACGTCGTCTCCGCCCCGGCCGGGAGCAGCAGCCGCAGGAAGGAGTAGATGGCCTCGTCCGAGAGGCTCTCGCCGTCCACCTCGGCCGAGACCAGGTCGCTGATGACGTCTTCTGCCGGATGAGCACGCCGGTCGGCGACGACGCCGGCGAAGTACTCACGCAGGGATTCGGACGCGGCGAGCCCGCGGTCGATGTCGGCCACCAGGCCGATCAATTCGATCGACCAGCGCTGGAACTGGGGGAAGTCCTCTTCGGGCAGGCCGAGCAGGCGGGCGATGACCCGCACCGGGAACTCGAACGTGAGTTGGCGGACCAGTTCGGCCTGTCCGTCCGCGGCGAAGCGGTCGATCTGTTCGTCGACGATCGGGCCGATGAACGCGGGCTCCCAGCGGGCCAGGGACTTCTCGCGGAATGCGTGGGCGACCAGATTGCGGTGGGTCCGGTGCTCGGGGTCGTCCATGCCCAGGATCATGTGCCCCATCACCATCCCGATGGAGCTGTCGTAGCCGGTCGAG
The DNA here is from genome assembly GCA_963840435.1 of uncultured Acidimicrobiaceae bacterium. Lineage (GTDB taxonomy): Bacteria > Actinomycetota > Acidimicrobiia > Acidimicrobiales > RAAP-2 > Bog-473. The sequence goes on along the minus strand of CAWIYY010000003.1, from coordinate 703,551 downwards.
GTGAACGTCTTGGCGTCGCGCAGGATCCGTGAACAGTCCTCGTAGCGGTAGGCGATCCACCCCGGCTCGACGTCGAAGCCCTCCGGCAGGACGTCGGGCGACATGGTGAAGCCCTTGGCCACCGGCGTGTCCCGGCGCTTCTCGATCAACGCCGGATAGGGGTCCCGGGTCGTCCCCGACACGACGTCGTCAAAGGCGGTGAAGGGGTCGTACGGCTCGGTGTCGGTGACCATGGCGCTGCTCCTCGGGAGTCGATGGGTGACGTCAGTGTCAGGTTACGGCGAGGGCCACCGTGTCGCATCCGCACCCGGTGATTCCAGGAGGAACGGCGTAGGCTCCAGCCACATGAAGACCCTGCGTACGCCTGATGAACGGTTCACCGGCCTGCCCGGATTCGACTTTGCACCCAATTACGTCGAGATTGCGGATTCAGAGGGCGGGACGCTGCGTGTCCACTATCTGCGGGAGGGTGACCCGGACGCGCCGGTGGTCCTGCTGATGCACGGCGAACCCTCCTGGTGCTACCTCTACCGCAAAATGATCCCGGTCCTCGCCGGTGCCGGGCTGCAGGTCGTTGCGCCCGACCTGGTGGGATTCGGCCGCTCCGACAAGCCCAGCGAGCGGAGTGACTACACCTTCGCCCGCCACGTCGAGTGGATGCGAGACATGCTCTTCGACCGGCTCCACCTCCGAGCAGTGACCCTCGTCTGCCAGGACTGGGGCGGCCTGATCGGGCTGCGCCTGGTGGGGGAGCATCCAGATCGCTTCGCCCGGGTGGTGGCGGCCAACACCTTCCTGCCCACCGGCGATACGAATCCGGGCGAGGCCTTCTTTGCCTGGCAGCGCTTCTCCCAGGAGGTGGACGAGTTCCCGACCGGCGTCATCGTCAAGGGTGGCTGCGTGACCGACATGCCCGACGATGTCCGGGCCGCCTACGACGCCCCGTTCCCCGACGAGACCTTCAAGTCGGGAGCGCGCCAGTTCCCGCTGCTCGTGCCGTCGCGCCCCGACGATCCGGCCCACGACGCCAACGTCGCCGCCTGGGTGGGCCTGGCTGCCTTCGACCGGCCCTTCCTGTGCGCCTTCAGCGACAGCGACCCCATCACCAAAGGGGCCGATCGCAATCTCAAAGAGCGGATCGCCGGCGCGCAGGGTCAGCCCCACACGACCATCGTGGGAGGCGGGCACTTCCTCCAGGAGGACCGCGGCGAGGAACTGGCCAAGGTGGTCGTGGACTTCGTGGCCGCCACCTCGTGATCCACGAGCACCGAGTCGTCCTCGTCGGGGCCGGGTTCTCCGGGCTCGGCATGGCGGCTCGCCTCAAGGACATGGGCATCGACGACTTCGTCGTGCTCGACCGGGGCGATGACCTTGGTGGCACTTGGCGCGACAACTCCTACCCCGGCGCGGCCTGTGACGTTCCCTCGAATCTGTACTCGTTCTCCTTCGCCCTCAATCCGGACTGGACGCGGGCCTTCTCCTCACAGAGCGAGATCTGGGACTACATGCGCCATTGCGTCGACCGCTTCGACATCGGTGGCCATCTGCGCTTCGGCCGTTCCGTGGCCGAGGCGCGCTGGGACCCCGAAGCAGAGCAGTGGCACGTTGCGACGGTCGAGGGTGAGGAGTACGTCGCCCCGGTGTTGGTCTGGGCCACCGGCCCGCTCAGCGAGCCGTCCATCCCGGACTTTCCCGGTTTGGCCGAGTTCCGGGGCAAGGTCTTCCACTCGGCCAAGTGGGCCCACGGCTTCGAGCTCAGCGGCAAGCGGGTCTGCGTGGTCGGCACCGGCGCCTCTGCCGTCCAGTTCGTGCCGCAGATCGCGCCGATCGTCGAACATCTGTACCTGCATCAGCGCACGCCACCGTTCATCATGCCCCGGCGCGACCGTGCCGTTTCCCGCCTCCGCCAGTCCCTGTATCGCGCGTTGCCCACGACCCAACGGCTGTCCCGCCTGCGCATCTACATGCTCTTCGAATCCTTGTTGTCGATTTTCGTGGGCCACGGGACTAGGCGCAAAGAGGCGGTGCGCAAACTGGCGCTGAGTCACCTGGCCCGCCAGGTACCTGACCCGGACCTGCGCCGGCGGCTCACCCCGCACTTCGAGCCCGGCTGCAAGCGGATGCTCCTCTCCGACGACTACTACCCCTCCCTCACGCGCACGAACGTCGAGCTGGTCGACTGCCCGGTGGCGTCGTTCACCGCCCACGAAGTGGTCGGCCAGGACGGCATCGCCCGACCGGTCGACGTCGTCGTCATGGGTACCGGCTTCGATGCGGCCGAACCGCCGTATGCCGAGCACATCGTCGGGCGCGACGGTGTCCGCCTGTCGGAGCATTGGAAGGCCAACGGTGTCGAGGCCTACGCCGGCTCGACCGTGGCCGGGTTCCCGAATCTGTTCCTCATGATCGGACCCAACTCGACGCTGGCCCATAACTCCATGATCTACATGATCGAGTCGCACATCAGCTACATCGCCAGCGCGCTGGACTTCATGGCGCGGCCGGGCGTCGGCACGGTCGAGGTCCGTCCCGGGGTCCAGCGACGCTACAACGAGCGCCTGCAGAAACGGTTGGAGCACTCGGTCTGGGTCGAGGGCGGCTGCAGCAGCTGGTACCTCGACCACCGGGGCCGCAACACGACGTTGTGGCCGGACCACACCTGGAAGTTCCGCCGACTGACCCGGCGGTTTCACCCCGGCGAGTACATCGTCCGGGCGTAGATCCGCACAGAGGCGAACGTCAGCACGGCAGCAAACACCGCCAGCGCGCCAACCTCGGGCAGCACGGCGGCGAAGCTCGCGTTGTTGTAGATCAGCTTGACGAAGGCGTCCATGGCCCAGGCTTGGGGGACGATGTGCCCCACGGTCCGCACGACCGAGCCGACCACGTCGAGTGGGTACAGGCAACCGCCGAGCATGCCGCACACAATGCCCAGGACGACGGCGAGGGAGACCGTCTGTTCCTCCGAGCGGGCCCATGATCCGAGGATCCCCGACGCGCCGGCATAGCTCAGTGACAAGAAGAGGAGCACGAGGAAGACCGCCGCCGGATTTCCCCAGTGCACCCCGAAGATGAGCAGGCCGACCAACAGCAAGCCGACCGACTGTCCCGCCGCCACCACCAGGCACGACACCGTCTGGGCCGCCATCACCGAACGGCCCAGGATGGGCGCTGCAGCGAGTCGGCGCAGCATCCCGATCCGGCGTGACTCGACCAGCCCCGACGACAAGAGGAGCACCGTGATGCCGAGGAAGAGCACGAGGTCGGCGGGCGCGACATAGGCGAAGGGGCTGATCGGCGGCGGGATGTCGGTGTGGGCCAGGGTGACGTCGGTGACCCTGGCCCGGGCGCCCTCGGCCGTCATGAGGTCGAGCAGGGCGACCACGTCGGTGCGCGCCTGCACGGCGCTGGTGTTGGCTCCCTCGGTGATCAGTTCGACGTGCAGGTGGCCCGGTGCGGCCGGCAGGGTCACCAGTCCGGCCACGACCCGGCCGCGGAGAATGTCGTCGTCCAAGGTGGCCCGACTCGCCTCGACGTGCGCCTTGAGCCCGTCCGTGCGGCTGACCAACTGCAGCAGGCGAGCCGGAGGGTGGACCAACCCGACCGGCTCGCGCGGGCTGCCGGCCAGCAATCCGGTCACCAGGATGAAGAGCACAGGAAAGGCCGTGGCGACGAAGACGAGGCGGGCGTCGCCGACGGCGCGGCGCACGTTGACTCTGACCACGGGGATCACGGCGTGACCATCCGGCGCACCCTGGTCATGGCCGCCCCGATGGTGATCACGGCGATCAGACAGAGCACCAGGAACGGCCCGATCACGTCGCGGGCCGGGTCGTGCAGGAGAGACAGCCGCCCAAAACCCACGAGGGCCCACCCGTTTGGTGTCGCCAGGCTCAGCACCTGCAGGAACTCGGGCAGTGCTCCGGGCGGCAGCAGGTTCCCGCCGAGGAGGGCCAGGACAAGACCGAAGATGAGCGACGCCGCGAAGGCCTCGCGCTCATTGCGGGCGAAGGACGTGACGAGGACGCCGAACCCGCACATGGCGGCGACCGCACCCAGACACATCAAGAGGACACCGACGGGGGCGCCCCAATCAGCGCCGAAGGCCGCGGTGGTGGCTCCCCAAACCACGAGGATGGAGACGAGCCCGGTGATCCCGACGGCCAGCATCTTGCCCGTGACGACAGCACTCGGCCGCGCCGGCGAGGCGGCAATCCGCACGAGCGTCCCACCGGTCCGCTCGAGCATGAGCGAACGCATGCCGAGGCCGCTGCCGATGAAGAGGAACACGATGGCGATCGACGGCGCGAAGTAGTCGAGAACCGCTTTGCCCCCGTTGCCGACGCTGGCCGACTCGACGTTGAGCGAGGCGAAGCCCGACGCAGGTGCGGTGCCCAGGCGCGACGCGTACAGGCGGCTGGCCAACCCCGCCGCCACGGCCTGCGCCGTCTCCTGGCCGACCAGGGCGTTGGGCCGGTCGACCACCTTGAAGCCGGGCGTCTTCGTCGCCCCCGGCGAGACCATCGGGATGAGAAGATCGCCCAGGCTCTTGCGTACCCGATAGGCCACGACCCCGCCCGCCAGGGTCCCGTCGGCCACCTCGTGCTCGAGCTGGGTGGGAGTGGTCACGGTGTGGACGGTGACGTTCGGCGGCAGCTGCGCCGCCTGGGCCGCCGCCCGCACCACGGCGGGAGAGGCACCGCTCACCCCGATGGGCAGCGGGCCTGTCGGGGGCCGGTTGGCGAAGGCAAAGCCCAGGACGGCGGCGATGGCCAGGGGAGCCACGATGCTGGTGATGAGCACGGAACGGTCGCGCAGCCGGCGCCGGAGCTCGTTCAGGGCGATGATGCCGGTCAGGACCCGTACTCCTCACCGGTCACGACCGCAGAAACTACCTTTGCCCCGCATGATCACGTTGCAGCCCGTTGGCCTCGTCGCCGGCGGCCGTCGCCACGCCGTCGATGACGAATGGGGCCAGGTGGAGGCGGTGATCTCCCTGGACTCGGACCGGTTCGGGGTGGACGCCGTCGCCGGGCTCGACGCGTTCTCCCATCTGATTGTCGTCTTCCAGTTCCATCTGGTCGACGAGTCGGCTGTCCAGAGCGGCGCCCGTCATCCACGCGGGAATACGGACTGGCCCGCGGTTGGCATGTTCGCCCAGCGGGCGAAGATGCGTCCGAACCGGTTAGGCGTGTCGTCCTGCCGGCTGCTCCGCGTCGAGGGCCTCGAGCTGTGGGTGCGTGGGCTCGATGCGATCGACGGTACCCCCGTGCTCGACGTGAAGCCCTACATGCGAGAGTTCGAGCCACCGGCTTCGGAAGTACGCCAGCCCGCCTGGGCCAGTGAGCTGATGGCGCAGTATTGGTGACGCGGCGTGTGTGCGGTTCCGGACCACATCCGCTTGTCGATGTGTGAGGTGACGTCCGAGTGAACGTAGTTGGTGTGCGTCCAGGTAATTCCACGCGGTCTGGCCTTGACATTTCGCCTCTGTCCAGCGATTGCGCCAAAAAGGGGCACTTGGCCATACGAAAAGGCCTTGTTCGTCGCCCGAGGTCGGTTTAGGTTCCGACTCGGATCAGGTGGCGGTCTGTCCGTCGCGGGAGCTACAAGGCGAGGAGAGGGACACATGGGGCAAGCTTGGCGACGTCCGTGGCGCGCGCTTTCGGTGGGAGTGCTTGCGGTGAGCGGTATTGCGGCGGGAGGCGGAGTCGTCATCGGGAGCGCGGCGGTGACGTCGTCGCCGGCGGGGGCAACGCCGCCCGCGTGCACCGACTCGTGGAAGACGGCGGCCAGTGGGAACTGGGACACCCCAGCCGACTGGAGCACGGGCGTGGTGCCTGGCGCGAGCGACACGGCCTGCATCACGGTCGCCGGCACCTACACCGTGACCTACCAGCCCACGTCGGGTGCCGAGACGGTGGACTCGCTCGTTCTCGGTTCGGGCACGAACGGCGACCAGGAGACGCTGAGCATGCAGGGCACCTGCTCGGACAACGTCACGCTCACCACGAAGAACACGGACTCGGGCACCGACACCGACCTCATCAACTCGACCGGGAACCTCGTCCTCACGAGTGCGGGCTGCGGGAACGCGTCGACGCTGGCCATCGGCTCGACGCTGGTCAACGACGGGACCATCAGCACGACGGCCGGTGCAGGGAACGGCGGTCGGACCATCACGGGCGGGGTGACGAACGACGGTGCGGTGAACGTCAACGCCTCGGCGTCCTATGCCGGTGGCACGTGGGACAACGCAGGCGCCGTGAACCTGGCCACCGGCGAAGATCTCACGGTGAGCACCGCGCCCTCCACCTTTACGGACGACACCAATGGTTCGGTAGTGGCCACCGGCACCGGCGAGCTCATCGTCGACAACGGTGACACGTACAATCAGGGCAACGGCACGACCTCGGGCACCGCCGTCCTCCTGGCCGGTCCGTCGACCGGAACGGGTATCGCGCTTCACTACACCGGCACCGGGAGTTCGACCATCTTGGCCGAGGGCGGGACGGGAACCCTCGACGGAGCAATCGCCAGCGGCCAGACGCTCTCCATCGACGGCACCTGCTCCAACGACGCCGTCGAGACCGTCGACCAGAGCGAAACGAACACGGGAACCGTCCATTTGAGCTCGACTGGCTGCGGCAACAGCGCCACCCTGGCCGTCGGCTCCGGCCACACGTTCACCAACCAGAGCGGCGGCATCGTCGACGTCGACGCCGGCGCCGGAGATGGCGGACGCGCCATCACGGGCAATCTGACCAATGACGGCACGGTCAACGTGAGTGCCTCGGGGTCCTATGCGGGCGGCACGTGGGACAACGGCGGTGCACTCAACCTCGCCGACAGCGAGACGTGGACCGTGAGCACGTCGCCGTCCACCTTCACCAACGACACCGGGGGGTCGGTCACCAGCAATGGGACTTCGCAAACCGGCCAACTGATCGTCGACGGTGGCAATACCTACAACCAGGGCAATGGCACGACGTCTGGCGAGGCAGTACTCCTCGCCGGGCCCTCGACCGGATCAGGCATCGCGCTGCACTACACCGGATCCGGCGCCTCGACGATCGTTGCCGAGGGCGGGACAGGGACCCTCGACGGTGCCATCGTGGCCGGCCAGGTGCTCTCCATCGACGGCACCTGTTCCAACAACGCACTGGAGACGGTCGACGCCAACGAGACCAACGCCGGGACCGTGCACCTCAGCTCCATCGGTTGTGGCAACGCTTCGACGCTCGCCGTGACCTCCGGCAAGACGTTCACCAACGAGGCGGCCGGCGTCGTGGACGTCGACGCGGGCGTCGGCAACAACGGGCGCGCTATCACGGGCAACCTGACCAACAAGGGCAAGGTCATCGTGAGCGTCGCGGGCACCTATTCGGTTGGGACCTGGACGAACTCAGGCAAGCTGTCGATCGCCTCAGGCGCGACCTGGAGCTCGCCGGCCTCGGCCGGGGTGACCTTCACCAACACCACGGGTGGGTCCGTCGTGGCTCTCGGCACCGGGCCCGCGCTCGAGCTGGGCGGCGGCGACACCTTCAACGAGGGCGCCGGTACGACCACCGGTACCGAGCCTGTCCTGCTCTCGGGTCCGCCGAGCGGTACCGGAGTGGCGCTGCACTACACCGGGACCGGGGTTTCGACCATCACCACCTTTGGTACCGGCACGGTCGACGGGACCATGTCCACCGGTCAGGTGCTCGACATCGATGGCACCTGCTCCAACAACGCGGACGAGGTCATCGACCATGCCATGACCACCACGGGCAAGATCGATCTGAGCAGCATCAGCTGCGGCAACGCATCGGCGCTGGTCGGGGCGAGCGCTCTGGGCACCGACGCGCTGACCGTCGGAGTGGGCGGCGTGCTCCAGACCGACTCGGGCGCCGGCAACGGTGGACGGACCATCGACGACGACGTCACGTCCAAGGGCTCCATCAACATCAACGTGGCGACCACCTACACGGCGGAGCACAAGGGTTTCACCAAGAAGAAGGGCACGCTCACCATCGCAGCTGGCGTCACGCTGACCGAGTCGGCTGTTGCCGGGTCGGCGTTCACCAACAAGAAGGGTGCCATCGCAGGCACGGGTGAGCTCCTGGTCGAGTCGCCCGACACCTTCGCCGAAGGGCTCGGCACCATCACCGGCGCGACCGTGTTGGTCAACGGCGGCACCCTCGACTACCTCACTGAGGTGGCACCGAAGGTTCCTGGCGCCGGGATCGTCGAGACCGAGGGGGCGTCGACACTCGTCGGAGCGCCCTCGGCCAACCAGACGGTCGAGGTCCTCGGCACCTGCAGCCTCAACGCGACGCTGACGGCCAGCGCGAGCTTCACCGACAACGGTGGCATCGTCATCAGCAGCACGTCCTGCGGCAACAACTCGACGCTTGTCCTGCCCGCCGGCGACACGCTCACTGTCGGGCACACCGGGACCCTGTCGTGGCCCAACGGCGCCGGCGGCGCCAAGGCGATCACGGGCAACGTGATCAACGACGGGACGATCGGGAACTCGGGCGAGATCGGGCTGTCGGTTTCGGGCACCCTGACCCTCGGCTCGAGCGGGACCTACGCCCCGTCCGAGAACGGAGGGAGTTCCGACTCCGTCACGGCGGCGGGCGGCGGCACCATCGGTGGGACACTCGCTCCCGCCGGGACCATCACGTCGGGCCAGACCGACACCATCTTGAACGGCGCCTTTACCGGCAGCTTCTCGGCGACGAACGGATGGACCGTCGCGGTCAACCCGACGACCGTCACGATGCATCACGCATAGCCCGCAGACAACGGCACCAGGTGGCCAGGGAGCGGAGTCGTCGGGCGGCCGGCGGCTCCGCTCACCAGGTGGCAGGATCGAGTTCTGCACACCCTTGAGATCGACGTCGACACCTCGGTCCGCCGCATCATCGACCTGACCGACGAGCTGGCCCGGTTCTGCGCCGGCCAGGGCGACGGCTTGGTCAACGCCTTCGCGCCGCACGCCACGGCCGGGCTGGCCGTGATGGAGACCGGTGCGGGGTCCGAAGGGGACCTGGTCGGAGCGCTCGAGCACCTGCTGCCCCGGGACGACCGTTACCGCCACGCCCACGGTTCAGCCGGTCACGGCGCCGATCACGTCCTCCCGGCCATCGTGAGCCCGTCGGTCACCCTGCCCGTACTCGGAGGGCGGGTGGCCTTTGGCACCTGGCAGTCCCTGGTCCTGGTCGATCTGAACGTGGACAACTCGCGGCGCCACGTCCGCTTCAGCTTCCTGTCCGCGGCACCGGGCTGAGCCCGGCTCGGCCTGCTCAGTCGAAGAGCGGACCGAGATCCCGCGTCCGCTTGAGCTCGAAGAAGCCCTCGGTACCGGTGCACAGCAGCACCCCGTCCCACAAGCGACCCGCCGCCTCGCCCTTGGGGGCCGGCGTCACCACGGGACCGAAGATGGCCCGGCCGTTGTAGTGGATCACCGGCGTGCCCACGTCGTTTCCCACCGGGTCCATCCCGGCGTGGTGCGAGGCGGCCAGGGCCTCGTCGTACTCGTCCGAGTTGGCCGCCTCGGCCAGAGAGGCCGGCAGGCCCAGTTCTTCGAGTGCCTCGGCCAGGATGATCGGTCCCTGGGTCTCGTCCCGGCCGCGGCCCTGCACGTGCATGCGCGTTCCGAGCGCCGTGTAGAGCGGAAGCAGGATTTCGCTGCCTTTCATCTGCTCCGCCGCGATGCACACCCGCACCGGTCCCTTGGCCCGCTCCATCAAACCGCGGTATTTCTCGGAGAGTTCCTCGCGGCCCGCGTTGAGGATGGCCAGCGACATCACGTGCCACTCGGCGTGGATGTCGCGCACCTTCTCGACCTCGAGCATCCAGCGCGACGTGATCCAGGCCCAGGGGCACAAGGGGTCGAACCAGAAGTCGGCGCGGTCCTCAGCGGGGGTGACGGTCATGGGATACCTCCATCGACGCGCAGGATGGCGCCGGTCGTGTAGGACGATGCATCGGTGGCGAAGTAGAGGGCGGCGCCCACGATCTCCTCGACCTCGCCGATCCGGCGAAGCGCGTGATTCGGCATGCCCCGTTCGAGCATCGCCGGGTCCCAGGCCTTCGTGATGTCGGTCAGGAACGGCCCGGCCATGATGCAGTTGACCCGCACAGTGGGACCGAAGGCCTTGGCGAAGCCCTCGGTCAGCGCGTTCAGCCCGGACTTGGCCGCGTCGTAGGGCAGCATGTCGGGCGCGGGGCGGAGCGAGCCGGTGCTCGAAACGTTGATGATGGAACCACCATATGGGCCGGCCGCCATGCGCGTGCCCACCAGGGCGGTGAGGCGGAAGGGACCCTTGAGGTTGACCCCGAGCACCTTGTCCCACAGCTCCTCGGTCACCGACTCGAGGTCCGGGTAGAGGGGCGACATGCCGGCGTTGTTGACCAGCACGTCGACCCGGCCGAAGGCGTCGTAGGACTGCTCGACCAGGCCCTGAATCTCGTCCCAGTGGCCGACGTGGCACCCGACGGCCAACGCCCGTCGCCCTCGTTTCTCCACCTCGGCCGCCACGGCCTGGCAGTTTTCGAGCTTGCGGCTGGCCACGATCACGTCCGCTCCGGCGTCGGCGAAGGCGAGGACCATGGCTTCGCCCAGGCCGCGGCTGCCCCCGGTGACCAGCGCCACCTTGCCGGCCAGCGGGAGCGCCCGATCGCTCGCCACGCTCATACCCCCGCCGCCAGAAGCTCGGCGACGAGGTGGGTGACCGCCTTGCCCATCGGGATGTGTAGCGACTCGTTGGGTCCATGGGCGTTGGAATGGGGCCCCAACACCCCGGTGGCCACGAACTGGGTGCCCGGAAAACCACGCTGCAGGTCGGCCAGGAAGGGGATGGAGCCACCTTCGCCCACGGCTCCCGGGTCGCGCTTGAAGTAGAGGTTGGACACCCGGGTCAGCACGGCGGCGATGTCCGCCCGCAGCGGCTCGGCCACCCAGCCCTGGGCCGCCGCCTCCATGTCGATCGTCACGTGGGCTCCCTCGTCGGTGGTGATGGCCGAGATCAGCGCGTCGCTCGCCGCCTGGGCGTCGACGTCGGGCGGCAGGCGCAGCGAGAACTTCAGTGTGGTGAAGGGTCGCAGCACGTTGCCCCCGTCGAGCGGTTTGGGCAGCCCGTCGGCGCCCGTCACCTCGAGGGCAGCCCCCCAGGTGCGGGCCGTGAGCCGCTGCACCGGGTCGGCCGCCAGCAACTTGAGCCCGTCGACCACGGGGGCCGCGCTGTCCGGGAACTCGAGGGCGATGGCGCGCAGGTTGTCCAGGTGCGCTTCGGGGATGCCCCCGCACAGCAGCTCGGGCAGCAGGATGGTCCCGGTCCTCTCGTCCTCGATGCGCGAGAGCATGCGGCGCAGGATGCGGAACGACGACGGGACGACGCCGCCGCCCTGGCCGCTGTGAATGCCCTCGGTCAGCACGTCGACCCTGACCGTGACCACCAGGTTCCCCCGCAGCGACGAGGTGAGCCAGAGACGGTCATAGCTGAGGCCGCCCGAATCGAGGCAGATGACCAGACGCGGGGTGCCCATGCGAGCACGCAGGTGCTCGAGGTAGGCGGCCAGGTCGGGGCTGCCGCTCTCCTCGCTCGCCTCAATGAGGACCAGGACACGACCCTGCCCGCCGGCCGCCGCCACCAGCGCCGTCACGGCGGCGAAGGTGGCGTATCCGTCGTCCGCCGTTCCCCGCCCGAAGAGGAGATGGCCCTCGCGTACGGGCTCGTAGGGGCCCAGGCCCTCGCGCCAGGTGCCGAGGGGCGGCTGTTTGTCCATGTGTCCGTAGACGACGATCGGATCGCCACTGCCTCCGTTGTCCACCAGCAGCACGGGTGTGCGTCCCGGTAGCCGGATGACCTCGGTCGTGAGACCCCCGCCTTGATCGTCCACCCACTGGCGCAGCAGCGCCGCCGCGGCGTCGATGTGGCCGTGGGCCTGCCACTCGGGGTCGAAGGCGGGGGAGAGGCAGGGGATGCGGGTGTAGTCGCCGAGTGCCGGGAGGACGCGCTGCTCCCAGGCGTCGTCGATCGCGGCGGCGTCGATGGGGCTGCCCCCGCCGCTCATGACGCCGCGGGCCCGCCGCCCTTGGCCCGGGACTCGGTCAGCTCCGCCAATTTGTCGAGCGTCTTGGACATCGCGCCTGCGAACTGCTGCGCCACCTTGCCGCTGCGCAGCAGGAAGGCCTGCTTGTCCTGCGAGATGTCCCAGGTCTCGGTGACCTTGGTGCCCTTGCCGGTCTCCTCGAGCTCGTAGCGCCAGATGCGCCCGCCGAGGAGGCGTCCCAGCGGTCCCGCCATCCGGGTCTGCCAGGCGATGCGCCGGTCCGGCTCGAACTCAATGACCGTGTTGCTCGTGGAATAGGGCACGCCGAGCTTCATCGACATACCGAAGACCGACCCGAGGTGCAGCGCAGCAGGCGTGCCCTCCTTCTCCTTGACCACGGACCCGGACCCGTCGATCTCGGGGTGGCGCGAGGCATCGGACACGATGGCGAAGATGGCCGAGGCGGGCGCATCGATCACCCGGTCCACGCTGACTGTGGTTCCGCTCATGCGGTGTTCCTGAACATGGGGGGCGAGGTTAGGGCTCGGACACGGCGTGCGCGACGAGGTCGCCGAGCTGGACCCATTCCAGCGTGGCGGCATGGGTGGCCTCGAGTATCACCGGGGGCGCCACCCCGGCCTCGAAGGCCTCCTGCCAACGCGGCGCGCACAGGCACCACTGGTCGCCCGGCTGGAGCCCGTCGAAACCGAACTCGGGATGCGGAGTGGAGAGGTCGTTGCCGACCGAGGCGGAGAAGGTCAGGAATTCGGCGGTGACCCGGGTGCAGACGGTGTGCACGCCGAGGTCCTCGGCGCCCGTGTTGCAGCAGCCGTCACGGTAGAAGCCGGTCAGCGGGTTGAAGTTGCAGGGCTGGAGCTCGTCGCCGAGCACGTTCTGGGCCATGGGCCATTTGAGCACGGAGCCGCCCACCGCTCGGAGCATGACGTGGTCCGAGCGATCCGCTCCGGATGTTCAGGAACCAGCCAGCGGTGTGCCCTGGTAGCGGTCGATCCAGGCGAAGGAGCTGACCGGCGCCCGGGTCAACCGCCGTGGCTGGGTCACCGGGCGGCCGAGCACGACCAGGGCGGCCACCGCCACGCTGTCGGGGATGCCGAAGAGCGCCTGCACGTCACCCTCGCGCTTGACGGCCACGGTGGTGGTCACTCCGCCCAGGCCCTCCGTGCGGGCCGCCAGCAGGAGGCTCCAGACGAAGGGATAGATGGAGGCCCCGCCGACGAAGGTGTAGCGGGGGAGGTCACGGTCGACGGTGGCCAGCACCGCGAGGTCGGCCAGGATCAGCAGGAGCGCCGGCGCCGTGTCCAGCGTCTCGGCGAAGCCCGGGCGGGCTTTCCCTGCCTCGGCGAACTCGGTTGCATGGGAGGCCGCTGCGGCCTCGGCCGCCCGGTCGGCGAGCGGGTTCATGGGGACCAGCCCGGCTGACGCCATGGCCAGGTACTCGTACCAACCGTCGAGATAGAGCTCGCGCAGGGCGAGCCGTTTGGCCCGGTCCTTGACCACGATCACCCGCCAGCCCTGCCGGTTGCCGCCCGATGGGGCGAAACGGGCGGTGTCGAGCAGGCGCTCGAGCACCTCGTCGGGAACGGGGTCGGGGTGGAACTCGCGGGCTGCCCCCGTCGAACGGAGCGTGGTGACCAGGTCGAGCGCTGTCATCGAGTTGCCCACCGTAGCGGGCGCTGGTACGCCTTGGTCGTGCCGACGGCCGCCTTCACCACTCCTGGCGCGGACCGCCTGCGGGCGCTGAGCCGGCTCCCTCTGGTGGCCTCGCCGATGGCCGGCGGTCCCTCGACCGTCGACCTGGTGGTGGCGGTGTCGGGTGCCGGCGCCTTCGGTTTTCTCGCCGGTGGCTACAAGACGGCCGAGGTGCTGGCGGACGAGATCGCCGGCGTCCGGTCGGCCGGCGTCTCCTCGTACGGGGTGAACCTGTTCCTCCCGGGCCGACCAACCACCGATCCCGACGGACTGCACACCTATCTGCGGGGACTCGAGATCGAGGCCGCCGCGCTCGAGACCACGCTCGGAGAGCCGATCTGGGACGACGATGACTACCGCCGCAAGCTCGACCTCCTGTTGCGGATTGGGCCCGCGGCCGTCAGCTTCGCCTTCGGGCTGCCGACGCTCGGTGTGGTGCGGGCCCTCCAGGCCGCCGGCTCCCTCGTGGTGCTGACCGTGACCACCCCCGAAGAGGCCGGCGCCGCCCTGCGCCTCCGTCCCGATGCGCTGTGCCTCCAGGGATCGGAGGCAGGCGCACACCGGGGCAGCCTGGCCAACGACTTCCGCCCCGATGCCGACCGGCCCATCCACGCACTCCTCGCGGCGGTGTGGGGACGCACGCGGACGCCCCTGATCGCCGCAGGTGGAGTTGGTGGTCCCGACGACGTGCGCGACCTGCTGTCCCGCGGCGCCACACTCGTCCAGGCGGGAACCGCCTTCCTGCGCTGCCCCGAGAGCGGGGCCCACCCGCTGGCCAAGGCGGCCCTGGCCGATCCCTCGTTCGACTCGACCGCGGTGACCCGCGCCTTCAGCGGCCGCCGGGCCCGGGCCCTGGTCAACGCCATGATGCGTGACCACCCTGGCGCACCGGCGGCCTACCCGGAGATCAACAACGCCACCCGACCATTGCGCGCCGCCGCCGCGGCCGCCGGCGACCCGCAGCACATGAGCCTCTACGCCGGGGCCGGGTTTCGCTCGGCCGCGGACCGGGCGGCGGCCGAAGTGGTGGCGCATCTGGCGTCGGGAGTGCCGCGGTGACACGACGCCTGGCCAAGGAGACCTTCGAGTTCACGCCCCCAGACATCGAGCAGGCCTGCGATGCTCTCGCCCGGGTGCGCCAGAGCGGCGACGGCTGGATGAACCTGCTGCCCGGTGTGCCGAGGGGCTCGGTCAACACCGATGAGCCGGCCGGCCTGTTCGCCATCTTCGGGAACCGGTCGTCGCCCGTCACGATGGCGACACTGATTCCGCCCAAGGCCGACCGGCGCGAGAGTGAAGGCGTCTCTGTCGGCCTCATGCACCCGACGGGGGGCAAGGCGATCGAGCGCCTCCGTCTGGCCGGCATCGATCTGCCCGACGGGTGGGTGGTGCGTCAGGACCACGTGCGGCGCGGGCTCGTCCTGCGCACGTCGGCCCGAGCGACTGAGGCGGAGATCGTCACCTGGAGCGTGCAGCGCGGGCGATGCGCTGTGCGTGGTCGAGACCACCGGCCGCTGGCAGGCGGTCGTCTACCTTCCGTAGACCAGTGGGATCCTCCGTCACTGTGGACCGCGCACCGTGTGACGACGGCCGCGCACCGTGCGCCGGACCAGATCCTCCTCGGCCGGGTGACCGCTCGGCTCGGGGCCGAGGTCCGTGCCCTCGTGGAATGACCCGGCCGACGGCTGACGTCGCCCAGCCCGGACCGGGCGACTCACCTATCCTCCGCTGATGGCCACAGGGGGTCGGCGCGCCGGCGCCGCACTGGCAGAGGGACTCGGGCGCTGGATGGCGGCCCACCCCGAGCAGGTGCCCACGCTGGTCGGTGATCACGGGTCCTCGCCGGTCATCAGGTCCATCGCCCACGCCGAGGGCGGGCAGGCCAACGAGACCGTGCTGATCGACCTCGGGCCCGAGCGCTCCGGGGTGGTGGTCCGGCTCCCGCCGCTGGAGCCGACCTTCCCGCACTACGAGCTCGCCCCCCAAGCCGTGGTGCAGAACGCGCTGGCCGCCTCGGGCGTGCCGGCGCCCTCGCCCTCGGTGGTGGTGGACGATCCCGGGTGGATCGGGACGCCCTTCCTCGCCATGCCGCTCGTGCGGGGCGACATCGCCGGCCCGGCGCCCGCGTTCGACGACTACGTCACCGGTGCGACGGCCGAACTGCAGGGACGCATGCACGACGGTCTGATCGACACCGTGGTCGCGGTCCACGCCGTCGCCTGGCGCGAGGCGGGCCTGGACCAGGTGTTGCCCGGATCGACTGTGCACCATGCGCTGGAACGGTGGACGGCCTACGTCGACTGGTCCTCCGAGGGCGATCCGTTGCCCGCCCTCTCCGAGGGTGGTCGCCGTCCACGCCGTGGCCTGGCGCGAGGCGGGCCTGGGCCAGTTGCTGCCCGGATCGACCGTGCGCCATGCACTGGACCGCTGGACGGCCTACATCGACTGGTCCTCCGAGGCGATCCGGCCCGCCCTTCCGAGCCCTGGCCTGGTGTGCGGCCCGGGTGCCCCGCGAGGGGGAGCCGGTGCTGCTCTGGGGCGATGTGCGACTGGGTAACCTCGTCTTCGACCAGGAGCGGCGGGTGCGGGCCGTGCTCGACTGGGACCTCGCCTCCATCGGCCCCGCCGAGATGGACCTCGGCTGGCACTTCGGCCTCGAGTCCATGATGGAGTCCCTCTTCGGGTGCCGGGTCGAGGGATTTCCCCGACGCGACGAAACCATCGCCCGTTACGAGGAGGCCAGTGGTCGCGCCCTCACGGACCTGGACTGGCACGAGGTGTTCGCACTGGTGCGGGCACTGGCCATCAACGATCGGCACCAGCGCATCAGCGGGGACCGGAGGAGAACCGAGAACCCGATGGGCGGGGTCCTGCTCGCCCGCCTGGCAGCGGCCGGCTGAGCGGCATGCGCCTGGGCATCGCGCACCACCTCGGCTGGGCCGTCGCCGTCTCGGCCACGGCCGACCACCAGGTCCTGGACCGTCGGAGGTGGAGCTGATCGAGCCCGGTCTGCCGGCCGCCCCGATCCATCACGAGGGTGGCCCCCATCTCCTGCACCGTCAGGCCGACCCCCTCGACGACGCTGCGCTGGCCGCGCTCGTGGCCGACGTACGGGCATCCGTGGTCCGGGCCACGAATGCGGCATTCGACGATCTGGCGAGCACACTGCCCGAACCGATCGTCTCGCTGTCGCTCCGGGCCTGGGCCGCCGACTTCCCCGCTGACGTTGCCGTGCAGCGGCGCGTGCCCTACGAGAGCCGGGCCGACTCCGTGATGTACCGCCAGGTGATGGCGGAACTCGGTCGAGCCCGCGGTGGGTCGTCCATTGCTACGAGGCCAAGGACGTCGAAGCCGACGCCGAGCGGGTCCTCGGGGAGCGAGCGGATGCGGTGCTGCACCGTCCACGGGCGACCTTGGGACCATCGTGGGCCAAGGACCACCGGATCGCTCTCGCCGCGACAGTGGTCGTCACCTGATCACGCCGTCTTCGGAGGACCAGATCCGCCGATCCGGCGGCGAAGGTGCGCCGCCCGAGGGCGAGGCCGGCGGACGGGCGGGGCGTCAGCCCTCGAGGAGGGAGAAGCCGAGCACGCCCGCCTTGGAGATGTCGTAGCAGAGGGTGTCGTAGGGCTCGACCAGGCCGTAGGTGACCTCGCCCTCGCACTCGACCCGGCAGTGATGCTGGTCCTGGCCGGCCAGGCGGCTGCGCACGGCCGGGTCGGTCACGTCGAAGGTCTCCGCGTGCACGACGGTCTCGTCGCCGTGGGCCACCGCCATGCCGTGCCACAGGTCGCCGTCGGGCGTGCCCCCGTTGGGTCCGCCGTAGAGGCCGCAACGCAGGAAGGCGATCTGGTGGCCCAGGCGCTCGAAGGTCATCGTCTTGATCGAGTCGTCGGCGAAGACGAGGTCGACCTCGCCCGCCACCAGCAGGTGGGTGTCGGGCTCGAAGCGCATGCGGTGCCGGCGCTCACGCAACGTGGCGCTGCGCTTGCGCGGATCGCCCAGGTTGTAGAGGACGTGGTCGCCCCAGATGCCGAAGTCCTCGAACTCGACCCACTCGCCGCTGTGGGGGTGCTGCATGCCCATGAAGCGGCCCGGGCCGCCCACGCCGTCGCGGGTGCCCCAGTGGTGGTCGCGCGTGCCCCGGAAGGTGGCGCTCGTCAGCTCGTGGCGCGAGCCCGCAACATCGACCCAGCCCTCCTGGCGCCCGAAGCCGTCGTAGCCGGCGATCGGGCTCATGGCCCGGCCGCCCACGATCAGGCCGGCGCCGAGCTGGCGGAAGACGGGACGCTTCGTATCGAGCCAGGTGATGTCGAAGCCGATCCGGTCCGCCGCGCCGCGGCCGCTGCCGCCTTGAGCGTCGGTGTCGTTCGTGCTGGCTGTGCCTGTGCCGGTGCCGAGGGCGGCCGCCACGGCCTCGGCGTCGAGGCGGAGGCGCCACTGCCGGAAGGGCTCGACCACCTCGAAGGAGAAGGGCCCGAGCGTCATGTCCATGCGGTCGGGGCCCAGTTTGCGGTGGGCCCGGACCGTCGTGTGCCGGCCCCGGTCGTTCACGATGGCGAAGGCCTCGGCCGTGCCCAGGTTGGGGTAGAAGGCCAGGCCGACGACGACGAGGAGCTCGCCCACCGAGTCCTGGCTGGTGAACCACACCCGCTCGTAGGCCTGGGCGTCGGGCGTCCACATGACGCGCACCGGGTAGGGCGCGTTGTGGACGAGGAACTCGTCGAGCCCCGAGAGGGGAGCGTGCTCGCCCGAGGCCGGGTAGGGAGAGGTCACGAGCCGCCGACCCGGCGGAGGCAGTCGTCCTCGGTGCGCATCGCCGTCACTGCTGCCTGCTCCTCGATTCCTCACTCCGCTGGGATCCGGCTCCGCAGCCCGCTGCACAGTACGCTCGCGCCGTGGCGGCCGACCAGCGCACTGACGCCGGCGCGGAGCTCGATCCGCGTGACCCCCTCTTCTTCCTCCGCCCCGACTACTTCAAGGTCTTGGCCGAGTGGCGGGACAACGACCCGGTCCACGCCTGTGGCCCGGGCTTCTGGGTCGTGTCGCGCTACGACGACATCCGGGACCTGAGCCGTGACCCGTCGCACTTCTGCTCGGGCCGCGGCGCCCTGGTCAACGACCCCCTGCGGGCCGTCCCGCCGGGCGACGAGCCGCCATCGTCGCGTTCCATCCTGCACATGGACCCGCCCGAGCACGCCTCCTTCCGCGGCCTGGTCAACCGGCGCTTCACGCCCAGAGCGCTCGGCGGGCTGGGCGACTCCATCCGCAAGTCCGCGACCGGACTGCTCGACACGGTGGAGCGCACCGGCGAGATCGACTTCGTGGCCGAGCTGGCGGCGCCCTACCCGCTGACGGTGATCGCCCAGCTGCTCGGCATCGCCGAGGCGGACCGGGCCGACTTCCGGCGCTGGTCCGACGCCGCCATCGAGTCGCCCGACCTGCCCCCCGACGAGACGACGACCGCGCTCGGCGAGCTCTCCGCCTTCATCATGGAGCACATCAGGTCCAAGCAGCGCAGCCCCGGCGACGACCTCGTCTCGCTCCTCGTGAGCAGCGAGGTCGACGGCGACCCGCTGAGCAAGGAGGAGCTGTTCATGTTCCTCCTCACCCTGCTGGTGGCCGGGAACGAGACGACCCGGACCCTGCTCTCGGGCACTGCGCTCGTGCTGCACGAGCACCCCGACCAGCGGGCCCTGGTGACGGCCGATGGCGCGCTGGTCCCGGCCGCGGTGGAGGAGTGCCTGCGCTGGGTCACCCCCGTCCATGCCTTCTGCCGGACGGCGACGGCCGACGTGACGATCGCCGGCACTGCGGTGGCCGCGGGCGACTACCTGTGCATGCTCTACGCCTCGGCCAATCGCGACGAGCGCATCTTCGGGAACACAGCCCCGCTCTTCGACGTGCTGCGCCCGGTCAATCCCGTGCATCTCGCCTTCGGCTTCGGCGAGCACGTCTGCCTCGGGGCCAGCCTGGCCCGGCTCGAGGCGCGGATCTTCGTGGAGGAGTTGCTGGTGCGCTATCCCAGCTACGCGGTGACCGGCACGCCCGAACGGGTGCCGTCCTCGACGGTGGCCGGGATCCGCTCGCTGCCGGTGGTGCTCGAACCCTCGGCCCGCTGAAGCACGGCGTGGCGCAGTTCGTCGAGCAGCGACTCCACCGCCACCGAGTCTGCGTTCAGCCGCAGCCGGCCGCCGACCCGCTCTGAGCTCACCAGCCCGCTCTCGCGCAGCACCTTGACGTGCATGCTCACTGTGGGTTGGGCGATCCGGAACAGCACGGCCAGCTCGCCCACCGTGCTCGGCGCGGTGGCGAGCGAATGCAGGATGGCCAGCCGGGTCGGATCCGCCACGGCCTTGAGCCGGCGTGCCACCGACTCGGTCCGGGCCCGGGCCACCACGTCGCCCTGGCCCACGCCGGTACCGAGCACGACCAGGCCGGGGAACTCGAGGTACATGCTCGAACCGAAGAAGAGGCACGGGACGAAGAGCAGCGAAACCCCCTGCCCGATCGCGCTCATGATCTGCGGCATCCGCTCCCGGAGGATGTCACACCCCGGGAGTATCAAGAGATCCAATGAGTGACCGTTCTCGTACTGGGCCACGACGTGACGACCGGCCTCCTCAATGACCGGCAGCGACTGTTGCCACACCTCGTTGACCGGTGCCCACACCTCCTTGAGGAGGTCGACGTACGCGCGTACCAGCGCCGGCGACTCCTTGAGCAGGCGGAAGCGGGCGGCGATGACGTCGAGTTCCTCCCGAGACTCGGAGGGCATGTCCAGATCGAGCGGGACGGTGGCGACGGCCTTCTCAATGGCCCGCCACACCGTCTCGGGGTCGGTGGCGCAGGTGGCGCCGCCGTGGTGGACCAGCACCTGCATCTCGGTGAAGCACATCTCCTCGGCACCGTCCTCCCAGAACGTCCGGATCCGTTCGGCCAGGTCCTCCCGGCCGTGGAACATCTCGGTCAGCTTCGGGTACTTCGCCTGCATGGAAGACCGGGCCGCCACCGAGAGAAGCCAGGAGAGGTCGGTGGCCAGGGAGGCCGAAGACGTGACCGGTGGCTGTCGCAGCCGGGTGACTGTCTCGTCCGTGAACATAGGCATAGACCTATATTAGAATATTCTTGATTACCTGTCAACCGACGGGTAGGATGACACACAGAGAGAGAGCCAGGAGCGAGCGGGAGCAGCGCTCAGAAGAGGTGACGAGGCAATGATCCAAGGGAGGGCAGTCGAGTCAATGGCATCGGCCCACCGTCGGGATCTGCTGGAGACGGCAGGTGGGCGCCGGGTGGCGCACCGGGTTGGCGTTTCGACAAGTGAGACAAGCGACAAGTTCGACAAGTTCGACAAGTGAGACGAGGGCGACGCAGCGCTCGGCCGCCGGATTCCCGGTCCCCGGCGGCCGAGCGGTGCACCGGGTCAGGCCACGCATCGGAGCCTGGCTGATCGACTTCGGGACCCGTCTGGGAGGCACATCTATCCGGACCTCGTGAGCCCTGGAACCGGCCGGCCGCACCCGCCATCCGGCCGGCGGTTCCGGGCCCCGCTGTCCGTCATGGGCAAGAGTGGCGCCATGCCGCCTGCCCGCAACGTGCTGTTCATCACCGTGGACCAATGGAGGGGCGATTGCCTCTCCGCCCTCGGCCATCCGCTGCTGCAGACACCAACGCTCGACGCGCTGGCCGGCCGGGGCGTCCTCTTCGCCAACCACTGGGCCAACGCCGCTCCCTGCGGGCCGTCGCGGGCTTGCCTCTACACCGGGACGTACCAGCACCGAAACCGCTCGCTACTCAACGGCACCCCGCTCGATGCCCGCTTCACCAACGTCGCCCTGATCGCCCGTTCCCTCGGGTACGACCCCGTCCTCTTCGGCTACACCGACACCTCCGTGGACCCGCGCACAGTGCCAGCCGGCGACCCGCGGCTCTTCAGCTACGAGGGGGTGCTGCCCGGCTTCCGCGCCCTGATCGAGGACCCCTGGGAGCAGGGCAGCCCGGCCTGGGGGCGTTGGCTGGCCGAGCGGGGGTTCGACGTGCCCGCCAACCCGCACGACCTCTATCAGCCGATGGAGGGTTTCCCCGGCGCCGACCGTCACGGGTCGACCTGGGCCCCCTCCCGCTTCCCGGTCGAACTGTCGCAGACCTCCTTCGTCCGCTCGGCCGTGGTCGACTACCTCGAGCAGCACGGGGATGAACCTTTCTTCGTGCACGCCTCCTTCATCCGGCCCCACCCGCCCCGGCGCAACCCCGTCGGTTACCACGACCTCTACGCAGCGGAGGACGTCGGTCCCTTCACCGGCGGCGCCACCCCCGAGGAGGAGGCCGCCATCCATCCCTTCGCCGCCATGGTCACGGCGCGCATTCCGGTCATCAGCGCGCCGCACGACGAGGGCGAGCGGCGCCAGGTCAGGGCCACCTACTACGGCGCCCAACGCGAGGTCGACGACGGGTTGGCCCCACTCTTCTCCTACCTCGAGTCGTCCGGCCTGGCCGACTCGACCCTCGTCGTGCTGACCAGCGACCACGGGGAAATGGGCGGGGACCACTGGCTGCTCGAGAAGCTCGGGTATTGGGACGAGAGCTACCACGTCCCGCTGGTGGTGGTGGATCCCCGACCCTCGGCCGATCGCACCCGGGGGCGGGTGGTCGAGGCGGTGACCGAGTCGGTCGATGTGCTCCCCACCATCTGCGACTACATCGGGGCCGAGGTCCCGCTGCAGGCGGACGGCTGGTCACTGGCCCCGTTCCTCGAGACGGGCGCCCCGCCCGAGCACTGGCGTGACACCGCCCACTTCGAATGGGCCTTCTCCGATCCGGTGCACCGCTACGCCGAGCAGGCGTTCGGCCTACCCATGAGTCACTGCTCGCTCGCCGTGTCCCGTGGTCCCCGGCACAAGTACGTGCAATTCGCAGCGTCGCCCGACGTGCTGCCCCCCTGCTCTTCGACCTCGACGAGGACCCGGGCCAGACGCACAACCTCCTGGCTGGCCTGGGCGGCGCCGGCCGCAACGGGAAGGACGACGGCAACGCTCAGGCGGGGTCCGAGGTGCTCGACGCGGCGTGGTCGGCCACCCAGGAGCTGCTGCAGTGGCACATGCGCACAGCCGAGCGCACGCTGAGTGGCTCCTTCCTGGACCCCACCCGTGGCCTGGTCGAGGCCCGCGACACCTGGCGGTGAGCCGGGGACGGACTGCAAGGGCGGGTGTGGAATGCTGACGCCTGCCCACGGCCTCCCGCCCAGGCGGGTGGGGCCGTCGAGGGGAGGAGGCGAGGTCCTCGGGGAGGCAAGTGCGTAGTGCCGGACATGCAGGGCAAGACGGTCGTCGTCACGGGTGGCAACTCGGGGATCGGGTACGAGACGGCCCTGGCCCTCTTCATCATGGGAGCCCGGGTCATCGTGACGGCGCGCAATGCCGACAAGGGCCGGGCCGCCGTGGCGGCCATCAACGACGCCGTCAAGGATGCGGCCGACGGATCGGCCGCAGTCCAGCTGGTGGTCTTCGACCTGGCCGATCTGGCTTCGGTGCGACGGGGAGCGGCCGAGATCCTCGAAGTGGCGCCACGGCTCGACGTCCTGGTCAACAACGCCGGCCTGATCCAGACGCTGCGCAGTGAGACGGTCGACGGCTACGAGACCACGTTCGCCGTGAACCATCTCGGCCCGTTCCTCTTCACCAACCTGCTGGCGGACCGGCTGGTGCAGTCGGCACCGGCCCGGATCGTGAACGTTTCCTCCACCGCGCACAGCGCCGCCCGTCACGGGATGTCTTTCGACGACCTGCAATCGACCCGCAACTACCGGGCCATGCGCGTGTACGGCCAGTCGAAGCTGGCCAACATCCTCTTCACCCTCGAGCTCTCGCGGCGGCTCTCGAGCTCGGGGGTGAGCGCCAACGCGCTCCATCCCGGGACCGTGCGCACGGGCTACGGCGCCGACGGCGACGCCCGAGGCTTCCTGGCCTTCGGCATCAAGATCGCCTCCCCCTTCTTCCTCTCGCCGGCCAAGGGGGCACGGACGTCGGTCTACCTGGCCTCCTCTCCCGAGGTCGACGGGGTGAGCGGCGAGTACTTCGTCAAGTGCAAGGCCCGGCAGCCGCGGCGCTGGGCCCGGGACCCCGAGGCTGCGGCCCGCCTGTGGCAGGTGAGCGCGGAGCTGGTGGGTCTGCCCCAGGACCAGGGGAGCTGAGGTCGTGCGCGTCCTGGTGACCGGTGCGGCTCGGGCCATCGGCCGGGCCACGGTGGAGGTGCTGGCCGAGCGTGGCCACGACGTGGTGGCGACCGCCCGCAACCCCGACCTCTTGGCCGGACTCCCGGCCAAGAGGTGCCTGGCCCTCGATGTGGCAGACGCCAGGTCGGTCGAGGCGGCCGTGGCGGCGGCGGGCGAGCTCGATGCCGTGGTCAACAACGCCGGTGTGCCCGGTAGCGGCCCGCTCGAGTCCTACCCCCTCGACTCCTTCGCCCGCGTGCTGGCGGTGAACACCCTCGGACCGTTGCGCATGGCCCAGGCCGTGATCCCGGCCTGGCGGGAACGGGGGAGTGGGGTGCTGGTCAACATCAGCTCGGTGCAGGGCAAGATCGGGACGCCGCTGGAGGGCGTGTACGCGGCATCGAAGCATGCGCTCGAGGCGCTGTCGGAGACCCTGCACTTCGAGCTGGGCCACTTCGGGATCCGGGTGGTCATCGTCGAACCCGGGTACATCGCACCCGGCATGCAGCACCACGACGACCACCGGGGGCCCGAGCACTACGCCGAGCTGCACGAGCAATGGAACAAGACGGTGAGCACACTCGTCGGGCCCGAGGGCCGACCGGCGCCCGAGCTGGTCGGCACGGCGGTGGCCAACGCCGTAGAGAACCCGGATACACCGTTGCGCGTTGTGGTAGGCCGGGACGCCGTCATGGTGCTCGAACTGCGCCGCACGCTCAGCGACGCCGAGTTCGAGGCGACCATGCGCGAGGCGTTGGGGTTGCGTTGGTGAGCGGCTGGTTTGGCGAGCGGCAGGGTTTCGTGAGCGGCAGGGAAGGGGAACCGTGGAAAAGCTGATGTACCTGGTCTGGCTCGAACCGGACCGCACCCGGGATGAGGTGGCCGATCTACTGCTGGGCTCGGTGCGCAGCGAGCTGCTGGCACTCGAGCCACGGGCGTTGAGCATGGACGTCTGGGATCAGGCGAGCGACATCCCGGCACCTGTACCCACCCCAGAGGGAGAGACGCCGCTGCACGGCCTCGTCTCGGTCTGGCTCGATGCCGTCGACCACCGCCACTCCTTCGAGGAGGTGCTGGGCCGGGTTGCCACCCGGCTGGCGGGGTACTCGGTGGTCGAATCGCTGTACCGGGACTACGGGGGCAACCAGTGGTCGGCGCCCCGGACCTGGCCTGACGGCGAGCGATCCCCGGGGGTGCTCACGGTGGCGCTGATTCAGCAGCACCCCGACCTCTCCTACGAGGAGTGGATCACGCGCTGGCACACGCGGATTTCGCCGGTCACCGAGCAGATCCAGCCCCGGTGCCGCTACGTGCGCAACGCCGTCTTCCGGCCGCTGACCGAGGGGGCGCCGCCGGTGGCGGCGATCGTGGAGGAGGCCTGGCCCTCTCTCGAGCATGTGACCGATCCCATGCTCTTCTACTGTGCAGATGGCGACACCGAGACGATGAACGCCCACGTCACCCAGATGATCGAGGAGATCAACGCATTCACCGACCTGAGCACCTTGCGCAGCGTCACGATGAGCGAATGGATACTGAAGTCATGAGCACATGGAGCAGGGACGAGCTCGAGCGGGCCCACCAGCACTACATGGAGACGGCAGCCCGGTCTGCGGCGAGCGGGGAGTGGCGGGACTGGGCCGATCTGTTCACCGAAGACGCCGTGTACCTCGAACACGTCTTCGGCACCTTCCGGGGGCCCGACGAGATCTACAACTGGATCAGTCCCCTCATGGCCGAGTGGCCCAACAAGGCGATGAACGCCTTTCCCCATTCGTGGTGCGTGTGCGACGAGGAGCGGGGGTGGTGGATCTGCCGCATTGAGAACCGGATGCAGGACCCCGGCGACGGCTCCATCCACCAGGCGCACAACATCACCGTCCTGCACTATGCGGGCGACATGAAGTTCTCCTACGAGGAGGACGCCTACAACCCGGCCGCCTTCGGGCCGATGATCGAACGCTGGCAGGCTGCCTTCGAGGCCCACGGCGGGTCCAGCGACGCCGACGACGGCTGACGTCGACCGAGATGCCGGACCATCCCATGGCCGAGACCGAGGCGCGCGCCTTCCTCATGTCGGTGCCGCCGCACACGGGGAAGCTGGCCACCATCCGCTCCGACGGGCGGCCGCACCTGGCCCCGATCTGGTACGTGGTCGACGAGGACGACGGCACAATCGTGTTCAACACGGGGGAAGCCACGGTGAAGGGACGCAACCTGGCCCGGGATCCACGGGCCTCGCTGTGCGTGGACGACGAGCGCCCGCCCTTCAGCTTCGTCGTGGTCGACGGGACGGTCGAGCTCAGCGACGACCTGGCCGAGGTGCGGCGCTGGGCCACCCGGATCGGGGGCCGCTACATGGGTCCGGACCGGGCCGACGAGTACGGCGCCCGGAACGGCGTGCCGGGTGAGCTGCTGGCCCGGCTGCGGCCCTCGCGGTGTGGTGTCTGCGGCCGACGTGGCCGACTGAACGGGATCAGCCGCCGCCTGCGCCGGCCCCGGCGCCGGCCAGGGCCGGTTCGCCCGGGGTGAGGCGAGGCATGCGGTCCCGCTGGATCCGGGGCGCCACGAATTGCCCCAACGGCATGATGATGATGGCGGCCAGGAAGGCGAGCAGCAGCAGGTCGGGAAGGATGAACGTGTGCAGCATCCGCTGGAAGATCCCGTGCACCGAGGTCATCCCGGCGAAGGCCCAGAAGGTGCTGATGACGATCAGGAGCGAGGTCATCCGACCCTTGGCAGCCGGGGCCATGACGACGACGCCCCAGGTCACGTACCACGCCCACACGATCGGACCGAGGAGGGCCAGGACGAGCAGCGTGATGCCCAGGGTCTTCACCGGACCGTCCTGAGGTGAGCGCATCAGCTGACGCCAGCCCACGTAGACGGCGACGGCGAGTCCCAGCACGCTGAACACCGGGCGCATGCCCATGACCGAGATTGGCGTCTGCACGACGTGGCTGGCGATCGAGGCGGCCCGGGCGATCACGTTGACGGGCGTCACGCCGGTGAAGGACGCGTCGCCGTCGAGGTGGTGCGGATCCAGCCCCAGCCGGTCCCAGAGACGATCGCGACCACCTCCATGGTGGCCAACGCGATGACACCGGCCAGCGTGGTGTGCGCGAGACGGCGGCGCACGGGGGCGCCCGGTCCGGCCCACACCCATCCCAAGAACAACACGCCTAACGCGGCGGGCGACTTCACGCCGGCCGCCAGGGCGCACAGAATTATGCCGGGCACGGTGCCCACGCGTTCGGCCACGGCCAGTCCTGCCATGAGGAGGCCGACCATCAAGGCGTCATTGTGTGCGCCGCCGAGCAAAGCCAGCAGGACCAGCGGCGAACCGGCTCCGAGGAGCACGGCATGGGCGGGATCTCGTTTCAGCGATCGGGCCAGGATCGGCGTGGCCGCAGCCATCAGCCCGATGCCGGCCAGAGCGAGGAGTCGCAGGAGCACGAGATCGGACAGGATCTGGTGGCCCGAGGCCTGGTCGAGCGCGCCGTCGACAGTCAGGAACGTTGGCCCGTAGGGCGACTCGGTGTTCGACCACACGGTGTCCGCCATGGTGTTGAACGGTGTGGCTCCGAGGACACTCGGCCCGTACGAGTACGGGTTGATGTTATGGCTGACCATCTCCCCTTGCGCGGCATAGGTGTAGACGTCACGGCTGAAGAGGGGCGGTGCCAGCAGCAGCGGGACGGACCACACCAGGACGACGAGCACCACCCGCCGCACAGGAAAACCCTCGTGCTGGTGGAGGTAACGCAACAATCCCATCCAGACTCGGGTCAAGAGGATCAGCCCACCGAAGACGAGCGCGAGCGACGAGATCGTCGGCAGCGTTGCATTGGTGCCGATCCACCCGAACATGCCGCCCGGCATGCCGAAGAACCAGGCGCCGGGCAGGTGCGTCTCGAACGACTGCCCACCCATCAGCGAACCGAAAACGATGGCCGTGGTGCCCAGCAGCCCGAGCAACGCCGTGCGCACCAGGCGGACCGGCGCCCGCCCGCTCTGCTCGGGCGTATCCGCCGGGTGCGCGTCCGCGATCTTCGCCTGCTGCGTCATCGCGCTGGGTGTTGCGTCACTGCGCTCGGGACCACGAGCTCCATGGGGGCGTTCCTTCGTCACGAACCTGCAGCCGGGGTGGTACAGGCCGGTGGATTGTCATGAAACTGCAGTGATTCTGTCACAGCTCTATTCCCAAGAGGGATCCCGAAAGGTTCCTTAACAACTTTCCCAGGCTATTCCCAGGAAACAGCGGGAGACTCCCGTCGTCACGCATGTGACATCTGGCTGTCACTCGAACGGAAGGTGTCAAGGTGCGAATTTCTGGTCCTGGGGGGCGACGGGTATCTCGGCTGGCCGACGGCACTGCATCTCTCCCGGGCCGGTGACGACGTGGCGGTCGTGGACAACTTCGCCCGGCGCGGCTATGACCTCGAGATGGGGGTCGACTCCCTGGTCCCGATCACCTCACTGCACCGCCGGGTGGAGCGTTGGGAGGAGATCTCGGGCAAGCGGATCGACCTCTTCATCGGCGATCTGACGGAGGACGAGTTCGTCTCCGACATGGTGGGCCGGTACCGGCCCGACGCCATCGTCCATTTCGCCGAGCAGCGCAGCGCGCCCTACTCCATGGTGGATCGCAAGCACGCCGTGTACACCCAAGTCAACAACGTGGTCGGTACCCTCAATCTGCTCTACGCCATCGCCGAGATCGACCCCTCCATCCACCTGGTCAAGTTGGGCACGATGGGCGAGTACGGCACGCCCAACATCGACATCGAGGAGGGGTATATCGAGATCACCCACCGGGGGCGAACCGACGTGCTGCCGTTCCCCAAGCAGCCGGGCAGCTTCTACCACCTCTCCAAGGTGCACGACAGCCACAACATCGCCTTCTGCTGCCGGGCCTGGGGTCTGCGCTCGACCGATCTGAACCAGGGCGTGGTCTACGGCCAGTCCACCTCGGAGACGACCATGCACCCGGACCTGGCCACCCGGTTCGACTACGACGCCGTGTTCGGCACGGTGCTGAACCGCTTCGTGATCCAGGCGGCGGCCGGGGAGCCTCTGACCATCTACGGCAAGGGCGGGCAGACCCGCGGCTTTCTCGACATCCGCGACACGCTGGCCTGTGTCGAGCTGGCCGTGCGGCACCCGGCCCAGCCGGGGGAGTTCCGAGTCTTCAACCAGTTCACCGAGTCGTTCTCCGTCGGCGACCTGGCCCGGATGGTCTCGGAGGCCACCGGCGGGGCTGAGGTCGTCCATCTGGACGATCCGCGGGTCGAGCTCGAAGAGCACTACTACCGGGCTGCGCACACCAAGCTGCTCGACCTGGGTCTGCTCCCGCACCTGCTGGGCGACGAGCTCTTGACCGACCTGCTCTCGATCGCTCGCAGGCACATCGACCGGCTGGAGCGGGCCGCCCTCGCCCCCAACGTGCACTGGCGTAAGACCTCGAGCGACATCTCGCGGACCTCCCAGGCCGAGCTGGGTGGACGCAGCCCTGAGCCCTCCCTCTGAGCCGGATCCTCGCGCCAGGCGCTAACTTTCGCCGGAACCATTCGGGGCGGCCGGTGCCTCCCGGTCCCGCCTGCCGCACTCGACGGGCCAGGGGACTGCATGATCGCGCGGCACCCTAGGCACCTTCGGAAGGCAACCCCTCGCACGTGAACCGAGTCCGAGCGCACACGGGGCCCCTGTGGCCCTACCTCGTGCTGATCGCTGTGCCCTTCTTCGGCTTCGTACTGCCGGACCTCATCAGCGGCCGCCTGATCATCACGGGCGACAACCTGCAGCAGAACTACCCGCTGCACGTGCTGGTGGGCGACATGCTGCGCCACGGCCAACTTCCGTTCTGGAACCAGTACATCTTCAGCGGGACCCCGCTGATGGCGGATTTCAATGCGGGCGCCTTCTACCCATTGATGGGTCTCTTCGTTGCCCTGCCCGACCGGGCGGCCTGGATCGCCACCGAGGTGATCCTCTTCTCGGGCATCGGCATCAGCATGTACGTCTTCCTGCGGGCGCTGAAGCTGTCGACGATGGCCTGCGTCGTCGCCGCTGCCACCTTCGCCTTCGCCGGCCCCGTCCTCAGCCAGGTGAACCACGTCGACATGACCGAGGGCTTCCTGGCCATCCCGTGGATGCTCCTCTCCGTCCACCACATCGTGCGCGACGGACGATGGCGCTGGTCGATTGTTCTCGGCATCGCCTTCGCCAGCGTGATCCTGGCCGGTGCTCCCGAGGCCATGCTGGACGAAGCGTTGCTCGTCCTGGCCTTTGCGGTCATGTCGGCCGGTCTCGACGCCCAGCGGTGGTGGCGGGTTCTCTCGCGCGGCGCCACGGGCGCCGTACTGGCCTTGTCACTGGCCGCCATCCAGTGGCTGCCCGGGCTCGAGGCCATCCGCAACTCGCAGCGGGGGAGCGGGGTGGTCGCCGCCGCCGGCAGCTTCCCGAGGCCCTTCAGCATCCTTTGGCTCGTTCCGTACATCAACGGCGGGTATGGCCGGCTCGGCGAGGCCCAGTTCTTCAGCCAGTACAACCTGCCCGAGGTCGGCGTCTATCTCGGGATCCTGCCGCTGGTGGCGGTCATCACGCTGCTCCACCCGCGCTTTCCCAGTCGGATCGCGCCGCGTGACCGGCTGACTTG
The DNA here is from genome assembly GCA_963840435.1 of uncultured Acidimicrobiaceae bacterium. Taxonomy (GTDB): domain Bacteria; phylum Actinomycetota; class Acidimicrobiia; order Acidimicrobiales; family RAAP-2; genus Bog-473. The sequence continues at coordinate 672,928 of CAWIYY010000003.1, read as the reverse complement.
GTACGCGGTCGGCTTGTTCGGCTACCTGCTGGCACTCGGCTCCAACACCCCGTTGGAGCATCTCTTCAACAGCCTGCCGCTCTACGGCCATCAGCGATTGCAGAGCCGAAACATGATCACGGTGGCGACAGCGGCCTGCGTCCTCTTCGCCGGCTGGCTCGATCGTTCCGAGCGACCGCACGCCGGTGACGCCATGACGCGCTACGAACGTCTCATGGGGCTGGCGCCCTTTGCGTTGCTGGCTGCACTGGGGCTGTGGACGCTGGCCTCGCCCGCCGGCGTGGTGCAGACGTTCGCCGGCGTCTCCATCAATCCGTCCATCGCCAGGACGGTGCGCGAGGCGGTGCTCATCGCCCTGCTCTTCTGTGCGGCGCGGCGGCAGTGGTCTGGCTGCGGGCGCACCTGCCGACCACGTCGTGGCGCTGGGTCGCCGCGGTGTCGTTGCAGTCGACCTCGGCGTCATGGCGCTGACCAGCCAGCTGACGAACTCACCCCCCAACGACCTGGTGTCGGGCACGACGCCGATTCAGCAGCTCATGGCCGCCCACCTGCCGGCGGGCAGCCGCATGGTGAGCTACGACCCGCAGACCTACGACAGCTATCCGGGCAGTCCCCAGGGCATCCCGGACCTCAACATCATCCCGCAGCTGCCGTCCGTGTCGGGCTACGCGTCGATCGTCAACGGCACCTACGAGGACGCCACCCACACGCACGAGCAGGATGACCTCGACCTCGGGCAGCTCTCGTCGGGGACGCTGAACCAGCTCAACCTCCGAGAGGTGGTGAGCCTGCCCGAGTACTTCTTGGTGCCGCTCAGCACCGTGCCCGCGTCCATCGGTGCGATCACACAGGTCAAGGAGAACTTCGGCACGGATCCCGTGCTGGCGCGCGGCTACGGTGCCGACTACAACGACACCGGCTATCCCTTCTATCCAGGGAACCGGCCTGCTCTATCGGCGGGCCGCACCGAGTCCTGGTTCTTCGGAGAGCCACTTGGACCGACCTCGGCGACCGTGCTGTTGAGCACGTCGGCACAGGCGGGGACGTCGATCCGGTTCGGACGGCTGACGGCCGACGAATCGACGCGATGGGGGCGGTCGACCGTGGTTCGGTCCCGGCGCGACACAGGCCAGTGCGGCGCTGCCGCGAGGCTCGTGGGTCGGTCTGTCCCTCCAGGTGCTCGCGGGCTCGATCGGCTCCGACCGGGTCGTTATTACGGCCGACAGTGCGCCCTACGAGCTCGGCGGTTCCCTCTCGTCGGCGCTGGTGCCCGGACCGTGGCGCGTGGCCGGCTTCTCGCAGGGCTACGCGGTCTTCACCTCCATCAAGCCTTCGAAGCCGATCTCGGCCGTCACGGCCGGTGGACGCCGGGTCCCCGTACGGGTGCTCTCGAGCAGCACCAAGTCGGAGCAGGTCCGCGTGCGGGCACCGACCGCCAGCGTGGTGATCCGCTCGGTCGCCTGGGACCAGGGCTGGAAGGGGACGGTGTCGGTCAATGGTGGTCCGGCCCGGAGCGTCACCGTGGAATCCCACGACCTGGTCAAGAGATTCGCCTACCCGCCGGCGACGATCTCGTGACCTTCCACTATCGACCGCCACACCTCCTGGCGGCCAGCGTGCTCAGCGTCGGAGCCGTGGTGGTGCTCGTCGGACTGCTCGTCGGCTGGCTGATCGTGCGCCGCCGGCGCCGGGGCGGTGCGATCGCGACGCCGGGTGACGGCGAGAGTCCGAGTGCCCGTGAGACCGATGGCACTTCACAGCACGCCATCGTGAATCAGGGCGGAATCTCGACGTAACTGTCCTCGGGGTCCTTTCCGAGCTCGAGCTCAGACACCAGCCGTCCGCGTGAACACCACTCGATCGAGCTCCTGGCCCTGCTCAGTGATGAATCGGAGAGTCATGGTGGTTCTCAGGCCAGCAAGCGCCGGTACCACATCGAGCGCGATGAAGCCGTAGTCGCGGTATCTGGCCTGTGACCAATCGACCGTCTCAACGGTCTCGCTGAAGTCGAGCTGACTGACGTAGGGCCCCTTTGCCAGACCTCGCATGGCCCACCACCGTTGATCCACTACCTGCTCCGGCGTCGAAGTTTCGGTCAGTCTCCCCCTTTCCCGTCCATCCGTAGCGCGGTGTGCCCGCTGTGCCGACGACGACGTACGTCGTACCATCAGTCGCTGGCTCGACCTCGGCCGGTTCACTGGGCGAGAGAGCCACGGCCTGCTTGCTCGACCGAGCCGAGTTGGTGGCCGCGTCGTACACGAGCGGATTGGTGCGTTCGTAGACATGATTGTGGCCTTGCACGGCCAGATCGACCTGATAGCGGGCGAACAGAGGTGCCAGCGTGGATCGAACGCCGCCATCGGAGCTGTGACCGTTGCAGGTGGAGAAGGCGCACTCGTGGAAGAAGGCAACGATGAAGTCGACGCTCGGATCAGAACGCCAACTACGCAGCTGATCTTCCAGCCATCGCGCCTGAGCGCCATTGCTGTAGTTGAAGAGACCCTGAATCTCCCAACTGAGATCGTTCGCATCAACGCTGATGATCCCGACGTTGCCGTAGGTAAAGCTGTAGACCGATGGGCATGCCGACGGTCCGTTGGTCGGCAGGTCGAGGCGCTTCACGATACCGCCGTAGCCGATGGGCTCGTAGTTGGAGACGGTCTGAGGGTCGGCGGCCACCATGGTCGAGAACATTTCCGGCTCGTGGTTGCCGGTTGCGAACATCCACGGGATAGTGGCGGCGCTGGGTTCGATCATCGGAAACCAGCTGGTCCAGATCCATGGGTCGTAGTAGTCCCAGCCTCCGCTGTGGGCGGGCGGCTGTGGCGTGTTCCCTGATCGTGGCTGGCGCCCGTTGGGACCGTCGGGATTGATGATCGGCTGGATGTCGCCTTGGGCCTGCGCGTAGCACAGATCCCCAGCCACCAGATTGAATCGTGATGGTGAGCCGTTCGAGAGGTTGCGGACGAAGTTGATCTGATCGACCACTCCCGACGTCGTGACCACACCCGTCACCTTGGGATTGTCGGGGTCCCCGGCCCCGTAACTGCCATCGTTCCACATGCCCCAGTCTGATTCGGGCAGCAAAGATGGATCGCGGTCGAGCGAGGGGCCAGGAACACCTTCGTCGCCAAACGCGGTGAAGGTGAACGGCTCGAACGAATTCGTCGGTGCGGTCCGCAAGGTGGCATCGGGCGTCGTCCCTATCTCACCGCCTGCCGTGTAGCGGAACCGGTAGTGGTACGCCCGACCGGGCTGAAGACGGGTCAGGTGGGCATGGACGAAGAACTGCTCGGCGTTGAGCGTCCGGGAAGCTTTGAGCACGCCCGGTCGCCCGTCCCATACGGGAACGTGGGTCAGCAGCCCACGAATTTCGGCCTCCACCGAGCTGCCATAGCCAGGACTGCTTCCGTAGTCGAGCCAGACGCGGAGGGAACTCGGTGGAATCGCGTTGTACTGGTTCACGTTGAACAGCTGGCCCCCGACCCACATTTCCGAGGTCGGATCGTCTCCGAACGAGAGGTGACGTCCGTTCACCAGGAAACCACGAGCGACAGTCCCGAGGCCGGTCGCGGCAGAGGCGATCGCCGGCTCTGACCAAGCACGAGTGCCAATCAGTGCAGCGGCGGTCACACCACTGATCGCACCTTTGAAAAGGGTTCGTCGACTCACGACGTGCCGTCTGAGGTGCTCGGACCATTCCTCGTGATGCTCGGCGAAAGGTCGCACTCCTCGGGGTTCGGGCATGGCGCGAACGTACCGTCCGGCAAGTGCCGATCGGCAAAGAAGCACCAATTTGTCACACGACGGTCACGCAGCGTTCCCATTGCCCTGAGCTCCGCCGGCAGTCTGTGCTGCGGGGACCTTGGCGCTCGTCCTCGCAATCACTGCAGGCCCGAAAGCACAAGGTCCAGAGCTTCGTCTCTCCGCGCTGTGGCGCAGAGCTCACTGCGTGAACGGTGAAGTACAACCTCTACGACTGATGAGTCGTCGACCTGTCAGGACACCGTTCGCGGGGACCGCCGGGACTCCTGCTCGCCTCAGTCCGTGTCGAGCGCACTCATTCGGAAGTGTCGGAGCGCGCCACCCTGCCCGGCGAGTGATACACTCTCGGGACTGTCTCTGAGGGCGGCTCACTCGTCGTCTCCCGACCATGTCCACCGAGGAACCTCCCGCAGCGGGTGGAGTTCGTCGTCGGTCTTGGCACGCGAGTTCTGCATCGCCACCTTGGAGCCGAACTCCACATGTGATCGGATTGCCTCTCGAAAGTCCTGGTCCTGGGGAAGGTCTGCTGCGTCCATGGCGGCTTGATACAGGTGCACGAACCTTTGTCGCTGCTCTTCGGTGATCTCAAGGTGGCGGTGGACGTTGATCAAATGATCGAATCCGACATCTCTGGTGAAGCGGTCTGGACCACCGAACGACTCGGCGGTGAAAGCGGTCAGATGATCGACGTGCTGCGGCCGGCCCGCTCCGAAAAGTGGCTGGAGCAGTGGATCCTTGAGGACGCTGGTGTAGAAGGTGTCTTCGAGGCGATGGAACGCCTCTTCTCCACCTGCGAATTCGTAGAGGGACGGCACTCCTCGATCTTGGACGACCACGTCTCTGTCCAACGACCGGCCATTCTGCGTATCTGCGTTCTCCAAGCCGGTGGGGGAGTGGATTTAGTGCCGGCGTCTGGCCTGGATGACCGGTACGCCATAGGGCGCGAAGGCCACGATCGCTGCGACCAGGGCGACAAAGGCGCCCCAGGACCAGCCGAAGCCGGTCGGCTTGAGGAGGACGCCGAGCAGGACCAGGGCCAGATTCACTCCGGTGAGGAGGGCCAGGACCTGCTCCTTGGACATCCGGCCCTGATCCGCCAGGTCGCCGACGCCAAAGGCGGTGATCAGGACGTAGAACACCAGCACGACCGAGTTCACCACCGCGATGAACAGCCAGCCGTGGGCACTCAATCCACTGGCGGAGAAGGGACCGAGGCTGTACCAAGGCAGCCAGATGAACGAGATCAGGAGGACCAGCGTGGAGGGGCCGACGATCCGATCTCTGCGGTTCACGGCGTTCAGCCGTAGGCGCGACTTCCCGACGCGCTTCGGCGCCGTCGCGGCATGACGGGTCGACGAATGGCGGAGCCGCACTTCGGACAGACTGCCGTCCCCAAGGGCACCTCAACCAGGCACCGAGAGCAAGCGGGCAACCGGGCAACCTCCTTCCTGCTGTCACTGACTGCGCCGGCTCAGGCTACAGGCGAAGAGGCTGTGACTCGTCCCATTCGAATTGAGATCGCAAACCGGTTGCGTGATCGCCGGTGGCCGACGAGTAGGAACCGCCGGTGGCACGAACCTGCCAGTTCCGCTGCCAGTTCCGCTTCTAAGGGGCGGGGTGAGCCAGCGTGAGGAGGAACTCACCGTCGTCGGCGCCCCACATGCCCTCGACCGAGAACCCGGCCTGGCGCAGTTCATGCTCGATCCTCACGGGGGTGAACTTCGCGCTGATCTCGGTCAGGAGATCCTCGCCCTGGTCGAAATGGACGGTGAAATCCGCGCCCGTCAAGGTCACGTCTGTGGCCTCCTCGGCCCGCAGGCGCATCTCGATCCACTGCTCGTCCTCATTCCACAGGGCGACGTGGCGGAACCGGTCGGGATCGAAGTCGCCCCCGAGTTGTTCGTTGAGGACATGCAGCACGTTGCGGTTGAAATCGGCGGTAACGCCGGCGGCGTCGTCATAGGCGGCAACGAGCCGTGTCCGGTCCTTGACCAAGTCGGTGCCGATGAGCAACGAGTCGCCGTCGGACATGGTCGTGTTCAGCTCGGCCAGGAAGCGGGCTCGTTGCGCCGGGTCCAGGTTGCCGATGGTGCCGCCCAGGAAGGCGATCATCCTTCTTCCGTCGGAGGGGATCTGGCCAAGGTGTTGGTGGAAGTCGCCAATGACCACGTGAATGTCGAGCTGGTGGTATTCCTCGGCCAAGGTCGCCGCCACGTCGCGCAGGAAATCGTCGCTCACGTCGAAGGGGACGTAGCGCGACAGGGTGCCGGCCTCCTGCATGGCCGTGAGGAGGATCCGGGTCTTGTCACAGGCGCCCGCACCCAGCTCGACCAGCGTGTCTGCCTTCGAGAGCTCGGCGATGTCGGGTGCGTGTGCCTCGAGGAGGGCACGCTCGGCCCGGGTCGGGTAGTACTCGGGGAGCTGCGTGATCTCCTCGAAGAGCCGGCTGCCCCGCTCGTCGTAGAACCAGACGGGCGGGATGGACTTCACTCGGCCCTGCAGGCCGCCGATGGCGTCGCCGCGCGTACCGCGCCGCACTTCTTCGGGCGAGAGATGCACGTCGATCGAATAGGTCATGCCGTCAGGGATCCTGGGCCAGCCGGACGCCGCTGAAGGCCCAGCGGGCACCGGGGGAAAGAAGTTGCGATAGGTGGGACGCACGTTCCGGTCGGCGTCGCGCAGCAACCGCCGCGGAGGACGTACTGGCTCACCATGAACTTTCCGTTGTACTCACCGACGGCACCGGGCGCCGCGCGGAACCCCGGGTAGGGCGAGTAGGCGCACGACGTCCACTCCCACGTGTCGCCGAACATCCCGTTGTCCGCGACGACGGGCCGCGGATGTGGGGGGCTGGTCGAGGGACGTCCACCGCGGAGGAAGTTCGTACCCTCCGCCGTGAGTCAGAGCAATGGTCTCCCACTCGGACTCCGTGGGCAGCCGCATCCCAGTCCAGTGGGCGAAGGCGTCGGCCTCGTAGTAACTCACGTGACAGACGGCTCGTCGGGGTCGACCGGACGCAACCCCGAGAGCGTGAACTGCAGCCACTGGTCGGGCTGGTCGGATCGCGAGTCCAATAGAGCGGTGCGTCCCACTGCCGAGCGTTGACTACCGACCACCCGTCCGAGAGCCAGAACTCCGGACGGATGTAGCCGTCGTCCTCCATGAACGAGAGCCACTCTCCACACGTCACCGGTCGATCGGCCAGGCCGAACGGGGTCAGGTGCACTGTGTGCACCGGGAACTCATTGTCGAAACCGAACCCGTCGCCACGGTGACCGACTTCGACCGGACCGCCGTCGTGCTCGAGCCAGCCGGCCTTCGGTGGGTGGGTGGCGGCGGGGGTCGGCGCGATATCCACGTACGCCGGGTGCAGCGGGTTCTTCGAGAGCACGTGCTTGATGTCCATGAGCAACAGCTCTTGGTGCTGCTCCTCATGGTGCAGACCGAGGGTGATCAGTTCGGGGAGACCCGGCTGGTCGAGCTCATCGAACAACGAAGCCATCGCCCGATCGACGTGGGCGCGGTAACGGGCGATCTCCTCGATGCCGGACCGCGACAGCTGGCCCCGATCGGGACGCGGATGGCGGGCCCCGACCGTCTCGTATACGGTTGAAAATGTAGGCGAACGCCTCGTTGTACTGGCGGTAGCTCGGGGCGTGGCTGCCGAGGACGAAGGTCTCGAAGAACCACGTCATGTGGGCCGGGTGCCACTTCGTCGGGCTGACGTCGGCCATCGTCTGGACGGTCTGGTCTTCCGCGTCGAGCACGGACGCCAGACGCTCGGTCGTGCGTCGAACCTCGCCGTACGCGTCCTGGAGGTCAGACGACGAAAGTGGACCACTCTTCCTCATGAGTCCCGTCCCTTCGCCCCTCACTCCGACCGGGGCGGCTGAGCACACGGCCGACGCGGTTCGGATCACCCTACCCAGGGGGTCTGACAACGAAGCGCGTTCCCCGCAGACTCACGCAAAGGCCAGGTAGCGAGCATGCCTGTCCGTGGCTACGTTGTTCTGCGTGAACGGGATCCGTTGTCCCTGGAGGTGGTTGACGCCTATTTGGGCGCTGTGGACTGGCTACGCGGGCGATGGGCCGGGCCGAGGTGGCCGGCGCCTGGCAGGAGCCGAGCGCCATCGCCGGCTACACCGTCGGCGGCGTGGCGTCGCACGCGGTCCACAGCGTGCTGTGGCTCGAACAGCTGCTCAAGAACGTCGAGCCGGTCGGGCTGCGTACCGTCACGACGCTGGAGTACTTCGGACCGAATCGGATCGAGGTTCCGATGGCGACGACTCCTTTCGGCCTCCCTCCGTGCGGCCGCTGAGGCCTTCGCCCAAACGGGTCCCGAGATCGTCAATGGCGCCTGCACCACGGCGCGCGACGAACTGGTCGAACTGCTGACCTACGTCTCGGCGGCGCGGCCCGTCTCGGTGGTCCGGGTGCCCGGAGGCAGGTGCCGCTCGGGGAGTACCTCCGGACCCGGATGCTCGAAATCGTCGTGCACGGCGACGACGTGGCGTGCAGCGTCGCCGGCATGATCGTGGCCGGTCCGCCCCCGGACACCATGGGGAATCTGCCTTGACGTCTGCCTCGGAGCCGGCACGCGCCCGTGCCGGTGACCTCCCCGTACTCACAGAGGCCTTCACGCGGCGCCAGCGGGCGGAGAAGGATGTGTTTCTCGTCCTCTGATTACCGGCGGGCTCACCGGTGTGGCTCCGATGGGCGGGTACCCGACGATCGCTTCAGGCCAGCATCTTGCGCCGGAAGTTGCGCAGGCCCAGCGACAGGAAGAGCACGCTGAAGCCGATCAGCGCCGGGTAGATCACGTAGAGGTGCATGTGCGACGAATTGGTGAAGGCCGCTCGCATGCCGTCGTTGACGTAGATCAGCGGATTGATCAGCACCACCGTCTGCAGCCAGTGCCAGGCACCCAACTTCACCGGGGCCAGTCGGGTCCACTGGTAGTAGGTCCCGCCCAGGAAGGTGATGGGCAGCACGATGAAGCCGAACATCAGTCCCAAGTTGCGCGGCTCGAAGCTGGTGCCCAGCAACAGGCCCAGTGAGGTCATGGTCAACGCGGACAGCGGGACGATGGTCAGGATGAACAGCCAGTGCAGGTTGATGTGGGCTTCGACGCCGCCGGCGTGCACCACGGCGGCGATCGGCAGCACGAGGATGGCCGAGATCAGCCCCTGCGCCCCGCCGGAGATCACCTTGGAGATGGCCACCAGCCAGATGGGGCACGGGGCTTGCACCCGGTCCTCGATCTCGCGGGTGAAGCCGAACTCCTGGGCCAGCTGCATGGCCACGGCCTGGATGCCCTGGAACATGATCGACAGGCCGACCACGCCGGGGACCAGCACGGTGGCGAAGGCCGACTCGGCGCCGGGGACGCTGGAGGTGCCGATGCCCTGGCCGATCTTGGGGAAGACGTAGAGGAAGACGAAGCACAGCAGGAACGGCTGCACCAGGGTCCGGATGACGAACTCGACCAGGTGCTTGCGCAGCACCACCAGGTCGCGGACGATCAGCGCCTTCAGCGACAGCCAGCTGGCCCGGGTGGCCGAGCGGGTCGGGGTGAGTGAGACGTGCGACGAGGGGTCGCCGAAGGTGGTCGGGGCGACAACGGTGGTGGTGGCCATCAGTCGCGCAACTCCTTTCCGGTCAGGCTGATGAAGACGGTCTCGAGGGTCGGCTCCTCACGTTGAGGTCGGCCAGCGAGAAGCCCCCGGCTTCGGAGGCTTCGACGACCCGGGGCACCAGGCGGTCGCCGCCCTTCACGTGCAGCTCGATCCCACCGTCGACCGCCCGGGTTCCGGTGACCCCTTCCACCCGCCGGTGAAGCACGCGGCCAGCGGTCGGGATCGCCGCCCGCCTTGACGGTGACGATGGTGTCGGCCCCGACGCTTCGCTTGAGGGCGGCCGGCGTGTCGAGGGCCAGGATCTTGCCGTGGTCCACGATGGCCAGGCGGTTACAGAGCTGATCGGCCTCTTCCATGTAGTGGGTGGTCAGCATGATGGTCTGCCCGTCGGCGTTGAGGCTGCGCAGCAGTTCCCACAGGGCCAGCCGGCCCTGTGGGTCGAGTCCCGCCGTCGGCTCGTCGAGGAAAAGCACGGCCGGCCGGTGGAAGATGGACCGGGCCACCATGAGCCGCTGGGCCATGCCGCCCGAGAGGGCGTAGACCGAAGCCTTGGCGAAGCGAGTCAGCTGGAACCGCTCCAGCAGATCGTCGGCCGTCTGCTTGCACTCCCTGACCCCCATGCCGAACAGCCGGCCGTGGAAGTAGAGGTTCTCCCAGGGTGTGAGTTGGCGGTCCAGCGTGTTCTGCTGCGACACCACCCCGATGATCTGCTTGGCCAAGCGTCGGATGCTTGACCACGTCGATACCACCGACGAAGGCCTGGCCACCGGTCGGGATGACCCGCGTGGTCAGCACGCCGACCGTGGTGGTCTTGCCGGCACCGTTGGGACCGAGGAGGCCGAAGACCTCCCCGGTCCCCACGCTGCAGGTGAGCCGTCGACGGCCTTGAAGTCAGTCCCTGGATACTGCTTGGTCAGGTCGATGGTTTCGATGATGGTCGCCCCCGCCTCGAGGGGCTGGCACTCCGACGCGGCGAGGCGGTCGTGGTGGTCATAGGCGCAAGTGCACAGTACCGGCGCGCCGGCCGCCGGCCCTCAGTCCTCGGCCAGGATCCGGTAAATCTCCTTGCGGGCCTTCTGGATCACGCGAGCCCCGCCCGATCTGCTCGCTCACCGACTCCGGAGAGCTGCTTGGCCGCTTGCATGAGTTGCCCCATCCGGCAGGTCACGGACCTGGTCCACCGAGCTGTCCTCCTGGACGGGCAGGCGGCCTGCGGCTTCCTCCCTTCCCGGCGTCGGTGAGCTTGTACGTGCGGTTGCCGTCGACGTCGTAGGACTCGACGACCCTCGTGCTCGAGCAGGGCAGGTGCGGGTAGACCGAACCGGGGAGGGCCGCCACAGTCCTCCGCTCATGTCTTCCAGGCGGCGCATGACCTCGTAGCCGTGGGCCGGCTCTTCACGCAGGGCGGCCAAAATGACCCGGCGGATGTCGCCCCGGCGCATGCGGCGTCCGCCGCCCCAGCCGCCGCGTTCGGCGGCCCAGCGGCCCCGGCCACGAGGGCCGCCCCGCATGCCCCGCCCGAAGTGCTCGTGCCGGTGGTCATGGATGTGACCGTGCGGGCTGTCGTGATCGTGCGTGTGTTCGTGATCGTGATCGTTGAATGTCCATTTCCCATGGTGGGTGTTCCTTTCCGTACGAGAAGATGTTGATGTTGCTGAGCCGCGCTGACGCGCTCCGAATCAGTGGACCGGCACCAACGTGATGGCCTGCTCGGGGCAGGCCACGACACAGAGCCCGCAGGCATGGCAGGCCTGCGCCCGCACCGCGTAGGCGGTCTGTCGCTGGTGGGCCACGCTGCGCACCTTCCCGATGACGCTCAGCGACGCGAAGTCGGCGTCAGACATCCGGGTGACCTCGAACACGTCGTAGGGACAGACCTCGGTGCAGTCGCGCTTGCCCTCGCAGCGGGTCAGGTCGATCGCCGGGACCCAGGTCCCGGGTTCGGCCCGGCACTTCTCGCCGGGGCGGTCCGGGTTGGCCCGAGCCTTCTGCACCTTGGCCGGGTTGGTCCGCCGTGCCGCTGCGGCCGGGACCGGCTCGTCGCCGAAGGGGGCGGACTGTCCTTGGTTCGTCTCCATCGACAATCTCCTCCTGGCTCGTGGGCCCCGTCGCCAGCACCGATCTACTGATAGCTAATGATATATCGTTACAGGCTTCGATGGACAAAATACGCCAAATGGCCAAAAAAGCGTCTCGACCAGGAACGATTTGCCGGCACCTGCACGAGGATCGGGTGGCGCTGCCCATACTGAGGCAGCCGATCACGAGCGGAGGCGCCATGGGACTGTCCACCTCGCACAAGAAGCAGATGGTCGCGGCCGAGAAGGCCCTCCCCGGTCGGGACGAGTGATGCCGGTCGCGGCCCCATCTCGTCCTCGGCACGACGATCACCCCACCGTTCCCGCCGGGCGTGGAGCGGGCCGTCTTCGGAATGGGTTGCTTCTGGGGGGCCGAGCGCATGTTCTGGACGCTGCGGGGCGTCTACACCACAGCAGTCGGCTACGCCGGCGGCTTCACTCCCAACCCGACCTACCGGGAGGTGTGCGGCGGCCGGACCGGCCACGCCGAAGTGGTGCTCGTGGTCTTCGACCCGGCGGAGATCAGCTACGAGAAGTTGGTCCGCGCTTCTTCGAGGGCCACGACCCCACGCAGGGGATGCGCCAGGGCAACGACGTCGGCACCCAGTACCGCTCCGCCATCTACACCACGACCCCCGAGCAGGCGCAGGTGGCCGCGGCGGTCGAGGCGGGTTTTCAGGAGTCGCTGTCCGAGGCGGGTTACGGCACGATCACGACCGAGATCGGCCGGCGGGGGAGTTCTACTACGCGGAGCGGTCCCACCAGCAGTACCTGAAGGCCAACCCCGGCGGCTACTGCGGCCTGGGTGGCACCGGCGTGTCCTGTCCGGTCGGCCTGCCCGGGGTCTGATCAGTGCGACGCAAGCTGCGCGGGGCGGTCGCTCACTCCGACCGCGAGGCCCTCAGCGCAGGGCGGCCAGCGTGTCGAGCGCGGCCTCGGCCTCGGCCACGAACCGGCGCACCAGTTCGCCTGCCGGCACCAGTTCGGCAATGGCACCGACACCCTGCCCAGCCGGGTAGCACTCGCGGTCGACGTCGACCCCTTCGGTGAAGGAGTTCCCGCCCAGGTGCATGGTCCCGTTGCCGTACGAGATGCCGAGCTGTTCGGGGAACTTCTTGAGCTCGGTGGGATGGGCGTCGTAGTAGTCGGTATACGTGTTGCGGACGACGCGCATCGTCTTACCCGAATAGGCGCGGCTGACCGTCGTCTCGTCCTCGTGGCTCGAGAGCAGCTTCTCCTTGTACCCGAGGACGCCTCGCGCTTCGGGGGTGGCGATGAAGCGCGTGCCGACCCAGATGCCGTCGGCCCCGAGCGCCAGGGCCGCGGCCAGGCCGCGCCCGTCGAAGATGCCGCCGGCCGCCACCACCGGGACGCGGGTCCCGACGGCGTCGACGATCTGGGGAACCAGGGGCAGCGAGGCCACCTGCCCGGTATGCCCGCCGGCCTCGGTGCCCTGGGCCACGACCAGGTCGCAGCCCGCCTCCACGGCGCGCCGCGCGTGGTCGACCTTGCCGCACATGCTCACCACGATCAGACCGTGGTCGTGGCAGAGATCGACGACCTCGGTCGGCACGCCGAGTCCGGCCACGAAGGCCGAGGCACCGCCCGCGATGATCATCTCGACCTGTTCGGTCATCCCGCCCGGCATGGCGGTGAGCAGATCGACGCCGAAGGGCTGGTCGGTGGCCGCCCGGACCGTGGCCATTTCGGCCACCATCGTCTCGTTGCCCATGGTGGAGGCACCCAGACAGCCGAAGCCCCCCGCGGCGGAGACGGCGGCGGCGAGCTCGCCGTAGGCGACGCCGCCCATGCCGGCCAGCATGACGGGGTGCTCGATCCCGAGCAGCTCGGTGAGTCGGGTGCGCATGAGTGGGCCTTCCTGGTTCTCGGTTCGTGATCTGTTTCTCGCTCGCCGGTGGTGCGGACCGCGAGCGCGGTCGCCGATCGGGCACGACGCCGCGACGCCCTTCCACCAACCTGCATCTGCCGCGGGGACCGTAGCGTGGGTCGTCCCGGGGGCCCGCGGGGTGACGGACGGACGGGTGCGAGCCGGGTGACCTGGACCCATCCGAAGGTGGCCGCCGGGAGGGGTCCGGGCGGAGTCGGGCGGTGGGCACCCATAATGGGGCGGGGAGAGCAGCGCATTTCGATGGGAGCGAGACGTGGCAGACGGTGAGGTGGGGGTCAGCGTCGCAGCGGAGAACCCGGATCCGGAGGACCCGGTAGCCGAGAAGATCACCAAGCGGCGGCTGTGGTTCATCCTCGGAGCGCTGCTGCTCGGCATGCTGCTGGCGGCGCTGGACCAGACCATTGTGTCGACGGCGCTGCCCACCATCGTGGGCGACCTGCACGGCGGGTCCCACCTGGCCTGGGTCGTCACCGCCTACCTGCTGGCGTCCACGGTGTCGACGCCCCTGTGGGGCAAGTTGGGCGACCAGTACGGGCGCAAGGTCTTCTTCCAGGCGTCGATCGTGATCTTCGTCATCGGCTCGGCACTGTGTGGCTTCAGCCACACCATGACCGAGCTCATCGCCTTCCGGGCGCTGCAGGGACTCGGTGGCGGCGGCCTGATGGTGGGCGCGCAGACCATCATCGGCGACGTCGTCTCGCCTCGCGAGCGCGGCCGCTACATGGGGCTCTTCGGCGCCATGTTCGCGGTGGCCACGGTCATCGGGCCGCTGATCGGTGGCCTCTGCGTCACCTACCTGACGTGGCGCTGGGTCTTCTACATCAACCTGCCCTTCGGCATCCTGGCCCTGTTCGTCACCCAGGCGGTGCTGCCCGGCCACCTGCGCAAGGTGCGTCACAAGATCGACTACGCCGGCACCATCGTCCTGACCGGTGGCGTGACGTCGCTCATCCTCTTCTTGAGCCTGGGCGGGATCTCGTGGCCGTGGCGATCGACGCCCAGCTACCTGACGGCAGGGATCGGCGTCCTGCTGATCGTGTCCTTCGTCTTCGTCGAGCTGGCGGCGGCGGAGCCGGTGATCCCCATGAAGCTCTTCCGCAACCGGTGTTCTCGGCGGCCAGTTCCATCGGGTTCGTCATGGGCTTCGCCATGTTCGGCGCACTGACCTTCCTGCCGCTCTTCATGCAGAACGTGAAGCTGGTGAGCCCGACCGTCTCGGGCCTGCGCATCCTGCCGCTGATGGTGGGCATGCTCGGGGCATCGGTGGTGCTCCGGCCGCCTCGTCACCCGCTGGGGCCGCTACAAGATCTTCCCGATCATGGGCACCGCCCTAATGACGCTCGGGGCCTTCTTGATGTCGACCATCGACGCCTCGACGAACGCCTGGGTGCTGGCCTTCTTCATGTTGGTGTTCGGGCTGGGGATGGGCCTGATCTGCAGCGGGTGCTGGTGGTGGCGGTCCAGAACGCCGCCTCCTACGAGGACCTGGGCGTGGCTACCAGTGCCTCCACCTTCTTCCGGATGATCGGCGGCTCGTTCGGCACGGCGGTCTTCGGCGCCATCTACGCCATCGTGTTCAACCACACGTTCGCGGCCTCGACGGTGAAGATCCCACCGTCGGCCCCGCGATCGTTCAACCCGCAGACGCTCGACCTGGCCCTGCTCCAGAGGTCGCGGTCGACGGCCGCCGGACTGGCCTTCTTCAACCAGTACATCGCCGTGGTGACCCACGCCATCCAGACCGTGTTCCTCGTGGGCGGTGCCCATCTCCTTCTTCGCTTTCCTCCTCAGCTTCCTGCTGCCCGATGCGGAGCTGCGCAAGACGGTGGGCACGTCGGACCTCGGGCAGGCGCACGGGATGAACCGGTCGTCGCTCAAGGAGATCGAGCTGGCGCTCGAGCGGTTGTCCTCCCGGGAGAACCGGGGCGACTTACCAGACCCTGGCCACCCGGGCCGGGGTCGACCTGCCGCCGCGTCGGTCTGGCTCCTCTACCGGCTGTCCGAGCACCCGGCCTGCACCACGACCGACCTGGCCCGGCAGCTCAAGGTCGACCCCGTGTTGATCGCGCCGGGAGTGGAGGGGCTGGTGGAGGCCGGCATGGTCGAGGCTCGGAGCCGGGACGGCGACCACGACCTCCACGTGACGCCCCTGGGGGCCGAGGCGATGGATCGTCTGACCGAAGCCCGGCGCAGCGGGCTCACCGAGCTCCTCGAGGGGTGGAATCCCGAGGAGCATCCAGAGGTGATCGAGATGGTGAAGGACCTGGCCCATTCTCTCGCTGGCCGACGACGAGCGGTTGGTGGCGGACGCCATGCCGCACGCAGCGGCGGCCGCAGCCGCCGCTGATTGAGCCGACGCAGCGGTTCTCGATCCGGGTGGTCCGGGTCCGGCACGGCCATTGCGCCGCAATGGCACGGTGCGCCGGGAAGACTGGTCGGCAGGAAGTGAGCCTTCGACCGTGAACCACGCCGCCACTCCATCGCAGCGCCGGGAGCGTCGCCTCGTTGCACGTGGCCGTTCGGGGCCGTTTTCAGTCGGCCTCCTTGCCCTATGAGCGCGACCGGAGGCCTCAGTGGGCGCCAGCCTGCCCGGGCCGGAAAGGATCGGCGCCAGCTGCCCAGCTGGCGGTGGGAGGAGCTTCGGACAACGTTCTGGGTCGTCCCCAGCATCTTGATCGTGGTCTCGGTCCTGCTGTTCTTGGTCACGTTCGAACTCGACCTGGCCGCCTACCACAACCACCTGACGTTGCCGCACTGGATCCACACCGGCAGCGCCGACGCGGAGCGCCAGGTTCTCATCGCCATTGCTGCCGCGGTCATCACGGTCGTCGGCGTGGTGTTCTCGATCACGATCCTGGCGCTGACCCTCGCATCGCAGCAGTTCGGGCCGCGCATGATGCGGAACTTCGTACGCGAGCATCGGCAACCAGGTCACGCTCGGGATCTTCGTCGGGACGTTCGTGTTCTCCGTGCTCGCACTGGCCTCCATCGGCAGTGTGCCAGCGACGTTCGTGCCGTATCTCTCCACCTCCGTGGCCGAGGCATTGCTGCTGGTCGATCTCGGGGTGCTGATCTACTTCATCCATCACATCGCGAAGTCGATTCAGCTTCCCGAGGTGATCGCCGGCATCGCCGACGATCTGATCGAATCAGTCGACGCCGAATTTCCCGAGACGGTCGGTTCGGCCGTCGAGCCGAGCGCAGGCCTGCGTGTCGGGCAGACCGTGCCCGAGCTGCTCACTCTGCTCGAGGAGCGTGGGGCCACGGTGCCCTCGCAGGTGAGCGGGTACATCCAGTACGTCGGCTACGCCCAGCTCATCGCCATCGCCACCCGTACCGACTCGGTGATCCGGTTGGAGCACCGGCCCGGTCACTTCTTGGCGACCGGACGCCCGCTGGCCACGGTGTGGCCGCGGGGGGCGGCGAACGAGGTCGGGCGATCGCTGTCCAAGGCCCACGTGACCGGTCCGCACCGGACGCTGGTGCAGGACCCCGTGTTCGCCATCGACCAACTCAGCGAGATCGCGATCCGCGCCCTGTCGCCGGCGGTGAACGACCCCTTCACGGCCCTCACGTGCATCGACTGGCTGTCGGCGGGCCTGGGTCGCGTTTCGGGGCGGGTGCTCGACGAGGGCGTGTACCGGGACGACGACGGCAAGGTGCGACTCATCGAGTCCGACCCCTCCTATGCCCGAATGGTCAATCGCTCATTCGACAAGATTCGTCAGTCGGCGGCAGGATGCCGGCCGTCCTCATCGGCTCATCGACTCGCTGGGGTCGATCATGCTCGACACGACGTCGGCCGAGCAGCGAGTCGTGCTCTGGCGGCAAGCGGACATGGTGTTGCGACTCTCGGAGGAGACCGTCTCTGAGCCGAATGACCTGGCGGAGATCAAATACCGCTATCAACGCCTGCCCGGAGAGGACGTCTTCGAGCCCAAGCCACACACGTGGTCGAAGATCGACCAGCCATGAGGAACCCGCCCACCTGATCAGCGCCCGCCAGAACCTGTGGCCGCCGACCAACGCTCCGCCCATCGTTGCAGTGGGGTGATGGCGTCGCCCAACTGGCGGCCCAGCGGTGACAAGGCGTAGGTGCCTCCGTCACTCTGTGTGACGAGCCCGGCGGTCCGAAGATCGCCCAATCGTTCGTAGAGCACGCTCGACGACATGTCGTCACAGCGCGTTCGCAGAGCCCGGGCGCCCACGGTCCGTCGCGCAGTTCCCAGAGAATCCGCAGCGTCCAGCGCCGCCCCAGGAGGTCGAGCGCAGCCATGAGCGGGCGGCCCGTGGTAGAGCCACGCACGGGGCGGCCGGGCAGTGGGGTGGTCGGGCTCGGGCTCATGGCGGCGTCCTCCTGGTGGTGATCGGCGGTTCGCGGTCGCTTGATGTTTCTGAATGCGAAACGCTAGGTTACGGCGTCCCGTGAATTGTTTCGGATTTCGAACGTGAGGTGGAGAAATGGAGATCCCGGTGGAGGCCACGCACGTGCACGGACGAGTCGCCCCGCTCGAGCCGCCATTCGACCCGCTGGTCGAGGAGCAGCTGCGCTCGATGATGCCGCCGGGGGTACCGCCAATCGCACTCTTCCGGATGTTCGCCCGGAAGCCGGGCATGACGGCTGCCATGCAGCCCTGGGGAGGGCATCTGCTCGGCCGTGCTCTCTCGGTCGACCTACGGGCCCGGGAGATCGTGATCGACCGGACCTGTGCCCGCTGCGGCTGCGAATACGAGTGGGGCGTCCACGTCGCCTTCTTTGCGGCGCGGGCCGGGCTCGGAGGGACCAGGTGGCCTCGCTGACGACGGGTGGTCCCGATGACCCGTGCTGGGAGTCGGCGCGGGACCGCCTGCTGATCCGTCTCGTGGACGAACTCCACGAACACTCCGACGTCGACGACGATCTCTGGACCTCCCTCATAGGCGAGTTTCGACCAGGACCAGCTGATGGAGCTCCTACTGCTCTGCGGCTGGTACCACGCCATCAGCTTCGTGGCACGCGGCGCTCGAGTGCCGCTCGAGGAGGGTGCGCCACGATTCGAGGAGGTGGGCTAACCGGCGTTGTCCGTCGGCGCGGTGGTGGTCGACTGCGGGACGGTCGTCGTGGTCGTCGCCGATCCGGTATTGCCGGTGGTGCCGGTCGTGCCGGTCGTGTTGGTGTCCCGCCGCCACTCCCGCCGTGGGTGGTCGAGGCGCCCCGGTGCTCGTCGTCGTGGTGCCATTCGTCGGCGGCGCGGTGGTCGTGGTGGTGGCCGTGGTCGGCGCCACGAAGGGCACGGACTCGGCGCGCATGGTGGCCACGCTGGTCGAGGGCGTGGCCGAGAGGTTGGTGCAGCTGCGGGCCGAGTTCCAGCTCTGCAGGGCGGCCTGCGCCGGAGCCCCGGTCAGCGGCTGGGGTAGCCCGTTCAGGATGGTGGCGGGCCGGAAGGCGACGCCGGTGATGTGGCGGCCGACCGCCGTCACGATGAGCGAGCCGCTGTCGGTCTCGGGGGCGGTGTCGTCGTAGAACGCGAAGTTGCCCAGGCCGTAGTCGACGTAGGCGCTGCCCATGTAGCCCGCGCCGAGCAGAACGTGGGCGTTCGAGCCGATCACGAGGTCGGCCCCGGCCTTCACCAGCTGTTGGGCCAGCGGTCCCTGTTGGGGGTTCGGGCAGGCCTGCGTCTCGGTGCCCCAGTGCACGTAGACGATGACCGTGTCGGCGGTCTTGCGCACCTGCTGGACCTCGCGGACGAGCTCGGTGGGGTCGATGGCCGAGGCGACTCCCGGCTGGGTGCTCGTCGCCGTCCACCCGCTCACGAGGTTGCTGGCGATGACCTGGGTCGCGGCGATGATGGCGATCCGCTGCCCGTTGAGCGTGACCCGGTAGGGGGCGAAGGCCTGAGCCGCGTTGTTGCCGATCCCGATGACGGGGTACTTCGCCTGCGCCGCGATGGTGAGGTTCTGAGACAGCCCCTGTGGGCCACAGTCCTCGCCATGGTCGTTCGCCTGAGTGGCCAGGCCGATGGTGGCCCCCTTGAGAGCGGTGACGGCAGAGGCGGGCGCGTCGAAGATGTAGGGCTTGGCCTGTGGCTCCGGGCAGGTGCCGTCCGTGACGGCCGTCTCCAGGTTGACCATGCTCAGCTGGGTGTTGGCGAAGAGCTGCGGGACGGTGCTGCCCAGGGCAGTCGTTGGGTTGCTGGCCAGCCGTTCGCCGACCGCCCCGGCGAAGTGGACGTCACCGCCGAAGCCGAGGGTCACGGGCTTGCCGTCCCCCTTCCAGTCCGGGTTCAGCGGCGACCGCTTCGGAAAATGCTGGGCGGCCGTCACGACCGTGCCGTGGGTGGTCGAAGAGGACTGGTCCGACGAGGACGGTGGCGTGTTGCCCCCGCCGCCCGAGAAGAAGATCAGCCAGATCAGGAACAAGAGGAACGCAGCACCGCCGACGGCGAACTGCTTCCGCCGCCGGCGGACCCTCCGAGAGACCACGGCGGCACTATGGCACACCTCGTGCGGTGCTCACCGGGCACGGCGGAGCGGTGGCGGCTCGGTCGGACGTGCGCCCGGCCCCGGGGATCAGGCTTCGCCGAGGGTGTCCCAGCTGGTGGCGAGCGAAGCAACCAGGCCCGTGCAGGAGGCTTCGATCATGCGCAGGCACTGGTCGAAGACGGCCTCGTCGCCGTAGTAGGGGTCGGGGACGTCGGCGCCCACCCCCGAGGCCGGATCGAAGGAGCGGAGCAGGGCCAGCCGGTCGGGATCCACGCCGAGGCCGCGCAGCGTCTGCTGATGGCGGCGGTCGAGCGCCACCACGAAGTCGATCTGGCCGGCCTCGGCCTTCGAGAACTGGTGGCCCACGTGGGGATGGCGGGGGTAGCCGGCCCGGACCAGGGCGTCGGCGGCGAAAGGGTGCATCGGTTCGCCCTCGTGCCAGGGCCCCGTCCCGGCGCTTCGGACGTCGATGTGCGTCCCGAGGTGGGTCCCGTCGGAGAGCTCGGTCCGCTCGGCCAGGCTCCGGGTGATGACCTCGGCCATGGGCGACCGGCAGATGTTGCCCGTGCACACGAAGGAGATCCGGTACAGACGACCGTCCCCGGCGGCGGCCAGGGGTGCGGGCGGCACGGCGACGCGGCGATGCGCGGCTCGGGCGGCGGGTGGGTTCGGTCGCCGCCTGCTCTGGGACTCACGCGGCGCCGTATTCGGTCTGCAGGGTCCTCTTGACGATCTTGCCCGTGCCGGCCCGAGGCCAGTCGGCCCGGATCTCGAGCTGCTCGGGGATCTTCTGGGTCATGAGGCCCGCCTCCTTGCAGAAGGCGACGATCTCCGCGAGCTCGAGGTCCTGCACGTCGCCGGCTAGCTGCACGACCGCGCACACACGCTCGCCCCGCTCCGCGTCGGGCAGGCCGATCACGGCGACCTCGACCACCTTGGGGTGGGTGTAGAGCAGGTCCTCGATCTCCTTGGCGCTGATGTTCTCGCCCTTGCGCACGATGACGTCCTTCAACCGGCCGGTCAGGGAGAGATAGCCGTCGGCCCGCAGGCGGCCCAGGTCGCCCGTACGGAAGTAGCCGTCCTCGTCGAAGGCGCCCTCGGTCAGCTCCGGGTCGGTGTAGCCGTGGAAGACCATGGGGCCCTTGACCCGGATCTCGCCCTCCTCGTCGGGCCTTGCCGGCTGGCCGTCGAGGCGGACGATGCGGACATCGGCTCCTTCCACCGGCCTGCCGTCGGTGTTGGCCAGCTGCTCGTCGGTGTCGTGGGGCGAGCCGTTGGCGATCATCGGGACCTCGGTCATGCCGTAGCCGTGGACCACGCCGCGCCCGCCGATCTCCTCGCGCACCTCGTAGTGCAGCTCGGGCGGCTTGGCCGCGCCGCCCCCGACCATGAGGCGCAGGGTCGGGAGGATCGGCCGGCCCGGCTGCTTGCGCTGCTCACCCAGGTAGGCCACGTAGAAGGCGGTGCTGCCCCCGACCACCGTGGCGCCGTGACGGTTGAACACCTCGAGGGCGTCGGGCGCCGAGAAGGCTTCGAGGAGCACGGCCGGGAACCCCATGGAGAGCATGGACATCAGGTAGTCAGGTCCGCCGATGTGGGCGTAGGGGAAGGCGATGGACCCGACGTCGTCGGGCCCCATGTCGAGGGCACGGGCGAGGCCCCAGCCGCCGGCGATGAGCGTCTGGTCGGTGTGCTGCACGCCTTTGGGGTCGGCGGTGGAACCCGACGTGTAGTAGATCCAGCGGATCGGGGCGTCGGCGGCCGGGCCCCCCGGGGGAGGTGCGGGCAGCCCGGCGGGGTCGGCCTCGGGCAAGCCACCCTCGGCGGAGAGGAGCCTCGGCGGGGTGGACGCGCCTTCGAGGGCGCGTGCCGCCAGCGCGGCGTAGTCGGTGTCGCGCCAGGTCCCCGGGTGCACGAAAAGGGTGGCGCCGGTCTGGCGCAGGGCGAAGCCGACCTCGCGCTCGCGGTAGAGGTGGATGATCGGGTTCTGCACTGCGCCGAGCCGGGTGAGCGCAATGGAGAGGACGACCGTGTCGATGCGGGTGGGGAGCTGCCACGCGACGACCGATCCGGTGGTGATGCCCATGGCGTGCAGCCCCGCCGCCACCCGCTCGGCCCGGTCGCGGAATTGGCCGAAGGTGAGGGTCTCGCCGTCGGGCGCGATGAGCATGGGGTGGTCGGTCGAGGCCCGGGCCCGGCGCTCGACCAGCTCCCACATGGTCTGGGCACCGGTCAGGACTTCGCGGGTGCTCGTGCTCATGGCTGGCTACTCCTTGGTGGCGTCAGGGACGGCGGCGGACTGCGGCGGCGACCGGCGCCCGGCGCCGGGTGTCCGTCCCGATGGCGATTCGGGATCACTCTCATAGCAGGTGGCGTGCCTGGGTGGCAGTGGCGGGCGGGGGGTGGCGCCTGCCCCCGGGTGGAACACGGCACAATGGAGGGATGGCGAAGGCCAAGCGAGCCGTGGGAGGCCAGCCGATCGTGGCGGGCGGTGACGAAGACGTCGAGCGATCGGGGGACCGGGGTGGTCGGAGCACGGTGGCCCTGGTCGGCCTGGCCGTGGCCGCCATCTTCTTCGTCTGGTTCGCCCTGGCCAACCTGAGCAAGGTCAAGATCAACTTCTGGATCTACGACCGCTCCGAGCCGCTGATCCTCGTCATCCTCATCGCGGGACTGCTCGGGGCTCTGATCGGCGCCCTCCTGATGCGGCGCCGGACCCGTGGCACATCCGAGGAGTAGGTGGGTCGCCATGAGCCCCCGGGCGTTGTCTGAGTTGGAGCTGAGTGGTGGGTGATCGTCGGGTGATCGTGTCCCGATCGGCGTTGCCGGGTTCTAAGCTGCAGTCGGTGGTGAAAGCCGTTCGGGCAGGGCAGAGGGGACAAATTCACGTTGTCCGCGCCCGCCGGGCGTGCAAACATGGCGATCGGATGGATGTGGAGATCCCAGGGGGCCGTATCTAGTGCCGCTTTCCGACCACGAGCAGCGCATACTCGCTGAGCTCGAGGAGTCGCTGGTTCGCCAGGACCCCGAGTTCGCCGAGCGGGTGCGCTCCGAGACCGTGTACCGGCACGCGGGCCGGTACTGCAAGTGGGCGGCGGTGACCTTCGTCCTCGGGGTGGTCATCCTGGTTGCCTTCTACTCCAAGTCGGTCCTGGCCGGATTCCTCGGGGTCGTCATCATGTTCGCCTCCGCTGTCTGGTTCGAGCGAAACCTGCGCCGTATGGGCAAGGCCGGCTGGCACGACATCCGGCGGGCCAAGGACGGCGAGGCCGGTCGTGACGGTGCAGCGCCGACCGGCATCGAGGGTGCGGTGACCGACGCCCGCGAATGGTTCCGGTCACGCTTCCACCGCCGGGAGGAATGACCGACCAGCTGTGCCGGTGGCCCCGCCTTTGCCGGCGGGGCTTTTTCGCGTCAGCGGGGCCGGTCCAGGATCGGGCCGTCCGGGTGCGCGCCGAACCGGCCTGTGCTCCCTAGTCTCTCGATTCGTGGCAGATCTGGCACTGGCCGTCGACATCGGCGGCACCAAGCTGGCGTGTGGCCTGGTCACCAGGTCCGGGGATCTGCTGCTCCGGGCCCAGGTCCCGACCGAGGCCGCATCGTCGCCGGGCGAGGAACTCTGGTCCCACCTGGCCGCGCTGGTCACCGAGACGATGGAACGGGTGGCGGCCGACGACCGCCTCGCCGTCTGTGGCGTCGGGTGCGGCGGACCGATGAGCCCGGGCGGCGAGGAGGTGTCGCCGCTGAACATCACCGGTTGGCGGGACTTTCCCCTGCGGCGCCGGGTTGCCGAACTGACCGGGCTGCCGACGCACGTCGACAACGACGCCAAGGCGCTCGCGCTCGGCGAGGGTTGGATCGGCGCGGCGGCGGGCCGTGACCACTACATCGGGATGGTGGTGTCGACCGGGGTGGGTGGGGGAGTCGTCCTCGACGGGCGCCTGCTCTCGGGTCGGCTGGGCAACGCGGGACACGTCGGTCACGTGATCGTCGTCCCCGACGGGCGGGACTGCCCGTGCGGTGGGCGGGGGTGCCTCGAAGCCGAGGCGTCGGGCACGGCCATCGCGGCGATCACCGGACGACCCGCCGCGGAGGCGCCGCCCGAGATGGTGGAGCGGACGGGCCGGCTGGTCGGGCTGGCCATCGCGTCGGTGGCCAACCTGCTCGACCTGCCGCTGGCCGTGGTGGGCGGGTCGGTCGCCCTGGGTTTCGGCCACCCCTTCTTCGCGGCGGCGCAGGCCGAGATGGATCTGCGCTGCCGCCTCGACTTCGCGCGCGGGACTCGGGTGGTTCCCGGCGGCCTCGGGGACGGCGGACCGCTCATCGGCGCCGCCCGGGTCGGCTGGCGCGGCCTCGAGGCGGGAGCCGGGCAGTGAGCGATGGGGGCGGTGGCTGGGCCCGCCACGTCCGGGTGGTGCTCGGGACCGTGGTCCGGCATCCCTCTCTCTGGTGGCCGGCGCTGGGCGCGGTGCGCAGGCTGTCCCGCCGCGGCTGGTGGCACCGGGCTCCGTTCCTCCCCGTGCCGGGAGAGGCGTACTGGCACTTTCGCCTGGTAACGGCCTACGGCGGGGACGGGACCGAGGGCGACCTTACCAAGGAAGACGTCGTCGCCTTCCTGCGCTGGTGTCAGAGGGCCCGGCCCCGCGGCGGGTAGCCTCTCAGGCGTATGGAGCGGGTGCTCCTCCTCAATGCGACTTACGAGCCGCTCGCCCTCGTCTCGGACCGTCGTGCTGTCGTTCTCATGCTGGCGGGTCGGGCGGAGCCGGTTGCAGTCCGCGAGGACTGCAGGGTGTTCCACTCCGCCCGCATCCAGATCGACGTCCCCTCCATCGTCCGCCTGACCCACATGGTGCGCATCCCTCGCTGGGCCCGGACGCCACCGGTGACCCGCCGCTCCGTCCTTCGCCGGGACGGGGGACTGTGTGTGTACTGCTCGCAGCCGGCCGACACCATCGACCACGTCATTCCGCGTAGCCGTGGCGGCACGCACGAGTGGACCAACGTGGTGGCCGCCTGCAAGCGGGACAATCTCGAGAAGGCCGACCAGCTTCTCTCGGAGCTGGGGTGGACGATGCGGGTGAAGCCGGCGCCGCCGGACGGGCATCTCTGGAGGTTGCGGCACCTCTCGGACGTGGATCCGTTGTGGGAGCCCTATTTGGCTGCGGCCTCCTGACGAGGTTTGCCTCCTCCCCGTCCCTCCGCCCCGTCGCCCTTCTTCGACGTCGAGCGCTTTCGTTCCGAGCCTCGCCGGCTGGCCGTCGTCCAGTCGGTGACGCAGCCGACGCTCGTCCTCGGCAGCACGCAGCCCGCCACGGTCGTGGCGGATGACGCGGCCACCGCGGCGGGGGTCGCCGTCGAGCGCCGCCGAGGCGGCGGGGGCGCCGTGCTGCTGGTGCCGGGCGATCATCTCTGGCTCGACACCTGGATCCCCCGGGCCGATCCTCTGTGGGTGATGGACGTGGCGGCCGCGGCGGCATGGGTCGGCTCCTGGTGGTCGGGCGCGCTGCGTGAGGCGGGAGTCGACCGGCTGACGGCTCACGCGGGGAGGTCCGAGCCGGGAGCGCTGGGGGACCTGGTCTGCTTCGCCGGCCGTGGTCCCGGCGAGGTGTTCGCCGACGGGCGCAAGCTGGTCGGGCTCTCGCAGTGGCGGGCCCGGGAGGGAGCGTTGTTCTCTTCCTGCCTCTACGCGCACTGGCAACCGGATCTTCTGGCGGGCTTGCTGGCGGCTGGTGCGGGTGCGGGGGCAGGTGCGGGTGGTCCTGGTGCCTTGGCCGACTCCCTGCGAACCGTCGCCGTGGGGCTGGCCGACCTGGTGCCCGGGACGCCGGGGGACATGGGGGCACTGCGGGATTCGCTGCTGCGCTCGTTCGCACTGCTGCCCTAGCGCGCTGCCCTCGGGGGCGCCGCTGAGTACAGGGCCCCTGAATCTGCTCCGTGTGTCGAGCTGGCTGTTGCCCGCCCTCGCCGGCCGGACCGCCCTGACGGTCTCAGCAGTTCATCCCACCATGTGTCGCGGCGGCCGTGTGCGGCGAGGGCCACCGACGGCAAAACGCCGACCCGGAGTGTTGCTTTTGGGTTGCAATGGAGCGGAGTAGTTGTCTAGTGGGGGAAAGGGGCGTAAAGTGGCGCGAAATGGTGTGAAGGGGTGTCACCGGACTTTGCAGGGGCGCCAAAGGACGCAGATCAGGGAGCGTCGTGGGAGATACGGCTGGTGGCAGGGTTCGTCGGGAGATACGAGCATTCGCTCGATACGAAAGGCAGGGTGATCCTGCCGGCCAGGTTCCGTACTCATTTCGAGCACGGTGGGTTCCTGACGGAGCACTCGGAGGGATGTATCGCCCTCTGGACGCTTGGGGAGTTCGAGCGGCAGATGGACTCGATGCAGCTGCAATCGGCGAACGGGCGCGCCGAGCGCAACCGGGCTCGAGTCTGGGCCTCGAGTTCGGCGGAAGTCGAGATCGACCGTCAGGGGCGCATGCCGATCCCCGGACACCTGCGGACGTTCGCCGGGCTGGAGAGCGAGGTGCTCGTCCTCGGTGTGATCGACCGGGTCGAGCTGTGGAACCCGGCGGCCTGGGAAGTCAAGGTCCAGCCCGAGGAGGGCTGGTTGCTCGGAGACGCGGAGGAATAGGCACGACGAACACGGAGGCAGGAAAAGAGACAGCAAAGGGGAATCACTCAGCAAGGACCATCACCGACAGCACGAGAACTCACGAGAAGCGCCGGACCATGTGCAGCTCCTCGACCGGTTTCCTGGAGGATCACTCCACCCACTTCCAGAACGGTCGTTCGGATCTCCACCTCCCTCTCGACCCACCGGCCGAGGGGCTGCAGATGGCCCATTCGTTCTCACACGTTCCCGTACTGCGCGACGAAGTTGTGTCGCTCTTTGCCTCCGTCCCGCCCGGAACCGTCGTCGACGCCACCGTCGGGGGAGGGGGGCACTCGGAGGCACTCCTCTCGGCGTACCCAGCGCTGCGCGTGATCGGGCTCGACCGTGATCCGGTGGCGCTCGAAGCCGCCCGGTTGCGACTGATTTCGTTCGGGGACCGGATCACGCTGGTCCGGTCCCCGTTCTCGGACTTGACCTCCGTTCTCGAAGCCCGGCCCGAGGTGGCACCACTCTCGGGCCTGTTGTTCGACCTCGGCGTGAGCTCCCCCCAGCTCGACGAGGCGGCACGAGGCTTCTCGTTCCGCTCCGACGGCCCGCTCGACATGCGGATGGACCAGTCCTCCGGTGAATCGGCCGCTGAGCTGGTGAACCAGCGCTCTGTCGGTGAGCTGGCGGCACTCTTCCGCGAGAACGGGGAGGGCCGCCTGTCGGGCCGCATCGCGCGCGCCGTCGTGGCGGCCCGGCCCATCACGTCCACCAAGGATCTGGCCGACGTCGTGGCGGGCGCGGTTCCCGCAGCGGTTCGGCGAAAGGGCCATCCGGCCCGTCGTGTGTTCCAAGCACTCCGGATTGAGGTGAACGACGAATTGGGCGAGCTCGCGACGGCACTGCCGGTCGCCCTCACGTCGCTGGCCGTCGGGGGCGTCTGCGCCGTGATCAGCTATCACTCCGGCGAGGACCGGCTGACGAAGCAGACCTTCGCCGAGTTCGAGACGGGCGGTTGCGTGTGCCCGCCGGGGCTTCCGTGTGTGTGCGGCGCCGTGTCCCGCCATCGTCTCGTCTTCCGCGGCTCGCGCAAGCCATCGGCATCCGAGGTGGCCGCGAACCCACGCTCGGAGAGCGCCCGGCTGCGCGCCATGGTGCGAACCGAGGCCGACTGATGGCGTCGCCCTCCGGTTCCACAGCGCGGGCGCCGTCAGGCCGCCACGCCGCCCCCCAATCAACCCGGTCGCGCCGGCCCTCGCTGCGGATCGTCCGGTCGCGCAGCGGGAAGCCCACCAAGCGTGGGCGCACGATCGAAATCGTGGCGCTGGTCCTGGTGGTCGGCTCGCTCCTGGCCGTGGTGATCGGCCAGGCCCTCCTGGCCAACGACCAGGTGCAGATGTTGGCGCTCCAGCACGAGCTGTCGTTGGAGCAGAGCACGCACCGTCAGGCCGAGCTGCAGGTGGCAACGCTCGAGACTCCTCAGCGCATCGTTGGCGACGCCACCAAGGCCGGCCTGGTGCACCCGCCGCAGGTCGTTGAGCTTCCCTACGTCTCGCTGAACGCGCCGATCGCGACACCCACTGTGACGGCGGCAACCGTGCCGACCACCACCACGACCACACCTCCGGCGACCACCACCTCCACCACCAGCGCCTCGACCACTTCCGCGAGCGGATCCACCACGCCATGAGCGTGACCACCCGACCTGACGTTCGGCGCGCGCGCGCCGAAACACCTCCTCGGACGGCGGCCCGTGCCTCGTCAGCAGGGGCGCGGACATCGTCGGGAAGGTCGACCAACCCGCGAAACGGCGCGGTGGCGGCGCCACCCCGGCCGGCAAACCGCCCCGCCCGGCCGCCCCGCCCCGCCCGTCCCAACGAACGTCCCCGGACGACCTCGACCAGTCGTCCTGCCCAGAGGCCAACGACCACCCGGCGGCCGACCCAGGCTCGACCGCATCGCGCCCCGGCCAAGCGATCACGCCAGCACGGCAGGTCGTGGGCCACCGGGACGTTCGTGCGGCGCGTCCGGCTCGTCCGCCTCATCCTGGTCCTGGTGCTCGTGCTGATGTTGGCTCGCCTGGTCCAGATCCAGGTGTTGCACGCAGGTAGCTATGCGGCAGCGGCCCGAGGCGAGTCTTCCATCACGGTGTCCCTCCCTTCGCTGCGTGGTGCGATCTATGACCGGGGCGGAGCGCCCTTCGCAATGTCGGTGGCCACCGACGACGTCGTGGCCGACGATTTTCAGGTCGCGCATCCGGTCCAGACCGCACTGGCGCTGTCTCCGATGCTCCACGTGCCCGCGACCACCTTGGCCGCGGAGCTCCACCGTCACTCGGGTTACGTGGTGTTGGCCAAGCAGCTGTCGAAGCAAACCGGGCAGAAGATCGCCACGGACGCGCTGCCGGGCATCACCCTGATCGACGACGCCAAACGGATCGTTCCCAACGGCAACCTGGCCTCACCCGTCGTCGGATTCATCAATGGGGCGGGGCAGGGTGCGGCCGGACTCGAGTACGGCGACAACCCACTGTTGGCGGGAACGAACGGCAAGGAGACCATCATGGAGTCTCCGTCGGGCGTCCCTCTGCCCCAATCGCCGGTCACGAACCAGGTGCCGACGAAGCCTGGTACCGGCATCGAGCTCACCTTGGACACGCAGCTGCAGTACGAATCCGAGCAAGCGTTGGCCAAGGCCATCGTCTCCTCGGATGCGGTGAGCGGCACCGCCGTCGTCATGGACGTGAAGACGGGACAGATCCTCTCCATGGCCAACCTTGCGGCCACCCACCCCAGCGCTCTCGGCGCGACACCCACTACGTCGACCACGGCCACGCCGTCAGGGGGTGTCGTGCCGATCGGACCGAGCGACGCCGTGAACGAGGCGCCGAGCAACCTCGCCGTGACCCAGCTCTACGAGCCGGGGTCGGTGTTCAAACTGGTCACGTTCTCCGCCGCGCTCCAGTACGGACTGATCAATCCGAACACGGTGTTCACCGTGCCGGATCAGATCCAGCTGGACGGTTCGACGTTCCACGACGCCGAGCCGCACCCGACGGAGCAGCTGACCGCCACCCAGATCCTGGCCCAGTCCTCCAACATCGGCACGTCGGAAATCGCCCAGGGCGTCGACGAGACCCGGCTGCTCAACCAGGTCAAGGCACTCGGTTTTGGTCAGCCCACCGGTCTGAACTTCCCGGGAGAGTCACCCGGCCTGCTGGCCAATGCGGCCAACTGGGAGCCGACCGACTACGTCTCCCTCCCGATCGGGCAGGTGGACGCGGTGAGCGCGCTTCAGGTCCTCGACGCCTACAACGCCGTGGCGAACGGCGGTACCTTCGTCGCACCGAAGCTCGTCCAGGCCACGGTGAGCCCGTCCGGAACCATCACGCAGGCGGCGCCGTCGGCCACCCACGAGGTGATCTCGCCTTCGGTCGATTCCGAGCTCACCTCCATGTTGGAGCAGGTGGTCGATACGGGTACCGGGACGAGCGCCGCCGTGCCCGGGTACACCGTGGCGGGCAAGACCGGCACGGCGCAGATCCCGACCACCGGGCAGGACTCGTATGTGACCGGCGCCTACATGGCGTCATTCGTCGGCTTCGCCCCGGCGGCCAATCCGACTCTCTCCATGATCGTTGTGCTGAACCGGCCCACCCCGATCTTCGGCGGCACGGTCGCCGCACCCGTCTTCTCCCAGATCATGAGCTATGCGCTCCATCGCTACGACATCCCAACGACGCCGGGCGCCCAGACGAGCGTGACGCCCGGCACCAGTACCGAGACGGCGAGCGCCCAGGCGCAGGACATCACGTGAGGACCGCTGCTCACACGCCCCTTGAGGGTGTGACGCAGCCTGGCCCGACGCATGCAACGCTGTCGGGTCGACCATGCCTACCGTCCCGATGAACCTCCTCTTCGACGACATCGAAGTCATTGAGTCGACCGGCGATCCCGCCACTGTGCTGGTCGGCGGGATCTCGCACGACAGCAGGCGGGTGAGGCCGGGCGACCTCTTCTGCTGCGTTCCGGGGCGGGTGAGCGACGGACACGCGTTCGCCCTCGACGCGGTGGAACGAGGTGCCGTGGGCCTCCTTTGTGAGCACTTCATCCCGGAGCTCGAGAATCGCGCCGTCGTGCAGAGCCGGGTGGCTCCGGGCACCATGCGCTCGGCCATGGCGCGGCTGGCCGCCGCCTTCTACGAGTTCCCTTCTCGTGATCTCCTGATGGTCGGCGTCACCGGCACCAATGGCAAGACGACGGTGACCCACATCCTGGGCGACCTGCTGGCGCGCCTCGGATTCCCGACCGACGTCATGGGAACGCTCTCGGGCGCCCGCACCACGCCGGAGGCAACGGAGCTGCAGCGCGTGCTGGCCGACGTGCGTGATCACCAGAGAGCCGACGGCCTGCGTCACGCGGTCGCCATGGAGGTCTCGAGCCACGCGTTGACGCAGTCGCGGGTGGAGGGGATCCACTTCGACGTGGCCGTCTTCACCAACCTCAGCCACGACCACCTCGACTATCACGGCACCATGGAGGAGTACTTCGAGGCGAAGGCGAGGCTGTTCTCGCCCAGCCATTCGCTGCGCGCGGTGATCAATGCCGATGATCCTTGGGGAAAGAGGCTGCTCGAGCAGGTGCGGATTCCTGCGGTGGCTGTGCACCGGTCGGCAGCCACCGACATCGTCCTCGCCCCGGGCCACACGGAGTTCACCTGGCGGGACCGGCGGGTTCGGACCGCGCTGACCGGCGCGGTCAACGTGGACAACGCACTGCTGGCGGCGGAAGCTGCCATCGCACTCGAGATCGACCCCGACGCCATCTCCGACGCACTGGGCTCGGTCTCCCCGGTGCCCGGACGCCTCCAGGTCATCGTGACAGCAGGCCAGCGGGCCCAGCGGGACCGTCCGCCTTTCACGGTCTTCGTGGACTACGCACACACGCCAGCCGGACTCGAGGTGGTCCTCGCCGAGGCTCGGAGCCTGGCTCGAGGCGGACGGGTGCTCAGTGTCTTCGGGTGCGGCGGCGACCGGGACCGGGCGAAGCGGCCGTTGATGGGCGAGGCGGCGGTCCGGCTCTCTGACATTGCCGTTCTGACCTCGGACAATCCTCGGGACGAGGATCCCGGTGCCATCATCGAGGACGTGCTCCGTGGAATCCCCGAAGGAAGAACCAACAAGAAGGTCGTGGTCGAGCCTGACCGGCGCCTAGCCATTCGACGTGTCCTCGAGCTGGCCGGCCCAGGTGACATGGTGCTCATCGCGGGCAAAGGACACGAGTCCTACCAGGAGATTGCAGGGGAGCGACTGCCCTTCGACGACGCCGTCGAAGTGCGGGCGGCGCTGACAGCGCGCTACGGGGCGGACCCCTCGACCTGGGGTGCGACCGCGGTGGCAGCAGCCGACAGCGCACAGCTCGAGGGCTGAGCCTGTGCTCGGTCTGCTCGTTTCGGGAGGAGTCGCGCTGTTGGTCTCCATCCTGCTCACGCCGGTCCTGATCCGCTACTTCCGGAGCCGCGAGATCGGCCAGCACATCCGCGAAGACGGACCTGCGTCGCACAGTGTCAAGGCCGGAACGCCGACGATGGGCGGCATCGCCATTGTCGCCGGCACGGTCATCGGATACGCCATCGGCCACATCGGCACGCAGGTGCGGTTCTCGAGGACCGGGTACCTGACGGTAGGGGCGGTGGTGGCCTTCGGGTTGATCGGCTACTTCGACGACTACATCAAGGTGCACCGGCGACGGAGCCTCGGTCTCAACAAACGGGCCAAGTCGGGGGCTCAACTGGTCTGCGCTCTGGTCTTCGCCGAGCTCGCGGTGCACTGGGCGCACACGTCGACGGCGCTCTCGTTCACCCGAGCTCAGCCGATCGGGATCAATCTCGGATCAGTGGGCTGGGTGATCTTCGCCGTGCTCGTCATGGTGGGCACGTCGAACGCGGTGAACATCACCGACGGAGTCGATGGATTGGCCGCCGGGTCGGGGACGTTCTGCTTCGCCGTCCTCTCCATCATGGGGTACTGGATCTTCCGCCACGAGTACATCTACCACGTGCTCCCGGCATCGGCGATCGACCTGGCGCTGGTCTCGGTCGCCCTGGCTGGCGCGTGCATCGGCTTCCTCTGGTGGAACGCGGCGCCGGCCAAGATCATCATGGGCGACACCGGATCCCTGGGCATCGGCGCCGGGCTGGCGGCGCTCTGCCTTCTGTTGAACCTCGACCTCCTCTTGCTGATCATCGGCGGACTCTTCGTCATGGAGACGCTGTCGGTGATCATGCAGGTCATCAGCTTCCGGGTGTTCCATCGCCGCATCTTTCGCATGGCGCCCATCCACCACCATTTCGAGCTGGCCGGTTGGCCCGAGACAACGGTGATCGTCCGCTTCTGGATCCTCGGCGGCCTTTTCTCCGCGCTCGGACTCGGCATCTTCTACGCCGACTTCCTCACGGTGGCGAAATTCACATGACCCTCCGCCACTTCGCGTTCGCGGTGAGAGAGACTGGCCGGGTGCAACGGGTGTCGGACCGTGCAGCGAGGCGCGCCCGCGTGTCGCCGAGGAGACGACGGTGACGCCACCGTCGCCGGCAACGGCCACGCTCCAACGTCCAACCCGCCCGGCCCGGCGTGCCCCGTCGGTCACGGCGCGGTCGCCCAAGGATGTCGGCATCCGAATCGCCGGACGTCAGATCTCGACGTCCACCCTTCTCCTGGTTGACGTCGGTCTTCTCTGCGTCGTCGGTCTCGTGATGGTGGGGTCGGCGTCCACCGTCATCTCCATCGCCACCTACGGGACGCCTTGGGCCATCTTCATCCGCGAGGTCATGTGGATGGCCATCGGCGCCATCGTGCTGTGGCTCGCGGTCCGTTTCGACTACCACAAGCTGCGCCGGATCAGTCCGGTCCTGCTCGTGGTGACGTTCGGGCTCCTCTTCGTGGTGCTGGTGCCGGGCCTCGGCGTCCACGTCCAGGGTTCGAGTCGCTGGGTCGGGTTCGGCCAGCTGCGGCTCCAGCCCTCGGAGCTGATGAAGCTGGCGCTCACCCTCTTCGCGGCTGATTTCATCACCCGGCGTCTCGACCAGGATTCGAGCGATCGCCGCATCATCGGGCCCGTACTCCTGGTCGCCGGCTTCGCCAGCGTGCTGATCCTGGCCCAGCCCGACATGGGCACGGCCATGGTCCTCGGTGTCATCGCGCTCACCCTCCTGTTCGTCTCGGGTGTCCGTCTGGGTCCGGTCATGAAGGTGATGGGGGCCCTGGTGGTGGTGGCCGTCATCGTCGGACTGTCCTCCCCCTACCGACGGGCCCGCCTGCTCTCCTTCGTCGATCCCTCCGCGCACGGATCGAGCTCCGGCTATCAGGTGGTGCAGTCGCTCATCGGATTGGGATCGGGCCATCTCTTCGGCGCCGGCATCGGAGGCGGGCAGGCCCAGTGGGGCTACCTGCCGAACGCCCACACGGACTTCATCTTCTCGGTCATCGGCGAGCAGCTGGGCATCCTCGGTGCCCTCTTCGTCCTGTTCCTCCTGGCCTCGTTCATCTGGCTGGGCATACGGACGGCCACCCGGTCGAGGGACCATTTCGGTGCTCTGCTGGCCCTCGGACTCGTCGCCTGGATCGCGGCAGAGACGGTGATCAACATCGGAGCGGTGGTCGGGCTGCTGCCCGTGACGGGCATCCCCCTCCCGTTCATCTCCTTCGGAGGGTCCTCGCTCGTCATCACCATGGCCGCGGCCGGCATTCTCGTCAATGTTGCCCGCCAATCAGAGAGCGGGCACCTGCTTCGGGCGTTGCCCCGCCCGACCGCACAGTCGCACGCATCCCGAGGCGGGTCGGCCGGCCGGGTGGCCCGAGTCGGCCGGGGTCGGTGAGCGCAGAACGCGGAACCGTGATCGCAGGCGGAGGCACCGGCGGCCACGTCGTCCCCTCTCTCGAGATCGCGCGGGCCATGGTGCGCCGCGGGCACGAGCCGCGGACCATTGAGCTCTACGGTTCGCGCCGCGGGCACGAGGCGACCACCTGGCCCAACCTGGAGTTCCCTTTCACGCTCCTGCCGGGTCGAGGGATCCGGCGCAGCCTGGCCCCCAAGGCGATCCTGGCCAACGTCGGCGCCGTCGCAGGCCTCCTGTGGGCCTGTCTGCGGGCGTTCGCCTCCTTCGTCTACCGGCGCCCGCGTGTCGTCGTGATCGTCGGCGGGTATGCCAGTTTCCCCGCCGGTCTGGCCGCCCTGCTGACCCGGGTGCCGCTGGTCGCCATGACGACCGACGCCGTTCCCGGCGCGGTCAATGGATTCCTCGGGCGTTTCGCGGCGGCCAATGCCGTCGCCTTCCCGGGCACGGCCCTGCCCCGGGCCCACGTCACCGGGACGCCGGTGCGCAGCGACCTGGCCTCGCTGGACCGCACACCACAAGGCCAGGCGTCCGGGCGGGCTGCGCTCGGCCTGCCGCCCGACCGCCCGACCGTGGCCGCCTTCGGCGGTTCACTCGGGGCCCGGCGCATCAATCGTGCCGTGGCCGACGTGGCCCGCACGTGGCGGGACCGGCCGGTGGGAGCGCGCTCGATCTATCACGTGACGGGTCGACGGGACTACGACGAATTCGCTTCCGGTCTCGACGGCTCGAGCAGCCGGCCAACGGACGACGGGGAGCTCTTCTACCGGGTCGTGCCGTTCGAGGAGCACATGGCCGACTTCTACACGGCCGCCGACGTGTGCGTCACCAGAGCCGGGGCCATGACCGTGGCCGAGCTTCTCGTCGCCGGCGTACCCGCCATCCTCGTGCCCCTTCCCGGTGCTCCCCGCGACCACCAGACGAAGAACGCCGAGGCGCTGGTCCGGACCGGGGCCGCCGTGCACGTGCCCGATCCCGAATGCGACGGCCGCCGCCTGGCCGAGGAGCTCGAAGCCTTGCTCTCCGATCCCGCCCGTCTCGAGGCCATGGGCAAGGCGGCGCAGGGACTGAGCCACGGTGACGCCGCCGCCCGCGTGGCCGAGCTGGTCGATGCCAATGCCCGCTGAGGACGACGTGACCGCAGCGGGACAGGGCGAGCCCGAGTCGCTGGACCTGCTGGTGCCTCGGCGCATTCACATCATCGGCATCGGCGGGGCGGGGATGAGCGCCATCGCCATCGTCCTGCGCGCCATGGGGCACCATGTCTCGGGGTCCGACCTGCGCGACTCGCCCGTGGCCGAGCGCCTCCGTTCCCAGGGCATCACGGTGTCGATCGGTCATCGGGCCGAGAACGTCGGTGATGCCGAGGCGGTCACCTATTCGCCGGCCGTGCAGCCCGCGAACCTCGAACTGGTCGAGGCCCGGGCCCACGGCATCAGGGTCGTCCCCCGGTCGGCCATGCTCGCCGCCATCTGCGCCACACGACGCTGCCTGGCCGTCGCCGGCACCCACGGCAAGACGACCACGGCCTCGATGCTCTCGCTGATCCTGGTCGAGGCCGGACTGCGCCCGTCCTTCGTCATCGGCGCCGATGTCAACGAAATCGGGACCAACGCGGTGTGGGACACCGGAGAGTGGCTGGTGGTCGAGGCCGACGAGAGCTTCGGGACCTTCCGGGCCATCCGTCCCGATCTGGCCGTGCTCACAAACGTCGAGGCGGATCACCTCGACTACTACGGGACGTTCGAGGAACTGCGCACGGCCTTCTCCGAGTTCGTCGGTGCGGCGACCGAGGGCGCAGTGGTGTGCGCGGACGATGCGGAGGCCGCGGCCATCGGCCACGAACGGGGTGCCATCACGATCGGCTCCTCCGACGGCGCCACGTACAGGATGACGGACCTCGAGCTGGCCCGCAGCTCGGTCTCCTTCACCATGGAGGGCCCCGGCGGCACGCTGGGCACGTTGGACATCGGCGTGCCCGGTCTGCACAACGCCCGGAACGGCGCGGTGGCCGCGGTGGCCGCACTGCAGGCCGGCGCCACCTTCGTTGCCGCGCAGACTGCGCTGGCCCGCTTTGCCGGGGTCACGCGGCGCTTCGAGTTCCGTGGCGAGGCTGGCGGCGTGACCTTCGTCGACGACTATGCCCATCTCCCGACCGAGGTCCGGGCTGCCCTGGCCACGGCTCGCACCGGCGGCTGGTCCCGCGTCGTGGCGGTCTTCCAGCCCCACCGTTTCTCCCGCACCGCGGCGTTGGCCCCGCAGTTCGGCACCGCGTTCGCCGACGCCGACGTGCTGGTGGTCACAGACGTCTACAGCGCGGGCGAGCCGCCGGTCCCCGGAGTCTCCGGCCGGCTGGTGGCCGACGCCGTCCGCGCCGCGGATCCGCGCCTGCCGGTGGTCTACGCGCCGGCCTGGGAGCAGCTGCGCGATGCCGTGGCCGAGACCCTGCAGGCGGGCGATCTCTGCTTGACCCTGGGCGCGGGCGACCTCACGTCGCTGCCCGACGTCCTGCTCGACTCGCCGTCGTGGTGACGGTCTCCGCGACGCTCGAGGCCCTGGCCGACGCGCTCGGCCCCCGCGCCGTGCGGGACGAGCCGCTCGGGCCGATGACCACGTACGGGGTGGGCGGTCCGGCCGCGCTCTTCGCCGAGGTGGAAGGACCCGAGGACCTCGAGGCTCTCCGATCGGCCTGTCGTCGGGTGGGCGCGGCCGCTGCAGGTCCGGGCGATGCCCTCGCCGTCTTCGTCATCGGACGCGGGTCGAACCTCTTGGTCGCCGACGCCGGCTTCGACGGGTTGGTCCTGCGCCTCGGCTCTGGCTTCGCCGGACTCGCACTGCCGGAGCGTGGGGCAGCGGACCCGCACCAGGCCGTGCGCGCCGGTGCCGCGCTGCCCCTGCCCGTGCTGGCCCGTCGGGTTGCCGATGCCGGTTGGTCGGGGCTCTCGTGGGCCGTCGGGGTGCCCGGGTCGGTGGGCGGCGCCGTGCGCATGAACGCCGGTGGCCACGGTTCCGACATGGCGGCG
Source organism: uncultured Acidimicrobiaceae bacterium (assembly GCA_963840435.1). GTDB lineage: Bacteria > Actinomycetota > Acidimicrobiia > Acidimicrobiales > RAAP-2 > Bog-473. The sequence continues at coordinate 635,564 of CAWIYY010000003.1, read as the reverse complement.
TGCCTCGTCCGCTACCGCTGGGTCGATCTGCTCCTCGACGACGGCGGCGTGGACGCGGCCAGTCGGCTCGACTACGGCTACCGCCGCTCGACGGTCGGCCCGTCCCAAGTCGTCCTCGAGGCCGACCTCGCGGTCATGCCGGGTTCGGCCGACGAGGAACGCGCCAGCGTGACCGACATCGTCACCTGGCGGCGCGCCCATCAGCCCGGCGGCTCCAATGCCGGCTCTGTCTTCACCAACCCCGAGGGCGACTCGGCCGGGCGTCTGATCGAAGCGGCTGGGTTGAAGGGATTCCGACTCGGGACGGCGCACGTGTCGGAGAAGCACGCCAACTTCATTCAGGCCGACAAGGGTGGGCGGGCCGACGACGTGCGCGCCCTCATGGAGCACGTGCGTGCCGCCGTGCGCGAACGGAGCGGCGTCGAATTGGCGGCGGAGGTCCGCCTGCTGGGCTTCGACGCCGGGAAGACTGGTCCGGTGGCTGCGACGGTGGACGGAGGACGATGACGCCACCGGTGGCGGAGAAGACACGCCCGAGCGGGTCGGGTCGGGCCGGAAGCCGCATGGACCCGCGCATCTCGGCCCGACGCTCCGCGGTCAGCCGCCAGCAGGGGCGCCGACGACTGCGCATCCTGGTCGGTGCCCTGGTCCTCACCCTCCTCCTCATCGGGGCCTGGTTCCTCGCGCACTCGGCGCTCTTCTCGGCCCGCAGCATCACCGTGACCGGAGATGTCCACGAGACAGCGGCCCAGGTCGTGGCCGCCGCCGGCCTGGCCGACCATCCGCCACTGCTCGCCATCAACCGGGGAGCGGCCGCGGCCCGCATCGAACGGTTGCCCTGGGTCAGCTCGGCCACCGTCACGGTCTCGTGGCCCGACGGGGTGCACGTCGCCGTGACCGAGGAGGTCCCACGCCTGGTGGTCGCCGCGCCCGGGAGCACCTGGGCCGTGGTGAGTGCCGACGGCCGGGTCCTCCAGGTGACGTCCGGGGCCCGCCCCCCGGGCTTGCTCATTCTCTCGGTGCCCGTGCCTCCGGGCGCACCCGGTTCGTTGTTGTCGCCCAAGGACGAGGCCGGTCTCAAGGTGGCCACGACGTTGCCCCTGTCCTTCTCCGCGCAGGTCACCGTGGTGACCGTCGAGCCCGGGGGATGGGTGCAGCTCTCCATGACGACGCCGATCGCCGTCAACATCGGCTCTGCCTCGCAGTTGACGGCCAAGTACGAGGACGTGTCGTCCGTCCTCGCCGGTGCAACCCTCCATGCAGGGGACGTGATCGACGTGAGTGTCCCCGACGCCGTCACGATCACGCCGGGGTGATGCCTTATGCTTGACCTGCCCGAACACCCCCCGTATGGTGGGGTCACGTTGCCGGACTGTGAACTTCAACCTTCCCAAAAGGTTCAGGGATGGGTCATTGGGCGCACGTCCCCGGCGGGGCGGGGCGGGACCTATCAGCGAGGAGCCGGTCGGCGATCGACCCGGAGACGAGGGAGTTCATGACGACCGTGCCAACCCAGGGGAACTACCTGGCCGTGATCAAGGTGGTAGGGGTCGGCGGAGGCGGAGTCAACGCAGTCAATCGGATGATCGACTCAGGGTTGCGCAACGTCGAATTCATCGCGGCCAACACCGATGCGCAGGCGCTGCTGATGAGCGATGCCGACCTCAAGCTCGACATCGGGCGCCAGCTCACCCGCGGCCTGGGTGCGGGGAGCGATCCCGAGGTCGGCCGGCAGGCGGCCGAGGAGCACCGCGCCGACATCGAAGAGGCTCTCCAGGGCTCTGACATGGTCTTCATCACCGCCGGAGAGGGCGGTGGGACCGGGACCGGCGCGGCGCCCGTCGTGGCCGAGGTCGCCAAGGGTCTCGGGGCCCTCACCATCGGCGTCGTCACCCGCCCCTTCACCTTCGAGGGCCGGCGTCGGGCCATGCAGGCCGAGAAGGGCATCCAGACCATGAAGGAGAAGGTCGACACCCTCATCGTCATCCCCAACGATCGGCTCCTCACCGTCTCGAACGACAAGACGAGCATGCTCAATGCCTTCAAAATGGCCGATGAGGTGCTCATGCAGGGCGTGCGCGGCATCACCGATCTCATCACGGTTCCCGGGCTGATCAACACCGACTTTGCCGACGTGAAGATGGTCATGATCAACGCCGGGACCGCCATCATGGGGATCGGATCGTCCATCGGCGACGGCCGCGCCGCCAACGCCGCCCGCGCCGCCATCACCTCGCCGCTGCTCGAAGCGTCCATCGAAGGGGCGCGGGGCATCCTGCTCAACATCGCCGGCGGGTCCGACCTCGGTCTGTTCGAAGTGAACGAGGCAGCCGAGATCATCCACTCGGTCGCGCACCCTGACGCGAACATCATCTTCGGTGCCGTCATCGACGACACCATGGGCGACGAGGTGCGGGTGACCGTCATCGCGGCCGGCTTCGAGCGTTGGGAAGAGGGCGCTCCGCCTAAGGGAGCCGACCGGGTCGCGTCGATCTTCGACACGCCCGAGCCGGTGGACATCTTCGCCGACGCCACGGGAACGGAAGAAGAGTTCGACCTCGGCGACGACGATTTCGACGTTCCCTCCTTCCTGCGCTAGCGACGAGGTCGTCTCGCGGCTGGGTGCTCTCCGGGCCCGCATCGGGCGCGCCGGGGGAGACCCCGAGCGCATCCGGATCGTCGGCGTGACCAAGGGCTTCGGGCCCGACGCGGTGGAGGCTGCCCTCGGCGCCGGGTTGCGCGACATCGGTGAGAACTATGCCGGAGAGCTCGTGGAGAAAGCCGGCCTGGTCGGCGGAGCCGGGCGCGCTGCGTGCGAGCCGTGCTGGCACTTTCTCGGGACGGTCCAGCGCAACAAGGTGGCGGTCCTCGCACCCATCGTCGGGCTCTGGGAGAGCGTGGCCCGGCTGGCCGAGGGCGAGCGGATCGCCCGCCTGTCGCCCGGAGCCACGGTCATGGTGCAGGTCGACACGACAGGACTCCCCGGCCGCAACGGCTGCCGGCCCGACCGGGTGGCCGACCTGGTGGGCCGGCTCCGCGCCCTCGATCTGCGGGTGGTGGGCCTGATGACGGTCGCTGCACCGGGTCCGGCCGAGGTGGCCCGGGCGTCGTTCGAGGAGGTGGGGCACCTGGCCGACGACCTCGGCCTCGAGGAGCGTTCGATGGGCATGAGCGACGACCTCGAGGCGGCCGTGGCCGCCGGTACCACCATGGTGCGCATCGGGAGGGCCCTCTTCGGTGAGCGGCCGCCGCGGCACGGCGAAGGTGCTGCGTAATGAGGGTGTTGTGGCTCCCTGCCCCCCTGGCGAGCAGGCACTACGCTGTGTCGGGACAGGAGAAGGTATGTCACCGTCGTTCATGAAGAAGACCATGGTCTATCTCGGCCTGCTCGATGACGAGTACGACGAGTACGACGACCTCGAGGATCGGGCTCCCCGCGGCTTCTCGGCCGCCACCAGCCGGGTCGAGCCCCGCGCCGCCACCCCGGAGTACGACCAGCCCGCCGCCGAGGAATTCAGCGGAGGGATGAGCCGGGTGCGGACCATCCCTCGCGAGTCAGCCGTCCCCGCCCAGCCCAACATCGCCCCGGCCAGGGTCACCCCCCGCCCGACCCCGATGCGGGCCATGCCGGTCGATTCCACCCTGACCCCGTCGTCGGCGCCCCAATCCATGGCGTCGGCCCGGGTGCACGTCGTCGCCCCCTCGCGCTTCGGCGACGCCAAGGAGATCGCGGACCGCCTCAAGGACAGCCGGCCGGTGATCGTGAACCTGCAGATGGCCGATCGCGACCTGCAGCGCCGCATGATCGACTTCTGCAGTGGCGTCACCTACGCCCTGAGCGGCGAGATGGAAAAGGTGGCGGACCAGGTCTTCCTGCTGGCGCCGACCAACGTCAAGATCTCCGACGAGGAGAGGCAGCGCCTCGCGGACCGCGGCTTCGGCCGGGATTAACCCCAGTACCCTGGGGGTCCGGTGAATATCTTTGCGATCCTGGCGTGGTTGATCGAGGCCTACATCTGGCTGTTCATGATTCCCTACGCCCTCCTCAGCTGGTTCCGCATTCAGCCCGGGACCACCCTGGCCCGGATCCAGTACTTCCTGTACCGGGCAGTCGACCCGGTGCTACGGCCGGTGCGAAAGATCATCAAGCCCATCGGTGGGCTCGACCTGTCCTTTCTGGTCGTCATCCTCGTCGCCGAGATCGTCCTCGTTCCGTTCCTGCGGCGCTGAGGCCATACCTGGAACGCCAGGATGGGATAGGTAAGCTTGGGCACCATGGACAATTCGCAAGCTCCCGCATCAATCCTCGACACCCTGCGCACGGTCGAGTTCCGCCTTGGTCTCAAGGGGTACAACGTCGATGAGGTGGACGAGTACCTGGACCGGGCGGCCCAGGAGGCGGAGGGACTGCAGGAGCACGTCCGTCAGCTGAACGATCGGTTGCGCCAGGCCAGCGAGCGCATCTCGCAGCTCGAGCGCGAGAAGCGCGCCGCGCCGGTGGCGGCCGAGGCCAGCGAGGAGGCAGCCCCGGCTGCGGTGGCTGCGGCGAATGACACTGCGCTGAGCGACGAGACGCTGCAGAGAACGCTGTTGCTCGCCCAGAAGTTCGTCGACCAGACCAAGCGCGAGAGCGAGGCCGAAGCGGCGGCCATCATCGGCCAGGCCGAGGAGACTGCCCGCGCGTCCATCGCGGCGGCCGAGGCGACCGCGGCGCAGATGCAGGCCGAGTCGAACAAGAAGTTGCGTGAGGAAGTGACCCGCCTGGAGTCCACCCGCACCGAGCTGGCGACCGATGTCGAGAGCATGGCCCGTCACCTCGAGTCCGAGCGCAACCGTCTGCGGGGAGCGCTCAGCGACATCCTCAAGTGGGTCGACGAGAACGTGCAGCCGGCCAACTCCCTCATGGGCGTCCGGCCCAAGGCCGCCGCGCTCGCCGCTGGTGCGGGCGAGGTGGGCGATCCGGCAGGGGTTGGGGCCGAGCTGCCTCCCGCCGACGACGGCCCCCCCACCTTGAATCTGCAGAGCGCCTCGAGCGCCGCTGTGTCGGGAGCGCCCCGCTCCGTCTGATCCCGCTGGTGGGGTAACCGCCGTATTGCCCCCCACAGTGCGGTCCTGTATGGTCACCCGCTCCCTTGGCGCGGTCGTCGCCGGGGACACCGGCCGCCGTGCATGGTTCGAAGGAGGGCGGGATGACCCCAGCGGGCAAGAGCACCCAGGTCAAACGGGTGTCGGGGTCGCGGACGAAGTCGTCTGCGGCAGGCGGGAAGAAATCCGCCTCCTCCAAGGTTGGAGCATCGACGACGAAGAGTTCCGTTCTCTCAAAAAAGAAGGCAGTCCTTGTGGTGAAGAAGGCCCCCAGCTCGACCAAGAAGGCTGCGCCGACGGCGAAGAAGTCCGCCGCCCCGGCCGCCAAGAAGGCCCCGGCCAAGAAGGTGCCCGCGGCGACGGTCAAGAAGGCGGTGCCGGCCAAGAAGGCCCCAGCGGCGGCCGCCAAGAAGGCGGTGCCGGCCAAGAAGGCGCCCACGACGGCCAAGAAGGCCCCAGCGGCGAAGGCCCCGGCCAAGAAGGCCGCGCCGGGCGGCAACGGTGCGGCCCCGGCGGCTCCCGTCGTCGCGCGCACGACGTTCACGCCCAAGCCCAAGCCTCCGGCACCGGTGCGACCGAAGACGGGTCCCTTCGCCAAGGACCTGAAGTTCCTCGAGGAGGTGCGCGAGTTGTTGAACGAGGAGCGCGCCATCTACCAGGAGCAGGCCACGTCGCTCCGGGCCGAGGCCGACTCGCTGGCCCTCGAGCGCGAACCAGGCGACGTCCAGTTCGACGAGGAGTCGGGCGAGGGTGGCACGGTGACGGTTGACCGCGAGCGCAACCTGGCGCTCTCCGGCCAAGCCTCGCTCGCCGTCGAGGAGATCGACGACGCTCTGCTGCGTATCGGCGACAAGACCTACGGGTACTGCGAGCGCTGCTACCAGCCGATCCCCAAGCCCCGGCTGCGGGCCCTGCCCTACGCGCGGCTCTGTGTGGCCTGCAAGAGCGGGGGCCTGTCGCGTCGCTGACCCGAATCCGGGTTCTCGCGTTCGCCATCGCAGCAGCCGTGGTGGTCGCCGACCTGGTGACCACGTCGCTCGCCATCCGCCACATCCATGCCGTCAGCCACGTCTGGGGCCCCTTCGGCCTCGCGCTGCAGTTCAACTCCGGCTTCGCCTTCAGCCTCTTCAGCGGCCGCGCCCTGGCCGTCACGGTGCTGCTGTGCATCGGCGTCGTCATCCTGGCCGTGGTGGTGTCTCGGGTGCGCACCCTGCCGCTCGCCGTGGGCGGCGGATTGGTCCTGGGTGGCGCGCTCGGCAACTTGGCCGAACGGATCTTCGGCGGCCACGGGGGACAGGTGCCTGATTTCGTGACGCTCGATCACTGGCCGACCTTCAACCTGGCCGACGCCTGTGTGACGGTCGGCATCGTCATCGTCGTCGCCTGCCTGCTCTTCGGCCGCCCCGACGCGCCCGCCGCTCACAGTCAGCCGTCCCTCCCGCAACCGGCCTCGGAGGCGGGGGCCGAGGCCGACGCGCCGTGACGGGCGACGACATGGAGGACGGGGACGCCACCGATGTCGTCACCGCAGACGTCCCCGCCCTCATGGCCGGAATGAGGCTCGATCGCGGCGTCTCCATGCTGGCCAACGTGTCGCGCTCCACCGCGGCCGAGCTGGTCGGCGCGGGCCGGGTCCTGGTCGACGGGGTGCCCGTCCTCCTCGGGAAGGACCTCCTCCGCGAGGGCTCGGAGATCACCGTCCACGTGCGCCCGCCGGGCGACAACGCCGTGACGCCCGAGGAGGGCGTGACCTTCGCGGTGGTTCACGCCGATGCCGACGTCGTCGTGGTCGACAAGCCAGCGGGGCTGGTGGTCCACCCCGGGGCCGGCCACACCGAAGGCACCCTGGTCGCTGGCCTCTTGGCCCGCTTCCCCGACCTGGCCCATCTGGTCACCGAGGGCGTCTGCCCGCCGGACAGACCGGGCATCGTGCATCGGCTGGACAAGGGCACCTCGGGCCTCCTCGCCGTGGCCCGCACCGCCGAGGCCTACGAGGCGCTTGTCGAGCAGCTGGCCACCCGCAGCATGGAGCGCCGCTACCTGGCCCTGGTCGAGGGAGCGGTCGCCGAGGACAAGGGTGAGGTGGAGGCGCCCATCGGACGCTCGGCCCGCACGCCGACCAAGATGGCCGTCACCGCCGCCGGCAAGCCGGCCCGCACCGCGTACACGGTGCGCGAGCGCCGGCCCGCCACGGACACGTCGGGCCCCACGACCCTGCTCGAGCTCGCCCTCCAGAGTGGGCGCACCCACCAGATACGCGTCCATATGGCCGCCATCGGTCACCCCGTCGTGGGCGACGCCCGCTACGGGACGGCGGACAAGCGACTCGGCAGCGGCCGCTTCTTCCTGCACGCGTGGCGGTTGGGGTTCACCCACCCCACGACGGGCGCCCGCAAGGAGTTCACGTCGCCCCTGCCGGACGACCTGGAGGCGTACCTGATCGGTTAGGCGGCCCTGTGCGGGCCGACGCCGTTTAGGCGGCCTGGTGCAGGCCGACCACTTCGACGTCGGTCAACAGCGCGGCCAGCGCCTCTTCCTCGGCCCGGCGCACCCGGCGTACTCCGACCCCGAGGCGCTCCGCCGTCGACTGCAGCGACGCCGGGGAGTCCCCGTCGAAGCCGAAGCGCAGGCGCAGCACGTCGCGCTGGAGCTCGGGCAGACGCTCGACGGCCTCGCGCACTTGCTCGTAGACCATCGTCTCCTCGACGTCACTGGCGAAGTCGGAATCGTCCGGCGCCACCAGTTCTCCGAGGGTCGTGGACGACTCCAGGGCGGCCGGCTGGTCCAACGATGCCGTCACCCGGGCCACGTCCTCGAGCGACTCGCGCTCGTCCGCCGTCATGCCGGTGGCCTCGTCGAGCTCCTCGACGGTCGGGGCGCGGCCGAGCGTTGTCGCCAGCTCGGCCTTTGTCAGCTCGAGCCGCTGGATCTGCTCACCCACCTCCAACGGAATGCGGATGGTGCGGCCGTGCTGCTGGACGGCGCGCTGCAGCGCCTGGCGGATCCACCAGGTGGCGTAGGTCGAGAAGCGGAAGCCCCGCTCCCAGTCGAACTTGTCGACGGCCCGCATCAGGCCGAAGGTGCCCTCCTGGACCAGGTCCGCCATGTCGACGCCCCGATCCTGGTAGCGCCGGGCCCAGTGGACGACCAGCCGAAGGTTGGCGGCCACCATCTGCTTGCGCGCCGCGTCGTCGCCCGCTGCTACCCGCTTGGCCAGTTCCACCTGCTGCTCGTGATCGGGCATAGGGAACTGGTCCAGGTCACGCAACATCAGTCCCAGCGTGTCGGACGTACTTACCGCGCTCTTCATCTTCACTCCAGACGTTTCTTCGCTCGCTCTCTCAGTCATACGTTCCCGGTAGCGACCAGGATCAACCTGGTCCCGACCGGTACAACAGCAGGCGCCTCCGGATCATTCCAGGGGGCTGTTCGGGGCAGAGTTGCGTCCCGAACCTGGCCCGTGCTGGATTAACGGCCCATGCCGTCCCGGTTGGTGCTTCTCAGGCATGGCGCCACCGAATGGTCACAAAGTGGTCAACACACGGGCCGCACGGACATTCCCCTTCTCGAAGAGGGCCGGCGCCAGGCCGAGGCCATCGGAGCGCTCCTGGGCGCCTACCACCTCACAGAGTTCGCCCAAGTCCTCACCAGCCCCCTCGAGCGGGCCTCGGAGACCTGTGCCCTGGCCGGCTTCGAGGGCGAGATCGACCTCGATCTCCTCGAGTGGGACTACGGCGACTACGAGGGCATCACGACCGCCGAGATCCAGCAGACCCGCCCCGGCTGGAACCTCTGGAGCGACGGCGTCCCCGAAGGGGAGACGGCGGCCGAGGTGGGCCGCCGGGCCGATCGGGTGGTCGAGCGGGTGAAATCCGTCGCCGGCGACACGCTCGTCGTGGCCCATGGCCACTTCCTGCGGGTCCTGGCCGCCCGCTGGCTGGGACTCCCCCCGGCAGCCGGTCGCCTCTTCATGCTCGATCCCGGCGCCATATGCGTCCTGGACGCCGAGCACGACCTCCCGGCCGTGCGCCTGTGGAACCTGGTGGCCCCGCCGGGGGACTAGGCCCCCGGCGCCGGCCCAGCTCAGCGCCTCCGGTCCCTCTCCCGCTCCCAGTCCCTCTTGTGCTCCCGGGCCAGCTCAGACCGGAGCCGGCGCCACGTTCCCCCGAGCCCGATCGACCATGTCGGCCAGGCTGTAGGACTGCAGGTGGGTGCGAATGGTGTCGCCCACGTCGGCCCAGACGGCCAGGAGGACGCACTGGCCCTCGTGGTCGCAGGCCCCGTTCTCGTGGGGCAGGCCGAAGTCACCCGCCGCGATGGGTCCATCGACCGCGGAGACGATCTGGTCCAGCGAGATCTCCTCAGGCGGCCGTGCCAGCACGTACCCGCCTCCGACGCCACGCTTGGAGCGCACCAGTCCGGCGCCCTTCAGGGCGAGGAGGATCTGCTCGAGGTAGGGCTGGGGCAAGGCGGTGCGCAGGGCGATGTCGCGCACCGAGGTCGGCGTCTCGGCCCCGTGCAGGGCCAAGGAGAGCAGCGCCCTGCTGGCGTAGTCACCCCGTGTCGAGACCCTCACGCGCGTGGATCCTACCGGTCCACACGCACATACTGGGGCTCTGCTGGTCGTAGGGTGGGCCTCCGTGAACGACGGCACGGCTGCCCCGGCGGCGATGAGGCGGCGATGACAGGTCCCAGCGTGACGGCCTCCGCAGCCTCGCACGGGCTGGCCGAGCCGATCCCGCCGGACTTCGGTGGGGCGTGCCTCCAGGGTGTGGTGCCGGGGCTTCTCGACCACCTGGCCGACCCGTCGGGGTCGCCCTTGCCCGCCTGGGCGCCTGCCTGCGTTGCCGGCGCCCGGCAAATTGTGCTTCTGGTGATCGATGGGCTGGGGGCCGAGCAGCTCCGGGCCCGCACCCACCTGGCTCCGGTCATCTGTGGCGGTGCGGGGCAGTCCATTACCTCGGTTGCCCCGAGCACGACCGCCTGTGCGCTGACGACTCTGGTGACCGGGCGGGTCCCGGCTGAGCACGGCGTCGTCGGCTACCGCGTCGCCCTCGACGGCGACGTCTTCAACGTCTTGCAGTGGTCGATCCACGGGCGCGATGCCCGCATGCGCGTGCCGGCCCAGAAGTTCCAGCCGTGCCCGTCCTTCCCCGGGGCCACCGAGCCCGTGCCCGTCGTGACCCGCTACGACTACGGGCCGACGGGATTCACCGCGGCGCACCTGGGCCAGGTCGAGCTGCACCGCTGGCACACCCAGGCCGGCCTGGTCACTTCCGTGCGCCGTCTCACCGCGGCCGGCGCACCGTTCGTCTACGCGTACTACGAGGGCATCGACAAGATCGCCCACGCCCAGGGCCTGGGCGACTTCTACGACGACGAGCTGCGGTCGGCTGACCGCCTCGTCGCCGACGTGCTCTCCGTGCTCCCTCCGGGCTGCGCCCTCGTGGTGACGGCCGATCACGGCCAGGTCGAAGTGGGCGGCTCGGTCGAGGTGCTGGGGCCCGAGATCATGGACGGACTCACCCTCATCAGCGGCGAGGGGCGCTTCCGCTGGCTCCACGTCCGCGAGGGGGCGCTCGATGACGTCGCGGCGACGGCCGAGGACCTCTACAGCGACATCGCGTGGGTGCGGACGAAGGAGCAGATCGTCAAGGAGGGGTGGCTCGGCGGCGTGCCCTCGCCGGCCGTCTCCTCTCGCCTGGGCGACGTCGCCCTCGTCCCGTTCGAGCCCACCGCGTTCTTGGACCCGGCCGACACCGGCGAGCTCCGCCTGATGGCCCGGCACGGCTCCCTGACCGCCGCCGAGATGCTGGTTCCGCTGCTCGGCTGGTCCATACCGTGAGCGAGCCAGTGCGGCGCACCGTCGTGCAGAATGGCCGCGACGCAAGGGCCAACACGGTCGACGGCAGACTTGACGGCAGAGCTGACTGCAGAATCGGCGGCCTGGTTGGCGCCAGAGTTGACGGCAGGGATGCTCGCCGGGGCATTGGTCGAGTAAAGCGACGAGGACGGTGCGAATTTCGGTGGGACGACGCTGATGGCTGACAACAACGATGAGGTGACACCCTCCGGCTCAGCCGGCTCGGTGGACTCAGGCGGCTCGACGGATTCGGCTGTCGCAGGGGACACAGCCGATGCACTGGCCGTGGCACCCGATGAGGTTCTCGCCGCCGCGGCGGCGGAGAAGGGAGGGGAGAAGGACCAGACCGAGTCGGTCAGCGAGCCGGCCAAGGTCCTCCGCATCGGCTCCATGGTCAAGACCCTGCTCGACGAGGTGCGGTCGGCGCCTCTCGACGAGAAGAGCCGGGTCCGGCTGCGCGAGATCTACGAGCAGTCGGTCCAGGAACTGTCCGAGGGCCTCTCACCCGATCTGGTGGCCGAGCTGCAACGGATGACGCCTCCTTTCGGCGAAGAGCCCAGCGACGCCGAGCTCCGCATCGCGCAGGCCCAGCTCGTGGGCTGGCTCGAAGGGTTGTTCCACGGGATCCAGGCCACCTTGATGTCGCAACAGATGGCGGCTCGGGCTCAGCTCGAGGAGATGCGCCAGCGCGGCCTCCCGGCGGCGGGAGAAACCGGTCGGACCGGGGCGTACTTGTGAGCTTCTCGGTTTCGGCGCAGCTCTGAAGTCGAAGACCGAAGGTCCGAGGAGGCCGGTGGAGGAGGCGCATCGTGAGTGACGGGATGGACCCCGGAACTGCGGACGAGACCGGCGCGGCCGAACCCGGGCCTGGAGCCTTCCCCGGCAACGCCCCGGCTCCACCGCCCTCGGCTGCACCGCCCATGGCCCCGCCGCCGATGCCTCCACAGTCCATGCCTCCGCCGCCGATGCCTCCGCCGCCGATGCCTCCGCCGCCGATGCCTCCGCCGCCGCAATACCCCGGCGCCGGCGCTCCTGGCCAGTACCCAGGCTCGTATCCGCCGCCCTCACCCCAGTGGGAGTCCGGTACCTCCGGTCCTGTGTACGCGACCTGGGGCATTCGGGTCGGTGCCTACCTCATCGACTTCGCGATCTTCGTCGTGGTGACCTTGGTCCTGGTGCTCCTGACCCGTCACAGCAACACGCTCGAGGTCCATTTCATGATGAAGCGGGGGGCCAACCGCCGGCGGAACGTCTCGGCCCTGCCGTTTCTCATCTCGGCCCTGCTCTACCTGGTCTACGGCACCGTCCTCTGCGGCAGCCGCCGCGGTCAGACGGTGGGCATGATGGCGGTCGGGGTGCGGGCCGTCCGCGACGGCTCGCTCGAGCGCCTCGGCTACGCCCGGGCGGGTGTCCGGGCCGTCGTCGAGGGTGTGCTGCGGTCATTGGCGCTGCTCAGCCCCTTCCTCATCCTGGTCTGGTTCCTCGACATGCTGTACCCCCTGTGGGACCAGAAACGGCAGACCCTCCACGACAAGGCGGGTGGAGGCGTCGTCCTCCGCGGCCAACCACCAGTCGGGTGGCAGCAAGGGGATAGATTGCAAGGCCCCGGGGGAATCACACCGGTGTAAGTTCGAACGTGGCGAAAGGAGGGCCGGTGTCGGAGCGGTCGTTTACGCATCTGCACACCCACACCGAGTTCTCCATGCTCGATGGTGCAGCGCGGGTCAAGGACCTCGTGGCGGCCGCGGTGGCCGATGGACAGCCCGCGCTCGGCATCACCGACCACGGGAACATGTACGGAGTCTTGGACTTCTACAAGGCCTGTCGGGAGCAGGGCATCGTCCCCGTCATCGGTACCGAGGCCTACATGGCCGGAGAGTCGCGTCACGAGCGTCCGGTACGTCGGGGCCGGGTCGACGACACGGGCGGCGACGTCGAGGGCGGCCAGAAGCTCTACTACCACCTGACCCTGCTGGCCGAGACGGTCGGGGGCTATCGCAACCTCATGAAGTTGTCGTCGGCCGCCTACCTCGAGGGCTACTACTACAAGCCGCGGCTGGACTGGGAGTTGCTCGAACGCCACCATGAAGGGCTCATTGCCACCACCGGCTGCCTGGGTGGGGTGGTGCTCCAGGCGCTGCTGGCCGGCGACTACGAGGGGGCGGAGCAGCGGGCCGCCCGGCTCCAGGACATCTTCGGCCAGGGCAACCTCTTCGTGGAACTCCAGGACCACGGCATCGCCGATCAGCACCGCACCAACCCTCAGTTGATCGAGATTGCCCGGCGCATCGGTGCGCCCCTTCTGGCCACCAACGACAGCCACTACACCCACCGCGAGGATGCAGTGGCCCACGACGCCCTGCTCTGCGTGCAGACCGGCGCCCTGCTCTCCGACACCAACCGCTTCAAGTTCGAGGGAACCGAGCACTATCTCAAGTCGGCCGCCGAGATGCGCCATCTCTTCCGCGAGGTTCCCGAGGCCTGTGACAACACCTTGCTGATCGCTGAGCGCGCTCGATGTGCAGATCGAGTTGGGCAAGCCGAGCCTGCCCGAGTTCCCCGTGCCCGACCGCTTCACCGGGGCGACCTACGAGGAGCGCGCCCAGGGCTACCTCAAGCACCTGGCTTTCGAAGGGGCGAAGGAGCGCTATGGCGACCCGATGCCGCGCGAAGTGGTCGAGCGCCTCGAGTTCGAGCTGAACGTCATCGGCGACATGGGCTTTCCGGCCTACTTCCTCGTCGTCTGGGACCTCATCCGTTTCGCCCGGGAGTCGGGCATCCGGGTCGGGCCGGGCCGCGGCTCGGCGGCCGGGTGCTGCGTGGCCTACTGCCTGCGCATCGTCGATCTCGACCCGATCCACTACGACCTGCTCTTCGAACGCTTCCTCAACCCCGGCCGCAAGCAGATGCCCGACATCGACATGGACTTCGACGAGCGCTATCGGGCCGACGTCATGCGCTATGCGGCCGAGAAGTACGGCAGCGACCGGGTCGCCCAGATCATCACCTTCTCGACCATCAAGGCTCGAGCCGCCGTGCGTGATGCCTCGCGGGTGCTGGGCAAGCCCTACATCGTGGGGGACAAGATCGCCAAGGCCATGCCGCCGCTCATCATGGGACGGGACACGCCGCTGCGGGCCTGCCTGGACAAGATCGAAGGGTTCGAGGACGGCTATGCCTCCGCGGGCGACCTGCGGGCGATGCACGACACCGATCCGGAAGCGAAGGAGGTCATCGACGTCGCGCTCGGCCTCGAGGGCCTCCGCCGCCAGGACGGCATCCATGCCGCCGCAGTGGTCATTTCCCGTGATCCCCTGACCGATTACCTCCCGATCCAGCGAAAGCCCGACTCCGGTGGATCGCCCGAGGACGCACCCATCGTCACCCAGTACGAGATGCACGGGGTCGAGGAACTGGGACTGCTGAAGATGGACTTCCTCGGTCTTCGGAACCTTTCGGTCATCGAGCGGGCGCTCGATCTCATCGAGGTGGACACCGGCGAACGGCCGGACATCGACAACCTCGACCTGGCGGACGAGCCCACGCTCGCGATGCTGCGCAGGGCCGAGTCGGTCGGCGTGTTCCAGCTCGAGGGCGCCGCCATGCGCCAGACCCTGCGGGCACTGGCTCCGACGAGCTTCGACGATGTGGCCGCCCTCGTGGCGCTCTACCGTCCCGGCCCCATGGCGGCCAACATGCACCGCGACTACCCGGAGCTCAAGAACGGCCGCAAGGAACTGACCTACCTGCACCCGGACATCGAGCCCATCCTCAAGGACACCTACGGCCTGATGCTCTACCAGGAGTCCGTCATGCGAGTGGCCCAGCGCTTCGCCGGCTACTCCCTCGAGGAAGCGGACAACCTCCGCAAAGCCTGCGGAAAGAAGATCCGCGCCCTCATTGCCGCCGAGCGCGAGAAGTTCGTGGCGGGTTGCGTCTCCGAGGGCTACGGCGAGGAACTGGGCACTCAGCTCTTCGACATCATCGAGCCTTTCGCCGACTACGCGTTCAACAAGTCGCACTCGTACGGCTACGGCCTGGTGGCCTACCAGACCGCCTGGCTGAAGGCGCACTACCCAGTCGAGTACATGTCGGCCCTGCTGACCTCGGTCAAGGACAACAAGGACAAGACCGCCGTCTACCTCGCCGAGTGCCGCAACATGGGGATCGAGGTGCTGGTGCCCGACGTGAACCGCTCCGTCTCCGAGTTTGCACCGGACCGGACGGCTCCCGAAGCCGACGCTCCTGCATCCTTGGCCCCCGACGATTCCGGCGACTCCGACGATTCCGGGTTACCCGGCCTCCCCGGGCAACCGGGGGAGGAGGTTGGCCACCTCGCCGAGGCGGAGGCCGGCCAAACGATCGGCGATGAGACCGCCACCGCTGCGCCGGCGCCCCCGGCGCGACGTGCCATCGTGTTCGGCCTGGCCGCCGTGCGCAACGTCGGCGAGAGCCTGGTCGAGCGGATCGTGGCCGAGCGCCAGGCGAGCGGGCCGTTCGAGGACATCTTCGACTTCTGCTCCCGGGTGGATCCGACCGTCCTCAACAAGCGGACGATGGAGTCGCTCGTCAAGGGAGGCGCCTTCGACTCCCTTGGCCATCCGCGCCAGGGCCTGTGCCTGGTCCTCGAGGCCGTGGTCGACCGGACGCTCGAGCGCCGCAAGGAGCAGGACTTCGGCATCACGACGCTCTTCGCCGCCCTCGAGGAGGAGGAATCCGACCCGGGCTGGGGCGGGGCGAAGGTGGCCATCCCCGACAGCGAATTCGAGAAGTCTCAGCGACTCGCCTTCGAGAAAGAGATGCTTGGCCTCTACGTCAGCGACCACCCCCTCATGGGCTTCGAGGCTGCCCTGGCCCGTCACACCGACTCCACGCTGGCGGACATGCGAGAGGAAGATCCTGTGGCGGGCGACCGGGCGCCGGTGCGGTCTGTGGGGGGCGTGGTCACAGACCTCAGGCGGTCCTACACGAAGAAGGGCGATCTCATGGCCCGGTTCGTGCTGGAAGACCTCCAGGCCGCCATGGAGGTCTTCGTCTTCCCGAGGACGATGGCCGAGTACGGGGCTCTCATCGAGAACGACGCCATCGTCGTGATCAAGGGTCGGCTCGACACCAGGGAAGAGGAGCCCAAGATCGTGTGCATGGAGGTTGGGCGGCCGATGCTCGACCGGGGCCAGTCCGATCTCCACATCAAGCTCCCATTGGGCGTGCTCACCGACCGCCGCGTCGAGGGCCTCAAAGATGTGCTGTCCGGGCACCCGGGGCCGTCTCCGGTCATGTTGCACGTGGGGGAGAAGGTGCTCCGCCTGCCGCCCGAATTCAACGTCGATTGCAAGAATGGACTGGTCGGGGAGCTCAAGCGGCTACTGGGGCAGAGCGCCGTTCTGTCGTGAAACCGAGTGCTCGGGACGGCAGAAACCGCTCTGACCTGGGCATCTGAGTTCGGATTCGGGCCCGCCAGGCCCACAGCCTACCGGATCCGGTTGGGAACGTCTCAGGCACAGCCAGTAGACTGGACGCATGCCGATCGTAGTGAGCACCAAGGATTGCACCGCGCTCAGCGACGCTGAGCTGGTCGAAATGGCGGATCTCTGTGCGGATCGCCCGCCGGGCTACGACATCGGCTTCCTCTCCAAGGAGCGCGAATCCTGGGTCCTCATCACCCAGGCCCGAGAGGGCAACAAGCTCCGTGGCTACTCGTTCTGCACCCTTGAGCGGATCGGCGGCACGCCCTCGTTGCTCGTGGGCCTGGCCCTGGTGGACCGGACGTCGCGAGCGGAAGCGGCGCTCAAGGGGATCATGGCGGACCAGTACCGGCGTGCCCTGCTGGCCTTCCCCGACGAGGATGTCCTGCTCGGCACCCGCCTGCTGTCTCCGGAGGGCTTCCGGGCCTTCGTCGGTCTTCAGGATGTCGTGCCGTTCCCGGATCACAAGTGCTCCGGCGAGGAGCGGGCCTGGGCCCGTCGCCTGTCCAAGCGCTTCGGTTGCGAGAGCCGGCTGGACGACCGGACATTCATTCTCAAGGGTGATGGCGGGGTCGCCGGTGGCCTCGATTTCATCGCACCGAAGGTCAAGATCCCCGAGGGCGTCGACCAGCACTTCTCGGGCTTCGACTCCGACAAGGGTGACCGCCTGGTTGCGTTCGGTTGGGCCATGGCCGAGGACCTGGCCGGGGGCAAGCTCGGCCGCTGAGGCATGTGCCTTCGGGGTCATCCCCGAGGGAGAACGGCTGCGCAGACCTTGTAGCAGTGCCCGTCGCGTGGTGGGCTGACCGTCACCAGCAAGTACTGGGGCTCGAAGCCAAGTGCCGTGGCCAGGCTCTTGCCGCTCAGCCGTTCCCGGCGTGCCGCATCGAGCGCACGCGCCGCGTTGCGGTCTTCCACCGGGAGCCAGACGTCCTCGCGGTCCCAGCCGAACCGGACCCATGTCGTCCCGTCCGCCTGCCGGCGGATCAGCTGAGGGCTCCGAGTCGGCTCAATGAGGGCGACCGACGGACGGAAGCCCCGGAACTCCCAGTAGGGCGCAGAGGGGCCAGGAAAGCCGAGAAGCGGGCCGTCTGGCGACGCCACCAGTCTCCCCAGGAGCTTGCGCAGCTGTCGACCCCGAAGGGTGCCGACATGGCGGGGGAGGTCGGCCACGGTCGTCGCTTCGGGCTGGGCCAGGTCGTCGCGCTCGGGGTCGGCCGCCAGGGTCACCTCGACGACGTCGAACCTGCCGATATCGGGATCGTGGTCCTCGGGCCACGGCACGCGGACGCGCATGACGGTCCGCGTCGCCAGATCGACGACGGTCGTGTCCTCCCGGGTGGAGGAGAGCACCAGGAGGTGCAGGGTCGAGCCACCAGAGGTCGGGATCCACTCCTTACGCCGAGCTGACCGCCGGATCAGACGCCCCGGATCGGTCGGGGTCGAGGGTTCGCGTCTGGCCGTACGCGTGCCACCCTGGCTCACCGCGTGCTCGCCGGCCTCGTCGTTGTCAGCCGACTCCCGACCGGCAATCTCGGGAGCTCTGCCTGGCTCCCCGTCCAGGTCCAGGTCGAGGTCCAGGTCGAGGTCGGGGACCCGGTCCAGGCGGAGGTCGCTGCCCGGGTCGGTGTCGGTGCCGAACCTGGGGTCGAGACTGCCCGGGCCAGGATCGGTCGGATCGGTCGGATCGTCGAAGCTCATACGGCTACTTCTTCTAGTTGGGCCGCGAGGGTGGCGACGTCAGCGGCCGGCATGCGGCACGACCGAGCCTGGCAGACGAAGGCCAGGCCGGGCTCGGCCGGCCGGTCGAGGAAGAGCGGTCCGTTGTCGGGCTGGCCCCAGGCGAGAACGGCGGAGGGGAGCCAGTGGCGCCGTACCTCTCCTAGGAGGTCGGGCCGCTCGCCCGTAATGACGATCTCATGCCGGCGGGTCCAGAGGGGGAGCGCCGCCACCAGGTCGGGGAGGGCGCCCGGATGCCGCTCGAGGAGCGGCCGGGCCAACGCGATGGTCCGCTCCACCGCGGTGTCGAGGCGAGCATCGTCGACCAATGCGTTGACCCGGAGCACCGCCGAGACGGCGACGGAGTTGGTCGAAGGGACCGCTCCGTCGAGGAACTCCTTGGGGCGGACCACGAGGGCCTCTGCATCGCTCCCAGAAGAGAAGAACCCGCCCGATTCCTCGTCCCAGAAAAGGTCGAGCAGTTCGTGCACCGCCTGGAGCGCCCGCTCGCGCCACAGGACCTTGCCCGTCCACTCCGAGAGCCGCAGGCTGGCCTCGGCCAACCAGGCATGGTCTTGCGCGACACCCAGGTGTCGCGCCCGCCCGCCCTGCCAGCTCCGCATCAGTCGTGATCCTGCATACATCGAGGACCAGAGGAACTCGCCGATCTCTTCTGCCCGTTGGCCGTAGGAGGCGTTGCCGGTCGCCGCGGCCACCTCGGCCAGCGTCGCCACCGCCATGGCGTTCCACTCGGTGAGGACCTTCTCGTCGCGCGCCGGTTGAACCCGCTGCATCCGTGCCGCGGCCAGGAGAATCCGAGCCTCTTCGATCTCAGGCGGCCGGGCCAGGGTTGCTCCGACCGGGCGCACCGGGATGGAGCGGCCTTCCCAGTTGCCACCCGGCGTGATCCCGTACCACTCGGCCGCCGGGCCCACCAGGCGATCGGGGAGCACCTGCGCCAGCTCGCCGAGGGTGAAAGTGGCATGCGCACCTTCGACGCCGCCGGCATCGGCGTCGAAGGATGAGTACAGAGCGCCCTCCGGGGTCGAGAGGTCGCGCAACACGAAGTCCAACGTTTCGTTGACGACGCCGAGGTAGTCGTCCTTGCCCGTGACCTGCCAAGCGTGGAGATAGGCCCGAGCCAGAAGGGCCTGATCGGTCAGCATCTTCTCGAAGTGCGGGACCAACCAGCGTGCGTCGGTCGAGTAGCGGCAGAATCCGCCGACCAAATGGTCGTAGATACCCCCGGCCGCCATGGCGTCGAGTGTCCGCGACGCCATCTGCAGAGCAGCCTCCGCTTGTTGGCCCTTGCGGCGTGAGCGGAGGAGGCAGAGTTCGATCAGCGTCGGACGTGGGAACTTGGGGGCGGGTCCGAAGCCGCCCCACTGCGGGTCGAATCCCGCGGCCAGCCCGTCGACGACGACATCTTGCAGGTGCTCGGGATCGAGTGGCGTCACCTCCCCCGACACGAGCAGCTTCGACTCGCCACCGTCCTCCTGCAAGGATTCGGCCAATCGCATTTCTTTGCGCACGGCGTCAGCGAGTGCATCCGCTTGCTGGAGGACCTGCCCGCGCTCGTTCACCCAGGCTTCACCGAGCGCTTCGACGACCCGTCGAAACGACGGCATGCCGTGCCGCTCTTCGGGCGGAAAGTAGGTCCCTGCGTAGAACGGCCGGCCGTCGGGCGTGCAGAAGACCGACATCGGCCAACCGCCGGAGCCGGTGAGGGCCTGGGTGGCCGCCATGTAGACGGCATCGAGATCAGGTCGCTCCTCCCGGTCGACCTTGACGGACACGAACCACTTGGCCAGATCCGACGCCGTGGCCGGGTCCTCGAAGCTCTCGTGGGCCATGACGTGACACCAGTGGCACGACGCGTACCCGATGGAGAGGAAGATCGGCTTGTCCTCCTCCTGGGCCCGCGTCGACGCAGCCTCGCCCCAGGGATACCACTCGACGGGGTTGTCGGCGTGCTGGCGCAGGTAGGGGCTGGTCTCGTCGGCCAGGTGGTTCACCCCAGCGATGCTAGGGCGCGTCCCGAGGAACGACGTCCCCGGCAGCCGCCCGTGCAAGGCTCAGCCCATGGAGCTCGACCTGAAGGACAAGACGGCGCTGATTACGGGCGGAAGCCGCGGTATCGGCCTGGGAATCGCCGCCCGGTTTCTCGAAGCTGGGGCCAACGTGATGATCAGCTCTCGGACGGCCGAGGACCTGGCCGAGGCGGCCGCAGGCCTGGTGGCGGACGGTGCGCCGAAGGAGCGGGTGGCCTGGGTGGCTGGTCACGTCGGCCACCCTGAGGACGCCCAGGTGTGCGTGGCCGAGACCCTGACCCGATTCGGCGGGATCGACATCCTGGTCAACAACGCGGGGACCAACCCTTACTTCGGGCCGATGATCGATATCGACGTGGTCCGGGCCCAGAAGACGTTCGAGGTCAACCAACTCTCGGTCCTCCTGTGGACTGCGGCAGCCGTGAAGGCCGGTCTCCAGGGATCGGTCATCAACATCTCCTCCATCGGCGGTCTCGGAGTGGAGCCCAAAATCGGGTGGTACAACGTCACGAAGGCGGCCGTACTGCAGACCACCCGACAACTGGCGTTTGAACTTGCCCCCCGCATCCGGGTGAACGCCCTGGCGCCAGGGCTCGTCAAGACCCGCCTTGCCGCAGCAATCTGGGAAGGGCCAGGCGAGGAAAAGGTTGCCAAACGCATTCCGCTTCGCCGCCTAGGGGTGCCTGACGACATTGCGACGGCCGCCCTGTTTCTCGCATCAGACGCTGCCTCGTGGATCACGGGGCAGATGTTGGTCGTCGACGGCGGAACAACGGTCATTCCTTCGGGCGGGGTCGGTTGAGGACCCGGTGGCCCTAGATGTGTGCCGAAGCTCGCGCATTGCCAACCAGCCCAACCAGGCAAAACGAGGCCGGGGATACCACTCGGTTCAGTGTCCGGACTGCTGTTTGAAGTAGATGATGAGCGCGTTCCGGTACTGAGTTTCAAGAGCGAGCGCCGCGCTCAGATTGGAGGCGACGGTCACGGTGCTCCGGCGAGGAACGCCCACCTTCAAGGGGGTCGTGCTGTAGCTGAGCTGTTCCTTCTCTGAGGCACGAAGTACCGCTGACAGAGTGGCTTGGTGGACGACGAAGGTGAAATCCAGCTGTCGTGGCAGGCCTCGTTGGTCGGACCAGACCTCGACATGGACATCTGAGATTGTGGAGTCCGCGTATTGAACGAGTGAGCGCTCTGAAGGAATGACACTCTGAACCAACGCACTGACCGGCACACTCACCCGGTAGCCATTTGTCTCGACTCCGTCGATCTCGCGTTCGCCCAGCCGGGCCACTGGCCCGCTGGCAGAGCGCAGAAAAGTCAAGGAGGGTGAACCTGACGCAGTACCGCTCTGAGCTGGATACGCCAGGCACGGGTTCTCGCCAATAAAACTCCACTGAGGATTGCACGGGAGGTACACAAGCGATCCGTCTGAGACCGTGGTCGAAGAACCGAATGACGCGCCACCTGGGATGATCGCTTTCGACGTGATCTTGAAGGCATTGGTTCGGGGATCAACCTCTCCATGGGAGCTGTATTCGACGTCTATGAAACCCTGCGGTGCTCGATCCACTTCGAGTTCAGTGAAATGGACAGCCTGAGAGTGCATGGCGGCGACAGTGGAACTGCTCCTGATGCTCCTGAGCACCATGGCGTCAGAAGGTGCGCTTGATCCGAACCCCAGCGTCAGGGCGAGAACGAGGGCCGCTATGACGATCGGAACCGCAATCAGCCAGCGCCCACCCCTTGACCACCCGCTAGATGTGACGTACACGTCGACTCCTCGCTGCCACCGGACTGCCCTGAGGCGGACTGTCAAGTTCGCCAAAGACTCGCTGTGGAAGGTCTTCTCTTGCCGGAGGTACCGAGTCGACGCTCACTCTGACCAGATCGGAGATCCTGCGCCAGGCCTCGAGTTCGTGCGCACAGAGCGGGCACGAATCGACATGGGATGAAGCGCCCGCACTCCGTGAGTTGTCTTGAGCGATGGTGATCAGTGCCTCGTCATCGAGATGCCGTGTTCGTGTCATGTCCTGTCCTCTTGCTCCCATTTCCGCATCAATGCCTTCTTGGCGCCGTGGAGTCGACTCTTGACAGTGCCGATCCGCACATCCAGGACTTTCGCAATCTCGGGGTGGGTGAGTTGCTCGGCGAAGGCGAGGAACACGACTTCACGCTGGTAGCGCGTCAGCGCAGAGAGGTCCCTGACCAGCCGGTCCACATCGACACCGGCCACGACGGCGTCTTCAGGTGACGGATCGTTCGAGGCGAAGTCTCGGGACTGATTCCCGACCGCAAATCTCTGTCGACGACGTTTTGATCCGGCTTGACGGATGGCAATGGCCACCAACCAGGTACGGACTTGTGATCGTCCATCGAAGCGTGCCCCGTTCCACACCGCGAGGAACGTGTCCTGCAGAGCCTCTTCGGCTAGTTGGTAGTCATCGAAAATCCGGGCGAGCAACGCCAAGATCGAGGGGGCGTGACGTCGGTACAGTCGCTCCATCGAATCTCGGTGGCCTTGACGAACCTGAATCAGCAAATCTTCGTCGGTACTTCCATCGAGCCCAGACCGCTCAATATTCGAGGACTCGCCGCCGAGCTGCGATTTGGGCTCCACCATCCCTTTGTAGCCCCGAGAGGCCCATTTGGTTCGGTCTTAATCCGAGTTTCTTGCCGTGGCGACAAATCTCAGACCGGGATTACATCCATACGGGCTCTAAGGTTCCGATCTAACGTCCCGTGCACGAGCAGGTTTGAGGAGGCGGATTGTGAGACGTTTGCCGATTCGGTCATTGGCATTGGTCAGCGTGATGGCACTCGTCGGCCTGATCCTGAACGCCACCCCGTCCGCTGCCGCCAACATCTCGTGCGCCACGTATCTACCCCTTCCGCAATGCGAAGTGGGAAACCAACCCATCGCGGCGGTCTCTTCCTCGTCTGACCCGTTTGCGTATGCCGTCACTTCGACGGGCTCTGTCTACGGCTCATTTGAAGTGTGGCCGGGGATGAATGGTCGGCCGCTGTCTGCACCCATAGTGGGTATTGCGACGGCGACACTTCCGAACGACGCGTATCCGTACTGGCTCGTGTCGAGCGACGGCGGTGTCTTCGCCTTCGCGGGTCAGCCTCCGTTTCCCGGAGTTGTGGGTGCACCTCCAGCCCCCGGGGCACGATTCTTCGGATCGATGGGCGGGACCCATCTGAACGCCCCCGTCGTGGGGATCGCCGCCACCCCGGACGGAGGCGGGTACTGGCTGGTCGCCGCCGATGGTGGCGTGTTCGCCTTCGGAGACGCCCGGTTCTTGGGTTCAATGGGCGGGACCCATCTGAACTCTCCCATTGTGGGGATCGCCGCCACCCCGGATGGTGGTGGGTACTGGCTGGTCGCCGCCGATGGTGGCGTGTTCGCCTTCGGAGACGCCCGGTTCTTGGGTTCAATGGGCGGGACCCATCTGAACTCTCCCATTGTGGGGATCGTCGCCACCTCGGACGGTGGTGGGTACGTCCTCGCAGGAGAAGATGGCGGCTTGTTCGACTTCGGTGACGCGCCATTCATGGGATCTGCCCTCGGTCTGGTCAATCCGCCAATCATCGGAGTGTCGTATTCCGCGGATTCCAGCGTGGTGAGCGTCACGACATCGTCCGCCATGACCTTGGATCTGGATCAATAACCTGCCCCGGGTGCTGTGTTGGCCGCGAGCGGACAGATGGCAGATGAGTTGAAGGGCCATCATTTGGCAGGTGCATTTCACCGATGTTGAGGGCTGCCCTCGTACGCCAATCGCCACCAACGCCCTGCTCCGAGCCTGCGCCACGGCCTCGGGGTCGCCGTCCATCGGGTGGTGTCGGCTGACCCCATGTCACACTCTCGCCTGCTGCCCCGTCTCTCTGAGTTAAAGACGGAACTCCGAGCGAAAGGTTGCAAGACGTGGCGCATATCGAGTTGGTCGAAGAGCCCAAAGGAATCATCCCCCGTCTCTCGTTCCGGTACGCCAAGCGCCGGTTCGGCAGAATGGTCGAGCCCATGGGTGCTGCCGCGCATCATTCGGGAGTGCTGGTTTCCATGGGAGCACTCGAGACGGCCGTCCAGATGGGCCTGAAGAAGCTTGATCCGACCCTGCGTTGGCTGGCGATCCAGATGTCGGCGGCCACCATCGGTTGCTCCTGGTGTATCGACTACGGCTACTACGAGGGCATGAACGAGGGTATTGATCCGGCCAAGGTCCGGGCCGTGGGCCAGTGGCGGGACAGCGAGCTCTTCGACCAGCGAGAGCGAGCCGTGCTGGAATACGCCGAAAAGGCGTCGGGCAGTCCCGCCGAGGTCTCCGACGAGCTTGCCGCCCGGCTGCGGTCTCTGTTCAGCAATGCAGAGATCGTCGAACTCGCCGCCTGGGTCGCACTCGAGAACCTGCGTTCCCGCTTCAACGCCGGACTGGGCCTCCACAGCCAGGGATTCTCGGAGTCCTGCGAGATCCCGATGACATTCGCCGGCAATAGCGCATCGCGGCCCATCGTCGTTGCGTGACGCCGAGGCCGATGCGGCCACGTTCGAGGAGTGGCGCTCGCTGCTCTTCGGCATTGCCTACCGCATGCTCGGGAGTGCAGCCGACGCCGAGGACATGGTGCAAGAGGCCTCCATCCGCTGGCTGCGCCGGGGCGACGAACCGGTCCGGTCGGAGCGGGCCTACCTCGTCACCATCGTCACTCGATTGTGCATCGACCAACTCGAGTCGGCCCGCGCCACGCGAGTGTCCTATGCCGGACCGTGGCTGCCCGAACCGGTGGTGATGGACGAAACATCCGCCCTGGAGCAGGCGGACTCCCTCTCGTTGGCCTTCCTCGTCCTGCTCGAGGAGCTGACCCCCCTCGAGCGGGCCTCTTACCTGCTCCACGACATCTTCGGGTACTCGTTCGACGAGGTAGCCCGCTCGCTGGGGAGGTCGACGCCTGCGTGTCGCCAGCTTGCGGCGCGAGCCCGCCAGCGCATTGAGGTGCGCCGTCAGCGTTTCGACGGCGACCTGCAGCACGGGCGCGAGCTCACGGATCGTTTCCTGACGGCGTGTGCGAGCGGAGACCTCTCTGGGCTGCTCGAGATGCTCTCGGCGGACGTCGTGGTCTGGACCGACGGTGGGGGCAAGGTGCGCGCCGCCGTGCGGCCGGTCGTTGGCCCTTACCGCAGCTCCCGATTCCTGCTGCACGTCGCCAAGAAGGTGGAGGGCGTGCCGCACGGCACCATCCTCAACGGACAACCGGCCACCGTCTTCATGAACGGCGACGCTGTGGTTTCGGCCATGGTCCTCGACATCGTGGACGGGAAGATCGTGGCCGTGCGGGTGGTGTCGAACCCGGACAAGCTCGAGCGACTCGGTGCGGCCCTCAGGTCAGGTCACGTGGAGGACGCGACGGATTAGGGCTCGTGCGTCTCGAGCGCCCGACGCCTGACCTTGCCGGCCGCGGTGCGGGGCAAGTCATCCACGATCACCAGTTCCCTGGGCGCCGCCCACGGAGCGACGGCCTCGGCAACGATCTCGCGCAGCTCTTCGAGGGTCGGCGCGTCGTCGGTCGGGACGACCCATGCCACCACACGCTCACCCCACTCTGCATCGGGCCGCTTCCAGACAGCGACCTCGGCCACGGCCGGGTGGGAGATCAGGGCGCGCTCGACACTCTCGGGCCACACCTGCTCGGCCCCTGTGGTGATGACGTCCGCCAGCCGGCCGGAGACCGACAAACGGCCGTCGACCCCAACTGCGCCGCCGTCGCCGGTGGCGAACCACGAGGCGAGTCCGTCAGGACCAGTGACCCGACCCGTGGCGCCGTCGCGGTAGCAACGGAACAGCATCGGGGCCCGGACGAGGACCTCGCCCTCGGCTGCGCCCAGCGTGGTCGAGCCGCCGAAGCTGCGGAACGCCAGCTCGACCCCCTCGAGGGGTGCCCCGTCGTAGACCACGCCCGATCCCGTCTCGGTCATGCCATAGGTCGTCACGGCATTTGGGGGCAGCTCGGCTGGAGGCCTGCTTCCTCCGAGCAGGACGCACTCGAACACTGATGGGTCGACCCGCTGTAGCGCGGTCGCGACGAGCGAGACGTGGGTGACGCGCCCGACCCGGCCCGCCGCCTCGACGTCGTCGGCCTCGAAGCCGGGCATGACCACCAGCGGCGTCCCCGACAGGATGGAACGGGTCACCACGGACAGCCCTCCGATGTGGGCCAGGGGAAGGCAGGCGAGCCACGTGTGACGTGCGGGGTCGACGGCCAGGCGGCTGGTCGTCGCCGCGGCGGACGCAGCCACGGCCTCGTGCGTGAGCACGACGCCTTTGGGCTGGCCCGAAGTCCCCGAGGTCGCCACCACCAGCGCGTCGCCCGCCTCGACGGGCAGGCCGTCCGCAAGCTTGCGTTGCTCACCGTCCGAGCCCACGATGCGAGTCGGCCGCAGTGCTTCGAGCAGGAGCCGCTTGGCGACGGGTGGCAGCCTCGAGTCGAGTGGCGCTGCCGCATCTCCGGTGTCCCAGATCGCCCGGAGGGCGTCCACAAACCCCATCCCACCAGGGAGGTCGAGTGCAACGAGTTCTGGCACTGGCCAGTAGCGTAGGGCGCCGTGCAGACCGTCATCACTGGAAAGCCCCACGATCCTCTCGACGAGCTACGAAGCCTGCCGCTGCCCGAGTTCGAGGAGCGCGGCGCCTTCAAGGACATCCGTTACGAGGTAGGCGAGGGCATCGCCAAGCTCACCATCTGCCGGCCCGAGCGCCGGAATGCCTTCCGGCCCCAGACCCTGTTCGAACTGACCGAAGCCTTCACGATGGCCCACGATGACCCCGACGTGGGAGTCATCATCCTCTGTGGCGAGGGACCCGACGCCTTCTGCTCGGGTGGCGACCAGAAGATACGCGGCGACGACGGCTATATGGGCGATGACACGGTGGCCGAGCGGGGCATCGGCCGCCTCAACGTGCTCGATCTCCAAGTCCTGATGCGCCGGATCCCCAAGCCCATCGTGGCCATGGTGGCCGGGTATGCCATCGGTGGCGGCCACATCCTCCATCTCGTCTGTGACCTGTCGATCGCGGCGGACAACGCCCGGTTCGGGCAGACGGGACCGAAGGTGGGCAGTTTCGACGGCGGCTACGGGTCCTCCATCTTGGCCCGGACGATCGGCCTCAAGCGTGCGAAGGAAGTGTGGTTCCTGTGTCGCCAGTACGACGCCGAGCAGGCGCTCGACTGGGGATTGGTCAACGCGGTGGTGCCTCTGGACGACCTGGAAATGGAGACCATTGCGTGGTGCCGCCAGATGCTGACCCTGTCGCCCATCGCCCTCCGCATGATCAAGGCGGGCATGAACGCCGCGGATGACGGCTTGGCCGGTGTCCAGCAGCTGGCTGGCGACGCGACGATGCTCTTTTACATGACCGAGGAGGGGCAGGAAGGTCGGAACGCCTTCGTCGAGCACAGAGCTCCGGACTTCTCCCGGTTTCCCCGCCGTCCGTGAATCCCCCGCTGAAGCTGTGGGTGGCCGGTGCGCGTCCGCGCACGCTTCCCGCTGCGGTGGTCCCAGTGCTGGTTGGCACGGCCGTCGGGTACCAGTCGAGCGGTCGCTTCCTTCTCACCACAGCGCAACGCACGAGCTCATGTCACGCCACCGTGTGCGCGTCCTTCGTACGCGAGTTGGATTGGCTCAACGCCCTCATGGGCCTGCTGGTCGCTCTCGGCATCCAGATCGGGACCAACTACGTCAACGACTACGCCGACGGCGTGCGAGGAACTGACGAACATCGGGTGGGTCCGGTGCGACTGGTGGCGGGCAAGCTGGCCACAGTGCGCCAGGTGAAGCTGGCTGCCCTGCTCGCCTTCGGCGTGGCCGGGATCGCCGGGCTGATCCTGGCGGCCAGGGTGACCTGGTGGTTCATCCCTCTCGGCTTGGTCTGCGGTCTCGCCGGGTGGGCATACACCGGCGGTCCTCGGCCCTATGGCTACCTGGGGTTCGGCGAGGTGTTCGTCTTCGTGTTCTTCGGACTCGTGGCGACAGCCGGCTCGGCCTATGTCCAGCACGCCCCGTTCATCATCTCCCTCTCTGGCCACCTCTTCGCGTATTCCTTCAACTGGGGCTACGCGCTGTGGGCCGGTGTGCCCGTGGGACTGCTGGCAGCGGCCCTCCTCGAGGCCAACAACCTGCGCGACCTAGAGACGGACACCGAAGCCGGAAAGAAGACCTTGGCCGTACGCCTCGGGCGGCAGGGCGCGGGCCTCCTGTACACAGGGACGCTCATGGTCGCGGCAGTGGGCATAGGCATCCTGGCGCACTACCAGGCGTGGGCGCTCATTGCCCTGGCCGCAATTCCCCTCGCCATCGCACCCGTACGTCTGGCCATGAGCGACAACAGGGGCCGGGAGCTCCTGCCGATGCTGGGAGACACGGCCCGCCTGCAGATCGTGGGCGGTCTCTTGTTGGCCCTCGGTGTGCTCCTGTGACCCGGGCTCAGAGGGGATCGACGGCCTGCAGCCAGTGGGACACCAGGCGCGCCGCGTGCGCAGGCTGAGCAAGGTGGGCGGCGTGCCCGCCACCGGGGACCAGGGAGGCCACGCCGCGCGGCACAAGGCGGGCCAGACGCACCGCATGGCCGGCGAAGCGGACGTCGTCGGTCCCCGCCATCGCCAGGACGGGCGAGCTGAGCGAACCCAGGCGGTCCCACGCAGGTACTTGCGTGCCCGTTCCGCAGAGACGCAGGCTCGAGGCCAGTCCCTCGGCCCCGTTGCGCAAGCGCTCCGTCCGGTCGGCCGCGCCCGCTTCCGTCAGGCGGTTGAACATCGGTCCGCTGAGCCAGCGATCGATGAACACCTCCACGTCACCGGAGGCCTCGAGTTGGTCTGCCATTGCGTCGTCCGCCCTGCGGCGATCCGCCCGCAGACTCTCGTCCTCTATGCCCGCCGTCACTCCGATGAACACCACGTGGCGGAGGGTCAGGTCGGTCTCCAGCGCGACGTGCAAGGCGACACGCGCGCCCAGCGAGTAACCCATCAGATCGACGGGCTCGTCCCCGAGAACACCCCGTACCGCTTCAGCGACCAGGCCACCGGAGGTCGGCAGATCGGCGCGCACGTCCGCCGAGCCGCCATGTCCCGGGAGGTCGACGGCCACCACGGTGAACTCCTTCTCGAGGAGCTCGCCGAAGGTGCCCCAGAGTCGACCCGTCTGGGTGAAGCCGTGCAGCGCCACCAACGGCGGGCCCGAGCCGCGCACCTCGAGATGGAGTGGCACGTCGGATGAGCGTACAGGCCACGTTCAGCGCCACCCTGGCCGACGAATGGGTCCGCTGTGGCGTCACCGATGCCGTCATCTGCCCGGGCTCACGCTCCACCCCTCTGGCACTCGCGCTCGCCGCTCGATTCAACGTGCACGTGCGACTCGACGAGCGCAGTGCCGGCTTCTTCGCCATCGGGCTTGCCCTGGCGACGGGGCGACCAACCGTCATCTGCGTGACTAGCGGCACCGCCGCGGCCGAGCTGCACCCGGCGGTGGTCGAAGCTCACCACGCCCGAGTGCCTCTGATCGTGTGTACCGCCGACCGGCCGCCCGAACTGCTCGATACGGGAGCACCACAGACCATCGACCAGGTCGGGTTGTTCACGACGGCGACGCGTTGGTCCTCCAACCCGGGCGTGCCGATGCCCGAGCAGGCGCAGGTCTGGCGGCCCCTGGCCGCCCGGGCCTACGAAGAAGCGACCCACGGGCCGGCGGGTCCCGGTCCGGTCCATCTCAATCTGGCCTTCCGCGAACCATTGACCGGCACCCCGGACGAACTTCCGGACCGCCCCCGCCCGACGAGCGCCTCGACGGGAAGACGTGGCTCACCTTCCGGTCTGGCGCCCCTCGAGGGCAACGGCATCATCATCGCCGGCGGCCTGACTCCCGAGCCACCCGACACCACGCTCGTCCCGGCTCTGGCCGAACGCCTCAGGTGGCCGTTGTTGGCCGATCCCCGCTCAGGCTTCCGCTACCCGGGAACCATCGCTGCGGCCGACGCCATTGTCCGGACTGAACCGCCACTGCCCGAGACCGTGTTGCTCGTGGGATCGCCCTGGCTCTCGAAGGCCCTTGGCGAGTACGTCTCCCGGAGTGCGGAACAAGGGGCGCGAATCGTGGTCGTCGACCCCTGGCGCCAATGGACCGACCCGGCGCGGGTGGCCACCGAGTTCCATCACAGCGACGTCGACGAATGGCTGGCCGCGGCGATCGAGTCAGCGCAGCCCGTCGACCCGGCGTGGTTGGCCTCGTGGCGAGCCATGGAAGACGCGGCGCAGGTGGCCATCGAAGAGACGCTGGCCGGACAGCTGAGCGAGCCCCACGTGGCACGCCAGATCTTTGCCCACGCGGCCAACAGCGGCGTCACCGTGGTCGTGGCGTCGTCGATGCCCATCCGAGATCTCGAGTGGTATGCGACGCCACAGCCGTCGCCGCCCCGCGTACTGGCCAATCGCGGTGCCAACGGCATCGACGGCGTCGTCTCGACGGCCCTGGGTGTGGCCGCCGCCCTGGACACGTGCTCGACCGTCGCCCTGATGGGGGACTTGGCCTTCCTGCACGACATCTCGGGCCTGGTCAACCTCGACCGGACCGCTCCATGCACGATCGTCGTGGTCGACAACGGCGGGGGAGGGATCTTCTCGTTCCTGCCGCAGGCGGGCGCGCTCGAACCAGAGGTCTTCGAGAACCTCTTCGGAACGCCGCCGGGCAGTGATATCGGCGCGGTGGCGCGCGGGTTTGGGCTGACCGTGTACGAAGTGACGACGATGGACGAGCTGAAGGCGGCCCTGGACCAGCCGGCTCCTGCGGTGATCCATGTCAGGGTGCCCGGGCGAACGGAGAACGTCGCCCTCCACGATGCGATCAATCAGGCGGTCCGTCGCGCGCTTGGGTGAACGCGGGCGAGGGGGTGGACGTGCTGACGCGGCCCGTGGGACTTCGGAACGTCAGCTCCACATTCGCGTCACCCGAGACGGTCCATCCGAGCTCGTGTACGGCCCGGTGATGCTGATCGCACAACTCGACCAGGTTGTCGAGGTCGGTCGATCCACCATCGAGCCAGTGTCGGGCGTGGTGCACCTCCGTGAACTCGACATGGGTGCATCCGGGGAACCGGCAGCCTTTGTCCCGCCGGCGGATGACGATCCGCTGCGCGTCCGTCGGGTCCCTCCGGGTTCGGCCCAAGTTGAGCGAGCGACCGTCTGGTCCGTCGCCCGACACGAAGATCTTGGAGTCGCAAGCCAGGCGCCGCGCCACCTCGACTGAGACGGGACCGAGCACGTCGAGCTCGGCTGTGCCGGGTCCGCCGGCGAGGAACGAGAGATCGGCGTGGACCACCAATGTGGGGCGGTTGCGACGCCGACCTCCGGCGCGGCCGTGCCCGTCGTCGGCGGCTGAATCGCCCTGGCACACCGCCACCAGGGCGTCGGCCATGCGCTGATCGAACGGGGTGCTCTCCCGTACCCGACGTGAGGCTCGATCAACCAATGCGCTCTTCACAACGGCGTACTGGTCAACGGGAAGGACGCCCGTCAGGCTGCGCCGTCGATCATCGAAACGGAGGAATCGACGGGCGTAGAAGCCGGTGGCCTGCTGGTCCGATTGATTGCGTGAGGCGATGGCGAGCTCACGGACCTGCTTGGCCGACCAATGCGTGGCTTCCTCTGCCAGCTTGGCATCCGTCTCCGGTTTCGCCACCTCGACGAGCGGCTTGACCTGATCGAACGAAAGCTTCCCCTTCGAGAGGGCGTCGGAGATCTGGGGCAGTCGCTGCAGCTTGGCCGCTGCGGTGACCCATTCGCGTGCCGTGCTGGCCGCCACACCACAGCGCAGCGTCAGCCAGGCCACCATGGAAGAGGAGCCGTCCACCCTCCAGGCCCGACGCCGGTCGAGTTCGACGATGGCGTTGAGCAGCTGGCTCTGGTGGGCCGAGATCGCCTTGTGATGTTGGGTCACGCTGGCGACCAGCGACTCGGTCCTTCTCGATACCGTCTCGGGTCGAGGTCCGTCTCGGAGTGTTTTCGATGTCATACGAGAAAAAACGGTCGTCACCACGAGCCGGTGTCCGCAAAGAATCGAAAGAACGAAAAGAAATCGCCCGACCCGCCGGATCTCACACCCCGGTGGGCCCAGGGGAGAGGTCTTCAGCGATAGCGGTCCGCCGGCACCCACTCGCCGTGGCTTCGGAAAGGCAGCCGCTCGGGCAGGTGGATCACCGCCTCGGGTGCGCGCCGACCGAATGAGGAGGCGTCGAGGACGTAGAGGTCGCTTGCCCCCCGGTCAGGGTCGTCCACCACGGTCAAAAGCCAGCCCTCCTCGTCGCTGTGGCCCTCGTCGGAGCGAACGAAGATGGGCTCGCTGACCCGCCTCCCGTCGCCCGGGCTCCACGAGGCCGTCTCGTCTCGCTCGAGGTCGAACTTCAAGAGTCCGATCGAGTGGACCAGATCCCCCTGGCCAGAAGAGGAAGGGGAGGACGGTGCGCCAGACTCTAACCCTGAACCTGAACCTAAACCTAAACCTGAAGGAGAGGCTGAACCTGAGGTAGAGCGTGAGGCTCCAGGAGCCGGGACGAGCTCGACCGCATAGCCGTACCGGAAGGCCTGGCCCTCCCAGGTCTGGTCCATCCGTGGATACTCCACCCGCCGGTCATCGAGCTGCTCCCGTTCGAGACGATCACCCACGAGCCGCCACCGCTCCAGCGTCGCCAGGCTCCTGCCGATTGGAGTCTGGCCGATGCCAGCCGGTCCCACCACCGAGGCTGTCAGATCGACGGGCTGTCCCGCTTCTGGCACGTCGTATCGGCACACGAACAGCACGATGTCGGGAGGGTCGCCCGGCTCATTCCCCGCACTCCCGCCACTCCCGCCACCCGCACTCCCGAGCGACCGGTCACCGCCCTCCTCCCACACGCCGAGCACATGGGTGACCAGACACGGGTCGACGCGGAACCAGCGCACCAGCGAACCGTCGCCGCCCCGTGGAACGACGCCGACCCATCCCTCCGCACCGGGCACCCACCCGAACGGCACTGCCGGTTCGGGCTTCACCGCGGACTCCATCTCGCCGCCGCCGCCTCCGCCGCCGACGCCACCCACGCCGCCCACGCCACCGCCCACCCGCCCCTCGAGCCGACGAGTCGGCGACTCGATGAACACCACGTGCCCCTCCGTCACCCCGACGTCGTGTTGCCAGGTCGCCCGCTCGAGCGCAACCGACTGCGAGCGACGCAGGCCCCCGCCCGCATCCCACTCGCCCAGGCGCAACCAGACTTCGCTGTCCCCAGCGCCGGCCGCACGAGCATCACCATCGCCACTCCACGCGCCGTCGTCCACCGAGAACAACACCCGAGACCCGTCCGACGCCACCCGGTGCACGTGCGAGGCGATGGGCACGGTCAGGCCGCCACCGAACTCCTCGGGCGCCAGCAACCGCGAGTACTGCGAGGGCAGTCCCGACTCGGGCAGCGCCAGGACCGACCCGGCGTGCCAGAAGACCCCCGCATCCGCCCCCGAGTCGACCCGCAGGTACGACACCGCCTGGCCGTCCCGCAGCTCCACGGCGTGCAGCGCGCCCCGGGCCGCCGCTCCTGCCCCGCCGCCAGCCCCGCCGCCACCACCCCGCCCCGGCCCGACCCGGTAGAGCATCCCCTGGAGGTCCGGCGGCAGCGACCCCTCCATGGGCAACGCAGGCGCCGTCTCCGAGAACCCCGCGCCGAGCACCATGCGGCCTAGCAACCTACCTGCGTATGGCAGCATCAGAGGCATGCCCACGCTTTCGGAGGATCTCGCCTTCCGCGGCCTGATCCACCAGGTGACCGACCCCGACCTGCCCAAGCGATTGGACGACCCGAGCGCCCCCATCACCCTCTACGCCGGCTTCGACCCGAGCGCCGACAGCCTCCACGTGGGCAACCTGCTCCAGCTCTGCACGCTGCGCCGCTTCCAAGAGGGCGGGCACCGCCCTATCTCCCTCGCTGGCGGGGGCACCGGCATGATCGGCGACCCGGGCGGCAAGCAGAGTGAGCGCCAGCTGCTCACCCTCGAGACCATCGACACCTACCTCGAACGCGTCCGCCCCCAGCTGGGCCAGTTCCTCGACCTCGACAGGGCGTTGCTGCTCAACAACGCCGACTGGCTCACCACCCTCTCGACCCTCGAGTTCCTGCGCGACGTGGGCAAGCACTTCACGGTCAATCAGATGGTGGGCAAGGAGTCGGTCAAGACCCGCTTCGAACGCCCGGATCAGGGCATCAGCTACACCGAGTTCAGCTACATGCTCCTACAGGCCTACGACTTCCTGCGCCTGCACGAGGATCACGGGTGCGACCTGCAGATCGGCGGCAGTGACCAGTGGGGCAACATCACCATGGGGGTCGAGCTCATCCGCAAGGTGTGCGGCGACGAGGTCTACGGGCTCACCACCCCGCTCGTGCTCAAAGCGGACGGCACCAAGTACGGCAAGACCGAGAGCGGCACGGTCTGGCTCGATGCGCAACGCACCAGCCCCTTCGCCATGTACCAGTTCTTCGTCAACACGGCAGACGAACAGGTCGGCCAGCTGTTGCGGTTCTTCACCTTCTTGGATCACGACGCAATCTCGCGACTGGACTCGGACACGGCGACGCACCCGGAGCGCCGCCAGGCCCAAAAGGCCCTCGCCCGGGCCGTGGTGGCGATGGTGCACGGGGAGGCCGAGGTGTTCCGCTGCGAAGAGGCCTCGGCCGCGCTCTTCAGTGAGGAGATCGACGGCCTGAGCGAGGACCTGCTGCTCGCCGTCACCGAGGACGCCCCGACGACCGAGGTCGGTCGGGCCGAGCTGCTCGACGGCAGCCTCGGGCTGGTGGACCTGCTGACCCGGACCGGCCTCGCAAAGTCGCGGAGCGATGCCCGGCGCGCCATCGAGGCGGGCGGGACCTACGTCAACAACGTGAAGCAGAGCGACGTCGCCAGGACGCTGGGCCAACCAGACCTCCTGCACGACCGGTACGTCGTGCTGCGTCGTGGTCCGCGCAACGTGCACATCGTCCGGGTCACCTGATCCTCGACGTATGGATCGACGCCGGCACCACCGGACCACGCCTCTCGTCCTGTTGCTCGTCATGCTCGGATCTGCTCTCGCCCTGAGCTCGTGCGCCGGGGCCGACCAGGAGGGTTCGGCCGCCCACCGCATGTCGGTCTGGGTCAGCGGCACCAGCTTCGGCTCCGACGTCGGCACGCTGGTGGCCGACAACGCCCGCATCGCCAAGGTGGCGCCCAACGGCGCCGGGGCCCTCCATGCCGCCTGCAGCACCATGATCAACGACGCCGAGATGGCCAACAGCTCACTGCCCTCGCCCGACCCCACCGTTACCGACCTGCTGACCAAGGCCTACGGCCTGGAGGGCTCGGCCGGGAACGACTGCTACAACTCGGGTGCCACCAACCAGCCGCTGCTCACCAAGTCCGAGCGCGAGGGCATCCAAGCCGATGCTCTCTACGACGAGGTCATCCAACGCATCCGCCAGATCACCGGCGCGGCGCCCGTGACCACCACCACGTCGGGCAACAGCGGCAACTCGGGCATCGGAGGCATCTTCGGATGACACCAGCACCAGCACCAGCACCAGCACCAGCACCAGCACCAGCACCAAAGGCCGACGCCGGCGGACCTGAGGCAGAGGCCGACCAGTTCGACCGCCACCGCCGGCGGGTGCTCTGGAGCCTCACCACCGGGCTCTACCTGGTGGGCAGTCGGGCCGGGGACGAGGTCAATCTCATGACGGCCAACCTGGTCGTCCAGGTCTCCATGGAGCCGAAGCTGGTCGCCGTCGCCCTCGAGCACGAGTCGGTCACCGCCCGCCTCGTCCGTTCCGGGGAGGGATTCACCATCACCGTGCTGGCCCGGGCCGACCGTGACGTCGTGCGGCGCTTCGTCAAGCCGGTGGTCGACGTCGAGCGGGCAGACGATGGGACGGTGACCTCCCTGAGCGGCCAGCCGGTGGAGGAGGTCGGTGCTGGGCGCCTGCCCGTCCTGGCCTCGCGGGCGGCCTATCTGCTGTGCCGCCTCGAGCGCATCGACGAGCTGGGCAGCCACGATCTCTGCATCGGTGAGGTGCTCGAGGTGGGGGGCGAACCGGCCGAAACCGAGGTCCTCCGCATGGAGGACACCCGCATGCACTACGGCGGCTAGGGCCGCTCCTCGAGCTAGGGCCGCTCCTCGGCCTCGGTCTCGGCCTCGGCCGCCGCTCCGTCGCTCTGGCCCTCCCCGTCTCCGGGTGCGGGCTTGGGCCGCAGGTCGATACGCAGCGTCAGGATGCCGTCGACCAGCTCGGCGTCGGCGTCGCCGATGATGGAGTAGTCGGTGAAGTCGCGCTGGGCCTGCTCGCGGAAGCGGGCCCGCTCGGGACCCTCGATGGGTGGCATGCCCCGTGTCCGCACCGCCTCGGCCCGCTGCCGAAAGCGGGCGATCATCTCCTGAGGATCGAACGCCGCAGGCACGGGGCTCAGCGTAGATGGTGAAATGGAGCGCAGTGAGTGACGACCTGTCCCACATTGCCAAGCCGATCACGGCCAAGGAGGTGGCGGCCAAGGTCCGGGAGGTGCTCGAGAGCAACGACCTGGAACGCTTCGCCGCCCTGCTCAGTCCCGACGTCCACTGGGGCGCACCGGGTGACGCCTCACCGCCCTGTCAGAACCGGAAACAGGTACTGACGTGGTACGCGAAGGGGCGCGAGGCCGGGGGCCGAGTGGCGACGGTCACCCACGTCGAGGTGCGCGGCAACGCCGTCCTGGTCGGGATGCGCCTCGAGGGGGGAGAGCAGCGTTGGCAGGTGCTCCGGGTCGGGCCGGACGGCGTCAACGACATCCGGGGCTTCGAGGAGCGGGACCAGGCTGCCTCGGGACTGCCCCTCTGAGCTGGGACAGGGCAGGCGGGGGCCCGCGAGCCACTACACTGTCAAAACGGTCGGACGGGCCCGTACGGTCTGGCCGTGGGGCGGGACGCGTGTGGCGCGGACCGGGTGTGACAAGGAGTTCTCGTGAAAAAGGGACGCCATCGGCGCTTCGAGGAAGCGCGAAGCCTGAAGCGATCTTCCACAGAATCGACAGGGAAGTGCGTCGAGTGCGGGGCTGAGCCGGACGA
Organism: uncultured Acidimicrobiaceae bacterium; assembly: GCA_963840435.1. GTDB lineage: Bacteria > Actinomycetota > Acidimicrobiia > Acidimicrobiales > RAAP-2 > Bog-473. The sequence goes on along the minus strand of CAWIYY010000003.1, from coordinate 598,241 downwards.
CGTCCACGCGTCGTGGTGCATGGCCGAAGAGGACAAGTACGACCGCATCCTCGGTTCCATCCCGTCCACGTCCACCTCGGAGGACGATCCGCTCAACGACTGAGCCGCCGTTTCTGCTGATCAGTCGATCAGCCCGCTCCGTCGTTCAGCCCGCGCAGCCACGCACGCCGCATCGGCGTGCCGTGCGTCAGGCGACCGGCTCGGACCCCTGCACCGGAACGCCGACCGCGGCCGGCTCCGTGTCGGAGCGTCGCCGCACGGCCGGGTGGGGGAGCGGCACGCCCTGCTGGCGCAGCCGGGCCCGCTCGTCGAGCAGCGCCACCATCTCCCCGTAGACCTTCGCTCCGACCATCTCGGTCAGCTCGGCCTCCATCTCCTTGTACACGGGCTTGGTGCCGACGAAGGCGTCGGGTGCCTCGGTGCACCACCAGTGGAACTCTCGTCCGCCCTTGCCCCAGTGCCGCCGGTCCCATTGGCGTACGACCGACGTCACGTGGCCGTCCTCGTCGTCGACCTGGTCCTCGCGCCGGAGGGGGAGTTGCCAGCACACCTCTGGCTTGAGCGACATGAAGTTGACGCCCCGGCGGGCGGCAGCAATGTGGAAGGCGCACCCCGCACCGGCGGCAAAGTCCGGCTTGTTCAAGAAGATGCAGGCGTCGCCGAGCAGCTTGGTCACCGTCTCGCCGTGCTTGTTAACCTCAATGACCGTCTTCTTCTTGCCGTGGTTCTGCCACTCTTCCGGGGTCAGGGTGGCCGCCGCCTTCTCGACCCGTCCGGGCGTCCTTCTTGTCGACCAGGTGCGCGCCGTAGCTGCAGCACCCCTGCACCAGCTCGGGGGCCGGTCCGGTGAGGACGCCCTGGCACCCGTTGCCGAAGATGCACGTCCAATTGCTGGTGAGGAACGTGGCGTCGAAGACCCACGTCCGCTCTTCTTCGTCGTCCTCGAAGCTCAGCCACTCGTGGGGGTCGATTGGTTCGCGCGCCATGGCGAGCGACGATACAGCGTGCGTCTCCTCGGGCGAGCCACGATTCGCCGCGAATTCGCGCAACCACGCGCGCCGCCTCGGCGGCCACACGTGTTGCGGCGCAGCCCGTCCTCGCGGCGATCGATCCGCTTTGGTTTCTTGGCGGTCTCTCGCCCGGCCCGGCCGCGTCGAGCACGCGGAGGCGCGGAGGAACCGAGGTTCCTCTCGGCGGCGAAAGACTCGGCGGCCCGGCCAACCGGCCCGGCCAACCGGACGGGCCAACCGGCAGGGCCAACCGGCCGGGGCTGCCGAGGGGAGTCTGCCCGGAGCAGCGCAGCGCAGCCGGCTGCCCTGATCCTCGAACCTGGCCAGGGCCACCGGGCCCAGCCCGTAGACTTGCCCCATGGCAACGACCGCAGAAGACCTCCAGACCACCGCCCCCGTCGTGACGCTGACGCCCGAGGCGTTCGGCATCGTGAAGGAGGCGATCGGCCAGGAGCCCGACCCGGGTTCGCTCGCGCTCTGGCTCGAGGTGCGGGGCGTGCAGGAGGGCTCGTTCGTCTACGACCTCTATTTCCAGGCCGTCGCCGATGCCGGCGAGGCGGACGCCCGTCACGAGCACGAAGAGCTCGTGGTGATCGTGCCCGAGGCCAGTGTCGACCGCCTGCGTGGGGCCCGGCTCGAATGGTCCGAGGAGGGCGGTGGCGGGCTGGTGCTGGTCAACCCCAACACGCCGTCGGTCGAGGAGGCCAACCCGGGCGTTCCGCCCGAGATCCTGGCCAAGGGCATCAGCGGGACGCTGGCCACCCGGGTCATGGCCGTGCTGGAGCAGTCTGTCAACCCCTCCATCGCCAGCCACGGTGGCCGGGCCGATCTGGTCGCCCTGAACGAAGAGGACGGGACGGCCTACCTGCGCCTGTCGGGCGGGTGCCAGGGCTGCGCCATGTCGCAGATGACGCTGCGCCAGGGCATCGAGACGACGCTGCTCGAAGAGGTGCCCGAGCTGACCAAGGTGACCGACGTCACCGACCACGGCAGCGGCGACAACCCCTTCTATTCCTGAGCCGGCCCGTTCCTCCCGAGATTCGGCCCGCAAGACACATCCCAGCTCAGGGGGTACGCGGGCCGTCCGGTAGCGTTGCGTTGTGCTGCGCTTCCTAACCGCGGGCGAATCCCATGGCAAGGCCCTCGTCGTCGTGGTCGAGGGGCTACCCGCCGGCCTCCCGGTCGAGGCGTCCGACATCGCAGATGAACTGGCCCGGCGCCGGCTCGGCTACGGGCGCGGTCCCCGGATGCGCTTCGAGGCGGACGAGATCACCCTGGTCGGCGGCATCCGCCACGGGCGCACGCTCGGGTCCCCGGTGGCCATCGAGATCGCCAACAGCGAGTGGCCCAAGTGGACCGAGGAGATGTCGCCCGACCCCGGCGCACCGGCCAAGCGGCTGACCCAGCCCCGGCCCGGCCATGCCGACCTGCCCGGGATGCTCAAGTACGGCTTCGACGACGCCCGCGACGTGCTCGAGCGCGCCTCGGCCCGGGAGACGGCGGCCCGGGTGGCCGCGGGGACACTGGCCAAGCTGCTGCTGGGGCAGCTGGGGATGTCGATCGTGAGCCACATCGTGCGGCTGGGGGAGGCGACGACGGGACCGGACAGCCCGCGCCCCGGACCCTCCGACCTGGACCGGGTGGACGAGAGCTCCGTGCGCTGCTTCGACCCGGCGGCCGAGGAGTCGATGATCGAGGCCGTCAAGGCTGCCGGGAAGGCCGGGGATTCGCTGGGCGGGGTGGCCGAGGTGCTGGCCTACGGCGTGCCGGTCGGGCTCGGGAGTCATGTGCATTGGGACCGCAAGCTCGACGCCAACCTGGCCCAGGCCCTCATGTCGATCCAGGCCGTGAAGGCGGTCGAGATCGGCGACGGGTGGGCCAACGCGGGCCGGCGCGGCTCGGAGGCCCACGACGCCATCCTCTACGACGAGTCGGTCGGCTACGTCCGGCCGACGGACCGGGCCGGCGGGATCGAGGGCGGGATCTCGAACGGCGCGCTCGTCGTGGTGCGGGTGGCCATGAAGCCGCTGGCCACCCTGAACCGGCCCGTCCTGCAGACGGTGGACGTGGCGACCAAGGAGTCGACGCTGAGCTTCCGCGAGCGCACGGACACCACCGCCGTGCCCGCCATGGGGGTCGTGGCCGAATCGATGATGGCGCTCGTCCTGGCCAACGAGGCGCTGCGCAAGTTCGGCGGCGACTCGCTGGCCGAGATCGTGCGCAACCGTGACGCCTACGTCGAGGCGCTGGGCTCGACGCCGTCGGCCGTGGCGGACCTGCTGGGATCAGGGTCGGCGTCGGGCTCGGGCACCTTCGTCGGCAACGAGCCCGAGGCGACACCGGACCCCGACGGCGTCGGCAGCGCGGCGGGATGACGCCCCGCATTCTGCTGGTGGGGATGATGGGCGCGGGCAAGACCACGACCGGTCAGCTGCTGGCCGCCTCGCTCGGCTGGCGCTACTGCGACTCGGACGCCGATGTGGAGGCCGACACCGGGTTGACCGTGCCCGAGCTCTTCGCCCGCGACGGCGAGGCCGCCTTCCGCCAGGCCGAGGCGACCGTGCTGGCCCGGGCGTGCGACGACCCGATGCCGTCGGTGGTCTCGGTGGCCGGTGGCGCCGTGCTGAACGCAGGCAACCGGGACCGCATCCGGGCCAGCGGCACCGTGGTGTGGCTGCGGGCGCGCCCCGAGACGCTGGCCGCCCGGGTCGGCGACGGCATTGGGCGCCCCTTACTGGGCGACGACCCGGCGGAGGCCATGGTGCGGCTGAGCGCGGAGCGGGCGCCCTTCTACGAGGAACTGGCCCACATCGTCATCGACGTGGACGAGCTCGAGCCGGACGAGGTGGCCGAGCGCATCCTCGCCGCCGTCGGGGCCGACCTGGTGATCGACGAGGTGGAGCACGCCGGCAGCCGTAACGACGGCGGGACGGGCCCCGGGACCGGGACTGAACCCGGATCCGGAACCGGAACCGGGCTCTGACGTGCACACGCTCTCGGTCGACCTGGCCGACCGCTCCTACCCCGTGCTCGTCGGCCCGGGGGCACGGCACGAGCTGGCCCGTTTCGTACCGCCCGGGGCCAAGCTGGCGGCCGTCGTCACCCAGGAGGGGATCAGCGCGGCCGGGTGGCTCGACGGGCTCGACCCGGGCCTGCCCTTCGAGGTCTGCACCATCCCCGACGGGGAGGAGTCCAAGACGCTGGCCACGGTGGAGTCGCTGGCCCGGCGCTTCGCCGCCTCGGGCCTGTCCCGGGCCGACGTGGTCGTCGCCATGGGCGGCGGCATCGTGACCGACGTGGCCGGTTTCGCCGCCGCCACCTACCACCGGGGCACCGCGTACATCAACGTGGCCACGTCCTTGCTGGCCCAGGTCGACGCGGCCATCGGCGGCAAGACGGGGGTCAACCTGCCCGAGGGCAAGAACCTGGTCGGCGCCTTCTGGCAGCCGAGCGCCGTGCTGTGCGACACCGAGACGCTCGCGTCCCTGCCGCGGCGCGAGTGGGCCTGCGGGCGGGGCGAGATCGCCAAGTATGCCTTTCTGGGCGACGCCCCCAGTGCCGACCAACCGATCGAGGAGCAGGTGGCCCGGTGCGCCGCCATCAAGGCCGCCGTGGTGTCCGAGGACGAGCGCGAGGGGGGCCGGCGCATCGTCCTCAACTACGGCCATACGTTGGCCCACGCCCTGGAGGGCGCGGCGCTGACCGACCACCCGGAGTGGGACCTCCGCCACGGCGAGGCGGTGGCCATCGGGATCCTCTTCGCCGCTCGCCTGGCGGAGCGCCTGGGCCGGATCGACGCGGCGCGGGTGGCCGAGCATCGGGCGATCGTGGGCAGCTTCGACCTCCCGACCGACCTGCCGCCGGGCGCGGAGTCCGAAGAGCTCGTCGCGTTCATGGGGCGGGACAAGAAGGCCCAGCAGGACCTCACGTTCGTGCTCGACGGTCCCCGCGGCGTCGAGGCCGTGCGCGGCGTGGCGGTGGCGGACGTGGTCGCTACCCTGGCGGACATGGGTGCCCGTTCGTGAGCCTCGTCCTCCTCCTGTCGGGACCGAACCTCAACCTGCTGGGTGAGCGCGAGCCCGAGATCTACGGCACCGAGACCCTGGCCGACCACGTGAAGCGGGCCGAGGCGGCGGCGGCCCGCCACGGCCTCGACCTCGAGCACCGCCAGTCCAACCACGAGGGCGATCTGGTCGACGCCGTGCACGGGGCCCGGGGTCGGGCCGACGCGCTGGTCGTCAACGCGGGCGCGCTCAGCCACACGTCGTGGTCCCTGCACGATGCGGCGGCCGCCTTCGACGGACCCGTCGTCGAGCTCCACCTCTCGAACCCGGCCGCCCGCGAGCCCTTCCGCCACACCTCGGTGCTGGCGCCCGTCACCGCCGGCGTCGTCGCCGGCTTCGGCGGCCTGGGCTACGAGCTCGCCATCGATGCCGTCGCCGCACTGCTGAAGGGAGCACAGGACCGATGACCACCACGAGCGCCTCCGCCACCAAGGCGGGGGCACGGGCCAACCCCTACACCCCGGCCACTGCGCCGCTGCCGCCGATCACGGTGACCGGCCGCATCGACCGCCTGCGGGCCGCCTTCGACGAGCGCGGGATCGACGCGCTCGTGGTGACCACGCTGCCGAACATCCGCTACCTCACCGGGTTCTCCGGATCGGCCGGCGTGCTCACGGTGACGCGCGACAAGGCACTGCTCACCACCGACGGCCGTTACCGCACCCAGTCGGGGGAGCAACTCGACGGAGCGGGCGCCGCCGGCCAGGTCGACATCGAGATCGGCCCGGTTTCCGTCCAGCGCAAGGCCGCCCAGGACGTGCTGAGCCTGCACACCCGCATCGGGCTCGAGGCCGACAACATCACCTGGAGCGGACAGCGGGTGTGGGCCGACCTGGTCGACCCCGACCACCTGATCCCGACCTCGAACGCGGTGGAGGTGCTGCGCGAGCGCAAGGACGTGACGGAGATCGCCCGCATGGAGCGCGCCGCCGCCATCGCCGATGCCGCCCTCTTCGAGGTGCTGCCCCTCATGAGCCAGGGCGTGACGGAGGAGCACTTCGCCCTCGAGCTCGACACGGCCATGCGGCGGGGCGGCGCGGAGAGCACGGCCTTCGACACCATCGTGGCCGCAGGGGAGAACTCGGCCAAGCCGCACCATCATCCCGGCGGCCGGCCCATCGGCCCGGGCGACCCGGTGGTCGTCGACTTCGGTGCCACCTTCGAGGGCTACCGCTCCGACATGACCCGCACCTTCTGCGTGGACACCGACCCCGAGGGCGAGCTGGCCCGCATCTTCGAGGTGGTGCGCACCTCGCAGGCCGCCGGCGCGCAGGCGGTGCGCCCGGGCATCAGCGCCAAGGAGGTGGACGACGTCTGCCGCCAGATCATCAGCGAGGCCGGCTGGGCCGACCGTTTCGAGCACGGCACCGGCCACGGGGTGGGTCTCGACATCCACGAGGCCCCGACGGTGTCGCAGTTGGGCACTGCTATCCTCGCCCCCGGCTTCGTCGTCACCGTGGAGCCTGGTGTTTACGTTCCCGGGCACGGTGGCGTCCGCGTCGAAGACACGCTCGTCGTGACCGAGGACGGCGCTCGCCCCCTGACCCGATTCACAAAGGACATCCATGGCAGTCTCGACCAATGACCTGAGGAACGGCATGAGCCTGGACCTGCCCGAGGGCCTGTTCAGCGTCGTCGAGTTCCAGCACGTCAAGCCGGGCAAGGGCGGCGCCTTCGTGCGCACCAAGCTCAAGAACATGCGCAGCGGTGCCGTGATCGAGCGCACCTACCGGGCGGACGAGAAGCTCGAGCAGGCCATCATCGACAAGCGGGACATGCAGTTCCTCTACCGCGACGGCACCGACTACGTCTTCATGGACACCACCACGTACGAGCAGATGAACGCCGCTCCGGACACGCTCGGCGACGCGCCCAACTATCTGAAGGAGGGCGACGACGCCAACATCCAGATGTACAACGGCGAGATCGTCGGGGTCGACCTGCCGGCGGCGGTCGAGCTCACGGTGACCGAGACCGAGCCCGGCATGCAGGGCGACCGGGTCTCGGGCGCCCGCAAGCCGGCCACCCTGCAGACCGGGCTGGTGGTCCAGGTGCCCCTGTTCGTGAACACGGGCGACGTGCTCAAGATCGACACCCGCTCAGGCGACTACCTGACCCGGGCCTAGCCCCGGCATGGCTGACGACGCCCCCCGCCACCAGCAGCGGGAACGGGCGCTCTCCCTCCTCTACGAGGCGGAGCTCAAGGGGGAGGACCCGCTGGGCATCGTCGATGCGCTGCCGGTGGCTCCGGACCGCTTCGTGCGCACCCTGGTCACCCAAGCCGTTGCGACGCGGGACGAGGCTGATCGTCGCATCAGCGCGGCGTCGGTGGGGTGGCCGCTCGACCGCATGGCGGTGATCGACCGCCTCGTGCTGCGACTGGCCGTGGCCGAGCTGCTCGACCCCGACGGCGCGCCGGTGCCGGTGGTCATCGACGAGGCTGTCGAGCTGGTCAAGGAGTACTCGACCGACGAATCCGGCGGGTTCGTCAACGGCGTCCTGGCCACCATCGCCGCCGAGGTGAAGCCCGGCTGATCCACGGGCGTCCACCCTTGCCGGGGCTATGCCAGTAGTGCTACTCTCATTAGCATCATGGCGGACTTCCACGTCGACCCCAGCGACCCGGCCTTCCTGCACGAACAGGTGGCCGCGGAAATCCGCCGAGCCATCGCCGACGGCGAAGCCGTTCCCGGCGAACGGCTCCCTCCGGCTCGGGATCTGGCCACGGTGCTCGGTGTGAACGCCAACACGGTCCTTCGTGCCATGCGACAACTGCGAGACGAGGGACTGGTCGAGTTTCGGCGGGGGCACGGCATCACCGTCAGCGGCCACGCGCCGGAGCGCAGCGCACTCGTCGCGCGGGTGCGGGAGCTGGTGCGCTACGCCCGGGGGCAGGGCTACCAGCCCGACGAACTGATCCAGATCATTCAGGGGCTGCGGTGACGCTCACGCGCGGGCCGCAGCAGGCCACCGAGCCCGAGAGGACCGAAGCCCTCATCCGCGAGGCGCGCGCGCGCCCAGCGCCGGCGCCAGCGGCGCTGGGGGGCGATGATCACGCTGGTTCTCGTGGCGGCAGGCGTCGCGGTCGTGACGACGTCGGGGGGAGGTGGTCACGTTCGCCCGCATCCGAGCGTTCCGGCTCCCGGCCCGCAGGTGCAACGAAGGGTGAGCGGCCCCTCGCTCGGTCCCGCCACGTCGTACCAGTTGACCGGTCCCCTCGGGGTCGCGGTCGACCGCGGCGGGGACGTCTACTTCAGCGATGGCAACCGGGTGTACGAGGTTGTCGGGGCCACCCAGCAACTCGAGGTCGTGGCCGGAACCGGGGCGCCGGGCTTCTCCGGCGACGGCGGCCCGGGCCCGCAGGCCACGCTCTCCGACCCGAGCGCCATCGCCCTGGCCCCGAACGGCGACGTCTACGTCGAAGACGGCAACCGAGTCCGCAAGGTCTCGGCGGCCGACGGGATCATCTCGACCGTGGCCGGAGACGGCCGCACCGGCTCCGGCGGCAACGGGGGCCCGGCCGTCAGGGCCTCTCTGAACTTCGGGAGCCCGCAAACCGCGGTCGGCGGCCTGGGCGACGCCATCGCCGTCGGTCCCGACGGGGACCTGTACCTGGCCGAGACCGCCAACAACGAGGTGCAGAAGGTGTCGCCGGCCACCGGGAAGATCACCACGGCCGTCGGTCCGGGGATCCACTGTGGCCCGCTCGACGGGATCTGCCAGGCGGCCGCCCATCCCTGCGCGCCGGTGGGTGTCGTCGTGGACAGCTCCTCGAACGTCTTCGTCGCGACCGGGTGCGGCTCCGTCCGCGAGCGAGTCGCCGCCACCGGTGCGACGTCGACGATCTTCTCCACCACGCGCGATCCCGCCCTGGCGGGGGCCGGGAGTGCGCACAATCCGATAGGGCTGGCGGTCGGCAACGACACGACGCTCTTCGTCACCGATGCCTACGGCCGGCGCTTGCTCGATCTCGACCTGGCCAGCGGGCGGATCGTGTCGGTCGCCGGTACCGGTGTCGAGACGTTGCCCGAAGCCGGCCAGACCGCGGGCGACGGGGGACCGGCTTCGACCGCCAGCTTCGGACTGGCCGTGGGCGCCGCAGTCGACCGGCAGGGGAACGTCTACGTGGCCGACTTCTTCAACGACGCCATTCGGATGATCGACCGCCGCACCGGTGTGATCTCCACGATCGCCGGGCAGATCCCCACGTCGCCGCAGCAGCAGGGACACTGTTGCTGAGCGGCGAAGCGACAGGACCGTTCGACCGCGGCGGCTGAGGCATCACGGCGACCGCGGCCGGCGGGCGCGCTAGAGTGTCTGCCTGACCGTGAAGTGAGTCCCGTGAGGCTCACACGGCAGGAGGAGCAGTGGCCGAACGCGAGCGCAGTCATACGCGACCCCTCGGGGGCGTGTTCGTGGCCCACTCCCAAGTCCTCACTTCCCCCGACGTCCAGCGCGCCCTGACGCGCATGTCCCACGAGATCGTCGAGCGCAACGGCGGGGTCGACGACGTCGTCCTCATCGGCCTCCAGACCGGCGGCGTCCCGCTGGCCGCCAGAATGGCCGACATCCTCCGTGAGATCGAGGGGAGCGTGCTCCAGGTGGGCACGCTCGACGTGGCCTTCTACCGCGACGACATCGGCCTGCGGCCCGTCCTGCCCGAGGCGGTCACCGACGTGCCGGTCGACCTGGCCGGCCGGGTGGTGGTGCTGGTCGACGACGTGCTCTTCACCGGCCGGACCATCCGGGCCGCCCTCAACGCGCTGAACGACTTCGGCCGGGCCCGGGCCGTCCAGCTGGCGGTGATGGTGGACCGGGGCCACCGCGAGCTGCCCATCCGCCCCGACTTCGTCGGCAAGAACCTGCCCACCCGGCGCGAGGAGATGGTCGACGTCGGCGAGGACGGCGTCTGGATCGGCACCTTGGAGGACCGGTGAGCGGACCCCAGCACCTGCTCTCGGTGGCCGACCTGGGCGGCGCGGACGGCATCGGCGAGGTGCTCCGGGTGGCCGAGGCCTTCGCCGAGGTGGAGCGGCGCTCGGTGCCCAAGGTGCCCACGTTGCGCGGCAAGGTGGTGGCCACCCTCTTCTTCGAGGAGTCGACCCGCACCCGGCTCTCCTTCGAGACGGCGGCCAAGCGGCTGTCGGCCGACGTGCTCTCGCTCGCCGTGGCCTCGTCGTCGGTCAAGAAGGGCGAGAGCCTGCGCGACACCGTCGAGACGGTCGAGGCCATGGGCATCGATGCCGTCATCATCCGGCACTCCTCGTCGGGTGCGCCCCACCAGGTCACTCGATGGGTGGAGCGGGCCGCCGTCATCAACGCGGGCGACGGCTGGCACGAGCACCCGACCCAGGCCCTGCTGGACTGCTTCACCGTGCGCCAGGTGCTGGCCGAGCGCAAGGGCGTCGCCCCCGGCGACCTCGGCGTCGGCTGCTTCGAGGGTCTGCGCGTGCTGATCGTCGGCGACGTGCGGCACAGCCGGGTGGCCCGCTCCGAGGTGCTGGCCTACAGCGCCCTGGGAGCCCACGTCACCCTGGCCGCACCGGGCAGCCTGCTGCCGCCCTCGCTGGAGGGCTGGCCGGTCGAGGTGGCCACCGACCTGGACGACGCGCTGGCCGACGCCGACGTCGTCTCGCTGCTCCGCCTCCAGGCGGAACGGGGGAGCGGGTCGTTCGTCCCCACCCTGCGCGAGTACACGGCGCGCTGGGGCCTCACGGCCCGCCGGGTGGAACGGCTGGGCGAGGACGCCATCGTGACCCACCCGGGCCCCATGGTGCGCGGCGTCGAGATCGCCTCGGACGTGGCCGACCTGCCGCGCACGGTGGTGACCCAGCAGGTGACCAACGGGGTGGCCGTGCGCATGGCCATCCTCTTCCTGCTTCTCGGGGGCGAGCTGCCCGGAGCGGTGGAGGTGCCGGCCGTTGCCTGATCCGACGCTGGTCATCCGGGGCGGCTCGCTGGTCGGTCCCGGGGGGCTGTCCCGCCTCGACGTGGCCGTGGCCGGCGACACGGTCGCTGCACTGGCCGAGACCATCGACCCGCCGGCCGGGTGCACCGTGCTCGACGCCACCGGCTGCCTGGTCGGACCGGGGCTGGTCGACCTGCACACCCACCTGCGTCAGCCGGGCCGGGAAGAGGCCGAGACGGTCGAGAGCGGTGCCCGGGCCGCCGCGCTCGGTGGCTACACCGCCGTGGTGGCCATGCCCAACACCGAGCCGGCCATCGACTCGGCCGGGGTGGCCCGCCAGGTGCTCGAGCTCGGCCGGGGCGCGCTGGCCGAGGTGGCCGTAGCCGGTGCCATCACGGTGGGGCGGGCCGGCCACGCCCTCGCCCCCATGGGCGAGCTGGCCGACCTCGGGGTGACGCTCTTCACCGACGACGGGGCCGGCGTGCAGGACGGCGGGCTCATGCGGCGTGCCCTCGACTACGCCAAGGGCCTCGGCGTCACGCTGGCCCAGCACTGCGAGGACAGCTGCCTGGCCCAGGGCGGCGCCATGCACGAGGGCTCGTGGTCGAGCCGGCTCGGCCTCCCGGGCATGCCGGCCGCGGCCGAGGAGGTCATGGTGGCCCGCGACATCGCGCTGGTCCGCCTGACCGGCGCGCCCGTGCACTTCCTCCACCTGTCCAGCGCGGGCTCGGTCGAGCTGGTCCGCCTGGCCAAGCGGGAGGGGTTGCCCGTGACGGCAGAAGCGGCTCCCCACCACATGCTGCTGACCCACGCCGCCGTGGCCGGCTACGACCCGGTCTTCAAGGTGAACCCGCCGCTGCGCACCGAGGCCGACGTGGCGGCGGTGGTGGCCGGGCTGTGCGACGGCACCATCGACGCCATTGCCACCGATCACGCCCCGCACGCGCCCGAGGCCAAGGACGCCCCCTTCGACCAGGCCCCCCCGGGCATGCTCGGCCTGGAGACGGCGTTGCCCATCGCCTGGCAGGTGCTCTCGCCCCATCTCGGCCCTGAGCGGCTCTTCGCCCTCATGAGCGCGCAGCCCGCCGCCATCGCCCGGCTGCGGGCGAGCGATCCCCGTCTCGGGGGCCAGAGCGCGCAGGGTGGACCGGTCGAGCCGGGTGCCACGGCCAACCTGTGCGTGTTCGACCCGAGCGCCACCACCACGGTCGACCCCGATCGCCTGGCCAGCCGCAGCCGCAACACGCCCTACGCCGGCCGCACCCTCGAGGGCGCACTGCGCCACACCGTGCTGCGCGGCGAGCCGGTCGTCATCGACGCGACGGCCCAGCGGTGACGCCTGTGCCCCCGGGGCAGCGGGACAGGGCGCCCGCCCTGTTGGTCACGGCCGACGGGGCCGTGTTCGCGGGCGAGGCCGCCGGCGCGCCCGTCCCGGTCGCCGTGGGCGAGCTCGTCTTCAACACGGCCATGAGCGGGTACCAGGAGGTGATCACCGATCCGTCCTACGCCGGGCAGGTGATCGCGTTCACCAACACCCACATCGGCAACTACGGCACCAACGCGGCGGACGACGAGGCGGCGCGGGTGCACTGCCGCGGCGTGGTGGTGTGCGACCTGACCGAGCTGCCGTCGAACTGGCGCTCGACCGAAGCGCTCGAGCCCTTCTTGACCCGGCACGGCGTGCCCGCGCTCACCGGGGTCGACACCCGGCGGGTGGCCCGGCACGTGCGCGACGCCGGCGCCGTCCCCTGCGCCTTCGGCACGGCGGGCGAGGCGGAGTTGCGGGCGGCCGCGGCGGGCGCGGCCGGCACCGACGGCCTGGACCTGGTGTCGGGCGTGACGGCCGCCGCGCCGTACACCCGGGCGGCCAGCGGTCCGGCGGCCGGCCGGGAGGGGTTGCGCATCGTGGCGTACGACTTCGGGGTGAAGGCGACCATGGTCGACCTCCTCACCACCGTGGGCGGCGTCACCGTGGTGCCGGCCGGTACGACGGCCGACGAGGTGCTGGCCCTCGAGCCCGACGGGGTCTTCCTCTCCAACGGACCGGGCGACCCGGCCGCCCTCGGGGGTCCGACCGGCGCCGTGGCCGACCTGGTGGGCCGGGTGCCCGTCTTCGGCATCTGCCTGGGCCACCAGCTGCTCGCCCGCGCGCTGGGCGGTCGCACCTACAAGCTGCCCTTCGGGCACCACGGGGCCAACCACCCGGTGCAGCGCCTCGAGTCCGGCGTGGTGGAGATCACCAGCCAGAACCACAACTACGCGGTGGCGCCCGACTCGGTCCCCGACGCCGACGTCACCCACGTCAACCTCAACGACGGCGTGATCGAGGGATTCCGCTGTCGCCGCGTGCCGGCCTTCTCGGTGCAGTACCACCCCGAGGCGGCGCCGGGGCCCCACGACGCCCGCTACCTCTTCGACACCTTCCGCGACCTGATGCTGGCCCATCCCACCGCAGCCCGTGCCGCCCGGGCCGGGGCGCGCTGAGGAGGGGGAGGAGCACCAGTGCCACGCCGCGACGACCTCTCGTCTATCCTCGTCATCGGGTCGGGGCCGATCGTCATCGGCCAGGCCTGCGAGTTCGACTACTCGGGCACCCAGGCCTGCCGCGTCCTGCAGGAGGAGGGCTACCGCGTCGTCCTGGCCAACTCGAACCCGGCCACGATCATGACGGACCCCGGCACGGCCGACCGCACCTACGTGGAGCCGCTCGATCCCGAGGTGCTCGAGGCGATCATCGCCAAGGAGCGACCCGACGCCCTGCTGCCCACGCTCGGCGGTCAGACCGCGCTCAACCTGACCATGGAGCTGGTGGAGCGCGGCGTGCTCGAGCGCTACGGGGTCGAGGTGATCGGCGCGCGGCCCGAGGCCATCGCGACGGCGGAGGACCGCGACCAGTTCAAGGCGGCCATGGAGAGCATCGGTCTCGAGGTGCCCCGCTCGGGCTTCGCCCATTCGCTGGCCGAGGCCGAGGAGATCGCGGCGGAGATCGGGTTCCCCATCATGGTGCGCCCGAGCTTCATCCTCGGGGGCAAGGGCACGGGCATCGCCGAGGACGCGGCGCACTTCACCCAACTGGCCGGCGAGGGCCTGGCCGCCAGCCCCGTTGGCCAGATCCTCGTCGAGCGGTCGATCGCCGGCTGGAAGGAGTTCGAGCTCGAGGTGATGCGCGACGCGGCGGACAACTGCGTCGTGGTCTGCTCCATCGAGAACGTCGACCCCATGGGCGTGCACACGGGCGACTCCATCACGGTGGCGCCCGCCCAGACGCTGACCGACGTCGAGTACCAGGCCATGCGCGACGACGCCTTCGCCTGCCTGCGCCGGGTCGGGGTGGAGACGGGCGGGTCCAACGTGCAGTTCGCGGTCGATCCCGACACGGGGCGCCGGGTCATCATCGAAATGAACCCACGGGTGTCGCGCTCGTCTGCGCTGGCCTCGAAGGCGACCGGCTTCCCGATCGCCAAGATCGCCGCCCGCCTCGCCGTGGGCTACCTGCTCAACGAGATCCCCAACGACATCACCAAGGCGACGCCCGCCTCGTTCGAGCCCACCATCGACTACGTGGTGACCAAGGTGCCGCGCTGGGCCTTCGAGAAGCTGCCCGGCGCCGAGGGCCGGTTGGGCACGCGCATGCAGTCGGTGGGCGAAGTGATGGCCATCGGCCGCACGTTCTGCGAGTCGCTGCAGAAGGCGCTGCGCTCTCTCGAACAAGGTCGGGCCGGGCTCAACGCCGACGAGGCCGAGGCTGCGCTCGCTGCGCTGAGCGACGAGGAGTTGCTCTCCCGCATCGGGGTGCCCACGCCCGAGCGCATCTTCGAGGTCGAGGCGGCGCTGCGCCGCGGCGTCGGCGCGGACGCGGTCGTCGCCCGCACCGGCATCGACCCCTGGTTCGTGCACCAGCTCGAGCGCATCTCGGCCGAGCGGCTGCGCCTGGTCGCCGCGCCGGCGTTGGCCCGGGCCGACTACCGGCGGGCCAAGCGCCTCGGCTTCTCCGACGCGCAGATCGCCTACCTGCGCGGCGGCCGAGCGGGCGACGTCCGGGCGGCCCGGCTGGCCGCTGGGGTGCGGGCCACGTTCAAGACGGTCGACACCTGCGCGGCCGAGTTCGAGGCCTTCACCCCGTACCACTACGCCACCTACGAGGAGGAGGACGAGGTGCGGCCGTCGGAGCGGGCCCGCGTCGTCATCCTGGGCTCGGGGCCCAACCGGATCGGCCAGGGCATTGAGTTCGACTACTGCTGCGTGCACGCGTCCATGACGCTGCGCGACGCCGGGTACGAGACGGTGATGATCAACTGCAACCCCGAGACGGTGTCGACCGACTACGACACCTCCGACCGTCTGTACTTCGAGCCGCTGACCGACGAGGACGTGGCCAACGTGCTCGACGCCGAGCTGGCGGCCGGAGGCACGGTGGCCGGGATCATCGTGTCCCTCGGTGGCCAGACGCCGCTGAAGCTGGCCGGGACGCTCCCGGCCGAGCTGGTCCTCGGCACAAGCCCCGCCAATATCGACCTGGCCGAGGACCGCGAGCGCTGGAACGCGCTGTGCACCCGCCTGTCCATTCCACAACCGCCGGGCGGCACCGCCTCGACCTCGGCCGAAGCGCTGGCCGTGGCCCAGCGGGTCGGCTACCCCGTGCTGCTGCGCCCGAGCTACGTCCTCGGCGGCCGGGCCATGGAGATCGTCTACGACGACGACGGGGTGCGCCGTGTCATGCAGTCGATGACGACGGGCGCGCTGGCCCGTGAGGGCGGGGTGACGGCCGAGCGGCCGGTGCTGGTCGACCGCTTCTTGGAGGACGCGATCGAGGTCGACGTCGACGCCGTGCGCGACGGTGCGGGCGAGGTCCTGATCGCCGGGGTCATGGAACACGTCGAGGAGGCCGGGGTGCACTCGGGCGACTCGGCCTGCGCGCTGCCCCCGCAGACGTTGTCCCAGGACGTGATCGCCACCCTCGAGCACTTCACCTCGGCCCTGGCCGAGTCGCTCGAGGTCTGCGGCTTGATCAACGTGCAGTACGCGGTCAAAGAAGGACAGGTCTACGTCCTCGAGGCCAACCCGCGGGCCAGCCGCACCGTGCCCTTCGTGGCCAAGGCGACGGGCGTCGCGCTGGCCATGGTGGCGGCCCGGGTCATGGTGGGCCAGACGCTGGCCGAGCTGCGCACCGAGGGCCTGTTGCCGGCCGGCGTCATCGGGCGCATCCCGGTGCTCGACCACGTGAGCGTGAAGGAGGCGGTCCTGCCCTTCGACCGCTTCCCGGGGGTGGACACCCTGCTCGGGCCGGAGATGCGCTCCACCGGCGAAGTGATGGGGGTCGACATCACCTTCGGCCTGGCCTTCGCCAAGAGCCAGATGGCGGCCGGCACCCGGCTGCCCGACTCGGGCACCGTCTTCTTGTCCCTGGCCGACCGGGACAAGCCGGCCGGCCTCGAGGTGGCCCGGTCCTTCAGCGAGCTCGGCTTCTCCATCGCCGCCACCCTGGGGACGGCCGGCTACCTGCGTTCGGAAGGCCTGACCGTCGACACGCTGGTGGCCAAGGTGGGGGAGGAGGGCGTGGCCTCCGACGCGGTGGAGCTCATCGCCCAGGGCAAGGTGCAGCTGGTGGTCAACACGCCCCGGGGGCTCGGTCCCCGGGCCGACGGCCAGCACATCCGCACGGCGGCCGTCGCCTACAAGGTGCCCTGCCTGACCACCCTGGCCGCGGCCCGGGCTGCCGCGGCCGGGATGGCCGACGCCCGCTCCCACCCGCTCCAGGTCCGCCCGCTGCAAGACCTCCATCCCGTTCCCGGGTCTCGATCGCGGTGAGCGACGGCCCGGCTGTCCCGCTCGACTCAGGGCTGGCCACCCGGGTCGGGCCCGTGGTGTTGCCCAACCCGATCATGACGGCGTCGGGGACGTCGGGACACGGGACCGAGCTGGCCGACTACGGGAAGCTGCGCGACCTGGGCGCGGTCGTGGTCAAGTCGCTCTCGGTCGACCCCTGGCCGGGCAACCCGGCGCCGCGGGTGCACGAGGTCGGGTCCTCGATGCTGAACAGCGTCGGGCTGCAGGGTCCGGGACTGGCCGGTTGGACCCGCGACGAGCTGCCGGCCCTGGCCCGGTCCGGGGCCCGGGTCGTCGTCAGCATCTGGGGGCGCTCGGTCGAGGACTACCGGCGGGCGGCCGAAGCGGTGGCGTCGGCCGCCGCCTCCGAGGACGGGGCCTGCATCGTGGCCCTCGAGGTGAACGTCAGCTGCCCCAACGTGGAGGACCGTTCCCGCATGTTCGCCCACTCGGCGGAGGCCACCGGACGCGTCCTGGCGGCCACGGCGTGTGGCCTGCCCCGCTGGGCCAAGTTGAGCCCGAACGTGCCCGACATCGTCGAGATCGCCACCGGGGCGGTGCAGGCGGGAGCCGAGGGCCTGACCCTGGTGAACACCCTGCTCGGCCTGGCCCTCGACAGCGAGACCGGACGGCCAGTGCTGGGCGGCGGCGGCGGGGGGCTGTCCGGGGCGGCGGTCCATCCGGTGGCGGTGCGGGCGGTGTGGGAGTGCCGGTCTGCCTTTCCCGACCTCCCCCTCGTCGGCGTCGGTGGAGTGTTCTCGGGCCGCGACGCGGTCGAGTTGCTGCAGGCAGGCGCCGACGCGGTGCAGGTGGGCACCGCCACCTTCCGCGATCCCCGCGCGCCATGGAAGGTGCTGCACCAACTCGAACGGTGGTGCGACGCCCATCACACGACGGTGGCCGAGCTGCGGTCCGCCGCCCGGCGGAGTGGGCAGGGCGGCCCGTCTGCGGCCGGGGCGGGGGTGCCGGTCGGCTCGGCGGATGTCGGCTCGAACAACGTCGGCTCGGACAACGTCGGCTCGGACAACGTCGGCTCGGACAACGTCGGCTCAGAGAATGGAGGAAGTCATGGGTGAAGGGTTCTTGGAACGGGTGACGGCGGCGGTCGACGCCCATGGACCGCTCTGCGCCGGTATCGATCCGTCGTCGACGTTGCTGGCCGACTGGGGACTGGGCGACGACGCGGCTGGACTACGCGCCTTCGGCCGCATCTGCGTCGAAGCGTTCGGCGGTGCGCTTGCCGCGATCAAGCCGCAGGTGGCCTTCTTCGAACGGCACGGTGCGGCCGGTCTGGCCGAGCTCGAGCGCCTGATCGCCGAAGCGCGGTCGGCCGGCCTCGTGGTCATCGCCGACGCCAAACGGGGCGACATCGATACGACGGCCGACGCCTACGCCGAGGCCTGGCTGAGCGAGTCCAGCCCGCTGGCCGCCGACGCCGTGACCGTGCACGCCTACCTGGGACTGGGCGCGCTGACGCCCCTGGTCCGCCTGGCGGGGGCGACCGGGCGGGGTGTCCTGGTGGTCGCCCGGAGCTCGAATCCCGAGGGACGCAGCCTCCAGCTCGCCACCACGGCCGGGGGGAGCGCGGTCGAGGACATGCTGCTCGGCGAGATTGCCGCCTTGAACGCCTCCGAGGAGGTGCCGACCGGCACGGTCGGGGCGGTGATCGGCGCCACACTGAGCCCGTCGAAGTACCCATTATCCCAGCTGGGAGGGGTAATCCTGGCTCCTGGTCTCGGAGCGCAGGGGGCCGGTCCGGCCGACGTGGCCGCCAGCTTCGCCGGGTGCGCCCCCGGCACCGTCCTGCCGAGCAGCTCCCGGGGCTTGCTCAGGCACGGTCCGGACCCCGCCGCGATGCGACGCGAAGCCGTTTCGCTGTCCCGCGAACTGTCCGTTGCCATGGCCTGAATCACCCCGAGTTCATATGAATGCCCCTGGCAGAGGCGCTATGGTCTCGCCATGCCGCAACCACCCGCACTCACCCCCGAGCAGCGCGCCGCTGCACTTGAAAAGGCTGCCAAGGTTCGCCGTGAGCGGGCCGAGGTCAAGGAACGGTTGAAGCTCAACCAGCTGACCCTGGCGGATCTCCTCAAGGAAGCGGACTCCAACGAGACCATCGGCAAGATGAAGGTCGTCTCTGTCCTCGAATCGCTGCCGGGCCTGGGCAAGGTCAAGGCCCGCCGCCTCATGGAGACCGTCGGCATCAGCGACAGCCGCCGCCTCCAGGGCCTGGGCGCCAAGCAGCGCGATGCGCTGCTCAAAGAGACTGCGCGCTGAACCACGCATCTTCGTGCTCATCGGCCCAGGTGGGGCCGGAAAGGGCACGGTGGCGGCCGAGCTGGTCGCCCGAGATCCAGGTCTCTGGCTGAGCCGGAGCTGGACCACCCGGGAACCGCGTCCTGGCGAACGTGAGCGGCAGGCCTACGTCTTCGTCGACCGCGCCACGTTCGAGGAGGCCGTGGCCGCCGGCGGCTTCTACGAATGGGCCGAATTCCTCGACTACCTGATGGGCACGCCCATCCCGGACCCGCCGCCGGGCCGCGACGTGCTGCTCGAGATCGACGTGCAGGGCGCTGAGCAGGTTCTGGCCCAGCGACCGGACGCCACGGTGATCTTGCTGCTCCCGCCCTCGTCCGAGGTGCAGGCAGAACGCCTGGCCGCCCGGGGCGACAGCGAGGAGCACATCGCCCGCCGGGTCGAATTGGGCCAGGCCGAGGTGGAGCGGGGCCGGGCCATCGCGGCATATACCGTGGTCAACGACGACCTGCGCCGGGCCACGGGTGAGCTGGTGGCTATAATCGATGGGACTCGTTCGGCTGCCCCCTGCGCCGCGAACCCGGAGGAATCCTGATGGCTCAAGGCCGCCACACGCTCATGGACCCACCCATCGAGGAACTCCTCGACAAGGTCGACTCGAAGTTCACCCTGGTTGCCCTCGGTTCCGCCCGGGCCCGCCAGGTGAACTCGTACTACAACAGCCTCGGCGAGGGCCTGGGCAAGGTGGTTCCGCCCCAGGTTGCCTCGGTTTCGGGCAAGCCCGTCTCCATCGCCTTCGAGGAGATCGCGGCCGGCAAGGCCACCTTCACCAGGCCGGATCCCGAAGAGGAAGCAGCACTGGCCGCAGCCATCGCCGACGCGGCCGAGTCGGGGCTTCTCGGCGAAGCGGCTCCCGAGACCGCCGAGCTCGAGGTGGTCGAGGCGTTGGACCTCGGCGGCGAGGACCCGACCGCCAGCTAGCGCTGGCGGCCGAGGCACGGCGGCCACCCGCCGATGGCCGGATCGTTGGAGAGCGGGACACCACGATGACGCGGCCGCGGGTCGTGCTCGGTGTCTGCGGCGGCATTGCCGCCTACAAGGCCGTCGAGGTGTGCCGCCAGCTGGTCGATGCCGGCGTGCACGTGATCCCGGTCCTGACCGCGGAGGCCACCCGGTTCGTCGGCGAGGTCACCTTCTCCGCCCTGGCTTCCGAGCCGGTGCAGCGCTCGCTCTGGGACGAGGATTCACCGATCCCGCACACCCGGCTGGGGCAGACGGCGGACCTCGTCGTCGTGGTGCCGGCGACGGCACACACCATCGCCCGCTACGCCGCCGGCCTGTCCGACGACCTCCTCACCGCCACCCTGCTGGCCACCCGGGCTCCGGTGCTCCTTTGTCCAGCCATGCACACCGAGATGTGGGAACACCCCTCGGTGCGGGACAACCTGGCCCTGCTGGTGCGGCGGGGAGTCGAGGTCGTCCCGCCCGAGCGCGGCCGGCTGGCCGGCGGGGACAGCGGCGAGGGGCGGTTGGCCGAACCCGCCGTGATCGTCGAGCGAGTCCTGGCCCGGCTGGGCGCCACCCGCGCCGAGCGCGACCTCGAGGGTCTTCGCGTCGTCGTGAGCGCGGGAGGCACCCGCGAACCGCTCGATCCGGTGCGTTTCATCACCAACCGGTCCTCGGGCAAGCAAGGTCATGCCGTGGCGACCGCGGCGGCACAGCGCGGCGCGCAGGTCACGTTGGTGACGTCGTCGCCGCTGCGACTGAACGACGACGCGGCCGCGTCGCTGACTCGGATCGACGTCGAGACGGCGGCCGACATGGAACAGGCCATGCAGCGCGCCGCCGCCGAGGCCGACGTCGTCATCATGGCGGCGGCGGTGGCCGATTTCAGGCCCAAGGAGACGGCGGACAACAAGCTGTCCAAGGAAGACGGCATCCCCGAGTTCGTGCTCGAGCCCACGCCCGACATCCTGGCCACGTTGGCCTCCCGCCGCCGCGCGGGCCAGGTGCTGGTGGGGTTCGCAGCCGAGACGCAGGACGCGCTGGCGCGCGGCCGGCGCAAGTTGGAGCGCAAGGGTGTGGATCTGCTCGTCGTGAACGATGTCAGTGCACCCGGTGTGGGATTCGACCACGACACCAACGCCGTGGTCATCTTGGACTCCGACGGATCGCAGGTGGAAATCCCCCTGACCTCCAAGGATGCTGTGGCAAATCGGCTATTGGATAGGGTGATCGCCCACCACAACGAGAAGCGGAGCTGACCGTGAAGACGACATTCACCTCGGAATCGGTGACTGAGGGCCACCCGGACAAGATGGCGGACCAGATCTCCGACGCCGTCCTGGATGCCATGCTCGAGGGCGACCCGTCGAGTCGGGTGGCCTGCGAGACGCTGCTGACGACCGGACTGGTGGTCGTGGCCGGCGAGGTGACGACCACCACCTACGTGGACATCCCGGCCATCGTGCGCGAGACGGTGTGCGACATCGGGTACGACAACGACGCCTACGGCTTCAACGGCAAGACATGCGGTGTCCTCGTCTCGCTCGACGCCCAGTCGCCCGACATCGCGCAGGGGGTCGACGCCGCCCTGGAGCTGCGCTCGGGCAGCGGCGGCGAGGACACGCTCAACGCGCAGGGCGCGGGCGACCAGGGGATGATGTTCGGGTACGCCTGCGACGAGACGCCCGACCTGATGCCACTGCCCATCTGGCTCTCCCACCGTCTGTCGGAGCGCCTGGCCCAGGTGCGTCGGGCCGGCGCCGTGGGCTACCTGCGACCTGACGGCAAGACGCAGGTCTCGGTGGTCTACGAGGACGGCGCTCCCGTGCGCATCGACACCGTGCTCATCTCGACGCAGCACGCCGGAGGCATCGACCTCGAGGAGCAGCTGCGCCCGGATCTCATCGAGCACGTCATCAACCCGCTGCTGCCCAGCGATCTCGACACTGAGGGATTGCGCATCTTCGTCAACCCGACCGGCATCTTCGAGCTGGGTGGGCCGCACGCCGACACCGGGCTGACCGGTCGCAAGATCATCGTGGACACCTACGGCGGCATGGCCCGCCACGGCGGCGGCGCCTTCTCGGGCAAGGACCCCTCGAAGGTGGACCGTTCCGCCGCCTACGCGGCGCGCTGGGTGGCCAAGCACGTCGTGGCCTCGGGCGCCGCAAAGCGCTGCGAGGTCCAGGTGGCCTACGCCATTGGTGTCGCGCACCCGGTTTCCTTGCTGGTCGAGACGTTCGGCACCGAGACGGTCGCTCCCGAGAAGATCTCCGATGCCGTGCGCCAGATCTTCGACCTGCGCCCCGCGGCCATCTCCCGCGATCTCGATCTGCGCCGGCCCATCTACAAGAAGACAGCGGCCTACGGGCACTTCGGTCGGTCCGAGAAGGAATTCACCTGGGAGGCCACGCCGCGCGTCGACGAGCTGCGGTCTGCCCTCGGACTCTGACCAACGGGTCGCTCCCCGAGGGAGCACCACGCCGTGACGGCCACCGGCTCGGCCCCGACAGCGCATCGACGATGACGGCTCCTCGCACGGTGGTGCGCGTGCGCACCGAGGTGGCGGCGGTGGGCAAGGTGTTCGACTACGAGGTGCCCGACGCGTGGGACCACGCGGTGGTGGTCGGGACCCGGGTGCGGGTACCGCTGCACGGGCGCAGCGTGCGGGGTTGGGTGGTGGACGACGCCGTCGTCGAAGCGGGCGCCCGCCAGGTGCTGCCCCTCAAGTCGTGGCTGGGCTGGGGCCCACCACCGTCTGTGATCGAGTTGGCGGACTGGGCCGCCTGGCGCTGGGCCGGTCCGGCCTCCTCCTTTCTCGGCACGGCCTCGCCCTCCACGATTGTGCGGGCCCTGCCGACCGTGCCGCCGCCCGCTCCACCCCTGCTGGCCGAGGCCTCTCCGGGCGACCGGCCGCCCTGCCCACCCGTGGGAGGACGCGCTCTCGGTGGCCCGGGCCACGATGGTCCGCCTCCCGCCGGCCACCGATCTCCTCGAGCTCGTGCTCTCGACGCTGACCACGCTCCGTCCGGGCGAGGGCGCCGGCAGCGTGCTCGTGCTCGCCCCCTCGGCCGGGTGGGCCAGCCGCCTGGCCGCCCGGCTGGCCCGCCGCGGTTGGCCGGCCACCACCGACTGGTCCGAGGCGAGAGCCGGCTGGCCCGTGGTGCTCGGAAGCCGGGCCGCGGCGTGGGCACCGGTGCCTCGGCTGGCCGCCGCCGTGGTGCTCGATGCCCACGACGACGCCTACCGGGAGGAGAGCAGCCCGACCTACAGCGCCGTGGACGTGGTGCTCGAGCGGGCGCGCCGCCAGGGTGTGCCCTGCCTGCTCGTCTCACCGGTCCCGCCGGTGCGCGTCACCGCGGGCGCGGCGCTCATCACGGTGGAACCACCCGTCCCCCAAGAGCGGGCGGGCTGGCCGGCGCTCGAGCGGGTCGACCGGCGCGCCGCCGACCCGCGCACCGGTCTGTTCTCCGAGGCGCTGGTCCGTCTGGCCCACTCGGTGCTCGACGACCCCGGCCTGGTGGGCGAGCAGGGGCCCTTCGTCTGCGTCTACAACCGTACGGGCGGGGCGCGCCTCTTGGCCTGCGCGCACTGCGGTGAGTTGGCCCGCTGCGCCCGGTGCGGCGCCGCGGCGGCCAAGCGAGCGCGAGAGCGAGCTCCTGGCCTGCCCGCGCTGCGGCGAGACGCGTCCGACCGTCTGCGCCAACTGCGGCCGCTTGCGCATGAAGACGCTGCGGGCCGGGGTCAGTCGCCTGCGCGAGGAGCTGGCCGCCCTCCTCGGATCCGAGGTGGGTGAGGTGGCCGGCCCCAAGAAGGGAGCCGAACCCGACGTGCCGGCCGCACCCGTGCTGATCGGCACCGAGGCCGTGCTGCACCGGGTGCGCCGGGCCTCGGCCGTCGCCTTCCTCGACATCGACCTGCACCTGCTGGCGCCGCGCCTCTCCGCCACCGAGGACACCTTGGCCCTCTTCGTGCGGGCCGGTCGGCTGGTCGGTGGCCGGGCGGGCGCCGCGCCCTCGGCCCGGGTCCAGGTCCAGACCCGGGTGCCGGACCATCCGGTGCTCGAAGCCGTCTCGCTCGGCCAGCCGGCGCCGGTGCTGGCGGAGGAGGCTGCGCTGCGCCAGGCTGCGTCCCTCCCGCCGTTCGTGGCGCTGGCCGTGGTCTCGGGCGCCCTGGCTCCGGCCTACGCCGCCTCCTTGGGCGAGGCGGCGAGGGGAGCGTCGGTGTCGGTGTCTGAGCTCGCCGAGGGCCGCTTCCTGCTGTCCGCCCCCGATCACGAAGCGCTCTGTGACCTCCTGGCCGGCGTCCCCCGCCCCACAGGACGGGGCCTGCGGGTCGAGGTCGATCCGGTCACGGTGTGAGCCTCCGAAGCGGGCCGGGCGGAGGGCGCCGGTAAACTGGGCCGATGCCAGCCCTGACCATCCGCCAGTACGGCGATCCCGTGCTGAAGGAGCGCACCCGCGATGTCGAGAACATCGACGGGTCCATCGCGAGCCTGGTCGAGTCGATGATCGAGACCATGTACGCCGCTCCGGGGACCGGCCTGGCGGCCAACCAGGTCGGGGTGCAGCGGCGCCTCTTCGTCTACGACATCGGCGACGGACCGGCGACCGTCATCAATCCGCAGATCGTCGAGACCGACGGGGAGTGGGTCTACGACGAGGGCTGCCTGTCGGTCCCCGGACTGAGCTGGGACATCGTGCGGCCGAACGCGGTGCACCTGGTGGGACTCGACCTCGAGGGCAACGAGATCTCCATCGAGGCGACCGAGCTCGAGGGCCGGGTCTTCCAGCACGAGCTCGACCACCTCGACGGCATCCTGCTGGTGGAGCGCCTCGACGACGACCAGCGCAAGGAGGCCCTCAAGATCCTGCGCAGCCGCACACTGAACCTCCCGGCTGGGGATCCCGACGGGCTGACCACTCTCTTCAAGGGCTGAAGTTCTCGGCCGGGCCGGGCCGCCCCCGCGTCAGCGACCGGCCAGAGCAGCGAACGCCCGCCCCGGAGGGCCGGCGCGCAGCCGGGTGAGCACCCGCTCGGCGCACTCGGCGGGGCTCGAGTCCGTGGTGTCCACCTCGAGGTCGTAAGCGAAGGTATGGACCGCCTCGGGCCAGCGAGCCACCGCGTTGAGAAGCGAGCGGTTGGCCGACTCGCGGTGCTGATCCCACGTCTCGGCCCGGCGCCGCCAGACAACGTCGGCGGCGCAGCGCACCCCCACGAAGAGCACCGGCAGTCCGGCCAGGCGCCGGGCGCAGTCGCCGACGATCGGGAGGGGCCGTGAGTACGACTCGTGCAGCCCCACGTCGACCACCACGTTGAAGCCCAGGCGGGCGTGCGCGGCGATGGCGTCGAAGAGCGCCCGGTAGAGCAGCACCACCGCGTCCTCGAGGCCCGGACGTTCGCCGCCGGGGCGGAGCCCGATGCCCGGGCGGAGGCGGCCGGGGAGCCAGCCGGCCGCGGCGTCGACGCCGAGGTTGAGCCACGGTTCGGTCGCGCGGTCCTGCATGGCCCGTGCGACCGCTGTCTTGCCACTGCGGGGCTCGCCGTTGAGGATGACGATCTGCCCGCCGGATCCGACTGGCCCGGTGACTGCGTCCGGCACGCCTGTCGTCATCCCACCCCGTTCGCCCCGGCGCGCCGGGCCGCCACGACCTCGCATGTGACCCTCATGGCGGCGAGGCTACCGAGGGCGACCCGCCCCGTGGGCGAGAGCGCAGCGCGTCGAACCCGGACCGCTCCGTCCTCCAGGCATCACCTACGGTGAGCGAATGGCTCGCCTGGCCTACCTCGGTACACCGGAGATGGCAGTGCCGCCGCTCCGCGCACTGGTCGCGGCCGGGCACGACATCGCCCTGTGCGTGACCCGACCCGACCGACGGCGGGGCCGGGGCAACCAGACGACGCCCAGCCCGGTCAAGGAGGCGGCCACCGAGTTGGGCATCCCGGTGAGCCACGACATGGACGACGTCACCGGTGCGCGAGTCGAGCTGGCGGTGGTGGTCGCCTTCGGCCGGATCATTCCGACCCGTCTGCTGGACGAAGTGCCGATGGTCAACCTCCACTTCTCGTTGTTGCCTCGTTGGCGCGGCGCGGCCCCCGTGGAACGGGCGATCTTGGCTGGCGATCGCCAGACGGGGGTGTGCCTGATGAAGGTCGAGGCGGGCCTCGACACCGGGCCCGTCTACGCCACGCGCCGCGTGCCGATCGACGAGCACATCACGCTCGACGCATTGCGGGCCGAGCTGGTCGACGTGGCCAGCACACTCGTGGTCGACGCACTGGCCGATGGTGTCGCCGGTCTTCCCGATCCCGTGCCCCAGCACGGCGACGTCACCCTGGCCGAGAAGATCACCCGTGAGGACCTGCATCTCGACTGGGCCGCCCCCGCCGTCCAGCTCGCACGCGTCGTGCGCCTCGAGCGGGCCTGGACCACGTTTCGGGGAAAGCGCCTCAACGTCCTCGATGTGGCGGTGACCAGCGAGGGAGAGGCCGGGGGCGGAATCCCGGGCGAGCTGCACGGCGGGGAGGTGGTCACCGGGAGCGGCTCCCTGCGCCTGCTCCGGGTGCAGCCGGAGAGCCGTTCTCCCATGTCAGCCGACGAGTGGCTGCGCGGCGTGCGCCCGGCGGCAGGCGAGCGCCTGGGAACGGACTAAACATGAGAGCGGTGACACTGACTCCGATCGACGGGTGGAGCCCGGATCAGTACGAGCGTTTCCGCTCAGAGCGCCAGCAGCCCTTCGACGATCTGTTGATGTTGTGTCACCCGGTGCCGGGTGGACAGGTCGTCGATCTCGGCTGCGGGACCGGAGACCTGACCAAGATCCTGCACGAGGAGATGGAGGCGAAACAGACGGTCGGCGTCGATTCGTCTCCAGCCATGCTCGAGCGCGCCGAGGCGGCCTATGCCGGCGTGGCCGGTCTCTCGTTCGTCCAGGGCGACATCTCCTCCTGGCTCGGGGAGGGACTGCAGCTGGTCTTCTCCAACGCCGCGCTGCAGTGGGTCGACGACCACCTCAATCTGCTGGCCCGCATGCGCACCGCGCTCGGTCCCGACGGGCAGCTGGCCTTCCAGGTTCCGGCCAACTACCGCCATCCCTCGCATCTGCTGGCGCATGAGGTGGCCAACGAGTCACCGTTCATCGACGCCCTCTACGGCGACGTGCCCGAGGATCGTGGACGCTTCGTGCTCTCGCCAGAGCTCTACGCCGACCTGCTCTACGAGCTGGGTGCCAAGGACCAGGTGGTGCGCATGGAGGTCTACGGCCACGAGCTCGAGTCCACCGGCGAAGTGGTCGAGTGGGTCATGGGCACCCTGCTGACGCCGTATCGCAAGAGGCTCGAACCCGAGATGTTCGACGCGTTCGTCGAGCGCTACCGGGAGCGCCTCATTGAGGAGCAGGGGGAGCGCGAGCCGTACTTCTACGGGTTCAAGCGCATTCTCTGCTGGGCCCGCTTCAGCTGAGCGCGCCACCAAACCACGTGCCGGACGCGGCGGAGAACGGACGGCGCGCTGCGGGGCGGCCCGGTCTTGTGCGCATCGCACCCTCAGTCCTCTCGGCCGACTTCGGCCTCCTGGCCGAGCAAGTGGGCGAGGTCGCACCGTCGGCCGACTGGCTCCACGTCGACGTCATGGACGGTCACTTCGTGCCGAATGTCACGATCGGTCCGCCGGTGGTGGCGTCGCTGCGCCGACATACGCCGCTCTATTTCGACTGCCACCTGATGATGACCGAACCCGGTCGCTACCTCGAGGCGTTCGCCCAGGCGGGTGCCGACGGGTGCACGGTGCACGTCGAGATCGGTGACACCGACGAGCTCATCGCCCAGATGCGCAGCCTCGGGCTCCGGGCCGGCCTCGCCCTCAATCCGGACACTCCGTTCGAGGCGGTCGCGCCGTACCTCTCCAGCGTCGATCTCGTGCTCTGCATGACCGTGTTCCCCGGCTTCGGCGGCCAGAGCTTCATGGGTGAGGTGATGCCGAAGGTGGGTGAGGTGCGCCGAGCCATTGCGGCGGGCGGTCTCGCCGTGGACCTCGAGGTCGACGGGGGCATCGACACCGAGACCGCCCCCGTGGCCGCGGCGGCCGGCGCCAACGTCTTCGTGGCCGGCAGTGCCATCTTCGGGCACGAGCGCCCCTGGGAGGCGGCCGACGCCATCCGTTCCTCCATCCACGTCACCGGCTGAGCGCCGGGCCATGAGGGGGAGGGGCGTGGTCGTCGGTGGCGGCATCGTCGGCACCTGGCATGCCTTCGAGCTCGTCCAGGCCGGCTTCGCGGTCGACCACCTCGAGGCGGAGGCCGGCCCGGTCGGGGCTTCGGTCCGCAACTTCGGACTGGTCTGGGTCAGCGGACGGCGCTCGGGCGCCGAGCTCGAGGTGGCCCGGAGGGCCCGCCGCCGTTGGGAGGAGGTGGGATCGGCCGTCGCCGGGTTGGGCTTCCGGGCCAACGGGTCGCTCACCGTGGCGACGGACGCCACCGAGCGTGCGGTGATGCAGGCCTTCGCCCGCCTGCCGGACGCCGCCGAGCGCGGCATCACCTTCCTCGAACCGGCGGAGGTCCGGACGGCCAATCCCGAGGTGCGCGGGGACGAGGTCGCCGGTGCGCTGCACTGCGTGCACGACGGCGCGGTCGAACCGCGGCGGGCCGCCGACGCGCTGCGGGCCGATCTCGAACGGCGGGCGCCCGACCGCTACTCGTTCCATCCGGCTCGCCGCGTCGTCTCGCTGGGACCGCGTTCGGTGGTGGACGCGCTCGGGACGCGTTGGGAGGGTGACATCGTCGTCGTGGCGACCGGCGCCGCCTACGACCATCTCCCCGAGACGGCTCGCCACGCCACGGCGCTCCGGCGGGTACGGCTGCAGATGCTCGAAACGGCGCCCTTTCCCGGCACCGTGACCACCTCGCTGGCCGACGCCGACTCGCTGCGCTACTACCCGGCCTACGAGGTGGCCCCGCTCGAACGGCTGCCCCCGCAGAATCCGGTTGCCGCCGAGCACAGGCTCCAGCTCCTCCTGGTGCAACGACTCGATGGCGGGCTGACCATCGGCGACACCCACGCCTACGACGAACCTTTCGACTTCGCTCTCAGCGAGGACCCGAGCGAGGAGTTGCTGCGGCGGGCGAGCCGCATCCTCGGAGGTCCGCCGCCCCCGGTCCGACGGCGCTGGGAGGGTGTCTACGCCCAGTGCCTCGACGGCCGGGTCTGCCTGCGTGAGGAAGTCGAGGAGTCGGTGTGGCTGGTGACCGGGCCGGGTGGCCGGGGCATGACGTGCTCGCCCGCCATCGCGGCCGACACCCTGGCCGCTGCCGGGGTGGCCGCGTGATCGGTCGCTTCGCCCTGGCCTGCCTGGACATGGCCGGCACCACCGTGCGCGACGACGGCGCGGTGGAGTCGGCCTTCGAGGCCGCGCTGGTCGCCGTGGGGATCGAGCCGGGGAGTCTCCGCCACGACGAGGCCCGCGCCCTGGTGCTCGAGACGATGGGCTGGTCCAAGGCGGACGTCTTCGCCGCGCTCCTCGACGCCGAGGCCGCCGCCCGGGCCACCGCGGCATTCGCCGTCGCCTACGAGCAGACCGTCGCCGACGGAGGGATCCAAGAGATGGCCGGCGCGCTCGACGTGATGCGGGAGCTGCGGGCGGCCGGGGTGCAGGTGTGCCTGTCCACCGGGTTCGCTCCGAGCACCCGGGACGCCCTGCTGGACGCGCTGGGCTGGCGTTCCGAGATCGACCTGGCCCTCTCCCCGGCCGACGTGGGGCGGGGCCGGCCGGCCCCCGACCTGATCCTCGGGGCCATGGAGCGCCTCGGCGTGCGAGGACCCGGCCGCCGTGGCCGTGGCGGGCGACACGGTCAGCGATCTGCAGGCGGGCACGGCGGCCCACGCCGGCGCGGTGATCGGCGTGCTCAGCGGCGCCCACGACCGGGCCACCCTCGAGGCGGCGCCCCACACGGCCCTCATTCAGGACATCAGGGAACTGATCGCGCAGTTGCGAGCCTCCTGACCAGGGGATCTCGACAGAAAATGAAACGTGTTCTATAATTGCTCCAGGCAAGCTGGCGCAGCCAGAGCAGACGAGGGCGTGACCATGGACGACGTCGAGCACATGGGGCGGGCGATGGAGTTGGCCGCCACCGTGCGCTCCGTCACCACGCCCAACCCGTGGGTCGGAGCCGTCCTGGTGGCGGCGGACGGCGAGACCGTCATCGGCGAGGGGGCCACCGCGCCGCCGGGCGGTGCCCACGCCGAGGTCACCGCCCTCGGCCAGGCCGGAGTGGCGGCCCGGGGCGCCACGCTCTACAGCACGCTCGAGCCCTGTTCCCATCACGGGCGCACCCCGCCCTGCATCGACGCCATCGTCGAAGCGGGGGTGGCCCGGGTCGTCGTCGGCGTCGAGGACCCGGATCCCCAGGTGGCCGGGCAGGGCCTGGCCGCGCTGGCCGCCGCCGGCATCGAGGTCACCCTCGGCGTGGCCGCGGCGGAAGTCTCCGACCAGCTGGCGCCATACCTCAAGCACCGCACCACCGGTCAGCCCTGGGTCGTCCTCAAGATGGCGGCCAGCCTGGACGCCCGCACGGCCGCACCCGACGGGACCAGCCGCTGGATCACGGGTGAGGAGGCCCGGCGCGACGTGCACCGGCTGCGGGCCCGCTCCGACGCCGTGCTGGTCGGGGCCGGCACCGTGCGAGCCGACGACCCCGAGCTGACGGTCCGCCTGGACGACGGCGTCGACCATGCCCAGCCCCTCCGGGTGGTGCTTGGCCGCGCTCCCGAGGGAGCCCGGGTGCAGCCTGCCCTCGAGCTCTCCGGCGATCTCGGCTCAGGTACTGGACGAGCTCGGTCGCCGCGGGGTCCTCCAGTTGCTGGTCGAGGGCGGCGCCCGGGTGGCCCACGATTTCCATGCCGCCGGCCTGGTGGACCGCTACGTGGTGTACCTCGCTCCGGTCTTTTTCGGGGGCGACGACGCCCGACCGCTCTTTTCCGGTCCAGGAGCTGGCACAATTGAGGACGTGTGGAAGGGCAGGTTGGTGTCGGTGGAACGCCTGGGTGACGATCTTCGAGTGGAGGTAGCAGCCTGATGGGGTTCTCGAGCGTGCAGGAGGCAGTGGACGCCGTCGCGCGCCTGGGCATGGTCGTCGTCGTCGACGACGAGGACCGGGAGAACGAGGGTGACCTGGTCATGGCGGCCGAGGCGGCCACCCCGGAGAACATCGCCTTCTTCCTGACCCACACGTCCGGGGTCATCTGCGTCCCTCTGCTGCCCGAGCGGGCGGACGCTCTCGACCTCCCGCTCATGGTGACCGCCAACACCGAGGCCCAGCGCACCGCCTTCACGGTCAGTGTCGACTACCGCCACGGGACGACGACGGGCATCTCGGCCTCTGACCGGTCCGCCACCATTGCCGCGCTGATCGACGCCGAGACCCGGCCCAACGACCTGAACCGGCCCGGTCACATCTTCCCGCTGCGCTACCGGACCGGGGGCGTGCTCAAGCGAGCCGGCCACACCGAGGCCACGGTCGACCTGAGCCGGGCGGCCGGGCTCTCGCCCGCCGGCGTGCTGTGCGAGATCGTCACCGAGGACAAGTCGGGGATGGCCCGCCTGCCCGACCTGGAGCGCTTCGCCAAGAAGTTCGACCTGCCCTTGATCTCCATCGCCGACCTCATCCGCTACCGGCGCCAGAACGAGAAGCTGGTGCGCCTGGTCTCGGAGGCCCGCATCCCGGCCAACGGCCGGGAGTTCCGGGCCATGGTCTACGAGTCGGTGCTCGACAACGAGCAGCACCTCGCGCTCGTCATGGGCGACGTGGCCGGGACCGAGGACGTGCTCGTCCGTGTCCACTCCGAGTGCCTGACCGGTGACGTCTTCGGCTCGCTGCGCTGCGACTGCGGACCGCAGTTGCACGCCTCGCTGGACCTCATCGAGCGCGAGGGTCGGGGCGTCTTGATCTACCTGCGCGGTCACGAGGGCCGTGGCATCGGGCTCGGTCACAAAATCCGGGCGTACCAGCTCCAGGAGGAAGGGGCGGACACGGTTGACGCCAACCTGGCCCAGGGGCTTCCGGTCGACAGCCGCGAGTACGGCATCGGCGCCCAGATGCTGGTCGACTTGGGCGTGACCACCATGCGCCTCATGACGAACAACCCGGTCAAGTACGGCGGCCTCGAGGGTTTCGGCCTCGACATCACCGAGCGGGTGCCGCTCCAACCCTCGCCGAACCCGGAGAACATCGCCTACCTGCGCACCAAGCGCGAGCGCATGGGTCACCTCCTCCAGGGCCTCGACGACGTCCTGTAAGCCGCCGCGGCCTGTGACACAGTGAGGCCGTGACACCCGCCGCGCCCGCTCCCTTGCCCGCCGGTCTCCGCTGATGGCCGAAGCCGACCTGATGGCTCTGCCCGACGGCGCGCTCGACGACGTCGCGGCGCAGGTGGGCGCCAACCTGCAGGGCGAGCACACCGGCACCGGCCTGCGCTTCGGGATCGCCTGCGCCCGCTTCAACGGCGGTGTGACGATGCGGCTGTTGCAGGGCGCGCTGAGTGCGCTGGCCGAGGCGGGCACCGACCGGCGCGACGTCACGGTGGCCTGGGCCCCCGGCGCCTTCGAGCTGCCGCTGGTGGCCCGGGCCTTCGCCCACGCCGGCAAGGTCAACGCCGTGCTCTGCTTCGGCGCCGTGATCCGCGGCGACACCGGCCACTACGACTTCGTGGCCGGGGAGTGCGCCTCCGGTCTCCAGCGGGTGCAGCTCGACACGGGGTTGCCGGTCGTCTTCGGCGTCCTCACGACCGACACCCTCGAGCAGGCGCTCGAGCGTTCACAGCCCGACGACTCCAACAAGGGCAGGGAGGCGGCGCTCACCGGGATCGAGATGGTGCGGCTGCTGCGCACGCGCCCGCTGTCGGACTAGGAGGGTTCGACCCCGGCCCAGTTGGGCATTCATGGAGCGTTCACGCAGTTGACACTGCCCGAACACCTCTGCTGCGTAGCGTGCAGCAGCGCGGTGGATCCGACGAACGCACGCACGCCAAGCAGACCGGGTTGGGAGGTCGGCATGGATCGGACGGACGAGATGACACAGGCCGAGACGACCCCCGGTGACGCGGGACGGCCTCGGGCTGACTCCTCCGGCCCGCCACCCGCCGCCCCCGCCACCCGCCCCACCCGCCGCAGCCCACCACCACCGGGCAACCGACCTTCATCGGGCCGGCGGCCGGATCGTCGGCCATCGACCCCAACGCCATCCGCCACCGGGCCGGCGTGCGTCGCGAGGGCCCCTTCCGGGTTCGCTACGTCACCGTGCACGGGTATCGCCGGGCCTATGTGAAGGCGGGGACCGGACCGGTGCTGTTGTTGATCCACGGCATCGGCGACAGCTCGGACAGCTGGCGCCCGGTGCTCGAGCAACTGGCCGAACACCACACGGTCGTGGCGCCGGACCTGCTCGGCCATGGCCGCTCCGAGAAGCCGCGCGCCGATTACACCGTGGCGGGCTACGCCAACGGGATGCGGGACCTGCTGAGCGTGCTCGAGATCGACCGGGCCACCGTGCTCGGCCACTCGCTGGGCGGCGGTGTGGCGGCCCAGTTCGCCTACCAGTTCCCAGAGCGCTGCGAGCGGCTCGTCCTGGTCGGCAGCGGAGGAGTGGGCCGTTCGGTCAGCCCGTTGCTGCGGGCGGCCGCCATCCCCGGCATCGAGGTGCTCATGCCGCTCCTCGGAACGCCGCCGGTCAAGATCCTGAGCCGAGCGGGTGCCGGGTTGCTCCGGATCCTCAACACGGCACTCGGCCGCGACGCCGAGGAGATGCTGGCCGTCTTCGACGCGCTGCCCAACACCGAGGCCCGGCGGGCCATCCTGCGCACATTGCGTTCCGGCGTTGATTGGCAGGGCCAGGTCATCACCATGCTCGATCGGGCCTACCTGGCCGAGGGGGTGCCCACCCTCATCATCTGGGGCCGGCGTGACGCCATCATCCCGCTCGGCCACGGGCGCCTGGCCCACCTGGCCTTCCCCGGCAGCGAGCTCGAGATCTTCGACGAGGCGGGACACTTCCCGCACCACACGGACCCGGCGCGCTTCGTCCGGGTGGTGCGCCAGTTCGTGCGCTCGACCGACCCGGCCCACTACGAGCCGGACGAGTGGCGGGACCGTCTCGTGGGCGGCGGCTCCCGGCCCCGGCACAGGATCATGGAGGCGGCCGCCACCGAGCTCCAGATGCTCGAGCCGCTCCGACGCCCCCGTCCCGGGCACGCACTAGGGCCGCGGCGCCTCCGGGTACAGGATCAGCTGGGTGCAGCGGTAGGACGCCATGAGGCGTTCGGTGGTCTCGTTGGTCACCGAGGCATCCCACACCTGGGTCGAGCGTCCGAGGTGCAGCGGCGACGCCGTCGCCGTCACCTCCTCTCCCTCCCGCGCGCTCGACAGGAATTGCGAGGAGCAATTCAGCGTCGTGAAGCTTTGGGCGCCTTCGGGCCAGTGACGGCTCACGCCGAACGCGCACAAGGCGTCGGCCATGGCGATGACCACCGGAGCCCACAGGTAGCCGGTGCCGGCGATGAGGCTGTGGCTCACGGTGAGCCGGGCCACCATGTCGCGGTCTTCGTCGGGCATCGGCACCTCGATGCCCAGGAGCCGGAGGAAGTTCTGCGCGTCGTAGGGTTCGGAGGGCGCCACGGCCCACAGTGTGCCTGACCCGTGCCCCGGGTCGCCTCCCGCCAGCGCCGGGACGCACGGAAGGCCCTGGTGCATCTGCGAAGATTGTGCGCCATGCTCCGCCTCGTCCTGCCCAAGGGTTCGCTCGAACGCGCCACCATGCAGCTCTTCGAGGACGCCGACCTGGCCGTCAACCGCGCCTCGGACGTGGCCTACCGGGCCACCATCGACGACCCCCGCATCAGCGAGGTCCGCATCCTGCGGCCCCAGGAGATCCCGCTCTACGTGGCCGAGGGCCTGTTCGACCTCGGCATCACGGGACGCGACACGGTGGAGGAGCGGGGAAGCACCGTGGTCTCGCTCGGTGAGCTGGCCTACTCCAAGAACACGTCGAACCCGGCCCGGATCGTGCTCGCCGTCGGGGCCGAGTCGCCGGCCAACTCGCTGAAGGAACTGGCCGCCGGCCTGGCCGGACGGGCCGCCCCGCTCCGGGTCAGCACGGAGTACCCCGAACTGACCCGCAAGGCGCTGGCCGCCCACGGCGTCGAGGCGGAGATCGCGTTCTCCTACGGGGCGACCGAGGCCAAGGTGCCCGACATCGCGGACGCCGTGGTCGACATGACCGAGACGGGCAGTGCGCTGCGCGCCGCCGGCCTCAAGGTGATCGAGACGTTGCTGGTGTCGCACACTGAGCTCATCGCCAACCCGGCGGCCGCCGCCGACCCCGAGAAGCGCCACGCCATGGAACAGATCCTCACGTTGCTCCAGGGGACCCTCGAAGCGCGGGGCAAGGTGCTGGTCAAGCTCAACGTCTCGGCCGAGAACCTCGATGCCGTGCTCGGCGTCCTGCCCTCCATGCGATCCCCGACCATCTCGGAGCTCTCGGGGGGTGGCGCCTACGCGCTGGAGACCGTGGTGGCCAAGTCGGGCATCAACACGCTGATCCCCGCCCTGCGCGACCAGGGTGCCACCGACATCTTGGAGCTGCCCCTCTCCAAGATCGTCCATTGACGGTGGCCGGCCCCATCCCGTCCGCCGGGCCGCATCACGGGCGGGTCACCTCCTTCGACCACACCCGCGGCCTGGGCCGCGTCGCTGAGCCCGACGGCACCGACTACCCGTTCCACGCCACCGCCATCGCCGACGGCAGCCGGGACGTCGAGGTCGACACCGAGGTGGTCTTCACCGTCGCCCCGGGGCATCGGGGCCACTTCGAGGCCCGGGCGCTCTCACCCGCCGCGGCCGCTCAGCCGGCGGAGAAGCCGCCGTCGGCCCCTGCGCCGGCGTAGCGCGCCGCGAAGAGCTCGAGCGCGGCGCCCACCTCCGCCCGTTCGCCGGTGGCCAGGAGGTCGAGCAGCAGTCCGCGCACCACGGCCAGGCCCAGGCGGGCGTGCACCCGGATGGTCTCGGGCGCGGCGTCGATGCCGGCTGCCCGTGCCGTCGCCACGTTGAGATCGAGCCAGCGCGCCACGTCGCCGTCGAGCAGGGGCGCGCAGCGCCTCCTCACCCTGGAGGGCGCGGCCGTAGAGGGCGAAGAAGAGCCGCTCGAAGGGCCCCAACGCGGGATCGGCCACGTAGGCCCAGACGGAGCGGACCAGGTCGTCGGTGGCCCAACCCGCCTGCCGCACCCTCGAGGCCAGTGCACCCTGGGTGCGTGCCTCCACCGCCTGGGCTACGGCCAGCAGGAGACCCTCGTGCGAGCCGAAGTGGTAGAGGAGCATGCGGTGGCTCGACCCCACCGCGTGGGCGATCCCGCGCAGGCTCTGCTCGCCCAGGCCCTCGGCCGTGAAGTGCTCGAGCACGGCGTCGAGCAGCCGGTCCCGCGCCGATTGTCCTGGCATGTACCAAATGGTACAGTCGGCTCACGGCACAGAGGGTGGATGGACCGCAGCGCACGGTTCGAGAGGAGGCAGAGGCACCATGGCCG
Source organism: uncultured Acidimicrobiaceae bacterium (assembly GCA_963840435.1). Taxonomy (GTDB): domain Bacteria; phylum Actinomycetota; class Acidimicrobiia; order Acidimicrobiales; family RAAP-2; genus Bog-473. The sequence goes on along the minus strand of CAWIYY010000003.1, from coordinate 561,601 downwards.
AGCAGGTGATCGAGCACACGGTGACGACCGCCGCGGATCCGGCCGAGGTGTTTGCCTTGCTGGCCCACGGCTCGACCTGGCCCGAGTGGTCGCCCATCGGGTCGTTCCAACTGCTTGACCCGGGCGATGGCCTGCCCGAGGGCCTCGGAGCCATCCGGCTCTTCACCACTGGCCGGGTCAGGAGCAGGGAACGGGTGGTCGAGCGCCGGCCCGACGAGGCCTTCTCGTACGTGCTCGAGCAGGGCCTGGCCATCCGTGACTACGTCGCCGTGATCACGCTCAGCCGGTCTGGATCCGGGACCACCATCGGGTGGCGCTCGACCTTCCGAGCCAAGGTGCCCGGAACGGGCGGGTTCTACCGCCGCCAGCTGGGCAAATTCATCAAACAGACGGTGGAGGGGCTGGCTGCGGCTGCGGCTACGGCCAGCACCCCGCAGCCCTGAGCGTCCGGCGGGTCAGGCCTGCCCGTTGATGGCCGAGCTCTCGGCCGCCGACGACTCGGCCCCCTCGAGGCTCACGAAGGCCAGGCGCAGCTGGGAGAGCGACTCGCGCAACTGCGGCTCGGCCTCGCCCAGGCGTCCGGCCAGGCCCTCGACCAGGGCGCCGAGTGCGTCGATGGCCAGACGGGCCTGGAAGAGGACCGGGGGCGTCTGGGAGAGGTAGATGGCCGCCAGCTCGAAGAGGCCGTAGCAGTGGTTGGCGATGACGACGTCGGCCGGAGTCTGTGCCAACTCGGCCCGCATGGCCTCCATCGCCGCCTGGGCCTCCTCGGGTGACGGCTCGGCGACGTCGGTGTCGTCCAGGGGGGATTGTGAGGCGGAAGCCGCCTCCTCCTGGGGAAAATGCTCACCGGACGGTGTCCAAAGGCTGCTCATACTGGTACGATATCCAGCCTTGACTACATGGAAGCGAGGCCAGCAACTGCGGGGCCTCCACCTGGCCACTTCCTTGCCCTCTTGGTGAGCACCGGTGCGCCAGGTCGTTCGTCTCCGACGCGGGCTCTGCCCGCGGGTCGGCCTCGCTCCACCGATTGGCTTGCGGAAGGACCGTGGGCCCGAGTGAGAGGTGTGATGACGCATCGTCGCTGAAACCACAACAGAGCACCGGATCAACGACCGAATCCGTGCCCGTGAAGTCCGGCTGGTGGACCCCGACGGTGCGCAACTGGGCATAAAGCCGTTGCCCGAGGCGCTGGCGATCGCCAAGAGCCTCGACCTCGACCTGGTCGAGGTGGCCCCCATGGCCAACCCGCCCGTGTGCCGGATCATGGACTTCGGCAAGTTCAAGTTCGACGAGGCCCAGCGGGCCAAGGAGAGCCGCCGCAAGGCCGTCCACGTCGGGATCAAGGAGATGAAGTACCGGCCGAAGATCGGCCCGGGTGACTTCGACACCAAGACCCGTCAGGTGGAAAAGTTCCTGAACGAAGGGCACAAGGTCAAGATCACGATCATGTTCCGCGGCCGCGAGGTGTACCACCCCGAGCACGGCAAGCGGATCCTGGACCGGATCGCCGAGAAGATGGAGGGCATCGCCAAGGTCGAGGCCGAGCCGAAGCTCGACAACCGCAACATGATCATGGTGCTCGCTCCCGACAAGCGGGCCCGTCAGGCCGCGCAGTCCAAGGCCGCCAACGAGAAGCGGGCCGACCGGTCGAACAAGGGTGGCGCCGCCGCCGCCCCGGAGCCTTCCGGGAACGGTGCGTCCGCCATCGAGGCGAACGGGAACGGGAGCACTCCGGTGGTCGAAGAGGTCAGCGAAGTCGCCGCATCAGCCGAAGAGGGATGACGTAATGCCGAAGATGAAGACGGACCGGGGCGCCGCCAAGCGCATCAAGGTGACGGCGTCCGGCCGGCTGCGCCGGCGGAAGGCCTTCCGCTCGCACATTCTGGAGAAGAAGAGCAGCGTGCGCACGCGCCGCCTCGGCCGCGAGGCGGACGTCTCCAAGGCTGACGAGCGGGCCGACGCGTCGCATGCTCGGCATCTGATCGCCCCGCATCGCCCCGCGCTCCGGCGCACACCACCCTGACCCACCGAAAGATCTTGAAGAGAGGAGCACCCCCATGGCCCGAGTGAAGCGCGCCGTGCACGGCCGCAAGCACCACCGCGCCGTCCTGGAACAGGCGAAGGGGTACTACGGCAACAAGAGCCGGACGTTCCGGGCTGCCAACGAGCAGCTCATGCATTCCATGCAGTACGCCTATCGGGACCGCCGGGCCCGCAAAGGTGACTTTCGCAAGCTGTGGATCCAAAGGATCAACGCGGGGGCGCGCCAGCACGGCATGAGCTACAGCCGGCTCATCAACGGCCTCCACCTGGCCGGCGTCGAGGTCGACCGCAAGGTTCTGGCCGACCTGGCCGTGAGTGACGACGCCGCGTTCGGGGCGCTCGTCCAGACGGCGCAGGACGCGTTGGCGGCGTCACCGGCGGCCGGGGTCGCTTCCTGACCCAGCGGCTGGCCTTCACGCACCGGCGGGTTCGTCGGTTGCGCGGGCTGCTGCAGAAGCGTTCGGCGCGCTGGTCCGAGCGTGCCTTCGTGGCCGAAGGAGCCGAGCTCATCCGCTGTGCCCTCGAGGCCGGCGCCTCGGTGGAGTCGGTCTACGTCTCCCCAGAGGGGGGCTCCGACGCGCCGACCCAGGAGGTGTGCCGCCGGGCCACGGCCGCGGGCGCCCGGGTCTTCCCGCTGGGTCCCGGCGTGCTCGAGCGCGTGGCCGACACGGTGACGCCCCAACCCGTCCTGGCCGTCCTCCCCATGCTCGACGAACCCGACCCAAGTGAGCTGGCCGCGCGTCCTGGCTCGCTCGTGCTGGTCCTGGTCGACGTGCGCGACCCGGGCAATGCCGGCACCGTCCTGCGGGCCGGGGACGCCTCAGGCGCGACCGCGGTGCTCTTTGCCGCCGACTCGGTCGATCCGTACAACCCCAAGACGGTGCGGGCCTCGGCCGGCTCTCTCTTCCACATCCCTTTCGCCGTGCGCGACGACCCGGTCGCCGTGGCGGACGAGCTCTCCTCCGCCGGGTTCCGCACCCTGGCCACGGTGGTGCGCCAGGGCGACGACTACGCCAGCTTCGACTGGACGGTGCCGAGCGCGGTATTCCTCGGCAACGAGTCCTCGGGACTCGACGGCGCGCTGTGCCAAGTGCTCGACGGAGCGCTGGCCATCCCGATGGAGGGCCGAGCCGAATCGCTCAACGTGGGCGTGGCCAGCGCGGTGGTCGGCTTCGAGGCCGCCCGCCAGCGCCGGGCCGGGGGTGCCGGGGCACGTAGCATCTCCTCCGATGCCGACGAGGGCGGCACGGTTCGACATGGTGACTGACAACGTGGATCTCGACATCGATGGCCTGGCGCACGTGGCCGAGGAGGCCATCGCGGCCGCGCCGTCGACCGATGCCCTGGCCCAGGTCGAGACCGAGTACCTCGGCAAGCGATCCGCCCTGACCCGGGCCCACCGCGCCTTGGGGGGGCTGACTCCCGATGAGCGCCGGGAAGCCGGGCGCCAGCTGAACGAGGTGCGGACGCGGCTCGAGGGCCAGCTGGCCGCCCGGCGTGCGCACCTGGTCGAAAGGGAGCGGACCACCGCTCTGGCCGCTGACCGCCTCGACCTGACCGAGGTCATCCCGGCCCAGGTGCGTAGCGCCTCGGCCCGCGGGCATCTCCACCTTGTGACGCAGGCCCGGGCCGAGCTCGAGGACGTCTTCGTGGGCATGGGCTTCACCGTGGCCGAGGGACCCGAAGCCGAGTCCGACTGGTACAACTTCGAAGCGCTGAACATCCCGCCCGCCCATCCGGCCCGCGGCATGTACGACACCATGTACCTCGACGTCGGCGAGCCCGAGACCGTTCTCCTGCGCACCCACACCTCGCCCGTGCAGATCCACCTCATGGAGGAGGCAGTGCGCCAGGGCACGCTGCCCATCCACGCCGTGATGCCGGGCAAGTGCTTCCGGCTGGACACGCCCGACGCCAGGCACCTCCCCGTCTTCAACCAGATCGAGGGTCTCGTCGTCGACCGGGGCATCACCTTCGGTCACCTGGCCGGCACCATCCAGTCCTTCACCGAGGCCTATTTCGGTCGCGGCATGGAGTCGCGCCTGCGGCCCGCCTACTTCCCCTTCACCGAGCCCTCGGCCGAACTCGAGATCACCTGCACCGTGTGCCTGGGTGAGGGCTGCCGGACCTGCTCGCACACCGGGTGGATCGAGCTCGGCGGCTGCGGCATGGTGGACCCGGCGGTGTTCGCCGCCGTGGGGATCGACACCGATGTCTGGTCCGGCTTCGCCTTCGGCTTCGGCATCGACCGGTTGGTCCAGATGCGTCATGCCATCCCGGACATGCGCTCGTTCCTCGAGAACGACATCCGCTTCCTCACGCAGTTCTGACCCGGCCCACCCACACGAGGATCCCCCTTGCGCGCTCCACTCAGCTGGCTCCGTGACTTCGCCCAGTTCCCTGACGACGTGGGGACCCTGCGCGCCGCGCTCGACGATCTCGGCCTTGTCGTCGAGGGCATCGAGTACGTGGGCGAGGGCCTGGGCGACGTGGTGGTCAGCCGGGTCCTCGAGATCTCCGCCATCAAGGGGGCCGACAAGATCCGCCTCGTCCGGGTCGACGCCGGCACCGGCACGCCGCTCGAGATCGTCTGCGGCGCCTCCAACTTCGCGGTGGGCGACCGCGTCCCGCTTGCCCCCGTCGGTGCCATCCTCCCCGGAGGCTTCGAGATCGGCCAGCGCAAACTGCGCGGCGTCGTGTCCAACGGCATGCTCTGCTCGGGCACCGAGCTCGGCCTCTCCGACGACTCGGCCGGCCTGCTCATCTTGGGCGAGGACGCGCCGGGCGAGCCGGGTACCCCGCTGATGGAGGCGCTCGGCCTCGTCCCCGACGTCGTCTTCGACCTGGCGGTCGAGGGCAACCGCCCCGACGCCTGGAGCATGGTCGGGGTCGCCCGTGACCTGGCCGCCCGCTTGGGTCTGGAGTTCAGGGCGCCCGAGCCCCCGCTGCCCCGCGCCAGCGGCTGGCCCGTCGGCTCCGCCGCCACCGCGCTCGTCGAGTCGCTCGACCTCTGCCCGCGCCTGACCGTGGGCGTGCTGCGCAACGTCGCCGTCGGACCGTCGCCCCGGCTGATCGCCCAGCGCCTCCTCCTGGCCGGGCATGCGCCCGATCAACAACGTGGTCGACGCCTCCAACTACGTGATGCTCGAGCTCGGGCAGCCCACCCACCCCTACGACATCACCCTGCTGCCCGGCCGCGGCCTGACGGTGCGCCGGGCCCGCCCGGGCGAGACAATCGAGACCCTCGACGGGGTGGAACGCACGGTGGGCGTGCGGGGACGCAGCCTGGGCGACACCGGCGAAGACTGCCTCATCTGCGACGCCGAGGACACGCCGGTCGGCATCGCCGGGATCATGGGTGGCGCCTCCTCGGAGATCGCCCAGGGCACGACCGAGGTGCTGCTCGAGGCGGCCTACTTCACCCCGATGGCTATCGCCCGCACCTCCAAGCGGCTTGGCCTGCGCACAGAGGCCTCGGCCCGCTTCGAACGCGGCTGCGATCCCTGGGGGATCGAGACCGCGGTGGCCCGTTTCTGTCAGCTGCTCGGCGAGAGCGTGCCGGACCTCGAGGTGGCCGACGGCCTGCTCGACGTGCGCGGCCATGTCCCCGAGCCATTCGTGGTGCGCGTCCCAGTGGCCCGGGTGCACAGCCAGATAGGCGTCGAGCTCAGCGGGGAGCGCATTGCCGAGCTGATCGGCCCGCTCGGCTTCACGGTCCTCGAGCCAGGCGGCGACGGGGTGCTCGAGGTGATGATCCCGTCCAACCGTCCTGATGTGCGGCCCGAGCCCTACGGCGTCGACGACGTGATCGAGGAGATCGCCCGCACCTTCGGCTATTCGAACGTGCCTCGCCAGACGCCGACCTGGCCGCAGCCCGGCGGGCTCACCGCGCTCCAGCGCAAGCGTCGAGTGGCCAAGGACGTGCTCTGCGGCCTCGGTGCATCGGAAGGTTGGACCGACACCTTCGTCTCCGCGGGGCAGCACGCAGAGGTCGGGTTGACCGGCAAGGCCGTGCGCGTGTCCAACCCGCTCGATGCCGAAAAGCCCTACCTGCGCCGATCCCTGCTGCCCGGCCTGCTGGGTGCGCTGGCCTACAACGCGGCCCGGCGCCAGGGCGACGTGCGGCTCTTCGAGGTCGGCGTGGTCTTCTCGCACCCAGGTGCCGGGCTCCCACGCGTCGTCGAACGCGCCGGCGCCGGTGGGGCCGAGCGGGCCGAGTTGCCGGGCGAGCGCGAGCTGCTCTCCGCCGTGTTCGCCCAGGAGGACGACGACGCACGCCAGGCCGTCGTGTCCTGGCACGTCCTGGCCGACGCCTTCCGCCTCGACCTCGTTCGCCTGCTGGCACCCGGTGCCGGCCTGCCGCCGCTGCCTGGGCTCCACCCCACGCGCTCGGCCCATCTGGTCGTCACCGCAAGCCGGAGCGAGCCCCTGGTGATCGGTGCGGTGGGGGAGATCGATCCTGCCGTCGCCAGCGCCTTCGGGCTGACCCGCAGCGTTGGCGGCAGCACGGTGCCGCGCCGGATCGGCTGGCTCGAGGTGGACCTCGGGCTGCTCTTCGACGAGGAGCGGGTGCCGCGCAGGATCACGGTGGGCGGCGCGGTGAGCCGTTTTCCGTCGTCGGACATCGACCTGGCCCTCGTGGTCGAGGACTCGCGGCCGGCCGATGCCGTGGCCCAAGGACTGCGAGAAGCAGGGGGCGACCTGCTCGAGTCGGTGACCCTCTTCGACGTCTACCGGGGCACCGGCATCAGCGAGGGCGCGCGCAGCCTGGCCTACCGCCTCCGCTTCTGCGCGCAGGACCGCACGCTGACGGACGAGGAGGTGGGCGCGTTGCGGACCCGCTGCATCGGTGCGGTCGAGAAGGAGTTCGGCGCGGTCCTGCGCTGACCCGTGGCAAGGTGGTCCGGTGCTGGTTGACCGGATCGAACCGAGCGACGACGCTGGGCTGGCCGAGGGTGCGGCCGTGCTGGCGGCCTCCGACAAGGAGCTCTGGCCGGAACTGGCCGGCTTCAGCCTGCGCGACATCACGGCCTTCGCCCGCTTCGGCGGGAAGTCGAAGCGCTACCTCATGGTGGGAGCCCGCTCCGAGCGTGGCGGTCCCATCCTGGGCGTCGGACTGCTCGAGTTCCCACTGCTCGACAACACGCACAGCGTCGAGATCACGGTGGCCGTCCATCCCGGCCACCGGCGACACGGGGTCGGCACGGCCATCGTCGAGCACATGGTCGAGCTGGCCCGGGCCGACGGCCGGCGCTCGCTGAACACCATTGTCGACATCCCCGTGGCCCAGGCCCACGATCACGCCTCGCTGCACTTCGCGCCGAGAGTCGGCTTCGTGGCGAACCTGGCAGGCAACACGCGGCGTCTCGACCTGCCACTCCACCCGGAGCACGCGGTCGAGCTGCGCCGTGTCGTGGCCTCCGCCCGTCACGCCTCCGACTACCGCATGCTCAGCTTTCCGACGCCCTGGCCCGACGAGTTCGCCGAGGATGAATGGACCTTGCTGCGCGTCATGTCGACCGACGAACCGGCCGGTGACGGCGAGCGCGAAGAGGAGGTCTGGGACGCAGCACGCATGGCCGAGTACGACCAGCTCCGCAAGGAGCGCGGCGCAACCAAGCTGTGCTCGGTGGCCCAGCACGTGCCGTCAGGACGGGCCGTGGCGATGACCGAGTTCCTCGTGACGGACGACGAACCGGACCAGTGCTGGCAACTGATCACCGTGGTGCACCCCGAGCACCGGGGCCACCGGCTCGGCCTGGCCGTGAAGCTGGCCAACCTCGACTTCCTGGCCCGGTACGCGCCAGGCGTCTCCTTCGTCATCACTGGGAACGCGGCGGTCAACGCGCCCATGATCGCCGTGAACGACATGATGGGCTTCCGGGTCATCGGCGAGGGGATGTTCTGGCAGAAACACCTCTGAGGAGCGGAGCGAACCATTTCGAGACCGAAAGCGTCTCTTGAAGAGTGCGTCTCTGTCTGCCGGCCTGCTCGAGGGAACGAGCCATCGCGTCCCCGCCGTTGATACGAGTCGTTCTCACGGTGGCGGCGGCGGCTGGGATGGCCGCCATCGCCAGCGTTGTCGGAGTCGAATCCGTGGGTGCGGCCCCGAGCCCGGCTCCGAATCCAGCCGACTTCTCGTGCGTCGTCCCTCCACTCCCCACGGGCGTCACGGGGACTTCGGGCAGGTCCGCCACACTCTCTGGTCCAGCCGTCTCGGCCCTCCGCGGGGGAGCGGCACGCCACGGGTTCTCCCTCGATGGCGGTGACTTCGTCGTCAAGCCGCCGCGGCGCGACCAAGTGCCCGTTCTCAGTACCAACCAGGCGGTCTGCGGGGCCATGGCCTCAACCGGCGACCTGAGCGCGTCGGCGACCCAGGGGGTGGCGGTCGGCTACGGCCAGGTCAGCGTGGCCGGCAAATTCTTCCCGGCGATTTCGGGTTTACCCGCCTCGACCGGCGAGGCCTCCAAGTATCCGACCGTGGCGTCGTTCCACGATCGACTGGCTTGGCTCGTCGTCGTGCACACGAATCCCGCCGCGTTCTCCTGTCCGGCCATGAGGTCCCCTGTGCACCTGGTCAGACGAGCAAGTGATTACGGCTACAAGGTCTTCGTCATCGATGCCCGGACGGGCACCGACGCCCTGATCTATACGGAGGGTGGTCCTGGTGGCTGCACCAACGGAGCTCGGGTGCCGCCCACCGTGGGCGTGGCCGAAGAATCGGTTTCCGTGCCGTGGGCTCTGGTCTCGCGCGATCCCGGGGGATACTCGGGCACGATCTCAGCGACGGTTCTGCCGTGCGACCAGACACCGAATGTGGTTCTGGTCGATCGCGCGGGCCCCAACGTCGTCGTGGAGGTCACCCGGCCGTTCGGGCCTCCGTGCGGGCCACCCCAGACGATCTCCATTGGCCTGCACGCCGCAGTCGTGACCGCCGATCTGCCGGCAACGATCGGGCATGATCCGGTGGGCCTGACCAACCTGCTCAGCTTCCACCCACCTGGTGCCCCGACCGCGACGACGACCACGACGACGGTGCCCGCCCTGATTCCGCTCGATGCCTCCAGCAATGGTCGCACCGTGGACCTGGTGGTCGGCCAGGTGGTGACGGTGCAGCCTCTGCCTGGTTCGCAGGGGTTCTCGTTCACCAATCCTGCGGTCTCGACTGACCCCACGGTTCTCGGTCCTCTGACCTCGAGCCCCCAACCTGTGGTGGCTGAGTTCCGAGCGTGGCACGAAGGGTCGGCCGACATCGTCGTGCCCCAGAGCGCCTGCCTGCATCCGGACTCAGATCAACTGCCGTGCAGCGGCCCATTCGCGGTGCACGTCCTCGTGCAGTGAGAACGTGCTCGAGGACGGAGCAGCGAGTGCTCGGCCGGGAGGCCTCCCCTCCGGAGGCGGCAGTCACACCGGGCTGCTAGAGAAGCACCATGAGCACACTCGAGAACCGGCCCCATGCTGCGCTCCTCGTGGTTGACGTGCAGAAGGGCGTCGTCGAGGGGAATCATGAACGTGACACTGTGGTGGCGCAGATCGGGCGCATCGTCGAGAAGGCGAGGCGGGAACAGGTGCCCGTCGTCTGGGTCCAGGATTCAGGCGAAGCGCGAGCCATCGGAAGCGATGGTTGGCAGATCGTCCCCGAGTTGCATCCCCTCGAGACGGATGCGCACATCGACAAGAAGTACGGCGACTCCTTCGAGGACACCACCCTCGAGTCCGAGCTGTCGAGGTTGGGTGTCGGGCGACTCTTCGTCGTTGGCGCACAGACCGATGCCTGTATCCGCTCGACGCTGCACGGCGCCTTCGTCCGGGGATACGACACCACGCTTGTGAGCGACGCCCACACGACCGAGGACCTCTCGTCGTATGGGGCACCCCCACCGGACCAGGTCATTGCGCATACGAACCTGTACTGGAGCTTCCAAGCAGCCCCGGGACGGGTGGCCCAGGTCGTCGAGAGCGGGGCCGTCGACTTCGCTCAGCCGTCCTGAGTAGAGCATCGCATGAGTATGCAGGTATGTGTATACTGATGCGATGAAGGTGGGCATCGCCGGGGCGTCTGGCTATACGGGAGCCGAAGCTGTTGCGCCTGCTCAGCGCCCATCCGACCTTCGAGGTGGGCGTGGCCACCGCCCACTCACACGCCGGACAGCCTGTCGGCGGGCACACGCCCTCCCTCCGGGCCGCCTATCCGGGCCTCGTCTACGAGGAGACCGATGTCGCCGCACTGGACGGCCTGGACCTGGTGTTCTGCGCTCTGCCCCACGGCGAGTCACAGAAGTTGTTCCCGTGCTGCGGGGCCGGGTCGGCTGCATTGTCGACCTGGCCGCCGACTTCCGGCTGAAAGACGCCGCCCTCTACCCGCAGTGGTACGGCGCGGGACACGGCGTGCCGCTTGGCCGAGGCCGTCTTCGGCCTGCCCGAGCTCTTCCGCGGCGACTTCTCCGCGCCACCCTGGTGGCCGCGGCCGGCTGTTACCCGACGTCGGCCGGCCTGGCCCTGGCTCCGTTGCTGCGGAGCGAACTGATCGAGGCGCACGGCATCGTGGTCGACGCCGCGGCCGGGGGTCTGGGTGCCGGACGTGGGCTCAAGGACACGCTGCACTTCGGCGCGGTCGACGAGGACTTCACCGTGTACGGGCTGCTGACCCATCGCCACACGCCGGAGATAGAGCAGATTCTCGGCGCCCAGGTTCTCTTTACGCCGCACCTGGCACCCATGGTGCGCGGCATCCTGTCCACCTGTTACGCCCGACCGAGTGCGGCCAGCGGCTCCCTCCGCACCGCCGACGTCATGTCGAGGCGCTGCACGAGGCCTACGACGACGAGCCCTTCGTGGTCGTGACGGACGAGCCACCGTCGACCAAGGCGACCGACGGGTTCCAACGCCGCGCACGTGACGGCGCGGGTCGACCCGCGCACTGGCTGGGTCGTCTCGCTCTGCGCCCTGGACAACCTGGTGAAGGGTGGCGTCGGGCCAGGCCGATCCAGTGCGCCAACGCCGCCCTCGGGCTGCCCGAGACCACCGGCCTGCCCACCGCAGGGCTCTACCCGTGAGCGTCACCGCACCCAAGGGCTTCGTGGCCGCCGGCGGCTCGGCTGGCATCAAGGCGAACGACGCGCTCGGACGTGGCCGTGGTGGCCACGGCCGAGGGGCGGGTCGTGCCGGCGGCCGGCGTGTTCACCTCCAACCTGGCCGCGGCCGGCACCGGTCCAGATCAGCCGGTGCCCACCTGCGGCGGGTCCGGCGGGCATGCCGCCGGGGTGATCCTCACGTCGGGCAACGCCAACGCGGCGACCGGCGCCCCGGGCCGCGACGCCTGCACCCGGCCTGTGCAGCGCGGTCGGCCTCGGGCATCGGTGCGGCCGCAGAGGAGATCCTCGTGTGCCAGACCGGGCTGATCGGCATCCCGTTCCCGATCGACGTCGTGCAGAGCCGCGCCTCGGCGCCATCGTCGCGGCTCGCCAGGCCAGCCCCCGAGGGCGGGGCGCTGGCCGCCCGGGCGATCATGACGACCGACACGGTGCCAAAAGAGGTCGTCGTCCTGGGCGACGGTCTTCACGGTCGGGGGCATGGCCAAGGGGGCAGCCATGCTGGCGCCCAACATGGCCACCATGCTCGCCGTCTGCACCACGGACGCCGACGTGGACGCCACCACGCTGCAGGCGTCGCTCGCCCAAGCGCGTGGCGGATTCGTTCAACACCATCACGGTCGACGGCGCCACCTCGACCAACGACACCGTGCTCGTGTTGGCCAGCGGGCTCGGTGGCCGCCCCACAGCCCGACGACCTGACGGCCGCCCTGACCAAGGCCTGCCGGTCGCTGGCCGAGCAGATGGTGGCCGACGCCGAGGGAGCGACCAAGGTGGCGCACGTCCGCGTGCGCGGGGCGCAGAGCGATCAAGCGGCGCACGTGGCCGCCCGCAAGGTGGCCGACTCCATGCTGGTCCAGTGCTCGCTCTTCGGCGAGGATCCGTACTGGGGCCGCATCGTCTCGGAGCTGGGTTCGGCCGGCACGCCCTTCGACATCGACACCGTGTCGGTGGCCTACGGAGGCGTCGTGGTCTGCGCGGCCGGCGTGGCCGCGGCGCACGACGCCCATGCGGTCCAGGCCCACCTGGCCGGACGCCACGTCGAGATCGACTGCGACCTCGGGCTCGGCTCGGGTCAGGCCGTCGTGCTGGGCACCGACCTCGGCTACGGCTACATCGACGAGAACCGGACGACGTCGTGAGCGCGATCGACCGGGTGCCCGTCCCGCCGAAGGTGTCGCGAGCCCAGAAGGCGGCGGCCGACAAGGCGGCCGTGTTGATCGAGGCGCTGCCCTACATCCGCCGGTTCTGGGGCAAGGTCATCGTGGTCAAGTACGGAGGCAACGCCCTGGGGGCGCGGCCGGCGCCGGAGGCGGGTCCGCCGCCCTGGCCTCGTTCGCTTCGGACATCGTGCTCATGCACTCCGTGGGCATGCGCCCCTTGGTGGTGCACGGCGGAGGTCCCCAGATCGGCGAGCTCATGGCCCGCCTGGGCATGGTGCCCAACTTTCGAGACGGCCTGCGGGTCACCTACGTGGAAACCCTCGACATCGCCCGCATGGTGCTGGTGGGCAAGGTCAACCGCGACATCGTGGCGGCCATCAACGCCCACGGCCCGCTGGCTGTCGGCATGTCGGGCGAGGACGCCGGCCTGATCACGGCGGCGCAGACCCGTGGACCTCGGCTTCGTGGGCGGCGTGGCGGTGGTAAACCCCACCTGCTCCAACGCCTGGAGGCCGAGGAGATCATCCCGGTGGTGGCCACCATCGGGGCCGACGAGAGCGGCCAGGCCTACAACATCAACGCCGACACGGTGGCCGGCGCGATGGCCGAGGCGCTCGACGCCGAGAAGCTGATCTTCCTGACCGACATCGAAGGGTTGCGGGTCGTGGCCGACGACCCGTCGACCGTGATCCACCAGGCATCGCTCGAGGTGATCGACGAGATCGTGCGCAGCGGGGGCATCCGGGGCGGCATGTTGCCGAAGGTCGAGGCCTGCGCCCGCGCCGTGCGGGCGGGGGTGAACCGGGCCCACATCCTCGACGGCCGAGTGCCCCACGCCCTGCTGCTCGAGCTCTTCACCGATTCGGGCGTGGGCACGATGGTGCTGCCGTGACGACACCGACCCCAGTCGGGCGCGAGTACCTCATGCGCACCTACGCCGAGCCATCGGTGACGCTGGTGCGCGGCCAAGGGACAGTCGTCTACGACGCCGACGGCAAGGCCTACCTCGACTTCATCACGGGCCTGGCCGTGGTCTCACTCGGCCATGCCCATCCGGCCGTAGCCGACGCCGTGGCCGAGCAGGCCCGCACGCTGACCCACGTGTCCAACCTGTACGGCAATGCGCTGGGACCCGAGGTGGCCCGCACCATCGACCGACTGATCAACGGGGGCAGCGGGCAGGCGGGCGGGCAGGTCTTCTTCGCCAACTCGGGGGCCGAGGCCAACGAGTGCGCCCTCAAGCTGGCCCGGCGTTGGGCCGGCGCCGGCCGTCACGTCGTCATCAGTGCGGACAATTCGTTCCACGGGCGCACGCTGGCCACCCTCACCGCGACGGGCCAGCCCGAAAAGCAGGCGCCTTTCGTGCCGCTGCCCGAGGGCTTCGTGCACGTGCCCTACGACGACGTGGCCGCGCTCGACAAGGCGCTTGACCAAGACACCGTGGCTGCTGTGCTCCTCGAGCCGCTCCAGGGTGAAGGCGGGGTCATGGTGCCGAGCTCTGACTACCTGGGTGCCGTGCGCGACCTGTGCACCGAGCGCAACGCGTTGCTGATGCTCGACGAGGTGCAGACCGGGTTGGGGCGTACCGGGCACTGGTTCGCCTTCCAGGCCCAGGGGCTCGAGCCCGACGTGGTCACGATGGCCAAGGCGCTCGGCAACGGCATGCCGGTGGGCGCCTGTTGGGCCCGGGCCGAGGTGGCCGCCGCCTTCGGACCGGGAGACCACGGCTCCACGTTCGGCGGCCAGCCCCTCGCCCTGGCGGCGGTGCGGGCCACGCTGGCCACCATGGAGGAGGAGGACGTGTGTGGGCGGGCCCGCAGAGCCGGCGCCACCCTGTCGGCCGGGCTGGCCGCGCTGCCCGGGGTGGTGTCCGTGCGCGGCGCCGGGCTGCTGCTGGCCGCCCAGCTCGACGCGCCCATCGCCGGGGACGTCGCCGCCCGCGCCCTCGAGCTCGGGCTCCTGGTCAACCCGGTGCGCCCCGACGCCGTCCGGGTGGCCCCGCCCCTCCTCGTGGGCGACGACGAGTTGGCCCGCGCCCTCGACTTGCTGGGCCAAGCCCTGGTCGAGGTGGGCGCCGCCCCCGGCGTGGCGGCGGGGGAGTAGACCGGACGCCGTGCCCAGCCTGCACGATATTGAGGACCTCGACCACGACGCCTGGGAGCGCGTCCTGGCTCTGGCCCTGGAGCAGCCGCCGCGCCAGCGCCTGCGCGGCCAGGGCGTGGCCCTGCTCTTCGAGAAGCCCTCGGCGCGGACGCGGAACTCGACCGAGATGGCCGTGGTCGACCTGGGCGGGCATCCCGTCTACATCCAGGGCGCCGAGGTCGGGCTCGACACCCGGGAGACGGCCGAGGACGTGGCCCGCACCCTGGCCTGCTACCACCGCGTCATCTGCGCCCGCGTCTTCGACCATGCGCTCTTCACCCGGATGGGCGCCGCGTTGCGCCGTTCTGGCATGGACGTCCCGCTGGTCAACCTGCTCTCGGACGACGCCCACCCCTGCCAGGCCGTGGCCGACGTGCTGACGTTGCGCGAGTGTCTCGGGCCGCTCCAGGGCAGACGCTGACCTACGTCGGAGACGCCAACAACATGGCGCGCTCGCTGGCCAAGGCTGCGCTCTACGAGGGCATGGCGATGCGCATCGCCGCGCCGGCCGGCTACAGCTTCTCGTCCGACGAGATGCAAGCCCTCCAGTCGTTGGGCGACGCCGTCGGACGAGGCGGCCACGTCGAGCAGACGGACGATCCCGCGCTGGCGGTCAAGGATGCCGCCGCGCTCTACACCGACGTGTGGACGAGCATGGGCCAGGAGGGGGAGCGGGCGCAGCGCTTGGCCGCCTTCGCCGGCTTCACCGTCGACGACGACCTGGTGGCGCGGGCGGCGCCCGGGGCGATCGTGCTGCACTGCCTGCCCGCGCACCGGGGCGAGGAGATCAGCGACGCCGTGCTCGAGGGGACCCACAGCGTGGTGTGGCGCCAGGCCGCCCACCGTCGCACGGCCATGCGGGGGATCCTGGCCTGGGCGGTCGGGGAGGAGCCGTGACCGGCCAGGCAACGGGGCGGCTGACCAAGAACCAGCGCCAGCACCGCATCACCAAGCTGCTCGAGTCGCAGGCGGTGACGAGCCAGGCCCAGCTGGTGGCCCTGCTGGCCGGCGAGGGCGTCGAGGCGACGCAGACCACCGTGTCGCGCGACCTCGAGGACCTCGGCGCGGTGAAGGTGCGCCTGCCCGGCGGCGACACGGCGTACGCGTTGCCCGAGCTCCCGGTGCAGCAGATTGCGCCGGAGGACCACCTGCGCCGGGTGCTGGGGGAGTGGGTGGTCGAGGTGGCGCACTCGGCCAACCTGGTCGTGCTGCGCACGCCGCCGGGCTCGGCCCACGTCGTGGGCTCGGCCCTCGACCGCAGCGGGCTCGAGGGGATCATCGGCACGGTGGCGGGCGACGACACCGTGCTCGTGGTGGCGGTCGAGGAGCTGGGGGGCGCGGCCATGGCCGCGCACCTGCGCGACGTCGCCGGCATCAGCGTGGGCATTGCCGTGACACAACGGATCGCATTGAATGGGAAGAGCGAGGATGAGCATGTCTGATCGGGTGGTACTGGCCTACAGCGGCGGGCTCGATACGTCCGTTGCCGTGCGATGGCTGATCGAGCACGAGGGTGTCGAGGTGATCGCCGTCGCCGTCAACGTCGGCCAGGCGGCCGACAAGGGGGGCGAGGACTGGGAGGCCATCCGCACCCGGGCCCTGGCCGCCGGCGCGGTCGAGGCGGTCGTGATCGACGCCCGCGACGAAATGGCCGAGCACTTCTGTCTGCCGGCCCTGGCCGCCAACGCCCGCTACGAGGGCAAGTACCCCCTCGTCTCCGCCCTGTCGCGCCCGGTCATCGTGCGTCACCTGGTGGCGCAGGCCCGGGCCCACGGGGCCAACGCCGTGGCCCACGGCTGCACCGGCAAGGGCAACGATCAGGTCCGTTTCGAGGTGGGCGTGCGCGCCCTGGCCCCCGACCTCTCCATCCACGCCCCGGCCCGGGTCTGGGGTCTGACCCGGGAGGACTGCGTCGAGCTGGCCGCCAAGTGGGACATCCCGATCACGGTGACCAAGGAGAAGCTCTACTCCATCGACGACAACCTGTGGGGCAAGGCGATCGAGTGCGGGGCCATCGAGGACCCGTGGGCGCCGGCGCCCGACGACGTCTACACCCTGACCCGGGTGACCGAGACCGAGCCGGTCGAGGTGATCGTCGGCTTCGAGTCGGGCCTGCCCGTCGCGCTCGACGGCGCGTCGCTCAGCCCCTTCGAGCTCATCAGCCGCCTGGGCGCGGTGGCCGGCAGCCGTGGCTTCGGCCGGCTCGACATGGTCGAGAACCGCCGGGTGGGCATCAAGAGCAGGGAGGTGTACGAGTGCCCGGCCGCCCTGGCGCTGATCGTGGCCCACGCCGACCTCGAGGACCTCACGCTCGAGCGGGACCTGCACCACGAGAAGGCGCGCCTCGAGCCGCGCTGGTCCGAGCTGGTCTACGACGGCCTCTGGTACTCGCCGCTGCGCGCCGCGTTGCAGGCCTTCATCACCGAGAGCCAGCGCCACGTGACCGGCGAGGTGCGCCTGCGCTTCGCCGCGCCCGGCACCTGCACCGTGGTGGGCCGGCGCAGCCCGGTCGCCCTCTACGACCACGGGCTGGCCACCTACGACGCCACCGACACCTTCCGCCACCAGGACGCCGAGGGCTTCGTCCGCCTGTGGGGCCTCGGGGTGGCCACCTGGTCGTCGCGCCAGGGACCCGGTGCCGAGGGCACCGGCGCGCCGAGCGGCACCGATCGCGGCGCGGGTGCGTCATGACGCTGTGGGAGGGCCGCATCGCAACGGGCATGGCCGATTCCGTGGCCGAGTTCACGGTCAGCCTGCCCTACGACAAGGTCCTGGCCTTCGACGACCTGGTGGGCTCGCGGGCCCACGTGAAGGGGTTGGGCAAGGTCGGGATCTTGAGCGACAGCGAGGTGGGCGCGCTCATCGATGCGCTCGATCTGGTCGAGGAGGAGTTCGCCACCGGCGTGTTCGCCTACGCGCCCGGGGACGAGGACATCCACACGGCGGTCGAGCGCCGGGTCACCGAGCTGGCCGGCGACGTCGGGGCCAAGCTGCACACCGGGCGCAGCCGCAACGACCAGGTGGCGACCGACCTGCGCCTGTGGTGCCGGCGCGCCCTCGTCGGGCGTGGCCGACGACATCATGGCGCTGCAGGAGACGCTGGCCGCCCGCGCCACCGACGCGGCCGACGTGTACCTGCCCGGCTACACCCACCTGCAGCGGGCGCAGCCCGTGCTGCTGGCCCACCACCTGCTGGCCCACGGCTGGGCGCTGGCCCGCGACGTGGACCGCATCCTGACCACGGTCGACCGGCTCAACGTCTCGCCCCTCGGCGCGGGCGCGCTGGCCGGGTCCTCGCTCCCGCTCGATCCGGACTACGTGGCGGCCGAGCTCGGCTTCCACGGCCGTTTCGAGAACTCGCTCGACGCCGTGTCGGACCGCGACTTCGTGGCCGAGTCGCTCTTCGACCTCGCCCTGCTGGGCGTGCACCTGTCGCGCCTGGGCGAGGAGATGGTGTTGTGGTCGACCGAGGAGTTCGGTTTCGCCACGCTCGACGACGCCTACGCCACCGGCAGCTCGATGCTGCCGCAGAAGAAGAACCCCGACGTGGCCGAGCTGGCCCGGGGCCGCAGCGGCCGCCTCATCGGTCACCTCAACGCGGTCCTCATCACGCTCAAGGGTCTGCCGCTGGCCTACAACCGCGACCTCCAGGAGGACAAGGAGCCGCTCTTCGACGCGGTGGTCCAGGTGCGTCGCGCCCTGGCCGCGCTGCGCGGCCTCTACGACACCGTGACCTGGAACGAGGAGCGCATGGCGGCGGCGGCGGACGGTCCGGCCGCCTCGGCCATCGATCTGGCCGAGATGCTGGTCGAGCAGGGCATGCCCTTCCGCCAGGCCCACGCACTGATCGGCAGCCTCGTCCGCGAGTCGCTCGAGCGCCACGTGCCCCTGGTCGAGCTGGTGGCCGCCCATCCCGATTTGGGGGAGTCCGCCACGGATCTGCTCGAGCCCGGTGTGGCGGTGACCCGTCGGCGCACCCCGGGAGGGGCCGGGCCGGGTCCCGTCGGTGAGCAGAAGGAGCGCTTCGCCCGCCGCCTCGAGGTGGACCGCACCCGGCTGGGACAGTGGCGCCCGGCTGCGCAGCGCGCCGACCTGACCTAGCCGACCTGAGCCAGCCCGCCTGACCTAAGCCCGCCCGAGCCGTTGGTCAACTCGGAGTGCCGGCGAGCCGATACGACTCCAGTCGCCATGGTCCTGCTCCCTGTCTCACCTGCCCCGAGGCCCGACCGCGCCCTTGCGCCGGCCCGACGCGGGATCTCCCACCAGGGCCTGGGTGTCCGAGGAGCTGGTTGCCAGGGCCGTAGCAGTTGGGTGGAGGAATCCGGGCAAACATGGCCAGCAGGTGAACAAATCATAAAGATCTGCGAAATACAGGGATTTCTGGTTGCTTGCGTGCTCCCGAATGTTGCACTCTGGATGGAGCAGCCATGCGACGTCGAGTAGTCGGCGACTGCAGGTCGTGCCGTTCCTGGGGGTGCCAAGGAGGGGAGCGCACGAGCTTCGTCGGATCTTCGAGTCGTTCCACCGAACCCGCACCATTCTCGTGGAGAGCAGGACAGACATGCAGCGATTGAGCGGCATCGACCCGATGTTCATCTACTCCGACACACCGGAGACGCCGATGGAGATCGCGTACGCCTGCATTTTCGACCCGACGTCGACCGATGGAGGCTACACGTTCGAACGGGTGCGCGACGTGCTGCTCGACCGCATTCCCGCACTGACGCCCTTCCGGCGCCGTCTGATAACCGTGCCCTTCGGCCTCGACCACCCCCGCTGGGTGGACGACCCCGACTTCGACCTCGCCAACCACCTGTTCCGTGTCGCGCTGCCGGCACCCGGCGGTGACGAGCAGTTCACCGACATGGTGGCCAAGGTGATGAGTCGGCCGCTCCAGCCCGACCAGCCCCCGTGGGAGATGCACGTGATCGAGGGTCTGGCCGACGGCCGGGTGGGCCTCATTGCCAAGGTGCACCACTCCGTCGTCGACGGCGTGGCCGGTGCCGCACTCATGGCGGAGCTGCTCGACCTCACGCCCGAGGGCCGCGCCGCCATCGAGCGCTTCAGCCCATGGATCCCACCCCGCCTGCCCTCGCAGGCCCGCTTGGTCACCGACGCCCTGCCCAACCTCTTCACCCGGCCCGTCCGGACCTGGCAGGCGGCCCGAGAGATCGGCCGCACCGCCGTGCGCATGGCCCGCTGCGCCATGAACGACGACAACGGGCCCGTCTCGATTCCGCTGGGCGCGCCCAAACTGTTCGACCAGGCCCTCTCGCCCCGCCGTGACGTTTGCTTCACCCGGCTGGACATGCGAGAAGTCAAGGTCCTGCGCGAGCGATTCAACGCCACGGTCAACGACGTCGTGCTGGCCGTGTGCTCGGGCGCGCTGCGGACGCATCTGACCCGCTACGACCACGACGTGGACAACCCGCTGGTGGCGGTGGTACCGGTCTCTGTGCGCGAGGACGGCACCGAGGACGCTGGCGGCAACTCGCTGTCCGCCATGTTCGTCCCGCTGTCCAACGACAAGCAGACACCGCTCGAGCGTCTCCGCACGGTGAAGGCCAGCAGCTGGTCGTGCAAGCGCCAGGAGCGCGCCGTCGGCTACGGCCCGATGGCCTCCATGCTGACCGATGCCATGCCACCCGCCCTGGTCCGGCCGATGGTGCAGTTCGGGGTGCGGGCCGGCGTGGTGCGCAAGCTTCGGGCGGGCAACCTGATGATCTCCAACGTGCCGGGACCGGACTTCGCGCTCTACTTCGCCGGGATGCGCATGGAGGCGGTGTACCCGATGGGTCCGGTGGTCGACGGGGTGGCCCTCAACATCACGGTCCAGAGTTACGAGGACACGCTCTACGTCGGCATCAACTCCGGCGCGTCTGCTCTGCCCGATCTCCCTGGGCTCGCCCGCGCCATGGTGGACGAGCTGGCGCTCCTCGGTCTCATGGCTCGAGGTACGGCCGGGCAGGCCCGACACCACCGGCCGTCCCCCTCTGGTGCGGTGGCTACTCCGTCGGGCCACCGGCCGGCCTCGGTGGCGGACACGCCCGATCACCTCTCGGCCGCCACGGGCTGAGCCGCCCGACTTCGGGCGCTTTGGTTTGGCCGATCCGCGCCAGGTCGGCCCGCGGCCTACAGGGCCCGCCGGTACGCATCGCACAGCGTTGCGAAGAGGTCCGTCCGTCAGGTCGGAGCCGCGCCGCTGCTGTCGGACCAGGCTGACAGGGTGCGCAGCCCTGCTCGGGGCGCAGTGTGCGGCTCCGCCGGCCCTCGTAGGGCTTTCCACGTCGGATCGTCCGATTTCGGGTACTCGGAGCCTCGCTGGGCGATATGATCGTGGCCTCGCTCTTCCAGTCCAGCACCTTCACCTACGCCAAGATCCACGACCTGACCAACAGCGACTTCTGGCCGCGGACGAGCCCTCGAACCTGGCGACACGGTGGTCGACATCGGTACCTTCAGGAACACCACGCTGCCGGTGGCCACCTACAAGAAGGTGGCGTTCACCAACGCCACGGTGAACGGCGACGACCTTGTTTCGAGAGCCCGACGCAGGTCAATGCGCTGAACGGCGGCGATTTGCTCGAGAAGACGAGTCCGATCAGCACTACGGCCACCTGGTCGGCCTTCTCGGTCAAGTTCGATGAAGTCCTCGTAGCGATCGGCGCCACTCATCGCCATCAGGAGCACTAGCTGTCGCTATCTCCCCCTTCCGGTGGATGCCGCGCACCGAGGTCCTCGACGGTCCGGATTTTCCCGGTGCGCTTCGGCGACGGCGCGCAGTGGGACGCCAACATGGGGAGCGGTCCTGACCGCATGTGCTTGTTGCGGGCGTCCCACGTCCGTCAGCGGCGGTCCGCGATCAAGTCGTCGTTGTGAACCGTCGAGGCCCAGAAGCGACGTGACCCTCTTGCGTTTCTGTCACAAGGGCGACAGAGATCCTCTTCGTCGGGACGTAGAAGAAGAGTGAGGGCGACCACGCGTGTCGGGGCATCTTCTCCCGAACCAATGAAAAGGGACTGCAAAATGACCAATCGGACATATATCAACAAACACCGTGACCGATCGATTCCACGGCACGGAGCTGCGACGGTCATAATGGCAACGTTCGACCGCCACGACAGCAGCCGCCGGGTCGGGCCGCGCATCGAGAAGCCGCTCACGCAGGCCCATGCGGCGGCGTCACCCGATGCCGCCGGTTCCTCGACGTATCTCGCCGGCTACCGGGACGCTCCAGCGGGTGGCCTGGCCAGCGCCAGCGTGACGTTCACCGTGCCGACCTATACGTGCACGCCGGCGGAGGAAAGGTTTGGTTCGCTCGAGGCGAACGGCGTCTACACCGATTCGTTGAGCGCCTTCGCCTTTGTCGGCGCCGCTTGCAGTGGGAGCGGGGTGTCCTACGATTACTTCTTCGACGTGGGGTCGGCGAACTTCGGCGAGAGCGGAGCGGCCGCGGGCGACGTGATCGTCGCCTCGCTCTTCGAGTCGAGCAGTTCCACCTTTGTCAAGATCCACGACCTGACGAATGGTGAGTTCTGGGACACGGACCAACCCTCCAATCTCGGCGATTCCGTGGTCGACCTCGGAACTTTCAACGAGGAGACCATTAGCGGACTGCGTCTCACAAACTTCAAGAAGGTGGCATTCACCAACGCCACCGTCAACGGCGACGACCTCGGGTTCGAGAGCCCGTCAGCGGTCAACGCGCTCGAATGGCGGAGATCTGCTCTTGCAGACGGGCGGCATCAGTACGACCGCCACCGGTTCGGCCTTCTCGGTCAAGTTCAAGGCGGCCTCGTAACGAACAGGCCCGTCGCCCTCAGGCGCGAACGCTGGTCGCTCGCATCGCCGCCCCTTTCTGCCGGGCGGCGATGCCGAGGGCCGGGCCAGGACACCGGAATCGTGGCGATGGACGACCCAAAGTCCGCGGCGTATAACGGAGCTGCGGGGAGCAACGCGTGTTGTGGGACATTCTCTCTCAACGGAAGGGGATGGGATGACCATTCGCACTCACCTCACCCGACGCCGGACACCGGTCCAGCGGCTCTTCGCAGCCGGAACTCTGCTGGCCGCGCTCACGGCGGCGCTCGGCACCGCGGCGTCCGGAGCGGCTGCACCCGGGCCGCGGATCGAGATGCCGCTGACGGGACTTCAGGCGTCGGCTTCTCCTGACGTTGCCGGCTCGTCGGCGTACCTCGCCGGCTACCAGGACACCCCGGCTGGTGGTCTGGCCAGCGCGAGCGTGACGTTCACCGTGCCCACTTTCACGTGCACGCAAGAGGACCAAGGCGCCGGTTCGGTCGAGACGAACGGCGTCTACACCGATTCGTTCAGCGCCTTTGCCACGGTCGGCGCCCAATGTCTCGGAAGCAGCAGCCCGTCCTACATGTACGACTTCAGCGCCGGGTCGGCTGGATTCAACAAGCCTGGGGCGGCAGCGGGCGATGTCATCGTCGCTTCGCTCTTCGAATCGAGCAGTTCGACCTGGGTCAAGATCCACGACCTGACCAACGGCGACTACTGGTTCGCGGACCAGTCCTCCAATCTCGGCGACAGCGTGGTCGACATCGGAACCTTCAATGAGGTCCAGTCCGAAGAGGCCGTGACGAAATTCAAGACCGTGGTCTTCACCAACGCTACGGTCAACGGCGACGACCTCGGCTTTGAGAGCCCGATGAAGGTCGATGCGTTCAACCTCGACGACCTGCTCATGAAGACCGGCGGTCTCAGTACGACCGCTGCGGGTTCGACCTTCACGGTCAAGTTCAAGGCGTCCATGTAGCAATCGACCACGTCGCGGTCCTCCTCAACGAGGGCCAGCCCCGATTCGATCGCGCCCCGAATGGGTGATGCTTTGAGTCCCGGGACTCAACTCGTCATACCTGCCACGTTCGAGCGGCTGCACCCGCGCCGCGGATCGAGAAGCCGCTGACGGGAGTACATCTGTCGGCACCGACCGACGCGGCCGGTTCGTCGGAGGATCTGGCCGGCTACCAGGACACGCCCAACGGCGGGCTCGCCAGCGCCAGCGCGACGTTCACGGTGCCGACCTACACGTGCACCTCAGCGGAAGACAACGACAATGCGATCGAGTACAACGGCGTCTACACCGACTCGCTCGAGACGGTGGCCTTAGTGGGTGCCGAATGCGGCCCGGGCGGACCGACGTATCAGTACTTCTTTAAGTCGGGCTCGGCGGAGTTCGTTGACGGCGGAGCGGCGGCGGGCGACGTCATCGTCGCCACGCTGTTCCAGTCCGCCAGCTCGACCTGGGCCAAGCTCCACGACCTGACGAACGGTGACTACTGGTTCGCGGACGAGCCCTCCAACTTCGGCGACACCGTGGTCGATATCGGCGCGTTCGTAGACAGCCCCACTCCCGCGGCCAGTTTCAAGAAAGTGGCGTTCACCAACGCCACCGTCAACGGCGACGACCTCGGGTTCGAGAGCCCGGCGCAGTTCAATACGCTGAACGGCGGCGACCTGCTCATCAAGGCCAGCGGGCTCATCACGACGGGCACCGGGTCCGCCTTCTCCATCAAGTTCAAGCACAGCTCGTAACGACCAGCCCCATCGTCGTCAGGGCGAAGCCGGGCCTCGGCATCGCCGGTCCCCTCACCCGGGGGCGGCGATGCCGCTGCGCCGTCGCAGGGACTGGGCCAGGATGAGTGGGTGGACCGGGGGGATCTCGAGGCGGGACCGCTCCGGGTGGCGCCCTACCTCCTCAACAAGATCCTCGTCCATGGGGAGAGAGCCGGCCGCATCGTCGAGGTCGAGGCGTATCACGGGTCGGACGACCCGGCCTCGCACGCCTACCGAGGGTTGACGCCGCGCACGGCGGTCATGTTCGGGCCGCCGGGCTTCCTCTACGTGTACTTCACCTATGGCATGCACTGGTGCGCCAACGTGGTGTGCGGTCCGGACGGCGAGGCCGCTGCCGTGCTGATCCGGGCGCTCGAACCGCTGCGGGGCACCGAGGCCATGCGGGAGAGCCGCCCGGCCTCCCGCCGTGACATCGATCTGTGCAACGGGCCGGCCAAGCTCTGCCAGGCCCTGGGCATCACCGGGGCGGACAGCGGCACCGACCTCCTGGCTCCGCCGCCTCGGCCGGCCCGACGCCGCGGTGCACCAGGCGGTCTGGCGGTCCCGGTGCGGCTCGAGGACGACGGCACTGCGCCACCCCGGCGTCCGGGTCGGGGAGTGCGGATCGGCATCCGGGTGGCCGCCGAGCGCCCCTGGCGCTTCTGGGTGGCGGGGAATCCGAACGTGAGTCGCTGAGTCTCGAGGAGGTCGCGTCGGTCCTCCCGGCGGCGGTCCGGCCGCCTCCCCGGGGTCGGGCGGATCAGGGCGGCGCACCCCCCGGGTGCGGGTGCCCTCGCCGCCTGGGCCTTTCGACAGGCGACGGCGCACGCAGAGACCGGTCCTGAGCAGCACTTTTGACCTTTCACGCGTTTGAAACAGCGCCCCGGCGCTATTTCGGGCACTATTTGCGGCACGCACTTCAATGACCAGCGGTAGATCGGGGAATATCAACCGGCGGAGCACGTCTCCCGGGGCTGACCCTCAATGGCGGAGGGTGGGACGGAAAGCCAGTTGACTTCGAGCACCGGGTGGCATGCGGAGGTCCGGGTGGACCGCCGCATGCCACCAATCGGTGTCCAAGTGCGGGAACCGGAAGAGGTCCGGGCTGGTGGGGCCGGCGGCCAGGGGGAGATCCCGGGTCGCCGGGGAGGCCAGCCAGGGCATCCGGTATCCGCGGCGCCCGAGCGGTCTCCCGCTATCCTGAATAAAGGCGATGGGCCACGATCCCTCCCGGCATCGTCCGGTGGGGTGGGTCTGGCCCCCGGCCAAACGCGTTGACGGCGCTTCGCGCGTCTGATAACGTGACTCACCCGCCGGACAGACCAGTCCCTGGTCCATCCGGCATCCGAAGGAGACTCTTCGGCGGAGCAATCCGTCCGGAACAGTCCTTTGGAACACCCGGCACCAACACCGGCAGTATCGGTGTGTGCCCGGTCGCTCCTTGAAAACGGAATAGTGAGAGCCAAAAGCCAGTGCGGGCAATTCATCCGCTCCGGTTCACCGGATGTCGAATGGGTTGTACGTCAATTTAGTAAAACGTAGTAACACAGGCTCTGGATCCTCTTTTGAGGTGAAGGTGGCTGTGGTTGCCAATGGTTCGAGTCAGAACCTGGCGACTCTCTGATTCTTGGCCGGTGAGAAGCCCTTCGGGGTATCGAGCCGGTCGTGAGTCTCGATGGAGAGTTTGATCCTGGCTCAGGATGAACGCTGGCGGCGTGCCTAACACATGCAAGTCGAACGCGCTCCATTCGGTAGCAATACTGATGAAGAGTGAGTGGCGAACGGGTGAGTAACACATGAGCAACCTGCCCCGAAGACCGGGACAACACCGGGAAACCGGTGCTAATACCGGATATCCCTATCGGACCGCATGATCTGATAAGGAAATGGATTCCGCTTCGGGAGGGGCTCGTGGCCTATCAGCTAGTTGGTGGGGTAACGGCCCACCAAGGCTTCGACGGGTAGCTGGTCTGAGAGGACGATCAGCCACACTGGGACTGAGACACGGCCCAGACTCCTACGGGAGGCAGCAGTGGGGAATCTTGCGCAATGGGCGAAAGCCTGACGCAGCAACGCCGCGTGGAGGACGAATGCTTTCTGAGTTGTAAACTCCTTTCAGCAGGGACGATAGTGACGGTACCTGCAGAAGAAGCACCGGCCAACTACGTGCCAGCAGCCGCGGTGATACGTAGGGTGCAAGCGTTATCCGGATTTATTGGGCGTAAAGGGCTCGTAGGCGGTTTGATAAGTCGGGTGTGAAACCTCCAGGCTCAACCTGGAGCCGCCACTCGATACTGTCATGACTTGAATGCGGTAGGGGACCACGGAATTCCTGGTGTAGCGGTGAAATGCGCAGATATCAGGAGGAACACCAGCAGCGAAGGCGGTGGTCTGGGCCGACATTGACGCTGAGGAGCGAAAGCGTGGGGAGCGAACAGGATTAGATACCCTGGTAGTCCACGCCGTAAACGTTGGGCACTAGGTGTGGGGACTATTCAACGGTTTCCGTGCCGCAGCTAACGCATTAAGTGCCCCGCCTGGGGAGTACGGCCGCAAGGCTAAAACTCAAAGGAATT
>CAWIYY010000003.1:0-532500 GCA_963840435.1 uncultured Acidimicrobiaceae bacterium | reverse complement strand
AGCGTGGTCGAGTGCGAATGCTGGTATGAGTAGCGAGAGAGGAGTGAGAAACTCCTCCGCCGTAAGCCCAAGGGTTCCTGGGGAAGGCTAATCCTCCCAGGGTAAGTCGGGAGCTAAGGCGAGGCCGAGAGGCGTAGTCGATGCACAACTGGTTGATATTCCAGTACCACCGTGTCCGCGTCCATTCCAAGCCAGGGGTACTAAGGGGATGACCTTCGGGTCGAGCCGACAAACTCTGGGGCGGACAGCAAAGGAGTGACGCAGGAGGATAGGTGAGCCCAGGCGTTGGTTGTCCTGGGGTAAGCGTGTAGGGAGGGATCTAGGCAAATCCGGGTCCCATGAATCCCGAGACGCGATGCCGAGCCGTTTCAGGCGAAGTCACTGATTCCATGCTGCCAAGAAAAACTTCTAGCGAGTTGACACGGTGCCCGTACCCCAAACCAACACAGGTGGGCGGGTAGAGAATACCAAGGCGATCGGGAGAACTGTGGTTAAGGAACTCGGCAAAATTCCTCCGTAACTTCGGGAGAAGGAGGGCCTCGATAGGGTGATGGACTTCGCGTCCTGATGCCTAAGGGGGCCGCAGAGAATTGGGGAAAGCGACTGTTTACTAAAAACACAGGAGCGTGCGAAGTCGTAAGACGATGTATACGCTCTGACGCCTGCCCGGTGCCGGAAGGTTACGGGGAAGGGTTAGTCTTCGGACGAAGCTCTGAACCTAAGCCCCGGTAAACGGCGGCCGTAACTATAACGGTCCTAAGGTAAACCCCCCGGAATCGTGCCCGGGGATTGCCCCTCGCAAGAGTGATCTTGCAGAGTGAAGCCGGCCAAATGCTGGAAACTCCGAGTATCCGACGGTACTCATCCATGTCACATCCGTTCAGTTGGATGAGGTCATGGGCAGTGAAAACCCGTCTGGTGCGGACAATCAGCAGGAAAGGCCAGGTTTCGCGGAGTGGATCGTCGGCTTTGTCGACGGTGAAGGGTGTTTCAGCGTTCCGATTTTCAAGAACCGGAAAGCGAGTCTCGGTTGGCAAGCCCAACCGACGTTCGCAGTGGTTCAAGGGGAGCGGAGCATCGATGCATTGCATCTGCTGGAGCGCTTCTTCGAATGTGGTCAGGTCGGGCGTCAAGCTCGACACGACAATCATCGCGAGCCACTGTGCCGGTACACGGTACGGCGGCTTGCAGACTTGTCGAATGTGATCATCCCGTTCTTCGAAGAACATCCACTCATCACGGCGAAAGCGAATGACTTCAGGTCGTTTGCGGTCATCGTGCGCATGATGGAAGAAGGCCTCCACCTCAGCGTGGACGGCATGAGCCTGATTGCCAACATGACCCAGGCGATGAATCGTCGCCAGCCGTCGCGTTACCTGGAATCCTCAGAGGCCACACGCCGGCCGTCTCGAGTCGACATCGAGATGAAGATATGGTCCTAGCCCTATAGCGATATAGGGACAGCTAGAGCGAAATTCCTTGTCGGGTAAGTTCCGACCTGCACGAATGGCGTAACGACTTTCCTACTGTCTCAACCACAGACCCGGCGAAATTGAAGTACGAGTAAAGATGCTCGTTAGCTGCATCAGGACGGAAAGACCCCGTGGACCTTTACTACAGCTTGATGTTGAGTTTTGGTACTATTTGTGTAGGATAGGTGGGAGACTTTGAAGCATTGGCGCTAGCCAGTGTGGAGTCAACCTTGAAATACCACCCTTTTAGTGCCGGGACTCTAACCTTGGTCCGTGATCCGGATCAGGAACAGCGTCAGGTGGGTAGTTTGACTGGGGCGGTCGCCTCCTAAAATGTAACGGAGGCGCCCAAAGGTTCCCTCAGGCTGGTTGGCAATCAGCTGTCGAGTGCAATGGCAAAAGGGAGCTTGACTGCGAGACCTACAAGTCGAGCAGGTGCGAAAGCAGGGCATAGTGATCCAGCGGTTGCTTATGGAAGCGCCGTTGCTCAACGGATAAAAGGTACCCCGGGGATAACAGGCTCATCTTCCCCAAGAGTCCATATCGACGGGAAGGTTTGGCACCTCGATGTCGGCTCGTCGCATCCTGGGGCTGAAGCCGGTCCCAAGGGTTGGGCTGTTCGCCCATTAAAGCGGTACGCGAGCTGGGTTTAGAACGTAGAAAACTGCGTCCCCAGGAAGTAATTCCTGGGTGCTCACTGGCTCATATCGGTGAAACCCTGAACGAACAACCGAACGTTCTTGTTCAGGGCAATACCGAGGGAAGGCCAACACGAGAATGTTTCTACGGCGTCCTACGTTGCAGGATTTCTTGACGGCGACGGAAGTATTCACTTTCAGCTGGTCAAGCAGAAGGAATACCGGTTCGGGTTCTACATCCGGGCCAGTGTCTCGTTCTCACAGTCGACGTCGGCTCGGCGGGGTTTGGAGCAGATCCAGACCATCGTTGGTGGCTGCGGCTACATACGAGACCGCGGAACGGGCATGAGTGATCTTGTGATCACGAGTCGCCCAGCGATCCTTCAGATCCTCCAAGCGGTTCGGCCCTACGTGATCTTCAAGAAGGTCCACGTAGGACGAGCCCTCGAGATTCTTCCTCGACTTGATCGGGTGAAGGATCCGGAGGTATTCCTGCATCTGGCGCGCCAAGTAGATGCATATTCAACCCTAAACTATTCAAAAACGAAGCGGATTTCCGCCGTAGATGTCGAGCAACATCTACGTAGCATGGGTGTGTTGTGCCCCCGTAACGACTTCTTCGCCAGCAACAGCGAAGAGATGGCTTTTTAAGATCGATACCTCGGTCCGCAGACCCCTGTGAAAGCCATAACACGCCAGCCCCTCGAAAGAGGGTGAAGGTATAGTCTGTGCCCGTAGTAATACGGGATTTACACGCGTGAGACAGTTCGGTCCCTATCCGATGCAGCCGTAGGAGATTTGAGAAAGGCTGTCCCTAGTACGAGAGGACCGGGACGGACGTAGCTCTCGTGTGCCAGTTGTCCTGCCAAGGGCACGGCTGGTTTGCGACCTACGGGTGGGATAAGCGCTGAAAGCATCTAAGTGCGAAGCCCGTTTCGAGATGAAATCTCCCACAGGGTTAACCTGGTAAGGCCCGTGGCTAGACGACCACGTTGATAGGCCGGAGGTGTAAGTGCGGTAACGCATTCAGCCGACCGGTACTAATCGGCCGAGGGCTTGGAGATCTACCGCTCGTGCTCGCTTTGGGACGCTCAGGGACTGCGCTGCAGTCCTGGTGAGGCGCCGTCCCTGGACCTACTGAGGTCCGGGAGTCCGGCAGCCCGCCGAGCGCACAGTTTCCGGTGGCCATGGCGGCGGGGAAACACCCGTTCCCATTCCGAACACGGCAGTTAAGCCCGCCCGCGCCGATGGTACTTGGGGGGAGGCCCCCTGGGAGAGTAGGTCGTCGCCGGGATTTCTTATCGACTGAATCCCCTCTGAGCTCAGGCTCGAGGGGATTTTGTCGTTCTACGGGCTTGGTGCTCTCGGCTGTGGTGGAGGTACTTCGAGCACCGATTGAAGAAGAGGGCGTTCCGGACGTCGCGCGGACGCTCCTTTTTGGTGCTGCGGGCGCTTCGTCGAGTTCTCGTCAGTCGCCGCACTCGGCACTGGGTACGCCGCACTCGGCACTGGGTACGCGGCGAGCTGGCGGCGGCGAGCACACACGCGCCGGAATGCCGTCGACGAACAGCGACATCGCAAGCACTCCAATCGCACCAAAGTGAAGAGCCTGCCCAACTAGACTCGCTCGATGCCCTCTGACGGATCTCGGCCCCCTCGGCGCGCCCCGTCGGGCCGCGCGCCGGCCCGTTCGGGGTCCGGCTCGGGCCGCTCGACGGGTGGCGGGACCAGGGGAAGCGGAGCAGGCAAGGGCCGCCCCGACTCGCCGGGCCGGCGCCCGGCGGCACGTTCGTCGTCACCTCGAACTGGCGGCGCCGCCGGCGGCACGCGCGGGACTGGCCGTCCCGGGGCGAGCCGGTCGGGAACGCGGGACCAGGGCAGCGGGTCAGGACGTGGCGGCGCTCCGAGCCGGGGCGCCAGCGCTCGCACGAGCGGTCGACCAGCGGACAGGAGCGGGCGATCGGACTCCCGGCGCGACAGCTCGGAGCGGCCCGCCAGCAGGGGCGGGAGTTCGGCCGACCGGGGTCGGACCGGGTCGAGCACACGGAGCCCAGGTCGGACGGGAGCCGGGGTCGCCGGAGGCAGGCCCGGAAGCGGCGGCGCGAGCCGGGGACGCCCACCCGCCCGCACGAGCGGGACAGGCGCTCGCCCAAGCGCACCTCGCACTCGTGACCGGGACCGGTGACCGTGACTGGGATTCGGACCGGCCCAGGGCGAGAACGACGACGAGCTCGAGCGCTCGGGACTCCACGGAGCGACGACGCCCCGACGAGGAAGGGTCGGCGCCCCTGCCCCGGGGCGCCAAGAAGTGGGGCAACGTCGCCCGGCGGGGCGCCCGCGAGGTGACCGCCCAGAGCGCCCCCGAGGGTGGGCAGCGCAACACCTACTTCGTCGACGAGCGGACACGCCGCAAGGACACCCCGCCCCCACGCCGCCAGGCCGGTTGGGTCCGGGCCGATGGGGCTCGGAAGGAGTGGGAGGACACCGAGCCGCTGCCAAGCAAGGCAGGAGGCAGGGGTCGGGCCAAGCGGGCCACCGGCGCGGACGGCACCACCTCGAGCAGCACCAGCTCTGGCGACGGCCGGGCCGCCGGCAGCGCGGGCGCCGCGCTGGCCGCGCTGTCGGGTAAGCGCGCCCTTCCGGCCGACGTCGCCACCGAGATCCGCAATGCGGCCGACGTGGCCACCGCCGCCCACCGGGAACGACTGGTGGAGCGGGCCGAGTCGGCCTTCGGGGCCTTCGAACGGGGCCGCTTCCAAGATGCGCTGCGTGCCATCAAGCCCGTGGCGGACGAGGCGCCTTCCGTCCCCGACGTGCGGGAGCTGGCCGGACTGGCCGCCTACCGGGTTGGCCGCTGGCGCGAAGCGGCCCGCCACCTCCAGGCCTTCGGCCTGCTCGGCGACTCGACCGAGCACCTGCCCATCCTCATGGACTGCCAGCGCGCCCTGCACAAACCCAAGAAGGTGGCCGAGCTCTGGACCGAGCTGCGCCAGCGCTCGCCCGAGCCCGACGTGTTGGCCGAGGGCCGGATCGTGGCCGCGGCCTCGCTGGCCGACGGGGGCGATCTGAGCGGGGCCATTGCCATGTTGTCGACGGCCGGAGCCACCAAGGCGCTGCGCAACCCATCGGCCCGCCATATCCGCCAGTGGTACCTGCTGGCCGACCTCTACGAGCGGGCGGGCGACGTGCCCCGGGCCCGCGAGTACTTCGAACGCGTCGTCCGGGCCGATCCGGGCGCCTACGACGTGGTCGACCGGCTGCGGGGCCTCGGACCCGAGCGCCGCCCCCGGACGGCGTCCCGGGCCAAGACCAAGAAGGTGGTGGCCAAGTCCGCCGCAGCGGCGCCGACCAAGGCCCCAGCCAAGGCGACCGCCAAACCGGCCTGAGGTAGCCCGCCTACGGCGTCCCTCCCGTCGTGGCCGGCGAAGCCGGCACAGTTGTCGGAGGCGGAGCCGGAGGAGGCGAGGCCACTGTCGTCGTGGTCGGCGCCGGAGCCGGCGGTGCTGGTGGCGCAGTCGTCGTGGTCGTCGCCGAGGTCGAGGTCGTCGTGGTCGGCGGGGGAGCGGTGCCGAAGTCGGGCCCTTCGATGGTCACCAGGGTGCCGATCGGGGTGAGGGGCCAGACCAGGGCCGCGTCGGCATAGGGCATCTCGATACAACCGTTGCTCTGCGGCGTCCCATACGACGCCCGGATGAACCCGTGCAGGGCATCGCCCCCGTTGAAGTAGCTGGCGTAGGGCACGTTGGGGTCGTTGTAGGTGCTGCCGTCGGGGTTGGTCCCCTTCATGTCCGAGTAGCGCACGTGCTCGAAGACGGCGAACGTGCCGTCGGTGGTGTCGGCGCCGGGGGCGCCCGAGTTCACCGGGATACCCACGTACTTGGCCGCGCCGTTCTCGTAGAGGGTGAGGTTCTGGGGGATCACCTTGTTGACCAGCACGTAGACGTAGGGCTCCGGGTTGCTCAGGTGGTTGATGGTGTCGTTGATCAGCGCCGTCCACACCGCAGGACCGGCCTCACCGTCGACCCCGAGGTTGTTGTCGTTCTCGAACGCCTCGATCGCCGCCTTGGTGATCTCGTTCGTCGTCCCCTGGGTCCACAGCGACGTCAGCTGGGCCGGCTGGTCGGGCCAGCGCCAGGCGAACGCACCCGGCTGGTCCAAGGCCAGGTCGCTGACGGCGGCTGGGGGACCGCTCTGGGTGTAGGTCAGCGGGAGGTAGCCCAACCCGGCCAGGAGTTCTTGGACCCGCAGCATGTCGCCGGCCGCGATGTCGAAGGTGATGGAGGCATGGCCCGACAGCTCGGTCCCGTTGGCGGCCCGCAGCCCCGAGGACCCGTCCGGGAGGGTGACCGTCTCCTGGGTGGAAGGGACGAACGGCGAGGCCAGGCGGTAGGCCAGGGTGGTCGGTGACTTCTGGATCCACGTCCCGCCGATCTTGGGGCTCAAGACCGGGGCGGCCTTCTTCAGGTCCACCGGCTCGGAGAACGTCAGCGAGATCGTCGTGTTCGACGACACCGTCTCGGCGCCCGCCGCGGGCACCGAGGACTTGAGGTAGAAGCCGGTCGACTCGGCTGCGCCCGAGCCCGAGTCCGAGCTCGACCCGGCCCGTCCCGGCGAACCGTCCGACGAGGCATGCGAGGTCCGGTCGGCCAGGTCGGAGGTGCTCGGGTGGGACGGGCCCGAACCCGAACCAGAGCCCGTCAGGTAGACGAGCGCGCCGATGGCCACCACCGCGACGACCACCAGGATCGCCGGGGGCACGCGGACCTGCGTCTTCCGGGGGGGACGGGCAACGTCCATAAGCCTCCGCTCGCTCGCTCCGTCGTCGCGCTACCCGATTTGATTGCAGCGTATGGGCGAATATCTCGAAAGAACCGTCAACCCGCCCGATGTCGCACGCCGTTCCCGAGGTGTGCGCCGAAGCAGATCGCCGAAGCAGATCAGGCGAGATCCGAGCCCGTTGCTCGAGCGGGGGCTCGCCCAGGGGTTCCGGACTCGACCCACGTAATTCCACTCTTGACGCGGCCACGGTGAGACAGGCAAGCTTGCAACCGGCGTGTGTCGTAGGACCCGGCCCCTGGCGGGCCATGGCGCAGCGAGGTGGCGTCCTTGCCCGCTCGAAAAGAGCGGCCCTTGGCGAGAGGAGTTGGCGTGTTCAAGAACGTGATGGCGATGGGAGCAGGCGCGGTCGTTTCCGTGCTGCTCGTGCTGCCCGGGGCGGCCACGGCCTCGGCGGCCTCGGGGCCTGGCTCGGCCGCCCCCAACGGCGGCCAGACGGACCCGAATGCGGCCGTGGTCAACCTCGAGAGCGGTCCCTACGGGAAGGTCCTCGTGGTCGGCGGCGAAGGAGCGGGCTACGTGGCGGCGACGACGAAGAAGCCCGCCCATTTCCTGTTCCCGGCCGGCTCGTCCCTGTACGTCGCCTCGATCGATTCCTTTGCGGGTGGTCATAACCCGAAGCAGCCCTCGTGCGGCACGACGGTGGCCAGTCACCAGCCAGGGCCCGCTGTCGTGCACCGGTGCGGAGACCGATCGGCAAGCCGATTGGCCGGCCTTTACGACCGACACCGCTCCGGTGGCCGGGCCGGGCGTGAACCCCCAGCTGCTCGGCGAGGTGTTCCGGGTGGACCTTGGCGCCGACCAGGTGACCTATAACGGGCACCCGCTCTACCTCTTTGACCCAGGCCCCAACTCCTTCTTCGGCGCCAACTTCTACGAGACCGTGGCGCCGTTGCCTCCCTGGCACACGGCATGGTTCCTCCTGTCACCGAAGGGCAGGCACGCCACCGGCCCGGCCGCCCTCGAGACCGAGGCTCCGAAGAAGGGAACCACGTACGACACGACCGAACTGGCCACCGAGATGCTCCCTGCCGTCGCCCCCGGTGGCGTGGCCGTCTCGGTCTACGCCTTCAGCGGCGATACGCCGACGGCGAGCAACTGTACGGGCGCCTGCGCCCGGGACTTCATTCCCGTCACCACGGTGGGTGCTCCCACGACGGCGACCGGGGTCAATGCCGGCGCCGTGAGCACCATCCGGCGCGGCGCGAGGGCGACGGCGAGGAGCAGGTCACCTATGACGGCCACCCGCTGTACATCTACAGCCAGGAGCAACCGCTGGTCGGGAAGAAGGGTCCGAAGACCCACGGGACCGTTGGCAACGGCAACGGGATAAGTGCCTTCGGGGGCACGTTCACGCTCGTCAGCCCCTAGACAAAACCAAGTCCAGGGCGACGCGGAAAGAAGGCGCCACAGAGGCAAGTGAGGCAAGACAGCGCAGGCGGCGGGGTTCGGCGCCACCGGGTGCCCCAGCGGGTCGAGCCTGCCCGTGCCTCGGGCACCCGCCGACCCCTCCACTACGCTTGATCGCATGAGCACCGACCTCCACGCGCTCCTGGGCGACGACGCGGACAGCCTGCTGGGATACACCGCGAAGGCGTTTCCGTCCGAGCACCTGACCCTGCCCGGACCCGACTACCTGGACCGGGTGTTCGCCACCACTGATCGCAGTCCCACCGTCCTGCGCAATCTCGGGACGGTGTTCAACCACGGTCGCCTGGGCGGCTCCGGCTACCTCTCCATCCTCCCGGTCGACCAGGGCATCGAGCACTCGGCCGCCGCCAGCTTCTCCAAGAACCCGGCCTACTTCGACCCGCTGAACCTGCTCGAGCTGGCGCTGGCCGGCGAGTGTTCGGCGGTGGCCATGACGCTGGGCACGCTCGGGATGGCCTCACGCAAGTACGTGCACCGCATCCCCTTCATCGTCAAGCTGAATCACAACGCGTTCTTGCACGTGCCCGACACCTACGACCAGATCATGTTCGGTTCGGTCCGCCAGGCCTTCGACCTGGGCGCGGTCGGCGTGGGGGCCACCATCTACTTCGGCTCCGACGACATGGACCGCGAGCTCCAACAGGTCTCCGACGCCTTCGCCGAGGCGCACGAACTGGGGATGTTCACCGTGCTCTGGTGCTACCTGCGCAACGCGGCGTTCAAGAAGGACGGCGTCAACTACGAGGTCTCGGCCGACCTGACCGGCCAGGCCAACCACATGGGCGTGACCATCGAGGCCGACATCATCAAGCAGAAGCAGCCCGAGAACAACGGCGGCTACACGGCGATCGGCTTCGGCCGCACCGACCCCCTCGTCTACGACGAGCTGACGACGGACAATCCGATCGACCTCACCCGCTGGCAGGTCGTGAACTGCTACGCCGGCCGCATCGGCCTCATCAACTCGGGCGGCGAGTCCAAGGGCGAGGGCGATCTGGCCCAGGCCGTACGCACCGCCGTCATCAACAAGCGGGCCGGCGGCATGGGCCTCATCGTCGGGCGCAAGGCCTTCCAGCGGCCGACGGCCGAGGGCGCCGCCCTGATCCAGAGCATTCAGGACGTCTACCTCGACCCCGCCGTCACCATCGCCTGACCCCTGACGGGGGCGGCCTCGCTCCGGCCGCCGGAATCGGTCCGGAGGACGGACCCGGCGAGCCCGCCAGGGGAAGATTCCGTGACGACGAGTCGGGACCTGGCGCGAATGGGCCCGGCGCGGCGCACCAGGTCGGACCGGCGCACCCCTTGCCACCTGGGACGCAGGTGAGCTCTCGGACGGCGGGGGTAGTGTTAACCCGAACGAAACATCGGACGGAGTGCGCGGCGCGCCCTCGTGGTGACGTCGGAGCAGCGAGGCCCGCCGCGGCGAGACGTACCACAGCGAGGCCGGGTTCTCGGGCGTCCACAGTGAGCGAGCGACAGAGACGAGGCAGCCCGTGGCATCGGGAACGCAGCACCACACCGAGCAGTTGGACCAGGTCATCGTGCGTTTCGCCGGGGACTCCGGCGACGGCATGCAGCTGACCGGCGACCGCTTCACCACCAGTAGCGCCCTGCTGGGCAACGACCTGTCCACCTTCCCGGACTTTCCGGCCGAGATCCGGGCTCCGGCCGGCACGGTCAACGGCGTCTCCGCCTTCCAGGTCCACATCTCGGACCACGACATCCTCACCCCGGGTGACGCGCCCAACGTGCTCGTGGCCATGAATCCGGCCGCCCTCAAGGCCAACATCGACCTCATGGCCAAGGGAACCGTCCTGATTGTGAACAGCGATTCG
This sequence comes from uncultured Acidimicrobiaceae bacterium, assembly GCA_963840435.1. GTDB lineage: Bacteria > Actinomycetota > Acidimicrobiia > Acidimicrobiales > RAAP-2 > Bog-473. The sequence goes on along the minus strand of CAWIYY010000003.1, from coordinate 522,288 downwards.
TTCGAGGAGCGGGACCTGGCCAAGGCCGGCTACGAGGCCAACCCGCTGACCGACGGCTCGCTCGCCGCCTACACCGTCTACGAGGTCCCCATGACCTCCATCACCCAGGAGGTGTGCAAGGAGGCCGGGGTCAAGCCGCGTGACGCCGAACGTTCCAAGAACTTCTTCGCCCTGGGCCTCATCAGCTGGATGTACACCCGCCCGGTCGACCCGACGATCGAGTGGATCACCGAGCGCTTCGGCGGCCGGCCCCAGGTGGCCGACGCCAACACCCGGGCCTTCCGGGCCGGCTACGACTTCGGCGAGACGGCCGAGCTCTTCGAGTCCAACTACGAGGTCAAGCCGGCCACCTTCGACCCGGGCGAGTACGTCCAGGTCACGGGGAACCAGGCGCTGGCCTGGGGCCTGATCACTGGCTCCCGCCTGGCCGGCGTGCCCCTGTTCCTCGGGAGCTACCCGATCACGCCGGCCTCGGACATTCTCCACGAGCTCAGCCGGCGCAAGGAGTTCGGCGTCCGTACCTTCCAGGCCGAGGACGAGATCGCCGGCATCGGGGCCGCCCTGGGCGCCGCCTTCGGCGGTGCGCTCGGCGTGACCACCACCTCCGGTCCCGGCCTCGACCTCAAGTCCGAGACCATCGGTCTGGCCATCAACCTCGAGCTGCCGCTCGTCATCGTCGACGTCCAGCGGGGCGGTCCCTCGACGGGCCTGCCCACCAAGACCGAACAAGCAGACCTGCTGCACGCCATGTACGGGAGGCACGGCGAGGCGCCGGTACCGATTGTGGCGCCGCAGACGCCGAGCGACTGCTTCGCGGCCGCCATCGAGGCCACCCGCATCGCGGTCAAGTACCGGACGCCGGTGATCCTGCTCTCCGACGGCTACCTGGCCAACGGGGCCGAGCCGTGGAAGCTGCCCGACCTCGACTCCTTCGAGACCATCGACCCCGCCTTCGCCTCGGAGCCCAACCACACCGACGCCGAGGGCGGCGAGGCCTTCTGGCCCTACGTGCGCGACCCCGAGACCCTGGCCCGCCCCTGGGCCCCACCCGGCCTGGCCGGGCTCGAGCACCGCATCGGCGGCCTGGAGAAGGCCGACGGGAGCGGCAACGTTTCCTACGAGGGCGTCAACCACGAGCGCATGGTGCACCTGCGTCGCGACAAGATCGCCGGCATCGCCGCCGACATCCCGCCGGTGACCGTCAACGACGAGACGGGTGACGCCCAGCTCCTCCTGGTCAGCTGGGGCTCGACCTACGCCGCCGTCTTCGCCGGCGTGAAGCGCATCAGGGCCCGGGGCATGAAGGCGGCCCACGTGCATCTCCGCCACCTCAACCCGCTGCCGGCCAACCTGGGCGAGGTGCTGGGCCGCTACACCCAGATCCTGGTGCCCGAGATCAACCTGGGCCAGCTGAGCAAGATCCTGCGGGCCGAGTTCCTGGTCGACGCCCAGACCATGTCGAAGATGCAGGGCGTCCCGTTCCGTGTCGGAGAGATCGAGGCAGCCATCACCGCGCTGCTCGGAGGGAAGTCATGAACGAGTCCAACGGTTCCAACGGCAACGGCAGCGGCAACGGCAGCGGCGCGGTGGCCACCGCCGTGCCCGTCACCGCCCGCAAGGACTGGAGCAGCGACCAGGAGGTGCGCTGGTGCCCGGGCTGCGGCGACTACTCCATCCTGGCCGCCGTGCAGATGCTCATGCCCGAGCTCGGGGTGCGCCGCGAGAACACGGTGTTCCTCTCGGGCATCGGCTGCGCCGCCCGCTTCCCCTATTACATGAACACCTACGGGATGCACTCGATCCACGGGCGGGCACCGGCTATCGCCACCGGCCTGGCCACGACCCGGCCCGACCTCGACGTGTGGGTCATCTCGGGTGACGGCGACGCCCTCTCCATCGGCGGCAACCACCTCATCCACGCCCTGCGCCGCAACGTGCGCCTGAACATCTTGATGTTCAACAACCAGATCTACGGGCTGACCAAGGGCCAGTACTCGCCCACGTCCGAGGTGGCCAAGGTGACCAAGTCGACGCCGTTCGGCTCGGTCGACACGCCGTTCAACCCGGTGTCGCTCGCCCTCGGGGCCGAAGCCACCTTCGTGGCCCGCACCCACGACATGGACAGGGCGCACATGCAGGAGACGTTCCGGCGGGCCCACCAGCACCAGGGAGCTGCTTTCGTGGAGGTGCTGCAGAACTGCAACGTCTTCAACGACGGTGCCTTCGAGAAGATCACCAGCCGCGATGCCCGGTCGACCATGCTCATCCCGCTCCAGCACGGCCAGCCGATCGTGTTCGGGGCAGAGGGTGAGGAGCGCGGAGTGGTGCAACGCTCCGACGGCTCGCTCGAGATCGTCTCGGTGGCCGACGTCGGCCTCGACAACCTCTTGGTGCACGACGAGCGGCGCGACGACCCCGGCCTGGCCTTCGCCCTGTCCCGCCTGGCCCGGGGCCCCTACGAGCCAACGCCCATCGGTGTGTTCCGGGCTGTCGAGCGGCCCGAGTACGGCACCCAGATGGCCGAGCAGATCACCGAGGCGCAGGCCAAGCGCGGGCTGGGCGACCTGGGCGAGTTGTTGCGCTCGGGATCGAGCTGGACGGTCGACTGAACCGACGGCGTCGCTGCCGCTCTGGAATCTCTGTTGGCGCGCCGCGCCGACACCTAGGATCGCAGGCGACGCCGGGCTGGTCCGGTGCTCTCCTCCGCAGGGAGCGTGGTCCCGATGTCCGCACGCAGGTATACCAGCCTGGCGATAAGCCTTTGTCTGGCGACCCTGCTGGGCGTCTCCGCCACCCTGATGCCGCGGTTGCCCGCCTCGGCCGCCCTGGCGCCGCCGGCCAACCCACTGGTCGTCTACGTCGTGAACACGGCGACGCCCGAGATCGGCCTCAGCAACGCCTACGGGACGCAGACGGCCACGTTCGCCGTCGCCATCAACGGGACGGTGATCAACCCGGTGCTCTCGCCCAACGGGGCCAAGGTTGCCTTCACAGCCGCCGACTCCAGTTCCAGCTGTGCCTTGTACACAGTCAACGCCGACGGCTCTGACCTCACGGCCTTCCCGAATCCCCCCGGCGGTACCTGTCTCGGCAATCCGGCCTGGTCGCCAGACAGCGCTCAATTGGCCTTCGATTCCAACGCCGCTGGCTCGTTCGGCATCTGGGTTGCGAATGCTGATGGGACCGACGCTTCAGAGGTCGCGGTTGCTGGCTCCCAACCCTCTTGGTCACCCACGGGAACACGCCTGGCGTACGTGGCCACCTCGGCCCAGGGCCAGGCCCTCGAGACCATCGCATCGACCGGAGGTCCTGCCACGGTGCTGACCACGATGACCGAGGGCCCTGGGCCAGTCGGTGAGTACATGGGGTCGCCGGCCTGGTCGCCAGATGGCACGAGAATCGCCTACGTCCATGAGGACGTCGTCGCAGCAGAGCAACAGGGGTACCTGAACATCATCAGTGCCAACGGCACGGGGAACGAGGAATTCAACCGAGTGCTCGATGATCAAGGCCAAGCATCTGTCCTGTCGTGGTGTCCGAGCGGAACATGCCTCATTGCAGAGCCCGAGGGGACGACGGATCTCGCGAGTGGTTCGAGCGGTTTGAAGGGTGCGCCGGTCTATGCGGCCGCAAACGGTGGCCTCCTCTCCACGGTGGCTGCCGGTGGCTACGACGCCTCGTTCATCGGGGTGGCCGGGCCAACAACCGCGATCCCTGCCTCGCCGCTCACCCTCGGCGCGGCCGCGACGCCCGACGGGCGGGGCGTGTGGACGGCAGCCACCGACGGCGGCGTCTTCACCTACGGCGACGCGCAGTTCCACGGCTCCATGGGCGGCAAAACCCTGAATGCGCCGGTCATCGGGATAGCCGCCACCTCCGACGGGAGAGGGTACTGGCAGGTGGCTGCAGACGGCGGCATCTTCAGCTTCGGCAACGCACAGTTCCACGGCTCCATGGGTGGCCAGCCTCTGAACAAGCCCGTCGTGGGCATGGCCGCGGATCCGGCTACCGGCGGCTATTGGGAGGTGGCGTCGGACGGCGGCGTCTTCAGCTTCGACGCGCCGTTCCTCGGCTCCATGGGTGGCAAGCCGCTCAACGAGCCCATCGTGGGCATGGCGGCGGCCGCTGACGGCGGTGGGTACTGGTTGGTGGCCTTCGACGGAGGGATCTTCGCCTACGGGACCGCAGCGTTTCTGGGTTCGATGGGAGGCCAGTCGCTCAACCAACCGGTCGTGGGCATGGCGGCGGCACCCGCCGGCGGGGGCTATTGGGAGGTGGCGCGCGACGGTGGCGTCTTCTCCTTCGGGGCAGCCACATTCGCCGGATCGCCGGCCTCGACCGTCCTGGCGTCTCCGGTGGTCGCATTCGTCTCCGAACCGACCTCGAGCGGATACGGCGAGGTGACGGCCGGGGGTGGGTTGCTCAACTTCGGCTCTGCGCCGACCTAGGAGGAACCCGTCGGGCGCTCGGAGCCGGCGTCAGGTCTGCGCCGGCTGCGCCTCGGCGTCGTCGCGCACCTTCTCGAGCGTGGCCCGCATCCCGTTGCGGTTCGTCTTGCCGCGGGACCAGCCGAGGACGGCCCAATAGAGGCGCAGCCCGAAGGTGGGTGTGAGCGTGAACGACTCGGTCACGTCGCTCCCGTCGCCCGCCTCCACGATGTCGTAGCGCCAGATGTTCAACGGCTTGTCCGAGGGTCCCACTCCGAAGGCGAAGACCTCGCCCGGTTCGCACTCGCGTACGGTGCAGGTCGTCCAGTACTTCATGAGGTTCCGGCCGTTGCGGTTGACGTGCCCGCGGAACTTGGCCCCGGTGGCCGGCCCGGTGGCGCCGTCGACCCACTCGGCCTCGAAGGTCTCGGGGGAGTAGCGGCCGATGCGGGTCACGTCGCTGACGAGGTCCCAGACCCGCTGCGGTGAGGCTTTCATGTGGACGGTGACCGAGTCGTGCATGTGCTGCCTCTCTGGCGTTCAGCCCAGGTCGAGCGAGCGGAACACCATACCCGTGCGGGGCTTGGGGCTGAAGTAGGTCGTCTTGGGCGGCATGCGACGGCGCTCGTTGGCCCATTCGTCGATCTGCTTGACCGTGACCGGCCGCAAGAGGAAGGCGGCCTGGCCCTCGCCGCTCTCGAGGGCCTCGAGCGCCTCGGCCACGCTGTGGCGGTGCATGACCTCGTGCTCGGGCAGTGCGGCGAGCACGGCCGCGATGAGGCTCGAATCGAGGTCGTTGCCCGCCTCCTCGTGCGTCTGGGCCCGGGGCAGCAGCAGGTAGGCCTGGCCACCCTGCACGAGGGCGAGCGAGTTGGAGTCGGCCAAGGCGCCCAGGGTCCGGGGGTCGGCCGCGCCGGCCCGCACCACGTCGAACCACTCGGCCAGCGCCCCGACCAGGTCGAATCCGTCGGGCAGCCCACTGACCGTCCGGTGGATGGCGCCCACGGTGAGCTGGTCCTCGGCCAACTCCACCACCAGGGCCATGATCAGGTCGTAGGGGCCGGGTTGCCCGCCGTCGGCCTCCCGGCACTCGGCCTGGTAGGCCCGGGCCGTCTCGTAGCGGTGGTGCCCGTCGGCCAGTACGACCGGGGCCTTGGCCACGGCGGCGCCCACGGCGCCCACGGCGTCGCGGTCGCTCAGCACCCACAGCTGGTGGCGCACCCCGTCGTCGTCGTAGGTGTCGGCCACCGGCTCGTCGTCGGTGGGGTCGAAGGTGGCGGTGACCCCGCCGGCCATGGACAGGCCCCAGATGGGCGAGAGGTTGGCCCGGGTGGCCCGGAGCAGATCGAGGCGGTCGCTCTTGGGCTTGGGCAGCGTCTGCTCGTGCGGCAAAATGTCGCTCTCGGCCCCCGGCTCGGCCAGGCCCAATGCGCCGATCACCCCCGTCGTGGCCCGACCAGACTGGTCGGTCATGCGATAGGGGTACAGGCTCGGTTCGGGGTCGGGCACAAGCAGACCGGCCTCCTGCCACATGGTGAAGAGCTGGGTGGCCACGGCGTAGCGGTCGCGCCCGCCACGGAGGTCGGCCTCGGGCAGCTCGACCAGCACGGAGTTGGCGGCGTGTCGCGAGGCCAGGTGGGTCCGCTGGTTGGACGAGATGACGTCGTAGGGCGGGGCGATGACCTGGGCAATGGGGGCCCGATCGGGGTTGTAGCGCAGCCCCCGGAAGGGCTCGAATCGAGGCACTGGGCCACTCTTCCACACCGCGGGCCGGGTCCGCAGCGGGGCACTCCCGTAGAATCGTCACCGTGGACGACGAGGGTCTCGGGCGCATCTTCACCGCGCCCAACGCGATCACCTTCGTGCGGTTGGCGTGCATACCGCTCTTCGTGTGGCTGCTCTTCGGGGCGCACGAGCAGACGGCGGCCGCCATTCTGCTGGCCGTGCTCGGAGCGACCGACTGGGTCGACGGGTTCGTGGCCCGTCGCTTCAAGCAGGTGTCGACGCTCGGCAAGGTGCTCGACCCCTTAGCCGACCGCATCCTGGTCGGCACGGCGGTGATCTCGATCCTCGTGTACGGCGCGGTGCCCCTCTGGTTCGGCCTGGCCACCATCGCCCGCGAGGTGCTCGTCTCCGCCATGGTGCTGCTGCTGGCCGCGCTGGGCGCAGCGCGCATCGACGTGCTCTGGGTGGGCAAGGCCGGCACGTTCGGGCTGATGTTCGCCTACCCGACCTTCCTGCTGGGCTACGGCGACGCCGGATGGCAAGAGCCCATCAGGGTGATCGGCTGGATCACGGGCATCGTCGGCCTGACCCTGGCTTGGATCGCCGCCGGGAGCTACGTCGCGCCCGCCCGCCAGGCGCTGCGCGACGGCCGGGCGGCGAGGCGAGCCGGGAGCGTCGCATGAAGGCCGTGATCATGGCCGGCGGCGAGGGCACCCGCCTGCGCCCGCAGACATCGAACCTGCCCAAGCCGATGCTGCCGCTCGTCGGCCGTCCGATGATGGAGCACATCGTCTCGCTCCTCCAGCGCCACGGCATCACCGACATCGTGGTCACCGTCGCCTTCCTGCCCAACGTCATCCGCAGTTACTTCGGCGACGGCAGCGAGCTCGGCGTCCGCATGGTCTACGCCACCGAGGAGTCGCCCCTCGGTACCGCCGGCTCGGTGCGCAACGCACGTGACGAGCTGACGGAGCGGTTCCTCGTCATTTCGGGCGACGTGCTGACCGACATCGACCTGACCTCAGTCATCGAGTTCCACGAGAAGCACCAGGCGCTGGCCACCATCGCGCTCTCCGCCGTGGAGAACCCGCTCGAGTTCGGCATCGTCATCACCCGTGAGGACGGCAGCATCGAGCGCTTCTTGGAGAAGCCCGGTTGGGGCCAGGTCTTCAGCGACACCATCAACACCGGCATCTACGTGCTCGAGCCCGAGATCTTCGACCGCATCCCCGAGGGCCGGGCCGTGGACTTCTCGGGCGAGGTCTTCCCGGCCGTGCTCGAGGCGGGCCAACCGCTCTTCGGTTGCGTGGCCGACGGCTATTGGGAGGACGTGGGCACGACGGCGGCCTATCTCAAGGCTCACGAGGACATTCTCGACGGCAAGGTGATCACCGACGTGTCCGGCTTCGAGCTGCGGCCCGGGGTCTGGCTGGGCAAGGGCACGTCGGTCGACCCCTCGGTCACCGTCGAGTCGCCCGCCTTCATCGGCGACAACTGCACAGTCGGACCGAGCGCCGTGGTGGGCGCCTACACGACCCTGGGGGCAAACACCCAGGTCAGCGAGCGGGCCGTGTTGCGTCGCTCGGTGATCGGGGAGAACTCCTATATCGGCCCGGCGGCCCGGGTCGAGGGGGCCGTGCTGGGGCGTTCCTGCGACCTGCGCCTCGGGGCCCGGGTCGACCCCGGTGCCGTGGTGGGGGAGGGCTGCCTGATCGGCAGCCACGCCGAGGTGCGCACGGACGTGAAGGTCTACCCCTACAAGGTGGTCGAGGCGGGGGCGCAGGTCAACGCGTCCATCGTCTGGGAGTCGGGTGGGGCCCGCACCCTCTTCGGCCGCGACGGCGTGCAGGGCATCGCCAACGTCGACATCAGCCCGGAGCTGGCGGTGCGCCTGGCCAAGGCCTGGGCCTCGAACTTCGAGAAGGGCTCCTACATCACCGCCTCGCGCGACACGAGTCGCATCGCGCGCGTCCTCAAGCGGGCGCTCATGGTGGGATGCAACGCGGTCGGCGTGAATGTGGCCGACCTCGAACTGGCCACCGTGCCCGTCACATGCCATCACGTGCGCATCCGCGGCCACCGGGCGGGTATCACCGTGCGCTTGAGTCCCGACGATCCGCAGTCGGTGGTCATCCGTTTCTTCGACGACCAGGGCATCGACCTGTCCGAGAGCGAGCAGCGCCGGGTGGAGCGCACGTACCACCGTGAGGAATTCCGCCGGGTGACGGCGGCCGAGATCGGCGACATCGACTACTCGCCGCGCACCATCGAGCTCTACACGGCCGACGTGGTCGAGGCCTTCGGCCTGCTCCAGGACGAGCAGCCCCCGGTGAAGCTCGTACTCGATCTCTCCTTCGGCGCGGCGAGCTTCGTCATGCCGAACTTGCTCTCGAAGATGGGCGCCGACGTGTTGAGCATCAACCCGTACGCGCAGACACCGGCCATGATCGCCGTCGATCCCCACGAGACCGAGGTCCGGGTGGCCGAGGCGGTGCGCAGTTCGGGTGCCGACCTCGGTGCGGTGATCGATGCCGGGGGCGAGCGGCTGACCCTGATCGACAACCGGGGCCATGTCCTCAGCGACGACGAGGCGCTGCTGGCCTTCCTCGACTTGAGCACGCGCCAATCCGAGGGCGGCCTGGTCGCGCTGCCCGTCACGGCCAGCGATCGGGCCATCGAGCTGTCCCGGGACCGCGGCATCGGCGTCCTCCTCGCCCCGCTGTCGGCCTCGGGGCTTCTCCAGACCGCGGCCTCGGGCGGGGTCACCTTCGCCTCGGATCGCCGAGGCGGCTACGTGTTCCCGGCCTTCCTGCCCGCCTTCGACGGGGCGGCGGCCCTGGCCAGGCTGGTTTCCCTGCTGGGCCGTCACCACGAGACCCTGGCGGAGATGGTCCAGGCCATGCCTCCCATGCCCATCCGCCACGAGGAGGTGGCGACCCCGATTGAGCACAAGGGCCTCATCATGCGGACCCTGATGGAGCAGCTGACCGAGGAAGGGGCCGAACTCGTGCTGGTCGACGGCATCAAGGTCCGCTCCGAGGCCGGCTGGGCCCTGGTGGTTCCCGATCCCGAAGCCCCGATCACGCACGTCTGGGCCGAGGGGACCGACGCCGCGGCCTCGACCGCGCTGGCCACCGCGTACGCCGGCCGCCTGGCCTCAATCCTCCTGGACTCCTGATGGGACGCGGAGCGGGCCTGCGGGCCGGCGAGGCTCTCCAGTAGGGTTCGGCGCTTATGGACATCCCAGGAGATCTGCGTTACTCGGAGGAGCACGAGTGGGTGCGCGTCGAGGGCACGAAGGTCCGACTCGGGATCACCGACTATGCCCAGGACGCGTTGGGTGACATCGTGTTCGTGGATCTCCCCGAGGTGGGGAGCACGGTCGAGGTGGGGGGCCAACTCGGTGAGGTGGAGTCGACGAAGTCGGTGTCGGAGATCTACTCGCCGCTGTCGGGAACGGTGACTGCGGTCAACGACGCGCTGACGGACGGTCCGGACCGGATCAACCAGGATCCCTACGGCGAGGGATGGATTTGCGAGCTGGAGCTCGCGCCAGGCGAGGATACGGGGCGCCTTCTCGATGCGACTGCCTACGGCAGCCTCATCGCGGACTGACCAGACCCCGGGGGGACCAAATGCAGCCTAGAGAAGCGGGCCACGGTGTGGGGTACCGTGGTCGTCGTGTTCTGTTCCAATTGCGGGCACCGCAACCCGGAGGGGGTCAACTTCTGTTCTTCCTGCGGAAGTGCACTCCTGGCGGACGGCGATGACGCCACCATCACGCTGCATCCGAACGACGATGCAGAGGCTGGCGATGAGAAGCCCGAGGTCACTCTGGTCGAGGTCCCGCACGGCGCGGGCGTCCTGGTGGTCACCCGCGGCCCGAACATCGGGACCCGCTACCTGCTCGGAGACAACGTGGTGCGGGCGGGTCGCCACCCTGAGAGCGACATCTTCCTCGACGACATCACGGTGTCACGCCGGCACGTGGAGATCACACCGGGCGACGGCGGGAAGTACACGCTGCGGGATGTGGGCTCGTTGAACGGGACCTACGTGAACCGCGAGCGGATCGACGAAGTTCAGCTCGCCCCGGGTGACGAGGTGCAGATCGGCAAGTTCAAGCTGGTCTACCTGGTGGCGGGGAACGAGTGAGCAGCCGTACCTACCTGTCGATCGGCGACGTCCTGACGTTGCTGCGAGAGGAGTTCCCCGACGTCACCATCTCCAAGATCCGCTTCTTGGAGAGCCAGGGCCTGGTGAACCCGGAGCGCTCGCCGTCTGGCTACCGCAAGTTCTTCGACCACGACGTCGAGCGCCTGCGCTGGGTGCTGCGCCAGCAGCGCGAGCACTTCCTCCCGCTCAAGGTCATCCGCGACCGCCTGGCCGACGGCGAGCTGGACGACACCGGTGCTGGGAACCATGTCGCCGCCGAGGGCGGCAACGGCAAACCGGCGCGCGCGGCCAACGCCTCTCGCCCGGCCGCGGCCAGCGCCGGGTCGTCCGGCGCGGCAGCGGTCGCCGGCGCGCCGGTGGACGAGCAGCCGACCAAAGCCGACGAAGAGGCGATGGCGCGCATTCTGGCGGATGCCTCGCGCCGCTCCGCGCAACGACCCGATGCCGCGTCGGCACCGGGCGCGGGGCGGCCCGGCCTGCAGGTGGTCGACGAGGCGCCGGCGCGGGCGCCGACGGTCGACGCGCCGCGTGAACCCGAAGCCGTGCCGGTGCCGGTGAGCAGCGGCGCCGCCATGAGCGCGTCAGCGCGCCAGATCGGCAGTAGCGGTGCGCCGGTGAGCGGCACCGGTACGCCGGCGAGTGGCGCGGGCACTGTGTCGAGTGCTTCCGGTGCGAAGCGAGGGGAACCGACGAAGCCACCGGCGCAGCCGGCCCCCGGCCAGGAATCGAATCAGGCGAGCAGCGGGCGCGCAGCAAGCGAGGCCAAGGGCGCGACGCGGGCGGGCCGGCACGGCGCCGACGCGGCGGCGGGCGACGGCGCGGACGCCGGTTCGACTGCGGGTGCAGGAGCGGGCGCGAGTGCGGGTGCGGGCGGTGGCGCTGGTGCCGGCGCGGCTGCGACCACGGCCATGGTGACCGGGGCCAGCATGACCAGCGAGGAGGTCTGCGCGGCCAGCGGGCTCTCGGCCGAGGAGCTGGCCGGGCTCGAGGGGTTCGGGCTCATCGCGTCGGTCAATGTGGCCGGGATCCGTACCTACGACGAGGATGCGCTCACCCTGGCCAACCTGGCCGCACAGTTCCGGGCCTACGGGATCGAGGCGAGACACCTGCGGCTCTACCGCAACGCCGTGGACCGTGAACTGGGCCTGATCGAGCAGGTGATCATCCCCCTGCTGCGCCAGCGCAACCCCGAGTCTCGCCAGCGGGCGGTCGAGACCTCGGACCAGCTGGCCTCCCTGGGCCAGTCCATGCGCGCCACCCTGCTGCACCAGGCGCTGCGCCAGCACCTGGGGGGCTGACGCACCCGCCGATCCGGGCGCTACATTTCATACATGGTCCGTGTGCTCCTTCGTGCTGTCAGGGTGGACCTGCAGTCCAACACGCCGGTGCTGCTCCTCCAGGAGACCGAGGGCGAGGGGCGCACGCTGCCGATCTTCATCGGGAGCCCCGAGGCGACCGCCATTGCCTATGCGCTGCAGGGCGTGACCATGCCGCGCCCGCTGACCCATGATCTGATGAAGGACATGCTCGGTGCGCTCGACATCAGCGTGGAGCGCGTCATCATCACCGAGCTGCGCGCGTCGACGTACTTCGCCGAGATGCACCTGGTGCGCGGCACCGAGCGCACCATCGTCTCGAGCCGCCCCTCCGACGCCGTGGCCGTGGCCGTGCGCACCGAATCGCCGCTCTTCGTCTCCGACGAGCTGATGGAGTCCGAGGGCATCATCCTCGCCCTCGACACCGAGGACGACGACGAGGAGAACTCCGACGAGCTGGTGGGCCAGTTCCGCCAGTTCCTGGACTCGGTGCGCCCGGAGGACTTCGAGGCGTGACTCCTCGCCGTTGGACGCTCGCCGCGCTGGCGGGCGTCGCCCTTCTCTTCGCCGCGTGCAGCAGCTCTCCGTCCAAGTCCTCCAGCTCGACGACGACCACCACCTCCGCCGCCAGTCACCCGTCGAACGCGACGACGACCACGGCGGCCGCCTCCTCGTCGACCACCTCGAGCACCGCCGCCACGGCGGCCTGCACCATCAAGGGGGCGTCGGGGCAGGGACAGGGTGCGGCCGGCACCATCACGGGCACCATCGTCATCACGAACGCGGGCTCGACGCCCTGCACCGTCAACGGTTACCCCACCCTCGCCCTCTCTTCGGGCAGCGGGGCGCCGCTGACCGTGACGATCGTGAACGGCCTGACCGTCAACGTGTCGGCCCAGGCCAATGCCGCACCGTCGACGGTGGTGCTGGCGGCCGCCGGCACGGCGCAGTTCGCCTACCAGTACTCCGATGTGCCCACCGGCGCCCAGACGAGCTGCCCCGAGTCCGAAGGGGCGTCGGTGACGCTGCCCAACGGGGGCGGATCGAGCCCGACCTTCCCTCTGACGATGGCCCCGTGCAACAACGGGACGGTCTACGTGTCGCCGGTGTACGCGACCAGCTGACCGGCGGTACCGGTCGGTCCGGTCAGACCGAAGTCTCGGGCGTGACGAGGACGCGGCCGCGCACTGCGGCATCGAGCACCTGGTCGAGGGCGGCGGTGAGCCCGTCGAGGCCGATCTCCTCGTGGACCATGTCCTCGCAGTGCTCGAGCGGGAAGGACTCGGCCATATCGCCCCACAGGGTGCGCCGTTCCTCGATCGGCGTCGCCACCGTGTCGATGCCCAGCAGCGACACGCCGCGGATGATGAAGGGGTAGACCGTCGTGGCCAGGTTGTTGCCGCCGGTCAGTCCGCTGGCCGCCACCGCACCGCCGTAGCGCACCGTGCGCAGCGCCTCGGCCAGCGCCATGCCGCCGACACAGTCGACCACGCCACCCCAGAGCTGGGGGCCGAGCGTGCGCCCGTCGTCCTCGGTGAACTCGCGGCCGACGACTCGTGACGCGCCGAGCTCTTTGAGGTAGTCGTGTTCGGCCGACTTGCCCGAGGAAGCCACCACCTCGAAGCCGGCGTTGGCCACGAGGGCGACGGCCGCCGAGCCGACGCCACCCGAGGCGCCGGTGACCAGGATGGGCCCGTCGTCGGGCGCCGTGCCGTGGCGCAGCAGGCGGTTGAGCGAGAGCAGGGCTGTGTAGCCGGCCAGCCCGATGATGGCCGCATTGCGGCAGCTCAGCGAGTCCGGGAGCGGAACGACCCAGTCGGCCGGGACCCGGGCGTAGGCGGCGAACCCGCCGTGGTGCGAGACGCCGAGCTCGTAGCCCTGGACGAGGACGCGCTGGCCCGGTGTGAACTCGTCGCTCGAGCTCTCCTCGACCACACCGGCCAGCTCGACGCCGGGAACCAGGGGGAAGGTGCGGGCCACCCGGTTGCCCGGGCGGGTGACCATGGCGTCCTTGAAGTTGATGGCGCTCCACTCGACGTGGATCAGCACCTCGCCCGCCGGCAGGTCGGTGTCGGACAGCTGGACCACGCCGGGGCGGATCATCTCGCCGGTCTTCGAGAGCACGTAGGCCGGGAACTGCACGTGCTCAACTGTAGAGGCCCAGCTCCGTCCGGCGGCCCCGCCGGCGCTACGTTGCGGGCAATGAGCACTGCCGGGTACGGGCGTTGGCCGTCGCCGCTCGCTGCAACCGACGTCGCCGGGGCGAAGTCGTCGCTTGCCGAGCTGTGTTCGGACGGCCGTTCGCTGTACTGGCTCGAGTCCCGGCCGTCCGACGGCGGGCGGGTGGTGCTGGTGCGGGCCGAGGGGACCGACGTGGTCGACCACGGGCCCGAGGGCGTGAGCATGCGCAGCCGGGTGCACGAGTACGGCGGCGGGGCCATGGCACTGGTCCCCGGGCGCGGGCGCGGCGCGTTCGCCTACGTGGACCAGACGGACCAACGCGTGTGGATTTGCGACGGTCCGGCACGGTCACCGTCGGGCGCACCGCGCCCGTTGAGCGATGAGGCGCCGCCGGGCCACCAGCACCGCCACGGCGGCCTGGTCGCCACGGGGGACGGCGGCTGGGTCCTGGCCGTGCGCGAGGTCCATGCGCAAGGGGCGGCCAGGCCGCTGCACCAGGTGGTGGCGCTGGCCATCGACCCGGAGGCGGAACCAGCCGAGACGGTGCTCTTCGAAGGCCACGACTTCTACGGCGCACCGGCGGTGAACCAGGCGGGCGACCGGGTGGCCGTGGTGGCCTGGGACCACCCGGACATGCCCTGGGACGCCGGCGAGCTCCTGGTGCAGGACGTCACCCCGACCTCCCTGGCGCCGGTGGGCGAGCCCCGGCTGGTGGCCGGCGGCCCGGGGGAGTCGGTGGGGCAGCCGGCCTGGCCGTCCGACCGGCGCCTGCGTTTCGTCTCTGACCGCCGGGGCTGGTGGCAGCCCTTCGTCGCCGACCTGTCCCCGAGCGGCGGCCAGGCCGGGCCCCTGGTGGGGGAGGAGGCGGAGTTCCACGGGCCCGACTGGGTGCTCAGGCAGCAGACCATGGCCGAGCTGCCCGACGGCGCGCTGGTCCTGCGGCGGACGTCGGCCGGCCGTGACGACCTCGTCGTCGTGGATCCGGCCACGGGCCGGACCGAGCCGGCCGACCAGCCGTGCGTGGCCATCGGCGCGGTCTGTGCCCACGACGGCGGCGTGGCCCTGATCGGGGCGACGCCGGACGCGCCCCCGGCCGTGTGGCTCTGGCGTCCGGGGACCGGGGCGGCGCCGCTCCGGGGTGCCGGGGCGGCCGCGACGGCCGTCCTCGGCCCGGCTTACGTGACCCGGGGTGAGCCCTTCTCATTGACCGGGCGTTCCGGGCGTCCCGTGTTCGGGACGTTGTACCGACCCGCCGGGGCCGGGAACGGGGCCGGGAACGGGGCCGGGGCGGGCTCGCCCGACGCACCCCCGCCCCTGGTGGTCTGGTGCCACGGCGGCCCGACCTCGAGCTGCCAGTCCGGGCTCGATCTGACCGTCCAGTTCTTCACCACCCGGGGCTTCGCCGCCGCCTGCGTCGATTACGCCGGCAGCACGGGCTACGGGCGGGCCTACCGCAACGCCCTCTGGGGTCTCTGGGGCGTGGCCGACGCCGAGGACTGCCTCGATGCCGCCCTCCACCTCGCCGCCCGGGGCGACGTCGACCCCGAGCGCATGGCCATCCGGGGCGGCAGTGCCGGCGGGCTGACCGCCCTCAACGCGCTGGCTTCGGGCGAGGGCTTCTCGGCCTGCGTGTCCTGGTACGGCGTCACCGACCTGATGGGGCTGGTGGCCACGACACACGACTTCGAGGCGCGCTACACCGATCGCCTGATCGGCCCGCTGCCCGGGGCCGAGGCGCTCTACGAGGAGCGGTCCCCGGTGTGCCGGGCCGAGGCCATGGCCGGATCGGTGCTGCTCCTCCAGGGCACCGAGGACCCGGTGGTCCCGCCCCAGCAGGCAGAGCGTCTGCGGGACGCCCTGGCCGCGGCGGGCCGCCCCTGTGAGCTGGTCTTCTTCGAGGGCGAAGGCCACGGTTTCCGCCGGGCCGAGACGTTGACCGCATGCCTCGAGGCCGAATTGGCGTTCTATCTGTCGGAGTTGGGCCTCTAAGGTCTCATTGAGGTTCCCCTCTCTCGTCGCCACCCTGTGCGAGGCTTTCGACGTCCAATGGCCACTCCGACCGCGACACCTCTGGACCGCCCCGGCGCCACGACGGCGCTCGCGTCCGCCCGCCTGACGGCCGCCTGGGAGCGCTCGAAGACGGAGCTGGCCCGCATCTCGCCCGAGGCGGGTGACGCGCTGCTCTACTTCGGCAGCGCCGTCTTCGCCCTCATCACCATCTACACCTCGGAGAACGCCCTGTACCAGGTGTGGGGGCGCATGGCGCTGTCGCCCTACGTCTTCGGTGTCGTGGCCTCGGTCGCCGTGGCCCTCGTCCTGCGGCGGGCCCGCCGGCGCAGCGCGGACGGGCGGACGCTCACCACGCGCCAGCACCACCGGGCCTGGCTGGCCCGCATCATCATTGCCGCCTGCGTCTTCGCCGGGGCGCTGGCCGTCCCGATGGGCCTCGAGATCCTGTGGCGCTTCGACGGGGTCCCCGGTTCCCACCTCCAACCCGAGGTGACCAGCGTCGAGGTGGGCGGCCAGGACCTGGTCAAGGGGACGGACCCGTATCGCAAGATCGAGCGGTTCCACCACGAGGTGCCGTACCACCCGCCGGGTGAGCCCGACTACGCCGGCTTCCTGCCCTACCTGCCGCTCATGGCGCTGGCCGGCGTCCCGAGCGACATCTGGCCCAACAGCGGGTTGAGCGACGCCCGCATCTTCTTCTGCCTGACCACCCTGGCGGTGGCCGGAGTGGCCATGTACCTCTGCCGATCTCCCGGCCGCCGCAAGATGCGCGCCGTCCAGGCGCTCATCATCCTCCCGCTGGCCGCGCTGCCGTTGGCCACGGGGGGCGACGACATCCCGGTCGTGGCGTTCATGTTGCTCGCCATGGTCCTGGCCCAACGACAGCGCCCCTTCGCGTCCGGGGTCGTGCTCGGTATCGCCTCGGCCATGAAGTTCACCGCCTGGCCGCTCGCCGTGCTGGCCCTGTTCTGCGCCTGGGACCGCCGGGGCCGGCGACGTCCACTGCTGATGCTGGCCGGCATCTTGGTCGTGGCGGTGCCCACCATCTTCCCCTTCGCCCTGCGCGGGCCCTTCGCCCTCATCGACGACGTCGTGCTCTTCCCGCTGGGCCTGAGCGCCATCCCCTCGACGGCGGCCAGCGCGCTGCCCGGCCACGTCCTCGTCACCTGGTTCCCCTCGCTCAGCCGGGCCCTGCCGCTCGGCGTCGGCCTGATCCTCGCCGTCGGCCTGCTGCGCCACCTCACGAAACACACGCCGCGCACGGTGGCCGAGGTCTGCACCATCTCCGGCGTCGTGATGGCGTTCCTCATCCTGCTGGCCCCCAACCCGCGGGTCGGCTACCTGGTGTACCCGATCAACCTCTTCGTCTGGGCCTACCTGCTGGCCGAACCGGACCGGCGGCGCCGCGCCGCCGAGACCGGGCTGCTCGACCTCCAGGAGCTGGCCCCCGTCGGCGGGGCCTGACCGCCTATTCGGGGTCGGGCTCCTGGAGCAGCCGCACGGTGAAGGTCGTGTCGCCCGAGGCCGGCGCACCCTTGCCGAACGTGGTGGGCTGGACCGTGACGCCCATCTCCCAGTAGTACCCGTCGGTCCCGGCCAGCTTCCCGAGCACCTCGAGCGCGTTGGGGTCGTTGGCGGCGGGACCACGGTCGAAGACCTGCCAGCCCTGGCTCTTCATGTCGGACGCGTAGAAGGCCAGCAGCGCCCCCTGGGAGGCGTCTGAGCGCAGAGACACCTGCGAGTCGTACTGCCCCGACTCGCCGGCGTTGTTCAGGCTCGAGAGCCGCACTGCCCCCACCGGGATGTCCGCCGCATTGATGACGTTGTCGGGCGGCTGGCCCGCGTTGATGATCGGGGCCAGCGCCTTGGCGGCCGGGGTGGCCTTGAGGTTGGAGCCGCTCACGATCTGCGGCGCCGACCTCGTGCGCACCGGGGCCGGCTGCGACGAGGTGGCCAGGGAGAGGCTGACGAAGAGCACGATGATGAGCACGGCCAGCCCGAGCACGATCATGGCCGGGCGCATCGACACGCCGCCCCGGGTCGGCGGGCGGAGGGGGGCGACGGCGGCGTTGTCCGATCCGAGCGACATGGCCCGTCCAGCCTACGGCCCGGTCGACCACCCGAAATGATCGAGGGGCCCGTGGCCGCTCCCGAGCCGCCAGGTCGCGCCGCCGGCCAGAGCCCGGGCCACGAAGGCCTTGGCCCTCTCCACCGCCGGCAGCACGTCGAGGCCCAGGGCCAGGTTGGCCGCGATGGCGGCCGAGAGCGAACAGCCGGTCCCGTGGTCGTTCCCGGTCTCGACCCGGGCGCCCTCGAGGACGACCACGCCGCCGGGCCCGGCCACCACGTCGTCGGCCGACGCGCTCAGATGGCCGCCCTTGACCACCACCCAGGGCACGCCCGAGGAACGGATCTTCTCGGCCACTTCGACCCGGGCGCCCACGTCGGCCGCCAGCGCCTCGACCGTGGTCGCGCCCAGCACGGCGGCCTCGCGCAGGTTGGGCGTGGCCACCAGGGCGTGGGGGAGGAGCCGGGCCAGGTAGGCGTCGACGCCCGCGTCCTCCATCAGCCGGTGCCCGCTCGAGGACACCAGCACCGGGTCCACCACCAGCTGGGGCAGCGCACCCGCCGCGGCCAGCGCGGCCACCACGTCGACGATGGCCTCGTTGGCCAGCATGCCCGTCTTCACGGCGCGCACGTCGAAGTCGGCCAGCACCGTCTCGATCTGCAGACGCACGAACCCGGGATCGAGGGCGACCACGCCGCGCACCTCGGCCGTGTTCTGCGCGGTCACGGCGGTGAGCGCGGACGTCCCGTGCACACCGTGGGCGGCGAAGGTCTTGAGGTCGGCCTGGGCGCCCGCCCCACCGCCCGAGTCGGAGCCGGCCACGCTCAGCGCGACCAGTGGGGTGGTGCCGTCGGTCACCGGGCCACCCTAGACAGCGCGCGCCGGGAGGTATCGTCGTTCGGTGGCCGCCACCGCCTCAGCCTCCGCGTCCGGCTCGGACCAGTTGGTCATCGCCGGCCACGCGCTGCCCTCGCGCCTGCTCCTCGGGACCGGTGGCATGACCAGCCTCCGGGCCTTGCGCAGCGCACTCGTCGAGTCGGGCACGGCCATGGCCACGGTGGCGGTGCGCCGCATCGAGCCGTCGGCCCAGGGCTCGCTGCTCACCCTGCTCGGCGAGCTCGACGTGCGGGTGCTGCCCAACACCGCCGGTTGCTACACGGCGTCCGAGGCCGTGCTGACGGCCAAGCTGGCTCGGGAGGCCTTCGGCACCGACTGGGTGAAGCTCGAGGTGATCGGAAACGACCGCACCCTGCTGCCCGACGCGGTCGAGTTGCTGGCGGCGGCCGAGCAGCTGGCCGAGGACGGGTTCACCGTGCTGCCGTACACGACGGACGACCCGGTGCTCGCCCTGCGCCTGCAGCAGGTCGGGTGCGCCGCGGTCATGCCGCTGGGCAGTCCGATCGGCAGCGGCCTCGGCCTGCGCAATCCGTATGCCATCTCGCTGCTGCGTGAGGCCGTCGACGTCCCCGTCATCCTCGATGCCGGTATCGGCACCGCCTCGGACGCCGCCCTGGCCATGGAGCTCGGCTGCGACGGTGTGCTGGTGGCCACGGCGGTCAACCGGGCCCACGACCCTGCGTCGATGGCCCGGGCCATGCGCCTCGCTGTCGAGAGCGGCGCCCTGGCCCGCCACGCCGGTCGCATCCCGGTGCGCTTCCACGCCGAACCATCGAGTCCTTTGGAGGGTCGCCTCGACTATGGCTCGTCGCCTCTCTCCTGAGGTCGGACCCGCTGCCCGCCCGAGCATGAATCCATGACGCGCCTGGTCCTCATACGCCATGCCGAGCCACTCGTGTCCGCGCGAGACGCCGGGAGCACAATGGCGACTGACGAACGAGGGCAAGGACAACGCGGGGGCCTGCGGACGACGCGTCGCGACGGCGTCGCCGGTCACGCTCGTCTGGACCAGTCCAGAGCGCAAGGCCCGTGAGACGGCCGAGTCTGCCTTTCCCTCCGTTCCGACTCGGGTCCGAGCGGGGCTGGGCGAGGTCGAGAAGCCGTGGTACCCAACGACCGACGAGCTCACCGAGGCCGTCGCCAGGTACCTGCGAGGCGAGATCGTGCCGGGATGGGAGCGCCGCGAAGACGTGCTTGCCCGGCTTCGCCCGCTGCAGGCCGACATCGGTCCGGACGAGCGCCTCGCCGTCGTGAGCCACGGGGTCCTGCTCACCACCTGGCTCGACCACGAGGGCGTGCTCGACGATCCCTTTGCCTTCTGGTCGGATCTGCGGACGCCGGACGCCTGGGAGCTCGATCTCGAAGAGAAGTCGCTCGAGCGGACCCCGTAACGCCCGTCCCCGTCCCGGTCCCGATTGGGCGGGCGCCCGCCACTCACCGGCCACCCACCCGCCTCCCGCCACCGCCGCCCGCCCGCCCCCCTCCGCCTTGCTCCTGCCTCCTCCCTGCCTTCTCGCCGCCCGTCACCTGCCGGCCCACCAGGACCTCGATCTCCTCGCCGGCCTGGGAGCCGGTCCAAGGAGGGTGAACCTCGATTCTGCGAGGCGATCTTGACGGGGCGCCGGATCCCGATAAGGTTAGGTAACCCTAATATTCGCTGTGCCTAACTTTGGGCACAGCAGCCGACGGGAGAAGGAGTGCCGGTGGCGGAGACGAAGCAGCGGCCGTTGCGACGCCCGGCGGCGGAGGTGACCGTCGAGGCAGGGTCACCGACGTTGGGGGCGCAGCGCTCGGGTCAGTCTTGCGGCAGCGGCGGGGGAGTGGCCGCTCGAGCGGCGTTCCTCCGAGGCGCCCGAACCGCGCTGTTGGCCGCGTCGCTCTGTGCCGGCCTGCTGGTTGCTGCGGTGACCGCCGGTCCAGCGCCCGCCGGCGCCTCCACGTCGAACGCGCCGATCACCCTCTACAGCGGCCAGCATGTCCAGACGACGCAGACGCTGGTGAACGCGTTCGAGAAGAAGACAGGCATCCCGGTCAACGTCCGCTTCGACGACGAAGACACCTTGGCCGAGCAGTTGGTTGCCGAAGGCTCGCACGCCCGCGCCGACGTGTTCTTCACGGAGAACTCGCCGCCCCTCCAATTCTTGGCATCGAAGCACTTGCTGGCGCCGATCGCGAAGTCCACTTTGGCCACCACTCCTGCGAAGTACGAGTCGCCCAATGGCCTGTGGGCGGGAGTCTCGGCTCGGGTCAGCGTGATGATCTACAACACCTCCCTCCTGAAGCCGAGCCAGCTCCCGACGTCGGCGCTGCAGCTGGCCCAGCCCAAGTGGAGGGGCAAGGTCGCCGTGGCCGGCGGTGAGACGGACTTCCAGCCGATCGTGACGTCGATTGCCCGCACGTACGGCGACGCGGCCGCCCTCAGGTGGCTGGACGGCCTGAAGGCGAACGCCGGCAGCCACCAGTACCCCGACAACGAGACCATTACCGACGAGGTCAACCGGGGCCAGGTGGCCATCGGCATCATCAACCAGTACTACTGGTATCGGGAACGGGCCGAGATCGGTGCCGCAAACATGCATTCGGCGATCGCCTATTTCGCGCCCCACGACGTCGGGTACGTCGTGGACGTATCGGGTGCCGGCATCCTGCGCTCCACCCAGCACGTGTCCGAAGCGCAGAAGTTGGTGGCCTTCTTCGATTCGGCGCAGGGCCAGGGGATCATCGCCCACAGCGACAGCTTCGAGTACCCGATCGCCTCGGGCGTGAGCACGGCCCAACCGGAGACGCCGTTCAACCAACTCCAACCGAACTCCATCTCGTTGCAGCAACTGGGTACGGGCGCGGAGGCCATCAAGCTGCTGCAAGAGGCGCAGCTCTTGTGAGGCTGGGCGCGGTGGCGTGACCACCGCTGCCGCCCCGACCCGGGAACCGGGGGACGGTCCGGGCGACCGGCACCGGGAGCAGCACGCCCACGAACACGATCACGGGCACCGAAGGAGGGGTGGCAGGGGCCACCGAGGCTGGCACCACGGGTGGAGCCGGTTTCGTCACCACCTCCATCACCACCATGGTCCGGGCCACCATCGCAGCGGGCCACCACTGCTGGTCGCATTGGCGGTCCTCATCGCGCTGGCCGTCGTCACGCCCCTGATCTTCTTGGTGGTCGAGGCGGTCCAGACGGGATGGTCGACCCTGCAGCCGTTGCTGTTCCGCCACCTGACCGGCGAGCTGCTGTGGAACACGGTGACCCTCACCGTGGTGGTCACCGCCCTCTGCGCCGCCCTTGGCACCGTGCTCGCCTGGTTCTTGGAGCGGACCAGCCTGCCCGGGCGGCGCATGTGGGCCGTGCTCGTGGTCATCCCGCTCGGCATACCGGACTTCGTGGTCAGCTTCGGCTGGCGGGCCATCTTTCCGTCTTTCGGCGGGTTCTGGGCCGCCGTGCTCGTGATGACGCTCGCCGTCTACCCACTGGTGTTCCTGCCCGTGGCGGCGAACATGCGCAACACCGACCCGGCCCAGGAGGAGGTGGCGCGGAGTCTCGGCCTCGGCCGCCTGTCCACCTTCTGGAAGGTCACGGTGGGGCAGGCCCGCCTGGCCATTCTCGGAGGCTCGGTCCTCGTGGCGTTGGTGTGCCTGGCCGAGTTCGGGGCGTTCGAGATCCTCGGCTTCCGCACCCTGACCACCGAGGCCTACACGGAGTTCAGCGTGGGCTTCGACACCTCGGCCGGGTGCGCGCTCTCCCTCATCCTCGTGCTTCTCGGCGTCATCCTCCTGGCGGGGGAGGGGGCGGCCAGGGGAAAGGGGCGGGCGGCCCGCGTGGGTTCGGGCGCCTCCCGTGCGCTGCGACCCCGCCCGCTCGGACGCGGCACCCTGCCGGTGCTCGGGTTTTTGACCGGGATCGTCGTGGTGGCGCTGGGTGTCCCGGTCGGTGCCATCGTCTACTTGATCGTCACGGGTGGGAGGTCGACCGTGCCGAATGCATCGATCTGGGGCGCCACCCTCACCACGGCCGGGTATGCGGCCGCAGCGGGGCTGGTGGCAACGATCGCCGCTCTTCCCGTCGCACTCCTGTCGGTGCGCTACCCGGGGCGACGCATCGCGATGCTCGAACGGACGTCCATGTTGATCCTGGCCGTGCCGGCCATCGTGATCGCATTGAGCGCCGTGTACGTGACGAACCACTTCCTCGACGGGCAGTGGTACTTGACCAGCCCGTTGCTCATCGTGGTCTATGCCGTGATGTTCTTCCCGATGGCGGTCGTCGCCGTGCGCGCCGCCGTGGCCCGGGCGCCGGTCGGGCTCGAGGAGGTGGGGCACTCGCTCGGGGTCAGTCGGCGCTCGGTGTTCTGGCGGGTCACGCTGCCCCTGATCGGTCCCGGCCTGGCGGCGGCCTTCTGTCTCGTCTTCTTGGAGACGGCGACGGAGTTGACGGCCACCCTCATTCTCATTCCCACTGGCGTGCAGACGCTGGCCACGGGATTCTGGGCCCAGCAGACCAACCTCAGCTACGGGGCGGCGGCACCGTACGCAGGGATCATGGTCCTCATCGCCGCGGTCCCGAGCTACATCCTCGGGCGCTGGTTCGACCGGCTGCCCGCCCGTACGGCGGCGGCAGGTGTGGCCGCACCCATGCCCATCGCGGCCGAGGTGCTGCCAGCGGCCACAATTGGGCGATGAAGGAGCTCGCCGTCCGCGGTGTCCACAAATCGTTCGGTGAGCTTCACGTCCTCAAAGAGGTCGACCTGACCATCCCGGCGGGGAGCTTCACCGCCATTCTCGGCTCATCGGGCAGCGGCAAGACAACGCTGCTACGGATCGTGGCTGGGTTCGAACGCCTCGATGCAGGCGAGGTCCTGCTCGGGAGTGAGGTGGTCGACGACGGCCGCCACGTCTTCGTTCCGAGCGAGCATCGTCGCATCGGCTACGTGCCCCAGGAGGGCGCGCTCTTCCCCCACCTGTCCGTCGGGCGCAACGTGGCCTTTGGCTTGCGCCGGGGGCCGAACCGTCGGGCTCGGGTGCTCGAACTCCTCGACATGGTCGGGCTCTCGGGCCTGCACCGCCGCTATCCCCACCAGCTTTCGGGGGGGCAGCAGCAGCGGGTCGCGCTGGCTCGGGCCCTGGCCACCGACCCCGAGATCGTCCTCCTCGACGAACCCTTTTCCTCGCTCGACGCGAGCTTGCGGGCAAGCGTGCGCGCCGAGGTGCACGACGTCTTACGGAGGGCTGGCACGACGTCGATCCTCGTCACCCACGACCAGGACGAGGCGCTCTCGATGGCCGACCAGGTGGCCGTGCTCCGGCACGGGGTCATCGCCCAGCTCGATTCGCCCTCGGGCATCTACCAGCGCCCCCTCGACCCGGCTCTGGCCCGGTTCCTCGGGGAGTCGAACGTGCTGCACGCCAACGTGGGTCCCAACGGGTCGGCGGCCATGGTGGCGGATACGCCGCTCGGCTCCTTGCCGGTCGAGGGCTGGCCGGCTCCCGAGGGCGCCGGCCTGGCCCACGTCATGATCCGGCCTGAGCAGCTGGTGATCGGGGACGTCGACCCCGCCCGACTCGCAGGCACGGTCGAGAGTTACGAGTACTACGGCCACGACGCCGTGGCCAGGGTGCGGCCCGAGACCGAGCACCTGCCGGACCTGGTGGTCCGGGTGACCGGGGGGACCCCGCTCGTGGCGGGCGCCCGGGTCGGCCTGAGCGTCCAGGGGTCGGTGGTGGCCTGGCCCATCGACGAGTCCCAGCACACCCACGACGACGGTCCGGACGACGGCCGTCACCATCACCGCCAGGACGTCACCGAGAATTAAGAACCACGCCTCCGTAACTACAGCGGTGTCGTCCGGGGTCCAGTACGATGACGGCCGGAGATTCGAGCAGGGAGGTGTGATGGGCGAGGTGTCCAAGACCCAGGTCGGTGGGTTTCACGGGCCGCAGGTCTGCGGCCTAGTGGGGATCACCTACCGCCAACTCGATTACTGGGCCCGCACCGGGCTGCTCCAGCCCTCCGTAGCCCTGGCCAAGGGCAGTGGTTCTCGGCGGATCTATTCCTACTCGGACGTGCTCGAGCTCAAGGTAATCAAGCAACTGCTCGACGCAGGTGTCTCGCTGCAGTCGGCCCGGCGGGCAGTCGAGTGCCTGCGCCAGGACCTCGGGTCCGATCTGGCCTCGGCCAACTTGGTGCTCAACGGATCGAGTTCGGTGCTGGCTCGAACCAACGGCGAAGTCGTCGACCTGCTTGGCGGTGGTCAGGGCGTGTTCAACATCGTGCCGCTGGCCGGAGTGCTCGACGAGCTGGAGGCTGACATCATCCGTCTGGACCAGGCCGCTGCCGAGAAAGCCGAACGCACGGCGGCTCCGAAGTCCCGCCCTACTCGCGTGTCGGTGGCCAAGGCCGCCGGCGCGTGAGCGCAGACACCCCGCTCACCTTCGATTCCGCGGCGCAGCAACGCGGCCACCATCCGACATCGATTCCTGCCGCGCGGCTCCGCTTCGCTCACCCTTCCGAACAGCTCTTTGCAGCCTTGCTCGACCTCGCAGGCGAGCGTTGGGAGTACGAACCCGTCGAGTTCCCGCTCAAGTGGGATGAGAGCGGGATGCCGATCTCCGGATTCCGGCCGGACTTCTATCTACCCGGGCGTGGTCTGTTCATTGAGCTGACGACGGCCGACCAGCGTCTGGTGACGCGCAAGAACGGCAAGGTGCGGCGGATGCGCGAGCTCTACCCCGAAGTGCCGATCGTCATCGTGTACCAGCGCGACTTCATGTCGCTGCTCGAGTCGCACGGTGTCGGGCTGCCGTCCTCCTCCGCCGCCTAGTCTGGCTTGATGCCAGGCCAGGGCAGGGTGTCGCCCCTCCACGCGGCACACGTCGCACTCGGGGCGAAGATGGTCGCCTTCGGCGGCTGGGACATGCCCCTGGCCTATCCCAGTGGGACGGTGGCGGAGCACAAGGCCTGCCGCCAGCATGCAGTTGCGTTCGACGTGAGCCATCTCGGCACGGTGCGAGTCGTGGGGAGTGACGCCTTCGAGCACCTGCAGCTCTCCTTCAGTAACGACCTCCGAAAGGTTCATCCGGGGCGGGCTCAATACACCCACCTCTTGGACGAGGACGGCTCGGTGGTCGACGACATCATCGTGTGGTGGGTCGATGAGGAGCGCTTCGACGTCATGCCCAATGCTTCGAACACGAGCAGCGTGCGTGGCGCCATCGGCGGGGAGGACGTGACGGAGGAGCGCGCCGTCATTGCGATTCAGGGCCCGGAGGCCCGCGATCGCCTGCTGTCTGTGTCGCCACAGGCCGCCGCGGTCCATCGGTTCAACGTCGAGCGCTTCGAGTGGGAGGGCGCACCCTGCCTGGTCGCCGGGACCGGCTACACCGGCGAAGACGGGGTGGAGTGCGAGGTGCCGGCCGAGGCCGCGCCCGCCTTCTGGGACGCCGTCCTGGCGAGCGGCGTGCAACCGGCGGGCCTGGGCGCCCGGGACACGCTGCGCCTCGAGGCGGGCCTCCCCTTGCACGGGCACGAGCTCGGGCCTGGTGTCACCCCGCTGCAGGCCGGGCTGAGCTGGGTCGTGGGCTGGGAGAAAGCGGCCTTTACCGGTCGCGAAGCCCTGCTCGAGGAGAGGGCGATGGGTCCCGCCAGACGAATTCGTGGACTGGTCGCCCAGGGGCGTCAGCCCCTCAGGGACGGGTCCGAGATCCAGGTCCAGGGCGAACCGGTCGGGATACTCACGAGCGGCAATTTCTCGCCGATGCGCGAGTGCGGGATCGGGCTCGGACTGGTCGACGCCGACGCCCGGCTGCTCGAGGGAGACACCGTGACGATCGTGCAACGGGGCAAAGAGAGGGACGCCATCCTGGTCCGTCCCCCCCTGTGGCCGATCCGGGACGAGAGCGAATAGCCAGGTGGCCAGGCAAACTCGCGTTCGCGGAGGGCGGGTGCCGTAAGATACAGAAACAACTGAATACGCCGTTTGAACCGAAGCGCCAGAGTCCCTGAAACAGCAGGCGAAGGGACGCCGGAGGAGCAACTCTCCCCGAGAAACTCTCAGGCCGACATACCGCTTCGGTGAGGCAACTCTGGAAAGCGGGTGCCAGTGTGCCCGCACCGAAGGTGGAAGTCGCCACGAGGCGGCGTGACTCTCAGGTCAGATGACAGAGCGGGGAGGACATCCAACAGGCACCGTGACGTCCGCGGTGCAGACGAGGAGACCTCCGTGACCGAGACGACAGGAAAGCCGCTCGAGCCCTTCGAAGACTTCCTGTACCGCCATGTCGGCACGTCCGACGAGGAGCAGGCGGTGATGCTCAAGGAACTCGGGTTCGAGAGCCTCGACGCCCTCATCGACGCCGCGGTCCCCGGCAGCCTGCGCAGCTTGGACGCGCTGCGCCTTCCGCCCGCGGCCACCGAACGCGAAGTGCTCGAGGAGCTGCGTTTCCTGGCCGCCTCCAACGAGGTGCTCGAGCCGATGATCGGACTCGGCTACTACGGGACGATCACGCCGGGCGTCATCCGGCGCAACGTCCTCGAGAGTCCGTCCTGGTACACCGCGTACACCCCGTACCAGCCCGAGATCAGTCAGGGGCGCCTCGAGGCGTTGTTGAACTTCCAGACCATGGTGTCCGACCTGACCGGGTTGAACACGGCCAACGCCTCCCTGCTCGACGAGGGCACAGCGGTGGCGGAGGCAGTCACCCTGATGCGACGCCGGCACAAGGGCGATGCCAACCGAGTTGTCGTGGATGCCGACTGCTTCCCCCAGACTCTGGCCGTCTTGAAGACCCGCCTGGCCCCGCTCGGAATCGAGGTGGTGGTCACGGACCTCGAGCAGGGACTGCCGGCCGGTGAGCTGTTCGGCGTCGTGCAGCAGTATCCAGGCTGTTCCGGGAGGATCCGCGACTTTTCTTCGGTGACCGAGGAGGCGCACACGCGCGGCGCGTTGGTGGCGGTGGCGGCTGATCTCATGGCGCTCACGCTGCTGGCACCACCGGGAGAGTGGGGTGCCGACGTGGTCGTCGGATCCTCACAGCGATTCGGCGTTCCGCTCTGGTACGGCGGTCCGCACGCGGCCTTCATGGCGGTACGGGAGGGCCTGGAGCGGGACCTGCCCGGACGTCTCGTCGGCCTCTCGGTCGACGCCGAGGAACGGCCGGCGTACCGACTGGCACTGCAGACGCGCGAGCAACACATCCGCCGCGAGAAGGCCACCTCGAACATCTGCACGGCGCAGGTACTCCTGGCCGTCGTGGCATCGATGTACGCCGTTTACCACGGTCCAGATGGTCTGCGCAGTATTGCCCGGCGCATCCATCGCCGAACGGCGGAGATCGCTTCGGGGCTCGAGGGAGCGGGCTTTCAGTTGTTTTCTCACGAGTTCTTCGACACCGTGCTCGTGGAGACGCCACAGCGCGCCAAGGCCATCGTCGCCTCGGCACACGACAGCGGCATCCTCCTTCGGCTCGTCGACGACGACCACGTGGGGATCTCCTGCGGAGAGACGACCACGGCCGCCCACGTGGCAGCCGTGTTGCGCGCGTTCGGGGCGCCTGACGTCCAGCTCCCCGATGACGCCCCGGCCGCGCTGTCCCCGCAGCTCCTCCGGTCTGGTCCGATCCTGTCGCACCGCGTGTTCACCGATCACCACTCGGAGACGGCCATGCTGCGCTACCTGCGACGTCTGTCCGACAAGGATTTCGCTCTCGACCGAGGCATGATCCCGCTCGGCTCGTGCACCATGAAGCTCAACGCCACGACGGAAATGGAGTCCGTGGGGCTGCCCGGATTCGCCGATGTGCACCCTTTCGCCCCGGCGGAGTCCACCCCCGGCTACCTCGCCTTGATCGACGAGCTCGAAGGCTGGTTGGCCGACGTCACCGGCTACGCCAAGGTCTCCGTTCAGCCCAACGCGGGCAGCCAGGGCGAGCTGGCCGGACTCGTCGCCATTCACGCCTATCACCAGTCGCGCGGCGAACCGGAGCGCGACATCTGCCTCATTCCCTCGAGCGCCCACGGAACCAACGCGGCGTCGGCCGTCATGGCCGGCATGCGAGTCGTCGTGGTTGCGTCGAAGGACGACGGGACGGTCGATCTCGACGATCTGAGAGCCAAGTGCGAGCACCATCGGGACGCCCTGGCCGCCATGATGGTCACGTATCCCTCCACGCATGGCGTTTACGAGGAGGGAATCGCCGAGATGTGTGACCTGGTGCACCAGTTCGGCGGCCAGGTGTACATCGACGGAGCCAATCTGAACGCGCTCCTCGGACTGGCCAAGCCGGGCCAATTCGGTGGCGACGTGTCCCACCTGAACCTGCACAAGACCTTTTGCATCCCGCACGGGGGCGGAGGCCCAGGGGTCGGCCCGGTCGCGGTGGCCGAACATCTGGTTCCGTTCCTCCCGTCACACCCGCTCCACCCTCGTCTCAACCAGCGGGAGGGGATCGGTCCGGTGAGTGCGGCGCCCTTCGGCAGCGCCGGCATCCTTTCCGTCAGCTGGGCCTACATCCGCATGTTGTCGGATGCCGGCCTGGCCCACGCGACGAAGTCGGCTGTGCTGGCGGCCAACTACGTGGCGGGTCGTCTCGCTTCGTCGTTCCCGATCCTCTACACAGGAAAGAACGGCCTGGTGGCGCACGAATGCATTCTCGATTTGCGACCCCTGACCAAGGCGACGGGAGTCAGTGTCGATGACGTGGCAAAGCGCCTGATCGACTACGGGTTCCACGCGCCGACGGTGAGCTTCCCGGTGGCAGGCACGCTCATGGTGGAGCCGACGGAGAGCGAAGACCTGGCCGAGCTGGACCGGTTCTGCGACGCCTTGATCGCTGTTCGTGCCGAAATCGATGCGGTCGCCGCCGGAACGTGGTCCATCGAGGACAGCCCGCTCCGCCACGCCCCGCACACGGCGGCCGCACTCGTGGGTCCGTGGGAGCACGCGTACGACCGAGCGGGAGCGGTGTTCCCCAACGGTCAGATGGACGGCAAGTACTGGCCGCCGGTTGCCCGGATCAACCAGGCCTACGGTGACCGCAACCTCGTTTGTTCGTGTCCTCCACCCGAGGCCTTCGAGAGCTGACGCCGGGGCACCGAGCTCGAGGTCAGAAGACCGCGGTCAGTCCGATGCCCGCCGCCGCTGCTCCGAGGCAGACGATGAGTCCGCCGAACGTGTACACGACCGCCTCGGACCGGTGCCCGGTGTGGAGCAGATGGACCGTCTCCCAGCTGGCCGTGGACCACGTCGTGTAGCCACCGCAGAGACCCGTTCCCGCCACGGCGAGCAGATGGGAGCCCAACCCGTGGTAGAGCGAGAGGCCGGTGAGGATGCCGAGGAGCAGGGATCCGCTCGCGTTCACAACCATGGTTCCCACGGGAAGCGGGTCCGATCTGCGCAGGCCGACATGGTGGATGAGCAGCGCCCGCAGGACGGCTCCGACACCCCCGGCCGCGGCCACGAGGAGCACCAACCCGACGCCGGGGGAGTGGTTCACGACGGAAGAAGCCTCCTTCCGGCGTCGTGTCCGATGATCACCAAGCCGACCCCACCGACGACCGTCGCGGCGAGATAGGCGAGACCCGTCAAGGCACGCCCGTCCTTCGCCAACAGCGTGGCCTCGACGGCCAGGGTGGAATACGTGGTCCAGCCGCCGAGAAGGCCGACGACAAAGAGTGGTCGAACGACCGGCAACCGGCGCGAGACGTGCTCGGTCAGCGGCAGGATGAGCCCGATCACGAAGGATCCGCTCAGATTGACGACCAGGGTGGGCCAGGGGAACCCGCCGGGGCCAATCGGGTGGTGGACCTCGAGGAGGTAGCGGAGCATGGTGCCGACGGCGCCACCGACGAAGATCGCAACCATCGCGGAGACCGACAAGCCCAAAGCGGGGAGTGCCGGCTCGTCGAGGAGTTCAGGGTGGGCTCCCTCCGGAAGGTCGCGCCGGGCCCGTGGGGGCTCGTCACCATCATCTGGTCGCGAGTGCGTCGGTTGATCCATGGCGTGCTCCTGCTCGAATCGTCAGGAGCCATCAGCCATGTCGAGGCGGTTCGGGGCAGACCCCCCGGCGGGACCCATCGCCGGCTCTGTTCGCACGAATCCTAGACGAGCGTCCAGTCGATCAGTCGAGTCGTGGTCCCGGGGCCCGGCGGAACTGGAACGGCTCGCTCTCACGACCCGCGACGACATACCAGGCCTCGCCGGTCGAGTCGGAGTCGAGGATGCGCTGGAAGCCGGCGACCACATCGGCCACGTCGAGGATCGGAAAGCCCATGTCCTGCAGTGTCTCCTCGGAACCCTTGATGATGTTCGTGTAGGCGAACGAGGGGCACAGGGCGTGCACCCGGATCCCATCCGCCGCGTAGCTCTCACCGAGGGATCTGACCAGACCAACGACGGCATGCTTGTTCGCGCAATAGATCGGATCGAACGGCGCCGCGACGAGGCCGGCCATGGAGGCAGTGGCCACGATCGTTCCTCCACCCGAGTTCATGATGGCCGGACGCGCCGCAGCGATCCCGTAGGCCACGCCGTCCAGGTTGATGGACATGGAGCGGCGGTAGGCCTCGGGATCGAAGTCGTCGCCCATGCTGCACCAGGACGTCACGCCGGCATTGAGGTGGGCCAGGTGGAGGCCCCCGAACGTGTCGACCGCCGCAGCCACGGCGGCGACGGAGGCCGCCGGATCGGCAACGTCGGTGTGCACAAAGTGTCCGTGGAGTTGGTCGGCCAGCGCTTTCCCGCGGGCGTCATCGATGTCGGCCACCACGACGTGCGCTCCCTGTCCAGCCAAATGTCGGGCCACCCCCTCGCCGATGCCGTTGCTGCCCCCGGTGATCAGTGCCACCTTGCCATCCAGATTCATCGCCATGGGTGGATCGTAGGGGAGAGTCAGTCGGCGAGCGCTCCGGGCAGCGGCAGCGCATGCACGACGCTGAGGTGCTGGATCGGCCGGGTCATCGCCACGTAGAGAAGCCGGAGGCCACGGCTGTCGGTCCCGGCGATGACGGCCGGTTCCACCACGACGACAGCGTCGAACTCCAACCCCTTGACCGAGGTGGCCGGGACGAGCGTCACCGGTCGAGTCATCGCGTCGCGCTCGAGGATCCCGACGTCATCGTGCCGGCGGGCCAGCTTTGCCATGGCCTCAACCGTGTCCTCGGGGGCGATGACGGCGACCAGCGCGTGGTCTTTCGAAAGGGCATGTGCCTCCGTGAGCGCCGCACGGGCCAGCTCGCCCTCCTCCACCTGGGTGATGGTCGGATCGGTGCGTCCGGCCCGGATCGAGGAGGTGGGAGTGACGCCTGGCGCAGCGACGGGCAGGAGCCTCGAGGCGTAGTCGAGGACCCGTCCCGGAGCGCGGTATCCCAACGTCAACTCGTCGTGATGCGGCGGCGCTCCCGACGGGAGAAGCTCCCTGACCTCAGCCCAGTCGGAATAGGTCCACGGCCCCGTGGCTTGGGCCAAGTCCCCGAGGATCGTCACCGAGCCGGACGGGCCCCGTCGCGCGATCATGCGAAACTGCATCGGCGTCAGGTCCTGGGCTTCGTCCACCACGATGTGGCCATAGGAGCGAGTCCGTCCCCCGGTGAGAAACGTTGCCTCGTCGAGGAGTGCGAGGTCGTCGACGCTCCAAGCCGTGGACGACACGGTTGCCGAGCGGGTCCGTAACAACAGCGGCCATTCCTCTGCGCCGAAGAGGTCGCGTGCAGACCGCTCGAGCAGGCTACGACTCGAGAGAACGTCGCGGACCAACGTGGTCGGCGAGACACTGGGCCAAAGCGTGTCGAGGAGCGACGAGAAGTCGTCGGACGCAATCAATTCCTTTTCGAACCAGGGCTCGTCGGCTCCAAGTCGGGGTGAGGATCGAAAGACCCTGCGGGCCTCACTGACGAGCCTGGCACGCAGAGCGAGCCTCCCGGCCTTGTACGGCGCAGGACGGCTGGCGATGGAGTCGACCAGTTCGTTGACCGCCTCGCGTGCCAGCTTCGCTCGGGCAAAGCGGACACGGAGGGTCACGTCGTCCTCGAGTGGTCGGCGCCGCCCATGCAGTGCGCGGCGGAGGACCTCCGCCATGCGGATATCGCCCTTGAGCCGGCGCACCTCCATGGTCTCCTGGACGCGGATCTTGGCCTTGGGCGCAATGTCGGCGATCGTCGTCTGGACGACGGCTTCTTCTCCGAGAGACGGAAGGACCTGCGCGATGTACCGCAGGAACGCCCTACTCGGACCGAGAACGAGCACGCCGTCTCTGGACAGGCTCGGATAGTTGTAGAGGAGGAACGCCGCCCGGTGGAGGCCGACCGCAGTCTTCCCGGTTCCGGGACCTCCTTGGACCGTGAGGAGTTGGTCGAGGGGTGCCCGGATGATCTCGTCCTGTTCGGCCTGGATGGTGGCGACGATGTCGAGCATCTCTCCCGTTCGAGCCCGTTCGAGCTCGGCCAGGAGCGCGTCGCCTCCGCGCAAGCGCGTTGTCTCCCCGTCGTCGCCAGACCCACCGAAGAGGTCGTCTGCCACGGCGACAACCGAAGCCCGGTCGACCATGATCTGACGCCGACGAGCCAGTCCCATTGCCTCTTTGGCTCGTGCTCGATAGAACGGCACTGCCACGGGCGCCCGCCAGTCGATGACGACGGGATCGGCGGCCGCATCCTCCACGTGCCGGCGTCCGATGTGCCAGGAGCTGCCGTCCTCTTCGTCGATTCTGCCGAAGAGCAATGGGCGGGGACTGTCGGAGAGCATGGAGACTCGACGCGAGAGAGCCGCCACGTAGTCGAGGTCGGGGTTGCCGGCAGCGATCAGGTCACTGAGGAGTTGTTGGGCTCTCTCCCGCATCGCTCCCAACGCCTCGAGCGCTCCGTCGAGATAGGCCTGCTCGGCCGCGACCTCGACATCGGGTGGGGGAGCCGCGCCCGTCATTGGACACCTGGACATGGCAAAAAGCGCGCCGCGATGGGCGCGCAAAAAACCCCGGACATGCCGGGGACATTACTCAACTTTTGATTGTCCTACAAGCCCCTTACCTGGAAGTTCACCTTCTCATCTGTCCGAGCTTTGAACCTTAACCAAGTGGCCTTGTAACCCGTCACTTTAAACATTTTCAACACGTCGCGCAAGACCCATTTGGGCCGACGGCTGGTCCAGAGACCGGCCTCAGGCTCTCCTCCATGCCTGATCACCCCCCGACGACCGAGCGGGGGAGAAGGATCTACCGTGCTCACCAGCGGTCGGGAAGCACCACCGCATGCCCCACTTCCCCCAAAATTGGGTCCATGAGTAGCCCTTCTCCAGGCCAATCGGAGTGCCTCTGACCATGGACGTCACACCAGAACCCCAGAGCCCTGTCGGGGAGGACGTCGCCGCCACGCGCCCCTTCCTTCCAGGGGATCGAGAAGCGCTCATCGCGCTCTGGGCCGCCTGTGACCTCCTCCGACCGTGGAACGACCCGGACCGTGACGTCGACCGCAAGCTGGGCCAGGACCCGGGCGGACTTCTCGTGCTCGAGGTCGGTTCGTTGCTCGTCGGGGCAATCATGGTCGGGTACGACGGGCACCGGGGGTGGGTCAATTATCTGGCGGTCCATCCTCACCACCGGCGTCAGGGCTACGGCGTGCTCCTCATGACGGCTGCGGAGACCTACCTCCACGAATTGGGCTGTCCCAAAGTCAACCTGCAGATCCGTCGCACGAACCAGGCGGTCGTCGACTTCTACGAGCGGCTCGGCTATTCCGTCGACGATGTCGTCTCCATGGGAAAGCGCCTGAGCGAGGACGGGAATCAGGCCGACGGAGACGCTCGATGACCCACGCCATCCCGGCAAGGGGGGAGACGACCGAGAAGACGGCTTCGGAGCCCCTCTCTCGTCTTTCTGGTCAACTTAACATAATGAAGCTTATCGGCGGTCTCCCGCAAAAATCAGCAGAGGTCCGGCTCGGAGCCATATGCGCCGCCGAGCTGGACTTTCGACGTGTCAGACGACGAGGCGCACGACGGGGTCAGGTCGTGCTGGATTCGGGCTCGAACAGGAACGCCATGGCGTCGCGCATCGACGAGTCGACGAGCTCCACGCGGAATCCGAGCTCCTCGTCACGGTGATAAGCGAAGGACACTGGGACCTGGTCCCCGGAGCGACCGCACAGCTGGAGGGGGCATCCCGAGCCACTGAGCGCAGCGCTGCGCTCGTCGAGACCGTCCACCCAGAAGCCGACGTGGTGCAAGTTGCTGGACTCGTTACGCACCCAGATGGTCCCCGGGACCTCGAGGATGAGTTCCAGGCAGGGATCGCCACTCGAGTAGCGCATCGTCGTCGGGAGGACCAGGTCGGAACCCGAGCCGTCTCGGTAGTCGACGGCGTCGAGCGCCATGACGGGTCCCCAGGTGAGGCCCAGCATGTCGGAGAGCCGGACGCTGGCCGCCTCGATGTCGGTCACGATGATGCCGACGTGATAGTGGTTCATGCTCCGTCACTCCCCCAGCGCTCGAGCTGGTCGCGCAGCCAGCCGTTTTCCCAGAAGCTGACATCCCCGCCTTGCTCGAGCAAGTGCTCGTGGGCCCGGGTCAGGACCGACCGGGCCGCCGCGTCGCCGGGCGCGCCGGCTTCGAGCGCCTCGGCGATCTGGATGGCCACGGTGACCTCGCCCCGGCCCAGGGCGGCCTCGGCCCGCTCCAGGGCAGCCCCGGACCCGAGGGCGGCCACCAGGTCGGAGATGGCCGCACGAGCGGAATCGGGGTAGAGCTCGGTGGTCGATTGCAGCTTGAACCAGCCCAGGTAGCTCTCCCACAGGGTGCGGACGGCCCACGGGACCGTCCCGTATCCCTGGCCGACCCGGAGCTGCGGCGGGAGCTGAATCTCCCGCATGAGCGTCCAGACGTCGGTCCCGGCGTTGAAACCCTCGAGGGCTCTCTGGTGCACGTAGTCCACGGCGCCGGACAACCGCTCGAGGCAGGCGTCGATCAACTCCGCCCCGACGATCGGGTCGTGCCGCCCCGTCACGAGGACGTCGGGGCGCAGCGCGCGGACCTTGCGCACGCTGTCGAGGTAGGGCTCGACGAAGCGGTAGCGGTCGCCGCGCAGGGTGTTGAGGTTCGGGAAGTGCGGGAAGAGCGGTCCGAACAGGTTGCTGACCAGCGCGGTCCGGCGCTCCGGAAGCCACACGATGAGGCTGTCGATGGTCTCCCCCACGGCCGCCACCAGCTCGACGTCCAGGCCATCGCAGTCGAGCTCGAGCCGTTCGCCCACGGTGACGTCGGGGACAGGTTCGGACTGGTGCATCGAGACGCCCGGGTTCTCCCGGGCGATGCGGCGAGCGTCCGTGCCCAGCGTGTCGAACCAGATCCCGGCGGTGCGCATGCGCAAGCTCCGGATGCGGGCGTCGTCGGCCTGGCAGGCCTGGTTGTTCTCCTGGGCGACGTAGACCGTGCCGGCTTCCTTGAACAGGTCGACCCCGCCCAGGTGGTCGACGTGGCCCTGCGTGGTGACGATGGTGTGGGTCGGGCCGGGCCGGACGGCGTCGAAGACGCGCTTGTGGTGCGGCGCCTCGAAGCCCATGCCGGTATTGACGATGACCCGTCCGTTGTCGGTGAGGAGCATGTAGGCGGCGGTGCAGCCGGCGGAGCGGTAGATCCCCTCGGCCACCGGGTGGGCCGGATCGTCGTAGACCGGGCGCAGGAGCTCCTTGCCCGGGCGCGTGTCGATCAGGTCGTCCACCTGTTCGGCGATGGTCCTGCTCACGTCACCTCGATTCGTACCGGGTAACGGTCGAGGTAGCTCCCGAACCGGGCCCGCACGTCCTCGGGCGTCGTGTCGAAGTCGCGGCGCAGGTCGTAGACGACCCGCCCCTCCCTGCCCCTCGGATGGGCGTCCCGATAGGCGGACACCTCGGCCCGGGCCCGAGCGGTGAGCTCCATGCCGGCGCAGCGGTACACCCGTTCGAGCGTGCCCATCTCGTCCGCCATGTACTGGTCGAAGTAGACGTCCACCGTCTGATCTTCCGACAGCAGGTGCCGGTCGCGCAACGATGCGTCGAGCAAGACGCCGATGCGCTCGGTCCAGTAGTCGCGGTACCACTCGGGACGCGGCGTCCGGTAGGCGGTGCGGGCGCCGTAGCAGGCCAAGGTGATCGTCGACTGGACCACGGCCACCGGGTCGCGGTGCGTCACCACGACCGTGGCATCGGGGAACATGGCGAGCAGCGGCCCGAGCTGTTCGAGGTGCTGGGGCGACTTGAGGACCCAGCGCTCCCGCGGGCGGTACCACTGCAGGATCTGGAGGACCATCTTCATGTAGGCGTAGTGCGCGCGCTGGTCGTGGGCCAGGTAGTAGTCGCGCCAGCGCGGCGCCCGGGCCACCCACTCGAGGGTGTAGCTCGAGAAGTCCGACAGCTGCAGCTCGATCTCCTCGTGCACGTGGTCCGGCTCCATCGGGTGCATGGCCGCCACCAGGGGGGCAGCCGCCTGCATGGCATCCCACGCTGTGTTGCAGCGCGTCCATCGGGGATCCACCCCGTCGGTCCGCGCCGCCTCCTCCCGGGGGTGGGGCACCGGTTCGTAGGACTCCCACAGCGGAAGGGAGCGGAACCGGGTGTCCGCGGCCAGGAGGTTCACGAGGTGGGTGGTGCCCGAGCGGGGCAGGCCCACCACGATGAGCGGGCGAGCGATGGGGACATCGAGGATTTCGGGATGGCGGCGCAAGAGGTCGTGCACCAGGAGCCGGTTGGCCGTGGATCGCACCGCGTCCCCGAACATCATGAGGCGGCCGAGACCGGTCCTGTCCCCGTCGGCGTCCATCTCCCCCAGCTGCAGCCCGAGTCGCTCGGTGAAGTCGTCCGGACCGAAGTCGTCGAGCCCGGTCCGGGCGGTCGCCGCGGCGCGGACGGCGTCGACGCTGAGGTCCGTCACCCTGGACTCGCCGTACTCGAGGCCCATCCGCTGGACGTCGTTGAGGACCGGCGCCGCCAGGTCGTCGATGCGGATCTGGTCGACCACGTCAGTGGGCCAGGTAGCCGCCGTCGACGGCGAGGACGCTGCCGGTGATGAACCCCGAGGACTCGCTCGAGAGGAACAGGACGGCGGCGGCCACCTCCTCGGGCGTGCCCATGCGGGGGACGAGTCCCCGGCCCAGCTCGGCCTCGAGCAGTTCGGGAAACGCCTTCATCGGCGCGGTCATGGGCGTGTCGATCAGACCCGGGGCCACCGCGTTGACCCGGATCCCCTCGCCCGCCCAGCGGGCGGCCAGGTTCCGGGTCAGGGTGAGGAGGGCTGCCTTGGCCGCGGCGTAGCCGGGCACGATGGTGGTCGAGCGGAACGCGGTCATGGAGACGAGGTTCACCACGCTGGCGCCGCCGGCCATGGTGCTGGCGGCCAGGGCCGGGTGCAGACCCATGGTCAGGCGCATGGCACCCGCGACGTTCAGGTCGAGGGCGGCGGAGAAGGCGTCGGGCTCCCACTCGTCGCGGCCGTCGGGGAAGTTCGCTCCCGCGTTGTTGACCAGCACGTCCACGAGGCCGATGTCGGGGGCAAGCTCGTCGATGGCCTGGCGATCCCGCATCTCGAGGGTCCGGTACCCGAAACGGGAGAGGTCGCGCTCGTAGTCCGACGCGGCCTCCTTGGTGCCGGTGACGGTCACGGTGGCGCCCGCGGCGGCGAAGGCCGAGGCGATGGCGTAGCCGATCCCGCTGGTCCCTCCCGTCACCAGCACGGCGGTGCCGGCGAAGTCGAAGGAGAGCCGGTTCGTCATCGGGCCCGGTCCATGGTGATCATGACCTTCCCACAGTCCTTGGAACCCTCGAGGAGGGCCAGGCCGTCTCCGAACGCCTCGAGGGGCAGGGTGTGGGTGACCAGGCGGGACAGGTCGCGTCGGTCCAGCAGCTCGATGGCGTCCTCGAACC
The DNA here is from genome assembly GCA_963840435.1 of uncultured Acidimicrobiaceae bacterium. Lineage (GTDB taxonomy): Bacteria > Actinomycetota > Acidimicrobiia > Acidimicrobiales > RAAP-2 > Bog-473. Next base: position 483,615 of record CAWIYY010000003.1, on the reverse strand, counting down.
GGGGCGGGTACTCGAAGGACCCGCGGATGGTGAACTGCTTCATCAGGACCTGGACGTAGTTGGTCGGCACCGGTTGGTAGTGCAGGGCGACGAGCGACATGCGGCCACCGGAGCGACCGTGCTCGAGGATGTCGCCGATGACGCCGTCGGACCCCGACGCCTCGATGTAGACGTCGGTCGCCGGTGTCGGCCCGAACATGAAGGGCGCGGTGCCGTGCAGCCGTCCGAGCTCGGACCACACGTCGACCTCGGACGGGTCGAGCACGTGCGCGGCGCCACACTCCCCCGCCAGCTCCAACCGGCGCCGGCTCAGATCGATGGCCACCACGTCGGTGATGCCCCGGTCGGCCAGGGCGGCGATGGCGAGGAGGCCGATCGGGCCGCAGCCGAAGACGGCCACCGTGTCGCCGGCCCGGGCCTCGGCCTGATTGACCGCCTGCAGGCTCACCGCCGTCGGTTCGGCCAGCGCGGCCACCTCCAGCGGCATCGAGTCGGGGACGGGGAACAGCCGCCGCCCCTTGGCCGCCTCGCGGACGACGAGCATCGGGGTGAGGCCACCCTCGGCCGCCCCGCTGCCCAACCGGCCCAGTTCCTCGTCGACCGGGTGCACGACGACACGGTCGCCGACCGCGCTGCCCTCCACCTCGTCGCCGACCCACTCGACGACACCGGCCAGCTCGTGGCCGAGCGGCATGGGGCGGCCGGTGAGGCCGCCCATGTGCACGAAGGACACGTCGGAGCCGCAGATCCCGCAGGCGGCGACCCGCACCAGGGCGTCGCGCGGGCCCGGGTCGGGCTCGGAGATCTCGTCGAGGCGGACGTCGTGCGGCCCGTGCACCCGGATCTGCTTCATCGCTCTCCCCCACCGCGCCGGCTCTCCGTCATCAACGCGAGCCGGGACACCGCCGGATCCTCGCACGCGGCGAGCGACCGCTGCCCGACCGACGTGGTCCCGCCGGGAAGAGGTCAGTCGGGAAAGAGGCGGCCGACTGCCCTCACGAGGCGTGCGGCCACTCGGGGTTCCGCACGCCTCGGAGGGCGGGTGCGGCGGTCCGACCGGGGGTTCGGGAGGGGATGAAGGGAGTCACTCTCCCATCGGATCGCTGCGTGTGCCCGCAGTCTGCGGGGCCGAGGTATGAGCCCGTCGGGCGGCAGCTGTGCATATTCTTAGAATCCGGCAGCCCTCTGAACAGGCCATATAGGTTCGGTCGCGGCCAAACCCCAAGCGGGCTCACAGCTGGGATTCTGCTCATTGTGAAATCGCTGCTCTGAACTGGACTCCATGGCCAAAGCGGGTGCAATTGACGTGCCGGATGCCCCGGTCGATCTGACAGAAGAACTGCCCCTGGACGACGAGAACGTCCTCGCCACGGAGGCGCCGTCGATCTGGCGCCGCTACCGCTGGCCCATCGTCGCGGTGGTGGTCGTCCTCATCGGTGGCGCCATCGGCCTCACCCTCTGGCTGACCTCGGGCTCCTCGACCCCGACCGGTCTCTCGGTGACGACGGTCACGGTTCCCGTGACCACGGGCACGATCCAGCAGACGGTGCCCAGCTCGGGGACGATCGAGCCGGCGAGCCAGGCCGACCTCAACTTCGCCGTGTCCGGCACGGTGACCGCCGTGAACGTGAAGGCGGGCCAGACGGTGACGGCGGGACAGCCGTTGGCGACGGTGGACACGACTGCGTTGTCCGAGGACGTGAGCGCGGCCCAGGCCCAGGTGACCTCGGCCGAGGACCGCCTGGCCAGCGACGAAGCCTCCGGAGCCGAGGCCAGCCAGCTCGACAACGACGAGGCGTCGGTGACGTCGGCGGAATCGTCCTTGTCGACGGCGCAGACGAATCTGAACGACGCCTCGCTGACGTCGACCATTGCGGGGACGGTGGCGTCGGTGAGCCTGGCCGTCGGCCAGCAGGTCACCGGGACCGGCTCGGGAACGGGCGGTGACAGTGGTGCGAGCAGTCCCGCCGCCAGCGCCAGCTCGACGCCCTCGAGCTCGAGCTCGAGCGGGCAGATCGTCGTGATCGGCACCGACTCCTACATCGTCAACGCGACGGTCGACGACACCCAGATCGGCCAGATCGCCGCGGGCGACCAGGTCGACATCACGCCGACCGGTTCGACCACCCCGGTCTTCGGCACGGTGGGCTCCTTCAGCCTCATCGGCAGCCAGAGCTCCGACGTCACCACCTTCCCCGTCGTCATCGACGTCACGGGGAACCCGACGGGCCTCTTTGCCGGGTCGAATGCGACGGTCAGCATCATCGTCAAGCAGCTCAACGACGTGACCGAGGTCCCGACCGGGGCCATCTCGTACGGGACGAACGGCCAGGCCACCGTCACCCAGGTGACGAGTGGCGGGGCCCACGTCGTCAAGGACGTCACGGTCGGCGCTTCCGAGACCGGTGAGACCCAGATCACCGGTGGCGTGGCCGCCGGCGACAAGGTGCTCGAGAAGGAGATCACCTTCAAGGCTCCCGGCGGCGGGGCGGGCAACCTCTTCGGCGGCACGGGCGGGAAACCGGGTGGGGGCGGCAACTTCCAACGATTCGGCGGCTTCCCGGGAGGTGGCGGCGGTGCCGTCAGCGCCAACAGCGGCGGGGGCCTCGGATGACGATCACTCCCCCAGACGGCACGCCGCTCGTGCCGGTGGGTCCCGTGATCGATCTGGAGCGGGTGACCAAGGTCTACCGGACCGGCGGCACCATCTCGGTCGCAGCACTGCGCGGGGTCAGCATCTCCATCGACCAGGGCGAGTACGTCGCCATCATCGGCCCGTCGGGTTCGGGCAAGTCGACCCTCATGCACATCTTGGGCTGCCTCGACATCCCCACGTCGGGCCGCTACCACCTGGCCGGTGAGGACGTCAGCCACATGAGCGAGACCGCGCTGGCCGAGGTGCGCAACCGCCACATCGGGTTCGTCTTCCAGCAGTTCAACCTGCTCGCCTCCATGACGGCCTGGCAGAACGTCGAGTTGCCCCTCGTCTATGCGGCGGTGCCCCGGGCCGAGCGCAAAGAGCGCTCCATGGCCGCCCTCGGCCGGGTGGGCCTGGCCGGACGGGTGAACCACCGGCCGGGCGAGCTGTCCGGCGGCCAGCAGCAGCGGGTGGCGGTGGCCCGGGCGCTGGTGACCGAGCCCGACCTGATCCTGGCCGACGAGCCGACGGGGAACCTCGACTCCAAGTCGGCGGCCGACGTCATGCGCCTCATGGGCGAGCTGCACGACGCCGGGCGCACCCTCGTCCTCATCACCCACGACGTCGAGGTGGCGTCGGCCGCGGGGCGGGTGGTCGGGATCCGCGACGGGCTGCTGACCGAGAACGACCAGCGGTATCTCGAGAGCGTGCGATGAGTTGGCTGGAAACCATCCGCACCGGGATCAACGGGGTGCGCTCGCACCGACTGCGCTCGTTCCTGACCGTGCTCGGCATCCTCATCGGCATCGCCGGCGTGATCATCGCCGTCGGCCTGGGTGAGGGTGCCTCGGGTCAGGTGACCTCGGAGATCAATGCGCTGGGTAGCAACGTCCTGACCATCACCCCGGGCTCCAGCACGTCGAGCACGGGCGTCCGGGAAGCCCTCGGCTCGGCGTCGACCCTGACCATGGCCGACGTCTCGGCACTGGCCTCCCGGGTCGACGACCCCGACGTCAAGGCGGTGGCCGGCATCACCTCGGAGAGCGAGGTGCTCACGGCGGGGAGCGAGACCGCGACGACGACGGTGCAGGGGACGACCCCGTCGTGGTTGACCGTGCGGGGGCGCTCCGTGGCCCAGGGCCGCTTCGTCGACAACGAGGACGTCACGGACCACGCGGCGGTCGCCGTCTTGGGTGCCACGACCGCGTCGGAGCTGTTCAGCCGGGAGGATCCGGTCGGCCAGACGGTCGACGTGAACGGCGTCCCGGTGACCGTGGTCGGGGTGCTGACGTCGACCGGCGCCTCGAGCTCCTCGTCGTCGACGTCTGACCCGGACGACACGATGATCATCCCGATCACAACGGGGGCCGAGCGCATCTTCGGCGGGACGTCGCGTAACTCGGTGAGTTCGATCGCCGTGCAGGCCCGCTCGTCGGCCGACCTGACTGGGGCCTACCAGGAGACCGACCACTTGCTGCTCGAGCTCCACGAGATCACCAACCCGACCGACGCCGACTTCACCATCACGTCGCAGGCGTCGCTGATCGCCGCCAACACCTCGGTCGACCACACCCTCACGATCCTCCTCGGGGGCATCGCCGCCATCTCATTGATCGTCGGCGGGATCGGGGTCATGAACATCATGCTGGTCTCGGTGACCGAGCGGATCCGTGAGATCGGTTTGCGCAAGGCCCTGGGCGCCACGCCTCGGGTCATCCGTCGCCAGTTCCTCGTCGAGGCCTCGGTGCTCGGACTCATCGGCGGGATCCTGGGTGTCCTGGGCGGGCTCCTCGGCGTGCTCTACCTGCCCGGCCTCATCGGGGACCCCATCTCGACCAGCCCGACCGCGGCCGTGGGCGCGCTGGTCATCGCCCTGGCCATCGGGGTCCTCTTCGGCGTCTACCCGGCCAGCCGGGCCGCCACCCTGGCCCCGATCGACGCCCTCCGCAACGAATAGACCGCACCGACCGCACCAGTACGAGTACGAGAGCAGCAGACCAAGGATATGGAAAGAGGAAGCACGAGCATGCAGTCACTCCAGCAGCGCCCTTACCGTTGGGCCCGCATCATCGGTACCGGCACCACCGCCCTGGTCGCCGCCGCGGCCTTCAGCTCGACGGCGGGAGCCGCCGCGCCGCCGACCACCAGGGGGCTCGGGGCGAGCGGCAGCGTTGCCGCGCTCGACGCCAGCGCCTCGAACATGGAGGTCCAGAACGCCAACACCGGCCAGACCACAGTGAGCTGGACGACGACGACGCAGTTCTCCAAGACGGCGACCGAGGCCGTCAGTGCACTGGCCGCCGGCGACTGCGTCACGGTGACCGGCACGCAGTCGAAGAAGTCCAAGACGACCATCGCGGCCCGCTCGATCACCGTGACCGCGGCCAACTCGAGCGGTTCCTGCACCGGTTTCGGTACTCATGCCGCCGGTGCGCCGGGCCAAGGTGGAGGCTTCCAATTCCGTGGCGGGAGCGGTAGTGGCGGCCCGGGCTTCAGCGGCTCGGGCGGCGAAGGGACCCGAGGTGGGGGCTCGTTCTCGCCCGGAGGTGCCGGCAACGGCTCGTCCAACTTCCGCAAGGATTTCGCCTCGATCGCCATCGGGTCGGGCAAGCTCAAGTCGGTCAAGGGATCGACGCTCACGGTCTCGGGGTACGACATCAGCCCGGGACAGTTCACCCAGGGTGCCGGCAAGTCCAACGCAAAGACGAAGAAGCCCACCGCGCCCAAGACCGAGACCCTCACCATCACGACGTCGAAGTCGACGACGGTCAGCGCGACGCAGAGCACGGCGGCGTCGGCCCTGGCCGTGGGTGACTGTGTCAGCGCGTTCGGTCCGGCGGCGAGCAACGGCGCCATCACAGCGACCACGGTCCGGATCACCTCCACCGGCGGCGGGACCTGCACGAGCGGCTTCGTCAGTGGCGGACCGGGGGGCCGGTTCGGCGCGTCCGGCGGGTTCGGCGGTCCTCCCACGGGCGGCGTCGGTGCCTAAGTCGTCCTCCGGCTGGGGCCGGGCCGGGCACCGCCGGGCCGTCCTGATCGGCGCCGTCGTCCTGGTCGTCGTCCTGGGCGGCGGCGTCGCCGCCTGGGCCGAGGTCGGCAACGGCAGCGCCGGCTACCGCGAGGCCACGGTCACCCGGGCCGACATCGGCACCTCCATGACCGTCGTCGGCAACGTCGATCCCGTCAGCGACGCCTCGGCCTCGTTCCAGGTGTCCGGGCAGGTGGCCACGGTGAGCGTGACCGCGGGCCAGCAGGTGACGGCCGGGCAGACCCTGGGCACGCTCGACACCACTGCGCTGAGCGAGGCTGTCTCGTCGGCCGAGTCCACTCTCGCCGCCGACGAGGCGAAGCTGGTCGAGGACGAGGAGAGCGAGTCGTCCTCGGCGTCGTCCCCGTCGTCGACGAACAAGACGCCGAGCAGCACCCCGTCGTCGACGACCACGACCACGGCACCCACGCACGCCGGCAGCGGCCAGAGCGCCACCGTGACGCAGGACCAGACCACGTTGACCCAGGACGAGTCCACGCTCTCGACCGACCAGAACAAGCAGCAGGCCGACCTGGTCCAGGCCCAGAGCGACTGCACCAGCGCCAACACCGCCACGCCGCAGGGCCAGGCCACCTGCGAGGCGGCCCTCCAGACCGTCTCCGCGGACGAGCAGCAGGTGTCCAAGGACCAGACGACGGTCTCGAAGGACGAGACGGCGCTGGGCCAGGCCCTGGGCACCGAGTCCGGGGGCACGTCGAGCCCGGGCAGCGGGGCGACCGGCAACTCCGGAGCGGGACCGTCCGGGCACGAGTTGACGGCGTTCGTCACCGCGGCCGATACCGGGAACTCCGGGTCGGGGGCGAGCCCGAGCGGCAACACGACTCCGTCCGGAACGTCAGCCAACAGCGACACGCCCGAGCAGATCGCCTCGGATCAGGCGGACATCGACAGCGCGGAGGCCGATCTCACCAACGCCGAGCAGTCGCTGGACGCGGCCACGTTGACCAGTCCTGTCACCGGGACGGTCGTGTCTGTCGCTATCAGCCCGGGCGCAACGGTCAGTGCCAACTCGAGCACGGACATCATCACCATCATCGGCACCAAGTCCTACGAGGTCCAGGCCACGCTCGATAGCGCCCAGGTCCCCTCGGTCAAGGTCGGGCAGCCCTCCGCGGTCGAAGTCGACGGAGTCAACGGGAGCATCGAGGGGACGGTGTCCCAAGTCGGACCGGTGCAATCGAGCGACGGCGAGTACACCTATCCCGTCGTCGTCGCCCTCCCCTCCTCGACCACTGGACTGTTCACCGGCTCGACGGCCAACGTGGACATCTCGACCGGGTCGGTCTCCAACGTGGTCGCCGTGCCCACCTCGGCCGTCGAGACGCTCGAGACCCGCTCGTACGTGCTCGTGCTCGACAAGGGCGTGCTCACGCGCAAGGACATCAAGGTCGGGATGGTGGGTGACACCTACACCCAGGTGATCTCGGGCCTCTCGCCCGGACAGAGCGTCGTCCTGGCCGACTACGCCGAGGCCGTCCCCTCCTCCAACAGCGACAGCACCGACCTCGGCAACGCCCTGGGCGGGGGCGGTGGGTTCCCCGGCGGCGGTGCGTTCTTCAGCAATGGAGGTGCGGGCTTCCACATCACTCAGGTCGGCGGCGCGTCGGCCAAGTTCGGAGGCTGAGAGCACCGGGCGACGCCGGCGACGCCGGCGCGCTCGCGCACGTCAGCGCGTCGCACTACGGTGTCCACCGTGGCACCGATCCGGCTCGATCAGATCAACCTGGTCGTCTCCAACGTCGACGCCACGCGTGCGTTTTACGCCCGCCTCGGCGTCGCGTTCGGCGACCCGGGCGATGCCGTCTGGTCCGAGCACCACGTCTCGGCGCTGCACACCGACGACGTCCCGCTCGACATCGACCTCGACAGCACCGACGTTCGCGGCCACGTGGAACGCAGGCTGGCCCGGCGGTCCCGGCGCCGTCCTCGGGTTCAAGGTCGACCGGCGCGACGAGGTCGACTCCCTCGTCGAGACGTTGGTCGCCGCCGGCGTGCCGGTCCAGCAGCCGCCCTGTGACGCCTTCTGGGGCGCTCGCTACGCCGTGGTCAGCGACCCCGACGGCAACGGCGTGGGCATCATGAGCCCGATCGACCCCGAGCGCCGTACGGCGCCGCCGGAACTGCCGTGAACGGTGAGGCGATCGACGTCGTCATCGAGATCCCGACCGGGAGCCGCAACAAGTACGAGTACGACCACGAGAAGCATGTCATCCGGTTGGACCGCCGCCTCTTCACCGCCACCACCTATCCGGCGGACTACGGCTTCGTCCCCGAGACATTGGCCGGCGACGGTGACCCGCTCGACGTGCTCGTCCTGGTCACCGACCCCACGTTCCCGGGCTGCCTGGTGCGGGTGCGCATCGTCGGCGTGTTCTTCATGCGCGACGAGGCGGGTCTCGACGCCAAGCTGATCAGCGTGCTCGAACACGATCCGCAATGGGACGGGGCGGCCGATATCGAGGACGTGCCCGAGCATCTACGCAACGAGATCGCGCACTTCTTCAGCATCTACAAGGACCTCGAACCGGGGAAGTCCGTCTCGGTCGAGGGTTTCGACAACCGGGCCGCCGCCTTGCGTGAGCTCGAGGCGTGCCGGGCGGCCTACCAGGCCGGGTAGACAGACGCAGGATGAAAGGGGAACCATGCCGTATCCACGTGAGGAAGTGAAGGCGACCGTCGACCGCTACCAGGCGTTGCGCGAGCGCATCGACGAGGGGCTGGAGGACGACGCGTTCGGGTCCCTGTCCAACTTCTACACCGACGACGCCGTCTACATCGACGGCGCCTGGGGTCGGATCGAGGGCAAGGAGGCCATCGCCCAGTGGCTGGTCGACTCCATGGTCGGGATGGGCGACTGGAAGTTCCCGGTCGAGTTCACGGCGGTCGAGGGCAACGACGTCGTCGTGAAGTGGACGCAGATCATGCCGCGCCTCAAGCCTGACGGCACGCCCTACCGGCAGTCCGGGTACTCGCGGATGATCTATGCCGGGGACGGGAAATTCTCCTACGAGGAGGATGCGTACAACATGGCGCACGTGCTCGACGACATTGCGGAGAGCGGGTGGCAGCCGACGGAGCCGATGAACATTCCGCCGGCCCATCCGGACCGGAACTTCGACATTCCCGGGCGCTGATCAGGGCGGCTCAGGCGGGTTCGGGCGGGTTCCGGGGCATGACGTCGGCCTCGGGCAGGCCACGACGTGGCGTGGGGGCGTACCGATGAAGAGATCGCCCCAGGAAGGGTGCAGGGTGTCACGGACGAGCCTTCGTCGGACATCCAGCGCGGGCGTCAGGGAGTGTTGCCCGTACCGCCCGTACTTCCCGAGTTGCCGAAGCCGGGGAACCCTCCCCCGCCGAATGGGTTGGTCGTAGAGCCACCGGTGCCACCGGTCTGCTGCTGCGACTGGGACTGGCTGCCCAGCGTCGCCGTGGTCGTGCGCTTGCTGTCGCCCACGTAGTAGGTGATGGACACCTGCTGGCCGACCTTGGATTTCTGGATGGCGCTCTGCAGCGTCTCGGCCGACGTGATGGCGGTGCCGTTGATGCCGACGATGACGTCACCTTGCACCAGTCCAGCCTTGGCGGCCGGTGAGCCCGAGACCACGCTCAGGATGACGGCGCCCTGGGTCGGGGTGAAACCGTACTGCTGGCGCAGGGACGGGGTGAGGGTGGTGATGTCCACACCGAGGTAGCCGCCGCCTTCGCCGCTCTGACCACCCTTCGCGAGCTGGGGCAGCAAGGACTCGACCTGGGCGATGGGGATGGCGAAGCCGATGTTCTGCGAGCTGGTGCCGTCACCCGACGTCCCGGCGACCGCGGTGTTCATGCCGATGACCTGGCCCGACGTGTCGATCAGGGGGCCGCCCGAGTTGCCCGGGTTGATGGCCGCGTCGGTCTGGATCAGGTTCTGCAGGTTCTCGGCGGCCGTGCCGTCCCCGCCTGCGGTGACCGAGCGGCCGAGGGCCGACACGATGCCCTGGGTCACCGTCGGGGTACCCGCGGCGAGGCCGAGCGCGTTGCCGATGGCCACGACGGCGTCACCGACGACGGCCTTCGACGAATTGCCGAACGTGACCGTGGGCAGGTTGGAGGCGTTGTCGATCTTGAGGAGGGCGACGTCCTTGGTCTGGTCGTAGCCGATGAGCGTCGTTGCCAGGGCCTTGGTCTGGCCGTACTCGGTGACCGTGATGGTCCCGCTGTCGCCGTCGTCGACGTAGAGCTCGATCACGTGGTTGTTGGTGACCACTTCGCCGCTCGAGGTGATGATCATGCCCGTGCCCTCGTCCTCGTTGCCTTGGGACTTGACGTCGATGGAGACGACGGCGGGGATCACCTTGCTCACGAGCTGCGGGATGGTGACGTTGCCGCTGAGCACGGCGGCCCCGGGCGTGGCGGCACTCTCGTGGATGGTCAGGTCATTGTTCGAATTGTTGTTGGAGTTGTCGGCCAGCGCGGTCACACCGGCCCCGACCAGGCCTCCGATGAGTGCGGCGACGACGGCCACCGGGAGCCAGATCCGTGATTTCTTCCCGGCTGGGGACGCGGGCGGTGGGCCGAACTGGGCTGTGCTGCTCTGTGGGGGTGGGTAGGCGAAGGGGTCGCTCTCGCCGCCTGGTGCGGCGGCACCCGGCCCGGCCCAGGCCTGTGACGGCGGGGGGTACGACGAGATCGGTGGCGGCGGTGGAGGAGGAGGACCGTCCGGCTCGACGAGTCCGGACTGACCCAGAGGCGGCGTGGGGTCCACCGGCGGCGGTACGGGCGGTGCGTCGGCTTGCCATGACGGTACCGTCGGTTCTCCGGATGGCGCCGGCGCCGGGTGGTCCGCCGGCGTCGCCGGGTCCACGGGTTCACCAGCAGCGGACGCGGGCCCTGGCTGCTCGCTGTCCTCGCTCATGCTCGATTCCTCCTGGGGGCGTGGTGCGTCGGAGCGGCACCAGGTGCTGAACGGCAGGAGCAGGACGGGGCGCCTCCGGCCGACGGCCGTTTCCATGTTAGGGGACGCCACTCCACGCCCGGTATCGGGAGGTTGTGCCCGAGCGCGGTAGCGTGTCCGCCGCATGTCCCGCCGGATCGACATCGAACTGACCAGTCAAACGGGCGATGGGTCCTGGACCTGGCGCGCCGCGGGTGCTCGCCAGCCCAAGGGCACGGTCGAGGCTTCGTTGGTACCCCCGGGCGAGAAGGTGGGCGCCGTCCTCCAGGCCATCGTGGACACCGGCCTCGAGGGCATCGAGATCCTGTCCCTGACCCAGACCAAGCCGGCCCGGTCGCCCGAGAAGAGCGAGGGCCGTATCGAGGTCAAGGGCACGCCCCGGCGTGCACCCGACGTGTCGGTGATCCTGGCCCCCGGGTCCGGCAAGCGGCGCCGCGACGACGATGGCGAGGGCCGCGACCGAGGTCGTGGCGGTGGCGGTCGGGACGGACGACGTGGGAGCGGCGGAGACGACGGTCCTCGTCGCGAGGGTCGGGGCGAACGCTCCCGGGCTGGCGCACCGAGCGGGGGCGGCAGCGCGGGTGGCAGCGGTCCACGGCGACCGGGCGGGCGCCGTCCCGGGGCCGACGAGGGTCGTCCGAGTCGGGGCGAGCGGCCGGCCATGCCCACGTCGACGACACACCGCAATGCCATGCTGGCCACCCTGCGGCCCGAGCAGATCCCCGTGGCCGAGCAGCTGCTGCGCGGCGGGATCCAGGCCGTGCGCCAGGCCATCAACGACCAGAACACCGCGGCCAAGGCCAGCGGCAAGCCGCCGATCGCCGCCGATGCGCTCGTGGCCATGGCCGAGGAGCTCCTCCCCGTCGTGCGCCTGGCCGACTGGAAGGATCGAGCCAGCGTCGCGCAGACCGTGGGCAAGGAGTACCGGTTGCGCGAGCTGCGAGCCGTCGTCACGGCGTCGCGCACGCTCATCCTCGACGAGGAGGGCCGGGCCACCGCCAAGGCGCTCCAGGAGTCGCTCGACCAGCGCACCGCCGCCCTCCGCGAGGAGTGGCTGGCCCGTATGACCAACGCGCTGAAGGACGGGCGGACCCAGCAGGCCATCGAGGCCTCCATCCGGCCGCCCGAGCCCGGGACCCGGTTGCCGGCCGACCTGGCCGTGCGCCTGGCCGCCGCCGCGGGCGAGGCCATGTCGGCCGACAAGGCGCCCGAGGAGTGGATGCAGCTGCTCGATGCCGTCGTCGCCTCCCCCGTCCGCCGGACGGTCAAGCCGACCGGGATCCCCAACGACGAGGTAGCCCGTCAGGCGGCCCGCAACGCCGCCGGGTCCGTGCCGGTCCTGGCCAAGCTGCTCGGCCTGAAGATCCCGCCGCCCCCACCGCGCCGGGTCAACGCCGAACGCCGCTTCAGCCCAACCGGCGGCTGAGCGTCAACAGCCGGGCGGTGAATCCGGCCGCTTCGAGGCGCTGCTTCGTCTGACGATCTCCCGGGAGGGCCAGCGCGTCGAGGTCGGTGCACCCGTGGTTCCCGGCCCAGGCCACGGCCGCTTCCATCAGGGAGCTGCCGACACCCACCCCACGGGCGTCCGGCTCGACATAGCAGCACTCGATGAGCCCACTCGCCCGTCCGGCCACCGCTTCGCTCAGGCCGAGCCCGAGTCCGAGGAGCCCGACCACCGCGCCCTCGTACTCGCCGACGAACAGGCCGGCCTGCGGGCCGCTCCAGCGCTCGAGGAGGGATGCCGTGGTCTCCGAGCCGAGCAGCGCCGGTCCGCCTCGCATGCCCCGGGCCCCGTCGAGGGCCAGATCGAGCAAGCGGGCGCAGGCGACCCGGTCGTCCGTCGAGGCCAGCCGGGCGCGCTCCATGGCCGTGCGCTACTCGCCGGCTGCGGCCGCCGGCCCCTCCTCGAGGAGCTGGCTGGCCCGGTTCAAGATGGTGCGGCGGTTCCGGGTCGAGGCTTCGTAGCGCTGGACCGCGTGCAACTCGTCGGGCCCCAGGCTCTCGAGGCGGCGCACCACCTGCGACGCGCTCAACGTGTCGTAGTCGGCCAGCGCGCCTTCCACGATGGCGGCAGCGGCCGGATCCGGCGGCGTCACGGAAGCCGACTCGGGATCCCGTCCCCGCCCTCGCTCGCCGTACCCGCGGCCTTCGACGTCGACGTTGTCGAAGTCGTCGCTCATCCCCTGCAGCACGTCACCGAGGCGATCGGACAAATGTCGCTGTCCCCGGGTCACGACGAAGCGCCCGACGACCTTGGCGTTGCCCAACTGCAACTGCACCCGTTGCCGCCCCTTGTCGACGAACTCGGGCAATTCCTCGGCCAGCGTCACCGCCATGCCGACGGGAGCGAAGACGCAGATGTCGAGCGTCCGTCGCAGGGGACCGTCGCCGCTCCTCGGCGTGTCCTCAGACACAATCCCGGCAGAGCATGTTCTTCTTGTCAGCCAGCTGGCTGGGGTGCTTGACCAGGAAGCACGATCGGCACACGAACTCGTCCGGCTGCTTGGGCAGCACCCGCTCGTTGCCCTCGGACTTGTCCTCCTGGTCGGTCGCCTCTTCGTCCTCGGGCTCGTCCTCGACGACGAGGCGCTCCTTGAGGATCACGTCCAGGCTGGCCTCGACGTCCTCGTCGTCGGGCTCCTCTTCCTCTTCCTCCTCGTCGCCCTCACCGCTCTTCTCGACCACCGCGGCGGGCGAGGGCGTCAGGACCTCGACCTCGTCCTCTTCGTCCTCGTCGTCGACATCGACGACCACCGCGTCGTCATCGTCGTCCGGCTCGAGGACGTCTACCTCGTCGAGGTCCTCGAGGTCGTCGTCCTCGATGTCGAGCTCCTCGTCGAGGCTCGCGTCTTCCGCGTCGGGGCTCTCTGCCTCGACTTCTTCGGTCTTGGCCTTCTTCTTGGTCGCCATGTGCCGCCGGAGCATAGACGGTCACGCGGGCGTTTCGATCGCTCCTACAGGGGTGTGACGGGCGGGCGGGCCCGGGGGTCTTTGGCGCCATCTCGCAGGCCCGGGAAAGCCAGGCAAGCAACACGTTCTCTACTCGACCCCCAGGGCCTACCACCGCCTCTCACAGCACATCCCGCCCTCGCCGCATCAACGGTTTTCCTGCCGCAGCATCGTCCAGGGCGTCGGGACTGCGCCGTACATTACGCAATTCCGAGGTGCCCGCGTCAAGATGAAAGAGGGTCCTCTAACCAGGGAGAACGAGGGTATTTCCTGGTCAATGCGTCGCAGATTTTTCGGCTCGGCGACGCTCCGCCCGCCGCTCCGATTCGAGCCGTTCCAGGTCGGTCGTGCCATGCTCGACGAAAGCCATCGATTCGGCGATGGCCCGGTGCCCGGCCGTCTCGGCGATGGCCCGGTGCATCTGTTGCGCCACCCGCCGATAGGCGGGATGACCCTGCGTCCCCGACCGCAACTCGATCAGATGCATTGCTTCACGCGCGTTCATCTGCATCACGTAGCGAATGCGATGGGCCAGGGCGACGGCGTACGACGCCTGTTCGGGAAAGTCGACGGCCAACGACCTGTACAGGTCCTCGGCCCGGGCGATCGCCGCGTCGTACTCCTCGGCCAGACCCGACTCCTCCACCAGCGCCGGCATGTCGTAGCCGAGCGCGATCCCGAGCGGCTGCCACTCGATCGTCAGCATGCGGTGCCGCTGCAGATCGCGGAACGCGCCGTAGTCCGTGACCAACTCGAAGCGATAGTCGGTGCGTTCGAAGGCCCGACCGGGACGGTGCCGCCGGTTGCGCCGGTCGCCCACGTAGGCCCGCAGCAGCGCGACACGGTCGTCGTGCCCGAGCCGCCGCACCCGGCGCTCGGCCTCGCGCTCCGAGCAATCCATGGCGGCAAAACACGCCGCTACCAGTACTTTTTCCTCCCCGTCGGGATCGAAATCGAGGAGGCTCACCTCGTCGGGTTCGCCGGACTCGTCACCGAGGTTTTCCTCGTTCCGCTCCGGCCACAGGCGGCGCACCAGCGCGTCGGTCTGACGGCGCGTCGACTCGAGGTAGGCCGACCACTCCCCTCCGCGCGCCGCGACGTCGACGCGCTGGAGGAAGGACGGGATGACCTTGCGCAACTCGGTCAACATCATCTCCGCGTAGTGGCGCGCCTCGGGCAGCGGGTGGGCGCGCATGCGGAGCAATAGTTGCTCGTAGGCCTGGCCGGTGCCGTACACGCCGATGTTCGAGAGCGACGCCGCGGGCAGCAGGCCGCGCAGCGCGTCCAGCGACTTGGCCCGCGTCGCTTGGCGGTACACGAAGTCGCTGTCGCCCGCCTGTTGCGCAAAGCGTTGCGCCACCGACACCTGCATGCGAGGCAACAACTCGCCGTACGTGTCGAAGACGCGGTCCATCTCGCCCACGAAACGGGCGCCGTGGGGCGAGTCGAGGATTTCGGGCGGGCGATAGTAGCGGTACTGGCCGTTGTCGAGGCGATTGTTGTACGCGATGTAGCGCGTCGACTGCTCGAGATAGGCCATGAGCCGTCCCCACTCGAGCACTTTGGAGAGCACGTTGGACGCTTGCTCGCACGCCAGGTGCACGCCACCGAGCTGCGCCACCGAGTCGTCGCCGTACTCGACGAACACCTTCTCGTAGAGCTGCTCGGCGCGCTGCAGTCCGACGGTTGCGTCGACCGACGCGTCACCTGACACATCGAGCTCGCCGACGAACTCGTCGAGGAAGAGCCGGCGCAGGCTCTTGGGCGACCGCGAGTAGCGGGCGAAGAGCGCTCCCTTCACCACTTCGGGCAGGTTGACCAGGGCGAAAACCGGCTGGTCGAGGTTGGTCACGTAGCGCCTGAGGACGGCCTCCTCGTCCGCGGTGAAGCGCTCTTCGGAGTAGGGGAACATGCCCGGGTAACGATAGAACGGGGCTGGCTCAGCAGTGGCGGATGGGCCCGGTCGGGAGAGGGCCTTTTCTGGGCCTCAGACCGCCTCATCCCGCGTCAGCCCGAGGGCAGCCCGCCCGCCACCACGCCCCGGACCAGCTGGTCGACGGCCTCCCGGGCGGCGGCCGCCACTTCCGGGTCCTCCGCCGTGTGGGAGACCTGCTGGGCCAGGTCGGCCACCGACTTCATGGTGCGCACGAAATCGCCGGGCGCCAGGTCGCCGGCGTCCCGGCCCGCCACCGCCAGTGCGGTCGAGAACGAGGCCCCGCGGACCCAGGAGGCGACCGCCGTTGCCAGCCCGGGCGCCACTTGCCGGGTCCGGGGCACCAGGTGCGCCTCCTCGATGGTCCGGATCCGCTCGGCCATGGAGGCGACCGCCTCGGCCCGCCGGGACAGCTCGGCCCTGCGCTTGTCGCCCAGGCGGTCCTGGAGCTGCCCCCGGCGCTTGCCCCGGGGGGAGCCGAGCCCCCGGCCCTGTCCGGGACCGTGGCCGTGGCCGTGTCCCGGCAGCCGCCGGGCCCGTCGGGGCTCGAAGACGACCGAGGACAGCACCCCGGCCAGGACGGACGGCTCGGCCCCGGCCAGGACGTCGCTGCCCAGGGCCTCGGCCACGAGCAGGTCGGCCTCGTGGTAGATGCGTGACAACCGCCGGCCGGCCGGGGTCAGGCTCCAGCCGTCGACGTAGCCCAGCTCGCCCAGCACGGCCAGGCGATGACCCAGCTGGCGGCTCAGCAGATCGGGCTTGCGGGCCTGCCACTGGGCGAAAGAACGGTGCAGGACCTCGTTGGCCGTGTCCCGGTCGAAGCGCGAGATCAGGTTGACGGCCAGGTTGTAGGTGGGCCGGAAGGCCGAGCGCAGGTCCGGCGGCGGGGCGGAGGCCACCCGGGCCGCTTCGGCGAAGGTGATCTCGTTGGACCACGAGACCACGGCGTGACCTTCCTCGTCGAGGCCGCGCCGGCCGGCCCGGCCGGTCAGCTGGAGGTACTCCCCCGAGGTCAAGGTGGCCCGCCCGGCGCCGCCGTACTTGGAGAAGCGCTCGATCACCACCGAACGTGCCGGCATGTTGATCCCGAGCGAGAGCGTCTCGGTGGCGAAGACGACCTTGAGCAATCCGGCGGCGAAGCACTCCTCGACCGTCTCCCGGAACAAGGGCACCATGCCGGCATGATGGGCCGCCACGCCACGCTCGAGGCCCTCGAGCCACTCGTCGAAGCCGAGCACGGTGAGGTCGTCGTCGTCGAGCGGCTCCACCCGGTGCTCGGCGATCGCCCGGATGGCCGTCCGCTCGTGGGCGTCGGTCAGGCGCACGCCGTCGCGCAGCACCTGGCGCACGGCGTCGTCGCAGGCGGCCCGGGAGAAGATGAAGACGATCACCGGCAACATCTCGGCCTGGTCGAGCTCCTCGATCATCTCGGTGCGCAGGGGGGCCCGGAACGGAAGGCGGGGCCCCCTCCCCCGCGATTGCCAGTGGCCGACGTGCCCGTGCAGGGCCCGGCGCACCATCTGGTCGATGCGTTGGCCCTCGCCGCCCGGCTTGCCGTTCCCCTGCAGCAGCGGCAGCAGCAGCGTCTCCTCGTCCTCGCGCCGGTGCACCGCGAAGTGGTGGCGCAGGACGATCGGCCGCTGGCGTTCGACGATGACCGCAGTGTCGCCCCGCACCGAGCGCAGCCACGCGCCGAGCTCGTCGGCGTTGTTCACCGTGGCCGACAGGCAGACGAAGCGGATCTCGGGGGGTGAGAGCACGAGGACCTCCTCCCATACGCCGCCCCGGTACGGATCTTGGAGGAAGTGCACCTCGTCGAGGACCACCGTGTGCAGGGCCTCGAGCAGGTCGGAACCCGCCAGCAGCATGTTGCGCAGGACTTCTGTCGTCATCACCACCACGGGCGCCCGGGGCCGCAGCGTGGTGTCGCCGGTCAACAGCCCGACGTGGTCCTCGCCGTAGGTGGCCGCCAGCTCGGCGAACTTCTGGTTCGACAGGGCCTTGAGCGGTGTCGTGTAGAAGGCCTTGCCCCGTGCCGCCAGCGCCCGGTGGACGGCGTAGGACGCCACCAGGGTCTTTCCCGAGCCGGTCGGGGCCGAGACGAGCACCGACTGCTCGGCGTCGAGGCAACGCAGGGCGTGCTGCTGGAAGTCGTCGAGGACGAAGGGGAGGCTGGCCTCGAACTCCGCCAGGCCGCCCGAATGGACGGGCCATCGGAATGTGGTCAACGCCCGAGCAGCTTCCCGATACCGATGGAGATGAAGTAGAAGAACACGAGGGGCACGGCCAGGGCGAACATGGAGAACGGATCGGAGCTCGGGGTGAAGACCGCAGCCACGACCACGATGATGATGACGGCCCAACGCCACGACTTGAGCAGGCGGGCCGGCGTGACGACGCGGGCCAGTTCGAGCGACACCAGGACGACCGGGAACTCGAAGGTCAGCCCGAAGAGGGTCATCATCAGAATGATCAAGCCCAGGTACGGGATCGGGTCGTAGATGGACACCAGGTTGGGGCCACCGACCGACCGCAACCAGCCGAGCGCGTGGGGCAACGTCTCATAGGCCGTCGCCGCACCGAGCAGGAAGAGCACGAACGTGCTGAGGACGAAGGGAATGGCGTAGCGCCGCTCGGACGCCTTCAGGCCGGGGGTCACGAAGCGCCAGATCTGGAACAGGATGATGGGAGAGGCCAGGACGAGGCCCCCGAACACGGCGATCTTGACCCGCAGCGAGAGGCCGTCCAGGGGTGACGTGACGAACAGGTTGCACGTGCTGCCGTTGGCCACCAGCAGCGAGTTCGCCGTGGTGCTGCGATGGTGGTTCACCGCGTCGACGTTGCAGAGCGGCTTCAGCAGGAAGTGCAGGATCGGCTCGTAGGCGAACACGGCGATCGTCGCCGCCACGAGGAAGGCGACCACGCAGATGATCACCCGGTAGCGCAGTTCGCCCAGGTGCTCGCTCAGCGTCATGTCGTCGGGCGAAGGGCGGTTCCTGCGCCTTGTCCCGAACGGAAGGGAGACCACGATCAGTTCAGACTGGGGTCACCCGGCACGACCACGTCCGATGACCTCGGGTTCGGAGCGGGTACCGGGGGCGGTGCCGGGACGGCGGGCGTCGTCTCGGCCAACGGCGTCGCGTCGTGATGGTCCGACCCGTTCGTCAGCGCCACCGGCCCGTTCCCGTTCCCGTTCCCGTTCCCGTTTAGCGAGGGCGGGCTGTCGACGGCGGGTTCGGTCGCCTGGTCGGAGGCCGCGGCAATCTCGCCGCCCGCGACGTCCGACTCCGACTCCGACTCCGACTCCGACTCCGAATCGGACTCGGGCTCCGTCGCCTCGTCGTCGGTTCCCATGTTCGAGAGGTGGTCGAGCAAGGCGGAGGGCGAGCGGGCCAGCCGTGCGATCTCGGTCGTCGAGGGCAGGTCGGGCATGGAGCTGCGGACCTCGGTCTCCATCCGGTGCCGGAACTCGTTGAAGGAGCGCCAGGCGCCGCCGACCTGACGTGCCACCTGCGGCAATTTGTCAGGACCGAGGAGGATGATCGCGACCACGGCGATCACCAGGAGCTTGGCCGGGTCCAGGTTCAGCATCAGCTGTCAACTCTACGGGGCCGTCACAGTGACTGGATGAGCCGCTCCACCCGCTCGTCATGCGACTTGAACGGGTCCTTGAGCAGGACGGTTCGCTGGGCCTGGTCGTTCAACTTGAGGTGCACCCAGTCCACGGTGAAGTCCCGTCGCCGTTCCTTCGCTCTTTTCACGAAAGCGCCACGCAAGCGGGCCCGGGTCGTCTCCGGTGGCTTGACCATGGCCTCGGTGATGTCCTCATCGGTGCAGGTGCGCTCCATCTCGTCGCGCTGCTGCAACTTGTAGAACAGGCCGCGGCTCCGGTCGACGTCGTGGTACATCAGGTCGATCATCGCCACCTTGGGGTGGGACAGGGAGATGTCGTGGCGGGCTCGCATCTGCTCGACCAGCCGGTGCTTGGCCACCCAGTCGCATTCCCGCCACAGCGACGTCGGGTCGGCCTCCAGACCCTTGAGGCAGTGCTCCCACATGTCGAGTGCCTTGTCCTCCTCTGGGGACAGGCCGCGGCGCTCGCGGAACTTCAGCGCCCGCTCCAGGTATTCGGTCTGGATGTCGAGCGCCCGCATCTCGCGCCCGTTCGCCAGACGGACCCGGCGTTGGCAGGTGATGTCGTGGCTGATCTCGCGGATGGCCCGGATCGGGTTTTCGAGGGTCAGGTCCCGCAGCACGGTGGCGGAGTCCTCGAGCATGGCCAGGAGGATCGAGGTGGTGCCGATCTTCAAGAAGGTCGCGTACTCCGACATGTTCGAGTCGCCCACGATCACGTGGAGCCGGCGGAAGCGCTCGGCGTCGGCGTGGGGCTCGTCCCGGGTGTTGATGATGGGACGGCTCCGGGTCGTGGCGGAGGAGACACCCTCCCAGATGTGCTCGGCCCGTTGGCTGAGGCAGAACACCGCTCCCCTTGCCGTCTGCAGCACCTTGCCTGCGCCCGCGTAGATCTGGCGCGACACCAGGAACGGGATCAGCACCTCGGTGTAACGATTGAACTCGTCGTTCCTCTCGGTCAGGTAGTTCTCGTGGCAGCCGTACGAGTTGCCCACCGAGTCCGTGTTGTTCTTGAAGAGGTAGACCTCGCCCCGGATACCTTCCTCGCGCAGGCGAGCCTGGGCGCCGGTGACCAGCTGGGCCAGGATCCACTCCCCCGCCTTGTCGTGGATCACCACGTCGCCGATGCGGTCGCACTCGGGTGTGGCGTATTCGGGGTGGCTCCCGACGTCGAGGTAGAGGCGGGCGCCGTTCTCCAAGAAGACGTTGGAGGAGCGACCCCAGGAGACGACCCGGCGGAAGAGGTAGCGGGCGACCTCGTCGGGGCTGAGCCGGCGCTGGCCCCGGAGGGTGAAGGTGACGCCGTATTCGTTCTCGATCCCGAAGATTCGGCGTTCCACAGTCCAACCGTACTGCCGACTATGCCAACAGTTGCGCCAGCTCAGCTTCGTTGATGCGCCGGAAGGTCCGCCGGCCGTTGCCCCGGCTCAACGTGGCCACTTCGAGATCGCCTGCACCCAGGGTGCGCTCGGGTCCGGCCAGGGCGGTCGTGGTTGCCTTGATCGCCGCCCCCAGGGCCCAATCGGCCTGCCAGGCCTCACCCATCCGCTCCGCCACGGCCTGGGCATCGCCGCCCAACACGGCAAAATGCTCCTCGTCGCTCACGAAGCCGTCGTAGGCGATGTGGTAGAGCTGGTTTTCGCTGTTGTGTCCCAGCTCGGCCACCAGGATCTCCACTTCGAGCGGCTTCATCTCGTGGGTGAAGACGTTCCCCAGGTACTGGGCATACAGGTTGGCCAGCGAACGGGCATCGACGTCCTCGCGGCTGAAGGCGAAACCCTTGGTGTCGGCGTGACGCACGCCGGCCACCCGCAGCTGGTCGTACTCGTTGTACTTGCCCACCCCGCCGAAGGCGATGCGGTCGTAGATCTCGCTGATCTTGTGGAGCGAACGCGACGGGTTCTCGGCCACCATGGCGATCCCCACGTCGTAGGTCGTGGCCACCAGCGAGCGGCCCCGGGCGATGCCCTTCTGGGCGTACTCGGCCCGGTCCTTCATCACCTGCTCGGGCGACACGTAGTAGGGCATGCTCATTGGGCACGCTCCGCCTGCTTGCGAGTGATCAGGGCGGCGAAGCGCTCCGCCACCTCGTCCTCGGGCACCTCGCGGTAGCCCTCGGCGTCGACCACGGCCACAATCGGGTAGATGCCCCGTACCAGGTCAGGACCGCCGGTGGCCGAGTCCTCGTCGGCCGCGTCGTAGAGCGACTGGACGGCCAGGTCGACTGCCTCGTCCCGGGGCATGCCTTCACGCCACCCGAGCTTGATGGTGCTGCGGGCATCGCGCCCGCCCGAGCCGGTCGCCTGGAAGTCCGTGTCCTCGTAGTGCCCGCCGGTGACGTCGTAGTTGAAGATGCGCCCCGTTGCCCTGGTCACGTCGAAGCCGGCGAAGAGCGGCACCACGGCCAGGCCCTGCATGGCCATGGGCAGGTGCTGGCGCACCATGCCGGCCAGTTGGTTCGCCTTGCCTTCGAGCGAGAGCGTCGAACCCTCGACCTTTTCGTAGTGCTCGAGCTGGACCTGGAAGAGCCGGACCATCTCAATGGCCATGCCCGCCGTCCCGGCGATGGCCACGGCCGAATAGCGGTCGGCGGGGAAGACCTTCTCCATGGCGTGGTGGGCGATGATGTTGCCCGCCGTGGCCCGGCGGTCGCCGGCCATGATCACCCCGTCGACGTAGCGCAGGGCAACCACCGTGGTTCCGTGGGGCACCGACACGCCACCAGCACCGGCGACGGCGCCAGCACCGGCACCGGCAGCGGCCATGTCGTGGCGCGCCAGCGCAGGGTCACGGTCCGCGGTCATGCGCAGCAAGCCGACGAAGTCCGGACCCGGATCACGCTCCGGGGGGAAGAGTGGGAGCGCCACGGGCGCCTATTGCCCACCCTTCTGCACGTAGTTGCGGACGAACTCTTCCGCGTTGTCCTCCAGCACCTCGTCGATCTCGTCGAGCAGGTCGTCCAGCTCGGCCTTGATCTTCTCGCCCCGCTCGGAGGCGGCGGGAGCCCCGGCCTCCTCCACCTCCGTTTCGGTATCGGTGGAGCGAGTGCTGGACCCCCTCTTCTTCTGTTCCTGTTCTGCCATCGTCCTTGTCCGTCCCGTCCGTCCCTGTGGATTCGACCGTCTTCGCCTACGAGTTGAGCCGGTTGAGCAGGTCGGCCGGCCCTGTGCTCTCTGCCAGCAATGCACCCGTGTGTTCGGCTGTCCCCTTCAAGGGATCCATCATAGGGACGCGCCGCAGCGGGTCAGCGCCGATGTCGAACACCAGAGAGTCCCAGTTGGCGGTCACGACGGCGTCGGGCCAGCGGGCCAGGCACTTGCCCCGGAACCAGGCCCGCGTCCCCAGTGGCGGCTCGGTCACCGCAGAGGCGACCACCAGGGGGTCGACCAGCGTCCGCATCCCCAGCCGTCCGAAGACCGACTTGTCGGGCCGCAGGTCGTGGTATTGCAACGCCAGTGCAGCGATCCGGGGGTCCTTCCAGCCGCAGGAATGACGATCCTGGTAGGCCAGCAGCAGCTCGCGCTTGGCCACCCAGTCCAGCGTGTCCGACAGGGTGGAGGGGTCCGTCTCGAGTCCGGTGAGCACGGTCTCCCAGTGCTCGAGCACCAATGCCCCCACGGTGCCGTCGTCCCCCAGTGCACTCAGCCCCTGCGACTCGGCGTACTTGCGGGCCGCCCCGAAGAGCTCCCACTGCAACTCCAACGCCGTCGCGGTCGAGCCGTCGGTCAACGAGAGAGGGCGGGTCAAGGAGAGGTCGGCCGACACCTGGTGCAGCGCCCGCACCGGGTCCGACAGGGACAGATCACGAGCCAGCCCGAAATCGTCCTCGATCATGGCCAGCACGATCGCCGTCGTCCCCACCTTCAGGAACGTCGCGATCTCCGACAGGTTCGCGTCCCCGACGATCACGTGCAGGCGCCGGAAGCGCTTGGGGTCGGCGTGCGGCTCGTCCCGGGTGTTGACGATCGGCCGCTTCAGGGTCGTCTCCAGACCGACGATCTCCTCGAAGAACTCGGCCCGCTGCGATATCTGGTACTGGACCGTCTCGGCATCCAAGGCCGGCGTCTCGCATCCCACCTTGCCCGACCCCGTAAACAAGGTCCGGGACACGAAGTGCGGCACGACGCCGTCGATCACCTTGGCGAACGGGACGGCCCGGTCCATCATGTAGTTCTCGTGGCAGCCGTAGGAGTTGCCCTTGCCGTCCGAGTTGTTCTTGTGGACCACCGGAGCCGGGTGGTCGGGGATGCGCAGCGCCGCCGCCTTCATGGCCCGCCGCAACACCTCCTCCCCCGCCTTGTCGTAGACGAGGCACTCCAAAGGAGTCAGGCACTCGGGGCTCGAGTACTCCGGATGGGCGTGGTCGACGTAGAAGCGGGCCCCGTTGGTCAACACCGTGTTGGCCAGGTGTGTCTCGACCATCGGTGCCAGCGACCCCTCGCGGGCGAACCCACGGGCGTCGTTGCCCGGGGTCTCGTCCTCGAAGTCCCAGCCGATCTGCTGCTCAATATCGGCGGCGTACGCGTTCACCAGCACCGACGAGGCGGCGATCGGATTCTGTTCGGGTCCGGGCGACAGGATCCCGTATTCGGTCTCGATACCGCAGACCTTGGTGGTCGCCACGAACCGACCCTAACTTCTAAAGGTACTGGCCGGTGCCCACACGCTCGATCGACCGTCCACCCTGCACCTCTTTGTCCTCGCTCAGCAGCGTTCGGACATACACGATGCGTTCGCCCTTCTTCCCGGAGATCCGGGCCCAGTCATCCGGGTTGGTGGTGTTGGGCAGGTCCTCGTTCTCCTTGTACTCCTGGCGGATGGACTCCAAGAGGTCCGACGTCCGGATGCCCCCGCTGTCGCCGGCGATCACCCGCTTGATGGCCAGCTTCTTGGCCCGGCGCACGATGTTCTCGATCATCGCCCCCGAGGCGAAGTCCCGGTAGTAGAGGATCTCCTTGTCGCCGTTCTGGTACGTGACCTCGAGGAAGCGGTTCTCGTCGTCCTCCCGGTACATCTCGGCCACCGTCTGCTCGATCATCGCCATGACCGTCTTGGCCGGGTCGCCCCCACCCAGGCGGGCCACCTCGCCACCGTCGAGCGGCAGGTCCGACGTCAGGTAGCGGCTGAAGATCTGCTCGGCCGCCGCCTCGTTGGGCCGCTCGATCTTGATCTTCACGTCCAGGCGGCCCGGGCGCAGGATGGCCGGGTCGATCAGGTCCTCCCGGTTGGAGGCCCCAATCACGATCACGTCACGCAGCGATTCGACCCCGTCGATCTCGGCCAGCAGCTGCGGCACGATCGTCGACTCCATGTCCGAGCTGATGCCCGTCCCACGGGTCCGGAACAAGGACTCCATCTCGTCGAAGAAGACGATGACCGGCATGCCCTCGTCGGCCTTCTCCCGGGCCCGCTGGAAGACCTGGCGGATCTGGCGCTCGGTCTCGCCGACGTACTTGTTCAGCAGCTCGGGTCCCTTGATGTTCAAGAAGAACGACCGCACGTTGTCGTTGCCCGTCTTCTCGGCCACCTTCTTGGCCAAGGAGTTGGCCACGGCCTTGGCGATCAGGGTCTTGCCGCAGCCCGGCGGGCCGTACAGCAGGATCCCCTTGGGCGCTGGCAGCGAGTACTCCACGAAGAGATCCCGGTGCATGTAGGGCAGCTCGACGGCATCGGTGATGGCCTCGATCTGGGAGTCCAGGCCGCCCACGTCCGCGTAGGTGATGTCGGGGACCTCCTCGAGGACGAGCTCCTCGCTCTCGAGCTTGGGCAGCTTCTCGATCAGGAGCTGGGTCCGCGAGTCCATCAACAAGGAGTCCCCCGCCCGCAGGCGCAGGCCGATGAGGTCGTCGGACAGCTCGGCCACCCGCTCCTCGTCGGCCCGGGCGAAGACGACGCAGCGCCGCCGGTCCTCGAGCTGCTCCTTGATGGTCACCACCTCGCCGGAGAACTCGCCGTCGCGCACCAGCACCACGTTGAGGCTCTCGTTGAGGACGACCTCGTTGCCCTTGCGGATCTGGCCCGGGTCGATGTCGGGATGCAGGCTCACTCGCATCTTGCGGCCGCTGGAGAAGACGTCGACCGTGCCGTCCTCGTTCACGCCGAGGAACGTCCCGTAGGCCGCGGGCGGCTGGGTGAGCTTCTCGACCTCCTCGCGCAGCGCGGCCAGTTGCTCCTTGGCCTGCTGCAAGGTGAAGGTCAATTTCTCGTTCTGCGAGGTGGCCTGGGCCAGCTGGCCCTTCGACTCGAGCAGGCGCTCCTCGAGGGCCTGGACGCGCCCGGGGCTCTCCTGCAGCCGCCGCCGGAGCGCGTGGATCTCATCCTCGGCATCCGCCAGTTCGGCGCGCAGCGCCTCTACCTGGGCATCAGCATCGTCCGGCATCGTGGTCACCGCATCTCACCCTAGCCCTGCCATCGACCCGTTTAACCGGCAACTTGAGTGCACCGAAGATGCACCTGGGGACCCCGCCCCGCCCTATACGATGGGGAAGGTCTGCGGCGCAGGATTGGCGTGTCGCGCGGTGCCTCATTACGGTCCACCTGGCCCGTCGGGCGGCATCGACAAGGGAGAGTGAAAGGGACATGAAGGTCTGGATCGACCAGGATCTCTGTACGGGTGACGGCCTGTGCGAAGAGATCGCGCCGGCCGTGTTCACCCTTCTCGACGACGGCCTGGCCTACGTGAAAGAGGGCGACGAGGTCAAGAACGAGCCGGGCGGCTCGGCCGGCATGGCCGCCGTCCCCGGCGATCTCGAAGACGCTGTCGTCGAGGCCTCCGAGGAGTGCCCGGGCGAGTGCATCTTCATCGAGCGCGACTGACCCGCTCCGAACTCCCCACGTCCCCGCTTCTCCTCTGATCTCCTGAGGGCTCGCCGCCCCGCTCTGCCGCGCATCGGTCCGGCGGACTGACGTCAGGGTTCCAGGGCACCCCCGAGCAGCGCCCGCAGCTCGTCGTCCGAGATGGACGCCGCCTGCTGCGAGCTGATCCGCAGGGTTCCCTTGCCGCTCGACAGCGTCGGATGGCGGGCAACGAATCCCCCGTCGCGGTCGTCCCGCCAGCCGTAGACCGAGACGCCGTGCTTCCACACGCCGAGATTGAGTCGGCGTTTCCCGACCCGGTAGGCCGGCATGCCGTAGGACAGTGCCACCGTCGCGTCGGGGTGCTCTTCGAGCACAATGCGGTGCAGGCGCTCGAACAGGGCACGCCGAGCCCGGTCGATCCCTTCGATGTAGGCCTGCACGTCCGGATCCATCAGATCACGATGCGGCGCGCCGTCGTCAAGAAGCCGGTGTGCCCCACCATGCGGTGGTCCGGGCGCACCGAGCGCGCTTCGACGTGCCAGGTGCGCCGCATGATCTCCTGGGTCTCGGACAGGCCGAACGGAGCGTCCGCATCGTCGAGCGCCTGGCGCAGCAGGGCGGTCTGGTTGATGGTGGGCAGGTAGGCCAGCAGGATGCCGCCCGGCCGCAGCGCCTTGCCCGCCGCCTCGACCACCTTGTGGGGTTCGGGCATGTCGAGCAGGATCCGGTCGAGATCGGGCTCGTCGATGCCTTCGGTCACGTCGCGGATCTCGACTCGGTACGGCATGTCCGGCCCGAGCGCCGCGGCCACGTTGGCCTGGGCCCGCTCGGCGAAGTCCTCGCGCAGCTCGTAACCCACCACCGAGGCACCGGCACGGAGCACCGTCATGGACAACGCGCCCGACCCGACGCCGGCCTCGAGGATCCGTTGGCCCGGTCCGATGTCGGCCGCGATCAGAATGGCGCCGAGATCCTTGGGATAGATGACCTGGGCGCCGCGCGGCATCTTGAGCACGACGTCGCTCAGGGTGGGTCGCAGGACGAGGAACGAGCGCCCGGTCGAGCCGTTGATGGTGCTGCCCTCGTCGACACCGATGAGGTCGTCGTGGGCCAGGACGCCGGCATGCGTGTGAAAGGTGGACCCGGCGACCAGCGTCAGCAGGTAGCGGCGTTCCTTGGGATCGATGAGGAGGACGCGCTCCCCGGCCGCCAAGGGCCCTGGCACAACGTCGGGTCTCAGGCTTCGGCGGGAGCCGGCGCCTTGGCGTCGCGGACCGAGATGAGGATCTGCTCGCCAGGAGCCAGTGTCACCGAAGACACGTTGCCGGTGCGGTCGTTGAGCACCCGTCGCAGAATGAAGGTCGATCCGGCCAGCAGGAACCAGTACCAGTTCCCCGCCAACCCCCGGCGGACCCCGGCCCGCAGGAAGCGCCGCAGGAGGAGGTCCATCTCAGAGCCGCCGGATCTCGACCACGGCCGACTTGGACCGGCCGCGCCGGCGCCCGGCCAGGAAGGCCAGGGCGATGATCAGGATGCCGATGGCGCCCGCCACGGCGAAGCCCCGCGGGGCGGCGGCACGTGCCGTGGCCTCTCCCTCGCCGACCACCTGGGCGTACGCCGCCTGCAGGTCCTCGCGGGTGATCAAGCGCCCGTTGCTGCCCACCCTCGTCGTGGTGCCGGCCATCAGCTCGTTGCCTCCTGTGTCTGTGTCGTCTGCGAATTTCCTGCCCCTGCGGCAATCTCTGCGTCGAGGGCGCTCTGGCGCTGTGCCGCCGCCACCGCCGGCATCCGCTCCTGGGCCGGTCCGGCCGTGATGCGCCAGACGGCGACGGCGATGATCATCGCCCCGAGCACCACCACAACGGCGTAGGGCACCCAGGACCAGTTGCCCGTCAGGGCCGTGCCGGTCTCGGTCTGGAGCAACCGCAGGATCCCGAGCAGGATCAGCAGGATGCCGAAGGCGAGGAAGAACGCGCCGGCGATCCCCATATAGAGGAAGCGACCGAGCCCGCGCAGCGGGTCGATCGTCTCCTGCTTGAGGTAGTCGACCGTGAGCTGGAATGCGTCGTCCCCGGCATGGCGGAGCCCGTGGGTGCCGTTGTCAGACCGTCGTGCCATGAGGCGCCCAATCCTGGTCTCTGCGCCCATTCAGCGCAAACACCTGGTCCTTCGATCGTCCACAGCCCCCTTGCCGTGCCTCCGCGCCATGGGGCCACCTCGGCGGCGGTCAGACTCTGGCGGCGCCTGGCCCCGCAATTCCTGTTTGGGTCTCCCGTTCCGGAAGCCGATCCCTGACCGTCGCCCTCGGGTCAGTCCCTGTCCTTGTAGATATAGGTCGACGAGGCCCGGGCCACGAGACGCTCCTCCCCCGTTTCGGGCGTGCGGGCAACGACGCTTGCTTCCACGAAGGCCACCCGCCGGCCGCCGGAGACCACCTCGGCCGTGCAGGTGAGCTCGACCCCGCTCGGCACCGCGCCGAGGAAGCTGACCTTGATCTCGGCGTTCGAACAGAAGACCTTGCGATCCCCGGCGTTGGTGACGGCCGCCGCCCCCATGGACGAGTCGCAGAAGGCCCCGATGAACCCGCCCTGCATGATCCCGGCCGGATTGGCGAACCGCTCGTCGGCCAGCATGCGCCAGACGCACCGGCCCGGCGTGGACTTGTCGACGCATGTCATACCGAGGGTCAGATCGCTGTTCGGGGGCACCTGCATGCGGGACGGCATGGGGGTGAAGAGTAGGTGACGGGCCTCGCGTTCCACGAGAGGCGCCGGTTAGGGTGGACCATGACGTTGAACGCCTCCCCCCCGGTTGTCCAGGATCCGGCGCTCGTCGAGTTGGGTATCAACGTCGTCCGTGGCATCGCCATGGACGCGCCCGAAGCGGCCAACTCCGGGCACTCCGGTACGGCCATGGCGCTGGCGCCGCTGGCCCACGTGCTGTGGACGCGCATCATGCAGTACGACCCGCTCCGTCCCGACTGGCCCGACCGCGACCGCTTCGTCCTCTCGAACGGCCACGCGTGCATCCTGCAGTACGCCTACTTGCACCTGACCGGCTATGACCTGTCGCTCGAGGACCTGCGCCAGTTCCGCCAATGGGGCAGCAAGACGCCGGGGCATCCCGAGCGCCTCCACACGGCGGGCATCGAGGTGACCACCGGACCGCTGGGCCAGGGTTTCGCCAATGCCGTCGGCATGGCCGTGGCCGAGCGCGTCGTGCGCAACCGCTTCGGTTCCGAGGTGTGCGACCACCACACCTATGTCATGGCGGGCGACGGCTGCTTCATGGAGGGGGTCTCGCACGAGGCCGGCTCCCTGGCCGGTCACCTCGGCCTGGGCCGGCTCATCGCCTTCTACGACGACAACCACATCACCATCGACGGACCGACCGAGCTGGCCTACGACGACAACGTCGAGGAGCGCTTCGAGGCCTACGGCTGGCGCGTGCGCAACCTCGGGGAGATGGCGAACGACGTCGACGCGCTCGAGGCGGCCATCCGAGAGGCCCTCGCTGCCCCGGCAGACGGTCCTGACGCCAAGCCGAACCTCCTGGTGCTGCGCAGTCACATCGGCTGGCCCTCGCCGAAGCTGACCGACAGCGCAGAGGCCCACGGGAACCCCTTCGGCGCGGACGAGATCCGGGTGACCAAGGAGATCCTGGGCCTGCCACCTGACGAGACGTTCTGGGTGCCCGACGAGGTGCGTGAGTTCTACGGCAAGGAGGTCGCCCGCGGCGCGGCGAATCGCAGCGCCTGGGAAGAGCGGTTTGCCGCCTGGGACGGCGACCGCGCCGCCTGGGAGGCCGCCCAGGCCGGGCGCGGTGTCGCCGGTTGGGCGGACGCCCTCCCCTCCTTCGAGGCCGGGAAGGAGCTGGCCACCCGTCGCGCCTTCAACCAGTGCCTCAATGCCACCGCGGCGGGGCTGCCCGGCCTGGTCGCCGGCTCGGCCGACCTGACCGGCAACAACGGGGTCCTCGTCAATGGTGCCGAGGTGCAGAGCCGGGTGGAGCAGGGCGGCGTCCAGTTGCACTACGGCATCCGCGAGTTCGGCATGGCGGCGGCCATGACCGGCATGGCGGCACACGGCGGCGTGCTGCCGCTCGGCGGGACCTTCTTCTGCTTCTCCGACTACATGCGTCCCGCCGTCCGCCTGGCTGCACTCAGCAAGGCGCACGTCGTCTATTCCTGGACGCACGACTCCATCGGCCTGGGCGAGGACGGACCGACGCACCAGCCGATCGAACATCTGGCCTCGCTGCGGGCCATGCCGCAGATGCTCATCGTGCGGCCGGCCGATGCCAACGAGACGGCCATCGCCTGGAAGCAGGCGATCGAGGCGGACGGCCCCGTTGGCCTCGTGCTGACCCGCCAGAACATCCCCGTCCTGGCCGGCACGGCGGAGAGGGCGGCTGCGGGCGTGCCCCGTGGCGGCTACGTGCTGGTCGATTCGGACGGGCCGTCCCAGGTGGTGCTCGTGGGCACGGGGAGCGAGGTCCAGCACTGCGTGGCCGCGGCCGAGATCCTGGCCGGCGACGGCGTGGCGGCCCGGGTCGTCTCGCTGACCTGCTGGGAGTGGTTCGACGAGCAACCCGACGACTACCGGGAGTCGGTCCTGCCGACCGGGGTGCCCGTGCTGAGCATCGAGGCCGGATCGGTCTTCGGCTGGGAGCGCTACGCCGACGACAGCATCGGCATCGACCATTTCGGGGCGTCGGCCCCGGTGGCGGTGGTCATGGAGAAGTTCGGCTTCACCGCCGACCACATGGTCGAGCGGGCCAAGGCCCTGCTGGCCCGAAACGGCGGATGAGTCAAGCGGGACCGGCCCGAGGCGCGAGCATGGCAGGGCGGGGCGCGGTGCGTGCCCCCGGACGAAAGGGACACAACGGATGACCCGACTCCAGGACCTTTACGCGATCGGCGGTCAGAGCCCGTGGCTGGACAACCTGCGCCGTGACTGGCTCGAAGGCGGTCAGCTGGCCGACCTGATCAAGCTCGGCGTGCGTGGCATCACGTCCAACCCGACCATCTTCGCCAACGCCATCAGCGGCCAGGACACCTACGACGACCAGTTCCGCCAGCTGATGAAGGACCACACCGTGGAGAGCGCCTACTGGGAGATGGCCACCACCGACATCGTCAACGCGCTGGCCATGCTGCGGCCCCTCTACGACGACAGCGACCGCGAGGATGGCTTCGTCTCCCTCGAGGTCTCCCCCGCCCAGGCCCACGACACCCAGAGCACCATCGAGTCGGCCCGCCGCCTGCACGACACGATCGACCAACCCAACCTGTTCGTGAAGGTGCCCGCGACCAAGGAGGGCGTGCCCGCCATCCGCACCCTCATCGGCGAGGGCAAGAGCATCAACGTCACGTTGATCTTCGGCCTCGACCGCTACGACGAGGTCATGGAGGCCTACCTGAGCGGGCTCGAGGCATTGGTCCAAGCGGGAAGAGCCGACGAGCTGCCCCGGGTGGCCAGCGTGGCCTCCTTCTTCGTCAGCCGGGTCGACACCGAGGTGGATCGCCGCCTGGAGGCCCTGGCCGGCGGCGAGTCGGGTGACGCCGCCGTGTTGGGTCTGCGCGGCACAGCCGCGGTGGCCCAGGCTCAGGTCGCCTATCAGCATTTTCACAAGACCTTCAGTGGAGACCGTTGGGAGGCGCTGCGGGCCAAGGGAGCCCGGGTCCAGCGCCCGCTGTGGGCCTCGACCTCGACCAAGAACAAGAATTACTCGGACCTGCTCTACGTGGACGACCTGATCGGGCCGGCGACCGTCAACACGATGCCGGACGGCACACTGCGGGCGTTCGAGGATCACGGCACCTTGCACCGCACAATCGACGCCGATCCGGACGCGGCGGTCGCCGCGCTGCAGGCCGTGGGGGCGGCCGGTGTCGACATGGAGGACGTGGAGCAGACCCTCGAGAACGAGGGCGTGGCGTCGTTCGCCAAGTCGTTCGACGAGCTGCTCCAGTCGCTGACCGACAAGGCCGCTACGTTCTGAGCGGCAACCGCAACGACCTGCGAGAGGAGGCCGCATGAAGATCGGCATGATCGGGCTGGGCAAGATGGGGGCCAACATGACCGAGCGCCTGCTCAAGGGCGGGCACGAGGTGGTGGCCTACGACCTCAGCGCGGACGCACTGAAACGGGCGGCCGATCGGGGCGCCGAGACGGCGACCACGCTCGAGGAGCTGGCCGGCAAGCTGACGGCGCCCAAGGCGGTCTGGGTGATGCTGCCCGCCGGCAAGATCACGGACTCCACCGTCGAGACATTGGCGGGTCTGCTCTCCAAGGGCGACGTCATCGTCGACGGCGGCAACTCCAACTACAAGGAGTGGATCGCCCTCTCGAAGAAGATCGAGAAGAGCGGCGTCGGCCTGGTCGACGCCGGGACGTCGGGCGGCGTGTGGGGACTGACGGAGGGCTATTGCCTCATGGTGGGCGGCTCCAAGGAGTCGGTGGCCGTGGTCGAGCCCGCCTTCCTGACCCTGGCGCCAGAGGGCGGCTATTCCCACGTCGGCCCGGTCGGGGCGGGACACTTCGTGAAGATGGTGCACAACGGGATCGAGTACGGGCTCATGCAGGCCTACGCCGAGGGCTTCGAGATCATGAGCACGGCGGACGAGTTCGACCTCGACCTGCACGAGATCGCCTCCATCTGGCGGTACGGCTCCGTCGTGCGCAGCTGGCTGCTCGATCTGGCCGAGCGGGCCCTGCGCCCCGACGCCGATTTCAAGGACATCGCCCCTGTCGCCGTCGACTCGGGCGAGGGCCGCTGGACCGCCCTCGAGGCGATCAACCGGGGCGTGCCGGCGCCGGTGATCGCGACCTCGCTCTTCACCCGCTTCGCTTCCCAGGACAAGGACTCGTTCCAGTTGAAGATGGTGGCGGCGCTGCGCAACCAGTTCGGAGGCCATGCCGTGACGCTCGAGTCGGGACAGCTGGGCATGGAGACGGAGACGCCGGTCCCGTAGTTGGGGGCCGAAGCACAGGTATGGCACCGATCGATCCCGTCGACGACGTCCCACGATCCTTCGCGGCCACGGTGCTGGGCGCCTTCGGGGCCCGGCCGGGACCGCGTTTCGCCCTGGTGCTCTCGGGAGGGCCGACGGCCCGCAACTGCTACGAGGTGCTGGCCGCCACGTCGGGGGTCGACTGGTCCCTGGTCGACGTGTACATCGGCGACGAGCGCTTCGTGCCGCCCGACGACGTCGACTCCAATGCCCGGCTGATCCGAGAGTCGCTGCTGGACCGGGTGGGCACCGTTGGTTCCTTCTGGCCGATGCCGACCACGGTGGCCGACATCGAGACGTGCGCCGCGCAATACCAGCGCACGGTGGCCGAGCTGGTGACCGGGCCGGGGATCGACCTGATCCACCTCGGCCTGGGGCCCGACGGCCACACGGCGTCGCTCTTCCCCGGGGCGGCCAGCCTCGACGCCGGCCCGGGCGACCTGGTGCTGGCCACCGAGGACCCCAACGGGGTGAACCCGCACCCGCGCCTGACCCTGACCCTGCCGGCGATCAACTCGGCCCGGTTGGCCGTGTTCACGGTCGTGGGCACCGCCAAGGCCGACGCGGTGTCCCGGCTGCGGGGCGGCGACGACATCCCGGCCTCGCGGGTGCATGCCGGCAAGACGGTGTGGCTGGTCGACCGCGCCGCTGCCGGCGACGCCCCCTAGATTGGCCCCAATGCTCTCCGACGAAGATCTCCTGCGTACGCCCCTGGTCGACCTCGTCGCGCTGGCCGGCGCAGCCCGTGACGAGGCGCACGGCCGGCGGGTCACCTTCTCGCCCAAGGTGTTCATCCCGCTGACCATGCTGTGCCGCGACCGCTGCGGCTACTGCACCTTCGCCAAGGCGCCGGCCCGGTTGACCTCTCCCTACCTGACGCCAGACGAGGTCTTGGCCATCGCCCGGGCGGGGCAGGCGGCCGGGTGTCACGAGGCGCTCTTCACGTTGGGTGAGCAGCCCGAGGAGCGCTACCCGGTGGCCCGGGACTGGTTGGCTGCGAACGGGTACGAGTCGACGGTGGCGTATCTGGCTGCCATGTGTCGGTTGGTGGTCGAGGAGACGGGACTGCTCCCCCACGCCAACGCCGGCGCGTTGTCGGCCGACGAGCTGGCGGTGCTGCGCGAGGTGTCGGCCAGCCAGGGGATGATGGTCGAGTCGCTGGCTGAGGGGCTGGCCGCCCACCGCGGTGCGCCGGACAAGGACCCGGCGCGGCGCCTGGCCACCCTCGAGGCGGCCGGCGAGCTGGCCATCCCCTTCACCACCGGGATCCTGGTGGGGATCGGCGACGACCGGGCGGGACAGCTGGCCGCGTTGCGGGCCATCGCTTCGTCGCACGAGCGGCACGCCCACGTCCAAGAGGTGATCGTCCAGAACTTCCTGCCCAAGCCGGGGACGGCCATGGCCAAGGCGGACCCGTGCCCGCCCGAGGACCTGCAGTGGGCCATCGCGGTGGCCCGCCTGGTCCTGCCGCCTTCGATCCACGTCCAGGCACCACCCAACCTCTCCGACGACCTGGCCCCGTTGCTGGCCGCCGGCATCGACGACTGGGGTGGGGTCTCGCCGGTGACGGCCGACCACGTCAATCCCGAGCGGGCCTGGCCGGCGTTGGACCTACTGCGGGCGGCCACCGAGGAGGCCGGGCACGTGCTCGCCCCCCGGATGACCGTCTATCCCGAGTTCGCCCTGGCCCCGACGCGGTGGCTGGCCGAGTCGATGCGCTTCCCCGTGCTCGATGCCTCCGACGCCGAGGCCTTGGCCCGGGACGGCGACTGGTGCTCGGGCGGAGAAGCGCACCCGCCGGCCCTGCTGGACGTGGCGGCGTCTCCGACGACAACGGGGACTGTGGCCGGGTCGTCCGGTCGGGGCGGCGCGGTGGCCGAGGTGCTGGCCGGCGTGGCGCTCGGCCAAGAGGTGGGCGAGGCGGAGATCGTCACGCTCTTCTCGGCCCGGGGTCCCGAGGTGCGCCAGGTGGCCGAGGTGGCCGACGACCTCCGGCAGTCGACAGTCGGCGACGCGGTGACCTTCGTGCACAACCGCAACATCAACTACACGAACGTCTGCACGTTCAAGTGCCGCTTCTGCGCCTTCTCGAAGGGACCGCTCTCGCTCAACCTGCGGGGTGCGCCCTACCTGCTCGAGCTGGACGAGGTGACCCGGCGGGTGGCCGAGGCCGAAGCCTTGGGGGCGACCGAGGTCTGCCTGCAAGGTGGCATCCACCCGAGCTTCGACGGCGACTACTACCTGCACGTGCTCGAGGCGGTGCGCAAGGGCTCCGAGACGATCCACATCCACGGCTTCACTGCGCTCGAGGTGACCGAGGGGGCGAAGCGGTCCGAGGTCGACCTGGCCGAGTACCTGACCCGGCTCAAGGAGGCCGGTCTCAAGACGCTGCCGGGGACTGCGGCCGAGATCCTCGACGACGAGGTCCGAGCGGTCCTGTGCCCCGACAAGATCAACACCGAGGAGTGGCTCGAGGCGCACCGCATCGCCCACCGAGTGGGGTTGCGCTCCAACATCACGATCATGTTCGGCTCGGTCGAGCAGCCGGTCAGCTGGGCCCGCCACATCGTGCGCACCCGCGACCTCCAGCGCGAGACGGGCGGCTTCACCGAGTTCGTGCCGCTGCCCTTCGTGCACATGGCCACCCCGATCTACCTCCAGCGCAAGGCGCGGCGGGGTCCGACTTTCCGAGAGGCGCTGCTGATGCACGCGGTGGCCCGCATTGCCTACCGGGGAGACATCGACAACATCCAGGTGAGCTGGGTCAAAATGGGGGCCGAAGGGGTGCGCCAGGTCCTGCGGGCCGGGGCCAACGATCTCGGCGGCACGTTGATGGACGAGAACATCTCGCGGGCGGCGGGCGCCACCCACGGGCAGGGCATGGGCGTCGACGAGCTGGAGGCGATCGTGGCCCCGCTGGGTCGTCCGCTGACCCAGCGCTCCACCCTCTACGCCCTGGCCGGAGCGTCCGCGGGCGCGTGATCGGCGAGGTCGACGAATCGGGACGCGAGCGCGCCTTCGCCGCCCTCTTCGAGCACGACACGCTCTCGGTCGCCCAGGCCCGGGAGCTCCGGGCCATGGTGGACTCGCTGGCCGACCTGGCTCGTGAGGGGACGTCGGTCGGCGACCTCAAGATCGCCAACGTGGCGCTGGCCGAGATGGCCGAGGCCTTCCGGGTCTTCCGCCCGTATCGCCATATCCGCAAGATGACCATGTTCGGCTCGGCCCGGACCCTGCCGGACGACCCCGTCTACATCCTCGCCCGCAACCTGGCTGCCCACTTGGCTGCGGCCGACTGGATGGTGGTCACCGGTGCGGGACCGGGGATCATGGCGGCCGGGCTCGAGGGCGCCGGTCGCGACCACGCCTTCGGGGTGAACATCCGACTGCCGAACGAGGGGGACGCCAACCCCTTCATCGCCCAGGACCCGAAGCTGGTCGAGATGCGCTACTTCTTCACGCGCAAGCTGATGCTGATCAAGGAGTCGCACGCCTACGCCATCCTCCCGGGAGGGTTCGGCACCCAGGACGAGTCCTTCGAGCTGCTGACCCTCCTCCAGACGGGCAAGGCCGAGCCGGCCCCCGTCGTGATGGTCGAGACGCCGGGCGGGACCTACTGGCAGGGCTGGCAGCGCTTCGTCGAGGAGGATGCGATCGCGGCCGGCTGGGTATCCCCCGACGACCGCGCCCTCTACCGGGTGGTCAACACGGTCGACGAGGCCAGCGAGGAAGTCCTCGGCTTCTACCGCAACTACCACTCGTGCCGTTGGGTCGGCGACCTCTTGGTCCTGCGGGTCCAGACGGCGCCGAGCAAGGCGGAGTTGGCCGAACTGAACAAGCGCTTCGGCGACATCGTCGTGCGGGGTTCCATCCGCTCGGCCGGGCCTTTCCCGCCCGAGCGCAACGACCATCCGGAGCTGCCCCGCCTGGCCCTGCGCTTCGACCGTTTCCACTTCTCTCGTTTGCGCCTGCTCATCGACGCCATCAACCGATGCACCGGCTGAGCGTCCGCCACCACGTCGCCGGCTCGCCTCGTCGGCGCGTGCCTGCCTGGTGCGTGCTGGTGCTGCTCGCTCCCCTCCTCGTCTCGGTCACGACGTCTGCCAGTAACAGCGCCGGCGCCAGCGCGCCGCCGGCCAACTCGGTGGTGGCGTTCGGCTCGACCGGCATCGGGGCCAACGCGCTGACCAATCCCGCCGCGCCCGTGGTGGGGATGGCCCCTACCCATGACGGAGACGGGTACTGGCTCGTCGGTTCGGACGGTGGGATCTTCGCCTTCGGCGACGCCGCCTTCCACGGCTCGACCGGTGGGCTGAAGCTCAACGCGCCGGTCGTCGGGATGGCCGCCACCAACGACAGCGGGGGCTACTGGCTGGTGGGCTCGGACGGGGGTGTCTTCAACTACGGCGACGCCGCCTTCTACGGTTCGACCGGCGGCCTGACCCTGAACGCGCCGATCGTCGGGATGGCCGCGACGTCCGACGGGGGCGGGTACTGGCTGGTGGCCTCGGACGGTGGGGTCTTCAGCTACGGCGACGCCCGGTTTTACGGATCGCGCGGTGGGCAGCCTCTCAACGCCCCGATCGTCGGGATGGCGGCCACCCCGGACGGCAAGGGCTACTGGCTGGTCGCCTCGGACGGCGGCATCTTCAGTTATGGCGACGCGCACTTCTACGGCTCGACCGGCGGCTTGACCCTGAATGCGCCGATCGTCGGCATGGCAGGGGCGGCCGGTGGCGGCGGCTACTGGCTGGTGGCCTCAGACGGTGGGGTCTTCACCTACGGCGACGCCACCTACCAGGGCTCGCTCGGGGGCACTCCCCTGCCGGCCTCGGTCGTCGGGATGGCGGCCACGCCCTCCGGCGCTGGGTATTGGTTGGCCCTGGGCTCGGCCGAGCCGCTCGTCGGCAAGGTGGTCGGCATCGATCCCGGGCACAACGGCCTCAACTACAGCGCCCCACAGATCATCAACCAGCCCGTCTTCAACGGCACCGGCTACGAGCCGTGCGACACCACCGGCACGGCGACCGACAGCGGGTACACCGAGGCGCAGTACAACTTCAACGTGGCCACCTTCCTCCAGGCCGACCTGGAGGCTTTGGGGGCCAGCGTCGTGCTGACCCGGCAGAACAACGACGGGGTCGGGCCCTGCGTGACCACCCGGGCCCAGATCATCGACAATGCCCACGCCAACGTGGCGGTCGACATCCACGCCGACGGTGGGCCCGTGGGCGGGCGCGGCTTCGCAGTGCTCGAACCGGTGGCGGACGGGCCGAACAACGGCGTCATTACCTCGTCGGCGGCGTTCGCCACCATCATCCGCAACGCCTTCCAGGCAGGGACGCCGATGCCGGTCAGCACCTACGACGGCGTGGATGGGCTCCAGCCCCGCAACGACTTGGCTGGACTCAACCTGACCACGGTGCCCAAGGTGCTGATCGAGTGCGGCAACATGCGCAACGCAACGGACGCCTCCTTGCTGGTGACGACCTCGTTCCAGCAGCAGGCGGCGACGGCCATGGCCGAAGCGATCACCGAATTCCTGACGGGACACTCGGCCCCGATTCCCTGACCTGCCGAGGTCTCGTTGACAGAGGCGAGCAGCCACGGGAGTCGTCGCGCCAATACGCTCGATGGACATGGTGGTGCGACGCCAGCTGTTGCGGGGTCTCGAGCGGCTGCAGGCGACGACCACGGTCCTCCAGCGTGCTCGCCTGGCTGAGCCCCTCGGCGGCATGTGGGAGGCCGCCGACGTGCAGTGGTGGTGGCGTCGGCCCCGGACCACCGACGAGCTGGCGCTCCCGGTCTGGTTCGACGAGGTCGGCCCGGTGGCGGCTGCAGGGCTCACGGCATGGGACGACGCTTGGGAGGTCGACGTCTTCGCCGTGCCGTCGATCGTCGACGAGGAAGAGGTCTGGGCCGCGACCTTGAGGGCCGCCGCCACGGCGCACGCGGGCGAGGCACTGCGGGTGCTCGCGTGCGGGGACGACGCCCCGGTGGCGGCTCTTGCTCTGGAGAGCGGATTCGAGATGACCGACGAGTTGTCGGGCACCTCGTGGATGGAAGCCGACCGGCGCCCGCCGGTGACGCAGGTCGATGGGTACGCCGTCGTCGATCGAGCGACCCGGGCCGATCGTCCCCACCCGATGATTGCTCGCAACGGCGCACTGGTCGAGCAGCGGCTGCGACAGTGCTCGCTCTACGATCCGACGCTCGATCTGGTGGTCGAGGACGCGGAGGGCAGAGTCGCCGGCTACGCGTTGTTCTGGTCCGACGACACAACGCGTGTCGGACTCCTCGAACCAATGCGCGTCGAGGACGACTCTCAACGCCGGGGCCTCGGCCGCATGTTGTTGACGCACGGCCTCGATTTACTGGCGCGCAAAGGCGTACGCCGCTTCAAGGTCGGCTTCGAGACCGACGCCGCCCGGGCCCTCTACCTCGGCGCCGGCTTCGTACAAACTTCGGTCGATCGGCTGCTCGTTCGACCAGCACCGCCCGGACAGCCCGGACAGCCGGGACAGCCCGGACAGCCCGGACGGTGATGCTGCCTGACCGGCGAATCAACGCCGCGGACTAGGGACTGCCGGGGTCCGGACCGCTGCGGCTGGTGCCGCCCCGCCGGCGGCGATCGGTCACGAGAGTCCACAGCGGGGACGGGCGCGACGTCATGACCTGGCCGCTGGGGCCGACGAAGCGGATCTCCTCGTTGGCGTTGCCGCTGGCGGTCCAGAGCTTCGAATGCACCAGGTGGTGGTGGTAGGCGCAGAGCAGGGCCAGGTTCGGCAGATCCGTCTTGCCTCCGGCGCTCCACTCATCGAGGTGGTGTGGGATCACGAAGAGTGCGTTCGTACAGCCGGGGAACCGGCAGTGCCGGTCGCGCCGGGCCAACTCCCGGCGCTGGGTCTCGGTGGCCAGCCGGAACGCTCTGCCCTCGTACATCGTGTGTCCCAGGTCGTCGTCCGCCGCGATGATCAGCGTGGCGTCGCAGAGCAGTTCACGGATGGTCGGGGCCGAGATCAGCCCGGCATGGTCCAGCTCTCCGCAAAGGGTGGAAGCGGGGTCGGTCAAGACTTCGAGGGGGACGTGGGCGAGCATCGTGTAGTCGGCGGAGCCCTTGGCCGGTCGGCGGCCCGTGTTGCGGATCAACTCCACAAAGGCGTCGGCCAACCGCTGGTCGAAGGGGGTCTCGCCGTCCGAGGCGACGCGCTTGGCCCGAGCCTCGAGGCAGGCTCGGACCTCGGCGTAGGAGGTCGGCGGAAGCTGCGCCGTCACGGTGCGGCAGAGGTCGTTGAAGCGCACCGAGCGCCGGTCGTGGTCCGCGCGACGGCTGGCGGCGTTGGGTGGCCCGGGCCAGGTGGGCCAGCTCGCGGACCGAGATGTCTCGAGCCTGACGGGCCAGATCCCGGTCTGATTCGGGGGTGGCCGAGTCGGCGACGGCGCGCACCTTGTCGAGGCTGAGGTCGCCGTTGGCGAGACCGGCCGTCAGGTGGGGCAGGTCGAAGAGCCGCTCGGACAGGTGGGCGTAGGCCCTGGCCGTCGACTTCGAGACGCCGAGGCGGGCGACCAGCCAGTCCTCGAGGGAGGTGGCACCGTCGTCGCGCCATCCCTCGCGGCGATCGAGTTCTCCGGCGTGCTGGACGACGGTGGCCGCCAGGGAGGCCATCTGCGTGGCCGAGGCGGCGATCACATCCATCAGTTCTTGATTGGTGCGCTTCGACAGCACGGCGGCCGTGGTCATCGAGGGAAAACGGTCGGCGCTGCGCGCCGGTGCTCCACAATTGAAATCCATTGGACCGCAAAACATGGTCAGGGTGACCGGCTCTGTCGCCTTGGCCTGTCGGACGGGCGAGGTCTTGCGACAGGGTCGGTCAGCGGGTGGGGCCGAGGGGGGCGCGGGCGACCGTGGTGTAGACGGTGGCCGTTGGCCGAGGGCTCCGACGACACAAGGTCGATGGCCTCGACGGGGAACGCGGCCTCGAAGGGGATGTTGGCCATCTCGCCCAGGGCGGCCACGCTGAGGCGACGGCCCTTGGCCCGGGCGAGCGTCAGATGGCCGTTGAAGGGCGGGTCGGCGCGGTTCTCGGGCACGATGGCCGCCGTGGCCCGGCGGACAGCGGCGGCCAGCGCGTCGATGCCGGCGGCGGGGAGCTGGAGGACGCGGACGCCGGTGAACCAGCCGGTGCCCGGGCCCAGGCGGCACTCGAGCGGGCCGGGGGTCGCCGTGGCGGCGGTGGCTAAGGGCCTCGGCCAGGGGCGGAACGTGGTCGTCGTCCACCTCGCCCAGGAAGCGCAGCGTGACGTGCCAGCGGGTCGGGCCGACGAAACGCAGGCCCTTGGTGCGGCCGAGTTCGAGTTGGAGTGCATCGAGCCGCTGACGGGTGAGCTCGTCGGGCCAGACGGCGACGAAGAGGCGCACGGACGAGGTTCTAGTCGGCGCCCTCGTCGACGGGATCGCGATGGCGGGCGCGGCGGGCCGGCTCCCGCAGGGCGAACACGGACTTCTCGACGCCCCGCCGGGCCTTGAGAATGGCCCGCTCGGCGGCCAGGGCCTCCCCCGTCTCGGCCGAGTCGGGGTCGCCCGAGCTGGCCCGGCTCAGCGCGTCGATGGCCATGTCCGAGAGCTCCTCGAGCACCTCCTCGAGCCGTTCGGCCATGTCCTCGAGGGCGTCGTCGGGGCCGCTCACCCGGGCAGGGTCGCCTTCTGCACCTCGTACTCGCCGTTGGCGTGGGCGGCCCGCATGACCTTCTTGTCGAACTTGCCCACGCTGGTCTTGGGTACCTCCTCGATGAACGTCCACTGGTCGGGCAGCCACCATTTGGGGACGCGCTCGGCCAGGAACGCGACGAGGTCGTCCACGGACAGCGTGCTCCCCGGTTTGGCGACGACGGCGACCAGCGGGCGCTCGGACCACTTGGGGTCGGGGACGGCGATGACGGCGGCCTCGAACACGTCGGGGTAGGCCATGACGGCGTTCTCCAGCTCGACCGAGGAGATCCACTCCCCGCCCGACTTGATGACGTCCTTGGTGCGGTCCGAGATGGTCAGGTAGCCCTGGCCGTCGATGGTGCCGACGTCGCCGGTGCGCAGCCAGCCGTTGTCGAACTTCGCCGGGTCCTCGTCCTTGTAGTACGAGCCCGTGACCCAGGGTCCCCGGATCTCGAACTCGCCGACGGAGTGTCCGTCGTTGGGCAGGATGGTGCCGTCCTCGGCGACGACCCGCATCTCGACGCCGGCGACGATCCGGCCGGCCTTGACCTTGTAGTACATGTCGTCATGGCCGTCCTGCTTGCGTGCCGGGGGCAGGCCGAAGGCGGCCAGCGGACTGGTCTCGGTCATGCCCCAGCCCTGGATGATGGTGACGCCGAAGCGGTCCTCGAAGGCCCGGATGAGCGACTCGGGGACGGCGGCCCCGCCGGCGGTGATGGCGCGGACGGTGGAGAAGTCGATCTTCGTGTCGAGGGCGAGCAGGCCGTTCCAGATGGTGGGGACGCCACAGGCCAGGGTGGGGTGGAACTCGTTGAAGATGTTGGCCAGCTGCTCCCCCATCAGGAACATCTGGGGCATGATCACGTCGGTGCCGGCCATGAAGGCGCCGTAGGGCGTGCCCCAGGCGTTGGCGTGGAACATGGGGACGATGATGAGGATGCGGTCGGTCTCCATCATCCCGACCGACGAGGCGGCCTGCTCGGCCATGGTGTGCAGCCAGGTGGAGCGGTGCGAGTACACGACACCCTTGGGGCTGCCGGTGGTGCCGCTCGTGTAACACATGGCGGCGGCCGAGTTCTCGTCGAGGTCGGGCCAGTCGAAGCCGGGTTGCTCGGCGGCGAGCAGCGCCTCGTAGGACAAGGTCTCGCCCAGGGGTGTGGTGTCGCCCTCCCCCGCCACGATGATCGTCTCGACCGTCTTGAGGTCGTCCTTGATGGCGGCCAGGAGGGGGATCAGGGAGGCGTCGACGATGATGATGCGGTCCTCGGCGTGGTTGATGACGTAGGCCAGCTGGTCGGCGGGGAGCCGGATGTTGAGGGTGTGCAGGACGGCCCCCATGGAAGGAATGCCCAGGTAGGCCTCGAGGTGACCCTGGTTGTTCCAGCAGAACGTCCCCACCCGATCCCCCTGCTGGACGCCCAGGCGGGTCAGGGCGGCGGCCAGCTGCTCGGCCCGTTCCGCCACCTCGACGAAGGTGGCTTCGCGATGGCCGCCGGCCTCGACCGTGATGACCGTGCTGTCACCGTGGACCTGCTTACCGTGGCGGACGATGTCGCTGATCAGGAGCGGACGCTCCTGCATGGTGCTTTTCATGGACCAAGTATGGCGAGCCCGATCGGGTCGTGCGTTGCCGGGGGGCGGGACGGGCGGAGAGGCCGATGACCCCGGGGTTCGCGGGCTCCTCCCCGCCCCCCTGAATGCCGGCGGTCGAGCGAACGTTGTGGACTACGCGGGCGAGGTCAAGACCACAACGTCAACTGGCTCATCCCGGCCACGTATCGCTATCCGATCGTGGCGGCCCCCTGGGTAGTCAGCCTCGACAAGCGGGTAGAGCGAAGCTGCCAGCACCACTTCGCCCGGCGACGCGTGGGCTTGGAGGCGAGCACCAACATTGACGGCATCACCGAGCGCGGTGAAGTCCAACACGCTTCCCGATCCCACGTTGCCGACGAAGGCAACACCGGCGTTCACGGCGACACCGAGAGGAACTGCGCCGACCTGCGAAGCCAGTTCAAGAGCGGCAATCGCCGCCTTGCGCCGATATTCGGGGCCAGCAATGCCCTGGATGAAGAGACCCATCACTTCGTCGCCAATCAGCTTGTCCACAATGCCTTCATTGTGAATCAGCACCTTCGTTGCTGTGTCGTAGAACTCGTTCAGACGCAGGGCGAAGGTCGTGGCATCCAGCTGCTCACCCAGAGCTGTGGATGCTCGCACGTCAGCGAACACAACTCCGATGTCGATCTCGATACCCCCAGTCGGGAGACGATCGAAGCAGTACTGACAGATGTTTGGGTTCTTACGGGAGGGCTTGTGTCCCAGAAGCCCGATCACTTTGCCGCCCACGCCGCCAAATGGGTTGAGGCAAAGCTTGCAGCGGGGATCGTGAGGAAGCCAACGAAAGACCCGTTGCGCGACCTTCAGGGGTTCGTAGCCCTTGACGAGAAGAGCTTCCCAATCGACGGTTTTCGCCACTCCCAAAACTATGGCTCTTCATCAACAGGCCTGCCAGGCCGAGGACTGGTCCTTGCTGACGGCGCACCCCTTCACCCGGTCTGGAGACGCGGCGAGGCATTGGGCCCGTCCACTGCTGGACAGCCGCTTCCTCCGTCATAGGTCGGCGGAGCTGCGAATACGTATGCCGGCGCCGACGCTCTGACCTGTGCCAGTCTGCTCGGGACCTGTCAGCGCGTGCTCGACGTCGGGCCCGGAGCAAGGTCGAAGCTGATCCTGCGGGCTGGATGGTTCGAGGCTGTCGCGGTCGCCACGCGGCCGTTGATCCGTGTACGGAACCGTGCCATCGTGTCCCAGCACTGCGGGAGGAGGAACCATGAAGCGGCTGTTGGCGTTGGTTTCACTTGCTGTGGTTGCACCGCCATTCGCGGGGGGTCTTTTTGGCATGGCCAGCGCGACCGGCGCGGCAGTCCCCCATGCTTCCGTCCTTCGGGACGGCACCGTGCAGCAGTCCCCCGGCAGCTCGTCGACGGGCTATGCCACCAAAGTGGCCAATGAAACCTCGGCGGAAGGCACGTTTGTCCTCCCGAAATTCACGTGTACCGGGGCGCAGAATTTCGAGCTGTCCGTACAGCTCGAGGGCCCACCGAGTGCCGCCGACGGTTTCGTGACCGTGATATGCAGAGCATCGGGTGCGGCTCCGGCCTTCGAGGCAGTTGCCTGCGCCGGCTCGACTGAGCTGTGCGGTGGAACGACGTTCTTTCCGTTCAGCGGGGACACCATCACCATCACCGACACCATGACGGCATCACAGGCGAGTTCGACTGTGGATGACGTGACCGCCCAAAAGGTCA
Organism: uncultured Acidimicrobiaceae bacterium; assembly: GCA_963840435.1. Taxonomy (GTDB): domain Bacteria; phylum Actinomycetota; class Acidimicrobiia; order Acidimicrobiales; family RAAP-2; genus Bog-473. The sequence continues at coordinate 438,646 of CAWIYY010000003.1, read as the reverse complement.
GCACCACGACCGGCGCCGGATCCTCCACGACCACCAACTCCAACTTCATCGAAGAGCGCGAGTCACGCACCATCCCGACCTTCAAAAAGACGAAATTCACCAACTGCACCGTCAACGGGACGCCGATCAGCGCCAACGCCGCTGAGGCCTTCGGCCCCATGAGGGGTGCACGGGACACGACGCAGGTGAAGAGCAGCCCGCTCAACAGCGAGGGAAACGGCTTCACCACGATATTCAAGAACGCCTGACGCCTGAGCCGCCGCATCGGCCGGCGCCCAGTCCCGGCGTGAGCTCGGCTGTGCCCGCCGCGACCGTGACCCGACAGGATTTTCGTGGCGGTCCTGGCACGACAGGATGAGGTAGCGACGTTCTGACGGCCGCCGCTTCCTAACTCGCGGTTGAGAAGCGACGCCTGGGATGTGTCCGGCGCCCCGCCAGGCCGACCGTTCTCGCTTGTGGCACGGCAGCGGAAGGTTGGATTGGGAGATGGCCGCCGGTGAAAGCAGGGCTGGCGGCATTCGGGGCCTTGGTCTCATTGTTCGGGATCCTGCTCGTCGGGTCGGCGGCGGCGGTCTTCGGTGGCGGGGTGCCGACGGCAACGTCGGCCGCCACGGCGGCCATCCCTCCGGCCATGCTGACGCTGTACCAGGAGGCGGCGACGGCCTGCCCGGGTCTGCCCTGGACGGTGTTGGCAGCGATCGGGACGATCGAGTCGGACAATGGTCAGTCCACGTTGCCGGGGGTGCACAGTGGGGCGAACAGCGCCGGGGCGGAGGGCCCGATGCAGTTCGAGCCGGCGACCTTTCAGGCCTACGACGAGCCGGTGCCGCCCGGCGGGGTCGATCCGCCCAGCCCGTACGACCCGACCGACGCCGTGTACGCAGCGGCCCGGATGCTCTGCGCCAACGGTGCGGCGAACGGGGCAGACCTGTCCGGGGCGATCGAGTCCTACAACCACTCGTCCGCCTACGTGGCTCAGGTGCTGGCGCTGGCCCAGTCCTACGGGGGGACGACCTCGTCTTTGGTGCCCACGGGCTCGAGCGCCGGGGTGGTGGCCGCCGAGTGGGCCATGCAGCAGATCGGCACGCCGTACGTGTGGGGGGGCGAGTCGGTTGGGGTCGGCTTCGACTGCTCGGGTCTGGTCCAGGCGGCGTACCGAGCGGCCGGGGTCTCACTCCCCCGAGTGGCCCAGGACCAGTACGACGCAACGGCGAAGGTTCCGCCGGGGGCACCGCTCGAGCTCGGGGACCTCGTCTTCTTCGGCAGTGGCCAAGACGGCATCGACCATGTGGGTCTCTACGTCGGCGTCGAGGGAGGGTCCAACGTCATGGTCGACGCGCCGTTCACCGGGGCGGACGTACGGGTCGAGCGCTTCCCCACTGCTGTCGGTGCGGCGCTCGGGAGCCTGCTCTACATGGGTGCGACCCGGCCGTGATCACCAGGGAACGGGTCCGTCCTTGCTGAAGAAGCCGCCGGTCGGTCCGTCCTTGGCCACCTGGGCCATGGCGACGATCACCGTCGCGCCTTCCTCGACGGTCTGGTGCCCGGCATTGTCGTTGAGGTCGGTTGCCGTGTATCCGGGATCGACCGCGTTGATGCGGAAACCGGGTAACACCTTGGCGTACTGGGTCGTGACCATGTTGAGGGCGGCCTTTGACGACGGGTACACGAGGGAATGGATCCTCGACTCGAGTCGCTCGGGATCTGAGGTGACGGCAAGGGAGCCGAGGCCACTCGAGACCATCACGATGCGTGGATTCTCGCCGCCCTGCAGCAACGGGATCATGGCCCGGGTGACCCGGACGGGTCCGAGCAGGTTCACCCCGAAACAGGCAAGGAAGTGTTCGGGACCGGTCTCGAGTGGTGCCGTCCGCGCCGCTCCGATGATGCCGGCATTGTTGATGAGGACGTCGAGGGCGCCGCCGGTCGCTTCGGAGACCAGGTCGGCCGCCGCTGCGACGGACTCGTCGGAGGTGACATCGAGGGGGACCAGGCGGGCGTCGGCACCGCTGTGCTTGAGGGTGCCAACGGCGTGTTCACCCCGTTCGGGGTCCCGGGCCCCGACGAAGATGGTCCAGCCAAGTCCGCCGAGCTGTCGTGCCGTTTCGTAGCCGAGGCCTTTGTTTGCCCCGGTGATCAGTGCTGTCGTCATAACCCTCAGCTTGAGGGATAGACGAGGCTCTGGCCAGGGACGTTGCATCCTGGGACTGAGAGTCCCAGGCAAGGTGGCTCGAATTGGTTCACGATGGTGTGATGGACCGGGAAGAGCTGGGAACGTTCCTTCGTCAGGCCCGGGCCCGGGTTGTGCCCGGCGACGTCGGTCTCCCGGCGGGTCAGCGCCGACGGGTGGCCGGGCTGCGCCGTGAGGAGGTGGCGCAGCTGGCGCACATCTCGGTCGACCACCTGACCCGGCTCGAACAGGGCCGGGGCTCTGGGGTCTCCGAGGGCGTGCTGGTCTCGTTGGCCCGGGCGCTGCAGTTGACGGACGACGAGCGGACGCATCTCTTCCATCTGGCCGGGGTGAGCCCGCCGCAGGCCGGCCGGATAGACGGCGTCGTGCGGGGCAGCACCATGCGCATCCTCGAGCGCCTGGGTGACCTCCCGGTGCTCGTCTTGGACGCAAAGGGTGACGTGCTCGCCTGGAACGATCTGGCCGCTGCGCTCTTGGGGGACTTCTCGGCCTGGCCCCCGCCCAGGCGCAACATCGTGTGGCAGCGATTCTTGGGAGCCGAGCGGCGGGTGTCCGCCTCAGCGGAGGAAGACGAGCGGACGGCGGCCGAGTCGGTGGCGAACCTGCGGGTGGTGGCGGCCCGTTATCCCGATGACCCCGGTCTGTCCCGACTGCTCGACGAGTTGCGGAGCTCGTCGGCGCGTTTCGCTCGGATGTGGTCGGAGGCCCGCCCGGCCCAGCGACGGTCCAGCAGGAAGACGGTTCGCCACCCAGAGGTCGGCGAGTTCACGCTCGAGTGTGACTCCCTGCAACTGCTCGATACCGACCAGCGGCTGATCATCTATTCGGCGGAGCCCAACAGCCCGGCTGCTGAGGCCCTGGCTCTCTTGCGGGTCGTCGGACTGCAGCGACTGGATTTCGCGGTGGATGCGGACAAAGGGGCGCGTCTGCCCGGGAGGTAGTCCAGGACTGGTTCGCGTTTGTCCCGTTTGCTGGACGGGTCTTCAGGGATCCGCCAGTTCATCGTAGCGCGATGGTATCGTAACACGATGCGATTGAGCGATGCCGACTACGAGGATCTGCTGGCGCTCAGGACGGGATTGCGGCGCTTCCTTCGCTGGAGCGAGCAGCAGTCCGAGGGGGCGGGCCTGACCCCGGCCCAGCATCAGCTCCTCTTGGCCATTCGGGGCCACACCGATCACCGGGGACCGACGGTCGGCGAGGTGGCCGACTACCTCCTGCTGCGCCACCACAGCGCAGTGGGCCTCGTGGACCGGGCCGAGCAGGCGGGGCTGGTGACCCGGATCCGCGACGAGACCGACCATCGGATCGTGCGGCTGCAGCTGACGGGCAAGGGAACCAAGAAGCTCGAAGGGCTCTCGGACCAGCATCTCGAGGAGCTCCGGCGGCTGGCCCGGACCGTGCCGGGTGCCTGGCGCGGGCTCCTCCCCCACCAACCGCTGCACGGATTGGCACCGCCCTGACCGACACCCGTGGAGAAGCGTGCTCGGCCCTGACGGGCCTGCGCCTCGGGACCGAGGTCGTGCGCTGATGGCAGACGGAAGGTGCCGAGACAGGAGGGTCGGTCAGACGGGGCGGCCGCGCAGGGCCCGGTAGCGCGTGACGAGCGCGGCGGTCGATGAGTCCTGACCGGACACGTCCGGCACCGAATCTGCGGTGAGCAGCGGAGCCAACTCCTTGGCCATGACCTTGCCCAGTTCGACGCCCCACTGGTCGAAGGAGTCGATGCCGAAGATGCAGCCCTCGACGAAGACGGTGTGCTCGTAGAGGGCGACGAGCTGGCCGAGCACCGACGGCGTGAGCTTGGGGGCGACGATCGTCGAGCTGGGCCGGTTGCCCGGCATGACCTTGTGCGGGACGACGGCGGCCGGCGTGCCCTCGGCCTCGATCTCCTCGGCCGTGCGGCCGAAGGCGAGGGCCTTGGTCTGGGCCAGGCAGTTGGCCATCAGCAGGTCCTGCTGCTCGCCCGTCTCGTGGGTGCCCTCGGCGAACGCGATGAAGTCGGCCGGGATGAGCTTGGTGCCCTGGTGGATCAGTTGGTAGAAGGCGTGCTGGCCGTTCGTGCCGGGGGCGCCCCAGAAGATCTCGCCGGTCTGGCCGGCGACGGGCGTGCCGTCGAGCCGGACGGACTTGCCGTTCGACTCCATGGTGAGCTGCTGGAGGTAGGCCGGGAAGCGGGCCAGCCGGTGGCTGTACGGCAGCACGGCGTGGGTCTGAGCGCCGAAGAAGTTGTTGTACCAGACGTTGAGCATGCCGGCGATGACCGGGACGTTGTCTTCGAGGGGCGTGTGCAGGAAGTGCTCGTCGACGGCGTGGAAGCCGGCCAGCATCTCGTCGAAGGCCTCACGTCCGATGGCGATCATGAGCGCGAAGCCGATGGCCGAGTCGTAGCTGTAGCGCCCGCCGACCCAGTCCCAGAACACGAGCATGTTGTCGGTGTCGATCCCGAACTCGGCGACGGCCTTGGCGTTGGTCGACACGGCGATGAAGTGCTTGGCCACGGCGTCGTCGCCGGCCTGCTCGCCCAGGCCCTTGAGGACCCAGTCCCGGGCGGCTGCCGCATTGGTCAGCGTCTCGAGCGTGGTGAACGTCTTGGAGCTGATGACGAACAGGGTGGTGGCCGGATCGAGGTCGTGGGTGGCCGCGTACAGGTCGACCGGGTCGACGTTGGAGACGAAGCGGCTCGTGATGCCGGGCATGGCCTCGTCCGCCAGCGCCTCGGTGGCCATGGCCGGTCCGAGGTCCGAGCCGCCGATGCCGATGTTGACGACGGCCCGGATGCGCTGGCCGGTGGCGCCGACCCAGTGGCCGTCCCGGATGCGCTCGGACAGCTCGCCCATCTGGTCGAGGACCTTGTGGACGTCGCCCGTAACGTCCTGGCCGTCGACCGTGAGCGTCTCGGTGGCCGGCATGCGCAGCGCGACGTGAAGCACGGCACGGTCCTCGGTCGTGTTGATGTGCTTGCCGGCGAACATGGCGTCGCGCCGGGCCTCGACGCCGGACGCCTTGGCCACCTCGATTAGGAGCGACATGGTCTCGTCGGTGACGCGTTGCTTGGAATAGTCCAGGACCAGATTGGCCGCGGTGGCGTTGAGGCGCTCGCCTCGCCCGGGGTCGTCGGCGAAGAGCTGCCGCAGGACGAGGTCCTTGCCGGACGTCTCGTAGTGGGACTGCAGCGCCTTCCAGGCGGGAGTGGTCGTCAGGTCCATGACGCCGAATCTACGGGGACGGGGCGACGTCGGTGTCGGCCAGGAAGGCGACGATGGCCGGGAGGGCGGCGGGGTCCTGCATGAAGAAGCCGTGGCCGCCGTCGAAGAGGCGCAGGCGAGCGGCGGGGATGGACAGGGCCAGGAACTCGCTGTTGGCGGGTGGGGCGATCCCGTCGTACTGCCCCCCGGCCACCAGGGTGGGGCACCTGATGGCGCCGAGGCGGTCGGCCGTGTCGTGGTGGCTCCGGGCCTCGAGCTGGAGGCGCTGGCCGGGGCTGGGCGAGGCGGCGGACGAGGCGAAGCGTTCGATGATCATGGCGGCCAGGTCCGGGTTGGCCTCCTGCCAGGCGCTGTCCCAGCGGGTGTCTATCAGTGCGAGGTGGCCGGACGGCCCGTCGTCCGGGTCCACGTCGGCCAGATCCTGGAGGGGATACGAGGCCCCGCCCGCTCCGCCGGACGAGGTGCAGCACAGGGCGAGCCGGCGCACCGGGCCGGGATGGCGGATGGCGAGCTCCTGGGCCACCATGCCGCCGAAGGACACACCGACGACGGCGCAGTCGTCCCAGCCCACCTCGTCGAGCAGGGCGGCGGCATCCTCGGCGTAGTCGGCCATGGTGTAGGGGCCGTCGGGGACCTCCGTCTGGCCGAGGCCGCGCTGGTCGTAGGACAAGACAGCGAAGGTGTCCTCGAAGGCACTGTCGATGCGGGGCTGCTGGCGCAGATCACCGCCGGTGCCCGAGATGCAGAGCAGCCGGTTCGACCCGTCCGGCCGCTCCGTCCCGGTGAGCTCGTAGTAGATGCTGATCCCGTTGACGTCGGCGAAGGGCACCGGGGCAGCGTACCGACAGGGGCCGTCGGGAGGGAGCCTGCGATGACCTGCGATGGGCTGCGATGATGGCCGATATGGGCTACGGCAACTTCTCGTTCACCGGTTCGGTGGCCGAGGGTTACCGGGCCTCCCTCGAGCCGGTCATCTTCGAGCCCTGGGCCGACGTGCTGGTCCGCTTCGCCGGGGTGGCGCCCGGGCAGGTGGTGCTCGACGTGGCCGCAGGGACGGGCGCCGTCTCCCGGGCGGCGGCACGGGCGGTCGGCCCGGCGGGTCGGGTGCTGGCCAGCGACCTCAGCGAGGACATGCTGGCCCAGGTGATCCGGGGCGACGAGCCGGCCGTCATCGAGACGGTGGTGTGCTCGGCCACCGAGTTGGACCTCGCGTCGGGGACGGTCGACGTCGTGCTCTGCCAGCAGGGCCTGCAGTTCATCCCCGAGCGGGCGACTGCGGTGGACGAGATGCGACGGGTCCTGCGTCCCGGCGGGCGGGTGGCCGCCGCCGTCTGGCTGGCCGGCATCCCGCTGCACCCCTTCGGGCTCTACGGCGAGGTGCTGGAGGAGGCGGGCTTGGACCAGCCCATCGACATCAACCGGCTCATGATGTCCCCCGACGAGCTCGGGTCCCTGTTGGCCGGTGGTGGATTCGGCGACATCGAGGTCGAGACCCGTGAGTTGGCCTTCCGCTGGGACAGCGCGGCGGCCGGGGCCCAGGGTGTGGCGGGGACGCCCTTCCAGGCCTTCCTGGCCACGCTGCCGCCCGAGCGCCTCCAAGAGGTGATGCGTGCACTGGAGCGGGCCGTCGAGGGGGCGACGGGACCCGACGGCGGCTTCACCATGTCGGCGGTGCTGGGACGGGCTGTGGCCTGATCAGCGCATGGCGAGCTGGCCGGGCTCGATCGGCGCCGGCAGCGACGTCGTCCCCATCAGCCAGCGGTCCACCGCCGCCGCGCACGAACGGCCCTCGGCGATGGCCCAGACGATGAGGCTCTGGCCCCGGGTCTGGTCGCCGCAGACGAAGACCCCGTCGACGTTGGTGGCCCAGTCGGTGTCGGCCACCACGGTCCCCCGGGGCGACACCTCCACTCCGAGCTCGGCCACCGCGTTGCGGCGCTCGGTCCCGACGAAGCCCATGGCCAGGAGGACGAGGTCGGCCTCGAGCTCGAACTCGGTGTCGGGCACCTCCTCGAAGACGGGGCGGCCGTCCTCGGTGCGCATCTCGACCACGTGACCCCGCAGAGCCCGGACGGCCCCGGACCCGTTGTCGGCGAACTCGGTCGTCGTCACCGAGAAGAGGCGCTCCCCGCCCTCCTCGTGGGCCGACGAGGTGCGCAGGATGAGCGGCCAGATCGGCCAGGGGTTGTCGGCGGCACGGTCGCTCGGGGGCTCGGCCATGATCTCGAGCTGGTGGACCGAGGCCGCCCCCTGGCGATGCGCCGTGCCCAGGCAGTCCGCCCCGGTGTCCCCGCCGCCGATGATGATGACGTGCTTGCCCTTGGCGTCGATCGGCGGGGCGGCGAGCGCCCGCTCCTGGACCAGGTTGGAGGGCTTGAGGTACTCGAGGGCCAGGTGGATGCCGTCGAGCTGGCGCCCGGGTACGGGCAGGTCCCGGGGCAGGGTGGCCCCGCCGGCCAGGACGACGGCGTCAAAGGCGGCGTGCACCTCGGCCGCCGGCATGACCCGGACGTCGGGCGCGCAGGCCGTCCCGGCACCACGCTCCTCACCCGGCTCGAAGGGGCCGTCGACCGGGGCGTGGTCGCCGCCGATCTGGGTCGAGCACTCGAAGACGACGCCCTCCGCCTCCAGCTGGGCCAGGCGACGGTCGACGACGGCCTTCTCCATTTTGAACTCGGGGATGCCGTAGCGCAGGAGGCCGCCCGGGCGCTCCGCCCGCTCGAACACCGTCACGGCGTGGCCGGCCCGGGCCAGCTGCTGGGCCGCGGCGAGGCCGGACGGCCCGGAGCCCACGACGGCCACCGACTTGCCGGTGCGCACCGTCGGCAGCTGCGCCGTGACCCAGCCCTCGTCCCAGGCCCGCTCGACGATCTCGTACTCGATGCGCTCGATCGTCACGGGCAGCTCGTTGATCCCGAGCACGCATGCCGCCTCGCAGGGCGCCGGGCAGAGCCGCCCGGTGAACTCGGGGAAGTTGTTCGTCGCGTGCAGGCGCTCCATGGCGTCGGGCCAGTCGTCCCGGTAGACGAGGTCGTTCCACTCGGGGATCAGGTTCCCGAGTGGGCAGCCGTCGTGGCAGAAGGGGATGCCGCAGTCCATGCAGCGCGCACCCTGCTGCTTGGTGGCCTCCTCCCCGAACGGCTCGTAGACCTCGCGCCAATCGCGCAGCCGGACCGACACCGGCCGGCGCCGGGGCAGCGAGCGCCCGAACTCGAGGAACCCGGTCGGCTTACCCATGTGCGGCCTCCATCACGGCCTCGTCGATGGGGCGGCCCTCGGCCTCGGCCAGCTTCGTGGCCTCGAGGATGCGCCGGTAGTCCCGGGGCATGACCTTGACGAACTCGCGCACCTCGCGGTCCCACGACCCCAAGAGCCGGGCGGCCACCGCGGAGTCCGTCTCGGCGGCGTGGCGCTGCACCAGCAGGCGCACCTGCTCGCTGTCGGCGGCGTCGAGCGGCTCCACGTCCACCTCGGCGTCGTTGACCCGCACCCCGAAGGTCCGCTCGGGGTCGTAGAGGTAGGCCACCCCGCCCGACATGCCGGCCGCAAAGTTGCGTCCCGTCGGCCCGAGCACGACGACCAGCCCGCCGGTCATGTACTCGCAGCCGTGGTCGCCCACGCCCTCGACCACCGCCACCGCTCCCGAGTTGCGCACGCAGAAGCGCTCCCCCACCTGACCGCGGATGAAGACCTCCCCTGCCGTGGCGCCGTAAAGGATGACGTTGCCGGCGATGATCTGCTCCTCGGCCACGAAGGGAGAGCCGGCCGCCGGGCGCACGACCAGACGGCCGCCGGACAGGCCCTTGCCGAAGTAGTCGTTGGCGTCGCCCCAGAGCCGCATGGTGACGCCACTGGGCAGGAAGGCGCCGAAGCTCTGCCCGGCCGAACCGGTGAAGGTCAACGAGATGGTGTCCTCGGGCAGCCCGGCCCCGCCGTAGCGCTTGGAGATCTCCGACCCGAGCAGCGTCCCGACGGTGCGGTCGACGTTGGTGATGGGCAGCGAGACCGATACGGGCGTCCCCGCCTCGAGCGCCGGGGCGCAGGCGGCCAGGAATTGGTGGTCGAGCGCCTTCTCCAGCCCGTGGTCCTGGAGCCGGGTCTGGCGCCGCATCATCTCGGGCGCCACGTCGGGCTCGGCCAGCACGGAGGAGAGGTCGAGTCCGGCGGCCTTCCAGTGGGAGACCGCCGCGTCGGTGTCGAGCAGATCGACCCGGCCGACTGCCTCATCCAACGAACGCAGCCCCAGAGCGGCCAAGTGTTCGCGCACCTCCTCGGCGATGTACTCGAAGAAGGTGACGACGAACTCGGGTTTGCCGCTGAACTTGGCCCGCAGCTCGGGCTTCTGGGTGGCGATGCCGACGGGACACGTATCGAGGTGGCAGACCCGCATCATGATGCAGCCCGACACGACCAGCGGCGCCGTGGCGAAGCCGTACTCCTCTGCTCCGAGCAACGCCCCGATCACCACGTCGCGGCCCGTCTTCAGCTGGCCGTCGACCTGGACGACGATGCGGTCGCGCAGCCCGTTGACGAGCAGGGTCTGCTGCGTCTCGGCCAGGCCGATCTCCCACGGGATGCCGGCGTGCTTCAGCGAGGTCAGCGGGGCCGCGCCCGTCCCGCCGTCGTGCCCCGAGATCAACACCACGTCGGAGTGCGCCTTGGCCACGCCGGCCGCCACCGTGCCCACTCCGACCTCGGACACCAGCTTCACGTGGACGCGGGCGGCCGGGTTGGACGACTTGAGGTCGTGGATCAGCTGGGCGATGTCCTCGATGGAGTAGATGTCGTGGTGGGGCGGCGGGGAGATGAGCCCGACGCCGGGCGTCGAGTTGCGGGTGCGGGCGATCCAGGGCCAGACCTTGAAACCGGGGAGCTGGCCGCCCTCGCCCGGCTTGGCCCCCTGCGAGATCTTGATCTGCAGGTCGTCCGCGTTGACCAGGTACTCGCCGGTCACGCCGAAGCGCCCCGACGCCACCTGTTTGATGGCCGAGCGGCGCAGGTCCCCGTTCTCGTCGGGCGTGTAGCGGTCCGGGTCCTCGCCGCCCTCGCCCGTGTTGGAGCGCCCGCCCAGGCGGTTCATGGCGATGGCCAGCGTCTCGTGGGCCTGCGACGAGATGGAGCCGTACGACATGGCGCCAGTCGAGAAGCGCTTCACGATGTCGGCCACCGGCTCGACCTCGTCGATCGGGATGGGGCCGCCGGCGGCGGGGCGCAGGCGCATGAGGCCGCGCAGCGTCCCGAGCTTGGCCGACTGGTCGTCGACGGCCGCCGTGTACTCCTTGAAGATCGAATACCGCTTGGAGCGGGTGGCGTGCTGCAGCTTGAACACCGTGCGCGGGTTGAACAGGTGGAACTCGCCCTCGCGCCGCCACTGGTACTCGCCGCCCACCTCGAGCTCGCGGTGGGCCCGCTCGGTCGGGCGGGTCTCGTGGGCGGCCCGATGGCGCGTCGCCACCTCGGCCGCCAGCACCGACAGCCCGACGCCGCCGATGCGTGACGACGTCCCGGTGAAGTACTCGTCGATGAGCGGGCCGTCCAGGCCGATGGCCTCGAAGACCTGGGCGCCGGTGTAGGAGGCCACGGTCGAGATCCCCATCTTCGACATGACCTTGAGCACGCCCTTGCAGCAGGCCTTGATGTAGTTGCGCCGGGCCTGGCGGGGCGAGACGCCCTCGAGCAGGCCCTCGGAGATCATGTCGTCGACCGAGTCGAGGGCGAGATACGGGTTGACCGCCGCCGCCCCGAAGCCGATCAGCAGCGCCATGTGGTGGACCTCGCGGGCGTCGCCCGTCTCGATGACCAGGCCCACCTTGGTCCGGGCCTTCTCCCGCACCAGGTGGTGGTGCACGGCCGCCGTCAACAGCAGCGACGGGATGGGCGCCCATTCGGCCGTGGCGTTGCGGTCCGACAGCACAATGAGGTTGGCCCCGTCCGCGATGGCCTCGGACACACGGCGCCGCACCTCCTCGATGGCCCGGCGCAGGGCCTCGCCGCCGGCCGCCGTCGGCAGCCCGGCCGTCCCGGCCTCGCCCACCTCGAAGAGCCCGTCGATGGCGAAGGCCTTGAAGCCTGGCGTCTCGCCGTGCTCGTTGACGTACATCAGCTTGGCCAGGTCGTCGCGGTCGATGACGGGGAGGGGCAGCAGGATCTGGCGGCAGGCGCCCTGGCTGGCCGCCAGCAGGTTGGCCTCGGGGCCGATGGTGGCCGAGAGGGAGGTCACCAGCTCCTCGCGGATGGCGTCGAGCGGCGGGTTGGTCACCTGGGCGAAGAGCTGGGTGAAGTAGTCGTAGAGCAGGCGGGAGCGGTCCGACAGGACGGCGATGGACGTGTCCGAGCCCATGGAGCCGAGCGGCTCGCCTCCCGTGCGGGCCATGGGGGCCACGATGACCCGCAGCTCCTCGGTCGTGTAGCCGAACAGGCGCTGCTGGGTGACGACCCGCCCGTGCTGAGGGGTGAGCATGGTGCGGGCCGGCAGCTCCTCCAGGCGGACCTGGTCGCTGGCCAACCACTGGTCGTAGGGGTGCTGGGCGGCCAGCTCGGCCTTGATCTCCTCGTCCTCGACCAGGCGGCCCTTGGCCGTGTCGACCAGGAACATGCGGCCGGGCTGGAGGCGTCCCTTGCGCACGACCCGCTCGGGGGCGATGTCGAGGACGCCGACCTCGCTGGCCAGGACGACGAGGCCGTCGTCGGTGACCCAGTATCGAGCCGGGCGCAGGCCGTTGCGGTCGAGGACGGCCCCGACGACGGTGCCGTCGGTGAACGTCACGGCGGCCGGCCCGTCCCAGGGCTCCATGAGCGAGGCGTGGTAGCGGTAGAAGGCGCGCCGGGCCTCGTCCATGGTGGCGTGGTTCTCCCAGGCCTCGGGGATCATCATCAGCACGGCGTGGGGCAGCGAGCGCCCGCCCAGGTGCAGCAGCTCGAGCACCTCGTCGAAGGAGGCCGAGTCGCTCGCCCCCGGCGTGCAGACCGGGTAGATCCGGGACAGGTCCCCCTCGATGAGGGAGGTGGAGAGGAGGGCCTCGCGGGCCCGCATCCAGTTGCGGTTGCCGGCCAGGGTGTTGATCTCCCCGTTGTGGGCCAGGTAGCGGTACGGGTGGGCCAGGGGCCAGCTCGGGAAGGTGTTGGTCGAGAAGCGCGAGTGGACCAGGGCCAGGCCGGACTCGAAGCGGGGGTCGCGCAGGTCGGTGAAGAACTGGCGCAGCTGCTCGGACGTGAGCATGCCCTTGTAGACGAGGGTGCGGGCGGACAGGGACGGGAAGTACAGCCCGTCGACGGCGTGCTCGACCCGCTTGCGCAGGACGAAGGCCCGGCGCTCGAGGGCCATGGTGTCGACCTCGACCTCGTCTCGACGGCGCCGGCGCCACGAAGACCTGCTCGATCCGGGGCATCGCCCCCAGCGCCGTCTTCCCCAGCCCGTCGGGCTCGGTCGGCACCACCCGCCACCCGAGCACGGCGAGGCCCTCGGCGGCGGCCAGCTGCTCCACCATGGTCCGGGCCTTGTGGGCGTCGTCGGCGTCGACGGGCAGGAAGGTCAGCCCGACGGCGTAGCTGCCGGCGCCGGCCGCCGGCAGGGAGAAGCCGGCGTCCTCGTCGGCCAGCGCCCCCGCGAGGAAGCGGTGCGGGATCTGCACCAGGATCCCGGCCCCATCCCCCGTCTCCACCTCGGCGCCCGAGGCGCCCCGGTGGGCCAGCCGCTCGAGCACGGTGAGGCCGCGGTCGACGATGTCGTGGTCGGCCCGGCCGTGAAGGTCGGCCACCATGCCGACGCCACAGGCGTCGTGCTCGTATGCGGGGTCGTAGAGGCCAGTGGCCATCGGCGTCCTTCCGTGTGGTCCGAACAAGAACGAGGGATCGAGGTGCAGGAACCGGGACGACGTTGGCCCGAAGGTGAACGACAAGAATACACGACGGCACTCCTAGGCTGAGCAACGGTGCCCGTCCCGACCGACCCCCCGTCGCCGCCCGCCCGGCGTGCGTCGTCCCAGGTCGGCGTGTGCGTCGTCGGTGCCGGCGTCATCGGCCTGACCAGCGCCTGGCGATTGTCACAGAACGGTCATGCGGTGACGGTCGTCGCCCCCCGCCCGGGCGGTCCCGACGGCGCGTCGCACGTGGCTGCCGGCATGCTGGCACCGGTCACCGAGGCCCAGTTCGGCGAGTCGGCCCTCACCGCGCTGCTCCTCGAGGGCGCCGCCCGCTGGCCGACCTTCGCCGCCGAGCTGACGGCGGCCAGTGGCACCGCACTTGGTTACGACACGACCGGGACGGTCACGGTGGCGCTCGATGCGTCCGACCGCGCCCACCTCGACGACCTCCTGGCCTACCAGCACTCGCTCGGCCTCGCCGCCCAGCGGCGCAGCGCCACGGAATGCCGCCGGCTGGTGCCCGCCCTGAGCTCGACGCTGCGCGGTGGGATCGAGGTGCCGGGCGACCACCAGGTCGACAACCGGGCCCTGCTGCGGGCGCTGGTCGAGGCCTGCCGGCGGGCCGGCGTCGCCTTCGTCGAGTCGTCGGTGCGCGCCGTCGAGCCCGGGCCTGTCCTCGTCCTGGCGGACGGCCACCGCCTCGGTGCCGACCACGTCCTGTTGGCGGCCGGCGTCGGCCTGGCCTCCATCGGCGGTCTCGAGGGGGCGGGCCTGCCTCCGGTGCGCCCGGTCAAGGGGCACGCCCTGCGTCTCGGACCCGCTCGCCCGGCCGGGGGTGGTGCTCCTCTGCTCTCCCGCACGGTGCGCGGCCTCGTACGCGGGCACTCCGTCTACCTCGTGCCCCGGCCCGACGGTTCGCTGGTCGTCGGGGCCACCGTCGAGGAGCGGGGCGACACCACGGTGCAGTCCGGCGCGGTGCACGAGCTGCTGTGCGACGCCCGGGCCATCGTCCCGGGGATCGACGAGCTCGAGCTGCTGGAGGCGTCGGCCGGTCTCCGTCCGGCGACACCGGACAACACCCCGTGGTGGGGCTGGACGGCGCTCGACGGGGTGGCCGTGGCCACCGGCCACTACCGCAACGGCATTCTGCTGGCTCCCCTGACCGCGGCGGCCGTGGTCGATCTGGTGTCCCGGGTCCCGGTGTGAGTGGCCGCACCCTCACGCTGCGCGTCAACGGCGACGCGCTGGAGGTGGCGGCCGGCAGCACCATCGCCGACCTGGTGGCCGCGCTGACCGAGGAGGACGAGCCCAAGGGGGTGGCGGTCGCCGTCGACCGCTGCGTCGTGCCGCGCTCGGAGTGGGCCAGCACTCCCGCCCGGTCCGGGTCGCTGGTCGAGGTCGTGACGGCGGCCGCCGGGGGGTGAGCATCTTTGTCCCCCGACAGTCACGGTGAAAGAATCGAAGGGATGTCGACCCCCCCTCGCACGGCGTTCGTCCTGGCCGGCGGCGGTACCAAGGGGTCCTTCGAGGTGGGCGTCCTCCAGTACCTGATCGGGGTCGAGCGGATCATCCCCGAGATCGTGACCGCCACCTCGGCCGGCGCCATCGCCGCCGCCGTGCTGGCCCAGGCTCGCACGCTCGACGAGTTCGCCCAGCGGGTCGACGAGATCGAGAGCGACGTCCTGGCCATGACCAGCCCTGAGCGTGTCTTCGGCAAGCAGGAGTGGCTCGACGCGCTGGAGGGGACCCGGCTGGGCCGGGAGATCGAGCAGGAGATCACCGAGGGCACCCGTCCCCCCTTCCCGCTGGGCTCGGCCATGACGCTGCCGGGCAACGGCCTGGTGCCCGCCGCCTCATCGGACCGAGCCGAGCGGCGCTCGGCCCGCCGGGCCCGCCGCCGGCGCCAGCGCCACCTGCTGCGTCTGCTGGCCGGGGCCGGGCTGCGCCTGCCCCGGGTGCGCCGCCGCATGCGCACCAGCGGCAGCGCCGTCCTCAACCTGCAGCCGCTGGCCACCGCGCTGCACGTCGGAGCGAACGGGATCCGGGCGATCGACCCTGCGCTGATCCGCCGGCCCGGCCTGCAGCTCCGTCTCGCCGTGACCGCGCTGCGGGCCGGCGTCCTGCGCTACGTCACCGAGGACGGCACCATCGTCGAGTCCGACGCCCGCACGCCGGCGCCCGACGAGTCGCGCGGGCCGGTCGACGTGGTCGACGGGGCCATCGCCTCGGCCAGCGTGCCCATGCTGTTCCCGCCCCACGCCATGGCCGACGACGACTACGTCGACGGCGGGGTGATCGAGATCATCCCGGTGCGGGCCGCAGTCGAGCTCGGGGCGACACGCATCATCGCCGTGGTGGCGGTGCCGCTCGTCCTGCCCAGAGACGAGCGCGACTACGCGGATGCCCCGGCCGGTTACATCGGGTTGCGGGCCATGGCCATGATCGGCATCGCCGACCGCCAGCTGGCCAACCTGCACACGCCGCTGCCGCAGGGCACCACCTTGACCACGGTGGACCCGGTGGCCGACGTTGTCGGGCTCTTCGAGGTGCAGCCGGGCCTCCTGCGCATCAACAAGGACTACGGCTGGCTGCGCGCAGCCGACGTGCTGGCGGAGGGCTGCGCCGATCTCCTGGCCGACGTGGCCGCCAGCACCCACGTGCTGACCGAGGCGCGCTGCGAGGCCTGGCGTCTCGAGGAGATGTTGTGGGCGGGTGTCAAGGACCCGTCCGGCACGCTCTCGCTCGTGCGCGAACAGAAGGCGCGTGTCCGGGTCATCGTCGAGCAGCGCAAGCAGCTCGGGTTTCCGGTGCCCGACGGCTGCGCCGCGTGGTGGAGCGAGTACGAGGTCCACAGTGCCGAGCGTCCCGCGTCGTTGCCGGTGACACCCGTGTCGCCTTCGCTCGACGCGTAGTTTCAACGATCGTTAAAAGCCTCGACACCATCGTTGAAGCGAGCTCCTCTTCTCCTTGCGATCCGATGACGGGAGCGGCACTCCGGACGCAATGAACTTTCAGCGGTCGTGAGAAAAGGCCTTGTTGGCGCAGCAAACGCTTGCTAGACACATCAGCACTTGATGCGCGCGACACCGGGACGTGCGCGAAGCGGGATCAGGAGGATCACATGAACGGGAATCGAATTCTGAAGGCGCTCGTCGCCTTACCACTGCTTTCGGGAGCTGGGCTCTTGATGGCGAGCGCACCCTCGGGCGGGACGCCACCGCCGTCGGAGAGCGTGAGCATGAGTGGCGCCGACAGCGGCAACTGCGTCAGCGCACCATGCGCCACGATCGACTACGCCCTCTCCAAGGCAACTCCCGGCGAGACGATCCACGTGGAGGCGGGTTCCTACAATCAGACGGTCGACATCACGAAGTCGATCAACCTCGTCGGTGCGGGCGCATCGAGCACGACGATCGACGGCAAGGGCCTCGACCCCTACGCCATGAGCGATGGCCTCTACGGGGTGGTCTACGTGGGCAACGCCGGCGGCCAGGTGACGGTCAACGGGTTCACGATCACCAATCCGTTCCCCTACAGCTACACCGGTGGTGAGCCGGAGGCTGTTGCGCTGGCGGACACGAACGCGGGCGACAACGTGAACATCATCAACGACACGATCACCGAAGGAACACAGGACGCCAACGCGGGCACCGACTTCCCGATCGGCATCGACAGTTTTCTCAACGCGGCGACCACGACCATCACGGGCGACACCATCAGTGGTTTCTTCCAGGGGGCCCTGCTCGAGGACAACGGTCCGGTGACGGTCAGCAGCGATCATTTCAAGAAGCTGATCGCCAACACGGACAACAGCACGAGTCCTCCGACCGTCTACCCCGCCGAGGGCCTCTTCTTCCTGGCCGATGAGGGCGGGACCTACAGCGGCCAGGTGGCCACGCAGGACAGCTTCACCCACTACACGGGCTACGGGATCGCCGAGGACGCCGGGTACTCCGGGGGCTACGTCACGCCCGGGTGCGTCGCCAACGGATCCATCGCGACGGAACTCGACAACGACACGTTCGCCCTGAAGGCAGGACCAGCGGCCACGGGGATCTCCCTCACCGCCAGCGGGACCGGCAACAGCCTGACCGGCTCCGTGAACGGAGACACCGGCCACGTCACGGCCCCGAGCAACGCCATTGAGATCCAGTCGGTCTCCCCGGCCGCCACGCCCCCCGGCACCGACTGTGCGCCGTACTTCTCCACGTCCGGTGGCGGAGGTTCGGTCGACGTGACGCAGAACAACGACAACATCACGACGAACGCCGCACCGGGCGGCCCCGCGGCGCCGGCTGGTGCAGCCGGGACGACGACCCGCGCCCTTCACGTTCCGAACCAGCACCGAGGCTGATCAGATACGGCGCCGCAGGCGGCTCGGCCCTCTGACCCAGTGTCAGACGGTCGGGCCGCCGAGCGGCTCGACGGCTGGGCGGCGTGCTCTCCGACCGGAGTGTGCGCTGCTGCCGAGAGGCGCTTTGCCGTGATCTGACGCTTCGTCCGGCTGCTCGGGGTTTCCGGTGCTCGTGTGGCTCCACAGCATGGACGAGGGTCCAAGCCGGGCGTGCCGGCTCCTGGCCGCTGACACCCGGGTCGTCCGGTCTCGCGCTGAAGTTTCAACGATCACTGAACCCACCGCGCATGGCACGCACGACCGCCGGCGATGGCACGTCGGCCTACGCGAACAGTCTGTGACAGCCGGGAGATTTGGGCGGAAAGTCCCTAGTCAGTTGTTGCGTTGTTGTGTTAAGACCTCGCGACGGCGGCGGTCGGGCGAGAGCTATTCGGCTCCGACGTCGGGCGTGGCGGGCTACGTCACACGAATGCGCGAGGAGCGTGACAATGGGTGCATGGGGTAATTCATTCAAACGGCGAGCGCGTGGGTTCGCCGCACTCGGTGTCGTTGTGGGCGCCGGATTGGCCTTCATGGGGCCGATGACGAACGCAGGTGCGACACCGCCGGGCGGCACGCTCTACGTGAACGCGACGAGCGGCCACGACACACACGACCTGTCGTTTCGAGACGAGGCCGTGCCAGACGATCGCCTATGCGCTGCTGCAGGCCACGTCGGGATCCGCCATCGACGTGTCGAGCGGTTCGTATCCTCAGCAGCTCGTCGTCAAGACGAGCGTGACCATCAACGGGCCCACCTCGGGCAGCCCCGCCGTGATCGATCCGTCGACCCTCGGCACCGCAGACGTGGACTCGGACAGCTCCACGCCGCAATACGCCATCGTGGACGCGCAGGCCGGCACCAGGGTGAAGTTGAAGAACTTGACGATCAACGGCGCCAACGCGCAGAGTCAATTCACCGACTGCAGTGACAACTACGTGGGTGTGTACTACCACGACGCCTCCGGCTCCATCGCCAAAACCACGGTGGAGAACATCGAGCTCCCGGTGGCGGACTTCGGCTGTCAGGACGGCCTCGGTGTGTACGTGGACTCTGACTCCATGGGTCCCGCAGCGTCGACTGTGACGATGACGAAGGACACGGTGACGGCCTACGACAAGAACGGCATCACCTGTGACGACGTCGGCACGACCTGCAGCATCAGCGGCACGACCGTGACCGGCATCGGGCCGACGGATCTGATCGCGCAGAACGGAATCCAGTTCTACGACGCTGCGGCGGGGACCATCTCGGGTGACACCGTCTCGGCCAACTCGTACACAGAATCGAGCGTCGTTGCGGTTGGTCTGCTGCTCTACAGCACCGGCACGCTGAACGTCACGGACAACACGGTCACGGCAAACGACGTGAACGCCTACCTGATCGACGATGGCACCGGCCCGACTGAGGGTGCATGGACCATTTCGGGCAACACCGTCACCGACGGCGCGGACAACGCCAACACGGCCGGCTTCGGCGACGGGATTGACGTCGACAGCACCTCGAATGCGGTGTCGATCACGGGCAACACCGTGACCGGAGGGGCCAACAACGGGATCTCGCTGTTCAGCACGACCAACGCCACGGTCAGCAACAACACGACCAGCAACAACCGGGGCGACGGGATCTACGTTGGCGGTCCGGGCAGCACGCAAACGGGCAATGCCTCGGACAACACGGTCTCGAACAACACGTCGAGCAAGAACGGTCAGGACGGCATCCTCGCCGACACCGACTCGTCGGCGAACACCTTCAGCGGGAACATCCTGAAGAAGGACGTGCGCTACGACATCGAGGACTTGTCCACGGGCACCGGCTCGGGGGGCACGGCGAACACGTGGTCGGGTGGAACCTGCAAGCCGATGAACGACTCGAGCCCATCCGGTCTTTGCGGCTGAGAGGTCACGGCGAAGCGGCCCGACCGTGTGACTTCGGTCAGACGGTCGGGCCGCCCAGCCACCCACGCCGCCGGAACATGATGTAGAGACCGATCACCGCGGCCAGCTCGATTCCCACGGCGAACACCCAGAACGTCCACCCGGGTGCGATGAAGCGGACGAGCGGGGCGAAGTTCTGCCCGAAGAACCCGGTCAGGTAGGTCAAGGGCAGGAACACGGTCGCGATGACGGTGAGCTGCTTCATCACCACGTTGAGGCGGTTCGACACCGTCGAGAGATGGGTGTCCATGACGCTCGAGAGCAGGTCGCGGTAGTTATCGATGTAGTCGGCCAGGCGAATCATCTGGTCGTAGAGGTCGCGGAAGTACCGGCCGGCCTCGTCGGTCATGCCCGTGACGTCGGCCAGGCCGGCGTTGATGCTGCTCATCATGTCGCGCTGCGGTGCCACCACCTTGCGCATCGTCATCAACTGTCGCTTCATGGAGAAGAGCTCGCCCAACTGGGCCTCGGTCGGCGCCTTGAGGATGTCGTCCTCGAGCGAGTCGATCCGGTCGTCAAAGGCGGACAGGTAGGGGAAGAAGCTGTTCACCAGGGCGCTCAGTACGAAGTAGACGATCAGGATCTGGGGTGAGGCGACATCCTGCGCGTGATGAGCTCGCAGGAGGCGCTCGTGGACCTCGGCGATGGCCGGACAATCCCCCCGATGGACCGTCACCACGTAGCAATCGGTCCAGAAGCAGTGGATCTCGGCGTTTTCCTTTCCATCCGGGTCCGCCCCACGGGCGACCAGGTAGACGAAGCCGTCGTAGTCGTCCATTCGGGGTCGCTGGTCGAAGTGCTGCGACGCCTCGACGGCCAGCGGGTGGAACTTGAACTGCTGGGTCAAAAGATCGGCCACACTGCCGTCGTGTGCCGCATCGTCGAGGTCGAGCCAGAAGAAGCCCGAACCGGCCAGTTCAGCCTCCACGTTCTCGACCGTGGCGGCCTGGTCTTGCTGATCCTTGCGGTGCAGTGTTCCCTTCACGGATCGATTCTCATGGACCCGTTTGGCCCCGGGTGGGATGGTCAGGCGAAGCGGGCCGGGTCGAACCCGCGAGGAAGCGGGGGCTCGTCCGCTCCCGGTGCGGCGCCGGTCATGGCACAGGCGAGCAACCGGCTCGAGTAAGGCCCCTGAAGCAGGCCGTTGGCCCCGTGCCCCGTCGCGACGAACGCGTTGGCCCAACCGGGGACAGCCCCGACGAGGGCGTGGTCGTCGGGCGAGGTGGGCCGCAAGCCGACGCGGGTCTCGAGGTACGTGGCCTCGCGCAGGCCGGGGGCCACGACCAGGCACTCGCGCAGGAGCTCATGCAGGCCGGCGGCGCTGACCGTCGTCGAGAAGCCGGCTCCGACTTCGAACGTGCCCCCGCAGGCGACCCGGCCTCCGGGCCAGGGGACCAGGTAATGCGACAGGAGGGGCTGCACGATGGGCCATTCGCCGCTCGTTTCCTCCACGCCGAGATGGACGATCTGGCCCTTGGTCGGGCCGACCGGCAACGGACAAGCCAGCCACTCCCCCATGGCCGCGGTCCAGGCCCCGCCGGCCACGGCCACGGTTTCGCAAGAAATTGGTCCCTGCCCCTCGACGGCCACCGAGGTGATGCGGCCGTCGCCGCCGCCCAGACCGGTCACCGTGCCGGCCACGAAGGCGACGCCCCGTGCCTCGGCGCCGGCACGGACTGCGGCCGCCATCCCCAGCCCGTCGACCCGGGCCCCGCTCGGGGCATGGAGCGCCCGGTGGACGGGACCGAGCGGTGGGAAGAGAGCCGATGCCTCCTCGGGCGTGATCTCGAAGGCCTGGTCCGGAGAGCGCTGCTCGACCATCTGGACGAACGGCCCGTACCACTCGTCTTCGTGCGGGCGCAGGCTGACCGAGATGAGACCGCAGCGCCCGTATTGGGCGCCGGTCGCGTCCACCCCGTCTCCTGCCAGGCGCTCGAGCAGGGCCGGGTAGTGCGCACCACAGCCACGCAGGAACGGCCACACCTCGGGATCGCCCTCCACGCTGGTCACTGGCGAGAGGATCCCCGCACCCGCCGCGGTGGCCCGGCCCGGTCTTCCGGCATCGACCACCGTGACCTCTGACCCCAGGGCGGCCAGCTCGTAGGCCAGGGTCAGGCCGACCAGCCCTCCGCCGACCACCACCACGTCTGTGTGCTCGCTCACGGGCACCGAGTCCAGCAGACGCGCCGGGTTGGGGCACACTGAGCACCATGGAGGTGCTGCGCACGCCCGATGCACGGTTCGGTGACCTGCCCGGATATCCCTTCGAACCCCGTTACGTCAGCCTGCCAGAGGGGCTGCGCATGCACTATGTCGACCAGGAGCCCGCCGCCGGACGCGGGACGGTCCTGTTGCTGCACGGACAACCGACGTGGTCCTACCTCTACCGGAAGGTGATCGCCCGGCTGGTCGAGCATGGCCTGCGGGTCGTCGCCCCCGACCTGATCGGCTTCGGTCGCTCGGACAAGCCGGTGGCGCCGACGGCCCACTCGGTCCAGGCCCACGTCGACTGGACCGCACAGTTCGCCGACTCGCTCGGGCTTGAGGGCGTGACGCTCGTCGTCCAGGACTGGGGCGGACCGATCGGCCTGGGCGCCCTGGCGGCGCGTCCCGGTCTGGCCCGCGGTGTCGTGGCAGCCAATACGGCGCTGCATACCGCGGAGGCCTCGCTGGCCGGCCGGCTGGCCTGGTCGGTGCACGACAACGGCGATGGATCGGTCACCGTCGACCAGATGCTGCTGGACTACCAGCACCTCACCCAGGACCTGGCGCCCTTCCGCCCAAGCCTGTTCGTGCAGGGAGCGACCACGACGGCCGTGCCCGAGTCCGTCCTGGCCGCCTACGACGCCCCGTTTCCCGATGACACCTTTGCGGCGGGGCCGCGCCGGCTCCCGGCGTTGATGGGGACGACGCCACGCAGCGAGTGCGCCCGGATCAACCGGCGCAGTATCGACGCGTTCGCGCGCGTCGGGCCTGCCCTTGCTCACGGCCTTCTCCGACGGCGACCCAGGCACTGCGGGATGGGCCGAGGTGCTGGCGGAGTGGGTTCCGGGCGCGGCCGGGCAGCAGCACGTCACCGTCGCCGGTGCCGGTCACTTCCTCCAGGAGGACCGCGGCCCGGAGCTGGCCGACGTCGTGGCCCGGTTCGTCGAGGCGACCGACTAAGAAGCGGGCGCGGCGCCCTCGGACTCGGGTGCCGGAGCGGGGGCCAGAGCATCGGGCTCGGGCGCGGCGCCGGTTCCCAGCTGGGCCTTCAATGCGGCGAGCTCGTTGTCGACCTGGGAGTCCTGGCCGACCTTGTCGAGCTCCTTCTGGATGTCGTCGGTACCCCCTCCGACATCCTCGAGGACACCGGACTCGAGCAGCTCGTCGAGGGCGCCCGAGCGGGCCTGCATGGTGCTGATCTTGTCCTGGGCCCGCTGGAGGGCGGCGCCGGAGTCGTTCACGGACTTGGAGATCCCCGCCGTGCTCTCGTCGACCGACGAGATGGCCTTGGCCGCCGTGTACTGGGCCTTGAGCGTCTCCTTCTGGGTGCGGAAGTCGTTGACCCGCTTCTGGAGGACGTCGAGGGTCTGGGTGAGCTTCTGCTCCTCCTCCTCGAGCTGCTGGCGCTGGGGCTCCATCTGATCGATCTGCTGCTGGGCCGTGGCCTTGCGGGCCAGTGCCTCCTTGGCCAGATCCTCCCGGTTGCCCTGGAGCGCCTGTTTGGCCTGGTCCTGGAGGTGGTCGATCGTGTGCTGGAACTGCTGCTCTTGGAGTTCGAGCCGCTTGCGGGAGGCCGCGATGTCAACCAGCGCGCGGCGCACCTGGGTGATCTGCTCGAGCATTTTCTCGTAAGAGAGGTCGAGCATCTCATCGGGCTTCTCGGCTGCGTCGAGTGCCTTGTTCGCCTTGGCCTGCGCGATGTCGTGTGCCCGCTGGAAGATGCCCATCGTTCCTCCCTGGAGGTCGTCCGTCCACCCCACCATAGAGGCCAAACAGGGCAAATGTGGTCCCGGGCGGGCCTCCGAAGGCCGCCGGAGCACCGGGAACGATGGCCGGCGACTACG
This sequence comes from uncultured Acidimicrobiaceae bacterium, assembly GCA_963840435.1. Classification (GTDB taxonomy): domain Bacteria; phylum Actinomycetota; class Acidimicrobiia; order Acidimicrobiales; family RAAP-2; genus Bog-473. Next base: position 415,004 of record CAWIYY010000003.1, on the reverse strand, counting down.
ACCCAGACGCGGCGACGATCGACCCGTTGAGGTGCGTGCTGGACATGTCCCCGTTGTTGGGCGCGTCCCCGAAAGCAGAGACTTTGCCCACCGCGGTCACCACCCAGTACCCACCCCCGTCTGACGTTGCGAAGATGGCTGATGCCGGGTTCAGCCCTCCGGCGCTGCCCGCCGGAGGGCTGCCCAAGAAGGCGGCGTCGCCGTAGGCGAACACGCTCCCGGCCGAATTGAGGATCCAGTAGCCCCGCCCGTTCGGCGTGGCAACGGCCGAAGTGATCGACGGTCCCCTCGGTCCGGGCTGGCCGTAGTTGGCCGCGTCACCGAATGGGTAGACGGAACCGGACGACGTGACGACCCAGTACCCGTTCCCGGTGGCGTCTGGCATCACCGCCACGGCGGTGCCCTGGCAGCCGCCGATGCCCGGGCACGACCCGGCAAACCTGGCGTCACCGAAGGCGAACACTCCGCCGTCGGACGCCACCATGAAGTAGCCGCCACCGTCGGAGGACGGCACCATGCCGACGATCGGTGCGTTGAGGCTGTGGGCCAGCCCCGAACCGGCCGGATGCAACCCGGCACCGGGAATCGAACCATGAAAGCCGGCGTCGCCGAAGGCAAAGATCCCACCGTCCGATGCCACCAGCCAATACCCGCTGCGGTCCGACGTCGGAGTGATGCCGACGATCGGCCGCTGTAGATGGAGGGATCCGGTCGAGCCGTAGAACCCGGCGGCCCCGAAGTTGAAGATCCCGCCGTCCGAGCCGACCAGCCAGTAGCCGTGGGTGGCGGCCGGCGGCGGTTGAGGTGAAGGTGGAGACGACGTTGGTGGAGGGGCCGCTGAAGGTGCGTTCACTGTCAAAGTGAAACTCTGCGTCGCCGGTGGACCGATGCCATTGGAGGCGACCAGGCACACGAGATAGGTCCCCCCTTCACCGGCCACGGGTGTCCCTTCGAGGGACGCCGTCGTGCCGCCCGCGTAGGCCAGCAAGAAGCCGGTGGGTAAGACGGACGGCGTGCAGCCGCTGAAGCCGGTGTCGCTGATGGAGCTCACCCCGGGCGAACCGGTCGTGCTGACGTTGAAGAGACCCTCGCTCCCCGCGCTGAAAGAGGTGGCGCTCCCGCTGGTGATGGACGGAGGGGTCGACGGGCCGCTCCCCGAGAAGCTGTAGAGGTCGGTGGCCGAGACTTGGCTCGTTCCGGCCGGCGTGGTGACCATGACGTCGACCGTGCCAGGATTGATCGACGGAGGGATGGCGGCCTTGATCTGGACGGAGCTGTAGCTCATCACGTCCATGCTGGCGACGCCGCCGAAGTCGACGATCGGGGTCGCGCCGTCGTTGAAGTTGGCGCCGTTGATGACGACGAAGCTGCCACCGGACGGGATCTGCGATCCTGAGGATGGCGAGATTGACGTGATGGTCGGGGCACCGCCCGAGGCATAGGTGAACTCGTTGACGTCCTGGGTCGAGCTGGCGCTGGACGAGCCACCGCCCGTGGTCACCGTCACAACCACCTGATCCGTGGCCGTGCCGGCGGGATCGGCGGGCGCGTCGGCTGTGAGCTGGCCGTCCCAGGCCACCTGCACGTTGGTGGCCGGCACTCCTCCGAAATACACCTGCGGCGACGTCCCGAAATAGTTGCCCTCGATCGTCACCGGGGTCCCGGCGGCGGTGTTCGGCGAGGAGGCCGGCAGCACCTGTACGACATCGGGCGGTGTGGACGAGGTGGGCGTGGGTAGCGAGGTCGTGTAGCTGGAATCGATCGTGGCTCCCGCCGGATCGGATTCGTTGGCGAAGAGCTCTGTGTACTGGCCGTTGGTCGTATTGCCATCGCCCATCATCGCCGTCTGACTCAGACTGGTGCTGGTCGTCCAGGCCCCGAGGATGTTCTCTCGATGACCCCAGCAGCCCGAATCCGACGGGGATGTACAGAGGAGGTTGGTTCCGCCATAGCCGTCGTCGTACATCCAGGCGTAGTCGGCACCGAGTGGCGTGTAGTCCTGAGCGAGGATTGAGGCCGCTCCATTGTAGAGGTACCCCGGAGGCGGGCTGGGGTCCGTACTGATCTGGGCGGCGTTCTGCGCAGCCGTGTTCAGCAGGGGATCGAGTCCAGAGAACTCCTGGAGACCGCGGTCGTTCCGCTCCTCGTCCGTGATGATGAGCTGTTGTGCCGGGACCGGGTCGGTCGCGTAGTCGCTCGGCAGGACGAGCGGACCGAGTCCCTCGAGAGAGCGGGCCTCGTTGATGTTGTGCAAGACCGAGTCGATGCAGCCGGCGCTGGTGTCGTCGACCGGCGAGAGCGAGCAGTCCGGCATCACCTGGGGCGGCACGCTAACCGTCGGATTCGAAGGGGGAAGAATCCCCGCGGCCGCGGCCCGCGGTGTCGTTGCCGACATGACAATGGCGGAAGAGCCGACCAGTCCCGCCAGGGCCACTGCAATCCGCCCCATGGAGGCTGCGCTGGTGCGCGCGCCACCTCGGAGCCGCTTCATGCTTCCGTTCGCCCCCCTCTTTGCGTGGAATCAGGTCAGCTCGGGCAACGTACCATTTTGCTTCCGACGCTCGGAGAGGGCGTACACCTAATTGTCGGCTGCTTGGGTGCAGAACGGTTGCCGGTGCGTATCACGATGTCGGGACCGCATACGTCGTGTTTCTCGCCGTCGTCTGCGCGTCAACCGGTGACGCCGAGAGCGGTCGCCAGGGCTTGTACCTGCTCAATCCGGTAGGCGCGCGTGATGGCAGCCTTTGGCGCCACCGAGTCGAAGCCGTGGAACGCGCCCTCGACGATCTGGAGCTCGCACGGCACGCCCGCAGAGCGCAAGCGCTTGGCGTAGGTGACGTCCTCGTCGTAGAACAGGTCCAAGGTCCCGACGCCGATCCACGCCCGCGGGAGGCCAGACAGGTTCTCCTCCCGGGCGGGGGCGGCCAGGGGGCTGACGCCCGGGAGACCGGGCTCGCTGCCGAGGTACGAGGTCCAACCGAACCGGTTTGCTTCGTTGTTCCAGAGCCGGAAGTACCGCTCGTCAAGGTCGGTGCGCAAGACCGTCCGGTCATCGAGCATCGGGTACGACAGGAGCTGTATGCGCGGCGTGACGACACCACGCTCACGGGCTAACAAGGCCAGCGCCGCAGCCAGTCCCCCGCCCGCACTGGCTCCCCCGATGGCGATGCGTTCGGCATCCACGTCGTCACGCTGGGCGAGCCACTCCAACCCGTCATGGCAGTCGTGCAACGCAGCCGGGAACGGATGCTCCGGAGCCCGTCGGTAGCGCACCGCGGCCACGAGCGCACCGAGCTTCTGGGCGAGGACCTGGCATACCGCATCGTCCTGCGCCGGGCTCCCGATGACGAAACCACCTCCGTGGATCCAGAGGACAGCAGGGTATGGGCTCGGCGCAGTGGCCGGAGGGTGGTGGACGCGGATCCCCAGTGATCCGGTCGTCTCAATTTCCACGCCCTCGGGTGAGGACCGGCGCTCCATCAGCGGCTCAAGGCGGCGCATCAGCGGCAGCATCCGCCGGCTGCTCCCGCGCCGTGGGAGCACGGTCGCGAGGCGCCGGAGGTCGGGATCGAAGGGCGTCGAGGCCATGGGGCGAGCATAAGCCTGCCGTCCTCTGCGACGTCGATCCTTCTCGCGGCGAGCATGCCCCACGCGGCCTCGGCCTTCTCTTATGCTCCCGACGTGCCGGCGACCGTGTTCCGGCGCCTCGGCGCCCTCTTGACCTGTGCAGGACTCGTCGGAGCAACCCTGGGCCTTGGTAGTTCGGAAGCGGCCGCGCACACGGCGAGCGCGCGGCCCCAGCCGTTGGTCGGCGCCTACTACTACCTCTGGAATCCCGAGAACTTGGCCACGGGCACCCTGCGGGCCCACCTTGATCCGCCACAGGTGCCGCCTTCCTCGCTGGTGAACTCGCAGGACCCCAAGACTGCGGCCCGGGACATCGCCGAAGCCCGGCACGCCGGCATCAACTTCTTCGCCATCGACTGGTGGCCGAACGACCCGGGATATTCGGGACGAAACTACCAACAGGCCGACGGCGCAATGAAGGACTTCCTCGCCGCGCCCGATCTGAACGAGATGAAGTTCGCCATGTTCTACGAAACATGGAATCTCGGTTTCAATCCTCCGTATGAGGCGACGCCGGTCACATCCCAGATGGAACTGCACTTCGATTCGGACATGATCGAGTTCGCCAAGCACTATTTCGCGAACAAGTCCTACCTGCGGATCAACGGCCGGCCCGTGGTGTTCCTCTATCTGACACGCACCCTGACCGGCAACGTCGCCGCCTTGATCGAGGGGGCGCGCACGGTACTCAAAGAGCACGGCTTCAACCCGTACTTCATCGGAGATGAGGTCTACTGGCGAGTGACGCCAGAGGCCCAGTTGGCCCAGGGACCGGTGCTGACGACGTCGCCGCAGGTGCAGCGCATTGAGCAATTCGACGCTGTGACCTCCTACATCCTCTACTACGGCGATCCTGAGCAGACGTTCGGACCGGCGAGCGGATCGACGGGCTATCCCGGCTTGACGGCCATTGCCGCTGACCAGCGTTTTCTTCTGACCGTGTACCGGAATGCCACGGACAACCGTGTCCCGGTGATCCCCGATATCGCTCCGGGGTTCAACGATCGCGGCTTTCGATTAACAACGAACCATCCCGCTCTTCCGAGGCAATGGTTGCCGGGCGCAGGCCCGGCGTCGACCCTCGATCACTTCTTCAAGTGCGTTGCCATCCCGGAGGTGGAACCGTCGCTGCCCATCGTGATGGTCACCTCGTGGGACGACTGGAACGAGGACACCGGGATCGAACCCATTCCCGGGACGCCAACTCGCACCGACGACAGCCCCTCGGGCACCGCCTACACACAGGGATACGAATACGGTGACGTGGGACAGAGCGACGTCACCGTGCTCCGGCATGACACTGATCTCCTGCGTCAGTCCCTCTCACCCCGTGGACTCACTGTGGCTCAAAAGGCATCCTTGGCCCGGGAGTGCCGGACCGGGTCAAGGATGCCCCAGGGGTGATCGGACCACATCCACGGGTCCGATCTGGACGATCGGGCCCGAATCGGAAGTGATCTAGTTCGCCTTGAGCGAAATGTCGCCTCCCGAGATGACCTGTGTGAATGGGCCGGTCACCGTCGTGAACTGGGTGCCGCCGAGTCCACCGGAGTTCAGGATCCCGAAGGTGGATCCGGACGTCGGCGTGAAGCCTGAGGCGACCTGCGCCGACAGCTTGCCGGCCAACGCTGCAGTGGAGGTCACGTTGAGCACTCCGAAGCTCGACGCGCTGGCCAGGCCGGGTTCGTACGTACCGGTGCTGGCCTGTGTGTACGTGCCGGCGACGGCGAAGGTGCCCCCGGCGGCAATGCCGAGCACGCCGTTGTTCGTGAAGTTGCCCGACACGATCTGCACGCTGACACCGGCCGTTGTGACCGACGAGGTGGCTGCCAAGTTCACCAACGAGGCGCCGCTCGCAAAGGTGATCTGGGTTGCGCCGTCGAGCACCACCATCTTCTTGTTCGACAGATTGCCTGCCAGGTTGAGGTGGGTGGTGAAGCCACTCGCCGGTACTTCGAGGGTCCCCTTGTTCTTCAGTTTGGGGAGGCTGACCGTTGCTCCGAACCCAGGCTCGAGGGTCCCGAGGTTCTTCTTGGTCGTCGCCGCGGTGATGTTGGCGAAACTCGATCCACCATCGCCGATGGCAACGGTGTACCCCTTCGGGATGTTTCCGGTCAGCGTCCCTGTGATGTTGGCCATGAACAGGTTGTCGGTTGGCACCGAAGTTCCGCAGCTCGGGCCAGCGGGAACTGTCGTGGCAAATGTCAGCGGGCTGCTGATCGAGGTGGATTGGCCGTCGACCCCGACATGCACCGAATTGTCGCAGATCGATCCACCGTCGATGGAGAGCGCGTTCTGGACGGTGATGCTGCCCGTGTTGTCGATGAGGCCGTCCTGGGTGACCTTTGCGCCCGCCTTGACGCCGGTGGGACTCGAGATGGCCAAGCTGCTGGACACAGCGATCGTGCCGGTTGCGTCGTTGACCAACGTCGACGTCTTCGTCGGCAAGCTGTACGTGGTCGGGGTGTTGAGGTCGAGCGCCCCCTCGTTGGTGAAGCTGGTGAAGCTGAACGACTGCCCGTTGAAGCCGGACGACACGGCGTCGACCGTTCCCTTGTTCGTGATGGCCGCACTGGAGCTGAGGCTGCCTTCGAAGCCGACATCGAGCGTGCCCGAGATCGTCATGGCAGAGGGAATCGTGACGTTGGCGAAACCGGCCCCACCATCCCCAATCGTGACCGTATAGGCCTTCGGGATCGAGCCGCTCAGCGTCCCCGCGATGTTGGCGATGAACAGGTTGTCAGTCTCCACTCCGGTCCCGCAGCTCGGTCCGGCCGGGACCGTCGAGGCAAACGCGAGAGAACTGGCGATCGACGTCGACTGGGCGTCGGCCCCCACGTGCAGGGCGGTGCCACAGATCGACCCGCCGTTCACGGCGACGGCATCCTGCACCACAAAGCTCCCGGAATTGTCGATGACCCCGTCCTGGGTGACCTTCCCGGTCTGAGTGCTGGGACTGCTGACCGCCAGGCTGTTGCCGGTGGAGACGTTGATCGTCCCCGTGGAGGTGTTCATCAGGGTGGACGTCGTCAGCGGCAGGCTGTACGTCGAGGGCGTGTTGATGTCGAGCGACCCTTCGTTGGTGAAGCTGGTGAAGCTGAACGCCTGTCCATTGAACCCGGACGCTACGGCGTCGACGGTGCCTTGGTTGGTGATGGCCGAAGTCGAGCTCAGGCTGCCCTCGAATCCGAGATTGAGCGTGCCCAAGACCGTCATGGCAGAAGGAACACTGATCTTGGCGGCACTCGATCCGCCGTCGCCGATACTGACCGTGTAGATCGCCGGGATGTTGCCGCTCAGGGTTCCCGTGATGTTGGCGATGAACAGGTTGTCAGTCTCAATCCCAGTTCCACAGCTCGGTCCGGCCGCAACAGTCGATCCGAAGGTGAGCGAGCTCGCGATCGTTGCCGACTGTCCGTCGAGTCCGACGTGCGGGGCGTTGCCACAGATCGATCCGCCGTTGACGGTCACCGCGTCTTGGACGGCGATGGTGCCGGAGTTGTCGATGACTCCGTCCTGGGTTACCGATCCCGTCTGACCGCTGGGACTGGTGACAGAGAGCGTTTGGCCGCTGGCCACGCTGAGGGTCCCGGTCGAGTCGTTGGTCAACGTTGCCGAGGAGGTGGGCAGACTGAGCGTGCTGGTCTGATTGACGTCGAACGCACCCTGGTTATCGAGCGCCGACAGGTTGAGTGTCGCGCCACCAAATGTCGAACTCGGGACTTCTAGAGTTCCGGTGTTGAGGAATGCACCGGGAACGGTCAAGGTAGCCCCGAGTCCCGGCTCGATCGTGCCCGAGTTGCTCGCGCTGGCGAACGTGACATTGGCGGACCCGCTCGCGCTGTTCCCGATGGTCAATGTGGGAGTTGACCCCGATCCTCCGACCGTCAGTGCTCCAGCGGAGATGGTCTCGTTGCCGATCGTCACCGTGTAGGACCCGGCAGCCGTGATGCAAGCCGCCGCGCCCGTCCCCGGGGGAGCATCGTTGCTCCAGTTCCCATTCGTATCCCAGGATCCACCGCTCGAGTTGGTCCACGTGTCACCCGTGCATCCCACCGCGGCCGCAGGACCAGCGGTGGCGACGAAGCCCACGACGGCCACTCCGGTCATGGTTCCTATGGCGGCGATCGCCATCAGCGCACGAACCAAACCCCCGGATCTGGGCGCGCGCTGACCGCCGGAGTTGCGACCTATCGAAGACATCTGTGCCCCTTTTCTGTCCGCCGCACGTTCATGCGCCTTCATCCCGCGTCGAGCGCCAAACTCGACAACACGTTCACAACCCTAGTTGGGCAACGTACCGATTGCTACCGTGAATCGACACCGCTGGACCGCGTAATTCCACCCAAAGTACGAAGGTCAACCACAACAGTGTGATTGTGACTTTTGTCATACTCGAGAGCACAACAAACAGGCTCGCGAAGCTGCCCAACGCAGTCCCGTCCCGGTTCGAGCTGGCTCAGCAAACGCCTGGAAGTCCACCCGAATTCGGCTGTGCTTACGGTGTGCTCACTCTGCACGAAGAGATCGGGCGGGCCTGGCGTTTGTCGAACTCGCGTCATCGGGATGCGGAGCCGCCTCAGCCACTCGTGAGTAGCGAAGTTGGGCAATGCCCTTTGCGTGCTCCGTCAACGACGAAGGGGCGGGACCAGTTCGGTCCCGCCCCTTCGAAGAGGATTTCCTCGTTACTGCTTAACCGGTCAACTCGGAGGAGGAGTGCAGCCGCTGTAGTAGAACGGCTCTCCCCCCGTGAGCTCCAGCAAGAATTGCGAGCCCCCAGGTGTGGGCTCGCACGGCGTGTTGTCGGGAGTGTTCGACGGCACGCTATTCGGGGTGTTCGGACCGTACTGGTTCTCCAATGGCGCCGAAGGCGGAGCATTTGAGTCACCAGCGTTGTTGAACCCGCTGAAGTCGACCACGTCGATGAGGTCATTCCACGAGTTCCCGGCGAAGCTGTTGTCCAACGCCGCTCCTGGATCGGAATTCAACCCATCCATGTTCGGCGCATAAGCACCTTCGACCACAACCCCGGCCTCGCCCCCGGAAACCGTGTTGTCGACGAAGTCATTGTTGCTACTCGTGAAGGCTGGTTGGCCAAGGACACAGTTCCCCGAGGCCTCGCACGCAGTGCCCTGACCGGTCACGACGACGCCCGCTTGGGCGTTGCTGATCGTGTTGCCGTTGCCAGTGCCGGCGGCACCGATCTGGGCGCCGGTGACGCCCGTCAACAGCAAGTTGCCCTGGGCGCTGGTGGAGATGGTGTTCCCAAGCAGTTCAACCTGGTTGCTCGTGCTGTCAAGCTGAACTCCCTCGCCGTATCCGCCAACGCCGGCGGATGCGCCGACGGACGTGGCACCCGACACGGTGTTGTCGATGAAGTTCCACTGGCCGACCGGAGAGGCCACAAGTCCGAACTCCGGAACTTCGCCGGCATAGATGTTCACGTCGCTGTTCGATACGTGGTTGTTCTCAACGGCGAGCGGTCCCGAGTTCAGGATCAGAATGCCACTGGCGGAGTTGCCTTCGCCCCCACCGGCGTAGGTGTCGCCAGAGACGGTGTTCCCCGTAATGGTGGCGGCCCCAGCACCGAAGTCCTGGATGCCGTTCTGGGCGATCCCGTTGGTCGGACCCTCACCCTGAACGGTCGAGTTCTCGATCGTGCAGGTGGTGTTCTGGTCGTCGCAGGTGATGCCGTTCTTGTCGTAAGCGGGGGTGTATGGGCTTAGGCCGACGAGTGAGCCCTTGGGCGAGTCGGCGTTCGTCGTGCCGCTTATGAACAGGACGCGCTTCGTGTCCCTGGTGGCGTTCAGCTCGAACCCGTCCACAGTGACGGGCCCGGACGTGAAGCTCGCAGGGAGCTTCGTGACGGCAAGCTGGTCGTTGGAGTACGTGCCTGCCGGCAGGTCGGCGGTGGTCGTAACTGTCTGGGCAGCAGTCAGCTCCGAGACCCCGTTCATGGTCACCGTGGCCGAACCGGGCGACGCGCTGTTCACGTAAATGCCCTGTCCGCCCTGGCAGCCGAAGAGATCCTGCGGCATGTCAATACCAGTCACCGAGACGTTCTTAATCGTCCCCGAGGCGTTGTGGTAGTAGATCCCGACGTAGTCCTGGGCGCAACCCGCTCCATCAGCGTCCAAGGCGGGGATGCCGTTGAGTCCGCTGACGCTCAACCCGGTCAACGTGACACCGGTCGTACCTGGTGCAACGTCGACGACGTAGTACTGGGGTTGGCTGCTGTCGGTGTCCGTGTCGCTGAGAAGCCCGGAGGATGGCGGCTGGATCACCGTCGTCGCACCGGCACCCTTGATCTTCACGCCGTCGTTTGCCGTCGTGAGGCTCACCTGCTCGGTGTAAGTGCCAGCGGCAACCGAGATCGTGCCCCCGGCATGGCTCGCGGCCTGCTGCGTCAGTGCGAAGCCGATGGTCTGGCACGGGTTCGTCCTGTTCGCGCATGCATTATTGACGTTTGTGCCGGTCGTGGCGACGAACCACTTGTTGGCGCCACTGGCAGAGGCCGCTGGAGCCGTGATGGCGAGGAATCCCGCCGCCATGCTCACAATGGCCAGCGCCCCTAAAATTGAAGCTGGAACACGTAATCTCATTTTGATCGCTTTCCTACTTCCGCTCGATGGATGCCGACTGGGGCGTGACGTTGCTGGACTCGAGCGGACCGGATCGCAATGTGCCAACAATTCGACGCACGGCGACCCCTCTTCGTCTCAAGAATCATCTACCCTCCCCTCGACGGGCGTCACGGTAGCACCCCGAGTTGCGATTAGCATCTTGAGTCGCGCGTTGAACCCCGAGCTGGGTAGAGCCTGAGAAATTGCCTCGGCCATGTTGGGGGCGACTCATGGCCCTTCGAGGCGGCGTGGAAGAGAGTGGAGCAATTGTGGTGAGAAATCGGCGGCGGCGGGCGGCACTGATTGGCCCGTTGATGCTGGTCACAGCCTCAGTGGTTCTCACCGCCTGCGCATCTGGCCCTTCTGCCCCTTCGAGCACGTCATCGAGTTCCTCACACACCAAGACCTCAGTGACGACGGCTCCTCCTAACTCGACACCCACGACCCAGCAGTCGGTGACTCCCACCACGGCGGCGGGGTCCAACTCGCTGCCGACTCAGCCCACCCCGTCGAGCGTTCTGGTACCGACAAACGGGGCCCATCCCGCGCCTGTCCGCTGAGCACAATCCAGTCGAGGTCGCAGCAAGCCGCAGCGCGTGAGGACGTGGACTGAGCCTGGGACGCTTTCGAGTTGTGAGGACCGGTCGGAGACACCGATCTTCCCGCTCGCGAAGGCGTCCGAACAGCGCATCGCCGAGGCTTCTCCGGAAGGGGCAACTCTCGTCAACGATCGGCGTTGGCTGGGTGTCGGCGTGAGCTCACGCTCAGAACGTGTTTGGTCCGCCCAACGAGGCTGACTCGGTGGCCCTCGTGGATCGCCTCACGGCCTGGCGTCACTGTTAGGTCGCAGCCTCGAGTGGAGATCGGTGGGGACGTGACGCATGGTGCCATCTCGGGTGGGGCGGCGAGTGGTTGGTCCGTTGTGTTCCACTCTGCCTCTTCGAGACGATGCCCGATTAATATTTACCCACGCGTCGCACCCTTCTGCTGGGCGGTTGGCTGATCGTTGTTGGCGCGGCCACGTGCATGGTGATTGCGTTGGCACTCGGCTCGCAGGCAAGCGCGGTGGCAATTGGTTGGCCGCCTGGATTCGGTCCGTGCGCTGGTCCCAGTTGCCCAACTGGTCCGTATCCGGATCCAGGGAATGGTCCGATCACCTTCCACGATGACGCCGTCAACGTCTTCGTCGGCGGAAATTTCAGCGCCATCGACGGTGCCGCGGAAACTGAGGGGCGAGTCGTGACCATGGGCGCTGTAACTATTGACTCGAACCCTGTGTCGGTTCCTAGGTACGACATCGGCGTGGTTGGAGTCGGTTCGCGGGTCACGCCGTCTCCTGGTCAAGTGGCACTAGCAGCCGGCGCGGACGTATCAGTGGTGCCTCCTCAAATACTCGAGGTGGGCCCGTCCGATGGTTTGATCGTGAGCTACGCAGGGACGTTGACAGGAACCATCGACGCGGCACAGGTCCAACAAACGCCGGCGGCGGTCAGTGCATATAGCGATGTACCCACTCAGCTCGAGGCGATCTCCCAGTGCATCAACAATCCGATGGATAGAACGGGTACGACCGGTACGGTGACCGACACCGGTTCCGTGGTCACCTTCACCGGTGACAACACCAGCCCACTTCAGATCTTCGACGTCGATTTTCCAATCGGTTCCGCATCGAACGCCGTGGGCCTCGCATTCGCAGGTATACCTTCGGGTGGCACGGTGATCATCAACGACACCAACGGTCTCGTGAATACCTTCACTGGAGGGAACGGCTCAGGGCTCGGTCCCCCAGACTCCATCCGCCAACAACTGCTGTGGAACTTCCCTACGGAGAGCACGGTGACCCTCAATGGCAGTGCCCAGTTCCAAGGAAGCATTCTGGTCGGCGTTGCCGCAAGCACTACCACCGATTCCTACCCTGGGATTGATGGTCGGACTTATACGGTCGGCAACCTCGTGCAGACATCGACGAGCGGCGGCGGGACCGAGATCCACGCCTACCCCTTCGATGGTGAGCTGCCGCAGTGTCCTACGGACGTCACAACCACGACCTCGACCTCGCCCACCACCACGACGAGCACCCCCAACGACTCGACGTCCACCACAACAACGATGCCGGGCACGTCGACGACCACCTCGTCGCCGAACACCACGGCAGGGGCCCTGACGCAGGCGAGTAACTCTGGTGGAACTGGGCCAACAAACCTGACTGGCGGATCAGCCTCATCGGTTCTCGCTACGACTGGAGCCGCATCCAAGACCGCTTTCGAAGTTGCGGTTGGGCTCCTGGGGTTGGGTCTCCTACTCATTCTCTTGTCTCGTCGGTTGGTGTAACTCAGGTCGTTCGCCACGACTTCTTGAGTCGGGCTGCCAGGATTTGAATCCGGGACCTCTTTACCCCCCGGTATTCGTTTACCCCCAGGTATTCGCCTCCTAGCGCTGTACAAGCGGGCCATTCACGTGGTCGTTCGCCGACCGAGCTCGGCGAAGTTAAGCGCGGCTCGACGCCCGCATGGCTGGCGCGCGCCTACTCCCACCCGGTGACCTCAACGTGCATCGTTGCCCCGCCCTCGACGCGACCATCGTGGTCGGCTTCGGTGTGGCTTTTCTGACGAGCCGTTGGCCACGCGAAGACGCGCGGCAGGATCGCCTCGGGGACAAGCCCGCCGATGAGTCGCTCTAGGTCGTTGCCGGCAACAGCGATGCCGTGGGAGGTGGCTGAACGCCAGCGCCCGTCAAGCATTCGGTTGAGATCCCAAGCGGTCGACCTGCCGAGGGGTGGCCTTCCGGTACCGTGACGACGGGTCGCTTAGCTCCTGTTGAGTGACACGGCGTCGAGGCCGTTGTTGGTGTCGTTGGACGGGTCACCGTTGAGGAAGCCCACCTGCGTGGTGGCGGATTTGGCCGTGAAGTGCACCTTGAACTTCTGCCACACTTGCGTGGTCCCCTGTTGTGAGTTCGTGTCGCTGGCGACGGTGGTTCCGTCGACGAGGACGTTGACGGTGCTGGTCGTTCCGAAGATCCCACCTGGGTCATAGACGTTGCCCACCCAGAAGATGAGCGTGTAGGAGGCACCGGCGACGGTTGTCACGGTCTCCTGGACGCCGGTCGGGGTGTTCGAGAGGCCGGTCAGGTCCAGCCACTGCTTTCCCTTCTCCGCCGGGAAGGAGAACCCGTTTTGTGTGAATGTGCCGCTCACGATGGCGACGTCGCCATTGGCGCCGATAACCGTCCAGTGCTTGAAGGTCTGCCCGGTCGAGAAGACCTGATAGGAGCCCGGGCCGACGACGGGCTTCTCGAAGCTGCCGTTCTTGATCAGGTTCCCGGTGACCGCGCCGGCCGGGGAGACCCCGAGCAGCGTGACGACAGAGCACGCGGCTGCTGCGAGTAGGACCGCCGGAGCCATCCGTGAGCACATTCGAATCCGTCGCATCTGCGCTCCTCCCGACTGCAAGAGTTCGCCCGCCCATTCCCAACGACTGGCAGTGACAGCCTGTCATGGCCACGCCAACCGCATTCAGTCGGGCTGCCGGGATTTGAACCCGGGACCTCTTGACCCCCAGGCGGGTCTCGTTCGTTGGGTCCTGCTTGGTGCCGTGGGGTTTGGGCAGGTCGAGCGGGGTTTCCCCGATCCCTTCGTTTAGTCCTGTTGGGTCACGTTTGGGCAAGCTTGGCCGAGTTCCGTTGACATTTCCGTTGACAACGGACGCCCCCTCGCCCGGTGGAGCCGACCCTGGGGTGCCCTCTCCGCCATCGACCCCTCCGATCAGGCTTCCGAGGCTTCGATTTCCCCGGCGAGGAGGGTCACCAGGGCAACCGCATCCAAGGGATCGAGGGACTTCTGCCAGACGTGAGAGACGGGGCGCACCATGTACGGACGTTCCGCAATGAATCTCGACTCTTCAAATCCGTGTGGATGATCCAGTGGGCCATATTCATAGTTGTTTCCGACCATGGCACTTGCGGTGAATCGGAGTAGAAAGAGGCGAAGGCCGCCTGGTCGGTCTTCGCACACGATGTTCGCAATCACGGAGCGAGTTCCGTACATCGACGAGTACACAGCCCAGGCGCTGACGAGAGGATCGTCGGGGTGTTCGTCCTGGAACCAGTACGAAGTGAACGGGTGAATAGTCAATCGGGCGGACGCGACACCGAAGTGCCATTGCGCCCCGTCATTAACGAGTGTGACCTCTGGAATGGCTGCAGCCGCTCGCTCCCTAGCTTCCTCCAGGATCTCCTCGAGTTCAGCCCTGGCCTGGGTTCTCCTGGCCTCGGATGCTTCGGCAGCATTTTGCCTTTCCCGTTCTTCGGCGTCCGACGCTGATCGTCGCTTGTCCGCTGCCAGCGCTGCTTCGGCAAGTGCGCGCTGATCTGGCTCGAGTGTTGGGCCAACCTTGTCGAGCGCTTCCAGGACGGATCGAGCGTCCTCGTACCGAGTATTCGGGTCCTTTCTGAGTAGACGCAGCACGATCCTCTGAAGCGGCGGGGCGAGGGAGGTCGGGTCGGGAGGGTCATCGTTCAGGTGTTGCCGCCGGAACTCGTCCTCACCCGGTCCGTTGAACGGGCGCGCTCCGACGAGAAGCTCGTAGGCGACCACACCGAGGGCGTAGAGGTCAGATTTCACGGTGGCCTGTTTCCCTTGCCATAGCTCTGGCGCCATGTACGGGTAGGTGCCCGCCCCCAGAAAGGTGTAGGTCCCAGTTGGCTCAGACGTGTTACGTGCCAATCCGAAATCGGCTAGTTTCCACATTCCTCCGAGCATCAGCACGTTCGCCGGTTTCAGGTCTCGGTGGAGGATGGACAATCCCGCCAGTTCGATCAGTCCCTCGCAGACCTCTCGGAACACTTCCAGCGCGTTGGAGCCAACGACGGCTCCGCGCCTCAATGCGGCATTCAAAGATTCATCTGCCCTCGGCAGAACGATTAATAGATCGTCTCCGTCCAAACCCCTGTCCAATGGAAGGAGCAGGTGATCGACCGGGCTGCCACTAGCTCGGCCCTCGATCAGGTCATCTGCAATGTCAACCTCTCGCTGACGGCGCCTTTCATCGCCCTCGGTGTGTCCACGCAACTCGACGAGCTTGACTGCGACCCGGCGGCCGCCTTCGTCGGACCCCTCAAACACAGCCCCCATCCCGCCGCGGTCCCCGATTGGAGACGTTTCGTCGTACGTCCAAACCTTCCCGGTCTCACCTCGGAACGACTTCACGGCGCCCAGAGCCCTACTGTGGCGGCGGCGGCGGTGGCGAGGCGGGCCTCGACCAGGGCTCTTAAGCGCATCGGAGAACGGTAGCCCCACAAGTAGCCGAGAGACTGACCCGGCGCGAACATCGGCGGATGCCTCCCCGCCCCGGTGACCCTTGCCCAGGGTTCATCGCCCAGCCGGGGCGATGCTGGCAGATGGTCTACAGCCGCCAGCTGCAGGCCACCCACTGCGTCGAGGCGCCGGCGTGGACCGGGCGATGGTTCTCGCCACGCGGCGATCGGTGGTTCCGCGTGTGGGCGTGCCCGGATCACCTTGAGGGCCTGACGGGCTTGCGCCAGTTCGGCGCGACCCTGAAATAGTACGGGAGCGATGGGCGAACTCCTAAACAATCGGGATGTCGAGAACGCGGCGATCGAATGGGTAATGGCCCTTGAGCGCGCCGCCGGCCGGGAGCCCGTCGACGTCCGATACACACGAAGCGGCGGGGACATCATCTCCCCGCCCCGAACCATCGAAGTCAAGGCGGTTGGCAAGAGTGCGAGAGGTGCCGACCTACCGCTAGAGATCCCCCAATACGAGGCAGCGCGGACCGACCCCAACTTCTACCTCTACGTTGTCGACAACGTCAGACAGGGCAATCCCGCTCTGTTCGCACTGCGCGTGCTCGGTGGTGATCGCTTGCAGCGTCTCCTGCTGCGCGTGAAAGAGTTTCGGGCCTACGCCATGCCATGGCCAGTCGCGGACTACGACTCGTGCCAGGTTGGCCTTCCGGATTAACGAGGAGCACGCCGTGGTTGCCCTTGTTGCCCGGTAAACGATCGCAGCCGATCTTCAAGGCCCAAGCGATACAGCGGACACGGGCGGCGGAGAGAACGTCACACGTACAGGATTCGAGGAGCCCTCGAAGCGATTGAAGAGGCGGATGTCAGCGCTCAGGTCGCCATCAGGGGTCTCTCCATCCTCGAGCGGCGTCCAAGCGTTGAGCATCAGGGTTGCCGATTCATTCGGCGCCAGGGTTGTCACGAGAGGCTCCCCTGGTCGAATCAACGGAGTCATGAATGACGTAACCCGTCCGGACCAACTCAGCTGGCCGTCAACGGGCGCGTCGGGCGCGTTCCACCGTTGGTGACGATGAGCCGGCACTGCCAGGCGATCATCGGGCCACTCTCGGGAGTTTCGACTCGCGTCCAGGTCGGCGGGAACGGGCTCCCACGAACCACGTGGAGCCTGCTTTCTGGCCGAACCTCGGTCGGTACGACAAGACCATCGTCGGTGTCATCTGGCGTCTGTGATGCGTTCACCAGCGCGGCATGTTCGATCTCCGAGAGCCGGCTAACGCCGGGAACGCCGAAAAGGGAGGCCAATCGCTGGATTGCCCGATCCATGTCAGCACGATCGTGCAAGTGAACGCCCTGGACCACGTCCTTAAGCGGTCCTGGAACGGCTGCGGGTTCTATGTCAACGAAGATTGGGATAACCAGTTGTTCCCGAGCCCACGCAGCCGCTGTCTCCCATATCACGTAGGGACTTTCGGCGCTGCGCCCTGTCAACACGACGACCAACGCTTGGGATGCCAGGAGGCCCTCCTCAAACATTCGGCGCGTGGGGTTATCACCCGGTTCGATGCTGGTTGGCGAAAAGAAGACCTCGACGCCAGTCAAGCGTGATTCGAGAATCGGATGTAGTACGGAGGCTACGGCACGGCTGGTTGTGCGGCTCCATGACAGGAAAAGAACGGGTGCCGTTTCGGGAATGATTGCGCCCGCGATCGCATCGGGTTGGTGCTCGCCGCCAAGTTGTTCGAACGCGTTAAAGACGCCGGACGCCGGAAATGCCGCGGACATACCCGACGCCTCCCTGGCGACGTCGCGCCGAATCTCGTCCTGGGAGGCGACATAGTCCTCAACCGTCCGCACGTCCCGAAACCGCCGCGCAAATCTGGCGTCGACGTTAATCCGCCAGTGGCCATCGTCATTCATAATCGCTCCGCCGAATGGCGATGGACTTTCGCGAGTGAGCACGTCATACGCGCGTTTCCTCAGTCCCCCGCTGCGATCGGAGGGAAACGTCGTCAAGGTGTCTTCGCTTGTGACGATGGGCTCCGGTTCGTCTGACAGGTAGGCGCCGACGGCACGTTGAACCGCAGTAACGCAGATGTTGACCAGTGGCCGGGCGTTCTCCACCCACATGAGGTGTCGCACTTCAAGGGTAAGTCGGTCTGGCGAGAAGATACGAGCCTCGCTGAGCACACGGGGCTTGGCGTTTACGATCGCTTGAATATCAGTCGTGTCACCGGTGCGATCAAAGTGGCGTTGAAGATCGCCAACGCTGGGCCACTCGCCGGACTCGAGAAACACCTGATAGGCAGCATCAATGACCGGCTGACTCGCTTCGACCCATGCCTTGGCGTCAGCCGCCGAGTCCTGCGGAATGTCCGGCATGTGCCCAAGTATCCCTTAGGTCGCTCTTGGGGCTCGTGGTTGAAGCCGGGAGCCAGTCAGGCTCGGCCCGTGCTTCGGACTAGGACAGACGCCGCCGCCGCCGTGCCGCTTTCGGGCATACGCCTGTCACCGCCCCCCGTGGGCTGAATCTGACCAAGCGGCACTGCATCGCCATGGCACCGAATGAGGCCCGGACCAGGGCACAGCTGATCGACCCCCAGCTGGAGCAGGCCAGGTGGAACGTCACGCGTAGTCCGAGCCCCTAAACCTCGTCCTTCTGTGTCTGATCCGGCCCGCGCTGGGCGAACAAGGTGCTGAGGGCCAGCCACCAGTCAAGCCCGGGGACGTTCTCGTCGATTGCTTAGTCGGTGGCGGTGAGAAGAATGCCGTACTTGCGATAGACGGCCACCACGTCGGCGATTGCCTTGTCGAAATCACCGATCTTGAGTCCGTCGGGAGGCGGCTGAAGGCTGAGGTGTGCGACGTGCTCCGTTGCCCAAGTTGTCACCAGTTCAGTGTCGCTCTTCAGGACGGCTATGTCCCGTGTGATATTTGCCTTACTGAGAGTCCCGCGCCCATTTCCCCACTCTTGCTCAATTGAGCCGGCGTGTCGCCTGGCGTCATCGGGTTCTCTGCTGCCAGTTGACACGTAGACATGAATCCTTGCCAAATGTTCGATCGTTATTGAGCTGGCATTCGCCTCGAGAATCTTGAGAAATTCTGTAGAGGCACGCATCGCTGCCCGATTGCGGCCCGCCAACGATTCGGCGGATCGCGACGGCTTGCGCATGGACATAGAGATCCAGGTAGTGGCCAAGCCACAACTGTGACGTTCCCGGCGAATCCCTTTCGAGGCCGTGTACCACGTCCCAAAACAATGACTTGTGCAGATGTACCCAATTGAGGTCCACCCGCATCGCTTCAAACCGCCCGCGCACGTCCGTCAACGGCTCGTTCGCGGGAAATGTCAACGGGTGGGAATCGGTCTGCACTCCGCCATGTTCCTCGAGTTAGCCGTCAACGCTTTTGTTGCTGTTTCGAACTGCCGACTCAAGCCCTCGCCAGTCGGGGATATAGGCGGACAGCAATGCCTGGAAGCGTTTCCCATGCGACGGGACGCGGATGTGGAGCAACTCGTGAACGATGACGTAGTTCTGGAACCGCTCGTCCATATTGAGAAGGTCGAGCGCAAGGGTGACCTCCCCAGACTGCGAGCAGGACCCCCACCTATCTTCTAGATCTTCAAAGCGCAGCGAGGCAGGATTGACCTTCAGCTTCAGCGCCCAGGCCGTTGTGCGACGTCTCAGTTCTTGCTCAGGGTAGAAGTATGCGCTGCTGCTCATGCGGCGCGCTCGAGGATCTGCATCACGTGTTCGATCACCGAGGCGCGCTGTTGTGTTGGTATCTGCAGAAGTGGCTTGTACAGGTTGCGCCGAAGCTGGCGCTTCTCGTCCGCGTTTTCGCGCCAGTTTGGAAACTTTGCCAGGACGCCTTCAACTTCTTGTGCAGCAGCCATCGGGTCAACGCCGGCGGCAGCCACTGTCGCATGCTGCTCCATAACCCAGTAGACCGCGAATCCAACCGCGGAAAGGCCACTCTGCGCCGCCTTCTTTCTGGCGACGCTCTTCTCTGCCGCCAGGCCAGCCAACTCGTCCATGGCGGCGAGTCCTGTTATCTTCCTCTCCTCCAGATTCTGGATGATGCGCTGGCTGCGTTCCATGATTCCCTGCAGGATCACTGCCGCCGCCGGGTCGTCCTCCATTTCCTTCCGAAGGCCGCGCAATAGGTTGTACACCTTGCCTTCGTCGGGCCCTTCCTCGTCCCGTAGTGATTCCAAGGTTTCGACATCGAATGTCACCACCTTTGAGAACCGCCCGAGCCCATCTTGGACCGCCGTCTCCTCGACGAGTCGTCGCGTCTTGTGCTCGAGATCGGCAAGGAACCCACCCGTCTCCGAGAATGCGTTGCTGACGGCCGCGTAGAGTTTGCTGAGCTGCTTGTACGTCCCAATATGGTCCCGTAGCTCGGCCGAGGGCGACAGGATCTCCCATAGGTTCTCGATGTCCTTGTAGTCGTCGAAGAACCGCTTCCGGGCGTCGGGGTCGACGAAACGCCCGTACACCACACCTTCCAGTTGGGCGTCGGCCATGATCGTGCCGTCAACCTGGAGGTAGTCGTTCACTGCCGTCCCGATCTTGTCACGTAGGTCGACCATAAGGACATCGAGATCCTCCAGGGCACCTGCGGCCGCGTTGGAGTCGAACTGCAGTGCCTTGTTGAGCTGCCCGAGGATGCCGACGAAGTCCACGACCAGGCCGACCCGTTTGCGCACGTCATCATCATCGATGAACGGTCGGTTGACCCGGGCGATTGCCTGCAGCAGCACGTGATCGCGCATTGGCTTGTCGAGGTACATGGCGTACAGCACGGGAGCGTCGTAGCCGGTCAGAAGCTTGTCGGTGACAATGAGGACCTTGGGCTGCTCTTCCTGCTTCTTGAACAGCCGGCGGACTTCCGTCTCGCGCTCGTCAGTCAGCTGCAGCGCCGCGACTGCGGGTCGATCGACCGCATCGTTCGGATTCTTGCTATACACGGCCTCGGACCAATCGGGTGGCAGGTGGCGGTCGAGTGCTGCCTTGTACTTCGCACAGGCCTCGCGATCGACTGTCACAAGGAAGGCCTTGTAGCCAAGCGGCAGCACATTTTCCTTGAAATGCTCGGCGACGAACTTGGCGACATGCTCCACGCGATCGTCAGCACTCAAGAAGACCCGCAGACCGACGGCGCGATCGAGTACCCGGTTCAGTTCCTCAATGTCGGTGATCTCCTCCTGATCAGCCAACTTGAAGAACTGTTCGTCAAGATCCTCGGTGCTCATGCGCATCGACGAAGGTGCAAGCATGTACTTGATCGGTAGTGTCGTCTCGTCAGTGATCGATTCGATGATCGAGTACTTGTCGAGAAAGCCATCTTCGTCCTGAGCGCCGAAGATCTCAAAACTTCCCGAGCCGTCGCGGGTGTTCCCGACCGGTGTGCCCGTGAAGCCGATGATGGTGGCGTTCGGAACTGCGGCCATTAGGTATGAGCCGAGGTCTTTGGCCACGGACCGATGAGCCTCGTCGATGAAAACGTAAACATTGTCACGCTCGGAGCTGTGCTTCCGGATTTCCTCGAACTTGTGGATCATCGACACGACCAACCCGCGAAAGTCAGAGTCGAAAATGTCTTGCAGGTCCTCCCTGCTATTGGCGCGGCGGACCGGGATATCGTTTTCCTGCAGCTCGCCGAAGAGGCGCTCAACCCACTCCTTCAGTTGGCCTTCCAGTTCGGTGCGATCGACAACCACAATCACCGTGGCATTGCTGAAGCGAGCCTTGTCCTCAAGGATCAGCTGCGCAGCCGTAAGGAGCGTGAAGGTTTTGCCTGAGCCCTGAGTGTGCCAGATCAGACCGCGAGTCTTAGTCGGATCTGCGCAACGTGCCACGATCTTGTCGATCGCAATCCGTTGGTGTTCGCGAAGCACCGACTTCCGCATCTCACCGTCTTCAATGTAGAAGAGAATCCACTCGCGCAGAGTGCGTAGAAACTCGTGTGGCTCGAAAAAGGACTGAACCGCAAAGCGGTACGTCTCGTCTTCAGTCTGCTTCCACTTTGTGATGTGCTTCCGTGTGGCATTCCAAGTAACGCCGTACCAGTATCCGATGAGGTGGGTAACGTTGTAGAGCTGTGCCTGGGTCAGTAGCTCGGGTGTCTCGATCTCGTAACGCCGCAGCTGCTTGATGCCACGCGTGAGTGCGTCCCCGTCCTTCGGGTTCTTGTGCTCGACAATGGCGACGGGTATGCCATTCAGGACGAAGATGACATCGGCCCGGTTGCCCTTGGCGCGAGCCGGTGGCTCGATCTTCCACTCCCACGTCACGTGCAGTTCATTGACGGCTGGGTTAACGAAATCCACAACCTGGACTGGGCGGTTGCGGTTCTCGAACTCGTCACGCCACTGACGCTCGCCCCGTATCCAGCGCAGGACCTCCCTGTTCCCTTCGATTGTTGGCGGAAGGGCCTCGATCGTTTCGACAATGGCCCGCGCCTGGTCCTCACTCAGCCACGGATTGAATTCCCGGAGCTTGTCCTCAAGAACGTCAGTGAAAAGCATGCCCGCCCGCCCGTGCCGCATGACTTCCGCCTCTTCGGGCGTGAGGACTGTCCATCCGACCTCGCTGGCGTGCTTCACCATCGGAAACTGCACCGAGATCGCCTCGCTGATCGAAAGGACCGTCACGCCACGGCCTCGCCGGGATCTCGGGTCTCCGCCGGCAACCCTAAGAAGTCCACGTTCTCCAAGGTGATCTCGCCGGTCATCAGTTTGTGAAGCAACGACATGAACAGCTCTTCCAGAACATCATGCTTTCGTTGATGCAGGTCGATCTTCTGGTCCAAGGTGTCGAGGACATGGACGATCTCTGCCTGCTCGTCGAGACCTGGCCAGCTGATCAGCTCTGCGTGCAAGAAATTGCGATTCAGTGCGGGGTTCGCGGCTCCTGAATCCAGTCGTTTCAGGTCCAGCAGCTGAAGCCGGTAGAAGACGAACTTGGGCAGATTGCCTCGATAGTCCTTGCACCACAGAGTCGTGTCGTGTGGCCAGTAGTCGGAGGCGATGTAGTGAAGCGCGCCGATCGACCCCTTTCGCCCGATCACAACCCCGGGACCCGCAATTTTTGGAACATTGTGAAAGCTCTTGACACCGCCGGACGAAACAACCGGGACGGGTCCCGACTCGACCTGTTCGCTTTTGGTGATGTCGAAGCCTCGCTGAAACTCTGCGAACTCTCCCACCGGGCCGACCGTCCAACTTGCTGGCACCGGCCCAATCTCGGTCTCCGTTCGCTCCTCCTTGCGAAGGCCACGACTGATAACCTGGTGCATCGTTGTCCGCCGTAGTTCCGAGGCTAGGTCGGATATCTGCTCGTGGACGGTCTGGGCCTTCCTCACCTGAGACAACACTCGGACGACTGCTTCCTGCACCGGCAATGGTGGGTGTGGCACCTCCAGAGCAGCCAACCGTCCAGAGGATAGGTTCGGAATGGTCGTGTTGTTTCCTGCGCCTTCGAACAGGCCGAGCTGAGTGAACGCAGACTGCAAGAAAAAGACATAGAAGCGCGGCTCCACGTCAGCGACCCTCGGCCGCAGCCGGTGCAGATGGTTCTGGAACGAGATGGGTGCTGGCAGCCGGCCGTCCCACACTGCAGCGCGCCCAATCTCACCCCCCTCGCAGACCAACAAGTCGTCGACTCGAAGCGACTTTTCGGCCAGCTCGTGTGCTGGGATGGCCATCTCATCGAGGTTGGTGAGATCAATCCGGTCCCACAGGACGTTCGAGGTCCTGAGGAACGGCACCTTGTGCTCGCCGGTCCTCGCGGCAACAGACATGGTCTTTCCGGCCCCGATTTCGAACAGCTCACCAAGCGGCCTCATGGGCCAGTCGGCGTTCACAGCTTGGCCAGCACTTCCCTGAGAGCGGCGTCGGTTTCGTGGGCCTGCTCATCAAGCACGAGGAGGTCAGCGACAATGTCCGTCACGGAACGGCGTGCATCGTCGCCAGCCCGCGTTACCCAACGGGCAGGACTGAGGTTGTAGTCCGCGTCCGCAGCTTGCTGCGCCGAGATCAGCGCCACCTCGCCGTCAATCGACTCACCGCTGAGGTACATCCGGGCGAGATCTGCCACGTCAGCATCTGCTATGTGATTCTTGGGCCTGCCCTTCGTAAACCGCCGGCTGGCGTTAATCAGGACGATTTTCTCTCTGCGAGCCGGGGGCTTGTGCTTCGAGAGCACGACGATCACGCCTGCGGCAGTCGTGTTGTAGAAGAGGTTGTCGGGCAGAAGGATCACGCCCTCGATGAGGTCGTGCTCGACGAACCACTTCGGATGTTCCGTTCCTTGTCCTCGTTCTTCGAGCCAGAGCCGCGCGTCACCGCGCCGGTGTCGAGCACCACCGCCGCGCGTCCACGGTCATTCATGAAGGCGATGGCGTGTGCTGCAGCCAAGCCCAGTCGCCCTTGCCCGACGTGACGCCGCCCGCCTTTGTGAAGCGATCGAAGGGGTCATCGGCGAAGACTTCCGTCGAGAACGGCTGGTTCCACATCGGGTTGGCGACGACGATGTCGTAACGCATCAGGGCTACCCGCTGGCGTCGCGGAACTTCGGATTGATCATCGTGTCGCCGCGCGCAGGTCGACGTCCATGTCGTGGATGATCGTGTTCATCTCGGCGACGGCGTAGCTCTCGGCCTGGAGTTCCTGGCCGTACATCTTCAGCGGCACCTTGCTCGTCGGGTCGAGCTCGCGAGCGACGAGCTGCAGCTTGATGAGCAGCCCGCCGGAGCCGCAGGCGTAGTCGTGGCAGGTCTCGCCGGGCCTGCGGTCGCATGATGTGCGCCATCAGGAAGCCGACCTCGGTCGGCGTGAAGAACTCGCCGGCGCTCTGACCCGAGCCCTCGGCGAACTTCCGCAGCAGGTACTCGTAGGCGCGGCCGAGGAAGTCCGGCTGCACGTCGGCAAGGCCCGAGGCGGTAGCGCGGGTCGGAGAAGGTCTCGACGACGCCGCGCAGCTTGGCCGGGTTGATGTCGCGCTCGCCGTTGCGCTCGGCAGCGAAGTCGACGACGTCGATGACGCCGGACAGCGCCGGGTTGTGCCGGACGACGGCGCGCACCGCTTTGGTCAGGTGCTCGCCGATGTCCTTGGGTGCGGTCGAGCGCCCCCGGTCGTCGAGCGGCCAGTCGTACGTCACGCCGTCCGCTGATGACACCCCAGCGCGCCTCGGGCGGCAGATAGAAGCGAAGCAGGGCGTGGTCGGCTTCGGCGATCTCCAAGGCGACATCCCGGTCGCCGTAATCCTCGGCGAGCCGGTCGATCTCGTCGTCGAAGACGTCCGATAGCCGCTTCAGGAAGAGCAGCGGCAGCAGGTAGTCCTTGAACTTCGGGGCGTCCTTCTCGCCGCGGATCGAGCAGGCCGCGTCCCAGAGCATCTGCTCCATCGGCTTGGTCGTGGAGTTTCCGTATGAAGAGGTCCGTCGTCGGCGCCGGGGTATGGGTGCTGCCTCACCGGCAGGGTCGTTGGCACCGTCCACGCCCGCTTCGGCTGCAAGTGCTTCGATGGCAGTTAGGGCTGCCCTCTGGGGTCGAGTATTTCCGCCCTCCCAGCGGTTGACGGTCGCGAAGGAGACCCCAAGACGTTCGGCGAGTTGCTCTTGGGTTAAATGCAGTTGCGCTCGGATCGCGAGCAGAGTTGTAGGTACGTCGGCCTCGTATGCCATGGCTAGCTGTGTCCCCTTCGTTTACGGACGCGACGGTTGTAATCGGTTAGATCCGCAATGACCCGATAATCCGCTTCGTACATGGCGTGCACTTTCATCGCCACGCCTGGAATCCTGAGAACCTGAGGTGGCGTCCCTGACCTGATCCAAGACACGACTTCGCAGGACCCGGAACCCTTCGTACGGTGGACGGCCTCGAGCGCCGGCAAGAGATCGGTGTCTGCCGACACGATGATGCCAATGTCGAAGTCGTCACGAGACAGCATTACGAAATCGACCGCCAAAGCGACGTCGATTCCCTTCTCTCTAGGAGCTGTCGGGTCGCGGTAGTTGAGGGGCCTGGTGATGACCTCGACGACCGGGTTCTTCTTCCAGCTCGCGACTTGCCTGTCGGCGGCTCCGGCGCTGGCGCTGTCGTGCTTGGGGGACGGCAGGCCCCTGTAAACCCGAACGCCTATGAGATTCCGATTGGGTCCAGCCAGGGCCACGCCCAACCGGAAGGGATCGATCTGACCGAAAGGGTGTGGCTCACCGTCACTGGGGTCGAAGGTGCCCCTTATCCGCTTGTACAGCGTTTTGGTAGTCGACGAAGACCGTCACACGGTGCTCAGCCACTTCGAGAGCCCCCGCCAACGTAAAACCCCGCCATCCCGGGACAGCAATGGCGTCCAGAGAGGCGGGGAGGATTCGCTGGTCAGTGTAGCTGGGAGAGCCTCATATGTCACTGCGAAGCGGCCCGACTTAGGCGAATCCTCCGTTCCGTCACAACCTGATCGCCCCATAAAAGGCGTGTCTGCCAGGCATTTCGCCAGTTCCAGCTCGGCGGTCAGGGTCCGGTGAATACGGATCGACAATTCCGATCTGGTCACCTCGTCCCGTCCACAGAATGTCATGTTTGCTATAAAAGCAGATATAGCATTCTGTGTCAATCCTGTGCCTTTCGGACAAATTGTCCTGCTCGAGGCCACGGTTGTGCTCGAGGGCCCGAGTTGTACCTGCATGGGGGTCGGTGCAGCCTGGAGACATCGGCCAGATGCACTGACACGGCCAGTCACCCCCCACGCCCCGATCTAGGAGTGTTCAAGGTCGGCGTCGAGCGTCCCTTGGTCCGATGACAACAGGGTTCTCGCGTATCGGGTCTTTGTGATTCGACTTCAATGAAGAGGACTTTGGCGGGTACGTCTGGGGCGGGCGAGTTCCTCCTCCTCGAGGACGGGGTGCTCTTCATGCGTTTCCCGGTCCATGCGGCAGAAGGCAAAGGGCAGCCCGGGTTGTGGAAGGCGTGGAAGGTGGATGAGAGATGGACTGGTGGGCTTTCGGTCGCGGCGTTCACCGCCTGGGCGAAGGACCACGGGTACGACTTGTCCTACCCTGACCACGGGCCGGACTGATCCTGAAATGGTGGACTCCTCATCATGAGTTCCAAGTACGAACCGTACTGGAGGGGTCACATAAGCGAACTCCGGTCCGCGATCGAGAACGCTGCAGCGGGCCACGTGAGTGAGCTAGATGTCTCAGGGCTTACCGCACTCGGCGATCGTGCCTCCTGGTCTGGAACGACGACGGTGGTTGGCCGAAAGGATGTTTCGGGCGGAATGGCGCATGCGACAGCCCTCGGTCGGGTTGTCGGACGGGAAGGTCTGCTCGATCAGTGGCCGGCAACGGTGTTCGTGTTCTCCATCACAGCGGGCCTCAAACTTCGGATCAAGACTGGTGGTGCCCCTCACGCACGCAGGAAAGGTGGCGTACTCCCTCGCGAGCCCATTCGGCGTGAAGGCAAATCGTCGGACCCGGGTTCAAGATCGGCGTCATCGAACTGTGAGCGTGTGCACGGCCTCCTGGCTCGTCTGCCCCTGTACACATCGCCTGAGGATGTTCCGTTCAAGGACGGGCTGTACTTCTTCTATGAGACCGGAGAGGACAGCCAGCACGCCCGCAGCGGACGGATAGTCCGTGTCGGTAACCACCCTCGGAGCGCCGGGCGGCTGCGCCCGCGACTCCGCGACCACTACCGAACAAAGCGAAACGCGAAGAACTTCAGCGTCTTCAGGCGATATCTCGGGGGCGCCCTCTTACGACGTGCAGACTCGCATGACCCGTGTCTGCTCCCCCTTCCGGGCCGGGGTCATTGGGAGCTGCAAGATGGCGACGAATGCATCAAATGCGAGGCCACCGAGGCAGTCGTCTCCGAGAACCTCGCATCGCGGTTCCGGTTCCGCTGCGTACGGATTGACGACATGGAGCTTCGGAACCGCCTTGAGGCGGGGCTGATCGCCTCCCTGGCCGGCTGCACGGACTGTCGCCCGAGCCCGAGTTGGCTCGGCCACTCTTGCTACCAAGTCAATGTGCGCGAGAGCGGGCTCTGGAACAAGGAGTTCGTGGGTGGCTCTCCTCTAACGGATCTTGAGCTTTCCCAGTTTGGTGATCGGGTCGACGCAACGCTGAAGGAAATCAATCCAGCCATGGCTCTTGTAGATGACCTCAGTGACACGCTATTGGTGATTCCGTGCTGCAAGAGCAAGAACGGAATCCGAGTACCGGAGTTGCCGCGTCGCTCCGTGGGCGAGTTTTTTGGAGAAGACGAACGAGCGCGTCTCGATCAAGGACGGACTAAGGCATGGGAGAATCCGAAAACTTCGATCGACGAGTCGTCCGTCTTGCGGTCCGCTCTCGCCTGGTACACCGGCCAGCCATACAAGACGCTCGACTTTCGCGATCTGCTCATCGAGGCCCTCGGCCGCGGACTCCATTGCTTGATCGTCTCTGGCGGGTATGGGTTGCTGAGACCGGAAGAGTCAATTCACAAATATGACGCGTACTTGCCCACGCAAACCTGGTCGGTATGGCAACCTCGCCTGGCTCACCTTCTGCCCGCGTATGTCGAGCGCCAACGAATCCGGCGCGCGTTCATTACGATGTCAAGGAGCTACGCGAGCTGCCTTCCTCGGGGTTTCGCGCCCGATGAATGGTGGGCCATCCCCGACTCTGGTTTGGGATCTGGAGCCATTTCTGTGCGCGTCGGTCAACTCGCCACGGGGATTCTGTCATCAGCTTTCGAGCCGTCTGAAGGCTGGGTGCGCAGATGACCACGACTGGGTCCGCGTTCTCGGCTTGCAGGTCAGCAGGTCTGTCGAAGGGCAACTACGGGCTGGTGCTCGGCGTAGACTCGACCGCCATCGTCCGCGTCCTTACCGTCCCGTCAAGGGAGAAGTCGACCAACTCGCCTGTTGCTTGCTTTACCGGCATGAGTCCGCTGTACTCCTGGAACCGTCTTCCGATGACGTCGACGTAAGTCGGGTCCAGCTCCAGGAGTCGAGCTACACGCTCGGTCTCGTGACACGCGATGAGCGTGGACCCCGACCCGCCGAAGGGATCGAGGACGACACCCCCGAACGGTGGTGCGCTGTTGCGCAAGCACCGAGCGATCAACTCCACCGGCTTCATCGTCGGATGACTTTCGGATCGCCGGGGACGAGGGATCTCGAACACCGAAGTCTGGGCATTGGAGCCGTACCATCCCTGAGCTCCACGTCCACGCCGTCCACCCCCCGCGGTGTAGCCGTAGAGCAAGGGCTCGTGACGGTAGTGGTAGTCGGAGCGGCCAAGGACCATAGTGTCCTTCACCCACACCAGTGTTTCGTGGATGCGCCAACCGGCAGCGGTGGCGGCCTTGTAGAACTCCACTGACAGTGGTCCGGCGGGATGGGCGACGTAGAAGGCGGCCCCGTCGACCAGGACCTGGTCGACCGCGTAGAAGGCTGCGGCGAGCAGGGCCGGCAAGTCGTCGGCCCCGTCATTGTCGATCGTCAGCGCGTCCTTGGTCTTGCCGACGTAGTTCACGCCGTAGGGCGGGTCGGTCCAGAGCATGTCGGCCTTGCCCCCGTCCATCAACAGGAGAACGTCGGCTGGGTCGGTGGCGTCGCCGCACATGAGGCGGTGTGGACCCAGCAGCCACACATCGCCACGCTTGGAGATCGGAGTTGGTGGTTCGGGAATATCGTCGGGGTCCGTCAGCCCTCGCCGAACGGGGTCCTCGTTGAGGCTCGCGAGGAGGGAGTCAAGGTCATCACCGTCGTAGAGCGTTCCTGCTAGGCCACGCTCGGCCTCGTAAAGCTCCTGGAGCAATGCAGCGAGATCGGCCTCATTGTTAGTGGCGAGATCCGAAGCCCTGTTGTCGGCCAGCATGATCCGTAGTGCAGCGTCGTCGTCGACCTCGAGCCAGACCACCGGGACATGTGTCATGCCAAGTTCGACGGCGGCCCGCAGTCGGTGGTTCCCGATGCAGACGTAGCGCGTCGAGACCTGGACCGCACACGGGGCGAAGAAACCGTTCTCCCGGATCGAGGCGATGACGCCTCCGATGTCACCCTGGCGCACGTTGCGGGGATGGAAGGTGAGGGTGGCTACATCGACCATCTCCAGGCCCTGCTCAATGCCTTTCGTGAGCCGGGTCACCGGTACTCCTCCGTGGTTCGGGAGCGTGCCTTGTGCGAACGGCGGACAACTAACCTCTCCCGGCCTGCTCGACGGCCGGCAGCGACTCGACCACCATCGTCCCGTCCTTACGACGACGCACTCGGCGTGCGTGCGAGCGGTGGGTGCCGGCGCCTCGACGTTGACCACCGGGGCGGCGACGTGGACGTCGGGAGAGTGGACGGTGACCTTGGCGCTCGCGCTTCTGGCGCTTCTGCTTGGGGACGTTGACGGTGATGCTCGGAAGGGTGACGTTGAGGACCGGGGCTGTCTGGCTCGGCCGCTGGATCGGACCTCGGCCTCGTCGGGGGGCACGGTGACGTACACGTCGACCCTGCCGTCGCCTTCTACGGCCCTGGCGTCGCCGTCGGCCCACAGTCCGAAGCCCGAGACGATGGCCGCGCTTCGCACACCGGGCTGCACGATGATCGCCCAGCAGCTCCGTCGCCGTGGAGGTCGGGTCGATCCCCCGGCGCGTGGGTGTGGAGGGCGAGCGGCCGGCCGCGTGCACGGTGACGCTGGCGACCGAGGCCGGGACGAGACGGTCACGACTGCACCTGCCCGGCGCAGGCGCTTGCGCCGGTTCTCGGACAGCCCGCCCCACACGCCGAAGTGCTCGCCGTGGGCCAGCGCGTAGGCGGCGCACTCCCCGCGCACCGGGCAGGTCCCGCAGGTCGCGACAGCGAAGCGGCCTCGTCGGCCTCGCCCCGCAGCGGGAAGAACAGCTCAGCGTCCATGCCCCTGCACGCAGCGTAGCGGCGCCAGTCCCCGTCCAGCGCGTCATCGGTGAGGTGCAGCGTCATGGTCACCCCCGGTACTGGTTCGCCAGGAACGTCGCCGCGGCGTTGCCGGCTCGCGTCAGCGGGTCGAGCTCTGGCGGCAGGACCCGCCTGGCCGCGTCGCGGACGAGCGGCGCGCAGTGCTCTCTCTTGTTGAGCCGCGGGGCTGAGGGGTGCGCGCATGATGGCGTCCATGCGCGCGAACGTCGGCGAGCTTCTCGGCGAGGGAGGAGCGAGGCGCCGGCACGCACGCCGGACGCTCCACGCCTTCGGTGGCCGAGAGGTTCTGGAGTACCACCCACGCCCTGCGGACCGCCAGCTCGTTCTCTGCGAGACGCTCCCGGCTCTGCGTCACGGTCCCCTCGGCCCGCTCGACCGAGGGGGCGAGGAGCCGGGGCACGTCCTCGGCTGCGGCCAGGTCGATCCTCGCCGACTTGATCGCGTCGAAGTCGGCGCCGCCGTCGGCGAGGGAGCGGAGCTGTCTGCGGGCCTGTTCCGCCTCGGCCTCGGCCTGCCGCTGGCGTTCACGTTGGGCGTCGCGCTCGGTCGTGGCCTGCGCCAGTGCCGTCGTTGGCGTGCTCCCAGGCGGTGACCGTCTGCGCGAGCGCGCCCTGTCCGTGCTCGACGGCGGCGAGGTAGGCACCCACGTGTTCGCGCTCGGCTTGGTCGGCTTCGAGCCGGATGGCCTCGGCCAGGAGTGCGTCGGCGCGCGCTTGCGCGTCTCGCACTCCTCGCTCCGCGTCGGCTGTCGCGACAGCGACGAGCTGTGCGGCGTCCGCACGCAGTCTGCGCGGGGTCGCTGCGGGCGTGCGCGTCCGTCGCTTCTGAGGGGACCACAGCGGCCTGTCGTGCCGACGTGGCGTCCGCGTCCCTGCGTCCGAAGATGGTCACAGCGAAGCCCCCTTCGTCTCCTCCGGTGGGACGACGCGCACGGTGGGGACCGATGCGGGCGTCGGGGCGCGGCGCGAGCGGATGAACGCGGAGGCCGCGGCGTCGCTGGACAGGTCTACCTGGGCGACCTCGTGACTCGGACCGGCCGGCGTACCGGGCGGGTGCGACGGCCCGGTGACGTACTGGCCCCTGGCAGCCTCGCGGTGGTCCGCCTTGAGGGCGTCGCCGGACGGGACCAGGCGCGACCACAGGTCCGCGCCCGCTGCTCGCGCCTCCGCCAGCGCATCGGGAGGCGGCGAGACGCCGGGGCCGGCGATCCAGTCCTCGCCGTCGGCAGTGTCGAGTGGGTCGCGGGCTTCTGCGCCTGAAGCTCGGCCGGTGTGCCCATGAGGCCGTCGGAGTCGATGGCTGTACCGGGGCGGTCGAAGGTCTCCGGCGGCGTGCCCGTCGCGGCGTACGGCAGAGCGGGCTGTCCCAGGCTGTTCGGCTCGATGCGCACCGTGCTCGGCATCCCAAGGGCGTCGAAGCCCGACGCCTTGCCCCACTCAGACCCCGCGGGCGGGTCCTCGGTCATGCCGATGATCAGCGACGCTACGTTGCGAGGAGCTGGCCCTCGAGTCGTAGGCGTCGTTCGTCGCGGAGTCGTAGGTGATCTGGTTGTCGGCCAGGACGCGGACCTGCGCGTCGCTGAGCGTGTCGCCGTTCGTGTCGTTCTTGTCGTTTCGCTTGCTCATGGTGTTCTCCTGTCTCTGTCGAAGGTGCCGGGCCTGGCCGCCGCCGTCGGACGAAACGACCAGACCCGGCGCGCCGGGCTTCAACTTCCCGGCGTGTCCGCCCCGGAGAAAAGGGATTAACCCCGGAGCGGGACAACTGTGCGGGCACTTGGCGCTTGCTCATGGTGCTTTCCTTTCGTCGATCATCCGAACCAGCCGCGTTGCCCCGCGTCGGCGGCAGCGCCGAACCAGCCGCGTTTGGCAGCGTCTTGTCGCTCACGCCGTAGACATGCGCCCACGGGTTCTCGCTCAAAGGCGTGGGGCTCACCACCACCAGCTCTGCTCCGCACTTGGGGCACTCGACGGCGGACTCGGGCACCGTGGCCTCACACGTCGGGCAGGTCCGGGCGTAGAACAGGTGACCCCAGCCGCCGGTCACCGGGCGCTCCAGCAGTGTCGCCGTCGCCATCGCAAGGCATACGGCCATGTCGTCGTGACCAGAGGACGCGTGGTCGAGCCGGAACTGCCCCGGCCCCTTCTCGACGAGGCGGACGTTGAGCAGTTCGGCGACGAGGTCGTCGTCGCGCCAGATCGCGCAGCGTCCCGGACTTGATCGCCTGGTACAGCGCCAGCGCCAGACGTCCGACGCTCTGAGCCGTGAACAGGAAGGGCTCGGCGGCGACACCCTTGGTACGGAGGTTCTGGAGGATCGACACCGCTTCGTGCGGGTCGCACACGACACGGGCCCCGAACGTGGTGGGCGAACTCAGCGATGGCGGCCTCGACGTCGGCGAGCTGTACCGGGTGCCTCCGCGTGCCACGCCAGACCCGGAGCTGGTCGAGGACGACCCGGCGACCGATGGTGCGGCCAACGGCGTCGAGGGTCGGCTCGGCGTGGCTCACGCAGACGACGCTGGCGTCGTGGACGATGCCCAGGTCCGCGGTGACGACGTAGCGGCGGTTCGGCTCGGGTCCTTGCGGGCCGGGCAGGACGATGCACCGCTCCAGGTCGCTCGGGTCGGTGAGCTTGTCCTCGCCCGCGTGCCACTCGCCCAGGTGCATCCGGGCGAACACCGACGGCGGGAGCTGGCCGCGCTGGTCGTCGAGGAACGCCTCGGACACCCACGGCAGGGGACCGGGGACCTCGACCACGCGCCACAACGGCGACGCCTTGGCGGCCAGGTAGACGCCATGCTGCCAACTGCCGGGCGACCCCGGCGTCGTCGTGACGGATCAGCCGCGCGCCGGGCACCTTGCCCATGCCCGAAACGATGGCCTGCCACAGCGAGCGGGCGCTCGGGGTGTCGGGCCACTGGCAAAGCTCATCGGCGACCGTCCGCGCCGAGCGCAGTCCGTAGGCACTGGCCGCGTCGGCCGACATGATCTCGACCCACGACCCGGTGGCGGTGGCCGTGACGCGGTAGGCGTCGACCACCAGAGCCGACGACAGGCCGGGCGTGCGGGCCGAGAACCCCAGGACGCAGTCGCGCAGGAGGCGGGCCTGGTCCCGGTCGCTGGCGAAGTCGTGACAGGTCGAGCCGGGCGGGAGGACCGTCAGGAGGTCGACCACCATCGCCCCGGCGGCGTCGGTCGTCTTGCGCCCGCCTCTGGGTCGCTGGTCCCAGGTGAAGGGCGGTGAGTCCGCGTCGAAGTGGTCACGGGCGCGCTCCCACTGCCACGGTGCCGCCGTGTCGCCCCATCGGCTGCCGTCCTCCAAGACGAAGGACGCGAGGAGGTCGACCGCGGCGTCGGTCGCGCTGTCGCAACCGGATGCGAGCATGGTCACGGCGTCTCCCCGTTCGTCAGTTCATGTCGGGACTCGGCCTGCAACCTCAGCTGGCGGCCCTCGACCTGCAGAGCGGCCAGGGCGTCGTTGGCGTAGTGACGGGCGACGGCCGAGTCCCTGACCAGACGCGCCCGGCCCTCGGGCACCAGACCGAGTCCGCCCGCGAGGCGGTCGGCGAGGGCGTCCTCGGAGCGCGCCTGCCGGAGCAGGTACTCGGGCACTCGGTCGATGCCCCGCTCGGACCGAATCTGCTCGATGGCGCTGTGGTACAGCCGGCGCGCGTGCCTCGACCCGGCAGAAGCGCTCTACGGCCAGGACGTCGAGGTCGGCCACTAGCCACGGGGCACGCTCTTCGACCCAGGCCATGACTTCCTGGGCCGCCTGGCTGACGCGGAACGCTGAGGTCGCCCCGTGCTTCTCGGCAGCCCTGTTGCCCGGCTCGTAGGGGGGCCACAGGCCCTGACGGGGCGCTGTAGCGCGGTCACCCGCCACTAGCTCGGTCGTGGCGCTCTCGGGGCCTGTCACGGGGCCACCGGGGGCGTTGACATCGGGTTGACACGGGAGCTCTGACCTGGGCTGACGCGTCCAATACTTGAGTGAGGGTCAAGAGGTCGACTCGGCCGCGGCTTTCGTCGCTCCGGGTTTTCGCGATAGCGCCGGTCCCACAGCACGCGAGGCCGTGGGGCCACCAAGGAGGGCGGGCTTATAGGTGTGTACACCGCCCGCCTTGATTGGCGGGGCGGCGTGACAATGAACCCGAGCGATGAACACGGGCGACCGCCCGCCCTGGTTCTTTGCCCAGCAGTCGGGCATCTTCACTACCAACACGGGCGGTCACTCGGCGCTCACGCCCCACAGGAGCCGTCCCTTGGTCGTGCCCGCCTCGGCCCGGCCGACCTTGTCGTGGGTGATCCGACCCTCTGCAGCCAGCTCGTCAAAGGCCACGGCGAAGGCGGTCCGGTCGCCCTTCACGATCTCCTTCACTCCGGTCTTGGTCAGCCGCCACGGCTCGTCGGCCAGCGTGTCGAGAATGTTGAGCCGCTGTCGCTCCACGGCCGACATGCGCTTGATCGAGTCGGGCGGCGTTGCCCGGCGCAGGTCCCAAGTGATCTCTCCGTCGTGGGTGCCGGTGTCCTCGTCGAAGCGTCCGATGTCGAGGTCGAGGTCCCACACGGACCCGCCCCACTGCCGGGAGCCGATCTCCACGGAGAGCGCGAAGACGCCCACGGCCACGTCGGGCTTCTCGCGGTGTTCGAGCAGAACCCAAGAGTCCGCCCACTCGCCGGACCCCGCCATCGTGATCCGCTTGAGCGACGAGCCGCCGCCCGTCTGGTTGAAGTGGTTGACCACGAGGAGGCTGGCGCCTACGTCCATGCACGGCGTCGACAGCGCGTTGAGCAGACCGCGCCCTCCTGGTGAAGATCCGATGCCTTGGTCGTCGTCCCGTGGAAGCTGTACCACGGGTCTACCCCCACCAGTGCGGGTCGCACCTCTTCGAGGTCGCGTCGCAACGATTCTTGGAACACGAGGCTCCCGATCGGCGCCAGATCGAAGCACGGGTGCAGGTCGAGGTCGGCCGGGCCGACGCCCACCGCCGAGCAGATGCGCCGGATGCGCCGGGTCCACAGGGCGCGTCCACCCTCACCGACGTAGACCAGGACCGGACGAGCGTGCATCGGATCGAATTGGCCGAAGATCGGGACCCCGGCAGCGAGGCCGACCATGACGAAGTCGAGCACTGTCGACTTGAGGGTCTTCATCTCGCCGGCAACCTGTCCGTATGTCGGATCGGCCAACAGGCCGCGCACCATCCACTCGAAGGCGATGGGTTCGGCCAGCAGCTCGGGCATGCTCCATCGCCGGAACAGGTCGTTCTCCGGCCAGGGTGAACTTGAACCGTTCGCGTTCGGAAGTGTCTGCTCGTCCAAGTCGGCGATCTCGCTTACCGGCCCCGATCCGTTCGCGGCGGGTTGCGTAAGTCGCAAGGCGCGCGCCGCGACGTCCTCGGCGGTGACGATCGTCATCGTTGGAGCCTCCGGGCGTCTGCGATGCCGGCGGCGATGGCCATCGCGATGGTTTCTCCGTCAGGAAAGGCGTCCGCGAGGCCGACC
Organism: uncultured Acidimicrobiaceae bacterium; assembly: GCA_963840435.1. Taxonomy (GTDB): domain Bacteria; phylum Actinomycetota; class Acidimicrobiia; order Acidimicrobiales; family RAAP-2; genus Bog-473. The sequence goes on along the minus strand of CAWIYY010000003.1, from coordinate 379,045 downwards.
TCGGCCAGCGCGTCGACGATCTGCGGCGGCTCCCAGCCGCCGACGATCAGCTCCGCCGTGCCCCTTCTCAAGCGCCCGATGTCGACCATCCGCGAGGACTGCCATGCCTCGCTGATCTGCGCCCCAGCGACGGCGGCACGGGCCTCATCGACGGTGAGCCGCCGACGCCGGCACGCGGCGCGCTCCCGGAGCAAGTGGGCAAGCGAGTCGAGGGCGTCGGGGTCGAGGTCGGCGAGAGCGGTTTCGAGCTGCTGCGGGGTCACGGTCGGGGCCTTCAAACAGCCGCCCCGTCGAGCGCGAGAGCAGCGGCCACCTTCGACGTCGGCCACCGAAGACAGCGGCCGACTCGGATCGGGGTCAGCTCGGGCGGGAGGTCCCCAACCCTGACGTGTTGGTAGAGGGTCCACACGGCGACGCCGAGCAGCTCGGCCAGGTCCTCGACGTTGAGGGTGGGCTTGGACAGGTCGACGCCGTGGCCGTTGGCGCTCACGCCGGGTCGGCGTGCGTCATGGCACGAGGTCCAGACGGACGATCTCGCGACGGCACTCCGCGCATTCCACGATGGCGACGTCGCCGATCAGCTTGGTGAACGTCGGCGCGTCGAGATGACATCGGCCGTGCAGATAGATCGGCTCGTCGCCTCCGTCGTGGTTGTGGGTGCACCCGGGCTGGCCGCAGGTACGCGGTATCTCCGACGATCGTCGTGCAGTGGTCATGGGGTCTACTGTGGCGGATTCGTGTCCTAGTTGCCATACCACCGAGTAAAAAGGTAATATCCTGGTCATGGGCACAACCGGGCGGTCAGGGGTGACCGAGCAAAGCGGTAACGCCCCGACCTGCCCCGTGTGCGGCAAGCCCCTCGGTCCTCGCTCGACGCGCTTCTGCGGCCGGGCCTGTGCGGGCAAGGCGCGCAGCGAGAAGGCGCACGCCTTGCTGCGATGCGCCAACCCGGAGTGCCCCCGGCCCGACGAGCTGCTCGCTCGACGCAAGAACAGGGTGACCCAATCCGGTCGCTCGCGCGCCTACCACCCGGAGTGCCGCCCGCCGCCCGGCGGCGTCCAGCGCAAGAGCGGGCGGGAGGCGCTCTGCGAGACGTGCGGCAAGAGCCTGGGCTACCGGCCCGCCTCCTGGTTCGCTCATGGGCACCGCTTCTGCGAGACCTGCGGCGGCGCCGCCAAGCGAGGCCGTCGACCGACCACCTTCGTCGAGGAGCGCCCCTGCGCTCAGTGTTCTTCTGCGGTACAGCGCACCGCTTCGGAGGCCCGAGCCAAGCCAGCGGAGGAGTGGTTCTGTTCGCGGGACTGTTACGCGGCGTGGCGGGCGACGCACCGCCGGGCCGAGCCGATCACCTGCCAGGGCTGCGGGCGGGAGTCCATAGCTCCCAACCGGCGACGCTTCGCCACCTACGACCCGGCGACAGCCACCTACCTGTGCGAGCTGTGCCAGCACCCCCGCGGCCAGCGCCACCCCTGCGACCGAGAGGGCTGCGACCAAGAGGTCCTGTCGGGGAGGTCGCGGCCCCGGCGGTATTGCTCGACCGAGTGCGCGGCATTGGCCCGGCGCAAGACACGCAAGCGTGTTCCGTGCCGCAACCCGGATTGTCGGCGGAACCACGACAAGCCCGTGGTCATGGAGCTGATGCCCTACCCGGCAGCGCGCCGGCACTTCTGCTCCAAGGCGTGCGCCGCGCAGTGGTTCAGCCGCTATCGCAAGCCGGTCACCTGTCAAGGCTGCGCGACCACCTTCCGGGTGCCCAAGTCCGAGCTGGACCGTTACCGCTACTGCACGCCGGAGTGCCGCCAGCGCCATGAGGCCAGCCACCCGGCCTGCCGTCCGCAGTCGAGGGCGTCAGAGGAGCGCGTGCTCGCGGCCTGGCACAGCGGCGTGCGCGGCCCGCTCGCGCTCGCCCATGCGGCGAACGCGAGCCTCCGGGTCGTTTACCGGACGCGGGAGCGGTACGGAATCGAGTTGAGTGACAGCCGTCCCACACAGGACCAGGAAAGGGAGGCGGTATGAAGGGCAGCACGATCAAGCGAGGCAACACTTGGACCGCCTACTGGTTCACGACCGACCCGGCGACCGGCAAACGCAAGCAGCACTCGAAGGGTGGTTTCCGCACCAAAGGGGCGGCTCAGGAGCACCTGAACGACGTTCTCGGGAAGGTCCAGACCGGAGCGTGGGCACCCGACAAGAAGATCACCGTCGGCGAGTTGCTCACCGAGTGGCTCGCTGCGAAACGATCCCAGGGCCTCCGCGCGACGACGCTGGCGCAGTATCAGAACGTCATCGACTCGTGGCTGGTGCCGCACGTCGGAGCCGTCCAGCTGGCCAAGATGTCGCCTTCTCAGGCTCAGCAGCTCGTCGGGGTACTGCGGGCCGAGGGTTCACGCACCAGCGGCGCTCTCTCCTCGCGCTCCGTACAGCTCTCCATCACCGTGCTCAAGGCGGCTACGAGTTGGGCCCTCGAGGCGGGTCTGGTGGGCCGCGATCCCCTGGCTGGTTACCGCCGGCCGCGGGCTCAGACCGCTAAGGGGGCCGGCGCGGCGTGGACGGTCGATGAAGCCCGAGCCTTTCTCGTCGCCGTCTCCGACGACCGCCTCGTGGCCGCATGGACTCTCCTACTAACCCGGGGGCTTCGGAGAGGCGAACTGGCCGGCCTCGGATGGGACGCGGTCGACCTCGAAGGCGGCTCCCTCCAGATCACCCGAACGCGCGTGCTGGTTGGAGGTGAGCCCGTCGACTCAGTGCCGAAGACAGAGGCCGGACGCCGGACGATCCCGCTCGACTCGTCGCTCGTCGCCAGCCTCAAGTCGCACAAGACGCAGCAGGGTCAGGAGCGATGGGCCGCAGGAGAGGCGTGGAGCGATGAGGGCTACGTCTTCACGGACAAGCTCGGCGCGCCGCTGCACCCCGAACTCTTCTCGACCCGCTTCGAGACGCTTGTCGGCCGAGCGCAACTGCGCCGGATTCGCCTACACGACACACGACACACCGCCGCCAGCCTCATGCTGGCAAGCGGCGAGAACGTGAAGGTCGTCGCCGAGCTACTCGGTCACTCCTCCCCCACCATCACTCAGACGATCTACCAGCACGTCATGCCGGGTATGTCGGAGGGCGCCGGCGAACGGCTCAGTGCTGCATTGCTCGGTTAGAGCTTCCAGGCGTAGCCCGTCACGGCGTCCCGTCGTGCGCTGTCATCGGTCTTGAGCGTGTGGAGCGATCTGTGCGTGGTCCCCTGACCTCAACGGGTGACGCGGCCCCTACGGGATCAGCACTGTCCTTCGTCGCGGCATCGAGCAGCTGGGAGAACAACCACACAAGCCGAGCGAAACGGAGGACGACCATCACAGAAAAGCCGAACGCGAGCCATTGAATCCAGGCGACGTGAACATCCGGGTTGTCGACCAGGATTGCCACCGTAAAGACGAGCACCGCCATCAGTGGAACCGTGAGGCAACCGATCCAGACCTTCCGGAGTTGGTCGCCCCCAATTCGCTTCACGTACCTCAGTCGTCGGCCTGGGTCAACGGTGTAGAAGAAGGCCAATGCCGCGATCGTAAACCCAACCACGATGCCTACAACGGTGTCGGCGGCTGTGTAAAAGGCGACTCGATCAGCTCCGCTTCCCCATCGAAGCGGGTCCCCGTGGTGAACGACCTGGACCACGACGTAGTCGGCACCGACGACGACACCGGCAATGACCCAATCAAGCCACATGTTGCTGCTGAGGGTGCCCAAGATGGGGTCGACAGCCGTCAACAAGGTACGGCGGAGGTCGCTGCGGGTCGTCACGGTCAGACGATACGCGAGGGGTGTCTCACGTGGTCGTGTCCCCAATCGCCCTCCGAATAGTGGGCTCCAAGGCATCGTACGCCGTTGTCACAGCATCAGAGGCGGATGTTTCGGTCACGATCCGGGTCCTTGCTTTCAGCTCAACCTCCACCGTCATCGATAGCTTCTCACTGAGAAAGTCGAGATCATCGCCCTTCTCGGTCGATGGATCGACATAGGTCATGTTCGCCTTCTCGAGCACAGAGAGAGTGTTGGCGTCCATAATCGCCCTGACCTCGTCAAGCAGCTGTGTTGCTTCCCGGTCGGCACCCTTCGTCGGGACCTTGATTGTTACTTCCACCTCTGCGTTGCCGTATTGCTGACGTGCTCGTTGGAAGATGTTGCGCAACGTTGGTGCTCCCGCCGGTATCCGGTTCGCTTGCTGGGTCGGGAGCTTCATCGTGAACCGACGAACGTAGTCCACACCCGTCATGCGCTCGGCCACGTGAGGATGGAGCAATGGACGCAACGTAATTCCCTTCTCGCCAAAGTCCACCTTGTCCATCAGGTACTGCTCGACCCTGCCGGCGAACGGTCCCTCTCGGCCTCTCATCAGTGCCACGACATTCTTGGCGAAGAAGCCCACGTGAGTTGGTTCGGCGAGGTTGGCGCCGGTCGCGAGCCCTGGTTCTGAATAGACGCCTTTCAGCTCTTGCTCAGGCCAACCAGACGCCCTAGTGCGCGCCACGATCAGAAGATCCTTACCTTTGCCAGATCGACGAAAGACGCGTGCGTGGAACAAGTCACCATCGGGCGCTGTGAATCTCGCGTCAGTGTTGGTGTTGAGCTTGTTGACGATGTCGAGCACCGACTTGAAGTCGATCTCCGGTACACGGTTGCCCATTCCATCCAAGCACTCGAAGAACGAGATCTTTCGCTTGGCGACGTTGGTCGACTTCGCTGCGGTTGCCATGAGGCGCCCCCGACTCCTGCGTTGACAATCCGTTGACAGGAACGTCCCTCAACGGCTGCTGCTCCCTCGCTGCAGGCGCCTGACCTGCTCCTCCGTGGTCGGGCTGCCGGGATTTGAACCCGGGACCTCTTGACCCCCAGTCAAGCGCGCTAACCAAGCTGCGCCACAGCCCGCTACCTGCTCAGGGGCTACTTCAACCCCTGTCTTCCGTCCCCGTCGAGGTCTGGTCAGTCACACGTCGTGCGTGAAAGCCAGAGCGCCCAAGGGACTCGCCACTGTAGTCCCCCGCCGATCGCGCAACGAGCGGGCAGCCGGGGCTTCGTCGGGCCCGCCTCCGGCTTCGTCGGCCAGTGGGCTGAAATCGGGAGACAGCGAGCGAACGTCGGATCGAGCGTCTCCGGTCAAACGGTGCAATCTCGACACAGGGAAACCGGACCCGGAACGGACGATCGTCCGACGGGAGAGCTCCTGAGGACTCGTGCAGAGAAACGGTCCCAGCTGGAGACGACGCCCTGCACCAGATGTCGCTCACCGGCGGAACCTGCTGTCCAGCGAGCAGGTGTGGTCCAATGGTCCGATGGTTCTCGATATCGCCAACGACATGCGCCTCGACCCACGCCTCCGGGACATCCTCGCCGCCATGCCTCAGCGCAACCTGGGCGATGTGGCCAGCCGCGAGGAGCTGATTGCCGAGAGCACCACGCCAGGGGCGCTCGAGGCACACGCGGCGTTCGTGGCCTTCCAGGACCTGTGCGACAGCGAAGAATACGCACCCTCTGCCGGCCTCGCCGTGCGGACCATCCAGTTCGCGTCCGAGCCCAACGGCAACATCATCAACCTGCGCATCACCAAGCCCGACACGACCGAACCACTCCCCTGCGTCTATTACATCCATGGCGGCGGCATGGCCTCTTTGTCCTGTTTCGACGGCATGTACCGCGGGTGGGCCAAGCTGATCGCCGCCAATGGGGTGGCCGTCGTCATGGTCGACTTCCGCAACTGCGTCACGGCCTCCTCGGCTCCCGAGGTGGCGCCCTTCCCGGCCGGGCTGAACGACTGCGTCTCGGGCCTGCGCTGGGTGGTGGCCCACGCCGACCAGATCGGGATTGATCCCGATCGCATCGTCGTCGCCGGCGAGAGTGGTGGCGGCAATCTGACCCTGGCCACCGGGCTGAAGCTGAAGCGTGAAGGCGACATCGGGGTCATCAAGGGGCTCTACGCCATGTGCCCGTACATCGCCGGGCAGTGGCCCGCACCCGACTGCCCGTCCTCCATCGAGAACGAGGGCATTCTGCTGACCCTGCACAACAACCGCGGTGCCGTGGGCTACGGGATCGAGGCCTTCGAGGAGCGCAACCCGCTGGCCTGGCCGTCCTTTGCCGACGTCGACGACGTGCGCGGCTTGCCACCGACCGTGATCAGTGTGAACGAATGCGACCCGTTGCGCGACGAGGGCATCAACTTCTACCGCCTGCTCCTGCGCGCCGGCGTGGCCGCCCGCTGCCGCCAGATGATGGGGACGATGCACGGGACCGAGATCTTCAACATCGCCTGCCCGGACATCAGTCGCGATACCGCCCGGGACATCGCCGGCTTCACCCGCGCCTGAACCCGGCCCGGACCGGGCACTACGCTCCCGCACAGCATGTCGGCCTCCCACACGCAGTCCCGCTCACTTCGGCGCGCCCTGCCCGTCCTCCCGCTTGCCCTGGCGGCGGCAGTGCTGGCCCTCCCTAGCGCCGCCCCGGCGGGCGCCAGCACCTCCGCCAAACCGCCCCCCGCCAAGGTGGTCCGGGCCGCTCTGCCGCCCGGGAAAATCAGCTACATCCTCGTCATCGAGCTGGAGAACGAGGGCTACAACCTGACGTTCAGTCCGACCTCGCCGGCCCGCTACCTCAACACCACGCTGCGCCAGAGCGGGGAATTGCTGCAGAATTACTACGCCGTCGGTCACGACAGCCTGGACAACTACATCGCCGAGATCTCGGGGCAAGCCCCCACCGAGGACACCCAGGCCGACTGTGCCGACAACGGCTTCAGCTTCGCCAACGTCGAGCCGGGAACGCCCGACGCCGACAAGGCGGTCAACCCAGGCCAGGTGGACGGCGCGGGCTGTGTCTACCCGTCCTCGGTGCAGACCATCGCCAATCAGCTCGACGCCAAATACCCGCCGAACAAGACCACCCACGTTGCCGCCTGGCGGGCCTACGAGCAGGACATGGGGAACACGCCGTCGCGCGACGGGGGCAAGGCCGATCCGAGCGGCGGCACGGACTGCGGGCACCCGGCCATCGGCGCCACCGACACGGCCGAGGTCGCCACGCCCACCGACCAGTACACGACCCGGCACAATCCCTTCGTCTGGTTCCACTCCATCATCGACAACACGGCGGAGTGCGATGCGAACGTCGTCCCGCTGGGCCCGCTCGCCGCCAACGGGACCCCCTCCCCCAGCGGGCACCTGGCCCATGACCTGGGCAGCCTGAAGACGACGCCGCGCTTCGGGTTCATCACCCCCAACCTGTGCAACGACGGTCACGACGACCCCTGTGCCGGGCCCAACAGCGTGGGGACCAACACGGGCGGTCTCGTCGGAGCCGACGACTTCCTGCGCACCTGGGTGCCGCTGATCGCCAAGTCACCCGCCTACCGGAGCGGCCAGCTCCTCGTGGTCATCACCTTCGACGAGGCGGACGACAACGACGCCACGGCCTGTTGTGGCGAGGTGTCCGGACCCAACACCCATGCCCCGGGCGACGCCGGCGATGCGACGGACGCCCAGGCGCCCGGCGGCGGCCAGGTCGGTGCCCTCCTGCTGAACTCGAAGTACATCGTGCCGGGTTCGACGGACACCAAAGGCGTCTACAACCACTACTCGGCCCTGCGCAGCTACGAGGACCTTCTGGGGCTGACCAAGGGTGGCGCCGACGGTGAGGGCCACTTGGGCTTCGCCGCCGCTAAGGGCCTGGTCCCCTTCGGCTCCGACGTGTTTCCCCAGCACTACAACGCCCCCAAGGCGAAGAGCACCTCGTAGCCGGGCGGGCTCAGTCGACCCGGCGCAGCGACTCGCGGTAGCGCTTGGCATTCTCGACGTACTGGTCGGCCGAGATGCCGATCATGAACTGGTCGGACCGCCCCTCGAGAATCTTGGCCGGGATCCCGAGGGCCAGGGCGCCGGGCGGGATCACCGTGTTGTTCGGCACCACGGCGTTGGCGCCCACGGTGGCGCCGGTGCTCACCACCGCGTGGTGCAGGATCACGCTGCACGACCCGGCCAGCGACGCGTCCTCCAGCCGGCATCCCTCGAGGTGCGTCAGGTGCCCCACCACGCATCCGTCGCCGATCACGGTGGGGAAACCCGGTCCGGCGTGGATCACCGTCCCGTCCTGAATGGACGTGCGGGCCCCGATCGTGATGGTTCCGTAGTCGCCGCGCAGCACGGCGTGCGGCCACACGCTCGACTCCGGACCGATGACGACATCGCCGATGATGACCGCCTCCGGATGCACATACGCCTCGGGGTCGATCCTGGGCGCGGCGCCGTCGAGCTCGTAGATCGGCACGGAGCTCGACGCTACACGTGCCCGGCGATCCAGCTGATCCCCTGGTAGCCGCGGTAACCCAGGTAGATGATGCTGGCCACCAGCATGGCCTTGAAGTACCACGGGATGGGCTCGCGCTCCTGCTCGGCCAGGACGGTGCCGCAGGTGGGGCACTCACCCTCCTCGCCCAGGTCCTCGTCCTCGACCAGCGTGTCGCACTCTTCGCACCACGCCATCAGCGCGCCCTCGTCACTTGCCTCCGATGCGCACCCGTAACTTCATCGGTGTGGCCCCGAGACCGAACTTCTCCCGCAGCCCGCGCTCGATGTAACGCAGGTACGTCTGGGGCAGGCGGGCATTGGTGAAGAGGGTGAAGGTGGGCGGGTCGATCGCGCCCTGCACGATGTAGCGGATGCGTGCCCTCGGCGCGGCCTGGCGGAGCTGCAGCTCTTGCACGGCGCGGTTGAGCACTCCCGTGGGGATGCGCTGGTGATAGGCCTCCTCCGAGTCGCGCAGTGCGGGGAGGATCCGCTGCACCCCCTTTCCCGAGAGGGCCGAGACCTTCAGCACCGGTGCCGACCCCAGGAAGGCCAGGCGGTCGCCCACCCCGGCCAGGACGTCGTCCCGGTCCTCGGTCTGCACCTGGTCCCATTTGTTGAGCACCACGATGGCCGGGCAGCCCGAGACGCCGATGCGCTCGGCCAGACGCTGGTCCTGGTGGGAGGCACCCACCGTGGCGTCGATGACGAGGAGGGCGATGTGGGCCCGCTCCAGCGCCCGCAGCGCCCGCAACGTCGCGTGTTGTTCGGTGCCCCGATCGGTCTTGGACGGGCGGCGCAGCCCGGCCGTGTCGATGAAGCAGATCGGCCCCTCGGGGGTGTCGACCACCGTGTCGATGGTGTCGCGGGTCGTCCCCGGCATGTCGTGCACGATGGAACGTTCCTCGCCCAGCAAGCGGTTGAAGAGGGTCGACTTGCCGACATTGGGCCGGCCGATGATGGCGACCCGGGGTGTGGAGGGATCCGCTTCGGCCGTGCCCGCCCCGCCGCTTGCCCCGTGTCCCGATGTCCAAGAAGACATCGTGGCGGCCTCCGCGCCGCCGCCCTCACCGCCGAGGCCGGCGGCGGAGCCGGCACCGTTGGCCGACGGGTCGGGCAGGAGGGAGACCACTTCGTCGAGCAGGTCGCCGGTTCCCCGCCCGTGCAGCGAGCTCACCAGGTAGGGGTCACCCAGTCCCAGCGACACGAACTCCCATCCGGCCGCCTCTCGGTTGGCGTCGTCCACCTTGTTGACCACTAGGCGGACGGGAGGGCCCGCACGGCGGATCACCCGGGCCGCGGCCAGGTCCTCCTCGGTCACCCCGACGGCCACGTCGACCACCATCAGGATGACGTCGGCCTCGGCCAGAGCGCGTTCGGCCTGCCGGCTCACCTTCTCGTCGAGATCGGTGCCGGCGGCCAACCAACCCCCGGTGTCCATGATGGAGAAGGGCAACCCGGCCCATTCCGCCGTGAGCACCTTGCGGTCGCGGGTCACCCCCGTCTCCTCCTCGACCACGGCGGCCCGCGTCCCGACGATCCGGTTCACCAGGGAGGACTTCCCCACGTTGGGGCGCCCGGCCACCACCACCATCGGCAGGCTCATGCGGCACAGGTCGGGCGGAAGGAGGTGCCGTCGAGGGCCTGGCGCAGCGACCGCCCGTCACAGGGCACCACCTCGACCGTGGCAGGCAGGTCGGCCAGGGTCAGGCCGTCGAGGAAGCGGCCCTCGTTGAGGCAGGCGTCGGGCAGCAGCCAGCGCATGGCGCCGTCGACGGGGGCGCCCTGCGCAGTCGAGGCTCCGCCGGACCCAGCACCAGCAGCATCACGAACAGCAGGATCAGCACCGGTGCCAGTGCCAGCGCCGTCGAGCGCCCGGGCCACGTCCTCCCCGGTCAGCAGCCCGGCCACCCCGATGTTGCCGCCGAAGAAGTCGTTGGTGATGGCCCGCACCACCACGTCGTCCCGCGGGTGCGACGCCACCAAGGGCGCCAGCACCGTCGCCCCGTACGTCCCCGTCAGCACGGTCACCGGCCGCTCGTCGCGCCCGGCCGGGGCCGTGGGCAGGCGCGGCGCTCGATACCCCTCGGCCGGGGCGGCATCGACGGAGGCGAAGAAGCCGTGGCGCACCCCACCGGGCGCACCGGAGCCGGGCCGGGCGAAGGCCTCGGCGAAGGCGCGCGTCATGCCGATGCCGTTCTCGTGCTGCGGGTAGCCGTCGTAGTGGCGGGCCGGCGGCAGGTCACGCCCGGCCAGGAGGTAGTACTCGTCGGCCGCGAAGACCAGGCGCCGACCCAGCGCCTTCTTGTAGATGCCCTGCCACTCCTCGATGGTCTCGACGACGCGCACCGCCTCGTCGGCCGTGTGCTCGCGCATGGTGGGCTCGTTGGAGTAGCGGCTCAGACCGAGGGGCACCGCGCCCACGCTGGCCAGGGTGGGATAGCGGTCGAGGATGCCGGCCAAGCGTGTCCTCGAGGGCGTCGCCGTCGTTGATTCCGGGGCACACCACGATCTGGCCGTGCACCTCGATCCCCCCGTCGAGCAACACCTCGAGCCAGCGCAGGCTGGTCGCCCCCTTGGGGTTGCGCAGCATCTGGGCCCGCAGGTCGGGATCGGTCGTGTGCATCGAGACGAAGAGAGGACCCAGGCGCTCGGTCAGAATCCGCTCGGCATCGAGCTCGGTGAAACGGGTCAGCGTGGTGAAGTTGCCGTAGAGGAACGACAACCGGTAATCGTCGTCCTTGAGGTAGAGGCTGCGCCGCATGCCCTTGGGCAGCTGGTAGATGAAGCAGAAGGCGCAGTGGTTGTCGCAGGTGCGGATGCGGTCGAACACGGCCGAGGACACCTCGACCCCCAGCGGCTCGCCGTCACCCTTCTCCACCCTGACCACCCGGGCCAGGGGCGCGCCGGACCGCCGCACGAGGACACTGAGGTCCCCGGCGTCGCTCAGACGCTGGAAGTCGATGACGTCGCGCGGCTCGTGACCATTGAGGCTCAGGAGCTCGTCGCCCACGGCCAGGCCGGCCCGGGCTGCCGGCGACGCCGCGGTGACCGAAGTCACCGTGGGAGCTGACATGGACACCAGGGTAGTGCCGATAACCTGGACTTTGTGCCCGCAGTCACCCGCGTGATGCTGGCCGAGCCCCGTGGCTTCTGCGCCGGCGTCGAGAAAGCCATCAAGGCCCTGGCCTGGATGGTGCGGGTCTTCGAGCCGCCGGTCTACTGCTACCACGAGATCGTCCACAACCGGCACGTGGTCGACCGCTTCCGCGAGCAAGGGGTCGTCTTCGTCGACGACGTGACCGAGGTGCCCGAGGGCGCCCCCCTCATGCTCAGCGCCCACGGCTCGGCCCCCGAGGTGGTCGAGGCCGCCCGGGCCCAGGGCGGCGTGGTCGTCGACGCCGTGTGCCCGCTCGTCACCAAGGTCCACCACGAGCTCAAGGTGCGGAGCCGCAAGGGCTACACCGTCCTCTACGTCGGCCACGCCGGCCACGAGGAGGCGGTCGGCACCATGGCGGTGGCCCCCGAGTCGGTGCGGCTCCTGGAGCACATGGAGGACCTCGACGGCATGGCCGACCTCGAGGCCGAGGGGTCACCCGTCGCCCTCTTGGCCCAGACCACCCTGAGCCACGACGAGTGGCGCGACCTCATGGAGGGCGCGCGCACCAGGTTCCCCGACCTGTGGATGCCCAACCGCAGCGACCTCTGCTTCGCCACCACCAACCGTCAGGCCGCCCTCAAGGCCATCGCGCCCATCGCCGACGCCGTGGTCGTCATCGGCTCGGCCAACTCCTCCAACACGGTCGCGCTGGAGAAGGTGGCTCGAGCCGGCGGATGCCCCCGGGTGCTGCGGGTCAACGAGGCGGACGAGCTGCCCGACGACCTGACCGGCATCGTCGGTGTCACCGCCGGGGCCTCGGCTCCCGAGGCCTTGGTCGACGCGGTGATCTCCCGCCTGGACCCCTCCGAGGGCGTGACCGAGGTCACCGTCACCACCGAGGACGAGTACTTCCCGCCCCCGCCCGAGCTCCGGGAGCTCCTGCGTGCCGTGGGCGCCACCGTGGGCTTCCTGGCCGCCCGGCCCGGGGCCGAACGGGCCGATCCGGCCGCCCAGGACCGAGCGGTGTCGGCCGCCGACGTCCTCGACATGCTGGCTTCCTGAGGCCGGCGGGTGCGATGATTGAGCCATGACGTTTACCCGGATGGACCAGTCGACCGCCGAGCAGTGGCAGGTCATCATGGTCGACACGATCGAGCACCAACCCCGCGTGGCCGAACGGGTGCTGCGCATGCTCGAGTCGCTCGAGGAGATCACCGACGGCTTCGCGGTGGACCAGCTCGTCCACTCGCTGCAGACGGCCACCCGGGCCGAGGAAGCCGGTGCCTCCGACGAGGTGGTCGTCGCCTCGCTCTGCCACGACATCGGCAAGGCGGTCTCGGTGATGAACCACCCGCGCATCGCGGCCGAGATCCTCAAGCCCTACGTCGATGCCGACACGTACCACATGATCCGGGCCCACCAGGATTTCCAGGGCAAGCACTACTACGAGTACATGGGGGCGGACCCCAACGCCCGCGACCAGTACGTCGGGGAGCCCTGGTACGACCTGGCCGCCCAGTTCGCCGACGAGTGGGACCAGAACAGCTTCGATCCCGACTACCCGACCAAGCCGCTCTCGCACTTCGAGCCCCTGGTTCGTCAGGTCTTTGCCACCCCGCGGTCGCTTTGAGTCCCGTTCGCGGCGCCACCTCTGGTGCCGCCGTTCACACCGACCCTGACCGCGCGCGTCGGGTCATCGAGGAGTCGCGCCGCGACTTCGACCAGCGCTACCCGGACCTCAAGCTCTCCCCCGCCGTGGGCCTCATCTGCGCCTACGAGGAAGAGGACAACATCGGGGCCGTCCTCGACAAAATGCCTTCGGAGGCCTGCGGGCTCGCCGTCACCACCCTGGTCGTCGTCGACGGCGGCGAGGACAAGACCGGTCAGGTGTCCATGGACCGCGGCGCCGTCACATTCGTGCTGAGCGAGAACCTGGGCCACGGCTACGCGCTGCGGGTGGGCTATGCGCTCTGCATCGAGCTGGGGGCCCAGTACTGCGTCACCCTCGACGCCGACGGGCAGAACGACCCGGCCGAGATCCCGACCATGCTCGAGCCCTTGGTGAAGGACGAGGCCGACTTCGTCGTCGCCTCTCGGGTGCTGGGCACCGACACGACCACCGACAACACGCGCAAGGCGGGCGTGCGGGTGTTCTCCTGGGTACTCAGCACCATCGGCCACACCAAGCTGACCGACACGTCCAACGGCTACCGCGCCCTGCGCGTGTCGATGCTCGACGACATCGCCTACCGACTCGTCCAGCCGCAGTACCAGACGGCCGAGCTGCTGATCATCGCCATGCGCCGGGGCTGGCGGGTGACCGAACGCCCCACGCTGTGGTTGCCCCGTGCCTCGGGCACCACCAAGAAGGGGAAGAACTGGCTCTTCGGATTCCGCTACGGGCGGGTGGTGGCCGAGACGTGGTGGAAGATGCGCAAGGAGCCGGTCCACTCCTGAACGGCGCCGTCACCGGTCGGCCGGTGAGGGACCGCCAGTCCGAAGGGCTCAGTAGCGACCCGTGCGCTCCCGTGCTTCGTCATACACGGCCTGGATCTGCTTCTCCAGCTCCGCGGTCGCGGCGTGGACGGCCGAGCGGGAGACGCGCCCACCCCCGGTCCGAGGCGGTGGCGGCAGCGCGGGGCCGATCACCACATGCATGGTGTAGGGCTTCGGGATGGTGCTGCCCTTGGGCATGGCCAGATCGGAGCCGCCGATGCCGATGGGCACGATGGGCGCGCCGGTCCGGGCCGAGAGGAACGTGGCACCCTCCAAGAGGTCCTCGATGACCGGGCCGGCGCGGCGGGTGCCTTCGGGGAAGAGCACGAGCGCCTCACCCCGGCGGAGCACCTCCTCGGCCCGCTGGAGCGCCTCGCGGTCGGCCGACTCGCGGTGGACGGGGAAGGCGCCGACACTGAGCAGCAGCTTGCCGAGGTACTTGTTCTTCCACATCTCGTCCTTCGTCATGAAGAAGAGCTTGCGGTTCGGTGCAGAAGGCGGCGAAGCCGAAGTCGGCGAACGAGCGGTGCACCGGGGCCAGGATGACCGGACCGCTGGCCGGGACGTTCTCGCGGCCGACGACCTTGGGCCGGAACCACGTCCACAGGACTCGCGGTGAAGATGGCCCGCTCCACCCGGTAGAGCGGGCTCCGGCGGGGGTCGATCTCGAAGGGCTGGTGTCGCCCGGGAGCCACCACTTCGGGCGCGGACTCCGGTGCCGTGCCCTCCGCTGCGGGGCCCTCCGGTGCGGGGCCCTCGGACACAGGGTGTTCGGGCGTCGGTTCCGATGCGCTCACAGCCACGACAGCACCTCCTCGATCACATCTTCCACGCTACGGCCCGTCGTATCGAGCCGGCGGGCGTCGTCCGCCTCACGCAGCGGCGACGCGGCCCGGGTCGAGTCGAGCCGGTCCCGCCGGGCCACGCCCTCGGGCGCCTCGTCGTGGCGGCGCCGAGCCCGCTCCTCGGGTGACGCCGTCAGGAAGACCTTGAGCTCGGCCTCGGGGAAGACGACCGAGCCGATGTCGCGGCCCTCGACCACCCCGCCGCCGTGGGCCTCGGCCCAGGCCTGCTGGCGCAGCACGAGTTGCCGGCGCACGCCGGCGGTTGGCCGCCACCAGTGACACGGCCCGCCCTACCTCGGGCGTGCGGATGACGCTGGTCACGTCGCGCCCGTCGATGACGACCCGCCGCCCCACCTCGATGGTGGCCGCCTCGGCCAGTGCGGCCACGGCGGGTGTGTCGTCCGGGTCGATGCCCTTGGACAGGGCCAGGGCGGCGACGGCGCGGTACATGGCGCCCGTATCGAGCCGGTCGAGCCCGAGGCGGCGGGCCACCGCGGCGGAGACGGTCGACTTGCCCGCCCCGGCGGGCCCGTCGATGGCGACCAGCAGGGGTCGGGGCTGGCCGTCCCCGTCGACCAGCCGGCGCAGGTCGTCCGCAAACCCGGGGTAGCTGGTCGCCGTGGCCCGGAACCCGGTGATGATGCTGCGCTGGCCCGGCGCCGCGGCCAGCCCGGCCACCGCCGCCGCCATGGCCATGCGGTGGTCGCCCCGGCTGTCGAAACGGGCGCCCCGCAGCGGCCCGCCGACGCCGGTGATCGACAGCGTGTCGCCCTCGACGCTGGCCCGGGCCCCGAAGGCCTCGACCAGGTCGGCCACCGCGGCCAGGCGGTCCACCTCCTTGACCCGCAACTCGGCCACGTCGCGAAAGACCGTGGTGCCCTCGGCCACGGCGGCGGCCACGGCGAGGACGGGCACCTCATCGAGCGAGGGGATCTCCGCCGCGGCGATCTCGGTGGCCCGCAGCGGGCCCGGTCGGGCGCGCAGGCTGGCCGCGTGCGGGCCCGTCGGTTCGATCGTCACGTCCGCCCCCATGCGGGCGAGCACCGCCATGAAACCGAGGCGGGCCGGGCCCTCGTAGACCTGCGCCACCTCGACCTCGCCGGCGGCGGCCACGCAGCCCGGCCACGACGAAGAAGGCGGCCGCCGAGGGGTCGCCGGGCACCGTGCGCTCGAGCGGCCGCAGGGTCGAGGCGCGCACGGTCACCACCCGGCCCTCGCCCCAGGGCTGCACGTCCAGGTCGGCGCCCGCCTCGACCAGCATCTCCTCGGTGTGGGTGCGCGTCGTCACGGCCTCGCGCACGACGGTGTCGCCGCTGGCCGACAGCCCGGCCAGCAGGATGGCCGACTTCACCTGCGCGCTGGCCACCCGCGACGTCCAGTCGATGCCGTGCAGCCCGCCGCCCTCGACGCGCAGCGGGGGCAGGCAGCGCTCTCCCTGGCCATCGACCTCGGCCCCCATGAGCCCGAGCGGCTCGGCCACCCGGTCCATGGGCCGGGCCGAGAGCGACTCGTCCCCGATCAGCTCGGTGGCCCAGGGCAGGCCGGCCACGAGCCCGGCCAGCAGGCGCATGGAGGTGCCCGAGTTGCCGCAGTCGAGGGGATGATCGGCGGCGTGCAGCCGGCTGCGACCCCCGTGGAGCACGAGCGCACCGTCGGGCCGGCGCTCGACGGTGACGCCCATGGCCTCGACCGCGGCCAGCGAGGCCGCCACGTCGGCCCCGTCGGACAGGCCGTGCACGACCGACGTGCCCTCGGCCAGCGCGGCCAGCAGCACGGAGCGATGGGAGATCGACTTCTCCCCCGGCGTGCGCACCGTGCCCCGGCAGGGCACACCGCCCTCGACGACCAGCGCGGCCGGCGTGGTCACGACAGCGGTTCCACCCGGACAGCGGTAGCCGCGGGCTTCGACGGCGGCGGCCAGCGTCGTGGCGTCGGTGTCCTCGACGACCAGGATGACCACGCCGCGTGGGCCCTCGGCCGAGTGGGCGACCTCGAAGTCGTAGATGTTGATGCCGGCATCGGCGGCCAGCGAGGTGAGCTCGGCCACCACGCCCGGTTCGTCGGCCACCGGGATGCGCAGCTCGGCCAGGTGGTCGGGCCGGGCGATGCGGGCGGGCAGGTTGCGCCGGGCCGCGCTGGCCGACTGCGAGCGTGTCGAGCAGCGCGGCGCGGTCGCGGCCGGCCACCTGGTCGCGCACGGCGCTCAGGTCGCCGATCAGCGTGTCGAGCGCGTCGACGATGGCGGCGGCGTTCTCGGCGCAGATGTCGGGCCAGATGCCCGGGTGACCCGGCCGCCACCCGGGTCATGTCGCGGAAACCGCCGGCGGCCAGGCGCAGCAGCGTGCCGTCCTGCTCGGCCCCGGCGCTGGCCGCGTTCATCAGTGTGGCCGCGACCAGGTGCGGCACGTGCGACACCACGGCGACCAGGCGGTCGTGATCGGCGGCCGAGAGCACCAGCACGTCGGCGCCCAGGCTCATGACCACGCCCTTGAGCCGGTCGAAGGCGGCCAGGTCGGTGGCCGCGGTCGGGGTGAGCACCCACACCGCACCCTCGAAGAGGTCCGGGTCGGCCCCGCGCAGGCCGATCTGCTCGGAGCCGGCCATGGGGTGGCCGCCGATGAAGCGGGCGTGGTCGGCCTCGGCCACGATGGCCGTCTTCACCCCGCTCACGTCGGTCACGACGGCGTCGGGGCGGCGGGCGCCGTTGGCCAAGAGGTCACGGGCCACCTCGGCCGCGGCCGTGGCCGGGGTGGCCACGAAGACGATCTCGGCCTCGGGATCGTCGCCGGCGGCATCGACCACCCCGTGCTCGAGCGCCTCCGCGGTACGGGCGGCGTCGGCGTCGAAGCCCGAGACGTGCCAGCCCCGCCGGCGCAGGCCCAGGGCGATGGAGCCGCCGATGAGACCGGTCCCGACCACGAGCGCCCGCCGGCGCGCCGGGGGGTCAGTCGGGGAGGTCATCGCGGAGCGTTTGGGCCCCGTGCAGGTAGACGTGGTGCATCTCCTCACGGGACCGCGCGGTGTAGACGTGGAGGAGGGCCCGGATGCACAGCGGCATGGCCCCGGGCACCGGGATCTCGGCGGCGCAGAGGAGCGGGACGGCGCCGAAGCCGATCTCGCGGATGGCGGTGGCCGGGAAGATGCTGTGCACGTCGCCGGTGGCCGTGAAGAGGATGCTGACGATGTCGTCCTCGACCAGCCCGTTGCGCTCCATGAGCTCGCGCATCAGCTCCTGCGAGCGCTCGGTCACCTGCTCCGCGGTGTCGGCGTCGACCGTGGTCGCCCCGCGCAGACCCCGGACCATGAGAGCGGTTGCCATGGCCGGCACTCTACCGGGAACGGCCCCGCACCCCCGGCGACCTGGCCTTAAGCGTGCGAGGCGGCGGCGGCCAGCGCCCGCACCTCCTCGGGGCTGAGGTGGCGCCAGCGGCCGGGGGCGAGCGTGGTGTCGCGCAGCGGACCGATGCGGGTGCGGACCAGGCGCACGACCGGATGGCCCACCGCCTCGCACATGCGCCGGACCTGACGGTTGCGCCCCTCGTGGATGACGATGCGCAGGACGCCCGGGGCCAGCACCCCGACCTCGGCCGGCGCGGTCAGGCCGTCGCTCAGCTCGACGCCGCGGCGCAGGGTGCGCAGGGCCCCGGCCGGCGGCGTGCCGTCGCGTACCTCGGCCACGTACTCCTTGGGCACCCCGTGCGAGGGGTGGGTCAGCAGCTGGGACAGCGCGCCGTCGTTGGTCAGGATGAGCAGCCCTTCGGTGTGCCGGTCCAGGCGCCCGACCGCGAAGACCCGCGGCTCGGCCGGCACCAGGGACAGCACCGTGCGCCGTCCCTGGGGGTCGTCGGCCGTCGTGATGACGTCGTCCGGCTTGTTCAGCAGGTAGTACACGAGGTCGGGCGCCACCGGCACCAGGGCCCCGTCCACCTCGACCCGGGCCGTGGCCACGTCGATCCGCCGCCCCAACCCGGCCACCGCTCCGTCCACGCTGACCCGGCCGGCCGCGATGAGCTCCTCGCAGGCGCGCCGGGAACCGAACCCGGCCCGGGCCAGCACCTTCTGCAGGCGCTCGCCCTCCTCCTCAGGTGTCGTCGGAGGCCGCCTCGAGGCCCAGCCCGAGGGCGGACTGCAGGTCGCGCTCGAGGTCGGCCGCCACCTCGGGCCCGGGCAGGAAGTCCTCCACCGCCGGGAGCTGGGCCAGCGAGTCCAGGCCGAGGCGCTCGAGGAAGAGGTCGGTGGTGCCGAAGAGCGCGGGCTGGCCCGGCCCGTCGGCGTGGCCGACCACGGCGATGTAGCCGCGCTGCTCGAGCAGGCGGGTCACCCCGTCCACGTTCACCCCGCGC
Source organism: uncultured Acidimicrobiaceae bacterium (assembly GCA_963840435.1). Taxonomy (GTDB): domain Bacteria; phylum Actinomycetota; class Acidimicrobiia; order Acidimicrobiales; family RAAP-2; genus Bog-473. Next base: position 359,937 of record CAWIYY010000003.1, on the reverse strand, counting down.
AGAGCCGAGATCTGGCCCCGCGACACGGGCTGGCGGTAGGCCACGATGGCCAGCGTCTCGAGTGCGGCCGTCGAGAGGCGGTGCGAGACGTCGCGGTTGGCGAAGCGCTCGACGTAGGGCGCCAGGTCCGGGTGGGTCTGGAAGCGCACCCCACCGGCGATGCGGGCCACCATGAAGCCTCGGCCATCAGCCTCGTACGACGCGGGCCAGCCCATCGATGGCCTCGTCCACCCGCTCCACCGGCTCCTCGAGCAGTTCGGCCAGCAGCTGCGGCGCCAGCGGCTCCACGGCCACCAGGAGGATGGCCTCGATCGTCCGGCCCAGTTCTGCCTCTTCCATCAGCGTCCCTCGCTCACCCTTCGTAGTCGTCGACCGCGAAGCCGCCCATTTCGGCCAGGCCCCGGCCACTCGACACCCCGGCCAGGTCGTCCCGGGCCAGCCACGCGATCTGCAGGTCGCCGAAGGTCTGTCCCTGGCCGAGGGTCACCCGGCCCATCTTGCACAGCTCGAGCAGGGCCAAGAAGTGCACGATGACGTCCATGCGGGTCTGGCACCCGGCCACCAGCTGGCGGAACGAACCGGGCCGGGCCGACTCGGACCGGGCCATGAGCTCCGCCACCATCTCGGAGACCGAGACGGTGTCCACCGTGACGTGGGAGAGGTCGACCCGGGGCACGGGCCGCTCGGCCGAGCCCCGGAGGTAGGCCTGGGCCAGGTCCTCGGCGGTCACCCCGGCCAGCAGGTCGGGGGCGTGGACCACGAAGTCGTCGTCGAGCCCGGCCTCGCGGGGCACGCAACGCGAGGCCTGCTCGGCCAGGGCCACGAAGACGTCGGCCGCGGCCGAGTAGGCCCGGCACTCGAGCAGGCGGGCCAGCAGCAGGTCGCGCTCCTCCCACCCGGTCAGCTCCTCGTCGTCGTCGACGTTCTCGGGGCCGGGCAGCAGGCGCTGGGACTTCAGCTCAATGAGGATGGCCGCCACCAGCAGGAACTCGGAGAGCTGGTTGAAGTCGATCATCTCGCGCTCGTCGGAGAGGATGCGGACGAAGCCGTCGACCACCGGCATGAGGGGCACGTCGAGCACGTCGAGCTCGTGCGAGGACACCAGGTGCAAGAGGAGGTCGATCGGACCCTCGAAGACCGGGGTGGACACCGCGTAGGGCACCAGGTGACGTTACCGAATGCGGCCGTGCCCCACGCGCACCCCTGTCCGGCCTGGACCATCGACGCCAATACCATGGCGCCCCATGAACAGGGTCCTCTCCGGCATCGCGCCTTCGGGCAATTTCACCTTGGGGAACTACCTCGGGGCCCTGCGCCACTGGGTGAGCTTCCAGGACGGCAGCGACGCCTTCTACTGCGTGGTCGACCTCCACGCGCTGACCACGGAGATCGACCCGGCCGACCTGCGGGCCAACACCCTCGATGCCGCGCTGAACCTGCTGGCCATCGGGCTCGACCCCGAGCGCTGCAGCCTCTTCGTGCAGAGCCAGGTCCCCGAGCACACCCGGCTGACCTGGCTGCTCGAGTGCAGCACCGCCATGGGCGAGCTGCGCCGCATGACCCAGTTCAAGGACAAGGGAAAGGGCCAGGATGCGGCCCGGGTCGGCCTCTTCACCTACCCGGTGCTCATGGCGGCCGACATCCTGCTCTACGACGCCACCCACGTCCCGGTGGGCGAGGACCAGCGCCAGCACCTCGAGCTGACCCGAGAGCTGGCCGTCCGCTTCAACCACCGTTACGGCGAGACCTTCGTGGTTCCCGAGGCGGCCATCCCCGGCACGGCGGCCCGGGTCATGGACCTCCAGCACCCGGAGCGCAAGATGTCCAAGTCGGCCGATTCGCCGCTCGGCACCATCCGGCTGCTCGACTCGGACGAGGACATCACGCGCAAGGTGCGCAAGGCCGTGACCGACACCGACGGGGAGATGCGCTACGACCGCGCCGCCAAGCCCGGGCTGGCCAACCTGCTCGACCTGCTGGCGGCGGCGACCGATCGCACACCCCAGGAGGTGGCCAAGGGCTACGAGCGCTACGGCGACCTCAAGAACGACGTGGCCGCCGCGCTGAGCGAGTTGCTCCGTCCGTGCGCGCGAGCGGCGGGCCGCCCTCGAGGGCGACCTGTCCTACGTCGACGCCGTGCTCGAGCGGGGCGCGGCCCGGGCCCACGAGGTGGCGGGCGGCGTCTACGCCCGGGCGGCCGATGCGATCGGGCTGCTGCCGCCGGCATGAGCGTGTCAGACGCCGAGAACGTTCTCCCACCAGTTGTAGAGCTCGTTGAACATCCACGTCAACGGCCCGTGCGGGTAGAGGAAGAAATTCAGGAGCACCAGGCCGATCAGGATCGGCATCGTGTACTGGCGGTAGCGCAGGTAGGTGGGCCACCAGCGCGCCGGGCAGCAGGCGCTCGAAGAGGACCGATCCGTCGAGCGGCGGGATCGGGATCAGGTTGAACGCGCACAGTCCGACGTTGATCAGGCTGGCGTAGAAGATCACCTGATCGAACATCGTGAATTCGCCCGTGGTGAGCAGGCTGTGCCGCACGAATTCGACGAAGATCACGGCGAAGATCGCAGCCAGGATGGCGTTGGTCAGCGGGCCGGCCAGCGAGACCAGCACGCCTTGGTTGCGCGGGCTGCGCAGTCGCGCGTGTTCACCGGCACGGGTTTGGCCCAGCCGAAGAAGCCGACGCCGCCGAGCGACAGCAGCGCGGGCACGATGAGCGTCCCCACCGGGTCGACGTGCGGGACCGGGTTGAGCGTCAGCCGTCCGGCTCGTTTCGCGGTGTCGTCACCGAACGAGTTGGCCACGACTCCGTGCGAGACCTCGTGCAGGATGATGGAGGGGACCATCACGCAGAAGATGATGATCTCGGCGCTCGTGATGTTGTGATGGGCCACCAGGGCGATGACGAGGACGACGCCGGCCACGATCCACAGCGTGCGCTTCGTCGTCTGGTCCATGGGACGGCGCCCCGTGCGGAGGCTCCCTGTGTCGCCATTCAGTGCTTGGCGGCGTGCTCGATGCAGAAGCGGGTCGCCGGCATCGCCTCGAGCCGGGCCGCGCCGATCGGCTTCCCGCAGACCTCGCAATTGCCGTAGGTCCCGCCGTCGAGGCGCTCCAAGGCGGCGTCGACCTCGTCGAGCGTCTCGCGCAGCTCGCTGGCCAGCCGCTCGGCCTCGCCCCGCTCGGCCGTCACCTGGCTGGAGTCGGCGAAGTTCGAGTCGTAGTTGAGGCCGCTCCCCTGGTCAGCGAAGCCCAGTTCGCTCAGCTGAGCCCGAAGCCCGGCCTGCTCCTCGCGGAGGAGGGCGGCAAAATCGATGTCGGCGGTCTCCGCCGTTGGGGCCTCGTTCGGCATCCCATCATGCTACGCGGTCCCTCCCGCCCGATGTGCCCGCACGGGGATGGGCTCCCTCGTAGGCCCGCCGCAGGTGCTCGGGCGAGACCTTGGTGTAGCGCTGGGTGGTGGCGATCGAGGCGTGGCCCAGCAACTCCTGGACCACCCGGACGTCGGCTCCCCGGCCCAGCATGTGGGTGGCGCAGGAGTGGCGCAGCACGTGGGGGCTGACCTTGTCGGCCAGGCCGACCCGACCGGCGTACTTCTTCACCACCCCGAAGGCGCCCACCCGGGTCAGGCGCCCGCCCCGGGCGTTGAGGAACACCGCCTCGGCGTCGCTGCGCCGGCGCCACTTCTTGGCTCGAGCAGCGGGCGGCCCTCGGGCGAGAGCCAGTCGGCCAGGGCGTCGCGGGCGCAGCGGCCGAGCGGCACGACCCGCTCCTTGTCCCCCTTGCCGAGCACGCGCAGCAGGGGCAGGCCGGTCGCCTCCACCGCGTCGGCCACGTCGCCCAGGCTGAGGCCGACCGCCTCGCTGACCCGGGCCCCGGTGCCGTAGAGCACCTCGAGCAGGGCGCGGTCGCGCAGCACCAGCGGCCGGTGCCCACCACGGCGCCGAGCAGCCGCTCGGTCTCCTCCTCGCTGAGCGCCTTGGGCAGCATGTCGGACACCGAGATCGACGGCAGGTCGACGGTCGGGTCGTCCTCGCGCTCGCCCTCCTCGACCAGGAAGCGGTGGAAAGCCGCGCATGCTCGAGAGGGCGGGGCGACCGAGGCCGCCGGGTGGGTGCGGCGCAGCGCCGAGAGGTAGCCGGGCGACGTCGGCCGCGCTGGCCTCGGCCATGGTCACGCCCGAGGCCGCCAGCGCCTCCTCGTAGGCCGCCAGGTCGCGCCGGTACGACGAGAGCGTGCGCGGCGAGCGCCCCCGCTCGACCTCGAGCCAGGAGAGGAACTCCTCGGCCGGCCGGGGGAGCGCCGCGGTCACGCCGGGTCCCCGCCGCGGCCAGGCGGGCCCGGGTCAGGTAGAGCCCGAGCACGGTCGTCTCGTCCTTGAGCGTGCCGTCGGCCACCAGCGCGTCGACGTCGGCCAGCGCGATGCGCTCCACGGTCATGGAACCCTCCTCGATCCCGTCGGGCCGGGCCGGCACCGACGAGAGCCCGGTGGCCAGGTAGAGGTCGTGCTGGTCACTGATCCCCGGCGTGTTCCAGGTGCCGATGAGCAGCTCCCACTCGCTGGCGACCAGCCCGGCCTCCTCGGCCAGCTCGCGCCGGCCCGTGTCCTCGGGCGACTCTCCCTCCTTGTCCCGCGTCCCGGCCGGGATCTCGAGCACCATGGTGTCGACCGCGGCCCGGTACTGGCGCACCAGGGTCACCGTGCCGTCCTCGTGCAGCGGGACCACGGTCACCGCGCCGGGGTGGCGGATGACGAAGCGGTCGAAGGGCTGGCCGTCGGGGTCGAGCAGATGGAAACGGTCGACCCGGAACAGCCAGGCCTGCAGCAGCTCCTCCTCCGAGACGCGGCGGAAGCCGGCCACGGGTGCCGCTCAGCTGACGGCGTCGAGATCGAGCAGGTGCGGCTCGCGTCCCTCCGCCCGTTCGAGGGCCGCCGCCACCAGCTCGCGGAAGAGCGGGTGCGCCCGGTCGGGGCGGCTCTTGAACTCGGGGTGGGCCTGGGTGGCCACCCAGTAGGGGTGGTCCTCCAGCTCGACGAACTCGACCAGGCGCCCGTCGGGCGAGCTGCCCGAGGCGAGCAGGCCGACCGCCTCGAGCCTGGACTTGTACTTGTTGTTGAACTCGAAGCGGTGCCGGTGCCGCTCGGTGACGGCCAGGGTGCCGTAGGCCCGGGCCACCTCGGAACCGGGCAACAGCGCGGCCTGGAACGAGCCCAGCCGCATGGTGCCGCCCTTCTCGAGCACCTCGGCCTGGTCCGGCATGAGGTCGATGACCATGTGGGGCGAGAGCGAGTCGAACTCGCGCGAGTTGGCTCGCTCCAGTCCCGCCAGGTCCCGGGCGACCGAGATCACCATCACGTGCAGGCCGAGGCACAGGCCGAGACACGGGATGCCCTGCTCGCGGCTGTAGCCGGCCGCCGCCACCATGCCCTCGATGCCCCGCTCGCCGAAGCCGCCGGGGATGACGATGGCGTCCAGCCCGCGGCAGGCGGTCCGTGCCGAGCAGGTCGGGGACGGTCTCGGCGTCGATCCAGTCCAGCTCCACCGCGACGCCGTGGTGGAAGCCGGCGTGGCGCAGCGCCTCGACGACCGACATGTAGGCGTCGGGCATGTTCACGTACTTGCCCACGATTCCGACGCGCACGGCGCGACCGAGCGACTCGATCCGGCCGACGAGCGTCTCCCACTCCGAGATGTCGATGGGATGCGCCGCTTCGTCGATGCCCAGGGTGCGGCAGACGTAGGCGTCGAGTCCCTGCTCGTGCAGGACGAGCGGGATCTCGTAGATCGACGCGGCGTCGACGGCCGAGACCACGGCGTCGATGGCCACGTCGCACTGCAGCGAGATCTTGCGCTTGAGGCTCTCGGGGATCGGCTTGTCGCTGCGGCAGACGATCACGTCGGGCTGAATACCCCGGCTGCGCAGCTCGGTCACCGAGTGCTGGGTCGGCTTGGTCTTCTGCTCCCCAGAGACCAGGAAGGGCACCAGGGTCAGGTGGACGTAGCAGACGTTGTCCCGGCCGATGTCCCGCCGGAACTGGCGAATGGCTTCGACGAACGGGACGATCTCGATGTCGCCCACGGTGCCGCCGATCTCCACGATGACGATGTCCACGTCCTCGTCGGCCAGGCGGCGGATGCGGTCCTTGATTTCGTCGGTGACGTGCGGGATGACCTGCACGGTGCGGCCGAGGAAGTCGCCCCGCCGCTCCTTGGCGATGACCGAGCTGTAGATGCCGCCGGTCGTCGTGTTCGAGCGCTTCGACAGGTTCTCGTCGATGAAGCGCTCGTAGTGGCCGAGGTCGAGGTCGGTCTCACCACCGTCTTCGGTGACGAACACCTCGCCGTGCTCGCCCGGGTTCATCGTCCCGGGGTCCACGTTGATGTAGGGGTCGAGTTTGCACATCGTCACCCGCAGGCCGCGGCACTTGAGGAGCCGGCCGAGCGAGGAGGCGGTGAGACCCTTCCCGAGCGAACTCGAGACGCCGCCGGTGACGAAGATGAACTTGCTCACGCCGCCTTTGGGGCGCCGAGCATTACCAGAGATGATCGGTGCACCAGGCCACGATAATCGAATGGGTGTGACATCGTGGTGGACGGCGGCCGCATCGCCTCAGCCCGGCGCAACGTCGAGCAGCTCGCGAGCATGGGCCCGGGCGACGTCGCTGCCGGGGTGGCCCGAGAGCATGCGCGACAGCTCGGTCACCCGCTCCTCGCCGTCGACCGTGGTCGCCGTGGTCACCGTCCGGCCCTTCGACGCCCGTTTCACCACGCTGATCTGCGCGTCGGCCTGGGCCGCCACCTGGGCCAGGTGGGTGACGACCAGGACCTGGCGGTCCCGGCTCACCTCGTGCAGCGCCTCGCCCAGGGCGAGCGCCGCCGTCCCGCCCACGCCGGCGTCGACCTCGTCGAAGACCATCGTCTGGGGCCCGCCCAGTCCGACCAGGCGGATGGCCAGCATGGCCCGGGCCAGCTCGCCGCCCGACGCGGCCCGGGCCAGGGCCTGCACCGGCTCGCCCACGTTGGCGCCGAGGAGGAGCTCCACCGGCTCGCCCGTGCCCGCTTCGGCCACCGCCACCTCGAGGCGGGCGCCGCCCATGGCCAGGTCGCCCAGGTGTGCCGCTACCCGTTGCCCGAAGGTGCCGGCCGCGGCGGCCCGTGTCCCCCGCACTTCCGCCTCGGCCTTCTCCAGCTCGCGCCGGCGCACGGTCTTCTCGGCCCCGAGGCGGGCCGCCTCTCCCTCGGCGTCCTCGAGGGCGGCCAGCCGGGCCGCGGCCGACTCGCCGTAGGCCATCACCGCCGCCAGGTCCTCGCCGTACTTGCGGCGCAGGTCGGCCAGGCGGCGGCGGCGCTCCTGTGCCTCGGCCAGCCGGTCCGGATCGTCCTCGAACCCCTCGACGTCGTCGCGCAGGGCACGCGACACGTCGGAGAGCTCGACGGCCGCGGCCACGATGCGGCGTCCGGCGCCGCCTCGAAGCCTTCCCGCCCGGCCAGCAGGGCGCCGGCCTGGCCCAGGAGGTCGAGCGCGCCGCCGTCGCCCCCGACGAGCTCGGTGGCCGCCAATCCGTTCTCCCGGTAGGAGCCGGCGTCGGCCAGGCGCTCCTCCTCGAGGCGGAGCGCCTGCTCCTCCCCCGCGTCCTCCAGCTGGGCTGCCGCGATCTCCTGGACCTGGTAGCGCAGCACGTCGGCCTCGCGGGCCCGCTGCTGGTCGTCACCGCCCAGGGCGCCGAGGGCGTCGTCGAGCGCGCGCAGCTGGCTGCGCAAGGCGCGCACCCGGCTCAGGTCCGTGCCGGCGAACGCGTCGAGCACGTCGCGCTGGGCCGCCGGGGTGACCAGGGTGCGGTGCTCGTGCTGCCCGTGGATCTCCACCAGCGTCGCCGCCGCCTCGCCCAGGGCCCGTACCGAGGCCATGCGCCCGTCGATCCACGCCCGCGACCGCCCCGAGGCCGGAACGGAACGGGCCAGGATCACCTCCGTCGCCCCGACTCCCTCCTCGTCGCCGCCACCCTCGTCGGGCACGAAGCGCGCTTCGACCAGCGCCTCGGCCGCGCCGGCCCGCACCATGCCCACGTCGGCCCGCCCCCCGAGGACGAGCTGGAGCGCCTCGACCACCAGCGTCTTGCCGGCTCCCGTCTCGCCGGTCAACGCCGTCATGCCCGGGCCGAACGAGAGCGTGAGGTCCTCGATCACGCCGAGGTCGCGCACGCGCAACTCGCTCAGCACGCCGTCACCGAGGTCGGTCGGCCAGCAGGCGGAAGCGGAGGATGCCACCGAAGGTCTGGGGTTCGTTGCGCACCACCCGCACCGGCTTGGCCGCCACCCGGCAGGTAATGACCGAGCCGGGCTGCAGCCGACCCACGTCCGCTCCGTCGATCACCAGGGCGCCGGCCCGGTCGGGCGCCACCTCGATCAGCACCTCCTGGTCCTCGGAGAGGACCAGGCTGCGGTCGAGCGAGAGGTGCGGGGCCACCGGCGTCACCACCATCGCCCGCAGCGTGGGGGCCAGGATGGGCCCGCCCGCCGAGAGGCTGTAGGCGGTCGACCCGGTCGGCGTGGCCACGATGAGCCCGTCGGCCGAATAGGTGAGGGCCTCCTCGCCGTCGATACGGGTGGCCAGGCGCACGGTGTGCCCGAAGTCGATCTTCTCAATGACCACCTCGTTGAGGGCCAGCAGCGACGTGTCACCACTGACCGAACGGTCGGCGATGGCCACCTCGAGCGCGCAGCGCAGCTCGATGGTCGCCTCGCCCTCGAACACCTTGCGCAGGGCACCACGGATCTGGTCGGGGCCGAGGTCGGGCAGGTAGCCCACCCGCCCGAAGTTCACCCCGAGCACCGGCACGTCGGTGCCGGTGGCCAGGCGCACGATGCGCAGGAAGGTGCCGTCGCCCCCGAGACTCACCGCCACGGTCGAGCCGGCCACGTCCACCGCGCCCAGGTCGCGCTCGACGCCGTCGTCGTCGACCCGGTCGGGGCCGCTGAAGCGCAAGATGCGCGCCGTGTCGCCCCGCCCCTTCAGCCAGGCGGCCGTGTCGTTGGCCAGCTCCAGCGCGTCGAGCCGGTCGGGATGGACGAGAAAGGTGACGGTCGCCATGACGGGGTCCCGGGCTCAGCCGGCGGCGTTCCCGCCGACCGCGACCAACTGTTCCGCCTCGGCCAGGGCGCCGGCCAGGAGGTCCGGCACGTCCGGCACGTCGAGTCACGTCCGACGTGCCGATCACGTCCTTGCGGGCGTGGACCAGGAACTCGACGTTTCCGGCGGCACCGGTCAGCGGGGAGGCCATCGCTCCCACTATGCCGGTTCTGGCGGCGGACAGCGCGGACGTGACCCCTTCCAGCGCGCCCAACCAGAGTGCGGGGTCGCGCACCACGCCCTTCCCCTTGGACACGGCCGCCCGGCCCGCCTCGAACTGGGGCTTGACCAGGAGCACGAGGTCCGCTCCCGGGGCGGCCACCGGTCCGCACAACGCGGGCAGCACCGAGCGCAGCGAAATGAACGACAGGTCGGCCACCACCAGCGGGCACGGGACGAAGCCGGGGTCGGCCTCCTCCAGCCGGTCGACGGTGAGGGTGCGGACGTTCACCCGCTCGAGCACCACGACCCGGTCGTTCGCCCGCAGGCCGGCGTCGAGCTGCCCGTGGCCCACGTCCACGGCATAGATGCGCAGCGCACCCCGCTGCAACAGGCAGTCCGTGAAGCCGCCGGTCGAGGCGCCGGCGTCGAGGGCGCGGCGGCCCTCGGTCACGACGTCGAAGCGGTCCAAGGCGGCCTCGAGCTTCAGGCCGCCCCGGCTCACGAAGGGCGAGGGCGGGCCCAGCAGCAGCACCGGCTCGTCCGGTCCGACCAGCCGGGCCGACTTGTCGGCCGGCGCCCCGGCCACGAGCACGCTCCCGGAGGCAATGGCGGCCTGGGCCTCCTGGCGGGTCCGGGCCAGTCCCCGGCGCACGAGCTCGTTGTCGAGCCGGCGGCGGGGCGATGGGGTCAGCTGGCCTTCTTCGGGGCGGTCTTCGTCTCGGACACCGCCTCGTCCGTGTCCTTGGCCTTCTCCGCCTTCTCGCTCTTGTCCTTCTGCGCCTTGTCCTTCTTGTGCCCGTCCTTGTGACCGTCCTTCTTGTGGTCCTTGGACTTCTTGGACTTGCCCCGCTTGGGCACTGCCGCCTCGGCCGCGTCCTTGGCCCGGGCCGCCGTCTTCTCGGCCTGCTGCCGGGCCTCGTGGGCCACCTTGGTGGCCCCGGCGGTGGCGTCCTTGGCCGCCTGGGTGGCCTGCCTGGTGGCGCCGGCCGTGGCGTTGCGCCCGACCTCGGCCGACCGCTTCAGGACGACGGCCACCTGGTTGGCGATCTCCTCGACCGAGGCCGAGTCGATCTTGGACAGCTGGGCGTGCACTTCCCGGCGCACCATCTCAAGCAGGTTCTCGCTCGTCTTCTTGCTTCGCTCCACCATGGTGTCCACCCACTCCTGGGCCTGGCCGCGGGGGATCTCCCCGGCGTTCACCAGCTCCCGCACGATTTCCTCCGCCCTCCCCCGGGTGACCTGCCCGAGGACGGACCCCGCATCGAGATACTTCCGAATGCGTTCATTGCTTGCCATCGCACCAGAGTATAGAAAGTGCTAGCTGGCAGCAAGCACTTTGTAGAGCTGGGCCGGCCGCCGGGCAATCAGCCGGCTGCGAGGGTCCGGCGTACCAGGGTGGGCAGGTCGGCTGCCGTGGCCGCCGCGTCGGTGCCCGCCGGGATCCGGTCCGGCGGCGTCACCCCGGTGAACACCAGGGCAAACGGGATGCCCAGCTGGGTGGCCAGGGCCCCGTCGGTCGACGGCCGGTCCCCCACCATGACCCGCAGCTCGCCGGCGGGGACGATGGCCGCGATGGCGTCGGCCGTCGGCCGGTTCGGCTTGCCGGCCACCTCGGGCTCGGCCTCGGCTCCGGTGGCCACGGCGGCCAGGATGGACCCGGCTCCCGGGATCAGGCCCTCGGGCGTCGGGTAGGTGGCGTCGGCGTTGGTGGCCACGAAGCGGGCGCCGGCGCGCACCGCGGCCACGGCCCGGGCCAGGTCGTCGTAGGTGAAGCGGCGGGTCCAGCCCACCACCACGGCGTCGGCCGGACCCTCGGGGACGACGGTCACGCCGCGGTCGGCCAGCGCCTCGAGCACGCCGTCCTCGCCCAGCACCACGGCGGTGGTGCCCGGCGCCAACAGGCCCGCCGCCACGTCGGCCGAGCGCAACAGGTCGGCATCGGCCGCGGTGATGCCGCAGTGGGCCAGCTGCTTCTTGAGCTCGGCCCGGGTCGGCGCGGAGTTGTTGGTGGCGAAGAGCACGCGGATGCCCGCACCGCGCAGACGGGCCACCGCCTCGTCGACCCCGGGGATGGGGCGTCCGCTCAGCCAGACGACCCCGTCCAGATCGAGCACCCAGGTCCCCCCGGGCGGCGGTGGCCACATGGCCGCCGAGGCTAACGCCGCTCCGTAGAGTGGATGGCCGTGGCGGAGCTGACGGTGGACGGGACGGATCTGGTGCTGCACCTGCGAGGTGCTGAGAAGGTGGAGGGCGTCCACGGCGACATCCGGGTCCCGCTCAGCGCGGTGACCGCGGTGCGCGTGGTCGACTCGGCCTGGGGCGGCGAGCTGCGCGGCATGCGCGCCCCGGGCACGGGAGTGCCGGGTGTCATCGCGGTGGGGACACGCCGCGGCGGCTTCGGCAAGGACTTCGCCGCGGTGCACGGGAAGGGACCGGCCATCGTGGTCGAGCTCGAGGGTGCCGAGTACGGGCGCCTGGTGCTGACGGCGGACGACGCCGAGGCCATGGCGGCAGCGGTGCGGGCCGCGTCGGGCCGGCCCTGAGCCGTCGGGGGGGCGAATCCTCCCGGGGCGAGGGCGACGCCGGGTCTACTCGTCGCCGAACGAGGAGCGGAAGGTCAGGGTGCGCGCCATGTCGCGCTGGGTGACGAACCCGACCACTCGGGCGCCGGCCGTGACGGGCAACCGACCCTGGCTGGCCCGGGTCATCACGGCCACGGCGTCCTCCACCGAGGCGTTGACGTCGAGGGTCACCGGCTCTCCCGGATCGGCCAGCGCGCCGAGCTGGGTCTGACGCGGATCGAGCCCCTGGGCCACCACCTTGGCCACGATGTCCCGGTTGGACACGGTGCCGGCCAGGCGGCCGTCGGCCCGGCAGAAGGCCACCGAATCCTCCTCGTGTCTGGCCAGGTAGCCGGCGGCATCGGCCACCGAGTCGGTGGTGTGCAGGACGTCGAGGACGGGGCACATGACGTCGCGGACGGTCTTCATGGCGACCTCCCGGGGCGCTGGATGGTGGCGGCGGCGCTCCCCTTCCACCATCGCGCGCCGCGCCGGGCGAGGCAATGGTCCAACCGTCCGCCCCGCAGACCGGGCGATCGGCAGCGGGCCTTGCCCCCGCTGCGGGACGAACGTATGTTCGTCGTCGTGATGGAGCGCCGCTACGAGATCGAGTCGCTGCGCCGCTCCCTGGCCATGCTGCGCCCGGGCGCGCCGGCGCTCGACCGGGAGGAGGCCATGCGGCTGGTGCGCGAGCTCCAGGACCTCGAGCGCCAGCTGCGCAGCCTGCGCGAAGGGCTCCAGGCCCTGCTGTCCGCCGAACCGGGCTGATCAGCTCAGGGCGAACAGGTTGGTGGGGTCGGCCAGCACCTCACCCACCGCACTGAGGAAGAGTGAGGCGGCCTGCCCGTCGACCAGGCGGTGGTCGAAGGCCAGACTGAGCGTGAGGACCTGGCGCAGGGCGACGGCCCCCTCGAACTCCCAGGGCCGAGGGGCGATGGCGCCCAGGGCCACGATGGCCGCCTCGCCCGGGTTGAGGATGGGCACGCCGGCATCCACCCCGAACACCCCGACATTGGTCAGGGTGATGGTGCCGCCGCGCAGGTCGTCGGGGGTGGAGCGGGCGGCGCGGGCGGTGGCGGTCAACTCGTCCAGGGTCCGCACCAGCTCGCGCAGCGACAGCTCCTGCGCACCCTTCACGTTGGGCACGACCAGGCCGTGGGGCCCGGCCACTGCGACTCCCAGGTTCACGTAGTGCTTGGTCACGACCTCACCGGCCGCCTCGTCCCACGACGAGTTCAGGTCGGGGTGGAGCTCGAGGGCCAGGACCACGGCCCGGGCGGCCAGGGCGAGCGGCGTCACGTGCAGTCCCTCGAAGTGCCGGTTGGCCCGCAGCCGCTGGACCAGTTCCATCGTGGGCGTGACGTCGACGGTCAGGAACACGCAGGCCTGGGGTGCGGAGGTCACGCTGCGCACCATGGCCTCGGCCATGTGCTTCTGCAGACCGCGCACCGGCGTGCGCGTTTCGCGACCGGATGCGCCGCTCGGCGGCGGGGCGATCGACTCCAGGTGGGCGGCGAGGTCCTCGCGGGTGACGAGGCCGTCGGGTCCGTGCCCGGCCACCTCGGCCAGGTCCACCCCGGCCTGGCGGGCCGCGTAGCGCACCGGGGGCGGAGCGAGGGGCCGTCCGCCGCTCTCGGTGCGCGCCGGCGCGCTGATGTGGTCGCCGCGTCCGGCACCACGCCGTCGGCGGCGCCGGCTCGGGGCCGCCTCCGAAGGGCCGTAGCCGACGAGCACCGACACCTTCTCCTGTTCCACCGTGGCCCCGTCGTCCGCGCCGCCGGTTTCGATCGCCACGAGCGGGGCACCAACAGCCACCGTGTCGCCCGGCTGGGCCAGCAGCTCGGCCACCGTGCCGGCGTAGGGGCTGGGCAGCTCCACCACGGCCTTCTCCGTCTCGACCTCGGCCAGCACCTGGTTCAGCGTGACCGCGTCCCCCGGGGCCACGTGCCAGGCCACCACCTCGGCCTCGGTCAGGCCCTCGCCCAGGTCGGGCAGGTTGAAGCGGCGCACGCCGCTCACGGCGCGTCGAGACAGCGGTCGACCTCGTGCAGGATGCGGTCGGGGTCGGGGAGGAAGAAGCGCTCGAGCTTGGCCGGCGGGTACGGGATGGCAAAGCCGCCCACCCGGCGCACGGGAGCCTCCAGGTGGTAGAAGCAGCGCTCCGAAATGCGGGCGGCGATTTCGGCCCCGAGGCCGCAGAAGACCGGCGCCTCGTGGACGACGACGAGCCGACCCGTCTTGCGCACCGACGCCTCGAGCGTCTCGAAGTCGACCGGCGAGAGCGAGCGCAGGTCGAGCACCTCCACCGAGGTGCCCTCCTCGGCGGCCAGGCGGGCCGCCTCGAGCGCGGTGGCCACCATCGGCCCGTAGGCGGCGATGGTCACGTCGCTGCCCGCGACCACCACCCGGGCCTGGTGCAACGGCAGGTCGGCCAGCGCGGCCTCCTGGTCGACCTCGCCCTTCTCCCAGTAGCGCCGCTTGGGTTCGAAGAAGACCACGGGGTCGTCCGAGGCGATGGCCTGGCGAATCATGCGGTGCCCGTCCGCTGCGTTGCTCGGGGTCACCACGCGCAGGCCGGCCGTATGGGCGAAATAGGCCTCGGGCGATTCGGAGTGGTGCTCCACGGCGCCGATGCCGCCGCCGTAGGGCACGCGGATGGTCAGGGGCATGGCCACCCGTCCTTCGTTGCGGAAGCGGATCTTGGCCACCTGCGAGACGATCTGGTCGAAGGCGGGATACACGAAGCCGTCGAACTGGATTTCGCACACGGGGCGGAAGCCGCGCATGGCCAGCCCGACCGCGGTGCCGATCACCCCCGACTCGGCCAGCGGGGTGTCGATCACCCGGCGGTCGCCGAAGTCGTCCTGGAGTCCCTCGGTGACCCGGAAGACGCCCCCCAGCTTCCCGATGTCCTCGCCCATGAGGACGACCTTGGGGTCGTCGACCATGGCCCGGCGCAGGCCGGCATTGAGCGCCTTGCCCAGCGACATGGTGGCCGCCGCCATCAGGCCTCCTCGTCGAAGCCGGCCAGGTACTCCTCGTAGGCGGCCCGCTCCTCAGCGAGCAGCGGGTGCGGGTCGGCGTAGACCTGGGAGAAGAGTGCGTCCGGCCCGGGGTCGGGCATGGAGAGGCAACCCTGGCGCAGGGCCAGCGCGGCGGCGTCCGCCTGCGCCGCCACCTCTTCGTCGAAGCGCCCGTCGAGCAGGCCCTCGGTGGCCAGGAGGGCGTGCAGTCGGACCAAGGGGTCCTTGACCCTCCACTGCTCCTCCTCGGCGTGGCTGCGGTAGCGGGTGGGGTCGTCCGACGTGGTGTGGGGCCCCATGCGGTACGTGACGGCCTCGATCAGCGTCGGCCCCTGGCCGTCGTAGGCGCGGGCCAGGGCGAGGCGGGTCGCGGCCAGGACGGCCAGGACGTCGTTGCCGTCCACCTGGATCCCCGGGATGCCGTAGCCCTGTCCCCGCTGGGCGATCGACGTGTGCGACTGGAGGCGCACGGGCTCGGAGATGGCCCACTGGTTGTTCTGGCAGAAGAAGACGACGGGGACCACGAAGCTGGCGGCGAAGCCGAACGCCTCGGCCACGTCACCCTCGCTGCTGGCCCCGTCGCCGAAGTAGGAGAGCACGGCCGAGCCGGCACCTTCGAGGGTGAGCCCCAGTGCGTAGCCGGTCGCGTGCAGCGTCTGGGAACCGACGATGATGGCCGGGGTGGCGATGCCGTAGGTGGACGGGTCCCAGCCCGAATGGGCGACGCCCCGCCACATGCGCATCATGGCCACCGGGTCCACACCCCTGCAGTAGGCCACGCCGTGCTCCCTGTAACTCGGGAACACGAAGTCGTCGCTCCGCAGGGCCCGGGCCGAGCCGACCTGGGCCGCCTCCTGTCCCAGCAGCGGAGCCCACAGGCCGAGCTCCCCCTGGCGCTGCAGTGCGATCGCCTCGGCATCGATGCGGCGGACCACCGCCATGTCGGCGTAGAGGGCACGCAGCTGGTCGGCGTCCACGTCGGCCACCAGGTCCCAGTACGGGCAGCCCACCGTGCGCTGCCCGTCGACGGAGATGAGCTGGACGAGGCCGTCGAAGCCCATCCACTCGGCGATTCTCTCGCCCGGAACCAAGAGCTGCGCCGTGGACATTGGGGACTCCTTCCTCGAGCTGGGCCCGATGAAGGCATCACACCACGATCCGGTCCCGCGGCGCGGGAATTCAGGTCAGATCACAGCATTCACACACATTCAGTGCAGCAATGACCCATATTCAGCAGAAGAACTGCGTCGAATGAGGGAAGGCTCAGGAAGCTTTGCGGCGGGCCACCGTCTTGGTGCGGGCCGGCGCCTTGGCGGGGGCCTTCTTGGCCGGCGCCTTCTTGGCCGGTGCTGCCCGGCCGGCGGCCGCCTTCTTGGCCGGCGCCTTCTTCTTGCTCGCCTTCGCCCCGCCGCCGCTCGCCGCGGCGATGCTCGCGTTGAGCGCCTCCATCAGGTCGATGACCTTGGCCGGCGGCTCGGGACCGGATTCGATGACGATCTCGTGCCCGCTCCGCTTCTCCTCGATGAGGGCCTCGACCTTTTCCCGGTGGGTGTCGTGGAAGCGCTCGGGGTCCCAGTCGCTCTCCATCGATTCGATGAGCAGCTGGGCCATGGACAGCTCGCGGTCGCTCACCTCGTTCTCACTGGGCAGCTCGGGGACCTCACGGCCCGGCTGACGCACCTCGTCGGAGAAGTACATGGTGTGCAGGGCCAGCGCCTCACCGTCGGGCCGGATGGCCACGAGGTACTCCTTGTTGCGCATGACGAGGGTGGCGATACCGATCCGCCCGGCGTCGTCCATGGCCCGCCGGAGTAGGGCGTAGGCCTTGTCGGCGCCCTCACCCTCGGGAGCCAGGTAGTAGCTGGACCGGAAGAACACGGGGTCGATGTCCACCAGGCCGACGAAGTCCGAGATCTCGATCTGGCGCGACTTCTTCGGTTCGGCCGACTCGAGCTCCTCGTCGGTCAGGATGACGTACTCGCCTCCCCCGAGGTCGAACCCGCGCGCGATGCGGTCGCTCGGCACTTCCTCGCCCGTCCGCTCGTTGACCTTCTTGTAGCGGATGCGGTCGGAGGTCCCTTCCTCGAATTGGTTGAAGTGGATGCTCTTGTCGGAGGTCGCCGGGTACAGCCCGACCGGGATGTTGACCAGGCCGAAGCTGAGCGCCCCCTTCCAGATCGTGCGTGCCACGGGCGACAAATTACCAGCTGGGGGCCGGTCCACCACCTTGATACAGCGATTCGCCACACTGATTTCATGACCACCCGTGCCGCCGGCGACTTCGGGCCGACCGTTCTGGTCGGGCTGGCGGAGCTCGGACCGGTGGATCCGACGAGCGGAGACCTGTCGCTTGAACTGGGCCTTTCCGTGTGGATGCGCCGAAGCGGCATCTCGCTCGAGGAGGCCCGCCGGGCCCTGCTCGCGCTGCGCGAGCACGTGATCGAGGCCTGCGGGCTCGATCCGAGGACGGAACCGGTCCCGTTCGTCGGGCGCTCGCCCCGCCTCGACGTGGTGACCCTGATCTCCTACCTCGGCCAGCTGTTGCGGCGCGGCGCGGCGTGCGCCGGTCTGAGCCTGCGGGGCCTGGCCGAGCGGGTCATGGCCGAGCTGCCGGTGCCCGAGGCGTCTGCCATCGGCGCCTGAGCGCAAGGAGTGGGTGCCGGCGTTGGTCGGCTCTGCCACCGGCAACGCAAGGACAGCAGGAAGACGGACCGAGTGGGCTGTTGCTCCACAACGCATCGTGAGACGATAGGATCGTGACACGATGCAGAACGTGTCCGGCCGACGATGGGTTGGCGCGGTGGCCGCACGGCCAGGGCGGGATGGTGACGAGGACTTCCCGATCCTGCGTCCGGAGCCGATGCGCGTCTGATCCGTGAGCCCTACAGTCCCCTTCCTGATGCCCAAGGTTGACGTGTGGCTCTCGAACTCGGTCCTCGACGCGGCGTCACGGGCGACGGAGCTGGAGCGGACGGGTGTCGACGGCGTCTTCAGCTTCGAGAATGCACACGACGTCTTCTTCCCGCTCGTGGCTGCGGCGCCGGTGTGCTCCTTGGACCTGATGACGAACGTCGCCATTGCCTTTCCCCGGAGCCCGCTGCACCTGGCCCACGCCGCCTACGACCTGCATGCGCTTTCCGGCGGCCGCTTCCGCCTCGGGCTGGGCTCCCAGGTACGGACCCACGTTGAGCGTCGCTATGGCGCGACCTGGGGCAAGCCCGTCGAGCACATGCGCGAGATCGTCGCCGCCACCAAGGCCATCCTGGACGGATGGCAGGGTGGCCACACCATCGAGTTTCGGGGCGAGTACACGACACACACCCTGATGACTCCCATCTTCGATCCAGGCCCGAACCCCTTCGGCGTCCCCAAGGTCCTCGTCGGGGCCCTCGGGCCCCGGATGACCAGGATGGCGGCGGAGGCGGCGGACGGCGTGCTGGTCATGCCGTTCAACACCGAGCGGCACATGCGTGAACGGACCACGCCGGCCATCGAGTCCGGTCTGCTGGCGGCGGGCCGCTCCCGCCAGGACATCGAGGTGGTGGCGGAAGTCATCGTGGCGACCGGTCGAGACGACGCAGAACTCGAGGCGTCCGACGCGGCCCGTTTCATCGTCGCTTTCTACGGGTCGACGCCGGCCTACCGCCCGGTGCTGGAGGTCGAAGGTTGGGGCGCGTTGCAGCCCGAACTCAACGCGCTCTCGAAGCGAGGCGAGTGGCACACCATGGCCTCGCTCATCGATGACGACGTCTTCAGCCGGATCGCCGTGCGGGGAACACCCACAGAGGCCGCTCGGGAAATCGCCAGACGGTTTCCGGACTGTGACCGGATCTGTGCCTATTTTCCCGGGTATTCACCTTCGGACGAACTCATTGCCGAGTTCACCGCTGCGCTCAAGGACAGTGCGTGAGCGAGCCCGTGCTCTTCGACTGCGCGGAGGGGATCGCCACCCTGACCCTGCACGAGCCGCGCAAGCGCAATGCCTTCAGCGCTGAGATGGCGCGCCTCGTGGGCGAGTACCTGACTCGCTGTGACACCGACGAGACTGTCCGTGTCGTCATCCTCACCGGGACCCCGCCCGCCTTCTGCGCCGGAGCAGACCTCAGTATGGGCGGCGCCACCTTCTCGCCGCAGCGACACCGGTTCGTTCAGTGCCGCCGCCATCCCCTTCCCCATGTGGCGGGTGCGCAAGCCGGTGATCGCCGCCGTCAACGGACACGCCATCGGCGTGGGGTTCACGCTGACGCTGCAGTGCGACATACGCATCTTCGCGGCCGACGCGACCTACGGGATCGTGCAGGTCCGCCGCGGCGTGATGGGCGATGCCTACGCCCACTGGACCCTGCCGCGCATCGTCGGGATGTCGGTGGCGGCCGACCTCCTTCTCACCGGTCGCACCTTCGACGGCCGGGAGGCGAAGGAGCTCGGTCTGTGTAGCAGGGTCGTCGAGAACACCGAGGTCCTCTCCACCGCCTTGGAGGTCGCACGCGACATCGCCCGCAACACGGCACCCGGGTCGGTCGCCTCGAGCAAACAGCTGCTCTGGGACACCTGGGGTCGCACTCCCGAGGAGATCGAACAGCTCGAGACCGACCTCCACCATCGCCTCATGGCCGGACCGGACGCTCGAGAGGGTGTGCTCGCCTTCCTGGACAAACGGGCTCCGGTCTGGCGTGATCGACTCGACGACTGAACTCGACAGAGGTCCGTGCACCCTGGACACGGGATCCGCTCTCCGGGGCAGGCTGAGATGTCCATCGCCCCACGATCCCATCGTCCCCAGATGTACACGGGACAACCTCCATATGCCGCCCCGCCCTGCGAGTTTCTGCACCTCACAGGACAGCATGTTGCGGTCAGTCGCGAAAGGCGCTGAGAATACGGTCATGGTCCCCATACTCGCTGTCCTCAACAAGAGCGCAACCGTCAAGTTCGCCGAGATCGGATTCCTACTGATCCTGATCGCCGGCGTCTGGCTCGTTGCCGCGGAAATCCCTCAGCTCAAGGCGCAAAAGGCGAGGAACGTCGTCGCCGGGGTCTTGCTGGCCGTTGCCGGGCTGCTGCTGGTCATCGCCACGCACTGGGGAAAGCTCGCTTGAGCTGAATGGGTTGGTCGCTGGTGCCTACAGTGGTCCGGCATGAGCAAGCGCGCGAAGGAACAGCGGAGCGACCTCGTCGACCTCGTGAAGGGGCGCCCCGGTTGGCGCCTCGAACCGCGCACGACGCCCGGGGCCAGCCCGCTGTGGTGCTTCGTGACGAACGGCGAGATCGAGTTCTCGGTCGCCGTGGACGACGGCGCGCTGCATCTCTATGTGATGGCCACCGACCAGGAGGTCATCCTGCAGAGTGCTGAGGAGCTGTCCGCCTGGTTGGCGACCCATAAGCCCGATGCGCTCTCGGACCGTGTGATCGGCCCGGGGGGCAAGGCGCGCATGAAGGGGATGCTCGAGTGGAGTTGACCGGGCCGCACGCCGGGGCACGGTCTGGCCCCGGGAAGAGCCACGCGCCGCTCAGCTGCTCGGGACGGCGAGAGACGGGACGGTCGTGCTCGGCACGGTGACAGGACCGCCGCCGCCCGAGTTCCCGACGGGACCGGTGGTGGACGACGCAGGGTTGCCGCGACCTTGGGTCAGGAGCAACAGGACCTCGAGCGTGCCCTGATCGGCCGTGGTAACGAACCCGCCGATGCTGGGGTTGGCGATGTTCCACTCCGCGAACGGGACCGTGATGTCACCGAGGACGGCGACTCTGCTTCCCTGCACCCGAACCTGGAGCGGGACGGTGACGGCGCGGCTGACCCCGTGGAGGACCAGAGTGCCGCTCGCCCTGTACTGCTTCGTCACGCCAGGGGCCGGAAGCGGGCTCAGATCGACGGGTGCGGTGATGGTGAACGTCGCCGTCGGATAGCGGCTCACGTCCATGATGGGACCGTCGAACTTGGCATTGCGTTCGCTCTGATCGCTCTTGACGCTGGCCATGGCGACGCTGAACGAGCCGCCGGTGACCCGGTCGTCGCTCACCTGGAGGGATCCCCAGATCTGGCCCGTGCGGCCGACCGCGGTCGTGTGTTGACCAACCAGGTCCTCGTTCACCCGGTAGCCGGCGACCGAACCGGTCCCGACGTTCCAGGTGCCCGCCAGCGAGGTCGACGCGGTCGACGAACTCTTGGATGCCGAGGTCGTCGTGGTCGTCTGGGGCAGGGTCAGCTTGGCCGGCGGCGGACCCTCGATGAAATGGATGTAGACGAACGGCGCGGCCACTGCCGCGACCACGACGACGAGCGCAATGCAGCCGACCCACCACAGAAGCCTGCGCCGGCCATTCGCCACGATCCCATCATGTCCGAGCTTGCTGGCCCCCGGCTGTGCTCCACCTGCGAGCAACCATGCATCGGCCGGCGAAGAGGCGCTGCCCGCACGCACCGCACCATCTCCGAAGACGATGCCGTCAACGAGGGAGACCGCCGTAGTCTGCGGGCCGTGGCTTGGACGTGGAGCTTCGGGAGTCCCTTCCTTCGGTCGCGTCCGTCTTCGGGGCACGTCGAGACGAGTCCTGAGACTTCCTCGAGTGGGCGATCATGACGGATCAGCCTCGTCCTGGCGCCAGGCGGTGCCAGGACGATGGCCGGCGCGAGCGAAGCCAATGTCCACCCTGACGGCGTCAAGGACGGAGCTCAGCCAGCGCGACTGGATCTGTGCCGCTGCCCTCTACGGACTCCTGATCGTCGAAGGCTGGCGCGAGGGTGGGTTCTGGTCTGCAGACGCCTTGACCGTGGCACTGGTCTCCGTGGTCGTGCTGGTTGTGGCGTTGGTTCTCGATCGGCCCGATCCCCGCGGCATGATCCTGATCGGAAGCGTGATCGCCCTGGCTGCCTGGTGGCTCATCAGGGCGATGGCGTCAGGCGTCTCCGAGCAGTTCCTGCCCCTCGGGGCGAGCATGCTGGGCTTCGCCGCCGCGTACGCCGCCACGCGCACCCTGGCGGGAGCGGCCAGACAAACGGCTGGGCTCGGCGTGGCCCTCCTCGGTGGTATGGGCGCATTCGTGGGCCTGGCCGGCCTGGTCTGGCGTTGGTACCCCATGGCGATCCCTTCCCAGGGACTGTGGCGCCTCTCGAGCACCTTGACCTACGCGGATGCGGCCGGACTCGTCCTGGGCATGTGCCTGCTGGTCGCCCTCGGACTCGACGTTGCTCCCGTCCTGGTGCGCATCGCCGTCTGCCTGACGGCCGCCGGGCTGCTCGCCACCCAGAGTCGGGGGGCCTTTGTGGCGTTCCTCGGTGCCTGCCTGGTCGTCCCGTGGCGTCGCTACCTCCACTTCGCCGCGCCGCTGGTGGCAGGCATCGTGGTCGGTGCCGCGGCGATCGCGTCGTCCCCGGAGCGCGGGTCGGTGCCGTGGCTCGGCCTCCTCGTCGTCCTGGCGGTGGGCGTCTCGGCGGCACCCTGGCCGGGCCTGCTCACCCTGCGGGCGCGACGGTCCACTCGAGTCGCCATCGCCTCGTCCGTCCTCCTGGTTGCCATCGTGGCCGTCGCCGCGGTGCAGCACGAGATTGGCCTGCGCGTCTTCGCTCCGAGCGATCAGGACCGCTCGGTCGAGTGGTCGACCGGGCTGCACCAGTGGGCCTCGGCGCCGCTGGTCGGAGTGGGTCCAGATCGGCCACTCGTCTTCCACGCCGTCGACGGTTCACTTGCGCACTTCGTGCACAATGAGTATCTCCAGATCGGGGCGGACGCCGGAGCGATTGCTGCGTTGCTGCTCGCCCTCTCGGTGGTCGCCGTCATCCGGACGGTCAGACGAACCGACCTGCTGTCTTCCTGTGCTGCGGCGGCCCTGGTCTGTCTTGCCATCGCCGGAACCTTCGATTTCGACTGGCATCTCAGCGTCGTCGGTGTGCTCGGAGGATGGTGCGTGGGATTGGCGACACCAAACGCGCTCGGTGCCCGAAGGACGTCGTTCAAGCCGTGGTCGTGGTCGGCGCATCCGTGAGCATGGCCATGTCTTCATGGATGAAGGGTGATGATCGTCCGCGGCGCTCCGTGCCGCAGCCCGGACATCGCACCGAGGGAGGAGCATCTCACTGCCCGGCGGACGCACCTCTCGCTCGATGCCGGCCCCGTGGGCGACGGGCGCGCAGAGGGCCGGCGCGTCGGGGGGCGGCGACTCAACTCTTCGAGACCGGCTCCTCAGTTCGAATTCGGGTCGGTTCCCGTTCCAGCCCCGGAGGTGGTGCCGGCTGCCCCGGCGGCTCCCGCTGTGCCATGGGTGCCGTTTCCAGCGGACTGTCCTTCCCCTTGGACTCCTCCGTCTCCGCCCGGGCCTCCGGTGCCACCGGCACTTCCCGTGGTCACGCCTGACCCTCCGGAAGCGGTGTTCCCAGATCCGAAGGTATCCCCCGTGCCCGAGAAGGGTGGGGAGGCTGTCCAGACTCCGCCCCCAATGGCAGCACCACCCGGGGTCGCCGCACCACCGGCAGCCCCATTTCCTCCATTGGCGCCGTTGCCCCCGTTGCCACCAAGGGGACCAGTCGAGCCTTCTCCTCCGTTGCCGCCTCCTCCGCCGTCCCCGCCCGAGCCACCGGGCCCACCGACCGCGCCCAGACCAGCGAACACGCCATCACTGGAGAACGTCGAGCCGCTGACCGATGCCGTCCCGGTCAGATCGGCCAGGCCCCCGCCTTTGGCGATTCCGGCTGCGCCGGCTGCGCCTCCCTTGCCCCCGGCCGCCCCCGCAGCGCCGGCGCCACCGGGCTGGCCTGGACTCGTCGCTTGACCGTTCCCCCCCACGGCGCCGATTCCGCCGTCTCCTCCCATGCCTCCAGCGCCGCCGTGGTCAGCGGACCCCGCGTGTGCCGAGTCGTTTGCCAACGTGTCGGTGCTCGCGGTGAGCTTTGCATCGCTGGCGATCGCGCCACCGAGTGCGGCACCACCCGGACCACCACTCGCGCCGGCCGATGCCTTGACCGAAGCCGCCCCGTCTCCGCCAGGCTCAGCGGTACCGGGGCCACCCATCGGCCCGCAGGTCTCGCTGCCGCACGACCCGCTCCCGCCATAGCCGGCGCTGCCACCAGCTCCTCCGTTCCCGCCTGTGCCCCCGGCACCACCGGCACCTCCGAAACCGCCTGTCCCACCGCCCGTGACGTCGCCGGTGAAGGAAGCGCCTGACACGGAGGCCTTCGCTCCCGTGTAGACGGCACCTCCTTCGGCGGACCCGCCCGCCGCGCCGCTGGCAGCGATACCGGGGGCCGCACCCGGGCTGGCCACTCCAGCTGCGCCCCCGGTCCCGCCGGTGCCGCCGGCATTCCCGCCAGCCGCTCCCATCGCAGGTGGCACACCCGAAGAACCCGGAGTCCCTCCTCCGGCGTTCCCACCTGCGCCACCTTCGCCGCCCCCGCCAGCATCCAACGGACCGCCGCCTGGGCCGCCCGAGGCCGTGTCATCGCTGAAGCTGCCCCCGCTGATCTTCACGGTGCCGACGCTGTAGATGGCGCCCCCGAAGGCCGTACCGCCAGCACCTGGCGCTCCGGCATTGCCACCGGGCCCTGCCACACCACCCGGGCCACCTGCGCCGCCTGTTCCCCCGGTCGCACCGGAATTCAGAGGGGGCGGCGCGCCTTCCCCGCCTTGACCGCCAATGCCTCCTGCTCCACCGTTGAGCCCGGCGCCGCTGTCGCCCCCAGGACCGCCTCGAGCCGAGTCGCTTCCGAAGGTGGTGTTCGTGACATGCAACGTGCCCGCGTTGTAGATCGCTCCCCCGTACGCCGAGCCTCCTACTCCACCCTTTCCGCCGTTGCCACCTGCTCCGCCCGAGCCTCCGGAGCTTCCGGGTGTGCCGTTTGCCCCCGGGCCGCCCGTCCCACCACCGCCGCCGAACCCGCCATTTCCGCCGTTGCCGCCGCTCCCCCCCGAGACGCCATCACCCGAAATGGTGTCGCCGTTCACATTCAAAGTGCCAGAGACCACGTCCACTGCCCCGCCCTCGGCACTCTTTCCAGGCTTTGCCTTCGTCCCCGCACCCGCCGCACCACCATTGCCACCCCGCTGACCCGCACTCCCGGCCGCGCCAACGGACCCGTCACTGCCACCGGTGCCGTTGGCACCCGTGGCGCCGGCCACGAAGCCCCCTTCCAGCGCGAGGCCGCCAAGGGTCAAGGTGCCTCCAGACTGGGTGAAGAATCGAGTGGTACCACCGCCCGTGAATTCGACGTTGAAGCCATTTCCCTCGATGTCCGTCGTGCCGGCACCGACGGCGATCGCCGAGGTGAAAGCGACCGTGCAGTTGAGGTCGAAGGTAATCGTCCCGTGTGCAAGCACGGCCGTCGCAAGTTGGGCCTCGGTAGGACAGGACGTGAACGTCTTCGTCGCTGGTCCCGCTGCCGCGGCCGGAGCACCACACAACCAGAAAGCGCCGAGTGCGGTTGAGACGGCGACTGGCGTCATCCATCGGAGCGCACGACGGCAGGTCTCCCCCGAGCTGACGAGTCGATTCATGGGTGGATGCCCCTTCCCGTTCGGTGTCGGCTGAAACCTAGTCTCCGCCGGGAAGCCAGACTCAGGATGGGCCGTAGGCCGAGGGGTGGTGGGAACAGAGCTGCGCTTCGTCCAACAGCCTGGAGCAGACCAGTACTGGCCGTCGCCATCGCAGACCCGGCCGACTCAGGCATCCTCGTCGCTGTCGCTCGCGGTGTGCGCCCTTCGAGGAAGAAGGGCAGAGGCAGGTGGCAAGCCACATCGGTCGAGGCGGGGCAAACGGACGTAGTCTCGTGGCACCACAACGGAGAGGAGTGTTCGATGCGTTTCAATCACATGGAGCTGACCCTGCCCCGCGGAACGCTGACCGTCGACTTCCGAGAAGAGGTCGATGCCTTCTACGGTTCAATCTTCGGTTGGAAGGGGTCCGACACCGAGGTCGTGGGTCAACTGTGTCACCTCCTCTTGCCCGATCCGGACCAGTTCATCCTCCTGGCCGAAAGCGACAAGCCAATATCCGCACCCGGCTACGACCACCTGGGGCTCCTGCAAGACAGCAGAGAAGAGGTCGATCACCTCCTCGAGGAATGCGAGCGCTACGCGGAGAAGGACGACCGGGTGAAGATCATTCGCTACGAGGACCTGAAGTACCCGGGCCTGACGGTGCATGCCTTCTATGTCAAGTATTTGCTTCCGGTCTACTTCGACGTACAGAGCATGGAGCGCGAGACCTGATCGCTCCACGCCATGTGGTGGAACTCCGGCGCGTTCGCTGAAGACCGCAGACCGCCGAGAAACAAGACGGTCGTCGTTCAAAAGCAGGACCACCCCGGGGCCAGATCCTTCGTCACCCCCTTGACGCCCCCGCCTCGTGTCAGCAGCGCTCCCAGACATCGAGAACGAACTCCTCATCGATGTGGTGTACGACCGTGATCAGCCCTGGGGTCTCTGCGATAAGTTCGTGGATCCGCTCGGCGCTCATCGGAGCGTTCGTCGGGCCATGAGCATGCACGGCAACGACATGGGCAGCGCATGCGGTCGATTCCGAGATGCATGACGCCACTCGGCGCAAATCCTTCTTGTCGAGGCGACATGCGACCTCATTGAGGACAATGAGGTCGAACTGTCCCGACGGCCATTGTTGCCCTATGGAGCGACCTCGTTGGACTGCGTCACCCTCAATCCCGACCTGAGGTGCAGCTGGATACTGTGCAGGAGGCGCGATATCGCTCGAGACAAGCCGGTCGCATCGGACGGCCAGGAGTTCGGTGAAGATTCCCGCTGAGCCACCAGCCTCGAACGCCGAGCGATAGCGCATCCGCGGGAGGCAGGCGATGGCCACGGCCGACTTCCGTCGCTCGTAGGCGCTCCCGTCGCACCACCACTGATCAGACTCGATCCCGCCGACTTCTGCAGAGTACGTGGAGTTCCTCAGAGGCATTGCTCCTCCTCAGCCGGCGTTCGGGCGTCGCCAAGAATCACCCGACACGTCGTCACGATCCGCTCCGTACTCCGACCGTCGCCGGCGCGCGATTGCCGCGAGCGCCGCCGGCAAGGATTCTGTGCGGCATTCCCGTCCAGAAACCCCGCCAGCCAAAGATTCGCACGAGCACGGATCACCTCTTGACGCGATACCAACTGTGATCGGCGCCTGCCATGACGAACCCGAGCAGCCACAGGACAAGAAACAGCGCCGCAACGATCCACAGCACGTGCAGTGCGAAACCGGCTCCCGCAAAGATCACTACCACCAATAAGACAAGCAAAATCAGGCCCACGTCACGATCCTCTCCAACATCCCATTATGGAAATACCTGCCAGCAGCGTTGCCTGCTCCCCTCGCCTCATGGCCACGCAACTGTTGCGTCCCGGTCTGCATTCGGGGTCAAGGACGCCTGTGCATTCTTGGAACTGGACTCCTCGTCACTCTCACACCCACCGCAGTCTCTTTGGCCGCGATGAATCCTCTCTTCGTACGCCGCCTGATCGTCCGCCGCAACGTCTCCCACACTCTGCCAACGAGTGCCGCTTCCGGGGATGGCGTGCTGCGACGTCACCATGTTCGTTGGCAGTCGGTGAACGGTCAATCACCCGAATAGGTGATTCTTGCTGGATGGCTGATCCCTAGACTGCGGCGGTGGCCAAACCGATCACGGTTGCGCTCGTCAACGACTACACGATCGTCCTCGAAGGACTTCGCTCACTCCTCCAGTTCAGTGAACCCGAGATCCACGTCATTGAGATTGCTGTGCGCAAGAAGCCTCGGCAGCGCATTGACGTCACATTGCTCGACACTTATGGGGAGCTCTCCACGTTGAGTGAGCGAGTGCACTCGCTCAGCTCCGACCCGAGCAATGGCGTCATAGTGGTGTTCAGCTTTTCCGACCAGCCGCA
The DNA here is from genome assembly GCA_963840435.1 of uncultured Acidimicrobiaceae bacterium. Taxonomy (GTDB): domain Bacteria; phylum Actinomycetota; class Acidimicrobiia; order Acidimicrobiales; family RAAP-2; genus Bog-473. The sequence goes on along the minus strand of CAWIYY010000003.1, from coordinate 332,199 downwards.
AGCGGTACGTCACGCTCTGAGTGGTGGTGCAGAAGGGTTTATCTCCAAATCCCTTCCGCGAGAGCAGATCCTCGCCGGGATCAAGGCGGCTGCGCGGGGTGAGCGTGTCGTTCTCACCCAGAGGTCGCATCACGCAGTGATGGATCAGGCGCTGCAGTGGCCCGGACGCAACATCGGCCTCACCGAGCGAGAAAGCGAGCTTCTCTCGTTGCTGCCGACCGGGATGACCAACCGTGAACTGGGCGAGCATCTCTACATCAGTGAGAACACGGTCAAGACGCAACTTCGCCACTTATACGCCAAACTCGACGTACGGAATCGCGCACAAGCCGTGGCAATCGCAGGACAGGGAATCCTTGGCGATCATCGGCGTCAGACGAAGACAGTTGAGTGACCTCTCAGCCGGGCTTCCTCAGCACGATCGCGGGCAGGTGACCTGCCTGTATTTGGGCCACCCACTGGAAACCGTCCGCAGCGTGCTTATTGAGGTCTGCTTCGAGCTTTGCAATGTCCTGCGGGACCCGAAGGACTCGGTATTGGTCGGCCATGCCTTCAGCCTAAGGGTCGGGCGCGATGGCACTGAAGTCCTTGACCCGTCTCCTCGGGTCGAAAGAGACCTCACCTTCTTCCTGTCGCGCCACATCCCACCAGTCGCTGAGAGCGAAGGGCCTGGCAACGCTCGAGACGAGGCTATTTGGTGCCTATAGCCGACGGTCGTCCTTCGGCGGCACGCTGGCTCCGCATGACGATCTCGGTGAGGTCGTCCCCGGAAATCGTCTCTTTCTCGAGAAGAGCGGCGATGACGGCATCGAGCGCATCTCGGTTGTCGCTCAGCAGTACACGGGCCCGCTCCTCGGCCTCTGTGAGGAGGCGGCTGACTTCCTGGTCGACGATCTGCTGGGTGCCCTCGGCGTAGGGTCGCTCCTGGCCGAATGGGAGACCGGCCTGCTGGGACGCCTGTTCGGACCCGTAGCCGACAGGTCCGAGCCGAGGAGACAGGCCCCACTCCGTCACCATCTTGATCGCCAACATCGTGGCACTGGCCAGGTCACTGGCCGCTCCGGTCGAGGCCTCACCGATGACCAGGTTCTCCGAGGCGCGGCCTCCGAGGCGGACGGCCAAGGAGTCGAGCAGATAGCTCTCCGAATAGAGGTGTCGCTCATCGACCGGGAGCTGCTCGGTGACTCCCAGTGCCCGCCCGGCGGGCAGGATCGTGATCTTGGCGACCGGATCCGCATGCTCCGAGAGAAACGCAACGAGCGCGTGCCCTGATTCGTGAATGGCTACGGACCGTTTCTCCTCGGGGAGAAGGGCATTGGACGCGTCACGCCGGCCGAGCAGGACGCGGTCCCTGGCTTCGTCGATGTCTCTGGCTTCGATGATTTCGCGGTTGTCGCGGATCGCCACGATGGCTGCTTCGTTGATCAGGTTGGCCAGATCCGCCCCCGAGAATCCAGGGGTGGCCCGGGCCACGGCGTTGAAATCGACATCGGGTGCGAGATGCTTGCCCTGGACGTGCACGGCCAGGATGGCGGCCCGTTCCGCCTGGTTGGGAAGCGGTATCTCCACCTCACGGTCGAAGCGACCCGGGCGAAGCAGCGCCGGATCGAGAACTTCGGGGCGATTGGTGGCTGCCATGACGACCACACCCGTCGTGGGGTCGAAACCGTCCATCTCGGCCAGGAGCTGGTTGAGCGTTTGTTCCCGCTCGTCGTTGGAGCCGAACGCAGAGCCGCCTCGGCGCTGACCGATGGCGTCGATTTCGTCGATGAAGATGATCGAAGGGGCCCGTTTGCGGGCATCCGCGAAGAGATCCCTCACTCGCGACGCCCCCACCCCGACGAACAGCTCGACGAAACTCGACCCGGTCAGCGCGAGGAACGGCACACCCGCCTCCCCCGCCACAGCTCGGGCCATGAGGGTCTTGCCCGTTCCAGGTGGACCGACCATGAGCACCCCTCGGGGCCCGACGGCGCCCGCCCGGGCGTAACGCTCGGGATTGCGCAAGAAATCGACGACTTCGGCCACCTCTCTTTTGGATCCTTCGTAGCCGGCGATGTCAGAAAAGCGAGTCGCGGGCTTGTCCTCGTCGTAGACCTTGGCCTTTGACCCCCCGAAGCCCATGATCCCGCCGGCCAACTGCTTGGCGTTGCGCCGCCCGATCCAGATGAAGAAAGCGATGAAGAGCAGCAGGGGAAGGAAGGAGAGAAGATCGGTCAGAAGAGCTGAGCCCTGTCCGACCCCGGTCACGTCGACGTTGTGGGCCTTCAAGGTCGGGGCGAGTTGGTTGTCGACGATGGCCGTGGGAATCTGGCTCGTGTAGTCATCGCCCCCTTTGAGCGTGCCGGTGATGGCGCCGCCCGGATTCACCGACGCTGTCCGGACGTCACCGGAGGTCACTTCGACCAAGAACTTCGAGTAGGTGAAGTTCTTGGTCGTGGTACCTGACGTGTGAGGAATCAGGAACAGCAGCAACGTGAGGAAGAGCCCTGCCGGCAAAAGCCACATCCGCCAGCGGGGCGGAGGAGGCCCTGCTGGCGCAGGACCACGATCATTGGGCGCGCCCGGCTTGGCTGCCCCGGTGAAATGACGAATTGTGTGGGCCATCAAGACTCCCTCAGTCTGCAGTCAAACCCAATGAGACCTCTTCTTTGCTCCCGCAGGCTCAGAGCGCACCATTGGATCCGCATGGTCCTGTTGCTACCAGCCGAAGATTACGTAAGACCCGTGGTCTGTGCCTCTCCCAGGCTCGAGAACGAAGCTCGGGTGGGCAATGGTCTGTCCAGCTCCCGACACCACGGGTCAGTACCCAGCGGCTTGGCCCCCGTCGATGTGGAGGATCTCTCCGGTGACAAACGTGGCACGCTCAAGGTAGAGGACCCCGTCGACCACGTCGCCAATCTCGCCAAGACGCCCCAGCGGGTGAAGCGCAGCCATACCCGCATAGGAGGAGGGGTCGCCACCCGTCCTGATGACACCCAGCCCGACGGCGTTCACCCGAATCCCGTGTGACGCGTATTCAATCGCAAGCGAGCGCGTAACGGCGGCCAGCCCGCCCTTGGTGAGAGCTGGAAGCGCGGCGGGCCGCTTGCTGTCGGGATTGTCCACGAGGCTCGTCGTGACATTGACCACGTGACCGCTGCCTTGCGTGACCATCTGACCGATGACGCGTTGGGTCAGGTGGAAGAATCCGGCCAGATTCACGGACGTGATCAGGAGATAGTCGTCAAGCGTGTAGTCCGTGAAGGGCTTGCCGATGAACACGCCTGCGTCATTTATCAGGCAATCGATCCGCCCGAACCGGTTGAGGGCTTGCTCGACGACGTTCTGAGCGGTCTCATCGTCGGCGATGTCACCTCTCACTGTGAGGTAGTTGTCCTCGTCGGCAGAGCCGATCGAACGCGAGGTGGCGACGACCGCATACCCCTCTCGTCGGAAACCTGAGACGAGTCCGGCGCCAATGCCCTGCGAGCCCCCAGTGATGATCGCGACCTTCCGGTTCGAGGGGAGAGAGCCCGGATTCCGAGAGCCACGCGATGCGTTCATTCGACGAGGTAAATTTCGTAGCTCACGCCTCCAGGCTGGCGTCCGCCGACGCTGATGAACACGCCTTTGTTGAGCCAGTCGATTTCTGGTGCCGCGGTCTCGATCTGCGTCGAGGTGCGGAAGACGTACTCACTTGCGTCGACCTCCTCGCCACGACCGAGACGAGCGAGAACGTCCGCGCTACCGTGACGCACGCTCTGTGATCGGACATACAACAGGTCACCCTGATCGGTCTGCAATATGCAGCGAATGTCTCCGACCGCTGTGCCGTCCTCGAGAACGATCTGCCAATCGGCGCTGGCTTCGGGGAGGAGCCTGCCGCTTAGTTCAGGGCCGGCGAATGTTCCCCCGGTCAGGGGGACGATTCGGCGTCGCCCCTGGGCCACGCTCCCGACATCGAGGGCCTGACCCAGTGTTGCATCCAAACGGAGGACCTTCGTCAGGCGAGGTTCGGGAAGCCGTGTGCTCACCATGTTCTCCAGATTGGCGCCTTGGTCGTTGTGCAATACGTTGTAACACAACCATTAACGGTCGCTCGAGTCCTCGCCGGATCGTTCGGATGTTGCACGAGTGTCGTGATCGACACATGCATCCATTCCTGCAGCGGCAGAGCTCCCAAGAGTCGGTCAAGTTCTCCCCAACTGTCTGCTCGATAGAGACCGACCCCGTGACGACCGCGCCTGTCGTCCCGAGGTCCACCGGTCGACACCCGCTGCCGAGTGGATGGGTCCGACAGCTGCAAACGGTTCGCCCCGCGCCACGCAACTCGCTACATCACGGGTGAAATCACATGCTGAAGCGGAAGCGGGAGATACCCGTGCGAGTCAGAAAAGCAGCCGGCAGGAACCCGTTTGTTGACCTGCGCATCCTGACGTTACTAACTTGCGTTGCAACACCGAGAGGGATGCGGAGGGACAGGTGAGGGGGAAAATGGGGCAGTCACCACGAAAGAGTGAGACCTTTTCGCGATTGGTTCCACTCGCCTTGACGTTCCTGATCACATTGCTGGGCGCTGCAATTCCGTTCAGTCAAGGCGCCTCGCAATCTGCATCGGAAGCTGCCGTCGCCCAGTGCGGCGGTGACGCTCGCGTCAACGCGTCCGCTTCCTTTCCGATGAACTGTTCTGGATCACCGGGCTCGCTGGAGATCCAGAACACTCTCTTGAACAATCTGGTCCTCACGATGAAGAGCTCAGGCGGCCTCGTGTTGGGGGCAATTTCGCCAACAAGCAGTGCCCCGTTCGCGACTGACCTCTTCAATTCCGTCGAGAGCGACCAAGTAATCGGCCCAGATGACCAGCAAGCGGTTACCTACGGGCCCGATCCCGGGTCCTTCACCGCAGTGGTGGCCTCAGAGAAGCAACAGGAACTTTCAGAGACGCTGTCGTTGGTTGGCGGCTCTCTGCCGGTCGGAATAGTCGGATACGCGGGCCCGCTCAAATCAGCGGACAAAGCGTGGACGTCAGAGAACGCGAACTACTTCTCGTGCCTCGGAGCACACCCGAACGCCGCAAAGACCGCTTCGTGCAATTCGAAACTCCTCGCCGAGGTGGGCGCAATCGATGCGAGCCTGGCGAGCTCGACGGGTGTCAAAATGGGGGGGAGCCTCAAAAAGGCCATTTCCGCTGCTCTTGCGCAGGTCAACGTGGCCGTGTTCACCAATGACGCGGTCCAGCAGTTTAAGGCTCTTGTCCCCGCTGACCGGACCGCGACCATTGTCGCCGGTGCCGTCGGAGTGGGCGATAAGAGCAACGTGCTGATCCTTGGCAATGGTGATCCCGACCAAGACGCCGACTACACCTCCTTCTCCTTTCTGAGCACTTCGCTCAGTGCCATCGGTCTCAATGTCACCGCCCTGCCGGGGACCGCAACACTCCCCTCTGACCTCAGTGGCTACGGGCAAATCTGGTGGGACGGCACAGAGAACCTCTCACTCACTGATGAGCACACTCTGGAATCCTTCGTTCGAACCGGTGGAAGCGTCTACATCGGTGGTGACTATGGCCTGGCAGATCAATTCGACAATCAATCCGTCCTCGACATCGTCCAAGTTCTCGTCTCGCCCTCGATCTCAGTGTCCGGCATCAGCGGCGGCGTGGACCAGATTCCAGTGAACACCGGTGTCATCGACGGACTTTCAGACACCCCAAATGCGCTGACGACATGGTCGCCAAATAACGAGGGCACTCTGACTGGTGTCGCAACGCCGAATACATTGTTCGCGGAGGGGTTTGGCGCTTCAGGAGCCGCGTGGGACGACTTAGGGAGATCCGGCGGACGCCTGGCGGTCTTGATGAGCGTGAACTGGGCGGAGAGCGCGTTCAGCGTAGAACCCACGGCGATGCAGGTCGCTGAGAACCTGGGAGATTTCCTGAGCAACTGACAGGTCACGAGGCGCTAGTTCGACGACCCGAAGATGCGGAGAAAGAACAGGAAGACATTCAAGATATCGAGGAAGATCGATGCCGCCATCAGCGGTGCCGAGGCGATGTCCTTCGAACGACGAAGACGCTGGAAGTCGAACATCGTGAGGACGGCGAAAATAACCAGGCCCAGAGCGGCATAGATGAGCGTTCCCTGTGGGATGTGCACGAAGATCAGCACGATGCCAAAGACGATGAGGGCCAGGAGGGCGAAGAAAGCAACCCGGGCCAGAGCGGTGAGATCGTGGCGGATGAGATAGCCGGCGGTCCCGAAGCCGGCAATGAAGAGCGCAGTGGCGCCTCCAGCCTGCCAGACGACCGCAGGATCAGCAGAGGCGTAGAAGACGAGGAGCGGCGCAGTGGCCAGTCCAATCAGAACGCCAAAAGCCCCGAGGAGAAGAGACGTGGCGGGCACCGAGCGCTGGGCGGTGAAGTTCATCGCAAACAGGCAGACGATGGCTGCGATGAACCAGACCCACCCGAGCGACTCGGAGAGATTGCGTCCGGCGTAGGCTCCTAGGGCGAAGAGCCCAGCGGTCGCGGCCACGTAGGCCATCGTCTGGCCAAACAAGGTGAGACCCTGATCTCGGGTCATCGCCCGGGTACCCCCGAGGCCCATTGCCTCGCTCATAACGGCAACCTCCCACCTCTCCGAATTCGTCCCGGCATCGTATGACACGGTCGAGACTCGACGATGAGAACGGGTGGGAGCCGAGTCCGAGGTGCCTGCTGGACGCCTGGACCGACTCATGGGATCTGACCATGGGACAACCCAATATCCAAGGTGACGCGCTTCTGTAACGGCGGATTCGCAGAATGCAATGAGAGAGACGCGGACAGCAACAGGAGACTGCAATGCCAACCAACAAGCAGATTATTCAGGGCGCATACCAAGCCTTCGCCAACGGCGACCTACCAAGCGTGCTGGCGGTGATGGACGACAAGATCGAGTGGCCTGAGGCAGACGGCTTCCCGGTCAACGGCACTTACGTAGGACCGCAGGCGGTTGTCGATGGTTTTTATGCGAACCGGTGAGATCGGCAACGATTTCGCGGTGACGCCGACCCGATTCGTTGCTGAAGACGACACCGTGGTCGCGACCGACACCTACTCGTGGAAGCATCGTTCGACGGGCAAGCCAACAGAAGTGCAGATGGCGCACGTCTGGACGTTTCGTGATGGCAAGGTCATCTCGATGCAGCAGCGCGTCGATACCCTCAGAGTGCAGGAGCTGTCCGCCTGAGCGGGCACAAACCTCAGTTGCGTGTATGCAGCTGGCTACCTACCATGAGAGACGAAGCTGCCCGCTCAGATTGGGCGGCGGCCGCACTCCCGCCAGAGGAGGTTTCGGATCGTGTCGCATGCTCTGAAATGTGCGGTGGCTGCGTCAAGTTTGTCGATTCTCTTCAGCGGTGCGATGCTTGCCTCTTCCCCGCCTCCGACGGGGGCTCTCGCCTCACCAGCGGGCGGAGCGGGTTGCACCCGGACGACCGTGCCAACGATCACCTCGGTGAGCCCGGTGGTCGCAGAGAAAACCCAGACAATCACCATCACCGGCACTTGCTTCGGCGCTGGGAACACCTTCAAATCGTCGGACACCCGATTTTTCCAGATCACTGACGAAACCGCGTCGCCCATCTGGAATGCGTGTCACACCGTTGCACATGACTTGGTGACATGTACCGTCACCAAGTGGACGAACAAGACGATCGTCTTCGCGGCATTCACCGGTTCATACGGCACTAGAAATTGGAAACTGCAACCGGGTGACACTCTCGAGTTCGGGGTCTGGAACCTTCACGACAAGAAAGTGAAGACATTCGAGAACGCTGGAACGGCAACCTTGATCGTGTCATCAAGCTCTGACTGAACGTCTGCGCCAGGCTCCCTCCGGCGCTCCCTGGGCGCTCAACCCTGCCCAGACATCGCGGAGCTGGAAGTCGCTCTTTGGAAGTCGATGCAATCGGCGCGCACGGGGCAGACTGCGCCGGTGCGGACGCATTGGCCTCTGGCACACTGGGCCCGTGAGAATCGGTCCACGCAATCCGTACCTGGCGGACTCCTGCTACCCGATCGCCCACGGACGCTGCGACCAGCAAGACAACAGCCCAGTGACGGGCCCGAACGGGCCAAGCGAAGTCCTGGGCTCCGACGACCTCCAGTACACCTGGCTCGGCCCGGGCCACTTCGGGTCCCTGGTGTCGGGCCCGTACCCTGATGGCAAACGGGTGATCTGGAGCAACGGCCGTCAGACCATCGCCAAGCTCGACTATGACACGCTCAAAACCCTGGCGGTCATCCCAACCGGGGACCAGGTCGTCACTCCGGTCCCCGAGCTCGAGGCCGACATCCGGGGTCTGGACGAGCTGCGAGGGCAGGAGGCGCTCACGCACGCGCTGACACTCGCCATCACATACTTGATGGGCCTCGATGGTGTCTACGCGTTGGTGGACCGCGACAACACGCTGCTCTTGACCCGGAAGGACTGCGTCGTGGCCTATCGGGACTCCGACCCGAGCGACCCGGCATCACCAATCATCGAGTCGGCGCGCTGGCCGAAAGCGGCGGAGGTGGAGGGGGACTTCGTCGGCGTCAACCTCACCTTCGACGGCCGGCTTGTGCTCTCCACTGACCATGGCTGGCTCGTGTGCCTCGCGCGCGACTTCGGCGATTACAGCACGCTGCAACTCCCGGGTGCACGTGAGCAGGCGGCCAACCACTGGGCCCGCATGCTCGAGTCCGGACGGAGCGGAGGCTATGGGTGGGTGCGCAAGAGCCTCTGCGTCGACGAAGAGGGGGGTGTCTACGTACCATCGGTGGATCAGCTGCACAAGGTGGTATGGACGGGCCATCGTTTTTCGACCGACAAGAGTGACGGCGCTTGGTCCGCTCCGTATCGAAATGGAGGTGGCTGGGGCTCGGGCACCACACCTTCGCTCATGGGTTTCGGCCCCGACGAGGACAGGTTCGTGGTGATCGGCGACGGCGACGAGGTGGTCAACATCACGCTGTTCTGGCGCGACGAAATCCCCGATAATTGGAGGCAGCTCGAAGGCGCGCCGTCCCGACGGATCGCTGGCATGGGTCCGGCCAACATGGGTGATCCCGGCCTGCGTGCTATCCAGACCGAGCAATCCATCACGGTGAGCGGCTACGGCGCCATGACGGTCAACAACGAGCCCGCCTCTATGCCCGAAGGATTGCCAGAAGCAGGAGCGCGGTCCCTGTGCTTCTATCTCGGCCACGATCCCGCCTACCGACCGCTGGGTATGCACAAGTACGAGTGGAACCCCACCACGCGGTCGCTGGAGGAAGCATGGGTGTGCGCGACGGTGTCCTCGCCGAACTCGGTCCCGTTCGTGTCACAGGGATCAGATTTGGTCTACACGTGCGGAACCCGAGACCGGAAGTGGACGATCGAAGCGGTCGACTGGACCACGGGCGAAGCTGCGTTCCACTACGTCGTAGGCGACTCGAGGTTCAATACCTTGGGCGGTGGAATCCTGCTCGACGACGAAGGCCGACTCCTCTACGGCACGATCTTCGGCAAGACGCGCATCCTGCGAACCATCGGCCACCCGTAGGACGGTCACCGCCGGAGTTCCGCCACCTCTTCCAGTCGTCGCAGCTTGGACGGGTTGCGGATGGCGTCGGTGCGAGTGACGAGGTAGTCCTCGAAGGCTCCGTCATGCTCTAGGCCCAGGTCGTGCGGGCGGGCGGGTTATGCCGGCCGATCTCGAGGGCGACCTCTTGTCCAGACACCTGGGTACCCGAACGCCTGGCGAAACCCGGGTCTTCGAATCAGCCTCAGAGTGCCGCGGCGGCCTCGCGCTCGCAAGCCGTCCCGTCGAAGAACCGCGGATTTGCTCCGGCATGGAGCCGGACCGGATTGGTGAAGGTGAACTGCTCGAACTCCTCTGGCGTGACCGATCCCCGTTCAAGCAGTTCGTAGGCCTCGACCATGACGTTGCTCATTACCGGTGCGTCCCAGTGGGAGACGTCGCTGCCCAGCATGGGTCGCAGTGCAACCTGGCGTCCTTCGAAATTGAGGTGGAAGCCGAACGAGATCAAGGGGTCGTCGGCCTCGCAGCCGAAGTAGAGGCGGGTCTCGAAGGGCTCGATGATGTCCTCCACCGTTGTGACCGAGGCCGCCGCGAACTCGTCGAGCACCGCAGGCCGGCCGGGGCGGCGGGACAGGTGGTCGCCCAGCTCGGTCAAGTTGTTGATCATGTCCGTGTTCCCGTAGCGCTCCACCAAGGCCAGGACTGCGGCCACATCGAGGCTGGCAGGATCGAGATCGTTGATCGCGTGCCCGCCCCGTTTGTCCCAGTGGCCGATGAGGTCGGCCAGCAGCGCGCATCCCCAGGCGACCCCACCTTCCAGGAAGCCGATGCGCAGCTCGGCAAACCGCCGGTACACACCGCCGAGGAAGAGAGCCTTGCACAGGACCTCATGGGCGCCGGCGATCCCGTTCACGTGGTTGAACACATAGTTGGTGATCGATCGGGCCGGATGCACCTGCTGCAAGGAGCTGTGGAATGCAGGAGCGACCTTGTTCCGCACGCAGGCCTCCCAGACGGGGTCGTAGTCGTAGGGGCTGTCGAGGCCGAACACATCGAGACGCGAACCCACCGGGGGTCCGTCCTTCGGTCCGACCGGCCGGAATGCGTGACCGGCCAGCACCACCGACTTGAATCCCAGCTCCTGGACGGCGAAGTCGATCTCGGCCACGGCCTCGTCCGGGTTCTGCATGGGAATGAGCGCACCCGGCTCCAGTCGATCGCGGTAGGGGGCGAACAACGTGGCGAAGTACCGGTTGGTGGCCCGGCAGGTGGGGGCGCGGAGCTCGTCGTCGGTGCTCATGAGAAAGCCCAGGGTCCACGATGGATAGATCAGCATGAAGTCGATGCCCAGCTCCTCCAGGCGGTCGTACATCAAGCTGGGGAGGTGGGCCGTGGCCCGGTCCCTGGGGTCCGACACCGGGTTCCCCCACCACGAGGGCATTGATCGCCACCCATCCACCACCGCGGGGACCGACCGGTCGGCTTCGAACACGGCGGTGTCCAGTTCCTTCAGGGCGTGAGCCCGAAAGCGGTCCCGAAGTGCGGCCCCACCCACTTCTTCGAGATAGGTCAGCACCTCGTCGTTCAACAGGGGCATGAACTCCATGAAGTGCCCGTCGGCGTCCACGATCGGATGCCCGACCTCCGAACGGACATCGGCAGCCGTCATATTCCTGGTCGTCGTCATGGGTGAAACCCCGACTCTCTCTTACTGGTCGATGCGGCCCAGGTCGTGTGCCCAGGCCAGGTTCTTCCGGGCTGACCCCACATGGGCGATGTGCACGACAAAGCCTTCACCCTGGTTCGGGTCGCCGTGCTCGATGCGACCGGTGTCGCGCTCTTCGGCCTCGCTGGCCAGGTGATCCAGCTCGAGCCAGTACGCAAGCTCGTCGTCGGTGGGCGAGAAGACCTCGTGCACCAGGGGGATGTGATCAGGGTTGCCGATCATCATCCCGTAGTAGCCGAGGTCGCGAAGCTCGGTGGCCCACTTTCGCAGGCCATCGAGATCGTCGCTGTCGCCACCCCACATGCCGCTGATGGGGTAGCGGATCCCGGCCGCCTTGGCGTCGAGCAGGACCTTGGAGCGGAGGAAGAGGGTCTCTTTGCCCTCCGCCGACCACCTGAAACCCAACGCCTGGTGAATGTCGCCGAACCGGGAGATGGCACCACCCATGTAGAGGACCCGTTCGGAGGCCATGGCGATGTCATAGGCCAGGCGGAGGGCCTGGGCCGTCTCCAGGATGGGGTAGATGATCTTGGACTTCATCGGCAGGCCCGCTTCGACCTCCACGCAGTTGAGGACGGCGTCGGCCCCGTGCACGTCCCGTGGCCCCTCCACCTTCGGCAACAGTATTCCCGCCAACTTCTCGTGCATGACCGCCCGCAGGTCCTTCAGGGTCTGGCCAGTGTCGATTGCCTGTACCCGGGCGAACCAGAGCGGTGCTGGGTCGTCGGGCAGCCGCGAGAAGAACTCTGAGACGATGGAGCGAGCCCGCTCTCGGTCAGCCTCGGAGCACGGCGTCCGAGGTTCCTCCAGGTCGATGACCACGGCATCGGCACCGTGGAACCGTGCCCTCTCGACTTGTTCCGCTTCGGTCCCGGGCACGAAGAGAACGGTGCGTAGTGGTCTGCTGTGGGCTCGCTCGTCGGTCACAATCCCCCCTCGGCCCGGACGCCAGCCACGATTTGGCTGCTCTCGTTGGCACAGTAGCAATACATCGATTGCTCGGCAGCCGAGGCCGCAACGGTGGTCTGGACCCGATCCGCTACAGACTCACGCTGCGTCGGCCACCGGCTGACTTTCCGTCCGCCAGTTGCATTGGCCCTAGGCGATTTGGGCGACCCGACCCTGGCGCCGGAGGCTTTCATAGGCGCCCTTCGATGCGTCATGCACCCAGAGTCGGGTGGACAAGACTCGGGAAGAATTACGACTTTGCAACGTCCGGAGGCAAAATGTGTGACCGTCGGCGACTCGGAGATGGCGTACCAGATACTCGGTGATGGGCCGCTTGATCTCACCTTCTATACCGGCATCGGCGATCCCCTGGAATTCGTGTGGGACTGCGGGACCGTTCCTTTGATGCCTTGCATCATCTAGCCGCCTCCTCCTCTAGGACGGTTGGGACCGGTGCCTCTGATTCCGTGGCGCTCAACGCGATCCTGACGTGGGAGGAGGCCATCGAGGACGCCCAGACCGTCCTCGATGCCGTCGGATCGGAGCACCCTGTGATCTACGCAGAGGCCGACGCCGGGCCGATCGCCGACAAGGCGTCTGCATCGCTGCGACCCTCGGCTTCGGTCGGGGTCGCTGTGCGTCCCCGCGGATCTGTTTCATCGACAGTCACACCACGATTGCCAGCGCAGAGAAGGACGCAGATAATCAAAAGGGCAACATCACCACGGCCGCCACGGGGGATCTCAACTTACTGGTCGTGGCTGATACGGAGAGAGTCAGGTCGGCGCGGGTCATGGTGGTCCCGTGCCGGCCGGCTTTCCAGGCGACCGAATCGTCCTAGCCGGAGAGCCGCTTGACAACGGCGGATGGAGTGGCCCGCTCGTTTTGCGTGGTCGATGACCGACGGCTTACCTCAACCGCCTGGCCCTCCTGTTGCCTCAATGTCTCCGCGATCAAAGATCGCTGCATCAAAGTCGAGGGATGCGGCGGGGTCTTCCAGTCCCGCCCGTTCCGGCGGAGCCACGTCAGGCACTCGGCGCATCGCTCGCGCTCGACTGCCGGCGCCTCCCAGCAGATGGTGCAGAGCCCGTCGTCCTCGATGAGATCTGGCATCGGACCTCTGAGGTTAGGACCGAGGAGTAACGCGAGGGTGGACACAGCTACGGCCGCAGGTGCCGAACTCGCCACCGGCCCCGCCGGGACCCGCTTCATGCTCCGAGGGAGCCAGCGCCGGCGAACCGGGTGCCGCAGTTGGTAGAGCGTCATGGCCGCGGAAGGTTACGAGGACCCTGCGACTGCGGCAGGGAACGGGAGGAGACCTCCGTCCTACGAGGGAAAGGTGACGGTGATCGCCACGTAGGGCCGCAGGTGACCGCGGTCACTGCCAAACCTCACGATGCCGAAGTAACAGGTCTGGGATGGACCAGACTGCGTCGCACACGCCACGGCGGTCACTTTCGCATTTTCGGCGCCAGACGGGCTGATTCTGATCACCTTGCCGCCGTGACACGGCGCAATTCCAACCCACGAAATCTCTGGACACTCGTACAGAACTTGTTTGCTATTCGGAGCAAAGTGCCTGAAGCGAAGCAGCGTCTTCGTATTGACTACGACGCTGTTGAACTCCGATGTGATGGTGGGCGACTTGGGCGAGGCAGCCACCGCATCGGGGACAGTGATCAGGACGCTGAGACCCAGCCCTCCGAAGAAGCAGGCAGCGGCCAGCGGGGTCCTCCTGACTTTACGCATCCATTCAATGATAAGCAGCTGTTCGTGTCGGCGCTAGGCCTTCGTCTACGACCACAACCTGCAATCGACTCACTGCCTGGAGCTGTCAGGACCACATCGACGGCCTGACGGCGGTGCGGCAGTTCGGACGCTGGCGGGTCACCTAAGGATTCATTGCAGCGGCGACGACGAATGGACCCCATTCGGAAGTGGAGCAATCGGTGATCGAATCTGTGTGTGCGATAAAGCTGTTCGGAGAGCCCTTGCCGGACGAAGCAAACGAGCCTGAGATCTTGTTCGCCTGAACACCCTCCCAACCGGATGGAAGGCCAGCCCAAAAGACGTAGAGCTGTGAAGGCACAGAAGGTGCGATCTGCGGCTGACCCGGCGGCACCTTATTCGAGGCTGCACAACGCAAGCTGGCCGACTGCGATGCCGGGCTGACGAAGTACCGCGGCGCCCTCGATGCCGATGCGGACCCGCTGTTGGTGGCTGGGTGGATGTCTGAAGTCCAGGGCGAGCGTCTCAAGGCCAAGCGTGAGATCGGCTTGGCTCAGCCCGCCGGCCGGTACACGGAGGTGCAGATCCGAGACCTGGTCACTCAGCTCGGCGAGATCAGCGCAGTGCCGGTCGATGCCGACCCGAAGCTCAAGGCGCAGGTGTACGAAGAGCTGGGGATCAGCATCACGTACGACCCGAATCGGCGCGTTGTGCGCATCGAGTCGCGGCCAGAAACCCTGTGGGCAACTATAAGTGTCGGGTGGGTGTACGACCCTGCTCGTACACCCACCCTTCTCAAAGGAACGGTCCAGGTGCGAGCAGCATGGAGGGTTTGGCGACTCTCCCGGCGCTACCGTCAGCGCCCATGTCCGAAGTCAAACGCGGCCGGGCTTCCTTCTAGTCGACTGGGCGGCCCCGATCTTGTCGTTGTAGTGGGGCGCCACAGCTTGCGCGGGCGGGCGGGCGACATCTTTACAACGATGTCCTACTTACGACCCTGGCGGTTGGGCGGCGATAAGTCCTTCTTTGACGGCCCAGGCCACAGTCTCGCTCCGCCCGCGGACCCCAAGTCGGCTGTAGATCGCGCCGGTGTGGTGCATGACGGTCTTGGTCGTGACCCCGAGACGATCCGCGATCTCCCGATTGGTCAGGCCACTGGCCAGGAGGTTCACCACCTCGAGCTGGCGCTCCGTGAGGACCCCACCGGCACCGCGACGGTCCTCGAACGCCAAACGCCGGCCTTGCTCTGAGGGACGGACGCCACTGAGATACTCCTGGGCCTCTCCGACAGTCGAAGACCACGATTCTCGAGCGCCTGCTCCGCGTGCCGAGTCGAAGGCCACCGGACCCATACCCCGGCGGAGTAGATCGATCATCTCTTGATAGTCGCGCCTGTACATCTGCGGCATCTTGGCCTCGATTGCATCCCCGAATCTGCCGTGTATCCGTGCCGCAAGCGGATAGTCGCCGAGCGCGGTAGCGATGTGGGCGGACACGACGAGACCACACGCAGAGTAAGAGGAGAACTCCTGTTCGCCCGAGAGGGACAGGGCGTCGAATCCGTAGTGGGCGGCCGCGTCGATGTCACCGTTGAATGCGGCTTCCATCGCAAGTTGGGTCACCAATAACACCTCGATGGAGTACTGATGGAGAGAGCGGGCCAAGGATCGCAGAACCGTCGGCTGAGCCAGTGATCGCCTGATTTCGGGATGCTTCGGACCCCACGGCAACAGTAAGACTGCCGCCAGCAGCACGGTTCGACTATCCGCCACTCGTCTCGCTCCCGCCAGGGCTGAAAGACCCAACGCAACGACCTGTTCTTCGTCCCCCGTCCCTTGGACGAGAATGCCCGATTGCACCTCGAAACGGGCTTGCCAGAGCTGCGAGCCGCAGGTCTGGGCCAGAGTCGAGCCTTCTGAGCTCGCCGCGAACGCCCGGTCCGTGTCGCCGGTGAGGCGCGCGATCAATGTCTCGAAGTACAGAATTCCAAGGCGGAGCCGGTCGTTTCCGAATTCACCGACGAGCTCGCGAACCCGTTGCAGCTGACCGAGCCCCTGATGCCGGCTGTCGTTGTCGATCCGGCGCACGTGGAGCAGGGCCGACCAGAGCAACGCCTCGACGTAAGAAGCAGTTGCAATCTGCTGCCGCTCCGCCAGCGCGAGCACCTCGTCGATCAGCTGGCGATGCGCCAGGGTGAATGACCCAGCATTCCAGAGCGGTGCGAGGGCGGACAGCAGGTCACAGGCCTCCTCGGCGCGCTCGAGCTTCAGGCACATGTCCATGGCACCCGCCAGAACGGTCTCGGCTTCGCCGACCCAGCGCCACCAAGGATCCGGGTCCGACGAGTCCAGCCCGACGCTGGCCAACCGTGCTCGGCCTGCTAGCCAGCGGATCCAACGGTCCTGCTGGTCGAGTAGCCGCCCCGTCGCCTCGAGCTTTTCGTATGCGAACTCTCGGATCGATGGCAGCAGTTCGAACCTCGGCGTTCCCGTGACAGCCACGGGCTCCACGAGGTGTAGATCGACTAACTCGGAGAGTGCGTCCAACGCCGCCGCCGAGTGATCTGCGTACAGGGCTTCGGCATCCTCGGCGTCGAACGCACCGCTCACGATAGCCATCCCGAGTAAAAGCCGACGTTGGGTCTTTCCGAGTAGCTGATACGTCCACTCGATGGCGCCCCGTAGATTCTGGTGCCGCTCAGGTCCGTCCGCACGCTTGGCGTGCAACACATCGAATCTTCCGTCGGATATCCTTCGCGCCACCTCACCAGCAGGAAGCGTCACGGCTCGCGCCGCAGCGAGCTCGATTGCGAGTGGTAAGCCTTCCAGGTGGCGGCACAGAGCCACCACCGCGTCCGCATTGTGTTGGTCCAGTTGGAAGCGATCGTCGACGGCCCGGACTCTGTCGCAGTACAGCGCGACCGCTGGCTGACGCTCGAGCTCCGTCAGCCTCTGATGCGTCGAATCAGGCAGGGGTAGCGGCGGAACTCTCACGACTCGCTCGAACCGCAATCGTAGGGGTGACTGGCTGGTTACCAGTATCTGCAACCCGTCGCAACGCTCCAAAAGGTCAGTGAGCGCGCCTGCCGTGTCGAGCACGTGCTCGAAGTTGTCCAGCATCAGGAGATACTGGTCGCCCCGAAGCCTGTGGGCTATGGACGCCGGGCTGGCCTCGGAGAGACCGCCGACACCCAGCTGCGAGGCAATCTCGACAAACACCATGTTCGCGCTCGACACGGAGGCCAACGAGACGAAGCAAACAAGTCGCTTGTCCTCGTCTTGGAGCGCCCGACCAAGCTCCAGGGCTAAGCGGGTTTTGCCCACCCCCGCCCGGCCGGTCAACGAGACGAGCCTGACGGACTTGTCCGTCAGGAGTGCCGATACCGACCGCAGCTCTTCGGCGCGTCCGAACAACGTTGTGGACGAGGGCAATCTGGGAAGTGCCGCGGCTGGATACGGCCTCAGGTCGATGATCTTTGCGCCGTCAGGCGGGCCTGCTGGGGCTGAGCGGGTCACGGGCCCGCTTTATGGACTAGAACCTCATCGGAGAACGGCCGGCATTGCAGTCCCGCGTGCTCGAGCCGTACGGCGCTCGGCGGAGTGAAACGAAACGGAACGCGTGGGCCGTCGTTTTTAGCGTTTCTCAGCACCTTCACCTCGAGCGTGGCCTCGTCGCCGGACTTCGGCGTTGCGGGCTCCCTCTCGGGTAATCGGTGACGCGCCATCGCCAACAGCGGAAGCCAACAACCAGGATACGACTCTGACTGCGTCGGATCAATGGCCGTTTCACCTCAGGTCGGAGTGCGCCAAGGACCCGAAATCCGTCGAAATCCAAGGTGTACACAGGTTCGAGGTGAAAGTTGCGTGAGCAGGCTGCGAACAGAGCGCTCAACAGAGCTGCCTGGCACGGTTCGATAACGCCAGAAACCTGGTCGTGCGATGGGCCCCAACGTCAACAGGAGCGGAACGTCGGCGGCTCGCTGAGGAATGCCCACAGAAGCCAAGGGTGAGCAGGGGCCTGCTTCGAAATACGTTCGTTCGGTAGGAATTCGGCTGCCACGACCGAAGGATCCCGTAGGGCTATTCGAACTGTGGAGCTGGAGCCGGGCGTAGGGCGATTGCCCTATGGATCGGGAGCCGGCATAGGGCGATCGCCCGATGCGCCGTCAGTCGCTGCGTCGTACGTTGACCACAGGCGGCCCGTCGTGCCCGGACACCCCAGGTTTCGGCAAGTTGCCATGTCGCGCTCGCATCAAGGCGGTCGTGGATCACTGGAGGAATGGAACTATGCGTTTTGATGACGCTGAAAAAAGGGAGGGCGGTACTTTGTTTGGATTGGTACGTTCTACGCGGCTGGCGTTAATGGCGTCATTATTTGTGAGCGTCTTGACCGCGTCGGCCGTCGTGAGCGGTGCCTCGGGGGCTTCTGCCGCAGGCCCACAGAGTCTGCACATCGGTCACGTGACCATATCGGGCACTGAGGTAGGTGGAGTTCTGGTTCACCCGAGCTTCGTTGTCACGGGTGGCGGTTTTGGATCAAAGCCGCCCGTGTCAAATCCCCGTCCATGTGGATACTCCGGAAATGATTACGGTCCGGTATTCGAGTTTCAGGACATCACCGCCAATTGGTTCGCTGGCGGCAACAATGGCGCTGCCAATTGCGTTGGCCTCGCGCACCTCGTTTGGCAGGCCCACAGGCTCACGTTCAAATTTGGCAAAGCCTACGGGAGAAGTTCCGCGCCCATCTATTGGCTCACCCCAGGCGACGCCTACACCGTGAACGTGAACGGAGCTGTCTTCACGGGCAACGTGCCTTAGAAGAACGATCCTGTCGATCTGCCTGATCGAAGAGTAGGAGGGAAGGCCCGACCGGTAACATCGTGCCGGTCGGGCCTTCGTTTTGTCAGCGGGAGCCGGAACCGCGACGAGGCCCACTGCCGCTGTGCGTATTCGACCGAGTACGCCGGGGCGGCCAAGAAGCACGACGGGTGGGTGTACCCACGTGAGTCGGTCGTGACAGAGGCGCTCAACGGTTGGCTGATCAGTATCTTCGATACCAAGAACCTCGACGCGACCGTCGCCGCCCGAGGTCGTCACGACGTGGATCCGCGAGGTTGAGGACGAGAAGCTGGCCGCCGAACGCGAGCTACCGGCGATGGAGGAAACAGCGCCGCCCACTAACTCCGAGGTCGGATGCTCGTGAATCTCGCCAGGAAGAGCCATCGGCTTGCGCTAGGCCACACCGGAGCAACGAGCGGCGATCTACACCACCAGGGGCTCAAACTGACCTACGACTCGGACGCCGAAGTGATCGACATCGAGGCACGCTCTGACGCACGTTGCGCACGCCGCCCGTTCCGCATTGGACTCGATCTCGACCATCAACTCCTCGCACGTGTCGGACACCGCCAGAAACCGGCCGACAGTCCCAACAACGCCTCGGCCAACGTGTACCATCATGCACGCAAGGTGTCCTGATGGTCGCCAGACATTACGACGATGGCGCGACCTTGACTGCGTGGGTGGACCCGGCGAGACCTACCCCTCCTTGCTCAGACCCCGGGAAAACTTGCTGAATTAAAGTTTGGCCGGGACACATCCAAACGGATGGAAAGGGGAAATAGTGCATAAGAAGAGCGTTGAAGTCGTTACAAATCGCGCTCGTCGCCGGCGGGTCCGAATAGGGCTGGCCGTGGGCACCGGCGTCGCCGCCCTGGTCGCAGTCCCGCTCGGGGCGTCAGCCCTGACCAGCAGTACCACCGCGGGTCAGATCAAAGCTTGCTACCCCACCGGCACCGGTCTCAAGGTCATGAACCACATTGCGACCAGCTCCGCCTGTCCCACCGGTTACTCGAGCCTCACGTGGAACAAGGTCGGGCCCCAAGGCCCGCAGGGCGTCCAAGGACCGGCGGGCATCTCGGTCGGCGCGTCGGGCACCAGCGCAACGTCGGTCCCACTAGATACAGCCCAAACCCTCACACCCGTGCTTTCGACGGCCGCCGCACCTCAAGGCGGCACCCATTACGTCAACGCCAGTGTGATGCTCGTCGTGGCGCAGGGCGACACCGTCGTGTGCGTCATGTCCGGCGCCAATGGTGAGACTGGCGCCTTCTCGACGGTTGGACCTGTCGCCAACCAGACGTACGAGACGCTGCCGCTGAGCCAGAACGTGGCCCTCAACGCCGGTGGCTCGGCCACGGTGGAGTGCACCGACTACACGTCTAACGCAGCGACGTCGTTCTACGACGGGGGCATCACCGCCACGCTGACCAACAGCTCGACGGGCAACGCGCCGCAGATGAGCCCGCAGGAGGCACGGCCCGCACTCCCGCCTCGCCTCTAATTGCTATCCCACGTACTGCCCAGTCGTTTTGAGTCATTTTGGGGAACACTCCGTGATGCCTTGGCGAGTGGAGGTCGGGTGCTCTTCGTGGACACGGGACCCCAAGAACCGAGTTTCGAACGGTTCGTGGCGGGGGCGGGCGTCCCGTTGGTCGAGCGTCAGTTGAGGGACGGGACCACCCACAGGGTCGTCAAGACGCTGTACGAGCCCACGGACCTTGCGGTCAGACTGGAAGCGATCGGGTGGGTGGCGGATCTGAGTACCGTGGGTGGAACCTTCTTCGCCGGACGTGCCATCCTCGCCTAAAGGAATGGCAGAGACTGCCCCACTTCGCCGGCTCTGAGGCGTTACGGGGAGGCACGAACGCGCTGGAAATTGCTTCGTGATGCGATGATGGATGGTCGCTCAGCGGTGGTGAGGAGACCTTGATGCCCCCAAACGAACACCAAGCCGAAGCCTGGAACGGTTCAGAGGCCCTCTATTTCGTCGAGAATGCGGACAGGTACGACCTGCAACTCGAGCCTTTCACTCGGCTTCTCCTCGAACGCGCCTCACCCTCGACTCACGAGGCAGTGCTCGACGTTGGCTGTGGCTCCGGCGCGACGACGCTCACCACCGCCACAATGGCAGAACACGCCACCGGCCTCGACCTGTCGCAGCCACTGGTGGAGTTGGCCACGCGCCGTGCTCAGGCTAGGGAGATTGCCAACGTCGACTTCGTGATCGCCGATGCGCAGATCCACGAGTTCGTCGCTGGTACGTTCGACCTCCTCATCAGTCAGTTCGGGCTGATGTTCTTTGACGATCCTGTGCGGGCGTTCACCAACATGCGGCGTGCGATTCGGCCCGGCGGACGCCTTGTGTTCGTGGCTTGGCAGGGACTCCTTGCCAACGAGTGGCTGAGGTTGCTTGCCGATGCTGCCGGCCGATACGTCGAGCTACCAGAGTTTGGAGGGCAGGCGCGGGGACCTGGCATGTTCGCCCTGTGCGATGTCGACGAGACCGTCGCGCTGCTCAACGCCGTCGGATTCGAACAGGTGGAATGCGAATCATGCACCCCCACAATCATTATCGGGGGCGGCGGAAGCCTCGAGGAGTCGACCGACTTTCTTCTCGATATGGGAATGGCGCGGGGACTCCTCAACCTCGTCGATCCGGACACGCGGACTGATGTGATCCGCATTGTGAGTGCCCAACTCAGCGATAGGTACGAAGAGGGGACGGGCATGCGACTCAGCACCGCGGCCTGGGTAGTGGCAGCCCAGGCGTGACCCGCATGTGCGGCTCAATCTGACTGCCCCCTACCAGTGACCTGGGGTGTCCCGCTGCGGGCATCCAGGCGGCACATATGGGTTACGGCACAAGAACAGAATGGGACATGGACTACGCGATCCCAGAAGAGCTGTGTCCAGCAATAGCTCGGCAGTTAGAGCTGCTCGTCCAAGGAGAATTGCCTGAACTTCTTATGTGGGTCCATGACTACGGAGCCAATGGTGCAGTCCCGATTCCACAACCCGATGAGATATGCGATCACCCATGGTCTGACACGATTCCGATGAACGCAGGGGGGTGGTCCGTTGTCGTTCCCCTGTGCACTCGAGGCCTGAACATCCCCAGACCTGCGGCAAGGTCGAGCGCATCCACCAGACCCTCAAGAAATACCTCGAGGCCCAGCGTCCCGCCCGCTCCCTCGCCGCCCTCCAGCGTCAGCTCAACGCCTTCGTCCGCTACTACAACGAGGAGCGCCCTCACCGCTCACTGGCCCGGCGCACCCCACGACAAGCCTTCAAAGCGCGCGCCAAGGCCCAGCCCGCCAAGGCGCCCTTCAAGGTTCCACCGCACTATCGCGTGCGCCAGGACAAGGCCAACGGAGGCAATGTGACGCTGCGCTACAAGAGCCGGCTGTTCCATCGGGTGGGTCGCAAGTACAACGGGCGGCGGGTCCTCATCTTGACCAAGGACCGAGACGTGCGGATCCTGACCCACGACGGCAAGGTCCTCAGGCACTTCACGCTGGACCCCAAGCGGATCTACCAGCCCCACGGGAGCTGAAAATTGTCCATGATGTCTCGCGACATCTGTCCGGGATGTCTCGCGACATCACATTGGTGTCGGAGGGGGGACTTGAACCCCCACGCCCTTTCGGGCACCAGCCCCTCAAGCAAGATTTGGCCCCTGGTGAGCGGGTCGCTTCTCCGATAACTCCTGCTCAGGGCGTCACGTCGCGACACCTGGCGACACGGTTTCCCATCTCGCTATTCAACGCGGATTCAACGCAACCATCCCATCCGTCAGACGGGAGCTAGTACCGCCAGCTCAACGTTCGAGGGCTTCCGGAGTAGGTCTTCGTGAGCGAAGAACCGCGCAACCCCAGGACCGTCGACTTGAGCAATGGCGAATGCCCGTGCGACTGCAGCGCCAGAGACTTGGGCGGCCTGGAATACGTCATCAGTATCGATGAGGAACTCAATCTGCAGAACCCCGTTGTCGATTTCGATGGCGATATCGGGCTGAGTGACCGTTTCATCGAGTAGCAGCGCCCCCATGAGCGCGTCCAAGACCTTCTCTAGCTCCTCGAGCGTGCCGTTCAAGATTGGGTGACGACCAGTGACGCGAACCACGACTACTCCTTCGGCCAGCAGGGCTGGCGCCTGAACCACTGTAGGGTATTTAGCCGGTAGTTAGGATCGCTAGGCGACATGTGGACCGTGCGAAGGTGCAGGCCACAGGGGCAAAAGGCCTTGTAATACCCGGTCTTCTTCTCGACGCGCCAAGCCGCCCCCTCGATCGTCCGGAGCAGGGCTTCAAGGTCCTTTTTGGGATGCCGCGGCCGCTCGGGGCTCACCCCGGCAACCGTAGGGCGGCTGGCGGAGGCTGGCCAGCGACAACTCCCCTACGCCGCGCTCCCCCGTCGCAGCTCCCGCCGCCCCCGCTCGGACACCCCGCCCCAGATGCCCAGCGTCCCCGGATCGGCCAGCGCCGCGCTGAGGCACTCCTGACGCACCGGACAGCTCGAGCAGAGCGCCTTGGCGGCCACCACCGACCCACCAGTCCCCGGGAAGAAGATGTCCACGCTCTGGCCCGCACAGGCCGCTCGCGCGTGCCACTCAGGGCGGTGGGTGACTTCGTCGAGCACGTTGACGGCGTCGGGGTCCATCGCAGGACGATGGTACGGCTGGGCTGCTCAGGATTGGGTGACCCTGGCGGCACTTGATCGCCCGGCATGACGGGGCGCATGATGCGCCCATGGCGTTCCGACCTCGACCCGAGGATCTCTTCCCCAAAGACGACCGCGAGCCGTCAGATGGCGAAATCGCAGAAGTGCTGAAGGCTACGCGCGCAGACGAGACCAACGAGGAGATCGAGGAGCTGCTCCGGCGCTACGGGAAGGCATGACGACACTCGAAACGAGGATGCCCCGCCCCGGCGACCGCTCCCCCGGATTCTTCATTGAGCCCTCGCGGTGCTGGGCTTTCGTCTACGACCACAATCTCCAGGGCACGCACTGCCGGGAGGCGCCGGCAGCCACGGGGCGGTGGCACAGCCCAAAGGGTGACGGGACGTGGTGGCGCGTCTGGACCTGCGCCGACCACATCGACGGCCTGACGGCAGTCAGGGAGTTCGGGCGGTCGAGGGCCTAGCTTGCCGCAGACAACTCCTGCTCGTCGGTCCCAAGGGTCGCCTCGGCGTTCGAAAGCTCCTGCGTATCCGCCGAAACGTTGCCCTCGTCGATCTGCAGCTGCGACGAACACGGAAGGAGCCCGATCTCGCCGGTGGCGCCGCCGTCCAGCGGATCGTTGCACCATTGCGTATCGCTTTCAAGCTTGTTCTGATCCCCTTGAAGAGTCGCGGTGTCGCGGGTGACAACAGACTGCTCATCCGATACCTTGGATTGAAGAACTGCGATCTCTGGGTTCGTCGTGGTAGTGACGATGCTCGGAGGCGGAAGCGGGGGAAGCGTCTGGGGTGCCGATGTGGGAGCGACGACGGTCATTGTCGTCGTGGTCACCTGCCGCTTGTGATTGCTGCTCGGCTTGACTGGGTGCGCCACGGATACAGCCTTAGGGTTCTGCCCGCTCGAGCACGCTGCGAGCAATACACCTGCAGCCAGCACGCTGAGGACCGTCACCGATCGTCGAACGTTCACAACGCCTCGTGAACCTCCCGCCCCGTTGCCTTCGCCCACTTCTCGACCGCCTCGCGGGACCAAATGCGCCCGGCGGCCAGCTCGACCTCAGGCACTGGAAAGTCCGGGTCCTCTCGGGCCATCTGGTTCACCCACTGGCGCGAGCAACCGAGCATCTTGGCGATCTCGGTGGCTCCGACCAGATGATGCGGCACGCATTGAGGGTACTTGACAGTTGGAAACTATGGGGCGATGCTGGTCCTACTTTCCAATCGGAAAGTGACGAAGGGAGACCGCATGACCACAACTGAAGAACGGACCGACCTCGGAGCCGTCAGGGAGGACTACGACGAGATCTGCCGGGTCCTCAGAGAGGCCACCGGCAGCGTCGTGCTCCTCGACAAGTTCGAGACCATGATCGGTGAGGTCGCTCGGCATTGCTACGCCCGAGCCGTAGCGGAGGCACTAAAGGGGTTCGTTTTTACTGGCGAGGTTGCGTTCGCTGACGACTTCGACCTACGCCTCCAGCTCACCGTTCCGGCAGTGGAGGTGACGGCGTGACGATGGAAATCGGCCCCTACGCGGAGAAATGCTCTTGCAACCTGGCATCGAAGTCGCCGAAGTTGCACGACTGGCTTCTGGGCTTCGAAGACCTGTACTCGATCGACGCCGTTCTGTTGGCGACAACCTTCCTCAGCGATGAGGACCCGAACACATATCTGCCTTCAGAGGTCGCCGGTGAATGGTGGGACACATGGGACCCAGACGAGTTTGAATACTTCGTCTCACGTCACAACTGGAAGGACCCGGTTTCGATGGCCGAAATGGCGCACTTGATTTCCTTTGCTGCCAATCAGAACTGGGAAGCCCGAAAGAGGAGCCGTAAGGCGGCCTGACAGACCCGCCCGCTACAGTTTCGGGCGACCTGTCACAGTCACGCGTTGCGGCCCTCGTCCTCTTCGGAGTTCGGGGGCTGCTGCGCGTCACGGGACAGTAGCAACAGTGTTGTTTGACGTATCTAAGCCTGCCCCTTACCGTCAGTCTCTGGATGCGGCCGATTCGCAGCCGATGGACGGTGAAAGGTGACAGCAATGAACATAAAAAGCTGGCAATTCCGGACGGTGGTTGGAGCCTCGACGATCGCGGTTTCGGCTGTGGTTGCGCTCGGAGCCACTGGCATGACAAGTGCGGTGTTCGCCGCTGGCGCAAACAATGGGCCTTCCGCACCCATGCTGGGCACAACGAACACTCAAGCTGTGCATCCGGATTCGAGCGGAGCGAAAAAGGAAACCCTCCTGGGGACGTACATCCAATCGGGCGTGTCTACTAGCGCCGTTAGTGCGGGCTTCACGGCCCTAGACCCGGCCAACAAGCTGACGTGCCCTTCTGGTCAGACATGCACCATCACGGCCACGATCAGCGTTCAGCTGGGGGGCAACCTGACGGCTGCCAATCTTTATGCCGCCGAGTGGACGCTGGACAACGAAAGTGCGGGTCAATCTCCCTACTTGGGGGAGACACCGAGCGACGGAACCTATGCCGGCGACACATGGACGAGTGACCAGCCGGGCGTCGCCGCCGGAAAGCACACCGTGGAGACCTACGTGTTCTCGCGGGATGGAGCGACCCTCGGTTCTTGGACGGTGACGTACAACCTCTACGACTGAACCGCTGCGACTCAGAACTACCTGCTGCGTTGCGGCCCTCGGCTTTCGAGTCGGAGGGGCCGCGGCGCGTGTTCACACTGCCTTCATCCCAAATCCGTAGGGTCCAGCGACGTCCGGATGGTAGAACGGCTACAGCCAAAGACCCTCCCCTTGGACTTGGCGACGATTCGGCCTCGCCACTCTCACCCCAATGTGGCGGGGTCGATTCGCGTCACGGCCGTCACTCAGTAAAACGTTCGTAAACCCGACGTATTTCGTTGCACCGGCGCCGCTATCTTCCTCTGCACTCGTCAGGGGCTGACAGACGTTAGAAACGACTCACGTCTGTGTCGATGTGCGGGTGACCCCTACCAGCCCGACCCGCGGTAGGGGCTGCCCCGCGTTCAGTTGAACGTCGGCAATGTAGACGTCACGCCGTGGTCGATTCGCGTCCGTGGTCAATCGGACGAACCCTCGTCGGTTGCGTCCTCGTCCTTCTCGTCCTCGTCGTTAGGCGGCGGAGCGGGCATCTGGCCGCCGCCGTAGGGCACGGAACCGAACATCAGCCGACCTGCCAGATCTCTGCGAAGCCCGACCCGCCCGGACCGCCTGCGGCACCCGTAGCTCCGTTGTTGGCAGTGACGAGTGAGCCGATGGACGTGGGATTGCCAGCCGTGTTGGCTGCCCCACCCGTTCCTATGGTGATGGCCTGGGGAGTCATGACATTGCCGAGGTAGAAGTTCGGCAGGACCTCGGCACCACCACCACCACCACCACTGGTCGTCCCGTTCGGAGTCCCGCCTCCGCCACTGCCGCCAACGACGAATGCGGCAAAGAGCTGACTACCGCTAACCGATGGGATCCAGGCGGGAGTGACGACGCCACCCGTCGAGACAGTGCCCGAAGGCGAGCCGGAAAGGTAGGTGCATCCGGTGAACGTGCTGCCGCTGACGACGGTGTCGAGCACGCCCGCGGACGCCGTGGACCATGAGGCGATGTTGGCGATGGTGCCGGTGTTCGACCCTGACGCGACCGTGGTGGGGACGGCGGTGAAGGTGACCGGAGCCGAGGTGAAGACATCGAGCGTGGTCATGCTGTGGTCCCACGGCGACGATGTGATGGCGCCCGCGTTCGACGTGCCCTCCTGGGCGCGCAACACCGTTCCGGTGGTCGCTCCGCTTGTGAAGGCCGTGAGATACATGATCTCGAACTGGGTCGGGCCTGGCCCGATCATGGCGGTGATCTCGGCGTAGTACGGGGCGGCCATGGAGGGGAAGCCGGGCGCGCCGGTGTTCCACGTGATCGTGGTGCCCGAGACGGAAATCGAGGTGACGAGTCCGGTGCTGTCGCCGATGTAGTTGGTGCGGCTGCGGATGAGGAGCATCATCAGCCGAACCTCCGGGTGATCAGGTCGTGGCCGCCTCGTCTGTTAGATGCGGCGGGCCCGGGGCGGAATCCGGGCCCGCCGCTACGGCCGCTCGGCCTCGAGGGCATTCGAGACCAGGGCGGGCGATCATGCGAGCACCCCGGCACTGGCGACTGCGATGGACGTCGACGGGCTGGCCGGGTAGGTGACAGCGCTGACGTCTTCGAGAGAAGAGAAGCGACTCACCTCGCGCTTCGTCATGTCGCTGTTCCAGTTGTCCTGCTCGACGACGAAGCCGACGGACATCTGCGAGACGTCCCCGCGCTCTATGGCGATGACCAGATCCTTCGCTGAGCGCATCCGCGTGTCCACGGTTGCCGAAAACCGCAAGGCGGTCGGACTGTCCGTCAGCGTCAGAGTCCCCGCGCTAGATCGCGCCAAAGGAAGACCAGAATGGTTTACGAGAAAGCGACAGTCGGCGCTGTGCAGCAAATGCGCGGCAACGCCGGGCAGCATTGTCTCGGTGAACTCGCCGTGGCGGTCGGCCACGACGTAGGGCTGACGGTAAATCACCGGCTCGCCGGCCACGGTAACGAGGGTCCCTGGACCGCCAGAGATATCGCGGACCTCGAGACGACGCCCGCCGCGCCCCTGTGCTCTTGGCCCGGCCGGAACTCGTCGACGAACCGGCGCTCGCTGCGCCCGCGGTACTCGCTGCGGCTGCGCTGGTAGACGGCCTGGGGCTCGTGCGTTGGCAGTACGAAGCCACCGACCTTCTTCTTTTTCTTCGCCTTGGGCGGCTTCCAGGTCGGCAGGGTGGGGTGGAGCTTCGTCAGCTTGGACAAGTGGCCGGCCGCCATCTTGAGATGAAACTGCGCCTGCTGCTCGGCCGTTTTGCCAGCCGCCGCACGGACCTCGCGCTGCGCGCCTTCGACGCGGAGGATCGCGAGCTCGAGCTCGAGGGCGCGGCTCGAGGCCGACATTGGGCGCCGGGCTCGGATCTGCTCGAGGTCGAGTGCTAGGTCAAGCCAATCAGTGCGCATCTGGCGCTCCCTTCGAAAAGGCGAATATGTCGGCCGGCGGCTCGTCGGGGGCGAGGATTGCCAGCGCCGCGTCGAGGCTGTCGATGGCGGCCAGCAAATGCCCCATGACCGCGGCATCGTTCGACGCTCCCAACGCGACGACCGCTACCTCACGCACCCGAAGCACCAGCGGGGTCATCTCGGCGAAACGGGCCACCTTGGCAGTGCGGCGGCGATCGAGGAACCGGCGGGGCCTCATGGCGTTGTCTCCTCGACGGCCGTGGCGAGATCCGCGATGCCGAGCTTCTTCAGGTCCTCGAGGAGACCGAGGCGGCGGTTCGCGTCGGTGAGGGCCTGGAGCGAGGACACGCTGTCATCGCTCGGCGCCGGGCCCTGGCAGTCGTGGACGATGCCGGCGTAGGTCGTGCCCTGGCAGTCGAGGCAGGGCGAGGGGTCGCCGTGGCGGGGTCCGAAATGGGGCGTCGTCCTCCGGCCCACTGCCGCGTGCGCCCGCTTCTCTGCAGCGATGCGCTTGGCGATCTCGCAACGGTGCGGCGTCTTGATTTCGTCCGCTTCCGGCTGGGCAAAGCCGCACCACCCGCAGTGAACGAACACCGGGTTCTCGGCGACGACCCGGGCGGCATCTTGGGGCGAGCGGATGAGCAGCTTCCAAGGGTCGACGACTCTCGGTTCCTGGTATGCGAGGGCGGGGTTGCCGGCGAGGCTTCTCACCGCTTGACGAACGGTCATGGTGTTCCTTTCGGGTTGGTGCTACAGGTTGGGCAGCGGTGAGGCGGGCGTCCGGTCCGGGCGTGGGTCCACTCCTGGCCGCATGTCCGGCAGGTGAGGCGGCGGGGCTTGCGTGGGACGTAGAGCCGGCGGTCACGGGCGCGCAGTCGGCAGACCCGCGAACAGAACCGCCTATCGGGGCGTGTCAGGGCGAAGATGTCCCCGCAGCCCTCGCAGGCGAGGGTCTGGGCGCCAGTACCCCCGTTCGCGCCCTCGAGCGGTTCGCCGGCGCCGGGGAGGGATTCGCGAGGACCCGTGACGAATGTTGAGCCGTTCGCGAAAGTCCGGCCTAAATTTTCGTTCGGGGGGGGAAATGCTGACGGGCGGGTCAATCGTCATTTCCGCAGCAAGTCGGACCCCGCCCCCCCTCACGACTCCCGCCGTTCCTGGTCAGGCCCGTGGCGCAGCACGCGCTCAATCGCCCCGCTGGTCCAGTCGTTCGGCCGCCACTCGTAGACCTCGGCCTTGGTCCGGGCCAGGTCGTCGAGCCAGAGACGTTGCTCCACGCTCAGCGCACCTCGAGCACTCTTCAGCTCGGCAATGACCAGCCGGTCAGCACGGACCAGAAAGACATCAGGGAAGCCCTTGCCATCGCCCGAGACGGCCGTACGCCAGCCGTGCTCAGTCCTGGCCGGCCGGAAATGTGCGCTCCGCCAGCCGAAGACCTGAGCCATGGCGAGGATGCCGTTGAGGAGCTCGGTCTCGGACATTGTCGACCGGGTCGTCGTCGCGGGCATCAGTTGCTGCCTGCCCGCATCGCCCGCAACTCTGGGCAGTCGTCGTCGTGGTGAACGGTGAGAACGAACACACCGTCGTCGCCGTCGAGTGTCTGGAACGCGTCACACGACGCACACCCGCCTTGGATGCGCCGACCCCTCTGAGCGGCCTTCGCCAGTGCCTCGTGGATGGAATCGTCCGTCATCGGAGCGTTTCCCGATTGAGGGGACACACTGAGGCAGTCGATGTGACCCACCGCGACTCGGCACCCTGTCTGTGTCCCGTTCCCCTAAAGGGGGGAAACGGGAAACAGTCAGATGAGGGGATGTCGAGCGTTTCGGGGAAACGGTGGGAAACGGTCGGGAAACAGTTAGAACGGCACATTGTCGTCCTCCGGTTCCGATGCTCCAGGGTCGACGCCGAATGGCTTGAGCGAGTGATACAGACGAGCGCCGCGTGCACCTGGTCTTGCCTCGGCATAACCGTCGGTGACGAGCAGCTCGAGCGCCAGCGTTTTGGTCTCCGTCTTGCCAGTGACGCACGCGTGGAGGGCGCGAGTACTGAGTCCTGGCGTCTCGATGATGGCCTCGGACAGCTTCGTCATGATGTGTGTCGGTCGGAACGTGGCACCCTCGGACGACTCAGGCGCCTCGAAGGTCACTGTGACGCCATCGTCAGGCCAGCTTTTGAGCTCGGCCACGGCGATAACGCCACCAGCGCCGGCATGTTGGCGAACATGACCGCAGCGGTCTTTGGCGACGGTTACCTTGACCAGGCCGGTCTTGCCACGGCCGAACGGTCGCAGGGACTCGAGCGTGTAGGCGGCGCCGTCCAGTCCACTCAGCTTGCGCTCGGACCCGATTGCCCACCTGCCTCGACCTTCCTGGCTCTTCGTGACGTGGTCGACTAGGACGACGGCCGCACCCGTGCGAGCCAGCCAGCGAGGCGACCCCTGGTAGTACGCGGCGACGTCCGTGCCCGACATGGGGTCGAGGCCGATGTCGGACATCGCCTCAGTGACGCCGTCGATAACCGCCAGGCTCGCCGGTCCTCGAGATTCGATTGCCTCGGTGATGACGGCCTCGGCCAGCTCATCGAATCGACCCCCAGGGTTCAAATAGGTCAGGTGGGTGGCGATGGCCTCGGTGGCCACGCCCAAGGCCCGGAGCCGTTCAACGGCAGTCTCGGGCCTGTCCTCGAAGTCGGCCAGGATCACGTGGTGACCTGCGTTCAGCTCCTGAGCGATGGCGACCAGGATGAGCCAGGTCTTGCAGGATTCGGTCTCACCGATGAGAGCACTAATCCGGGCGGCGTAGAAGAGGAAGACAAGCGGGGCGACCTCGAGGACGGTCGGCGCCGGCGTGACGCATTCGCCGCGCAGCACCGGGCCAAGGTCGACCGGCTCCCAGCGAGAAATCGAGACGGGGATGACGTCACGTCCCTCCCACGGTGCCCGCTCGTCAGGGTCAAAGTCCGTGTGCGGCTGTGGGCTCATGCGGCAGCCCGCTGGCGACGCACCGCGCCGATGGTCGGAAAGTCGGGCACAAGGGTGGTGAACCAATTCTCCAGCACAATGCCGGGGTGAACCTCGTCGAGGGCGTCATGGATCGGCGCGGCGACCTCCGCGTTTAAGCGATCGCATCGGCGCCGAATGGCCGCGCGGAGAGGCGGATCAACGTCGCGGATTGCCCGGCGCCACCGCAACGCGCCCCACACACGCTCGAGGTCTCGAATGTCGTCGAGGTCGACGAACATGAACCTCAAGACGTCCGCTCCTCAGCGAGGATCCACAAATGGCGGTCTGCGGACTGCGCCAGACGAGCGAGTTCCGCGTGTAGCTGCGGTGTCGAACCGAGCTGGCCGAGGGCAAGTTGGGCCTCGGAGGTCTCGATCGTCGTCACGCGGGTGCGCGCCTCGCTCAGGTGGTCGACCATCAGACGGCTGGCCGCCGGCGAGCTTCGATGTAACTGGCGATCGCCTCCGGCTCGAGGCGGACGAGCGCCCCGACTTTGACCGAGCCGATCTTGCGCTCCTCCACCAGCTTGCGGACGTGGCGCGCTCGACGTGCCCAGCCTCTCGGCTGCGCCCTCGTAGTCGAGGAGCCCCGCCTGCTCGGGGTGTCGACGTTCCTCCCTGTTCCAGGGGACGGCTTGGGTTTCTGGCACCGTGGCCTCCTATGGCTGCGTTACATCAGTACATGAGGTAATCTGTCACGCAGTGGGAGCAAATGGGAGCCAGGACCAGTCACGCTTTCCTATAACGGTCTGGCCTTCGTCTCCCCTACCTGAGGTTTCAGTGACCCGTCATGCACTAATCGTCCGGGAAGACGGGCCGCTGCCTTGGCGGACCGAACTCGAACCCGAACCACTGCCGGACGAATGGGTACTCAGAGGCTTGGCCGATGCCAACTTGGAGGACGACCACGCCGTTGCGGCGCTCCTGGATCGTGGAGTGATCTCGTGGCCGTACTTCGATCGCGGATATGTCCCCCAGGAGAGGTGGCCACGACTTGCCCCATCTCCCAGCCTTGAGGAGCTCCGCACAGGCGCATGGTGGGAACCACGTTTCGACGGCACGCTCGAGGATGCGAGGTGGTGGTTGAAGACGGCCCGAGCGCTCGCACAGACCTGGGCCTATGTGCGGCTCGACAAGGATCCGACTTCAGCTTGGGACGCGGCGGGGTTCAACGTCATCGACGAGGTGGACCTCTGGACCCAATTCACGATCTCGCTCGATATCGGGCTCAAGGCATTTCGCTCGCGGGTGGAGTACGTCAAGGACTACCGCGGCGTCCATCAGCACACGTTCGGAGCGCCGCGTGTGGGTCTGTACTCCGCTGCTTGTCGACAGGTCTTCAATCTGATCGTCAACGACGACACGGCCCGCGTATGCGAGAACGAGACATGCGGTCGGCTTTTCGTGCACCAGCTCGGTGGTAGCGATGGAGGTCGGCGTCGCAGCGCCGGACTCAAGTTCTGCTCGCCAACCTGTGCGCGTGCCCAGACGCAGAGGCAATACCGAAGGAACGTCAAGAAGAAGGGATGACACATATGGCCACGCGCAGACGCAAGAGCCGCCGAACTTTCGGCAATGTCTACAAGCTGAAGTCCGGCCGTTATCGAGCGTCCTACCTTGCGCCCGATGGCAAACGCCGTGCGGGCGACTCGACCTTCGACACCGTCGCGGACGCTGACGCCTGGCTGTCGACCATCTCCTCGGACATCGTCAAGGGAAACTGGCGACCGCCTGAGCCCAGCCGCGAGACCGTGGGTGTGTTCGCCGGCCGTTGGTTGGCTCTTGGCGTCGGACGTGACGGGCGCCAGCTCTCCCCCACCACCGTTGAGCTGTACGAGCTCTTATGGCGCCGTTGGCTCGAGCCGACCTTCGGCGACCTCGCTCTCGGCGACGTCAGCATGGAGACGGTACGGACCTGGCTCGCAAAGGCGCGCAATGGACATCCCGGCAGCACTCAACCGGACAAGTCGTACCGGTTGCTCCGAGTGATCTTCAATGTCGCGGTCGACGACGAGAAGATCCCTGCCAATCCCTGCCGTATCAAAGGAGCAGGCAAGGAGACGGCGCCGGAGCGCCCCATCGCCGGCCCCGAACAAGTTCTCGCCATCGCCGATTCGATCGACGAGAAATACCGCGCCCTGGTCGTGCTCGGCGCCTGGTGCTCACTTCGATTCGGAGAATTGGCCGGTCTGCGGCGCTCGAGGGTCGATCTCCTTCACCGGAAGATCCACGTGGTCGAGCAGCTCGTCGAGCTCTCCGGTGGCAAGACCGTGTTCAAGTCGCCCAAGACCGACAGTGACCGCACGATCGACGTTCCCGACGAGCTCGTCCCGATCCTCGAGGACCACCTGGCCGAACATGTGGGCACCGACGCGAACGCCTTGCTGTTCACCAGCCCTGATGGACAGCATCCGCTCAGGAGGACCAAGTTCCGGCCGCGGTGGGCCAACGCTTGCGAAAAGGCGGGCGTGACGGGGCTCCACTTCCACGACCTGCGCGGCTCCGGTGCGACATGGGCGGCGGTGGCCGGTGCCACTCTCCCCGAGCTGATGCACCGCCTCGGGCACAGCACGCACACCGCGGCGTTGCGCTACCAGCACGCCACGTCCGAACGTCACCGCGAGATTGCTGACCGCCTCGGTGCGTTGTTCAACGCTGTCCCTGACGAAGGTGCCGACATCGTCGACATTGCGCCGCGTTGAATCTCGCTATTCAACGTAGGTTCAACGGCGCCGCTGGCTCTTCTACCGCTACCACGGCGGGAGAGGTAGAAGTCCTGCTCAGAATGCGTGTCGGAGGGGGGACTTGAACCCCCACGCCCTTTCGGGCACCAGCCCCTCAAGCTGGCGCGTCTGCCTATTCCGCCACTCCGACGTGCGAATAACCTGAAATCAGGCGTCCGAAAATGGTAGCGCACCGCGGCAGAACTCCAGGTCACGCCGGGCCCGCGCCGCGCACGTCGACCTGGCCCCGGTCTCGCCGCCCTACTGTCCGGGCAATGACGGCGTGGTGTTGTTGGTCGACTCGGCCTGGCGCACCGCCCAGTCCTGCGCATACCAGAGCAAGCTGGTGCTGAGCGGCGTCGGGGTGACTCCTCCGATCATCCTGCTCCAAACAAGTGCGCTCGGTTCCGGGTAGAGCGGGAGCGACACCATCTCGTCCCACAGCAGCGTGTCCGCTTGCTGGTAGTACGTGGCGGCCGTGTTCGGGTAGAGCTGGCGCGAGGCGGTGACCACGAGTTGCTCGAATTGTGGATTCGAGAAACTGGTCCAGTTCTCCGATCCGTTCTTTCCCGCCGGTCCCAGGTTGGAGGTGTACCAGGCCAGCATCTGGCTCGGGTACGGGCTGAAGGTCTGGGGCATCAGCGCCACGTCGGCCAGGCCCGCCGCAAGCATGTTGCCCGCGGCGGTCGCCGTCGGCGCCATCGTCACCGTCGTGTCGAACCCGGCATCCTCGAGCTCGTCCTGAATCGTCGGGGCCGCTGCGGTCGCCCACGGGTCCCCGCTGTCCACCACCATGTTGACCGCGAAGGGCACCCCGAACGGGTAGTGGTAGTACGGCATGCCCGCCGACTTGACCAGGCCGGCCTGCTGGACGAGCGCCGCCGCCTGGGCCGGCACCGGCGTCACCGGGAAGTTCACGCTGCCCCCCGCCCCGATGACCGTGGTCGAGGTCGACGTGGTCGGCACGGGCACGGTCGTCGTCGGGACGGTGGACGGCGACGGCTTGTACGCAGTCTGACCCTGCACGTAGACGTGGCTGTCGGCCGGCATGACGCCCGGCACGGCCCAGCCCACCTGCTGATTCACCAACGCCTGGCGGTTCACGGTGAGGGCGATGGCCACTCGGAGGTCGGGCGACAGCTTGGAGGCCAGTGCGCTCGCCATGTCCAGCTGGAGCAGGGTGTTGGAGCTCTGGACGTCGCTCTCCGCTCCCGGGCAGTCCGGTCATCTCGGTCAGGAACGAGGGCGTGACCGTGGACGGCTGTGCCACCTGCACGTAGCCCGAGCTCATCCACTGGGCCAGCTGGGTCGTCGAGGAGGCGATGTGCACCGTGATGGACTTGGCGTTGGCCGGCGTGCCCCACCACTTGGGATTCTGGACCAGGCGGATGGTCGAGGCGGAGACCGAGTCGATCTTGAAGGGACCGCCCGAGAGGTCGATCGCCGGGTCGACCGTCGCACAGTTGGGGCTCCAGCCCACCTTCTCCATCACATGGGCCGGCACGAGATTGTTGAACAAGGACTTCCAGTCGCCGAAGCTGTTCTTGAACTTCACCGTCACCGTGTGGCCGCCGTTGGACCCGGTCACCGACGCGATGTCCCGGTAGCCGGCGATGCTGGTCACGTCGGGCGAGGACGCCACCGGGTCGCCCCGCTGCTGCTCCCAGGCGTACTTGAAGTCGGCCGCGGAGATGGGCACCCCGTCGGACCACACGGCCTTGGGGTTCAAGGTGTACACCACCGTCTGGGGATTGATGCTGACCACCTCGGAGGACTCGACCAGCTGCGAGTTGAAGGCGGGCGTCCCGTCCGCGCCGACCACGAACGGGCTGGGCAGGACGGCGCCCAGCACCGTCAGGGCGCCCGGGTTGTTCCCCTCCATTGTGTTGGGGTTGCACCCGGACACGCTCTGGGTCATGCCGAACGAGATCGACCCGCCGGCGACGCCCACGTAGGTGACCTGCGTCCCGCTGCCCCCGGCGGTCCCGCCGCATGCCGAAGCCAGCAGCCCCATCGCCGCGAGGGTCCCTACCAGCCAGCGCCAGCGCCGGGGGCGACGGCCCCGGCCCGTCACTGCAGCCGGAGATCCAGCGTGACCGTGGCGAAGGCGAAGACGATGGCCACGGTGACCGTGATGCGGTCCAGGTTCCGCTCCACGACCGTGGAGCCCTGAGCTGCGGCACCGACCGAGCCACCGAACATGTCGGAGAGACCCCCGCCCTTCCCGCTGTGCATCAGGATGAGGAAGATCAGGCCCAGTGCGCTCAGCACTTCGATGACGATGTACACCCAGGTGAGTGTGGACACGGGAGCCCTCCAGCTCGGGACGGAATTCGCCCTGTACGGCCTAGGAACGGTAGCAGGCGGCGCTGGCCCGGATGATGTCGGTGTACGCCGCCGCCTCCAGGCTGGCCCCGCCCACCAGGAGCCCGTCCACGTTGGGCTCGCTCATCAGGTCGGTCGCGTTCTCGGCGTTGACCGAGCCGCCGTACTGAATTCGGATGCTCCCCGCCGCCTCGTCGCCCCCCACCTTGGCCACCAGGGTCCGGATGAACACGCAGGCGTCCTCGGCGTCCATGGCCGTGGCGGCCTGGCCGGCCCCGATGGCCCAGATCGGCTCGTAGGCCACGACCAGGCCGGCCAGGGTCTCGGCCTCCAGCCCGCCCAGCGCGGCCAGCACCTGCTCCTCCAGCACGCTCTCGGTGCGGCCCTGTTCCCGCTGCTCGGCGCTCTCACCCACGCAGACGATCGGCGTCATCTCGTTGCGCAGGACGGCCCGCAGGGTGGCGGCCACCGTGGCGTCGTCCATGCCGAACAGGGTGCGCCGCTCGGAGTGGCCCACGATCACGTACGACGTCCCCAACCGGGCCAGCATGCGCGGGCTGACCTCGCCCGTGCGGGCCCCGGCGTCCTCGTCCGAGCAGTGCTGGGCTCCGAGCGAGACCGGGATGTGCTCCTTCTCGACCAGTGTCTGGACCGTGCGCAGGTCGGTGAAGGGCGGGTGGACCGAGACGTCCAGCTTGGCCACGTCCTCCGCCTTGAGCCGCAACCCGAGGTCGCGCACCGTGTGCAGCGCCTCAATGTGGTCGTGGTGCATCTTCCAGTTCCCGCTGACCAGCGGGCGGCGTGCGCTCACCCCCGCGGCGCGTTCGGCGCGTTGCGGAGGGCGTCGATGCCCGGGAGGTGCCCCTCGCTCTCTATGAAGCACAGCGAGGCGCCGCCGCCGGTGGAGAGGTAGCCGATGCGGTTGGTCAAGCCCAGCTCCTCGAGCGCGCTGGCGCTGTCGCCGCCCCCGACCACCGTGAAGCCGGGCGACTCGGCCACCGCCTGGGCCACCACCTTGGTCCCCTTGGCAAAGCGCCTGTCCTCGAACGCCCCCAGCGGGCCGTTCCACAACACCGTCCCGGCCCGGGACACGGCGGCCGCGAAGGTCGCGGCCGTGTCGGGCCCGATGTCGAGCCCCGTCCACCCGTCCGGCAGGTCGCCCTCAATGACCTTGACGCTCCCCCGCGGCCCGTGCCCCTCCGAGAGAGGGCCGAAGGTGCCGCCCGGCTCGAGGGCCCGGGTGTCGGTGGGGAGCAGGATCTCGATGCCCGACTCCAGCAGGGCCCGGCACTCGTCCAGATGCGGTTCGTCCAGGAGAGAGTTCCCCACGTGCTGCCCCCGGGCGGCCATGAAGGTGAAGGCCATGCCGCCGCCCACGATCAGGGTGTCCACCTTGGTGGCCAGCACCTTGAGCACGCCCAACTTGTCGGCCACCTTGGCCCCGCCCACCACGGCCACGAAGGGCCGGGCCGGCGCGGCCAGCAGGCCACCGAGCACCTCGACCTCCTTGGCGAAGCGCAGTCCGGCCGCACTGGGCAGGAACCGGGGCGGCCCGACGATGGAGGCGTCCTTGCGGTGCGCCGCCCCGAAGGCCTCGTCGACGTAGGCGTCGAACCCGTCGATCAGACGGGCCACGAAGGCCGGATCGTTGGCCTTCTCGCCCGGGTCGAAGCGCAGGTTGTCGGTCAGCGTGACGCCGGGACAGAGGACCTCGAGCCGTTCGCGTACTGGGTCCATCTCCCAGCGCGGGTCGTGTGCGCCCGACGGTCGCCCCAGGTGGGAGGCCGCCACCACCTCGGCCCCCTCGTCGAGCAGGCGCTTGAGCGTGGGCAGCGCGGCGGTGATGCGGAAGTCGTCGGCCACGGTGGCCCGTCCCCGCACCCCGATGTGGAGGGGCACGTTGAAGTCGACCCGGACCAGCACGCGCTTGCCTTCGAGGTCGGGAAGGTCTTCGAGGAGCGGGAGCCCGCGCAAGGGGTCCATGTCGATCAGCGAGCGACCACGAGGCTCAGGTCGACCAGCCGGTTCGAGAAACCCCACTCGTTGTCGTACCAGCCGAACGTCTTGACCAGCGTGAGCTCGTCGGTGACCGGCATGACCAGGGTGAGCCCGGAGTCGAAGGTGCACGAGGCGGGCGAGCCCACGATGTCGCTCGAGACGATCGGCTCGTCGGTGTAGTCGAGCACCTTCTCGAGCGGCGGCTTGGCCGCTGCCTCGGCGAACGCGCCGTTGACCTCGGCCACCGTCGGCGCGCCGTGCACCACGCAGGTGAAGTCGGTGATCGACCCGACCGGCACCGGCACCCGGAGCGACTGGCCGTCCAGCCGGCCCTTCATGGAGGCCAGTACGAGGCTGGTGGCCCGGGCCGCTCCGGTCGAGGCGGGCACGATGTTGGTGGCGGCCGCCCGGGCCCGGCGGGCGTCGTTGTGGGCCAGGTCGAGCAGGTTCTGGTCGTTGGTGTAGGCGTGCACCGTGGTCATGAGCCCGCTCACGATGTCGAAGGCGTCGTCGATCACCTTGACCATCGGGACGAAGCAGTTGGTGGTGCACGAGGCGTTCGAGACCACAAAGTCCTTCTCGGGATCGAAGTCGCCGTCGTTCACCCCGACCACGAAGGTGGCGTCGGCGTCGCCCGAGGCAGTCGAGATGATGACCCGCTGCACCGTCTCGCCCAGGTGCCCCGCCGCCGCGGCCCGGCTGGTGAAACGCCCGGTCGACTCGATGACGACCTGCGCCCCCAGCGTGGCCCAGGGCAGCTGCTCGGGCTCGCGCTCGGCCATGACCCGGATGCGCTGGTCCCCCACCAGGAGATCGTTCCCCACCACCTCGACCGGGAAGGGCAGCCGGCCCTGGGTCGAGTCGTAGCGCAGGAGGTGGGCCAGGGCGTCGGGCGTCGTGAGGTCGTTCACCCCGACCACCTCGACGTCGGCGCCCGAGTCGAGCACCGCCCGCAGATAGCTCCGACCGATGCGCCCGAAGCCATTGATCCCGACACGCACCGTCATGTTGCCCTCTCTCTCGCCAACCAGGCCGTCTATGCCAGCAGACTCGACAGCGCCTGCGCCAGTTTGGCCGGGCTGTGCACCAGCGTGTTCTCCCCGGTCAAGGAGACGTCGCGCACCGCCAGGTCGGTTGTGCCGATGGACATGTCGCCGATGGTGTCACACAGGACCACGTCGACAGCGACATTATGCCTGGCCAGGGCCTCGACATGGGCCGCCACGTCGTAGCCCTCGGTCTCGGGGATCTGGGGCCGCAGGTTGCAGACGTAGACCACCTGAGCCTCAGCTGAGGCCACCGCCTCGGCGATGCCTCGCACCGCCACGGCGGCCAACACGCTGGTGAAGAGGGAACCGGGCCCGATCACGATCTGATCCGCGTCGGCGATGCGCTCGAGGGCCAGCGGCGGCGGTGCGGCGTCGTCGGGCACGACCGAGACCTGGCGGATGTCGCACGTCGCCATGACCGCCACCTGGCCGGCCACCGTGCCCTGGGCCGATTCGGCCTTGAGGGTCACCGGTTCGGCGGTGGCCGGCAGCACCTCGCCGTGCGCACCGAGCAACTGGGCGGCCTCACGGACGCCGAGCACGAGGTCGCCGGTGGCGTCGATGAGGCCGGTCAGGATGAGGTTGCCCAGCGCGTGGCCGGCCAGCTCGCCCTCCTCGA
Source organism: uncultured Acidimicrobiaceae bacterium (assembly GCA_963840435.1). GTDB lineage: Bacteria > Actinomycetota > Acidimicrobiia > Acidimicrobiales > RAAP-2 > Bog-473. The sequence goes on along the minus strand of CAWIYY010000003.1, from coordinate 292,029 downwards.
AGCGCCGTTCGAAGGCGATGGCCAGCGCCGAGTCCTCGTCGGCCAGGGCGACCAGGCACTTGCGGATGTCGCCCAGGGCCACCACGTTGAGCAGCTCGCGCAGCCGCCCGCTGCTCCCGCCGTCGTCGGCCACCGAGACCACGCCGGTCAGGGAACCGGCATACCGGCGGGCCGCCTTGAGGGTCACGGCGGTCCCGTGTCCCCCGCCGATGGCCACCACGGCCGGCCGCACCTCGCTCACTTGTCGATGTCCCGGTGGAAGACCGAGGCGGCCTGGCCGTGCCCGGCCAGCCGGTCGGCCAGCGCCTGGGCCAGGGCGACGGAACGATGCCGGCCCCCGGTGCAGCCCATGGCGATGGTCAGGTACGACTTCCCCTCCCGGACGAAGGCCGGAAGGATGCTGGTCAACAGGTCGTCCACCTTCTCGAGGAACGACAGCGACTCGGGCTGGGACAGAACGTACGCACGCACCGGTTCGTCCAGCCCGCTGAAGGGTCGCAGCTCCTCGACCCAGAAGGGGTTGGGCAGGAAGCGGCAGTCGAAGACCAGGTCGACGTCGAGCGGGATGCCGTGCTTGTAGCCGAAGGAGATGACCGAGGTCTGCATGTGCTGCTCCTCGTCGTCACCGAAGGACTCGAGGATCCGCGAGCGCAGCTGGTTCGAGTTGAGCTCGCCGGTGTCGATCATGAGGTCGGCCCGCTCCCGGACCGGCTCGAGCAGCCTGCGCTCGTCGGTGATCGACTCCTCCACGCCCCGGGCGGCCAGCGGGTGGCGGCGCCGGGTGCCCTCGTAGCGGCGGATCAGCACCTCGTCCGCCGCGTCGAGGAAGATCACGCGGACGCGCTTGCGGGTCGCCCGCAGCTCGTCGAGCACGTCGGGCAGGTCGTCGAAGTACTCCGACCCGGTGTTGCTGCCACCGCGGCCGATGACCAGAGCGACCCGCTCGATGCCGGACCCGGGCCGGTCCACCATCTCGACCATCTTCATGATGAGGCCCGCCGGCAGGTTGTCGATGACGAACCAGCCCACGTCCTCGAGCGCGGCGGCCGCGGTCGACCGCCCCGCTCCCGACATCCCCGTCACCACGACGAACTCGCTCATCGTCCTCCAGCCTTGCGCACGCCCTCGTAGACGGCGACACCGACGCTGTCGGGCAGCCAGGACGGGGCCAGCAGTTCCTCCAGGCTGGCTGCCCGCACCGCGTTGACCCCGCCGAACTCCTTCACCAATCGAGCCTTGCGGGCGGGCCCCAGGCCCGGGATGTCGTCCAACAGGCTCTTGGTCATCCGCTTGCCCCGGCGCTCCCGGTGGAAGGTGATGGCGAAGCGGTGCGCCTCGTCGCGGATGCGCTGGAGCAGGTAGAGGGCCTCGGAGCCCCGGCGCAGACGGATCGGCTCGGGGCTGCCCGGGCGGTAGACCTCCTCGAACTGCTTGGCCAGGGCGGCCAGCTCGATCTCGCCGTCAAGGCCCAGCTCGCTGACCACCCGCTCGGCCACGTGCAGCTGCCCCTTCCCCCCGTCCACCAGGAGGAGGTTCGGGCGGTAGGCGAAACGCCGCGGCCGCTCCCCGGCCGGCGCCTTGGCCGCCTCCTTGAGGGCGGTGAGCCGCCGGGTAAGGACCTCCTCCATTGCTGCATAGTCGTCGTTCCCGGGGACGGACTTGACCTTGAACCGCCGGTAATCCGACCGTTTGGCCAGGCCGTCCTCCATCACGACCATGGATCCGACGTAGTCGGTCCCCTGGAGGTGGCTCATGTCGTAGCACTCGATGCGCAGGGGGGCCTCCCGCAGACCCAGGGCACCCTGGAGCTCGGTCAGGGCCCGCGAGCGTGCGTTGTGGTCCGAGGCCCGGCGCAACCGGTGCCGGGCCAGGTCCTCGCCCGCCGAGCGGGTCACCGTCTCCTGGAGGGCCCGCTTGGCCCCCCGCAGTGGGACGGCGAAGTCGACCGGACCTTCCCGCACCGTGCACAACCAGCTCTCGAGCAGCTCCAGGTCGTCCGGCAGCTCGGGTACCAGGACCCGGCGGGGCACCTCGGCCCCCTCGTCGCCGTAGACCTGCGACACGATCGTCCGCACGAACTCGGGGCTGGAGAGGTCCTCCACCTTCTCGGCGACGAAGCCACGATTGCCGACCACCCGGCCCCGGCGCACCCGGAAGATCTGCACGGCCGCCTCGAGCGGGTCCTCCGCCACGCCGATGACGTCGAAGTCCTCGGCCCGGTCCGAGACCATCTGCTGGGTCTCGGCCGCCTTGCGCACTGCCGTGATCCGGTCCCGCAGCCGGGCCGCCCGTTCGAACTGGAGTTCGTCGGACGCCGCGTGCATGTCCTCCTCCAGGCTGGCCAGGACCGGCTCGGTGTCCCCGGAGAGGAACCGCATCAGGTCGTTCACGTAGCCGTCGTAGGCCTCGTGGTCGACCGCGCCCACGCAGGGACCCGAACAGCGGTCGATGTCGTAGAGCAGGCACGGTCGCCCCAGCCGCGCATGCCGCTTGAACTTGGTCTCCGAACACGTGCGCACCGGGAAGCTGCGGATCAAGAGGTCAAGGGTCTGGCGGATGGCATAGGCGTGGCCGTAGGGCCCGAAATAGCGGACGCCCTTGCGCTTGCGCTCACGCACCACCGCCGGGCGCGGCCATTCCTCGTTCAGGGTGACGGCCAGCCACGGGTAGCTCTTGTCGTCCTTGAGGCGGACGTTGTAACGAGGCAGATGTGCCTGGATCAGCGAGTGCTCCAGGATCAGCGCGTCCACCTCGCTGTCGACCACCACCCACTCGACGTGATCGGCCTGCGCCACCATCTGGGCCGTGCGAGGCATGAGCTTGGCCGAGTCCTGCCAGTAATTGGGTAGCCGGTGACGCAGCGACTTCGCCTTGCCGACGTAGAGCACTCGGCCTTCGGAGTCGTAGAACTGGTAAGAACCCGGTGCGTCCGGGATGGAGCCCGTCGGGGGCCGGTACTGCATCACTCCCACTCTCGCGCATGCCTGCGACGTGGGCGTTACACTGGCGGAGCCGGCCTGGTTTCCGGCAGACAACCTCGCATCGAGGCCGACATACCCGCGGATGGGCGACCAGGCTGTCCCCGCCGGCCATATCGATGCTCTCCCTCAAAGGGGGCAGACCACATGCTCAGGCTCCAGGCGCCGCTCTCCGAGCGGTATACGGGCGCGACCGACGACGAGCTGGCCACCATGATCGGCGAGGCCAAGGCTGCGCTCGGCGACCGGGTGTTCATCCTCGGCCACCACTACCAGCGCGACGACGTGATGCGCTGGGCCGACGCCCGCGGTGATTCCTTCGGGCTCTCCCGCTTGGCCGCCGGGCAGGCCGAGGCGGAGTTCATCGTCTTCTGCGGCGTCCATTTCATGGCCGAGTCGGCCGACGTGCTCACCGGCGACCATCAACGGGTGATCCTGCCCGATCTCAACGCCGGCTGTTCCATGGCCGACATGGCCGACATCGACCAGGTCGAGGAGGCGTGGGACGACCTGGCACAGGTGATCGACGTCGGTGGGCTGATCCCGGTCACCTACATGAACTCGGCCGCCGCGCTCAAGGCCTTCGTCGGTCGGCACGGCGGCGCCGTCTGCACGTCGTCCAACGCCCGGGCCGTGCTCATGTGGGCGCTGCAGCGCGGCGAGCGTGTGCTCTTCTTCCCCGACCAGCATCTCGGCCGCAACACCGGCTACCAGCTCGGCTACGGCGCCGACGACATGCGCGTGTGGAACCCGCGGCAGGCACTCGGCGGGTTGACCGACCGCGAGGTCAAGGAGTCCACGCTGCTCCTGTGGAAGGGACACTGCTCGGTGCACCAACGCTTCCGCCCCGAGCACGTCGAGGCCTTCCGGGCCGAGCACCCGGACGGAATCGTGATGATCCACCCGGAGTGCGCACACGAGGTGGTCGAGCTCGGTGACGTCATCGGTTCGACCGACGCCATCATCCGGGCCGTCAACGAGGCGCCGCCGAACTCGGTGATCGGCGTGGCCACCGAGATCCATCTGGTGAAGCGTCTGAACGACGAGTCACCCGACAAGACGGTTGTCTGCCTCGATCCATTGGTCTGTCCGTGCTCGACCATGTCGCGCATCGACCCCCAGCACCTGGCCTGGATCCTCGAGGGACTGGTCGACGGGCAGGTACGCAACCCGATCACGGTCGACGCCGACACGGCCGAATGGGCCAAGGTGGCGCTCGAGCGCATGCTCGCCATCACCTGACCCCGGGCCGCGACAGGGCTCAGGAGCCGATTTCGACGTCTCCGCCGTATTGCAACGGCTTCGCCGCTTCCTGCGTGACGTCGCACCCGGGAGAGCTCTTGGAGATGGACGCTCCCGTGGCAATCGTGAGCGCAGCGGGACTGGACCCCAGCACGGCGACCACGGTTTCCTTTTTTGATCCGGCTGTCACCTTCCCGGTCACCGTGGCCGCGCTGCCGTCGATCGACACGCATGTCACTTGGGCGCTCCGGGGCTGCCAGCCCGATCCGGAGGTGGGCCAACCCTTCTGATAGAAGAAAAAGGCTCCCCCTGCCGTATTGCCGGCGCCCTGCGCTTCGAGGCCGAAGAGGTTGTGATACTCGCCGGCACCCAGGATCTGATCGGCCGACACCAACGGAGCGTCGCCCACTTCGATGTCGATAGCTCCGCTCGCCAACGGTGTCAGCGCCGGCGGGGTCGTGGGAACCCAACATCCATTGGAGACCGACTCGATATCAGGCGCATACGACAGCGCCAGCTCGTTTCCGGGGCCAACCTGGGCCACGACGTTCTCCGATCCCGACGGACCCTGCGCCTGCCCCGTGATGGTCGCCACGCCGCCGTCGAAGGTCACGCAGCTGACCGTGGCTCCCCGAAGGGTGAGGGGGGTACTCGGCGTCGGCCAACCCGACTGGTAGAAGGAGAAGGTGCCGTGGCCGTCCCGACCGGTCCCCGCCGTGTCGATTCCGAACGACCCCGCGCTGCCACTCAGGATCCCGTAACCGAGGATCTCGGCCGGGGTGGTGATCTGCCCCACGGTGTTGTTGCCGGCGTTGGTGAACCAGAGGTCCCCGTTCGGACCCGTGACGATGGAACTCGGTTGGTCGATGGACGGGTCGGTGTAGTCGGTGACGTCGCCGGACGTCGTGATCCTTCCGATCGAGTTGTTGGCCGTGTTCGTGAACCACAACTGTTCGTCGGGGCCGGCGGTGATGCCTTCGGGCTGATCGATTGACGGGGCGGTGTAGTTCGTCACCACACCGGACGTCGAGATACGCCCGATTGAGTTGTTGCCTGCGTTGGTGAACCACAGCGCCCCGTCGGACCCCGCCGTGATGCCCTCGGGCTGGTCGATCGTGGGGTCGGTGTAGTTGGTGACCGCACCCGAGGTCGTGATGCGGCCGACGGAGTTGTTGCCGGCGTTGGTGAACCACAGGGCGCCGTCCGGCCCGGCGGTGATGCCCTCCGGCTGATCGATCGACGGGGCGGTGTCGTTCGTCACCACACCGGACGTCGAGATACGCCCGATTGAGTTGTTGCCGGCGTTGGTGAACCACAACGCCCCGTCGGGTCCAGGGGTGATGTTCTCGGGTTGTTTGATTGACGGATCGGTGTAGTTGGTGACCGACCCTGCGGTGGTGGTACGACCTATTGAGTTGTTCCCGGCGTTGGTGAACCAGAGGGCACCGTCCGGCCCGACCGTGATTCCCTCTGGTTGGTCGATGGACGGGTCCGGCACGTCGACCAGGCCCGTCGAGTTTTCGTTGATGGTGACGTAGCTCAGCCGCCCGACTGAGTTGCTGGCCGAGTTCGTGACCCAGAGCGAGCCGTCGGGGCCGAGCGCGATCCCGTGCGGTGTGTCGAAACCGTCCGCCGTGTAGTCCGACAGGGCACCGGCGGTCGTCATCCGAACAATGGAACTGCCGTAGCCATCCACGAACCACAGTGCGCCATCTGACCCGTCCGCGACTGAGGAGAGGCCGAAGGGCACGCAATACGAGCACGCGAAATAGCTCAGCGTGTCCGTGGTCGGGTCATACCTTCCGATCTTGCCCTTTGCCGCAGTGAACCACATCGCGCCGTCCGGTCCCTCCGTGAGAGCCGTGCCGTCGTCGCCTTTCACGGCGAACATGGTGATGATCCCCGTGGAGTTGATTTCGCCCATCTCGTGGGCGTACAAGAACCAGACGGCTCCGTCAGGACCAGCCGCAAGGGCACTCGGCCAATCCGGTCCCGGCACGGTAAAGCTGGAAATTGCTCCCGATGTCGTGATGCGTCCGATGGTGCGGCTTCCATAGTTGATGAACCACAATGCGCCGTCGGGGCCGGCCGTGATGTCGGACGGACCGTCCAACGTCGCATCGGTGTACGTCGTCACCGCTCCGGACGTCGTGATGCGACCGATCGTGTTGTTTTGCTGCGTGAACCACAACGCGCCGTCGGAGCCAGTGACGATGCTGCCCGGCGAGACGATGGACGGATCTGTGAAATTGCTGACGACACCTGATGTCGTCATCCTGCCGATGGAGCAGCCATTGGACGCACATGCGGTGAACCAGAGCGCACCATCCGGGCCTGAGGTAATCCCTCCGAGCCCATACAGGCCGGAAGGATCGAAGACTCCGGCTATGTAGCTCGTGACGACTCCGCTGGGCGTGATGCGGCCGATCGAATAGTGATCGCTGTCGGTGAACCACAAATTGCCGTCGGGGCCGGCGGTGAGGCCGGACGGGTCCGAGATGAGGGCTCCCGGGTTGCTGCTCACCGTCACCGCGGGCGGGAAGGCAGCGGCCGGCGACGATGCGAAGAGGACCAGACCTGTCGTCAGGATGCTCAGGACCAAGACGAGGCGTGCGATGCCTTGCGGCCTTCGGATCCTCCAGCCTCGATCCATCTCGACCTCCTCGCACGTTCTCCGGGCACGCTGGAAGGTTCTCCGGCGACGCCCAGTACGTGCCGTCGCGCTCATCCAATCACGGCTTCTGGGGCTCCACAACTGTTCGGATTCCGGGCATCGGTCGGGACGTTCTCTCGGGGCGCGCCGTTAGCCTCGGGGAACCGTTCCGTTCGACCCCTCGGAGGCATCCAGCGTGACCGACTATCCCGCCCCGCCCGTCCAAGAGAACCATGTGGAGCCAGTGCCCCGGCGGGTCCGCGCCGTCCTGGCCGGCAAGGCGGTGGTCGACACGACCGCCGCCCGCTACGTGTGGGAGTGGCCGCCCTTCCCGCAGTACTACATCCCCCTGGCCGACGTGGCGCCCGACGTGCTGTTCGACGAGGAGGCCACCGAGGCGACGCCCCGGGGCGAGGCCAAGCGCTTCGGGCTCCGCGTCGGCGACGTCGAACGCTCCGGGGCTGCCCTGGTGTTCGGTGCGGCCGAGGTGGCCGGTCTCGACGACACCGTGCGCTTCGACTGGTCGGCGCTCGACGCCTGGTACGAGGAGGACGAGCAGGTCTTCGTCCACCCGCGCAGCCCCTACTCACGGGTCGACGCGCTCCGCTCCACCCGCACGGTGCGGGTGGAGTCCCACGGGACGGTGCTGGCCGAGTCCTCCTCGCCGGTCATGTGCTTCGAGACCGGCCTGCCGACCCGCTACTACCTCAACCGGACGGACGTCGACTTCAGCCACCTGGTGCCGACCGACACCCGGACCGAGTGTCCCTACAAGGGGATCACCAGTGGCTACTGGTCCGCCGTGATCGACGGGCGCACCCACCCCGACATCGCCTGGGCCTACGACTTCCCGACCCGTGACCTCGCCCCCATCGCCGGCCTCGTCGCCTTCTACAACGAGAAGGTCGACATCTTCCTCGACGGCGTAGCGCTGGAGCGCCCGCGCACCCACTTCACCTGACCGGAGTGCGCGGAGGCAGCGGGTCCCGTCGTCCGTCCGCTACTTGGTTCCGAGCACCTTCTTGAGCACCTCGCCCGTGTAGCTGCCCGCTGTCTTGGCCACCTGCTCGGGTGTGCCCTCGGCGATGACCAGGCCGCCCTTGTCACCGCCCTCAGGACCGAGGTCGATGATCCAGTCGGCGGTCTTGATCACGTCGAGGTTGTGCTCAATGACGACCACCGTGTTGCCCTGGTCGACCAGGCGCCCGAGCACCTCGAGCAGGCGCCGGGTGTCCTCGAAGTGGAGGCCCGTGGTGGGCTCGTCGAGGATGTAGAAGGTGTGGCCCGTCGGCCGGCGGCTCAGCTCGCTGGCCAGCTTCACCCGCTGGGCCTCGCCACCCGAGAGCGTCGGTGCGGGCTGGCCCAGTCGCACGTAGCCCAGCCCGACGTCGACCAGCGTCCGCATGTGGCGGGCGATGGGCGGCTGGCGCTCGAAGAAGGTCAGGGCCTCCTCGCAGGACATGTCGAGCACGTCGGCGATCGTCTTGCCCCGGAACGTGATCTCGAGCGTGTCCCGGTTGTAGCGCGCGCCGTGGCAGATCTCACAGGGCACGTAGACGTCGGGGAGGAAGTGCATCTCGATCTTGATGGTGCCGTCGCCCGCGCAGGCCTCGCAGCGCCCACCCCGCACGTTGAAGGAGAACCGGCCCGGCTGATAGCCGCGCACCTTGGATTCGGGCGCCGCCGCAAAGAGCTTGCGGATGTGGTCGAACACGCCGGTGTAGGTGGCGGGGTTCGAGCGGGGCGTGCGCCCGATGGGCGCCTGGTCGACGTCGACCACCTTGTCGATGTGGGTCAGGCCCTCGACCTTGCGGTGGAGTCCGGGGACCGCCTTGGCCCGGTGCAGCTGTTGGGCCAGTGAGCGTAACAGGATGTCGTTGACCAAGGTCGACTTGCCCGAGCCCGAGACTCCGGTCACGGCGATCAGGCAGCCGAGCGGGAACGAGACGTCGATGTCGCGCAGGTTGTGCTCGCGGGCGCCGCGCACCGTAATGACGTCGCCGGTGCCGGGGCGGCGGCGGGCCGGCACGGGAATGGAGCGCTTGCCCGAGAGGTACTGCCCGGTGATGGAGGCCTTGTTCGACACCAGTCCCCCGCGCCCGGTGACCGGGCCGGCGTGGACGATGTTGCCACCGTGCTCGCCCGCTCCCGGTCCGATGTCGACCACGTAGTCGGCCGTGCGGATGGTCTCCTCGTCGTGCTCGACCACGATGACCGTGTTGCCCAGGTTGCGCAGGCGCTCGAGGGTGGCGATGAGGCGCTGGTTGTCGCGCTGGTGCAGGCCGATGGAGGGCTCGTCGAGCACGTAGAGGACGCCGACCAGGCCGCTGCCGATCTGGCTGGCCAGGCGGATGCGCTGGGCCTCGCCGCCCGAGAGGGTGCCGGCGGAACGGGCCAGCGACAGGTAGTCGAGACCGACGTCGAGGAGGAACTGCATGCGCTCGCGCACTTCCTTGAAGACGCGGTCGGCGATCATGTGCTCGCGCTCGGACAGCTCCAGGGTGGCCATGGCCTCGACGGCGGCCGCGATGGAGAGGCTGCACAGCTCGTAGATGTTGCGCCCGCCCACGGTCACGGCCAGCGACTCGGGCTTGAGGCGGGCCCCGCCGCACACCGGGCAGGCCACCTCGCGCATGAAGCCCTCGATCTGCTCGCGCGACCAGTCCGACTCCGCCTCGCCGTGGCGGCGCTGGAGCCAGGTCACGATGCCCTCGTAGTGGGCCTCGTAGGAGCGGACCCGGTTGAAGCGGTTCTTGTAGGTGACGTGGATGGGCTTGGAACCGGTGCCGTAGAGGACGAGCTTCTTGTCCTTGGCCTTGAGCTTCTTCCAGGGGGTGTCGACGGAGAAGCCGCCGTACTCGGCCACCCCGGCCTGGAGGCCGGTGAAGTACTCGCTGCGGGCACTGGCCCAGGGGGCCAGGGCGCCCTCGGCCAGCGAGAGCGAGTCGTCGGGCACGACCAACTCGGGGTCGACCTCGTAGCGGGTGCCCAACCCGACACAGGACGGGCAGGCGCCGTAGGGGGAGTTGAAGGAGAAGTTGCGCGGGGCGGGCTCCTCGAAGCTGATCCCGCAGTGGGTGCAGGCCAGGTGCTGGGAGAAGGTGATGGCCTCGTCGGGCTCGGCCTCCTCTCCCCCGCGTCATGACCAGGACCTCGGCCGTCCCCCCGGTCAAGGCCAGGGCGGTCTCGATCGACTCGGTGAGGCGCTGGCGCACGTTGGCCCGCCGGATGAGCCGGTCCACCACCACCTCGATGGTGTGGGTCTCGTAGCGAGCCAGGTTGACCTCGGCCCGGTCGGCCAGCTCCAGGGGCACGCCGTCGACCCGGACCCGGGCGAAACCCTGCTTGGCCAGGTCGTCGAGGAGGCTCGAGTACTCGCCCTTGCGTCCCCGCACCACGGGCGCCATGACCTGGAAGCGGGTGCCCTCGGGCAGCTCGAGCACCCGGTCGACGATCTGCTGGGGGGTCTGGCGGGCCACCGGTCGGCCGCACTGGGGGCAGTGGGGATGGCCGATGCGGGCGTAGAGCAGGCGCAGGTAGTCGTAGACCTCGGTGATGGTCCCCACGGTCGAACGCGGGTTGCGCGAGGCCGACTTCTGGTCGATGGAGATGGCGGGCGACAGGCCCTCGATGAAGTCGACGTCTGGCTTGTCCATCTGCCCGAGGAATTGACGGGCGTAGGCCGAGAGCGACTCGACGTAGCGGCGCTGGCCCTCGGCGTAGATGGTGTCGAAGGCCAGGGACGACTTGCCCGACCCGGACAGGCCGGTGAAGACGATCAGCCGGTCCCGGGGCAGATCGACGGAGACATCGCGCAAATTGTGCTCGCGGGCCCCGCGAACGACCAAACGGTCGGCCATTCAGAGCAGGTTACCGGTGGGCTGTGACACGGCGGTCCGGCCGCCGCGTCGATGCAGGCCGGACCGGGTCGGCGGCCTCGGCCGCCCCTACTCGAAGGTCACGTCCTCGTCGCCCCAGTAGGCGGTCACCTCGGCGATCAACCCGTCGTCGGTGACCGTGAAGACCTCGACGCCACGGATGTGCATGACCTGGTCGGCTCCCGCCACGGTCATGGAGATGTCGAAGCTCACGGCGGCCACATCGGCCGTCGGGTGCACGCTCACCAGCTCGAAGGCAATGGTCTCGCAGGCGTCGAACGAGTTCTGGATGAAGTCGCGGATCTCGTCGCGCCCGACGTGGCGGCCGGCCGGGTAGGGGTCGACCTGGACGGCATCCTCGGTGAAGAGGGCGGCGTAGGCGTCCGCGTCCTTGGTGCCGACCGTGGCGGCATAGCGCTCGGCAACCTCACGAAGCAGTACGGGCGTGGCCATCGGCTCACCATAGGCGGCCCTGGGTCAGGAGGTCAGGGGCGTGTGCGGGACCACCCGGTAGAGGGGAACCGGGTCGACGAATCCTTTGAGGAGCCGGCTGCCGACCGACTCGAACTGCGCCGGGCTCCCCTGGGCCATGTCCCCACCCGGATCGGCCACCAGGACCTCGCCCGGTTCGGCCTCGCGTACCACCCGGGCGGCCAGGTTGACCACCGGTCCGAAGACGTCACCTCCCATGAGGGTGACGTCCCCGACGGCCAGGCCGCAGCGGGCCGGGGGCAGGCCGGGATGGGCGGCGAGCGCGGCGGCCAGCCCGGTGGCGATGGCCGCACCGCCCTCGACGGTCGGCGCCGTGTAGAGCACCTCGTCGCCGATCAGCTTGACCACTCGGCCCCCGCCATCGAGCACGCGCTCGGTGGCCAAGACCTCGAACTCACTCAACAGGGCGCCGAGCTCGCCCACCGTGGACGTCTGGGCCAGGGAGGTGGAGTCGACCAGGTCGACGAAGCCCACGCACAGGTGCTGGACCTCGTAGCCGGACTCCACCTGCTCGGCGGCGATGCTGCGCCGGGCCACGATCACGTGCTGGCGCAGCAGGACATCGAGCAGGCGCATGACGTTGGGGATGAGCTCGACCGCCTGCGCGTTGGCCCGGGCGCTGGCCAGGCCCACGGCATCCTCCAGCTCGGCCTGGGGCTGCACGTAGACCAGAAAGGCCGACACCACGGCATCGGCCACCCGGGCCATGGCCGTGCCCATGACCCGGACCAGCTGGAGCACGGCGTCGCCGCCGAAGAGGTCGTCGGCGGCCGCCAGGCCCCGGCCCAGCCCGGCGAAACCCTCCACGAAGAAGCGGTCGTCCGGTCCGGGGAGCGGGAGCCCGGCCGCCCGGACGATCGCCTCCACCTGGGCCTGGTCCAGCCCCGACTCGTCGACCACCTGGCGCAGGGTGAGCGCCCGGCCTCCCCGCAGCGCCAGCACGGCGGCCAGTCCGGGCAGGCCGTCGCGGAAGTCGAGCAGGTCCTCGGCGCTCGCTCCCTGGGCGACCAGGAACTCGAGCAGGGCCAGCTTGTGGGGCGCGCCGGGTGCGGCCGGGTCGTAGAGGCCCAGGCGCTCCCATTCGTCGGCGTCCACGGCGGGGACCGTACCGCCCGACGGGACCCGATGGCTCAGGCCCGGCGGTCGATCAGGACGACTCCTCCCCCCGCAGCCGCTGGCTCGGGTAGCGGTCGCGCACGGTCTCGTTGAAGAAGCGGCCGACCGACGGGGCCGTCAACAGGGACCGATGGACGGAGCCCGGGGACCTGGAAGTACCGGTACACCGTGCCGTTGCGGAAGGACACGTAGAGCTCGTTGACCGAGCCGTCGAAGCCGACGGCGGCCAGGCTGCTCGACTCGACCGACGTCATCGGGGGCAAGGGCATGGCACGGCTCCTGAGGGGGACGACCCGCCCGCGCCGGGGTCGGCGGGGCGGCCCGTCTCGAGCTCAGCCCGGGATGGAGGCGCGCAGCTCGGCAATCTCATCGCGGAGCAGGGCGGCCTCCTCGTAGCGCAACTGGGCGGCGGCCGCCTTCATCTCCGCCTCGAGCTGGGTCATGAGCTCCATGGCCTCGGCGGGCGTGGCAGCCTCGCCGTCGGCGGCCAACGCCGGCCGCCGGTTGCCCCGCACGGCGGCGTTCTTGCGCACCTCGGCCCGGCTCCGTCCTGCCTTGGCCACGCCGCCGCTCGTCCCGCGCAGGCGCTCGAGGATGTCGGTGACCGACTTGCGGATGGTCTGCGGATCGATCCCGTGCTCGAGGTTGTAGGCGATCTGCACGTCGCGGCGCCGTTGGGTGACCGACACGGCCTCGCGCATGGAGTCGGTGATGGTGTCGGCGTAGAGGACCACCACGCCGTCGACGTTGCGAGCGGCCCGGCCCATGGTCTGGATGAGCGACGAGGCCGAGCGCAGGAAGCCCTCCTTGTCGGCGTCGAGGATGGCCACCAGGGCCACCTCGGGCAGGTCGAGTCCCTCGCGCAGCAGGTTGATCCCCACCAGCACGTCGATGGACCCGAGGCGCAGCTCGCGCAGGATTTCGATCCGGGTGATGGTGTCGATGTCCGAGTGGAGGTACTGCACCCGTACGCCGGCGTCGGCCAGGTAGTCGGTGAGGTCCTCGGCCATCTTCTTGGTGAGCGTCGTCACCAGCACCCGCCCGCCGGCGGCGACCGTTTTTGTGATGCGGGCCTGCAGGTCGTCCACCTGACCCTTGGTCGGCATGATGGTGACCTCGGGGTCGACCAACCCGGTGGGGCGGATCACCTGCTCGACGATCTGGTTCGAGTGTTCGAGCTCGAACGGTCCCGGCGTGGCCGAGACGTACACGGTCTGATGCACCCGCTCGATGAACTCGTCGAAGCGCAGCGGCCGGTTGTCCTTGGCCGAGGGCAGGCGGAAGCCGTGGTCGACCAGCACGTCCTTGCGGGAGCGGTCGCCGGCGTACTGCCCGTGCAGCTGGGGCACGGCGACGTGGCTCTCGTCGATGACGCAGAGATAGTCCTTGGGGAAGAAGTCGAGCAGGGTGAAGGGGGTCTCGCCCGGGGCGCGGCCGTCGAGATGGCGGCTGTAGTTCTCGATGCCCGAGCAGATGCCGGTCTCGGCCAGCATTTCGAGGTCGTGCTCCGTGCGCACCCGGAGGCGCTGGGCCTCGAGCAGCTTGTCCTCCTTCTCGAATTCCTGGAGGCGCTCGCGCAGTTCGATCTCGATGGTCCCCACGGCCCGCTGGATGATTTCGTCGCCGGTCACGTAGTGGGTGGCGGCGTACACCGCGATGTCCTCGAGCTCGTCCCCCATCTCCCCCGTCATGACGTCGAAGGGGACGATGCGCTCGATGGTGTCGCCGAACATCTCGACCCGCAGCGCCTCCTCCTCGTAGGCGGGGTGGATCTCGACGGTGTCGCCCCGGGCCCGGAAGGTGCCCCGCACCAGGTTCACGTCGTTGCGGGCGTACTGGAGGTCGACCAGCTTGCGCAGGATGTCGCGCTGGTCCGCCTGCTGCCCCACGGCCAGGCCCAGGATGCGGTCGCGGTACTCGGACGGCGAGCCCAGGCCGTAGATGCACGACACCGAGGCCACCACGATGACGTCGCGTCGCATGAGGAGCGACGAGGTGGTGGCGTGGCGCAGGCGGTCGATCTCGTCGTTGATGGACGAGTCCTTCTCGATGTAGGTGTCGGTCGCCGGGAGGTAGGCCTCCGGCTGGTAGTAGTCGTAGTACGAGACGAAGAACTCGACCCGGTTCTTGGGGAAGAGCTCGCGCAGCTCGGAGGAGAGCTGGGCGGCCAGCGACTTGTTGGGCTCGATGATGAGGGTGGGCCGCTGCACCTGCTCGATCATCCAGGCGATGGTGGCCGTCTTCCCCGAGCCCGTGATGCCCTGGAGGGTCTGGTACGGGTCGCCCCGCTGCACGCCGGTGGTCAGGGCGGCGATGGCCGCCGGCTGGTCCCCCGAGGGCTTGAAGGGTGAGACCACCTCGAAGTCGGGCATGACCCAACGAGGCTACCCGGGAGGTGTGTCCGCTCAGGCGGGAGGCTGCTGCTCGTCCCGGGCCGCCAGCAGCCAGTCCCAGAGCTTCTCCACCTCGATCTCGAGCGCGGCCCGGTCACCCGAGTTGTCGAGCACGTAGTCCGCGTCCTTGACCCGCTCCTCCCGCGAGATCTGGGCGCGGATGCGGGCCTCGGCGTCGGCCCGGTCGAAGCCGCGCTGGGTCAGGAGGCGTCCGAGCGCAATGTCGGTCGGGGTGTCGACCACGACCACCTCGTGCAGCTTGACCGTCTCGCGGTGCACGGCGGTGAGGAGGGGGATGGCCAGCACCACGATGCTGTCCGTCCCCTCGAAGGAGTCCCGGGCCGCGATCATGGCGATCCCGATGGCCGGGTGGGTGATGGCGTTGAGGGCGAGGCGGCTCTCGTCGTCGGCGAAGGCCACCGCGGCCAGCGCGGGCCGGTCGATGGTCCCGTCGGCGGCGACGATCCCGGGGCCGAAGCGGTCCACCAGGGGCTGGTAGGCCGGTCCGCCGGGAGTGACGACGTCGCGGGCCACCTGGTCGGCGTCGATGAGCTGGGCGCCGCGGGCGACGAGCAGGTCGGCCACGGCGGACTTGCCCGACCCGATGCCGCCGGTCAGGCCGACGGCGAGCATCAGGCGGCGGCCTCCCGCCTCGGCCGGCGGGCGACGGCGAACAGCACCAGGGTCGTGTCGTCGAGCGTGTCCGTCACGAACCAGTCGTCGGCCGTGATGCCGGTCTGCCCCCCGGCGTCCTCCTTGGCCACGAGGCGGTAGGCCACCGGGAGCAACCGGGTGTAGGACCAGACGTACCACGAGTGCGGCATCCGGTGGCGCAGGTCGAGCACATCGAGCGCCAGCAGCTTGTTCGCCTTGACCCGCCGGGCCGCCATGTCGTCCTTCACGTGCGGCGCGGCGTCGACCCCGCCCAGCCACACGTCGCCGAAGTGGCGTTCGAGCATGGTCCGCAGTTCGTCGCGGTCGAAGAGGTGGAGATGGAACGGGTTCTCGAAGTCGGCCGGCTTGTTCGGGGTGAGCACGTACAGCACCCCGTCGTCCTTCAAGACCCGGGCCAGCTCGGAGACGTGCGGCTCGGGATCGGTGAAGTGCTCGATGAGGTGCGACGAGCAGGCGCCGTCGAAGCTGTCGGAAGCGAAGCCCAGGCGCAGCGCGTCCATCTGGGCCACCCGGAGTCCCTCGGGCCCGTAGCGGCCGGCCGCCGTCACGACGGCGTCGCTCGAGTAGTCGGCCCCGACCACCTGGCGGGTGGGGTCGAGGAAGCGGGCCGACTCGAAGCCCTGACCGCACCCCACGTCGAGGATGCGCCCGCCTCCCATGCGCTCGAGCACGGCGCGGTAGCCCGCCTCGTGCAGCGCGAGCAGCGAGTCCGGCGTGACGCCCTGCTGGGGACGTTCTCCCGTCAGCCGGGACCTGGTGCTGGTCGCCACGTGCGCTCCCTGGTTGTGTGACACGCCTGGGTGGCGCTGCCTGCTTACACTACCGGGCGACTTTCCGTCCGCCCTTCATGACCTCGTCCACCACTGTCACCGCCTCACGAGGGCGGCACGCCGCCAAGCGGAGGACGAGAGAGGCGGGTGGACGCTGGTGGTGGATCGGCGGCCTCGGCGGTCCTGGCCGGACTGGCCTACGTGCCGCTGCTGGCGGCGCGGCCCGGCGTCATCACGCCGGACACCAAGACCTACCTCTACCTCGATCCCCTGCGCTTCCTGAGCCAGGTGGCCTTCATGTGGAACCCGACCGTCGGGCTGGGCACGGTCACCCACGAGTACATCGGCTACCTGCTCCCGATGGGCCCCTTCTACGCGGTCTTCCACCTCCTGGGCGTGCCGGTGTGGGTGGCCCAGCGCCTCTGGCTCGGCTCCATCCTCTTCGTCGCGGGCGTCGGGATCCTCTACCTCTGCCGCATCCTCGGCCTGCACGGTCCCGGCCCGGTCGCCGGCGCGCTGCTCTACATGCTCTCGCCCTATTTCCTGCAGTACGCGGGACGGATCTCGGTGATCCTGCTGCCCTGGGCGGGGCTGCCCTTCATGCTCGGTCTCACCATCGTCGCCCTGCGCCGCGGCGGCTGGCGCGAGCCGGCCCTCTTCGCGCTCGTGGTGGCCCTGGTGAGTGGCATCAACGCCACCTCCATCATCTATGTCGGCGTCGTGCCCATTCTGTGGTTGTTCTACGCGGTCGTCGTCCTGCGCGAGTCCACCTGGCGCCACGCGCTGGGCACGGCGGCGCGCATCGGGCTGCTCACCCTGGGCGCCTGCGTCTGGTGGATGGCCGGCCTCGAGGTCGAGGCCGCCTACGGGGTCAACGTCCTCAAGTACACCGAAACCGTCCCGTCCACCTCGGCCACCTCCAACGCGGCCGACATCCTGCGTGGCCTCGGCTACTGGTACTTCTACGGGTCGGATCACCTGGGCCCGTGGACCAACGCCGCGGTCCGCTACACGCAGAACATCAAGCTGCTGGCGACCTCCTTCGCCGTGCCCGTGCTCGCCGTGCTCGGCGCGGCGTTCGTGCGCTGGCGCGAGCGGGCCTTCTTCCTCGTCATCCTCTTCGTGGGGGTGGTGCTGGCCGTCGGGCCGTTCCCCTACGCCGACCCGACCGAGCTCGGCGGCTGGCTGAAGTCGTTCATGACCGACACGACGGCGGGACTGGCCCTGCGCTCCACCGACCGGGCCACCCCGGTCGTCCTGCTGGCCCTGGCCATGCTCCTGGCCTGTGCGCTCACCGCGCTCTGGCGCCGGCTCAGCATCGTCGGCATCACCACGGCCGTGCTCGTGGCCGGTCTGGTGATCGCCAACAACCCCTCACTCTTCAACGGCGACACCATCGCCAACAACTTCACCCAGCCGGCGTCGCTCCCCTCGTACCAGCTGGCCGCGATCAAACACCTCAACGACACCCATCCGGGGACGAGGGTCTTCGCCATCCCGGGCAACGACTTCGCCTCGGACGCCTGGGGCGACACCATCGACACGCCCCAGCCGGCCCTGCTCACCCGCGACTTCGTCACCCGCGAGCAGCAGATCATGGGTTCGATCGCCACGGCCGACACCCTCTACGCCGTCGACGCGCCGATCCAGGACAGCATCGCCAACATGAACGCCCTGGCCCCGATGGCCCGGCTCATGGGGGCGGGCGACCTCATGGTCGAGTACGACCAGCGCTACGAGCACTACGGCGTGCCCCAGCCCCAGCTGCTCGCCCTCCAGCTCCTGCACACCCCCCTCGGCCTCTCCGACCCGACGTCGTTCGGCACGCCGCGCCCCAACGTCTCGACCGTGTCGACCCTCAACGAGCAGGACCTGTCCGTCCCGGGCAACGTCGGCTGGCCCGCCCCGCTCGTCACCTACACGGTGAACAACCCGCGCACCATGCTGCGGGGCGAGTCGGACAGCGGCGCCATCGTGATGGAGGGCGACGCCACCGGGCTCAACAACCTGGCCGGGCTCGGCCTGCTCGACACGGACAGCGCCATCTACTACGCCGGCACCCTGGCCAAGGACTCGTCACGCCTGCACCAGCTGGCCTCCTCGGGGGCCCAGCTGGTCGTGACCGACACCAACCGCAAGCAGGCCTTCCGCTGGGACACCCTGACGGCGAACGCCGGCTACACCGAGACACCGAGCGACAACCCCGCCAAGACGGACCAGAGCGACAGCCCGGTGGAGCTGTTCCCCGGCTCCACCATCACCAGCAAGACCTACGCCTCCTACGTGGGCGCCGTCAACGTCACGGCCAGCAGCTACGGCAACTCGGTGTCGTACACGCCCGAGGACGAGGCCTACAGCGCCATCGACGGCAACTTCGACACGGCCTGGATCACCGGGACGTTCGTGCCCGACCCGGCGGGTCAATGGTGGCAGGCCCAGTTCGGCAAGCCGGTGACGACCGATCACATCACGGTCGTCCAGCCCCAGCGCGGTGACCGCTCGCGCTGGGTCTCCTCGGTGACCCTCACCTTCGACGGCAAGGACCCGGTGCGCTACAAGCTGACGAAGGCCTCGCACCTGACGAGCGGCCAGACGCTCACCTTCCCCACCCGCACCTTCCACACCGTGCGGGTCACCCTCGACGGCACCACCGACAACAGCGCCACACCGCTGTCGGCCGCCGCCGTCGGCTTCTCCGAGATTCAGATCCCGGGGCAGTCGGTCCAGCAGGTGCTCCAGATGCCGACCCAGATGCTGTCCTCGCTCGGCACCGCCTCGGAGCACAACCGTCTGACCGTGGTGATGACGCGCGACCGGACGTCGCAGTTCCCACCCCGGAGCGACCCGGAGACGACGATCGCCCGCACGTTCACGCTGCCGACGGCGCGCACCTTCACCCTGGCCGGGAGTGCCAGCCTGTCCGCGCTCATCCCGGACGACGAGATCGACCGGCTGGTCGGGCGGACCCCCACGGCGGCGACGGGGGTCCAGTCGGCCTACTCGACCGGCCGCCTGCCGGGGGACCTGCGGGCGACGGCGTCGGCCACCCTCGACGGCAACCCCCAGACGGCCTGGCAGCCGGGCCTGGGCACAGCGGCCCAGCTCGGCGTCTCCCTGACCTACAACCTGACCAAGCCGACGACGCTGAGCCACCTCGCCATGCAGGTCATCGCGGACGGGCGCCACTCCGTCCCCACCTCCATGACCATCGCCTCGGGGACGCAGGTACGCCACGTCACGCTGCCGCCCATTGCGGACGGCACGGTCCCCAACGCCACCACGACAGTGCCCGTGAGCTTCCCCGCGCTCAGCGGGCGCCAGTTCGTGGTGACCTTCACCGGCATCCGCCCCGAGTACGCCGCCAACTACTACTCGGCCGGACCGCTCGCCCTGCCCATCGCCATCGCGGAGATCGGCATCCCCGGCGTGCAGTCGGCTCCGACCCCGGCGACGGTGCCCGGCACCTGCGTGTCGAACCTCCTCACCATCGACGGCAAGCCGATCGACGTGGCCGTGGTCGGTTCCACCCAGCAGGCCCTCGGCGGCGGCGAGATGCAGCTCGAGCCCTGCGGGCCCGACGCCAAGGGCATCACCCTCCCGGCCGGACCCCACATCGTGCAGACGGCCGTCGGCCACGGACCCAACTGCGCCCCCGACCCGGCCACCTGCACCGGCTGGAACATCGACCAGCTCGTGCTGGACTCGGCGGCCGGGGGCGGGCCGGGGGCGGCGGCGACTCCAACGGCGGCCGGCACCCCCGCGCTCGCGGCCACCCAGCCGGGGCCGGCGCCGCAGGTGGCCCAGACGGCCCAGCACATCGACGGTCACGCCGGCGCGGTCAGCGGGGCGGACCACTCCTTCGAGCTGGTCCTCGGGCAGAGCGTCAATGCGGGCTGGCACGCCGAGGCCAGTCCGGGACCCGGACGCGCCGGCGGGTTCCCACCCCGTGGACCTGGGGCGGCCCCAGCTGGTCGACGGCTTCGCCAACGGCTGGCACGTCAGCGCGGCCGACCTCAAGACGCTGGGCGGGGCCAACTTCACGGTCGCCCTGATCTGGACCCCCCAACGGGTGATCTGGGCCGCGCTGGCCGTGTCCGGTGCGACGCTCCTCCTCTGCCTGGTGCTCGGCTTCCTGCCCACCCGCTGGCGCCGGGCCATCCGGCGCCGCCTGCCCAGGCGGCTGCGCGGCCCGGCCGGCCCGGACGCGCCCGAGCGCAGCCATCCCCCCTTCGACCCGCCCGCACTGACCCTGCCGGTCTTCCGCGACACGTCGGCCGAGCGGCGCGGCGGCTGGCTGCGCTTCCCGCGGGCTCTCGTCATCGGTGCGGTGACCGGCGGCGTCGCCGCGCTGGTGACCCCGCTCAGCGCGGCGCTGGTCGTGGCGGCGCTGGTGGCGATCGGCCTGATCCTGCCCTGGGGCCGCGCCGTGGCCACCATCGCCGGGGTGGCGGCCATCGTGGCCGGCTGCCTCAACGTGGTGCGCGGGCAAGCAGTGCACCACTTCCTGCCCGGGTCGAACTGGGACGGCTCGTTCCTCAACGCGGACAATCTCATTCTGCTCGGGCTGGTGCTGCTGCTGGCCGACGGCGTGATCAGCGCGTTCGGCCTGCGGTTGCGCAAGCCGTTGCGCGGTCGTGCCCTGCGGGCGGAGCCCGCGCCATCGGCCGCGCCGGCGGAGCCCGCCCAATCGGCCACGGCGGCCGAACCCGCGCCACAGGCCTGATCGTCCCGGCCGGCACACGGCCGCCCGCCCAGACATCGTGGACACTTACGGGTTTCGGAACCGCCCACGTCCTGAGATCATGGCGGACATGACCGATGGATCCACGACCGTCACCATCCCCGGGGATGACCCGACCGCGGCCGAGTTGCGTCTCGCCGTGCACAGCGGGGACATCGAGACGATACGGCGCCTCCTTGCCAGCAACCCGGATTTGGCCAAGGCGAGATTCGTGGCCCGAGGCGGGAGCGGCACCGCGCTGCACTTCGTCACCGATTGGCCCGGGTACTTCCCCAACGGTCCCGCCATCGTGCACCTGCTGGTCGATGCCGGCGCCGATGTCAACGCCACGACCACCGGTTCCGGAAAGCCCGAGACACCGCTGCACTACGCGGCGAGCAGCGACGACGTCGACGTCGCCGCCGCGCTGGTCGAGCGCGGGGCCGATCTCGAAACACCCGGCGGCTCCATCGGTACCCCCCTGGACAACGCCATCGGCTACGCCTGCTGGCACGTCGCTCGCCTCCTGGCCACCAGGGGCGCCCGCCTCGACGAGGTCTGGCACGCCGCTGCGCTCGGCGCGTTGGACACGCTCGACACGCTCCTGGTGCCCGGGATCGACCGCGACGAGATCTCGAAGGGCTTCTGGCACGCGTGCGGAGCCGGCCAACGCCGCGCCGCAGAGCGCCTGCTGGCGGCGGGAGCCGATCTCGACTGGGTCCCCGACTACGCGCAGGGAACGGCGCGTGATGCCGCTGACGGCCTCGGGACTCGGCAAGAGAATGTCATCAGTTGGCTCGAGGCCATCGGAGCACCGTCCGCCCAGTCCGTCGAGTAGGAGCCGAAGGGAGGCTGGGCCTCGGGTGGCCCGTGGCCGCTGACGAGAGCAGACCCCCGGGGCTCGCGGAACGGCGGCAGAGGCGGTGCGCGGCACGCGTCACCGGACCTCGAGCGTCGAGCGGACCGATGGTGCCTAGTCCAACCAGTAACGCCACATCTTCGGGTTCGAACGAACGAGCTGGTATTCCTCCAAGTCCTCCAGGGCAGGTCTCAGGTCTCTTCTGGTCCGGGCTGCAAAGACGAGCGAGAGCCGTTCGTCGAGTTCACCGCGCGTCAGTTGGCCCTTCACAAAGGCTCGCTGCACGACGCCGGCGGCCAACTCTCTGGCACCGTCTCCGACGCGCAACTGGCCGCGCACAGTCGATGTCCGGTGGCGCCGGCGGTCCACGAAACAGAGCCTAAGGCCACCACTCGGCGCTGGGGGCGGGAACGACGTCCGAACGCCGGACCCCCGAAATTTCCATGGGTGGCGCCCTCCCGGCGACGTGGCCATCCCGACCACAGAGCGATGATTCCGTCAACCGTCCGATCCCCACGAGGGGCTCCGCTATCTGGCCTGAAAGAGGAGCGCGACGGCCACGACGACGACCAGGACCATTGCTGCGTTGCGCAGGACGCGTCCCGTGCCGCGACCGTGGATTTCCTCCGTCGCTCGTCCTGTCGGCTGCGGCATGGCTCTCGAGTCACGACCCTGTCGAGCTAGGTCGACAGATCGCAATCGGGCGATGGCCGTCGCAGCGACCCAGCCGATCGTTGCCGTCGCCAACGGGAGAAAAATCAGGAAGAGCATTGTCACGTTGGCGAACGCCTCGCTGACACCTCCGGCAACCCCGGCACCCGGATCGCGCGGTCCTCCGTCGATCGCCACGACCGCAATCGTCGAGACAAAGAACATGGCCAGCCCCGCACTGGCCCCGGCCAGCCGAGCGGCACGCCGTCCCGTCAGGGCACTCCGGCTGCGCCAGGCGCCACCCACCCCCACCACCAGCGGCACCCCGATCAACAAGGCCGGGCCCGACCAAGCGCCAACCGAATACATGGGGCTGATGACGCCTTGCCACGTGAATCCGGAGACCACCAACCACGCTGCCGCGACGAAGAGGCCCTCGACCAGCCCCAGCCGGGCCACACCGGGCCGGCGCAACAGCACGCTCACCGCAGCGACGGAACCCAGCACGAGAGCGGCCTCGATCACCAAAAGCAGCCAGTTCCACGGGTTGGCGGCCAGCCCGAAATGGACGAACCCGAAGCTGAGTACGAGCGCGCTGCCCAGCGCAACGGCTGCGAGCGCTGCCATCGGTCCGACCGGACCCCAGGGTGGTGCCACCACGACGCCGGCCACACAGCCGAGGGCGAAACGCCACCGCCTCGAAGTTCCTTCGATCCGGTCCAACTCGCCCAGCATCGCCTGGCCCCAATCGCCCCGGTCGGGGCCGAGCAGCCCGACCGACCACTGCAGCAACCAGAGCGGCACGTCGCGTCGCACCGACTGCGCGTCTGGAGGTGGGTGCTCGCGGCTCCAGAGCACCGCTCCCGCGCCAGCGAGCAGCAAGATCACGAGGAGCGACGGTGCTCCTGCGCCGATCACGAGCACCATGGTCGGGACCATGGGCACTACGCCCCGCTCAAACCCATGCGGCGGCGCGGCGTGGATCGTTCCACCCGGGCCACGTCGAGTGTCGCCACGTACTCCCGCCCCGTCGGGGTCAGTCGATACAGGTGCCGGGGTGGGCGGCCGGGAGGACCTGGCTCCCAGGAGGTTTCGAGCAGCGCACGGTCGGCCAGCCGGATCAGGATCGGATACAGCGAGCCAGATTTCAGATGGACTTCTGTCGCCAGGTCGTAGCCATAGCGCCAACGCGCAGGCGCGGCCGCCAGCGCCTGGAGGACTCTGATCACTTGCGGTGACGGTCGACGGGCCCGGGTCACCTCATTAACTCTACCTATGTAGCCTTCTATGTCAAGCGCAGGGGATGAGGAGGTTCGGTGCCGCCCTGCGGCGGGGTGGGTTCGGATCAGATGCGGGCGTCCCGCCAGTGACGACCGCCGTCGGTCGTCATGACGGCCATGGGGTAGCACGAGGGTGGAAAGGGGTGGCTGCGCGTCGCCGCCACTGTGCAGCGCACCGCTTGGCCGACGGCCAGGCCGTCGCGCGACGAGGTGAACACGTCGGATGACACCGCGAAGCCCGGCCTGGGGACCACGACCGTCCAGTGCCGGCCGGCATCGCTCGTCACGTACAGCTTCGTGCCGTCGGCCACGAACCAATGGGTCGGGCTGACCGCGGAGAACCGCTGGGCCAGGAGGCCCCCGCCCTTCGAGAACCCGAGGGCGGCCGCCGGCAGGGCCACCCGTGACCACGTCACTCCCCCGTCCCGGGTGACGTCGACGACCGGCGTGACCTTCGAAGGCGGTGCCGGGTCGTGCAGCACGACCCCGTCCTGTGATCCGAAGAACGTCGGCAGCGACAGCCCACCCGACGGCAGGCCCCGGACGACGGACCACGCGTGGCCGCCGTCGGTCGTGCGGTAGAGCACGCCGCCCGGGTTCGCCGTCGTCGCATCGGCCCCTTCGAGCGGCCCGGACACGGCCCACCCGTCCTGGGCGTTGGTGAAGACGAGCTTGGGGTCCGGCGCCGGTCCGCCCATCTCCACCCCGCCGAGATCCGGCGGTGTGGCAACCGCCTGCCAGGTGGCGCCCCCGTCCCCGGTGGCGAAGAGCAGCGCCGGCCGACCGTTGGGGTTTCCGTCGTCGGCGCTCACCGCGGCGAAGCCATGGTCGGCATCGACGAAGCTCAGCGCGGTCGGTCCACACAGCTGGAGGCACCCGGGCAGCGTGCTGAACGTCCATGTCCGTCCTCCGTCGGTCGAGCGGTCGATCCCCTCGCCTCGGTCCGACCCGTCCTGGGACTCGCTGTAGGGGACGAGCCCCGGCACGTCGTAGAGGACCAACCACAGATCGTTCTGGCCGACGGCCTCCATGGTGATCACGCGCTCGGCGACGTACTCGTTGGCCAAGTTGGGCGGGGTCACCGTGCGCCACTGTGCGCCACCGTCGCTCGTGATGTAGAGCCCGCTGATGCCGGCGGCCCACACCAACTGCGTGTCTGCCTGACCCATCACCTCCACCGCCGGCGGGATGAATCCGGCCAACCCCGCATCGGCGTTCGGTCCGGGCCCCGCCTGCACCCTGGGCGAGCCACCGGTGGACGCCTTCTGCGGCGGGCGGCCCGGCCCTCCTCCGGAGACCTCGAGGCCGATCAGCGTGGCCACCAGCGCCAGCACGAGACCACCGACCGCGGCACTCCACCGGCGGCGCCGGCGCCGGCGCGCCTCTCTGAAGAGTGCTGCCGCGTCGTCGCCGGGAGGCCCGGTCCCGGGCGGCCCGCCCGCGGGGAGTGCGGTACCGGCACGACGGCGATCCCTCGTGCCGACGGTCGCAGTCATGGAGCTACTATGGCTAGGACCATGATCTCTGTCAACGTGGACCCTGGTGCGGTCGTCGACCTGATGCAGGTGCCGGCCTGACGAGCACATCGTCCTGACGGCCCCGGGACGCCCGGGCCAGACTGGCGCCGTGGCATTCGATCCCTACGCCCCCTACGGTCCGCTCGTCGAGTCGACCCTGCGCGTGGCCACCTGGAACGTCTGGGGCCGCTACGGCGAGGACTGGGCCAAGCGGGGAGCTGCCATCGAGGACGCGCTGGCGGCGGCGGCCCCCGATGTCGTCTGCCTGGTCGAGACCTGGCGGGCCGGCGACGTCGACCAGCCCGCGCTGGTGGCCCAGCGCCTGGGCTTCGCCCACCACTGCTTCAGCGGCGACTGGGAGCAGGAGGACTGGATCTCGGGCACCGGGGTCGTCTCCCGCTGGCCGATGGGCGACGTCGTGTCCCGGCCGCTCCGCGGCGAGGACGGCGCCGGCTTCGGCCAGGCCCTCCACGTCGTGGTCGACGGAGCCCGCGGTCCCATCCAGCTCTTCTTGGTCATGCTGGACTACCCGCTCGGCGCCAGCGCCCGCCGGCAGGCCCAGGTACGGGCACTCGCCTCCTTCGTGCAGGAGGTGGGGAGCCCGCGCCACCCCACGCTGGTGTGCGGCGACTTCAACGCCGGACCCGAGTCCGACGAGCTGCGCCTCCTGACCGGTCAGGCCGCCACGGCCGAGCCCGGCCTCGTCTTTTACGACGCCTGGGAGGTGGCCGGCGACGGCACGCCCGGCCACACCTGGTCCAACCGCAACCCGCTCGCCGCCACCGGCCTCTACCCCGATCGGCGCTTCGACTACGTCCTCTCGGCCTGGCCTCGCGCCGGGGGCGTCGGGCACCCCGTGGCCTGCTCGCTGCTCGGCGTGCGCCCTCCGGGGGCACTCCAACTCTCCGACCACTACGGCGTGCTGGCCGAAGTCCGCTACTGACGCCAGGCAGGCCGGGTTCGTCTGCTTTCGCACAAGAAATGCGCCGGTCCAAACCTTGTCTTGCAATTGTCACGCCAGTAGCGGATCACCATCTATCGTCGAACGCCTCACCCCTTGGCGAAAGGTAGGCATGTCACCTCAGGCGCAGTGGGTCTCGTACCCGTCAGGCGACCATTCGCACGTCCCCGACGGCGTCCGCAACGAGCCCCAGCAGAGGGCCGAGGCGGAGCGCAAGCGGCGGGGCAGGTTGTTGGCGGTTGTCGAAGTCCGCGTCTACGAGCAGGCCGAAGCGGCCCAGGTGAACGTGCAGCCCGGCGCGCCGATCGGCTCGGAGAGTGACTCACTCGATCTCACCGAGATCGTGGCCCGCGCCCGCACCGAGCTCGATCGCTTCCAGAAGGACCGGCCGCCGGCCACGCCCTGAGCCGGCGGAGCGTCAGCCCGTCGCCACGCCGGCCAGCGCCTCGAGGGCCCGGAGGGCGGTGGCGTCCCAGGTGAACCAGCGGGCCCGGGCGAGCGCACCCTTGCTCAGCCGGCTGCGCAACACGTCGTCGCCTAGTACGCGGCCGAGCGCGACGTGCAGCTGGCCCGGATCGTCGACCAGCAGTCCCGATTCGCCGTCGACCACGGCGTCGCGGTGCCCCGCGATGTCGGTCGCCACGGCCGGCGTGCCGCAGGCCGCAGCCTCGGTCAGCGTCATGCCCCAGCCTTCGCGCTGCGACGTGCTGGCCACCACCCAGGCCTTGCGGTACCACGACACCAGGTCGGCGTCGGGCACCCGCCCCGGCATGTGCACCCAGTCCTGCGCGCCCAGTTCGATCCGCAGGGCCTCGAGGGCGGCCCGCTCGTAGCCCTCTCCGATGAGCACCGCCTCGAGGTCGGGCTGGTCCGTCTTCACCTTGGCCAGCGTGCGCAGCAGCTCGTCGAAACGCTTCACCGGCACCAGCCGGCCCACCGCCACCACCAGCGGCGTGGGTGCACGATGGCCGCCCGGCGTGAAGCGGTCGTCCACCCCCGGCGGGGCGACCGAGATGTTCGCCGCGGGCAGGCGGAGCATGCTCACGATCTCGGCGCGCGAGGACTCCGAGAGGGTGACGATGCGGCTCCGCCGATAGAAGTGCGGCGCGGCGTGTCGTTCCATCGCGTTGCCCAGCTTGGCCAGCGTGGGCGGAAGGACCATGCCCCACATTTCCGCGTGGACGTGGTGCAGGAACACGATGCGCGGCCCGCGGTACCAGAGCGGTGAGAGGAAGGGCATGCCGTTCCATATCTCCACAAGGGCGTCACCTGGGCGGTGCCCCATGCGTATCCCTTCCCAGGCCGCGCCCGGGAACACCGCGTAGCGGCCCGAGCGGCGCAGCACCCGGTACCCGTCGCGGGTCAGGGCGGCCGGTGCCCCCGGTACGGCCGAGGTCCGGAAGGTCACGTCGAGCCCGGCGGCGGCCCAGCGGGCGGCGATCATGTGGGCGTGGAGCTCGGAGCCGCCGGCTTCGGGGTCGTCCAGGTCGCGCCAGGCCACCAGGTGGATCCGCCGGATACCCGCCTCGGCCGCCACCGCGGCGAGGACCTCGGGATCCGAGGCCGGTGCGTTGGCGTCGGGTGGACCCGGGGTCGCGGCAGCGGCGGCAGGCCGCGCGTCGTCACCCATCGGTCCAGGTTATCCCGGTCGACCCTCCCGCAGACGGATCCGGTGGACCACGACGAACCCGGTCACGATGACGGCCAGCACGACCGCCTGCACCCCCAGATCCACCAGCGCCGTCGCCCGCGGCGCCCCGTGCACGGCCAGCACGGCGACGGTCAACGCGGCGGCTCCGGCGACCAGCACGCCGGCCACCCAGCGCCGTCCGACGGCCAGCAGGTACATGGTCAGGATCACCGAGACGCTGAGCAGGATCATGGCCACCACGAGCGGGGCCAGCGCGTCCGAGGTCGACGTGTACTGGTGGTGGAACACGAGCTGGAGCAGCTGTTCGGGCGCCAGCAGCGCCACGCCCACGAGCAGCACGGAGGGGATGGCGAGGAGGACGAGGACCACGGCCAGTTGGCGCAGGGCGTGGCCGCCCTGGCGCCAGCGGATGGCCGCCTCGGGGAGCAGGTAGCCGCCCAGCACGACAGCCCCGAAGACGATGGCCTTGCTGGTGACCGACACGGCGGCGTAGGCGCCCGAGTGGCTCGGGTTGTCACGCCCCATGACGAGCACGTCCACGTTCTGGAGCACCGCCACCATGGAGAGCGAAACGGACGCCACGACGAGATCGAGCGCCACCGTCCGCCGGGCCGAGCGATGGTCGAGGAGCACCGGGTCGCGGCGCATGGCAGCCACCCACCCGGTGGCCCGTGGGCGCGGGAAGCGATCGCCCGACCAGGCCCGGACCGCCTCGAAGCGGGCGTGCCCGGCGGCGAACACCTCGCCGATGAGGATGCCGACGGCCGCACCGGAGGCGCCGTAGCCGGCCTCCACCAGCAGGAGCACGGCGACCAGCCGCACGCCCATCTCGACCAGCAGGTTGCCGGCCAGCGGCCGGTAGGCCCGGCGCGCCTGGAGGAGCCCGCGGTCGAAGGAGAGGAGCACGAAGAATGCCGCCGCAGCCAGGATGGCGGCGATCCCGATCCCGCTGGCCTGGTTCAGCACGACGGCCACGGCGTGGCGGCTCAGGAAGACCACGACCGCCCAGAGCAGGACGAGCATGGTGCCCTGCCGGTGCACCCGGCCGGCCCAGCGGCGCACCAGGTGCCCCGTGCCGTCCTCGTGCATCATCGTCACCCGGCGCACCACCGCCACCACGACGGCGGACCCGGGCATGGAGAGGATCAGGTACAACCCGGTGAGCTGGTTGAGCACCCCGTAGCTGTGCGGGGTGAGCAGCCGGGCCAGGGCCACGGTGAGGACCACGCTGGCTCCGTTGGCCAGGACGCCGGCGATGGCCAACGGGCCGGCCTGGAGCAGACCGGCCCGCATCGACTCGACCCCGGGCCGGGCCTGGTCGTCGAGGAGAAGCTCCGCCCCGAGGGTGGGACCGACCGCGTTCGGCGCAAGCGACATCGACGCCGAGACCGATTCGACGACGACCTCGGCGGTGGGCACCTCCGGCGCGTCGGATCCCGTCATGGGCAGTCCCAGGTTCGAGCGCGGAGGACCGCGCTCATGTGGGGCCGGCGGGCGCCGGTGCTGACGTGGAGTCCCTCGGGCTGGCAGTCACCGGGGTGGGCACGGGACCTGGCGCACCGCACCACTCTGGCACCAACGACCTGCCAGGTGGTGCTGTGCAGGGGCACGCCGGGGCTCACGCCACCGGTCGAACAGCGGGATCCGCTCACGAGCTGTGCGCGAGGTTCGCGCGGTAGGTCGGGAGCCCGAGGTCGACGAGCATCGGCAGCAGGGCGCTCCGGAGCAGCTGTCCGCCGGCCGTCGAGATGTGCTCGTCGTCGAAGGACCGGACCCGGACCCCGTCGATGAAGGAGGTGTAGTGGCCCTGGGGATCGAGCATCTTGTTGAGGTTGATGACGGTGGCCTGGTGGGGGTGCTCGGCCACGGCACGCCGGACGTCGTCGTTGTAGGCGTTCGTCCGGGAGGGGAGGTTCATGTCCCAGGGTGACCCGTCGGGTTGCTCGGTGGTCTGGGCGATGAAGGGAAGCGTCAGCATGGCGACCTTCGCGCCGTGGGCGGACCCGATGTCGATGACCTGGCCGAGCTCCGCCACGAGATGCCGGTCGAAGGCCGGTTCCCCCACATGGGTCCAGCGCCCGTCGAAGAGACGGTCGATGCATTCCCACCGTCCGAGGAGCACAGCGACGACGTCGGGTCGTTCCCGGTCGACGAGCTGGGCCCAGGACACCCGCCAGTCCGGGCACCCGTCGGCCGCCGGGGACACCGTGCCCATGACGTTGACGGTGGTGTCCGGGTCGAGGTCACAGCCGATCGTGCTCTTGTTGGTGAGCGTGATGCCCCAGTTGCGGGAGCGCTCGCCCAGACCGATGCCGAGCGTGAGCGCCAGCGAGTCCCCGAGCAAGAGGGCGTGCTCGGGGTGGGCGGCATCCACGCCACCGGGACCGACGAAGTGGGCAGGCGGGCGGCTCCCGATCGGGAGGACCGCCTCCCCGGGCGTGACGGTGGCAGCCAGGAGAGCGGCCACGGTCAACCCGACGACGGCCGCCGACAGGCCGGCCCAGACCAGGGGTGCTCGGCGACCCGCTCCGGACCGTCCCCAGGTCCGGACGGGTTGTTCGACGAAGCGGAACGAGAGGGCGGCCACCCCGAAGGTCGCCGCCACCCTGACCGCGAGCAGCGGGGCGCCGGTCAGCCCGGTCCGGGTCCCGTCGAGGACCAGGAACAGGGGCCAGTGATAGAGGTAGAGCCCGTAGGAGATGCGCCCCGTGTAACGCAGTGGCCGCAGGCAAAGCGCCCTGGTCAGCGCCGCTCGCGGCAGCTCCACGGTCGAGGCGATCACCGCCGCCGTACAGAGGGCCACGAGGAGGAAACCACCCTCGTAGAGCAGGGCGCCGCCGCCCTGGACGGCATGCAGCGCCCAGAGGAGGGCACACGCGCCGATCAGGCCGAGGACGGCGATGACATGGGTGCGCGACGGGTACCACCAGGCGGGCGAGTTGGGTTCGGACGGAGGCGAAGGGTCGCCCGGGCCAGGACGCGTGGCCCGTTCGGTCAGGGGGACCACGACTGCGAGCAGGGCCCCGACCATGATCGACTGGGCCCGCGTGTCGGTTCCGTAATAGAGACGATCGATGGAGGCGCCGGAGAGGAAGAGCCCGGCGCACTCGGCGGCGGACGCCGCGCCGATGATCCCCGCGGCCCAACCGAGCCCGCGCCGTCCGTACTTGCGCAGCACCACCAGGGCGATCAGGGGCCACACGAGGTAGAACTGCTCCTCCACGGCGAGCGACCAGGTGTGCAGGAGAGGCGAAGGGGCGCCGAAGCGGACGAAGTAGTTCTGGCCGGAGGCGATGAAGTGCCAGTTGGCGGAGTAGACGAGCGTGAAGAGGGCGTCGCCGCGGAGTTGGGCGGGTGGGACGCCTCCCCCGACCCACCGCGCGTAGGCGCCGATGCCGATCAGCAGGACGAGGAGCGCGGGGAGCAGGCGGCGGGCTCGTCGGCCCCAGAACGCCAGCAGCTTGATGGTGCCCGTCCGGGCCTGCTCGGCCAGGAGCAAGGAGGTGACGAGGTACCCGGAGAGCACAAAGAACATGTCGACGCCCAGGAGCCCCCCGTTCACCGCCCCGAGTCCCGCATGGAAGCCCATGACCGCAAGGACGGCGACACCGCGCAACCCGTCGAGCCCGGGAACGAAGCGCAGGGTCGTTCCCTCCGTGGGTCCCACGCTCTCGCGCGGAGCCGGACGCGGTTCGTCGCTCGTGACGATGTGCCCGCTCGCAGTCTCCACTTCCGTGCCGCAACCCCCCGCTCTCGCCTCTGACCTGCCCTGCTCCAATGGTCTCACACGCCTTGAACGGGTCATCGCCCCCGTGAGAGGGGTCCTCGGCCATCCTCAGATTCCCAGGAGGCCGACGTAGAGTAGCGACCCATGATCGGCAGGGGGAGGCACGCCGGCCGCCTCTGGTGGCCGTGGCTCGCGCTGTGGACCGCAGTCGGCCTCGGGATACGTCTGGGCACGGTGTTCGGCCGGCCCAACCGGGTCGCGGGCGGCGATGCCTACTACAACCACAACGCGGCGAACCTGCTGGTGGCCGGGCAGGGATTCATCAATCCCTTCCTCTACTACCCCCATGACCTGCACCACCATGTGCAGACGGCCTCGTGGCCCCCACTCTTCGTCTTCACGCTCGCCGCCGCCTCGCTGGTCGGGGCCAAGAGTTTCTTCGCCCAGCGCATCTGGTGCTGCATCATCGGGGCGGGTGCCGTTGTGCTCTGCGGCTACGTCGGCCGCGAGATCGGGGGTCGACGGGTCGGCCTCATTGCCGCTCTGCTGGTGGCGGTCTACCCGAACATCTGGATGAGCGACGAGCTGGTGCTCTCCGAGACGCTTTCCCCCGTGCTGGTGGCCCTCGTGCTGCTCGCCGCGTACCGGTTCTGGAAACGTCCCGGAACGAGAACGGTCATATGGCTGGGCCTGTCGATCGGCCTGGCGGCCCTGGGCCGTGACGAGCTCTCGCTGCTCGCAGTGTTCATCCTCGTCCCACTGGTCCTGCTGGCGAAGACCTTGACGTGGTGGCGGCGGATTGCGCTCGTCGGGATCGGCTGCCTGATGGCCCTGCTGCTCGTCCTCCCCTGGGTCGGCTACAACATGAGCCGTTTCACCGACCCCGTGTTCATCAGCTCGGGATTCGGGATCACCCTGGCCTCGGCCAACTGTCCCCAGACCTGGAGCGGCCGGTTCGAAGGGTACTGGTCGTTGGAATGCGCGCTCGTCGCCGCCAAACACGCGGAGACGAAGCCCCACGCGGACGAGTCGGTCCAGAGCGACGAGGTCGAGTCGTATGCCGTCCACTACATCCGGACCCACGAGGACCGTCTGATCCCGGTGGAGATGGCCAAGCTCGGCCGCGCTTTCGGTTTCTTCCACCCTCTCCAGCAGATCAAGCTCGACGCAACGGTGGAGACCCGCCCCTACCATTGGGCGGTCGTCGGCTTGTACATGTACTACGGCCTCCTCGCGCTGTCGGTGGGAGGCGTCATCATTTTGCGCAGACGCAGGATCCCCGTCTTCCCTCTCCTGGCCATCGGGCTCGACGTGGCGATTTCGGTTGCCCTGACCTTCGGGCAGACCCGCTATCGCAGCACATTCGAGGTCTCGCTCGTGCTCCTGGCCTCGGTGCAGCTCGACTGGTTCTGGAGCCGTCTCCGCCCACAGCCGAGTGAGTTCCCTCGCGAGGCGGAGGCCGGTGACGACGGACCCAGCCAACTCGTCGCAGCCGATGCCGACACGGCGGACGAGGATCGTCCGGCCGACACCGCGGTCCCGACGCCGGCCGGGTAGGGACGCGTTCGGTTCATGGAGCTCGGGCCCGAGGTGCTCGTCGTGCTGCCCGCCTTCAACGAGGCGCAGTCCGTTGCCGCGGTCATCGGGGAGGTGCTCGCGGTCGCGCCGAAGGTCCACGTGCTCGTGGTGGACGACGGTTCGGCCGACGCAACGGCGGCGCGGGCAGCCGCGGCGGGCGCGGACGTCATCTCCAACGTGTTCAACGTGGGGGTCGGCGGCGCCATGCGGGTCGGGTTCCGCTACGGCGCGGCCAGGGGCTACCGGGCACTGGTCCAGGTGGACGCCGACGGGCAGCACGATCCACGCGACCTGCCCCGCCTCCTCGCCCCGCTGGAGGACGTCCCGGCACCGCAAGTGGTCATCGGTGCCCGGTTCGCCGGAGCCGGCGACTTCGCGGTCCCACGGGCCCGGCGTTTGGCCATGCGCATGCTGTCGGCCCACCTCTCGCGCCGGACCCACGTCCATCTGACCGATGTCACGTCCGGCTACCGGGCGCACAACCGGGCCGCGATGGAGCTCTTCGCGCGGACGTATCCCGCGGACTACCTGGCCGACACGGTCGAGTCGCTCGTGATCGCCGCCGATGCCGGCGGCAAGATCACCCAGGTGCCGGTCGAGATGCGACCTCGCTACGGCGGCGTGCCGAGCCAGTCGCCGGTGCGGGCAGGCCTCTACCTCGTACGGGTCACGTTGATGTTGGCCCTGAGCATCCTGCGGCGCGGGCCCACACGAACCACCAAGGAGGCATACACATGAGCGGAGTCCACCTGATCGCGCTCCTCAGCGCGTTTGCCACACTCATCATTATCGTCGAGCTCTCGCGGCGACGCCAGCTCCGGGAGAAATACGCCGTGGTGTGGCTGGCGGTCGGGGTCGTGATCGCCGTCTTCGCCGTGGCGCCGACGCTGTTCAACCGACTGGCGCATTCGGTGGGCGTCATCAGCCCGCCGGACCTGCTGACGGTCCTGGCCTCGCTGTTCCTGCTCGTGGTCTGCGTCCAGCTCAGTTGGGAGATCGGCCGCCTCGAGGACAAGTCGCGGTCTCTCGCCGAGGAGGTGGCGCTCCTGCGCAAGGACGTCGACGATCTCGGGGCCCTCGACCGCACCACGAGCGACGACTTCTGACTTCTAACCTCGGCTCAGCCGGCGTCGAGTGAGCCGGCAGTGGCGTTGGCGCGCCGGGGCAGCACGGGGGCGTCCCGTCCGGTGGACCCACCTTCGTGGTACTCCTCCTCGACGTTGACGTTCCACACGTCGTGATCGGCGCCGAAGATGTTCTCGACCGTCAGCATGGCGGTGTACATCGAGTGATCCTGGTTGTTGTACTTGTGCATGCCGTTGCGCCCCACCGGGTGGATGTTGGGGGCCTCGGCCTCGATCCATTTGCGGATCGTCTCGACATTGTCCTTGTAGGCGAAGTCGTAGTACGGGTACGCCTTGGGGACCCGCACCACGTAGCCGTGCTCGACGTCACCCTCGGCGGCCAGTCCCAGGTGGACCAGCTCACGGGTGCCCAACGCGATGAGCTCGTCGTCGGGCTTGTCCCACATCTCGTCGCCTTCGAAGACGAAGTACTCGAGGCCGAGGCAGGTGCGCCCGTCCTTGACCAGGTAGGGCGACCAGGAGCCGTAGTTCTGGATGCGCCCGACCTCGACGTCGGTGGCGTGGATGTAGATCCAGTTGTCGGGGAAGCTGCGTGACTCGGGCACGATCAGCGCCACGGTGAGGTAGTCGCGGTAGTGCAGGTCGTCCGCTGCGGCCACCACTTCGGGGGGTGGCGGCGGCGTGATGGTGTGCACCAGCTCGCGCATCGGCATGGTGGAGATCACGTGGGAAGCCGCCTCGGTGTGCGCAGTCCCGCCCTGGGTGTAGGTAACGGCGGTGGCGCGGCCGCCGGCCACGTGAATGCCGGTCAGCCGGGCCGACATCTCGAGCGTTCCCCCGGCGGCCTGCACCTTGTCCGCGCAGACCTCCCACATCATTCCGGGGCCGTACTTCGGGTACTGGAACTCCTCGATCAGGGTGGTGATGTCCGTCTGGTTGCGCTTGGGCATGATGGCGTTGAGCACGGCCTTGCCCAGGTCGAGGTTCTTCACCCGCTGGGCCGCCCAGTCGGCCGGCATCTCGGAGACCGGCACCCCCCACACCTTCTCGGTGTAGGTCTTGAAGAAGGTGCGGTAGAGGCGCCAGCCGAAGCGCTTGACCAGCCAGTTCTCGTAGTTGGACTCGTCTTCGGGCGGGCGAAGCCGGGCCCACAGGTAGGAGAAGCCGCAGAGCATGGCCTCCCACAGCCCCAGGTTGCGCAGCGCGTTGAGCGCCTTCAGCGGGTAGTCGTAGAACTTGCCCTGGTAGAAAATCCGGCTCATCCGGGGCCGCAGCATGAAATCGCCCTCGGGCAGGATCTCGTGCCAGAGCGCCTCGACCTCGGGCACCTTGGTGAAGAAGCGGTGGCCACCCAGGTCGAAGCGCCAGCCGTCCTTGAGGACGGTGCGGCTGATCCCGCCGACGACGTCGTCCGCCTCGAGCACCATGGGCTGGACTCCCCGCTTGGTGAGGAGGTAGGCGGCGGTCAGGCCACCAGGGCCCGCGCCGGCGATGACGATCGGTTCGCCCTCTGCAACAGCCACGACCGCAGGAGGTTAGCGGACCCCTTGGGCGGCTTCGGGGAGGCTCGGCACCCTGAGGAGGCCGTTCGCCGGCCTCCTCAGGGCACCGAGATGTTGAGAAAGGCCAGGAGGGAGTAGCCGGCCAGTCCGGCCGCCAGCAGGGTGAGCACGGTCCGCTCGAGCTGGGGCTCGCCCAGGACGAGGGCGGCCCCCATCGACAGCGGGAAGGCGCTCATGGCGTAGCGCTCGAAGGAATCGAGATTGGAGCCGGACAGCGCGACGGCCAGCACCGCGGCGGCGAAGAGGGTGTAGGACGCGGGAAGGCGGCGCCAGCAGACGACCAACATGGCCAGGGCCAGGAGCACCCAGGGCACGTGGAGGGCGGTGCCGACGTGGTGGTGCAGCAGCCCGCTGGCGTCGTGGAACAGTTCGGTGAACGGGTCGGTCAGGCCGCCGTGGTGGGCGGTCTCGGCCTGGACCCGCAGCGGGGCCAGCCAGTCCCCCACCTCGTGGTCGGCCCAGGCCCCGAAGGCGAGCAGGCCGAGGAAGGGTGCGACCAGCGCTCCGATGCCGGCCGCGCGCTCGGAGCGCCCCAGGCGGGTCCACCAGCGCACGAGCTCGGCCAGGACGGCCAGCACCAGGAGGACGCCGATGGGCCGGGTCAGCGCGGCCAGGAAGACCAGGCCGGCGGCCAGGGCGAAGTGGGGCCGGGCGCCGCTGTGCTCGTCCAGCGGAGCTGGGCGCAGGGCCAGGAAGCAGCCCA
The DNA here is from genome assembly GCA_963840435.1 of uncultured Acidimicrobiaceae bacterium. Lineage (GTDB taxonomy): Bacteria > Actinomycetota > Acidimicrobiia > Acidimicrobiales > RAAP-2 > Bog-473. Next base: position 255,538 of record CAWIYY010000003.1, on the reverse strand, counting down.
CGGCCAGCAGCAGGAGGACCGACTCGGCGTAGCCCATGACGAGCACGAAGGAGGCGGGCAGCAGGCTGAGGATCCAGATGGTGCGCCGGGCCCGCGCCGCCTCTCCCAGCTCGCGCCGGGCCAGCAGGTAGAGCAGGGCGGTGGCGGCCAGGGCGGCGGCGTTGGCCAGTAGCACCAGCGCGGGGCCGTCGCCCAGCCCGGGGATCCAGGCCAACCCGTGGGTGACCAGCGGCACGAGCGGGAAGAAGCGCAGCGACTGGAGGCCGAGGGGTCGGTAGCCGACCCGGGCGATGCTCTCGTACCAGCCGGCGTCCCAGCCGAGCAGGCCCTGGTGCACCCGGAGCAGGGTGGCCCCGTTGCCCGGTTTGGTCCGGTCCACCACGAAGTGGGCCAGGCCGAGTGCGCCCAGGACGACGACCCGGGCCACCACGAAGGGCAGCACGGCCTCGCGGAGCGACTCGGGCAGCCGGCCCCAGAACCGGACGAGCGGGGCGGCGGGAACGGGCGGGCGGGCGGGCGGCGCGAGGCCGGCCTCGACCGGCGCGGTGGTCCCCGTCATGGCCTCACGATGTCACGAACTGGTGAAGACGAACTCGGTCAGGTTCATCGGCTCGTAGAACAGTGCCGGCCGGTTGACGACGAAGTTGCGCGCGCCGCCGCCGCTCTGGGTGGCCAGAGTGCTCAGGTTGGCGGCGATGGTCTCGCATCGGATCCCGTAGGTCTGATAGCCGGGCTGCCAGACCAACCAGATGGTGTGGGCGCCGGACTTGTGAGCCAGGAAGTCGGCGAAGGCTACCGGACTGGCCCCCTGGACCGTCTTGGCGTAGTCGACCCAGTCAACGATGGCCGGACTCGTACGGCGGGGATAGGTCAGCATGTCGTAGCGCCCGGTGTGCTGCACCTGGCGGTAGACCGACGGTCCGAGCTGGTCGGGACAGAAGGCAATGGTGTCGCCCGCCTTGGCGTGCGTGTTGAGGACCGCCGCCACCTGGCCGGCCTGGGTGCGCTGCGTCGTCACGTTCTGGGCGGACGACACGAGCCCGGCCACCACGGCCACGGCCACCACGGCCGCCCGCACCCTGGGGCTGAGCAGGGTGGTGGTGCCCAACGCGATGAGGAGCAGGAGCGGGAGGAAGACCACCGCGGCGTAGCGCGACGAGAACGCGCTCTTGGTGATGATCCCGCCGGCGATGGCGGCGAAGAGCGTGCCTGCCACGATGAAGGTGGTGCCGCGCGAGCGCGGGCGGGTGTGCAGGTCGAGCTCGATGATGCGGTCGGACTTGCCCAGTCCGAAGAGAGCCAGCGCGAGCATGGCGAAGTACACGATGGCCAGCAGCCGACCTTGGTCGGTGCCCGTCGATTGCGTCGAACCCTGATTGTCGGTGAAGCCGGTCACGGCGTTGATGACCGCGGAGAAGTTCGGCGGCGCGGCCCAGGGCGTCGCCGTGTGCTGCGACTGGTAGATGAACGTGGGCACCCAAGGCACGAAGAGCAGGCACCCCACGACGAGCGCGACGAAGGCCGGGCACCGGCGCGCCGGAGGAGCGTCCGTGGCGCCGGTCGCGCACAATGGAGACGAGCAACCAGAGCCCGGTCACCCCGACGAGGTAGAGCGACCAGTACTGGGTGTAGAGCAGCGCGGCGGCCACGATGGCCACCGCGGCCAGGTTGCCCGGGCGCGGTGCCTCGATGGCCCGCTGTAAGGCCAGGAAGCCGAGCCCCGTCAGAAGGATGACCAGCGAGTACATGCGGGCCTCGGTGCCGTAGTAGACGGCGAAGGGCGCGCTGGCCAGCAGTGCCAAGGTGGTCCAGGCGACGGCCCGGCCACCGAAGCGCTGGCCGCACAGCCAGCCGACGGGCAGGGTCAGGACGGCGATGATGCCCGAGAGGGCGCGGACGGCGTCGTTGGACTGACCGAAGAGGGCGATCCAGAAATGGAGGAGGTAGTAGTAGAGGGGCGGGGCCCCGTCGTGTTTGAGCGCCTCAGGGATGGCGTGCAGCGGCAGGCGGGCGATGTCGACAGTCAGCGCCTCGTCGAGCCAAAGGCCCGAACGGGTCCAGAAGCGGAGCACGATGCCGACCGCCACCACGAGAACGACGAAGGCGCCGGCGACCAGGCGCGTGCGGCCGGTGAGAGCGGGAACCTCCTCTGGCATGGGGCGCATGGTAGGACAAGGGGGTCGCGGTCTAGGATCATGCGCCGCCGGTGGGGGGCTGCGACCCGGAGGGACCGAGCAGGGCCGAGGGGGGGAAAGAAGCAGACGTGGGCCGTTACATCGCCAAGAGACTTGTTCTCCTCGTCATCATCATCATCTTCGTCTCCATCGCCACGTTCTTCCTCGTCCATCTCCTCCCCGGCAACCCCGCCATCACCATCCTCGGGCCCAACGCCACGCCCCAGAACCTGGCCACAGTCAACGCGCAGTTGGGACTAGACAAGCCGTTGTGGCAGCAGTACTTCATCTGGTTGGGACACGTCTTCCAGGGCAACCTGGGCCAGTCCTACACGACCCACCAGTCGACCACGACCATCATCGCCCAGTCGTTCCCCATCGACCTCGAGCTGATCATCTTCTCGCAGATCCTGGCCTTCGCCCTTGCCTTCCCCATGGCGATGCACGCGGCGCGCAAGCCCAACAAGCTCTTCGACCAGGCCGCCAACAGCACGACGTTCGCCATGCTGGCGCTCCCCCCGTTCGTCATCGCGCCGGTGCTCGTGCTGCTGTTCGCCGTGCACTGGCACATCTTCCCGGGCCCGGCGTCCTACGTGCCGCTGACCCAGGACTTCTGGTCGAACATCCACACCATGTTGTTACCGTCGATCGTGCTCGCGCTGGGGTCGATCGTGGTGTATTTCCGCCTCTTGCGCAACGACCTCATCTCGACCTTGCAGGAGGACTTCATCACCATGGCCCGGTCGAAGGGGTTGAGCGACCGGCGCATCATGTGGCGCCACGCCCTGCGCCCGTCGTCCATCTCCCTGCTGGCCTCGGCCGGCGTCACCATCGGCAGCCTGATCGCCGGCACATTCATCGTCGAGCTGCTGCTGCAGATGCCGGGCCTGGGCTACCAGCTCATCTCCGCCGTCAACCAGGACGACTACACGGTGGTGCAGGGCATCACGCTGTTCGTCGCCGTGGCCATCGTGTTGATCAACTTCGTCTTCGACTTCCTGTTCACCATCGTCGACCCGAGGATCGCCCGTGAGTAGCGTCGCCATCGACACCGAGGCCTTCGCCGATCTCAAGGAGGAAGTGGACGCCGAGGAGGCGGCGGAGCACACCAAGAAGAAGCTGGGCATCCTCTTCTGGATCTGCGTGGGCTGGATCCTCCTCGTCGCCTTTCTTGCGACCTTCGCCAGCCTGCTGCCCCTGCCCAACCCCGATCTGGGCAACTACAACAGCGTGCAGAACGGCGCCCCGAGCTGGGGCCACCTCCTCGGGACCGACGACCTCTACCGCGACATCCTCAGCCGCCTGATCTACGGGGCCCGGGTGTCGCTGGTCGTCGGTTTCGGCGGCGCGTTGCTCGGCCTGGTCATCGGGGGCATCCCGGCCATGATCTCCGCCTACCGCCGGGGTCGGATCGACACCGCCCTCAACACGACCTCCTACATCGTGCTCGCCTTCCCGGCCATCGTGGCCGTCATCGCCATCGTCTCCTTCTGGGGTCACAGCCTCTGGAAGATCACGCTCGTCATCGGCATCTTCGGGGCTCCGCTCATCTTCCGGGTGGTGCGGGCCTCCACCCTCAGCTACGCCACCCGCGACTTCGTCTTGGCGGCCAAGGCGCTGGGGGCCAGCGACACCCGCATCCTGACCCGGGAGATCCTCCCCAACATCATGCCGACCGTGGTCTCCTTCGGTCTGATCGCGGTCGCCACGATCATCGTGCTGGAGGGTTCGCTGGCCTTCCTCGGGCTCTCCGTGCAGCCGCCCACGCCGAGTTGGGGGAACATGCTCAACGAAGGAGCCAGCCTGCTCACCGGGGCCAAGGGACAGACCAACCCGTGGTTGGTCATCTTCCCGGCCAGCGCCATGTTCCTCCTCCTCATCAGCCTCAATGTGGTGGCGGACAAGCTCCGGGCCTACTTCGACGTCACCGAGATCAAGCTGTGAGCACCGAGCAGGACGTCACGACCAACCCGCTGCTGGCGGTCGAGGACCTGCACGTGTCCTTCGCCACCTCGCGCGGGCCGCTGCGGGCCGTCCAAGGCGTGTCCTTCACGCTCGACCAGGGCAAGACGATGGGCATCGTGGGCGAGTCGGGCTCGGGCAAGACGGTGCTGTCGCGCGCCGTGATGGGTCTCCTGCCCATGGCGTCGACCACCCAGACCGGGTCGGTGCGCTACGCCGGCCAGGAGATCCTCAACGCCCCGGCCAACCAGCTGCGCAAGCTCTGGAGCACCCACATCGCCATGGTGTTCCAGGACCCCATGACGTCGCTCAACCCTGTGCAGCGCATCGGCAACCAGATCATGGAGCCCGTGCGCATCCACCTCAAGCTGCCCAGGTCCGAGGCCAAGGAGACCGCCCTCTCCCTGCTGATGCAGGTGGGCATCCCGTCTCCGGTGGAACGCTTCGAGGCCTACCCGGCCCAGCTCTCGGGCGGCATGCGCCAGCGCGTGATGATCGCCATCGCCCTGGCCTGCGCCCCCCGCCTGCTCATGGCGGACGAGCCGACCACCGGGCTCGACGTCACCGTGCAGGCCCAGATCCTCGACCTGCTGGGCAAGCTGCAGCACGAGCGGGACATGTCGATGATCCTGGTCACCCACGACCTGGGCGTGGTGGCCACCCGGACCGACGAGATCATCGTGATGTACGCCGGCAACGTCGTGGAGAAGGCACCCACCAACGTCCTCTTCAAGAGCATGGCGATGCCCTATACGGAGGCGCTGCTCCACTCGACGCCGCGTCTCAGCAACCCCAGCCACACCCGGCTCAGCGCCATCGACGGGCGTCCGCCCGACCTGCTGCGGCCGCCGGTCGGCTGCCCCTTCGCCCCCCGCTGCCCCTACGCCCAGGACAAGTGCCGGGCCGAGAAGCCACCGCTGGTCGAAGCCGAGCCGGGCCACAGCTACGCCTGCTGGTTCCCGCTCGGCGCGGCCGCCCGCACGAACGAGGCGGCCATGGCGTGACCGACACCGCGTTGCAGACGCCCGACACCTCGACCGAACCGCTGCTGCGGGTCGAGGACCTCCATGTCACCTTCCGCCGAGGCAACACGGCGGTGCAGGCGGTGGCCGGCATCACCTTCGCCATGCGCAAGGGCGAGACCCTGGGGCTGGTCGGCGAGTCGGGCTGCGGCAAATCGACCACCGGCCGGGCCATCGTCCAGGTCGAACGGGCGACCTCGGGCACCATCCGCTTCGGCGACACCGAGCTGACCACCTTGAGCCGGGGTGACCTGCGCACGCTGCGCACCCAGGTGCAGATGATCTTCCAGGACCCCATCTCGTCGCTGAACCCGCGGCGCAGGGTGCGCGACATCGTGGCCGAGCCGCTCGTGATCTGGAAGATGGGGACCAAGGAGGAGCGGGCGGCCAAGGCCAACGCGATGCTCGACCAGGTCGGCATCGATCCCGTCCTCAACGGCAGCCGCCGGCCCCGCGAGTTCTCGGGCGGCCAGTGCCAGCGCATCAGCATCGCCCGGGCTCTGGTGCTGCGGCCCAAGCTGCTGGTGTGCGACGAAATCGTGTCGGCCCTGGACGTGTCGGTGCAGGCCCAGATCCTCAACCTGCTCGAGGACCTCAAGCAGGAACTGGATCTGACCATCCTCTTCATCGCCCACGACCTGGCCGTCGTCAAGAACGTGAGCGACCGGGTGGCCGTCATGTACCTGGGCCGCCTCTGCGAGATCGCGCCGTCGGACCTCCTGTACCAGGCCCCCGCCCACCACTACACGGCGGCGCTGCTGGCCTCGGCGGTGGAGCCCGACCCCGAAGTGCAACGCACCTCGGTGCCCCTGACCGGTGAGCCGCCCAGCCCGATCAACCCGCCCTCGGGCTGCCGCTTCCGCACCCGCTGCCCCCGGGCCGAGGCGCGGTGTGCCGAGGAAGTGCCCGAGATGCGCGAGCTGGCGCCGGGCCACCAAGTGGCCTGCCACTTTCCGATCGGGACTTGACCCCGCCGCCGTCGCGCTCCGGGCGCCGGGTGGCGCTGGCGGCGGCGGCCGCGTTCCCCGACCTGCTCGAGGAGGGACCGCTCATCATCGGCGCGCTGGCCGAGGCCGGTCTTGCGGCCGAGACGGCGGTGTGGAACGACCCCGACGTGCACTGGGCGAATTACGACCTGGTGGTGGCCAACGGGGTGTGGGACAACATCCGCCACGTAGACGACTTCGTGCGCTGGACCGAGAGGCTCGAGCGAGACGGCGTGCGCCTGGTCAACTCCCCCGCCACCCTGCGCTGGAACCTCGACAAGCGCTACCTGCTCGCACTCGAGCAGGCTGGTGTCCCGCTCGTACCGACGACATTTGTGGAGGGACGGCCGAACCGGCTCGACTTCGACGACGAGGTGGTGGTGAAGCCGTCGATCTCGGGCGGCGGGCACCAGACGGCTCGCTACCAACTCCACGAGCACGACGCGGCCCGCCGCCACGTCGACGACCTGCTGGCCTCGGGACGGGTGGCCATGGTGCAGCCGTACCAGCCGGCCGTCGACGAGGAGGGTGAGGTTGGCTTGATCTTCCTCGGTGGCACCTACAGCCACGCCATCCACAAGGAGCCGATGATCCGGCGCGGCGCCGGCCCCCGCGACGACCTGATCGACAACCAGGTGGTGGTGGCCACCACGCCGTCGGCTGACCAGCTGGCCCTGGGCCGCCAGGCCGTGGCGGCGGCCGACGGACTGCTCGGCCCGACCACCTACGCCCGGGTGGACACGGTGCGAGGAGCCGGAGGGGACCCGCTGCTGCTCGAGCTCGAGCTGCTCGACCCGCTGCTCTTCTTCGCCTGGCACCCCGAGAAGGCCTCTGCCTTCGCTCGGGTCCTGGCCGGGCGGCTCCAGGAGACGGGCGGACCCACGGGCTGAAGCCGATCTGCCGCGGGACGGCGGTGCTGCGGCCGTAGCATTGGGAGCATGACGATCGACGGCCAGGAGGACCTCGACGGGCTGTGGCGGGCGGCCCGGGTGGTGGCCGAGGCGCGCCAGGACATGGTGGCGGCCGTCGTCCCCGGCATCACCACGGGCGAGCTCGACGCCATCGGCCGGGACGTCTTCCGGCGACACGGTGCCCGCTCGGCTCCGCGCCTCACGTACCGCTTTCCGGGATCGACCTGCATCAGCGTGAACGACGAGGCGGCGCACGGCGTGCCCTCGCTGTCGCGGCACCTGCGCGCCGGCGACCTGGTCAATCTCGACATCTCAGCCGAGCTCGACGGGTACTTCTCCGACACCGGGATCAGCGTGGGCGTGGGCCCGGTGGCCTCTGTGGCCACGCGCTTGCTCGAGGCAACCCGGCAGGCCCAGGCCGACGCCATGGACGCGGCCCGACCGGGGGCGCGGTTACGCGACATCGGACGGGCGGTCGAGCGCCGGGCCCGTCGCCACGGCTTCTGCACCATCCGCGACCTGTACGGGCATGGCATCGGGCGCGGGCTCCACGAAGGACCGCAGGTGCCCAGTGTCGACGACGGACAGCGCACCGTTCTGCACGAAGGGCTGGTCCTGGCGGTCGAGCCCTTCCTCTCCGTCTCGGCCACCCATGTGGTCGAGGGCGACGACGGCTGGACGCTGCGCACGTCGGACGGCAGTGCGGTGGCGCAGTTCGAGCACACCATGGTGGTGCAACAGGCCGGGCCGCTGGTGTTGACCGCCTGAGGCAGGCCGCAGCGGGCACGGCTCGAGGCCGGACCGCTCGCTGTCCTACTGGAACCCGGTTCGCCCCTACCCGGCCATGTTGCGCGGGATGTCGCGGGGCAGGAGAGACCGGGCAGCCCGACTACGCCCTTCGTTCGCGGTTTTGTGGGTGTACTCCGAGTTGGTGCCAGTCGGACTCCGAGAGATGGATGTCGTAGTAGCTGGCCGCCTTCTGGATGTTTGCGAAGGCTACGGCACGATCGGCATCGGATACGTCGATGACCTGGTCGAACCGTGCGATGGCGTTTCGCACATGCGCTGCATCGGTGAGTGGCTCTTTGCGCTCTTTGGGAAACGCGAAGACCGTGTCAGGTAGGTCGCTTTGGGTCGTGACGCGACCGTGGCGCTCGTCCGGCTGCCACGTTGCTTGTGCCGTTTCCATGGTGGTACCTCCATCCGTTGACGGGATTCTGGTGTGTGCTCATTCGGATCGGGACTCCTGCAAGGCTCGTCCGGTCCCACCGATGCGGACGAGGTGAGGATCAGGGACGGCTCGGGCTGTCCATCCGCCATCGGGGTGACCGGGTCGACGCCGCACTTGCCTTGGATGCAGTCAACCCAAAAAGCGTAGCGACGCGGCAACGGGCTGTCGACCGTGAGAAGGACGTGGACCTCGTGGACAACGGGGCACTCAGGCGGCGTTTTGGTGCCCGACGCTACGGGCGTTGGCCATCTCATCGAGACCCTGGACGACACATGCGGTGGTGACGTCGCCGTCCTCGAGGTCTGTGCTGCACTCGCTCGGTAGCTCCGCGACATGGAGGTGGCACGTGTGACCGCAGATCAATCTTCGGAACCGCTCCCCTGGCTCAGATGACCAAGGTCCCTCCCTTTCCGCTGGCGTGGAAGGATTGAAGACATGCCGGATTCCCGCGTCACAGTGGCCCAAGAGTTCTTTCAGAAGCTTTTCGCAGGGAATGTTGCAGCGGCCTCCGAGCTCCTCGATCCGCAGGTCATCGATGTGGTTCCCGGAAGTCATCCACCCTCAGGCGTCTTTCAAGGCGTGCAGGCGGTTACCGCGCACCTTGCCAGCTTTCTCCAAAGCACCGAGGACCCAATCGATGTGCTCGAATGGGAAGACTGGATGGCTGGGGTCGACTACGTGGCGGCGGTCGCCAACATCCATCTGCAACGGGCCGGCCAACAGCACGATTTCCGCGTCATTTTCCTCGTCTCGGTGACCGACGACAACGGTCCGCAAAGAATCTCGAGGATTGAGTCCTTCTACAGTGATCAAGCAGCATTTGCGCGTTTCTTCTCAGTCGAGGCATAGCCCCGTCGACCAGGATTCGTGGCCGCTGAGTCAGGATCTCCGAATTCCCTCTTCAAATCCGACCCGCTCCGGAGTGCCGGTTCCGGGCCAGCCTCCAGAGACCGGCTATCCCCCGTCCTCGCACACGCCAGGTTCTGGCACGGACGGGTTCACCTGCTCGTGCAATCGGGCGACACCGGCCGTGATGAAACCGATTTGGATCTCGAACAACTCGTCCGCTTCTTCAGGAGTCACCCCGGCAGGATTGCTTCCGGAAAGCGGCCCTCGCCGCTGGCGGGGAGCGTGCAGGCTCGACCCCTGTTCCATGGCGACGAAACCGACTGTCGCCCACATGAGAAGTCGGCACGCCTGCACCGCGGCGTCCGCCGGCAGGCCTCCTTCACGCATCGCGGCCAGCAACGGTCGGGACGCCTCCACGTACGCATCCCGGGCCGCGCCGAGATAGAGACGACTGTCGGGAGCCAGCTTCAGTCGGCTTCGCAACTCTCGGCACCAACGTTCGGCGTAGGCAAGCCACGCCTCCTCCGCGCCCTGCTGCGGTGCCAGGTCGGCGAGGAGTTGGTCGGCCACTGCGTCGATCAGGGCAGCTTTGTTGCCCACCCGGGTATAGAGCGGCATCGGCGAGACGCGTAGTCGCTCAGCGACGCTGCGCATGCTCACTGCGTCCAAACCTCTCTCGCGGAAGATCACGATCGCAGCGTCGACGATATCGTCGGCCTCGAGCTTCAGATCGTTGTGCTTGCCCATCAGTGCCCCTCGATGATGCTCGTGGCGCTCTCGAGCAGCATGTCGGTCTGACTACCGAAGAACTCGTGGACCGCCTTCTTCGATTCGCCGCGCAGGAACTTGGCATAGCTGCCCTCGAGGACGATGCCCAGCTTCCAGCGGGCGAACACGTGGTACCAATCGATTCCGCCAACGTCGCGACCGGAGCGCTCCGCGTAGCGCGCCTGCAACATCGAGCGCGCTGGCATCTGCGACCGATCGAACGCGGGACTCGCCGCCACGCCGAGAGGAATTGTCCCCTCCGGTCCGGGATGGAAGATCATGGCCCACGCGAGATCGATCAACGGATCCGCAATGGATGCCATCTCCCAGTCGACCACTGCGAGCAGTTTGGGCGGAGCATCCGGCGCGAAGAGGACGTTGTCGAGCTTGTAGTCCCCGTGCGCCAGCGCAGGCACCTGATCGACCGGTCGGTGATCGTCCAGCCACGATGCGACGCGAGCGGCCGACGGAAGGGGGCGACCGTGGTACGACTCGAGCTGCGACATCCAGCGGTCGATCTGACGTGCGAGGTAGGGCCCGGAATGGGCGAGATCCCCCAGCCCGCACTGTTGCCAATCCACGGCGTGGATCGCCACGAGTGCGTCGATCAGTTGCTCGAGCGCCTGCGACTGCCCCTGGGGATTCGCGGTCCAGGCTGATGGGATCTGGGCGCGCACGGGGACACCGTCGATGCGTTCCATGACGTAGAACGGCGCGCCGAAGACGTCAGGATCGTCGCAGGCCAAGACCGGCCGGGCGATCGAGACCGCTTCGTCCTTGATCGCATCGAGGATGCGGAACTCGCGCAGGACGTCATGCGCAGTCGCCGAACTCGCGTGCACGGGGGCCCGCCGCAGGACCCACCGCTCTCTCCCCCGCTGCACGCCGAAGATTTCGCAGGATCCACCCCCGACCATCGCTTCCACCTCGATGGCGCTCGAATCACCGAGCCGGCCGTCAAGAAAATCTCGCAACGCGTCGAATGATTCGGTCATCCGACCAATTCCTGCTCGACGATCTCGACGACCTGCCCGATGCGTTCGATGACGAAGTCGGGAGAGCACTCCTCGGATCCGGGCCGGGCGTCGGCGACGAGCAGCGCCGTCACCATCCCCAGAGCCTGAGGGCCAACGACGTCGTGAGCTGGACTGTCACCGACGAACAGCACCTGTGCCGCAGTGCACCGGGCCTTCTCGAGCGCATACTCGTAGATGCCATGATCCGGTTTGCACGACTGTGCCGATTCCGAGCTCGTGCACGCGTCGATGGAGGACTCCAACCCCAGACGTCGGACGAGCGCTTCGAGTTGTTCTTCGTCGATGTTCGAGACAATCTGGACATGCAGTCCCTGCTCCCGAATGCACCGCAAGGACTCGAGGCAGTCGGCCCGCAGCCGGGCGGCCTCAATCGTCGCTTCGTACTGGCGATCGACCGCGGCTCCGACCTGTTCGTGATCCAACTCTCGGCCGAACGCTCGGGCCATCTCCACGAAGGCCTGGCCGAAGAGCTCGCGGTGGAGATAGTACGGACGCGATGCCACCGATCGGTAGGCGACTCCCAATCCCTCGCGATAGCTCGCCCGCAGTGCATCGTCGGATGCCGTCACCCCGATGGCGTCGGCTACAAACCGCAACTGACGCAGGTGCACGTCACGCAACAGTCGACTGCTGAAGAGCGTGTCAGCAAAATCGAAAAAGACGGCCTGAATCGGCTCCCGGCCGGTCCACCCACCGATGCGCCCGGCGACTGACCCCGGCGTCATCGGGTGCTCTCTGCCAGCTCGCCGACGGCGACGGCGCCGGCTGGCATCACCAGTCTCGCCATGGAATCACGATCCCGCCGGACCGAGACGCACGCTTCGGTCAACTCGGCGGAGATCCTGTATGTCCTGTGCGGTCATTGCAGCCCCACCTCGGCGCGCAGCGACGCCCACTTCTCCAATGCCTCTGGGCGACGGCTAGGGATGTGTTCCGTCGGCCAACCCTCGACCGGCGTGTAGCCCTTCAGAACCGTACGAGCCAGCACTGACTTGTGGAGCTCGTCGGGCCCGTCGCCAATGGGTCCGAACCTCGTCGAGCGGTACCACTCCTCCACCGGCAGATCGGTTGAGTACCCGAGCGCGCCGCAGACCTGGATCGTCCGGTCGAGCACCGCCAGCACCACTTTCGACACGTGAGCCTTGACCATTCCCAGGTCGGCCCTCACCGTGCTGGCCCCGTACCTGTCCATCTTCCAAGCGGTCTGGAACGTGAGCAGCCGGGCCGCCTGAATCTCGGTATAGGACAACGCCACATAGTCCTGGACCATCTGATGCTGCGCGAGCAACTTGCCATGCGACGCTCGCGAGACGGCACGCTCGCACATGATGTCGAGCGATCGCTGCGCTTGTCCGAGCCAACGCATTGCGTGGTGGATACGGCCACCGCCGAGACGCTGTTGAGCCAGGACGAACCCATCGCCTGGTGCACCGATCAAATTATCGGCAGGAACACGGCAACCCCGAAACACGAGCTCGGCATGGTTCCCGATCTGGCCGAATTCGACCTCGGGGTGTGCCATCGTGCCGATGTCGCGTGCGATTTCCATGCCCGGGGTTCCGGCGGGTACCACGAAGATCGACGCGTGTCTGTGCGGTCGCCCTTCGGGGTTCGTCTCGGCGAGCACCAGAATGACGTCAGCGACTGACGCATTGGTGATGAACCACTTGTGACCCTCGATGACCCATTCCTCGCCGTCCTTCGTTGCGGTTGTTCCGAGAACCGTCGGATCGGAACCGGCGAGAAAGGGCTCTGTCAGTGCGAACGCGCTCGAGATCTCGCCTCGGAGATTTGGCCAGAGCCAGCGATCCTTCTGGGCGTCCGTCGCACCGTGAGCGAGCAGTTCCATGTTTCCACTGTCGGGTGCTTGGACACCGAAGATCGTCATCGACATCATGCATCGTCCGATGATCTCTGACATCAATGCGAGTTTCAGCTGTCCCAGACCTGGGCCGCCCAGGCTCCGATCGAGAAATGCGCCCCACAGGCCGCGCTCCTTGACCTTGGACTGAAGGTGCGCCTTGACCATCCCCCATTCTTCAGCCGGAAGTTCCCGAAAAATGGGTTCGAGCGGGATCAGCTCGGTGTCGATGAATGAGCGCATCCACTGCAACTGTTCCTCGAACTCGGGTTCGGTCTCGAAATCCCAGGCCACGTCAACCTCCTTCGCCCGGGAAGGCCTCGAGTATGCCGGCGAAGCGGGCTTCGACTGTCGGAGCTTCGCCAGGGTGGGTGACGATCCAGAACTCCCTGTTGCGAACGGCATCGAGGACGCGTACGGCGACTTGTGCGGGCGTGAGACCGGACGGCCCGGTGAAGCCCTCGCGGATCATGAGGCGCACCGACTCCGCCATCTCCGTTCTGTGCTCGGAACCCAACGCTGCCGGCCGTCCGCGTTCGGACTCCATCACCTTCGTGTCGACTGAGCTCGGACAGAGAACACTGACTCCAATGGGTGTCTGCTCGAGCGCCAGCTCCTGAGCCAGGGTCTCGGAGATCGAGACCACCGCCACCTTGGTGGCGCTGTAGGGTCCTATGAAGGCGACGCCGCTCAGGAGTCCCGCGATCGAAGCGGTATTGACAATGTGCGCGGGAGTGCCTTGCTCGCGCATGATCGGCACAAAGGTGTGCACCCCGTGCACGACGCCCCAGAAGTTGACGCCCACCACCCATCGCCAGTCGTCGAGCGTCTGGTCGGTGATCAGGTTGAACGTGGAGACACCGGCGTTGTTGCACAAGACGTCGACCCGCCCGAACCGTTCCAGCGTCGTCGCCGCGAGCCGGTCGACTGCAGCAGCGTCGGACACATCCACCTTGACGGCGAGAGCAACGCCACCCCCGGCCTGGATGCCCCGCGAGACGACTTCCGCCTCGCCCTCCTCGAGGTCAGCGACAACGACGGCTGACCCCGCCGCCGCAAACCCCTCGGCGAGTGCACGTCCAATACCGCTGCCGGCTCCGGTGATCACCGCCACCTTGCCTGGGCCCATCACGACGTTGTCCTGCGTCTCGGTCATGCCGCTCTCCCCGTGTCTTTTTTCAACCGCCGTCGAGCATGATCAGCTCACCGGTCAGGTAGGACGATGCGTCGCTGGCCAGGTAGAGCGCCGTCCCGACGATTTCGCTGGCCGAGGCGATGCGACCGAGGGCGACCTTCGACGCCATCTCTGCCTGCGCCTCCTCCGATGGCAGAGACGCGTGGAGGCTGTCGGTGTGAAACGTTCCGCACACAATCGAGTTGACCCGGATGCCGCGCGACCCGAACTCCTGCGCCGCCGCCTTCGTCAGCGCGTTCAGGCCGGCCTTTGCGGCGGCGTAGACGACGGTGAACGGCGAGGGGTACATGGAGGCCTTGGAGCTGATGTTGACGACAGACCCGCCAGGGGGCATGTGCTGAGCGCTCAGCGCCGTGAGCCGGAGCGGACCCTTGAGATTGACGGCGATCGTCTTGTCGAACAAGTCGGAGGTGACGGCGAGCAGCGACGGCGGAACGGGCGCGATTCCGGCGTTGTTGACGAGTACGTCGATGCGCCCGAACTCCGCGATAGTGAGGTCGACGAGCGCTTCGCACTGCGCCCAGTCGCCGACGTGGCAACTCACCGCCAGGGCGCGCCGGCCCATCTCCCGTGCCTCCTCGGCCACGACCTCGCACTGTCCGAGCTTGCGGCTCGCCACGACGACATCCGCGCCCGCCTCGGCGAACCCGAGCACCATCTCGCGACCGAGACCCTTGCTGCCGCCGGTCACGATCACGACCTTCCCGGTCGCGTCGAGACTTGGGATCACGGCACCATCACGAGCTTGCCGACCACACGGCGGTCAGCCATGCGTTGCAGCGCTCCGGGCAGCTCGTCGAACGAGACTTCGGCCGTGACTGCATTTGTCAACCGGCCCTCGCTCACGAGGCGGGAGAGATTCGCGTGAATTCATCGAGCTCGGGGCGGGTATAACCACCTGCGAACACGCCGACGAGCGAGGTGTTCGTGACGACGAGTTCGAGAGTCGCAGGCTTCGGCCATTGGCCGCTGGCGAAACCGACGGCGAGGAGTCGCCCGTTTGGGACAGTGCCGCGACGGCGTCCTCGGCCAAGGAGCCGCCGACGGGGTCGAAGATCAAGTCAACCCCGCGTCCGGCCGTGATCTCCCGGAGTGCCGGAGCCACCGGACCCTCGGTGTAGTTGATCGTTGCATCGGCCCCAAGCGTGCGGCAGAACGATGCGCGAGCTTCATCGCTCACCACGGCAACCACCTGGGCTCCGAGCGCCCGTCCTAACTGAACGGCGGCGATGCCGCTCCCACCTGCCGCGCCCAGCACGGCCAGCCACTCTCCTCGAGCGACGCGACCAGCGATCGACCAGACCGATCCAGCCGGTGAGGTGCGGGATCCAGAACCCGGCTGCCTCGCGGTGGGTGAGTCCGTCCGGTACGGCGAAGGCCGAATCAGCAGGGGCCAGGCACTCGTCGGCGAATGAACCGAACCCCTCGGTGAAGGCGGTGACGCACATGATTCGGGCGCCGATCGGGAGGTCGACTCCGGCGCCGCTGGCGGTAATGGTGCCTGTCGCTTCCTGGCCCGGGGTGAACGGCAGCGGCGGCGTCAGGGGGTAGGTGCCACGGCACATCAACACGTCGGGGAGCCCGATGCCGGCCGCCTCGATGCGGATACGGACCTGCCCGGGTCCCGGTTGTGGAGGCTCCAGCTCGACGAGGTGCATGACGTCGCTGGGCTCTCCGGCGCCTTGTACCTGCCAGGCGCGGCATCAGGGGATCCGGACGCGAACAGCGGGTCTCGTCATGCCGCATCTCCCTCGTCCATGCTCACGCAGCCCGTTCGTTGGCTGAAATAACAGCGTAATCACAGGCCGATGACCCACGTCAAGCTCCCGAAGGGGCTCGTGGCGTGGAGTCGAGCGGGCGCTGGGGATTGCTGAGGGCATCGCTGCACCTCGCGTGGACGCCTTCCCACCCGGATGATCTGGGGTCTGGGCCGCCCCTCGCCGCCAGCCTTTGACGTCAGTGGCAGAGTTCGGCTCGACCGGAGCCGCGGCATCTGCCTGCCAGCCCGGCCTGGTCAGGCACTCCCGATCCGGCGAATCTGCACCTGATCCTCCTCAGCCCGGTCAGCGATGATGGGCCGGGGGGCAAAGTCCACCACCTCGCCGGGCTCGGCGTCCGAGACCTCAGACGTCACGGCCGACGTGGCTGCGGGCACTCTGGCCCGCCCGTACCGGAGGGCGAGCGGGACGCAAGCGGCCAGGGTGGCCACTCCGCCGAGCATCACGGCGACCCGAGGGCTGCTGACGTCGGCGATCCACCCCATGAGCGGAGCTCCGATAGGGGTGCTCCCGAGGAAGGCGATGGCGTAGAGCGCCATCACCCGACCGCGCATGGCCGGGTCGGCCTGCATCTGGATGGTCGCGTTCGCCGTGGAGATGAACGAGATGCTGCAGAGTCCCATGAAGACGAGGGCCACCAGAGCCACCGCCTCGGTGGGCGCGACCCCGACCACGAGGAGCATCACGCCGAAGGCCAGGCCGATGATGCTGAGCATGGCGATGCTGGGCCTGCTGCGGTGAGCGACGATCAGACCGCCAATGACAGCGCCGATGCCCATGGCCGCCATGAGGGCGCTGTAGGTGCCGGCACCGCCGTGGAAGGTCCGGGTGGCAAGGAGAGGAAGCGTGGTCGTGAAGTTGAAGGCGAAGATGCCCACCACCGCCATGGCCAGCAGTGGATCCCGCAGTTCGCGGGTCGACCACACGTAGCGAAAGCCCTCGCGGACCTGCCCCTTCGCCCGCACGACCACCGGGCGCTGGTGGAGTTCGGCCGGCCGCATCATGAACAAGGCCACCAGGACCGCCACGTAGGACGCGGCGTTCACCAGGAAGCACGCCGCCAGGCCGACAGCGAAGATGAGGATCCCTCCGATGGCGGGTCCGATCACCCGGGCGGAGTTCATGACCACGCTGTTGAGGCTGATGGCGTTGGGCAGGAGCTCCCGGCCGACCATTTCGGACACGAAGGTCTGCCGAGCCGGGTTGTCGAAGAGGTTGACCACGCCGAAGAGCGTGGAGATCAGGTAGACCTCCCACATGGTGATGCTCCCCAGCGCCACCAGCAGGCCGAGGGCGAGGGCCAGCAGGCCGGACACGGTCTGGGTGACGTAGAGAAGCCGGCGCTTGTCGACCCGGTCCACGACCAGCCCACCCCAGCTGCCGAGCAGCAACATCGGCACGAACTGCAGGGCCGTGACGATCCCGACGTTGAACCCGTTCCCGTGGAGCTGGTCCGAGAGGACCAGCAGGCCGAGGGCGACCGCGTGCATCCAGGTGCCCGAGGCCGAGATCACCTGGCCGACGAAGAAGAGGCGGTAGTTGCGGACGTGCAGCGCCTGGAAGGTCTGTCGGGCCGCCCGGGCGATCGGGCTCATCCGTCGGCCACCAGGTGTTCGAGCAGGCGGGTCAGGTCGCCGGCCTGTGCCCTCTCAGCCGGGTCCAGATCGGCCAGCCGCCGGGTCAGAAAGGCGTCCTTGAGGGTCCGGATCCGCTGGAGGTTGCGGCGACCATCAGCCGTGATCCTCACCCGGACCACCCTCCGGTCGTCGACATCGGTCTCCCTGGCCACCAGGCCCGCGGTCTCCAGGGAGGTGACCAGCCGGGTGACCGTCGGCGGCTGCACCTGCTCGGTCGCGGCCAGCTCGCCCAGGGTGGGATTGCCCAGCCGATTGACGGTGCCGAGGGCCGAGGCCTGGGCGGGCGACAGACCGGCCAGGGCTTGCTGGCGGAGCTTGCGGTTCAGGCGAGTCACGGACACTCGAAGGCGGGCGGCCAGTTCCTCGTCGATTGGAGCGTGACCATCCGTCGCCTGCGGGTCTGCCAAGGCCGAGGGACGGGAAACACTCATGCCGCCAGTATAGTTACTTTTGCTAACTAATTACACGCCCGCCGTGCGACTTCACGTCGAAACTGCTGTTACCGGTGGATCGTCGGCCCAGGGCCAACGCACCGTCGAGCCGATCAGCCGAAGCGGGCCTGGCTCCCACGGTCGGAGACCGTCGATCCGGTGAGGTAGCCCTCGATCAGTTGCTCGGCCTCTCCTCGTCGCTGGTTCCGGTGAGCGACAGCGTCCGACCCGCCGTCCGGATCCGTCTCCACGAACAGCGTCACGCCGTGATCGCCCAACCGTTTTGATTCGTACATGGCGTTGTCGGCGCGCGCAATCAGCGTGTCGGAGTCGAGCGCCTCCGTGGTCCACACCACGCCGACGCTCGCTCTCAGGTCGACCCTCTCCGAGCCGATCTGGACCGATGTCGTCAGGGCGGCGGAGATCCTCGTGCCGATCTCCATGGCCAGATCCGAGCTGTGCACCCTCGGGCAGACCACCAGAAACTCGTCACCCCCGAGGCGGCCCACGAAGTCTCCCTGGCGCAGGGCTGTCCGGATGTGACTGGCCGCAGTCACGATGAGTCGGTCGCCCGCGGCGTGGCCGAACTGGTCGTTCACCGCTTTGAGCCCGTCGAGGTCGACGAAGACCACGGCATGGCCCACTTCGTCGTGGTGCGCGTTGATCGCTTGGTCGACGAGCTCAATGGTGGCCGAACGGTTGAAGCACGATGTCAGCTGATCCATCGAGGCCCGGACTTCGAGCTCCTCGTGCAGACGCGCCGGATCCGTCACGTCACTGAGGCACCCCACCGCCCCGCTGACCAGATCGGCGCTGTCGGTGAGGGGGCGAAGGCTGAGCAGGCACACGCGGTCCTTGCGTGGCCATCGAAGCTGTGTCTGCGGACGGCACGCGCAGTCTGATCGGAACGGCGTTGACAGAGCCGCCTGCGAATGCCCGGGCCAGCGCGGTAGCCAAGGCCGACTGGTCGTCGGGTACGACGGTTGCCATTTGCGCGTCGAACGAATCCTGAAGAGGGACGCCCACAATTGCGTGGAGGCTCTTGTTGGTGAGTGTGATGCGTCCGTCGAGATCGACCTGGAAGACTCCAACCGGGAGCGCATCGGAGAGCTGGTTCAGGAGCTGCTCACGGGCTTGGAACTGCTCCTCGAGTGTTGCCTCGGCCGCACTCACCTCCTTCATGCAGGTGAGGACCCGCGGGTCGTCGCCGTCGCTGACCCGATTCTCGGTTTCCACCCACTTCCAGGAGCCGTGCGCGGTCTTGTATCGCCCCCGCCACACGCCGGTGAGGCCGGGCGAGGTGATCATTTCCATCCACGCCGCGACGGCGCCCGCCTGGTCAACGGGGTGGATGAAGCTGGTGGAGGGCGATCCGACCAACTGTTCTGGACGCCAACCCAGCAATTCCACGATCGCGCTGTCAACCTCGGTGATCACGCCCGAGACGTCGCGTGTCATCTGCACTACTGGACTTGGACAGTCCCAGCGGCGACGCCAACGGACGCCTCTGACATTTCCGATCTCCTCAAAACATCCGGGCCCCCTGCCCAGCCCCTCGCCAGGAGGTGGCGCCGGGCGACATCAGTGCTCAAGCGCTCGCAGTCCCCACGATGATCGGCACATCACGTGGCTGGAACCAGGGAATTTCGTCGCCGTTGTGGAACATTTGACCTCGGCGGGGACGAAACAGGCATTCTGGGAAGAGATCCAGCTGGCGCCGTCGTCGCCTGCTCCTGCTCGGGGTCACGCCGGCGGCCGCAGAGGCGGCTGGTCTTTCTCCCCGGTGGGGCGCATGGGCGAGGCAATGAACTCGTCAGGTCCGCGTTGGACGTGACGTGCCGGGACAGCTCGTACAACAGGCCCGCCGCGGCGTGCGGCGAGGCGGCTACTCCGCTGCCGGCACCTCAGCGACGGGCTCGGCTGCTGGTGCCTCGGCGGCAGGATCTGCTGCCGGTGCCTCGGCTGCAGGACCTGCTGCCGCGCCTCGGCTACAGACACCTCTGCTGCCGGCGCCTCGACGGCAGGTGCCGCTACTGCCGGCGCCTCCGCCGTGCCCGCCTCGGCGCTCTCGAGCCGGCCTCGCCGCCCTCTTCACCCTCACCCGGCTTCACCACGTGGGTGCCGACGTCCTCAGCGAAGTCGGCCCAGGCTGCCTGCGCCTCGGTCTCGGGGGTGAACTCGCCCTCGGCGTAGTCGAAGCCGCCGATGTAGTTCCCCTCGTCGTCGTAGGCGTGCTCGCCGAAGGCCTCGCGGTATTCCTCGGAGACCTCGCCACCCTCGGCCGCCTGCTTGATGGAGAGCGAGATGCGCCGCCGCTGCAGGTCGATGTCGATGATCTTGACCCAGAGCTCTTCGCCCGGCGTGACCACCTGCTCGGGGAGCTCGACGTGGTGGACCGCCATCTCCGAAATGTGCACCAGACCCTCGATGCCGTCGCCCACCTGCACGAAGGCGCCGAAGGGCACCAGCTTGGTGATGCGCCCGTAGACGAGCTGGCCCACGGCGTGGGAATCGGCGAACTCCTGCCACGGGTCCGACTGCGTCGCCTTGAGCGAGAGCGAGATGCGCTCCTTGTCCAGGTCGACGTCGAGCACCTCGACCTCGATCTCGTCGCCCACCGCCACCACCGAGGAGGGGTGGTCGACGTGCTTCCACGACAGCCACACGTGGACCAGGCCGTCCATGCCCCCCAGATCGACGAAGGCACCGAAGTTGACCACCGACGACGCGACGCCCTACGCCCCTCACCCGGCTTGAGGTTCGCCAGGAACTCGCCCCGCTGCTCCTTCTGGGTCTCCTCGAGCCACGCCCGGCGCGACAGCACCACGTTGTTGCGGTTGGTCGAGCTCGATGATCTTGGCGTCGAGCACCCTGCCCACGTACGGCTGCAGGTCGCGGACCCGGCGCAACTCCACCAGCGACGTGGGCAGGAAGCCCCCGCAGCCCATGTCGACGATGAGGCCGCCCTTGACGACCTCGATGACCGGTCCGAACACCATCCGCCGTCGCGGGTCTTGACCTCGATCGTCCCCCAGGCCCGCTCGTACTGGGCGCGCTTCTTGGACAGGACGAGGCGACCCTCCTTGTCCTCCTTCTGGAGGACAAGGGCCTCGACGTGCTCGCCGAGCTTGACGATCTCGGCGGGGTCCACGTCGTTGCGGATGGACAGCTCACGGGCGGGGATCACGCCCTCGGACTTGAAACCGATGTCGAGGAGAACCTCGTCCCTGTCGATCTTGACGACCGTGCCCTCGATCACGTCTCCATCGTCGAACTCGATGATGGAGTCGCCCATCGCCTGCTCGAGATCGGCGTCCGCCAGGTCGTCGTCGACGATCGGTCGAGGGTGGTAGTTCCCCTCGGCATCGAAGGTGCCCATCTGCTCGGGCGAAAGAAGGGTGGTGCGTACGTCTGTCATGTGGTGATGCTCCTTGCTGGGCTGCACTCTGCAACCGCGGGACCACGCCCGGGGTCAGGTCTCGATGGATACGTGGCCCACTGCCGGTGCCAGCGGGCATGCGATCGTACCAGGTCAGCCAAGCCCTCGGTCCTCCGGATCGGCTCGCTACAGGCCGCGGGTCGCGGGCGTCGTGCCCCGGCCCCGGCGCTCAGCCCTTGGCCGCCGCCCAGCTCGGTCCCATCGCCACCGAGACCGTCAGGGGGACCTTGAGGTCGGCCGCCCCGGTCAGGGCGGACTCGGTGAGGCGGTGGGCCTCCTGCTCCTCCCCCGGAGCCACCTCCACGATCACCTCGTCGTGGACCTGGAGCACCAGCCGGCTCTCGAGCGCGTGGGTCTCGAGGTCACGGTCGAGCCGGACCAGGGCCATCTTGAAAATGTCCGCTGCGAGCCCCTGGATTCCGGCGTTCATCGCTTGGCGCTCTGCAGCCTGGCGAAGTCGAAAATTGTCGGAGATGAGCTCCGGCAGATACCGACGCCTCCCCCGCTCGGTCTCGGTGTAGCCGCGCTGGCGGGCCTCCACGACCGTTCCCTCCATGTAGGCCTTCACAGACGGGAACGCAGCGAAGTATTGCGAGAGGATCTCCGCCGCCTCGTCGACTGCGATGCCGAGCCGCTGTGAGAGGCCATAGGCCTCCATGCCGTAGGCGAGCCCGTACGAGACCATCTTCGCCCGTTCGCGCTGTGGGCGGGTCACCTCACCGGTCTCGACGCCGAACACAGCCGCCGCCGTTGTGCGATGGATGTCAGGCCCTCGCGGAAGGCGTCGAGCAGGCCTGGGTCATCGCAGAAGTGCGCGATGACACGGAGCTCGATCTGGTTGTAATCGGCGACCAGGAAGACGCTCCCGGGCTTCGGGACGAACGCCGAGCGGAAATGCTTGCCGCCGTCGGTGCGCACTGGGATGTTGTGCAAGTTCGGGGCGTCCGAGGAGAGTCGGCCAGTGCGGGCGACCGTCTGGTTGAACGACGCATGGATGCGGCCGTCCGGCTGCGACCTCGGCGAGCAGGCTCGCCGTAGGTCGACCGGAGCTTCTCGACCTCCCGGTACGAAGCAGCGCCTCGACGATCGGGTGCTGGTCGCGGAGACGCTCCAGCGTCTGGGCGTCGGTCGAGTAGCCGGTCTTCGTCTTCTTCCCGGGGTCAGACCGATCTCGTCGTAGAGCACCACCCGCAGCTGCGGCGGCGAGTTCACGTTGAACTCGTGACCGGCCAGCTTCTGCACCTCGCCCTGCAGGGTGGCGGCCGACGCCTTCAACGGGTCGGCGATCTCGTGCAGCTCTCTCCGCGGTACGATGCCGACGCCGGCGACCTCCATCTTGGCCAGCACACGCACGAACGGCGTCTCGATGTCGTCGTGCAAGATCGTCATGTCCTCGACCTCGATGCGGCGGCGAAGGCGCACCTCCATCCCCGCGGCGTCGATCGCCTCAGCCACCCCCACCTCGGCCACGTCGCGGACGGCCTCGCCCGGTTCGGCGATGTCGAGCGAGAGTTGGCCCGTCTGCTCACGCAGCTGCTGCGGCTCGTACTCGCCCGTCGAGGCGTCGAGCAGATAGGCGGCCACGGCCGTGTCCATCGTCAGGCCGGTGAGATCGACGACGAGCGGGAGGAGCGAACGCATCGACTCCTTCACGTTGTGCCCGATGACCGGCTGGGCCAGCACGGTGTTGAGCTTCTTGACCACCGAGCGGTAGCACGATCACCGGGACGAACACGGCCCATCCCGCCGTGTCCGCCTCGGTGGATACGAGCACGTGGCCGGCCAACTCGCTGCGTCCGGGAACACCCGGTCCAGCGGGCCGCCAGGGCCACCTGCCCCTCCCCAGCGCGCCGAGCGCCTTGGTGACGTCGCTCGCCGACGTGGGCAGCGCGACCTCGGCCGAGCTCGATCGCCGGGCGCCGGCTCCTCGACGGCCACCACCGGGGCCGCCGGGGGCGGCGCTTCCTCTGCCGGCTCGCCCAGCGCGCCGGCGTCGAGCAACTCTTCCATGCGCTGCCAGACCGTCTTCATTTCGTAGCGATCGAAGGTGCTGGTCGGCCGTCCCGCGGTCCCAGCCTCCGAGCTGAGCTATTGCCCGACCCCTGGAGCGGCACTCGCGGACGAGCGCGATGATCCGAGCGTTGGAACGCGCCAGCTCCTCGTGCTGGGTGAGGTTGTCGCGCAGCTTCGGGGTCTGCCGTCGAGGTGGGAGAAGACGCCGTCGAGATCGCCGTACTTGGTCAGGAGCTTGGCCGCCGTCTTCTCGCCGACCCGGGCACGCCGGGGAAATTGTCGGACGGGTCACCACGCAAAGAGGCCAGCAGGACGTATTTCGACGGCGGCACGCCGCAGCGATCCATGATCCCGGCCTCGTCGTAGAGGGAGTAGTCGCTGACGCCGCGCTTGTTGTAGAGGACCCGGATGTAGGGGTCAGTGATCAGCTGGAAGCTGTCCCGGTCCCCCGTGACGATGACGACCTCGGACTGGCGTTCGGCCGCCTCCGTGGCCAAGGTGGCGATCACGTCGTCGGCCTCGAAGCCGGGTGCCTCGACCACCGGAATGGCGAGAGAGGCCATGACCTCGCGGATCATGTCGAACTGGGGGGCAACAGCCCGGCGTCTGGGCCCGGCCCGCCTTG
Source organism: uncultured Acidimicrobiaceae bacterium (assembly GCA_963840435.1). Lineage (GTDB taxonomy): Bacteria > Actinomycetota > Acidimicrobiia > Acidimicrobiales > RAAP-2 > Bog-473. The sequence continues at coordinate 231,619 of CAWIYY010000003.1, read as the reverse complement.
TAGTCCTCGAGCATCTCGTCACGGAACGTGGGCCCCGGAGCGTCGAAGGCCACGACCAGGGCCGAGGGCTTCTGCTCCCGGATCAGGTACACCACCATGGAGGTGAATCCGTGCACCGCGTTGGTGACCAAGCCGGTCGAAGTGGCCAGCGTGTCGGGCAGGGCGAAATAGGCCCGGAAGGCCAGGGACATCCCGTCGAGGAGGAGTAGTGGTCCTGTTCCTCCCGGCCCGTCGCCATGACCTTGGAGACTACGGCGTCAGTGTGCCGTCGATGACTTTCTGGGCCACGTCGCGCATGCGGGCCCGCGTCTGCATGGCCGTGCGCTGGATGAACCCGAAGGCATCGGCTTCGTCCATGGCGTCGCGATCCATCAGGATCGGCTTGGCCTCATCGACCACCTGCGGGTGGCGATCTTGTCCTCGGCTCCGTCGCTCGAGTTCTCGGCCTCAATGGCCCATTCCTGGCGAGCCTTGGCCAGGACGTCGGCGATGGCCGGCAGCAGCTCGCGTGGCTGGAACGGCTTGACCAGGTAGGCCGACACGCCAGCGTCGCGAGCCTCCTCAATCAGGTCGCGCTGGCTGAACGCCGTGAGGAGGAGTACGGCCACCTGGTGGCGCGACGTGATCTCCCGGGCGGCCGGATGCCGTCCATCCCGGGCATCTTGATGTCGAGGATGGCCAGATCGGGCCGGTGCTCCTCCACCAGCGCGACGGCCTCGTCGCCGCGTCCCGCCTCTCCGACGACCTCGTAGCCGGCGGCGACCAGGATCTCCTTCAGGTCGAGGCGGACGATGGCCTCGTCCTCGGCGATGACGACGCGGGCCAACGGTGTGTCGCCGCTCATGCTGTACCGCTCGACACGGCTGCCAGGAGTTCGTCCTGGCGGTGCGTCGAGGTCGGCGACGGCCTTCTGCAGTGCCTCGCGCGCCTTCACCATGGCATCTGCATGACGGGCAGCCTCATTGTGCTCGTGGGTGGCCAGGGGAGTCTCCGAAACCAGCGCGCGCACCCGTGCCTCGTCAGCCGACTCGAGGACGACTGCGAGCTGCTCATCGAGGACGGCCAGTTCCTCCCGCGCCCGCACCGGCGAGCGTGGACTTCCCTGATCCGTCGTTCCAGTTGGGCGCGACGCATGGAGCGTCAAGTGTACGTGGCGGGGAACCAGCGCCGTTGCGCATTCAGCCTGGCCAGGACGCCGGGATCGGGCCACTTCCCACGCCGGGCTGATCGGGTACGCCGACCCATCCGTCGTCCACCACCGGGTAGCCGCAAGGATCGACGGCGAGGTAGTTGGCGGGGTCTCCGACGTCGCTGACCAGGCCCGTCGCATCCTGGGCCAGACGGGCCGCTAGCGCCAGGTTCGACGTGCGTCCGAGGCCGGCCTCGAAGAAGCCTCCGACGAAGGTGGGGACTCCGGCCGCCTGGCACGCGGCGTGTGCGGCACGGGTCGCCCGGACGCCCCCCAACCGACCTGGCTTGAGGCAGGCCATGGCACAGGCCTCGTTGCGCAGCGCGTCCTGGACCCGCCGTGGCGTCGTCAGCGACTCGTCGAGACAGATGGGGACCGGGAGCTTCCTGGCCAGCTCGGCGATGGGCGACGAGATCGGCCGGTGGCAGCGGTTGCTCGACACAGACCACGTCGAAGTCGGCGAGTCGGCTCAGAGCGGCGACGTCCTCCGGCGAGCCTGTCGAAAGAGCCGTTCGCATCCACCTGGAGAACGAGATCCCGATGATCAGCCCGGATCGCCCCGACCGGTACCGCCTCCCAGCCGGGTTCGATCTTGATGCGTACCCGGCTGATCCCGCTGGCCACCGACTGCGTCGACCTGACGTCGCACGACGTCGAGATCCCGGTCGGCAGGAATGCCGACCACAGCGCCGACCGGCATCATCTCGAATCCAGGTCCGATCTCGAGCGACTGCGCCATGGATCGACCCGCGGCACGGAGCTCCGCATCCCAAACGGCCATCTCGAAGGTCGCCGCCAGTTGTCGATCGGCGGGCGCCGCGCCGAAGAGCGGGGCTACCTCGGGCCCCGATCGGAGGTCACCGCCACGGGCTCGGCTGGCCTCGATCAGGCGGGGCACCCCCCGGGTCTCGGCGACCTCCTCGACGACGTCCACTCGTGGTCGACCGCAGTGCCCTCCGACAGTGCTGCGCATTCGCCCCACCCTTCGGCGTCATCCGCTACCACCCGGACGAAGAGCACGGAGCGTGTGCGATGCACGCCCGCCGCCGTGCCGATGTCGTGCACGAACGGGATCTCGACCCGGACGAGCTCAATGCCTTCCAGCTTCATGTCCCGACGGCTCCCACACCGTCACCGTAGATCGCAGCTTGTACGCTTAGATTTCCAGCCCGGATGGCGGAATGGCAGACGCGGCGGCCTCAAAAGCCGCTGTCCGAAAGGGCGTGTGGGTTCGAGTCCCACTCCGGGCACCGCTGAATTACGGGTGACAGCGATCCGACCGAGCCCGGGAATGGTCGATGGTCACAAGTTGGTCACAACGGCCTCGTGAGCGCGGTGCTTCTTGCTGTCTGCACCATCCTCGGCGGCCATGTCGCTACAGCTGCCATCCTGAGCGCGGTGACTCGACGAGGTCGGCGGCGCCTGGCGTCGCAACATTGCATGGCTGCGACAGCGCCCTTGCCGCCTCGGGCCAACGTTTCACATCGAGAGCACTCGCCAATTCTGTTACTGGGCGCAGACTTCCCCAAACGGCGGACCCGGTCGGTGGCCGCCAAGTGTCAGAGCCCAGTCGCCAAGCCCGACCTTCTCAACCCGCTGAATCATCAACCATCTGGGCTACCGTGGAAGCCGCCGAGCGCATGCTTCGTCAAACAGGTGGCCGTATCGATTCATCGTGAACGAGTTCGAGGCGTGGCCGGAGCGAACGACGCCACCGGCACCGGCCGAGAGCCACTGAAGAGACGGACGATGCACACAAGTACAGAGAGTTGTTCTCAAGGACCATTGTGGCAGGGCGGGCCTGACACACCCTTCCGGTACGGCGAGTGCCGGGTGATAAGTCCGCCGCAGCGAACGGCCCTCGGCTTTCGAGCTGGGGGTCGCTCCGCGTCCGTGCGAATCCAGTTTCATCGACAGTCACACCACGATTGTCAGTGCACGGAAAGACGCAGATAATGAAAAGGGCAACATCACCGCGGCCGCCATGGGGGGCACATCTCACTGGCCGTGGCTGATCGGAGAGCCAGGTCGGCGCGGGTCATGGTGGTCCCGTGCCGGCCGGCTTTCCAGGGCAAACGAAGCGTCACGAGGGCAACCTCGTGGCCGCTTGCGCGAGTTCACAGGGCGTTCATCCCGAATCCGTAGGGTCGAGCGCTGACCGGATGGTAAGACGACTTCAGCCAAAGACCCTCCCCTGGACTTGGCGACGATTCGACCTCGCCACTCACACCGGGTGGCGGGGTCGTCTCGCTGTCCGGACCACGCTGGGGCATTGCCGAAGGCACCACCTTGGCGTCAGTTCTCGCCTTCCGACGCGCCGCCACCGTCGGATAATGCCTCGGCCACAGCTGAAGCCCCCAGCTTCACAAGTGACCCGATATACCTGCTTGTCGCGACGAGCTCCTGTCGGCGGGCATCCTCGATCTCCTCGGACTCCACTGCCTCACCAGCTCCGAGCCGGACCAGAATCCCGGTGACCCGATCGGTGGCTTCTACGTAGTCCTTCATCGCGTCCCTCTGGGCCATGCGGTCGAGAATATGCGGGACGCGGCATGAACTCCCGCACTGCCGGCAGGGAGAGCGGTCACCCGGCTGGCGGGCCACAAGCCGCCGCTACCGTTTGAGATATGACCGCATGGTTGGCCTTTGGTGTCGCAGCCCTCGCTTTGACGGTCGGAGGGGTTTCTCTGGGCCTCACCCTTTACCTCTTGAAGACACAACGGGAACGTGACGGGGGCGCCTCGCACTAGGAGGGCGGCGGGGTCATCTGAAAGAGCGTTCCGGCTCCAAAGCCCTGACGAGTCGCCGAGGGGCTGCCTTCAATCGACGAATAGGGCGCGTGCGAGAGGGAGGGATCGCAGACCGGTTTCGTGTGCATGGGTCCCATCGTGGTCGGCGCCGGAATCGAGCAGGCACACCTGAACGAGGTGCGCTCCTCCGAGGCATGGATTTGTGAACGACTTTGTTACGATCCAACTATGAGAAGCATTGTCGTGTTGTCCTTCATCAGTCTCGACGGTGTCATGCAGGCTCCAGGCGGACCGGAGGAAGACACTTCAGACGGCTTTGCGTATGGTGGCTGGACCCCTCCGTATGCCGATGAAGTCTCGGGTGCCCTCATGGGCGAACAAATGAGCATGCCATTTGATCTACTGCTTGGCCGGAACACCTACGACATCTTCGCGGCGTATTGGCCAAAGCAGGATCCGACGACCTTGGCAAATGTGCCGTTCAACAAGGCGACAAAATACGTCGTCTCTCGTTCATCTCCGGAGCTCGACTGGGACAAGTCTGTGCTGGTCGATGGAGATGTCGTCGCGAAACTGCAAGAGCTGAAGCAGCAGGACGGGCCAATCCTTCAGGTGCATGGCAGTGGCATTCTCGTACAGACTTTGCTGCAGAACGACCTCGTTGACGAGCTCTGGCTCAAGCTCTTTCCGGTAACGCTCGGCAAGGGCAAGCGCCTCTTCGCAGAAGGAACGATGCCGGCGGCGTTCGAACTCACGGAGTCCAAAACTTCGCCACGCGGTGTCATCTTCGCCAATTACAAAAGGGCTGGAGAGGTGCAGATCGGTTCATTTTGATTCGTTCGGTCACCCCAAGTCACTCGGACTGGAGTCCGAACCGGTGCGAGTCTGCGAACGGCTGAGACGCAGCGAATCCGCTCCTCCTCGCGGGAGGGCGCTCAACAGCGCTCCTCTGAGCACTCATCGACCGGACGCAATGGTCCCGGTGTAAAGGTCCCTCCGGCTGCCCACGGCGCCTCCGGCACAGACCCCTATGAACATCGCGCCCGAGACACTGGACCGAGGGAGCGCCGTCCCCGTGGGGGTAGATCGACCCGGGCGCCCGAAAGACGCTGACGCGGAGCGGCCCCTCAATGGGTGGAAGAGGGGCCGCTGCACCTCGCCTCGTGACTGACGTAGGTGTTGCTCCTGTTATACCCGGGCCGGCGATCGGATCGTTCGCGCCCCTCGAAGGATGTCGCAGGGTCCCCGTACGCTGGTCGAACGTGACCCTCTACCGCCTACGCCACCCGCTGCGCCGTCGCTGGCTGCCCAGGCGCGTCAAGCGGGTCCGTCGGGGATGGTGGAGGGTCAGGCACCTGCGACCCTGAGCATCTGGTCCAGCCGCACGCTTCAGGAATCAGATGGGGCGGGCCCGAGGGCCGGCCGGTGTCACGGTACGCAGGAGTCATTTGCTTGGTTCTGAAACCCGGTCGGCGCCCGTGACACTTCGCACGCAGCAGCCCTCCCCACAGAGTCCATCCACCGTCGGTACCGTGTCCGGCATGAGCCAATCCGCGGAATCCACGTCGCTCCAGTTGATCGAGGAGTTCCCAAGCCGCGATTTTCTGCGTGGGCTGTTCTTCCTGCTGTTCCGGAGAGAACCGCTCCTGACTGATGACGGTGCGTACGTCCAAGAGCTCGAGAGTGGCGCCATGTCTCCTCGCCAACTCGTCGAATGGCTGGTGAGCTCGGCGGAGTGGAGCCATCTCGCGCCCATGACCGAGTGGGGCGCCTCCCTGCATTACGGGCGTGGAGTGTTCATCCGCAGCCTGCCGCGCGGCAGGCGGATCCTCGACATCGGTGGGGCGTCGACGGCCGATCCTGCCGGGGGCCTGGTCATGATGGGTTATCCGTACAACTTCGAGGAGCTGGTCATCGTCGACCTCCCCACCGAGGAGCGTCATCCCTTCTACCAAGACGAATCGCGCCCGACGTCGGTCACCTGTTCCCGTGGCCCCGTGTCGTACCGCTATCACTCCATGACCGACTTGGGTGGCCTGCGCAGCGCATCGTTCGACCTCGTCTACAGCGGTCAAAGCATCGAGCATGTGACGCGCCCGGAGGCCGACGTCGTCCTGACCCATATCCGGCGCGTCCTCACCACCGATGGTCGCCTCGCCATCGACACCCCCAACAGCAGGGTGACCCGGGTCCAGCAGGCCGCGTACGTGGACCCCGACCACAAGTACGAGTATTCCCACGAGGAGATGCTGGCGCTCCTCAGGGGCAATGGCTTGGTCGTGGAACGTGCGCACGGCATCAGCTACGGGCCTGAGTCCGTCCGCACGGGGGAGATCGACTTCGGAGAACTGGCCACACGACGTGGCCTCTATGACGCGGTGGAGGACTGCTACCTCCTGGCCTACGTGTGTCGAAAGCCGGGGCCGTACAACCTCAAGGCTGCGCTCCACAGGGCCTGGTGGAGAGTGGCGAAGCCGTACTCGATTCCCCAACGGCTCCTCCGAAAGGTGCGCCGTCTTGGTCGTCGCGGCGCCGGTCCGCGGCGGACTGGTGCGCGCCCCACCACTGCCATGCGGGACGCCCATTGAGCGAGGGCCGGCATCAGCCAGGCCCTGGTTCGCCACGCGGCAACGAGCGCGTCGTCGAAAGGATCCCTCGGGTCGGGCTGGCGTTCGTCTTCGGACTGGTGCTCCCCTCGCTGCGCCGGCGGCCGCAACCGCTCGGCTGAAGAGCAGTCCGTTCCGAGAAGGAATTGGGCCATTCAGTCCGCCGATCCGCACCCGGTCGCACTCGCCGTCCCACCAGGTTTCCGTTCGGTAACCAGCACCGGAACCGTCGTGACACACCGATTCCTACTGCGGGTGCGACCACAGGCGCGGACTTGGGTCGCGGCGCCCCCCACATGCCACACTGTGCATTCGATCAGTCCCCGTCGATTGGAGTCTTCGGACACGTGTTGGTCTTCACCTTCCCCGGACAGGGTTCGCAGCGCGCCGGTATGGGTGAGCCGTGGGTCGACCATCCCTCGTGGGAAGTCGTCGAGGAAGCCTCGGCCGCCGCCGAGCGGGATCTGGCCCAGTTGCTCCTCGAGGCCCCGATCGAGGAGCTGACCAAGACGGAGAACGCACAGCTCGCCACCACCGTGCTCAGCCTGGTGGTGCTCGATGCCGTCGAGCGGATCGGCCTGGCCCCTGCCGCCTGCGCCGGACACAGTCTGGGCGAGTACACCGCATTGGTGGCCAGCGGGGCACTCGGCTTCGAAGATGGGATCCAACTGGTCGTGGCCCGGGGCGAGGCGATGGCCCGGGCCGGAGAAGAGGCTCCAGGGACCATGGCCGCCCTGCTCGGCATTGCCGACGACGACGCCGAGGCGGCCTGCATGCGGGCCGAAGGCGATGTGTGGATCGCCAACTACAACGCGCCGGGCCAGGTCGTCATCGCGGGCACCGCCGAGGCGGTGGCGCGGGCGGGCGAATTGGCCAAGGGCCTGGGCGCCAAGCGGGTGATGCCCATCCAGGTCTCGGGTGCCTTCCACACCCCCCTGATGCAGGGCGCCCGGGCGCCGCTTCGCAAGGCGTTGGCCGAGGTCACCTTCCTCACCCCCGAAGTGCGCGTGGTCGCCAACGTCGACGCGCACGTCCACGACGACCCCGCCGAATGGCCCGGCCTCCTCTCGGCGCAGCTCTGCAGCCCGGTGCGCTGGCGCCAGACCCTCGAGACCTTCGCCGGGCTCGGCTTGACGTCACTGGTCGAGCTCGGACCGGGTGGCGTGCTCAGCGGGCTGGCCAAACGCAGCCTGCCCGAGATCCAGTCACTCTCCGTCTCGAAGCCCGAGGACCTCGACACCCTCATCGACCAGGTGGCCCAGGCCGACACCTGGCAGGCCGAGCCCGCCCTCCACCAGGGCGAGCACCTCTACATGTCCGAACGGGTGGTCGTGAGCCCGTCCAGCGGCATCTTCAGTCCGGAGGGCTCGCTACAGGCACCAGGCACTGGCCTTCTTCCCGGCACGGGCAACGGCGGCTCTTCTTCGGTTCTCGTGGGCGACCTCGTCGGACGGGTCGGGATCTCTGAGGTCCGCACCCCATTTGCCGGCCAAGTCATCCGATGGCTGGCCGCCGACGGCGAGCGCGTGCAGGACGGACAGCCGCTCGTCTGGCTCCGGGTGCCCGACACCTTCTGATGGCGGTCGTACTGGTGACAGGCGGGACCCGCGGGATCGGCGCGGCCTGCGTCGGCTGGTTCCTGGCCAACGGCGACCGGGTGGCCACCACCTACCGCTCCGAGGAACCTCCGGCGACACCCGAGGGTGCGGATGATCGCTTCTTCCCGGTGCGCTGCGACGTGCGCAACAGCGAGGACGTCGAGGCGGCCTATCTGGCGATCGAGGAGCATTGGAGTCCCGTAGAGGTGCTGGTGGCGAACGCCGGCATCACGTCGGACGCGTTGATGCTGCGCATGAGCGAGCAAGCGTTCCTCGACGTGATCGATGCCAACCTGACCGGGTCCTTCCGGGTGGCCAAGCGCGCCGCTGCGAAGATGCTCCGCCTGCACAAGGGGCGCATCATTTTCGTGTCGTCCGTCGGAGCCTTCGTCGGTCTGCCTGGGCAGGCCAACTACGCCGCATCCAAGGCCGGCCTGGTCGGGATGGCCCGGGCCATCGCTCGCGAGGTCGGCAGCCGCCAGATCACGGTCAACGTCGTGGCGCCCGGCCTCATCGACACCGACATGACCACTGCGCTGGGCGAGGAGCGGGTCGCGCTCATGACCAGCCAGGTTCCTCTGGGACGGGCTGGGCACGTCGGCGATGTGGCGGCGGTCGTTGGCTTCCTGGCCTCGGATGCTGCCGCCTACGTCACAGGGGCCGTCCTGCCGGTCGACGGCGGGCTCGGCATGGGCCTGTAGCGTTCTAGGTACACAAAGACAAAGGAGCTAAAAAGAGTGGACAGCGACGCAGCGTTCGAAAAGTTTCGCGAGTGCGCCGTGGAGGTATTGCAAGTGCCGGCGGACAAGATCACCAAGGAGGCCAAGTTCGCCGAGGATCTCGACGCCGACAGCCTCGACCTGGTCGAGCTGGTCATGGCCCTCGAAGAGGCGTTCGACGTCACCGTCGAGGAGACCGAGCTCGAGGACATCGCAACCGTGGGACAGGCCTACGACCTGATCTCGTCCAAGCTCTGATGCAACTCGGCATCGGCCCCGACGGCCCCGTCAAGGGGCGGCGCGTCGCCGTGACCGGCCTCGGTGCAGTCAGCTGCTGCGGGGTGGGCGTCGACGCGCTTTGGCAAGGTCTCCTGCATCCTTCGGTCATCGGGGGCGAGGCCCGAGATTTCGATCCCGAGGTCTGGTTCGGCCCGAAGGAGGTACGCCAGGTCGATCGGTTCGCCCAATTCTCCGTGGCCTCGGCAACGATGGCCTTCGAGGATGCCGGAGAGATCGACGTCGACCCGGCCAAGGCCGGCGTCATCTTCGCCACCGGCGTCGGAGGGTTCGAGACGCTGGCCGAGCAGGTCGGCGTGTACAACGAGCGGGGGGCGCGTCGCGTCTCGCCCCGCCTCGTCCCGATGATGATGGCCAACGCCGGTGCCGCGGGAATCTCCATGCGACTCGGCTGGCGTGGACCCTCCGAGGTGATCTGCACCGCGTGTGCCGCCGGCACGCATTCGGTGGCCGCGGCGGCGCGCCTCGTGGCCACGGGCCGCTGCGAGGTGGCCATTGGAGGCGGCTCCGAAGCCAGCATTCACCCGGTGGCCATGGCAGCCTTCTCGAACATGACGGCACTCTCCACCACCGGTCGCTCCATGCCCTTCGACATCCGGCGGGACGGCTTCGTCATGACCGAGGGTGCAGGCGCGCTCGTGCTCGAGGACTGGGACCGGGCCGTGGCCCGGGGCGCCACCATCTACGCCGAGGTGGCGGGCGGCGCCAGCACGTCGGACGCCCACCACATCACCGCGCCGGCCCCCGACGGCTCGGGCGCCGTCGCCTGCATGGAACTCGCCCTGGCCGACGCCGGCATCACCCCCGGTGACGTCGGCCACATCAATGCGCACGGCACCTCGACCCCGCTGAACGACCTGGCCGAGGCCCGGGCCATCAACAAGGTCTTCGGCGAGCCCGGACCACTGGTCACCTCTACCAAGGGGGTCACCGGCCACGGGTTGGGTGCCGCCGGCGCCATCGAGGCGGTGGCCGCCGTGCTGACCATCCACCACGCCACCATTCCGCCGACCGCCGGCTACGAAGAGCCCGATCCCGAGATCCACCTGCGCATCGTGCACGGGGAGCCGTTGGCCTGGGAACCAGCAGCTGTGCTGTCGAACTCCTTCGGGTTCGGCGGCCACAACGGCTGCCTGGTCCTGCTGCCTCCTGGCTGAACCCAACCGCTAGCGTCACACCCTCCGGCGCCGCCGGGCGGCGCGCTGGGATCGACCATGGCAAACGACGGCACCACGAGCGCGCGCAGACGACGACCCGCCCTGTGGGCCGGCGCTGCGGTGGCCGTCGTCGCCGCTGGCATCGCCGCAGGCGTGCTGGCCACCCGCAGCGCGCCGCCCCCGCCCCCGGCTCCGCCCACCACCCGAGCCGTCGCGCTGGGCGACTCGGTCCCCTACGGCCACGGCCTGGCCAATCCCTACCAGACACCCCAGCTGGGGCTGCCCAGTAGCGCCGTCTCCCAGGGCCCGTCCCCATTGGCCTATCCGAGCCTCGTGGCGCACGCGCTCGGTCTCTCCATGACCGTCCGCCCCACGAATTGCCGCCTGGTCAAGGACCAGCTGGCCATCAGCGGCGCGGTGGCCGATGCCTCCGACAACACGGCACGGGACACCCAGTGCCCGGCACCGCCCCTGCAGACGCGCAACCTGGCCGACGAGGTCGCGTCCGCCGGTCTGGTCGCGCACCCGGCCCGGCTCGTCCTGCTGCAGGCCGGGGCGGACGACATCGACTTCGCCGGCTGCCTCGAGAACGAGTTGGTCCGCGTGCTGGGCTTCGACATCGGTTTCGGCGCCACCTGCGTCGGCAACGGGACGGTCACCCAGGCGGTCGCCGAGAAACTGGCCGCCGTGCGGGCCAGCCTGGCCGCCACGATCGAGGAGCTTGCACCGCATACCAAGACGGTGGCCGTCCTCGACTACTACCAGCCCATTCCCCAGCCGGGACAGATCGTCGACGGATCCGTCCACTCGCAGGCCGGCACCAATCTGGTCTGCTCCGCCCTCGAGTCCAATGCCGGCTCCACCACGGCCGCGGCGCAGGTCGTGCTGGTCGCGCTGAACCGGGCCATCGCCGGCGCAGTGGCCGACGCCCGGGCCCATCACGTCGCCAACGTGCGGCTGGTCGACGTCAGCGGGACCATGAACGGGCACGGCCTGTGCACCGCCAACCCCTGGGTCTTCTCGGCTGAGGGCATCCCGGCCACGACCCTCAGTGGAGATCTCGCCAGGATCCTGGCCGCCAACGCCTGCACCGCCACCGACGCGGTCCATCCCAGCTCGTTCTGCCGCTCGCTCCAGGCCAGCGCGCTCGGGGCGGTGAGCAACCTCAAGCGCTACGTCTGGCGCGTGGCGCATCCGACTGCAGCGGGGCAGCAGGCGCTCGCCCTGGCCACGGAGCGGGCGCTGCGCGTCCGCGGCTAGTCGATGGCCTGGCGGAGCGACGTGACGAACGCGGCGGCGCCGTCAGGACCGCCGCCTTCGATCAGACGTCGGACGAGCGCGGAGCCCACCACCACGCCGTCGGCCACCTGGCAGACCTCGGCCGCCTGCTCCGGCGTCGAGACGCCCACGCCGATGCACACCGGCATGTCGCTGACGCGCCGGATGCGCTCGACCACGCTCGCCGCGGCGCTGCCGAGATCACTGCGCTCACCGGTCACGCCCATCCGGGCCACCGCGTAGACGAAGCCACGGGCCCGAGCACAGATGCGCTCGACCCGATCGGGCGGGCTGGACGGTGCCACCAGGAGCACGGTGTCGACGCCGGCCGCGTCGGCTTCGAGCGCCCACGGCTCGATCTCCTCGATGGGCAGGTCCGGCAGGATGGCGCCACCGATGCCGGCGCCGGCCAGGGATCGGGCCATCCGCTTGTGCCCGGCCCGGAACACAATGTTGTAGTACGTCATCACGGCGATCGGCACGGGGGCTTCAGCCCGCCCGATGCCGTCGATCACGTCGTCCGGCACGATGCCGCGCCGCAGCGCCCGCAGCGCCGCCTCCTGAATTACCGGGCCGTCCATCATCGGGTCCGAGAAGGGGATGCCCACCTCGACCGCGTCGGCCCCGGCCGCCACCACCGCCGCCAGGGTCTGTTCCCAGTCTTCCGTCATGCCGCCCATCACGTAGGGAATGAGCAGCTTGCGTCCCTGCTGGCGGCGCGAGCGCAACTCCTTCTCGAGATCAGCCATCGCGCCGTTGACCGAAAATCTCGCGCACCTGCGCCACGTCCTTGTCCCCACGGCCGGACAGGGTGATCATCACCGTCGAACCGGCCGGGAGGGCGTCCGTGCCTGCCGAGCGCGCCACCCAGGCCAGCGCATGGGCCGATTCGAGCGCAGGGATGATCCCTTCGGTGTGGCTCAGCAGCCGGAAGGCCTCGAGCACCTCCTCGTCCCCAGCCGTCGAGTACTCGGCCCGGCCGATCGCCGCCAGATGCGCGTGCTCGGGCCCGAGTCCCGGATAGTCCAGACCCGCCGAGATGGACTCGGCCTCCTCGATCTGCCCCGCCTCGTCCTGGAGGAGCTGGGAATACATCCCATGGAGCACCCCGGGTATCCCGTTGGTGATGGCGGCGCCGCCCGCGGCCTCCACGCCCACCAGCCGGGCCTCCGAGTCCACGAAGCCGGCGAAGGTGCCCGCGGCATTGGAGCCGCCACCGACGCAGGCCACCACCACGTCGGGCGCGGCTCCGTCCAGGAGGACACGACACTGCTCGGCCGCCTCCTCGCCGACGACGCGCTGGAACTGGCGCACCATGTAAGGAAAGGGATGGGGTCCCATGACCGACCCAAGGCAGTAGTGGGTGGTGTCGACCGTGGCCACCCATTCGCGCATCGCCTCGTTCACCGCGTCCTTGAGGGTGCGGCTGCCCGAGGTCACCGTCCGCACTTCGGCGCCCAGAAGTTCCATGCGGAACACGTTCAGCTCCTGCCGCCTGGTGTCCACCTCGCCCATGAACACGGTGCACTCGAGCCCGAAGAGCGCAGCCGCGGTGGCCGACGCCACCCCGTGCTGCCCCGCTCCGGTCTCGGCGATCATGCGCGCCTTGCCCATACGCTTCGTGAGCAGGGCCTGTCCGACCACGTTGTTGAGCTTGTGCGAACCGGTGTGGGCCAGGTCCTCCCGCTTCAGGAGCACGCGCACACCGAGCCGCTCGGATAGGCGCACACATTCGGTCACGGGCGTCGGGCGGCCGCCGTAATCACGCAGCAGGTGCGAGAGCTCATCGCGGAACGAGGGGTCGGCCCAGGCGTCGTCGAACCACTTCTCGAGTTCGAGACACGCCGTCATCAGCGACTCGGGCACGAACCGGCCGCCGAACTCGCCGAAGCGACCGTCCTCCCCGGGACGTTCCGTGCGCTCTGGCCCGCTCATCCGTCCCGCCAGTCGTAGGGTTCGCCCTCCACGGTCTCGTCCGGCGCATCGCGCAGCGAGGCGTCGGCCGCCGCCTTGCGGGCGTTGACGATGAAGTCGCGCAGGAGCAGCGGATCCTTTCGCCCCGGCGACGACTCCACCCCGGTGGACACGTCCACACCGGCCGGCCGCAGGTTGGCCACGGCGTGGGCCACGTTGTCGGGCCGCAGACCACCCGAGACGATCAGGCGGTGGTGGTCGGCCACGCCCTCGGCCAGGCGCCAATCGAACACCTGGCCCGAGCCGGGGTTGTCCCCGTCGACCAGGAGGTAGTCGGCCCCGAACTCGTCGAAGCGAGCGATGGCTCGCTCGCCGGCCCGGAAGGCCTTGATCACCGTCGGCACCCGTTTGCGGACCCAGGTGGTCTCCTCGGCGGTTTCATGACCGTGCAGCTGTGCGGCGCCCAGCCCGGCCACGTGGATGGCCTCTGCCACCCGTTGGGGCGCTTCGTCGCGGAAGACCCCGACGGTCAGGACGTGCTCGGGCAGGCGCTTGGCGATGTCGCCGGCCAGCTGCGCCGACACCTGGCGGGGCGACGGAGCGAAGATGAAGCCGATGGCCGACGCGCCGAGGCTCACCGCCAGCAGCGCGTCGGCCTCGGAGGTGATGCCACAGATCTTGACGAAGAACTCGCCGCTCATCGCGGGCCCACGGGATGCCCGATCAGGCTCCGGAGCTCGGCTGCCCGGTCGCTCGCCCGCACCAGGGTCTCGCCCACGAGGATGGCGTCGTACCCCGCGTCGGCCAGGCGCCGGGCGTCATCGCCGTCGCGGATGCCCGACTCGGCCACTGCGATCACGTCGGACGGGATGCGCGCCGCCAGCGTGCAGGCGCGCTCGTGATCGACGTTGAAGGTCGTGAGATCGCGCTGGTTCACCCCGATCACCCGGGCGTCGGCCCGCAGCGCCCGTTCGAGCTCGGACTCGTCGTGCACCTCGACCAGAGCCGTCAGCGAGAGCGTGCGGGCCAGGGCGGAGAAGCCGCGAAGCTCGTCGTCGTCCAGCGCCGCCACAATGAGGAGGATGGCGTCGGCACCCATCAACCGGGCATCGGCCACGTCTGCCTCGCGCACGGTGAAGTCCTTGCGCAAGGCCGGCAGCCCGGAGGCCTGGCGAGCGGCCCGCAGATCGTCTGGGCTGCCGCCGAAGTAGTCCTCGTCGGTGAGCACGGACAGGCAGGCTGCTCCCCCGGCCTCGTACTCCTTGGCCACCCGGTCGGGTTGGAGAGCCGGGTCGAGATCGCCCTTCGAGGGCGAGCGCCGCTTGATCTCGGCGATGCAGGCCAGTCCCTCGCCGCGCAGGGCGGCCGCGAAATCGCGGGGAGCCGGTGTCATGGCTGCCTGTTCCACCAGCTCACCCACGTCGCGGCTGTCGGCACCGGCCTGGGCACGATGGGTGGCCAGGATCTCCCCCAGGTAGGTCGGCATGACGCTTCAGCGTAGCGGCGGGCTCTTTCACCGCCGGTGCGCTCAGGTCAGGGGCACTGCCCGTAGGGGTCTATGGGGGCGTTCGACTCCGCCATGAGTACCCACGAGTTGGACGCTTCGTTCATGTACGCAGCCGGGCAGGGGTCGGCGATCGTGATCACGCGCTGCTCGTCGCAGGGTGAGTTCTGCGAGATGCAGCTGGTGCTCGCCTCGTGGCCCTGCGATGCGGCCGGGCATTCGAGGGTGAAACCGGGCGCAGCGTACGCATCGAGATAGAGCAGCGCCGACGCGCAGCCCCAAGCGGTCGCCTTCCCGACCGGGGGTACGGCCGAGGCCGCCGTAGCCCGCGGCACGGAGCTCTGCGTGGCCGGTGCCGTCACCTGGGTGGCGGGAGGTGAGGATGGTGCGGCCGAGCGCACGATGGTCCGGGTGTGCACGGAGCTGGGCAGCACGTACGCGCCGGAGGTGCCGACGATCCGTATGTTGGACTGACCCCCGAATCCCATGGCAAGCGCAGCGATGGCGCACGCTGCCAGGGCAACGGCCGCCAAACCGATGGGCCCCACCAACCGAGAGAACTGCACGATCCGTCACCTTGCCCGACGTGGCCTGGCGGTTCCGACTCTTCCGCCGAGAGGGGATTGCTCCGAAGGCACGGACGCTAGCAAGCACGCCTGCCGGCCGTCCACACTATCCCGCTTGACTATGTGTGGATACGGGTGAGGATCCTCACGCGACGCCGGCGTGCCTCACGGGGCAGTTCGCAGCTCGTCGGCATGGTCCCGGCGGGTGTGCGTCGCGCCCTTGAGCATCTCGGCCAGGCCCGCGTAGAGCACCTCGATCGTGAAGTCGTCCACTTCGATCGAAGCTGTCTCGGTCCCGTCGTCCGCGACTTGGGTCACCTTGATCATCCGCTCAATCCCCCACCAGCCGCGCTCGGGTCTCTTCGCCCTGGCGCTCAATGGCGATGCAGTCACCGTCGCGGAAGATCCAGCCGATCTGCCGCCAAGGATTGAGCTCGGGGAGCTCGTCGGCGCTCGCCGTCGACGCCGCCTCTTTCTGGTGCTCCCGCTGTCTCATAGACAGAGCGTGCACCCCTGGCGTGTCATGTCCGGTGACGGCAGGTTGCAAAAGGGGTGCGCTCCACGTCTGCACAACACGTGCCTGGGCCAACCCATCTTCCCAGCTCACAGCGGTGGGAAGCCACGGGCTATCGACGGGCGACCCGGGGCGGCGGGTCTAACGGGCGAAGAAATGCCAGCCGGCGAACATCACGACGACCACCAGCACAACGCGCAAGATCGATCCAGTGGCCACGCGCCGAACGACAGCCGCTGGCCGGGCCAGACTCGAACTTCGACGGTACGAGAGCGCCCACAACCCGAGCGTCGCCGCCCCGAGCAGCGCCCACACCGCGTAGAACCCGCTCGAGGTCATGTCTCGCTCCGGGCCGTGCCGGCCTGCACCACGAAGGCGCAGAGGCAGAGCCAGGCGAAGAACACCACTGCCTTGAGCACGTAGTAACGATCCACGGCGTCCACCATGGAGCTGAAGGTCGGATGATCGGCCCGGCTCCCGCGCGCCGCATAGTCGGCCAGTTCCCACACGAGGATGGCCACACCGAGGATGATCCAGTCGCGGTAGGGGTGCTTCCCCGGAGCGCGCACCGGCTGGGGGCGCAGGGGCCAGCGCACCACGGCGAGTACGCCCAGCAGGACGATGGGGATTCCCGTCATCACGTCGGCCGCCACCGAGAAGGGCGTCGTGGCCGCCGCCCCCAGCGCGTAGGCCACCCCCACGACCAGCAGCGCCGGCCTCTCCCAACCCGCAGGCGTGCGCTCGGTCACGACGATCAGGCCAGTGGCAACGTGGCCACGCGGGCCGGATGGGAGTGGCCGATGCCGTCGCCCGAGCGAAGCCGGACCGGGCCGGGTGCTTCGACGCTGCGGTGCAAGTAACCGAGGCCGACCCAGCCGCCGAGGACGCTGCTTCGGACAGCCGACGTCACCGTTCCCACCACCTTGTCGTCGGCGGCGCCGTCGCCGTCGGGAGGTACCCCGGCGTGCAGCGTCATGCCCCGGGCCATCGACCCACCATCGCCATCTGCGACGAGCCCGACCAGGCGCCGGGGTACGTTCGAACCGCGGGCCTCGATCCGGGCCACCAGCTCCTGGCCCGTGTAACACCCCTTCGTGAAGCTCACCGTCCGCGCCACCAGGCCCGTTTCGGCCGGGATCGTCTTGGCTGTCAGCTCGGTGCCCAGGGCCGGCACGCCAGCCACGATCCGGCACTCCTCGACCGCGTCGGCGCCGCAGCGCACCAGGCCGGCCGGGAGCTCGTCAGGACCGAGCACGACGTCGCCGGGACCGAGCAGGTCGATGCCCGTCCACCCGTTCCACTCGAAGGGCAGCGCCAGCACCCCACGCTCGCCGACAGCGGTCAGCAGGCCCGACGCCATCTCGGGCACCGCGGGCCCCCGGAGCGAGAGGCAGCGCCAGTCGAGCGGTTCGAGCTCGACCTTGGACCGCAGCAGGAAGCGGCGCAGCCGCGTCGCCACGGCCTCGCCGTAGCCCCCCTCGACGTCGAGCACGAACCCCTGACCGTCTGTCCGGGTGACCCGGAGCAGAGCCGAGAGCTTGCCGTCGGGTTCGAGGAGCAGTGAGTCGGCCGACGCCCCCACGGCCAGCGGGCCGAGGTCCTGGCTCAGCTGTCCCTGCAGGTAGGTCTCGGCATCCGCTCCTCGCACGGCCAGCACGTCGCGCACGGTCCGGTAGGCGCCGGCGCCGTGACGCAGCGCCGTGGTTTCGGGGTCGCTCATCGGATCGACCTCGCCGCGCTCATGCGCCGCGCCGCGGTGACCGCCACCAGCAGCGCCCCCGCCTTGTGGGCACACTCCTCGTCCTCGGACTTTGGGTCGCTGTCGGCCACGATTCCTGCGCCCGCCTGCACGCTGGCCCGGCCATCCGGGGTCACCACCATGGTCCGGATGGCGATCGCCGTGTCCAGGTTGCCCGAGAAGTCGATGTAGCCGACGACGCCGCCATAGACGCAGCGCTTGGTGGGCTCGAGCTCGTCGATGATCTCCATGGCCCGCACCTTCGGCGCTCCCGAGAGCGTGCCGGCCGGCAGGGTGGCCCGCAGCACGTCGATGGGCCCCTTGCCCTCCGAGAGCTCGCCGGACACCTGTGACGTGATGTGCATGATGTGGCTGTAACGCTCGATCGTCATGAGTTCGTCGACCTTCTCGCTCCCGAAACGCACCACCCGTCCGACGTCGTTGCGGGCCAGATCGACCAGCATGATGTGCTCGGCCAGCTCCTTGGGGTCTTCGGCCAGCTCACCCTCGAGCATGCGGTCGTGCTGCTCGTTCTCGCCACGGGGGCGCGAGCCGGCAATGGGACGCGAGATGACGACGTTGTAGCGCAGGCGCACCATCGGCTCGGGAGATGCCCCGACGACGGTCGACTCGGGAAAGCGAAGGAAATAGAGGTACGGGCTCGGGTTGAGCAGGCGCAGTCCGCGGTAGACGTCGAAGGGATCGGCCTCGAGCGTCAGGTCGTAGCGCTGCGACAGGACGACCTGGAAGATGTCACCCGCCCGGATGTGCTCCTTGGCCGCGTCGATCGACGCCATGTACTGGGCCGACGTCATCGTGCGCTCCGCCGCCGCCTTCTCGAGGCCGGGTGGGGGCGCCGCCACCATCTCGCCCGGCCCCGAGCAGCGCGCAGTCCGCCGCCAGCTGGCGCAGGCGGGCGCAGGCGCCCTCGTAGGCCTCCGAGACCGCAGCGGGGTCGGGCACGCCGCCCGACCCTTGGGGCACCACGACGTTGTCCACCAGGACGATGCGCTGGCGCCAGTGGTCGAAGGCGCAGAACTGCCCGATCACGACGAGCGCCGCGTCCGGATGACCGAGGTCGTCGGCAGGCGGGTCGGGCAGGCGCTCCACCTCGCGCACGACGTCGTAGCCGAGGTAGCCGACGAGACCGCCGTGCAGGGGCGGCAGGCCGTTCAGGTTCGGCGATTCGAACCGGGCCACCAATGCCTCGACCGCGGCGAGGATGCCATCGTTCGACGGGGGCAGACCCAGCTGGCCGGTGGTCTCGACCTGGCGGCCCCGGGCGGTCAAGGTGGCCAGCGGCTGGCGTCCCACGAAGGAGTAGCGGCCCCAGCGCTCACCACCCTCCACCGACTCGAAGAGAAAGCCCTCGCCCTCCCCCACGATGTTGGCGAAGCAGGCGACCGGAGTGAGCGTGTCGGCCACCACCTCGCACCAGACGGGCACGATCTCGTGCTCCTTGGCCAGCGCGGCGAACTCGGCCGGATCGGGCCTGAAGTCGAGGACGTCCGGGCCGGTCATCGGCATCTCACGCCACCGGCACGCCCGGACCGCGGCCGACGGTGCGGTAGAAGCAGGTGCGCTCGCCCGTGTGGCAGGCGCCCCGACCGTGCTGGTCCACCAGCACCACGAGCGCGTCGCCGTCGCAGTCCATGCGCACCTCGCGCACGTACTGGCGGTCTCCCGAGGTCTCGCCCTTCTGCCAGTACTCCTGTCGGCTCCGGCTGAAGAACCACGAGCGCCCCGTGCTCAGGGTGCGGCGCAGCGCTTCGGCATCCATGTAGGCCATCGTGAGCACGGTGCCGTCGCTGGCGTCCTGCACGATGGCGGGCACGAGCCCGTCGCCCTTGGCGAAGTCGACCTCGCCCACGAGAGCCTCGTCGGTCTTCAGTGCCACCCCTTCGGGTACGGCACTCAAAGGTAGAGCCCTGTGCCGCTGTCGTTGCGGGGCGAGGCGATGGCGTGGATGTCGCGCTCCCGCAGAATCACGTACTCCTCGCCGTGGACCTCGACCTCGAAGCGGTCCTCGGGATTGAAGAGCACGGTGTCACCGATCTTCACCGTCCGCACGTGCGGCCCGACGGCGACCGCTTCGGCCCAGGTCAGGCGCCGGCTGATCTGGGCGGTCGCCGGGATGAGAATGCCCGCCCGGGACCTGCGCTCGCCGTCAGTGGGGGAAATCTGCACCATGACCCGGTCGAAGAGCACCGAGATGGGCTGCTTGTCAGCCGCCACGGCCTCGCTCGCTCCGTTCTTCCTTGTCGACGTCGGCACCCTCTCACGGTACCGCACGAAGGCGTCGTTCCAGGTCAGACAGGACGTACCGTCACACCGTGCTCGGCCATGAAGGCCTTGGCCTCAGCAATGGTGAACTCCCGACGGTGGAAGACCGAGGCGGCGAGGACGGCGTCGGCACCGCCGTCGAGCGCGCCGTCCACCAGGTCCTGCAGCCGGCCGACCCCGCCCGAGGCGATGACGGGCACGTCCACCGCGTCCACGACCGCCCGGGTCAGTCCCAGGTCGAAACCGTCCTTGGTCCCGTCACGGTCCATGGAAGTCAGCAGAATCTCCCCGGCCCCGTTGTCGCGCACTCCACCGCCCAGGCCACCACGTCTTGGCCGGTGGGGGTTCGCCCGCCGTGGGTGTGCACCTCCCACCCGGCGCCAACCGCTCGTCGACGGGCATCGATGGCCACCACGGCGCACTGGCCCCCGGAAATTCGTCGGCAATGTCGCGCACAAGGCGCGGGCGCTCCACCGCCGCCGTGTTCACGCCCACCTTGTCCGCCCCGGCCCGCAGGAGCCGGCGGGCATCGTCCGCGCTGCGCACACCGCCACCGACGGTCGGGGGATGAAGACCTGCTCGGCCGTGCGGGCCACCACCGAGACCATCGTGTCCCGGCCGTCCGAGGAGGCCGTGATGTCGAGGAAGGTGACCTCGTCCGCCCCCTCGGCGTCATAGCGCGCGGCCAGCTCGACCGGGTCACCCTCGTCGGTCAGGTCGACGAAGCGCACGCCCTTGACGACGCGCCCTCCGGTCACGTCGAGACACCGGGATCAGGCGGATGCTGCGCACGCTGCCACCGCCTCCTCAATGCTGAAGCGACCGTCGACGATGGCCTTGCCCACGATGGCGCCGGCCAGGCGGCGTCCGTTCCCGGCCAGGTCGGCCAGTGCCGCGAGGTCGACCAGCGAGGCCACGCCGCCCGAGGCCACGACGTGCAGTGCCGTCTCGGCCAGGAGCACGGCCAACCCCGAAAGATCGGGCCCCTCGAGCATGCCGTCGCGGGCCACCGCCGTGGCCACGACGGCCCCCATGGGCTCGTCGGCCCAGATCTTCAGCAGCTCGGTCACGGCCCGGCCCGAACCCTGGCTCCAGCCGTGCCCCAAGGCCTCGGCCACCCCGTCGTCGCCCACCCGGTAGTCGAGGCCCACGGCCACCCGGCCGGGCCAGCGCCGGGCGCAGCGCGCCGCCAGGTCGGGATTCTCGAGGGCGGCCGTGCCCAGCACGACTCGGGACACGCCGGACTCGAGCAGGTCGGCTGCCGCGTCCTCCGACCGGATGCCGCCGCCGGTCTGCACCCGCACACCGGCGGCCGAGGCCAGCTGGAGGATCCGGTCCAGCGCCCCGCGCTCATGGGACACCCCTGTGCGCGCCGCATCCAGGTCGACGACGTGGATCCAGGTGGCCCCGGCCTCGACGTAGCGCGCCGCCAGCGCGCCCGGATCGCCGTAGCGCGCCTGGCGGTCGAAGTCGCCCTGGGTCAGGCGCACGGCCTCGCCCCCGCGCAGGTCGATGGCCGGCATGAGGTCCATCACGCCGCCTGGGCCACGAAGTTCGCCAGGAGGGCCAGGCCCGCCGTGCCCGACTTCTCGGGGTGGAACTGGGCACCCCACAGGGCGCCCCGGTTGGCCATGGCGGCCACGGGACCGCCGTAGTCGCACACGGCCACCGTCTCCGCGCCGATCGGTGGCGCGAAGGAGTGCACGAAATAGACCCAGGGCCGGAGACCCAGCCCCTCGAGCAGGGCGGGCACGTCGGTGCCCGTGGGCTCCAGCACGTTCCACTGCATCTGCGGGTGCTTCACGCCCGCCGGTAACGGCGCCACCGTGCCAGGGAACACCCCGAGACCCGACGCGCCCGGGCTCTCCACCGAGGCCTCGTAGAGGAGCTGGAAACCGACGCACACGCCGAAGAACGGGACGCCCGACGCAATGGCCCCGCGGGCCGGGGCGTCGAGCCCGCTCTCCCGCAGCGCGTCCGCGCAAGCGCCGAAGGCGCCCACCCCCGGCAGCACGACGGCGTCGGCCGCCTCGACGTCGCCCACCTCCGTGACCAGCCGGGCCGCCGCGCCCACGTGCTGCAGCGCCTTCTCGGCCGAGCGCAGGTTGCCGATGCCGTAGTCGAGAACGGCCACCACGCGGTGCGCTCACAGGCTCCCCTTGGTCGAGGGAATGCCACCCCCTTCGACGCGCACGGCGTCGCGCAGGCAACGGGCGACCCCCTTGAAGCTGGCCTCGAGCATGTGGTGGGTGTTCTTCCCTTCGACCCGCCGGATGTGCAGCGTGATGTCGGCCGCCGTCACGAAGGCCCGCCAGAACTCCTCGGCCAGCTGCGGGTCGAACGGCGGCGTACCCAGGCCCGGGGTGTCCGGGGCGAAGTCGAGCCCGTAGGCCAGGTAGGGCCGGCCCGAGATGTCCAGCGCCACGGCCATGAGCGCCTCGTCGAGCGGCAGCAGCATGGAGGCGAAGCGCCGGATCCCCGCCTTGTCGCCCAGGGCCTCGGCCAGGCAGCCGCCGAGCACGATCCCGACGTCCTCCACCGTGTGGTGGGCGTCGATGTGCAGGTCGCCTTCCGCCTTGACCGAAAGGTCGAAGGCGGCGTGCTTGCCCAGCTGCTCGAGCATGTGGTCGAAGAAGGGCAACCCCGTCGAGACCTCGGTCCGTCCGGCGCCGTCGAGCTCGAGCGCGACGGCGATCGTCGTCTCCTTGGTGGCGCGGTCCTTGCTGGCGCGGCGGCTGGTCACAGGCTCTCCTTCAACGCGAGCAGGAAGCGGTCGTTCTCCTCGGGCGTCCCGATGGTGACGCGGAGGCAGCCCTTGAGCCCGTCCCAGCTCGCACAGTTGCGGATGAGGATCGAGCGCTCGAGCGAGCGGCGCGCCACACGTCGTCCGCGTCGACGCTGGCGCGGCCGGAACAGGATGAAGTTCGCGTCCGAGGGCCAGCTGTCCACGGGCAGGTCGCCCAGGCCCGCGGCCACCCGGCCCCGTTCTTCTGCGATGCGGGCCACCCGTGCCTCCATCTCGGGCATGTGACGCAGCGCGAGCAGGCCGGCCAACTGGGTCTGCACGGACAGGTGGTAGGGCAGGACCACGGCCTCGCAGGCCACGACCACGGCGGGCTCGGCCACCAGGTAGCCCAGGCGGGCCCCGGCCAGCGCCCACGTCTTGGAGAAGGTGCGGGTGACCACCAGACCTGGCTGGCCCGCTCCGCGCAGGGCCAGCGCGCTCCAGGGCGAGAACTGCCCGTACGCCTCGTCCACGACCACCAGGCCCGGGGCGGCGGCCACGATCGCCTCCACCGTCGCCGGAGGTTCCGCCCGCCCGGTCGGGTTGTTGGGCGAGCAGAGGAACGTCACGTCGGGTGCGCTCGAGCCGATCAGGGCCAGCGCGTCCGCCGGATCGATCTCGAAGTCGTCGTCGCGCCCGCCCTCCACCACCTCGGTCCCGGTGATGCGGGCGATGTGCGAGTGCAGCGCGTAGGTGGGCTCGAAGACCAGGGCGCGCCGCCCCGGCCCGCCGAAGGCCAGGAGCAGGCTCTGGAGCACCTCGTTCGAACCGTTGGCGCAGAAGATGTCCTCGGGCGTCACGCCGTGCAGGTCGGCCAGTGCCTGGCGCAGCTCGGTGGCCGGGCGGTCGGGGTAGCGGTGGAAGGAGACCTCGGCCAGCGCGTCGAGCAGCTCCTGGCGCCAGACGTCGGGTGGGGCGAACGGGGACTCGTTCGTGTTGAGCCTGACCTCGGCCTCCACCTGGGGCGAGTGGTAGCCCTCCCCCAGGTCGAGATCGGGCCGGACCGGCGGGACCGCGCTCACGGCCGGGTCTCGAGGTCGAGGGCGTCGAGGCGGCGCTGGACCGACTCGGCGTGGGCCGGCAGCCCCTCGGTCTCGGCCAAGACCCGCACGAGCGGGCCGAGCGCCAGCATGGCCTCGGGTGTCGCCGTGACCGCGTGCACGTGCTTGCGGAAGTCGTCCGCCCGCAGCGCCGAGGAGAAGCGCGCCGT
The DNA here is from genome assembly GCA_963840435.1 of uncultured Acidimicrobiaceae bacterium. GTDB lineage: Bacteria > Actinomycetota > Acidimicrobiia > Acidimicrobiales > RAAP-2 > Bog-473. Next base: position 207,511 of record CAWIYY010000003.1, on the reverse strand, counting down.
CCGGTTGGTGGGCAGCACGTGGTTGGGACCCGCGATGTAGTCACCCAGGCTGGCCGGCGCCCAGTCGCCGATGAAGACTGCGCCGGCGTTCTGCACCCCGTCGAGCATGTCGAGGCCGGCTTCCTCGGGCACCATCAGCTGCAGGTGTTCCGGCGCGACGACGTTGGCCACGGCGAGCGCCTCGTCGGGACCGTCGACCAGGCAGGCGATGCCCGAGCTGGCCAGCGTGGACTTCAGGTCGGCCTGGCGGTCCGAGGCGTCGACGATGCGGCCGATCTCGGTCACCACCGCCTCGAGCAGGTCGGGGTCCCAGGTGACCAACCAGGCCAGCCCGTCGGGACCGTGCTCGGCCTGGACCACCACGTCGATGGCGGCGAAGCCCGGGTCGGCCGAGGGTCCGGCGACCACCACGATCTCCGAAGGTCCGGCGAAGGCGGAGGCCACGCCGACCACGCCCGAGACCTGCCGCTTGGCCTCGGCCACGTAGGCGTTTCCCGGACCGGCGATGACGTCGACCGCGGGGACCGACGCCGTGCCGTAGGCCAAGGCGCCGATGGCCTGGACCCCGCCGATCCGGTACACCTCGTCGATCCCGGCCACCTGGGCCGCGCACAGCGTGGCGTCGTCCACCCGCCCGTCGGAGGCCGGCGGGACGCACAGCGCCAGTGAGCCCACCCCGGCCACGCGCGCCGGGGCTGCGCACATGAGTACGGTCGAGGGGTAGCGCGCCCTCCCGCCCGGCGCGTAGATCCCGGCCCTGGCCACCGGCCGGGTGAGGTGCCGCACGCGGACTCCCCCGTCGACGAAGTCCCCGGGGGGCGCCCCCTCGTGGCCGTGGTACGCCACAATGCGGGCGAAGGCCGACTCCAGCGCGCCGCGCAGCGCCGGGGTCACCCGCTCGGCCGCCTCTTTGATCTCCCCCTGGCCGACGCGCAGGCCCTCAGCCACGTCGACCCGGTCGAACGCGGCCGTGTACCTGATGACGGCGGCGTCCCCCTCGTCCCTGACCTGGGCCAGAATGCCGGCCACCGCCTCGTGGACGTCCGCTCCGGGCGCATCCGGGCGCGGCAGGACGTCCTCGTAGGGCGGTGGGGTGCCGCGGAGGTCCAGGACGCGCAGGGGCATGAGCACACAAGGCTACTGGCGCGCCATGACGCTCCCGGAGCCCCCGGGGCAGATCGACTCGTCCGTATCGGCCATGATCAGGGCATGTCGTCGGCCGCTGAGCTCTCGTCCCTCTCCTCGAGCATGGAGGAGCTGCAGCGCCGGGTCACCGCCATGGCCGAGGGCGCGCTCAACGAAGGCGACGAGGACATGGCGCACGAGCTCATCGCGGTGGAGCGGGCGCTCGGCGGGGCCCTGCGCCGCCTGCAGCGCTACGCCGCGCGCTGAGCCCGGAGCCGGTCGGCGGCCGAACCCAGCCTCAGACGGCGTAGAGCACGAGCTCGTGGCCGACGAGCGCGGCGGCCGTGCGCAGCACGGTCTGGCGCTGGGCCACCACGGCGCAGTTACGACGTTCAGCCACCTCGACCACGGCGACGACGCTCAGGTCCGAGGTGTCGCAGCGCGCGGCGATCTCGCCGGAACGCCGGGCCGCCTCGCCGCCGAACGGCTCGACCTCGGTGCCGGCCAGCAGTTCGTCGATGCGGTCGCTGCGTGCCTCGGTGCGGTAGCCCTCGGCCACCGTCACCGCGGGGACGACCGGCACGATCCCGTTGGAGAGGGCGGCTCGATGCAGCGCCCACATCATGCGGTCGCCCCGGGCCGCCGCGTGGAGGGCGCCGAGCCCGTAGACGAGACCCTCGCGCCGGGTGGCGCTCATCGCCGGCGGACCCGCGAAGCGACCCCCGACACCCCGGAGCGCAGGCGGGCCAGCAGTGCTTCACCGGCGGCCACCTCCTCCGCGCTGAGCGAGCCAGTCTCGCCTTCCCAGGCGGCGACGCCGCGCAGACCTTGGCGGACTCGCAGCTGCATTTCCGCCGCGCTCGACAACCAGGCACTAAAGGACACCCCGTCCTGTTTGGCCGCCTGCTCGACGGCCACCGCCACCTCGTCATCGAGGGAGACCGACCGCTTGGTCACCATGCCAAGATGGTAGCACCCTGAGTAATACCGACGGCGTCCCGGGGGTCTGACCAGGGTTTGCAAACACCAATGCCGGCCCGAAGGCCGGCATTGGGCGAGTCGGCCGGGAGGCGGATCCCAGCATCGACTCTTTTGGAACCAGGTGGCGGGAACCGGTTCCAATTAGGAATCGTAGCGTCTGGATTCGTCGATTTCACCACGAGAAACGCGAAATTGCCTAAAAAGGGGAAAAAAGACCTACTTCGCGCTGATTACTGCGCAGACGGGCAGTAGTCGTTCAACGGGCACTCTCTACACCGGGGTTTCCGGGCCACGCAGGTCTCCCGGCCGTGGAGGATGGTACGCAGGCTGAAGGTCCCTCGTTCGGCCGGTGGGATCATCGAATTCAGGGCCAGCTCCACCTTGACCGCGTCGCTCTGCTGGGCCGCCGGAAGCTCGTCGATCAAGCCGAGTCGTTGGCTGACCCGGAGCACATGGGTGTCGACCGGGAGACCGGGGAGCCCGAAGTCGACGCTGAGGACCACGTTGGCCGTCTTGCGCCCCACCCCGGGGAGGGTGACCAGGTCCTCCATTTTGGGGGGCACCTCCCCCCCGAACCGCTCGGCCACGTCGGCCGCCATGCCGATCAGGCTCTTCGTCTTGGAGCGGAAGAACCCGGTCGACCGGATGATCTCCTCGACATCCTCGGGGTTGGCTGCGGCCAACGACTCCGGATCCGGGTATTTGCCGAAGAGCACGGGTGTGACCATGTTCACCCGGGCGTCCGTGCACTGGGCCGACAGGATGGTGGCCGCGAGCAGTTGGAACGGCCCGTCGTGGTCGAGGGCGCACAACTCCTTGGCCGTGCCCGGGTACCGCGCCGCCAGGCGCTCGACGGTGAGCCTGGCCCGACCTTTCGGTGTCCTTGGCTTCGCCACCGGTTCACGGTACCGGGTTACCTTCTCCGCCGTGGACGTGGACGCGGACGTGGTCGAGCTGGACGGACTGGCCGCGACCGAGCGTGCTGCGCTGGCCACCCTCGTAGCCCAGGTGACCGTGGCCGCCGACCACCCGCCCCTGCCTGATCCCGAGCTCCTGGCCGTGACCCAGGGCAGCCCGTCCGGCGGCCGTGCCGTCCTGGCCCGGCGCGACGGCGCCCTCATGGGCGCCGCGCTCCTCTTCCCCGCCCGCGACGGCTCTGTCTCGCTCCACCTCGTCGTCGATCCGGCCGACCAGAGCGGCGAGCGCGCCGCCGCGCTGGTCGAGCGCGCGCTGAGCCTGGCGCCCCCGGGGGCGCCGATCCATCTGTGGGCAATGGGCGCCGGCCCGGCCGACGATGCCCTGGCGGCACGCCACGGTTTCAGTCCCGAGCGCGACCTGCTGCAGATGCGCCTGCCGCTTCCCCTCGACCCCGCCGTGGTCGCGGCCGCCCGACCCCTGACCACCCGCCCGTTCGAGCCCGGCCGTGACGAAGAGGCCTGGGTCGACACCAACAACCGGGCCTTCGCCGGCCACCCCGAGCAGGGCGGCTGGACGGTCCAGATGCTGCGCGAGCGCATGGCGGCGGACTGGGTCGACCTCGAGGGCTTCCTGGTGGCCGACGATCCCTCAGGCCCGGGCCTCATCGGATCCTGTTGGACCAAGGTGCACCGGGACCACGTGCCGGTGCTCGGGGAGATCTACGTGATCGCCGTCGACCCGCGCCACCACGGTCAGGGTTGGGGCCGCTCCCTCACCGTGGCCGGGCTGGTCTCGCTGGCCCGGCGCGGCGTGCCCGTGGGCATGCTCTACGTGGACGCCACCAACGAGGCCGCGGTCGCCCTCTACCGCGCGCTCGGGTTCACGGTCGACCACGTCGACCGCTCCTACCGGCGCGGTCCCGGCTGAGCAGGACGTCAGCCGAGACCGCTCCCGATGGCCCGGCCCACGCCGTAGGTCACTGCGGCCGACACGGCGGTCACCGCCAACTGGCGCAGAGCGGAGAGGACGGGCGACCGTTCGGTGAAGCGGGCCAGCACCACGCCCACGGCCAGGGAGGCCAGGCCACCGAGCACCACCGAGAGGACGATGGCCAGGGTGCCCGAGGTGAAGAGCCAGGGGGCGAGGGGCACGAACGCACCCAGCGCGAAGGTGACGAAGGAGGCGCCGGCCGCCTGCAAGGGCGACCCCAGGCTCTGCGTCGAGATCCCGAGCTCCTCGCGAGCGTGCGTCTCGAGGGCCAGGTCGGGATCCTGCATGACCTCGTTCACCATCTCGTGGGCCACCCCCGGCTCAATGCCGCGCCGCACGTACATGCCCCGGAGCTCGGCCGCCTCGCCTCTTGGGTTGTCGCTGAGGGCCCGCCGCTCCACCTCGAGCTCGCGCTCTTGCAGCTCACGTTGGGCCGTCATGGACAGGTACTCCCCGGAGGCCATAGAGAAGGATCCGGCCACCAGGCCGGCCACCCCGGCCAGGCGCACGATCGAGCCGCCCGGGTTGGCGCCCGCGATCCCGAGGACGAGGGCGACGTTGGTCACCAGACCGTCGCTGATGCCGAACACCGCCGCCCGGGCCGCACCGCCACCGATGTTCCGGTGGTGATGCGGCGGAATGTGGTCGTGCTCGTGCGCGAGGGACACTCTGGCCCAGCGTAGTGAGGTCGCCTGGGCAGGTACTGTCCCGGGACAGAAGCGATCCTGACCAGCGAGGAGCACACCCATGATCACGGTCATCGACGGCGTCGACGCCTTCCACGACTGGGCCGGCAAGGAGCTCGGCCACTCGGAGTGGCAGACGATCACCCAGGAGCGGGTCAACCTCTTCGCCGACGCCACCGACGACCACCAGTGGATCCACGTCGACCCCGAGCGGGCCAAGTCCGGGCCGTTCGGCGTCGCCATCGCCCACGGCTACCTCACCCTGTCGCTCGCCCCGGTGCTCCTCAACAAGATCATCCGGGTGGACAACATGAAGTTCGGGGTCAACTACGGCTGCGGCAAGGTGCGCTTCCCCACCCCGGTGCCGGTCGGCGCGGAGCTGCGCATGGGCGCCTCGGTGTCGGGCGTCGAGGAGGTCGAGGGAGGCGTCCAGGTCACCTACGACCTCGTCTTCGAGGTCAAGGACACGGCCAAGCCCGCCTGCGTGGCCCAGGTGATCTACCGGTACTACCGCTGACCGCCACACCGGAGGCGGCCAGCCCGGCCCCCGACGGGCACCGGGCCGACCCGGCCCTGCCCACCGGTGCCGAGAAGACGGCGCGGGTGCGGGCCATGTTCGACACCATCGCGCCCCGCTACGACCTGGTGAACCGGCTCATGACGTTCGGGCTGGACCAGAGCTGGCGCCGCGCCACCGTGGCCGGGCTCGGGCTGCCCGCCGGCGCGCTGGTCCTCGACCTGGCCTGCGGGACCGGCGACCTCTCCCGCCTCGGGCGCCGGCAGGGCTACCGGATGATCGGTGCCGATCTCAGTGCGGGCATGCTGGCTGCCAACGATCAGCCCACGCCGCTCGTCGAGTCCGACGGCGCCTGCCTGCCCTTCCCCGACGCCACCTTCGACGGGTTGGTCTGCGGCTATGCGCTGCGCAACTTCACCGACCTGGGCGCCACCCTCACCGAAGCGGCCCGCGTGCTGCGCCCCGGTGGGCGCTTGGCCGTGCTCGAGGTGGACGCGCCCAGCTCGCGCCTGCTCCGGGCCGGTTACGACCTGTGGTTCACCAAAGCCGTACCGGTGATCGGTGCTGCCCTCTCCGACGGCGACGCCTACCGCTACCTACCCCGCTCCGTGGCCTACCTGCCGCCCGCCGCCTCACTCCGTCGGCTCCTCCTCGAGTCGGGGTACTCCGCCGTGGGCATCCGGCCCCTGGCCGGCGGCCTGAGCCAGCTCGTGCTGGCCACCCGCACCGGGGCGCCGTGACCGAGCAGCTGCACGCCCGGACGGTCCCCCTCGAGTACGGGCCCGACCCGCTGCAGTTCGACGGCAGCCCCACGGTGCTCTTCGACCGTCCCGGCCTCACCCTGGTCGGCTGGGGTACTGCCACCCTGGTCCGGGCGGGCGAGGCCGCCGCTGCCCTGGCCGCCATCCCGTCCGAGGATCCCGTGCGCCGCCTGGGCTCGGGACCGGTGGCCCTCGGTGCGCTGCCCTTCACCGGCGCCGAGCGCGGGCTGCTCGTCATCCCCCGCTTCACCATGGGCATCACCCGCGACGAGGACGGCGTGCCGCACCGTTGGGTCACCGCGGTCGGCCCGACCGGCACACCGCTCCCGGGCACCGACGAGCTCCTCGAGTCCGTGCTCTGGCAGTACGACACCGGGCTCGATGCCCCGGACGACCCGGCCGTCTCCCGCGTGTCGACCGACATGGACTCGGCCGCCTACGCCCGCATCGTGGCCGACGCCGTCGCCGCCATGCGCGCCCACGGGGCCACGCTGCGCAAGGTCGTGCTGGGCCGGCCGCTGGCGGTCGACCTGACCGGGCCTCTACCCCTGGCCTCCGTGCTGCGCCGCCTCCGCGCGGCCGAACCCAATTGCACCGTCTTCTCCATGCCCGTCCCCGACGGCACCTTCTTCGGAGCCAGCCCGGAGCTGCTGGTGGCCCGCCACGGCCGGCAAGTCACCTGCTATCCGCTGGCCGGCACCGTGCCCCGGGGCGACACCGCCCGCCGCGACGCCGTCGCCCAACGCGACCTGGCCCGGTCGGCCAAGAGCCGGGAGGAGCACCGCCTGGTCGTCGACGCCGTCGCTGCTCAGCTCGGCCCCTTCTGTTCCAGCCTCGCCGTGCCCGAGGCTCCGTCCCTCGTGGCCTTCCGCTCCGTGGCCCACCTGGGCACCCGGATCGAGGGGACACTGGCCGGCGCGGACCCGGTCATGACCCTGCTGGCCGAGCTCCACCCCACGCCCGCCGTGGGCGGCACCCCTCGGGCCGAGGCGCTGGAGCGCATCGTGGCGAGCGAGGCGGGCGACCGTGGCTACTGGGCCGGACCCGTGGGGTGGGTCGACGCCGGTGGCGACGGGGAATGGATGATCGGACTGCGCAGTGCCCAGCTGAGCGGGTCGGCCGACCGCCTCTCGCTGCGCGCCGGGGCCGGCATCGTGGCCGGATCGGACCCCGAAGCAGAGGCGGCCGAGACCAACGTCAAGCTCAAGACGGTGCTCGAAACCGTCGTGCCCGGGACCTCAGTGCAGCTGCGCTGAGCGGGCCGGCGGAGACGCCGGCGTCGCCGCGGCCAGGTGGGAGGAGGCCAGCGGGATGCGCACGACGACCGAGGCCCCACCCCCGGGTGCGGCACGGACCTCGGCCGTCCCCCCGAGCGCCTCGGCGATGGCGTGCACGATCGCCAGGCCCAGGCCGGTCCCGCTCCCGGCGCGGGACTTGTCGCCCTGGTAGAAGCGGTCGAACACCCGCGCCGCCTCTTCGACCGGGATGCCCGGACCGTTGTCGGACACCTCGATGATGCCCATGCCGGACTGGGCCCGGGTGGACACGGCGACCTTGGTCCCGGCCGGCGTGTGGGCCAGCGCGTTGCGCACCAGGTTGTGGGCCACCTGGGCCAGGCGCTCGGCGTCGCCGATCACCACGATCGGGCCCCCGGGAATCAGGGTGAGCTGGTGGCTCTGCGCCACGGCGACCGAGTCGTCCACCGCGTCGGCGCTGATCCGGTGGAGGTCGACCGGCTCCAGGCGGAGGGGGCGGCCCCGGTCCAGCTCGGCCAGGAGGAGGAGGTCCTCGACCAGACCGCCCATACGGGCCGCCTCCTCCTCAATGCGCTTGAGCGCCTTGCTCCGCCCCTGCTCGTCGGCGAAACCGCCCCGACCCATCAACTCGGCGTAGCCCCGGATGGAGGTCAAGGGCGTCCGCAACTCGTGCGAAGCGTCGGCCACGAACTGGCGCAGCCGCTCCTCCGAGGCCGACTTCTCGGCGAAAGCCGACTCGATCTGCGTCAGCATCTTGTTCAGGGCCAGCCCGAGCCGGCCGACCTCGTCCTTGGTCTCGGTCTGGGCCTGGGGGACGCGCCGGCTCAGGTCACCCGAGGCGATGGTGTCCGCCGTCCCCGCCATCTCGCGCAAAGGACGCAGGCCGCGCCGGACGAACAGGGCGCTGAGCACGCACAGGGCCAGCAGCACGGCCAGGCTGGCGATGAACTCGACCTTGCGCAGCGAGCTGAGGGTGTCGTTGGTCGGGTTCAGCGACAGGGAGGTGATCAGGGTGCCCTGGGGCACGCTGACCGCGATGGCCCGGTACTCGCCGTCAGGGTCGTCGGTGCTGCCCAGGATCACGGCGTCGGGGTCGGGCCGGAAGATGCCGCCATAGCGACCCGAGTCCAAGCCACGATCCTCGGCCAGGGGCACGTGCTGCACCGGGATGTCCTTGGTCAGGATGGGCGAGGGGTCGGGATTGCTGGCCGGTCCCGAAGGGCGGCGCATGATGACGTGGCCCTTGTCGTTGCGCAGAATCACGTAGACGTCCGTCGAGACGCGCCGCGACAGGCTGCCCTCGTTGACCGGCAGGCCCCGCCCGGCCGTGAAGTTCAGGTAGTTGAAGGCCAGCGCCTCGTCCTGGGACAGCGTGGCGTCTGCCCGGCCGTAGAGGAAGGAGCGCACCGAGACATACGTGACGAAATCCGCGACGACCAGGCCGATCACCAGCATCAGGGCCAGCACGGCCACCAGACGCCGCTCGAGGGTCATCCGTCCCGGGGAAGACGCAGGGTGTAGCCGACCCGCCGGATGGTGTGGATGAGCGCGGGCTCCGTCACGTCGATCTTCTTGCGCAGGTAGCTGATGTAGGTCTCGACGATGTTGGGGTCGCCATGGAAGTCGAAGCCCCACACGTTGTCGAGCAGCTCCGACTTGGAGATCACCCGTCGCGCGTTCTCCATCAGGTAGCGGAGCAGGTTGAACTCGGTCGCCGTGAGGTCCACCGGCTGCTCGTCGCGCCACACCTCGTGGGTGTCGATGTTCATGGTGAGGTCTGCGAACTGCAGCGTCGATGTGTCGGCCGCCGCCACCTCGCCCGCGCGGCGCAGGATGGCGCCGACCCGGGCCATCAGCTCCTCGATGCTGAAGGGCTTCGTCACATAGTCGTCGCCCATGCTGAGGCCCTCGACCTTGTCCTGCGTCGTGTCACGCGCCGTCAGGAAGACGATGGGCATCTGCTCGCCCTGGTTGCGCAGGCGCCGGCAGACCTCGTTCCCGTCGAAGTCGGGCAGCATCACGTCGAGCATCACCAGGTTGGGGCGGAAGGAGCGCACCTGCTCGAGCGCCTCCGCTCCGGTGGCCGCCACGCCGACCTGGTAGCCCTCGAATGTGAGCGCGGCCGACAAAAGATCGGCGATGTTCGGCTCGTCGTCGACGACCAGGATGCGCGTCTGCGTCGTGTCGACCGTCATGTGCGGACTCTCCGTTCCTTGTTCATGCCGAGTGCACCGCATCCTCGGCTCCCGAACCGGTGTGCTGCCGCCCGGCTCCGTTGGACGCCGCCGTCTGCGATGCCGGCCCGCCGCTTCCCTGTTTCGGTTTGCCGCTGCGGCCCTGCGCCATGGTGCGCAGGCCACGCAGGAAGCGGCCCAGACCCCACCACGTGACCAACATCAGCGCCTCGACGACGATGAACGACGACATCTTGGACTCGCCGGCCGTACGGTCCACGAAGCTGATGGGCACCTCGGTGATGCCCGCACCGTGCTGCTTGGCCCGGTACGTCATCTCGATCTGGAAGCCGTAGCCCTCGGCCCGGATCCGTTCCAGGTCGAGCTGGCGGAGAATGCGAGCCGAGTAGCAGCGGTAGCCGGCCGTGCAGTCGCGCACTCCCAGCCCCAACACAGCTGACGCGTACACGTTGCCGCCGCGCGAGAGCAGCTCGCGGTGCCAGGCCCACTTCGGGATCGACCCTCCCTCGACGTAGCGCGACCCGATGGCCACGTCGAAGCCTTCCTCGATCGGTGCCACGACGCTCGACAGCGCCGCCGGGTCGTGCGAGAAGTCGGCGTCGATCTCGACGTAGGCGTCGTAGCCGCGCTCGAGCCCCCAGGCGAAGCCGGCCCGGTACGCGCTGCCCAGCCCCGACTTCTCGGTGCGCGCCAGCAGATGGGCGTCGGGCAGTCCCGCCGCCACCGCCTTGACGATCTCCGCCGTGCCGTCGGGGCTGCCGTCGTCGACGACGAGCACGCCCGCACCGGGCAGGCACTCGGCGATCCGGTGCAGCATGCGCTCGATGTTCTCCGACTCGTTGTAGGTCGGAATGACAACCAGCGGCCGCATATCGATGCAGTCTAGGGGGTGCTGCCGCCCTGACCCGGGCGGGAGCGCACCCGGCGGTCGGACCGCATTCCGCCCCCGACCTGGACCTTCGCCGGCCGCCCATGCCTGGCCGGCCCGGCCCGCTCCCGGACGCGGTGCCGGGGATCCCGGCCCCGGCCACGCCCTCACCGCCCAACGGGATGGTCAGATCTCGACCGGCTCCTCGTCCTTGACGCGGTCGAGCGGGTCGATGTCGTCGGGTCCGCGCCGGAGCTCGCGCACGATCACCTGGAGCGCGCCGCCCACCGGAATGCCGATGAGCGCGCCGACGAAGGACCCCAGCCCGCCGGCCACCTTGCCGCCCAGGGTGGCGCCGACCAGGACGGCGATGAGGACCCAGAAGGGGTTGAGTCTCACCGTCTTGCTCATGATCACCGGGTTCAGGATGTGGTTCTCGACCTGCTGGTAGGCCAGGAAGATCACCAGCATGATGATCCCCGCCGGCACCGAGTGGATGGCGGCGATGATCACTGTGGGGACGCCGGCCAGCAGCCCTCCGACCAGGGGCAGGAGGTCCACCAGAGCCACGAAGATGCCGAGGAGACCGGCGAAGGGCACGCCCAGGATGGTCAGGGAGACGAACACGACGACGCCGGCAATGACCGAGGTCAGGAAGTTCCCCAGCATGTAGCCGGTGACCGAGCTGATCGTCTCGTCGACCACCCGGTGGAGCCGGTTGGCCGTCGACTCCTGGAACACGCCCAGGAAGCCCGACCACATGCGAGGCGCCTCGAGCATCGTGAAGAAGGTCAGCACGGCGATGGTGGCCAGGGCGATGACGGTCGACGCGGCGGCCGCCCCAACGGAGAGTGCGGTGGCGGGCTTGAGCACGTGGGTGATCTGCGACGTGAGCTTCGACGAGTTCTCGGAGAGGTATTTCTGCAGGTGCAGGCGGAAGATCAGTTTGCCGATCGGACCCTTTCCCTTCTTGGCTTCGGCGATCAGGTGCGACAACTGCGGGCCGAAGTGTTCGACGCTTGTCACCAGCGGCTGGGTGAACAGGTAGACCAGACCGACGAAGACAATCAGGCCGACGAGGTACACCAGCAACACCGCTCCGCCGTGGCTCAGGTGCAGGCGCCGCTTCATGAAGCGGGTGGCCGGCGTGAAGAGGAGCGTGAGGAACAAGGCGATGACGACGTAGAGGACGATGGTGCGCAGGACCCACAGGCAGAGGATCAGTGCCGCGTTGAGGTCGAGCAGCAAAACGATGACGGCAACCGCGGTGACGATCGTGGCCAGCGGCACGCCCCGGCTCTCCGCGCTTCCCGTGAGTCGGGACCGCCAGGTGTGGCGGGAGCGGGCGGCCATGGCGACACAGCTTGGCAGCTTTGACCGCTCGAGAGGCGCTTTCTCGGGCGGCGGACGTGCAAGCATGTGATCGCAATGGAGCAGGAGGCGCAAGGGGAACCAGGAGCGGAATCCCCGCCGTGGGTGAGGCGGAAGCTCCTGCCACGCAACGTGAAGATCACGTTGATGGTGCTCTTCCTCTTCTTCGTGGGCGAGTATGTCCTCCTCCCCGAGCTGGCCAGCGCCCGCAAGGAGTTCCACCAGCTGAGCCACCTCAACTTCCTCTGGCTCGTCCTCGGCGTCCTCTTCGAGATCGGTGCGCTGGTCGCCTACGCCGAACTGACCCGCACCGTGCTCTCTCCCGGTGCGCCCTCCCGCTTCCGCATCTTCCGCATCAACATGTGGGCGCTGACCATCAGCCACACGCTGCCGGGCGGAACGGTCCCGGGCTCGGCCGCCAGCTACCGGCTGCTGACCGAGCCTGGTGCGCCGGGGGGCACGGTGTCGGGCAGCACCGCCGCCTTCGGTCTGGCCACCCAGGGCATCGGCTCGGCCGTCGTGCTCAACGTGATCTTCTGGCTGGCCCTCCTGATCTCCATCCCGCTCCAGGGCTACAACCCGCTGTACGGCTTCGCTGCCATCCTGGGCGTGCTGCTGATCGCCATCTTCGCCGGGGTCGTCTACATGCTGACCAGGGGTGAGAAGCACGCCCAGACCTTCGTGAAGCGGCTGGCGGATCGGTTGCCCTTCGTGCGGGCCGAGACGGTGACCTCGCTCGTGCAGAAGGTGGCCGACCGCATGAAGATCCTCTTCTCCAGTTCGGACCTCCTGGTGTGGGCAGGCATCTGGGCCGCGGCCAACTGGCTGCTCGACGCCTTCTCGCTCTGGGTCTTCCTGCTTGCCTTCGGCGCCCACATCGACCCGATCGACGTCCTCGTCGGCTACGGGCTGGCCAACATCCTCGCCGTCATCCCGCTGACCCCGAGCGGCCTCGGCGTGGTCGAACTCACCATCGTCGCCGTGCTCACCCGATTTCACGTTCCGGGTGACGTGGCCGCGGCCGGCGTCCTCAGCTGGCGCCTGGTCAACTTCTGGTTGCCCATCCCCTTCGGCGGCATCTCGTACCTGTCACTCCGGCTCGGGCACCCGCGGGCCGCCACGAGGCCCAACGCCGCCACGTCCTGAGGCAACAGCGTGCGCGGCCGACCATCCCTCTCCGCGCGCTGGGCCGCGGCCGGCCGTGCTCGCCTGGAGCGGACCCGTCCCTCGACCCCGGGCGGGAACGTGGAGGCCGAGCGCGCGCTCGAGCAGAGCGTGCGCGGACCCGTCGCCCTGCCCGCGGGCCGCGCGGCGAATCTGGCCGGCGCGCACCCGCTTCGTCGATCATGAGGTGGCCGACGCCCTCGGCCGTGGGCTGGACCAGGTGGTGCTGTTGGGCGCCGGCTACGACGGGCGCGCCCTGCGCTTCGGCGGCGGATCGGTCCGATGGTTCGAGGTCGACCACCCCGAGACCCTGGCCGACAAGCGACGGCGCCTCGACTCCCTCGACCTCTCCGTGGACAACGTGCGCTTTCTCGGTCTCGATCTGCGCTCCGACGATGTAGAGGCCGGGCTGGCCTCGGCCGGCCACGACGCGGATCGGCCCTCACTCTTCGTGGCCGAGAGTCTCTTCCAAGAGCTGACCCTCGAGTCCGTTGCGGCGCTCGGTCAGGCCCTGCGCGCCCGCGCCGCCCCGGGCAGTGTGCTCGCCGCCACCTTCGCGGTGTCGCCCGAACCAGGAGGGCGCGGCCAGGCCGTGCGCGAGGCGCTCGACGTAGTGCGCCGGACGGTCGGCCAGGGGCGCCCCAGCGAGTTCCTGCCCGGTGATCCACAGAAGCTCCTCGTGGTCACCGGCTGGCGCGTCGTCCGGACGTCGTCGACGCCTCCGGGATGGCTGGGGCAGGGATCTACCCTCGTCGCCCTGGCAGGCGAACCGGCGCAACGCTGAGTCGGACCGACCTCCGACCCGATCAGGCGCTGGCGCTGGCGCTGGCGCCCGACGGAGCCACAGCCCGGCGGCGCACGACGGGCCGCTGCACGGCGGCGCGTCCGATCCGCACGCCCGTTCCGGCGATCAGCACCAGGAAGAGGATCACGTAGGCATCGGACACAGGGATGAGCCAGCCCCGGCCGGCGAAGGCGATGGCGGGGCCGTGGGGCACCCACCAGTAGGGCGCGGACCAGAACAGGACGGAGACCCCCAGCGCGTACCACTCGCCGTAGCGGGGCCGGTCTTCGGCCAGGGCCAGCCAGGCCACGAGGAGCACGACCCAGATGAAGTGGTGCGACCACGAGACCGGGTTGGCCAGCGACTCGGTGGCCTCGACAACCAGGAAGCCGAGGACGGGCGACGAGCGCCGGTAGGCCCCGGCCGCCACGAGCAAGCCCACGGCCGCCGTGGTCACCACGATGAGGAAGGTCGTCGGCGTGGTGACGACGTGACCGAGCCCACGCTCGATCGCCCCCAGCAACCCCTGGTTGCCGATCCACGAGAGCATGCCGGCCCGTTGGGGGTCCCGGATGTAGTGGGTCCAGTAGCTCCACGAGTTGGCCGGAGAGACCACGGTGGCCACGAGAGCGGCGGCGCCGAACGATCCGACCGCCCGGAGGCCGGCGCGGCTCTGGCGGGTCAGGAAAAGGTACGGGACGAGGATGATCGGCGTCACCTTGATGGCTGCGGCCAGCCCGACCAGGATGCCCCGAGGAATGGGCAGGTCGAGGGTCATGTCGGCCGCCACCAGCAGCGCCAGGAGGATGTTGATCTGTCCGAGGAGGAAGGTCTGGCGAACCGGGTCGAAGAGGAGCACCGGCACCAGCAGCGCCAGTGACCACCACACGATGGTGCGCCGGTCGAGCGACGCACACACGGCCCGCAGCGACACCACGAGGAGTGCGAAGACGCCGGCCAGGTTGAGCCAGGAGAACCCGATCTCACAGACGCGCAGCGGGAGATGGGCAAAAGGGGCGAAGAGCAGGGCCGAGAACGGCGGGTAGGTGAAGCCCAGGTTGTCCGCCGGCAGCGTGACCGTGAACAGGCTGCTCGAGTGGGCGTGGGCGCCGCCCAGCAAGTACGTGGCCAGGTCGATCTGCTGGTGCGCGAAGGCGAGCACGGTCACCCCGACGACAGCCACGGCCGCCGAGACGGCCGGCCACAGCCAGCCGCGGCTCGATGCGATGGCGCGGATACGCAGCGCCAGGGAAACGCTCGCCATGCCGAGGCATGGTATCGGCGCCCCAGGGTTGCCATGCATCTTTGCTGCTCGCACCCCGCCTGCAGCGGTGTGGCTGCGCTACCCGGGTGCCTTGACCTCTTCCCCCTCGCCGACGCGCAGATCGGAGTCCATGCGCCGCCGGGCTCGCTCGCGGGCCAGCTCCTTGAGCCGTTCCTGCGAGCTGACGCCGTGGCGGTTGAGCACCCGGCGCCAGCGCCGGTCCGGCCCGAGCTCCCAGGCGTTCGTCTCGTCGGCGAACACGAGATCGAGCACCTCGAAGAGCCGGCCCTGCAGTTCGGGATCGTGTACAGGGACAACGACTTCGATCCGGCGATCGAGGTTGCGGCCCATGAGGTCGGCCGAACCGATGTAGATCTTGAGGGGCAGGCCCGGTCCGGCCGCCGGGTCAGCCGGTGGCCCCCCGAAGCGGTAGATGCGCGAGTGCTCCAAGAAGCTGCCGACGATGGAGCGGACGCGGATGTTCTCCGAGAGTTCGGGAATGCCGGGGCGCAGCCGGCACAGGCCGCGCACGCGCCAGATCGATCTGCACCCCGGCACCCGAGGCGCGGTAGAGGGCGTCGATCATGGCCGCATCGGTGAGGCCGTTGAGCTTGAGCACGATGCGTCCCGACGGGCCGGCGTCAGCCTGCTCCTCGATCATGGCCATCATGCGCTTGCGCACCGTCACCGGCGACACGAGGATCTGCCGGTAGTCGGAATGACGCGAGAAGCCGGTGAGGTAGTTGAAGAGCTCGCCCACGTCGGCGCCGATCTCGGGGTCCGACGTCAGCAGGCCGAGGTCCTCGTAGATGCGAGCCGTCTTCGAGTTGTAGTTGCCCGTGCCGACGTGGCAGTAGTGACGCACGCCGTCCTCCTCGCGCCGGAGCACCAGGGCGGTCTTCGAGTGGGTCTTCAACCCGACGATGCCGTAGACGACGTGTACGCCCACCTCTTCGAGCGCGCGGGCCCAGCTGATGTTGGCCTCCTCGTCGAAGCGCGCCTTCAGCTCGACGATGGCCGCCACCTGCTTCCCGTTTTCGGCGGCCTGAATGAGCGCCTGGACGATCGGGCTGTCGTAGCCGGTGCGGTAGAGCGTCTGCTTGATCCCGAGCACGGCGGGGTCGTTCGCCGCCTGCTCCACGAAGGCCTCGACCGAGGTGGCGAAGGAGTCGTAGGGGTGATGGACCAGCACGTCGCGCTCGCGCAGCATGGCGAAGAACTCGCCGGGGTCATGGGCCACCTGGGCCAGGCGAGGCGGCGTCATGGGCGTCCACATCTCGGCGTGCAGGTCGGGCCGGTCGAGGGCGTAGACGCCCCAGAGGCCGGACAGGTCGAGTGGCGCCGCCACCCGGAAGACGCCGTCGCGCCCGATCTCGAGCTCGGTGGCCAGCAGGTCGACGATCTCCTGGCTCGTGTCCGCCTCGACCTCGAGACGGAGCGCCTTGCCGAAGCGGCGGCGGCGCAGCTCCATTTCGATGGCGACCAGCAGGTCGTCGGCCTCGTCCTCCTCGAGGGCCAGGTCGGCGTTGCGGGTGACCCGGAAGACGTGGTGATGACCGATCGTCATACCCGGGAAGAGCGAGCCGAGGTGGGCGGCGATGACCTGCTCGAGCGGGACGAAGCGCTCGCCGTCGGGCATCACGATGAAGCGGGGCAGCGCCGGCGGCACCTTGACCCGGGCGATGCGCCGCTCCCCCGATGTCGGGTCCTGCACCTCGACCAGCAGGTTCAGCGACAGGTTCGAGATGTACGGGAAGGGGTGGCCGGGGTCGACCGCGAGCGGGGTGAGGACCGGGTAGATCTGGCGCTGGTAGACGTCGACCAGGTGCTCACGGTCGTCGTCGTCGAGCGACGACCAGTCCGAGAGCCGGATGCCGGCCTCGGCCAGCGCCGGGACGATCTTGTCCAAGAAGATGGAGTCCTGGCGGCGCACCAGCTCCTCGACCCAGCCCCGGATGAGCGAGAGCTGCTCGCCCGGGCGCAGGCCGTCGACCGAACGGGTGCGCACGCCGGCGGCCACCTGATCCTCGAGTGCGGCCACCCTGATTTGGAAGAACTCGTCGAGCAGCTCGGAGAAGATGGCGAGGAACTTCGCCCGCTCCAGCAAGGGCAGCCCGTCGTCCTCGGCCAGGTCGAGCAGCCGAGCCCCGAAATCGAGGCGGGACTGCTCCCGGTTGGTGAAGCGCTGATACCCGAAGGCCTCGATCTGCTGGTAGGTCGGCGTCGCCGGCTGGGCCGATTCGGTGCTCTCCCCCTTCCGACCTGCACTTCCGCGTCCGGCTCCAACTCCGGTGCGGCTGCCTGACGAGGGCTGTGGTTGGGGCTGCGTCTGGGTCATGGGAAGGGGGGGCACGAGGCGCGGGCTCGCCAGGTGTCACCGATGATCGTACCCCCCACCACTACGATTCGCCCGTGGCGTCACGCACCCGTCGCACACCCTTCTGAGCTACCAATTCGGCCCGAAGCCAAAACGACGCACGGAACTGGGACTGCTCCTCTTCGGCTCGTTGCTGGTCGTCGCGCTCTACGTCATCGCGGCCCTGGGCCAGAAGTCGAAGATCCCCGACAACATCGGCGCCTTCCTCGGCATCGTCCTCGGCCTGGCCCTGATCGCCCACATGGCCAACCGCTGGCTGGCACCCAACGCCAACGCGGTCATCCTGCCGCTGGCCGCGCTCCTCAACGGCATCGGCTACGTGATCATCGCCCGCTGGGACCCCGGCCAGGCCCAGGGCCAGGCCGCCTGGGCCGCGCTCGGCGTGATGCTCTACGTGCTCACGCTGCTGGTCGTGCGCTACTCGCGAGATCTGGAGCGCTACCGCTACCTGCTGCTGCTCCTGGCCGGCATTCTCCTCGTCGCGCCGCTGTTCTTCTCCCCGATCGGCGGCGCTCGCCTCTGGGTCCACTACGGGAGCCTGTCGTTCCAGCCCGTCGAGTTCTCCAAGATCCTCCTGTGCATCTTCTTCGCCTCCTACTTCGCGGAGAACAAGGAGCTGCTGACGATTCCGACCGCCCAGATCGGCAACCGGCTCTCCTCGATCCCCGGCCCCTGGTGCCGATCCTGGTGGCCTGGGGCGCCGCCATGGCCATCATCGGCCTCGAGGACGACATCGGCTTTGCCGCGCTGCTCTTCGTCCTCTTCATCGGATTGCTCTGGGTGGCCACCGGACGCGTCGGCTACCTCGTCCTCGGTCTGGTGCTCTTCGGTGTCGGCGCCTACATCGCCGCGCGCTACTTCGGCCAGGTGCACCTGCGGGTCGAGCAGTGGCAGAACCCCTGGCCGACGGCGACCACGAACCCCGGCGACTACCAGCTCGCCCAGGGCTGGTACGGCTTGGGCACGGGCGGGGTCGGCGGGACCGGTCTCGGCTTCGACCACTGGGCCGGTGATCCCGGAGCTGACGAGCGACATGATCTTCGCCGCCATCGGCACCGAAATGGGCCTGATCGGCTGCGCCGCCGTCGTCATGGCCTTCATCCTGCTGGTGGGCTCGGGCTTCCGGATCGCCCAGACCGCGCGCTCGGACTTCTCCCGGCTCATGGCGACCGGATTCACCCTGATTCTCGGTTTCCAGGCCTTCTTCATCATGGCGGGGGTGGTGCGGCTCTTGCCCTTCACCGGGATCACCCTGCCCTTCGTGGCCTATGGCGGATCGTCGCTCCTGGCCAACTACATCCTCATCGCCCTCCTGCTCCGCATCTCCGACGAGGGGGCCCAGGCCCAGGCACTGATGGTGGCCGCCGGTGAAGCCGCCGCTCCCGGCGAATCCCCGATGGTGCCGGCCCGCTGAGCGGGACGAGGTGACCGCCAGGGGGTCTGAGTTGATCCTGGGAGATTGCACAAGTTCCGATCACCGGTGTTTCACAGGAAGAACCGAGGCGCATAAGGTCGCCATGGGAACGCCGCGACAACGACGTCGGGCGATTCGAAAGGGGGGGCGACATGTTTCGGCCGGTCCGGCTCTTCTTCGCGGGGTGCGCACTCGCCCTCGTGGCCGCGGCGGTCCCTGCGGGCGGTGGCGGAGCGACCCAGGTGGCCCGTGACACCCAGACCTTTTCGCCGGGAGCGCAGGTGGCGGCGGCCAACTGGACCGAGATGCCGAACCTCACGACGAGAACGCGCCACCCGGCGCGAACGCCGTCGACAACGCCGTCTCCTGCGTCAACGCCGATTTCTGCATGGCGGTCGGGGCGCCCGGAAATCTCACCCTGCCACCCTTCGCCGAGATGTGGAACGGCACCACCTGGGCCGAGGTCTCCCTGCCCCCGGCGAACGGTCAAACAGGACCCAAGGTGCAGCTGGCCGGAATCTCCTGCGTCACCACGCAGTTCTGCATCGCGGTGGGCAACGTCGTCAACGCCGGCCTGGAGTCGCCCCTCATCGAGCAGTGGAACGGTTCGGCCTGGACGGTGGTTCAGGACAGTGGATCCGACACCACGGCACTCCAGGACGTCTCCTGCCCCACCGTCAACTTCTGCATGGCGGTGGGCACACTCTTCTGAGCCCAATTCGGTCTTCGTCGAGGAGTGGAACGGGTCCGCCTGGACTCCGACGACGCTGACAGCCCCGGCCGCCACGGTCGATGCCTTCGGCTTCGGCGTCTCGTGCACCACCCCGACGTTCTGCATGATCGTCGGCACCGCCGGGAACTCGACCTCGGGAGGTGCCTACGCCGCCTCGTGGGACGGCACGACCTGGACACCGAGCACCCTGTCGAACAGCTTCCCCGACGTCATCCTGCAGTCCGTGTCCTGCGTGGGAGTGTCGTTCTGCATGGCCGACGGCACCGGCGGCGTGAACGGGCACCACCCGATCGTCGACTCGTGGAACGGAGCCGGCTGGACACAGGAGACTGTCCCGACGCTGCCGGCGCCGGCAAGCTCTTCGGGATCAGCTGCATCAGCACCTCGGCCTGCACCGCGGTGGGCGAATTCCTCCCCGCCGTGGGAGGCACGACGCAACCCTGGTCTTCACCTGGAACGGCCTGGCCTGGAGCCAGGCAACGAACACTCCCGACGCAGCTGGCTCGCCCCAGACCTTCTTCACCGACGTGGCCTGCCTGACCAACTGGGCCTGCGTCGCGGTGGGGACCTTCGAGAGCAGCGAGGGCCAGTTCCTGCCCTTTGACGCCTCGGCTCCCATCGCCCGTTCGGGCTACCGCGTCGTGGCCGCGGACGGCGGGGTGTTCGGCTACGGCGCGCCGTTCTTCGGATCGCTCGGCGGGACCCGGCTCAACGCGCCCATCGTGGGCATGGCCACGATGCCGGCCGGCGACGGCTACTACCTGGTGGCGTCGGACGGCGGCGTCTTCGGCTACGGGAGCGCCCAGTTCTACGGCTCCATGGGCGGCGTGCGGCTCAACAAGCCGATCGTCGGCATGGCCGTGACCCCGGACGGCGCCGGGTACTGGCTCGTGGCCTCCGACGGGGGCATCTTCGCCTTCGGCGACGCGCAGTTCTACGGGTCCATGGGCGGCAAGCCGCTGAACAAGCCCATCGTGGGCATGGCGGCGACGCCCAACGGCAACGGCTACTACGAGGTGGCGTCCGACGGCGGCATCTTCACCTTCCCGACCCAGGGCGGGCCCCCCTTCGAGGGCTCGACCGGCTCGCTTCGGCTCAACAAGCCGATCGTCGGCATGTCGGTCAACGCGGCGGGCCAGTACTACCTCGTCGCATCGGACGGCGGCATCTTCGCCTTCCCGACGCCGAACGGAGCCCCCTTCTACGGATCGGCCGGGTCGCTCAAGCTCGTCAAGCCGATAGTCGGCATGTCCGCGGTCAGCGGTGGCTACTACCTGGCCGGGTCGGACGGCGGCATCTTCGCCTTCCCGACGGCGAATGGACCGCCGTTCTTCGGTTCGACGGGAGGCCAGCGACTCGCCCGACCGGTTGTCGGGATTTCCAGCTGACCGACTTCAGGACTTCAGAGGCAACGCGCCACCCTCGGCCGATTCGCGCTCGTCTGCCGAGGGCAACCCACGCACCAGACCGATGATCCCCACCGCGATGATGGCGCCCGCCACGTCACCGACGACGTAGACCCACCATCCGGTGAAGTTCCAGGCCACGATGTCGGGACCCAGCGTACGAGCTGGGTTCATGGACGCGCCGCTGATGGGACTGGCGAACAACCCGAGCAGCGCCACGGTTGAGCCGACGGCCAGCGCCGCGTTGTGCCCGATGCTGCGGTAGCCGGTCGCGGTGTTGAGGATGACCGTCACCAGGATGGCGGTGAGCAGAATCTCCATCACCAGCGAACGCCACTCCCCTCCGGGTTTGGCGATCGGGTAGTTCCCGCCCGCAGCAACATGCCCGTACATGTACTGGAGGAACAGCGCGGCGCAGATGGCTCCGGCCAACTGGACGAGCAGGTACGGCAGGACCCAGGCCGCTCGGAAGACCCGGCGGGCCGTGAAGGCCAAGGTGACGACGGGGTTGATGTGGAGGCCCGAGAGAGGCCCCAGCGCGTAGATCATCGCCATCACGACTGCGCCGGGAGCGATGACGGCCGCGGTGCGGCTGATCGGGCCACCACCGACGTAGTGGTTGATCACCCCCGAACCGGCAGCCACCGTGACCAGAATGAAGGTCCCGAGGAATTCGACGATCACCCTGATCCCGAGAGGGCGGTGCTTCAGGGTGTCCTCCGAGAAGCGGATCATGAAGCGGTCGCCTAGGTAGGAATCCTTGTCCAGGTCGATCTCTTGGGTGGTCAGCGGCGTGGTCGCCGGTTTGTCGGGAGCCATGGCACCCTCCCTTCTGCCGGTTCCGGCGCAACCACGTGGGGCCTGCGGGCGGACACCGTGCCGCCAAATGTTCTAGCGCCGTGGGGTCTCACAGCAGGGGATGCCGACATTCCCGGCGCGTCCGGCCGGGTCCACGCCGGCGGGCGCTGCCCTAGGGGGCGGAGCCGAGAGCCACCTCGTAGGACCACAGCTCCGAGGCGACCGAAACCGGGCCGCCGTGGGGCGAGGGGCGGTCGGCGCCGGCGTGGCCGTGGGCGAACGCGGGCGACGAGACCCACGCCTTGAACGACTCTTCATCGCGCCAGCGCGTCACGACCAACCACTGCCGGCGGTCGTCGGTGGGTCGGAGCAATTCGAAACCCTCGAAGCCCTCCTGATTGTCGACGGCACCGGCCCGTGCGGCGAAGCGCGAGGCGAGCTCGTCGCCGGCATCCTCGGGCACGGTGATGGCGTTGATCTTGATCACGGTCGGATTTTCACCTGCAGTCATGGCACCTCGCCCACGGGATAGGGATGGGGCGATCTTGCCAGGTTCGGGACAGCCAGGGAATCCGCCCGGTCTTCTCAGACAACCAGACCATGGCGGAGCGCTCTCACACGCGACCACATCTGCTGCGTGTGTCTGCTCGTCGAGTCCAACGGAAACATGGAAAACTCGCTTCGATACCCGTCAGAAGCAATAACCGGTCGAGAGGATCGACATGAACGCACCAGCCGACCCGCATGACATCTCCTCCCTGCCTCAAGCGGACCAAGATGCCATCGGCACAACCCTGATCTCCCTGATGACCGGCTTCCGCGAGCGTGACGCCGAGAAGCTGATCGGCGTTTACACCACGGACGCGGACTGGGTGAACGCTTTTGGAACCGTAAAGAAGGGCGGGGACGAGATCGTGGAGTATCTCCGTGGCCTCTTCTCGAACGACAATTTCAATGCCGGGACGCTCAAGGCTCCGCCTGAGACTGCGCTGCGAGTGCTCACGGCCGATGTCGTGCTCGTCTCCGCGCACTTGCAGGTCGAGGGACAGAAAGTCGTCGGAGGCGGAGAGATCGAGGTGAGAGACAACCACTCCCTTCGTGTTCTCCAACGCCAGGGAAACGGGTCCTGGCTGATCGTCTCGGAGATGTACAACGACGCCAATCGGGAACAGACCTATGACGGTCCCTCCTGATCCAGAACGCTGACCGGGAGGGGACCGCAGGCGGCGCCGCAGATCGGAGACGGTGCTGTGCTGGGATCTCGAGCAGACAGGAGAAAGAACGATGCGACCAGACGACATCAGGCTCTCGTTCAACGAAGCCCCGGAGATCTACGACCGCGGTGCGGCCCTCATACCCAGCCGATCTTTTCGATGCGCTCTTCGAGATGCTGCCGTCCCAGCCTCACATCGTCGAAGTCGGTCCGGGAACTGGCCAAGCCACGAAGGACCTCCTCGCCCGGGGAGCATCGGTGTTCGCCATTGAGATCGGTCCGGCGACGGCCGCCACGATTGCGCTCGAACCTCTCTTCCGATCGGTTAGGCGTCGGCGTCGGTGACTTCGAGGTGATGGAGATCGTGGCCGGTGAGGCCGACGCGGTGTTTTCCGCGTCCGGCCTACCACTGGATCTCTCCAGAGGCGCAGACCGATCGGCCCGCTGCCATCCTTCGACCCGGCGGGCTCGTCGCGATCGTCGATCTCATCCAGGTCGACTCGCCCGAAGATGCAGGCTTTTTCGCTGCCGCGCAGCCAATCTACGAGCGCTATGGACAGGGACACATAGGACCTCCCGCGCCGACTCGTGACAGTGTCGATCCCGCAATCCGCGCCGCGCTCGATGCAGATCGGCGCTTTGACTCAGTCGCCGTCCGCCGGTACGACTGGGACCAGACCTACAGCGCCACGGACTATCGAAACCTGATGCTCTCGTACTCCGGCACCCAGATGATGGACGAGTCGGGCCGGCGGGGTCTGCTCGACGACATCGAGTCTTTCATCCGCAGCGATTTCGACGGCGTTGTCACGAGGCCGCTGGTCGCCACGCTCACGACCGGCACCCTCTCTTCAACCTGACCACCTCCTCAGAGAACGTCGCCCATCGAGCGGCGCATAACCTTTTGTTCGGTGACCTTCTTCGAGCCGCTGCCGCCACCCCGACAGCCTGCAGAACGCCGTTGGGCGCCTCCCGCCTGGGATCGTCCCTCGGAAGGCACACTTCCCTCGACGTTGGCGGTCAACGCGGTGCTCAGCCAGACCGAGAACGCCGTCATTTCGGTTCCCCAATTGGACGTGTACCCCAATGGATTCCGGATAAATGTGGCGATTCTCCTGAATCCCAACAATCCGGTTGACATCCAAGCCAGAATGCACCGCGGACCGATGGGCATGGTGCGGATCGGCGTCAGATTCGCCGACGGCCGTACCGGTGGTCGTGGTGGACCACTCGACAGCTCGCCCAAGGACGATCAGGGCATACCCACCCAACCGATCGTTCGCCCAAGTGGCGGCGGGGGCGGCTCGGGCGGTTGGAGGTTCGGCGCCTGGGTCTTCTCCCCTACCACCTGAGGGGCCCCTCGAGATCTTCGTTGCGCTGCCTCCGCCTGCCATTGGCGAGACGAGCACAACCTTGGATGGGTCGGCCGTCCGAGCTGCAGTCCGGAGGAGCCAGGGCCATCTGGACATGAAACGGTCCCGATCCTCCTCGGGCGTCGGGACTGAAGGAACCTGGCGCCAGAGCCGCGAGTGGGGCCATCCAGGGCAAGGGGCGACCTACGCAAGGCTTCAGAATTTCCGATCGAAGTCCGGGGCCTTGGACGAAGGCGCCTCCCAGACGTTTCCCTGAACGACAGCTATGGATCGATGTGCCCGGATGCAGCGGCGGACTGTTCGTAGCGGGCGACATCGCCCGCCTGCTCGAGCAGGCGCTCGTCCACCAGGATCGGGGCCGGCACGGGCATGCGCAGCGCCAGCACGATCCCGTCGGAGGGCCGGCAGTCGATCTGCTCGCGCCCGCCGGTCAACATGAGGTCGAGCTCGGCCATCAGGTTGCCCGCTTCGCGCCCGACCAGGCGGACGGCGATGACATCGATGCGTGCCCGCTGCAACACGTGCATGAAGAGTTCGTGCGTCATCGGGCGCGGCGAGTCCATCCGCCGCAGGGCCTGGGCCATGGCCGTGCCCTCGGGCAGGCCCACCGGGAAGACGAGCGTCCGCCCGGGCGACTCGGCCTCCACCAGGGTGACGGCCGGGTACTGGGCGGGCAGGTCGAGCGCCACGTCCTCGACGTCCATGACCCGGAAGGCCGGGGCTGGCGCTGGCACCTCGCCCGCCTGGCCCGATTGCAGGTCGGTCATCGGAACCGCCGGCGACGCGCTCACGCTCAGGGCCAAGCCCGACCGCGGCAAAGAAGACCAGCACGGCGGTGCCCCCGTAGCTCATGAACGGAAGTGGGATCCCGGTGATGGGCATGATGCCCATGGTCATCCCGGCGTTCTGGAACACGCTGAAGGCGATGAAGGCGAAGAGCCCGGTGCAGAGCAGGCGGCCGAAGACGTCCCGGGCCACCACCCCGGCGTGCAGCACCCGCCACGCGATCACGCCGAGGAGGGCGAGCACGCCGGTGGCCCCGACGAAGCCCAGCTGCTCCCCCACCGCGGTGAAGATGAAGTCGGTCTGCTGCTCGGGCACGTAGCCCAGATTGGTCTGCGCCCCGTGCCCGATGCCCGAACCGAAGATGCCGCCCGACCCGATGGCGTTCTTCGCCTGCTGGCCGTTGTAGACGGCTGACTTGCACGTAGTGGATTGGTGCTCTTCTGGTTGGGATTCAGGAACGTCGTCAGGCGGGCGATCTGGTAGTGGTGCAGGAGGCCCGCCTCCACCGCCACGAGCGCGAACAGCGCGGTACCGATCAGCAGCATGACCAGGATCCGGATGGGCAGTCCGGCCACGGCCAGCATCACCAGCAGCACGATGATCATGATCATGGCGGTGCCCGAGGTCGGGCTGGAGCAGCACGAGGACGATCGGGATGCCGGCCATGATCAGGAGCCGGAAGACGTCGCGCCAGGCCAGGCCCTCCTCCTCACGGCGCGCGCAATAGGAGGCGATGGCCAGGATCAGGGCGAGCACGGCGAACTCGGACGGCTGCAACTGCAGGGGACCGACGCTGAACCAGCGAGCCGCACCCTGGGCGCTGCTGCCCACCACGAAGACACCGACCAGGGAGAGGATGATGAGCCAGTAGAGGATCATGGCCAGCGGTTCGAGCCGTCGGTAGTCGAAGAGCGCCAGCACGATCATGGTGATCACGCCGAGCACGACGAAGAGACCCTGCTTCTTGAGGAAGGTCTTGGGGTCGTCGCCCTGGGCGAGCAGCGTGCCCCGGGTCGCCGTGTAGACCATGACGACGCCCGACGACGGACACGAGCAGCGTCGCCGCGACCAAGCACGAAGTCGAACGGGGGGACGCTGCGCCTGGAGGCAACGCTGGTACGGGCGATGGTGGTCATGTCGGTGATTCGGGGACAGAATACCGGCCGTGATCCCACCCTCCCTGGCGCCGCTCCCTGCCCTGGTCAGCGCGTCCGACCAGGTCGATCAGGGCGGCGGCTGGCTCTACCACCTGCTGGTCAAGTCCGGCGTGAGCCCCGACACGGCCTCCACGGTCACCGATCTCATCGTGCGACCGCTCGAGATACTCCTCGTGGTGGTGGTCGCACTCCTGGTCGCCCGCTATGGATCCAAGGTGATCCGGCGCTTCCTCGAGCGGGTGGCCGACCAGGCGGCCACCAAGCGCGGCTCGGAAAGGGCCGGGGCGCGGGTCGCCACCATGTCGGGCCTGGTGGCCAACGTGTGGCGGCTGTTCGTCTTCGTCGTGACCGGCGGCATCGTGCTCGGGATGCTGGGCATCAACCTGACCCCCCTGCTGGCCAGCGCCACCATCATCGGCGCCACCCTGGGCTTCGGAGCGCAACAGATCGTGCGCGACTACTTCTCCGGGATCATCATGACGATGGAGGACCAGTACAACGTCGGCGACTCCGTCACCGTGGGCGGCGTCACCGGCGTCGTCGAGGAGGTGACGATGCGCCTGACGCGCTTCCGGGGCGTCGACGGCACCATCTACGCCATCCCGAACGGCGACATCCGGCTGGTCGGCAACCTCTCGCGCGGCTGGGCCCGCGCCGTCGTCGACCTCGTCCTGCCCGGATCGTCGGCGGCCGACCTCGATCAGGTGCGTCAGGTGATCGAGGAGGCGGCCCACCGCGTCGCCGCCCGACCCGAGTTCGCCGGGCACAGCACCGAGCCGCCCAAGCTCGTCGGCCTGCTCAGCGCGGACTCCACCACCATCACCATGCGGGTGATGCTGCACACGATCCCATCCCAGCGCGACGCGCTCGACCCGCGCCCTGCGCGAGGAGTCGGTGGCCGCGTTGGCCCGGGCCCAGTTGTGGCCAGCCGAGGCGGCGCCGCCGACGGCTCCCCCGGCTCGAGGCTGATCAGCCGGCGTCGGGAAGGCGGCCTCGGCCGCCTGCCACATCTGCTCGAGCGGGGCCTCCCGGCCGGTCCAGAGCACCAGCTGCGCCGCCGCCTGATGCACCAGCATCCCGAGCCCGTCGAGCGGCGTGGCCCCCTGGGCCGCCGCCCGCTCCAGCCAGGCCGTCGGGCGGGGCACGTAGACCAGGTCGGCCGCCACCTGCCCGGCCCGCAGCAGCTCGGGCGCCAGCGGCCATGGGTCTCGGCCTCGGCCCCCGCTCATGCCCAGCGGGGTGGCGTTGACGACCAGGTCGGCCCGTCCGACGGCGCCGGCCACGTCCCCGGTGACCACGACGCCGGCGGCCCCGGCCAGCGCCGCCGCCTCCTCCGCCCGGACCGCGGTGCGGTTCAGCACGGCGACTTCGGCCGCCCCGGCGTCGGCCAGGGCGAGAATGACGGCCCGTGCCGCACCGCCGGCGCCGACCACCAGGCAGTGTCGTCCCGCGGGGTCGAAACCCACGCCACGGGCCAGCGAGTCCACGAAGCCCTGGCCGTCGGTGTTCGTGCCGAGCAGCGCGCCGTCGTGGTTCCAGACGCAGTTCACCGCGTCGAGACGGAGCGCCACCTCGCTCGCGTCGTCCACCAACGCGGCCACGTCCGCCTTGTGGGGCATGGTGACCGAGAGCCCGCGGACGTCGTTCCGGCGCATATCCTCGAGGGCGCGGCCGGCCTCGCCGGCGGGGACCTCGAAGGCGAACGAGTGCCAGCCCGTCCAGGCCCAGCGCCGCGAAGGCTGCGTTGTGCAGCAGCGGCGAGAGAGAGTGGGCGATCGGGCTGCCGATGACGCCGACCACGGTGGCCTCGGGACCGCAGCGGGCCCGCGCCTCCTCCATGGTCAGCAGCCGCTCAGGGGAGTCCACGTGACTTGGCCAGCTGTTCGTTGGCCAGCTGCTCCGCATAGGTGTCGGAGAAGGACATGACCCCATTCTTCTGCGTGAGGACGAAGTAGAGCCAGCCGCCTGCCGGCGGGTCGACCGCGGCCTTCATCGCGGTCGGCGACGGCATGCAGATCGGGGTCGGCGGCAGGCCGGTGTTGAGGTACGTGTTGTAGGGCGACTGGATCTTCAGGTCCTGGGAGGTCACCGGCCCTCCGTCCTGACCGATGGCGTAGAGCACGGTCGAGTCCATCTGCAACGGCATGCCATTGGCCAACCGGTTGTAGATGACCCGGGCCACCTTCGGCATGTTGACGGCGTAGTAGCCCTCCTTCTCGACCACCGAGGCGGAGATGATCACCTGGTACGGCGTCAACCCGAGCTTGGCGGCCGAGGCAGTGCTCAGACCGGCTTGCGTCGCGTCGGTGTCGAAGCGGACCACCATCTGGCGGAGCAACGTTCCATCGGTCTCGCCCGGCAGGACCAGGTAGTTGCCCGTCCCCAGCATGCCCTCGAGGTTGTTCGAGCCGGGAGGCGAGAACTCCGAGTGCACGACCCCGCTGTTGGCCGCGCTGGCGAAGCCGCCCTGGGCGTGCCCGGGGATGGTGTCCACCTGGCTCGCCACCTCGGCCAAGGTGAACCCGGGCCGGACGTCGACCGGGTAGATGTTAGGTCCGGCGGCCAGGATCGCCCGGACCTCGGTGAAGCTCAGGTTCTCGTGCAGGGCATAGCTGCCGGGAACGGGATCCGGCGAGCCGTGGATGAAGTCCGCAATCCGGAAGGCCAGCGAGCTGCCGATGACGTGGGCCTGGCTGAGGGCATCGACGACCGAATCCGATCCTTCGCCTTCGTGCACGGTCACGACCACCTGGCGCCCTTCCGGACCGAGGGCGTGCGCCTCCAGCTCGTACCACAGCACGAAGGCCAGGACGACCACCACGAGGGCGCCCCCGACGGCGACCACGATGCGCCGGCGGCGACGGACACGGGCCGAGCGCGCTCCTCTGCGTTGGGCCCGCGTCTGGGGAGGAGGCGGCTCGTCGTCGAGCGGCAGGCCAGCGGCTCCCGCGTCGAACCCGGCCTCGCCCGCGTCGCCGCTGGTCGGCGGCGGCTGGTCCGCGTCGCCGCTGGTCGGCGGCGGCTGGTCCTCGTCGCCGTCGACGGGTCCGCTCACGAACGGTCCAGCCAGGATTGGAGCAGCACCATGGCCGCCGCGCTGTCGACCACCTTGCGGGCGGCCTTGCCGGTGCGGCCCGCGGCGCGCATGCCGCGCTCGGCCTCCACCGTGGTGAAGCGCTCGTCCGCCGTCTCCACCGTGACGCTGAGCGGCTCGAGCAGGACGCGCAGAGCTTCGGTCTCCTCGAGGGCGGCCTGCGCGGCGAGGCCGACCTGGCCCGAGAGGCTCAGGGGAAGTCCGACGATGACCGTGGCCGCCTCGCACTCGCGCACGGCGGCCACGATGGCCTGGCGATCACGGGCGGCATCGCCGCTGCGCTCGATGGTGCCCCACGGGCTGGCCAGGGTCCGCCCGCTGTCGCTGCAGGCGACGCCGATCCGCCGGGTCCCGAGGTCGATGGCCGCCACCCGCCCGCGCGCCTGCGCCGCCCCGTTCCCGCTCACGCGGTGAGCAGTCGCTGCGCCTCGGCCAGCACGGTATCGATCTGCGTCGGGTCCTTGCCGCCGGCCAGCGCGGCCTCAGCCGATCCGCCACCCCCGCCCCCCGCCAACTTGCCCAGGGTCTTCACCAGTTGGTTGGCGTCGGGCTCGCCACCCGTGGCGGCGGCGATGGCCACCGAGGTGCCGTCCGGGGATCCGGCCAGCACCACGGCCCGCACGCCCTCGTGACGACGTACGGCTTGGGCCAGGCTCTTCAGGTCGTTGCTCTCGACGTGGTCGCGCCGGGCCACCACGACGCCTCCGTCCGCGGCAGCCTGAGCGGCCAGGGTGGCGGCCTCGGCCTCGCTCGACTGCTGGCGCAACTTGGCCAACTCCCGGTCGCCGTCGCGCTGGCGCTCGAGCGTGCGGCCGATGGCCGCCAACAGCTCGTCGGGCTCGGTCCGCAACAGCTCCGCAGCGGCGCGCACCAGCCGGTCGCGCTCCTTGGCTCGTTCGATCGCCACCTTCCCGGTGATGGCGAAGATGCGGCGGGTGTTGGAACCGATGGAACCCTCCGAGAGCAGCGTGATGGGTCCGATCTGACCGAGCGAGTCGACGTGGGTGCCACCGCAGAACTCGAGCGAGCTCGGCCCGGCCCGGACCACCCGCACGGAATCGCCGTACTTGTCGCCGAAGAAGGCGATGGCCCCCATCTGCTCCGCCTCGTCCCGGGTCGACTCCACCGTCTCCACCCCGATGTCGGTCAGTACGGCGGCGTTGGCCAACGAGAAGACTTCGTCCAGTTCCTCGGGCGACGGCTGGCCGTGGTGGGAGAAGTCGAAGCGCAAGTAATCGGGCGAGACGAGTGAGCCCTGCTGGCGCACGTGATCGCCCAGCACGGTGCGCAGCGCCGAATGCAGCAGGTGGGTCGCGGTGTGGTTGCGCCGGATGGCCTCGCGGCGCTCGCCGTCGATGGTGGCCAGCGCGTCCTGGCCGATCTGCATCTCCCCGTCGACCCGGGCCTTGTGGACGATCAGGCCCGGCACGGCGTAGACGGTGTCGTAGACGTCGGCAATGCCCGACTCGGTCACGATGGTGCCGGTGTCGCCGATCTGGCCGCCGCCCTCGGCGTAGAACGGCGTGCGGTCCAAGAAGATCTCCACGGAACCGGCCTCGTCGCCCTCCATGCCCTCGAGCACGGCCAGGACCTGGGCGGGCGACTCGTAGTTCTCCAGGCCGCGCCCGACGAAGACGGTCTGGCCCTCGCGCTCGAGCAGCGCGCGGTAGGCCGCCTCGTCGCCGGCTCGGCTCGACTTGGCGGCGGCCCGAGCCCGCTCCCGCTGCTCGCGCATGGCGGCGTCGAAGCCGGCCCGGTCGACCTCGACCCCGGCGTCGCGGGCCAGCTCCTCGGTGAGCTCGACCGGGAAGCCGTGCGTGTCGTGCAGGGTGAAGGCCACGTCGCCCGGCAGCACCTTGGCCCCGGTGGAGAAGGCCTCCTCCAGCCGGCCCAGCCCGGCCCGCAGGGTGCGGTCGAAGCCCGCTTCCTCGCGGGCCACCACGTTGACGATCAGGTCGTGCTGGCTGACCAGTGCCGGCCAGGCTTCGCCCAGGACCTCGGTGGCGGCCTGCACCAGGGTGGGACCGATGGGCTTGTCCACGCCCAGGCGGCGGGCCGCCATGACGGCACGGCGGACGACGCGGCGCAGGACGTAGCCGCGGCCCTCGTTGGACGGCAGGACCCCGTCGGCCACCAACATGGTCATGGCCCGCCCGTGGTCGGCCAGGACGCGCAGCGACACGTCGGTGCGCTCGTCGCTGCCGTAGCCGGTACCGATGACGGAGGCCGCCGCGTCGATGATGGGCAGGAAGAGCTCGGTGTCGAACATGGATTCGTGGCCCTGGAGGATGGGCAGGATCCGCTCGAAGCCGGCGCCGGTGTCGATGTTCTTGCGCGGCAGCTCGGTCAGCGCGCCCTCGGCGTTCCGGTTGAACTCCATGAAGACCAGGTTCCAGAGCTCGACGAAACGCTGGTCACCACCGTGCTTGGGACCGCCGTCCCCGCCGTAACTCGGCCCCTTGTCGATGAAGATCTCCGAGTCGGGGCCGCAGGGGCCGGTCTCCCCCATGGCCCAGAAGTTGTCCTCGTCGCCCATGCGCTGGATGCGCTCGGGACGCACGCCCACCGAGTCGATCCAGATCTGCTCGGCCTCGTCGTCGCTGTCGTGCACCGTGACCCAGAGGCGATCGCCGTCGAAGCCGAAGACCTCGGTCAGCAGTTCCCAGGCCATGGGGATGGCCTCGGCCTTGAAGTAGTCCCCGAAGCTGAAGTTCCCCAACATCTCGAAGAAGGTGCAGTGGTAGGTGTCCGTGCCGATGATGTCGATGTCGGGGGTGCGGAAGCACTTCTGGATCGACGTGGCCCGGGGCCAGGGTGCCTGCTCCTCGCCCAGGAAGTAGGGCTTGAAGGGCACCATGCCGGCGATGGTGAAGAGCACGGAGGGGTCGTGCGGGATGAGGCTGGCCGACGGGACGACCGTGTGGCCGCGGTCGGCAAAGAAGCGCGTGAAGGCCGCCCTCAGTCCGTTGGCGTCCATCGCACCAGCTTACCGGGGACAAAAACGGCGTCGGAGCCGGCTCACGCGGAGGACATGCCCACGATGGGCGCGTTCAGGTGCATGGATCCGGTGGAGCCGAAGAACTGCGCGTCGCCGTAGGAGAAGATGCCGCCGTCGGTGGCCACCAGCCAGTAGCCGGCCCCGTCGGGCGTGGGCGCCATGCCGACCACGGGCCGGTTGAGCACGATGCTCCCGGCCGATCCGTAGAAGCCGGCCGAGCCGAAGTTGAAGATGCCGCCGTCCGTGGCCACCATCCAGTAGCCGCCGCCGTTGGGATCGGCGGCGATGCCCACGATGGGCTTGTTCAGCGGCTTGCCGCCCATTGAGCCGTAGAAGCCGGCGTCGCCGAAGGCGAAGATGCCGCCGTCGGAGGCCACCTCCCAGTAGCCGCGGCCGTCGAGGGTCGAGGCGATGCCGACGATGGGCCGGTTCAGTGGCCGGCCGCCCATGGAGCCGTAGAAGCCGGCGTCGCCGAAGGCGAAGATGCCGCCGTCGGAGGCCACCTCCCAGTAGCCCTGGCCGTCGGGGGTCGAGGCGATACCGACGATCGGCCTGTTCAGGGGCTTGCCGCCCATGGAGCCGAAGAAGCCCGCGTTCCCGAAAGCGAAGATGCCACCGTCGGAGGCCACCTCCCAATAGCCGTCGGTGCTCGGGGTGGTGGCCATCCCGACCACCGGCTTGTTCAGCGGTTGGCCGCCCATGGAGCCGAAGAAACCGGCGGAGCCGTAGTCGAAGACGCCGCCGTCGGAGGCCACGAACCCGTAGCCCTGGCTGCAGCTAAGGTCGCCGCCGTAGCCGTACTGGGCCGCCGACGAGGTGGCCGAGACGCCCTGCGGATTGCTCACGATGACGTTGACACAGCGCGCCCCGAGCGGGTTGTGCGGCGGGTTCACCGTCAGGGATCCGGCGCTGCGCGAGACGATGGTCCCGGTGCCGAGGGCGCCGAAGGACACCGCGGTGGCATTGGCCAGGCCGCCCCCGAACACGGTGATGGTGCCCGAGCCGCTGATGGAGCCGGTGTTCGGGCTGAGGGCCGACACCGAGGGGCAGCCGTCGGCCCCACCCTGGAGAGCCGCGGCCAGGTTGGGATCGACCGGCGAGCCCAGCCCGCTGGCCGCGTCGGCCACGGTCTTGCCGGTGGTGGCGGGGAACATCCCCAGGTTGGTGCCGGTGAAGTCGTTGTTGCCCGACGTGATGTCGGTGTAGTCCGAGCTGGTGGTCGACTCGTAGAGCGCGGGGCCGACCCGGCCCAGGCTGGCGGCGCAGCCCTGATTGGTGTCGCTCAGGTAGCCGGCGGTCGTGGGGGAATCGATGCTGGTGCCGCCGAATCCCCTCCAGGCGCCGTCCCAGTAGGCGGCCACCGCGCCGGCCGACGGGTCACCCGGGTAGACGATGTCGGGCACGGAACGGCATCCGCTGCCGCCGCAGGGGTCGGTATCGAGCCCCGACGCCACCGGCTGGCCCGGGTTGCGCGGCCAGACGGCGGAGTAGCCGCCGCCGGTGGACCCGAGTCCGCTGTGCCAGACAGTCTGCGCATTGGGTGACGCGCTCGCCAGCGACGTCGCGCCGACGCTGACGACGTCGGGCTGCGAACCCGGGTCGTCGACGGCCAGCCCGTTGCGCACAGACATGGGCTGGCTGGTGTCCTGGAAACAGTCCTCCGATCCCGTGTCACCAGCCGCGGCCAGCATCGTCTGCCCCTGGGCTGCCATCTGGGAGAAGATCAGGCTCTCGGCGTCGATGTCCGATGTCCCGACGATCTGTTCGCAGTTGCCCCAGCTTGTCGTGACCACACTGGCGCTGTCGTCGCTGGCGATGCGCTGGAACAGGTCGAGCGTGTTGGCGTCGCTCCCGTTCGGCGCCTCGTAGACGACGAGCGAGGACGAGGGCGCGTTGACGGCGGCGAACTCGACGTCGAGCGCCGCCTCGCCGTCGAACCCGGCGGCCGGCCCGCCGGAGCCACCGTCGACGGTGACGTTGGTGATCGGGTTGGTCAGGCCGTAGCAGCTCTGAAAAGCCGTGACGTCGCTGCTCAGATACTGCTCGAACTCGACCACGGCGATGGTCTGTCCGAGGCCGGTGCGACCCTGCCCGAACATCGTGCTCAGGCCGAAGATGTTGGCCATGTCGGTGGAGGTGTACGCGCCGTTGGCGTGGGCCAGCGTGCTGGCGGTCTCGCAGGCCTGCGGAGTCTGGGCGTTGGGCTGCTCGACGTGGCTCTGGTCGCCGTGTCCCTGCGCCGCGCCGGCGGTGGGCGTCGTGGCGGACGGAGTCTGTGAACCGGGCGAGCCCGGAGACGAGGGCACGGGCTGGCCCGGAGCCACCTTGAGCATGTCGTGCTCCCGGTCGAGCCCGTTCAGGCCCAGGACGCCGGTCACCAGTCCGGACAGGGTGGCCGGGATGGACACCGGGGACGTGTTGACGAGCGCCGGTTCCTCACCCGGCGCCTGGACCGACTGGACCGCGGTGCCGAACGCCGCTTGCACCGCGGCGACCGTGCCGTGCACCGGCAGGAGGGCACTGCCCTCGAGCGGTTGCCCCACGCTCAGTCCCTCGGCCCGCAGCACGGAGGAGACCTCGGCCACCTCGGCCGGGGAGGGTCCGAACTCGGAGCCGAACTGGGCCGGGGTCAGGTAGTGGCGGTAATCGGGTGAGCCCGGCGTCGAGACCGCGGCCACGAGCTGGGCCAGGCCCGACGGGTCCTGGCCATCGAGGCTGAGATCGAGCTGCAGGCTCTGGCCGGCCGGCGCGGCGCCGAGTTGGGCAGTGCCCTGCGGCAGTGACGGCACGGACTGGGGCAGGACGACGCGGGTGGCGGGGGCGGCGCTCGCCGCGGCCGGGAGGGCCAGGCCAGCTGCCGCGAGCACCAGCACGAACCCGCCCAGGACGGCCGCCGCCGGGCCGGCCCTTCGCTGTCGTCGGTTCACGAATCGGCCTCCCTGTTCCGGTCCGTGCCGCCACCCTCTGCCCCGTGCGGCGTCGGCTCGTAGTACACCCGTCCCTCGAGCGCGTCTGGACGATACTGCTGCTCAACCACCCCGGAGGGGTCGTCGTGGGGATACACATACCCCGTTCCGTGCCCCAGGTCGGCCGCCCCCTTGTAGTGGGCGTCGCGCAGGTGGGTCGGCACCTCCTGTGACAGGGCCGAGCGGACGTCGGCCTGGGCCCGGCCCAGTGCCACCACCACGGCGTTCGATTTCGGCGCTCTGGCCAGGTAGATCACGGCTTCGGCCAGGTTCAGGGCGGCCTCGGGCAACCCGACGTACTCGACGGCCCGGGCGGCCGCCTCGGCCACCAGGAGCGCTTGCGGATCGGCCAGCCCGATGTCCTCGCTGGCCAGGATCACCATCCGGCGGGCCAGGAAGCGGGGATCCTCCCCCGCCTCGATCATGCGGGCCATCCAGTACAGACCGGCGTCGGGGTCCGAGCCGCGCACGCTCTTGATCAGCGCGCTGATCTGGTCGTAGTGCTCGTCGGCCCCCTGGTGGAAGAGGCGGCCGTCCCGGGCCCGGGCCATGTCGTCCATGGTCAGGATGACCGGGGCGGACGGATCGGGCGCCGCGGACTTGGCCAGGGCAACCGCCACCTCGACCGTGGTCAGCGCGGCACGGGCGTCGCCTTCGCTCGCGGCCACCAGGGCGGCCACCGCGTCGTCATCCGCCGCCGCCTCCTCCAGCTCGAGGCCGCGCCGGATGAGGGTGTCGAGGTCCTCGGCGGACAGCGCGTGGAGCCGCCAGAGGGAGGTCCGGCTCAACAGGGGCGGATTCACCTCGAAGTAGGGATTCTCGGTGGTGGCACCGATGAGCACCACCAGGCCGTCCTCCACGGCGGGGAGGAGCACGTCCTGCTGGGACTTGGAGAAGCGGTGTACCTCGTCGATGAACAGCATGGTGCCCTGACCGTGCTCGCCCAGGCGGCGCTCGGCCTCGGCCAACGCCTCGCGCACGTCCTTCACCCCGGCCGCCGTGGCCGAGAGGGTCACCAGGTGCTTGTCCGTGCCGTCGGCCAGCAGGCGGGCCAGCGTGGTCTTGCCCGTGCCGGCGGGCCCCCAGAGGATGGAGGAGCCGACGCGGTCGGACTCGGCCAGGGCGCGCAACGGGGCGCCCGGCCCGACCAGATGCTGCTGGCCTACTACTTCGTCGAAGGTGCGCGGGCGCAGCCGGGCGGCCAGGGGGGCGCGCGAGCGGAGCCGCCGGTCGGCGGCATCGTCGAAGAGGCTCACGACGTCGCGGCCGGGCTCAGCTCGGCGGCGGGCTGGAGGCGGCGCCGGGCCCGCGCTGCCCCGGTGCCGCCGGCGGAACCACGACCCGGATACCGAGCTCGGCCAGGCTGGCCGGGGGCAACGGGGTCGGGGCCCCGGTCAACAGGTCGGCGCCCGACTGGGTCTTGGGGTAGGCGATGACCTCGCGGATGTTCTCCTCGCCGGCCAGCACGGCGGCCAGGCGGTCCACGCCGACGGCGAACCCGGCGTGGGGCGGCGCGCCGTAGCGGAACGCGCCGAGCAGGAAGCCGAAGCGGGCCTCGGCCTCTTCGTCGCTGATCCCCAGCGCGGTGAAGACCTGGGACTGGATGTCGCTGCGGTGGATACGGACGCTGCCCGACCCGAGCTCCCAACCGTTGAGCACGAGGTCGTAGGCCTGCGAGCGCACGGCCAGCGGGTCGCTGGCCAGCTTCGGCAGGTCCTCGGGATACGGCATGGTGAAGGGGTGGTGGGCCGCCTGCGGGTGGCCATCCGCGCCGAAGCCCTCGAACATCGGGAAGTCGATCACCCAGACGTAGCGGTGCGGGCCCTGGCTGACCGGTGGCGAGCCGAGCGTGCTGCGCAACAGGCCGAGCACCTCGCAGGCGATGCGGTACTCGTCCGAGACGGCGAGGACGAGGTCGCCCGGGGCGGCCTTGGTCGCCGCCAGCAGCCCGATGGACTCGGCCCCGGCGAGGTGCCGGGCCAGGGGGCCGTCGAGGCCGGGCCCGTCGGTGACCCGGAACCAGGCCAGGCCGGCGGCGCCCGCCTTCTTGGCCTGCTCGGTCAGCTCATCGAGCTTGGAGCGGGGAAGGGCGGCGCCCTCGGGCACCACGATGGCCTTCACCGTCGGCGAGCTGAAGGCCCGGACCTCGGTGGCCGCGAAGGTCGGCGTCAGGTCGACCAGCTCCATGCCGAAGCGCAGGTCCGGCTTGTCGGTGCCATAGCGGTCGAGGGCGTCGGCCCACGTCATGCGCTCGATCGGGGGCGGCCGGTCGCCCGTGGCCGCCTCCGCGGCGTCGAGCACGGCCTCGGACACGAAGGCCATGACGTCGTCCTGGCTGGCGAAGGAGCACTCCAGGTCGAGCTGGCTGAACTCGAACTGGCGGTCCGCCCGCAGGTCCTCGTCGCGCAGGCAGCGGGCGATCTGGAAGTAGCGGTCGAAGCCGCCGACCATCAGGAGCTGCTTGGCCAGCTGTGGGCTCTGGGGCAGGGCGTAGAACGATCCGTGGTGCAGGCGGGACGGGACGGAGAACTCGCGCGAGCCCTCGGGCGTCGGGGCCCACAACAGCGGCGTCTCGACCTCGACGAAGCCCTGGCGCACCATGGCCGCCCGCAAGGCGGCGTTGACCCGGGCCCGCAGGCGCAGGTTGCGCTGCATGCGCGGGCGCCGCAGGTCGACGTAGCGGTGGCGCAGGCGCACGGGCTCGTCGGCCTCGGCCCGGTCGTCGACCGAGAACGGCGGCGGTTCGGCCTCGTTGAGCACCTCGACCCGGCAGTCGCCCAGCTCGACCTCGCCTGTGCTCAGGTCCGGATTCACCGTGCCCTCGGGACGCAGACGGACCGTCCCGGTCACGGCGATCACCCACTCGCTGCGGACGTCGGTCGCGTGGTCGATGACGCACTGCACGATGCCCGAGTGGTCGCGCAGGTCGACGAAGGCGAGGTGCTCGCCGTGTTCGCGCCGGCGGGCCACCCAGCCGCAGAGCCGCACCTCGGTGCCGACGTCGTCTGGTCGCAGGACGCCGCACAGATGGCTACGCATGGCGGTGGGCTGGTTTTCCTGGGGTGTGCTGGTGTCAGTCATGGCGTGCGCCCGCATTCTCCACGAACTGCTTCACCTCGGCCACCACGGCGGCGCGGGGGACGGCCCGCTGTTCCTGGTCACTGCGCAGCGGGCGGAACCCGACCGAGTCGGTCTCGAGCTCCTTGGGCCCGAGCACCAGAGCGACGAGCGCCCCCGAGCGGTCGGCCGACTTGATCTGGGACTTCATGGAGCGTTCCCCGAAGGCCCGGTCGGCCCGTACCCCGGCCCGGCGCAGCTCCGCGGTCAGGACGACGGCCTCGGTCCCGCCCGCGGTGTCGATCACGTAGGCCTGCAGCGGCCGGGCCGCCACGGCGGCGTCGGTCGAGAACACGCCCTCGGCATTGCAGGCCAGGAGCACCCGCTCGATCCCGATGCCGAACCCGATGCCGGGCGTCGGATCGCCCCCGAGCACCTGGACCAGGCCGTCGTAACGGCCGCCGCCACCGATGCCGTTCTGGGCGGCCTCGAGCGCCTCGGCGGCGAACTCGAAGGTGGTACGGGAGTAGTAGTCGAAGCCGCGCACCAGGCGGTGATCGATGGTGTAGGCGACGCCGAGCGCATCGAGCCCCTGGCGCACCCGGGCGAAGTGGGCGGCGCAGGGTCCGCAGAGGTGGTCGATGAAGTGCGGCGCGTCCTCGGTGGCTGCCCGGCACTCGGGCGTCTTGCAGTCGAGGACGCGCAGCGGGTTCTCCAGGTGGCGGGCCTGGTGGGCCGGACACAGCTGGTCGACCCGAGCGGCCAGGAACTCGCCCAGGAGGGCGACGTAGCCCGGCTTGCAGACGTCGTCACCCATGGAATTCAGCTTGAGGGTGACCCGGCGCAGGCCGAGGCCGGCGAAGAAGTCGTGAGCCAACGCCACCACCTCGACGTCGAGGTCGGCGTCGGCCACGCCGAGCGCCTCCACGCCCAGCTGGTAGTGCTGGCGGTAGCGGCCCTGCTGGGGCCGCTCGTGGCGGAAGAGGGGAGCGACGTACCAGGCCTTCCAGGGCGGCACGGGGTGGTGCTGGACGAAGGCCCGGGCCACCGAGGCCGTCCCCTCCGGGCGAAGGGCCATCAGCTGTCCGTCGCGGTCCTCGAAGACGTACATCTCCTTGCCGACCACCTCGCTCTTCTCCCCGATACTGCGGTTGAAGACCGCCTCGTGCTCGACGATCGGGGTGAGGGCGAGGCCGTAGCCGGCGCCTTCGGCCAGGGCGGCGAAGCGCACGACGGCGTCCTCCCAGCGGACGGACTCGGGCCACAGCACGTCGTGCATGCCGCTGGGTGTGCGGTTGGGCGATGGCGATTGCGATGGCGATGGGGGCGCGGCGGAACCCGCGGTCACGACAAGCTCCTCACGGATTGGTGCTCAGACTTTCTTGCCAGGCAGCTGACGATAGGCGTCGAACACCCCGTCGAGGTGCTTCAGCGCATTGATGAGCGAAT
The DNA here is from genome assembly GCA_963840435.1 of uncultured Acidimicrobiaceae bacterium. GTDB lineage: Bacteria > Actinomycetota > Acidimicrobiia > Acidimicrobiales > RAAP-2 > Bog-473. Next base: position 167,810 of record CAWIYY010000003.1, on the reverse strand, counting down.
GCAGATGGGTCGGGTCGGCCAGCTCGACGTCGAAGGCCATGCGGCTGACCCGGTCGGGCGTCGTCGCCGTCCGGGCGGCCACGATGTTGAGGTGATGTTCGGAGACGACGCGCGACACGTCGGCCAGCAGGCGCGAGCGGTCGAAGGCCTGGACCTCGATGGTGGCCACGAAGACTCCGTCGTTGCCGCGGTCCCACTCCACGTCGATGAGCCGCTCGAGGGACCGGTTGGCCAGCGCGGTGGCGTTGGCACAGTCGGCCCGGTGCACCGAGACACCGCGGCCCTGGGTCACGAAGCCGATGATCTGGTCACCCGGCACCGGCGTGCAACACCGGGCGAGGTGGATCATGACGTCGTCGAGCCCCTCGACGTAGACGCCGGCGCCGGTGTGCCGCCCGGGGCGGCGCCGGGTCGGACTGGTGAGGGCCGTGGTGGGCAGCTGCTCCTCGTGCTCGCCGCCACCCCGGATGATCTTGGCCAGGCGCTGCACGATCGACTGGGCCGAGACCTGGTTCTCGCCGATGGACGCGTAGAGCGCATCGAGGTCGGCCAGGTTCATGGCCTCGGCCACCTCGCCCAGCGCACTCGAGCCCATCAGCTTGTGCAGGGGCAGGCCCTCGCGGCGCAGGGCACGGGCCAGCTCCTCCCGACCGTTCTCAATGGCGTCCTCACGGCGCTCCCGGCTGAACCACTGGCGGATTTTCGAGCGGGCCCTGGTGGAGGCCACGATCTGCAGCCAGTCGCGCGAGGGACCGGCGGTGGGCGACTTCGAGGTGAAGATCTCGACCGTGTCCGCGCTCGTGAGCTGCGTCTCCAGGGGGACGAGGCGGCCGTTGACCCGGGCGCCGATGCAGCGGTGTCCCACTTCGGTGTGGATGGCGTAGGCGAAGTCGACCGGGGTCGAGCGGGCCGGCAAGGCGATGACCTTGCCCTTGGGCGTGAAGACGTAGACCTCGTCCTGCTCCAGGTCGAGCTTCAGCGCCTCCAGGAACTCGATGGGGTCGTCGGTCTGCCGGTCGAAGTCGGCGATCCGCTGCAACCAGGCCATCTCCGAGGAGCTGTCCTCCTTGGACTTGTAGCCCCAGTGGGCGGCGATGCCGTACTCGGCACGGTGATGCATCTCCGAGGTCCGGATCTGCACCTCGACGGGCTTGCCCTCGAGCCCGATGACCGTCGTGTGCAACGACTGGTACATGTTGAACTTGGGCGTGTTGATGTAGTCCTTGAAGCGACCGTGCACGGGGGCCCAGATGGCGTGGATGGCCCCGAGGGCGGCCCAGCAGTCCTTCTCGGAATCCACGACGACCCGGATGGCCACCAGGTCGTTGATGTCGTCGAACTCCTTGCCCCGCACGACCATCTTCTCGTAGATGGACCACAGGTGCTTCGGGCGGCCGGTGACGTCTGCCTCGATGCCCATTTCGTCGAGGCGCTTGCGCACGTGCACCAGCACCTGTTCGAGGTACTCCTCGCGCTGGGGCGCCCGCGCCGCGACCATCTGTTCGATCTCGGCGTAGCGCTTGGGATGCAGGGTGGCGAAGGCCAGATCCTCGAGCTGCCAGCGCACCTGCTGTACGCCGAGGCGGTGGGCCAGCGGTGCGTAGACGTCGAAGGTCTCCTGGGCGGTGCGCCGCTGTTTCCACTCGGGCATGACGGCGAGCGTGCGCATGTTGTGCAGGCGGTCGGCCAGCTTGATGAGCAGGACGCGCCAGTCGTCCGCCATGGCGACGAGCATTTTGCGAATGGTCGCAGCCTGCTGCGCCTCCTTCGAGTTGAACTGGAGGCGGTCGAGCTTGGTGACACCGTCGACCACCCGGGCCACCCCGTCGCCGAAGTTCGACTCGATCACGTCGAGGGTGAGCCCGGTGTCCTCGACGGCGTCGTGGAGGAGGGCGGCGGCGACGGTCTGGGCATCCAGGCCCAGTTCGGCCACGATGGTGGCCACGGCCACGGGGTGGGTGATGTAGGGCTCGCCCGAGCGCCGGAACTGGCCCTCGTGCGCCGTCTGGGCCGTGCGGCCGGCCTCGACGATCATGGCGGAGTCGTCTTCGGGCCGGTGCCGGGCGAACTCGGCCAGGAGCGGCGAGATCAGCTCACCGAGCGCGCGCTCGCCCGTGTCTTCGTGGGCCGTCAGCGCCCCCTCGTCGGCGGGGACCCCAGCGGCCGTCACCCGGGTCAGGGCCACCATCTCCCCAGGATATGCGCCTGGCGACCCTCTGAAGGCGCTCCCCCACCCCCGGACCAGCCCCGGCGGTGCAGGGTGGTGCAACGGAGCGGTCGCCTAACTGCGACGCTTGCCCTTGTTCTTGCGCGGTTTGGGACCCGGAGCCGGGTTGCTGCCCGACTGCGGGCGATCCATCACGGCGGTGCTCCCCTGCCGGCTGTCGGGCTCGCGGGCCGACCCGGGGCGGATGGGCCCGTCCCGCTTGGGCGGCGCCTTGGTCGCCGGTGCGGTCCGGCCGCTGCGGCTGACCTGGCCGGCCGCAGCGATGCTCATCTGGGTGCTGAGATTGGCCGCGTCGACCGCGGAGTACCACGACTGCGCGTCGCCCCGTTTGGCCTGACGTTCGGCCACCGACTTCCAGCGGTCCTCTCGCTCCTTCATCATGCAGAGCACCGGCGAGGCGATGAAGATCGACGAGTACGCCCCGGAGAGCAGGCCGACGAAGAGGGCCAGACCGTAGGACTGCAGGGTGGTGGCGCCCAGGATCTGTGCGCCGATCACCAGAATGGCCAACACCGGGATGATGGCAACGGCAGAGGTGTTGATGGACCTGGCCAACGTCTGATTCATGGAGAGGTTGATCAGCTGCGGATAGGTGAGACGACCGCTGGCGCCGATGCCCTTGGTGTTGTCACGCACGCGGTCGAAGACGACAACGGTGTCGTAGAGGGAATAGCCGAGGATGGTGAGGATGGCCACCACGGTGTCCGGCGTCACCTGGAAGTTGAAGATCGAATAGATGCCGACGGCGACCAGGACGTCGTGGATCATGGCGATGAACGCGGCCAGCGCCATCTTGGGCTCGAACCGGATGCTGATGTAGAGGGCCACGACGATGAAGAAGATGATCAGCGCCTGAATGGCCTTGTCGGTGATGGACGAGCCCCAGGTCGGCCCGACGGTCGTGATGCTGATCGTGTCGGCGTGGGTCTGCGGCACCCCGTTGTTCGGTGCCGTGGTGGCGGTCGTGGTGCTCGTGGCCCCGGTCCCCGTCGTGCTCGTGGTCGTCGGGGCGGCCGTCGTCGAGGTGGTGCTGCCGGAGCTCGGCGGTTTCGTCCCCGTGAGCTTGTACATGGCGTTCTGCACGTTGGTGCTGACCTTCGCCTGTTGCTCCGCCGACAGCTTGTTGAGGTCGTCCTGGACGTTGAGCGTCTGCTTGCTGCCGGTGCCGAGGAGCTCGACCGTCGGATCGACCAGCCCGGTGCCCTTGAGGGCGTTGGTGGCCTGGGTCTGGCTGACGTGGGGCGCGGCGATGGTCCACTCCGTCCCGCCCTTGAACTCGATCCCGAGGTTGAGGCCGCCACGCAGGATGATGGAGACGATGCCCAGGAGGATGATCAGGGTGGAGATGCCGAACCAGATGCGGCGCCGGCCGACGAAGTCGAAGCGGGTCTCGCCCCGGTAGAGGCGGGCGATCGGACCGTGTCCCTTGCGGGGCTTGGCCAGGAGCGCGCGGGCGGCATCATCGACGTTGACGAGCTCGTCCTCGTCGAGGTCCTGCGTGTCGATGCCCTCCTCAAAGGCCTCGACGTCCTCCTGGGGTACGTCGTCGAGGGAGCTGCCGTCCCCGTCCCCGTCGCGCCCGTTGCGGCGGGGGCTCACGAGCCACCCCCGCCGGCCACGGCCCCGGTCGGCACGCCCTTCGGGGTCGCGCGGGCCTGCGGTCCAGCGTTCAATCCTGTCGAGATACTGAACACCCCCGAACCCTGGAGCCGCTCACTCTGGCCCAGGAGGATGACGAGGGGACGGGTGTAGAACCAGGTGATCGCCATGTCCATGATGGTGGAGAGTCCGAGGAAGAAGGCAAAGCCCTTCACGTTCCCGACGGCCACGAAGTAGAGAACCAGGGCGGCCAGCAGCGATACAAAGTCGGCCGCCCACACCGTGCGCCAGGCGCTCTTGAAGCCACGGTCCACGGAGGTGCGCACGGAGCGCCCGGATCTGGTCTCGTCCTTGAGGCGTTCGAAGTAGACGATGTACGAGTCAACGGTGATGCCGATGGAGACGATCAGGCCGGTGATGCCGGCCAGGTCGAAGCTCGGGGCAACCTCGGTATGGCCGAGAGCCGAGATGATGGCCCAGAGCAACGCCGCGGTCAGCAGCAGTCCCGAGATCACCACCAGGCCCAGGGCCCGGTAATAGAGCAGGACGTAGAGGAGCACGAAGATCAGGCCGGCGATGCCCGCCCCCAGGCCGGCGACGAGCGCCGAATGGCCCAAGGTGGCCGAGACCGTCTCGGAGGTGGCCGCCTTGAGGGTGATCGGCAGCGCGCCGAAGTTCATGGCCTGGGCCAGGTTCTGGGCTTCTGTCTGGGTCAGGTGGCCCGAGATCTCGCCCTGCCCGCCGAACGAGGTGAACGTGCTCTGCCCGGGCTGGATGATCGGGGCCGAGTAGACGACGCCGTCCAACTCGATGCCGAGGAACTGGTGGAAGTTCTCCGAGGCCACCGTGTCCCACAACTTGGAGTTGGTCGGCCCGGCCAGCGTGTAGTCCACGACCCACTGGCCGGTCTGGTTGAGCGTGGCCGTGGCACTACCGATGGCGTGCCCCGTCATCTGGCTCGGGCCCAGCACGTAGCGCTCGCCCCCGTTGTTGGTGCCGCTCGACGAGAGCCCGGGCAGCAGCACGGTGCTGTTCTGGTAGTTGGGCTTCTCGACGCTGGTCGAGGGGTAGGCCGCGTACTGGGGGTCCGGTCCGATGTTGTTCGTGGGATTCTGGGTCGCGGTGTTGACGTCCAGGTTGGCCGCGGTCGTTTCGTAGTTCGACTGGCAGGCGGGGATGGTCTCGATCCCGGGTTGCAGCGTCTTGCCCTTCAAGCCCTTCGGGACAGACTCGGGATAGGCGAAACAGAGGACGGGCCGGAAGTACATGCGGGCCGTCTGCCCGATCTGCTGGAGCACCTGCTGGGCGTTGGTAACGCCCGGGATGGACACCGAAATCTGGTTCTTGCCGGTCGTCTGTACCTGGGCGCCGGAAACACCGAGACCGTTGACCCGCAAGTTGAGGATGTTGACCGTCTCGTTCAGGTCGGACTGGCTGACATGGTGCCCCTCGGCCGTGTACACCACCGACACGCCGCCGGCCAGGTCCAGCCCAAGGCGGGGCGACCACTTGGCGGCGAACACCGCGGCGAAGGAGCCCACCGAGATCGCCACCACCACCAGCACGCTGATCAGCAGGTTGCGCCGCTGCCGCTTCTGCGCACGTCCCCCCGACTTGGGGCTCACCCCTCCTCGGCCTCCTCGCGATGCTCACCGACCGCGCCGTTGTCGCCGCCGACATCGTCGATGTCGCCTCCGCCGGAAGTGGTGCTCTGCTTGCCATTGGTCGAGCTCTCGGGTGGCTCGTCGTTCACCCGGACGTCCTCGATGGGCTCGATCTTCCGGGCGATGGCCTGGCGGACGAAGACGATGCGCGTCGGCTGGGGGCCGTCCAGATTCCCGTCTTCGCCCAGGGCACCGGTGAGGAGCGTGTAGCGGTCCCCGTGGATCTCGAGCACGGTGCCGATGACGCCGCCCACGGTCTGCACCTCGTCGCCCACATCGATGCCCGAGCTCTGCGCAGCGCGGGCGGCCTGCGACTTTCGCTGCTGGGGACGGATGAAGAAGAAGTAGCCGAGCACGCCGATGGCCAGCAGCGGCAGCAGGGTCAGGAAGGGGCTGGAAGAGCTCGACTTCGAGCTCGTGGCGAGCACGACGTGGGCAATCGCCATAGTTGCTGTCATGAGAGATCCTTGAACCTCGAGGGTTGCGACGCGCCACCCTAGTGCGTGCAGTGCCGGTCTCTCGGGCGGCACCTCTGGCGAGGATCATTCTCGGCAGGTCGCCTCTGCCGTCTCCGGCCTGACCGCCCGTGACCTGGACAGATCGCCGCCAAGCGGGGCGGTGCCGGGCTACGGCGCAGTCGCCTCCCGGCGGGAGTAACGGGCGGTCCATCACTCTCTGGCGGCACTCAGAGAGAAAACAACGGGTGCAACCTGTCTGCAACCCAAACGGGACCCTGGCTGCGACACCTCCTCGGCAAAGTACGCACCATCAGTACAGCAACCTCACGGTGAGTGGTCGTTCGGAGGGGGGCGACCTGGTGAGAGTCCGATGAAGGGGAACGGATTGTCACAAGGGGGAACACCGGGGGGAAGGAGCATGCAGGAAGGTGCGCCGGCCTCGGCCGTCGTCGGCCGGAGTGATCCGGGGGGAGCCGACGACTCAGGCCGGCGCACCTTTCGCTCCAAGTCGCTGCGCTGACTTTTTTCGTTTCCGGGCTCGGATCCACGCGTCCACGGTCGTGCCCGGGGCGCCGCCTCTGGCACGGTTCGCGCCGAATCGAGTCACCAAGCCACCGCCCCTGCCACGGAGGGCGACGTGGCCCGCCGGGCTGATTTCAACAATCCCTGAAAGCAAATTTCCTGGTCGACCAGGTGTTTTACGGCAGCTTCTGGGTATCCTCATTTGGCTCGGATAACCAGTCCACCCGTTATTTGCCCAGGTACAGTTGCGATCAATGCGAGATGGCCATATCTCCGTACTCGTCATCGAAGACGAGGCCGATATTCGTCAGCTGCTCAGAACCCTGCTGGAACGGGATGGGTTCTCTGTGGTGGAGGCGACGGAGGGGCGGGACGGAGTCCGCCAATTCCACCAGAGCCACCCCGACATCGTCGTGCTCGACGTCGGCCTGCCCGACCTCGACGGCTGGCAGGTCCTCGAACGCATCCGTGACATGAGCGACGTGCCTGTCCTCATGCTGACGGCGCTCGGTACCGAAAGAGACAAGGTGCGCGGTCTCAACGTGGGAGCGGACGACTACCTGACGAAGCCATTCAGCCGGTCCGAGCTCCTGGCCCGGCTCCAGGCCATCAGCCGCCGCCAGGTCTCCCGGAACGACCCGGTGACCACGTTCGACGACGGGACCCTCCACGTCGACTACGCCCACCAGGAGGTCACGATCGACGGGTCGTCCGTGCCCGCCCTGACGCCGACCGAGTACCGCCTCCTGGCCACGTTGACCCGCCACCAGGGCCAGGTGCTCTCCTCCCTGCAGCTGATTGAGCAGGCCTGGGACGACCCGAGCGGGCTGGCCCCCTCCCGGGTCAAGTACGCCGTCCTCCGCCTGCGCCGCAAGCTGGGCTGGGACGAGGGCGACGACTCGCCGATCGAGACCGTGCGGGGTTTCGGCTATCGCTACCGATCTCGAGGCCGGTGAGCGAGAGCCCCTCCACCCGAACCACCCAGACCGGGCGTCGCGATCTGCAGATGCCCGGCACAGCTCTACCCATCGGCTTTTCGGGATCGATGCGGGTCCGCCTCCCCGTCTTCGCCCTGGTCGCCATCGGCACCATCCTGGTCGCCCTGGTCCCGTTCCCCCACCACGCCCGCCGAGAGATCGGCGTGGCCGGCGTCGTCTTCTTCGTCCTCCTGGCAGCCGCCTTCCTGCTGCCCTGGGAACGGCTCCCCGATTGGGCCTGGCTGGTCATACCGATCGGCTACATCGCGGTCATCGCCATCATCCGCGACGCCCAGGGCGGCAGCAATTCCGGACTGATCGTCCTGTACCTTCTCCCCATCGTCTGGCTGGCCCTCTATGGGCGCCGGCTCCATCTGCTCGTCGGGCTCTTCTGTATGGATCTGGCCTTGCTCGTGCCGGTCCTGATGGTGGGGGCGCCCAAGTACCCGCTCATCGAGTGGCGCCAGGTGGCAGTCATGGCCACCGTCACCACCCTCGTCGCCTCGACCGTCTACACGATGGTCTCGCGAGACCGGGCCGTCCTCGGCGACCTGGCCCAGCAGTCACGCATGGCCCGCCGCAACGCGCGGGAGGCGGACTACGCCCGTGACCGCCTCGAGACCCTCCTGCGGGCGGCCACCGGGAGCGCCATCATGGGTGTCGACCCGGCGGGCACGGTGACCTTCTTCTCCGCCGGAGCCGAGCAGCTGCTCGGCTTCCGGGCGGCGGAGGTGGTCGGCATCCACTCCATCGCCGACTTCATCGACCCGGCACAGATCGACGAGCGGCGCCAGACCATCGACGCCATGCGGACCGCGCTCGCCCCGGTCGACGCCGAAGCGGCGGCAGAAGTGCCCTGGACCGCCACCCGCAAGGACGGACAGCAGCGGCGCTGCGTGGTCCGGGTACGCGCCCTGCCCGTCCCGGCCCCGGACCCCGGGTTCGAACGCGACGGCATCGACGAGGGTGAGCACGCCGTCGAGGACGCGGCAGCCGAACCGGAGAACGAGTTCAGCGAGGTGCTCGCACCCTCGACGGGGGGCTACGTCGTGGTGGCCATCGACGTCACCGAGCGCGAGGAGCTCGCAGCCGACCGCGAGCGCCTCTTCGCCATCCAGAAGGAAGTGACCCAGTCCCTCATTGAGCAGAACAACCGGCTCCGGGAACTGACCCAGATGAAGGACGACGTCGTGGCCACGGTCTCGCACGAGCTGCGAACGCCGATCACGTCGATCCGCGGCTTCATCGAGCTCCTGCTCGACGCGCAGTCGGAGCTCACCGAGAGCCAGATGCGCATGCTGGCCACCATCGATCGGAACGCAGAGCAGCTCCAGCGGGTGGCCGAGGACCTGCTGACCGATCCCGGGGCCGGGCGCGGACTAAAGGTGGCCTTCTCGGCACTGGACCTCTACCACCTGGCTGACGAGGCGGTGCACGCCATCCAGACCTCAGCCAGGGTGGCCGGCGTGGTGCTGACCATCGAACCCGGTGAGGAGACCCCGATCTTCGGCGACGCCAACCGGCTGCACCAGCTGCTGGGCAATCTCCTCTCGAATGCCATCAAGTTCTCACCCCGCGGCGCGCGGGTGCGGGTCATCGTGGACAACGTCGACTCCTATGCCCGGGTGCAAGTCCTCGACGAGGGCCCAGGCATTCCCGAGAGCGAGCGGGACCAGTTGTTCGAGCGCTTCTACCGCCTGGCTTCCTCGCTCGAGATGGGCGTGCCCGGGACGGGTCTCGGCCTGGCTATCGCCAAGTCGGTGGCCGAAGCCCACGAGGGATTCGTCGACATTGCCGACACGCCGGGCTGGTCGACCACCTTCCGCGTCTTCATCCCGCTGCGCACGTCCGTGGTCGCATCCCGGACGGCCTGACGACCGGCGTGCCCTGAGCCGGGGCCAGCGGCCCTACGCGTGGCGCGCCGTGTTCCTCGGGCTCGGTGCGATCTGGGGCGTCGTCGCCATGGTGCTCGTGCTCACGCTCCGGGTGAACCCCGCCGACCTGCGCACCATGTCGGGACAGCCGGTCACCCACACCGTGTTCTCGGACGACCCGGCTCTGTGGGTGGCGAACTTCGTCGGGATCGCCCTCGTCCTGGCGATCGCCGCGCTCGAGCTGGTGTCCCGGGCCCGCCTCCGACGGACGGCGGCCGGTTCGATCTCCTTGCTGCTGGGTAGCCTCCTCTGTCTCTACTCCTTGTTCGGCTTGGGTTACGGCGTCGCCGCCATCGCGCCCATCGGGGCCATGGTCGTCGCGTCGGGCACCGCGGTCTCCCGGTGGGCGGCCACCTCCCCGGACGTCGCCTGAACGACCGCCCCGGAGAGGGGACCGCAGGCCGCACACCGAGCCGCTCACGCTCAGGCGGCCAGGAAGCCGCCCGACTGGTGCTCCCACAACCGGCAATAGACGCCGTTGCGGGCCAACAACTGGGCGTGGGTGCCCTGCTCGACCACGCGACCGTGATCGAGCACGACGATGCGGTCGAGCCGGGCGATGGTGGCCAGCCGGTGCGCCACAACCAGTGCCGTCGTCCCGTCCATGAGCCGCCACAGGGCTTCTTGGACGAGTGACTCGGATTCCGAGTCGAGCGCGGACGTGGCCTCGTCGAGCACGAGGACCGAGGCGCCCTTGGCCATGGCCTGGGCGATGGCCACGCGCTGACGCTGGCCTCCCGACAGCTTGAGCCCGCGCTCACCGACAACCGTCTGGTATCCCTCGGGGAGGCGCTCCACGAACTCGTCCACGTAGGCCGCCTTGCCCACCTCGCGCACGAGCTCCATGTCGAGGCCGTCGCTGTCCTGGCCGTAACAGATGTTCTCCGCGATGGTCCGGTGCAGCATCTGGGGCTCCTGGGGAACGTAGGCGATATGGCGTCGCAGCGAGTGCTGCGTCACCTGCGCGATGTCCTGCCCGTCGATGGCGATCACTCCCCCGTCACGGTCGGCGAAGCGCAGCAGCAGCTTGGTCAGCGTCGTCTTGCCCGAGCCCGAGGGACCCACCAGGCCCACGTGCTCGCCGGGTTCAATGGACAGGTCGAGGCCGTCGAAGAGGGGCGCGCCGGCGCCGTAGGCGAAGCGCAGATGGTTGAACTCGACCCGTCCTCGGGGCACCACCAGCTCCGGGGCCGCCGGCACGTCGTTGATGTCGGCCTTGGTGAGGGCGATGCCGGCGAACTTGGCGCAGCGCCCGATCGCCCGCGACATCAGGCGGATGAACTCGAAGGACTCCTCGAGGCTCGTCCCCACGAAGGTGGCGTAGAAGAGGATCAGGTACACCACTCCGGCCGCGGCGACGTGATGGAGGGCCAAGACCACGCCGACGGCCACGGCGGCCCAGTTGAAGACGGCCATGGCCGACTCCATCTGGATACGGGTGGTCGTGAAGACGCGACGGGCCTGGAGGTCAGCCCGCAACGAATCACCGACCAGCCGATCGACGTGCACCTTCTCGCGCTCCTCGGCGGCCTGCGAGCGCACCGTCGTCAGGTTCGCGATGGTGTCGGCGACCACGCCGGTGGCGCGCGAATGGGCATCGGAGAAACCCTTCTCGGCCGTGACCACCCGATCGAGGCGCCGGAACAGGACGAGGACGAACACGCCCACCAGAGCGGCCATGACTGCAGCCACCGGCCAGGCCACGATGCCCAGGACGACGATGGCACCGATGGTCGTGACGGAGATCCGCAGGATGCCCCACACCATTGCGTCGATCAGCTCAACGAAGGCCCAGGTCGACGTCTCGAGGGTGGCGATGACCTCACCTGAGGGCCGATCGGTGTGCCAGGAGTGGCTCAGCCCGATCAGGTGGTCGTAGCCGCTGTTGATGGCGCGACCGAACGAGCGCAGGGTGGCGCCCCAGTTCAGCCAGCCGCCGATGCGGCCGAACACCGTCGCCGCCACGAGGATGAGCGCGTAGGTGACGATGAGCGGCGTGAAGGAGGACAGGTCCGAGTGGTTGGCGCCCAGGTTTGAGATCCGCCCCAGCAGGGCGGCAAAGATCAGTGGCGCCGCTACCGCGTTGGCAAGCGTGCCCAGCGCGATGGCGCCGCAGCTGCCTGCGAAGGCGGCGCGGTCGGGCCGCATCTGGCTCCAGCAATAGGCAATGGTGGCCTTGGTAGATGCATTCGGGAAGAGGGTGCGTTCACCCATGAGGCTCTCCTGGCTTGGAGGGTCGTGACGGTTGGACAGAGGGCGCACCGCGAAGCGCGATGCGCGGGGCAAGCTGCGGAGCGGTCGGCCGCTCAGAGCGGCGCCGCTGGCGTTCAGCTGATGGGGCGGCGGGCTGGCGTCAGTGGCCCGTGAGGCAGAGGTCGGGACCGCCGATGCGGACACTCCCTCTTGCGGCAGCACCAAAGACGAGGGACAGCGGAACCGGACCGCGCGCGATCAGCGGTGAACGCTTGGTCGTCGAGCTTGCCATCAGGTCACCTCGCATCGTCTCGTGGTGCAACGCTTCCACGGTACCCCATGCGAGACCGCGCGGTGAACCCCCTGCCTCCGGGCGATGCCCGACCGGACTCAGAAGAGCGGTGTGGCCGAGGTGGCGCTGGGGGGCCGCTGCCCGAGATGAGCCCAGGCCCGGTCGGTGGGCACCCGGCCGCGGGCGGTGCGCTGGATCAATCCGCTCTGGAGTAGGAACGGCTCGTAGGCGTCCTCGATGGTGTCGGGCTCCTCGCCGACGCACTGGGCCAGCGTGGTCAGGCCGACCGGTTGGCCACCGAACCGCGTGCACAGGGTGACGAGGATGGCCCGGTCCACCTTGTCGAGGCCGAGCCCGTCCACCCCGAAGAGCTCGAGCCCCTCGCTGGCCGTGCGCCCGTCGATGGATCCGTTTCCGCGCACCTCGGCGAAGTCGCGCACGCGTCGCAACAACCGATTGGCCACCCGCGGCGTGCCGCGGGACCGCTCGGAAATCCTGGTGGCTCCCTCCTCGTCGATGCGCACGCGAAGAATCTGGGCTGAGCGCTCGACGATGGCCCGCAGGTCCCCGGGGGCGTAGAGGTCGAGCCGGCCGACGAAGCCGAAGCGGTCACGGAGCGGCCCAGAGACGAGACCCGTCCTCGTCGTCGCCCCGACCAGTGTGAACTTGGGCAGCTCCAGTCGGATGGAGCGAGCGGTGGGTCCCTTGCCGATCAGGATGTCGAGGCGACCGTCCTCCATGGCCGAATAGAGCATCTCCTCGACCGAGCGGTGCAGCCGGTGGATCTCGTCGATGAACAGCACGTCGCCGTCCTGGAGATCGGTGAGCAGCGCGGCCAGGTCACCGGCCCGGGTCAGCACCGGACCGGCGGTGATCCGCAAGCCGGCACCCATTTCCGTGGCCACGATGCCGGCCAGGGAGGTCTTGCCCAGTCCCGGCGGTCCGGCGAAGAGGATGTGGTCCACCGCCTGGCGGCGCTGGCGGGCGGCTTGCAACACGATCCCGAGATGCTCGACCAGCTGGGCCTGACCGACGAACTCCTCGAGCGACCGGGGGCGCAGCCCGACCTCTTCGATCTCCTCCTCGCTGTCCGACGGGCTCGGATCGATGACGCGTCGACCGTTCACGTCGCCCTCTTCGAAACCCTCGGGCGCCTCGTCGTCGGAGGCCAGCACCTCCCGGCGCGCCCGCGGGCTCACCGGCCGGCCAGCTCGCGCAGGGCCAGACGGAGCATCTCTTCCACGCCGACATCGTCGCGCAGGCCGTCGAGCACACCACGGATCTCCTCGGGGGCGTACCCGAGCTCGTTCAGGGCGGCCCGCGCCTCCGAACGCGCCGTGCGCGACGCCGGGCGGGCCGGGTCGGTCCCGTTGGCGCCGAGGCGCGCCGACTCGAACGAGAGGTCGGGCAGGTCGAGTCGGCTCTTGAGCTCGATCAGCAGTCGCGCCGCCGTCTTGCGGCCGACGCCCGGAACGGTGCACAGCGTGTCGCTGTCGTCCTCGAGCACGGCGGTCGAGAGGGCGGCCGGCGAGAGCAGGGAAATGATGGAGAGGGCCAGCGCCGGGCCGACTCCGTGCGAACCGAGCAGCACCTCGAAGCAGCGGCGCTCGTCGTCATGGGCAAAGCCGTAGAGCACGATGGCGTCCTCGCGCACGTGCGTGTGCACGTAGAGCGTCTGGTCCACCTTGGTCCCTGCCGTCACCAGCGCAGCCGCCGTGGCCGGGGTCACGGTGACCCGATAGCCCACCCCGCCCACATCGACGATGACCTCGCCCTCCCCCGTCCGCAGGACAGCCGGTCCCCGCAACAACCCGATCACGACACGCTCCTTTCCTTGGCCGACAGTGCGGCGTCGACGGCCCGGCGCAGCGGGACCGTGGTCAGGTGGCACACGGCCAGCGCCAAGGCGTCGGCCACGTCGGGCGGGCCACCCACGGCGCGGAGGCCGAGCACCGTGGCCACCATGCGCTGCACCTGCTCCTTGGTGGCCGCGCCGTAGCCGACCAGACCCTGCTTCACCTCGTTCGACGTGTACTGGACCACCTCGCAGCCGGCCGCGGCGGCGGCCACCAGGGCCAGCCCGCTGGCCTGCCCGACCGACATGGCCGTCTTGGCGTTCACCTGGAAGAACACCCGTTCGACGACCACGACGTCGGGTTCGAGGTCGGCCATGAGGCTGGTCAGCTCGGTGTGCAGGATCAGCAACCGCTCGGCCAGTTCCCCACCGGGATCGGTCTCGAGCACGCCGGCCGCCTTGGCCAGGAGTGCGCCGTTTTCCTCGGCGCGACCGACCAACCCGTAGCCACAGCGCGACAGACCGGGGTCAATGCCCAATACGAACATCTGTTCGCAGGATAGCCGGGGCTGCCGGCCCGGAGGTGGACCCGACCCGGGGGTCGAGCTCGTTCCGCCTGGGCTCGAATTATCCCTCGAAGGCGGCGATGACTTCGTCGGGTATGTCGGCGTTGGAGTGGACGGCCTGGACGTCGTCGTGGTCGTCGATCGCTTCGAGCAGGCGGAGCACCTTCTTCGCCTCGGACTCGTCGGAGACGGGAACGAGCGTGGTGGGCTCGAGCGAGAGATCCACGGACTCAGGGGCGATGCCGGCGCTGTCGAGCGCCTCGCGCACCGACTCGAGGTCACTGGGCGCGCTGGTGACGACCCAGGCTGCACCATTGCTCGAGAGGTCTTCGGCGCCCCCCTCCATGGCGACCTCCATCACCTTGTCCTCATCGTTGCCCAGACCAACCGTCACGATGCCCTTGCGCTCGAACTGCCAGCCCACTGCGCCCGGCTCGGCCATATTCCCGCCGTTGCGATTGAAGAGGTTGCGCATCTCAGCGCCCGTGCGGTTGCGGTTGTCGCTGAGCGTCTCCACCATGATGGCCACGCCGCCGGGGCCGTAGCCCTCGTAGTTGATGGCCTCGTAGCGCACGCCCTCGAGGTCGCCCGTCCCCCGCTTGATGGCCTTCTCGATCGTGTCGAGCGGCACGCTGGCCGCCCGTGCCTTCTGATAGGCGGTCCGCAGCGTGGCATTGGACTCGAGGTCGCCGCCGCCATCCCGTGCCGCCACCTCGACCAGGCGGATGCACTTGGCGAAGATCTTGGCCCGGGCCTTGTCCTGGGCGCCCTTGCGGTACTTGGTGGTCGCCCACTTCGAGTGACCCGACATACGTTCCTGCCTCGTTCCTTCCTGCGCCGACGGCGGGGCCGGCAAGCCTCCCGCCTGGACTTCGGCCGCGTGCGACGAAAATCCGAGTGTATCCGTGGGCGAGGCGAGCGAAGTCCTGGCCGCCGGTGCAGATCAGGCCGGCAGCGTGAAGGGCACCTTCAGCGCGCCGACCATGTCGAGCGAGTAGCGGCCCGGCGGCGGCGCGGTGCGAGCGGCCAGCGCCGCCGCCGGTGGCGAGTTGGTGAGGGTGAACGGAACGCTCACCCCGCCCACCACGAGGCGGTACCGGCCGGGCGGTGCCGGAATTGGTATCCGGGCCGGCCGCAGCCCTCCTTCCACTCGGTCCCAGGTTCCAGAGGCGCGCAACGTGGCATGGGCAGCAAGCGCCTGTCCGATGAGCACGGGACAGGCCAGGTTCCCGAAATTGGGAAACACCCGCGCGCCCTGCGCATTCTTGATGGACAGGGGCAGAGGGCCGCACGGTCCGAGTCCGATCGACGGCAGTGGTCCACTCTCACCTGGCCACGCTGAAGAGGGAAGCTGGCCTCTGCCACAGGACTTCGCGCTGAGATTGTGCACTCGCACCACGTAATGCACGACTTGACCGAGGCCGTAACTGCGGGCCGAGAGCGCCACGGTGAGCGCGATGTCTTTGGCGGGACAGCCCTGATAGGACACATGGGCCGACCGGCTGTTGCTCGTCGGCACCGGGAGCGTGGCACCACTCGCCACACTGGCGGCGTCGCTCGCCCCGGCGAACACAAGTGCGCCGGCTCCCAACGCGACGACAGCGGCAACGACGGCCAAGACCCTCACGGAAGGAAAGACGCTCATCCCCCCGGATCGGTTCGAGTCGTCGGGTCAGTGCGGCGGACGGGTGGCGGCGTGGAGCACCGACTCGACGTCGCCCACGACCAGGTCGATCCCGGCTGGACCGATTTGTGTGGCCGCCATGAGCAGGGAGATCACGATCACGACCATGCCGTTGGCCGTCTGGGCCGGGTCGATGTCGCGCCGCACGAGGCCTTCGATCTGCTCGACCCTGATGAGTTCGGTGACCGTTTTGCGCAGCTCCTCGAGGGCCGGGATGTGGAGCAACCGCATGGTGAAGTCGGGCTCGAGCCCACGCAGAATGCGACCCGCCAAGGGATGGTCGACGAGGTGGCCGAGGAGGCCCTGCATCATGCTCCGGGCCCACTGCTCCGACTCCTCACGCATGGCCACGAAGGAGACGGCGGCGGCGATCAGACCGGCCACGTCCTCGTCGACCGCGGCGACGAAGATCGCTTCTTTGTTGGCGAAGTAGGGGTAGGAGGCCGTCGTGGACAGCCCGGCATCCCGACACACGTCGGCCACCGAGGCGCCCCGGAAACCCTCGCGGGCGAAGCGCACGACGGCCGCCTCGAGCAGGGCCTGACGGGTGCGGTCGCCCTTTGTCGCGCCGTCAGCCGACGGAGGCTGCTCTCGATTCGTGGGCACCACCGGTGACGTTAGGCCGCGTCGACCTGCGACTGGGCCACGTCCCGGCCTCGCCCATCGACTCCGCATGCCCGCTGCCATCCCCTCGGCACCCGGCCACCCCAGAAGGCCCCGACGTCGAGCAGGGAGTTGAGGAGCGGCCGCAGGGCTCGGTAGCGGAGGGCGCTGCGGCCCGCCGATCGGTTGACCGCTTTCCAGGTCGCCCACGTGGGCAGGCCCACGGTGGCGTAGACGCCGGGGTGCACGATCGTGTCAAACATCCCGATGGCGATGCGCGAGCCCACGTAGCGCACGAGGAACCGCTCGACCGGGCCGGCCGCCGCCCACTGCTCGGGGAAGAGCAGCCGGGCGAAGGCCAGGTGCCGGGCCTCCTCCTGGCGGTGGTACTTCGAGACCGCCTTGATCATCGGGTCGGTCTCCTCGTGCTCACTGGCCAGCTTCTGCATGAGATCCGGCACCTCCTCGCCGCTGAGGACGAGGAGGCAGAACAGCGACGGCATCGAGGTCAAGACAGGCAGCACGGCCTGCTGGAGGACGCGCAGGACGACGTTGTCGAGCGGGTTCGTGGCCGTTGGTCTGACCTGGGCCAGCAGGCGGACGAAGAGCCTCGAGTGACGGGTCTCCTCCCCCATCTCGTGCAGCAGGTAGGTCACGCGCGGATCGGTGAGATCGGTGCGGTTGAGGATCTCCATGCTGAACCCGGCCATCAGTACCGACTCGAAGCGCACTCCGGTGTCGGCGATCGAGGCGAACTCCTCTCGCGACAGCACGGCCTTCTGCTCGTCCGTCAGCGTGGCGAACAGCTCGGGTACGTGGAAGAGGGAGATCAGCTCGTCCGGCAGCACCTGGCCGTCACCCACTGCGCCGGGCACGTCCACGTCGGGTTCGAGGATGCGGGCGAGCGAGGCGGTGGAGAGGCGCTCGATTCGCCGGTCGGTGGGGTTCGGTGCTTGATTCGCTGTTTCCTGGTTCGCTGTGGTGATGGTCTGTGCCATGGAGCCAATTGTTCAATAAATCAGCGATTGCGTCAATCCCTAATTTCTTCTATTATGCATTTCCGGTGGTCACAGTCCGATCCGCACACCTCGGCTCGTCATGAGTACTGAGTCCTCGCTGCCGACGCCCAGGTCACGGGGCCGCAGGCTCCTGTTTGTGGGCGGTGTCCTGGGGCTCAGCGCTGCCGCGGCTGCGGCGTATCGGCGCCTCCAGCAGGAACGGGCACGGTCGGACGTTCCGAACGGGGACGACCTGACGGGACTCGGCTG
Organism: uncultured Acidimicrobiaceae bacterium; assembly: GCA_963840435.1. Lineage (GTDB taxonomy): Bacteria > Actinomycetota > Acidimicrobiia > Acidimicrobiales > RAAP-2 > Bog-473. The sequence goes on along the minus strand of CAWIYY010000003.1, from coordinate 150,028 downwards.
GGGCGCGCTGGCCCACCCCGAGCCGATGACGGTGACCACAACCGACGGGGCCCGCCTGGCCGTCTGGGACGTGGCGGGCGACGATCCCGGTGCGCCGGTCGTCGTCCTCCCGCACTGTTGGGGTTGCAGCCACGAGGTCTGGCTCCCGGTCGCCCGCCGCTTGGTCGAAAGCGGGCACCATGTGGTCCTCTACGACCAGCGGGGGCACGGGCTCAGCAGCCGGGGCAGCAACCCGCTCGATCTTCCGGCGTTGGCCGACGACCTCGCCGCGGTGCTCGAGGCGACCGACGCCCGCGATGCGGTGCTGGCCGGCCACTCCATGGGAGGCATGACGATCATGGCCCTGGCCACCTACCGGCCCGAGGTGCTGCGGGCCCGGGCCAGGGCGGCGGTCCTCGTGTCCACGGCGGCCACCAGCCCGACCCAGCAGAACGCCCGGGCCGCCCAGCTCGGGCGCCTGGTCATCAGCTCCCCCGCACTGTCGCGGGCCATGCGCATGCCGAACGGTCACGTCTTCGTGCGCGGCGTCTTCGGCACCAACCCCGTTCGGGCCCACATGGAGCTGACCCGGCAGCTCTTCGCTGGTTGCGAGGGCGGCGTGCGGGGTGACTTTCTCGTGTCGATGACCGCCATGAACCTGCTCGAGGGCATCGCGACGATGGAGGTGCCGACCACGGTGGTGGTCGGCAGCCGTGACCGGCTGACCCTCCCGGCCAAGGCCGACCAGATGGTGGCGGCCATCCCCGGTGCCCGCCTGGTCACCCTGCCCGGCCGTGGCCACATGCTCCCGCTCGAGGATCCCGATGCCGTGACCGACGAGATCCTGCGCGCCGCCAAGGGCTGAACGCCCCTCCCGGGCCCAACGGTGTTCGCCGGAGACGGCGGCCACGGTGCCGGTGCGCAGCACGGCCTCCCGTCGAGATGCCGCTCTAATTCTCGGCCGACAGGCACATCTCCGCGAAGAGCCGGTGGATGCGACGGTCCGACGTCAGCTCGGGATGAAATGCCGAAGCCAGCACTGCACCCTGGCGCACCAGTACTGGCACTCCGTCGAGCTCGGCCAGCACCTCCACAGCCGGGCCGGCCGACACCACCAAGGGCGCCCGGATGAACACCGCCGGAAGCGCCGGACCCTCACCAGAACCCAGCACCAGCTCGGTCTCAAACGACTGGAGCTGACGGCCGTAGCCGTTGCGGCGCACGACTGCGTCGAGCAGGCCGAAGGTCCTCTGATCGGGGCGACCGCCGAGCACCTCGTCGGCCACCAGCACCAGGCCGGCGCAGGTGCCGAGCACAGGGAGGGCGTCGGCGGCCAGGCGATCGACCAGCGCATCGAAGAGACCGGTCGACTCGAGCAGCATCGAGAGCGTCGTCGACTCCCCGCCGGGCAGAATCAGACCGTCCAGCGCTTCGAGGTCGGACGGCCGTTTGACCGGGCGCGACTCGGCCCCTACATCAGCCAGGGCCCGCAGGTGCTCGCGGACGTCACCCTGCAGGTCGAGCACGCCGATCATGACCCCACGCTCCGGGTGACGTCGCGCTGCCGCAGGGCGCCCGCTACCACCCCCGGTCGGCGAGATGCTCGCCGTACTGGGAGGCCTCGAGGCCGCGCATGGCCTCGCCCAATCCGCGGGAGACCTTGGCCACGTGCTCGGCGTCTTCGAAGTGCGCCGTCGCCTCGACGATGGCTGAGGCCATGCGAGCCGGATCCGAGGATTTGAAGATGCCCGATCCCACGAAGGTGGCTTCGGCGCCGAGCTGCATGACCAGCGCGGCGTCGGAGGGCGTGGCGATGCCCCCGGCACAGAACAACGGCACGGGCAGCTTGCCCGTCGAGGCGATCTCCTGCACCAGCTGGACCGGTGCCTGCAATTGCTTGGCCCAGCCGTAGAGCTCGGCCGAGTCGGCCTGGGTGATGGCGCGCAGGTCGCCCAGGATGGAACGCAGGTGACGCACGGCTTCCACGATGTTGCCGGTGCCGGCCTCACCCTTCGAGCGGATCATGGCCGCGCCCTCGCTGATGCGACGCAGGGCTTCGCCCAGGTTGGTGGCCCCACAGACGAACGGAACGGTGAAGGGCCACTTGTCGATGTGATTCGCCTCGTCGGCCGGCGTCAACACCTCGGATTCGTCGATGAAGTCGACCCCCAGTGATTGCAGCACCTGTGCCTCGGCGAAGTGCCCGATGCGGGCCTTGGCCATCACCGGGATCGTCACGGAGTCGATGATCGCCTCGATCAGTGCGGGATCGCTCATGCGGGCCACGCCACCATCGCGGCGGATGTCGGCCGGGACCCGCTCGAGGGCCATGACCGAGACCGCGCCGGCGTCCTCGGCGATCTTCGCCTGCTCCGCGGTGACGACGTCCATGATGACGCCGCCCCGGAGCATGTCCGCCAACCCCCGCTTCACGGTGAAGGTTCCGGTCGTCATGTCATCAGTCTACGAGGGCAGACGGCCCCTCATCACCACTCGTTGAGCGCGGCGACCCGGACCGAGGTGCGGTTGAGATCACCCGGTGTCACGGGCTCGTCCCGGCGCCCCACGAAGGGATCGACCCAGACCCAGCGGGTCGCCCCGAATCGGGCCGGGGAGGCGAAGAGCGACCCGTCCCGCGGAGCGGGGGCCGCCATCATGATGTCGAGTGCCTCCAGCAGGCCCCGCGGATAGCGCACGGCCGAGGCACCGACCACGTCGGCCCGGTACTCGCGGTTCTCCCCCACGCAGCGCCGCAGCATGCGCTCGCCGCCCAGGAACGTTCCGAGCGTGATGCCCACGCACGACACGCCGTTGTCACCGCGCTTCACGTGGGCCAGCTCGTGGGCGACGACGCCCTCGAGCTGAATCGGATCGAGCCGGCGCAGCAGACCGGACGTCACGACGAGGTCCGAACGGCGGGCGTCGCGACCGAGCGCACACGCGTTGGGGACGTCGTCGTCCAGCACGTAGAACGCCGGCATGGCCAGGCCGAAGGTGGCACAGAGGCCGTCGGTGACATTGAACAGCCGCGGGTAGTCGTCTTCGTCGACGGGCACCGCGCCGATCCGCTTCATCGCCATCGACGGTGCGACACGCCAGAGGCCGTACATGAGGGCCGCTCCGACAACGACGAGGGCGACGATGCCAAGCACGAAGTTCACCGCCACTCCGAGCAGGACGCCGATCAGAATCGCCGGCACGATGGCCGTGAGGGCGCAGATGCGCACCGCCCGGCGCCGGTTCGCCGCCACCTCCCCCGGCGAGACCTGGGCCGAACCCAGGCTGGGGTGCTCGTCGACGGGGAGTGCGAACACCGGGGCCGGCGCGACCGCGACGGCGCCGGCAGCGCGCGATTGACCGCTGCGCTGGCCCCCGCCCTGACCGGACTGCGGACGCGAGCGGGACCGCGATCGGTTCGCACCGCCGCGGTTCGCATTCCCGCCCTGGCGCTGGCTCCCGCTCGGTGCCTTCCGCTGCCCACCCGTGCCCTTGGGCGCGTTCGCGCCGGCATTGGCGCCACCGCCGCCTGATTTGCCGGCACCCGAGCGGTTGCGGTTCCTGTTGCGATTGCGGTTCCGATTCCGGTTGCCGCCGCCGCTCGAACTGGCGCCGCCCGAACCACCGCTGCCCCCACCGCGGCTCCCGCCGGCGCCGGCACCGCCGGGGCCACGGGCCGGTGTCTGCGAACTGTCGCTCTGCTCGGCCATGGAAAGAGCAGCCTACGGCACGCCACGGCGTTGCTCTGACCCCGATGGGCGGAGCGTGACCACCCGTCCGGGCCCAATCCGATCGGCCCGGCTCGGCTTTCAGGCCTCAGCGATGGCGCGCCGGTAGAGCTCCACGTAGCGCAGGGCCAGGGTGTCCATCGACCAGGCCCGGGCGTGCTCTCTGGCCGCCGCCCGTGCCTCGGGCGCGGCCCGTCCCGTCCCGGTCGCGACGTCGGCCAGGACCTGGCGCAGCGCTCGGGCCAGGGCATGCGCGTCGCCGGGCGGCACCAGCTCGGCCTGCCCGCCGGCCGCCTGGCGGTAGCCGTCGATGTCGGAGGCCACCACGACGCACCCGGCCGCCATGCCCTCGAGCAGCACGAGCCCGAACGACTCGCCGCCCAGGGCGGGCGCGCACTGCACGTCGGCGCCGGCGAGGCGGGACGCCATCTCCTCGTCCGACAACGCTCCGAGCCACTCGACCCGGTCGGAGGGAGGCGAGCGCCGGCGCAGGGCCTCGGTGTCGGGGCCCTCGCCGATCACCCACAACACGGCCGGCCGCTCCACCATGGTGAAGGCATCGAGCAGGACGGCCAGGCCCTTGCGGTGCTCATGTCGGCCCACGAAGACGATGACGGGACGGCCCTGGGGGTCGCGCACGGGCGGCGCCGACTCGAAGCGCGCCATGTCGATGCCGTTGAAGAGCACCTCGAAGGGGCCACCGCCGGCCTGCCGTCCGGTCCGCTGGGCCGCTTCGGACACGGCCACCCGGATCTGCATGCGCCGGCCCACCAGCGCAGCCAGCGGGCGGAGGGGGGCCAGCGCGCGGCTCACGCCGGCCCGGTGGTAGGTGGCCACCATCGGCGCGGGTGGTCGCAGCACGAGGCCGTACGCGGTCAACGGGGCCAGGGGTTCGTGCACGTGGACCACGTCGAACCCGCCGGCGCGGATGAAGCGCTCGGCCCGCACGGGGGCGGCCGGCGACAGGGCGACCGGGGCCACCGAGCCGTTGGTCGGCACGCCCGTCGGGTGTCCGACGACGAAGGAGTCGCCCAGCGCGCTGCCCAGCGCGGGATCCGGATCGGCCGGTCCGACGAGAACGACATGGTGCCCGAGGCGGCGCAGCGCCCGGGCCAGCCCGACCGCTTGGCCCTGCGCGCCGCCGTGGCGGTTCAGGGCGTAGGGCGAGACCATGGCGATCCTCATGAGCGGGCTAGCGAGGGTCGCTGGGCCAGTTGGGCTGGTAGATGTGCCACTGCTCGGGATGGACGCGGATGTCGCCCTCGAAGATGCGGGCCAGCTCCTGGGTGACCCGGGTCACGTCGTCGCGCAACGAGCCCCGGCGCGTCGTGTCGACCGGGGGGTGCACCACACCGGTGTGCCAGTCCCCCGGCCCCGAGTACACGACCACCGGCACGAGCGGGGCGCCCGAGCGCAAGGCCAGGGTGGCGGCCCCTCCGGGCAAGGTCGTCTTCTCGCCGAAGAACTCCACCTCCACCCCGTTGCCCACCAGGTCGCGGTCGCTCACCAGCCCGGCCAGGTGCCCGTTCTTCAGGGCGCGTAGGAGCCCCGAGCCCGAGCCCTCGCCGAGCGGGATGCCGGTGAGTCCCATCCCCGCACGCTGACGCAGGAACCAGTCGAAGAGCTCCTCGGGTTCGAGCCGTTCGACGACCGCTGTCATCGGCATCCCTTCGAGGGCCAACCAGGCGCCGCCCCATTCCCAGCTCCCGACGTGGGGCAGCGCCATCACGATGCCGCGCCCGGGGGCGAAGGCCGCCCGCAGGTATTCGCCGCCGTCCTCGAGGCGGAACTTGGCCCGCACCTTCCCCTCGCTCAGGTAGGGCAGGCGAGACCCGTCGGCCCAGTAGCGCCCGTACTCGGCGAAGGTGCGCCGGCTCAACCGGCGGACCAACGCGGCATCGGGTTCGACGCCGTCCACGCATTCGCTGCCCAGAACGCGCCGCATGTGGCGCTCGTTCATGGCGAGCGCGTCACCGCCGCGCAGGGCCATGACGCGCGAGACGGCCGACGCCGCGCCGTAGGCCACCGGCGCGGGCACGCGACCCATGGCTTCGCCCAGACCGCGGTAGGTCAGGTACTTGACGGTGGAGCGCCAGCCCGCACTCATCGGTGGACAACCATCATCGGGACGCGGCGTCGGCGAGCGGCCGCGGCCGGATCAGGAAGGTGACCCGGGCGTGCTGCGCGTGCGCCGACTGCTGCTGGGCCGAGCGGCGCCGCTGCCCTGACCGTGTGCCCGGGCGGCGCGTCGGCGCTCCCGCATCGTCCGACCTGACCGGCTGCTCAGCGCCACCTGGCGCCGGGCTCGCCAGCGGCCGACGGGAGCACCGGCCGTGCTGGTGCGCCGGGTCATCTCACGCCGGGGCACGCCGCTGGTGGTGCGGCCCTCGCGCCAGGCCCGCCAGCGCGAATCGACCCGGCCCTCGCGCCAGGCCTCGATGCGGTGGCGGATCACCTCGTCCTTGCCCGACGCGGCGTTCCACACCTTGACGAAGCGAGTAGCCGCCGTCACCGACACCAGGACCAGCAGAACCCAGAGAACAGGCACGAAGATGGTGGCGCTCAGCAGCGCGATCCCGAGCAGGATCATGCGCTCGGCCCGCTCCATGAGCCCACCGCGAGCCGAGAGTCCGAGGGACTCGGCCTTGGCGCGCTCGTAGGAGATGAGCGCCGTCACGGCCAGGATGCCCATGGGCAGCAGGGACAGGTGACCCTCGCCCCGGTCGACCAGGTACCAGGCACAGCCCAGCATCAGGACGGCGTCGGCCACGCGGTCGGTGACAGAGTCGAAGAAGGCGCCACGCACTGAGGCCGTGCCGGCCGCCTTGGCCACCGGGCCGTCCAGCAGATCGTGGAGCCCGGTCACGATCAGCATCACGATGGCCCAGTGCAGGTGCCCGGTTGCGATGAGGACCGCCGTGGCGGTGGCGGAGAGGAGGCCGGTCGCCGTCAGGACGTCAGCGGTGACACCCCGGCGATGCAGCGCTGTCCCGACCGGACCGGTGGACCGATCGACCGCTGCTCGCCAACGACCGTCGAACATGGAGCTCCTCGTCGTGCACCGACCCTGGGACAGGGGCCGTGCTGTTTGCAAGAGTTTACCATCGCGCCGCAGAAACTCGGGGTCTCTGGGCCGGCCCGATTCCGACCCCCGGTGGCGGTCCGGCGGTGCCGCGGGGCATTCCCCCAGGTCAGACGGGTCTCTCGGCCGGCAGTGCTCACTCGAGGGGTCCGGCCGAGGGTCGGGCAGGAGGGTCGGGCCGAAGGGTCGGGCCGGTCGCCACCGGGTGACGGCAACGCAAACGGGGAGCCGGCGATGACACCCACCAGCCGGCCCGCGGGGGCTCCGCCGGGCACTCCGGCGGGGTCGGCGGGCGGGAACGGTCCCGACCTGGGGTCGGGTAGCCTGCCTCGGCGTTGCGGCCTGAGGCGTGACCTGACGTGAGGTGATGGAGCCGGTGACCGAGCCGAGGAGCGCGGGCGAAGCTCGGGGCGCGCCACCCGCCCTGCCCGAACCGACGCTCGACGTGACCATCGTCGTCCCGTACTACAACCCCGGCGATCGCCTGCGCTCCACCGTGGCCCAGATGGTGCGGGTCCTCGACGCCTCCCAAATGAGCTTCGAGATCATCGCCGTCTCCGACGGCTCCACCGATGGCAGCCCCTTCACCCTCGAGGGCTTTCCCGAGAGCATCGTGCGCCGGCTCGAGTTCGACCACGTCGGCAAGGGTCACGCGCTGCGGGCGGGACTGGCGATGGGGCGGGGGCGGTATCTCGGCTTCATCGACGCCGACGGCGACATCTCCCCCGAGTTCCTGGCTCCCTTCGTCTCGGTCATGCAGGCCGAGCGGCCCGACATCATCATCGGGAGCAAGCGCCACCCCGGGTCCTCGGTCCACTACCCCCCGCTGCGCCGCCTCTACTCGTGGGGCTACCAGCGGCTGATCCACCTCCTCTTTCGGCTCAACGTCAAGGACACGCAGGTGGGGATCAAGCTGGTCGACCGCACGGTGATCGCCGACGTGCTGCCGCTGCTGCGCGAGAGCCGGTTCGCCCTGGACCTCGAGCTGCTGGTGGTGGCCCGGCGGCTCGGCTACTCGAAGATCGTCGAGGCGCCAGTGCGGATCGAGGAGCGTTTCACCAGCACCATCTCGGTGCGCGCCGTGTGGTCGCTGCTGGTCGACACGCTGGCCGTCTTCTGGCGGCTCTCGGTGGTGCGGGCGTACGACCCGGGGATCGCCGCACTGCGGGCGGGGCGGGGGCCGGGCGGCGCCGGGTCCGGCGGGGACTGAGCGGGACGGCGGAGGCGGTCGTACACTCCTCTGTCACACGCCGTTCAGGGGAGGGACACTGGTGCCACACGACCCGTCCGCCATCCGCAACGTCGCCCTGGTAGGGCATCACGGTGCGGGCAAGACCACGCTGGCCGAGGCCCTCCTGGCAGCGAGCGGGTCGCTCCTTCGCCGGGGATCGGTGGAGAAGGGCACCACCGTGATGGACTTCGAGCCCGAAGAGATGGCGCGCCAGCTGTCCATCTCGACCAGCCTGGCCTCCTTCGAGGTCAACGGGGTCAAGGTCAACCTGCTGGACACGCCCGGCTACGCCGACTTCGCCGGCGAGATGCTGACCGCGCTGGCCAACGTCGACCTGGCCGTCGTCGTGGTCAGCGCCACCGACGGCGTGCAGGCCCAGACCGAGGACGCCTGGCGGGCGGCGGCCCGCCTCGGCCTGCCCCGGGTCATCGTCATCAACAAGCTCGACCGCGAGCGGGCCGACTTCGACCGCACCCTGGCCGAGATCCGGGCCTCCTTCGGGGCCGGGGTCGCTCCGGTCGAGCTGCCCATCGGCCACGAGGCCGACTTCCACGGCGTGATCGACCTGCTCGACGACACCGCCACCCACTACGACACGCCGGCGGCCGGCGGTGCCCTCGACGGCACGGTCCCCCCGACCGGTCACGAGGGGCCCATCCCCGACGACCTGGTCGACGAGGAGCACACGGTGCACGAGCAGCTGGTCGAGGGCATCGTCGTGGGCGACGACGACCTGATGGAGCGCTACCTCAACGGCGAGACCATCGACTACGCCGAGCTGGAGAAGTCGCTGGCCGGCGGGGTGGCCTCGGGCGCGGTCTTCCCGGTGCTCTGCTGCTCGGCGCACAGCGGCGTGGGGGTGGACCGACTGGCCCGACTGATCGAGGAGCTGTGCCCGCCGCCGGCGTCACGCCCCCCGGCACTGGCGACGGCCGGCTCCTCGGACCAGATGGTCGAGGTGGAGTGCGACGTCTCCGGGCCGACCGTGCTGACGGTCACCAAGACCTACAACGACGGCCATACCGGGAAGATCTCGTTGTGCAAGGTGGTGTCGGGCACGCTGGCGGCCGACTCCGTGCTGGTGAACACGCGGACGCGGGAGGAGGAGCGGCTGCACGCGCTGCAGTCGCTGGCCGGGCACACGGGATCCGCAGTGGCGGCGGCGGCGGCCGGAGACTTCGTGGCCGTCCCCCGGCTCAACGGCACGCACACGGGCGACACCCTGGCCGTGAAGGGCCAGCCGATCAACGTGGTCCCGCCCGCACTGCCGGTGGCTGCGCTCTCGGTGGCGGTGAAACCGGCGACCCGGGCCGACGACGACAAGCTCATGTCGGCGCTGCAGCGGCTCTGCGACGAGGACCCCTCGCTCAGCGTGAGCCGGGACGACGAGACGCACCAGACCATCCTCGGGGTGTCCGGGGAGGTCCACCTGGCCGTCACCCTCGAACGGCTCGAGCGCAAGTGCAACGTGCACGTCGAGCGCGAGGACCTGCGCATCCCCTACCGCGAGACGATCACCGCAGTGGCCGCGGCGGAGGGCAAGCACAAGAAGCAGTCGGGCGGGCACGGGCAGTTCGGCGTCTGCCACCTGCGCCTCGAGCCGCTTCCCCGCGGGTCGGGCTTCGAGTTCAAGGACGAGGTGGTGGGCGGGGCCATCCCCCGCCAGTACATCCCGGCCGTCGAGAAGGGCGTGCTCGAGACCTTCGCCGGCGGCGGGCTCTACGGCTACCCGGTGGTCGACGTGGCGGTCACGGTCGACGACGGCAAGGCGCATTCGGTCGACTCCAACGAGGTGTCGTTCAAGATGGCGGCGGCGCAGGCCATCCGGGCCGCCATGGCCGAGGCGGGTCCGGTGGTGCTCGAACCGATCTCGCGGCTCGAGGTGACCATCCCCGACGAATGCCAGGGCGACGTGCTCGGCGACCTGTCGTCGCGGCGGGCCCGCATCGTGGGAACCGACGCGGCCGACGTGGAGGGCTACCAGAAGGTGACGGCGACGGCGCCGACGGCCGAGTTGACGCGCTACGCGGTCGACCTGCGGGCGCTCACCGGCGGGCGGGGATCCTTCTCTGTCGTGTACGACCACTACGACCCGGTGCCCGAGCACCTGATGTCGTCGATCCCGAAGGTGGACGCGTAGACGGGCGGGCGTCCTCGAAATTCTCCGGCACACCGGGCTCGTCGTCGTGCGGTCCGGGGCGGTCCTCGGACAGATCCTGGTGTGTGGCCTCGGCCGTCATGTGCGTATCGTCGCCGCCACCTCCTTCATTGTTCCGCGGCGTTCTCGCCGGAGGTTGGCTGTGTCCGGTTCTCTTCTTCGATGGCGGCCAGGCCGGCGTCGAGGCTGGGATAGAAGTGGTCCTGATCGATCTGATCGAACAACTCGTACCGACGGAGCAGCTCCTGGAGGCGGCTGCGCAGCTCGACGAAGGCGAGGTGGACGTTCCGGGCGTTGAGTTCCCTGTCCAGCTGTTCGAGCATCTGGGCAGCCGACACATCGATGTCGGTGACGGCCTCACACTGAACCACGACCCAAGCGACTGGGCGGTCGGCTTCAGCCTCGGTCACGGCCTGGCGCAGCTGCGTCCGGAACGACGTGCAGTTGGCGAAGAACAGCGGTGCCTCCCAGCGGTAGACCACGACGCCGGGCTCCACGCGAGCCTCCGGGAACTCTGCGATGTTGTGCCATTCACCCGTGGCCTGCACCCGCCCGAGCACGGCACCGTGCGGTTGCCAGCCGCGGCGGAAATACAGGGCCACGGCCAGGGCGATGGCGATCACGATGCCTTGGAGCACCCCGAGAACGATCACGCCGAGGCTCGCGATCACCGAGAGGACACACGCACTCTTGCGGACCTGCCAGTAGCGAACGAGGGCCCGGAGGTTCAGCAACGAGAGCGCGGCGCCGATCAGCACCGCCGCCAGGGCCGATTGGGGTAGATCGGCGAGCAGCGAGTTGAAGAACAGCAGGAGGGCGGCCACCAGACCGGCGCCCACCACGGTCGCCAGCTGACTCTGTGCCCCGGCCTGTTCGACAACGGCGGTGCGCGAACCGCTTGTCGAAACGGCAAAGCCCTGGAGGCAACCGGCCGCCAGGTTGGCGGCACCGATTCCGATCATCTCTTGGTTGGGATCGACCTCCTCGCCCCGGCGGGCACCGAAACTCGACGACGTGGCGATGGTGTCGGCCAGCGAGACCAACGTGATCCCGACAGCGGCGATCATCAAGGGACCGACGTCGGAGAACGACGTCCAGGGGACGGACGGTGTGGGGATGCCGCGGGGCAGGGTGCCGACGGTCGTGACGCCGTGCGCGTGGAGGTCCAAGATGGCAGAGAGCCCGGTGGCCGCCACGATGCCGACGAGTACCGCCGGCAACGTCCGGGTGAACCTGGGCAACACGAGGAGGATCGCCAGGACGCCGAGACCCAGGGCAAGCGCCCACCCGACGGTGGAGTGAAGCCCGAGAACGAAGGCCTTGACCTCGGGACCGAAGCCATCGGCGTCGGTCGAGAAGCCGAACAGCTTGGGCAACTGGCCCACGACGATCACCAGAGCCAGCCCGTTCATATACCCGACCTGTACTTCGCTGGAGAGCAGGTCGGCGACGAAACCGAGTCGAGCCAGACCCAACCCGATCTCGATGAGGCCCACGATGAGCGCCAGCATCCCCGCCAGTTCGATGGCCCGATGGGCATCCCCCACAACCAAGAGCGGGACGAGCGCGGCAAAGATCATGGGTGACACCGACGAGTCCGGACCGAGCACGAGAATCCTCGAAGGGCCGAAGATCGCGTATCCGATCAGGCAGCCGATCGTGGTGTAGAGACCGGTGACCGGAGGGAGGCCGGCCAGCTCGGCGTATGCCATGCCCTGCGGCACCAAGATGGCCGCCAGGACGACCCCTGCGACGACATCCGGGCGGGCCCAGCGCCGCTGATAGGTGCGGGCCACGCGCAGACCGGGAACCCAACGTGCGAGGCGTTGCTGCGTGGTTGCCACAGGCGCGCTCAGGCGCCGCTCAACGAACGGGTGCCGGCGACGCGGATCCGCCTGCAATTCGCGCACGCATCGGACGTCAGGAAGCCCATCGTGACACGTGCACCTCCGCGACCTCGTGCGAACCGCCACCGGGTCCTGAGCGGGGACGCTTCATCAGAACCGTTGCGGCACGAGGTGGTACGAGCGCACCGGTTCGACATAGCCGTGAGGCTTCTGACGCTTGGGGAACACCACGGGTTCCGCCTTGATCCGCTCGTAGGGGACCGATTCGAGCACGTGGCTGATCACGTTCAGTCGAGCTCGCTTCTTGTCATCGGAGTACACGATGTGCCAGGGCGCGAACTCCGTGTCGCTCGCGTCGAACATGGCGTCCCGAGCCCGGGCATAGTCGTACCAACGGGCGTAGGACTCGATGTCGAGGCTCGAGAGCTTCCACGTCTTGCGCCCGTCGTCGACGCGTGCCTCGAGCCGCCGTTGCTGCTGGTCCTCGCCGACCTCCAGCCAGTACTTGAGGAGGATGACCCCCGAGTCGACGATGGCACGCTCCATCGAGGGCACCAGGGCGAGGAAACGTTCCGACTCTTCAGGCGTGCAGAAGCCGAGCACCCGCTCCACCCCGGCGCGGTTGTACCAGCTGCGGTCGAAGATGACGATCTCGCCGCCAGCCGGTAGGTGCGGGATGTAGCGCTGCATGTACATCTCCGATCGTTCACGATCCGACGGCGCCGCCAGAGCGACGACCCGGAAAACGCGGGGGCTGACCCGCTCGGTCAGGCGCTTGATCACGCCGCCCTTGCCGGCCGTGTCCCTCCCTTCGAAGATGATGCAGACCTTTGCTTGTTCGCGCACCACCCACTGCTGGAGGGAGACGAGGCCGACCTGCAGCCTTGCGAGTTGGTTTTCGTACTCCTTGCGCCCCAGCTTCGGCTTCGCTTCCGGGGCGAACGCGGAGATCTGTCCCTTCCGGAGCTCGGTCACCGACGAATCACGCTCCTCGTGCCCCTTCGGTCTCAGCTGGGACAACGGGGTGCATGTTGCTCATGTCGACGCACCGAGGACGGCCGTCGCACCCTGGCGGTGATCTTCATCATCGACTTGAGCGCATTCATCGCGCTCTGAGCCTTGCCCTCCTGGCGCAGACCCACCACCGCATTGAGGATCGTGAGAGCCACGAGGAGGATCGCGGTGCTCCACTCCTTGATGGCCAAAGATACGATCGTCGCACCGACCAGGATGATCTGCATGTAGCTGCGGTACTGGTCGATAAAGCGGCGCCAGCCCGGCAACACCGATTCCTCGGGCAGCGCATTGGGCCCGTGTCCGACCAACAGCTCGCCGACCCTGTCCGAGGAGAGACCGACCGCCGGGTCGACCCTCAGTACGGCGGCCACCTCGTCGGCGTCCTGCGCGTACGGTTTTGAGACCCACGCTGGTGAGCTCGACATAGTCATTGGTGGGCTCCGACGACACGACAAGAAGAGCCGGCACACCGACGCATGCCCGCGCCCACGATGCCGCCCCCTGACGCAAGTCCGCATGGACTCATTGCCGGTAGCGAATCAAGATCCATTTGGTCCATTCGTCCGAAACAAGCTTCCAGCTGGCTGCCGCTGAGTATAAGCCCGTGACTCTGGCGAATCCCCTGGGAACGCACACCCGGCGGGCGTGTTCAGTAGCCACGACATTCAACTTGTCTGGGGCCTGACGATTGATCGTCGCCCGACCCGACTCGCTCGCAGACGGATCTCAGAACGGGTGCGTGTGGGCGTAGTTCACCGGCACGTGGGCCAGGATCACCGTCCCGAGGAGCTCGTTGCCCGGCGTCTTGACCGCGACCACGGCGACCGACCCCGCCGGCCGGCCGAAGGGCTTCGACACGGTGGCCGCGCTGAAGTGTCCGGTGAAGGCGGCCATGCAGACGCCTTGCTTCCCGGGTAGCTGGTCCTTGAAACGCGCATAGAGGCGCGGCGCCGTGCCCTTCAGGTCGGCCACGGTGAACTTGCGCACGCCGGCCAGGTGGGCGTGCGTGTGCGGGTGGGCCGGCGGACCGACGGCATCCTCGGCGGTGGGCAGGGCCAGGTAGCACGACTCGTCCGACGTCCCCTGGATGGCCCGGGCCGAGGAGCAGGCGGCGAGGAGCGACCCCGCCAGGAGGACGGCGGGCAGGAACCGGGCGGCGCGGCGCAGCCGCCTCATGGATTCACCGTGTCCCCGTGGTCGACGTTCTCGACGTTGTCGACGCTGTCCGCGGAGTCCGATGCGGAGACCGACGCCGGGGCCGGGTGGTGTCCGCCGCGGATGTGGGGCCAGTGGTGGTGGCTGCCTCGGGCTTCGGGTCCGGCCTCGATGGCCGACCCGAGGGCGGACCGGGTCCAGTGGCCCCGGCGCACCTCGAGGGCCATCTCGCCGATGAACAGCCACCCGACGACGAGGATGAACCAGAACGAGATGATCCGGTACAGCAGCACGGCGTAAGCGGTGCTGGCCTCGGCACCGCCGAAGGCCACGAGGGCGACGGTGATGGAGCCCTCCACGACGCCGAGGCCGCCCGGGGTGATGGGCAGGGTCGCCGCCAGCTGCCCGGCGCCGTAGGCCAGCAGTAACCCATCCCACGGGATGGGCGCGCCGATCGCCTTGAACATCATGGCGAAGCAGGCGCAGTCCAGCAGCCAGTTGAGACTGCCCCAGCCGATGATGCGGCCTATCTGGCTCCAGTCGAGACGCACCGCGGTCGTCCAGGCCAGGGCCCGCTCGATCTCCTCCTGCGTGTCGCCGCGGGGCCGGCCGGTGAGCTTCACCGAGGTCTTCAGCCCGAAGGAGACCACGGCGCGCAGCGGACGCTCGTAGACGAAGAGCGAACCGATGGCCAGGGCGATGGCGAACGCACCGATCAGCACGGGGACCAGGTCGAAGGAGGCGCCCTGACTGGTGGCCAGGGCCAGGCCGACCACGGCGACCAGGGACAGGCTGACCACCGCCGCCACCAGGGTCCCGGCCATGGCCCAGACGGCCAGCGTGTTGTCGGCGCCGAAGCGGCGGAACCAGCGGAAGCCGTACACCGTGGCCACGGCGTTGCCGATGGGCAGCGAGTTGGTCAGCGCCTGCGAGCCGAAGCTCAGCTTGAGCAGCGACCACCAGGGCGGGCGCAGGTGCCCGGCCTTGAGCAGGTTCCACTGCATGGCGGCGAAGGCCACGTAGGAACCGATCTCGACGGCGAAGGCGGGCGGGACCCAGAACCAGTTGAGATGGTCGAAGACGCTCTCGAAGCCCGAAAGCTCCGAGTCCTTCGAGGACAGCACCCACAGGGCGAGGACCACGAGGCCGAAGCCGACGAGGACGCGGATGGTCGGCCAGGCCTTGCGCAGGAAGCGGCGCCAGGCGGGGCGGGGGGCGGCGGCGGACGGCGTGGTTTCGGCGGCGGCTGCGGTAGCCGGGCCGACGGGGGTGGCGTCGGCGGTGGCGTCGGCGTCGGGCGCGTCGTCGAGGTCGGGCGCCGGGGCGTCACCGTCCCCCCGCCCCTCCCCTCCCGGGCGCCGGGTGCCGACGGCACCGAGCCCGGCGTCCGCGCCGTCACCCGGGCCAGGCGTCGCTGAGCCTCTTCCAGGACAGTTGCAGCGTCTCGGGCAACACCCGGGTCTCGGAGACCGCGGTCATGAAGTTGGTGTCACCCGACCAGCGGGGCAGGACGTGGAGGTGGACGTGCGAGGGGATGCCGGCTCCGGCCGCCCGGCCCAGGTTGGCCCCCAGGTTCAGGCCGTCGGGGTCGTACGCCTTCTCGATCGTGGCAACCGCCCCCTGGGCCGCCCACCACAGCTCGGACGACTCGTCCGCCGTCAGCTCGGCCAGCGTCGCCGCGTGGCGCAACGGCAGCACGAGCACGTGCGCGCTGGCGTAGGGGTAGGCGTTCATCACCACGAAGGTCAGATCGCCCCGCCACACCACCAGGTTGTCCTCGGACGGCGGGCCGCTGGCGGCCAGGGCGCAGAAGACGCACTCGGGCGCATCGTGAGCGAGCCCTTGCGCCCGTTCGCGCTCGGTGGCCGCGACGATGTAGTCGCGCCGCCAACCGGCCCACAGGTGCTCGAGGCTCACGGGACGTGCCCGGCCCCGCTCAGGACGGGCCTACGTCGGCGCGCTGTCGGGCGTGTCGGGCGTCTTGGGCGCCCTGTCCTCGGGCAGGCCCCGCCTCGCCACCTCGTCGATGGCCTCGGCCACGAACGTCTCGAGCGCCACGCCCTGCTCGGGCTTGGTCGTCCAGCCGCGCCGGTTCACCCCGACCGACCCCGCCGCCACGTCGTCGGCGCCGACCACCAGGACGTAGGGGATCTTGGCCAGCTTGGCCTTGCGGATCAGCGCGCCCAGCTTCTCGCCGCTCTCGTCCACCTCGGCCCGCAGGCCGGCCGCCTTGCAGGCAGCCACCACCGACCAGGCGTAGTCGGCGTGGGCGTCGGTCACCGGGATCACCCGGATCTGCTCGGGACACAGCCAGGTCGGCAGCGCACCGGCGTAGTGCTCGATGAGCACCGCCATGAAGCGCTCCACCGAGCCGAACAGGGCCCGGTGGATCATGATCGGCCGGTGGCGGGCGTTGTCCGCCCCCACGTACTCGAGCCCGAAGCGCTGCGGCAGCTGGAAGTCGAGCTGCACGGTCGACATCTGCCAGGTCCGCCCGATGGCGTCGCGGGCCTGCACCGAGATCTTCGGGCCGTAGAACGCACCGCCGCCCTCGTCCATGACGAGCTCGAGGCCCATCTCGAGCGCGGTGGTCCGCAGGGCCTCGGTCGCCACCGCCCATTCCTCGTCCGAACCGACCGCCTTGCCCGCCGGCTTGGTCGAGAGCTCGAGGTAGAACTCGTTGAGCCCGTAGTCCCGCAAGAGGTCGAGCACGAAGCGCAGCGTGCGCACCAGCTCGGCGTCCATCTGCTCGCGGGTGCAGAAGATGTGGGCGTCGTCCTGGGTCATGCCGCGGACCCGGGTCAGCCCCTGGAGCACGCCGGACTTCTCGTAGCGGTAGACCGTGCCGAACTCGAAGAGCCGCATGGGCAGCTCCCGGTAGGACCGCTGGTGGCTGCGGTACACCAGGATGTGGAACGGGCAGTTCATCGGCTTGAGGTAGTACTGGGCGCCCCCGTCGAGATCCATCGGCGGGTACATCCCCTCGGCGAACCAGTCCAGGTGGCCCGACACCTCGAAGAGGTGGGCCTTGGTGATGTGGGGCGAGTTGACGAAGTCGTAGCCCGCCTCGACGTGGCGCTGGCGCGAGTAGTCCTCCATCAGGCGACGGATGGTGCCGCCCTTGGGGTGGAAGATGGCCAGGCCCGGCCCGATCTCCTCGGGGAAGCTGTAGAGGTCGAGCTCGGCCCCGAGCTTGCGGTGGTCGCGCCGCTCGGCCTCCTCGAGCTGGTGCAGGTAGGCGGCCAGTGCCTTCTCCGACTCCCAGGCCGTGCCGTAAATCCGTTGGAGCTGCTCGCGGTGCTCGTCGCCCCGCCAGTAGGCGCCGGCCACCCGCATGAGCTTGAAGTGGCCCAGGCGCTTGGTCGAGGGCACGTGCGGGCCCCGGCACAGGTCGACGAAGTCGTCGGAGTTGCGGTAGGTGCTGACCACCGAACCGGCCGCGTCGACCTCGTCGGACCCCTCGCCCACCGCGGTGATGATCTCGCGCTTGAAGGGCTGGTCGGCGAAGATCTCCAGGCCGTGCGCCAGGTCGTGCTCGGAGCGCACGAAGGGCTGGTCCTCCTTGATGATGGCCCGCATCTCCGCCTCGATCCGCTCCAGGTCGTCGTCGCTGAAGTGCGCCCCGTGCGGCAGCTCGAAGTCGTAGTAGAAGCCGTTCTCGATCACCGGCCCGATGGCGTACTTGGCCCCAGGCCACAGGCGGAGCACCGCCTGGGCCAGCACGTGGGCGGTCGAGTGGCGCAGCACCTCGCGCCCGGCCTCGGTCTGGTCGGTGACGATGGCCACCAGGTCGCCGTCGTGCAGCTCGGTGCCGAGGTCGACCTCGTGGCCGTTCACGTCGGCCACGACCGCCGCCTTGGCCAGGCGGGAACCGATGGAATGGGCCAGCTGGGCCGCCGTCGTGCCCTCGGTGAGCTCCCGCTGCGAACCGTCGGGGAGGTCAACCGAGATGACGCCTGCCATCGTGCACCCGTTCCTTCTGTTCAGCCGGAGGATTGCTCCTGGTCCGGACACCGTCGTGGTTTCACAAGGGTACTGGACCGACCCTCGTGCCCCGGCGCCTGAGCGGGGCGCCGCAACGGCTCAGAGCTCGATCCCGAGGAGCCTGGCCCCGGCGCCGACGGGCCGGCCGGCGGTCGCCTCCTCGTCCAGGGCGCGCAGCGCGGCCGGCGTGTCGAGATCCTCGTCCAGCGCCGCTCGGACCCGCGCCAGCCCGCCGGCGCCGGCACCCTCGCTCCCGCGACCGTCCGGGCCATCGCCGCCCCGACCATCGCCGTCCGGGGCGCTCCGCCACAGGGCCAACCGGGCCGCCGCCGCCGGCATATCCACGCCCGTGCGCCAATCCCAGTCGTACCGGTAGTGGTGGCCCAGCAGGGCCAGGCGCACCGCGGCCGGGTCCCACTCCTTGCACAGGTCCCCGACGAAGACGAGGTTGCCAAGCGACTTCGACATCTTCGTGCCGTCGAGACCCACCAGGCCGACGTGGAACCACAACCGCACGAACTGCTGGCCCGTCACCGACTCCGACTGGGCCGTCTCGCACTCGTGGTGCGGGAACACCAGGTCGCGCCCGCCCCCGTGGATGTCGATGGTCTCGCCCAACTCGCGCAGCACCAGGGCCGAGCACTCGATGTGCCAGCCCGGCCGTCCCGGGCCCCAGCGCGACTCCCAGGCCGGCTCGTCGGGCAGGGAGGGCTGCCAGAGCACGAAGTCGAGCGGGTCGCGCTTGTTGGGATCATCGGGATGGCCGCCGTGTTCTGCCGCCAGTTCCAACATGCGGGGCCGCCCGTAGCCGCTGAGCCGCCCGAACTCCTCGAACGAGGCCACGCTGAAGTAGACGGACCCGCCCGATTCGTAGGCGTGGCCACCCTCGAGCGCGGCGCCGATGAGGGACAGGATCTCAGGGATGGCCGACGTCGCCCGCGGCTCGGAGTAGACGGGAAGCAGGTTCAGCAAACCCATCTCCGCGTCGAAACGGGCCATCTCCTCGGCGGCCAGGTCGAGGTAGTGCACGCCCAGCTCCCGGGCCTTGCGCAGTATGTCGTCGTCGACATCGGTGACGTTGCGCACGCAGCGCGTCTCGTGCCCGGCGTCGCGCAGCCGGCGCTGCAACATGTCGAAGTAGAGGTAGACGGCGGCGTGCCCGAGGTGGGCCGCGTCGTACGGCGTGATGCCGCACGAGTACATGGTGACCAGGGGGCCGGGCGCGAAGTCGACCACCTCGCCGCGCGCCGTGTCGTACAACCGCACGGTCAGATTCCGCCCAGCCTGAGCGTCGTGTGGGCCTTGTGCCGGATGTTGAGGGTGATACAGACGGCGGTGAACGCTTCGATCGCCGAGGCCTGGTTCAGGCTGCCCGCATCGAGGGGCCGCAAGCCACGCATCTGCTCGATCAGCTCGACGGTGGCCCGGGTCGCCTCCTGATAGTCCGAGCACACGAGCACGTCTGCTTCCAACCCCGATTCGAGGTTCTCCATTTCATTGGCCGGGAGATGATGGAAGGCCGCCGCCACCAGCGAGTCGGGCAGCGAGACCTGGATGGTGGCCGCCACCGAACCCCGGGGCGGGATGAGGGCCAGCATCTCGCGGCCCTCCTTGACCAGGGCGTTGGCCATGGAGATGACCACCTTGCCCGCCAGGGGCTCCCGCAGGGCCTTGACGGTCGGGATGGCGCTGTCCCACGGGGTGGCCACGACCACGAGGTCCGCCTTGGCCGCGCCCTCGTTGTCCGCCCCCTCGATCCTGCCCTCGACCACCGGCCACTTCTGCCCGATCTCGGCGGCCGTCGCGACCGCCCGCGCCGCGTCACGCGAGCCGATGGTGACCCTGACGCCGCCCTCGGCCAGCCGGGTGGCCACGCCGCGCCCGGCTGGCCCGGTTCCCCCGAGTATTCCCACGTGCACGGCCATACCTTCGCATAACCTCAAGAACCCAGTGGGACTCCTCGACGGCAAGCGACTGCTCATCACCGGCGTGCTCACCGACGCCTCACTGGCCTTCGCGGTGGCCCGGAGGGCTCAAGAGGAAGGCGCCGAGATCGTCCTGTCCGGTGCCGGCCGCGCCCTCTCGCTCACCCAGCGCACGGCGCGCAAGCTCCCCGACCCGCCCGAGGTGCTCGAGATCGACGTCACCTCCCCCGAGCAACTGGCTGCGGCCGGCGAGACCCTGGCCGCCCGCTGGGACCGGCTCGACGGCCTTCTGCACGCCATCGGCTTCGCGCCGCCCGACTGCCTGGGCAGCGGCATGTTCGCCGCTGGCTGGGACGACGTGTCGCTGGCCTTCAACATTTCGACCTACTCGCTCAAGGCGCTGGTCGATGCCTTCCTCCCCCTGCTCACCAAGGCCGGGGCGGACGGCGGGGCGTCGGTGGTCGGCCTCGACTTCGACGCCACCGTGGCCTGGCCCGTCTACGACTGGATGGGCGTGGCCAAGGCCGCCCTCGAATCGCTCTCGCGCTACCTGGCCAAGGAGCTCGGCCCCCGGGGCATCCGGGTCAACCTGGTGGCGGCCGGTCCGGTGCGCACCATGGCGGCCAAGTCGATCCCGGGTTTCGCCGCCTTCGAGGACACCTGGGCCGACCGGGCGCCCCTGGGCTGGGACGTCCACGACGCCGACGTCGTGGGCAAGGCCTGCATCGCGCTCTTCAGCGACCTCTTGCCGATGACCACGGGCGAGATCCTCCACGTCGACGGCGGCGTCCACGCCGTCGGTGGCAGCGCGACCGGGACGGCCTGAGCCACCCACCCGAACCGTCGGGACTGCCGGCTCGCCGGGTTCCACTCGGCATCTGAATCCGCCCTGACCCGTCGCGCTGGCCCGCCCTCACCCGTCGCCCTGACTTCCGCGCGCCCGCAATTCGGCACGAGTCAAGCCCGCCTTGAGCAATCCGCGCCCAAATATTTGCCCCCGTGGGCTGGGAATGGGCCCGAATCTGGGAAAACGGGGTATTCGCATGCCACAGGGGTGCTCTTCGTTATCAGGGTGCCGAACGTCAACCGCCGATCAGGGGAGTCACGGAGAGCCTGGGTGGAATTCAAGGTCTTTGATCGCTCGGCGCAGTCGGTAGATACGACGGCTGCGAATGCTTCCACCGATGATGCAAACTTCAGCATCCTCGCGCACCTGGACCGTCCCGGCGAGAGCCGGCGCCGGAACAGGGCCACCAGCCCCTATCGCAGTGTCTCGGACCGTGAGCTCTCGCTCATGCAGGTGTGCAGCGACTTCATCTTCGCCTGCCTTGCCCTGCCGCTGGCGCTCCTCATCTACTCCCACATCTCCACCATCCAGGTGAACGGCCAGGGCAACCTGGTCCACAACCTCACGGTGGACTCCTTCTTCCCCGTGGCCGTCGTCATCTCCCTGGCCATCGGCGGCGTCTATCGGGTGACCAACCGACGCCTCCAACCCAGCGCCTTCCTCGAGATACGCGAGCTCGGGTTCGGCGTCGGCTGCGGATGTGTCCTGGCCTTGGCCCTCGGTGCGCTCCTGCACGGCTTCTTCGGTGTGGCCGAGCCCTTTGCCACCCAGCTCGTGGCGGCGGTCATCGTCGGTGTGGTGGTCATCACCATCGGGCGCATGCTGCTGCGCTACTTCCTGCACGCACTGACCACCACCCGGGTGCTCGTCATCGGCACCGGCATGGCGGTCGACCGGATGATGCTGAGCGTCGGCCAGGACCCGGGCATGACGCTGGTCGGCCGGGTCGTGGACAGCGAGATCTCCCTCAACGGCGCCCTCGGCCGAGTGGAGGACCTGCCCCAGCTCTGCGAGGACCTCGACGTGCACCGGATCCTGGTCGGAGCCAGCGGCGAATTCTCGCCTGAGGCGCTCGACGTCTACCGCGCCCTGTCCGAGACCGTCCACATCGCCATGGTCCCCCGCTACTACGAGCTGATCAGCTGGCGCTCGCGGCTCTCCGACCTCTCCGGCATGCCCTTCCTCGAGATCGCCCAACCCCACCTGAGCACCTGGGACCAGATGATGAAGCGGTTGTTCGACATCTGCGTGAGCAGCCTCATCCTGATCGTCACGTCACCACTGCTCCTGGCGGTCGCCATCGGGGTCAAGCTGAGCTCTCCGGGCCCGGTCTTCTTCCGCCAGGTGCGGCTGGGCCGGAACGGACTGCCCTTCACGGTGAACAAGTTCCGCTCCATGACCGTGGAGCCCGACTCTGGGGTCGATCCGGCCACGGATCTCGGTCAAGACACCCTGACCACCGACGACCTGGGCCAGTTCGACGAGCAGGCCAACGGCAATGGGAACGGCAACGGCAATGGGCACGCCAACGGCAACGGCCAGGCCAACGGGCATGCCAACGGCAATGGGTACGCCAGCGCCAATGAGTATGGCAATGGCAATGGCAACGGCAACGGCAATGGCAACGGCAACGGCAACGGGCAGACGAATGGGCACGCAGAGAACGGGAACCCAGATGCGGCCGAGGTGGAGCTGGAACCCCTGTCCGTGGCCACGGACTGCCCCTTGCACGAGCTCCGGGGCAAGGCAGCGTTGACCAACCGCATCACCCGCTTCGGCGGCTTCCTGCGCAAGACCGGCATCGACGAGATCCCACAGTTCGTCAACGTCTTCAAGGGAGACATGTCGGTGGTGGGTCCTCGCCCCTTCGTCCCCGAGGAGTCCCGCGTCGAGGGCTGGGCCACCCGCCGCTTCGAGGTCCGTCCCGGCATTACGGGGCTCTGGCAGGTCTCCGGGCGCAACGACCTCTCCCGCACCGACCTGATCCAGCTGGACTACCTCTACGTCAGCTCGTGGTCACTCTGGTGGGATCTCAAGATCATGTTCGAAACCCCCAAGACCATGCTCCGCGGTACCGGCGCTTACTGAGTCTCGGCCCTACACGGAACGACTGACCTCATGCGCCCTTTTCCCGAGTTCACCGTACGACCGAGCCGGCGGTTCGACCACGCCGAGTTGGGCAAAAAGTGTCAATAACAAGGCAATTCGACGACACCGCCGTTGGCCGGAACCTGTGCATGGTTCCACGGCCACACGTCGGTTCCGCGTCGATCGGGTGTCCGAAAGGAGCTGCCCGGGAGGGATATTGACATCGCGACTGAAGCGGCACTTGTGCTTCGTCGTCGTTAGCTGTTACATGGCAGTTGGTCTTCGCTCTCCCCCCGCAAGGGAAGCGCTCAAGGAGCGTTTTTCTTGTTGAGCGATGCCAACGATTTGGCGAAAGAAAGCAATTCCTTGCTCTAGAAGTTGGGAGGCGGTAGGACTTGCGACTTAATCAATTGAAGACCGCGCTGTTGGCGACAGCGGCCGGGAGCAGCATCATCGGATATGTCCTCTTGGGCGGCGCGTCTTTGGCGTCGGCCGCCGTACGACATCGCTCGGGTGCGGTCCACCAGCAGTTGGCGGACCACGTCACGGCTGGACGTTCGTCCGACATCGTCATGACCGGTGCCGACATCATGGGCGCCGTTGTCCTGCTGATGGCCGTCGGTGCGGCCTTGTTCCTGGTCACTACGTTCATCCGGCGCCGGGCCACCGTGCTCAGGGCTACCGTGCCCGGGGCCACCGTGCCCGCCGCTACCAGCTAGCGGACGACCCGAACCCTCCGGCCCGACCCCGTCGGGCCGCCGGCTCGAGTACTGACGCGCCCGTTAGGCGGTCAGCGGAGCGGTGACGATGGCCTCGACCAACGACTCGTAGGCCTCGTCGAACTCTGCCGCGTTGCGGGCCCGGCGACAGCGGTGCACAGCTCGGCGCAGGTACTGGTCAGGGCCTTCCAGGTTGGCGGCCTGGGCCACCAGCGCCAGGACCTCGTCCCGCTGCTGCTCGAACGTGCGCGTCTCGTCTTCGGCGAACATTTCGCTCAGCGTCAAGACCGCCCCCTCCCTTACCTGGTCAGCTGCATGCGTACGCACGGAAAATCGTACGGCGGCCGTTGGGACGCAATCCATAGGGCGAAAGGACCATTTCTGTCCTCGCCGACCGAATTGCAGACTGCCGTGCGCTTCCGACACTCCCTTCGGCGCGATTCCAAGGGAACTTGACACAACGTTCCAACTACCGCGGACCCGGCGCACACCCACCACCTACCCCTGGCTCTCGCTGGGCAAACGCATGTTGGAGCGATGTTGGCCGGCCGTTGAACCTCCGGCTGGCGCCGGAGGAGCCGCAGGTCGACGGTAGGTTGCAGCGATGGCTATGAGCGGACACGGGATGGGGGGTGGTGGGCGCGGAGGCGGCTGGGGCGCCATGCGCTCCATGCGCCAGGACCGGGCGGTCCTGTCCCACCGGGTCAAGAAGGGCACGGCTCGGCGCATGCTGACGTTCGCCGTCCCGTACCGGCAGATCCTGGCCATTTTCATCCCCGTCGTCATCCTCGACGCCGCGGTCGAGCGCCGTCACCCCCCTCATCTTCCGCGGCATCATCAACAACGGCATCCTCAAGCACGACTCCGACCTGGTCATCTGGCTGTCCGTCCTGGTGGCCGTCCTGGCCCTTTTCGACGCCGGCCTCGTCCTGACCGAGCGCCGGATCTCGGCCTACATCGGGGAGAGCCTCATCTACGACATGCGGTCCAAGGTCTTCCGTCATATCCAGCGGATGCCCCTCGCCTTCTTCACCCGGACCCAAACCGGCGCCCTGGTCAGCCGGCTCAACAACGACGTGATCGGCGCGCAACAGGCCTTCACCGACCTGCTCTCCAACGTTGTCGGCAACTTCGTCACCGTGGTCATCGTCCTGGCCGCCATGTTCTTCCTCAGCTGGAAGATCACCCTGGCCGCCCTCGTCCTGGTGCCGCTCTTCCTCATCCCGGCTCGTTTCGTGGGCCAACGCATCGGTTCGCTGACCAAGGAGGGCTACAACCTCAACAGCGAAATGAACATGGTCATGCAGGAGCGCTTCCAGGTGGGCGGGGCCATGCTGGTCAAGCTGCTGGGCAACCCCGAGGCCGAGGCCTCCACGTTCGAGGCCAAGGCAGGCCGGGTGCGGGACATCGGCATCTCGCAGGCCACCTACTCGCGGGTCTTGTTCGTTGCGCTCACGCTGACGGGAGCGCTGGCCACGGCCCTCGTCTACGGCATCGGCGGCGTGGCGACGGTGGACGGCGCCATGACGCTCGGCACCCTGGTCGCCCTGACCGCCTATCTGACCCGCCTGTACGGGCCGCTGACCCAGCTGTCGAACGTCAACCTCGACGTGATGACCGCCCTCGTCTCGTTCGAGCGACTCTTCGAGGTCCTCGACATCGTCCCCATGATCGAGGAGGACCCCGACGCGGTCCCGATCCCGCGCGGCAGCGCCTCGGTCGAGTTCACCGACGTCAGCTTTACGTATCCGAGCGCCGACGACGTCTCACTGGCCTCCCTCGAGTCGGTGGCGGTACTCGAATCGGGCCTCCGGAGCGAAGTCCTCCACCATGTCTCGTTCAAGGTCGAACCGGGGCACATGGTGGCGCTGGTGGGACCCTCGGGCGCGGGCAAGACGACGATCTCGAATCTGGTCCCGCGGCTCTACGACGTGACGGGCGGCTCGGTCAAGCTCAGTGGCGTCGACGTGCGCCACGCCACGATGGCCTCGATCCGCGACGTTGTCGGCGTGGTCACCCAGGACCCCCACCTCTTCCACGACACGTTGCGGGCCAACCTGATGTACGCCCGCCCCGAGGCGACGGAGGCGGAGGTCCAGGCCGCGCTCGAGCAGGCCCAGATCGGAACCCTCGTCGCCGACCTGCCCGACGGACTCGACACGGTGATCGGCGAACGGGGGTACCGGCTCTCGGGCGGGGAAAAGCAGCGCGTGGCCCTGGCCCGGCTAATGCTCAAAGCCCCTGACGTGGTTGTGCTCGACGAGGCGACGGCGCACCTCGACTCAGAATCCGAGGCGGCGGTCCAACGCGCCCTGCGGGAGACCCTGAGCGGCCGTACCTCCCTCGTCATCGCCCACCGCCTGTCCACGGTGCGGGAGGCCGACGAGCTGTTGGTGATCGACGACGGCCGCGTTGTCGAGCGGGGCACGCACGCCAGCCTGCTGGCCGAGAACGGGCTCTACGCCGAGCTGTACCACACCCAGTTCGCCGATCAGGAGGACGAGGTGGCGGATTCGACGGTGACCGGCCGCGCCTAGGCCGATGCTCCCTGGGCATCCCGACCCGGTCAGGGCTCCTGTGACGATGGCCGTCGCGAGAGTGTCCGGCGGTCCAAGGGTCACCCCGCCGACGGCGACTCGGGCAGACCCAGGGCGGCGGCGCCGTGGCGCCGAACAGGCGCGGGCGTCCCACAAAAAGTAGAATCCGTTCTAGTACCGGGGCGGGCCCGGGCAACCGGTTGGCCGGAGAGCTGGCCGCCGCCCGACGTCCGCCCCTGCGGCCCAACCGGGCTGCTCAGTCAGGAGGTCTCACCGGTGCACAACGAACTCTGCGATCGCCTCGGGATCGAGTTCCCCATCTTCGCCTTCACCCACTGCCGCGACGTGGCGGCGGCCGTCAGCAACACCGGCGGGTTGGGCGTGCTCGGTGCGGTCGGCTTCTCGGCCGACGAGCTCGAGGTCGAGCTGTCCTGGCTCGATGACCATGTCGGCGACAACCCCTACGGGGTCGACATCGTGATCCCCGGCAAGTACGAGGGCATGGACGAGATCGACCCGGTCAAGCTCGAGGCGGAGCTGAAGGCGATGATCCCTGAGGAACACCGCATCTTCGCCAAGAAGATCCTGGCCGACCACGGCGTGCCCGAGCTCGACGGCGGGCCCCGGCGCGAGCTGCTCGGCTGGACGGCGGCGACGGCGGCACCGCTGGTGGAGGTGATCCTGCGCCACCCCAAGGTCAAGCTGGTGGCCAACGCACTCGGGACGCCCCCCGACGACGTCATCGCCCAGGTGCACGAGCACGGGATGCTGATGGCCGCGCTCGCCGGATCGGTGAAGCACGCGCTGAACCACAAGGCGGCCGGGGTCGACATCGTCATCTGCCAGGGCTCCGAGGGCGGGGGCCACACGGGTGACGTCGGTTCCATCGTGCTGTGGCCCGAGGTGATCGACGCGGTGGCGCCGCTGCCGGTGCTGGCCGCCGGTGGCATCGGGTCGGGGCGCCAGATGGCCGCCGCCATGGTGATGGGCGCGTCCGGTGTGTGGACGGGTTCGCTCTGGCTCACCGTCGAGGAGGCCGACGTGCCGCCCAAGCAGATGGAGTCGTACCTGAAGGCGACGTCGCGCGACACCGTGCGCTCCCGCTCCTTCACGGGCAAGCCATGCCGCTTGTTGCGCAACGACTGGACCGACGCCTGGGAGGCGCCGGGCAATCCGAAGCCGCTCGGGATGCCGTTGCAGATGATGGTGGCCATCGAGTGCGTGTCGCGCGGACACGCCTACCCCGAAGAAGCGCGGGACGTGAACTTCAACCCGGCCGGTCAGGTGATCGGTCAGGCGACGAGCGTGCGCCGCACCAAGGATGTAGTGCTCGGCATGGTCGAGGAGTACATCGAGGCGATGGACCGAGTGCAATTGCTCAATGAGGGTGCAACCGCCTGAGCGTTTTTCGGCGAGGCGGTTTAGCCTTGCCGGCGATGGGTGGGCATGCCGATCGCGAGTTCGAGGAACCGGTGTCCTCCGACGACGAACCGTCGGTCGACGGCTTGACGTTTCTGGCCGAGCCGGGTTGGTACACCATCGACTACAAACGCAACGTCCAAGCTTTCTGGGACGGGTCGATGTGGAGCCGAACCCGTCGTTGGCGGGGCGTCGGCTGGTTCGAGGACGATCCTTCGTCGCTCCTGGCCCCGGTGGTGAGTGCCGACGTGGCCGCGCAGTACGGGCCCCGCTCGGTGGTCAACCCCGGGACCGGGCCGTGGCGGCACCCGCCGTCGCTGGTGCGGATCGGTGAGGATCGACGCCGGGCGCTCGACTTCGACTTCGACTCTGCCGCCTCCGCTGCGGCTCCCCGGCCGAGGTTCAACGGCATGGCCGTCGCCTCGTTCGTCCTCTCTCTCCTCGGCTTGCTCGGCGTGGGCTCCGTGCTCGGCATCATCTATGGCTTCCGGGCCCGCCGCGACATGCGCTGGTCGCGCGAGGCGCAGCGCGGAGATCGGCTTGCCCTGGCCGGGATCATCCTCGGCTTCTGCACGCTGGTCCTCTTCCTGGTGGCGCTGGTCGTGGGGTTCATTGCCCTGTCGGGCTGGACCTCGCGAGTGACGTCGAAGATCGACGCGTCGGCCGCCGCGGCGGTGGGGGAGCCGGCCGCGCTGTCCGCCCAGACGCAGCTGGCCGCGGTCCAGCAGTGCCAGGCCGACCTGCGGACGGTCGACGTCGCCGTGACGGCGTACTGGATGGACATGGGCGCGTATCCAAAACCGGCCGCTCGGTGGAGCCCGGCGACGTATGCATCGAACTACGCCCGGCTGACCTCGAGGGTCGACGGCGGACCCTGGTTGCAGCGGGCTCCGAGTAGCGGCGCCTACGTCGTCGAGTACGACGCCGCCGGCCACGTGTGGGTCGCCCCGGCGGGGACGTACGAGGCGTCGTTCGTGCCCAGCCAGGGCCTCGACGCCAACCCGGACGCCTGTCGGGTCGCCGTCGGCTGACCCTGCGGCTGCGGCTGCGGGTGGGGGTGGGGGTGGGGGTGGGCGGTGTCGTTCCCCGGCATCGTCCCCCGGCCCGACGTAGTCTCGCCGGCCATGGAACTCCACGAGGCGCTCTACACGACGCGCGCAATGCGCCGGGTCCGTCCGGACCCCATCCCCCACGACGTGCAGGCCCGCATCCTCGATGCGGCCGTCCGAGCCCCCTCGGGCGGCAACCAGCAGAACTGGCGCTTCCTTCTCCTGGACGACCCGGCCAAGAAGGCCTCCTTGGCCCCGCTGTACCAGCACGCCATGGGCGAGCTGTGGAAGACCATCTACAAGGACCAGATCGCTGCGGCGCACGCCAACCCCGACGCACCCGAGTCGATCCAGGTGCTCAAGGTCCAGCGCTCAGCACAATGGCTGGCCGACCACTTCGAGGAGGTGCCGCTCTTCCTGTTTCCCTTCAGCCAGCACGACCCGACGGGCGGCTCCATCTATCCGGCCGTGTGGAGCGCCATGCTGGCCGCCCGGGCCGAGGGCGTGGGCAGCTGCCTCACCGCCCTGCTCCAGTTCTTCCACCCGACCGAGACCTTCGAGATCCTCGAGGTGCCCGCCGACCAAGGCTGGATCCTCTCGGGCACGGTCAGCTTCGGCTACCCGACGGGCACCTGGGGCGTGGCGCTCCGTCGCCCGGTGGACGAGGTCTCGTACCGCAACGCCTGGGGCAGCGGCATCGGCTTCGACATTCCCGAGCCGCTCTGGACCGGCCCGACGAGCTGACCCGGCCGGCGGGTCCCTGCCTCGCTCTCGCGCACCCGTCACACTTCTGTCACCACCCGTCCCGATCCCGACCCGTCGGACGGCGCCAGCAAGCTGAGCGGCACGAGCGAGACAAGCGGGGAAGCGCGATTCGGCCTGCGCTGGGACGTCGGCCTCCCCTCCGTGGGGCGTGGTAACAACAGAGCGGAGGTAGGAAATGCCCGACCCGCTCGACCCATCACCGACGACCTCGTCCACGCCGACCGCACCGACCACACCGGTGTCGTCGAGCTCGCCGACGTCGCCCCGTATCGACGACCTGCTGCAGCGCCTGACCCTCGATGAGAAGGCGTCCCTCACCGCCGGCGCCAGCCTGTGGTTCGTCCCGCCCGTCGAACGCCTCGGCATCCCGTCCCTCAAGGTTTCCGACGGCCCGTCCGGCGTGCGCGGCGAGAGCCTGACCGGGCGCCGCTCGCTCTCGCTCCCGTGTGGCATGGCCATCGGCGCCACGTGGAACCCCGAGCTCGTCGAGCGCATGGGCGAGGTGCTGGCCGCCGAGGCCACGTCCAAGGGCGTCAACGTCCTCCTCGGTCCGACGGTGTGCATACCCCGCACGCCGCTCGCCGGCCGCACCTTCGAGTCCTACTCGGAGGACCCGCGCCTGACCGCCCGCATCGCCGTCGCCTACGTGCGCGGCGTGCAGCGCCACGGGGTGGCCTGCTGCATCAAGCACTACGCCTGCAACGACCAGGAGCACGAGCGGATGACGATCAGCGCCGAGGTGGACGAGCGCGCCCTTCGTGAGATCCACCTCGTCGCCTTCGAAACCGCGGTACAGGAGGCCAACGTCTGGTCCGTGATGACCGCCTACAACAAGGTCAACGGCGTCTACTGCTGCGAGCAGCCCGACCTGCTCGGCCGCATTCTGCGCGACGAATGGGGCTTCGACGGGCTGGTCATGTCCGACTGGTTCGGCACGCACTCGACCGCGGCGGCCGCCGAGGCCGGTCTCGACCTCGAGATGCCGGGACCCCCGGCCTGGCTCGGCCCCACCCTGGCCGCCGCCGTACGTGAAGGCACGGTGGCCGAGTCCGTGCTCGACGGCCAGGTCCGCCACATGCTCCAGCTGATGGAGCGGACCGGGATGCTCGACGGCTCCTTCCGACGCGGACCCGAACGCGAAGACGACAGGCCCGAGCATCGGGCCATCGCCCATGCCGTGGCGGCCGAGGGCACGGTGCTGCTGGTCAACCACAAGCTGCTTCCGCTCCACCTTGCACCGCCCGCCGACGCTCCCGATGCCGTCCCGGCCGGGGTCTCGAGCATCGCCGTGATCGGACCCAATGCTCTGCAGATGGCCATGGGCGGCGGCAGCTCCGAGGTGACGCCCCACCGCCGGCGCGGTCTGGTCGAGGCGCTGTCCGAGCGGCTGCCCGGCGTGTCGATGAGCTACGAGGTCGGCTGCCGCATCGACCGGGGACTGCCTTCGATGGACATCGGACTCGTGAGCGCAGAGGGCGACGTGGGGAGCTTCACCATGGAGTACTTCGACAGCGCCGATCTCTCGGGCGATCCGGTCCACGTCGAGCCGGCTCGCCTCTCCCGCCTGATGTGGCTGGGCCAGCCGCACGAGGACCTGACCATTGGTTCGTATTCGATCCGCCTCTCCGGCACCTTTACTCCCGACCTTTCCGGCCCGTGGCCTCTTGGCCTCGAAAGTGCCGGGCGTTCGGTGCTGCGACTCGACGGCGCCGTCGTGCTCGACAACTCGGACCCGCTGCCGGGCGAAAGTTTCTACGGTGCGGGCAGCACGCTGGTGCAGGTCGAGCGCACCCTCGAGGCCGGTCGGCCCTACGCCCTGCAGGTCGACATCTGGCCCCGCTCGGAACGCAGCGTCCTGATGGGGGTACGCATCGCAGCCGGACGCCCCGACGCCGTCGACGAGTTCGAGCGTGCGGTGGCGGCCGCCGCGGCAGCTGATGTCGCCGTCGTGGTGGTCGGTTCCAACAGCCAGTGGGAATCCGAGGGGAAGGATCGTCCCGACCTCTCTTTGCCCGGACGCCAGCGTGAACTGGTCGAGGCCGTGGTCGAAGCGAACCAGCAGACCGTCGTCATCGTGAACGCGGGCTCCCCCGTCGAGATGCCCTGGGCCACCCGTGCCGGAGCCGTCCTCCTGCCGTGGTACGGCGGCGAAGAAGGAGCCGACGCCCTGGCCGACATCATCGTGGGCACAGCGGAGCCGACAGGGCGGCTTCCCATCACCTTCCCGGCACGGACCGAAGACGGGCCGACCGGTGGCGACGCCGGGCGCTATCCCGGCGTGGACGGCCAGGTGCTCTACGGCGAGGGCGTTCTTGTCGGGTATCGCTTCTATGAGACCAAGGGTGTCACACCGCTGTTCGCATTCGGCCACGGACTGTCCTATGGGGACATCGTGTTCGACGACATTGCGGTGTCGCCCGACGCCGTCGTCGTACAGCTCGTCAACAACGGCACGCGGTCGGGAACCGAAGTCGTCCAGGTCTACGTGCGGGCGCTCGAGCCGCGTGTCGAACGACCCGACCGCGAGCTGGCGGGATTCGCCAAGGTCACGGTGGAGGCGGGTGGGCGCGAGACGGTCCGGGTGCCGCTGGGTGCCGATGCCTTCCGCTATTGGGACGTCGAGACACACGACTGGCGTTCCGACCCGGGTCGCTACGAGATCCTGGTCGGTGCCTCCTCCCGCGACATCCGCGGCTGGGCCACGGTGACCCGGGGCGGTGCAGCAGGCGAGTGAGCGACAACGAGGTGGACGCCGGATCGACGGCGTCCAAACCGTGGACGTGGACGTGGGACCGCCTCCTGG
This sequence comes from uncultured Acidimicrobiaceae bacterium, assembly GCA_963840435.1. Classification (GTDB taxonomy): domain Bacteria; phylum Actinomycetota; class Acidimicrobiia; order Acidimicrobiales; family RAAP-2; genus Bog-473. The sequence goes on along the minus strand of CAWIYY010000003.1, from coordinate 117,698 downwards.
TCGAACCACGGAGACCCCAGATGATCAGGGATCGCCCGAATGCACCGTGGTTCGCGGTGGCCGCGGTGTGCGTGGGTGCCTTCATGGGCCAGCTCGACGCCTCCATCGTCACCGTGGCGCTGCCGACCCTGCAGCGGACGTTCGACGCCTCGGTCGGGGCGGTCACCTGGGTCGGCCTCTCCTATCTCCTGGTCCTCGTGGCCACCGTGACAGCGGTCGGACGCTTCGCCGACATGTGGGGCCGCAAGCTGCTCTACGTCTACGGCTTCATCATCTTCACCATCGCCTCGGCGCTGTGTGGGCTGGCGCCCGACCTCGCCGCGCTCTGCGTCTTCCGGGCCTTCCAAGCGGTCGGCGCGGCGATGCTGCAGGCAAACAGCCTGGCCATCATCGTCCTCGTGGTCGAGGAAAAGGCGCTCGGCAAGGCGATCGGCCTGCAAGGAGCCGCCCAGGCCCTCGGCTTGGCGATGGGTCCGACCATCGGAGGCTTGCTGCTCGCGGCAGGCGGCTGGCGCCTGATCTTCTTCGTCAATGTCCCCTTCGGGGTGTTCGGCGCCGTCGCGGCGATCCTGCTGGTGCCCCGGAGCCGCAACCTTCTGGCCCGGGTTGCCTTCGACTGGACTGGACTCGCCGTCTTCTTCCCGGCGGTGGTGGCCTTGCTCTCCGCCATCTCGTTCGGGGCGGAGCTGGGCTGGAGCTCGGCCGCCGTGGTGGCCCTCTTCTCGGCTGCTGCTGTCCTGCTCGCCTTCTTCCTCTGGCACGAACGCCGCGACAAGGACCCGATGCTCGACCTGGGCCTGTTCCGTTCCGGGCAGTTCTCGACGGGAATCGTGTCGGGCGTCCTCTCCTACCTCGTGATGTTCGGGGTGCTCCTGCTCGTGCCGTTCTATTTCGAACGTGGGCTTGGCCTGGGCACGGCACGATCGGGACTCGAGCTGATGGCCATGCCGCTCGCCTTCGGGATCGTGGCCCCGTTGGCCGGACGCTTCGCCGACCGGGTGGGTGCTCGTCCGCTCACCGTCTCGGGCATGGCTCTGGTGACGATGGCGATGGGTGTGATGGCCTGGACCCGACCCTCGACGGTTCCGTTCCTTCTTCTCTTGGCCGTCGTCGGTGTGGGCATGGGGCTGTTCACCTCGCCCAATAACGCCTCGATCATGGGCGCCGCCCCGGAGCAACAGGCCGGGATGGCCTCGGGCGTCCTGAACATGACGCGAGGGATGGGGACGGCGCTCGGCCTGGCCCTGACCGGATCCATCTTCACCGTAGCGGGTGGGGACGCCGGTTCTATGGAGCGGGCGGCCCATGCCTTCTCGGTCACCGCATTCGTACTGGCCTTGATCGCTGCCGCCGCCGGCGTGGTGTCCGCCCTGCGCTCCAACGGCGCCCTGGCCCAGACCAGCCTGGCCGCGGTGGAGTAACTCTTCTTTTGCAGCAGATTATTTCTCAGGAATTTCGGCGGCTTCTGTTTGACCGTTCTTTCACGATGGCGACGAATGTGAACAGGACGATCCCCGAGACGCTGCAGACATTCCTCGAGGAGCTTGAGCGTGCACCGCTCGACCTGACGTCGGTCAGTCGGATGTCGGCCGACGGTCTCGGCCAGGACCTCGACGCCTGGCATCAGCTCAGGGCGGTCGTCGACGGAGCCATCGTGCAACTCCAGGGCGAGGTCAACCGTCGTGAGCTGTTCCGCCAGGACGGTGCCCCGACCTCGCGTGACTGGCAGCTAACCCGCTTCGGCCTGTCGTCCGCCTCAGCCAGGGCTTACGACCAGGTGGGCGACAAGGCGATGGATCTGCCCGTGCTCACTCGAGCCCTGAGTACGGGTGAGATCAGCCTCGACAAAATGCGGCTGGCCGTTGCCGTGGCCACGCCTGAGACCGATCGGGAGCTGGCGGAGACCGCGCGTGGCTGCACCGTCCACGAACTGGCTCAGCAGCTGCGAGCACGCCGGCGCCCGACCGCCGCGGAGGACGAGGCCGCCTACGAAGCCCGGTCGTTGCGCTTCAACGACCCGCGCCGCACCATGTCGGTCCAACTTCCTCGGGAGGACTACGCCGCCACAAAGGCATACATCCAGGCTCAGGCGAAGGCCATCCCGAGCGACGGCGAGACTGCCTGGGACCAGCGATGCTGCGACGCACTGCTCGGAATCTTGCGCACGAGTGACGGAAGGACCGGTTCGCGTGCCGCCCGCGACGACGCGGGTGGTCAGGTCGGGCAAGCCAAGGGCGCCCAGCAGGGCACCCGGGATGGAAGTGAATCGAATGGAGCAGGGCGGGTGCCGGAGCGAAGCCCTTACTTCGCCGTCCTCCACGCCCCGCTGCAGGCCCTGATCGAACCTGACGGATCACCGACCGGTCTGGCGGGCGACCTCGAGCAGGGCGGGCTCATCAGCCTCGAGACGGTACGCCGGCTCCTCTGCGACTGCACCTTCGCCATCGCCGTGGACGACCACTCGGGCCACACGATGTACGAGGGGCGCCAACGCCGGCTGCCGACGGCAACCCAACGCCGGGAAATTTGGCGACGGGATCGATGTTGTCGCTTCCCGGGCTGTCGGAACATGATCTTCACCCAACCGCATCACCTCGAGTGGTGGACCAATGGCGGCCGCACCGACCTACCCAACTTGGCATTGCTGTGCGATTACCACCATCACCTCATGCACAGCAACGGATGGTCCGTCGCTGGGGATGCGAACGCCGAGCTGACATTCGTCGGGCCGAACGGGCGCACGACGTCATCGAGCCCGTCACCGATGTGGACCGCCGTGACGAGGCCGGCGGCGAAGCGCTCGGCGGGCGCCCCTGGCCGCGGCGGCGGAGGTCCACCACCTTCCCCGTGAGCGGACCGTCGGGCCCGCCAGCCCAGCCGGGCGGCTGGTTCAGGGGTCGGCGATCTCGAGAAGGGGATCGATGGTGGGCGCGTCGGGTTCGAAGCGCCGGACGGCCCGCACCAACATGGTCCAGCCGACAACCGCGTAGACGATAAAGCCGGCGCAGAGTCCGCCGGCCGCACCCTGGACACCCCAGACCACGGCGCCCGTCATGCAGCAGAGCAAGAGGACCGGGACCATGTACAGGGCCAGGCGCAGGTTCTCGCGGGCCGCCCGGATGGACCGGAGGCCGGACGCGGCCGCACCGGGGAGGTAGCTCAGAGCAAAGCCGAGGCCGATCAGCGGTACCAGCCGGCGCGCCTGGGGCCAGGTGGGTCCGAGCAGCTTGGTCATCGTGGCGACAGGGACGGCATAGATGACGACCAGCCAGACCAGCGTGATGGCGGCGGTGACCAACCCGCCAAGGAGGACGAAACGCATCGCCCGGCGCTTGTCGGCGTGGAACGCCTTGGCGGCCAGGGCGATCATGGCCGTCAGGATGCCGGTGCCCATGACCGCCACCGGTCCGAAGGCCAGTTGAGCCAGCTTGAACTGGCCGATGACGGCGACCGAGAAGAGGAGGATCAAGAGGTAGACGACGAGGTAGGTCCAGGAGGTGACGAGGAGGGTCTGGCCGGCGAAACGGAGGCCGACGGCCCGCTCGCTTTCGTACCAGAAGGCGAGTTGGGCTCGGGCACGGCGTGGGGAGAGGTGGTTCCAGAGGGCGAAGAGCCCGACGGCGGCGCCGGTGCCGGTCCAGGCGCCGAAGAGCCACGGGAGCGACAGCAGGCCGGCATGGCGGAGGAGGACGTACGCCGCCACGAAGAGGACGAGCCAGGCGGTGTCGAGCCAGACCGCGTAGGGGGGGTTGTAGCGGCTGATGCCGATGTATCGAGCGAAGTCCTGGCACGCCATGAGGGGGAAGGACACCGCGAAGATGACGAACATCAGGCGGAACTCCGGGCTCATGGCCAGGCTGACCAGGACGAGCGCCAGCGAGATGGCGGCGGCGCAGATGATGGCGGAGAGGAAGCCTGAACGCTCGTAGCGGTCCATGACGGTGTCGTCGCTCTCATAGCGCGTGAGGAGGCAGTCGCTGGTCATGCTGCGGACGAGAACCTGGCTGACGATGTAGGTGGTCGTCAGGACGGCGAACACGCCGAGGACGTGGGCGTCGCTGTAGTGGGCCACGACGAGGGCCAAGGCGAAGTTCGAGATGCTCGACGCTCCCTGGTCGAGGACGGTCAACGCCATGACGCGCTGGCGCGAGCTGGACACGCGCCTCGAGGACGGGAGGGCGTGGCGGCTGATGCGCCGGGTACGGGTCCGGCGCTCGTCGGTCGGGTGGTGACGGGAACCGGCCGGGACGCCGAGCTCGGCGGCTCCGGCGCTGGGGTGGGTGGTGGAGGTCAGCTGTTCCGTCATGGCGTCAGCCACTCGTCGGGGTCCGACGGCTCGGGCTGGCGGTCAGCGGACGATGGGCGGAATGCCCGAACTCATCTGGTCGAAGATCCACTTGTAGGTGTTCTGCAGCCCTTCCTCCAGGCTGATTGAAGGAGACCAGCCGAGGCGCTCGCTGATGAGGGTGTTGTCGCTGTTGCGACCCCGCACGCCCTGCGGCGCGCTCAGGTCGTAGTTCCGGTCCAGTGTCACGCCGGCAATGCCCTCGACCAGATCGACCAGCTCGTTGATTGTGACCAGCTCGTCGGAGCCGATATTGAGCGGCTCCGCCACGTCGCTCTTGGTCAGGCGCAGCGTGCCCTCGACGCAATCGTCGACGTACGTGAAGCTGCGCGTCTGCTCGCCATCTCCCCAGATCTCTATACGGTTCGTTCCGTCGAGCACCGCCTGGGCCACCTTGCGGCAAATGGCAGCCGGCGCCTTCTCGCGGCCACCGTCGTACGTGCCCTGCGGTCCGTAGACGTTGTGGTACCGGGCGACCCGGGTCTCGAGGCCGAAGTCCTCGTGGAAATGGCGGGCCATGCGCTCGCTGAACAGCTTCTCCCAGCCGTAGCCGTCCTCGGGCATGGCCGGGTAGGCATCGGGCTCGGCCAACGGCTCGACGTCGGGTGACTCCTGCTTGCCGGCGGCGTAGACGCAGGCCGACGACGAGTAGAAGAACCTCTGCACGCCGGCGTGTTGGGCCGCCTCGAGCATTTGGGTCGAGATCAGCACCGAGAGCATGCACAGCGCCTTGTTCTTCTCGATGAACCCCATACCGCCCATGTCGGCGGCAAGGTTGTAGACGACGTCCATCCCCTCGGTAGCCGTATTGCAGCTGTCTTTCCCTTGGAGATCGGCGCGGAGATTCTCGACATCGTCGAAGCGCTGATACCACTCCTCAACCGGGACCTGGTCCACGGCTCGGACGTGCTCGACTCCCTCTTCACGCAAGCGGGCAACGAGATGCCCTCCGATGAATCCACCTGCACCCGTCACGACAACCCTGCTCATCCGAGTCCTCCTCCGGATCCGTTTGCAGTAGAACGCCCGTAGCGGCCGATCCACACGGTGCGGTCTGGGTCCTCTCCGTCCCGCAGAACCGGCCCGCCGATCCGCCCGCCCGCCCGGTCGTGGCTCAGCTGGCCTCTCCCACCGACGCCAGCCGGACCGCAGGGCGCTGATCCGCTTCGGTGGGACGATCCGAGACCGTGACCCGCACCGGCTCGGAGACCATGTCGCCAAAGACCTCGATGAACTGATCGGCGGCCCGGTCGGGGCTGAAGGTGCGCTCGGCGTAGCCGCGACCGGCACGCGCCATGTCCCGGCACAGTTGCTCCTCGTTGAGCAGTCGGGCCACCACGCCGGCAACGTGCTCCCGGTCCGCCGGGTCGACCACGATGCCGGCGCCGTGCTGGCTGAGGATCTCACCCACGGAGTTGTCGGGGGGCAGCACCCCCACGATGGCCCGCTTGGAACACAGATAGGTCAGGACCTTCGAAGGGACCGAGAAGCGCGACGCCTCCGGCTCGAGCAGCGCGACGAGGATGTCCGCGCTGGCCATGACGTCTGGCAGATCCTCGTAGCGCTGGAAGTCCATCAGCACGAGGTTGTCGGCCAGGTTCTCCCGCTTCCACGTCTCGAGCCAGTCACGGCCCTTGCCCTGCGAGACCACGACGACCTTGGCCGACGGGTGCGAGATGCGGAGCTGTTCGGAGATCAGCGCCAGGATGCTCGGATCGTGCTTGAGTCCTAGCGTTCCCGAGTAGAGCACCACCGGACTGTCGGTGAGGCCCATACGCCTGCTCCACTGGTTGTTTGCTGGGCGGGTCGGGAGCTCTTCGATCGGAGCCCAGTTCGGTACGACCGTCGCCTTGTCGGACACCCCCCATTCCTCGAGGCGGTCGAGAAAGGTCGGCGAGATGGCGACGATCGCCGCGCTCTGCCGGGCGATGTTCCGTTCCAGCCGGTCGGCCAGACGTGCCACCAGCTCGCCGACGAGCGGAAGCCGGCGACGTGCCGCGTTGCCGATGGCCTCGGAGTAGATGTCCTGGTGCCAGAAGACCATCGGCACCTCACGGCGCCGGAGATGTCGGGCCAGGACGAAGTGCGCCAGGAGAGGCACATTGCTCACGACGGCGACGGCCGGATCGCGCTGAGAAATCAGGCGACCGGCCCGGCGGCCGTAGTCCAACTCCTGTCGGATGCGAGTCACCAGGGAGTACTTGGCGAACGTGCCGTCCATCGGGCACGCCTCGAACTCCAAAGTCTCAGGATCACCGGGCTCACGCTCGAGCGACCCCTTGCCGGTGGCATAGGACGGGCAGTGCTGGTGCACGACGGGGTAACCCCGCCCGGCCAGGGCCCGGCTCAGCTGCGCCTGTCCCGGGTGGCCCGAGTAGTCATGGACCACGATCCGGGACGACACCGTCGTCTGTCGTTCTTGCGCTTGCACCACTCGTCACCCCCGGACGAATCAAGTGAGTGAAAAACTTGTAGAGGTAACTGCCAAGCGCCCAGAACCTTGCAAGGCAAATCTTTTCCGGCAGACATCAGACAGTCGGTCGACTGCGTTGTTCGACGAAATGCAGTCTGATCAGCGGATTCGTCCGTCAATGCGGCGGCGGAACAGGGGGTGAATCTGGCTCCGCTTCTGGTATCGCTGCGCGAGTCGCTCAAGGGCGGGCTACGTCAACAGATCGTCGACCAGGCGAAGGACTTGCCGGGGATCAACGCGGATGTCGGAGGCGACGCCGCGATTCGTTCGTGATTTCCATGACGAGTTCACCAACCCGTCACCAACCAGGTAGCGATAGCGCAGATCGTCGACCGTCGTGGCCAACGCCCAGAAGCACTCGTTCACGTAGTCGCCCGCGAACAACTCGACCACGGCTGCCCCGGGCGGGCAGAACGCAATGTTGGTGAGACCCGCGCCATGGGCACCGACGATGCACTCCGCTTCGGCAAAGGCGCGCACTTGCTCAGCCGGTGACATCTGTCCCGGGTCGACCGACTCGAAGCCCAGCGGTGCAAGGGCAGCCAGGACCTCGGCCTCGTTCTCGACGCGCCGGGTCCTCTTCTTGTCCCCCCGACCGACATACAGCCGGCGATGCGGGTCGGCGATCTGCTCCGGCAGGAACTGCGTGCGCAGCCACGGGACGATCCAGGCCGGTGTCCGGAGGTTGTCGTCGGGCAGGGAAGGAACGATCAGTTCGTCCGCCCGCAGATGCGGGTACTTCTCGGTACTCAGACAGCGGTCGGCCGTGATCCCCAGGTGATCGAGCAGATCACGTTGGAAACGCGTCTGCCGGTTGACCAAGAAGTGATCGGAGTCGACCCCGGCCCGCCGTAGGAGCTCGAGTCGTGGCAGGACGTCGGTGAGGAAGTGGTAATAGTTTTCGCTGCCCCGCGTCGTGAGCACGCTGACCGATCCGGGCACCGAGGTCACTTCGGGAAGGCGCCAACGGAGGAAGACCGGGTGCTGGGTCGGCACGGCGACGCCGTAGTACGGCGAGAGATCGAAGAGCAGTGTGTCGTCTTCCGCGATGACCGCGGCGTAGTGGTCGAGGGTCCTGCCGTTGCGTAGCCGAGCGACGACATTCGGTGCGATTGTCTCGCGTTGGTGCTCGGAGAACTGACGGTGGTCGGCCGGAAGACCCAGGGGGAGCGGCCGGTCCAGCTGGGTTGCTGCAGCTACCTCGACCACGTCGACCCCGCCGCCGGGGTGCGTCCGCGCGTACTGCGCTGCGGTGCGGGCGACGTGTGCCGGTGGTGTGGGTCGGGCCTCGCTCCCCGGCAACCGCCGGGTGAGTGGCGCCACGGCCTGTGCCGTGCGCAGCGCGCCCGCCTTGACGAGCGGGAAGAGCGGCCGGAGGATCGAAGGGAGTCGCGTCATGCCGCCTCCGTGTCTGGTAAACACCTCGGATGGGCGGAGAACAAGACAGCACAGCGTCCGCGAGGTCGAAGGTCCGCAGCATCGGACACAAGGCGAGGCGTTCCGCCTATTGGGTGTGGGAGATCGCCACCCACCCAGCGAACAAGGGCGGGAGGGCGGCTGCGGAACGACGGGCCATGACCTGGCACTGGCGAGCACGATCGGGCGACGTGGAAGCGATCGTGACTGTCGACGGGAAGACCAAACTGCGCGCCCGTCCCCATCAGTTCAGCGCCGTGTGGACCATCTACGACGGGGTACACGAGTGGCAGGAACTGCAGTTCTGCCTCAGCTACCTGCGCCCCGGCGACCACTTCGTCGACGTGGGTGCCAACGTCGGCGTGTTCACCACCTTGGTCGGAACTCGGATTCCCGGTGTGCGCATCACCGCCATCGAGCCCTTTCCACCCGTGCGAGCCGACCTGGAGGCGAACCTGGCCTTGAACGATCTCGACGTCTCCGTCGTCGGTTCGGCCGTCAGCGACGCTGTGGGCGAAGCCACCTTCGAGGTGCTCGATCGGGACGTGCTCAACCGCCTGTCCCCTGACGGCACCGGAGGCGGGATCACGGTTCCCGTCACCACTCTCGATCGGCTCGTCGGGGACGATCCGCCGGCGCTCGTGAAGATCGACGTCGAGGGGGCCGAGCTGTCCGTGATGTGCGGGGCGGAGATGCTGCTCTCGTCCAGCGGACCCGTCCTGCTCTTCGAGCACGCGGGGCACTCGAGCCACTTCGGCATCACGCCAGCCGACCTGCGCCGGTTTCTGAACGAGCACGGCTACACGATCTACCTGCTCGACGGCGACCTGACGCCCTGGCACAGCGATGCCCAGCCTCCGACGCCCAACGTGGTGGCGACGCGGGACGTCGCGGCCGTCCGGGCCCGCCTCGGTTCCCCCGGTGGCGCGCCCGCCGTGCCGCCAGTTCGGGTCGACGTGGCCTACGGGGCGCGCCCGCCGGCTTCGGTCTGAGCAGACCAGTCCGGACCCGAGCGGGTCGAGCCATCCTGTCGAGCGCGCACGGACCAGCACACCTCGCCTGCCGCGCCGGGTTGCGGGGATCATGCGGTGGAAACGGCCGAACGGCTGCCCTCTTGCTGCCCGGATCCGAATGACCCTGGGATAACCCCGGATTTTTCCCGCCCGGCTGGGATCAGCGGCGGCGGGCGAACACGATCAGCGCCATCCAGAGTGACGTCGGCAGCATCCGTTCGGCGGGGCCGACCACCCTTCTCAAGGTGGGCCACGGCTTGAAGTACTGCTCCAGACCCGTTCGCCTGGCCAAGGCCCAGTCGAACTCCGGAGCGAAGAGTGCGTCGAGGTCCCGGCGGGTGTTCATCTGATAGGCGGTATCGAACACGTCACGCTCTTCCCGACCCGGTTGGAGCCGCTCCAGCACGCGGGCATGCGAGTGGTTCGGTACCGTCCTGGCGGCAAGGGCCAGCGGTGAGTTGCGATTGATGGTGCGGGCGATGAACACGCCGCCTGGACGGAGGACGCGGGCGAGCTCGCTCACGAAGGCGACGGAATCGGTCACGTGCTCGAGGACGAAGTCGCTCACGGCCAGATCGACCGACGCGTCGTCGAGCGGCCAGACGCCGTCGTGGCCGATAAGGCGGAACTGGTCGATGATCGGGTTCACGGCACCAACGGGATCGATGTCGATCCCGACCACGGTCCGCCCGTCGCCACGAAGGTCTTGCCAGGCTCCGCCGGGCAGCTCGAGATCGACCAGCGCACCTCGTCCACAACCGACCTCGGCGATCAGCCTGGACCGGGCGGCCAACGCCTGCGCACTCACCATGAACACATGCGCACTATCGGTCCCCAGGATGCGATCGTCGAAGATCTCGCCAAGCCCGAGGGAGGCGCCGAGCGACGGAAGGCGGGTGGCAACTCCGCTCATGGCGCGTCGACCTGGCGAAGGTCGCCGTCGAGGGGCTCCTCGGTACCGAGTGGCAAGGAGACGCTCTGGGCCTTCGTCGTGAAGGGACGGGTGGTGCGGAAGCACAACGCCAGCATGAACGGAAGCCATAGCCAGCGATCGACGAGCTCGGGCGACTGCAGCGAGAAGAACAGGACGGTGACGCAGCCGGCCAGGATCACGTCTCGCATGGGGTCGGGTTGCGACTTCCGTCGTCCGCTCAGAAGCCGGTGCAGGGAAGAGCCCATCATCATGGCCGCACCAGCCAACATGAAGATCCCGCCGGCGAACCAGTAGAGGATCACGATGTTGTGAGCAGGGTAGGCCACGCCCACGTCGGCGTCGTAGTAGACGTCGATCGTCGTCGCGTCGAGACCGTGCCCGATGACCGGACTGTCCACAATGCCGCTCCATGAGTGTTCAATGGTGGCGATCCGTGGATTCACCGTGTTGTAGCCGGTGTTGTTGCCAGTCGTCTGTTCGATTCGCGCGATCGGATTCAGGTCGAATCCCGTGCCGCTCGACTGGATCGACACGGCGGCGAGATAGACCACAGACAGCGCAGCGATGACACCGAGCCACGTTCGCAGCTTGAACCCACGGCGGATGAAGAGGACGAAGCAGCCGACCAGGGTGCTGGCGACGCCCGAAACCGACGCGGCGAAAATCACCGCCGCGGCCAGCACGGCGATACAGACGCCGAGGTACCAGTAGCGGCGGAGGCCGAGCTCGATGATGAGGCCGATAGCGAACACGAGGGCCAGGGCAAAAGCCACGGCCGCGATGTTCGGCTGGGTGCTGAGTCCCTCGGCCCGGGATCCCTCGAGGCCAGGCTGATAGGCGAACCCCAACACGTGGAACTCCGTCTGCAGGAAGGCGACGAAGGCGGACGCCGTCGTGCCCACCACGAAGCAGATCATCGCGATCTGGATGCGGCGCTCGGTGTCGAGGAGCTGCCGCAGCACCCACTGCAGCATGAAGAACACGAAGATCGCGTTCAGCACGACCTCCAGGGAAGCGCCGGTCGAGTCGGCTCTCGAGGAGGCGACGATGCCGGCAAGGACGAAGACAAACGAACCGAAGTACCAACCCCGAGCAGGCGGCGCCTTTGCGGGCGGACGCCGGCTCAGCACCAGGAGGAGGAAAGCGACGAAGAAGATGGCGTCGCTCACGTCCAGGGCCTTCCCGGCGCGGAACTTGAGCAACGGGAGGAAGATCATCCCGACGTAGACAAGGACGCGCGCCGAGCGCACGAACAGGTCGGTGCTGCCTTGTGCAGCTTTCGAAACAGTCACGTCCATGGGCTTAAGCTCTGACCGGCGAGTAGCGAATCTGGGCGGGGCCGGCACCGAACGGTCGATCAGCAAAGGGCGCGTGCCGGTGGACGAACAACCTGAGACCGACGGGCACACGCCCCCATCGACCCGGGTGAACACGCCGACGTCCCGCGTCCTCAGCCTGACGGTGGTCGACCAGGGCGCATCGAGTCTTTCGAACTTCGCGCTGGCACTCTTGGTGGCTCACTACAGCCAGGCACGCTCGCTCGGCATCTTCGCCATCCTCACGGTGACCTACGTGATCGCCCAGGGTTTTGTGCGCAGCGTCTCGAGTGACTGCCTGCTGACCCGTCATGAGACCTCCGACGCGGTCATGGAGCGGTTCGAGCGGTCCGGGTACCTGTGCGCGTTCGGCTGCGCGACCACCATCGCGGTGCCGCTTCTCGTGGCCTCGGCTTTTCTCCCCAACGACTTTGCCGCTCCGTTCGCCATCTTCGCCGTGTGCTTCCCGTTCATGGCCCTGCAGGACTTCGCCCGCTTCATCGGCATCAGCCGGCACCGACCCGGATATGCCATCTGGTTGGACTCGGCCTGGGTGGTCATCTTCGTGGCTGCTGCCGTGCTGCTCATCATCAACGACATGACCTCCCTTTCGTGGCTCTGGGCCTCGTGGACCGGCGCAGGCGCCGTTGTCGGCCTGTGGACGATCCACGCACACCGGATCCGAGGAGGACTGCGGGCCCTCTCCGAACCGATGCGGTTCTGGCTGGCCAGCGAGCAGTCGGTCGGGATCCGCTTCGCTGGACAGTTCCTGCTCTCGGCAACGTGGATCTACTTCATTTACTACCCCCTGCTCTTCGTCCTGTCCGTGGGCGACGTCGGCGTGATCAAGCTGGCCCAGCTCGTCCTGGGTCCCATCACCGTGCTGGCGGCGGGGATGCAGTCCGCCCTGATCTCGCTGGCCACACGGCGTTTTCGGGCCGACCGGGCCAGCGCCCTCCGCTTTTGCGCGATCTGCGGACTGGCCATCGCTCTGTCCACCACGGCATGGACCGCAATCGCCTATTTTCTCCCGATCCACCAGGTCACACGGGTCTTCGGGCCCACGTGGCCGGCGGCTCGGGTCGTGTTCCCCTGGATGGGCCTGGCCTTCGTGTTCGGCAGCTTCAGCGGCATGGCGGTGGGCGGGCTCCGGGCCATACGGGCCGCCGCGGTCAATCTGTGGCTGGCCGCCCTGATGCTGCCCATCTCGTTCGCCCTGTGCCTCGGTGGCGCCGCCCTCCACGGCGTCCTCGGCTTTTCGTACGGCGTGGCGGCCACATTCGCCATCTATGCCGTCCTGGGCTGGATTGCCCTCGTTGCCGCAGCACGGCGGTTCGTCCCGGCAGCCAGGGAGGAAGCCGACGTCGGTCCGGTCGGGGCCAGACCGGGCGAGACAGCCGGACAGACCGGACGGGCCGGGGCCAGACCGGGCGAGACGAGTGGGGCCCCGTAACCGTCCACCGCCGCAAGTTCGAGCCTCCGGCCTCGTTCACGTCTGGACGGCACTTGCACGACGACCGCGGCCGTGCCCCGGCTCATACTTTCCATGACGCAACTGACCACCGACCACAGCCTCCAGACGCGACAACCGGGCGCGGCAACCGACCCGGAGCGCGCGGGCCAACGCACTACATTGCCGCCGATGAGCGAGCGGGCGGCGCCCGATCAATCCGGGCTCCGGGAGTACGGGCAGCTGCTGTGGAGGGAGAAGGCGACGATCGCCATCGTGACCGCAATCTGCGTCGCCGTCACGGTCGCCTACTGCCTGGTCGTCACCCCGACCTACCAGGCGACGGCCTCGGTGCTGCTCGAGCCCGCCATCTCGCAGACGCTGATCGAGGCCAACTTCCCGACCGGCCTGAGCCCCGTGCCGAACGTCGCCGACGGGATCGAGGTCATCGAGAGCTCCTCTGTCGCCGAACAGGTGCTGAAGCAGATCCCGAACGCACCCAAGGTCACCGCGACCCAAGTCGGCACGACGGACGTCGTCCAGGTCACGGCGAAGTCGACGAACGCTGCGCTGGCCGCCCGTGCCGCCAACGCGTACGCCCACGCGTACATCTCGCTCGAGCAGAAGCAGACGAGCGACATCTTCGTCTCGGCCGAGCAGCAGCTGCAGACCAAGATCAACACCGTCGGCTACGCGATTTCGACCCTCAACGCGCAGATCCGGGCCTCGGCGGCGGGGACGGACCTGACGCCACTCGAGTCCCAGCTCGGCGCCCTGCAGAGCCAGCAGGCCAATCTCGAGAACCAGTTGCAGAACTACCAGTTCTTCGCCAGCCAGGGCGTGAGCGACGAATCCGGTCAGGTGATCTCTGCGGCCACCCCGCCGACCAAGCCCGCGTCACCGAAGACGGCGGAATGGACGGTTCTCGCACTCATCTTCGGCGTCATCCTCGGTGTCGGCGTGGTGCTCCTCGTGAACGCCCTCTCGTCCCAGCGCGACTGAAAACCGCGGGACTGAAGCAGCGGGACTGAGACCGTGGGACTGAAAACCGCGGGAGTGAAAACCGCGGGAGTGAGTGCAGCGGGAGTGAGCGGCGTGCACCGGTTCTGCGGGAGAGCGGCCGGTCACGCACCAGGTCCGCCTGCCAGGGGGACGCTGCGCAGCATCGACGCAGCCTGACCAAGACAACCGCAGGTCAGCGCGCTGCTCGACGTTTCCGTACCGAGGCAGGCAGACCGGGTGGGGTGGGGTGATGGCACCGTTGCATCGAAAGCACAGGGGGCGAGTGGTGGGGACGATCCCGTGGCGGCTCGCCATGGGCGCGCTGGCCCTCGTCCTGACGCTGTCGGCGTTCGTGTTCGGACCCATGCTGCCGGGGCGGGACCGGGCGGGCATCGGCGGTGCGCCGGCGGCATTGGGCTCGAGCGCCGCCGCGGCCGACCAGTCGGGTGTCGCCGCGCCCTCGGCCGACTGGACGCCCCAGGCGGCGATCTACGGCACGGGCGCACTGCGGGATCTCCCGGTGACCATGTCCGACGGGACCATTTTGCGGGCGGACGTGTTCTTACCCGTGACCCTCGGTACGACGACGGCGGCGCCGGGACCGTTCCCGGTACTGCTGCAACAGACGCCGTACGGGAAGGAGTTCATCGAGTACGCCTCGGCCATCGCCAACACGAACGTCGACTACCTCGTGGACCGGGGCTACATCGTGGTCATCGCCGACGTCCGGGGCACGGGTGACTCGGGCGGGGACTTCGATCTCTTCGACCCCGTGCAGTCGACCGACGGGGTGACGCTGGCCAAATGGGCGGCCAGCCTGCCCCAGGCCGACGGTCAGGTGGGTCTCTTCGGCGAGTCCTACATGGGCATCAACCAGTTCCAGACGGTCGAGGCGGCCGGTCCGGACTCCCCCATCAAGGCGATGTTCCCGGTCATCGCCGGCAACGACCTCTACGCCGACACCGTCACCCAGGGCGGCATCCCCGACACCGAGTTCGCCGCCACCTACGTCGCACTCTTGTCTGGGCTCGATCTGTCCAACCCCGCCCTGCAGCCACTGGTGGCCGCCCTGCAGGACGGGAACGCGACGACGTTGACGGACGGCCTGGAGAACCTGCCCGCCACCGTGGCCCAGCACAGCCCCCAGCTGGTCTCGTTCTTGAAGCTCATCGTGAACGTCGAGACCGGCCAGGGTGCCGGAGCCTTCGACGACAGCTACTGGCAGGCCCGTTCACCGGCACACGACCTCTCCGCCGTGGTGTCCGACCACATTCCCGCCTTCCTCGTCGGCGGCTGGAACGACCTCTTCCAATCGGGCGAGCCGCTGAACTACGTCGGGCTCCAGAACCTCTTCGACGGGCGTTCGCAGTACGCGGCCATGACGCCGTCGCAGAAGGTGACGCCGCGGTACCAGCTGCTCATGGGGCCGTGGCAGCACGTGACCACCGGGACCGGGGTGAACATCTCCGCGCTCGAGCTGGAGTGGTTCGACACCTGGCTCCTGGGCGAGCAGACGCCGTTGGCCGCGACGAGTACGCCGCTGCATCTCGACATCGAGAACTCGGGCTCCCCCAGCCAGTGGGTGGACCAGACCGAGTGGCCGCTGCCCGACGCCACGCCCACCGCGTACTACTTCGCCGCCGGACGCAGCGGGAGCGATCCCGTGTCCGACAACGACGGCGACCTGACGACGACCGCTCCGGCGACGGCGAGCGGGTCCGACACCATCACCGATGCCGGCGTCTCGAGCCCGTGCGACATCCAGACCGACCAATGGGGGGCGGGGTTGCTGGCGCTCGGCTTCCAGTCCATCGACACCGGCGACCCCTGCGACCTCGACGACGTGACCCTCGGGTACGGTCCGGGCGCCCTGACCTACACGACGGCGGCGATGACGTATCCCATGGTGGTGGCGGGGCCCATCGACGCCACCGTGTACACGATCGCCGACACGACCGATACCGAACTTGCCGCCACCGTGGAGGCGGTGTCGCCCGGCGGGGACAGCGTGCCGCTGTCGTCGGGGGCGCTGCTCGGATCGCAGCGGGCGCTCGACGGCTCGCAGACCTGGACGGCCTGGAACAAGCTGCCGCTGCTCCCCGTGCACCCGTTGACCGCCGCGTCGCAGGAGCCCGTGGTTCCGGGTGCCCTGACCAGGAACGACATCCAGATCTATCCCACCATGGCCGAACTGCCGGCCGGCTGGCGCCTGCGGGTGACCCTGACCACGGCGGACACCCCGCACCTGCTGCCCAGCCTGAGCACGCTCCCGGCGCTGGCGGCCGGTGTCTACCAGGTCCAACGGAACCAGGGCGCCGCTTCGGTGCTGAACGTGCCGCTGGCTCCGGCCTCGGACTTCACGTCGGCACCCTGCGGGAGCGTCTGCTCGGCCGCCGGGCCGTAGGACGGCCGGAGGCGCAGAGGGCCGGACCGGCGGGTCGGCGGCGGGCTGCGACAGGGCTCCCGTACGATAGGGGTCGTGCCCGCTGAACCCGCTGAGAGTGACGCGCCCGGAACCGGGTCCGGCGCTCAGAGCGGGGCGATCTCCATAGAGGAGATCGAAGATGCAGTCGTCGACGGCGACTCCCCCGTTCCGGCCCGCACGGGGACGGCTCGGGCGGCGCTCGGCCACCGCACGTTCCGCATCGTCTTCCTCGGTGCGTTCGCGTCGAACATCGGGACGTGGATGCAGAACGTCGTGCTCGGCGCCTACGCGTACGACCTCACGCACTCGAGCACCTTCGTCGGCGTCATCATCTTCGCCCAGCTCGGCCCGACGCTGATCCTGCCCATGTTCGGCGGCCTGCTGGCCGACAAGGTGGACCGCAAGAAGTTCCTGATCGTGCTGTCCATCGAGCAGTTGGTGTTCTCGCTGGGGGTGGCACTGGTCGTGCTGTCGCCCCACCCGTCCCACGTCCTGCTGGTGGTGATGGTGCTCATGGTGGGCGCCGGCAGCGCCATGTTCGGTCCGACCTACTCGGCGATCCTGCCCGGGCTGGTGGGCCGGGCCGACCTGCCGGGCGCGATCTCGCTCAACTCGGCCCAGATGAACGCGTCACGGGTCATCGGCCCGGTGATCGGCGGCGTCCTCTACTCGCTGGTCGGACCGGCCTGGGTGTTCGCCGGCAACGCGGCGACCTACCTGTTCGTGGTGCTGGCGCTGATGATGGTGACGCTGCCGGCGGTGCCTCAGGCGCCGACCCATGCGAGCCGCTGGCGCCAGCTGACCGCGGGGATCACGGTGGCCCGGCAGGACCGCGTGGTGGGGCGGTGCCTGGTGACCGTCTTCGTGTTCTCGTTGCTGGCGCTGGCCTTTATCGGGCAGATGCCCGTGGTGGCGGCGCACAACCTGGGCATCAGCCTCTCCGACTCCCCCGACTACGGGATCCTCTACGCCTGCTTCGGGGCGGGTGCGCTGGCCGGTGCCATCTCCATCGGGACCGTCTTCGCCCGCACCTCGAAGCCGATGCTGGTGCGGGTCTGCCTGGTCGGCTACTCGGTGTCGCTCGCCGCCTTCGCGCTCGAACGGAGCCCGGTGCCGGCGTACGCGAATGTGGCCGTGACCGGGGCGTTCTACTTCGCCTTCATCACAGCGCTGAACACCACGCTGCAGGCCCGGCTGCACGAGAACGTGCGGGGGCGGGTCATGGCGCTGTGGATGATGGGCTTCGGGGGCACGGTCGGAATCGGGAACCTGCTGGTGGGGCCGGTGGTGTCCGCCGTCGGCATCACCGACGTGCTGCTCTTCGGGGCCGCGGTGGCGATGCTGCTGGCCTGGTACGCCGACGTACGTCCGACGACGGCCTCGGCCTCGGCTCAGGCGGGGCTCGGCGTGGAGCTGGCCCAGTAGGCCTCGCGCAGGGGCTTCTTGTAGAGCTTTCCGTTCTCGCCCCGCGGCAACTGGTCGCTGAAATCGACCGACCTCGGGCACTTGTAGTGCGACAGGTTCTCCCGGCTGAAGGCGAGGATCTCCTCGGCCAGCTCGGGGCCGGCGACGTACCCGGGTGCGGGTTGGACGACGGCCTTGACCTCCTCCCCCATCTCGGGTTCGGGGACGCCGAAGACGGCGACGTCGGCGACGGCCGGGTGCATGACCAGGACGTTCTCGATCTCCTGGGGGTAGATGTTGACGCCGCCCGAGACGATCATGAAGGTCTTGCGGTCGGTCAGGTAGAGGTAGCCGTCTTCGTCGAGGTGGCCGACGTCCCACAGCGTCCCCCAGCCCTTCTCGTGGAAACTCTCCTTCGTCTTCTCAGGGTCGTTGTTGTACTCGAAGGTGACGCCCGGACGGCCGCCGAAATAGACGACGCCGTCCTCCCCCGGGGGGAGCTCCTCGCCGTCGTCCCCGCAGACGTGGGCCTCGCCCCAGATCGTCTTGCCCACCGAGCCGGGGTGGGTCAGCGCTTCGGGCGAGCTGATCCAGGTCATGCCCATGCCCTCGGTGCCCGAGTAGTACTCGTGGATGATCGGGCCCCACCACTCGATCATGCGCCGCTTGACCTCGGGTGCGCACGGGGCCGCCGCGTGCACGACCGAGCGGAGCGACGAGACGTCGTAGGCGTTGCGCACCTCCTCAGGCAGCTTGAGAAGGCGAACGAACATGGTGGGGACGAACTGTGCGTGGGTGATCCGGTGCTCGGCGATGAGCTGGAGGCAGCGCTCCGGGTCGAAGTGGTCCATGATCACCGCCGTGCCGCCCATGCGCTGCACCGTCATGGACCAGACCAGCGGTGCGGAGTGGTACAGCGGTGCCGGGCTCAGGTAGCGGTCTCCCTCGCCGAAGCCCATGATGCCGCTGAGCATCGGGACCAGGGTGGCCGACGTGCCGAAGGGATCCCCGGTGAGGGCGCGACGCACCCCCTTGGGGTGGCCGGTGGTGCCCGACGAGTAGAGCATGGCGAACCCCTCGACCTCGTGTGGCAGCGGTTCTGGCGGGAAGGGGAGGACGAACTCGTCGTACGAGCTGTACCCCTCGACGAGGTCGTCGCCGATCATGAGTCGACGCTCGACGCTCGGGGTCAAGGCGACGAGCTCGGCGGCGAGGGGCGCCAGCGCCTCCGATGTGATCAGGGTGCGGGCGCCACAATCGTTGACGATGTATGCAGCCTCGTCGGCGGACAGATGGGTGTTGACCATCGTGTAGTAGAGGCCGGACCGTTGGAGACCGAACGCGACCTCGTGCGTGCGCTGGTCGTTCGGCAGGACGACGGCGACGTGATCCCCGACCTTGAGCCCGGAGGCGGCCAGGGCCTGGGCCAGGCGGCACGAGCGAGCCTCGAGCTGGGCAAAGGTGACGACCTGGCCGGAGGAGGTGATCACGGCGGGCCGGTCCGGATGGTCGGCCACGTAGGTCGCCGGACGGAACGATGAGGGAGGCGAATCGGTCACGGCCCTCTTCTAGTCGACGGAGCGGTCCGGCCGCACCAGGCCGTCCGCCGTGTCGGCCCTGGTAGCCTTGGCGCTTCCGGCGGAGGAGACGTTGCAGGTGGCACGAACCTGGCGCCGGGACCCACCGTGACGATGCCGACGCGCACCTACTGCACGATTCTCTCGACCAACTACCTGCCCAAGGCGCTGGCCTTGGCCGAGAGCCTGCGCCGGCACGAGGACGGGGCCCGCCTGCAGATCCTCTTCATCGACCACGCGGACGATGCGACGCTGCCGGTGCTCGACGACGTGACCGCCCTCAGCACCGGCGTGCTCGGGCTTTCTCGCCGGGCCGTGCTCGAGCTCACCATGAGCTACGACCTGGTCGAGTTCGCGACGGCGGTGAAGCCCCTCCTCCTCCGGGCCCTTCTCCAATCGTCTGACCAGGTCTTTTATCTGGACCCCGACACCTACGTGACCTCACCGATGGTGGAGCTCGGTCCGGCCATTGCGGCGTCTCCCGGCGGCATCTTGCTGACGCCGCACTTCTTACGTCCTGCGCCGGCGGGTGCGGAGGTCACCGACGGGCACATGTTGCTCGTCGGTGTCAACAACCTCGGCTTCTGTGGCGTCGACAGTCGGACCGGTCCTTTCTTGGACTGGTGGTGGTCGCATCTGCGGACCGAGTGCCTGTACGACCCGCTGGCCGGGCTGTTCGTGGACCAGAAGTGGATGGATATCGGGAGCTCGCTGTTCCAGGCGACGACGTTCCGGCACGCCGGGTACAACGTCGGCATGGCCAACCTGTCGGAACGGCCGCTCGACCAGGACGCCGACGGCTATGTGATCGCGTCGACCGGCGACCGGTTGCGCCTGTTCCACTTCCATGCGTTCGACTCGTCGTCGCCGACCAAACTGTCGACCCGCTCCCGCCACACCATGGAGCACGACCTGCCCGACGACAGCGTCATTCTGCAGCTCTGCAAGGAGTACGCGGAGGTGCTCACGCAGTACGAGCAGCGTCTCCCGGCGGCCCCGACCTATCCCTACTGGAGTGACACCAGCGGCCGACGGATCTCGCGCCAGCTGCGCCGGGCCTACATGCGGGACTCGCTGGCAGCGCCGGATCCGGGGTCGCTGCCCCTCGCCTTCGATCCAGCTGAGGCCGACGCCTACGAGCGCTGGCGGCGAGGGGCGTGGAAGTCGATCGCCAAGGGGCTGTTGAGCGAAACCGCCAAATGCGTGCGCATCGTGCTTCCCGAGGAATACGATGCCATGCGGAAGCGCTTTCCCAGGGTGGCGGACTTTCTGAACGAGCGCTTTTCCGGCGGCTCCGGGATGTGGGGCTAGGCCGCGAGCCGCTACGAGCCGGGCAGGTCGGCGCCGTAAGGCAGCACCAGCGGGCTCGGCTCGACGCTCGGCTCGACGCTCGGCTCGACGCTCGGCTCCACGAGGTTGGTGGTCGGGAGGACCACGTCGACCAGCGTGGCGCGCACTCCGGCGGCGAAGGCGGCCCACGTGAAACCTTCTGCGTGACGCCGAGCGTCGTCGATCGATTCGGGTGACCGCGCCAGGGCCGTGGTGATCGCCTCGTCGAGCGCGGTCGGGCCCGATCCGTCCACCACCGTGGCGTGTCCGGCCGTGACCTCGAGCAGCGCCGGATCGGGGGTGACGACAACCGCGATCCCCAACCGCATGGCCTCGACCGCGGGCAGCCCGAAGCCTTCGTACTCCGACGGAAAGACCACCAGGCTCGAGGAGGCGAACTGTCGGTGAAAGTCGTCATTTTCCAGCCACGGGTTGATCGAGACCGCGTCGTCGAGTCCGAGCTCCCTGACTCGTGCGGCGACCCTGTCGCGTTCGCCGGCGGGGACGCCCACCAGCTTGAGAGGCAGTAGGGGCGACCCGTTCCGCTTCAGCATGGCCCAGCCCGTCAGTACCAGGTCGACGTTCTTGTTGGCGAAATGGGCGAAGGCGATGGCGTAGTGCTCGCCCGTGCGGTCACTGGGCCAGCCGGTCACGTGATCCGCACCAAGGTGAGCGACAGCGACGGGGATCTGTTTCGTCCTCGGATGGTAGGCACCAAGGTCGCGCCGGGTCCGTTCCGAAATGCACACGACGCCGTCGGCCTGTCGAAACCCGATGGCGTAGCTGAAGCGTCGGAACCAGCGAGCCTTGGGCCTGAACTGTCCCGGCAACGCTCGATACCGAAAGTCCCACGCCACGACAGCACGGGGACACGGAAGCGGTGTGACTGCGGTCGACGGGATCATGCCCAACAGGACGTCCGGCGCGACTTCCCGGCAAATGCGCGGCAGCGTGAACGACTGCGCCCAGAGCCGGCTCAGCAAGCCCCATCGGCCCGTTCGCACGACGTGGACGTGCACCCATTCCGGAAAGGTCATTGCCGAGGGATCCCGGGTGACGAAATGCAGCTCGTCACCCTCCTGGAGGCCACTCCAGCCCGAGAGGAGGTGATCGCAGACGATGCTCAGACTGTTCTCGCCGCGTACGGGCAAACCATCGATGACGACCCGCACAGTCAGCGTCCGCCTCGACGCCCGCCGCGCCGCGTGCCCCGCCAGGCGCCCGCGTTCACGCGCTCACTATACGAGCCGCTGCCCGGGGAGGACGACGGTGCGACGACCCCGCTCTCCCGACGGCGCACTCGTGAGGACTGGCCGGAAGTCGGTCTCCGGCTCTCTATCAGACGTTCGTTTGGTAGGAATGAGCGGTCATGATCGCCTGGCGCACCACCATTCAGGGAGTGCAACGTCTCCCCCAATGCCGCCCCTGCCCTTCCGCATCGGCGGAGGGCGCCGTGCCCCCCATGGGTCTTTGCCCGCAGCCGCCCCGATCCAGTCACAGTCCCTCGCTCGGGAACAGCGGCTCCCCGGTCAGCGTCGACGCTGACCGCAGGGTCGTCGGCCCTTCGAAGATGGGAACGTCGTTCCAGGGGTACACCGGACGCATTTCCGGGACGAAGTACCTTTTCGCTGGTGGCTGGGCTCTTCCGGTGGCGGTGGCGGTGGCGGCGATGAGCGTGGACAGATAGCCGTGCAACTGGCCCTCGCCTATGTCTTCGCGGTCGTCCCGATGTCCCTCAAACGGATCATCGCCCGCCATATCTACAAGTGGGACATCGACCCGACGGCGTACATCGGGCCCAGCGTGCTCATGGTCCGTCACGTGTCGATGGGACCGGGCGCATCGATCGGCGGGCGCAACGTGATCACCAACCTGAACGAGCTCCGATTGGGCGAGGGCGCCACCATCGGCTCCGGCAACATGATGAAGGGCTGGTGGGATCACCCGACCCAGAAGCTGCCTGAACGGGACCCCTCGGTGTACATGGCCGAGCACGCACAGATCGCCTCCTACCACTACATCGATTGCGTCGATTCTCTCGAGCTGGGCCGCCATGCGGCCATCGCGGGATTCCGCTCGACGGTGCTCACCCACACCATCGACCTCATGCGTGACCAGTACACGGCCGGGTCGGTGGTCCTGGGCGAGTACGCCGTGGCCATGTCGGGTTGTCTGCTGTCGGCGGGGACGCGGATACCCGCCCGCAGCGTCGTTGGGGCGGGATCGGTGGTCACGACGAAGCTCACCGAGGAGCTGACGTTCTATCGAGGCAATCCGGCCGAGGCTGTGCGCCCGCTCCCTGAGCGGTTGAAATTCTTCCATCGAGGCGAGGAGTAGCTCGGCGTCCCTCGAGCGCATGGCCCGACACTCACGCCCGTGATTTCCTCCAAAAGGCGCCGAAACCGTCGATATCGACGATCTCCTCGTCAATCCCGTGAGCCCGGCGGTAGTCGACGATGGCCTGTCCGGCCTGCGACTGGTGGCTCCCATAGTCGTCGACGATGCAGAATCCTCCGGGTGACAACTTCGGGTACAGCGCCTCGATGGCCTGCCACGTCGACTCGTACATGTCCCCGTCGAGACGCATCACGGACAACGCCTCGATGGGCGCGGTCGGCAGCGTGTCCTTGAACCATCCGACCAGAAACCTCACCCGGTCGTCGAGGAGCCCGTAGCGCTCGAAGTTGTGGCGAACCTGGTCGGCGCCGACGCTCAAACCGCTGCGGGTGTGCAGGTCGTCTCCACTGTCGGCGGGATACAGGCTCGCGTTCGGAGGCGGCAGGCCCTGGAAGGAGTCGGCAACCCACACTGTCCGGCTCGTGTCCCCCAGAACCGCGAGGTTCGCCTTCATGAAGATGCACGCTCCGCCACGCCAGACGCCCGCCTCGAGCAGGTCGCCAGGGATGTTCTCGTCGATGACAGTCCGGACGCAGCGCTCGATGTTGTCCATGCGCCGGAGCCCGATCATCGACTCGGCCCGAGACGGCCAGTCCCGTCCGACCTCTCGCTGCGTCGGGTCGTAGGGCTTCTTGTAGACGATCTCGACGTTGAGGCGCGCAGCCGTCTGCCCGACGAGGTTGCCCATCCGCCGCTTCCATGAGGTGGAGCCGGCGGTGCGCACCCCACCGAGGATGCTGTCGTTGTCCTCGGCCAGCGCCCCGGTCAGGCTTCGCTTGAGGAGATCGAGGTAGAGAGAGGCCGCATCGGCCTGATCGACCGTCACCCGGTCAGCCGTAGGAACGAGCACTTCGAAGCCTCCTCGTGACGGGCCGCCGGACGGCCGCCCAGGGTGAGAACGCCCCTACGACCCGATACCTTCGACTTCGCTCTGACCGTCGAGACCGAGGCCGTGGCCGTGGTCGCCGCCGTCGCCGTCGCCGTCGCCGCCGTCGGACTCCCCCCGGTGGAAGAATCCCAGCGTCTCGGGCAGATTGCGCACCGGTTCGGCCGGACTCCCGCCGTAGAAGGTCAGCTCATCGGTCAGCGGCGTGTTGATCACGGAACCGGCCGAAACGATCGAGCGTGCCGGCACCCGGGTCCCGCTGAGCAGCGTGGACCCCGACATGACCGCCGCGTGTGGCCCGATCTCGACCGGACCCGTCACGAAACGATCCCGGACCAGGTTGAGGCTGTGCGTGAGGATGGTGCACCGGAACCCGGCCAGCGAGCTGTGATCGCCGATCTCGACCAGGTCCGAACAGTCGATTTCATGGGCCACCGTGATCATGGCGTATTTCCCCATGACCAGGGACGGCCGGCGATTGGGCGACTTGGGGAAGGCGTCCGAGGCGGGGTCCGCTGCACGGGGGATCCCGACGATCCAGTTGCGGGTGGCGATGCTGGCTCCCTCGTCCAGGCGCAGCTCCTCCAGGTCCTTGATCACGTTCAGCGGGCCGATGCTGGACCCCGGACCCATGGAGAGGTGGCCCACCAGGACAACGCTGCGGCCGAGGTATGCGCTCGGGTGGACGTCCCATCCGAACAGCTTCCGTCCCAGGGAGAGCTTGAGGCGAGACGGGAGCACCAGCATGCAAATTGCCAAGACGAGCCGCAAGCATCACCTCGTTGGTCCGTTTGTAGATGGTGGAGGACGCAACTCTATCCAGCACCCGCGACGGTCGAGTCGGAGGCGGGACCCAGAAGGGGACCGCTGCCCGGTGCGACGCGCACGGAGGAAAGGGCCATGGGAGGAAGCGAGATCGCCGCGACGTACGAGCCGTCGGCGCACTACGACCACGTGCACAGCGCGTGGCGCCTCATCATGGGCGAAGAATTCCACTACGGGTACTTCACGACCCCGCAGACCCCGCTGCCCGAGGCCACCGCCGCCCTCACCCGGCAGATGCTCGAACGGGCCCGCATCAACGCCGGTGACCGCGTGCTCGACGTTGGCTGCGGCACGGGTCGGCAGTCCTGCGACCTGGCGACCACGCTCGACGCCCGGGTCCTCGGGATCACCACCAGCGCCAGCGGCGTGGCGGCGGCCACCGCCCTGGCAGCCGAGCGCCGGCTCGAACACGCCCGGTTCCAACAACGCGACGGCACGAGGAACGGGTTGCCCGACGCCAGTGTCGACGTGGCCTGGGTCCTGGAGTCCTCCCACCTGATGCGCGACCGCCAGGCGCTGCTCGGCGAGTGCGCCCGCGTCCTCGCTCCGGGCGGACGTGTCGTCCTCTGCGACATCATCCGCCGACGCGAGATCCCGTTCCGCGAGGTGCGCGACCGGCGAGAGGACTTTGCCGTCCTGCGCGCCGCTTTCGGCGATGCGCACATGGAGCCGCTCGATACCTACGTCTCGACCTTCGAAGACCTCGGGCTGACCGTCACCGACAGCACGGACATCAGCGCCGAAACGCTGCCGACCTTCGCGGCCTGGCGGTCCAACGTCGAGACCCACCGGCCCACCGTCGAGGAGCTCCTGGGCAAGCGGGGCGTCGACGACTTCGTCCGCGCCACGCAGATCCTCGAGTCGTTCTGGCAGGACGGGACACTCGGATACGGGATCCTGGCCGCCAGCGCCGCCTCATGACCCGACCATCAGCATCCCTCGAAAGGAACTCCGAGCGTGTCCACGGATAAGCATCAGGACGATGTGCGAGCCGTCATCACCGATTTCCTTGCCCGCGCCGAGAAGAACGTTGGTCCCTGGACGGACGACACCACCCTGTGGGGAGGCGGGCTCGGGCTCGATTCGCTCGAGGCTGCGGAGCTCTCGGCCATGCTCGAGGACACGTTCGGGACGGACCCCTTCTCGAGCGAGGGCGACCTTCCAGAGCGGGTGGGCGACGTCGTCGCCTTCTACGCGGCCGTCGCCACCGAATGATCCAACTACTCGAGGCGGCCGCGGCCGAGGCACCGGGTCGCACCGCAGTCGTCACGCCTGAAGGCGCCCCGTCCTACGGCGAGCTCCTCGACCAGTCCCGCCGCGTCGCCGGTGCGCTGCGCCGCCGCGGCATCACGCAATTTGCCGTCGTCGAGCCCGATGCCGCCTGGGTGATCCGGTTGCTGGCCGGCGCCGCCTTGGCCGGGGCCGAGCCCTGCCAGTATCAGCCGGACATCGACCCGGGAGAGTTGGCGACACAGACGGCCGCGTCCGGTCACTCGCTCGTCGTCACCCGCCGGGACGACCTCGGCGCACTGCCCGCATTGCTGCGGCCCGAGACCCTGACCGACGGCGACCCTGAGACCTCGCCGGTGACCGACGCGCCCCAACCCTTGTTGATCCGCACCACGGGGACGACGGGTGCGCCAAAAGCCGCTCGTCACGACTGGCGGGCCCTCAGCCGGACCGTCGTCCGGCGTGCGCCCCGCGCCCGATCAGCGCTGGCTGCTGGCCTACGGCCCTCAGCAGTTCGCGGGCGTCCAGGTCCTCCTGCACACCATGGCGAGCCAGGCCACCCTTGTGGCCCCGTTTCCCCGCCTGCCCCGGGACAGCCTCCAGGCCATGCTCGACGAGAAGGTCACGTGCGTGAGCGCCACCCCCACCTTCTGGCGCTTCCTCCTCGCCGAGGCCCGCAACCGCAAGGTCGATCTGCCCGATCTTCGACAGATCACCCTGGGCGGTGAGGCGGTGCCTCCGGATCTCCTCGACGATCTGCGTCACCTCTTCCCCGAGGCCACCGTCTCACAGGTCTACGCGTCCACCGAATTCGGCTCCATCACGTCGGTGCGCGACGGCCGGCCCGGTATCCCGTTGAGCGCGCTCCACGGGGAGGACAACCCCGGATCCAACGTCCGCGTCCAACACGGCGAGCTCTGGGTGCGCGCCGAAGCCGGAATGCTCGGCTACGCCGGCAACACTGGCAACACTGGCAACGAGGAAGACGCCGACAACGAGGAGGACGCGGATACAGGAAAACGCCGGCGGCCACGGTGAACCCGGGAGCTGGCGCCCCACCGGCGACCTGGTCGAGATCGTCGGCGACCGCGTCCTGTTCCGTGGCCGCGACTCCGAAGTGATCAACGTGGGCGGCGTGAAGGTCCATCCGCTGCCGGTCGAGGAACGGATCCTGGCCCTGCCCGATGTCGAGGCCGCTCGGGTGTACGGCCGTCCCAGCAAGCTCACGGGCGCCATCGTCGCCGTCGACATCGTTCCGGCCGGGGGAACGGCGGCGACCGACCTCGACAAGGTCCGCCGCGCGGTCAACGAGGTGGTGGCCGACCTGCCCCGTGCCTGCAGACCGCGGAGCGTCAGCCTGGTCGATGCCATTCAGACCCGAGGCGGCAAGACCGTGCGGGGAACGGAGCGGAGCCATGCTTGAATCAGAGGTCGCTCCCCGCGTCGCGCTCGATCACCGGCGGCAGCAGGGGTCTGGGCGCCGGTCTCGTCCAGGCCTTTCTGGACGCTGGCTACTGCATCGAGACCTGCTCACGGTCCGCCACGGACGCAGTCCGCGCCTGGGAGGACGACCCCGAGTTCAAAGAGCGGTTCCACTTCACGGTCTGTGACGTCTCGGATACCGGGCAAGCCGACCGCTTCGTGAAGGACGCCGCCGAGCGGTGGGGGCGGATCGACGTGCTGGTCAATAACGCCGGCGTGGCCCGGGAGGGTGTCCTCGGCCTCTTTTCGGACGATGACCTCGACCAGGTGGTCGATCTGAATCTGAAGGGAACGATCTACGTCACCCGGGCGGCGAGCCGGGTCATGCTGGCCAGGCGCTCAGGCGCCATCGTCAACATCAGCTCCGTCGTCGGCCTCTCGGGCTATCGGGGTCTCGCCGTCTACGGCGCGACCAAGGCGGCGCTCGACGGCTTCACCCGCGCCCTGGCCCGCGAGCTCGGCTCCCGTGCGATCACGGTCAACAGCGTCGCTCCCGGCTACCTGCGCACCGAGATGAGTCATGGCCTCGACGAGGAGCAGCTGAACCAGATCAGCCGACGGACCCCACTGGGCCGGCTGGGCGAGCCTGAGGATGTGGCCCGGGCCGTCCTCTTCTTGGTGGACCCGCAGAACACGTACATCACCGGTCACGTACTCGTCGTCGACGGCGGACTCACCAGCTGAGCACCCGGGCAACGGGCAACGGGCAACGGGCAACGGGCAACGGGCAACGGGCAACGGGCAACGGCAACGGGACTCGCACGGAAACCACGAGCGTCGCTGCGCCATGGCAAGATCTCTCCGATGACCAGCACCGGCGCCTCGGCTCAGCGTCTCCGCGACCTCGCCCATCTGCGCCGGGTGCGTGATCGGATGGACCGGGACTATGTTCAGCCGCTCGACGTCGAGGCGCTCGCCCGCGCTGCTCACATGTCGGCCGGGCATTTCAGCCGTCAATTTCGGCTGGCCTACGGCGAATCGCCCTACAGCTACCTCATGACGAGGCGAATCGAGCGTGCCATGGCGCTGTTGCGTCGCGGCGACCTCAGCGTGACCGAGGTCTGTTTCGCGGTCGGCTGCTCGTCTCTCGGCACCTTCAGCTCTCGTTTCACTGACCTGGTCGGCATGCCGCCCAGCACCTACCGTCGCCAGGCGGCGAACGGCACGGCCGGGATCCCGTCGTGTGTGTCGAAACTGGTGACGAGACCGATCAGGAATCGAGAAGCAGCGATCGGTGAGCCCCACTTAGTGTGATCGGCATGGATCTCACAATTCACTCGACCTTCCTCCCCCACGACGATCCGGAGGCGTCCGTCGCCTTCTTCCGCGACAGTCTCGGCTTCGAGGTCCGCCTCGACGTCGGGTCCGGCAAGATGCGCTGGATCACGGTCGGCCCTCCTGGTCAGCCGGGCACGTCGATTGTGCTCCATCCTCCCGCCGTCGACCCGGGCATCACTGACGTCGAGCGCCGCACGATCGCCGAGATGATGGCGAAAGGCACCTACGCCATTCTCCTCTTGGCCACACCCGACCTCGACGCCGCCTTCGCCCAGCTGCAGTCCGACGACATCGAAATCGTCCAGGAACCGGCGGACCAACCGTACGGAATCCGCGATTGCGCGTTGCGCGATCCGGCCGGCAATCTGATTCGCATCCAAGAAGTCCGCTGACCTCTCAGGACCTTCTCTGAAGGGTTCAGCCCCGCTTAGGTGACCAGTCCCACCGTCGGAATGCGACGAAGGCGCCGACCACACCCCAGATACCGATCACGAGCAGGTCGTTCCAGATCGAGGTGCCCGGCACGGCGTTGAACGTGTCCACCGACGCCGTAATGAGATGCCGGATCGGGAAAAAGTCGGTGAAGGTGGCAAGACCTGATCCCGGATTGACCGGGAAGTACAGACCCGAAAGCGCCACCAGGATGAAGAAGACCAGGCTGACGATGGGACCGGCCGCATCGGCGTTCGGCACGATCGTGCTGATACCAACGCCCATGGCAGTGAAGCACAGCATGCCGACGATGAGCACCAGCACGAACCCCAAGATGTCGTGTGGCCCGCTGATCCCGTAGCCAGCCCAGCCAACGATGAGCACGAGGAGGATCTGGATCGCCGCCACGATCATGGTGTTGACGAAGATGGCGGCAAGCAGCATCCAGGTGGGCAACGGACTGAGGCGCAGTCGCTTGAGCAATCCCATCTCGCGCCGGTTGACCAGCGTGATGGCCAGGATATTGAAGCAGGCAGCCATGACCCCGTAGGTGACAAAGGCGGGAAGGTAGTACTGACCGAGGTTGATGTGTGCCAAGAAGCCGACCGTCGAGTGGCCCGACGTCGACAGGAACACGACGACGAACACCACCGAGAAGCCGATGGTGAGAGCTGCTCCAATGGGATTGAGCCAGAACGACAATTGCTCGAAGCGCACCTGGCGGGCCACCAGCGGCAGATCGCTCAGCCCGCGGAATGAGCCCTTGAACGGCACATCCGACGTGCCGTTCACACCCAGGGTCGGGAGTGCCGTACCGGAGGAAGACCGGGTGGCGCTCATCGTGCCGCCCCCGTGGTCGACTGAAGGTCGTCCCGGTTCGATCGCTCGGTCAGCCCGAGATAGACGTCCTCGAGCGAGACCCGCAACACCGACAGGCCCGCCAATGCATGCCCTCCCTCGAGGGCCCACCCAGTCAAGTCGTGGAGCACCCGCAACTCGTCCTCGGTATGCAACTCGACGTGACCGTCGTCGACCATCGCTGCCGACGACACGCTCGGCCCGAGCGACAGGTCACTCAACGCCACGCCTTCGGGCAGCTTGAAGCGGATGGTCACCGCGCCCAGATCCCGGCCGCCGATCGACGACGGTGACCCGGACGCCACGATCTCCTGTCCGAACAGGACGGCGACCCGATCGGCCAATGCCTCCACCTCGTCCATGTAGTGCGTGGTCAGCAGCACCGTGGTCCCCGCTCCGGCCAGTCGCCGGATGAGCTCCCAGGTATCGCGACGCCCCGACGGGTCGAGCCCGGTGGTCGGCTCGTCGAGAAACAGGAGGTCCGGGTTGCCGACGATCCCGAGCCCGACGTCCAGCCGGCGCTGCTGCCCACCCGAGAGCCGTTTGATCCGGTCGTCCGCCTTCTCCCCCAGTCCGATGAGCTCAATGACCTCGTCCACCGGCCGCGGATGCGGGTAATAGCCGGCGTTACGGGTCAGCACCTGGCGCACGCTGTAGTACGGCTCGATCGCCAGCTCCTGCAGCACGACGCCGATACGCGTGCGCAACCAGCGCTGGGTACTCCGGTCTTCGGGGTCGACCCCGAGTGTTTCCACCCGCCCACTGGTGCGGTTGCGGAATCCCTCGAGGATCTCGACGGTGGTCGTCTTGCCCGCACCGTTGGGCCCCAGGAGCGCGAAGACCTCACCTGGCTGCACCTCGAAGGACACGTCTCGCACCGCCACGGTGTCCCCATAGGACTTGGCAAGATGCTCGACCGCTACTGCTGGCATGCCCCTACCCCCCTGCGCATCCGCTCGACGTTACTGGGAGCACCAGGTCCAGATAACCATCGCAGCGCAACGGCCTTTGCCCGTCACGATGTGGTGCCAGCCGCCACCTTGCTCGGAGGGCGCTCGCCGATATTCGCGGTCGCCACCAGGATCTTGTCCAGCAGATCGCGCAGCTGACGCAACTCGGCCGACGACAGCGCCTTGAAGGCGGCCGGAGGCACCGAAAGGACGGCATCGATCTCGTGGCCCAGCCTCTGACCCTCGTCGGTCAGCACGATGATCTTCACCCGGCGGTCATCGGGTGCGGGTTCCCGGCGAGCCAAGCCCCGTTGATCCAGATCGTCGACCAGGGCCGTGATGTAGGACGGATCGACGCCAATGCCCCGGGCCATGTCGCCCATGGAGATGCCGTCCTCCTTGGACAGGCGCGTCAGCATCTTGATCACGCCGGGAGACAACTTCATTTGGGCGTTGAGCGCGGCCATCCGCTCGGCGTGCTCGCCGTCGAAGGCGATCCGGCGCAGACGATCGAATGCGTCCTCGGCCACTCCCATGCGGAGATTGTCCCACCCGGAGAAGTCTTTGACAATAGCGGAACTTTGAGTACTATGAAGTAATCCCATGACATCCGCCGACACCAAGTCCTTCACGCTGGGCCCCGAACTCCAGCGCACCTCGACCGTGGTGGTGCTCGGGTCGATCATGTCGATTCTCGACACCACGATCGTCGCTGTCGCCCTCGCCACCTTGGGTCGCGACTTCCACGTCTCCGTCACCACCATCCAGTGGGTCGCCACGGGCTATCTGCTGGCGCTGGCCCTGGTCACGCCCGTCAGCGGTTGGGCGGTGGACCGTTTCGGGGCCAAGCGGATCTGGATGACCTCGATCACCCTTTTCGTGATCGGCTCGAGCCTGTGCGGACTGGCCTGGTCGGCCGACTCGCTCATCTTCTTCCGCGTCCTCCAGGGCATCGGCGGCGGCATGTTGCTCCCGGTCGGACAATCGATCCTGGCCCGGGCGGCCGGACCTCAGCGCATGGGCCGGGTCATGAGCATCATCGGTGTGCCGATGGTCATGGGCCCCGTCCTTGGTCCGGTCCTCGGCGGCCTGATCGTGTCCAACTACAGCTGGCGCTTCATCTTCTACATCAACGTGCCGATTGGCATCATCTCGCTCATCCTCGCGAGCCGGTGGCTGCCCAAGTTCGACGGTGAAGAGCGACTCTCGACCCCGTTCGACACCCTCGGGTTCTGCCTGCTCTCCCCCGGTCTCGCTCTCCTCCTGTACGCGCTGTCCGAGGTCGGCACGACGGGGAGCTTCACCAGCATGTCGGTCGTGGTCAGCTTCGTCCTCGGTCTGGCGCTGACCTTGGGCTTCGTCCTGCACGCGCTGCGAGCCAAGTACCCGCTGCTCGATCTCCATCCGTTCCGGAACAGGAACTTCGCCATCGCCAACATCTGCATCTTCGTGATCGGCGCCACCTTGTTTGGCTCCATGTTCCTCCTGCCCATCTACTACCAGGTGGCCCGGGGCCAGGAGGCCTGGCAGGCGGGCCTGCTCATGGCTCCCCAGGGCCTCGGTGCCGCCTGCATCATGCGCTGGGCCGGAACCATCACCGACCGGTTCGGACCGCGCCGTGTCGTACCCGCCGGCATCTTGCTCATGGCGGCGGCCACGGTCCCCTTCGCCTTCGTCACCACCTCGACGAGCGAGGCACTGCTTGCGGTCACGCTGTTCGCCCGCGGCCTCGGTTTGGGCCTGTCGATGATGCCCGTGACCGCCGCCGCCTATTACGACCTCAACCATGCGGAGATCCCCAAGGCCTCGACCGTCATGAACATCGTGCGATTGGTCGGTGGCTCCGTGGCCACGGCGCTCTTCGCCGTGGTGCTCGAACGGCAGATCATCGAGAACCTGGGTCCGGCGGCGGCGAAAGCCGGGGGCAGCGCAGGCATCATCTCGTCGGCGGGCAAGCTTCCGCCCCAGATCGCCGACCCGGTTGCCGCCGCGTTCGCCCACACGTTCTGGTGGTCGGTGGGCGCCATCCTCATCGCCTTCGTTCCGACGCTGTTCCTGCCGAACCATGCGGCCGCCCCGCCGCCTCAGGCCTCGTCAGACTCTGAACGCGACAGTGGGCCGCGGGTGGCCGGGACCATGCTCGACTGAGTGGCGCGGATCACGTCTGCCCCTGAAGATCCGACTGGTCCCGGTTCCGCTCGTTCCCTCGGGGGGTCCGCAGACGACTCCGCGCTGAGGGCATCCCTGACCGCAACGCTGTCGTCGGCAGGCTTTGTCGCCGCCGAGGAAGAGGCCGATGAGTTACTGGAGACGTCCGGGCACGATGCACCCGCGCTCGCCGCCCTGGTAGCCCGGCGCCTCGCCGGCGAGCCCTTGGCCTGGCTCGTCGGCCACGCTCCCTTTGCCGGACTCGAGATCCCCGTCACGCCCGGCGTCTACGTGCCCCGCTGGCAGAGCACCGAGCTCGCACTGCGTGCGGCCGCCCGCCTTCCCGAGTCGGGGGTGGCGGCCGACGTGTGCACCGGGTCGGGAGCGATCGCCCTCGCGCTCCGGCAAGCTCGACCCCTGGCACGCATCGTCGCCACCGAGACGGACCCGAGCGCGGTGGACAACGCCCGGGCAAACGGCGTCGAGGTGTACGAGGGTGACCTCTTTGCACCGCTGCCCGAAGCCCTGAAGGGACACGTCGACGTCGTGGTTGCCGTGGTGCCCTATGTCCCGACGCCGGCGCTGGCCCTGCTCCCCCGCGACACGCTGCAGTTCGAGGACGTGGCGCACTACGACGGCGGCCCCGACGGCACCGCGTTGCTCGAACGCGTCGCCTCGGACGCCCGGGCCTACCTGCGCAGCGAGGGGCGGCTCCTCCTGGAGCTCGGAGGCGATCAGGCCGACCTGCTGGCGCCGCTGCTCGACTCCCTGGGCTACCACTCCCTCGAGACCTGGTCCGACGAGGACGGGGACGTCCGGGGAATCGAGTCCGTCTTCGGCTGACCCGAACTCAGCGCCGGGCGAAGACCAGAGCCACGGTGCTGCGGTCCACGATGCGCCAGCGCGGGTCCCGTGCCAGGTACGCCGAGAGGGACGTGTCCGGCGCCCACACGACGTAGGACACGTGGTACGACGAGAGAATCGGGTCGGGGTTGGTCGTCATCTCGGTGATGGCGAAGAACTCGGTGAGCACCTTGCCCTCGAACAAGTCGGTGCGGCCGTCGGCGAAGGTGGCCCGGTGGCGGAAGATCGAATAGTCGCCCCAGGTGTATTCGGTGAAGACACGGCCCGAGCGCCCGGAGAGGTAATTGAAGGCCTGGACCGGCTGTGAGGGCGCCACGGTGCCGGCCGGGACGGCGGGAACCAGCAGGATGACGAGCGCCCAGGCCACCATGCCCGCGCCGGCCCAGCGCCGCGCCGTGGCCCCCCAAGGCGGCCGGATCGGCAGACTGGCAGCGAGGCCCACTGCGACCAGCATCAGATAGACGACAAGCCGCTGAGTCCGCAGCGCCTCCACGAAGAGGAGAACGCCGAGCGATCCCTCGAGGAGCGGAACGCGCCGCTGGCGGATGCAGGCGATGAGCACGACCAGCGGAACGCAGTAGACCAGGAGCACGGCGGTCGAGTGGAAGTCGGGCGAGTTCCACTCCGAGATGTACTGGGCAATCTGACCATTTCGGCTGACGCCAATGTCGTAGACGAGGAGATCTGGCCCGTAGGGCGTCAGGAAACAAGCAAGCAGGCTTCCGAGCAGCGTCAGGGCCAGCGCTCCCGCGTGGGTCGCCTGGTTCGTTCCCCCGATCCGCTGAACCAGGCGCGCCGGGACCAATGACCAGCCCAGCTCGACGGCGAGGACGAGCAGCCCCAGCAGGATCGAACCGTGGGTGTTCACCCAGAGGACACAGAGAACGGGGAGGGCAAAGAGCCAGCGCGGGTTGGATCGGGCCTTGGCGAGGAACAGGAGTTCGAGCGGGAGCCAGACGAGCGAGAAGTCCAGGCCCCGGTCTTCGACGAAGACACCGGCCAGCCCCACCGAGAGCAGCAGCACAATCACGGCCACCCGTCCGCCTCGCGCTCCGAGCACACGGGCATAGGCCGCGCTTGCGCCGAGGCTCAGGGCTCCGAGGACGACCGCGTACACGGTGTAGGCGGACGCGCCAAAGGCCCGGCCCATCTCCGCCAACACGATCTCCGAACCCCACTCGTCGGCAATCCAGCGCCGGTGCGACTCCGTATAGCTGAAGGGGTCGAGTCCGACCAGATGGTGCTGTGCCAGCATCCACTGCCCTGCGGCCATCGACCAGAACTCATCGTTCGAAAGGTCATGTCCGAGAGCGACGGCGCAGACGAAGGCAACGCCCAGGGCCAGACCGGCCAGCTCGATCACCCACAAGGACAGTCGCTTCGACCCATCGGGAGCGCTCGGAGAGTCAGAAACGACCGAGGCGGCGCCGGCCGGAAACACGTGACGTGTCTCGACGGCCCGAACGCTCGCCTGCACTGCTCCCC
The DNA here is from genome assembly GCA_963840435.1 of uncultured Acidimicrobiaceae bacterium. Lineage (GTDB taxonomy): Bacteria > Actinomycetota > Acidimicrobiia > Acidimicrobiales > RAAP-2 > Bog-473. The sequence goes on along the minus strand of CAWIYY010000003.1, from coordinate 82,179 downwards.
CCCTGGTGCCGGTCCCCCAACCAGCACCCCTGGGAGAACCGTACAACGCAAAGCGAGGCGCATCCGTCGCTGGACGGTTGCAATCGCGTGGCTTCGGCTAACAGGTGGGTTGCAGCACCACGGCTTTGAACATCGCCCCCCACTCGTAGATGATGCCGCGCACCCAGTCCCAGAAGCCCTGCGGTTCCACCCCCACTTCGAGCACCTGCCCGGAGTAGCAGCGTCCGATGCGCAGGCGGGCCCGGCTCGCCTGTGGGATGGGCATCACGACGATGATCCGCCTCCAATGGTTCGCCGCAGCGAGGTGCTGAATGGAACGGGCCTCGCCCTGCGTGCTCTGCGGCTCGGCGGTGAAGCACACGACGTTCGCGGTGCGATCAACCTGCTTCACCTCGGGGCGGACGCACGGGAAGTCCGGAGGCAGTGAGAACGCCACAGTGGGTGCGTACCCCTGCTCGACGAGCCGTACGCCCTCGTGGGGTGCATTGACGTTCGAGCCGCCGAGCACGACGACGGCGTCGGCACGCTCTGGCGGGTTGAGATCTGGCTTGACGAAGAGGACCACGGTGAAGACGACGAAGGCGACGACGAGTACCGTCACCGCGAGTGCAATGACCCGAGCCCACTTCCCGCGCAGCACTCTCATAGAACGGAGCGACATTGTGGCAGGAGGACGCCGCCTCCCCGCATCAGGTCCACGCAGGCGCTCTAGCTGATCAGCGGATCGCGGGGCAGGCCGAGGATGCGTTCGGCGATCTGGTTGCGTGTGATCTCGGACGTCCCGCCGGCGATCGACATGGCCCGTGTCGCCAGCTCGGAATATCCGACCAGGGCGTCCTCACCGGTGAGCAAAGCGATCGAGGGACCGACCAGCTCGCCTTGCAAGCGGGTCCGATCGTGCCCGTGCTCGGCCAGCACCAACTTGGTCACGTTGCCCTCCGGGCCCGGTCCGGCACCGACGACGGAACGCTGCGCCCGCCGGAGGTTCAGCAACTTCAGCACATGCTCCTTGGCCAGGACGCCACCGACCCGGGCCGTGGCACCGGGAACGTGGTTGCCGCCCCGCTCGAGCAAGGCCAGGAGATCCATGTTTCGGAAAATGCCACCCGCGCTCCCCCCGATTGAGACACGCTCATTCCCGAGCGTCGAGCGGGCCACCGCCCAACCGTCGTTCACGGCGCCCACCACGTCGTCATAGGGCACGAACACATCGTTGAAGAAGACCTCGTTGAAGTCCGCATTGCCGGTTGTCTGGCGCAGCGGACGCACCTCGACACCGGGTCCATGCATGTCGATCACCATCGTCGTGATGCCGGCATGCTTGGGAACGTCCGGATCCGTGCGCACGGTGGCCAGACCGAGATGGCAATACTGCGCGCCACTGGTCCAGACCTTCTGCCCGTTGATCCGCCATCCACCGTCGACTCTGGTTCCCCGAGTCTTGACCGCTGCCGCATCGGAGCCGGCGTCGGGCTCGCTGAAGAGCTGGCACCAGACGTATTCGCCCATCAGCGTCCTGCGGACCCAGCGCTCGACCTGATCCTCGGTGGCGTACTGGTTCACCGTCATGATGTTCCAGCCCGTGATACCGAGCGGGGGTACCCGGACCCCAGCGGCGCGCAGCTCCTCGTCAATGACGATCTGCTCAACGGCTCCCGCCGCGCGCCCCCACGGTCGGGGCCAGTGCGGGACCATCAGCCCGGCGTCGATGAGGGCGATCCGCTGCTCGGCGCCGGAGAGCTGACCAAGACGGGCTGCCTCCTGACGCACCTCGGCCCGGATCAGATCCGCCTCGGGCGGCAGGTCGAGCGACACCTGCCTGGTGGTCCCCTTGGCCGACAGGGTCGTCACGTTCGCCGCGTCGTCGGGCGAGCCGAGAAGGGCGTCGAGCACCAGGGCCCGTCGGAGGAAGAGATGCGCGTCGTGCTCCCAGGTGAACCCGATGCCCCCGTGGACCTGAATATTCATCTGTGCGTTGTGCACGGCCGGGCCGAAGGCCAGATGGGCCGCCATGGCAGAGACCAGATCGAACTCGTCGAGCGAGTCATCGGAAGCGCGGGCCGCGTCCCACACGGCTGCGGTGGCCAGCTCGGCCGCGACCAGCATGTTGGCGCAGTGGTGCTTCACCGCTTGGAAGGTGCCGATGGTGCGGCCGAACTGCACGCGCTCCTTGGCATAGGCGACCGCAGCGTCGGTACAGGCCGACAGCACGCCCACCGCTTCCGCGGCACCGAGCGTGCGGGCCAGGGCTCTCGCCCGCCGGGCGGCACCGGGCATGACGTCGCCGTCGCCCGCCCGCACCGAGGACACGGTCACGGCGGCCGAGCGGCGGGAGGGATCGAGGTTCTTGCTCGTCCTCACCTCCACGCCCTCCGATTCAGGTCGCACCAGGAACACGTCGTCACCCGCCGGGAGCAGCAAGAGGTCAGCCGAAGCGCCGCCCAGCACGATGCCGGCGTCACCGTCGAGCACGCCGTTGGAAACGGTGAGCGACCCGCCCAACCCGACCGCCCCGGTGACGGAGCCATCGGCCAGACCCGGAAGCAGGGCCGCTTGCAGTGCAGAACTTCCGCAGTGGGCCAGCAGCGCGGAGGTGAGCACCGTGGGCAGGAAGGGACCGGGAGCCACTTGGCGCCCGATCTCCTCGAGCACGACGATCAGTTCGCTGAGGCCCGCACCTACGCCTCCGTACTCCTCCGGGAGGTGGATGCCGAGCCAACCGAGGTCGGCCATCTCCCTCCAAAAGGTGGGCCGGGCCTCGTCGTCCGCCTCGAGCAGGGCTCGATTGGCGGCCAGCGCGCCATGAGCCTGCAGGACACCGCGCACCGTGGAGCCCAGCTCCTGGTGTTCGTCGGTGATGGCGATCGACATGCCAAGCCCCTTTGCCCTGGAGGGCCCCGCTGGTCGGCAGGGCCACCGGCGGACAGCGCCACCGGCCGCTGCGACACTAGTGAACCGCTCCTGAATCACGGCAACCCGGCGCGGTACACTGACCTCGTGGAGTAGAGCAGACGTGCCCGGTGTCGCACACCGAAGAACCCGTCACACCTTCTCGCGCCCTGGAGCTCTCGTGCCCACCTCCTCTGCCCTCGTTGCATCGCTGTCCGCCCGCCGTCTCGGCTTCGAGCGCGGCGGACGAGCCGTCCTCAACGACATCTCGCTGACCGTTGGTCCCGACACCCGCCTGGGCGTGGTCGGTCCCAACGGCGTCGGCAAGTCGACCTTGCTCCAAGTCTTGGCTGGGGTCCTCACCCCCAGCCCCGGCGAGGTGCGGGTGGATCCGCCCACGGCCACCGTGGGCTACCTGCAGCAGGAACACGGGTCGGACCCCGGTGAGACAGTGCGCGACGCGTTGCTCCGGCGAACCGGTGTGGCCGGCGCCGAGGACGAGTTGGCCCGGGCCGCCGCAGGGCTGGCCTCGGCGTCCGGCGAGGCGCACGAGAACGGCGGTGACGGCGACAGCCCGATCGACAGCCCGGTCGACGCCACCGAGCGGTACGCCGCCGCCCTCGGCCGCTACGAGTCGATGTCGGCCGGCGACTTCGAGTCCCGGCTGGTCGCCACGTTCGAAGAGGTCGGACTGGCCGAGTCCATCGCCGAGCAGGACTCCAGCACGCTCTCGGGCGGGCAGACGGCCCGGGTGGCGCTCGCCGCCATTCTGCTGTCGCGCTTCGACATCACCATGCTCGACGAGCCGACCAATGACCTGGACTTCGATGGCTTGGCCCGCCTGGAGCAGATGGTGCAGCGGCGCGCCGGCGCCCTGATCGTCGTCTCGCACGACCGTGCATTCCTCGACCGAGTCGTGACCGATGTCTTCGAGCTGGACGAACACACGCGCTCTGGTCGCATGTTCGGCGGCGGCTGGTCCGGTTACTTATCCGAGCGCGCTGCAGAACAGGCCCACGCCGAGGAGGCCTACGCGGTGTACGACACACAGAAGGACGCATTGCGCCAGCGGGCCCAGCGCGAACGCCAGTGGGCCACCAAGGGCGTCGCCCGAGAGAAGAAGTCTCCCCGCGACAACGACAAGGCGCAGCGCGACTTCCGCCTCAACCGGACCGAGAAACAAGCCTCACGGGCCCGGCGCACCGAGCGCGCCCTCGCCGCGCTCGAGGTGGTGGAGAAGCCGTGGGAGGGATGGGATCTCCGCTTCAGCATCAACGAGGCGACACGTTCGGGCGCAGTCGTCGTCCGTCTCGAGGAGGCGGTGATGGAGCGGGGCGACTTCCGCCTGGGCCCGTTCACGCTCGACATCGCCTGGGCCGACCGGGTCGCGCTAGTCGGGCCCAACGGTACGGGCAAGACGACCCTGGTCGAGGCCATCCTCGGCCGCCTCCCCCTGACCGCTGGATCCCGGACCATTGGACCGAGCGTCGTGGTGGGCGAACTGGCCCAAGACAGGCGTCTGCTGCGCGAGGGCGGCACCCTCCTCGATGCCTTCCTCGCCGCGGTCCCTGGCCTCAGGCCGGATCTGGCCCGGGCCCAGTTGGCCAAGTTCGGCTTGGGCGCCGAGGCAGTCACCCGGCCTCAGCCGTCGCTCTCCCCGGGAGAGCGCACGCGGGCCGAGCTGGCTGCCTTCGCCGCCAGCGGCGTGAACCTCTTGGTGCTGGACGAGCCCACGAACCACCTCGACCTGCCGGCAATCGAGCAGCTGGAATCTGCTCTGGACTCCTACGGAGGCACGCTTGTGCTGGTGTCGCACGACCGGCGCCTGCTCGAGCAGGTACGGGTCACCCGCACGATCGCGCTGCCGGCTGCCGGCGAAGCGTTCCGGGGCTTGCGCGAGGAGCGTTAAACCGGCCCGAGGCTCGACAGTCGGCAAGCGGGCAGGTGGGGGCGGTGGAGCCGAGTGGAGGCGCGGGAGCCGAGTGGAAGGCGGACACGCAGACCGATCGAGATGACCGACTGGTAATCCGCTCTCGGCGATCACCCACCGTCATCCACTCCCTGCGATGACCGGTCGGTAAGCGGACGACCAACGACGGACGACCGACGACGAGCCGACCGACGAGCCGACCGACGAGCGGACGACCGACGACGCACGACATTCGAGCCACTGAGACGCAGTCGGAACGGCCCCCATGCCGCCTGTGTATCGTGAACCGGAGCGGGATTGGGAAGAGACAGAGGGAAGGCGATTCGATGCACCCTGGGCACGCCCTCGCGCCCATGGCGAAAAAGGTACGCCGTCGCGGCCATGGGACCTAACGCGCCGACGGTCGACTTTCAGCTCCTCTTCGAGTCAGCCCCTGGGCTCTATCTGGTCCTGGACCCGGACCTGACGATCGTCGCGGTGAGCGACACGTTTCTGGCCGCCACCTTCACCGAGCGCAGCGCCGTTCTCGGCCGGCAGCTCTTCGACGCTTTCCCCGACAACCCCGACGACCCGGCGACCGAAGGCGCCCGCAACCTCAAGGCCTCGCTGGGCCGCGTCGTGCGCGACCGCACCCCTGACGTCATGTCGGTCCAGAAGTACGACATCCAACGGCCGGCCGACCAGGGCGGCGGATTCGAGGAGCGCTATTGGAGTCCGTACAACTCGCCCGTCCTGCGCCCCGACGGTTCGCTTGCCTACATCATCCACCGGATCAGGGACGTCACCGGGTACGTGCAGCGGCACCGGGCCGGGGCCGCGTCGCCGGAGGAGCCACTCGACGACATGGAAGCCGAGATCGTCCTCCGGGCCCGGGAGGTGGCCGACTCCGGACGCCAGCTCAAGGAAAGCAACGCGGAGCTGGCCAGCCTCTACGCGCGCTCCCAGGAGATGGATCGCATCAAGACGAACTTCATTGCCAACGTCAGCCACGAGTTGCGCACGCCGCTCGCTCTGATTCTGGCGCCGGCCGAGCGGGTGCTGGCCGAGTTGGCGCCCGGCGACCCGCACCGGCGCGACCTCGAGGTGGTCCTGCGCAATGCCCGCGCTCTGCTCGGCCACGTCAACGACCTGCTCGATGCGTCCAAGCTCGAAGCGTCCAAGCTCGCCCTCGACTACAGCACGGTCGACCTCGCGCACCTCGTGCGGTTGACGGCGAACAACTTCGAGACGCTGGCCGTCGACCGGGCGGTCGAGTTCCGGATCGTGGCGCCGCCCGCCGTGCCGGCGCAAGTCGACCCGTCCCGCCTGCAGCAGGTCCTCCTCAACCTGCTGTCGAACGCGTTCAAGTTCACGCCGGCGGAGGGACGGGTGCGGATCGAGCTGATTGGCGTGAGCCGGGGTGGCGCCGGTGGCGGCGTGGCCCGGATCGAGGTGGCCGACAGCGGTCCGGGCATCCCGCCCGACGACCGGGTGCAGGTCTTCGAGCGCTTCCACCGGCTCGACGGCGAGCCGCACACGACATGGGGCAGCTCCGGGCTCGGCCTCAACATCGCCAGCGAACTGGTCCAGCTGCACGGCGGCTGCATCGGGGTGGACGACGCGCCCGAGGGCGGGGCCCTCTTCGTGGTCGAGCTGGCCCTGCTGGCACCCCCTGGCACCGCCGTGCGGGCCGACGGGCAGACCGCGCCGGCACCGGCGCCGGCACCAGTCCCCGCTACGGCGCTGGGCCACGCCACTGCGCTGGCCAAGACCAAGACCAAGACGACTGCCACGGCCACGGTCCTGGACACCGCCTACGACGACACCGACCGGCCCCTCGTCCTCGTCGTCGAGGACAACGTCGACATGAACCACTTCGTCTGCGACGCCCTGAGCACCGACTACCGGGTGGCGCCCGCCTACAACGGGCGGGAGGGAGTGGAACGGGCCCGTGCGCTGCGTCCCGACGTCATCGTGTGCGACTTCATGATGCCCGAGATGGCCGGCGACGAACTGGTGCGCCAGGTCCGGGCTGAGCCCCGCATGGACACCACGCCCATCCTCGTCCTCACGGCGCGCAACGACTCCGAGGCGCGGATCGAGGTCCTGCGCCGGGGGGCCAACGACTATCTCCTCAAGCCCTTCTACCAACCCGAGCTGCGGGCCCGGGTCGACAACCTGATCAAGGTGCGCCAGGCCGAGGAGCGCCTGCACGCCCTCGACATGGCCAACGACCGTGACCGCATCGCCCGGGACCTGCACGACCTCGTCATCCAGCGCGTCTTCGGGGTCGGGATGCGGCTCACGTCCATGCTGTCCACCGACGTCGACGCCGACGGGCGCCTGCGCGAGATCGTGGCCGAGCTCGACGGCGTCATCAGCGACATCCGGACCACGATCTTCGACCTCGAGACCGACCCGTCGCTGCGCGGCGGCCTGCGGGCCGGCGTGCTCCAGCTCACGGTCGACGCCGGCGAACGTCTCGGCTTCTCACCCCGGGTGCGCTTCGAGGGCCCCGTCGACACCGCGGTCGACCGGGCGGCGGGCGAGCAACTCCTGACCGTTCTGAGGGAGTCGCTCTCCAACGTCATCCGCCACGCCGGCGCCTCCGAGGTCGAGGTGACCGTGTCGACGGGGACCGTGTCGACGGGGAACGTGTCGACGGGGACCGATCTCGTCCTCGTCGTAACCGACGACGGGATCGGGCCGACCAATGCGGCCGCGGCCGCGGCAGCGGGACCAGCGGTGGCGGCAGCAGCAGCGGCCGCGGCGGCGAGGGCAGCGGCGAGCGGCTTCGGGCTGCGCAACATGGAGGCCCGGGCCTCGGCCCTCGGCGGCACCTTCTCGCTCCGGCGCCACGAGCCCCAGGGCACCCGGGTCGAATGGCGGGTGCCGCTAAGCGCCGCCCCCACGCCCGACACGGTCGGCACGACTGTCACCGGGGTTTAGAAAATTCTCCCTTCGCACCCGGATCGCAACCGAGTTGCGCCGGAGTATCGCCCCTGGCTGCGTCACGATCTTGTGCAGCTGTAGTCCGAATGTTGGGGTCTGTGTGGACGCCGGTGGAGTACGTCCGCCCCGGCATGGGACGACCGGCGGGGGGACGACCGATGACACAGAACCTGAAGATCGCCGAGCAGATGGTCAAGCGCCTGATCGCCGAGACCAACCGGCTCCACTTCCAGGTGACCTGGAGCTACGAGCTGACCAACGAGGTCGACAACATCGACGTCGTGACCGAGCACGACACCAACACCCTGCGCATCCACCCGTGCTGGCTGCGCTACGTCGTGTCCGAAGGCGACTTCAAGTCGTGCGTCTCCGACGAGATCACCGCCTGGTACCTACTCGACCAGCTGAGCAGCTCGGTCAAGAGCGCCGCCTGAGCGACCGCTCCTCGGGCAGGCCGCTGCGCCCGGCCGCGCCGAATCGTTCCCGCAGCACCACCTCGGCGGCCGCCACGCCGCACATCCCGTGCACGCCCCCTCCGGGCGGGGTCGAGGCCGAGCACAGGTAGACCCCCTCCACCGGGGTGCGGTACGGATTCCAGCGCACCACGGGCCGGAAGGCCGTCTGGCGCACCGTCTGCGCCCCGCCGTTCACGTCACCGCCGAGCAGGTTCGGGTCGTAGGCCTCGGCTTCGGAAGCCAGGCGCACCGCCCGGGCCAGGACCAGGTCGCGGAAGCCCGGGGCGAACCGCTCGATCTGCTCCTCTATCCGCTCGGTCATGTCCACCGGCGACCCGTTGGGCACGTGGCAGTAGGCCCACAGGGTGTGGCGCCCGGCGGGCGCCCGGCTGGGGTCGACCACCGTCGGCTGGGCCACCAGGACGAAGGGTCGCTCGGCGTGCCGCCCGGCCTGCACCTCGGCCTCGGAGCGGGCCACCTCCTCGAAGGTGCCGCCGACGTGCACGGTGACGGTGCGCCGGCAGGCCTCGGCCGCCCAGGGCACCGGGCCGCTCAGTGCCCAGTCGACCTTGCAGGTGCCCGGCCCCGGCTTGAAGCGGGCCCAGGGGCGGCCGGCGTGCCGGCTGAGACGGCCCCGGGCGAGCTGGAGGAACTGGCGGGGCGACGTATCGAGCAGCACGGCCCGGGCCGGCGGGAGCTCGTCGAGCGCGGCCACCGGGTGACCCGTGTGGACGGTGCCGCCCAGGCGGCGCAGCTCCGCGGCCAGGCCGTGGGTGATGGCGGCGCTCCCACCCTCGACCACCGGCCAGCCGGCCCCGTGGCCCAACGCAGTGAGCAGCAGCGCGAAGGCCGCCGTCAGCGGCGCGGTGAGCGGCTCCATGGAGTGGGCCGCCGTGCCCGCCAGGAGCGCCCGGGCCGAATCCGTCGTGAAGCTCTTGGCCACGTGGCGGACCGACGGCGTGCCGACCCAGGCGAAGCGGGCCAGGGCCAGGGGGTCGCTCGGGATGCTGCGCATCGGCGAGAGCACGTAGGGCACGATCCGGTCGAGCCACTCCACCAGCGGCCCGACCAGCGCCTGGTAGCGCGCCGCGTCCCCGCCCAGGTGCGAGGCCGTCTCGGTGACGTCGCGGTAGAGCGCGGCGGCCCGGCCGCGATCGAGCGGGTGGGCGAACGCCACCTCGGGCTGGCGCAGCCGCACGCCCAGCGCGGGAAGGTTCAGCGTGCGGAAGAACGGCGACGACACGAGCGAGGGGTGCACGGCCGAGCACACGTCATGGGCAAAGCCGGGCAGGGTGAGTTCCTCGGTGCGGGTGCCACCGCCGACGGTGGGCGCACCCTCGAACACCTCCACGCCGATGCCCGCCCGGGCCAGGGTCAGCGCCGCCGCCAGCCCGTTGGGACCCGCCCCGACCACGACGGCGTCGACGGGCTCCATGCACCGACGTTACGGGACGTCGGGCCAGTCCGGGATTTCTCGGATCAGCTCGCGGGAGCGATCTCGGCCTCGGCTTCGACCTCGACCAGCCAGCGCGGATCGAGCAGGGCGGACACCACCACCATGGTGGCGGCCGGGCGGATGTCGCCGAAGAGCGCACCGTGCACCGCGCCGACGCCCTCCGCATGCTCGACCGCGGTCACGTACATGCGCGTGCGCACGACGTCGGCCCGCGTCGCGCCGGCCTCGCGCAGGGCGTGCTCGACGATCTCGAAACAACGGCGAGCCTGGGCTGCGGCGTCGGGCGGGCAGGCCCCGTCGGCGAAGACCGGCCCGGTGCCCGAGACCAGGACCCGGTTGCCGACGCGCACGGCCCGGCTGAAGCCGATCGTCGGCTCGAAAGGCGACCCGGAACTGACCAGCTGGCGAGCGACCATGGCACGATCCTGGCACTCGATGCATCGAGGGTGCACCGGGAATGGGCTGGAACGCACCGAGGATGTTCCGAGAATCCACGGGGGCTGCACGGGGGATGCAGGGCAGGACACGGGGGATTGCGCAGAGAACGCACAAGGAAGTCGGCTGGGACCAGGTCCGACGCCCCGGATCGAGGCGAGGTGGACCCGGGGGGCGGCCAGGGCCAAATAGGATTGACGGGGTCATGGGGCGGCCGCGAGCGAAGAGTCTTCGACGGGGCGGCGCTGCGCTGGCTTTCGTGGCCGTCGCCGTCGCCTTTGCCGGGTGCGGCTCCGGCTCGCCGTCCGCGTCGTCGAGCCCGGCGCACCATCACGCCCACCTGAGCAAGAGCGCCACCGAGGCGCGGGGCAGGGCGATCGCCGCCGCGGCCGCCGCGGCTGTCGCCGGTTCCGCCAAGTTCGCCGCCAGCGCGGCGGTGCCACCCGTGGGTACGTCCTTCGTGGCCAATCTGCACGAGGCCGTCGCCGGCTACCCGGCACCGGACCAGCCCTCGAACATGATCGTGCCGGCCAGCTGGTACGGGTATCCCTCGGAGCTCCCCGTGATCGCCACCGAGCCGGGCTGGCTCGAGGTCCGCCTGGCCCAGCGACCCAACGAGTCGACCACGTGGATCGAGCAGAGTCAGGTGACGCTCACGACGACGCCGTACGTGATCGAGGTGGATCTTGCGACCATGCACCTCACGGTCACCAAGGACGGCAGCCAGATCCTCGACTTCCCCGCCGGTATCGGCGCTCCCGACGATCCGACGCCGCCCGGGAACTTCTTCCTGGCCATGAAGGTGCCCCCGCCCGACCCGGGATACGGACCGTTCGTCCTGGCGACGTCGGACCACTCCAACACCATCACGGACTGGGAGGAGTCGGGGGACGCCATCATCGGCATCCACGGGCCGATCACGTCGGGCGCCGACCAGCAGATCGGGACGACGGGCGCGGCGATCTCGCACGGCTGCGTCCGGCTGCACGACGCCGAGCTGGCCATGCTGGGCGGGATCCCGGCCGGCACGCCGATCAACATCGTCAGCAGCTGACCTCTTCGCTTGACCAGTCAGCCAGGCGAGGTCGGCGGGACCGTGGCGTCGAGGTACTGCCGGGCGCGAACGAACCAGGCCTCCGCCTCGGGCACGCCGGCACTGACCAGGCCCTGCCAGCCGTGCACCGTCTCGAGCCAGGACTCGGCGGTGACGTCGACCCCGGCGGCCAGGGCGGCGGCGGCCAGGGTCCACACCCCATGGCGGACGGTGTCGTACTGGGCCACCGGGAGGTAGAGCGTGGGCAGGCCCGCCGGGTCGGCCCAGGCAGGCGAGACGCGTGGGTCGTCGAGGTCGTACCGGCCGGCCACATAGTCGCGGCCGCGGTTGCGCACCCAGGCCGCGGTGAGGAACGGATCCTGGGAGGACGCAGGCGCGTCCGGGGCTCGGGCGTCGGCGGTGACGTCGGTACCGGACACCGAGAGGTCGAACCAGCCGGAGATCGACATGAAACAGGCCGGGTTGGGCAGGCCCTCGTCGCGGGCGGCGAGCACGGTGGCCAGCCCGAGCAGCCCGCCGCAGGAGTCCCCGCTCACCACGAGGCGGGTGGGGTCGGCCCCGGTCCGGAGCAGGGCGCGGTAGGCGGCGAGGCAGTCGTCGTGGGCCGCCGGGTAGACGTGTTCGGGAGCGAGGCGGTAGTCCGCCATGAGAACCCGGAACCCGAACCGCTCGGCCAGCAGCGCGCCGTAGAAGTGGTAGTCGTCGAGCGGGCACGACACGAAACCGCCACCGTGGCAGTGAAAGATGGTGCGGTCGGCGACGGGGCGACGGGTGTCGTCGTACCAGGCGCAGCGCACGCCGCCGAGCTCGGCCTCGGTGACCCGCACCTGCGGCGGCACCGGGTGCCCGTGGAACGGCGCCATCATGGACGCGCACCGCCGTGACGTCGGCCTCGGGGTCGGCGAAGCCGGGCGGAACGAGGGCCAGGATGTCGGTCTGCGCTTGGCTGGGCATCGGCGGTGGGCTGGTCGGCGGCGGGGACTGGTTTGCGGCGGGAACTGGGTTGCGGCGGGCGGGACTGGCGCTCAGGCCAGCTCGTAGTCGGACAGGTCGGGTAGGAGCGTGCGGGACCAGTAGTCGTGGAGGTCGAAGGGCCAGTTCTGGGTGACCCGGCCGTGCTGGTTGCGGTACCAGGTGGGGACGTCGGCCACGCCCCAGACCATGCGGGCGTTGCCCTGCTGCATCTCGTCGGCGTAGGCGTCGTGGACGGGACGGCGGCACGACATCGTGCGCTTTCCCTCGCGCAGCAGAGCGCCCAGGCCCTCGACGATGTAGCGCACCTGGCACTCGACCATGACGAGGATGCTGCCGTTGATGACGAGGTTGGTGTTGGGTCCGTAGAGCATGAAGAAATTGGGGAAGTCGGGCACCGTGATGCCGAGGTAGGCCCGGGCGTCGCCGCCCCACTCCTCGTTGAGCTCGCGCCCGCCGTGCCCGAAGACGCGCATCGGCGTGACGAAGTCCGAGGCGGTGAACCCGGTGCCGTAGATGAGGACGTCGGCCGGGTGCTCGACCCCGTCGACCGTGCGCACGCCATGCGCAGTGATCGCGGCGAGCGGTGTCGTGACGAGCTCGACGTGGTCGCGGGCGAACGACGCCGCCCAGCGCCCGTCGTCGCGCAGGGCCCGTTTGGCGAAGGGCGGGAAGTGCGGGACCATCTTCTCGTACAGCTCGTCGTCGGCTACCTGCGCTCGCAGGACATCGAGCAACATGGAGCGCACGAGATCGTTGCCCGCGCTGACGGCCTCGGTCTCCTGGTCCCACTCGGGGTCGACCCGGGCCGCGCCGAGCAGGCCTTCGTGGAGAAGCCAGAACTGCCACAGCCGCTCCCAGCGCCCGTACTCGGGCAGCAGGGCCAGCAGGTCGTGGAACTCGGCGGGGAAGGGGTCGCCGTAGTTGTCGGTGGGGAGGAGCCAGGGCGGGGTGCGCTGGAACACGCTCAGCTGGGCCACCTCGTCGACGACGCACGGGACGAACTGGGCCGCGCTGGCCCCAGAGCCGATGACGGCGACCCGCTGGCCCGCCAGGTCGACGGAGTGGTCCCAGGCGGCGGAGTGGAAGGTCGGGCCGGCGAAGTCGTGGCGGCCCTCGACGGCGGGGAACGAGGGACGGTTCAGCTGGCCGACGGCGCAGACGATGGCGTCGAACGTCTCGGTCGTGGCCGCGGTGGTGGCCCGGTCGCCCGACGCGGTGAGGCACAGGTGCCACCGGCCCGCCTCGTCGTCGAAGCGGGCCTCGGTCACCTCGCAGGAGAAGCGGATGACGTCGCCCAGGCGGAGCTCCTTGGCCACGCCCTGGAGATAGGCGAGCAGGTCGGGTTGGGCCGAGAAGCGCGCGGCCCACTCGTTGGTCTGGGCGAAGGAGAAGCTGTAGAGCTGATTGGGCACGTCGACCCGGCAGCCCGGGTACACGTTCTCGAGCCAGGTGCCACCGACATCCGCGTTCTTCTCGAACACCGTGACCTCGATGCCGGCCTGACGCAGCCGGTGCGCCGCGGCCAGACCCGAGGCGCCGGCGCCGACGACCGCACACCGGAAACGGGAGTCGGGGGCGGGCTCGGGCCGGCCGTCGCCCAGCTGGTCGACGTGCCAGGACGGCGCCCGGGGATCGCCGTCGAGGGCGAGCTCCTCGAGCAAGAAGCGCTCCCACTTCTCGGTCGAGCCGTCGCCGACGAAGAACGCGAAGGCCTGCCGGAGTTCGTCGGGGGTGAAGCGGTGGTCCGGCGCCCCGGCGGCGGCATGGGCCACCAGGGCCTCGACGGCCAGCTGGCGCGCCTCGGCCTCCTGCTCGGGCGTCAGGCCGCGGGCCGGGGTGATGAGCTGGGTCTGGTCCGGGGCCAGGTCGGGCCGCAGCAGGCCCAGGTCGCCGGTCAGACTGGCCACCGCGCAGAGGAGGGGATGCACGTCGGCGCTGGCCACGGCCGCGGCAGCACGGGACCGGCCAAGTGCTGTGCCGTCCTCCCCCTCTGCGGCCTCCCCTGCCATGAGCTGCAGCCTAAGAGAGCATCAGTCGCTCAGCCGCTCATGTGCTTGGCCAGCTGGGTGATCTGGCTGTTGACCTCGACCGTCCGAGGCAGCCCGTCCATGGCGGCGGCCAGGGTCTCGGGCGTCCAGCGGTCCTCGCTGTCGACCGACTCGGCGATCGACCACCCGGCGTAGATGCCGACGGAGCCGCCGTAGACGCTGAAGACCTGACCGTTGAAGGGGCAGGTCTCGGCGGCCAGGACGGCCACCAGCGGCGACACGTTCTCGGGGTCGAACACGGTGTTCTGCATGGGCTCGCCCATGCCGGGCGTCTGCATCGTCAGGCGGGTGCGGGCCACCGGGGCGATGCAGTTGGCCCGCACGCCGTAACGGTGCAGCTCCATGGCGTTGACCACCGTCATGGCGGCGATGCCCGCCTTGGCGGCCGAGTAGTTCGTCTGGCCGACGTTGCCGTGCAGTCCGGCACCCGAGCTCGTGTTGACGATGGCCCGGTCGGTCACGGTCCCGGCCTTGGCCTGCTCGCGCCAGTAGTCGGCGGCGTGGCGGGTCACGTTGAACGTGCCCTTGAGGTGGACGCCGATGACCGCGTCGAACTCGTCCTCGCTCATGGAGACCAGCATGCGGTCGCGCAGGATGCCTGCGTTGTTCACCACGACATGCAGGTCGCCGAACCTCGACACGGCCTGCTCGACCATGGCCTTGGCCCCCGCGAAGGAGCTCACGCTGTCACCGTTGGCCACAGCTTGTCCGCCCGCGGCGGTGATCTCGTCGACCACCGATTGGGCCGCCGAGACGTCCGCGCCTGAGCCGTCGACGGCGCCGCCCAGGTCGTTGACGACGACCTTGGCCCCGAGTGAGCCGAAGAGCAGCGCGTGCTCGCGGCCGATGCCGCGCCCACCCCCGGTGATGATGGCCACCCTGTCCTGCAACATCCCTGCCATGGAGCTCTGCCTCGTTCCCACTGTCCTGGGCTGACGCCGTGTCGCGCCATCCGGTGAACCCGAGACGATGGGCCCCGGTGCCAGGAGCTGTCAAGCCGGCGCGCCGGTCTCGGCGATCCGTCGTTCGAGGTAACGGCGCTCGGCGTCCGTGCCCGCCAGATCGTGGGCCCGGCGGTAGGCCCGGGCCGCCTCCTCGGGCCGGCCGAGGCGGCGCAGCATGTCGGCTCGGGCCGCCGGCAGCAGGTGGTAGCCCTCCAGCTCGCCGCCGGCCTCGAGCCGCTCGACCAGGGCGAGCCCGGCTGCGGGTCCCTGGCTGAGCGAGACGGCGATGGCCCGGTTGAGGGCGACGACGGGGGACGGTGCCAGGGCAGCGAGCTCGTCGTAGAGCAGGGCGACCCGGGCCCAGTCCGTCGCTGCGGCGCCGACGTGGCAGGACGCGATCGCCGCCTGGACCTGGAAGGGTCCGGTGCGGGCCAGGCGACCGGCGGCGGCAAGGCGGGCCCGGCCCTCGGCGACCTCGCCGGAGTCGTAGAGGGAACGGTCCTGTTCGTCGAGCAGGATCAGGTCGCCGGCGGCGTCGACCCGGGCCGCCCGCCGCGCGTCGTGGAACAGCATCAGCGCGAGCAACCCGAGGGCCTCGGGCTCGTCGGGCATCAACGTGCACAACGTCCGACCCAGGCGGATGGCCTCGTCGCTCAGCGATCGGCGCACCAGGTCGCTGCCCGAGCTGGCGGCGTAGCCCTCGTTGAAGAGCAGGTAGATGACGGCGAGCACCGCCGCCGTGCGCTCGAGCAGCTGGTGGGCCGGCGGGACGACGAAGGGGATGCCGGCGTTGCGGATCTTGCGCTTGGCCCGGACGAGCCGCTGGGCCATGGTCGATTCGGGGACGAGGAAGGCGCGGGCGATCTCGGCCGTCGTCATGCCGGCCAGCGTGCGGAGGGTGAGGGCGATGCGCGCCTCGAAGGCCAGCGCAGGATGGCAGCAGGTGAACATGAGCCGCAGGCGGTCGTCGGGTACCTCCTCGGTCCCATCCCCGCCGGGGTCTGCTTGCAGCACCGCTCCTTCCCGCTCCTTCGTCGCACCGACCCGGTCACGGCGCACCCGGTCGAGGGCCCGGTGGCGAGCCACCGTGGTGAGCCAGGCGCCGGGGCGGCGCGGGATGCCGTCGCTCGACCAGCGCTCCAGCGCGGTGGCGAAGGCATCCTGCGCGCACTCCTCGGCCAGGTCCCAGTCGCCGGTGAGGCGGACCATGGTGGCGACGACGCGTCCCCACTCGGCGTGGAAGGCGTCGGCCACAGCGGCCTCGACCGCGGCACCGGTTGTCGTCACATCTCCCAGATCGGCCTCACTTCGATGGAACCGCCCTTGGCGGCAGGGATCAGCGCCGCCACCTCGATGGCCTCGTCCAGGTTCTTGCAGTCGACCAGGAAGAAGCCGGCCAGCTGCTCCTTACTCTCGGCGAACGGACCGTCCGTCGCCAGGGTCTCGCCCTCGCGCACCCGGACCGTGGTGGCGTCGGCCGTCGGCCGCAGGCGCTCGCCGCCCTGGAGCACTCCGCGCTCGGCCACGGTCTTCATGAATTCGGCGTACTCGGGCGTCAGCCCTTCGTCGTCGGCCGCATTGACAACGGTCTCGTCTCCGGCGATCAACAGCGCGTACCGCATGGTGGGTTCTCCTCTTCTTCGGGGGTGGTTGGTACCCACACGACGAACAGCATCGGCCGGGATCGACACCCGGCCGAAAGAATTTCTCTGACCATCGTGCGGCTCGTTGTCGGGCTCATTGTCGGACCGGGCGGGCCGGCCGCTCAAGCGACGCCCCGGGCGGCCATCGATGGGAAGCCTCCCACCTGCCCTACGATCGCCCGCCATGGCGAACCCGGGCCAGCCCGAGGTGGCAGAGGTGGCAGCCGGGGACGAGCTCGAGCTCCTGGTCGGTGCGGTGGCGACCGGCGGCGGCTGCGTGGCCCGGGCCCCCGACGGCCGGGTCGTCTTCGTCCGGCACACACTGCCCGGTGAGCGGGTCCGGGCCCGAGTGACCGAGACGAGCCGCACCTACCTGCGGGCCGACGCCGTGGCCGTCGTGGAGCCGTCGCCCGACCGGGTGGCCCCGCCCTGCCCGCACGCCGGCCCGGGCCGGTGCGGAGGGTGCGACTACCAGCACATCGAGTTGGGGGCCCAGCGCCGGCTGAAGGCGGCGCGGGTCGAGGAACAGCTGTCCCGGATGGCCGGGCTGGAGCGCTCCGTCGTGGTCGAAGCGGTCGCGGGGGACATCGACGGCCTGGGCTGGCGCACCCGGGTTCGGGTGGCGGTCGAGCGGAGCGGCCAGGTCGGCTTCCGGCGCCACCGCTCCCACCAGCTCGAGCGCATTGCGCACTGCCCGGTGGCCACCAGCGCCGTCGACGCCACCGGCGCGCTCACTGCGTCGTGGCCCGGGGCGTCCGAGCTCGAGGTCGTGACCGCGGCCTCGACGGGCGGCGACCACGAGTCGCTCGTCGTCGTCACCCCGCAGGGACGCGCCTCGCCTCGTGTGCCGGCGCTCGGCTCCGACGTCGGCCTGGTCCTCCGACGCCGGGTCCGGCGTGAGCCCGGCGCCGTGCACGTCGCCGTCCGCGATCACCTCTTCCGGGTCACGGCCGGCGTGTTCTGGCAGGTGCACGTGGGCGCCGCGGAGGCACTCCTGGGTGCGGTCCTCGACGCTGCCGCAGCGCGTCCCGCTGAGCAGGTGGTCGATCTCTATGCCGGCGCCGGGCTGTTCTCGGTGCCCCTGGCCGCGGCGGTCGGGCCCAAGGGATCGGTGCTGGCGATCGAGCGCGACCAGACCGCCTGTGCGGACGCCCGCCACAACGGGGCGGCCCACCCCGCCCTCCGGGTCCGCCAGGCAGCGGTGACGCCCGACCTGGTGGCGGGACAGATCGGCACCCCACAGGTGATCGTGCTCGATCCGGCTCGCCAGGGCGCCGGCACCGACGTCACCATGGCGCTGGCCCAGTCCCACGCCGCCACCGCACGCGTGCTGATCTACGTCGCCTGCGACCCGGCCTCCTTCGCCCGCGACGCCGCGGTCCTGGCCGGTGCAGGGTGGCAGCTCGACACCCTGCGCGCCATCGACATCTTTCCCATGACCGAGCACGTCGAGTTGGTGGCGGCCTTCACCCCACCGGGCTGAGGGGACCGGCCGGCGGACCGTTCCCGACAGGTCAGGCCGCGCTGGCTCGCTCCGTGATGGCCTGCAGCGTGCGCACGGTCGTCTCGATGTCGCGCACGTCGAACTGACCGAAGAGCGCGACTGCCGGTCCTGCCACATACGCCCGCAGGTCGGCGTAGAGAGCCTCGCCCGCCGTACTCAACCGCAGGGCGGCGCCGTCGCCCTCGACGAGGCCCTCGGCCTCGAGACGGCCGATCAGGGCCCGCGCCGCCTCGGCACTGAAGGTGGGCGAGCTCGACAACGTCCGGACCAGTTGGTCCGGGGTCAAGCCGGCCTCGCCGGCCCCCGCCAGCAGCTTGAGGGCAAACCACTTCTCGGCAGCCGTGTCGCGCTCGGCCAAGTGCTCTCGCAGGATGGCCGACAGGGTGTGTTCCGCCTGGCCGAGTGCCTGACCGAACTCGGCGTAGATCGGAGGTGTTGCGGTCGTCATGTGGACACGTCCTTTTCGTTAGTGTTGTCAGGTACCTGTCGATACTAGAGAGAAAGACAGGTCCCTGTCAATACCGAGGAGTTCGCTGCCATGGCCAGATTCCCCGAACGCCCGATGATCGGGCTCCTTCTGCGTCTCCTCTCGCAGCACTACCAGCAAGAGATGGAGGACGCGCTCGGCGCGGGCGGCTTCGAGGACATCGGTCCCTCGGCTGCCAACGTGTTCCCCTTCGTCTCGCCCGAAGGCGCCACCATCTCCGAGTTGGCCGAGTTGGCCCACGTGCGCAAGCAGACGATGGCCCAAGCCGTCGAACAGCTCGAGCGCACCGGGTACGTCGAGCGACGGCCGAACCCGGCGGACGGGCGGTCACAGCTCATCTTCCTCACGGCCCGTGGCCGCGCCGTGCCCGAGGTCACCCACGCCGCCGCGGGGCGGGTGGAAGAGCACTGGGCCGCACTGACCAGCCCGGACGAGCTCGAGGCACTCAAGCAGTCACTCGTCCACCTCTTGGACGAGCTCCGCACCTAGCGCGCCACGCCACCGCTCACCGAGCCGCCAGCCGCCCGCCGCTCACCCGACTAGGCGTGCCCGCCCAGCTCGTGCTCGATGTGTCCGGCCGTCTCGAACTGCAGCGTCGAGTGGGCCACGTCGAAGTGCCCAGTCAGACAGTCCTGGAGGTGATCGAGGACGCGCCCGGCCTGACCGGTGTTGAGGCATTCGTCGGTCACCACGACGTGTGCCGTGAGGATGGGGAGCGACGAGGTCAGGGTCCAGGCGTGCAGGTCGTGCACCGACCGCACCTCGGGCAGCTCGAGCAGGTGCTCGCGCACCTCTTCGAGGTCGATGTCGTCGGGCGTGGCTTCGAGCAGAATGCGCAGCGCGGGTCGGAGGAGCTGGATGGCGGCCTTGAGCATCAAGGCGACGACGACCAAGGAGGCGATGGCGTCGGCCCGCTCGAATCCACTGGTGACGATGACGATGCCGGCGATCACCGTGCCGATGAAGCCGTAGAGGTCGGTGAGGATGTGCCGGTACGCGCCCTCCACGTTGAGCGACTCCCGGTTGGCCCGCGACATGACGACGCTGGCCCCGAGGTTGACCACTACACCGACCGAGGCGACGACGATCAGGACGGCGCCGTCGACCGGCGAGGGGTTGAGCAGGCGGACGATGGCCTCGAAGGTCACCAGCGCGGCCACGACGACGAGCGAGACTCCGTTGAACGTCGCCGCCAGAATCTCGGCCCGCTTGAGGCCGTAGGTGTGCGACCGGGTTTCGGGGCGGGCCGCCAGGCGCAACGCCACCAACGAGCCCGCGATGGCCCCGACGTCGACCAGCATGTGGCCGGCGTCGGCCAGCAAGGCGAGGGAGTTGGAGTAGATGGCCGACCCCACCTCGAACGCCATGAAGACGACGAGGAGCACCAGCGCCGCCGTCAGCGCCCGCCGGTCCGTCTCCGAGGAGCCACGGTGTCCGTGCGAGTCCGCCGCACCATGCCCGTGCCCAAGCCCATGCCCATGACCATGCTCGTGGCCGTGCCCGTTCACGCCGCCGGCGCCGTTCACCACGCCCCCGAAGTCACGCATCCGCCGTCACGTGGTCGGCGTGCGTCAGCACCTCTTCGACGAGCCTCCGCACGTGCGCGTCGTCGACCACGTAGTAGATCCGGGTCCCCTCGCGCCGGCTGCGCACGAGGCGGGCCAGGCGCAGCTTGGCCAGGTGTTGCGAGACGGCGGCGGGCTGGGCACCGACCAGATCGGCCAGCTCGTTGACCGAATGCTCACCCTCGAGGAGGGCCCAGATGACCCGTAAGCGCGTCTCGTCACCCAGGAGCTTGAGCATCCCCACAGCGGAACGAAATTCCTCGGAGGCGGGAGCCCTAACTATCTGCGTAGCCACGCAGATAAGAATATCGCAAAGAATCGGTCCCGATTACAGTTCCCTTACACGTGGAGCCCAGCATGAACCACATGGTCTTCACCACGACGTCGGCTCCCCGGAGCCGCCCATCGTCCCTCCGCACGAAGTTCGACCTCGTCGATTCGCGGGAGCTCTTCGGCGACGAGGAAGCCCTCCGCGCCGTCCTCCGCCGTGACGGCTACATCTTCATGCGCGGCCTCCTCTACCCCGACTGGGTCGAGGACGTCGGGCGCCACGCCCTTTCCGCCCTGCAGGACGCGGGCTGGACCGAACCCGGCGGCGATCCGATGCAAGCGGCGCCTCGGCTTCCCGTACGCGCCGTGGCCATGCGGGACGCCTTTTCGGACCCCGGGTACCGCGACATCCTGCTCGATCCCGGCTTCAACGCCATCCCGTACGATTCGCCCCTTGCCTGGCTCATGCGCCAGATCATGGGACCCGAAGGCTTCTGCTACCCGTTGAAGGTCCCCCGCGTCGTGTACCCGGCCAGCGTGGTGCCCCGCCACCCGGGCAACCTGGTGCACAAGGACTTCACCTCGGTCCAGGACATGCTGACGAGCTGGATCCCCCTCCAGTCCATTCCGACGCGGCTGGGCGGGCTCGCCCTGCAGCCCGGGAGCCAGACCAGCGCACGCGTGCGCCACCGCCCGCTCGACCGACTCGAGCGGGGCTGGCGTACCACCGACTATGAGCCGGGCGACGTGCTCATCTTCCACTGCTTGACCACGCATGCTGCGCTCCCCAATCGCCAGCAACGGCTGCGCATCTCCGCGGAGTATCGCTGGCAGTTGGCCGACATGCCCACACCGCGCCGGATGGTGCTCGGTCCGTGGGGCCACGAGATGGGATCACGCCAGTTCCGAGGCACCGACTGGTGGCGTCCGGTTCCCGACGGGCTGCACCTGTTCGACGACGGGATGCAGCGAGGCGTGACGCATCGGCGCCGGCCCCTGGAGGCGATCCCGCCGTCACGTTTCGTCGACTTCGTCTGAGCGAGCACTCAACTCGTCGCGACCGCAGGGAAAGCGTCTGCTGCTGGAGTTGCGGCCACATCGACACCGTGACGTTGTCCGTGGCTGTTGCGATTTTTGACGGAACGAGGGCTGACGCTGCGTTTGGGGATCCCGCCGATGGGCACTCAAGTACCCGTCATAATGCTCAATTCCCACCGTGCCGAAGTTCAGGCCACAGTCGAATCCGATGTTCCACCCGTCGAGCGCGTCGTGCGGAGACACCTTTGCGTCGTGACACGAGTCGTCACTGCAGTTGATGACAGCCGGCGCAACCACGACACCCACCGACGGGTGTGGGGTTCGACACCACGGGTGCTCCCGCGGCAAGGGCAAGCATCCGCGGCGGCTACGCGAGCACCGTCGCACACCCGTGTCCTGACACTGACCTGTGCGCTCCACACTCCGATGTTGGCGGGAGGCCAGTTCAAGCTCTACGCCGTTCGCGCCGATGGAAGAACCGTGGGCATCCCCCCCACGTGCTGCGGCGCGCCGCCACACGAACCGGCGCTCCCCCTACAGACCAGCTGAGAGGATCTACGTGACCCGAGGCCCATTGACCCGCTCCGTGCCGAGCATCGTGGTGGCTGGCGCCGCCGCCCTGGCCCTGACCACCGTCTTCCTGGCGGCCCCCGTCGCCCAGGCCACCGTGGTGCCCCATGCGGGAGCAGGTTTCGCGGCCACGTTGAAATGGACGCAACAACTCAACGACCCGAACGAGGAGATCGCCCTCTCCTCGCCAAACGTGGCCGACCTCGACGGGCAGCCCTCGGTCGTCGTCGGCAACCAGGCCGGCAGCGTCTACGCCTTCCACCTCGCCGGCGGAGCGGCGCCGCACGGCTGGCCTTACGTCGCCGGTGCGCCCATCGACTCCAGCCCCTCGGTGGCCCCGATCAACCCGGGCGGGTTGGACACCGTCTACGTCGGCGGCGGGGACTCCGCCGAACCCACCGCGGGTGGCTACCAGGCCATCAGTCCGGGGGGTGGCGACCAGTGGTTCGTCCAGGAGACCAATCCGGGCACCGATCCCACCGCGCATTCGGGCGTCTCGGCCTCCTTGACCGTGGGCAGCTACGCCGGAGGGTACGGCGTCGAAGCCGGATCGCTCGGGCAGAACACCCTCGCGCTGAGCGCCGCCAACGGCGCTTCGCTCGGCGGCTTTCCCTGGTTCTCGGCCGACTCCGTCTTCTCGACCGCCGCCGTCGCCGACCTCTACGCAGACGGCAACAACGAGCTCATTTCGGGCGGAGACTCCTCGGCCGGTCTCGCGTACGGGGAGACCTACTCCAACGGCGGGCACATCCGCATCATCTCGAGTGCGGGCGACGCCGGCACCGTCAACCCCGCCGGCGGCCTCGTCTGCCAGTACAACACGGACCAGAACATCGACCGCTCCTCGCCGGCCGTGGGTCAGTTCCTGGCCGGAGGCGGCGTCGGCATCGCCATCGGAGACGGGAGCTACTTTCCAGGGGCCTCGGACTCGAACAAGGTCTTCGCCATCAACACCGGGTGCGGTCTCGCCTGGAGCGACACGCTCAACGGCGTGACGGCGGACTCCCCCGCCCTGGCCAACGTGCAGGGCAATGGACAGCTCGACGTGGTGGAGGGGACGCAGGCTGGAACGATCTACGTCCTGAACGGCACCAACGGAGCCACCGTCTGGTCCGCCGGAACGTCAGGCGAGATCATCGGCTCACCGGTCACGGCCGACCTGACCGGTGGCGGCTATCAGGATGTCATTGTGCCGACGACCGGCGGGATCGACATCTTCGACGGCCGTTCCGGTGCCAACGTCGCCGTGCTCGGCACCAACGAGGGCTTCCAGAACTCCCCGCTCGTGACCGACGACCCCGATGGCCACATCGGCATCACAGGCGCCGGCTACGAGGACGTCGGCGGCAACCTCGTGAGCATCATCTCGCACTGGGAGATCGACAACACCGCCGGCTCCGGCGCCAGCGTCAACGAGTCGGGCGCCTGGCCCCAGTTCCACCACGACCCCCAACTGACGGGTGATGCGGGCACGCCCGCCCCCACCATTGAGGTTCCCTGCAACGCGCCGTCCACTGCGCCGAACGGGTACCTGCTCTCGGGGACCGATGGCGGCGTCTTCGACTACGGGAACATCCCGTTCTGTGGCTCGACCGGCAGCATCCACCTCGTCAAGCCGGTCGTGGGCACGGCACTCACCCTGGACGGCGGTGGCTACTGGGAGGTGGCCTCCGATGGCGGCATGTTCTCGTTCGGCGATGCCGGGTTCTTCGGCTCCATGGGCGGGAAGCCTTTGAACCAGCCGATCGTGGGGATGGCGGCCACGTCGGACGGCAAGGGCTACTGGGAAGTCGCTTCCGACGGCGGGATCTTCAGCTTCGGCGATGCGACGTTCTATGGGAGCACCGGCGGCATCCACCTCAACCAACCGATCGTCGGCATGGCCGCCACGCCCGACGGCCGGGGGTACTGGCTCGTCGCGTCCGACGGTGGCATCTTCAGCTACGGCGATGCAAAGTTCTTCGGATCCATGGGCGGCAAGCCACTGAACTCACCCATTGTGGGCATGGCCGCGGACGCGGCGACAGGCGGCTACTGGGAAGTGGCGGCCGACGGCGGGATCTTCTCCTTCGGCGCGCCGTTCTACGGCTCGACCGGCAGCATCCACCTGAACCGGCCCATTGTCGGGATGCAGGCAAACCGCAATGGTTCGGGCTACCGGTTCGTGGCGTCCGATGGCGGCGTCTTTACCTACAACGATCCGTTCTTCGGGTCCATGGGTGGCAAGCCGCTCAACAAGCCGATCGTTGCCATGGCGGGAACCTGACCAGAACTCCAGGTGGCCCCGGCGTCGAATCGGCAGGCAACGTTCCCGACCGCAGAGAGGCCGGCGCTTCGCCCCGAGCGGTGAGGCGTGTCTCCAGCACGGGCGAAGGGACGGTGCACGACCCAGCACTGCTCACTCCGAGCGGTCGCCGGAGTGCTCGCCCGCCAGAATTGCCGGCCGGGTAAGTTGACGGCGTGTCGCCCTCCATGGTCGCTGCATGACGGACTCCTCTCCGACGCTCGTACAGTGCCGGCGCGCCGGGCACGTCCTGGTGATTGCGCTCAATCGGCCTGAGAAACGCAACGCCATCGACCGCGCCATGGCCGACCAGCTCGACGATGCGCTGAACGAGTTGGATGACGACCACGAGCTCTGGGCAGGCGTTCTGACCGGCACCCGTGAGATGTTCAGCGCCGGCAGCGACCTCACGAGCGGTGG
This sequence comes from uncultured Acidimicrobiaceae bacterium, assembly GCA_963840435.1. Taxonomy (GTDB): domain Bacteria; phylum Actinomycetota; class Acidimicrobiia; order Acidimicrobiales; family RAAP-2; genus Bog-473. The sequence continues at coordinate 57,281 of CAWIYY010000003.1, read as the reverse complement.
CGACTACGTGACCGAACGCGGCGGCGAGTACGGGATCATCCGGCGGCAGCGGCGCAAGCCGCTCATCGCTGCGGTCGAGGGTTTCGCTCTCGGCGGAGGCCTCGAGATCGTGCTCGCCTGCGACATGGTGGTCGCCTCGACCGAGGCGCGCTTCGGCCTCCCCGAGGTCAGCATCGGCGTGCTTCCGACCTGCGCCGGCCTCTTCCGGGGTCCGCAGGCGCTGCCGCGTAACGTGGCCCGCCAGCTCATCTTGACCGGGCGCCCGCTCGACGCGTCCCGCGCCTACGAGCTCGGGCTGGTCAACCTGCTCAGCCGGGCCGGCGAGGCCGAGGAACGGGCGCTCGAGCTTGCCCAGGAGGTCTGCACCAACGCGCCGGTTTCGGTCCAGGCCAGCCTCGCCGCACTCAACAAGCTGGTGGCCGAGGACGACGCCGGCGGCTGGGAGGCCACAACCGAGGCGATGGCGGCCGTGATGCGATCCGCCGACAGCCGAGAGGGCGTCACCGCCTTCTTGGAGAAGCGACAGCCCGTCTGGACGGGGCGCTGAACTGCTCTACGTCCCAGCGGCAGGTTCGGGCCTCTCGCTCGCAGACCGGACCGGGGCCAGATGCACCAGGGCGTTGTACGTGACCAGGGCGATGACCACGTGCATGCACATGAGCACGACGACCGCTTTGGCCGGCTGGCCTTGCTTGAGGATGTAGAGGTCGGGTACGAACAGGACCAGCGTGACGACGATGGCCAGCCGGAAGAAGAGCCATCGGGGCGAGGAACTGATCCGGGTCACGATGGGCCAGCCGATACAGGCCACGATCACGCCGATCACCGTGAGCTTGCCGTAGTCCGAAAATTGGAAGTGCGAGTAGTCCTTGATGGACGGAACGAGCGCCTTGGCCACGGCCACCACGATGGCGTCGGCCACGAGCGACCCGACCAGTGCAACCAGGGTGGCCACGAGCACCCGCGCCAGCGATGGCTGGGTGTGCTTCGGCTTGAAATCGATCCTGAGTAGGTCGAACGAGCGGTCCAGGAGGGTGTCCGCCGACACGCGTGGGCCTTCCTCTCTCTCCTCTTCGTGAACAGGGATGGCCATCAGGATACGGACCGAGAATGACGTGAGAGTGAAGCATCGCCCGAAGCCGGCCCCGGCCCTTGGGAATGCCCTTCTGGCGGTGCTGGGGCCGGTGGTTCCTCCTCCTCGCTGGAGCGCCGGCCCAGGCTGGCCCGGTGCCAGCTGACCTCCATGAACGCGCCGCCGAGGTCCGAGGTTCCGATGTGCCAGCTTCCCCCGGTCGCCTTGACCACCGAGTCACCGATGGCCAGACCCAGACCCGCACCGTTGCCCAGGTCGGTGGCCCGGTGGAACCGCTCGAAGAGGAGGCCGCGATCCTCTGGGGCGATGCCCGGACCGCTGTCCTCGACGATCAGAGACACCCGGTGGCCGCCCGCCCGCACCCGGATCTGGACCGTGCCCTCGGGTCCGGCGTAACGGCACGCGTTGTCGACGAGGACCGCAGCCAGTCGATCGATCCATTCGGGTGGTGCGTGGACGAGTGGTGCTCCCTCGGTGTCGACCTCGACCCTGAGCGCGATCCCCCGCTGGCGGGCCAGGACCCCGAATCGATCGGCACAGGAGATGCCGATGGCACCGACGTCGACCAGCAGGTCCCGAGGCGGTGGCGGCGCCGAGTCGAAGCGCGACAGCCAGAGAAGGTTCTCGACGATCTCGGTGAGGCGGCGCGACTCATGCCCGACCCGGGCCAGGGTGTCGCGCAGCTGCTCGTCGGTGCGTTGACCGCTCAGCGCCAACGAGACCTCCGCCTCGATCACGCTCAGCGGTGTCCGCAGCTCGTGGGAGGCGTCCGCGGTGAACTCGAGCTGCCGCCGCCGAGCCGATTCCACCGGTTCGGCCGCCTTGACGCCGACGAGCAGCGTGCCGAGGAAGACTCCGAGAAGGAGGACCGGGCCGGCGACGAGTTCGAGTGCGATCAGGTCGGACGAGACCCGATCGGTCGAGGCAAGGGTCTGGGCGGCGACGAACGTCGTGGAACCCACCGTCCTCGAACGGAGCAGGAAATTGTCGTTTCCGAAGTGGGCCTCCGTCGACTTCACGCCCGTCGCCCAGGCTCCGGCGCTGAGGCGGGGCGCTCCCGGAGTGAGCGCGGTGCGGCGACCGTCGGGCCGGACCTCCCAGACGAAGACGGGAGCGTCATCGAGGTCGTGGTCGTTGTCATAGCCGGCAATGGTCGCGGCCTGATCGGGCGCCTTGACCACGTCGGCCAGACGGCTGTCCAGACGGTCTCCGACCCCATTGACCAGTCGGTGCCCGTCCACGACGTTGAACGCGAGCACGATCACGACGTAGACGATCGCCATGATCACGGTGGCGACGAGTGCGACGCGCACCGCGTGCACGACGTGAGGGCGTCGGAAGGCTGCGGCCCGCCTCATGCCGCCCTGATGCGGTAGCCGAGAGCTCGAACCGCCTCGATCTTAGCGCCGCTGGAGGCAACCTTCGAGCGGAGGCGCGCAATGTGGACGTCCACCGTGTTGGAGCCGAGCGCGTCCGCCTCGTCCTGCCAGACCGCGAGTGCGATGGCCCGGCGCGGCACCACGGCAGGGGCGCGCTGCATGAGCACTTCGAGAAGAGCCAACTCGGTGGCGGTAAGCCGCGGCGGCTGCGAGCCGCGGATGGTCACACTGCGCGACACCGTCTCGAATTCGAGATCCGCCACGCGCAAGATCAGGGTCTGCAGCGCATCGCCGCGCCGCTGCAGTGCCCTGATGCGAGCGAGCAGCTCGCCAAAATCGAAGGGCTTGACGAGATAGTCGTCCGCACCCTCGTCCAGTCCGGTGACCCGGTCTGCCGCCGTGTCGCGCGCGGTGAGCATCAGCACGGGAAGCGAAGACCCTCGCCGGCGCAAACGCTGAACCACCTCCAGCCCAGACACGTTCGGCATGCGCCAGTCGAGGATCGCCACCTCGTAGTCGTACGCGTCGAGATAGCGCAGCGCCTGCTCGCCGTCGACCGTGGCGTCCACCACATAGCCGTGCTCCCCCAGCCCCCGCGCCAGCACCGACCGCAGACCCTCGTCGTCCTCGGCGACCAACACCCGCATGGTCCCTGTCTACCCGCAATGCATGACGAGCGGATGACGGCCACGTGCCATGCTCTGCCCACCGTCGAGCGCTTAGGGGGTTGGCTGTGGGCAGGATCGAGTTCCAGGGCAAGATCGGGAACGATTGGCGCGACTCGGAACCGTGGTGGCCGCCCACGCCCACGCCCCCCGAGAACGCCCCCAACGTCGTCCTGATTGTGCTCGACGACGTCGGTTTCGCCCAGCTCGGGTGCTACGGATCCGACATGGAGACTCCTGCCATCGACCGCGTCGCCGCCGAGGGGATTCGTCTCACCAATTTCCACACAACCGCACTGTGCTCCCCCACCCGGGCCTGCCTGCTGACCGGGCGCAACCACCACCGCAGCGGCATGGGCCGGGTGGCGGACCTGGCGACGGGCTTTCCGGGCTACTGGGGCCGCCCGCCACGTGAGAACGGATTCATTTCGGAAATCCTCAGGGCCAACGGGTATGCCACGTACGCCGTCGGGAAATGGCACCTCAGCCCCGAGGAGGAGACGAACATGGCCGCCTCCCGGGCGACCTGGCCCCTCGGACGCGGGTTCGATCGCTGGTACGGATTCCACGGTGGCGAAACCCATCAGTTCGTCCCCGGTCTCTACCACGACAACCACTGCGTGCGACCGCCCCGCTCGGTCGAGGAGGGTTACCACCTCAGCGCGGACCTGGCCGACCGAGCCATCGAATTCCTCGGCGACCTCAGGGCTGTCGACGACACGTTGCCGTTCTTCTTGTACTTCGCGACCGGAGCCTGCCACTCGCCGCACCACGCGCCCGCCGACTGGATCGAACGGTACAAGGGCCACTTCGCCCAGGGATGGGACCAGTGGCGTGAGGCGACGTTCGCCCGCCAGGTGGCCTCCGGGGTGGTTCCCGACGGAACCGTCCTCTCACCTCGGCCAGCCTGGGTGCCGAGCTGGGACTCACTCGATGAGCGGGAGCAGGAGCTGGCCCAGCGTTTCATGGAGTGCTTTGCCGCCTTCCTCTCCTTCACTGACTCCCAGGTCGGGCGTGTGCTCGACTTCATCGAGGACCTCGGGGAGACGGACAACACCGTGGTGTTCGTGGTGTCCGACAACGGTGCGAGCTCCGAGGGTGGCAAAGAGGGCACCATCAACGAAGGTCGGATATCGAACTTCGAGTTTGCGGCTTTCGAGGAGATGTACCGGCGAATTGGCGAGATCGGCGGTCCCAGCAGCCACAACAATTATCCGTGGGGATGGACGATGGCGGGGAACACGCCGTTCAAGCGCTGGAAGCGCGAGGTCCACGAGGGTGGCGTCGCCGACCCCTGCATCGTGCGGATACCCGCACGATTCCACTCGGGCGGCGCCCTTCGCAACCAGTTCGCCCACGCCGTCGACATCCTGCCCACGATCCTCGAACTGGTCGGCGTCGAGGTACCCGAAGAGATCGACGGCGTGCAGCAGTCCCACCTGGACGGGACAAGCTTCGCCTACGTCATCGAGGACGGAGCCGACACGGCGCCGGGACGCCACCTCACCCAGCACTTCGAGATGTTGGGGTCGCGGGCGATCTACCACGATGGCTGGAAGGCAGTGACGTACCACCCGGTCGGTCCGGTGTACGACGACGGCCTGCGCTCGAATGCACCCTGGGACGACGACGTCTGGGAGCTCTACCACGTCGCCGAGGACGCCTCGGAGGCCCGTGACCTAGCCTCGCAGTTTCCCGACAAGCTTGCCGAACTGGTCGAGCTCTGGTGGGAGGAGGCCCGGAAGAACGACGTCCTACCACTCGACAACCGGGTCCTCGATGCCATTGCCCACAAGCACGACCGGCAAAGGCCGCAGGAGACATATCGGTACTTCCAGGACGGAGCTCAGGTCCCTGAGTGGGTGGCGGTCGACGTCCGCAACCGATCACATCTCATATCGGTCACGGTGGACGTGGCAAAAGGCGTCGTTCCCCAAGGCACACTCCTCGCCCTCGGCTGCGCTCTCGGCGGCTGGTCGCTCCACATGCAGGACGGTCGCCTCCGTTACGTCCACAACCTGCACGGACAGCGGTGGTACGAGATCACGAGCGACTCGCCGGTCGATTCGGGTCGCCATCTCCTCCATCTGAGGTTCGAGAAGGACGAGCTGCTGGGCGGCGTCGCGACCCTGATCCAGGACGGCGATGAGGTCGGCTCGGGCACCATCGACCGTTTTACGCCGGTGGCGTTCAACGAGGTCGGAATCGGATTGACCTGTGGCTACGAATGGGGACCCGCCGTGGGGTCGGGCTACACGGCTCCCTTTGTGTTCAACGGCACGATCGTGCGCGCGGAAGTCTCCGCCACTGGACCTGTGGTTCGTGATCCGGTGGCCGAGGTGGCCGCCATCCTCTCCATGCAGTAAGCCGCCCGCCAACGTCCGTCGTCATCCTGACGGCTCTCGTAGCACCGCTGAGGACACCCAAGCCGATTCTCATTCCACGACCGCCGCCCGGACTCGTCGTGGAATGAGAGACTTTCTCGGCTTGAACTGTTGGCTAGCCCCCGAACGTCTGAGCGCCGTTCGCCAGCACGTGAGCGAGTGCATGTGGGGCCACCGACGCGAGTCCCAGTGGCGACGCGGCGGGCGGAGTCGCCACCACCGTCGCGGTCACGGTCGTGGCCGAGTAGGCGATCTGAAGGGACGGCCCGGCCGCTCCGGCCACCTGACAGGTGGGTGAGCCGTCAGCACCGGCTTGGACAATGGCGCCGTTGGCAATCCCGTTGAAGGTTCCCTTGATGGCGGAACCGGTGACAATGGTGTACTTCGTCCCGACGGCCTGGTTGCAGCCCCCAAAGAGGCTGAGATTCGCCGAGCCCAGCTTGACGCTGCCACTGGCGCCGATCGCTGGGTAGTTGACTCCCGCAATCGGCTTGGCGCCGCTCCCGGGCTCCAGTGAGTTGAACGCCAGGTTCGTGGCCGAATCGAACGAGGCGTCGCCTTCAACGCTGTAGAACCCGAACGGCCCGGAACTCCCGTTCCCGAACTGAATGTTCGACCCCTTGACCGTCAGCGGACCGAAGTCGGTCGTGGTTGTCTTTTTCGTGGTTCCGGTCGGTCCGGTTACGAACATCCCCGCGTCGACCAGCTTCACGGGCTGCTTCGTTGTCCCGTTGAAGTCGCCGCCGGTGACGTCGGTGAACCCGCCCGACCCCTTGAAGGTCAGCGGTCCGGTGTTGATCGACGGGAGGTTGATGAATCCGCCGAAGTTGCCTGGGGTGGAAATGGGCAGGTCCACGGTCAAGCTGTCAGTGCTGGCGCCCTCTACCGAGCCGAGATTGAAGTTGGAATTGTTCTCGATGTCGACAGACCACGTCTCGGGTCCGGACAGCGTCATGGGTGTTCCAAAGAAGCCACCCTGTCCGCCCTCACTGCTGGTCACGCCCGAGGTCGTCACGTTCAGCGCGCCGATCTTGATGCCATTGCCCGAGGTGTTGTAGTCCCCGCTTCCGGTCTCGGGCCCAAGCGCCACCGAGAGGTCCGGAACTTTGAGCCCGTTCACGTCATTCTGGGTTTGGCTGTCGCAGCCCGAGCCGCATGAGAGCACGGGAAAGGTCAGATCCACCGACGCCTTTGGCTGGGGAGCCGACCCGGCCCAATTGGCCGCATCGGACCACACGTTGTCGCCCCCGCCACCGCTCCACGTGAAGGCCGTGGGAGCGGCGACTGCCACGCCCGACGACAAAGCCACGACGCAAACAGTCAGCGCCGAAGCTGCCACGACATCCCGCAGTCCCAACCGACGCAGACGCGACGTACCGCCAAGAAATTTCATTGTGTCTCATGCCCCTTTGTGAGATTCCCGGCAAAAGGTAACACGACTGTGTCGCGATTCAACAGGGTTCAGAGGTCCCAATTCCGGTCCAGAAGAACTCTTTCGCCCGAGACATGGGACCACGAATGCATCTTGTTTTCCACACCGTGAAAACACCTACCTCGGCGATCGGTGAGGGCCTCATGGCATAGGGACCATCAAATGGCCGACTCAGTCCGATCTACTCTCTCGGTCCCCTGAGCCGTCTCCCAGCACCGGTGATCCCTTCCGCTCCTCGGCCATGGTCTCGTGTCCACGACCTCTGGACCGCGCGCACCACGGGCGCGCCTGACGACCCTGACGCCACCCGGTACGACCCGGTACACCGGGACGCCCGCACGGCCACTCGGAGCCGAGCGCCACGGTCACTCCGGATGCATGGCTGGTCTCCTTCGGGAGGTGTCCGACGGGGAGGACCCGCAGCCAGGACACCTGGTCCTGAGAGGTGCGGACGCGACGTGGCATCTGCCGTTGGGCGTGAGTTGCAACCGCTTTGCTCCCCAAGTTGCGCGCAACTTGCCTAAACCCACGCCACGTGCGGGCCGAACCCACTCATAGGAGGCACTGCCGGCTGGAGGCGCTGCCTGCGTGAGAACCCGAACGGCGGGTGCTCAGGGTTGCCCGGTGGGGCACCAGAGGGGGTGGATCGCATGGACAGCTACAGACGCGTACCGCGCCAAGCCGCCGGATGGACGGGGACCTGCCTCATCGAGGAAGACCAAGGCACCGCCCAATGGCGCGACTGTTGGGTCCTCGACATCTCCATGCTCGGCTTGGGTATCGCCTTCGATCATCGCCGCCCGTCGGAGCTGACGGGTCGTGGTATCTCGGTCCAGTTCCCAGCAGTCAGCGAGGGCGTCACCGTCCGGCTCGAGGGTCAGATCAAGAACATCGACGTGATGCGTTTGGGACTCGTCCAGGCCGGCATCGAGTTCGTCGGACTGTCCCAGGAAGAGCAGGCCATTGCCACCGTTCTCGGAGCGCTCACCGAGGTCGAGGAGCGGGGCCCGCTGGTGCCGACGCTGCACCTGGTCGAGCCCTGACATCGGTCGGCAGAGAGCGCACACGCCTCTGTGGCCCGTCGCCATTCGCTGTCGCAGTTGTAGAGCGCTCCTGATGGGGCTTTGCCGAGCTGCGGTCTCCAGCATGCATGAGACGCGCGGCCAAGGTTCCACCGGAATGGGCCCCGCAGGGGATTGACAACACTCGGAACACGACGGCGGAGGCTCTGATCCGTGGATTCATCGTCCCAAGCCGTGGCAAGTCAGCTGACGGTCGTCCTCAGGTACGTGCGACAAGGTGGAGGGGCGATCCGGGATCGACAACCTCGGTCATCACGCCCAACACCGTCGCGACGGCTTGCTCCTCCTTGGACAGCTCCACGAACTCGACTCCGACTCGAACCAACTCGGGAGCCATCTCCTCAATGTGGCCGATCGTGCCCTCAAGTCGAACACTGACCCAATGGCTCATTGCTGGGAACTCGACCAGAATGGACCGGCCGAGCAATTCCGACGGGTTGCGGTGGAGCATGGTCACTGCAAGCCCCCCGGGTCCAACGTCCAGTACCCAGCACTCGCGCCATTCCTTGGTGCCCAGCTCCGGCTCGTCGATGAGACACGTTGCTCTCCAGCCAGCCGTCTGACGTGGTGCACGCCTCCGGTCCCTCATTGATGCCTCCTCTCAGGCGACCCGTTCGGTCACCCCGAGCGCCCACCACAGGGCTCGCACGTTGATTCGGCATCCATGCCCGGACACTGCTTCCTTCCGGATGATTCGACAGCTCTTGTCAGTGGATTGAATCAAGAACGGAGCAATTCGCGATGCACTCACGCTGCGCCGTCAGGCCGTCAGGCCGCCCCGGCTCATGGCGCGGTCCTCCCGCAAGACCCGCTCAGGAAGGAGCCGATTCCTCTAGTGCGACGCAGTCGAGAACACGATCGAGTTTTTCGTGGTGTCATAGCGTCCAAGGTAGACAGGACCGACAGGATAGGGACGTCCTTGCGCAAAGGAGACGGGCTCTGCAGCCTCCGGCAGGGTCGCATTCCGCAGTGCATATCCCGCCTTGATGAAGCTGGCCCGCGTGAGGTCTTTTCCCGCTGCTTTGGCAATGGCGGTGAACATGGCCAGGTTGTCGCAGGCGTCCTGGATAGCGAAAAACGTCTGATCGGATCCCGTAATCGGGTTCGTCGGTTGCGTGATCTTGTCGGACGGGAAGGCCTTGCGCACGATGTGATAGCACTGCTGGTCCGCCGCCTGATGCCACGTCTTGTAGTTGTCGAGTATTGCGCTCGACGTCACCATGTTCTTCAGGTACGTGGAATTGATGGAGGACCCGACAATCGCCCCTTCAACGGAGCTTTCATTCGTGGCAATCCAAGAGGGGTCGTAGGTGCCTTGTTCGGCTTGGAGCGCTTCCGGCCAGACGAGCGAACCCATCCCCACCGCGACAACCTCGTTGACCCCTGCTGCGTGGAACCGCTGGGCGATGATGTTGGCATCCTGGTAGGTCGCGGTCTGGTCTCCGGTCGGAGCAGAGTCAACGGCGCTCTGGGCAACCTTCACGTGGAGCGACCTGAGGTCGGACTGAACCACCTGGAGTTCGCGCTCGTCAGTGACTTGACCGCCAAAGATCCCCACCGTCTTCCCGCGGAACAGGCCATTGCGGGCAAAAACGGCGAGCTGAATCGGGTCGTACGCAAGTGGCGGGGCCTGCATGGTGAAATTCGGGGTACCGCCCGACACCGAGACATCCTGGAAGCTGCCGTTGATCGTCGGAATCGCATACTGGCTGAGGTAGCAATCAGGCTGCTGTGGAGCGAAGGCCACGAACACCTTGTCATCCTGCGCCAGTTGCGTACAGGCCGTTGCTGCCGCAGCGGTGCCCACCGGATTTACTGCCACCAGGAACGGCACGAGCTTTCGACCGTCTATTCCTCCTTGAGCATTGATGTGGGCAATGAGTGCGTTGTAGGCATCGGGGTAGTTCCCGTGGTCAAGGGTGACGCCGTACTGGCGCACCGCGGCCAGGTCGACGTAGGGGACGCCGACTCGGATGGTGGTCGCTGTCACGCCCTGGCTCGTGGAGCCGTCAGTTCCTGCAGTTGCCGCCGAGGCGGGGTCGACTCCGATCAGCACCGAGGTGACCACGGCCAATGTGCTCATGACAATCGCCACGACACCTTTTTGCATGATGGACCTCCGAGAAAGACGGCTAAGTGTGCCACCTGACCTCGAGCTCGTCCTGGCACCGACGCCACTGAACACGTCCGGAGGCCACAAGACCCCACCAAAGCACATCGTGCGCTGCTCGAGTGCCGGCGTCGAGGGTACGCATACGACCACGCAAGCGGCCGGACCGGGGAGTCCCGGTGGCAATTCGCGAGACTATGTGGCACGAATGGACGCCCTTTTCGACTGTGCCTTTTACTCGAGACACGTTGCTTGGGTATGACAGCCACCATCCCGACCAAGCCACAGTTGCCCATCGAGAGGTCCAAAAGAATGGGATTGAAACAAGCCTGCACTGCCATGTTCGCCCGACACCGGGTTGCTGCCTTCGGCGGCGCGTTCCATGTCCCGGACGTCTCTCGCTATCCCGCGCTGTTCGCCTGGGACAGCGGATATCACGCGTTGTGCCTTCGTCATCTTGATCTGAGTCTCGCCCTCCACGAACTCTCGACGCTCTACCAGGCCAATGTTCTCCCGAATGGACTTCTGTCGCACCAGCGGTTCATTCCTGGAGCCAAAGAGCACCAGCAGTTCATCGAAGAACTCTTCGGGCCAATGTTCGTCGGAGACCGAACGCCCCTTATCGATCCCGCCACTGCTGCCTATGCCGCTGCCCGCCTGTCGCGAGTGATCGGGCCTCCGGCTGACCACGTATTGTCGGCGGCTCTGGCGCAGATGGAGAACGTTGTCAGGCTTCGCTGCCTCGAGGGCGGTGTGCTTCCGGTAGCCCTCCACCCATTCGAAACCGGGACCGAGAACAGCACCTACGTGCGCTCGATCCTGGGTGGCACCAACTCATCGCTCCTGAGCCGGTTCAAGGAGCTGACCATTTCCGCGGTAGCCGCCGAAATGTCGCCCGACCGGTCGCTGGCCGACGACCATCCCTTCGTGGCGTACGACCCGACGATGTGCGGATGGCATCTCCTTGCGCTCGAGGAACTCGAATTGGCCTGTCACGAACGCGGCTGGGGGCGAGAAGCGGCGTGGGCCGCGGAGACGGCGAGCGCGGCCGCGGAGGTCATCGAAGACCTCCTGTGGTGGAGTGAAGGTCGCCTCTTTGTCGCCTACGACCTCGTCACTGGGAACCAGGTTCCAGGTATTGGGGCCATGGGTCTCATCGCAGGCGCATCGCGGACCCTGGCCGCCCGCGGGTACGCAGCACACGTCGCTGAGCGCCATGTCCATCCTGGTGCACCGATGTGGGGCCCCAAGGGCTTTGCGGCTGGAAGGGTGATGCCTCATGGTGGCGTTGAATCGTTCGTGCAGTGGGACGGCAATGCCGCCTGGGGTGCGACCGTCTACTGGGCACATCTCACTGCTCTGCGCGCTCGGACTGCCGGAGGAGGCCTCGCAGCTACGGACCGAGCTCGAGTTACTGGTCGGTGAGCACGGATTCCGTGAGTTCTACGACTCGTGGACAGGGAGTCCCGGAGGCGCCGGCGGCGAATCGGGCTTCACGTGGCCCGCCCTTCTTCTCGAGATGGAGGCCAACGAGATCACCGGCCTCGACGATCCCTCTGCGGCGGCGGACACAGACGGGTGAAGGCAACGGACCAGATGCTCTCTTAGAGGGGTAGAAAGAGTCTGCCCGCACCGATCAATCCGGATTCGGACCCCCGAGAGACATCGCCTACCCAGGCGCCAACTCCTTCGTTCTTCTTCATGCTGTGGCGGCGCGAATCTCCACGTCGGCATCCGCCATCATTGGCTGTTTGAACCAATGCTCGGGCGTGTCCTCGATAAACGCCACCATGTTCGACATGCCAAGGAAAGGCGTCTCTATGCGCGAGACAGTCACCACCTGACCGGATTGGGTTCGTACGGTGTCGCCGGCCTTGATGTCGAGGACCTTGACGGTCCTCCAGGTATCGGACATGCCAGGACGCTCCTCAGCTCGGCAGTACGGCTTCGAGTGCAGCGACGAGCTCTTCGGCCTCAGGCGCAACCGTTGGACGAAAACGCCCGACGACCTCACCTGCGGGAGACACGAGGAACTTTTCAAAGTTCCATTGGATGTCGCCCGCGTTGCCGTCCGCATCAGTTTTCGCCTCCAACTCGGCAAAGAGAGGGTCTTTGCGCTGGCCGTTCACATCGACCTTCTCTGTGATCGGGAACGTCACTCCGTAGGTGCTGGAGCAGAACGTGGAGATCTCCTCCGCAGTACCGGGCTCCTGGCCACCGAACTGGTTACACGGCACACCCAGGACAGTGAAACCCCGGTCGGCATACTTGTGCTGCAACTCCTCCAGCCCGGTGTACTGCGGGGTGAGACCGCACTTGGAAGCCACGTTGACTACGAGCACGGCCTTCCCTCGCAGACTCTTCAGATCAAACGGCTGGCCATCGAGCAACTTAATTGAGTGCGCATATATCGACATCGGCGATGACTTTAGTCGCCGCCACCCGCGCGTGCCCCCAGACATTGTTCGACAGACATGTCATCTGCTTCCAGAGAGCCAGTTCCTTCCTTGCGCGCAATCGGGCAAAGAGCGCTCGCACGCTGCGTCAGCTCATTGTCCCCAACAACATTCCGGCTCCGTCGCCGCCGAAGATGCCTATCTGATCGCCTTTTGCGCAATCGACACTGGGATTGGTGAGGTTCGTGCCACCCCCAACTGGTCCTCCAGGACTTGACTTGAAGGAAATCTCGAACAGACCGTTCGTCGTGTCCTGCTTGATCGGAAGGTTCGAGAAAGATTCGTCGTCTGGGCCTATGAGCGCGCTGAGAGTGAGAGAGGGCCATTCAGTCGTCCCGTTCGATTCGATCACCTGGATCCCCGTCAAGGAGAGCTTCCACACGCCGGTCGACGGTTTGCACGAGAAGCTGCCCGCAGCCGCACCCTCGACGTCGGTGCCGACATGGAGCCAGGTGCTGACGGAGTGCTTGGCGGTACCGGCCTGGGCTATCGATGATTCGGGAACCACGATTGCCAGCATGGTGCCAATTCCGAGGAGCGCAGATGCTGCATTTGCCAAGAGTCTGGACTTCATAGCTTGGCCCTCCTACGGGTCGAGGTTGCCAATTAGCCTCGCGCCGAGCAGTGAACGCTGCAATGGCTCTTGCGTCGTCCGGATTTCTCACTTCATCAGGATCTCCGAAGCTTGGACTCTGCATCTCCAGCGTCAACGTCGGGTCCGGGATTGCACAGACACGGAACCATGATTCGTTTTCAAGTCCCGCCGCCCAGACCAGCCGAAGGGAAGTGCTCCAAACGGGAGGGCGACATCGAGTCGAGGGGTAGCTCCGATGTGCCGAAGTGCCCGCCGTCTCGGGGTACGCCTGAGGGCTTGAGACCGACTCGATGCCTACCCGTGAGCAGGCTCTACGGAGTCCGAAATCGCCTACCCACGTCTCATGCTCGATTGACCAAGAAGGCTTCCTCTTAGGTCGGTGAGGTGTTCGCCCCACTCAGCCCCGCCCTCACTCATGGCGAGATCGTCAAGCCGACGGCCCAGCGACGCCGACCACGTTGCCCTCTGGGTCAATGAACTGTCCGACGGCAAAGTCCCCTGATTGCGGCTCGGGTCCCATCAGACGCGTCCCGCCCAGACCTTCGGCCTTCAGGAGCGCGGACTCGACATCGGATACGGCGACGTAGAACAGGACACGTGGCTCACGGCCCGGGCCACCGCCAATGCCGCCGTTGATGCCGTTCCCTTCGCCTGTCGTGGTCCCATCCACGAATCCATACATGCCCGGCTGCGAGACCTTCTCCGAGGTTGCGTCTCCCGTCTCGAACTCCCAGTCGAACAAGTCGCCGTAGTAGCCGCGGAGCCTGCCTGGGTCGCTCCCGATCACCTCAAAGTGCACCACTGGTTGACCCATGATCCCGCCTTCCTCCTTTGGACACCTCGTCCTCGCGTCCTCACGGCGATCGTAGCTGCCAGAGTTGTTAATAACAACTACTAAATGGTAAAGTAGCACCACCATCTGGGTGGCAAGGAGGGATATGCCAACGACTCGCAGCTATGGAGACGCGTGCGGCATTGGGCGTGCGCTCGATGTCGTCGGGGAACGATGGGCGCTGCACATCGTTCGCGAGCTACTTCTCGGCCCTCAACGTTTTTCGGACTTACGCGGCGCACTGCCCAATGCAAGCTCCAACGTCGTCACCGACCGGCTTCGAGAACTCGAAGGCCATGGGGTCATTCGGCGACGCAAAATGGCCCCTCCAGCCGGATCACGAGTCTACGAACTGACTGAGTGGGGACGTCAGATCGAACCTGTGCTGCTGGCTCTGGGCGGCTGGGGGCTGCGCGTTGACGTGCCTGGCCCGCCGACCACACTGAGCGGTACGTCTGTGCTCCTGTATTTACGCGGCTGTGCTCAACCTGATCCTGGCGATGCACCCACGGTGTTCAATGTCGCACTCGACGATCGCATCTGGACGGTCCGGAGTGCGGAGGGCCGGATCGACATCGAAATTGGTGAAAGTCCGCAAGCGCAGGCGTCGCTGCGCACCGATCCCCACACGTTGAACGCGTTAGTAGGACACCCCGCCGAACTCGACGCTGCGCTCTCCAATGGCAGGGCTCTCGCCGAGGGTGATGTAACGGCCCTTCGTCGATTGCTCAATGACGTGGTCCTGCCGGCAGCGCGGCAGGGAGGTGCAGCATGCGCTCCCTGGTAAATAGCCGGGTCACCGCGGAGGGTTGACCTCGTTGATTAACGCCAATGGCACGGTCGAGGCATTCGGAACCCACGATCACTTGGGACGTGGGGGACGGTCACCTCGATGTTTCGGACTGTCCCATCTCCCCGGCAGAGGGGACGCCCTCCTCAGTCCCCACTGAAGCTTTATACGGAGACACCCTCGACGCTGTACGTCCCTACTCTGCTCATGAAGCCGGCATTTCCCGACTTCATGCGACGTCGCTAGACGCAAGCCGAATATCCCGGAACGCTCCGTCCCTATGGCAATGTATCGAATTGTGTGCGCTCTCCTTTTGGATGACTCATTGGGGAAGGTCCAATGAATGGAGAGAGTGCGGTTGAAACAACCTCCAACCAAGTGCCCCTTTGGATCGACGAATTGTCCTTTCGGCCAGGACCGCCGTGGTTGTCCATGGGCACGCGGGCTCTACACGACGGACCACTGCTCATCGAGGATGATCTGCATTCGGTCTATCTGGCCGAAAAGCAATGGCTCTTCGCCAACGCACGCGAGGTTGTATCCGTCAGCTTGCCCGAAGCTGCCGAGGCGGCAGCGGAAGCGGCCCAACTGGTTTCGTTAGGGCTAAGCGGCGCGAACCCAATCGGTAACTCCAATCCGCTCGAAATCGCCGCCCTCCAAGTCCAAGAAGATCTGATCGTATTAATTCGATCAGAAGAAGGGTGGCGGTTCGGCGCCGGTGTTGTCTGCTTCCCATCGCATTGGGTGCCGAGTGAGAAGCTGGGATTGCCCGTGACCGGTGTGCATGAACCTGTACCTCATTACGATGAGGAGTTGGCTCAGCGGGTCGATCGTTTTCTTGACCACCTTGCACCGGGACGGAATGCATGGCGTCGCAACTGGCTAATCCACGCCAGTCCACAGCTACACGTCCCACGCCCACCATCTGTCGGTGGCCCTGTTCAACCCCGAGATCTTTGGCTACGAAGCGAAAGGCAGGTCCTGTGTGCGCTCCCAGCCACTGGCGCCATTCTTTTCACGATCCGCACTCAACAGTTTCCTTTGAGGGCCTTGGCGACGCGGCCTGACGTGGCGTCGTCGATGGCGTCGAGTCTGCGATCGTCTCCCGATTCGCTGCGCACCTATCGCAGACAGGATGCTTTCAGTCTCGACGACGTCATCGATTTGCTCGAGACATGGGCTGAATAGACCGCGGTTTCATATCGGGACGAAGTCTTATGATCTCGACAAGTACCGTCATATTGCTCAGACCTCGCCGGCACGCAGGGGTGTCGTAAGTGTCCTGGTGGCATCAGATCTTTCAACTTCGTCTTCCTACTGACTTTGTGGATGTGGATCAAGAATGGTCCAAGTGCCCGTCGGCGCCAGCGCAGAGCCACAGCGCACGACGTCGCTCGAGCTGACACCGCGCCATTGCTGACTCCAAGACTGCCGGCGTTTCGCTGTCCTACAGGTGCCCCCATATGTTCGGTGGCCAGAGAAACCGGACTGCCCCCGTCGTGCCGCACGGTGAAACCGTCCCGGCGGTAGGGACATCGAAAACCGGTTCAGGGTCCAGGTCGACATGCAGACAACCTGCAGTCTCCTTCGGACCGATGGCGCATGAACCGATTGCTGGATAGAAAGTGAGCCTGGTTCGGGTAGCAATCCGGACAAACGGAGGAAGCAGCCTCAGAGGTACCAATGGCATTTTGGAATCGTGAGCCACTCAACCACTTGGCTCGGTGATGGGAGAGACAATGTCGGACAGGGTTGCAATCGTCACCGGCGCTTCGGCAGGCATAGGGCTGAGCGTGGCCTCTCGGCTCCACGGACGAGGGTGGGCGGTCGTCGGGTCGAGCCGTCGAGGCACAGGCTCGAACGGATGGACGTCGGTAGTGATGGATGTCGATGATGACCTATCAGTGAGCGCCGGGGTGCAGGGAGTGGTTGACGAGCACGGGCGCATCGATGCCGTGGTGGCCAGTGCTGGCTGGGGATTGGCCGGGGCCGTTGAGCAGACTCCGATCGCGCAGGCGAAGGCTCAGCTCGAGACGAACTTTTGGGGCGCTGTGCGGGTCGTACAGGCCGTGCTGCCGACCATGCGTCGCCAGGGGTCTGGTCGGATCGTCCTCATCAGCTCGATCGGTGGTGTCATCGGCCTCCCATTCCAGGCCTTCTACAGCGCGAGCAAGTTCGCGCTGGAGGGCTATGGCGAGGCGCTGGCCTACGAGGTCGCACCGTTCGGCGTCCAGGTGAGCCTGGTCCAGCCGGGCAATGTTCGGACGGATTTCACACAGAGCAGACGTCTGGTCAGTGCTCCCGCAGATGACGTTTCTTATGGGAAAGCCGTGACCAAGGCGATCGGCGTCATGGAGCACGATGAGGCGAACGGGGTTCCACCGGACAAGGTGGCCGTCGTGGTCGAAAAACTCCTGGAATCGCCTCGTCCTCGCCGGCGCGTCTCGGTTGGCAAGGTTGGGGAACGGGTGGGTCTCCCAGCCAAGCGCCTGTTGCCGTATCGGGTGTTCGAAGGGGCAGCCAAGTCCAGCCTCGGCGTGTAGTCGAGCGACGAGCTCTAGTTGCGGATTGGGACACCCATCGAAAGCCGGATGCAGGTAGCGGTCAGCGTGGCGATGACGAGGTGACGCAGACCGAGAACTCGACTTCGATTGCGTTGGAATCGCTCTAGCGCGAGGTGGCGCACTCGCTCCATCGAGCCGTCCCGATGCTGGACGATGGTCTACGACCACAACCTCCAGGGGACGCACTGCCGGGAGAGCCCGTCGTTCACGGGCCGGTGGCACTCCCTGAAGCGGGACGGGACATGGTGGCGAGTCTGGAGCTGCCGGGACCACGTCGACGAACTGACGGCGGTGCGGGAATTTGGTGGACGCGGTAGGCACAGGTTCTCCAACTGACGGTCCGAACGCGTCCACGGAGATGTCGACTTTTCTCCTTCAGGCAACCCCAGTGTTCTGCCAAGATGCCTGGCAGTGATCTTGGTCACCCGGACCGGGGTTTGAGGCCACACAAGGGGAGGTGATGATTCGTCGCTGGCTGTTGGCGGGGTCGGCCCTCGCGGTTGCAACAACTGGGAGCTCTCTACTGCTCGCTACAGGGGCTCAAGCAGGAACGCTCAATCCCTACGGCGCACAGGGTGCGGCCGGCGCGTCCGTGACTCAGTCGGCGGTCTCGAAGGCGAAATACGACTTCTGCGACCCGGAGTCGTGCCCACTGACCACCTGGAAGATCAACTTCAAGGCCGACACGTTCAAGGATGGCTTGGGCAATAGCGGGACGTTTACGGTCGAAGGCAATACCTACACATTCACCTTGCCCAACGTTAGCCCCGGCACCGCCTGCACCTTCGTGGGGAAGAAGACTGCCCACGGGTTCAACAAAGCCAGCAAGCCGGGCAACTACACGTGCACCGACGGAACCGCGAACACGTGGTGGCTGACGCTGATTTCCGGATAGTGCCGCATCGGAGTTGCGTCACCGTCTCAGCGATGTAGGCGTCGAACTCAGGCTCGGACAGTGCAGCAATCCGCTGCCAGCGCCGCGGATTGGGACTTATCCAACCCAGTTTGCTACGTGAGTCCACATCGTCGAGTAGCCAGTTCTCACCTGCACTAGCCGATTGCCTTCTCTAAAGATCTCCAGCTGAGCAGCTGTCGACTCGCGCGCAGATCGTCGGGTGAACCACGCACCGACCAGAACGCCAAGAAGAGCCGTTGTTACTCCAACAAGGCCGATCTCGGCAGTTGTCAGATGATGTCCCGTGACCTGCGCTGCGTGGTGAGAGGCGACTTGAATGCGAACCACGATCACACCCCGTGACCGACGAAAGACGGACGAAGCTCGCAAACGGTAGATGTTCCACAGACAATTTTCACGGTCTGAACAGGGTGGGCACTGCGGAACTCGAACCCACGACCTCAGCCGTGTGAATCCCTCCTGGGTGGTTTCAGTGACCTGGGGATCCAGCACAAAGCCCAGTTCAGAGGGTAAATAAGGCAACCGCTGCTATCTGCTATTTACCCCTACTTTGCGCTGCTTCGCGCACGTAGCGCGCACGGCGAGGGCTTCCGTCGTCACCACCAGGGCGACAGAGTGCCTCTTTCCAATCCAAAACGATGATCATGCGGTGTGAGTGGGTCGTCCGCCGACCGATGAGCCAAAACGGCGAGGGTCGCCCAATACAGGTGATCTGGGGCAGTCAACATTTCATGAAGGACCGGCTTATCGGGGCACCGGCCTGTCAGGCAGACTCGGATGTCATGCCGTGGCTCTCCGTCCCGAACGCGTCGCTCCGACACTCCAGTTTGATGACTATTTCGTCGCAAGCTGGGACAGCGTTCTGACCAGCACTGCAGCATTCACCGTACCGAGACCCGTTGCGAGGTTGTAGCCAGGCGACGCTTCATAGCCTGGGACTGTCGAGGACGTGCCGCCAGAAGACTGGACCGTGGTCGTGTCGCCTGATTTGACTGGCACGAGACCACCGTGATTCGGAAGTTGGTAGGCACGGTAAAGGTAGGGATTTAGGGGACCCAACGGCCGCCCAGCAGCCTGGTCGGCAATCGCGGCGATACCGGCGAAGAGTGGTGCCGACACGCTCGTTCCGCCGCCTGATCCCCATCCTTGAACTGACGCAGCGATGCTTCGCTTCGGAAAGCTCATGTAAAGCTCGAAGCCACCAATTGGGTCACCACTCATGGAAACGTCGGGGCCTCCCCGGTGGTCTCCGACGACCGACTCCACTGCGTTCTGGTAGCTGGGACGGGAGAAGACCTCAGAAAGTCCGCCACCGCTCGCGAATCCACCGCTGGGCGTGGCGGCGACGATATCCGGAATTGTCCGGTTGCCTTGGGCGTCGAGATGGAGCTGCGTTGCTCCAACGGCGGTGACCAGGGGGTCCGAAGCTGGGTAACCCCTCATTCTGCGAGTGAAGACGCCCACCAGATCACGGCTGGAAGCCCCGAAGTCGCCGGACGCCTGGATCACGCTGACGTGATGCGCCGCAGCATATTGATAGTCCTCGTGTAGCCGGTTGATGGTCGAACGACCGACCGCTGACTCACCGACACTGCCCTGGCTCGAGGTGATTACCTCGCCCAAGTGATGCGATGCCACGTATCTCACCGCCGCGGCCTGCCAGATGACATCCGAGAGATTCGAAGAGACGGCATCGGAAGGAGCGGCAAACACAACGATGTTGGCTCCGGGAGCGATGGCATGAACGGCTTCGACGTCGACCGTACACTCTGATGAGAAATCAATCGCATCTTGAATCGAGTCGGGGTCAAACCTGGCTGGCACCGTGCCGGCAGGCGACACGACGCGGACGCTTGGGGTCTGAAGACGAAGCGCCTCGTCAAAGACCGCAAGATCGTGAAGGAGCGTAGGTGAAACGCGGGCGGCCAATACCACGACCGTTGTTCCAGAGCCGTCAAGTCCCTTGGCGTAGAGAGACTTTAGGTTGTAGGCCTTTTGAAGCTGGAGGGCGGTGTAACAGGGTTCAACGGCGTCGGAGCCGACGCAGCTAGCTGAGAATGGCGATGGGTATGAAGCAGACACAAGCTGCTGCTGGGACCCGCTACTTGAAGTGCTGGGGGCCTGACCCAGTACCACCAAAACCAGTCCGATCGGAGCTATGGCTAGCCCTATTATTCGCCGACGCACAATCCCCAATTTAAACGAGCATTGCACCGGGATGCCGTCGCGTGATGGTTAGAGCGAGCAAGGATTCGGTGTCGCCGTGCTCACGTTTTTATGGGGGTGTGTCACCTACCGCAGGGTGGCACCCGGTCCCGGCGATCGGGGATACCCACGGGTTCTTTAGGTCTTTCGACCGACCACTGCGAAGAGGCCAGCAAGTAGCTGCTCGTCTCCAAACGACGTCAAGACGGTGGCCTCGACCCCGTGGCGTGCGAGCAGCTCGGGCACTTTGGACGTGTCGAGGAGGACGTTGTCATGTCGCTCGTCATCTCGTCGCCATGTTCCGTCCTCACGTCGGACGAAGGTTGTCATGATCCGCACAAACCGGCTCGGATCGGGCACCGAAAACTCCGTTATTAGCACCCAATCCTCCGTCCGCCAGACCTTGGGTGGATCGTTCGCCCGCACGGCTCCCCATTCGAGGTCACAGAGATCGATCGCGATGATGCCGCCGGGTCGAAGCGAGGTTGCGATCGCGACAAGAGCGGCTTCGATCTGGGACTCCTCGTCGAGATAGTTCAAAGCATGGCCAACTCCGACGATCGCGTCGGCGGAAGGAATCGGATCGCCCGGCAGAGTCAAGCGTCGGATCTCAGCGGCTCCAGGGACGTAGGATTTGCAGAGGTTGAGCATTGCGTCCGAGGCATCGCTCGCAACGACATTTAGCCCCGCATCAACCAGGTAGGCGGTGAGCAGCCCGCTCCCGCAGCCGATCTCAACGACCAAACCGTTTCGTTCCCGCACAGGCTGGAGGAGTCTGAGGATTGCTGGAGCACATGCGTCGGCGTGGAACCCGAAGCCCAGATGGTGGACGAGTGCCAGGTCGTCCCGGTAGTAGGGCACCTCTCGTTGCGGGCCTGATTCCATGACCGCAAGTATCGCCGACTAGACCGCTCGGGATCACCTGGGCGTTGTCGCATACCGCCTGGCCGGGTGGGGCACCTAGGTGGCACACAGATCCAGTTCTGGGGCACCAGGTCCTCGTAGCCTGTCGGGGTGGCAGTCGGTGTGACCCAGGCCTGGCAGACCGCCGGAGTCGAACTCGGCATCCGAGTCGATGCTCCCGCCCACGTGATGATCCAAGGGGAATCGGTTGAGTGCTCCGCTTTTCTGCCTGACTTCGGTTCGGCAAACGGAGCCGCCGTCTTCTCACTCTCGGTGAGGTCCGACCTGCCAGACACGCCTGGCACGGACCCCTTCTGTTCACTCTTGAATGACGACCGGTACCGACGGTTCGACCGAGACCACTTCATCGCCACCCTGAACGATTGGGGTTGGTTTGGAAACGGCGATCCACCCGATTGGTACACCGGGGCCGCCTGGACAGATTGACTCCGACCCGGCGTTATGGGGGCACCCCTTGGCTCGATCGTGGCACTCTGCCGCAGGCCGGGCGTAGCTGACAGAATCGAGGGTGTGCCAGCCATTTCGGGCCGTGTCGAGATCAATCTGACCGTCCGTGACCCTGTGAGTAGTGCAGCCTGGTACTCAGAGCTGTTGGACTTAGAAGAGCTATACGACTTCGCCGCAAGGGACGGTCGGATGCACTACGTCGCTCTCGTTGAGCCGAACACAAAGTTCGTCCTTTGCCTCGTCGGTCATCAGGAGCATTCTGGGAAGCCGTTCAGTGAATTCCATACAGGCCTTGATCACGTGGAGTTCTTGGTGGATCGCAAAGAGGACCTCAACGAGTGGGAGGCGAAGTTAAATCGGCTCGGCATTCCGCACTCAGGAGTGAAGTATCCCGAGTACACCGGCAATGCAATGCTCACTTTCCGTGATCTTGACAACATCCAGCTTGAGTTCTTCTGGAGGGCTCCCACGGGGTAGGCCGGCGAAACGTCTCGGCGGTAGGCGATACCGCGGCACCATTGGAACATTCCTCAGTGCTTGATGGCAGCCACCAGGAGTTGCCCGGGTCGGTCCTCTATCTTCAATGGTCGCAGACCGACACTCGTTACTTGACCTAGAAAGGCGACGTTCGTGAACCGGTCCGGAGGGTGTTCGAACAGATGGCGAGACAGCCAGTCGTGATTGGCGACGTCATGATCCTGCGAGAACAGTCGGCCCCCCACCTTCAGAACTCTGGCGATCTCCTGTAGCCCCGCTTTCCAGTCAGGCACGTGGTGCAAAACCGCGAAGTTGAAGACCGCATCGAACGTTCCATTCTCGTACGGAAGATTCGTAACGTCACCTTCTAGGAGGGTCACTCGATCTCCGTACTGGGCAAGTCGATCTCTGGCACGTTGGACCATCCTCGGATCGAGGTCGATCGCAATAACGCGACCGGCACCGAAGTCCTCGATCTCTCCTGCAACGCATTCGCCCGGTCCGCAGCCAATGTCCAGGACCTCGAGCCCTTCGGTACGCCCGCCCAAGGCGATCAGCTTCGGAATCACGCTTCTCCGCAGTCGCTTGGTTCGCAGTCCACTGTTGATGTAAATGGACTCCGCCCGATTCATCCTCACCAAGCACACTCTATGACTTCCATGTGGCTCGGATCCGGCGAATGGGGGCATCAACAGGAGCAGGTGGCCGCCCAGTAATAGTCCCAGCTTCGAAGGTCTACGTGAGGCGAGAAACGCTCCAAAATCGACCCGAGCGACTTCATACTCGGAAAGTTCTTCAAAACCTCCCATTCAGCTCCGCTTGCCAATTCCCTGCGCTGAAAGGTGTTGCCTTGATCATCGGTGCGCACGATGGGGTGGTTGCTCCCATCGACGTAGAGGTTGTCGATGAACACAACGACTGCATCGTCTTCCAGGCGTCCAAATAGGCCGCTAAGGAAGGTGTCGAGTCTGCCTAAGGGTATGTGTGACCAGAAGAATCCAACGAACGCCGCATTGAAGTCTCCAGGGACGCGGGCCAAGTCAAAAGCATCGGCCACGGCGAATTGCACATGCGGAGGCCACTCCCGGCGATTTTGAGCCACCCCTAGAGTTGAGTCGTTCACATCTGTTGCCAAAATCGAAGCGGCACCATCAGCAAAGACATGAATCCAGTAGCCCGTTCCCGATGCCACATCGAGGACCCTGCGTCCCCTGAGGACGTCGGGCAACCAGGCACGGATCGAACGAAGGTCCTCCTGCCGCTCGAGTTTGAGGTACACCTGGTCGTATTCAGGTGCCCGCTCTCGGTAGTAGTCCTCCGTACCAGTCATTGGCGCGCGCCTCCTCTCGCGGAGGGCTAAGTGAAGAACCCAGAGCGGCAAAATACCAGAGCCGCGTTCAGGCAGTGCCGTTTCAAATCGCTGTAGTGGGTGTCCCCATGCTGCCATACGTGGCGCCTCATCCCGGCGACGCTCCTATCACTTGTCAACCCTCCTTTTGGGGCTCGGGAGTCAAAACAGCGGGCAGAACATTGATGAGTCACTCGGAGGTCGAGGACAGGCTCTTATGAGGCCACGCGTTTCGAGAAGATGAGCCCGGCTGTGGGTCGGCGAGTCGCTGGATAGCCAGCCCGAAGGCGGCATTACTGGGGAGAGCCAGACACCACAGCCGGGGAGCTAGCCGCGAGGCAAGTACCTGTAGACCTCGCGGGCGACGTAGCGCTTCAAAATGCGAATGACCTCGTGCTTGGTCCGACCTTCTTTGACGCGACGATCGAAGTAAGCGCGCGTGTCGGGGTCATGGGCGATGCGAACCATGACTATGCGCCACAGTGCGCTATTGGCTTGGCGGTCGCCGCCTTGGTGATGACGGACCTTGCCGCTCTTTTGGCCTGACCCCGTCGGGATAGGCGACACGCCACAGAGGTGGGCCCAGGCCGCCTCGGAATGGAGACGCTCGGGGTTGTCGCCGGCCGCCATGACCAACGCGGCCGCCGTGTCGGGACCGACACCGAAGCGATCAAGGAGCTCTGGGACCGTGGAGATCAGGAGTGCTTCGATCCGCTCATCGAGCTCAGCGAGTTCATCGTCGAGGGCGCAGACCCGGTGGGCCAGTGAGGAGAGCGACGCTTTGGTGGCGGCAGTGACGGTGTCTGTCGAACGGCTCGGTCGGAATTTGATCCCTTCGGAGACCAGGGCCGCAACGCTCAAGCCCTTGAGCCGGCAACGCAGTTCCTCTGGAGCCGAAAAGCCCAGGTGACGCATCTGGATGAGGGCCTTGGTCCTGGCCTGTCGGGCCGACCGCTTGGCCACGACCAGCACCCGGATCGCTTCGATGGCACCGTCCCTGGACTTGGGGCTCCCGGTCGCCCGGCCGCTCAGTGCGGCTCGAGCAGCCTCGACGGCGTCGAGTGGGTCGGACTTGCCGCTGCGCCGACGCTCGTCACGGTTGGGTCGGTCCACCTCGATCACGGTGACGCCCGATCGACGCAGGTGCCGGGCCAGGCCGGCACCGTATGAACCTGTGCCCTCGACGCCGATTTTGGTCACATCACCGAACGAGCGCAGCCAGTTGAGGAGTGCTTTGTATCCGGCGGGATCAGTGCTGAAGGACTCCGATCCGAGCAGACCACCCAGCGGATCGAGGGCGGCCGCCACATGGACGTCTCGATGGGTGTCAACACCACCGGTCACACCACGCGCAGCTTCTACGATGGTCATGGTCATCCCTTCTCTCTTTGGTGTGAGGGATGGCACGGCCGTTCCGGATCGGAGCGACGGGCGGTCTGGGTTGTTCGCGCAACCTGGACCAATCACCCCACCTCGGAGACGGGACGTGCCGTCTTTCAATGTGCCGCTGGTTGGTCTCGGTCGACGACGTCTTGCAACGTCACGGGATTCCAAGTCAGACCGGACTCACCAGCACTCCCGAAGCTATTCAGGACCAGCAATCAAGCGGTGGACCCTTGGAGAAGTATCAATGTACTGGGGCAGGCTGGTTCCCCCTCCCGGCATGCAACACTCGGAAGGGTGGGCGAGTGGCAGAAGCTAGGAGCTGAGAACAACGCTCGATGGTGTGATCTCGTCTTGGGGTCTCACTGGGGCCAGGGTGTCTTCGCTCAGGATGCATGGACGAGTCCAGCTCGGACTCCTCCACTGTTCCCCGATGCAGTCACGCTGATCCCATTGCCGAATGTTCCCGATCTGCTCTCGCGCATCGACTCCTCGGCCGGCTGCACGATCAAAGACAGTTTCGCCTCTCTCGATCTGGCACCCCATGGGTTTCGCGTCCTCTTCGATGCCCAATGGATCATGTCGTCAACACCTGCGGCCAAGACATGGAGTGTCCCCTCGGACTGGACCGAGTTCACGGACCCCGATGGCTTGGGTCTCTGGGAACAGGCCTGGCGCCAAGACGACGGGCCCAGGGGTCTCTTCCTGCCGGGACTGCTTTCTGAGGCCGTTGTCGTCCTCGGTCGAAAAGCGAACGACCGAATCCTGGCTGGCGGAATCGCGAACCGGAGCGCAGGCGCCGCTGGAATCTCCAATGTCTTCTCCGAGGCAGGTCATGGTTCAGAGACATGGTCCGCACTGGCGCAATGTGCCCGGGCGTTCTTCCCCGATCTCCCGCTGATTGGCTACGAACGCGGTGAGGCACTGGCTGATGCTCAGAACAGTGGGTTCCAAGCCGTTGGATCACTCCGGGTGTGGCTCGCGGACACCTGATCGCGGTGCGACCCTCAGCCGGCGGTAGGGGATAGTGCGAGGGACGTAGCCGCAGCGCGTTTTTGGGCAACCATCAGTCGGCAAATCTGTCGGGGTGGCGCAACCGCAGTCCGCTCGAACGGACAGTTCGACGGAGCCAATCCAACCACCCGGGCCTAGCAGCCATTCGGCCGTTCGGCCTTTGAAAACTGTGTCCGTGACCCAGCCGATCTGGAGAGTGCCGACCGCTAATGCCCGCCACAGTCGCCGAGATCAGCCCTGGAGCGTGATCACCACGCCGGTGTCCGCATAGGGAAAGGGGCCCTTGCCCAGGTGTCGCACACTGTCCACCATCCGCATGATTGGCACCATTACGCCGTACCTGGCCTTCATCTTGGACGTGATCGCCTCGAAGTCCGGACCGGAGGTCACCAGCTCAACGGTGCCGGTCACCGGCGTGGTGCCGGCTTGAACCCGGCCTCGGACGTCGCTCGGCTGCAGGGTCACGCTCGGGTTGTTCCGTAGCCGCTTGGCCTTGCCGGAGGCCGAGGAGGTCAAGAGGCCGACCCGGCCGCCGTCGAGCGGGACGATCCAGGTTGCCGTCTCGACGGCCACCCCGGTCTTGCGGAAGGTGGTCACGGACACGTACTTCTCCTGTGAGATCGTCTCTTCGGCGTTGCTGGCTGTCATCTGCTTCTCCTCTCTAATGTGATCTCCGAGATCGGGATCTTCTAATGTGATCTCCGAGATCGGGATCTGCGTTTGGTGAAAGGACGAACGGCGAAACCAAGAGAGGACACTTCCGGCCCTCGAATCTGTCAGGCGGGCTCGGGCCTCACGTCGAGGAGACGAGACACAAGCAGACGTCGCTCGCCCTCGGTGGGTGCCAGCGAGGCGGCGGTTTCTAGCTCTCCGGCAGCCTCTGCCGTCCGGCCGAGCCGTCGGAGATTGTCGGCCAGAGCGGCGTGCCAGAGATGGGCCTGCTCCAGCCCGACGATGGCCTCCAGTGCGGCCAGCCCGTGTTCAGGCCCATCGCGTTCAGTCACCGCAACGGCCCGGTTGAGCGCCACGACCGGGTTGGCTCCGGCCGCCCCGATTAGGTCGTACAGCCCGATGATCCTGTCCCAGTCGGTCTCGGACCAGCTCGGAGCGGTGGAGTGGGCCGCAGCCAAGTGAGCCTGAAGTTGGTAGAGCCCAGCCGTGCCGCCAGACAAAATGACAGCCCGAAACAGGCACCGCGATCCCTCCGCAATCGCCTCGTGGTTCCATCGACCGCGGTCCTGGTCGGCGAGGGTCACGACGTGGCCCTGGGCGTCGCTTCGCGCCGGGGTGCGAGCTGAGGTGAACAGCAGCAGAGCCAGCAAAGACAGCACCTCGGGCTCGTCGGGCATCAACTCCACCAACAAGCGGGCCAGGTGGACGGCCTCGGCCTCCAGATCCACCCGGGTCACTGCGTTTCCGCCGGTCGGCGCGTGGGCCTCGTTGAAGATCAGGTACACCACGGCCAGCACGGCGGCCAGACGATCGGGGAGCTCCGCGTCGGAAGGAATTGCATAAGGGATGTGGGCGGTGGCGATCTTGGACCTCGCCCGTACCAGGCGCTTGGCCATCGTGGCCTGGGGCACCAAGAAGGCTCGGGCGATGGCATCCACTTCGAGGCGGGCCAGCGTGCGCAAGGCCAAGGCCACCTGTGCCTCTCGGCTGAGAGCGGGGTGGCAACAGGTGAAAATCAAGCGCAGCATGTCGTCTCGCAACTGGCTCTCGGTCTCCATCGCGTCGATCACCTCCTCCATCTCGTCTATCGCGCGCTCCGTTGCCCATCGGAACGCCGCCGTCTCCTTGTCGGTTCTGTTCGACTCCCGTCTCAGGAGATCGAGCGCCTTGCGCCGAGCCACCACGGTCAGCCAGGCTCGGGGGTTGTCCGGGATCCCCGACCCTGGCCAGGCGCCCAAGGCGGCGATCGTGGCCTCAGAGAGGGCGTCCTCGGCCACCGGCAAGTCGCCGAGCTGGCGCACCAGGGCGGCGAGCACTCTCGGGCCTTCCTCCCTGAGCACCTTGACCAGGGCGGCGCTGGCGTCCACGGCCGGACGCCTAGGCGTGGTGGGGCGCGATTGGGCGGAGCTCGATCTTGCCCCTCCAAGCGGCCGGGATCTGGACCGCCCAGGTGATCGCCTCGTCAAGATCGGCCGTCTCCAGCACGAAGTAGCCGGCCAGGACCTCTTTTGCCTCGGCGTACGGACCGTCTGTCAACATCACGTCGCCGCCCCTGCCGCCCGAAACGGTGATGGTGGTCGACATGGTCACCGGGTGAAGCGCCTCACCGCTGCGCAACACCCCCGCTTCTGTGGCCCGCCGGGCGAACTCCGTATATTCAGGAGAGAACTCGGTCTCGGGAGGCTCGTCCCAGTAGCGGTCTCGGTCGTAGTAACACAAAGCCACGTAGAGCGCCATGGTCAGACCTTCCTTCCTCTATTTCGCGGACATCTAACGTCTACTAGACGATCAAGGCTGTGCCAGGAGGACAGGGCATTTCGGCTGAGGCGCGCTCGCGACCAAACTCGATCCGGCCAGTCTCCGCGGGAGGCACGAGACGGCTTCCCACAGAACTAAAGAAGCCGCCTCGTACCCCGATCGCTAGTGCGCGGCGCTGTAGTGGTACGCCGCGACGAGCCAGCGGCCGTCGCGCTTGGCCAACACCCACGTGGCCCGCACCGTGCCCTCGCTCGGCACTGCCTTCTGTCCGGGAAAGACGATCCCGCCCTCGCTGATCACGATGGCCGTGTCGTCGTTGGGGAACCGGACGTCTTGGGGTTGGTCGATCACCCGCGAGCCCTTGAGCGGGCCCGCGAACGCACCGGCCATGGTGCGCTGGATCTCTTGGCGGTCCTTCTTGTAGACGCCAGGCTGGACCACACTGGCATCGTCGAGGTAGTCGGCCACGAACGCCTCGGCGTCGTTCGCCTCCCAGGCTTCGTACACGCCCTTCAGGACGCCGAGTACCGCCTGCTGATCTGCCTTTGATCCAATTGTCTTGGTTGTCATGGATTTCCTCGTTTCTCTCCTCGGAGTGGCGACCGCCACTCGTCTGATAGACGGACAGGCCTGGCGGTAGAGGACACCAGCCTCGAGGGAACCCTCGTAGACCTCGATTTCGTGTCCAGGGTCCGTCCGCTTGACGGGCGTCGTCGGCCGGGGGCGAGTCCCGACGCGGGGAGCAGCAATTGGGGTCGTTCGACTCTTCAGGGTGTCCCACTTTGGCGGCGCAATAGGCAAGTGGGGCATGCCCCCATGGTGCCGGTAGGTGGCACCCACTCCGGGCGTACGGGGTCACCCGAGCCTGCGTAGCTACGTGCCGGACTAGGACTTGACGGAGGACAATCGCCAGGATCCTGGAATACCCTTCAGTTGGTATTCACCACGGTCCGCGAAACCGATCCCCGATCCTGCGACAAGGTCAGTAACGGTGCGAGAGACGAGCACCTCACCTGCGACCGCCAGTGCGGAAATGCGTGCTGCAATGTGCACGGCCATGCCAGCTACATCCTGACTTCGAAGCTCTACCTCGCCGGTATGGAGACCAGCACGAAGATCTATGCCAATACTTTTGACGTCTGCGACAATGGCCCGGGCGCACTCGATAGCTCTCGCGGGCCCATCGAAGGTGGCCAAGGTTCCGTCTCCGGTGGTATTTATCAGGCGACCCCTGAAGCGCTCGAGCTGGCTCTGAACCGAGTAGTCGTAGCGGTTGAGTGAGTCGCGCCACTGTCGATCACCTTGCTGTGCCAAATGTTCCGTCGACCCTACGATGTCGGTGAAGAGAACCGTGAGCAACACTCGATCGAGAACCCGAACGGGTGTGGTGCCAGTCAGAAACCGTTGTATTTCGTCCAGGACCTCCTCGCTTTGACCGGCGAAAGGGAGATGGTCATTTCCGGCAAGCTCGACGAGGTCGGCATCGGGGATGCGACCTGCAATCGCGCGACCGTGCTCAGAGCGGACGTGGCGATCTCCTTGTCTGCTGATCACGAGCGTCGGCGCCTGTATGGCTGACAGCACGGAGGTCACATCGCTCTCCATCACGGCGCGCGTGCTCTCCGCCAGTACGTCGGGACTGGCCGTAAGGCGTTCGATGCGCCCCCAATGTTGTCGTGCATTCTCCGTTCGGACCATGCTCGGTGCCAGAGTCTCCGTGCACGCGCCGGTGCCCCATATCTCCTCAATGGCCGACACATAGGCGGGAATGAGATCCGCGCTCAGTCCCCACGGGGTTGCCTCATCACGGGCGTATCGGGCGTAGGCGTTGACGAGAACAAGGCTCCGTACTCGTTCGGGGTACGTCGCCGCAAAGAACATCGTCGCTCCGGTGCTCTCTCCCCACGAAAGGAACGCCGCGCTGTCAGTCCCAACTGCGTCCATGACAGCGCCAATATCGTCCTTCCATGCCTGTACTGCTGGAACGGCACCAGCATCCAGCCGTCCCGAGCTGCCAAATCCCCGCGGATCGAAGGTGATGAGACGGCAAAAGGAAGCCAGACGTGAAATGAATTGGCTCACTTCCGGCTCTTCCCAAATCAGCTCGACCGCCGCGCTTCCGGTTATGGGCAACACCAAGTCGATGGGGCCATCGCCCGAGACCTGGTAGGCAAGGTACGTCCCTTCGGCGGTCCTGGTGTAGCGAGTAGAGAGCGGTTCGGTCATTATTCACAGTTTCCCTCGCCCCAGCTCCGAGTGCTCGAAAGAGGGCCGAGTCGCGAGTTGGACGGATGGAGGCTGCCGCCGACCTGCGGGTGCCCTCACGTCCTTCTCAACTGAGGAGGGACTGATCCGACCCAGGAGATTGTCCCGGGCGATCGGTCACCAGCCAACTTGCCTCCCAAACCATGCCGGCGGACGGGGCGACCGTCGGTCCGTGAGATATGAGCCTTCGAGCGCCCTACCGCGGATAGACCGTCTGCTCCACGAGGACGATCACGCGCTCCAACTCAGCCTTTTCATCATCGGGCAGAAGGTGGCTCGCCCTCAGTTCGCAGAGGGCCTCGAGGACACGTGCTCAGTCATTGGTGAACCCAGGGGGGTCAACCAAGATGTACGCGGGTAGAAGGATCGAAAGGGCTTCGAGGTCCCGTCGGTCGCACCATCTGTCGATGAGCTCTTGGAGAGCCTCGTCGGCAGGGCGGTTCCACTCATTCCCAGTCAGAACCATCGCACAAGAATGCCCCGAAGCAGCCTTCCATTGCACGCTCGGTGATCTCGGACACCACGGTCGGACCAATGCCGAGCCCCGGATCACCCTGTATGGCAGCAGACTAGGGAAATTGGATCACCCGCATAACCGGCAGTCTGGGACAGGTCGGAGGGAGAGGTTTGGCCGACCGAGTATCTCACGGTCGTAAACGAGTGTTGACAGACGGTTGCGATTCGTTCAGTGTTGTGACAGTGAAACCTTCGGAGTCGTTCTGGGAAGCATGGGAGCGCATTAGGACAAGTGCACACCCCGACCCGCTCGAAGTCCTTCAAGTAGCGGCTGCGTTTAGTCGTTACTTTGATGCCGCCCAGAAAGAAGCAATCTCGTTTGCGCGCTCGGCTGGGCTGTCGTGGGAGCAGATTGCCGAGTCCCTCGGCCAGAGCCGACAAGCCCTGTGGCAGCGTTCAAGCAGAGACGCGTCACTCCAGGCGCTGTTGGCCGCATCGGGAAAGCGACGGTGGGAGGCGGTCAAACGTGACCCCATCTCCTGGTACGGAGAAACCAAAGCCTTTCCGGCCTAAAGCCAAATGCGGAACTAGGTCTCGTATTGCACTTTGATCCGACGGACGGGGGCACCCCCACCGAGATCTCTCGTCTGTCATGACCGGTTGCCATAATCGTCGAGTGGAACAGCGCGTCAGTCTGGTCACCCTCGGAGTCTCAGATCTCGTCCGAGCCCGAGACTTCTATGAAGCTCTCGGCTGGTCGGGTGCTCAGCAGCCCGATGACGAGGTCTGCTTCTTCCAAGCTGGAGGCATGGTCTTTGGGTTATGGACTGCCCTAGGCGGCCACGGCGCCCCGGGAATCGAGTTGGCTTACAACGTGCGCTCGCCCGAAGAGGTGACCGATGTGTTGAATGAAGCCGTCCAAGCTGGAGGGTCAATCGTTCGTCACCCATCCGTGGCCGACTGGGGCGGCACAACTGGTGCGTTCGCCGATCCTGATGGGTACGTCTGGGAAGTGGCGCACAACCCTGGCTGGTCGCTCGATTCCGATGGCACCATCCACATTTAAGTGGCTCAGGTCCGGCGTACGGGGGCACCCTTGGCATTGAGTTGATGCCTGTTACAGGTGAACGCGATGTAAATCGTCGCAGGCGAGCGATCCTTACCCGAAGGGGACAGTTACCGGGCCGGGAACCCGTCGGTAGACCGCAAAGAAGTCACGGTCATCGGGGACGAGGTAGCGGTCGGGCGACTGATTCGGGTTGGGCCCAACCATTGTGGGGTTGAGGCCCGGGGGGTTGTACGTGTTGAGCGTGTGCCATTCAGGATTGATGTCGAATTCCATCGCCCGCACGGCTCCGGCGTGCTGCAGGATCTGCGCGATGCTGACCACCGTCTGATAATTCGCTGCAGCGTAAATGAGATTGCCTCGAGCATCGATGCCAACGCCAGTGCGCCACACTTGGGTCACGCCGCCGAGCGTGTATCCCCACTGCGGGCTGTCCGGATTGGTGTCCAACGTGGGATTCAACTGGCTGTTCCAGACGATCGGCGCCAGGCTCTGTCGGGCCCATGCGACGCCCGGGCCTGGGTTCGGTCCCCCGCTCCAATCGACGATGTCCACGCGACCATCCGTATAGCCGATGAGCGTCGCGTTGCCGTCCTTCAGCGGCTCGTTGGTTTGGCCGTTATCGGCTGAACCGTTGTCGCCGTCGACATAGGTGAAGCCACCGTTGAAGGTCGCAAGGAGACGCGAACGCTGGCTGTATGGGACCATCGTCGGCCCGCGCACGGCTGCATTGGGCGGCTCATAACGGCCGGGGTAATACCCGAGCTCGGTACGTGTGTGATCGAACCAGGCGACGTAGGCCACGATCTGTGGGTAGCTGGGGTCAGGACGGTACGTCGTCACGAGAACGGGAGCACCACCATCGATCGATGGCCCGGTCGGCTGCCAGACCCCCTCGCCGGGAAGCGGACTGGAGAAAATCGGAGTAATGGCCGGCGGCCATACTGACGTCGTTGGGGTCGTGGTGTGCTTTACCCCCACCTTCGGCAGGCTTTTCAACTGCGGCCCACCCTTTTTGGGCGCTTGGTTGCTGTAATAAACCTGCTCGACGTGGTCGGCGAACCAGTTGCCTATGCCGAACGGGACGTTGTACCTCACCCATTCAACGCTATTCACTTGCCAGGAGAGGCTCGTGGGCCGCAGCATCCAGACCGAATAGGAAACAGTCGCCCACAACAGCATGACCACGAGCGATACCACGATCAATGCACGCACGACTTTACCCCGGCGACTGAGTCTCCACCTCGGCTTTCGTCTCCGCGCGGGGTCGCGGACTTGCGCTTGGATATCTGGATCCTCAGAAGACGTCGCCAGATCGGGCGAAGGGCCGGATACGGAAGAGCCACCCACGGACACCACCTTGGGTGCTGCAACCTCGTTTGTTCTTGTCCGATTCGAAGGGACGCTGGGCACTATGCCAGCAACAGATCAGCGGAGCCACCGGGCATGTGGCAACTATGCGTTGCAATCCTGACGACAACATGAAACAACTCGGACAAACTGCGAGTGACAAAGAGCGTCCAATTCCGTCACCAAGGTCGGTAAGCACCTCTCGTCTGTGGATTAGCGACGGGGCACAGCTCGCCTTCGCGTCACGTACTCGTGCTTGCGGAAGACTCGCCGGATGTGCGGACCAAGCCGCCTCATCCCCTTAGCCCATAAGTGCCTGCTTGAGACTGCCTGCAGGCGTTGCGGGTGATCCGTAGCGTTTAGAGGTCCTTGCGGGGTAGCTCTCAAAGTGCCTGCCGCCGGCGTGGTCTGGTTGGCTTTCTTTCGAAGAGTCTCCCGCCTGGGCTTCGCCACGGAGTGGCTCAAAAGAGGAACGAGCACTGGAGTCCACAAGCAGGAGTGCCCCCCGTGGTGTCAACCACCACAAGGAGGTAGTCATGAATGTGATGATCGGCATCGACCCGCATAAGGCGTCGCACTCAGCCGTGGCGCTCGATGGAGCCGAAGACCAGCTCTCGAGAGTCAAGGTGCGAGCGACCAGTCGCCAGGTGGACCAACTCATCAGTTGGGCCGAGTGTTTCGAGAAGCGCACCTGGGCCATCGAGTCCGCAGGAGGTCTCGGCTATCTGCTGGCTCAGTAGCTGGTGGCTCGCGGCGAAGAGGTCCTCGATGTGCCGGCCACCTTGGCAGCGATCACCCAGATCCGCAATCCTGACACGCAAAGCAGGATCTACTTCGAGCGCAAGGTCGCCGAGGGCAAGACGAAGAAGGAAGCGATTCGATCCCTCAAGCATCAGATCTCCAACGCCGTCTACAGCCAATTGCTCCTCGACGCCCGATAGGGGGTCCGGGAGGACACTCAGGGACGACTCCATGCCTGCGTGACCGGCTCTACACCCTGCGCGGCCGGCTCTTCGGCGAAGTCACTCCCGAACCCATTGAAACCCTATGCCGTCATCCAGCTCTATGACGGGTTGATTCGTCGCGCCTGGATGTCCGGGAAAAAGGGGTCTTGACTCAAAGAGGATTCGGATTGGGGCAGGGGCAGAGCCACCATCAAGCAGCGGTCAAGGGCGGCCGGAGGCCGGCGAAGCGGACCCTTGAGGGCTGCGTCGAGACTCCTCGAGTAGTCCAACAATGGAGAGGTCGGCCGTCCAACGGCCGGCCTGGATGCGACTTGGGCCCCTCGAAGCAGAAGCGGGGACATGCCAGCCAAAACGTCGAGATCGAGGACCATCGAGACGCCACGGTCAGAGGAAAGCAGTTCCACGGACTGAGGTGCACTGCGGTCATCGTGCCATCCTCAACGAGGCATGACGAGCGGCGACTTCCAGGGCCGGCGCAGGCTGAAGGCCGGAGCCGGCCCTGATCAGCGTCCGCATGGATCATGTCGCCGATGTCGGACTGTTTCACGCACCAGCGCCCCGTGACTCTTGACTGGGTAGAGCAACTCCTCACAACTCGTGCTGTTGCGGCTCGGTTCAACAACGTCTTGGCGGCGCGCAGGAGTGCCCAAAGCGGTCGAGTCGGACTTCAGGACCGACTTGCCGCGTCGTCTGCGAAAATTTCTGGGATAAGTGCATTGGCCGCTAGTGCTCGTGACAACGCTCTACTGCCCTCCATCGCGCGTTGTTGTCCGCTGTTTATGCCGCGCGAACTGGTGTGATGCTTGACGACTGTCACACTGAGGGTCCACCCTGTTTTTCCATGGCTCAGCCCGATCTGACGAAATCTGACTGGGAGGCAATCCGGGCCGTTGGTCGACGGCTCCAGGCCAGTCAGTTCGAGGACTTCACAACTCAGGGGAAGGGCTGCGGTTGGTGCCGCCATCCCATTCGCCTGCGCGGAAGTGCCATCGTCCGGACCGCCGACGATCGTGTCCGGGTTTTCTCCACTCGAAGCCTGCCCGACGCTGTGTTCCTCAAGGCCTGCGGTACTCGACGAGAAACCCGATGTCCTTCGTGTGCAGCCGTGTACCGAGGCGACGCCCGACACCTCGTTCGAGCCGGATTGCTCGGTGGCAAAGGCGCCGACGAGTCCGTCACCCAGCGACCCGCCGTGCTCCTGACGTTGACCGCACCCAGTTTCGGCGCCGTGCACTCGTCGCTCGGGGTCGCCTTGGTCACCCCGGCTCCCCGTCAGCTGTCTGTCTACACGGTCGCCCGCAGTTCTGCGTGGGGCAGCACGCAGACAGTGACGAACAGGTCGGAGCTCCGTTGTGTCAGGACTGCTACGACTTCGAAGGTGCCGTGTTGCGGAACGCCTGCACCCCGGATCGAGCGGGTTGAGATGCGCTTCCTCAATCCGAGCGAAGTCATGGCGTTGGCCGACGCAATGGACCCGCGCTACCGAGCGGCCGTCCTCCTCGCCGCCTACGGCGGGTTGCGGGCGGGCGAACTCTTCGGGCTGCGGGCCAAACGAGTGGATCCACTGCAGCGAACCGTGGCCATCGCCGAGATGGTGGTCGACGTCGGTGGCCATCCGTATTACGGGCCTCCCAAGACGAGGGCGGGCCAAAGAAGCGTCCCACTCCCCCGCGTGGTGGCCGATCCACTGGCCGAGCATCTGCGGACCTTTGGGCGACAGCCCGACGACCTCGTCTTCACTGCCCCGGAAGGTGGCCCCGTCCAACTCAATGTGTGGCGCCGGCGCTTCTGGGCGCCAGCCGTGCGCAAGGCTGGACTCGAGCACCTGCGCCCGCACGATCTACGGCACACGCCCGTGGCTTTGTGGATGGCCGCAGGGGCGAATCCGAAGGAAGTGGCCGCACGGGCCGGACACACGTCGGTCAGCTTCACCCTCGACCGCTACGGACACCTGTTGCCGGGGTCCGAACAGCGTTTGAACGACGCAATCGACGCCTTGGCTGAAGGCGCACAGGCCAGGGCTGAGGTCACGGACGACACTCACGACTCGTCTCGTGCGCGAGAAAAAACGATTTCGTTCGCGCACGTAGCGCGCACGCCGGAGGACTTGAAGGACAAGAGTCAGGACGAGCAAGACCCTGACCAGGAGGAATTTGGTGGGCGCTGCGGGACTCGAACCCACGACCTCAGCCGTGTGAAGGCGAGGTCAGCACGGATTCTGACCAGGGGTCGGACGAAGATGACCACTAATCAGGCACAACGACGGCACCAGATGGCATTGGCCGCAGTCCCCCGTCAAAAGGTTTCGGGGCACGTTTCGGGGCACGGGGTCGCCACGCAGTCCATTGCGTCAAGCCCGAGAAGTAAGATACGAACACTTGTTCGATTCTCTTCACGGATGCCCGTCACCTTGCCACCCCCTCTCGAACCCTCCGACACTCCCGGCGTACCGGACGAACTAGTTGAGACGCCCTGGGGATCGGTTGCACGATCTGGTTCGACGCTTGAGTTCCGATCTGCCCTGAGCGAGTCGCAGCGGGACGAAGTGATTGCCCGAATGATCTCCATGCGGGATTCCATCCGTGCAGAACAGCGACAGTGCCGGGAAGACCTGCTCGCCATCTTCGAAGAAGTCGATCCGATTGACGTTGTTTCGGAGTCGAGCCTTACCTACTTGCACTTCGACCCAGACTCCTACAAGGAGACCGAGACGGACCGTCTGTCGGCGCATATTGAATATCTGGCTCTTCAGACGCTGTCCCTCGATCCGAAGACCACCCACCAGGCGAATCCCATGAAGACCGTGGTTCGGTCGGGTGAGGCGGTCGGCCTCGTTCGTGAGATTTTCGAACACGAGAAGACGCTCGGAACGATTCGAAGAGCCGAGATCCAGCGGGATGCGCCAGACGACCACGAAGCGATATACGCCCACGAGTCTCGAATGGAGTCGTTAGCCGTCCGAGGATCGGCCTATGCCGTTCACTTGAAGCGAGTACTGAACGATCTCATGGAACCCTTTCACGTGGAATGTCGGGCTCACATGGGGTTCACGTGTCTAGACGCCTCGAAGCTGATCGACGCCTATGTCGCCATCGTCGAACGGCGTCTCAACGAACGAGTTGCTGAAGTAATGCCGGGGCGGCGTGACATATCCCGACTGGTAAAGCGAGCTAGGCGCAAGCCTCACTCAGATCATGGGTTCCCCCCCGAGGTCCTTGCGATGACGCCCTCCGAGGTCCAGAAGTGGATCCAACACATGGCTTACGCCGAGATGTTTGGCCAGGCTGGCGAGATGACGGTTGTGGATCAAGAGGCACTAGCTCACGAGTCATCCCTGCCTGTGAATGTAGTTCGCAGTTTTTTCGATGCCTTCACTTGCCCACCAACCGCCTTTGATCCGCAACATCACTCATTTCCCGGCGGCGCCCATCCACTTATATTTCGCCCAATCCTGAAGGTCAGTGACGAATGGATGATTCCAGTTCCGTCATCACTGGCCGACGCACTGCGCCCTCGAATGGAAGATCTTCTTTCCACAGATGCGTCACTCTGGAAACGCTATCTGCGACACCGTGGAAAATACGTCGAACGTACAGCGACTGCACTCCTCGGTAGCGCACTGCCCCACAGCAGCAGCTGGCATTCCGTGGACTGGGAGGCTGAGAACAAGAGCGGAGAACTCGACGGTCTTGTTCACTGTGACGATCTGACCATCAGGGTTCAGTGCAAGAGCGGACGGGTCAGCGCACCCACTCGGCGAGGGGCAACACCTCGCATGAGGCGAGACTTAGGTGAACTTATTGCCGATGGAGCTGACCAGCACCGAGCCCTCGAAGTTGGGATTGAGGAATCCACGCTGACGAATCTCGGCTTTGACGAGTCCCAGCAGTCCGCCTTGAACGCAATGTTTCAGATCGAGGCGATTGTTTGCCTCGATGATGTGACGGTCTGGTCAACCGAAGCTCATCGGCTTACAAACATCGGCCTTCTGTCGGTGGATCGTGCCGTACCGTGGGTCGTGTCGCTATGTGACCTCATGGTCGTAACCGAGATGATTCAAGGACCATTGCTAGCTCAGTACCTGTTGCGACGGCTCCGACTCGAACGTCATGGCCATGTAGGAACGCACGACGAACTCGACTGGCTGGGTAACTACATGCTTGAAGGATTGTACTTCGACAGGATGCTTGAAGAGGGATTCGATGAGCTGTATCTGAGCAGCTTCACCGAAGCGTTTGATGATTGGTACTTCACGGTGGATGGAGTAAGACAGACCCCAGCCCCAAAGCCGGCACGACTGCTCCCAGAGAATCTCGCTTCGTATCTGCAACGCCTGGAAGATCAGCATCCACGACATTGGATGTCGGCATCCCTGGCCATGATTGAAGGAGACGCCAAGTCACTTCAGGCGGCTGACGGTGCCGTTGTTCATATTGCCAATCACGTCGCTCGTCATGGTTGGTCGAACTTCTCGCTGGTCTTCTCGGGCAACTTCGGACTTACATTGAGCGTGGACCTGCGGATCAGCTATTTCGATCTCCTGCAAGAGATTCGTGCATACGGCAATGGGAAGGCATCAGAGTTGAACCAACCCAACTGGATCGTCATCGGTGAAGCTTCCGAAGGCCAGCTTGCCGTATTTTGCAAACAAAGGGACGCCGGCAGGAGATTGTCGGATGTCCTCACGACGCCATCGAAGCTTGTGATTGAGTCCGACGCTAGCCCCCACGCATCCTGAGTCCTCGTTGAAATGCACAGTTCGTAGCGCCATTCACCTCACTTGGACCAAGGCACAGCTTCAGGACTGAAATCGGATCTAGTTCTATTGCGCATCAAACCCGAATAGCCGAGGCGGCGCAGCAGAAGGAGTTCCAAGTATCTCAAAGCCAATGCTGCTCCCCGTTGCACGACTGCGTCATCGGACAACCGCTGCTTCTCCTCTGGATGCAAGGTGCCATTTCGAATCTCTGTGATACTGGCAGGCCCGTCAAGTTCTCTGAGCCCCTTGCCTGTCGATCGGGTTGCAGCAAACAGTTCACTGAGAGTGTCCGGCACATTCCGCTCGACCCCTATTAGTTCGAGTGCGAGACGGAGAGACTCCGCTGCATCCAGCTTGCGAAATCCGTCGCTATCCAAGACTCCGTCCTTCACGATCCGCATCCACGACATCAGCTCCAGGCCGGCCTGAGCAAAGATCACCTTGTTCGCAACGGGCTGAAGTCTTGATTCGATGCCCTGGGTGTACCAGTTGATTGCTCTGGTGAGCCCGCTGCGCTCCACCCGATCACCAAAGGATGAAGCAAGAGTATTGAAGATTGACTGGAACGCATCGACCTCTGGGGGCGTGAATGTCACGAGCTGCGTATGAGGCATCCAGCTTTCGGGTCCGAACCAGGGAGCCACGTCAGGTGCCCGCCATAGCTCCCAGACGGTCTCCCCATCGTGAATACCGAGATACAGAGCAGGTTCCGTCCTTTCGCTGCGCAGCATCGACAGGCCCATCTTGAGAAGAGGTTGAATGACCTCAAGATCTTCGAATGCCACTTCCGTTGAATCTGTTCGGGTCAGCCGGCCGACATGAGTCAGGGCGTATCCGCCTTGGGCGCTGAACTGATCCCACCACGAGGCGTCACGTGCACTTGTACTGAGATCCAGGATGGTCCGCCAACGATCTGTAGAGATGTCAAGACGGCCAGCCCAATGTCCTTCCGTTCCGTGTTCGTCCGTGTTCTCAACAAAAGTCCCGAAGTAGCGAGGGAAGTTCGCCACGTGAAAGATGACCTCTTCCGTGGCCGCCGGCGAACCGACGAGGAACTCCCAGATCACACCGGAGTAAGATTGTTTCCAGCCTGAACTCACGTTCATCACGCTGCGAAGAGCAAGTAAGAGGCCCGTGCCTTTACCGCCTATCTCGACGGCCTCGACCTCCAAGGGGTTCTCACGTTCCAGCTCTTCTTGAAAACCCTCAACTTCAAACTCCACCACCAGTCGTGGAAACGGTTCCCAGCGAAGACTGATCGAACCCGAACATTCGATGTGCCGTTCGCCCGAAGTCACTCGAAGGAGTCCCTGGTACAGGGCGACCTCGCTGTTTGGCCGATCCATCGTGTACCTAGGAATGACAGCTTGTTCCGGCATGTTCCCATCCCTTCGATATCCAAAGGCTCGACCAAGAGGGACTATCGTGCAGGTGCCGATAGACGGTCTTGCGGCTCGGCCCGATTGTCAGTGCGATCTCTTCGATTGGGCGTTCGAGGCTGAGGATCGCTTCAGTTGGGTGAGGGCCAGCGATCGGCTAGGTAGTGGTCGAGTTCGTCGTCGGGTAACTCTCGTCGTTGAGTTGTTCATCCTGACGAAGAACACCCGCTCCTTCTGACTGGTGTTGGCCCACACGGGTTGAGAGGATCGAGCGACATCGAGACGGCAGATCTCCTTGCCCTCGTGAAGGGCAATACGGGCACGAGTGCGCATCACTGCGGCGTGACCGATGGCATTGTTTAAGTGGGTCGTGAGCCAGTTGACGAAGCCATCGCCGTTCGGGGGCTTCACTCGGGGGTAGTCGTAATCGAGTCCCACGACATGTCGGTCGGGTCCGACACCGATGAGCAGGGTCCCGCCCTCAGTGTTGAGGAATCCAGCAACTGTCTTCACGACCGCATCCTCCATCGCCTTGTTGGGCTTGCCCTCCCGGATGTCCCATCGGGCCGTTGACTTGAACTCCACGGCGAAGTCCTCGTCATTGGTGATGACCTCCTCAATGGTCCGTAGAGCTGCTCCACCAGGGAGACCAAGCTGTTCGGCCACCCTGGACGCAAGATCCGCATCCCGCCTGAGTCGCTCCACTACCTGGTCGGCGATCGTGTCGAGGTCGGCCTGGGGAGCAACGCCGACGCCGCTCATGCCGGCAACTGCCGAGACAGCGACGTTCGCCACTCCCGCATGGACGACGACCTCGTCGCCCTGATAGACGCTGGACCCGTCGTCACCGTAGGCAGTGATGACGTGGTCGAAGACGGCCTGCACCTTGGTGTCGAAGACCTCGGGCGGGTAAGGATCGCCGGGAAGTTCCTGATCGAGGACTTCTACGATCGTGGTGCGCACTCCCGCCATGGTCGCAGCCTTACGCCGCCAGTCCAAGACGAGCTTCTCATGGAGGTGGGCCAGCAACTGCTTGGCCCCGGCCTTCACTCGCTCCCGTTCGGCATCATCGAGCACCGGGTCCGGCTTGGTGAGAAGGTCGAAGATCGCCAGCTCCTCCTCAGTCATATCCTCGACGACCGTGCGCCGTTCCTCGGCACTGAGATCGTGGGACAGGGCGATCAGGCGACGTAGGTACTCGTCGATGTTGAGGCTGCCAGCGTTGTAAGAAGCGATCAGTTCCTCGATCCGATCGACAAGATCGAAACGGGTCGGATTGCGGGTTGCCGCACTCACCGCTCG
Organism: uncultured Acidimicrobiaceae bacterium; assembly: GCA_963840435.1. Lineage (GTDB taxonomy): Bacteria > Actinomycetota > Acidimicrobiia > Acidimicrobiales > RAAP-2 > Bog-473. The sequence goes on along the minus strand of CAWIYY010000003.1, from coordinate 15,213 downwards.
CACCTTCAACAACGAGGCCAGCCGGTCAGTCTCGGCCCGCTTGCGACCGGCGAACTGGGCGGCGAGGACATCGAAGTCGATCTGCGACAGGTCGATCAACGGGTCCGGTTCGATTCCTTCTGCCGCCGCTCGAATGACGTACTCCTCGGCACCCACTGAACGGTCGAGCAGGGCGTCGACAGCATCTGCCACCGCAGTGAGATCCGCCTGCGGCGCCTTGGAGAGGTCAGCGATCCGCTCGGCGAGCACTCTGATGACCGCCACGGGCGACTGGTAGGCTGGCAGCCATCGGGTCGGGCAAGATGGCTTTGAACAGCTTTCGGGCCTGAGCCGCGGCAGCGAGGAACTCCGTCCGCACCTCCTCGTCGACCAAGAGCGCCTCAACGGCAGCGTCCCGCAGAGCGATGAAGTTGAATCCCGAGGCAGTCCGCAGTTCGTCGAGGTCGATGTCGTAGCGGCCGCAGAACTCAGCAACGAATTCGACGCTCTGGGCCAGGGCGGCCAGGAGTTCGGACTTGTCCTGAATCGGTGAGTCGACACCGGCTTCGGCGTTGGCGGCCCCGTAGATAGCGAGCGCACGTTCAAGATCTCGAAACACCCCGATGTAGTCGACGATCAGGCCGTTGTCCTTGTCAGGGAACACCCGGTTGGCTCGGGCGATGGTCTGCATCAAGGTGTGGTTGCGCATCGGGCGGTCGAGATAGATGGTCGATACGCTCGGGGCGTCGAACCCGACCATCCACATCGCGCACACGAACACCAATCGCAGTGGATTGCTCGGGTCCTTGAACTCCTCGTCGAGGGCCTCGGCGTTCATCCTGGCCCGGTGAGGTCGGATGTCGAGGCCCTTGTCGGCCAGAGTCTTGATCTCGTTCTGACCCTGGCTGACCACGACGGCCATGTCGGTCGTCTCCATCAGCTCGATCCGACTGGCCAGCCAGGGCCGTTCCAGCTCGGGGAGGCTGTCGTGCAGGGTGCGAAGCTCGGCCAGGTGCTCGGTCCACTCCTCTTGCACGAGGTCGTACATGCGCACGGCGGCCGCCTTGTCGATGCCGACGTACATAGCCTTGCCAGCGAAGCCCCGGCCGACGAAGTGCCGGACCAGGTCCCTGGCTACGGTACGCAGGCGCTCGGGCCTGGTGATGAGCGCATACTCCCGACCGAACCGACGCACCAAGCGCCCTTCGGCGTCCTCGTCGAGTTCGGCCTCCTCCAACAGCTCGGTCAGTTCGTCGGCGAAGTCCTCGTTGATGAGCTGCAGCTCCGGGATGCGGTTCTCGTAGTAGAGCGGGACGGTGGCCCCGTCTTCGATGGCGTCTCGGAAGTTGTAGATGCTGACGTAGTCGCCGAACTCCCTTCGAGTCAGCTCCTCCCCGCTCAGGAGTGGGGTGCCGGTGAAGCCCATGAAGGCGGCGTTCGGGAGAGCGTTTCGCATGTTCAGGGCCAGCGTGTCGTATTGGCTTCGGTGCGCCTCGTCGGTGATCACGATCACGTCGTGGCGGTCCGAGAGCACCGGCATCTGCCGTCTCCCCGGCCGCCTTGTCGATGCGGAACTTCTGGATCAACGTGAACACGTAGCGGTGATCAGCCTGAAGTAGCTCCCGAAGGTGGGTCGAGTCCTCGGCGTGGACCCGAGCTTCCTTGGAGATGACCCCAGCATCGGCGAACTCGCCGTGGAGCTGGTTGTCGAGTTCGATCCGGTCGGTGACCATGACGAACGTCCACGAGCCGGGAAGTCGGCGCAGCACCTTCTGGGTGAACCACAACATGGACAGGCTCTTGCCAGATCCCTGGGTGTGCCAGAACACCCCGAGGCGCTTGTCACCTGCGGCCCGGATGCGAACGAGGTTCTCGATCGAAGAGTTGACGCCGAGCACCTGGTGGTTGCGGGCGAAGCTCTTCACCAGCCCACCGGGTCGCTCCATGTAGGCCACGAAGTTCTCGATCAGATCGAGGAGCCGATCGTGGGCGCAGGTCCCCCGGATGGCCGTCTCCAAGGCGACCACGCCCCGAGTGCCCTCGGCGTCGATGATCTTCCAGTCTCCGAAGAAGCCCCAGGGGGCGTAGGTAGCCCCGACCTTGGCCTCCGAACCGTTGGAGAGGATGACGAACCCGTTGGGCCAGAAGAGCTGCGGGATGGTGTCGTAGTAGTCGGTCAGGTTCTCGTCGTAGGCCGCCTTGACCGGACGGTTCGGCTCCTTGAACTCGGCCAGCACCAGCGGGATGCCGTTGACGAAGAGGATCGTGTCGGCCCGACGGCGATGGAGGTCCCCGGCGATCCACACCTGCGAGGCGGCGAGCCAGTCGTTCTTGAGAGAATCGTTGAAGTCGATGTAGCGGACGGTGGCGTAAGTGCGGTTCGCCATCATCGGTTCGCCACTCAGCCCGGTACCCGTCACGCAGGAGAGTGTGGATCTCCTTGCTGGCTCGGGTCCGATCCATCAGCCGACCGGTCCTTGGTGATCGACAGCAATGCCTCCTCGATCAGATCGTCTGGGACCGATGGATTCAGGAAGTGAAGGGCGTCACGAAGACGGTGGGTCAGGACGGCCTCGTGGATCGAGTCCCGACCGAGAGTGCCAGCCGGTCCGAGCGTCTCGGCGTATGCGTCGACAACAGTCCAACCCAGCTCGGCGAGAAGGTCGAGAGCGGGGTTCTCGACGAGTTCAGCCTCCGTATAGCGCCGAGGGTTCACGCCACGGACTCCACGACGATGTCAAGGTCCAACGACGAAACGTCGATCTGTCCGGTCACCAGCTTCGGGAGGAGCAGGTTACGAATAGCGACTAGTGGCGCCACCGCCGCAGTGAGTTGCTTCAACTCATCGAACATTGGGTCGATGGTGGCATCGAACCTCTTCTGAATCGTCGGTGGACTGACTACCAGCGGAATCCGGTTCAGATTGGCTTGTGTGATTTTTGGCTGCGCCGCACCAGTGATGTGCCCGACAATCGGATAGTTCGCCAATGCCAGGTTGAGAAATCTCGTCGAGACACCGTTGCCCTGAAGAATGTGTGTGTGGTTGTTGGCCCAGAACTTGCAATCAACGAGCTGAAGAACGGGCAACCCGTCACTGGTCTGGACACTGCCATCCTCTGCGAAGAGCAAATACTCCCCATCGAAGATCCACCCGTCGATCCAGTCGATGAGCTTCGCTGCCCCGTAGTAAGGAAAGGCGCCCTTGCGCTCAGCTCTCTTTGCCTTCGATAGCGGTTTTCTAAGGCGATCGAAGTTAGTGGATACCTCGCCGAGTGGACTCACTCCCCAGCCATCTGGGACCGGACCGAGAGGCGAGTCGATGAATCCAGCATTCTGATGGCCGGGGTACCGGAAGCTGACGAACCACTCCCGGTACGTCGCTTGCGCCATCTGATTCAACACTTCGATGCGTCGACGATTGTTCTCGATCAGGTCGTCGATGCTTCCAAGTATTCGAGCGATTCTCCACTGCACATCCAAGGGTGGCACCCGTACATGAATCTGCCGAAGTTGGCCGAGATTGAACCCCGGCACTGCGGCACCGATCGACTGACTTCGAACCTCCTCGACCATCTGAGGACTAGACAGGAGGTAGTAGAGGAAGAGACTGTTCACCTTGCGTGGGTCGGGAGTGACTTTCATCTGCTTATTCGACAACACGTACTCATCGAATCTGGCCCGACTGTCAACAAGCCCTACTTGTCCGATGGTCCCCCAGCAGGTGAACACGAGGTCGCCATCACGTGCCTTGCTTCGCTGAAACGAGTCGGCTTTCTCGGGTGTGAGAAAGGCGAGTCCCTCGTCGTCAATGCGCACTCCCACGTCGAGACTTAGGTTCGATCCCCTCAGAACCGGAACGCCCTCCATGACGAAGTACTTGGAGCTGATTGCCGATCCGAATGGGCCTGTGGCCAGGGCGTATTGGTCAGGACTGGCCAGTTCGGCGATCGTCTGCTCGATCCAATCCGCCATCACCCAAGAAGTCCCTTGACCGAGGCATCGACCTTGCTCCGCAACTGGTCGGCCTCATTGCTGAGCCGACCGAACTCTTCGTATAGACCAGCCAGCTTCTCGACGAAGTCGCCCTCGTCGTCGTCGACGGCGGCGGTCCCCGTGTAGCGACCTGGATTGAGACTCCACCCCTGCGCTTCGATTTCGGTGAGGGTTGTCACCTTGCATAGGCCAGGCACGTCGACGTAGTTGCCGTCTGGGAACCGTTCCTTCAGTATGCGACTCGCTCCCGGCGACCGTCTCAACGTCCTCGCCCCGGTAGAGCCGCACAATGTTGGCAAGCAGCTCGATCTGCTCGGGTAGGAAGTCACGATGAGCACGGTCGATCTGGCGGTGCGTGTGGCGGGCGTCGATGAAGAGCACCGTGTCTTCCCGGTCGGTGCCCAACTTCCCCTTGTCGAGGAACCACAAGGTCACCGGCAAGGTGACCGTATAGAAGAAGTTGGTGCCGATGGCCACCATCACGTCGACGGCCTTCGACTCGATGAGCTGACGGCGGATCTCACGCTCTGAGTGCCCAGCGTCCCCCGCCGAGTTGGCCATAACGAACCCGGCCCGGCCATCCTCAGCCAGAGCGGAGTAGAAGAGCTGAATCCACAAGTAGTTGCCGTTGTCGGGCTTGGGGAGGCCGAATGGATAGCGAGGATCACCGGCCAACTTGTCCTTGTCGACCCCGTTCACGTTGAACGGTGGATTGGCCATGACGAAGTCGAAAGCACCGAGACTGTGGTGCAGATCGTCGTAGTAGCTATTGCCGAGGCGGATGTCGCCGGACAAGCCGTGTAGGGCGAGGTTCATCTTGGCCAGCGGGACCGTCACCTCCTTCTGTTCCTGGCCGTATACAGCCAGCTCGTCGGTGGCCGAATGCTGGTGGCGTTCGACGAACTTGGCGCACTGAACGAACATGCCGCCCGATCCACAGGCCGGATCGAATACCCGACCATGGAACGGCTCGATGATCTCGACGATAAGCCTGACGATCGAGTGCGGGGTGAAGAACTCGCCACCGAGACGACCTTCCGCCATTGCGAAGTTCGACAAGAAGTCCTCATAGATAAGCCCGAAGGCATCACCCGAGAGCTTGCGGGGAAGAGGAGCGAAGAGCCGAAGCAGCTCGACGAGCGTCGACTTCTCTAGGCGTTGGTAGCCTTTGGGGAGCACGTCCTTCAGCTCGGGGTTGTCAGTCTCGATGAACCGCATTGCCGTGTCGACCGCTCCGCCGAGGTCCTCCCCTTCGGGCAGATGGACCAGATGCGACAACCGGGCCTCGTCGTGGATGAAGAGAACGGACCTGGCTCGATAGTCATCAGCCGTCACTGGATGTCGTGCCGTGGCGTGGGCCTCGACCTCCTCTCGGACCTGGTCGAAGCGAAACTCGGCGTAGGCGAGGAAGATCAGTCCGAGCACCGGCCCACGGTACTCATTGGCGGCGAGCGACGAGTTGGCCCGAAGCTCGTCGGCGGCAGCCCAAAGCGTCCGTTGAACCTCGGCGAGGTCGGTGCTATCCACTTCGAACTCTGCCCAGGTTGTTCTCGACGGTGATCGCTGCCATGCCCGCCACCCGCTCCTCCCTCTGTGCCCCATGGACCCTGGGCACGACTGGGGCAGAGGCTACAGAGGATGCAGCAGAGCTGGTGGGAACACGGCATCCGATGACGAAGCCGTAGACAGTCGCACTCCGATCACTCCTGTACTTGTGACTCTTCAAGGCGCATCTGAGCCGCAGAGCGGTAGTCACTCGGGTAGGGCGAGAAGGTAAAGCCCACCTGAAGAGCGTCTACGACCAGTGTCATCGTGGAGTCGACAGACATCTCGGTGAAGGATGAGATGTCGAGGCCGAATCCGTAGGCCGCATCTCCTTCGGTCACAAGCTGGATTCCAATAGGAGGCAATGCAGCCTCAAGCACCCATGTCCAGGATTCTCTGTTTGTGTCAAAGCGAGGGGTACCCAGAGGCCCACCAAAGAAGCGAGCGTTGGGACCGGCGCAGATCCCGAAGAACAAGCGCATACCTCCGGGGAGCGGGGAGGGCGGGCCGCCGAGGGCAAGCTCCTTGATGACTGGATAACGACCAGCCAACTCGTTAGAGCCGCTCACCGTCATCATCATGCTCAGAGCCTGCCGCACGAATCGACCTGGGTACACGTCTCGAAGCTCGCACTTAGGGATCGTCGCAAAACCAGGCTGTTCGGCAAGCTCACCCGGAGACATGGGAAGTTGACCGAGAATCGAAGCGATGGCCGCCGCCCAATCCCTGTATTCCCTCGCCCACCTCCCTGTGAAGTTGTTGCATTCCTTACAGAGCATGAAACCCCGCACGCCACCCTGAACCAGAGGACTGCCGGGCGTCATGATCAGATCGTCCGCCTTCATCCAATCCTGGAACGTTGCCCTCTTGAAGTTCGCCTTGTTGCCCGAGCTTTTGGGGGGCAGATGCTCTTCCGTCATGGGACCACGTTGCCCACAGATCCGGCATGTTCCGAAGTGTCCCGGCGGGGGGAACATCGGTTCAATAGGAGAAGTAAGCCAAAGCTCCTTGAGATCTGGAGACATCTTGGAGAGGGCCACTTCACGAATGCTCGGCGAAAGGTCCGGGTGTGAAACCCAAAAGTACGACACGGTCCATTACCTGCTGAGTGGTTCGAGATGCCGGTAGACGGTCTTCCTGCTTACGCCGATCGTCTTGGCGATCTCTTCGACAGTCAGTTCCTGGGCGTCGTAAAGCTGCCTCGCAACCTTGATCTTCTCGGGAGTCATGACTGGTGGTCGACCCCCAACTCTGCCTCTGGCACGAGCGGCAGCTAGTCCTGCGACGGTGCGCTCCCGAATGAGGGACCGTTCGAACTCTGCCAACGCTCCGAAGATCGAGAAGATGAGCTTGCCGCCCGCTGTCGTGGTGTCCATTCCCTCGGTCAGAGATCTGAAGCCGACATCCTTCTCGGCGAGGTCCTCGATGAGTTGGATGAGGTGCTTCAGGGATCGGCCCAAGCGGTCCAGTCGCCACACCACGATGGTGTCGCCGGGACGAAGTTGGTCCAAGAGGCGGTCGAGCTGGGGGCGGCGATCAAGTGACCCAGAGGCCTTGTCCGTGAAGACCTTGATGCAGCCAGCGGCCTTGAGGGCATCGAGCTGTAGCGATGCGTCCTGGTCTTGAGTAGACACCCTGGCGTATCCGAGGAGATCTCCCATTGCGGATCCAAGTGTGTCAGAAACCCTCCCGGTGGTCAATATGACACGTAGATATTGCGCAGGGATTGTGACACACCACGCCAGGCACGACGCCACGATGCCGGCAGGTGTGGGTCACAACCGACCGTTTTCGGCAGACGTCAAACGTTGTGACCGCTGCCCATAAGCGGCACTTCCGGGCTAGGCGGGGAACGGGTGTCCCCGCTCGGTAACCGGCAGTTGCGGACTGTCGGCTAAGTCGAGTGTTCGTATGACTCGCAGTCCGACCGACCTGGGTCAGATGTCGAGGTCGAGCCGCATGGCCACCTGCCCCCTAGGCGATAATCCTCCGGCCACGTCGTGCTCCCCTCTGGCCAGCATCTCGGGTCCCAGTTCCGACTCATCCAGCACTCGGAAGCCGAGGTGCTCGTAGAGCGGCCCGTTCCATGGCACCTCATAGAAGGTCGCCAGGGTTATTGCCGGTCGTCCCGTCGAAAGCGCCCAGCTCTTGACCTGCTCGATAAGTCCTTTCCCGACCCCGTGTCCCTGGTGGCCGGGATGGACGCAGACGTGGAAGATGTGGGCGGCGTTGTCAAGGACACCTACGAGTATGTAGCCCACTACCTCGTCGTCAACCACAGCTACCCAGGAGCGTTCTGAACGTGCATACTCGACCAGCAACTCGATGGAGTCCGGGGGGCTGGCAGCAACCTGGTCATAACCGATGGCGGCGAACTGGCCTTGGGTGGCCAACTCGATGTGTTGGAGACGTGGGGCGTCCTCGGGGCGAGCCGGACGGATGGTGAACCGGCTATCGGGCACGGGTTCATCGTGGCAGGGCAGAGCGACCGGCTACCACCGTTTTCGTGGTGGTCACCATGATGATAGCGTAGGTATCACCATGGATCAGGTCCAGATCGACTTCGATGAACTGACTCCGTTCCACGAGCAGGTGGCAGCGGAAATCCGCCGAGCCATCGCCGATGGGGAAGCTGGACCGGGTGAACGCTTGCCTCCGGCCAGGGACTTGGCCGCCGTCTTAGGAGTCAACTCCAACACGGTTCTCCGTGCACTTCGTCAACTTCGTGAAGAGGGCCTCTTGGAGTTCCGCAGGGGTCGGGGCATCACGGTGGTCGGAGACGCTCCGGAAAGGTCCGTCGTCATTGCTAAGGCTCGGGAGCTGGTTCGTCTCGCCCGAAGCCAGGGTTACCGTCGAGACGAACTAATCGAGATCATCCAAGGGGTCAGATGACGCAGGTCCTCATGCGCAACTCTGAGTCCAGCCGAAAGACCCACGAACGTTCCGCACCCAAGAGTCTCATCCCAGAGGCTCGTCGGCACAGGCGGCGACGGTGGATGTGGATAGCGGGGACAGCAGCAGTGATGTCGGTTGCGGCCTTGGCGATTGTTCTGGGCCTTAGCGCTTCGGGAGGGGGCGGCGGCGGAACGCCAACCCAAAGTTCGAGAGTCCCACGGTTACTTGGTCCGGGCAAGATCGAGGCCCCACGGTCGGTGTTTCGTGAGAGTCCGTACATGGGAATCTCTTGCGGCTTGCCGAACCCGGTTGCCTGTGATCGAGTCGGCCTCATTGTTCGGCTCCGGCGACCCGCAGTCGTCACCGCAACGATTGACGGGCTAGCTCTTAGCCTCAATGACCCGACGTGGAGCGGGGCCTTCCCAACCGGCAGACCTACCATCTTCATCTATGCAGGCTTCTTGCAGCCAGCGCACATGACGACTCGGATGCATGTCCCGCCTTATACGTCGTTCGTCAAGTCGCCACCACCGCCAGCCAGCGTCTGGTTCCGGATCGATTTCGGTCACGGGAATGTCGTCCTAACTCACGAAGACGTGCAGTTAGAGCCTGGCTGGGCGTAAGAGGCTCTAGGGATCCGGGAGCCGAAGGTTAGGTGGTGGACAAGAGGGCAAGGACGCCCTCTTGTGGCTCGTATCCGAGACAGCGGCTGGCAGCTCGGGAGTCGTATACCCGGTCGATCTGATCAGGTAGCGGCCAACCCAGCCTGTCAAACGCACCAGCCACGGCAGGGGCCTTTCGTCGTATCGCAGTAGCCGCCGACTGATAAAGCTCACTCACGTCCCCTTCATCGAAGAGGACCGGCCCTGCGATGTTGAATGTGCCTCTCACGTTTGCCTTCTCCAAGGCGATTACATGTGCGGCGGCGACATCGGAGACCCCGACGCCCCGATACAGCCGATACAGCGCCAGCAGTCGCAACGGTTCAGGAAAACAGCGAGCGACCCGTAGTACGACGGCCGGACTCGGAGATGCTGCGACGAGGGATTCAGCCGCCAGCTTGGTCTCGTCATAGATGTCACGTGGACACGGATTCAGTTCTTCATTGACCCAGACCGATCGGTCGGTTGGAACGAGAGAGTGGCCATAGACCGACGTGCTGCTTGTGTAGACAAACCGACACGTCGCCTTCGCCGACTCGGTGAGCAGAGCATCCGTGACCGAAACGTTGGTCTCTCGGAACTCTGCGTCAGGGACGTGGTTGACGTGGGGGGCATGAAGTGCGGCCACATGCACCACGGCGTCCGCACCAGCGACCGCTGCCCGCCGAACATTTCGCTCACGAAGATTGCCAACCAATGTCGTCCATCGCCCAGGCTCCCGGTCTACGCCTCGAATAGTCCAACCGTGTGCCATGGCCGCTGCTGCGATTGCGCTGCCGAGAGCGCCCGAGCTTCCGGTAATGAGGACCGTCGATTCTCTACGAGGGCTGCTTGGGCCGCTGGGGTCGCCTGGGCAGCACTGATCGGCCATGGTCTTGGAAGATAACCGGTACGAATGACGACGCCAGGCTTGACGCAGTTCGGGAGCCGAGGCGTGCCCGGGAGGCTGCTCTCAGCGCCGATGGGTGCCCCATTGGCGTTAGAAGATCCCGGCTACGGCGTCCGAATCCCTCAAGTGAAATGATCGTTGGGTGGATAAGTGGGGTGCAACTCTCTATGGCGACCCCTGTCGTGAATGTGGCTTCACGTGGGCAACTCAACTTCCAGCCCTGATCTCGATGATGGGCGACCTACCTGACTCGATTGACGACCTAACGGCAGACGCAGCAGGAACAGAGCGACTCCCGGACCTCGGGTGGAACGTGTCCGGTTACATCGCACACATGACCGATAACACTCGGATATGGGCCGAGCGACTCATTGCCGTGGCACGAGGGGCTGACCCACACGTTGTTCCCTACAACCCCGATCTGCTCGCCGAGTCCAGGCACTACAACGAAGTGGCCCTGCCGGGTGCTAAGTGGTCGCTTCGTCTAGCAGTTGAAGGCTGGCTCAGTGCTGTCAAAGAAGCAGAGCAAGCTGGGGTCGTCATACTTCACTCAGAACGGGGTGCAATGGAACTCTTCGACGTGGTTACCTCGAACACGCACGATGCGTACCATCACTGCTGGGACCTAACCCGGATTCTTGGACCCGTGTCCAGCTAACCACTTGACATGCCGAACTGGCGAACTCCGGTCAACCCTTCGAGGTGGTCTGGACAGGCCCACACCCGCCACCATCGGTCACCTTTCGGACTGAACCATCGCCCGGTGTACGTCGGCTTCTCGCCGCAGTGCGTGGCTTGTAGCTGTTGTGAGTAGACCATCTGCCAACACCGACCGGACTCGGCCACGAAACCAGGGCACGGGTCGCCCGGTTTGGGGAAGCCGCCCACGATCGGAAGGGTAGCCCCCGGCCCGTGACGGGCATCCCCAAGCCGGGCGGTGAGCAGTGTGATCGCCCCTTCGTAAGCTGAGCCAGTGACCCTCCCGTCGATAGAGCTGCGCCCGAGTGCGAATCTCGATCAGGCCATCGCCCTTCTCCGAGAACTGGCAACGAACTGCTACAGCGAGGCACAGCCCGTGGGGTCGAGCCAGGTATCAGCCAATCAGCGTGCATACGTGCAGTGGGCCACCACCACGGAGGGACGACTCAGAACGATTCTGAGCACCCGGGATGCCGCCGCCTTCTTCGACGGTCCCCGCCATCGGGACATCTCCACGATGGCGCCGGGAGGCCAGGTACTTCCAATGATCAACGCAGAGATCAACGCCTACTCAGAACGTTTCAACTCCCTGGCGGACGAGCTGGACTTAACACGCAGACTCTTCGAAGGGGCTGGTACTTGCCTAGTCCTCGACACGAGCTTCTACATCGAGCACGGTGAGAAGATCGAGCACGTCGATTTCCATGTGCTCGCCGACAACCCTGGTCCGGTGAGGGTGCTGATCCCCATAGTCGTGGTGGATGAACTGGACGGCCTTAAGAAGGTTTCGAAGACTCGTTGGCGAGCGGGCTACTCGTTGGCCGTGATCGACAGGGTGATCGTCGATGCACCCTGGCCCGGGATTCTTAGACCGAGGGAACACATGCTACCTCGGGGCGAGGTGACGTTTCAGATCGTGTTTGATCCGCCAGGGCACCAGCGGATGCCCATCAATGACGACGAGATCGTTGCCCGCTGCCTTGCTTGTAAGCCGTTCACCGGCAACTTGACGGTCATTACCTACGACACAGGCCAGGCGACGAGAGCGAGGGCGGCGGGCTTGAAAGTCAATAAGTTGTCCCACGACTTGGGCCAAGAGCCGGGTGCGTGACCCGACTCGACGTAGACGCCAAGCCACCAAATGAACTCAACCGGTGATCCTTCAACTCTCTACGCTGCCAGCGCAGCAGCAGCAGGTGCATTAGTTGCGATCATGGGCGGATTCTTAATAAGTCGAGTGGTCGGCCTGCTCTCACAGAGGGACGACTTGCGTTCCAGACGCCGGCAACTCGACCGGAGGCTTCAACTCGCAGAGGAGGAACTGTCCCTTATCTACACGGAACGGCTAGGGGTTTCGGTGGATTGGTTTGACAATGCCCATCTTGAAGAGATCATCGAGCAACGTGGTCAGATTGATATCGAAGCAATGACACAGGATTCGAACTACGTCGGAACCACCGAAGACGAGATGCGTTCAGTAGTCACAAACCGAGCAAGGCAGGTTCGGGACGCCTTCACGAGCATTGAATCTGCGGTGCCCAAGGGTCCCGTAAACGATTTTGCTGAACTGGGTCTTGAGGTGCCGGAAGGTCAAGAGCATGTCTGGATTGCGGTTGCCGACGCCGTTAGAGAGCAGAGGAGACCAGCAGGTTTTGGTCCTCTGTTCAGCGGTTCTCCCATAGTTCTGCCAAGTTCAGGAATCGAGTACCGCCGACAGGATCAACGGATTCGTGATGAGAGGCAAGTGCGCAGTCAGGTGGCTGCACTGACTGCTGAGATCGCACTGATTGACGAGGAGATGAGTCGCCTTGGAAATGGATTGCCAAGAATCATGATGAGCATTGGGATTCTTGGCTACTTCGCTCTGGGTAGCGTCGCTTTCCCCCTTGCACTGCTGGCTCGCAACCGAGTTACGGACAGTCCTGTCGCAAGATGGGCAGTTTGGGGTCTTTTCCTATCCGGTTTGATCATGCTCATCGGATTCCTGATCTGGTCCGCTTGGCCGCTCAGATCGAGAGCCAATAGAAGGCAACAATGACCCTCTAGCTGTTGCGGCCAAATAGGCCACGCTTGTCGGTATCCACTGGCGAGCCACCTACGATCTTCGTATGAGCGCCAACCAGTTCTGTACTGATTGTGGAGCCGACCTTGAGTTGGTAGACGACGGGCAACCTTGCCCACACTGCGGCAGCCACAGCCGCACCGTGGAACTCACTGCTCACATCGCCAGTTCGATGACAATGAGCGGCACGCTGACCGTTTCAATGGAGTACAACCCGGTTGGCTCGTGGATGGAGCAGTGGCAGCGAATGCTCCGCCATCTCGATGAGATCAGGACTTCGTATGCTGGCACGGGCGGGGTTGACGACCTCACCGATGCAGTACAGCAGTTTTTCGTGACGTGCTGGCATCTCAGTGACTACATCTGCAAGGACAAGGTCAACTTACCGAGCTTCGACGAGAACCACTTCTGGACTTACAAGAACGCCGACCCCCACTTGCCAAAAGCTCAGGCGTTTGCGAATACGTTGAAGCACCTAGAACGACGAAACCCAACTGACCCGGTCGCACGTGTCAAGAGAACAAGCATCGGCCCACCAGGCAACTTCGCCATCGTTTCCTACGAAGCTCCGCCGCAACCGGAAGTGGAGTGTGATGCGCTGAAGCTTGCAGAGGATTGCGTAGCGACGTGGAGACGTTTCCTCGCAAACGAGGGAATCACACCTCCCTCGTAGCCCCTGCCGTGCTACCTCGTGCCCGGCAGTACAATGTCAGGCGACACATCAAGACGGAGCGAGGCACTTGGGCCTTCGACCTCATTCAGGTTCGGCACGGAGAACTACCGATGGAGGCTGATTGCCGACACTCTGATTCATGAGATGGCTCACCTGGCCGTGGACGTTGACGAACTAGGAGGCGGCGCCGGTGACTATGGACACGGTCAAACTTTTGCTGACAAGTGCAACCGGATAGGTAGCGTGCTGGGTGGACCTGCAGTGAGTCCGGTCTTGTTTGTCGGCCTAGAGGATTCCCGTGGATCTGATCTCTGGCCCAATCGACATCTCGCACAAAAGTACGGAACGCTGTTCAGCTCTTCGGAAATCAAGAAGTACGCGTTTCCTAAGGGCGGGCGATGACAACAGAATCCCAAACGGAACATCGCCGACTTCTTAACGTGGAGGAGACAGCGGAATATCTCAATGTCTCAGTTCGCTTCGTCAGGGACCGACGCAGGGATGGACAGCTTCCAGCCATCAAGCTCGGAGGGTTGCTTCGATTCGATCCCGGAGACCTTGATCGGTACATCGAAGCGTGCAGAGAAGGCGTGTCCGCTGTTTCCGATTTGCTGTCGACGCAATGAGCCACAGGCCTTGGGGCAGTTCTCGGCGACTTGCCTCAGGCCGATGGCAAGCCAGGTATCAATTCGCTGGCGAGCGACTGATAGCCCCGAAAACTTTTACCACCAAGAGAGCTGCCGCCACATGGCTTCGCAGCAAACGACTTGAAATCGAGAATGGTGAGCATATCGATCCAAAGCTTGGAAGGGTCCTCCTTAGCGAGTACGTCGAACTATGGAAGAACTCGTCGGCGGTCTCCGAGCTTCGGGCATCGACTCGCAATCGAGATTTCGATTACGTGCGCAACTATCTCCTGCCGACACTTGGCAAGGTTGCCCTTGCAGACCTCGACTTCGAGACTATTGACAGATGGGTGGTCGGATTGAAGGAATACGGAGGTCGCAACTCACGTCCACTTAGCAGTGAGACGGCCTCCAAGGCACTTCAGATTCTTAGCAAGATTCTCGATCGAGCAGTTAAGACTGGCAACATCTCATTGAATCCGTGCGGGCACGTGAAGCGACCGAAGCCCACAAAGAAGCAGTTGAAGATCGTCACGGAGATCGAGATAGCCCGCCTTGCTGGTGCCATAGACATCCGGTTCCGAGCGTTGGTCTACCTTGCCTGTTATGCGGGTCTTCGTGCCGGAGAGCTTCTAGGCTTGAAGTGGCGGAACGTCGATCTAGTCGGACGACGAGTGACCATTGCTGAAACGGTTGTCGAGACAAACGGAGAACTCCACATCGATCAGCCACCCAAGTCAGATGCCGGGCGACGCAGCGTCCCTCTGTCTCAGGTTGTGACGAGGGCGCTGAGTCAACATGCCGAGATGTTTGGTAACCAACCAGACGATTACGTGTTCCCGAACGAGAAGGGCAATGCGATGCGGTTGAGCAACTTCCGGAATCGCTACTGGAAGCCAGCGCTGAAACGGGCTGGAATCGACCCGTCGTTCCGCATTCATGACCAGCGACACACCGCCATCAGTCTTTGGATCAAGGCAGGAATCAATCCGAAGGACGTTTCCGTCCACGCTGGACACACGTCAGTCGCATTCACATTGGATCGCTACGGCCATCTGTACCCGGATAATGCAGACGCTTTCTTGCGGGCATTGGACACCGCAACGGAGCATTCGCTCGGAGTTTCGGGGCACGACTCAGGGCACGAAATCGCACCCATCGTCGACATCAACTCGCTGAGCAGCGAAAAC
>CAWIYY010000002.1:0-40671 GCA_963840435.1 uncultured Acidimicrobiaceae bacterium | reverse complement strand
GGGATTGGTTCGGCGACGCCGACTATTTCAGGAGCCGGGCGGACCACATCCTGTGGGTCGGTCACCAGGAGCACTTGGACCTGAGGCCGCTCGCCCGTGCGCTCGGCTTCGAGAAACTGGAGCCACCGGCCGACCCGAGGAAGGCGAATAGAGCTCCCCTGGACAAGCCGGAATTGTCGGACCTGGGCAGGCAGAACCTCCGAGAGTGGTATGCGCCGGACTACGCCTTTCTCGACCTCTGCCGTGAGATCCTGCCCGGCTGGGCCGAAGCCTCGTAGCGACGTCCTTTACGACGCAGAAGTGACGCTCAGCGTGAGGACCTGCAACACGACGTACTGCGTGGATCCGGACCCGAAGGTGGCCTTGATGATGGGTGCGGACGAACCGACCTGCTTCGCTCTGCCGGAGATGGTGGCCGTGCCATTGCCGTTGTCCACGAAGGTCAACTTCCGTGGTGGTTTCCCGATGATGGAGATCGACGGCGTCGGGGAGCCAGTGGTGGTGATCGTGAAGGCGAAGGGCTGGCGGGCCGGGACCGTGACCTGGTCGGCACTGGTGATGTCCTGCGGGGTCGCCGACAGCTCGACGGCCCCGATGTCGCACGCGCTGGCCTGGGGACGGGTGACGCCGCGCTGATCGGTGCCGGGACACAAGGTGGTCGAGTTGGCGGTGGCTCCCACCGGGATGTCGTTGAGCACGGGACTGCCGAGGGCAGGCTCCTCGGTCTCGGTCGGACCACCATTGCCCTGGAGCGGTCCGAAGTGCGGCTTCACGTGCGAGAAGCTGTGATTGGTGGCCGAGAAGCCGCACGACCCGTCGTCATCGAGGTTGTAGCCGGCATCGGTGATCACCCCGATGCAGTCGACGGGAGACGTCTCAGCCACCACGGTCGCGGCCAGCGTGACCGAACCACTGACGTTCTTGATTCCGCCGCCATCGTTGTGTCTGAAGATGGTGCGGTGGCTGTTCTGCGTCACCGTGCTCGCCGTGACCGCGAGGGTCCCCGTGTTCAGAATGCCTCCGCCACCTCCCCCTTCGATGATGTTGAGCGCAATGGTGCTGTCAGCGATGGACATGGAGCCGGCGTTGTTGATCCCCCCTCCGCCTCGCACCCCGAGGTTGTGGTCGATGGTGCTGTCCGTCACGGACATGGTGCCGGCGTTGTAGATCCCTCCGCCGGGTCCGTTCGCGGTGTTGCCCGTGATGGTCGTATCGACAACGCTCATGGTGCCTGCGTCGTTCTCGATGCCGCCGCCGGACCCGATCCCGACATTGTTGTCCGAGATGGTGGAGCCGGTGATGGAGACCGATCCGCCGGAGCTCTCGATGGCGCCGCCCGTCGTGGGCGCCGCGGCCGCGTTGTGTGTGAAGGTGCTCGAGTCGATGGTGAGATCGCCGTCGTTCTCGACGGCACCACCGTCGTTCGAGGCCAGGTTTCCCGTCATGGTGCAGTCGCTGAGTGTCAGCGTGCCGAGGTTGACGACGGCGGGGACGGCGTTCTCGACGGTGAGACCCGACAGGGTGACTCCGGTGACGTCCGAGGAGACCTCGAAGGCCGTCGTGCCGGAGCCGTCCACCACCATCGCGCTCGCACCCGGACCGTCGATGGTGACCGGGACGATCAGGTTGATCGTCGAGGTGAGGGTGATCGGCGAGGTGGACGGGCACGTCACCGAGAACATGACGGTGGAGCCGGCTGCTGCACCGCCCACGACATCGGCGAGAGAGCCCGAGCCGCTGCTGTTGCAGTTCGTCACCGTCGGCGCGTCTGCGCCGGCACTGGAGGCGGAAACCACCATCGCCGAGACGAGGGCCGAGCTGGCCAGCAACGTGGCGAGACCGACACGGAGCTTGCCACTGGTGCGCAAGGCGTGGCGCAGGGTCGAGCTGGTGGCACGCATAGATACCCCTTCTCCTGCTTGGGCCCCGATGACGCACCCGCCGAGCTCGATCGATCGAACGGAACCCGGGCGGAGATGCATTCAACCCAGGTGCAAGGTACTACGGAGAAGGGGTTTTTCCTAGGGTCGGCGGCCGGAGACAGTCACCCGTGACGCGCCGCAGCCGGGTCAGAAGACCCGGCTGCAGCACCCGACACGATCCGTTTCCCGGTTGTATCCCCAGGTCACGCAATCATAAACCTCGCTCGAAGCGAGGGACTTACATCATCCCGCCCATGCCACCCATCCCGCCCATGCCACCCATGGCGGCAGCAGCGGCAGCGGCGTCGACCTTCTCGGGCTTGTCGGCCACGAGGGCTTCGGTGGTGAGCAGCAGCGCCGCGATGGACGCCGCGTTCTGCAGGGCGGAGCGGGTGACCTTGGCCGGGTCGATGATGCCGGCCTTGACCAGGTCCTCCATCTCGCCGGTGGCCGCGTTGAGGCCGATGTTGCCCTTGGCCGCCTCCACCTGGCTCACGAGCACTGCGCCCTCGAGCCCGGCGTTGAAAGCGATCCAGCGCAGCGGCTCCTCGAGCGAACGGGCCACGATGCGCGCCCCGGTGGCCTCGTCGCCCTCGAGCGTCGCCGCCAGGTCGTTCACCGACTTGCGGGCCCGGATGAGTGCCGTCCCGCCACCGGCCACGATGCCTTCTTCGACCGCCGCCCGGGTCGCGCTCAGCGCGTCCTCAATGCGGTGCTTCTTCTCCTTGAGCTCCACCTCGGTGGCGGCCCCGACCTTGACCACGGCCACGCCGCCGGCCAGCTTGGCCAGGCGCTCCTGCAACTTCTCGCGGTCCCAGTCCGAGTCGGTGTCGTCGATGGCCCGCTTGATCTGGGCCACCCGACCCTTCACGTCCTCGGGCTTGCCGGCACCCTCGACGATCGTGGTGTCGTCCTTGGTCACGATGACCCGGCGGGCGCTGCCCAGCAGGTCGATGGTGGCGTTCTCCAGCTTGAGGCCGATCTCCTCGCTGATGACCTCGGCGCCCGTGAGGACGGCCATGTCCTGCAGCATCTCCTTGCGGCGCTCGCCGAAGCCCGGGGCCTTGACGGCGACCGAGGTGAAGGTGCCGCGGATCTTGTTGACGACCAGCGTGGCCAGGGCCTCGCCCTCGACGTCCTCGGCGATGATCAGCAGCGGCTTGCCGGTCTGCATGACCTTCTCGAGCACGGGCACGAGGTCGTGCACGGCGGAGATCTTGGAGTTGAAGAAGAGGATGATCGGCTCGTCGAGCACCGCTTCCTGGCGCTCGGGGTCGGTCACGAAGTAGGGCGACAGGAAGCCCTTGTCGAACTGCATGCCCTCGGTGAGCTCGAGCTCGATCCCGAAGGTGTTCGACTCCTCGACGGTGACCGTGCCGTCCTTGCCGACCTTGTCGATGGCCTCGGCCAGCACGTCGCCGATGGCGTTGTCGGCGGCCGAGATGGAGGCGACCTGCGCGATCTCCGTCTTGCCCCCGACGTCCTTGGACTGCTTCTTGATGTTGTCGACCGCGGCCTGGACACCCTTCTCGATGCCCTTCTTCAGGCCGGTCGGGCTGGCGCCGGCGGCCACGTTGCGCAGGCCCTCGGTGATGAGCGCCTGGGCCAGCACGGTGGCCGTGGTGGTGCCGTCACCGGCCACGTCGTTGGTCTTGGTGGCCACTTCCTTCACCAGCTGGGCACCCATGTTCTCGAACGGGTCATCCAGCTCGACCTCGCGGGCGATGGACACGCCGTCGTTGGTGATGGTCGGCGCGCCGAACTTCTTCTCGATCACGACGTTGCGGCCCTTCGGGCCGAGCGTGACCTTGACGGTGTCGGCCAGCTTGTTCACGCCGGCCTCGAGCCCGCGCCGGGCGGACTCGTCGAACTTCAGGATCTTGGGCATGGGGAAAAGGAACTCCTCTCGAGCTCTCGGACAGTTCTCGAGCTCTTGGTCTTGGAAAATGTGGTGGAGGCCGCCGCGCCGATCCGGATGGGGCCGGGGCGGCGGGCTGACCTCAGCGCGGCCGGGCCGGCGGGCGCCGGCTCACCGCGTGCGACGACGACTCAGGCCAGCTTGGCCAGGATGTCGCGGGCCGAGAGGATGAGGACGTCCTCACCCTCGAGGATGTACTCGGTGCCGCCGTACTTGGAGTAGACGACGGTGTCTCCGACCTTGACGTCCATGGGGATGAGTTCGCCCGTGTCCTCGGAACGGCGGCCCGGACCCACGGCGATCACCTCACCCTGCTGGGGCTTCTCCTTGGCCGTGTCGGGAATGACCAGGCCAGAGGCGGTGGTCTCCTCGGACTCGCCGGGACGGACGACGATCCGGTCATCGAGCGGCTGCAGCTTCGACATCGTGAAAGGGCCTCCTTGGCACATTCGTTAGCACTCTCGGGTTGTGAGTGCCAGAGTAGCGGGACTGGCCGGGGTTGGCAACCGCGACCTGTGAGTGCTGATCGGCGGGGGCGCCCCGGGCCGCTCGGGGGCCGTTGCCGGGGGCCGTTGCCGGGGGCCGTTGCCGGGGGCCGTTGGGGGGCCGTTGCCGGGGGCCGTTGGGGGGCCGTTGCCGGGGGCCGGTACGGTCTCTGCCGTGCGGCGGGTCGACGGCCATTCCCGGGGCTCCGTCGGGTTTCGCTCCCGGTCGGGGGGCTTTGGCTTCTCCGTGTGCCTCGGCCTGGCGGGCCTGGTGGCCGCACTGGTCGGTCCCGGGCTGATTGGTTCCGGTCCGGCCGCCGCCACGCCGGCCGGCCACGACGCGAAGACGCTGACGCCGATGGAGCAGGCCAAGGCCGTGGTCCTGACCGAGGCCGACATGCCGGCCGGCTGGGTGGCCACCGGCGGCGACAAGGCCACGCACGCCGCGCCCCTGTCCGGTCCCATCGCCAAGTGCCTCGGCGTCAGCCCCGGGGTGGCCACGGTGAAGCCCCTGAAGGTGAGCAGCCCCGACTTCATGTCCCCGGACCGCTCGTCGGCGGTGGAAGACAGCGTCTCGGTCTACGCCACGGCGGCCCGGGCCGAGGCGGTCGACAAGGCCCTGGCCAATCCGAGAACGCCCGTCTGCATGGGGTTGCTCGGCGTCGCTCCGGTCCAGACCAGCATCGAGGCGCAGGCGGGTCCGCACGCCACCGTCGACTCCATCAGCATCAGCCCACTCCACCAGGGAGCGACCGCGCCCGGGCTGACCGGCTTCACCATGACGGTCCCGCTGACGCGCCTGGGCAAGAAGATGACGATCACCAGCACCCAGATCGACTTCGAGAAGGGCAAGGTGCTCCAGCAGCTCACCTTCGACGGCAACGGCGAGCCCTTCACGCCGCTCGAGCAGGTGCACCTGCTCCTGCTCCTCACCGGGCATCCCTGACCATGGCTGACGCCGACCGTGATGACCGAGCAACGCGACGCGGAACGTCGGCTTCGCCGACGACCGACAGTCCCGCGGCCCGGTGGTCCGGGTGTGGTGGCGGCAGGGTCGGTACGCTCCCCGGACGACTGCACCACAGTGCGGGCCGGCGACCATGCCGAGTCCCGCACCCGCACACGAAGGGAAGGCCGCCGATGGCGCCCGCAAGACCGAAGAGCCCGGCGTCGCCCGGCACCACGCGGCGGCCGCGCACCTCGCCCCGCTCGAGGACGAGCACGCCCGGGCCGCTCGGCGCCGGTGCGTCCCGGCGGGCGCCGCGACCGGTGCGCCGGCGCACGCACACCGGAGGGCTGTCCGCCCCCGGCTCGGGCGTGGTGGTGACCGGCGGCGGCTCGGGCATCGGTCAGGCCACGGCGCTCGCCCTGGCCGAGTCAGGACGTGGCGTGGCGATCTGGGACCGCGACGGCGCGGCGGCCCGCCGGGTGGCCCGGCGCTGCGCGGACGAGCACGGGGTGCGCTCGTTCGGCATGAAGGTGGACGTGACGAAGACCTCCTCGCTGCGCACCGCGGTCAAGCGGTCGCGCACCGAGGTGGGACCGTTGGGCGGCTTGGTCCACTCGGCAGGCATCGGCGGTCCGGTGCCCGTCACCATGATCGACGACGACAGCTGGGACGAGGTGCTCGACGTCAACCTGCGGGCGGCGGCGACCCTCGTGCGGGCCGTGCACGAGTGCCTGCTCGAGGCCAACCCGGGCTCGGCGGTCGTCTACATCTCCTCCATCGAGGCCTCCATCGGCAGCCCCTTCCTCCCGGCCTACTGCGCCTCGAAGGCGGGCCTGCTCGGCCTGACCCGGGCCGCCTGCGCCCAGCTCGGGCCCGAGGGCATCCGGGTCAATGCGGTGTGCCCGGGCGCGGTGGACACCCCGCTGCTGGCGCCGCTCCTGGCCATGCCGGGTGCCAAGGACAACCTGGAAGCCCATACGCCGCTGGGCCGCCTGGCCCGGCCCGAGGACGTGGCGGCCGTGGTGCGCTTCTTGCTCTCCGACGAGGCCGCCTACGTGACCGGCACCAGCGTGGTGGTCGACGGCGGCATGACCGCAATAGGAGCAGTGTGATGGCGCAGAAAAGCTCGGACCCGGACCGCTGGTGGCACGGCGGCGTCTTCTACCAGATCTACCCCCGCTCCTACGCCGACTCGAACGGCGACGGCATCGGGGACCTGCCGGGCATCATCTCGAAGCTGGACCACCTGGCCCGCCTCGGCATCACCGGCGTCTGGCTCTCGCCCGTCACCTGCTCGCCCAACCGTGACTGGGGCTACGACGTCTCGGACTACCGCGACATCGACCCCTCCTACGGCACGCTCGACGACCTCGACACGTTGGTCCGAGAGGGGGCGGCGCGGGGCATCCGCGTCCTCATGGACCTGGTGCCCAACCACACGAGCAGCCAGCACGCCTGGTTCGTCGACTCGCAGCGCGGGAAGGACTCGACCCACCGCGACTACTACGTCTGGGCCGACCCCAAGCCCGGCGGCAGCCCGCCCAACAACTGGGTCAGCATCTTCGGCGGCCCGGCCTGGGAGTTCGACGAGGTCAGCGGCCAGTTCTACCTGCACAACTTCGAGGCGCAGCAGCCGGACCTCAACTGGTGGAGCGACGACGTGCGCCGCGAGTTCGACGACATCGTGCGCTTCTGGTGGGACCGCGGCGTGGCCGGCTTCCGCATCGACGTCTGCAACATGATGATCAAGGACAAGGAGCTGCGCGACAACCCGCCGGCCACCGAGGACGATCCCCTCGAACAGCAGTTCATGGGCGTGCGCTACGTCTACAACACCGATCGTCCCGAGGCACACGACATCCTGCGCCACTGGCGCACCATCGCCGACACCTACGAGCCGCAGCGGCTGCTGATCGGCGAGACCAACGTGGAGACGCTCGAGCGGCTGACGAGCTTCTACGGCGGCGGGCGCGACGAGTTGCACGGTGGCTTCAACTTCCAGTTCATGAACGCGCCGTTGGACGCGGCCAAGATGCGTGAGGTGGTCGAGGGCACCGAGGCCCTGCTCCCCGACGGCGCCTGGCCGACCTGGCACGGCTCGAACCACGACTTCTCTCGCCTGACCACCCGGTGGGCCGGGGGCGACCCGGCCAAGGTCAAGGTGGCACTGCTCATCCTCCTCACCCTGCGCGGGACGCCGTTCCTCTACGCCGGCGACGAGATCGGCCTGCCCGACGCCGAGGTGCCCAAGGAGCAGATGCTCGACCCGGTGGGAATCCGCTTCTACCCGTACGCGGGGCGCGACCCCGAGCGCACGCCGATGGTGTGGAACGGCGGGCCCAACGGCGGCTTCAGCGAGCCCGGGGTGCGGACGTGGCTGCCCATGACCGATCCGGCGGCCTGCAACGTGGCCGACCAGGAGGGTGATCCGGCCTCCGTGCTCGAGTGCTGCCGCCGCTTCATCGCGGCGAGGACGGCCTCGGACGACCTGGCCGTCGGTGCCTACGTCTCGCTGCCCTCGCCCCCGGACACATGGGCCTACCGCCGGGGCGACGCCACGACGGTGCTCCTCAACATGTCCGACGGCTCGGCGACCTTCACCGGGGTGCGCGGCTCGGTGCGCGTGGCCACCGACCACGCCCTGGAGGGCCAGCAGGTCGACGACGTGCTGGAGCTGCCGGCCTGGAGCGGCGCGGTGGTGGCGGGCTGATCGTGGGGCAGGGCGCAGGGGCACCGGGACGCCGGCGCTACCTGCTCTGCACCACCCCGGCCCTGGGGCACACGGTGCCGCTGCTGGCCGTGGCGCGCCGGCTGGTCGAGCAGGGTGACGAGGTCGCCTTCTACACGACCCCGCACTACGAGGAGCGGGTGGAGGCCACGGGGGCGCAGTTCCTTCCCTTCGAGCAGGCCTTCGACGCCCACGACCTCATGGTGGTCAACCCCGAGCGTGAGGCGTCGGCCAAGCGGGGCGTCAGCGGGGTCAAGGACGACCTGCGCCGCATCTTCGTCGGGCCGGTGCCCGGACAGGCGCGTGACATCCGGACGATCCTCGAGGCGTACACCGCCGACTGCATCGTGGTCGACACCATGTTCTTGGGGGCGATCCCCCTGGCCCTCGGGCCTCGGGCCGACCGCCCGGCCCTGGCCTGCGTCGGGGTCATGCCTTTGAGCCAGCCCAGCCGGGACACGGCGCCCTTCGGCATCGGCATGCAACCGGGCCATGGACCGCTGAGCCGGCTGCGCAACCGCACCTTGAACTGGCTGACCGTGCACGGGGCGCTGGCCGACATGCAGCGCTTCACCCGGGCCCGGTTGGCCGAGGCTGGTGCGCCGCGGGTCAAGACCTTCCTGCTCGACCTCCAGCCCACGCTGGTCGACGCCTACTTCCAGGCCACGGTGGCCGGGTTCGAGTACCCGCGTTCGGACCTGGCGCCGACGGTGCGTTTCGTGGGGCCCATCCTGGGGGCGCCGACGTCCTCGCCCGAACTTCCCGCATGGTGGCCTGAGCTCTCGGAGGACCGCCCGGTGGTGCACGTCACCCAGGGCACGCTCGACAATGCCGACCTGGCGCGGCTGTTGCTCCTGACGCTCGACGCGCTGGCCCACGACGACGTGCTGGTCGTCGCCACCACCGGCGGCCCCGATCCCGAGCCACTCCGGCCCGCCTTGCCGGGGAATGCCCGACTCGAGCGCTTCATTCCCCACGACCTCCTCCTGCCCCGGGTCGACGCCATGGTGACCAACGGCGGCTACGGCGGCGTGCAGCAGGCCCTGGCCCATGGCGTCCCGCTCGTGGTGGCCGGCGACAGCGAGGACAAACCCGAGGTCGCTGCCCGGGTCCAGTGGTCCGGCGCCGGCATCAACCTGCACACAGGCAGGCCGTCTCGAGCAATGGTTTCGGGCGCTGTGGGGCGGGTCTTGACCCGCACGTCCTACCGGGCCCGGGCCCGGGCCCTGCAAGAGGAGATCGCGGCGTCCGACCCGTTGGGCGACATCACGGCGGGGCTCTCCGAGCTGTGCGCAGCGGCAAAACAGGACGCCCCATGACCGTGGCCGTCCCTCGGGGTGCTGGTGCTCCCTCGCTCAACTCCCGACCACGGCGGCCAGGTTGGACTGGGTCGACGAGAACATGGTGACGCCGGACAACACCTTCATCGGGATGGGGTTGGGCCCCGTGTTCTTCGTTCCGTTGCCCAACTGACCCTGCTGGTTGTTGCCGCACGCCCACAGGTTGGCGTGCGAGTCCAGCAGATAGGACGACTTCCCACCGGTGAAGACCTGGGTCCAGCTCACTCCGGTCGGCGGCGTGATGGGCGTCGGGGTGGCGACCGAGGTGGCCGCGGCACGGTCACAGAGTTGGCCGTAGCCGTCGGCGCCCCAACCCCAGACCGACCCGTCCGCCAGGACCGCCAGCGTCTGCCCGTCCACGGTCGAGCTGCCGCCTTGGAACACCTGGGTCACGGTCTGCGGCAGCCCGACGAGGACGGGAACGGCGCTGTTGACCGTCGATTCGTTGCCCAGTTGCGAGAAGTTGTTGAGCCCCCAGTTGTAGTACGTACCCGACGCGAAGAGCACCCCGGAGGACCCATAGGACGACTCGACCGCGGTGATCCGTCCGGCGGGCAGCCCCGTCACGGCGACCGGTCTCTTTGCGTTCTTGGTCGTCCCGCTGCCGAGCTGTCCGAATTGGTTGTCGCCGCAGGAGTAGAGCGTGTTGTGCGAGTCGTAGCTGGCGTGATGTCCTGCGCCCGCGGCAAGCGAGACTTTGCCGAAGGGCAGCTGGTCGGGAGCCGTGACCACGGACGCGCTCCCGAGGCAGAGATCGGAGCCGCCGTTGTAGCCCCAGCCCCACGCGTGCCCGGTCGTGTCGATGGCGATCGCCGTGTCGTAGGGCATGGGGTTGACCAGCTGCGCAATTTTGATGCCCGACGGAAAGTGCACCTGCACCGGTTTGAGCAACGACTTTGGAGTCGAGACCGTCCCGATCCCGAGTTCTCCGTATTGATTTGCCCCAAATGCCCACACCGTTCCGGAAGCGGTCAGGAGATAGGTGTCGGAGTTCGAGGTCGCGATCTGCGTGATTTGACCCGGGACGCCGGTGACGGCGGTCGGAGAATCCCTCGAGACCCCGAGGGCGCCGTGGCTGCCGAAGTAGCCCCACGAGTAGACCGTCTGACCCGAGGCCGTTGTCGCGGTTGTCGATGCACTCGAGCTGGCTGGGACCGCCGTGCGGTGCGTGGCGACAGTGCCCGCCGCTTCTCCGACCTGTGGACCGACGGACACGCTGACGAGGGCGGCCAGGCCGCCCAAGAGCAACATGAAGCCCAAGGGGGGACGCCGGCGAAAAGGTCGCCGGGTGCGCCGCGAGGTTCGGGGAATGGTCGAGAACCGCTCCGGCACGGCGTTTTGCCGAGCCGCGGCGATTCGACGCCGGCTGCTCATCCTGGGCTCCATCCATGTCAGCTCAGACCAAGCCTTCCTCGGGTGGGTGGAGAGTAGCGCGGGTGGACGAACCCTCCGACTGGCCCACGTGCCCGCTGGTGCGGGCCCTGATCAGCAGATGTGCGGTCGCCTCAGCGGTTGACGGGTGACATGTCGGAGTAGCGGTCGCCCCGGGCCGGCGCCACCGC
The DNA here is from genome assembly GCA_963840435.1 of uncultured Acidimicrobiaceae bacterium. GTDB lineage: Bacteria > Actinomycetota > Acidimicrobiia > Acidimicrobiales > RAAP-2 > Bog-473. Next base: position 29,767 of record CAWIYY010000002.1, on the reverse strand, counting down.
GTCGAGGGCGGCCATGTCCTCGTCCGTGAGCTCGACGTCGAGCGCGGCCACGTTCTCCTCGAGGTAGTTCCGGTGCTTCGTCCCGGGGATCGGGGCGACGTCACGGCCGGCGGCGTGGACGAAGGCGAGGGCGATCTGACCGGGCGTGCAGCCCTTGGCCGCGGCGAGCCGGTCGATCGCCTCCACGATGGCGATGTTGTCGGCCAGGTTGTCGCCCTGGAACCGGGGCTGGTAGCGCCGGAAGTCCGTCTCGTCGAGGTCGTCGAGCGAGCGCAGCGTGCCGGTGAGGAAGCCCCGACCGAGCGGGCTGTACGGGACGAAGCCGATACCGAGCTCACGCAGCGTCGGCAGGATCTCGGCTTCGGGGTCGCGCGACCAGACCGAGTACTCGGTCTGCAGCGCCGAGACCGGATGCACGGCGTGGGCCCTCCGGATGGTGGCCGGTGCCGCCTCGGACAGACCGACGTAGCGCACCTTGCCCTGTTCGACCAGCTCACCCATGGCGCCGACCGTCTCCTCAATCGGCGTGTCCGGATCAACCCGGTGCTGGTAGTAGAGATCGATGTGGTCGACCCCGAGCCGGGAGAGCGACCCGTCGCAGGCCTGGCGCACGTAGTCGGGTCGGCCGTTGACGGCGCGCCTGGTCGGATTGTCAGGGTCGCGCACGATGCCGAATTTGGTGGCGATGACGGCATCGTCGCGCCGGCCCGCGAGCGCCTTGCCGACCAGCACCTCGTTGGTGTGCGGGCCGTACATGTCGGACGTGTCGAAGAAGGTCACGCCGAGGTCGAGTGCCCGGTGGATGGTGGCGATCGACTCGGCGTCGTCGCCCGGTCCGTAGAAGTCGGACATGCCCATGCAGCCGAGGCCCTGGCGCGAGACGGTGAGTCCCTGGCTGCCGAGTTCGATCATTTCCATGTCGTGGGCTCCTCTCGTCTGGACTGGCCGGCCCTCAGCGCCACCCTACGGGTCGGTCTGGCCGGCGGGCGCGGCGGCCGGGCACCTCCCGGCGCAGGTCAGCGGCCGGGGTTGGCCGCCACCTTGGCCGCGCCGACGAACACGGCGCAACGGCGCTCCGCCGCCATGATCCGGTCGAATTCGGCCCAGTCCTCGTGGGTCCCACCGGCCGCCCGGAAGACGGCCCGGATCACCTCGGGCACGTCGAGTCCGAAGTCCGTCCCGTCGTCCGGTCCGATGAGCCGCACGGGACCGGCGACCGCGGCCCACTCGAAGCCACTCTTGAAGACGACACTGGCCGTCCCGGACTGGCGGAGCAGGATCAGCTTGCGACTGGCTCCGGACACCACCGCAGCGACACCGGGGTGGCCGTCGATCGGATCGTCGATGACCCCGGCGCTCACGAGCGAGGCGTGCACCGAACCGTCGAGTGCGGGCGTGCTGAAGACGGCCAGGTGGTGATCGGCGGCGGCCAGGCGGTTGACGAGCTCGAGGTCTGCCACGGTGGTTCCTTCCACGAGAGGACAGGATCGTTCTACCCGGGTGCAGGCCCACCCGGTCGCGCCAGGAGGCGGTGACGTCGAACGCTCGTCCTGGTTCGGGCCCTGTCCTACGCCGGGTTGTTCGGCGTGCCGGTCCGGCGGTCCGGCGCCAGCTCGTCGATCCTCAGGGCGTACTCCGCGCTGTCGATGTCGTAGGCCCACATGACCAACGCGTCCTGCCCGGTGATCGGGTAGTAGTTCCGGCGCACCCCGACCGGGGCGAAACCGAATCGGCGGTAGAGCGTTTGCGCCGGTTCGTTGTTAGCCGCCACCTCGAGCGAGAGGTGCCTCACTCCTTGGGTGAGCAGCGTGCGGATGCAGTCGACGATAAGGGTGCTGGCCACGCCGGAGCGCTGGTGGGTGGGCGCGGTGGCGATGGTCGTCATGTGGGCCTCGTCGTCGACGATCATGAAACCGATGTAGCCCGCCATGACCTCGCCGTCCCAGGCGGCCCGGTACAACCGGCCCTTCCGCAGGGCGAGTTCGGAGTTGAAGACCGTCACCGACCACGGCTCGGGGAAGACCTTGGCCTCGATGGGCAGAAGGAAGCGCAGGTCCCGACGCCGCAGCTTCTCGATGCGCAATGGCACGGTGGGCATCTCAGCTCCGGTCCGCGCGTGCGTAGTTGCTGGTTGCGTCCGCGTCGCGCATGTAGAGGGGAACGATCGATCCGGGGTCGACTGGCGGTCGCGCTCCGTCCATCTGCTCCAGAGCCAGGTCGAGGAGTGTGCCCGGCGGTGGAAACGACAGGGTGGGCGCCGCGACGTCGACACCGCGCACTGCGGCGAGCACATCGGCGTAGCGCAGCGCCCCGTCCCCGACGGCGTGCACCGGCTCGCCCCCGAGTGCCACGAGGGCCTCGGCCAGTTGGGGCGGAGTGAAGAGGCCGGGCGCCACGAGGTGGGCTGTCACCGCACCGGAGCCGTCCAGCGCGCTGGCTGCCGCGAACACCTCACCGCGGCGCGCGTCCACACAGGCCAGCACGATCCCCCGCACGGCACTGCGAGCGGCCGCCGCCGTCAGGATCTCCAGACTCGTCATTCCGATCACGCCCAGGCCGAGCGACTGGGCCAGGCCTTTGGCCGCGGCGACACCGACGCGCAGGCCGGTGAAGAGCCCGGGACCAATGTCGACAGCGACGACGTCGAGCTGGCCCGTCGCCAGTCCGACCTGTCCGAGGAGGTGCTCGAGTGCGGGCGCCAGCGTCTCGACGTGGCGGCGGCGGCCGGTGAGGGTGAAGTCCGCTTCGACGCCGGCCGCCGTGCGGACCGCCACCCCAACTGTCTCGGTCGCCGTCTCGATGGCCACGACGTTCTTGTGGTGGGTCGCGCTCATCGGGCCTCGCCATCGGGCACGCGCTCGAGGGCGGCGCGCACCGCGTCAGCCCGCTCCGTCCAGGACCCGCGCCCGACCACCTCGATTGCGCGCTCGCTGGGGGCGCCCAGCGGGTCGGCCGTGACGAGAGTGATCACGAGCGCGCTCTCGCCGAAGGCGAGCGCAGCCCGGTCACCCCACTCGACGACTGCGACGGCGTCCTCCTCCACCAGCTCGGCCAGCGCCAGGTCGACCACTTCGGCCAGCGACCCGGTCCGGTACACGTCGGCGTGGATGAGCGTGCGTACCGGGCTGTCCTCGCCGCACCGGTACTGACGGACCAGGGCGAACGTCGGACTGGTCACCGGCCCCTCCACCCCGAGCGCAGCCGCGAAGCCCTGGGTGAAGGCCGTCTTGCCCACTCCGAGGTCACCCACCAGGAGCACCACGTCGCCCGGCCGGCTGAGCGTGGCCAGCCGACCGGCCAGGGCACGGGTGTCCTCGACCGAGCGCGACGTCAGCTGCAGGGGCCAGCTCACGCGGGTCCCGCCATCAAACGCTTGGCCCGCACCAGGTCGGCCCGCATCTCCGCCATGGCCTCCCCGCCGGCGCGCAACACGTAGGCGGGGTGATAGGTCGGCACGATCCTGGCCCGGCCCCGCTCGAAGACCTGACCGCGCAGGGCGCGGATGCCCTGCGCGCTCTCGAGCAGCAGCTTGGTCGAGAAGTTGCCCAGGGTGACGATGACCGAGGGATCGATCAGCTCGATCTGCTCGGTCAGGTAGGGACGGCACGCCGCGATCTCGTTGGGCGCCGGGTCCCGGTTGTTCGGGGGACGGCACTTCACCACGTTGGCGATGTAGCACTGGGCCCGGGTCAGTCCGATCTCCTCGGTCATGAGACGGTCGAGCAGCTTGCCCGAGCGCCCGACGAAGGGCTCGCCGGCCAGATCCTCCTCGCGGCCGGGACCCTCGCCGATGAAGAGCAGCTCGGCCTCGGCACTGCCCACGCCGAAGACGACCTGGGTGCGCCCCTCGGCCAGGGGGCATTTTGTGCAGGTCGACGCAGCGACCCGCAGCCTCTCGAGGGCGGCGGCGTCAGTCACCGGGCGGGTCAGGCCGGTTCACCACGATGCGCGGCATGCGCGGCCCGACACCGCACACCACCTCGTAGCTGATCGTGCCCAGCAGTTCCGCCCAGTCGTCCGCCGTGATCGACTCGTCCCCCTGTCGACCCAACAAGACGACCTCGTCGCCGGGTCGCACAGAGGTGTCGGCGCCGCAGTCGACCACGATCTGGTCCATGGTGACCATCCCGGCCAGCGGCCGGCGCACTCCCCCGATCAGGACGCTGTAGCCACCCCGGAAGAGGGCGCGCGGTACCCCATCGGCGTAGCCGATGGGCACCGTGGCGACGACCGAGCGTTCGGGCAGCGGGCGCAGCCGACCGTAGGAGGGCCGCTCGCCCGCGTCGAGCGTGCGCACGGCGACGACCCGGGCCTTCAAGGACATGGCCGGGAGCAGCGTCGCCCCTTGGGCCTGCTCGGCAAACGCGTCCAGCACCGAGGGCCCGGGCAGGTAGCCGTAGAGGCCGAGCCCGCAGCGCACCATGTCCAGGCGGGCCTGGGGGAAGGCGATGGTCCCCGCGGTGTTCGCAGCATGGAGCAACGGCACGGTCACGCCTTGCGCTTCGAGATCCGCCACCAGGTGCTCGAAGACAGCGAGCTGGGCCGTGGTGAACTCCCGGTCGACCGGGTCCTCGCCGTCGGCCACCGGCAGGTGGGTCCACACGCCCTCGAGCTCGAGCGTCGGCTCGGCCACGACCGCGGCCACAATGGCGGCCAGGTCCTCGGGCGCCGCCCCGACCCGGTGCATGCCGGTGTCGACCTTGACGTGCACGGCCCGGCGCTCACCGGCTGCCCGCGACGCGGCGGCGAACGCCGCGACGGATTCGGTCGAGTACACCGTCGGTGTGAGGCCGTAGGCGATGGTCGTTTCGACGGCATCGAGGCCGCACTCGCTCAGCAACAGCACCGGTGCGCTGACGTCGTGCTGACGGAGCTCGACCCCCTCGTCGACCAACGCCACGGCCAGGCGGGTGGCCCCCCCGGCCAGCGCGGCGCGGGCGACCGCGGGGCCGCCATGCCCGTACCCGTGTGCCTTGACCACCGCGCACAGCTCGGCCGGTGCGGCCAGGCGGGCCAGGACGCCGGCGTTGTGGGCGACCGCGCCCAGGTCGATCTCGGCCCAGGCCGGTCGAGACCGACCCTGGGCCATGGTGACCTCGTCCTCGTCGGGCATGACAAGCCGCACCGGCGCGCCGTCAGCCATCGGCCGGGGTGCCGGCCGCGATCTCGGCTGCGGAGAGCTCGTCGGCCACGAGCGCGGGCAGGTCTCCGGCCACCAGTCCCTCGCGGCGGCCCCGTGCCGCCGCTCGCCCGTGGACGTGGGCGCCCAGAGCGGCCGCACGGTGCGGCTCGAGGCCCCGGGCGCAGAAGGCCCCGATGATGCCGGAGAGCACGTCACCGGTGCCCGCCGTCGCCAGCGCAGGGACGCCGGCCGCCGAGAGCAGGACGTCGGGCGCCCCACCCTCCGGTGTGGCCACCGCCGTCAGCGCGCCCTTGAGCAGCACGATCGCTCCCGTGGCCAGGGCGAGGCTCCTGGCCGCGGCCAGCCGGTCCTCCCCCGGCGCGGTGCCCGCCACTCGGGCGTACTCGCCGTCGTGTGGCGTGAGGATGGTCGGGGCGCTCCGCTTCGAAAGCAAGGTGCGGGCGGCGTCGCTCTGGCCGAGCGCGGTCAATGCGTCGGCGTCGACGACCAGAGGGACGGGCACTGCGGCGATCACCGCTCTGATCTCCTCGGCGGCGCCCTCCGACGTGCCGAGACCCGGCCCGAGCACGACGGCCTTGCACTTGGCCGTCGCCTCCAGGAACGCACCGGCCCAGCCCTCGGCCGGCAGGTGCATACGCACGGCTTCGGTGGGCCAGGCTGCCGTGGGGTCACCGGGCGAGCCGAGGCGGATCATCCCGGCGCCCGCCGCCATCGCACCCCGCGTGCAGAGCACGGCCGCGCCCTCCATACCCGGCGAACCGGCCGCCACCCCGACCGCGTGGACCCACTTGTTCCCGTCACGAGCCCGCAAGGGCAGGAGTGCCGCGATGTCGGCATCCTCCATGACCATGGCCGCCGGGGTCGTGAATCCGATGCCGATGTCCGCCACCTCGATCTGGCCGCACAGGCTCGGACCGCCGCCCTGGAGCAGACCCGGCTTGAGCGCGGCGAAGGTCACCGTGCGGTCGGCCCTGACCGCCCCGGGTCCGGCCTCCCCGCTGTCGGCATCGACACCCGAGGGAATGTCGATGGCCAGGACGGCGGCGTCGGCCGGCACGGCGGGTGCTTCGTAAGAGCCGCGGAACCCCGTGCCGTAGGCCCCGTCGATCACCAGGTCACAGCCGGGCAAGGCAGGCGCAGTCTCAGCGGCGTCGACCACGGCCACCCGTGCTCCCCGGCGGGCCAGCGCGGCCGCTGCCACCCGGCCGTCGGCGCCGTTGGAGCCCTTGCCGGTCACCACGACCACGCGGCGCCCGTAGGCCCCACCGAGCATGCGCAGCGCGCACTGGGCGGCGGCCGTCCCCGCCCGGCGCACGAGCGCCTCGTGCGACACCTCGGCCACGGCCGCCGCATCGGCGGCCCGCATCTCCTCGCGGGTCAGGACGGCGCGCACGAGGAACTCTGCTCCGCAACGACGAACGCCATGGCGAGGCCGTCCGTATGGGTGAGCGAAAGATGCAAGGTGGCCGCCCCGCGGGCGCCGGCCAGTTCGTTGGCGGCTCCGTGCAGTACGAGATAGGGCGCGTTGCGCGAGGCACCGGTGCCCGTCGTGCGCCGCACTTCGACGTCGGTCCAGGCGAAGGAACCCAGACCACTGCCGAGCGCCTTCATCACCGCCTCCTTGGCCGCGAAGCGGGCGGCCAGGCTCTGCACCGCGTCGGCCGACCCCGAGGCATCCGACTGCTCGGCCGCGGTGAAGCAGCGGGACGCCACGCTGGGACGGCGGTCGAGCACGCGCCGGAACCGTGCCACGTCGACTGCGTCGACGCCGACGCCGACCACCGGGCTCACTCGACGGTCACCGTCTTGGCCAGGTTGCGCGGCCGGTCCGGGTCGTGCCCGTGCAAGCGGGCCAGGCGGTAGGCCAGGAGCTGCAACGGGACGACGCCCACGACCGGGGAGAGGAGCGGGTTGGTGGGCGGTACCCACAGCACGTAGTCGGCCACTTTCTCGGACTCCGCGTCACCGTCGTTGGCCACCAGGACCACCGTGGCGCCGCGGCTGCGCACCTCGGCGATGTTGGAGAGCATCTTCTCCCAGAGCGGGTTGCGGGTGGCGATGCCCACCACGACCGTCCCCGGCTCAATCAGCGCGATGGGCCCGTGCTTGAGCTCGCCCGCCGGATAGCCCTCCGCCCGCAGGTAGGCGATCTCCTTGAGCTTGAGCGCGCCCTCCATGGCGACCGGGTGGCCGACGTGGCGCCCGAGGTAGAAGAAGTCGCGGGCGTCGGTCAGCTTCTCGGCCACTTCGTCGATGTCCGACGCCCGTTCCAGCGCGTTGTCCACCAACTCGGGCAGATCCTCCATTGCGTTGAGGATCTCGTTGATCTCGCTCTGGGGCAACGTGCCCATGAGCTGGGCCAGGTACAGGCCGAGGACCTCGAGGGCGACGATCTGGGCCAGGTGGCACTTGGTCGAGGCCACCCCGATTTCCGGACCGGCCCGGGTGTAGAGGACGCCGTCGGCGGCCCGGGCCATCGACGAGTCGACCACGTTGGAGACGACGAGCACCTTGGCCCCGAGCCGGGAGGCTTCGCGCATTGCCTCAGCGGTGTCGAGCGTCTCGCCGGACTGCGACACCCCCACGCAGAGTGTGCGCTCGTTGAGCACGGGGTCGCGATAGCGGAACTCGCTGGCGATGTCGACCTCGGTCGGCAGCTTGACCCAGCGTTCGATGGCGTACTTGGCCACCAGGGCGGCGTGGTAGCTCGAGCCGCAGGCCACGATGAACACCTTGTCGACCTGGCGGAGGTCGTCGGGGCCCAGGCGCATTTCGTCCAGGATCAGCTCGCCGCCGGGACCGCGCCGGTCGAGCAGCGTGTCCGCCACCGCCTGGGGCTGTTCGTGGATCTCCTTGGACATGAAGTCCTCGTAGCCGCCCTTTTGCGCCGCCTCGAGGTCCCAGGTGATGGGGATCTCGTCGGGCATGACCGGCGTGCCGTCGAGCGAGGTGACCTCGAGCGTTCCGGGGGTGAGGACCGCCAGCTCGTCGTCGGAGAGCGCAAAGACCTTGCGGGTGTGGCCGATCAGGGCCGGGATGTCCGAGGCCAGGAAGGCCATGCCTTCGTGCAGCCCGAGGACCAGGGGGGTCAGCCGCTTGGCGGCGACGATGGTGTCGGGGTCGTCCGCCGAGATGACGGCAATGGAGAACGCACCGCGGATTTCGTGCAGCATCGACCGCGTGGCCTGGACGAGTGAGGCACCGCCCGCTATGTGCTGCTCAATGAGATGGGCCAAGACCTCAGTGTCGGTCTCCGACGCGATGACGTGTCCGTCGGCCACCAGGCGGGCAGAGAGCTCGGCGTGATTCTCGATGATCCCGTTGTGGATGATGGCGATCCGACCGGTGCAGTCGACGTGCGGGTGCGCGTTCTCCACCGTCGGGCTGCCGTGGGTGGCCCAGCGCGTGTGACCGATCGCGGCGGCGTGACCCTGAGGAGCCGACCCGGTCAGCTCAGCGAGCTTGGCCACCGAGTTGGTGCCGCCAGCGGCCCGGGCCCGCCAGATCTCGCCGTCGGCCACCATGGCGATCCCGGCCGAGTCGTAGCCACGGTATTCGAGCTGTTCGAGACCACCGATGATGATAGGGACGGCATCGGCCTCTCCGGTGACGCCGATGATGCCGCACATGACCCCCCAGGCTACCTGGGCTCCTCGGGGGTACCTGGCGGATGGACCTGGCCCAATGTCGCCTCGACCACGCCGGCCAGCTGGGCGGCGATGGCATCGGCCTGGGCCTCCTGGCGGGCCTCCACCATGACCCGGACGATCGGTTCGGTCCCGCTGGAGCGCAGGAGGACCCGGCCCTCGTGCCCGAGCTCGGCCTCGGCTCGCACCACGGCCTCCCACACCTCGGTGGCGTCCGCGAGTCGCTCGGGTTTGGCGATGGGCACGTTGACCAGACGTTGCGGCACCCGTTCGACCAGGCCAGACGAGAGGTCGGCCAGGGCACGGCCCGAGCGCAACAACAGGTCGGCCAGGGCGATACCGGTCAGCACGCCGTCGCCCGTGGTCGAGCGCGCACGGAAGATGATGTGTCCCGACTGCTCGCCGCCCAGGCTGAGCCCATCGGCGTCGAGCGCTGCCAGGACATGGCGGTCACCGACGTCCGTCTCGCGCACGTCGATCCCGCGGGCCTCCATGGCCAACCGGAAACCGAGGTTGGTCATGACGGTGACGGCCACGGTGTTGCCCGACAGCCGGCCCCGCTCGGCCAGATCGAGAGCGAAGAGGGCCAGAAGGACGTCGCCGTCGACGATGGTCCCGGTGTGGTCGACGGCGATCACCCGGTCCGCGTCGCCGTCGAAGGCCAGGCCCAGGTCGGCCTGGTGCTCGACCACCGACAGCGCCAGCTCCGCCGGATCGGTCGAGCCGCACTTGTCGTTGATGTTGGCCCCGTCGGGCATGTCGTGCAGCGCAGTGACGCGGGCGCCCAGCTCGGCAAGCACCCAGGGGGCGACGTCGCTGGCGGCGCCGTTGGCGCAGTCGACCACGATGCGCAGACCGTCGAGCCGGCGGCCGTCGATGGTCGAGATCAGGTGCTCGCTGTAGAGCTGTGACGCCGTCGGGTCGACCGACATGCGCCCCACCCCGTGCCCGGTCGGTCGCCGCGGCGGACGGTCGGGGTCAGCCAGCAGCAGCTCGAGCTCGGCTTCGACCTCCGCTTCGACTTCCACCGGCAGCTTCGTGCCGAGCAGGCTGAACAGCTTGATGCCGTTGTCGCCGAAAGGGTTGTGCGAGGCCGAGATCATGGCCCCGGGCACGCCACGCGACTCGGCCACCGCGGCCACGCCGGGGGTGGGGAGGACTCCCAGGTCCACCACGTCGGCCCCCTCGGCGGCCAGGCCGGCCGAGAACGCGGCTTGCAGCAGGGGACCCGAACGGCGGGTGTCGCGGCCCACCACAAAAGTCGGTGCGGGAAGGATCCGTGCCGAGGCGCGCCCGAGAGCCAGTGCCAGTTCGGCGGTCAGCTCCTCGTTGGCGACCCCGCGCACCCCATCGGTGCCAAAGCGGGCCGAACCCACTGATGAACCGTGTGCTACCGCTTGGAGTACTGCGGTGCTTTGCGGGCCTTCTTCAACCCGTACTTCTTGGACTCCTTCTCCCGCGCGTCACGCGTGAGAAGGCCCGCCCGCTTGAGCGAAGGCCGGTGCTCGAGGTCGATCTCGCAGAGGCTGCGGGCGATGCCCAGGCGCATGGCGCCGGCCTGCCCCGAGATGCCACCACCGTCGATGGTGGCGTCGATGTCGTAGGACTCGACCGTGTTGGTCACGCGCAGCGGCTCGGTGAGCAGCATGCGGTGGGTGGCCGAGGTGAAGTACTTCTCGACGGGCAACTTGTTGACCGTGATGGTGCCCTGGCCGGGACGGAAGCGTACGCGGGCGACGGCCTGCTTACGGCGTCCAGTGCTCTGGGTCAAGGGAGCGGGCATGGGGTGGGTGATGTCCTTCCTGGCGTCCGTCAGCCGGCGCGGCGGGCGTCGGGCAACTCGAGGGGCTCGGGCTTCTGGGCGGCGTGGGGGTGCTCGGGGCCGGCGTAGACCTGCAGCTTGCCCAGTTGCTGGCGGCCCAGGGTGTTCTTGGGGAGCATGCCGCGCACGGACCGGCGTACCAGCTCGGCCGGCTTGTTCTCGAGCAGGTTGGCGTACGAGGTCGAGCGCAGGCCGCCCGGGTAACCACTGTGGCGGTAGGCCATCTTGTCGTCAGCCTTGTTCGAGGTCAGCACGACCTTGTCCGCGTTCACGATGATCACGTGGTCGCCGGTGTCGACGTGGGGGGCGAAGTAGGGGCGGTGCTTGCCGCGCAGGATGGCCGCGACGGACGAGGCCAGCCGGCCGAGCACCAGGCCGTCGGCGTCGACGACGAACCAGCTGCGCTGGATCTCGTTGACCTTTGGTGAAAATGTGCGCACAAGACCGATCTTTCGCATCCGCGGTGGGCGGGAAACTCGCCCCGAAGGGCGCTCCCGAGGCTCTCGGGGGTGCCGAGAGCCGACGAACCAGGATAGGGCCTCCGAGCCCCCACAGCAAGCCACGACCCGCCTTTGGCCAGGTGACCGGCCGATTCTGCCGACGGACTCCAGTTCTCCAATGGGAGTTGTAGAGGGAAGGCTCGATGCATAGAGTGAGCTCGGCAAGCCGCAGTGGCGGACCGGTCGAGCCCAAGCGAGGGCAGATGGCTCAGGAAATGGGGCACGGTCCGCAGGATCAGGCAGACGAAGAGCCGCACGGCAGGCTCGGGCGATTCCGCGAGGCCGTGCGGCTGGCCCAGGAGCACCCCTCGAACGCCGACCACCACGCGCGCACGCTGTTCCGGCTGGCGGCCTTCCACGTACAGGCCAACATCTTGCGCCAGCGAGTCCGCTGCCCGCTGGGCGACCATTCGATGATCTGGGCCGAGCGGGCCTTTCCCAGCACCGCGAAGGCGGTGGTGGGCAACCCTCCCGACTATGGCGACATGGTGGCCTGGCGCCGATTCCTCGGTCCCGACACCCTTTTCGTCGACATCGGGGCCAATGCCGGCATCTACTCGGTCTGGGCGGCGGACCTCGGGGCCGACGTGATCTCGGTCGAACCCGATGCCGCCGCGCTGGCCGCCTTGCGGGCCAACGCGGCCCTGAACAGCTACGAATTCGAGATCGTGCCCGCTGCCTTGTTCGCCGGCGAGGGCGTGATGTCCTTCACCGAGGGGTTGGGCCCAGAAAACCACGTCCTGCCCGGGGACGCCCCGGCGCCGTCAGGCCACGCGGTCCAGACGACGACCCTCGACCAGGTCCTCGGGGACCGGGTGGCCCACGGGGTCAAGATCGACGTGGAAGGGGCGGAGCGCTTCGTGCTCGAAGGGGCCCATCGGGCGTTGGCCGAGGGGCGTCTGCGCGTCATCCAGCTCGAGTACAACAGCAAGGCGCGGATCTATGGGGAGACGAGGCTTCCGCTGCGCGACATGCTGGCCGACTACGGCTATTCCTTCCTGCGGCCTGACCACGACGGGAATCTGGTGCCCGGGCGGATCGGCCGGGGTGGCGGGCACGACGTCTTCGCCGTCCTCAGCTGACCGTGCCGGCCACCCTCGACGACTCGTGACCCGGGTCGTAGGTGACCGAGATCAGGCACAGACCCTGCGCCGGCGCCGGGTCGGGCATCTTGTGGCGCGAGGCGGCGCGCAGGCGATCCATCAGGCCGGCCGTGTTCTGACGACCCCGGCCCACCTCGACCAGGGCGCCGACCAGCGAGCGCACCATCTGGTGGCAGAACGAGTTGGCGGCGATGTCGAAGCGCAGGAGGAGACCCTCCGCGCACCCGGCCCGGGCGTCGCGGGCCTCGGGAGCGTCGTCCACGCTCCACTGGGCCCGGGTGACCCGGCGCACGAGAGGCTCCGAGCCGTCGGTGCCCGGCCGACGCCGGCAGAAGGATCGGAAGTCGTGGCTGCCCAGGAGGACGTCGGACGCCGTGCGCATGGAGACCAGGTCGAGCGGGTCGCGCACGTGCCAGGCCACGGCGGACAGCAGTGGATCGGGCGCCGGAGCGTTCCAGACCAGATAGCGGTAGGCCCGCCCGGTGGCTGAGCGCCGGGCGTCGAACTCGGGTCCTGCCTCCTCGGCCCGGATCACCACCACGTGGGGCGCCAGCTGACGGTTGATGGCCCTGGCCAGTCCCGTCCCGTCGAAGGGCATGGGCGGCAGGTCGACGTGGACGACCTGCCCCCGGGCGTGCACGCCCGCGTCGGTCCGGCCGGCGCAGGTGATGGTGGGCGACTCGCTCAGGCGAGCGGTGCGGGCGAGGGCTTGGCACAGCGCGCCGGCCACCGTCGGCACCTCGGGCTGTGGGGCGAAGCCCCGGAAAGCCGCCCCGTCGTAGGCAAGCAGGAGCCTCCAGCGCTGCAGATCAGCGCCGGCGGATCGCTCCACCCCTAGACGAACTCGATGCGCGCCATGGGCGCGTTGTCACCCGGGCGCGGCCCGAGCTTGAGGATGCGGGTGTAACCGCCGGGCCGGTCGGCGTACCGCGGCCCGATCTCCTCGAAGAGCTTGTGCGCCATGTCCTTGTCGCGGATGAGGGCCACCACGTTGCGGTGGTTGGCCAGGCCACCGCTGCGGGCGGCGGTGACGCACTTCTCGGCGACGGGGCGCAGGGCTTTGGCTCTGGCCTCGGTGGTGACGAGCGACTCGGCGGCGATCAGCGACGCCACCAGGTTGCCCAACATGGCCTTCTGGTGCGCCGACGAACCGCCCATCCGGCGGCCGCGCTTGGGGGTTGCCTGCATCGTTGTGTCCTTAGTCCCTCGTGCGCAGCGACAGGCCGCGCTCGTCCAGGCGCTGGACCACCTCGTCGGCCGACTTCTGGCCGAAGTTGGTGATGGCCAGCAGGTCCTCCATGGTGCGCTCGACCAGCTCGCCGATCGTGTTGATCTGCGCCCGCTTGAGGCAGTTGCGTGGGCGCTCGGAGAGGTCGAGCTCCTCGATGCGCAGATCGAGGTCGGGCGAGCCACTCGTGGTGGTCCCGGTGTCGCCCAGCTCCAGACCCTGGGGGGCTTCCTCGAGGTCGGCCACCAGCGAAACCAGGTTGCGCAGGGTGTCGCCCGCCGAGGCCAGGGCCTCACGGGGCGAGATGGTGCCGTCGGTCTCGATGTCGAGCACGAGGCGGTCGTAGTTGGTGGACTGCTCCACCCGGACCGGCTCAATGTCGAAGGTCACCCGGTGCACGGGCGAGAAGATGGAGTCGATCGGGATGACCCCGATGGTCGACGACCGCTTGTTCTTGTCGGCCGAGGCGTACCCCCGCCCCCGCTCCACCGTCACGTCGACGGCCAGGCGGCCCTTGGCGTTGATGGAGGCGATGTGCAGGTCGGGGTTCAGCACCTCGACGTCGGGCGTCAGCTGCAGGTCGGCCGCCGTGGCGTCGGCCGGACCACGCACGTCGAGGCGCAGCGTCACCTGCTCGTCGGAGTGCACCCGGACGAGCAGGTCCTTCAGGTTGAGGATGATGTCGGTGACATCCTCCTTGACACCGGGGAGCGTCGTGAACTCGTGCAGCGCCTCGTCGAAGCGCAGCTGGGTGACGGCACCACCGGGGATGGACGAGAGCAGGGTCCGGCGCAACGAGTTGCCCAGCGTGGTGCCGAAGCCCGGGTCGAGCGGGCCGATGGCGAATCGCTGGCGGTTGTTCTGCTCCTCGTCGACGACTTCGACGGTCGGCCGTTGGATGATCAGCATGGTGAGTGGGTGCTCCTGTTGCGGGGGTGAGGGCGGGACTACTTCGAGTAGAGCTCGACGATGAGTTGCTCCTGGACGGGCTCATCGATGTGCTCTCGCAGCGGCGGGTTCAAAACGGCGACGGAGAAACCGGCGTCGCCGGTCTCCAGCCAGGCCGGGGTCTGGCGCTCCAGGGTGTCCATGTTGCGCCGTACCAGGAAGTTCGCCCGGGTGGCATCGCGCAGCGCCACCTTGTCGCCCTGGCGGACGCGGTAGCTCGGGATGGTGACCCGCTTGCCGTTCACCGTCACGTGGCCGTGGCGGACGAACTGGCGGGACTGACGGCGGCTGGCACCCCACCCGGCCCGGAACACGACATTGTCCAGGCGGAGCTCGAGGTTGCGCAGGAGGTTCTCACCGGTGATCCCGGGCTGGCGGCTGGCCTCCTCGTACATGTTGCGGAACTGCTTCTCCAAGATCCCGTAGATCCGGCGCGCCTTCTGCTTCTCGCGCAGCTGCGTCAAATACTCCGAGCCTTGGCGCATGCGGTCGCGGCCGTGCTCACCGGGCGGATAGGCGCGGCTGTGCCGGTCGGTCACCGCCTCGGAGACCGGGCACTTCAGCGAGTAGCAGCGCTCGCCCTTCAAGAACAGTTTGGTCCGCTCGCGCCGACAGAGGCGGCACACGGGACCGGTGTATCGAGCCATACCTATTCCTTCTTCGAGACCTAGACGCGACGCCGCTTTTTAGGGCGGCAGCCGTTGTGGGGGATCGGGGTGACGTCCTTGATGCCGACCACTTCGATGCCCACCGCAGCGAGCGAGCGGATCGCGGTCTCTCGGCCCGAGCCCGGACCACGCACGAGCACGTCGACCTTGCGCACCCCGTGCTCCATGGCCCGCTTGGCGCAGGCCTCGGCGGCCAGCTGGGCGGCGAAGGGGGTCGACTTGCGCGAGCCCTTGAAGCCGACGTTTCCGGCCGAGGCCCAGGCAAGGACGTTGCCCTCGGGATCGGCGATGGAGACGATGGTGTTGTTGAACGAGCTCTTGATGTGGGCGACGCCGTAGGCGATGTTCTTGCGTTCCTTCTTACGAGGTCGCCGCTGACCGGGCTTGGTGGACTTGGGCACTACTTCTTCACCTTCTTCTTCCCGGCCACGGTCTTCTTGGGGCCCTTACGGGTGCGGGCATTGGTGTGGGTGCGCTGGCCATGGACCGGCAGGCCCTTGCGGTGGCGGACGCCCTCGTAGCAGTTGATCTCCATCTTGCGCTTGATGTCCTGGGAGACGTCTCGGCGCAGGTCACCCTCGACCCGGAAGCTGGTGTCGATGTAGGTGCGGAGCTGGGCCACCTCCTCGTCCGTCAGGTCGCGGACCCGGGTGGAGGGGTTGATGTCGGTTGCCTCGGTGATCTGCTTGGAGAGCGTCGGACCGATGCCATAGATGTAGGTCAAAGCGATCTCGAGGCGCTTCTCGCGCGGGATGTCCACTCCGGAAATACGGGCCATCTGCCTTCCTTCCTAACCCTGCCGCTGCTTGTGGCGCGGGTTGTCGCAGATCACCCGGACCACGCCGCGGCGCCGGATGACCTTGCACTTCTCACAAATCGGCTTCACGCTCGGCCGAACCTTCACTGGTTTCCTGTCCTCTTTACTTGTACCGGTAGGTGATGCGACCTCGATTGAGGTCGTAGGGAGTCAGCTCCACTTGCACCTTGTCGCCCGGGAGGATGCGGATGCGGTGCATGCGCATCTTTCCTGAGCTGTGGGCCAGCACCTTGTGCCCGTTCTCGAGTTCGACCCGGAACATGGCATTTGGCAGCGGCTCGACGACCGTGCCTTCGAGCACGATCGCATCTTCCTTGGGCTTGGGCAGGTGACTCTCCTCGAAATTCTTTGTGCTGATGTTGCGCCGGGCAGTACCGAACGACGCGACGGCCACACGGGGGGGTGCTCGGACAATGGCGCAGGGAGGTGGCCCCGCGAGAGGCCCCGGCTCTGAGCCAGCGAAAGATTCTACCGCACTGGGGGACGAATTCCAGCCGAGATTTCCCGCTCAGCTGGGACCTTGCTCTGCCGCCCGACCAGGACGGCACGCTTCGGCCACCTCCTGTGCTCCCTCCAGGATAGCGGCCAGCCGGGTTTTTCCTGCCGGACCTCACTAACCGTTAGGGATAGAATTCGACCATGCAGCAGGAAGTCCTTCTGGCCATGCTGGCCGAAGTGCCCTCCTACGCCTACGAGCTGCAATCCCGCCTCGGCGTCATGCTCGGGCCTCTGGGCGGAGCCCTCAACGGGGGACAGGTCTACGTGACGTTGGGCCGGCTGGAGAGGTCGGGGCTGGTCGAGGGCGGCGACGACGGCCACGCCGCCGTCGGCCGGCCTGAGCGCAAGGTCTATGCCCTCACCGCCCGGGGAGAGGACCGGGTCGCCGAGTGGCTGGCCGAGGTCAGCTGGCCCAAACCGGACCTTTCCGAGTTCCACCTCAAGCTGGTGACGGCGGCGGCGGCCCGCCTGGCCGACCCCATCGGCATCATCGACGACCAGCGCCGCGAGCTCCTGCGCCTGCTCCGCAATGCCCGGCGCGCCCTCCTGGCCGAGGTGACCGACTCCGACGAGGCCCTTCTGGCTGAGGCGGTCGTGCTGCGCCTTCGGTCCGACCTGCGCTGGCTCGAGGCCTGCGAGACCGTCTGGGCCAACCGACGGCACCGCATTCGGCCCTCGGGAGACATCGACCCTGAGCCCAGGCAACGTCAGCTGTAGCGGGCCGCCCTCGTCCCGGGCGGGTGGAAGACGCCGGGCTGGGCGTCGGGGTTGTCGACGCAGACCTCGCACTCGAGCCCGTCGGGGTCTCGGAAGAACATCGAGAGCACGGGGCCGAAGTCGGTGACGAAGTCGTCCGCCGCACCCCGCTCCATCAGGCGACGCCGGGCCTCCTCGAAGTCCTCCAGCGACTTCGCCTGCAGGGCAAGGTGGTCCAGCCGCCCCCGCCCGAGCATGGGCGTCTGGCGCTCGGACTCCGTGTTGCCGACCACCTCGAACACGTTGAACTCGGCCTGCTCCCCCACCTTGACGAAGGTCAGGCGCCCTTCCCCGCCCATGTCCTCGTGGCCCAGTTCCTCGGCCCCGAAGACCTCGGCGTAGAAGGCGACGAAGCGCCGGGTGTCCGACGTCAGGACCGCCACGTGGTTGAACCCATTGGTGAGCACCCTGCCTCCATTCGTCCCCGACCAGACCACGAATCGGCCCGCCCGGAGCTGCATCAGCTTCGCGCCGAACTCAGGGGGAGACGATTCCGCGTGAGCGGGCTGGACTCCGGTCAGGCCGGCGGTCGCAGCACCCGCATCGGGCCACCGTCGCCCCGTCAGGCGACGGTGAACACCTCGGGCCCCTCGGGCGTCACCGCGATGGTGTGCTCGAAGTGGGCCGACAGCGACCCGTCGGCCGTGACCACGCTCCAGTTGTCGTCCAGGGTCACGGTCTCGGGCGAGCCCACGTTGACCATCGGCTCGACGGCGAAGACGTTGCCCGTCTTCAAGATGGGGCCCTTGTTGCCGGGCCAGTAGTTGGGCACCTGGGGCTGCTCGTGCATGGCCGTCCCGATGGCGTGGCCCACGTACTCGCGCACCACGCTGAAGCCGGCGGCCTCGGCCACGTCCTGGACGGCCCGGCCGATCTCGTGCAGGCCGTTCCCCTTGACCATCTGCTGAATCCCGGCCCACAGGCTGCGCTCGGTCACCTCGAGGAGCTTCTGGGCTTCCCTCGAGATGGACCCGATGCCCATGGTGAACGCGGCATCCCCGTGGTAGCCCTCAATGATCGCCCCGCAGTCGATGGAGAGGATGTCGCCCTCCTCGAGCACGTAGCCGCCGGGGATCCCGTGCACGATCATGTTGTTGGGCGAGGTGCAGATGGTGGCCGGGAAGCCGTGGTAGCCCAGGAAGTTCGAGGTGGCACCCCGCCGCTCGAGCACGTCGCGCGCCACCAGGTCGAGGTCCAGCGTCGTCACACCGGGCTTGGCCGCTTCCCGGGTCTTCTCGTGCATCTCGGCCACGACCTTGCCGGCCCGGCGCATCTTGTTGAGCTCGTCCTCGTTGCGCCTCATGCCGCTGGCCCCGTTCCCGCTCCCTCGCCCTTGCTCTTGCCCTTGCGCCGCATGGCGTCGATGGCCCCCACCACCCGGCGGGTCACGGCGTCGGGCGAACCAGTGCCGTTGATCTCGACCAGCAGGTCCCGCTGCTTGTACCAGTCCAGCAGCGGTGCCGTCTCGATCTCGTAGAGGTTCAGTCGCCGCTCGATCGCCTCTTCGGTGTCGTCCTCCCGCTGGATCACTTCGCCGCCGCACACGTCACAGGTCCAGTTGACCAGGGGTGGGGCGGCCGTCGAGTAGTTGGCGCCGCAGTCCACGCAGACCCGCCGGCTGGCCAGTCGCTTCATGACCAGGGTGGTCGAGACCTGGAGGTCGATTACGAGATCGAGGCGGGTGGGCTGCACGATCTTGTCGAGCTGTTCGGCCTGGTTCGTCGTGCGCGGGCACCCGTCGAGGACGAAACCGCGGCCGCTGGTGTCGCGCTCGGTCAGGCGAAGGCCCACCATTTCCATGACCATCTCGTCGGGGATCAGGTCGCCCTGGTCCATGAGCTCCCGGGCCCGCTTGCCCAGGTCGGTGCGCGCCTTGACCTCGCTGCGCAGCATGTCCCCGGTGGAGACGTGCGGCACCACGTAGTGATGCGAAAGGCGCACGCACTGCGTGCCCTTCCCCGCCCCCTGCTTGCCGAGGACTACGAGTCTGACCCCGGGAATCACCGGGCTACTTGAGGAAGCCCTCGTAGTTGCGCATCATCAACTGGCTGTCGATCTGGCGCATGGTCTCGAGGGCGACGCCCACCGAGATGAGGAGGGTCGTCCCGTAGAAGGGGAATCGGTTGAGGTGCCAATAGGCCATGAGGAGCGACGGGACCACGGCGACCGACCCCAGGAAGAGGGCACCGACCACCGTGATCCGGCTCAGGATGTGCGCGAAGTAACGCTCGGTCGGGGGCCCGGGCCGGATGCCGGGCACGAAGCCACCCTGCTTGCGGATGAGGTCAGCCTGCTGGTGCGGGTCGAAGGCCACGTAGACGTAGAAGAACGTGAACATCACGATGAGCAGGAAGTAGGCCGCGATATAGAAGAAGCTCGTCGGGGTGAGGCTGTTGCGGACGAAATTCTGGAACCAGGCCCACGGGACGATGTTGGACAGCAACACCGGGATGTAGAGGACCGAGCTGGCGAAGATGATCGGGATCACGCCGGACTGGTTCACCTTGAGCGGGATGTAGGTCGAGCTGCCGCCGTACATTCGCCGCCCCACCACCCGGCGGGCGAAGGTGACCGGTATGCGCCGCTGCCCCTGGTCCATGAACACGATGACCACGAGCAGGATCAGCGACACCACGAGGATGATCCCGAATTTCCATCGGCCCCCCTCCTCGTAGATGGCCTTGAAACCGGTCGGGATGGCGGCCACCACGTTGGCGAAGATCAGGATGGACATGCCCTGGCCGATGCCGCGCTGGGTGATCAGTTCGGCCAGCCACATGACCATGGCCGTGCCGGCGGTCAGGACGAGGACCATGAAGAGGGCGAGCGGCCAGGTGAAGGTCGGGATCAGGTCGACGCTCACCCCGAGCAGCGCCGCGTCGTGCCCGTGGAAGGCGTAGACCAGGCCGGCCGACTGCATCACGGCCAGGGCCACGGTCAGGTATCGGGTGGTCTGGGTGATCTTCTTCTGG
Organism: uncultured Acidimicrobiaceae bacterium; assembly: GCA_963840435.1. Classification (GTDB taxonomy): domain Bacteria; phylum Actinomycetota; class Acidimicrobiia; order Acidimicrobiales; family RAAP-2; genus Bog-473. Next base: position 9,665 of record CAWIYY010000002.1, on the reverse strand, counting down.
CCCACCGCGCCCTGGTCACGCCATTCCTCGAGCTTGGGGATGACGGTCGACAGCAGCTGGATGATGATCGAGCTCGTGATGTAGGGCATGACGCCCAGGCCGAACACGGCCAGGCGCACCAGGGCGCCCCCGCTGAAGAGGTTGAGGAAGCCGAGCACGCCCGAGGCCGAGGCCTGGGACTCGAGGCTCTGCAGCTTGGCCCAGTTCACTCCGGGCACGGGGATGTTCGCCCCGATCTGGTACAGGGCGATCACGGCCAGCGTGAAGATGACCTTGTTGCGAAGGTCGGGGACCCTGAAGATGTTGGCGAGCCGGGAGAGCATGGCCCTTCCTGTTTAGTTGGTTGCGGACCTAGCGGTTCATCAGGGCATTGCCTGATGCCGGCGGGCGCCCGTTCCCATAGGGCAACGCCAGCTTCTCCACGCTACCGCCGGCTGCGGTGATCGCTCCTTCGGCCGCCTTCGAAAAGCCGTGGGCCGAGACCTTGACCGGACGGGTCAGGCTGCCCTGGCCCAGCACCTTGATCAGGGCTTTCGGCCGGGCCAGACCGGCTTCCACCAGGACAGCGGGGGTCACCTCGTCCTTGCCCAACGCCTCGAGTGCGGCCAGGTTGACCGGGGTGTACTCGATCCGGAACGGGTTCTTGAAACCCTTGAGCTTGGGGATGCGCTGCATCAGGGGCAGCTGGCCACCCTCGAAACCGGCCGGCACCTTGCTGCGGGCGTTCTGGCCCTTGGTGCCGCGGCCGGCCGTCTTGTGGCCCTTGCCGCCGGTGCCGCGCCCGACCCGGCGCTTGGCCTTGGTGGCACCCGCCGGGGGTGCCAGTTCGTGCAGCTTCGTCACTTCGCCACCTCTTCGACGCTGACCAGGTGTGGGACCCGGGCGATCATGCCGCGGATCTCGGGGCGGTCAGGCAGCAGGTTGGTCTGCCCGATGCCGCGCAGGCCGAGAGCGCGCAACGTGCCCCGGTGCTTGGGCTTGGAACCGATGGCCGACCTGGTCTGGGTCACGACCAGCGTGGGCCCGGCGTACTGCTTCGCTTCGGCGGCCATGGCTCAGCGGGCCTCCGTCTGGGCGTACAGGTCGGTCTCGCGCTTGCGCTCCCGGTAGGCCCGAAGCACGCCACCGGGCGTGACCTCGTCGGCCGCCTTGCCCCGTAGCGCGGCCACCTCGTCGGGACGGCGCAACATCTTGAGCCCGGCGATGGTGGCGTGGGCCACGTTGATCCCGTTGGAGGAGCCGAGCGACTTGGCCAGGATGTCCCGGATGCCGGCCATCTCGAGGATGTGGCGGGCGGCACCGCCGGCGATGACGCCGGTCCCCGGTGCGGCCGGCTTGAGCAGGACCCGGCCGGCCCCGCTCTCCCCGATGACCGGGTGCACGATGGTGCTGCCGGCCAGGGGCACCTCGAAGAGGTTCTTGCGCGCCTCCTCGATGCCCTTCTGCACGGCCAGCCCGGCTTCCTTGGCCTTGCCGTAGCCCAGGCCGACCTTGCCGTTGCCGTCGCCGACCACCATGAGGGCGGCGAAGGAGAAGCGGCGGCCACCCTTGACCACCTTGGCCACCCGGTTCACCTTGATGGTGCGCTCTTCGTACTGTGTGTCGACCATTTAGAACTCCAGTCCCTCGGCCCGCGCCGCATCAGCCATGGCGGCGACCCGCCCGTGGTACACGAAGCCCCCGCGGTCGAAGACCACGCGGGTGATGCCTGCCGCCTTGGCCCGGGAGCCCAGGAGGTGTCCGACCGATTCGGCGCCCGAGACGTTACCGCCGCCGCTGCGCCCCAATTTCGCCCGGAGGTCGGGCTCGACGCTCGAGGCGCTGGCCAGCGTGCGTCCGGTCGTGTCGTCGATGAGCTGGGCCGAGATGTGCCGGTTGGACCGGTGCACGGCCAGCCGTGGGCGTTCGGGGGTACCGGTCACCTTGGCCCGTACCCGGTCATGTCGCCGGATGCGCAGGCGCGTGCGGTCGCTCGTGCGTGCCATTACTTCGCTGCCTTTCCAGCCTTGCGCAGCACACGCTCGTTGGCGTAGCGGACGCCCTTGCCCTTGTAGGGCTCGGGCTTGCGCAGCTTGCGGATGTCGGCGGCCACCTGGCCCACCTTCTCCTTGTCGATGCCCTTGACCACGATGCGGGTCGGGACCGGCACCTCGAAGGTGATGCCCTCGGGGGCGTCGACCTCGACCGAGTGCGAGAAGCCGAGGGCCAGCTCGAGCGCGCCCGGACCCTTGGCCGTGGCCCGGTAGCCCACGCCCACGATCTCGAGCTCCTTGGAGAAGCCGTCGGTCACGCCCGAGACCATGTTGGCCACCAGCGAGCGGGAGAGCCCGTGGAGCGCCCGGTGCCGGCGTTCGTCGTCGGGCCGGCTCACCAGCAGGGTGTCGCCGTCCTGGGTGATGGTGATGCCCTCGGGCAGGGTGCGCTCGAGGGAACCCTGGGGCCCCTTCACGCTGACCGTCGGCCCATCGAGGGTCACGGTCACGTTGGAAGGGACGGGGATGGGACTGCGTCCGACGCGCGACATCAGGCCTCCCTCCGTTCCGTGTCCGTCTCTGTGGGCGTGGACTTACCAGACATGGCAGAGCACCTCTCCGCCCAGGTGCTTCTTGCGCGCCTCGCGGTCGGTCAGGAGACCCTGGCTGGTCGAGACCACGGCCACGCCCATGCCGCCGAGCACGCGCGGCATCCCGTCGGCCCGGGCGTAAATGCGCAGGCCGGGCTTGGAGACGCGCTTGATGCCGGCGATGGTGCGGGTGCGGTCGCCCGAGTACTTCATGGTGATCTCGAGGGTGGTCCCGGGCTTGCCCACGTTGGGCTCGACCTTGTACCCAGCGATGAAGCCCTCACGCTCGAGGATCTGGGCCAGCGCCTCCTTCAACTTGGAGCCGGGCATGCGCACCGTGTCGAACATGGCGGAGTTGGCATTGCGGATGCGGGTGAGCATGTCCGCGATGGGATCAGTCATCGTCATGGCGACCTACCAGCTTGCCTTCGTGACGCCCGGCACCTCGCCCGCGTGCACCATGACGCGCAGGCAGATGCGGCACAGTCCGAACTTGCGGTAGACGGCCTTGGGCCGGCCACACCGCTGGCAGCGGGTATACCCGCGCACCTTGAACTTGGGAGTGCGCTGCTGCTTTTCGATCAAAGCCTTCTTCGCCATGGTGTTAGCGGTTCTCCTGTCGGAAGGGAAAGCCGAACGCTGCCAGGAACGCCCGTCCTTCCTCGTTGGTGCGAGCGGTGGTCACGATGGTGATGTCCATGCCGCGGGTCGTGTCGATCTTGTCGTAGTCGATCTCCGGGAAGATCAGTTGTTCGGTCACGCCGAAGGTGTAGTTGCCGCGCCCGTCGAACGAGCGGGGCGAGAGGCCCCGGAAGTCGCGGATGCGGGGGATGGCCAGGCTGAGCAGCCGGTCGAAGAACTCCCAGCCCCGGTCGCCGCGCATGGTGGCCTTCACGCCGATGGCCTGGCCCTCGCGGAGCTTGAAGCCGGCGATCGACTGCTTGGCCCGGGTGACCACGGGCTTCTGACCGGTGATGGTCTCGAGGTCCCGCTGTGCCCCCTCGATGAGGGAGGCCTGCTGGGTGGCCCGGCCGACGCCCATGTTGACCACGATCTTCTCCAGGCGAGGCACTTCCATGACGTTGCCCAGACCGAGGTCGGTCTTGAGCTTGTCACGCACCTCGCTGAGATAGCGCTCCTTGAGCCGGGGACGCGCCGGTGCGCTGGTCGTGCTCACAGGTCCGCCCCGCACTTCTTGCAGAAGCGCACCTTCTCGCCCTCGTCCTCGAATCGGTAGCCGATCCGGGTGGGCTTGTCGCAGGCCTTGCAGAGCAGGGCCACCGTCGAAATGTGCACCGGCATGAACTTGTCGATCACGCCGCCCTGCTGGGTGGCCCGGGTGGGCTTGGCGTGGCGCTTGGCCACGTTCACGCCCTCGACAATGACCCGATCGCGACTGGGGATGGCCCGCACGACCTCGGCCTTCTTGCCCTTGTCCTTCCCTTGGAGGACGACCACGGTGTCGCCCTTGTGAATACGCATGGCTAGAGCACCTCCGGGGCCAGCGAGACGATGCGCATGAACCGCTTGTCACGCAGTTCACGGCCCACCGGGCCGAAAATGCGCGTTCCCGCGGCTGCTGCTGGTCGTTGATCAGGACTGCGGCGTTCTCGTCGAAGCGGATGTAGCTGCCGTCGGGACGGCGCTTCTCCTTCTTCGTGCGCACGACGACGCACTTGACGACGTCACCCTTCTTGACGGCGGCACCGGGGATGGCGTCCTTGACCGTGGCCACGAACACATCGCCGATGCTGGCGTAGCGGCGGCGCGACCCACCGAGCACGCGGATGCAGAGCACCTCGCGCGCGCCGGAGTTGTCGGCCACCCGGAGTCGGGATTCCTGCTGAATCATCGGGCCCGCTCCACCACTTCGGTCAGGCGCCAGCGCTTGAGCTTGGACAGCGGCCGGCACTCCTGGACCCGGACCCGGTCGCCCACCTTGGCGCTGTCCTCGGCGTCGTGCACGTAGAGGCGCTTGGTCCGCTGCACCGTCTTGCCGTACCTGGGGTGGCGCACCCGCTCCACCACGGCCACGACCACGGTCGAGGTCATGGCGTCGGACACCACGATGCCCTCGCGCACCTTGCGTCGGTTCGGGCGTGCGCCGTCCTCGACCGGCTCCGCGACCTTGGCCGCCGGGGCGGGGGCGGGGCGGCCGCCGCAGGCGTCTCAGGCGTGGACTCGGGTGCCTCGGTGCTCTCGCCCGCCGGCAACTCGGTGGCCGCCTCGGCCTCGACGGCCTCGAGCGCCTGCTCGGCGTCTTCGGCCGCTGCGGCTTTCGCCGGGTCGATCTCTGTCGTCTCGTCGTCGGCCATCAGGCCTCTACCTCTTCGTGGTCGTGATCGTGGTCGTGGTCGTCGAAGTCGTCGAGATCCAACGCCTCGCCTTCGCCCTCGGCCTCCAGCGCCGCCTTGCGGGCAGCCGCCTTGTCCTCGCGCTCGGCGTCCTCGGCCGCCAGCTTGCTCCGGGCCGCCTCGTGCTCGGCCGCGCTCGGCGCCACGTAGGCGCCCTCGGCCTCGAGGATCTCGCGCTCGCGCAGCACCGTCAGCATGCGGGCCACCTCGCGGCGGACCTGCCCGATGCGCGAGGGGTTGTCCAGCTGCCCGGTGGCCAGCTGGAAGCGCAGGTTGAACAGCTCACGGCGCGACTCGCCCAGGCGGGTCGTCAGCTCGTCACCGTCGAGCATGGAGAGGTCGTGCGCGGTCGGCATCAGATAGCCACTTCCGCGTGTCCGTGGGTCCCGGGGCGCACGACGAAGCGGGCCTTGAAGGGCAGCTTCTGGATGGCCCGCTCCATGGCCGCCTTGGCCAGGGGCTCGTCCACGCCGGCCAGCTCGAAGAGCACGCGGCCGGGGTGCACCACGGCCACCCACAGCTCGGGGTTGCCCTTGCCCGAGCCCATGCGGGTCTCGGCCGGCTTCTGGGTGACGGGCTTGTCGGGGAAGACCCGGATCCACACCTTTCCGCCACGCTTGACGTGACGGGTCATGGCGATACGGGCTGCCTCGATCTGGCGGGCGGTCAGCCAGCCGGGCTCCATGGCCTGGATGCCGAAGTCGCCGAAGGCGACGGAGGTGCCACCCTTGGCCGCCCCGTTCAGGCGGCCGCGCTGGGTCTTGCGGTGCTTGACCTTCTTGGGCATCAACATGTCAGTCGGACTCCCTGCGGAAGTGCGGCGCCTCGTGGTGCTCGTGGTGCTGGCGCTCCATCTCCTCGTCCCGGTTCAGCTGGCGCTCGAGCTCGTCGTCGGCCGTCGGCGTCGGCAGCAGGTCGGCCACCACCACGGCGTCCGCCTCCTCTTCGGCCTCGGCGCCCTCGGCGACCTCGGGGACTTCGGCCACTTCGGCCACTTCGGCCACCTCGACGACCTCGGGAGCCGCCGCTTCGGGCTCGACGACCTCGGCGGCCGGTTCGGCCACTTCAGCCACCTCGGCCACCTCGGCCACCTCGACCGCCTCTGGGGCGGCGGCGACCGGCGCAGCCTCGACCTCGACCAGCTCTTCCTCGACGTCTGTCCCGCCCTCGTCCTCGGCGAACGCATCGGCGGCCCGGCGGCGGCCACCGCCGGCCGTGATGAGCCGGCGCGGGCCGCTCTGGCCCGACGTCTCGCCCACCGCCATGGCGGCCTCACGGGTGATCTTGTCCTCGATCGAGACCTTGTAGGGGAGGATGTCGCCCTTGTAGATCCAGACCTTCACACCGACCCGGCCCGAGGTCGTGCGGGCCTCGCGGAAGCCGTAGTCGATGTCGGCCCGCAGCGTGTGCAGCGGGACCCGGCCCTCGCGGTACTGCTCCTTGCGCGACATCTCGGAACCGCCGAGGCGGCCCGAGCACTGCACCTTGATCCCCTGGGCACCGGCCTTCTGCACTGTCTGGATGGCCCGCTTCATCGCCCGGCGGAAGGCCACCCGGCGCACCAGCTGGTCGCAGATGCCCTGGGCGATGAGGGCGGCGTCCAGCTCGGGCTGCTTGATCTCTTGGATGTTCAGCTGAATACGGTTCTGTAGCCCGGTGATCTCCTCGAGCTTCTTCTTGAGCCGATCGGCTTCCGCGCCGCGCCGGCCGATGACGATGCCGGGGCGCGCCGTGTGGATGTCGACACGCAGGCGGTCGCGCGTGCGCTCCACCTCGATCCGGCTCACCGCAGCCGCCTCGAGCTGCTTCATGAGGTAGTCGCGGATCTTCCAGTCCTCGACCACGAACTCCTTGTAGTGGCGCTCTTCGAACCAGCGCGACTTCCAGTCCGTCGTGATGCCGAGGCGGAAGCCGTAGGGATTTACTTTTTGGCCCATCTACTCGCCCTCATCCTTCTCGTCCTCGTCGTCGCCATCAGTGCTGGCGTCCTCCACGTTCTCGTCGGCGTCAGCCTCGGCTGCCGCACTGTCGTCCGTCCCGGCCTCGGCCGTCTCGGTCCCACCGTCGGTCCCGGTCGCCTCGACCTCGTCGGACGTCTCGGCCTCGTCGGTCGTCTCGGCCGCCGCCGCGGCTTCCTCTGCTGCTGCCGCCTCTGCCGCTGCTTCCTCGGCTGCCGCCGCCTCCGCCTCGGCCCGGGCGGCCCGCCGGCGCGAGACGCGACCCGACTGGTCGGCCCGCTGTCGTGATGCGGCCACCCGCTGGGTGCGGTTGGAGCTGACCGCCTCCATGCGCCGGCGGCGCTGCTCGAGCCGCTCGGCCGGGAGCCGGCTGACGATCACGGTGATGTGGCAGGTCCGCTTGCGGATGCGAGTGGCCCGGCCCCGGGCCCGGGGGCGCCAGCGCTTCGCGGTGGCTCCCTCGTCGGCGTAGCAGGCCGACACGTAGAGGTCCTCGGGGTTCTGCTGGTCGTTGTGGGCCGCGTTGGCCACGGCCGACGTGAGGACCTTGCCGATGACCTCGGCCGCCTCGCGCTCGACGCCCGAGAGGATCTCGGCCGCCCGCTGCACCTCTTGGCCCCGGATCAGGTCGAGGACCTGGCGGGCCTTGGAGGCCGACATGCCGCAGTAGCGGTGCATGGCCCGGGTGCCCGGACGCTCGTTCGTCTTGGTGGCGGTCATCGCCGCGCTCCCCGCTCCTGCCCGGCGTGGTACCGGAAGGTGCGCGTCGGGGCGAACTCGCCCAGCTTGTGGCCGACCATGGACTCGGTGACGTAGACGGGCACGTGGCGCCGGCCGTCGTGGACGGCGATGGTGTGACCGACCATGTCCGGGATGATGGTGGAGCGGCGGGACCAGGTCTTGATGACCTTCTTGTCCCCGCTCGAGTTGAGAACGTCCACCTTCTTGAGCAGGTGGTCGTCGACGAAGGGTCCCTTCTTCAGGCTACGCGGCATAACTCCTCAACCCCCGCCCTATCGCCGCGCGCCGCGGGTGCGGCGCCGGCGGACGATCATCGAATTGGACTTCTTGTTGCGAGCGCGGGTGCGGCCCTCGGGCTTGCCCCAGGGCGACACCGGGTGGCGGCCACCCGACGACTTGCCCTCGCCACCACCGAGCGGGTGGTCGACCGGGTTCATGGCCACGCCGCGGGTCTGCGGGCGCTTGCCCTTCCAGCGGTTGCGGCCGGCCTTGCCGATCTTGATCAGCTCGGCCTCCGAGTTGCCGACGACGCCCAGGGTGCCCCGGCAGTCGATGGAGACCCGGCGCATCTCGGTCGAGGGCAGGCGCAGCGTGGCGAAGGCGCCCTCCTTGGCCACGAGCTGGATGCTCATGCCGGCGCCGCGGGCCATCTTCCCGCCGCCACCGGGGCGCAGCTCGACGTTGTGGATGACCGAACCGACCGGGATGTAGCGCAGCGGCAGCGCGTTGCCGGGCCGGATGTCGGCGCCCTGGCCGCTCTGAAGCACGTCGCCCACCTTCACCCCGCCGGGGGCCAGGATGTAGCGCTTCTCCCCGTCGGCGTAGTGCAGCAGCGCGATGCGCGAGTTGCGGTTGGGGTCGTACTCGATCGCCGCCACCTTGGCCGGGATGCCGTCCTTGGTGCGCCGGAAGTCGATGATGCGGTACTGCTGCTTGTGGCCGCCACCGCGGTGACGGGCCGTCTTGCGGCCGTAGCTGTTGCGGCCGCCGCTCCCGGGCTTGGGGGCGAGCAGCGACTTCTCCGGACGGCTCCGGGTGATCTCGGAGAAGTCCGAGACCGTCTGGAACCGGCGTCCGGGACTGGTGGGCTTGCGAGAGCGAAGTGGCATGGCAGATCCCCTGATCAGCGCTCGAAGAGGTCGATGGAGTCGTCGGGATGCAGCGTGACAATGGCCCGCTTGGTGTTGGCCCGCTTGCCCCGCACGTTGGTGCGGCGGTTGCGGGTCGCCTTCCCCTTGCGGTTGAGCGTGTTCACGGCGGTGACGCGCACGCCGAAGGCCTGCTCGACGGCGAGGCGCACGTCGATCTTGGTCGCCCGGGGGTCGACGATGAAGGTGTAGACGCTGCGGTCCATGAGGGAGTAGCTCTTCTCGGAGACCACCGGGCGGATCAGCACGGACATGGCGTCACGCATCGGTTCCTGCCTCCTCGCTCCCTGCCGCGTCGTCGGCGGCGTCGGTCTCGTCTGCGGCGGGCAGCTCGGCTTCCGCCTCGGCCTGAATCGCCTCGAGCGCCTTCTCGGCGTCCGCCGCGGCCGCCTTCGCCTTCTTGGTCGGCACCGCCTTCTTGGCCGCAGCGGCCTTCTTGGCCGGCGCCGCTGCCTCGTCGGCCGGCGCCGCCTCGGGCACGTCGCTCTCCTCGACCACGTGGGTGCCCGAGAAGTCCGCCGGACCGGCCGGCAGGGTGCGGTCGGAGAAGACCAGCCAGTCGGACCGGATCACGTCGTGGGCCGCCAGCTCGGCGAAGGTCGTCGTCTGCACCTGGGGCAGGTTGGCGAAGGAGCGCTCCACGGCCAGCTCGTCGGCCGCCACCACCACCAGCACCGTGCCGGCGAGGCGGAGCTTGCGCAGCACCGTCGCCGCATCCTTGGTCTTGGGCCTTTCGATCTTCCAGTCGTCGATCACGGCGATGCGCCCGATCTCCGCCCGGTCGCTCAGGGCCGAGAGCAGGGCCTGGCGGACCATCTTCTTGGGCGTGCGCTGGGCGTAGCTGCGCGGCTTGGGCCCGAGCGCCACGCCACCGCCGCTCATCGACGGCGAGCGGCTGCTG
>CAWIYY010000001.1:0-223009 GCA_963840435.1 uncultured Acidimicrobiaceae bacterium | reverse complement strand
GCCTCCTGCCGCGACGCGACGCTGAAAGCGGTCGTAAGGTGTGATGGCGTACAACTGCCCGCCGACGCTGGGAGCTTAGTGTCACGTACACGCTCATGTGGATACTCCTCAGTTGTTAGTTGTGATCAACGTTCTAAGTTTTCGTGCTTAAGAGTCGACGTGACAGGCGCTACGTCGCGACTCGGCCTCCATCGACGGCAAGCGTGACCCCGTGAACGAAGCTGCCATCATCACTTGCAAGGAACACGATCGCCGCAGCTAGTTCTTCGGGCGCAGCGACCCGACCTGCTGGAATTTGTGCCACGGCGTGCTTCACCATCTCTTCGGGGACTGCTTCCATCATCGGGGTGCGCGTCGGCCGGGGGCAACGGCATTGACGCGAACACCGCTCGGGCCGAATTCGGCGGCCCAGGCCTTCGTCAGGAGTTCGAGGGCCGCGCGACTAGCGCCATACATAGCCCTGCCGGCCTGTCCAAAGCTGGCGACCATCGTGGAGATGTTGACGATCGAACCCGATCCGCGTTCGGCCATGGCCGGTGCCAGGAGCGCGACGAGGAAGAACGGAACCTTGACGTTCAGTGCAAAGGTCTCGTCGAACTCTGCTTCGGTGGCGTCGCTGCTGGGTCCAAGGATGGCGACGCCGGCGTTGTTGATGAGGATGTCGACATGACCGTCGCCTGCCTTGGTGGCCCACTCGACCAGATCCTGAGCCGACCCGAGGTCGCTCAACGTTGTGAGCTTGAACTGCGCGCTGCCGCCTCTGCCTTCAATCTCCGCAACCACGTCCTTGGCTCGTTGTTCGTTGCGTCCGACTATCAGTACGTGAGCTCCGCGTGCGGCCAAGGCGATGGCCGTCGCCTTGCCGATCCCGCTCGTCGAGCCCGTAACTAGAGCGGTCTTGCCCTCTAAATCAGTCATTCGCTGTCATCCTCTCGGCCATAAAATGGGTTGTAGCACTCACTCTGACACCAAAGGATTGAGTTGTCAAACCCAGAATCTTGATAACCCACTCCGTTCTTTCTGCGCGCCGACCTAGCAGTGGAGCGTGGCCTCGGAGGGCTCAGAGAAGTCGTTACGCTTCATGCGCGCACGCTCGGCTGCAATCGCACAAGCGTGACGTCCGGGGCCGACGTCGTCGGTCGACTGGGCCGCCCTGCTGGCCTGCACCGGCTTGGCGATACCGGCGGTAGCCGGCTGCGCCGGCGGTAAGCACAGCGGCCACGTCAGCCTCTTGGCTGACACAGGCGCAGCAGGGACGGAGTAGGGGACGGATCCAAGGGCTTTGCAGGCGTGACACCAGGGCGTCGTCGTCGAGACCCAGCATTCGCGCCACGGGCTCAGCATCGTGTGGGTCCAGTCCCTGCTCGGCGCTGGTGACCAGCAGAGACAGAGGGCACGTGCCTTCGGGCGACAGGGCCCTTGGCCTAGTGCGCGGTCGACACGAGGAGGTCGGCGCCGTTGTCAAATTCCCGAGGAGCGTTCGATGAACCATTGAGGAGTCTCATTGGGCCGTTGCCCACCAACAATCCGATGCAGCCGTCCGTGGTCCTGTAGTGCTGGCGGTTTCGTTCGCGATCACATGCAGCACGGCATTGACGAGAGCAAGGTGCGTGAAGGCTTGAGGAAAGTTTCCGAGATGCCGGCCCGTCGCCGGATCCAGCTCCTCTCCATAGAGCCCCAGCTCGCTCGCTTCCTTAATCAGTCGCTCGCACAGTTTGCGTGCTCGATCCGTCTCACCTATCTCGGCCAAGGCCGAGACCAGCCAGAATGAGCAAAGAGTGAAACTTGACTCTGGCTCCTCAAGGCCGTCGTCCGTGACGTCTACCCGATATCGCCGAACCAGCCCGTTGTCAGTGAGATCGTCGGCGATGGCCAACACAGTCGAACGAAGGCGCTGATCCTGAGATGGGAGAAACCTGAGGAGAGGAAGCAGAAGGAGTGAGGCGTCGAGATTGTCGGAACCATAGGACTGGGTGAACTGTCCTTTTTCATTCACTCCATTGGTGCACACATCGGTGTGGATTTCCTTCGCAGCAGTCCGCCATCTCGCGGCAAGTGCGGCGTCGCCCCGGAGCACTGCCAGCCTCGCTCCGCGATCCGCTGCGACCCAACACATGACCTTGGTGTAGGTGTAGTGCCGTGCCTGTCCTCGCATTTCCCATATGGATTGATCGGGATCACGCCAACGACGTAGCACCACCTCCACTGCTTCAACAACGACCCGCCATGCGCGCTCCGACAGGGCATCTCTCGATTTTGCGTGGAGGTAAACGCAGTCGACGATGGCACCGAGAATGTCGAACTGTTCCTGATCAGATGCGGCATTGCCCGCCCGGACGGGGCGGCTGCCGGCGTAGCCCGTGAGATGACCAAGTTCGACCTCGTCGGGTGGGTCCTCACCATCGACTGCGTAGAGCACTCGAAGGATCCGATCAGCGCCTGCCTGGCTTGTTGCCGGACTGTTCTCTAGGGCATCCGCAAAGAACGCCAGGAAGTCGTCGGCCTCAGAGTCGAATCCGAGGGCGTGGAGTGCCCAGAGCGCGAAGGAGCCGTCCCGGACCCAGGTGTATCGATAGTCCCAGTTTCGCTGCCCTCCCGGATACTCGGGAAGCGACGTTGTTGGCGCTGCCAGGAGGGCGCCAGTCGATGCATACGTCAGAGCCTTTAACGTGAGAGCGCTTCGCTGCAGGGTTTCGCGCCAGGGATGATCCGGAAAGTGGCCTCCGTCCAACCACCCACGCCAGAAGCGATCGGTATCAGCCAGCGCGGAGCGGGCCTCTTCGAGATCGGTGATTGGAGCTTGGTCGGCCCAGCTGAGGACGACGTGACATGACTCCCCCTTCGAGAGACGGTGCCGTGCCTTGACCGCCCGCCCTTCGAAGCCCAACCTGAGATCGCCCGTCAGCGTCAGTTTGGGAAACTCCTCATTCGTGGTTGTTGCGCTGTAGTAGCCGGGACCCTCGTACATCCATGACGCATCAAGGCGTCCATAGTCGAATGAGGGCTCACAGGTCAGCGCAAGGTCGACGGTGCCATCAAGGCATGTGGCTATCCGGACCAGTGCGTGGCGGGCGTCGAAATCGCCCGGTACGCGTCGATGGAGCGTCGAGCGGTCATCGGTGTGGCGCCAGGGACCGACGGCGAGGAAGTCTCGGACGGCAAGCCATCCCGTTCGGGTCTGCCAGGTGGTAGCGAGGACCATCGTTCCGGGCACATATCGCCGATTTGAAGGCACCTCGACATCCATCGGGCCAAACCGAAACGAACCCGCTGAACGGTCGAGGAGAGTCCCAAAGACACTCGGATCGTGCGGTCTCGGCAGGCAAAGCCATTCGACAGCACCCGAGGGGGCGAGGAGGCACGTGTTCTCACAGTCCGAGAGCAGGGCGTAGTCGGCGATCAGAGGAAAGTCTGACTCCAGGTTTCCGGTGCTCGAGAAGTGCTCTGCCATCAGTGTGAGCATCATCGGATAGTCCGACCAACTCGAGGGGTTCGTGCTGACGTGACGCTGGCGCAGGCGTAGGGCTGCGCCTTGGAGAGATCGATTGCATGGTCATGCGTTCATCTGGTCTTGGTGCCGCCGACGCCTCCGAGCGAGCCAACACGACGCCCTAATGTCGCGGAGCCGGTCTCGGACCGCCCGACGTTCGTGGTACGTAAGAGAGCGAGTCGAGCGCTGGGCTGCGTACCGCGCGCAAGGAGTCGGTGTATTTCCTTTCCGGCTACTAAGGCCTCCGTTCCGTCTCGATGACAGGTCGACGGCGAGGCCTTGCTCTCTTAGGAGGCGGTTCGCAGGCGCCGACACCTGCCCAAGAGTCCGCGCCGTATTCGCCGCCGAGGATCGCCCTAGTGAAAGGGCGCCCAGTGGCACGACGAATGCCAGGACGCTCGTGAGCGTCAGAAACGCGGTACTGCAAGTACGCGGCCATGGTGACGGAGGCGCTGCCCAGAATGACGGCGACTCCTAGAGGGAACCACCCGATCAGAGCGACGGTGACTGTGGCTGGAACGGCAGATTGAACCGCTGGCGATCTTCTTGTCATGTGGACGGCCAGTGTGACCGCCGCCACGCACAGGGAGGCCATGGCGGCGGCGGTGAGGAGATCATCTGGAGTGAGCGGCCAGACCTGACTTGCGCAGGCTTGGACGGATCTTGAACCGCATCGCAGCGGCACCAGAGCGTCGACTGCAGTCGCCAACCCGAACGTTGCGTAGCCGAGCAAGACAAGCGCGAGCGCCCGCCTCTGCCCGAGGTGTCCGCGTTGAGAGCTCAGGGCGCGAAGAGACACGACGGCGATGCACAACCCGGCGATGCAATCGAGCAGGATGAAGAGCCAGCTGAAAGGCTGACCGGGCGCTTCGAAACTGCTCGCTAGGCCATTACCGGCAAGCGATGGATTGACGAGGAAGGCCAGCGGCCATGAGCAGTACGCCAGGGCGCCTGCAGATGCAAGCCAAAGAGTAGACGGGCGTCGTCGAGGCGTCTGCGACAGAAGCGGGTTGGTCGACTGTCCATGTACCAACAGGACGGTCACCGCACGGCCGCCTTGGCTGGCGAAGGTTGCCTACCACCGGGCGTGCCATACAGGTGTGCCATCGGATCTGGCTTGTGGGACACGAGGGTCCAGGTTTCTGGACTGTCAGACTCCGGGGACGGCACCGAGCGGAGAGGTGCGGGGTGATCCTCTGTGTGGACCAGCGGACTGCGACTCAAGACGATCACGCTGACCAGAAGCAAGGTGAGCGCCAGTATCTCCCCACCGACCGCTCGTTGGACTGAGGTTGATCTGCTCGCCGAAGAGAACGACGCCCAACGTGCTGGCCACAAGTGGGTCAACGATGGTCAGACCCGGCTGGGAGGCAGCGAGTGATCCGGCTTGGAAGGCGTTGGAGGCCAGGAAGAACGCAGCCGCCCCTGAAAGAAGCAAGACGTACGGCGACCAGTTTGCAAAGACGCCGGCTGGACCTTGCGAAAGGTGAACACTGAGCTCCTTCACCACCGCGGCTACAAAGCCAAATGCGGTCGCAGCAGCCACACCGAGCAGTGCCGCCTTCCGTCCGGTGCGGGGCTGGTCACCGGAACGGCGAGGCAGGTAGGCCAGTCCGGCGAGCAGACCCGCCATCGAGAAGGTACATCACGCCAGCCAGGACCCACACTAAAGCCGACGGGTGTTGATGACCGTTCGAAGGCCGGGCCAGAGCCAGGAATGCACCAAGCCCGACGGCGATGCCGAGAGCCGACATCCAGTCGCCCGCCCGCACCTGGTGACGATGCTGCAACGCCATGATCCCGAACACAACCAAGAGTTCGGTGGCGATGATGGGTTGGACCAGGCTGAGGCTTCCCAGTCGTAACGCCCAGACCTGGAAGACAAAGCCAAGGATCATGCTGAGAATGCCAAGGAACCACACCGGTCGACGAACCAGATAGGCAATCAATCGCCAGCTGAAACTCAGTTCGCCGGGTGCGGGTGCAGCAGCACTCCTTTGGGCCACCGAGGCCAGAGCAGTGAATCCGCTCGCGGCGAGAGCGAACAGGACGACTTCAATGGTCATCGACCTGTTGCGCCCTCGATCAGTTGGGGAGGCCGTCGAGCAAGCTGAAACGGCAATCCATAGCGGCACCCCGGACTTCGATCAGCTGCTGATACTCAGGCGAGTTGTACCACCCCAGCGCTGTCTCACGATCCGGAAACTGCACGAGCACCCCTGAAGAGCCCACGGTGTCGCCATACAGAATCTCCCAGTTACCGCCGGCGATGACCTCTGCTCCGTGCTCTTTGGCGGTCTTTCCAGCGTCGGCGGCGTATTTCTCACGGTAAAGATCTGGGTCCTTAACTGTGAACTCGACTATCACGTATGCGCTCATGTGAGCCTCCTTAGTTATTCGTTGCAATCTGAGATGTAGGTCCTCTGAAAGACGTCACCGACGATGGGGCGCTACGTCGCGACCCGGCCTCCATCGACCGCAAGAGTGACCCCATGGACGAAGCTCCCGTCATCACTTGCGAGGAAGATGATCGCTGCCGCCAGTTCCTCCGGGTCAGCGACGCGACCTGCTGGAGCTAGTGATGCGAGCTGATTCACCATCTCCTCGGGGACTGCTTCCATCATGCGGGTGCGCGTCGGGCCGGGGGCAACGGCATTCACCCGAACGCCAAGCGGGCCGTATTCGGCGGCCCAGGCCTTCGTCAACAGCTCGAGAGCTGCTCGGCTGGCGCCATACAGAGCCATGCCGGGCTGTCCGAAGCTCGCAACCATCGTGGAGACATTCACGATGGAACCCCATCCGCGTTCGGCCATGGCTGGCGCCAGGGCTGCGACGAGGAAGAACGGAACCTTGACGTTCAGTGCAATGCTCTCGTCGAAGTCTGCTTCGGTGGCTGCGTTGCTTGGTCCGAGCTTGGCGACACCAGCGTTGTTGATGAGGATGTCGACATGACCGTCGCCCACCTCGGTGGCCCACTCGACCAGGTCGTTGGCCGATTCGAGATCGCTCAACGTCGTGAGCTTGTACTGCGCGCTGCCTCCGCTGCCGTCGATCTCGGCAACGCACGTCTTTTGGCTCGTTGTTCGTTGCGTCCCGACTATCAATACGTGAGCGCCGCGGGCGGCCAAGCCGATGGCCGTCGCCTGGCCGATACCGCTCGTCGAGCCCGTGACCAGGGCTGTCTTGCCGGTGAGGTCAGTCATACGTTGCTTTATCCTCTCGATCAGAATGGGTTACAGAACTCACTCTGACAGACCAGCACTGGGTTGTCAAACTCAAAATCCCTGTTAACATTGGATGCATGGTCAACGAGACGAGCGATCGGCCGAAGCTCACCTCTAAGGGAGCGCGCACCCGAGCACGGATAGTGGAAGAAGCCGCGACCCTGATCCACGAACGCGGGGTCGCAGCGACCACCTTGGAAGACGTCAAGGTGGCGGCGGGCGTCAGCGGCTCTCAGATGTACCACTACTTTCCCGACAAGGACGAACTTGTGCAGGCGGTCATCGACTACCAGGCCGATGCCATCGTCAATCGCAATCGGCGCGCGCTCAGCAGCACAAACGGCGTCGAGACCTGGCAGAAGATGGTGATTGCTGCAGCGAAGCGCACGAAGGCGAAGGGGGGCTGCGCACTTGGCTCGCTTGCTGGTCAACTGGCCGAGAGTGACCCTGAGGCGAGAGCACTCATCGCAGCTGGGTTCGATCAGTGGGCTGCCGCCCTCGCCGATGGACTCCGAACCCTTCATGCCGACGGGAAACTCCCGGACGGTATCGACCCGGACGATCTCGCCGTTACTCTGCTGGCCACGCTCGAGGGAGGGCTTTTGCTCTCCCAGGTGCAGCAGAGAAGCCGTCCGTTCGAGACTGCGATTAATACCCTCCTCGCCCTTGCCATCGACGAATGAGACCAGGCTGGGTTCGTTTACAACCATCACCGAAGTCGGCCTGCTCACGTCTGGCTTCCACTGAGCTCACTCTGCCGACCCTGACTGCTCATGCGTTTGGCCGTGGATCGGGCTCGTTATGACGAACGGAAGGTCGTGACACCTCCTCGAGTGGGAGAGACGTTCCACCTCGACCTCGACGGGAGGGCAATTGTCGGCCGCTACGTCGAGGTAGATCCCCCGCACCGCATGCTGATTCGATGGGACCGGCAAGAAACCGACACAGCGACGCCGACAACTACATTCATTGAGATCACACTCACCCCAGAGGGTGACGGCACCAAGTGTGAAGGTGCAATTCTCCGGCCTAAGTGCGGAGGATGCCGCTATCTATACGGCAACTCTGGGAGCGTCACCTTGATCGGATTGCAGATGCCTTTGCTGGCTCCGTCCACGGCAACCATCTTGGCATCCAAGTCCCTGAGTGAAACAGACAGCTCTCGAACGACTAGCTGCGTCCAGGCCGACAGGAACGCGTTCTCGGAACTAGACCAGGACATCAAAGCCCTCGAGGTCGCAGTGCCCTCTGCGACATCGTCGTGACGAAGCGTCAAACGGCCCACGTCATAATCACAAGCGACTTAGCGTAGCGATTTTAGGCCTTCGTAGTTCCTTTACTGGCCAACATTGAGAAAGGATCCGGGTGGCGCCGTGATCCTTTTGAACATGACGCGGGCCGAAGCCTCCGTGAGGTTTGAATGACAGTTCACGATGAGCGCCTATATGGCCTTCAGTACCGACCACCCAGTTGGCGGGCACCGACGAGGTTCATCTGGGAAGGGTGATTACTCGTCAGCGGTACTTATGGTCCTCGCCGGGATCCGCAATCAGGTCCTTCAGTCGATAACGGCGACGGCCTCGATCTCAACGAGGATGTCGGGCGTGAACAGCGCAGTCACGCCGATCAATGTGCCCGGTACGAGAGAATTCACCCCGAGTTTTGCGAAGGCCCGCGCGCGCCCTTCATGAAGCAGGGGAAACTTTTCGGCGGCCCATTCAACGATGTAGATGGTCAGTTTGGCGATGTTGTCGAAAGAGCCGCCTACGTCCGCAACAGCGGCGCCGACGTTGAGGTAGCACTGCTCGATCTGCGCAGCGAGATCCCCTTTGCCGACCAGGTCTCCGTTGGCGTCCCACGCAACTTGGCCGGCCATGAACGCCAGCTTCGATCCGGTAGCGAGTGACACCTGCTTGTGGAAGTCGACCTTCGGCAGTCCTTCAGGGTCGATCAGAGTGACATTCACAACGGCCAGAGTACCGTCAGAGCCTGGTTCTTCAGACCAGTAAGGTGGCCAGGGAGGTTGTGCCTTAATCGGACCACCACCGTCGGGGACGACACCTGAACCGCCATCGGCGTCACCACCGTGGCCCCTCGACTTGCCCGTCGTCATCTCGGCGGAAGTCGAGATCGCCCGCCCACACCATGAAGCACTTTGAGTAAGGCAACTGCATAGGCATGCCCTGGGCAGGGCCTCCGCGTCAACCGTGACTCTGTCGCGAAGCCGCAGCGTACGGGCCGCACGCGTTGCGCCATCTTGCTTTGGGCTGCATAGGCCACGGCTGAGTAGGTCCCGATAAAAAGCCCCGAGAAACGGCAATTCCACACACTCGTCCGCACGCGAAAACGCTGGCCAGGCGCCCGTGCCCCATGCATGAGACGCGGCCGACCAGCGTTTCGATGGTGGCGGGGGCGGACTTTGAACGACCGACCACCCAGTTATGAGTCAATCGATGCGGCGGCGCCCAGATGTCCAGAAACCCGCGCTGTCGCGACGCCAAACGACACCCCCGGTCGGTCCAGCGCTTGTGAGCTGGACGATAGCGAAGCAGACGAACTCGCCTGAACGACCTCTACGCAGAGCCACGTAGCGCTCCACCGGCGCTTGGTGAACCTGTGGGGATCCCACTTTGGGCCTCTGACCTGGGCTTTTCGGTGGAGGTGAAGGGATTCGAACCCTCGGCCTCTACATTGCGAACGTAGCGCTCTACCAGCTGAGCTACACCCCCGGGGAAGCCACCCAGGATAGCCCGGGGAGGCTGGCGCCTCGG
This sequence comes from uncultured Acidimicrobiaceae bacterium, assembly GCA_963840435.1. GTDB lineage: Bacteria > Actinomycetota > Acidimicrobiia > Acidimicrobiales > RAAP-2 > Bog-473. Next base: position 213,524 of record CAWIYY010000001.1, on the reverse strand, counting down.
AACGAGGAGGAGCAGGCAGCGGGGCCGGCTCAGCCTTCGGCGACGCGGCGCTCCTGGTACCCGACGTCGTCCCAACCACCCGGATGGCCCGCCGCCGCCGGGTCGACGACGCCGGGTTTCGGCTCGGCGGGCACGCGACCGCTCCCGCTGGTCCTCGAGCTCCCTGGCGTACGCGATGAGGCCGACCAGGGCCAGCGCGGCCACGCCGCTCAGGGCGGTGACGATCCAGGCCAGGTGCAGGCTCGGGAAGATGCCGATCAAGCCCGTCGAGATGGCGATCCCACAGAGGACACGCAGCAGCACGGTGCAGCGATGACGAGCTTCTTCCCGCCGGAAGTGCGAGAGGTCAGCCGTCACCTCGGGGAGGCACACCGGATCGGGCCGGTCGAGGACGCCGACGCGCTCGTAGTGGACGCCTTCGCTGTCGTCCACGTCCGCCGCCGCCACATCGTCGGTGGGTCGGAGCAGCACCAGCTTCGGGCGCGAGGAGTCGACCGACGGCCCGGGCGCCTCCTCCGAATCGTGGCCCGGGAGCGCCGTGTGCAGGCGATAGGCCGGCGACACCGTCTTGGGTCCGGCATGCTCGAGGAGTTGCAGCTGATGATGGAAATGGTCGATAGAGCCCACGCCCTGTCGCTCTCCAAATCGACGCCACGCACTCGGTGCCAGCACCGCCACCCACAGCAGCACTACGAGAACTAGCAGAATCAAAATCGGCACTCCCCCGACGACCTACCTTCTCTTCGTCCAAAAAGCCTAATAAAAGGCTCTTTCCACATGGTGGATGGTGTCCGGTGGGGAAATGCACAGCGCCGACCTCGTCGGCACTTCTCCGCTGCGCTCGGTCTACCAACCGCCCGCGCGTGAATCAAGAGGGCGGCGCCGTCTTTCGCGCGCGATCAGAGCGCGCGGCCCCACCACCTGCCGTCGGTGCAGCCGACGGCGACCGGGATCGCGAAACAGGCCGAGACGTTCTCCGAGGTGATGACCTCGTCGAGCGGCCCCGTCGCCAGGAGGCGGCCCGCCGACACCAACCCCCCATGCGTGAAGCCGGGCGGGATCTCCTCGCAGTGATGGGTGACCAGGACCAGGGGCGGGCTGGCCGGATCGGCCGCGAGCCCGGCCAGGTGGACCAGGAGCCGCTCACGGGCGCCGAGGTCGAGCCCGGCGAAGGGCTCGTCCAACAGGATCAGCTCCGGATCGCTCATCAAGGCCCGGGCCAGGAGCACCTGCTGGCGCTCGCCCTCCGAGATCACCCCGAACGAGCGGTGGCCCAGCTCGCCCACCCCGCCGCGGACCAACAGGTGATCGGCCTTCTCCCAGTCGTCCCGGGTGTAGGTGTTCCACCAGGTCTCGAGGGCGCCGTGGCGGCCGCTGGCCACCACCTGGCGCGCCGTGACATCCGCCCTCAGCTGCCGGGTCACCGCTCCGCTGACGAGCGCCACCCTGGGCCGCAGGGTGCGCACGTCGACCCGTCCGAGACGCTGCCCGAGGAGCTCCACGGTCCCGGCACTGGGCCAGAGCCGGGCGCCGGCCACCTGGAGCAAGGTGGTCTTGCCCGAGCCGTTGGGGCCTAGGACGACCCAGCGCTCCCCGCCGCACACCCGCCAGTCCACTCCCGCCAGCACGGGAAACCCGTCGCGCTGCACGGTAACGCCGCTGAGTTGAAGGACCGGGGCGCCTGGTGGGGCCGCTGCGGCCGGTGTCGCCGGGCTCACGCCCCGGCGTGGTCCCCGAGGCGCCGGGTGATGCGCCCGATCAGACCCGAGCAACACTGGGCCCAGGTGCGCTCGCCCGCCAGCCAGAGCCAGAGCTCGCGCTGGTAGTCCACCACGACCCGGGTCAGGTCGTCGTGGGTCATCCCGGCCGAGTCGAGGATGCGCCAGCGCGACCAGAGCCAGTCGGCCACGCCGTCCTCGCCGGCGAGCACGGTGGCGAGCGGCGCTCCGTCGAGGACGGTGGAAAGCCAACCCTCGGCCAGCACCACCGGCTCTTCGGGCATGTGCAGCACGGGCGCCGCCGTGGCGGTCACCGGCGGATGTAGACCGGCTGGCGGTCCGTCCCCTCGTAGGCCCGCACGTGCTCCTCGAAGTCGATGAAGAGCGGAGCGTCGGGGTCGAGCTTGCGCTCCAGGGAGCGGTCGGCGATCTTCTTGTCCAGCGCGTCCAGCCGCAGGAGCGCGGCCGGGTCGTCCAGGCCGCGCACGTCGAGCTTGGAGCGGGCCGCCTGGAAGGCGAGGCGCCCGCGCTCGGTGCGCACGAGCACGCTGGTCCAGCCGGTCATCGACCCCACGCTGCCGACCGAGATGTCCGCCGAGCGCCCGAGGAAGTCGGCGCACTCGTCGCAGCCCTTCAGGGCGGCGCCGTGGAAGTCCTTGACCGGTTCGTCGATCGCCAGCTCACCATCGCGGTACTCGACGATCATCCGGCCCCGGATCACGTCCATCTTCGAGACGCGGTCGAGGTCCACGCCCCGCTTGTCCCGGAGCTCGCGCAAGGTGAGCGCCTCGTAGTCGAAGTTCTTGGTGCACATGAGTGCAATGGAGAGGACGACGGCGTCGACCCGGTGGGCCCCGGTGGGCCAGCGCCGGGCCTGCATGGCCCGGAGGCCCTGCACCTCGCACGGCGTCCCCACCACGGCGATGCGCGGCTTCGCCGGCAGCGAGTACTTGGAGAGGTCGAGCTCGGCCAGGGCCATCGTCTGGTTGTAGAAGCTGCCCGACGCGGCGCGGATCTGGTCCGCCGTGGTGGCGATGGTGGCCACGCCCTTCCACTGCTCGTCGGGATCCGCGCTCGGCTTGGAGACCAGGGCGCCGTCGATCTCCCCGGAGGCCAGCAGCCCGATGAGCAGCGCGCTCACCGCCCCGCCGTCCTGGACGTCGTCGATCTGCGCGCTGGCCCGGACGGCGTAGCTCTCGACCACCGCACCGAGGCCGTCCGCCGGCGGTCCGCCGCTGATCTTCCAGTAGGTGTCCGACGAGTCGGAACGGACCTGGGCCGCCACGACGTCGCCGTCCTCGTCGCCGGCCAGCGTCGACGGCGGCCACAGCGCCTCGTAACGCAGCCCCCCGCGGGGCAGAAGTCCCAGCAGAGCGAGCAGCCGGTGCACATCTTGACCAGCTCGGGCAGATCGGTGTCCTCGTTGATGCCGATGGAGTTCGACGGGCAGACGGCGACGCAGGTGCCGCACTGGATGCAGCGGTTCGCGTCGATGACCCCCGCCTCGAGCTCCCAGAACCACACCTTGCCGGGCGGCTCCTCAATGCCGTTCATCTGCTCGCGCAGCCGGTAGCGCTTCACGGGGCCACCGCTTCGGCCGCGCCCTGCAGGGTCAGGCGGAGGTCGTCGGGGCTGCTGCGCCGGGCCCATTGGTAGAAGGCCTCACCGGGGCGGTGCTCGTCGCGGTAGCGGCCCACGATGCGCACGAGGGCGTCGGGCACACGATCCACCGGCATGGCGCCGCTGACCCAGTCGATGAAGGCGGCGTCGGGGCCGAGGGACCCGCCGAGGCCGATGTCCACCGCCTCCTCGATGTGCTCCTCCACGTGGGCGATGTCGCCCCGGAAGCCGATGTCCGCGATCTGCGGCTGCGCACACGAGGCCGAGCAGCCCGAGAAGTGCATGCGGATCACCCCGGCGTCACGCTGGTCGCCCTCGGGAAGCTGCGCATCGAGCGTGCGGGCCCACTTGACGGCGCGCTCCTTGGTCTCGACCACGGCGAAGCGGCAGAACTCCGAGCCGGTGCAGGCCACCACCCCGCGCTCGAAGGGACCGGGGAACGGCGAGTAGGTCGCCAACAGCTGCTCGGCCAGGAGATCGTCGACCTGGTCCTCGGGCACCCCCGAGATGATGAAGTTCTGATCGACCCCGATCCGCACGTGGCCGTCGCCGTAGGTCTCGGCCAGGCGGGCCAACTCGACCAGCTCAATGCCGTGCATGCGGCCCACCGGCACCGAACACCCGACGTAGACCAGCCCGGGCTGCTTCTGGGGGTGCACGCCGACGTGGTCGCCCCGGAAACGCGTGGTGAGCTCCCGACCGGCCGGGCCGAAGGCGAAATTCGTGCGCTCGTCCAGGGCGGCACGGAAGCCTTCCGGGCCGAGCTCCTGGGCCAGGTAGCGCATGCGGGCCAGCCCGCGGTTCTCCCGGTTGCCCAGCTCGCCGAAGAGCTGGGCCACGCCCCGGCACAGCTCGACGGCCTGGTCCGGCGCGATGAAGAGGTCGATGTCCGAGGCCATGCGCTCGCCGTCGGAAAGGCCGCCGCCGATGAGCACGTTGAAGCCGAGCGTGCCGTCGGCCTGCTCGGCCGGCCACAGGCCGATGTCGTTGATCTCGACCCGGGCGCAGTCCTCGGGGCAGCCGGTGACCGCGATCTTGAACTTGCGGGGCAGGTTGGCGTACTCGCGGTTGCCGGTGAAGAAGGCCGAGATGGCCTGGGCCACCGGGAAGGCGTCGACCACCTCGTGGGCGTCGATGCCCGACACCGGGCAGGAGCAGACGTTGCGGGCCGAGTCGCCGCAGGCCTGGACGGTGGTCAGGCCGACCTCCCAGAAGCGCTGCCAGATGCGCGGCACGTCGGCGATGCGGATCCAGTGGAGCTGAATGTCCTGGCGCGTCGTCAGGTCGGCGTAGCGGTTCCCGAAGACCGGGCTGTCGTCGGGGCCCTCGGCGAAGGCGTCGGCGGCCACGCCCACCTCGCGCACCTGGGCCGACGTCATGACGCCGCCCGGGACCTTGATGCGCATCATGAAGGCGTCGCCGCCCTGGCGCTGCGGGTACATGCCGACCCACTTCAGCCGCTCCTGCTCGCCGGGCACGGCGTTGATGGAGGCCGCGCCCTGCTTGGAGTAGGTGTCGATGACGGCCTGGGCCACCTCGAAGGGATGGCGCTGGAGCTTCAGCTGCTCGACCGGGTTGAGCTCGCCGATCTCGCGGTAGGGACGGATGAACTTCAGCCCGCGGTCGCGCCGCCCGCGGAACTCCATCCCGTAGGGGTTGTCGAGGTCACGGGGCACTAGACGTGCAGGCCACACTCGGATTTGTCGAGCCCGGCCCAGCGCCCCGCCCGGGGGTCCTCACCCTGGACCACCGGTCGGGTCGTCGGCGCGCAGCCGATGGACAGGTAGCCCCGGGGCACCAGCGGGTGCTCGGGCAGGTCGTGGTCGGCCAGGTAGACCTTGACGTCGGCGTCGGTCCAGGTGACGAGGGGGTTCACCTTGACCAGGCCAAAGGAGGCATCCCAGCTGACGATAGGCGCGTCGGCCCGGGTCGGCCCGTCCGAACGCTTCAACGAGGTCAGCCAGGCCGCCTTGCCGGCCACGGCACGCCGCAGCGGCTCGACCTTGCGGAACTGGCAGCACTGGTCCGTGCCGCAGGGGTGCGCCGCCGCCTCGGGTCCCGGCTTGGTCACGGTCAGGTTCAGGTCGTAGCGGGCGCGCACCTGCTCGACGAACTCCAGCGTCTCGGGAAAATGCGCCTCGGTGTCGAGGAACACGACCTCGATGCCGGGCACGACCTTGGTGGCCAGGTCGATGAGCACGATGTCCTCGAAGGACGCCGCCAGGACCAGGGACGGACCGAAGTTCTCGGCCGCCCAGCGGATGACCGAGCTGGGCGGTGCCGTCTCGAATTCCTCGCTGACCTCCGCCAGCTCCTCGGCGGTCCACAGCTGGTCCCTGACTCTGGTCTCCGTCACCGATCTTCACCTTCCGATGGGCCAATGTGGCGATTGTTGGGGGCGTTCCGGACCCCGGGGGCCCGGCGCCGGCGCTTGACGCACGTCCGAATACGAGCGTTAGTATATATGACCAAACTAGTCATAAATCGAGAGGTCCCATGGACAGCGCTGCCGCCCTCCGCCCAGCCACACCAGGTGCAACTCCGACACCCCAGGGGGGCGGCGCGTCCGTCACGGCCCTGGTCAGACCGGTCGAGCACCCCCTCGGGCACCTCGATCTCCTCGAATCCCTGGCCATCTTCATCATCCGCGAGGTGGCGGCCGAATCCGAACGTCCGGTCCTCCTTTTTAGCGGGGGCAAGGACTCGGCCGTGCTGCTCCACCTGGCGGCCAAGGCATTCGCCCCGGGCCGGATCCCCTTCCCCGTCATGCACGTCGACACGGGTCACAACTTCGCCGAGGTCCTCTCCTACCGGGACGCCCAGGTGGCGGCGGTCGGGGCCCGGCTGCTCGTGGCCAGCGTCCAGGAGTCGATCGACCAGGGCCGGGTGGCCGACCCGGGCCCCGGCGGCATGCGCAACCGCCTGCAGACCACGACCCTGCTCGACGCCATCAACGCCAACGGGTTCGACGCCGCCTTCGGCGGGGCCCGGCGGGACGAGGACAAGGCCCGGGCCAAGGAGCGCGTGCTCTCCTTCCGCGACTCGTTCGGACAGTGGGACCCCAAGCGTCAGCGCCCCGAGCTCTGGCAGCTCTACCAGGGCACGGTGCGTCCGGGCGAGCACCTGCGCGCCTTCCCGCTCTCGGACTGGACCGAGCTCGACATCTGGCAGTACATCCGGCGGGAGCGGATCGAGCTGCCGTCGATCTACTACGCGCACGAGCGCGAGGTCGTCGAGCGCGACGGCATGCTGCTCGCCCTGAGCGAGTGGGTGTCTCCCCAGGGGAGCGAGCAGGTCCGCAAGGAGACGGTGCGCTTCCGCACCGTGGGCGACGCCACGTGCACCGGGGCCGTGCGCTCCGGCGCCGACACCGTCGAGGAGATCATCCGCGAGGTGGCCGGTTCGCGGATTTCCGAGCGCGGGGCCACCAGGGCCGACGACCGCTTCTCGGAGACGGCCATGGAGGACCGCAAGCGCGAGGGATATTTCTAGGCCGATGACGACCCTGCCCGGCTCGCCGCCGGCCGGCGGCGCCGAGCTCGGGGCGGACACCATGGATCTCCTCCGTTTCGCCACCATCGGATCGGTGGACGACGGCAAGAGCACGCTCATCGGCCGGCTCCTCTTCGACACCCGCCAGCTCTTCGACGACCAGCTGACCGCGATCGAGACGGCGAGCGAGCGCCGCGGCCTGGGCGAGGTCGACCTCTCGTTCGTGACCGACGGCCTGCGGGCCGAACGCGAGCAGGGCATCACCATCGACGTGGCCTACCGCTACGCGGCCACGCCGCACCGCAAGTTCGTGATCGCGGACTGCCCCGGCCACATCCAGTACACGCGCAACATGGCGACGGGCGCGTCGACGGCCGACCTGGCGCTCGTCCTGGTGGACGCCACGGCCGGGCTGCGCGAGCAGTCGCGGCGGCACATCTGCATCGCCGCGCTCCTCGGCGTCGACCAGCTCGTGGTCTGCGCCAACAAGATGGACCTGGTCGAGTGGGACCGCTCGGCCTACCAGCACATCGTCGACGAGATGGAGGCGCTGGCCCACCGGCTCGGCATCACCTCGTGCACGGTGATCCCGATCTCGGCCCTCAACGGCGACAACGTGGTGGCGCGTTCGGACGCCGCGCCCTGGTACGACGGGCCCACCGTGCTCGATGCCCTCGAGTCGGCCACGGCCGGAGGCTGGGCGGCCCAGCACGGCGTCGGCCACGGCAGCGGGGCCCGCCTCCCCGTGCAGTGGGTGCTGCGCCAGCCGGGTGGCGGTCGGACCTATGCCGGGATGGTGAACGGCGGGCCGTTCCGGGTCGGCGACCGGGTCGTCGTCCTGCCCCAGGGTGCGCACACCACCGTCCGGGCGCTCGAGACGGCGGACGGCCCCCTCCAGCGGGCCGAGGTGGGCCAGTCCATCTCGCTCAAGCTGGCCGACCACCTCGACGTCTCCCGGGGCGACCTGATCGCCGCCGCGGAGGCCCCGCCCGAGGTCAAGGAGGAATTCGAGGCCACCGTGTGCTGGTTCGGGGAACGGCCGCTCCGGGCGGGCGACCGGCTGCGCCTCAAGCACACCACCCGGGTCACCCCGGTCGTGGTGGAGAAGGTCAGCGGCACCTTCGACGTGAACGAGCTGCACGTGCACGAGGCCACCGAGCTGCGCGAGAACGAGATCGGCGTGGTCACGCTGCGCACGGCCACGCCCCTGGCCGTCGACCCCTACCAGGCGGACCGCATCACGGGCAGCTTCGTGCTGATCGACGATCTCAGCTTCGCCACCATCGCGGCGGGCATGGTCGGGCCACCCCGGCTCCATGACTGAGGAGCCCGCGGGCCCGCCCTCCTCCTACTACCCGGTCTCGCTCGATCTCTCGGACAAGGCCTGCCTCGTCGTCGGGGCGGGTCCGGTGGCGGCGCGCAAGGTGCGCGGCCTGCTCGCGTGCGGCGCCCGGGTCACCGTGATCGCCCCCGTGGTGGGCGAGGACATGCGGGCCCTGGCCGCCGGCCTGGCCGCGCTGGAGCCACGGGCCTTCCAGCCCGGCGACGTGGCCGGCTTCCGCCTCGTCGTCAGCGCCACCGGCGATGGCGCGGTGGACGGCGCGGTGGCAGCCGAGGCGGAGGCGGCCGGCGTGTGGGTCAACAGCGCGGACGACCCGGAGCACTGCTCGTTCATCCTGCCGGCCGTCCACCGCGACGGCGCGGTGACCATCGCGGTGTCGACCGGCGGGTTGAGCCCCGCGCTCGCCGTCTGGCTCCGGAACCGGCTCGGCGCGGCCGACAGGACCGGGCTCGACGCGTTGGCCCGGCTGCTCGACGAGGCCCGACAGCAACTACGGGCCGAGGGGAGAGCGAGCGACACCGTCGACTGGGCGGGGCTGCTCGACGGCGAGCTCCCGGCGCTCGTGCGCGCCGGCGACCTCGTCAATGCCCGCGCAATTCTCCAACGCGCCACCTCGCCTTAGGGGCCCACTAGTCCTTTTGTCCCTTCCGGCCCGGAGCCGGCCGGTCCAGAGTCGCCCCGCGGCCGCGTGCCGCGCTGGTTCGCCGGTTCGAGGAGGGCGCATGACGGTGTTGGGGATGTCACGACGGCGCGAGCAGGGCTCCGGAGGCCGATCGGGAGACACCGCACACGAGACACCGGCGCCGGTGTCCGCCCTCACCGTGACCGTTCTCTCGTTGGTGCTCCTCCTCGCCGGCGTCGGCACGCTGATCTCGCCGGCCAAGAAGGCGGGGGCCGACACGGTCTTCTCCTCGGGGCAGGTCTTCGCGTCGGTCGGCTTCTCGAACGTCAACGTCTACGACGCCAACTCGGGAGACCTGCTCAACACCCTCACCGACGACACCGGTGAGGAATTCACGACCGGAAGCGCCTTCGACGCCAGCGGCAACTTCTACGTGACCGACGACCTCAACGGCGACATCAGCGAGTTCTCCCCCGATGGCACACCGCTGGGCCAGTTCGCCACCGGCCTGGACAATCCCCTCTCGCTGGTCTTCGACAACCAGGGCAATCTCTACGTCGGACAGCAGTCGACGCCGTACATCGCGGAATTCTCCCCCACCGGTCAGCGCCTGGCCGACATCGGCCCGGTCCAGACCGAGCTCTTCGGCGACGACTGGATCGACCTCTCGTCGGACCAGTGCACCTTCTACTACACGACCGAGAGCACCGACATTCTCCGCTACAACCAGTGCACAAACACCCAGCAGCCGAACTTCAATGCGGCCGCGCTGCCCGACAAGGCGTTCCAGCTTCGCATCCTGGCCAACGGCGACGTGCTGGTGGCCGACTCGAGCGCCGACTTCCTCCTCGACCAGAACGGGAACGTGATCCAGAGCTATCCGTGCTCCTCGTTGGCCGGGTGCCAGGACGGGCTCTTCGCCATCGCGGTCGATCCCAGCGGGACCTCGTTCTGGACGGGCGACTCGACCTCGGGCGACATCTGGCAGATCAACCTGGCCACCGGGGCGGTCATGCAGACGATCTCGACCAACTCGGGCCTCCTCTTCGGCCTCTCGGTCAAGGACGAGCTCGACGTGGCCACGTCGCCCTCCACGGTGGCGGCCACGCCCACGTCGTTGACCCTGAACCCGGTTTCGGGTGACTTCTCCTCCCCGACGGAGGTCTCGGGAGTGCTGACGGACTCGGCGACGGGCACCTCGGTGGCCGACGAGCCGGTGACCTTCACCCTGAACGGGACCGAGTCGTGCACCGGCACCACCGACAGCACGGGAACGGCCGACTGCGTGATCACCCCGTCCGAGCCGTCGCAGAGCTACACGCTCTCTGCGTCGTTCTCCGGGGACTCGACGCAGAGCATGCCCATCGGCGCGGACAGCTCGTCGACGACCTTCACCGTCACGCCCGACGGCAGCACCGTGACCTACACCGGCCCGACCACAGCCGTGAACGGCCAGCCGGTGACCCTGACGGCCAACCTCACCACCGACACGCCGAACGCGGGCACGCCGCTGCCCACCAAGGTGGTCGCCATCTCCATCGGCTCGGGCACGAGCGAGCAGTCCTGCAGCGCCCCGTCCGACGGGAACGGGAACGTGAGCTGCACGATTCCCACGGCCGACCAACCCCAGAGCACCGTGCCGGTCGACGTCACCTTCAGCGGCGACTCCTACGACACGGCCTCGAGCGCCACGGGCACCATGACGGTCACCGAGCCCACGGCCCTCGCCGTCAGTTCGGCCAGCGGCGACTACTCGGACGCGACGACCGTGACGGGCGTCCTCACCGACACCATCACCAACGCACCCATTCCCGGGGAGCCCGTTGTCCTGACGCTCGACGGCCGGGAAACGTGCACCGCCACCACCGATGCGACCGGGACCGCATCGTGCAGCGTCACGCCGTCGGAGGCGGCGGGGACGTACGCGCTCACCGGGAGCTTCGCCGGCGACGCGGCCGCACCACTCCAGTTGACGGCTGCGACCGACGCGGCCAGCTTCGTGGTGACGCTCGAGGAGAGCTCGCTGGCCTACACGGGGGCGGCCACGGCGCTGAACGGCCAGCCCTACGTCGCCTCCGGGGTCCTGACGAGCGACGGGACGACGCCGATCGTCGGTCGCACCGTTTCCTTCACGCTCGGGACCGGGAGCGGGGCCCAGTTCTGCTCGGGCACCACCGGTGCCTCCGGCGCCGCCGCCTGCACCATCGCCTCGGTCGCCCAGCCTCCGGGGCCGGCGCCGGGCACGGCCAGCTTCGCCAGCGACGGCTACTACCGACAGGCCAGCGCTTCGGCCACCGTGAACCTGCCCGAAGGGACCCAGCTCACGCTGACGCCGACGACGGGCGTCTACGGCACGCCCACCCCGCTCTCGACGACACTGGTGAACACGATCAACGGGCAGCCGGTGGCCGGCGAGCCCGTCACGATCACCGTGAACGGCTCCCAGTCGTGTGCGGCCACGACGAACGCCGCGGGCGTGGCCACCTGTTCCGTCTCTCCCACCGAACCGCAAGGAACGTACGCCGAGACGGCCTCGTTCGGCGGCGATACCTCCACCACGCCCCAGCTTCTCTCCACCAGTGGATCGGGCACGTTCACCGTGACGCAAGCGCCCACGACGCTCACCTACACCGGGACGACGTCGGTGGTGAACGGGCAGCCCGCCACCTTGTCGGGAGTCCTGTCCTCCACGGCACCGGCACCCGGAGGCGGGGTCGGCGGCCAGACCGTCACCTTCACCCTTGGCTCGGGAAGCGCACTGCAGAGCTGTGCCGCCTCGACCAACGCGAGCGGTGCGGCGAGCTGCAGCATCGCGGCGGTCAACCAGTCCACCGGCACCACCGGCATCTCGGTCAGCTACAGCGGCAACGGCTCCTACCAGTCCTCGACCGCATCGTCCACCGCGACGGTGCGCACGCCGACCACCCTTTCTGTCAGCGCGGCAACCGGTCCCTATTCGGGAAGCACCTCGGTCTCGGGCACGCTGACCAACTCGGTTACCGGCCAACCCGTGGCCAACGAGCCGGTCACGCTGACGCTCGGCGGGAGCCAGACCTGCACTGCGCGCACCAGCGCGGCGGGGGTGGCCTCGTGCACCATCACCCCCACGGAGGCGGCGGGGTCGTACCCGCTCGGCGGTTCCTTCGCCGGAGACTCCTCCACCGGGCCCCAGCTCCTCTCGAGCTCGGGCACGAACACCTTCGTGGTCACCACGGCACCGTCCACAGTGGCCTACACGGGAACGTCCGTCGTGGTGAGCGGCTCGCCGACCACCCTGTCCGGCACCCTGACGACGCCGGGCGGCACCCCGCTGTCCGGGCAGCCCGTCGTGCTCACGGTGGGATCGGGCACGGGCGCGCAGAACTGCAACGCCACGACCAGCTCGTCCGGCGCGGCCTCCTGCACCATCGCGAACGTCAACCAGACCTCCGGGACGACACCGGTCTCCGTGGTCTTCGGGGGCAGCTCCACCTACCATTCGTCGGGCACCTCCACCACGGTGATCGTGGCCGCGCCACCCTCGGGGGGAGGTGGGTTCGTCATCGGCGACATCTCGGCCGGCAAGCCGACCATCGGCACCCAGGTGAACTTCTGGGGTTCGCAGCTCTGGAAGACCAACCAGTTCAGCGGGGTCAACGACGCCCCCGCCTCCATGAAGGGGTACATCGACAACGCACCGAGCTACACCTGCGGCGCCGCGTGGACGTCGGATCCCGGGAACAGCTCCGGTCCACCGGCGACCATCCCCGACTACATGGTCGTCGTCGTGGCGAGCTCCATTCAGAAGTCGGGCTCGACCGAGTACGGGAACATCGAGCACCTCGTCGTGGTCTCGGTCGCTCCCGGCTACGGTCCCGCGCCGGGGCACGACGGCTACGGGAACATCGTCGCCACCCTGTGCTGAGGGCGCCCGACCGCGACCGGTGATGCCACGGTGGCCGGGGCCGGCGGGGACGCCGCGCCGCCTCGCGCCGTCCGCCGTTCACCGACGCGACTGGGACCGCGGACAACCGGACGCCAATTCTCGCCGAGCGCTCACGGCCGGTAGTCCTTTTGTCCCTTACGGCGACGGCGCGTTGGCGTCATATTCCCTTGCAAGCCGCACGTCCGCGGCGACGAATCGACCCCGGGTGGACCGGACCGCGCGTCCGCACCACCACGGCCTCGTCGTCAGGGACGCGCGAACAGGACACGGCCTCTCCGGAGCCGTGCGATGCGAGGGGGCTTCATGAGATTGTCCGTGGCACATTCGTCGGGAGACGGGAACGGCACCACTGCTGCCGCGCCGGATCTCTTCAGCTCGCGGTGGCGCCGGGTCACCCTCTTCGCCACCGTCGTCCTCCTCCTCGCCGGCGTCGGCACGCTGATCTCGCCGGCCAAGAAGGCGGGGGCCGACACGGTCTTCTCCTCGGGGCAGGTCTTCGCGTCGGTCGGCTTCTCGAACGTCAACGTCTACGACGCCAACTCGGGAGACCTGCTCAACACCCTCACCGACGACACCGGTGAGGAATTCACGACCGGAAGCGCCTTCGACGCCAGCGGCAACTTCTACGTGACCGACGACCTCAACGGCGACATCAGCGAGTTCTCCCCCGATGGCACACCGCTGGGCCAGTTCGCCACCGGCCTGGACAATCCCCTCTCGCTGGTCTTCGACAACCAGGGCAATCTCTACGTCGGACAGCAGTCGACGCCGTACATCGCGGAATTCTCCCCCACCGGTCAGCGCCTGGCCGACATCGGCCCGGTCCAGACCGAGCTCTTCGGCGACGACTGGATCGACCTCTCGTCGGACCAGTGCACCTTCTACTACACGACCGAGAGCACCGACATTCTCCGCTACAACCAGTGCACAAACACCCAGCAGCCGAACTTCAATGCGGCCGCGCTGCCCGACAAGGCGTTCCAGCTTCGCATCCTGGCCAACGGCGACGTGCTGGTGGCCGACTCGAGCGCCGACTTCCTCCTCGACCAGAACGGGAACGTGATCCAGAGCTATCCGTGCTCCTCGTTGGCCGGGTGCCAGGACGGGCTCTTCGCCATCGCGGTCGATCCCAGCGGGACCTCGTTCTGGACGGGCGACTCGACCTCGGGCGACATCTGGCAGATCAACCTGGCCACCGGGGCGGTCATGCAGACGATCTCGACCAACTCGGGCCTCCTCTTCGGCCTCTCGGTCAAGGACGAGCTCGACGTGGCCACGTCGCCCTCCACGGTGGCGGCCACGCCCACGTCGTTGACCCTGAACCCGGTTTCGGGTGACTTCTCCTCCCCGACGGAGGTCTCGGGAGTGCTGACGGACTCGGCGACGGGCACCCCGGTGGCCGACGAGCCGGTGACCTTCACCCTCAACGGCTCCGAGTCCTGTACGGCCACGACGGACGACAACGGCGATGCCTCGTGCGTCATCACGCCGTCCGAGCCGTCGAACTCGTACACGCTGACCGCGTCCTTCCCGGGCGACACCACCACGTCGACCCCGATCGGCTCGGACAGCTCGTCGAGCACGTTCACCGTCACGCCCGACACGAGCACCTTGACCTATACCGGCCCGACCGCGGCCGTGAACGGCCAGCCGGTGACCCTGACGGCCAACCTCACCACCGACACGCCGAGCGCGGGCACGCCGCTGCCCACCAAGGTGGTCGCCATCTCCATCGGCTCGGGCACGAGCGAACAGTCCTGCAGCAACACCTCCGACGGGAACGGGAACGTGACCTGCACCATCAGTGCGGTGAACCAGCCCAGCGGCAGCGAGCCCATCAACGCCACCTTCGCCGGCGACTCCTACGACACGCAGTCGAGCGCCACGAACACCATGACGGTCACCGAGCCGACAACGCTGACGGTCAACTCGACCAGTGGCGCCTACAACTCCCCGACCACGATCTCGGGGGTGCTGACCGACGCCAACACCGGCCTGCCGGTGTCGGGCGAACCCGTGGTCTTCACCGTGGGCACGCAGACTTGCACCGGGCAGACCGACGCCACCGGCACCGCCTCGTGCAGCATCACGCCCAGCGAGGCCTCGGGCGCCTACCCGATCTCGGGCAGCTTCACGGGAGACTCCAGCCAGCCCGTGCCCCTGACCGGGAGCACGAACTCGGGCACCCTGACGGTGACCCCGGCCAACACGAGCCTCACCTACACCGGGCCGACCTCGTCCACCAACGGGCAACCCATCACGCTCTCGGGCACCCTCACGACCAACGGCGCGCCGCTGTCGGGCCAGCCGGTCACGCTCACCCTGGGCTCGAGCGGCTCGCCGCAGACATGCTCGGGCACGACCGACAGCAACGGGAACGTGAGCTGCCCGGTGAGCGCGGTCAACCAGCCGGTGGGACCGACGCCGGTCAGCGCGACCTACGGCGGCAACACGTACTACGCCGGCTCCACCGTGACCGGCAGCGTGCAGATCGGCCCGTCCCAGGTCTCCACCACGCTGACCGTGGCCCCGGTGACCGGGACCTACGGCAGCCCGGTGACCCTGACCGGGACGCTGGTCAACAACTACACCAACACCCCGGTCCCGGGCGAGACGGTGACCCTCAAGGTGAACGGGACCCAGTCCTGCTCGGCGGTGACCAACGCCTCGGGCATCGCCTCGTGCACCGTCACCCCGACCGAGCCGTCCGGGAGCTACACGGTGAGCGGCTCGTTCAGCGGTGACACCACCACGGTGCCCGTCCTGCTGGCCAGCACCGGCTCGGGCACGTTCACCGAGAGCAAGGCGCCCACGACGCTGACCTATACCGGCAGCACCTCGGTGACGAGCGGGCACACGCCGACCCTCTCGGGCACGCTGACGACGGCTGGCGGGACGCCCATTTCCGGGCAGACCGTCACCTTCACCGTCGGCTCGGGCAGCTCGGCCCAGCGCTGCAGCGGCACCACCAACGCGGCCGGGACCGTGAGCTGCAGCATCTGCAACTTCAACCAGAGCGCCAGCCCGCTGCCGGTCACCGTGAGCTACGGCGGCAACAGCGACTACTCCTCGTCGGGCACGACGGTCTCGGTGACCGTGAGCACCCCGACCTCGCTCTCGGTCAGTGCGGCCACGGGCACCTACGGCCAGAGCACGACGGTGACCGGCACCCTGACCAATGCGGTCAACGGCTATCCGATCAGCGGCCAGACGATCACGCTGACCCTGAACGGCAGCCAGTCGTGCAGCGCCACCACCGGGAGCACCGGCAAGGCCTCCTGCTCCATCACGCCGAGCGACAGCGCGGGGACCTACACCCTGAGCGGCTCGTTCGCCGGCAACACGGCGACCGCGCCCGTCCTGGTGGCCAGCACCGGTTCCAACCACTTCGTGGTCAACGGGGCGCCGACCAACCTGAGCTACACCGGTCCGACCTCGGCCACGCCCGGCCAGTCGCTCACCTTGTCGTCCGAGC
This sequence comes from uncultured Acidimicrobiaceae bacterium, assembly GCA_963840435.1. Classification (GTDB taxonomy): domain Bacteria; phylum Actinomycetota; class Acidimicrobiia; order Acidimicrobiales; family RAAP-2; genus Bog-473. Next base: position 197,330 of record CAWIYY010000001.1, on the reverse strand, counting down.
TCACCAGCAACGGTTCGGCGCTGGGCGGCCAGCCCGTCACCATGACGCTGGGGACGGGTCACTCGGCGCAGAGCTGCACGGCCACGACGAACTCGTCGGGCGCCGCCTCCTGCACCATCGCCGACGTCAACCAGGTGTCCGGTTCGGTCGCCGTGACCGTCTCCTACGCCGGCAACGGTTACGACGCCGGCTCGAGCACCTCGGGCAGCGTGTCCATCCGCTGCGGCGGGGGCAGCGGCGGCGGCGGGAGCGGCGGGAGCGGCTACGGCGGGGGCGGCACCGGCGGCGGCGGCACCGAGCCCAAGGGCGGCGGCGGCTGCAACTGATCGTCCCGGAGGGCGGCCGGTCCTGAGCAGCCGGTCCGCCCTCCCCCTTCGCACGACGGCGCGACCCGACCAGGTCGCGCCGTCGTCGTTTCGGGGCGGGGTCGTCTCAGGGCTGGGTGATCATGAGCGCCGTGCCGACCAGCAACAGGACGACGGCGGCGCTGGCCGCCCGGACCATCAGCGTGGCGTCGGAGCCGGCCGCCACGTCGCCCGACCGCGGGCCGCCCTCGGATCCCAGGGCGACCTGGACCCGGCGCTCGGCCGGCCAGAGCACGCCCTCCTCGAGCAGGGCCACCACCACGAAGATGGCCAGCCCGGCCAGGACCCAGCCGTCGCGCAGCCCGTAGGCCCCCTGGCTCATGGCGAGGAGCGCGAACCCGAAGACCGGGATGCCCCAGACGGCGCGCCCAGCCCAGTTCACCCCGGGGCGGAAGTAGCGCCGCACGGGCTCGGGCGGCGCCACCGACGCAGCCAGGAGCCGGCGCAGGCGGGCCGCGGTGGCGGCCGCCGTGACCGTGGTGACGAGCCCGGCCACCACGCACGCCACGTGGAGCAGCAGCACGATGTCGAAGGCGGCGCCGGAGGGCTGGTGGTGCATGCCCGACATGTTCTCCCATGACCCGACCGGCGCAGGTGACGCCTTGGTGACCGTGGCGTCAACTCGGCCGGCGCACCCTGTACCGTAAGAGGTGGAGGGAACATGACGACGTTACGTGGAATGGCGGAACCACCGCTGAGAGCACACCGATGAACCAGCTCCGTCTCGACCCGCTGTCCGGTCGCTGGGTGGTGGTCAGCCCCGGCCGCGCCGAGCGGCCCTACTCCTTCGTGACCCGCTCCCAGGTGCCCGACACCCTGGACCGCCCCTGCCCCTTCTGCCCGGGCAACGAGGAGGACACCCCGCCGGCGCTCGAGACCTACGGGCCGACGGGCAGCTGGCTCGTCCGCGTCGTGCCCAACCTGTACCCGGCCTTCGAGGGTGACGAGCCTTTCGTGGTGGCCAATCGCGGGCCCGTCTTCACCCAGGCCTCGGCCGGCGGCATCCACGAGATCCTGATCTTCTCGCCCGAGCACGACCTCACCCTGGGCCAGCTCAGCGCGGAGCAGGTCGAGCTCGTCATGGCGGCCCTGCGCGACCGGCTCGAGGAGCACGCGTCGCAACCCAACCTGCGCTACACCCAGGCCATCGTGAACTCGGGCCGCGAGGCCGGGGCGTCACTCGAGCACCCGCACGGGCAGCTGCTCGGCATGTCGTTCATTCCGCCGCGAGCTGGCCGAGGAGCAGGCCCGCTTCGCCCGCTTCGTCGGGTCGTGCCTCCTCTGCACCACCATCGAGGCCGAGGAGGACAGCGGCCAGCGGGTCATCTACGCCAACGACCGCGTCGTGGTGGTCTGCCCCTTCTGGAGCTCGCTGCCCTACGAAATGCTGGTGATGCCGCGCGAGCACAACCCGCACCTGCACCGCAGCCCGACCGAGGACCTCATCGCGGTGGGCGAGGCGCTGCGCCGCACCCTGCTCCGGCTGAGCGAGACGGTGGGCGACGTGGCCTACAACATCGTCTTCCACTCCGCCCCGTACCGGGTGGGCGAGCCCTACCACTGGCACGCCCACGTCTGGCCCAAGGCGACGACCGCCGCCGGCTTCGAGCTCGGCACCGGTGTGGCCATCAACGTGATCTCACCCGAAGAGGCGGCCGAGACCCTTCAGGTCAACGCCCTCGTCTAGGCCTTCTGGCGCTCGGCCGGCTCAGCGGACCGAGCGGGCCAACTCGAGGAACGAGACCAGGCGCCGGACCAGGTCCCGATCGGGCCCGACCAGACCCGCGATCCCCGGCGTGTTCAGGTAGCCGGTCACGAAGGCCCGGCGGTTGCGCGTCTCCCACGCCTGGCCCAGCGCGGCCAGACCGAGGCGGCCCGTCGGGTCCCGCTCGGCCGCGGCGGTGACGCTGGCCTGGTGCATCGACCACAGCAGATCGGCCACGTCGCCGAGCGGGGTGCGCCGGCCCGGCGCGCCGGCTCCCCAGAGCACCCCGCCGGGGGCGCAGTCGCTGACCACCCAGCCCTGATCGGTGCGGGCCGTCCGGCCCAGGTGGAAGTCCCCGTGGGTGCGGATGACCGGCAGCCGGCTGTCCGACTCGCGGATCCACTTGACCAGGTCGGCCACCCCCGGCGCGCCGAGGATGGTCGGGTCGGCCGCCGCGATGGCCGCTTCGGCCTCGTCGACCCAGTCGGCCACGGGCTCGGGATGGCGGAGGAAGGCCCGGTCGAGGGCGAGGTGCATGCGCGCCGTCATGGTGCCGAGGGCCCGGGCCTCGGTGCCGAAGTCGCCGCCGGCCGCCTCCGGGGAGCCGCCCGACGCGTAGAAGTCTCGCAGCGAGGTCAGGGCCAGGGCCCACCCGCCCGAGCGGTCGGCCAGCGGCTCGAGGACCAGGCCCAGGTCGCGCCCGTCCTCGACCCAGCGCACCAGGGGCGCCGCCACGTGGTTGAACCCGGCCGCCTCGAGCGCGACCAGCAGGTCGACGTCGGCCCGGGACCGGTCGTCCAGCCAGGGGAAGACCATGAGGTCGCCCCGGTCGCCGCAGTCGAGCACCACGGCGTCGTCGTCGTCGCGCAGCACGCTCACCGGCCCGGGGCGCGGCGGCACCTGACGGATCGTGGCCAGCAGCAGCGGGGCGAGCTGGGCGTCGCGCAGCGCGTCGGTGCAGACGGCCAGCCCCGCCTCCTCGTCGAGCAGGCCCAGCGCGCACTCCTCGCCCGGTCGCAGGAAGTGCGGCTCGTCGGCCACGCCGCGCAGCCCGACCACGAGGTGGGCCAGGCGGCCATCGGCCCGGGCCACCAAGTCCAGCAGTCCCGGACGTCCCGGGTGCAGCACGCGGTCGCGCACGATCTCGATCCGCTCCGGATCCGGCGCCACGACCCCGTGCAGTCCCAGCCAGCTCGAGGCCAGGGTGCGCAGTCCATCGTCGCGCCCGGTGTTCACGGCCCGTCGAGCCTGTCGTCGGGAACGAGGTCGAACCAGAGGAAGCCGTAGGGCGGCAGGGTGATGGTGTAGGGCTCTTCGCTGATGACCGGAAAGGGTACGCGACCGAGCACCTCGTAGGGAGTGGAGCCGGCCCACTTGGCCAGGGCCAGCTCAGCGGGCTGGGCGAAGCGGCTCAGGTTGTGCACGCAGAGGACGGCCTGGTGGCGGTGCAGGACCTCGTCGTCCTCGCTCTCGTTGCCGGCCGGCACGGTCCGGGCCAGCACGGGAGCGTGGCCCCAGTCGAGCACCCCGTCGGGCGACGAGCGCACCGTGGCGGCGGCGGCGGGCGCCGCCGTGGTCAGGATGTCGGCCACGTCCCCGGAGCGCACGTAGGCCAGCACCGAGGGGTTGGCGCAGGGCAGGACCTCCATCGCCCCCACCCCCATCACGGGCAGGGCACGGCGCTCCTGGAGCATGCGGCGTAGCCAGTGCAGGAACGAGCCCTGGTTCCGCAGCTGCGCTTCCACGTTGAGCGCGCTGAAGCCGTAGACCGGATCCATGAGCGGCGGCAGGTAGAGCTGGGCGAAGTCGGCCTGCGAGAACCCGCCGTTGCGGTCGGGCGACCACTGCATGGGCGTGCGCACCGAGTCGCGGTCACCGAGGTAGATGTTGTCCCCCATGAGCACCTCGTCGCCGTAGTAGATGACGGGGCTGCCCGGGAGGGACAGGATCAGCGCGTAGAGGAGCTCGGCCGTCCGGCGGTCGTTGTCCAGCAGCGGGGCCAGGCGGCGCCCGATGCCCATGTGCCGCTTCATGCGCGGGTCCTTGGCGTACTCCGCCATGAGGTAGTCCCGGTCCTCGTCGCTCACCTGCTCGAGCGTCAGCTCGTCGTGGTTGCGCAAGAAGATGGCCCACTGGCAACTGTCGTCGATGGCGGGGGTCTGGGCCAGGATCTCGGTGATCGGGTAGCGCTGCTCGCGGCGCACCGCCATGAAGAGGCGGGGCATCAGCGGGAAGTGGAAGCAGAGGTGGCACTCGTCGCCGTCGCCGAAGTAGTCGGCCACGTCGCTCGGCCAGCCGTTGGCCTCGGCCAGCAGGATCCGCCCCGGGTAGTCGGCCTCGATCTGCTTGCGGATGCGCTTGATGAACGCGTGCGTCTCGGGCAGGTGCTCGCCCGAGGTGCCGTCGCGCTGGTACAGGTAGGGCACGGCGTCGAGCCGGAACCCGTCGAAGCCCAGGTCGAGCCAGAAGCGCACCAGGTCGACCATGGTGTCGGCCACTTCGGGGTTGTCGTAGTTGAGGTCGGGCTGGTGGTGGTAGAAGCGGTGCCAGTAGTACTGCTGGCGGGTGTCGTCCCAGGTCCAGTTGGAACGTTCCACGTCGGTGAAGACGACGCGGGCGTCCGGCCATTTCTGGTCGTCGTCGTTCCACACGTACCAGTCGGCCTTGGCGTTGTCGCGCGACGAGCGCGATTCGACGAACCACGGGTGCTCGTCGCTGGTGTGGTTCATGACCAGATCGGCGATGACGCGGATGCCCCGGCGGTGGGCCTCCTCCAAGAAGCCCACCAGGTCGCTGATCGTCCCGTAATCGGGATGGACGTTGAAGAAGTCGCTGATGTCGTAGCCGCCGTCGCGGAAGGGGGACGGGTAGAAGGGCAGCATCCAGATGCAGTCGATGCCCAGCCACTCCATGTAGTCGAGCTTCTCGCGCAGGCCGCGCAGGTCCCCGGTGCCGTCGTTGTTGGCGTCGTAATACCCCCGGATGAGCACCTCGTAGAACACGGCGTGCTGGAACCAGCGGGCCGAGGGGTCGAAGGCGCCTTCGTTCCCGCTGATCGGCATGGGCGGTGAGCTCATGGCGTCAACGTCCCGAGAAGGTGGCCCGGCCCGGGCCGTGCTCGACGAAGGAGCGCAGTCCCGTGCGGGCGTCCTCGGTCTCGAAGACGGCGGCGAAGGCCTCGAGCTCGGAGAGCAGTCCCTCGGCCAGCGGGCGCTCCAGTCCGCCGTCGACCGCCGACTTGGCCAGCCCGTGCGCCACCAGGGGCCCGGCCGCCAGCTCGGCCGCCCAAGTCAGGGCGGCGTCGAGCACGTCGTCGGGGGCCACCACCCGGTTGACCAGCCCGATGGCCAGCGCCTCGTCGGCCCGCACCTGGCGGCCCGAGAGGATGAGCTCCTTGGCCCGCGACGACCCGATCAGCCGGGGCAGGCGCTGGGTGCCCCCGCCGCCGGGGATCAGGCCGAGGAGGATCTCGGGCAGGCCCAGCCGGGCGTCCTCGGCGCCCACCCGGAAGTCGCAGGCCAGGGCCAGCTCCAGCCCGCCCCCGAGGGCGGCGCCGTTGACGGCGGCGATGGTGGCCCGGGGCAACGAGGCCAGCGCGCCGAGCGCCCGCCCGAAGCCCGCCCCGACCGTCCGCGCCGCCACGCCCGACTCCAGCTCGGCGATGTCCGCACCGGCCGCGAAGATGCGCCGGCCGCCCCAGAGCACCACCGCACCGGGCGGGTCGGCGGCCAGGCCCTCGAGCACCTCGGCCAGCTGGAGCAGGACCTCCCCCGAGAGGGCGTTGGCCTTGGGCCGGTCCAGCCGGATCAGGGCGACGCCGTCGTCACGTCGCTCGAGGACCACGAAGTGCTCAGCCATGGCCGCACCGTACCCGCCCGCCCACCCGATGACTCACTCCGCCAGCAGGCGGTCCGCCGCCTCGTAGGGGTCGTTCTCCCCTGCGGCCAGCGCCTTGACGGCCGTGGCGAACTCCTCGCCCGCCGCCACCTCCGCGATGCGGGCCTCGGCCCGGGCCGACAACACCCGGCGCAGCTCCTGGGCCAGGCGTTCGGTGCGGCGCGGGCCGAGGAGTCCGCTGGTCTCGAGGTGGGCCCGGTGCCGGGCCACCGCGGTCCACAGCGCGTCGATGCCCTCTCCCGCCGTGGCGGTGGTCTCCACGATCTCGGGCCGCCAGGCGTCCGGCCGCGACAGGTCGAGCATCTGCTCGAGATCTCGCCGGGCCTCGCGCACGCCGGGGCGGTCGGCCTTGTTGACGACAAAGACGTCGGCCACCTCGAGCAGCCCCGCCTTGTTGGCCTGCATGGAGTCGCCCCAGCCGGGCGTCACCACCACCACCGTGGTGTCGGCCGCCGACGCGATGTCGACCTCCATCTGCCCCACGCCCACCGTCTCGATGATGATCACGCCCAGGCCGGCCGCGCCGAACAGGCGCACGGCGTCGGGCACGGCCAGCGAGAGCCCGCCCAGATGGCCCCGGGTGGCCATGGAGCGGATGAAGACCGTCGGGTCCAGCGCGTGCTGACCCATGCGCACCCGGTCGCCCAGGATGGCTCCGCCGCTGAAGGGCGAGGTGGGGTCCACCGCCAGCACCGCCACCTGGGGCACCGGCTCGCCCAGCGGTTCGGGCCAGCCGCCCCGCACCGCGCTGATGAGCCCGTCGGTCAGGGTCGACTTGCCCGAGCCCGGCGCGCCGGTCAGCCCGACGGTGTAGGGCACCTCGGCCCGGTAGGACAGCCGGGCCACCGCCGTCGCGCTGGGCCCGCCGCGCTCGATGGCCGACAGCAGGCGGGCCAGGGCCACCCGGTCCCCGTCGCGGGCCCGGGTGAGCAGCGCTTCGGGATCGGTCGCCGGCCCGGCACCGGCGCCTGCCGGCGGGCCGCTCACGGGCGGGTCACGGCGGCGCCGAGCGACGACAGCGCCCCCACCAGGTCCTCGTAGCCCCGGTCGATGTGATGGGCCCCGCTCACCACGGTCGAGCCCTCGGCCACCAGCCCGGACAGCACCAGGGCCACCCCGGCCCGGATGTCGGGTGCCCGCACCGGCGCACCCGAGAGGTGGGGCACCCCGCGCACCACAGCGTGATGGCCCTCGGTCCTGATGTCGGCCCCCATGCGGCGCAGCTCCTCGACGTAGCGGAAGCGCCCGGAGAACAGGTTCTCGGTGAGGATTCCCACCCCGTCGGCCACGGTGAGCATGGCCACCAGGAAGGGGCTGTAGTCGGTGGCCACCCCGGGGTAGGGCAGCGTGGCCACGTCGGCCGAGTGCAAGCGGGGCGGCGCGCTCGCCCGCAGGCCGTCGGGCCCGAACTCGGTCACGATCCCCATCTGGCCCACCTTGCGCAGGACGTTCTCCATGTGGTCGGGCCGGGCGTCGGCGATGGTCACCTCGCCCCCGGCCATGCCGACCGCAGCCAAGTACGTCGCCGCCACCACCCGGTCGGGCACGACCGAGTGGGTCACCGGGCGCAGCTCGTCCACCCCTTCGATCTCGATGCGCGACGTCCCCGCCCCGCGCACGTCGGCCCCCATGGCGCGCAGCATGGCGGCCAGGTCCATCACCTCGGGCTCCTTGGCCGCGTTCTCAATGACCGTGGTGCCCTTGGCCAGCGCGCCGGCCATGAGCAGATTGTCGGTCGCTGTGTGGCTCGGGTACTCGAGCACCACCCGGGTCCCGACCAGGCGGCCGCCCGGGACGGTGCCGCGCACCTCGCCGTGCGAAGACTCGAAGCGGGCACCCATGGCGGCCAACCCGTTGAGGTGGAAGTCGATGGGGCGGTCGCCGAAGTCGTCGCCGCCCGGCAGGGGCATGCGCACCGAGCCGCAGCGGGCCAGCAGCATCCCGAGCACGACCACCGACGCCCGCATCCGCTCGAACAATTCGTAGGACCCGGCCGGCACCAGCCCCGAGGGTCCGGGCGAGGTCACGGCCACCCGACCGTCCTCGAGCCGCTCGACCTGCGCGCCGATCGCCCGCAACACGTCGGCCATGGTGTCGACGTCGGTGATGCGCGGCACGTTGGACAGCACGCTGCGCCCCTCGGCCAGCAGGCAGGCCACCATCAGCTTGAGAGCCGAGTTCTTGGCCCCGCCGGCCCACACGGTGCCCGACAGCGGCCCGCTGGGCTCGACGACGATCTGGTCCATCGCCTCAAGTATCGCCGCTGGCGGCCCCCCAACCCCGCAATCGACGATCCTCGCCCGCTATGGTCAGTGCCCGTGGTGATGTCCCCCCAAGCCCCCGACCGCAACCTGGCCCTGGACCTGGTGCGGACCACCGAGGCCGCCGCCATGGCCGCCAGCCGCTGGATGGGGCGGGGCGACAAAATCGGTGCCGACGCCGCTGCGGTCGAGGCCATGCGCACGGTGCTGTCCAGCGTGCCCATGGACGGCATCGTCGTCATCGGCGAGGGCGAGAAGGACAACGCGCCGATGCTCTTCAACGGCGAGAAGATCGGGGACGGCACGCCCCCGCTGACCGACATCGCGGTGGATCCCATCGACGGCACCACGCTCACCGCTCAGGGCCGGGGCGGTGCTCTGGCCGTGATCGCGGTGTCCGAGCGGGGCACCATGTTCGACCCCGGTCCCTGCGTGTACATGGAGAAGCTGGCGGTGGGGCCGCGGGCCAAGGGTTCGGTCGACATCCGGCGCACCCCGACCGAGAACCTGCACGCGCTCTCGGAAGCCGTCGGTCGCCCCGTGCGCGACCTGACCGTCGTCATCCTCGACCGCGAGCGCCACGGCGACCTGATCGGCGAGGTGCGGGCCTCGGGCGCCCGCATCCGGCTCATCACCGACGGTGACGTGGCGGGAGCGATTGCCACCGGCTGGCCCGGCGCGGGCACCGACATCCTCTTCGGCATCGGCGGGACCCCCGAAGGCGTGCTGGCCGCCGCCGCCCTCAAGTGCATGGGCGGCGAAATCCAGGGCAAGCTCTACCCTCGCAACGAGTCCGAGCGGACCGCCGCCCTCGAGGCCGGCTACAACCTCGACGCCGTGCTCACCACCGACGACCTGGTCCAGGGCAACAACTGCTTCTTCGCCGCCACCGGCATCACCGACGGCGAATTGCTCCGGGGCGTCCAGTATCACGAGTTCGGCGCCACCACGCAGTCGCTGGTCATGCGCTCGAAGTCGGGCACGCTGCGCAAGATCGACGCCAGCCACGCGCTGGCCAAGCTGGCGGAGTTCAGCTCCATCCAGTTCGACTGAGCACACCGGGCCGGGCAACTGGTCTGGGCAACTGGTCTGGGCAACCCGGTTGAGATGCTCGGCTGGAGTGCTCAGGGACCGGGCCTCGAGGGCCCGGCTACCGCCCGATCCTGACTCAGGCCGTACCGGCGGCCACCGCCAGGCGGAGCTCGGCCCGGGCCAGCGCCTTCTCCGCCTCCTGCAGCGCGACGTCGGGGTCCTCGTTCTCGCCCTCGTTGCCCGGTGACCGGCCGGCCCGCAGGTCGGCGACCAGCTGTGTCGCCGCCTCCTTGGCCTGCTCGGCCCGGATCACGTCGATCTCGTCGGCCATCTCCGCCACCCCGGCCAGCACCGTGACCCGGGTGGACATGCCCGGCAGCGGCCCATCGCCCTCGGCCAGCCCTTCGGCAGCGCCCGGGCTGGTGTCGACCTGGAGGAAGCCACCGTGCACGGCGAGTCGCGCCTCGGTGCCGTCGGGCTGCTCCACCCTGACCAGACAGGGGACGACGTCGGCGATCAGCGAGGTGTGACCGTCGAGCACCGTCATGTCCCCCCCCGACGTGGTCAGAACCACCGAGGATGCGCCACCGGCCAGCAACGCCTCCTCGGGCGTCACCACCTCGACTCCGAAGACTCCCTCGGCCACTAGTTGGCGCCCTCTTCGAGGGTCTTGGCCTTGGCCAGGACCGACTCGGCGCCGCCGACGTTGAGGAACGCCTGCTCGGGGATGTTGTCCAGGTCGCCGTTGACCAGTGCCTCGAAGGACTCGACCGTCTCGTCGATGGGCACGTTGATGCCGGGCACGCCGGTGAACACCTCGGCCACGAAGAACGGCTGGGACAAGAACCGCTGGATCTTGCGGGCCCGGGTCACCGTCACCCGGTCCTCCTCGGACAGCTCGTCCATCCCGAGGATGGCGATGATGTCCTGCAGCTCCTTGTAGCGCTGCAGCACCTCTTGCACCCGCCGGGCCACGGCGTAGTGGCGGTCGCCGACGATCTCGGGGGCCAGGATGTTGGACGTCGAAGCCAACGGGTCCACCGCGGGGTAGATGCCCAGCGCGGCGATCTGCCGGGAGAGCTCGGTGGTGGCGTCGAGGTGGGTGAACGTGGTGAACGGTGCCGGGTCGGTGTAGTCGTCGGCGGGCACGTACACGGCCTGGAGCGAGGTGATCGACTTGCCCTTGGTCGAGGTGATGCGCTCCTGCAGCTCGCCCATCTCGTCGGCCAGTGTGGGCTGGTAGCCCACCGCCGACGGCATGCGGCCGAGCAGGGTCGAGACCTCGGAGCCCGCCTGGACGAAGCGGAAGATGTTGTCGACGAAGAGGAGCACGTCCTGGTTCTGCACGTCGCGGAAGTACTCGGCCATGGTCAGGGCGGCCAGGGCCACGCGCAGGCGCACGCCCGGGGGCTCGTCCATCTGGCCGTAGACCAGCGCGGCCTTGTCGATGACGCCGGACTCCTGCATCTCGATCCACATGTCAGTGCCCTCACGGGTGCGCTCACCGACGCCGGCGAAGACGGACACGCCACCGTGCTCCTGGGCCACCCGGTGGATCATCTCCTGGATGATCACCGTCTTGCCCACGCCGGCGCCGCCGAAGAGGCCGATCTTGCCTCCCTGCACGTACGGCTCGAGCAGGTCGATGACCTTGATGCCGGTCTCGAACATCAGGGCTCGAGGCTCGAGCTGATCGAAGGCGGGCGCGCTGCGGTGGATCTCCCAGTAGTCGTCCACGCCCGTGATCGAGTCGGTGTCGAGCGGCTTGCCGAGCACGTTGAACACGTGACCGAGGACGGCGTTGCCGACCGGGACCGTGATCCCCCGGCCCAAGTTGCGGACCGGCGCTCCCCGGACCAGTCCGTCGGTCTGCTGCATGCAGATGCAGCGCACGCGGCCGTCCCCGATCTGCTGTGCCACCTCTGCCGTGACCGTGTTGGTCTCACCATCGAGCTCAATGGTGAACTCCACTGCGTGGTTGATCTCCGGCAGGGCGTGGGGCGGGAATTCCACGTCGATGACCGGCCCGGCGATGGCGACGACCCGGCCATCCTCGAGTGAGCCCGCCGGGGCGGTGTCTTGTGTTGCGCTGGTAGTCGTCATCGCGGTCAAGCTCCCTTCGACTGGCGGAGCGCCTCGGCCCCGCCAACGATTTCCATGATCTCTGTGGTGATGGCGTCCTGGCGAGCACGGTTCATCACCCTGGTGAGGGTGCGAACCAGCTCGTCAGCGTTCTCCGTCGCTGACGCCATGGCCCTCTGCTGTGCGGTGAAGAACGATGCCGTGCCCTCGAGCAACGCGGCGAAGATCTCGGACTCGGTGGCCCGCGGCGCCAATTCGGCGAGCAGGGTCTCGACATCGGGCTCGAACTCCGTATAGCCACCAGACCCGCTGCCGGAACCGCCAGCCGGCAGATCGTCGATCCCACCGTCCTCGTGTTCCTCGTCGCTGGGCAGGGGGAGCGGCAGGAGCTGCTGCGTCTGGACGCGCTGCACGCCGGCCGAGATGTACCGGGTGGACACGAGCTGGAGCAGATCGAGCTGGTCGTCCAGGAACGGTGCTGTCACGACGGCGGCGACGTCGCGGGCATCGACGAACTCGGGCCGGTCGGCGATGCCGGGAAACGAGCGCTGGATCTCGATCCCGCGGTAGCGAAAGTACCCGGGCGCCTTCTTGCCGATGGTCCACAGGGTGACCTCGACGTTGGAGCGCCGGTACTCGGCGACCAGGCGTTCAGTGGCACGGAGGACACCCGAGTTGTACGAACCGGCGAGGCCACGATCACCGACGATGGCCAGAATCCCGACCCGCTGGGGCGACTCGGGGGTGCCGAGCATCTTCTCCGCCGCGTTTGGATCCTCGCGTACCGCCTGGCGGAGGATGCGCTGCATCCCCTCCCGGTAGGGCCGGTTCGCCGCGATGCGCCCTGTGGCGCGCACGATGCGCGACGCGGCGATCAGCTCCATGGCCTTGGTGATCTTCCTGGTCGACTGCACCGAGCGGATCCGCCGGCGCAGGACGCGCTCTTGGCCTCCGGCCATGGGTCAGTCGACCTTCCCCGTGTCGAAGCCCTCGAGGAAGGAGGCCAGACCCTTGTCCAGCACGTCGGCGTCGGACAGCGCGCCCGTGGTGCGGATGTTCTCCAGCACCTCGGGATGGTTCCCCTTGAAGTACTCGATGACCTCCGTGCCGAAGCGCTGCACCTCGCTGACCGGCACGGTGTCGGTCCAGCCCTTGGTCCCGGCATAGATCACGAGGACCTGCTCCTCCACCGGCACTGGCTGATTCTGGGGTTGCTTGAGCAGCTCGGTCAGGCGGTAGCCGCGGTCGAGTTGCGCCTGGGACACCTTGTCGAGCTCGGAACCGAAGGTGGCGAAGGCCTCGAGCTCGCGGAACTGGGCCAGGTCGAGCTTGAGCGTGCCCGACACCTGCTTCATCGCCTTGATCTGGGCCGCACTCCCCACTCGACTGACTGAGTTGCCGACGTTGATGGCAGGACGGATACCCGAGTTGAACAGGTCTGACTCGAGAAAGACCTGTCCATCGGTGATCGAGATCACGTTGGTCGGGATGTAGGCCGAGATGTCGCCGGCCTTGGTCTCAATGATGGGCAGGGCGGTCAGGGACCCGGCGCCCATGGCGTCGGAGAGCTTGGCGGCACGCTCGAGCAGCCGGGAGTGGAGATAGAAGACGTCGCCCGGGTACGCCTCGCGCCCTGGTGGGCGCCGCAGGAGCAGCGACACGGAGCGGTAGGCCTCGGCCTGCTTGGAAAGGTCGTCGTACACGATCAGCGCGTGCTCGCCGTTCTCCATCCAGTGCTGGCCCATGGCACAGCCGGCATAGGGGGCGAGGTACTTGAACGGGGCCGGATCGCCTGCGGACGCCACGACGACGACGGTGTAGTCGAGCGCTCGGTGCTCTTCGAGCGTCGCCACCGTCTGGGCCACCGACGAGTTCTTCTGTCCGATGGCCACGTAGATGCACTTCACGCCCTGGCCGGCCTGATTGATGATGGTGTCGACGGCGACGGTCGTCTTACCCGTCTTGCGGTCACCGATGATCAGCTCGCGTTGACCACGGCCGATCGGAGTCATGGCGTCGATGGCCTTGATACCCGTCTGCATGGGCTCGCTCACGGGCTGGCGGCCGACGATGCCGGGCGCCTGCACCTCCATCCGTCGCGTCTCGGTGGTGTTGATCGGGCCCTTGCCGTCGATGGGTTCGCCCAGGGCATTCACCACGCGTCCCAACAGGGCATCGCCGACGGGAACGGTCTGAATACGACCGGTCGCCTTGACGGTCTGCTCCTCCTCGAGCGAGTCGACCTCACCGAGCACCACGGCGCCGATGGTGTCCTCGTCCAGGTTGAGCGCCAGCCCGAGCGTGCCGTCCTCGAACTCCAAGAGCTCGTTCACGGCTGCGCCGGGCAGGCCTGACACCCTGGCGATCCCGTCACCCACCTCGACGATCCGCCCGATCTGCTCGGTCGCGATGTCGGGGTTGTACTCCTGCACATGGCGCTCCAGCGCCGCGGTGATTTCACTGGCGTCGATCGTCAGCTCGGCCATCACACTGCTCCCTCTGTTGTTGTTCCCCGGGGCCGGTCCGAACCGCCGGAGAGCTTCTCGTCCCATCCACCCGGTACCAAGTGCTCGCGCAGGGCGTTCAGCCGACCGCGCGCCGTGGCATCCACTTGCAGATCGCCGATTTCGATGACCGCGCCGCTGAGAAGACTGGCGTCGATGACGACCTGCAGCTCGACGGGCGAACCCGCCAGCGCGGCCAGCGTCTCAGAGAGACCGGTCCGTTGCGCATCCTCGACGGGGGCGGCGGCCCGCACCCGGGCAATGCGCCAGCCTCGTGCGGCCGCCGTCTGCTCGACCAGCCAGTCCAGCGTGCCCACGACGTCTCGGGCCCGGCCGCCTGCGATCACGTAGCGAACCAGGGAGAGGGTGCGCTCCTGCACCTTGCCCTGGAGCAACCGGGAGACCACACCCTGGCGCTCCTCCACGCTGAGCTCTCGATCGACCAGCGCCCGGCGCAGTGCCGGCGCCGACTGGACGATGCGGGCGAATCGGAACAGCTCGTCCTCCATGTTCTCGAGCTCGGCTGTCGACATGAGCTCGAAGGTGGCCTGGGCGTAGCCGCCGACACGTTGGCGCGCCTGCAGCAGGCTCAGCGCGAGCTCCGGTTCCGAGACGCCCTCGGCCAGCCGGGAGGCCCGCAGCGACACCCAGTCCAGGGCGCTGACCACGTCGGGCGCCGGCACGGCCCCGACCGCGAATCCCGACACCCGCCGGGCCGGCTCGGAAACCTTGCCCTCGAGGATCTCACGCATGATCGACTGGCGGGCGGCGCCGGACACCGCAGTATCGGTGAGCGCGGAACGCAGGGCGGGCGTCGTGACGACGAGGCGCTCGATACTCCGGAGCTCGTCGGCAAAACTCGCACGCTCTCCAGGGGCCACCGTTTCGAACACCGCGCTGGCGTATCCCTGAAGCTTCGGGTTCACTGGCGCGCCCCGGCGCCGCTCGACGCGGTTCCCTCGGCGTCGGCCCGCAGCGCCGCCACGGCCTCGTCGATGAGGTCACGGTGTGCCTCCGTGTTGACCTCTCGCCCGATGATCCGCTCCACGACCTCGAGCACGAGCTCGCCCATCCGCTCGGCTGCTTCCTCCACGGCACGCTGGCGGGCCAGGGCCACCTCGGTGGCTGCGCTGTTCACGATCCGGTCGTATTCGGCCTGCGCGTTGGTGTGGGCGTCGGAGTTCACCATCTCGGCCGTGCGGTTGGCCTGGGCCACGATCTCGCGGGCCTGAAGGCGCGCCGCCTCGAGGGCTGCTCGCCGCTCCTCGTCAGCGGCGTGGGCGTCGGACTTCGCCTCGTCGGCCGCTGCGAGCTCCTGCCTGATCAGCTCGGCCCTGTCGTCCAGAACCTTCTTGAGCGGAGGCAGGGCGTACTTGCCGATGACCGCAAGGACGATGAGGAAGGCGACGAGCTCGACGATGAGGGTCGCGTTCGGGATGAGGAAGTTGCTGTCTGCAAGCATTTTGGTCTCAGTCTGTACGTGAGTTCTGTCTCGCGCCCGGTCGCCGCGAGGCGGCGCAGGGCTCCATCCCCCGGCCCTACTTCTTGTAGAGCGAGAAGATGAAGAGTGCGGTGAAGGCCAGGTTGATGAAGTACATGGCTTCGACCAGACCCACCGTCAAGAACATGATGGTGAACAGGCGTCCCTGCGCTTCGGGTTGGCGAGCGACGCCGTTGATGGTCGCGCTACCGGCCAGGCCGTCACCGACCGCTGCTCCGATGGCACCTCCACCGAGGGCCAGGCCGCCGCCGACCATGGCTCCGGCCAACTGAATGGCCTGTGCCGTTGTGTCTGCCATGTAACTGCTCTCCTTTGTTGACGTGTCTAGTGATCTTGTGTGGCGAGTGTTGAGGTCTGATCTTGTGTGGCGAATGCAATGGATGGCGTCTCTTCGGCGAAGTTCATCCCGTAGTGCGTCTGCTCCTTTTCGTCGCCGTGGTCCGTCTGCATGGCCACGTCGAAGTACAGGATCGTCAAGAGAGCGAAGATGAACGCCTGAATGGCGCCGATACCGAGGTCGAAGA
This sequence comes from uncultured Acidimicrobiaceae bacterium, assembly GCA_963840435.1. Classification (GTDB taxonomy): domain Bacteria; phylum Actinomycetota; class Acidimicrobiia; order Acidimicrobiales; family RAAP-2; genus Bog-473. The sequence goes on along the minus strand of CAWIYY010000001.1, from coordinate 181,459 downwards.
GCTTCCAGGCCGGGTTGAGGACCAGCACGAGGACATTGCCCACCGGGATGGCGCCGATCTTCCAGACGCCCAGGTAGGCGATCAGCGACAGCATCAGGGTGCCCGACAAGAGGTTGCCGAACAATCGAAGGGCCAGGGTGATCGGCTTGGCGATCTCCTCCACCAGGTTGATGAAGATGTTGAAGGGGACGAGGTAGACCGGGAACGGCTGCATGGCGTAGTGCTTGAGGTACCCGCCCCACCCTCTCGCCCGGACCGAAGAGATGTGCACCCGGACGATCACGTAGAGCGCCATGGCCAGGGGGAGATTGATGTCCGCATTCGGCGGCGCCAGAAAATCGAAATGCGCACCCAGACCGAGCACTGTGAAGCTGTTGGCCACGAAGATGAAGAGGAAGAGAGTGGCGGCCAGAGGTATCACCGAAGCGCCGGCGGGGCCGATGGTGCCTTCGACCTGCTTGGTCAGAGCGCCGATGCCCATCTCCCAGGCCGCCTGCAGCCTCCCCGGGGGGCCGCTGGTCGCCTGACGACGGAGCGCGAAGGCGATGAGGCAGCACACGACCACCGCCGCCGCGGTGGCCCAGACCGTGTCCATATTGAGCGTGAACGGGCCGACCTTCTTCGTGACGTGGTCACCGACCGTGATGCTGGTCGACGCCAGGATGAAGGTGTGCGGGCTGCCGCCGAACACGCTCATGCCGCCCCGTCATCGTCGTCCTGCAGCGTGAAGGAGACGGCGGCCGCGTCGAGCATGCCGCCCACGCCGCCGTGACCCATCTTGAACATCGACCGCGCCACGTTGCCGAGCAGCACGAGTTGGAAGAGCGCGAGGCCGGCCATCACGCCCAGCCCGAGGTCGAACGACAAGAAGAGCAACCCCAAGGCGATCACCGTGATGATGCCGAGACGGACCATCGTGTTGGTGGCCAGCGGGCGGCGGCGGTTCTCGTCCTCGCTCAACCCGACCTTCACCACGGAGCGCTGGATGAGGCGGAAATTGAAGATCCCGAGGCCGAGGCCGATGCCGAGCCCGAGGCCGGTCAGCGGAGCACGCAGCAGCACGCAGACCACCAAGCCCACGACCCCGATGATGAGCGCACTCAGCATGGTGCGCCTCGACACCCGGGCCAGGTCCGGCAGTGAGAAGTTTTCGAACATCGACATCATGAGGACACGCTCCCGCGCACTGACCGGAGGCGCCGAGGTTGGCGGGGCCTCAGATGTACCGGCCGAAGGCCTTGAACCCGATCATGACCGCTGACACGATCCCGAAGGCCAGCCCGGCAAAGGTGAGCCACGGGGTTGTCCCGAGCCACGAGTCCAACAGGTACCCGGCCGCTCCCGCGATGACCACACTGAGTGCGCAGGCCGTGCCCACCCAGAAGAAGTCGCCCAAGCTGGGGATGCGAGCCGGATTCTCCGACGGTTCCCCCGGTTGCTCTGGCGGATGCCCCGGATTCGGGACGTCCTCCTCGCTCACCCGAGTGGGCGCGCTTGTCGAAGCTCACTAGACCACGCATGCGACTGTCGCCCCTTTACGCGGTACGTGGCGCGCCGAAGTCCAACGTCCGTGAAGCCGCGGTGGCAGCACGGAGGGAGGCGAGGTGGACGGGGTACACAGCGGTAATCATCGCATCCCGGCCCAGATCGCGTCCAAACGGTCACGAAGGAAACCGTACGACCTCGTTTTCCCGCTCAGCCCCGTCCAAGGACGCAGGAATCCCCTGGTCGGAGGCCTCGTCGTCGTCCTCGCCATTGCCTCTCCGCAGCCCGGGGTGGAAGAACGTGTAGAGGGCCACCCCGAGGGCGGCCGCCCCCAGCGGGATGATGGCGTTCACCTGGTGGACGAAGAGGGGGAAGAGGAGGAAGCCCGAGAGCACCGCCGTCCAGGCCCACAGGATGATGACGCTCCGTCGCGGGCCGTGCCCGAGGCGGAGCAGGCGGTGGTGGATGTGCTCCTTGTCCGGGGTGTCGAAGCCCTGCCCCCGCGCCGTGCGCCGGATGAAGGCGAAGGCCATGTCGACCAGGGGCACCCCCAGGATGAACAGCGGGATGAACAGCGGCGCGAAGAAGAAGTAGGTCACGCCCGAGATGGGCACGTCCGGGGGAACCCGTCCGCTGATGACCATGGTCGAGGCGGCCATGAGCAGGCCCAGGAAGAGGGCGCCCGCATCGCCCATGAAGATCCGGGCGGGGTTGAAGTTGAAGGGTAGGAAGCCGAGACAGATCCCGCAGGCGATGGTTGCCACCAGCGGACCGACGTTGTCGCTCGGCAGCAGTCCGAACTCCATCAGGCGGAGCCCGTAGACTGCGAGGGTGCCGCCTGCGATGGCGACCACCCCGGCGGCCAACCCGTCCAGGCCGTCGATCAGGTTCACCGCATTGGTGAGGCAGATGACCCAGAGCGCAGTGATGAGCGGGACGATGCCCGGCGTGAGGACGAAGAAGCCGGCCAGCGGGATCTTGAGCTGGTACATCGTCACGCCGGCGAAGTAGAGGATGCTGGCTGCCAGGACCTGCCCCGCCATCTTGGCGGGCGCCGACATGTCACGGACGTCGTCGATCAGCCCCACGGCGAACATGGCACCGGCGGCCAGCACCACGCCCAGCATCTCGGGCGAGTCGGCAAACATGTGGCTCTGGCGAAACGGTGGCAGGGCAGCCGCCACCAGGACCGCGACCAGGAAGCCGAGGAACATGGCGGCACCGCCGCCATAGGGGATCGGCTTCTTGTGCACGCTTCGATCGCTCGGGTGGGCCACGTAGCCCACCTTCAAGGCGAAACGCTTGGCCGGCACCGTGCATGCCGCGGTCACCGCCGCGGCGATGGCCAGGACGGCGCAGTACCAGCCGATGTCGGGCATGCGCTAACCCACGAGATCGGGATAGGGCTGGAAGGCGGCACAGAGGTCGGCCACCTCCCGGCGTATTGCTGCGATCTCGCCCTCGTCGGTCCGCGCCGTCAGCGTGCGGGCGACCAGCTCGGCGATCACCGCCATCTGGTCCGGACCCATGCCGGCGGTGGTCTCGGCCGCCGTGCCCATACGCAGCCCCGACGTGAGGAACGGCGAGCGCGGGTCGTCCGGGATCGTGTTGCGGTTCAGCGTGATTCCGGCGCGGTCGAGCACCTCCTGGGCCTCCTTGCCGGTGAGCTCGGCGTCGAACGGGCGCAGGTCTACCAGCAGCATGTGGTTGTCGGTCCCTCCCGACACCAACCGGAAGCCCTGGGTGGCCAGGGCAGAAGCCAGGGCCGTCGCGTTCTCGACCACCGCTGCCGCGTACTGCGCGAACTCGGGCTGGGCCGCCTCTGCGAAGGCGACGGCCTTGGCCGCGATGACGTGCTCGAGCGGACCACCTTGGAGGCCGGGGAAGACCGAGCTGTCGATCTTCTTGGCCAGGTCCTCGTCGCACAGGATGGCGCCACCCCTGGGACCGCGCAGCGTCTTGTGCGTGGTGAGGGTCACGACGTCGGCCACGCCGACCGGGCTCGGGTGCACGCCACCGGCGATGAGCCCCGCCGGATGGGCCGCGTCGAACATGAAGTAGGCGCCCACCGAGTCTGCGATCTCCCGGAACGGCACCGGGTCGATGACCCGGGCGTAGGCGGTGGAGCCGGCGACGATCAGGGCCGGCTTCTCGGTCTTGGCCAGGTGGGCCACCTGGTCGAAGTCGATGACTTCGCCCGGCTCGCTCTCGTCGCTCGACGCGGGCGTGACACCGTAGGAGACGAAGCGCCAGAACTTCGAGACGATCGAGGCCGGCGACCCGTGGGTCAGGTGACCTCCGTGGTCGAGGCGCATGGCCAAGATGGTGGCCCCGGGCTCGAGCAGGGCCTGGTAGGCGGCCAGGTTGGCGTTCGCCCCGGCGTGGGGCTGCACGTTGGCGTGCTCGGCGCCGAAGAGCGAGGTGGCCCGGTTGCGGGCCAGGTCTTCGACTTCGTCGATGATGCGGTTCCCGCCGTAGTAGCGCCGGCCCGGGTAGCCCTCGGAGTACTTGTTGGTCAGGACCGAGCCCGATGCGGCCAGGACGGCCGGCGAGGTGAAGTTCTCCGAGGCGATCAGCTGGAGGGTGGTCTGCTGGCGGTGCAGCTCCTGCGCGACGAGGTCGGCCACCTCAGGGTCGGCGGAGAGCGCGGTCTCGTAGCTGCTCATAGGGTCCCTTCGGCTGGAATCGGGTGGACGAGCTCGCGGTCGAGGTCGTCCAGCTTGGCGATGCGCCCGTCGTGCCGTCCGTGCTCTTCGAGAGCTCCGAGGAAGGCGCGCAACGCGTCCAGGGCGACGGCCGTTCCGGTGGTGCGTGCCCCGAAGCACAGCACGTTGGCGTGGTTGTGCCGCTTGGCCAGCGTCGCCGTGGTCACGTCGTGCACCACTGCGGCGCGCACACCCGGGACCTTGTTGGCCGCCATGGAGATGCCGATGCCGGTCCCGCAGACGCACACGCCGAGCTCGGCGGCGCCTCCGATCACGGCGCGGCCGACCACGGCGCCGTAGTCGGGGTAGTCGACGGAGACGGCGCCGTCGTGGGTGCCGAGATCAGCGACGTCATGCCCCTGTGCTGCGAGTTCGCCCCGCAGGATCTCCTTCAGGTTGAACCCGCCGTGGTCCGAACCGACGGCGACGCGCATGAGCACCGAGTCTACCGACAGCCCAGGGACCCCCCGGGGCCGCACCCGGTACGCTCCCCGGGCCATGGCTCTCGACCCGCGCACCCCGGTGGTCGTCGGGGTGGGCCAGGTGCTCACGCCGCCCGATGCGGGGCTCGCTCCGGAGCAGCGGCCAGAGCCGGTCGAACTCATGGCCAGGGCGCTCCGCGCGGCCGCCGAGGACTGCGACGGGGCCGCCAGCGGCGGTCCGGCGGCGGCCGGGCACTCCTTGCTGGCGCGGGCGGACAGCATCCGCGTCGTCGTCCCGCTCGGTTGGCACACCGTCAACCCGGCGCTCCAGGTGGCGGCGCGCCTCGGCTTCGCGGAGGGGGACGAGCCGGCGCAGCTCATGCTCTCGGCCGTCGGGGGCAACACACCGCAGGCGCTGATGCACGATGCCTGCCTCGCCATCAGCAAGGGTGAGCTCGACGTCGTGCTCGTCACGGGTGCTGAGGCCATGTACACGAGAGCCCTCTCGCGCCGGCCGGGAACCCGCGCCCGCCTCGGCTGGAGCGAGCAGCCGGCGGACACCCCTGCGCCGACCATGTTCGGGGTGGACAAGCCCGGCGCCACCGATCTCGAGATGCGCCGGGGCGTGCTTCTTCCGGTGCACGCCTATCCCCTCTTCGAGAACGCGCTGCGGGCGGCCAATGGTTGGAGCCTCTCCGAGCACGGGGCGCGCATCGGCGACCTGTGGTCCGGCTTCAGCCGGGTCGCGGCCGCCAACCCCTACGCCTGGATCCGCCAGCCGCGCTCGGCCGAGGACATCGTCACGGTGACCCCGGAGAACCGCATGATCTCGTTCCCCTACCCCAAGCTCTGTACGGCAAACCTGCAGGTGGACCAGGGTGCAGGCTTCATCGTCTGCTCGGTCGAGGCGGCGCGGTCCGCCGGCGTGCCCGAGGAGCGTTGGGTCTTCCCCCAATCCGGTGCCGACGCCAACGACCACTGGTTCATTTCCGAGCGGGCCGAACTCCATCGCTCCCCTGCCATCCGCCTGGCCGGCGCGGCCGCTCTGGAGCTGGCCGGCCTCGGCGTCGACGACATCGCCCTCGTCGACCTCTATTCCTGCTTCCCGGTCGTGGTGCAGATGGCGGCGTCGGAGTTGGGGCTGGCCGTCGACGACCCGGCCCGGCCACTGACCCTGACCGGGGGCCTGACCTTCGGCGGCGGGCCGGGCAACAACTACACCGCGCACGGCATCGCCAGCGCGGTCCAGGCCCTGCGGGCCGCACCCGGTGCCCGGGCGCTGGTCAGCGGCCTGGGCTGGTACGCCACCAAGCACTCCCTTGGCATCTACGGGACCGATCCGCCGGCCCACGGCGCCCCGTTCGCCTGGCGCACCGTGCAGGCCGAGGTCGACGCGCTGCCGCGCTGCCCCGTCGACGCCGCGGCCACCGGCTCCGTGCGGGTCGAGACGTACACGGTCACCTTCGACCGGGAGGGCCGACCCGAGCGAGGCATCGTGGCCGCCAGGACGACGGACGGCGCCCGGGCCTGGGGCACCATCACCGACCTCGACACGCTGGTCCAGTTGTGCTCCGAGGAGGGCGTGGGTCGACGCGGCACGCTGGCCGCCGACGGCGGCATGACCCTCGGGGGCTGAAGCCGGGAGATTTTGCCCGCGTGCCGCCGTGCCGTCGGGCGCCGTTCACCGGCGGGGCTTAGCCTGCACTGATCAGCCGGGGTCGAGACCGAGCGTGACTCCTGGCCGCTGACGAAGGGAGGATCCGATGCGTCGACACCCCCGGCCGGTCCAGCGAACTGGCCGTCCTATCAGGCTTGGGCGGGGCCTCCCCGCGACCGCCCTCGCGGTCGTGGCGGCCGGGACGGGTGCGCTGGCGATCAGTTCCGCCGGCGGTTCCCTCGCGGGAGCGTCCACGACGTCGGCGCACCGGGTGGTCCTGACCAATCAGAGCAACGGCTCGACGACGATCGTCACGAATGGCGAGCAGGTCGTGGTGAAACTGACGAGCGACGGCTTCGACTGGACCGAGGCGTCGGTCATCAACGCGTCGGCGGAGAACGTGCTCATGAAGGAGTTCGGACACGTGTCCTCGGGTGGATCGTCCGTCACCAAATTCCTTGTGGTGGGTTTCGGCTCGGTGACACTGCAGGCGACCGGCACGGAGAAGTGCTCCACCAGCGCTCCGGTCTGTGACCCGGTCCTGGCCCATTGGAGCGCCAACGTTGTTTCACCGGTCCAGGACCCGCCGCCCGCAGCGGCCTGAGCGGACAGGCGCTGCGGGGCGCTGACCCGACCGGATCGGCCCGACCGGATCGGGTGGCCTTTGGCCAGTGGTCCAGCGAGGGTCAGGTCTTCGTGAGGGCGAAGGAGAAGGTGCCGGTGCCCAGTCCCGACCCGCTGTCGTCGTCGACGAGCACGGTCCAGGTCCCCGTGCTGTCCAAGGCGCACGTCACGGCGTCGGCCGGCGACGCGCAGGCTGACGTCCCCGCCGGCCGGAAGAAGTCGATCAGCGGGGCAAGCGTTCCGGTCAAGGAGGTGAGCGTGGCCGCGTCCGTCTGACCCGACTTCCCGGAGAACTCGAAGCAGGCCACGTCACCGGCGCCGGGCACCGAACCGCTGACCTTGGCGCCACCCGCGGTCACCGCCGTGCAGTGCTTCGGTGCGGTCATGCGCTGGATGTACAGCACCAACGAGCCCGTGGCCACACCGGACTCGGAGTACAAGACGAGCGTCTGCGATCCGCCCGCCGCCAGTGGGCACTCGAGCGGGCCGTTGGCAAGACACTGCACCGACCCGGCGGGCGATGCCTCGAGAGCCGACGGGATGGTGAGGCTGCCCGACGTCCCGGTGCTCCGGGCGAAGAGGGAGTCGCCCGGCTTCGCCGTGAACGTGAAGCAGGCGAACGAGGCCTTCTTGGCGATCTTGCCCTCGACCGTGTGGCCGTACTTGACGGTCGAACACCCCACGCCACCGTCGAGCCTCTGGAGCGACAGGCGGAAGCTCCCGGTGTGCGTTCCCGACGAGTCCGAGACCTGGAGTGTCCACGTGCCGGATCCCCCCGACGGCACCGCACATTCGGTCGCGCCCCCGTAGGGGCCGGCACAGGTCGAGATGGGACCGGGCCGAAAGAAGTCGAAGAAGAGCCCCAGGCTGCCCGACGTGGCAGTCATGTTCAGCCAGGCGACGTCACCGGGCGCGGTCGTGAACGTGAAGCAGGCGTCAGCCCCTGGACTGGAGATGGAACCGGCAAGTGCGTCGACGCCGTAACTGATGGGCGTCGTGGTCGAGCAGGCGACCGAGGTGCGTGGTGAGGCGGCGGCGGAGGCGGGTGCGAACGCAGCGCCGGCAACGAGTGGGACGGTCAGCCAGAGGAGAAGGGCGGCAGCCACCGTACCCAGGGTGGTTGACGCCCGGGTACGCAACCGCGCGTGCACAAAAATTACTATGCGCCGGTACCGGCACCCCGTCAAGGTTGGCGGCGGGCCGTACCATGCGACCATGGCCGAGAGCGCAGCGGACCCCGTCCACGGTGTGCGTCTCGTGGTCTCGCTCTACCGCGAGTTCGAGCAGGTGGCTCGCAAGGGCGACCTGAGCATGGCGCAGTACCGAACGCTGCTCTACCTCCTCGGCGGCTCGCGGCGAGCCGGCGAGGTGGCCGCAGCCAATGCGGTGACCAAGCCCACCGTCTCGGCCATGATCAACGGGCTTCGCCAGCAGGGCTGGGTGGCCGACGCCGTGGACGAGGCTGGCGACGGCCGGGTGACCCGGGTGGAACTGACCGAGGAAGGCAGGCGGCGCCTGCTGCGCTTCGAAACCGAGCTGGCCCGACGCATGGAGGAGCTGCTGCCGGGCACCGACCGGGCCGAGGTCCGCCAATTCTTCACCGACCTCCAGGCCGCGCACCGCAGCACCCGTGAGGAGCGCCTGGGGGGCGTCTTCGACTCCGATCGGTGAGAGAGGCCTTGCCAAGGCACCGGGAAACGGATATAGTTCGATTGATCTAACTATCTCGTCGAGCACAGACGGGAAAGGGGCTGGAGGACGTGCCACACGATCTGGTCATCAGGGGCGGACACGTGGCTGACGGGCTGGGCGGCGAGCCCATGCCGGCGGACGTGGCCGTGGACGGCACCACCATCACCGCGGTGGGCGCCGTGGCCGAGCGAGGCCGGGAGGAGATTCAGGCCGACGGGTTCTTGGTCACTCCCGGGTTCGTCGACATCCACACGCACTACGACGGGCAGGCCACCTGGGACGCCCGCATGACGCCGTCGAGCTGGCACGGCGTGACGACCGCCGTCATGGGCAACTGCGGCGTGGGCTTCGCACCGGTCCGGCCCGACGCGCACGACCGCCTGATCTCGCTCATGGAAGGTGTCGAGGACATTCCCGGCGCTGTGCTCGACGAGGGCATCGAGTGGAACTGGGAATCGTTCGGCGAGTACCTCGACGCCGTCGAAGCGCGGCCCCACGACATCGACCTGTGTGCGCAGCTTCCCCACGGCGCCCTGCGCCTCTACGTCATGGGTGAACGGGCCGCTCGCCTCGAGGATGCGACGCAGGAGGACACGGCAGCCATGCGTGCCCTGGCCACGGAAGCACTCCGCGCTGGTGCGATCGGCTTCTCGACGTCGCGCACATTGAACCACCGCACGGCGACAGGCGACCCCACCCCCTCGCTGCGCGCCCGGGCCGATGAACTCGAGGCGATCGCGCTCGGCGTGGCCGACGCGGGACACGGGGTGATCGAGCTCATCTCTGACTTCTATCCCGACGCCGACAGCGAGTTCGAACTGGTACGCCAGATCGTGCAGCGTTCGGGCCGGCCGCTGTCGCTCTCGCTGGCCCAGAACAGCCGCCAGCCCAACGCCTGGCGCGATCTCCTGCACCGGATCGAGGAGGCGGTGGCCGACGGACTGCCCATCCGGGCCCAGGTGGCGCCGCGCGCCGTCGGGGTGCTGATGGGCCTGCAGTCGACGTACCACCCGTTCCTGGCCTTGCCGGCCTTCGCTGAGCTCTCGGGGCTTCCGCTCGAGCAGCAGGCCCACGCGTTGCGCGATCCCGAGTTGCGTACCCGGCTGCTGGACCAGATCCCTGCCGAGGGCGACGGTGGGAGCGGCGGCCGGCGACGCTTCGCCGACTTCACGAACCTGTACCCGTTGGGCGAGATTCCCGACTACGAGCCGGCGCCGGAGCGGAGCATCGCGCGGATGGCCGCGGCGCGGCGCATGGAGCCGGCGGCGCTGGCCCTCGACCTGCTGAGCGAGAACGACGGGAGGAACTTCCTCTACACGCCGTTCCTGAACTACGCGGAAGGCAACCTCGACGCCTGCGGCGAGATGCTGGCCCACCCCGACACCGTGTTCGGCCTCGGTGACGGCGGTGCCCACGTCGGGCTCATCGCCGACGCCAGCTTCCCGACGTACTTCCTCTCGCACTGGGCCCGGGATCGCTCGCACGGGCGCCTGCCCGTCGGCCGGGTGGTCGAGCGGCTCACCAGCAGCACGGCGCGGACTGTCGGTTTGCGTGATCGGGGCGTCGTCGCCCGCGGCATGAAGGCCGACCTCAACGTCATCGACTTCGACCACCTGTCCTGCGAGGCACCGGTCATGGGCTACGACCTGCCGGCCGGCGGCAAGCGCCTGCTCCAAGGTGCCCGCGGCTACCGGGCCACGGTGGTGTCCGGCGCCATCACGTATGTAGACGGAGAGGCGACGGGCGCGTTGCCCGGCCGTCTCGTCCGCGGCGGGCGCGACACTGCCGCGGCGTGAGTCAGGAGGAGAACCGATGCACACGACGACATTGCACGAACTCGAGCCTGCGGCTGAGTGGCGCGCCGCGGACGTGGCCGAGCCCGAGTCATGGACGCTCCGCCTGACCCGGGAGGACCACGACGAGCTGGACGGCGCGCTGGCCGCAGCCAAGGCCAAGAGCACGGATCCGCTGGACCTCGGGAAAGACGACTTCCCGCTCGGTGCGCTGGCCGACAAGCTCCAGGGCGTGGTCGACACGCTGCTCGACGGGCGCGGCTTCATGCGCATCGCCACACTCGACGTCGACCGCTACGGCGACGACGACCTGACCCTCCTCTACTGGGGCATCGGCCTGCACCTCGGGCAGCCGTGGGCCCAGAACAAGCACGGCCACGTCCTGGGCGACGTGACGGACCAGGGCAAGACCATCGACGACCCGACCGTGCGCGGCAACGAGCTCGGCGGCATCGCGCTCGACTACCACACCGACGGGTCGGACCTGGTCGGCCTGCTCTGCCTGCGCACGGCGCGCTCCGGCGGCCTCTCGTGCGTGGCCAATGCGGTGGCCATTCACAACCAGCTCGTGCGCGAGCATCCCGACCTGGCCGCCGCCCTTTACGAGCCGATGCCCTACGACGCCCGGGGCGAGCAGGCCAAGGGCACGAGCGCCTTCTACGCCATCCCGGCCTTCACCGAGCATGCCGAGCGCCTCTTCGTGCGCTTCATCCCCCAGTACATCCTGGCCTCGCAGCGCCACGCCGACGCGCCCCGGCTGAGCGCCGACGCCCGCACGGCCATCGCCACCGTCTCGGCGATGGCCAACGACCCGGACTTCAACGTCTACATGGACCTCCAGCCGGGCGAGATGCAGTTCATCAACAACTACCACGTGCTCCATGGCCGCACGGCCTACGAGGACGACGTCGCCCATGGCTACAAGCGCCACCTGAAGCGCCTGTGGCTGGCCACCTACGCGCTGACCGAGCGGCCGGCGCACTTCGCCGCGTTGGGCCGCACGCATTGGGAGGCCAAGCGCTCGGTGAGCACGTTGCCCGCAGTCGAGCGGGTGACGACCGCGTCCTGAGGACACCCGCCACAAAGGGGACGCCGCCACGCCGTCGCGATGGCGGCATCGCCCTGAGAAGAGCAGACTGCGGGGCGTGAGCTACTACGAAGAGCAGGTCGTGCCCCGGCTCATCGACGTCATGTTGGGCACGAAGGCGGTGGGCGAGCTGCGGCGCCAGGTGGCGTCGGGCCTCTCGGGCGAAGTGCTCGAGGTCGGCTTCGGCTCCGGCCTCAACGTCCCCTACTACCCGGCGGCGGTGGCCCGGGTCCAGGCGGTCGATCCCGCCATGGTCGGGCGCAAGCTGGCAGCCAAACGGATTGCGGCCAGCCGGGTCCCGATCACGTTCGTAGGCCTCGACGGCGAGCACCTGCCGGTCGAGTCGGCCAGCATCGACCACGTCCTCATCACGTGGACGATGTGCACGATCCCCGACGTCGAGACCGCGCTCACTGAGATGCGCCGGGTGCTTCGACCGGGCGGCCAGATGCATTTCATCGAACACGGCTTGGCACCCGACGCCAAGGTGAAGAAGTGGCAGGACCGCCTCAACCCGATAGAGAACAGGCTGGCCGGTGGCTGCAACCTGAACCGCCCGATCGACTCGCTGATCGAGGGTGCCGGCTTCTCCTTCGACGAGCTCAACACCTTCTACGGGAAGGGGCCCAAGTCGTTCTCCTACTTCTACGAGGGTGTGGCTTCCCCCGCCTGATCGGTGGACCGCATCGCCATCGTGGGGCCGGTCGCCTCGGGCAAGACGACACTGGCCCGGCGCCTCGCTCCGTTGCTCGGCCTGCCGGTCGTCGACCTCGACGACTTCTACTGGCCCGCCATACCGCGCCCGACCGAGGAGGAGTGGATCCACACCCACCAGGAATTGATCGGCGGTGATCACTGGATCATGGCCGGGGACTACCGGGCCGTGGCTGAGGCCCGCTTCCGGGCCGCCGAGGCCGTGATCTGGCTCGACCTGCCGCGACACACCTGCCTTGCTCGGGTCACGCGACGGAAGACGAAGGGCAATCCGTCGCCGCTCGTGGAATGTTGGCGCTGGATCTGGCGCTACCCCACCCACGGCCGGCGCGAAACGGCAGCCGTCTTGGCCGATCCCACCTTGACCTGCACCGTGCTCCACCTCCGGACCTCCTCGGAGGTGGCGTCGTTCCTCAGGGCGCTGGCGTGTTGATGGCGATCACGTTCCCCGCTCACCGCTGCGGGATCGGCTCGACAGAGCGCACCGTCGCGTGGTCGAGCGTCTCACGCACCTGACTCTGGCCATGGACACTGCGGAGCCGCCGGGACCTTCAAGGGCCCGATCTCTCGTGGCACGCCTATTCCCCGCACGCTGCGTCAACCAGTGCCGCCGCCAGGCGATTGACCTCCGTCCGTGCCCTACCGTCGGACAGCAGCCCGTCCTCGCCCACCGAGGAGGCATGCACCGCCACGTCTCCGCAGGCCTCCTCCACAATGTGCGCATGCGCATACTGGAGGACGATCCGCAACGACTCGTACGCCAGGTGCGCACCCCGGGGGGAACAGTTGACCCAGCCCACCGGTTTCTCGTACACCGAGTCCGGGTGGTCGTCGCCGATCAGCCACTCCAGGAGGTTCTTGAGAGCACCCGGCATCGCCCCGGCATATTCGGGTGTCGAGAAGAGGATGGCGTCTGCCGCGTGCACGGCGTCGCGCAAACGAGCGACGGCGGGTGGCGGAGCGTCCTGATCGTCGTCCGGGTTGAAGTGAGGAAGCTCGGCCAGCTCGCCGTAGAGGGTGCACGCGATGCCTGGCCCGGCATCAGCCCGTGCCGTCCGCAAGACCGCGCTGTTCGTCGATTGGCGCCTCACGCTTCCCGTGATGAGCAGCAACGAACACTCCACCACCTCGACAACAGCGTGCGAGCCGTCGCTGTTCCCGGTTGGCGCCAAAGCCGGCTCAGACCTCAGCGACCCAGCGCGCCGCCAGCGCGCGTACCCAGCCGGCGGCCTCGTCCGCATCTTCGGGAGGCGCTTCGACAATCACCACCTCGTCGACCCCGAGCTGCTCCAGAGCCGCCAGGTCATCCGGTCCGCCGTCACGGAGCGCGACCGAGATGCCCAGCGCCCGTGGGTCCCGTCCCACGTCCACGCAGGTCGACCTGAGCAGGTCCAACCGGTCGGCCAGCCGGTCTGGCGCAACGTTGAACCCGTACCACCCGTCGCCACACCTCGCCGCACGGCGGAGCGCCCGGTCACCGTTGCCCCCGAAGATGACGGGAACGCCACGCCTGATCGGCTTCGGGTAGCAACGCACGCCCTCGAAGCGGACATGTTGGCCCACGTAGGACGACAGGTCGTCACGCCAGAGGACCCGCATGGCCTCGACGTACTCCTCCGTCCGCCTGCCCCGGCCGGCAAAGGGGATGCCGAGGGCGTCGAACTCCTCGGCCGACCATCCGATGCCGACTCCGAGGGCGAAGCGCCCGCCCGAGAGGCGGTCGAGACTGGCTACCGACTTCGCGACCATGACCGGGTTGTGTTCGGGCAGCAACAGCACGCCGGTGGCCAGCCGCAGCCGCGACGTGACGGCGGCCACGAACCCGAAGAGCACCAGCGGGTCGAGCCAGTCGGCATCGCTCGGTACCGCAATGCGACCATCGTCGGCGTAGGGGTAGACCGAATCCGACCGGTCCACCATCACGACGTGTTCGCCGGCCCACAGCGTGGCGAAGCCGCACTCCTCGGCCGCCCGGGCCACGGCAGTGATCATCGCCGGATCGGCACCCGCTCCGATCCCCAGGGCGTGGAGTCCGATCCGCACAGCGCCATGGTGGTGCCCGGGTCGGCGGAAGTCGAATGGAACCCGGCCTCGCCGCACGGGCGACACCGAGTCGTCTATCGGTTGCCCGGTTCCTCGTCCCGGCGCGGCGTGCGGCTGAACAGCTTGCGCCGTGCGCTCATGGCCATGGTGGCGTCGATGAAGCTCGACGGCAATGCGCCCTCGCGGAGCACGCGCACCGGAGAGACGGTGGCGTCGACCAGGGTCGGCTGTTCCCCCTCGCGCCGGCCGCCGTCGACCACGAGGGCCACGTCGGTGACGTCGAAGGCGTGGACCACCTCGGACGCATCGTTGAAATTGAGGGGGACGGTCCGCCACGGCCCGTGCTCCTTGCACAGGCGACGCAAGGCACGGCCGTCCGGCATACCGATGGTGACGGCCCATGAGTGCGACGGGGTCTCGTCCTCCTGGTCGAAGAGGTGGACGGCTCCCTCGTCGGTGCCGGCGGCCCGGGGCAGGAAGACGTCGACCGGTCCTGGCCAGCAACGCTCGAGGAGCTGCTCGACCTCTTTGGACCAGCCCGAGGTCAAGGCCCGCACGTCGCTGCTCTGGCCCACCGCGTAGTGCGGTCCGTCCGGGTCGGCGGCCAGTGCCTCGAGACGGGCCTCCGCGCCGGGCGCGTCGAGCTGGACGGCCAGGCAGTAGCCACCGACGGCCGGGACGGCCACCACCGCACCGCCGGCCAGGGCGCTGCCGATCTCCGCTGCGCCGCTGGCGACGACTCGCGGCTCATGCACCTCGTGCAGGTCGTCGCCTGTGCCGGTGTCCCTCACTTCCGCCATGCCCTCTTCCTCTATATCCGAGCGACCAGTACCCGCGGCCTCCGGGTCAAGTCCGGCTCGACCCGCACATCCGCATAGCCGACACGGGAGGCCAGCGCACTGGCGGCGCCGGCCTGGTGCGGCGCCAACTCGAGAACGACAGTACCGGGCCGGGCCAACCAATCCAGGGATTGCAACAACAGTTCCTCCACGTCGGCCAGTCCAGGGGTGCCGTCGCTCGCCGCTCCCGCCACCAGGGCCGAGCGTGGTTCGGCCCGCACGACGGGATCGAGCTCCGGCCACTCCTCCTCGCTCACGTAGGGCGGGTTGGCCACCACGAGGTCGACGCGGCCACGCCGCTCGGCCGGCAATCCGCGCAACCAGTCACTCCCGAGCACGGTGACAGGGGGCCATCCACCACCGTGGCGCTCCCGTACCCTCTCGACGTTGGCGGCCGCCACCGCCAGCGCGTCGGGGTTGGCGTCGAGCGCCCACACCGCGGACGCAACCTCGAGACCGAGTTCGACCGCCAGCGAGAGTGCGATGGCGCCCGAGCCGGTGCCGGCATCGACGATCACCAAACCTCGGTCCCCGGCCAGCAGGCGGGCCTCGGCCAACGCCACCTCGACCACCTGCTCGGTCTCGGGTCGTGGAATGAGCACCCGCGGGTCCACCAGCAGGTCGAGCGAACGGAAGGGCCAGTGGCCGAACACGTACTGCAACGGCTCGCCCGCCGCCCGCCGGCCGGCCAAGGCCCGGGCCGCCGCGATGACCGCCGGTTCGAGCGGCCCGGTGGGGACGTCGGGCCGGCCGAGGAAAAGTCCCAGACCGAGCGCCTCGTCCACCACGAAGCGCGCCTCGTGCGGAGCGCCGAGCACCTCGGCCAGTTCGGCCACCAGCGCTCCACGCGTCACGCCGGCCGCGGCCTCGGCTGAGGCGGCGCTGCCGGGAGACGACATCAGCCGGCGTCCTCCTGCCCCCCGAGTTGGCGCCCGCGCTTGTCGGCCATCAGGGCGTCGGTCAACTCCATGAGGTCACCCGCCAGCACCTGGTCCAGCTTGTAGAGGGTCAAGTTGATGCGGTGGTCGGTGACCCGGTTCTCCTTGAAGTTGTAGGTGCGGATCTTGTCGGTGCGGCTGCCCGCCCCGACCTGACCCCGGCGCTGGGCCGACATCTCCGCCTCCTGGCGATCCTGTTCGGCCTTGAGCAACCGGGCCCGCAGCACCACCATGGCCTTGGCCCGGTTCTGGATCTGGCTCTTCTCGTCCTGCATGGCCACGACGGTGCCGGTCGGGAGGTGGGTGATGCGCACCGCCGAGTCCGTCGTGTTCACCGACTGGCCGCCGGGTCCGGTGGAACGGTAGACGTCGATCTTCAGGTCGTTGGGATCAATCTCGATGTCGACCTCCTTCGCCTCGGGCAGGACCGTCACCGTCGCCGTCGAGGTATGGATGCGCCCCTTGGCCTCGGTCACCGGGACCCGCTGCACCCGGTGGGTGCCGCCCTCGTGCTCCAGCCGGCTGTAGGCGTCGGGCCCCTTCACCACGAAGACGGCCTCGTTGATCCCGTCCTTGTCCGACGCGTCCTCGGAGAGCACCTCGACCTTCCACTTCATGACGGCAGCGAAACGCAGGTACATGTCGTAGAGGTTCCGGGCGAAGAGGTTGGCCTCGTCTCCTCCGACGGCGCCGCGGATCTCCATGATCACGTTGCGCCCGTCGTTGGGGTCCTTGGGCAGCAGGAGCGACTGGAGGTGGTCCTCGAGCCGGGCCACCTGTGCCTCGGACTCCTCGAGCTCCAGGCGCATGAGCTCGCGCTCGTCACCCGAGGACTCGGTGAGCATCTCGCGGGCGGCCGCCACATCCCCCCGGGCCGAGTTCAGATCGTGCCAGGTATGGACGAGCTCGCCCAGTTCCTTGTGGCGGCGCGACAGGTCGCGCAACTTGTCCTGATTGGTGAGGGTGGCCGGGTCGGCCAGGTCCCGCTCGACGCCCTCGTACTCGGCCTCGAGCGCGGCCATGCGGTCGTCAAGCATCGGGCCAGGTTACGGCGAGGAGGCTGTGGAGGCGCGGCGCTTGGCGCACCGCGCCGGGAACTATTCCGATGCCGGAGCGGCCGGCTTCTTGGCCCGGGTCTTGCGCTCGCCGTAGCGCCGCTGGAAGCGCTCAACTCGGCCACCCGAGTCGACCAGCTTCTGCTTGCCGGTGAAGAAGGGGTGGCACTCGTTGCACAGCTCGACGTGGAGATCCGCCCTGGTCGAGTGCGTGACGAACGTGTTGCCACACGAGCACTTGACCGTGGCGTCTACGTAGTCGGGGTGGATGTCGGTCTTCATGAGGTCTCCAGTCGAATCAGTCTCGACATTCTAATGGTCGCGCCGTGGGTCCGAGACGGCGAGGGTGGGATCGGGGCGCCCGCGAGGGACGGCCCGGCTCAGGTCCCGGGACCCTTGGCGATCTCGGCCAGGAATTCGTCGTTGCTGTTGGTCGTCTTGATCTTGTCCATGAGCAGCTCCAGACCGGCGGCCTCCTTGCCGTCCGAGGCCAGGGCGTTGAGCACCCGGCGCAGCTTCCAGACCTGCTGGAGCTGGCCCCGCTCGAAGAGGAGCTCCTCATGGCGGGTCGAGCTGGCGTTGACGTCGATGGCCGGGTAGAGCCGGCGCTCGGCCAGACGGCGATCGAGCCGGAGCTCCATGTTGCCGGTGCCCTTGAACTCCTCGAAGATGACCTCGTCCATCTTCGAGCCCGTCTCCACCAGCGCGGTGGCCAGGATGGTGAGCGAGCCGCCTTCCTCGACGTTGCGGGCGGCACCGAAGAACTTCTTGGGCGGGTAGAGCGCACCCGAGTCGACACCACCGGACATGATGCGGCCGGTGGCCGGCGCGGCCAGGTTGTAGGCCCGGGCCAGGCGGGTGATGCCGTCGAGGATGATCACGACATCCTGCCCCCGCTCGACCAGGCGCTTGGCCCGCTCGATCGTCATCTCGGCCACCGCGGTGTGCTCGTCGGAGGGCCGGTCGAAGGTGGAGGCGATGACCTCACCCTTCACCGTGCGCCGCATATCCGTCACCTCTTCGGGCCGCTCGTCGACGAGCAGGACCATGAGGTGCACCTCGGGGTTGTTCGCCTCGATGGAGTGGGCGATCTGCTTCATGACCGTGGTCTTGCCGGCCTTGGGCGGCGAGACGATCATGCCGCGCTGGCCCTTGCCGACTGGCGAGAGCAAGTCGACGATACGCGCCGTCATGTTCTCCTTGTCCTTGTCGCCCGACATCTCGAGGTTGAAGCGCGAGTCGGGGAACAGCGGGGTCAGGTCCTCGAAGCGGGGGCGGTTCTTCGCCTCCTCGGGGTCCAGGCCGGACACGGTGTCGATGCGCAGCAGTGCCGGATACTTCTCGTTGTTCGAGGCCGGCCGGCAGGCACCTTCGACGTAGTCGCCCCGGCGCAGTGCGAACTTGCGGGCCTGGCTGATGGAGACGTACACGTCCTTGGAGGACGGGAGGTAGCCGTCGCAGCGCAAGAAGCCATAGCCCTCGTCGCGCAGGTCGAGCATGCCCTTCACCTCGACCATCTCGCCCGTATAGGCCTGGTCCTGTCCCCCGCCGCCTTGGAGCTCGCCGGTCGGGCCACGATCGCGGCCGCGGCGACGGCGACTGCGCCGGTTCCCCAGGTCGCCGTCGGGCTGCTGCTGACGGTTCTGGTTTTGGTTCTGGTTGTTGTTGTTGTTGCGGTTCCGGTTGCCCCCACCGCCACCGCCGTTGTTGAAGTTGTTGTTGTTGTTGTTGTGCTGCTGCCCGTTCTGCTGGGGCGGCGCGCTGACGGCACCGTCGGCCAGCTCGGGCGGCTCGACGAAGACGGCCGGTCCGGCATCGCCGTTGGACGTCGCCTCCGCTGGTGTGGCCTCAGTCGCATCGGCAGGAGGCGCCTCGGCGCCGGCCGATGCCGTGGCGGTCGTGGTGTCGCTGTCGCCACCATCGGTATCGGCACGGGCTGTGGCGGCCCCGGCGCGGGACCGGCGGGATGGCTTGGCCGCCCCGTTGGTCTCGGCACCGACAGCGTCACCGTTGCTCTGTGCCGCGCTCGATGCTCCGGATGTCACTCCGGTGGCATGGAGAATTTGATCAATGATGTCGGCCTTCTTCGTCCGGGTCGTCGTCTTGAGCGACATGGCCTGGGCGATGGCACTGAGCTCGTCGCGCTCTTTGCCTTCGAGAACCGATCGTTCGAGCTGCTGTTCCGCAGTCATCGGGCTCCTCTTCTGGGAGGTCCGCCAGCCGGGTTCTTTGCCCGCGTCTGGCGAGGAAATTTCAGGGAGGTGGAGGGCCTTGCGTGTGAAGACCCTCCCCCAAGGATCACCTTTGCTTCATGCTCTCCCGGGACCGCTTGTACCCGCGGAGAGCGCTTCGAAGCGCAAAGGGGATATCAGTACTCTAGCCGGAAGTCGCTGGATATGCCAACACCCTCCGGCTTGACCCGTCCTGAGCGACGTTTCGGTCGAGAACGTCACCCACAAAACCCCTGCTTCAGCGACTGTGCCGGCGATGGGCTCAAAGGGAGATCTCAGCAAGCACCGAACTGAGCCCCGGCTCGATGACGGTCGGAACCGAGATGGACTTGATGGCCAGGTCCGGGTCCTTGAGCCCATGGCCGGTCAATACGCACACCACGATCGATCCGGGAGGCACGCCCTGCTTGAGCAGACCCGCCACCGAGGCCGAGGAAGCGGCCTCGCAGAAGACGGACTCCTCTTTGGCCAAGAACGTGTAGGCGTCGAGGATTTCATCGTCGGTGACCGCCGTGATGGATCCGCCGGACTCCGACGCGGCGGCCGCAGCCGCATACCAGCTCGCCGGGTTGCCGATGCGGATAGCGGTGGCGATGGTCTCGGGGTTCTCGACCGGGTGACCCAGCACAATCGGTGCCGCACCGGCGGCCTGAAAGCCGAGCATGCGGGGCAGCTTCGAGCTGCGGCCCGCTTCCTTATACTGAAGATAACCCCTCCAGTAGGCGGAAATATTCCCGGCATTGCCAACGGGGATGCAATGGACGTCCGGAGCGTCGCCCAACACGTCGACAATCTCGAATGCCCCGGTCTTCTGCCCCTCGATCCGGTGCGGGTTCACCGAGTTGACCACGGTGATGGGCGCGTGGTTGGGCAACTCGCGCACGATCGTCAGCAGCTGGTCGAAATTGCCCCGCACCTGGAGGACGCGGGCTCCGTGCATGAGCGCCTGGGCCAGCTTTCCCAAAGCGATGTGGCCGTCGGGGATGAGGACCACACAGCCCATCCCGGCCCGCGCCGCATAGGCGGCCGCCGAGGCCGAGGTGTTGCCCGTCGACGCGCAGACCACCGCTTTGGCCCCTTCCTCGAGCGCCATCGACATGGCCATGGTCATGCCCCGGTCCTTGAAGCTCCCGGTCGGGTTGGCCCCCTCCACCTTGAGCCACACCCGTGCGCCGACCCGCTCCGACAACCGGGGCGCCGGGACGAGCGGCGTGCCCCCCTCGAGCAGGGTGACCACCGGAGTCTTGTTCGTGACCGGGAGGAACTCGCGGTATTCCTCGATGACGCCGCGCCAGCCCGCGGTCATGCGCCGGCTCCCCCACTGCCGCCTGGTGCTGCGCCGTCGTCTTCGCCGATGACCCGCAGGACGCCGCTGACCCGGTCGACCGCCTGGTGCCGGCGGAGCTCGTCGATGGTGGCCAGCAGGTCGCCCTCGCGTGCGGTGTGGGTGAGAAAGATGAGGCGGGCCTCCTCGGCCAGGCCCACCTGCTCCATCGACCGGATCGACACGTCGTGGTCACCGAAGATCTTGGCCACGGCGGCCAGCACACCGGGCCGGTCGGCCACGTCCATGCTCAGATAGAAAGCGGCGCGCATGTCGCTCTGAGGGCGCACGGTGGCGCTGGCGCGTTTGGGTGCCGGGGCCGGCGCGCCGGCCAGGAGGTTGCGCGAGGCGTCGACCAGGTCGCCCAGCATGGCGCTGGCCGTGGGCCCACCCCCGGCCCCCCGGCCGTAGAGCATGAGCTCGCCGCTCACCGCGCCCTCGACGAAGACCGCGTTGAAGGCGCCGCGCACCGAAGCCAGCGGGTGGGTCTTGGCCACCATGGCGGGGTGCACCCGCACCGAGATCTCGGGACCGCCCTCCACCAGCTCGGCGATGGCCAGCAGCTTGACCGAGTAACCGAGCTTGCTGGCGTAGGCCACGTCCGCCGCACTGATGGTGCTGATGCCCTCGCGGTGCACGTCGCCGTCCACCACGTCTGAGCCGAACGCGAGCGAGGCCAGGATGGCCGCCTTCGCCGCGGCGTCATGGCCCTCGACGTCGGCCGTGGGGTCGCGCTCGGCCAGGCCGAGCTCCTGCGCCTCACGCAAGACGTCGCCGTAATCGTCGCCGTCCTCTTCCATCCGGGTGAGGATGTAGTTGGTCGTGCCGTTGACGATGCCCATGACCCGCAGGATCTGCTCGCCGGCGAGGGACTCGCGCAAAGGCCGGATGACCGGGATGGCGCCGGCAACCGCAGCCTCGTAGAGCAGGTCGACGCCGGCGTCGGCCGCCACCTGGGCCAGCTCCGCCCCGGCAGTGGCCAGTAGGGCTTTGTTCCCTGTCACCACAGGCTTGCCCCGGCGCAGTGCGCTGTCGATGAGCTCGTGCGCCGGGTGCAGGCCGCCGATGAGCTCGACCACGACGTCCACGTCGTCCCGCTCGACGAGGGCGGCGGCGTCCGTCCCGATCAGAGCCCGGTCGACCGCAACGGGCCGAGGCTTTCCGG
The DNA here is from genome assembly GCA_963840435.1 of uncultured Acidimicrobiaceae bacterium. Taxonomy (GTDB): domain Bacteria; phylum Actinomycetota; class Acidimicrobiia; order Acidimicrobiales; family RAAP-2; genus Bog-473. The sequence continues at coordinate 159,685 of CAWIYY010000001.1, read as the reverse complement.
CGTCGGCCACAGCGATGCCGACCAACTCCAGACGGATGCCGGTCCGGGCGGCCACGTCGTCGGCCCGCGTGAGGAGGATTTCTGCCAGGGCGCCTCCCACGTTTCCGCAGCCGAGCAAGGCGACGCGCACGGTCGGTGCCGAATGCACATGCGGGAGCGCATGGGAGTCGGGAGACGGATGCGCGGCCGGAGGCACTGCAAAACCGTACAGGCTGTCCGGGGTACGCCCGCCCATCCCCACTCCTCAGGCGTCGAGGGCGAGCAGGTCCTCGAGGCGCTCTCGGCGCACCGCGACCCTGGCGGTGCCGTCGGACACGAAGACGACGGCCGGTCGCGGCACCTTGTTGTAATTGGACGCCATGGAGTAGCCGTAGGCCCCGGTGACCGGGGTGGCCAGGATGTCACCCACTGCCAGGTCGTCGGGCACGAAACCGTTCGGAACGACGAGGTCGCCGGTCTCGCAGTGCTTGCCGACCACGCGCACCGGCCGGGGTCGCTTGGCTGCGGTGGCCCGGGGCAAGAACGCCTCGTACCCGCTGCCGTAGAGCACGGGCCGCGGGTTGTCGCTCATGCCCCCGTCGACGCTCACATAGGTCCGGATGCCGGGCAGATGCTTGACCGTGCCGACGGTGTAGAGGGTCAGGCCGGCGGTGGCCACGATGGAGCGGCCGGGCTCAGCGCTGATCCGCGTTGCGGGATCGACGCCCACTCCGGCGCAGGCGGTGCGAGTCGCCTCGGCCCACTCCACCTGAGTCGGGGCAGTCTCACCGTTGATGTAGGGCACGCCCAGCCCGCCGCCCACCACGAGCTCGGGAAGGCCGAGCGGGGCGAAGAATGCGCCCAGCACCTCGGCGGCTTGTTCGAACGAGGATGCGTCGAAGACCTGACTTCCAATATGGGCGTGCACCCCGACCAGCTCGAGGCCTGGCATCAGCTCGAGCGCGGCCACAGCCTGAGCGGCGGCGCCCGAGGACACGGAGAAACCGAATTTGGAATCCTCCTGGCCGGTGCGCACGAACTCGTGGGTGTGGGCCTCGACGCCAGGCGTGACCCGGACGAGCACCTTGGGCCGTTCGGCTTGCACCGGGCCGTCCTCGAGCAACCGGCCGAGGCGGGCGATCTCGTCGAGCGAATCGACCACGATCCGGCCTACCCCGAGCGCAAGTGCGTCGACCAGCTCCTCGGATGACTTGTTGTTTCCGTGGAAGACGAGGCGATCGGGTGGCACCCCGGCGGCGAGGGCGACGTGCATCTCGCCGCCCGACGCCACGTCGAGGTGCATGCCCTCTTCGTGCGCCAGACGGGCCATGGCCCGGCAGAGAAAGGCCTTGGTGGCGTAGGCCACGCCCTCACCCCAGGCTGCAACAGCGTCGCGGCAGGCCTGGCGCAGGTGGTTCTCGTCGTAGACGAAGAGAGGGGTCCCGAACTCCTCAGCCAGCTCGAGCACGTCGACGCCGCCGACACGAAGGTGGCCCTTGGCGTCCACCTCGGCCGTGCGGGGCAGCAGATGCCGCTCCAACGGCGCGGTTGCCACGTCGTGATCGATGGGCATGGGTGCAGGATAGGGCAGCATTCGTCCTGCTCCGGGAGAGAACTGCGGAATCCGTCAAGCCCCCGGGCGCTACGATCGTCTATTGCCTCCGTGGGCCGTTTGGCGTCACGGACAATGCCCGCCCCCGTAGCTCAGCGGATAGAGCACCGGCCTCCGGAGCCGGTGGCGCAGGTTCGAGTCCTGCCGGGGGCGCCAAGCCGAGGGCGCCAAATGTGCTGTCGCGAGACACCACCCGGGGCGTTCTCAATGCGTAGGTCGGGTCAGGGCCACGAAGCGCGATCTCTTGGGCCCAGTCGTTTCCGCACTCTCGCCAGTGGCGAGTCAATGGTCAGATTTTGGCGCAGACCGCCCACGCGTCAACCGACTCAGACGACGAACTGGCGTTGTTTTCGACGGTTGTCCAACCCTCGAGATCCGAAAACGAACTCGTGACACCGATGTTGACCAGCGGGCTGCCGCTCGTGTTGAAATCGCCCCCACCGAGCACCTTGGTGTGCTTGGGACAGCTGACGCTCACCGAAGTGGCCGTCTTCGACGGATTGGCGACATACGAGCTGTGGACTTGCGCCCAGCCCGCAGGCTCTGCTGCACAGACGACCGCCGCGTCTCCGGTTGCCCCATACGCGTTGGCCGAGGAGGGAAAGGATCGCCATCCGTTGGTGCCCAGAGGAGCCGATGCGCCGTTGCTGTCGGTGTCGTTTCCTCCGGTGTTGTACCAGCCGCCACCAAGAGCGACCGTCCCGTCTGGACACGTGACCGTGGCCTGGGTACTCCCGTGCGCCGGGACGTTCACCGCCGTACCGTATTGGTTGGAATAGTCGGCCAGGCTGGAATCGGCGACACAGATGGCGACCGCCACCGCGGTGTCGCTCGACGATGCTTGATTGTTGAAGTTCACGACCCATTCCGAATCGCCGGGGAGCGAATAGCTCAGTTCCTCTTTTGTGTTCTGTGTCACCTGATAGCCACCCCCTCCGACCACTTCCTCGCCGGTCGGGCAGTTGGCGTTCGCTGACATCTGGCCGTGCGCCGGGACGGTCACCCGGGCTTCCTCGACGTTGACGGCCGCCGGTCTCTCGACGCCGGGTCGACTCCCCGCCGCCACACCCGCGCCGGCCACAGATGCCGTCGCCGTAGCGACGAGAACGGTCAACGTGGCCGCTCCTGCTCGTATGAGTCGCGCACTTACCATCTTCATTGCCACCTTTCGACCATTCATGGGAGCCCGTCCCACTCAAACGATGATGATTCCGAAACTGCCGCCGACAACGTGCTGGAGCCGCAAAAAGTGCCCCTTGCCGATGTGCCCTATAGCCTCACCGCCGTGAGGCGTGACACCTGGGTGCTCCCGATATCGACACTCATCGGACGATCGTCCTGGGCTCAATAGCGAACAGCTTCCAGGACCCGGCACACCCTTGATTCCGTGCTCTCCACGATCGCCGAAGTCGATACCCCACCTGACAACCAGGCCCTTGACCGTCGACCACTTACATTCGCAGTGAGCGGCGAGTCCAAATATTACGGGGGCAGCGGCTGAGGGTTAAGACAAGCCACGCAGTGGATGGGCACCCTGAGGGCCTGAGCGATCGCGGCTGGTGTTGAGGAAGTACTGGCCCCTGCGGTACCGGCAGCCACGCCGACGCCGATGACGCTGAACCCGGCAATGAGGGTCCCTCCGAGACCCACACGGACGGCCCGAGTGAACCCATGCGTGCTGCGTGCCTGCTTCATGATGTTCTCCTTGTGTTCGGGTGCCCTTCGGCACGTGCCTCAGGCTTTCGGGAGGAGGTCCGGATGACTGCATTTCCATCGTTGCGCTCCCCGCGGTGCTCCGTCTGTCACCAGCGCGACACACGGAGCGTCAACAGGGCGACACCCCAACCCATGAACTACGCCGGCGCCACGCCCGCCGATGCGTTCGGTGGAGGCCTAACGACCTGCCCCACTCATGCCATACGGCGGGCAGGGTGGTCGGACCAATTCCTGGGCTGAAAGTCCACCTGTGGCAGAACCTGGCGATCCGAACGGGCAATCCAATGAGCGGAAATCAGCAGACGGCCGATGACCCGTTGAGTGGAGATCGTGCTCAGGCAGACCAAGGACACCCAGTTGGACACCATGGACAACGCGAATGGGCCTCCGGATGCGGGGAGGACTTGGGACGCGCTCGTGCGCGCGAGTTCCATGTGCGACGAAGAACTTCTAGTCGGTTGCTTTCCGGAACCCCGACCAATTCAAACTGACCAGAGGGCTGCTCTGTCGGTGACATGCGAGCGGCGCCGGCACAGTCGAAGTCGACATCTCAATCCGAACTCGCTCTTTGGTTGCCGGCTAAAACGCATGACGCCTCTCTGAGGTGATCTGTCGTATTGCGTAAGTGAGAAGTTGCCTCCGGCCGGTTCGCTTCCGCCGGTACGTGTGGTTGTACGCCCTGCCCGGAATCCGGGCCGAATGGGTTCCACGAGTGGTTCCGCTAGAGCTGTTGTTGTCGACCCACTCGGGCGTGGGGCACGTTGTCTCGTCGCTTCAGGTCGCCCGTCGCTTGACCAACAGCACGGTCAGAGCGATGAACAGAACCGACAACGCGAGCAGCCAGCCCCCTTCGATCCACTGGAAGGGCCAAAACCGGCTGGCCGGCTGGTAGCTGGTCCAAAAGGTGAAACCGTGCTGGGCCAAGCACTGGAGAGGATTCCCCGACCCCGGTCCGCCACCCTTGCCCAGGCCGGCCTGAGCGGGGCAGTACTGCTGGTAGATGGGATAAGACGGCGGACCGGTGAAGACGACCCGGCCGCCCCTGCTTCCCCATTGGCTCACGATCCGGGCGGAGCCCGGCGCGTTGAGTCCCTTGGTGACCAGCGGAGTCAGGTAGTGCATGCGTAGCCACCCCCCTGTCGCGAAGACAAGTGCACCGCACACAGCCAGAGTGGTCACGATGGCAGGGACGACTCTACGAATGAGCACGCCGGCCAGGGCGCCGATTGCGAAAGCGGCCAGAGTCCATGCGTCGAAAGAAACGCCACGCTGCTCGAACAATCCGGGATTGAGCGGATTGAACGTGGTGAGGGACAAGGACTGATTGCCCGAGGCGAAATACGGTTGGTAGTACCACGAGGCCAGCACGCTGAGGGCACCACTGGCCACGGTCACCACAACTCCGAGCGCCACCAACTTGGCGAGCGTCCAGCGCCACCGCTCGAAGCCCTGGGTCCAGGCGTAGCGGAAGGTACCGGCCTCAAACTCGCGGGCAAGCAACGGCGCTCCGACGAATGCTCCGATCAGCGGCGGCACGACTAGGAATAGAGCGCCACTGGACAAAAAGTTGCCGATGCCATTGAAGTTGACGACCGTGACGTGGCACGCAACCGAGTTCGCCGGATGACAGGCAATCGCAGCGGCGTAGGCGTGGTGTAACTGAAGACCGACGATCAGCAAACAGAGGGCTAGCGCGCCGATCAACGCGAACACGCCAATCAGTGCCGTGCGGTGCTGTCGCCAGGTGACCCAGGCCATCCGTCGCCAGGGCAGCGGCGGCAGGTCCGCATTTTTCTTCGCGACCGTGGGTTCGGACATCGTGCTCAGCGCCGTCATCTCGTCACCTCCGACGGGTCGGCATCCCGACTTCGGACCGGACCAGACAGTGCGCCGGCGCCGGGCTCGCGCAAGTAGGCCAGAGCTAGTTCTTCTAGGCCGACTGGATGCGCCTCCCAACCCGGTGGAACCGGGTCGTCCGCGGCGGACCGAACCAGCAGGTGTGCCTGGGCATCGCCGCCGCGAACATGCACAACGGGCCGTTCGTCGTATCGACTGGCCTCGGCGGTCGGGCCGGTCAGCACGCGGTGGCCCGCGAGCAGATCGTCGACCTCGCCGGCCACCTGGATGCGGCCCAAGGACATCATGATCAGGTAGTCGGCCACCCGCTCGAGTTCGGCGAGCACGTGCGAGGACAGCAGCACAGACACGCCGTCGTCGGCCGCCGCCGTCAGCACGGTGGCCATGAAATCGTGGCGGGCGATCGGGTCGAGCATTGCCACCGGCTCATCGAGCACAAGAAGGCGCGGTCGGCGGGCCAGCGCCAGGGTCAACGCAAGCTGGGCCTGCTGGCCGCCCGAAAGCTTGCCCGCCTTACGCTTCTGCGGGATGCCCAGCTCGGCCAACCGGGCCTCGGCGTAGGCCTGGTCGAATTGCCGGTTGAGATTGCGAGTGAGGTGCAGCATGTCGGCGGCCGAGTGGTTCTTGTACAGCGGCGTGTCCTGGGCGACGAAGGCGATGCCGTCGAGTGCACGCAGTGAGCCGGCGCGGCAGCCGCCAAGGACGGTCAGTTCACCGCTCGTCGGCGCTGCCAGACCAACTGCGAGGTTCAGCAACGTCGACTTTCCGGCACCATTGGGTCCGACCAGCGCGGCCACGTGCCCCTCGGGGATCGCCAAGGTGCAGTCGTGGAGCGCTTTCGTCGCGCCGTAGGACTTCCCGAGGCTGTGCGTCTCGATGACGTTCATGCCACCCCCTCCGTGTCGCCGTCGGCCGCGCCGCCGCGCAGGCTCGAGTCTCCGAGGCGCTCATAAAAATCCCGCAGCTCGCTGGCGACGAGTGCCGCAATGCCGCTCTCGTCGAGCCCGGCCGTGTCGGCCTTGGCCAGCCAGCCCCGCAGGGAACGCCGAAGCCCGGTCAGCTCGGGGAGCGCAACCTGGCTCAGGGTGGCCAAAATGAAGGTGCCCTGGCCCGGGCGCCCCACGAGGAGACCCTTGGTTTCCAGCTCGCGGTAGGCCTTGGACACCGTGTTCGGGTTGATGGCCAGCGAGGCGACCACATCCCTGACCTTGGGCAACTGATCGCCCGGTTTGAGGTAGCCGAGTCGCAGCGCGTGCTCGACCTGATGGACGAGCTGCAGATAGGTCGGCACTCCTGACGCGGGGTCGAGCCGGAACTCGATCGGCGACGTTGGACCCTTGCCAGCGCCGAGGGATGCATTTGCCACGGGTGATTCTCTGCCCCCTTGTCCTATTTCCATAGTGAAACCCTAGAGGACGCGCGCTTAGGCGTCAAGGCAGGTGGCACAGGTTCGAGTCCTGCCGGGGGCGCATTCAGAGCGCGGGGCGCCATTCAGACTGCCGGGTCGCGATGGACGACCTTTGTGGGCACCTTCCTCTGGAGCCTCCCTCGGGGATGAGTTGTCGCGAGAGCATTCAACTCCAGTTGCAGATGTCGAGCATTCGTGCTACGGATTTGCCTAGGTGGGGCCTAGGCACGGCACCCCAAAAAGGCGGGTGGTTTCCATGGGAACTCGAATGGGGAAGCATTGCCGAGGGCTTCTGGTCGGATCACTGCTCTTCGGGGGAGCGGCTGCCGTCTCGGTGGTTGGTGGATCACCGCCGACTTCGGCCACCACGATCGTCAAGATCGTCAGCGTCGGCAACGCGCCAGAGAGAAGCACCGAAGAACATGCGGCGTCCTTGCCGGCGAGACGCATTGGCCAGACACCGCTCGTTGCCGCTGGCGCCGTGAGCCTGGGAGCGCTGGCTGGCACGACACCTCTGCGCGTCGACGTCGAGCTTCTCCCCAACGATCCTGCCGCCCTTGCGGCCTTCGCCAACGCGGTGTCGACCCCGGGCAACACCCTGTACAAGCACTACATCACCCCGAGCCAATTCACGACTGAGTTCGGCCCAACCGCCACCGCGGTATCCGGCGTCGAAAGGCAGCTTGCCGCTTCTGGTTTGACAATCGGGAGAATCAGCGCCAACCACCTCACCCTCCCCGTAGGTGGGACTGCGGCAACGTTCGAGAAGGCGTTCTCCACGAGTCTCGAGCGCTACCGGCTCACAGACCAGCGGATCGCCTACGCCAACACGGAGGCGCCGCTCGTGCCGGGAGCCATAGCCGGCGAGGTGCAGGGCGTCATCGGACTGGACGATCTCAACGTGCCGAAGCCCCTGGGACTCCAGTCGGTGACGACGCCGCGGCCGATGACCGCGAGCCCACACGTCGTGACTGGGGGCCCGCAGCCATGCCCGGCGGCCGTCGCAGATGCCTCAAGTCAGGACGCGTACACGGCGGACCAGATCGCTTCGGCTTACAATTTCTCCAGCCTCTACCAGGCAGGTGACGAGGGCGCTGGCGTCACCGTGGCGGTAGCCGAGCTCGAACCGAACTCGACCAGCGACATCAACGCCTTCCAATCCTGCTACGGCACGAGCACGACGGTTACCTATACGCCGGAGGACGGCGGCGCCGGCAGCGGGTCCGGTGATGGCGAGGCCGCTCTCGACATTGAGGACATCATCAGCCTCGCCCCGAAGGCCGTGGTCGACGTCTTTCAGGCGCCGAACTCGGACGCTGGCCTCATCGACGACTACACCGCCATCGCCGACGACCACTCGGTCAACGTCGTCTCGACCTCGTGGGGAGAGTGTGAGGCGTTTGCCGGTTCCTCGTTGATCTCCGAAGAGGGCACCCTCTTCGAGCAGGCCGCCACCGAGGGCCAATCTATTTTCGCCGCAGCCGGCGACGCCGGGTCGACCGACTGTGGCAGCTCCTCGCTCGCGGTCGACGACCCCGGCAGCCAGCCGTACGTCACCTCCGTTGGCGGCACGTCGATGACCTCGATCACCGGCCCGGTCCAAACCGTCTGGAACGACAGCTCGTTCGATAGCGGCGCCGGCGGCGGCGGCGTATCGTCGGTCCATTCGATGCCGTCCTACCAGTCAGGAGCGCCAGCGTCGCTCCACGTCATCAGCGCCGACTCGTCTGGCTCCAAATGCGACGCGCCGAGCGGCACCTACTGCCGCGAGGTACCTGACGTCTCGGTGAGCGCCGGCGACGCGGACTACGGCTATCTCATCTACTACGAAGGGTCATGGATCGGCCTCGGTGGCACGAGCGCCGCGGCGCCCACCTGGGCTGCTTTCACCACGCTGACCGACGCATCGAGCACCTGTAACGGTACGGCGATCGGCTTCGCCAACCCGGTTCTCTATAAGGCCGCAGCGACGGACTATTCAGCGAACTTTGACGACATCACGTCGGGAAACAACGACTACACGCCTGACGGCTACGCGGGCGGCCTCTACCCGGCGGGGACCGCGTTCGACATGGCGTCCGGGCTCGGGACGCCAAACGGGGCCTCGCTTCCGGCCGCACTCTGCGTCCCATTCGGCGTCGCGACGTCGTCCCTTCCGAGCGCCACACCCCGTAAGCCGTATGGCCCGGTCACGCTGCAGGCCAAGGGAGTTGGAGTCAGCACCAGTCCCTACGTCACCACCTTGAAGTGGAAGGTGGTGACGCTGCCGGAGGGAATGACGCTCTCATCTGCCGGGGTGCTGTCGGGGACGCCGAACAGGCACTTAGCTGCGGGTCCGAGTTCGGTGACGGTCAAGGTGACCGAGACGGTGACCACTGTCAACGGGGCGAACACGGTCAAGACGAAGGCGAGGGCGCGGGCCACCATTCCTCTGACCATCAACTGAAGCACTTGTGGCCCCTGCCATACCCTGTATGCCAGCGGGGGTCGTCAGGTGCTTAACCGGTGGCTACCTGAGCGGCAGTTGTCCACACGCCCGTACGAGTGGTCAGGAGTAGGAACGATATGAAAGCCTGGCAGATCCACGAATTCGGAGCGCCCGTTGACGTACTTCGGTTCGACGAGGTTGATCCTCCCGAGGCGGGGCCAGGCGAGGTCCAGATCGCAGTGGAAGCGATCACAATCAACTTCAACGACATCGACGGAATTCGTGGGCGATACCGAACTGTGCCAGTCGAGCCGCCGTACATCCCCGGGATGGAGGTTCTCGGCCGCGTACGGTCCGCTGGACATGGGGGTGAGGCGCTCATCGGAACGCGTGTGTGCGCCATTCCCACCGGTGCCTTCGGCGGTTACGCGGAAGTAGCGGTTGCGCCTGTCGCGATGACATTCGCGATGCCCGACGACATGGAAACCGCAACGGCAGCCTCGATCTACATGCCGTTCCATGTCGCGTCGCTGGCCCTCTACGAACGCGCCCGCCTCTCCGCCGAGGACACCGTTCTCGTCCACGCCGCTGCTGGAGGTGCAGGATCAGCCGCCGTGCAGCTCGCCCGCGCTCGAGGTGCCCGAGTGCTAGCAACTGCAGGGAGCCCGGAAAAACTGAAGTTCGTGAGCGCACTCGGCGCCGACATCGCAATTGACTATCGCAACGACGATTTTGTTGCGCGAGTCCTCGACGCCACCGGCGGAAGGGGGGTTGACGTGGCGTTCGACACTGTCGGCGGAGCGACGACCGTTGAGACGTTTCGGTGCATGGCATTCGGAGGTCGACATCTGCTCGTCGGCTTCGCTTCAGGGATTGAAGCCGAAGACGAAGGAATCGTGCCGCGACCGGTGTTGTTCGGCAACTTCTCGCTCGTCGGCGTCTGCCACGCTTACGTAGAGGATGCACTCGATTTCAAACGCGCCACCGGATTGAACTTCCCATCGCACGCAGACGGCGTGCGGCTCCACGAGGATCTCCTGAGAATGATCACGGCCGGGACGATCCGACCCATAGCTGGCTCAACGTCCTCGTTCTCAGCGTTGCCCGAGATCGTGAGCGCAATGGAGTCAGCGCGCCACAGTCGGTCGTAACGTCGTGATCGTGGATTGACGGCAGGGCGCAGAACAGCTAGCCGGTTACAAGCAACACATACGCTCGCTTTGGCTTCGAGGACGAGCCGCTCAGCTGGGAGGGGGCACTAGTGCGTTCGTTCGGGCCACCGCGGCGAACCACGACGCGCTGGGCTTCGCTCGGCGTTCAAACGACTCTGAGTCAACGCTGTGCAGACCGAACTTCGGGGTGAATCCATTGGACCATTCGAAATTGTCAAGCAAGCTCCAGACGAAATAGCCGCGGATGTCCACACCGTCATCGAGCGCGCGGCGCACGCCTCGCAACGCTTCGCTGATATACGCAACGCGCTCCCTGTCGTCATCAGTTGCGATTCCGCTCTCAGTGAGCAGGACTGGGATGCCTGTGATTGCTGCGGCGCGCCGAGCGCAGTACTCGACACCTTGGGGCCAGTACTCGTACCCCATCTGGGTTACGGGCACGTCGGGGGCATTGGGAGCTTGACCTTCTGGACCAATGTGAACCCGTGAATAGCACTGGACGCCGATGAAGTCGTCACCCTCGGTGGCCCGCATGAACCTTTCCTCGAGTACCTCTTGGGCCGCCTCGAGGACGGCCTCTCCCCCCGGATCCGCGACCATCTCGTCCATCGAGAGCGTGAGTCCCGCCGGAAAGTTGCCTGGGCCAGACCGAATCGCCTCGACGGCCAGACGATGGGCTCGGACCACGAGGTCGTTTACCGCGAGGTTGCGGGCGAAGTCTTCGACTCCCGGGGGAGATGAACCCAGGCCGTAGCCCATGGTTCCGATGAGGTTGAGCTCGTTGATGGTGCAGCCCCAACCGATTAAGTCGCCGAGATGCGCTGTGGCCCTGCTGACGAAGCGTGCAAAAACCTCAGGTGTGTCGGCAGCCTCCCATCCGCCGCGTCGCGCGAGCCAAGTGGGGGTTGTGAAGTGATGAAAGGTAACCACGGGCACAATCCCAGCTTCGCGGCAAGCCGCGCACATTCGACGGTAATGGTCCAATGCCGCGAGGGAGAACTCGCCCTCGGACGGTTCGATCCGGCTCCATTCCAACGAGAACCGGTAAGCCCCCAGCCCCATGCCAGCCACGAGTTTGATGTCCTCAGGCCAGCGGTGGAACGAGTCGCAGGCGTCGCCGCTCGACTCAACACAACCCGAGGCCGGATTGTGCTCCCACTCCCACCAGTCATTGTTGACGTTCCCGCCCTCGATCTGGTGCGCCGCTGTCGCAGTGCCCCAGAGGAAGCCCTCCGGGAACACGAGCTCAGACGCCATCTGCTCGCTCTCGATCACGGCCGGTGACTGTAGCCACAACGGCGTGTGGGAGCGCTATCCGCCGACTGCCAGGGGCTGCCCCACGTCGACCGTCGACCGCATGCGGAGAACTGAATGTCGCCTCGTTACGCCTCCGGCCGTGTCAACGTTCGGGCGCCGGTCCTCGTACATGAGGTCCCTCCGCTCCGTGTGCGGTCGTCAGTAGCCTCAAGGGCATGGCCGCCTCCTTCTACGACTCGGTCAGCACCTACGTCGATCACGCCGCAACGCTGCTCGACGTTGAGGATGACGTACGCATTCTGGTGGCCGAGCCCTACCGTCAAGTCGACGTCCAGGTCCCGATCCACGCCGATGACGGGTCCGTCTTGTCCTTCCGGGGTTATCGGGTCCAGCACAACGGCGCCCGAGGACCATTCAAGGGAGGCTTGCGCTATCACCCTGACACCGATCTCGACGAGGTGCGGGCATTGGCTTCTTTGATGACCTGGAAGTGCGCCCTGCTCGACGTGCCCTTTGGCGGGGCCAAAGGGGGCATGACTCTCGACCCTGAGGCGCTGTCGCCCCGCGAACTCGAAGCTGTGACACGGAGCTACACGAACGCCATCTCCGGGGTTATCGGCCCGAACCTTGACATCTTGGCGCCCGATGTGAACACCGATGCCCGAGTGATGGGATGGGTAATGGACGCCTACTCCTCGCGGGCCGGTTGGGCCCCAGCGGTTGCCACCGGCAAACCAATCGACCTCGGCGGCATACCCGGCCGGGTCGAAGCGACCGGGCGGGGTGTCGTGGCGGTCGCCGCTTCCACCCTCACCGCTCTGGGCCGGACCTTTGCCGGCCAGCGGGTCGTCATTCAGGGTTTCGGCAACGTTGGCCGCCATGTGGCTCAACTAGCTGCTGAACAGGGTGCGCTGATCACGGGTGTCTCCGATGTCTCGGGCGGTCGCCACAATCGAGATGGCATCGATGTGCCAGCACTCCTGGCCAAAGTCCAACCTGGAACCCTGCTCAAGGAGGTGGACGTTGGGGATTTCGTCACCAACGGCGAGTTGCTCAGCCTCGACTGCGACGTCTTGATTCCTGCCGCCCTTGAGAACGCCATTGACGCCGAAAACGTCGCAGGCGTTCGGGCCTCCCTCATCGTCGAAGCGGCCAATCATCCGGTCTCGACCGAGGCGGACGCCACCCTCGCCGAAAACGGCGTGACCGTCGTGCCTGACATCTTGGCGAACGCCGGAGGAGTCACCGGGAGTTATTTCGAGTGGACGTCGAACCTGACCGAGTTCCGATGGTCCGAGGAGCAATTCAACAAGCAGCTCCTCGATTTCTTGGATCGAGCGTTCCGGACGATGTGGGACCGTCACCTCGAACGCGGAGTGGATCTGAGGACCGCCGCCTATATGGTCGGGATCGACCGGGTAGCCGAAGCCGTCCGTCTGCGCGGACTGGCCTGATCATGCCTGCGACGTGGGAGTTTCGCCGGGGTCATCCTCCAGGCTGATGTGCTGGGCAGGCACATTCGGTACCGTCCAACCAGTGGCCAGTGACGTTGGGCTCAGCGTTTCACCTTTGCGGATGACGGGAGCGGTCAGGGGAAGCCGGTCAAAGTTGGTCGGCGTCCTTGCCGCCTTGCTTGGCCTGGCCACGATCGCCTTCGCGTTGGGGCCACATCCCAACGAAGGAGGGCCGCGGCTCGCGATCGCTCTCGTGGCCTGCGGCCCCATGCTCCTTCTCCGCCGGTGGCCCATGCCGCTCCTAGCCGGGTCTGTGGTCGCCGTCGCCGTGGTCATCGCCTCGGGGGGCGCACCCCTTCCGCTTTCCGTGGTCCTCGGGCTGGCCACCTATCTGGTCTCCTCGCAGCTGAGCAGGCGACTCTCGATCCCCGCGACCTTGGCGGCAGCGGCCGTAATCGGTGGTGCCCTCGTGTTCGCGACGTTTAACAAACCATCTGCCGCCTTGGGCGCGCTGCGCAATTGAAGGTCTTGTGCCGCTCGGCGCGGCGTGGTTCGTCGGAGATGCGGTGGCGGCACGACGGCGGTACCAGGCCGGCCTCCGCGAGCAGGCCGCACGCGAGCAGGCCGAAGAGACCGAACGAGCCCGTCGGCAGATCCGCGAGGAGCGGGTCCGCATTGCCCAGGAGTTGCACGACGTCGTCGCGCACACGTTGGCGGTCATCACCGTTCAGGCCGGGGTTGGACGGAGACTTATGGCGAAGCAGCCCGAGAAAGCGTCGCACGCGCTGGAATCGATAGAGGAGATCGGGCGAATGGCCCAGGAGGAGCTGCGGATCGTCCTCGATCTACTCCGCGAGGATGGGGACTCCGCTGCTGAACTGACCCCTGCACCGCGCCTGGTCGACCTGAACGAACTCGTCGAGACCGTCCAGTCCTCCGGTACCGATGTCGAACTGCGGATGAGGGGTACCGATCATCATCTCTCTCCCGCCCTCGAGCTCTCCCTCTACCGCGTTGTCCAGGAAGCCCTCACCAATGTGGTGAAACACGCGCCAGGTGCGGCTGTGACCGTCGAGGTGGCGATCTCCGACGACGCCGTCCGGATCGAGGTCGTCGACACTGGGAGTCCTGGGCCCGTACGCACCGTGCTACCGGGAGCGCCGAGCCACGGGATCATCGGGATGCGTGAACGCGTTGCTGCCTTTGGCGGCTCGCTCGTTGCACGGCCGTCTCCCGACGGTGGGTTCCACCTCGTTGCCAATGTGCCGATCGAGGGAGGGCCGTGACGACGAGGGTGCTGGTCGTCGACGACGAGGCGCTGCTCCGAACGGCGTTCACTTCGCTGATCGAGGCCGAGGACGACCTCCGAGTCGTCGGGGAAGCTGCCGATGGCAGCCAGGCAGTGGAACTCGCCGTACGGCTGTCGCCCGACGTGGTCGTGATGGATGTGCGAATGCCTGGGATGGACGGCATCGAGGCGACCCGGCGGATCACCTGCGCCGGAACCGCCGGCAGGCCCAGGGTTTTGATCCTGACGACGTTCGATCTCGACGAGTACGTGTTCGATGCTTTACGGGTCGGCGCCAGTGGGTTCGCACTGAAGAGCCTACCTCTCGACGAACTGCTGGTGGCAATCAGGGTCGTTGCTGCCGGCGAAGCCGTGCTCGCTCCGAGCGTCACGCGACGCCTGATCGCCCACTTCAGCCATCGTGATCGTCGGCCGGAACAAGGGCGGGCGGACATCGATCTACTGACTGAGCGCGAGCGCCAGGTTCTGGTACTCGTCGCGCAAGGGCTTTCAAACACCGAAATCGCCGACCGACTACACGTCAGCCTTCCAACGGTCAAGACGCATGTGAGTCGCACCCTTTCCAAGCTCGGCGCCCGTGACCGAACCCAGCTCGTGGTCATCGCCTACGAATCAGGAATCGTTTCCACCACCTGACCCCGCCGCAATTCGTTCGTCGTCATCCGAGAGGATGACGACACTCCATCTCGCGGATGAGGCGGATCCGATCCTCCGCATGATGACGTAGGAGCAGCGAACCCACACGATGGGTTCATGCATGACAACTGCTCCTCCGATGTGCGGACGCGGTCGACCTCCGTCACCGATCGCTCGTTCTGGTGCTAGCCCCACCACATACACGCCCGCTGGCGGGATGTTCCGGCAGATCGGGTCTCCTTACGGTGGACACGTGGGACTGAACCGATCAGCGAGATGAGGAGCACTCGGGCCGACTTTCTCGGCAACCCAGCAAACCGGAACGTCTGCCAATGACTGCGGTCACGGACGTGCCGTCGCCCTCTTCGTTCTCAGATGACTCGACACACCGGATGCCCGAGTTACCAAGAGAGACAACCGGCGTATCGGCGAGGACAATTGGCGATCACCTCAAGAGGACCACGGCTTGTCTATCAAGCCGGCGCCTGCTCCTGGTACTGCTTGGCGCCATTTCGTTTGCGTTCCTGGCCTACGGCCTCGTGGCCTGGTGGCGCGGATGGCCACTCGGGGTGGACAGCAGCGTCTACCGGGCCGGGGCGTTGCTGTTCGTGCACGGGCGTTCGCCGTATAGCAGCAACGATCTGGGCTATCTCCACTATTCCTTCACGTATCCGCCCGCCGCCGCGTCTGTTGTTCGCTCCGTTGGCGGTTCTGCCGGCGCAAGTGGCTTGGGCGTTCATGGCGGCGGCCAGCGTGCTCGCGCTTGCGTTGGTGATTCATCTTTCGATCGCCGCAATGCCGCATTGGCGGTCTCCTGTCGCGCGGAGCACATTGCTCTTGACGCTCGCCACACTGGGCCTCGTGCCCGTTTGGCGCACCGTCGGACTCGGCCAGGTGAACATACTGCTGATGGCGATGGTGGCTTGTGACGTGCTGGTTGTCTCGAAACGCGGGTCACGATGGGGCGGCCTACTGACAGGCGTCGCCGCTGCGGTGAAGCTGGTTCCGCTGGTCTTCATCGTGCATCTGTTCGTGACCGGGAAGCGACGCGCCGCTCTGCGAGCGCTGGCGGTCTTTACGGGATTACAAGCGTTCACCCTGCTCTTGGTTCCACGGGGACGCGCGTACTGGACGACGTACATGTTCCAGACCGACAGGATCGGCCCGGCACAGTGGCCGGCCAATCAGTCACTCAACGGATTTATGGCCCGGGTGGCCGACATGTCCCCGTGGTCGTCTCACGCCGCCTGGGCAATCGGCGCCCTGCTTGCACTCCCCGCACTGATGCTTCTGCTCCGCTACCACCGGCGGGGGCGGGAGGTGGAGGCCCTGTGCGTGACTGCGTGCTTTGGGCTGCTCGTTGCCCCGGTTTCTTGGCTGCCCTGCTGGGTATGGATTGTGCCAATCGTGATCGCACTGCTCTCCTGGTTACAGGCCGCGTGGTGGAGCCGTGGACCGCGCCAGGCCACCACGTTGGAGCGATGGGCCGGTGCCGCTGCGATATTCGTCGTAATCGCCGTGTTCGCCAGCACGTATTGGGTCCCGACGAGCCAGCAGCGCCATCGCACGCTTGGCTCATTCTGGTTCTTGGTGCTCGCCAACCCGTACGTGCTCAGCATGGTCGCTCTTGGGGTGATCCTCTGCGTCCTCTGGCGAAGCAGCATCGCTCGATCGCCTCTGAGTCGCGTCCGTCATCGGACGTACCAATCCACACCGACCCCTTTCAGACCCGACATGAGCCTCAACCGACCGGCACCCTCCAACCAGATCAGGTCCGCCGTCGGCGGGTCCCCATGGGACACGGACTTCTGAAACGCTCCCAAGAAAGGCTCGGGATGAACGGGGGGTTCGCGAGTACCAAGGCAATTCGGGAATCAGCATTTCTCGCAACGCCAGTCGGCAATGCCTCTGGTTCCATCACGGGATCGGATCAGTCCAGAAGTTCGCGGATGTCTGAGGCTGTCATGGCGCCCGATTCGAATCCTCCTCCGTCCATGACACTGGAAAAGAGATTTGCTTTCTTCGCCTTGAGCGCCATGACCTTCTCTTCGAGAGTGTCTTTCGCCACGAGCCGGTACACCATGACTTTCCGCGTCTGGCCGATGCGGTGGACACGGTCGACAGCCTGGGCTTCAGTGGCCGGATTCCACCATGGATCGAGCAGGATGCAGTAGTCCGCCTCCGTCAGATTCAGACCGAACCCTCCGGCTTTGAGACTGATCAGGAACACCGGGGCATCGCCCTCCCGGAACTCGGCAATCACGGCGGGTCGATTACGTGTCCGTCCATCGAGGTAGCAGTGCTCAATACCCGCTCTCCGAATCCGGTCGCGGGCAAGGCTGAGGAACCTGGTGAACTGGCTGAACACAAGTACTCGGTGGCCATCGCTCACGATGTCGTCGAGCATCTCCATAAGCGCATCGAGCTTGGTCGACGGCACTCCTTCGTGCTTCGTATCGATCAGCGACACGTCGAGGCTGGCTTGGCGGAGCAGCGTGAGCGAGCGGAAGATCTCGAAACGGTTCTTCGTCATCTCGTCGAGGAGTCCAAGAACCTTCTGTCGCTCGCGTTGCAGATACGTTTGGTACACCTTCTTGTGCCTGGGACTGAGGTCGAGTTCAAGGACCTGCTCCTGCTTGTCAGGCAGGTCGTTTGCCACTTGCTCTTTGGTGCGCCGCAGCATAAGGGGACGGATCCGTCGACGAAGCTGGTCCAGTCGCTCCGAGTTGTCTCCCTTCTCTATGGGCGCCCTGTAATACTCCGCAAATCGGTCGGGATTGGGGAACAAACCCGGAGCGGCAATAGAAAGCAACGACCAAAGCTCCATGAGGTTGTTTTCAATTGGCGTCCCGCTCATGGCCACTTTGAAGGAGACCGGCAGCGTCTTTGCGCGCTGATAGGTCTGAGATAGCCGGTTCTTTGCGAACTGCGCCTCGTCGAGAAAAAGCCCAGCCCAACCGGCTGCGGCGTACTCGTCGTATTCCAACCGAAAGAGACTGTAGGAAGTGACGACGACATCGACCTCTTCGGCCACTTCCTTGACCGTCGTGCCCCGCCGGCGACCAGTCTCGGTGACTGTGGTGACATTCAGGTTCGGAGCAAACCGGCGGCACTCCGAGAGCCAGTTACCTACGACGCTCGTGGGCGCCACAATCAGGAAGGGATCCTTCTGAAGTCCAAGTTCTTTGATGTGACAGATCAAAGCCAGCGCCTGGAGGGTCTTGCCAAGCCCCATGTCGTCGGCCAGAACACCGCCGAGCTGACGTTCATAGAGAAAGGTCAGCCAGTTGAATCCAGTGTGCTGATACGGCCTAAGAGTGGCGCGCAACGAGACAGGTGGGCCGTGCTCCTCCCGATCGTCGGCACCCACAAGGGCGCGTACTGAATCCTCCCACCTGCTCGCCTGGGCGGAAACCACCCCGAGGCGTTGGAAGTCTTCCCACAGACTCGCCTGGAACCGGCTCAGGCGAACCCCGTCACCTGGATCGTCACGCAACCCGCGAGCTTCGCTGATCAGCTGAGCCAGTTCTCGCAGCTCCTCTCGATCGAGCGAGAAGTAGGTACCCGATGGCAGGATCAGGTGCGACTGCCCGCCGGCTAAAGCGACAAACAGCTCGGCAAACGGCACTTCCTCACCGCTGACTGTCACCGTGATCGTCAGGTCGAACCAGTCATTGTCGGCCGAATTGGTACCGCCCAGGCTCACCACAGGGGCAGCCGCAGCCTCCTTGTAGTCCGGCAACGCGCCGATCCGCTCGACCTCGATGCCGTCGATCGCTTCGAGCGCCGGCAGCAGGTCGGTCATGAAACGAACGGCCGCCATACCCTCTAGCCGGGACTCCGACGCCAGGCGATAACCGCGGCGCGAAATCTCGAACATCTCTGGAACGGATCGGACGACGGCAGACGCGGCTTCTACGATCGAGTCCTCGGCCGATCGTCGATGGTCTCTGCTGGCGACACCCCACAATTCTTCTCGCCACTCCTGACCTTCAGCGCTCCTGGCCCACGCAAACTCGAGACGGTGATCGTCGCCTGCACTGATAGTAAGGAGCACTGTGGACCGTCGAACCTCTGGCAGTTCGACGGATCCGTCGCTCGATGCCACCTCCACTCGTCGACGGAGCCTGGGAACGAACGCACGCAAGAACCGCTTCTCATCGTGGTTTGG
The DNA here is from genome assembly GCA_963840435.1 of uncultured Acidimicrobiaceae bacterium. Classification (GTDB taxonomy): domain Bacteria; phylum Actinomycetota; class Acidimicrobiia; order Acidimicrobiales; family RAAP-2; genus Bog-473. Next base: position 140,686 of record CAWIYY010000001.1, on the reverse strand, counting down.
GACGTCGACGGCTGCCGTTCTGAGAAAGGCGCGCAGGCTGTCGTCCACCGGCGTGGCCAGCGCCGCTAGCCCAAGTCCCGATGGTGGCGACGCGCGGTCGACGGTTCTTGACTCGTCCCACCACGCGATGCCATGGGCTGGACTGCCGATCAACATGGACTGCTGGAGCGGGATCCGTTGGCCTTCAATCGCAATACGCGGCTCGACCCTCAGGCCCGCTTCCGAGCGGGTGACGTCAATGGTCACATCGGCAGCTCCAGGGACGAAGGCAATCGGCCGCGACTGACGTCCAGACTGCACCAACGGGAGCCCCAGGGCTCTGGCTTCGCCGATGAGGTCCCACAATCTCCGGCTGTTAATGGTCTCGAGTCGCACCACGTCGTCGGAATGGCCATAGAGGGGGCGACGACTGTCAAGACGGCTGAGCGCCAGCAACTCCTTGACCAAGGCGAGCCGCTCGGCAGCTTGAGGCGTGCGCCTCGCCCCATAGCGGTAGTAGTCGAGACTCGACCATGAAATCCTGGTTCTCACCCAATTGCCGTTCGCACCGGGTGTCACCGGTCGAACCCGGATTCCTGCGCCGCCCGGATCCAAGACCAGCTCAAACTGGAGCCCAACGTCGGTATCGCCGGACTCCATTGGCTCTCCCCCATCAGAGTCCAACAGAATCTCCAAGGGAAGCTTCCAGTCGGTCTGGTCGGAGACCTGATCGACTGGTCGGATGGGTCCGTCACGCCGAGCCGGCGGAACTCGTGCGGTGTCGCCCCGAACGAGCGTGAGCCGAGGAACCTGACCGGGATGCACCGAGGATTCCTCGGCAAGGACGAGCGCCACCGCATGCTTGCAGTTCACACCGACCGGGCAGGTACATGTGGCCTCAAACGCGGAGAGCTCTTTGGATCGCGACCGGGTCAAGGTAACCGTGGCCACGTAGGGCCGGCGTTCCCCGCCTTGAACCTCGCCGACCACATGGGTACCACCGGGGCTCCACGTGCGCTTTCTGACCGCACCGGACCGTGCATAGTCACTGCCGCGTGCAAAGGTTGCCGTTCCGACCAATCTCTCCAACACCTTTGCGTCTGCGGACGTGATCACTTGATGGCGTGTTCCCTGACTCTGATGGTGGTCGATGCGGAGCAAGGTTCGTGCAGATCACCGCCGGACTGAATTGAATGACTGGCACCGTCCGTCTGACCCTGGCCGCGTGACCGCGCCCTGGTCGCGGGCAGAACTCGAAAGGGTCCAGATCTGACTGAACCATATGAGGAGGTTGTGACCGCTGGAGGGCAAACGAGGACCTGTTCCTCCAGGTGCCGCCTGTTTCGTTGCCTCAACGGAACCTCCGGATAAGGGCTCAGATGGAAACTTCTCCTGGTCGACAAACCGACTCCGAGTCGCCCTTCCGGTGATACTACGTATGACCTAGCGGCGATCGGTCATCCTCCACCACCACCCGAAAACTCCATTGCGCGGGATCGGCTCATCGAAACCCTTGGTGAGGGGATCGGGTCAAGGTTGGACCGCCGGTCGCGTCTTACCTGGCTCGGGGATGCTCTCCGGCCTCCGGAGGGATGGTGCAGGTCAGGGTTGTGTCCGGGGCGCATTTCGAGATGGCGAGAGAGGGCGGATTCTGATGACGGCCAACACAGGAACCGTAGTCAACGACGTGGATGGCTTTGATCTGGGGGTTCCAACCCGCTGCCGGGACGCTGGATGTCAGGTCGCACAAGGGCCAGATAGAGCACGAGTGCTGCAACGGCAATGGTGAACACAAGTGCTGTGGGCCCGTCTCCGAACCCGATTCCGCTCAGGCTGGCCGGCTTACTGATGTAGTCGGCAAATGACGCCCCGAGAGGGCGGGTCAGGACGTACGCGCACCAGAACGCGACCACAGCATTCAGATTGAATCTCCACCAGGCCACCGCAGGAATGAGGATGGCCACACCAAACAGAATTCCCGACGCCAGATACCCCAAGCCGAGCGCGGTCGCAGTGAAGTCTCCGAGCGCGGTCCCGAGTGCAAACGTCGCGAACACCGTCGCCCAGTAGAAGCTCTCTCGTCGCTGTGTCGTGATGCTGTGGATGGAGAGCGTTCCCTCCATCCGGTACCACACAAGAAATATCGTGGCCAGAATCGCCGCCCACAGCACAGTTGTGCCCGCGTATGGGATACCAACATCGAGATGGAGAAAGTCAGATACGCCAGTCCCGAAGATCGCGATGGCGTAGGCGAGGAACCAATATGCAAATGCCCGGTAACGGCGGGTGGCGAACTGCAGGACCAGACCGATGGCGAAAAGCAGAAGCTCGGTGCCACCTCCGCCAATGTTCCCCCAGGTTTTGAAGTAGTCCGATGTGGCTTCACCGCCAGCCGTTGTCAGGATCTTGACGACCCAGAACAAGGCGATGACCTCGGGTACCTTGGCGGCAATCGGTGCAGGGAAGACTGACCGAAGCACCGGTACGGTTCCGCTGGCGTGCTGACTGACCTTCGGCGAGCGCGATGGACCTGCAGTCCCTTCAGTGGGGTCACCCATGGATCTGGTCATTTTGCAGAGTCCGATCCTTTCCAGGTCTCGACTCGACCCATCGCTTCCACAAGGACAATGTGGGAACAGGGCTCGCTGGTCCAGTGTGTCTCTTCTCCGGGAAGGGGGTCGCGCCGGCGTACCTCAAAACCGCGGCTTCAGATGCGATAACGCGCATCAGGGCCGATCCTGAACACGTCCGCGTAACTCGATCTGCAGTGACGGGCGGCGAATAAAGCAGACACTCACGCTGTGACGTCCCTGCGGACGAAGACTGCGGTCGCCGCCGCCGCTGCTATCACGAGATACACGGTACTGAGAATCAACGAGTGGGCAAACCCGTCCGGTGACAGACCACCCGCCGCTACGGCTTGGAGCAGTTGACCCGGCAGCCAGGTAGCCGCATGCGGCGCTATCCGAACCACGACAGCCTCAACCGGAATCAAATAGGCGAAGCCGACGATCACAGCGGTGACCGAAGACCGGAAAAGTAGGCCAACCACAAGACCGAAGGTAGTGAACCCCACCGTGGCCAAAAGTAGGTCTCCGAGTGCTCGCGTCAAGTCGCTGATTCCGGCACCTGAGGTCCAAGCGGCCGTGGGTACGTGGCGGGCATGGGCCATGACGAACGAAGCGACGGTAGCAACCATCGACGAGAACACCACAGCGCCGACCATGAAAGTGATCACCGCCAGAAACTTGCCAGCCAAGAGGATCGGACGTCTCGGTTGGCGGACAAGTAGTTGGCGAAGAGTTCCGAGACTGTATTCACTGGCGATCTGAGTAGCGGCGATCCCGAACGCGACGATACCGAGAAGTACGGCCGCTCGGTTGACACCGTGTATCAGCCCGTTCGGTTGCGCGAGCTGAGTGAGGCTCGGGAGTCCCCCGCCATTACCTGTAACTGGAGCCTGTGCGAAGAGGAGGATGGCAAAGAGGGATGCAGCAAGGGCCAGACCGACGTAACTTCCTAGCAAAAGGTTCGGTCGCCTCAGCTTTACCCATTCACTACGGAACGCGGCAACGATCATCGGATCACCCCCAAGGCGCCGCTGTCTTCGACATCGCCCGAGTGGGTACCGGTAAGGGCGAAGTATGCCTCCTCGAGACTCCGCTCGCGCTCGGCCAAGTGATTGATAATCACGCCCGACTCGAAGGCCAGTCGATTCAGCTCTCCAGCCATCGAGCTACTGTCGGTGACGACCACAGATCTCGTTGCCTCCTCAACCTCTGCCTCCTGACCCCGATCCCGAATCAGTTGAGCCAAGAGGCCGAGCTGACCTGGATCTTCAGGTCGCAGTACGAGTTCCGCCGTGCGCAGACCGCGGAGCTCGGCAACAGATCCCTGGAAAACACTCCGCCCATCTCGGATCATCACCACGTGATCACAGATGTGCTCGATCTCGGAGAGAAGATGGCTTGAGACGAAGAGCGTCATGCCCTGGTCGGCCAAAGACCGAATGAGACTTCGCATTTCAACAATTCCCGCTGGGTCCAGGCCGTTGGTCGGCTCGTCCAGGATGAGCAAGGCAGGATCGGCCACTAAAGCGGCGGCGATGCCCAGTCGTTGCTTCATGCCTAACGAATATCGGCTGAATCGGTCTGCGGCGCGGTCGGCCAATCCAACTCGCTCCAACGCATCGTCAATCGATGAAGACGGTAATTGTCCCAGGCGGGTGAGGGCCAGAAGGTTGTCCCGTCCGCTCAATGGCGGATAGAAGGCGGGAGATTCGATGAGGGCCCCAACCCGGTCCAGATAGGAGGGCGGATCGTGAATGTCCCCGGAGAGGATTTGACCTTGACCGCTGGACGGACGGATCAGCCCCAAGAGCATTCGGATGGTCGTGGTCTTGCCGGCGCCGTTTGGGCCCACGAACCCGCACACGGACCCGCTCGGGATCGTGAGGTCCAGGCTGTCGACGACCTTCCGATCGCCGAAGTTCTTCGTCAGACCGGTCGTGACCACCGCAAACGCGGGTACATCGGTGGTCATAGGACGCATCTGTTCCGAGGGGCAAGCATGGGTCGAAATGTAGGAATTCGTCCGATTGTTGTCGACCTGCCCAGGGATGATTTCCCCATCTGCGGACTCATCCTTTTGGCGAGTACAACCCTTCAGCCTCGCACGCGACAATGAGGCCATGACGATCTCGACTACGGATCGACCAATCGTTTCCGAATGGCACGTTGAGCGAATCAAGGTCTGGTGGAACCGGATCCGAGACTGGGACGCCGGCCATCAGTTGTGGAGCGACACCGGCGTTGTGGTCTTGCTCCTCATCGCCTGCCTCACGCTCCCGGGTGGGTTTGTGCAGCAGGGACGGAATGAAATTCTGTTTCAGGTTGCATTGATCCTTCCACTGATCTGGCGCCGGCAGGCTCCGTCGCTGGTCTTCTCACTGATTGCCGGGGTGGCCTTTGTTCAATGGATGATTTCGGTTCCGCTACCTGCCGATATCGCACTCCTCGTGGCCCTGTTCACATTGGCCGTTCATGCGACTCCCAAACGCGCCCTCCTCGGAGCTGTTGTCGTCTTGGCCGGAGCGATCCTGGCATCCGTTCGATGGGTCCCGGGTGGGGACATCGTCAAATCCGTCGTCTTTCTTACTGGTTTGCTCGTGGCGGCGCTCTTCATTGGCATCGCTCTTCGCACTTGGCGTTCATACATGGGTTCGCTCGTTGAGCGGACCAGGCGTCTCGAGTACGAGAGCGAACAACAAGCCATGCTGGCCGCAGCGACCGAACGATCACGAATAGCCAGGGAGATGCACGACGTCATCACCCACAGCGTCTCCATCATGGTCACCTTGGCCGACGGGGCGGTGGCAACGGCCGACGCCCACCCGAACAAGGCCAAGGAGGCCATGGCGGACGTTTCGGCGACGGGTCGCCTGGCGCTGACCGACATGCGCCATCTTCTCGGCGTGCTCCGATCGGATGAACCTGCTTTCGATCGGGAGCCTCAGCCTCAGCTGTCTGGTCTACCCCGGCTGCTGCACGGCGTGCGTGCGACCGGACTCGATGTTGAGTTCGCACAAGCGGGCGCATCATTCGATGTACCGCCAGGGGTGGAGCTCACTGTCTTCAGGATCGTCCAGGAATCCCTGACCAACATCTTGAAACACGCCCAGGAGCCGTCGGTGGCCCACGTCAGGCTCTCCTACGACATGCCGTTCGTTGACGTACACGTGTCGGACGACGGCAAGACAGTGAGTGCGACCCGAGAAGGCCACGGATTGGGTGGCATGCGCGAGCGGGCTGCATTCAGCGGTGGGGTTCTCACCGCTGGGCCGAGACCGGAGGGCGGTTGGGAGGTAACGGCCCGGGTGAGGGCGGACCGGTGAGCATCCGAGTTCTGCTCGTCGACGATCAGGCGCTCTTGAGGAAAGGCTTTCGAATGATCCTCGAGGAAGAGCCGGAGATCGAGGTTGTCGGTGAAGCGTCAGACGGCGAAGAGGCTGTCGACCTAACTGCTGAACTACGTCCTGACGTCGTTCTCATGGACGTTCGGATGCCTGGCATGGACGGGATCGAGGCGACGTCCCGTATCGTCCATAGCGATTCCACGACACGTGTTCTTATCCTCACCACCTTCGACCTCGACGAGTACGCCTTCGCCGGGCTTCGGGCTGGTGCGAGCGGCTTCCTGCTCAAGGACATTCCACCAGCAGAATTGATCTCAGCGATACAGGTCGTTGCTCGAGGCGATGCGGTGGTATCTCCGCGGGTCACCCGCAGGCTGCTGGACACCTTCGCGTGGCAATTGCCCGAGAACGACTCTGGCTCGGAACACTCTTCAACCGAGCTGGACGCCTTGACTGAACGCGAGCGCGAGGTCCTTATTGAGATGGCCGAGGGTTTGTCAAACGCCGAGATCGCCGACCATCTCTTCGTCTCCGAGGCGACCGTGAAGTCCCATGTGGGCAGGATCTTGACCAAGCTGGGACTCAGAGACAGAGTCCAAGCGGCCGTGTTCGCATTCCAGGTCGGGTTGGTCAAGCCATCGCGCTAGAGCGGAGGCCGTGACATATGTGCCCGGCATATCAAGAGACAACCCGCTGAGAACCTTAAGGCCAGAGAGCCTCAACCACCGATCCCCCCGGCACATAGACGCCAAGGACTGGTTTCGCATCGCTGCTTCCGCGTACACGGAGTTCCCAGTTGCCCTCGCCCAAGGAGCCGAAGACGGCTGCGCAGTGCATTGAGCCGCCGATCGTTCGCTCCCTGACGGCCGTGTGGACTCCCCGCCATTCGCCCGACGCGCGCCGAATCTCGAGCTCCTGGCCTTCTAGGTCGGAGTCCGTGTAGATCACGGCCGCCCCCACCCCCTCTCCGATATCGAGAACCACCGCTCCCTCGCTTGGACCGGGAGGCCGCTCGGTTCCTGGGTGGGTGTGACTGTGTGTCGAGGGCGCCGTCACGACGCGACGCTGGGCGCGTTGTACCCCGAGTGGGGGCGGCCCAGATAGGGGAACGTGGAATGGTAAATCTCGGTGCCACCCACTGTCGTGTCTGTGCCCCCATTCACGACATCATAAATCTCTCCTGCCGCGGCGTCTCCAGGGTTGGGGAACCCGGGGACAATACCGGGAGCCAGCACGCCGGCGATGCAGCGAAGCTCGATCGTCACAACGTCGTCGAAGACGCGCCGGCCGTTGGGAAATCCGGCTGCGTCAAGGGCCAACAACCCCAACGTGTTGGGTGTGCTCGAGGGTCCAATCGCCATGTTCAGCCGGAGCATGTCGGCCTGGGTCGGCCCGGTGAAGTTCTGGAACGTCGGCGCAACTGACAACGTCCCGGCCGGAATGCCAGTCAACAGGATCGCCAGAAGGTCGATCCTGTTCGGGCTGCCGCTGTTGTACGAAAACAGCTTGGGGAATGCTCCCTCGGCCGGCCCGGCCGCCGACGGTGGTGTGTAGAGAATGGGAAGAAGGTTGGCCAGTTCTGGATTTGAAACGTACTTGGCGAATTGGCTGTCATTTACAGGCTGGCTGGAGTTCCAGAAGTCCTTCGAGGCCATCGGGACGATGACCTCGTTGAAGAGCGGGTTGCCGAGCCGCGACACCTGGGTCCATGGGCCAGTTTCAAATGGCTGGCCGAGGAACGCTTCATTGAACCTCACCTTCCTTCGGCTCGCGGCTGTCCATACCCCGATGACCGAGCTTTGCTGCGACGGATCGGTCGGGTCGATGCCACCTGCGGTGAGTTGTTCCTTGGGGATCTGCAATGCCAAGGAGTGGACGTTGAGCGTATTGGTCGAGTCAATTCCGGACATTGCAGACAGGGGTCCTGTGACACCGAACGTTGCATGCAATTCCTGGAAGGGTCGCAGCGTTCCGAGGTCGAAGATGGCCCCCAGATCGACGTAGAAACCCTCCGCCCTTTGGCCGGCGAAGGCCTTTATCCCGCTGCCAAGCGATTGAATGGCCGGCATTCCCAGAGTGGTCTCATAGCGAGGCGTGGACAGTGGACCGACATTGCACGGTGGACACGGGAGATTCGTACCGAGCACCGTGACGTTTCCACTCGGGTAGTCCACACGCTGAAGGTCATAAGTCTGCACCCGGTTCCAATTCGGACTGTCAAGCGACTGTATTGGGCCGGTGTTGTAGAGGAAGGTGTTCTGGTTCCGGATTGTCGTGTTGAAACGGAACTGGAACGAGATGTCGGGTTTGGCGTCCCCGTCGTTGTCAATGAGGATCTCGTAGAGGACCTCATCCCCGAACTCGTAGAAGTTGGGCCCTGCCGCCGGTCCTTGGAGCGGCAGGTAATTGGCAATCAACGTCACGGTGCTCGGCGCATCGGGACTGACGAAGGCATAAAGGTCGGTACTGTCCGCCACGGGATCTTTGGAGATCTCGGGTGCTTCACGATGAGAAGACATGGCTCACCTTTCGGGTTCGGGCGACTGGTTGCCTACGCAGCTCCAGGCGCGTGAGTGTGGGTCGAGATGGGGTGTCCCAGATCGACGGTGGTACGGCCTACTGCGTGGCTTTGTACAGACGGGCTGCCAGCTGAGGATCACGGTAGGTGACCTCGTGCTCGCCAAAGAAGAGATCTATTTCCCCCGTACGCACGTCACGGATCCGTGCGACGAGCGGGAGGGCTGCGTCGCCTTCCGGCAGTTGTGGCGCATCCGACTGGCTATCGAGTGAGTGGTTCTGGTTCTCGGAAGCTCCCGCAGATGACGGGAGCCCTGGCAGGAGAGTTCCCGCTCCAACTGCTGCCACAGCAGCGGAACCGCGGATCAGGAAGTCGCGACGATTGACGGTCATGGGTGATTTTCCTTTCGTTGGGGAGCAAGGAAGGCAGATGCTGACGGAACGGGGAACACGGTCAGGCCAACGCGAAACCCAAAATCGGAGAAGCCAGGACCACCCTTTGTCGGTGATCCGACCCAGGAGACATGGCGGCAGGAACGTCCCGTGGCGCATCGCTTGCGGTGTGGCTGCGGCGCGATCCTGGAAACGGCGATCAGAGGAGGCCAGACGGCCGCTGCGAGGGGACTCCGGGATGCAGACTGCCCGTTCACCCTGCCAGGGACCACTGGAACTCCTCCCCATATGAGTGCGGTGAACCGCCCTCGTCCTCTCTTCATGAGCTTCTACGGGGCCCACACGGGGGTGGATGACGAAAACAGACGAAAATGGAGGCCGAACGACAAAGGTCACGAATGTCAGGCAATGGTCACCGAGGGACAGCATTCTGATCAGCGGTGGACCACGCGAAATTCGCGCGGGATCGTGCTGCCACGGCTGCGTCGACACCGGCGCACCAGGACTGTCGCCCAGGCAAAGAGGTCTCGCCCATGCCATCAGACCCGCCAGAACCAAATCGACAAGAGAGCACCGGTCGAAGCGTGCGGATCGAGGTGATCCGTGAATCAGAAGGAGATGACCACCTTGCCTCGAACTCTGCCCTTCATGAGGTATGGCCGAGACCGACGGCGGGGTTCGCCAGACCGACGCAATTGGGGAACGCAGGAGATTGTCAAATACCCAGGCAATTCAGCACCTATGGGACCGCAGTTATCGCGTACCCTCAATGGCCTGGCCCGACAGAATGAGCAGCGGGTTTCTCCGGTAAGCTGTTGGACTCGTCCCCTTGGGAGAGTCGCTTCGCTTGGGCAGGACGGCCATGTCGGCCGCAGTCGCCCCGTGCAGGTTCGACGCCTCGACCAGGCTTCTTTGAGGAGCAACTGTGCGCGTCCCGAACATGCCCGCCGAAGGTCTTGATGGGCGCGCTCGCTCTTTTGGGATTCTCAGCTCTTACCCTCCGACCGCATGTGGACTCGCCACGTTCACCGCTGCGCTCGCGACCGGATTGGCTGTGCACGACACTCACGTGGGCGTCGTACGGATCGTTGAATCGGGCAGCCGAATTGCTTCGGATGATCGGGTCATAGGCGAGGTCGTCAACGGATCACCGCACTCCCTCGCTGCGGGTGCAGACGCATTGAACCAATGTGATGTCGCGGTCGTCCAGCACGAGTACGGACTCTACGGTGGCAGCGACGGTGACGAGGTTCTCGAGATCCTGGGCGGTCTTCACGTCCCTTCAATCGTGATCGCCCACACAATTCTGACGAATCCGACGCCCCATCAGTGGTCTGTGCTGAATGACGTGGCCGCGCTGGCTGATCGGGTGGTCGTCATGACCGAGGCGGCCCGAGTTCGCCTGTGCGACCGGTTCGACGTGGATTCTCGCAAGGTGACCACGATCGCGCATGGCGCTGCCATCCCCACGAAGCGTGTCGTACCCGACAGGGATGGACCGCCCCTCTTGCTGACCTGGGGTCTCATCGGGCCCGGAAAGGGCATCGAACGAGTCATTGAAGCGATGCGAACACTGCATGACCTCCCGACGCGGCCGCGCTACCTCGTTGCCGGACAAACGCACCCAAAAGTTCTTGCTGCCCATGGAGAGTCCTACCGTCAAGATCGAATGGAGCAGGCAGAGCGTCACGGGATTGCGTCAGCCGTCAGTTTCGACGCCGACTATCGCGACGTGGCGTCACTCACGGCCCTCATCCAGTCCTGCAAAGTGGTCGTGCTGCCCTATGACTCGACTGACCAGGTGACCTCAGGTGTCCTCGTTGATGCCATTGCTGCAGGGCGACCGGTGGTCGCGACGGCGTTTCCCCATGCAGTCGAATTGCTTTCAAGTGGTGCCGGACTCGTCGTCGACCATGATGATACCGATGCGATGGAACTCGCCCTCAGGAGGGTGTTGACCAGGCCGGAGTTGGCCGCGCAAATGGCCGCGGAGGCGTCCCGGCTCGCGCCGAGCCTCGGTTGGTCCGTCGTGGCAAGCAAGTACCTGCATTTGGGCAATTGCATCCTCGCGGAACGACCCGCACTGGTGTGACCTCGCCCCGGGAAACTCCCGAACCCGACTTCGGCCACCTGATCTCCATGACCGATGGGCACGGCACCTACGAACACGCCCTGTATCGCCAGCCCAGACCAGAGCACGGCTATTGCACTGACGACATGGCTCGGGTGCTGGTCGTCGCCACCCGGGAGCCGGGCGGCGCGCCGGCGGTGCGTCACTTGGCTGTAGTCAGCTTGCGATTTCTTCTGGAGGCGTTGGAACCACAAGGCAAATGTCGAAATCGAATGAATCGACACGGCGCCTGGGAAGACTCACCGGCACTCGACGACTGCTGGGGACGATGCATATGGGGGCTCGGCACCGCGGCCTCGCACAGCGGTGACGACGAAATCCGCCACCGGGCCACTCGCGGGCTTGAACAAGCAATGAGACCGCGATCACCGTGGCCGAGGGCGATGGCCTTCGCTGCACTCGGTGCGGCCGAATTGCTCACTGTTCAACCTGACCACCTGTCAGCGCGCGCCCTGCTCATCGATGCGGCCGACTCGATGAAGAGACCCCGCTGGCGAACCGCCTGGCCGTGGCCAGAACCGACTCTGACCTACGCCAACGCCACTCTCCCCGAGGCGATGATTGCGGCCGGATCAGCGCTTGAGCGACCGGTTCTCGTTCGGCGTGGGTTGGACCTCTTGGAATGGCTTCTCGATCGACAATGCTCACCGGGTCACCTCTCGGTCACTCCGGCCGGAGGCAGTGGTCCCCATGACCATGGCCCGGGATTCGATCAACAACCAATTGAGGTGGCAGCTCTCGCCGATGCGTGTGCCCGCGCGAGGAGTGTCGACAGCAGCCGACGGTGGGGAGACGGCATCTCAGCTTCCGCCAGTTGGTTTCTTGGTGACAACGACGGATCGGTCCTCATGTGGGATCCCGAGACTGGTGGATCCTTTGATGGTTTGGAGTGCGGCGGCGTCAACCGCAATCAGGGTACCGAGTCGACGCTGGCCCTTCTCTCGACCCTGCAGCACGCCCGGACCTCTCTGAGGGTCTTACAGTGACCCTGCAGGCGTCACACGCCGTCAGACGAAGCTCAGCGCACATCGTCGCCGACAGATCGCGAGTGGTGACCCGCCTCTTCGTTCCGGGCCACGAAGGCTTCGACGGGCAGGACTCGCGCTCTTCGGCTGTCCTGCAGCGTGTCTTGGCGCTGACGGACGAGGAAGTCGAGCGAAGTCTTGACGATGTGATGGCGCGCTTCGATGGGCGGCACCATTACTTGACCGACACCTTCCTCCGGCACGCTGACGAGTTGTCCGATCGCCTCGACCCGGATCTCCAACTGTCGCCGAATCGACGCCTCCTTCTCGGGGCGACTTTCACAAGTGAATACGCCATTGAGGGTGCCGCGGTTTGCAATCCGAGCATCGTCATCCATCCGGATCAAACGCGAGTCAACAAGGGCAATGCTCGATTCATTGTCAGCGTCCGGGGAATCGGCGAAGGACACCGGTCCTCAATCGGGTTTCGGACCGGGATCATCACCGGTTCGAACACCATTGAATTTGATCCCCCACCAGCCTTTGCCGTCACTGGACGTCACGGCGCGGCACTCCTCGAGTCCGAGGTTTTCAGAGGGGAACTCCGTCGTCTCCGCGGAGGCGGCGAAGACGCAGACTACGTCCTGGGCCGGCTCGGAAAGCGATTTACCGAGGCAGACCTGGAGAAACGTCTCAGACTCCTGGAGAAGCAGACGGCGACTCGCAAGCAGGCACGAAGGATTATCGGCCTCATACGAAGGATCGCCGAACGGAGCTACGCCGTACAATTCGAAACGAACACCCCTCTGAGTGAGCGGGTGCTTCTGCCGGCAACGAGTGCCGAATCTAGCGGCATGGAAGACGCCCGCTTCGTGAGATTTGTCGAAGACGATGGCACCCTTACCTACTTCGCCTCATATACGGCGTACAACGGTACCGACGTCCGTCAACAGCTCCTCGAAACACGTGACTTCCTGAACTTCACCTCGACACCGATGGTCGGAGCGGCCGCCGACAACAAGGGCCTTGCGCTCTTTCCGCGGCGCATTAACGGTCGCTTCGCCGCGTTGTCTCGGAGCGATCGGGAGTCGAACACCATTGCCTATTCGGATAGCCCACATCGCTGGGACGAGGTCCTGCCGTGCCAGCTCCCAACTCAGTCCTGGGAGGTCCTGCAGCTCGGCAACTGCGGGTCGCCAATCGAGACGGAAGCGGGCTGGTTGGTGCTCACCCACGGTGTCGGTCCCATGCGCACATACAACATCGGTGCGATCTTGCTTGACCTTGAAGATCCGACTCGGATCATCGGCCGGCTTCGACAGCCGCTCATCAGCCCAGCTACCGATGAACAGGACGGCTACGTGCCAAATGTCGTTTACTCCTGCGGGTCACTACTGCACTCGGGGACTCTTGTCCTTCCCTACGGCATCGGCGACTCTGCGATCGGCGTCGCCACGGTGCCTATGGACGAACTACTTGCATCCCTTAGATGTACTGCTGATTAAGTCAAGAAGCTACATACCCATGATTGGAGAGCCTCGTGCCTGACAGATCACCCCAGAAACCATCCGGAAAGAAGCCCGGGAAGTCTCTCAAGGAAAAGCGGGAAGCAAAGAAAGGGAAGAAGGAGGAGAGAGACAAGAAGGCGGACCGCATCGGATTTGGGCGCTGACAACAGGTGCGCATCGCGGTACTCGGATCGATTGCATGGCGTGTCCCACCACGGCACTACGGACCATGGGAGCTCTTTGCCTCTCTTCTCACCGAAGGACTCGTCGCACGAGGTCACGACGTCACGCTTTTCGCGACTGGTGATTCAGAAACATCGGCTCGTCTGCGCAGCGTGATCCCCAGAGGTTGGTCAGAGGATAAGAGCATCGATCCGAAAGTTGCCGAGTGTCTTCACATATCGGAGATCTTCGAACAGGCATCCGAGTTCGACGTCATCCACAACAGTTTCGACTTTCTCCCGCTTACCTACTCAGGATTGATCTCGACTCCGGTGCTCACGACAATTCATGGCTTCTCTTCGCCCAAGATTGTGCCGGTCTACGTCAAGTACAACCCCAGCACGTTCTATGTCGCAATCAGCAACGCAGACAGGCACCCCGCTCTGGACTATGTCGGCACCGTCCATCACGGGATTGCCACTGACGGCTTCATTTTCCATCCCGAACCGGGTTCCTACTTGGCATTCTTCGGACGCATCCACCCCGACAAGGGAGTCGTCGCGGCAATCGAGGCCGCTCGAGAAGTAGGGGTCCCGCTTCGCATTGCTGGAATCATTCAGGATCAGGCGTATTTCGATCAAGAGATCTCGCCGCGCCTCGACGGCGATCAAGTGCAGTACGTTGGTCCGGTCCATGCCAATGACCGCTCGTCCTTCTTGGGCAATGCCATTGCTCTCCTCCATTTGATCGACTTTGACGAGCCGTTCGGGCTCTCGGTCGTTGAGGCGATGGCCTGCGGCACCCCGGTTATTGCCTTCGATCGTGGGTCCATGTCAGAGATCATCGACAACGGGACGACGGGTTCCATCGTGGCTGATGTCGCATCGGCCGTCGATGCAATCCGGGAAATTGACCACATCGACCGGCAGACGGTTCGACAAGTAGCCGTTCGACGATTTAGCAGCCACCGGATGGTGGAGCAGTACATCTCAATTTATCGAGATGTAATCACAGAGTTTGGCAACCGGCAGTCGGATCGGTGCAGGCCGGCGCCGCGCTCCTGGCCCCTCGCTCGCGAACCCGGCACGACCAACGTGACGCCTCTGTGAACGACAATTGTGAAGCGCGCCACTAGCGGAGCGTCAACCTGCCCGGAAGTAGGGCGCAGGTCGGCACCCTCGCCAGACCGTTTCAGCAGTGCTCTAATGGCTGATCATGGGGACGGATCGAAGTTGGTCGAGACGGCAGCTCCTGCAAGGTGCACTTGGTGTAGGGGCTGCTGCAGTGGGAGTCAGTGCAGCTACAGCGGGCACGGCTTGGGGGACGAAACCGGATGCTGTGTCGACACGGCTCCCGCCGCGCTCGCAGTGGCGCCGCCCCGGCTCTCTTCCCAACCCAAAGTTGCCCGAAGGCGCAGACACGCTCCCCGAGATCGATCACATCGTCGTCGTGATGCAGGAGAATCATTCGTTCGACAACTATCTCGGGATGCTGGGCCGAGGCGACGGCTTCGCACTTGACCGCCACGGCCACCCGATCAACACCAACCCCGATCCCTCCGGCGGATATGTGCGCGCCTTCCACGAGACGGATACGGCTCAGGCGGGCCATGTGACACAGACATGGAACGCCAGCCACCTGCAATACGGGGACGGGCGCAACGACGGGTTCATCGGTCCCGAAAGCAGCAATGAGTGGTCGATGGCGTATTACACGGCCGAGGAAATTCCTTTCTACCATTCGCTCGCCAAGACCTTTCCTCTCTGCGACCGCTATTTCTGCTCCGTGCTGGCCCAGACGTACCCGAACCGCCGCTTCCTCCTGTCGGGAACCGCCTTCGGGCTGATCGCCACGGACGACACCTCGATCACTGGAATCCCGCCGAACGGCACCATCTTCGACCGGCTCGATGCGCACAACATCAGCTGGGCCAGCTATGCGACCAATGCGTCCACGCTCTTCGTGATCGCCGACATCGTGAAGAAGAACCCCTCGAACATCAAGACCATCGACCAGTTCCATGCAGACGCCAGGTCAGGTTCGCTCCCGGCTGTGTCCTACGTAGACCCAAACATCCTGACGGCAACCGAAGAGAATCCCCAGGATCTGGCTCTCGGCGAATACTTCGTGTCGGCCGTCGTCAACTCGCTGATGAACGGCCCGGCGTGGCACCGCACACTGCTCGTGTGGACCTATGACGAGCATGGTGGCTACTACGACCATGTGGCGCCACCGCCGGCCATCCCCCCCGATGACATCCCGCCGACGCTTACCAGTGCAGATCAGCCCGGTGGGTACGACCGTTACGGCTTCCGAGTTCCGACCGTAGTGGTCTCGCCGTACAGCAAGCCGAACTTCGTCTCGCACACGGTGTACGACCACACCTCCGTGCTGAAGACGATCGAGCGCAAGTGGAATCTGCCCGCCATGACCTACCGGGACGCCAACGCCAACGACCTGCTCGACTGCCTCGACCTCGGCCGCCGCGGCTTCGCCGAGCCCCCAACCCTGGCCGCACCGGGCAACACCACCGGTATCTCCAATGCCGTCATCCCACCCGCCGGGGAGCAGCCGCCCTTCTCCGCCTTCGTCAAGGAGCCGGGACCAACGGTCTGAACCGCTGACCCACTGGGACCTGCACTTTCTTTCGCGTCCTCCCTGAGCGCAGGCCGGATTCGTCGCCCTGTCGCTCCCCATTGATCGTTGTTTCCGTCACAGTGCAAAAAAGCCCTGAAATCCGAGCTTCCAATTCGTGACTTCCGGTGCAAAAAAGGGTCTCGCTTCACGGCGCAGACTGCGGTATTTTCGGCCGCGTCGAAGGCGGTTGTGACGCATCGGAAGGGGATTTCCTATGCCTGCATCAACGACGAAACTCGGACGCGTTGCACACGTGTGGACCTCAATGCACCGATTGTGGCGCCAGCTACTGTGCCTCGGGGCAGCCAGTGCAGCCATGTGTGGCGTGCTGCTGCTCGTGGGGGGAGGGACGGCATCTGCCAACAGCGGCACCATCAGCGCCAACGCGGCGACTCCGACGACCGCATCGATCACCACAGCCGGCCAAGCGTCGACATGGACATTCTCGGGCAACTCGGGCGAGGTAGTCACGGCAACCGTGACGAACGGGACCTTCGCAAGTGCGTGCGACGTCAACCTCCTGTTGCTCGACCAGAATGGGAACACGGTTTCGAGCGACGGCTGTGTCGGCACGAGCGGCTTCCTGAGTGAGACGACGCTGCCGGGGGCCGGCACCTATACGTTGAAGCTGGCTCCGACCGACAACGACCTGGGGACCGTGACGCTGTACCTCTCGTCCAACCAGGCGGTTGGCACGATCACGGCCGACGCGGCGACCCCGACGACGTTCACGACCACCGGCACCGGCCAGGGACAGGAGTACTCGTTCAGGGGCAAGAAGGTCGAAACGGTGAGCATTTCCGCCTACGACGGCAACTTCCCGGGTAGCTGCGATCTCGAGATGTTCTTGCTCGATTCGAACGGCACCGTGTTGGCCGACGGAGGGTGCTCGTCGAGTTCCACGTTCATCGGCGACACGACGCTCGAGGGTAAGGGCACCTACTACATCGACCTGGTCCCGGAGAACAACGACCTCGGAAACACTTCAGGCAAGCATGTCACCATCGCTCTCTCCTCCAACGTGGCGAACGTGCCCATCACCGAGAACGGCGCCCCGGTCAGCTTCACCACGACGTCGACAGGGCAGGGCGGCAATCTGACCTTCAGCGGCACCGCCGGCCAGCAGGTGAGCGTGTCCGCCTACAACGGTACGTTCCCGGGCACCTGCGACCTGGAGATGCTCCTGGAGGACTCCGCCGGAGCCGTCATAGGTAACGCGGGGTGCTCATCGCAGACGGGTTTCCTCGGTGAGACCACGCTGCCGGGCACGGGCACGTACACCATCGTCATGCAGCCGCAGGGAGCAAACGTGGGGTCGAACTCCGGCTCCGTGAAAGTCGCCCTTTCGAGCGACCTGGCGAACTCCACCGTCATCGAGAACGGCCCGGCTGCAACCTTCACCGCAACTCACACCGGGCAAGGGCGGAACTACACCTTCAAAGGCAAGCCGGGGCAGGTCGTAACCGTGTCCACGTACGGGGGGACTTTCCCTAGCAACTGCGACCTGGAAATCCTGCTCGTCAGCCAGAGCGGCACCGTATTGGGCAACGGCGGGTGTGCGTCGCAGTCGAGCTTCATCGGCGACACGACGCTTCCCGGCAAGGGCACGTACACCATTGAGCTCTTCCCAGAAGCGTCGAACGTCGGGACCAATACCGGCAGCCTGAATCTGGCGGTATCGGAGAACCCCGCCAACGGCACCATCACAGAGAACGGAGCACCGGTCACCTTTACCTCGACCCACACTGGTCAGGGCCAAACCTTCACCTTTTCCGGTACTGCTGGACAAACTGTCTCAGTGGCGACGAGCGGCGGCACCTTCCCAGGCAACTGCGACCTCACGCTGCAAGTACTCAGTCCGAACGGGACGGAGATCGGGAATGGTGGCTGCGCTTCGCAGTCCGACTCGTTAACCGGAGTCTTGCTCCCCGGCACTGGTACCTACAGCATCGAGCTGACACCAACGAGCGGAAACGTCGGAACGAACACGGGGAGCGTGGCGGTCGACCTGACGACCTGAGGATCGAGACCGCCCCGGGCCGACCAGTGCGCCCGGCCCGATGCCGGATTTGTGGATCGGAGGTCGTCGATTGGCTTCGCGCGGCCAGCCGCTCCGCCCGGGCTGGGTGAGACGCGTCGTCCGCCCTGCATGCTGCCGCCACGACGTGAGGGTAGGAAGGAACGCCGCTGCCAACTCGCCCGCGTGACTGATGCGTCAGAGGTCGAAGGTCTCGCCTTTCGGGCGGTGGATCGTCAAGCTGGCAACCACGGCACCGGCCAGGATCAGGCTGCCGGAGAGCACCAGGGCGACATGGAGGCCCGATCCAAAAGCCTGGTAGGCGGCGTTCACCACCTTGGTGGCGATCTTGGCCACGGCGGCATTATTCGAGTGTTCGGCGTTGCTCGCCGCTCCCCCGCTCGAGGCGCCGCCCGTTTGGATGGCGTGTTCCACCAGGCTCTGAAAGGTGGGTGGAATGCCAATTGCCTTGAGGCGAGCCGCCAGGTCGCCGGTGAGCTTCCCGTTCACGATGGAGCCGAGGATGGCCACGCCGAATACGGCTCCCATCTCGCGGCTGGTGTTCGTGGCCGATGCCGCCATCCCCGAGCGTTCAGGGGGCACAACGGTCAAGGGCACGGAAGTGACCGGGACGAGCAGCATCCCGATGCCGATCCCGGCGATGGGCAGGACCCATCCGAGCGTGCCGAAGGTCACCGTTGGGCTCAGGACCTTGCTGGCCAGCAGGATGCCACCTCCGGCCAGGAGGCAGCCGATGACCATGGGCCAGCGAGGACCGATGCGCGCAACGAGCGGTCCGGTCAGCGCGGACGTGACGATCAGGCCGGCGGCCATGGGCAGGAAATCGACCGCAGTTTGATACGCCGTCGCATTGGCAACGACCTGGAGATAGAGAGCAGTGAAGAAGAAGATGGAGAACGTCCCGAAGTAGGCCACGAACGCCACGAACGTCGAGCCGGCGAAAGGGGGGCGCCGGAACATCGACAGGTCCAGCATCGGGCTCTTGACATGGCGCTCGGCCAGCACGAATGCCACCCCGGAGAGGGCGCAGATGACGAAGAGTGCCAGGATCGGAGCCGAGGTGTAGCCGGATTGCTCCCCCTGGATGACGGCAAAGGACAACGAGGCCAGGAAGGCCGCTCCAAGCAAGAAACCGGAGTAATCGAAGCGACGGCCTTGCCGATCGGAGGTCTCGGGGACCACGGCCGCGGCCAAGGAGAAGGCGACCACGCCGAAGCCCAGGTTGAACCAGAAGATGGCGCGCCAGCTCGAGAACCCGACCAGCGCTCCACCGATGACGGGACCCATAGCCAGGGCGAGACCCGAGACAGCGGCCCACACGCCAAGGGCGTCGGCCCGAGTGCCCCGGTCCGGATAGACATGGCGGATGATCGAGAGTGTCCCCGGCTCGCTTGCCGCCGCGCCCACACCCATGATCACCCGGCCGGCGATGAGCCAGTCGACGTTGCTCGCCAGGGCGGCGACGACCGAACCAGCGCAGAAGATCGCGACCCCAGCGAGCATGATGCGCTTGCGGCCGAGCATGTCTCCGAGCATCCCGGCCGCCAACATGAAGCTGGCGAAGGTCAACGCGTACCCGTTCACCACCCACTGCAACGAGGTCACGCCAGCGTGCAGGTCGCTCTGGACATTCGCCAAGCCGACGCTCACGACGGTGTTGTCGAGGAAGGTCAGGAAGAGGACGGCGCACAAGGTGGCCAGCGCCAGTTTTTGCGCGACCGATCCCAGGCCGCCCTCCTTGACCTCGAACCCATCCGGGGCCCCGTCCGAGAAGGCGCCGCTAGCAGTCGCCGTCTGGCGTCCTGATGCATCTCCAGGCATCACAGCCATTGAGTTTTACCCACCTGGCGCCAGGGTACGGGTCTTTTCGGCGAGGCGGTGCGGAGCTGGGCTGGTCAGACCGGAACCTCGCCCGGATGGGACGACCTTGCGAGGTGGGTGGTGTTGTTCGTTGAGAGCAAAGAAGCCAATGTGGGCAGCAGCAGCAGCAGCTTGCTCCGTAGACCCATGAGCGGCCGGCTGCCCTCACCGGATGAGGCGCTCGAGGCCTTCTTCGAGCGGATCGACTTTCCCTACTACGTCGTCACAGTTCGGACGACGGATGGCGAAATGAGCGGATGTCTCGCCGGTTTTGTGACCCAGTGCAGCATCGATCCACCCAACTTCCTGGTCTGTATCGCCAAGGTGAACCACACCTTCGACGTGGCGGAGCGGTCCGAAGCCATTGGCCTCCACCTCCTGGGTGACGATCAGCACGAACTGGCTCGCATCTTCGGCGAAGAGACAGGGGACTTGGTAGACAAATTCGCCCAATGCGACTGGCGACTCGGGCAAACCGGCGCGCCGCTGCTGGTGGAATCGGCAGTGAGCATGGAAGGCCACATCCTCGGCCACATCTCGGCGGGTGACCACGAGGCCTACCTGGTGCGAGCCGAGCGAGCGGTGAGCGGAAGCCATGATGGGCTTCTTACCTATCGCGACGCGCCGAACTTCCGCCCGGGGCATCCCCTCTAGCGCGTCGCCAGGGGATCCACCTCTCCGGAGCGGCGATCGTGAGACTCAGGGGAACCGTCAGCCCATTGCACCCGTAGATGTCGAGATCCGTCTACGACGTCGTAACAGTCATGTCCCGCTCCCCTCTCTTCTGTCCCGAAAACCGTGCTCACGCGGACACCTCGGCCAGTAGTTCGTCCATTCGGGCATACGAATCAAGGAGGCCTTCCTCCATGCCGCTGTCCACGTGCATGTCGCGGTTGGCCACCGAGTCGTGCACCATCACCGAGCGCAGCAAGGTGCCGCCCTTGACGGCGCCGAGCTCGAACGTCTCGGTCGCGGTGGCATCGGGTGCACCCTCGTAGACAAAGGTCGCCACCCGCCGACGCGGCGGGTCGAGTTCGAGGAATTCGCCGTGGAAAGCGAACTTGCTGCCGTCCGGCGCCCGGTGCACGATTCGCCAGGTGCCGCCGACACGCAGGTCGACTTTGCATTCTGCGATTTCGAGTCGACGCGGACCCCACCAGCGGCGAAGGAACTCAGCCTCGGTCAGAACTCGGTACACCATTTCGGGCGGGGCCTTGAGGAAGCGCCGGACCTCAATGATCGGCTCCCCCGCAGGCATAATGATCTCGGTCTTGGTGTTGGTCATGGTCACGTTCTTTCTCCCTTGGTTCGTCGCTGCCGTGTCCGTGTCGGCGGTTCGGATCTCTGCAGGTCTTCAAGCAGCTCATCGAGTTGCTCGAAGCTCTCCTCCCAGAACTGGCGGTAGGAACCGACCCAATCCGACAACTGCTTGAGGCGCTGCGGCTCCAGGTGGCACATGCGCCGGCGGGCCAGCCGGTGCCGTGAGATCAGCCCGGCATCCTCGAGCACGCGCAAGTGCTTGGTGATGGCGGGCTGGCTCATGGGGAATGGCGCCGCCACGTCGAGCACACCAGCATCGCCCTCGGACAACCGGGTCAGGATGGCCCGCCGGGTCGGGTCGGCCAACGCCCCAAACGCTCTGTCGAGCTGCTCTTCGGAGAGAGGCTGGCCGAGCATCGCAGTTACCATAACCAAAAGGTTATATGAAATGACCCCGTTGTCAACCCAGCGGGCGGACTCGGAGGAGATGAGGAACCTCCGGCTGCAACCTGAGGCCCCCGGCGCGCGATCAGTCGGTGGGCGCCTGGATGGCGAACGCCTGGGTCAAGCTCATCAGGTTGCCCGAGACGTCGCGCAGCGTCGCCTCGATGCCATACGGACGTTCGGCGGGCTCCGAGAGGAAGGTCACGCCTTTGGCCAAGAGTTCTTGGTAGGTGCGGTGACAATCGTCGGTCCCCATCACTCCCACCCCCATGGCGCCGCTGGCCACCAACTCGCGGAGCTGAGCGGCGGCGTCTGGGGAACGGCCCATGTCACACGAAGAGAGGATCAACTGCAGATCGGGTTGATCTTTCGCCCCCACAGTGAGCCAGCGGAAGCCGGCGCCCGCGCCTTCGAACTCCTCCCCCATCGTGATGTCGAATCGCAGCTCGAAACCCAGTGTCTCCGTGTAGAAGGTCTTTGCGGAGTCCTGGTCGAGGACGAAAACACTTGTGTGCGAGAGGTGGCTGATCATTGATCCGGTCCCTTTCTTTCCTACGAACGTCGGTCTCCGTCAGGGTAGGACTGCGCGCCCGCGTCTGGCTTCTCCGGGATTGCTCTCTTCGGAGGATCCGATGTCGCCCGGGGGCGGCCCCACTCCATGAGGAAGCAGCCGGGGATGGGTGGCGGACCGCCGCGAGCGGCCGATGCACGCTGGAAGGCGCTGGGCGACAAGCCGACGAGCTCGGAGAAGCGAGTGCTGAACGAACCCAGGCTGGAGAAGCCAACCAACATGCAGACTTCGGTGACCGTCAGGTTGGCGGAACGCAAGAGGTCCTTGGCCCGCTCCACTCGCCGTCGGGTCAGATAGTTGGCGGGCGTTTCGCCATAGGCATCTTTGAAGGCCCGGGCGAAGTGAAATTTCGAGAAACCTGCCTCGGCTGCCATCTGCTCGAGGTCGAGCGGCTCGGCGTAACGCAGATCCATGAGATCCCGGGCACCGCGCAGGAAGCCGACGCGCTCTGCACCACTCACCCGATGCAGGGTACCGCCCCGCCACCGGCCAGGCAGCGGGGCGGCAGTCGGACTCAGTCGTGTTCCTGCCAGAAATCCCGGAGCAGGGGCACCAGGTCGGCCGCTCTCTCGTCCACCCAGAAAAGCATGGCGTCGGGAACGAGGGTGACCCGCTCGACGGCGGGGATGAGGTCGCGAAGACGCTCGGCCCACTCGGGTCCGAAGAAGATGTCTGCCGTTCCCCAGGCGACCTGCGTCGGCGCAGTCAACTCGGCCAACAACGGAGCGATCCCGGTCAGCTCATCAGCGCTGCCTGCAGTAAGCACACGCTCGAGGCCCTTGCCCTGATCGGGCACGAAGGGCGCGAGGTAGCTGTCGACAACCTCGTCGCTGAGTTGCCCCGCTTGCACGTACCCGGTGCCGAACCCGACTTCGGAGCGGGCCAGGTCGCGGTCGTCGGCCATGGCGGCCACAGCCGGCCCGAACTCCCCGGCAAAGGCCATTTCCATGAAGGGCTTGAAGGCCTCGGGCGGGAAGTTGTCATACACGTCGCAGTTGGTCAGGGTCAGAGTGCGGATCCGTCCCGGATAGTGGGCGGCGAACACCT
Source organism: uncultured Acidimicrobiaceae bacterium (assembly GCA_963840435.1). Lineage (GTDB taxonomy): Bacteria > Actinomycetota > Acidimicrobiia > Acidimicrobiales > RAAP-2 > Bog-473. The sequence continues at coordinate 117,260 of CAWIYY010000001.1, read as the reverse complement.
GAGCGACGGCTCCGCCGGTGTCGTTGGCCACGACGTCGACCCGTTCGAAACCGAGCTGGTCGCACAGCCCGTTGAGCATTCGGGCCAGTCCGGTCAACGAGACGTCTGCGTCCGCACCGGGAATGGGACTGGCCCCGTGCGCCGGCAGGTCGGGTGCAATACAGCGGCGGAGGTCGGCGACGTCAAAGATGACGTTGCGCCACAGGTCCGCGTTCACGAGCACGCCGTGTACGAACAGCGCGACCGGGGCGTCGCTGTCACCGGCATCGACGTACCCGATGCGCTCGCCGTCCACTTCAGTGGTTTTGCGCGCCAGCACGGTGGCTGCGGCGGTGCTCGTGCTCTCTTCGTTGATGGCGTGGGGTGTGGTGGTCATGTCTTCGATGTTATATACCAACTGTCTGTTTGTAAACCCCTGATAGACTAAATCAGTGCCCACGCAGGCAGAACGCAGCGAGACCACACGGAGCAAGCTGATCGCAACGGGCCGGGCACTCTTCGCCGAACATGGCTTTGCCGCGACCTCGACCGAGGACATCCTCGGTGCCTCCGGGGTGAGCCGGGGCGCCATGTACCACCACTTCTCATCGAAGACCGACCTCTTCCAGGCAGTGTTCGAAGCCGTCGAGGACGATCTGACGAACGACATCCTGGTGTCGGCGACAGCGAGCGGCGAGACCGATCCGATGCGCATCCTCGAGGCGGGTTTCGACGCCTTCTTGGACCAGTGCGCCAAACCGGAGGTCCAGCGCATCGTGATGCTCGAGGGCCCGACTGTGCTGGGCTGGGACACCTGGCACGAGCTGGACGAGCGCTACGCCTTCGGCACCATCAAGTTCGTGCTGGCATCAGCGGCCGAATCCGGTCGGATTGAGCCCGATGCGGTGGAACCACTCTCGCACCTCCTCCTCGGAGCAGTCATGCAGGCGGGCATGGTCGTCGCCCGGGCCGATGACCCGGTGGCGGCGAAGAAGGCCATGGTCGCCTCCTGGAACCAGCTCCTCTCGTCGCTCTGAGCCGAGACGGGCTCAGCCGTGCGCCCCGGTGAACCGCATGCGCACCCATTCGGGAAGGCGTGTGGGACGACCAGACCTATCGACACAGCCGTGCACGGTCACTGCCGTGGCGCACGGCTGGTCGGCGACGCTCAGCAGATAGGCGATCTGGAACGTCGCCCGGGTCACGGCACCAACCACCAGCGAGACGTCGACCTCGTCGTCGAAGGACAGGGCGCTGCGATACTGGACCCAGACCTCGAGCACCGGAAATTCACGCCCACCGTCGTCGACGTCGGCCCGCACAGCGTCATAGGGGTGCCCGATGGACCGAAGGAACTCGACCCGGGCCTCCTCGAGGTAGGGCAGGTAGGCGGCATGATGGACGACGCCCATGGCGTCGGTCTCGGAGAAGCGTGTCCGCAGCCGATGGACGAACGGATAGTCGGCCGGATCGCGTGATGGCCGCAGCGATTGCCGCAAGGATTACTTCCCCTCACCTCGTGCATCGTCTGCCGATCTCCGCGCGTCGAACGTCTGTCGTCTCGAGTTCGCCATGCGATCGACCCCGTCGCGGTTGAAGACAGCGAACTCGCCATCGGCCTCGACCGTGACGATCCCGCCCTGGACGATCCGGCCCTTGCTGTAGACCCGACGCTCGGTCACCTCCGTGACCCAGCCTTCGAAGACGGCCTCCTCGTCGGTCAGTGTCGGCCGCTTGTAATGCAAAGCGAGGCGGACGGTCGGTCCAGTCGAACCGACGATCGCGTTGGCGGCAGTGAGGATGATGTCGAAGGTGGCGGCGAGGATCGCCCCGTGGACGCACCCCGGTGCGCCCTCGTAGGTAACGCCGAACACGGCCCGCCCGAGCGCTTTCGGTGGGTCGAAATCGAGGACCACCGGCAACGCGATCGGGTTGAACTTCCCGACGATCACGTCATAGGGCATGGCGCCACCGAGCGGCACATCCTTTGGGAGATCCTCGGGATCGGGATTCATGAACCGCGGCACCGGCACCGCAGGCAGGTTTGCCTGGAGCTCGTCGCCAATCGCCGCGAGCTGAGCGGTGAGGCGGGCGGTGACGTCAGCTGGAGCGGTCGTGGTGACCGACAGCCGGATCAACCGGCGGAGCTGTTCGGCCAGCTCGAACGCCTCGGCTTCCCGACCGCTCAACCCGGGGTGGTGGTCGAAGTTGGTCGGGGTCGTTGGATCGGGCGACAGCACGGGCAGGGACAGTACCGCCACGCACCCGGACGCCGACATTCCGCCGGAGTGCGCCCCGTGCTCCGCTCGGCGACGCCACTCGTAACATGGCCCCATGACCGAGCACAGTGTCGCGTTCACGTCAGGCAGCGGCGAAACCGTTCTGGACCCACTGGCGCCGGACGTGGCCGCCGCACTCGCCGCGGCCGAGGCGTTGGCACCCCAAGAGCGGCGAGCCGCCGTGGCGGCTGTCGCGGCTCATGACCCCCGCTGCCTGCAAGCCTGGGCGGACCTGGCCGATCTGGCGACCGACCCAATCGAGTCCTACGCCTACGCCCGCGTCGGCTACCACCGGGGGCTCGACACCCTGCGGGCGGCCGGTTGGCGAGGCTCGGGGTACGTGCGCTGGCGGCACGACTCGAACCGCGGATTCCTTCGGTCACTCGACGCGCTCCGCCGCGCCGCCGGCACCATCGGCGAAGTCGACGAGGAGCAACGTTGCGAACTCTTCCTGCGCCAGCTCGACCCGGAATGGAACTCGAAATAGCAGCCCAGCCTCCCCCAGAGTCCTCCAGGTTCCACCGCCTTCTGGTCTGAGGTGAGACTAGTTAGGGCTTCTAACTGTATGATGGTCGAAGTGTCTGTGACTACCCCCCCTTCACCTGCGACGTCCCCATCTGCCCCGGCCGAGGGGTCCGCTCCGGGGATCGGACGGATCGCGGCCTGGCTGTCCAAGGTCGTCGAGCTGGCCCTGGCCCCGGTCGACCTCTCCATGCCCCAGTACCGGGTGCTGGCAATCCTGGCGGGCGGCTCGGCCGCAGCTTCGGGCCTGGCCAAGAGCCTGGATGTGCGACCACCATCGGTGACCGCACTCATCGATGGCCTGGTTGCCCGTGGGCTGGTGGACAGGCGCCAAGAGGACAATGACCGGCGACGGGTCGAGCTCCGCATCACCAAAGAGGGGACACGACTGGTGGCGGACGCCGACCGGGTCGTCAACGAGCAACTGGCTCACATCGCTGGGTACCTCCCGAGCAAGGACGAGGTGATGGCCCTGCGCTCGCTCGAGCTGTGGGGTCGGGCTCTGTCCGAGGCTCGCGAGGCCCGCAACCGCCCCGCCGCCGTACCCGCAGGCGGTGAGGGCAGATGAGCAAGACCGAGGACCGCCTCGATGACGTGCTTGCAAACGGCAACGGCTCGGTGGCTACGGAGTCGGAGAGCGGACCGGCTCTGGGACTGCCGTTTGCCTCCTACGTGCCCATGGGTGCCCTCAGTCGCTACGAGGCGCCCAAGGCGACTGTCGATCCAGATCGTTCCAAGAAGTGGATCCAGCGCGCCGCTCCCATCGTCATGGCGCACAAGGTGCAGTTCATCAGCGCGCTGCTCTTCTCCTTCCTGGGACTGATTATTCAGGTGTGGATCCCCTTGATCCTCCAGAACGGGATCACCAATGCGCTGATCCTTCGGACCCACCCGCTTCACGGCTACGTGGAACTGATCGCCGTCCTTGCCGTGTTCACCGGGCTGTTCGGCTACATCTCGCGGACCAACCTCTTCAAGGTCGCCTACGCCATTGAGTTCGACCTGCGCAACATCATCTACGAGCACTTCACTCGCATGTCGTTCCCGTTCTACGACCGTGTGCAGTCCGGGCAGCTGATCTCTCGGGCCAACTCCGACATCCGTTCGGTCCAGATGTACCTGACCTTCGCTCCGATGATCCTCGTGCAGTGCTCCATCGCCATCGTCGCCTTCGGCTTCATGCTCTCCATTAGTGTGCCCCTGGCCTTTGTGGCCATGGTCGCCATGCCGTTCATCTACCTGGTGGGCGTCAAAATGCGGAAGTCGCTCTTCCCGGTGTCGTGGCTGATCCAGTCCCGTCTGGCCGAGGTGGCGACGGTCGTAGACGAGAACGTGAACGGTGTCCGCGTTGTGCGCAGCTTCGCTGCGGAGCAGCAGCAACTTCGCCAACTCGCGACTGCCGCCGACCGGGTGCAGTGGGGCTACATCAAGGACGCCGACCTGCGTGCCCGCTTCGCTCCCCTCGTGCAGAACCTCTCGCAAGTGGGGCTCGTTCTGGTCCTCTTAGTCGGAGGCTGGATGGTCATCCACGAGCACCTGCCCGTGGCCTCCATCGTCTCGTTCAACCTGTACCTGATCATGATGCAGGCCCCGTTCATGATGCTCGGGATGCTCATCATGATGGGCCAGCGTGCCTCCGCCTCCGCCGAGCGCATCTACGAGATCCTCGACGAGCGGCCGACCATCGTCGATCGCCCGAACGCGGTCGACCTGGTCGACTGCCAGGGGGACGTCGAGTTCGATGACGTCACCTTCTCGTACGCGGCGGACAGCCTCCTGTCGAAACCCGGAGACGAGAACGACGGTCGGCGCGACATCCTGCGCAACTTCAACCTGCATCTGCACCCGGGCGAGACCGTTGCGCTCGTCGGACGCACCGGCAGCGGCAAGTCGAGCGTGGCCCGTGTCCTGGCCCGCTTTTACGACGCCACGGGTGGAACCGTGAAGGTCGACGGCCACGACGTACGCGATCTCACCCTCACCAGTCTGCGGGCCAACATCGGGGTGGTCCTCGACGAGCCCTTCCTGTTCTCGGTCTCCATCCGGGACAACATCGCCTACGGAAGGCCAGACGCGTCCATGGACGAAGTGGTGGCTGCGGCCGAAGCGGCCGGTGCGGATGGCTTCATCAATCACCTTTCCGAGGGGTACGACACCGTCGTCGGGGAGCGTGGCTACACCCTCTCGGGCGGACAGCGCCAGCGCATCGCCATCGCCCGCGCCCTGCTGGTCAACCCACCCATCCTGATCCTCGACGATGCAACGAGCGCAATCGACGTCAAGGTGGAGCAGCGTATCCACTCATCGCTGCGCGTCCTCATGGAGGGGCGGACCACGCTGATCATCGCCCACCGGCTCTCGACCATCAGCCTGGCCGATCGTGTCGTCCTGCTCGACGGTGGTCGGATCGTGGCCGATGGGACCCACGCCGAACTGTTGAAGTCCACTCCTCTCTACTCCGAGGTCCTGGCCCAGGCCTCCAGCGACGAACAGGCAGCTGCGGAGTCGGCGGCGGGCAGCGAGGCACTCGGGCTCGACGTCGACGTCCTCGAGCCCGAGGGGGGTGCGATCTGATGTTCGGCGGAGGAGGAGGTCCTCCCATAGGAGGCGGAGGCGCCCCGGGCGCAGCCCAGGCCGGACTGCCCTTCGGCGGCATCCCACACGAGCTGCAGGCCGGGGTCGATCTGCTTCTGGAGCAGGAGCCCGAACGCGGTGAGTCCGATGCGGTCTTCACCCAGCTGCCGACGCAGCACGAGTCGAAGAAACTGAGTCTCACGACCCTGCTCTTGGAGTACCCGGGCATGTGCGCGGCCGCCGCGCTCCTGGTCGGCCTCATCGCGTTGTTTACCCAGCTCGGACCGAGCCTGGTGTCATATGCCATCAACAACGGGCTGACCGGTCCGACGAAGCAGAACCCGACTGCGCACTACGACTTCGGCGTCGTGGTCGCCATGGCGGTGCTCTACCTGATTTCGATTTGTGTCTCCGCCGGAGCCCAGTGGGGACAGGCCAGGGTGACAGGGAGACTGGCCTCGTGGGTCATGAACGACCTACGCATCAAGGTGTTCCGTCATCTCCAGCGGCTCTCGCTCGACTTCTTCACCGAGGAGAAGGCAGGGGTCGTCATGAGCCGCATGACGAGCGACATCGAGAACCTCCAGCAGCTGCTGCAGGACGGGTTGGCCCAGTTCGCCATTCAGGGCCTGACCATGATCGTCATCACGGTCTTCCTATTCGCCACCAACGCGACACTGGCCGCCATCACGGTCTTCGCGGTGTTGCCGCCGCTGGTCATCATGTCGATCTGGTTCAAGCGGGCGTCCGAGCGCGGCTACGACAAGGTGCGTGACGGCATCGCTCTCGTGTTGGCCGATCTCTCGGAGAGCCTCCAGGGTGTCCGCATCGTCAGTGCGCACAACCGGCAGCGCTACAACGTGGAGACACACCGTGACATCGTGGGCTCCTACCGGGACGCCAACAACTACACGGGCCGCATCAACGGGATCTACGGGCCGGGCTCACAGGTCATCAGCGTCCTCGGCCAGCTGCTCATCCTGGGCATCGGCGGCATGATGTTCCTGCACAAGCCCCAAGAGATCAACCTGGGCCAGCTGACCGCGTTCTTCCTCTACGTCAACCGTTTCTTCTCGCCGATCCAGCTCCTGGTGCAGCAGTACAACACGCTCCAGCAGGGTCGGGCGTCGGTCTTCAAGCTGCGCGGCCTGCTCGAGACCGAGCCGTCCGTGCTCGAGGCACCCGACGCCATTGAGCTGCCGTCGATCAGGGGCGCGATCCGCTTCGACCACGTGTCGTTCGGCTACGACCCCACGGTGCCCGTCCTCCAAGATGTGGACTTGACCATTGAGCCTGGGGAAACCGTGGCCTTTGTCGGCGCCACCGGGGCCGGGAAGTCGACCATGGCGAAACTCGTCACACGCTTCTACGACCCGACCGAGGGCCGGGTTCTCATCGACGGATACGACCTCAAGGGCGTCACACTCGCCTCGCTGCGGTCGCAGCTGGGCGTGGTGCCCCAGGAGCCATTCCTCTTCGCCGGCACCATCCGGGACAACATCGCGTTCGCCCGGCCGGGCGCCCCCGACGACGAGGTCTGGAACGCAGTCCACCAGGTGGGTCTGGGCGAGCTGGTCCACCGACTCCCCTACGGACTCGACACGCCGGTTCACGAGCGCGGCCAGTCACTGTCGTCGGGCGAACGCCAGCTCATTGCTCTGGGTCGGGCCTTCATGGCCGAGCCCCGCGTGCTGGTGCTCGACGAGGCCACCTCGAACCTCGATCTCAAGTCCGAGACGATGGTGGAGGCTGCACTCGACGTCCTCCTGGAGGGGCGGACGGCAGTCCTTATCGCGCACCGCCTCTCGACGGCCATGCGAGCGGATCGTATCGTCGTGGTCGGGGACGGCAAGCTGCTCGAGGTGGGCTCACACGACGAGCTGGTGGCTCGCGGTGGCCACTACGCCGAGATGTACGACACCTGGATCAACCAGTCACACGCCGCCTAGCGGCGCGACCGCCCGGACGGGTTCATGAGGAAGGCACTTCAATCAGGGCCACGACGTTCCCGTCTGGATCACGCAGGGTGGCCTTCCGGCCTGCTTCTCCGACCTGCTCGGTGACCTCGGGCTCGATGCCCTGGCTGCGCAACGCAGCGAGCTCGGCGTCGAGGTCGGCCACCGAGAGCGCGGCCAGCGACTGCCCGGCTCGTTGCTCGTCCACGACGAGGTAGAGCCAGCCAGCGTCGGCTGCTGCCCGCCACATGACCTCGTTCTCGTTGGGGATGATGTCGGCCGGGCGGCCGAAGAGGTGCTCGTACCACGGGCGGCCAACGTCAAGGCTTGTGATGGCGACGCCGACGAAGAGGACTTGGGCATCCATGCCCAACGGACACTAGTGACAAGCCGCCAATTTTCGGTGCCCGGCTGCCTCCAAGGTCGTCAGGGGTCGCGGCTCCACTCGCTGAGGGTGGTCCGGTAGCGGAGGTCCCACTCGTCGTAGGTGGCACGCAGGCGGTCACCGGGCCACCCCTCTGGAAGGAGTTCGGCGGGCAGCAACGGGTCTGCCTGCAGGTGTCGGAGGACGGCGGCCGAGAGCTCGAAGCCCGGGGCAAGCGCGTCCGGCCCCTCGGGCACCAACGCACGCAGCGCGGCGAGGAGGTCCTCCGCTCCCGCGGACCACTCGGCCACATCCCACAACCGATCGACCAGTCGGCCGGGCTCGGGGGGGCGAGCCACCATGCGCTCGAGGTCGGCGTCCAGCGCACCGGGCAACACCACCTCGACGTTGGCGGGCCGCAGCCAGACGCCCTCACGCAGCTCGGCCAGGCGGGCGTAGGAGAGGCCCCTCCGACGGGCACCGCGCACCTCTGCCGTGCTGCCGCTCGTGGTCACGACCACGACCACCCAGCTCCCGTCGTACGGATCGAGCCGCCCGGAGCGGCTGCGCGACTGCCGCCTCTGGCGAGCCACGAGATGCCCAGCCAGCCGATAGCGGCCAGAACCGTCGGTGGTGGCCTCCCCGGCACCCACCATCCGGCTCAGAGCCACCCTGGCCCGATTTTCGCTGATCCCGAAGAGCCCGGTCAGCCGAACGAGCTGAGCGACCGGCAATTCCGCCGGCTCCATCCCGAGGAGTGCGCTGGCCATAACCGAACGTGCGGTGAGCGGCCTGGTCTCACTCGTCGCATTACGTAGTTGTGTCACTTGTCTAGAAATGGTAATATAGCAGGCATGGCCAGCACAATGGTGCCCGAGGTGGCCGACCGGCCCGAGGTTCTTCCGAGCGAGCGATTGCAGGCGAACGGAATGGCCATCCCGGCGCTGCGGACCAATTTCCGCCGCATCGACAACTTGCGCAACGCCATCTCCGTGGCAACTGCATGGTTCTGGGTTGCCCTCATCATCGGCGGTGCGGTCTGGGTCGACCAGTGGTGGAGTTATCTGATCGCGTTCGTGCTCATGGGACCCATGTACGCCCGCTTCGCCATTCTGATGCACGAGGCCGCCCACAAACTCTTGTTCACGAACAAGCGATGGAACGACTTCATCGGTAAGTGGATCGTGGCCTATCCGGTGTTCACTCCCGTCCAGCTCTACCGGCGGTCGCACTTTGCGCACCACCGCGACGAGTTCGGTCCCGACGAACCCGACATCGCGTTCTACGCCCCCTACCGGTGCACCCGCCGCGCCCTGTTCCGCCGCCTCTTCCGTGACGCTGTCGGCATCAGCGGGTGGAAGAACCTCGTACCACTGGTCAGGAACACGAGGCGCCCACCGTTCCGGCCCATCGGTCTCTCCATCTTCGCCGTCCAGGCGGTGTTGTGGGGCGCCATGTGGGCGGCCACCGGTCGCTGGTGGATCTACCCGCTGCTGTGGTTCCTACCCTGGATGACGGAATGGCGAGTGATCAACCGTCTGCGCTCCATCGCCGAACACGGGGGTATGGAGCGCAGCCCGGACCGGCGAGCCACCACGCACCACGTCCGCCAGTCACTTTGGGCCCGGTTCTGGATCGTGCCCTACAACACCGGCTGGCACCTGGCCCACCACGTCGATATGGGGGTCCCCTGGCGCAACCTGCCCGCCTTCCATGCCGAGCTCGAACGGGCGGAATACGTCACCGACGCCATCACGTACAAGAGCTACTGGGCCCTGTGGAAGGCGCTCTCGAGCGCAGACGCCACCGATGAGATGCGAGCCGTTGCCTGACGCTTGGCCCAGCGCTCGCTACGGTGATCGGGTGAGCGAGACACCGCTGCCATTTCTGTTCATCGGGCACGGTAGCCCGATGAACGCGTTGGAAGAGAACCGCTACACCGAGGCCTGGCGGGATCTCGCCGCGTCGTTCCCCCGCCCGCGGGCAGTCCTCGCCGTCTCCGCCCACTGGTACACGAATGCCAGCGCGGTCACCGCCATGGACCAGCCACGAACGATCCACGATTTCTTCGGTTTCCCCGAGGAGCTATTCGCCTTCGAGTACCCATGTCCGGGTTCACTCGAGGTGGCGCAGGAAGCGGTCGCGGTCGAGGATCCGCGCTGGGTGGGCCTCGACCGGGACAGCTGGGGTATCGACCACGGGACATGGTCCGTGCTGGCACACATGTACCCCGCGGCGGACGTCCCGGTGGTCCAGCTCTCCATCAACGGACTCGAACCACTCGAGTACCACTACGACTTGGGACGCCGCCTGGCCCCACTCCGCGAGAGCGGCGTGCTGGTCGTGGCCAGCGGCAACGTGGTGCACAACTTGGGCCTCATGGACGGGTCCCAACCCGACGACGGATTCGCCTGGGCGCAGCGTTTCGACGAAGCAGCACGAGCCGTGGTCGTGAACTCCCCCGATGCAGTGGTCTCGCTGGCGCAACATTCGGACTATCCGCTGGCTGTCCCCACTCCGGACCACTTCATTCCGCTGGTCTACTTCGCCGCGGCGGCTGCGCAATCGGGTGTGCGTCCGTCAGTAGTGGTGGACGGCTATGCCTACGGTTCGCTCTCCATGACGTGCTATCGCACGGACTGATTCGGGTTCTAGACGAGGCCAGCCGCGAGTCACAGCCTCCTTGATTGGAGTTGGCGCGAACCAGGCATCCCCCGCCGGGACCGGGAACCCGCAGTCCTCCTCAATACCCTGTTGCCACTCGGCGTGCTCAGGCATCGGTCTCCTCGACCGACGGGCCCGAATCGCAGGCGGCGGCCCCTCAGCCCTGCATGGCGATGTGATCGGTGCGCACGCGCAGTTTGATCCTTACCTCGCCCTCGCGGCGCATCGGGTATTCATCGACGCCGAGGTATTTCTTGGCCAGTGCGTCGATGTGCGCGTCGGCGCCCTCGGTCGTCTCCTCAATGACTGTGCCCTGGAAGGCCACGACGTTGTAGGCGTCGTCGGGATCGATCACCGTCACTGCCACCCGGGCGTCCTTCTCCATGTTGCGAGCCTTCTTCCGACCCTGAGCGGTATTGAAGAGCACGTCGTCGCCGTCGCGGTCGACCCAGAGCGGCGTGATCTGGGGCGAGCCATCGGGGTTGAGTGTGGCCAGCGAGGCCAGCACGGGACGGGCGATGAGGGCACGTGCTTTCTCCGACAGGACATCAGCCATGGGGTACTTCCTCCTTCGACAATGATGCTTCGATGTTGCAGGGATCGTATGGGACGGCGCGGCGCGACCCTGCCGGACCGGGCGCTGGGAGCCCGATCACCCGAACCTCCGAAGCGGCAGACGGTGGCTGATCGTCCGGCTGCCCTCCGGCAGCTGGCCTGGATACTGGCCCTGGCGGGAGTCGCCGCCGCGGTGGCGGCTGGGGCAGCCAGCCCGACGCAAGCGCACTCGGCGGCCGACCAGGTCTGGCCCGCCTTCGTGCTGGTGGCCGGCCTGCTCCTCGTCGGTCTGGTGGCGCACGAGGACGGTCTGTTCGCCTGGGGCGGCCACACCTTGGCCCGCCTCGCCCCCAGCGGCCTCCTCCTCTTCGCGGGCACAGCGGTCCTCGTCGTGCTCGTGACCACGGTCCTCAACCTCGACACGGCCGTGACCTTCCTCACTCCGGTCCTGATTTACGCGGCGCGGGCCCGTGGTGAGAGCGAGGCGGCGCTGCTCTACGCCTCGATTCTCCTGGCCAACGCCGGGTCCCTCCTCCTACCTGGTTCCAACCTGACCAACGTGATCGTGCTCGGCCACCTGCACCTCTCGGGGCGCACCTTCTTCGACCAGATGGCCCTGGCCGGCCTGGCGGCCGCGCTCGTCACGGCGCTCGTGGTGGCGGTGGCCCACCACAGGGTGCTGCGCACCACAACCCGGGTGGACGATCCGGCAAGCCGCCCGGTCGTCGGCCTCGGCGTGCTGGCCGTGGCCGCCGTCACGATTCTGGTCCTGGCGTTGCGTTCGCCGGCGGTGCCCGTTGCCGCTGTGGGATTGGTGGCGGTGACGGTGCGAACCGTACGTCGACAATCGGCACCCGGTGCGGCACTCGAGGTCCTCGGCCTGCCCGTCCTGGTCGGCCTCTTCGGTCTCGCGGTGGCACTCGGCACGCTGGGCCGGGCCTGGTCGGGTCCGGCCAGCCTGCTCGCCCATTGCGATGCGTGGGCCACGGCCGCCGTCGCCGCACTCTTCAGCGTGCTGGTGAACAACCTGCCAGCCGCCTCCCTGCTGGCGGCCCGCCAGCCGCCCCATCCCTTCGCGCTGCTCGTGGGGTTGAACGTCGGGCCCAACCTCTTCGTGACCGGATCGCTCTCCTGGGTCCTGTGGTGGCGCGCCGCGCAGCGGGTCGACGCCTCCCCGTCCATCCGACGGGCCACGACCCTCGGCCTCGTGAGCGCACCGCTGGCCATGGCGGCCGCGGTGGCCATGCTGGTGCTCCAGGGAACGCGCTGAGGAGGTCGAGCAACCGGCCCGCTACGGCCCGGTGGCCGTGCCCAGGACGCGGCGCAGGACCCGGGTGGACTCCTCCTGCGCCCGCCGTGAGACCTCGGCCGTGACCACCATGGCCGAGCCGTGGAACGTGCCCGGGAACTGGTGCAGTTCCACCGAGACGCCGGCCTGGAGCAGGCCAAGTGCGTAGAGGATGCCCTCGTCGCGCAGGGGGTCGTTCTCCGCGGTGGACACGTAGGCCGGCGGCAGGCCCGAGAGGTCGGTGGCGCGGGACGGCGCGGCGTAGGCGGGCACGTCGTCGGAGCCGAAGAGGTCCCCGAGGTAGTACCGCCAGCTCTTCTCGGCCAGGGGCCGGTTCCAGATGGGCGAATCCACGAACTTCTGCATCGATGGCGTCTCGAGCCGGTCATCGAGCTCGGGGATGTGCAGCATCTGGAAGCACACCGCCGGGCCGAAGCGGTCTCGAGCGAACAGGGCCGTCGAGGCCGACAGCCCGCCGCCGGCACTCGCGCCGACCAGAGCGATGCGCTCCCGGTCGACACCGAGTGCGGGCGCCTCGTCGTGGAGGAACCGGAGCGCGCTGTAGCAATCGTGGAGGGCTGCAGGGTACGCATGCTCGGGAGCCAGCCGATATTCGACCGAGACGACCAGCGCGCCGACGTGCGCCGCCATCATGGCGGCACCCAGGTGCTCGGTCTCGATGTTGCCCACGACAAACCCGCCACCATGGATCATGAGGATCCCGGGCACCGGGCCCGAGGCCGCTTCCTTGGGCCGGTAGATGCGAACCGGCACCTGGGGGTCGTCCTCCCAACCGGGGACCAGGCGGTCCTCGATGCTGAGGCCGAGCTCGGCCGGGACCTCACGGTCGAGCCCTTCGAGCATGGCCTCGAAGCCGGCTCGGGCCGCCACCGGATCCTCGAGGCCCAAGTCCGACGGCAGCAAGTCGACGAGCGGCGCGAGCTCCGGGTCGATCATTGCGTGACTCCCTCCACCCCGGGCGGTGCCGGCTACTTGGGCTGCATGCGGATGCCGGCGTCGATGCGGATCGACTCGGCGTTGATGTACGAGTTCGAGAGCAACTCCACGGCCAGGGTGGCGAACTCGTCGGGTCGTCCCAGCCGGTGCGGGAAGAGCACGTCCTGAGCCAACTTTCCCTTGAAGGTTTCGGATCCCTCGCCAGCGCCGTAGATCGGCGTGTCGATCAGGCCGGGCAGGATGGTGTTGACCCGGATGCCGACGACGGCGAGGTCGCGGGCGACGGGCAGGGTCAAGCCGACCACGCCGCCCTTGGACGAGGAGTAGGCGGCCTGGCCGATCTGGCCGTCCTCGGCCGCGACCGACGCCGTGTTCACGATGGCGCCGCGAGCACCGTCGGCGTCAGGTTCGTTGAGGCTCATTTTGGTGGCGGCCAGACGGATGCAATTGAAGGTGCCGATCAGGTTGATCTCGATCACCCGGCGGTACAGATCGAGATCGTGCGCCGAGGAGTAGTCGCCGTCCTTGCCGATGGTGCGGGTGGCCCAGCCGATGCCGGCGCAGTTGACGAGGGATTTGAGCGGTGCCATTTCGATGGCCGCCTCGACCGCGGAGATGACCTGCTCGGTGTTGGTGACGTCGCACTGGACGAAGAGGCCACCGATCTCCTTGGCCAGGGGCTCGCCCTTGTCGGCCTGGAGGTCCGCCACCACCACGTGGACGCCGCGCTGGGCCAGCAGCCTGCAGGTGGCGTCCCCGAGGCCCGAGGCCCCACCCGTGACGATCGCCGACGTGCCGCTCAGTTCCATGGTCCCAGACTCCTCGTTGTCGGCACGGTCCCTCGCCGTCCCGGTGCCGGGCAGAGGATAGGGGCTGTCCCCGAGCTGGTCACATCTGTTCGGGCGCCTCCAGGCCGAGCAGCGAGAGCCCGGGGGCCTGTCCCCGAGCTGGTCACATCTGTTCGGGCGCCTCCAGGCCGAGCAGCGAGAGCCCGCATTCGAACACCCGAGCCGTCACGTCGCAGAGAGCCAGGCGCGAGGTGCGGATGGCCTCGTCATCGACCAGGACCCGGCACGCCTCGTAGAAGGTCGTGAACGAGGTGGCCAGGTCGAAGAGGTAGGTGCACAGCTTGGACGGGCTCGACGATTCCGCCGTCGCCTGCACGGCCTGGCCGAAGTCCAAGAGCTGGAGGGCCAGCGCTCGCTCCTGGGGCTCGCCCAGCTGCACCGGGGTACCCGCCTTGGGCGGAGCCACCCCGGCGCGCCGGAAGATGGAGCGGATGCGGGCGTGCGCGTATTGCAGATAGGGGCCGGTGTTGCCCTCGAAGGCGAGCATGCGGTCCCAGTCGAAGACGTAGTCGCGCATGCGTTCGGTGGAGAGGTCGGCGTACTTCACCGCGCCCACGCCGAGCGCGTGGGCCACGGCCGCCTGCTCTTGGGTCGACAGCTCGCTGTCGCGGTCCTTCATGGCGGTGGCCGCCCGCTCGACCCCTTCGTTGAGCAGGTCGATCAGCCGCTCGGAGCCGCCAGTGCGGCTGGCCAGCTTCTTGCCGTCCGTCCCGAGCACCAGTCCGAATCCCACGTGCTCGGCCTCCTGGGCGTCGCGCAGGTAGCCGGCCATGGTGGCGACGGCGAAGACCAGGCGCAGATGCAGGGACTGCTCGGCTCCGACGACGTAGACCAGCTTCGTCGCCTCGAGGCGGCCGGTCCTGTCCCGCACGGCGGCCAGGTCGGTGGCCGGATAGCCGTAGCCACCGTCGGACTTCTGCACGATGAGCGGGAGTGGCTCGCCGTTGCGGTTCTCGAAACCGGGCGGGAAGACGCAGAGCGCCCCGTCGTCCTCGATCAGCAGCCCTTTCTCGGTGAGCTCCTCCACCACGACGGGCAGGAGCGGGTTGTAGTAGCTCTCCCCCACCGTGTCCTCGGGGGTCAGCAGCACACCGAGCAGCGCGTAGACCTCTTGCGCGTGGCGCATGCTCTCGGCCACGAAGATGCGCCACAGCTTCAACGTCTCCTCGTCGCCCCCTTGGAGCAGCACGACCCGGCGCCGGCTGCGCTCGACGAAGTCGGGGTCCGCATCGAACTGGCGGCGGGCGGCGGCATAGAACTCGTTGAGGTCGCGGACGCTGAAGGACTCGGCATGCTCGGCTCCGTCCACGTCGAGCAGGTGCTCGATGAGCATGCCGAACGGCGTCCCCCAGTCACCGATGTGGTTCTCGCGCAGCACGGCGTGGCCGAGGAAGCCCAGGACGCGGGCCAGCGAGTCGCCGATCAGGGTGCTGCGCAGGTGACCGACGTGCATCTCCTTGGCCACGTTCGGCGCGGAATAGTCGATGACAACCGTCTCGGGACGTTCCACCCGCTCCACGCCCAGGCGCGGGTCGGCCGAAAGGGTCTGGAGATGAGCCGCCACGAAGCTGTCCGACAGGGTCAGGTTGATGAAACCGGGGCCGCTGACCTCCACCACGGCGCACTCGTGGTCGAGCGAGAGCGCGGCGGCCACGTCCTCGGCGATCTCACGGGGTGGGCGGCCCACCTGCTTGGCCAGGGCCAGGGCCCCGTTGGCCTGGAAGTCGGCCCGTTCGGACGGGCGCAGGGTGGGATCGGCGCCCGGCACGACGGTGTCGAAGGCGGCCTGGAGCTTGTCGCGCAGCACGCGGGCGACATCGGGCATCCCTCATTGTCGCATGGCCGCGTGCACGACCCGGCGGCGGCGGGCGCTCCGTCAGTCGGCCGGCGCCACCATGGCCCCGTCCATCAGCCCGTAGCGGCGATAGGGCCCGAAGAAGCCGTGCTCGAAGAGGCCGTAGCCGACGTTGCCGTCGTAGGAGTATTCGGCCACGTGGTCGACGATGCCGTACTGGGCCAGCCCCTTGATCTCCTCGACGTCGAGGACGAGGCCCTGGGTCACCGTGTCGGGGCCGTGATACATGCCGTGACGCCAGTCGGCGTCGATGCCGTAGCCCGTCCCGACGGAGATGTAGTTGGCCAACAGCGGCCGGCACTCCACCTCGATGCCGGCCTCGGGAAAGCGAACGACCGAATGATCGATGACGCGGGTGCCGGGGATCAGGTGGTGCTCGTGCTCGGATCGCCCGAGATCGTCGATGCCCCGGGCCGGATCGCTCCACACCCGCTCGGCCTGGACGAGCGGGCGGTCACCGTTGTCGCGCTCGTGGCAGATGTACATGAGAGCGTGGTCGTCGAACTGCATGGGGAAGTAGTTCCACATGCCGGCCAGGACCAGCTCGCCCTGACGGATGCCGTCGGTCTCGGGCTCGCCGACGGGGCGCACGCCCCACGAGCGGTCCCGGGTGCCCCAGCAGCGCTCGGGCGTGACGGCCAGGTCGTTCCCGCCAACCGAGAGCCGGCCGGACCAGGTCCCGGTCTGGGCCAGGCGCTGGGTGTCGAAGACCACCTTGCCCTTGGAGCGCAGGTACTGACGGGGCTCCTCGACGGCGGGGATGTGCCCCTCCCAGGTGACGTCCATGTGGGCGTGGTCCTCGGTGGGTTCGACGATGACCCGCAGTTTGCGCAGCGGCTCGATGACCTCGATGCGGAAGGGCCCGACCGAGATGTCGCCCCGATCGACCAGCGGGGCCGACGAGCGCACGACGTGCTGGGAACCGCCCAGGCGCACGTCGAGGAAGGCGTCGACCACGCCCAGGTTCGGGTACTGGCCGAAGCCGAAGATGGCGAACCAGTCGTCGTCGCAGGGGTGCATGTTGAAGTAGTAGCGGTCGTAGAAATTGCGATCGCTGGTGGCGGGGTGCGCAATGAACTCGGCCGCTTGGTGGACCGGGTAGTCGTCCCAGGAGGAGAGAGCCATGCCCGCGCCTCAGCAGCAGGCGCAGCCGCTGCCGCAGCCGCCGGCCACGGGAGCGCCGCACGCGCCGGCCGGCTCGGCGGCCAGTCCAGTGGTGGCGAAGACGGGCAGCAGGCGCCGGGCACCCAGGTGACCGTCGGGACAGGTGGCAGGGGCGTCGGCCTCGGCCATGGAGCGGCGGTCCTCGAAGGTGGCCTCGCAGGTCGAACAGCGGAATTCGTAGAGCGGCACGGGCGCAGCCTAGGTGGTCCGGTCGGGCTACGGCTGAGCGAAGGCGTAGATGGGCACGCCGTTGTACGTGCTCGAGTCGGCGGGCAGGTACGGCCCGTCGATGGCGACGGAGAGGTAGCCGTCGCGGCCGGGCCCGGCGTCACCGGCCACGGTCATAATGGCGTCGTCGGGCCAGACCTGGGTCACGATCCCGACGTGGACCGAGGTCGCCGTACTCCAGGGCCCGCTGCCGTAGAGGACGGCGTCGCCCACCGCCGGCACGGCCGTCGGTGGCAGCACGGCGCCGGCGGCTGCGGCCCAGTCGTAGATGTCGCCGGTGAAGGCGTAGCTCGGGATGGGGATGCCCGCTCGTTGCCAGACCCAGGTGGCGAACAGGGCGCACCACTCCTCGCAGGGTCCGTACGGGTTGCAGTAGGGCCCTTGAGCGTCGGGATCGGGCTCGATCTGGGACGCCGCGGCGGCGTCGATGGTGCTCGACCACGGCAAGAGCGGCTCGGGCGTGGTGGTGGCAAAGCTGTACTGCCAGGCCTGCGGGTCGAGCAGCCAGTACCCGGTGCCGTGGTTGTTGCCGATGATGCCCGAGATCTGGGTGGCCATCGGATCCAGGGTCAGCCCGCCGAACGACTGGGCGTCGCCGAAGGGCAGGACGACCCCGTTGGAGGTGGCCATCAGGTAGCCACCCCCGTCGGGCGAGGCCACCATGCCGACGACCGGGTCGGGCAGGTTCTCGCTGCCGGCCGAGCCGTAGAAGGCGGCGTCGCCGTAGGAGAAGATCCCGCCGTCGGCCGCCACGAGCCAGTAGCCCTTGCCGTCATGGGTGGGTGCCATGCCCACGATGGGCTGGTTCAAGTGAATGCTGCCGGTGCTGCCATAGAAGCCGGCGTCGCCGTAGGAGAAGATCCCCCCGTCGGCCGCTACCAGCCAGTAGCCCTTGCCGTCGGGCGTCGACGCCATGCCGACGATCGGCTGGTTCAGGCGGCTCGCCCCCATCGACCCGTAGAAGGCGGCGTCGCCGTAGGCGAAGACGCCGCCGTCGATGGCCCCGAGCCAGTACCCCTTGGCATCGGGCGTCACGGCCATGGCCACGATCGGCCCTTGAAGGGGGATGGCGCCGGCCGAGCCCTCGAAGGTGGCGTCGCCCTCGGCGAAGACGCCCCCGTCCGCGCTGGCCAGCAGGTAGCCGTCGCCGTCCGGGGTGGCCACCCCGGAGAAGACGGGCGAGTTGAGGGGCTGGGGCAGGTCCGGCGCCGTGCCCGAGACGCTGCCGAAACCGATCATGCCGCCGTCGTTGTAGACGTGGGGCAGCTCGGCCGCGCCGGCCGCAGGCGTGGTGCCGACGGCGGCCCCGGCCAGGACGACGGCCGGGGCGAGCAGGGCGGCGATCACCGCCGATCCGATCCCGGCGCGCAGGGCGCGGCGAGCCGCGCCAAAAGAGTTCCCGCCTCTGCGCTGCAGCACCCATGGATTGTGCCCCCTCCCGGGGTGCCGTAGGCGTGGCTGCGGTTACGAAGTGGTTACGAAAGGGCCCGACAACCAGGGTGTCGGGACGGTGCGTCCCGGCACGACGTCCGGCGGCGCCGCCGCAACCCCATGCGGCGCCCCCGGCAGGGCCACGGCAGAATGGGTGGATGAGCCCGGATCCGCATCCCGATACCTTCGGCGCACGCACCGACCTCGTCGTCGGCGACAAGACCTACGAGATCTTCACCATCAAGGCGCCGAGCCTGACCGAGCGGCACGACATCGACCGCCTGCCGTACTCCATCAAGGTCTTGCTCGAGAACCTGCTGCGCCACGAGGACGGCCCCCACGTGTCGGCCGACGACATCGAGGCCACCGCGGCCTGGGGCCTGAACCCCGAAGGGCACGGGCAGGGCGCTGGCGACGCTGCGCACGAGATCGCCTTCACCCCCGAGCGCGTCCTCATGCAGGACTTCACCGGGGTGCCGGCCGTGGTCGACCTCGCGGCGATGCGCGACGCGCTGGCCGGCCTGGGGGGCGATGCCACCAAGGTCAACCCGCTGGTACCGGTCGAGCTGGTCATCGACCACTCGGTCATCATCGAGCGTTCGGGCGACGCCTCGTCGTACGACACCAACGTCTCGATCGAGTACCAGCGCAACCTGGAGCGCTACCAGCTGCTGCGCTGGGCCCAGGGCGCGTTCCGCGACTTCCGGGCGGTACCCCCCGGGACGGGCATCTGCCACCAGGTCAACCTCGAGTACCTGTCGCGCCTCGTCTTCGCCACCGAGGACGGGCGGGCCTACTGCGACACGCTGGTCGGCACGGACTCACACACCGTGATGGTCAACGGGCTCGGTGTGCTCGGCTGGGGCGTGGGCGGTATTGAGGCCGAGGCGGCCATGCTGGGCCAGCCCCTCTCCATGTTGCTGCCCCCGGTCGTGGGGCTGCGCATCTCGGGCGAGCCCAAGCCCGGCATCACGGCGACCGACGTCGTGCTCACGGTGACCGAGCTGCTGCGCGACCACGGCGTGGTCGGCTCCTTCGTCGAGTGCTTCGGACCCGGGGTGGCCGCGCTGCCGCTCGAGACGCGGGCCACCATCGGCAACATGAGCCCCGAGTACGGGGCCACCTGCACCATGTTCCCCATCGACCAGGTGACGCTCGACTACCTGCGCTTCACCGGGCGCGAGGAGTCACACCTCGCGTTGGTCGAGGCCTACGCCAAGGCCCAAGGCCTGTGGCACGACCCGAGTGCACCCGAGCCGGTGTACTCCGAGGTGGCCACGCTCGACCTGGGCGACGTGGTGCCCTCGCTGGCCGGACCGTCACGCCCGCAGGACCGGGTGCCGCTGACCACGGCCAAGGAGTCCTTCCGGGTGGCGCTCGCACGCACCCCGCAGACCGCGGCGACGGTGCCGGCGGCAGCGCCCCACCACCAGATGCAGGACGGCGACGTGGTGATCGCGGCCATCACCAGCTGCACGAACACGTCGAACCCCCAGGTGATGGTGGGCGCCGGCCTGCTGGCCCGGGCGGCGGTCGCCCGCGGGCTGCGGTCCAAGCCCTGGGTGAAGACCTCGCTGGCCCCGGGTTCGCGGGTGGTCATGGACTATCTGGAGCGGGCCGCCCTCACCGGGCCGCTCGAGGAGCTCGGCTTCTACCTGGTCGGCTTCGGCTGTACGACCTGCATCGGCAACTCGGGCCCGCTGCTCGAGGGCGTCTCCGAGGCGGTGCACGAGGGCGACCTGGCCGTGAGCGCGGTGCTGTCGGGCAACCGCAACTTCGAGGGGCGCATCCATCCGGACGTGCGACTGAACTATCTCGCCTCGCCGCCCCTCGTGGTGGCCTACGCCCTGGCGGGGACGATGGACCTCGACCTGACCACCGAACCGCTCGGCCAGGACGAGGCCGGGGCCGACGTGTTCCTCTCCGACTTATGGCCGTCCATGGACGAGGTCAGCGCGGCCATCCGGGCCTCGCTGACCTCGGACATGTTCCGCGAGCGCTACGGCGCGGTCTTCGACGGCGACGAGTACTGGCAGGACGTCCCGGTGGCCGGTGGGCAGACCTACGCGTGGCAGGACTCGTCGACCTACGTGCAGAACCCGCCGTACTTCACCGGCATGGAGATGACGCCGGCCCCGGTGACCGACATCGCCGACGCCCGGGTGCTGGCCGTGCTGGGTGACTCGGTGACCACCGACCACATCTCGCCAGCCGGGTCGATCGGACCGACCACGCCGGCCGGGCGCTACCTGACCGAGCACGGCGTGGAGCGGCACGACTTCAACTCCTACGGGGCGCGCCGGGGCAACCACGAGGTGATGATGCGCGGCACCTTCGCCAACGTCCGGCTGCGCAACCTGCTGGCGCCGGGCACCGAGGGCGGGATCACCCTGCACCAGCCCGACGGCGCCGAGATGGCGATCTACGACGCGGCGATGCAGTACGCGGCCGAAGGCGTGCCCCTGGTGGTGCTGGCCGGGCGCGAGTACGGCACCGGGTCGAGCCGGGACTGGGCGGCCAAGGGCACGGCGCTGCTCGGCGTGCGCGCCGTGATCGCGCAGAGCTTCGAGCGCATCCACCGCTCCAACCTGATCGGCATGGGCGTGGCACCCCTGCAGTACTACAAGGGCGACTCGGCCCAGGGCCTGGGGCTGACCGGACACGAACGCTTCTCCATCACCGGCCTGGAGATGCTGAACAAGGGTGGGCTGCCCAAGGAGCTCACGGTGCGGGCGGTGGCCGACGACGACTCGGTCACCGAGTTCCGGGTGATCGTGCGCATCGACACGCCGATGGAGGCGGAGTACTACCGCCACGGCGGGATCCTGCAGTACGTGCTGCGCCAGATGGCGGGCTGAGGAGGCGCGCCCTGCGCGCGGCCTCGCTCACCCGTCGAAGGAAGCCAGCACCTTCTTGGGCGCTCGGCGGCGCCAGGACTCGGTGAGCAGCGCACGCACCATGGCGGTGGTGGCGTTTTGGAGGACGACGCGACAGCCGCGGCGCTTGGCGCCCCACCAGAGCTCCTCGACGGCCGCGGGGAACTCGGCGCAGGAGGCCGTGATGTCGTCGTCGTCGAGGAAGACGTGGAGGCGGCCGCCCTCGGGTGGCAGGGTGGCGAAGATCTTCCCCGCCACCCGGAACGACGTCATGTCGTGATGGGGCGCCTCGGCCGACTCGGGGAGGGCCAGGGCGAGGCGGCGCACGGTAGCCGTGCTCACGGCCATCAGGGGGCGGTGTCGAGGAGCGGGGCGGTGTGGGCTTCGGTGTCGCCGGTGTCGGTGTCGGTGTCGGTGTCGGTGTCGGTGTCGGTGTCGGCGGCCAGGGCGACAAAACGGCGCAGGATGCCCTCGCCAGCCCGGCTGACGTGGGCGACGTCGGAGGCGCGCACGTACATGCCCGGCGGCAGGTGTGGAGCCCAGTGGGCCACGAGGCCGCCCGTGACCTCGACGTGGAACTGGAGCCCGTAGGCCTTCTCTCCCACCACAAAGGCCTGGTTCTCGTAGGACTCGTTGCCGGCGAGGCGCAGCGCGCCCTCGGGAAGGGTGAAGGTGTCGCCATGCCAGTGCACACAGGGCAGCGGCGTCGGGGCGGGGCCGAAGACCGGGTCGTCGAAGGCCCCGTCGGTCAGGTGGACCTCGCCCACGCCGACCTCGGGCGCGGGACCGTGCGTGACCCGGCCCCCGAGCGCGAGGGCCAGCTGCTGGGCGCCCAGGCAGACGCCGAGGACCGGCAACCCGGCAGCGACGGCGGCGCGCAGGAGGGCCCGCTCGGGCTCGAGCCAGTCCAGGTCGTCGTGCACGCCCATCGGGCCGCCCAGCGCGACGACGCCGGTCGTGCCGGCGAGCTCCGCCGGCGCTGGAACGGGTTCTCCGAGGTCGAGGCGCACGATGGTGAGGGGGGCGCCGGTGGCGCCGATCGCGGGGCCCAGCGCGCCGGGACCCTCGAAGGCCACGTGCTGGAGCACGACCCAGGGATCACCGGTGCCCACAGCGCCTCAGGGGATGCGGGTGACCCGGTACAGCTCGGCCGACGATCCCTCAGGCAGTCCAGCCGAGGCGCCCCCGGCCTGTGACCAGGTGAGGATGCGTGCGCGTATGGCGTCGGGGTCGTCGATCTGGCTCTTGTGGCACAGGAGAGCGTCGACCTTGCGGCCGACGGTGGCCGTCGTGTCGACCGCGACGGCGATCTGCTGGGTGCCGGGGGGCCCCATGATCCAGAGCTCGGGGACCGTCCACGGCTCGAGACCCTCATTGAGCAGCTCGGGATGGGCGAACGGGTTGCGGGCGTCGGGGTAGACGGCGCACACGGCGGCCTCAGCGGCGGCGAGATGATCGGGATGGCTGGCGTAAATGAATTCCCAGCTGCGCTCGGGCGACTGGGTGATCACGCGCTCGGGCTGCACCTGGCGGATGGCCCGGCTGATGTCGCGCCGGAGCTCCTGGGTCGCCTCGACCCGGCCGTCGGGGTGCCCGAGAAAGCGCACGTCGCTCACGCCGACCACCGCGGCGGCGGCCCGCTGCTCGTCCTGGCGGAGGGCGGCCATCTCGGCCCGGGACATGGTGCGGTCCGACCCGCCGGCCTCGCCGTTGGTGACGATGCAGTAGGTGACCTCGAGGCCGGCGGCCGTGAACGCGGCGACCGTGCCGGCCGCGCCGAAGTCGACGTCGTCGGGGTGCGCCGTGACGACGAGGACGCGGCGCACGCCGTCGTCGGGCGACCAGAGCGAGACGGGCGTCGCCGCTGCCTCGCTCAGAGGACGCTCTCCTCGGGTGCGGGCGTCCAGGCGGCCAGGTCGGCCAGCCGCGGATCGTTGGAGAACATCTCGACGATGGGGATGCGCAGGCCGAGCCGGCGCTGGATCACCTCCATCTCGACCAGCTGGTTCCACAGCGACAGGCTGACGACGACGCCGGCCTTGCCGGCCCGGGCGGTCCGGCCCGAGCGGTGGAGGTAGGCCTTGTGATCCTCGGGCGGGTCGTAGTGGATGACGCCGTCGACGCCGTCGATGTGGAGCCCGCGGGCAGCGACGTCGGTGGCGACGAGGACGGAGAGCTTCCCGTTGGAGAAGTCGGACAGGGCTCGTTCGCGATTGGTCTGGCGCAGGTCGCCGTGGATGGCGGCCGCCCGGATCCCTTCCTTGCCCAGGTTCTCGACCAGACGGTCCGCCCCGCGCTTGGTGCGCACGAAGAGGAGCGACTTCTCCTGGGCCCGGCAGATGGCGGCGGCCACCTTGACCTTGTCCATCTGGTGCACCTGGAGGAAGCGGTGCTCCATCAGGGTGACGGTCTGGGTGGACGACGCCACCTCGTGGAAGACGGGATCGGTCAGGTAGCGCTTGACCAGCATGTCGACGGCGCCGTCGAGGGTGGCCGAGAAGAGGAGCGTCTGGTGGGGGTGCTCGAGGCGGCGCAGCACCCACTCGACCTGGGGCATGAAGCCCATGTCGGCCATGCGGTCCGCCTCGTCGAGCACGAGCGTCTCGAGCTGGTCGACGGCCACCTCGCCCCGATCACCGAGGTCGATGAGCCGCCCCGGCGTGGCGATGACGACGTCCACGCCCTTGCGGAGCTTGGCGACCTGGCGGTCGATGTCGGCCCCGCCGTAGACGGCGACGGTGCGCAATCCGATGGTGCGGGCCAACGGCATGATCACGTCGTGCACCTGCACGGCGAGCTCGCGGGTCGGGAGCAGCACGAGGGCCAGCGGCCGGGCCGGGCGGCTGGCCGGCTCCTGGCCGGCCTGGGTCTCGCGGGTGGCCTTGGTGCGCTGGAGGAGCGGCACGCCGAAGGCGAGGGTCTTCCCCGACCCGGTCTTGGCCTTCCCGCAGACGTCGCGGCCGGCCAACGCGTCGGCGACGGTCAGTGCCTGAATTGGAAAAGCGCTGACGATTCCTTCATCGGCCAGCGCTTTGGTGAGTTCCTGGGAGACGCCGAGGGACTCGAACGTCCTCGCCGTCTCGTAGGTATCGCCCCCGGGGACGTCTTCGTCCGGGGCGGATCCGGCGTGCGCGCCGGCAACGGTCTCTACTGTCATGGACCAACTCTCTCTGTTGTAGCGGCGGGACCGTGCGCCGTCCAGAGCAGTGGAGTTCGGCCCCGACTCACCGGCCCCTACCGGTGGTCGCACCTCTATTGTACCAGCCCAGGGCGGATGTCTGGCCCATGTGCCAAAGTGAGCCGATCCCGGGCACTGGCCGGTCGGTGCCGCCGGACGACGGACCACGACACGAGGAGACGACCATGGCCAGACTCGAAGCGGGCGCCACTGCCCCGGCGTTCACCCTGCCCGACCAGGACGGGGAGCCGGTCAAGCTCTCCGATTTCAAGGGCCAGCGGGTGATCGTCTACTTCTACCCGGCCGACGACACGCCCGGTTGCACCAAAGAGGCGTGCCAGTTCAACGACAACCTCAAGACCTTCGAGAAGGCGGGGGTGGCCGTGCTCGGGATCTCGCCGGACAAGGCCGAGAAGCACGTGAAGTTCCGCACCAAGTACAAGCTGAAGTTCCCGCTGCTGACCGATGCCGACAAGTTGGTCATGGACAAGTACGGCGCCTGGGGCGAGAAGACGATGTACGGCAAGAAGACCGTCGGCACCATCCGCTCCACCTTCCTGGTCGGGCCCAACGGCAAGGTCCAACGGGCCTGGTACAACGTGCGGGCCGACGGGCACGCGGCCAAGGTGCTCGAGGAGATCGACGCGGGCTGAGGCGCTCGAACTCGTGCGGACGTGGCCCGAATTCGCGGCGCTCCGCCCCGACCTGGCGGAGGCCGGCCGGGCGCTGCTCTACCAGTTCGGCGTCGGGCTCGGCTTCCTGGCCACGACGCGGGCGGACGGCGGGCCCCGGGTCCACCCGATGTGCCCGATCATGACGGAAGCGGGGATGTTCGCGTTCATCGTCCCCGGGCCCAAGCAGCGTGACCTGCTGCGCGACGGCCGCTACGCGCTGCACTCCTTCCCTTGCCCCGACGACGAGGACGCGTTCAGTTGCCTGGGCGCGGTGCGGGTGGTCGCCGATGCCGCCCGGCGGGGTGCGCTGAGCGACGTCTTCGTGCACGAGCGCGCGGCGCTTCACGTTCCGGCGCCCTCGAGCGAGGAGATCGCCTTCGAACTGCTGGTGGACTCCTGCCTGCTGACCCGCACGGCCGGACACGGCGACCCGAACCCGGTCCACCAGATCTGGCGCGCCACGTGACTCAATAACGCCATGGGACAGGGAATCAGCGAGGTGCTCACGTGGGCGGTCGGCGTGGCCATCAGCCCCATCCCGATCATCGCGGTCATCCTCATGCTGTTCTCGGCCCGGGCCCGGGTGAACGGCACCGCCTTCCTCGTGGGGTGGGTCGTCTCCCTGGCGGTGCTGAGCACTGTCGTCTACGTGCTGGCGCACGACGGCAACGTGGCCACCAGCACGACGGCGAGCGACTCGGTGTCGTGGGGGAAGATCGTGCTCGGTGCCGGCCTGGTGTTGCTGGCCCTGCGCAGCTGGCGCACGCGGCCGGCGCCCGGGGTCGAGCCCGAGATGCCGAAGTGGATGGCGTCGATCGACCGCATGGCCCCGGCCAAGGCGTTCGGCCTGGCCGTGATCCTGGCCGCGGTGAACCCGAAGAACCTGTTGCTCACCCTGGGCTCGGCCACGGGGCTGGCCCAACTCGGGCTGAGCACCTCCGAGGCCGTCGTCTCGACCGCGGTCTTCGTGGTGATCGCCTCGCTCTCCATCGCCGCACCGGTGGCCTATGCCGTGTTCGGCGGGGCCAGGGCCACGAGCACGCTCGAGTCGGCCAAGACCTGGCTCACCGCGCACAACGCCGCCGTGATGGCGGTGCTCTTCCTGGTCTTCGGAGTCGATCTCATCGCCAAGGGCCTGCCCGACCTGGCGCACTGACGGGCTGACGGGCTGACGGGCTACCCGAGCCGCTTGACAGACGGGTTGAGGAGGAACATATTTATCTAGTTCCCTAGATGAATGAGGTCCACTCGCTCGTGATCGAGTTCCACCTGGACAGCCGCTCCGGCGTCTCCCCCTATCTGCAGATCGTCCAGCAGGTTCGCCAAGGGCTGCGCCTCGGCCTGCTGCGCCAGGGCGATCAGCTCCCCACGGTCAAGGAGGTGGTGGCCCAGCTGGCCATCAACCCCAACACGGTGCTCAAGGCCTACCGCGAGCTCGAGCACGAAGGTCTGGCCGGAGCCCGGCCCGGTGTCGGGACGTTCATCACCTCCTCGCTCGGCGGCGAGTCCATCGCCGCCCACGGTCCACTCCGGGTCGCCCTGGAGCGGTGGATCGTCAAGGCCCGGCGAGCCGGGCTCGACGACGAGAGCATCGAGGCCCTCTTCCTCGATTCCTTTCGGTCCGTCGCTCAGGAAGACATAGCGTGAGCGCGCCCCTCGTCCTCAGTGCGCGAAGCCTGGGCAAGCGCTACGGCCGGCGCTGGGCGCTCGACCAGTGCGACCTCGACATCCCCGCCGGCCACGTCGTCGGGCTGGTCGGTCCCAACGGCGCCGGCAAGACCACCCTGCTCCACCTGGCGGTCGGGTTGCTCACCCCGAGTGCGGGCAGCATCGAGGTGCTGGGCCATGAGCCAACCGACGATCCGGCACAGCTGGCCCGGGTGGGCTTCGTGGCCCAGGACACCCCGACCTACGCCCGGCTCAGCGTGGAGGACCACCTGGCCATGGGTGCCCACATGAACCCGGGCTGGGACGAGGCGCTGGCGCGCCAGCGCATCGACGAGCTGGACCTGGACCTTCGGCAGAGGGCCGGCACCCTCTCGGGCGGCCAGCGGGCCCAGCTTGCCCTCACCCTGGCCGTGGCGAAGCGGCCGGAGTTCCTGGTGCTCGACGAGCCGGTGGCCAGCCTCGACCCGCTGGCCCGACGCGAGTTCCTCCAAGGCCTGATGGAGGTCGTCGCCGAGCACGGCGTGAGCGTGGTCCTCTCGTCGCACCTGGTGGCCGACCTCGAACGCGTG
Organism: uncultured Acidimicrobiaceae bacterium; assembly: GCA_963840435.1. Taxonomy (GTDB): domain Bacteria; phylum Actinomycetota; class Acidimicrobiia; order Acidimicrobiales; family RAAP-2; genus Bog-473. The sequence goes on along the minus strand of CAWIYY010000001.1, from coordinate 89,632 downwards.
TGCGACTACCTCGTGGTGCTCGTGGCGTCGCGGGTCCAGGTGGCGGGCGAGGTGGACGAGTTGCTGGCGATGCACCACCGTCTGTCGGGACCGAAGCACGACACGGCCAGGCTGCCCGACGACATCCACGTCATTGAGGAGAGCCACACCGACCGCCAGAGCACGTTGTTCGTGCGCTGCGACGGACCTGTGCTCGATCCGTCCTGGACCGTCGAGAACGTCGACCTCGAGGACCTGGTCCTGGCCTACATGGGTCAGGCCGGGAGCGGCACCCGCAAACGGCGGCGCGGTCGTGCCGACGCGACGGTCACCACGCTGGATGTGGCCCGATGATCGTCTTCTCATGGCGCCAGTTCCGTCCCCTGGCCCTCGTCGCTGCGGCAGGCCTCGTCGTCGTCGCCGTGTTGCTTGCCCTCACCGGTCCACACCTGGTGCACGTCTACGACACCGAATTGGCGGCGTGCCGAGCCTCCAGTGGTCAAGGCATCACCTGCAACTACCCGGTCACGGGCGAACTGGCCGGGCTCCAGGTCGCGCTCAACACAGTGGTGCTGTTGGTCCCCGCCCTCCTGGGCATGTTCTGGGGCGCACCGCTCATCGCACGCGAGCTCGAGACGGGAACGTTCCGACTTGCCTGGACCCAGAGCGTCACCCGCCTGCGCTGGTTGCTCGTGAAGATGGGACTGGTCGGCCTGGCGGCGATGGTGGTGGCGGGGGGCCTCAGCCTGATGTCCACCTGGTGGTTCAGCCCGCTCGACAAGGTGACCCAGAACCGCTTCAGCCCGGCGGCCTTCGGACTCCACGGTTTCGTGCCGGCCGGCTACGCACTCTTCGCCTTCGCGCTGGGCGCCGCGATCGGCCTCCTGGTGCGGCGCACGGTGCCCGCCATGGCGATCACGTTGGCCGGGTTCATCGCGGTCCGCGTCGTCGTCGCCGAATGGATCCGACCGCACTACATGAGCCCGGTGACGACGTCCGTGCCCCTCGGTCAGGCGGGCGCCGGATTCGAGGCGTCGAGCCCGGGGTCCCCACTCATGGTGGTGGCGAACGCGCCGAATCTTCCCAACGCGTTGGTGTCGAACGCCAGGGTCGTCAATGCGGCCGGGCAGGCACCGACGGCTGCGACCATCAAGACGATGTGTCCCGCTCTCGGACAGGGACCGCCCGCGGGCTTTCAGCAGAGCACCGCGGGTGGCGGGGGGCCCTTCGGTGGTCACACCTCGGTCCAGAGCGTCTCCCGCGGCGCGCAACAGGTCTTCAACCAATGCCTCGACCGGATGTCAGCGAAGTACCACGTGCTCCTCGCCTATCAGCCGGCCAACCGGTTCTGGACCTTCCAGACCATTGAAACTGCGTTGTTCGTCGTGCTGTCGGTCCTCCTGGCCGGCGGGTGTGCCTGGTGGCTCCGCCACCGGATCCGATGAGCCCTCACCGCTGAAGGGAGAACGCCAATGCTCTGGTTGACGATCCGCCAGTTCCGGGCGCAGGCCCTCGTCGCGGCGGCGGGCCTCGTGATCCTGGCGGTCGTCGTCCTCATTGTGGGCCAGCACGTGGTGCACGACTGGTCCTCGGTCCGGACCTGCTCCACGTCGGCCGAGTGTGCATCGGCGACCAACGCTTTCGAGTCCAAGTACGCGCACCTGAATGAATGGCTGGGCGCGCTGGTCCTCATGATCCCCGGGCTGATCGGCATCTTCTGGGGCGCCCCCCTCGTGGCCCGGGAGCTCGAGACAGGGACGTTTCGCCTCGCCTGGACGCAAACCGTGTCGCGCCACCGCTGGACCCTGACGAAGCTCGCGCTGCTTGGCCTGACCGCCGTCGCCGTGGCCGGCCTGTGCAGCCTCCTCGTCTCCTGGTGGGCCAGTCCTCTGGACCAGTTGGGCGCGGGTCCCTTCTCCCGGTTCGACTCGCGCGGCATCGTCCCCATGGCCTACGCCGCGCTCGCATTCACCCTCGGGGTGTCCATCGGGGCCGTCGTGCGGCGCACCATTCCGGCCATGGTGGCCACGCTGGTCGGCTTTGCCGGGATCCGGGTTCTGCTGGTCGAGTACGTACGACCGCACCTGATGGCGCCGTTGGTGGCGCGCACCCCGTTCCGCCTGGAAGGCACCGGCTCGACGTTCGGCGCCACCATAGGGCCGCACACCTCCGCTCGGGGGGCATGGGTGGTCTCCGAGTCGATCGTCAACGCCGCCGGCCACGCTGTCAGCGGCGGCCCCGGCGCGCTCCTCGTCGGGGCCTCGACGTCGGTGGGGCCGGCCGGGGTGACCATCCCCGGTGTGGGCTCGTGCCCGAACCTCCGGCCCCAGGGAATCGGGCACAGCACAGGGACGGCTCACCTCATTGCGCAGTGTGTCAACCAGCTGCACCTGAGCGACGTCACCGCCTACCAACCGGCGAGCCGCTACTGGCCGTTCCAGATCTACGAGTCACTCATCTGCCTGGCCATCGCCTTGGTGCTGGCCGGCATCAGCGTGTGGTGGGTGCGCCGCCGTCTCAGCTGACCCGACGTAGCCGGGCTCAGTGCTGGTGCTTCGGGCACCAGTAGGTGGTGCGCCCCCCGACGGTGGCGTGGGCCAGCTCGGTCCCGTCGAGCGGGCAGCGCCCTCCCGTATGACGCTCGTCCTGAAGGTCGCCCATGTGCGACCCGCCCTGGCGGCCCAGCTCACGCAACGTGGCCCGCAGGATCCGGTGCAGACGCCCGAGCTCCTCGTCGTCGAGGGCGTCGCGCCGCTGCGGGTCCAGGGCCGCCCGCCACAGGATCTCGTCCGCCAAGAGGTTGCCGATGCCGGCCAGCCGATCCTGGTCCATCAGGCGCGCCTTGAGCGGCGCGGCGGGCGTCACCCTGTTCGGCGGCACCCGCAGGGCGACGGCCAGCTGAGCCCGGGTCACGCTCAGGGCGTCGGGCCCGAGCTTGCTCTCGTCGGGGGCCAGTTCGAGCGAGCCGAAGCGGCGCGGGTCGTGGAAGAGGAGGGCGCCCCCGTCGTCGAAGAAGATGCGGGCCCGTACCCACTGGTCACCGAACACGCCGGGGCCGTAGAGGAGGGGATCGAGCGCCTCCTGCCCGTCGAGCACCAACCCCCCGGTCATGCCGAAACGGACGCCGAGGGTGGGTCCGTCGCTGTCGAGCAGCATCAGCTTGCCCCGGCGCCGGGCGGCCACGAACGAGCGCCCGACCAGGGCGGCCCGCAGCCGTTGCGGGGTGGTCCCACCACGCCCGTAGCGGGCGTCGACCATCCAGACCTTTGTGATCGGGCGCTCCAGAGCCTTCTCGGCGAAGGCCCGGTAGCGCTCGACTTCGAGGATCTCGGGCACGGGCGCACGGTATCGGACCTCTGTGGTCAGGCCGAATAGGGTGGCGGCGTGCCTCCCGAGAAGCCCCAATGGGCCGAGCTGTTCACCGAAGTCGTCACGTCCGGCCTCTGCACCGGCTGCTCCGCCTGCGTGATCGCGTGCCCCTACGACGTGCTCGGCTACAACGACTCAGACGGCGTGTACCGGCCGTTCCACGTCGATGCCGAGGGGGGACCGGACAACTGCACCCACGGCCAGAAGGGCTGCACCCTGTGCACCCGAGCCTGCCCGCGCTTTCGCACCTGGGAGCCCGACATCGAGAACCACCTGTTCGGGCGGCCGCGCACCGACGAGGAGGTCTCGGGCATCTCGCGGCGCACCGTGTTGGCCCGGGCGACCGATGCGGACGTCGCCGGGGCCGGCCAGGACGGGGGCTTCGTCTCCGCCTTGCTCATCTGGGCGTTCGAGCACGACGTCATCGACGCCGCTCTGGTGTCCGGTCTCGAGGGCGACGGGTCGACCTGGAAGGCGGTGCCCACCGTGGCCCGCTCCAAAGAGGACGTCCTGGCCACGGCCGGATCCCGCTACACCTACTCGGCCAACCCGATGGCCTACGCCCAGGCCCTCGAGGGCGGGGCCGAGCGCATCGCCCTGGTGGGGATGGGCTGCCAGGCCTCGGCGCCCGGCGTCATGCAGGCCCGCAAGGCCGGGAAGATCGCCCGACGGCTCGCCCTTTCCATCGGCCTGCTCTGCTCGAAGACCTTCGACGACGCCATCTTCCCGGAGCTCTTCGAGGCCAAATACGGCCTGCAACGGGCTGAGATCCTCAAGATGAACATCAAAGGCGTGTTCCAGGTGTGGATGCGTGACGGCAGCTACCACGAGATCCCCCTCAAGGAGGCGCACGCCTGGACCCGTGAAGGCTGCAAGGCCTGCCCCGACTTCGCGGCGGAGCATGCGGACATCTCCACCGGTGGCATCGGCGCCTTCGGCGACTGGACCCTGACCCTACTGCGGACCGAGAAGGGCGAAGCCCTCTTCAACGACATGGAAGCTGGTGGTGTGGTCGAGGTGCGCCCGATCGAGGACGATCCCGGTGCGGTCGAGCTGCTGCACCGGCTCAGCCGGGTCAGCCGCAAGCGCTGGCCGGTCACCGCCGTGCCCATGCCGGGCCGGCTCCCCGCTCCGACCTGACCGGAACGCACCATGGTGGACGGCGTCCCAAAGAAGGACGAGTTCGCAGCGCTCCTCGGCATCGAAGTGACGCGCCAGGGTGCGGGCCACACGGTGGCCGTGCTCACCACGACGGAGCAGCACGCCAACCCGCACGGGACCGTGCACGGGGCCGTGTTCTACGCCGTCGCCGGGGCGGCTGTCGCCGCGGCGGCCAACGACGCCGAGCACTCGGGAATCATCACCTCGGTCCTGGTCGAGTACCTCCGACCCGCATCCATCGGCGACCAGCTCTATGCGGAAGTGGAGCGAGCTACCTCCACCGAGCGCGAGGACATCTTCACCGGCACGGTGTGCCGGGCCGAGGGTGGCGACCTGCTGGCTTGGGTCCGGGCCCGGGGTACCCGGCGGGCCCGCTCGGGTTGACCTCACCACAGCGGCTGACGATTGGTCCGGTGGGACGTATATGGCCGAATCTGTGGGAACCATGTCATTGACGCCATATACAGCGCGCGCCCAAAGTGGTCTCCATGCGGGAGTGCCACGTCGTCATCGTCGCCTTTGAGGGACTCCAGCCGATCGACGCCGTCGGTCCCCACGAGGTCTTCTGCGGCGCCAGGCGGGTGGCCGCCTCTTCGGGCCAGGCGTTGCACTATCGGGTGACGCTGGCCTCGCGGACCGGCACCGCGCTCCGGGCCGAGAGCGGCCTGCTCTTGGGCACCGTGCCCCTCCCGGACCCCGACCAGCACATCGACACCCTGGTGATCGCCGGGGGCCACGGGGCCACGACCGCCGCGGCCGACCGCGAACTCCTCGACTGGCTCCGGGCTGTGGCGCCGGGCTGTCGGCGCGTCGCCACCGTCTGCTCGGGGGCCTTCATCGGCGCCGCCGCCGGATTCTTCGACGGCCGACGGGTCACGACCCACTGGGCGCGGGCCCGGCAGCTGGCCAAGGCGTATCCTGCGGTGGAGGTCGACCCCGACCCCATCTACCTGCGCGACGGCAAGTACTGGTCCAGCGCCGGGGTGACGGCCGGCATCGACCTGTCCCTCGCCCTGGTTGAGGACGACCTCGGCGTCGAGGTGGCCCAGACCGTGGCCCGCTGGCTCGTCATGTTCCTGCACCGACCGGGAGGGCAGACGCAGTTCGCCTCGCCCGTCTGGGTGCCCCGCGCCGAACGCTCGACGGTGCGCGCGGTCCAGAACCTGGTCGAGTCGGCGCCCGGAGGCGACCATCGGGTGTCGACTTTGGCTGCGGCCGCCGCCATGAGCGTCCGCCACTTCACCCGGGTCTTCACGGCCGAGGTAGGCGAGACCCCGAGCCGCTTCGTCGAGCGTACCCGGCTCGAGGCGGCCCGGCGCGAACTGGAGACCACCTCGGACACCCTCGACGTGGTGGCCGACCGTTGCGGTCTGGGAAGCGCAGAATCATTGCGCCGTGTGTTCCAGCGCCACCTGGCCGTGGCGCCCGATGCGTACCGGCGGCGCTTTCGAACCCGTTCCGCCGATCCGAGTGAGAGGAATTCCGCGTGACTACGCCCGTGCAGATCGCCATCCCGCTGTTCCCCAGGTTCACGGCGCTCGACGCGGTCGGCCCCTACGAGGTGCTCCAGCGCATCCCGCACTTCGACATCACCTTCGTCGGCCACGAACCGGGTGAGGTGCGGAGCGAGAACGGGATGCTCGGCCTCACCATCGACGCACCCTTCGAGGCACTGCCGGCACCCGACGTGATCGTCTTTCCCGGCGGGATCGGCACCCGTCCGCTGGAGATGGACGAGCGCGTGCTGCAGTGGGTGCGCCAGGCCCACCGAACGACACGCTTCACCACGTCGGTCTGCACCGGTTCGCTCGTGCTGGGCGCGGCCGGTCTGCTGGAGGGCCAGCCGGCCACGACGCACTGGTCCTGCTACACGAACCTCGAGGCGCACGGGGCCAAAGCGACCCCGCAGCGAGTGGTCGAGCTCCTCGACGAGCGCATCATCACCGCAGCCGGCGTCTCCAGTGGGATCGACATGGCCCTGCGCCTGACCGAGCTCCTGGTGGACCGCACCGCCGCCCAGGCGGCCCAGCTCATGATCGAGTACGACCCGCAGCCGCACGTGGACTGCGGTTCGGTGGCCAAGTCCGACGACGTGGTGATGACGCGGGTGATCGAGTACGCCGGGCTCCGCCAGTAGCGGACTCTCAAGAAGGACCGCTCGGGTCGGGCCTTCTCGTTGCTGGTCGAACTCGCCCGGCGACCGCTCCGTCCATGTTCGCCAACAGAGTTCGGCTACGACCCCTGCGTGTTGACCCAGGCGGAGCCGCCGTCCGTGAGCGGGCCGACGGTGATGACGTTCGTCTTGCCCTCGCGGTAATTGACGGAGGTGGGAGCCGGGCTCGCGTCTCCGAGCGGTGCTCCGTTGACCTCGGCATCGCCGAACGCGATGCTGCCGAACTTGGGCAGCGGAAGGTTCTTCGTGCCTGCCTCGTTCGACAGGCCGATGTTGCCCATGAAGACGCCGTTGCAACTCGAACCCGTCGGGGTGGGGACCGATTGCGACTGGCCCGACGTCACGTCCGCGATCGTGGCGGCACCGCCCGAAGCGCCGCACGTCACAGTGATGTCGACGACATCCTTGCGGTGAACGATCAGCGAAGACTCGACGGTGTAGACCCCGTCGACCTCGAGGGCCGGGGTGAGAACCGGCTTCAACTTCGTGTTGCAGCTCAACTGCAGAAGGCCACCGTCGAAGGTGTCCGACGTGCCCGGGGTCTCATCGAACGCGTTGGCGTAGGCGTCGACGGCGTCGTTCACGGCCGTGCACGTGAACTTGGGCACGGTGAACCCGATGCTGAACTGGGTGACCGTCTGATTCAGCGCCTCGTAGACCCCGAGGTAGGACTTCGCCGACGCTGCCGACGCGCTCTGCGCTCCCACGAGTGCTGAGAATCCCACCGTCGCACCCAGCGCGACACCGATACGAATCAAATTCTTCATTGGTCGCCCTCCGAATCGAATCCCGTCGACCCGCGCCGAGTCGAAGTCCTGCAACTCCAGTATGCCAGTGCGGAGGGAGTGCGGCTCAGGAGAGTCTCAGGGTTTGACGTCCGTCAACGCAGTGCGGCGAAGGTCCCAGCTGGGCCAACGCATCGAGATCCGCGCGAGCACGTCACAGCGCGGAGGCCCTGGCCGCGCTCGTACCGGCGAACCGGCCGAACAAGGTGCTGTCCCCGATCGACAGCCCGCTGGCGTAGCCGAACGAGCAGACGCCCGACGTCGTCCGCCCGGCCGCGTAAAGCCCCGGAAGGGCGTCGCCGTTGAGGTCCAGCACCGCTCCCTCGACCGTGGTCTCGAGGCCGCCGAGCGTGAACGGCGCGTAGGGCGCCGGACCGATCCGCAGGTCGAAGGCCCCGATGGGCGGCACGAGCGGACGCACCCACGGGGCACTCTTGTGGAACAGCGGGTCGGTCCCGTCGGCCGCGTGCCGGTTGTAGAGCTCGAGCGTGGCCTGGAGCGATCCGGCGGGCAGGCCGATCTCGGACTCGAGCTGGGCCGGTGTCTCGCAGACCCAGGTGGCGGCCAGGCCCATCCAGTTGACCTCGTAGGAGGCCTCGTCGACGACGAGATAGGCCTCGCCGTCCTGTTCGTAGAGGGCGGACTGGCCCACCCGGCCCATGTAGGTGTCCTCGTTGATGAAGCGCTGCCCCTGCCCGTTGACCAGGATCCCGTGGATGAGGGTGCGCGGCGGGGTGATGGGCAGCGACACCTCACCGGCGTACATGTTGCGGACCGACGCCCCCAGGGCCTGGGCCATCCGGATGCCACGCCCGTCGTCTCCCTCGGTCCCGACCTTGAACGATCCACGCACGAGGGGCGGGCAGTGCTGGCGCAGCATGTCGTCGTTGAAGATGAAACCACCCGCGGTGAGGACGACCCCGCGGGTCGCCCGCAGTGTCACCGTCTCGCCGAAACGCTGCGCCTGCACGCCGACCACGCGACCGTCGTCGACGACCAGCCGATCGACCCGGGTGTCCGTGGACACGACGGCACCGGCGTCCACCGCGGCCGCCGCCAGAATCTGCATGAGCAGCCAGCCCGTCGAGCGCTTGGTCTTGGCCAGGTGGCCTCGGGGCGCGGGGCGGGCGATCTCGTTGAACGGGTAGGCGTCCTCCCCGCCGGAGTAGACGAGCCCCTCGGTCCCCTCGGGCGCCATCGACGTGTCCACACAGAAGGTGGGATCGAACGGCACGCCTCGCGCCACCAGCCAGTCGAAGTGGCTCAGGCTCTCGTCGCAGTAGCGGGCGATCTTGGCCTCGTGGGGGTCCGGACCGCAGGCCGCCATCATGTAGCGGAACATGTCGTCGCGGCTGTCCTCGAAGCCGCAGGCCGTCTGCACGGGCGTCCCGCCCCCCAGGTAGACGATGCCCTCGGCCAGGGCGGCCGCACCGCCCGGGCCGCCGGTGCGCTCGGTCACCAGGACGCGTACGCCGGCCTCGGCGGCGCTGAAGGCAGCCGTCGATCCCGCGGCGCCGAAACCCACGACGATGACGTCGGCCGCGTCCTGCCAATGGTTGATCTCGGACGCCTCGACTGGCGTCACATCGCTGCGCTCGGGCACGCCGACCTCCCAGAAGTCGCAGAGACGGTAGCCCGGCTGACCACCCCTCAGGACGCCTGCGCGTCTGCGATCAGCCGATTCGCCCGGGTGAACACGGCGTCGAACATGGGCTCGGTCAGCTTCCCGGTGAAGGTGTTCTGCTGGCTCGGGTGGTACGAACCGAGCAAGCGGGACCCGTCGGGCAGCGGCGCCTCGGCCAGGTGCCCGAAGCGCGGCCTCGGTCGCAACCCGTAGTAGGAGGCCAGGGCGTTCCAGGCCACCTGGCCCAGTGCCACCACCACCCTGGCCTGGGTCAGGAGGGCGAGCTCGCGGCTCAGGTAGGGCGCGCAGTTGGACCGCTCGTCCGGGGTCGGCTTGTTGTCCGGCGGTGCGCAGTGGACGGTCGCCGTGATGTAGGCGCCCTGCAGCATCAGGCCATCGTCGGCGGCCGTACTGGTCGGCTGGGAGGCGAACCCGGCCTTGAAGAGGGCGGCGAAGAGCCAGTCGCCCGAACGGTCGCCCGTGAACATGCGTCCCGTCCGGTTGGCCCCGTGCGCCGCCGGAGCCAGGCCGACCAGGACCAGCGTGGCCAAGGGGTCACCGAAACCGGGGACGCCGCGGCCCCAGTACGGCTGGCCGGCGTAGGAGGCGCGACCGGTGCGGGCCACTTCCTCGCGCCATCGGACCAGGCGGGGGCAGCGTCGGCAGGCCGCCACCTCCCGTTGCACCGCGGCCAACGAGTCACGCTCCGCTCGGCCGGATGCCACGGAGCAGAGCCTACGATGGCTTCCCGTGCCGACCTCCGCCCGCACCAGTGCTGCCCGCCCCGCTTCGAGCCGGGGCACCGGTCGCAAACCGCCACCCGCCACACTGGTTCTGCTGGTACGTCACGGGACGACCCCGACCACCGGCAAGGTCCTCCCGGGCCAGGCGGCCGGTCTGCACCTGGCCGAGAAGGGCCGGGCCCAGGCCGAGGTGGCGGCCACGCGCATCGCCTCGCTCTCCAAGGCCCCGGTGGCCGTGTACGCCTCCCCGCTCGAGCGCACCAAGGAGACGGCGGCCCCCATCGCCAAGGCGCTGGGCCTCCGGGTGCGCACCTGCACGGGCCTCATTGAGGCGGACGTGGGCGACTGGACCGAGCAGCGCCTGTCACGCCTGGTCAAGAGCAAGGAATGGCCCGCCGTGCACCGCTGGCCCAGCGGGTTCCGCTTCCCCGGTGGTGAGTCCTTCGCCGAGATGTCCGTCCGCTCCATGGAGGCCGTGCTCGAGCTCGTGGCCGAGCACCCGGGCCAGACGGTCGTGGCCGTGTCCCACGCCGATCCGATCAAGGCCATCGTGGCCGCGGCCGCCGGGGTCCCGCTCGACCTCATGCAGCGCATCACCGTCTCCCCCTGCTCCATCTCGGCCATCCTCTTCGGCCCGGGCGGCCCGCTCGTCCTGACCGTGAACTCGACCGGTGCACTCGACGAGCTGGTGCCCTCGTGAGTGACGAGCACGACTTCGACGCACCCGATCACTGCACGGTCGGGGTGGTCGGCGAGGTGGGCAGCCGCCTCTTTCTCTTCTACTGCCGCCAGGGCCTGGCCGAGACCACGGTCAAGGTCGAGAAGCAGCAGGTGGCCGTGCTGGCCCGTTACCTGGGCCGGATCGTCAAGGAGCTCGGCCGGCCCGGACACCTGCCCGAGGACCTCGACTTCTACGGGACCGAGGAATTCGAGTGGGTGGTCGGCACCATCGGCGTCTCCTACGACGAGGAGCTCGACCGCATCGTCGTCGTGCTCGAGGAGATCGGCGTGGACGACGACGAGCAGGACGAGGACGAGGAGGGCGCGGGCCAGGTGTTGCGGGTCGCCCTCACCCGCGAGCAGGCAGCCGCCTTTGCCATCCACGCCACCCTGTTGGTCGAGGCGGGACGCCCCCCCTGCCCGCTCTGCGACCTGCCCCTGGACCCGGCCGGACACGACTGCCCGCGCACGAACGGGCATCGCCCGCCGGTCACGTAACGCTCGTGTCGGAGGCGGCCGTCGAGCGCGTCCTCACCGAGGGGGCGATGGAGGTGCACGGGCGCATCGCCGGCAGTTCCAACGCCACGCTGCTCGTGACGTGCGAGCTGGGCGGCGACGAGCTGCTGGCCGTCTACAAGCCCTCGAAGGGTGAGCGGCCCCTGTGGGACTTTCCCGGCGGCCTCTTCCGCCGGGAGGTGGCGGCCTACGTCCTCTCCGAACACCTCGGCTGGGGGCTCGTGCCCGAGACGGTGCTCCGGGCCGAGGGACCGTTCGGCCAGGGATCGGTGCAGCGCTTCGTACCCGAGGACGGCACCTCGCACTACTTCACCCTGCGCGACCAGCCGAGGTGGCACCCCGTGCTCATGCAGCTCGGCGCCTTCGACGTGGTGGCCAACAACGCCGACCGCAAGAGCGGCCACGTCCTGCTGGCCGACGACCGGCTCTGGGCCATCGACAACGGGCTCTGCTTCAACGAGCACGACAAGCTGCGCACCGTCATCTGGGACTTCGGTGGCGCGCCGCTCGCTCCCGCCCTGCTCGAAGACCTGGGCCGCCTGTCCCGGGACGGCCCTCCCCCGGCGCTCTCCGAACTCATCGAACCGGCCGAGGTGGCCGCCACCATGGACAGGGTGTCCTGGCTCCTGAGCCTGTGCGCCCTGCCCGAGCTGGTCGACGACGGTGAATGGCCGCCGTACCCCTGGCCGCTCGTCTGACGGGTCGGCACCCGACCAGGAACCGGGCACAGAGTGCTGTGACCTGGGATGCCATCACCCAGGAAACCTGACCAGGTGCATGGGTACTATCGGTCCACTCGGGCCCATTGGCGCACGGGGTCAACCGCCCTCCGCCTCCGACCGGAGCCTCGCCCATGTCGATCGATCCCTACATCGTCCTCGGAAGCGCCATCGTCGGTTTCCTCGTCGGCATGACCGGCGCGGGAGGTGGCGCCCTCATGACACCGATGTTGATCCTGTTCTTCGGGATCAAGCCCTCGACCGCCATTTCGAGCGACCTGGTGGCGGCGGTGCTGATGCGGCCCGTGGGCGCCGTCGTCCACATGACCAAGCGCACGGTCAACTACGCGTTGGTCGGCTGGATGGTTGTCGGATCCGTCCCGGCCGCCCTCATCGGCTCCTACGTCCTGCACCTCTTGGGCAATTCGAAGGGGGCCGAGGACAACGTCGAGACCCTCCTCGGCGCCGCCCTCCTCCTGGGCGCCTCGGCCATGGTGCTGCGGTCCCTCCTCGACCGCCGCAGCGGCCAGGAACGCCGCGGACTCATCGGCGACATGGTGGTGCGGCCGCTGCCGACCGTCTGCATCGGCCTGCTGGGCGGCTTCATCGTGGGGATGACGTCGGTCGGCTCGGGTTCGTTGATGATCGTGCTCCTGCTCTTCCTCTACCCGATGATCGGGGCCAACCAGCTGGTGGGGACCGACCTGACCCAGGCCGTCCCACTCACCCTGGCGGCGGCGCTCGGCGCGCTGGCCTTCGGGCACGTCGAGTTCGCCGTGACCACGTCCATCGTCATCGGCAGCGTGCCGGCCGTGCTGGTCGGATCACTGATCTCCTCGCGGGCACCCGACCGCTTCATCCGCCCGGTCATCACCTTCGTGATCTTCGCCTCGGGCCTCAAGTACGTGGGATTGGGCACCACCACCCTCGGATGGACCTGTGGCGCCGTGCTCCTGGCCGCGGCGGTCTTCTGGCTCTTCTACATCCGGCCCAAGCGGGCCGGTGCGCTGGAGCCCGCCGGCGCTCCCAGCGGCGAAAGCCACCTCGAACACAGCACCTGAGCGGGCCGGGTCCGAGTCCCAGCGCGTCGCTGCGCCCTGCGCAATGCCTTCTACGGGATGTGGTAGCCCATCGACGTCAGCTGGCTGATCACCTGCTGCGCCACGACCTGGCTCCCGCCCGGGGTGAGGTGCGTCCCGTCGGGAGTGCGCACATTGACCACCTGACCGGCGCCGTTCGTGAGGAAGGCCGTGTACGTGCCCTGAGCCGTGCCGAGTGACTTGAACGTGCTGAGGAAGGTCACCGGCGGCTTGGCCGCCGCGGCCTGGGTCTGGTCGAGCGTGTCGATGTCGGCCATCTGCGCGCTCAGCGCCGGATTCTCCATGGGCGGCATCCCGACCCAGATCACGGTGGCGCCCCCGCTCTGCGCCTCGGTCATGAACTGGGCCACCCGCTGCGCGTACATCGCGTTCCACTGGGGTGCCGTGTAGGGCACATCGGGCGGTCCGAGGAAGTCCTGGGCGTCGTTGGCCCCGATCATGATCACGACCACCTGGGGCGACACCGTCTTGAGGTCACTGGCCAGCTCGGCCGGCCAGTTGAAGTAGTCGGGCCGGACCAGACCGGTGCTCTCGCGCGCGTCCAGGGCGGCGTTGACCACGCCGGTGTCGGCCAGATCGTCCTGCAGGGCGCCGCCCATGTCGAGACCGAGCGAATCACCCACGATGAGCACACGCAGCGGGTTGGCCGCGGTGGGCAGCTTCGGGTTCACCGGGACTGTCGTCGTCGTCGACACCCCTGGTTCCGACTTGGGCGAAGCCTTGTGCTTCGTCTTGTCGGGCAGCGGACCCGAGAAGGACAAGCCGTTCGTGCCCCCCGGCTTCGTGTCCTCGCGGCCGGTGGCCGACACGATGCGGGAGAGCTGGGTGGCCCGGCTGAAGGCGGCCACCGGACCGACGATGTCGAGACTGATCGTGCGGCGCTCCCCCACCGGGGACACCTGCGCGTTGTGCTGCAGGGTGGGGGCGAAGAGCACGAACCAGACCGCGAAGGCGGCCAGGCCCATGCCGAGCACCTTCGTCCAGGGCGCGCGCAGCCGGCCGTCGGGCGGCGCGCCCGGCGTCGGCTCGGTCTCGGTCCGGGTCTCGTCGAAGGTCGCCATCAGAAGCGGTAGTAGATGAACGGGGCCACGCCGACCGGTCCATAGGTCGTGATGGCCAGGAGGGTGACGCCCAGGAGGCCGACCTGGACCCAGGTTCGCTGGCGCGAGAACAGCGACTGGAGGCGCGAGACCGAGAGCTCGGGCACGAACTGGACGGCCAGGGTGCCCACGACCACGATGACAAGGAGCGGCGTCACCAGGGGCGAGGCCACACCCCAGCCCGAGACCACCCGGCCCAGTACGGCGAAGGCCTGTGCGGTGCCCGACGCGTTGAAGAACACCCAGCCCAAGCAGACGAACTGGAAGGTCAAGAAGCGCTGCACCCAGACCCGAACCGGTCCGTCGGCCACTGGGGGCAGGCCACGGCGCTGCCGGCTGAGGCGGCGGACGTGGCCGAACGACTGCCCCAGACCCTGGAGGCCGCCCCAGATCACGAAGGTCCAGGCGGCGCCGTGCCACAGGCCGCCCAGCACCATGGTGATCATGATGTTGCGCACCGTCTTGGCCTCGCTGCCCGCGCTGCCTCCCAGCGGGATGTAGAGGTAGTCGCGCAGCCAGCGCGACAGCGTCATGTGCCAACGGCGCCAGAAGTCCTGCAGGTTGCGCGCCGTGTAGGGCGCGTCGAAGTTCTGCGGGAAGCGGAAGCCGAGCAGCAGGGCCAGGCCGATGGCGATGTCGGTGTAGCCGCTGAAGTCGCAGTAGATCTGGACCGCGTAGCCCCAGGCGGAGAAGATCGCCTCGGGCGCCGAGTGCTGGCTCGGCGACGTGAACACCGGCTGCACGATCGCCGTCGACACGTACGAGGAGATGACCACCTTCTTGAACAGCCCGGCCATGATCAGCCAGAAGGCACGGGCGTAGTCGATGTTCTCGGGGTCGCGGCGCCGGCGGATCTGGGGGAGCAGCTCGGTGCCCCGGACGATCGGGCCGGCCAGGAGGTGGGGGAAGAACGAGATGTAGAAGGCGAAGTCGAGCGGTCGGGCCGGCTCGAGCTGGCGCCGGTAGATGTCGACCACGTAACTGATGGCCATGAAGGTGAAGAACGAGATGGCGATGGGCAGCGCCACCTGGAGCAACGGCACGGCGCGCCCGAGCCCGAGGGCGTGGGTCAGGTTGTCGAGGTTGACCGAGACGAAGCCGTAGTACTTGAACCACATCAAGATCCCGAGCAGCACGGCGACCGCCACACCCATGGCAATGCGCCGCCCCCGCTCGTTGCGCGCTGCGTTGACCCAGATGCCGCCGATGTAGGCCACTACGGTCGTGGTGAGCAGGAGGAGGCAGTAGCTCCAGCCCACCCAGCCGTAGAACACGTAGCTCAGCCCGATCATCGCGAGCTTCCACCACCCCGCGTAGGGGTTGAGCAACCAGTTCACCGTGAAGGCCACAGCGAAGAAGATGGCGAAATCGATGGTGGGAAAGAGCATCGGCCGGGGGGTTAGGGAACCTGCTGAAGATACAGCCGGCCCGCCCGAATCTGGATGCACTCTGGGCGCCCGCGCGCCCTCCCGCGCCGCGCGGTCCCTCTCAGGGGTTCAGCACCGACCGCCCCGCCCTGCAGCGGGGCCCGCCCCGCCGACGATCGAAGGATCCGCTCAGCCCTTGGCCTTGAGCGCCTCGATCAGCGCCGGCAGCACTTTGTGCACGTCGCCCACGATCCCGAGGTCGGCCACCGAGAAGATGGGCGCCTCGGAGTCCTTGTTGATGGCGATGATGTTCTTGGAGCCTTTCATGCCGACCAGGTGCTGGGTGGCGCCCGAGATGCCGCACGCCATGTAGACGAGCGGCTTGACCGTCTTGCCGGTCTGGCCCACCTGGTGCGAGTAGGGCACCCAGCCCGCGTCGACGATGGCCCGGGAAGCCCCGGCCGCGCCGTGGAGCAGCTTGGCCAGCTCCTCGATCAAGGCGTAGTTGCTCGCCTCGCCCAGGCCCCGGCCGCCCGAGACGACCACGGCCGCCTCGTCCAGCTTCGGACCGCTGCGCTCCTCCACGTGGCGCTCGACGACCTTGGCCGTGTTGGTCGACGCCACGTCGGGCACCGTGATGGCGGTGACCGTCGCCGCGCCCCCACCCGAGGGCTCGGCGGCGAACGACTTGGCCCGGATGACGAAGAGGTCCGGGCCAGGTCCGGTGAACTTCGCAGTCACGATCTGGCTGCCCCCGAAGACCGGGTGCTGGCTGCTCAGAGTGCCGTCGGTCTCGACCAGACCGGTGACGTTGGTCAGGACCGGCTTGTCGAGCTTGGCCGAGAGCCGCCCGGCGATGTCGCGGCCGTCGTAGGTGGCCGGGAACAGGATCACGTCGGGCGCGTTGCCGCCGTTGATGAGCTCGGCCAGCGCGGCGGCCACCGGGACGCCCGGCAGCATGCCGCCGAGGTCGCCCACGTCGTACACGGTGGACGCCCCGAACTCGCCCAGCGGACCGGCCAGCGCAGCGGTGTCGCCGCCCCAGGCCACGGCCTCCACGGTCGAGCCGACCGTGTGGGCCTCGGTGAGCAGCTCGAGCGTGACCGGCGTGGGTCCGTTGCCGCCCTCGGCCACCTCGGCCAGTACCCAGACCTTGTCGATCGCCATCTCAGACCACCTTCAGTTGCTCGAGGAAGGCCACCACGCGCTCCGCGCCGTCGCCCTCGTCCACCACGATCTCTCCCGCCGCCCGCGCCTCCGCCTCGGAGACGTCGGTGATCTCCTGGCCGGCGCCGGCCGCACCGACCTGTCCGGGCTCCAGGCCGAGGTCGCTCACCGTCAGGTTGTCGACCGGCTTGGACTTGGCCGCCATGATCCCCTTGAAGGACGGGTAGCGCGGCTCGACCACACCCGCGGTCACCGTGACCACGGCGGGCATCGGGCAGACCACCTCGTCGTAGCCCGCCTCGGTCTGACGCTCCACCTTCACGTTGGCCCCGTCGACCGTGATCGCCTTGGCGAACGTCACCGAGGGCAGCCCCATCAGCTCGGCCACCTGGACGGGCAACGTGCCGGTGTAGCCGTCGGTCGACTCGGTGGCCATCACGACCAGGTCGGGGTTGGCCCGCCCGATGGCGGCGGCCAGGACCTTGGCCGTGCCGAGGGCGTCGCTGCCTGCCAGCGCGTCGTCGCTGATCAGGATGGCCTTGGCCGCCCCCATGGCCAGGCCGGTGCGCAGGCCCGAGGTCTCGCCGCCCGGAGCCATGGAGACGAGGGTGACCTCGTCCCCGTCACCGGAGGCCAGCTGGAGCGCCATCTCGACCCCGTAATTGTCGGAGTCGTCCATGATGAGCTTCCCCGAGCGATCGAGGGTGTGGGTGGTCGGATCGAGGCTGGCCGGAGCAGCCGGATCCGGAATTTGCTTGACGCATACGACGACGTTCATGGCGGACCATCTTTGTGGACTTGGGCCTGGTCACGCCATTCCGCCCGGTAACAGGCCGTTTCTCCGCCACGGCCGCCACGGTCCACTGGCGATGGCGCCGTTCTCGCCGGCCCGGAGGCGGTCAGGACCCGTCGGCGCGGGCGATGGCCAGGGCCTGGCTCAGGACGTCGGTGATCACGGTGTCCACCCCCAACCGCACCATGGACCGCAGCTGGTCGGGCCCGTTCACCGTCCAGGTATTGACGGCCAGGCCCAGCGCGTGGGCCCGTCCGACCAGCTCGGGCGTCACCGCCAGCACGAAGGGGTGCACCGCACGGAATCCGGCGGCCGCCGCCGCCTCGAGCCCCCGTTCGGGGTCCGCCCCGAAGCCCCACAACGCGCCCAGGGCCAGCCGTTCGTCCGCCGCCTGCACTGCGTGCAGCGTCGCCGGCTGGAAGGATGAGACGATCACCCGCTCCGTCCAGCCGGCGGCCTCGATCGTCTCCGCCGTCACGGCGGCGACCAGCTCGGCGGGGTCCCACCCGGGGTCGGCCGGTGCGTTCTTGATCTCCACGTTCACCGTCATGCCGTCGCACACGGCCAGGACGTCGGCTAGTAGGGGTACGGAGGGAGGGAGGTCGGCCACCCCCAACTCGGGGATGACCCCGACGCCCGGCACCTCGGCGTCGTGATGGACGGCCAGTGCCCCGTCTTTGGTCAGGCGCACGTCGAGCTCCACCCCGTCCGCGCCGAGACGCCGCGCCTCGGCGAAGGCCTCGACCGTGTTCTCACCGATGCCACCCTCTGTGCAACCCCTGTGAGCGAAGACCGCCGTCACCGGCGCCACCCTGTCGGATGACCCGCCCGACCCCCTCGACGACGGCCGGGAGAGCGTCCCAGGTGGGCGCACATGAATGCCGCGTCCAGGGACTTCGCGAAAGCAGGAAAAACCGCTTGCCGCAAGACGGTTCGGGCGGTAGCGTTTTCGCTCCGTAAACCACTTTTCACTGACGGGCACCATTTGGGCCCGATCATGTGAAAAGGATCACAATCCTGGTGGAGGCACATTTCCATGGCTCTGATGTGGAACCGGACGGTCGATTGGGACGCAGACGACTGGAGGCGTTCGGCCGCCTGCCGGCACACCGAACCCGACCTCTTCTTCCCCGTTGGCACGACTGGTCCAGCCGTCGACCAGATCGAAGCGGCCAAGCGGGTCTGCCATTCCTGCGACGCCCTCGAGCCCTGCCTCGACTTCGCGCTGGCCACCAACCAGGAGTCCGGCGTCTGGGGCGGCACCTCGGAGGAGGAGCGCCGCAAGCTGCGCAAGGCCTGGTTGGCCGCCCGCCGCTCGCAGCGCGTCGCCATCTCGGCCCACTGAGTCACTCGGACCACTGAATCACCGCGCCCATCGGGCCCGCCGGTGACGGGCCCGCCGAGTCACCGGGGCGCCCGCACCGGGACAGAGATCGCCACCCGTGTCCCGCCACCCTCCGCCAGCGGGACCGCAGCCATGGCGATCGTCCCTTCGAGCTGACTGACGACGAGATCGCGCACAATCGAGAGCCCGAGGCTCTCCGTGTTCTCGATGTCGAATCCCTCCGGCAGCCCCTGACCGTCGTCGCGCACCTCGACGAAGAGCGCGCTCTCGTCGCTCGAGAGCGTCAGGTCGACGTGGCCCAAGGGCGCGTAGCCGGCCGCGCCGCCCGCTCCCTCCAAGCCGGCCGCGCCGTCCTGGCCGCCCGCGGCATCGGGGTCGAACGCGTGCTCCACCGCGTTCTGGAGCAGCTCGGCCACCGTCACCGCCAGCGGCGTGGCCACGTCCGCCGCCACCTCGCCCAGGTCCCCGTGCACCGAGATCACGATGGGCTGCGAGGAGACCACCGAGTCCTCGGCCATCTGGACGAGCGAGCTGACGATCTCGGCGAAGGGCACCTGGTCGCTCGGGTCGCGCGACAGGATCTCGTGCACCAGGGCGATGGACCGGACCCGCCGCTCGGCCTCGTGCAGGGCGATGCGGGCCGCCCGGTCCCCCACCCGCCGGGCCTGGAGGCGCAGCAGCGACGAGATGGTCTGCAGGTTGTTCTTGACCCGGTGGTGCACCTCGCGGATGGCCGCGTCCTTCGAGAGGAGCAGCCGGTCGAGGCGGCGCACGTCGGTGACGTCGCGCAGCAGGATCATCGCTCCGGCCACCACCCCGTGTGACAGCAGCGGGATGCAGTGCACCAGCACGATCACGTCGGGCCGGCGCTCCACCTCCTCGACCACCGGCCGCCCGGTGGCCAGGGCCCACTCCACGGCCGACTCCTCGATGTCGAGGTCACCGAAGCGCCGCCCCTCGGGCTGGGCGTAGATCCCCATGCGGTGGAAGGCGTTGAGCGCGTTGGGACTGGCGAACTCGACCCGGCCCTCGGCGTCCACCACGACCACCCCGTCGCCCACCCGGGGCGCCTCCTCGGTGCCCACGTCCTCGTCGGGGAAGGGGAAGGCCGACTGGGCCACCATGTCGGCCAGGCGCTCGAACACGTCGAGGTACGTGCGCTCGTACATGGAGGTCGGCCCCTTGAGCGGGGCCAGGCTGACCCGGAGGAGGGCGCCGATGATGCGACCCTCGTAGCGCACCGGGATGTTCTCCACCGGGACCTGCTCGCCGATGATCGGGTGGTGGATGGTGCCGCGCACGATCTCGCCCGAGTGCAGGCAGCGGGCCACCAGCGTCCACTGGGACTCGTTGACCGTCTGGCCCACCAGGTCCTGCTCGACCAGGGTGGGCCGGTTGTTCGGCCGCATCTGGCCGAGGACGATGAGCTCGGGATCCTGCTCGTCGGCGTCGTCGTGGCCCACGTGGACCGGGACGAGGAGGAGCAGGTCCGAGAAGCTGAGATCGGCCAGGACGCTCCACGAGCCGAGCAGGCGCTGGAGGTGCTCGAGTTCGTCGGGCTTGAGGTCGGTGTGGCTCCCGGCCAGCTCGGCCGGCGTGGGCACGGCGCCCTACCGTTCCGCGACCGGGGTGCCCACCGGCACCGTGTGGGGGACCCGGGAACGGTAGCCCTGCAGCGAGACGGCGCCGGCCGCGCCCAGCACGTCACGCAGATCGTCGGCCCGGTCGGCCACGTGCTCGAGGTGGTGGGCGTCCGACGCCGTCGTCAGCGGCACGCCCCGTTCCACGAAGCGGCGGAGCAGCGGGAGGGCGGGATACTGCTCGCCCACCGGCTTGCGCCAGCCCGCCGAGGACACCTCGGCCGCCATGCCCGCCGAGGCCGCCGCCTCGGCCATGCGGTCCCACCACTCGTCCGGCGCGTCCGGCAGATGGCCCGCCGCCTTGATCAGGTCGGGATGGGCCAGCACGTCGCACGTCCGCGACGACGCCAGCTCCTCGAGCGCCTCGGTGTAGGCCTCCCAGCAGGCGTCGACCTGGCGGGTGGACCACTCGGCCATGGAGAGGGGATCGGAGACGTCGTCGAAGCGCCACGCCCCGACCCAGTGCACCGAGCCCAGCAGCACGTCGAACGGGTACCCGGCCAGCAGGCCGGCGACGTCGTCCATGCGGTCCGCGTAGTAGTCGACCTCGAGGCCGATCACGATGGGCAGGCCCGCCGCCTTGGCCTCGAGCGCGCAGGCCACGTACTCGTCGAGGTCGGCCGTGGCGTGGAAGTCCCAGTACTCGGCCATGGACCGGGCCAGTGCGGGCGGCACCCGCTCGTCGTTCCAGAAACCGCCGAGCAGCGCCCTGGCCTGGCGGAAGCGGAAGAGGTGCTCGGTCACCGCCAGCTCCTGCACCCCCGCCGCCTGCGCCCGCCCGCAGTAGTCGGCCAGCTGCTCGACCCGCAGCGGCGCCGCACGCTCGCTGTGGGGCCAGAGATGGAGGTGGTAGTCGAGCACGGTGCTCGCCCCGCCCCGGTCAGCTCGCCTTGCGGATGAGCGTCACGCCGTCGCGGATGGTGGTGAGCACACAGACCACCCGCGGATCGTTGACCACCTTGTCGTTGAAGGCCCGCAACGCCTTCGCCCCCTCGTGGGGGTTCTTCTCCGAGGCCAAGACGCCACCCGCTTGCAGCGTGTTGTCGACCACGATGAGGCCGTGTCCCGCCAGCTTGGGCAGGACCGCTTCGTAGTAGGCGTCGTAGGACACCTTGTCGGCGTCGATGAAGACCAGGTCGAAGGGGCCCTGGAGCTCCTCGAGCGAGCGCAGGGCGGGGCCCTCGATCACGCTGATGTGGCTCTCCTGGCCGGCGGCGGCGATGTTGCCCCGCGCCGTCGTGGCGTGGTGGGGGTCGACCTCCAGCGAGATGATCGCCCCGTCCTTGGGCAGCCCCGCCGCCATGGCGATGGCCGAGTAGCCGGTGAAGGTGCCGATCTCGAGCACCCGGGTGGCCTGGGTGGCGAAGACCAGCAGCTCGAGGAAGCGGCCCTCCTGGCGCCCCACCATCATTCCCCAGGCGGCGAAGTCCTCCTTGGTGGAGGCGTCCACCGACTCGAGGTATCCCGGAGGCGCCGTCGTGTGGGCGTCGGCGTACTCGAGCACCTCGGGGTTGATGAGCTGGGTCATGTCATCGCATGGTACGCGCCGCGGCGGGCCCGCCCGGCAAGGCCGGCCGGCCCGGCCGGCGCCTCAACCCCAGACCCGCGCCCCGAGCTGGAGCAGGCCCCGCAGGTCGTAGATGTCGGCGTCGAAGAAGGGCACGGTCACCAGCACGTCGGGCACACCCTTGAGCTCGGCCTGCTGCTCGGCCTCGCGCCGGGCCACCACGCCGAAGTTCAAGAAGCTCTCCGCCACCTCGCGCACCACGCGACCGGCCACCACCGGATCGTCGGTGAGGCCCTCGGCCAGCTCGCCGGCCCGGCCGATCATGGATTGGGCCAGCTTGTCGGTGCGGGTGTCGCGCAGGTACTCGGGCAGGACCTTGTTGAGCACGATCGCGCCAAGATGCAGCTTGCGCGCCGTCAGCTCGGCACTGAAGAACTCGGCTTCACGCACCGGCGTCGGCTCGAGCGTGGACACGACCATGAACGTCGTCCTCCGGTCCGACAGCAAGCGGGTCACGGCCTCGGCCCGTTCGACGAACCCGTCGTACATCGACTGGAACAAGATGAAGAACTCGCTGATGTCGGCCAGGAACTGCGTGCCCAGGATGCGGTCCGCCACCTGGTAGAAGGGCCGCGAGGCGATGTTCACCAGCCGGGAGCGGTAGGGCACGATGAGCCAGCGCAGCAGCCGGGACGAGAAGAAGTCGGCCATGCGCTGCGGCGCGTCGAGGAAGTCGAGCGCGTTGCGGGTCGGCGGCGTGTCCACCACGATGAGGTCGTACTTGCCCTCGGAGTGGATCTCGTAGAGGCGCTCCATGGCGATGTAGTCGTGCGACTGCACGAAGCGCCCCGAGATGTTCTGGTAGAGCGGGTTGGCCAGGATGGCCTGGCGCGTCGCCTCGTCGGGCGCGTGCGTGCGGATCAGGTCGTCCCACGATTGCTTCGTGTCGAGCATCGCCGCCCACAGCTCGCCTCTGGGCGTGGCCGCCGCCTCGGCCCACACCTCGTCGGTGATGCGGACCTCGTCGTTCCCGATCCCCTTCAACCCCAGCGCGTCGGCCAGGCGCCGGGCCGGGTCCACCGTCAGCACGAGCACCCGGCCGCCCTGCTCCATGACCGCCATGGCAGCCAGCGCGGCGGCCGTCGTCGTCTTGCCCACGCCGCCCGGGCCACACGCGATGACGATGTCCTTGGCCGCCAGCAGCTGGGCCACCGTCTTGGGCGGGCGATCCTCCCGCCTGCGCTCCCGGCCGGCCGCCCCATGTGCCGGGTCGGGTACCGCTTCGTGCGCTCCCGCCGGCCCGCGCTGGTCCCGGTCCGCCGTCACAACCCCAGCTCCTCGCCCAGGGCGTGGGCCACCTGGCGGGTGGTGCGGGCGCCGAAGCTGCGCGAGAACAGGTAGGGCAGGAGGAGCACCGGCACGCCCTGGGGCAGCCCGGCCTGGAGGCGCTGCAGGTGGGCCGAGCGGGTGCGGCGCAGCGTCACGGCCAGCCGGGCCGCCTCGAGCACCGGCGCCACCGGCCCCCCGGCCCGCTCCGAGAGCAGGGCCTCGGTCTCGGGCTGGCGCAGCTGCTCGAACACCTCCTCCTCGCGCTGACCGAAGAGCTCGGGCAGGACGCGATTGACGACGACGGCCGACAGCCGCACCGTCGTCTCCTCCCTCACCCGTGTCGCCAGCTCCAACGTCTCGTTGACCGGCATCTCCTCGGGCGTACACACCGCCACAAGCCCGGTCTGGCGCTGGTCCGAGAGGATGTCGAGCATCCAGTCGGTCTGGCTGCGGATGAGCCCGACCTTGACCAGATCGTTGATGGCCTGGGGCGCCGCCAGCTGTCCGATGACGTGGCCGCTGGCCGGTGCGTCCACCACCACGATGTCGTAATGGCGTTCACGCACCTCGTAGGTGAGTTTGCCGACGGTGAGGATCTCGCGCACACCGGGCGCCGCGGTGGCGACGAAGTCGAACGCCTTGGCCAACGGGCCGATCCGCCCGACCACCGGGATGCGCAGATGGAGCTTGAGGTACTCGCGCAGGCTGGCCTCGGTGTCCATCGACATGGACCAGATGCCCGGCGCGATCTCCCGCGGCGTGAAGTCCGTGGGACTCGCCTCGAAGAGCGACGTCACGTCGCCTTTGGCATCGACCTCGCACACCAGCACGCGTTTGCCGTGCTCGGCCGCCAGCTGGGCCAGTCCGGCCGCCACCGTGGTCTTGCCCGTGCCACCCTTGCCGGTGACGAAGAGCAGCCGCAGATCGAGAAGGTCGGGAGGCTCCGTCACCGCCTTCCCGTCCAACCGATCCGGTCCGTCCGTCTCATCCGCCTTGCCGGGTCTCTCCTCCGTGCTGGCTTCATCCGCCTCGTCGTCAACGCCACGTCCTGCCCGTCGGGCCTTCCTGGGTCCCGCCCGACCTCAGGGGGCGCCGAAGCCCACGCGCCGCTCCGACGCCGGCGCACCGACTTCGACGTAGGCCACCTTCACCACCGGAACTCCCACGCGACGGCCCTTGCGGTCGGTCAGCCACAGTACGCCGTCGCCGGTCTTGAGCAGCTTCTCGATCTCCTCGACCACCTTGTCGCGGTCGGAGTCGTCAGGCATCTCGACCTCGAGCTCCTTGGGGGTCTGGGTGATGCCGATACGCACGTCCACCTGGTTACTCCTCTCGTGGGCACAGGCATCGTGCCCCGTGGCCTCATGGACGTTACAGGGAGCGGGCAGACTGCACGACCATGAGTGGTGCTCCCAACGCAGGTGGAACGGAGCGCAGCACCCGCTGGGCAGCGACGATGTCGGGGTACTCGGGCCCGGTCCGCCTGGCTCACCAGAACTCGCACGCTCGGATCGGCCCGCCACCCGAGG
Organism: uncultured Acidimicrobiaceae bacterium; assembly: GCA_963840435.1. Lineage (GTDB taxonomy): Bacteria > Actinomycetota > Acidimicrobiia > Acidimicrobiales > RAAP-2 > Bog-473. The sequence continues at coordinate 64,966 of CAWIYY010000001.1, read as the reverse complement.
GAGGTCCGACCCACCCGGCGGCCTCGCCGGGTCCCCGGGACCGTTCGGAGCGGCTCGAGCTCGAGGCCGCGCTCCTGGCTCCCGGCGCCACCCGCTCGAGCGGGAGGGGCGATCGGCCCGTCACCGAGGAGGCCGATCCGTGGCGCACCTCCTTTGAACGCGATCGCGACCGGATCCTCCACGCCACCTCGTTTCGCCGCCTCGCCGGCAAGACACAGGTCTTCGTCTTCCCCGAGGACCACCAGCGCACGCGCCTCACCCATGCCCTCGAGGTGGCGCAGGTGGCCACCGCCATCGCCCGGGCCTGCCGCCTCAACGTGGCCCTCACCGAAGCCATCGCCCTCGGGCACGATTGCGGGCACGGTCCCGGTGGGCACGCAAGCGAGGACGCGCTCGACCCCTTCCTCCCCGGAGGGTTCGACCATGCGCCCTGGGGAGCGCACGTCTCGCTCGCTTCGCTCAACCTGTGCGCCGAGACGGTCGACGGCATAGCCAACCACAGCTGGTCGCGTCCGGCCCCGTCGACGCCCGAGGGTGAGGTGGTCAGTTGGGCCGACCGCATCGCGTACGTCTGCCACGACTGGGAGGACGCCGTGCTCGCAGGCATCGTCGCCCCGCATCAGCTCCCGCCGGCCGTCCGCACTCTCTGTGGCGAGCGGCGCAGTGCTCAGCTCGGCGCCTTCATCGCCGGGGTGGTCTCGGCCACGCTGCGCAGCGGGCAGGTAGGGATGGAAGAGGAGGAAGCGGAGGCACTCGCTGCCTTCCGCGCCTGTAACTACGAACGCATCTACCTGCGCGACGCGTCGCTGCGCCAGGGGGAGGCCGTGGTGAGCGTCTTGCGTGCCCTGGTCGAGCACTTCTCGGACCGACCCCACCTCGTGAACGACCACGACCGCCCCACGCCCCCGCCGGCGCCTGCCCACGCCCAGGTCCACGCGGATGTCATGGCCGGCAGCCCCGAAGCCCTGCGGGCCGCCGTGACCTACGTGGCCGGCATGACCGACCGCTTCGCCTTCCGCCAGGCCGTCGCGCTCCTGGGCTGGGATCCGGCCAAGCTGCCGGCGGGCGTCGACGGCTGACCCTCTCCGGGGAGCCCCTCTCCGGGACCACCCGCTTTCCAGGGCCTCCCATCGAGGCCGGTCGTTCAGCAACTGGCTCGGCCATTCAGCCACTCAGGCCGGATCGGGAAAGCGAGGGGGCCGCTTCTCGGTGAGCGCCGCCACCCCCTCGGCGAACTCGGGGCCCCGCATCATCTCCTCCAAGCGCGCCGCGGCATCGTGGACCGACGAGGCGACGTCGCCGTGGAGATCGCGGTAGAGCTGCAGCTTGGTCACGGCGAGCGACGACGGTGAGATCTCGTTCGCCAACCGCCCGGCGTAGCCGTAGGTCCACTCGGCCAACTCGTCGCGCGGGACGGCGCGGTTCACCAGCCCGATGGCGGCCGCCTCCTCGGCCAGCACGACCCGGCTCGAGAGGAGGATGTCGGTGGCTCGGGTGACGCCCACCAGCCGCGGCAGCAACCACGACAGCCCGTATTCGGCCGGCAGGCCCAGGCGCCCGTGCGACGTGGTGAGCTTCGCCCCGTCTGCGGCGAAGCGCAGGTCGCAGTAGCAGGCCAGCACGAGGCCCACTCCCGCCGCCGGGCCGTTGATCATGGCGATGATCGGCTTGGGCACCCCGAAGTGGTAGGCGAAGTCGGCTTCGAACTCGGGCCGCACCCCGTAGCCGGGCTTGGCGACGTCATCGCCCACTCCGGGGTCGTAACGCCCGCGGGCCACGTGGCCCTCGAGGGCCTGCGAGTCCGCGCCGGCACAGAACCCCCGTCCCGCGCCCGTGACGACGATGACCCGGACGCCACGATCGTCGGCCGCCCGGGCCAGGAGAGCGCGGTACTCGGTGTGCATCCGACCCGTCCATGCGTTCAGCCGCTCGGGCCGGTGCAGCGTGATCGTGGCCACCCGGTCGCGCACCTCGTAGCGGGTGACCTTCAGCTCGGAGAGTTCCACGTCAGTCCAACGTGTCGTAGCGCAGCGCACGCCTGCTCTGGTCGGCGACGTGCTCCTCGAAGGCCGACCGCACCTCGTGCCCTGCGGTCTCGGCCTCGAAGGCGCCGGCGTCCGCCTCGCTGGCCCAGAGCGTGATCACCACCCACGCGCCGTCACGGCGTGCCGTCGTCCGGCGCACGAAGCCGCTGCGGTTTGGCACCAGCTCGGTCTGCCAGCGGCGATCTGCAGCCAGAAAGTCCTCCTCGCGGACGCCGTCGGCGAGGCGGAAGGTGGTCACGTCGATGACCATCGCTCAGGCCTGGACCAACATGAGGGGGTTGCCCTCGGGATCGGTGATGCCGGCCAGTGTCGGGCCACCCGGAAGGTCGAAGGGCTCGGCCACCACGGTGGCACCCAGGGTCACCGACTTGTCCAGGGAGGCCCGCAGGTCGGCCACCTGGACGTAGAGCGTCACCCCGGAGCGCTCCCCGCCCCGGATGTGTCCCGCCGGTCCGGGCTCGGGCCCGCCGATGCCGGGCGGGATCTCCATGATGAAGCCCTCGCCGATCTTCCAGTTGAAGAGGCCGGCATAGAAGGCCCGCTGACCGTCTGGGTCCCTGGCCTCGATCTCCCAGTGCACCACCGGACGTGCCCAGTCCTGCGTCATGGCTCCTCCGACCTCGTCTTTCGCCTCACAGTAGTGACGGCCAGACCGCCTCGTTGGCCCGCTGGCTGGTGCTCGCCGAGGGCTCCGGCGGGCGACCGCTCGGACCACCCGTCCAAGGAAATGGCGCCTGATTCCCCTGCGTCCGCTTGGCCCTGCGAGATACAGTGAGGCGCGGAGGTCCAGGTGGTGGGAGACCTGGGGTGAGGGATCTGCTGTGAGGCTTGGCGAAGGCAGCGGGGCGAGGGGACCATCGCGTTGACACACTGGATACAAGCCCTTTCCGACGTCTCCATGGTGGAGTTCGTCCTCCTCGCGGTGCTGACCGCGCTCCAGTGGGCGCGTCATCGCATCCGTGGCGCCGGATGGGTCACCCTGACCTTTGCCATTTTGGGCGGGATCACGCTGGCGGTCCGGGTCGACCCTTCCATGGTGCTCAACCAGAACGTGGCGAAGTCGCTCATCGCGCTGCTCTTGCTGACGCCCTACTGCCTGTTCCGGTTTGCCGCCTCGTTCCGGCGCCCCGGCCTGTTGGTGCACGGCCTGGCCGCGCTGGTCACCGCAGGCATCATCACCTTCACCTACACGCTCCAGTACCTTCCCCTGCCCGGCTTCCCTCCCCCGCCGCACTACCTGGCGTACCGCATCGCGTTCGCCGTGGCCTTCGGTTTCCTGTTCAGCTACGTGGTCATCCAGCTGTTCCTGGCGGGCCGGGGCGAACCACTCGTCGCCGCATCCCGCATGCGCCTGCTTGCCATCGCCGTGGCCGGCCTCGAGGTCCAGGTCGCCGTGGCAGCGCTCGGCCTCCATGGCGACGCCATCACCCTGGCCAGCCAGGCCTTCACCGTGGCCATGGGGATCCTGTTCCTGGTGGCCCTGGTGCTGCCCTCCTTCGTCCAGGTCTTCCTGATCAAGCAGGAGGACGAGGCGTTCCGGCGGGCCATGGGCGAACTGGTGTCGGCCGGCGACTCGCGGGACGTGGCCGAGCGCCTGCTCCCCCACGTCTGCGCGCTTGTCGGCGCCTCCAAGGCCGCGCTGCTGGCCGGCGACGAAACGGTTGTCGCCCGCCACCCGCTCTGGACGAATGGTTCGGACCCGGACGACTGGAGCGAAGGGGCGGTCGAGGACGAGGAGCGGCGGATTCTGGTTCGGGCCAAGGTGGGCTCCAGCCACTCGCTGGCCGTGAGGATCAGTTCCTACATGCCGTACTTCGGCCGCGATGAGCTGCGGAAGCTCCACGAGCTGGCCGGCATGGTGGGGATGGCCATTGAGCGCTGCGAAATGGCCGAGCAGGTTGCCTTCCAGGCCTCCCACGACGGCCTCACCGGGTTGGCCAACCGCACCATGTTCATGGAACGGCTCGACGAGGCCCTGCGTCACGTCGGTCGGAGACGAACCTGCCTCTCGGTGATGTTCATCGACCTCGATCGCTTCAAGCTCGTGAACGACCGGGCCGATCACTCCGCCGGCGACATGGTGTTGCAAGAGATGGCGAACCGGCTGACCGCCATGACCAGGGGGGTCGATGTGGTCGCCCGCTTCGGCGGGGACGAATTCGTGCTGTTCGCCGAGGTGGACCACGAGCGCGATGCGGTCGAAATGGCCGAACGAATCCGCAGCGGGCTGAGCGAGCCCCTTGCCGTCGAGGGCGCCCATCTGGTGGTGACCGCCAGTATCGGACTGGTCGTCGCGTCCGAGGCCAACTGCACGGCGGCCAGCCTCCTGCGCGACGCCGACAACGCCATGTACGCGGCCAAGCGCGAGGGGCGCGACCAGATCTCGCTCTACCGCGTCAACGCCCGGGTCACGGCCAACCTCAAGTGGGGCCTCAGCGCCACCCGGGACACCGAGCTCAGCACGGGCTGAGAGCGGCCGAGAGTGAGCTGAGGTCGCCCGGCACCCGGGACCTCAGCGCCGGACGAGGCGAAGATCTGGACGCCGAAAACTGGGCCGGTCTACCAGCGCCAGCTTCCGACGATGACCCGGGCATTCGACAGGCTGCTGGCCGAGCTGGACGATGTGATGGTGACAATGTCTATGTGCGATTTGTGCAGTGCGTAGTACTGGTAGCCAAACTCGTTGCCACTCGGCAGCTTCAACTCGTAGGCGGCCTGGGCGGCTCTTCCCAGATGATCGTTTACAACAGTCGCCGTGATATGGGTGGCGCCGACTTCGGACAACTCGATCTTGGCTTCTGCCACTGCGGCTTGAGCGAAGCCGCTCCCGGTGGGTACACCAGCAGACGAAGTCACGATGACGTTGACGCTGGGCACCGATGAACCCGCGACCGGCCCGATGGCAAACACCTTCATCCCCTTGGAGGCTCCTGCGGCCACCTCGCTCGTCAGGGCATGGGCCAAGGAGGGATCGGCGTGCGACGCTTGGTTCAGCAATGCCGACACGTCGCTGCCGTTGAGAGGCACCTGCTTCCAGCTGGCTGGAAGGGAGAATGAGAATCCGTACTGGGGCTCCTTGACGACGACCGCCCTCGCCGCACCGGCGCTTGTGGCGCTCAACGTGAGGAGACTGACGACCAATCCCGAAACCATTCCGGCCCAGAGGAACTGCCCACTGCGCCTAGTGCTCCACATGGATCTCCTCAGGGATTGGTGCGTGGCCGGCGCTCGTGACGTCGGAGAACGCAGACCACCACTGGTACGTGAGTGGCCACAAAGCGTAGCCTCCGGGCCCGACGGATCCCGTCAAATCTCAGGCAATCGCGCCACGGTGTGCAACCTCTCCCCAGCTCACTCAGTTGCGTTCGAGGCGCTAGGTGAGGAGCTCGCGATGGCTATCTGGAAAGCATCGCTCGGCTCGAAAGACAGGTGAGAGATCGTCGAGCCCACCGAGCATGGTCACTTCGGCCGGCCGGCGGTCAGGAAATCGGAAGAGTGGTACGAACGTGTCCGCTGTCTTCTGCGTGGCACTCCGGCGGGCGATCGCCCCTGTGTTCTGGGTTGCCAGTTCCAGACGGACTCCTTCGACCCCGAGGACCTTGAGCGGTGAGAGCCAGATCACGTCCTGGGCCCCGTCCCTCTGGACGTACTTCTCCAAGTACTTCTGCATGGGCGTTTGGTCGGTGAAGAAGTAGACCCGCTCATTCAAGAGGTGGATCCATTCGCTCACGGCGCTTTCGCCGTCGGCGTTCGTCGTCAGCTCCTTGCGGGCGAAGAAGGACTCTTGGTCCCGAAGGGTCACATCTTCGCCATTGACACGGAGGTGCACGGGCTCACGACGAGGCATTGAGAGAAGCTGCTCGCGTTCCTCGTCGGACAGATCGGCCTCCACGATCAATTGCTCGGCCGTCCGGAACCCGTGATTGGCGATCTGATCCCAGACGCCCGCCGGACCAACGTGACAAATTATCTTGCAACGATTGAGGAACTGCTCGGGTGTCATAGCCTGAAGAATCTCACATGTCCGAGTGCACCAGGTCTCCAAGCGCAAGAGAATGGCCCGTTTCCGCTGGATTTGAGCCTGTTCCGGCTCTATTCCTGATAACAACGGCACCGTGAGGTTCGTAAGGCCGTCAGACACCGGCGCCATGTCGCGGCTGGTGGAGGCGATGGCGACGGTCCAACCAACCTATGCGGACCTCGGCGCCACGCTCGTTGGCAAGCGACCTGAGGGATTTCACCACCACAGCTACGAGCGGGCGCTGGGGACCGGTGTCGATACCTTCGACCGGGCGGTGACGGGCCTCAAGACCTGGGAGGCGCACCGCATCGCCGGCGTCCGGGTTTTCCCCGACGAGCAGGAAATCCACCCGGGTGCGACCGTGATCGTGACGCTCGGGACCCCCCTCCTGGCCCTGGCGGCACCATGTCGAATCGTGAGCGTCATCGACGGGCAGACCAGATGGGGCTTCGCCTACGGAACACTTCCCGGACATCCCGAGCAGGGCGAAGAGGCGTTCGTCGTCTCAATCGCTCCGGACGAGACCGTGCGGTTCGAGATCCAGGCGTTCTCGCGCCCCGGCGACATCTTGGTGCGGATGGCTGGACCAGTCGGTCGTGGATTCCAAAAGGGCGGGACGCGCAACTACCTCGACGCGCTCAAGCGGTTCGTCGACACGAAGAGCCGGGACGGGTAACCCGGCCGCTGGCAGGCGCACTCGTCGGACCGGCCACGCCCGCCCCGACGCTCGATCCGCTCCTAGGTCCTTCTCGCTCGCCAGACCTCTTCACACGGCCATTGTCTCGCCCACCAATTCTCGACGAAGGCGTACGAAGACGTTGCATCGGGCGGAGGACGAAGCTCGATCAGATCGACGATGTCGAAGCCGTTCTCCCGCAACAGCCGGATCCAGTCGCCGTGGCCCAGGTGGAATTCGATCGTTGGGTCGTCGGGCCACTCGAAGCGGTGCATGCCGAATTGGGGACGGCGGAGCTCAGCCGTGGCCGGACTCTCGTCTTCGTCGGGGACGCAGAGCATCAGCAATGTGCTGTTCCCGAGAAACACGAGTTCGCCTCCAGGTCGGAGCACACGCGACGCTTCGGGTATCCAGGCGTAGGGATCGGACCAGATCGCGGCGCCGTACTCGCTGATGACGAGGTCAAACGAACCGCTCGCCAAGGGGACGTGCTCGCCCGAGGCCCGCACGAGAGGAAACGACAACCCGAATTCGGACTGGAACTGCCGCGCGATCGCCAGTTGGCCAGAAGAAGGGTCGAGACCGACCGGGGCGGCCCCACGCCGTGCCAGCCAGGCCGAGACGTATGCCGTCCCGCAGCCCAGCTCGAGCGCGCTCTTGCCGTGGAGGTCGTCGGGGAGCAGGTGCAGAGCATCTTCAGGTAGCCCGAAGATGCCCCAGGTGGGTTCGCTGGCTGACCACCCCCGACGAGCCGTCTTCAGCTGATCGTGGTGCCGCTCATCCCAGGCAGACGCGTTGACCTTTATGTAGTCGAGCGATCCGGTCACACGATCAGTAGATCAGAAGATCAGAACTCCCCCGCTTCGCAACCGTCATCGACAACGCGCCCACGTAGCCTCCAGGAGTGCCCGACGCCCACTACGAGGACCCGAGGCTCGCTCGGATCTACGACCCGCTGGACGCCGATCGCTCCGATCTCGACGTCTACGACGCCCTGCTCGACGAGTTGGGTGCCCGAGCTGTTCTCGACGTCGGGTGCGGTACCGGGACCTTCGCCTGCCAGCTGGCCCGCAGGGGCCTGGTCGTGGTCGGCGTCGAACCCGCTGCCGCTTCACTCGATGTCGCTCGGACCAAGCCGGGAGCAGAACGTGTCCGCTGGATTCAGGGCGATGCGAGAACGATGCCGTCTCTCCACGTCGATGTGGCCACCATGACGGCGAACGTCGCCCAGGTCTTCGTGACGGACGACGACTGGTCGGCGACGCTCGAGGCGATCCGCCGAGCACTGCTCCCCGGGGGTTTTCTCGTCTTTGAAAGCCGGGTTCCAGAAGACGAGGCCTGGCATCGGTGGACCCCCGAGAAGACGCAGGTCCGAGTCGAGGTTCCAGGCGTCGGCCGGGTGGAGTCGTGGAGCGAGGTGACCGGCGTCGCGGGGTCGCTCGTGTCGTTTTGCACGATGTTCGCGTTCGAGGACGATGGAGCAGTCCTGAAATCGGAGTCGACGCTGCGATTTCGAAGCCGGGAAGAGCTGGTGGTCGCCTTGACCGACGCCGCCTTCACCGTGCGGGAGGTTCGGGATGCGCCGGATCGACCCGGGCGGGAGTACGTGTTCATCGCTGAAGCCCCGAGCTGATCTCCGTGACGTCCGTTGCAACGATGCGCTAGACATCGGTATGGCTCGGATCGTCGTGGTCGGCGGAGGGATCGTCGGACTGGGTGCTTCGATCATGCTGGCTCGTGACGGCCATCGGGTCACGGTCCTCGAACGGGATCCGGCACTCCCGCCGGCTGCGGAGGCCGCCTGGGAGGATTGGGAACGGCGGGGAGTGAATCAGTTCCGCCTGCTGCACTATCTCCAGCCCCGCTTTCGCGAGGTGATGGACGCCAACGCTCCCGAGGTGTTGGCTGCCCTCCTGAATGCCGGTGCCCTGGTGGTGAATCCGTTTCGCGATGCGCCGGCCGAGGTCACCGGTGGGTTCCGTGAGAGCGATGAGCGCCATGATGCGGTGACCGCGCGCCGGCCGGTCGCAGAAGCTGCGATCGCCCGGGTGGCAGCGGCGACCGACGGTGTCGAGGTTCGGCGGGGCATCGGTGTCGTCGGGCTGCTGACCGGAGATGCCTCCGCCTCCGGGGTTCCGCACGTCGTGGGCGTTCGCACCGATGATGGCGAGGACGTACGGGCCGATGTGGTGGTCGACGCGTGCGGCCGCCGTTCGATGCTTCCCGGCTGGCTGACGGACGTCGGCGCAGCAGCACCGGTCGAGGCCCGCGCCGACTGCGGTTTCGTCTACTACGGGCGACATTTTCGTTCGAACGACGGTTCGGTGCCGATGGCATTTGGACCCTTCCTCCAGGAGTACGGCACTCTGTCAGTGTTGACCCTTCCGGCCGACAACGGAACCTGGGGTATCGGAATCATTGCCAGCGCCAGAGACACGGCAATGCGGCCCCTCAAGAACGTCGAGGTTTGGGCCAGCGTGATCGCCAGCATGCCGCTCTGCGCGCACTGGTTGGAGGGCGAGCCACTGGACGATCAGGTCGCCGTGATGGCCAAGATCGAGGATCGGCAGAGAACATTCATGATCGATGGCCGACCGGTCGCGACCGGTGTGCTTGCGCTCGCTGATTCGTGGGCCTGCACGAATCCGTCGGTGGGTCGCGGGATTTCTATCGGTGCGATACATGCCGCCGGCCTGCGTGACGTCCTGCACGACATGCCCACAGATGCGGTCGATCTGCAGCAACGATGGCACGAGGTGACGATGGAGACCGTGGAGCCGTGGTATCGGGGCACCCTTGCCTTCGACGAAGGAAGGTTGGCCGAGATCGACGCGTTGCTCGAAGACCGTCCCTACGAAGCAACGCCCGGGTTCGAGATCTTCAAAGCCTTGACGGCCGCAGCCGGCAAGGATCCCGAGATGCTGCGCGCCTTTCTCGATGTCGCCGGTGTGTTGGCGCTACCCGAAGAGGTATTGGGCCGGCCGGGTGTGGTCGAGCGTGCCGTTGAGTTGGGCGGCAGTTGGCGTGACGAAACGCTGCCCGGACCCAGCCGCGACGAGCTCGTCGCACTGATGACCCCATAGACCTGCAGGGAAAGGACGGTTCGATGAAGGTCGATTCGAGCGGCGTGCGTCTCGACGTTCAGGTCGAGGGTGCGGGGACGCCAGTCGTGCTGTTACACGGATTCCCTGATTCCAAACGGCTCTGGACTCGACAGGTCCCCGTGTTGGTCGACGCGGGATTTCAGGTCATCGTGCCTGACCAACGCGGTTACGGCGCCAGCGACAAGCCCGCCGCGGTCGACGCCTACGGGATCCCGTTCCTCGCCATCGACGTGACTGCGGTTCTCGACGCGCTCTCCATAGAACGGGCCCACGTCGTCGGGCACGACTGGGGCGCCGCGGTCGCCTGGGCGACCGCCTCCTTCGCCCCTGATCGCGTCGATCACCTCGTCGCCCTGTCGGTTGGCCATCCCAGCTCCTTCAGCAGTGCCGGCGTGACCCAGCGCGAGAAGTCCTGGTACATGCTGCTTTTCCAGTTCGACGGTGTGGCCGAACGCTGGCTCTCGGCGGACGACTGGGCCGGAATGCGCGAATGGTCCCAGCATCCCGATGTCGACGCGGTCGTCGCCGACCTCGATCGCGACGGTTCACTCACCACGGGACTGAACTGGTATCGCGCCAACATCACCCCTGAGGCGTTCGTGGGACCACCCTTGGAACTGCCGCCTATTCAGGCTCCGAGCATGGGCGTCTGGAGCAGCGGCGACTTCGCTCTCACGGAAGAGCAGATGACCGGATCCGCCAATTTCTGTACCAACGGTTTCCGCTACGAACGCATCGACGGTCCCGGCCACTGGATGCAGATCGAAGCACCCGACGCGGTCAATGCACTCCTGTTGGATTTCCTTCCGACGCGCTAGAGCGGCCTGGCTCCGAGAGCGCAAGGGCCGACGCTCGGTCAACTCGAGACAGTCAAGGCGCGGGTGAGCGTCCGCACTCCTGCGTGAAGTACTTGCCAAGAGTGTGTTCCGCGGAAAGAACGTGTGGTTGCTTCTCCAGCGGTAGGACCGAGGACTCGAATTGGGTCGGGTTCCTCGATGCCTCCGTCGCCCTGCGAACTCTGTCCAACACTTCGGTCATAGTGGCGTCGGCCGCCTTCACCTCGCGAGGAGCACTCCGTAGGTCTGGCTCGATCGTCTGTGCTGCATATATCAGTGAACCGTCGAGGATCGTCATGAGATCAGCCTTGGCCTTCGGCCAGTTTCCCGAGCGCAGAGCCACCTGGAATTGCGATTTTGCCCCAGCCTGCTTCTTCGCCTCGCCGACGTTCGAACGAATCGAACGACACAACGGGGGGTTCGATGCGCGGGCGCTGAACGAACGTGCCCCGCGGCACTTGGCTGGACCAGCGCAATGAACGCAACCACTGCCATGGATACGCACAGAGATGTTGGTGAGAGTCTCCTGAACACGTTGAGCCGCTTACGCGTCCTGGCCATGCCGGAGAGAGTAAGTGAATCCGATCAGCGCAGCGTGAGTTCCCGCCGGTAAACCCGGGCCGGGCCGAGGGCCGCCAGCTTGTCGGCGATGGCCCGGAAGGCCTGCGCCGTCTCGCTCTGGGGATCGACTGCGGTGACCGGATGCCCCTCGTCGCCGCCGAGCCGCACGGCGTTGACCAGCGGGACCTGGCCGAGCAGCGGCACCCCGAGGTCCGAGGCCAGCGTCGCTCCCCCGCCCGCCCCGAAGAGCTCGTAGCGCGTGCCGTCGTCGCCGGTGAACCAGCTCATGTTCTCGACCACGCCGCGCACCGACAGCTTCAGCCGGCGCGCCGCGAAGGCGGAGCGCTGGGCCACCCGCTGGGCCGCCGCCTGTGGTGTCGTGACCACGATGATCTCCGACTTCGGCATCACCTCGGCCAGCGTGAGGGCGACGTCGCCCGTGCCCGGCGGCATGTCGACCAGGACGAAGTCGGGCTCCCCCCAGTAGGCGTCGGTCAAGAACTGCTGGATCGCCTTGTGCAGCATCGGGCCGCGCCAGATCACCGGCTGGTCGTCGGGCACGAAGTAGCCCATGGAGAGGCAGCGGACACCGTGGGCCGACGTGGGGATCACGATGTCGCCCAGGATCACCGGGTCGTGGTCGGTGCCGAGCATCTTGGGCACCGAGAACCCGTAAACATCCGCGTCGAGCAGACCCACCTGGTGGCCGGCCTGGGCCAGTGCGATGGCCAGGTTCACCGTCACCGTCGACTTGCCGACCCCGCCCTTGCCCGACGACACCCCGATGACCCTCGTCTTGGAGTCGGCAGACAGAAAGACGGGGAGCGGCTCGGCGGCCGCGTGCCCGTGGCCTCCGTGGTCGTGGCCATGGCCGTGTCCGTCGTCGTCGTCCTCAGTCTCGAGGTCGTCGGTGTCGGCGACGCCCAGCATGTCGGCTCGGAGTCGCCGGCGCAGCGCCAGGCGCTCCTCCTCGTTCATCACGACGAACTCGAGCCCGACCTCGTCAACCCCGGGAACGGCCAGGGCGACCCGGTGGATCTCGTCGCCCAGCTCGTCGGTGCCGGGCCAGGCGGCCACGGGGACAGCCACGTCGATGAGCACACGGCGCCGGCGTGCTCGCACCAGGCGTACGAGGCCGAGATCACCGAGGGTCCGGCCCAGTTCGGGCTCGACGACCGCGTTGACCGCGGCCTCGAGCTGCGATTGATCGACTGCCATGCACTCCCTCGTCTCGGGTGGGATCCGGGCCGGGACTTGCACGTACCTTCCCGCGTCACCCCAGCTGACAGGGGGGATCCCTGGGTAGACTACCTATCGTGAGCGCTGCTCCGAGCACGGTGCCGAACGCACTGGAACCCGAACGGCCCGCCGGGGCGGACGACGGCCGCTTCAGTGCCGCCGTGGCTGCGGTGGCGGCGGCCTTCGGGGATCCCACCCGTCGAGACATCTTCCTGCACGTTCGGACCGAGCCCGGGACCACGGCCACCGAGGTGGCCGCCGCGTTCTCGCTGCATCCCAACGTGGCCCGGCATCACCTCCAGCGCCTCGTCGACGGCGGCTACGTGCGCGTCGAGACAGGGCGCAATCCGTCGGGGGCCGGGCGGCCCTCCAAGCGCTACTTCTGCGTCGAGGAGGAGCTCTCGCTCGGCTTGCTGCAAGGGCGCGACGACCTGCTGATGCGCCTGCTCGGCGAGGCCATGCGCCGGCTCGGACCGGACGAGGCCGAAGAGATGGCGGCACTCGTCGGCGAGGAGTACGGGCGCTCACTCGCATCACGCATGACGCCGGGCGAGGGGCAGCGCACCGTGCGCGCCGCAATGCACGTGGTGGCCGAGACGCTGACGGCTCACGGCTTCGCGGCCCACGCCGAGGACCGGGGCGAGACGACCTCCGTGGTGGCCGAGCAGTGCCCCTTCGGCGACGCCAGCACCACCAACCCGGTGCTCTGCGCAGTCGACCGGGGCATGGTCAAGGGACTGCTGGCCGGTCTGTGCGGCGACCGCTCGCGCCATGCACTCCCGGTGATCCTGTCGTCGCGGGCCCGCGGCGACGACACCTGCGCCGCCTCCGCCTGAGCCCACGTCTCTGGTGGCCCGCGCCTATCTCGATCACGCCAGCACGACGCCGCCCCGGCCACAGGCGGTGGCGGCCCTCCTCGTCGAATGGGGCGGCCTGCCCGCGGCCGATCCCGGACGCCTGCACGAGGAGGCCCGGATCGTGCGGGACCGCCTCGAACTGGCCCGACGACAGGTGGCCGACCTGCTCGGGGCCACGCCGCGCCAGGTGATCTTCACCTCGGGCGCCACCGAGGCGATCAACGCCGCCGTCTGGGGGGCCACCCGCGCCCAACCCGGAGCGCCCGTGCTCTGTGGGGCGGTGGAGCATTCGGCCGTGCGCGATGCATCGGCGCGCGCCGCCCCGACCGAGTCGATCGCCGTCGACGGAGCCGGCCGCCTGGTGGTCGACGCCCTGCGGGCCCGGCTCGAGGACCCCGACCTGCCCCGGCCCGCGCTGGTGCACTGCCAGTGGGCCAACCACGAAGTGGGCACCCTCCAACCCGTGCACGACGTCGTGGCCCTGTGCCGCGAGCTGGGAGTCACGGTCCATGTCGACGCCGCCGCGGCCTGTGGGCACGTGTCGATGGACCTGGCCGCGCTGGACGCCGACTTGGTCAGCGTGAGCGCCCACAAGCTCGGAGGCGTCCCGGGGGCCGGGGCGTTGATCGTGCGGCGGGGCAGTCGCTACGACCCACTGATCGTCGGCGGCGAGCAGGAACGTGGCCGCCGGGCCGGCCTGGAGGCGTTGCCGGCCCTCCTGGCCTTCGGTGCCGCCGCTGCGGCCCTCAATGAGGACGGCCAGCGAATGGTCGCCACCGAGGAGGCGACGGCCCGGCTCCAGGTCGAGGGGATGGTCGAGGCGGCGCTCGCGGTCGAGGGCGTCGACGTCATCGGGCCGCCGGCCATGGAGCGATTGCCCCATCTGGTCTGCCTGGGCGTGGCCGGCGTGGAGGCCGAGCCCGTGCTCATCGGGCTGGATCGGGCCGGCGTCGCCGTCCACTCCGGCTCGGCCTGCGCGTCCGAGAGCATCGAGCCGTCGCCCGTGCTCGAGGCGATGGGCGCCGACCCCAGTCACTCGTTGCGGCTCAGCGTGGGCTGGACGACCACCGACGAGGACTGCATGGCCTTTGCCCGTGCCTTCCCGAGCGTGGTGGCCGATCTGCGCGCCCTACGGAACTGACGTCGTCGTCGAGCTCGAGTGCTTGGTCGACGCTGACGTCTCCTCGAACGCGGGCGGGAGGGGTTGCCCCACCGCCTTGTAGGAGAGCGCGACGTCGGCCGACACCTTGGGCGTCTGCGCCACCGGCGCGCCGTCGGCCAGGTAGTCGTTGAACTGCTCGACCGCCCCGGCGTAGTCATGGTCCTGGTTGGCCAGCACGAGGCCGTCGAAGAGGTGGGCCTCGGGGTTGCTCGGCGCGTCCGCCACCGCCTTCTCGATCTCGGCCCGGCCGATCTTCACCAGGTTCGCCACGTGCGACGTGGAGCCGATGTTCCACTCCAGGTACCCGCCGTAGGCCAAGGCGTTGGGGTCCGACGGATCCTCGGACAGCACCTTGTCGTAGAGATTCAGCGCCGTGCCGACGTCCCCCCGGTTGTTCGCCTGCAGGGCCTCGTCGAGCTGCTGCTCAATCAGTTGCTGTTGTGACTGGGCGATGGTGCCGGTGAGCGGTTGACCCGGTTGGGCCTGCTGGCCGAAGTGCGACACCAGCAAGCCCGCGCCGAGCACGATCAGCAGGCAGCACCCCACGATGGCCAGCTTTCGCCACCGCGCCATCGAGGCCCGGGTGGCCGCCTCCTCCGGCGCTCCCCCGCCCTCCGTCGCCTCGTCACCACCGTCGGTCGGGGGACGCCGCACCGACTCGGGCGCCGGTCCGAGCGCCGCCAGCTCGGCCTCGACCTCCGCCAGGCGGGCGCTGTCGCGGGCCACCAGCACGGCGTGGTCCTCCTCGGAGAGATCGCCCGCCTCGTGCTCGCGGGCCGCATCTTCGAGCGAGCGCAGCAGGAACTCCCGCTGGTCGGACAGGAACCACCGCTCGTCGTTCCGGTTCTCGACCGGGTGCTCGCCCACGGTCATGCCGGCACTTCTTCCTCGGTCCGTTCCCCCTTCTGCAACTCACCGAAGTCGCGGCTCCGGCGCCAGAAGAGGACGGCGACGCCCCCGAGCGCGCCCACCAGCACGACGATGGGCACGATCCACAGCACGGGGATGCCGCCGGCGTCGGGCGGCGTGAGGAGGATCGTCTGGCCGTACTCGGAGACCAAGGTCTGGTCGATGTCGGCGGTGGAGGCGCCCGACGCCACCATGCTCTCGATCTGGTGGCGCACCGCGATGGCCGTCGTCTCGTTGGACTGGGCCACCGAGAGGTCGTCGCACGAGGGGCAGCGCACGTCGGCCTCGATCACCGCCGCCCGCTGCGCCGCCGACTCCGGCGCCGAATCGAGCGCGCCACTGCCGATGATCAGGGCGACGGCCAGGACGCCGAGCGGGAGGGCGACCCGGACCCAGAGCGGGAGGCGATGGAGACGCATCGGTCAGGTCCGCGTCGAGCGGGACGCGGTTTCCCGAGCCGCCTCGAGGGAGGTGTCGAGGTTCTTCTGGGTGGCCGGGCCCTCGAGGACGGCGGTCACCCGGCCCGCCGGGTCGATGACGAAGGTCGTGGGGGGCGCTGTCACCCCGTAGCGCTCGGCGATGGCGCCGCCGGGGTCGCTGATGGCCGGCCAGAGGTCCCCGTTCTGGCGCAGGAAGCCCTTGGCCGTCGAGGTGGTGTCATGGAAGACGACGCTCACCATGTCGGCACCGGCCGGGGCGTGGCTCTGCTGGAAGTAGAAGCGCGACAGGTCGGGCGCCTCCTGCTGGCAGGGGATGCACCAGCTGGCGAAGAAGTTCAGGACGACGTAGTGGCCCCGCAGCGCGTGGAGCGAGACCGGGGTCCCGGTGGTCAGGCTCGCGCCCGTGAAGGCCGGGGCGGCCTGACCGACGAGCGGGCTCTGCACCTCGGTCGCCTCCTGTGGCGTGCGGGTGGCCAGGACGATGCCCACCACCACCAGGACGAGCAGGACGGCGCCGGCCAACCAACGGGCCAGATGACCGCGCCGGCGCACGCTCATGCCGGGCCGGCCGGGCGGGCGGCCAGGACGCCCACCGGTTCGGGCGCCTCTTCACGCGCCCCGTCGGCCGGCCTGCCCGCCGGCGACGTCGGGGCGTCCGCCACCATGGTCGGGGGCGCCGAGACCGGATCGGTCGCCTTGCGCCGGGTGCCCGGGACGAGGGCGAGCAGGCCACCGAGACCGATGAGCAGACCACCGGCCCACAGCCAGACCACCAGCGGCTCGATCACCACGCCGATCGCCACCGAGTCCGACCCCAGGTTGGTGATGGGCGAGCTGCCCGAGGTCGCTCCAAGTCCCCCCACGGCGTCGAAGGTCAAGTAGATGTCGCCGGTGAAGCCCGAGTCGATGGCCGGCGTGCCCACCTCCGAGAGTGTGCTGCCGAAGCTGGTGGTGGCCGGGGTGAACATGGTGCCGTCCACCTTGACCAGCGCCTCGTGCGCCGTGCGAGAGGGCGACGTCACCGTCCGCAGGCCCTCGAACTCGAAGGTGTGGCCGTCGTAGGTCACGACGCTCCCCTGGTGCAGGGCCAGCTCCGCCTGGTGCCGGTACGACGTGGCGGCGATGATGCCCACGGCGAGCACGACGACGCCGAGATGGACGACCATGCCGCCGTTGGCCCGGCCGACCAGGCCGCGCCACCACCCGACATGACGGGTGTGCGCGCCGCGCACGGAGAGCACCAGGGCCCGGCCCGCCGTCGCCGCCGCCATGGCCCCCAGGCCGAAGCCGATCAGCGTGGCGAAGCCCCGGAGCCCGAAGGCCACGCACAGCACGACCGTGGCGACGCCGATCCAGACCGGAATGGCCAGACGCTGCCACAGGACCTGGCCGCTCATCTTGCGCCAGCTGAGCACCGGGGCCACCGCCATGAGGAAGAGCAGCATCAGCCCGGCCGGGATGGCGACCGTGTTGAAGAAGGGTGCGCCGACGGTCACCTGCTGCTGGGTCAGCGCGTCGTAGAGCAGCGGGTAGAGCGTGCCCAGCAGCACGACGAAGGCGAAGCCGACGAACACCACGTTGTTCAGCAAGAACGCGCCCTCCCGCCCGAGCGGCGCGTCGATGCCTCCCGGCGAGCGCAGGCGGTCGCCCCGCCAGGCGATGAGCCCGAACCCGGCGATGACCACGACGAAGAAGAACCCGATCAACAGCGGCCCGATCGTCGACTCGGAGAACGAGTGGACCGACGTGACGACGCCCGAGCGCGTGAGGAAGGTGCCGAGGATGGTGAGGGCGAAGGTGGCGATGGAGAGCGAGAGGTTCCACACCCGCATCAGGCCGCGCCGTTCCTGGACCAGCACGGAATGGAGGTAGGCGGTGCCGCACAGCCACGGGAGCAGTGCGGCGTTCTCGACCGGGTCCCAGCCCCAGAAGCCGCCCCAGCCGAGCACCTGGTAGGACCACCAGGCGCCGAGGACGATGCCGACGGAGAGGAAGGTGAAGGCCACCAGCGTCCAGCGCCGGCACTCGATCTGCCAGCGGTCCCCCACCCGTCCGGTCGCCAGCATGCCGATGGCGAAGGCGAAGGGCACGGTGAAGGTGACGAAGCCGATGTAGAGCAGCGGCGGATGGATGGCCACGAGAGGGTTGTCCTGGAGCAGCGAGTTCGGGCCCAGGCCCTGGGTGGCGCCGGGCGCCGTCTGGAAGGGGTTGGACGGGTTCGTCATGAGCCCGAAGAAGAAGGCCGACACGAGGTAGAGGACGAGGGTGGCCCAGCGGATCACCGGGTCGGCCGCCTGGCGGCGGTAACGCAGCACGAAGAGCGTCGAGATGACGGCGAGGATGAAGCCCCAGAGCAGGATCGACCCGGCCAGGGCGGACCACATGCCGGTGATGGAGTAGAGCAGCGGCGTCACCGTGCTGTTGTTCTGGGCCACGAAGACCAGGCTGAAGTCGTGCGTCACCAGCGCGTGCTCCATGGCGATCACCGAGAGCACTGCGCCGGCCAGCAGCACCGCCGCGAACCAGCGGCCGTCGCCCGCCCCGGGTCCGCGCCTCGAGAGCACGCCCGACGGCGCACCGTCGTGCCCGCTGGCCGCGCCGGCCAGAGCGGCCGAGCCGGCCGCGGTACCGGCATCGGCGTGACGACCGGTGAACAGTCCGAAGGCGATCACCGCCGCCCCGCCCAGGCTGGCCAGGAAGGCCAGCCACACCCCGATGGTGCCGAGCTGCGCGTCGAGCATCAGCAGACCGGTCCCGCCGACGTCACCTTGACCCGATTCGGGTACTGGGCGGTGTAGGTCGACGAGTGCTTGACCATGATGGTGTTGGACTCGAACGCCCTCGAGGCGTCCGAGGCGAAGTGACCGACCACGACCACGGGGATGCGGCCCTGGAAGAGCTGGGGCGGGCTCCCGGTGTTGGTCACGTGGACCGACTTGGGGCCCTGGCAGATGAGGAACTGGGTCCCCGAACCGGTCGCATGGATGGATCCGGGGACGACAGTGCCCTCCAGGCGGAAGGTCTGCGTCCCCAGCGAGGCCTTGTGCGCCAGCGCCTGGTCGACCGTGTCGAAGTAGTCGAGCGAGCTGCCGAGGCCCTCGACGAGCAGGAAGACCAGGGCAACGGCGAGCAGCGCGAAGACCACGAGCACGCGGCGGCTCATCCTGCGCCGCTTGGTCGGCGGCATGGCCGGACCCCGGTTGGCCTCGGACGTCGGCGGGGAGGGAGGGGTGGGCTCGGTGGTGGTGTCGGTCACGACCGCTCGCCGGGGACCGCCGCACCGTCAGATTCGCCGGCCTGGACCTCGGCGGCGCGCAGCGCCCGCTCCCAACGGCGGCGGCGCAGGACCAGGCTGATTGCGTAGAGGAACGAGCCCCCCAGCGCGGCCACGTAGCCGGCGTCGACGTAGCTCACGCCCCACCCCCGACGGCTGGCCCCCCGTGGTCGGGCGGGCCCGTCGGCCCGGCCGATGACCCCGAGGCGGCGCCGGCGCCGACCAGGTCGGTGTCCTCGCTCCAGCGCTCGGCCAGCGAGACCTCGAGCTCCTGGTCCCCCACGGCGTCCTCGAGCACCTCGATCCGGTAGCGCACCGCCAGCAGCCACACGAAGATCAACGAGAAGGCGATGAAGCTCAGCAGCATCGTCCAGAGCATGGAGCCGTGGACGTGCAGCGCGAAACCGGGATCGAGAATGGTGCCGCCCTGGTGCAGCGTGTTCCACCAGTCGACGGAGAAGTGCACGATGGGCACGTCGACGGCGATGAGCAGCGCGGCCACGGCGCAGCGCCGGGCCCGGATGTGGGGATCGGCCGGCACCCGGCGCAGGGCCAGGTAGCCGATCTCGAGGATGAGCAGCAGGGCGGTCGACGTCAGCCGGGCGTCCCAGGTCCACCAGACGCCCCACACGGGGCGGCCCCAGAGCGAGCCCGTGATGAGGGTGAAGGCGGAGAACACGGCCCCGACCTCGACCGCACTGGCGGCCAGCCGGTCCCAGAAGAACGAGCGGGTGCGCGGCCACAGGTAGAGCAGGCTGCCGGCGCAGGCCACACCGCCGGCCCAGTAGAGCGCGACCGTGGCGACGGCGGGATGGATGTAGAGCAGCCGGGCCAGGTTGCCTTGCACGACGTCCGGCGGGGTCACCCACAGTCCGAGCCAGACGGTGAGCGCCGCCGTCACGATGGCCAGCACGCCGACCACGGTGAGCCAGCGCGGGCGCCAGCTCGTGGACACGGGCGCGGACACGGTCGTGGACACGGTCGTGGACACCGGCATGGACGCTGATGTGGACAGCGTCGTCGACCGCGTCATGGGCGGGGGCGGCGGCTCGGGCGCGTTCACGCTGTCTCCTGGAGGGGTCCGTAGAGCACGATGCCGATCACGAAGTAGATCACGGCGAAGGGGACGAGAATCTTCAGCCACTGCTCACCCGACGAGACGTTGCCGCCGAGCGCGGCCTGCCAGACCTTGGAGCCGGCCAGCAGCACCGGGGCGAGCACGGGGAGCACGAGGAGCGGGAGCAGCGTGTCGCGCACGCGCAGGCCGGCCGAGAGCGCGCCGTAGAGGACACCGGCACAGGCCAGGCCGACCGTGGCCAGGAGGCAGGCCACCACGGCCAGCCAGACCGTGTGCACCCGCACGTCGAAGAAGAAGGTCACGCCGGCCCAGAGCACGAGCTGGAGCGCCAGCAGCTGCAGGCCGACCGCGGCCGCCTTGCCGAGGAAGATGCCGGCGGGGTCGATCCCCGAGAGGCGCAGGCCGTCGCGGGTGCCCTCACCCGACTCGACGGCCACGCTGCGCTGAATGGCCAGCACGGTGGAGAACAGGAGCGCCACCCAGAAGATGCCCGGCGCGGCGTGCTGGAGGGCCGACTGGTCGGGCCCGATGGCGAAGGCCAGCAGCACGAGCACGAGCAGTGCGAAGGGGACGATCTGCCACACCGCCACCCGCGAGCGGGCCTCGATGCGCAGGTCCTTGCCCGCGACCAGGACGGCGTCATGCAACATGCGAGGCCTCCGCGCCGGGGACCCGGACGCCGGTCGGAACGGCGGTCAGGCTGGCCCGCCGGCCGCCCTTCTCCTCGCCGGTGACCCGGCCGCCGCCCATCGTCACGACGCGGTCGGCCAGCGGGACCGAGAGCTGGGGCTCGTGCGAGGACAGGAGCACCGAGGCGCCGTCCGCCACCGCCTCGCCGATGAGCTGGCCGAGGAGCTGGCGAGAGGGCGCATCGAGCCCGGCGTGCGGCTCGTCGAGCAGCCAGAGCGCGGGGCGGCGGGCCAGCAGGGCGGCCAGGGCGACCCGGCGGCGCTGGCCGGCCGAGAGCCGGCCGGTGGGGGTGCTACGTAGGCGGCCGGTGAGACCGACCCGGACCAGCGCGTCCTCGGCCCGTTCGGCCGGCAGCCCCAGGGCCCGCACGGCGAACCGGACGTTCTCCGCCGCCGTCAGGTCGTCGTAAAGAGGGGCGGCATGCCCCAAGAGGCCGACGTACCGCCGGACGGCCGTGTGCTCCATGGTGAGGTCGACCCCGAGGACGCGGGCCTCTCCCGAAGTGACAGGCAAAAGCCCAGCACAGGCACGGAGGAGGCTGGTCTTGCCGGCCCCGTTCGCCCCGACGACGACGGCGACCTCACCCTGCTCGAGGGACAGATCGACCCCGGCAAGGGCGGGGAAGCGGCCGGCGAGAGCGACAGCGGCGCGGAGTAGGACAACAGGGGCCATGGCCTTCGGCACCATGGTAGGGGGGGTAGGTGCCGGGGTTCCAAGCGGGGTCCGGCCGCCGAGCGGCCCCGACGGCCGTCCCGGCGGGGGACGGCACTGCTCAGCGCATGTGGGCCAGGGCCTGAATGGGCTCGAGAGAGGTGGCAACCTGCCCGGCCAGCTCCGCCCGGGCGAAGGCGCACAGTGCCCGTTCGTGGGCAACCAAGAGGTCGGAAATCTCGCGCTCGGCGGGCTCGAGCTCCCCGATGCGCTGGTAGAGCGGGATGTACTGCGAGGTGATCGGCTCGAAGGAGACCATCAGTTCCTCCCAGCCCATGGCCGCGGCATCGGGCACGAGGGCCTCGGCCGTGCTGAGCACCTCGGGATCGGCCGCGGTGTCGACGCCGGCCCGGACGAGGGCGGGAGCGGCGGCCTCCTTGGTGCGACGCTCGAGCTCGGACAGGACCTGCATCTTGGCTGCGTGGTCCTCGTCAGTGAGGAGCGCGGCAATGCCGCCGAACAGCGCCTCGCCCAGCACCTCGCCCTGGTAGGCCTTGACGAGGATCTCCTCGAGGGAGTCCTCGGGGCCGAAGATCGGGACGAACGCTGCGCCGGGGTCCGTGCCGGCGTTGCTGCGGGTGTCCCGGTCGGAGTCCGTGTTCGTGTCCGTGTTCGTCACGGCACCGACGCTACCCCTGCCCCGTCCCGGATGCTCCTGCGCCGGGTGGCCGGTGGCTCGACGGCGCGGCCTGGCTAGTGTGCGTCGCGCTGATGGCGACCGTCCTGATGCCGATTCCTGCACGAGACTTCGACCCCACCGAGGTGGCGGTCACCTGGCAGGTGCTGTCCGGCAGCGGTCACCGCGTCGTGTTCACAACTCCGTCGGGCCAACCCGGTGCGGCCGACGACATCATGGTGACTGGCCGCGGACTCGACCCGTGGGGGATGGTTCCCGGCCTGCGCGACCTGACGGTGGTCGGTCGCTTCCTGCGGGCCGACTCCGCCGCACGTGCCGCCTACGCCGCACTGCGTTCCGACGAAGCCTTCGCCGCACCGCTGCCCTGGGGAGCGGCCCGGCGCAGCGAGTACGACGCGCTGATACTGCCGGGCGGGCACCGGGCCCGAGGCATGCGCGACTACCTCGAGAGCCTCGAGGTCCAGCAGATGGCGGTCGATGCCTTCGTGTCTGGCAAGCCCGTCGGCGCCATCTGCCACGGCGTGCTCGTCGCCGCACGCGCCGTCGACCCGCGCACCGAGCGCTCCGTCTTGCACGGTCGCAGCACGACGGCCCTGACCTGGGCGCTCGAGAGCAAGGCCTGGGGCATCGCCCGCTGGACCCGTTTCTGGGACGCCAACTACTACCGCACGTACACAGAGGAACCGGGTCAGCGTTGGGGGTTCATGTCCGTGCAGCAGGAGGTGACGCGGGCCCTGGCTGACCCCGCCGACTTCAAGGACGTGACCAAGGGCTCGCCCGACTGGCGGCGCAAGTCCAGCGGCCGCGCCCGCGACTCGCTGAGTGACGCGCGTCCCGCCTTCGTCGTCCGTGATGGCGCCTACGTCTCGGCACGATGGCCCGGGGACGCGTTCACCTTCGCCCAGACCTTCGCCGAGGTAGTGGCGGCACACACCTCATCCTGACGCGGCACACGTGGGGAGCGCTCGGCCCGGGTCAACGGCCGGCCGGCACAACCTCAGGTCCGAGAATGGTCGACCGCGCCACCTGGATGCGGTTGCGTCCCGACTCCTTGGCGAGATAGAGCGCCTCGTCGGCCCACTCGATCACGTCGCGCGGCGTGGCGGACGTGCCCGGTGTCCAGGTGGCGA
Organism: uncultured Acidimicrobiaceae bacterium; assembly: GCA_963840435.1. GTDB lineage: Bacteria > Actinomycetota > Acidimicrobiia > Acidimicrobiales > RAAP-2 > Bog-473. The sequence continues at coordinate 41,596 of CAWIYY010000001.1, read as the reverse complement.
TGCCTCCACTGACCGTGGCCACGGGCGGATCCGAGGGCCGGGCTTCGTGGGGAATGCCCGCGTCGACGACGGCCTGCCGTACGCGTTCGCTGGCGGCGAACAATGAATTGACCAGATCGCAGTCCTGGACGAGGAGAAGGAACTCCTCCCCGCCGTAGCGGTAACAGCACTCGCTGGCCCGGGTCACCAGCTCGATCCTGGCCGCGATCTGGCGGAGCGCATCGTCACCGGCGAGGTGTCCGTAGTGGTCGTTGTACAGCTTGAAATGGTCGATGTCGAAGAGCGCCACGCCGTAGCTGCGGTCGACCCGGGTGGCCCGGGCATGGATGCGGGCGAGGTCCTCCTCCATGCGGCGCCGGTTGGCCAGACCGGTGAGTTCGTCGGTCCTCGACTGCTCCAGGAGATCGAGGTTCACCCGCTCGAGTTCGGCCTGCGTGGCGGCGAGCTTGGAGTGCAGTGCAGTGATTCGTTCCGCAACCACCAGCCGGGCCTGCACGGCGAAGGAGTCCACCGGTTTGGTCAGATAGTCGTCAGCGCCCGAACCCATCCCCTCGATCACCCGCTTGGGGACTTCGAGGCCCATGAGGAGGACGATGTAGATGTACCCGCCGTCAAACTTCTCGCGGACGCGTCGACACAGCTCAGGCCCGTCGACGCCGGGCATCTTCCAGTCCGCGAGGAGGACGTCGATACCCCCATCGACGATCAGTTGCCAGGCTCGGTATCCGTCCTCCGCCACCAGGCAGTCGTGGCCGAGCCGCGACACCATGGCATGGAGAATGATGCGACTCGAGGGGTCGTCGTCCGCGATGAGCACCCGCACCTCAGAAGGCCACCCTGTTGAGCTGGGACGCGTCCTGCGTCGTGTCGAGCGCACGGCCACCGCGCTCCGTGCGTTCGGTGGCCGTTTGGCAGGCAATGGCTGCAGTCCGGGGAGTGGTCCCTCCGACCTTCGCATCGATCATGACGCTCGAGCCTCGGTTCTCCATATCCATTTTCACGGCACACCGGTTTGCCGAGTTGAGCACCTTGTGACGGCGACGGACCAAGAAAGGTCCAAACGGCCTACTTCACGGTGATCGGTGACTCCTCGTTTTCAGTGACTCCTGAAACGTGCGCTGGTTTCAGCAATTGCTGAAGGTGTCAGAGTGTCTGCGCCCGGCACCCTTTCTCACTCGCCGTGCGCCTCGCCTCCCATCACGAAGTCGAATGCATGTGGCGGCATGAGTGCATCGAAGTAGAGATCCTCCGCGTCGGACCAACGTGATTCCCATTCGGCCCGGTCGCGGACACCTTCGCGGCGCAGCAGGCGCGCACGCCGAACCTCACGCGGGACATGGAGCAGGACGCGCAGGGTCAACAGATCCGCCAGCTCGCGACGAGCGCTGTACGCGCCGTCGAGGATCACGAGGTCAGCCGGACCGCCGGAGATCGGTGGACCGAAGCTGCCGTCGTCTGACTCCCAGTCGTAGGGGCGCCACGTGGCACGCTCGTGCCGTCGCAGGGTCTCGAGGACCTCTCGTTGGTGACGCCACTCGATGACCTGTTCCACCTTCTCGGCCGGACTCATGGTGTCCCAGTCGGCGTCTGTTCCCCCCGAATAGAAGTCGTCGCCGTCGATGACGAGGGCACCCATGGCTTCCCCGACCGTGTGGGAGAGCGTGGACTTGCCGGAACCGGACCGGCCGTCGAGCGCGACGAGGAGCGGCACGCCCTTGCCGCGGTGCTCGACCTCGAGGTCGCGGGAGCGGCACGCCCTTGCCGCGGTGCTCGACCTCGAGGTCGCGGATCCTTCGGATCAGGATGTCGGCACCGTCATTCATCGGACCGACCCCCAAAGCAGATCAACTCGTGGTCAGCCGACTCAGACCGATGTCGTTCAACAGAGTGGAGACGTGGTTGGAGAGCCAGCCCACGTTGTCGGTGAGGAGGAGAACGCCGAACCCGACGAGCAGGAGGCCGGCCACCAGTTCGACCGCCCACAGCCAGTGGCGGGCCCGGGCCAGCGCGGCCGTGATCCGGCCGAAGGCCAGGCCGACGAGGACGAAAGGAAGGGCGAGACCGAGCGAATAGGCGAAGAGGAGCAGGACGCCGCCGGCCAAGGTGCCGTTGTGACTGGCGAGACCGAGGACGACGCCGAGGACCGGGCCGATGCAGGGCGTCCAGGCGAAGGCAAAGGCCATCCCCATGACCGGCGCGGCCCACCCGCCGAGCTTCGACGGCCGCACGTCGAAGCGATGCTCCCCGGTCATTCGGGAGACCACGCCCAGGGTGCCCGACCCGGCGTGCACCCACACCCGCTGCGGCAGCGAGCTCAGCACCATGACCACCCCGAGGAAGATGATGATGGCCCCGCTGGCGTAGACCAGCTCGATCCGGTTGTTCTTGAGCACCTGACCGATGGTGGACGCCGTGGCACCGAGCGCGACGAAGACGACGGTGAATCCCAATACGAAGAGACCGATGCCCTTGAGCACCGGGCGCAGCGCCTCAGACGGCGTCGTCCCGTCGTCGTTGGCCTCGAGCTCGGCGGCCGAGAGGCCCGAGACCATGGAGACGTACCCCGGCACCAGGGGCAGGACGCACGGCGAGAGGAACGAGAGGATCCCAGCCCCGAAAGCGACGAGGACGCCCGCGGGATCGGCCGAGATCGCAGCGAGCACAGCAGGCGAGAGGACCGCAGCCCCCGGTTACCTGAGGCTCTTGCGGACGAGGTTCATGTCGGCTTCCACCATCATGGCGACCAGGGCCTCGAAGTCCACCTCCGGTGCCCAACCGAGCACGTCGTGTGCCTTCTCGGGCTTACCGACGAGGAGATCGACCTCAGCCGGGCGCAGGAAACGCTCGTCGGTGATCACGTGCTGCTCCCAGTCGAGCCCCGCCGCCCCGAAGGCGAGGCGACAGAGCTCTCGGACCTCATGGGTCTCCCCGGTCGAGACCACGTAGTCGTCCGGCTGGTCCTGCTGGAGCATCAGCCACATGGCCCGCACGTAATCGGCGGCGTAGCCCCAGTCACGTTGGGCGTCGAGGTTTCCCAGCGCCAACTTGTCGTCGAGCTTGTTGGCGATGCGGGCCACCCCGTGCGTGACCTTGCGGGTGACGAATTCGAGACCCCGTCGCGGTGACTCGTGGTTGAAGAGGATCCCCGACGAGGCGTGGAGGTTGTAGCTCTCCCGGTAGTTCACGGTCATCCAGTGGCCGTACACCTTGGCCACCCCGTACGGGCTCCGCGGGTAGAAGGGCGTCGTCTCGCGTTGGGGGACCTCGAGCACCTTGCCGAACATCTCCGAGGAGCTGGCCTGATAGAAGCGGATCTCGGGGTCGACGAAGCGGATGGCGTCGAGGAGACGGGTCACCCCCAAGGCCGTCGTCTCGCCGGTCAGCACCGGCTGGCTGAAGCTGGTCTGGACGAAGGACTGTGCGGCCAGGTTGTAGACCTCGTCGGGCCGGTGGTCCCGCAGGATGTTGATGAGCGACACCTCGTCGAGCAGGTCGCCGGCGACCAGCTCGAGCTGGTCCTGAATATGGGCGATCCGCTCGAAGTTCACCGTGCTGGTCCGGCGGACCATCCCGATCACGGTGTAGCCCTTGGAGAGGAGGAATTCGGCGAGGTAGGAGCCGTCTTGGCCGGTGACGCCGGTGATCAGAGCCCGTTTCGACATCAGGGAAACGCTAGTCCACCGGTCAACGCCCGCAGCCTCGCCGGTGACCCGCCCTACAGTGCGGCCGTGCCCACCGCCTGCCTGGTCTCGTTCCGGCTGGGCGGGGGCGACGGCGTGGCCATCGAGGCGGACAAATGGGGCGCTGCACTGGGCCTCCTCGGTTGGGACGTCGTCACGGTGGCCGGCTCCGGTCCGGTGGACGTCCTGCTGCCCGGACTGGCCATGGACGCCACCGAGGCACCCAGCGCGGCCGAGGTGGCGGACGCTTTGGCGGGGGCCGACCTGGTTGTCGTCGAGAACCTGTGCTCGCTCCCCCTGAACCCGGCGGCCTCGTCACTGGTGGCGGCTGCGTGCGCCGGTCGGCCCGCGGTGCTGCACCATCACGACCTGCCTTGGCAACGGCCCCAGCTGGCCCACCTGCCTCCGCCACCCGACGACCCGGCATGGGCGCACGTCACCATCAACGAGCTGAGTCGGCGCGAGCTGGCGGCGCGTGGGTTCCACCGGCGCGTCACGACGCTCTACAACACGTTCGACCCCGACCCGGCGCCAGGCGACCGGGACGGGGTGCGACGCGCCCTCGGCCTGGGCACGTCCGATCGACTGCTGCTGCAACCGACCCGGGCACTGGCGCGCAAGAACGTGCCGGCCGCCGTGGCCCAGGCCGAGGCGGTCGGGGGCGTCTACTGGCTGTTGGGGCCGGCCGAGGACGGCTACGGCCCCGAACTCGCCCGCGTGCTGGCCGGCGCCCGCTGCCCGGTCCTGCTGGGAGAAGCGCCGGGTGGTTGCACGATCGCCGACGCCTACGGCGCGTGCGACGCCGTTCTCCTGCCGTCGTCGTGGGAAGGCTTTGGGAACCCGTCCGTCGAGTCGGCCACACACCGGCGTCCGCTGGCCATTGGGCCTTACCCGGTGGCGGCGGAACTGGCAGCCTTCGGGTTCCGGTGGTTCGACGCGCTCGAGCCCACTGCCCTGGGCCGCTGGTTCGCCTCCCCCGACGACGAGCTGCTCGACCACAACCATGCCGTGGCCGCCCGCAGCTTCAACGTGGCCGACCTCCCCGAGCGCCTGAGCCGGGTGCTCGACGCCCTTCCCGGGCTCTGACGTGACCGTCCGGGTGGCACCTATCTGACCGTTCGGTAACGTGAACACCATGGCAGGGGCGATGCAGGCCACCACACGGCGGCTCACGGCGGAACAGCGGCGCCTGCAATTGTTCTCCGTGGCGCTCGAGCTGTTCGCGCAGCGGGGCTACCGGGCGACCACGATGGACGACATCGCCGAGGCGGCCGGGGTGACCAAACCGCTTCTCTATCAACACTTCTCCTCCAAACGCTCCCTCTATCTGGAGCTGGTGGACTCCATTGCCAACGACCTGCTCGTTGCCGTCAGCAAGGCGGTCGCCCTCGCTGACGGGCCTCGCCAGCAGGTTGAGCTCGGCTTCGCGGCCTACTTCCGCCTGGTGGTCACCCGGGAGGCGGAGTTCCGGCTCCTGTACGGACGGGACCACGCGGACGACCAGGAACTGGGCCGCGCCCTGCGGACGGTGGAGGATGCCATCGCCGAGGCCATCGATCCACTGATCGCTGCCGGACTGGACGACGATCACCGGCGGCTGTTGGCCTACGGGATCGTCGGTCTGGCCGAAGGGGCGAGCCGGCGTTTCATCGCCCAACGCGCCGAGACCGATTCGGACGAGGATATTGAGGAGCAGGCGGTGCGGCTGGCCCGGCGCATGGCCGACCTGGCGTGGGCCGGACTGCGCTCGGTCCACGCCGACTGAACGTTCGAGGGCTTCCCCGGCGGAGGCCTGTTGTCGTGTTCCCCACCCGGTGGGCCCGAGGGTCTGCACCGGCCGCCTGCTACGAGGCGGTGCTCAGGTCCACGACGAAGTTCGGGCCGAGAGTTCCGAGACCGGTGAGGCTGTTGTAGCCCGGGCCGGCGGACTGGGTGTCGGGCCGGCTGACACAGTTACCGGTGCCGTCGCAGTACTGCTCTTCGACGGAGGCGCCGATGATGCGCACCGCGTGCGCCACTCCCGGGCCCTCCCCGAGAGTCTCATCGACGTAGTCGTTGCGGAACTGGACCTGGTCCTGCGCGACCGGGACGTTGGCGATGGCCTTACCAGTCACCTGGCTGAGGTGGTAGATGGTCGGGTTGAGAAACCCGGCCGCCACGCCTCCGGCCTGGTCGGCGTCGGCCACGATGCCGGCCAGTATCGGAGAGGCCAGGCTGGTACCGCCATAGCGGGTCGTGCCATAGCCGGTCGTCCCATTCGGGAAGGCCTCGGTCAGCCCGATCAGGAAGCCCGTTGCCGGGTCGGCATCGAGCGAGATGTCGGGTTCAACCCGCATCGGGGAGGGGCCGTCGATCGCCACATTGCGCTCGGACAGCGTGGTCGGCACGATGCCGGCCTGGTACCAGGGCTGGGTGTAGTTGTAGCTGGTGAATCCGCCGGACGACCCGTCGCTGGCGGGAGGCAGCCAGGTTCCGTAGGTCTTCGCGCTGCAGCCCTGGACGAAGGGAGCAATGTCGGCCTCGCATTTGAACGACCTGCCCGTGGACCATCCATACGAGGTGATGGCGTTGCCGCTGGCACCGATCTCGAGCGAGGTGCCACCGACTGAGGTGACATAGGGACTCTCGGAGGGGTAGTTGGCCCCGGAGATCCCGGTCTGGTCGAAGTTGTCGCCGGTGTCACCAGATGAGAACTGGACGGTGATGCCGGTCGCGTCCGCCATCTGGAACAGGTCGTCGTATGCGGTCCGGGTGGCCACATCGTCGAAGAGGTCGCCGTCGGTGTCGGCCCAGGAGTTGCTGATGACGTTGGCCAGACTCCCGTCGATCACGGTCTGCTCGGCGTTGAAGAGGCTCTGGTCGAAGCAGTCCTTGGCCCCGACGAAGAGTATGTGGGCGTCGGGAGCCAGGCTATGCGAGGACTCGACGTCGATGGCCTGCTCGTCGCCCCAGTTCCCGCAGACGGAATGGTCGTCGAATGGGCCTTGATCGAGGGACTGGTAGTCGGCGCTGGCGAACGGAGCACTCGGGTCGCTGGTGTTGAAGTACTCGGTCGCGTCCGAGGCCATCGTCTGGAGGTCATAGGCGTCGACGATGGCGATCCTGTACCCCGAACCGGTAGCAGAAGCCGGGACGTCGTAGGCCGACCGCAGCTGGGAGCCCACGTAGCCGCACACCGTGTCGGGCATGGTGTTGGGATACCCGGGATTCTGGTCGCCGTAGGTGGTGGTCTTGGTCGACCCGCCGAAGTAGGTCGAGCAGGGCGGGGCGGTGAGGAAGGCGGCGGGCGGAGCCTCCTGAGGTTGGGCTCCCGGCTGGGCGGCGATCTCGTTGATGCCCATCACCGAGCCGACGACATTGGCGACCGCGGTGGGGACGGCCACTTGCCCGTCCGCCTCGCGCAGCGTCTGGCCATTGACGGTGTACTCCCCGAGGCTGGTGCCAAATGCCTTCTCGACCTGGGCGACCGTGCCCGAGGCGGGCACCGTGATCCGGTCCGCCGGGATGGCGCCGACGCTGAAGCCCTCGGACTTCAACCAGGTCTCCGCCTGGTTCACCGCTGAGGCCGTTGGGGAGAACTGGGCCTCCCACTGCTTGGCTGTCACGTAGTGCCGATAGCCGCTGCTGGTCGGATCGCTGACTGACTTGACCAGCGCGGCAGCACCGGCCGGGTCGCGCAGGTTGAGCACCAGAGAGAAGTCGACCGGGCTGGACGACGGCGCGTCAGCGACCCGGTGGCCGTACGCTGCCGGCCCGCTTTGACCGGGCGCTGGTGCCGCGCTCGTCGCTTGAGGCAGCGCCGTCAACGCGGTCAACGTCATGAGCCCCGCTCCGGTGGTTGCCACCGCCACGGCCTTGATCCGACGCATCCTCATACCCGGCCCCTTTCTCATCGGGATGCCGCCCGGCTGTGGCCTCCCGCGCCGAGACGCTAACTGGGACCGGGCTGAGGAGCAACGGGCTCTTTGACTTCGAGTCCGATCCGTGTCCGAGGGCTGAGATGCAAGAGGGACGACGACGACCGGCACCGGATGTTGCGCAGCCCGCCCGGGCCTGGGGAGCTGCCGATGGCGGCAACCAAATCGCTCCGGGAGCGTTTGCTTCGAACGGGATCGCAGAATGGGCCGGGTCCGACGCAGTCGTACCTACCTCTGTGGGTTCGACAGTGGGCCTCAGCGTCCGCGTTCAGCGCTCGGTCATTGCACTGTCGATGACACGTGAAAGCGGGCGCAAACGAACCTATCGGGGTGTCACAGACCGCCGGGATGGGCGCGCCACCCTTACACCTCTGCTGGCCCACCTCTCATTTTGGTCGCCACGACCGAGCCGATGATTAGGCCATAGAGCCTGTGCCACTCCATCGTGCGGAACCCAGCGGACCTGAGAAGCCTGTCGGATCGGGTTCTTGTCCGTGCGCGGTCGCGACGACCGAAAAGCATCGTCGGAACGAGCACGACGGAGCACAGGTCCGTCAATACGAAATGACCGTTCGGAGTGAGAACCCGCGCACATTCACAGAGCCCCGCAGCCTGGTCCTTCCAGTGGTCGAAGGATGTGGTGCTGACAACCAGATCGAACGACGCGTCGGGATATGGAAGTTTCTCCGCGACCCCCTCGGAAAAACGCAAGCGGGTGTCGTTGGCGGACGATTTGGAGGCCGCGATCATGCCCGCCGCTGCATCGACTCCAACGAGGGCATCAGCTCGGGGTACGCGCTCGGCGAGCAACCGTAAGAGGAGTCCCGTCCCGCAGCCGACGTCAAGGACACGGCGTGGGGCCTCGTCTGCCCGGAGTGCTACATCGGCTGTGCGGGCGGCGATGTCGCAATGCATCCGACCACGCCACCCTTCTTCATAGGTGTCAGCTCGATCCTGAAAGGCCTGGACATCACGGTGGCGAGACACCTTTTGAGTATGCCAGCGGTCCGACGATTTCAGGATCGGAGCTCCAGAATCGAGAGCTGTCACAACGTCTTCGGCCGAGCTCTTCCAGCGGCACGTTGACAGCGCCACGTCCCGTCTCCGAGCTGGCGCGATCGGGATGGCACGGCCGTTCTGGATGGAGCGAACGGCGGCCCGGGCTTCTCGCTGCGAGCCGGGCCGGTCTGCCCCGGAGCGGTGTGTGACCGCCAAAGCGGAGGTCAGGCAACAGAGCGCGAGGGTCGGATGAGGCGTAGCGATGCCGCAGGGATCACATCCGAGCGCCCTCCGCCAAGAAAGGCCACGGCAGCAGCGTCGGACACGCTGATTGTGGTACGGATTGTGTTCGGCTCACCGGAGCTGCTTGATCGGAGTGCCGATGCGAAACCATTGGTGGCTTGTACCGGTTGCGTTGCTGAGCGTCGTGCTCACCGTCTCGAATCAGGCGCTGGCGCCCCTTGTCGCGTCCGCTGTCGGGAGTGGTGGAACGGTGTCGTTCCCGGCGTACGGGATGTACGCACTCACAGATGTGACCACAGGTCCTGACGGGGCGTTGTGGTTCACCAGCTCCGGCAACAACACCATCGGACGGATCACCACCGCCGGGGTAGTGACCAACTACACCGGTACCGGCATCGAATCTCCACAGTCGATCACGACCGGGCCGGACGGGGCGCTCTGGTTTGCGAATTTCTACGGCAACTCGATCGGGAGGATCACCACCGCTGGGGTGGTGACCAACTACACCGGCAGCGGCATTGACGAGCCAAACGGGATCACCACCGGGCCTGACGGGGCGCTGTGGTTCACCAACGAGGCGAACAACTCGATCGGGCGGATCACCACCGACGGCGGGGTGACCAACTACACCGGCGCTGGCATCAGCGATGCGGAGTCGATCACGGCCGGGCCCGACGGGGCTCTTTGGTTCACAAATCTCAACAACACCATCGGGCGGATCACCACGGCGGGGGTAGTGACTACCTACAGCGGCACCGGCGTCTCCGACCCGACGTCGATTACGACCGGGCCCGACGGCGCGCTCTGGTTCACCAACTATTCGAACAGCTCGATCGGACGGATCACAACCGCCGGGGTGGTCACCACCTATTCCGTCCCGAGCGTCGACTACCCGCGATCGATTACAGCCGGGCCGGACGGGGCGCTCTGGTTCACCAGCCTCTCGTTCGGCAAGGGTAACCACGACTCGATCGGCCGGATCACCACAGCAGGGGGAGTGTCCACCTTCACCGATCCGAGCCTCAATCAGCCAGAAGGGATTACCACTGGTCCAGACGGCGCCCTCTGGTTTGCCAACAACGAGGGCGCTTCGATCGGCAGGATCACCACCGCCGGAGTAGTGAGCAACTACACAGGCAGCGGCATTGACAAGCCGAACGGGATCACCACCGGGCCCGACGGGGCGCTGTGGTTTACCAATGACGGCAACAAGTCGATCGGGCGGATAACCACCGCGGGAGTAGTGAGCAACTACACCGGCACCGGCATCGACCAACCGCGGTCGATCACGACCGGGTCCGACGGGGCGCTGTGGTTCACCAACGACGGCGCGAACAACACCTTCTCGATCGGCCGGATCACCATCGCCGGAGTGGTGACCAACTTCACCGGAACCGGTATCAACACGCCCGGAGACATCACCGCTGGTCCCGACGGTGCTTTGTGGTTCACCAACTCCTTTGGACCCGCGTGTTGCCACGGTCAGGGATCGATCGGGAGGATCACCACGTCGGGAAATGTGTCCACCTTCACGGCGCCAGGCATCAAACACCCCGAGGGGATCACGACCGGTCCCGACGGTGCTTTGTGGTTCACCAACGACGGGAACGATACGAGCTCAATTGGACGGATCACCACGACCGGGAGGATCTCCATTTTCCCCGGCGACCCCAGTTGGACTGGATCGATCACGGCCGGGCCTGACGGGGCGCTTTGGTTCGACAACAGCAACAACGAGGTCGGGAGGATCACCACGTCCGGCACCGTCTCCACCTACTCCGCCCCCAGTGTCTGGGCAGAGGACATCACCACGGGCCCCGACGGGGCGCTGTGGTTCATCAACCTCACCGACGCCATAGGAAGGGTGACCGTGCCGGCTCCCGTTCCGGCGAGCTTCAGTCCCACCTCGGGTGCGGTGGGCACCAGCGTCACCATCACAGGGAATTCACTAGAGGACGCCAGCTCCGTAGCGATCGACGGGGTCGAGGCAGCGGTCACCAAGGACAGCGCCACCAAAATCAAGTTCAACGTCCCCTCTGGAGCCGACAGCGGCAAGATCGAGGTCACGACCCCGAGTGGCATCGGCATCAGCGCCACGAAATTCAAGGTCTTGAACTGAAGCGTGGATGGCGCGCTTACGCCGCGCACGCGTCATCGAGGCACCATCGGCGAGGGAGCCTCGGTCCGAGAAACCCAGGCATGAACTGCGCGAATCACCGTTGGCCGGCGACTATCAACTTGCCACCTCCTGTTCTGGCTGCATCCGGTGTTCACCTTCACCAGGACTTCGTGTCGCACTCTTGAGGAGTCGAGGATGACCGACCCGTGCAGGCGACCTCCTCGCATGAGGTATCCAACTTCGCCGGAACAGTGGGGCACTTCGGCACGACTGGGATACCCCGAGCGCCTGTTCGACTATGGCGTGACAGCCGTATGGGCCGACCGGTACCTTGAAGCAGTGCAGGCAAGTGGGTGGCACAACGGCAGTCCAAGGAGTTCGGGTGCCGGGTACGGGATCAGGATCTCGAAGGTCGACCGGGACCGTTACTTCGTGCCCGGCTGGGAAACCATCGAGCTCGAGTTCCCCGACGGTCAGCGGGTCGAGGTCGAACTCACCAGGTCGTTCTGGAAGCCCGAGACGCAGAGTGCCGAGCTGCGCGACGCCGCCATCGGCCGATGGCTCATCGCCCAAGGGGCCGCACCGTGGCCGAAGGGCTCTCCGCCACGGCTGGTGCTCGCGCCACTCGGTCCCAAGCGCTTCTCGGTGACGCCCTCGGGCTGAGCGACTTCACGGAGTGTCACCTACCGCCGGGACGGGAGACGGGCCATACGGCTCGAATCCTCGCGAGGAGCGCTTCGCGCTCTGCATCGGTTTCAGCTCTCACGCGCTCGAACTCGTCCTCGAATCGCACGTCTGCGTGGAGACCCGACGGGTCTTCGTGGAAGTGCAAGAAAGCCTTCGACTTGCGGTAAAAGATGCCAGGCTTCTTCTCGACCAGTCCGGGCACCGAGCGGAGCCTTTCAAGTAGCGGTTCGATTTCGTTGAGCGTCTCGGAGGTTGCGTGGCGCATGTCAAGTCACTCTATTTCGGCTCTCCCGAGGTGTCCCCGGTCGCGGCACTTGGATCCGCGTCTGAGGCAGGATGGACTCGTGAGCCAGGAGGACTGGATCGGCACCGAGCTCCAGTCTCCAGATTCCATGGCTTAGGTGGGCCTCGGGGTCTCAGAAGCTCGCGAGAGAGCCGGCGGGTTGGGGGTGAAGATGGTCAGGGTCATCGACGAACCCCATGACACGATCACATTCGACTTCCGGCAGTATCGACTCAACCTGCTCGTGGTTGATGGCGTAGTGCATCGGGCGGCTTTCTTCTAGGTACGTTTTCCTGTCCCAGCTCGCTCGCACGTTGAGACGCTTAGGCACGCCTGTGGCACTCGTCTCCAGGCGAAGACCAGAATCCCCGCGGGTCGCGGGCTTCTCGTCGGCGTGGATCAGAGCCGGGTGATCAAGGTCTGGCACAGCTCCCAGAGTTCGTCGACCACCTTGTTGTAGACGTCCGCGTCGCGCCCGGCCGGGTCGAGCACGTCGTCACGATCGTCGATGTCGGCCGAGGCGAGGCCTAGTGCAGCCACCCGCTCGGAGAGGGGCGCCGGTCCCGGCGTCAGCTCGACGCACAGTCGCCGCAACATCCCGGTCTTGTCGGCGAACGAAGTGAACTGCCGGCGTACGAAGCGGACGTGGTCCGCTTCCATGACGACGACCAGCTCAGCCCGGCGGAAGTCGGCCTCGTAGACCTGCCGGCTGCGGTGACGACGAAAATCGCTGTCGGTCAGCTCGGGAATGCGGGAGAGAGCGGTGCGGGTACGCATACCCATCGGCTGTCCGTCAATGGTGTGGGTGCCCGCCGTGACGACGTGGAACGGATCGGGGCGGCCCTTAGCCAGATGGTCCAACATGAAACCAGCCATGACCGATCGCGCTGCGTTACCGGTGCACAGCACCAGGAGTTCGGTCATCCCGCGGCCAGGAGCACGGCGGGCGCGTCGACGTCGAGAGCGTGCTGCGCGTGCCGGGTCGCCGTGGTGAGAAACATGAGATCTCCCCGCTCGGTCCGCTGCACGATCATGGAGGCGACGATGGCCATGATGAGTCCGGCAAACGTCTCCCGCCTGGCATCGGCGCGCAGCTGCTCGAGCGGGTAGTCCCGCACTCCGCGTCGGCAGAGTGCAGCGTGATAATGGGCCAGGAGATCAGGTTCGTGGACGCGCCGGACCTTGGTGCTCACAGAGCCACCGACGAAGTAGGCGACGTCGGCCGCCGCACTCCCCCACACCAGTGTCTGCCAGTCGACGACGACCGGCCGCGTGTCGCCGGACTGGAAGAGAAGGTTGTCGAGGCGGAAATCGCCGTGGCTGGCTGTACGCGGTCCGGTGCGCAGGCCGACATATTGAGGCATGTGCGCGGCGAGGAAACGACAGACCTCCTGGTGCTCGGGCATCATGGTGTCGGCGTAGCGCTCGAGGAAGCCGGGCAGCAAGGTCTGCACCATGGCGGTCAGAAGCTCGTCGGCCTGGGGCGAGCCGCGGTTGAGCCAATCCAGCTCGGCCAGCTCGGCGACCTCCCAACAGGGGGCGTGCAGTCCGGCCATGGCGTCGAGGACGGCCGCAGCGACGTCAGGGCCGCACGCCGCCATTTGGTCACCCTGGGTTCCCCCGACGATGTCTTCGAGGAGGAGCGTGAACCAGCCCGTCTCCGGTTCGATCTCGGCCAGGTAGGTGCGCGGCACGCGAGCGTCGACCCGGGCGGCCAGCTCACGGTAGAAGCGGACCTCGATCTCGTAGGCCCGGAGGGCGAGGCCGGTGGCCCGGCTCTGTTCGTCTGCCGAGGCGAACTTTCCGACGATGGTCGCCGGGCCGGCCTCGTGGTCGGCGCCGCCTCTGTCATACGTGAGGGTGAAGCGTGTGGTGTCGGCCATCTGGCCCGTACCGATGGCTTCGGTCGTGAAGTGGTCGACCCGTGTCCCCGGCTCGAGAGCGCCGGCCTGAGTCAGCGCATCGGTCAGCCACTCCGACGTGACATCGGCCGCAGTGTGGAGCAGGCGGACCGGGCTCATGGGGGCACGAGGTTACGTGCCTGGAGACTCCCCCGCAGTGGTTGTGGCAGCTGGCCTTGCCCCTCCGCCGCCGAGAAGCGCATCGCCTCAGCTGGGAATGTGCTGCCGCACACGGCGACGGACCCTTGGTCTCGTGAAGACGAGATAGGAACCGCCGAGGAAGAAACCTAGGCTCGAGAACAAGGACACCACGATCACGACGATCACGCCGTCTTGTTCGAACCGGCGCCGTAGAAGGCGACGGCCGATCGAGAGGCGGCATCGACAAGGGTTCACACCGGAGCAACCACCGCGCGGAACAGCACGACCAGGACGACCCACAGGTCGGGCCGATGGTTTGGCTCCCCTGCCTCGAAATCGGTGAGTGCCGGCGAATTTGCTCATCCGGAGTCGATGGAATGCGGCCGCCCTCGGCGTCGGCCTCGGCGTCAGGCCGTGGCGGCTGCAGTGGGGAGGGTGGGCGGATGGCGCAAGACGGAGCTCCGGGTGCCCCAGACCGCCAGGGCCAGCGCCCAGACGGTGTAAAAGCCGATGGTCCAACGCGGCGTGGTGTGCTGGAGCAAGAGACCGGCGGCCAGCGGCGACAGCGAGCCGATGGACAGTGAGATGGCGTTGCGCACCGACTCGGAACGACCGAGGAGGCGGTCCGGGGTGATGGCGATGCGGTAACCGTTGACGACCGAGTCCGTGGAAGGAACCGCGATGCCCACCGGAACCAGGCCGGCGGCCAGCACGTACACCGTGGGCCAGACGAGGAACGCCGCGCACGCGGTCCAACACCAGACCTCGAGGAGGAGGATGGCCCGCACGGAAAGGACCTTGCGCAGTGACGGCGAGACCAGCGACCCGAGCAACACGCTCACGGCGAAGACAGCGGTGAGCAGCCCGAGGGTGCCGCCCCGCAATCCCTGCTCCTGTCCGATCACGACGAGGCAGAAGAGCAGCCCTGGAGCGGTGAAATTGAGGAGGCCGTAGAGGAAGCAGGTGACACGGACGAACGGCTGGTGCCAAATGAAGGCCATACCCTCGCGGACCCGTTCCCGGATGCTGAGGCCGTGCTGCTCGCGCTCCTCCTGGAAGCGGACCCGCATGAGGAGGAGCGAGATGGTCGAGAAGGCATAGGACACTGCGTCGGCCACGAAGGGCAACGAGCGGGCCACCTCGAAGAGCGAGCCTCCGATTGGGGGGCCGATGATGCGCACCGCGGCGGCCCGGCCGCTCTGGGCACCTGCCGCTTCGGGCAGCTGCTTGGTCGGGACAACGGCCCGAACCGCCCCCGGCTGCGCCGCGCCAAAGATGGCCGTGCCGGTGCCCTCGACGAAGGCGATGCACGGGATGAGCCAGAAGGGCGGGTCGAAGGCCACCAAACTCACGGCCAGGGTTCCGATGGCGGCCGCGCGCACCGCGTCGGCGACGATCATGAGGGTACGCCGGTTGAAGCGGTCGGCGGCCACCCCGGCAGGGATGGAAAGGACGGCCAGGGGCAGGGCGCGGGCGAACGACACCAGACCCGCCTTGACCGCCGAGTGGGTCAGCGCAAGGGCCAAGAGCGGATAGGCGATCGCCGTGGCCTGCGACCCGGCATTCGACAGCAGCTGCCCCACCTGGAGGAGCATGAAGTCGCGGTTGCGCCGGAGCGGCACGGGGGGCATCGGTCCGAAGCTACTGACTCGGGTGGGCACAACCGGAATGGCGCCGGGGCGGCACCGGGCTCCGACCGGCCGGGTCACCCAAGGCTGCGGGCGACGGCATCAGGAGGCACGAACGGGCGTTCCCGCTGGAGGCCCCAGGCAACATCCGCCAGGGCGCCTCGCTCCGGGGTCGTCGTGGACTTAGCGTTACACCATGGCCGGCGACAGCAGGGAGAGAATCAAGGGACCGGCTCATGCCCGGGGTCGGACGTTGCCCAAGGCAAACGAGGAGCGACTGGCCGAGCTCGGCCGGCACCTCCCGCCGCCCAGCGAGGAGGAGCTTCAGATCGCCGCCGGACTCCGTGCATCACGCCGGCGGCGGCGGCTCCTCGGCTGGGCCGTGTTCCTCGTGCTCGCCGCCCTCTTGGCCGGCGCCATTGCCCAGTGGGTCCGGCCCATCCCCGACGCCACAGTGCAGGTCACGGCGGCCCACCTGCCCGGATCGGCGCCAACCCTGGTCTGGCCGAGCACTGGCGAAGCCGCAGTCGCCGTCGAGGGGCTCGGTTCCCTCGGTCAGGTCCGCGGCACCGAGGCCGTTCCCGTGGCCGGGCTGGCCCAGGTCCTCACCGCCTATGTGATCCTCTCCGACCATCCGCTGGCCACCGGCGGTGCCGAGGGACCCTCGATCCCCGTCACCACCGACACCCTCACGGCCTACCAGGCCGGACTGGCAAACCAGGAATCCGAGGTGCCCGTCTCGGCCGGCGAATCGCTCACCGAGCTCCAGGCCCTCGAGGGGCTCGTCGTCGACTCGGGTGGCGACATGGCGACGCTGTTGGCCGACTGGGACGCCCAGAGTGTGACCGCGTTCGTGGCCAAGATGAACACGGTCGCCGCAAAGCTCGACCTCTCATCCACCCACATCACCGACCCGAGTGGGGTGGACCCGGCCACGATGAGCAGCGCCGAAGATCTCGTCCGGCTCGGTGAGGCCGCCATGTCGGTCCCGGTCTTGCGGCAGATGGTGTCATTGGGTCAGGCGAGCGTGCCGATGACCAGCGTCGTCTACAACCTCAACTTCGACCTGGGCCAAGACGGGATCATCGGCGTGAAGAGCGGCTCGGACTCGAGCGCACAAGGCTGTTACCTCTTCGCTGCGCAGCAGAGCATCGGTGGAAAAGAGGTGACCGTCGTCGGCGCGGTCCTGGGTCAGCCCGGTGGGGCGCTCGGTCCGAACACCACCGCCGTGGACGCCGGCGACGCCCTCGTGAAGAGCACCTTCGCCGCACTCCACAGCTTCACTGCGTTCGCTCCGGGCCAGAACGCGGGCGAAGTCACTGCGCCCTGGGGCGCCTCGGCACCACTGACCGTCACTGAGCCGGTGAGCGTGGTCGGGTGGCCGGGACTCGGAGTCACCGTGACGGCGCGCACGCGATCGATCGCCGGCGCGGTGCCGGAGGGAGCAACCGTCGGCACGATCCGGACCGGCGTGGGGACCGGCCTGGCCCAGGTCACGCTGCGCACGACCGCTCCCCTGTCGGGACCCGGCATCTGGTGGCGCCTCACGCGCTGACCCGGTCACGTTGACGCGATCGTCCTCGTACGTGGCCCTGCCCGGGGCGCCGCCCCGTCCGCCTACGTCGGTGCGGATCCCTCGGATGTGGGGTTCACCTGGGACGTGGCAACTTTGGGTCGGCGTCCAAGCAGCGCCCAGCCCGACGCAGACACACCAAGACCGACGAGGATGGCAAAGACCAGGACGGTGTTGGGTGCACTTGCGCCCTGGTTCAGCGCGATGCCGGCACCGACCACCGGAACCGACAGACCCACGAAGAGAGCGATCAGGAGATCCGAGGTCATCGCCACGCGATCCTCGGGCGCACTGACTCCGAGCACGATCCCGGTGGTGCCCTTGAACACCGCACCCGCACCACCGCCGATCAGTGCACCACTGATCAGGAAAGCGGCGAGACTCGGTGTCGAAAGGCGAACCGAGACGACGAGCAGGACGAGACCGATGAGCATGGAGCATGTGCCGAGGGCGAGGACACGCGACGCTTGCAGCTTGCTCGTCGCCAACTGGGACACCACGCCGGAGGAGAACACGAGAAACAGCGTCGCTCCGGCCAGTGCGTGCGACGGCCGGCCAAAGGTGGTGGCAAGGAAGAGCCCGGACAACCCTGCGAACAGTCCATTGGCAGAGAAGGCGGCAAGTGTGGCTGCAGCGGCAGGAGCTGGCAGCCGGACCGAGGGTCGCACGGGCGTTGGCCGTTCTCCACGAGATCGGACCAAGGGCGCCCCTGTCTCGGGCACCACCGATAGACCGATCACTGCGACCACCCCGAGGCCGAGGAACACGAGGTAGGACACGGTGAGCGGATAGCTCACCCACTCCGCGAGACAGCCGGCAATCAACGGTCCGACGCCGAGTGCACCTACGTTGACCGACGTACCGATCGTGCGGGCTCGGACTATCGACGCGTTCGGATCGGCGCGGAGACGCAACTCAACCAGGTAGGTGATCGCCGTGCCCGCCGCAAGCCCGACCGACACCCCGGTGAGCAGGCGCCCGATCAACAGTCCCGGCAGGTCCTTCCACGCCGCAAGGAGACCCGTCGCCACCATCATCATCAGGACCGCGCCCAGCATCATGCCTCGACGCCCGACCCGAGGAGCGATGGTGGCATCGCGCAAGAGCGTGAGGATGGTTCCGCCGGCGAAGATGGCGTAGATCACGGTGATCATGAACGCCGAGAGGTCATCACGCGTGCGGTAGATCCCGTACAGGGGGCTGGGCAGGGTGGCAAACGCCATCACGATGAGGAAGGCGAAGGCCACGATCCAAAACCCTGAGCCGTGTGCCAGTCTCCTGGCCGCAACTCCCGCGGACGCATCGGAGCTGGACATCACATCTCCTCTCTGCTCGCCGGCGCCGGTCACCAGACCTTCATGCCACCGTCGACCACCACGTCGATCCCCGTCACGTAGGCGCTCTCGTCGGAAGAAGCCAGGAACAAGGCAACGTTCGCTATGTCCTCGGGCTGACCGAACCGACCGAGAAGCGTCCTGGCGCGCATCTCGCGGCCGAACGCATCGTCCTCCAACTCCCCCCGCGTCGAGTTGCTCTCGATGAAACCCGGCGAGACGGAGTTGACCCGGATCCCGTGCTCGCCTCCCTCCATTGCGAGTTGGCGCGTCATCCCGATGATGGCTGACTTGTTGGTCGTGTGGGCCAACGAGGCAAGGAGCTTGAAGCTGAGGGATCCATTGAGAGAGGCCATGTTCAGAACAACGCCGTTCCCGGCCTTCTTCAGATGGGGCCACGCCGCACGGGTGAGATAGAACACCAGGTCAACCTCGTCTCGGCGGGCGGCGTCCCAGTCCTCGTCGGTAAAGGCTTCGAGTCGACTGAAATGGGACCGGGCGGCAAGGTTGAACAAGACGTCGATCCCACCGAACTCACTGACCGCCAGATCGACGAGCCCCGCGCACTGGGAGGGATCATTGAGCTGGCAGGGGTGGAGCGACACCATCTGGCCACCGGCGGCATGCACCATGTCGACCGTGGCGACCGCCGCCTCAACAGTGACGTCGCACCCCACAACCGAAGCGCCCTCTCGTGCAAACGCCAAGGCAGTGGCGCGCCCGATGCTTCCGCCCGTTCCCGTGATGACACAGACCTTTCCCGCGAGCCGAGCGGTCATTTCAGCCCTCGCCCTGAGTTGCCGCAGCAAGCTTCTCCGCCTCTGCGACGCCCACCGCATCGGTGTGCTTCGGAACCTCACGGAAGTACCAATGGATGGTGTCGAGAGCTGGTGCGGCAAGCGGCCCCGACCAGTCCCGGAAGAGTTCGGTGACAACGGCAAGCGCGGTGGTGGGAACCGCACCGGCGTGGGCCAGCCGCTCGATGCCCGTGCGGTGTGCGATCTGTGAACGCCCGCCGACGGCATCGGCGACGTACATCACGTCGTATCCGTCCTTCAGCGCTTGCACGGTGGCGAACGTGAGGCAGATTTCCGTGTGGAGTCCACCGATGATCAGTCGCTTCCGCCCGGTTGCCTTCACGGCGTCGCGAAACGGCTTGTCCTCGAATGCGTTCATCGAAGCCCGGTCCATCACCTCGATGTCCTTGAGCTCGGACAACAACGACGGAATCGTCGGCCCGTTGAAGCCGTATCCGACACCCACAGTCGACAAGACGATCGGCATGTCAAACGCCTTTGCCACCTTGGCTAACAGGTTGACGTGGAGTTCGACCATGTCGCGGTTGGTTTCGGACCGTATGACCTCGAACATCTCGTTCTGATAGTCGATCAAGACCAAGGCACAGTCCTCTGCGGTCCAGACACCCAGCTCGTTCGTCATGTGTTCTCCTTTTCTCTGCTGCCGTCTCTGCTGTGCGCAGCAGAGAACTCGGTGGGGAAAGCCGGGGATTCGCGTAACGCTGCCATCGACACGCTCAGGGCGATCACTCGCCACTGCAGGGCGTCGAGGGCAGTCGGTGCGCTTTCCGGTCTGCTCGAGTGTTCGATCTGTAGCGTATCCGACTGTATTTGCGTTGGCAAGCAATTTGTTTCGAGACACCCACCTTGTCCGGAGCGAATGCGGCGAGGGCCTGCGATGCGCAGCCGGGGCGCCGACACCCGGAATCACTGGGTCCTTTTCCTGCGCAGTGCCCATGCGCCCTGC
The DNA here is from genome assembly GCA_963840435.1 of uncultured Acidimicrobiaceae bacterium. Taxonomy (GTDB): domain Bacteria; phylum Actinomycetota; class Acidimicrobiia; order Acidimicrobiales; family RAAP-2; genus Bog-473. Next base: position 21,327 of record CAWIYY010000001.1, on the reverse strand, counting down.
TCCCTCGACGAGGTCGATCCCGCACTAGTCGACCGCCCCGTTGCATGTCTTTTGCTTGCTTACGCAATGACGTGTCGGTATATTTTCGAGACGGAGTGGGGACGTGAAGGTAAAGTTCGGGCGTGCCGGCGAGTAAGGCCTCTCGATCGGTCGCCGATGAGCGACTGGCACAGTTCCGGCGCGCCCAGAAGCATCTGCGCAAAGTAGATCCCGTGATCGGAGCGCTCATTACGAGACGGCCCGACTTCGATCCACACGCGTGGTTGGACGCGCTTCCGCCGCTGACGCTTTTTGGGTCGCTGCTCTTTCAGGTCACTGGCCAGCAGCTGTCCGTTGCTGCGACGAGGCGGACCATCGATCGCCTGACCTTGCTCTTCGAGGGCCACTTGCCCTCGCCCGAGGAGCTCCTGGCGGCGGAACCAGGCGATCTGCGCGCTGCGGGGCTTTCGTGGCGCAAGGTCAACACACTCCGAGACCTGGCGGAACGCTTCTCGGATGGTCGACTTGACGTAGAGCGACTCAGCACGCTGCCCGACGAAGACTTCATCGCTGAATTGACGGTCGTTCCAGGCATCGGTCCGTGGACCGCACAAGGTGCGCTGCTGGTCGCACTGCGACGGGAGGACGTCGTCCTGCCTGGCGATCTCGCGCTACGCAAGGCGATCCGCTCCGCCTACCACCTCGATCACCTGCCAACTCAGGAGGAGGTCCTCGAAATCGCGGAGAAGTGGCGCCCCTTCCGCAGCCTCGCCACGTCCTATCTCTTCTCCGCCGAGTTCGAAACCGACGACCTCAAGAACGGCTGAATCGTCCGACGGCGGGAGTCATCAGATCTCGCCGGCCTATCGCGTCCGCCCGACGACAGCCGGACCAGCCCTACATCCTTGAGATCTCGCGAAAGGCATCAGCATCGAGGTGAACCTTGGGTGCCGCCAGATTCTCGTGCATGTGTTGCTGGGACGCCGTACCGGGGATCAACAGGATGTTGGGAGCGGCGGCAAGCTCCCAGGCCAGGCAGGCCTGGGCCGGGGTGCACCCCAAGCGCTTTGCGATGCTCGCCAATGTGGGGTTGTGCAACAGAGATGTCGAACCAAATCCGAGCGGAGCGAACGGCACGAAAGCGACGTTTCGGCGTGTACATTCCTCGAGCACCGGCTCGGACGAGCGGTCGGCAGGGTGAAAGGCGTTCTGGACGCAGGCCACGTCGACGAGCTCGAGGCCGCGCTGCAGGTGGGCGAGCGAGACGTTGCTAAGTCCCACTGCGCCGATCAGTCCTTCGTCACGAGCAGCGATCATTGCCCCGAGTTGCTCGTCAAAGAGGCCGTCGGGCGGCGAGCTCCCCATGAGTCGAAGGTTGACCACTGGGACCCTCTCGACGCCAAGTGTCTTGAGGTTGTCCTCAATTCCGCTCCGTAGCTGCCCTGGATCGTCAGAGGCGAAGATCTCACCCCTGGCGCCCCGGGCCGCACCGACCTTGCTCACCAGCACGAGGTGGGGCGGGTACGGATACAGGGCCTCTCGGATGAGTTCGTTGACGACGGTGGGTCCGTAATACTCAGCCGTGTCGATGTGATCGACGCCGCTGTCGACCGCATCCCTCAAGAGGGCAATGGCCTCGGCTCCGTCTGCAGGCGGTCCAAACACATTTGGTCCCGCGAGCCGCATGGCACCAAAACCAACTGGCGACACCGAATAGGGCCCCAACGACCGTACGTCTGACAATCCGGCTAGCGGTGCGGAATTCTCATGCACCATTGCGACAGCCGACCTCTATCCATACGCCGGCAGGATGGCCCCGCTGATCGGCGCAGCGGCATCACTCACGAGAAAAGCGATGATGCCTGCGATCGCTTCCGGGGCAACCGCGCGGGCAAGCATCTCCTCGGGGAGTGCCTCCCTGTTCTTCGCCGTGTCAATCAGCTGGGGCGCAACACCATTCACACGAATCCCGACTGGCCGAAGCTCAACGTCGAGGAGACGGATCAAATGCGCAAGGGCGGCCTTGCTGACGGCATACGCCGCCATCCCCATGGTCGGCTCTATGCCGGGACGAGCTGTGACGTGCACGATCGCACCGGAGTTCTGCCGTTGCATGTGCGGAGCTACTGCCTTGCTCAGCCAAAAAGCAGCCCCTACGTTCACATCGATCATTGTCCGCAGCAGGTCCGGAGACGTGTCCGCGGCACTCGCCGGCTGAAAGGCACCAATGGTGTTCACCAGCGTCTTTGGTGGACCCACGCCTTTCGCGATCCGGTCGATCAGAGGTCCCGCAACGTTGGGATCTGTGACGTCAGCCACCTCGCGCCGAATGTCATCCGGCAATTCCTGAAGGTTGCTCAGACTTCGATCGACTGCAACGACCATTGAACCTTCAGCGGAAAGGGCCATAGCGGTGGCTCGACCAAGTTCACCGCCGGCTCCGACGACGATTGCGACGGGGCCGCTCATGTCGAGGACCTCTGAGCAAGCACGAAAAGGACATCGGTGATCATGTGCAACACGGTGGCCCCTACTCGAAAACTCATGTGGCGTCGATGGATGTGCTCACGGTGATTGTACGGTTCAGAACTTGCGTCCGCAAGCAATATTTTGGTAGACTACCGGTGCGCAGAGGCAGACCGAGTGGCATGCGAGTTCCGGGTGTTGCACCGGCTGGCTAGCCCGGGTTCGAACGCATGCCGTTTCCATCGACCTCTTGATGCGGCCCGAGTAGTCCTGTTCGCATGCCGTCGGCCCAAGGACTTTCACCCGTCGAGGACGCACTGTGGCGAGCAATGATGCGCATTCTCGTCGTGCTTCCGTCTCACCTCGATGCCGACCTGGTGCGCGGTGCCGGTCTGACGGCAAGCGAGTACACGACCCTCATGAAGCTCTCCGAGGCTTCGAATCATGAGCTCCGGATGACCGACCTCGCCAGAGCCAATGGGCTCTCGGCGAGCCGGACCACACGGCTGGTCAACGACTTGAAGAGTCGTGGCCTGGTGTCAAAGGTGGCAAGCTCCGCTGACGCGCGGAGTACCCGCGCACGCATTACATCAAATGGGATGGCAAAGCTGAAGTCCGCCCAACGGAGTCATCTCGAGAGCGTTCGTCATCACTTCTTCGACCACGTCGACCCCTCGTTCGTGGAAGAGCTTGCGCATGGCTTGTCTCTTTTGGCATGTCAACTCGAGGACAACTCACGTCGGAGGACGGGGTGGGGTGCCACTCGTCCGACGTCCGGGCAGTAGCACCTGCCTTGCCGACGAGAGTGGTCTTCGGTCTCGAGCCGCTCGTTCTCGATACATTCGAGGCGGGACCTCACCCGGTTGCTTCAGTCCGCAAGTTATCCTGGGTCGATGAAGAAGGTTGAATCGCTTTCCTCAACGGAGGAAATCCTGTGGCGCGCAATTATGCGCATTGTGAAGGTGCTCCCGCGAGACCTGGAATCCGACCTGATTCACGGTGCCGGGGTCAGCGCCAGCGACTACACCACGCTCATGCACCTGTCCGAAGCCCCCAAACGTGAGCTTCGGATGAGCGACCTGGCCAGTGCCACCGGGCTCTCGGCGAGCCGCATGACCCGCCTGGTCGATGATCTGCAGTCACGTTCCCTTGTCACGAAGGTGGCGAGCTCCACCGATGCTCGTGGCAACGTCGCCAGACTGACACCTCGAGGCATGGCGAAGTTGCGTGCGGCCTGGCCAGTGCACCTGACGAGCGTGCGCTCGCTGTTCTTTGATCACATGGACACCGCTTCGATCAACCTTGTTGCTTCTGCTTTGTCCGAGGTAGCCGATCGGCTCGAAGACCGCTAGGAAGCGGGACGGATCCCCACCTAACGGCGCTGAAGCATCTCCGGCATTCTCCTCTCTGCCAGCAAGTCGCAGGTGAGGATCGCCACGCCATCGACTGCAGGCCAAGCGTGGATGATGCATGCCAATCCCGCCGGACGGATGTCCGAACAGGTGCCAGCGATGGCTTTGTTGACGACCGGAAAGACGTCGTCGAACCGTCGTGCCGGGGGTTTCGGTCCGCCGACCGCTGAGCTTATTGCTTGCCGCCGCAACTAGATCCCTTGCACGACCTTCATGATCACGCAGTCCATACGTCTCGCGCTGGATGGCTGACAGGTCAATCCTCACGCCCAGGGCACCGACAGCGCCAGGCGGATCAGTAGCGGCCCAGCCGTTATCCTGAGGCGAACCGTGAGTAGAAACCGCACCCATCTCGACTGCGTCCATGGCCTGGACACGCTTCCCTCGGGTTGCGAGGAGGGTGTCGCCGCCGGTCACCTGGGTTGGGCTTCCTTGCGTATGTGCCGGGAGTGCGGTCACGTCAGATGCTGTGATCACTCGCCGGGAGGGAATCACGCTTTCAGATCCGTCTATCCCGTGCATCCATAGGTACGAGCCGCAATGTCCCTGTTCGACTACGACACTCGACCCGCAACGCCGGGCGTTGTGCTCGTAGATACGGGCGCCTCGGCGGCGGCGTACCGGATCCGTGATTTCCTCAGTCGGAATAGCTGCCAGTACGAATGGGTCGACATCACAGACTCGGCGAGGGTTCGTGCTGTTCTTGGAAACGCCGAGGTTGACGCCCAATCGCTCCCGATCTGCGTGCTTCCCGACGGCACCCAGCTTTCACCCGCAACCCTCGAGCAGGTTGCCGCCGGTCTTGGGATGGTGTCAGGACCCTCGCTCGCGGAATACGACTTGACCATTGTGGGTGCGGGACCAGCCGGTCTTGCCGCCGCCGTCTACGCGGCATCGGAGGGCCTTCGAGCGTTGGTCGTCGAAGCCATAGCTCCCGGCGGCCAGGCTGGGACGACCTCAATGATCGAGAACTATCTAGGATTCCCCAATGGGATCAGCGGCAGCGAGTTGGCCACACGTGCCGTCGCTCAGGCTCGTCGATTCGGTGCAGAGATACTCCTCGCCCGGCCGTTGGTCGGCATCGCAAAGGAGGGCTCTCGATACGTGGCGAAGCTGTCCGACGGAACGAGCGTGTGCGGACGGACGCTCCTGCTGGCCAGCGGGGTGGAATGGCGACGTCTCGAAGTCCCTGGAATTGACGATCTGCTCGGTGCCGGCGTCTACTACGGGGCGGGACCGAGCGAGGCCTTGAGCTGCGCCGGCGCGCATGTTGTCGTCATCGGTGGCGGAAACTCTGCAGGCCAGGCGGCCGTACGCTTCTCGCGTTACGCCGTTCAGGTCACGCTCCTCGTGCGAGGACCAGACCTCGCCGCCTCGATGTCGAAGTATCTCATCGACGCCATCGCTGGAATTCCCAATGTCGAAGTGCGAACCGGGTCTCAGGTCGTCGGCGTCAAGGCAGACGAGCGCCTGCGGGAGGTCCTTGTGGCGTCGCCAGACAGTCAGACTCCGCAACCTCTGCGGGCCGATGGTCTGTTCATCTGCATTGGGGGCGAGCCGCGCACGGACGGGACCGATGGGACTGGACTCGTGATCGATGATGCCGGCTACATCCCAACTGGGAGCGAATTGACCTCGTTCCCCCATTTCTCAGAAGGTTGGGATATGCCTCGTCCACCGCTCCCACTCGAATCGAGTCTTCCTGGCCTTTTCGTTGCCGGTGACGTTCGCCGAGGGTCGATCAAACGCTGTGCGGCCGCTGTCGGGGAGGGCTCCATGTCGGTGGCTCTTGTGCACCAGCGACTGGCCGAGGTCGGCGGTGAGTAGCACTGCGATGCCCCCGGAGGTCACGGAGCACGCCGTGGCCGAGTTTGCTCAACTCAGCTCGTCCGACCGCATCGCCGCGGTGGCTGAAGCCCTTGAGCAGAACGGTGTCCGGACGTTCGTCGTCCAGTCGGGCGACGAAGCGAGACAGACGGTTGCTTCGTTGATTCCCCAAGGTGCCGGGGTCTTCAACAACACTTCACGGACGCTCGAATCGATCGGCGTGGCAGACGACATCGAGCGATCCGGGCGGTACGAGCCACTCCGCGTGCGACTCTTCCAAATGGACCGGCAGATGCAGGCACGCGAAATGCGAACCATTGCTTCTTCACCGGACTACGTGGTCGGAAGCGTGCACGCCGTGACCGAAGCGGGTTCGCTCCTCATTGCGTCGGCCAGCGGAAGCCAACTGGGCCCAATCGCGTCGGGAGCCGAACACGTGATCTTTGTGATCGGCGGTCAGAAGATCGTCGCTGACCTCGACACCGGGATCCGGCGGATCTTCGAATATTCGCTCCCGCTCGAGGATCGGCGAGCACGAGAGGCCTACGGCGTCTCCAGCGGAGTGAACAACATTCTGATCATCAACAATGAGGTAGCGGCAGATCGGATAACCGCGATCCTCGTCCACGAAGTTCTGGGGTTTTGACGGCGGACCGAAGGTCTGTCGTCAGCTCCACCAGACCGGTGCACAGGCGACGGAGGCTTCGACCAGATCGGCCTTCGTTACGGAGTCGTCGCTGAGCCATGCCTTGATCGCTCCGGCGAACCCATGGGCGACGAACTGGGCAACGACGGCGCGGTTGGCATCTGGGAGATCCGGGCTGGTGCACTGAGCAATGAAGGCCACGGCGTAGTCGCTGAAGTGGCGCACCAACGCGTCGTACACGCCGCCGTCAGCTGCGTCATGTACGGCGAGCCGGTAGACGGGCTTGAAGCGTTCGATGTGGTCGGCGACGTCGACGATCGAGAGGCGCAGCATTTCTGCGGCCGGGCGATCACCTTGGGTCGGGCGTCGGTCCTCGAGGCGGTGGACCTGCTCCAGGTCGGCCAGCAACACCTGGATCAGGAGATCCAAGGGGCTTGCATAGTGGTTGTAGAAGGTCGCTCTCGTCACGGCTGCTCGATCGGCCAAGTCGGCCACGGTGACCTGGGAGATGGGTCGCTCGGAGGCCAGCTCCACGATCGCCAGTTCGCAGGCCTGGGCTGTTCGGGCGATGCGTGGATCGGTGCGCTCAAGCACCTGATCCTGCCCGCATATCTCCGTGAGGATCCCGCTCGTCGCTTGGTCGTCCCCGCCCGACGGGCTGCAGGTTCAACGCCGCTTGCACTCCCGCACGGTAGCTGCTTTTATACACCTGTCAATCTTATACACGTGTAAAGAAGAGGATGGGATTCATGGCACCACACTCGACGCTCTCACCTCAGGAAGCAGCGGACCGCTTGGCCATTCGTGAATTGTTCGACGCTTACGCTCACTGCGCCGACACCCGTGACGCCGAGGGACAAAAGGCGCTCTTCACGACCGACGCGCGCTTCGAGGTCTACATGAACGGACCGGGCAGCGAGCCGAGCTCCGTCCTCCGCGGTCGGGAAGCGCTGACACCAGTCTTCGACGACTTGAACCGATACGAAGTGACGATGCACTTCAATGGCCAAAGCACCGTCGCTCTCGAGGGGAATCGAGCGACCGGAGACAGCTACACCATTGCCCACCACGTCTACACCGAAGACGGCACTCGCATGATGATGGTCGCATGGCTGCGCTACCTCGATACGTTCACCAAGGTCGACCAGACATGGTCTATCGCTGAGCGCAAGATCATCCTCGAATGGAGCGAGACGCGACTTTTGGGTCCACCGACAGCGGGCTGAAGCCGCTTGGAGAAGGCGAATCACACGGTGAGCAAGTTCAGTAGGGCGATGACCCCACAACGCGCAGGGTCAGTGGATACGTACCTCTGGCAGACGCGAGTGATGGCGCTGTTTGCCCTTATCGTCCTTGTCGCGGGTGTCGTCTCCGATGCGGTCGAGGGCAGCTTCTGGGTTCGTCATGCGTTGCTGACAAGTCTTGTCGGGAGCGTCATCGTGGTGCTGCTGTCAGTGGCAGTCATCAACGAGGTGCTCGAGCGGAGACGGCTTCGGCGGTGGAGCATCCTGGCCCAATACGTCATGTTCGAGCTGATTCGAAATGCCCGGATGATCTGGTCTGGCGTCTTGGAGCTCGCCGGCTTGCTCTCGATGGATGGAACTCCCAGGGAGGCTGTCGAGACGAGCCGACACGTCGTGCAAGACACGCCCCGACTAACAGCGGCCGTTCGTGAGGTGGTCGATGACGACGAGCGGTATGCCTCCTTGCGCTCCGAGGTCGCCTTTCTGGCCGATCATTCCGATGAAGTGCTGGGTCGTTGGGCAGGCGTGATGCTCGGCTCCGCGGTCTACGCCGGGGTCATTGATCGGCACGTCGAACTTGGAGGAGACATCGCCTGGATTGCTGGACTCTTCGATGCCACCTATCCGCCCAATGACGAGCGGCGCCAGAAGAGAGCTCGCAGCAGCCCGGCAGTGGAGATCGAGAGTCAGCTCAGTGGCGAGTGGCTCGCAGACAGAATGGTCGTGATCACACAACTAGCGGAGCAGCTCGACCGCTCGACCTTGGACCTGGCTCTGCGGATTGTGCCAGTCCAGTGGTGGGAAGAGCGACTCGGCACGAGCGCCCCCAGCGACCTGCGGTAACAACGCTCGGACTATGACGGCCCAAGCAAGTCCCAGCGATTTTCTGCAACATCAAGAAACACCGACATCTTCCCGTAGGAATCGGTCCGTGGCTCAGAAACGAACGTGACGCCGGCCGCGATCATGCGCTCGTAGGTTTGATCGAAAGCCCGCCGAGAATTCACCGACACGCAACCCGAATCCGGATTGTGTGAACTCGATGGTGCTTCTTTGGTTCATGGTCGGCTTTCTCGGTCGATTGTTCGGTTGCCAGTTCCACGAGGCCACCGCGCCGGAGCACCAAACCGGCAATCACGGCACCGATCACGAAGATCAGGGCGGACCACAAAAAAGCAGTCGTGTAGCTGTGAAGGAGGGCGGCCTGGAAATTGGCCGGGGTTAGCGCCCGGCCGACCAGGTAGGACGTCGCCGCACTGGCAGCCAGGGTGTTGAGGAGCGAGGTACCGATGGATCCTCCCACCTGTTGCGCAGTGTTGAGCGTGGCGGATCCGACCCCGGCGTCCTGGGGGGCCAAGCCAAGAGTGCCGGTGCTGAACGATGGGGCAACGCTCAGGCCAAACCCGACACCCAACACGAGGAGGTACGGGAGTACGTGGCTGGCGTACGACGAGTGCAGCCCGACCAGGTGGAGACCGAACATCGCCGCAGCAGACACGAGCATCCCGACGGGCACGATCGGCTTGGGCCCGAATCGCGGCAACAAGATCCGATTCGATACCTGAGCTACCAGGGCCAACGTGGCCACGAGGGGGAGAAAGGCTATGCCGGTCTTTACGGGACTGAAACCCAGCGTGGCCTGCAAGTAGTACGTCAAGAACAGAAAAACTCCGAAGATCCCGACGCTGGAGAAGAGCATCGCCAAAAGAGACCCGCCTCTGGTTCGGCTGAGCACGACCCGCGGCGGCAGCAACGGATACTTCGCCCTTGTCTCGAAATACCCGAATACAAGAAGCAGGACCACCCCTCCGACGAGAAACCCGATCGTGACGGGATTGCTCCAAGCCGTCGTTTCGGCATGCGAGAAACCGAAGACGATCGAAAAGAGCCCGATGCCCACCAGGAACAGACCGGGCAGATCCAAGGGATCATGGTCAGCCCCGTCGTCGGGTTGCAACAGGACCAGAGCGCCGGTGATGGCCGTCGCAGCGAAGACGAGATTGACGAAGAGTGTCCATCGCCACGACGCGTACGAGGTCAGGATTCCGCCGAGGAGCAACCCGAGGGCGCCACCCGCGCCGGCGATGGCTCCGTAGATCCCGAAGGCCTGCCCACGCTCATTCGGATCGGTGAAGGTAGTGGTCAAGAGAGCCAGCACCGAAGGAGCGAGGAGAGCCCCGAATGCACCCTGGATCGTCCGGGCGGTGACGAGCATTGCAAAATTGACCGATGCACCACCGATGGCCGAGGCCACGGCGAAACCGACAAGTCCAACGATCAGTGCCCGCTTACGGCCGACCATGTCCCCAATACGGCCTCCGAGGAGCAGCAAGCTGCCGAAGGCAAGTGAGTACGCGGTGACGATCCACTGACGATCGGCATTGGAGAAACGGAGCGCGTGCTGGGCTGTGGGGAGAGCAATGTTCACGATGGTGCTGTCGAGAATGACCATCAACTGGGCAATCCCCAGGACGCCCAGAATCCACCACCGGCGGTCGTAGTTGGATCCCTGAACGGGGACCTCGTCCGCATGCTCCATCGTCATCAATGTGGTCACTGGATGCTCCGTCTAACGGTGGGGATTCCCCTCGGCTTCGTGTCGGTTCCGAAGTTTGGCTCACTGGCGAGCTCATTGCTCGAGTTGGGTGCGGGGCCACGTCCCGAGCACGAGCGGCCAACGATCTGACCACGAGGGATACGGACTCCCCCACCGTGGATATCCGCATAGATATGCCACGCGTTCAGGATCCCCATGGCGATTGTCTCGCTGTCTGACCTGGCAACTGGGTCATCACGGTCGATCCCATCTACAGCACCGAAGGGGTTGGTCGACGGCTGAAGGCCTGTCTCGGCAGGCCACGATCGGCAACCAACCATCTCGTCCTAGCTCTCCATGGAGAGAGTCGCGGTGTTGCGGCACCCGACTCGGCCTCGTACGTGACGTCGATGGAATGGTCAGTCAGGGTGCCTTTGTCGATAAAGCACGACCTCCACCCGTCGAGATCCATTCTCTCAGCAAACTCATAGACCCCACGAATGAATGCCTCCGGGTCGAAGTTTTTCTTTCAGGTTGGCATGATGTTCTCTCCCTTCTCTGCTTCCCTTGTCCGTGCGACACGGTGATTCTCAGGTGTCGCGTTCGAATTAGGCGGACTTCAGCAGGCGGGTCGTCAGCACAATGTCAACTACATCGGGAACCGTCTCAATGCGACTCCAATCCCGCTGAAGTTCGCACGCCAACGAAACCCAGCTGATCGGCTGCGCACCTGCTTGGACGATCCGCTCGAGACCAGCTCGATGCGCTTCAGAGGAAGTGCCTCCAACGGCATCGACAACGGGATAGATCTCGAAGCCTTCGCGCAGGGCATCGAGCGTCGGAAAGGCAAGACAGACCTCCGTCCACAACGCTGTCATGATGAGCTTCTTCCGCCCGGTTGCGGCAACTGCACGGCGGAATTCGACGTCTTCCCACGAGTTGATTTGAGTTCTGTCTATCTCTTCACTGTCGGAAAGGACTGCCTTGAGCTCAGGAAGCGTGTGGCCCTGGCCATTCGCCACGTTGACAGTCGACAGCACAATGGGCAGGCGGTAGGTCCTGGCCAGGCGAGCCACAGACACGATGTTGTCCAGCAGTAGGTCGTGCTCAATCGAAGACACCGCCGCAATCTGACTCGGTTGATAGTCGATCACAACGAGCGCTGCGTTCTGAGGAGTAAGCAGATGGTCCGTCACGGGGTCTCTGATTGGTTCGCTGGTCATGTGCATCCTTCCCGAGCTCTCCGCGAACGTCACGCGGCTGTCACTACCCGATTCACCGTCCCAGACGGACCTCGTCTGTTCAGGCTCCAGAGCCACCGAACCCAGCAGGGCGCTGTGGCTGAAGGGCGACCAAGGCCGCTCTCCACTTTTAGAATGGGCCGATGTCGGTCACACGTCGTCCAGGAAAGCCTTAGTCCTCGGTCAATGTCCAGCTGTGTCGCTTCGACAGGCGTCCACATCGGCGCATCACGAGCAGGCGAGGGAACCGCGAAGCCCGCCCAGTGGCTTAACCCGATTTTTCCTCGACGACTTAAGGCGTGCGTGACACATTCACTTGTGGCATGGCTGCTGGCGCAGAGCCAAACTCGACCCTGCCCACCGTTACCGGCTCTGGTGCTATCGGACGGCTCGCTTCGTATTGGTCAATGCTGAGACAGAGACCCGCAACGGCTGCCCATGCCAGCAGGATCAATATCGGGGCCAGAGAGTCCGACCCGCCGAAATAGGCCACGTTTTTCGTGATCTTGACCGACTGCGCAAAAGGGAGGACGTCTGATAAGTACCTCAGTGCTGTTGGAAGCAAGTCAGGCGCCATCGTTGCGCCGGCCGTTGGAACGCCAAGGATCAGGATGAAGGTCATGACGACCGGCAGGAAATACTGCTTCAAGAGCGGAACCAATCCGACCAACAGTTGGCCGACGACTTGGCTGAGGACAAACGCATTCAGCAGCAGCAGGGGTTTGTTCGGGAGCACGTTCAAGTTGATCGCGGTGATGTACACGGCCACGGCTCCGACCGCGCCCATTGCCGCTACCGCGGCCATACGACGCCCTATTGACCAGGTCGGGGCCCTCTGAAGCAGGACAAGCACCGTGATGACGCCAACCATCACCATCGGAAAGCCGAAAAAGAACACCCCAGTACCGCTATCGCCCGGGAGCAACGGCACAAGGTCGACCAATCGAGGCGGTGATGTGTGTGCCTCGCTGGCAATCTGTGCGAACACTTGTTGAAGATAATTCGCCCTGATCGCCGACGCCGCTCGCGCCAGGTAGAGCTGAGGATTCGATGTCGGGAGAGCGACGTAGGCAGCCGCCTCCTGTCGATTCCGGACGGCGGTAGCTGCGGCCGCCCGCGACGGAGAGTGCTGCACGGCAAATCCTCCAGAGCTGACAGCGTGGAGCTCCCCGCTTACCACTTCGACCTGTCTGGTGCTCCCGACCACAGCAATCGGGATCTGGTGCGGTTGAGGCGCGTGAAAGGCGATGAGGAAGACCAGCGGGAGGGCGATCGCAAAGAAGACTGGGAACCATAGGACCGATGCGATGCGACCCGCGTTCAGTATCGGCGTAGGAGTGCTCAAGGGATTGGCCTCTTATCCGACTGAAGCCCGTGGGGCCAAGGCGCCGAGCTCCCGACCCGAGCGCCGGGCATGTTCCTCGGCTTCGCGACGCAATCCGGCGGCGAGGTCCTTGAACTGATCGAGCGCCGGATTGACCCCGACGAGGGTGAACTCTGCCTCGACAACATCGAGGTCGAGTCGCCACAGATCTGCCAAGATGCGCCGATACCAGCCGGTGGCGTGGTCCCATCCCTCCCGAGGAGTGCCTGCTCCGTACGCACCGCCTCGGACCGTCACGAGGACGGCCGGTACGCCCTCGAGGAGTGGCCTTGCGCCAGCTGCCATGCGGGAATCAGTGACCACCATGTCCACCCAGGCCTTGAAGTGTTGCGAGACTCCAAAGTTGTAGAGCGGTACCGCGAAAAGCATTGCATCTGCTTCCAGAAGTTCGTCTGTCAGTTCGGCCGCCAGGGCGAGGGCCGCCTCCTGCTCGTCGGTACGTGAATGTGGCGGCGTGCGGCTCGCGAAGACCGCCGTCGGCCAGCTCGTGGCCGGGAGCGGGTCGATTCCGATGTGGCGGCGGACTATCGGATCTTCTGGGTGCGAACCTCTCCACTCCTCTTCGACGAGGTCGGCGATGGCGCGACTATGCGATCCTTCGATGCGAATGCTGGCATCCAGCCTGAATAGGGACACGACTCCTCCTTTGGTCACTTCGCGTCATTGACAGCTCGGTAGTGGCCGTCAAGGCGGCGACTCGGTTCGCCGGCTTACGACTGACACAGCTGTCCGATGGCGCTTGCTTTCAGTTCGAGATGCTCCCGAGCGCCTGACGCAGTGCGGTCGCTGCCTGATCGATGCCGGCGCGAGCGGGCTGAGTGCTGCCCAGCGCGTTGAGCATCATGAAGTCATGAATGATGCCGTTGTGACGCACCGAGGTGGTTGGGACGCCGGCTTCACGGCGCTTGGAGTCATATGCTTCTCCTTCTCTCGGAGCACGTCGTTCTCGTCGACGATGACGAGCGCGGGCGGCAGACCCTGGAGGCCATCCAGAGTCGCTCCGAGCGGTGACACGGTGATCTCTGACCCCAGATGAGCTCGACGTCAGACCTGGAACGGCGCGGCGTTCGGTTCGGTCTGGACGATCCAGGAGCCCTCCTTACGGAAGCTCGCCGCTGTGGCATATGAGTCTTCTTGAAACTGGATGTAGGTGACCTGTCCATCGACGACCTTGACATGGATGGAGAAGGGAGAGCTCACGACCTTGTTCAGCGAGTAGGACTTATAGCGAAAATTGCCAAACACGGCGACGTCCTCTCCGGACGCGAACAACGTGGTGACGTTGAATGCCTGGTTCTCCCAGCGGCTGAACATGTTGCTGAGGTTGTCGAGAAACGCCTGGGGTCCGCTGGAAGTGCCGGTCCACGGCTCAATCAGTTTGAGTTCGGGGTTGTCGATATTGAGGGATATGTAGGTGGCATCAGGTGCGACCAAGCGCTTGACGACATCAGGATCCAGCAGATTCTGGAGCCACTCTCCGACGACCTCCATGGGGCTGGCACTCATGGCTTCTCCTGTTCTTGCTTATACGGAAGTGCAGTGCGTCTCATTGCTCTGGTGAAGTACTCGAGCCAACTAACTGTCGGTAGGTGGCACGGAGTGAACAATGGTCTTGGCTTCTTGGAACTCCGACATCGCGATCGGTCCGCGCAGACGTCCGACCCCGCTCTGCTTGTAGCCACCCTCGGCGAATCCGTCGTTGATCGCAGCCCACGTATTCGTCCAGACCGTACCGACCTGGAGGCCACGGCTCACTCGGTTGCTGATGTTCAAGTCGTTCGTGAAGACCCCCGCCGCCAAGCCCATCTCGCCCGCGTTGCCCCGTGCGATGGCGTCTGCTTCGGTATCGAACAGCTCGAAAGTTGCGACCGGTGCGAAGACCTCTTTCTGGACGATGTCGGTCGTGACATCGTCCACCTCGAGCAGAGTGGGGCGGTAGAACGCGCCTGCAGCGAGGGCGCCTTCCGTGGCTGGACCACCTCGCACGATCGGTTTGGCGTAGGCGAGCGCGGCCTCGACCACCCCGTCGACCCTGGCGACATTCGGCTTGTCGATGAGGGGACCCATGTCCGTGTTGGGGTCAAGTCCGTCGCCGACTCGAACCTGCTCGAGTATGTCGGCAAGTCGTGAGCGGACTTCCTCGGCCACTCCTCGTTGGACCAGAATTCTGGAACCGGTCATGCAGAACTGCCCAGAGAAAGTGGTAATTCCAGCTGCCAGCAATGGCACGACCGAATCAAGGTCGGCGTCATCGAACACGATCATCGGGGTCTTGCCGCCGAGCTCCAAATTCATGCGCTTCAACGTTGCGGCGCCCGACGCGGCGATGATCCGACCCACCGGGCTGCTTCCGGTGTAGCTGATGACCTGCACGTCCGGCGAGGCAACCAGGAACGGAGATCCGGTGTTGCCAGACTCGGTAAAGATGTTGACCACACCGCGAGGCAGCGACTGAGCCTCAGCAATGATCTGCGAAACCAGGTTGGAGACCAATGCCGTGGGACCTGGCATCTTGACCGCCACAGTGTTTCCCGCGGCAAGAGCGGGGCCAAGGGAGCGGATGAGCAGTGCAACCGGAGAGTTCCAGGGCACGATTATCCCGACCACCCCCGCTGGCTCTGCATACGTGGTGTACCACTGTCCAGGGGCAACCTCGGCAGCGATACCGGTGTTGGTCAAGGCAATGGCTGCGTTATGGCGGAGGGTCGGACTTGGCGACCCTCCCTCGAACAGGCCCTCGGAGATCTTTTTCCCGTTCTCCTTCGTAACGAGCGTCCCGAGTTCCTCCGCATGGGACTCGAACCGATCGGCCAACTCAGTGAGCGCCTGGTTACGGAGCCCTCGATCACGCGACCAGTTCGAGGTATCGAATGTCCGGCGGGCGGCGGCGATTGCGGCCGCGGCTTCCTTCTCGCCGCCGTCATACCACTGGCCCAGCACTTCCCCCGTGGCCGGGTTGATCGAATCGGACACCGCATCCGAGTCGATCCATTCGCCGTCGATCCAATGCTTTGCCGTCTCAGTCACTTCATCCTCGCTCTTGTACCGGGTGTCGGGTGTGGGGGTCGGGTGTCGGGTGTGGGGTGTCGGGTGGCTAACTCCGGTAGCCGCCGTCACGAAATTCGTCGGCCAGTCCCGAACGGGTGGGATGCCAGCCCAGGACGGCGCGGACCTTGGCCCCCGTCGAGGCTTGGTCGAGGAGCAGAACCTCGGCGAAATAGTCCCCGAGGCGCGTGCGCGCCTCCTCTTGGGATCCGGGGACTGCGCCGGGAGCCCCAACAGCGAGGGCAGCCGCTTCGGTCAGTTCCGCCACGGTGGGGTTCAGGCCGTTCCCGATGACGTACGTGCCCCGGGCGGAGTCGGTTTCCAGCACGAGACGGAACACCTCCGCCAGGTCGGCGACGTGGATCGTTGACCAGTGCTGCTGCCCGTTGCCGAGCATGATCAAGTTGCCTGCGGAGTCTCGGGGAGAACCGAGGAGGACCCCGGGGACACCGCCGCCGCCGTCGCCGTAAGCCACACTCGACACGATCACGATCCCGCGCATACCGGACTCGTCGAGAATGCGCTGGAGGATCGGCGGCTCCCACGCCACCATTGCGGGTGGGTTGAAGTGCGATTCTTCAGTGATTGAAGTATTGGATCCGAAGGTCCAGAGGCCACCGATGTGTGCATAGGGCCTTCCATTGACTCCGAACGCTTCGATGGCGGCATCGATAACCGCCGAGTCCAAGTCGGCGCTGGTTTCGTCACCAGGGCTTGCTGTGTGGACCGCCCCATCGGAGTCGTTGAACGTCTTCACGACGGCCGGCCGGTCGTACAGGTCGACGATGGCTGGTGTCGCGCCCCTCGAGGTGACCCTGGACGCCTCTGCGTCGTCTCGAACGAGTGCGATCACCTGGTGACCGTGGGACTGCAGCTCTGCGAGGATGTGGGACCCGATGAAACCGTTTCCACCGGTCAGTGCGATCTTCATGTCTTGTCTCCGTTCTTTGTCGGTGGTTCGTTGGAGTGAGAGTCGAACATTCCGATGCCGTCGCCGGCGAAGCTGGGGCCTTCGGTCGGGTTGACGCTGTCATGCGTCCCTGCTCTCAGGTTCTCCCCCGCCACCCCGAATGTCGTCCAGGGAATCCTTAGTTGTTTAGGGCCCAGCGATGCCCGCCCGCGAGTCTGGGTCCGCTTTGGCACGTCGTCTCGGCTGAAATGCGCCGACAACCGTTGCGTTGCGCAGGGTCTGGGGCGTCGAGGACTGTGAGCCGATCGCCCGCATGTTCCAATAGATGCGGCAGGGCGGCCCACAAGGCCGATGTGAGAATCCCTCGTTCGTTATTCGTTACGCACGCGTCAGCCCTGATCGTGTGACCCTGCGATCAGAAGCGAACCGATCGAGACCAATGCGTGCGTCGTTAGCCGTCTCCGTGCTGGCTTGACTCGAGAACCCTTTTCGTCAACTGCGTCCGCGATCTAACCCCGAGCTTTCGAAACGCCTTGTGCAGGTGATACTCGACTGTGCTTGGACTGATGAACATCTGCGCGGCGATTTCTGCGTTGGTGCCCCCCTGGGCCACAAGCTGAGCGACTCGCGCCTCTTGTGGCGTCAGGCCCTGGCGCGAATCAAGGGACTTCTTGCGCGTGCGCTCCCCCGTGGCCCGCAATTCGATGCGCGCCCTCTCGGCGAAACTCTCGCTGCCAAAATCCACGAATGCCTCATGGGCAGCGCGTAATTGCGTCGCGTGCATCAGCCGGTCGGCTCTCGCGCCGCAACCATTCACCGAAGAGAAGTCGGGTTCGGGCAAGGTCCAAGCGCAATTCAGTGGGGACAAGCTGGTCGATGGCGCTCTGGAACAACGACTCAGCCTGCGTGCCCTCACTGAGTAGGGCGCGACATCGGTTCTCGACAGCGGCCGCCCATGCCGTGCCACTTGCCGCAGTACTCTCCGTCAGCCGCGAGAAGGCCGCTTCAGCGTCGGCGTCTCGCCCCGTTCGGCTGGCCGCCTCTATCAGCTCAACCGTGGCCCAGGGCCAGAACCAAAGTTCGTACGGATCCTCGAGTGCCTCGTCAGCGGCAATGTACGCCTCTTCGTATCGAGCCAGTCCGTTGTACAGCACCGCCCCCGCACATCGTGTCAGGGTCACTCCCATCCCTTCTCCCCGTGCCGCGAAGTCCTCCGCGGAGGCAGCGATGAATGTCTCGGGCTTCCCGCTCGCAGCCGCGGTACGCCGACACCAAGACTGCCGCGTAGCGCTGCCGTCCTGGTGTCCGTCGCATCCGCCACCGCTTCTGCCTGTTCGAAGAGAGATTCCGCCTCCGACAGTCGCCCGGCAAAGAGCTGCACGCCCGCGCTCGTGCTCAGCGTCAATGGAAGAACGCTGAGCGCTCCGGTTGCGCGTGCCGCCGCAACTTGACGGCTCGTGAGTTCGCCCCAGGCGTCGTAGTCCCAGATGAAGGCGGCCGTACGCCCGGCCAACCACGACCAGCGCAGTCGCTCCTCGCTTCCGACGGCATCACCGAGAAATGCCCCGAGTGCTTGCCGAACGACGGGAGTCCCAACTCCCGGGCCCTCCACGACCAAGAGCGCAAGACCCTGAAGCAGGAGATCAGACACCCTCGGAGGTCCGGAAGGCTGCGACGACGCCAGCACGGCTCGAGCGACATCCCGGGCGTGCCCCCGTTAGCCAGTTTTCCAGCAAAGAGCGCTGCTGTGATGGCGTCCAGATACGTTTCTCGCGCACGCATCGGATCGTGAGGTTCGAGGTGCTGAGCGGCCGACAGGAGAAGTTGTGGAGCGTCGCGCCCTCGTTCGGAGGCAAAGGACACCCGGGCTCGGAGCACTTCGAACAGTGCGCGTTGATGGTCGTCGAGGGGACCTCTCTCTGCCTGAGAGGCGAGGTCGAGTGCGGCCTGGAGGGCGCCAGCGTGCCGCTTGGCCTCGGCGGCCGCCAGCGTCCGCGTCGCCCGCTGATTCGAACCGACCGTGAGTTCAGCTGCTCGCTCCAGGAATGCTGCGGCCGCGGCGAAGCCGCCCGCGCCTGCGCCCGCTCGGCCGAAGCCTCCAATTCCGTTGCGATTTCGTCGTCGGGATGCCATGCGGCCTGCGCGGGTGCCACGCTCGGCGATCTGGGTCGACACCGGTCTCAGTGGCCTCGGCCAGCGCCCGGTGAGCGGCTCGCCGATCGGCGGGCAACGCCGACTCGTACACCGCCGAACGAACCAAAGGGTGGCGGAAGATCACTCGTGGAGACATCTCCATGAGACCATCCGCTTCGATGTCGGCCCCAGCGGAGTCGTCGGCTCCGAGTTCCTGTGCGGCGCGCCACACAAGAGCCGCATCGCCCGTTGGTTCGGCCGCCGCGACGAGCAGAAGGCGCCGGGACGCTGCTGGAAGCTTCGCGATCCGTCGCTGGAAACTCGCTTCGATCTGACCCGCCATCGGGCCCGAAGCCGGCAGGGCAAAACCCCCCGCCAGTTCGGCCGACGTCAACCCGCGAGGTAACTCGAGCAGGGCAAGCGGGTTGCCTCGCGTTTCGGCGAGGATCCGCTCAAAAACATGCTCGTCGAACGGATTTGGAAGGGCTGACCACAGCAGGGTGCGTGCGTGTGCCGCGTCGAGACCATCGATGTGAAGGCGCGGCAGACCGTCGAAATCAGAGGAGACGGTTCGAGCGCCGAACAAGAACGCGATGCGTTCCGAACCCACCCGACGTGCCGCGATCGCCAGGGCCTGCGCCGACTCTCGATCGAGCCATTGCGCGTCGTCGACCACGCACAGGAGAGGCTTCTTGGAGGCCGACTGGGACAAGAGGTGGAGGAGAGCGAGACCCACGAACAATCGATCGGGTGCCGAGCCTGCAACCAGGCCGAACGCCACACCGAGTGCGTCTCGATACGGCGCAGGCAGGTCATCGAGAATGGCCAAGCTCGATGCGCAGAGCTGCTGGGCGCCGGAAAACGCGAGTTCCTTTTCGGCCTCGTTTCCGACCGCACGGAGCACTTGAAATCCGGCAACCGTAGCGACTGCGTAGTCCAACAAAGTGGACTTTCCAATTCCGGGGTCTCCATAAATCATGATCGAGCCACCGTGACCAGCGCGAGCGGCCAGAAGGATCCGATCGATTTTCTGACACTCGCTTCGTCGGCCCAGCAGCACTGTTGCCGCCTCGTCCGAAGTGGATTCCTCGACGTATGCCCCGTCCGAGGACACGACACCCTGCCCCGTCATGGCCGTGAGCTCAGCCGCGAGAACAGCCGATCCTTCGATCGAGCGGCCGGCGGTGGGGGGTGATCTGACGCGTCCTTTGGTCGAGGTCCAGCCGCGAACGTCCGAGCGGCAGGGCGGCGATACCCGGTAGTCCCGGCGGCAGGGAACGCAAAGCCGGAGCGACCGTGGTCATCGGCACCTTCAGACCTCAACGAACTCAGCTCCGTCCGGACGGTCCACGACCTGTCCTCTCCGGTCGTCCGTGACTTTCTCTGTCAAGTGCAATGTAGAATCGAGCACTTGCCGTGTCAAGTGACGCGGCGACCGGGAGGAGAGGCTGACCACGGTCTTCAGAGTCAGGAGGAATTTCGATCGTTCCTGCTCCTCCCGCTGTCTGTTGATTCGTGAAGTGAATCGCTACAATTACCCTGATGAGCGAAGCTGTCAGCGCCGACGGTGAGGAGGAAGCCGTCAAGTGGCTCACCCCCGAGGAGCTGGACTCTTGGTTGGCGGTCGTGCGGCTGATGATCCGGCTTCCCTGGTCAATCGATCAGCAGCTCCAGCGTGACTCCGGCCTGGCCATGGTGGAGTACCAGGTGATGGCGGCGCTCTCGAAGAGCCCCGGACGCACTGTGAGGATGAGTTCGCTCGCAGCGATCACCAACGCGTCCCTCTCGCATCTGTCGCGCGTCGTCACACGGCTCGAGGATCGAGGTTTGGTGCGCCGCCAGCCCGATCCGAGCGATGGGCGATTCACCAACGCCATCCTCACCGACAGCGGTCTTCACACGTTGGAGCGCGCCGCTCCGACCCACGTTGCCCATGTCCGTTCTATGGTGATCGACGTCTTGTCACCTGAACAGTTGCGACGACTCGGACGCGCGGCCAACCGCATCGTGTCGCGTATTGATGCAACGTCCATGAGCCGCGAGGGATGATCTCTACGTCGCGGACAAGCGCCACCCGTCCGTTTCCCTCGCAGGTCAGTTGATGTGGATGCCCGAGATCGCCCGTGAGCTGACAAAAAGCTGAATCTCGGACGTCCCTTCGAGAATCGGGTCGATCTCGGATGAAGATCGAAACCGCCCGGTCATGGGCCAGCTTGCGCCGTGGTGTGCGCTACCGCTCCACCCATGAGTGATTTCCATCCACCAGACACCTGGATCCGCGTCGCGGCGAGTACCAGGGCCTGGGACACCCCCCCCGAGATCGTGCACCGCCTCCGCCAACTTCCAAACGACCGGCGCGACCGCGGTCATCGACTCCTGAGCCTGCCTGGCCGCGGTGGCGCCGCCGGTTCGGTCGACGACCGCCGCACGCAGATAGTCCGCCATAAGAGCATCTCCTGAGGCGGAGCGGTCGCACCGGCGCCTCCGTGATGACTGCTACTCGC